>CAWKHY010000017.1:0-134324 GCA_963849505.1 uncultured Acidobacteriaceae bacterium | reverse complement strand
TTTTATATCGGCACACGAAGAAAAAGCAGCGGGCAAGGCCTTCTTGTTCCATACATAGCATTGGTGTACTCGTAGGCAGAAGAGACGCTGTACTGGCGCTTGTCATCTGGTTTGAGTTGCGTCCGGTCAGCGCTGCTATCAGGCTGGGGAGTACTGGCTCTGCTTCTTTTGGAAATCGGGATTCTGCGAGACCGTTTCTATTTACGGCATCAGGCTTTATTGCTGTTGGCCGCCGAGTTCCGTGCGCATCTTCTTTGTGAACTTGAATGCCGGGGATCAAGGCAACATTCTTAACCCGCGCATTTATACGGTGCTCCCGCTGATTGCTGCCTATTTCTGGGCCTATGAGCGAATGCGACAGGCGTCGGGTGATTCACGGATTGAGCAAATGGCGGGGGTTGTTGCCTGCTGTTTTGGGACAACGGCCCTTGCCGCACTGCTCTACTTCGAAATGAGACCGGAGTGGGTGGTTATTTCGTGGGCGGTTATAGTTGCGCTTACTGATACTCGCCTGGGCACTTGACCGTCGTCTGTTTCTGGCGCAGGGGCTCGTGATGGCTGTAGCCGGTATTTGCACGCTCGCTACTTTTCAACCTTACTACGCAAACTCTCGCGCAAAGCTCACTATGGCAACGTAGGGCGGCTTGTATCGGAATTGCCTCGGCGAATTGCTTGCGGCCCTTCCGCTGGCATTTCGCCTCCGCAGACGAGGTGAGGTGACGAGAATATCCGATGGATGGGGGGCCGGGGGCGAATTTCCTTTAACCGGCCGGAGCAAATTCTCTTCTTCATTCCTCTGCTGCTCGTCACCATCCTGCTCGCCTTCGAAATGCGCGCAGGAATGATAACCGTGGCATGGAGTGCGGTTGGAGTCAGCGTATTCCTCTTCGCACTGATGGTTCACGAACGTAGCTATCGCCTGGCGGGTCTAGGCCTGCTGCTCCTTGGAGTGGGCAAGATTCTCTTGATAGATATCTGGAAGTTCGCTCCGACGGACCGCTATGTCACGCTGATTGTGATGGGGATAGCGTTGCTACTTGTCTCATTTCTGTATACCCGCTACCGCGAAGTGATTCTGAAATTCCTATGAAGAGATGGATGGGCTTCGGATTTATCGTCATCGCCGGGATTCTGGCGATTGTATTCGCCGAACGCCAGAAAGTGGCCACGCAACCTGGTCCCCAGGCCGTGCTCTCAGTTACGTCGGATGCGGAGCGTGAACTGAACAGGATACCTGCAAACCTTGATCGCATGTCAGATGCCGATGAAATAAGAATCGGGGATGAACTCGCTCCGTCGTACGAGGCTGGATGGAAGGCCGATCAAGGGAGAGAATCAGCGAAAGAAGTTGAAGTCTACATTCAAAAGGTCGGCGCCGTGGTGTCGTCGCATGCCACTCGAAGGCTTCCTTATCGCTTTCACTATGTACCGCAGGCTTCCTTCGTGAATGCTTTTGCGTACCTGGCGGTCATATATTTGTCGGCGAAGGCTTGCTGAAGCTGATGAAAAGCGAAGATGCGTTAGCTGTGGTATTAGGGCACGACGCAGAGCACGTCGATCTGCGTCACTGCGCTGAACGAGTTCGAACGGAAGTCCATCTCCGCGATCTTGGAACAATCGGAGATTTATTGAGCCTACCAGTGGGCGTATTTATAGCCGGCTATAGCAAAGAGCAGGAGCTTGAAGCCGACCGTTACGGCACAGCCCTGGCGGTCGCCGCGAATTACTCTCCAGACGGTATCCTGCAGCTCCTGGATGAGTTTGAACGGCTCGAACACGAAGGAGTAAAGGATGCTGGTGGCGCGGCCACTCCCGTTGGCGAAGCAGCCCAAGTTTCAGTCCAAACTCTTGAGGACTACTTTCGCAGCCATCCACGGGCTGCAGAACGAAGGCAACAGATCGAGGTCCTGACACGGTCTCAGCATTGGGCGACGCCACCCTTGCGGCCCCTGCGCCTTCAATAGCACTAACTTTTATCGGCGAGCCTGCGGAAGCGAGTTCACGCACCTTCTTGCTGGAGTCGGATAGCGCCGGGATAAGCTGTGGTTGCCGGACCGTAAAGTTCAAAAAAAAGAATTCGTCTCGGCGGCCAGTCATCTGCGTGTTCGGCGTCGTTCGTGCACGCCGCAGTCTAGCGTCATGAATAGGGAGGTGCATCAATAGGGAACGGAGCGGGATCCAAATTTGCGATGGCGGTGTCTATCTCGGTAGCAAGTTCAGTTCTACCGAGGCTGACCATGTTTGAAGATAGCTTGATCGACTCGAACCGCAGAATCAAGACCAGGAGTAGGTACTTCACAATCGTCGGCGTCCTACTTAACTCATCGGTCCTTGCGTCGATGGTTCCTGTTCCTCTGATTTATCCCGAAGCTCTCCCCCAAAATAGCAATGGCGATCTTACTAGTCGCCCCGTCGCCGCCGCAAACCGCGCCTCATCCACCGCAGAAGATCGCGGAAAAGGTGAGGCCCGTGTCGGAACTCATAGAAAGATCCATTGTGGCACCCAGCAGAATCCCGCAACATGCCAAGATCATCGCGTTCGAAGCACCTGAAGTTCCGATGGCGGTCCCGGGCATGGGCGATGGCAGTGGGGACAGTGTCAAGGCAATGACGAACATCCTGGTCGATGTAGCTCAAAAGCCGCTGATAACGCAAGCATCACTCAAGAAGGTTCCCGTGTCCTCAGGTGTAATGCAGGGAAATCTGGTGATCAAGAACGCTCCCATTTACCCAGCAATCGCAAAGGCTGCACACATCTCCGGCACCGTTGTGCTGCAGGCGACCATTTCAAAAACCGGAACTATTGAAAATCTTCACGTAATCAGCGGCCACTCAATGCTGCAGCAAGCTGCGATTGACGCAGTGCGAACCTGGAAGTACAGGCCACATCTCCTCAACGGCGAGCCAGTTGAAGTGGAGACGGAGATTAACGTTGTCTTCAACCTCGGGGGCTGAGAGCCGTCGCGGTGACGACTGACTCCATACGACTGAGAAAACTTTGTTTGACGAGATTCCCAGGGTGGAGGCTGGAGCTGCATGATTAAGTGCAAATTTACGTCTACCAAGAGTATCGTGGGCGGTGTCTATTGGTATATGCGGTTAACGGTGCGAGCCGTGGCTTTGGCAATCCTGATTGGCGTTCCAACGTCTCTCCTGGCCTTCAGCGAGGATGCAGCTCCGCATCTACAAGTAGGGACCTTCAACCAGCAAGTTACCTTTCGGATTGGGGAGCGCATCCCGTTGGAATTGGTCTTCACCGGTCCGAACAACAAGCGGTTTGAAATAAATCTGGCAAGATACGATCGCAGTGGGCGCATGTCTTATGAGTCCTTTGAGGTTGTACCGTCTAGCGGATGGTCTGATCCCCTGGAGGCCTATTTCGGTTCAGCGAGCGGCATGTTTGGCGGGGGACTTAGCAGTTCGGATGCGCTATCGGAAAAGCCTACTCTTATTCAACTCAATCTTAATGAATGGATCAGGTTTGATCGGCCCGGGACCTACGATCTCATTGCGGTCAGCAATAGAATCACGGATCTGTCGAAAGGCAGTGTGGCGAGATTCACGGGTGAGGCAACCATTACGCTGAGGTCAAATGTAATCCACTTGTCCATTGTTCCGGCGACCGCAACCTGGCAGAAGACCAAGTTGACCTCGGCTCTCGAGGAATTGAGAGTAGAGCATGCCAATCCCTCGATGCCGTCGCCGCGTAGACAAGCGGCGATAGCAGATGTGCGCTTTCTTGGCACTTCAGCAGCGGCCGATTTTATGGCGAAACACTTGCGGGAAGACGAGCCCACGCTGATGTTCGAATTCATGTTCGGGCTTATCGGTCTTCCAGCAAAGCTGCGCCCCTACGCCATCACTGCGATGGAAAAGTTATTAGCCGATCCGAGGTTCCCGGTTTCGGCCATTTTTCTGAACACGATACCAGTGCTCCAGTTGAGCGAAGCAGATCCCGTTGCTCAAGCGGTGCAGAGGCAGCAACTTGCCGACGCTGACTGGGCGCTGGCCCTTCAGGCCCTTCCCAGCAAAGAGGGCGCCGCCCGCGCGGCAACTGTGCAGGCATTGCAAGGACAGGTGCCGGCAAACGTCACGTCCCAAATGAAAGATGATCTCGGCAGGCTACTAGCTTCCAGCTTGCCGGATTTGCCAGTTCAAGCACAGATCAATGCGCTCCGGTCCAATTGGGATTCTCTCCGGTCGATGAACGTTCTCCCCATCTTGGCACAGTTATCGAAAGTGCCTCTCTGCAATCAGCAATGCAATGACGTAAATCCGTACGATACCCGGGAATTGAAAGCAGTCGCTCTTGAGCGTTGGTATGAACTCGATCCGGTGGGCGCACGTCAGGAGGCACTCAATCAAATTGGTTCAGCGAATCCGTCTCTAACCGCAGCATCACTGGCGTTTTTGCCAAAAGAGAAACTCCCTGAATATGAGAGCGTTTGGGCGAACGAATTCATGACGACGGACGACTACCAGAAAGAAGCCCTCTTTGCTTCACTGATGGCACACTTTGGCAACGGTAGCTCAAGTGCACAAGTTGCACAAAAGCTAAGTGCCAAGGTGGGTGAGTGGGCATGTGAACCGGAGGGGGCGGCCCTTGGATACCTGGTCAAATTCGATCCTGAAACTGCCCGCCCCCTTGTGGCACGGGCGGTGAAGGAACGAGGCAAGGGAAAGACAGCCTGCAACCACTCTGTTTTTCAAGATATCGCCCGCTATGCGACGGATCCGATTCTTATTGAGGCGGCAATTGAAGCCCTGAATGATCCTGACCCAGAAGTAGCGAATGACGCTCTGATTTATCTGATGGATTTCGGCGATAAATCCGCCAGGCAGACAGTCTGGAATCGGTATCTGGAATGGAGTGAGAAATGGCAGGGCCATGCAGATCTGTTGGACCGACGGGATGCAGGATCGTCGGGTGATTGGCAGCAAGCCGCCCTGGGGCAAAACCTGGCACGCACACTGCTCGCGAGTCAAGGATGGCTGGCTGATCCCGATCTGATCTCGCAAGTAGTTGGAAGGTGCGTTGGTGAGCTGATGTGCAGAGACTTGAAACAGATTGCCGACACAGCGGCGGTAAAGCCACACCAGGTCATCGCGTATCGCTTAGGTGAAACGGAATCCTATGAAGTCGGCCAGTACAGCGCAAAAACGCTAGATCTGCTTCAAGCAAAGATCGCTCAATATCCCCGAGGTACGAAGTTTTCGTTGACAGAAATGCAGAAGACCCGAGATCAGACGCAACTCGATGATCAGGTGAAATCTATCATCGAAAAATGCGGAATGGTAATGGTTAGCCCATAACCGCACTTCGGTCGGCAGTGCGTATCAACATTCTAAGGGGCGTTCTTTCAGCCCACAAAACTCTGAAGTGTGCGCGATTATTCCGGCCACCAGTGTCGTGCGTGATTTGTTTTGACCGATGCACACGCAGACTGACGGAATCCAATTCATCGATCAAAGTCCAAGACCAAGACCGAGTCCGTGATGAAACTCATCCTTCGATTCTGCTTTGTCCATTACATGGGATAGAACACTTCCCATAGAAGTTTCGATACCTGCGTTGTGTGACAGGCCTTCTGCCAGTTCGATAGCAGAGGGACGGGCCATGGAAATGCCGAGGGACTCACGTAGGCGGTCGATGTCGGAGGTGATGATCGAGATGCCTTCGCGACCACGCGATGCAGAGACATAGAACAGCTCCTGCTTCATCGTGTCTCCTGAAATGATGACTCGATCTACTGTCTTTCCCTGGCTGCGATGCGCGGTAACGGCATAGCCATGCGAAAATTCCCGGTAATTAGCAGGAATACGTCGACCATCTTCAAGTTCAATTCCATTCGCGGTGGCGCTTCTGACCGTCACGAGTTCTCCATTCGTCGCGCGAAAACCAGGATCCCGACGATTACCCATCAGCAACAGTTTGTCGCCGGTAGACACTTCAATTTGACGCTGCTCATGTACAGAGAATGACCGAGCCTGTGTAAGGTGCACTTCTTTGAATTCGCCACGTTCGTTCCGTACCGTAAGACTCGAATCAGATTTGCCAAAAACCGTCAGGGCCTCGTGCTTTTCGATGCCATGAGATGAGCGGTGGAAGACAAGAACCTGACCAGGTTGAAAATTCGCGAAGTCCTTCTTCTGCGCCTCCGTCCATTGCAGAGGGGTGTGCTGCTGAAATATTGCTCCCTCTCCCAGCACGAATCGTTGTTTCAAGTCTTCGCGGATTGCATGTGTCAGACGTTCGATCTCTTCATGCGTCGGTGCGACGACCAATACTCTTCTGATTTGGCTCGGCCGTCATCTCGCGATAGGCGCTGGCTACAGCATGCGGTCGCTCCAGATAAGGCACTTCGCGAATAGCGCCCATGTCGTTCAACTTTTCGAACCCCTCTCCGGGCGACCGCCTGAAAGCCTCTATCGCTTCGCGGTACTCGGGGTTGGACTGTCGCTGGATTCCATTCAAAGACACGCTGGTCATCCGGGATTCACGCTCCAGAATTCGCAAAGCGTCGGATGCTTCCACACTTTGTATCTGGCGACTGTCGCCGGAGAACACGATGCGTGCGCCTTCGCGGTGTGCAAGAGCAAGGATGCTTTCCATCTGACGACCCGACACCATTCCAGCCTCATCCACGATCAGCACATTTCCTCGGAGGCTTTGCTGGGCTGTCTGGTCCTCAAGCAATCGGGAGATCGTTATCGAATCCTTAAATCCCACCTTTTGCAGTTCCTCAACTGCACTTCGCGTGGGAGCGACTGCCAAAACATCATGTCCTGCCTCCCGCAATCCACGGCTTAGATCCTGAAGTGTTGCAGTCTTCCCAGTTCCAGCTGCTCCTCGCAGATTGATAACGAAGTCACGAGATTCGAGGATCGTGTCTACAGCATGGCGTTGCTCTGGCCGAAGACTTGGCCGCGGTTCGAAGTGACAGTTGGCACCGAGCGCGCCATAACGGTTTGTACCGATATCGACGATGGCCACGATGTGTCGTTCTCGCTCAAGACTCGCATGTGTGGTGACATTCCCGCCGAGTTGCAACAGTTTGCCCTGGGCTACTTCAAAGTCGTAGGTGCCTCGAAGCTCGGCAAGATTGATTGCCCCACGTCCGAAACGCAATGCCTCAGAGAGCAGCTCATGGTCCTTTGCAACCGTCTTACGCTCGAAGATGTGCTCCTTCGCATGTTGCAGGGCCGCCTCGACAGGCGTTTGCTCCGGGCCGATAGCTTTGGTATGTTCTTGCGAATCCCTTCGAAGGTTGAGGAGTGCGGCATGCTCGTGGGAAGAGATCCGCTCGATTTGAAGGCGGTGTACGTCCGCGGTGCTGATCTCTTGCAGTTTGTCGGGGCGGGTGTCACGCACCAAGACCGCTACTTCATTGTCTGTCGGCAGCCGCCCATGCTCCGCTGCAAACTGTCGAACGGATTCGTCCCGCTGTGCACTGCGTTGCGAGTATCTCTGCAGCAAATCCGGCGAGATGCCTCTTATCTCGAACCCATTATCGACGCCCCTGGAATTGCGCTTGCTCTCCGTTTCGTATCCGAGGGCATGTATTTCCCTAGCCAGCGCGTTGCGATAAACCTCGGTCAAATACGCTCGGTGTTCGTAGAGGCCCGAAGCCTGTAAAGCCTTCCACCGACCTTCCACGCCGTCATAAGTTAAATTGGCGACGACGGCATGAGTGTGGAGTTGCGGGTCGAGTTGCCGGCTGCTGTCGTGCGTGTATGCGGCGACCACGAGATTTCCTGTCGCCCTATCCTGATTGGCTCCATCCAAACGAACCCGTGCGCCGGCGAGGCGTTCCGCTTCCTGCAATGCTTCAGTGACTGCGCAGCGATGCGCGTTTAGCAAACGCCGGTCGGCGCCGACGAAAGCTTGCACCGAAACTGATTTGGGAGCGGAAAATGTGAGGTCGTAAAGCGACCTGGCCTTACTTTCCACTTCACCAGTTCGGACTGAGGCGGTCGGCGCTGTGTCGAGGGCGCAAGAATTCACCCGTCTGTGGATGGTGGCCTTCGCGAATGGCCTCAAACTGCTCATGCGACACCTTGCCATTCAGGGCAAGCAACTCAGCGCCGCGCCCATGCCATTCTCCTTCGACTCTGCGGTGCTGGTCGTAATAGTCACTGTGCTCCAGGTGGCGTTGCGCGTATCCAGTACCGCCCGTCATCGCTCGAATCGTCAACATAGAGCGACCCTAAGGCTGTTCGAATTCTCAAGGCAAGTGCCGATTTTCTGCCATAGCTTTTAAGTATGGCGCCATAGCTTTGAGCTATGGCCGACCGTGGAATTGGCGATCGAAATGGGAATTTTCTGGATTTACACACTGAAATCGCTGATCGAAGCCCCCACGGCGATGAGACGGGCGACGTCTTTTCCTATCAATACATTGGGTAGAAAATGAGGCTGCGAGCCATAGATGGAAACTATGGAGGCATAGTTACAAAGTATTGGACTCAGGGAGACTTTGCCTTCAGTCTGGAGACGGTAATGATCGGGAACGGAGAGATCAACAGGTTGTCCTTCGGAAGGATTGCTATGAAGATGCCCGAACAACGTCCTAGAGACGTAACCCCTGGCTCATCGCAACTTGAGCCTCTGCTCGATACCCTCGAAGCTGCCGCGTGGTTAAAGATCCATCCGAAGACGCTGCAGCGGATGGCGCGTCGAGGCGAACTCCGAGCGGTACAGGTTGGGAAGCTTTGGCGCTTCCGCAGTTCAGACCTGGCAGATTGGATCTCCGACCGAATAGCTTGAGGGGCAGCGCCTGAACGAGCAAACCGCGTCCTCGGATCATCTAATTGGCTGGGTACCCTTATTCTGCAGCATTTAGTGGCGCAATCGGCTCGACTTGGCGCTTAAGCAAGAATGTCAGCCCTTCGTTACGAATTATCCAACGAAAGGATAAGTGGTTTTCCTTTCGTTGCTACAGGTGACTGTGTTTGCTTCTCGCGCGGCCAAATAAAACACTGGTTGTACAAGCCTTGGCGAACGAAGCGCTTCGCGCGCCTCTTTATCCACTTCCGCCGAGTGCCGTCGTGCCCTTCGCTCAGCCGCTTCGGGCCGTCCCTCCGGATGAGCGCCGACTGCGCGGCCAAACAAAGTGCGCGTTTGTCACTTGTCGCGCCTTCCACTCGGGACTACGCCGTCCCCGGTCGTCGTTCATTCCTGTCAGCCGTTCAGTCGTTTTTGTCTCGCTGCGCTCTTGGTGAGAAACAAAAACGCCCGACCGGGCAGCCAGGAGAAAACAAACATGCAATTCAAAATACAAAACAAGCAGCCATCACAACGGCAGACGGCGACAGAAGTAATCGCCGCCAACGTACAGATACTCATAGAGCAGCTAGAGAGCGGCCACAGCGATGCATTCACCGCCTACCTCACGGCAATGAGCAGATTTCACCGTTACAGCTTCGGCAATATCCTTGAGATCGCCAGGCAGAGGCCTGATGCACAACGGATCGCAGGACTCCACGCGTGGAACCGATTTGGCCGGACCGTCAAGAAGGGTGAAAAAGGCATTCGCATCCTCGCACCGATCGTTGCTGCTAAGCGACAAGCGAATGATGAAACCGAAAAGAACATCAGACAAAATGCCCCTGCTTTAACTGGTTTCCGCGCAGCGTATGTTTTTGATGTAAGCCAGACCGAAGGTAAGGAACTTCCCGAATTCGCCCGCGTGCAAGGCGATATAGGCGGGAACTACGACCGCCTTATCGCGTTCATTGAGCGGCAAGGCATTGAGCTCGAGTTCAACGAGGGTATCGCGCCTGCGATGGGCATGAGCTATGGCGGGAAAATCGCGCTACTACCCGGCCAGTCGAAGGCGGAAACCTTTTCCACTCTAGTTCATGAACTCGCTCACGAAATCCTGCATAAATCCGGGCGTCGCGCCACGATTACAAAGACAGTGCGAGAGACCGAAGCCGAGGCTGTTGCATTCGTCATCGGAAAAACTGTCGGACTGGAAACTGGAAGTGCGTCGGCCGATTACATACATCTGTATTGCGGCAACGCAGCGCTTATCGCAGAAAGCCTCGAGGTCATCCATAAAGCATCTGCAGCTATTCTTGCCGCCTTGGAGCCCCCTGGCTCCGAGGAATTCTAACGACCGAATCTGCCTGCCGCGGATCGAATCCTCCCCGGTACTTGCCCTTCGCGCCTTGAATCCTTATCGCAATGCGGGTTTCGCTGTTTTATATGAGGCAAACCAAGAAAGTACTCGCCGCTCGAATTCCTCGGAATCAGAACCTGCTGCTCCTCCGTGATCGGCACCCGTTACTTCCCAAAGTGCATCCTCTCGGCTCGCGAAGCGCGTGATTCGGCCAGAGTGGCGCGCCGGAATATTGTGATCGGCAAGATCACCGATCAGGAGCACAGGCACTTGAGTTACCGCCACTGATCGCTCCGGCGATACGTCTGCGAGATCGATATGGTAAGGGTAGATATGTCCGTCGGTGCGCCCAGACCGCCTACTCGAAGTGCATTGAAGAGCAAGTAGAAAGAGACACCATCCCTAAGCCTGACGGCTTAGGAGGTGAAGCTTGTGGCCAGCCTTCGAATCTTCCTCGAACAAACTCGTATTGCGTTCGAGAGCGTTCGGCCGCTGTCCGAGTTTCGTTCTATGTTCGTCCTAAACTAGACCTTGTAACACGGCCTTTGAGTATCGCGAGCCTTTCCCCTTAGCTATTGATTTCCGGTGTATGCCGGAGGTCGTGGCCTAAAGAGTAATTTAAGAACGTTCGGATTAAAGCGATTGCGGCAAGTTGGCCGATCTCTGTCCATGTGGGGCTAATTGCGCTCTTCAGAATATCGGCAGCCAGCATAAATTCGAGGGCCAGGACGAGCCAACCGGCGAACCTTCTAAAAACGACGAGTGGATCTACACTCGCCTTCGTCCATGCGAATGCTTTTATTGGCGCACTAATCGCCTGGATCGCGCCGACGACAATCACTACTACGGCAATGGACTCACTGCATACGGCGACTACAGCCGCGATCTCTTTGACGGTTTCTAGCATGTCGTTTCACCTGGTTGTTGTACACACCTTGTCGCAATATTCAGAAGCACCTTCAATGGCGGCTCGCTTATCTGCGAAGATGCGCATTTGTAGCGGCCCCGGCTGCGAGCGCTTTAAGCTTCTCGGACCTCTTGTGAATGAGGAGGCGCACAAGGCGCGTAATCGGACCTCGGACCAGCACATAGGGCACAACGGCGCACGTCACCGCGACAATTAAGAGCTGATCGATGTGGAACGCTTTCAAAACGAATAGTTGGTAGATTGAGTCGAGCACGAGGGCGAACAGGAATATCCGCCCGATGTCCTTAAGAGCAATTCGGAAAAGCCGTGCGCGCTCGATGGGATCCTTGATGAAAGCTCCCAACGGAGCTGGCCGTCCCTCCCTGGCATCCCGCCGGTCGGCTCGTATCGCAAGAATGGTGACGACGGTCGGCATTACAAAGAGACGAAACTTCAACGGTCCGCTTGCTCGGCCAATTAACTCGTCAAACCCTGGGGGGATGATTTGCAGGATCGTATACATGACTTTCTGTTTTCTGCCTCTCCGTGGAAGCTCCGCTTCTGACGTTCGCTGCTTTACTCTTCCAGAATTCGTGGATCATCCGAAGGGGCCCGACCGGAGGATGATGCTTCCGAACAGCAGGGCACCGAGTATGGCGATGATGCATGCCACCGAGAAACTCAGATCCCACGGCTTATACGGCTGATCCGGTCTTAGGTTGGTGACGTAATTCCAATGTTGAATCGAAGCGATGATTACGACGAAAGTTCCGAGGCCGGTGAGGACGAGCCCGACGTTTCGCGGAGCATTCGGCCGAAGGACAACAACGGTGCTTTGTTGGTCGATGACCTGGAGAAATTTGTAGATAGTGAAGCCAAAGCTGATCATGGAGAGAGCCGTTCGAACCCAAGCCATAAGGGTGCGTTCGGCAGCTAGCTTGTTCCGGTCCAGTGCCAGCACATCCGTTAGCTTAAGTTCTGTTTGCGGCATCTGTTCTCCTCGTATGAGCTATTCTTTCCCGACAGCTATAGCCGCTTGCTGCGACTTAAAATCAACGGTGAGCATCGCGCGTGACAACATGCCGCCGGAGATAGTTCGAGCTTTAAACCCATTCTGCAAAAGAATTCGGGTTGCATAGTAACCTCGCTGTGCGGACCGGCAAATGACGTGGATTTCTCGATCACGAGGGAGTTCGTTCAGCCGCAAACGTAGCTGGCCCAATGGAATATTGAATGCATCGGGTACGCTCTCAGCAGCCAATTCCATCGGCTCGCGTACATCCAGCAGGAAGGCGTCCTCCGAGCTGTCCCAGTGAGTGATCGGCATGTCACCTCGAAGAACATCGGCAGCAACCATACCAGCGAAGTTAACGGGATCCTTCGCACTCCCAAATTGCGGTGCGTAGCAAAGCTCTGATTCTTCGAGGTCATACACCGTTGCTCCCAATTGAAGAGCCATGGCCAACGCGCTGATGCGCTTGTCCACCGCAGGCCCATCCTGGCCTAACGCCTGCGCGCCGAGGAGCCGTCCATTAGATTTGCGGAAGATGATTTTCATGCCCAGCATTTTCGCGTCTGGGTAGTAGCCTGCGTGGGCATTCGGGAACAGATAGATCTTTTCGTAATCCTGATCTCCGACCCTCTTGAGCATCTTTTCGCTGACGCCGGTCCACGCCACCGCTCCGCCGAAGAGCCCGATAATCGAAGTGCCCTGGGTGCCTCGATACCGCGAGTCGCGCCCTGCAATCGCATCGGCAGCAATCCGTCCTTGCCTATTTGCCGGGCCGGCCAAAGCAATCAGGCTCCATTGTTCGGTGACGAAGTCTTTTACTTCGACGGCATCACCTACGGCGAAAATGTCTGGATTGCTTGTGCGCATCTGCTCGTCAACGCGGATTCCTCCGCGTTCGCCGATTTCGAGTCCTGCCGTTTTGGCAAGCTTCGTGTCTGGCCGCACACCGATTGCAAGGATCACTACATCGGCCGGATAAATGTTGCCGGAGGTCGTTTGTACATCGAGAGCACCACCTTCCGTTTGCTCGAAGCCGGTTACTCCATCTGTCAAGACCAAGTGAACGCCATGTCGTGTCACATGACCCTCGACAAGATTGGCAATCTCGCGGTCGATGGGTGCAAGCAACTGATCAAGCTTTTGAATGAGAGTGACTTCGAAGCCGATATGGATGAGATTTTCTGCCATCTCGAGCCCGATGAAACCGCCACCTACCACCACCGCGCGGCGGACTGGTTTCAACATCTGGATTCCCGAATAGTTGAACATGCCACTAAGAAAGGTCGTGCCTCGCTCAACCCACTCACGAATAGTTCTCACGTCCGGCACGGTTCTTACATGAAAGATTCCGGGCAGGTCTATACCGGGAAGGGGCGGGTGAACGGAGGGCGCCCCGGGTGACAGAACCAGCTTGTCGTAAGACTCGGTAGTCACTTCACCCGTCGTAACATTGCGCAAGTCCACAGTCTTGGCTTCTGGCGAGATGGAGACCGCCTCGCAGTTTGTCCGCACGTCGATGGCGAAGGCTTTGCGGAAGAACTGTTCACTCGCTACAAGCAAGCTAGATTCTTTTTCGATCACACCGCCGACGTGATAGGGCAGTCCACAGTTTGCGTAGGAAACGTAGGGCCCTCGCTCCACCATGATGATCTCGGCATTTTCATCCAGCCTGCGCAATCGCGCCGCACACGAAGCACCACCAGCGACTGCACCAACAATGATGACTTTCATAATTCGTCTCCTAATCTAGCCGCGGGCTGTGATCGACGCTACACATTGGACCTGATCGTTATTGCCAACTCTTTGCTCCTTGTGCTCCCTTGCGCCAGGCTGAGGCTCGCGCATCAGAATTCTGGGTCCTGAAAAATTGGCTCTCGATCCTCATTGAAAGCCTTGATTCCCTCGACGCGGTCCGAATGGACGACCGACCGCCAGTGCGCTTCCATCATGATCGCCACGGCCTGCTCTGTCGGTTCCCGGGGGTTATGTTTGAAGGAGAGAGCGTACAGCGTTCCAACGAAGGAATCGAAGGATTCAACCTGGCTCTACGACGGGCAGACCAGGTAATCGCGGTCTCTGTCTTGACTATGGTTCTAATGCTGAGTCTGGCCCTGAGCATTCTCTTGATGAGTCTCCGCGCGCTTACATCGGAAGATAAGATTGAACTCCTGCCGTTGTCCCTCTGCGTGTCTCTTCTCTTCGGCCTTCCAGCGCTGCGCAACGCACAGCCCGCGGTCCCGCCACTTGGCGTCCTTGGCGACTATATTTCCTTCATCTGGGCAGAGATGCTCGTCGCGGTCTCCGCAATCATGATCATCTGGACGTGGTTAATTCGCCAGCGCCGCCCTGCCGGATAGCGGAGCAGGGAGAGCACAACGATCCTAAAACCGCGCACAGCAAGAAACTATGGAGGTCTCAGTTATACGTGAAGTGGGTCTTCAGAAGGCTGGTCAAGGCAGTCTATATATTGATTAAGCCAGTGGATGATTCCCATGTCAGCAATGGCGCAAATAATGCACTCGTTACCATTTAGCCTCTTTTCAGATTCAGGGTGTATCGCGCATGCCTGCGCTCGCCCGTGCGGATGAGCGCGCCCTTTTCAACCATGTCGGCCAAATCACGGGTCGTAGTGGCGGGGGACGCCCCGGTAATCGTGCTGTAATTGCCCGCGCTGAGGCCGCCAACGAACCCTTCGGGACCTTCGCGAAACATGCGCAGGAGGGCCTTCTTCTGCCTCTCATTTATCTGGCCGCGCAGTCGGTCCAACAGCTTAGCCTTGGCAATAATGAATTCCACCTGCGAGATGCTTCGACGCTGTGCTTCTAGCGCGATTTCAGAAAACCAAACCAGCCATTGCGTGATGTCATTTCGCCGATTGGCTCTTTCAAGGGCCTCGTAATAGCTCTTTTGGCGGGCCAGGATTGTGGTCGCCAAAGAGACAAGCACCGGCTGTCCGAAGCTCTGGGTCATTGCCTTTTCCGCGATGGCGCGCCCAATTCGCCCGTTCCCATCTTCAAATGGATGGATCGACTCGAAACAACAAATGGGCCGTGCCTGCGCGTGTGATCGCCGGCAACTGTTCCTTGTTGCCGGGTGCCGTGCGATTGAACCATGCGATGAACCGCTTCATCTGGGCCGGGACTTGTTTCGAAGGCGGAGCCTCAAAGTGTACGGTTGGAGCTCCGATTGTGCCAGAGACAACCTGCATTGGTTCCAGGCTGGTACGGTATCTTCCGATGTCAGCGAGGTCTTTCCTCCCGGAAGTCACCATTCGGTGCCAGCCGAACAGCATCTCATCGGAGAGAGGCTGCGAAATAGACCGATAGAGATCGACCATCATTTCGGCAATGCCCTGTTCCACTGGCAGGACGCGCCGCTTATCGGGAGACGCCAGTCCGAGCTGACGTAGTATGGACGACTGCACACTGGCTCGATTGAGGACTTCGCCTTCAATGGCCGATGTGGTCACGGCCTCCCCGGTCATTGTTTCCACGAGGAGTTGATTTCGTTCGTCCTCGCCCAGATGCTTGACTGTGCCAATAGCAACGCCCGCGCCAAGGAGGAACTGCTCTTCGGCAGCGGAAATCCGCTGGCGGTCCCATTCGAAGTTGGGCCAATCTGGTTGTTGCCAGTTCCATTTCATGATCGATAGAAACCTTCGCTATCGCTCATTATACATCTAATTATGATCGATACGGATCGTAGCTATCGCTCACAGCTGGTGGTGTGGCGATCTCTTTCGCTCTCGAATGCAGATCGCAACGTGCCACGCTTTGAAAGGTCATGTCGTCTCCAAACAGCAGTGAGACTCTGGGATGTTGATCCCATCATCGATGGCCGGCCTCTCTATCGCTCATGTTGGGAGTCGCGTCTAACCTTCTCACGGCTCTCAGGCCGTGACTTTAGCTTGCTAGCCGGATCGTCATTCGCCAGTGTTTCTGGATTTGGAACCGACGGCACTGCGGTTTGCGTCGGTGTTGCCACCGCTGCCGGAACCGAATCCCGGCAGCCCTGAATCTCAATGCCTCCGAATAACCCGATCAACATCGCAGCCCCGGCAATCATCGGAATCCAGATGCGCAGGAGGTCGCTCTTCCATTCATGTAGAAGTGCGTCTATCGTCTTTGCCCGGCTCTCAAGCGAATACTCCAGGCGGTTGTTGGCAGACCGCAGTTGGGCGACAACGCCGCCATGCGAATCCGACAGGTTGTGAAGAGCGGTTGCGAGTTCCATCTGTGCCCTCGTCATCGCCGAGCTAGTAGTTTGCAGTGCCTGCACAGTATCGTGGATACCCGATTGGAGAAAGTGCTGGCGAAGACTCTCGCCGAGCATCTTCGCAATCTGCTGGGGATCAAGACCGGCCTTGATTCCTCGTTGGCAGATCAGAAATTCGCGCCTCCAGTTCGCGGACATAGTTAGACATGTTCCGTTGTGCCTCATCCGAGAACTGCCGATGAAGTTCAAGCACCTCCTGAAAATGCTCTCTCTCGTCTGCAATGTCTTTCGGAGTGTGCCGAGTGAGCAATGCCAAGGTGCCCATTGCCTCCAGGATGCGCAGCATTTCATCGTCTGGACTGAGCGTCCGGGTATGCGCGAGGACGCGATAATATGCGGCCTGTAAGTCATCAGGCACAAGCCGGGCGAGAGAGTCGAACATTGTCGGCTCTCCCGGAATTGTGTCCATCGAATTCGGCGCTGAAGGCGATGTGCTCATGGCAGGAACACTTCTTTCGCGCGTTCGAATTCGCAGAACAACCGACGACGATAGCTCTGTGCTCGCATGACGAGAGATGCCCTCTTCAACTCCTCGACGGTGGCTCTTCGATCAGCGACATCGCCGAGCTTAGTCCCATGCTGGCGCACGGGGATTCTCGAGTTCCGCAAGGCGAAACTCCATCTGCAGCACAGTGGGTGAGAATGCTTCGCGAAACCGATTCGCCTGTTCTGTCCCGCGCCAGTATGTAAAGTCCGAGAGGGGAGTGTTCGCGTTCTCGACGACAACGTATTCGACTCGATCCTGCAGTCTGCTGGCCCATGCGAGAACGCTTTCGACACTTGCCGGGTCAGGCGTGACGACGCCTATAGCCGTGAAGCGCGTTCCTGTCGCAGCTACTTCGTCGTGCATGGAATCGAACCAATCCGCAGCTACTTGCCCGGCCCCCGCGCCCATATCCGCCAGGACGATTTGCGGTCCCCCATCAAGATGGTCGACAAACGCGTCCAGCCCCGCCGGAGTGTGAATGTTGACCTTTGGTGACAGTCCCGTTAAAGAAGTGCTTCAAAGATCCACGCGCCTTGTTCTCTGTATCAAGATCCAGAAGCGTTACTTGGATATCGTTCGCAGCGAACCATTCCGCCAAGGCGACGATGACACCTGTCTTTCCGACACCGCCCTTTCCACCCATGGTGAACACCACACGTTTTGGAGTCGTCGTCATCGCGTGCCTCCGTCGTTGGTGAGAGTTAGGGGCTCGTTTTCTTGGAAGACGAAGCGTCGCCCCTTCGTCACCAAGGCTGTGGGTTTTGCCTTCAGTGCGGGCACGCCTGTGCCGCCCGCAGACTGCATGGCCTCTACTTCAACCGGTGGCAATTCGAACTGAGTCTGCTTGCGGTGGCGAGCCCGCACTTTGACGAACGAGTGAAGAGTGCTCGGAGCGACGTGTAGTCCAAGTCGCTCCTCGAACAGATGCGCGACTTCGCGATACGTCCTGCCTTTGCGACGTAATTCGCGAATCAATTCACGATGTGGTTCGAGCTTCGATCGAGGGGGCTTGGGTGGAAGGTCGGAAAGTTCGGCGAGCAGAACTTCGAGGTCGCGATGATCAATCAAAGAAGCATCCATGGACAGCTCCAGAAGCGCGAAATATGCACTCGCGCGCGGCTGGGACGACTGCTATAGTGGTCGTCAATACGGCCTTTTGGAATGGGGACTTTTCTTGGACCACTGGCCGTTGGGTGCAAAACCCAACTGGAATTTCTGGCCAGTCTTCGGTGAATGGGGTTCGGGGACTTACGGAAATCAGCCAAACTCCGGCAAAAATCCAGAAACGTTGGGCGAACGGTCGAGCCCAAAATTTTAAGTCCCCATTAAGTCCCCATTCAAAATTTCCGAAAATTCCAAGTTGTTCCAAACAGGCTATTTAGGCTGTTCCGAAAGTGCCTATCCGTTCCCACTCATGCCCTTTGTTATCTGTTATTTACGGGAAATCTGGCAGTCTCATAACCCAAAGGTCGCTGGTTCAAATCCAGCCCCCGCAACCAATCCCTTCAATCAGTTACGAGCTCTTGAGAATTCCGGTCGCAGGTCCCAAAAAGGTCCAATAAGCGCTGCGATCGTTTGATGGAGATGCGAAGCTTAGTAGCGCTATTCCCACTTCACAATCAGACTTACTTCGCGTTCCGCCCTGGCCTACTTGTTCGAAGCGCCATTCGAACCACCTTGCTGTTTGCATCTCGCTTCGATTGCATCAGAGCGTTGCCATAAACGTTCATGGTTTTAGCAACCTGAGCGTGGCGCATCAGCTTCTGCTGGACACCGATCGGCGCGCCCGTCTCGTCAAGCCAAGAGCGACAGGTGTGTCGGAAAGTGTGCCAGCCAATGCCGTGCAAGCCGAGCTTTCTCTCCTGCAGGACGAAGGTAGTCCTGTTGGATCGGGCTGGCATGATAACTTCGTTCAATCAGCGCTCCGAACGTAACCTCCCTCTTGCTTCCACTCTCACGGTTGATCTTCAGCCGATATCCTTCGGCCACTCTCAAGGCCTGGGCCTTGGTCTTGAACTTCTCGGTATTGCCGCGAACCACGCTCTTGCGAACGCGACGCCCCAAGGGGCCATTTTCTCGCCAGCGATAAACCCAGACTGCCGGACCTTGAGACCGCAGACTCAGCTCCACGGTCCCATACTGATAATTTGCTCGCTTCACTGTATAGTGTCCTTTTCGCTAAGCGAGCACGGATGGCACTCTGAGCTTATTTTCCCGCGAAGTTACGCGTCCAGTTCGGACGGGCTATCTGCCAATACGAAGTTGGCCCCAAACCGGCATGTGGGAGATTACGCCCGAGAAGTCGGCTTATTACCAGATATCGTTATAGACGATCCAAATCAGCACAATCCACAAGGGCACCTAAAAATATTCGCTCTGAAGCGCCTCGATTTGTTCTTCTAGCCGCTCTATCGCTTTCTGCTGCTGTCGGACCATTTCTCGGACAATGATTATTTACTTGTTCAGTGGCAAGATTAGTCGGTCGCGCTCTCGGTTGTAGTGCGCCGCATGGCGGGCAAATTCATGACCCAAGTGCAGGCCATCACAGAAGCCACATGGATAGATGACGGGATCGTTCTTGGCGAGCCGCATTACGTGATGCAGGGCAGAGAGATATTGATGTTCATACTTTTTCCTACCCGTGGCCGTAGACTCTTTATCGATTCGCTAAGCAGGGTGTTTTTAAATCCATACCTAAAAAACACAGCGCGGATTATCAAATCCGTAAAGAGTACTCGGCCAGGGGTAGAAGAAGCCCGGCTGTCTTGGGGGTACTCTCAGATAACGTAGACCCCAAGGTCGCTGGTGTCTCTGCCATGATTTACTTCTGGAGCTATTCAATACCGCAGCAGATCGAAATTGGTGGCTGCGCTATTTGTTCCTTGCAATCGGGGAATCTTCCACATTGGCCTGCTTGTTCCACCCGTGGAAACGCGAGAAGTCACCCGCGTTCCATGCCTCGCGAAGCCCTGGAGTACTCAGATCCCAGTCCGGGCGGATTTCGCTTGTCACAGCGCGTAGATCGTGCCAAAGATCGATAACCGATGGACGGCCCCAGAACCAGTAGCCGTTATAGATGCTGTAGATCACTAGGCCCGGCTTGAGCACGAGCGTATGCGGGATCATCGGATTGTGCTCGGGGTCGGTGTACTCCTGGATGTCGAGATCCTTCTGAATCGTTCGGTCGGGGTCCGAAAGGAAGGTCCACACCGCTCCGACTGACGCACGGAATTCCTGAAGAGTATGGTGATCGTCGGTCGCGATTGTGGCGATCTGAGTGTACGCCACTGCGATCTTCGGGTAGAACGCGGCGAGTTCCGAATGTTGCTGGTGCTCCTTTGGGCAATAGTGGCCGCGTGCAAGCATGAGGACTAACGGATCGTCGCCCTGAAGTGCGCTGAGCTTGCGCAGTTTGCCCGTGTGATCGGGCAGTTCGTAGTCGGGGAAAATGCCTCCGGGCACAATATCAGAACGCATGATCGGACTCCTCCCGTTTCTCTCAAAGATCCAGAGTGACATCCCCGTTTGGCTGGGAACAGCATACGAGCGCGTTCCCGGAAGCGGGCCTCTCCAGTGGCTCAGGGTTATAAATAATCGATCCGGCAATCAGACCAGTCATGCAGGTATGACAGACTCCGGTGCGGCACGACCATCTGACCGGAACGTCGCACGCCTCCGCCAGTTCTAGCAAGCTCGCGAATTTCGGATCCCATGCGACTGTAATACCGCTACGTGCGAATGAGACTGGGGAGCCCGATCCAGGCGGTCCTTGTGGCAGATGAGGAGTGTGATCAATCTGCGCCATACCAGGGGTAATAGCCTCGAGGGAACCGAAGATCTCCGTGTGCACATTGCCGGCGAGTACACCCCAGTTTCGCATCCCATCCCGCATATCCTGCAAGAATGAAGAAGGGCCACACAGGTAGAAGTCACTATCCTGTGACACGCCGATTCTTTCTAGCAAAGCTGTGTCAATATGCCCGGGAGCATCGAAGTCTGCTCCGGGTTGGTCGGTCGCAGCGGGCCTGCTGTACACGATGTATCCACGTCCGCGAGAGAGCTGTTTCAGCAATTCGCGCGATTCTTCTGCAAATGGATGGTCGACGCGATTGCGCGCTCCATAGATCCACCAGACCTCTCGTTGCGATCTTTCGGCGGCGAGTGTGTGCAGCATCGACATCATGGGCGTTGCGCCTACTCCAGCGCTCAGCAGAACCACGGGCCCCTGGCTTGGACGCAGCGTGAAGCTGCCTCGCGGTGCACTGATATCCAATACATCGCCTAATTTCGTCAGGTTGCACAGAAATGAACTTCCAATCCCGTTCAATTCGCTCTTGACGCTGATGCGGAAATGGTTGGCTGCCGGCAGATCAGAAAGCGAATAACTGCGAAAAAACGGCGCTTTGCTCTGGCCGAGATGCAAGCGCAAAACAACAAATTGACCCGCCCGGAAGAGAGGAAGAGCCTGCCCATCGATTGGCGACAAAATAAAGGACGTTACGCTATCGCTTTCCTTAGTAATATTCGCGACTCGCATCTGTCGAAAGCCTGTCCATGCTGGCGCTGGTTCCTCATCGGCGAGTCCCAGATTCCCCGCCGTAGTTGTGGAACCCAGGTCTTCTTGCAGCATTGCTTCGAAAGAACTCTGCCAACCCTTGCTCAGCGCAGGAATCCGCAGCGCACGTCGCAGTTGTTCGGTGGAATGTCCTGGTAAGTACAGGAGAGCGTCAACGTCGGCCACACTGGTTCGCTCCGGACCATCAGCAATTTTTACAATGTCATCGCCTGCGCCAACTTCTCCCTCCTGCAACACGCGAAAGTAGAACCCTGGTCGGCGATGGGCTACCAGAAGCGATGGCATCCGAGGCTCCTGCATGCGTATCCCGACGCGGTAGCAAGTTACGCGTGGCTGCGTTACTTCAAATTCAGCGTCGCCGATGCGGTATCGATCGCCAATGCAGACCTCATTATCAGGAAGTCCCTCAACTGTGAAGTTTTCTCCGAACTGGCCGAAGGTAAAGTCATTTCGTCCGAGAAAGCGTTCCCAATAGTGATAAGAGTCCATCTGATAAACAAAAACGGCGCGCTGCTCCCCACCGTGACCGGAGAGATCGGCTTGTGCATCACCATCGATATCGAGCTTGCGCACCATTCGCCGTCCCGTAACCGGGGACTTCCAGATTGCGGTTCGGACAGTTTTGCCGTTCCATGTTACGTCGCGCGGCAGACCAACATTTACTGAGAGCAATCGGGCCATTGGTACCTCGTCGAAATCCAGCGTCCGGCTAGAATCCTTTTATCTTCGTGCATCGGGCCAGCTTTTGCCCAGTCAACGTCCAAGAGACCGGCAATCAATTCGCTTCTGTGAGCCAAACGATGTGTTCATAATTCGATGTCACGCCGGACTGTCGGGGCAGCCGCTAGACGACTCCATAACGTCTCCGGCTACCAACGACGAGCCGGAGCGGCGCCATCCACGTGGAGAATCTCTCCGCTCACATGACCTGCCTGTACCAGGTAAAGAACTGCATCGACAACGTCCTTCACCGTCGCCATTTTCATAGTCGGCTGCAACGTCGAGCCGTTGGGATCACTGCGGTGCATTGGTGTATCCACAACGCCTGGTGCCACGGCATTAAAGCGAATACCATCTTTTGCATACTCAATCGCGAGATTCTGGGTTGCTGAATTTAAGCCACCCTTCGTAATCATCGAGATCGAGCCATTTTCGCCGGCGATCGGACGATCGGCAAGCGCCGCAGTGATGCTCACAACGCACCCCGATTTCCGTTTAAGCATCTCTTTCACGGTGCACTGCGTGATGTAGAAGAATCCGTGCAGATTGGTGGAGACAAGAGCGTCAAAATCCTCAGCAGTAAACTCAGTGAATGGCTTGGTTAAGAAGATGCCAGCGTTGTTCACCAGGACATCGATGGCTCCGAAGTTGTTGATTGCTGCCTCGACAGCATCGGCAGCCGTTTGCTGCTTGCCTATGTCACCATTGACGAGGACCAAGCTGCCTGAAGCAGTCAACTCTCGACTAGCTTCACGAGACGTCCCGACGACGTTATAACCTTCTCTCAGAAACCCCTCGATCAAACCTGCGCCAATACCCCCCGAGGCTCCTGTTATGATTGCTGTTTTCTTGTCGGGCATAAATAACCTCGTTATAACGGTTTGAACCCAATACACAGCTGGGCTATTGGCCCCTCTCAAAGTCGCTTCATCCCGGCCGGCCGCGCCGCGAACACCGGCGTGAAGAACCGACGAATTCCTGCACCAACGCAGCAATCTGATCCGCCATGCTGCGCGACGGCTAGCCGATTTGCCAGTCTTGCCAGGGCCACGATCGTGACCGCCCGCCAATTGGCGAGTGGCAGACCAAGGCCATCGGCTTGCCCGAATTGTAGAACGATTCGAGCAAAGCGATGGAAACAGGGCTTTCTGCGAGATCCCATGGGCTGTGTCCGCCAACGTCGAAGACCGTATCGTAATCTTCCGATCAAAGGTCGGCAAGCTTGACCGTCCGGGAAAGTACCTTCGGGTCTTGCTTGAACCGTCCAATGGATTCGCCGCCGCTCTTCTGCTAATCTCGTCTTCAACGGGCCACTCTCTGCCATCGAAGGGAGTACAAAATGGGTGCGACAAATGGAATGAAAGAGACCACCGCGTGACCGGGCCGGTCGCGTCGAACACGCTTGGCGTGAACATTTTTACCGCCCCGGGGAAGGCTATGGTCGGCGAGCGGCCAAGGCCCTTCGGCGAACCGCTCGGCTTTGACCCCATCACGTCAACGTTGATCTTCGGCGAACACGATGCGGTACTGGTAGACGCCATGGGGACAGTGGCTGAGGCGGAGGCTCTCGCGGATTGGGTTGCATTGCACAATCGCAACCTGCAGACCATTTACATTACGCACGGCCACTTCGACCACTTCTACGGTCTGAGCGTTCTGCTAGACCGTTTCCCGGGCGCTCGGGCTATAGCAACGCCGAAGACGGTGGAGGCCATGCAGTCGTCTTTTGTTCCTCCGCTCAGCCAATTTGCCCGCCAATTGTTTCCTGGACAAGTGCCGACGAAGTTGGTCTCACCTGAGCCCTATGCGGGCGACACCTTCACGCTTGAGGGCCACGAATTGCGCATCATCGAGCAGGGCCGCACCGATTGCCCTGATTCGACGTCTCTATACGTTCCATCGATCGGACTGATCGTCGCTGGCGACGTTGTGTACAACCAGTGCCGCATGTACGTCGGCGACACCACTCCCGAGAGCCGGCAGAATTGGATCGCGGCGCTAGACCGGTTAGCGGCGCTGAACCCGGTGATTGTTGTCGCCGGTCACAAGAAGACTGGCGCGCCCGACTCTCCTTCCACAATCCTGGACACCAAGCGTTACCTGCAGGACTTCGATCGGCTACAGAAAACCGCGACCTCCGACCAGGAGCTGTTCGATCAGATGACGGAGCTATACCCGCATTGGGTAGCCAATCAGTCGTGGTTGATGTTCGGATTCCCGCAGGCATAACTCACATCAACTGCGGTTGCGCGTCCTGGCGCACTTTGGAGGAAGCACGGACGATGAGCTAGCTCCTATTCAGGAGGACAGAATTCGATTTCAAAGAGGAGAACAAAATGACACCAAAAGGAAAAGTCTTAGTGTTGGTCTCGAGCGGTCATGGCTTGCCCCTGAAAGATGGGAAGGTTTATACCGGCGCAGGCTATTATCTCAACGAGCTCACGGTTCCGGTTCGCGCCCTGATGAACGAGGGCTACGAAATCACCTTCGCCAACCCCAAAGGCAACACGCCGCAAATGGATGTCAATTCAGCTATCGCCCAGTTCTTCGGCGGGGACGAGGCTAGGCTTCAGGACTATCTGAAATTTCGCGACACCCTGGCTGGGCTCAAAAATCCAACTCGTATCTCGGATGTCATCGCATCGGGCCTGGATCAATATGACGCTGTTTTCGTCCCTGGCGGCCATGGCCCGATGATGGATCTTCTCGATGATCCCGACGCTGGCTCCGTGCTGAGATACTTTCATAAAGAATCCAAGCCAACGGCAGTGCTGTGCCATGGCCCGATTTCACTTCTCGCGGCACTTCCGAATTCGACGGAGGTGGTCGCCGCGCTGGCGGCGGGCGATGCCGCTGGAGCGCACGCAAAGGCTCAAGGCTGGATCTATTCTGGATATAAGATGACTATCTTTTCGACGGCGGAAGAGCAGCAGCGGGAGCCGCTTGAGATTGGTGGCAAGGTTCTCTTCTACCCGGACTTCGCCTTGAGTACGGCGGGCGGTGACGTAAGTGTGCTCGCTCCATGGACGAGCTATGTTGTTCATGATCGCGAGTTGATCTCAGGCCAGAACCCGTTCTCTGATGACGCGCTTCTGAAACTTCTTTTGCCGGCACTCGACGGGAAGAAGAAGTCGGTTTCAGCGGCATAAGGATCGGAGACGCCCAGAAAGAGCGACCGAATAGAACATAGCTTATGTATGCCTTGTGTTTTTTGACCCATAGGTTTCTGCACGGGCCGGAAGTGGCTAAGCAGCCGCTTCGGGCCCTTTGTTCATGAGGGTTCCGGAGGGCTGGTTTTCGAGCCTTTCTGCAAAGGCTGGTTTAGGGCCACCGAGGACTTTCCGGACTGTGCCTGTTGAGATGAGATGGGCTTTGGCGATCTGGCGGAGGCTCTGGCCCAGTTCCCGGTCCCGATGGATCCCATCGTGATCGAGCTCCAGCGGAGGACGTCCGATGGAGCGGTCTTCGAGCTTGGCTCGCCGCATGCCGGCACGGACCCTCTCGACGATCAGGTTGCGTTCAGCGATAGCTCCGATGATGACCAAGATGGCCCGGCCCAACGGTCGTGTTCGGCGATTCACGCATTCGCACCTTGATCATACATTCGATGTAATCCACTGTCGGGGATCCATGTTCTCGGGACAAATTGTGATTACGCGCTCCTCGGTCGAGCACAGCCGGGAACGATTCTCGATTTGTGCACTATCGCCTTCGCGCATTTCGAGGCCGCCCAAATCTCGATGAGCGACTCGCCCTGTTGGCAACAGGTGAGCCAAGGGTCACTTGTTTGGAAAGCCGACTATTCATTCAAGTGGATTGCCACAGCTAAATGAGACTACTGGCATTCCGAACTCATCCGTCCCAGTTCTCTCGGAAGAACGTACGAGTGCGATCAGAATCCCCGCTGGGCAGAAATTGGCGAACGGAGAGCTCTTGACGCCACGATTATTGCTTTCTGTGAGGGAAAAGGCGGAGTTCTTGCGCATGAGTTTAATGAAGCTTCCGGGGCATGCCTCGGAACCTTGGTCTGAAGACACAACACAAGGAGAATTTCATGAAACTCAATTTGCTGAAATCACGCGCCTCTGCCGGAGCGATGTTCTTACTCCTGTCGTTTGTCCCCAATAACCTCTTCCGTCTCACTCCAACCGCGTCCGCTGAGGAGGAACGTTCCCACTGCGTTCCAGTGAGCGGGGCGCTGATGACGAATATCGGTGCGATTGCGGGCGTGACCAATCTGGGCCCAGCTTCCGGTGATTTGGCGGGTTCGCTTGCGGCCACGATCCTCGGACAAAACAGCAATGGCACTTACAACGTCCAACATTACTGGGTAACCGCAGCGGGTGAAACGATCACCTTGAAAAAGGCCGTGCTGACTCCCACCTACCCGACAAACGATCCTGGCATCGTGGCTGTGCCATGGGGGAATTATCGGTCGTACATCTCGGGTGGAACGGGCAAATTCGAAGGCGCATCCGGGTATCTGGACTACTTCGGGATGGCGGACTTTTATAAGAACACGCTGGTGCTGCGCTATCGAGGCCAAGTCTGCTACGCGCACTAGCTTCAGAATGAACGTCTCCCAAATGCACAAGCGGAGGAATGGGGCTCTGCCCTCGCAGGCGTATGGCTCCATTCCAGGAAATGGAAGATCTCCTCGAAGCGGCCACTGAGCCCACCGAATCCTGTGCAGCACCAAGGATGGCGGTGGCTCACCGGCCGCGCACAGATCAAGAAGAAACGCGACACAACTTCAAATGGCTACAATCACGAACACACCGGTGTTCACTTGAAACCCTCCGCCAGAACAAGCTCGCTGCTCAGCGGAATTGTCTGGTCGTACAGGATCCATTTACGGTCTGGGGAGACGCTCAATCCGAGGTAGCCGTCCCCTACGGGTGCTATGACCTCGGTTTTGCCGGTGGAGAAGTTAAGAAATTCGATTGCAAAGTGGTGACCGCTCCCGCTCATGAAGTAGACGCCATCATCCATCACAACGAAGTTCCAATAAGTGATGGAAGGCAAGACCTCGGTCTCCTCTCCGCCGCTTACGGGCATCTTCCGAAGGCTGGAGTCGGCGCCTTCGCCGGAAAAATAGAGCCACTTTCCGTCGGGCGATTCGGAGGCAAGCAGACCGCCCCCATGAGTTACCTGGACAGCTTGCCCGCCGCCGGCAGGCGCTTTCCAAACTTGAGCGGCGCCGCTCTCCTTCGAGGAGAAGTAAACCCATCTGCCGTCACGCGACCATCGGGGAAACATGGCTCCGGCGCTTAGAGAAGTGAGTCGTCTCGTGGCTCCTCCTTCTGACGGGATCACGAATATTTGCGGGTTGCCCTGCGCGTTGGAGTAGAAGGCAACTTGCTTCCCGTCAGGGGACCACGTTGGTACGCCCGATGCTGAGGACCCCATTGAACTGAGTTGCGCGCAATCCTGGCCATCGCTGGCGCACGTCCAGATCTCAAGGTTACCTCCCCGCGTGGATTCGAACGCTACCTTCTTACCATCGGGGGAATATTGCTCGGCAAATTCCCCCCTGGTTGATGCAAACATCCTCTCCGGTGGCTCTCCTTTTGTATGTCTCCCCGGGATATGCATGCGGCGGATACTCTGTCCCCCCCCGCTTATCACGGCGTATGCCAAACGTGGCGAGGTGAGAGAGCTAGTAATGAAGTTGATTCCGGCGCCAGTCTCGACCGCCATCACTGCCTGACCGTGGACGGGGTCTCTACTCTCCAATGAGAGCGACTGGGTCCAGAGCCCGAGATCGTGGACGAAGATCAGCTTCCGGCTATCCGCCGTCCAGGCCACGCATGACCATTTAAAGACTTCACTTGGAGTCGCAACCCAGGGCGCGAGGACCACTTCGCGGGGTTCACCGCGAGCCTTGCCGTCGCTGTCCAGTCGGAGCAAATAAATGGTTCCCCGCCAGTTGCCCTGTCCATGTGCGCGCCGGAAAGCAAGAGTTTTGCCGTCTGGGGATACCGCCTGGCAATGATCTCCGATCTCCCCGCTGGGCGGAAACGTCAGTTGTCGCTTTTCCCCTGTGCGGATTGAAACAAGAAACAAGGCAGTCGGGCGTCCAGCCGATGCGTGGTCGGTAACGATGAGTGATTGACTGTCCGGTGTCCACGCGAGATACGGTGAATAAAACGCCGCCGTAAAGGGAATCGAGACTTCTGTTAGTTTGCGCTCCTGTCCGCCGAACACCGGCATCAGTAAAACTGCGAACTGATTTCCAACATTCAATTTACGCAGGAATGCGATCGAACTTCCATCCGGCGACCACACTGGATTGGTATCGTCTGCCGGATCTCGCGTTAGCCGCAGGGGCGAGGCGGCCACCGACGCTCCTGCTTTCGTGGTCTTCACATAAATGTCGAAGTTGGCCTGGTCCGGTCCGTTCCACGAATAGGCAACCTGGCTTCCATCGGGCGAAAGCGAGGGTTCCTGTTCGATTCCCGGGTCCGTGGTCAACGGAATCAATTTGATCTGCTGATTCGTCTGGGGCGGCCGGTCGCGAGTCCACCATGCCCACGCAAGAGCTGCTACGACCAGCGCCGATGCCACCACTGCGACCATCCATACTGATCTTCGGTTAAGCTTTGTCGTTGCTATCAGCGCGCTCGTCCTTAGGGGCGTGGATACCGCCTTATTCTCCAGATCCTCGAGAGCCAGCTTCACGTCGGACGCTGACTGCCACCGCTTCGCAGGATCCTTCGCAAGGCATCGTTCGACGAGACGGCGAAATGCCGACGGCGCAAGCTTCTCAAACGCCGGTTCGCCATGCAGGATTCGGGATGTCAACTCGGCTTGACTCGATCCGCCGAATGCACGACTTCCCGTCGCCATCTCAAAGAGCACTAGCCCCAGCGCGAAAACATCGGTACGAGCATCGCAGTCGCGGCCTTCGAGTTGTTCGGGGGCCATGTACGCCGGTGTTCCGAGGATCGCACCCTGCTCTGTCAGCGCTGTCTCGGCGTCTCCGAAGATGGTTGTTGCATACTTCGCCAAACCGAAATCAAGGAGCTTGATCCCTTTGGGAGTCTCCATGATGTTTCCGGGTTTCAGATCGCGATGGATGACTCCCAGGGCATGCGCTGTGGACAGAGCATCCGCAATCTGCGCGCCATATTGCAACACCTGCTTCGAGGAAAGAGGGCCCTGCTTCAGCCGGTCTGCCAGCGACCGGCCCTCCACCAATTCCATAACCAGGTAGTCCGGCCCGATGTCATAAAGTGTGCAGATGTTAGGGTGGTTGAGCGCGGAGATAGCCCGAGCTTCTCGCTCGAAACGCCCTCTCAGGGGCTCAAAGTAGACCTTGATAGCGACGACTCGTCCCAGCCGCGTATCGCGAGCTCGGTAGACTTCGCCCATTCCGCCCGAACCGACCAGACAGTCGATTTCGTATGGTCCAAGCCGAGAACCTTTCGCCAGTTGCATCTGGTGCGGCGGCGCGGATTTGAGGAACTCCTCCACAACATCGGGAGCAGAGGCGAGCAGGGCGTCAACTTCGATTCGGAGAGAGGGATCCCTCTGGCACGCACGTCCCAGAAAAGCCGCACGTTCTTCCCCGCCAACGCGCAAGGCGCCATTGAGGACTTCTTTCACCTGCTGCCATCGTTCGGGAGTCATGCCGGTCCAGCCCTTGCGAGCTCGCGCCGCAGCCAAAGTCGAGCCGTGTTCCATTCACGTGAGACGGTAGCTTCAGAAATGCCGAGGGCAACCGAAGTCTCTTCCAAAGAAAGACCGGTAAAAAACCTGAGTTCGACAATCCGACACTGGCGTTCATCGAGTTTTGCGAGGAGTTCAAGAGCGTCATCGAGGAGAATGAGATCCACGCTTCTCTGATGAGGCAAGCCGATCGCCTCATCTAATGGAAGTTCGCCGGCCCCCGCGCCGCGTTTGGCGGCCCTGATTTTCCGTGCGCGGTCAACCAGGATCTCCCGCATCAGACGCGCTGCGACGCCAAAGAAGTGAGCGCGATTCTGCCAATCTGGCGGGCTCTTTCCTACCATGCGTAAGTACGCTTCATGAACCAGAGCTGCGCTTTGAATGCTTTGACCGGGCGTTTCACGACGAAGATGACTGCGCGCCAGCCGGCGCAGTTCGTCATACACGAGCGGCACCAACTGCTCCAGGGCGGCGTGATCGCCATCTCGCCAGCGGACCAGCAGTGCGCTCACTTGCGGATGAGAAATTGCATCGTCATTTCTCATAACCAGGCATTCAGGAAGCGGGAAGCAAGATGAGACACGAGAATAGACCTGAGCGGATTCCAAGTCAAAAGCCTAGAAATTGACCGGGGTCCGCAGTGGCGATTTGTACAGCGCCCACTGAATGGCTCAGGTGTCGCTGCGCCGTACGCCGATTGTGGATCCACAGTTGCTTCTGAGCGGAGAAATGGATTTCCGCCGGAATCTGGCGACCAGAGCACAGCAGCAGGGCATTCATCGAAGCTATGCCACTTTCTGTTTGCTTACAGGTTTTCTACCGGTGCCTCCTCTAGAGTCCTCCAGTGTTTGCTAACGAGTTCGCCTCACATGGACTCGGGTGGGTGTCGAAGACTATGGGCCCGGCATGAGCACCTGTTGGCTCGACTACGACAACGACGGTCAGCAGGATCTGTACGTTGCAAATATGTGGCTCGATGAAGGCATGCGCATCACTGCAGACGAACATTTCCTACCGGGAGTGGATCCCGGAATCCGTACTCTCTATCAAAAACATAACGCAGGCAATTCCTTCTACAGGAACGATGGCAAGGGGAGTTTCCAGAACAAGACCGGGGAGGCCGACTCGGCGCGCTGCGGCTGGTCATGGTCCTGCTCTTCATGGGATTTCGACAACGACGGCTATTCGGATATGTACGTAGCAAACGGATTTGTCTCCGGTCCCAATCATCACGATCTACAGAGCTTCTTTTGGCGGCAGGTTGCTCAGCGCTCGATGACGCCGATGGGCGCTTCGCCTGAACCGAGATGGCTTGAAATGCCGTCAACGAGCTAGTTCGCTCTGACTATAGTTGGAGCGGGTACGAACGCAATGTCTTCTACCTGAACAACCACGACGGTACTTTCTCTGACGTGTCAGGAGTGCTCGGCCTGGACCTGCCCGATGATAGTCGGGCGTATGCGCTCAGCGATTTCGATCACAGGCATCGTCCGCAACGGCGAGGGTCGACCACAGCAGGCAGTAAAGGTCAGTCTCACGAATACTCAGACATCTACAGTCACGACGCAAACGAGCGGCGCAAGCGGAGAGTTTCGTTTCGACGATTTGCCTGTCGGGGAATATAACTTGCGTGCTGCTGCGCAAGAAGGTCTATCGCGCACCGTCATCGTGTCGAAGGCCACCCCGATTCAAAAGGTTGATCTCGTTTTGCAAAGCGCTGCTCCGGACGCGGCCTCCAACTCAACGAAACCCCCGCTCAAATTCGAAGCTGCCGGAGTGCGAGGCCCGATCGACCCCGGCGGATATTCCGCGCCAGCGAACGCGGAACAGCAGAACAGGTCAGCCGCCCAACAGTTTGCATTCATCCGCCCTTCACCACTGAGGTATTCAAGCGGCTCCACAAGGCTGTTCTTCAGGGCTGGAAAATTGACAGGGCTGATGGCCGCTTCATTGTGGATACGAGACAAAAGGGGCTTCAAGGCTGACAACACCGCCTCGCCACCACGCGTTCTTGCGACGGAACCAAACCCGCTCAAAGCCGTTCATCTTCGCTCCCCAGAGCCATCTGAAACATACCAAGAAATGAGTTCTGAGCGAATCACCGGCCAACTGTAAATAACCAGTTGAGCAACACTCGCCTCGAGGTGTTGTCACAGAAATAAACTGACGGTGGCTTACCACCCTCTCGGAATCTACCGGGCTCCTCCACATGAGGGAGTGTCCCCAGCATAGCTTGCGGGTTGGCAAAGGCTCTCCCATGACTCTATTCATGAAGGTAGCCGGCCGCCAGTTCAGTGCCGAAGTTTGCTCCTCCCCGGCACGTCATCCGGGCTTTGTGGTGTTTAACGTCAGAATCACGCGTTTTGGTGGCATACTCTCGGACATGCTCGTTTTGCGGTCTTTCTTGGTGGTTTTGCTGCCTTGCGTTGTTCTTTCCCAACCGCTGGAGTCGCAAACGCCCGCTTCGACCCAGGAGCCGACGTTGACGACCCGACCAGCGGAGGTGAAGCCTTCGGGGCCGGCTCATGCTCCCAATCAGAACATCTATTACCAGCAGCTTCGGCAGCTTTTACCTTCGGGACAAGGGTTGACGGTCAGCAATTTCACGCTGAAGCGGGACGTGGCGGTGTTCACGTTTGCCTCGGGACATTTCACCTTATATGGCGAGGTCAACGGCAAGATCACGGGCGCGGTCTTTCAGGGTGATGGGGCGATGAAGCTGGTTCCTCCGATGGCCGAGGAGAAAAAGAGCCTGGCGTTGCTGACCAAGGCTCCGGAGATGGACGAACATTTTCAGACTGCGGTCTTCCGGTTCACGGATAACACCGCGGCCGAAATCCTCAAGGCGTCCACGGGGAAGACGGCCAGCGATCCATCGTCGGTTTCAGCAGGTCAGCGGCTAGCGGAGGCGATGCGGGTAAAGATCCATTACAACCTGGATCTTCGGATTCTTGAAGACGTGATGAACCCTGCGACAGGGAGTGGAAATCCGGGGAACTATTTTCTGGCGGCGGTGGATGGGAAGAAATATTCCTCGAAGCTTCTATTTACCTACGATCTGCATGGGGCGAGAGGCATTTCGCCAGAAGAGGTGAAGCTCGAGACCTGGGACGAGATGAAGAACGGGGTGTGGACGGCGTTTCATCGGGAGAGCGAGTTTGCCGCCGGGAGGCCGTCGGGAAATGAGAACAACGGCGCCTTTGCGATCGTGCACCAGGATCTCGATACGACGATCTCGAAGGGCGGCAAGATCGATGGGATCGCGAAGACCACTTTGCGCGCACAGGTGGATGGAGTTGCGGTGCTGCCGCTGGCTTTGTTCCCGACTCTGCGGGCCACGAGCGCGATGGGGCCGGATGGCACTGAGCTGGATTACATCCAGGAGAGCAAGGATCGCGATCCTGACTTTGCGGTCATACTGGCGAGGCCGTTGAAGCTTGGTGAGACGTATGTGCTGACGGTGGGATATTCAGGGAAAGAGGCGGTCGAGGATGTTGGCGGAGGCAACTACTATCCGACCGGTCCAGCGCGCGACCGGTGGTATCCAAATTTGCCAGAGGGGGCCCTCGGTGGCTATGCCACGTACGACATGACCTTTCGCGTGCCAAAGGGGCTGGAGTTGATCGCAACTGGGCAGCGTATGCGCTCAGTGGAAGAGGGCGGTCAGGCGGTGACGCACTGGGTGACCGATGTTCCGATCGCAGTGGCGGGCTTCAACCTGGGGCGGTTCAAGAAAGAAGAGGCTACGCTGAAGACTGGCTTCGTGATCGACGCGTATGCCAACGTCGATACCCCGGATTTCGTTGAAAAGCTGAAGAACTCCTCCGGAGGCATGCCGATGGGGACGATGAACACGACCATGATGCTGAAGCCGGAATTGTCGCAGGGCGAATTAGCAATGGCCATCTATGACGATTTCTTCGGACCTTTGCCTTACAAGAATATGGCCTTGTCGCAGCAGGCGGCCTGCAACTACGGGCAGAGCTGGCCGATGCTGGTGTATCTGCCGATCTGCGGCTTTTGGGATTCGACGATCCGGCATGGGCTGGCACTGGACCAGATGCCAGGGAATCTCATGTATTGGAAAGTGGTGACGGCCCACGAGGTGGCACACCAGTGGTGGGGCCACACGGTCGGCTTTCGCAGTTATCGCGACCAATGGATGAGCGAGGGGTTTGCGGATTTCTCGGCCTCACTGTTCTTGCAGTTCACGAACAAGGACACGAAGGACTTCCGCGAATTCTGGAATGAGCAGCGGCGGTCGATGATCGAACGGAATGCGGAGGGCTACCGGCCGATTGACGTTGGTCCGGTGACCATGGGATACCGTCTTGCAAACACGCGGTCTGGCGAGGACGTTTACCGAAACCTGGTGTATCCGAAGGGAGCGTTCATCCTCCACATGGTGCGGATGATGATGTGGACGCGGAAGGACCACGACGATGCGCTGAAAGCCGCATTGCACGATTTCGTGGATAAGAATCGCAATCGCGCGGTGACGGCCGAGGATTTCAAGGCGGCGCTGGAACGGCATATGTCGCCCTCGATGGACCTGGACCACAACGGCAAACTGGACTGGTTCTTCAATGAATACGTCTATGGGACGGCGTTACCGTCTTACAAACTGACCTTCGATCTGAAGCCGAACGAGAAAGGAACGCTACTGCACTTCAAGTTGACCCAGGGGGCGGTGGACAGCTCGTTCAAGATGCCGGTGCCCGTCTATATCGAGTTGAACGATGGCAGCGTGATCAAGATAGGGAGCGTGCCGATGGTGGGGAGTACGACGATCGAGCAGGATGCGCAGTTGCCGCCGACAGCTTCGCCGGTGAAGCGGGTGATCGTCAATTATTACTATGATGTTCTGAGTTCGGATTAGAGCATCCTCAACTAGGTATGCTGCGGTGTGACGGTTCTGTGTAACGGCGCGCAGACCGGAGTCGCGATCATCCAGTTTGATTCGCCACCGCGCCATTGGGCTGTTCGTCAGCGAACTCTATTTGCTACGTAACTTCGCTTCCGGCTCGCAAAATCGGCGTCGTGGTTCTCATCATGAATACTTTCCATCGCCTCTGGAGTCCAGACTTCATTTAGCCTATTTCGTGATAGAGAACGTCGCATTCCTGGCGTTCGCCCTGGCGATTCGCAAGTGGATGCTCGTCCGATATGACCGGGAGTAGCGTAGTTCTTCGGTGCGTCAGAGTCGTAGTTTTTCGATTATCGTTCGAGCAACGCTAAACGATATATTGTGCTCAAAGGTGAGAGAGGCGACGACTCTATGTGGGTCTAATCTCTAACGCGTCGGAATGAATGCCGCTCATCTTCGCTCGACCGCGAACCGCCGCGCAGGCTGACGAGAAAATTACAGAACTTTTTATCGTCAATCCCGTCCAGGTTGGGCGCAAATAGGAAGGAATAGACCGCCATGAAATATCAGAGGAATAAACGAAGCGCCGCCAGCTTGTGTCTCTCCTTTGCGATGATGGTTATGACGCCGATAGCGCGTGCGGATGATGCTAAAGAAGTGGAACGCGTCAAAGAGTCGGGGAACGTGATCAAGGACTTATCGAACGCATCGAACGGGATACCTATCGGCCTCCTGGACAAGGCCGAGTGCGTCATCATTTTGCCGAGCGTCAAGAAGGCCGGATTTATTGTTGGCGCATCGTATGGGCGCGGCGTGATGAGCTGTCGCAGCGGAGCGAACTTCGACGGAGCCTGGAGCGCACCGACCATGATGCAATCTACCGGCGGCAGCTTTGGCCTGCAGGCCGGGGGCCAGGCAACCGACTTTGTCATTCTGGTAATGAATGACAAGGGTGCCCGCGCTCTCATGAAAGGAAAACTAAAGCTGGGTGGAGACGCGAGTGTTGCAGCAGGCCCTGTTGGCCGCGACGCGGAAGCTTCTACAAACGCTTCAATGAGTGCCGAGATGCTCTCTTACTCGCGGGCTCAGGGAGTGTTCGCTGGAGTCTCGTTGGCGGGAGCGACCCTGGGACCGGACAATGGTGCTAACAAGAATCTTTACGGTAAGGATCTCACCGCCGAAGACATTATTGTGAAGGGGGCCGTTCCAGCACCGGCATCGGCACATGAAATGCTGGCGACTCTCACTGAGAAATCACCCAAGAACGTTTCGGCAGGTAAGTAAACACACTTATTCGAGCACCTAGCCAACATCGCGCATCGGCGGAGATAGCAAGGCCAGGTTCTGGCTGTCTCCGCCAACTAATTTGCTGTTGGGCTCGTCTAGCTAGTGCTCACTAAGATCACGGTTGGCGGCGGCGCTGAAAGTTCTGCATGGTGGGTTACTTCTCCGGCCTCTAGCAGGTCTCTCGCTTCGGCAGGCGTTGTGCTCGGCGAGACTGCACGGAAATCAGAACGAATCTCGTGAGTGTTCGTTGCGATTGACGCGAAGAGCATTCGCGGGCGAGCAATATACACATCGAGTATGTGCGTCTTCGAATGGGTTGGGCTGAGCTGCACTCGGTCGCATCGAACGATCCTCCTTTGTCAGCTAGAGGTAAGAGCTCAATACATGCTGATGCTTGGACCAATTAAGATCCTCGGATCGGCCGTAAGCTGACACACACATTTGATTTGGGTCTACAGATTATTGTGGCCGGACTGCGTGCTCTTGGTTTTGGTTCAGGCGTCTAACCAACATTTGGATCAAGGCCATTCCTGGGTCTTCGGTAGTCTCTAACTCCGCATTTGATTTATGACCTAAGAAACGCTTGCCACAACGAAGAATAAAAGGAGAATTCGGGAGTTTAATCTCATTTGGTGGATAGTCGCTGGACTGATCACCGGTTGGGCTACGGGCCCACCGTGCCCGCTAACTCATCGAAAATAAATTGATTGTTGCGCTGATGACCCAAGGTCGCTGGTTCAAATCAAGCCCCTGCAACCAATCCCCTTCAAACAATAACTAGCTCTTGAGCGTTCCGGTCGTAGGTCCAATGCGGCGACCGTCTGATTAGCTGCCCATTAGAAGCTTTTGCGTCTCATTCTTCTATCTGCAATCTTTCATTAGCGCCTCGGTTCATATCGGCTTCTTTGCGACCTCCCCGCGTTGCTGTGCATTACTCGACCTGTACCTTGATCGAGCAAGTTCGGCGCACGCTTTCATGACCGCACATAGTGAACGACAAGAGAAACCGTATGTATGCCATGGCGAAAGCTTCTCGAATCACGTTGCTGTTCCTGGCTTGCCTGTACATGCAGCTCGGCCATGCCCAGACAGCGCGGGGCATGATGGAGATGCCCTCAGTGGTGTCGACAGGTGCGCTGCAGCCGGCCATTGCCCTCAACTCTCACACCATCTCGCTGGCTCCGCGCCGAGACCCCGAGGTGAAATCCTTGTGCGCCACGTCGGCGACTCCACGTTTGAACATGCCCCCGCCAATTACCACGTGTTCGCCGCTGCAAACATGGGAGAAGACGCTGGAGTAGAAGCGCTCGTGCTCAACTTTGCCGCCGAGACCAAACTTACCGCGATCGAGTCGAGGAACAAAGACTTCGTCGTCGAGGGCGATCTACTCTCGCGGCGACAGTTGTACGCTTCTTGTTCGCTTCAACCCGCAGGGCCCCATTCACAGGCTGGGTTTTGTTACCGTCACGCACTCGGCCGAGCCCACGCCCATGAGCTTTGGCCTGACGGGGAACGGCTATGCTCCGGTCGTCAGCTTTACACCCTCCCAAATCACCACGGTTGCATCCTCCGTATCCTCCGGCACCGAACCATCAACGGGGCAACGAGGATGGCGATCGACGGCGGAGATATTCTCTACATCGCCGACACGGGAAATAACAAGGTCAAGGAGATGGATTCCTCCGGCGTTCTCATCAACAACATTTCCTCGCCCATTGCCACTCCGGCGTCCCTTGCAGCAGACAGCTTTGGCATCCTGTACACCACCAACACCCCCGGCAACACCTATTACTTCAGCGTGTACTACCCCTGGGGGTCGGAGACCGCGTGTGATATACATACGCGCCCGCGCCTGTACGCCGAGCGCTCCGTGCCCATTTTCGGCCGTCGGCATGTCTCACCCGGCCAACATGAGCATTGATGCCTACGACGATCTATTTTTCGAGGAGGGAACGAAAGGTGCGGCCGAGATGCCGGTTTCAAGCATTTCAGGCGGGTCCGGCTCCTTCAACCTGTGGTATCTCAGCGATCGCCCGCAAATGAAAGCTCTTTCAAAACAGGGACAGCCATTACCTTCAGCGCGAGTGTCACGTCGACGTCGAGCACGCATCCCACGGGCACCGTTCAATTCCTGGTGGACAACGTGAATCACGGTACCCCCGTCACGCTATCCTCCACGGGAACTGCGTCAACCAGCGTCCCGGCCTGACGATCGCGACCCACACGTTATCCGCCAAATATAGTGGCGATGCAAACTACGCACCTGCCGGTCCAATTAGTGTCTCCAGCGTTATCACCGCGGTGGCGAAGGTTTCTCCAGTCATCACGCTATCAGTTGCTGCGCGGCCGGCGAACCCCTGTCCCGTATCGCAATTTGCCGTAACCGTTTCAAGGGATTCGGGCCCGGTCCCGACCGGTGCCGTGCATTTGCTCGAAGGGGCAGCATGCAGGCTGCAGGTTCATTGTCCGACGGTAAGGCGTTGCTGTCATCGAACTGGCTTCGCCCCGGTGTGCACAGACCGACAGCCAGCTATGCGGGGGATCAACTGCATGCGCCGGCGGTCTCAGCGGCTCTCGTTGAACAGGTTTCGCTGCTGGGCGCGTGTACGCGTCCGAAAACGCAACGGTGACGAGTTCGATTTGCTGTTTGGGAATTTTGCGGTGGCGCTTCTGATTCCTGGTGCCCCGCTCAACGAAGGTCTTCCGAGGGTCGTGTTCACTGGTTTCAAGGGATGGCGTGACTAATGAGCGATCACATCTGCACTTCTTCTCACGCGCCTGCTCGCATCATTGCAAACGGCGTCCTCGATGGTGATGGCCCATCGAGGACGCCGAATCCACTTTGACGAACTGTCTTAGTGGCCAACGAGTGCTGTGGCGGGCACTTCGTTGCTATCGCTCAACGAAGCGTCTATTTCCGCTGGCGCACCCTCTTCGAAGAAGTCTTCAACCCAGAGGTGAACCACCCACCAGCGCCAATATTCGGCGGTGACGAAGTGGCTGCTCTGACCATTCATCAGGCCGGCCGAATGAAAGAGCGGGATGGCAATGCTCGAAATGAGGAAGAGCGTCAGAATGGCTCGGTCTTCGCTCTTGCGCAGGAGCGCCGGCTTGAGAGCTGCGACCATCAATACGAGCCAAAGGATAAGCCAACCAGAAGAATCTCCCAGAAGCGTCGCGAATCTACGTATATAACCCTGGCTGCCAAGCCAGAACCGCATGTTGCCAAGGCGTTGCTGAATACCCATCCATTCGCCGTGACGCGATTGCGCGAGGCGTTGTAAGTGTTGGTCCGCATTTCGCGGATCAGACGCGCCTTGAAGATGGCCTGTTGGTCAAGTCCGAGCGCCTCGAAATTCGCCGCGCCAGCTTTGACCGCCCAGGTGTTTAGCAGGATTTCCGATTGCCGGTGCAACACTTAGGCGACACCATGAGAGCTTGGTCCAGAAACCTGTGCCGGCCGATAGCGTGAAACTTCACAAATGCATCTAATTTTACTGAAACTAAAAGAAGTGCCTTCTTTTTGCGCATCGGGCAAGTGATCCTTCTCGCGCCGTATGTTTCCAGCCAATTCTGTCCATAGCAAGTTTATGGTCAACAGATGCATCTTCGTGGGAACGGCCGAAGTAAGAAGGTTGTTGTCGTCGGAGCTGGCCCCGGTGGACTCGCATCCGCCATGTTGCTAGCCCAGCGTGGTTTCCAAGTCCAGGTCTTCGAAAAGCAGGGTGTCATCGGTGGACGAAACGCAGAGGTCCGCCTCGGCGATTACAGGTTTGATTTAGGGCCGACGTTCCTAATGATGAAGTTCCTTCTCGATGAGCTCTTTACTGAGGGCGGCCGACGATCAAACGACTATCTGGAGTTCAACAAGCTCGACCCTATGTATGCTCTCTGCTTTCCTGGTAAGACGATGTTGGCGCGGTCGCATCCTGATGCGATGAAGGCCGAGATCGAGAAGAACTTTCCTGGTGAGGGCGTCAGCTTTGATCGCTTCCTCAGACGCGAAAAGCAACGCTTCGAGAAACTATACCCTTGCCTTCAAAAGCCGTATGGTACGCTTGCGAGTTTAGTCAGCCCGACGCTGTTGGCCGCAGTTCCGCATATTGCGGCGGGACGTTCTCTGAATGATGTACTCGGGGATTATTTTCGGTCCGAAGAGTTGCGCCTCGCCTTCACCTTTCAATCAAAGTACCTGGGGATGTCGCCCTGGGACTGTCCCGGATTGTTCACAATGATTCCATACACGGAGCATGCCCATGGCGTGTACCACGTGAAGGGTGGACTGTCTCGGATCAGCCATGCTTTTGCTGATGTATGTCGTGAAGAAGGCGTCGAGATTCACACCTCTTCGCCAGTCGCGCGCGTGCTCCTAAATGGGCGCCGAGCCTGCGGCATTCAGTTAGCCACTGGAGAGAAGGTGGACTGTGATGACGTAGTCATCAATGCAGATTTCGGTCATGCAATGAGCACGCTTTTCGAGGAGAAGAGCCTGACCCGGTATAAGCCATCGACGCTTCTAAAACGTAGATTCTCATGCTCGACTTTCATGATGTATCTCGGCCTTGATCGCACGTATGACGCCGACCACCACACGATTGTTTTTGCAGGCGACTACAAAAGAAACATCGATGCGATCACGCGAGGCCAGGAGAGCTTCGATGACATATCGCTTTACATTCGCAATTCCTGCAAGACGGATCCAACTGGAGCCCCGGATGGGCACTCAGCGCTCTACATCCTGGTCCCGGTCGCCAACAATGCGAGCGGCATCCCCTGGGAAGAGCGAAGGCAGATACTGCGCGACTCCATAATGCGCATTTTGAAAGAGCGCACACCCTATGGAGATGTAACTCCTCATATTCGTGAGGAGCTAATCATTACACCAGAAGACTGGGAAAAGAAACACTCTGTGTTTCTCGGTGCGACGTCCAATATGGCGCACAGTTGGAACCAGATGCTGCTGATGCGTCCGCATAACCAGTTTGAAGAGTTTTCGAATTGCTATTTGGTTGGCGGGGGTACGCATCCGGGCAGTGGATTACCGACCATTTTCGAGGCGGCCCGCATCTCCGCAAATCTCATCTGCCAGAAATACGAAATTCCATACCCTGTGGCAAAACCACTGGAGCTCGTGCTGGCATGATCTCATCCAACCCACGTGAGATGATCGACCGCGCCCGCACCGCGCAGTGTTCGTGGACATCGCTTACTACGTCAGAGCGATATGCAATACTGGGTAAATTTCGCCGCCAGATAGCAAGAGAATGTGAGTCTATCGCAGAGACGATTGCACGGGAGACTGCCAAGCCACTCATGGATGCGCTTTCGGGTGATGTTCTTGTGACGCTTGAGCAGATGCGCTTCTACGAAGCGCATGGAGCGAAGATTCTCCGTTCGCGTCGCATTGGCAAGCCTGCATTTCTATTCTTTGGTACTCGATTCGAATGCAGCTACCAGCCACATGGCGTGGTCCTCGTGTTCGGCCCATCGAACTATCCATTCCAGCTCACTGTAATTCCGCTGGTCACGGCGCTTGCGGCCGGAAATGCTGTGGTGCTCAAGTGTTCAGAGCAAACCCCAAGGACGGCGGCCCTGATCGCAAGACTCTGCGAGGATGCAGGCATCTCGCGAGATCTGGTGCAGGTTCTGCATGATGGCCCGGAACAGTCGACTTCACTCATCCATGCTCAACCGGATCTGATCTTCTTCACTGGAAGCAGCGACAACGGCCGAAAGATAGCACAATGCGCGGCACAGCACCTGATCCCCACCATTCTTGAGCTCGGCGGCAACGACGCCAGCCTTATCTTTGAGGATTGCAACATAAAGCGAGCGGTGGAGGGCATTACCTATGGAGCTTTTTCCAACGCGGGGCGTGTGTGTGTAGCGGTGAAGCGCGCATACGTCGACGCCCGTATCTACGACGACTTTCTTACGCAGATCAAAAGACGTATCGCGAATCTTGGTGTTGGTTTGGACATAAACTCTGACCTTTGTCCGCTTGATGACCATTCTTTGCCGCGCCTGCGAGAGCAGATCGAAGATGCTCTAAGTCGTGGCGCAGTGCTTCATTGTCCAGACGGCCAGGCCGCCATCGGACGTGAGCCGACTCTGCTCTCCAATGTTCCTATCGATGCACGCCTGCTATCCGAAGACAGCTTTGGACCGGTTCTGTGCATCAGCTCGTTTCGCAATGAAGCCGAAGCGATCGAGATGGCTAACGCGAGTCCATTTGCTTTAAGCAGTAGTGTGTGGACCGCGAGCGAGTCCAAGGCGCGACGCATAGCTGCACAGCTTTCATCCGGGAGCTGTGCAATCAACGATGTAATTCGTGTCATTGCCAATCCAGCTGCGCCCTCTGGCGGTAATCGACGGAGTGGATACGGACGCTATCACGGTGCTGAGGGTCTCCACGCATTTTCGCGGACCAAGACGATTATGATTGCCAGCGACAAAAACACGCACCAGATCAACTGGTTCCCCTTTAAGGAGAAGACTCGGCGGCAGCTTGCCGGCTTGATACGATATCGACACGGCTTGTTAGCTGGCCTTTTTAGATTCGCGCTGGCGCTTTCGCTGGCTATTGCTTGTCCGACTGCTGCACACGCTCAATCTGCGAGCCAAACACATCTATCCATCAATGTCCGCCTGTCGCCAGAGGCACATGGCGAGCTAGCTTATCTTATCTTTGCCTCACCCAGGGGATTCCCCGACGATCGGAATAAGTCCACTCGTCACGGCTTTCTACCTATCACGCAGAATGCGCGCCAACTAACCATCGAGACCGATCTCCCTCCCGGGACCTACGCTGTCAGCGTGTACGAGGATCGCAATGGCAATCACAAGCTGGATCGCAACCTTGTGGGCATCCCGCGGGAACCCGTGGGCGCCTCGAATGATCCGGCTGCACATATGGGACCTCCACGTTTTAGCGAAAGTTGCTTTCACCTTGAAAGCACACCCTTGGCCGTCGTCATTCACACGGTGCGGAATTCATGACAGCCGGATCTAATGGTAAACACGTCGCTGTTATCGGAGCCGGGCTGGGCGGTTTGTCTGCGGCAATAATGCTTGCGCACGCGGGCTTTCGAGTAACCGTTCTCGAGAAGAATTCACACGTAGGTGGCAAGCTAAACAGATTGCAGACCGAAGGATTCAGCTTTGATCTAGGTCCATCTGTATTCACGCTGCCACAGATATTCCGTCCTGTCTTCGAAGGCGATGGCAAGCGGTTGGAAGACTATATTTCGTTGCAGCGAGTCGACCCTTAGTGGCGCAACTTCTTTGAAGACGGAACGGTGCTCGACCTGTGGGAAGACATCGATACGATGCGGTCAGAGTTGGCAAGATTTGGTCCCCATGTTATCGAGGAGTACTGCCAGTTTCTTGCGTACAGTCGACGCCAGTATCAGATTGTCGAGCGAGGCTATCTCAGCGAAGGATTGGATAGCTTTGCGCAGTTTGTGCGATTTTATGGCTGGAGAGATGCGCGTGATCTGGATTATCTACGGTCTATGTCGGGCAGTATCTATAAGCGCCTGACAAATCCCTATCTGCGCGACATCTTTGAATACTTCATCAAGTATGTCGGCTCGAGCGCGCTCGACTCGCCTGCCTTCATGAACCTCATGCCGACTATCCAAATGGAGTTCGGCTTGTGGTACGTCTCCGGGGGCCTTTACGAACTCGCTCAGGCATTCCGCAAACGGCTGGATGAGACCGGCGTCGCACTTTGTCTTGAGCACGAGGTCTTGCGCATCGACTACTCAGGGAACAGGGTGACTGGATTGCATTTCCGCGATGCCGAGGGACGATTGGAGACTTTGCACGCCGACTTCGTTGTCTCCAATATGGAAGTAATTCCAGCGATGAAACAGCTTCTTCACGCGTCCCCTGCTGTCATGAAGAAGCTGTCCCGGTTTAAACCCTCGTGTTCTGGTATCGTCGCTCACCTGGGCCTGGATCGTGTCTATCCCCAGTTGGCGCATCACAACTTCTTCTACTCAAAGGATCTTCACAGCCACTTCCGGCGGGTATTTCGTGACGGCGAATTACCTGATGATCCCACGTTGTATGTTGTCGCTCCTACTCGCACGGATCCCTCGCAGGCTCCATCGGGTTGTGACAATATCAAAATTCTGCCTCACATCCCGGCCCTCAACGATAAGGGCCCCTATACCCGTGAAGACTATGTTGCCCTCAAGAATGTTTGTCTGGACAAGCTGGAGCGCATGGGGCTTGATGGCCTGCGCAAACACATCGTTGTAGAAGATTTCTGGACACCGCTCGATATCGAGGCGAGGTATGGTTCCAATCGAGGCTCGATCTACGGCGTAGCTTGTGATCGCTGGAGTAACTTTGCCTTCAAAGCGCCGAAGCAGAGTTCACAGTACCGCAACCTGTTCTTCGTTGGTGGCAGTGTGAATCCTGGAGCTGGAATGCCGATGGTGACGCTGAGTGGTCAACATGTCGCTCGCTTGATCGCGGCGCAGGTGGAAAGCGAGAACGGTTGATGATTGCAACGCTCATCGAGGTGATCGGTCTAATCGCGGGCTTCCTGTTGATTTGGCGTGTCCGATTATGCGCACCGCTCCAATCCCTCGATCGCATCAGTCTGTCGGTCATCATTCCCGCCCGCAACGAAGAGCACAACCTTCCACGTTTGCTGAAATCGATTTCCTCTTCGACAGCTCAGGCGACTGAGATCCTTGTCGTTGACGATGCTTCGAGTGATTGTACGGCGGCTGTCTCCGAGAGCTTTGGAGCTCGCGTTCTAAGACTATCGGAGAAGCCCGATGGATGGACCGGAAAGGCATGGGCTTGTCATCACGGAGCTCAGCAAGCAAACGGATCGCTCTTGTTCTTCCTCGATGCGGATACTTATTTTGTGTCCGACGGGTTTAGTCGCACGATCTCTTGTTGGCTCGCCAATGGCGATCAGGGTGCAGTGCTGTCGATATTGCCTTACCACTCTATGGATGCAGCGTATGAGCAGCTCTCATTGTTCTTCAATATTTTGATGGCTGCAGGTGCCGGCGGCTTCGGCCTGGCTTCTCAGCCGCGGCTTTTCGGCCAGGCTCTTCTCATCTCAAAGGAGATGTACTTTGCTGCCGGCGGATATGCAGCGGTTGGTGGCGTCATCCTCGAAAATCTTCGTTTCGCACACCTGCTACGCGGCACCGGTGCGCGCATCGCTTGTATTACAGGACGCGGAGCCCTTCACATGCGGATGTTTCCCGAAGGATATGCTCAAATGTCGAGGAGCTGGGCCAAAGCGTTTGTGCAGGGAGCGACAGACTCGGGTGGAGTTGTGCTCGCATCGGCCATCGTATGGATTTGTGCACTCTGGTCTATCGCGTTGATGATGTTGCTTGCTCCACACAGATTCGGCTATTTGCCCCTGTTGTCTGTCTATTTAATGCTCAGTTTGCAGATTACCTGGCAAGCACGTCAACTAGGCAACTACTACTTCACCACCTGCCTGTTATATCCGATTCCACTTGCATACTACTGTGTCATCTTTGGTCAGGCCGTCGTGCGTCACGCTCTGGGCAGGAAAACTATCTGGCGAGGCCGGGAGGTATGATCTGGCCGATCGTAGCAGCGAATCTGCTAGGATGGCCAATCATACATCTCACGATTGGCCATCTTTCGTTGAGTATCCCTGAGAGATTCCTGGAGCACGACAACTGGCTGACCGCTCCACGACCATGGGAATTAGATGGCCGCCTGTATCGCGACCGGCTGAGGATTCGCAGATGGAAATGCTTGCTTCCAGATGGTGCAAGCTGGCTTGGAGGCTTCTCAAAGAAGAGACTGCTAAGTCGCTCCCCTGAATACTTCAAGCAGTTTCTAATCGAAACAAGACGTGCCGAATTGGCGCATTGGTGCATGCTAGGTTGCCTTCCGGCCTTTTTCCTTTGGAATCCTCTGTGGGCGCGATGGCTGATGGTCATCTACGCAGTTTCAGCAAATTTGCCGTGCATCCTGGCGCAACGCTATAACCGAATCGTTCTTGACCGTCTGGCTTGTTCCAGGCGTTTGGTTGTTTGACTCCTGTGAGACTAATGACGGAACGCGCGGCATAACCCGCAACCAGATCTTTCAATAACTTAAGAGGTAAGGGCCGCTACGCCACCTCCGATTCCCTTGCCGCTGTTTCCCTCCGGGAACGCACCATTCTTGAGAAGCTGACGTTAGCCGCGAGTGGGAGTCGGTTGCGGCTGCTCCCGCCATTTGATGGTCCTGATGTCATGCGCATAGACGCAGTGCTGCAATCTGAGTTCTGCTCACTGCGATGGATCGGCGACTAGTCGTGGCGAGCATTTCATCATGGTCTTGCGAGTAATGGAAACGGTGCAACCGGCCGTGACGTCGAGGTCGAGCGCCATGCACGCCTTCTCTCCGAGGCGTAGGCCGCCTGATGCCGAAGAAGGTCAGGATAGAAGAGCGGGCCGTAGAGCGGTTTGTCAGCATTGATGCGTTGCAACCGGGAACAGTTTTTGTTGTAAAGGTCGGTGAGCGCATACCGGCAGACGGGATTGTTATCGAGGGTGAGACGCAGGCAGACGAGTCGCTGCTGAGCGGCGAATCTGCTCCGATCAGCAAGGTTGTGGGGAACACGGTTGTCTCGGGAAGCCTGAATGCGGCCGGGTGTTTATCGGTAATCGGAAACTGGCCGTGAATGAGCATGCTGTGCTCGGCCCATCTATTGAAGCGATTGTCATCCAATGGCAACAGGAGGGACGTGCCGTTGCCTACTTTGGCCGGAATCAGGAATTGCTCGGCCCGGTGGCCTTTGGAGACAGCGCTAAGGAGGGCGCCGTAGCTATGATTGACGGACTCCGCAAGCGCGGTCTGGTCGTCAAGCTCATCTCGGCCGATTCGATGCTAACAACGTCCTCTGTGGCAAAGGAAATCGGGATCGACGATTTCATTGCGGAAGCAACTCCATCGACGAAGGTCGAAGTCGTGCGGAGTCTTCAAGAAGCCGGCAGAAGGGTTGGCGTTATCGGGGATGGTGTGAACGATGCACCCGCTCTGGCGCAGGCCGATCTCGGGATCGCGCTCGGCACCGGTGCTGACATCGCGATGAGCGCCGCCCCGGTGGTGCGTGTCAGCGGCTCGCTCGAAAAGATTGACGAGACTTTTCGTCTCGCTTCCAGGACAGCCCGAGTAGTTCAACAAAATCTGTTCTGGGCGCTCTTCTACAACATTGCAGGTCTGACCTTGGGAGTCATTGGATTGTTGAATCCTATAGTGGCAGCTGGCGCGATGCTCCTATCGAGTGCATCGGTTGTGGCGAACTCAACGCGACTTAGTCGGCAACAAACCTTAAGCTGCAGCTGGGGCTAAAATCCCTTTAGGTTGTGAGGCACACCTCGGCAGACTATTTGAAGGTAAGGAGTCAATCAATGGAAAAGACCGGACATTCCATGCAGTTCTCAACGCGCACACGATTGCGATTCTGGCGAAAGGAACGACCTCGCCGCAACAAAGACTGGCACAGATGACAATCACTCAGTAAGCCTCGGTTGACAGCGTCACCTGCTTGATGCGTCGAGAGGCCGACGAAGCAATTCTCTTTTCGTATCTCTGCCAATAGGAAGTGTTTCCCCTCAGGATCGCCTGGCTGATCGACATGAGACCGTAGCTCGAGATTCTGGCCTGGTGCGTATCGCCAAGTAGAGAGACACCTTGGTGTCAGCGCCGTTGGGATCAGACGAGCTTCTTTTGGTAGAGCGCGGTGAGTTCTGCCCATGCACGTTCAGCCGCAGCCTCATCGTATGGCGCACTGCCCTTGACGGTCCATCCATGGTTTGCACCGGTATAGACTTCGACTTTGGCTTCCAGCTTCGCAGCGGCGAAAGCCTCTTTCAGGGTTTCCTTTGCCGCCGGGTCTCGCTTGTCGTCATTGTCGGCTATTGCACAATAAATCTGTGCCTTCATCTTGGGAATGAGGAGATGGGGGCTGTCGGGCTTGTCTGTCACTAAGCCACCGCCGTGAAATGTCGCTGCAGCTCCAACGCGGGTCGGGACAGTGGCTGCCGTCCGGAAGGTTAACGGGCCTCCCATGCAATAGCCCTGAACTCCCATTCTGGCTTTTGTGTTTGTCTGCGGCTGCTTATCCAGAAACGTGATCAGATATTTGGCGTCGCTGATGTTCGCTTCTGCAGTCAACGCTGCCGCTAGCGGCATCACCTTGGCGCGATCCTCCGGCTTCGAGAAGTCGAATGTCCCTTCGACAACGGGTGCCCTTCGATTGCGATAGAAGGGGTTTGGAACTAACACGACGTAACCCTGCGCGGCGAGGCGGCGGCCCATGTCACGGAAGACGGGCCTCAAGCCGAGGATGTCAGTCCAGATCAGTACGGCGGGCCAGGTACCCTTTCCGGTCGGATAAAACAATGCGGAGTCGGCAACGCCGGTTTCCATCGGAACATCCACGTCCTTCTCAACTACCTCGGACTCAGCCTGCGCCCCTGAGGAGGCGAGCACGACAGTTGCAGCCGCACCCAGGCTAAAAGACCGACGCGAAATGGATGGATCATGGGTGAGGCCCTGGTGAATCAGATCGTCGCACATGTCAGCTCTCCGGTTAAGATGAGGGTTCTTAGTAGAGATCAGCCGGTGTGAAGCCGGTGATTGATTTTAGACCAAGACGACCCGGTCCCTTGTTTCAATTCCCTAAAAGCGGAGCGGCGGTCTCTCGACAGGCCCGGAGTCCACTGATGTCCTATTTTCCACTTCATCAAGCTCACACGGCCTGTTCCTGAGTCCAGATGCAGGCATGGGATTCGAGATAATTGTCATGAATCGTTGGCACTCAATCGGACTGTCGCATAGGGAAGGATGTCGATACTGTCTAGCGAGCATCAGTCTGGGAATTTCAGTTAAAGTGACGTAGAACCTGCGACGATGGGGAACTCTCGCTCAGCAGATCATGAAGCGTGGACTCAACGTTGGCTCAATCTGACATCGGAGGTGGCCGCTGCTGGGGTTAAAGATAGTGAAACGCGTTCAATGCTCATGGATGGCGCTCGGCTTAATTATGTTGGGACTGGGCCTGCACGCCGGCGCTCAGACCACTGAGTTCTTGCCGGAAGTTGATCTGAATTACAAATTGAAACCGGATCTGAGAGCGCTGTTTCAGGCCAAAGAGACGATAGAAGGCGGCGATCCTCCCACTGCGGAGCTAGGACCCAGCATCGATTGGTATCTCAAGCCATGGCTCAAGCTGAAGGATGTAACAGCATTCGACTTGGATGATTCGAAGGGGAGGCCGCTTGTTTTCTCAATTGGCTATCGCTATCTCCCTACACCCGGCGAGCCGCCCACGAATCGCGTGGAGCCTATTCTGACCTTCAGCTTTCCCTTGAAAGGTAAACTGCTGTTCACTGACAGAAACCGTGCCGACCTGGACTGGAAGAGCGGAGGGTTTTCATGGGCATACCGCAATCGGCCGCAGTTTGAGCGCACATTCACCATCCGCGCCTATCATCTGTCTCCCTATGCCAGCGCTGAGTTCTTCTACAAAAGCCAATACCAAAAATGGAGCGACACCGCAATCTACGCCGGTTGCCTGCTTCCCGTTGGCAGACATGTAGAGATCAACCCCTATTATGAGCATCAGAACAACACCAGCAAGCCACCAAATCAACAATTGAACCAATTTGGCCTCGTGCTCAACCTCTATTTCTAGCTGCCAAGTGCGGGTAAAGCTGAGCTACCCCAGTGAACTAGTCCAATTGGGTTAGTCCGCAAATTGCAAAAATAGTTAGCTGCCCCACTTGCGGCCAAGTGAATGGAGTTATAGTTAGTCGTTCTCTTATGGATGCAGGCGAAGGCGTGTTGAGTCGGTTAGTTGTCGAGCTACGCTTGCGATTCTTTGCCAGAAATCCACGTGACATTCCAGCTGCCAGAATAAAATCACATCATGATTACTACAACGCTAATAAGCGTGTAGTATACAGTTATCGCCTAGGAATTTTGCGTCTCCAATCGTCAATAGCCGATGGGGCGCTATCGGCAGACCACGTCAAGGTGAACGCCCATCACCAGCCGACGACGCAATTCTCGACAGCGTCAATACCTGGGTTGCAGCACCAAAATCCTATAACTCCCCCGAGGCCATATGCATTTCATGAAGATATTCGCGGGTCTTGTAATCGCCACCTTGGCATCGCCAGGGATTCGAGCGTGCGCGCAGGCACACGTGACAGAGAACCAGACCACCTACATTTACGTTGACGGAAAAGTTGGTTCAGACTCAAACTCCGGAACACAATCGGCGCCGCTCCGAACTATCCAAGCCGCTGTCAACAAGGCGAGCGCTAACAATGTTAAGTCGATTGGCACCAAAGTCATCATCAATCCTGGTGTTTACAGAGAGTCGTTGAGTATCCAGTCAAACTACTCGCAGACCGGCGCGACGATGACTTTTCAAGCCGCTCAAACCGGAACAGCAATCATATCGGGTTCAGATATTTTGACGAATTGGTACCAGAACGCAAGCAATTCAGCTATCTACGACAGTTACTGGCAATACAATTTTGGGAACTGTGCGACGCCTTACGGCTGGCCCACCAATTTCGCGCCCGTTGTGTTGCGGAGCGAGATGGTTTTTGTGAATGGAATTCCGCTCACGCAGGTTATGTCGTTTGCCGACATGCGCGCTGGAACGTTTTACGTCAGTGAGGCCAGCTCTCAAATGCATATTTGGCCAGGCCCGTATGCTCCCAACCCCAATTCGGCCGTCGTGGAGGCCGCTGTGCGCCCGCAGACGCTGAGCATGAACGGTCGCACTAATGTGGTTTTGAGGGGTCTTGTGTTTCGGCATGCGGCAAACTGTATCAACACTGCTGGCGCGAACGTGAATAACAGCAGTAACGTTCTCTTTGATCAGGTCCAGGCTGTCTGGAATAATTGGGGTGGGATTGGCATTAACAGCAGCAGCCAGATAACTGTCCAAAACTCGGTCGGCAGTCATAACGGCGGTGTAGGTCTTTCCGGTACGACTAATCGCAACGTTCTGTATAGCTACAACGAAACTGACTACAACAACTGGCGCGGCGCGATGGGAGCGCTCTATGACTGGGGGATGGGCGGGACGAAACTGATGCTCACGCACGGTGGGACAGTCACGAACCATTATTCCTATCGCAACCAGGCTCAAGGCTTGTGGTTCGACACCGACAACAAGAATATCACCATCACAAATGCATCGCTGGCAGAGAATGTCCTGGCAAATCTGCAGTTGGAGGCGACAGAGGGCCCGCTATCTATGAGCAACAGCAAGTTATGCTCGGGAGGCGCCGGCGCAAACGTGCTAAACACGGACAATCTCACTTTGGAGAACAATACCTTCTACAACAACGGCGGAACGAACAAATGGCAGGGCGAGGTTTTTCTTGGAGGCGCCTCCGGAGGTAAGTTGGTTTCAGATTGGGAGACGGGGCAGTGGTACATCGTCTACACCTCGAACACAACAATGAGCGGTAATACCTTTCAGGATGCCGCGTCGGGTCAATATGTATTTGCCACGTATTTGTCTGGAAGTGACTGGTCTGGGTTTGCAAGTTCGCTCTCTTCGAATCTGAATCACTGGTACGATCCAGTCACAGCGACGGCCTTCAAGGTCCCCAATGGAAAGGTAGTGAATCTTGCTGGTTGGCAAGGTCAGACTGGTGAGGATTTGGCTTCCAACTGGACAGCCTCTTCCAGCCTGTCTGCCTCCTGCGCTGTGCCTTCTCCTTCATTTACAGACTTCAGCGTGAACGCTGATGACCACAGTTATCAGATGGGTTCCGCCGGAGCGGTCATCACTTTGCGCGTAAACTCCTTTGGCTACGGAACGGTTACTCTGAAAGCGGCTGGCTTGCCAGCGGGTGTTTCGGCAAGCTTCTCACGAGCAAGTCTTACCAGCGGAGTATCGGTTCTCACCCTGACAGCTTCATCGTCCGCCCTGTATCAAACGGTGCCGATCACGGTCTTCGCCAATAGTGGAAGCCGAGTACATAGTGTGACGCTGATGGTGTCTGTGGCACCAGGTACAGGCGGCGGAGGTGGCGGCGGAGGAGGTCCTTGCTATCTGTGCTATTGAATCCGCCACAGGCCTGATGCAGTTCACACAAGATAAGGTAGCAGATACACCGATAAGAAAGGCTCGCAGGTACCATCCCTGCGAGTCCTCTCTTGTGAACTATGGTGATGGACGCTACTTCTCTTCAAGAGCCTTCAAGGCATCGTGAGCGTCAGGAAATCCCTGCTTGTCGGCTTTCTCATACCAGACTATGGCTTCAGCTGTATTCTTTGATGCTCCAAGACCCTGCTCATATAGATACCCGACTTTGTATTGGGCTTCCGGGCGACCTTGCTTGGCAGCTTGCATGTACCACTGTAGAGCGGCGCTATAACTCTGCGGCACGCCCTCGCCCTTTTCATACATTTCGCCTATCCGGTATTGCGCCTCTGGCCTTCCATGTTCTGCCGCCTTTTGAAACCATTTCGCAGACTGCGCGTAGTCCTGGTTAACCCCGCGTCCCGTGTAATAAAGGATGCCAAGTCGGTACTCGGCATCACGATAGCCTTGTTTAGCGGCCATGAGATACCATTTAGCCGCTTCTGTGGGATCCTGAGGGTTGATCCCGACGTCATACATCCCACCAAGACGGTATTGGCCATCAGCATATCCTTGATCGGCAGCCATCTTGAACCATTTCATTGCCTCGCGTGGATTACGCGGAGTGGCGAGTGCATACTGCATCCCTAGTTTCACTTGCGCAGCAGGATCGGTCGGATTGGCTGTTTGCTGTTGCGGCGCCGCTGGTTCATTTGCGCCCGGAGCGGCTAGTGAAGCCAGTGGAAAGATCAAAATCAAAGTCAAGGCACGAACCGATACCTTCATGATTTCCTCTCCTTAAATACTTTCTGCGACACGCATGTCGTCACGCGTAGTTTCGATCGCATTGCCTTTCACTGCTCGAAGTGCAGAATGGACGGTTGAGATGCACCTGAACCAATATCCAGACCGACTACCTCAGAAGCACTGATTGTCCACACCGCAATCGACTTGCCGGAGGGTGCGGTTAGCACAATATTTCCACGGCCATTGGTTGAGAGAGCAGAGACAGCATAGGATCCCGTCAGGGTCTGGTCGGCAAGCAAGCTGGTGCCGAGGCTGATATCCTCCGTGCCATCCACGGCGCCATTTCCGAGCGTGCCATTGCTGCCATCGAAATTGGTCTCGCCGGAGTAGAGCGGTGTCGAAAAAACAATAGGTTCACCCGAGCCCAGAAGATAAGTGCCTAGAATACTGGCGTTCGAAAATGGGCGCACCGCTGTCTGAGCCTTCATCTCACCTACAGCGACAGCCCCTGTCGATGCATCCATCAAGAATGCTCGGCCCGGTGCAATTGCATACAAGTACCAGATAGTTGTCGCACCCGTCTCGGGATTGTTGAGATCGAGTGTTCCCCGCCCATTGTTCTCCACGGCATAGGCGCCTGTCAGTGTTCCGCCAGTGGTCACGTTTCCAGCGCTGTTTTGATCAAGACCTACGAATACCATGTCTACTCCATCGAACACGAATCGACCCACCGTATCCTCAGGAGCATACCCAGTTGTGCCGCTGACACTAAATACCGAAGGTCCCAGGAAAGACAAGGTGGTAAAGGGTGAGCCAGATTGTTGCTCGGCAGGGCCGCTAAAAATCGGGTTGTTTCCGCTTAATGGATCAATTGAGACCAGCAGGAATTCTTTGGCGGACACGACATAGAATGCGAAATTAAAAGTACCGCCGTCGAATCCCGGAATGGTCAACCGGGTAGTTCCTCGCCCAGATGAGCTTAGGCTATAACTTCCGTTAAATGTTGCAAACGTAGGTGAGACAGATCCACCTTCATTTACGTCGAGACTCGCGCCGGAGATGAAGTTTACACCATCTGGGAATATGACACCCAGCGCGCCGATCCGTTGTCCTGACGAATTCTGCCCGGTCAAACTCAGCGCGTATCCACCGGTTAGCACAGAGGGATCGAATGAAGTTTGATCTTGTCGCTCGATAACACCGGTGCCTCGGGTACCAGAACTGTCAAAGGCTATTAGCCTTCCCTTTGTGCCCAGGGAATTGAGAGCGAGCCTGTACGTCCGTGTTCCTAGCGAACTACTCAGAGTTAGCACGCCGCGATTGTCGCCACCCATGGAATAGCTTCCGCTAATCGCAAGGCTCGTCTTCGGTCCGCTGTGGCTATTCACATCTTCAATTCCCGATATCAGCTTACCTTTGCCGTCCGCAGTCAGTGTTCCGCCAGCTTGGTACACACCATCTTTGTCGAAGCCGGTGAAGAGGAAAGCGTACTGCCCCGTCATCTTGGAATTGTTGCTGGGAACAATGGTCGCACTCGCTGTAGCGAAGCGTGTCGAATCCGCTTGCGAGGTTGCCTTGATCGTTATTTTCGCAGGATTAGGAACGATCGCGGGTGCTACAAATTCGCCCGTGGAGTTGATCGTCCCGCACGTGGTGCCAGAGCAGCTGGATCCGGCGAGGCTCCAGGACACACCAGTGTTAGTAGTCCCAGTGACGGTGGCGCGAAATTGCAGGTGCTCATTCACCGAGAGAGTGGAAGTTGGGGGTGCTATGGAAACGACGACTGGGGCAAAGATGGTTACGGTCGAAGATCCCGAAGCCTGTGGGTCTGCACTCGACGTTGCCGTCACGGTCACTTGTGCCGGACTTGGCACGGTCGTGGGCGCGATGTAGAGGCCATTGGACATGACGGTCCCGCATGCCGCTCCAACGCATCCCTTTCCGCTCACCGACCAAGTTACTGCGGTATTTGACAGACCAGAGACGGTAGAGGAGAACTGTTGCTGGCCGTTTGTGACGACACGTGCGGAGGTCGGCGTCACGCTGACGTTGACCGTCTGCGAGAGAGTAACCGTGGCGGTTGCGGATTGTGTCGAATCGGCAACAGAGGTTGCAGTGACGTTGATGAAAGAGGGCACGGGGACCGTACCGGGAGCCGTATAGAGCCCGGTCGTCGTAATGGTGCCGCAAGTCGCACCTGCACATCCATATCCACTTAGGCTCCACTTCACCGCAGTGTTGGTAGTACCAGTTACGGTCGCCTTGAACTGCTGATTCGCACCCGTGTTAAGTGCGGCACTTGTAGGAGAAATTGCTACCGATATCGTGCCGGGTCCTTCGATAGTTACCGTAGCTGATGCGGATACCGACGGGTCAGCCAGAAGAGTTGCAGTGACGGCAACAATGGGAGGCGTCGGCGCCGAAGCAGGTGCCGTGTACAATCCCGTCGAGCTTATTGAACCGCATGCAATTCCGGCACAGCCGCTGCCGGAAACACTCCAGTTCACCACGCCGCTGCTGCTGCCATTCACCGCGGCTGTGAACTGTACTTGCCCGCCGACCTGAACTTTTGGCGAGCTCGGCGAAACAGAAAGTGATGGACCCTTGACAATGGTTGCGCTCGCTATCGCTGATGCAGCAGGATCACCGACCGCAGTCGCCTTGATACTGACTGTGGCAGGATTTGGCGGGGCTGAGGGAGCCTTGTAAAGACCCGCCGCTGAGATCGTTCCGCAGGCAATCCCCGAGCATCCTGATCCCGAGATGGACCACGTCACAGCAGTGTTGGTTGATCCGGTAACAGTCGCTGAGAACTGTTGCAGTTCACCGGTCGAGACATGCACAGATGCAGGCGATACGCTTACCTTGACGGACTGCGCTGATTCAATTACTACCGTGGCGGAAGCAGACTTCGTAGGACTCGCGATCGACATCGCAGTTACAGTGGCGATCGATGGAGTAGGCACGGTTGCGGGTGCGGTGTACAAGCCCGAAGAAGAGATCGATCCGCATGACCCAGACACGCAGCCAGTACCAGAAACGCTCCAGGTGACGCCTTGATTGCTAGTTCCAGTCACAGTTCCTTTGAATTGAACTGTACCCTTCACCGCCACCGTTGAATGACTGGGCGTGATTGAGACCCCTATCTGCGTCGTCTGTCCGAGATTGACCGTAGCCCTTCCCGATTGAGTGGAATCAAACAAGGAGGTCGCGGTGACTGTAACAGTGGAAGGATTCGGAGTGGTGAGAGGTGCTGTGTACAACCCGTCATACGTGATGCTTCCGCAGGAAATCCCGATGCAACCTGCTCCGGCGACGCTCCAGACGACAATGTTTCCAGAGCTTCCGCTGACCGTTGCGCTGAACTGAACCTGGGCGCCAGGTTTGACCTGCACCGAGCCTGGAGTGACGGAGACCGAGCCAGCGGCCAGACTAGTTGTAAGCAGAAGGAACAACATCACGGCATACTGCTCGAGTTTTGAACGAATCGTCATCTCCCGACCTCGCTCTTACCGACAGATAGCTCCAGTTTCGATGAACACCATTACCGGCCAGAATTCGACTCGCCCACAGCTGACTGCGACAGTTGATGCGCGGGATTCTGGCGGTTCTCCATGTTCAACTGCTGATTGACCATGTCCCGCAGCACGTTGTAGTCAACTACGCCGCTGAAGAAATGCCCGTTGACGAAGAAGCTTGGCGTGCCCGTGAGTCCCAGGCTCTTCGCTTCCTCCAGGTCCTTCTTCACGGCTGCGGCCTCCACTCCATCATCGAGGCACTTGTCGAAGCGGTCCGTGTCGAGATTCAGAACTTGCGCATGCTTCTTAAGGTCATCAACCTCTACCATCTTGCTGTAAAACAGAACGTCGTGATATTCCCAGAACTTGTTCTGCTCACCGGCGCAGCGGGCCGCTTCTGCAGCCTTCTGAGATCCGTGATGCATGGGGAGCGGAAAGTCCTTGTAGACGACTGTCAAGTTATCGCCAAATGTCTTCTTTAGCTGCTGTACCTGCGGGTTAACCTTCTGGCAGTAGGGGCACTCATAGTCAGCGAACTCGATCATGACTACCGGCGCATTCAATGATCCCCGGGCATAAGCGTGTTCAGTGTTCACATCGGCAACCGGAGGCATCAGGCTGATGTTAATGTTCGCCTGCTTGCGAAGCGCATCGACATAGGCCAGCCTCGCCTTGGCCTGGCGAAGTTCACGGATATGCTGTAGCACTTCTCCGCGAATTGCCTCGTAGGAGTCCTTGGTATCAAGGCCTTCATAATAAACCTGGAGCTGATCCTCTGTAGGATCCTTAACGTTCTTGTACACTTCTTTCTCCATGAACTGATCCAGAGACATGTTCTTGCTTCGGGCCGCATCGGCCAATAACTGATTGTCAATCAGATCTTCCAGCACCTTGCGGCGCGAAAGGTAGTACTGATAGTCCGCCTGCAGGAGCTTTCCACCCTCCTGATGTTGCATGTCAGCCATAGTGAGGTCCTTGCCGGCGACAGTTGCAACCACCTCGGTCTTATTGCCAAGGTCCGTCTGAGCTTTCATCAAGGGGGTGATATTCACGAGCAACGCAATGGCAAGGAGAGTTGCGGTGTGCGCACGTTTCATTGGGGAAGCTCCTCCGTCGAGATCTTCTAAGTGAGTTGTGTGCGCCGGTAAGGCAGGTTACCGGCGCACAAGACAATGCATTTCATCTAGCTGTTCTTGTAACTGCAATTAGTCACCTGTGCCGCAAGAGCAAATGCCCTGTCCGCTTCCAAGAATGTTCACGAAGGCGCACTGTGCCTGCAAATTAGCAAGTTCAGTGGCGCCGAGCGCGGAATCGGAGAATTCAGTTTCGGTAATTGGATACGCCGTACCCACTGGATTCTGGATATGCGTGCCCCATGCGCGAAGATTGGGTATCGGCCTCACATTGGAGGTAGGATCGCACGGCGAGTTGTTTACGTTCGCCGCGACGACCTTGATGACACCATTTCTCGAACGAACGCCGGTCAAGGGGTTGGCTGTGAGGTTATTCCTCACCGAGATGGTCCGCAGTCCGTTGTGAGTTTCGATGCATCCGCAGCATTCTGTGAGCTGCTGATCTGCATCGAACACGTAAATCATCGCGCATACATTCCCGTAGGTCAGACCAGGATTGTCGATCCTGACCGTAGCATCGGGAGCAGGAGCTGCATTGTTGGAGAAGTAGTTGAGCTTGTAAACATCAGTTTGAGCAGAGGCTACGCCAGCGCCGAATGTAACCAGGCCAACGATTACCAATGCAAGGGAGAGCACATACAGCGTCTTACAGAGTGGGTTCTTCATTGTCAAACGTCCTCCTTGGCGCTTGCTCGGCTGCAGACTGAAAACCGCTCACAGCGCTAGCGCACAAATGTACTCATAACTAGGCGGATCGCAACTACCCAAGTGGGTTAAATCGATCTATGCAAGCAAGAGAGTTAAGCCGACCGTAGTAGTTACACCTGGCACCGGCTATCTATTGCCCCGTATTGAAATCTCGATGCTGAAATGCGAGACGGGTAAATGTGACACATGTCCTTCTAAGCGTGAGCTAGACCCTCTGCATGCCTATCAAGATCCTTGAGTTACGGCTTTTGTTGTCGCCGAAGAGTTATCAAGAGTTCCGGAACTTCCGGCAGTTCAACGTTACGTTGTTGAAGTTCGCGGCAGCGTCGGCTAGCTGGCATGCCTCATCTGCTGAACTCATTGAGGCGCAGGCTGCGATTGCGCCGCGTCGTCTAACTGCTGTGAGTGGCGCTTCTGCATTTCACCAAGGATCTGGCCGCGCGTCATGTTGGGATTTGCTTGCTGAAGATCCTGCGCTTCCTTTAGGAGCTTGTTCGCTTCCACGGGCGGAATAGTGGGCTGAGCAGATTGAACTGGCACTTGCGGCGACTCGGCGGGCTCCTCTTGATCGGGTTCGAAGCCTTGGCCGTAGAGCCCAGGACCGGCAGGAGCAACCTTGGTGGCGACCTGATTGTCGAGAGGAGCAGTTGTTGCACCCTGTCGAGGAGTGAGTATGAGCTGTCTCACGACACGGGAGTCAGAAGACGAGGCCAGCATTACGTAGTTGAACGCAGACCCATCCAGGAGTGCCATCAGGGTCTCACGCATCGGGCCAGGGCCAAACGTGCCAAAGACACGATCGCCAGCGCCACTTTGGGGAAAACTTACAGACGCCCCCGTCTGCGATCTGACCGCATCCAGCACCTCGCGAAGAGTCTCGTCATGCGCATTGATAGTCAGTATGCCGTTCGAGTAGTGGACGAGCGAAGGGGGGGCTGCTGACGCGGTCGGAGAAGATTTGACGGATTCCTTTGTTGTAGCCTTGGACGTCACGGGCGTAGATTGCGACCCTTGATCTTCGTCGGTTGTGCACTGAGTTTGCTGTGCATCTCCGGAGCGGGTGCTTGAAGAGATTCCAGGCAAACGAAGCTTGTCTTTTATCACCACTGTGTCTCCATCTGACTTGAGCGCCTTTACAGTGGCTGTCGACGCCGGGGAAGTTGCGCCGTCACGAGCAGAAGGGGTAGTAGAGGTGCCTTTTACCTCGTTCTCGTCACATTGCTCAACTGAAGTGTTCGTCCCCGGTCTCTGAGCTATCTGAGCGTGAAGAGAGCTGTAGGGCTCAAGAAATGGGCAGAGTGCTGCAAGCAATATAACTTTACGCTTCAGTGTGTTAGGTTCGCGCTTAAGTGCGCGCGAATGTGAGAGTAGCTTTTCGGCGTGAATCGGAAGTGGCGTCTCGCGGAGTCGCATAGGCAACCTCATCGGGGCTTGATTGAACCATCCACGTCGTCGACTTGCAATAGTACATATGGCTTAGCCGCACTGAAGGGTAAGGTTGCCTGTTGAGGACGGACCACTCGGGCGGCAGAGTTGTAATAGGGAACTAGTTCCATTAGGTTAAGCGCAATGCAATTAAACAAAATCATCTCGCTTGCCCCTTGACAAGCAGCAGCAATCTAGTCAAACTGCACGGTGAGAAGTGGGCTACTACAAACAGGCAGATTCGCTGAGACGCCCGCCGGGCCCTTACTTATAAGGAAAGAGAACAGTCCTGATTACCGCTGGTTCTCGCTCAGACCCTAAATCAAAATGTCAGTTTGAATCGTAAAACAAACTCAGGAGAAATGAGTCGTGCCCACGACAGTTTCTGCGCCCGGATTCTTGCTGCTCGATGGTTCTCTCCACCCCCTTGCCTACAATACTGAGGCCACGCACATATTGTGCTTTCCAACGAAACCAGAGCAAATTAAACAAATGCACGTGTTCCTTGCTGACAAAGTTCGATCGAGCCTGCTGAACCGGAACAACGGGGAAGCTCAATTTGTACGCGATTACAAGTCTGGAAGAAGGATGTACCTTTGTCGGGCCTTTCGCCTGGACGCTTGTGAGCGGGGAACTGTTGGAGCCGCTGTGGCGTTGTTGCTCGAGCGCCACTATGCAAGTGAAGACACACTGAAACACCTATCTCAGCAGTTCGATCTTACTGGGCGAGAGTTAGAGACGGTAGGCCTGCTGATGGAAGGCCTGACCAGCAAAGAGATCGCAAATAGAATGCAGATAAGCCCAAACACCGTAAAGGCGTTCTTGCGACTCGTCATGCTCAAGATGTCCGTCTCCACACGTTCAGGGATTGTTGGCAAGATTGTTGAGTCGAAACAGTGACGCGGTATTAGGGACTAATCCATCTGACCAATTTACTGATTCCTGTCTCTGTGTTGATCATGATGCGTGCATGTGAAGCCTGTTGCAGATCATGATCGTCGCCGTTATCGGCGGTTCCCGCAGAGCTTCGAGCTGGTTCTGCGACCGCTCCCTCCGGCGGGTAGTCAGAGAGCAAGGTCGACCAAAATCGTCGCCAGGATTCAAGACATCAGTCAAGGCGGCATCTGCATTCTCACTACCCTACCTGTTGGTCCTGCCTGCGTGTGCCTGTGTGAATTTTCGATTAATGAGCTCCCCGTCAAAATTACTACACTCATGAGGGTGTGCTGGTCCAGGAAAGAGACCTTTCCGGAAGAAGGCTACTTCTCCGGCCTATCGTTCTTGTTGTGAACCTAGCCATTTGGGTTAGTCGAAAGATGCTAGCTCACTCCTCCTACGCCATCCCCACTAGTATCTCCCGTCTAAGTCACATGGAGTATTGCAAAGTGGCACGCCTCAGCTAAAGTCCTCTGTGCAGCGTGATCTGGACTAGTCCAATAGTCCTAATCCACCAGACAGAGGCTACCGTCATGTGTGATAGCCGGATTGCATTGGAAGGTGTTACAAGAAGAAGCGCCAACTGTTGCGTTGTACTGGGTTGGTTGCTACTGATGGGCGGCTGCGGCGCCCCCCAAACTCCCCACATCACATCGCTCGTGATAGTTCCAGGTGTGTCTTCCGTGTCGCTTGGGAAGAGCGTGCAGCTAAGAGCGACTGGTCTCTTTAGCGATGGTAGCCGGCGGGATATGACCGTGGACAGTGTATGGGTTAGTAGTAAACCGGATGTCGTCCGGATCGATTCACTGGGGCAGGCAAGCTCCCTAAAGGTAGGTCAGACGACCGTCACGGCGACTGCTGACCATACCTCCACTACCGCAACCATTACCGTGGGAGGCGCTGCCCTGGTATCAATTTGGCTCACGCCTTCCCCGTCGTATGTAAGCCTTGGCGATAGTGCCCAACTTACTGCTGTCGGCAGCTTTACTGACAACACAACGAGAACATTGCAAAGCGGAGTTACGTGGACCAGCTCGAACCCGGAGGTCGCCACCGTAGGTTCGACGGGGCTCGCGCTACCAACGCGCATAGGTAATGCCGTCATCGCCGCGACCACAGAAGGACTAACTGCCTCGACCATTCTGCAGGTAACAGCGGCGCCCCTCGTGGGATTGCAGATAATGAGTGATCGTTTCTCTATTCCATTGGACACGTCGGCCCAGTTTTCCGCAGTTGGCATCTTCAAAGACGGCAGCTTGCAGGACATAACAAAGAACGTGTTGTGGACGTCGTCGCCGGCTGGACTCGCCAACATCAGTAGCTCCGGACTAACCATTGGAAAGGCCGTCGGCTCCGCCACTGTGACTGCCAGTGCTGGTGGTATCAGTGCGAACTCGACGCTGACGATTACACAGGCGGCTCTCCTGTCATTGGACATCTCGCTGGGCCATACCGACATGCCGCTCGGCACGACGCAGAAGCTGATTGCGACCGGCAGGTATACCGATGGCACAACCCAGGACATTTCAAAGGCAGCCAATTGGGGTACGTCCGCTCCTAACGTCCTTAAGGTCAGCCCAGAGGGCATGGCGGTTGCTCAAGCCGAAGGCACTGCGACCGTTACTGCTTCGCTCAAGGGTGTCAAAGGGCAGGCGTCGTTCAATGTCTCTGCTCCGGCCTTACAATCAATTACCATTACACCTGCGAATCCAAAGATCCCTCTGGGAAGCACTCATCAAATAGCGGCGTACGGGCACTACACAGACGGTTCCACGCAGCGATTGTCCCAGTCGATGTCATGGAGCGCGGAGAACCCACAAGTGGCCAGCTTGAGTGCAGCCGGGGTTGCGACCGGCCGCAGCATCGGCACTACCGCAATTCGAGTAAGCGCCTCTAACGGGGTGTCTGGAGACGCTACGATTACGGTTCACCCGTTGGAGTTAGTCAACTACTTCACTAATGACAAGACCAGCGTTGATTCGACCGTAAGGTTAACGAATCCTGGTTTGAGCGGCGAAGACCTTTGCGCGATGATCTACGTTTTCAATAGTGATCAACAATTGGCCGAGTGCTGTGGCTGTTTTCTTTCCAGGAATTCACTTCGCACTTTGTCTCTGAGAAAAGATCTAGTTAACAACTCACTTACCGGAGCCATTCTTGAATCCGGCTCCGTGGTCGTAGTTACTTCTAAGTTCAACATTAACCAGAGCTGCGACGCGAGTGTTCTGGCGCCCAGTGGGACAGGTCTGGCCTGGGCAACCCATCTTCAATCAAGCAAGGATGACGAGTCGGTGGCCACAGAGACACCGTTCTCGTCGGTCCCTCTCGGTGATCCTGAATTGAATGCTCTCCAGAGCCAGTGCGCCTATATTCGGCAGTTAGGTGGCACACAAGGAACGTGCGGCTGCGGAAACTCACAGTAGGCGACTCAACTATTCGAAGTCCGTTTAGGTCGTGTGGAGACTGCGAAACGGTCTAATCCAATTGCATCATTGCGACCCGATGCCTATCGTGGTGCAATTACCCTCCTCCAGAGCGGGGCCGTGGAAACCCCGCGGCAGTGCGATCAAGGCTGGCAAGCCGAGGCGGGTGGTTCATGAAGCTAAGCTTAAGGGCATATGGGCTTTTGGCCATGGTAACCGTGCTCCACGCGGTTGCCTTTGCAGCTATCTCGGTCACCGTCTCTCCGCAATTCCCGCAGGTGAGGCCTGGCGGGCAAGTACAACTGACAGCGACTGTCAGCGGGACTACAAACAACGTGGTGATTTGGAGCCTTTCAGGGGCAGGTTGTAGCGGAAATGCCTGCGGACAAATCACATCCGGCGGACTCTACCTCGCACCCCCATCTGCTCCAAACCCTTCCGTTGTCAATGTCACCGCAACGTCGCTCGCCGACCTGAGCCAATCCGGCACAGCGAGTATTTTCATTGGTGCTTCTTTTAACATCGGGGTCTCGGTCTCGCCTACAAGCGCGACCCTCATGGTGGGCAATACCCAACGGTTTACAGCAACCGTGACAGGCACCGGCAATACCGCTGTGAATTGGAGTCTCACCGGAGCGGGATGCTCGGGAAGTACCTGCGGCGCAATCACATCCAGCGGACTCTATGTCGCTCCAGCGTCTGTACCAAATCCTGCGCAGGTAATCGTGACCGCGACCTCGCTGCAAGATACAACTAAGTCGGCCTCCGCTACTGTAACCGTGGCGCCTCCAGTAGCAGTAAGTGTGCAGCCTCAGTCCGCGAGAGTAGTGATCGGTACGCAACAGCAATTCCTGGCTCATGTTACCGGGACGACAAATACCAGCGTTGCCTGGAGTCTGGGCGGTGCCGGGTGCTCAGGTAGTGCTTGCGGCAGTCTATCCTCAACCGGGCTCTACACCGCTCCGAATGCGATTCCCGCACCTGCGCAAGTGAGCATAACTGCTACGTCGTTGGCTGATCCAACCAAGTCGAGCACAGTTACAGCGACTATTGTTCCTCCAGTGGTAGTCACCGTCTCACCAAAGACGGCGCAGGTTGTGGCCGGAAAACAGCAGCAGTTTGCCGCTACTGTCACCGGCTCAACGGACACATCCGTATCCTGGAAGGTGTCTGGCGCTGGCTGCACCGGAAGTGCTTGCGGCGTTGTCAGCGCAACTGGCTTATACACAGCGCCATCTGTTCTGCCCTCGCCCGCATCAGTAACCGTCACTGCCACCTCGAATGCTGATACTTCTAAATCTTCATCCGCCGCGGTAACTCTGCTACCGCCCGTAGTTGTGAAGGTCGCACCGGCCTCTGCGCAGGTTGTGGCAGGCAAACAGCAGCAGTTCACCGCGACAGTCACGGGCTCAACAAATACGAATGTCACTTGGGATGTGTCCGGAACGGGTTGCACGGGAAGCGCTTGCGGCACCATCAGTTCCAGCGGGTTATACACCGCACCCACAACCGTTCCAAGCCCCGCGCAGGTTAGCGTTACTGCAACCTCGTTGGCCGACCCAACCAAGGCCAACACGGCCGTAGCTACGATAGTCCCATCGGTAGCAGTAAATATCTCGCCTACCTCAGCCCCAGTTGTCGTGGGCAAGCAACAGCAGTTCACCGCGACGGTTACTGGCTCTGCCAATACGAGTGTGACGTGGAGCGTCTCTGGAACCGGTTGCTCTGGAAGTACTTGCGGCACCATCAGTTCCGGCGGTTTGTACACCGCGCCAACATCCGTTCCGAGCCCTGCGCAAGTAAGCATAAAGGCCACGTCTGTCGCGGACTCCACTAAGTCGAATTCGGCAACTGTAACCGTGCTTCCATTGGTGGTTGTAAGTGTCTCCCCATCCTCCGCTCAAGTCTTGCTGACCAAGCAGCAGCAATTCACCGCAACAGTAACCGGCACAACAGATACCAAGGTGACATGGAGCGTGTCGGGCAGCGGATGCAGTGGAAGCACCTGTGGCACAGTAACGTCTGCGGGTCTATACACCGCGCCGGCATCCGTTCCCAGTCCTGCGCAGGTGAGCATTATCGCAACCTCCGTCGCAGATCCCGCCAAGTCAAGCACGGCGACTGTAACTGTGATTCCCCCGGTCGGAGTGAGCGTCTCTCCGGGTGCCGCTCAAGTGGTTGCTGGCGGTCAACAGCAGTTCCAGGCCGTTGTTACCGGCACCACGAACAAGGCTGTCAGCTGGACCTTGTCAGGTGCAGGATGCTCGGGAAGTAGCTGTGGAACCGTGACTAGCGGTGGCCTTTACACTGCGCCCGCCGTCGTTCCCGGACCCGCGCAAATCACCTTGACTGCAAAATCCATTGCCGACCCAACTAAGTCAGCGTCCGCGACGATTACGGTCGTTGCAGCCGTAGTAGTCAAGGTTTCACCTGCAACTGCGCATGTCGTCATTGGCACCCAGCAGCAGTTCACCGCAACTGTCACAGGCACAACGAATACCAGTGTGGCGTGGAGTGTGATCGGAGCCTCATGCACGGGAAGTGCTTGCGGTACCATCTCCTCGAGTGGGCAATACACAGCGCCGACGGCGATTCCTAATGCGCCACAGGTTACTGTGACTGCAACCTCAAATGCTGATCCGACGAAGTCGGCATCGGCGATAGTCACAATTGTTCCTCCCACGGTCGTCTCTATCTCCCCAACCACCGCTCAGGTCGTCGCCGGGCATACTCAGCAGTTCACCGCACTTGTGAAGGGAAATTCGAATACGACCGTAACCTGGAGCGTATCTGGAACGGGTTGCACTGCCGCCCACTGCGGTACAGTGTCGTCAAGCGGCTTATACACAGCTCCAGACGTTGTTCCCAATCCTGCTCTTGTTACCGTGAAGGCTACTTCGAGCGCTGATACGTCGAAGTCTGCAACTGCGGCTGTGACAATCGTCCCACCAGTGGTTGTAACGGTATCGCCAACCGCGGTACAGGTCATGGCTGGAAGTAAACAGCAATTCATGGCAGCAGTTACGGGGTCAACGAATAGTGCTGTCACCTGGAGTCTCTCAGGTACAGGCTGCTCTGGCGCTGCTTGCGGGACAATCAATTCTCTCGGCCTCTTCACCGCGCCTGGCTCTATTCCGCAGCCCGCACAGGTCAAGGTAACTGCCACCTCAAAGGCGGACTCAACAAAGGCCGGTGAGGCTATAGTCACTATCATCCAGCGAACGGTAGTTACTGTGTCTCCAACCGCTGCTATTGTGCCAGTAAAAGGTCAGCAGCAGTTCAGGTCTACGGTATCAGGAAACCTCAATACAAGTGTTACCTGGACCCTCGCAGGAACGGGTTGCACTGGGGCTGCGTGCGGAACAATCGATAAGACGGGGTTGTACACCGCGCCGCCTTCGATTCCAAATCCGGCAGATGTCAAGATTACGGCAGCGTCTCAGGCTGCTCCATCGCAGACCGCGTCGGCGACTGTGCTGATCGTTGCCAGCAACAATGCAAAGTTAATTGGTCAATATGCGTTTCTCTTCAACGGATTCGATGACAAGGGTGCGTATGAAGGGGCCGGCTCGTTCACCGCGGATGGCGCCGGCAAACTCACTTCCGGCAGAGAGGACGTGAACCGAACAGACGGCGTAGCCCGGAACATCGCGTTAACAGGCACTTACCAGGTGAACGCGGATGACCGTGCGACCTTCACAATGACGACTGCGCTCGGCACCTTCACGTTCAAGCTTTCCCTTAGCCAGCTTGGAGACAGAGGACGCTTCATCGAATTCGATGACTCTGGAATTCGAGGAGCTGGCATGCTCGAACGGCAGGACGCTACCGCCTTCAAGACGTCGGCCTTCTCTGGTGGCTATGCGATCAACCTGAATGGCCAGGATGTCGCGGGTGCGCGCATCGGAGCAGTCGGCGTGGTGTATCCGAGCGGCTCGGGAGCCATCTCTGGCGGCAGCCTCGATGTCAACGACGGTGGCGTAGTATCGCCGACATTTGGATCCTTTAGCGGCATACTCAGCGTGGCCAGTTCCGGTCGTGGCCTTTCCACGCTGAACATTACGGGATTCGATGGAGGCACCTTCAACTTTGCGTTGTACGTAATATCCCGCAGTGAATTTTTCATGGTATCGCTCGATCCTCTGAGCGCAAATAATCCGCTCTTGGCTGGTTCCGCCGAATTGCAATCAGGGACGCCCTTCCTTAACTCCGCATTCACTGGCCCATCTGTCTTCGGCATTAGCGGAATGAGCGGCAATGCTGCCGATGTGACAGTTGGCCGGATCGTATTCGACGGGAATCAGGTAGTCGCAGTGAAGTACGACGAAAACAACGGTGGACTCATCACTTCCAATGGTTCGTATACAGGTGCGTATGACACCCAGCTGAATGGGCGCGGGACAATCAATCTCGATAACGAAGCCAACGGTCAAACCGCTACATGGTATTTCTACGCAATTGCCCCAGGCAGAGCTTTCCTCATGGATGCCTCCACTAGCGCCGTAGCGATGGGTGAAATGAATCCACAAAGCCCGGTGGCGACATATTCGAATCTGAACATGTTTGGAAACTATGCTCTGGCTTCTGGAGCCCCCGCGGGCGTCAATGCTCAGCTTCTCACGGGTGCTTCAGACTTTGACGGGAGTACCAATGGATCGGGCAGGGGAATCCTTAGCGGAATGGAAGACATAAGTCAGACTTCCGGTCTCTTGCCTGATCAGGCTCTCGATGGCACGTACAAACTCGCAAGTCCAGCAAACAACGGCAGGGGATTTATCGTCCTCAGTTCTCCTGTTTCGAAAAACATCGTCTTGTGGGTCACGAGTCCGACAGAAGTAGTTGGGGTTGATTCAGATTCGTTCAGCACGCAACCAACTATTCTGCACTTCGAGCAATGAGGCAGTAGCCGCGACTGCGCATCGCGCGCCCACCCCCTGTCGCACCTCGAAGAGCAACCGGATCCGGCTCATCTGTTTGACGCAGAATGAGTCGGATCCGGATTAGCAAATCATCAGTTGCAGGCCGGAGCAGTGTTGTAGTTCACGCAGCCGGAGGTTTGGTTGCCCATTGTCCAGACCGCAGATACACCCGGCGTGTCTGCGCGATGGATGAAATAGTACGTCCACTCCGAGCCCGCACCAAAAGTCATCTGCGAACCAACATCGTTTAATTGATCTGTCCATTGCACCGGATCGCAGTTCGAATTCCAGAACATCTGCGATTGCAGTACACCTGTCAAGGTCTGGTGAGGGGAAATCTGCATTGCCTGGTACTGCTCACCGTTCTTCGTATACATGCACGCATGCCACGTAGTAGTGACGCCAGTTGAGCCCGAGACTACAGGTATGGTTGCGGTCGATCCAGTAAACGAATCATCGTACGCAACCACCTGAAGCTTATGAGACCCCTTCGACAACGCGAGATCAACTTTGATGGAGGGATCCGGGTTGATGTCCACCCATATCAGATTGCCAGAGTCGAAAACTCCCCAGAAGACAATCCCTCCGTCCGTTTTGCTGGTTGCCTTCGCCGTTGCAGCAATGCTCACCGTCCCGCTCAACGCTTCGTTCAAATATGGAGAAGTTACTGTCACGAGCATGTTCGATCCCGGCGGACTCGTAACTGGCCCCGAGCCACCCGGCGGAGGCGGTGGCGGAGGTGGTGGCGGAGGCGTCGGCGCTGGGTTGTAGCAACCGTAGCAACCTCCCCCTCCGGGTGGCGGAGGAGGTGGTGGAGATGGCGGCGGCGGAGGAGCAGGCGCCTTACCGGTAACCGTCAAGGTCACCGCGTTCGATGCTGATTGCGTCTCATAGTTGGCTACGCTGATGGGTAGATTCCCTGGGTTCGCCGTGTCACCTGCATAGACACCGGCCAAAAGAAGGTTGGTGTTTACAAAGTAGGTTGGCAGGTTCTCCGTTCCAGAGGTCTTAACGGCTCGGACAACAGATCCCGAGGTGAAGCCTGATCCGGCTATTGACACCACCAAACCGCCACTTCCAGCCGCGACCGTTGAAGGTGTAATGCTAGTGATTTTCTGCGCAATTGCTGGATTGAAAACGGTCAGGACGCTGAGTAACGAAAGCGTGAGGAGGTATCGCGCGCGTTGGAACATAGGCACTTCTCTTTCGCCTGCGAATTACAGGAAAGGGATTGGATTATTGGCGACAGACTGCTCAGCACGTCACAGGAGGGTTATTAACTAGTATATAAATATTTTCGAGAATTGGCTACGCAACAACAACAATTCAGGAGGAATTTGACATCGGCAGTTTCGGTCGGAGAGTTGCCGAAATCAAGCACCCCGCGGATACTGAGTGGCCATGAGCTTCTCTCGTAATTCTGTCGCTTTGATCTGTTTTGGCCTCTTCGCATCTCTGCCTGCCGTGGCGTCCCACGTGGTCACCGGAAACGGCTTCGGGTTTGCAGTGGTCTCGCCGGAGACTGCCACCGTGAGCAAGTTCTATGCGCATCCCTACAGCTTTGGTCAGCCAAAGGCCGACGATCCTCTCAGTGAGGGAGTCGAGACGGCCAATTTCATCAAGTCTCTCGGCTGGGGCGATGCGGCGGCGAAAAATCCATCAGCAACATACGAGGAAGACTCGCACGTTATCCACGCTCGCAGCAGTGCCGGCGAGGGTATTTTCTTTATGCCCTTCGGATTCGAGCGAGCGGCGCTTGTAATCAGTTGGGAACCAAGTTCCGCCGAGACGGGGCACACCGGCTTGCACGTGGAATGGAAGCAGCCAGTCAAGACTCAAAGGGTCATCCGAATCGCGGGCGCCGAAGCGCAACTACTCAGATTCGAAGGCGTAGCGGAATGCTTGTTACTCATCCCGCTCGGCGAAAAATGGACCGCGTCGGCGCCACCGCAGCAGTATCTGGCCGGCAATTTGGGCTGGGCGCTGGTCTCGCTCGAGAGTGAGAGTGAGGCGGAACCGACCCTTCGAGAATTCAACCATTGGCAGGCCGGACTCACACCGAAGGCATTAGCCAAGCGGGAGATTGCGGAACTCGAACTCTGGCGCCTTAAACCATCCGTGCAGTTTGCAGGAGAGAAAGAGCGGCATCTGTGGCGTCAAAGTGAAGTTATGCTTCGCATCGCGCAAAGCCGCGAACCCAACCGTCCCGGACGAAACAACAACGGCCTCATCGTTGCCAGTTTGCCCGACGGCGTATGGTTTACCCCGTGGGTGCGAGACATGGCCTACGCGACGGTCGCCTTCATTCGCATGGGGCACCAGAAGGAAGCTCGTGCCGCCCTGCTGGCATATTTCAACGCGCAGCCCACGGGAAAAATGCGAGCTGAGACGGCGGGCGCCGATTATCAGATCTCGGTTGTCCGTTACTTCGGCGATGGCTCCGAAGAACCATTCTTCACCATGGAGGGCAGCACCAATATTGAGTTCGACAATTGGGGGCTGGCTCTCTGGGTGCTCGGTGAGTACCAGCGAAAATACGCTGATCCCACTCTGCTCGGAACCTCGACGTATCGTGGGCGCTTGTACGAGAGCGCCAGGGACTACATCGCAAAGCCGCTACTGGCCAATCTGGAGAAGTATGGTCCGGGCCTGATCGTTGCGGCAGACACGTCAATCTGGGAAGAGCGGCAGAAGGACAAGAAGCATTTTGCGTTCTCGACGGCTGTCGCTATCGTAGGTCTCCGCAACTTCGCAGAAACGGCGCACCGTGCTGGCGATGAAGTAACCAGGACCGCCATATTGAAACAGGTCGACCTGCTGCAGACGGGATTCAACGCGGCGTTTATAAGAGACGGCAAACTCCGCGGGACGCTGGAAGAAGGAGTGAAGAACGATATCGATGGAGCGCTGTTGGTGATCATCAACTTCGGAGTCGTCGCCGATCCTGCGATCGTGCGCGACACCGTTGACAGGATGGAATTGCTGAAAGTGTCCTCGGGCGGCTACAAGCGAGTTCGCAGCACATACACTGACCCGTCCATATTTGAGTATTGGTATGAAAAGCAGGAATTCTTGTTTGTCGATCTTAGCCTGGCTGAGGTGTACCGGCGCCTTGGAAGAAATGCCGACGCGGCCGCGATGGTAAAACGCATCGTCAATAAGTCAGCCGACGATCACAACATCATTCCTGAAATGTACGTTTCGGTCCCGTGTCCTCTCTTCCCCGGAGAGATAGGCGATCCGACGGGCGCGTTGCCCATGGTCGGCTACGGTGCCGGAGCCTACATCATGCAGGCCTTGCAGTGGGATAAATTGGAAAGCAACTATTGACGTCGAGCGTTCGAGAAGATCAGTGCTTCCGCCAATATGATTTTTGGGTGAATTCACGCTGACGACGGATAGCAGAAGTGGTATGAAAATCTGAGCACTTGCCAGCCCCGATCATCCGGAAAAAGTAGTGTGCATCGGCCGGCGGATAACTACAATTTATGCCTGCATCGGGCGCAGTTACTCCATTTGTCCTGGCGCCTTCCAGCTTGACTTACCGCCGGGCTCCGTTTACGCTAAGCCCCCACTGGAGTGAGTGAAAATGCCCCAAATACCTGTTACGGATGACGAGCTTGAACAGGCTGGCAAACCCGCGGGGCCATGCGTCATGGTCGTCTTCGGAGCCACTGGTGACCTCACCATGCGCAAGCTGGTCCCGGCTTTGTATAACCTGGAAAAAGCGCATCTCCTGCCCGAGCATTTCGCCGTACTTGGCGTGGCCATAGACGATCTCAGTCTCGAGGAGTTCCGAAATAAAGTCACTCGCTTTCTGCAGACAGAGGACCACGGCGCTCAGGCATGGGACCGCTTCCAGCATTCACTTCACTACCTGCGCGGCGACTTTGGTGATCCCGCGACATACGCCAAATTGAAGGAGTTGCTAGACGCCATCGACCAGCAACATGGCACCAACCAGAATTACCTGTTCTACATGGCGACGTCACCCAAGTTTTTCTGCGACATCGTTCAGCAACTCGGACAATCGGGCTTGTCCAAAGAGGTGGACGATCACTGGCGAAGAGTTGTCATTGAGAAGCCATTCGGCCAGGACCTTGAGTCAGCCGTGACCCTCAATCAGAACATCAAGGCTGTGCTCTCTGAAAAACAGATTTATCGAATTGATCATTACCTGGGCAAGGAAACCGTGCAGAACATCATGGTCTTCCGCTTCGGCAACGGAATCTTCGAACCAATCTGGAACCGGCGCTACATCGACCACGTCGAAATTACGAATGCTGAGACGGTGGGTGTCGAATTGCGCGGAGGATATTTCGACAACGCCGGCACACTTCGCGACATGGTTCCCAACCACATGATGCAGCTCATCAGTCTTACCGCGATGGAGCCTCCCGCATCCTTCAGCGCCGATGCCGTGCGCGACGAACAGGCCAAGGTGCTGAACGCCATCCAGCCGCTCAGTTCTGAGGACGTGCTACACCAGGCGGTCCGCGGGCAGTATGGAGAGGGCATCGTCCAGAAGGAGAAACTGCAGGCCTATCGATCTGAGCCCGGGGTTTCGCCCGACTCCAAGACCGAGACGTTCGTTGCACTGAAATTAAATATCGACAATTGGCGGTGGGCGGGCGTGCCCTTCTATGTCCGGACGGGTAAGCGCATGGCAAAGCGCCACACAGAAATCACCATTCAGTTTAAGCGTGCGCCGTTCCAATTATTTCGAGAGACCTCCGTCCACAAGCTGCAGACCAATCGGCTGGTGATTCAGATTCAACCCGACGAAGCAATGTCTCTGGGATTCGGCGCCAAGATTCCCGGCGCACAACTTCGCATGGGATCGGTCGAGATGAGCTTCGAGTATTCGAAGTATTTTGGCGCTGAACCCTACACTGGATACGAGGTTCTCCTGTATGACTGCATGATCGGCGACGCTACCTTGTTTCAGCGCGCGGACATGGTCGAAGCAGGTTGGCGAATTCTCGATCCGGTTCTCGATGTTTGGAAGGCCCTGCCGGCGCGCAACTTCCCAAACTACGCGTCGGGCACGTGGGGGCCGAAAGAGTCAGACGATCTAATGGAGCGCGACGGTCGGCACTGGAGGAAAATCGAATGATCCTGGCGGGCGATATCGGTGGCGCAAAATCCCGGCTGGCTGCATTCGAAACTGAGGGCAGCCGCCTGAAGTGCGTCGTGGAGAAAATCTATCGCAGCGGCGATCACACGGGACTAGCCGAGATCGTCGCCGATTTCGTGAAGTCCGAGGGAATTCCGGTTCAGTCCGCCTGCTTTGGAGTCGCAGGTCCTGTCAGGAGCGGGCGCTGTAAAGTCTCCAATCTCCCGTGGGTGATCGATTCGAAGGAACTAGCCACTCAGCTCAAATTGCGCACGGTGGGATTGATCAACGACCTCGAGGCCTTTGCTTATGGCATTGACGCGTTGCCGTCGAAGGACTTTGTAAGCATTCGCGAAGGCTCCAGCGATGCGGAAGGAAATATGGCCGTCGTCTCAGCGGGCTCTGGGCTAGGCGAAGCCGGACTCTACTGGGATGGCTATCGTCATCATCCCTTCGCCTGCGAAGGTGGACACAGCGAATTCGCTCCGAAGAATGAAGTTGAGGTTGAGCTGCTGCAGTACCTCATGAAGAAGTTTGGGAACCAACACGTCAGCTATGAAAGACTTCTTTCCGGCCCCGGTGTCAAAAATATCTACGAGTTTCTAAGGGACACTGCCAAAGAAGAAGAGCCTGCCTGGCTCAAGGAACAACTAGCCGCCGCTCCCGATGCCCCTGTCCTGATATCAGAATTGGCCCTGAGCAAGAAGACCCCGATCTGCGATCGCACCCTTACAATCTTCGTCAGCGTTTTTGGATCGGAAGCAGGCAACTGCGCTCTCAAGTTCATGGGAACCGGCGGCATCTACGTTGCGGGGATCGCGGGAAAGATCATAGCCAAGATGAAAGAGCCGGCCTTCATCGACGCTTTCCTCGACAAAGGCCGCATGAGTTCGCTACTGGGAGAGATACCCGTAAAAATCGTCCTGAATGAGGACTCGGGATTGATCGGCGCTGCCCGGTTCACCCTCGTCCAAAAAGCATTCACACGGAATTGATCCCGGAGCGCTCGGCGACTATCTTACGTTCCTGCTCACCCTCATTCTCGACATCGGCTGTTACGCGGAAGTGGTGGCGTTGAAAGGGCCACGCCACCAGCCTTTTCGATTCTCTTATCACTCACCCCTCAGTGCCTGCATCGGATCGATGGAAGCGGCGCGTCGCGCCGGAATGGCGGAGGCTACTACCGCTAGCGCAAAGATCGATATCGCTGCCAGAATTAGTACCAGCGGGTCGAGCGGATCGACCTGGAACAGCAGCGAGCGCATGAGACGTGTGGCAAGCAAGGCGACTACAGCCCCTATAGCGCAGCCTGCCAACCCTAACTTCGCTCCCGATGTCAGTACCAACCGCAGAACGCTCGAGCGCTGTGAGCCAAGTGCCAGGCGGATCGCCAGTTCATGCGTAGCGCAGTGCCGCTGAAAATGCAATGACGCTGTAAATACCAAGACAGGCCAGGAGTACAGCGGCCGCTGCAAACGAAGAGATAAGCGCGGTGTTGAACCGTCGTGGTGCCTGCCCCGCGGCCACCACCTGATCCATTGATTGGATATGAGTCAGAGGCAGTTGCGGGTCGATCGACCGCACGGTGGAGCGCAGGCCATCGATCATCTGCTCCGGTGGAAGCTGGCTACGCAGCACAATGGATCCGTAATTCCCAGTCAGCATGTCAGGGGGCGCGAACTGACCGATGGTGGCCTTGTTCTGGCTCGCCGGCGCGTACATCTGATTTAACGTAGCCGAGTCCGCCGAGGTCTGCTTGATATCGGCGATCTCTCCCACGATGGTCATCCACGGCGTCGGCGACTCCGGTATGCCGATGTGGATACGCCTGCCAATTGGATCCTTCCCCGGCCAGTAGTGCTCAGCCAGGGTACGGTTCACGATCACCACAAGCTGAGAGGTCGCAGTGTCCGCCTTGTTAAAAGCGCGGCCACGCAGGATGGGAATACCTGCGGCTCGGAAGTAGTCGCCCTGAACCGAAGAGGGCCACGCCAGGTTCAGGCCCTCACCCTTGTGTGGGACGTAACCTTCTGGAACAAATGCGTTATTACTATCCCCACCACCGTTCGGCAGCAGGGAAGTCGTGCCAACCGCCTGCACGCCGGGCAACTGCTGCAGCTTGATCAGTAGTGAGTCAGTGAATCCATCTACGGCGGCTTGTGTGGAATATTGCTGATGGGGCAGTCCGTAGAACGCAGTTAGAAGATGATCGGCGCGAAAGCCCATATCGACGGACCGCAGCTTCTCAAAGCTGCGCAGCAGCAGGCCAGAGGCCGTGAGTAGAACCAGCGCTACAGCGACTTCGGCGATTACCAGCGCAGCCCTCAGTCTGGCATGCCCACTGCCGCTGCTACCGGTTCGCCCCGCCTCTTTCAGTGTCTCGTTCACGGTGGTATGTGCTGCGGCAAAGGCCGGCACACATCCGCATGCAAGCCCCGTCAGGACAGCCAGACCCAGCGCGAAGATCACTACCTTCCAGTCCAGTCCAATTTCGCTCACACGCGGTAATGTTTCCGGAAGCAACTTGACGCCCGCGTGTAGCGCTGCCCATGCCAGCGAGAGGCCGAATAGGCCGCCACCCACGCTCAGCAATAACGCTTCAACCAGCGACTGGCGCAGTATGGCGAGTCCGCTGGCTCCCAGCGCCAGGCGCAGTGCGATCTCGCGGCGGCGGCGAATAACACGCACCAGCAGCAGTCCCGCCAGGTTGGCGCAAGCTATAAACAAAACCACCATGACAGCAAGGAAGAGCGTACGTACCAGCGGCTTGGCTTCGGCGACCGTAACCTCGGTTAGCGGCTTTGCAAAGACATGAATCCGCAGGCTGCCCATTGCTGGAGGAAAGTTGCGCATGATTTCCTGCGCCGCCGGCTGTGCATCTTGCTGTGCCTGAGCTGGTGTCACGCCCGGCTTCAACCGACCCACCATCCTGTAATTCCAACTGCCCACTCCGTTGACCAGCTCCCCCTGGGTGAAACTCATGGGAATCCAAAGCTCACTGCGGTTCAACTGCCCTGGTACCAGTGGAAACTCGAAATCGCGCGGCATCACGCCAATAACTTCGTATGGCTCACGATCGAGCAGAATCTTCTGTCCCAGGACATGCGCATCGCCGTGAAAGAGCCGTCGCCACATCCGGTAGCTGATGACTGCCAGATGTTGACTGCCCTCATCCTCCTGTCGCGTGAACGTTCTCCCTATCAGTGGCGAAATGCCGAGCACCGGGAACGTACCGGCAGTGAGCCGAGAGGCGTTGATCTGCGCCGGGTCACCCGCGCCAGAAAGCTCAAAACTGGTCTGCTGATACGCGCCCAATCCGGAGAAAACGCGCGTGTCACGCGCATAGATCAGAGTCCCCGGCGCGGTGACGCCGGGTGCGCCACCGCCCAGGTCCACGCCTTCAGGAACGTCACCCAACGCTACCAGGCGGTCAGGATTTGGAAACGGCAACGGCCGTAGAAGCACACCTTCCACAATCGAAAAGATGGCGGTAGTAGCGCCGATGCCAAACGCCAGCGTAAGAATCGCTACCGCTGTAAACCCCGAACTCCTGCGTAATTGCCGCAATGCGAAGCGAGCGTCCTTGATTAATCCCGTCATGCCTCTACTCCCTTGCTGGATCAGATACGATGCCAAGGCCGTCGCGGTTCATAGCGACACAGCAACGCCGATCATCGACGTTCAGGTGTAAGCGGGGAATGCCTCTGGATAGTGCAACTCCGCTGCCAAAGCCGGGTCACAGTAAAGCAAGGGAAAACGGGGCATCTGCGAAGATCCACCATCATCGCGGTGTCCGCATCTGGAATCAATAGTCCGGAAGTGGACACATATCTTGTCTTGCTGCTTCACATCGCCTTGTCACAAGCTCGTGTGACTACGGCAGATCCACATCCAAGGCGTAGATCTCCTGCGTGCTGACGTCACGAACAAACAGCACGCTGCCATCCGGAGCTACGCCGCTCCAACTACCCCATCTGTCACCGTAGCGGTGCTCGCCGGTAAGATCCGCAATCATCTCTGGGTTGTTGCCTCCCAAAGGCAAGCGCCGCATGGTTGGATGGTCCATCATCGCCGTAAGAAAGTAGACCGCTCTGCTGTCCGCGGACCAGGCCGGATAGCTCACCATACCGTCGGTCGCAGAGTACCAAGTCGACCATTTCTGAGTTGCCAGATCGTACAGCACAATGCTTTTGGAGTCCGAAGTCAATGCCGCTATTACGCGACCATCAGGAGACCAGCGAGGACTGAAGAGGCTCGCCGAATCGGGGATCGCAGACAACTTCTGGGTCCGCAGATCGTACAACTGGATCTGGAGAGGCTCAGCATCGGATTGCTCAGAAAGCCGTCCGAAGACGAGTTGATTTCCGTCAGGCGACCAATCCACATCCACCTCGTTCTTGCTTTCGGCAATCAATTCCTGTGCCGTACCCCCTTGGGCTGAGACGACAAAGATCTTCCATGGCTTGCCCCAGACGGCGGAGATGAAAGCGATCTTGCTGCCATCGGGCGACCAGCGCGGCAAAGTAGCGGCAGTCGAATTCGTCAGTTGAAGACGCTCGGTGCCATCGGTCCTGCATCGCCAAATCGACAGATCCGGATAACTCACATACGCGATCCACTTGCCGTCACGGCTGAACGACAGCTCACCAGCAGAGATGCCGGAGAGATATGGCACAGCTTGATGCGTTGTGGTGTCGTAGCGAACAAGTTGCCCCCGCCGCTGTGTGCCGGCAGCTAAAATCTTCTTTCCGTTTTCTCCAACAGACATGTCATAAAACCATAGTGGCCCATTGGTGAGTTGGATCGGAACCGGTTTGTGAAATGGGAGCCACTTTCGTTCCAGCGGCAGAGCCCATATGTCACCGGTGTTCCTCGTCAAGAAAATGTAGTATCGCCCGTCCGGCGTCCACCGGCCGCAACACTCCGACGGCGGAGTATGCCAACCCGCCAGTAGTGGATGGTTTTTCGATCCGTCGACGTTCACCTCCCAAAGCGACAACGTGTTTCGAGTCTCGTATTGTGTGTACCGGATTCGCAGACCGTCAGGAGAGAAACGCGCCTCGGACGGAATTCCGGAAACGCTAAGAAGACGACGCGCTTCTGAGCCGTCGCTCCATGCAATGTATATCCCAGAACCGCGGGAAAAGATCAGTTGCGTGTCGTCGGGTGACCATGCCGCGTCACGGCCCTCGATCTCCCCCAGGCGTCGTGGCGTAGCGGTTGGCAATGGCAGGTCCCAAAACGATGTCAGCGGTTTGGTGAGACCGTACTCTGAAACCAGCAGATGCGAGTGATCCCTCGAAATATCTCGCAAAACGATATTCGGGAAAGGACCTGGGATCAGAGATACTTCTCCGCCAGCGAGGGCCACCTGCGCGAGAGAGATGCGCTCCTCCCGTTCTTCGGTGAAGTACAAGCGGCTGCCGTCTGTAAGCGGCGAGTTCTTGGGAAGGCCGTCGGCGGTGAGTTGCGTAACTTTGGTGACTCTCGCTGGCTGAGCACGCCAGGAAAGCACCGCCACCGCAGCGCCCAGCAACGCGAGCACTATCGGGGCGGCGGGCCAATATCGCCGCCACGATTGTCTGATCGGCAATTGGGACGCCGCCGCTGCGAGACCTGAAGAACTGCTATCGCGCCTGAGACGCTTGAGATCCGCGCCAATCTCGGCCGCGCTTTGATAGCGGGTCTCCCGGTCTTTCTCAAGACAGTTGTGGATTATCCTTTCCAACTCCGGTGGCAGGCCGGGATTTAGCCGCGCTGGCGGAGGCGGGTCACTGTGAAGGATGGCATCGAAGATCGCCGTGGATGTGTCGCCCCTGAATGGAAGAATTCCAGTCGCCATTTCGTAGAGCAACACGCCAAAGGAGAAGAGATCGGTGCGGGCGTCTAGATTCTTGCCCAATGCTTGCTCGGGAGACATGTAAGCAACAGTACCCATCACTGTGCCGGGACTGGTGATGTGGTCGTCGGCAAATGTCGATTCGCAGTGAACCTTCATGTCGAACGAGTCCAGCTTGGCAAGCCCAAAGTCGAGAATCTTCGCGTATCCCTTGTCGGTCACGAAGACGTTGCCCGGCTTGATGTCGCGGTGAACTATCCCCTTCGCGTGTGCCGCATCCAGGCCATTCGCGATTTGAAATGCGATTTCCAGCAGCCGCTCAATTTCCAATGGGCGTCCACGAATGAGTTCACCGAGGCTATGGCCCTCCAGATACTCCATTACGATGAAGGGGCGACCGTTATGCGCTCCTATTTCATGGATTGTGCAAATGTTGGGATGGCTAAGGGCCGAGGCAGCCCGCGCTTCGCGACGAAAACGATCGAAGGTCATCGGACCCTGGATCACCTCATCAGGAAGAAATTTGATGGCCACCAGACGACCCAGAAGAGTGTCTTCGGCTTTGAACACGACGCTCATCCCGCCACTGCCCAAACGTTCGAGCACACGATAATGAGAAACTGTTCGTTCCGCGACGGCTGGAAGATCTGCAGGCATGCTGGACGCCTCAAAGATTGGCTTAAGCCAACAGATGGCAAATTGGCTGTGAGCCCGAACACGTGCCATTGTGATTCCGCCTTGCACGCTTGGCGGTCGGAAGTCAGCTGTGAGAAACCTCGTCTCTCCTCACTTGGGCTATCGAACAAGTACAATCAGCGATGTGGCGAAGTCGGGTCGTACGGTGAACAAGTTGTACTCTTCCGTTGAAGCCAGGAGATGTCGCCATCTTCTTGGCTCGATTGTGCTTATCGCGTTGATGCTGAGTGCGGCTGCTCCAGCGTTCGCGCAGCAAACATCTGCGCAGCCAACAGACCGGGCTAGCGTCCAGGGCACAGTCCAGGACAAGGCTGGCAAGCCTGTTGCGGGCGCATTGGTGCGCCTGGCACAAAAGGGAAGTCCGACCACCCAGCAAAAGACCACCGGCCCCCAGGGCGACTTTGTTTTCACCTCGCTCAAGGCTGAGAGTTACGAAGTCAGTGCGGAAAAGTCGGGACTCCGCAGCCTTGCCACAACGGTTACTGCGTTCTCCTCCGATGATCAAAGCCAGGTCAAGCTGGTTCTTGATCTGAACGGCACGGATCATCCAGCGTCGCAAACTGCATCTGAGGCTATGGAGTTTGCCGATCAGCCAAATTTCACCGTCGCAGGTGTGACGGATTGGACTGCTGCCGGCGGCCATGGCTCCGACACGAGGCTGCGAACCAGTGAGACTCTCGCTCGCGAAACCATCGTCCTGAAACCGGACGCCTCGCGCGACGATCCCGCCAGCGACCGCAGTGGTAAAAATAATTCGCCCGAATCGGAAGCCACTCTACGTGCCGCTGTCACCACAGCTCCGCACAGCTTCGAAGCCAATCATCAACTAGGCGAGTTTTATTTGCGCGCCCAGCGATACAGTGAGTCAATTCCGCCGCTCCTGGCCGCATATCAAATCGATCCGAGCAACGATCTCAACCAGTACGACTTGGCTCTCGCCTACAAGGGCGCGGGCGACTTTACGCAGGCGCGCGAACACGTTACGAAAATGTTGGCGCATAAGGAGACTGCGGATCTGCATCGCCTGCTGGGCGACATTGACGAGAGCATGGGCGATCCGCTATCAGCCGTTCATGAATACGAGCAGGCCGCACGCATCGATCCCAGCGAGCAAAACTATTTCGCATGGGGCTCGGAGCTGCTGCTTCACCGCGCCGTGCGTCCAGCCGTGGAGGTCTTCGGCAAGGGAGCCGAAGCATATCCGAAATCATCCAGAATGCTGGCCGCGCTGGGCGCCGCTCTTTTTGCGAGTGGCTTCTATGATGAGGCCGCCCTTCGCCTCTGCAGCGCCTCTGACCTGAATCCCGCAGACCCCTCTCCCTACATCTTCCTCGGCAAGATCGGAATGGCCGCGCCTACTCCCCTGCCATGCGTTGAGCAGAAGCTGGCACGTTTTGTACAACAGCAGCCGACCGACCCACTCGCCAACTATTACTATGCGATGGCCATTAAGAAGCGCCTCGGGCCGTCAGAAGATCAGGCGGCGTTGCTTGAGGTCGAAAATCTCCTCAACAAGGCGGTGACCATAGATTCCAAATGTGGCGATGCCTACCTGCAACTAGGAATTCTTTATTTCGGCCAGCGAAAATTTCCGCCGGCGATCGACGCCTACAAAAAAGCCATCGATGCGAACCCGCAACTCACCGAAGCCTATTACCGGTTGGGTGTGGCCTATGACAGAACAGGCGAGCCGGAAAAGGCCAAGCAGGAATTCCAGCTGCACGACGAGATCGAGAAAACGCAGGCAGCCAACGTCGAACGCCAGCGCAAGGAAATCAGGCAGTTCTCCGTGGTCACCGGCGCTCAGCCAACCACCCCGTCGAACCCATAGTTCCGGAACTGAACTAGGTTGACTTCGGCTTCATCGTAGAGACGATCCCATCGCCCTCGCGAATCGTGATTATCTGGTTGGCCTTCACTTGCGCAAATTTCTCGATCTTTTGCGTCGTCGGCCATTTCACTTCAATCAAGTCGACGGTCTCCGCCTTGCCCAGGCCAAAGTGAAGCCGCAGATCATTCTGCGACATCACGCTCGCCCCGCTGTTCACTTCATCCATCTGCACGTGCTTGCCCGTCGTCACGTGGACCCGCGCTCCAATAGCGGTGCGATTGCACTTGGTTCCCACCAGCTTGATCTTGATCCAATTCTGCTTGTTTCCTCCAACATTGTGAAGCAATGAGGGCAACTCGTTCATGTTCAGGATCAGCATGTCCATGCCGCCATCGTTGTCGTAGTCCCCGAAGGCCGCACCGCGACTAGAAAATCGCGCGCTGATTCCAGGCCCCAACTCCGACGAAACATCCTTGAAGCGCCCGTTGCCGAGATTTTTGTAGACCAGCCTCGGATTCTTGAAGTTCTCGCCGAAGTTATATTTATCTATCTCCGGGTACACATGCCCGTTCACCTGCACGATGTCCGGCCAGCCATCGTTGTCGTAATCAATAAAACCGCAGCCCCAGGCCACATAGCTGTTGTTGATCCCGAGTCCCGAATTAAACGAAACTTCGCTGAAGGTCCCATCACCGTTGTTGTGATAGAGGTCCGATGTGTCATCCGCAAAGTTGGTCTTGAAGATGTCCAGCCATCCGTCGCCGTCATAGTCGGCCACACCGATGCCCATTCCCGCTTGCTCGTGCCCATTGTCGTTGTAGGCGCAACCGGATGCGACGGCGACATCGGTGAAGGTGCCGTCGTGGTTGTTGTGGAAGAGGATGCTCGGCATCGAATCCACCGCGACATAGATATCCGGCCACCCGTCGTTATCGAAATCGTAAGAGACTGAACTGATCGAGTATCTCGGCCCCGGCTTCAGGATGCCCGCTTTCTCTGACACATCTGTGAATGTTCCGTCGCCATTGTTGTGGTACAGCAGGTTCGTATCGCCCGGTAATCCGCGCGGCCCACACATCGTGGGAACGCCTTTCCACTGGCAGAAACTCGCTTCACTTGGCGTGGGAGGCCTGTCCGGATCCAGCTTCACGAAATTGCAAACGAAAAGATCCAGGTGCCCGTCGCGGTCGTAATCAAGGAAGCTGCAGCCTGTGCCCCATCGTCCCTTCTCCTGGTAGAGACCGGCTTTGCGCGTCACATCGGTAAACGTTCCGTCTCCGTTGTTATGGAAAAGAATGTTGTGGCCCCAGAAGCAGCAGAACAAATCGTCCCAGCCGTCGTTGTCGTAGTCGCCTACGCAGACGCCCGTCTGCCAACCGGTCCGCCCCAGTTTCGATTTCTCCGTGACATCTGTAAACGTGCCGTCGCGGTTGTTCTTGTAGAGGTGAGTGGTAGGCTCTTTGCCCGGCGGCCAACGCGTGTCGAGACGATTACCGTTGGAGAGATAGATGTCCAACCAGCCGTCGTTGTCGTAATCGAAAAACGCCAGGCCGCTTCCCTTGGTCTCAATGATCAGCCGCTTATGGTCTACGTCACCCCACACATTGGGGATCGTCAAACCCGCTTGCTGAGCAACGTCCACGTATTGCACGGGAGATCCCGGGGCCGTTGTTACCGCGGCTTCCACGACAGTTGGATTGCGCCACTTCCAGGTTGGAGTTGTGAGCGTGTCTAGCAGCGTGCTGCCGAGTACGACGAGAGAGGACCCGAGAAATCGGCGCCGCGGAAGAATCATAGTGCCGATTATAGATGCCCAAACTATTGTCGCGATAGAGTCAGCCACAACTCCCGCTGGGGAGCTCGAAGTTCAGCGGCTCGGAACTTTCGGAAACGCGCGCGGAACAATTCCTGCGCCTTCTTTTACGGTGATGATGCTGTCTACAGGCACGTTGCTCAGCTTGTCTACCTGTCCGCTTGGCCAGGTAATCACGAGTGACTCTATCTTTGTTCTCTTGCCGAGTCCAAAGTGCACGCGTGGATCGCTCGCGGACATATAGCTCGTTCCGCCCTTCCTCTGGTCCACTTGCACTCGGCCTTCAGATGTCAGTTTCAATACCGAACCCACGCCGTCGCGATTGGACTTCGTGCCAATCAACATCACTTCCAACCAATGATTAGCATTGCCTCCATCGTTGCGCAAGACCTTCGGGTAATCGCCGCTGTTATTCAGGACGATGCCGACGCCACCGTCATTGTTGAAGTCCGCGGTAGCGAGTCCACGTCCTACGGTAGGGCGCACAAAGTCGGGGCCGAGTGAATCGGACGACTTTTCAAAGTGGCCCCCGCCCAGGTTGCGTAACATCAGCAGCGGTTCTTTATATGAGACTTCGCTGTGGTAAAGGGCCACGTTATCGAGCATGGCGCCATTCGCCTGCACAATGTCTATCCAGCCGTCGTTATCGTAGTCGAGCAGCTTAACTGCCACCCCGCTCAGCCCCATCCCCTTGTTGCCAGTTCGGGAGCCATACGTGTCATCTAAAAAAGTGCCGTCCCCAACATTGTGATAAAGGCGGTTCTGTTCGAAATCAAGGTGGGTGATGTAGACGTCCAACAAACCATCGCCATCCAGGTCCGCTGCGTCTATTCCCATTCCAGCTTCGTATTTCCCATCTTCACTGGCCGCTATACCGGATACCAGGGAAACGTCTTTGAAAGTACCGTCGTGATTATTGAGGAACAGGAAATTCGGCCACGTGTCGTTGGCTATGGCAATGTCAGGCCAACCGTCGTTGTCGAAGTCGGCCAGCACAACGCCCATCCCCTTCGATTCAGGCAGGCCAACCCCTGACTTATCGCTCACGTCAGTAAAGGTGCCGTCGTGGTTGTTATGGTAAAGCTTCGTCTTCTGCCCTTTGTAGTTGCCGGGATTGCAGTAAGAGCGATAGCCGGGAGCACGCTCGCCACACCACAGATTGTTCTGCGGAGTCCACTCAAGGTAGTTCGTCACTACCAGGTCAAGCCACCCATCTTTATCGTAGTCAAACCATCCCGCGCTCGTTGACCACTTACCCTCATCGCCGACTTTGGCCTTGGCCGTTACGTTCGTAAATGTACCGTCGTGATTGTTATGGTAAAGAATTGCGCTGCCATAACCGGTGACATACAGATCGGGATATCCATCATTATCGAAGTCCCCAACAGCGACACCCTGCCCGTAGTGTCCTTCGCCACCTAGGCCGGATTTTTCAGTCACATCGGTAAAAGTGCCGTCGCCATTGTTGTGGTACAGCGCCGACCGTAGCGGCTTTGCAGGCTTATACGCATCGGTGGCTGCAGACTGGATGAAGTAGAGGTCCAGCAATCCATCCTGATCGTAGTCAATGAATGCAACACCACTGCCCATGGTCTCGAGGTAGTATTTTTCCTCGGATATTGTCGAGTCGTGAAGGAAGGTAATCCCGGCCGACTTACGAATGTCGGTGTAGCGGACGGGGATGGGGGGCGTCGGCGCCGCCTTTGCCGCCGGTTGCGCGACAGACTGGCCACTCGCGAAAACCCCGGGCAGTCCAGCGAGAGCGAGCACCACTCCCAACCAGACTCCTGTCTCGCGGCGCTTCATTGCTTTCGATTCTTCACGGCTCATACGTATCGTTTGGAGCATGTGTATACAGCACCACTCATGCACGAGAGCTTCAAATAAGTTCTATCAAATACCTGCGACCATGCGCATCAGCGCAAGACAATCACGAACTCCACGCATCGAGCCTGTTGCGGATCAAAGTGTTCTGTCCGCGAGCGACAGAGCCAAATGAAGCAACTGCTGCCTCTTCTCCATCGACATGGGTTCATTGGCTGCAGAAGCGCCCGCCGGCGCCTGCGCCAGAACCTGCTCAATGCGGTTCACATCTAATCCACCGCTGGTGTTGCTGTTCTTGAAGCGGTCCAGAACCTCTCTGGCCTTGGCCACTTGCCCGGTTTCAAAGTAGAAGACGCCCAGCGTGGAATAGCTTCCGGTCCACTCCGGCATAAGATCCACCGCGCGCTCTAACTGCGCTGCGGCTTCCGCCGTGTTGCCTTCGAGAACAGAGACAATGCCCAGACCCCAGAGAATCTTTCCTGAGCCGGGGATGCGTGCATGGCCCTCTGAAAGAGTCTTCTTGGCTGCCGCAACACCGTTTTCGCGCAACTCGACAAGCGCAAGAGACAGATAGTCCTGATCGTTGTCGGGATTGCGACTGATCGCGTCTCGGAACACTTCTTTGGCTCGTGCCGTGTCCCCCATGTGCGCGTAGATGTCTCCAAGGAGCGCCAGGTAGGCATTGTCCTTGCGACCCTCTTCCGAAACCTGCCCGGCAGCGCTGAGCGCCTCGGAATATTGCCCCTTGCGATAGTAGGCATCGGCCAGGTTGAACTTCACATCGTCAGAGCCCGGATTTGCTAACAGCGCAGTCTGGAAGTGTTGAATAGCTTCGTTATACAAGTGATAGCGAGCAAGCAGTACGCCAATTCCTGTCTGCGTCCTGTAGTCGCTTGAGCTTAACTTGTCGAGTTGCGCGATCGTATCCAGCGCATCCTTCGATCGGCCGGCCTTCAGGTATGCCTGGGCCAGCAGATAAAGATCCTCAGGCTGGTCTGGATGCTTCTTGATCTGGTCGTTGAGTTCCGTTATGTCCAGTTCATCGCGAGCACCTGGCGCGAGTTTAGAGCGCGTGTCCACGTAGTCGAAGAGATGCTCGTAAGGATATGGGCCGCCGGTCGCATCCTTTGACAACGTTTGGAAGACCTTCAGATCCCGGTCCGCAGCCGCAATCTCGTGCAGGCTCCGCTCCACTCTGGCCAGCTTGTAGTACCCGGTCGCGGGGTTGCGGCTCACTTGAACGTACTTCTTCAGCAGAACTTCCGCTTCTGCAAATTTTCCCGCGGCGATGCGCAGATTTGCCAGTTCCAGCAGAGTATCCGGCGAGTCGGGATTGGAGCGAAGGGACGCTTGAAACAGTTCCTCAGCGCGCGCAGAGTCTCCCTGGCTCTCTGCGATGTATCCCAGGTTGAAGAGGCACTGGCTATTCTTCGGGTCGAGCTTTAGCCCTTCTTCAAAGTATTTTTTTGCCTCGTCAAATCTGCCCAGATGCCGATACGAAAGTCCCATGTACAAATACGAGCGCGCTGACGGATCCATCTCAATCAGCTTCTGAAACTCCTCGATCGCCTTGTCCACCTTGCCTGCCATGAAGTAGCTCTGGCCCAGGGCAGCGCGCAAATCGATCCGTCGTGGAGCGATTTGCACGCCTGACTCCAGCAGAGGTATAGCGTCCTCAAAGTAGTTCTGAGACATGCTGATCTGGGCCATCAGCAGAATGACGTTTGTGTTCTCCGGCGTGATCTTGTGTGCGCGCACCAGCAAATCAAGAGCATCCAGTGGCCGCGACTGGGCTGAATAAACCTGGGCCAGCAAATAGAGCGCATCCGATGACTCCGGCTTCAACTTGAGCGCCCGGTTCAATTCAAGTTCCGCCTTGGGATAATCGCCCTGGCGAAGGTAGGCCTGCCCCAGGTTATATGGAATTTCGAACGTTCCCGGCTGCAACAAATCGGCCTTTTGCAGCTCAAAAACAGCTGGTTTGTACTGATTCTCTGAGGCTAATAGCAGGCCTAGCGTGAAATGCAGCTGGACGTCGTTCGGATTTTCAGCGGAAAGCTTGGTTGCCATCTGCAGCGCTTCTGCCGTGCGCTTGGCTTGAAAGTAGGCCTGAACGAGGTAAAAACGGGTCGCCAGGTTCTTTGGCTGCACGCGTTCGAAGTACTGAATCGCCTGTGTTGACGCGCCTTTGCCCAACAGAAGGACGCCGAGGTTGTAGTTGCCGTCACGGTTTTTCGGGTCGAGCCGCAGAACCGTTCGATACTCCTTTTCCGCGAGATCATATTGCTTATGAGCGGCGTAAATATCGCCCAAATTGTTGTGTGTTTTGGTCGAATTTGGAGCGATTTTTAACGCATTTTGGAAGGCTTTTAGCGCGTTTTCGTAGTCTTTTTCTGCGTCGTAAACGAACCCCAGCAGGTTGTAAGCCTCCACGCTGTTCGGGTTCTTATTCAGCTCCTGCATGATCTCGGCGGCGGCTTCCTCAACCCGTCCCTGGCGCAATAAATCTTCTGCCTTCTGCAGATTTTCTGGCGTTTTTGTGGCGTAGTTTCCGTCCGCGGAAGACGGCTGCTGGGCCTGAAGCGTGCTACTCAGCAACAACGCTCCAAGTAAGGCGAGCAGGGGCAGGGCGCGGAAGCGAACCGAAAGCGAAGTCGGCATGCGGTGGAGGATCCGGCGAAGACCGCCGCTAATGTGCATCGGCGCGGTCATTGGAGCAACTCCATTGCCTGCCGGGCATTCGGATTCTGGGGCTGAATGCGGAGCAATTCCGACAACGCCGCCCTGGCCTTCTCTTTATCACCCTGCAGAGTGTAAAGGCGGGCGAGGTTCAGATAGGACTGGTCAAAGCCCGGCGCGAGACGGATGCAGGTTTTGAACTGCTCCTCTGCGCGGGGATAGTCCTGCAGTCGAACGAAGAGCACACCCAGGTTGTTCAATGCCTCTGGATAGTCGGGGCGCAACTCGATGGCCTTCCGCAGGTACTCCTGTGCGCGGTCTGGCTGATTCTGCTGCGCGTAGAACATGCCGAGGCTGTAGTTCACCTCAGGGTCGTCAGGCTGTATTTCGAGCGCGCGAGTTAAGTATTCCTGCGCCTTGTCGAAGGCTCCCTGGCGGCGGTAGAGATTGCCCAGGTTGAGCAGTGCGATCGCATAGTTCGGCCGCAACAGCAGCGACTGCTGGAAGTCCTTGACGGCTTCGTCGGCTTGTCCCTGCTGAGCGGCGATCATTCCAAGATTGTTCCACGCCTCGGGATAGTTGGGGCGCAGCTTCAATGTTTGCTCGAGATATTGGCGTGCCTGGGTAAAGTTCCGCGTCCGCAGGTTGAGAGTGCCGAGGTTGTAGTATCCATCCGCATCATCCGGCTTTGCGGCAACAACCTGCTGAAAAGATGCCTCTGCCTGCGCCAGGTAGCCGTGTTGGAACATCGCCACCCCATAGGTGAAGTCGTTGCGATGAAACGCGCCTTGATAGAGCGTGCCGCCAAGCGGGATGGCTTTCTGCATGCGCTCAACCGGAGTGGTGGGCATGGACGCGATATCGTCCAGCAGTCGATCTGACGTCACCGGACCCTGATAGACCTTGACGATCATGCCGTCCTTGTCCAGCAGGAACGAGGTAGGTATGCCGAGGTTTCTGCGACGGTCAAAGAGATGGCGGTAGATGATGTTGTAGATGCCGGCGACCTCTTCCGTGGCAAAGACCACGGGAAAGGACAGCGCCTCTTGCGTTGCGAAGGAGCGCGCAGCCTGAACGTGATTTGGCTCGTCAACGTTAACGGCGAGGATCGTGAGCTTGCGTGCGGCAAGCGCGGAACGGCGCTGGTTGAGGACTCTCAACTCCTCGCGGCAGGTCTGCGACTCCGTGGCCCAGAAGTGGAGAAGCACATTGCCGCCCTGGAAAGAACGGAGTTCGCGCATGTTGCCCGCGAGATCGGGCAGGGAAAACTCGGGCGCCTTCAAAGGTTCGATCAGCCAGGTTTCAACGATCGCTGGCAGGGGCTCAACCACGGGCGGTGGCCCGGCCTGCTGGTAGGAGGGAAGTGGCGCAGCAAAAGCTTTGGCTGCAAATGTTGGCGAACCTTCTTCCAATTCGATCCGGTGATTGACAGGCAGGTTCTCAAATTTCTGAGAGAGGCCATTAGGCCAACGCACGGTTGCCTGCACCACACCCTCGGTCTTGCCAACTCCAAAGAACATCTCTTTCGAGTGCTGAGCTAGAAATCCAGTTCCTGCCTGCAGATATTTTGTCTGGCGCAGCGTTCCCGATTCGAGGGTGATTGCAGTTCCAATTGCATCCCGATTGCTTTTATGTCCTCGCAGACGGAAGGCAATGGAGTTGCCGAGTTCCTTCATTCCGTTGTGCAGGATGCGGACCTGGGGCGCATTGCGATTCTTGAGGATTACTTCCAGCCGACCGTCCCTGTCGATGTCGGCGAGCGCAAAGGAGCGGCTGTCCTCCAAAAAGTCCAATGCGACCACACCTGAAACCTCAGAGAATGTGCCGTCGTGATTGTTCGCGAACATCACATTTCGCTCATAGGCGTTCCAGGAGTTGTCCGAGCGGATGAGTTCGTTGATCGCATTCCAGCCGTGCTCATAGGCCAACGCAGGTGAAGCGTCCTCTGGCGACTTGGCCACTACCTGGCGCCAGAAAAAACTGGCGAGATCGTTTCGATCGAGCGCTGAGATATACCCATTGGTGACGTAGAGGTCGGAGTAGCCGTCGTGATCGAAATCCCAGAAATCGGAAGACCAGGACCAGCGGCCCATTTTGACTCCGGCCTGCATGCCTATGTTCTGGAAGCGGCCGTCTCCCTGGTTTCGATAGAGCGCATTGCCCATGGAATGCCGCTGGTAGAGGGTACGGGTTTTTTCCGAGGCGTCCGGATGAAACTGCTTCTGCTCAGAAACTCTCTGACCGGCAGCCTCCCACATGCTGGTGATGTAAATGTCCTGATGGCCATCGTTATCGAAGTCGCACCAGCAGGCGCTCATCCCGGCGCCTACATCCCCGATGTGAGTTTCCGCGGAGACGTCCTTGAACGTTCCGTCGCCGTTGTTGCGGTAGACCTGGGAGCTTCCGAAGTCGTTAGCCACGCAGAGATCGGGCAGCCCGTTGGCGTTCGAGTCGCCCCATGCGGCAGCGAAGCTATAGCGGTCATTGTTTACGTTCAGCCCTGCCGCCTGAGTGATCTCGACAAATGTCCCATTTCCCTCGTTATGCAGCAGGCAGTTCGGCGGACCGTTGCGGGCGTCGAAGTATGGCACCGGGTAGTGATACTGGTCCAGGCCGAGGTAGTACATGTACATGCAGAAGTAGATATCGAGGCGTCCGTCGCGATCGAAGTCGGCTACCGCCGCATGGGTGAACGATCCCTGGGGAGGTTGGGCAAAGTTGAAGGCGTCGTGCTTCACCGCGAATGTGCCGTTGCCCTGATTGCGGAAGAGCAAAGGGCCGGTGCCACAGACGACGAGAAGATCCTGAAGCCCCCGGTTGTCAAAGTCGGCGAACAGAGCGCAGGCGGTATTGTCGAGGACGCCAACTCCGGCTTTTTCGGTTACGTCTTCAAATGTGCCGTCGCCCCGGTTGCGATAGAGGCGGTTTGGCAAACCCGCTGGCTGGCAGACGTAGAAGTCATCAAATCCATCGTTGTCGAAGTCGCCCACGGCAACGCCGTTGTTGGAATAGACGTCGATACCGGAGGCGCCATCGAGAACGGTTCTCCAATAATCAACGCCGTGCAGCAACTGCTTCGAGTACGAACTGGTTGCGCCGAGAGCCTGGGAGGTGACATCTAGAAACATGGGCTGGTGGGCCATGCTGACGGTTTCGTCACTGCTCTGCCATTTGCGGGCTTTCCAGGCCTCTGAGGAATCGCGAAACCACTCCGTGTGCCAGGCGCCGACGCGCTCTTCACGCTGGCCATCGGTCCTCGTGGCAACGATGTCATAGCGAATGTCGAGGCTGAGCGTGAGGGGTGCGGATGCGGTGATTTCGATCTCAAAGATGTCGAACTCTGCCGTTTCGACCCGCGCCACCGGAGCCAGCCATTCTTTCAACTGCTGCAGGAACCGATCGCTCCCCGAAATGAGACCGGTGGGGAAGGTTCTCTTAACTATGGTGATTCCTCCCCCGGAACGCAGGGTGGATTCATGATTTGGAGTGAGCGGAGAGGCCTGGATCCTCGGGTCGAGCGACTTTCCCATAACCGACAGGTCGCGGGCCGAGGCCCTGAGGGCGCTACTCCACTGGTTGAGGATTGCCTCAACCTCGAAGGCATATTTCTCTGTGATGTACTCATCCGAGCCTGGCGCGACCCGCCGCAGGACGTCCTCCAGAGGAGACCGGGTGGGATAACTGGGCGTCAGACGCAGGTCCGAGTAGGCGAATGAATGAGTTCCGACAGGGAGGCTATTTGGCGGCCCGAAGAGAAATCCGGAGGCGTAGAAGGGGGCCGGCCGAAGCAGTAAGGGCGCCAACCCCATGGATTTGAGGAAACTCCGGCGGGTGGGAGGCTGGCTTTCGTGTTTGGGGCTCGACATCCTTAGAGGTTCCGGGTGGTGGTGTTTGCATGCTAGCACCAAGGCGGGAACAAGCCCAAATTGTGGGATCGGGGGTGTGCAAAAGTGGATTTTATTTTGGAGGAAGGGAGAAGGATGCTCGTAAGGTGCTATAGATCACACATTTACCGCCATTTCTCCCGCTCTGGGAGGCGTCCATCCCAGGGACGATAAAGATCTCAATCTTTTGATTGACAACGGATACATTGACGTTCTATTTTTGCTCCCACGATCAATGCAAGCGGTTAGCTATAGCGGTAACTTGGATTGAGAAGTTAATACAGCAAGGCAATGTGTGTGGCCAGTTTCTCCCGTTACGCAGTGAATGCGGCGTATGAAAGCGGAGGTTATAAGTGATGAGCGCTCGTAAAAAGACGATTCGGCACAGTGAACTTTTTCACAATTTCCAGAAATTAAGGACGTATGGGTTCCTAGCGATTGCATTTCTTTGCTTCCTGGTGGCGCAGAGTCAGTTTGTTTCCGCCCAGGTCGATCAAGGAGCGATTGCTGGAACTGTGACCGACACCAGCGGCGCTGTGGTTCCCGGCGCGAACGTGAAGTTGTTGAACACGGATCAGGGTATTACCCAGGAAACCAAGACGAGCGGGAGCGGCAGCTACAGTTTCTCCCCTGTCAGGATTGGCAACTATACAATCACCGTCACCGCCACAGGGTTTTCTGCGACGACCCAGTCAAACGTGCATATCAGCGCAATGCAGAGGCTGCAGGTCGATGTTCAGCTGAAGCCCGGCGCGACGACCGAGACGGTTGAAGTGAACACCGCACCGCCACTGATGCAGACTGAAGAAGCTTCGGTCGGCCAGGTGATGAACGAGCAATCGGTGAACTCGCTGCCGTTGAATGGCCGCAACTTTACCTTCCTTGCGCAGCTTGGCGCCGGCACGCAAACGCCGCAGGCCGATACGCGCGGCAACGCAGCCTCCGGTGCATTTTCCGCAAACGGTCTTCGTCCGGCACAGAACAACTACCTGCTGGATGGTATTGACAACAACTCAAACGCAGTCGACTTCCTGAACGGCACGAACTTCATCGTTCTGCCTCCCGTGGATGCAATCCAGGAGTTCAAGGTACAAACCGCAGATTTCAGCGCTGAGCTGGGACGTTCCGCAGGCGCTGTGCTGAATGCACAGATCAAGTCGGGAACAAACAATTTCCACGGAGCAGCGTGGGAATTCTTCCGCAACGACGTGTTGGATGCAGCGAACTGGTTTGAAAACAACCAGGGCGTTCCCAAGGGCAAGCTGAACCAGAATCAATTCGGCGCTTCTGGCGGCGGTCCAATCATCAAGAACAAGATGTTCTTCTTCGGTGATTATGAGGGTCTGCAGAGGGTGCAGGGTCTTACCGCGACAGGTACGGTACCGACATTGACCGAGCGCAACAGCAACTACCAGAACCTTCAGGAACTCATCACTCTGGGTGGCAACGGCGCAACGAGAACAGACGCACTCGGCCGAGTGATACCAAGCGGCACAGTTCTCAATCCTGCAACGACGCGCAGAATCACGGCGGGTCAGATTGATCCTGTTTCCGGCATTTTGGCGACTACCAGCGGCTACGCTCGCGACCCGTTCGGCACATGCCCGGCCAGCACGACCACCTACACGCTGATCGCCTGCGATCTAAATCACCTGACTCCCGCAAACGGCGCGACTGTGGACCCGGACGCCGTAAACATATTGAACCTCTACCCCACGCCGACCACCAGCTCGTTCTCGTCGAACTACGGCTCGAGCAACCATCTTTATGAACATCGCAACGCGTTTGATACGCGCTTCGACTTCAACCCGAACGCAAAAGAGCAGATTTTTGTTCGCTTCAGCTATGTAGACGATCCGCAGTATATCCCCGGAATCTTCGGTGGTATCGCGGACGGCGGCTCCTTCCAACAGGGCATTCAGACTGCGAAGTCCGATCAGCTCGCAATGGCCTGGACGCACGTGTTTTCGCCAACGATGGTCAACGTCGCTCGTCTTGGCTGGAACCACCTTCACACCACCCGTTTCGGACCGGAAGGCAACAACCTCGGAATTCCGGCGCAATACAACATCGCCGATATCCCCCAGGTGCCTGAGAATGGCGGCCTGCCAACCTTCGGAATCAGCGGCCTGTCAAACCTGGGCAGCAACAACTTCCTGCCGTCTGACGAAGTCAGCCAGACGCTCCAGGTCACCGATGACTTCACGAAGATTTATGGTGCACATAGCTTCAAGATGGGCATGGAGTACCAGCACGTGAAGTTCTCGACGTTGCAGCCAGCATGGTCGAGAGGACAATTTGACTACAACGGCACCTTCACGGATATTCCGAACAACAACAACAATCTGACGGCCATTTCTCAGATGCTCTTGCAACCGTCAGAACCGGCAGAAAATATCCCGCGCCAATGTCGCAATCCCGTATTCGGGCGGCTCGGACGACGTCCGCGCCTCCAACATCAACAAGACCTACGACGCCAAGAATTACTTCGCGCTCTATTTCCAGGATGACTGGAAGGTGAACTCCAAGTTAACCCTGAATCTTGGCTTGCGTTACGACTACTTTGGACCGATCTCAGAGACGAACGGCGGTCAGGCCAACTTTGTACCGACCGGCCCACCGAACGGCAAGCCAACCTACCTGATCCCTGCCTCCGGCAAGGACAACAGGACGTTGTCTGAGAGCTTCACCACCTTATTGGCTCAGGACGGAATTGCGCTCGAGTCAACCAATCAAGTACGGACAAGGCTTGCTGCAGGTATCCAAGTCTAACTTTGCTCCACGCGTTGGATTTGCATACCAGGTAAATCCGAAGATGGTTGCACGCGGCGGTTATGGCCTCTTCTACAACTCGTTTGAGAACCAGGGATATGGACCAAACATCGGCGAGAACTATCCCTTCGTCTACAACTTTGAATACAAGCAGAACGGTGCTGACAGCGCGGTAGCCCCGGTAAGCAGCGGACACCGTATATCAAGGATGCGCAACGGCAGGCCCAGGCGGCACCGCGACATTCCAGTCCGGCTTCTCCTGCATGTCGTTTACTCCTCTCAACGTCAACGCCCAGGGTCTGGGATTGCAGGGGTTGCAATTTGACTACGTAACCCCGCGCACCCAGAGCGCCAACTTCACCCTGCAGTATGCGATTACGCATAGCCTGTCCGCTCAGGCCTCCTACGTCATGGACGCACGGAACGGATCTGCAGATGGGTATCGGCAACAACCAGGTAAGCCAGATCCTGCCTCCGGGCACGAACCTGACAGACCGTCCAGATGGCCCATTGTTCCCTTCCCGGATTTCGGGCAGAACTCGAGCTACCAGCGAACGATTGGACGCAGCGCCTACAACGGCCTGCAAACCAAGTTGGAACAGCAATACAGCAATGGCCTGTCATTCCTGGTCGCATACACCTGGTCAAAGACGATGTCCAACGCCGGTGACTTGCTGAATGGCGGCAGCACCAGCGGATTCCGTGCACCCTGGGTGCCGGGACTTGGGACCGTCGACCAACTTTGACTAGTCCCTGGCTAACTTCGACATCCGCAACGTCTTCCATGCGAGCGGCAGTTACGATCTGCCATTCGGCAAGAACAAGAAGTACATGGACTCCGCCGGTAAGACGTCAAACGCCGTGATCGGTGGCTGGTCTACAAACTGGATCTACACACTCCAGGGTGGCCAACCAATTACGCTGGGTTGCCCGACCGGAACAACACAGAACACCAGCTGCTATGACATCAAGGTTCAGGGACAGAGCCAGAAGCTCGGCTATTTCATCAGCAAGGCTCCAGCCACGTTTGGTAAGCCCTTCTGGTTTGGTAACCCCGCCGCCTTCAACCAGCCTTGCCAACTGGGAGTACTTCCGGCAGATAACACCCGATTCCGGATGCATACCCGCCGGTTGCTAACCGCGGAATGGTGCCGGAGCTCTGGGTGGGAAGTCGGATACGACCACCGGGCCGGGATACAACCAACTCGACCTCTCATTCTTTAAGAACATCCCGATTTCGGAGCGCTTCTCGGCACAGTTCCGAACTGAGATCTTCAACATCTTCAACCATCCGTTGTTCAACGCTCCTGGCTTTGGTGGCAACGGTGTCGTGGCAATCGGCGGCTCAACCAACTACACCCAAAATACCTTTGGCGAAGTTGGAGCGACTCGCAACCAGGCACGACAGATTCAATTTGCTCTAAAGCTGTTCTACTGATCTAAGATAAGAAAACCACCCTGGAAGGGCACGCACTTGGGTGCCTTTCCAGGGTTTTCTTCTGCGTAGGGCTTTGCTCACGCGGTGCCATAGAGGTGGAAAGTGAGCCAAGGACCCCGGTTCTGGGTTTTGTTTTTATGTTCTCTGCTGGTGTGCGCTGTGCCCGCACCAGGGGAGGACGACCAGAGCCAGAAGCTGGAACGCCAGTTCCAGTCAGCTGTAGCCCAATATGAAGCAGGAAGATTCGCCGAATCTGCCACACTGCTAGAGGAGCTTTTGCCTCACGCACCGCGCAACTTTGAGGTTCGCGAGCTCTTAGGGCTCGTCTACGCGGCCGAGTTAAAGAATGCAAACGCCGCGGAGCAGCTCCAAATCGCTGTGGAGCTAAAGCCTAACTCAGCGGCCGCGAGAACAAACCTGGCCACAAGCCTCTCCCGTTCAGGAAAGATGGATCTGGCAGGAGCGCAGTTCCGCAAGGCTCACGAACTTGACCCCAAGAGCTATGACACCAACCACAATCTGGCTGAGTACTACATACAATCCGGAAAACTTGCTGAGGCGATACCGTTGCTGGAAGAGGCACAACGCATCCAGCCCGCAGCCTACAACTGCGGGTACGATCTCGCGATGGCATATTTCCTGACCGGCCAGTTGGCCGCAGCAAGGCAGCAGGTGAAGAGTCTGTTGTTGCTGAAGAACACCGGGGAGCTGCACAATCTACTTGGCCAGATCGAAGAAAGAGACGGGAAGTTTGTAGAGTCTGCGAACGAATTTGAGATTGCAGCACATATGGATCCTAGCGAGGAAAATCTTTTCAGCTGGGGATGCGAGCTGCTGCTGCACCGTACGTATGAGCCTGCGATCGAAGTGTTTCAGAAGGGCGCAAACCTTTACCCCAAGTCTCCGCGCCTGTTGATCGGATTAGGAATGGCGCTGTATTCGCGCGGCAAATACGACGAGGCTGTCAAAGCTTTGCTGACGGCAGCCGATCTCGATCCTTCCGATCCGCGCTGCTTCTATTTTCTCTCCAAGGCTTACGATAGCTCCCCGAACCAGGCTGGGAACGTGATCGAGAGATTCCGGCGTTTCTCTGAGCTACAGCCGAACAACGGGCTGGCCGTTTATTATTACGCGATGAGTTTGTGGAAGGGTAAGCGTACAGAAGATCCCAATCTTGATATGGGTGAGATTGAGACTCTACTGCGAAAGTCGATTGCTCTCGATCCGACCCTTGCCGAACCTCATGTGCAATTGGGCAATCTCTATGCGGACCAGCATAAATACGACAAGTCGATCCCGGAGTATGAGCGCGCTTTGCAACTCAATCCCAATCTTCCGGACGCGCATTATCGGCTTGGGCAGGACTACGTTCGCGTTGGGCAAAAGGACCGCGCCCAGGCGGAATTTGATGTTTACCAGCGGCAGCGAGCGCAGCACATGGCCGAGATCGACAAGGAAAGGGCGGAGGTTCAGCAATTCGTGTATTCATCGAAAGCCTCACCTGCCACCAAGCCGCAGTAACTGCCATTTTAGACAGGTTGCGGTAATACTGGACTGAGAGTGTTGAACCGCTTCACAATGTGCATTAGTGATCATGGGGTGGAATTGAATTGAGGCGTCGAACATCGTTTAGTGATGCGCTTGCGGCTGATTTTTCAGTCGCGGGGAAAGCCACGTCTCAAGAGACCGCTTATCACCTCGGCCGCAGCCGGCGAGACTTCCTGCGCAACGCCGCCGGTTTGGCTCTTGGGACCGCAGTGATGGGCGCCAGCCCATTTGTACACGGCGCGGCCACAGCCAAAAAACGGAAAATCATCGTGGTTACTTTTGGCGGAGGGGCGAGGGACCAGGAGACGTTCGCGCCTGAGGGTCAGGAAAATATTCCTCACCTGCTGAAGGAACTGGCACCGCAGTCGAGCTTCTTTGCGCAGGTCGTAAACCAGGGAATCCTGGGCCACTATGTGGCGACCGCAAGCCTGGCAACCGGAGTCTACGAGACCATAAATAATTTTTCCTCGTTGCCGCCGGAACATCCCACGGTGTTTGAGTACTTCCGTAAGGACCTGAATCGACCTTCTTCGGATGCGTGGGTTGTGGCGCCAAGCAACGGCTTCAACCGGATAGGCGAGAGCGAATATCGTTCGTTCGGTCCGGGCTCGGGTGCGAAGGTGATCCTGCCAAAGCATTTGCTGAATGCAGCGATGCCTGGCTCCGCTGCTGACCTTCAGCATTTGCTTCGCGATAACTACGAGACTCCGCTATACACGCCGCAGTTGGGCGGCGGAGAGTTTGAGCTGCAGCAAATGGAGATGATTCTGCGGCTTTCGGTGGATGATTTCAGAGCGCATGCGCGTACGCTGTCGAGCCCCGACGAGCTTTCGACGTACATTGCGCGACAGCTGATGCAGCAGGAAGCTCCCAGTCTGTTGTGGATCACGATGCACGACATTGATATTGCGCACGCGGGGGCTTACTCGCTCTATGTTGACGCGATCCGGCGAACGGATCGGCTCTGTTCGGATCTTTGGAAGGCGGTTCAAAGCAATCCTGAATACGCCGGCAACACGACGATGTTTATCCTTCCAGACTTTGGGCGGGATGCTGACGAGGATTCCGGTGGCAACGGATTCCAGCATCACCGCACCGGCGATGCTGCCTCGCGGACGACGTGGATGATGGCGCTGGGCGCCGGCGTGCGCGAAGGCGTGGTCTACGACCGTCCAATGCAATCAATTGATCTTGTACCCACCCTTGGCGCGATGATGGGGTTTTCGCCCTCGCTCGCGAAGGGCAGGCCAGTTCCGGAGTTGTTGTAGGTCCTATGCTTCCCAGTGAACTCAAAGCCGAGCAGTTTAGTAGTTATCCTCCCCAGGCGAGAAAGCTGGCGGTTGATCATCTTGGCGCGATTCAGCAGCTCCCTCTCAGCTTTGTGCCCAGCCTGCTGAAGGAAGTGATCGATTATGACTTCAAGTTTCCCGCAGAGCGCACGGCGATTGATCGAGAGCTGGCTGTGCTTAGCGCGCTTTCTGCAGCACAGGTCAAGGAGTGGTTTCAAGCGTTCTTCCAGCTCACGCTGTCCCCCAAGCTGGAACATCTGAACTGGATCAATCTACCAGCGCAATTTGTCGAGCAGCTATCAGAGTATCTTTGGGACACCCACCAACTGGATTCGTTTAGAAACGCAGCAATGGTCTATGGCGATCGTCTGCGTGTGGCCATGCCACCTGAGGCGCCTGTTGAGCGCCGGTTGGGTATCGCGGTCATTGGCGAGGGCGTCGCAACATATGATGCACCCCTGTTTCGCAATCTGCGCCAGCACGGTACGTATTTTGCAAAGGTCAAGCCTGAGAACGGTTTTGCCACCCTGCTGAATTCGGCTGCTGCGCGGGCGCAGGCTCACCCTGTTCCTTACGGCCACTGGTACGTTGATGGTGGACCGGAAGCTGAGCACAGCCCGCTGTTGACGTGCGTGTCGTACCAGTCGCTGGCGCCTGTGCGCGATGCGCTGTTACGCAAGATCCAGACAGAGTCGGAGAAGCCGGGCATGGGACCGGAGCAACTCCGCTCAAATATGGCCCGCCTTTCTCCTGAAGACCTTGGTATGGGCAAGTCGGGCGACCAGGTGCTGGATCGCTTCCAGATCAAGTTGCTTACAGAAGGTTCCGGCACGCAGATATTCAGCACTACGTTCGCGCAGTGGACGGCACGCGAGGTCCTCCGGCGTGCGCAAGCGCTCACGCTCGTGGTGCGCTTTGGGCCGCGGCAGAGGCAGAGGCCGATGAACGAACTGCTGTCGAGCGGCGCGAGCGGCAGCGATCTGGACTACGTTGGTTCCCTGGTCGATGGGGATATGGGCGCCTACTACAACTGGCTGAATCAGCAGCGGTTACCGGGGTCCGAGAACTCAACTTTTCTGGTTTGGTTTGAAGGTCACAGCCAGGCACTAGCGATTGGGCCGGGAGTATCTCGAGGCAAGGCATCCAACGCCGTGGCGAGCCTGAGCGACGTGCTCGGATGGGCGGCAGGGTAAAGCCGCCGCAAAGCTCGAGAGCCTAGCAAATCGTTACTTATCTCCGAAACCCCAAAACTGCCCAGCCACTTTCCAGTTCACAGCAGCGCACAGAGTCGCTGCGTTTAGCGTGCGAAGGGAGTAAAGTTGATAGCAGCACACAAAAGTTAAAGTCGCGTACGGGGCAAAATGAAATCGAACGAAGATTTCGTTTCGGAGATTCTTTCGGGCGTTGGTCATGGCGCAACGGATAAATCCCGTCGCGAGTTCATGCGCGCTACGGCGGCCCTGCTTGTCGGCCTGAATCTCCCGCAGATCTCGTTTGGTGGTGAAGGCCAGCACGGAGCGGGAGGTTCGGGGCAGCGGGTGGTGCTCGTTATCTTCGGTGGGGTACGCCGGGCTGAGACCTTTTCTCCAGAGGGTTTGGAGAACATTCCGCACTTGCATCAGGATCTTCTTCCCAAGTCATTGTTCTATCCCAACGCCCGCAACGAGGGTGTGACCGCACATTTCAATGCTATTTCCAGCATTCTGACCGGCAACTGGCAACGCGTGGACGATTGGGGCAAGCTTGCGCCCACGACGCCAACCCTGTTTGAGCAGTTTCGCAAGCAGCTTGGGGCAGCGCAGAGCGATACGTGGGTAGTCGCCAGCAACAAGGCTCTGACCAGTTTGATCGGAGCCAGTTCAGCTACGGATTACGGGCCGGTCTACGGGGCCAACGTCGTGTTTCCGAAGCAGTTGATGGTGGCGGCTGTGGCCAACGCTTTGCGGTCAGGACGAAGCGGCAACATGGCCGATCGAGCGAAGGTCGAGTCTGAGTTGGAGAGCATGCTGGACGCAGGCAACTACGAAGGCCTGGGATGGACCGTCAATGATATGGCGGATAGGCTTGATCCTCGCGTGCGCAACTCAATCGAAGAAGCGATCGCAACCTTTGTACGCAGCGGCGGCCCGACTTCAGGCGACGAGCTGACCTTTCTGGTGAGCCGCGAGATCATGCAGAAGATTTCGCCGCGCTTGCTGGTCGTGATTTTTTCTGACGTGGAAGTGGCGCACTTTGGATCGTATGCGATGCACATCGGAGGAATTCGGAGCGGCGACAGGCTTGCGTATCAGCTTTGGCAGGAGGTGGAAGCCAATCCCGAATACAAGGGCAGGACCACGATGGTGATCATGCCGGAGTTCGGACGCGATCCAGATGGGTCGACGACCAATGGCTTCTTCAATCATCGCGCCAATTCCGATTCAACGCGAAACACCTGGATGATGACGCTGGGCGCGGCTGTCGACAAGCCGCAGATCATCGAGCGGCCTGTTCAGCAGGTAGACCTGTGTCCGACGCTGGCGGCTGTGCTCGGCTGCCCGCAGATGGAGTCGCAGGGCACGCGTTTGAAAGAGCTGCAAGTATAGCGGCAGGTGATAGACCGGGGTACTGTAATGGAGTTCGACCAAAAACTGCCGTCCCAGCTTCAGGATGCCTTGAACAAGGGTTTGCTGAATCGGCTACCCACTACGTTTCTCCCAGTTACCCGGCAACAGCTTCGCGAGTGGGAGTATCTGTTCCCCTATGAGAGACAGTCGATTCTTCACCTGCTCCTCTACCTCGCCAGTCTGAGCGAAGCCCAGTCCAAAGAGCTCTTTCAGGAAGTCGTTCAGCTCGAAGACAAAATGGGAGTTCGCACGTGGCAGTTCTCCACCGATGAACAAACCATTCTGAACGCATCGTTGCTTGCGCGCTCGCCGTACTACCAGGAATGGCGCAAAGCGGTGCAGAAGGTTTTCGACGCCGCCGATCAGTATGCGGAAAAAGTGAAGGCGGGCAATGCCGGAGGCAATCGGCTCATTGTGCTGGTGCTGCCGGAGAGGCTTCCGCTGGACCGCTCGAAGGTCTGGCAAAGATGGCACGGCATGGGGCACGTCGTGCGACTGGAACCGACGCCTGCCGGTGAATCTCTGAGTCCTGCTGAGGCACTGTTGTGCGTTGCCGCCGAGGGCGATAACGGGCGGCTGATGGATGTGGTCTCGAAGCGCTACGACGCGTCTACAGCGGATGCCTGGGTGGTAGAAGCGGGAAGCGGCTTGGTGGACCACGCGTTGAAGGTGGAGGCATCGACCGCCACGGCCCCCGCCGCCATGCTGTTGAGCTACGGCAGACTGACCACGCTTCGCGATCAGTTTTCTCACCAGGTGAATACCATGCATAAGGATCTGGTCGATGCAGATGCTGTCTACGGTCGGCTGCGGAAGGCAGACGTTACACCATGGTGTCCTCCGGAGGTACTTTCGCAACCGGTGATTCGCGAGTTTCTGCGGTCGCTCTACCTGAGCGGAAACGGGGCATTGATCTTTGGCAACTCGTTCGTGGAGTGGTGCTGCTCTGAAGCGTTCCGCCGCGCACGACCTTCCTTCCTGATGGCGCAGTTCGGTGTGCGCAGTAAGCCAAAGCCATTCACGAGCGTGGTGGTGTTTGAGAACCAGGACCAGGTGAATCCGACACCCGCTGTGGAGGACTTATCGGGCAGTTCGCTGGATGCGCAGGTTCTGGCGCTCTATGTGTGGCTGGCCGCGAGCAGATATGACGAATACCGAAGCAACACGGTGTGCGTGTGCCTGGCAGAGAGCCTGTCGGAAGCCTACGTTATCGCGCCGCCGGAATTTGAAATTGGGCGTCAGACCGAGCCGGTTTCACTGGCCAAGCTTAGAGCGGCCATGATTGAGTGGCTGGCCGGCAAGCAGTCCGCATAGAACATCGGAGCACATCGGAAATCTCCACTGGCATGAGTGCGCCAGGCGCTAAGAGTGTTTATGCGGGGTTGTTCAATTCACCGGCACAAGGCTCGCGTCACGAGGATTGAGGGCGACGGAGTTTTCCATGCGCATGGGAGTGGGCGTGGCGGTCAGGCGAATCGTTCTCTGTACCGATTCCAGTTGCACAAGCGAGTTCTTCTGGTCGAATGTGATCGCAAAGGTCTGCAGGGCGCTTGATCCGAAGTTGATCATGGGAAAAGCAGGGTTGATTTCGACGAAGGGCTTCTTGAAAGAGTAGCCCGCCAGGTGGACATCGGTCGCCAGCTTGGCTGCCTTGGTCTGGAATCGGGTAGACATGGATTGTGCGTTGCTAAAGAGCGTTGGATCGGAGGCGAACCTCATCTGTTCGGCAAGCTTTTCCGGCAGGCTGAGCCCGGTGCCACCGGAGTCAATTTGCGCCTCGACTCGAATGCCGCCAATCCGCATCGGGACGATGGGCACGTGATCTGGCATTCGGAAGGGAAGCACAGTGTGTTCGCCATCAGGCACCAATTCGCCCTGCCTGAGCGAGATGCGCTGGTTGGGATAGTCGAGCTTCAGCAGGAAGTCCTGGAAAAGGGGGAATCCGAGCAGCCCCTGGCAGGGGCCATCTGCGTCGTTGAACTCGTGCTGGGCCGCAGTGACCTGGCTGAACTCGACACCTGCGACTACCAGCGAGGGTAAGAGGAGCAAAGGTACGCGCTGCCCACCCTTCCCACTGAGGTCATTCAGGCGGACATAACCTACGGGGGCGAGGCCGAGTTCCTTGGCCAGCTGCGGCGTGATAAACGCCTGGCCACCGGTCCCGGTATCGATCACGAAGCGGAAGGGGCCCTTCCCGTTAATCATTACCATTACAAATGGTTTGTCATGAGTGATTTCGAGGGGCGCAGAGTAGGTGATGGTCTGGGCGGCCGAGGTCGCCAGGCCGGCCAAGAGCAAGCACACGCTGAGATAGATGGGCCGCAAGAACGTCGGCATAACTCCACCTCCCGCCACTCACACTTCATCGTGCTGCCATCAACTACGCTACTTCTGACTCACCGGTTCCATATTCCTTGCGAAGGTAGCGCCGACCTAATTGTCGCTGCCGCTAGGAATAGTCACGTTTCGCGTCGCCACACAGCGCGAGAACCTCATCCCGCGCAGTTTACTCCTTAGACGGGCAATCTGGCGGAACGCCGTCACCTGACGTGGAATATTTTGTGGTGCCTAGGCGGGTTATTTTTAATCTCCGACCGATACGGTGAGGGCCTTGGGTAGCTGCAAGGTCCCCTGTTGCTGGATGTCCTTGGACGAGTTTCCCAGGCTCAAGTTGTACGCCCCGGCGTTTGCGTGCCACGCTCCGGCCTTGACGTCAAAATAGGCAAAGCTTCGGGGAGACAAGGCCAGGATGACGTGTTTTGTCTCGTTGGCCTCGAGGTAGACCCGTTCGAAGCCCTTCAGTTCCATTGCTGGACGTTCGACGGTGGGTTTGGCCTCGCCAACATATAGCTGAGCGACGGTCGCTCCAGCCCGGCTGCCTGTGTTTGCCACGTCGAAGCTCACGTTGAAGGTGCCGTCGCCGGTGGGTTCGGTCTTGAGGTTGGCAAAGGTGAAGGTGGTGTAGGAAAGGCCGTAGCCAAAAGGATACAGCGGCTCAGTTTTGTTGTGCTGGTAGCCCCGGTAGCCCACGAAAATGCCTTCGCGGTAGTTGATCTTGTTGGTGCCCGGGTCAGGGTAGTAGCTGTTGTAGCTTGGGTTGTCCGTGATTTTCGCTTCCCAGCTGATGGGCAGGTGGCCGGAAGGATTGGCGTCTCCGAAGAGGAGGCTGGCAAGGGCCTTGCCGCCCTGTTCCCCGGCGTACCATGCCGCGAAGATGGCCGATACCTTGTCCTGCCAACCGGAGAGGTCGACGCTGCCGCCGGAGGTGATCACGACTATGGTCTTTTTGCCGAGGGCGGCGACCTGGTTGATCAGTTCTTCCTGGCCAACGGGTAGCTCGAAACTGCGGTCTCCGCCTTCTGACTCAGAGGCGTTGTTGAAGCCGACGCACAGAATGACGGCATCCGATTTTTTTGCGATCTCGAGAGCGGAGGGGTCTACGACGGTGCTGAGTTGGACGATGCCGACTCGCACGCCCGAGACGCTGCCTATTTGCTGAGAAAGCTGCTCGAGGACGACCTTATGTGGCTCTTTGGTGAGCTGCAAGGTTGCCTGGTTCAGGATGTACTTCGGCACGACTGAGCTGTCGAAGACGACCTGATCATCGACGAGGAGGCGAAACTTGCCGTCGGTCTGGCTGAAGACGGTGAATGCTCCCGCCTGCTCCGGCGTAAAGTAGCCGGTCCAGCGGCTGGAGACGCGGGAGGTTTGATAGGGGCTGGACCTGCGGTGCGACGTAAGCGCGTTCAGTTCCTGCTCTTCGGGCTCACGACGGGTTCCGGGCGGGGTCATCATTGTGTTCTCGACGACTGTGTTCTGCACGCCTCCCTCAAGGCCAACCTTGGCAAATGTTTCGTGGGTCACGCCCGGGACAGTGCCGGCGGCTTCGGTGGTGAAGTGTGTGAGCCGAGCCATCTGGGTGATGCTATAGAGGCCGCGAGCATATAGGGTGTTCACCTTGTCGCCGAGCGCGTCACTGATGCCGGTCAGTGCATTGGTAGTGGCGAAGCTTACCACCTCCCCGCTGCCGCCGCCGGTGGTGATGGTCTGGGCTGCGGTTGGCCCGATTACAGCGATGGTGTGCAGGCTGGCCTTATCAAGGGGCAGCGTGTTGTGGTCGTTTTTGAGCAGCACTGTGCCCTCGAGCGAGCCTTGCAGCGAGGCTGCGCGACCGCTCAGGTTGTAGCGGGGAATGCTGGTATCCATCTGCGGGCGATCAAGCCAGCCGAAATCGGCGGCTACGCGGAGAATGCGGCGGACCTTGTCGTCGATGGTCGCCTCGGAGATCTGTCCACTCTTGATGAGTGGCATGAGCTTTTCCTTGTCGTAGTAAACGGCGAAGGGCATCTCGAGGTCGAGTCCGCCGTTGGCCGCTCCGGCGGTGTCATAGACTGAGACCCAGTCCGACATGATGATGCCCTGGAAGTGCCACTGATCCTTGGCGACTTCGACATTGAAGTGCCGATTCTGCGTCATGTGCTCGCCATTGGTGAGGTTGTAAGAGTCCATGATGGCGCCGACCTTCGCCTGCTTCACGGCGGCCTCGAAGATAGGCATGTAGATCTCGCGAAGGTGCACGCTCGTCGATGATGGAGTCGGTGTCGTGGCGGAGATACTCCGAGTTGTTACCGAGGTAGTGCTTGACTGTTGCTGAGACGCCCGCCTTCTGCACTCCCTGGATGTAGCCGACGGCGATTGCGCCGCCGAGGAATGGATCTTCGCCGAAGTATTCGAAGTTGCGGCCGTTCATGGGAGCGCGGTAGATATTGACGCCGGGCCCCAGGATGAATGCGGCACCGCGGGAGCGGGAATCCCTGCCAAGCTCGTAGCCAATGCGCTGGGCGAGTGTTCGATCCCAGGATGCGGCAAGGCCAATGCCGGCGGCGTAGGCGATGGTAGGCGCCGGAATGTGCGCACCCACGGGACCGTCTGCCATCTGGAAGTAGGGAATACCGAGACGGGGAATGGCGTGTGTGCGGAAGGGCGTGTCGCCGCCGAGGATCTCAATCTTCTCGTCGAGCGTCATTTTGGCTACGATATCGTTCACGCGCTTATCGATGGCCGCCGGATCATTGCCGACAAATTGTGCCGTGGCGGCGACGGTGGTCAGAAGCAGGCAGACAGAGGCGACAATGATCCGCGGGGTGGGATTGGCTTGCATGCGAGAATCTCCCGTAAGAAAACGTGGGCAAAGTTTAGAAGGAGAATGATAGCGGAGCAAGAGCGTTTGTGGCTTAGTGCGCTTCATGGCAAAGGACTGAAGCGGCATCGTTCACAGATCAGTCAGCGGTCGGGTGACCTGCTCAAAGCCAGCGAATGTTCTTCGCTGATCTGGAGGGGCATTGCAATAGGTGCAGCTTTGCCAGTAGGCTGTTGTTGGCGACCATACGCGGGAGTGGCGAAATGGCAGACGCACTTGGTTTAGGTCCAAGCGGAGCAATCCGTGGGGGTTCGAGTCCCTTCTCCCGCACCATTTAGAAGTCGCGGCGAACTTCGGCGACGCGGCTTTCCGATTTTGTTTCAACCCAGAATGAAGAAAGGCCAGACGAGGATTTCGTCCGGCCTTTTTCATTGGGTCATTTTCCCCACGAACGCTACGGTACGACGATTAACTCGGCGCTGCCCTGTCCGCACATTCCATAAACCGTACCAGAGGTGCAGGCTCCGACGGAGTACTTGTAGCAGCCCTGCTTGTTGGCTGCGACAGTAACCGACTTCTTGGCGCCGCCGATGATGGCATCGTCCGATCCGAACGGAGTGGTCGGGCCGAAATCAATCACGAAGCCCACGTTTTTTGCGCTGGTCATAAACTCGACTGACGTTCCTGAATGGACGCAGAAGAGCATATTTCCCTTGGCTCCCGGAACACTGGGCGTGGTGGAGGCTGAATTGCCCGCGCCTGTTCTCTTGACGTCAACACTGCAGGGAGAAGAGGCGGTTCCGCAGGTATTGCCGGCGTTACACATTGATGCCGGGTTTGGCTCCGCACAGACATACTTGCTAGGTTTCTTGTCCTGCGACAGAGCGGTTGTGAAGCTGGCGAAGGCAAAGACCAGGAGCAAGAGCGAGCTGCTCCAGATGGCAGAATTGCGCTGGACTTTCATAGATGACCTCTCGTGAACGCATCAAGCTGTGGCATACACACCCCGCCTGCCTGAGCAGATGGGATGTGTTTGCCGGTTAGGCATGGGACTTATAACGGAATGGAACCTGACTGCTAGTTCTCGCCCTTGGTGCCGGCCCAATCGATAATGCCGGCCATACGCCAGGCATTCTGATTCAACTCAATCTGCAGCTGACCTTCTTTATTGATGATGAGCTGGGCCGCCGGGGCCAAGGTGCCCGTACTCTTGTTCTTGTCTTGAGAATTAATCTGGAATTCGCCCATCGTCAGGTTATAGCTCTGGGTGGGTGAGTCTGCCCACGCTTCTCCAAAACGGATTTGCCGATTGGTCACGAAGCGAATCGTGCGTCCCGTAGGAGTATTGATGAGGTGGATATAGCTCAAGTCATAGCCCAGAGTGCCGGTGATGGCGATACGTCCTACTGCGGGCATCTTCTCAAGGGCGCTGGCCAAACCCTGGCTCTGACCCTTTTGAAATGCTTCTACGAGGATCTGCCTGTCAGCCTCGGTTGAGAATTCGTAAATGGTTACCGTGACTCCGATATTCTTGCCCATCTGAGTGCCAGTGCCAAAGGCCTGGGCTTGAATAACCTCATTCTTGTCTCTGGCAAAGCTGGGGAGGCTGCAGGCCATCAGCAGAACCGCAGTCAAGAAGCTACCGATTACCCTGTTTGATACTTTCATGTTCATCTCCTCGTCACTGGTCTGAGCTTAATAGCAGTGAACTCTAGATTCAACGAGGATTGTAGGACGAAGAGCGGCGGGTGTAACGCTAAATCTGCATGTTTTTAGCGAAAAAGTCCCCTATCAGATAAGTCTCCACCTAATTTCGCGGCACTCCTGGCGGCGATTTGCGTTCGAGCCGGCGACCCTTCAATGTTCCGGCGGAGCGTCAATCCCGCGTTCATGATTTGATCAGACCAAAGCGTTGACCAGTATGCGACGAGCCAAAGGGCCGAGTTGAACGCTTAAGCTGGTGCCCGGAGAACGGCGGTTACGAAGATACCGCGACGTTTGCCGGCGCGTCGCCGCGTATTTCGGCCGCGGTTGCCTTCGAGGTGCCAACTCGAGAGGAAGCCGGGAATCTCCAGTGGCGCCTCTCAACAAAAGTTGGCGGCTCATAGGTCACGCCGTTGGCCAGCCGTTTATCCTCACGCTTTGACGACAAATATAGGAGGGGGCCGACCCCGTGGCCCCACAGCCGCGTTGCCAGGCCAAATTCCTTGCTGATGTCGTGGCGGAGGCAGCGGACCCTTTCCGAAATGCCCGGATTCGAAGCTCGCAGCCGTTTTTCCATCGCCCAGAGAGCGGCGCTGTAGGCGGTGCGCAGGCTCTTCATCTCCCAACGAAAGCGTTCGCGTACACGCCGGTCGGGGTGATTCTTATGGCGCCTCCAGCCGGCGAACATGGTTTCGCAAATGCGAAAGATGCTTGGTCCATTAACTTCGAAATCGTGCTGAAAGGCCCAATCCAGCAGGGTCTTGGAGTCGTCGCGAGAGATATGTGCATGCCGGAAATTGAACTTGAACTGGCCGTGGATGTCCGCGGGATTGACGCCGGAAAGCATGCGCCCCTCTTCTGTCATCTGCTGGAAGAGCGGCGTTCCGGGAACAGGCGTGTACAGCATGAACTGATGGAAATCCGTGCAGTGTGCTACCGCGGAATCGATCTCGTCTCGAATATTCTGGAGCGTATGGTGCTCCAAGCCAACGATGGTGGAGCCGAGCAGCTTGATGCCGTTCTCGCGAAGCTCTCGAGTCATCCGCAATGTGTCCACGCCTTTGAGCTTGGCATATCCAGACTTCGCCGACTCCAGCCCCATCCAAATCCAAGACACTCCCAGTTGCACCAGCTCATCCATCGTGTACTGGCGGATGGCATTCATGGATGAGAAGACATAGAGAGCCCAGCTCTTTCCATTCTCCTTCATGCGGTCAAGCAACTGCATTGCGCGCGGCCGGTTCAAGAGAAAGTTCTCGTCCATAACAAAGAATGAGCGCACTCCGAGTTCGCGCTCGGCATTGCACATTTGTTGATAGACTTCGTCGCCGGTTCGAAAGAACTCCGTCCATTTACCTTTACCGCCGAAGAAGGCAGAGGTGGTGCAGAAATTGCAGCCCATGGGGCAGCCTACCGAGGGGATGATGGTGGCAGCGGTCTCCTCGTTTGACTCGGCCATCTTCATGCCCATCACGCGCATATTAAAGGCAGACTTGAGAACCGGGTGCTCGATGGGGCGATCGGGATCTTCACCGAGGAATTGGCGCATCCAGCGGATGCCTTCCCCTTTCACGATGTGGTCGGCATCGATCATGTTTTCCAGGCCTGGGATCGCCGCAACATGGCCACCGATAAGGATGGTTGCCTTCGGTGCGAGCCGACGGATCCGCTTGCACATCTCTTTGACTTTGCCCACATTGGCGATGATTCCGGAAACACCGACGATGTCGTAGTCGCCCTCGCGCAGCTCCTGCTCGAAACGGTCGAGGGAAGGGAAGTCCAAAACGGTGCAGGGCGCGCTGATATTTTTCTGGATCAACAGGATTCCCCACGAGCGGTGGAACATGCGCAGCGAGTAAGAGCCTTGAGCGCGCGTTACCTGGTTGTGGTACAGCTCCATCGGGTTGATGCTGCGGGAGCCGAAGTCATCATCCTGCGCGAAGGGCCCAAAGACACTCGACAGAAGGACGCGCGCATTCGCACCCTTGGGATGGATGGGAACCATCTGCTTGGCTGGTGATGTGACTCGTGACTCGGCTTGCAACTGCGACATTTCGAAATACCCTCCGGCGTTTGCACTATTGCCAAGGTAGGACACGAGGGCGGAGTGAGTATGTGACAGCACAAAAATATTACAAATCCGGGCCGGTCCAAGCCCATCGTCTGCATACGCGCCGGGAGTAGCGGGAGCTTATGAGGGGAAAATTTTCTTGCTGGGCACTTGACATATTCCTATATAGGAATGTAATTTCTCAACATGGCACGGGCAGCTACCACCTCCGACGCATTCAACGCAGTCGCGGAACCTCGGCGCAGGGCGATTCTGAGTTTCCTTGTGACGAAGGAGCACGCTGTTGGAGATATTGTGACCGCACTGGGCTTCGAGCAGCCATCTGTTTCGAAGCACCTGCGGGTGTTGAGGAGCGTGGGGCTGGTGCACATGCGCTGTGACGGTCGACAGAAGCTATACCGCACCAATGCGGAGGCGATCCGTCCCCTGCATGAGTGGACCAGCACATTCGAGCAGCATTGGCAGCATCAGTTGCTTCGCATCAAACAACGTGCCGAAGGGAAAGTGAACAAAATCCAACCAAGTCCGCACTCCGAGGAGAAATCATGATTTCAACAGAACTTAGTCTTGAGAATTTCACGTTGAACATTACGCAGGAAGTACGGGTGGAAGCGCCTTTGGATGTGACGTTTGAAACATTGCTGGAGCAGCTTGGCCCTGAAAACGAGAGGGCCGATGGAATCGCGATGCCAATGAAGATTGAAGCATGGCCTGGGGGGAGATGGTATCGCGACCTTGGCGACAACAACGGTCATCTCTGGGGGCACGTGCAGGCCATCAAGCGGCCGACCCTGCTTGAGATCTGCGGCCCGCTGTTCGCTTCCTATCCGCTGGTTTCGAACGTGCAGTATCGATTGAGCGAGACGAATGGCGGAACGCTGATCTCATTCCGGCACACCGCGCTGGGCTTCCTCCAGGAAGATCACAAGGGCGGCGTAGGAAAGGGCTGGGCTTCCATACTTGAGCGAATCCGCACGCACGCCGAAAGCCGCGGCTAGAGCGGGGAAGGCGCCGCATCAGTGGTTGGTGAAAGAAAACCATGGAGCGATTATGTGTCCAGTATGCATTGCGACAGCGGCATTGATTGCAAGCGGCGCGACGTCGACCGGTGGCCTGGCCGCGTTGGTAATCAGGAAAATCAAATCGAAGGACTTCGGGGACGCGATCGACAAATCTCGTGAATCAAAGGAGGAGCGTCATGGCTAGCGCAACAACAGAACTGCAGCACCGGAAGGTTGTGTCGCAAGACGAATGGATAGCGGCTCGCAAGGAACTTCTACGGAAAGAGAAGGAATTCACGCGGCTACGGGATGATCTGAGCCGGCAACGCCGGGAAATGCCGTGGGAGAAAGTAGATAAGCAATATGAGTTCGAAGATGAATCCGGCAAGGTGACACTTGCAGATCTTTTCGATGGACGCCATCAATTGATTGTCTACCACTTCATGCTGGGCCCGGGCTGGGGAGAAGGCTGCAAGAGCTGCTCGTATTTGGCGGATCACTTTGATGCCGCCACTGTGCATCTTGCAAACCGCGACACCACCTTGGTAGTTATCTCGCGAGCGCCCCTGGCGGAGATTCAGGAATTCAAGAAGCGCATGGGCTGGCGTTTCAAGTGGGTCTCGTCCTACGGAAGCGATTTCAATTTTGACTATCATGTGTCGTTCAGCAAGGAAGAGATCGCCAGGGGGAAGGTGAGCTATAACTATGACGAGCGCGAGTTCCCGAGCGAAGAAGCTCCGGGAGCCAGCGTCTTCTATAAGGAAGAGAATGGTGAGATCTTCCACCCGTACTCCGCTTATGCCCGCGGACTCGATATTTTGGTTGGCACGTATAACTTCCTTGACATGACTCCAAAGGGACGCGACGAAGATCAGTTGGACTTTACCATGTCGTGGGTGCGCCACCACGATCGTTACGCAGAGGGCTACTTTGCAAAGCCGGCTTCAGTATCGTCGAAAGCCGCGGGGTCCGGATCCTGCTGTTCAGGAGAGAGTCACTCCTGACCGGGGAGAGTTTGCCTGCATCTTCATTGCGCATCCATACTATGGGTGCGCAATGTTTTTTTGAGGTTCACTCGAATGTGCAGAAATATCAAGACACTCTTCAACTTTGACCCGCCGGTGACTACGGAGGAGGTCGAAGCCGCGTCGCTTCAGTTCGTTCGAAAGATCAGTGGCTTCAGCAAGCCGTCCCAGGCGAATGAAGCCGCGTTTCTGGCTGCGGTGGAAGAGATAGCAGCCATCTCGAACCGTCTTCTCCACTCGCTCGAAACCAGTGCGCCTCCCAAGAATAGGGAAGAAGAGGCTGCAAAGGCGAAAGCTCGTGCTGCTGAAAGATTCGGAGACTGAGCTCGGGTCTGCAGCGATGAAAGTTTGCAATCTTCCGATTAGATGTGGTCAGTCGACCAACTCGCGCTTACCCTAGAGTTGCACATCCGAAGCACGAGACTTTTGGTCTGGCTGAAAGGGAGATTACGAGGATGATCAGGAAGATTGCGATCAACACCGGCGGAGGCGACGCGCCGGGCCTGAATGCAGTTATACAGGCAGCAACACTTGCGGCAACAAAGCTCGGCTGGGAAGTTTATGGCATCCGGGAAGGCTACAGCGGCCTGCTGGATTCGCAGAACTATCCCGACGGTGGATTGGTGCGCCTGACACCAGAGAGCGTTCGGCATATCAGCCATTTGGGCGGGACGATTCTCGGCACGATTAACAAGGGCAATCCGTTCAAGGTGACGGAGTCGCTGCAGGGCGGCATGACGGTAGAGAAGGACCGCTCTGATGAACTGATGGACGCTTTCAAGAAAAATGAGCTCGACGCCCTGATCGCTATCGGAGGTGATGGCAGCCTGACGATTGCGAACTCATTCTATGAGCGCGGACTACGCGTGGTTGGCGTGCCGAAGACCATCGATAACGACCTTAAGTCAACAGTACTGACCTTTGGATTTCAGACTGCCGTCAGCTTCGCTACGGAGTGCATCGACAGGCTGCACTCTACCGCTGACGCGCATCGTCGAATCATTGTCGTGGAGGTGATGGGTCGCTATGCCGGATGGATTGCTTTGAATTCAGGCATTGCTGGGCGCGCCGACGCGATTCTGATCCCCGAAATTCCCTATAGCATTCAGAGAGTAGCCGATCATATTCGTGCGCTCAATCATCCGTACTCCATCGTCGTAGTTGCCGAGGGAGCAAAGCCGATTGGCGGTGAGGTAAAGGTCATGGCGCGCGAGGCGGGGCGCCAGGAGCGCCTGGGCGGTATAGCCGAGCAGGTCGCTGCTGAACTCCAGGAGTTGACCGGGAAAGAATCTCGCGCGATGGTGCTGGGGCATCTCCTGCGGGGTGGCTCACCAATCGCTCTTGACCGGATACTCGGACTAACGTTCGGCGCGGCTGCAGTGACGGCTCTTGCGACGGGAAAGAATGGCGTAATGGTGGCCCTGCAGCCTCCTCGGATCGAATTTGTTCCCATGGCTGAAGCGATCGCAGAATTGAAGCTCGTATCGCCTGATAGCGAGGGAGTGGTTACCGCACGCGCTCTCGATATCTGCCTGGGCGATTGATTTACCCCGGCATCCGACGACGAACAGGAATGAGCGAGAGGGCGAGCAGGCAAGCGAACAGGGCTAGATTCAGTTTCGCAAACCAATCTCCGAGGCGATCGTAGAAAGTAGCCGTGTGGCGTACCGGCACATCCGCGACTAGGGTGACGAAGGATGTGTCGGCCGTAGTTTGACGCTCGGCCAACACACGCCCGCGGTCATCCGAGATCGTAAGTATGCCCTGCTTCGCGGAGCGCGCGATGGAGAAGCCGCTCTCCACTCCGCGAAGAATTGCCATGCGCCCATGTAGCCAACCATCCTCATTGAAATCCCACGCGGGAACCAGCAGAAGCCCGACTCCTCGGTTGCCGTACTGGCGGCTGAGCTGGGGGAAGTCCATGTCTTTGCAGATCGCCAGGCCCCACAGGCCCGAAGGCTGTTCGTACGTAGTCAGAGCGGTGCCCGGCGTGAAGACATTTTCAAAGGGCGGCAACAGATGCTGCTTGTGGTAGGTGGCCGCGAGATCTTGCGTGGGTGAGTAAAGACGCGACTCATTGAAGTGTGCGCTGGCGGTGGCACGGTCAACTCCAATCAGGATGAAGGCCTGACTGGCGGAGGCAGCCGAAGCGAAAAGCTTGTCGACGTTCTGGGCTGTATTGAGTGCAGGCTCATCCGTGACAATGGCGGTATGTTCAGGCAGCACGATTATCTTCGCCCCGCCAGCCGCGAGCGCAGGAACCTGGCCCGCGTAGCGCTCGAAGAGCGAGATCGAGGTGTCAGGCTTGGTCGCGATGAGATTGTCGCGGGTGTCTGATGCGGCAAGTCCCACACGCACAGTAGGTGCGGAGGGTGCATCGTTCAGACGCAAGATTCCGTACGAGAAGATTACGAGATAGAGAAGCGCAACAACGACAGCGAGGTTACGGCGCGCATGTAGGGAAAAAGTGGAGCGCAGAAGAACGGCGACCGTAGACGCTAAGAGAAACACAAAGAAGCTCAAACTCCAGATACCAGTCAATGAAGCGAGTTGAACGAACGGCAGGAAATTGATCTGGGTGTACCCAAGATTTCCAAAGGTGGAGTGGGGCGAGGATAAAGCCGAGGCGTACTCGTACGCGACCCAGAGCGATGGCAGCGAAATCGCCGCTGCCCAGGGCATTCCTCGCAGAACGAATCGGCGATAGAAAAGCAAGCCAAGTGCAAAAACAAGCGAAGGCACGCAGATGAACAAGATGAGGATCTGGGCTTGCATCTGGATGAGCGAATGCGCGTAGTGCCACTGGTTGAGCGAGCCGCCCGCAAAGGCGATGAACGCACTTCCGAACGCAACAGGGCGACTTACTCGTGGAGCGATGATGAGCAACGGGATCGGCGCAATCCAGAGGAACGGCCAGAGTGGATGGAGTCCAGTCCCTAGGTAGATCGCGACTAACGAGGCGATGAGCGCGGCGAGGCATATGGGCCAGCGCACCTGCGGCGTGGATGTTGGAAGAGTTGCCGGTGAAGAAGTATAGGTTTCAGACAGATTTGAGGCCATGGATCAGTCTCCTGAGCGATCGCCGTACCAGCGCTCGGAATTGTTCAGGGGTCAAGTTAAAGCGGCCGGCACGGTAGAGTGCGACATAGCCGTGCGTATGAGCCCAGAGTTGAAGGGCAACCTCCCACCGATCGTCCTTGTGGAGGTAGCCAGCGGCCATCGCGGCCTCGACAGAGTCCGCGATCGGGTTCAGTGTGGGGGACCGGCGCGCGCGGAAATCATCAGGGTAGCGACGTGCGTTGGGCCGCGGCTGGGCAAAGACGTAATCGAAGATGCGAGGGCGGTCGAATGCATAGTCGACGTAGGCCAGCATGGCACGTATGATGCGGAGTTCCGCACTGCCTGAGGCTGGCACGGCCTGAATATAGGTGAGGAACTTCGAGAATTCGTGATCGGTGATGCTGTCCAGCAAGGCTTCACGGCTAGGGAAGTGGTGATAGATGGCCATCGGCGTGATGCCGACGGCCCCAGCCACGCGACGCATGGAGACTGCTTCGGGTCCTTCAGCCTCAAGTATCTGAAGCGCGGCCTGTGCGATTCTGCTGGTTGTGGTATCGGGAACCTGTGCGGTCTTCAAACGCGTCATGTATACAGCGTATATCAACTCGCTATACGCTGTATAGCACCTATTTTCCACTTGTGTAGGAGTAAGAAGTGGTGTGTAACATCTTTCGAGGGCTCAATGCTATGAGAGTACTTGCAAGAGCGGCCGTATCAGTCTTGGCCGCAATCCTATGTTCGCCACTAATCGCGCAGGACTCTCATTACTCTCCCAAGGGCCAGCAGATCCCGGCCCCGACATGCCTTACGTTGCGCGGCGCATGGGAAGGTGGCAGCATTCCATGCACGGATTTCACGCATCAGGAGTGGTTGAAGGATGTGACGCATTGGCGCGAGGAGCGCCTTATCCGCGTTGGCTTCGATCCGGCAAGATACGAAATGCCCGAGCTGAAGTGGACGCAATCCAGCTTTATTCAGCCGCAGATGATGGTGCAGGACCGCTATTTCTACGACCCTGTCGCCGGGAAATATACGGTTGATCGTTATCTGGACGATCTCGACAAGCGCTACGGCGGGATTGATGCGGTCCTGATATGGCCGACTTATCCCAACATGGGGATCGACGACCGCAACCAGCACGACATGATCCGTTCCATGCCCGGAGGGATCGATGGCGTGCGGCAAATGGTGTCGGATTTCCATCGGCGCGGTGTTCGCGTTCTTTTTCCCATGATGATGTGGGACCAGGGAACACGTGACCCGGGAAAGCCCTGGCCGGATGCGATTGCCGAGACGATGAAAGAGATCGGCGCCGACGGCATCAATGGCGACACCCAGGATGGCGTACCGCTTGCCTTCTCGTTGGCGGCAGAAAAGATCGGGCACCCTTTGGCCTTTGAGCCTGAAGGCGGCCCGCACGACGAAGGGATCTCATGGAATGTGCTGACGTGGGGTCAGTATCAATTTCAATTCGTGCCAACCGTGGATCGCTACCGCTGGCTGGATCCGAGGCACCAGGTAAACATCCAGGGCCGCTGGAATCGCACAAAGACAGACGACCTCCAGTTTGCTTTCTTTAACGGCGAAGGATGGGAGAGTTGGGAAAATGTTTGGGGAATCTGGAACGGCGTTACTCCGCGCGATGCCGAAGCCACGCGCCGCATGGCCACCATTGAACGCGGTGTCGCTCCATATCTTGCGAGCCGTGAGTGGGAACCGTTTTATCCGATGCACCGTTTCGGCATCTTCGCCAGCCGTTGGCCGTTGTCTGCAAAAACGGTTTGGACCATTGTGAATCGCAACGAATACAACGTGAGCGGTCGGGAGATGAGCGTGCCGTTCCAGCAAGGCATTAGGTATTTCGATCTGTATCATGGGTCCGAGATTACGCCGGAGCGCGACGGCAATAGCTCAGTTCTCTCATTCGAAATCGAAGCGCATGGATTCGCTGCGGTGTTTGCAACGGAAGGTGCGCCCGATGAGAGTATGCAGCAACTGATGGCGCGCATGAAGCAGATGACTGCGCAGCCACTGGCAAGCTTCTCAAGTGAATGGAAGGTGCTGCCGCAGCAGCTTGTTCCTATTCAAGACTCGCCGACGGCAACCTCATTGCTCGATGGAATGGTTGCAATCCCGGGTGGAGACTACGTCTTTAAAGTCGAGGGAATCGAGCTTGAGGGATTCGATGACATTGGGGTTGATGTGCAGTATCCGTGGGAGGATACGCCACGGCGCTTCCATGAACACCGAATGCAAATCAAGCCGTTCTACCTGGATAAGTATCCGGTGACGAATGCCGATTTCAAGAAGTTTCTCGATGCGACCCACTACGTCCCGCGAGACCCGCTGAATTTTCTGAAGGATTGGAAGCAGAACAGCTATCCGGAAGGTTGGGCCAGCAAGCCTGTCACCTGGGTATCGCTGGAGGACGCGCGAGCGTATGCCAAGTGGGCCGGCAAGCGCCTTCCTCACGAGTGGGAGTGGCAGTTTGCAGCGCAAGGGACTGAGAGGAGGCTTTATCCCTGGGGAGATCAGTGGAATCCCAAAGCCGTTCCCGTGCCCGATCAGGGGCGTATCACGCGGGCTCCCGACGATGTGAACTCACATCCTGATGGAGCCAGCCCATTCGGAGTCTTCGATATGGTGGGCAATGTGTGGCAGTGGACCGATGAGTATGTCGATGAGCATACGCGTGCCGCCATTTTGCGAGGAGGCAGTTACTATCAGCCCCAAGGATCCGTCTGGTATTTTCCGCAGGCCTATCGAAACGATCAGCACGGAAAGCTGCTGCTGATGGCTCCGTCCTACGACCGCTCGGCCACTTTGGGATTTCGTTGCGCAAAGGTTCGTTGATGTAAAGTGCTGCTTCGGATTATTTTGCAAACCGTCGTAGGCTGAATGCGATCGGCAACCCGATGAACACCATGTGCACCAGCAAGCCCTGTCTCATTCCCTGGACAGAAAATGGGCCAACCTTGAATGGAACCGCGGACAACGGAAGTACGACCAGGTTCATCACGAGGAATATGGCAATACCGTAGAACAAGCCGCACACAACCCAGTTGTTCTTGAGGAATCCAAGTTCGCGGCTGGCCAGGCAATAAATCGCGGCCGCTCCGAACGCGATGACGTAGTGCAGCACCACGCCGAGAATCCACGAGGTCATGCCGCCTTGGAAGGCCCTCGATCCTAAGAGTCCACTTGCAATTCCGCGAGGCATTCCACGCCCATACATCAGGAAAGCCAAGATCAGGTCGAAGGTGCCGGCTACGAATCCGCCCACAAGAATCGCGACTAAAAGCCTCTGTCCTTGCGTACGCGGTGAAGGGAAGTCAACGCTCATCTGATCGCTCCGTTACAAGTCAGAAGAATGTACTTTAGCGTCTAACGGCCCGGGTGCCAAGTGCCCATCGCATTTCTATGATGCTAGGTGGGATCAGGAGCGCTGGCGATTGAAAGGGATGGCAAATTCAAGTCGAGGCAGCCCAGAGTGAAGGCGAAAGGAAAGGGGCCGGGATCGCTCGTCCGATATAACCCATCGAAGAATATAAAAGCCCGAGCTTTATCTCCCTCATGAAACTGGAACGACGGCTTCCAGGGGCCCGAATGCCAGCCCCGATCTTCCGCCGTCATGATCTGAACGGGCGATCCCCAGTCGGCAAGAACGCTTGATGGGCTGGCGCACCTGCACCACCACAGGCCTGTCTCTGGAGACGGCGTGCCTTCCCCGACCCAGACCCTTGAAAAGATCGCGTCGAACTCATCGTTCTCGCTGACGAACGCAGAAATCAAACATCTTCATTTCCGGCGGGGCAAACAGCACGTGCTTGCTCCATCCACTTTTGCCGTCTTCACTTTCTGCGTACCCGTGCACTAGATAGTTGTCTTGATTTGATCCCGCCACGTACCACATCTTCCATTTGCCGTCGTGGTAGATCAGGTTTGGCTCGTAGACGCTTCCTCTTTCCCACTCTTCATCTGCGACAAATACAGGCGTGGGTTGGTCTATCCACTGCTCTCCATCCCACTCCAGGTAGCCAATCGTATAAGGCCCCCAGAGGTTCTCTGGCGCGCCTGCGTAATAGATGCGTTCCACCCATTCGCCTCTGCGAGAGTCCCGCCCCTTTACGTAGGACGGGCAGTGTCGTCCCCCTTTGCCGTCCCATGCAAAGCTATGATCGCGCGCTGCCAATGGCGACAATTCGCCTCCCGCCGTGCGAGCGAGCTGCCATCCCGTCGCGGACAGTGTCGCTCCGACAGGTAGGGTCGCGCTGTAGAGGTCCGTTGCTCCGTATCCGCCAACCTGGCCTGCGAGATACAGCCACCATTGTTCGTTGCGCTGCACAACGCTCGCATCCAAAAGCTCCGCCATCTCAGTTCCAGCGGAGGCATCGCGAGGATCGAAAATCTTCGTTTCCGTTCCAGACATTTTGAGATTATGCATCAGAATCCAGCTCATGAGGGCCAACAACAGGCCTCGACTCTAAGAATTGAGCCTAATAGGTCTCGTATATCCCGACATACTTCGCTGCGTGCGAATCTACTCAGTGCTTGACCCAGCCGTGCATGCCTGCTTCAAAGCTGCGTCGGTCAAGCCGAGGCAGAGCACGTGCCGCCTTATCCGGAAGGAGCGGATAGTGCCTCGCCGCAATGAGCAGTTCCGGCACGCACCAGACATCTTCCTCTGAAGTCATCCAATGTTGGCTGTCCAGCCGCTCGAGATTTACCGGCCCCGAGTAGGAGCGCAAAGTCCGTTCCCCGCGCAGATTGTAGTAGTTCTCAAAGTAGCTAAGCGCCAACTCACGCGGCGAGCGGTAGATCGGCGCACGAAAGCGCAGCCCCGCGAAATTTGACTTGGCAATGCTACCCCACAAGTCGCCTTCGCGGTAGATAGCGAGCACGTGGTCGTCGTCGCGCACAGACTCCAGGTCCATCAACAATGGTGGATGGCCTTGAATCCGCAGAGCGGCCGCGGCCAGCAGCGCTCCCTCAAGGCAATGTCCTTTGCGCTCTCGCAGTACGCGCTGTGGCGACCACGCCGTATCCGCGTATTGGTACGTCAGCGCGTCGATGAACTTCTGAATCTTCGCCGGCGTCTTCAGCGCACGTAACGTGCGCACATCCTGCGGCGACAAGCCGAGGCTGGCGTGGCTCTCCCGCCGCATTCCGTTTCTCGACAATCCTCCACCTTTCGGAGACAAATGCCGCAAGTGTCCCGGGAAGTTGTCGTGATTATACCGATGCGAGTCTTCACAAAGGTTTGTTCGGTCTCTGCTTCATGCACATGGTCGCTTTTTGCGAGAGCATCACTTGCAAACCCCACGATTGGGAACAAGTTGCGCATTACCTTGGCGGATGACTTTCCGCCACAAGCTCATCCTAATTAAAGATTTACGTTGTTGTGCCAAGCTTGGGGCCCGCAGTACAATCCGTGAACACTCTTTCTGCAAGCTGTCGGCCGCCGACTGAGAAACGAGATTGGATCACCCTGAGGCAGAGGTTTGCGGGTAAAGCACCACTAGCATGCGGTTGTCAGATAAGCAAACGGAGCTCGTTTCACGAGGACGGCACAGGATTACCTATATGAAGCCAAGATCTTTTCCAGCGGGTTACCTAGTTCAAGTCTGCCGAGAGTTAACCGCAGTTCTTTGTGTGGGTGCACTTACACTTGGAACCACGGCTATTGCGGCGAATCCAACCCAGGATCCAACTCCATCCACCCAACAAACCGCTCCGCCAGCAGATCAGCCGGCCGCCAAGATTCCTGCGGATCAGTTGGATTCCCTGGTTGCGCCAATCGCGCTCTATCCCGATCCTCTGCTGAGCCAGACTCTTGTTGCCTCCACCTATCCCCTGGAAGTTATCCAGCTGAAGCAATGGATGGATCAGCACAAGGACCTGAAAGATCAAGCGCTGGCTGATGCGGTAAAGAAGCAGGACTGGGACCCGAGTATTCAGACCCTGGCCGCTCTGCCCGCAGTAGTTAAGCTGCTGTCGGAAAACATCAAGTGGACGACGGACCTCGGGAATGCCTTTCTCGAACAGCAGAACGACGTGATGGATGCCGTTCAGCGTATGCGCAAGAAGGCGCAGGACGCTGGCCAGTTGAAGTCTACAGAGCAGCAGAAAGTGGAAACCAAGGTCGTCGAGTCTAAACAGGTCATCATCGTCGAACAGGCAAATCCGCAGGTCGTCTATGTGCCAAGCTACAACCCTGTTGTAGTTTATGGTGCGCCCGTGTATGCCTACCCTCCAATCGTCTATCCGCCGGTGGGATATTACGCGGCGGGTATGGCGATCTCATTTGGGATCGGAGTTGCGATGGGCGCGGCCTGGGGCGGTGGCTGGGGATACGGATGTGGTTGGGGCGGCAATAACAACGTCTACATCAACCACAACAATACCTTCGTGAACAACGGCAACCGGAACAACATCAACGGCGGCAACCGGAACAATATCAACAACGGCAACCGGCCCTCAAACCAACCTGCTCGGGGCGGCAACAGCAACTGGCAGCACAACCCGCAGCATCGTGGAGGAGCGCCGTATGGAGACCGTGCCACCGCTAACAAGTATGGCGGCACAGCGCGCGGAGACTCCATGCAGGATCGACAAGCGAATGCCCGGCAGAATCAGGCGGGAACACGCGATACTTCCGGCCGCGGCTCGGCTCCTAGCGCAAGCACCAGAGACGTGTCAGGCCCAGGGTCTGGCGGTGCGGGCAATCGTGGCGCCAGTGCAGGTACCAGCGATCGTGGCGGCGCTGGCGGCGCTGGCGGCGGAGGAGACCGGGTCGGCAATAGGTCGGTGCCGAATACTCCCAGCTCTACGAATCGTAGCGCCTTCGGAGGCGCAGGGAGTGGCTCCAGCGGCGCCAGTGCCAAGGCCAGCAGCTCGCGTGGCTCTTCCAGCTATGGTGGATCCCGTGGTGGCGGTGGTGGCGGCCGCAGTGGCGGCGGCGGACGGCGGAGATAGGCAGGCAAATCATGAGGAATAGAGACGACATGAGATCCAAGAGACCTGAGTTCAATTGCATCTTCTCTGTTTGTGCCCGCGTAGTAGTTGGCGCTTGCTTTCTGTTCCCGATTGCCATGGCGGCACAGACACAACCTACAGCGCCGTCAGCAGCGCCCAAGGCCTTCGACACGCCGCAGCAGGCTGCTGAGGCGCTCATCACCGCAGCGGCAGCCTATGACGTTCCGCAGCTGATGGCGATATTCGGGCCCGACGGAAAGGACTTTGTCGAATCCGCCGACACGGTCGAAGACAAGAACAACTCTGTGGCGTTTGCCACCGAAGCTCGTGCCAAGAATTCCATCAGCATCGATCCATCCAAGCCGAACCGGGCAACCATCATCGTCGGCGAGAGCCAGTGGCCCCTTCCGGTTCCCATCATCAAGAAGAACGGAAAATGGTATTTCGACGCGAAGTCTGGTCGACAGGAAATTCTTTTCCGGCGCATCGGTGCCAACGAACTGGACGCAATCCAGGTGTGCCGGGGCTATGTTGAAGCGCAAAAGGAATACGCGATGGATGTCCACGATGATTCCGGCATCAATCAGTATGCGCAAAAGATATTCAGCACTCCAGGAAAGCAGGATGGGCTCTATTGGAAGAATGCTGATGGCACCTCCGACGGACCCATTGGCGACGCCGTAGCCAAAGCTCTTGCGGAAGGCTACACGACCGTAAAGGGCGGTTACCACGGATACTACTTTAAGATCCTCAAGGGTCAGGGGCCCGCTGCCCCCTTTGGCAAGATCGATTACGTCGTAGACGGAGTAATGATTGGTGGCTTCGCACTGGTCGCGGTGCCCGCAGAGTATCGCGTCACGGGAGTGAAAACCTTCATCGTGAACAACAACGGAATCGTGTATCAGAAGGACCTGGGACCGGATTCCCTCAACATCGTTAAGAAGATGGAGATCTATAACCCTGATTCCACCTGGCGGCGCACAGATGATGAGTGGCCGCCGAGCGTCGCCGATGCTTCGGCCGCGCCAGCAATGAAGTAGCTGGCGCAACAACGAACGGAGCAAACTCTCAAGCGGAGCTTGGGACGAAACCCTGCAAAAGCCGGGCTTTATTTCGTGTTGACGCCATTGATACGGGGTTAACAATTCATTAGCATTTCACCCTACCCCGCGCGTGGGATAGCATACTGAGACATGGGCGTCTTAATGCGATTCCTGTCTGAGCGAGAGCCTGAGCGGTCTCTCCATTCGCGCCCTTCGCACTCTGGCCCCGAGCGCGCTCACGTCGCCGCTGTCTGTTACCGGATACGCGATGGCGAGTTGGAATTCCTGCTGGTGCGGACCAAGAACGGCCACTGGACCTTTCCAAAAGGTGGAGTCGACAGAGACGCCACGCATGCCGCCGCCGCCGCCCGTGAAGCCTACGAAGAAGCCGGCGTGCGAGGCTCAGTCGAGCTTGCTCCCTTCATCTCTTACAAACATTGCAAGCCCAGGTGGATGAGCTCGCCCAGCCGGGTGATCGTGGTCCACGCGCACCTGTGTGAAGTCAGGCAACTGGTGAAACCGGTGGAGCAGTACCGCGATCCGCAGTGGTTCAACGCGGAGAAAGCCAAGCGCCGGTTGCAGAAATTCCGCACATCAGAGTTTGCCTCCGAGTTAGTCAGCGTGATCGACCGCGCCACAGAACGGCTGAAGCACCGCTAGGGCGGCGTCTTTCGCCAGATGGATAGCGAGGCTGTGATGCCGCGTCATCGCATCGACAGCTGCAGGAAAAATGTAGTGTGCGTTAAAGAAAATCCCATATTTCGCCGACAACTACAAAGGAAGCCTGGCGAAAACCTATGGGTAAACAGAACGTTAGCTATCGAACGAAGCCTGCCGTGAATCACGGCTCACGACAGCGACACCTCTCTTTGACACTGTGGGTAACCTCGATCGGCGCCGCGCTGCTGTCACTGGGATGCGGGGGGCACGGCATCGGTTTCGGCGGTGCCCACCGACTATTCTCAGGCACAGAGCTGGGAAACGCTTCCCAATGCATCACAACCAGTCGATGTCTTCTTTGTCTATCCGACGACGTATAACGCGCCGTCGAGTCCCTTGGGTCCTACTTGGACGCCTGCCTGGAACGTGTCACTGGCGCAAGCCCGCAATGACAACACTATCCAAGCCCAAGTCACATCCAAGGCTAGTGTCTTCGCCAAGGGTGGCACCAACCTGTACGTCCCTTATTATCAGCAGGCGTCGGGCGTGGATGTTCTGAACGCTCTGCTGTACTCTACAACTCCCCAGAACGCAAACGCCGCCAACCAGGCGTTGCAGGTGGCCTATACGGATGTTGCCAACGCATTCGACTACTACATGGCCCACTTCAACAAAGATGCGAACGGAAACCCGCGGCCCTTTATTCTGGCCGGCCATAGTCAGGGTTCGAACCTTTTGCTAATGCTGCTCCAGAACAAGTTTTCCGATCCGTCGCTTAGGAAATTGCTGGTGGCCGCCTATGTAGTCGGCTGGTCGGTCACCGCAGACGATATGGAGAGCTACCCCACGTCCCTGCGGCCGCTCGGCATATGCGGCATTCCTGTTTCTAGAACCCTAGGTTGCATCGTTACCTACAATACGCAGGCGTATGCGGGGGACTGGATGCAGGCTCCCGGAGCGGTCAAGTACGGACTGGTCAAGCCGAACTCTTTCAGCGTCAACCCCCTTACCTGGGTAGCCACCGGACCCGGCGGGATCGAGTCGCCTGCCGCATTAGCCGCAGCGAACATGGGAGCGCTGTTCTACAGCGGTCAGTTGGAAAACACCCCTCCCGGAACCTTCGTTCTGAATCCTGCCGGCGATTACACCTACGAGATCGCCAACTACGTGGGCGCACAGAGCAGCGGCGGCGGATTGGTCGTCAACCCCTCGAGTTTTCCATCCCCTGCCATTCAGAAAAACCTGGTGCCGCCGTATGACTCTATGCCGATCTTCCACAACTACGACTACACGTTTTTTTATCGCAATCTTGAGCAGAACGTAGTGGACCGGATTAACGCTTACCAGGCACAGTGACTCATCTGGCCGGTCAGCGGTCTTCGGAGGGCATTTTTTGTGGAGGCGGTGGGAGTCGAATTTTATGGGGTCTTGGCCATGTTTAAGTTGCTGATTCTAATAGGTGAAGGAGGGGTATTAAATTGCCTCTTCGACGGATCTATCGTAAAGTTATCGTACAGTTGGGCCTTTAAAAAATGAACCAAGTCTGCGTCCGATAGATACTCCCCAAGAGCATCTCAATGGTGATGGCGGCGGCCAAGCTTCCAACACATCCTCTTCTGCTTCTGTACCTTTCTGTCAGGAGACCCACCTAAATGTTCATTTCTGCAAGTGCAACGGCCACTTCTGTGTTGGCGACAGGCGATCATTTGTCCAAGCCAGAAACATTGACCCGTGGCAGAGGTTTTGTCCGAGTTCCGGTCGGATGGTAGGCCATCCATCATCTACTCAGTGGTAACTGCCAGAAAGCCGGTCAGCCACCCGCAACAACGACTGCGTCTCGAAATCCTTCCGATAAACAGACTTGCGGGCCTGGCGTACCTAAAAAGATGTGGGATGGTGCTGGACCGTCGCGATGGCTATTCTATCGCCTTGCGAATGCGAAGGCGGCTGATAAAAGGCGGCTCTTCGACTTTCTTCGGATACTATTCGATGGCGAAAAACAATTGACGCAGGACACCAAGCGGCTGAAAGAGGCCATCGCCAGCGGATCCTGTACCTTGAGTGAGTGGAAACCATTCTCCGCCATCGGAAAAGGCCGCGGCCACCGGGTGGCCTTCTGAGCACCTTAGGCTCCAAGCTGGAATCGGCTGAGATAATTGAAGACCGAACCAGAAGGGGCCTACGGACCGTCCTCGACTGGTTGCACCGTAAGCTTCGGATTGTCCGCCGCGAAATAGCGCTTCCGCATCCAGAACGCGACATTCACAAGCCCGATGAGTGCCGGCACTTCGATGAGGGGCCCGACGACGCCAACAAAAGCCTCGCCGGAATTCAGTCCGAAGACGGCCACAGCTACGGCAATCGCCAATTCGAAGTTATTTCCTGCCGCCGTGAACGAAAGGGTGGCTGACTGCGCGTAGTTGGCACCGAGCCGTTTGCCCATCCAGAAGCTCACCAGGAACATGATCAGGAAATAGACGACCAGCGGGAGCGCAATGCGAAGCACATCAAGCAGGCAGGCGGACGATCAAGTCGCCTTTCAGTGAGAACATTACGAGGATCGTGAACAGCAAAGCGACCAAAGTAAGCGGACTGATGCGAGGGATAAAGCGCGTTCGGTACCACGGCTCACCTTTTATCCGAATCAACACGAAGCGGGTAATCATGCCGGAGACAAAAGGAATTCCAAGATATATGCCGACGCTTTTTGCAATCTGCCCGATGCTTACATCCACAACGCTGCCCTGAAGGCCAAACCATTTGGGAAGCACCGTTATGAAGACCCATGCATACAGACTGTAGAACAGCACCTGGAATACGCTGTTGATGGCAACAAGGCCGGCAGCGTAATCGGTGTCCCCATTCGCCAACTCATTCCAGACCAGCACCATCGCAATGCAGCGCGCAATACCGATAAGGATCAAGCCGCGCATGTAGGCTGGTTCTCCGCGCAGGAAGACGACGGCGAGAACGAACATCAGTGCTGGTCCGATCAGCCAGTTCTGGACGAGCGACAATCCGAGAACCCGCTTTTTGCGAAACACCTCGGTGAGCTTTTCATATCGAACCTTGGCCAGTGGGGGAAACATCATGATGATCAGACCGATGGCAATCGGGATGTTGGTGGTTCCTGTCTGGAAGCGATTCACTAATCCCGCGGAGCCAGGGATGAAATGGCCAATGGCCACACCAATAGCCATTGCCAGAAAGATCCACAGGGTCAGATAGCGATCCAGGAATGAGAGCTTCTTTCGCTGCAAAGGAGCGCAGACCTGGCCTCGCGTATAGGGTGCGCTGGACATAGCTATTTGGCCTCTATCACGATTGGGCAATCAACAGGCACAGGCAAGGGAGCTCCCTGAAGAGCTGAGAACTTTGCCGGGCTGCAGCAGGCCTTTGAAAGGCGTCCCCTGTCTGCTTGCATCGCCCGGTCTTCTTTCAACCATGCAAGCGTCTGGCGCAGGACCTGGACTGCACCGATGTTTGGGGGCATAACGATCCTGTAATGCATCCACTTGCCGTCGCGCCGGGCCTCAACTATTCCGGCGCGGCGGAGATATGCCAGGTGCCGGGATATCTTGGGTTGCCCCTGCCCCAGAATCTCGACAAAGTAGCAGACGCAAATCTCCTGTTCTCCCATCAGGTTGAGAAGGCGAAGCCGCGTGTTGTCACCGAGAGCCTGAAAAAAGAGTTCGATATTAAAGGCTGATGTTTTTGTCGCCATAACTTACTTATACGCCTTGACGGATATGATGGCAACACATATAGTCGTTTTGGCAGATATGTTCATGGAGGCTTTTCATGATGAATCCCGTTCTTGAGTCGGTCAAATCGAAGTATGGAGCTGTAGCGGAAAGCACTTTATCAAACAACCACGCAGGCGTTCAGGCTGTTGCAGAAGCCTTTGGCTATTCGGCTGAGGAGCTGACATCAATCCCGGCTGACGCCAATATGGGGCTGTCTTGCGGAAATCCGACAGCGACTGCCCACATCCGTCCCGGAGAAGTTGTGGTCGATCTTGGTTCCGGCGGTGGCCTCGACGTTTTTCTCGCTTCGAAGATGGTTGGTCCGGGAGGCCGTGCCATTGGAATCGACATGACTCCGGCGATGCTCGACCGAGCGCGCGCAAATGCCCAAGCAGGTGGCTACACCAATGTCGAGTTTTACCAGTCAACCATCGATCAGATCCCACTGCCGGATGCGTCGGTTGATTGTGTCATCTCGAACTGCGTCCTCAACCTGGCGCCCGATAAGCCGGCTGTCTTTCGTGAGATTGCGCGCGTTCTGAAGCCCGGTGGCCGACTCGCAGTAAGCGACATCGCATTGAAGCGCGAACTACCCGAAGCCGTTGCGACGAGTGTTGCCGCCTATGTCGGCTGCATTGCAGGAGCAATCTTGATTGACGACTACCGGAATGGTTTGCTCACAGCCGGTTTCGAGCACGTCGAGATAGTGGACAGCGGAGCAGATCTGAATGCGTATGCCAAGGTCGAGAATCAGGCGGGCTGCTGCTCTTCGAAGATGGATGCCGCCAGCGCGCTGCAAGTCATTGAACAGTCCTGCTGTTCTCCCTCTGCCAATGAATCGGAACCCCTACACGACGAATTGAAGGCGCTGCTCTCAAATTACGACGTCAACGCAGCGGCGGCGAGCGTGAAGGTGTATGCAGTCAAGCCACAGGTCAAGGCAGTGAAAAGTTGCTGTGAACCCACTTGCTGTTCGTAAAACAATGCGCAAACGACATTAACTCACTGCGGACTGCTTCCCGGAGGGATGTCCGATATGGCCCGCTATAACGTGTTGTTTCTTTGCACTGGAAACTCAGCCCGGTCCATCATGGCTGAAGCAATCATGAATCGCAAAGGTTTTCCAAACTTTGCTGCGTATAGCGCAGGGAGCCACCCTGCGGGATTTGTGCAACCTGAAGCGCTTCGGCAAATCGAAGCGGCGCACCTGAGTACTGAGAACCTTCGCAGCAAATCCTGGGATGAATTTTCAGGACCTGAAGCACACCCGCTTCACTTCGTATTCACAGTCTGCGACAAAGCGGCTAGTGAGGTCTGCCCGTTTTGGCCAGGACAGCCGATGACAGCGCATTGGGGCATCCCCGATCCAGTGGGTACGCAAGGAACACCTGAGGACGTCAAGAAGGCCTTCTCCAATGCCTTCATCACGCTCGACCGGCGCATCAGTCTTTTCCTGTGCTTGCCGTTCAGCAGCCTCGATTCATTCGCTCTCCAGAAGGAATTGGACAACATCGGAAAGAGCTGAGGCGCAAGATCCGAGGCTATCTCGCTTGTGCCTCGAGTGTTCGTGCTTCTCCGTCGTCACAAGCTCCACCGAACGGTTGCGGAAGGCCTCACCCTGCCGCCCGGCTCCGATGTTAATTGAAGTTGTGAACTGAGGAAGAAGTTTCACCCTAACGCTTATCAATGTTGTCGATGGTGAAGTGAAATGACGCGTATCGGTATCAACGGATTTGGCCGTATAGGAAGACTGGCCTTTCGCGCAGCGTGGGATCGCGATGATCTTTCGATTGTGCATATCAACGAGGTCAAAGGCGGCTCGCACACCTCCGCGCACTTGCTGGAGTTCGATAGTGTGCATGGCAAGTGGTCGAGGCGAATCGAAGCAAGTAAGGACAGTCTCTCTGTTGAGGGGCATCAGATCGCATTTTCGGAAGCGTCGCAGCCCGGCGATGTCCCGTGGGAAGCGTCTGCCGTTGACCTCGTACTTGAGTGCAGCGGAAAGATGCTGACTCCCGAGACGCTCAATCCTTACTTCGCACGCGGCGTAAAGAAGGTTGTTGTCGCCGCACCGGTCAAGCAAGGTGCGCTGAACATCGTAATGGGAGTCAACGACCATCTCTACGATCCTCAGGTGCACGACATCATTACTGCAGCCTCGTGTACGACCAACTGCCTTGCTCCAGTTGTGAAGGTGATCCATCAGGGACTGGGCATACGTCACGGTCTCATCACCACGATTCATGACGTGACCAACACGCAGACGATAGTCGACGCTCCCCATAAAGATCTTCGTCGCGCCCGTTCTGCGATCACATCCCTTGTTCCAACTACTACCGGTTCGGCCACGGCGATCACGCTCATCTATCCAGAACTCCAGGGCAAATTAAACGGAATTGCCGTTCGGGTCCCGCTCCTGAACGCATCTCTCACTGACTGCGTTTTTGAGGTAGAGCGGCCCACGACAGTTGAGGAAGTCAACGGATTACTGAAAACTGCGGCAGAGGGCGAACTCGCCGGCATCCTGGGATATGAGACGCGGCCATTGGTTTCAGTGGACTTTGTGAATGACCCACGTTCATCCATCATCGACGCGCTTTCGACGATGGTAATCGACGGCACCCAAGTCAAGATTCTGGCCTGGTACGACAACGAATGGGGCTACGCCAACCGGCTGGTTGAACTCGCAGCGAAGATCGCCGCGTTGCTCCCGGTCAGGGCGTGAGGACGATTACGTGAAAGGCATCCGCAGCTATGCCCTCGTTACCGGTGCTTACTGGGGCTTTACGCTCACTGACGGCGCACTTCGCATGCTCGTCGTCCTGCATTTCTACAAGCTCGGATACAGCGACGTCACCATCGCATTCCTGTTTTTGTTCTATGAGTTCTTTGGCATCGTTACGAATCTTCTTGGGGGATGGATTGCCTCCAGGTCAGGCCTGAAGACCACGCTGTATGGTGGCTTGGCGCTCCAGATCTTCGCGCTGCTCATGCTGGGGCTGCTGCAACCCTCCTGGGCACGTATCCTATCCGTCGCATATGTCATGGCGGCCCAGGCCCTCTCCGGCATTGCAAAGGACCTGACCAAAATGAGCGCGAAGAGCGCCATAAAGCTGGTCGTGCCGGACGATACCGAAAGCACTCTCTTCAAATGGGTCTCACGGCTTACGGGTTCGAAGAACGCGCTTAAGGGAGCAGGCTTTTTTGTCGGCAGCGTACTTCTCTCTACCCTCGGCTTCATCGGTGCGCTGGTCGCAATGGCCGCCGGGCTCTTCGTTGTGCTGCTCGGTACAGTCGTCGCCTTGCCGCCGGAGATTGGCCGCTCGAAGAAGAAGGTCAAGTTCACGGCCCTTTTTTCAAAGAGCGCGGCAATCAACTGGCTCTCCGCCGCGAGGCTATTCCTCTTTGGCGCTCGCGATGTCTGGTTCGTGGTGGGACTTCCCGTATTCCTTTCAGAACTCGGCTGGACGTTCGCCGGCGTGGGCGCGTTCATTGCACTCTGGTTCATCGGGTACGGCATCATCCAGGCATTTGTCCCAGATATCCTGCGATCTGTTGGCAGGGAAAAGGTCGACGGCCCGGCTGCACAGCATTGGGCATTCATCTTGTTGATTGTGCCTGTTGGATTGGTTTTCGCACTCCGCGCCGGCCTCAATCCGAGCGTTGCATTGATGATCGGGCTCGCTGCCTTTGCAGCCTTATTCGCAATCAACTCCGCGATTCATTCCTACCTGGTGCTTGCATATACCGATGAAGACAGCGTGGCCATCAACGTCGGTTTCTACTACATGGCGAACGCGGGCGGACGCCTGCTGGGCACGCTGCTCTCCGGCCTCATATTTCAATGGGCAGGCTTTCAAGGCTGTCTTTGGGGATCAGCTGCGATGGTCTTCCTGGCTGCTGTCCTTTCGATCAAGCTGCCGCGCGGCAACCCCGTTCAACTCAGTGTCGCGGTGGAAGGATCCGAGTAGTAACTTTCTGACGTTCTCGCGGGACGACAACCCACTAAAGGGTATGTCTGCGTCGCTGGTCGCTCTGAATAAGAGAGACTATATAGAGCCTACATATTCCTGAGCGTGTTCTGATTCGGGTACACCAGCGTCGGGAGCGTACCAGCTGAACGGCGGGTTCGCACTACTTTGTGGTTTTTGGGGGCATCAAGGATACTGCCAAGCATTTCGAACGCTGGCTGCCAAGTATGAATTCCTAAGTAGCTGATAAAAAGCAATCTAAGTCTGGTGGAGGCGGCGGGAGTCGAGCTTTCTGGGGGCCTGCCTATGTTTAAGTTGCTGATTCTAATAAGTGACGAACAGGCATAAAATGCCTCTTCGCCGGGTCTATCGTACAGTTATCGTACAGTCGGCCTATGAAAATCACCGGAAAAATCACCCAGGCCGACTCGCTGTGTTCGGCCCCGTGCAAGGGTTTTGTAGTAGAACGATCCGAGTCTCGCGGGCTCAGATTCTTCGATCTGTCCGGCGCGATCGTACAGTCATAGACTTCAAACCTCCGCCAGCGACACTTCTTTGCCGTTTGGAGGAACCGCCTCCACTCTCAGGTGCACCTCGATACCGGGGATCAGATATTTCCTTCCGTGGGAAGGGCAACGCGCCGAAGCTCTACTTTTCCGTCCTTCTTGACGCCTACCTCGAGCACCTGGTTAGTGAGATCGCCGTTCTTTACAAGCTCGTCAAGAATCCACGCGAAAAGCTGCCGTTGCAGATCGAGATTCAACCCGAACGGAGCGTCGACGCACACAAGGCCTGCATGCAAGCGAACGTCCGCGTATTCTCCGGCAGACCCCGGTTTGTCCGCTGGCCCGCGAAAGTCGATGCTGTTGCTCGTTACGAAGATCCAGTCTCCTTCAAGAATGGTTCGCTTGAGCTCCCAGTCCTTCTTTCCTGCTTTTCCGAGTATGGTTCACGTGCGAGCAAAGAAAGCCCTTCTGCTGGGGCGTCGGATACCAGCAAAGGGCTTAGGTTTTCGTCAATCAGAATTCTATGCAAACTCCTAGCCTCCTATGGAGGCGGCGCGAAGTCGCTTTTTGGAAATGGAGACCGTGGAGACCCCTGGGCAGGCTCCGGCGCCGTGGACGACCTCTCTGAGGGTTCGCCTTCGCGTAGATCGAAGCCAACCCGATTCGTGACTGCGTGAGACTCGGATAGATATCCAGAATCTCTTGAGCGGGCGTGCCAGCATCGACTAGGCTGGCAACGTCGTGCACCGGAATGCGTGTTCCTCGGATGACAGGCGTGCCCGCGGAGAATCTCCGGGTCCCTCGACGACCATCTGCTGTGCGACCTTCAGCTGGCTCAGGCGGCGGTCGACGTCTTCCCAGATCGAGGACAGTAGGACCTTTACAGTCCGGGATTCCTCAAACTTGCAGTGCCGAAGTTCTGTCCATGAGTGATTGTGTGCCAGTGCGCCGCGCATCGCTTTGACCCGCGCCGCCGCTGTTAGCACCTCCTCAGTCTCGAAATAGAAGGCGATCCACAGACAGGCGTCTTTGCGCACATTCCGGTTATGGGAGGTCTTGTAGAGTTTCTTGGGAAGAATCCGTTTGTCATCATCCAGTTGACGGCTGATTTTGCGCAACCGTGACACCTGCGGCAATCGCCGCCTCGTTCGTCGTCAGGTTCTCGATTATGGCTGCCATGGGTCACCCTACCGATCTATCATAAATCATCTCCCCGAGGAGAACAATTATTCCACAGGAAAATCTTTCGCTATGCGTGGGTAATCATGAGATTTCGCAGCCCTCGGCAATGAGCTATAAAAGGCACAAATAGGCGCCATCTGGTGCACTATACTTCTCGTTATGGCAAGGACTACTCCACCTTTACTGCCACGGCTCGGACGCATTCTTGAAGGGTTCGGCGCTAACCTCAAGCTCGCTCGCCTGCGTCAGGAAGTATTCCGCCGAGACAGTCGCGCAACGTGCAGGCATCACTCGGCGGACCCTTTCAAAGGTGGAGCGTGGCGATTCGGCGGTCGCACTCGGGGTCTATGTGCGCGTGATGCAAGTGCTGCGTTTGGACGGCGATCTGGCGCGCTTGGCGGTTGATGACATTCTCGGTCGCAAACTCCAGGATGCGGGAATTGCGATAAAAAAGAGGGCGCCGAAAGGGACCGCTCTTGTCGCTCCCAAGACCGTTAGATTGATGAATCGCGTAGAACGGATTGACGACTCATTCGGAAACCGTGCGAAGTCTACTTGCGATCGAGGCGCGAACTGTATGCCGGAAGCACAGCCTGATTGCGAAGATACATAGGCCGGTGCAAAATATGCAATCGCATCGTATATTTTGCGGATCTCAGGTTTACCGCCCCGGGAAGAAGCGGGCAGTGATGGTGTTTAACCTCGTCCAACGCTCTCTCCAACCGGGCGCCGGCCCCTGCTTTTTTATCTCACATTCCCGGAATAGAGGAATGATAAGCCGAGGCGCAAAAAGCCGGTGTCAAGGCTCTTTGACCGCGAGAGCGGCGCGCGACGCGCGGCTTGACACTGGCTGTGCCTCGGCTACGCTCTCTGCCTATCCGGGAATGTGAGTGAGATGCATGATTACAAGCCAAGACCGAGACCTTGAGCAATCTCAGCCTTGTTCTCAATCGTACGTTCGGACTTAGGTTCGATTTTTTGAACCACTGGCTCGTGCTGAATCGCAGGGGAGTGGGAGACGTCGCGGTTGAGTTCCCGGCCCAACGTCGA
>CAWKHY010000016.1:0-346367 GCA_963849505.1 uncultured Acidobacteriaceae bacterium | reverse complement strand
CATGAGCGAAGCGCTTCACGGCTTCATGGAATACGGCAGCACCAGCTTTCCGCAGGTGCTTGGCCTCGCCAGCACCTGGGATCCCGACCTCGTGCACCAGGTCTTCACCGCCGCCGGAGACGAGGCCCGATCTCGCGGCATGAACCAGGTGTTCACGCCGGTGCTCGACATCGCCCGCGATCCGCGTTGGGGACGTACCGAAGAGACCTACGGTGAAGATCCGTTCCTCGTCTCCCGCATGGGTGTTGCCGCCGTCACTGGCCTGCAGGGCGACTCTTTCCTCATCGACAACCATCACGTGCTCGCCACCGCCAAGCACTTCGCTGTCCACGGACAGCCCGAAGGCGGCACCAACACCGCGCCCGGCAACTATCTCGGAACGCATCATTCGCGAAAACTTTCTCGTTCCATTTAAGGCTGCCGTGCAAGAGGCGCGCATAGGGAGCGTGATGGCGTCCTATAACGAAATTGACGGCGTGCCCTCGCACATCAATCACTGGCTGCTCGATCGCGTCCTGCGCCAGGAGTGGGGCTTCAGCGGATACATCACCTCCGACGACAACGGCATCCAGATGCTCGTCTACACTCACGGCGTTGCGGCAAACAACGCCGAAGCCGCGCGACTCGCTCTCGACGCCGGCGTCGACTACGACCTCTCCGATGGCTCCGCCTATCGCACGCTGCTCTGGCAGGTGAAGGCGGGGTCGTTCCGCAATCCGAGATCGACCGTGCTGTCGGCCGCGTGCTCGCCACCAAGTTCCGCCTCGGTCTCTTCGACAATCCCTACGTCGATCCCGATTACGCCGACAAGATCACCAACAGCCCCGAGCACCGCGCGCTCGCCCTCAAGACCGCGCAAAAAGCCATCGTGCTGCTGAAGAACGACAAGAACCTGCTGCCGCTCGATCTCGCCAAAGCTGAAGACCATCGCCGTCATCGGCCCCAACGCCGCCGACGTTCACATCGGTGGCTACAGCCGCGATCCCGGCCGTGGAGTCAGCATCGTTCAAGGCATCCGCGATCGTGTTGGCACCCGCGCCAAAGTCGTCTACGCCGAGGGCTGCAAGATCACCAACGCCCCTCAGGACTTCCGCGGCTGGTGGGCAAACGATGTACAACTCATCGACCCCAAGACCCAGACAGCCTCCATCGCCGAGGCAGTGGCCGCAGCGCGCAAATCCGATGTAGCCATCGTCGTCGTGGGCGAAAACGAAAGCACCAATCGCGAAGCCTGGTCAGAGGACCACCGTGGCGATCGCGACTCCCTCGACCTCCTCGGCGCGCAGAACGACCTCGTCAAAGCCGTAGTCGATACCGGAACGCCCACCATCGTCCTGCTCATCAACGGACGCCCACTCTCCATCAACTACATCGCCGAGCACGTCCCTGCGATTCTCGAAGGATGGTATCTCGGTCGAGGAAGGCGGCACTGCCGCTGCCGGCGTGCTCTTCGGCGACGTCAATCCCGGCGGCAAGCTGCCCATCACCTTCCCGCATTCGGTCGGCGACCTGCCCGACTACTACAACCACAAGCCGTCCGACAATCGCAGCTACGACTTCAGCACGCGCCAGCCGCTCTTCGCCTTCGGCCACGGCCTCAGCTACACCACGTTCCGCTTCGATAACCTGCGCGTCGAGCCGCAACAGATCGTCTCCGCCGGTACGCGCCACAGTTAGCGTCGACGTCACCAACACCGGATCGCGCGAAGGCGACGAAGTTCCGCAGCTCTACCTCCACCAGCGGTCGCCTCCGTCACGCAGCCGGTCATGAAATTGGATGGCTTCCAGCGCATCACGCTCAAGCCCGGTGAAAAGAAGACCGTCGACTTCACCGTCACGCCCGAGATGCTTTCGATCCTCAACATCGACATGCACCGCGTCGTCGAACCCGGCGACTTCGACCTGATGGTCGGCCCCTCATCCGCCCAGAACACCACCGTTCCTCTGCAGGTCATCGGTGTGCATGGAGAAACCGGACACCTGCTCGGCCAGTAAAATCCCCGCATCGCAATCGCCCCTCACCGCCAGGTCGAGGGGCGAATTCATCGCACTGTCGTGCATAAATCGCGCTCTTCCCTCACAATAGAAGATGAAGTCAACCACTAGAGGAGCAGCATCGTTTTGACCAGTGCCAACCATGCCCCACCCGTTCAGCTTTCGGCTGCGGAGTTTCTTGAAACAACCTTGGCGTTAAAGCCCGCGATTGCGGTCTTCGACTGCGATGGCACGCTGTGGAGCGGCGACGCCGGATATGGCTTCATGATCTGGTCGCTCGAGCAGGGCCTCGTCTCGCGCAACGCCAGCGATTGGATCGATTCCCGCTACCGCCTCTATCGTGCCGGAGAGGTCTCTGAAGCAGCCATGTGCGGCGAAATGGTGCAGCTCTACGCCGGACTGCACGAAGATGACATGCGACGCGCCTCCACCGAGTACTTTCGCACTCATATCGAAGCAAATATTTTTCCTGTCATGCGCACCGTTCTCAAACGCCTGCGCACCCTCGGCACCGATATCTGGGCCGTCAGCTCCACCAACAATTGGGTGATCGAGGCAGGGCTTAAGCAACTCGAGATCCCGGCGAATAAAATTCTCGCAGCACGGGTCGGTGTCGCCAACGGCATCATCACCAGCGAATTGCTCGACGTCCCCACAGATGAAGGCAAAGCGCTCGCTCTTCAGAACGTCGGAATTTTTGCGCCTGATGTGGTTTACGGGAACTCCATCCACGACGCCGCCATGATGCGCCTCGCCAAGCATCCCTTCGCGGTAAATCCCAGCACTGAACTCACGCGCACTGCGTCAGCTTCAGGATGGCCCATCTTCCATCCCGAACCCGCCACCAAATCCTAGCGATGCTGCGGGGCAATTTTTTGATGGCGTCGCTGCATTCGTAACACTCAGTGAACCCGGCATGCCGCGGCACAGTCTAGAATAGAGACTGTGGATGACAACGAGATACAAAACGGATTCGCGGTTGGCAACAAGCAGGTTCGCCTCGTAGCCGCAGCCCTTATCCTCCGCGATGGGCAGGTGCTCGTCTGTCAGCGCCGCCCCGACCAGCCCATGGCCCTCAAATGGGAATTCCCCGGCGGCAAGATCGAAGCCGGCGAAAGCCCGGAGCAGGCTCTGAAAAGGGAATTGGAAGAAGAACTCGGCATCGACGCTACCATCGGGCCGCGCATCGTGCAGCTTCGACATACCTACCGCAGCGGAGGTGCTGTCGATCTGCAGTTCTTCGCCGTCCATCAATTCTCGGGCGAACTCACCAACCGCATCTTCAACGAAGTGCGCTGGTCTTCACTACAGGACCTGCCCGCCTACGACTTCCTCGCTGCCGATCGAGGACTCATCCGCGATCTCGCCGCAGGCAAGCTACTCTAGTCTCACCGTCCCGCTCGCATCTCCACATCAAAAACAAATGGGAGACACGCTCATTCCAGTGTCTCCCATTCATTCATCTTCGCCGCGATGGTGCTGCGACTGCCATCGTTACGGTACGTCGATCGAAACAACCTGACCTGCACCTGCGGGTGCCGCTCCGAAGTTCGACACGTAGATTTTTCCGTCAGGACCAAAGGTCATTCCCGTCGGAACCGTTAGCCCTGTCGCAACATCTTCGATGCTCCCGTCTGCCTTCACTCGCACCACCTTGCCCGCTCCGCCCGTCGGATAGCCGGCTGCATCCGAAAGCTCCAACACATACAGCAAGCCATCGGGACCAAATGCAACCGAGACTATGGTAGTAAAGCCCGCCTTCGAACTTTGAACCTGCAGACTGTTCGGTATGTCCTCGAGGCCCGGAACTCTTATGCGGCTGCACTCCGAATACCCTAGCGACAGAATGCGAGCATAGTTTGGCTCGATCGGAAATTGATTCAGATTGCCCAGGACGATGGCGCCGTTGCGCTGGCCAATGGCCGTCGGTACGATGTGCCCCTGCGATGCGGACACATCGAGTACACTCCCAATCACTCCGTCTGTTCCCACAGACAGAATTTGGCCGTGATTCGGTTCCACCACATACAGCTTATTGTTGTAGGGGATCATGCTGTAGAACGTACCATCCGGCTCAAAGTCATCGGCGTTCTCGTATTTCGTCGGATGTGTCTGGATGAATTGGCTTAGGTTGGCAACCATCTTCCACGTCGCGTTCTTGGGGTTCACACTGATCACAGCATTCGGCATGGTCGCGTTGCCATGGGAGCAGCCGCCACCCGCAAGCAGAGCGTAGAGCGTCCCGTTAAGCCACTCAACATCGGCAACTCCCTGCAGATCTCCCATCGCGTCCACTGACGAAGGAAGCCCGAAGGCCACCGTAATCCGATTACCCGACATGTCTACTTTGGAGATCCTGCCGGACGTGCCACCTTTATACGGACCAATCGGAGGTATGACCTGTGTGCACATTCCCGCGGTTGAAGTCTTTCCGCCAGTCCCGGCCTCTGCAACATAAAGCATCCCGTCCGAACCGAACCTCAGCCCTCTTGGCCCTTGCAGACCACTAATCAACACATGCACGTTTGAAGATGTTTGCGCGTGGCTCGAGTTGAAAGTTATGCCCGCTGCCAGCAACGCGCCCGACAGCAAAACGACTTTGCGAAAGTTCATCATTGTATCGCTCCTTTAAAGCGGTCAGCTTTTGGGTGTACCTTGGCGTGGCCACAAATCATGGTGACCCGCGATGGCGCAGGGCCGCACATCCGATACTTAATCCGACACCCACCTTCGCATCTGCTGAACAGAGGCTCTGGCCGGTAGCCGGTCGATCAGTTCTTTCGTTGGCTTGCTGTGGAGATGAAGAGGCCCGACAGATGCGAGCGTTCCAAGGCTCGAGATGTTCGCGGAGCACCCTGAAACTCACAGAACTTTAGGTTTGGTCTTATTCGGCTGTCAAGTCAAAAAGGTTCGTACGAAAATGACGAATGATCCCGTAAACAATGACTAGTCATTGGTGATTACTTCGAACTCTCTAGCTGCCGCCCGAGGTGAACAGCATGGCCAGTGACAGGCCAATCACGATGATCGCCGTCAGCCACGCAATCACGTTGAACCACCGCGAATTCACATGCTCGCCCATCAGGTCCTTGCGATTGATCAACATCAGCATCAGGATGATGACAACGGGCAGCAACACGCCGTTCAGTACCTGCGACTTGATCGCGATCTTCACCTGGTCAGCGAAGTCGGCAACAGGATAACGACAGCCGGCGCCACCCACGATCAACAAGGTGTAGAGCCAGTAAAAAACCGGAGCCTCCTTGAAGCTCTTGTCCACGCCCGACTCAAGCCCAAGCCCCTCGCACACCGTGTACGCCGTAGACAGCGGCAGAATCGAAGCCGCAAAGAGGGAAGCGTTGAACAATCCAAACGCGAACAGCAGAAAGGCATATTGCCCGGCCAGCGGCTTCATGGCCTCCGCCGCATCGGACGGAACCTCGATCGCCCCCAGACCATGGACAAAGAAGGTCGCCGCGCACGCCACTACGATGAACCACGCAACAATGTCGGTGAAGAAGCTGCCGACAATTACATCCAGCCGGCACGCGGCATAGTTCTTTATGCTGATGCCTTTTTCCACGATCGAGGATTGCAGATAGAACTGCATCCACGGCGCGATCGTCGTGCCAATCACAGCTATTGCCAGTCGAGACGTACGTCCGGTCATTCCATACGGCCTTGGGCGGCAGCTTTGACAGTCGAAACGATAGCGTCATGCCAGCTCGGCTGCGAAAGCACCCCTGCAAAAATGTAGGAAATGTATACGACCGACGCCAGCAGAAATATCTTCTCTATGCTCTTGTAGTCGCCCTTCACCACCAACAGCCACACCAGCAGAGCGCATACCGGCACAGAAATGTATTTGCTGACGTGGAAGAGTTGAAGGCTGCCTGCGATGCCGAAGAACTCGGTGACCACGTTGCCGAAGTTCACGATCACCAGCAGCACCATCGTGATGAACGTGATGCGCAATCCAAATTCTTCGCGGATTAGATCGGACAGGCCCTTGCCCGTCACCACGCCCATCCGCGCGCACATCTCCTGCACCACGATCAGCGCCAGCGTGATCGGAATCATCGTCCACAGAAGCGTATAGCCGAACTGCGCTCCCGCCTGGGAATAGGTGAGGATGCCGCCTGCGTCGTTATCGACGTTTGCGGTGATAAAGCCGGGACCCAGCACTGCAAAGAATAGAAGGAGGCTGACCTTCCAGCGTTTCAGTAAATTCATCGACCCTGCCGCAGAAAGGCGATCACATGATCTGCCTGGATGATTCCCACCAGCCGCTGCGCGCTGTCTACTACAGGCAAGAGCCCGCAGATTGTACTTGTCGAACAGCTCCGCCACGTCGTCCTGTTTTTCGTCCGCGTGGCAGGAAATGAAATCGTGGGTCCGTCAGCACCGCGAGGTGTGTTCTCAGGCAGCGCCATCACCAGTCGGGCGAGAGGCACAACGCCCTTGAGCACATCCTTCTCGTCCACCAGGTACACTTCCGTGACGCTCTCCGGGATCGCCGTCATAGGCCTCTCAGAGCCTGCACCGCGTCGGAAACCGATTCATCCACGCGCACCGACAACATAATCCGTCGTCATGCGGCCGGCTGCGGAATTTTCCGCGAACTCGAGCAGTTCCTGCGACTTCCTGCCGCTCCTCCGGCTCCATCTCCTTCAGAATGGCTTCGGAGCGAGCGTCCGGCAGATTCGGCCAAGCAAATCCGCCGCAGCGCCCGGATCCATTTCCTCAACAATGTCCGCGACATGTCCCGGAATCCAGCGACTCGATCAGGGACTTCTGCAGCTTGCGGATCCACTTCCTCCAGCGCCTCGGCGGCAACTCCTCGTCCAGCGTCGTGAAAACCGCCTTGCGTTCCGCCGGGCCAAGATCCTCGAGAATGTCCGCGATATCTGAGGGGTGCATCTGCGCGATGTTGAGCATGCTCAATCTTCAGCTTCACCCGCCGTGCCGGATCGACCTCGATCACGTCTACGAGTTCCCACGGAATAACCCGGGTAGCGAACCTGGTTCGAAAACGACTCCAGCGACGTCCGCGACAGCACTCCCTTGAAGATCCGGCGCATTGCACCGCTCAGCCCGACCTCCACCCCGGTCACCCGCAGCGACTGGACCGCATCGTGCGAGAACCACTGCAGGTTGACGTCGTTGGCCCGCACCACCTTGCGCCCGTGAACATCCACGATCTGGCGATCGACAATATCCTGCTGCAGCAGCAGAAAATTCTCGTCCCCGCGCAGGCTCTGCAGCGCCGCCGACATCGCGAATCTCCAACGCGCCGCTCGGGGTCTGGAGAATGTTGCGAACCTCTGCTAGCCGGGCGCCATCAGCCGTCTTCAGGATGAGCCCTGCCACCTGGCCGGCATCCGCGCCCGTGGCGACGGCAACGTCCTTCAGACCGCCCACGCAACCGCCCGCCCGCATCCGTGACGGGTGTGCCCAACAAGGCCGTCAGGCTGCTCAGATTGACGGCGTGGTCGGCATCAGATTCAGTCCCGGTTGAAGTCTAGCAGGTGGCCACCATCTCGAACGTTGGCGAACCGGATTCAATTCTGCGATACAGGAATTAAGCGCCTCAAAGCCCATCCGGCGTCGTGATTTTCGTCACCCACGCAAAAAAATGGGAGCCCCGATCGAGAGGCTCCCGGTTGAGGAGATCGTACCTTTGGCGATTTCGCCCTGATATAGATCACTGCATCGATGATTCCGCTCCGCCCCCGCCGCCTCAGGCGCCCGGCAACCCGCGCCTTCCAGCAGTTGTAAGGGTGAGAACGGCGAGGTGGACTGCGTACCACTTCATCGGCTTTCTCCTTGGTATTGGCGTTTGCCGCCGCTGCCACCCTGGCCCGAACTACTATTGCGCATTATGGAGGGCGCAAACAAACATGCGAAATACTCAAAAAGTGGCAGAGCAACCTGGCCCCATACGCATCCAAAGTCTTTAGCTGCAGAGATCTTGACTTGAACCGGCGCTCTCATCCGAAAGCCGATGATTCCACCGGACATAGAGACTGTTCATTTGCTTGACAGGAGTGAACGACGTCAAAGCAAACTGCGTCAGAGCGACTCGACGTGTGAATTTTTGGCAGATGTTTAAAATTCCGGCGTGAGGAAGAGTCAGTGACCGAAAGTCAAACAGGCAAGATCAACTACACACTCGACTCATCCCTGGACAGCGTAAATCGCGTCGAGCAGACCGCCGAACAAATGGCCAAGTCCGCCGGGATGGACGAAGATGAGGTCTTTCGGGTCAGCATGGCGGTTCGTGAGGCGGCGGTCAACGCAGTTCTTCACGGCAATTCGTACGACCCTGAAAAGCACATTACCGCCTCCTTTGAGAACACCGGCGCCTCGCTCGTCATCAAAATCTGCGATCAGGGCAAAGGGCCTGGATCCGTCGACGCTTCCCGATCCGCTGGCACCGGAAAATCTTCTTCGCGGCACCGGCCGCGGCATCTTTCTCATTCATTCCTTTATGGATGAGGTACACTTCAGGCTACTGCACCCGGGGACTGAATTGACCCTGATCAAGCATCTCGGAACCGCTCAAACAGGCACCTAAGGAGGATTTCCAAGTGAGTATGAAAACAAGTACCCGTCAGGTAGACGGAATCACGATTCTCGACCTAAGCGGTCGCATCACCCTCGGTGAAGGCAGCGTGCAATTGCGTGACGCCGTCCGCGATTTGCTGTCTAAGGGTTCAAAGAATATCCTGCTGAACCTGGGCGATGTCAACTACATTGATAGCTCTGGCATCGGCGAGCTCGTGAGCGCCTTCACCACCGTTCGCAACCAGGGCGGAGAGTTGAAGCTCCTCAACCTCACCAAGAAGGTTCACGATCTGCTGCAAATCACCAAGCTCTACACCGTCTTTGACATCAAGGACGACGAAGCCAGCGCGATTGTTGCTTATACCAAGGCCTAAATCGTTCAGCACGCTACAAGAGGCTGCCCAAAGGCAGCCTCTTTGACTTTTGCGAATAGTTAATGCGAATCGCAAACGCCTCCGCCGGCCTGGCGGATTGAGCGTGCGGCAGCCTCCTACTGCTGCTGTTGTTGCTGCTGATCCTGTTGCTGCTGCTGTTGCTGCTGATGTGATCAGAACCAGAGCAGCCAGATCCGGCACCGGCGGCGCCTGCGCCTTCTCCACCAGCATCGACCAATCCTCCGGCACGGGCATCTCCGCGTCGAAGGCCGGCGGCTCAGTCGAGGCCGTCACCCGGACCGCGACCGTAAGCTCGCTGGCCGCCTTGCCGCGGAAGATTCCGCGCGTTGGCGGAACATCCGCGTAGTCGCGGCCAATCGCCGTTCGCACATGCCTCTCATCCGCAATCAGATTGTTCGTCGGGTCAAAGCCCAACCCAACCGAGACGTCGGTATAAACGCTTCAACCCAGGCATGCGTCGCGTCCTCTACCGAACGGTCGTGGTCCTCCTTCCGGTGGTGCAGATAGCCGCTGACATACCGGCAGGGGATGCCGATGTTCCGCGCCAGCGCGATCATGATGTGCGCGAAGTCCTGGCACACTCCCTCGCCTCTCACAGCGCGTCGTCGATCGGCGAATCGACATGCGTGCTCTTCTGCACGTAAGTGAATCGCTGGTATAGCGCCGCATTCAGCTCGCGCAGAACCATCAGCGGATCGTCTCTCCGCGCTGAGCCCAGTCTCCTTGCCAAATTCGAGCAGCATGCGGCGACTGGGCTTCGCGAAATCGCTCGGCATCAGCATCTCCCAGAAGTCTCCCGCCGCAACTGTCAGAGTCCAGCTCCTGTCCATGCATCCGGCGCGACGAAATACGGGATCTCGAGTCCCGGCTGCTTCTCGACCAGCGACTCGGCGACGATCACCAGCTGCAAATGTTCACCCGGAATATCAAAGTGATGAACGTTGTTGCCGAGATGGTCGCGGTAAGGAAACACGCGGCAGCGCGGGCTCACCGACAGCGAAAACGCCAGGCATCGCTGATTCGTGTCGCTCCTCGGCTGCATGCGCACTTCCATCACGCTTTCGCTCACAGCGCGCTCGTAGCGAAACTTCGTAAGGTGCCGGATCGAATAAAAATTCATAACTGCGGTCCTTGTCCTCTGTCGAAACGCTCGATTTTCATTTCGCTGCATCAGCCATTGAACCCGTCAATCCGCCAACGCCATCTGCACGGAATAGTGAATGTAGCGTTTGTAGATCAGGTCATGAATCTCGCGGCACTGCCTCACGATAGTCCGCAGGTAAACGCCCGCGTCCTGCGCCAGCACCTCGGAGATTTGCATGAAGCCGAGCGAAGACTGCACCCTGCCTGTCAATCGCATCAGGTCATCCGCCGGATGGCGACCAGAATCTCTGTAGATGGCCTCGAGGCCTCCCTGCAGCCGGTCGATGGAATAGCGAAGCGAGTGCGGAAACTCCGCGTTCAGCACAATGAAGTCGAGGATCCGGTCGTAGTTGAGATCGGCGGTATAGACCTTGCAGTACGCCTCGAAGGCCGTGCAGCTGCGCAGCAGACCTACCAGCTCCAGGTACTCCGTGTGTTCCTCCATCGGGCCACCGGATGCGCAGAAGTCGTGGTGGTAGACCTCGATGAGCGATGCCGTCGCTGAGGCGCGCTCAATGTAGCGTCCCACCTGGATGAACTGCCAGCCCTCGCCGTGGCTCATCGTCGTATCGGTCACGCCCTGGAACAGATGGATCCCGTCAAGCACCGAAGCGGATGAAACTCCGCGCAGGTAGTTTTCGGCGTCTTGCGGGATTGCGCGGCATGGTTACGTTGTGAAACATGCGGTTTAAGCCGCTGCCACTGTTCGGTGCTTATCTGCTCGCGTACCCGTCGGGCATTCTCCCGCGCGCCGCGACAATGCAGGAACGAACCGAAGACGGCACGTTTCCGTCGAGCGTCAGCGTGTAAGCCAGCTTGTAGAGGTCGCCTTCCCATGTAATGCCTTCGGGCTTTCCCAGCGCATGCAGCGCGCGCTGCCAGCGCGAGTCCGCGCTCATGCTGAAGACCGGTCCAGCATGAGTCCCATATTTACGTCGAGCAGGCGCAGCGTATGTTCCGCTCGTTCGAGATAGCGGCTCATCCAGTACAGAGTGTCGGCAACTCGCGAGAGCATAGATTTACCTGCTCAGTACCCAAGTGTCTTTACTGCCGCCGCCCTGTGAGGAATTCACGACCAGCGATCCCTTTTGCAGCGCGACGCGGGTAAGCCCTCCGGGCACAATCGTTACCTTGTCCCCGAAGAGAATGTAGGGCCGCAGGTCGACATGGCGCGGCTCGATGCGTGTCTCCGATCAAGCAGGGAGCGCGAGAAAAACTCAACGTCGGCTGCGCGATGTAGTTGCGCGGCTCGGCCAGGATCCGCGCTCTTGAACTCCTCTCGCTCTGCGGCGGTGCTGTGCGGGCCGATCAGCATGCCGTAGCCGCCCGATTCGCCGACCGCCTTCACCACCAGCTTGTCGAGATTCTCAAGTACGTATGCTGGCGCTGCGTCGGATCGCGTCATCAGGTAGGTCTCGACGTTGTTCAGGATCGGATCCTCGCCCATGTAGTAGCGTGATGATCGCCGGCACATAGGCGTAGATCGCCTTGTCGTCGGCCACTCCCGTGCCGAAGGCATTGGCCAGCGTCACGTTGCCCGCGCGATAAGCATTGAACAGTCCGGCGGCGCCGAGTCCGGAGTCGGACCGAAACGCCAGCGGATCGATGAAGTCGTCATCCACGCGCCGGTAGATCACATCCACGCGCTTCAGGCCCGCCGTGGTGCGCATGTAAACGATGTTGTCGTGGATCACCAGGTCGCGGCCTTCGACCAGCTCGATGCCCATCTGGCGCGCCAGGTAGGTGTGCTCAAAGTACGCAGAGTTGTAGATGCCCGGGCGTCAGCAGCACGATCGTCGGCTCTGCACGCCCTTCCGGCGAGAGCGACCGCAGCGTGCTCGAGCAGCGCCTGCGTGTAGTGCTCCACCGGGCTGCACGCGCGAAATTCAGAAACAGCTGCGGGAAGCTGCGCCGCATCAAGCGCGCGATTGGTGAGCATGTAGGACACGCCGCTCGGTACGCGCAGATTGTCTTCCAGCACGACGAACTCGCCGTTATTCAGCCGAAGCAGATCTGTGCCCGCCACCGCGACGTAGACGTTGCGGGGCACCTGCATGCCTCGCATCTGGCGGCGGAAGTGCCTGCAGCTATACACCAGTTCGCGGGGAACTACGCCGTCGTTGAGAATCTTTCCTTCGTGGTAAATGTCGCGCAGAAAGAGGTTGAGCGCGGTGATCCGCTGCGTCAGATCCGCGTTCGAGATGCGACGTCCACTCCGAAGCCGTAACGATGCGCGGCAGCAGATCGTACGGGAAAATGCGCTCCGTGCCCTCCTCGCGCCCGTAGACCGTGAAGGTGATGCCCTGGGTCAGGAAGGATAGATCCGCAGATTGCTTCCTGCGATGAAGTTCTTCCGGAGAAAGCGCCAGCATCGCATTCAGCATGGGCCTGGTAGTGTTCCCGCGCCTGCCCGTCCGGCATCGATCATCTCGTCGTAAGCGTGATCGAGAAAGTAATCTCGCAGCGCTGGGTTCTCCAGGATATTGGAGGTATTCGAGCCGGTTGAGTTCATCGCATCCTAATCTGGTGTGAAAAGTACGATTGAAGGGCTGTAAAAAGTCGTCTCTAACTCGCTGTAAGTGGTCAAAAACGCGTCAAAATGCGCGCAAATTTGGAGCAGTTTCGGGATCGATTTCGATACATCTACGGGCACAAAGATACACATATTATGGGGTTTCGGCACCATGAAGGGGGTCGCCATAACCGCTTTTTATCGGCCCCATAGAAGCCCCCACCCCAACTCGATTTAACCTACTGACTGCACTGGCTTTATACCGTCAGGTGGTCTAACCTTTAGATGCGCGATTTCGAAAATCTGAGTACAAAAGCAGCCGAAAATGGGTCTCCCCCCCAACTCGTATCCCCAACAACGCAAAGGCTTTCCCTGGCTTAAAGGCCTCCTCTTCCTGCTCCTCGGAGCCGTCGCCGGCGCAGCTTTTCTAGCCATATTCGCCCACCAGGCCGAACAAGGAATCTGGGACCGAATTGCTTCTTTAGTCACTGGCAGAAGCAAGACTGAGTTTCACTCGCAGCCCTCTGTGGTCGAGAAAATTCGTGAGCTAAAGCGCTTGGAAACAGTCGTTTACACGATGGATAAAGTGGTGGAAGGTGACCGCCAAAGTCTGATTCTTCCCGACTTTCTCGCCGGAGACAAGATACTTCTAATCGCTCACGGAGAAGTGATCGCAGGCATCGATTTAGGCACGCTACAGCCCTCAAATGTGGCGATTTCGGGCCGAAATATACGCGTTCAACTACCCCCCGCGCAGATTTTTTCAGCCCGCCTGGATAGCGCCCAAACCCGCGTTTATTCGCGGGATACGGGGCTGCTGGTCTCCGCGGACCAGAACCTTGAATCAGAGGTTCGCCAGAAGGCAGAGCAGCAGGTACGCGAGGGAGCCATCTCTGACGGCATTCTTGACAAGGCCACACAGAACGCTCGCACCACGGTCAAATCAATGCTTTTGAGCCTGGGATTTGAGTCGGTCGAGGTCAACTAGCCACACCAGTTCGCGATCTCGACTCCGCAACGCACCGACAATTTCTCTCTCACAATTCGCAACGCTACCACCGCGGCCGCCATCGAAGCTCTGCGCGGAAAGTTGCTGGTTGTAGCTGCTGGATCGCAAGCGGATAATGCGAGTGTCCGGGAAAAGCAGATTCTGCAGGCCATGGCGTGGGCGGAGAGATGTGGATGGCAACAGGGACCCTGGGAGAGAAAGCCGAGCAGAGTGTTGGAACGGCGCCTTCGCCGGAGGCTGAGCCTGCTCATCCGAAGCGCCCACCTCGCAAGATTATTCTCGGTGTACTTGGAGCAGCGATTGTCGCCGTCCTGGTCTGGTGGATATGGTTTTCCGGTCCCGCGGTCCCTCCCAACGTGATCGAAGTGAGCGGACGCATCGAAGGCGATGATGCGGCGGTTGCGGCCAAAACCGGCGGCCGGATTCGCGAAATCCTCGTCCGCGAGGGCGACTTGGTTAAGGCCGGGGCAACGCTTGCGGTGCTGGACGAAGACCAGGCGCAGGACAGGGTAGCTCAGTTTGAATCCGCTCTGGAGCAGTCAAAGGCACAGGAGCAGATGGCCTTGAGCCAGATCGATGTGCTGCAGCAGCAACTACACGCGAGTGAACTGGGCGTGGGACAGTCGAGCAGTGACGCGGAGGGGCGTGTAGCCCAGGCAGAGGCACAGCAGGCAGCCGCTGAGAGCGCGCTGGTGCAGGCTGAAGCAAACCTCAAGATGGCTGAGTTCAATCGCGACGCATATGCCAAGCTGCTGGCGAAGGATGCGGTTTCCCGGCAGCAGGCATTGCTCTACCAGACCAATGCTGAAACCCAGGCGGGTGTAGTGGCGGCCGCCAGGAAACAAGCGGATGCAGCGCGCGCAGCAGTTATTACAGCTAAGGCAAACCTGAGCAATCCGGAGATCCGCAAGGCGCAAACAGCTGGGATCGCATACCAGATTGCGCAGCAGCGGGCGCAGGTTGCCGCAGCGAGAGCCGGTGTGGCCCGCGCCCAGGCTCAGCTCTCAGAGGTTGCCAGCAACCGTAAAGACCTGCAGGTGATCGCCCCCTTCGATGGCACCGTTGCTACGCGCACGGCAGAGCCGGGCGAGGTCGTGGCCGCGGGCACGCCGATTCTGACGCTAGTCGACCTGAATCGAATTTATCTTCGCGGTTTTGTGCCGGGAGGTCAGATTGGCCGGGTTCGTCTGGGACAACCGGCACGTGTGTACCTCGATTCGTCGCCGACTCAGCCCCTGGATGCAGTGGTCTCGCGAGTTGATCCGGAGGCGTCTTTCACGCCGGAGAACACATATTTCCGCGACGATCGCGTGAAGCAGGTAGTAGGCATCAAGCTGCAGTTGCGCAATCCCGCGGGGTTTGCCAAGCCGGGGATGCCGGCGGACGGCGAGATCCTGGTGGATGGCAGCCAGTGGCCCAAGACCAAGCGGCATCGCTAGCGGAGTAGGCCGGGCCTATGGAAAACCAAGTGCGGCCTACGAACCTTGCAACGACCTCCGCGGCGGTCTTGCAGCAGGACCCTGATGCCGCGATTCGCGTGCGCGGACTTACAAAGACATACGGCACGGTTGAGGCGGTCCGAAGCATTGATCTCGACGTAGCGAAGGGCGAGATATTCGGGCTGATCGGGCCGGATGGCGCCGGCAAGACCTCAGCATTTCAGATCCTGGGCGGAGTGATGCCTGCGACTGCGGGCACGGCGGAGATGTTTGGCATGCCTGCCCGAGATGCACGCAGCTTCGTTGGCTACCTGACCCAATCCTTCAGCCTGTATCCCGATCTCAGCGTTGCGGAGAATATCCGCTACATCGGCGAACTGCGACGGGTTTCTCTATCAGACATTCACGAGCGATCTTTGCGCTACCTGACCATGTTTGGCATGGAACGCTTCATGGATCGACTGGCAGGTAAGCTGAGCGGCGGCATGAAGCAGAAGCTGGCGCTGGCGTGTGCACTGATCGCTCAGCCTCGAATACTGCTGCTGGACGAACCGACGACTGGAGTTGATCCGATTTCGCGGCGCGAATTCTGGGACACACTCGGCGAGCTATCGTCGCAGGGGATGACGATGCTTGTCTCCACTCCTTATCTTGACGAGGCCGAGCGCTGCCATCGTGTGGGACTGATGTATGACGGGAAGATTCAGCGCCTGGGCACGCCCACGGAACTGCGTCATCAGGATCACCTGACGCGTATTGAGGTGCGTGCCGGGGATCTTCGCAGGCTGGAAGATGTGCTGGATTCCGATAAGGAGCTGCGAGACGTGCAGCGCTTTGGGGATCGTCTGGACGTGATGGTGGCGGATGAGGCGAGCGGGGAAGCCGCGATACGCCGCACAGTGGAGAAGGCTGGGCTGCGCTTGAGGGATCTTCGTTTTGGCGAGCCCACGCTGGAGAACGCCTTCGTGAGTACGCTGCGCGAAATGGGCCAGGAGATGTCGAATCCCGAGTTTCCCAGTCGCAGGCGAGAGACTCTGGATCGCGGTACGGTGGCCATCGGCGCGCGAAATCTGAATAAAAATTTTGGAGCATTCCACGCGGTGAAGGGGGTTAACCTCGAAGTCCGTTACGGGCAGATCTACGGGCTGCTGGGAGCCAACGGTGCGGGAAAGACGACTACCATCAAGATGCTGTGCGGACTGCTTGAGCCTTCGCTGGGAGAGGTGGAGCTTGCGGGCAGAACGAGCGATCTGCGCTCGGCCAGCGTGCGCCAGAACCTCGGATACATGTCGCAGAAGTTCTCTCTTTACGATGATCTGACGATTGAAGAGAATCTCGAATTCTATTCCGGCGTGTATGGAGTTCCGCGGGAAGAGTGCGCGGAGAAGATGCGTTGGGTAATGGAATTCTCCGGCCTGCGCGGGCATGAGAGTCAGTTGACGGGGAGCCTCCCCGGCGGTTGGAAGCAGCGCGTCGCATTCGGTTCGGCGATCATGCATGAGCCGGATGTGCTGTTCCTGGACGAACCAACATCCGGAGTAGATCCACTGGCGCGGCGCGCCTTCTGGCGAATGATCAATCACCTGGCCGACGAGGGGACAGCGATTCTTGTGACGACGCATTACCTGGAAGAGGCGGAGCAGTGCAACAAGCTCGGCTTCATGGTGCAGGGGGAATTGGTGGCCGAAGGCACACCGACCGAAGTGAAAGCCAACCAGCGGGGATCGCTGGTGGAACTGGAGACAGATGATCCGCAGCGAGCCATCGCGGTGCTCAAGTCGATGATGGCGCATTGGAAGGTGTCGCTCTTCGGCAATCTCATTCGCGTGATTGTTGACGGCGACTCCGATGCTGAAATTGAGACGCTGAAGCGAAGGCTGGAAGAGGATCACGTACTGGTGAAGAGAGCGTCGCGAGGTGAATTCTCTCTCGAAGACTGCTTCCTGAAGATTGTTGAGCAGGCGAACAAGAAGACGGATGAGGCAGCGGAGTGAAACGGATTCTGGCGCAAATCCGCAAGGAGCTAACGCAGACTGTGCGCGACAGGTTGTCGCTGGCATTGGCATTGGTGTTGCCGATGATGATGCTGGCGCTGATGGGCAACGCGCTTTCGCTTGATGTGAAGGATCTGCCGATTGTTGTGCAGGATCTCGATCAGACGCCATTGTCGCGGCAATACGTAGATATGTATCGGCAATCGCTCACGTTTCGCGTAATCGCCATGCCCGCGACGGGACAGCCGGAGGACGCGCTGCTGGCGAACCGCGCGCGTGCGGCGATTGTGATTCCACAAAATTTTGAACGCGATCTGCGTCGAGGCTGGAACACCGACGTCCAGGTGCAAGTGGACGCGACGGACGGCAACACCGCGACGTTGATAAGGGGGAACGTGACTGCTCTATCGCAGGCCTTCGCAAAGACGCTGGGCGTGGCGGCGCGGTCAACGCCTGCTATCCGAACGGAGGCGCGACTGTGGTTCAACCCGGGGCGAGTGGCGAAGAAGTTTTATGCGCCGGGCATTCTGGTTATCTGCCTGTCGCTCTTTCCGCCTCTCTTCTCTGTAATGTGGATGGCGCGAGAGGGCGAGGAGAAGACCATCATCCAGGTGTACGCCTCCAGCATCTCTGCTCATGAGTATCTGCTGGGCAAGGTGCTGGCATGCATGATGGTTGGGATCGCGGAATGGATACTGCTGATGATCCTTTCGGCGGCGATGTTTGGGCTGTCGATCACCGGCAATCCGCTGCCGCTGATTGCGACCACGGTAGTATTTCTGTTCTGCGTTGTTAGTTACGGGGCAATGATCGGAGTCGCTATTCCGAATCAGCCGGCGGCGATACAGGTGCTTGCCGTTACGGGCTTTCTGCTTTCACTGCTTCTCTCGGGATTGATTTTTCCCATCGATAATATTCCGGGTGCGTTGCGCTGGATTTCAGGATTTGTTCCGGCACGCTATTACATCGTGGTGCTGCGGGACAGCTTTCTACGCGGTGCGACCTGGGGCACGACTCTGCCTCATCTGTTGATGATCGCATTGCTGGGTGCAGCCTTTTTCATTGCGGCCTGGCTGAAGCTTCGGCGCATGCAGGTGTCGGCATGAGCATGGCGCCGAGTCAGGCACAAGGGCGGTTGCTGTCCCTGATGACGAAGGAACTGCGGCAGATTCGCCGCGACAAAAGGTTGATGGCATCGCTGATCGTTCCGCCAACGCTGATGATTCTGCTGTTCGGCTTTGCATTGTCGCCGAATGTTCGCGGGCTGAAGCTGGGTGTGGCCGACTACAGCCAGACGCAGGAGAGCAGGGAATTGGTCGCCGTGCTTTCGCGCACGCAGGCGTTTGTGATGTCGGGCTTCTATACGTCGGAGCCGGCGCTGGAAGAGGATCTTGTGGCGAGCCGGCTTGATGTTGGCATCGTGATTCCGCGGGACTTCGCTAAGCAGCGATTGCGCGGCGAGTCGCCTGTCATACAAATCCTGCTGAATGCTGTGAACGCGAACACCGCGCAGATTGCGCAGGGCTACACCGAGGCTACAGTGGCATGGTTTAACCAGCACTCGGCTGCGGGTGGCCTTCCTGTTGTAGGGTTGCCGAGCATGGTGCGGAGGCGGCCGCCGCCAGCGGTAATTCCGCACATGGCGTTTCTCTACAATCCGGGACTCGTGAGTTCTTGGTTTATCGTGACCGGGGTCTTTGGACTGCAGATGATTCTCAGCTGCTCGTTGATTGCGGCGGGTACGATGATTCGCGAAAAGGAATCGGGCACGATTGAGCAACTGCTGATGACGCCGGCCGATGCGCTGGAGATTGTGCTTGCCAAGATGACGCCTCTGGCGCTGCTGATGGTGATCTCGGTGACGATTGTGATCACGGTGATTCGCGTGGTCTTTCACGTTCCCATGCGCGGCAACATTTTGCTGCTGCTGCTGGCGGCGGGATTGTGTGTGCTGGCGGGCATCGGTTTGGGAACGATGATCGCGACGTTTGCCAAGACGGCGGCTCAGACGCAGCTGATCAGCTTCTTCGTGAATCCGCCGATCGCGGTGCTCTCGGGCGCAATGACTCCAGTGGAAGCGATGCCCGCGTGGCTGCAGCCATGGACGGTTTTGAACCCGGTACGACACTTTGCGATCATCGCGCGAGGAGTGATGGTGAAGGGATCGGGCATGAGCGTGCTCTACCCGCATTTCCTCGCACTGGCGCTAATGTCGATTGTGCTGGTGACACTTAGCGCGTGGCGATTCCGTCGCCAGCTTAGCTAGTCTTTGATGCCGCCGCGGGATGCCGGCGCTCCGGGATCATGCGGATTGGGTATCGGGGACGAAGAGTGATCTTCGGCTGGACGTCGATCCGCTGACCGGGCACGAGGCGCAACTTCCACTGCTGGCCGAGTGTCGCGAGTATGAGCACGCCTTCCATCCATGCGAAAGCCTCGCCGATGCACTGGCGTCCTCCGCCACCAAATGGGAAGTAGGTGAACTTTTCGCGGCTTGCCTTCTGTTCCGGCGTGAAGCGCTCAGGATCAAAGCGCAGCGGATCGGGGAAGTGCTCTGGCGAGCGGTGCATGATGTACTGGCTGAAGAAGAAGAATGTGCCGCTGGGCAAGCGATAGGGGCCCAGCTCAATGTCTTTTATTGCCTGCCGTCCCATCGCCCACGCGGGCGGATAGAGCCGCATGGACTCGGCCAGCACCATCTCTGTGTACTGCAGCCGCGGCATGTCTTCAAGTGTCGGCAGGCGATCGCCGAGAACCTGATCCAGTTCAGCGTGAAAGCGGGCCTCGGCGTCGGGGTTCTGACCCAGCAGGAGCCATGTCCACGCGAGGGCATTCGCCACGGTCTCGTATCCAGCGAGGAAGATGGTCAGCACTTCGTCTCGAAGCTGCGTGTCGGTCATGCCGGAGTGGTCTGCTTCTTCATCGCGCGACGCAAGCAGCATGGAGAGCAGGTCACCACGATCCTTGCCTACGCGGCGATGCTCATTGATGATGCGCTGAACCACTGCATCGAGTCGTGCCTTGGCCTTGCGAAAGCGTATGAGCCCCGGTATGGGTAGATGCAAGAGGCTCTCGGCCCGCGGCAGAATGACGAGGAAATTATAGAGACCCATGACGACGTTCACTTCATCGTTGATCGTGCGCACATCTTCGGTTACGTCGATGTCAAAGAGCGTTCGCGCTACCACCTGCAGGGTGAGCTGCATCATCTCAGAGGCGATGTCGATTTCCTCCCCCTCGTTCCACGTCGCGCGCATGGTTGCGGCGCGATCCACCATGATTGCTCCGTAAGCCTGGATGCGCTGGCGATGAAATGCGGGCGCGGCGATGCGCCGCTGCCGTTTGTGAATCTCACCATCGCTGGTGATGAGACCTTCGCCCAGCAGGATCTTCATGCGCCGCTGCGTTCGTTCCTTGATGAAGTTCTGCGGCTGGTTGACGAGGATTTCGCGGATGAACTCCGGCTCGTTGATAAAGATGATGTGGTTGTGGCGGATACGATAGTGGGCGACTCGGCCGTAGGTTGCCACAAGGTGCTCGAAGAGGCGGATGGGGTTGCCGGGCCGAAAGAAGCGGCGTCCAAGGTAATACGGCAGGCCGAGCTTCAAGCCTGGAGGATATCGATAGCCGTCATGTTCCTCGACGATCCAGTGCGCGGGGCTTGGAGGAAGAGTAGCGGCCATAGTTACACGCGAGCGTGAGAGTGCAAACGCTCTGCTACTACAGTTACGATGCGCTGGTGGATTTCTTCAATAGAGGAATCGCTATCGATTGTCACGACACGCAAAGGCTCGCGCGCGGCGATCTCGCGATATTTGTCAAAGACGCGCCGGTAAAATGCCTCGCCTTCGCGCTCGAAGCGCCCTTCGTCCGTACCCTTGGCGCTCATATGCACATTGCGTCGGCGCGCCCGCCGCAAGGATGAGTTGAAGTCAGGAAGCAGCAGGAGCGTGAGGTCGGGATCCAACCCTTCGCACATGGTTTTGTGAAGGCGCAGAACGATGTCGCTGCCCAGTTCGCGGCCACCGCCCTGGTACGCCTCGGTGGAATCGGTAAAGCGATCGCACAGGACTATTTTCCCGTCGTCCAAAGCAGGGCGTATAACCTCGGCGAGCGCCTGCGCGCGATCGGCGAACATGAATCCCAGCTCGGCCATGGGCGCGGGGCTATCGGCCTTGCTATCCAGCAGCAGGCTGCGAATGCGGTCGCCGATGCGCGTTCCGCCCGGCTGCCGCGTCAACTGCACACGCTCTCCTCGCGCCTCCAGCCATCCGGCTAGCAAGCGAAGCTGGGTGGACTTGCCGGAACCATCCAATCCTTCAAACGTAAGAAAAAAACCCCGGGGCATGGCGCGAGTGTATCACCGGTGTGGGAATGGAATGCTGTTGGGCTGCGTGCCTCGGCTTAGCAGATCCTTTGAACCGAAGTGGCGAGCGTTTGTCTATCGGCGCTTCAGAGCCTCCAGTTCGTCCAGAGTGCGCGGCCAGTCCGACTTCAACAGGCGCGACAAACTTCGATCCGCCAGTACTCTCCCGCCTGTCTGGCACTTTGCGCAATAATTTGTTTCGTTGTCGGCGTAGCGAATCCGTTGGATCTTTTCGCCGCATCGGGGGCAAGGCTCACCAAATCGCCCGTGCACCGCCATCCCCTTGCGGAATGCAGTAACCTTTTCCGGGAAGTTCACAGCGGCTTCGGTTTGCAGCTCTTTCATCCACTGTTCGAGTGTGCTTCGTGTTGCGGCGTAGAGCCTTTCCCATTCGTGCGCGTCCAGCTTGTGCGTTTGCGTGATGGGGGAGAGTTGCGCCGCATGCAGAATCTCATCGGAATAGGCGTTTCCAATTCCGCTCAACACGCGCGGATCGGTGAGCGCCCGCTTGAGCGTGCGGTTTTCCGCCATGAGTGCGGTGCGGAAGGAGTCGAGGTCTGCTCGAAAAGATTTCCAGACCACCTGGATCCACTGACTGCAGATTTTCAACCCCGCGAAAGACATGCAGCGATGCGCGGCGCTTTGTGCCGGCTTCGGTAAGAACCAGGGAACCGGCAGGGAAGTCGAAGGAGGCAAGATTCTGGCGCCCCGCAAGCTTTGCTCCGGGAGCGCGCCAATGCAGCCGGCCCGCGATCATCAGGTGAATCACCAGCCAGAGGTCGCCATCGACGCCTATCGCGATGCGCTTGCCGATGCGCCGCACTTCGCACACGGTCCGGCCTTCCACTTCGCTGATCGGGGGCTGTGCCGTGCGCAGCAGAAAGGCGCTTGCCACACGCACCTGCAAAAGTGGCTGGCCGGCGATGCGCGGCTCAAGGGCGCTGATGTATGCGGCGATGTCGGGCAGTTCCGGCACGAATATCAGATTGCCTGTCACTGGGCGATTCTGCAATGTCCGTGCGATTTGCTGCTCCGGACATCCCTGATCAGCGTCCACCGCCGTACTTGGTTGACAGCGATTGCTCCAACAGCTAAGAATCTTCTCTGAATTGGGATTCATGCGCTGCGTGTCGGCGTTTGATCCAAGCCACCGATGGTACAGATGCTCTTTTCCCGACGCAGGCCCACGGCGGCGCAATTCGTGCCAGTCCGGGCAGTCCGTGTCCCCAACCCCCAGCGCAGCGCTGCCATTTTCCAGACCCCAGGAGTATTCCGCGTGTCCCAGGTGACATCGTCTTCCTACCGCCAACTTTCTCTGATGTGTTCATTCAAGTACGGCCGATGCGCAATTCTGGCAACGGTCGTCATGCTGATGGTGTGCGCCTGGCCGGCGATGCGGGCCCAGAACATGACCCTGGAGGGCCAGACTGGCGGCTTCATCACCCCGACGGCATACGTGGTTACGTCCGACCCGGGGCACGTGTTCTCGCATCCGGTGGTGGGCTTTCACTTCGTCGCGGCGGGCAATGTGATCGGGGATGTCTATGCGCTGTCGTTCACCGAGGGCGTAGCAAACCACTTTGAGTTCGGTTATACGCGAAGTCTTCACACAAACGGCGATAATCCCTACTACAGCCCGCTGTGGTTTTATAACGGCTTCAACGTTGTCCACGGCAAGGTTGCCGTAATTCCGGAAACCTACAAGGGACACTCCTGGATTCCTGGCGTCGCGGTCGGTGGTGTGTACCGGAACCAGGTACGCTACGTGAGCGGCGCGATCGCACAGAAGGCCTATAACAACGGCGATGTGTACATTGTGGCCACGCGGACCCTGCGTACCATCAAGCCGCCTATACTGCTGAATTTCGGATTCAAGGGAACAAACGCCTCGATCTTTGGCATCGGCGGCAATTCGCCGGATTTTGTGGGTCTTATGTTCGGCGGGATCGGCTTTGCTCTGCCGCTGCCTCACGGCCTGATCGCCGTGCCCGCAGCGGGATTCACACAGGAACCACGCCGGGTGCTGAACCTGCCGGCAGCCGACATTCCTACGACCCTGGACTATGCTGTGCGCTTCACCCAGCGTGAGAATCCGCGTTTCGCCTTTGATGTTGGCATCGGACAGGTGGCGGGGGAGATTATTCCCGGCGTGAACCTGGAAGCGCGCCACGTCTTCGGCATGGGACTTTCATATAAGTTCTAAGCGGCGCATTGGCAAGGGCGTGAAGGGTTTTACTCGGCTGTAGCCGCTTCGAGGTCCACGATCTCGAGTTCCAATCCTCCGAAGTCGGGGTGCTCGTTCAGCCGCAGGTGGTAGGCGACGTTGACTACGCTGCCCTCCGCCAAGCCCATTCGCAACGCGCGTTCCGCCCAATGCCAGCCCAGGGCGGAGATATTGCGGCCGTCGGGGCCTCCGGTAAACGTCAGGCGCAGGTGACGCTCTTTCATCACGCGAGGGGACGTTGCAAGTCGAACGCCGCGGGCCACAAATGTCGGCTCGGGATTGCCCATTCCAAATGGCTCAAGTTGACGTACCCAGCAGTGGAAGTCCTTCGAGATTTCTGAGAGAGGCAGCAGGCCGTGACACTCCACGGTTTTCACCAGCATGGATGGTTCGAGGTGCGTCGAGGTGTAGAGGGCCAGTCGCGAGCGCAATTCAGCAACGCGCTCTCCGGGCAGGGCGAAGCCGACAGCGAAGGCGTGGCCACCAAAGCGCGTAAAGAGGTCAGCACAGCTTTCGATGGCGTCCAGCAGGTGGAATCCGGGCACCGAGCGGCCGGAGCCGTAAGCCTGTCCGTCTTCGAGCGCGATCACGATGGCTGGGCGCGCCGCACGATCGACGACCCGCGACGCCAGGATGCCAATTACGCCGCGGTGCCAGTCCTGCCCCTCAATGACGAGACAGCGCGCCTCGCGCAGAGCCTCATCCTCCACCAGCCTCCTTTCGATCTCCTCCAGTGCGGCCAATTCGGTCTGCTTACGGTCCGCATTCAGCTTCTCCAGCTTTTCGGCCAGTTGCAGAGCGCGCCCGCTGTCCCGGGTGGTGAAGAGTTCCACCACATCTGAGGCAACATCCATGCGGCCCGCGGCGTTAATGCGCGGCGCCAGTCGAAAGCCGATGTCGGTGGTGGTAAGAGCGCGCCGTGCGGGGTCGAGCTTGGCTTGATGCATGAGCGCGCGAAGTCCAACTCCCGCAGGGCGCTGTAGCTGCTCCAAGCCGAGGCTGGCGATGACTCGATTTTCGCCGATGAGCGGCACGGAATCGGCTACGGTCGCCAGAACCAGCATCTTCAGGAAGGAGGGCAGGATTTTGCTGCGGGCGCGCTCCCGATCCTGCGCCTCAAGCAGAGCCTGTGCGAGTTTGAAGGCCACTCCTGCGCCGCATAGGTGCTTGCAACCATATCCGCAGCAGGGCTGATTCGGGTTCAGGATGGCAAGCGCGCGAGGTAGCTCCAAGCGCAGCCTCGGGCAGGTGATGATCGGTAACGATCAGGTCCAGTCCTAATCTCTCGGCAACCTCTGCTTCCGCAAAGGCACGCATGCCCGTATCCACGCTGATTACCAGGCGCACTCCGGCGGCGTAGGCGGTCTCAAGCACGCTGCCTTGCATGCCGTAGCCCTCGCGCAGGCGATGCGGAACATGGAAGCTCACCTCGCCGCCGAGCATTTCGATGGCAGTCTTCAGCAATACGACGGCGGTGGTACCGTCTACGTCGTAGTCGCCGTAGATGAGCATGGGCTCATGGCTGAGAATCGCTGCCTGGATGCGCGCCACCGCGGTAATCATGCCGTGCATGGAGAAGGGGTCGAGGAGGTGGTCGAAGTGGGGATGCAGGAAGCGCGCCGCCTCCTCGGCCGACTGGACGCCGCGATCCAATAGCAACTCTGCAACGAGAGGGGGAACCGCTGCCGCTAGCGCCAGCTGAGAAGAAAGAGCGGCATCAATCTCTGGCAGCAGCCAGCGTTGTTTCAGAACGGGGCCAGTGGGTGAGGGCAGGCTGGTGGTGCTCACGAGATTTCGTTCTCGTCCTCGCCGGCTTCAAAGACGATATCGCTGAACTCTTCGATTTTTTCCAGCAGCTCCTGGTATCGCTCATACCACGCAGTGGAAGTCTCGTGGATGAACATGATTCCCTGGTGTGCAAAGCCCAGCTGCACGTAGCCGGTCTTGCCGACGAAGTTCACCAGTAGCTGCGCCTCTTCCATCTCGGGTGCGTCGTCGTCGGGAAAGTTCTGGTCGCGCAGTTGTTCGATCAGGAGTTCCAGGTCGTCCTTTTCCAGCACGATCTCGCTCATGGTTACGAACGGTGCGCCGGCGGCCTTGGCCAACTCCACAAAGTCTTTCCAGCTCTCGGGGTCGGCGTCGTCTTCCCAGTCGACCGTGGGGATGTCTTCCGTAACGAAGCCGGGGAGCCGCCGCATGCCATGACCTTCAATGAAGGCCACCATGTCGTCTTTGAGGATGATCAAATTATCAGGGTGCATGTAGAAATCCATTGTCGCAGAAGGGCGAGTCTACTCCTCCGGCGGGCGCGGGTAAAGGACGGAGTTTCCACAGGGGAAGCACGCACGGAGGGGTCAATGTTCTGTTGGGTTTCCGCTGGTTTCCGCTCGGGGAAAGTTCCGTGCCTGTTACCTTTTGCGCGTCCTGGATGCTTTAGGATGGTTGGACGAGGGTCATAAAACTTGGCGAACTTCGACCGACATGTATTCGTCTGCACCAACCATCGCGAGCCGGGTAGTTCCCGCCCGTCCTGCACGGCTGAAGGCAAGAGCGAACTGCACCTGATGTGAAGCAGAGAGCGGACGCGCTGGGCTGAAGGGCCGGGTGCGGACGAACAAGGCCGGCTGCCTGGACCAATGCGAGCACGGGCCAACGGTGGTCGTCTATCCCGAGCAGGTCTGGTATGGCTATGTGCGGCCGTCGGACGTGGACGAGATCGTGCAGGAGCACCTGGTTGGCGGCAGGGCAGTGGAGCGGCTCAGGCTGGCGGAAGGCTGCGTTAACACGTCGGTCTGTCCTCACCGGGTGCCGGGGGTCATGAATTCCCTGCTAAAGGTGTGTGCGGATCACACGGTAACACGCTTCCCGCATGTGCTATATTTTGAAGAAGATCAATGATTTTTTCAAAAGAATACGTAGGCTATCTCGCCCGGCAAACCGTCAAGCATCTCGTCGATGCAAAAGTGATCCGAACCGACAAGATCCCGTGGTCGAGGATCATGTTCTGAGCGGTCTGCTGGAGGAATTGACCCTGGAAGACCGCATCAACGAAGAAGTGCGCGTGATTCTCGACGCCTACCAGGACGAGATGAACCGCACCGGTGCGAGCTACGCGGAGATGTTCAAAAAGGTCAAGCTGGAGTTGGCCAAGAAATACAAGGCGGTCCTGTGAGAATTACCCGCGACAAGCTGAACAAGATGGCGCACGTGGTGGCCGACACGCTGGCGGACACTGATGAGTGCGAGTTTCTGGACGATCGCAACGCGATTCGCCAGGAAGCGCGCAAGGCTCTCGGAAGCGCTGCTGATGGAAGAGACGAAGATTGATATGGCGGCTCGGCAAAAGATTGCCTCGCAGCGCCGGATCATTCCTGAAGGCAGCCAGGAGTGGGACATCCTCTATCGGAAGTACTACAACGACGAAGTGAAAAAGCTGGGCATCTAGAGAATCTCTGCTTTGTTCCATAGAGCAGGAAACTGAGCGAAAAAGGCCCCGGCTCGAGCATTTTCGGGTAGCTCAGACATCCACCAATTTCTATACTCTTCGCATGGAAACCATGATTACTGGCGTTACTCCGGTGCTTCCTGCTGCAGACGTAGCGGAATCTCTACGCTGGTGGACAGAGGTCTGCGGCTTCAAGGAAGTCTTTTGCTATGGCGCTCCGCCGAGTTATGCGGGGATCGAAAGCGGTACGGCTCACCTGCATATTTCTCTGATGGGTGACAAGGCGCTGGCACGTACCGTTGGAGACCAGACCATGGTGCGGATAACTGTTCAGAACATCGACGCGATGTATGCGGAATATCAGCAGCGCGGCGGCACTGTGCATCCCAGCGGCGCCCTGGCGGCCAAGCCCTGGGGCGGCCGGGAGTTCTCTGCGATCGATCCGAACGGCGTCTGCGTGACTTTCCGCGAGTAGTTCGTTGAATCGGTCCAACAAAAACGGCTGGTGCCTTAATGGCTCCAGCCGTTTTCAATTGCCAGCGGTTTAGTAGGTGAACGGAGTCGCGCAATCCAGTTGCAGCGAGACTGAGGGGGTCGTCAGTACTGTAGTATCCGGATAGCTGTACGCCTGATGGATCGCCGACGATGGTGTCTGCGATGCGAACCACTGCAGGAGGGCTTCATTCTGCGGATGGTAAGTGCTTCCATTCAGCGAAATGGGATATGTAGCATTCGACAGTCCTTCGATTACATCGCCGGTTTCCAGGTTGTTTTGGCAAAGGCCGTTCGGCGCCAACCAGATGGGCGTGGCATTGTTCACGAAGGGATCGTTGAATGCTTCCGCGAGTTCATGACTGACTGCGGTGATGTCCTGAAATCCAGCGCCAAAGAGTCCCGGCGAAATCCAACTTGAGTAGTTGAGGACGTAGTGCTTCTCCCGCCATCCATTCTTCGCGGTCCCCGGCTCAACGTCATAGGTATGGTATCCAAGCACACAGCAGGAGCCGTCGGCGGCAGAAAACAGGTACGTGTTCGCGAAGAAGAACGTCCCAATTTCTTTCGTGAGAAAGTCGCCTGAGTTTTCCGCTGAGCCGATCGGTGTCGAGGTATCGCTCGCGGTCGCGGGGAACAGCTTCGATGCGAATACCTGGTCGTTCACGAGCACGTACGCCAGTGACCCGTCCGGGTTGACCGCGAAGCTATATGTTCCGCGAATCAGCACCATAGTCCGGGTCGCAACGACCCTCGGTTTTAGCAAGGTATGCCAGTCGTGGCTGGCGATCTTTGCAAACTCAGCCTTTTGGACTGCGTCGGTAAATTGTGTCGGGTCCTGGCTCGAGTCATAAAACGATTTTGCGAATATCGGCGACTTTAACAACGGGGTCACGTACTGCGTGGGATCGAGGATCAGACGGACGCCGTTGAGAAAACGGGGGGATCCGTCGTAGTTGCGCAGGTCAATGATCACCGGAATAACCGGCGCGCCAATCCACGTAGTATTGCCTTGCCAGTCATCCTCGTTGCCCCGAGTGAAAGGGGAGTGGCCGACCATGGCATATTGCCAGGTGAATTGTGGGTAAGCGCCACCGTTAGCCAGGGCCAAACCGGGAAGATAGAAGTAGCTGCTCCAGTTCGCAACGGTATCGATGCCGAGGACGCCGCTGCTGGAACTGCGACCGAGCACGCCGCTTCCTCCTGCTGCGCCGGGCTTCCCGGTGTGTGGAGTTTGATTCTGGATATAGGAGAGGGGTACCTGATCGTCCTGAGGACCCTGCGCCACCACAGCCACAGGCAGTGCGAGGAAAACTAAAGACACAAGCGATTTGATACGCATTGACGCCTCCGTATTTGGTTGTGAACTGAATCTGAATTTCGGGGAACGACTCACATCTACTTCACGTCTGAGGGGACGGCGACTGACAGCGAGTTCGAAAGACTTGCAAGACTCTAACCAAGTCGCATCTTATGGGCAACTGGAAAATGCGTGCGAACATACGAATTCTCATTTGATAACAAGCTTGATATACTCAATTGGTTGGCTTTCCTGCGCCGACAACGCTGTTCCTTCCTCGGTTCGGCGGCATGGTGTAATTGGTTAACACGCTGCCCTCTCAAGGCAGAGAGTTCGGGTTCGATCCCCGATGCCGCTACCAAACAATTCCAGAAATCTGATGGATATGGCGCAGCCCATCCCCACTCCCGGAGATGGGACCGGATGCAGACGCGCCGATTCGGCACAGTGGGCTCGGCCGATCACACTGCAGCGTGCCTGACAGCAGCGAGACTTACAAGTTGGAGCCGAAGGCAAGAAGACGGCCGTCGCAATCCCGCACCACAAACTCGCGCGAATGCCATGGCATGTTGGCAGGTCCACGGGTGAACTGGACGCCTTTGGCTGCGTATTCGGCGTAGAGCGCGTCAGCATCTTCTACAAAGATGTAGGCGTCGAGGAGTTCGTCCTCATATTTGTCAGGATTGATGGTGGGCGGCTCGGCGCAGCGAAAGTGAATCGCGTGTTGATCCCGCGCCACGATGGCGTAGGTCGGCGGATCCTGCCACGTTCCCAGGCATTCGAAGCCAAGCTTGTCTTTGTAAAAGGCGAGCGTGGCAGGAATGTCGGTGGTGAAAAACACCGGCGCGATTTGACGAACCATGATGAAGTCTAGCAATCCTTCCCGGCAGTTGCGCATCCAGCCGCGGCCAAAATCCGACTTTTGACTAAGTATTAGATTAGATCTAATCTAACGTCGTGGACGCCGAGGCGATCAAGCGAGCTCTGGAGGAAAGCGGGTTGAGGTGCACCCCCCAGCGCTACGGGGTGATGACATTTCTGATCGACCACACCGGGCATCCTACCGCCGCAGAAATTTTCAAGGCGGTAAATCGACTTGATCCGCGTTCCTCCAGGGCCACAATTTACAACAATCTGCGGGACCTTGTGGAGGCGGGTTTGGTGCGTGAAGTGGCGGTGGAAGGTCGTGCTGCGCGATTCGATGCGACAGGCGTGCGGCATCATCACTTTATCTGTGACCGCTGTGGCAAGGTTGAGAACATCGAGTGGTACGACGTGCCCAAGCCTGCCGCAGTGTCGCTTGGTAAACGAGTTCTTCGCGAATGCGAAGTGATTATCCGAGGGTTTTGCACGAAGTGCGCTGCACAGCAATCTTCCCGTGAGGTGTCATAGGCGTGCGGGCAGGCGTGAATCGCGTATCAGCAAGCGCCAGCGTCTGCCGTTGCACGTATCTTCACGAAACTAGTTCATTGTTTACGTAGCATTTTGGGGAGAATTCGAAGGCGAATGAATCCCTGGATAAAAACCAGCACAACAGCGGGGCGCCTGTCTCCGCACAAGGGAGCAGAACTTGTCGAACGAAGAAATGAAATGCCCGGTAACGCACAACCCTGAGACAGAATCGCCTATGCCTGGCGCTGTCACACATACGGCCGAACGGATCAAGTCGAATGCGGATTGGTGGCCACATCAACTGAACCTGGCCATTTTGCATCAGAACACCGCCCTCTCCAATCCGATGGGCGGAGATTTCGATTATGCAAAAGAATTCAAGAGCCTTGATCTGGATGCGGTCGTCAAGGACCTTCACGCGTTGATGACGACTTCGCAGGACTGGTGGCCAGCGGACTATGGGCACTACGGTCCGTTCTTCATCCGCATGGCGTGGCACAGCGCAGGCACCTACCGCATCAGCGACGGCCGCGGTGGAGCAGGCATGGGCACACAACGCTTTGCTCCGTTGAATAGCTGGCCGGACAATGTAAGCCTGGATAAGGCGCGCCGCTTGCTCTGGCCGATCAAGCAAAAGTATGGCCGGAAAATCTCCTGGGCCGACCTGATGATCCTGACCGGTAACGTCGCGCTGGATTCGATGGGACTCAAGTCATTCGGCTTTGGCGGCGGCCGCGCGGATGTGTGGGTGCCGCAGGAGGATATCTTCTGGGGGCCGGAGGGTAAGTGGCTGGGCAACGATCGCTACAAGGGCGAGCGTGAACTCGACAATCCTCTAGGCGCTGTGCAGATGGGCCTGATCTACGTGAATCCGGAAGGGCCGGATGGCAAGCCGGATCCACTGGCTGCGGCGCGGGATATCCGCGAGACCTTTGCCCGCATGGCAATGAATGACGAGGAGACATTCGCGCTCGTAGCTGGCGGCCATACCTTCGGGAAGGCTCACGGCGCTGCCGAACCAAACAAATATGTTGGCCCAGAACCCGAGGGAGCCGCCATCGAAGAACAAGGCTTCGGCTGGAAGAATTCCTTTGGCACGGGCAAGGGCGCCGACACTATCTCAAGCGGTCTCGAAGGTGCGTGGACTAACGATCCAGCCAAGTGGGATAACAACTACCTGGAAAACCTGCTCGGATATGAGTGGGAGCTGACGAAGAGCCCTGCCGGTGCGTGGCAATGGAAGCCCAAGGACGGGGCCGGAGCGGGAAGTGTTCCGGATGCCCACGATGCTTCGAAACGCCATGCTCCAATCATGTTCACGACGGACCTCGCCCTGCGGCTGGACCCGATCTATGCGCCCATCGCAAAACGTTTCTACGATCATCCTCAGGAGTTCGCCGAGGCCTTCTCCAAGGCCTGGTACAAGCTGACGCATCGCGACATGGGTCCGATCAGCCGGTATCTCGGCAAGCTGGTTCCCGCAGAGCCGCAGATCTGGCAGGACCCTGTGCCCGCAGTGGATCATCCACTGATCGGCGAGCAGGAGATTGCCGCTCTTAAGGACGAAGATACTGGCATCTGGTCTGTCGATCTCTCAGCTGGTCTCGACTGCGTGGGCGGCGGCGGCCTCCTTCCGCGGATCTGACAAGCGCGGCGGAGCGAATGGAGCGCGCATTCGGCTTGAGCCGCAGAAAAACTGGGAAGTGAACCAGCCAAAAGTGCTGGCGAATGTTCTCAGTACACTTGAGAAAATTCAGCAGGAATTCAACGGCAGTCAGAGCGACGGCAAGAAGGTCTCACTTGCCGATCTGATCGTTCTTGGTGGCTGTGCGGCTGTCAAAGAGGCTGCGAAGAAAGCAGGTTACGACGTAAAGGTCCCATTCGCGCCCGGGCGCACTGACGCTTCGCAGGAACAGACCGATGTGCATTCCTTTGCTGTGCTGGAGCAGACTGCGGATGGCTTCCGCAACTACCTGCGCCTGGGACACACCACACCGGCGGAAGAGTTGCTCATCGACAGAGCGCAGTTGTTGAATTTGACTGCGCCCCAAATGGCGGTGCTTGTCGGCGGCTTGCGAGTGCTGAACGCGAACTACAGGCAGTCGAAGGAAGGCGTATTCACCAATCGGCCGGAGACGCTGACGAATGATTTCTTCGTCAACCTGCTGGACATGGCAACGGAGTGGAAGGCTTCTTCCACAACGGAAGGCGTGTTTGAGGGGCTTGATCGCAAAACCGGAGAAGTCAAGTGGACCGGCACTCGTGTCGATCTTATCTTCGGTTCAAACTCCCAGCTCCGGGCAATCGCGGAAGTCTATGCATCGTCTGACGCGAAGGAAGCCTTTGTGAAGGACTTCGTGGCTGCGTGGAACAAGGTGATGAACCTGGACCGCTATGACCTTGCGTAATGTTTGCGGCGCATAGTCTGAATAAAAGGGAGGCTCCCTTAGAGGGGCCTCCCTTTTTTGCGTCAGCGGGTGGTCGTTAGAGTGCCGAGTTTTCCATCTGTATGGCTCGTGGAAAGAGGATGTTGTTTTCCATATGGATGTGCTGATGCAGGTCCTGCTCGAACTCTTTGAGCCCGTCATAGAAGGCGTGGTAGGTAGGGCAGGCGCCTTCTGGCGGAAGATAGCCGTTGCTGAGTTTACGGAGCTCCACGAGAAGCGCTCCGGCTGCGTCGTGTTCCCGCGTCATCATGGCGATGGGATTCGCGACTGTTCCGAAGCAGCTTGCTGGCCTCGCGCCTGCTGTAAGCAGGGCAGACTCGAGATCCACGATGTAAGGGAACAGAACCTGCTCTTCCTTGCCGAGGTGGTGCGTGAGTTCTGCGTCCAGATGGGCGAGGGTTGATTGAATGACGGACAGGTGCGGCGTCGTTGGCCCGTGTCGCGAAACAACCTTCTCCGCCAGGACCGCTAGACGCGGCAGCTCATGCTTCACATATTCGTGATGCGTGGCGACGATGTGATCCACCAGGCGCTGCAGCGAGATCGTTGCCCAATTCACTTCTACAGCGGGGCGAACGTTCTTCGTCGATTCCAAAGCGGCGAGAACTATTGCGACTTCCAGGTTGTTCTCCAGGCAGGCATCGCTGAGAGGTTTGCGTCCACCACAGCAATAATCGATCCCAAGCATTTCGAATATCCGTATGGAGGAGGGGCTCTCCAAGGCGATCTCTCTTACTGTTTGTGTGGCTAAGCTCATTTCAGTCTCCTATGCCTCCAAAATAGAAGGATTGAAATATGGACGCAGGGACTTAAGTCACTCTGTAAACAGATTTAGTCGCAAATCTTAGCCGAATGCTTCGACGATTATCTTCGGGAGCTCATCGCGATTCCGCTTTGTGATGAGTTCGTGCCCTGCGCCGGAGACAGGAAGCAATTCGGTTTCTGCTGGGATTAGCCTCAGCGCCGCCGCCACTTCGTCGATGGAGCCGAACCCATCTTTCGTGCCATGCACGAAGAGCGCCGGGGTTTGGAGGCGAGGGAAGTGTTGCGTACGCAATTCTTCAGGCCGTTGCGGTGGGTGGAGCGGGTATGAGAGCAACAGGAGATGTTTGACTAAGCCGGGCTCAGACGCGGCCAGCATTGATGCCTGCCGCCCGCCGTAGGAATGACCACCCAGATACATGCGGCCTGCAGTCTGTCGGCGCATGGACTCGATTGCCGCTCGCAGACCCTGCTGGTCTCGCTCCGCACTTCCGCGCGGCGGTGGTCCGTGTGGCCGCAACTGTCGGAAGGCCAGGTCGCAGCGGAGGACAGTTATGCCTGAGCCGCAGAAGGCCTCCGCCAGGGCAACGAGAAGCGGAGCGCTGCAGTTCGATCCCGCGCCGTGCGTCAGGACGAGGCAATCCCCATCTCCGTGGGCAGGGGTGTGGAGAAAGCCGCGGACAGGTATCCCACTCTGCGAATCGTCCAGGAATTCTCGATAGGTTTCCATATCCACAGCTTAATGCAGCCATTGGCCGCGACGATAATCGCGACCAATGGCTGTCGATGAAAGGCTGTCCAAGCGATGCTACTTTAGCTCTGCCGCCTGCTTTCCAGGTTGAGTGCGAATTGTTATGTCGGCGCCAGTCATCCCGAGTGCGCTACTTGTAAGACGGATTGCCCCTGCTGTTCTGGACGTCCTAACAACAACGAGCGCGCGCCCATTGACGAGGGATCGATGGTTGCCTTGATACGACTCCTTGCTCTGTCCGTCTCCGTTGCCTACGGCGATGATAGTGCCGGGACCGCTAAGGGTGAAGGCTACCTCGGCTGTGGCGTCGGGCTGTAGTCGTCCTTGCGCGTCCAGCGCTTCCACGGTGATGAACGACAGATCCTGTCCATCGGCAGTGAGCACGCTGCGATCCGCCGTAAGGCGAAGTTTTGTTGGGCTTCCGACAGTCTGCAAAACGTTGGAGGCTACCTCGCGATCGCCATTCACTCCAACCGCCTTCAGTGTCCCCGGGGCATAAGGAACAGTGAATGTGGTCTTGCGTTGCTGCTCAGTAGTTGTGGGCATCTCGCCGATCAATTTGTCGTTGAGATACAGACGCACCTTTTCGGTGCCCGCATACACGTCTACCTGCATGTCCTTTCCTTCGTGTCCAGGCCATGTCCAACTGGGCAGGGTTGGGTAGACGCTCCAGGCAATCGAAATGATCTTCTTGCCTTCGGGTTCTGGGAGGCGCACGGTTGCAAAGACCCTGTTGCCGCCGTTCCATAGAATGTCTCGATAGTAGGACTGAGGCTTGCGATATCCGGTGAGATCAATATCACCTGAATCCGCTGCGTGCCAGGGGAAGCCTGGAAACAGCAGGCTCATCATGGGGTTTGGTTTTTCATCCTTCGGCGGATTCGCCATTGCCTCGAAGGGATTTTTACCATCCGCTCCCATGGTGTTCATCACCTGGCTCATCATTGAGCTAACCTGGGCCGCTTGTGCTGCCTGTTCCGGCGTTGCATACGACCAGCTTCCGATACCGGATTCTCCAAGGTAATCCATCGCGGTCCACACAAATTCTCCGAGGATATATGCGTGCTCCTGGGCAAGCTTCCAGTTGTCGAATGCGGCAGATGGCATGGATTCGGTTGTCATCATGATTCGACTCGGGACGCGCTCATGATCCTTAGCCTGGTTTTGCTTCAGGTTGTAGTTGTAGCCGGAGACGTCAAGCTGCGACATCACTGCGTCTGTGTTTGGTGTGTAGGTGGCGCCGGGAAATGCTTCGGTCAAAGGCCTTGTCGTGTCGAGTGATCGAACACGCGCGGTCAGTTTCTTCGCGATTGGCGCGCCCTCCGCGGTCCATGCCTCCGGGATCTCGTTGCCGATGCCCCAGAAGATGATCGAGGGATGATTGCGATCGCGCAGCACCATGGAGTCGAGGTCCCGCTCCCACCAGTCGTTGAAGTATTGCGCGTAGTCGTACTTTGCCTTGCTCTTTGTCCAGACATCAAACGGCTCGTCCAGAACGAGCAGGCCAAGCCGATCGCAAGCATCCAGGAAAGCTGGCGACGGTGGATTGTGCGCCGTGCGGACTGCGTTGAAGCCCGCGGCCTTCAGCAGTTCGACCCTCCGCTCTTCCGCACGATCAAAGGCCGCGGCTCCCAGGGGGCCGTTGTCATGATGAACGCTGCCGCCAACAAGCTTGATGGATTGACCGTTGAGCAGCAAGCCTTTGTCCACTGACCACGCAAGGGAGCGCACGCCAAACGGAGTCTCGACGCGATCAACGACTTTGCCGGCCACCACCACTTCAGTGACAGCACGGTAGAGAGTGGGAGATTGCGGAGCCCAGAGCTTGGGCTGCGCGAGAGGAATTTTCTGAGTGGTTTCTTCGTGGGTAGCTGCACCAATCTGCAACTGCGACTGATCCTTCGCAACTACCTGTCCTGTTGCGGAGAGCAGTGTGGTCCTTACGGTGGCTTCGGTCGCGGTCGCGGAGTCGTTTTGCAGCTGGGTATGAATCAGAACTGTCGCGCTCGCGCTCGTAGCGTCGGGAGTAGTGACGAAGACTCCCCATGGGGATACGTGGATCGGCTCGGTGACGACCACTCGCACATGCCGGTAGATGCCTGACCCGCTATACCAGCGGCTGGCTGGCTGCTGCGAAGTATCAACGCGCACCGCCAGGACATTTGCCTTGGAGAAGTCCAGGTCATGGGTGAGATCAAATCGAAAAGTGGTGTAAGCATAAGGATGAATCCCAAGCTTCTTGCCGTTCAGATACACGGTTGCGTTTGCGGAAACTCCGTCGAACTCAACACTGACCTGCTTCCCCTTCCAATCGGCAGGAGCCGTGAATGTTTTGCGGTACCAGCCGACACCGGAAGAGAAGTATCCGCCACCCGATCCAGTAAGATTCTTTGCCTCAGGAGCAGTTTCGATGCTCCAGTCGTGCGGCAGGTCCACAGAGCGCCAGTCGGCATCCTTGAATGACGAAGCCTCTGCGCCCGCAGGGTCGCCCAGGAGAAATTTCCAACTGGAGTCAGCGGCAAGTTGGCGGGGCGACGGAGTTTGCGCTGCCCACACAGTGGCGGCAGAAAGCGATAGTGCGGCCACGAGGGTCGCGATAATCCGACGGATCGATCTTTGCATGAGTTGTTCCTCTTACTGCCAATGAAATGAGGCGAGCAGCCTTGGCTGTCGCCAGCACAGCTAGGTCGCGCGCAAACCCAGCAGGATAATGCGCACTGTTTCGCGAAAAAGGAGTTCTATCGGCTGCCCATATTCCTTTTCCACTCGATTTCCAAGTGAAGCCAACCGGCGCTGCGCGCCTACGACGGCATTCAAAACTGACTGCATGGTGAGGTCCGGATCGAGGTCGGGACGGAGCGAGCCATCCGCAATGCCCTCTCGCATCAATGAAGCAAGAGATTGAAAACGGCCGGGCATAATTTGATCTTCCAGTTCAAGTAGCCGCTCGACAGTCCAGTCGCGCGCGTACATTGCATCGAACTGCGCCATAAAGCGCACACGCGCGGGATGCTCAATCAACTCGCGTCCAAAGGCTTGCAGCAGAGCAGTGATCTTAGCCAGGGCCGTTCCAGACACGGCTTCGGTGGACTCTACAAACAGCGCGGAGGACTGCGTCATGAACTTCTCGACGAGGGCCCAGACAATTTCGTCCTTATTGGAGAAGTACTCGTAAAGCGTGGAGGCCCGGATACCAGCGGCAGTGACGATTTCCGCCATCGTGACGCGATCGATGCCGCGCAGATCGAAGAGTTCCTCAGCCGCAGTCAGAATGCGGCGACTTTGGCGTTCGCGGTGGGCGCGATAGGCTCCGGAATTTGTTTTTGCTTCGGGTGTTGTGGGCATAGCTCAGGGTCACAAATTCGGATAATCCATTCGAATTTGGATAAGATATAGGAAATGAGAGGCCAGGGCCTTGTCAACTGGATTCTGTTAGTCGCCGGCTGAATACCCGGTGCAAACGCAAAAGCGGGCGGCTCTCACCGAGGGAGTGCGACGTTGCTTTTGCTCCGCATCGCGAGCGTTGCAAGCCCTAAAGTCGGTGAGGCGGGTCTGGGTGAGTATCCCTTTTTTTTATTGCAAAGCAATCCGAGCTATGGCATTCTCGCTAAGCTGTTTTCAGCCCAGAGGCAATACGATGATGCATTTCATCCAAGTCGAAGCGCAGCGCAGGCCGATTGTACGGCTCGCGCACCTACGCGCGACGAACTGCTTCTGGACTCCAGGCGCATCGCACGGATCTGCCTAGTCCTCCCGGGGCCTCCGGGAAACGGCGCAAATTCCTCGCATACTTCAGCAAGAACTTCATCGCATCTGATGGCGACATTGATTGTTGCGAATGCTTGTTCCCAACTACTTCCGGTAATTCCCGGATTAGAAAGCAAGGCTTGCCGTGATCAAGATCAACATGAAGGGTGGAACTCCGAGCGGATGGGCTTCTCTGTGCGAAAGCTGCGCATGGTCCCACATCGTCAAGGGGTTTCGAGAGTCGGAGTTGATGGTGATCTGCACCGACGTTCATCCCAATATCTCTGTGCCCTTCAAGGTGCAGGATTGCACGAGCTACGACGCAATGACCAAGTTGGCAATTAAGTTCGAGCCTGCTCGCCGCGCGGTGGGCTTCAGCGCGACATTGGCCGAGGATGAGGATTTGGAAGACGTCACTGCCTGAACGAACCAAGAAGTGCGGACAGCGTGCGCCGGAGCACATTTGCTCCGGCGCACAAACTGGCGCGCGATTGAATTCACGTGCGCGAATGCATTTAAACGATGAGTATTCAGGTCACTTCGCCGGCGGTCCAGTATTCAGCAAGCGGGTTACGCCCGCGACCTCGTCAGTGTTTGCAATGTCGAGATACCCGTCCCCGTTTAGATCTAGAAAGGTGTACTGACTTACGTTGTATGGCGGCACGACATAGGCATTTTGAGTATTCGCGAAGTCCTTCGGGACAGCGAATTTCCCGCCAGGGAGCCCCTGGAAGTACTCGATATGGGTACAGGCGGTAGCGATCGCGTCAGTGATGCCATCGCGGTCGAAATCGGCAACCATGACTTTATCTCCATCGAAACAGCAATAGTGCGAGGAATAGGGATACAGTGCCGGTGTTCCGAAGGTGCGTCACCTTTGCCAAAGGCAACTGCCAGCGCAACTGAGTATTGATTGTCTTGAGACGAATAGAGCAGGTCTGGAATGCCGTCCTTATTTACATCTGCTATCGCCAGGCCGTCAAAGTTAGTCGGAGGATCGTAGATCAGGTCTTTGGGGAAGGTACCCGAGCCATCTCCGAGAAGAATGTGTATTTCTTGGTAATTAGAGACGGCGAGGTCCAGGAAACCATCGCGATTGAAATCGACCCACACGATGTCCGCGATGTATCCCACACTAGTGGTCAATGGTTTCGCTGTCTGGAACGTGCCATCGCCATTGCCGAGGGCAACACCAAACGCACCTACGAGATCGAGTTTGTGATCGTTGTTGATATCAATCAGAAATGCGAAGCTGCCAACATTTCCAGTATTGAGATCGAGGTAGTTATTGGGATCCTTGAAGGTGCCGTCTCCTTGCCGAGAAGGACCGTAACGTCGTAGCTGCCAACACCGGAAGTGGGGTAGTTAGTGCCTATAACGTCAAGAAAGCCGTCACCGCGTGGTCAATTGGCGAAGTGCGGAGGGCAATCGTGCTTTGAGTATGGCAAAGATATTTTGACGGGGCGCTGCGCGCTACCGGCAAATCGTGGAGAGGTCCAGATCGAGAGCCGGCTGTGGGGGAAGCAGGAGCCCACGTGCCTGCATAGCTTGTCCGAGGGTATCGGGGGAGGAGGGCAACGACAGATCGAGATCGTTCGCGTAGAACGAGTCTTTTTCCGCATCTTCGAGGCTCACGAACGATGCACCCTTGGCCCTATAAAGCTCGATCAGACGCGGCAGCAATCGCGCATCCAGCGCGCCCACGTGCATGAGCAGCACATAGGGGATGTCGCGCCCAATTGCGGCTTTCGACAGTTCCCGAGTGTAGTCGAAAGCTGCCGCGGCGGCGCCCAGGTAGCTCTTCTCCAATTGAGCAATGCCGGCGGTGTCGTCTTTGGCGACGCAGCGCGCATATGGCTCGTTGAACATGTAATCGCCAAAGCTCATGGTTACGGCGGCAATTTTGTAACCGCGCGAAGCCAGGAATTTACGCGCTGCATCCCTCTTCTCTGGCGTATCGCCTTCGGCCAGGTAAGGAAAGCGAATCCAGCGCCAGTCACTCTTGCCCATATACGTTTGGAGCAGGGGCTCATCCTTCAGCAGGTCGGCCTCCCATTCGGCGAGCGGTTTCTCGTTCAGGTTCATGTGTGACCATGTGTGATTGCCGAGAGGCAGGCCCGCGTCATGCCAGTCTTTGAGAACCGGCGTAGAGGCTGGTTCGTCTTCGGTTCGAACGCCGTTCACAAATCCATATGCAGGTGGCAGGTGAGCGGCTTGCATGGCGCTGATGATCTTCTTCCCGATCTCTACGCGAGTCTGGCCGGCAGGCAGGGCGCTGTGCGAAGGCAGATCGTCCCAGGTGAAGGCAATCTGCTGCGCCACGGCCGAGGAACAGGGGAGTGCGGCAATAGCAATGGCCGCAGTCAAGACGAATAAACCGAATTTTCTTTTGAGGCGCACAGCGCTTTTAATCATGGTCTGCATCATGGTTGCTGGATCGTTGCGACGCAAGCATATCATCCGGACGTTCGCGATGTGCAAGGAGCGGCGGCGCCGTTTGGCTCAAACCTTCAGGTGAGGTAGAAGCTTACAAAGTCATTTCCGCCCCAACTATGAACCGGGCATGGGCAGCAGGTGCACTTAGCCTCATTCCCTTAAGAAAATCGTTTTTCTTGTTGTCTAGTATGGCCTGTGTGATTAGACTGTTGAGCAGCCTAGCGCAAGAACTCAGAATTGCAGATTCTCTTTGAGGACCCGGGAACAACGATGGATTTGCGCTGTCTTTTCGGGATTTCTATGCCTTCGCCTGATTCAAGAGTGCCGCGCGTGTTTGTCTCCTCGAAGCGCTGGAGGTCGATCTCCTTCCTTCCATCTCGCGAATGGCCCGTAAGGTTTGTTGCATCTGAATGCGGCAACAACTTCCCGATCTCGATTTTTGCCAACGATACGCACCCATATAGGAACGGTACACATGAAGAAGCAAGCTGAAATTGCCAAGCCCAAGGGCGGAGCGGTTCCCGCCTACAAGAGCTCGAGTCTTCCTGCAGCGCGCCGGGTCAAGGACCTGATGTCGCGGATGACGCTAGAAGAAAAAGCGGCACAAATGATGTGCATCTGGCAGAAGAAGCCGGAGACGCTGGTCGATGCTGACGGCAACTTCGATGAGCGTAAGGCAAAGGCTGCGTTCAAAGACCGCCGTGGTCTGGGCCAGGTGGGCCGTCCCAGCGATGCAGGCAAGGGCAAAAATGCGCGCGATATGGCGGTGCTTACCAACGCCATTCAGAAGTTCTTTCTTGAGAACAGCCGCCTGGGAATCCCGGTAATGTTTCACGAGGAATGTTTGCACGGGCACGCGGCGGTGGACGGCACGAGCTTTCCTCAGCCCATTGCGTTAGGCGCAACGTTTAATCCCGATCTGGTCGAGCAACTCTACACCATGACGGCAGCGGAGGCTCGTCTACGCGGGACGCACCACGCGCTCACGCCGGTGGTGGACGTGGCGCGCGAGCCACGCTGGGGCCGCGTGGAAGAGACCTATGGCGAGGATCCCTACCTGGTCTCGCGCCTGGGTATCGCGGCCGTACGCGGATTTCAGGGAGACGCGAGCTTTAGCGATAAGCGGCGGGTGATTGCGACTCTCAAGCATTTTGTGGGACACGGACAGCCAGAATCGGGTATGAACTGTGCGCCGGCCAACGTATCGATGCGAGTGTTGCGCGAGACATTTCTCTATACATTCCGTGAGGCACTGCGCGAATCGGGTGCTATCAGCATCATGGCCTCCTACAACGAGATTGATGGTATTCCGTCGCACGCAAATAAGTGGCTGCTTCGCGACGTGCTGCGCAAGGAGTGGGGCTTCAAGGGCTTCGTGGTTTCCGACTACTTCGCCATCTGGGAGCTTGGCTACCGGCCCGACACGCACGGTCACTTCGTTGCGAAGGACAAGAAGGAATCCTGCGCGCTGGCGGTCAAAGCAGGCGTCAACATCGAACTGCCTGATCCGGACTGCTACCTGCATCTCGTCGAACTGGTGCGCAAGGGCGTGCTGAAGGAAGCGGAACTCGATGAGCTGGTCGCGCCCATGCTTTTCTGGAAATTTCAGATGGGCCTCTTCGACGATCCGTACGTCGATCCCGACGAAGCCGAGCGCGTCGTTGAGCTGCGACGCGCATCGCGATCTGCGCTCTGACCGCCGCGCATGAAGCGCATCACGCTGCTGAAGAATGAGAACAACCTGGCACCGCTCGACCTCAGCAAGATCAAGTCCATCGCCGTCATCGGCCCCAATGCGAATCGCGGACTTGCTGGGCGGCTACAGCGGCGTACCCAAACACAACGTCACCGTGCTCGACGGCATCAAGGACAAGGTCGGCAAGAAGGTCAAGGTTCTCTACAGCGAGGGCTGCAAGATCACCATTGGCGGCAGTTGGAATCAGGACGAAGTTATCCCGAGCGATCCCGCAGAAGATCGCAAGCAGATCGCCGAGGCCGTCAAGGTCGCGACGAAGGCGGATGTCATCGTGCTCGCCATCGGCGGCAACGAGCAGACCTCGCGCGAAGCATGGTCCCTGGAGCACATGGGCGACCGAACCAGTCTCGATCTGATCGGCAAGCAGGAAGAACTGGTGAAGGCGATGGTCGCGATCGGCAAGCCGGTGATTGCTTTCCTGTTCAACGGCCGGCCGCTCTCCATCAACTACGTGAGCCAAAATGTGCCGGTGATCTACGAGTGCTGGTACCTGGGCCAGGAAACCGGGCCGGCCAGTCGCCGATGTGCTGTTCGGTGATTACAATCCTGGTGGCAAGCTCCCGATCAGCGTCCCGCGATCGGCCGGACATCTACCCGTCTTCTACAACTACAAGCCCTCGGCACGACGCGGATATCTCTTCGACGATGTCTCGCCGCTCTACGCCTTCGGCTACGGACTTAGCTATACAAGCTTTTCGATTGCCAATCCGCGGCTTACAAAAAAGAGAATCAAGCGCGATGGATCGACGCGTGTTCTCGTGGACGTGACGAACACGGGCAAGCGCGAGGGCGCGGAAGTGGTGCAACTCTACATCCGCGATGTAGTGAGCTCCGCGACACGTCCGGTCAAGGAGCTGAAGGGCTTCAAGAAGGTATGGCTGCAGCCGGGTGAAAGCACGACGGTCGCATTCGACATCACCCCAGCCCACCTCTCGTTCTACGACGTAGATATGAACTACGTTGTCGAACCTGGCGATTTTGAACTGATGATCGGCAACTCCTCCCGAGATGGGGATCTTACCAAACTAACCTTGCAGGTCACACAGTAGACGACGCTGGCGAAAGACGAGGCACGTATGCGGCAAACGCTCTCATTTACTGAGAAATTCGGTTACAGCCTGGGCGACATGGCGGCCAATTTCGTTTTTCAGGCCATGCTTGCTCTGCAACTTGATTTTTACACACACACCTTTGGGCTTACTGCCGCGCAGGCGGGAACACTCTTCCTCGTTGTGGGACTGGTAGTGGCGTGCCTCAATCCTGTAATGGGCCTCATTGCGGATCGCACAAATACCCGGTGGGGAAAGTTTCGCCCATGGCTGCTGTGGACCGCGGTACCCTTCGGCGTTATCGGCGTGCTCACTTTTACGACGCCAAACATTAGCCCGGCAGGCAAGATCATCTATGCCTGGACCACGTACATCCTTCTCCGCGTCATCTACACGGTCAACAATGTGCCGTATGCCTCGCTCACCGCCGTCATGACCTCCGATCCTGACGAGCGCACCAGTATCTCGTCGTATCGTCAAATCGCGGCCAACTCCGCCGGCTTTATCATAGCCAGCCTCGCCATCCCCATGGTCAGATACTTCGGGCATGGCAACGACGCTCGCGGCTATCAGCTCACCATGGGACTGCTGTGCGGACTCAGCGTCATCTTTTTCATCATCGCCTTCCTCACTACCAAGGAGCGCATCCTGCCGGATCCTGAGCAGAAGTCTTCGCTGAGCCAGGACCTTTCCGACCTGTTCAAGAATCGGCCATGGGTAATTTTGTTTCTCGTAACGCTGTTCTACTTCGTTGCCATCCTCGTTCGCGGCAACGTCATGTTGCCTTACTTCCGATTTGTAGTGGGCAACGTAGACCTCTTCGCCTGGTTCAATGGTTTCGGACTCGCCGCGCTTTTGCTGGGCGTTGCCTGCTCCACAGCCGTGTCGGTGCGCATGGGCAAGCGGCAACTGTTCATTGCAAGCATGACCCTGACAGGCATTTTCAGTATGGCGCTGTACTTCCTTAATCCAGCTTCGACGGTGCAGATTATCGCCGTGGAAGTCTTGCGCCAATTCGTCTATGGATTATCAGGGCCGATCATCTGGGCCATGATGGGCGACGTGGCCGACTACGGTGAATGGAAGACCGGCCGCCGCGCCAGTGGCACTGTCACCTCAGCTGTTGTCTTCGCACTCTGGGCAGGCATCGCCCTGGGTGGCGCGATTGCCGGATGGCTTTTCTCCTACTACGGCTTCGTCTCGGAGTCTTCTGTTCAAACGCCGCACGCGCAGATGGGCATTCTGCTAACAGCGAGCATTTATGCGGGTTTGGCATTCTTCGCCGCAGCTGTTTGCCTGCTCTTCTACCCCATCTCGCGCGAGCAGAGCCAGCAGATCGCTAACGACCTGGCGGAACGTCGTAAGACTTTCGCCCGTCCGGCAACCTCTTAGAGCGGAATTCATCGAAAGGGACAGTAGTTCAGATTGCTAAACTGATAGCCTGCTAACTCACTAGCCTGTTAGCTAGAGGAGATATTCACATGCCGACGACACCTCAATCACCCGTGGCTGCGCAGGCCGGCTCGATAACCTTGGGCGGAGACATGACCGTGCATCGCCTGGGATACGGAGCCATGCGCATAACTGGCAAGGGCGTATGGGGACCTCCCGCCGACCGCGAGGCTGCGTTAGCAACGCTGAGGCACGTCACTGAGTTGGGGGTCAATTTCATCGACACCGCTGATTCGTACGGTCCCGATGTGTCAGAAGAATTGATTGCGGAGGCCCTCCATCCCTATCCGGAGGGATTGGTGATCGCGACCAAGGGCGGCTGGCTGCGTGCAGGTCCGGGCCAGTGGACCCACAACGCAAGCCCCAGGCATCTGGAAGAAGCGGTCGCCGGCAGCCTGAAGCGTCTGCGGCTGGAGCGCATCGACCTTTACCAACTCCACATTCCCGATCCCGCAGTCTCGTTCGATGCGTCGATGGAGACGCTGGTTCGCATGCAGGAGCAGGGAGTGATTCGCCACATCGGACTCTCCAACGTCACACTCGAACATGTGGAGCGGGCTCGCAAAATGGTCCCCATCGTTTCGGTTCAGAACCGCTATAGCTTCTCTGATCGCGAATGGGACTATCTCGTTGACTATTGCGAGTCGAACGCGATCGCGTTTCTGCCATGGGGTCCGCTGGCCCAGAGCCGCAAGGCAAACGACGCGATCGAAGCAGTTGCCGCGTCCCGCAACGTTTCTACGGCGGTAGTGTCACTGGCATGGTTGCTCCGCCGTTCGCCGGTCATGCTGCCCATACCGGGAACCTCGTCCATACCGCATCTCGACGAAAACATGAGCGCGGCTGTGTTCCATCTCACAGACGAGGAGTTCCAGAAGCTTGCCACGGTCCTCCCGGTCCCATTTAGCCTGCGCTGAATCGCGCTCAGAGAATTCGATCGCAAAGACCGATGCAACGCTGTAGGCGTTGAATTGCTGGGACGTCCTGCGCCGTGCGGCATGGCATGAGCGAAATTTAGGGGAATTCGAGCGAACCGGGGCACAAAATTGTTCCGCGAGTGTATCGTTACTAGCAGCAGATTCCATCGAATTTTGAGGGGCAACTAATGGCAGTGTTGAATCGCAGGGGATTTATTGCGGCCGCAGGTGGCGCAGCCGCGGGAACGGTATTCGCACGGGGAATTAACCTGATGGCCGAAGCTCAAACTGAGCCCGCCAAACCCGTCGCGGCAAACGATCATATTCAACTCGCTCTTATCGGAGCGGGTATTCAGGGACAGGGCGACACCAAGGTCGCTGTGCAGGTTCCAGGTGTGAAGCTGGTAGCGGTAGCCGATTGCTATAACGGTCGCCTCGAGCACAGCAAAGAGATCTGGGGCAACGACATCTTCACAACCCGCGACTACGCGGAGATCCTGGCGCGCAAGGACATCGACGCCGTCATCGTAGCCACTCCCGATCATTGGCACAAACAGGCTGCCGTGGACGCGATGAAGGCCGGGAAAGATGTTTACTGCGAAAAGCCGATGATTCATATCTATGCCGACGGTCCGGAGATGATCGAGACCGCGCGCTCGACGAACCGGATTCTGCAGATCGGCAGCCAGCGCGTTAGCTCGATGGTCTACGCCAAGGCGAAGGCGTTGCTGGCTGCGGGCTCTATCGGCCAGCTCAACATGGTCACTGCGCGCTGGGATCGCAACTCCGCTCAGGGAGCCTGGGACTATACAGTCCCGCTCGATGCATCCACTGAGACCTGTGACTGGCCGCGCTTCCTGGGAACCGCGCCGAAGATCCCGTTCAACGCGGAACATTTTTTCCAGTGGCGTAAATGGCACGCCTACGGAAGCGGTGTTGCCGGCGACCTCTTCGTTCACCTCTTCAGCGGCACGCACTTCATCACCGGTTCGCACGGCCCAACTCGTGCAATGGCGACCGGTGGTTTGCGCTTCTGGAAGGACGGACGCGATGTACCGGACGTCATGTTGGGCTTGTTCGACTACAGCCAGGGCTTCAACCTTAGTCTGCGCGTGAACTTTGTTGACGGCGGCGAGGAGAGCGAAGGCCTTGTATTTACAGGCTCAGAAGGCACGATGGAGATTGCCGGTAACGAGGTCATCATTAGCCGCACACCGTTGGCAAAGGGACCGGGCTATACCATCGGCACCTACACCGAGGCCATGCAGAAGGCGCTCACCGAAGACTATATGAAGAAATATCCTGTGGGTCATCCCACGGGTGAGCCGCCCGCTGAGTATGAGAAGTACGTTGCCCCGCCGGGATACAGCGACAGCTACGACCACTTCAAGAATTTCTTTGGATCGGTGCGTACTCGCCAGCAGCCTGTCGAGGATGCGACCTTCGGATACCGCGCTGCCGGAGCTGCGTTGCTCAGCAACATCAGCTACGAAAAGGGGACCGTCGTCCACTGGGATCCAGAGGCGATGAAGATTGTAAGTTAGGAAGCAATACAGCGGCAGAGCCGGAGTTGGTAAACTCCGGCTCTGCGATTTTAGGCTGTGGTTATCGCTCGGCCGAGTCCTCGGCTATTTCTTGATCAATCGCACGACCCACGTCAGCAGGACCGCACCACCGATGGCCACAAGGATGGTGTAGATCATCCCACCCTCGCCGGTTCCACCCAGCATGCGCATGATGAACCCGCCAATCAAGGCGCCTGCAATGCCGATCACGATGTCCATCAGGGTTCCGTATCCTTCACCCTTCATGATCTTGCCGGTGGCAAAACCTGCAATCAGTCCCACGATAACCCACCAGATGATAGTCAACATCTCAGTCCTCCTTGTATTCGGTTCAGTGAGAAACTTTGAGTTGTAAACCGGCGTACCTTACGAATTGAACATCAGCGAGATGTATTCCGCAACAGTGCGACGGTTAGCATTTCATGAATGTTAAGCCCGCTAAATGCCGGTCGGTGTTGATCTTGCTGCACACAAAACCTACAGGCTGTACACAGACTCAACAATTGGACCTTAGTCGCATGTGAGCGGATCGCGAAGGCGCGACGCATCGGAAATGCTGCTTGTATACGGCGGATTTTAGTGGCGGGTGGGGAAGGGGATCAATTTTCCGCGGGCCTCGTGCTGGGCGGCGAGTTCGCAGCGGACTTCGTCCATGATGAGGGCCCAGCAGTTGAGGTCCTGGAGGACGCCGGAGTCTTGCAGCGCGATGGCCAATTCGCCGATGTCGTTGCGGGCCGCGTCGTTATTGACGTCGGAGGCCTGCTCGCGCATCTGCATCAAGAGAGCGTAGACAGCGGCTTTGGTTCCGTCGGCAGGAATTGCGGGGCCCTGTGGCTGGATTGGTAGCTTCATATTGGCCTCGTATGAATCAAAGCTAGATGAGAAAAAAGCATTTGCAAGTGATCCCTGACACAGTAGCGTGGGGGCAAAAAAATGGACATACGAAAAAGGGGCTATTGACGTTTTCTGGAAGGCATTTAGAGGGTTAAAAACGCGGTTTTTGGGGCATTTTGGTGTGTTTCTAGCGCGTTATAAGTGTGCAAAAAGCGTCGTTTTTGTACTCCTGTAGAAAAATAAATGCTCCAGTGTTGGAATATTCAGTATTGGATTATCGTTGTAACAGATAAATCGTTGTAACAGATAAATAGCTAAAGACCGGTTAGCTAAAGGGCGGTCAGCTAACGGGCGGTTAGCTAAAGAGCGGTCAGCAAATTGGCCTGCGAGAGGGGCTAACAACCCCGCCCTCGCCAACACAGGGCCAGGACAGGGTACCCGGCGACGATTTCGAAGAGACGGTGATTTTGCTTTGAGGCTGGGAAGGGCCATGAGTGGTGCTCCATGGCCCAGTGGATTTCGGGCGTGCTATGGGATGGCGGGCAGAGTTGCGGCGATGGATGTCGCGGCGGCGGAGCAAGCGGGATGTCCCCACCCGCTGGCGCTGACGCCGATGGCAAAGCCGGGCTGCGTGGTGATGTCGTAGACGATGTTGTCGGGTCGCGTTGCGTCGCCGCTGACTCCGGCGGGGACGTGATCGAGTCCGAGATTGTTGCGAGTGCGCCAGGCGATGTTGTGGTCGGCGCAGGACGAGTCGCCGCTGACGCCGACGGCACCGATGAGTTGCTTCTTATCGTTATAGAGGGCGAGGCCTCCGCCGAAGACGTTGACGCCTCCGATTTTGCCGCCCACCATGGGATCGTTTTGCTGTCCGTAGTTGGATGAGTTGCCACCGTAGGCGACGAAAGTATCGACGGGGTTGCTGTGCTGCAGTCCGTAGAGCGTGCCGCCGGGCTGGGTTGCGCTGTAGATGTTGGCGGTGGAGAGGGCGAGGCCGGGCAGGCTGAAGGAATTAGCTGTGTTCGCTTTTTGCGCGGCGATCGCGCGGCTGCCGGGCCACTGATCGCCGCGGCTGTTTCCGGTGAAGGCAACGGCGCAGACGATGCCGTCGCGGTTGACGATGGTGCCCCACATGTTGAGGCCAAATCCTCCGTTGGTTGCCGACTGAGCATTTTTGAGTGCGATGCGGAGCGCGCTCCACGAGGGGAGGCCTTTGCATGCTGAGCGTGAGTCTTCGCCGTTGTTGTCTCCGGCATACGCGATGGTTTGGCAACTAAGCGCGATGACGGTGAGCGCCACGAGGGTCTTCAAGAATCCACCCTTGGACATGGGGAGTTCCTTTCATGGAGAGGATGTATAGGGATGTTTGGAGGGACCCGATTTTGCGGGGGCAACAGTAGCACAGTGGTGCCTCGCTGGCAAAGCAGCGAGGCAGCTAAAGGGCGGTCAGCTAAAGTCCGGTTAGCTAAAGGGCGGTCAGCCAAAGTCCGGTTAGCTAAAGAGCGGTTAGCTAAAGAGCGGTTAGCGGAAGAGCGGTCAGCTAAAGGGCGGTCAGCTAAAGTCCGATTAGCAACTGAGGATTGCGCTGTCGCGGCCCACTTTGCCGGTTATCCGAGGAGACTGGTTGGCATCCCGGCCATCGCATCCCAGGTCTCAAAAGCGAGACCTGTGGCACCCGCATTTTTTGGAGGGCTGAGATCTGGGCCATCCACCAGCGGACTTTGGATCACTCCGGGCGAATAGCGGCTGATCGTCAGTAACCAGATAGTTATTTCCGGTTAGGCGGTTAACCAGCCGGAACGCACAGCATGCCTCACATGCAGCCGTTAGAGCGCGCTTTTGAGTACTCGACGGTAAGTATTGAAAATGTCCTTGCCCTCTTTTGTGAGGCGGCATATCGTCAGCGGATATTTGCCTCGGAAGCTCTTCTCGATCTCGATGTAACCGGCATCCTCCAGCTTCGACAAATGCACTGAGAGATTTCCTTTCGTGAGTCCGGTCGATTGATGCAGATACTGGAAGTCGGCTTCCGCCACGGCCGCCAGCAAGGCGACAACCATCAACCGTGCGGGTTCGTGAATCACTCTATCGATTTGTGCCAATCGCTGAATCTTCGCGCTGCCCATTTTAGTCAGCTTTCTCGTTTGGCATTCGGAGGAAGTGCAGAAGCACGACGCATCCTGAAACTAGCGAGAGCATACCCATCGAACCGTACAGGATCAGCGATCCCATCTCAAAAGAGACACCGCTGAACCCCAGACAAATGCCCACGGCTGCCATCAGGACCCCACCGACAACATAACGAGGCAACCGTCCAGCGTATGCCGCTAGCAAGCCCCAGGTTATGCCTGTACCCGCGATCATCCAACCGCTTGGCGGCAGTATTCGAAGGTAGACCGCGCAAGCCATTGCAGCCGCAACCACGAAGGCGATGCACGTGACGATGATGAGCAGTTTCTTTGGGACAGGCTTCAGTTCGACGAAGCCCACTTTCTCAATCAAGAATCGTCTGCGCAACCATTTGATGGCCCATGGAGACCCGCCAATCATCGGGATCATCAGCACCGTCATCCCCCACCACGATGCGCGATACGCGAACGATCCTCGTGGGTAGGCTACTTGCCACCAGATCAAAACTGCGGTCGTAAGAAGGATCGCCCCGATGGAAATCTCAGGCAATCCATCGCGATTATGTGCTATTCGCATAAGACGTCTGGCAGCGACGTCCGGGTCAGCTTCGACTTTCTGAAGAAACGAAGGCTTCATATCTTTCTCCACAGACTAGTCTGTAGTACAAACCACTCCGGTTGAAATTATGCTCCTCTCGGACCTAAACTTCAACCGGAAGCAAAAGGATTGTGGTGAGTCATGTGATCTCAATCACTACAACGCAGTAATCTTTCGATCATGGGTGGATTGTGGGCTACTCGTCAGTTACTTTCCAGTAACTTCGTGTCTTCTGTTAGGCACTCAAAGGCGAGACCTGGGGCACCCGCATTTTTTGAAGGGCTGAGATCTGGGCCACCCGCCGGCTAGTTGTGGGCCACAAGTCTTCAGCATTCCCACCCTTCGCAAAGAACGCGAAGGATGGGGCACCCTCGTTGCCGGGGTCGAAAGAGTGGGGCCACCCGGTCGCGAGTGGATATGCGGAGTGATTGCAACCGCAGATTGCTCGGCTCGACTTCGCTTCGCTTAGTGCGACAACTTGTTTTGAGACTGACGGAGATGTCGCTAAATTGCTGACATGTCTACCCTTTTGCTGCGAGAAGGCATTTTCTCATATAGAATCGCGGGACCCCCAGGCTGATTCGAATGGTCTGGCCACCCTGAAAGGATCAACATCTTGAGAAAACAAATGTGGCGATACGTAGCAGCAAGCACGCTCGCGATGGCAAGTTCCCTGGTTCTATCGGCAAGTGCACAGACGTCAGAAGTCAAAGAGAAACCGCCGATGTATTCGTACGTCGCCGACTGGACTATTCCCCGCGCGCAGTGGGGCGAGATGGACAAGGCACTCGCGTCTGACCAGGCAATCCTGGATAAGGCGATCGCCAATGGCACCCTGGTGGGGTATGGCGACGATACCAACCTGGTTCACCAGCCCGACGCCACAACCAACGACGACTGGTGGTCGTCCATGTCGATGGCTGGGTTGCTCAACGTACTTGACCAGATGAGCAAATCCGGCACCGCCCCAGTCCTGAACAGCGCCACGAAGCACTCGGACAGCATCTTTGTCAGCAGATACTACAACTGGCATGCCGGTTCGTGGAAGGGAGCCTACACACACGTCGGCTACTACAAGTTGAAGGCGGACGCGCCCGACGATGCGGTCGATGTGCTGAGCAAGAACATGATTGTACCGTTGCTGGAGAAACTGCTGGCGGATGGCACGCTTCACGAGTACGAGGTTGATACCCAGGCGATTCATACCCAGGCTCCCGACTCATTCTGGATCGTCTATATCGCCGCAAACGCTGAGGGCCTGGACAAGGTGAGCGCGGCCCTGCAGGGGATGTCGAAGGCGAATCCGCTCGGTGGTTCGGCATTCGGTTCCATGGTAGACAACGCAGCACACCGGGATGAACTGGCGCGCACCAACGCCACCTTCAAATAAATCTCTGAATCGCTGCGGAGTTCGTGGGCGACCTTGCTTCCGGGGTCGCCCGCTGCGTTTTGTGGATCGCGGATTTCTCCACGGCTCTTCGCTTCTGTCGGCGGGTTAGCGAGTTAGCAATTTAGCCTGAGTCTGTCCCACTCAAGCCACGGAAGGCTTGAATGGGGCACCCAGATCATCTCGGGCGTTGAGGAATGAAAGTTTAGCCTGAGCCACCCGCCGTCTTCTGACTTTTGAGGAGGGTTCATCACAGAAATCCGTTAGGGTTATGTCATGGAAGCGCTTGAGATCATCAGCGAACTGAAGACGATCTATAAGGACGGTGTTCCTTACTCTGCACTTGATCGACATCTGACTGAGGGGGATATCCTACGCTGGAGCACCTTGTATGGTTGGTCTCGATCTCAAGTCTTTGAGGAGATCGCTAAATTTCTGGCTCTCGGCTTCAACGCTTCGGAATTGTCTTTTGAGTTCTGCGACGCGATTGTTAACGACCTCTTTGGCCCCTACACCGATACAGCTAAGCCGAAGTCGGAAGTGTTTTGGGATGTTTACCTTGCCTTCGATGAAGGTGAGTTCTACCACGGTAACAATCGAGATGAAGACCCGGTGGAGACATATACCCGCCCCATGATTGCTCGGGTAGTGGAGGTTCTTGAGGGTTCCGGCAAACACCGTCAAGGTGATTTGGATCAATAACGGAAGTTGGTCTTCGGCAGATGCGAAAGTTGATCCCGGCATTTTGCCTCAGAGCTATGTGGGCGGAAAATCAGGGGTTAATTTACGGTAGTTTTTCGGTAGACGAGAGTAGTAATTTTTCACATATCAAGGTGTATTTCCGAGACTAGAATTGCGGGTGCGGCGTTGGTTCTGTCGGCGTCGGCTGCAAGAAAAGGCACCTGATCAAGTCCCGCAATTCCGAGAGTCTCTGACCCTTCCTTGCCCAGAGTCTCTGACGCTCCCTTGCCCACTGAGTGGTGACCCGAATCAATCCCACTATTCACAATCGAAGGAGATGCATCATGTCGATTTCTACGCAGGAACTTACACAAGTTGGTGAAGAGTTGAAGCGTTTTTCGAAAGATCTGAACCTCTCCGAAGAACAGAAGAACAAGCTTCATATTGCTCTTGCGGAAGCTCGCGAGAAGGTTGCGGAGTATCTCAAGAAGAATCCCAATACCACGAGGGCGGATATTATCGCGAAGGTGAAGAGCCATCGCGAAGAGATAGGCAAGCGTGTTGCAGCTTTCCTGACTCCTGAGCAGATGACCAAGTGGACCGCCGAAGTGGCCAAGGCGAAGGAGTTTCTGGGCCAGAAGATCGAGGGCTAAATACTGACTGCGAGGAAGCCATCTGCGGACGGGTGGCCATTCAATGGCAGGCGGCCACCTGTCCGTGGAGGGATAGCGAGCGAGCAAGTACCTGGAGACGCGCCGAGGCGTGTTCGAGTGGTGCGAGAGTGTGGCGAGTATGGCTATTTATTCAGGTCGTCATCCTTGTAATACTTTGTGCCTTGAAGCGTGAGTTGGAGGGCAAGGCCATTCTTGGTGATCTGGTAGACGTACACTCCCGGGGCAGCTTCGACGGCTCCCGAAACTGCTCCTCCGGATGTGCCAGCCTTTGCAGCAGCGTCTGTTTGAGCCGAGCCTGACCAGCCGGAGCTGAGGAAGTTGTTGAATGCGTCCGCGGTCGTGAATACGAAGATGACGCGGAAATCCTTGACGCCGACACCGAGTCCGGCACCAGCGGAAACCATCTTCATGTAGGTTTTCTGATTTGATTTGTTGATGGCACAGCCGGCGCCGCTTGCAGTGCTAACTACCAGCAGGTTTGTGCCGAAGTTCTTGAAGACTGCATAGCCGGCTGCCCCAGCGATAGCCGACTTGGCTGCCGGTTGAAGCTTGTAGAGGTCCTGCAGTGTTTGTGCGACAGCCTTGTCGATTTTTGCCTTCTTCTCTTCGGGACTATCCGCCAGGGCGACGCTCACTGATAAGAAGACCAGCGCGAGGACTGACGCGATTATCCGGGGTAACACTTTTACCTTGTTGCGGAAGAGCGCTTCGCTTGTGGGAGTAGCTAGCGCTAATTGGTCTGGAGCCCAGTTACCAATGTAGCGAACGTTGTTGATGCGAGTTTCAGTAGTCATGCGTATGCACCGTTGCCTTTCCTGTTGCCCAGGGGCCTGGGCACGTTTGAGTGAGTTCCTGGGGTGTCCATCGGGCCCTGCATTTCCCGGGGGTCGGCAAGACTTTTCGCTGCTTTCGCGTCATCTGTTGCGAAGCAGCTTATTGTCTCTTCGGCATTCTGAAATGCCGGCAGAGTTATTCCGAGCTTGACCAGGCAGAAGGTAGTTGCGATGCCAGCTATGCCATGAGTGCCGCCGGAGATCTGCGAGAGATGTCCGGCGAACACGCAATGAATTATTCGAGCCCGTTGCTAAGAGCGCGGGGGCCTGTTCCGGATCACGAGCCACCCGATGATGCCGGCGACGAGCACGATACCCAGTAGCCAGATCAGCCACCGGATGGGCGAAGAGGTTTCGGTTTCTGGCGTAGTTGCCGGTGGGGCTGTTGGTGCTGCTGCTTCGGCGGCCGGCACTGGAGTCTCGTCACCCTCGGCGACCAGGATCGGTGCATTCACAGGCGGCTGTGTTGTGTCCAGTGCTGGCGCAGGAGTTGGCGGTGTTGGCGCAGCCTGGCCGGTCACAGTGCTCGTTTTCGTGACTTGAACTGAGGGCACTTCCGTAATCTTCGTGGCCGTGACGATCATGCCCTTGCGCACGGCGAAGGCGTCGATCTCCTGTCCATCCACGTTGAATTTCTGGTCTTCGGGAATTTTGAACTGCTGGTTCTTGCCGTCTTCCATGGTGAGGATGATGCTGGCCGGCGGGATGATATGCCAGACCTTCCCTTTAACGGTCTGGATGGTGGTGACGGTCATTGGGGTGGTTGTGGTGGAGATGGTGCGCTGTAGTTTCATGCCCGGCTTCAAGTCGTGGACGCTTAGTTGCTTTCCAGCTACAGTCACCCGGGCGCTATCGGGCACGTTCGTAAAGTGGCGGACGCTGCCATCAGCCATCTTGACTACGAGGTCGTTGCCGGAGACGGTGACGACTTCACCGCGGTCGATTTTTGTTACCACGGAGGACGGTCCGACGGTTGCAGAAGATGTTGTCTTCACCTGCGCCGTCGAAGTGAAATTAAAGGCCAGGCAAACCATGGTTAAGACAAGCGCTGACCACCCAACCTTCAAACCTAGTGTCTTCATCGCAAGTTTTCCTTTCAGTTAGTTACGCCCGGAACTTTTAGGCAGACAAGCATACTGCATTCCGGGAAGGTGTGAAGGAATAATTCTTTAAAATGCGTGGATGGCATGAAGCGTGGCAGCTAAGGGGCGGGGAGTGAGTTAGTTAGCTAGAGAATGGTTGGCTAAAAGCCGGTTAGCGAGTTAGGGATTCAGCTAGAAGCACGGCCGGCGAGTTAGTGAAAGGACCCGTGTGCGTCAAAGGTTTCGCAGAAGGTAGGCAGGTGCGGAGTGTGGGAGTATGATGAACCGACTCTGAGCCCCTGAACAGGAGACGTGAATGAAGATTTTTTTGATAATGGCGTGCGTGTTGCTGACTTCGACTTTATCTGCTGATTGCGTTAAGAACGCACGCGGCAAAACCATCTGCAGCAATGGGACGACGACGGCTGTGGCGAACCCGAATACCGGGAATGCTACGGTGGCGCACACGAATCCCAACGGCGTGACGACTACCCAGACGAGCAACGGCAACACAACAAAGAGCGCCAACGGTGTGGCCGTGTCGCAAGGGCCGAACGGCGCCGCTGCTGTGAATACCCGGACAGGGAACGCTGCTACTGCGCAAACCAATGGGAATGGTGTGACCACTACGCAGACCAGCAACGGTGGCAGGGCCAAGACTAAAAATGGGAAGGGTGTGGTGGAAGGTCCTAATGGCACGACTTGCGCGAAGGGTGCGAACCAGCAGGGTTGCGTGAAGAAGTAGAGGGGCAGCTAAGAAGCGGTTAGCTAAAAGCGGTTAGCTAAGAAGCGGTTAGCTAAAGGGCGGTTAGCTAAGGAGCGGTTAGCAAGTCTGCGGCAGAGGTTGAGTTGAGAGAGCGGGGCTAGATCCGTTCTCCTCTGCTCAGCGGTGCTGGGCTGGCGCTTTAGAGATGGGACATGGATCAATATCGCACTCGATTTCGATTAGAAGGCGAGGAACCATTGCATCGCTTGACTGTCTATTCAAGAGCCCCAAGGTCTGCAGCTTGAGGAATGTGTCCATCATTTTGGCTCTCTGCTTTTCGACAAGTGACCCCAATTCTCTTTCATAAGCGCTCCTCGTGGTCCAGGAGATCGTGAGCGATTTATCCAGTTGCCAGGGCATATCCCTGGGATTGATTCCAAGCCAGTAGGCAATGAGCTGTTGACGGAGGGTGGCTTCGGATTGCCCTCCATTACACGCACCCCAGCCGCTGCCTTCTTCGTGTCTCTGAGCAACTACGCTGCGTCCCCCAAGATCGACAACTGGAATCTCGCCAGGAGCATGATGGCTACCTTGCTGCTCGATGAGGCCATAGGAATAGATGTGAGGCCACCCGGGCGTAATTGGGAGAGGCATAGTATCCCCGCAATCCGTCGCGCTCCCTCCTCCGAATCCTGTATTTTGGCGAACGACATGGATGGTCAGATGCTGTTCAGCGTTCTTGACCACGCCGTAGACAAAGGATGGGTCGGGTTCTTTGGCCAGCATCATGGCGGCAACCCTGGCACGTTCATCTTTGATTGCACCGTTGTGGTCGAACGCCCAATTCATAAGAGTGGATTTCGAGAGCTTTAGGGGGACTCGCTGGATTAAGAGTACGGCCTGAGCTGGAAATTGGTCGGCCATGGAATCGATGACTTGGATCGAGACCTGCACATTCTCCTGAATGAGCGCGTCGAGAAGGGCGAGAATTGCGAGATGCGCCGCGCGGCTTTCGTTATATCCCTGGGCCACGATCGGCGATGACCAGTGTTCGAGCAGACCGGAGATTTGTGAAGTCACCCGTTCATCATGGCGACGTTGAGATAAATCAGCAGCCCAGGCAATGAGACGTGGATTGCCACTATGAAGCCATTGACTCAGGGTATCGGAGCTGGCAGACGAATCGGGCGTGATTTCCGGCTGCTGCGCAAGTGCCCGGCTTGATATGCACGAGAGAAACAGCAGAAATATCAGCGCGATCTTCATATGCATATTCCAGTGCCGATAAGTGTGTGGCATCCGTGGCTGATGAGTATCGCTGTCTCGCATCTCAAAAGCGAGATACGGGGCACGCAGATTTGCTGTCCCACTCAAGCCAACGAAGGCTTGAATTGGGCACCGGCATTGGGTTCATGATCCGACTATATAAGCTGGTCTGCTATTTAGCGTCGAGGACGGCGGCTTCTCCCATTTGCATTACTACGGAGCGGGGCATGGCTCCTGAGCCGTCGGAGCACTGGACCAGCACGATGCGGATGAGGTCGTTTTTGGGATCGATCCAACCTTCGGTTCCGAATGCGCCGCCGTGTCCGTAGGTTCCGGGGGAGTGGAGCAGGAGCGTGCCTTCGGACTGATTGACGATTTCAAAGGTGAGTCCGTAGCCGGTGCCGCCCAACCATCCTGAGGGTTTTACGTCAGGGGTGAAGACGCGCGTCATGGTTTCGACGGTCTGGCGGGCGAGGATGCGGTGTCCATCGATTGAGGTGCCGCCGTTGAGGAGCATCTGGTAGAACTTCACGAGGTCGGCGGCGGTGGTGTAGAGGCCGAACTCCGGCGCGGGATATTTTGCACCGGCGCGGTAGAGGGTAGGGTCTCCGGCGAGGATCTCGCTGCCGGAGCGAGCCAGCTTGCCATCGACGTGCTTGTAGACGAGGGCGATGCGGTCCTTCTTGTCGGCGGGCGGGAAGAAGAAGCTGTCGTGCATGCCGAGGGGAACGAAGATGCGGCTGTTGATGTAGGAGACGTAATCTTCGCCGGAGAGGACCTCGATGATGCGGCCTAGGGTGGCGATGCCGAGGTTGCTGTATTTCCAGCGCGTGCCGGGTTCGAAGAGGAGACGGCTCTGGCCGTAGAGCTTGACCGCGTCCGCGAGGGGCAGGGCCATGGTGCGTTCATTTTTCGCGAGGTCGCCGGCGGGGTCTCCATCGAGTCCGCTGGTGTGGTCCATGAGTTGCCAGACGGTGGGCGGAAGTTTGGGCTTGCGGGTGATGACGGTGCCGTCGGGGAGTGTCTCTTCAACGAGGATGCCCTTGAACTCGGGGAGGTAGTCCTCGATAGGGCGGCGGAGGTCGAGCTTGCCATCTTCAACGAGCATCATGATGCCGACTCCGGTGAAGTTCTTGGTCATGGACATGACCTGGAAGATGGAGTCCTTCTGCATGGGCTTCTTGTCTTCAACATTGGCATAGCCGACGGCATCGAAGGCGGCGATGCGGCCGTGATGGGAGACGAGGTAGACGGCTCCGGGAATTTTTTGCGCATCGCTTAGCTCCTGCAGGCGGGTGTGGATGGCGTCGAGGCGGGCCTGATCCATTTCAGAGGAGACGGGAGCGGGTTGGGTTTTTTGCGCGGCGGCGGAGAGGAGGGAGAGGGAGAGGATGAGGGCCAGGTAAGTATTCGTGAGGCGGAATGCGGGTAGGGTCATTTTGGGCTGGCTCCGATTAGCGAGTTAGCAAGTTGCGAAAGAGCGGTTAACGTCGAATTTCTCTTTGGCTGTTCAACAGCCGCCGACACCCGATTCATAGATAATGTTCCAGGCGCCACCCTTCAGCCCGTACACTGCTAAGCTGTAGGCTTCGTAGTAATTAGACGCTGTGAAGATTTCGTCGATCCCGTCCCCGTCGATATCAAGTTGATCGAGATACTCCTCCTCCTGTGCATCCGTTCGATCTTCGAGGTCCTTAACCTTATGGACTTTGGTGATTGCAGCCTGCCACTCACCATCGCGTTGCTCGAGTATCACGAAAAGCCAGTATTCGGTCTTCTTCTGTAGAAAACTGATAGATCCCACGAGCAACGGATTTCCTGTGGCGCTGGCTCTCGTACGTACGAGGTAATGTATTTTCGTCGGCGTCTTTGGCGTGATTGAGGTGTGCGATTCTGAAACGACCTTCTGGCTCACGCGAGCGAACAGCGCTCTCTCTCCCTCGGTTGCTGATTCACGATAATTCGGATGCCCAGGCCCGATGTCCTGGCTCAAAGCTATGGCACCCCTTGATTTGTCAAAGCTCGTTTCGCCAATGGGCGTCACATGAAAAGTGGTCGCGGAGTCGCAGTTCGGCTCCAAGTCTCCCAGCCTCAGCTTCCCGCGAGCCTGCCCCGATTGCCAAAGAAACATCATCGTACCCTGTGCGTAATGCAGACGAACAAACCGGTCGATAGCCTGCTGATTCGTTCTTTGATATAGAACTGGCTTCAATAGCTTGCCATTTCGCATGATGGCAATCGGAGTCAGAAAGAAGCTCTTCGAGTCTGACGTGACCGCTGCTAACTGGACATCGTGTTCCGTTACCGAGGAACTGAGGGGCAAGGACGATATCGCAATCATTGCTAAGACAATCTTCCACATGGCCGCCCCGCTTTTGCCGCGACTGGAAATACCTGTCAGCTGTTGATCCACTATAGCGAATTGGGAAGACATTCACGGCAGCTAGTTAGCAAAATGCAGCTAAGGAGCGATTAGCGTGGCGGGTGGCGGAGCGGTGAAATCCCAGGTCTCAAGAGCGAGACCCGGGGCACCCGCATTTGTTCATGGGGGTGGAGATGGGGGGTACACCGCAGGAAGCCGGTCTCACTTTACCCACCCTTCGCAAACGGCGCGAAGGATGGGGCACCCGCATTTCTCTGGTTGACTGGGTGGGTAGCCGCCGAGGTTATTTGTTGGCGAGGACGGTTTGGTTGGAGATGTAGTGGTGGGCGTGGTCTAGTTCGGGCATGCCGGGGTCGGCGTCGGTCCAGGCTTCGATGAATTTGGAGTATTCCTTGATGGCCTGGGCGGAGTTTCCGGCGGCTTCGCTGCTGCGGGCGAGGCCGTAGAGACCGAAGCCGGAGTTGGGGCGCTCGATAAGTGAGTCGGCGTAGGCCTGGTGTGCTCCGGCATTGTCTCCTGCGCTGATGAGGGCGAAGCCTTCAGTCTCGGCGACGGGGCGAACGTAACGCGGGGGCTCGTGGTAGCCGAGGGCTTTTTCTTCTTTGGCGGCCTGGTCGAAGAGCTTCTTTGCCTCGGGCAATTTCTTCTGCGCGGCTAGGATGGTGGCGCGCAGTTCAAGCGACATGATGGAGAGATTTGCGAGGAGGGGCGCGGCTTCGGCGTCGGGCAGGACCGGCTCCATGACGGGAGTGACGGGCTTGTCTTTTTCCTTCTTGGGCGCGTCCTTGACTTGCTGGGAGAGGTGCCAGAGATCGGCGTCGAGGGTGGTGGATGCGGCCTGGGCTGCAGGGATGTCTCCGGTTTGCGCGGCCTGCATGCCGGTGGCGAAGAGCTTCATTTGTCCGGCGAGGAATTTTAGATTCTCGAGCTTGGCATCGGGCTTGGCTCCTTCGAGGAGCTTGAGGACTTCAGGCCAGTCGGCGGTGCGCAGGGCGACGGGGAGTTGAGGATCGAGGCGGGCGAAGCCGTCGCGCGGCGAGTTGATGTAGAGGGTGGGAGAGAGCTGGCCGCGAGCGCCGGGGAGCTTGGCGGAGAGTTCGGTGGCCTGGTTGAACTTGCCCTCTTCCATGAGATTGGCGATGGAGTACATGAGGTTGTGAACGTAGTTCCAATCGTCGTCGACGGCGACGTGCTGGTCGCGCATGTAGGCTTCGTCGACGGAGGTGGAGGCGAAGAACCAGTGCTCGGCCTGGGCGTAGTTGCCGGTGCGGTAGTAGATGTGTCCCGGCATGTGGACCATATGGCCGGATGCGGGGGCGAGGCTGGCGAGGAGCGCGGCAGAGGTGATGGCGTTCTCAGGGTGCGCGCTGGGCTCGATGGCGTGGATCCAATAGTGGTTGGCGGCGGAGTCGTTGGGGGATGACTTGAGGACTTCCTGGAGAACGGCGATGGATTCCCTGGTGCCTTTCTTGGGCTCGCCTGCGGGGGTGTAGCCGTCCTGAAGCGATCCGGCGAGGAAAATTTTGGCCTGGGGATCGTTGGGGTTTTCCTTGACGAGCTGACGCCAGATAGCGACTTCCTTTGCGGGGTCAGGATCTTCGCCGGGGGCGGCGGCCTTGTCGGCTTCGTCGGCTGCTACTGCGGCATCGATGTAAAGCTTCTCAGCCTTGTTGGCGTGGTTCTTGAGGCGCACGGCGCTGGCGAGGGCCTGCTGGGAATACCCGGAGGCTCCGTTGTGGCGGAAGATGAGCGCCTGGTAAAGGCCCCAGTAGCACATGGCGCAATTGGGATCGACGCGGATGGCCTGCTGGAAGGCGCGGGCGGATTCGTACTCCCAGAAGTCGTGGTAGAGGGAGAGGCCCTGATCGAACCACATTTGCGCTTCGGGCGTGGCGGTGATGGCGATGTGGCTGTTGCCGATGCCGGTCATTTTGAGGGGCGCGGGGAGCTTATCCGGCGGGGGAATTTCGCGCATGGCTCCCATGTCGTGTCCGGACATATTCATTTGCGCGGGTGCGGAGGCGGCGCAGATGAGGAAGAGGAAGAGGGTGATGAGGCAGGACTTTGCCGGGAGGGATGATGCTGGTCGTGCGGGTCTTACTTGCGGCATGAGGCTCCGTGGTGGCATGGGTTCGACAGCATCCCGAGGCGCGTTTTAGGCGCGGCATACGAGCCGGGGTATTTTGCAGTATACGTGTGCGAGGGTGCGGGGGGTAAGGGGTTGGCCGGGTGGGTGCAAGGTTATCCGTCACAGCGGGTGGGGCGGAGTTCTGAGAAAATGGAGCATGGCTGACAACTTGAGCAAGACCATCGACTTCAAGACCGACTGGCCCACACTGGGTTTGCCCGCACATGTGATGGAGGTGCTGAGTGCCGCTCCGGCACTCTACGTGCCGAACAGCAGGGAGGATCTGCTGGACTGGGCGCTGGGCCGCGATACGGGAACTACCGACTGGAACATTGGCAATCGCGAGGACATGGGCGAGTTCGAGTCCGTGTTCGATGTGCCGGGTGTTGGTCCGCGTGGTGGAAGCGGTGGTGACGAAGGCGCGCAACGGGCTGGCGGTGAATTTTCCTGATGCGCGGATGCGGCGGCGCGATCCGGATGCAATGGTGATTGGCGATACGCTGCCGACGGACAAGCCCACATATCAGCAGAGGTTTGGCGAGTCGTTTGAGCTGACGCGGCAGAAGACGCTGGATTGGCTGAAGACGCAGGAGCTGATTGTCACTCCGTTCTATGCGGGGCCGGACGATCTGCGTTATGGATCGCTGCTGATTATTCCGCGCAAGGCGGGATTTTTTGCCGGGGCGCTGGCGGATCTGCAGGGAATGATTCCGGGTAACCAGGTTCCGGCGGACTTCAAGATGAGCGGGGGCGTGCTGTTTGTTGCGCCGCCGTTTCGGCATACACATTTTGATGGCAAGCAGGTGGTGGTGCATTTTCGCACGCACACGCACCAGGAGATCTACGCCTACAACCTGTATCCCGGGCCGAGCGCGAAGAAGGGCGTGTACTCGATTCTGCTGGACATTGGCGAGCGCGAGGGATGGACGACGAATCATTGCGCCGCGGTCGGAGTGGTGACTCCGTATGACAACGAGATCGTGATCATGCACGAGGGTGCTTCGGGCGGCGGCAAGAGCGAGATGACGGAGCACATCCATCGCATGGAAGATGGGCGGCTGCTGCTGGGACGGAACGTGGTGACGGGAGAGATGCGCACGCTGGTGCTGCCGGAAGCGTGCCGCCTGAATCCCATGGCCGACGATATGGCCTGCGCGCATCCCCACTACAACGAGGGCCAGACGAAGCTGAATATTCGCGACGCGGAGAACGGCTGGTTTGTGCGCGTGGATCACATCAAGAAATACGGTACCGATCCTGATCTTGAGCGGCTTTGCATTCAGCCGCCGAAGCCGCTGATTTTTCTGAACCACTATATAGTTCCGGGCGGGAACTGCCTGACGTGGGAGCACATTGAGGATGCTCCGGGAAAGAGCAACACGAATCCGCGAGTAATTATTCCGCGGGATTTGATTCCGGAGATTACGACGGGGTCGGTGGCGGTGAGTATTCGCAGCTTTGGTGTGCGCTGCCCGCCGACGCATAAGGAGAGCCATCGTTACGGGATTATCGGGATGCTGCATATGCTGAGTCCGGCGCTGGCATGGCTGTGGAGACTGGTGGCTCCGCGAGGGCACGCGAATCCGAGCATCCAGGATTCGACGGGGATGCAGTCAGAGGGCGTGGGATCGTACTGGGCCTTCTGCACGGGGCGGCGCGTGGACCAGGCGAACCTGCTGCTGCGGCAGATCGTGGAGAATACCGACACGCGGCATGTGCTGATTCCGAACCAGTATATTGGCGCGTGGAAGGTGGGCTTCATGGCGGAGTGGGTGGCGCGCGAATACCTGGCTCGTCGCGGGAGCGCGCGTTTCAATCGCGATCAGCTGAGCGAATGTTCGTGCGCGCTGCTGGGATATGTGCCGAAGCAGATTCGTGTTGAGGGGTCGCTGATTCCGCCGGTGCTTCTGCATGTCGAGACGCAACTGCAGGGCGGGCAGGAAGTGTTCGACGAAGGGGCGCGGCAGTGGCGGGAGTTTTTCCAGCGCGAGCTGGAGGCGTTTGTCACTCCGGAGCTTGATCCGCTGGGACGGAAGATTATCCAGGCTTGCATGGACGATGCAAGCCAGGAGGATTACTGGAAGCTGATTCCGCACACGATCTTCAAGGGATAGCTAAGGAGCGGTTAGCTAAAGAGCGGTTAGCCAAGGAGCGGTTAGTTAGTTGGGGGAGGATCCCACATCTCAAAGGCGAGATGTGGGGCGCCCGGCGCAATGAGTAACAAACTGGAGAATCAAGTGCGAGTTCTAGCTGGGGTACTTGCAGCGATCTTCTGCACGATTGTTTGTGGGCAAGCGCAGGAGGTACGCTGCCCACAGGACAAGCGTTCGGACGCAGATGCTACACACTTCAAAGTGAGTGTTGGCACGGTGACCGTGCCGGTTGGAGCGTTCCTGTTGGTGCGGAATGGAAGCCAGCTAGGAGCGATCCGACTTACCAGTCTGACTCCGGGCGCGAATCAGGCGGAAGGCGGGTCGAACTACGAGTCGTTCTTCCTGCCGGACAAAGCAACGTCGTTCACAGCGAGCGGCGTTAGTCACCAGACCGGCGACATCTACATCGGCGAGACCGTAGGGGTACACGCTGTGTTCGTTCATACAAAGGGGCATAACAAGGCCAAAATCGGTACATGGGAGTTCTGGTTTTCCTTCCCAAATACTCTCGATATGTCCCCGCCGTCCTTCTGGAGAGGACAACACGATGGAGGCTTCGAGTTCGCGCCAACGTCAGCGTGTCAGGTGTCAGAGATCGACGCCACGGACAAACGGCTGCGCTGGTTCCGGTGGGACAAGACGACCCAAGTTACGCTTTCACTGGCAAGCCTCTCAAAGTAGCTCCTCTTCCCTCAGAAGCCTCTCAGGCCTGCCGCTAGGTGGCCTGTTGACCTGCTCCCCAAGATCCACACATACGTCAGTATGATTTCGGATTGAGCGGCGACATGTGTGGTCAGGCAGCGCCGAGCAGAAAAGTTCTAGAATCGTCCTCCCGGGCCGGCGAAAGAGCGGTTAGCTGAAGAGCGGTTAGCGAGTCGGCTAAGAGGCGGGTGGCGAACGAGCGGTCTTCGGCGCGGCTTATAGTCGTCATGGGGTGGGCGGGGGAGTAGATTGGTTAGTGGTCTGGGTTGAGTTGGAGTGATGAAAGACGCGTCTGCGCGGGGCGTGGATGCATGGGACGGGAATGACAACACGACGGGATGTACTTCGCTTGATTCCGGCTGCTGGTCTGGCGGCCGCTAATTTTCTTCCTGCACAAACTACTGCACAACTTGATGAGAGACCGGGGGCCGCTGCGACGGGCGCTGGGGTGAAGCGCGTGCCGCTGAAGCTGAATCCTGAGCCAGCGGGGAAGCTGGCGCCGCTGGACAAGATGCGGGTGGAGAGCGCGGTGGCGGGGCGGCTGGTGGTTCGCGACGGAGAGCAGCAGGTGTATGTGGATGCTGCGATGGCGGGGAGCGCGGAGTTCACGATTGGCGGGGCGCTGGGCGCACATACGGCTTCGCTGATAGGGAAGGACGGCGCGGTGCTGGATATGCGGACGTTCTTTGTAGATTGCGAGACGCAGATTGAAGATGACGGCGGAGTGTTTGGGAGTTTGCTGAAGGATCTTTACTGGACGATGGCGACGGATGGTCCGGTGACGGCGACGCGCTATCGCGGCGAGGTGATTACGTACTGGGCGTCGTGGCTGATGGACAATACGCAGACGCTGAAGGGGATGAAGTATTTCTGGCCGGAAGTGAAGTCAAATGTGGACTTGTACGCGGAGTCGCAGCGGGAAGACGGGATGATATGGGAGAACGTGGAGGCGCGCACTCCTCCTGAGACCTACTGGGACAGCCGCTTTACGTATGCGGATTTTGCGCGGTCGGCGGAGGGCGGCTATCTGCAACTGCGTCGCGCTCCGGTAGAGAACCACGTGGAGGCTTTTTACCTGGAGGCGATTTATTTTTCGTGGAAGGCGACGGGCGACACGGCGTGGATGAAGGCGAAGCTGGATAGCGCGATTCGCGCGGTGGGGTATGCGACGAGCGATGCTTACCGGTGGTCAGAGAAGTACCAGTTGCTGAAGCGCGGGTTCACGGTGGATACGTGGGACTTCCTGGTGGAGAGCGAAGCGGCGCGGGTGGACGGCGACATTATGAAGATCGATCTGAAGAAGACACACTTCGGGATCTTCTTTGGCGATAACACGAATTTGATTGCGGGGATGCGCAGGCTGGCGGAGATGCTGGATGTGACGGCTCGGGGTGCTGACGCGGATGCGATGCGCAGCAAAGCGGATGCGATGGAGAAGCGGCTGAATGCGCTGGCGTGGAATGGGGAGTTTTTCACGCACTGGATTCCGGAAGACAAGGAGTTGCGGCTGGAGCTGGGCGTGGATCTGAATCGGCAGGTGGCGCTGTCGAATGCGTACACGCTGAATCGCAATGCTACGCATGAGCAGGCGGTGGCGATCATCAAGACGTATCAGCGGATAAGGCGAGAGATGCCGGCTACTTCGCCGGGTGAGTTTTACGCGATCTTTCCGCCATTTGAAAAAGGCTTTGGGGCGGAGGATGCGAAGTGGGAGTACATGAACGGCGGGGTGATGTCGTGCGTGGCGGGCGAACTGGCGCGGGGCGCGTTTGATAACGGCTATGAGCAATATGGCGTGGATATTCTGCGGCGCGAGAAGGCGGTGGCGGACAGGTATCGCGGCGTGGTGCCGGCGATTCTGCGGGGGAAGGTTCCGGTGGCTCCCACGCGCACGTGGCGCGAGCTGGATATGCGGGCGATTGCGAATGCAGATTTTGGCGGAGGCACGGCGGCGCCGGGTGTGCTGGTGTGGATGGGGGAGAAGGAGAACGATCTGCCGGCGATGCCGGTGGGGAAGCAGAAATTTCGCGATGTGGAATTTGAGGTGATCGATCCGGCGCAGAATGGGCGGCGGGCTTGCCTGGCGATTGGCGAGGACGCGGGCTTCAAGAAGAAGGAGACGCTGCCGGTGAATGCGACGGCGAAGTCCTTCTACCTGCTGCACACTAAGGGCGGCGATGACCTGGCGGGAAGGCTGACGGTGCATTACGCGGATGGAACGTCGAAGCGCGAGTATATTCGCGCGGGCGTGAACATTAATCACTGGTGGGGTCCGCATGACGGCGAGTTTGAGGTGAGGTATGGGCCGGGCGGGCCGGAGCGGCTGCAGGTGGCGTGGCGCGGGGCGAATCAGAAGTTCGGAAATGTAGGCGTGTATGTGGCCGGGTTCGAAAATGTGCATCCGGAGAAGGTGATTGCTTCGCTGGAGTTTGAGTCGGTGGAGACGAGCGCGAAGTGGATGATCCTGGGCGTGACGCTGTCGGATGCCGAGGTATTTCTTCCACCGTGGAATGAGTTGTCGCAAGGCATGCCGAACAACTGGGGCGCGGCGGCGCTGGTGTTTGCGCTGGTGGAGGGGCTGGCGGGGGCGAAGGATATGGGCGCGGCTTTTGACAAGGCGCTGATTGCTCCGCGATGGAGCGCGGCGGGGGTGAAGGATGCGCGGGTGTCGGTGCGATATCCGGCGAGCAATGGATACGTGCGGTATGAGTATGGCTACGACGAGAAGGCGCAAAAGATGGTGGTGCGCTTCACCAGCAGCGCGCGGGAGGCGGAGGTTGCGATGCTGCTTCCGGAGGGGCGCAAGGTGCGCGCGGCTACGCTGAATGGGAAGAGCGTGAGTGCGGAGGTGCGTCGCGTGGAGGGATCGACGTATGCGCAGGTGAGGGTGGGCCGAGGCGGGGCGCATTCGCTGGAGATTGAGTTGAGTTAGCGGAGCTTGAGGGCGGGGAAGAGCCATTGCCAGAGGACTATGAGGAGTCCGATGACGAAGATGGTTCCGAAGATGGTTTTGTTGTGGCGGGCTAGCCAGAGGGGCAGGTAGATGTCGAAGTTATCGGCGCGCTCGGTGGTGTAGCGAGCGGCGAGATCGGTGAGCGGGCAGCGGCCGTGATTGAGCCCGATGATGGCGCACTCCGCGAGGATGATGGCGGTGAGGACCGCGACGAATCGGGAGTGATGATTGAGCGCGGCGAAGGGCAGCCAGGCTATGCAGGTTGCCATGAAGAGCCAGATCGCGGTGTGCAGAGCTTTGATGGATGTGAGCATGATGAGATGGTGCGAGGCCCGGTGACAATGCCGGACCTCTTCTATTTATGCGTGACTACTTCGCGGGTGGTTGGGGATCGCCCTTGAGCTTGATGGAGAGATCCGTTTTTGAGAAGACGGAGCGCGAGGGCGTGCGCACGATGAGCTGCGCTTTGTCCTTGTCGTAGCGCCAGCCGGGGGAGTTCGCGTCGGTGGCTTGCGCGAGCTTTTTGCCTTCGAGCTTGACCTCGGTTGCGGTGGAGGCGGACCAGATTCTTACTTCGTAGGCGCGGTTGGAGTTCATGCTGGGATAGCTTCCCTGGGCGGCGGCGATGTTGACGTCGAATTGTTTGGGGAAGGGATGTTTGACTTCGATGCTGGTCCAGGCGAATTCGCCGTGGACGTAGTTCTCACCTTTGCTGGAGTCTTCGTAGACGCTGTAGCTGCTGGCATGCTGGTTGCGGGCGAAGGGGAAGACTTCGAGGATGAGCGGATCGACGGGCTTTTCTCCGGTGTAGCTCATGGGCGGCTGCTGGGGAAGGATGGTTCCGGCCTTCACGTAGACGGGGATCTGCCGCTGAGTGAAGGTGCGGTCGAAGGTGCCGGGGCCGGATAGCTGCTTGCCTGTGAACCACTCCACCCACTCGCCTTTGGGAAGCCAGATGGATTTAGTCGAGAGATGAGTTGATGGGTCGGCGGGGGCAACGATGGGGGCGACGATCATGCTGTCGCCGAAGGTGTATTCGCCTTTCTGATCGTAGGCCTCTTTCGCATCGGGGTAGTCGTAGTAGAGCGGGCGCAGGAAGGCTACGCCTGTGTCGTAGGTCTTGCGCGATTCGGTGTAGAGGTAGGGCTGCATGGCGTACCTGAGCAGGAAGGAGTTGCGCATGATGGTGGCGTAGGGCTCAGGGTATGCCCAGATGCGGCGCTCGGCGTCACGATTTTTTGTGGTGTGGGTGCGGAGGATGGGCGAGAAGGTTCCGAACTGGATCCAGCGTGAGTAGAGTTCTCCATCGACTGCGCCGGGAGTGTGACCGCCGATGTCATGGCTCCAATAGCTGTAGCCGACGTTGGCTGCGGTGGCGGTGAAGTAGGGCTGGAAGGCGAGCGAATCCCAGACAGAGATGGTGTCTCCAGAGAAGCCGATGACGTAGCGTTGATTGCCGAGTCCGCCCCAGCGATGGAAGATGAGAGGTCGCTTGCCTTCACGCTGCTGATCAGTGAAGTGAACGTAGTTGAGCCAGAAGGTTGGGTTGACGTTGGGGAGCGCGGTGTACATTTCCTGCTGCCAATCGATCCACCAGAAATCGATGCCTTGCTGCTCGATGGGATGGTGGAGAAGGTTCATATAGTTGATGGCGAATTTTTTGTTGGTGATGTCGAAGGGCACGTACTTCTGCGTGGCGGGATCGATGCCCATGGCCTTCGCCATGTCGGGGTAGGCCTTCTCCCACGGCTGCACGCCCGAAGCGGGATGGAGATTGAGGGTAACTTTGAGGCCCTGCTGATGGACCCATGCGAGGAAGGCGTCTGGGTCGGGGAAGTATTTCGGGTTCCACGTGTAGCCGGACCATCCGGTGTCGTGATTGGACTGATCCTTGAAGAAGGTCTTCGAAGTATCGAAGCCGCGTTCCTTGATGGCGTCGGGATTGAGGTGCCATCCCATGTCGATGACGAGCACGTCGAGGGGCACGTTGTGCGCATGGAACTGGGCGACGAGGTCGCGGAGTTCTGCATCGGTGTAATCCCAGTAGCGGGACCACCAGGTTCCGAAGGCGAAGCGTGGAGGCAAGGGAATTTTTCCGGAGATGCGGGTGTAGTCGCCGAGGGCCTGCTTGTAGTCGTGCCCATAGCCGAGGAAGTACCAATCCTGGCGCTCGCCGGGAGTGCGCTCGACGACCCAGGGCCAGACGCTGTCAGCGGAGTCGAGGCGGAAGTCGGCTGAGTCAAAGAGGGGAGTCTTGCAGTCGTCGATGATTGCCCATCCGTCGCGAGAGACGAGGCCCTGTTCGAGCTGAGTGCCCTCACGGACGCCGTCGAGGGTGCGCGTGGTGCCGTAGAGATTTCCTGCGGGGGCCGTGCCCGGCTTCCAGGATTGCTCCGCGCCGTCGAGCTTGAAGGTGATGCTGAGGTTATCCGGCGTGAACTTGCCCGAGCCTTTGCGATAGCGCAACTGGAGGGCGGTGGTGTCGATGATGAGGTTGTTGTCGTCGGAGGTCTTCTTGAAGAAAGGGACGGGGAGCTGACGGTTGAGGACTACGAAGGTTGGGCGATCTTCAAAGTTGCCGTCGGCGCTCCACTCCATGCGGATGAGGCGCGGGGTGAGCACGGTGAAGCGGGCCTGCCCGTCGACGACCATGGCCTTGGCGTCGGCGGCGGGCTGGTAGATTTGCTGCGCGTGCGAGGATGCCACGCTCAAAGATAGCAGCGAGAGAAGGGCGGCGAACAATGTGCGGCGGGAGAGGAGAGAGATTTGCGACGGCATGGATACTCCAGAGTTTGAGTGTTGCGGTGGACCCGCGAGTGCTGCGGGCGCGACCAGCAAGTTTACTCCAGTGCAGCGGCTTTTGCGTTGATCGCGATGATGGGTACGGGACGAGGGCGGATGAGTAGAATGGGTCGCATGTTTCCTTGCAAGCGGTTTGCCATCTGGAATGTTTTGCTGATTCTTGCGCTGCTGATTTTTTGCGCGCGCGGAGCAAGGGCGGAGGAGGGACGCTGGCAGGGGGCGCCGGTGGATTTCAGCCAGGGAGATTTGCGCGTCTCGGCGGACGGGCATCATCTGCAATTTGCGAATGGGAAGGGATTCTTTTTCCTGGGAGACACGGCGTGGGAGATGTTTCACCGGCTGAAGCGCGCGGAGATGGAGAATTACCTGGAGGACCGCAGGAGCAAGGGCTTCACGGTGATCCAGGCCGTGGTGCTGGCGGAGTTTGATGGGCTGACGCAGCCGAATGCGGAAGGCAACCTGCCGCTGGTGGGGGGCGATCCTGCGCATCCGAATGAGAGGTATTTTGAGCTGGTGGACTATGGGGTACGCACGGCGCGCGCGAAGGGGATGTATATAGGGATGCTGCCGACGTGGGGAGACAAGATGGGCCCGGTGCTGTGGGGCAAGGGCCCGATGATCTTCAACGAGAAGAATGCTTATGCGTACGGGCTGTTCCTGGGGCGCAGGTATGCGAAGGATGCGAACGTGATCTGGATTCTTGGCGGGGACCGGATGCCGACGGAGCACGAGCAGGTGTGGCGTGCGATGGCGAAGGGACTGCGCGAGGGGGACAAAGGGCGGCATTTGATTACGTATCATCCGGGCGGCGGGAAGTCGTCGTCGGATGGATTTACGAATGCGGATAGCCCGCTGGACTTTAACATGATGCAGTCAGGACACGGGAGCAGGCACTTTGCGAATTACGCGATGGTGGAGAAGGACTACGCGCTGAGGCCGGTGAAGCCGACGGTGGATGGCGAGGCGCGGTACGAGGATCATCCTGTAAATTTCAAGCCGGAGAATGGATGGTTCACGGATGCGGATACGCGCGAGGCCGCGTACTGGGCGGTGTTTGCGGGGAGCGCCGGATTTACTTACGGGTGCCATGACATCTGGCAGTTTCTGGATACGAGCCGCAATAAGCCGGTGACATTTGCGCGGACACCGTGGCAGCAGGCTTTGAATTTTCCGGGATCGCTGCAGATGCTTTATCTGCGCAGGCTGATGGAGTCGCATGATTTTCTGCGGCTGGTACCGGCGCAGGAGATGGTGGTGGGTGCGGAGAAGCTGCCGGATAGCGCGGAGCTATTGCACGTGGGGGCGCTGAAGGATGGGGAATCTGCGCTGATCTATGTTCCGGCGGGGCTGCTGCAGGTGACCGTGGATGCGGGGAAGTTGGCAGGTGGCGGTGGGAAGAGCACGTGGTTTGATCCTACGACAGGGAAGAGCTTGCCGGCGGAGGCGATGAAGCAAGGGATACAAGGGACATTCAGATTGCCGATGGCTGTGCCGGGTGAGGGGCATGACTGGGTGCTGGTGTTGGAGACTGATCTTCCTAGGAAGTGATGCGTGTGTAGAATTCCCCTGATGCTGACAGGTAGATTTTTCGCAGGTCTTGTCGGGTTCTGCTGCGTTTTCGCGGCGTGTAATTTTGTTGCAACGCAGACGGCTGCCTCGCCGCAAGCGCTACGGCCGAACGTGGAGTGCCGCGTGAGGGCGTATGGTGCGACGGGCGACGGGCACACGCTGGAGACGCGGGCGGTGAATGCGGCGATTGCCGATTGCCATGCGCGGGGCGGCGGCACGGTGGTGGTAGAGGCGGGGACGTATCGCACCGGGACGATTCGGCTGGTGGATAACATCACGCTGCAGCTGGAGCCGGGGGCGACGATTCTGGGCAGCGAGAACCTGGCGGATTATCCGCGCATATCGCGAGCTTCAGAAGATCGCGATACGGCGTTGATCGTGGCGGAGAATGTGCGCAACGTTGCGATCACGGGCGGCGGCACGATTGATGGGAACGGTCGCGCGTTTACGGATACGAATATGCCGCACTTCGATCCTTACTTTGACGCGGCGGCGACGCGGCAGGGGCAGGCGCTGGTGGCGCGGATGGGCAAGACGCGCGAAGGGCCGGTGCACATGCGCGACAGGCCGGGCGTGCTGGTGCTGGTGCTGCACACGGATGGCGTGGTGATGCGCGACTTTCACGTGATCGATAGTCCGAACTGGGGCGTGAAGCTGATGTGCAGCAATCACATCCAGGTGAGCGGGCTGGATGTGCGGAACAATATTCTGGTTCCGAATAATGATGGGCTGGATATTTCGAATTCGAGCAACGCGATTATTTCTGATTCGTCAATTGAGGCGGGGGATGATGCGCTGGTGGTGGGTGGTCCGTGCGCCGATGGGTGGTGCCAGGAGGTAACGGAGAACGTTACGGTTTCGAATTTGATATTGCGCAGTCGCTCGGCGGCGATACGGATTGGTCCGGCGGCGAAGGATGTGCGCAATTTTACGTTTAACAATATTGTGATTCGCGACAGCAACCGGGGAATCAACATCCAGGCGCGGGCGGGCGAGACGGTCGAGAACTTGATTTTCACGAACGTGGTGAGCGAGACGCGATTGGTGGATGGGCCATGGTGGGGATCGGGCGAGCCGGTGTCGATGACGGTGGCGCGCTGGGCATATCCGCCGTGGCCGCAGACGGATACGGCGGGGCGCATTCGCCATGTGCGCTTCAACAGCATGATGGCGAAGAGCCAGTCCCCGATCGTGATGTACAGTGCGGAGGCGGGGCATATTGAGGATGTGGAGTTTCGCGACTTGTCGCTGACGATGCAGGCGGGGCCACTGCAGGAGATCACGGGCGGCAATCTTGATCTGCAGCCGACGACGCCGAAGAATCTTGGGCTGATTCGCCAGGATCTTTCGGGGGTGATGGCGCACAATGTGCGGGATTTATCGTTTGTGGATTTGCGGGTGGACTGGGAGGGGAAGTTTCCTTCGTTCTACCAGCATGCGGTGCATGCCGATGGATTTGATGGGCTGAGTATTGATGGCTTCAAGGGAGCAGGGTCGGTTCCGGTTTATGCGGCGCTCGAGTTTCGGCAGGGGAAGAATCTTTCTGTGCGGAATGCGCATGCAACGGCCGGGGTGCTGCTGGATTCGAAAGAGGTGCAGGCGAGCGGGGCGGTGGTGCCGGCGAAGAAGCGCCAGGCGGCGCAATAGTTTGATCGCACGGACAGGAATGGTGAGCGGGCTGCAATTTTCACGTCGCGGTGCGATGCGATCTGTTCTACTACTTGCGCTGTAAACAAATGGAAATTCCCGGAGGAAAGATGGCAGATCTGGAGCAGTTGAAGCAGAAGTACGCGCCGGTTATTACGACGATTCAGGATTTCGCGATCGATGGAGCCACGCTCGACGCAGTGGATCTGGATGGTGAGAAGCTTCACTTGAAGGGCACGGTGCCGTCGGAGTTGATCGCGAATCGTGTTTGGGATTCGATCAAGGCGGTGGATCCGCAGTTCTCTGATTTGCATCACGAGATCGTGACGACGGGAACGGGAGATCAGACGTACACGGTACAGTCTGGCGATAACCTGTCGAAGATCAGCAAGCATTTTTATGGATCGGCGAATCACTACCAGAAAATTGCTGATGCAAACGCGATGACCAATCCTGACCTGATAAAGGTTGGGCAGCAGTTGGTGATTCCGATTATCTAGTTGCGGCAATGCTGTTGCGCACTTGAAGTGCCGGCATCTTAAAGAAAATTGAAACCGGGAGTTTCTCCTTATGCCCATGCCTGCCGATGCAGACATGGGCATACGCAATTCTGGGTGCTATTGGAGAGGCTGCGACTGATTGAGGATTTGGATTGTGGTGGATGGTCCGAGGTCGGTTGGGGGCGTCCATGAGCGGAGAGCCCAGACGATCTTTTTCGCGGGCGTGACTTCGAGAGCCTGGACGGGGGCGTTGGCCGGGTCGACCTTGCCGGACCACTGATTGAACCAATTGTTGAGGATGGTATTGCCGTTGGCGAGGCGGGTTGCCTTCTGGATGTTGGAGAGGTCGTAGCCGGGAGCGTCGGCCGCGGTAAATTGCCAGACGGTCTCAGTCTTTCGATTGACTTCGCGGACGGTAGATTTTCCGGCGATGAGGACGTTACCGTTCTTCAGCGGAGTCGCAGACCAGACGCCGGGAGCATCGATGGTCCAGAGGACCTTGCCATTGAGGTCGTATTCGACAACCTTTCCGAGATCCATGTGTGCGACGAGAAAAGTGCCTGCGGGGGTGATGCGAGCATGGCGAAACTGGGGGTGAGTGCTGGCAGGATCTTTCACCGGCAAGACGAATTCATGCTCAATGGCGCTGGTTTTCTTATTGAGGACGATGGCCTTGGCGGGGTTTCCATTTTGGATGAAGACGACGCTGTTTTCGCCATAGGGCTGGACGGTATGAATCTCAGTGTTGGGAGGGGCGTCGTAGTTCCACGCGACCTTTTTATCGGGCGTGATTTCGGTGATGGCGAACTGATGGGCGAAGAGGATATTGCCATTGGGGAGCATGACGGCGTCGCTGATTTCTCCCTTGCCATCGTGGTTGTAGGACCAGGCGATCTGGCCGCCGCGGATGATGAACATGCGTTCCTGCTGTGCCTCGCCCGCGTAGAAGAAGTCGTGCTGTGCGAGTCCCTGGCCGGGAAGGATGGCGGGGGATAACTGGGCCGGTGTTTGCGCGGAGGCGGATATGGCGGCTGCGACGAAAATTGCACTGAAGAGGCAGGGAGTAAATGTGCTGGGCTTCACGGGGATCATCAGCTTTCCTTTTTTGGGGTGATGCTGTTGCTGGGAATTTTTTTGCGAGAAGTGTACGCGAAGGGGCCGGGGATGGGGCGTGAGCAGGAATTGTGTTCGGCGCGGCGCTAAAAGTCGCGTCTCCCGGATAGCGATATGAACAACGATCGTCGCAGTTGACATCGGCGAGAGTATTGCGGTCAAAGCCCTTTATAATTCAGTAGACATGTCCCTTTTATCTTTCAGTGCAGGTGCGCGCTTCAGCGCCGTCCGGTTGTTTGTCGCGGGTGGTCTTCTATGGTTTGCGGGTACGGCGTACGCGGCGGATGCTGTGGCCGTGCGCGCGCAGGCGGCGAAGGAAAACAACATGGGCGTCGCGCTGATGAACCAGCAGTTGACGCAAAAAGCCGTGGACACGTTTGCCAAGGCATACAGCACTGATCCGACGATGACGACGGCGGTGTTGAACCAGGGGATCGGGCTGCTGTATCTGAACAAGATGCCGGAGGCGGAGAAGGCGTTTGAAGAGGCCGCCGCCAAGGACCCGAAGAATCCGGCGGTGTGGTATTGCCTGGGGCTGGCCGCGCATGCGCAGGGCAAGAGCAGCGAGGCCGCTGAGAATTTTCAAAAAGTGGTGGACCTGGCGCCGAAGAATCCTGATGGGCATTATTTTCTCGGCTCCTCGTACATGGAGATGAAGGATTACGAGAAGGCCATCGTTGAGTTTCAGGCGGCGCTGGCGATCAATCCTCTGCACACTTCTTCGGAGTTTGGGCTGGCGCGGGCGTTGCAGCGTTCGGGCAAGCCGGACGAGGCGAAGGTGCATTTCCAGCGATTTGAGCATCTGTCGCGGGACAAGATTTCGGCTCCGATCACGCACACCTATGGAGAAGAGGGGCGGCTGGCGCGGGCTGCTGACGTGTTCACTCCGGAGCCGAAGGTTGGTCCGATGAATCCCGATCACCTTTGTGTCGCTGCCTATCGGAGCGGCAGCGAAGGAGCAGCAGAAGGTAGGCGGAGCCGTCTGCTTCCTAGATGTGGATGGCGATGGGATGGCCGATATTGTTCTTCCGTCTACAGGAGAGCAGGCTGTCAGGGTATTTCGTAACAGTGGAAGTGGCAAATACGAAGAGGCTAAGGCGCAGGAGCTTGGGTTGACGGTAAGCGGCGCTGCGGTGGCTTGCGCAGTGGGTGATTTTGACAACGATGGTCTACCGGATTTGGCGCTCGCGCTGACGGATCGCGTGGTGCTCTTCAGGAACGAAGGCAAGGGTCACTTTACCGACGTGACGAAGGCGGCGGGGATTGAGCCGCGCAATCAGCCGGCTGGATTGACGTTTGTGGACTACGACCACGATGGCGATCTGGATCTGTTTGTGACGGGCAAGCCGGCGGCGGGAGCAGCGGCTGGCGCGGCTCCGAACGTGGTGTGGCGCAACAACGGCAACAAGACGTTTACGGATTGGACGGAGCAAACGGGGCTGGGTGGAACGGGCGAGACGACGGGCGCTGTGCTGTCGGACATCAACAGCGATCGCGCGGTTGACCTGGTGGTGACGGGTTCGAGCAAGTCTCCGGTGGTCTACATCAATCCTCGCGAGGGCAAGTTTAAGCCGCTGCCGGAGTTTGATGATGCGGGGCTGACGCCCACGGTTGGAGTGTATGTACTCGACTTCAATAAAGATGGATGGATGGATATTGCGGTGACGCATGCAGGCGCTCCGGGAATAAGCCTGTGGCGCAACGTGGACGGGACGCGATTTGAGCGTGTGCCGCTGCCGCTGAAGGATGCGATTCGCGGCTGGGGCGTGACGGGCTTCGATGTAGACAACGATGGATGGCTTGACCTGGCAGTGGTGATTGAAACTGCGAAGGGATCGGAAGTACGAGTGCTGCGCAACATGGGGCCGGCGGGCTTTGAAGATGTAAGCCGCAGCCTTGGTCTGGACAAGATGCAGTTGCGCGATGCGCGTTCGGTGGTGGCGGCAGATGTGGACGGTGACGGCGACGCCGACCTGGTGGTGACGCAGTTGAATGGCGCGCCGCTGGTGCTTCGTAACGACGGCGGGAATAAGAATCACAGCCTAAAGCTGGCGTTGAAGGGCGGCGCCGATAACAAGACCGGGACGGGCACGGAGATCGAAGTGTTTGCCGGGGGCTTGTGGCAGAAGTGGGAGATGGCGGGCGCGTCGGGCTATATGAGCCAGGGACCGCCGGAGTTGATTGCCGGGCTGGGAGTCCGCAGAGCAAGCGGACATCGTGCGGCTGCTGTGGCCGACGGGCGTGCCGCAGGATGAGATGGACGTGGCGACGTCGAAGCCGGTGAGCTTCACGGAGATTGATCGCAGAGGGAGTTCGTGCCCGGTGCTGTTTGCGTGGGATGGGACGCGCTACCAGTTTGTGACGGACGTGATTGGCGCGGCGGTTGTGGGCCATTGGATTTCTCCGGTGGCGAAGAATACGGCTGATCCTGACGAGTGGGTGAAGGTGGATGGGAATCTGCTGAAGGCTCGTAACGGCAACATGAGCGTGCGTTTCGCGGAGCCGATGGAAGAGGTGAACTACATTGACCAGCTACGCATGGTGGCGGTGGATCATCGTGAAGGAACCGAGGTTTATCCCAACGAAGGATTTCTGAACGAGCCGCCATTCCCGGTGGAGAAGACGGTGGTCTCATCCGCGGCGAGAGTTCCGGCGGGAGCGTGGGATGACAGCGGGCGCGATGTGCTTGAGCTGCTGCGCCATCAGGATCATCAATATGTGGTCGACTTCAAGCTGCTGAACTATGCGGGCTACGCGAATATGCACACGCTGACGCTGGACCTGGGTGATTGGACGGCGAAGAATCCGCTGCGCTTGCTGCTGCATGGGTTCATCGAATATTTCTCAGCGTCTTCGATGTACTCGGCGTGGCAGGCTGGACTGGAGCCGATTGCTCCGTATGTGGAAGCGCAAATGCCGGATGGCAGCTGGAAGCGCGTGATGGACGAGATGGGATTTCCGGCGGGCCTGCCGCGAACCATCGTTGCGGATCTGACGGGCAAGCTGCCGAAGGGTACGCGGCGGATAAGGATCACGACGAATCTGCAGATCTACTGGGACCAGATACTGGTGGAGAATGGCGCGGATCTTTCGAAGCACATTCGCCAGACGGAAATGCCGCTGCGGCTGGCGAAGGTGCAGTATCACGGGTATCCGCAGCAGATTGACGGCGCGACGCACGGGGACCTGAGCTACAACTACGAGAACGTGAGCGCGACGGGGCCGTTCATCAAGCAGCGCGGCAGCTACACGCATTATGGGGACGTGACTCCGCTGCTGAAGAAGGTGGATGATAGGTTCGTGATTTTTGGCAGCGGGGAAGAAATCGATGCCGAATTCAGCACGGACGCGCTGCCGGCGCTGCCTGCGGGGTGGAAGCGCGACTACTTCTTCTATGCGAATGGTTTTGTGAAGGACATGGATTTCTATGAAGCATCTCCCTTCACGGTTGCGACGATGCCGTTCCATGGGATGAGCAGCTATCCGTATCCGGCGGGCGAGCATTTTCCAGATGATGCGTCGGCGGTGAAGTACAGGCTGGACTGGAACGAGCGTTTTGAGTCAGGGAAGACTCCGAATGGATTCCAGCTGCATTACGTTCCCACTCCCGCAGAACCGCCCACGGTGCCTGCGGCGAGCGGGAACGGTAGATAGGCGGTAAAGCGCAGTGAAGAATATTACGCTGGAGCCGGCGGTGCATCTGCTGGCGATGCTGCGCCGGTCGGCGATTTCACCGATGGAGCTTGCCGAGGAATACATCCGACAAATTGAGAAGCTGAATCCAGGCATCAATGCGCTGGTTGATTTCGATGCTGAGCGAGTGCGCGAGCAGGTGCGTGCCGCGGAGAGAAGCCAGTTGCGCGGGCCGCTGTATGGGCTGCCGATGACGGTGAAAGCTGCGATTGCGACGGCGGGTTATCGATGCGAGACGGGCAGCGTACTGAATCGCGGATACATTCCAGCCGAAGACGCGGTGGTGGTGGCGCGCATGCGTCGTGCCGGAGCTACGGTGCTGGGCACCACGAATTGCCCGGAATTCCTGATGGCATACGAGACGGAGAACCGGCTGTATGGGCGCACGTCCAACCCGTGGAACCTAGGGTATACGGCCGGAGGATCGACGGGGGGCGAATCGGCGGCGATTGCTGCGGGGCTGTCGGCATGCGGGATAGGCAGCGATAGCGGCGGCTCTGTGCGCGAGCCTGCGCACTTCACGGGCATCTGCTCGTTGAAGCCAACGCCGGGGCGGATTCCATCGAAGGGACATCTTGCGGGATCGGATGGGCCGTTTGCGATGCTGGGGGCGCTGGGCCCGATGGCGCGCACGATGAAAGATGTCGAGTTGCTGTTTGATGTGCTGTCGGGGCGCGAGGTCTGCGATCCTGCGGGCGCGCCCATCGAGACGCAGAAAATATCGCTCGAAGAGTTGAAGCGAATTCCGATTGGGGTATTTGAAGACGATGGATTGACGCCGGTGACGGGGGAGACGCGGCAGGCGGTGCGAGACGCGGCGCAGGCGCTGGAACGGCAGGGATTTTGCGTGAAGAGATATCGTCCGCAGTCGTTGGAGCTTGCGAGGGAGCTGTGGTGGAAGCTGTTTGTGCGCTGCGGACTGATGTTGCTGGAACCGGTGATCCAAGGCCGCGAGAGTGAACTGAGCGAGACGTTCCGGGGCTTTCTTGAGATTGCGCGGCGCGATGGTCCGCTGAGCGGCGACGAACTATTGCAGGCATGGTGTGACTGCTCAGTGGTTCGTGCGAAGCTTCTGGAAGAGATGAGCGAGTTTCCTGTGCTGCTGTGTCCGGTATGCGCGATCCCGGCATTTCGCCACGGGGAGCGCAGTTGGATGGTGGATGCCCAGCGTGTTGAGTATCTTGACGCGATGCGCTACACGGTGTGGTTCAACCTGCTGGCTTCTCCCGCTGCGGTTGTTCCGGTGGGGCGCTCGCCGGAGGGGCTGCCGATAGGCGTGCAGATTGCGGGTCGTCCGTACGAAGACGAAATTGTGCTCGGAGTGGCGGCGGCGGTTGAGCACGAGTTCGGATATGTGGCGCCGCCTCTTGCTATTGAATAAGAGCGGCGCATGCCAAGTGTCGAATACTTACTGAGCGGCGATGACGGGCTCGCCGGTTGATTGGAAGCGCAGGCCAGCCATCGGCTGACCGGATGCGAGGGCATCGCGAATCTTCTCAGAGTTTGGTCCGGAGCTGCGCAGTGCGGCTGCGAGGCAGGCTACGGCCTGGTCGAGCGTGGTCTGGGCCGGCATTCGGAAGATCCATGGGATATTGGTGGATGTGAGTGCCTTGTCGGTTGCGAGCGCGAGCACGGGGACGAATGATTTCAGTCCGAGCTGCTCAGCGAAGTGGCTGGAGTTGCGATCGAGAGCGATGATTCCGAGCACGTGCTGCGAGTAGATCGCGTTGACCAATTGGGAAGAGGATTTGCCCCAGGACGCATCGCTGGAGATGCCGATGAGCGATATATGCTGGCCGCTGTTTGCAGCTAGCTGCACGGCACGAAGCGCCTCGGGCGTGTGCACGGCTTCTTCCGCGTTGGGGCCGAACACCGCGATTTTGACGACGGCGGGTTTTGTGTCTTTGACAGCGGGGCCGTTATAGGTCACGCCATCCTCGCCTACTCGCGCATAGGGCATTGGAGCAGCAGATGGCCCGGCGTCCTGCGGAGCTTCCTGTTGCGCGACGACTGGTTTCTTTTCCATTGATGCTGGGCGGTAAGTGATCTTTCCGCCGTGCACGGTGGCAAGGAACATGGGTGTCGTGTTCTTGCTGTTGGTGTCGAAGACCATGTTCGAGGTGACGCCCTTGTAGGTCTCGATGTCGGCCATCGCATCGTGGATGCGGGCGCGGTTCAATCCTGCTTTGCAGATGGAGGAGAGCATCGCCTGGGCCGCGTCATAAGCGAGCGAGGCAAATTGTTCGGGTTCCTCGTTGTACCTGGCGCGGTAGTTTTTCTGGAACTCGATCCAGCGTGGGTCATTGCGTGTCGGGTCGTAGGGATAGACGGCCTCGAAGCCTTCAGCGGCAGGTCCGGCCAGCTGCAGCAATTCGCTGCCGATGGTGCGATGGCTGCCAAAGACCCGCTGCTTCATTCCGGCGTCGTGCATCTGCTTGAGTATGGCGGCGGTCTGTTGCTGGTCGGCCCAGATGACGATGCCGTCGGTGCGGGATTCCTGGATAACCTTGAGCTGATGGCGGAAGTCGGTGTCGCCGGGCATGTACTTTTGCTCAATGACGATGGGGTGGCCGAGGCGGCGGGAGGCATCGCGCAGTTTGATGACGCCGAAGCGGCCATAGCGGTTGTTGACGCGGAGAATGCCGACGCGCTTGAGTCCGACTTCAGTGAAAATGCGGCGGGCGAGGGTTAGGCATTGGACGCGGTCGTCCTGAATGTCGGTGAAGTACCAGGGTATGAGGGTTTCGGGAATAGTGAAGTCGGTGGAGGCGCTGTTGACGATTGGCACTTCGGCTCGCAGTGCAGCACGCAGAGCGATGTGGGTGGTCTCCGAGCTGATGGAACCGAAGATAGCCCAGACATTTTCGTCGTAGACCATTTTTGCAACGGCGTCGGCCGGGGCGCCCCAGATCTCAGGATTGGTAGGTCTGTCAGGGCCGTAGACCTGACCGGCCTGCCAATTATCGTAGTCGTTGTGGAGCATGAGCTTGAAGGGCTTGCCGCCGTAGCCGCCGGCGGCGTTGGCTTCGTCGACGGCGAGCTGAACGCCGTGAAGCATGCGTTCGCCGAAGATGTGGTCGGGGTTGTTCCCGATGGGGCCGATGAAGCCGATACGTATCTCAAACAGGTCCTTGTAGTTGGGCACGGGAACATCGCGAGCTGCGCCGCTGTAGATGTTGGGCGTGATGTAGTTCTGATAGTAGGGTGAGGTGAATTTGGAGAACGGGCGCAGATCCTCCGGCTCGCCGGCGTACGGAGTGACCGTACGCATGGCCGGCGGCGGTGGCGGATTGCTTCCGCAGGAGCAATGTTCAGGGGCCTGCGCCCACGCCGCAAACGCAAAGACCGGGACGACAGCGGCTGCAAGAATGGGTCGCATCATTTCGGGCTCCTATGCTTTCTGCTGGCGGAACATGGCGATGGCTTCAATCTCGATGAGCAGGTCGGGGCGGCAGAGGATGGCCTGAATGCCTGTAGATGCCGGGATCGGATCGAGCTGCTGCTCTTTGAAGAATGCGGTGCGCTCTTCATTGAAGGCTTCGTAGTCGCGCTCAATATCGCGTAGATAGCACGTGGTGCGGACGATGTCTTTCCATGTAGCGCCTTCGGCTGCGAGCAGGCCGGTGATGTTTTCATAGGTGCGGTGCAGCTGGGCGCGGAAATCGCCGACGTGAACCGTCTTGCCGCATTCGTCGATGCTGGCTGTACCTGAGATCAGGAGGATGACGACGCCATTGATATCGATGCGCATGGCACGGGCGAAGGAGCTCGGTTTCTCGTAGTCATAGGCTTCGTTGAGAACGTTGAGGTTGGTGACGGCCCGCTTTTCGATGGGCATGTTGGCGGGCGCGGTGGCGATGGCGTTTAGAACTTCCTGTACGTTCATAGATAAGACTCCTTGAAAAATTATTTCTGTCGAATTCCGTGGCTGAGGCCCTTGGCGGTAGCGACCCAGAGGTCGTCGCCCTGAAAATCAATACCGAGCACATAGTTGTGAGCTGGTGCGGTGTCGGCCGGTAGTGGAGTGATGGCGCCGTTGGCATCGCGCGTGTACATCTCGGGCTTGCCGCTAGTGGGCGAGGTGCGATAGACGGCCCAGTTTGTGCCGTCGTAGTAGGCGAGTCCCTTGTCTGTTCCGAACCATGCGCGGTTTGCGTCAACGCCCTTGACGGTGTTGGTGAAATTGCTGGGGAGGCCGCTGTCCTTGGTGAGGAAGTTGTGCCAGCTGCGGCCATCGTAGCGGCTGTCGCCGAAGTAAGTGGCTACCCAGACGATCTTGTCGACGTAGCTGACGGAAGTGGTGATCTCGTGGATGAGGCCTTCATCTTTGAAGAGGACGATTTCGGTTTCGCCATCGGGATCGTCGTAACCTTTCCAGCGTTCGGTAGCGACGTCATATTCGAGCAGGCCACTGCCCCAAACGGCGTAGTAGACCTTGTCCGCGCCGGGGCAGACGCCGTACGTCCAGATTTCAATCATGGGTGTGTTGCGTTCATTGTAGAGAGTCCACTGGCCGGTGCGGGTATTGAGTCGCGAGGCGCCTGCAGCGGTAGCGGTCCAGACGTAATCGCCGAGGACGCCGACTCCGTAGACGACGTCGTTGCTGAGGCCGGAGTTCAACTGGGTGTAGGTATCGATGTGGCCGCCGCTGATGCGGCTGAGACCGCCCATGGTTGCGGCCCACACATCTCCGGTGCGCTGGTCGAGCGCGAGAGAAAGAACGACGCGATGGGCAAGGCCGTCGGCCGTGGTGTAGGTCTTCCACTTGCCTTTCTCATAGACCGAGAGACCTTCTTCAGTACCTGCCCAGATGCGGTTGCCGTCGACGAGGACGCAGAAGACATGCGTATTGGGAAGGCCGTTGGCGGTGGTGAAGTTCTCCCAGCGGTAGCGTGGCATGTCTGGGGTCGCGGCATGGAGCGCGAGGGGTAGACCGCAGAGGAACAACAGGATCAGGATGAGTCTCTTCATAGGGTCCTCAGGTACTCGATCAGGTCGTTCAATTCGTCCTTCGTCAGGTCGTTGGTTACGCCGTGCTTGTCTTTCGGATTGAATACTGTCCAGATTTCTTCGAGGGAGCGTGCTGAGCCGTCGTGCAGGTATGGCGCGGTCATGGCGATGTTGATGAGTTGTGGCGTGTCAAAGATCGGCGAGCGGTCGCTGGGTTTGCCGGTGCCTACATCGAAGCTTTTCTGATTTGTGTATTTAGGCCCGCTATGGCAGTAGGCGCACTGATCGTCCTGCGGGATGGCGTTGCCGCGCTTGTCCTTGATGCGGTCGAAGATGGCCTTGCCGCGCTCCTGTTGCGGAGTGAGTTCGCCGTTTGCGGAGCGGAAGCGGTTGGGACGCGGCGGCAGGTTGCGGATGAAGAGCGCGATGTCGGTCAAATCGGCGTTGGAATAAATTTGCGAGCGGTAAAAATATTTCTCGGTGCGTGGGCCGCATTCGGTTGGGATGTCGGGATTGCCGCCATTCCACTTGAATGGTTCGGTCCCTTTCAGATCTTCGAGAAGACGATTGTCGACAATATCGATGCCGAAGCCGTCCGGTTCGAGATCCCATTGCAAGCCATCGAAGGTGTTATCGAGGTGGCAGTTTGCGCATCCGAACTGGCCCTGGAATCCATACTTCGCGGTGGAGAAGACTTGTTCGCCGCGGCGCAGAGGGCTGAGCTTCTTAGGTCCGCCCATGTCGATGGTGGAGATCACTTGGTCGGTGCTGGTATTGACGACGGCGAGAGTGTCATCGAGGCGATTGGCGACGTAGAGGCGCGAGCCATCGGGAGAGAGCGCGATGCCGCGTGGGTTATGGCCGACGGGGATGCGGGTGGTGACGTAGTTCGACGATGCGGAGAGGTCGTTGGCAAAAGATTTGGGATGGGCGTGAACGAAGCGCAAGAGCTTCGCGGTGTCGATGACGGTGACGCTGTCAGAGCCCGCAGTGGAGGCAAATATTTTTGATTTATCCGGGAGGATGGCGACAGCGAAGGCGAGCGAGTAGTAGCGATCGAGCTCGTCGATGGGGACCTGGACAACGCCGCCTACATCCGAGCCAAAGATGGTAAGGGCATTGCCGATGACCCATCCATGCTCGACATGAGCGAGGGGCACGAGGTTCTTGGGGCGTTCATCTGTTGCGATGAGCAGCTTGCCGTCGGCTGAGCCTGAGATGTGGAAGACTCCGGCGACGTTGGGCAGCGGCATGCGCTCACGAATGGATTGAGTCGCGGTGTCGATGACGGTGATTTCAGAGACGGGTGCGGTGCGATACTCGCCGATCTTGGGGTAGATGTGGGTGCCGTAAATTGTGCTGCCGTCTGGCGAGAGGACGAGATAGCTGGCGCCACGGCCGCCTGCGAGGCGCTTCTTCTCGACGCCGCTGGCTACGTCGATGACGGAGATATCGTTGCTGACGCGATTGGCGACGTAGAGGGATGTGCCGGGCTTGTCGAAGATTGCGTCGACTGGTTCAGCGCCGGTGGGAATAGTGCGCACGATGGAGTGTGTGGCGAGGTCGATTACGGAGATATTGTCTTCCCACGAATTCACAACGTAAAGCTGAGTGGCGCCCGGCGAGAGCGCGAGGCCGCGGGGCACATGGCCAACGGGAATGCGCGCGGAGACTTTTCCGGTTGCCACATCAACGATGCGTAGTTCGTCGCTGCGTTCGCAGGTGACGTAGAGCGAGCGGCCATCGGGAGAGAAGACCATTTCGCCGGGCGAGAGATATTCGGATTCTGGTGTTGCTGAACCCGCGACTGCGCGTGGCCGCAGCGATGCCGCGAGGCAAATTGTGACGAGCGTCAGAGCCAGTGCGAGGGCGAGGTTCCGCTTCACTTAGGCTCCTCGACGATGACGACGCGATCTGCGGGAAGGTTCTCCATGACTTGCTGCTTGCCGCTGGGCCATTGCACGGTGAGCTTATCGACCTTGGTTGCGGTACCGAGGCCGAAGTGAACGCGGGCGTCATCCTGGGAGAGGTAACCCGAGCCGGCAACGCGCTCGGCGACTTGTGTGGCGCCGCCGGCTTCGACGGATAAGTGCGCGCCGATGCCATCGCGATTACTCTGGCCCTTCTTGCCGCCGCCCTTTAGCTGAAAGGCGATCCAGTGATTTTTCGTTGTGGTGGCGTTGTGCAGCAGGGTTCCGCGTGCGCCGAGGTTAACGAGGAAGGCTCCCATTTTGCCGTTGTTCTCGTAGTCGGCGAAGCAGGCTCCGCGAGCCACGCTCTTGACGTCGAGCACAGATCCGGCATCGCGGGAGACGTCGGCAAACTTGCCGTTGCCAATGCCCTTGAAGAGGGAATGTTCCTGTGGGATGAGGTGAATGAGGCCGCCGTGGAAGGTGAGGATGTCGCGCCAGCCGTCGTTGTCGAAGTCGTAGATGCCCGATCCCCAGCTGGTGTATTGTGCGGTGGCCTGGGAGATGCCCGACTGCGCGGATACGTCGTCAAAGGTTTCTTTGCCGGCGTTGTGCATGAGGCGGTTGAATTTTGAGTCGGTGACCCAGAGGTCGAGTTTGCCATCGCCATCGACGTCGACAAAGATGGGTCCCATTGCGGAAGTAGATTCGCCGCTCTGGCCGTAAGCTACGTCGGCCTGGTTGGCAATTTCTTCGAAGGTGCCGTCGTGCTTGTTGTGGAAGAGGAAATTTTCAGTCTTGTCGTTGGCGACGTAGATGTCGGGCCAGCCATCACCGTCGAAGTCCGCGGCGGTGACGCCCATGGTGCGGCCGCGGAAGGCTGCGATGCCGGATTTCTCGCTTACATCGGTGAAGGTGCCGTCGCAATTGTTGTGGAAGAGCTTGTTGGTTTCGCCCTCGTAGTCCAAGGGCCCGGGATAATTGTCCGCCGAGTAGAAGGCGTGATACTTGGGATCGAACTGGACGTAGCGGCCGACGAAGAGATCGACGCAACCATCCTTGTCGTAGTCGAGCCAGGTGGAGCTTATGGACCAGCCATCGACCTTGATGAGTGCCTTCTCGGATACGTCGGTAAAGGTCCCGTTGCCGTTGTTGTGGTAGAGGATCACGCGACCATAGCCGGTGACGAGCAGGTCGGTGTTGCCGTCGTTGTCGTAATCGGCGGCGGCGACGGCGATGCTATAGAGGTCAGGCGCGAGGCCAGCCTTCTCAGTAACGTCGGTAAACTTGCCGTTGCCATCGTTGCGATAGAGGTGGTTGTGGGGCGGGTCAACGGGCTTGGTCTTCAGCGGAAAGGGATGCATGCTGTCATCGAGCGGCTTGCCGGTGACGACGTAGAGGTCGGGGCGGCCGTCGTTGTTGTAGTCGAACCAGACGCAGCCTCCGCCGGTTCCTTCGAGCAGAGAACCGAGCTGCCGCGAGCCAAAGCTATGAGTGAAGTCGATGCCGGAAGCAGCGGTGGCATCTTCAAATCGAATGGGAGCGGGCGCTGCGGCGGGCGCTGGTGCAGAGGTCTGCGCGACGAGCACGGAGGAAAACAGGAAGAGAAGAATCGCGCGGGTGTACATCAGTCGGCTCCTTTGGTGTTGCTGGGGGCGGGTGCCTTGGCCATGGAAGTTGTGAGGTCTGCCGGAGTGGTGGAGCGATTCAGGATGGCGGGAACTGCGTTCTCCGGAGCATGCTCGGGGCCAGCGTGGCAGCCGACGCAGATGCGCTGCTCGCTCTTACGAGCCCACATCCAACCTGATTCCTTCTGCAGAGTTTGCCCCGCGCTATTGAGCAACTCGAACTGGAGAGGGGCGTCGCCGGGAACATGCACGTAGAGCGAGCCATCTTTCTCGACGGGCGCGCTGCCTAACAGTCTGCGCTTGCCAGCTTCGTCCAAGGTGTAAACGCGAACCGTTGCGATGGAGCCCAGCTTGAAGTCCAGCTTGGAGGTGTATGCGTCGAGCGTGAGGAGATTGGCGGCGGTCCAATCGCGAAGTGTGGACGGATGACGATTGGGAAGTGCGCGCGGCGCGACGATAGCTGGCTGTACAAGGTTCATGCCAGCCTGGGCTAGGAATGGCTGCGAAGTTTTGGTAGCCGGATTCCATTCCTTGATTTCGTAATTGTGCTTCGCATCTGCGCGCCAAGTAAGTAGCCATTGGTGGGAGCCGGTCTCAGCCACGTCTCCTGCAAAGTCGCCTGTGGCGCGCCTCGATGGAGACCTGGTGCGCGAGAGGCGAGGTGAAGCGAGCCAGTCCCTTTGCGGTAGGGAAGACGATGTCGCCGGAAACCATTTCGCGACCGGAGTAGCGCGCGGGGCCGTGGTCGCAGCGGTAGGATTCGACGCCGGTGCCATCGGAGTAGACGGTGTAGATCTCAGGAGTGGTGCCGGTTCCGAGGGGATAGACAGACTCAAACATCACGCGGCCATCGCGCAGGACGTCTGTCGGAACATAGTTGCCGGGTGCGTAGGAGAGGGCAACGACAGAGTTGTCGCGGAGGGACATTGCTTCCAGCACAAAGCGGCCGGCTGATTTCCGCGCATACACGATGCGGTTGGCGGGCAGGTACATGGGCTGGATAATGTCGTCTTTGCTTTGGGTGAGGCGCTTGACGGAGTTGTCGGAGATGTTGAATTCCCATGCCTGCCAGGGGTCCGACGTGTGCTGCTTTCCGGCAAAGAGAATTGTTTTGCCATCGAATGAGATATTGGCATCGGCCGCGGCTGCGAAGTGAGTAGGAAGTTCGCGATTGCCGCTGCCGTCGTGAACCATCAAGACTGCTCCAGCAGGGAAGCGTTCGCCGCCGTGCAGCCATGCGAGCGGCTTGTAGTCCGGAGCCGCGGTGTAGATGACGGAATTATTCGCGATGCCGGCGACGGGGGCTGGGGAATCCTGCGAGGTAAACGGCGATGCGAGGACGACGCAGGCGGCGAGGAGCGCAGTTGCCGCGAGAGAGACAGAGATAAGAGTTGATTTCACCTGCACCTAATCTCCTCCATCGATTGCGAGGAGTGCCGCATCACGTTGTGAGCGGCGAAGGAGGAGGTATGGCTCCAGGTCTCGCATCATGTCGTCAAAGCCCTGGAGGGTGAGGGATTGTTCCCCATCGCTAAGGGCATGTTCTGGTGTGGGGTGCACTTCGACGATCATTCCGTCGGCACCGATGGCGGCAGAGGCGCGGGCGAGGAGGGGAACAATTTCGCGTACTCCCGCGGCGTGGCTGGGATCGACGATGACAGGCAGATGAGTGACCGCGTTGAGTACGGGAACGGCAGCGATATCGAAGACGTTGCGGGTAGCCTTGTCAAAGCTGCGAATGCCGCGCTCACAGAGGATGACGTCGGGATTGCCGCTTTCCACGATAAGTTGCGCGGAACGCAGCAGTTCTTCGAGGGTTGCAGTGAGGCCGCGCTTGAGCAGGACAGGACGACGGCTACGGCCAACTGCTTCCAGCAGCGAGAAGTTTTCCATGTTGCGGGTACCGATCTGGAGGATGTCGGCATACTCGGCAACCATTTCAACGTCGCACTCTGACATGACTTCGGTGACGATGGCGAGGCCGGTTAGCTCACGTGCCTTGGCGAGAATGCGGAGGCCCTCTTTGCCGAGGCCCTGGAAAGCGTAGGGCGATGAGCGGGGCTTGAAGGCGCCGCCGCGAAGAATGCGGGCGCCGCTTTTGACGACGGACTCGGCGGTGTCGAGCGTCAACTTCTCTGTTTCGACGGAACATGGTCCAGCCATAACAACGAAGTCGCCGCCTCCGATTTCGATGTCGCCGATGCGCACCACCGTGCGCGGTTGGTTCTCGGCTCGAACGACGAGATCGAAGTCAGCGAAGGACCGGGTCCAGTTCAAATTCAAGTGATCAATCCCCGAGATACAAAACGCTTCATCATAGGGTGCCGAAGCCAATGTTCTTCGTGACTTACGTCACGGTCGGGGATGGAGACCAGAGTCAATCGAAGGGATGAGCAGGGGTCATCCAAAAGGATGAGTTGCGGTCAATCGAAAGGTGGAGCGGGGGGATTGCGGTGTACGGAAATCGCTCCATCGAAAGGATTAGGAAATAACCCATCGATGTATTCAAGACAGAATGTCGAGGAATTGCGATCCTAATGATGTTGCCTCCTCAGAAACACTATCCCAAAGGCGCTCTTTCACAGAGCGCCTTCCTTTTTGTGCCGCAGTAGTTTCTCTCAAGGTGCGTTGCGTGCTCTACAGTTGTGCATAGATGGCGCGAACTGTTTCAATGAAGCGGCAGGGGCCTATGACGCGAACGGCAGTTCAACGATGGTGCATGCTCTTATTGTTCGGCGCGGTTGCCATCGCTCCCCTGTATGGGCTTGATCCTCATCGCTCGCTGAAGGAATACGCGCATCAGACGTGGCAGACAGACAATGGGCTGCCGGAAAACACGGTTCACTCCATACTTCAGACGCGGGACGGCCACCTATGGCTGGGTACGGAGGGCGGGCTTGTCCGCTTCGACGGGATCGACTTCGTAACGTTCAACACCGACAACACACCAGCACTGAAGAGCAACACGATCTATGACCTCTTCCAAGATTCGTCGGGAGCATTGTGGATCAGTACAGCGGACGGCCTGCTGCGATACCAGGGTGACGCGTTGGTGCGATTCAGCCAGGAGAGTGGTTTGCAGGGCAACGTTGTCTGGTGCACGTACCAGGATCGCCGGGGAACGTTGTGGGCGGTGACGTCGGACGGCATATCTGCATTTCGCGACGGAAAGTTTCAGCGTATCTCCGACTCGGGAAGCATTGATGTTTTGACGCGAAGCGCACTGGCCGAAGATGCCGAGGGCTATCTGTGGATCGCGACGGGCAGCGGTGTGTTGCGCATCCATGAGCAGACGCTGAAGGTGGAGCAGGGGACGCCTGAGCTGGATCATGCCAATGCTTCGCAGGTTCACTTCGATAGTGGCGGCAAGTTATGGATAGCCACTCGGCAGGCACTGCAGGTGTTTTCGCATGGTGAGCTGAGCTCCCGGTCTCCCACTGGTTCGGCAACGAAGCCGGAGATTACAGCGTTGCTGGGGGACGAACGCGGCGGGATGTGGGTGGGAACTTCTGCCGGGCTGGCTCACTTTGGAGAGGAGAAGACGCTGTGGCTGACAACCGTGCAAGGCCTGCCGGGGCAGCGTATACGGACGCTGACGCTGGATAAGCGCGGTGCCTTGTGGATTGGGACTGACCAAGGATTGGCGCGCTACTTTGATGGATCGCTGCAGTCGTTGAAGCAGAAGGATGGCATCGCCGGAAACGAGGTGCTGACGATCGCCGAAGACCGCGAAGGAAATATCTGGTTCGGGACAGATGCCGGCGGATTGACGATTCTGCGCGATCAGCGATTCACGACTTACACCACGAACGACGGGCTGTCGGGCGACCTGGTGCGCTCGGTGCTGCAGGACGCGGCGGGGACGATCTGGATAGGGACGAATGGCGCGGGTCTGAATCGCTCGACTGCTGAAGGGTTTCGCGCGCTGACTACTGCGAATGGGCTCTCAAGCAACGTGATACTGGCGCTGGCCAGTTCGCCGAACGGAGACTTGTGGGTGGGCACGCCGGACGGTTTGAACCGGCTGCACGAGGGAACGGTGCATACCTTCACATCTGCGGAGGGATTGCCGGACGACTTTGTGCGATCGATGCAGGCGGAGGATGATGGCTCGCTGTGGATAGGAACGCGGCGGGGTCTATCGCACTGGAGTAACGGGAAGTTCACAAACTATTCGCGCCTGGATGGACTGGGCAGTGATTTTATCGGCGCGATGAGCAAGTCAAAGAATGGGGATCTGTGGATTGGGACCTCGGGGGGGCTGAGCCGGTTTAGTCATGGATCTTTCTCAAACTTCACGACGAAGGATGGGTTGTCGTCGAACGTGGTTACTTCGATGTACCAGGACACCGCAGGAACCCTGTGGCTGGGGACGAATGGTGGAGGGCTGAACAGGATGCGCGACGGCAAGCTGCAATCGCTGCGCGGCGAGCATGCCGGACTGCCGGACACGATCTACGGAATTCTTGAGGACAACGAAGAGCACCTGTGGTTCAGCGCGCGTAACGGAATCTTCCGGGTGCCGAAGGCAGATCTGGGTTCGGCCTCGGGAGAGCTTCCGCCGACCATGCAGGTGGTAAGCTACGGCACCGCCGATGGCATGAAGAACAGGGAATGCAGCAGCGGCGGCCATCCCGTAGCGTGGAAGATGAACAACGGCACGCTCTGGTTTGCGACGCTTATGGGAGTGAGCTTTATTGATCCGGCGCGCGCATCCGAGAAGCGCATTGCACCCCTTGTCGCTATAGAGCGCGTGTTTGTGGATGATCACGAGATATCGCCGAATGGCCTGGTACCGCTGCAGGCGGGAGCGCATCGGCTGGAAGTCCGGTATTCAGGTCTGAGCTTTGGCGCGCCACAGGACGTGCACTATCGCTATCGGCTGGAGGGGTTTGATCCGGAGTGGATCGACGCGGGGACGAGGCGTGCGGCGTTCTATACGAACTTGCCTCCGGGGAAATACCGTTTTCATGTGTATGCCGCCTCAAAGGACGGCACATGGAGTACAGAGGGCGCGTCGGTTGAGTTACGCAAGTATCCCCACGTTTATCAAACTGTCTGGTTCTACGTGCTGATATTTCTAGGTGCGGTGCTGGCCGGATATGGGATCTATCGCTATCGTGTGCACCAGGTTGAAGCGCGGTTTGGAGCGGTATTGCAGGAGAGGGGAAGGATCGCGCGCGAAATTCATGACACGCTGGCGCAGGATCTAGTTGGGGTGTCAGTGCAACTGGAGGTAGTGTCGAGGCTGATGACTACGTCCGCCGAGGCTGCGCGCAACCAGTTGAACCAGGCGCGGACACTGGTGCGCAAGGGCATTGAAGATGCGCGGATCTCGATATGGGATCTTAGATCGCAGGGCCATGAAGACTTACCGGCGAGACTTACTAATGCAGTTACGACCGCGACGGCGCATTCTTCGACAAAAGTTTATGTGCAGGTGAAGGGAACTTATCGGCCGCTGGAGCAGAGGGTGGAAGGAGAACTACTGCGCATTGGGCAGGAAGCGGTGGTGAATGCTGCGCGTCATGCGCAAGCCACACGAATCGATGTGGAACTGGCTTACGATGATTCTTTCCTGCGAATGAGCGTGACGGATGACGGGCGTGGATTTGCAGGGGCGCAGAACGCAACCAGTCCCGATGGCCACTATGGGATACGGGGGATGCGCGAACGTGCGGAGAGTATTCGAGCGCAATTGAAATTGGAAAGTGAACTAGGGGCTGGCACGAGAGTATCTGTGGAACTTCCAGTTGCCAGATAAGTGGTCCCAGGAAATAGAAGAGTTAGAGGAAGGACTGAGTTATGGCTGATCCTATCCGGATCATGATCGTTGAAGATCACAATATTGTTCGACTGGGGCTGGTTGCGTTGCTGCAGACAGTTCCCGACTTCGTAATTGTTGCCGAGGCGGCAGATGGACGGCAGGCAGTGGAGTTGTTTCGCGAGCATCAGCCGGATGTTACGTTGATGGACCTGCGTCTGCAGAAGATGAACGGAGTGGAGGCGATAGGACGGATTCGTTCGGACTTTCCGCAGGCGAGGATTATCGTACTGACTACCTTCGATGGGGACGAGGACATCTATCGTGCACTGCAGGCGGGCGCGCGCGGATACCTGCTGAAAGGCATGGAGGGCGACGAATTGATGGAAGCGATCCGGGCGGTCCATTCCGGCAAGTCGCGGATTCCTTCGGCGGTTGCTGAGCGCCTGGCGGGGCGGATGAGCGGTCCTGTGCTGACCGATCGCGAGACGGATGTTCTGCGCCTGATTGTGAAGGGGAACAGCAACAAGGAGATCGCGAGCAAGCTATCCATTTCAGAAGCGACGGTAAAGACGCACGTTAACAGCCTGCTGGGAAAGCTAGGTGTAAGCGATCGCACGCAGGCGGCCACGACGGCTTTGCAAAGGGGGATTGTTCACCTTGACTAATCGGGAGCGTGGGTTCTTTCTACTGGGTGTAATGCTGATTGTTTTGCTGAGCGCGACCAGCCTGGTTCGTGCGCAGGGGGCCAAGGCAAGCACGTGGCGCGTGACGAGCGAGGACGAATTGCGGTCAGTGATCCCGGCGCGGGCGCCGGTGGTTGCTGAACACATTGAAACAGAGTTCCGCACGGCGTCGGGAATTACGGATGGCCACGGACGCTTCGTAGCTGGAGTTGTGCTGATCACGGCCGGATATTCCGCCGAGGGGAAATACTCGCACTACATGCTGACGCAGGTGCCGATGAAGCTGGGGAGCCTGACTCTTCCGCCGGGGCAATATGTATTTGGCTGGACGCGCAAGGATGAAACGCTGACGGTCCACTTTTACGATGCTGCTACGGGCAGAGAATTGGGCCACACGGAAGCAACGCGCAACCCCACGATTACACGGGTCGAGTCGTTTCGCATCTGGCCGCCCTCCGACAAGGGCGTGATTCAGCTAGGGAGATTCACCTTCCAATATTCCGTTGCCGAATGACTTCTAGACTCTGACGAATATCTTCCTGCGATAGAGGAAGTAGACGGGCCAGAAGCATACGAAGACATAGAGCAGGGAATAGAGAAGTGTGGCAAAGGCGAGGGAGACCGGGAGGCCATGCAGCGCGGAGTTGGTGATCTTTGCGACGCTGCCCTGGTTCCCGGAGCCGATGAATGGAAACCAGACGAGTGGCGCCAGCAACTCAGAGAAGACGTAGGCGACGATTGAATTGCTTCCGAAGACGAGGGCGGGGAAGGTCCATCCTTTTTTCCATCCCTTGATCTCGATTGCCCAATAGCAGAGCGCGAGAAAGAGCAGCGACCAGCCAGCGGCGAGCAATACGTAGCTGCTTGTCCAGAGCTTCTTGTTGATGGGAAACCACGGGTTCCATAGCTCGCCGAGCAAGGCACACGTTACGCCAGCATAGAGCAGGCCAAGAGCTTTTTGAGGCTTGGTGCGATCAGAGAGCAGCCATTCACCGGTGAGTGTTCCAAGCATAGTTGTGGCGAGCGAGGGCAAGGTGCTCAGGAGCCCTTCTGGATCGCGCACACCTTCGTAGAGCCGCTTCGCGGGAAGGATGAAGCGGTCAAGCCACGCCGCGAGATTCTGATTCGGGTCGAGCAGCGGGATGTCCCTGACTGGCATGCCCGCTCCGGGCACGGGGACGAAGCGCATAAGGATCCAGTAGGCGGCCAGGACGAGTACGGTGGCGACGATGCGCACCCGGGGCTTGGGGTTCCACAGCATCAGGAAGCTGATGACGAAATAGCAGATTGCAAAGCGCTGCAGTACGCCGAAAATGCGCAGCGTATCCATATGAAACAGCGGAAAGGTGTTGACCAGCAGGCCGAGCAGGAAAAGAATGACGGAGCGCCGGATGATATGAGGGACGGCGGAGGCCTTCGACAAGCCCTTCGCCAGCCTTGACCGATCGGAGAAGATCATCGACGTTCCCATGAGGAAGAGAAATGTTGGGAAGACCATGTCCGTGGGAGTCCATCCATTCCACTGCGCATGATGGAGCGGCCAGTAAGCGCCTTCGCCGGAGTTGTTCACCAGGATCATGAGCATGATGGTGAGACCGCGCAGGACATCGACCGAAATGACGCGACCGGACGAAGCCGTTGTCGCTGGATTCTGAACAGTCTGTGCCGCCATGGGAGAAACTTTTGCTGTCGTCATTTCACTCCTGTACAACTGCCTTTACCAGGTTCCGGGGGCTGTCGACGTCGATCCCCCGTTGAATCGCAAACTCATACGCGAGCAGCTGAAGTGGAACCACTTCGAGAATCGTCAACAGGTGTTCGCTGGCCGGCGGTATTAGAATGCAGTGCTGTGCAAGCTCTGGAATCTGCGTGTCGCCGACGGTGGCCAAGGCGATCATCTGGGCACCCTGCGACTTCATGTCCTTCATCAACTGGACGGTTTTTGAATAGCGCAGGATCGAGTCAGGGTCGGTGCGGTCGCAAGTCGCGAGGATCACAAGGGGAGCATTCTTGCTGACCAGTGCATTTGGTCCATGCTTCAACTCTCCGGCGGGATAGCCCTCGGCCTGCAGGTAGGCAGACTCTTTTAACTTGAGTGCTCCTTCGCGAGCAATGGCATAGTGAACGCCGCGTCCCAAGGTAGAGAAAAGTCTGAGAGTCCTTCATGTTCGCCGCTATCTTCGGCAGGCTTCCTCCCAGGCAGGCAGAGCCTGCTCCAACGACTTTGGCAGGCTGGCGAGCTGGTCGCAATGAGATTCCATCGCCGCGGCTGTCATGCGTCCGCGAAGTCTTGCGAGGAGCAGGGTCAAACAATAGAGGACGGTGAGCTGAGTGGTGAAGCTCTTGGTGGCGGGAATCGCTTTTTCGACGCCGGCGATGGTGGGAAGGGAAGCATCCGCTTCACGCGCCATGGTGGAGGCACCATGATTTGTAATCGCAACGGTTACGAGCCCGCGGAGTTTGGCCTCGCGCAGCGCCGCGAGAGTGTCCGCTGTCTCACCCGATTGCGAGACGACGACGACGCCGGGATCCTGCAAGGTAAAGCTGGAGCGGTAGCAATATTCGCTGGCGTACTCAACATCGACGGCCAGGCCGGCGAGGTCTTCGAGCATGATCTCAGCCACGAGGCCGGCGTTGCGGCTGGATCCACTGGCCGCAATCACTAGTCGCTGCTTGCTGCCCATCGCTTCCGCGACGGTGCTGAAGGCGTCCTTGTTCAGTTTTCCATCGGGCATGTAGTGGGAGATGGTGTCGAGCAGCGCGCGGGGCTGCTCATAGATCTCGCGAAGCATGGCGTGGGGGAAGGCTCGGCCATGTTTCGCAGCGCCCTGCGACGTCACGTCTATGTTCTTTGAATCGCTCATCCGGATCTGCTCACCTGCCTGGCGGTCTGCATATTTTGGCTGCACCTTAGCCTACTACGGATGCGGAAGAGGAGCATCTGGAAAGGCATGGCGGACTTGGAGCCGCTGTATCGACGCCATAAATATTATGGATGGATGGAGGCACAGATTGGGGCGGCTCTACACGGGGGGTCGGGAATCCATTGAAAGAGAAGGATTTCGCATCCGATACTATGTTTCACTTGAAAAGTAGCAAAGCCGGGGTTCTTATTGCAGGGTGGGGTAAACGAAGTGAAAACCGACGTACTGCAGGCTGCCGTGCCTGCTGTGACCAATGCGCTAACGCCCGGAGAGATCAGCGATTTGCTGAAGGACCGGATTGATCCTTCGAGGATTTTGATTCGCGAAATCGAGCGGATAGCCTTCGCTTCCGATGCGAGTTTCTACCGGCTCATTCCCCGCGCGGTGGTGCAGCCGATCGGTGTGGAAGAAGTTCGGCATCTCTTTCACTTCAGCCATGAGCACCAGGTTCCGCTGGTCTTCAGGGCGGGCGGGCACCAGTCTTTCAGGGCAATCCATTACCGACGGTGTGCTGGTTGACATTGGCCGGCATTTTCGCGGAGTGCGGGTAGAAGAGTTGGGCAAGAGCATTCGCGTTCAGCCGGGATTGATAGGCCAGCAGGCCAACGATGCTCTGCGCCTGTATCGCGCGAAGATTGGCCCTGATCCTGCGTCGATCAACAGCTGCAGGCTAGGTGGAATTCTGCTGAACAACGCCAGCGGCATGTGCTGTGGAGTGTCGCAGAACGCTTACCATACACTTCGATCCCTCACCTTCATGCTGCCATCGGGTACGTTGATCGATACTGCGCAGCCTGACGCCGACCGTTCATTTGCCGAGCTAGAGCCGGAGCTTTATCGCGGGCTGCTGCGCCTGAAGCAGGCTATCGTGAACAATCCCGCGGTGGCCGCGCGCATTCGTCAGAAATATCTGACCAAGAACACCACCGGCTATGGCCTGAATGCGTTTCTCGACTTTGACACCGCGATCGATATCTTCAGTCATCTGCTGATCGGGTCGGAGGGAACGCTGGCCTTCGTTGCGGAGGCGGTGCTCGCGCACGGTTCCGGACAAGCCGATCAAATACACCGGCCTGCTGCTATTTCAGGATTTGCATGCAGCATGTTCTGCAATTTCTCCGCTGAAAGAAGTGGGAGCAGCGGCGCTCGAACTGATGGACCGCGCGTCGCTGCGCTCCGTGGAGAACAAGCCCGGTGTGCCTGCAATGCTGCGCACTCTGCCGCCGGATGCGGCGGGTCTGCTGGTGGAGTTTCAATATTCTGCCGAGGCGGAGCGGATGGAGGCCGAGGAGACAGTGAAGGCCGCTGTGGCCGGACTGCAGTTGCTTTCGCCGGCGATTCTGACGCGCGATCCTGCGGTTCAGGCTCAGTTGTGGAAGATTCGCAAGGGCATGTTCCCTTCAGTGGGCGCGGTGCGGGCGAGTGGGACAACAGCAATTATCGAGGACGTGGCTTTTCCGGTGGCGAGCCTCGCTGATGCCGCTGTTGATCTGCGAGTGGTGCTGGATCAAGCACGGCTACGCCGACGCCATCATCTTCGGCCACGCCAAGGACGGCAACCTGCATTTCGTCATCACGCAGGGCTTTACGCATGCGGCAGAGGTGCTGCGCTATCGCAACTTCATGGATGACGTGGTGCGGCTGGTGGTGGAGAAATACGATGGAGCGCTGAAGGCCGAGCACGGCACCGGGCGCAACATGGCTCCATTTGTGGAGACGGAGTGGGGCGTCGAAGCCTATGCCATTATGCAGCAGATCAAGGCTCTCGCCGATCCGCATGGGCTGCTGAATCCCGGAGTGATACTCAACGCCGATCCTGAGGCTCATGTCTCGAACCTGAAGAATCTGCCAGTGGTCGAAGCGGAAGTGGACAAGTGCATCGAGTGCGGCTACTGCGAGCCGAAGTGCCCCAGTCGCGACCTGACGCTGACTCCGCGGCAGCGCATCGTGGTGCGGCGCGAGATGCAACGGCTGAAAGATTCCGGCATGCACGGGGAGAGATATGAGGCGCTGGATCACGACTTCCCGTACATGGCGCTCGATACCTGCGCGGTCGATGGGCTGTGCGCTTCGGAGTGCCCCGTGGACATTGACACGGGCAAGCTGACGAAACGCTTTCGCCAGATTCGACATACTTCGTTTGCGAACAACGTGGCGCTGGCGATGGCGCGAACTCTGAGGCTGACGGAGTGGGGCGCGAGGCTTTCGCTCGGCGTGGGGCACATGGTGCAGCGGATCTTCGGCCTGCGCGTCATGGTGGGGATTACGCGTGTGCTGAACAGGATTACGCGCGCCGTGATGGATGAGCCCTTCTGGCAGTGGTCGAAGGAGATGCCGAGGCCGCGGCGGGGATCGCTTCCGGCAACGTCGCGGCAAGGCGCGGAGGCTGTGTATTTCCCGGCGTGCATCTCGCGCATCATGGGCGCGCTGCCCGGAGAGCCTGACGACACAACGACGATGCAGGCTTTGCTGAACATAGCTGGACGCGCGAAGGTTGCAGTGTATGTTCCGGAGGACGTTACGGGGAATTGTTGTGGCGTGCCGTTTTCATCGAAGGGCTTCGAGGCGGGGCATGCTGCCGCGGTTAACCACACTATTGAAAACTTTTCGCGTTGGTCCAACGATGGTGAGATTCCGATATTGATTGACACCAGTCCATGCACGTATGGCCTGAAGACGGCGCGCCCATACCTGACTCCGGAGAACCAGGCGAAGTTCGATCGGCTCATCATTTTGGACAGCGTGCAGTTTGCAAGCGAACGGATTCTTCCCACGTTGCCGATCCTGCGAAAAGTAAATTCAGTCGCGCTGCATCCTGTGTGTTCGGCGGCGAAGATGGGCATCGTTTCTCAGTTCGTAAAGATTGCGGAAGGCTGCAGCGAGAACGTCGTGGTGCCGGAGCATGCGGGATGTTGCGCCTTCGCGGGAGACAGGGGCTTTCTTTTTCCTGAGTTGACCGGGGCGGCGACAGCAGGGGAAGCCGGCGACCTGGATCACACGGCGCTGGAGGGATATTTCTCCAGCAGCCGCACCTGCGAAATCGGCATGACACGGGCCACCGGGAAGATCTACAGATCGTATCTCCACCTGCTGGATTACGTTTCCCGGCCATGAGCGGCTCGATAGCACTGGCGGCCGGAGATTGATCGCGACCGCGGGCGCGGAATTCAGCTTCGCAATCAAAGTGCGCAAGTGCTAAGCTCGACCCGTCTACTTTCGGAGCTGGCAGAAAGTCTGAAAGTACGGAGAGATCAAATGGCCGAACAGTCGTTCAAGAGTCACGCACGTTTCGATCCGCCCTTCCACTTCTTTTTGCTTCCCGTGCTGCTTGGGAACTTCATTGTATGCATCGTGCACAATTACCACGAGCCTCGCCATTTCAACCAGTGGCTGATCCTGATGTCCATTGCGCTGATTGTGCTGGCGTTCAAGGCGAGAACTTACGCACTGAAGGTGCAGGACCGCGTCATCCGCCTGGAAGAGCGCCTGCGTCTTGCCACTTTGTTGTCCGGCCCTCTAGCGGCGCGGATTCCCGAACTGAGCGAGGACCAGCTTATCGGTCTTAGGTTTGCATCGGATGCCGAAGTACCGGGCCTGGTCGAGAAGACCCTGCAGAGCAATCTGAAGCGGAAGGACATCAAGCAGGCGGTGCAGAACTGGCGGCCTGATTTCTGGCGTGTCTAGAGCCTGCGAGTCAAAGCTCTGATCGAGTCTCGCGAGTGAGGGCGGAGATGCTAGGTGAGCTTGGCCTCGAGCTCCGCCCAGCGGGCATAGAGGGCGTCCACCTGCTCCTGTGCCCGATCGCTCTCTGCCAACGCCTCCTGCAGGCGCGCGGCATCCGTGGCTACAGCGGGATCGACGAGCACCTCCCGCCAATGCTGCAGGACTTCCTCCGCCTTGGCTACGCGCTCTTCAATGTCGGCATACTCGCGGGCTTCCAGGTAAGCCAGTTTCTTTTTAGCCGCGCCGGGCACTGTGTTGCCTTGTGGAATGCGCGGCGTGTTGGCGTTCTTGCTCTTCGGCTGCTTCCGTTCCGACTGCCAAGCTTCCCATTGCGGGTAATCGGCAAAGCGCTCAATGGAACCAAAGCCGTCCAGGCCCAGCACGGTTGTGGAGATGCGGTCGAGCAGATAGCGGTCGTGCGTGACCAGCACCAGGGCGCCGGGATACTCCAGCAGGCTCTCTTCAAGAATCTCGAGCGTGGGAATATCCAGGTCGTTGGTAGGCTCGTCGAGCAGCAGCAGATCGGCAGGTTGCAGCATTAGATTGGCGATGAGCACGCGAGCTCTCTCGCCACCGGAGAGGCGCCCCACTGGCTGGTTCAGTTGCTCGCCGGTGAAGAGGAAGCGCGACGCCCACGAGGCGACGTGAATCACGCGGTCCTGATAGATGATCGAATCGCTGTCAGGCGCGAGGGCGCGACGCAGGGTTACGTCGGGATCGAGCACGCGGTTCTGATCGAAGTAGACAATGCGCAACGAATTGGCTGCGCGAATTTTTCCGGTGGTCGGTTCGGTCTCTCCGTTCAGCAAGCGCAGCAGCGTGGTCTTGCCGCTGCCGTTCGGTCCTACCAGCCCCACGCGCATTCCGGCAAGGATCGCGAAGTTCAGATTCTCGAAGAGCGTTCGCTCGCCGAAGCTGTAGCTTACGTCTTCCACCTCGACCAGGCGCTTGGTCTGACGCTCCGTTGCGTTGAAGTCGATGCCGGCGGTCGATGTGCTGCGGCGCGCACTCAGGTCGGCTAGTTCGCTGATGAGTTCATTCGCCCTATCGATGCGTGCCTTGCTCTTGGTGGCGCGTGCTTTCGGTCCGCGACGCAGCCACTCCATCTCGCGCTTGACGCGATTTTCAAGAGCGTCCTGGCGTTTTGCCTGGGACTCGAGGAACTCTTCTTTCTTTTCGAGGAACTGACTGTAGTTGCCGTTCACGCGCAACAGGCCATCGGGATAGGCCTTGCTCAACTCGACCATCTCCGTCGCAACATTCTCGAGGAAGTAGCGATCGTGGCTAACGACGACGCAGGCGAACTGCGCGGTCTCGAGCAGGTTCTCAAGCCACTCGATGCCGGCCAGGTCCAGATGATTCGTAGGCTCATCCAGCAGCAGCACATCGGCTTTGAGCGCGAGAGCTTCGGCAATCGCCAGGCGCTTTCTCCAGCCGCCTGAATAAGTAATGGCCTCAGTGTCGAACTCTTCGAAGCCTGCACGGCCCAGCGTTTCGGCGACTCGCGCCTCCCATTCAGACTCGGGAACTCGCTTTTTTTTGAGTGCATCCTGCAGCACGGAGCGAGCCGTTTGCCCGGGCGCAAATTCTGAAACCTGCGCCACGTAGCTGAGCCGCGTGTGCTTGCGCAGGGAGAGTTCTCCGCTGTCTGGTTCGATGTCGCCAGCCAGAATTCCCAGCAGCGTCGACTTCCCGGAGCCATTGGGGCCGATCACCCCGATGCGGTCACCCTCGGAGATGACGAAGCTGATGTTCTGGAAGAGAGTGGTCGCGCCGAAGCGCTTCTCTAACCCTTGTCCGTTCAAGATCGGAGTCAAGCGCGGCCTCTCAACTGGCGGTACTGGTTGCTGTGACGTATTCCTCGTACGGTCCCTTGAAGTCTTCGATAGCGCCGTGCTCAAAGTGCCAGATGCGCGTGGCAACTTCGTCGATCAAGTCGTGATCGTGGGTGACCAGCAAGACGGTGCCCTCGTAGCGCTGAATCGCGATGTTCAGCGCGTTGATGGCTTCGAGATCAAGGTGGTTCGTAGGCTCGTCGAAGATCAGGATGTTCGGTTTCGCCAGCATCAGCTTGCAGAAGAGCAGGCGCGCAGCCTCGCCGCCGGAGAGCGCGTCGGTCTTCTTCAGTCCTTCTTCGCCGCTGAAGAGCATCTGGCCAAGCAGGCCGCGAATATCTTCCTTGGTGGCCTTGGGGTCGAACTGATGCAGCCAGTCGGCGACGGTCATGCCCTTCTCAATGACGTTGGAAACGTCCTGCGGAAAGTAGCCTATCTGCGCCTCGTGTCCCCACTTCACAGCGCCGCCGTCGATGGCGAAGTCGGGCTCGGCGAGTTCACGGTCGCCTGCCAGCAGCGACTTGAGCATTGTTGTCTTGCCGAGGCCGTTGCGGCCCATCAGAGCGATCTTCTCGCCGCGCATTACAGCGCTGGTGAAGCCTTCGATCATCTTCTGGTCGTCGTAGCTCTTCGACAGGTCTTCGATTTCGAGGACGTGCTTGCCCGAGGGCCGCAGCATATCGAAGCGGATATATGGGCGTTGCAATGTTTGAGCGCGCGAGCTCATTGGTCTGCAGCCGCTCCACTTCCTTCTTTCGGCTGGTCACCTGGCTGGAGCGTGTGCCGGCTCCGAATCGCGCGATGAACTCGTTCAGCTGGGCAATCTTCTTTTCACGCTGCGCGTTTCCGGCTTCGAGCTGAGCACGAATTCCGGTCTTCGCCAACACCATCTCGTCGTAACCGCCGGTGTAGGGAATGATGGTTTCGTAGTCGATGTCGGCAATGTGGGTGCAGACGCTGTTCAGGAAGTGGCGATCGTGCGAGATGGTTATCAGCGATCCCTCAAAGTGAATCAGGAAATCCTGCAGCCAGTGGATCGAATCGAGATCGAGGTAGTTCGTCGGCTCGTCGAGCAGCAGTGCCTGGGGCTTGCCGAAGAGAGCTTGCGCCAGCAGCACGCGGACCTTCTGGCCGCCCTGCAACTCGCCCATCTTGCGCTCGTGCAACTCGTCGGGAATGTCGAGACCCTGCAGCAGAATCGCCGCATCGCTCTCCGCCGTATAGCCGTCTTCCTCGCCAACGATGCCCTCAAGCTCGCCCAGGCGCATGCCGTCGTCGTCGGTAAGCTCGGTTTTGGAGTAAATGATGTCGCGCTCTTCCAGCGCCGACCAAAGGCCCTTGTTGCCCATGATCACCGTATCAATCACGCGATAGGCGTCAAAGGCGAACTGGTCCTGGCGCAGCACGCCGAATTTCTTCGGGCGCACGACGGAGCCCTTCTGCGGCTCCATGTCGCCGGTCAGGATCTTCATAAAAGTGGATTTGCCGGAGCCGTTCGGCCCGGTGAGACCATAGCGGCGACCCGGAATAAAGCTGATCGACACATCCTCAAAGAGGACCTTCGATCCGTACCGCATGCTGACGTTGCTGACTGAAATCATCTTCCCTTATCTCTTGTTGAATTCTGCATTTCTCATCGGGCGCGGCTTAGCAGTTGCGCGCTTTCTGCTTCCATCTTGTATTCGGATGTGTCCGAGTGCGGCTAAAGCGGTGGAAACCCTGGGGGTGGCGTCACAAAATGAGACAGGACGCGCATATTGCCCACTCATATAGGTTCTCACAGATTCGCCGGTGCGGGAAACGCAACTCCCGCAAAAGACGAGTGTATCTGCGTTAAAAGAAGCGCGTAATGATCTGGTTTGTGGCGAAAGCCGCGGAATAAGCGAGCACCAGCATGTAGCTGAACTGCAGGGCCGGCCATTTCCAGCTATTCGTCTCCCGGCGTACGACGGCGATGGTCGAGGTGCACTGCATGGCGAAGGCGAAGAAACACGATCAGGGCAATTGCGCCGCCCAGGTGCAGGTCGTTGTGGAGGGCCGTCTGCAGGCTCAGCGAGTGCGTTGCGGAGTCGGCTCCGTAAAGGGTACCCAGCGTGCCCACAATCGTTTCGCGCGCGAGCACCGAAGTCAGCAGACCAATGCCGATCTTCCAGTTGAAGCCGAGGGGCTGAATCACCGGCTCAATCCATTGGCCGATCCTGCCGATGACGCTGTCTGCAAGCTGCGGAAAGGCTCCGCCATGCATCGGCAGGTGGCCCAGGATCCAGAGCACAATTGTCACGCTGACAATGATCGTTCCGGCCTGGTAGAGGAAGACGCGAGCGCGGTCATAGAGACGCAGGGCAAGCGAGCGCAATGTAGGCCAGCGATATTGCGGCAGTTCCAGGATGAACGGAGTCTTCGAACTCTTCAGAATAGAAGACTTGAGCAGGCGCGCAGTCACCAGCGCGGCCAGGAAACCCAGCAGGTAGAGCGAAAGCATGACGCAGGCGCGCAGGCCGAAGAAACGTCCCAGCACAGGGCGATTCGGAATGAAGGCCGCGATGATCAGCATGTAGATTGGCAGCCGCGCAGAGCACGTCATGAACGGCGCAATCAGAATCGTCGCGAAGCGATCGCGTTTGTTCTCAATGGTCCGCGTGGCCATGATTGCGGGAACCGCGCAGGCATACGCAGAGAGCAGCGGGATAAAGGCCTTGCCGTTGAGCCCGATAGTGCGCATCACGCGATCGGCAATCAGGGCGGCGCGGGCCAGGTATCCCGAGTCTTCAAGGATTCCGATAAAGAGGAAGAGCAGCAGAATCTGCGGCAGGAAGACGAGTACAGACTGCACGCCCTTCCACACGCCATCGATGAGCAGAGACTGCAGCAAAGCGTTGGGAATGAATGGGCGGAGATACGATCCAGCATTGGTAAGCAGCACCGCGAAGCCATCGCTCAGCGGCTGGCCAATGCTGAAGACCGACTGGAAGACTCCGATGACGACGGCGACGAAGAGCAGAGGTCCCCAGATGCGATGCAGCAGAACCCTGTCGATCTTCAAGCTGGTCGCAGCGGAGAGCGGCGCTTTATATCCAGTCTTTGTGCTGATTTGTACAGCCCATTGGCGGGTGCTGGCGGCGTTTCCAATCACCGGCAACTGAAACGGCGAATTGGAGGAATGCTGGTTGAGAAAGAGGTTGATCGCCTCCAGGCCCGTGCCCTTGGTGGCGCTGATCTGGGCCACTGGAGCTCCAAGTTCCTGCGCCAGCTTAAGCGGATCGACGTTGCCGCCGCGCTGCTCCATCAGGTCTGTCATGTTCAGCAGAACGAGCGTAGGCAGGCCCAGCGCGAGGATCGGAGCGGCCAGCATCAACTGGCGGGTCAGGTGGAGCGAATCCAGAACCAGCAGGACGGCATCGGGCTTGGGAGTTCCCGGCATGTTGCCGTGCAGGACATCGACCGCAACCCGAGCGTCCTCTGAGTAGGTGTCAAAACTGTAGATTCCGGGGAGATCGATCAGCGTGAGATCGCTGCGGCCAATACCGCTCAGGTGACCGATCTTTTGCTCGACCGTCACGCCGGGATAATTGGCGACCTTCTGCCGCATCCCGCTCAAACGATTGAAAAGTGTAGTCTTGCCGGAGTTTGGCGGTCCTACGAGAGCTACGGTCCGGATTGTGCCCGCCACTTTCGGGGTGTTGGGCAACTCAATCGTCGTCGTGGTGCAGCAGCTCATTTAACCAGCCTCTTCCACCGTAACCAGGCCTGGACGCATCACGATGGATTGTGCCGTCTCACGCCGTAACGCAATCTCCATCCCATCAACGGCATACACCGTTGGGTCTCCGGCGGGAGCTCGCCGTAAAGCAAGGATGCTCGCCTCGGGCATTATGCCCATGTGCATCAAATGGTACTGTACCTGGGCTGGCAGATTCAGCTTGCTGACTACTGCAGATTCACCAACCTTCAATTCGCTGAGGACATTCAACTTGTGCTTCCGCATGACGCTGCCTTACCTGGCCGCCCGTCAAATTGCGACCCGTTTGGTCCGACTTTGAGTATACGACCAGTTGAGTCTGAATTACAAGCCAATCGGTCAGGTTTCAGTTGTCTAATCCAACGCAGGGAAAATGATTCCGTCGCCCCCGACGTCCCGCTGCCTTGGCTTCCCAGTTTGTATATCGACTTCAAAGATTGTTGATTCATATTTATCAGAATGTGGGCCGCGATCATGTGATCCAGCTCACACCAGATGCCTTACAATAACCCCCATGAAAACAGAGGACTTTCACCAGACTCTGTCGAAAGAAGTGCCTCCGGCCGGCATCGACGCGCCGTTGAGGGCGCTGTGGTGGGACGGCCGCGGCGACTGGGAAAAAGCGCATGCCGAGGTCGATGAGCTGGAGACAAAACCCGCCATGCTGGTTCATGCTTATCTGCATCGCAAGCACGGGGATGAATCGAACGCCGCCTACTGGTACAGGCAGATCGGCAAGCCCTTTCCAACCTGCACGCTGGACGAGGAGTCTGCAATGCTTCTGACGGAATTCCTCCGCGATAGTGAATAGCGGCTCAGGTCATCGTTTCCCCAAGGGACTAAGTTAATCGAGGCGCGAGTGTGCTGCGCGCGATTCGCATCGCGTGGGCCTATGTGTCGTTCATCACAGCGTTTTGTGAGAGCGAGTAGGAGACTGTCTGCAAGGGTCCCATCACAGAAAACTAAAAAGCCAAGGTGAGGTCGGAAGACTATCCGTTACGTGGCTGCTGGCTGGGATAAAGGGAGAAGCATGAGAGAAGCGAAAACGGTAATTCTCGACGGAAACGAGGCAGCTGCGTCAGTAGCGTACCGGCTAGCCGAAGTGGTCGCGATCTATCCGATTACGCCATCGTCCCCGATGGCGGAGTGGTGCGATCAATGGAAGTCTGAAGGCAAGAAGAACATCTGGGGCGCGGTGCCGCTTGTTGAAGAACTGCAGAGTGAAGGTGGAGCGTCCGGTTCGTTGCACGGAGCCCTTCAGGCTGGAGCCTTCGGCACGACCTTTACCTGCTCGCAGGGTCTGCTGCTCATGATCCCGAACATGTACAAGATCGCAGGCGAGCTTACCGCCGCAGTCATGCACGTTACGGCCCGCACGCTGGCCACGCATGCACTGTCAATCTTCGGCGATCATTCTGACGTGATGGCTTGCCGGCAAACGGGCTGGGCCATGCTCGCCTCGAACTCCGTGCAGGAAGCTACGGATCTGGCGCTTATCTCTCACATCGCGACGCTCGAATCGCGGATTCCTTTCCTGCACTTCTTCGACGGCTTTAGAACCTCGCACGAAGTGAACAAGATCAACGCCATTTCGGACGACGATATTCGCGCCCTGCTGGATGAGAAGTATGTGATCGCTCATCGTGAGCGTGCGTTGAGCTCCGATCGTCCGATTCTTCGCGGCACAGCGCAGAATCCCGACGTGTTCTTCCAGGCGCGTGAAGCCTGCAACCCCTTCTACATTGCCTGCCCGACGATTGTGCAGGATGTGATGGATCGCTTTGCCCAGCAGACAGGCCGCAAGTACAACCTGTTCGATTACGTTGGCGCACCCGACGCGGAGAGAGTTGTCATCCTGATGGGATCTGGCGCAGGCGCGGCCGAGGAAGCTATCGAGTACCTGGTCGCGCAGGGCGAGAAGATCGGCATGTTGAAGGTTCGCCTGTTCCGGCCCTTCTCAGCCGAGGCCTTCCTGAGCGCGCTGCCGAAGACTGTGAAGAAGATCGTCGTGCTAGACCGCTCCAAGGAGCCCGGTGCTGTTGGCGATCCGCTCTATATGGATGTCGTGACAACATTCGGCGAAGCATTTGCCGAGGGCAGGTCGCCATTCGAGACAATGCCGCGCATCATCGGCTGGACGTTACGGCTTGTCGTCAAAGGAATTTACGCCGGCCATGGTCAAGGGTGTATTCGACGAGCTGGCAAAGCCGCAGCCGAAGAATCACTTCACCGTCGGCATCGACGACGACGTTACCCACACCAGCCTCGCTACGATCCTGACTTCTCGACCGAGAGCCCGCGCACGGTGCGCGCACTCTTCTACGGACTGGGTTCGGACGGCACGGTGGGCGCCAACAAGAACTCCATCAAGATCATCGGCGCGAACACTCCCAACTACGCGCAGGGCTACTTCGTTTACGACTCGAAGAAGTCCGGTTCGGTGACGACATCGCATCTGCGCTTCGGTCCGGAGCCGATCCGCTCCACCTACCTCATCACCAAGGCGAATTTCGTGGCCTGCCACCAGTTCAGCTTCCTCGAGACGCATGGACGTCGTCGGCGCGGCCGCACCTGGCGCGGTCTTCCTGCTCAATTCGCCTTACAGTGCGGAAGAGATCTGGCAGCATGTTCCGCGCAAGACGCAGGCAGCAGATCATCAAGAAGCAGCTCAAGTTCTACGTGATCGACGGCTACAACGTGGCGCGCGACGCTGGAATGGGCAACCGCATCAACACCATCATGCAGACATGCTTCTTCGCCATCAGCGGCGTGCTTGCCGCGCGAAGAAGCCATCGAGCAAATCAAGAAGTACATCCAGAAGACCTACGGCAAGCGCGGCGACGCGGTTGTGCAGCAGAACTTCGCGGCAGTGGACGCGGCCCTAGCCCATCTGCACCAGGTACAGGTGCCGGCTACGGTTACGGCGAACTTCGAAATTCTGCCTGCGATTCCAGCCAGGGCTCCAGCATTTGTCCGCGACGTGCTCGGCATGATCGCGGACGGTCACGGCGACGATCTTCCGGTCAGCGCTCTGCCTGCCGGTGGAACGTTCCCGACAGGAACTGCGCAATGGGAGAAGCGCAACATCTCGCACATCATTCCGGTGTGGGACAAGGATCTTTGCATCCAGTGCGGCAAGTGCGTCATGGTTTGCCCGCATGCAGTCATTCGCGCCAAGGTATTCGACGCGTCGCTGGCTGCCGGTGCGCCCGCCAACCTTCAAGACTGCGAAGGCGAAGTGGCGCGGCATGGAACAGGATCTCTACAACCTGCAGGTCGCTGCGGAAGACTGCACCGGCTGCAAACTGTGCGTCGAAGTCTGCCCCGTAAAGAGCAAGAGCGAAGCCAAGCACAAGGCGCTGAACATGGAAATGCAGGCGCCGCTGCGTGCGGCAGAGCGCGACAACTGGGACTTCTTCCTGTCGATTGCCGGAAGTGGATCGCAGCAGGCTCTCGCACACCCAGGTCAAGGACATCCAGCTTCTGCAGCCGCTGTTTGAGTTCTCCGGCGCCTGCGCTGGCTGCGGCGAAACGCCCTACATCAAGCTGCTGACCCAGCTCTTCGGCGATCGTCTCTATATCGCCAACGCGACCGGCTGCTCCTCGATCTACGGCGGCAACCTGCCGACCACGCCCTACACCACGAACAACGAGGGTCGCGGCCCGACATGGTCCAACTCGCTCGTTTGAAGACAATGCCGAGTTTGGATTCGGCATGCGTCTCGCCCTCGATCAGCAGAAGATCTACGCGGAAGGTCTGGTCGCAAGCCTGGCCCCGATCCTCGGAGACACCCTGGTGCGACGATCTGCTGGAAGCTCAGCAGCAATCCACCGAAGCAGAGATCAACGCGCAGCGCGCACGGGTAGTAGAGATTCGCAGCAAGCTATCTACGGTCGACTCTGACGCAGCCCGCTCCCTGCTGTCGATCGTTGATTCGCTCGTTCGCAAGAGCGTGTGGATCGTCGGCGGCGATGGATGGGCCTACGATATCGGCTTCGGCGGCCTGGACCAGGTGCTCGGATCCGGCAAGAACGTCAAGATGCTGGTGCTGGATACGGAGACCTACTCCAACACCGGCGGTCAGATGTCCAAGTCCACGCCGCGCGGTGCAGTTGCAAAGTTTGCCGCAGCCGGCAAGCACGACCAGCAAGAAGGACATTGCGATGGAGGCAGTCAGCTTACGGATCGGTGTATGTGGCCCGCGTCGCGATCGGCGCGCAGGACATGCACACGGTCAAGGCCTTCCAGGAAGCGGAGGCCTACGACGGTCCAGCATTGATCATCGCGTACAGCCATTGCATCGCCCACGGCTACGACCTGTCCCACGGACTGGACCAGCAGAAGGCAGCAGTCGCCTCCGGCTACTGGCCGCTCATGCGCTACAACCCGACGCTGCGTGAAGAGGGCAAGAATCCGTTCCTGCTCGACTCCAAGGCGCCGTCGATCGCGCTCAAGGAATACAGCTATCACGAGGCTCGCTACACCATGCTGGCTCGCAGCAATCCTGATGCGGCGAAGATCCTGCTTCGCGAAGCGCAGGACGACGTCGAGCGTCAGTGGCGGGTCTACTCCGGCCGCGCTGCCATGGCGGGCCGCGCTGCTACCCCCGAAATCGCACCACCGGAAAAACCGGATGAAGTAGTCGTCCTCGGAAAGGGAGGTGAGGAATAATGATTGACCTGTCTACTGAGTATCTGGGACTGAAGCTGAAGAGTCCGCTCGTGGTTTCCTCCACGCCGCTCTCGCAGTCCATCGCCGCAATTCGCAGAATGGAGGACTGCGGCGCTGCCGCAGTCGTCCTCTCCTCGCTCTTTGAGGAGCAACTGATCCTGGAGAGCCGTGCGCTCGACAACGATCTGTCACGCGGCACCAACTCCTTTGCCGAGTCGCTCGACTATCTTCCCGAGTTCGAGGACTATCGCCAGGGACACGAGACTTACGTCGAGCACCTGCGCAAAGCGAAAGCCGCTGTCTCAATTCCCGTTCTCGCCAGCCTCAACGGCGCCACCGCGGGTGGATGGACTCGCTTTGCCAAGGAATTGGAACAGGCCGGCGCGGATGCCCTCGAACTGAACACCTACTCGCTCGCTACCGATCCGCTGATCTCCAGCACCGACGTGGAGAAGGGGCTGGTCGAATTGGTGCGCCAGGTCAAAGCAGAGCGTCACCATTCCCGTCGCCGTCAAGCTCTCACCGTTCTACACCAGCATTCCCAACCTCGCAGCGCAGCTGGACGCGGTCGGAGCAGACGCGACTCGTGCTCTTCAACCGCTTCTATCAGCCTGACTTCGACATCGAGAACCTCGACGTAGTGCCCAGCCTGCACTTCAGTACCTCGGAAGAACTGCTTCTCAGTCTTCACTGGATCGCAATCCTCTACAGCCACGTCAAGGCCGATCTCGCCATCACCGGCGGCATCCACACGGCCGAAGACGTCCTCAAGGCCATGATGGCGGGCTCGCAGGTGGCCATGATGGCGTCTGCGCTGCACGTACAGGGAATCGATCACCTCATCACGCCTGCACGACGAGGTTGTTCGCTGGATGACCGAGCACGAATACGAATCGATCCGTCAGATGCGCGGCAGTCTCAGCCGTCGCTCCGTGCCGGATACCTCGGCCTTCGAGCGCGGCAACTACATCAAGACACTCAGTTCGTACACGCTCGAGAAGCCTACGACTCTGCAGTAAAAGCGACGACGCAAACCTGCTGGTCATCACCACCACGACGCACTTCACGGTCGTGGTGGTTTTTTTTGAGGGCGACGAAGCATTGTTTTTGCGGCTTATTCGGGTCTTTTCGGTGCGAAATTGCGATAACGTTCGCTTTCCGTCGAAGTGAATTCGACACACATTTCGAAGTCGTAACTTTCCTTGCACGAGTGTGATGGGACTCACAGTCAGGTGTACTCCGTAGAGCCGAGAATCATACACGGATTAGCAAGCCTGGATCGACAGTCAAGACAGAAGGCCGGTTTGCTTCCTCTGATTTTTTATCAACTTACGGAGTGGAGTCGGCTATGAGATTAACTCCCGAGATGCTGGTGATGATCGCCCCCTGCGCATTGATTTCGGGCGTGGTTCTCCAGCTCTTGCTGGTGAGAGTGCTCACCTCGCGGGGGAAGGGCATTCTTGCCGTTCTATGCTGCCTCCCTAGCTTGCTGGCAGTGCTTGCGGTCTTTCCCCTCGTTCGCAATGGGGCGGCAATCGATCTGGCCGCGCTCCCGTGGGACGGCCCCCTCTCGATTGTGTTGCATGTCGATGCGCTCAGCGCGATGTTCGCGCTCATGGGTACGGGACTGGGCCTGATCGTTCTGTTCTATTCCATTGATTACATGGCCAAGGATCCATCGGCAACGCGCTTCTACACCTTGATGCTGACCTTTATCTGTGGCATGGTCGGCCTGGTCTATAGCGCGAACCTGTTCGTGTTTTATCTTTGCTGGGAGATGATGGGGCTCTGCTCCTTCAGCCTTGTCGGCTTCTGGTACAAGGATCCGGAGGCGGTCGCGGGCTCCCGCAAAGTGCTGTTGATGACCCACCTTGCAGGCTACGGTCTGCTCGCCGCAATTCTGATGATCTACGGCAGAACCGGCAGCGCGCTCTGGACCGATCCCGCGGTTGCGCAGGCATTCTCGGGCGGCGTCTTCATCCTGATGCTGATCGCGCTGGCTGCGAAGTCCGTGCAATTCCCGCTGCATACCTGGATTCCCGAAGCGATGGCGGCGCCCACTCCCGTCAGCGCGTTGCTGCATGCGGCCTGCTACGTCAAGGCCGGCGTTTATCTTGCCGCGCGCATGCATAGCTTCGCTCCCTGGCACGCTTCCTGGGGAGCAATCATGATGTGGACTGGCGTCGTAACAATGATGGTGGGCGTAGCGTACGCGATGGTCCAGCAGGACCTGAAGCGCATGCTGGCCTTCTCCACCGTCAGCCAGATTGGATACATGATCATCGGCATCGGCATGGGCACGCCGCTCGGCATCGCCGCAGGACTTGCTGCATTGCCTGAATCACAGCTTTTTCAAAGGCGGCCTGTTCCTCGCTGCCGGCTCGGTTCAGCATGGAGCAGGCACGCGTGACATGGACCGCCTCGGCGGCCTCTCGCGCCTGATGCCGCGCACAACAATATTCTGGCTGATCAACGCGGGCGCTATGATGGGCATCCCGTTGATGAGCGGCTTTGCCAGCAAGTGGCTGCTCTACACGGCTGCGCTGCAGGCGGGATACATCGTCCCGGCCCTGGCCGCGTGGGTTGCCAGTGTTGGCACGGTTTTCATGTGCATCAAGGCAACGAGCGCCGTATTCCTGGGACCGGCAACCGCTGAGACCGAGCACGCACACGAATCTCCCCGCTCGATGGTCTGGGCCATGGGGCTGTTTACCGTGGGCACGCTGGTGCTGGGCGTAGCGCCACAAATCGCCGTTCGCTTCGTCATCAATCCGATTCTTCCGGTACTGGGACTCGAGACGGTCCGGGTTACCTGGTTCGGCCTGACAAACTCGGCGGGCGGCTGGTGGACTGCTGGCGGCCTGGTCCTCGTAATCTTTTCCGCGGCTGTAGGCGCACTTGTCTACGCAATGGAAGGCTCCTCCCGTGCCGTGGTCGTGCAGGGACAATTTGCCCTCGCCGGATCGCCCGGCGTATTTACCGGCGGCGAGTCGATGCCAGGGCCGGGCAGATTACCGGCAAGCGAATTTTCAGCGATTCTGAAGGGCCACTTCGCTCCTGTATTTCGCATCCTGGATGTCGATCGCTACTACCTCGGGCTCTGGTCTGGATTGCAGTTCGTCGCTGAAAGCCTTCACAAGGGTGTGAGGCATGCGGAGAAGAACGCAATCGCCTGGACTGCGGCTATCGTCGCGCTGCTCTTCTGCGCCGTGCGCTGGCTGGCGCAACCCGTGACTATCTCAACCGCAATCGCCAATCCCGGGATGCCCCCTCTGCTGATCGAATCGTGCGCGATAGCGTTTTGTGCGCTGTGTGCGTGTGCACTCGTTACTCCTGCGTGGAGGCGCCATTTTCCGCTGATGGCGTTGAGCGGACTAAGCGCGGTGGCAGGAATGTTTGTCGCCTCGCCTACCATCCGGCTGACCCTGCTGGAACTTTCAGCGTGGCTCGCGGTGTTCCTGGTCTGGCGCTGTGTTGGCTCTAAGCTGGCAACCTGGAGCTACCTGGCGGCAGTGGCAATCTCCGCCGTCGGCCTTGTCGGCGGCTCCGTATTGCTCGAGTCCGGCCACTCTGAAGGGGCGCGAGCGCTATTGATCTGCGGATTCTTTCTCAAACTCGCCATCGTGCCTCTGTTCCTATGGCTGCCGCAGATCGCGGAAGAACTGCCAGCCCTGGTCACCGGACTCATCATCGCGGTGGTAGACATAGCTGCATTTGGCGAGCTGTATATCGTCGCGCAAGCTAATCCATGGGTGCTGACCCCGCATGGGCTGTGGCTCGGCTCGGCGATCGCCTCAGCACTGCTGGCCTCCATCCTGATGCTGGCGCAGCGCAATCTCAAGCGCCTGCTGGCCCTATCCACAATTGAAGATATGGGCTTCCTCACCCTGGGCGTCGCTTCCACCACAATCATCGGCCTCAAAGGCGCGCTGTTTGCGGCGGTCGTGCATTCGCTGGCAAAGGCTTTGCTCTTCGCCTCGTTAAGCATTCCAGAAGCTGACGGCGCGCTCACGAACGAGAGCCGCGGATTGGCGTCACGCTATCCGCTCAGCGCCACCGCATTCGTCTTCGGCATGCTCGCGATGTTGGGAGTGCCTCCGACTCTAGGTTTCGCCGGTCGCTGGAGACTCTACGACACCGCCGCGCAAGCCGGACCATGGGTCCTGGCCGCCTTCGTCTTGTCATCGATGTTCGCGCTGATCTCCTACGTACTGGCGCTGAGCCGATTCTGGTGGGGACCACCGCCCGCCAATTCCGGCACAAAGACGAGCAGGGAACCGCTGCTCTTCGGGGCAACTGTGGGAGCGCTGATTGTAATTCTGCTGGTTGGCGGGCTATGGCCTGACGCACTGCCAGCGCTGATTCGAGGGATACGATGAGCTTCGTGAAGCGCTTCATCAGTAAATGCCGGAGCAAGAGTCCCTGGCTCTTCCACATGAATACGGGGAGCTGCAATGGCTGCGACATCGAGCTCATTGCCTCACTCGCGCCGCGTTACGACGTCGAGCAACTGGGCATCCACGTGGAGGGCAGTCCGCGCCACGCCGACATCCTGTGCATCACGGGACCGGTAACCCGCAACTCGCTTGAAGCGGTTCGCACCGTCTACGGACAGGTTTGCCACCCCAAGGCCGTTGTCGCCCTCGGCTCATGCCCTGCGTCGTGCAACGTCTTTGCCGGTAGCCCGGTAGTCGCCGGCCCGCTCAACCGCCACATTCCGGTTGACGTATTTGTGCCGGGTTGCCCGCCGCATCCAGACGCAATCATTGCAGGAATCGCGCGTGCTGCCGGAATTCTCGCCGCCCGCGGCGTTCCTGAGTCCAGCGAAGGAGAGCCCCAGAAATGACTTTGAGTATGGCTCTGCTGCGATTTCTCGTTTTTCCCGGGCTGCTCTTCGCTATTCCCGCGGCCTGGCTATTTATGTGGGGCGAGCGCAAAGCTGTTGCCCGCATGCAGCGGCGCATCGGTCCGCCCTTGCTGCAGCCAATGTATGACTTCGTCAAGCTGATGGGGAAGCGGCCTCCCGTGCGCCCGGGAATTCAGGGCACAATGCTGAATCTGTGGCCCATGATCGCGATCGTGTCGATGGTGGGCGCGATCGTGTTGTTGCCAGTTCTTCCCGGAAGCGCGGGATTCGCCGGTGACGTCATCCTTCTGGTTGCGCTGCTGGAGATGCCCTCGGTGTGCCTCATCCTTGCGGGCTTTACCTCGGGGTCTCTCTACGGTGAGATTGGCTCTACGCGCGAAGCAGTGTTGAGCGTCTCCAACAACCTCGTCTTCCTGCTGGCTTTCACTACTATCGCGGTCGTGGAACATACGTACCGCCTGGCCGACGTTGCCGGAGCTTCCACCAATCCCGGACACTGGCTCGGGGTTATCGGAATTCTGATCTGCATCCCGGCAAAACTCCACCTGAATCCTTTCTCCACCTCAAGCGCCGAACAGGAGATCTACTCCGGTCCGCTGACCGAATATGCGGGACCCGAACTGGCGATGTGGGAACTGGCGCATGGAATGGAGTGGCTCGCGCTTACCGGCCTGGTGGCTACGCTGATCCTGCCGCGTGGCGGAGCTTGGTGGTTCCACGTTCCTATGTTTGTAATCGTCTCGTTTGGCCTGGTGCTGACTGCTGGCTGCAGTCGCCGCCGCGACGGCACGGCTCACGCTGAAACGCTCGATCCGCTTCTACTGGAGGTGGGCGCTGGTTCTCACGGTGCTGGCTGTATCGTCGTCGCTCTTTATGAGGCTTAAGTCATGAACATCCTGCGCCTGATTCTTGACAATCTGAAGCGAGGGACGCTCACGGCACCCTTTCCGGAAAAACAACCGCATAACGGCGGCTATCGTGGACTCGTCCACATCGACGAAGAGCGTTGCGTGGGTTGCGGCCAGTGTGCCTATAGCTGCCCTTCCTGCGCCATGGAAGTTCATCGTGATGGCGACAAGTATCAATGGAAATACGATGCCGGAAAGTGCACCTTCTGCGGCCGCTGCATCGAGCGTTGCAAGCTGCACGTGCTAACGATGGAAGCCGATCTTCCGCCGGTCTATGGAGTCGAAGGCGAGTTGAAGCAGGAGTGGAACCTGACGCGCAAGCGTCCCGTGAAGGCCACTCCAGTCGCGAATGCGGCTACTGACGCAGCGAAGGCCCCGGTAGCGGCTCCGGCAAAAGAGACTGAGCCGGTTCTCAAGAATATGCCTGCTGCAGGAACAGACGAAGCAGTCGCGCAGGTTGAACCCAGAGGCGACAACCAGCCGGCGACTATCAAGACGGCGGAACAGTCGGTCTAGGGTTGCAGTTTGGGCTCGCTTCAACGACAGCGCAAGCGCAAGAGCATCGAAAGGCGGAACTACCGTGGCAACGTCAATAGCTGAATTCAACGAGATCCTTCTTGACCTAAAGCTCAGTGAGAGCTGGGAGCAGAAGAACGGATCGTGGTGGGGCACGATGGCCAAGGCGGAGGTTCGCCCGGCAGCTTCTCGAATGCTCGCTGAGAGCGCCCGGCTCATCACCCTCGCGGCCACTGAGCTTCCCAGTCACGAACTTCGCATGGATTACCACTGGGACCTCGGCGGCCAGATGGTGACCTTGTCAACGATTGCGGATGGCAAGTTGATCGACAGCATCGCCGACATCTGCCCCGCGGCGGATTGGGCCGAACGCGAGATCCACGAATACTTCGCCGTGGAGTTTCCCGGGCGCGTGGATACCATGCCGCTGATGTTGAGGATGGGCGACGAAATTGGAATCAACCTGCATAAAGGCGGCACAGAATGAGCTATCGCATCCCCATCGGTCCCTATCATCCTGCCCTCGAAGAGCCCTACAAACTTGACCTGCTTTGCGAAGGCGAAACCGTCAGCGAGGCAATTCTGCACGTCGGCTTCAACTTTCGCGGAATCGAATTTCTCGCCGAGCGGCGCAACTATTTTCAGGCGATCACGCTGGTGGAGCGCGTGTGCGGCATCTGCTCCAACGTTCACTCGCTCACGTTTTGCATGGCGGTGGAGAAGATCGCCGAGCTCAACACGCCGGAGCGCGCGCTGTACATCCGCATCATCGTCTCGGAACTGGAACGTCTGCACTCGCACATTCTCTGGGCGGGAATCGCCGCCAAGCTGATGGGCTTCAAGACGATGTTCATGAGCTGCTTCGCCATTCGCGAAAAGGTAATGGACGCGCTGGAGATGATCTCCGGCAATCGCGTAAATTACGGCATGAACTGCTTCGGCGGCGTGAATCGCGACATCACCGACACGGACGCGGTGCTCAAGTCCATCCTCGTTCTCGAAGAAGAAATCAATCGCGAGATCATCCCGGTATTTACGCAGGACGCCACGGTGCAATCGCGCTGCGCAGGAATCGGCGTTCTCACCAATCAGCAGGCAGTGGCCATGGGAATTCTCGGACCCCTTGCAAGAGCATCGGGCGTGGATAAGGATTTGCGCCGCGACGCGCCTTACTCAGCTTATGACCAGTTCGAATTCAGCGTTCCCGTGCAGACCGAGGGCGACGTGCGTGCCCGCGTGATCGTGCGCGCGTTGGAGATGCTGGAGAGCTGCAAGATCTTGCGCCAGGCGATCAAGAATCTGCCCGAAGGCCCATTCCGGGCCATGGATCCATCTCGCGTAAAGTTTCCCGTAGGGATGGCAGTCAGCCGCATTGAAGCGCCGCGCGGCGAGGTCTTCTACTCGGTCACATCGAACGGCACCGACACCCCGGCACGAGTCAGGGTGAGGACGCCAACTTTCATGAACATGCCCACGGTTCGCTTCTCAGTATTGGGTGCGGAACTGGCGGATGCACCACTGATCCAGGCGTCGATCGATCCCTGCTACTCCTGCACGGATCGCTAGCCCTGGCTTAGCAACTGCCGGATGGCGCTCACGGCCAGTGGGATAGCAACTTCAACCGGCGCGGTAAGTCCTTCGGCAAGCTCGAAGGACTTGCCCCCAACCGTGACGGCTACAGCGTGTGCAGGAATCCTTCCATAAAGCTCTAGCGACATAGCCAGCAGGGAGCCGGGCGCGACGTTGTGGGTGAGGCTGCCTACGCTGCTGCGCGCGGCCTCCACGGGGATAACCGAAATTGCGCCGGGCTCTGCAATCGCCGAGCAGTCCACAAAGACTACGACGTCACTTTCGCTGATCTCTTCGGCCATCTCCGGCGTCCACTGTTGCGCGATCCTCACGCGTACCGCGCTCAGCGCAGCATCACTCTCCAGCGCCTCGGCAATCTTCCAGCCCACTCCATCATCTCCCCGCAGCGTATTGCCGCAGGCCAGCACAAGTTGCCGCTGCATCAGGATCTCCAGATACTCAGCTGAGGATAGCTCAAAAGTTAGCAGCCGTTCCGGAGTGGAACGGCTGCGAGGTACTTCAGCAATCTAAAGCGGGAGCGATTAGCGGTGAATCTCGTCGAGCCTCGAACCATCCGGCGCGACCAGCTCAATCGAAAGCGGCATCTGCCCGAAAGCATGTGTCGAGCAGCTAAGGCAGGGATCGAAGGTGCGGATCACTGCTTCCACACGGTTCAGCATGCCCTGTTCCAGCTTGTTGCCGTTCACATATTTCTGTGCCGTCTGCAGAACGCCCTGGTTCATCGCGTTGTTATTCTGGCCCGTCGCGATTACCAGATTCGCGTGCAGCATCTGGCCCTTGTCATCCACCTTGTAGTGATGCATCAGCGTGCCGCGAGGAGCTTCGGCGACGCCTGCGCCCTCAAGACGATTGACGCCGGCGGTTGCCCGCACATGCGTGTCAAGGATAAGCGGATCGCTGAGGATGCGCTCGATCATCTCAATGCCGTAGAGGATGTCGATCAGGCGGGCATAGTGATAGTGGAACGACCCCAGCACCGGTCCATTCGACAGCTTCTTGAACTCGATCAGCTCTTGATCCGCCAGCGGAGTGCCCATGGTCTTGGCAATGTTCAGGCGGGCCAGCGGGCCTACGCGATAGCTGCCCTGGGGATACCCAAGCGGCTTGTAGTAGGGGAACTTCACGAAGGAGTAAGGCTCAACCGCTTCGCCAAAGTTATCTTCGAATTCTGCCGCGTGAATCCCATCCTTCAGGATGTTGCCTTCAGCATCAATCAGCCGCAGCGCTCCATCGGTGAATTCCACGCTGTCGTCCTCATTGACCAGCCCGAGGAAGAGCGACGGGAAATTCGCGAAGACGCTCAATCTCTTCCTTGAAGTTCGGAACGATCTGCTTGTACCAGTTCAGCGCGTACTTGATGTTCTTGTACGCCTCGGGGATCATTGCCAGGATCTCGTCGCGGTGCGCGCTCGAGAGCGGCTCGGTGACGCCGCCGGGAATAACCCATCCGGGATGAATGCGCTTCTTGCCCAGCAGCTCAATAATGTGCTGACCAAAGCGCCGCAGGGCAACGCCGCCGCGACCCAACTCCGGCTTGGCCGCTACTACGCCAAACAGGTGTCGCACCGCAGGATCGGCATCCATGCCCAGCAGCAGGTCAGGCGAGGAGAGGTAGAAGAAGCTCAGCGCGTGCGACTGCACGGTCTGCGCCAGGTTGAGCATGCGACGCAACTGCGCGGCTGTATGCGGAATCTGGACCGACATGATGGACTCGCAGGCCTTTGCGGACGCGATAAGGTGGCTGACCGGGCAGATGCCGCAGATGCGTGCCATCAGGCTCGGCATTTCGTAGAACGGACGTCCCTCGCAGAATTTTTCAAAACCGCGCACCTGGGTGACGGTGAAGAAAGCCTCATTGATGGCTCCGTCGTCGTCGGCCTTCAGCGTAATTTTGCCGTGGCCTTCAAGACGTGTTACCGGATCGATCGTAATTGTTTGCGACATGGGGGAATCTCCTATGCACCAAAGCGGGTTAGGCTTGCGATGTCTGGCGTACGGCCGGCCAGCAGCTCACTGAGCACCGTGTAGAAAGTGTCCGCCGAGGGAGGGCAACCCGGCAGAAAGACGTCGACGGGCACAAACTCGTGAACCGGGCGCACTCTCGCGTTCAGCTTGGGAACCAGCTTGCAGGGAACCTGCTGGTTCAAAGTTGCGGTGTCAAAGAATGCCCTGTCGGTGATGGCCTGCACGCCGAACTGGTTTCTCATCGACGGCACGTTTCCAGCGACCGCACAATCGCCCATCGCAATCAGCAACTTGGTGTGCTTGCGAATGTGGCGAATCTTGTGCTCATCTTCATCGCTCGATACCGCGCCCTCGACCAGGGCTACATCCACATTTTCCGGAAATACCTTGAAGTCCACGATTGGACTAAATACGAGGTCGAATTGACTGCTCAATTCGATCAGACGCTCGTCCATGTCAAGAAATGACATATGGCATCCCGAGCAGCCATCCAGCCAGACCGTTGCCACTTTGATTTTGCTCATTGTCCTTCTCTCATCACGTTCAGGTTAATCAGGAAGTCAGGATACTTGGGATGCGGAACTCCGACCTTGCTCTTGTCGAACAGAGCGCCGGTCGGGCACACCTGGACGCACTTGCCGCAGCGCGTGCAGGTGGAAGACGAACCCCATGGCTCGTGCAGGTCGGTAATCACGATCGAGTCGATGCCGCGGCCCATCACGTCCCACACGTGCGCGCCTTCAACCTCGGCGCAAACGCGCACGCAGCGCGAGCACAGGATGCAACGGTTGTGATCCGCAACAAAGCGCTCATGCGATGCATCCACAGTAAGCGTGGGAGTGCGATAGGGAAGTCGCACATGGGTCAATCCCTGCGACTGTGCGAGTCGACTGCAATTCGCAATTCCCGTTGGCCACGCACACCGAACAAATGTGATTGCGCTCGGCAAACAGCATCTCCAGAATCGTGCGGCGATACTTCTGCAGCTTCTCTGAATTGGTGGTGACTTCCATGCCCTCTTCTACGGTTGCAGACGCAGGCGGGAAGCAGCTTGTTGAGGCCCTTGATCTCTACCAGGCACAGGCGACACGCACCCACATCCTTCAGGCCGTCCAGATGGCAGAGAGTCGGAATATTGATATCGTTCTCCCGGGCCACTTCGAGGATGGTCTGGCCAGCGCGGGCGCTTACGTCTTCCCCATCGATGATTAGTGTTTTGACGTCAACCGCAGTACTCATGCCTTCACCTCCACGGCCACGGCGTGCATCGCACATACGCCGGCAGCACAACGCTTGTTCTCTATGTGATCGATGTACTCATTCTTGAAGTAGCGAAGCGTGCTGAGCACCGGGTTGGGTGCGGTCATGCCCAGGCCGCAAAGGCTGGTGTCCTTGATAACGCCGCAGAGATCAATCAGCAGGTCGAGATCCGCGTAGGAGCCTTCTCCGTTGCAGATCTTGGTCAGCAGATCTGAACATCTGTGCCGTGCCCGCGCGGCAGGGAATGCACTTGCCGCACGATTCCGTCATGCAGAACTCCACGAAGAAGCGAGCCACGTTCACCATGCACGAAGTGTCGTCCATGACGATCATGCCGCCGGATCCCATCATCGTTCCCAGCGCCGATCAGCGCGTCGTAGCTGATGTTCAGGTCCAGGTGCTCTTCCGGCAAGCAACCGCCGGAAGGTCCACCCGTCTGCACGGCCTTGAACTTGTGGCCGTCAGGAACGCCGCCGCCAATGCCGAAGATGATCTGGCGCAGCGTCATTCCCATGGCAATCTCCACCAGGCCGGTATTCGTAATCTTGCCGGTCAGTGCGAAGACCTTGGTGCCCTTGCTGCGCTGCAGTGCCCATGCCGGCGAACCACTCCGCGCCATTGCGAATGATCGGCGCGATGTTCGCGAAGGTCTCGACGTTGTTGATCAGCGTCGGCTTGCCGAACAAGCCCGATACCGCGGGGTAGGGAGGACGCGGCCGCGGTGTTCCGCGCTTGCCTTCGATCGAGGCGATCAGCGCCGTCTCTTCACCGCAGACAAATGCGCCCGCGCCGATGCCGGATCTCGATGTCGAAGTTGAAATCAGTGCCGCCGATATTGTTGCCCAGGAAACCGCGCCGGCGCGCCTCGCGAAGTGCGATCGTCAGACGTGCAATCGCCAGCGGATACTCGGCGCGCACATAGAAGAAGCCACGGCTGGCTCCGACTGCATATGCTGCAATCGTCATGCCCTCGATCACGCGCTGCGGATCGCTCTCCAGAACGCTGCGATCCATGAACGCGCCGGGATCGCCCTCGTCCGCCGTTGCAGATCACATACTTCGGTGTCGCCGACTCGCCTTGGCAACGGTGCCCCACTTCAGCCCCGTGGGATAGCCGCCGCCGCCACGACCCGCGCAGTCCGCTCTTGGAAATCTGATCCACCACCGCCGAGGGATTCATTTCCGTCAGCGCCTTCAGCAGAGCCTGATAGCCATCGGCGGCGATGTATTCGTCGATTTTTTCCGGATCGATGTGGCCGGAGTTCTCAAGAACTACGTGAACCTGGTCATCGAAATAATCTCGCAGATCGCAGTTCAATTCCTTGACCGGTTCTTTGTCCAGGCTGTCGATGATGCGTCCGGCGTCTTCCGGCTTCACGGATCCATACAGCACATCCGTCGGATCGACCAGCACAAGCGGGCCCGCTGCGCATGGTCCCAGGCAACCCATCCTGCGAACCAGCACCTTCTTGCCGGAGGCTTCAGCCTCCTTCACCAACTGCATCTTTGATCTTGTCGCTGTGCTGCGACATGCAGCCCATCGCCATGCAGACATTCACTTCGTAGTCGTACTTCTCGTGTTCGTGCTTCGCGCTCTCGGCAATCTGTTCCAGTTCTTCAATGTTCATTGGGCCTCCCACCTTTCCAGCTGTTCCACCATCGCTGCCGACTCAACGCGCACGACCAGTTCACCATCGATCAGTGCCACCGGAGCCTGACCGCAGGCGCCCACGCAACGGACCGTCATCAACGCGATCTTGCCGTCCTTGGTGGTTTCGCCCTGCTTGATGCCGAGGTGCTTCTCGCCATCCGCAACCAGCTTGTCAGCGCCGCTTGAATGTAGCAGGCCGTACCCGTGCAGACAGTGCAGGTGTGATCAGCCGGCGGCTTCATGCTGAAGTGGTGGTAGAACGTGACTACTCCATACGCCTGGCTCAGCGGCACGCGGAGTGACTTCGCGACAAACTTGATGGAATCATCGTCCAGGAATCCAAACGAAGACTGAACTGTGTGAAGTGTCTCGATCAGCGCCTGGCGAGCATAGCCGTGGCGGCGCATGGTTCCGTTTACGATCTTCCACCGCTTGTCGTCGGATGGCAGTGGCGGCATTTGATAAGCTTGCACATTTCCTCCTGCGGGTTACCTGCAGCATTCAGGGACCGGCGGCCTTACCCGTCCGTCCAAATACCCGGAATTCAACGAGCTTTCCAGGCGGGTGTGACGTTTCAAAACGCGGAGCCCGGCCCCAAAGGGCGTGTATAGAAGGCCTCAGGGGAGTTATAGCTTGCGAAGCACGCTTTAGGCCGTGACAGCCGTCACGCTGTTCAAGGGCAGGAGTTTTTTGCTCTCAGACGGGCGCTGTATTCCAGGGGGTGCAAATACGCTAACACGCAAAATCGAGTTGCGCGCTAGCCAAGCGCAGGAAGCTTAGCGGAAGATCCCAGCAGGAACACGACCCCTACTGCCACGCTGTAAATTGCGCCTGCCCACGCCACTCCCCGGCATAGTCGCGGACGATGCGAACTGGCCCCAAAGATCCCACCCAAGGACGCCGTCATCAGGGTGTTCATCGCGATCAGTCCCAGCGCAAATGCCGCCAAGCCCATGAATCCTTTGGCAGTGCCTCCAAGAGAGGCGGTAAGCAGAAACAGCATCAACTGACTCGGTGTCTCCGCGCCCAGTCCATGAATCACGCCGATCCCGAAAACTGAACCGCCGTTGTAGTCCCATGTGAATGAGGCCGGAGCAGGCGTCTCGGGCCGCACCAGCACCTTGATCCGCCACCACGCCCAGTTGATTCCTGAGATCAGGACCGCCAGCCTGCTCTGCACCCGCGAGTGGGAATGATTGTGCTTCATCAGGCTCGCGACTACGCCGATACCCAGGACGATCAGCGTTACCCCGATCAGCTTCTCCGTCCAGGCATCCAGCTTCTCCGGCAAGCGGATGTGCAGCAGAATCACCGCCGCCCCCAGAACGACGACCGTAAGTGCATGCCCCAGCGCGTAGGTCATGCCCAGCCGCATCCCTCGCTTCCAGGAGCGTTGCACCGCTGTAATGTCAGAGATCGCGGCCAGGTGGTCGTAATCGAATCCATGTCTGAGTCCGAGCAGCGCGCATGAGACGAGAGCCAGTTCGAGTTGCCAGTTCATTTTTTAGGCTCCTGCGGGCCGCGCGATTGATGGGAGGGGCGTTGCGCGTGACACTTATTTGTAATTCTTATGCGCCCACACGTCCATAGTCAGGTGTAACGTGGTTTTGCACGGTGATATGGATCACATATCAGTCGTCTTTCAGAACGTTAGAATGAATCTTGACGTCGCCCTCGCCCCTGCATCAGCTTTGGCGACACCTGAAATGAGGTCTTCTATGTGTCTCGCAATCCCTGGAAAACTGGTCGAAAAGAGCGAAAACGGCGGTATTTTGACGGGTAAAGTGCAGTTCGGGGGCATCACCCGCGAGGCCTGCATGGACTTCCTCCCCGAGGCGCAGGTCGGCGACTATGTGCTTGTCCACGTTGGGTTTGCGATCAGCAAGATTGACGAGGAAGAGGCCCATAAGACCTATCAGTACCTGGAAGAAATAGGCGTAATTGACGAAGAATTAGGCCTCAAATCCGACTCCGCCACCCCCGCCGCGATTGTGTGCCCCATCGAGGCGAAGCAATGAAGTACATCGACGAATATCGCGACGAAAAGCTGGCTCACGCGCTGGTCGCTCGCCTGAACCGCATCGCGACGCGCCCGTGGGTGCTGATGGAGGTTTGCGGCGGCCAGACGCACACGCTGATGCGCTACGGCATCGACGAATTGCTGCCGCAGAAGATGCAGATGGTCCACGGCCCCGGTTGCCCGGTCTGCGTTACTCCGCTGGAAACGATTGACAAGGCTGTAGCGCTGGCCGAGCGCCCCGAGGTCATCCTCGTCTCTTACGGCGACATGATGCGCGTTCCGGGTTCGGCTACAGATCTGCTGCATGTAAAGGCTCGCGGTGGCGATGTACGCATGGCCTACTCTCCGCTGGAAAGCCTGAAGATTGCTCGTGAAAATCCCACGAGGGAAGTCGTCTTCTTCGGCATCGGATTTGAAACGACTGCGCCACCCAACGCCGCCGTTGTATGGCAGGCCGCGCGGTTGGGGCTGAAGAATTTTTCGCTGCTCGCCTCGCACGTGCTCGTGCCTCCGGCAGTCAGCATGCTGATGTCTTCTCCCGTGAACCGCGTGCAGGGCTTGATAGCACCGGGTCATGTATGCGCCATCGTCGGCACCAGCCAGTACGAGGCGCTCGCGAAGAAGTTTCACATTCCCATTGTCGTGGGAGGATTTGAACCCGTCGACTTGCTCGAAGCCATCGTCATGTTGACCGCGCAGTTGGAAGAGGGTCGCGCCGAGCTTGAGAACCAGTACACGAGATCAGTCAGCGCCGCAGGCAACATTCGCGCGCAGCAGGTTGTTGCGGATGTATTCGAGGTCTGCGATCAGAAATGGCGCGGCCTGGGCTCGGTGCCAAAGAGCGGCCTGAAGATGCGCGACGCCTTCCGCGACTACGATGCTGAGGCAAAGTTCGATCTGCAGGACATCGCGGTCGATGAACCCGCGGAGTGCATCAGCGCCGAAATTCTCCAAGGCCTGAAGCGGCCCACCGATTGTCCCGCGTTCGCCACTCGCTGCACGCCTGAGTCGCCGCTGGGCGCACCCATGGTCTCCGCCGAGGGCGCGTGCGCGGCCTACTACCACTACCGCAGGCATGAAGCGACCTCCCTCGTAATGATTGGGGGCAAGTAATGGCGGGTTCCACAACTCCGGCGCTTGCCTGCCCGCTTCCCATCGCGGTTAACACCCACGTGGTGCTTGGCCACGGCAGCGGCGGCAAGCTCTCAGCGGATCTAGTCCGCGACATTTTCCTGCCCGCCTTTGGCAATGATGCGCTGAATCGTCTGGACGATCAGGCCACACTGGAGATGGGAAGTGGTCGCATCGCCTTCAGCACGGATTCCTTTGTAGTGAAGCCGCTCGTCTTCCCCGGTGGAAACATTGGCGAACTCGCGATCTATGGCACGGTGAATGATCTGGCAGTGGGCGGCGCTGAACCGAAGTACCTGAGCGCATCTTTCATCCTCGAAGAGGGCCTGCCACTCGAAACACTGCGTGCCATCGTTAACTCAATGGGCGATGCTGCGAAGCGGGCCGGAGTCTCCATCGTCACTGGCGATACCAAGGTGGTGGAGAAGGGAAGCGGCGACCAGATCTTCATCAACACCTCCGGCATCGGCGTCGTTCCGCAGGGGCTAACGCTTTCCGCCTCGCTGGTAAAGCCGGGCGACCATATTCTGCTCAGCGGACCGCTGGGTGATCACGGCATCACGATCCTCACGCAGCGCGAAGGACTGGAGATCGATGGCGATCTGAAGAGCGACGCAGCTCCATTGCACACGCTCGCGCAGGCGGTCATCAAAGCTTCTCCGAATGCACGTTGCATGCGCGATCTGACTCGCGGGGGTCTCTCCAGTGCGCTCAATGAAATTGCAGACAGCGCGAAGGTCGGCATGGAGATAGATGAGCGAAAGATTCCGGTACGCGACACGGTGCGGGGAGCTTGCGAACTCTTTGGGCTGGACCCACTCTACGTCGCCAACGAGGGCAAGCTCATCGCGATTGTTCCAGCCGCCGAGGCCGTTGCCACTCTAGCCGCTATGAGGGCCGTCGACATTGCCAGTGAGGCGACCGACATCGGCGTAGTGACGGAAACACATCTTGGGCTCGTGACCATGCGGACCGCATTGGGCACGATGCGCGTAGTGGATATGCTCGCGGGCGATCAGCTGCCGCGAATTTGCTGAGGAGCCATGCACGAACTCTCCATCGCCGAGTCGATTCTTGATGCCGTTCGTAAGGAGCTTGCGCTCAATCCCGGCGTCTACCCTACGCGCGTCGGCGTGCGCATTGGATCGATGGCTGCTATCGATCCGGAGTCACTGAACTTCTGCTTCGATGCGGTGGTGCAAGGAACGGACTGGGATAATCTGAAGCTGGACATCAACGTTGTGCCGGCACAGCGTATTTGTAACAACTGCGGTCACATATTCGTCGTGGAAGCCTACAATTCCATTTGCACCGCGTGTGCCAGCGAAAACACCACGCCCGAGGGTGGCGACGAATTAGACCTGGAATATCTGGAGGTTGAAAAAGATGGAGCGTCTGTCTCTTAAATCAAAGGTCCTGAGCGAGAACCAACGCATTGCCGAGTCCCTGCGTGCGCGGTTCCACGAAAATGGCGTGCTCTGCCTGAATTTGATCAGCTCGCCCGGCTCAGGAAAGACAGCATTGCTGGAGCAGACGCTCGCCCATCTCGACCCCAGCACTCGCGTGGCGGTGCTCACAGGCGATATCCAGACGGATAACGATGCGAAGCGCCTGTCGCGCTTCGGCTTTCCTGCGAAGCAAATCACCACTGGCGGAACCTGTCATCTGGACGGAACAATGATTGAGAGGCATCTTGAGGGTTGGCCTCTCGCCGATATCGATCTTCTGTTTATCGAGAACGTGGGTAATCTCGTTTGCCCCTCCAGCTACGACCTCGGCGAAGCATCGAAGATCGTGCTGCTGTCCGTCACGGAAGGCGAAGACAAACCTCTGAAGTATCCCGCGATTTTCTTCAAGTCGGACCTTTTCGTTCTTACTAAAGTAGACCTGCTGCCCTACGTGCCTTTCAGTGCGGAACTGGCGGAAGAAAATGCGCGGCGTGTTCACCCCGGCATGGAAATTGTGCGAGCATCCGCGGTGGCGCCGGGCGGCATGGACGCGTGGCTTGCGTGGTTGCACGCTCGCATGGCCGCTACAAAAACTGAGTCAGCCCTCGCCACTGCAGGTAGATAACGTGACCTTGGTCCGGCGCCGTGTGCGGGTCTCCGGAGTGGTGCAGGGGGTCGGCTTTCGCCCCTATATTTACCGGCTCGCTACCGAAGAGCGAGTGGTCGGAAACATCTCGAACGACACCGCCGGCGTAACCATCGAAGTGGAAGGCCCTCTCTCACAGGTGGAGTTATTCCTTCAGAGATTGCCCCTGGAGGCGCCGCCGCTCGCGCACATCGCATCGATCGACGTTGAGGAAGTTCCAGTTGTGGGCGACGCGGAATTTCGCATTACGCGAAGCGAAGTGCGAGGCCACGTTGTTACGCAGATTCCGGCCGACGCGGCAACTTGTGACGACTGCCTTCGCGAACTGCTCGACCCTGCGAACCGCCGATACCGCTATCCATTCACCAACTGCACGAACTGCGGACCGCGCTTCACAATTACGCGCAGCATCCCTTACGATCGCCCGCAAACATCGATGGCCGTCTTCCCCATGTGCGCGGCATGCCAGGCGGAGTATGACGATCCTCTGAACAGGCGTTTTCATGCACAGCCGAATGCCTGCTGGGACTGCGGTCCCCAACTGCGGCTGACCGACTCACACGGCGAAGACATCCATTCGAGCGATCCTGTCGCAGAGACGATTGCGCGTCTCGCTGCGGGAGAGATTTGCGCCATCAAGGGTATCGGCGGATTTCATCTTGCAGTGGATGCGACCAACAACGCGGCCGTCGAAAGACTTCGCGCACGAAAGCATCGCTACGGCAAACCGCTGGCAGTGATGGTCATGGACCTGGCTTCCGCAAAACGATACTGCGACTGTTACGAATCGGAAGCGCTGTTGATCAGCGTTCAGAGACCGATCGTTTTGCTGCGTAAAACCACATCTCATGAGATAGCGGAGTCTGTCGCGCCGGGCATCCCTTGGCTCGGCGTATTCCTGCCGTACGCTCCGCTGCATCACTTGCTCTTTGCTGACGGTAGACTGCGTGCGATCGTGATGACCAGCGCCAACCTGAGCGAGGAGCCCATCGCTATCGACAACAACGAAGCGCTGTGCCGACTCGGCGAAATAGCGGACACATTTCTCTTTCACAACCGTGAGATTCTGCAGCGCTGCGACGACTCGGTTTTGACGAATCGTCGACGGTCAACCGCAGATCATTCGGCGTGCTCGTGGGTTCGTTCCATTGCCCATCTCTCTGCCGATTGAATCGCCGCCACTGCTTGCGGTGGGCGGTCATCTGAAGAAGCGTTTTCGCCCTGGCTGAAGGCAGGTACGCCTATCAAAGCCAGCATCTTGGTGACCTTGGAAAACCTTACTGGACTTGAATTCTTTCAAGAGGCTCTGGCACACCTGAAGAGAACCTTCGAGATTGAGCCACAAGCGATTGCGCACGATATTCATCCGGGATATCTCTCCACCAAGTGGGCGCTGGACCAGTCGTTGCCACTGATTGGTGTACAGCATCACCACGCGCACATTGCGGCCTGCATGGCCGAGCATTCGCTTCAGGGGCAGAAATCGGCATCGCGCTTGATGGCACGGGATATGGCTCCGACGGAAAAGTGTGGGGCGGGGAAGTACTGATTGCTTCGACACAGATTTCGAGCGCTTCGGACATCTGCGCTATGTGGCTATGCCGGGTTCCTCCGCCGCTATCACATCAGCCGTGGCGCATGGCCTTCGGGCACTCTGCTTGCCGCACTGGGCGATGATGCTATGGTGCCTGAGATTCGATCCGAATTCTGGGCGCAACTGAAAAGGAGATTCGACTACTGGCTCGCATGGTTGAGCGCGAAGTGAATTGGCCGCTCACCTCCAGTTGCGGACGACTCTTTGATGCAGCGGCCGCGCTGATTACGGGCCGCCGCGTCGTGGACTACGAGGCACAGGCGGCGATTGAGCTGGAGGGACTTGCGGTCGATGTGGGCGATTTGCCCACGGAAGACGGCTACCATCCATTGCGCTGAAGGGAACTGGGAGTGACCCTGTCACAACTTGAATCCTCGCCGATGTGGCCAGCGCTGCTCGCAGATAAACGGAACGGAACTCAATCCCGCGAAAATGAGCATGCGATTTCACGCCGGCGTTGCGGGGCATACTCGCAACTCGCGGTATCGGCGCAGGACACTAAGACCGGAATTAACCAGGTGTGCTTAAGCGGAGGAGTCTTCCACAACGCGCTGCTTCATCGCACTGATTCATCGGCTGCTCGCTGATGAGAGCTTCAGGTTTTACCCGCAAAGCATCGTCAGTCCTGGTGATGGCGGCATTAGTTATGGGCAGGCAGTCGTAGCTGCGGCGAGGCTGACGGCGGCTACAGTATAACGTGAAACAGTCACAGTTACGAATTTCTAGACAGAAATCTTCATAAGTTGCTCGACGTCGATTTTCGGCCCGAGGATCGAGACTTTCGGCACCTGACCGCGAACCATTGCAACTTCATCGCACTTGTAGAGTCGCGGACAGCGTCTGACAATCCTTGTAAATTTTGTCGGGGAGTGCGGCGCGATCTTCCACGACGCGGAAACCGTGGTGAAAGAAGAATTCGGGGATGCGCGTGAAAAGGCAAACGGAGCGAATTCCATTTTCCTCAGCCTCATTCAGAAGCGCCTCCAGCAGCTTGCTACCGGCGCCTTGACGAGCAGTTTCAGGCTTTACAACAATCGACCGCACCTCCGCGAGATGTGGACCGTACAGGTGAAGTGCACCGCATCCGAGGAACAGTCCGTTTTCTGTTTCGGCGATTGTGAAGTCGCGGATGTTCTCGCAGATTTCCGCGAAGGCGCGGCCCAGCAGCGTGCCATCTGTCGAGAGGCTGTTGACGATTTCATGAACGTTCGAGGCGTCCTGCAGACGCGCTTTACGAATGACCATCGATTAATCCTGTAATCTCCACGAGACGTGGCTCGAGTGCCAGCAGGGCATCCATTACTCTCGCCTGTCGCCGTACCGCCTGATAACGTCGTGGCAGTTCACGGTCGCCTCAAGTGTGATGCTCGCAAAGAAGTCCTCGTCGAATTCCTGACCAAATTCTTTCAGTTCTTCGAGTGAAAGATCTCTCAAGCTCGCAACCCTTCTCGAGACTGTATCTCACCGCATGCCCGATCTTTTCATGCGCTGTGCGAAAGGGAACTCCTTTGTGCACGAGGTAGGTGGCCGCCGCCATTGCGTTCAAGAAATCCTGTCTTGCACGCTGTCGCGCATTCGTCTCCGTCTTGAATTCCAACGCGAGAGTAAAACGGTAAGCAGGCTAACCAGGCTGATGGCCGCTGTCGATGCGCTGAAGACCGGCTCCTGCGTCTCCTGCAGATCTTTGTTGTAGGCGAGCGGCAAGCCCTTCAAAAGCATGGTGACAGTTTGTGCGGCACCGCTGATGCGGCCGACCTTGGCTCGTGCGAACTCGGTCAGATCCGGATTCTTCTTCTGCGGCATGGCGCTCGATCCGGTCGAAAATGCTTCCGGCAAGTTCAATGAAGCCAAACTCCGCTGTAGCATACAGTGTAATCTCTTCTGCAAAACGGCTCACATGTAGTCCCATCAGCGTGAGTGCGTGCAGATATTCCAAAACAAAGTCGCGATCGCTGGTCGCGTCCATGCTGTTCAGAGTGGGCCCGAAGAAACGCAAGCTCCGCCGCAGCGATTGTGCGGTCGAGTTTCGAGCGTCGCACCCGCGACCGCGCCGGATCCGAGTGGGCAGAAGTTCAGACGATCGCGGCAATCCATGCAGGCGGGAGATATCCCGCAACGATCATCTCCATGTAGGCCTGCAGCCAATGCGCAACCAGCACCGGTTCGGCGCGCTGCAGATGCGTATACGCGGGCATCACCGCATCGCCGAGCGAGTGGGCCTTCTTCGCCAGTGCGGCAGACCACTTTGAGAAGCTGACCCGCAAGAACGGTGATGCATTCACGAACATACAAGCCGAAGATCGGTCGCAATCTGCTCGTTGCGGCTCCGCCCGGTGTGAAGCTTCAGCCCAACATCGCCGATGCGCTCAACTAGCTGCAACTCGACAAAGTGGTGAATATCTTCCGCGGTTGCGTGATCGCGAATTGCGCCATGCTTCTCTGGATTCCAGAACGTTCCGAGGACATCATCGAGAGCATTGGCAATCCGGCTCAGTTCTTCAGCCGACAATATCCCGGCTGCACGAAGAGCCTTGGCATGCGCCTTGCTGGCAGCTACTTCCTGTGGAAGTAGTTGCCAGTCAAAGACGATGGATCGTTGCCATTGTTCGAATGCAGGGTCGAGAGGCTCGCGAAAGCGGCCTGACCACATCTTCACTTAACGGCCTCTTTCTTCAGGCTCAACAGCCGCGCATGCGTGCGCGCAGGCAAGCCAAGAATCTGAATGAAGCCCTTCGCATCCTTTTGATCATAGGTGTCACCCATAGTGAACGAAGACAGCTCGTTGGAATAAAGTGAGTACTCGCTCGCGCGTTTCACCACGTCGACATTGCCCTTGTAAAGCGAAAGTGTAACAGCACCTGTGACATATTGCTGTGTCTGCTCAACGAATGCATCCAGCGCCTCGCGAAGTGGCGTGAACCACAGGCCGTTGTAGACAATCTCGGCATAGCGCAGCGCAACGTGCTGCTTGTAATGCGCCACTTCACGATCAAGCGTCAGCGCCTCGAGCTCGCGGTGCGCTGTCGTTATCAGCGTTCCTCCAGGAGTCTCGTAGCAGCCGCGTGACTTCATGCCGACAAACCGATTCTCGACCAGGTCGATTCTGTCCGACGGCATTGCGTGCGGCGATTTCATTCAGCAATTCCACCAGTTGCACCGGCTCGATCTCCATTCCGTTCACCGAAACAGGGCAGCCCTTCACGAATCCAATCTCGACGACTCTCATCGCGATCGGGAGCTTCTTTGGGACTGCGTGTCATCGTCCATGTGGTTGCCAACGGTGCGTTGCCGGCATCTTCCAATTCGCCGCCCTCATGGCTTACATGCCACAGGTTGCGATCCCGGCTGTGAATCTTCTCGCGGCTCTGCGCGACGGGAATGCCATGTGCCTCTGCATAATCAAGGCAGTCTTCACGCGACTTCAGCGTCCATTCGCGCCAGGGAGCGATAACCTTCAACTCCGGCGCAAGCGCCTGATAAGCATGCTCGAAACGAACCTGGTCATTTCCCTTGCCGGTGCAGCCATGTGCAACGGCTTCGGCGCCCTCTTCGAGAGCAACCGCGACCTGGTGCTTCGCGATAACCGGGTCGAGCTATCGACGTGCCAAGCAGGTATTTGTGTTCGTAGATTGCTCCTGCCTTTACGGTAGGGAAAACGAAGTCGCGCACAAATTCATCGCGAAGATCGCGAACCATAACCTTCTTCGCGCCAGTCGCGTAGGCCTTTGCGATAACGGCGTCCAGATCCTCGCCCTGTCCCACATCGGCCACCATGGCGATCACGTCCATGCCGTAGTTCTCGTTGATCCAGGGAATGATGATAGAGGTATCGAGACCACCCGAATATGCAAGTACAACTTTCTTCGACATCACGAACTCCTTTAGCAATTACTCGTGGGCTGATTGGCCGGGTGTATGTCAAACTGCATCTGAGTGCAAGACTCTAACTGGTGCACCGTTCGTCTTCTGCCCCAGCCAGCATCAGCAAGAGAGCCTTCTGCGCATGCATGCGATTCTCGGCCTGATCAAACACGATCGACTGTGGCCCGTCAAGCACAGCGTCGGTCACCTCGGCGTTGCGGCGAGCCGGCAAGCAGTGCATGAAGACAGCCTCAGGCTTGGCGTTCGCCATGAGAGCCTCATTCACCTGGTAGGGCTTGAAGATAGGTGCGCGCTTGGTTTCTTCATGCTCGAAGCCCATGCTGGTGCAGACGTCCGTGTACACGGCATCAGCGCCCGTAACCGCAGCCACCGGGTCGTTGCGTAAACGTCAGCGTGCCGCCTGTCGCCTTCGCAATTTCCTGGGCCTGCTGCGACGATCTCCGCTTTGGGCGCATACTCTTCGCGGAGTACGCGATGGTGCAATGAGCGCCGAGCAATGCAGCCGTCAAGCATCAATGAGTGGCACACATTATTGCCGTCGCCCACGTATGTAAAATTCAAGGCCCTTCGCGGTTCCGAAGCGTTCTTCCAGGGTCATGAAGTCGGCGAGTGCCTGGCAGGGATGCTCAAGATCGCTCAGCGCATTGATCACGGGCACCTTTGAATACACGGCCATTTCCGTGATCGTGTCGTGCGAGTAGGTGCGCAGCACGATCACGCTCGGTCCAGCGTTCCAGGTTGCGAGCCATGTCCGCAAGCGACTCGCGCTCCCCTAGCGGTGATTTGGTCTGGTCGACAAAGATCGCTGATCCGCCAAGAGTGTTGATTGCCGTCTCAAACGTGAGGCGCGTGCGAAGCGATGCCTTTTCGAAAAACATCACCATCTGTTTCGCGTCCAGCGACCAGCGATAGTTCTACGGGTTCACTTTCACATCATGCGCAAGATCCAGAGTGGCGCGTATTTCCGCCGGCGACAAATCCGCCGTCGAGCAAAGGTCGCGTCCCCGCAACGACTCTGTTGGGTCAGCGGTAATGCTCTTATCAACGGGTTGGCTAAGCGGCTCTGCTTTGGTGGCCATGTCAGTTAATTCCTTTTCTGAAGCACGTCTGCCGTGCGACTAGCTACCGATGCTTCGGCTTCCTGCTCGGTTAGAATCTCGTCAAGGGCAAGGATGGTTGCATCCACATGATCTTTGCCCAGAATGTATGGAGGCAGGAATCGAAGCACAGTCTCGCTGGTGCGATTGATGACGATGTGCCGCTCCAACATCTTCGCTGCAACCGTCTTGGCCAGTTGCTCTGAATCAACTTCGGCTGCAAGCATCAGCCCGATGCCGCGTACATCCTTGATGGCTGGGTGCCTATCCGCAAGGTCGTTCAGCTGCTCCTTGAAGTAGCTGCCAACTTCGTTGACGTGCGCCAGGATGCCTTCTTTGCGCATGGTATCGATCACCGCAATTGCAACCGCACATGCAAGCGGGCCGCCACCGAAGGTTGTACCGTGCATGCCCGCGTGAATAGCGCGCGCGGCTTCGTCAGTGCAGAGCATCGCGCCCATGGGGATGCCACCGGCCAGTGGCTTGGCAAGCGTCGTGATATCCGGCTGAATATCGTAGTGCTGAAAGGCGCACCATTTGCCCGTGCGGCCCAATCCAGATTGAATCTCATCCGCGATGAGCAGGGAACCAGCCTCCTGCGTTAGCTTCCGCGCCGTTGCCAGGAACTCGGCAGAGAACGGTCGAACACCACCCTCGCCCTGAATTGCCTCGATCATCACGGCGCAGACATCACTCGAAAACTTGGCCTTGAGATCCTCGACATCGTTGAAGCGCACAAACTCCACACCCGGCACCACCGGCGCAAATGGCTCGCGATACTTCTCCTTGTGCGTGGTGGAGACGGAGCCAAAGGTGCGCCCGTGAAAGCTGTTCTCGAGCGCTAGAAATTTGGTGCCGATCGCATGGCCTTCACTGCGGCGCAGGCCCGCATAGGCGCGCGCCACCTTCATCGCCGCTTCCCACGCCTCCGTCCCGCTGTTGCAGAAGAAGACGCGATCCATCCCCGTCATCTCCGTCAGTCTCATTGCCAGCTCCGCCTGCCCCTCGTGGAAGAAGAGGTTGGACGTGTGAATAAGCTTGCGACTCTGTTCCGCAATCGCATTCACAATTGCCGGATGGTTGTATCCCAACGCATTTACGCCAATGCCGCTTAGCAGGTCAAGGTACTTCTCGCCAGCCTCGTCCTGCAGGTAGACGCCTTCGCCGCCGACAAAGAGAATCGGATTGCGTTCGTATGTAGGGAGCAGCAGCTTTGCTTCAGCCGCGCGAATCGAATCCAGTTTCATCACCTTCTCACCTCTCATGCCACCATCACTTCGGTCCCATAGGTCACGCGAGAACTGCAGATATCCGGCAGCACAGCCGCTTCCGTAGCCGGAAGAATCCGCACGCGCTTCACACCATGCAACAGGGCCTCGCGGCATGCACCAAGCTTGGGAAGCATGCCACCGCTTATCACTAAATCCCTCGTCAGCGCGGCAATGCGATCGATGCTCAGCCAGCGCATGATTTCTCCGTCGGCTCCACGAACCCCGGGTACATCCGTCAGGAAAACCAAAGTATCGGCTTGGCAGGAGACAGCGCATGCCGCCGCCATTTCATCGGCATTGATGTTGTAGTACTCGCCGTCGAAGCCGAGCGCCAGGCTTGAGAGCACCGGCACAGCATCCATCTTCCAGATTGCATCCAGCCACCGCGGATCCGACGCAACAATCTCACCCACAAATCCAAGATCGGGAGCGGTACGTTTCTTGCGCGCGCGAAACACCAGGCCATCGCCGCCAGAGAGTCCCATCGCAGCCTGGCCGTGCGCGCCCAGCGCAGCAACCAGCGATTTATTTACGCTGCCACCCAGCACCATAAGCGCGGTATCGCGCGTCTCCGCATCCGTTACCCGCAGCCCGCTGATGAATTCGCTCTGCTTTCCCATCTGCTTCAAGGTGCGGGTAAGTTGCACGCCGCCGCCGTGAACCAGCGCCACCTGGTTGCCGTCCTTCACCAGGTCCGCGATGGCTTGCGCACAAATATGTAGCAGCGAGGGATTCTCGAGCGTCGCTCCGCCGAGCTTCACGACGTACTTCATACCAGCCCCTCCGATTCATTCCAGCCGCACATCAGGTTCATGTTCTGGACCGCCTGACCCGCAGCTCCTTTCAGCAGATTGTCCAGGCAGGAAACGATCACGCCCCTGCGCCCGTCTGGAGAAAGCTGGAAACCAATGTCGCAATAATTAGTTCTTACCGAGTACTGGATCTGAGGTAGCTGCGAGCCGAAACAGCGCACCATCGGGCTACCCGCAAAAAATTTCTGATAGCAGTGGTTCACCTGGGAAGCGGTCTTTGGCTCCCAGAACGTCACGTAGATAGTCGAAAGAATTCCCCGGGGGATCGGAAGCAGATGCGGAGTGAAAGTGATCTCGTCCGTATCCAGGTGAAGCTGCTCCAGCAACTCGCCGGTGTGCCTGTGGCTGTACACGCCATAGGCCGAGAGGTTATCCGCCGCATGCATGAAGTGTGTCTTCGCCGTCGGCAGCTTCCCCGCGCCCGAGACGCCCGATTTCGCATCGCATATGATGCCGTGCTCGGTGTTCACCCACTCCCGTGCAAGCAAGGGCTTCAGCGCAAGTATGATCGAGGTCGCGTAGCATCCAGGATTGGCGACCAGTCGTGCTCTGCCAATCTTTTCCCTGTGCAGCTCGGGCATGCCGTAGACGCTCTCCATCTGCAATTCCGCTGCGCGTTCCGGATCCTCATCCTCGAACTTGTAGACAGAGCGGTTGATCTCTTCATCAAGCCGCCATGCGCCGCTCAAATCCACCACGCGCAGGCCGCGGGCTATGGCCTCCGGCACCCAGCTGCGCGACTGTTCATGTGGAGTGGCAAGGAACAGCACGTTCACGCCACGCTCCTCCAGCAACTCCCAGCTGAAGGGCAACATCTTCATCGCGGGCGAGCCATGATTGTTCGCCAGTTGAGGATGCATGGACACGAGCGGTACGCTTTCACGCCCTTCCTCTACCCGGCCCACAAATAGTGGTGGCGCATCTGCCAGCCGTGGATGATGCAGCAGCAGCCGCGCCAACTCCATGCCCGCGTATCCGCTCACGCCCACCACTGCTGTCTGTATCTGTCCGTTTTGCATTTAGCTCATCATCTCTTCGAGGCGGACCCGCAACTGCGTCGCCCGCTTTTGATCTGCACAAATCACCAGCACCGTGTCATCTCCCGCGATCGTCCCCAGCACCTCGGGCCACGCTTCCTTGTCGATCGCGAACGCTACCGGCTGTGCGCTGCCGCTTGAGGTAATCAGCACCAGCTGATTCAGCGCCTGGTTCACCTTCAACCCAAACGCATTCAGGACACTTGAAATGGAGGTCATGCCTTCCGGCTCATCTGCTCCATTGTGGCCATTCGCCAGGGCATAGCCATTCGGACCCTTATATAAATGAATCTCATGAATATCCCGTGAGAGCGTCGCCTGGGTTACGTCAAATCCGCGTCGTCGCAGCTTCCGGCGCAGCTCATCCTGGTTCAGGATCGGTGCCGATCGAATCACCTGCCGGATTGCGTCATGACGCTGCTGCTTCATCCCAAAAACACCAACGCGGCCGATTCAGGCCGCGTCCTATGCATAAAAATACATCTCTATGTATAAATATGCATGAGCCAATTGTCAACCCGAACAGGTTATTTTCTGTGGAAATTCCACCCACTCCGCGACCCGCACGCCTCCGCACCTTCCAATCTCTGTCTTGGATGCCTGCAATTCGAGCCGCCAGGCCCCCAGCCCACCGTTTTCAGCAGGTAGTTTACGTCGCAGACCGTCCCATCCCTTCCGCCTCTCGAATCGTCTAACCCATGTTTTCTGAATGAAGTACACTCTATGCTTGGCAATCCCGATGCCGTCGCTTAGAGTAGTGCGGATGTGGTAGGCGGCCAAGTGAAGTTACGTTGAAGACTATAGACGAAGCGGTACCGCAGCCTCGCGGCGGCGAGAAATACGACAGGATTCTCGAAGCAGCGATTGAAGTCGTTGCCGAGAAGGGCTTGCAGCACGCCCGCATCGCGGATATTGCCTCCCGCGCGGGTGTCGCGGACGGCACCGTGTACCTGTATTTCGACAACAAGGGCCACATCCTGCGCGCGGCCATCGATGCCGCCTTCGCCCAGTTTTCTTCCCGGCTCCAATCCGCTCTCGCGGATGCACACGACCCCCTGGAGCAACTGAAGATCATCGCGAGGCTCCACATTGAGACGCTCGTGACGCGTCGCAATCTGGCCATCATTCTGCAGACCCAGGTGCGGCAGAGCGCAAAGGCTCTCGAACAGTTTTCTCACCATTCCTTCGTGGACTACATCAACCTGGTGCGCGAGGTCATCCGCGCAGGCCAGCAGAGGGGATTTATCCGCCCCGAAATTTCAGATCGCGTGGCAGCCTTGTGCCTCTTCGGAGCTCTCGACGAGATGATCAGTTCGTGGCTCTTTACCGGCAAACCGATTGACCCAGAGCACACCGCAACCCAAGTACTCGACATCTTATTGAATGGAGTTCGCGTAGCTCCCCATCATGCTTGATCTCAAAACCGTCAACGACATCTTCTTCATGATCGCCTCCAGCGATCGTGAGCGCGCCATCCTGTGGCAGGACGAACGCGACCAGTGGCAGCACATCTCGTCGGCCCAACTGTATCAGCGAGTGCGCGCCCTGGCGCAAACCTTCCTCGCATGGGGAATCAAAAAAGGCGATCGCATCGCTCTGCTTGCTGAGAACCGCTGGGAGTGGTCGGTAACCGACTTCGCCGTGCTCGCCATCGGAGCCGCGGACGTTCCCATCTATCCCACCCTCACCGCCGAGCAGATCGCGGAATTACTCATCGATTCAAATAGCCGAATCATCGTCGTCTCAACGCGCAAGCAATACGATAAGGTAGCCTCCATCCTGCACCGCACCAAGGTCGAACATGTGGTGTTGATGGACGAGGAGAGGACTCCCGACGCGGTTCTTTTCTCCTCCCTGATGAAAGATGCCGACGCCGCAGGCAAGCAGCGTGACCCAGGCTTCGATCGCCTGGCATATGATGTGCAGCCCTCTGACCTTGCCACCATCATCTACACATCAGGAACAACCGGCGAGCCCAAAGGGGTCATGCTCACGCACGGAAATATCGGTTCCAACGTGAACCTCTCCACCGATAACTTCGGCTTCGGCAAAAATGAATCCTGGATATCCTTCCTCCCTCTCTCGCACATCACCGCCAGGCACCTTGACTACGCGTTGGCATGCCGCAACGGCACCGTCGCATATTGCTCCAACTTTGAAAACCTGCCCTCGGCAATGACGACCATCAAGCCAACGGTCTTTGTAGCTGTGCCGCGCGTCTACGAAAAGATCCGTCAGGAAGTCGAGCGCCGCGCCTCGCTATCGCCCGTGAAATCCCGTCTCCTCCGCTGGTCGCTTTCCATCGGCAAGCGGCACCGCGATACGCTGCTCGCCGGCCACGAGCCATCTTCACTTCTGTGGAAGCTAGCCAGCAAACTCGTCTTCAGCAAGGTTCGTCAGGCATTCGGCGGACGCGTCAACTACTACGTATCCGGCGGGGCTCCTCTCGGACTGGACACAGCGCGCTGGTTTGCTGACGTGGGAATTCGCATTCTCGAGGGCTACGGTCTTACCGAAACATCGCCCCTCATCGCGGTCAACGTGCCGCAGGCATACCGCATCGGATCAGTCGGCAAGATCCTGCCAAACCTGGAGTGCAAGGTCGCAGCCGATGGGGAACTGCTCGTCCGCGGACCGTCGGTCTTCGAGGGTTATTGGCAGAAGCCCATCGCTACCTCGGAGGCCTTTGAGGATGATCATTGGTTCAAGACCGGCGACATCGCCCACTTCGATGACGACGGATTTCTCTACGTCACCGACCGCAAGAAGGAGTTGCTGAAGACCTCCGGCGGAAAGCTCATCGCTCCGCAGCCCATCGAAAATAAGCTCAAGGCGAACATGCTCGTCGCACAAGCCGCGCTCGTCGGCGATCGTCACAAATTTGCCAGCGTGCTCATCTCGCCGAACTTCGTCGTGCTGGAGCAGTGGGCCACTGCGCATGAAATTATGGCGCCGACGCAACGCGAGTTAGTTGCTCACCCCAAGGTGATCGCGGAGTTTCAGGAGATCGTGAATCACGTGAACTCTACCCTCGCCAACTTTGAAACCATCAAGCGCTTCAAGCTAGTGCCGGAGGAGTGGTCAATCGAAACCGGAGAACTCACGCCCAGCCTCAAACTCAAGCGCCGCATCATTACTGAGAAGTATGGGCCGCAAATAGCCGAGTTCTATGCCGACGAGGCGGTCTCGCACAGCTAACTACTTCCGGCGCTAAACCGCGGCCAGCACCTCAGGATGCTGCTCGGCCACCGTCACGATCATCTCGCCAAACAGCGAGTTGCACCACGCAAACCAGCTCCGCGTAAAGGTCTTCGGATCGTTCGGGTCGATCGATTCGTGCATGAATCCCGTATCGGCCGTGGTGCGCATCAGCATTTCAATGCAGTGCTTCATCTCCGCCGGATCGGTGCTCGTCAGCACGCGGAAGATGATCGACAGCGGCCAGATTGTTCCCGGGCCCGTGTGTGGTCCGCCCACGCCCTCCGCATATTTGCCCCGCATGAAGTAGGGATTCTCCTCGCTCCAAGCAAAGTTCCGCGTGTTTTGGTAGACCGCCTCCGCACGATCGCAGCAGCCCAGGTACGCCAGCGACACCAGCCCCGGAGCATTCGCGTCGTCCATCCAGATGCGGTTCCCGTAGCCATCAATTTCGTACGCATAAATCTTTCCGTACTTGGGATGTTCCGTCATCGCCTGCGGCAGAGCCTTGCTCAAATCGGCTGATAGAGCCTTGGCCTCGGCCTCCAGCGCAGCATCTTTCAGCACATCTCGCGCCAGGATCGCCAACTGGTCCATCGACGTTCGCGCAAACATATTCGACGGCACCAGGAAAGGAAAGAAGCAGCTGTCGTCCGAGGGGCGAAACGCGGAATGAATCAACCCGATCTTTCGCGACGGGTTCCCCTGTCCAGCGTTGGGCGCGTTATCCATGAAGGCGGTTGTCATGCGGGCGAAGTGATACGGGCTCTGCGCCGTCAGTCGCTGCTCGGCGCGAAACGTCGCCACAACCAAATGTGCCGCACGGCTCCACTCAGCAGTGAAGGGAACTCGGTCCGCCGTCTGCTGCCAGTACAGATACGCCAGCCGGATCGGGTAGCACAGCGAATCCACCTCCCACTTGCGCTCATGCACGCCCGGCTTCATCGTTGTCTGGTCTGTCTTCCACTCTCCCAGCCGCGCTGTTGAATAAAACGCATTCGCATATGGATCAAGCAGGATGCACCGCGCCTGCCGCCGCATCAAGCCGCGAAACATCTCCTGCAGATGCGGATCCTGCTTCACCAGCGAAAGGTAAGGAGTGGTCTGCGCGGTAGAGTCGCGCAGCCACATCGCATCAATGTCGCCCGTAATCACAAACGTGTCCGGCTGGCCATCGGAGACGGTGAAGTCCACCGTCGTATCCAGCGTATTCGGATAGCAGTTCTCAAACAGCCATGCCAGCTCAGGATTGTGGATCTTCGCCTTCACCTGCGTGATCCGCTCCTCCACCGCGGGGGAGACAAACTTGCGCTTGCCCGGGTCGGGGCGCTTCGAGGGCAACGTTGAAAGCATCGCTCTTGCGGTGCTGGAAGAAGAGAGGATGGCGGGTGCGGCAGCAGCGGAGGCAAGGGCAATTGTTCCGGCAACAAAAGAACGGCGATCCATGAAGTAGACCTCTGAGTTGGCTTTCAATCGACCACCCAGAGTATCAACTTCGGACCCGCTTGCAACGCCCTGCCAGGCAAAGCCCTTAAGTAGTCAGCCGGTCGCGGCTGATTGGCCTCAATTGCCACACAGAAAGCTGCTGCAACTGCTCGGCGCCGCCCTCGAACGTCACCATTACATCCGCAGCCTTCTCGCCCGGCAGATAAATCCTCCGCGTGCAGGCAACATGGTCGTTCACAAACACCTCGATCACCGAGCCGTCGAAGTACAGCCGCACCTGCAGCTTGCCTTCGGGCACCGTACCCACAATCGGCTTGCCGTCGATCGCCAGCGGCGTCTCCTTGTCCCTGGGATCGCAACTGACGCTGAAGAACGCGCCCTGGGTCTGCGCCGATGAGGTCAGCGCCAGCCGCACAGGCTTCGTCAGCTTGTTCGTTACGCACAACACTTCGCCGGAATAATCCGTGATCTTCAGCCCATCCGGGACAGTTCCCGAAGCCTTTTGCGCCTTGGTCTCTGGTCCGCGCAGCGATTGCACCCGGGTGTCCACGCGCATCTCCAGGTCGCCATTGCTGTCAAGCGTCAGCACCCGTGGCAGCGACATCACTCCCGCCCAGCCCGAGCGCTTGTACTCCTCCACCGGCCGGGCTTCCGGAATCCATCCCCACAAAATACGATTGCCGTCGCGGTCCACCATGCTCTTGGGAGCATAGTAGGAGCCGTCGTCCAGCAGCCCCTGCCGCTCGCTATGGAAGACCATCTTCTCCTTGTCCAGCTCGCCGCTCTGCCAATACACCTTGCGCTCGGTGCTGTAGAGCAGCACGTACTTCTTGCCCAGCGCGAAGAAGTCGGGGCACTCCCACATCTCGCCTGAATCCACCGGATCCTCAGTGATCTTCCCCGACCACGTCCCTGAAGCAAGCGGATGCAGGTACTCCCAGTCACGCAGATCCTTCGAGCGATACAGCAGCACCATTCCGCCCTTTTTCTTGATCCCCGACCCAATCCCCATGTACCACCAGTCGCCCTCAAGCCACGGGCAGGGATCGCGGAAGCCGGCCACCTCCATTCCCGCAGGTGGGGCGGGAATCACCGCCTTGGGAGCCTTCTCCCAGGTTCGCAGCATGGGATCGCGCGAAATAGCCAGGCACTGCACCTCGGGGTTCACGCCGGTATACAAAATCGTGGGAACGCCCTTGTCGTCCACCATGCTCCCCGTAAAGCATCCATCCTTGTCCGGCCCCCCCGGAGTCGGCGCCAGCGCCACCGGAAGATGCTTCCAGCGCACCATATCCGAACTCACGGCGTGGTCCCAGTGCATATCCCCCCATACCGCCGCGTTGGGGTTGTACTGGAAAAACATGTGGTACTTGCCCTTCCAGTAGACCGGGCCGTTGGGATCGTTCATCCAGTTCGCCGCAGGAAGCAGGTGGAACTGGGGCCGCTGTGGATCCAGCGCCATTCGCGAAGCAGGGCCCTCTGCCGCCGCAGTCAGCAATCCAAGTTGGTGGGTCAGGGGCAAGGCCGCCAACCCTTGCAGAACACGGCGTCTTGAGAGCTTCATCCGGAGGACTCCTGGCAACTGGCTATTGTATGAGTTGGATGCCGCTACGACAAACCCGGCGTTCCCCTCCGCCAGATAAGCACTCATTTCCCCCGTACCGCTCGATCACATCCTTCAGGGATTCTTCGAGGCAGCCTTCTCCGCCGCCTCAACCGCCTTCTTGAACTCCGCCACAGCCGGAACCCCCGGCGAACTCAGCGCGTCCTTCGACGAATATCTCCACGCCGGAGCCTTATCCAGCGGATTATCCCCGCCGCCTTCGTACACCATGAACGAATCGTCGGTCCCCCCAACCTCCATTCGGGGCATTCCACCCCCATCCGCCTGCCCAGGAGTACCCGCTCCCGGCCCGTGCTGAACCCCGATCGAAGCGCTGTTGTCCGCGGCGCTGACCCCGCCAATGCGATTGTTCTGCCGGGGATCCGAGACCGTCGCGTCCACCATCTTCCCGTGGCCTTTACGGACGACGATGATCAGGTCTACCCCCTGCTGCGTCAGCCGCGTCTCGTACTTGCCCCACTTCAGCAGCGCTGCCTCCACGTCATGTTGGGCTTCTTCGTTCGCTCGCGGATCCTGCACCGACATCCCCGCTTCGGGATCAACAATCACCGCCACGGTCTGCGCCCGCAAAACATACGCCGGAAGCGTGCCCTTCGACTTCTCCTTGGCAAACCCAACTGGCGCCAGCAGCAAACCAGCGGCAACCAGTGCAGACACGCGCGTGAGCATATTCGCCTCCAGCATCACTTCTAAAGCATCCTGCGCCGACCCGCAAACCCGTGAGGGATCGCCGCACGCACTTATATGACGTATCGCCCGCACTTCCGACTCTTTGGCGCCCGATTCTCCGCCTTCAGCCCGTAAGAATTCACCCGCCATACCCCTCGAAGATTGAATCCAGCTTCAGACGCCAGTATCATTCCAGTGAGGACCCCAGGACTTCTTTTCCCGTTACCAAAACCGCGCACTTTCGCGGCCATCAGGGAGAAGTGCACTTCGGCCTCAATTGAATGTTCTTGATATTGATATGCCGGAACCAATCCGGTCCCGGCCTAATTTCTCTTGGAGGAGAATTGCTATGCGTATCGGAATCTTAACGGGCGGCGGAGACTGCCCCGGCTTGAATGCGGTTATCGGCGCCGCCGTGAAAAAGGGAATCCTTCACTATAACGACGAGTTCGTCGGCTTCCTTGAAGGCTGGCGCGGAGTCCTCGAAAACAAGACCATCCCCCTCACCCTCGAGACCGTCGACGGCATCATCACCAAGGGCGGCACCATCCTGCACTCGTCCCGCACCAACGTGCGCAAGATCGAAGGCGGCATTGAGAAGTGCGTTGCCACCCTCAAGGCCAACAAGATTGACGCCATCATCGCCCTCGGCGGCGACGACACCCAGTCCGTCACCAAGGCCCTCATCGAAGCCGGAGTACCCGGCGTAGGCGTCCCCAAGACCATCGACAACGACCTCAACGGCACCGACGCCTGCTTCGGATTCGATACCGCCGTCATGATCGCCACCGAGGCCATTGACCGCCTGCACACCACCGCCGATGCCCACAACCGCGTCATCGTCTGCGAAGTCATGGGCCGCGATGCCGGATGGATCGCCCTCACCGCCGGAGTCGCCGGAAACGCCCACGTCGTCCTCGTCCCCGAGCGCCCCATCGACCTCGACCACGTCTGCGCCCTGCTCAAGTACAACCACGACCACGGCAAGAACTACGGCATCGTCGTCGTCGCCGAGGGCGCCAAACTGCCCGAAGGCCAGATCCATCAAGGGCACCAAGGTTGACTCCTTCGGTCACGCCATTCTCAGCGGTATCGGCGAGCGCCTTGCCGACCTCATCGAAGAGAAGACCGGCTACGAAACCCGCTCCGTCAACCTGGGACACACCCAGCGCGGCGGCACCCCCACCGCTTACGACCGCATGCTCGCCACCCGCTACGGCCTCGCAGCCATCGACCTCGTCCACAAGGGCGAATTCGGCCGCATGGTCGTCCTCAAGGGAACCGAGATCAAGAGCATCACCATCGCCGAGGCCGTCTCCCGCAACCGCACCCTCGACGACAACTTCCTCGACATCCTCAAAGGCCTTGAACCAACGGTTTAACTATCCACCCGTAAACGCAGCAATCAAACGATGAGGCCAGCACCCGAGCTGGCCTTGTTCCTTTCCCTGAGCTTCGACTACTCAATACCTTTTCAGAAGCGAGTCTGTCGGCTTACAGCAACGCTCGGAACCATAGGTGATCGAACATGCCAACATCATCGGTAGTGTCTCGCTTGTTCCATGGGCCGCACTCGGGATATGTGGTCCTGTTGGCCCCAGCTCTATTCCTCGCGATTAGATCGTGTTTCGTCGATGTCTTCATCGATGAAAGCGACTCACCTCTATCCGAAGTTGATCGAGAAAGGTATGGGCTTAAGGCGACGAAAATCACGCGGCCCATCATGGTCTTGGTTTTTCTATCAATCGCTGTGTTTGCGCTGTGGAAGATGTTGCAACCGTAGGCGTGTCCCACGCCAAGCTTCACCTCAAATACCCATAATGATCGGTGGCCCATTCAAGCCTTCCGTTGGCTTGAGTGGGATCTGGAAATCAGAACCGAGCGGCGACTGACAGATGAGAAATGAGTGCAGGAGGGGCAATGCGACTTTTTGATTCTGTGAAGATGTATGTATTCACGTTTTGCATACTCGCCCTCAGCGCAGTGCCGAAGGTATATCAGGTAACCTATTTGCTCAGCCCCCACTTCGATAGCACTTCGGAGGCGAGACTTTGAGGATTGGCCTATAGAATTGGAGCGCGTCAGGGGAATACGCAAATTGCTCATGAACGGAAAGATCGATGACGAGGCAGATGATGTTGGCACTCCTGACACGTCCAGCGGAGCCTGGGCTATTGGGGTCGGGATATTGTGTCTTCTCCCCCTGTACCTCATATTCTCCGCATTTGGGAATGCGGGACGAGGGACGGCTGCCGCTTGCTTTGGTGGGGCAATAATCATCGCCGTTAGGCTCCGATGGGACCTGCGAAGCCGGATATGGTTTTGGGCCGTTGTGTCGCTCATGGTGCTTCTACATCTCGCTATGGTGCTGTTGATTCCATGGCCGAATAAGGACTACACCTTAGCGGTCGTTCTCCCGGTCGGTATTGTGGACATTTTTGCAATCTCATCTGTGATCCGAGCACTTGCCAACAGAATGGGCGAGCAGGCCAAGTGAACGCAGATCGCCCGGTCGAGTAACAAATGGCCTGGTAGCCCATTCAAGCCTTCCGTTGGCTTGAGTGGGATCTAAAGGACAAACCGGCGAGCGACTAACCGTGATCTGCAATCCTTAATGGCCCCCAAGTCTACGATGGTCGAGATCGGAAGTCTCTCCAACGCGCTCCTGGGACCGCTCGAACGCGATAGTGCCGCCTTTAACTGGAGGGTTCGCAAATACCTTTGCGGCCCTGGCACTTTCAGATTATCTCTGAGCGCGGTTTTGTTGAAGAATTTGTCGTCCGTGGATACATTCAACGACAATGCCGGGCGCTTTGCGGAAGCACGATTTGCGCCTCCGCTCTGCAGCTAGCGATCTTTACTCAAGGACACTTCTAGTCACGGATGGATCCGTTGGTGCCAGTCTGCTCATCGGGCCCTGCTAACCTTCGTGGCGCCTTAGCGAAAAACCCTTGTCCCCGCAATGATCGCCCTCGGTTTTGGAGATGGGCTGGTTCAGCCCTCTGTTGGCTTGCGTAAGCATCTGAAATCAGAACCGAGCGACTGACCCAGATCTCAACCCTAACAAATGCGGGTGCCCCATGTCTCGCGTTTGAGACATGGGATCTCATCGAGCCACCCAGAGGCCTTCGAAGCAGAACAAGTTCATCTTTGAAAGGACACGGCGTCAGCCGTGCCACCCCGATCCGATAAACAGGGCTTTAGCCCCTGAGGGGCGGTAGGCCGGTGGCTCGGCGTTGGCTCTCGCCGCCGCCTTTCGTCGCATAGCGCATCCATCAGCACGACATCCTCTCACATGAATGCGAACTTCAACTCCCGCCCTGCTTGCATACCGCACATCGTCATCCATCGGCATCAGAGAGCAAGTACGGCGCAAATGCGCAAACACAAATAGAGGAGTCATTCAATGCCATTACAGGACGTCATGCTCGACGAACTTAGAGATCTTTACAGCGCAGAAAATCAGCTGGTAAAGGCGCTGCCCAAGCTCGCCAAGGCGGCTGACGATGAGGAACTTCAACAGGCTTTTACAGCCCATCTGGAAGAAACCAAAGGACACGTTGAGCGGCTGAAGCAGGTTTTTACGCTGCTTGAGGAGAAGCCTACCGGGAAACATTGCAAGGGCATGGAAGGCCTGGTCGAAGAGGGCAAAGAAGCAATCGATGAAGAGGAAGAAGACGCTCCTTACGACCTGGGCCTCATCGGGGCTGCTGCACGCGTCGAGCACTACGAAATCGCCGGCTATACCGCCGTCATCGCCATGGCCCGCGGATTGGGACAAGACGAAGTTGTCGAACTTCTCACTGAGACCCTGGACGAAGAAAATGCGGCTCGGGAAAAGTTGGAAAACAAAGCAGAAGAACTCATCACCTCTGCGGCCGAATCGGAATCTGATGATGACGATAGCCAGGACCAGACCGATGTGCGCAGCAAAAAATCATCCAGAAGCAAAGCACTTGCCAAGTAGCGAAAAATCCTGACTTCTCCCGAGAGGAAATCTTATGTACCACCATGTTAAGAAGTTGATGTACACCGTGAACATCGATACCCCCGACCCCAAGTTTGGGCGAATGCTACTGGAGCAGTTTGGCGGTGCCAATGGCGAGTTGGCCGCCGCCATGCAGTACTCGATCCAGGGTATGAACTGCGAGGATGCTGCAAGGAAGGACCTCCTCATGGATATCGGAACAGAGGAGCTAAGTCACCTGGAAGTCGTTGGCGCCCTGATTCGCATGCACCTTAAGCCCATGAAAGACCAGCGGGAAGCAGCCGAGGCGGATCCTCTGGTTGCCATCGCAGGCGGCGGGGGTGTGGCACTTTTTGATTCCATGGGAAATGCATGGACTGCAAACTACCTCAAGGTCACTGGAGACGTTGCTGTGGACCTGCGAAGTAACATCGCCGCCGAGGCCCGAGCCAAGATCGTCTACGAACGGTTGATCAGTTTCACTGAAGATCAGGGATCAAAGCAGGCTCTGCAATTCTTGATGACCCGCGAAATAACCCACATGCGTGCGTTCAGTGCGGCTCTCGAAAGCATGGAGAAACCCCCATTTTCAGTGGGGATCATCCAGCCAACGCCGGGCCTGGTCGATCAATACTTCAATGGCTCAACCGGCGAAAGTCAGTATGGAGAGACCGACTATCGGGGACCATGGATCGAGGCGAATGGACTCACTTTGGTCGAGTCTGAAATCAAAGGTGGCGCAGGTCTCGATGTTGCCCCCTATGACCCTGAGCCTGGGACCGAAAAAACCTCTCCAGTTGATTCTTCACCCGTCGGCGCCTACACCAATGGAGTGGGCGAACGAATTAGAAAACGGAACGATGAGAAGCAAGCCCGAGCCACAAAGGAAGCAGAACCCGTTGGACAGTAGGCGGGTGGTACAGGCTAACTCTCACTCCACAGACCCAACATGATCGGTGTGCCCCGTTCTAGCCTGCCGTTGGCTGGGGCGGGGTTTTTGCCTTGGCTGGGTGGCCCATTCAAGCCTTCCGTTGGCTTGAGTGGGAGATGGAAGTCAGAACCGAGCGGCGAAAACCCACATCTCAGAAGCGAGATGTGGGACACCCGGCTCTCACGGCGTGCCAATTCCACTGACCGGTACGTTTGCCAGGATCGCGTTCCCGTCAGAAATAGTGAGCACATCGGTCTGTCGCCCCGTCGCGGTGGGATAAAACGCCACCGTGACTATGCAGCTTCCATTGGCCGCGACGGTGCTCGCACAACCATTCGACCAGATACGGAACGGGCTGGAGTATATCGATCCGCCATACGCGACCTTCAATGGAAGCGCGCCGGTAGTCAGGTTCTTTACCGTCAGCGACTTCACCGCGCCTGCGTGGCCAAGTTTCACCGTGGCCCAGCTAAGGCTGGATGGAGTAACCGACACCACTCCGGTATTAAAGAGCAGGGAAACCCCGAGCTGCGAAGTCACCGCGATATCCGGCGCGCCGTCCTTGTTGAAGTCGGCCACCACAATGCCTTCGTTCGGACTAGCCGTGGCAATAAAAGCCTGCGAGTACGTGAACCCGGAGACATAATTCGGGCCGCCTTTGCCGTTATTCAGAATTACCGCAACGCTGCTGGGAGCGCTGTTCCCATAGCCAGTATTCGGCGCTGCTGCAGCAACGTCGAGCAGACCATCCCCATTCAAGTCCGCAATCGTGATCGCGCTTCCAGGGAAAGTCTGCGTGTTATACGCGTTGGCTTCGTCGTCGGCCGCAACCCGGAACTGCCCATCGCCATTGTTGAACATTACCGATATGTATCCAGTGGGATTCTGGCTACCTGCAGGACGCGCACCTGTAGACACAAGGTCCGGGTACTTGTCTGAACTCAGATTCGCCGCCGCAATGGCGCCGATACTGGCGCTGCCAAACAAATCGGGATTGGCTGTAGAAAATGGCGTAAAACTGCCTGTTCCGTTGCCGGCGAGGATCGAGATCTGATCACCGCTCCCGCTGCTCGACTTAGTCGCAACCGCGACATCCGGAAATCCATCCTGGTTGAAGTCCGCCACGGCAACGTGCGAGGGCAAGCCGTAGGTAATGTCCGGATAGGGAATTACCGCTCCAAATGTCCCGTCGCCCTTGCCGAGCGCGACACCGGTTACCATCACCAGGTCAAGCTTGTGGTCGCCATTCACGTCGAACAGAATCGCTTCGGAGCTCAATGCCCCCAGGTTGTAATTCTTTGCCGTATTGAATGTTCCGTCTCCATTCCCCAGAAGAACAGAAGTGTCATAGCTGTCGCCAGCGGTGTTGTTCGTCACCACCAGGTCAATTAACCCATCGCCGTTCACATCGCCTGCGACCGCACCGGCTCCGTGCATACCTATGGCATACGAGTGCGCGGCGCCCAGGTAGTTCTGCCCGGTACCCAGCATCACGGACACCGCTCCGCTGCAGGGCGCAGCGCACGCTGGTGTATTCACCACGGCAATGTCCGGCGTGTTGTCCCTGTTGAAGTCCGCCGACGCAATTCCCGTAGCCCGCGGGTTCATCGCAACCGGCGTGCCCGAGAACGAACCAAAGCCGTCTCCGTACAAGATATCAATCTCAGGGCTGACGGCATCACCCACTGCAATGTCAAGATGGCCATCGCCGTTCAGGTCAGCCACCAGCAATTGCGCCGGATCCCAACCCGTCGAGTAAACTTTGTGCGAGGGAAATTGCCCACTCCGGTTCCCGGGATAAACGGTCAAATGGCTCAGGACGCCGGTGTTGTCTGCGGTCCACTGATTCGACGCAATGACCAGATCCATATGGGGTCCCCCAAAAACACCCAGCCCGACACTGGTCGCTCCTGCTTCGTACACTGAACCTCCCGGTGTAAAAGTGTGGCCCGCATTGCCCAGCAGCAACGTCACACCGTTAGTCCGCAATACTGCAAGATCGGCAAATCCGTCCGCGTTGATATCTCCAATGGCAATCGATGTCGGGCCAGTGCCGACGCTATACGTTCCCCCCGGGCTGAAAGTACCCAAACCGGTGCCGTAGTAGACGATGACGCTGTTGCTCTGGAAGTTGGCAACGGCAAAGTCGAGAATCCCATCTCCGTTTAAATCCCCAAGCGTCAGGCCAGCCGGAGTCGCTCCGACTGGGTAACTGACCCTCTCAACCAGGTTGCCGGCAACATTCAGAAAGATATGCACACGGTTCTCTGGTCCTGTTTCTTCAAGAGCGACGTCTGGCCATCCGTCCCCGTTGAAGTCTCCACATTGCAAAGTGGTCATCTCATAGTTCGTGGGAACGGGGTTGTAGACCGTAGGTGTGCGCAAAGGTGCCGTTGCCATTGCCCGCGCGACCTATAGATGGTTGTACGGCGCGGCACCGTTCTCCGCGTAAACCACATCGATCTTTCCATCGCGATTTATGTCGGCGGTGCAGAACCCACCCCCCACGTAGGTCGTGGTGATCACGCTCGAAGAATAAGTGCCATTGCCGTTATTGATTTGCGCCAACAACCCGCCCGATACCTCCGGACACCAGGTCCAGGCGACCATCTCCGTTCAGGTCAGCAGCTCTCGGCGGAGTGTTTAGGGTTGGATAGCTGAAGATAGAGTTCGTAGCCACAAAATTCACGGAGGAGTTTGCCTGCGCTATTGCAACAGGAGCAAAGCAAACCAGCGAGATTAACAAGCATGCGCCCTTGAGCGCGAGAGGCCAGCGATTCATTTGTATTTCCTGATTTCCTGAAGTGCGCGACTGGAAATCGTGCGACCTGTCGAGCCGGCCGATCACGTTACCAATAAGTTACAAGGGTTGTCCACCACCTCATTCCAGGTTAATTGCGGTCAGCAGTTTAGCCGCAGTGGTCCACGTCAGGCCTCGTTTGATTGAAATTGGCTTTCCTAATATCAATCACCCCGAAACCATTCCCCCTTCATCTCCCAACCTGCCCATGCGATGATGAATGAAATCTGACGCGTCGCGAGGCCCGGCACATCCAAGCCTTTCTTCAGGAACTCCGCCACACCACACGACGGCTCATCAAGAGCCCCGCCTATACCCTCGCGGTCATCCTGATTCTTGCCCTCGGCATCGGCGCTACCACCTCAATCTTCTCGCTCGTCGAAGGCGTCCTCCTCCGCCCGCTCCCATTCCACAATCCTGACCGCTTGGTTATTTTGGGAGATCATGTCGGCGAGAGCACGGGCATTGGCGTCACAGTGCGCGAGTTCGCCACCTACGCCAACTCGACCACCGCGTTTTCCTCGATGGGCGGCTTTAACGGAGCAAGCTTTGAACTCTCCGGCGGTGCCACTCCCGAGAGAGTCGATGCCGCCCGCCTCACCGCAGGAGTCTTCACCACCCTCGGCGTTCAACCCGCCCTCGGCCGCGTCTTCACCGCGCAGGAAGACGAGTCCCATCAGCCCGTTGCCGTCATCGCATACTCGCTGTGGTTGAACCGATATCACCTCGATCCTTCCATCCTCGGCTCTACCATCACGCTCGATCGCAAGCCCTATTCGATCATCGGCGTTATGCCGCGCGACTTTGAATTTCCCCTCCAGGCCGGACACCTCAGCCGCACCCAGCTTTGGATTCCCATGAGCCTCACCGCCGATCAGCTATCCGTGCAGAACGCAGGAGTCTGGGGATACCAGATGGTTGGTCGCCTCAAGGATGGCGTCACTCCTCAGCAGGCCGCTGAAGACGTCAATCGCGTCTCCCAGCAGGTGATGCGCGAATTTCCCTCCGGCATGGCGCCCATCCATATCCGCGGAGATGTGGCCCTCCTGCGCGAACACGCCGTCCAGAACGTCAAACCGCTGCTGCGCATCCTCTTCTTCGCAGTCTCCATTGTGCTGCTCATCGTCTGCGCCAATGTAGCCGGACTCATGCTCGTCCGCGCCATCCGCCGCCGCCGCGAGTGCGCAGTCCGCCTCGCCCTCGGTGCACACTCCAGCGTTATTCTTCGTCAAGCGCTCGTCGAAGGCCTTCTGCTCTCGCTCGCGGGCGGCCTCCTCGGCCTTGCCCTTGCCGCCGCCGCGGTTCGCCTCGCTCTGCACGCCTTGCCCGAATCCATGCCGCGCATCGACTCCATCGCCATCGACGCGCCCGTGGCTGCCTTCGCCATTCTTCTCGCGCTCGTCACCGGCACCCTCTGCAGTCTCGCGCCCGCCTTCGCCGCCCTGCGCACCAACGTGATTCAAAGCCTCAAAGAGGGAACCGGCACCACTACCGGAGCCGCCAGTCATTCCTGGCTGCGCTCCGCCCTCGTCGTCTCTGAGATCGCCATCGCGCTCGTGCTGCTCAACCTCTCCGGAGCATTCCTCCGCAGCTTTCAAAAGATGCGCGAAGTCGACCCCGGCTTCCGCCCCGATCACGTCCTCGTAGCCGAATACCAACTCCCCATCGATCAATATCCCACCGCCACTTCAGCGGAGACATTCAACCGCGCCCTTCTCAGCCGCCTCGAAGCCAAGCCGGGAATCGTCGCCGCCGGCATCACCAACAGTCTGCCCGCAACCGGCTTCACCGGCATGGCCGCCTATACCCTCGAAGGCCAGCGAGCTGAAGGATGGAAGCTCAAGTTCGCAGCCTTCGGAGCCATCGACGGCGACTACTTCAAAGCCATGGGCATCCCGCTCCACGAGGGCCGCACCTTCACCCCCGACGACCGCTCCGATACTCCGCTCGTCATCATCGTGAACCAGTCCATGGCAAAGGATTGCTGGCCGGGAACCTCGCCCATCGGCAAGAGAATGCACGTCGGCAATCCCCGCCGCACCGAACTCCCCTGGGCCACCGTCATCGGCGTCGTCGGCGACACCAAGGGTGGATCGCCCGATCAGCCCAGCGGCGATCAGTGGTATCTCTCCACCAATCAGCCTTCCATCATCTACGGCAACGCCTTCACCGGAGCACTCACACAGCCCGACGCTGGCTACATCGCGCTGCGTTCCGCCCTGCCGCCCGAAGAGATGATCCAGACCCTCCGCGCCACCGTCGCCGCCATCGATCCGCTGCTCGCTCTCCACCATGTGCAATCCATGGATCACGTCCTCGCAGAGATCGAATCCCCGCGCCGCTTCAACACCGGCCTCATCACAGGATTCGCCCTCGGTGCTCTTCTGCTCGCTGTTACTGGGATCTATGCAGTGGTGGCCTTCTCCATCTCGCTGCGCACCCGCGAAATCGCCATCCGCATGGCTCTCGGCGCTCAGCGCGGCCGCATCGCATGGCTCGTACTTCTCTCAGCGGCAAAGATGGCTCTGCTCGGCAGCGCAGTAGGCGTGCTCGTATCCCTCGCCCTCTCGCGACTCGTCGGGTCCTTCCTCTTCGGAGTAAGCGCCACCGACCCCGTCCTCTACGCAGTCAGCGTCCTCATCATGATCGTTCTCGCGCTCGCCGCTTCAGCGCTTCCCGCCACCCGCGCCGCCTCGGCCGATCCGGTGCGCGCTCTCCGCTCCGTTTAGAATCTCTAGAAATCAAGCCCGGCACTCGCCCATGAGCTACTTGTTCAGGAAGCCCTGCATCTGCAGCCACTCCGCAAATCTGTCGATCCAGTGATCCGTAGGAATGTTCTGCTTGCGCATGCCAAATCCGTGGCCGCCCTTCGCGTAGATGTGCAGCTCAGCCGACTTATGCGCATCCAGCCACTTCTGGTAAAGCGCCCCGCTCTGCGGAGCCAGACCCAGGGAATCATCCGTCGCTGCAGCAACAAACAATGGAGGCGCATCCGCCGGCAGCGGAACATCCTTCCCCATTCCTCCCGCGTAGATCGGAGCCACAAACGCTGGCCGCCCCTCCGGCGTGTAGTGGAAGGCAACTCCAACCGTCACTGCTCCACCGGCTGAGAACCCGATGATCCCAACACGATCCGGCGAGACGCCCCACTCCGCCGCGTGCTGCTTCACGTATGTCACCGCCGCCAGCCCATCCGCAATCGACAGTGGTTCAACAGCCTCCAGCATCGCCTGAAACTTCGGCCCGTCCGCCATCAACTGCTGGAACTCCTGCGCAGCGTCATCGCCCGTATGCGCCAGCCGATATCGCAGCACGAACGCGGTGACGCCCTTCGCGGCAAGATACTTCGCCACCTCTGTGCCCTCGCTTGCAATCGAGAGGGCCATAAAACCGCCACCCGGGCAGATCACGATCGCGGTGCCGTTCTTCAACTCCGCAGCGGGCTTGAAGACTGTCAGCGTAGGACGAGTCACGTTCGTAACAATTTCTGTGTTCCAGGTTTTCGAGAAGTATTGCTTCTCCGGGTAGCTAGCCGCGGGCGACCCCGGCGCAACTCCTGGATAGAGTTGGATAACATCCTGCGCGGCTGCAACCGCCGTCAGCGACAACACGATAGAGAGGATTCGAACGACGAACGTCTTCATGGCCGACAAGTCTACCAGAGTGATCACATGTGACCCTTACTCCACTGGGTGCCCCATCCTTCGCGCCGTTTGCGAAGGGTGGGATAATGCATCTCCACTACGCTATTTTGATTCTCACTCGGACGCTCTTAGAAGAAATCGGGTGCCCCATGTCTCGCGTTTGAGACATGGGATAAAATCGCGCGCAGGTCACTCGACCTCGTTGATCAAACAAGGCAGCTATTCGCAATCTGTTCCGCCGGCAAGAAAGGCATGGGTGATATGAGGTCAATTCTTTGGCTAGTAACGATCTCCGTCGTCGGATTCGACGCTCCTGCGGCGCTCGTTTCGTGGACCTGCCATTCACAGGCTAGGGGAACGTCTTGGATTAAATTTTCATGCACACACTCTGCCGTTAGATTTAGAAATCACGAAAGCATCATTCTTCGCGCCGTCGGATTCGGTAACCCAACGTTCTGTCTGGGGAGTTCGAGAATGGACAAATGGCCATATTCGATTTTCTCGTGATTCATGGAGACGTCAGGTTTTGAGCATACGACCCCTGCCGTCCTATAAAAAGCTTCCACCGAGCCCATGTCTACTCTGTCGAAAGTGGCCGACACTCAATGCGAGAACGTTGGCAACTAGAAGGTCATCTTTCGATCGCGTAAGAACGCCAGGCATGTATGGCCCCGAACCTAACCCCTGCACGCAACTACGTTGACTACTCGGAGTTGAACTCCGTAGCAACCAACCTAGGCCACTGACTTGCCGGGTGGGCCACCCGGCGTTCCATAGAGCCGGTCGCCTGGTGTACGCCTAAACAAGGCGGTCTGACTTTACTTCGGACGCCAGTCCCGTGGCATGGGAGGAATGTTGTAGCCCGTGGTCCGTTTCCAGTGCTTTTCCTCGAGGGCGGCAATTGTTAGTCCCAAGCCCCCGATAGCAAAAGAAACCCCACCCAGAATGTCGACAAAACGATCCTCATTCTTGGTCTGATAGATGCCGATACCGTGCATGTTGCGGGGGTAGATCCTTCCTGTCTTCGGATCCGGTGCCCTCGGGAGCGTGTAGAAATACTGATACGTAATTGCAGCAGAACAAAACCAGCCCACTAATCCAGTCCATGCCAACATCTTCGCAATTCTTCTCACCGCTCTCGTCTTTGTTGCAGTCATTGTCTTTTTCTCTTCCTTGCCGTGTCGCCATTCAAGGCTTCTGTTGGCTTGAGTGGGTAGTCTCTCCATACTTTCAGGTTTTGAGTCTACCCCGCTCATTGCCGTCTCTAATAAGCAAACGAATCTCGACCTAACATCCCCATCGGAGACGGCAATAGATGCTGAAAATCGGAATCATCACCGGAAGCACGCGGCCCGGACGGAAAGGCGCAATCATCGCCGCCTGGGTATACGACCTCTTGAAGAGCCGCACCGACGCAGAGTTCGAGGTCGTCGATATCGAGGATTACAAACTCCCCCTCCTCGATGAACCAGCGCCCCCGTTCATGCGCCAGTACACCAAGCCGCACACCAAGGCATGGAGCGCCAAGATCGAGTCCTTCGACGCCTACATCTTCGTTGCGCCGGAGTACAACCACTCCTCCTCAGGCGCGCTCAAGAATGCCATCGACTTCCTCTTCCAGGAGTGGCACAACAAGTCAGCCGGCTTCGTTGGCTACGGCGGCTCCGGTGGCATCCGTGCCGTCGAGAACCTCAGGCTCGTCATGGCTGAAATCAAGATCGCGGACGTCAGGCTGCAGGTTGGCATGTCACTGCACGCCGATTTTGAGAACTACACCACCTTCAAGCCGCACGAACGCCACCAGAAATCCCTGCACGCCATGGCCGATGAAGTGATCGCGTGGGGTGGCGCGCTCAAGACCCTGCGAGCCGCACGATAACCTGCAGCCCAAAGCAGGGGTGCATCATCCAATCAAAACTTCAGGGCCCGATAGATGCTGAATTGCGGGAGGGAATCACGATGGATTTTGAAGCGACAAACGTAGGCAGGAACGAGCTATCAACCACGCGCGGCAAGGGCCTCTCTGTCACGCTGTGGATACTCCAGGGACTTCTCGGAGCTCTCTTCATATTTTCCGGCGTGATGAAATTCATCATGTCGGTCGAGCAGATGACGAAGGGCACTTCGCTCACTGGCGGCTTCATTCACTTCATCGGCGTCTGCGAAATCCTTGGCGGAATCGGCCTCATCCTTCCGGCCCTTCTGCGAATCATGCCCATTCTCACGCCGATCGCCTCCTGCGGTCTGGTCATCATCATGGCCGGTGCCACCTACGTCTCCCTGCCGATGGGGATGAAGGCGGCGGCATTCCCAGCCTTCTTCGGCCTGCTCCTGGCATTCGTCGCCTATGGCCGATTTGTTCTGAGGCCGATCCCACCGAAATAGCTAAATTAATGGTTTAGCTTTTGGTCCATAAGCGTCTATAACCAAGCACAATAGCGACCCAGCTATCTGCTTCTGAGGCGTCAGCCACCTGGCGCCTTTTGCCTCTTGTTGCCGCGACATGGGAACCAACCCCGCTAACGACCCAACATATAGGCTTGTTTCCCTAAAGAACCCCAACAAACTGGGTAACGTACCCATTTTCCACAGAAGAAAACCTGTGGAAAACAGGAATAACGGTCAATGATTTGAGATATATGCAGGAACTTCTTGAAAGCAATGGGTAAAACAGGATATATACAAGGCGCCGGGTGCTCTTCGACACCCGCATATCCCAGAGCTTTCTTTCCGAGGAGCGCCACCCGATGAAGACCTCAGCCGTTACTGCGATTGCAACACGCGAAGTCATGGACATCCGCCAGGCAGCCGACTACCTCGGAGTCAGCTCCGATACGCTCTACAAATATGCCTCTGAGGGATTCGTGCCCGCCTTTAAACTCGGCAACCGCTGGCGCTTCAAGCGCTCTCGCCTCGACGACTGGATGGACCAGCAATCCTCCGCCTCCATGGCCCAGCCCGAGCTGAAGGAAGTTGTGCGTCCACGCCAGAAGAAGCCCGTCCGCGCCGCCGGAAGGTAGCCGCTTTTTCCTGAGGGATCGGCCCGCAAAATCAGGCCGATCCTGATATACCTGAACGAGACATGAATCACGCAAGACGTCTGCGCACTCTTCGCCGCCGCATGGCCGCTGCGGCCGTTGAATCCCTGCTGGTCACCCATCTGCCGGATGTCCGCTATCTTTGCGGATTCACCGGCTCGAATGCCGCGCTGGCAATCACGCCAACGCGCGCAGCTTTATTTACCGATGGCCGCTACACCGTCCAGGCGAAGCAGCAAACCCAGGGCGCGAAGGTCGTCATTGCGAAGAAATCCGCCCTCGCTGAAGCGTGCAATTATCTCGCTCTAAGTGGTCAAAAACGCGTCTTTTTTGACCCTTTTTCGACCACTTTTTCAGCCCTTGAATCGATGAAAAAGGCCGTTCCAGCAGCGCAACGACGCAGCCTTTTTCGACCACTTTCCGAGCCAATAATCGCCGATTTGCGCATGCAGAAAGACGCCGACGAGCTGCAGATGATTGAAAAGGCGGCACTTCTGGGTTGCAAGCTTTTTGAAGGCCTGCTGCCGAAAATCGCAGCCGGCATTCCTGAAACCTCCATCGCGGCTGAGCTGGAGTATGCTGCTCGGCAAAATAGCGCCGAAGGAATGTCGTTTGAAACCATCGTGGCCTCCGGCCCCCGCTCCGCCCTGCCGCATGGCCATGCTACGGCGGCTACGGTGCCCCGTAACAGCTTCATTGTGCTCGACTTCGGTGTTATCCTCGAAGGATATTGCTCAGACATGACGCGCACGGTTTTCGTCGGAAAAGCGGGCAAACGCGAGCGCTTCGCGTATGATTCTGTGCTGGAAGCGCAACAGGCCGCCGTCAACGCTGTACGTCCGGGCGCGACTTGTGGCGAAGTGGATGAGGCTGCTCGCAGCTTGCTGCGAAAGGCTGGTTTGGCCGACTACTTCACTCACTCCACGGGACATGGAGTTGGGATTGAGATTCACGAATCTCCGAGAGTAGCTGCAGAACAGCCGCAGTTGTTGTCCACGGGAATGGTGATCACGATTGAACCGGGCATATACATTGCCGGCGAATTTGGCATTCGCATCGAAGATATGGTGGTAGTGACAGAGAAGGCGGGCCGGGTGATCACTCCCGCCACCAAGGCTCTGATAGAACTTTGATCTGACTCCGCAACGCGGCATAGTCTGCACACGTAGAGGACTGAAGGACGAGATCCACAATGAATCCTGAAGACATGAAAGAACTGAAGGAACTTATCGAGTTCCTGAAAGACAACCAGATCGGCGAGTTCGATCTGGATCGTGGTGACTTGAAGGTGCGCATCAAGTTTGCGCAGCAGGGCACGTCGGCTGCGGATCTTGGCGGGGTTGTCCCGCCTGCTGAGCGCCTCTGCTGCCAACGCGCCCGCACCCCAGGCCGTTCAGGCCCATGCGCCTGCAGTGCACGCGCCAGCGCAGGCTGCTCCCGCGCAAGAGGCTGCCGCGGTGGATGAGAACGCCGGGCTGCACATCGTGAAATCGCCGATTGTCGGCACCTTTTACGAGTCTCCTTCTCCGGGAACGCCGGCGTTTGTACAGGCAGGCGACCAGGTTGAGAATGGTCAGGTGCTTTGCATCGTCGAGGCCATGAAGTTGATGAATGAAATTGAGTCGGACGCGGCAGGCGAGATCGTCAAGCGCCTGGTCGCGAACGGACAACCGGTCGAGTATGGTCAGCCCCTCTTCGCATTGCGGCTACGGTAATCATGTTTCGAAAAGTCCTCGTCGCCAATCGTGGCGAAATCGCGCTTCGCGTCATCTGTGCCTGCAAAGAGCTGGGCATTCGCACGGTCGCCATCTACAGCGAGGCCGACCGCAACTCTCTGCATGTGCGCTTTGCGGATGAGGCTATCTGCATTGGTCCGGCACGCGCCTCAGACAGCTACCTGAATGTTCCGGCGGTAATCAGCGCGGCCGAGATCGCCGACGTGGATGCGATCCATCCCGGCTACGGTCTGTTGAGCGAGAACGCCAACTTCGCCGAAGTGTGCCGCGCATCGAATATCAAATTCATCGGTCCGCCGCCTGAAGTCACTCGCCTGATGGGCGAGAAGGACAAGGCCCGGCAGGCGATGAAGCGTGCCAAGGTGCCGATTCTTCCCGGCTCTGACGGCATCATCGAGTCGGAGGGCGAGGCTTTGGAATGGGCGCGCACCGTCGGCTATCCAGTCATTCTGAAGGCTGTCGCAGGTGGCGGCGGACGCGGCATGCGCATCGTCCGCAGCAAGGATGAGCTGCCGGGCGCTGTACCAGGCAGCACAGACTGAGGCCGCAAACGCCTTCGGCAACGGCGACCTCTACATGGAGAAGTTCATCGAGCAGCCGCGCCACATCGAGTTCCAGGTGCTGGCCGATGAGCACGGCAACGTAATGTCTCTGGGCGAGCGCGAGTGCTCCATTCAACGCCGCCATCAGAAGCTGATCGAAGAAGCTCCGTCGCTGCAGGTGACCCCCAAGCTGCGCGAAGAGATCGGCAAGACGCTGCGCCGCAGCCTGAGCAACATTGGCTACCAGAACGCCGGTACAGTTGAGTTCCTGATGGATGAGGATGGCAGCCTGCACTTCATCGAGATGAACACGCGCATCCAGGTGGAGCATCCGGTGACCGAGTTCATCACCGGCGTCGACCTGGTGAAGGCGCAGTTGCGCATTGCAGCGGGCGAGAAGCTGAGCAGCATTATCCCCGATCCCATCGTCATGCGCGGCCACGCAATCGAGTGCCGCATTAACGCCGAGCATCCTGAGAAGTTCACGCCCTCTGCCGGCAAGATCACTGCCTACAATGTGCCCGGCGGCAACGGGATCCGCGTGGATACGGCGCAGTATGCCGAGGGCGTGGTTCCCCCCTACTACGATTCGCTGATCGCCAAGCTCATCACCTATGGCAAGGATCGTCCGGAAGCGATGGCGCGCATGTCCCGCGCGCTGGAGATGTTTGTCGTGGAAGGAATCCATACCTCCATTCCGCTGCATCGCCGCATCTTTCAGGATGAGGAGTTCCAGGCCGGGCGCTTCGACACCAAGTTCATGGAGCGCTTCTTCGAGCGCGAAAAAGAGCGGGCGCAGACTGGCTTCTAGTTTGCCGGCCTGAATCCAATTGCATATTCCCTAGCGAGGCACTGGCGGCAGCAGCCGATCTGCGAAGCGCTGCTGGAGCAGGACGGCATCACGCTCCCGCATGGGCATCCGCGCAACACCGATTACGCGCCCGCAAGACTGCTCGGCGAGACGCTTCCCTGAGTCTGTTAGCAGACTCTAGAAACGCAGAAGGTAGCTGATCTTGGCGAAGATCTGCCGGTCAGCCTGCGTGCTTGGATACTGTATCGGGTACAGACCGGGCGTGGGGTTAGTGCTCCAGATGGAATTCTCAAAAGTAGTGGAGTAGCCAAGATAGAAGGCCGTTCCCGGATTGCGAAAGTAAGTCAGCAGCAGAGTGGTATCAGCTACTTTGCTGTAGTCGGCAGCGACGTAGTCCGTGTTGGGCAGAACAGCGTTGTAGTCCATGATCGCGCTGAAGGATAGCTCGCGGCTGAACTGGAAATTCGCGTTCGAACGCAGGATGTGATTGTTGAAGAAGGTTGCGGGGAAAGTGTCTTCGGGCAGATCGCCGAGTCGTCCCAGGCGTGCGTAGGTGTAGGACTCATCCAGCTTGATGCGGGGATTGGGTCGCACCACGACATCGAGAAATGCGTTGGTGGAGTGGCCGAGAGTGGGATCGACGCCGTCTGGCGGATAGTAGTTCACGCCCAGTCCTGAATTGAAATCTCCAGTGAGCGACAGCCATTTGAAGAGGTCGCTGGTGATGAAGACATCGTTGCGATGTTTTCTGAAGCCGATGTTCTCGTAGTACTCGTACGTCTCAGAATGCGTGAACTGCGCATAGGTCTGTCGCGCGAGCGTGATGGAGAAGTTGGGCCGTACGATCCAGTCCTGCAGCACACCGTTGTGATCCCAGTCGACGGTCTCAGTGACGCCGGGGCCGTAGCTGTTGATCGTGCCGCCCTCCTGGTGCCACTGGTAGCCGAAGTTGTTGTCCCACTCGCGAAGATCGACGCGGGGAATGTAGCCGAGAGTGGCGACGAAACCGGGACTCGTATCGGTGAAGTACGATCCCGCATGCCAGTTGCGATTCGAATTTCTGAGCGACGCGGAATACACCGGGCCTGCGGATCCTGTGCCGTCTTCATAGCGCGTCTTGCTGGTGCCGGCCTGGCCGCTGAAGTACCAGTTATTCCGAAGCAGCATGCGGGTGTCGAGCGAGCCGACCCAGTTATATGCGGAGCCGAAGTTGTAGCCGCTGGCGAACGCGCCGGCGTGGGAGTGAGGGCCGAACTGGCGCTCGACGCGTCCTACTCCATCGATGGCACGATCGCCGTATTGGGGATCATCGATAGCGACGTTTTGTCCGGGGGCACGGTCGTCGGCGACGATTGCTCCGACGCTCCATTGGCCGCGCGATCCCGTCAGCTTCGCTCCGAACTGCGGATCGGCAATGTTTCTTGAGAAGAAGAGCGTCTGCGGCGTGTGGAAGACGGAGGAGTTCTCCATGAAGAAGGGGCGCTTCTCGGGATACACAACGAGGTAGCGCTGGTTCACGGTCACCTGCGGCGCGTCGGACTCGATCTGGCTGAAGTCAGGATTGAAGGTCAGGTCGAGAGTGTAGGAATCCTTGATCACCATCTTGGCGTCGACACCGGCGCGCAGGCCGTTGTTGATCTGGTTGCCTAGGACGGGGTCGAGATATTTGTCGAAGGAGTAGAGGCCGTAGGGAATGATCTGAATGTTGCGGCCGGGCGAGGTGCCCGACGGCAGCGTCATTTCGCCGAACTGTCCCACCCATTGCGGATCGCGCTTATGCGTGAGGGCCGGCCAGGCGTCCACTTCGTTGTTGCGCATGATGAAGCGGAAGAGGCCCACGCCCCATACCTGCTTCTCGCCTTGCGGAAAGCGCAGGCTGCGGAAGGGAATTGTAATCAGGACAACATAGCCGTCCGGGGTGATCTGGCCCGCGCTGTACCACAGGGTTTCGAAGGTGGCATCATCGCCGACGCCGTCCGTGGTGCGTCCGTCAAACTGCACTCCATAGGGATTCACGTCGAACCAATAGGCATGCTTGCCATCGTGGAATGTGTCGACGTTGAGGGATACGCGGTCGTCGGATGCGATGTCTTTTCGCTTGGCTACGCGGGCGCGAATCTTTTCCGGGTCGTCTTTGCAGATGAAGCCGACGTAGAGATTTTTGGTGTCGTACGAGAGATAGGCGGTCGTTTGCTGGGTGGGCTGTGCGCCGTCGGAGGGGTCCATCTGGTGGAAATTAGTGACGATCATCTCGGCTTCGCGCGGCCTGCCTTCAAGGTAGTCAGCGAGCGTCGGCGGATGGGTGATACGCGGAACCAGCAGAGAGGGGACCGGGTCCCCATGAGCGGGAAGGGATGCGATAACGAGGAAGGCTGTGGCCAGCAAGATCGTCCATACGGAGAGGCATCGCGTGATCGGGCGTTGTTGCGGGAAAGGTTTTCCCAATGCACGGAGATCCGGGTTGCCGAGACAAAACCGTGCAGAAAAACAGAAGTACGAGGAACTCCCCTGGAACGCCAATGAACGCTTCAAATGCTTTGTAGCCTATGTGATAAGGATACCATTGTGAGAAGCGGGCTCTTATGTCATTTGTGATGCCACCGTTGTACCCAATTCTTGATGCCGGCATTTTGCTCGGGGCAGATCGCTCGGCTCGCCTTGAGCGACTTTGCGGCGAACTCATGAGCGCGGGCGTCACGCTGCTGCAATATCGGAATAAGAGCGGCACCGAACGAGAGATCCTCGACGACGCAGCGATTATGCGCGCCGCTTTACCGCAGGGACGCTGCACGCTGGTAATGAATGATCGCGCCGACCTGGCAGTGCTTGCCGGCTTTGAAGGGGTTCACGTTGGCCAGGAGGATCTCTCGCCTGCGGGCGCCCGCACTGTGGTTGGGCCGGGGCGCATCGTCGGCATCTCCTGCCACAATGCGGAGCAGCTACAGAAAGCATCTCAGGCGCCGGTCGATTACGTCGCGATCGGGCCCATCTTCGCGACAGCATCGAAGCTCAATCCCGATCCCGTGGTTGGGCTTGAGGGTATTCGCATTGCGCGACGGATTACCACTCTGCCGCTGGTGGCGATTGGCGGCATCACTCCGCAGAATTGCCGGCAGGTGTGGGACGCGGGTGCTGATTCGATTGCGGTCATCTCCAGCCTCTTCCAAAGCCCCTCCGGCGCATCACCCGCGAAGGTGGCTAAAGACTTTCTGGCGCAATTCCGGTAGAACAGAATTCAAGTGACAAATAGCAGCCCACCATCCCAGGTCAGTACAGAACCGGCAGGCACACCCCATTTCGTTCAGGGCCTTGGCCTCTTCAGCGCGACGGCCATCGTAGTCGGTTCGATGATCGGCTCCGGAGTATTCATTGTGGCCGCGGACATCGCTCGCGGCGTCGATTCGCCTGCCCTCTTCATCGGAGCCTGGATCGTCACGGCGATCATGACGATCATCGGAGCGCTGAGCTATGGCGAACTTGCCGCCATGATGCCGCGTGCCGGTGGGCAATATGTCTACCTGCGCGAGGCGCTCGGCCCGCTTTGGGGCTTCCTCTACGGCTGGACACTCTTCCTCGTCATCCAGACCGGCACTATCGCCGCCGTGGCCGTGGCCTTCGGAAAGTTCCTCGGCATCTTCTTCCCATCCGTCTCCGCGACCAACTGGATATGGCACATTGGCCACGTGCCGCCGTGGCACGTTGGGCCGATGGTGCTGGGCAACATGGATATCGGTCTGAACACGGCGAATCTCGCGGCCATCGTTATCGTAATTTTGCTGGCCGGGATCAACGTCTTCGGCGTAAAGATGGGCGCGCTCGTTCAAAACGTCTTTACCACCACCAAGACGGCGTCGCTGCTGGGGCTCATCTTTTTCGGGCTGTGGCTGGGCCGCGATCCCGTGGCAATCGCGGCGAACTTCGGTGCGGGCTGGCATGCTTTCTGGCACAACGCTGGCTTCTCCACCATGCATCCCGTGCAGGTGGGAGTTGGCGGGCCCACTGCGATGGTTGGCTTCTTTACGGTGCTTGCCGTGGTGCAGGTGGGGTCGCTCTTCTCAGCGGATGCCTGGAACAACGTCACCTTTACGGCGGGAGAAGTCCGCAATCCGCAGCGCAACCTGCCGCTCTCGCTCGCGATGGGCACCGGGCTGGTGCTGCTGATTTATATCCTCGCGAACTTCGTTTATCTCTGCGCGCTGCCGCTGCATGGCGATCCGGCCGGCGCAACGAACCTGGCGCGCGGTATTCAATACGCCTCGCAGGACCGCGTGGGCACGGCAGTTCTGGAGCAGATATTCCACTCGAGCGGCGCGTACCTGATGGCGGGTGCGATCCTGATCTCGACGTTTGGGTGCGCCAACGGCATGACCATGGCAGGCGCTCGCGTCTACTACGCCATGAGCCGCGACGGACTCTTCTTCAAGGCCGCAGGCAAACTCCACCCACGCTACAAGACTCCCGTCGCTTCGCTGGTAGCGCAGGCTGTATGGACGTGCCTGCTGTGCCTTTCCGGCTCTTACGGACAGTTGCTGGACTACACGATATTCGCAGCGTTGCTGTTCTATATCCTCACGATTGGCAGCCTCTTCGTCTTGCGGATACGGAAGCCGCTGGCTGAGCGACCGTATCGCGCCATCGGATATCCTGTTCTGCCTGCCATCTACCTGGTAATGGCCGTCTGGATATGTATCGTATTATTGCGTTATAAGCCACAATACACATGGCCGGGTCTGATCCTTGTTCTGCTCGGCTTGCCTGTCTTTGTCTTATGGTCGCGACACGGCCAAAGTAAAACTTCAGCGCACGAAGAATAACCCCGAGGAGGGCACCAGCCCATGCTGAACCTGTTTGCGACGAAACCCCTCTCGCTTTTGAACGCCGAAGCGAATGAAGAAGGGGAGCACACACTCAAGCGGTCGCTGAGCGCCCTGAACCTGATTACGCTCGGCATCGGGGCGATCATCGGAGCTGGAATCTTTGTGCTCACAGGGCAGGCTGCCGCCACGCATGCCGGACCTGCGGTCGCGTTGAGCTTTATCCTGGCCGGGATTGTGTGCGCTTTCGCGGGTCTCTGCTACGCGGAGTTCGCTTCTATCATCCCCATCGCGGGTTCGGCCTACACGTATGGCTATGCAACGCTGGGTGAGTTCGTCGCCTGGATCATTGGTTGGGACCTTGTCCTCGAATACGCATTTGGCGCGGCTACCGTGGCCTCAGGCTGGTCAGGATACTTCGTAAGCCTACTGCAGCAGCTGCATATTCACCTGCCGCCACAAATCACCACAACGTATGGCAACGTGCTGGTGCTGTACAACGACAAGTGGACTCCGCTGACGTCCATGCCGATGAACATCGATGCCAGCACCCTGCCGCACGCGACGGGCGTCTTCAACGTGATCGCGTTTCTCAGCATTCTGATCATCACCGCGATCCTCGTGATCGGCATCAAGGAATCGGCGAATCTGAACTCCGCCATCGTGATCGTGAAGCTGGGAATTGTGGCCATCTTCCTGTACCTGGGCATCATGTACCTGCTGCATCATCCCGCACTGGGACAAGCCAACTGGCATCCGTTTGTACCACCCGCTGAGGGGCCGGGGCGTTTCGGCTTTGGTGGTATCGCAGCCGGTGCTGCTTCAGTCTTCTTTGCCTATATCGGCTTCGACGCCGTCTCCACCGCGGCGCAGGAAGCAAAGAACCCGCAGCGCGACATGCCGATCGGCATCCTCGGATCGCTGGTCGTCTGCACGATTCTCTACATCATGGTTTCGCTGGTACTCACCGGCCTGGTCAACTTCCGCCTGCTGAACGTTGCGGATCCGGTGGCCCTGGGCATCGATGTGACGGGCGTAAGCTGGGGCAGCCTGCTGGTGAAGATTGGCGCAGTCTTCGGTCTGGGCACCGTGATGCTGGTAATGCTGCTTGGACAATCGCGTGTCTTCTTCTCGATGTCCCGCGACGGCTTGCTGCCCAAGTGGGCGAGCGCAGTTCATCCCAAGTTCCGCACGCCGTGGATTTCGAACATCGTGGTGGGCACCATCGTTGCGTTCCTGCCTGCAGTGCTGCCTATAGACAGGCTGAGCCAGCTGGTGAATATGGGAACGCTGCTGGCATTCACCATTGTGTGCGCGGGTGTGTGGATCCTGCGGGTGCGTCAGCCAGAGCTTCACCGGCCCTTCAAGACGCCGCTGGTGCCGCTGGTTCCGATTTGCGGAATCGTGAGTGCGTTCTACCTGATGCTCAAGCTGCCCATGCTGACGTGGGCGGTGCTGATTATCTGGCTGGTGCTGGGATTGATAATCTACTTCGGCTACAGCGTCCGCCACAGCAAGGTGCAAAAGTTACCGGCAGCAATGACTACAGGCCGGCCGCACGCCTAACGTCATGACGCGTTAAGCCCGAAGCATGTGCCTTTTTGCTTCGGGCACGCTCACTTAATGACGCTGATTTTTTTCTGACGCTCAGACCTGCGCGGGGCGGGTTCAGTCGCGCTGAATCGAACGCATTTTTGTTCGCACTCGCCGGTGCGGTCGCATTCGTTGTAGTTGACGCAGGAAAAGCACTTTGGCGGGATGGGCCTGTGCCAGGCGTAGCGGAAGAGCAACCCCATCAGCGCAAGGATGATAACCGTGTAGGCAGCGAGCCAATGCATTTTGAGAGCCTCAAACGGAAGGGCGATCGATCGCCTTTCGCAAAAGTCTTACAAATCCGAACTCATCCGCACTTCTGCCATTAACGCTCCTGGAAGCGACCGACCCGGCGACGGACATCGCAGTAAGCTGCGACGCAAATCATGTGCCGGGCGACGGTTCGCCTGACCAGAATTCAGTACAATCTCGTTTGCAGAAGTGTCCCATAGTACCGCGGAAATGCAACGTTACGAAAGACATATGTTGCAAAAGAAAAGACCCGGTGGATAACCGGGTCCATTCTGGTATCTGGCCGCCTGGGGATTAAGCGGTAGTTTTGGCGCAGAATTCGTTGAAAGCCCGGGCGAGTTCCTGAGCTATGCCTTGGGCGGTGTTCACCTCAATCGAGGAACGCTGCATCAGGTAAACGAGCTTGCCATCGCGCAGGATGGCGATTGCCGGGGAAGTCGGCGGGTTGCCATCGAAGTAGGAGCGAGCGCGTTCGGTCGCTTCGCGATCCTGACCCGCGAAGACAGTGATTGACTGATCCGGCAATATCGAGTTTTGCAAAGCCAGCCGAACGCCGGGACGCATCTTGCCTGCTGCGCAGCCACAAATTGAGTTGACGACGAGCATTGTCGTGCCCGGTTGCGCCAGGGCGTTGTCCACGTCTGGAGCCGTACGCGCTTCCTTAATTCCGGCACGCGATAGCTCTTCTCGCATGGGAATCACCATAATCTCTGGATACATTTGTTTCTCCTCCGGCATAAAACTACCGACCTGACTTCATTGTATGTAGGATGCACCACTAACGCCAAACACTCATTGGTGTACCCTTCTACAAAATGCTGTTTCAAGAACATATTCCTCTGGCCCCGCACACCACCTTTGGCATTGGTGGCCCGGCGCGCTGGTTCGCACAGGCGCACACCGAGGACGACATTCTTGAGGGTGTGGCCTTCGCGAAGGAGCGCAGCTTGCCCCTGTTTGTGCTGGGTGGGGGAAGCAATCTGCTGGTCTCGGACGCCGGGTTCCCGGGTCTCGTTCTGCACATCGATCTGAAGGGAATTTCGCTCGGGAACGACGGCTTGTTGAGTGCCGCCGCCGGGGAAGACTGGGATCAGCTCGTCTCGCAGGCAGTGGCGGCCAACTACGGAGGAATTGAGTGCCTGGCGGGCATACCGGGCAGCGTGGGCGGCACGCCGGTGCAGAATGTCGGCGCCTACGGGCAGGAAGTCTCGCAGACCATTGTGGAGGTTCGGGCGCTCGACACCCGGCTGGGAGTTTTCGTGGATTTGCCCACTTCAGCCTGCGGTTTCTCGTACCGGAGGAGCCTCTTTAACCACGGAGGCGAGCGTGGACGGTATATCGTAGCCCGGGTGACGTACAGGTTGCGAAGTGGCGCAGAACCATTGCTATCCTACGGAGACTTAAAGCGATACTTTCAGGATTGGCGCAAGCGGCCGAGCCTTACGGATGTCGCTGGAGCGGTGCGCGAGATTCGCAGGGCCAAGGGCATGCTGCTGGTGGAAGGTGATCCGGATTGCGCCAGCGCCGGCAGCTTCTTCAAAAATCCTGTGGTGCCTGAAGCGGAAGTTGCGCGGATCCAGAATGCGGCTGGAGGCTCCACGGTTCCGCACTTCGCAGCCGGTGATGGCCTGGTAAAAGTACCAGCGGCGTGGCTGCTGGAGCATGCAGGATTTCACAAGGAGTTCGCGCTGGGACGGGCCGGCATATCCAGCCGCCACACTCTCGCGCTCATCAATCGGGGAGGCGCCACCGCCGCTGAAATCGTAGCGTTGCGCGACCAGATCATGAGAACCATCGAGCAGCGCTATGGCATCCGTCTGGAGCCGGAGCCGGTCTGGGTAAGCTAGCCCCCTTTGGCGCTACGGGCGCGGTTCACCCAATTTCCACCCGTCCATTCGCCGATTGCTGCTAGGCTAAAAGCACTCATGAATGAGAGCCTTTACCAACTGCGTTGCATCGGCTGCGCCAGCATCATCGCTCAGGACCAGATGCCGAGCAACTTTCGCTGCCCCGATTGCTCGGAGTTGTATGAGGTCGAGTATCCCGGCTGGAGCCGGGGTGCAGGCCAGGCCAAGTGGATGCCCAATCCCAGCGCACTCCGCTGGCTTTGGAAGGAGCGTTGTCAGTCCACCGAGCCGCTGGACCAGAGCGGTGTATGGCGCTTCCGTGAAGTCCTGCCAATTCTTGACGATCTGACCCAGGCGGTAACGCTGCGTGAGGGAAATACGCCGCTTTATGCGATGCCAAGGTGCGCAGAGAGTGCAGGCGTAGACCGCTTGCTGGCCAAGCATCAGGGCATGAATCCCACAGGATCGTTCAAGGATACGGGGATGACCTCGGCGCTTTCTGTGGCGCGCGAACGGGGCTTCAAGTGGGTGGCGTGCGCCTCCACCGGGAACACCTCGGCGGCCATGGCGGCCTATGCAGCCCGCGCCGGCATGAACAGCCTGGTGCTGATCCCCGAAGGAAAAATTGCCTGGGGAAAGCTCTCGCAGGCGATGGATTATGGCGCTCTAACGTGCCAGTTACGCACCGATTTTGATGGCTGCGTGAACGTTCTGGCCGAAGTGGTAAAGCGTGCGCCGGTCTACCTTCTGAACTCCGTCAACCCCTACCGGCTTGAGGGCCAGAAGACGCCTGCCTTCGAGATTGCAGAGGAACTGGACTGGGATGTGCCCGACCACTTGATTGTGCCGGGCGGCAACCTTGCGAACTGTTCAGCACTCGGCAAGGGATTTCAGGAGATGTTGCAGCTTGGCCTGACCACGAAGCTGCCGCGCATTTCCGTTATCCAGGCGCAGGGCGCGAATCCTCTCTACATGAGCATGAAGGAGAACTGCGGCAACAGTCTGCATCCCGTCGAAGCGCAGACACGCGCAACGGCCATTCGTATCGGCAATCCTGCGTCGTGGCGCAAGGCGGTTCGCATCCTTCGCGAAACGGGCGGCTTCTGCGAACAGGTGAGTGAGGCTGAGATTGCGCTGGCCAAGGCAGAGATCGGCCGCGAAGGCATTGGCTGTGAGCCGGCTTCCGCAGTCACGCTGGCGGGGCTGAAAAAGCTGGTGAAGCAAGGCAAGGTTCATTCGACTGAGAGCGTGGTTCTGCTGCTCACCGGACACACATTGAAGGACTCCGATTACACCATCGACTTCCATCGCCGCAGTTTGCTCAAGCCTGAAGAATCGGCGGGTCTTGATGCGGATTTGGCGCGATTTGAGCGCGGCACCCTGACGCTCGATCCCTCTGCCGACTCGGTGCTGAGCACGCTTGAAGAGTGGATGGGCAAGTGACCGCTGGAAAACCGGATCGTCTCCATCTGCGGTTGCCTGCGACCTCTGCCAACCTGGGGCCCTGCTTCGACGCGGCTGCGCTGGCCGTGCAGCTTTATCTCGAGATTCGCGCGACGCGGGCGACTGAGTTTTCGATTCACGCCGTCGGGCGCAGCCCTGAGATCTGCAGCAGGCTTGAACACAACCTCCTGATCGAGACCTACCGCAATACCCTGGCTGCGGCAGGGGCTCAGCAGGTACCGCTCGCTCTTCTGGTCGGCAACGAGATCCCCTTGGGGATGGGCTGCGGCTCGTCCGCTGCTGTCCGTCTGGCCGCCGTAGCGCTGGCTGCGCACTTCGGCAATCTGGGTTGGGATGGAGAGCGGATTCTCGCTGAGGCCTGCATCCTTGAAGGACATCCGGACAATGCCGCGGCAAGCTGGCTGGGCGGATTCGTCGCCGCCACCTGCGAGGGCAGAAAAGTCTATGCGGCCAAGCTGGCCCCGCCGCCATCGTGGAAAGCTCTGCTGGTGCTGCCCCATCTTCCCTTGGCCACGACTTCAGCCCGTGCGGTCTTGCCGGAGAGATACTCGCGCGAAGATGTAGTTGCCAACCTGCAGCGTGCCACGATGCTTGCCACCGCGTTCGCCCAGGGGAAGGGTGAGCTGTTGCAGATCGCGATGAGAGACCGTATTCACCAGCCCTATCGCGAAGAAATCTGCCCCTTGCTACCGATTTTGGCGCCACTCGCGGGCGAGGGAGGAATCCTGGGCGTCGCATTGAGCGGGGCCGGTCCCGCTGTTCTGTTGCTGGTGGAGGAGAGCGCGACGATGAAGGCCCAGTTCCTGGTCAGAGAAGCCACCAAAGCCGTTTTCGGGCTGGAGCAGCTGATTTGCCCGCTGGAGCCATCCGGCGTCGCCTACCTGTAGTGGTGACGGCCTCTTTTACTCATTGCATATCAGGCACCTACACCGGTTACGAAATGTTACTCAAGTGTGATTTACAGCCGTATTGAATCGGAATACCTTCCGATTGTGGGCAGACCTGGGGGAGGGCTGCTCTGGCGCCCGCGGCCTGTAACAGGTCCGGGCGCTTCGTAATTGCACGTTGTTCGCCAATCACCCCGGTTCTGCGACTTTTCCACCCCCATTAGCATCCATTCAATGTAGCCTTAACATTTGCAGGCGACGCTAAATCTGAAGGAGGAACATGGCTGGTCCAGGGGTTTTTGAAGTAAACGATTCAACGTTCGATCAAGAGGTACTTAAGTCGGAGCAGCCGGTTCTGGTTGATTTCTGGGCAGCGTGGTGTGGTCCTTGCCGCGCGCTGGCCCCAACGGTGGATGCGATCGCAGCCCAGTACGAAGGCAAGCTCAAGGTCATGAAGATGGACGTGGACAAGAATCCTGCCACGCCGGGCCGCTATGGAGTGCGCGGAATTCCTGCGCTGATCCTTTTCAAGGGCGGACAGGTGGCCGAGCAGATTGTCGGATTTGTTCCCAAGGACACGATCGACAAGAGCTTGAGCCGCATTCTCGTTTAAGAGACATCTTGCATAGCGCGAAATCAGAAAGAGGACCCGGCAATCGTTCGATAGCCGAGTCCTTTCTTTCGTGGACGTGAAGCGGGCGCTCCACGAGCAATCCTGCGCACCTTTTTCTCGCCTGCACTAGACTTGGATAGCCATGAACGAATCAACAGGGAAGCCTCTCGCAGGCCAGGTAGCGCTGGTTACTGGCGCCGCAAAACGTATTGGCCGCGCACTGGCGTTGAGTCTCGCGGGAGCGGGCGCTGACATCGCCATTACGTATCGCGGCTCAGAGACTGAGGCGGGTCAGACCGTCAGCGATATTGAAAGCCTGGGACAGACAGCAGTCGCCGTGCAGTGCGATGTACGCTCGCCAGAGAGCATCAGCGCCGCGGTGGGCCGGGTGGTTGAGCGATTCGGTCGGCTCGATCTGCTGGTGAACAATGCCGGCGCGTTTGAGACGGCGGTGCTTGAATCAATCACCGTCGCGCAGTGGGACGCGATGTTCGAGACCAATACGCGCGGGCCGTTCCTGGTGGCGCAGGCTGCTCATCCTCACCTGAAGGCTTCGCAAGGCAGGATCATCAACATTGGGTCACTCGGCGGTTTGCATCCCTGGGCCACACACGGCCACTACTGCACATCGAAGGCCGCGCTGCACATGCTGACGCAGACCATGGCGAAGGCCTTTGCGCCGGATATCAGCGTGAATTGCGTAGCTCCTGGAATGATCGTGAACGACGAAGTGTCGCCGGAGTACGAGCAGTTCGCGACCAAGACGCCGATGCGCCGCAACGGCACTCCCAGAGACGTGGCTGCGGCCGTTGTCTTCTTCGCAACGGGACCGCACTTCATTACCGGACAGATTTTGAGCGTGGATGGCGGACTGGGACTGTAGGGGATAGCTTCGGGCACTACGTGGAAGCGGGCTTGATTGCCACTCGCAATCAAGCCTGCACATGTTGCGTTACCCCGCGCATTTCGTAGTTCTTGTAATTCACATCGAAGTACGTGCGGCGGGTGGAGTACTTCACATAAGAGTCCCCGTTGGGCACAACCTCCGCTTGAATCACAACTTTTACCGGAACAATCAGCTTCTTCCCGCCGATGTCCATCGGGCCGTAGTCCGTACGAACATTTTCGAAATGGACGAGGTCTGTCGGCTTCATCTCAGCCTGGGTTATCAGGCGCATGATCGCTCCCGTGTCCGGGTCGATGTAGAGCTCGCCGTGATAGCCGGGCTTGGCAGTATAGGGATGATAGGTGACTGAGGTTCCGGGCGTGCCGATATTGCCGCCGCTGCCGTTGTGTCCGGCTCCGATGTTGCTCGTCTCAGGAAAGCAGCAATAGTTGATTGTGTAGTGAGACTGCTTCTTGTCCACGGCGAAGGCGAAGACGGCGACCTGCTTGCCGTTCAGAAATTGCCAGCGGAGCCAGGTGATCTTGCCTTTGGCTGCGTCCATCAGCACGGCGCCCAGCACCATCCCCGCACCTCCCTGCGAGACCTGACCATTCTGGCTTGCGGGATCCATCGCTTTGGTCTTGGCAGGCTGCACATCCACGCCGCCTTCGCTCTGCACCGCTGTCGTGCTCTGCCCAACCATGCGGATATAGAAACTGCTTGGTTTCAGCTCAAGAGAACCGCCTGCAAAGCTGCCGCCCTGGCCTGAGTTGGTGACGGTGTAGTCCACTCCATCCTGGTAACGGATCGTCTGCTTCTCCGCCGAAAGCTTTGGCAAAACCGCGTATTGCTTGGTGTCGTAGTCAACAGCCTTGGCGATGATGGCAGCCTGCGCGGCGGCATCTGGACTGGCGGTCGATGGAATGTCGCTGGGAGGAGGAGGCAGCATCGCACTCTCGAGTTCCATTACGCGAATCTGCGTGACTGTGTAGGGACCGGGGTCATACTGCGTAAGGTTATTCATTGCGTCGGCGCTCAGCATCTCAGTCAGCTCAAGGTCCTGCAATTTGACTGAAACAGCCTGATCGCTTTTCCCGGCCTTATGCTGTTCCGCCAGGATTTCATCCAGTTGCTTCACTGTAATTTTTGTCGCTGCCATCGACGGCAGGGAAGCGATCAACATCATCGCCAGGAATGCACTAAGCTTTCGCACACAGGCCTCATTTCAGGGGAAACTGACTCTGGAAAACAAGAATTTTTCCCCGCTTCGAATGAGGGGATTGTACACCGCAGACGCAGCCATGCGCCCTAAGATAAGCGATTTAGCCCGGGTATGCGAGTTGCCGTCCTAGCGTGAAAAAAGGCGGCTGAAGAAAGAACGCTTACGAGCCTTCTCGGCGTCAGCCTCAGGGTAGAGACCGGTTGGCTCCGGCTGGTCGGGCCAGGCATCTCCGTTGAAGACTGCGCGAGGATTGGTGATGCAGAGCCGCTTGGCTGTCTCCTCGCCATAGTGCTCTTCCAGGTAGGCGAAGGCCTTGCTAAGCTGCGGCGGCCGCGAGGTCAAATTGTGGGCATCGCTGGCGATGAAATGTACCCAGTTCTTGCGCAGCAGTTCGTTCGCAAAACGTTCGGCGGTCTTGCCGAATCGCCCGGTCAGCGCGCCGGAGGTGACCTGAACAAGGCAGCCGTTGCGCACCCACTCCGCCAGGCGTTCCGGTTGCCGAGTGATTGTCGGATTGCGCTCCGGGTGGGTAATTATCGGCGTCATCCTCGCCAACTCAAGCTGGTAAAAAGTCTCCGTCATATTGGGCGCTATGCCGAAGTCGGGGAACTCCACCAGCAGGTAGTTCTTGCCATTGATGGTGTACTTGGCGGGCGTCTTGATTGCGTCTTCGATGTTTTCGTAGGAGAGGTGAAAATCGCAACCCAGGCCCAGCGTGATGCGTCCGTCCAGCCGCTCGCGAAGCGCAGTCACGCGCTCCTGGTTCACCTCAGGCTGAAAGGCGTACACATCGTTGGCGTGAGGAGTGCACACGATGTGCGTGGTGCCGTCGGCAATCGCAGCTTCAGCCATCGCAACCGAGGTATCTATATCGGGCGATCCATCGTCAAGACCGAAGAGCAGGTGGTGATGAATATCGATCATGTGACGCTCCAAGCCAGAAAAAACCTATCGAGTTGCGAGGACTGACACCATTGACTGAAAGATCGCCAGGCCGTCTGAGGAGCCCAGCATGGATTCGCTGGAGCGGTCAGGATGCGGCATCATGCCCAGCACGTTGCGACCTTCGTTCAGCACCCCTGCGATGTTGCCGATCGACCCGTTGGGATTGGCATCTTTCGTAATCTCGCCCGACGGCGTCGAATAGCGGAAGACCACGCGATCATCGCGCTCAAGCTCGGCCAGCGTCGCCTCGTCGCAGAAGTAGTTGCCTTCCATGTGGCCGATGGGGATCTTCACCACCTGCCCCTTGCTCAGCCGCTGTGTGAAGGGCGTATTGGTCGTCTCGGTGCGCAGGTAGACCTGCTTGCAGATGTACTTCAGGCCCTGGTTGCGCATGAGCGCGCCGGGCAGAAGTCCGGACTCGCAGAGGATCTGGAAGCCGTTGCAGATGCCCAGAACCAGCCCACCGTCGGCGGCGAACTTCTTCACCGACTGCATCACGGGCGAAAAGCGGGCGATGGCTCCCGTGCGCAGGTAGTCGCCATAGGCGAAGCCACCGGGCACCAGGATCGCGTCGCAGTTCTCCAGGCTCTCCGAGTCGTGCCAGAGAAGGGTGACCGGCTGATGCGCGATTTTAGCGATGACGTTATAGGTGTCCTGATCGCAGTTGGATCCGGGAAAGACAAGCACGCCAAATTTCATGTCTCTAGGCTAGCAGCATCCGGCCGGATTTCGATGCGGTTTTGTGCGCGGGGTGGGGAATCAACCGGGTTGCGGGCGGCAGCCGCAGTTGTGCGATGCTAGGGCGTGCAGGGATCCAGAGGAGTGAGACGACGATGGCTCTTAGCCTCCACGGCCTGAAAAAGACGAGCGCTACCGCCGGGACGGCGCTGCTGAACTGGTGGCGGGCAGCCACCATCGAAGCCCTCTGCGTGGCAACAATGTGGCTGGCGGGGCTGTTGCTGCTGCGTGTACCCTTCGCCCCGTTGTGGGCGGTCGTTGCGGGCGTGATGGCGTTTGTGCCCAACGTCGGCGGAGTCGTCGCGCTCATCGGCCCAGCTTTCGCAATTCTCTTCAGCGGCCATGACGAGGTGCGCTTCTGGTACCTGCTGGGCCTCTATGCCGTCATCGTCGTGGTCGATCAACTGGTGCTGCAGCCAATGCTGATGAAAAAGGCAACGCGCGTCCCCATCTGGGCATCGATCCTCGTGCCAATTGTTCTCGGCATCGTGATCCCTTTCTGGGGCGTTCTGCTCGCCGCGCCGCTGCTGGCTGTCTTCTATGCCTTCCGCAAGCCGAAGGAACTTCCGCCTCCCAACGAATCTGCGTGAGCCCACGATGTTCAATACCGAACAACCAAGTCCGGTGGTGGACAGGTTCTCTCCGAAGCGCAGTATCGGCGATGCGCCTAAGCGCAATTATCAAAGCGACTTGCAGCGACCCGGAATTGGCGAGCCGAATGCAGTAACGCCCAATGTGCCAATGGGAGGGTACGGATGGAAACCTTACTCCAGGATCTTCGCTACGCCTTGCGACAACTCATTCGAAATCGGGGTTTCGCGGCCGTCGCGATCCTGACGCTGGCCCTGGGCATTGGCGCGAACACCGCCATTTTCAGCGTCCTTGATTCCATCATGCTGCAGCCCTTGCCCTTCGCAAATGCAGAGCGACTGGTGCAGATTGACGCACAGACTGATTTCGCCAGCTTTCCCAAGGGCTGGATCCGCGAGTACCAGCGCAGGGCTCAGTCCTTTGCATCGATATCCGGCTACACCCTCAACGCGGAGTACAACGTCGCTACGGCGGGTGCTCCCGACCGCGCCTTTGGCAGCACTGTCAGCACCAACATGTTTGACACTCTCGGCGTGCAGCCTGCGCTGGGCCGCTTCTTTACTCCCGCCGAAGCTGAGCTGGGACAGGACCGCGTAGTTGTACTGAGCCACGGATATTGGCAACAGCATTTTGGCAGCGATCCAAACGTGATTGGCCGCAACATCCTGCTCGACGGGGTCAATCGCCAGATCATCGGTGTGGCACCCAAGGGCATTCAATTCCCCGACGCCGATACTCAGTTCTGGATGCCCATCTCCTTCAAGGCCGGGGACATCTTCGATCCCTGGGCGATTTTTGGATTCCGCGCCCTGGGCCGGCTGAAGGACGGAGCACAGCCGAGCCTGGCTCAGGCTGAACTGCGCTCTTACCACTCGCAGATGCTGGCACTTTTCCCCTGGCGAATGCCCGACAATTGGGCTGCAAGTGTCTCCGTTGCGCCCATGCTGCAATCCGTCGTGGGAGATACAGGCCCTAAGCTCTTTCTGCTCCTTGGAGCGGTCGGGCTGGTTCTGCTGATCGCCTGCGCCAACGTTGCCAACCTGATGCTCGCCCGTGCCGCCTCGCGACAGCGGGAGATGGCGCTACGCAGCGCTCTCGGAGCCAAATCCGGGCGGCTTGTTCGCCAGATGCTGACGGAAAGCGGTCTTATCGCCGCCCTCTCAGGCATCGCGGGCGTCGGCCTGGCCGCAATCAGCCTTAGCGCCCTCAAGCTCGTCCTGCCTCCGGATACGCCGAGGCTGGCAAACATTTCCATTCATGGGGACGTGTTGCTCTTTGCCGCCGGAGTGTCGCTGTTTACCGGAATCCTTGCGGGCCTGGCTCCGGCGAGAAGTGCCGCGCGCCTCGATCTTCAAGACTCTCTGAAGCTGAACGAGACCAATGTCTTTGGAACTGCTCGCCGTTTTCGGACTTCCAGCCTGCTTGTGATTGGTCAAATCGCATTGGCTGTCATCGTCATCACCGCAGCGGGAGTGATGCTGCGCAGCTTGTCGAAGCTTTCCAGTACCGATCCCGGTTTCCGTACCGACCGCGTTGTCAGCGCGCAGATCTCGCTCGATCGCAATGCGTGCGCGAAGAAGGGCTCCTGCACTGCCTTCTATCAAAGCCTGCTGGATCGCGCCCAGAGCTTGCCCGGCATTACCGGGACGGCGCTGATCGATGTGCTGCCACTCACGGGCTCCGATACATCGTATGTCTTCGATGCGGAAGGCCATCCGCGCAGTCCAACGCAACTTTCAATGGAGGCCTCCGGCCGCATCGTCTCAGCGGATTACCTCAAGCTGATGGGAATTCGTTTGCAGCAGGGAAGGCTCTTCTCAGCCTCCGATGCCGCTGGGAAGAGTCGCGCCATCATCATCAACACATCGATGGCAAATCATCTCTGGCCCAACCAGGATCCGCTCGGCAAGCACATGATGTCAGTGGATGTAGAGAAGTCTCCCGCCGTGATGGACATCAACGCATCGTCGATTGTGGTTGGAGTCGTAAGCGATACTCGCCACGAGAGTCTCGACAAGGCTTCGGGCTGGGAGGTCTACTCTGCCTCTGAGTCCCGCCAACGAAAAGTCGGTCATGAATATTCTGGTGCGCTCCAATGCCAGTGCGGGTGAAGTGGCCAGCAGCCTGCGGCGCATGGTTGCTGAGATCGATCCCAACATCCCCGTCACCCGCGTCAGAACGATGGACGAGGTTCTCAGTTCCTCCACTGCCTCGCCCCGGTCGCTCACCCTTCTGCTGATGGCCTTTGCCCTGCTCGCCGTTGGTGTGGGGTCGGTGGGAGTTTACAGCCTTATCGCCTATACCGTGAGTTGGAGAACCCGGGAATTCGGCCTGCGCATCGCGCTGGGCGCTAATCGGATGCAGGTGGCAATGCTCATCATCCGTCAGAGCCTCGCGCTCTCCCTGGCGGGCTCAGCGCTCGGCATCGCTGGTGCTTTCGCGGTTACGCGACTGCTGCGCAAATTTCTCTTCGAGACCAGCCCCGCTGATCCGCTCACCTATGCTGTCGTGCCAGTGTTGTTTGCGGTGCTGTCGATCCTCGCCGCCTGGTTGCCGGCGCGCCGCGCAGCCCGGGTCGAGCCCATGCAGGCATTGCGCAGCGAGTAGGGGCGGCTCACTGGCCTAGTATGGCCCGACGAGGACGGATCTTGTGGACGGACGGGTTTCGTCTCGGAAGTCGTGACGGCTCCCCCTCTGAGCCGGTTCTTCGGGCTGCCAGAGGACCCACTTGGCGTGTTACAATCGGGTGTTTGCGGAATGTGCCAAAACGACCTTGTTTTCAGCTCTAAGTCCGCATAAATACCCCAAAACATAGCCTCAGAGGTTCCCATGTCCGGCCATTCAAAATGGGCAACAATCAAGCACAAGAAGGGCGCGGCAGACGCCAAGCGCGGCAAGATCTTCACCACCCTGATCAAGGAAATCACCATCGCGGCCAAGGCGGGCGGGGGAGATCCTGACGGCAATCCGCGACTGCGCACGGCTATTGCAGCGGCCAAGGCGGAAAACATGCCGAACGACAACATCAAGCGCGCCATCCAGCGCGGCACCGGCGAACTGCGAAGGCGCGAGCTACGAAGAGATCACCTTTGAGGGCTACGGCCCCGGCGGCGTGGCGGTCATCATCGAAGTGACGACCGACAATCGCAACCGCGCGGTCAGCGAGATTCGTCACTGCTTCTCAAAGAACGGCGGCAACCTGGGCGAGTCCAACTCCGTTCGCTTCATGTTTACGAAGAAGGGCATCATCGTCGTTTCGAAGAACGTGGCCGACGAAGAGAAGCTGATGAACATCGTGCATCGAGAACGGCGGCGACGACCTGAACGACGAAGGCGACACGCTGGGAGATCATCACTGAGCCGGCTGCCTTTGAGGCGGTAGCACAACGCCGTGCAAGGCCGCGGGGATTCCGACGGTGATGTCCGAGATCACGATGATCGCATCGACCTACACCAAGCTCGAAGGCTCGGCGGCGGCACAGATGATTCGCCTGCTGGAAGCGCTGGAAGAGATGGACGACACGCAGAACGTCTACTCGAACTTCGACATGGACGCGAACGCACATGGAAGAAGTGGCGGGCTAAGCGGCTTCATCAGGACTGGAGCGGAAGGCCGCCAAAACGGCGGCCTTCTTTTTGGCCCGATAGCATCCGGGCATGCGGTTGAAAAAACGAGAAGGCTAGAACCCATTCATGGAAATTTGCAAGCTCCCGCTCCTTTGTGTTCTGACAGCGGCAATCGCGATTTGCAGCCCGGTTTTAGAGGCCAGTGCGCAAGCCACCACCAAGGCTCCGGCGAAACCATCCGCTGAGAGCACCGCAGCGGCGACGGCGCAGGGCGCATGGGAGCTTGGCCCATTTGCCAACGGAGGCGTCGGAGTAGGCGACCGCTCCTCGTACTCGTTCTTCTGGGCTGGCTGTCCATGTCGGCAAAGTGCTAACCAGGCCTGCTGGCCCCGGCATCCTGAAGGGGCAGTTCGAACTCGCGGGAGAGCTCATGCCGTTGTGGCAGTCGTATACGCCCGCGCCACAATTGACCGACGTGACATATACCACTCCCGATGGGGTCGTACACTATGGTCAGGTTCCGTATGGCGGCGGCACCTTTACCGGCATCGCCATGACTCCGGTGATTCTGCGGTGGAACTTCAAGAACTCGAAGGCAGGTTGTCGCCATTCATGCAGGGAGCCGGTGGCCTGATCTGGACGAACCACAAGTATCCCGCCGGACTACCTTGTCCCCGAAGGCGTGCCGGGTGGAACCAGCGTGTGGAACTTCGCGCCGCAATTCGGAGTCGGACTCCACTACTTTGTGAAACCGAAGCAGTCTATATCTTTCGGCGCCAATGCAGTACACATCTCCAGCGCCAGCCTGGGCGACCATAATCCCGGCGTCAATGCCAGCGTGCAGTTCCAGTTGGGCTATACGTGGTGGAAGTAACTACGGTCGAACTTTTTGCCGATTGAACAAGAGTGGAATCGAGAACGTGGATGAGCAATACAGCGGTCGATCCAGCAGGCCAGATACTCGAATGTGTTCCCAACTTCTCTGAAGGCTCCGACGAGGACAAGGTAAAGTCCATCGTTGCCGCGATGCAGGTCGACGGGGTGCGCCTGCTCGACTGGTCGCTCGACAAGGACCACAACCGCTCGGTCGTGACGATCGCGGGTCCTGCCAGCAGGTGGTTGAGGCGGCAGTGCGCGGCGCGGGGCGGGCAGCGGAGCTGATTGACCTGACTCGCCAGAAGGCGCGCATCCCCGCATCGGTGCTGCCGACGTAATTCCGTTTGTGCCGCTCAGCGGATGCTCGCTCGTCCAGTGCGCGATGCTTTGCCCGGCAGGCGGGCATGGAGATCTGGAAGCGGCATGGCGTTCCGGTGTATTTCTACGAGGCTGCCGCTGCCGGCCTGACCGCGCACTGCTGGAAGATGTCCGCAAGGGGCAATTTGAGGGTCTGCAGAGACGCGGTGCGCAAGGATCCAGTGCGTCGTCCCGATGTTGGAGGCCCCGATCTGCATCCCACCGCCGGCGCATCCGCCGTCGGAGCCCGTAAGTTCCTCATTGCATACAACATCTACCTTGAATCGAACGATGTAGCGGTGGCTCGCGCCATTGCTCGCGAGATTCGCGCTTCCAGTGGCGGCCTGCTGGGAGTCAAAGCTATGGGCGTGCTGGCGCACGGCCATGGCGCAGATCTCGATGAACATCACCGACTTCACCGTGACCCCGGTTTCGCAGGTGTATGCCGCGGTGAAGCAGCTTGCCGCCCGGCACCACTCGCAAGCCGCTCTATGGCGAGCTGATCGGATTGATTCCAGAGGCGGCTTTTGAGCGGGACAGTGAGTGGGCGCGTCAATTAGATGGATTTGACCCGGCAGAGAAGATCCTCGAACGGAAGTTGGAGAACCCATGCCGTGGCCGGCGGTAAAATAGCAGTGGTCTTTGCGACAAACAAGGAGCGGTCCGCTCCGGAGGATGAAGAAGAGTGAATATTTGTAAGAGCACGATCCGAAAGAGCGCAGTTGCCGTTGTAAGCCTGATGCTGGGGGTGCCCGTCTTTGCGGCGCAGCTTGGTGGCGACGCCCGCTCCGCGATTCCCAAGGATCTCCAGCAGCTCATCGTGGTCGATTATCGCGCGATGCAGAATTCGCCGGCCGCCATGAATTTGAAGAATCGCGTGTTGCCGCCCGAGATCAAGCAGCTTGAAGAGGCGTTGAAGCAACTCCGGCCTGAACGAAAACCACGATGTGGATCAACTCGCCTTCGCGGCCTTTCGCGTGAACGGCGGCGGCGAGAGCACGCGTACCGTCGGCGTTGCCCAGGGACAGTTCTCGGTCACCGACATCACTGGCGATCTTCAAGAAGCAGAAGGTTAAGGCCACGCTAGTCCGCACCAACAAGGTCTATCCCATGGCAAAGAGCGGCATGGTCATCAGCTTTCTTGACCAGACCACCATGGTCTTCGGCGCATCCGAGGCAGTTCGCGCGGCACTCGACGCCCGCGACGGCCTGGCGCAAAGCCTGCTCAACAACGGAACCATGCTGGACATGATGCAGTCCGTGGATAACGAGCCGCTGTGGAGCGTCCTCGACCAGAAGGGAACGCAGATGATGATGCGCTCCGTGCTGGGCGATGCCGCGCAGCTTGCGGACTATGAGAGCGTCAAGAAGCGCCTGCTGACTTCGCGCTACACCATGAACTTTCAGCACGGCGTCAAGTTCAATCTCGACGTGATGACGCCAGACACTTTCACCGCAGCTACCATGTCATCCCTGCTGAATGCCGCCGCACTCTACAAGAAGATGAGCGGTACCGATATAGAGAAGCAGGCGATCGAGAGCACCACGATTGATTCCGATGCAGGCAAGCTCTCTGTACGCTTCTCAGCCTCTGACGGTCAGTTCGCCAGCCTGCTGCAATCGCCTCTCTTCCAATCGGTCGTGCACTAAGCGCACTTGGCCACGCAACAGAAAAAGGGACGCTTCGGCGTCCCTTCGTTTTTGGCTGCTTGATTACTTTGCGACGTTCAGGCTTGGTGCCCAGTTCACTTTGCCAGCATCGTCAATGGTGATGACCAGCGTGCCTTCCTGGCCTTCATCCAACTCCGGCCCAACGGCGTGATGCGCCTTACCCTGTGCATCTACAAAGTCCATCTTCACCGTGCCCGAACCCTGGACCTTGAAGCGGTAGTGGTACTCGGCGCCGCTTTCGAGTTTGGTGGTGCCAAAGCTGGCGCTGGGATAGTCCACCTCAACCAGCCGTACCTGGGTGCCGCGATTCACGATCGTGGCCCGCACAAACGCCGAGCGACAGCCACAGCGAACAATACCGATCCGGCCAGGACAGCAAATACCATGGCCCGTAGAGCACTTGCAAAACGAGATCTTTCTGAGGTCATAAGGAAGACTTGCGTTCGAGCATCCTCGCCGTCAAAACTACGCCGGTGTGATTGTTATGCAGCGTTAGTGGGAAGCCGAGTACGCTCCACACCCAGTCGTCCCCTTTGCGGGGAAGGCTCAGCAGCCCGCGGTAGGTGCGGTCGATATAGGTCTCGCGCTTCTCTGCTACGGTGCGCAGGATCTCGCGCCAGTCGGGTGCAAGCTCAGGGATCTCCTCAAACATGTTGCGCCCCGGGAACCACTCGCGGGGATGTCCCAGCAGGCGAGCGCAGGCATCGTTCACGTAGTGCCAGTTGCCCTCCGCGTCCAGCACTTCAAGCACGACATCTTCGCCCATCGCCATGTTGATGCGGGAGTAGAAGAAGTCGCGCGCATCCACCACCACGGGCTTGCCGCGACGCTTCGCCTCAAAGGAGCGCAGCGCCGTCACCAGGTCGTCGATGGAACTGTAGCCCTTCAGCAGGTGCATATCTTCCACGCCGCCAAAGCGCCGTTCGAGCGTCGCGGAAAGGATGATGATGGGCACCTCCGGCCTGCGCTCGCGCAAGTCGTTGGCCACTTCGGTGCCGAATTTGCCAGCGCCGAGATGGTAGTCGAGGACGGCGATGTCGATCTCCTCGAGCATCTCCTCGGCCTCTTCAATGGTGCTCGCCGTATGGGTCAGATAGCCGTACTTGCGCAGAATGGTTGAGCGCAGCAGCAGGCTGTCCACGTCGTCATCGAGCAGGAGCACGCGGATCGTCTCCGCTACTTCCTGCGTTCCGTCATTACTACCGTTCTGTCCAGAACCTGTTCTATCGTTTGGCATGTATCCACTTGGATGCGAGAACTGTAATCGGTGCCGAAGTTGATGGTTGGAAGTTACTCTTCTGAGGAGAGTTTGCGCTGCATTCGCTTTAGATCGCGGGCCATCTCTGGCAGGCGGCTGAAAGCGTTCACGGCGCGGAGCCACTGGGCATGGTCAAAGCCTGGTGAGCCGCTGATCATCTTGCCGGGCTCGATATCTCCATGCGTGCCCGATTGCGCCGTAATGATGACCCCGTCGCCCACGGTGCAATGTCCGGCCACTCCCACTTGGCCCGCCAGAAGAACATTCTTGCCGATATGCGTTGATCCTGCGAGCCCCACCTGTGCGCAAATCAAGCTGTCCTCGCCGATGGTGCAGCCGTGCCCCACCGTTGTCACGTTGTCGATCTTTACGCCGCGAGCCACGTGTGTCTCTCCCACCGCTCCACGGTCCACGCAGGATTGCGCCTGCACTTCAATGTCGTCTTCCATGCGAACCGTGCCCACCTGCAGAATCTTGTGCCAGCGGCCCTCACCGTCCTTCGCAAAGCCGAAGCCGTCCGCGCCGATCACAACGCCGTTCTGCAGGATTATGTTGTCGCCCAGCACGCAGGACTCACGCACAATGACGTGCGCATGCGCAAGAAAGTTGTTGCCGATCGCCGTTTTGGGATAGATGACGACATGAGGCAGCAGGGTGGCGTTGTCGCCGATAGTCACGCCTTCGCCAATCACCACGTATGCGCCGACGTGCGCGTTCTTGCCGATCCGGGCAGTCGGATCAATCACCGCGGTGGGGTGAATGCCCGGAGCATAGACGGGCAACTTGTGGAAGACCTCGATAGCCTTCGCAAAAGCGAGATAGGGGTTGCCGATACGAAGAGTAGCAGTGTCAATCTCGGGGAAGTCCTTGGGAACGATGATCGCCGCGGCGCGGGTCGCACGGGCGTGGACCGCATACTTCAAATTCGCGACAAAGGTGACCTGATCCGGCCCAGCCTCCTCGATTCCGGCGACACCTGCGATTTCCAGCGTCCCATCTCCGCGGCATTCCGCCTCGAGGATGCGTGCAAGTTCTGCTAACTTCATGCTGAGATTGTACCCGTCGCCGCCTAAGCGGAAAAATTCGACTGAAAAAGACTCTCCTGCACCGGAGGCGTCCCCTTTTTCTTGACCGCGCCAATCACCGCCAATACTTCCAACTCTTCGACCGAGCCGCGTGGGATAAAGATTCGCTGGGTATTGCTGCGGGTGTCCGGCGGAGTGAGAAAGAGGCCTTCCTGGTCAATCAGGGAGACATCGTTGGCGGCCAGACCCTCGATGGCTTCGCCATCCTTCAGCCTGAGTCGCAGCCAGATGCCCTCACTGCGGGGACGTGCAGCGAAGTTCTTGCGCAGCAGCTTCTCCGGGTTGTTCATCTCCCCGGAGTTGAAATCGCGCACAAAACAGACCCATTTCACGTCTTTCAGGTCGTAGGAGGTCACTTTTCCGGCGAGATCCAGCAACTCGAGACGGCCGTCCACGGCGAAGCCTGAAGGAGGCAGGTATCCTGCCACCCAGTCACGGCTTAGCTTGCGCAGAATCGCTTTTTTACGGCTCGTGGACATCTGAACTCTTCCGATCGACTGCGGCACCATACTCGGTACAACACGCCTGATTTCGTTAGACTTCCGAAAAGGGGATTGTCGCACGGCGTACCCCGAAGCAGCCAAAATAGTGCAAAACGGTAGCCAAGGGCGCTAACGTATGATAAGTTATTGCTTTGTATTGTGCGGTCGCCAGCTTCTAACTCATTGTAATCCAGAAGTTTAGAAGCACACAGCGCGACGGTTGGAGCCGTAAGTACAGGCCATGCCCGATTACATTTATCTCCTCGAGAATCGCTTATCCCCCGGACAGCAGAATGCTCTGAAGGTAGTTCGCGAGGCTGCTCGCGAAGCCCAGATGACGGTATTCCTAACCGGTGGAGCCGTGCGCGACCTGACCAGTGGATCGCCCGTCAGAGACCTTGATTTTTCAGTTCAAGGAAATGCCCTTAAACTAAAGAAAAAGCTTGAGAAAGCAGGGGGCGTTCTTGCTGGAGAAGACGAGCTCTCGCACACGCTTTTCTTCCGTTTTGGCGGCGGCGCGCGCGCTGAAGTCAGCAGTACCCGCCGGGTCGAATACCCCAAGCCAGGCAAGCCTGTCTACCACTTCGCTGGAATCCATGAGGACCTGAGACGCCGGGACTTCACGGCGAATGCCATGGCTCTCTCCCTCAACGAGGGCTCCTATGGCCTCCTGATGGATCCGTTGAACGGCGTAGCGGACATCGAATCCCGGCTGCTTCGGCTCGTCAGCAACTACGGTTTTCTTGAGCGGCCTTCGCTGCTTATCCGCGCCACCCGTTTCACCGCCCGTCTGGGCTGGGAAATGGAAGAAAAGACGCGCATTCGCTTCGAAAACGCCCGTGCAGAGAACATAATCGACGCGCTTTCGAACTGGTACCGCGGATATGAGCTAGAAGAGATCGGCCATGAGGAAGACTCCCTCCGCATCCTGAAGGTGATGGAGGAGGCTGGCTGGATGAAGCACCTCTATCCCGCGTGGACGAGCGCCAAGGCGGATGTGGCGGGGCTGGAGCAGTTGCGGGAAGTGCTGAATCAGCTTCAGATGCAAGGGGTTAACCCCGACACATCGACCGCGTCGATGACGCTTTTGACCGCGAAAATGAGCCCTAAAGAGCTTTCTGAGCTCAAAAAGCTGCTTGTTCGTCCCGGTTTTGTAGAGGAGTGGAATTCGCTGGATCACAGGGCGAAGGAGTTTGCCAAGGTTCTCACCTCGAAGCCGGTGGTAACCCCCTCCGCTACCTGGAAGTTGTTGAATACAAGTGATCCGGAGGCCGTGCTATGGCTTGGATTCACGTCAAAGAGCGCGCCGGTGCAGGAGAAGTTCACTAACTTCTTCTCGGTGTGGCCGGAAGCGCGGCAGAAGATTCCGTACGCAATCATGCAGGAGATGCGCATTACGCCCGAGTTGGAGGGCTACCAGGCGCTGCTGCAGGACCTTTTCTTCCAGCTGATCGACGGCAAATTGGAGACGGAAGAGCAGATCAGGGCATTCCTGGAGCCATTTTCGCCTCCCGCTCCGCCGCCTCCGGTCACGGTTCGCCGCACACGAGGCAAGAAGGCCTCCGAAGCCAAGGCACGCGCCAAGGAAGAAGAGGAAGAGGAGTTGGAAGAGCTGCCCGACGGGGTTCTTCCCAAGCTCGGCCTCGACGACGTCGACAAGCTCGACGATGACGAGGAAGACGAAGATCTGGACGATGAGCCAGTCCGGGTGAGAGCCAAGGAGTCAAAGGGCAAGCCCGAAGCCAAGTCCAAGCACACCGCTGAGCCAAAGCACGAGGCCAAGGCGGAGGCTAAGACTGCTGTCGCCGCCAAGAGCAGTGCCAAGGTGCAGGAGAAGCCGGCTGAGCCAAAACCTGCTGCCAAGGCCGTTCCAGTGAAGGCTGCGCCGGCCAAAGTGGTCCCGGCTAAGCACCCTCCCGCTAAGGCTGCGGAAAAGAAGGCTGTGGCCAGCAAGCATCCACCTGCGCCCGCCAAGCATGTCGAGAAGAAGCCCGCGGTGGTTGCGAAGAAGGGCGTTCCGGCGAAGCAGGTACCCCATAAAGCGCCTGCAAAGCCCGCGGCTCATTCCAAGGCCGCACCTTCAGTGAAGAAGTCAGTTGCGAAGCCTGCTCCGAAGCCCGTAGCAAAGAAGGTCGCGAAGCCGGCAGCAAAGGCTGTCAAGCCTGCCGTTAAGGGCAAGCCGGTGGCGAAACCGGCAAAGGTCGTGCCCTCCAAAGCTACGAAAAAGAAAAAGCGTTAGAAGACTCGTAAAGCAGTGAAGGGTGCAGCCAAGGCTGCACCCTTTTTTCTGTGCCCGATTGCGCTGTCTATTTGTAGATCAGATGGATCGAAACGTCTGTCTTGGGGCAGGTCACATGGGTCAGCGCGGACTTGAAGGCCGGCGCCTCCAACAGGACCTTGGGATTGTTGGCGAAGCCGAAGCCCTCCAGCGGCCAGCCAAGGAAATTCCTGTCGAGCTTGTGGTTCTTGTTCTCATCGTGAATCGCCACGATGGCGTAATCGCCTGGAGGGATGTCGCTGAATGTGATGGTGCCGGAGGTGCCGGTGAAGGGGGCGGGGCCATGGCGAAACGACTTGTCGTTGGCTCTCAGGCCAGCCATCGGGATTGTTATAGACCGCAGCGCCAATCACGCCCTTCTCATTCCGGATCCCATCTACGTGGATCTCAAGGGTGCAGGTGCCGCTCGCATCCGCCCGGATGTTTGGTGTGAAGGCCGCAAGGAATATCACGGACGCAGCCAGAATCTTCCCCAAGTGCAGTTTCATTCAACCGCCTCTCATAAACGTGCTGGAACGGGTGTTCAACATACTACGATGCGCGGGATGGCATGCGCGAGTGCTGCGGCGGTGGGTAGGGGGAATTTTCGCCACGTGGATTAATTTGCGGGTGAAATTGGTGCTGTGCAGTGTCCAATCAATCGGCGATCAATCCTGCGATGCCCGGATGGTTGAAGTCCGGGCATGCGGATGATGCTGTTGAAGCCAAGTGAGATTAGTAGCGCTTTACCGGGAGGGGGTTGCGTTCCTGGAATTGGTGCTGGTGCCAGTAGGGGTAGGCGGCGGCGGTCTGGCTGGCGCGGTCGAGAGTTTCAACTTGTGCCGGGGTGAGGTTCCATCCACTGGCGGCGAGGTTGGCGCGAAGCTGTTCCTCGTTGCGAGCCCCTATGATGACGCTGGAGACGGTGGGCCTTTGCAGAAGCCAGTTGAGCGCGACCTGGGGTACTGTCCTGCCGGTTTCAGCGGCGACCTGATCGAGAGCGTCGACGACTTTGTAGAGGTACTCGTCGCTCATTACCGGACCTCCGGCGGAGGCCTTGTGCAGGCGGCTGACTTCCGGCAACGGCTGGCCGCGACGAAGCTTTCCGGTGAGACGGCCCCATCCGAGAGGGCTCCACACCAGCGCGCCGACTCTTTCTTCAACGGCTTGCGGCATGAGTTCCCATTCGTAATCGCGGCCGATGAGTGAGTAATAAACCTGGTGAGCCACGTAGCGCGCCCATCCGTAGTGGCGGCTGGTGTCGATGGATTTCTGCAGGTGCCATCCGGAGAAATTGGAGGCGGCGATGTAGCGCACCTTGCCCTCGCGCACCAGCTTGTCGAGCGTGTTGAGAACTTCGTCGATGGGCGTGAGCGCGTCAAAAGCGTGCATGTGGTAGATGTCGATGTAGTCAGTGCCCAGGCGCTTGAGCGATCCCTCGACCTGCTGCAGGATGTGGGAGCGCGACGACCCAGCGGCGTTGGTGTTGGGTTGCTTGTGGGCGAGCTGATAACTGTCGACGTCGAAGCCGAAGGTGGTTTTGGTGGAGATGAGCAGGTCCTGGCGGGGAAGGTGCTTGATGGCCTGGCCGAGGATCTGCTCCGAGAGGCCGTTGGAGTAGACATCAGCGGTGTCGAAGAAGTTGACGCCCGACTCCATGCAGATGTCGATGAGCTTGCGCGCCTCGTTGACATCGGTTTCGCCCCAGGCCTTGAAAAACTCGTTGCCACCGCCAAAGGTTCCAGTGCCGAAGCAGAGTTCGGGGACTTTCAGGCCGGAGTGGCCGAGTTGTCGGAAATCCATGTTCTGCGTTTCTCCTGCGAGATTTTTTGTTGCCGTAAATCTCTGATGCGAGGCTGGCGGATCGGTCGCAGGATCGGCGCTGATTTTCATGACAGCAACCATAGACGCTGATGCGGCTGTGTTTCGTCCCCTCTTTTCCTCAGCTAAGTGTGAGGGGAGACGGTTGCGGGTCGAAGAGTCGGCCGGGGCGGGCTAGAATCGAGTCAGCGCCATGGCTGAATTCACTCATCTTCATCTGCACACGGACTACTCGCTGCTGGACGGCGCATGCGACGTTGAAAAGCTGGTAGCGCGCGTCGACTCGATCGGCCAAAAAGCCGTCGCTATCACCGACCACGGCAATATTTACGGGGCCGTACACTTCTTTGACGCGGCGAAGAAGCAGGGGATAAAGCCCATTCTTGGCTGCGAGCTCTACGTGTGCCAGAAAGAGGATCACCGCGCCGATCCCCAGGGCGACGATTACAACCACCTGCTGGTGCTGGCGGAAAACGAAGAAGGCTACCGCAACCTCGTCCGCATTACGTCAGAGGCATCGCTGCATGGCTTCTATCGCAAGCCGCGCATCAGCAAGAAATATCTGGCGGAGCATAGCAATGGGCTGATCGGCTTTTCGGGATGCCTGGCAGGAGAACTGTGCCAGGAATTGCTGGAAGGCAAGTTCGAAGAGGCGCGCCACACGGCGATGGAGTATCGCGACATCTTTGGCAAGGGCAATTTCTTCCTGGAGATTCAGGACCAGGGGCTCGAACTCGAAAAGAAGATTCACGCCGACCTCTTCCGTTTGGAGAAAGAACTCGGCATACCGCTAGTGGCTACCAACGACAGCCACTACCTGTGCGAGGACGACCATCATGCGCACGAGGTTCTGCTGTGCGTGCAGACCGCAGGGTCGATCCACGATCCCAAGCGCTTCAAATTTGATAGCGACCAGTTCTACGTCAAGACCGCCGAGGAGATGGAGCGCCTCTTCGCGCACGCGCCCCAGGTAGTAAGCCGCACCATGGAGTTTGCGGAACGCTGCTCGCTCAAGCTGCATGCGGTGGACAATCCCTTTCCCGCTTTCGCCGTGCCTGATGGTCACACAGTCGACAGCTATTTTGAGGAGGTGTGCCGTGCCGGATTTCGCAAGCGTATGGATACCGCGGTTCGCCACCTGCAGGAAAAGGGGAAGCTGAGAAGCACGGTCGTGGAATACGCGCAGCGGCTGGAACGCGAGATCGACATCATCAAGCAGATGAAGTTCTCCGGCTACTTCCTTATCGTATGGGACTTCATTCGCTATGCGCGCGAGAACGATATTCCCGTGGGTCCGGGCCGTGGGTCCGCCGCGGGATCGCTCTGCACCTACTGCATGGAGATCACCAACATCGATCCGCTGCAGAACGCGTTGCTCTTTGAGCGCTTCCTGAATCCTGAGCGTATATCCATGCCTGATATCGACATCGATTTCTGCATGAATCGTCGCGGCGAAGTGATCGACTACGTGACGCGCAAGTATGGGCGCGAGCAGGTTGCGCAGATCATCACGTTCAATACGATGGCTGCCAAGGCGGCGATCAAGGATGTGGGCCGCGCCCTGGACATGCCGTACGGCGACGTGGATCGCATCGCGAAGATGATTCCGGCGACCATCGGCGTGACCATTGATGCGGCGCTCGCCGATGACGGTCCACTGAAGACTGCCTACGAAAGTGAGCCGCCGATTCGGGAGTTGATCGATACGGCACGCAAGCTCGAAGGCCTGGTGCGGGGAGCAGGAGTACACGCGGCAGGCGTAGTTATTTCGCCGCAGCCGCTGACCGAGCTGGTGCCGGTTGCGCTCAACAAGAACGACGAAGTTGTGACCGCCTACGACATGAAGGCCATCGAGAAGATGGGACTTCTGAAGATGGACTTTCTCGGCCTTACGACGCTGACAGTTATCGACGATTGCGTAAAGCTGATTGAGAAGCATCGGCTGACGAAGATCGATCTGGAGAAGATTGAGCTCGACGATGCGGAGACCTACGAAAAAGTATTTCACCGCGCGCTTACATCGGGTGTCTTTCAATTTGAATCGGGCGGAATGCGCGACGTGCTGCGCAGGTACAAGCCCACTTCGATCGAAGATTTAACGGCGCTGAATGCTCTCTATCGTCCCGGGCCAATCCAGGGCGGCATGATTGACGACTTCATCGAGCGCAAGTGGGGACGGCGCAAGGTGGAGTATGAGCTGCCGGACCTGGAGAAGATTCTGAAGGAGACGCTGGGCGTCATCGTCTACCAGGAACAGGTGATGCAGATTTCCAACGTGCTGGCCGGCTACTCGCTGGGAGACGCTGATCTGCTGCGTCGCGCGATGGGCAAGAAGAACGCCGCGGAGATGGCCAAGCAGCGCGAGCGCTTCATGGAAGGGGCGAAAGAGAAGGGGCATCGCAATGAGAAGGCCGGACACATCTTCGATCTGATGGAGCAGTTCGCGGGCTACGGCTTTAACAAGTCGCACTCGGCTGCGTATGCGCTGCTGGCGTATCAGACAGCCTACCTTAAGACGCACTATCCGATTGAGTTCATGGCAGCGCTGCTGACATCGGAAATCTCGAAGCCCGAGAACGTGGTCAAGTACATCAAGGAATGCCGCGAGATGGGAATTCCGGTCGAGCCGCCGGATGTGCAGTATTCGCATGCGCACTTCACGCCGCATGATGAGGCGATACGCTTCGGGCTGACGGCGATCAAGAATGTCGGCGGCAATGCGATCGACTCCATTCTGAACGCGCGACACGAGCTTGAAGAGAAGGGCAAGAAGTTCGCCTCGTTCTGGGAGTTCTGCGAGAAGGTGGATCTGCGCCTGATGAACAAGCGCGTGCTGGAGTCGCTGATCAAGGCGGGTGCGCTGGATTCCTTCGGGCGGCGTGCGCAGTTGATGGCCGCGGCCGACAGCGCAATGGAGCGCGCGCAGAAAGCGCAGCGCGATGCCGCTGCGGGACAGCATGGACTGTTCGGAATCTTCGATGACCCGGGAGCTGCATCGCGCGATGCGGATGCGCTGCCTAATGTGCCGGACTGGAATGAGAACGAGCGCCTGCAATCGGAGAAGGAAGTATTGGGCTTCTTCGTCTCGGGTCATCCGCTGGATAAGTATGCTGAGAAACTCCGCAACATGAATGTCGTGGACACGCAAACGGCGCTCGAGATGAAGCCTGCGCCTTCGAATGGGCGACGCGGTCAGCAGCCTGAGAATCTTATCAGCGTGGCAGGCGTGATTGTGTCTTTGAAAGTCGCCAAGTCAAAACGCAGCGGCGAATACTATGCGCAGGCTAGCCTCGAAGATACGGGCGGCAAGATCGACCTCATCTGCTTCCCCAAGGACTACGAAAAGAACGCAGAGAATCTGAAGATGGATGTGCCGGTTCTTGTTCGGGGCGCGTTGCGTGCGGAGGAAGATGCGGCGCCCAAGCTCGCGGTCTCTTCCATCCAGGCGCTAGAGGATGTGAAGGTGCGCCTGCCGCAAAATGTGCGTATCAAGGTGACGTTAGAGCGCGCCTCCGATCAGACTCTGGTGGACTTGAAGAAGCTGATCGAAGACGCTCCGGGACCGGGCCGAATGATGCTGAGCCTGGAGCAGTCTGGCGATTTTGCCGCGGTACTTGAGCTGGAGGGATTCACTGTGGGCGCGGACCGCGGGTTCGTTGAGCGAGCGGAAGAACTGCTCGGACGCGGCTCAGTGCAGACCGTGGATTAATGCAGACGAGCTTCGGCGAACATGTCCACACTGCAAAAATAGATCCGCTGCCGCCCGGCAGTATTCACGAAACGTTTGCAATTCCTTCGCCGGAATAGGTTAGGCTGTTGCCATCCTCGCAGCAACCATGTGCGCGCTATCTGTAACAAAAGCCGCGGGGAATCGAGGAACATACGCTTGAGCCAGACGGTATTCGTTCTAGAGGACGACACGGACATCTCCCGTCTCGTACGGCACAATCTTGAGGCAGCGGGCTTCGCTGCTACTGTCTATGGAACCCCGACGAACATCGTAGCGGACGCGGAGCGGCAACCGCCGGCGCTCTTCCTACTGGATATTATGGTGCCGGGCGGCGACGGTCTGGATGTTTGCAAGCGGCTGCGCAGCAGTGCGGCCCTCAGCACCGTACCGATCATCTTTCTCACCGCGCGCGCAGCCGAGAACGACCGCGTGCTGGGACTGGAGCTTGGCGCGGATGACTACATCACCAAGCCTTTTTCTACCCGGGAGCTCGTGGCTCGCGTAAAAGCGGTACTGCGTCGCTTTGAGCGACCCACCACTCCGTCGGTGATCAGCTTTGAAGACGTGATCATTGATGCCAGCGCCATGCAGCTCAAGGTTCGCGGAGAGCTTACTACCACCACGGCCACGGAGTTTCGCCTGCTGGATTACCTTGCCCGGCATCCGGGACGCGTCTTCAGCCGCGACCATCTGCTGGATGCGGTCTGGGGCGATGCTCGCTTCGTCACGCCGCGCTCCGTCGATGTGTATGTGCGCCGTATTCGCGAAAAGATCGAGACCGACCCTGAGAACCCGCGTTTCCTGAAGACTGTTCGTGGCGCCGGGTATCGCTTCGAGGTTCCACGCCCGGCGTGATAGCTTTCAATCGTGCTGTGGTCGGGGATCGGCGGGGAACTCCCAGGTGAGCGGAAGGGTATTTTCCAAGCTATTGTTTCTGTTCGTGCTCGTCCTGCTGATGGGGACGACGGTTCTGGATCTTTCCCTGCGCCGAATCGTGGAAGTCTCGCTCCACCAGCAGGCTGAGCGATCGCTCTTTGCCAAGGCTCGCCTGGTTGCGGGACAGTTGCAAGGCGTCGATGCGGCAACACTGCCCGACCGTGTTCGACAGGAAGCTACCGCGGCTGGAGCCGAGGTTACGGTGCTTGATGCGCACGGCACTGTGCTGGCGCGTTCTGTCTCCCGCGACAGCAGCGATGGCGGCCTCGATAGTAGCAGGCCGGTTGTAGACGCAGCTTCCCCTGAAGTCCGCAGCGTTCTGAACCAAGGCGCACAAGGCGGCCAATCTGAGCGAGACGGCATTCTGTACGTGGCAGTGTCGGGCGGGGGGACTTCCGGTCTGATCGTTGACCTGGCCTATCCGCTGGAAGAGATCCGCAACACGCTCCATGTGCTGCACCGCGACATCTTCCTCGCGTCGCTGCTATCGCTGATTCTGGCAACGCTGCTGGCCGCACTGCTGGCGAGCCGCGTCTCCATGCGCCTGCAGCGCATTTTGACCTTTGCCAGCAAAATCGCTGCCGGCGACCTGACGGCGCGCGTGGAAGAGGCCAACCTCGACGAGTTATCTGAGGTTGCGCATGCCCTGGACACCACTGCCGCTCGCCTGGAGCAGAGCTTCAACGACCTGCAAAGCAACCGCAGGGAACTCGCGGCCCTGTTGGACAGCATGCAGGAAGCAGTTATAGCTGTGACGGAGCAGGGCCAGGTGAGCTGGACCAACTCCGTGATGCGGAGAATTGCTCCGCATGCGGTGCGCGAGGGGCAGTCGCTGGTCCAGAGCATCCGCGATCCAGAGGTGCTGGCCTGCGTGGAGGGTGCTCTTCGCCAACGTGAAGTCACACGGGGCAGGGCTATTTCGGTCGCGCCGGGCAGAATCTTCGAGATCAGCGCGGCACCCACTCCTGGCGGTGGCGCGGTCGCCGTGCTGCACGACGTAACCGAGATCGAACGCGCGGAAAAGACTCGCCGCGATTTTGTCGCGAATGTTTCCCATGAGCTGCGTACGCCTCTCACTTCCATCTCCGGCTATGTGGAAACGTTGCTGGACGAACCGCATATTCGCGAGGACCAGGCGCGCGAATTCATGACGATCATTCTCAAGAACGCCACCCGGATGAATCGCCTGACGGAAGACCTGCTGGCGCTGGCCAGCGTAGAGTCCGGCGACTACAAGGTGCGGCCCATGCCGGTGAAGGCTTCTGCGATGGTGAGAGACGCGATCGAATCGATGGCCGGAGTGGTGATGGATTCGGAGGTCACGCTGGAGGCGGGCGAAACCACCGATGCTCTGGTGATGGCAGATGCCGATGCCTTGAACCAGGTATTCGGCAACCTGATTGAGAACGCGACGAAATACGGCAAATCCGGCAAACGGGTGGTGGTAGGGGCCCGGCAAAAAGGGGAAATGGTGGAGTTCCTGGTACAGGACTTTGGCCCGGGCATCGCCTCAGAGCACTTAAATCGCATATTTGAGCGCTTTTATCGCGTGGATAAGGCGAGATCGCGTGAATCTGGCGGCACCGGCCTGGGACTGGCGATTGCGAAACACATTGTGCTGGCCCACGGTGGCACTATCTGGGCAGAGAGCGAGTTGGGCTCGGGAACAACCTTCGTGTTCACTTTGCCGCTGGCCACCCCGCCGGTCACTGCAGAAGCAGAGTCGCAGTGAGCCTTAGAAGTCTCTTTTTTTGTGTAACTTGCGTAACCGTTACCGGCGCTATTTCGTCGCCTTTTCACGCAAATGTAAATCTACATTAACAATCGGAACCAACAATAGGGATGACTTCCTTGGGAGGAATCAGTGAGAAAGCAATTACTACTCGTAGCGGCATTTAGCGTGCTTGCCGCGACTTCCGGTTTTGCGCAGAAGATCAACGGCGCAGGCGCTACCTTCCCGTATCCGATCTATTCCAAATGGTTTAGCGAATACAGCTCAGCGCATCAGGGAGTAGAGATCAACTATCAATCCATCGGCAGCGGTGGCGGCATTCGCCAGGTCTCGGTGGGAACTGTCGATTTCGGTGCCAGCGACGGTCCCATGAGCGACGAGCAACTGGCGCAGTCGAAGGTCAAACTTGTTCACATCCCGACGGTTATGGGCGCAGTGGTGCCCATCTACAACGTGCCTGGCGTTGGGCAGGGACTGAAGTTTGCGCCCGATGTCCTGGCCGACATCTACTTTGGCAAGATCAGCAATTGGAGCGACGCCCGCATCGCCAAGGACAACCCCGGCGTCAAACTGCCGAACCAGGAGATATTTGTGGTTCACCGTTCGGATGGCAGTGGCACGACATATATCTTCACCGACTACCTCTCCAAAATCAGTAATGATTGGAAGAATGGTCCGGGCAAAGGCGCCGCGGTGAACTGGCCAAAGGGCATTGGCGGCAAGGGCAACGAGGCAGTCGCCGGAATGGTTCGCCAGATGCCGGGTGCAGTCGGCTATGTCGAGCTTATCTACGCGCTGCAGAACAAGATTCCCTACGGCGCAATTCGCAATGCTTCCGGCAACTGGGTTGAGGGCAGCATCGCAGGAGTTACCCAGGCGGCGGCAAGCGTCAAGTCGATGCCGGCTGATTATCGCGTCTCCATCACGAACGCCCCCGGCAAGGACTCATATCCCATCTCCAGCTTCACCTGGCTGCTGGTCCCTGTGAAGGCACAGGATGCCGCCAAGGGGAAGGTGATCAAAGACTTCCTGGTCTGGATGTTGGATCATGGGCAGTCCGAAGCTGCGGGACTCTACTATGCTCCGCTGCCGAAGGAAGTGGTTGAAAAGGTTCGCGGCACGGTCAGCAGCCTGCAGTAAACAGCTGAATTGCAACTTAACAGGCGCGTCCGCGAGCTGTGGGCGCGCCTGTAGTTGTGAGGCGCTACCGCACAACATGCAATGTTGCGCCAATTTGTTGATTTCGCTGCACGTTTAACCTTCTGTTCACCTGAAACAAGTAGCGTGGAAATGGTGAAATTCAAACTTCAGGAAGCTCGCGTGGAAGCCGACACACCCCCTCGAGCAGGTCAGGACTCTCCGGGCACAGCCCCTCCGCCGGAGCACTCGGCTGTGCGAAGATTCCTGCTCGGTCGTGGAAACTCGATTTGGGCCGATCGGGCCTTCAAATGGCTGATGCTCGGCTGCGCCCTGACCATATTTGGGATCGTCGCGTTGATCGCCACCGAACTGGTGTTGCGCTCACAGTTGTCGATCAACAAATTCGGTATGGCCTTCTTCTTCCACCAGGCATGGGACCCGGTCAGCGGTGATTTCGGAGCACTGCCATTCATCTATGGCACCCTCGGTTCGTCCTTCCTCGCCCTGCTGATCGCTGTTCCGCTGGCGATTGGACTGGCGATATTCCTGACGGAGATGTGTCCCCGGTTTCTTCGCGGTCCCCTCGCATTCTTTACGGAACTGCTGGCAGCGATTCCCAGCGTCGTGTACGGCCTATGGGCAGTCTTCGTGCTGGTGCCGCTGATGCGCGAGCATGTCAATCCGTTTCTGGCGAAGACGCTGGGCTGGACCGGCTTTTTCGGCGGGCCAAACTTCGGCATAGGAATGCTGGCTGCGGGAGTGATTCTCGCGATCATGATTCTGCCAATCATTTCGTCGCTCACCCGCGAGGTAATGACCGCTGTTCCGCACACGCAGCGCGAGGCAGTGCTGGCGCTGGGAGCTACGCGGTGGGAGATGATCCGCATGGGCGTTCTGCGCAATGCGCGGATCGGCATCGTGGGATCGATCATTCTCGGATTGGGTCGCGCATTGGGCGAAACCATGGCTGTGACGATGGTGATCGGCAATCGCCCGGAAATTGCAAAGTCACTCTTCGCCCCGGGATATTCCATGGCTTCGGTGATCGCTAACGAATTCAGCGAGGCGACCGACGACCTCTATCTGAGCGCGCTGATAGAGATTGGGCTGGCGCTCTTCATCGTCACGATTATCGTCAACGCCATCGCGCGTCTGCTGGTGTGGGCAGTCACGCGCGGCGCACCGGCACGTGTCAACTAGCAGGAACGAATTTATGGCTGAGTGGTCGAATACGAGTGCAGCAAATCGCATCTGGCGCAGCGTCGCAAACAATGCCGCGACGACGCTGGCTGTGCTGGCCACGATCCTTGTGGTTACGCCGCTGGTCGCGATCTTTTTCTACCTCATCTTCAAGGGCGCGAGTTCTCTGAATGTAGCCTTCTTTACGCAGGCCCCCAAGCCGGTTGGAGAACTGGGCGGCGGCATGGCGAATTCGATTCTCGGCTCGGGGATTCTGCTTGGCGTGGGCAGCCTTATCGGCGTGCCCATCGGCATCGCAGGCGGAATATTTCTCGCGGAATTTGGCCGCGGCGGAAGGCTGGCGAACCTTGTCCGGTTTACCGCGGATGTGTTGAACGGTGTGCCGTCCATCGTGATGGGTATCGCGATCTACTCACTGATCGTTCTGCCGCAGAAGCACTTCTCCGCCTTCTCCGGCGGCGTGGCTTTAGGCATCATGATGATTCCCACGATCACGCGGACAACGGAAGAGATGCTGCTGATGGTGCCGCATGCGATTCGCGAAGCGGCCCTGGGCCTGGGTGTTCCCAACTGGCGCTCGGTTCTCTCCATCACGCTCAAGACGGCGTCGCCGGGAGTCATTACCGGCTGCATGCTGGCGTTTGCGCGCGTTGCCGGCGAGACCGCTCCACTGCTGTTCACGGCCTTTGGCAACCAGTTCTGGAGCGCGAATTTGAATGAGCCGATCGCGGCTCTTCCGCTGCAGATTTATGTCTACGCTCTATCGCCGTATGACGAGTGGCATCGCCTGGCGTGGGCCGGAGCGCTGGTGCTGCTGGTGTTGATTGTCGTCGCTGTGTCGCTGGTGCGATTCGTAACGTCGCGAGGAATTCTGAAAGGGGCTAACTAGTGGGTGTCGGTATTCAAGTCACCGATCTGAACGCGTGGTATGGCGCGAACCATGCACTGCTTTCGATCAATATGAACATTCCGGCCAATCATGCGACGGCTTTGATCGGTCCATCGGGCTGCGGCAAGTCGACCTTCGTGCGCTGCCTGAATCGCATGCACGAGACGAATCCCATAGCCCGCGCCACTGGTACAGTTCGCATCGGCGATATTGATATTTATGCGGGAGCCTCCCCGGTGGCGATTCGTCGCCGCGTCGGCATGGTATTTCAGCGGCCGAATCCATTCCCAACCATGTCGATCTATGACAACGTGGCCTCTGGACTGCGCCTGAACGGCTTTCGAAACAAGCGTGTGCTTGACGAAGTGGTGGAGCGCTCCCTGCAGAGTTCAGCACTATGGGATGAAGTGAAAGACGATCTGCACAAGAAGTCCGGCGCGAGCCTCTCTGGCGGCCAGCAGCAGCGGCTGTGCATTGCGCGCGCGCTGGCGGTTGATCCTGAAGTGCTGTTGATGGACGAGCCGGCATCGGCGCTTGATCCTGTCTCGACCGCGAAGATTGAGGATCTCATTTTTCAGCTGAAATCCCAGTACACGATTGTCATCGTTACACACAACATGCAGCAGGCAGCACGCGTTGCTGAGACTACAGGGTTCTTCCTGATGGGCAAGCTGGTGGAGTACGATTCGACACACAAGATTTTTACTAATCCATCCGACAAGAGAACGGAAGATTACATCACGGGAAGGTTCGGATGACGCGCTTAAGATTTCAGCAAAGCCTCGATGATCTGAAAGAGAAGCTCCTGGTAATGGCCGGCATGTCGGAGCAGGCCATTCAGCGGGCAATCGAGGCGTATCGAGTGCGCGACGTCTCCCTCTGCGACCTTGTGGTGCGCAGCGAGGCGGCGATCAATCGCTCGGAGCGCGAGATCGATCAGATGGCCATCGATCTGCTCGCGATGGAGCAGCCCACCGCGATCGACCTGCGGTTCATCCTCGCAGTCATCAAGATCAATGCCGACCTTGAGCGTGTTGGTGACGCGGCAGTGACGATCAGCGAACGCGTTCGCGACCTGCAGGCGTTTCCTTCAGTGGAGTTGCCCGTAGATATCCAGCGCATGGCATCCCTTGCAGCAGGAATGATCCGCAAGTCACTGCAGGCCTTTATCGAAACCGACGCCGAGCTGGCGCAAACCGTCCTGACCATGGATGACGATGTCGATCGGCTGAACGAGAACGCATTCTTTGCGCTCTCGAGCGTGATGAAGGAAAAGCCCGAGCTTACGCCGCAGGCATTGAACGCACTCATGATTTCGCGCAGCCTGGAGCGCGTGGCAGATCACGCTACTAACATTGCCGAGGACGTCATCTTCTGGGTGCGCGGAGCGGATGTGCGTCACTATTCCAGCACCATTCATGAGTCGGCCAGTCATGGAGCCGAAGATCCGCACGCAAGTTAGTAGCTGCGCATCAGGCGCTCCACGACTCCAGTCTGCGTAGTAAGGGGTAGTAGAGGCCGACGTTAATTTTTACGTCGGCGCCCTTCAATAATCGCAGAAACTCCGCGTAGGCCTCGAGTTGCGGCTTGTACTCGATCTTCTGCTCATCGAGAAAAGCCTCCAGCTTATTCTCACTATGGCTGGAGGTTTTGTAGTCGATGATCCAGTAGACATTGTCTCCGGGCGCGGCGATGGTCTCACCTGCACGAAAGACGCGATCCGCGCGCACGCTTCGCAGCGCACCCTTCAACCAGCCAGTCCATGCTGCCTCGTTCTCTGCATCCCGGTGCGGAGAAAGTATCCATCTCCCCGCCTCATCTTCCAGCGTTTGACCCACGGCTTGAATGACATCGTCGGAAAGCGAAGACGCGAGCGACGTGGAAACTCCTTCGCTTCTGAGCAGATTCTCGATGGACCGTCTGCTGCGCTTGAGGGCGCTGATTGTGTCGCCGGGACCGCGGCCCTCCTGCATCCATCGAGCTGTTCTCGCAAGCAGAGCATGCACGGCGATACCGAAAGCCCTGGCGCGGATCGAGCCCGCAGGCCGCGCGAATAGGTCTTCAACAGCGCTCTCGGCAGAATATGCATCAGTGACAGTTACGTTCTTACGAGGACTCGGGGTGACGAATCCATCCGGCAAGCGGCGCAGCACGCAGGGGCGCTCCTCGCCGGCGGCCAGATCAACGGGGACGTCGTCCCATAGGCTCCTCTGAACTGGAAATTTCACCAGGTTGTCTTGGATAGAGGCCGCCAACCGCTCTGCACGCCACACATTCAGCGCCTGGGTAAAATGGAGTTCCAGCGCCGGCCACGCCGTCTTCAGGAGACTAAACGCCTCGGGGGATTTGATCTTGTACACAGACACGTTGGTCTTGCTGTCCCGTTTTTCCTGCACCTGCACTGTCGCTAACAAGTGCAGTTCACGGCGTGCGCGCGTGCAGGCAACATAGAAAAGCCGTTTCCGTTCCTCGGCAATACGCAGGTTCTCTTGCTTCTTCACCCACTTGGTTAAAGTGTCGGCGTTGTCTCCCTTGCCCCCGATAGGCGCTACCAGAATCTCGCTCTCGAGCTCATCGTCAAGCGAAAGCTCGTCGGCAGGAATGGCGCGCTCCAGCCACGACAACAGCCTGGCACTATCGCCACGCGGTTTACGGTCGAGGCCGGGAACAATCACTACCTCAAAGCCGAGACCCTTTGCTTTGTGGATGGTCATCAACTGGACGCCCGCAGTTTCGCTGGCCGAGGGATCGGGTTGTGCGAAGAGCTTTGCCAGGCGCTCGCCGAGTTCGTCGCCGATGCACTCTATGCCGCCGGCACTTAATTCTTCCAGCATGCTGAAGAAGACATGCGCGTTCTCATATCCGGTCGCATCGACGCAATCTGGTCCGCCGAGGCTATGCCACACTCGCTCCATCCAGCCTGCAAGAGTTTGCGAGGAGGGATGCTCATATCTGAGATGTATGGCCTCTTCAAGGACCGCGCGGATTTTGAGCGCGCGCCTGTTTCCATCGGCACTCAAAAGGTTGATGCGCGTGCTCAATAACTCAAGCATTGGCTTGCGCGCGAATGACTTGTCGTCTGCGCCACAGAGCTGATGCAGGTCAGCGAGAGTAAGTCCGCACCACGGCGCACGCAAGACCGCAAGCCAGGCCAGGCGATCCATGGGATGCAGCAGAGCCCGCAGCAGGCTGGTCAGATCGCGCACCTCCTGACGCTCGCTCAGGTTCTCCATCTCAATGGCACGAAATGGAATGGCCGCTTCGCGCAACGCATTGGCAATGGCGACCAGATGCTGGCGGGCACGAGCCAACACGGCAACCCGGTAGGTGCTGTGGGTGCGAAGTGCTTCCTGAATCGGCGCACGATGCCTGTCGATGATTGCAACAACCTGCTCGGCCTCCGACTGCTGCGCCTGCAGCCTGCTGCGAGCGCTGTCCTGGCCGGGCTCCGGCGGCGCAATCAAATTCGGCACAACATGCACGTTGTTTGCGCGGGGCATAGTGTCGCTGGATTCTGATCGCGTGAAGGCTACAGGCGCGGCATCCGGCTGCGCGCGTTGCGCAAAGATGGGGCCAAACAAATCATTCAGCGGATCCACCACACCGCGGTCGGATCGGAAATTTGTCGTGAGTGTCAGCTTCGTGAGCGACAGAGATTCCTCTCCCGATCCAAGGCCATATTTGCTTGTCTGATGGAAGAGCTCAACTTCAGCCTGGCGAAAAAGATAAATCGATTGCATCGGATCGCCGACGAGGAAACAGGTTCTGCCTTCCTCGGCCGCCCATCCTCGAACCAGCATACTCAGCAGCCTTTGTTGGCGACGGGAAGTATCTTGAAATTCGTCCACCAGCAGATGCTTGAAGTGGTCACTGGTTGCCAGCGCGAACTCGCTGGGGATCTCCCCCAGTACTTCATCCTGGCGATTCAACACTCGTTCTGCTGCAAGTCCAATCTCTACAAAGTCCACGGTGTTTGCTTCGCTGAAGATAGCGTTGAGCTCGGCGTTTGCCCAGCGCAGAGTGACGAAGAGCTTTCGCAGCAGCGCCCATTGCTCGTCCGTGTAGTGTGCGGGCGGCAGATACTGCACTTCCTCCAGAGTCTCCCTGAGTTCAGGAATCGCGTCCAACCGCGCCACCATCGCCTTGAACGAGGTCTTCTCCATGTCCGACCCCAGGGGAAATCCGTTCGTGGCGGTGAGGTTCTTTCGCCACGTTCCATCGTTCGTAAGCAGAAAGGCAGCTACCGACCTCCATGCATCCACGAAATCTTCGTTGGCGGGTGGGAAGTCCGCTATGTCCGCCTGCGCAATGATCTTCTTTAGAAAGCCCGCTTGTCTCTCGTTCTCCGGCAAGCTCAGATTCTCAATAGCGAACGACGCAAGTTGCGCAACTTGCGTGCCGACGGTGAGAGCATTTGCGAGCATCCCTTCAAGTCTCTCCAGCACGCGGCGGATCGCCCGTGCCATGGGTCTCTCCAATTCCAGACGCACCTTCTGCTGCCAATCGTCTCCCTGTGCGAGCACGAAGGCGTTGTTCCACTGGTCTCGGCGCGCCAGCATATCGGCGATCAGTTCTGCACATTCTGTAATGCTGTTGTCGCGCAACCCAAGCAGCGCACCTACCGCCTCGGTCAATTCGCCTTTGGCGCCGCCCAGCCTCTGCAGAGTTCGGCGCGCAGCCAGTGTGTACAACGGCGCCGCGGATTCAGTTGGCTCAAAGGTGCCGCCGAGCCGCGCCAGCAGCGGCGTGCGGTGCGCCAGCGCCAGGCAGAATGAGTCAATGGTCTCGATCCTCAACAGCGCAGGATTCTTGAGCAGCTCCCATCCTCTGGACTTCGCGTGCGCCAATGCGCGTCGGGCAGGTTCCAAGGCCGGATCGTCGGCGGTATCACTTTGCATCGCCGACTCAAGCCTCTCAAGAATGCGGCCTCGCATCTCCGCAGTTGCCGCACGTGTGAATGTGATGGCGAGAATTTGTTCCGGTGAATCCACCTCGCTCAGCAAGTGCAGGAAGCGCTGCGCCAGCAACTCGGTCTTTCCTGAGCCTGCGGGTGCTTCGACAATGCAGGAGTCCTGCGTGTCGAGAGCAGCAGTTCGTGCTGCAAAGTCTGCTGGACGAATCTCTTCTGACTCAACCATTCGACTGGTCCCCTTCGGCGACGCTGCTGCCGCCTGGCTCTGCAAATTCGTCTTCGACCGTCTGGCTCGGAATATCTGTCTCCGCCACGCGACAAAGTCCTTCCAGCCCGCAGTGTTTGCATGTCTTGGGATAGTGCTTCGGATTGACAGTGGCGTCACCTCGCTGAAAATCGTTGGCCAGATTCAGCAGGTCATTTCGCCACTCAGCGATCATTGAATCTTCCAGAGGCTTCTTCAGTAGCTGATTCTTTCCGTCCAGGCTTGCCAGCAGTTGTCTCGCGGCATCATGGACGTGCCCGGCAAACTTCATCTTGCCTGCACGTATCTCCGCGAAGACCACCCCCTGCACATTCTCCATTCCGCCGTAGGTCGCGTAGAGCGGCAGTTGGGGCTCTTCAATTCGCGGCACGCTCCACTTCGATACCGCGACTTCTCCGGTCTTGTAATCGATGAGCAGGCGCTCACCCTCGGGCAGCATGTCCACGCGATCCACGCGCAGGTCCAGATGCAGCGGGCCCACCTCAACATTCCTTAGTGCCTGCTCGCATGCCTCAACTGTAAATGGCTCGCGCACGGCTTCGTGCTTCATCAGCCACTCAGTCAGAAGCCGTCGCAGGCGGGCTTGCTCTGCGCTCAAATAAGCGCGGCCCCACTCGTCAGTCGCTTGTGTGGCCGGATGCTTGCGGAAGACCTCAGCAATGTGCGCCGAAAGCAATTCATCCAGCTTGCCCTCGCTGATGGCGGCTCGCAGATCATCCCGCGAACGCAGACCGGGTGCAGCGTCGTCTGCTGAACTCCACAACAGCTCTAGCACCTGGTGCAGCAGCACTCCTCTTTGCGGAGCAGATAGACCCCACTGTGCGGGTTCCAATTCGGCAGCGCCGAGTCGCTTGACTGCAAAGGATTGAAACGCGCAGGCTGACTGGCGCTTAAGCACTGCGAATCCGCCAGGCGAGAGTTCAACGGGCCAGGGAATATCTTCGCTGTCCGGTACATTTTCGGTCTGGTCCACTCCGCTGGACACAATCTCGATTTGATATTCCGTGCGGAACTCCGAAGCGGGCTGCTGGAGCGGAGGCTGGGGTAGCTCGCGAAGTAACGTTGAGGGACGCAGAATGCCATCCGCGTTCTGATGCGAATGGCTGAAGATCAATAGAGACGCGCTTGCCGCGATGCGCTGGGTCGTTGTACGAGCAAGCATCCAATCGGACTCGGCGGTGGCGTGTGGCATGCCTGCGGCACGCTGCAGCGCGATAGGAAGCAGCGGATGCGGCTTGCCGGATATAGGCCACGACGATTCGTCGGCGCCCAGGAACCAGATGGCGTCGAAGTGTTGGCCGGAAGACTCTGCCGGTCCGAGAATCTGGACCGGCGCATCGTGAGACTCGGCAGCAAAGATCGATTCGCTCGCTTCTCTCTCAACAACGCGAAGAAAGTCATCATAGGTGAGCGCCTGATCGTCGAACGCCAGCGTAGCCATGCCTTCCAGCAGCTTGGTCCACTTCTCCCTCGCCTGAAATTCGATGCTGTCCGGCGTCGACGGTCCTGGCCATCCTGCTGCAAGCACAAGCGCGGGCGCCAGTTCGGCCCACGCAAGGGCGTCGCGACGAACCGGGCCCTCAAGCATTCTCTGCATCTTCAACAGGCGGCCGCCGAGGCGTAGCCCCCCTCCGATGCGGCTGCTCTTGCACTGGTTTATGAAGCCAGTGAGCCGGATATCCAGCTGCATCAACCCCGAGTTGCGCAGCGACGCATCCATCATCGCCAGCTCCAGCGCATCTGTATCCGTAGCTGCGACAAATCCTGAGAGAAGCAGCCAGGAGACTTCCTCGGCCTTCAGTGGTTGCGTAAGCCATCGCAGCAGCAAGAGTGCGGCACGCGCAGTAGGGGACGCGGCCAGCGAAGTCCCAAGCGAAAACTCGAAGGGCAGCAGCGCTGGTTTGGCCGCAATGTTCATCGATTCCGGGGCGAGCGTGCGACGAAACGTCCGTTCTACTTCGCCGCGTACCGCAGCTACATCCGGCGCGATGACGGCGATCCGCGAAGAAGGCTCCTGCAGCAACATCTTGCGCAACCATTCTGCGCAAGTCGCAATCTCGTCTCGCCGATTTGTCGCGACTGTCAAGCGAATCTGCTCCGCGCCGGTCTGCGTCCTAACGAACGAAATGCTGCAGCCGCGCTCTCTGAGCTCATCGATAACAAACTCCTGCGCGGGGGTGATCCTGTCAAAACCGACAAGCCACATTTCGCCGGGGACTTTGATTTCGCCGCTCGAAATTCTCTCGGCTAAAAGCTGAGCCAGCTTGCTATGGCTCACTGCGTGCCGCTTCGCGCAAAGCTTGTCAAAGGCAGCGGCCCATCGCCGAAATGCCTCAGGGTCGCTCACCGAATCCTCATCCCGCGTTGACCACGGGAACCCGCGTTGTCCGTGCGCACGGTACTCCGACAGCAAGGAATAGGCCTGCTGCGCCAGGCCGGCCAGAGGGTCAACGGATGGCACCAGCGCGGCCTCGGGTTGGGATTTCAGCGCTTGAGCCCACAACCACCTCTCCTGCAATCGCGATAGAACGAGCGGCGATTCTTCCGCCCAGAATGCGAATTCTTCCCACAGAGAGCCCAGCCATGAAGCCCAATCGAGGACCCTGACCGATACCCATGCTTCCACCCCGCGCTGCTTTTGCCGCTCGGCATATTCCCGCCGCAGCGCGCGTGTGGCGCGAGAGTTCGCGGTCACAACCATGCCTCCCCGGGCAAGGAAGTCCAGGATTTCGGTGTTTGAGTCCATGTGAGTTTTATACTCCTGCGGCTTCTGGAAATTTTGCGGCGCCGGGAGTGTAAACTGGCATGTGAAACGACTGGCAATAGCGATCGTCTGCTTACTCTCGATATCTCTTCCTGGCTGCAACCGTCAGCAGCCTGCCGCCTCCAGTGCTGCCTCGACGCCGACCAAAACCTACCATCTGCGCGGCAAAGTTGTGTCTACTGACGCCGCCAAGAGCGAGGTGACGCTCGATCACGAGGCCATCCCGGGCTTCATGGCTGCCATGACTATGCCCTACGCGCTCAAGGATCCTACTATCCTGAGCGAACTGCATCCCGGCGACACCGTGACGGCGGATCTGCTGGTGAACGACCAGTGCGCCATGGTGGATCACTTCGTCGTGGTGGCGCAGTCGAAACCAGACTACAAGCCAGGGATCCTCTACCACATCCCCAAGCCGGGCGACGAGGTGCCGGACTTCAAGCTGCTGAACCAGAGCAACCAGGTCATTCATCTGGATCAGTTCAAAGGCAAGGCGGTGCTGCTGACATTTATCTACACGCGTTGCCCATTGGCGGACTTTTGCCCGCGCATGAGCAAGAACTTCGCGAAGATCGACAAGGCACTTACTCCCGATCTCATCGGCAAGACGCATCTGCTCAGTGTGAGCTTTGACCCGGACTACGATACGCCCGCGGTACTGCGCAGTTATGGCGGCGCATATACCGGGAAGTTCACCAATGAGAAATTCGACCATTGGGATTTTGCGGCACCGGCAAAAGGCGATCTGCCCGCGATGGCGAAGTTTTTCGACGTCGGCGCTGTGCCGGAGAAGGATCAGACAATCACACATTCGCTTTCCACCGTGCTGATAGGTCCAGATGGCAAGATCGCAGCCTGGTACCCCGGCAACGAGTGGAAGCCGGAAGATGTGCTCGCAGACATTCGCAAGTCCGTTTCGGGCCACTCATAGCGGGACCTCTTCGCCAGCCAGAAGAGCTTGAAACACTGAATCCACTAGGGGTTCCGGCGCATCTGTTGGAGTACTAAGTTTTTAACCGAGGACGTCAGCTCAGAACGGCGTTCTGGAGGATCGTTTTTCGCAATGGCAAAGTTAACTGTCGTATTTGGCATACTGCTCGTTTTATTGGGCGTATTTGGCTTCGTAGCCACTGGAAGCGTGCACTACACGGCCCTCATTCCGTGTGCGTTTGGCGTGCTGCTGGCGATCTTTGGTTTGCTGGCGCAGACGCCCGATGCTTCCCGTCGCAAGCTCTTCATGCACGTGGCCGTCACCATTGGCCTGCGTGGGCTTTCTGGGCACGGCGATGTCGCTGGTCAGCTTCGTCCAGTTGCTTCAGGGCAAAGTGTTCCCCTATCCCGCCGCGGTTGAAGCAAAGGCGGCGATGGCGGTCCTCACGCTCGTGTATGTCGCGCTGTGCGTTCGTTCCTTTATAGCTGCCCGACGCGCAGGAGTGGTTTAACTTGATGCGTCCATCCACCATGTCGATGAGAGCAGAGCGCACCCCGCACGGCCGCAGCTCGCGCGGCGCTTCCGATCCGTCGGAGAAAAAGGCCAAGCCAAACCTCCGCCGTGTGCTGCCGGAGATCTGGAAACTGGTCCGTCCACGCCGCTGGATTCTCCTGCTCGGCATGTTGCTCACTGGCTTCAAGAGCGTCACCGGACTCGTGCTCCCAGTCTCAACCAAGTTCCTCATCGATACGGTTCTCAAGCCCGATGGCAGCGGCGCCGGTAAGTTGCCAATTCTGGTCGCGGCCGTCTTCACAGCGACCGCTTTGCAGGCGGTCACGTCGTTTTCCCTGACGCAATTACTGTCGAAGGCTGGCCAGCGCATGATTGCCGACCTGCGCAAGCAGGTGCAGGCGCACATAGGAAACCTACCCGTAAGTTTTTACGACGCCAACCGCACCGGCACTCTCGTCTCGCGCATCATGACCGACGTCGAAGGGGTCCGCAACCTCATCGGCACAGGGCTGGTGGATTTCGTCGGCGGCATTCTCACCGCCGCCATCGTCTTTGGCATCCTTCTCTACAAGAGCCAGCGCATCACGCTGATCGTCTTCTCCGTAATTCTCATCTTTGTCTTCGTGCTGCAAAAAGCATTCAAGATCATCCGGCCCATCTTCCGCGAGCGAGGCAAGATCAACGCTGAAGTCACAGGCCGGCTCACAGAGTCGCTGGGCGGCGTGCGCGTCATCAAGGGCTACCATGCTGAGGAGCGCGAGGCCGGCGTCTTTGCACAAGGCGTACAGCGACTCCTCGACAACGTCATGCGTTCGCTCACCGCCACCAGCGCGCTCGGCTTTGTTGCCACCACGGTGCTCGGCATCGTTGGCGGATTGGTGATGCTGCTCGGCGGCCACCAGGTGCTCAATCACCAGATGACCACCGGCGGATACTTCCAATACACCATGCTGCTGGCCTTCATGATCGCGCCCGTCTTCCAGATTGTGAATGTGGGCACGCAGATAACCGAGGCCATTGCCGGCCTCGACCGCACGATCGAGATCCTGAACGAGCGCCAGGAAGATGCAGACCCGGCGCGCAAGATCAACTTGCCGACGATTCGCGGCGAGGTCGCCTTCGACAACGTAGAGTTCGCCTACGAGGAAGGGAAGCCCGTGCTGCACGGTGTCTCCTTCACTTCGAATCCGGGCACGGTCACTGCGCTCGTCGGATCATCCGGTTCGGGCAAGTCCACCATCATCAGCCTCGTCTGCGCCTTCCACACCCCGACGTCGGGCACCGTTCGCATCGACGGAGTGGACCTCTCAACCGTCAGGCTCGACAGCTATCGCAGCCAACTCGGCGTGGTGCTGCAGGACTCATTCCTCTTCGACGGATCGATTCGCGACAACGTCATGTTCTCCCGGCCCGACGCGACCAACGAGGAGTTCCTTGCGGCCTGTCGCATCGCCCGCGTCGACGAGTTCGCCGAGCGATTTCCTGAGGACTACGACACCATCGTTGGCGAACGCGGCGTCAAGCTCTCTGGCGGCCAGCGTCAGCGCTTGTCGATCGCCCGCGCAATTCTTGCCGATCCCCGCATCCTCATCCTCGACGAAGCTACGTCATCGCTCGATTCAGAATCGGAGGCGATGATTCAGGATGGTCTGAGCTACCTGATGCAGGGCCGTACAACCTTCGTCATTGCGCACAGGCTCTCCACCATTCGGCGCGCTGAACAGATTCTTGTAGTCGAAGCCGGCAAGATCCTCGAACGCGGCACGCACTCCAGTCTCTACGCGCTGGGCGGCCGCTACTACGACCTCTACACCCGCCAGCACGGCCTTGAAACGAATCTCTTCCTCGCCCCCGGCGAAGGCGACGTGGTCCCGGAAGAAGCTAAGTAGGAGAGCCACTTCAGCTTCAGGGCAGACGGTAGTTCACTTTTATCGCAATCCGGACCGGCACCGGCCTGCCTTGAAATGTTGCAGGTTTGAAACGATACTTTTGAATTGCCTGGACCGCGTTCGCGTCCAATTTCGGGTTAACTGATTTCCAGACGTGGACATCCTGGGGCTTGCCTTTTTCGTCGACCACTAGTTCCACAACGCAGATATTGTCTCCACTTTGGAGCACCCCGTCGCCCGGGTATTTCGGGTCTACTGCGTGAATTACTGTCGGAGGAGTTACCCCACCGCCCACGTGGTAGATCCCGGAATTCTGTGTTTTAGGGGCAGGTGGCACGGATTGATCCGGATTCTTAGCTTCGGGGGAGTCTTGGCTAGCCGGCGCTGTCTCCTGAGCGAAACACATGGAATGCAATGAAGATGATCCCATTGCGATGACAAAAGCAGCTACTATCAACCGCCAGTTACAACATACTTGCTGAGTACTCATTTAGGCCCTCGTGCGAAATCTTACCGCTACCACGTTACACCACTCCTAATTCCTTCAACAGAAATGCGTAGTCGAACGCTATCTCCCTCAGGTAGTCGTAGCGCCCCGAAGCGCCGCCGTGCCCTGCGCTCATATTCGTGTGCAGCAGCAGCACGCTCTCATCGGTCTTGAGCGTTCGCAGCCGGGCCACGTATTTCGCGGGCTCCCAATACATCACCTGGCTATCGTTGAGCGAAGTCTTTACCAACATCGCGGGGTAGGCGCCGCCTTGAGATTGTCGTAGGGCGAGTAGCTCAGCATGTACTCAAACGCAGGCTCCTCATTCGGGTTTCCCCACTCCTCGTACTCGGGCACGGTGAGCGGCAGGGAAGCGTCGAGCATCGTGTTCATCACGTCGACGAACGGAACGTGCGAGACGACGGCGCGAAAGAGATCCGGCCGCATATTCAAGACGGCTCCCATCAACAGTCCACCGGCGCTTCCGCCTTCGATTGCGACTCGCCGCGGATCTCCGTAGCCTTTCGCGACCAGGTGCTCGGTCACCGCAATAAAATCCGTGAAGGTATTCATCTTCTGCATCAGTCGTCCCGGCATCGTGCCAGGGCTTACCCATATCTCCGCCGCCGCGGATGTGCGCATACGCGAGAACGAAGCCGCGATCCAGCAGGCTCAGGCGGTTGGAGTTGAATCCGATGGGCAACGAGTAGCCATAGGATCCATAGCCGTACACCCACAGAGGATTCGTGCCTGCGCCTTTCATGTCCCTGCGAAACACAATGGACACGGGCACTGGGACGCCATCGGAAGCCGTGGCAAAGATGCGCTCGGACTGATAAAGCGTGCGATCGAAGCCGCCGGGCACTTCCTGTTGCTTGAGTAGCGTCGAATTTCCGGTCGCGACGTCGTACTCGTAGACGGACGCGGGCGTGACCAGCGACTGATAGCTGTAGCGAAACTTCTGCGTGTCAAACTCGCGATTGACGTGGGGACTTGCGCTGTACACCGGTTCGGGAAACGTAATCTCCCGCGGTGCGCGAGTCGCGGGCCCTCGCACTTCAAAGTCGAAGACTCGCAGCCGGGGCAGTCCGTTCTGCGCGCTCGCATGCAACGTAGAAAGTCTTGAAGAGATCGACTTCTTCCAGCATGACATCCGCGCTGTGGGGAATAAGCTCCGTCCAATTCTCACGGCCTGGACGCTCCACCGGTGCAGTCACCAACCGAAAGTTCCGGCCTCCATCGTTGGTGCGAATGAAGAACAGTCCATTGCGATGATCGAGCATAATACTCAAGATCATTCTCGCGCGGATGGATCAGCGTCCATTTGCCCTCTGGCGTGTAGGCCGCGAAGAACTGCGCTTCGCTGGTCGTGTGGCTGGACGACTCCAGCATGAGTACTTGCCATCGCGCGTGCGGCCGGCGCCGATGTTGAAGCGCTCGTCCGTCTCCTCGTAGACCAGCACATCCTCTGCATGGGGAGTGCCCATGATGTGACGAAAGAGCTGATACTGGCGCTTCTGTTCCTCGTCTTCCACGGAATAAAAAAGAGTGCGATTGTCGCTGGCCCACACGATCGATCCGACGCGCTCGAGCTGTCTCCGACAGAAGTCTCACCCGTGCGCAGATTCTTCACATGCAGAGTGTACTGGCGAAAGCCCGGTCGTGTCCGTCGAATAGGCCAGCATGTCGCCGTCATCAGAAACCGTGAAGCCGCCAAGAGCCATGAACGCCTCTCCCTCGGCCAGCTGCGTTCACGTCGAGGATGATCTCCTCCGCCGCATCCTCAGCCACTCCGCTGCTTGCGACAGTAGATCGGATACTGCAGCGATTGCTCCGTCCGCGAGTAGTACAGGTAGTCGCCATCCGGGAAGGGAACCGAATCGTCCGTTTCCTTGATGTGGCTCACCATCTCGTCATAGAGGGTCTTCTGCAGCGCTTCGGTGCCGGCCATGATGGCGTTCGTGTATGCGTTCTCGGCGTCGAGGTAAGTGATCACCTCGGGGCTTGACTTGTCGCGCAGCCACGCGTATTCGTCAACCAGAGTGTGGCCGTGCAGGGTGGTCTGCTTTGCTTCCCGCCGGGCAGTGGGAGCATGAAGTGTCTGGGGAGTGGTGTTCTCTGGTGTGCTCATAGCTGTAGCCAAGAATATCCTGCCGCAGCGTTGCTCGCTATTCGCGAAGCAGCAATTGCTGATTAGCCGTGAAGACGCGGCGAGTCACCAGGTAACTGGCGCTCAGGCAGGTCACCGAGGCGGCCGAAAAGATAGTGGTAATCACCACAAACTGGTAGAGCGCCGCATACAGCGGCGATGCGCCCGAGAGCACCATGCCGGCCATGATGCCCGGAATCCACACGATGCCCAGCGACCTTACGTTGTCGATGGAGGGAATCAGGCTCGCCTTGTAGGCCGCGCGAAGATAGGGCAGAGCCGCGACATCCGGTGTCGCACCCAGCGCCAGTGCCGATTCGATTTCGCCCACGTGGCTGTGTATTTCGGCGCGAAAGCGATCCAGAAAGACCGACTGCATATTCATGGTACTGGCGATCACCATGCTCCCCACCGGAACGAGCATCGTGACCTTCAGCGGAATCACTCCCAGCACAATCATCAGCGCCAGCACGCTTCCCGCACCGATGAAGATGGAGACAAGCGCCAGCGTAAATGCACGCGGAATCTGCTTTGCCCTGCTGCGCACAATCGTTGCCGCGGCCAGCATCATCGCGGTCAGCACCAGGAGCGCGTCCACTGCGGCCCGTGAAGCAGGAAGGTAAGTATCGCGCCCACTGCAACAATCTGCGCGATGCCTCGCAGTTGCGCCAGCGGAAGCTCCACCAGCATGTTTACGCCACGACGCCGCGCCAGCACCATGGCCAGCATCGCGATGATCGCCGCGGCCGCACACTCGGCAATGCCCAGCCTCAATGGATCGGGAAAGAAATGACTAAGCATGCAGCAACTCCTTCGCCGACCCGTGTGCCGTCATTCGTCCCGCCTCAAGCATCAGCGCACTGTCAGCCATGCGCCGGCCTGCGCCGCATCGTGCGTTACCCATATGCAGGTCAAATGATTCTTGCGAATCAGCGACTCGAGCAGACTTTCCACGCCCAGCTTCGATTCATCGTCGAGCGCCGAAGTCGGCTCGTCCAGCAAAAGTATCTCCGGCTCATTGGCCAGCGCGCGCGTAATCGCAACCCGCTGCGCTTCTCCCCCTGAGAGCATCAGCGTGTCGCGGCCGCTGTATCCCGCCAACCCCACCTGTGCCAGCAAATCTTCCACAGCCGCGTCGCTCAGCGAGACGCCACGCTGCCTGGGACCAAAGCGCACATTCTCCGCAATCGTCCCGGGAAATAAATACGCCCGCTGCATGATCATGCCCACGCGCCGCCGTAGCTCCCGGGGATCGATCTGCCGATAATCCTGTCCCGACAGAAACACCGTGCCGCTGGTCGGCTCATCCAGTCGATTCAGCATGCGCAGCAGCGTGCTTTTGCCTGCGCCACTTGGCCCAACCACCGCGAGCACTTCACCTCGGCTCACTGCAGAACTGATTTGATCCAACAACAATTTCGCCGGTGCCTCCGCAGGAATTGCAGGCACCTGGCGACTCAGTGGTTGCACTCAAGCACGTTCGTGATTGTTGGCATGGCGCAAGCTCAGTCTACATAACGTCAATTGTCTACGCCCTACCAGACATCACCGCACGTTGATCGGGAATCAAAATCTGAGAATAAAGGAGGGATTACATGAGCGGTAATGGTATCTCACGGAGCCTGTTGACTTTGGCAGGTGTCTCACTACTCTGCGCTGGTGCGCTGGCTCAGTCGATGGGCAGTCCCGGTGGTGCGCAAAGTTCTCCTGGTATGCAGAAGCCCAATCCCACGCGGGGCATAGACGACACGCAGACTACCGAGATGCCGGGGGCCGCTGTCCCTCCTGTGTCGCAACAGCAAATGGATAAGAAATTCGTTCAGGGCGCACTCCAGGGCGGCATGGCTGAGGTTGCACTTGGCAAGTTGGCGCTCGAAAAGAGCAACAACGAGGATGTGAAGAAATTTGCCCAGCGCATGGTGGACGATCACACCAAGCTCGGCGAAGATATGAAGCCAGTGGCTGAACAACTCGGCGTCCCGATGCCGTCAGGCTTGTCCAAGAAGGATCAGGCGCTCGAAGCCAAGTTGCAGAGCCTATCTGGCGCGCAATTCGATAAGGCCTACGTCAAGGCCATGGTTAAGGATCACCAGAAGGATCTGCAGGAATTCCAGCACGAGGCGAAGTCTGCCGTTACTCCCGAGGTGAAGCAGGCCGCCCAGAAGGGTGCGCCGATCATTCAGTCTCACCTCGAACAGATTGAGCAGATCGCCAAGTCAGGCAGCTCGGTTGCCAGCGTTTCGAGCAACTAACGAGCGTAATTTCAACACAGATTGATCAGCAAATGGTCGCTCTCGTGAGCGCCGATTTGCGTTCCTGAGTACAATAATGGCTCATGCTGCGGTTCCGAAATAGTTCGCTTGTTCTTTCATTTCTTCTACTTCTGCTTTGTCCTGCTCCCCGGGCGCTCGCGGAAAAGATAGAAGATCTGCCTAAACCGACCAACTATGTCAGCGATTACGCAAACGTCCTTTCGCCGGCCACCGTGCAGGCGCTCAATCAGTACTGTCTCCTGGTAGATCAGCAGGCGCACGCGCAGATTGCGGTCGTCACCGTAAAGTCGCTGGATGGCACGGATGTCGACGACTACTCCATTCGCCTGTTTGACAGGATGAAAATCGGAGGCAAGGGCAACGATCGCGGAATTCTGATCCTGCTTGCCACCGACGATCACAAGCGCCGCATCACCACGGGTTATGGACTCGAAGGCATCCTGCCAGACGGCAAGGTGGGCGACATCGGCCGCCAGATGGTGCCGTATCTGCGTGCCAACGACTTCAATTCTGCCGTGACCCTGGCGGTGCAGCAAGTGGCAGACGTAATCACCGCTGACGCTGGCGTAACCATTCAGGGCGCTCCCCGCCGTGGTCCGCCGCAGCGCGAGGCTCAGCCCCTCAGTCTCGGCAAAGTTATCCTCTTTGGCTTGGTGCTGTTTTTCGCAGTGGTCCTTCTGTCGAGAATCGGCGGTGGAAATTTCCTCGCATTCCTGCTCGGCATGATGCTCGGCGGCGGCGGAGGAGGTCGAGGTGGCGGCTGGGGCGGTGGTGGTGGAGGCTTCGGTGGAGGAGGCGGAGGCTTCGGCGGATTTGGCGGTGGTAGCTCCGGAGGCGGCGGCGCCGGCGGAGACTGGTAATCTATTCAGACTTGGGTTTTGCTTTTTGATTTCCCCATAAACGCGGCAGACCCGGCCTTCCCGATCGAAGGGGGACCGGAACAAGGAGAAGCTATGAAGCGCGGGCTTTGGATCGGAATAGCGGCGGTAGGCGTCATCTTTATCGTTTTGCTGCTGATAGCGGGAAGCTACATCAGCGCCAAGAATCAGATGGTGGCCAAGGACGAGGCTGTGAAGAGTGCCTGGTCACAAGTCGACATCGTGCTGCAGCGCAGGGCAGACCTCATTCCAAACCTTGTGGAAACCGTCAAGGGATACGCCAAGCAGGAGCAGACCGTATTCGGCGACATCGCCAACGCACGCGCTGGATTGCTCAACGCTCGCGATCCGCAAAGCAAAATCGAAGCCAATGGAAAATTGGATTCAGCCTTCGGACGCCTGCTGGCCCTCTCGGAAAATTATCCTGAGTTGAAGTCCAATCAAAACTTCATGCGCCTGCAGGATGAACTGGCGGGAACTGAAAACAGGATCTCCGTCGAACGGCGCCGCTACAACGAGACGCTGCAGGACTACAACACATTCATCCGGCAATTCCCTAACAGCATCTGGGCGGGCATTGCGGGCTTCCATGCAAACCCGGCATACTTCACGGCCAGCGAAGGTTCGCGAGCCGTCCCGACGGTTAAGTTCAATCCGTAATCAGCAACTCGCACCACAAAACAAAAAAGGGGAGCGCCGCGGCGCTCCCCTTCAGCTTTACACGCGCTACTGATGCGGAATCACCTCGAAGTGATGTGCGCGTGGTTCAGCATCCGCGCGCTGCCGCGCCTCGGCCACTGGGATAGCCCGGGCAAGTGCAGCGGCAGTCGTTGAGGCCTCGGCCGTCACTGATACATTGATGATCCTGAAGCGCACCGCTTCAATCTGGTTCTTCTTCTCTGTATCAAATGCCACCAGCCGCGCCTGCTCCACCATCGGCGTCTCCAGCGTGGCGAGATTCAGCCCCATGCTGAAATCGTCTGACGTGAAAGTGCCGATCTTGCGATCATCAATCCGCAGATCGTAGTTGCCTGTCGGCAGCCCGCGTATCTCCAGCATCTGCTGATCCAGCGCGGTTATCAGGTCGGAATACTTCAGCGTCAGCGCCAGCACCGGGCTCACTTCCGCAGGAGGAAACGGCACCGGCAGCGCCTCGTCGAGCTCGGTCCAGCTCAGCCGTCCTTTCACCCTCTGCAGATCGGTGACCCGCGAATTTTGCGCCTCCGCCCCGGACTTGGATATAGCCGCGATCGTCACCGAGCTCACCAGTGACGGCGCTTTCCACTGCTTCAACAGAGACTCGGCCATAATCCAGTGGCCGCCCTCCTGCGGATGCACGCGATCCGGCACCAGTTGCTGGGCAAGCTCAGGAGACTTCTCATTCAGCGTCTTCAAAATCGAAGTCACCGGCGCATTGAAGTCCACCACTTCAAAGTGTCTCTCCTTGCCAAGTTGCGACACCGCGTCGCCCAGCTTCATTAACGCACCGTTGTAGCCTCCGGCATATTCAGTGGGGCGCGTCACATCGTCATACGGGCTTGGAACAATCAGCGTAATGCGCGTCTGCGGTAGCGACGTCTGAATGGTGTCGACAATGTGCCGATACCCGTCGGCGAATGTAGAAACAATCCCGGGCTGGCTCGGCCGATAGTATCCATCATTCATGCCGAGCATGATCGTCACTACGTCAGGATGCACAGCAAGCACGTCGCGCTGAACGCGCAGATCAACAGGCCCTGCCCATCCGCCGCTGACCTTATCGCCGCCCACGCCCGCATTGTGGAAGCTCACCTTCCAGTGAGGGAAGCGGGTGAGTACATACTCCTCGACGAACTCCGTGTACTCCCTCTGCTCCGTGATGCTGTCGCCGTAAAACGTGACGTGATCGCCGTCGTGCAACGCAAAACCGGAAGCCGCGTTCGACGCTGCAGGTGCCTGTGCCAACGCGCCCAGTGCGGACGCCGCCAGCCACACCACCAGAGAGGCAGATTGAATCAAATTCACCGTTCCTCCGTTAAACCATGGGTTTCCAGGATCATAGCAGCCCGGAGACCGATCTCTCCTGCCACAATCGGACCATCCCCGTTGTAATCACAGGACCCTATGGCTTGGGCGCGGTAATCTCGTTCCGCCCGGCATGCAACGGAACAGTCGTTGTCCGCCAGGTGAAGTTGCCCGTCAGCCCCGCAGGGAAATCAATCGTCGCCTTCAGCTTGCTATCCGCCAATGCGTAGTGAGCGGTGATCTTGCCCAGCGGATGCGGATAGGTGACGTCCAGCGAAGTCAGCGTGCCCATGTGCGGTGTGATGCGTACCGTCTTGAAGCCCGGCTCTGCCGGTTGAATCCCCGCAACGATTGTGAACAAATCGTATGTGGGATGTGCGCTCCAAGCATGCGAGTCCGACCGCGTTTCGCCCGTGCTCTCCGGCCACGTACTGAAGCCCATGGGCAGCAGCTCCCGCCACGGCTTCAGGAACTTCAAATACTCGTCGCCCATCCCTGCATGGTCCAGCGCCCGCGCCACGTAGAAGCGGAAGTAATACGTCGCCTCAATCAGCCCCGCAACCCTATCGTCTGTGGGCTCTCCAAAATCATGCGCCATGATGCGCTGCATCACCGCCGCCTGATCCTTCTTTGGAATCACGTCGTACAGCACCGCCAGCGAGTTCGTGTGCTGGCTGTACACATTCTTCTTAGGCGAATCGGCAACCAGCTGGCGCTGGCTATCCCAGCAGCCACTCATCACCCCGGCCGATGCGGCGCTTCTGTACTTCTCATACCTCGCGGCTTTCTCCTTGTCTCCGATCGCCGCTTCCATCTCGCCCGCTTCCTTCAACGCCCCGATAAATTGCATCGTCATCAGGCACGATTGCTCCTGCGCGTCGAACGACGGAAAATCCGATTGCGTCTCCGCCCAGTCAACGAAGTTCCACCACGGAGTGCGGCTCAGCAACCCGCTCGGCTTCTGGTAGCGTTCAAACCAGTCAAGCACGGTGCGCGTGCCCGCGAGTTGCTCCTGCACAAAAGCCGTGTCCGGCCGGTACATCCAGTTGTCGTGCACCATGCCGATCCACAGCAGCGAGAAGGGCGGAATGTACTGCGGCAACGCCGATGGATAGCGGCTCTGCGTAATGCCCTCGGGTATCCGCGAACTGTTAAAGGCTCTGATCGCCTGCCGCGGAAGCCTGTCGTCCCCCGTCACGGCATACGTCGTCAGCACCTCGATGCGCGTGTCGCCGGCATACTGTAGCTGCTCGTAGTAGGGCGTATCCATGTAAGTTTCGTGCGCCACCATTTGCGTGGTGCGCCAGCCGATATCCCAGATGCGCTTCAGATCCGGATCGTTGGAACTGAATTCCGCGAGTTCACCGAAAGGGTACGCGGTGAAGAACGCTTCCATGCCGACCAACGTCAGCGGTTGATCCGCGGTCTCGATGTTCAGCTCGAGATATCGCCACGTTCTCCACCACATCGTCTCGAAGACGCGATTCTCCCCGCCATCCGGCAGGATCTGATCGCGAAAACCCATCGCCACGCGATCGCCAACGTCATTGCGATTTCCCTTGTGCTGATCCTTGTCGTATAGCGCCTCAGCATACGTCAAAATAATCCGTGCATCCTTGCCGCCGCTGAAGCCGAGCCGAGGATAACCGGTAAGCAAAGTTTTGCGGTCCAGCATGATCCGAACATGAGAGTGCGCCGGAATTGTTGTCGGCTTGCCAGGAAATTGCTCCGCTTCAGGTAGATCGGTCCGCACAACCTGTCCCGCAGATTCCTTGGTGTAGCTCATGTGCGGCAGCGTATCCGGCACCAGTTCCCACCCGCTGTCACTCTGTGTAAAACGAGGCGCGGCCTGTGAAGCGTTGGGATAAATATTCTCGCGAACTGCCGCGCCCGCGTGAAGCCACTTGCCGCCCGCTGTCGAGCCTGCGTCCTGCCACTCCCAGTCATAGTGCTTGGCATCCAGGGTCTCGCCCGGCCCCTGCGCCATGTACACCCAGAAGTTCTCCGCCTTGCGCGGGAACACTACCGTCCCTGCCTCTTCCTCCACCAGCCAGGAGTCATTGGTATTCACCAGCGCTTCCGCCGCCGAGTCGCCCTCGACCAGGAACGCCGTGCGATTCGAAATCTGTGCGACAGGCGCATAGATTCCAAAATTCCACACCGTCGCAGCCAGCAGGTTCTCTCCTGTTTTCAAATGCGGCGCCAGATCAAAAGTTTCATAGCGCCAATGCGCAAGATCGCCACGCGCAGGGCCGTCGCCAATCCGCTCGCCATTCAGATACAGAATGAACCGGTTGTCCCCGCTAACATGAACTAGAAAATGCGCCGGCACCGCGGGCAGCGAAAATGATTTTCTGAAGTGAAGTACGATCGGCTCGCGCAGCGGAGCCGTGGGATGCGTGACCCATGACGCAGACCACTTCGCGCGAGCTGTGGGCTCCTGCGCGATGAGCGAACTCGTTATGAAAATCGCAACCAGCAGAATTGCGAAAGCCTTGATCTGCGCAGTCAATAGGCGTGAGGCTTTGCGGGGAACTTCCCCGCATCCTTCTCTCATCTGCATTCTCTTGCTCCGTTTGCGGGATCGCTCGACACTCCGCGCCTCGACCACTCAGGCGTAGGCGGCCGTTTCCTTCTTCCGCCCCTGGCGTTGTCGCGCCACCTTCGCAAGATAGCCGCTTTCGCGGAAGGCTGCCAGTGGTTCCTCCGGCAGGTCGTGTGCCTTGCGCCACTCCTTCAGTATCGGCCGAACGTCCGTCGCGAACGCATCCTTGTAGACACTCTCCGCATCGATAATATTCTGATGCCCGCGATGAAACTCAAGCGCCTCGTGATCGATCAACGCTGCCTTCGCGAATAGTTCCTGCGCCGTCGTCACCGTCTGGATCATCGCTTCGATCTTGTTCTTCACATTGTGACTCTGATCGATCATGTAGGCGATGTCCGCGCGCGTCTGCGTCTCCCACTCAAAATGTGCAATCTCTGCGAAGATGCGGAAGATCTGGTAAGGATCGATCGACCCCAGCGTCAAATCGTCATCGGCATAGCGGCGATCGTTGAAGTGAAATCCGCCCAGCATCTCCTCGCTCAGCAGCCACGCCACAATCTGCTCGATATTCTGCGATGTGTAGTGATGCCCCGTATCCACCAGCACCCGCGCCTGCGGCCCCGCATGTCGCGCATGCAGCAGCGACATCCCCCAGTCCGCAATATCCGTATGGTAGAAGGCCGGCTCAAATGGCTTGTACTCAACCAGCAATCTCTGATTCGGATTCAGATGCTCGTGCGACGTCCGCAGGCCCTCCTGCATCCACTGCTTGCGCTTGCGTATGTTCGCCATGCCCGGATAATTGGAGCCATCCGCAAACCACAGCGAGATATCCCGGCTCGAAAGTTCGCCTGCCAGTTCAATGGAGTAGAGAAAATGATCGAGTGCCTTGGCGCGAACCTCGGCCTGCTCATTGCACAGCGAGCCGTGCTTGTAAGCCTGGTCCTGAAACGTATTCGGATTGATCGATCCCGGACGCACTCCGTAGCGCAGACTCAACTCCAGCACCGTGGAAACGGGCGTTCCCTTAGGCACATCCCAGTCCACGTGCAGCGCCATCGTGGGGCACTTGCCGGTGAAGACGTTCACCTGTCCCGCGTCTGCGAACTTCTCTTCGATCGTTTGAGCAGCGGTCTCCTGCAGATACTTTCCGAATCGCGTACCCGTATTCGCAAAGCCCCAGGAAGGCACTTCAATCGCGAAATCGTCCAAGGCTTTTTCCAGGAACTCCGGATAATTGGTCATCTTTCCTACTCTCCCATTCTCGTTGCGCGTACTATACCAGCCAGATTCGACGAAGGCGAAATAATTTCAAGGGTAAATTTAAGTTTGTTGGACCGCCTCCAGAAGCTGCACATTCGCCTTGACATCGCGCCTGCTCATTCCTGTTGCGGACCGCATCTCCGGCTGCAGTGCCGCCAATTGAATCGCGAAGTTGCCAATGGTTGAACTCTCCGCAAAGCCTGTTGAAACCGGAATCCCACAGGCAATTTCGGTGAAGTCGTTCAGCAGCGAATTACGGCTGCCACCGCCCACCACATAGATTCGGCTTATCTCTTTGCCGGTCAGCGTAGGGATCTCTTCCATCACCTGCGCATAGCGCGCAGCAAGGTTTTGCAGAAGCACGCTGGCCACCTGTGGCGCGCAATCCGGATCACTCGGCAGCTCCGAAAAGCCGCCTGCTGTCAGTTGTACGTTGATGCGCGACAGCACGTCTCCCGGCAGCAGCAGCGTCGCTTCATCCACGTCGAACCTGGCCGGTGAAGGTGGCACCTGCCTCGCCGCCGCCACCAGTTCGTCGATCTTCCAATCCTTGCCCGCCGCACTCCATGTGTCCATGCATTGGCGCAGCAGCCACATCCCGTTGACGTTGCGATGGAAGCAAAAGTCGCCGCCCGCCGCACCCAGGTTCGTAAACTTCGCGGCAAGCGCCTCCGGCAAGGTGCAGGGAACTGCCAGCAGCGTTCCCACCAGCGACCATGTCCCTGAGCTGATGTAAGCCCAGTCATCGCCGTCTGCCGGAATTCCGGCGATTGCGGATGCTGTGTCATGGCAGGCCGGTGCAATCACCTTCGTGCGCGCGTATCCCGGCGCCTTCGCCAGCGCGCCCTGGATCGGACCAAGCACGGTGCCCGATGCCACGATCGGCGGTGCTGCTTCGAGAGACAGACCCAGCGCGCGGAACAGGGAAGTGCACCAGCTCTTTGTTCCGCTTTCAACCAGCTGTGTGTGCGTGGCGTTCGTGTACTCTGCCACCCGCACGCCCGACAGCAAATACAGAATGTACTCCGGAAGATTCACCCACGGCGCATCCGCAGGCACTCCAGCGGCACCGTCTGCCACTAGCTGAAACAGCGTGTTGATGCGCAGAGGCTGCACGCCGGTCAGGCGAAATAGCTCCTCATCGCTCACCCTCGCGCGCACCCATTCTTCCGCGGCCAGCGTACGTGTATCGCGATAGCAATAGGGCGCTGCCAGCGGTCGCCCATCAGCGCCAAGCCGCACATAGTCCACCGCCCAGCCATCTACGCCAATCGATGCAATCCCCTCGTGAGCAATTTCGCCGCACTTCCGCAGGCCATCCTGCAGCTGCTCCCACAGGGAATCAATGTCCCATTGCAGCTTGCCATTACGCTCTTTCGCTGAGTTGGGAAAGCGGGAGACGAGTTGCATCTGCGGGGCGCCTTCCACGAAGCGCAGCAGGCTCACGCGGCAACTCTCCGCCCCAAGATCGATAGCTACACTTGCACCTGTCTGGCTCACTGCAGGTGGTGGCGTGTTCTCATTTCTGGTCGCCTGGATGTTCAAATACAGGCCTCGATTCTGCCCGATGGTGAAAGCTGGCCCGGGACGCCTTCATGAAGAACTACTCGCGGAGGGGAGCCGCGAAGGCAACAACAAGAATACAACAAGAAACAATTTCAATATAGACAAAATCTAAGACTGGGCCCGGCCCCGGGCACAGCCCGAACCCTCAGCCTCTACTGATCTTTTAGGAGCGATTCCCGGGCAACAGCGCGATGCGTGGCGTAGTTATACGGAGCCACTGTCTGGCCGCGAAGAATCGCAAGCCCCAGCGAAATCAGCTCCGGACCATAATTCTGCACCTCGTGCGAAATCGAGCCGATAAAGCAGCTGCGAGGTGCGGAGATTTCCTTCAACGCCTCAGGAATGCAATCCTGCCCCACAATGGCAAGGTGTTTCTCCCGCTTTAGCTCCCGTGCAGCCTGCAAGGCCCCCAGCGCTACCGTGTCATTCGACGCGGCCAGCAGAATATGACGGTCCTTGGGATGCCGCCGCAGAAAATCCAGCACAATCTTGTAGCTCTTGTCGCGGAATCCCCGCGCATCCAGACGCACAAAAAACTCCACCGGAATCTCCGGCAGCTTGCTGCGGACCGCTTCAAACGCGCCCGTAATACGGCTCTGCACCAGCGGACCTGCGTTATGCAGTTCCAGCCCCAGAACCCAGTCCACCTCGGAGTCCCATTCATTCACGGCATGCTGCGCGAGCATCTCGCCTGCCTCAAAGCCCACGCGGTAGTTGTCCACGCCGTAGAAGGTCGAATGCGGATGAGGAATTTCAACCGCGATCAAGGGGATACCGGCGCCGGCAATCTTGTCCGCCACGATCGGAGCTACTTCCTGCTCGCTCTGGAACTCGATCGCCAGATCCACATGCTGCCGCACCAGGTCGTCCGCATTTCTCAGCGCCGTCTCCGCGTCGTAATGGTTGTCCAGCACCAGCAGGTCTACACCGGCTGCGGTGGCCGCTGACAGCAGGCTCTCTGTAACTGCCTCGGAGAAAGGCATCTCCGCCGATTGCCCGGCAAATCCGAAACGCACCTTCTTCGGACGCGACACCAGCCGGTACAGCCCGTCCTGGGTCTGCGCCAGGTAGCCGCGATGCACAAACGTCTTCAGGATGCGGTAGACAGTAGTCTTGGAAATCTTGGTGCGCTGGTAAATAGCTTCCAGCGAAATCGAGTCCCGCTCAGCCTGCATCAGTTCCAGGATGTCGAGAGCCTTGGACAGAATCGGAACAAGATACAACCGCTTCGGAGCCTTTTTAGCCAAGTGTCTTCCGCCCTAGCTGCGAGGTCGTGCCGCCACGCATGAATTTGTGCTCCAGCATATCTGTCGCAACATGCAAAGTTCAATAGCGAATTATTTCCCGGCGAACTTTCTCCCTCTGAAAAATGCACGTTACGAAAGGATCAGCGCCCCGCAAGGCGCCCTATGTCGTGTAGGTGACTTTCGACTACCCCAGGGAAGTAATCAGCCCCGCTATTCAAAAATCAATGTGCCCGCGCAATCCCGGAACCACAACCGGACCGCGATCGCGGTTGTACCCCGGATTCCAGATCACCGAAAGCTGAGCAGCCCCGTAGATACCCCGCCACACGTGCGCGTTGTAATACGTCTCGCTGATCGTCTCGCGGCCATAGTTCAAACGCCCATCCCCCAGCAGGAACCCGAGGCCGCCATCCGCCAGGTAGATGCGATGATCGCTGCTCAGCCCATTGCTCACAAAAGCCGTGCCAATCCTGTCATCCTTGCGCCCCCAGCCTGTGCCCGCCACATCAGCGCCGAATGTGAAGGTACTGTTAATCTCCGTGTAGGCAAACGATTCGTGGTGGCCCTCATTCCATCCGCCGCGAAAGTAGGCCCGGAAGTTCGCCGGCAGATCCTGCTCAACGTTCAGCCCGAATCCCTGCTTCAGCGTGCCCTGCTTGCGATACAGCGTCACATCGGGAGTAGGATCAGTCCCCGCCTTCCACGCATTGATCGCATCGGCATAGCTGCCCATGTTCGCGTGGTTCAGATACGCCAAAGGCCGAATGTAGGTATTCAATCCTTTGAACCAATCCGGCCGGAACTCCAGTTCCAGGTTTTCCGCTCGCGCCACTCGCAAATTCCACTCCAGGTCGATACCGTTCGCCACCGTAGGCATCAGCGCCTCACCAAAGCGAACCCCGTAGTGCGGCGTCTGATACTCCAGAATCGCGGCATACGTGTACCCCCGCGTGTCTGCCGCATAGTCAAACGCTCCGTTGTTATCGACCGCCCAGTTCGTGAACTGCAGATGGCTGTCACTGCCCACCGCGTTCACGTCGAAGAAGTCCACCAGGCTCATCTTCCCCATGCGAAACTCGATCCGCTTGCTCGGAATCGACTTCTCCAGGTTGAAAGGATCCACCTCAATCTCCACCCGATCCTTCGTCAGAGGAAAGATCTGGTTCAGCATGATGCGCGCCAGGTACACGCCCTGCCCCAACTCGGGATTCCGCACCACGTCAAGATTCGTAAAGCCCGCCAGCCCCAGCGCCGTGCTCAGTCCTCCTCCCCCCGTCTCCTCCACGTCAAACAGAATCTGCGTGTACGGTCTCAGCTTCACCCCGGTATACAAGGTCAGCACGCGGGAGTTCGCCGTCTCGCCCGGCGCGGTAAAACTGTTCGTCCCCTCGTAGGGAGAGTGGAAGGGTCCGTGCGCCTGAAAGATAAAATTCGCCTGCCCCGAAACCCAATACCGATCCGCGATCAGGTGCGTGGAAAACATCGCCGGCTCAACCGCGGGCAAGGGTGCCGGAGGATCGTCAGCCTTCTGCCCTGCCTCCGCGGTGCTCCCCGCAGCGGCGCTCTGTGCGGGATGTTCCTGCACATGCGCCTGCGCACGCCCCGTCAACGGCGCAATGCAGAACAAGAGCATTATCAGCAGCGTACGAATCATCCACCTTCCAAAGGCACAGTCCCAGCCTGCTCACGCACAATATTCCAGTATGCCCGCGCGGTGTGAAGAAACCGTGAATCTTCACGCCCCCGGAGCTCCAGCCCCCATCCCTCCGCAGCGTAAACTGGTCTCGAATGCCCATGACCACGCCACCGAACAAGCCGCCTCAAAACCCCATCGAGATCACGCCCGCCCACCGCGTCTTCGTCCTCACCGGAGCGGGCATCAGCGCCGAAAGCGGCCTCAAAACCTTCCGCGACAGCAACGGCCTCTGGGCTGGCTATCGCGTCGAATCAGTTGCCACCCCCGAAGGCTGGCACGCCGACCCCGAACTTGTCTGGCAGTTCTATTCCCACCGCCGCCAGGAAGCAGGCAAGAGCCAGCCCAATCCCGCGCATCTCGCCCTCGCTGAACTCGAGCAGCAACTCGGCCACAACTTTTTCCTCTGCACCCAGAACGTCGACGACCTCCACGAACGCGCCGGATCGCACAACCTCGTCCACATGCACGGCCAGCTCTACCAGTCCCGCTGCGCCGCCGATTGCGGCACACCCGTCCATGAGGACCACAACAGCTACGCCACCCTCGCCGACATCCCCCGCTGCAAATGCGGAGCACGCATCCGCCCCGCCATCGTCTGGTTCGGCGAAATCCCCCTGCAGATGAACCGCATCGAGCAGGAAATCGACCGCTGCACCATACTGCTCGTCGTCGGTACCTCGGGAGCCGTCTATCCTGCGGCCAGCTTCGTCCACTGGGCCCGCAGCCGCTCCGGCACCCCCGCCCGCACCATCTACGTCGGCCCGGAAGAGCCCCTCAACGCCTCCGCCTTCACCCAAATCGTCCTCGGCAAAGCAGGAGAAAAGCTTCCCGGCCTCTTCAAACTCCGGTGACCGGAACTTGTCATCCCGACCGAAGCGAAGCGTAGTGGAGGGACCCGCGCTTCCCACCGCATGATTCCAATCGCAGAGGCCGCCAGCACAAAAGAACCCGCTAGCCGCTCCTTAGCGAACCGCTCTTTAGTTAACCGCCCCTTAGCTAACCGCTCTTTTGCCAACCGCCACTAAGCCGACCGCGCCTCCGCCTCGCTGACCAGAACTTGTCATCCCGACCGAAGCGAAGCGTAGTGGAGGGACCCGCGTTTCCCACTGCATGATTCCAATCGCAGAGGCGGCCAGCACAAAAGAACCCGCTAACCGCTCCTTAGCTAACCGCCTCTTAGCTAACTGCCCCTTAGCTGCCTTCAAGCGTTTATCATCATTACCAGGAGATAGATGCCCCGCATGACGAAGAGCGCCGCCGCACCCCGGAACCCCGCCATAGAAAAGCTTTCCTCACCGCCGCAGGTGCGCTCAAATGGCGGCCTCAAGGTAGCCATTCTCGGCTTTGGAACCGTCGGCGCCTCCGTGGCGAAGATCCTCAGCGAACTCAAGCCCCGTGGCCTCGAGCTCACCCACGTCTTCAATCGCAACGTCGCCCGTAAGCGCGTCCCGTGGGTCTCATCGAATGTGCAGTGGACCGAGGACTTCAACGATGTCCTCGCCTCGGGCGCAGATGTAGTCGTCGAACTGGCTGGCGGCCTCGACCCCGCAGGCGAATGGGTGCGCAAGGCCCTTGCAGCCGGTAAATCCGTAGTCACGGCGAACAAGCAGCTCATCGCCCATCACGGAGTCGATCTCGAAAAGCTGGCGGCCACCCGCGGCTGTCATCTGCTCTACGGAGCCGCCGTCGCCGGCGGAATCCCCGTCATCCCCGGCCTGCAGCACGGCCTCGCCGCTGACCGCCTCACCCAGCTTCAGGGCATCCTCAACGGCACCTGCAACTTCATCCTCAGCAAAATGGAGCACGGCGCAGAATTCAACACCGTCCTCGCCGAGGCGCAGTCCCTCGGCTATGCCGAGGCCAACCCCGCTGAAGACGTGGACGGATACGATGCCCGCGCCAAGCTCGTCATCCTCATGCGCCTCGCCATGCGCGCCGACGTGCATCCCGAAGATGTCCCCTGCCGCTCCATCACCGACATCTCCGCCATCGACTTCTCCTACTCACGCGATCTCGATTGCACCATCCGCCAGATCTCCCGCGCGCAGCTCCACGACGAAGGAGTGGTCGCCACCGTCGGTCCCATGCTCGTCCCCAACAGTTCTCCGCTCGCCTGGTCGCGCGGCACTGAGAACATGGTCATCGCCAGCGGCCAGTTCGGCGGCGACGTCGTCTTCTCCGGTCACGGAGCAGGCGGCCACCCCACCGCCGTCGCCGTCGTCTCCGATCTGCTCGCCATCCTGCATGGATCGAACCTGGTCGAACTGCCCAGCCACAAAACCGCCGTGGGAGGCGAATTCATGGTGCCCCACTATGTGCGATTCGTGGTCGACGACCGCCCGGGCATCGTCTCAGAGATCGCAGGCGCGCTCGCCGAGTTCGGCGTCAACATCAACGCCATTTTGCAGAAACCCGGCCACCCCAAGCACGACCTGCCCTTCGTGGTAACGGTAGAACCCTGCGGCAGTTCCGCCCTGAAAAAAGCCCTCGCCCGCATCTCCAAAATGGACTGCCTCCGCGAACCCCCACTAGACCTCCAAATCCTCGACAGCTAACGAGACGGCTTCTAGTTACGTGCCGGTAAGGGGTCTAGGGAGCGGAGGGGCTTCCCTGTTTTTGATACATAACGGTCGGCTTTACAGGCCTCGCCGTGATCTTCACGTCCAGCGATGGGAGCATTTCAACTCTGGCATTGGTGGGCTCATCTGTCGGCGTGCCGGAGATTTCATACGTGTAGTTCACCGTGAACGCGCCGGTCACGGTGGCGGCGAAGCGCCACGTTTTCAGGTTCTCGACCGTGACCGTCTCCAGGAACCGCTGCCCGGACGGATCAAGTTTTGACAGCACATCCGTTCTCACTACCAGACCATCTTCGACGGTCAATCGGACGGTCACCTTGCCAGTGATGTGTGCCGCCCTCGCGATCGGAGGATACATTGGCAGGGAAGCTCCTTGCAGGGTGGGAACCGGTAGAGTTTCCGCCGGTGGTGCAGATTGTCCAAGCGCAGGAACCACCAGGAGGAGGCCCATCAACCTCCGGCGAATGCCCCAACATTTTCTCCGCATAGCGTTATTCTTCATCCAATCTGGGTGGCCGGCCGGGTGCCCCATCCTTCGCATTCTCTCCGAACACAGTCCTATCTCTGAAGGCAACCGACACCTTAACCCTAAGCATTAGTCTGATGGATCGCAGTCTTCTCAGCGTTCCTCGTCAGACGGAAAAGCCATACGATTGACCCAACCCAGATAAGTCCGTCCAAGGCAGTGATTGTCAACCGCTCGTAATACCGTGTGTGCCAAGCCTCAGAGTCATAGAGGGGATGAGCGCACATCCAAATAGCAAACAGCAAGAAGTAGACACTCAACATTCCGCCGAGTGTAGACAACGCAAGCAGCGACCACGCGAGTGCTTTCCGTATCGTCATCGTTGTGGCTGCCTGCGGCCCTATCCTTTGGTACTTAAAACGCTGTCACATCCAATCTATATCGGATCACCCATCTCCAGACCATTCCATCGACGTGTGGCCCAGGCCTCACTTCTCAACAACGTCGCCACCACCCACCAAAAGCCTGCTAAGGTTTGCTAGTAAAGTTCAGCGTCCTGAAAAGGGTTCAGCGAATGCGTCGACTTATCCTCGTGCTGCTCCTCATCTCCGCCAATACTCTTATTGCGCAGGTCGCGCCTACGCCCGCGACGAACGCCCATCCCTACACGATGCTTTACGTCTTCGGCGACAGCTATTCCGATTCCGGTGCAGGCTATGTGGACGGAAACGGACCCACTGCCGTCGTCTATCTTGCCCAGCGCCTCGGCCTTCCTTTCACCTACTACGGCGATCCGGGCAGCACAGGAAAAGGGCTCAACTTCGCCGTCAGCGGAGCCCAGACCGGCGACGGCCCCGGCCGCCGCTTTCCTACAGGCCCATTCCTCGGCTTCGGCATGAAGAACCAAATCGAAAACTTCGTGCAGTTTTCCAAGATGGGGATGATTCCGAAGATCGATCCCGCGGACACGATGTTCTTTTTCGCTGGCGGGCTAAACGACGGATCCACACCTGAAGGCTTCACGCGAACCAACATCGAATCTGAGATCGAGACGCTCTATGGCCTCGGCGCGCGCCGCTTCATGGTCGCAATTCTCCCCACCAAAATTCCCCAATTCGCTGCGGCCGGTACGCGGCTGAATCCCGAACTTGAAAAAATTCCTGGTGAAGAGCAGGCAAAGCATCCGGATATCCGCATCGCAAACTCGCAGTGGGGAGCCTTCTTCGATGAGGTCATCACCAACCCGCAGAAATATCGGCTTCACCAACACAACTACTCTGTGTGCCGAACGCGCCTTTCGCATGGAGCCGGTGAAGGCCTGCTCCACCCCCGACGCCTACTTCTTCTACCACGACGGCCACCCTTCTACCGCTGCCCATCGCGTGGTGGGCGACATGCTCTACCAGGAAGCCATCACCAAGGCTCCATAGCCGCTGAGGGTGGCCCATCAAGCCCTTCGAAGTACGTCCTGCACCGATGCGTCCTTTTCCCCTCGCAGTCCACTTGAATGTACCGCTTCAACGACAAGCCTATAATCGTGAGTCGCATCGAACACTCGGCCTCAAGGAACGCCCCACAGTGGCGATACAGATTCAGCATTCGACCCGGACGAACTTCAACGCCGCAACCTGCACCATCGCCAGGACCCTGGGAGTACTGGTCGGAATCGGTTCCATTGAACATGGACTCCTGGAATGTCTGCAAGGATTCCGCCCCACTCCCGGTTTGATCATCAACGCTCTGGGCTCGGGTTATCGCTGGACCCTTTGGAAGCAGGGCGGCGAGGGCGCATTTACCCTCATCCCCAACTTCCTCGTCACGGGCATCGTCGCCACGCTCTTCGGTCTCCTGACCATCATCTGGTCCCTCCGCTTTATCCATTCGCGCTACTCCCCGATTGTGCTTCTCTCACTCGGTGTTGCCTCTTTCCTGACCGGCGGCGGCGTCGCGCAGATTGTTCTCTTTACGCTGGCCTGGGCCGTGGCCACGCGCGTCAGGGGCCCGCTGGCGTTCTGGAGACGTATTCTCCCGCCAGCCGCACGCCCTCCCCTTGGCCGCGTATGGCCTTGGACGCTTGGCGCGGGCACAATCCTATTCACCCTGGCGTTGGAGATAGCAGTCTTTGGCTATGTGCCGGGCGTCGCGGAGCAGTCGCGAATTCTACACATCTGCTGGAGCATCCTCGCAGTCGCGCTGGCTCTGTACCTCGTCTCGATCGCCTCCGCTTTCGCGCACGACATCGAGCGCCAAACCCCGATTGTCACGAAGTGAATCGCACTCCGCTCTTTGCGAGCCACCCTCATGAAAGTGGCGCACCGGTCCTCCCCGATCGCAGGAAGAAAAAAGTCAGCAGCACTCCTGCCACCACCAACGCTGTCCAGGTAATCGTGATAATCGCCACTTCGAAGCGATATTCAACGTCGAAGCCAAAACGCCACGTCATCGCAGCGAAGCTGACGAAGCCCAATAGAGCCGCGACGATGAATGTCCATCGGATCGCACGCTCAAGTCGAGTGCCACGGCCGAATGCCGCGCCGATGAACAGAAACGCGGCGCTCAGCATCAGGTATCCCAGATCTTCAAGCGCAATGAAAAATCCGTGGGGATTGTATTGCGTAAAAAGCGCGAGCCCACCCATCTCACCTCTCAGCAAACTGGGCACCACCACTTGGAATTGCGTGAAGTAGTCCAGCGTAATGACTCCCGCCGCGATCGCTGCCAAACATACCCCGGCAAGGCTAAGCGCCCGTCTGTTCGCCCCAACACTGGTATGAATGCAGCCCGCCAGCACCACGAAGACAGGCAGGAGCAAGATGCCCGGCAGCATCCAAACGTAGTCGCGCGGAACAAACTGCGCCGCGTCGGTATACGGATACACGATGCACTGGCCGAGGCAAAATGGGCCTGAGCGCGCAGGAGTAGTAACCCCGATGCCGAATGCTGTGGCCGCCAGGGCCGCGAGCAACGGCGCAATCCAACGTCCAAGACGTGCGGCGCCACTCTGAGTGGCAGACGCCAGATCTCCCCTTGCTACAACCGTAGACATAGCCCATACCTCCAACGGCCCAAGCAGCCGCGCTGGAATTGTAGCGCCAATTTGAAAATGAACCGTCGGCACGGCACCGCAGGCAAATTGTGTTGGTGGTGCGAAAGGATTCCACCATGTGCGCTGGATCACTTTCGCGGCGCTAATAAAGCAACGATCATCTCTGATTCAAGTCCGCGACAATCGCGGTGACACGTGTCGTGACATTTGGATCATCAGAAGGGCCAATCCGCAGCCGAAAGCCGCGCCAATCCACGTTGAGGCGTGAGCATAAAGAGCGAACATCAGTAACGATCCGGCACCAAGAGCGAGGGCCCAGGCACGCCACCATTGGCGCCAATGGAACACGAGCACGATTGAAATCGCAAACTCCGCTAATGCGAGAATCCAGATCGCGATTTCTGTCGCCTCCCGCGCAAGCGACTCCGGGACCCGGCCTTCGACGCGATCTCTTACGCCTGCCAGGATCTTTGGCACAGCAACGTGATCTGCGAACTCTGTAAACAGGTCGAGCACGAGGGCTCGCCTTGCCCAGTGATAGTGAAGCCGGATGCGGCTCACCAGTCGCGTGTGGCTCTCGTCGAGCGGGTAGAGCGCCCAGGTGAAAGCCCCATCATGAGGTAATGTCTCGCTTTGCCAGATCAGGAACTGGTTGGGTTCGATTTGCCCAAAAGTCAAATGCGCGACCTTGCTGATGGGAAGTACGTCGCCTGTTTTCGGATGCTGTAAAGCGGCCACAATCGATTCGGAGCTTCGGATACCCGTCTTGCTGCCAATGTTCTCGATGAGGTCGTAGCCGTAGTACCCGGCCCGGTCATATCCCATTTGTGCGATCCACGGCCAGATCTCCGCTGGCCGCCCATGAATCGTAATTGCTCGAGTCGCCACAAAAGTCGGATGGGCGACGAGGTCGTCGCCGGGCATCGTCCGCACTAGCTCTTCTTGAGTGACGCCCCACCGAAGTTGAGATGGACGAATGAAGAGCATATAAACCGTGATCAGGATCACTAATAGTGCAGTGACGCTAAACATTTTGATGATCTTGGAGTCTGGTTTCATTCGAGATCTCCACAAGGCCGAACTGTTAGGGAACATGGTGCTTTCTTCGGCAGTCTATTGCCGATTGTTCTTCCAGTCTGTGACAAGGGTTCGTGAATAGGTTCTATTTCAGCATCTCTGTCACAGCGGAAGACCCATCTGCCGGCGTACTATTCCTGCCAATTGCGAATGTGGATCTGAGGAGAATCGCACCCGAACAGCATTTGCCAACCATCGGAGACCGCTATGGAATCTATCGTGCTCGTAACCTATGCCACTCGCTATGGCTCCACTGAAGAGGTTGCGCAGTCCATAGCCGAGACGTTGCGCGACAACGGCATCGCCGTGGAGATCCAACCCGCCCGCAACGTCTTCTCGCTCGATCAGTACCGCTCTGTCGTACTGGGTGTTCCGCTATATATGGCTCGATTCCACAAGGATGCGAGGCGCTTTCTCTCAACGCATCGCAGCGCTCTTGAAAAGATGCCCGTTGCACTTTTTGTGTTAGGACCGGTTCAGAAGGATGAGAAAGATTGGATTGGGGCGCGAGAGCAGTTGAAAAAGGAACTGTCGAAGTTCCCCTGGCTATCTCCGGTCTCCCAGCAAATCCTCGGCGGGAAATTTGACCCGGCGAAGCTTGGATTTCCATTCAGTCTTTTTCCGCCCCTCCGAAAATTGCCTGCTGGCGATGCCCGGGATTGGACCGCGATTCGGGCATGGGCGAGTGATCTGGCACTCATACTTCGGCGAGGACCGCAGAGATAGCGAGGACTAGGTTGATTCTCGTCGGCGGTGCGCCACCCGCCCTAGAAGAAGCCCTTCGCAAGCACCTCTTGGACTGCATGACGGATAGCATCCTCAGTCAACCGTGGAAGGATTATAAGATTCCGCTCGGTGAAGAACTTCTTCCCGGATGCAAAGTCCTGCTTTAGCTCTTGATTGAGTCGCACAGGGTCCCAGAAGCTGAGGGGCACTAGTGTTCCATCGTCCAACTGTAACGACGCCCCGTTCATGCCAGCCCTTGTTCTGGACATCGAAAGCGGTTGCTTCGTCCCACTCTGACGCATTTTCCATCGCGCGACCCCGGACCAGCTGCGCGCACCCCAAAAACTCAAAACTACTTCGCCATTCGAAGCAAATGTTTACAAAACGTTTTACGTTATCGATACCTTTAACGGTTTAAGAGTGGCAAAACACCCCATATTTGCGCAGAAAAGCGGCCAAAAAACACCCTTTTTTAGCCTTTTTGAGGCGTGACCGGACCCGTCGATTCGCGCACAATCAACTCCGGCTGCATCACAATCTCGTCCGGCTCAGGACTCTCCGGATGTGCGATCCGCTTCAGCAAAAGCTCCGCCCCCGCAGTCCCCATAGCCCGTAGTGGCTGCCGAATCGTAGTCAGGCTGGGACGATAAAATGCCGCGCTGATAATGTCGTCGAAGCCAATCACCGAAATGTCCTCAGGCACCCGCAAACCTGCGTCCTGTATGGCTCGAATGGCTCCTATCGCGGATACATCGTTGAAGCAGAACAGTGCCGTAAAATCCCGCGTCCGCGCCAGCAGTTCCTTCATCGGCTCGTAGCCCAGTTCGGGAGACCAGTCATTTGTCGTCAGGTGCATCGTCAACTCCTGCCGCACATCCAGCCCCAGTTCGCGAGCAACTTCCAGGATTCCCTGCCAGCGAAACTCCGAGTCCACAATGAACTTCGCACCCCGCATAAACGCGACCTTGCGATGCCCCAGCCCGTACAAATGCCCCAGCGCCTGCATCGCGGCCGCATAGTGATCAATCACAATGTTGGTCACGCCATCGATCTTGCTGTGCGCAGAGATGGCTACCACCGGCACCGGTGATTGCTCTATCTGCACAGGAGTATTCAGCAGCAGGAATCCGTCAACCGCGCGTTCCAGCAACATGCGCGGATACTCCGCGATCAAATCCTTGTGCCAGTAGTGCCCGGCAGTGAAGTAGAAATAATGGGAGCGGATCAACGCCTGCTCCACGCCGCTCATCACCAGCGTGAAGTAGCCTTCACTAAGGTCCGGAGCGATCACGCCTACCGACATGCTGCGGCTCTTGCGCAGCGAGCGCGCAAAATAATTCGGGCGATACTTCAGTTTCCGAGCCGCATCCATTACCCGCTTTTGCGTCTCCGGCGGTATGGACTTGGCCGCGGGCGAATCATTCAGCACCAGCGACACGGTGGTCTGTGAAAGTTCAAGATGAGCCGCAAGCGTGCGCAGATTTACGTGGCCAGACTTTTTCTCTGTCGCCTTTCGTTTTTCTGGGGCCGATTTCGCCGGCTTGGCTGGTTGTTCGAGTTGAGATGAATCGCTTTTCTTGGCCATAAACCCATTTTCCCGTCAACGATAGGGTACGCTCACAGACCGTGCTCCGCGAGTGAAAAACTCACGGAATGTTGCAAGTAATGCCTTTTAGGACGCGAACGGTTGAATTTGAGTTTCGAATTATTAGCGTGCAATCCGCCTGACTTCCAGCGCCGAAAATGTACTGCACCGACTTGGAAGATTAGATGGCACTGGTTTCCTGATAGGTTCCCAGCACCTTCTGCATGGCTCCGCAGATCTCACCCACCGTACCGTAAGCGCGCACGCAGTCGAGAATGAGCGGCATGGTATTGGCAGTGGATATGCCGTTCTGCGCGGCCTTTGGCTCGTCTTCCAGCGTGCGGCAAAGTGCATCCATGGCGCGCTGCAGAGCCTCGTTCGAGCGCGTCGCTCGCAACTTGCGCAACTTGGCTGATCTGCGACTCGCGCACCTCTTCGCCGATGTACAGGATCTCCTGCGGCTGCTCGTCCACCACGTAGTCGTTCACGCCGACAATGATCTTCTCTCGCGCCTCCACCGCGCGCTGGTAGGCGTAGCTGGACTCGGCGATCTCCCTCTGCGGGAAGCCCTGTTCAATGGCGTTCACCATGCCGCCCATTGCATCCAGCCGGGCGAAGTACGCCAGCGCCGCCTCTTCCATATCAAGCGTCAGCCGTTCAACGAAATACGAGCCGCCCAGGGGTCGGCGGTATTGGCGACTCCCGATTCATATGCCAGAATCTGCTGCGTGCGCAGCGCAATCCGCGCCGCATCCTCGGTGGGCAATGCCAGCGCTTCGTCAAAGGCATCGGTATGCAGTGACTGCGTGCCACCCAGAACCGCGGCCAGCGCCTGCAGGGCAACACGGGCAATGTTGTTCTTTGGCTGCTGCGCGGTCAGAGACACGCCGGCGGTCTGTGTATGGAAGCGCATCCAGTGTGAGCGGGCATTCTGTCGCGTGGAAGCGCTCAGTCATCAGCCCGATACCAAAGTTTGCGTGCGGCGCGAAACTTCGCAATCTCTTCAAAGAAGTCGTTGTGCGAATTGAAGAAGAAGCTCAGCCGGGGCGCGAAATCGTCGATCGCAAGCCTCGCGCGCAGTGCCCATTCCACATACTCGACGCCGTCGTAGAGGTGAAGGCGAGTTCCTGTTGCGCCGTCGATCCGGCTTCGCGGATGTGGTAGCCGGAGATCGAGATGGGATTAAAGCGCGGGTGAAGCGCGCGCTCCGAATTCGAGCGTGTCCACGACCAGGCGCATCGAGGGAGCGGGCGGATAGATGTACTCCTTCTGCGCGATGTATTCCTTAAGGATGTCGTTCTGCAGCGTGCCGGAAATCTTGCTCCAATCCGCGCCCTGCTTCTCCGCGACAGCCAGATACATTGCCCACAACACGCTCGCCGGCGAATTGATCGTCATCGAAACGGTACGTCTGCTTCCAGGTCAATGCCGGAGAAGAGGATCTCCATGTCTTCCAGCGAATCGATGGCAACACCACATTTGCCCACCTCGCCTTCGCTCTGCGGATCGTCTGAATCGCAACCCATGAGCGTGGGCAGATCGAAGGCCACCGAGAGACCGCTGCCGCCATTCGCCAGCAGATATTTGTAGCGCAGGTTGGTTTCTTCTGGAGTAGCGAAGCCAGAGAACTGGCGCATCGTCCACAGCTTGCCACGATAGCCCGTCGGATGAATTCCGCGCGTGTATGGCGGCTCTCCGGGCACTCCGAGGTAAGCATCCTGCGCTGCAGTCCAGTCCGTCGGCAAGTCGGCTGCAGTGTAGAGCCGATCCACAGGCTCGCCTGAAATAGTGGTGAATCGCGCTTGCCCCTGCGAATCGACATTCACGCCCGTAAATGCGCCGATCGCTCGCTCGGGAGATTTCGCAATCGCAGGATTCAGCGTCTCTGCCTGCCATTGCTGCTCTTCCGGAGGACGCTGCTCGGGTCGGGGTGATACGGAGTTACTCAGAGTTGCTCTCCTCGCTCGGCCATGCAGAACCACCCAAGCATAGGCGTGCCATCGCCGATCCGGCAAGCACTCTAGTATGGATGTTCTCGGCCGCCCTGCCACGCCTTCGCGTACTTCCAGCTTATGTAAACCGAGTGATAAATGTGCAGCAGCAGCCCTTCACGCCCATCCAGGAAACCTGCGCGAAATATGTAGTTGTATACAAACGTCGCCGCTGGATTCACGATTACATTGCCCAGAAAACCGAGGAGTGTGGCGCTCGTCTTTCCTTCCAGCCGCGCCTGCTCAGCGCCCAGGCTGCTATAGCGCTGCATGTGACGGATGTAGTCTTCGAGCGTGGGATAACAATGATGGATCAGGTCACCATGTAACGTGATCTCGTCTTGCGCCACGTCTTCTGCAATCAGCCGCATGGATTCGTGCACCTGGCGCTCCTGAAAGATGCACGCCCCGCTTGGAAACAGGCGCAGCTTGCGGTCAGGATAATATCCGCCATGCCGCATCCATCGACCGAGAAAATGATTGCGGCGGCGCAGCGTAAAGGCGCGTTTTGACGACTCATCCGCCCCGAGAGCCGCCTCGATTTCGGCAGCCAGCGATGTGCTGACTTCCTCATCTGCGTCCAGCGAGAGTACGAAGTCACTGGAACACTTCGCCACCGCGGAATTCTTCTGTCCCGCAAAGCCCTTCCACTCTTCACAAAAGAGTTTTGCGCCATGTTCGCGAGCGATCTCCGCCGTCCGGTCGGTCGAGCCGGAGTCCACCACAACTACCTCATCCGCCCATGCTACGCTGGCCAGCGTGCGGGCAAGGTTGGCCTCTTCGTTATAAGTGATGATCGCTACGGAAATGGTCTTGCGCATGGTCCCCGGCATTACGTTCTAGGCGAGCGTGAAGGAATCAATGCCCATGTGCTCGGCAATCAGGCGCGCCACCAGGCGATTGAGATGTTCACCGGTTTTGGGTAGATAGAAAGCGTGGTCAGGCGCATTCCAGTCCAGCTTGAAGCTGGTAGACAGCGCCGAGATCCAGATCTGTTGAACCGGGGCATTCGGCGTGATGACAAACTTACCCGCCGGATCCTCGAAAACAATGTTCAGCACGCCATTCTGCACTTCCACCTCGAAGCCGACTTCTTCCTCAGCGGCAAACAGGCTTTTGGTGAGGGCGTCAATCGCTTTGTCTGCATTGCGCCGGAATTCAAGCTCATCGGTCATGGTGACAGTGTAACAAGCAGAAAGGGAAGTGGTGTTCCGAGGACAAGTCCGTGCATCTCATCATGAGATGCTATTGAAGATGAGATCGCCCAACTCGATTCGCCTGATCGCCCTCGGCGTCCTACTTATGGCCACGATTCCAGCGCTTGCCGCGGATACAACCCCGGCACAGCCTGCGCATGACCTGGTAAAAGATGTGATTTACAACGAGTTGCAGGACCGCAAAAATGTGACCTATTGGCAATACCGCATCGACAAGCGCGTTGCCGGAAGCTCCTTCTCCGCCTACCAGGTAGAGACAAAGGACGGCCTTATCAGCCGCATCACAGGCCGGAACGGGCAGCCCTTGAGCGCAGACGAAAAGCGCAAGGAAGATGAGCGACTCACCCAGTTCATGCACGATCCCTCAGAGCGCGCCCGGGTGAAGCAGAGTCACGAAGCAGACGAGCAACGCCTCGAGCGCTTGATGACGCTGATGCCGGACGCTTTTCTGTTTGAATATGACGGCATGGATGGCGGCCTCGAGCGGCTGAAGTTTCGCCCCAACCCAGCCTTCGATCCGCCCACCTACGAGGCGCGCATCTACCACGCGCTAGCCGGAACCATCTGGATCGAGCCGCAGCAGAAGCGCCTGGCGCGCCTGCAGGGAACTATCACCGACAGGGTCGACTTCGGCTACGGACTGCTGGGTCATGTGGAGAAGGGCGGCACCTTTGAGCTGAAGCGGCAACAGGTGGCTCCGACCCATTGGAAGACTTCACTGGTGAGCGTCCATGTTACGGGCCGAGTCATTCTCTTCAAGACGATCAGCAAAGATCAGAACGAGGTGAGATTCGACTTCAAACCGGTGCCCGACGAAACCAGCCTGGAGCAGGCACGCGAGATCCTAGATCAACCGCAGCAGGCCGGCTGAGTCCCTACGGCACAACCTGGAAGCGCGCCACCATCCCACCCATATAGTGTTCGCTCACGTGGCAATGAAACAGCCACGTGCCTTCTTTCTGCGGAATCATATCGGCCACACTCATCGCCAGCGGATCAAGAAATACCGTGTCGGCGCGCATGTGATACCACACTACGGTTTGCCCATGCCAATGAGGATCGTGCACATCTTCCTCATTCGTGTTGGAAAGCAGGTACCAGCGCACGCGCTCACCCTTCTTCATGGTCAGCATCGGCAGGTTGCCTTCGGTGAAGCCGTTGATGGAGTAGAGCATGTTGCGTTCGCGCAAAGCAGGATTGGTGGTGCGCAACATTCCGGGCTGCGCTTCCCGCCCAATATTGTGCTCGGCAAACCAGCTGCCTGACTCATCAAAAATGGCGAAGTCCGTTATGAATTCGCGATCAACATCCTTTGGTCTGCCGTCGGCGCGGCTCTGCCCGCGCGCGCTCACGAGAATGGGACCGACCAGACCCGTGTTGATGTCGAGACCCTCAACAAAGCTGGAGTGGTACATCCAGATCACCGAGCTGCCATCCTCCGGCCCCGGACCGCTGCGCTCCGGCACCGTCCAGATGTAAGCAAACGTCGTGCCCGGGAAAACGTGATCGTCCGCCTTCACTGCTCCCATCGTGCCGTCGGCGTAGGATGCGCCCTCGGCGTCCTTGTTGTATTCCAGTCCATGGGGATGCATCGTCAGCGTGAGGTGAGTGTTGTTGCGGAAGACCACTCGCACTGAATCGCCTACCTCTGCGCGGATGAGCGGCCCTAGAATACCCAGGTGCTCCCACTCAGGTGGCCGGGGTTTGAGCGTCTTGAATGCAGCATCGGTGTACTCGCGATAGATGGCCTTGTGGTAGACGCGGTGCTTCATGTTTGCTCCGCTCTCGTCCTCGGCGGATTCAGCGTGCGGCAATCCTGCGAGGTTGCGACCCCCGGGGGTGTAGTCCCATTCCACTTCCTCGGCGGCAATGTAATATGTCCGAACAACGCCGCGCCCCTGTGCTGTCGCGGCCTGACCATGCCCTACGCGAAGGCCCAGTCCGAGCAGCAGCACTGCTCCTACAACGATGATCTTGCGTACAAACGGATTGCAGGCGGGTTCTCTCATAGGCTCTTCAAGTACTCCACAAGGTCGCTAATCTCAGCCGGAGTCAGGTCGCTGGTGACGCCGTGCGCATCGTTGGGATTGAACACAGTCCACAACTCCTCCAGCGTGCGCGCCGAACCGTCATGCAGATACGGCGCGGAGTACGCATCGTTCGTCAGATGCGGTACATCCAGCATCTCCGAAACATCGGTGTCTTTGAATGTGCCGACATAACTCAGCCTTCGGTTGGTGTACTTCGGCCCGCGATGGCAGTAAGCGCACTGGTTGTGCCGAGGCAGCGGACGCCCGCTCTTGTAGCGTGTGCGTTCAAAGATGGCCCTGCCCCGTGCCTGCGCCGCAGTCAGTTCTGTGCCGGGCAAACGGTATCGATTGGGCCGCAAAGGAATTGCCATCACGAACGACGCGAGCTCGTTCAGCTCCCGTTCGTCGTAGCTCTGCGAGCGATAAAAATACATTGCGGTTCGCGGACCGCATTCGGCCAACAGATCGCGATTGGTGCCGTTCCACTTGAAAGGCTCGGTACCGCTCAGGCTCTCGATCGACCGGTTATCAACGATCTCCTTGCCAAATCCATCCGGTTCCAGATCCCACTGCATCCCGTCAAACGTTGCGTCGATGTGGCAATTAGCGCAGCCGAATTGTCCCTGAAAGGCATAGCGCGCTGAGTAGAAAATCTGCTCGCCCTGTCGTCGCGCCGTGATGTGGTCGGAGCCGCCTAAATCAATCGTCGAGACCACCGTATCGCTCGCCGTATCAATTACGCTGATGGTGTCGTCCATGCGATTTGCGACATAGAGCCGCTGGCCATCCGGCGAGAGCGTCATGCCACGTGGATTCTTTCCTACTGCGATGCGAGCGGTCACGTAATGTGCCGAGGCCGACAGGTCGTTCGCGATCGAGTCGCGATGCGCGCCCGCGAACTCGAGCAGCTTTGCGACGGAGATTACCGTCACCGAATCTGACCCTGACGTGCTCACATAAGTCTTCGACTTGTCCCGAGCGATCGCGACCGCGAACGGCATTGCGAAGTAGCGATCGAGTTCATCAAGTGGCACCTGCACCATTCTGCCAGCATCGGCGCCAAAGATGGTGATCGAGTTACCGAAGACCCATCCATGTTCGACATGCGCGACGGGTATCAGGTTCTTGGGGCGCATCTGCGCCGCTACACCCAGCTTTCCATCATCTGACAAAGCGAGATGAAAGACCCCGCCAACATTGGGCAGTTCTTGCCGCTCGACGACTCCCTGCGAGGCCGTGTCGATGACGGTGATCTCCGATTCCGGAGGCTGGCGTGGGCCACGCAGATTCGGATAGACGTGCGTGCAATAGATGCGGCTACCGTCAGCGGAACGGGTGAGATAGCTGGCGCCGCGTCCCGCCGGTATCCGCTTCACCTGATGGCCGCTTGCCAGGTCAACCGCGGAGACGTCGTCGCTCAGTCGATTCGCAATATACAACGTCGTGTCGGCCTGGTCGGTCACCAGGCCGGTCGGCTCCCAGCCTGTCGGCAGCGTACGAATCAGCGCTAGACTCGCGGCGTCGATAACAGAGACGGAGTCGTCCCAGGAGTTGGCTACATAAATGTGTCGCCCATCCGGCGACAAGGTCAGCCCACGCGGCACATGGCCCACCGCGACCGATTTCAGGGTGGAGCCCGTACTCGCGTCCACGAGACGTAACTCGTCGCTGCGCTCGCAAACTACATAGAGCGAGCGTCCATCCGGCGACACTGCAATTTCACCTGGGGAGAGATATTCAGCCGCGTCCTTCGAGGGCTGCGCGTGGACAGGCCAGTGGAATGCGAGTACAACCAGCGCGAGAATGGCAGCCGCCGAGGACGTCAACGGCGCAATCCACTTCGACATTGGTTCCACCCCCAAAAAATCGCGCGCATAGACGCCGTACGCACGAACGCACAGCGCGGTCTGATAAGCAGGGGAAGAAATTAGCTTGCTTGGATTCTAACGCCGATGCCGGCCTTAGACCACTGAATTGCCGCCGACAGGGTGCTCAAGCACGCAAACCGCAGGCGGCTCGTATATGCGGAGCCGCCCGCAATGCGGATTTCTATGGGGCGATGTTGGCCGTAGCATGCAGCCGCAGATCGCGTGACGAGGCGCCCACGTAAACCGTGCGCGGACCCGCAGCCGTGACCCACTTGTCTTCTTTCGTCGACCAGTACTGTAATCTCCGCGATGGCAAGTGCAGCGTCACAGTCCGCGTCTCGCCTGGTTGCAGATGTACGCGATCAAATCCCGCCAGCGCATGAATGGCAAACTGCGCTCCGGCAGGCGCGTTCTCAGGAGCGCCAAGGTAGACCTGCGGAACTTCGTCGCTGGCCACCGCTCCCGAGTTTTTCAACTGCACACTCACGTCGAGTCCACCATCGCTGGCCGGCTTGACGGCGAGATCGGAGTAATCGAATTGAGTGTAGGAAAGCCCATAACCGAAGGGGAAGAGCGGCTCGGTTTTCTGTTGATCGAACCAGCGGTAGCCAACAAAGACGCTCTCTGAGAATGTGGTCTTGCCATTCACGCCTGTCGCCGTGCGCTCAGGGTGGGATGGATCCTGTGCAGCCTCGTCCTGCAATCGAACAGGCCAGGTGAAGGGAAGTCGTCCGGCGGGGCTTACCTTGCCCAGCAGCACATTCGCCGTCGCCCATCCGCCTTCGTCGCCCGGCCACCACATCTGCAACACGGCTTTCACCTTGCTCACCCATGGCATCGCGACCGGCTGGCTCACGTTCAGCACAACGATCGTGTTCGGGTTCGCAGCGGCAACCTCGGCAATCAGTTTGTCCTGGTCGCCCGGTAGCGTGAATACCGGCCAGTTGCGGCTCCACGCAAACACCACTGCGGTCTTTGCGTGCTTCGCAGCGGAGATGGCCGCTGCATGGTTCACGGCCTGCTGTTCCGGTGTAACCCAGCTCAGGCGAACCTGCGCGGGACTATTGGAAGTGTCCGGCGTAATCGCCACCTGCACTTTATGCGGACCGGCCGTGAGATCGAGAACCGTGCGCAGGTTGTCCAGTCCATCCGTCGTCGGAAGAACATCGTCCTGGCCAGCCTGAGTTATGTCGCCATGAATCCACATCTGCCCGTTGGCGGCGACCTTCTTGCCATCCACGCGCAATTCGGAATAGCAGCCCAGCACCTGCAGGTGAATCCGGTAACTGCCTGCAGTCGGCGTGTTCAGCGTGCCCTTCCATGTAAGTGTCGAATTGGCCGGCAAGGCCTTTCCGTTCGAGTGCGTGAAATCGAGTTGCACGTCGGTCTGTGGTGCCGATCCGCCGGTGCGCTCCAATCCCGGCTTCCCATCGTGCGAAAGAAACTTCGCCGGAATCGCTGTGCCCGTCAAATCGTTGGCTACGGAGTAGACGATGTGCGTCGAAGTGTCGGACGAGGTCAGCTCCTTCAGCGCCTCCACCGTGCCAATCTCGCGCTCGGGCAGGCCCACGGCCTTTTCGCCCGTGTTGCCGACAGCAATCGTCTGACCCGCGCCGGGCCCGATGAACACTATCGATTGCAGGTCTGCTTGCTTCAACGGCAACGCGCCGCCTTCGTTCTTCAGCAGCACCGCCGCGTCTTCCCCGGTCTTCTGGATGACCCTGGCGTTCTCCTCAACGGCGGACGGCCTCACGTCATGCCTCGGCTTGCCATCGAGGAATCCGAACTTCTCCATCTGCAGCAGCACACGTCCCGCGGCGCGCGTGATGGTCGCCTCACTGATGCGTCCCGCCTGCAATTCCGTCTTCAGCGTGGTCGTCGGCATGGGTTCGCCGGGGCCGCCATCCCACCCCTTGTTGGCAGGCTCTTCCGGCAACGAATTTCTCATCCCATCTTCCGCAGGATTGGCTGGCGTGCTTGGCGGAGCCTTCGCTGCCGGAGGCTGATTTTCAAAATAGGCAGGGCCGCGCCAGAACGCGTCGAGCGTTCCAGGCATCTCCATATCCAGACCGCTGTTGATGAAGTTCGTCCCGTGCGTCGCGCCCCAGTCCGAAGTCACGAAACCCTTGAAGCCAACCTCATCCTTCAGAATCTTGTTGAGCGTCGAGTCGTTGCCGCACGCGTATTCGCCGTTGATCTTGTTGTACGAGCACATAATCGACGAAACTTCTGCGTCCGATGCATCTTTGAAGGGTGCAACGTAGACCTCGTGCAGTGCCTGCTGGTCAACATAAACATCGGTGCCGTCGGTGTCGTACGCCACGTAGTGCTTCGCCTGCGAGAGGATGCCCTCGCCCTGCACGCCGTGAATCATGGCCGCCGCCATCTGCCCCGTCAGCACCGGATCTTCGCCGAATGTGTTGTAGCCCCGATTAAAGGAGATATCGCGATCAATGTTGATGAAGGGCTGCAGTACAACGTCGATGCCGTGCGAGCGCGCCTCGTGCGCAATTACGACACCATTCTGCCGGGCATCTTCGCGGCTGAATGTAGCAGCCAGCCCCATGGTCGCAGTGGGTGCAGTGGAGGGAACCCGCGTCAGCACTCCTGGAGGCCCGTCGGCTAGCCGCAGACTCGGGATCCCCAACCGGGGAACACCCGCCACGTACCCAGCCTGCGCCTGGTAGGTGGCAGCGGGCTCCTGCGTGCCGTGGATCATCGCGATCTTCTCGTCCAGCGTCATCTCACTCAGCAGTTTGTCCACCCGCGCGTTGCCCGTCACCACCGGAACGGTCTTGCTTTGCGCCCGCGCGATTCCCCAGCCTGCCAGTGCGACCGCCGCGATCGCCGCACACACGAATAGCCATTGGCTGCCTTGCTTTCCTTCGCTCATCCCCGTGCCCTCATCACTCAAAATATCCGCATCCGACCATGGCTTCCAATTCCGCATGCGCGCAGCATGTGGAATAGAGATCCTGTTGAGTTGGTCTTGTAAGCTCGGAAGCAATCCTACTCCTCCGCAGCCTTAGCGGAGTTCGGGAAGGGAACAATTTCTGCTATGCGTGAGATCCTCTTTTAGCGGCCGGGCAACGCATCAATCGCTGCAAACAGCAACCCGCAAACACGCTCAATCTGCGCGTCCGTCAGGCGGTTATAGAACGGTAGAGCAATGCATCGCGCAGACTCCGATTCCGTAACAGGAAGATCTCTCCGCGCCGCTCGGAAATCCGCATACGCCGGCTGCAAGTGTATCGGCGCAAAATATCGGCCCGACGCGATGGCCGCTGCCGCGAGATCCCGCCTCACGCAGTCTCGATCGGCCTGCTCAAATTCAGCGCTCAATCGCACCACGTAGACAAACCAACTGATCTTCGCGCTCGGCAGCGTCAGCGGCAAAAGCATCAGCCGCGGATCCCCGCCCAGTCGTGCTTGGTACTTTGCAGCCACTTCCGCGCGCCGCGCCAGCATCCCGCCGATGCGCCGCATTTGCTGCAACCCCAGCGCGCAGTTGATCTCGGAGATGCGGTAGTTGTAGCCCACCTCAGAGTGCTCGAACCAGTCGTCCGTGTCGCGGCGTCCCTGGTTGCGCAGCGATCTCGCAGTCGCGGCGAGCTCGGCATCGTTCGTCACCAGCATGCCGCCTTCGCCAGTCGTGACTTGCTTGTTGGGATAGAACGCGAAGACCCCGACATCGCCGAGCGCCCCCGCCTTCCTGCCGTCGAACTCCGCCCCCAGCGCCTCACACGCGTCTTCCACCACACGCAGATTGTGACGCCGGGCAATCTGGAGCAGAGCCGTCATGTCAGCAGGGATGCCGAAGGTGTGAACAATAACAATCGCGCGGGTTCTCGACGTAATCGCCGCTTCGACGCGCGCTGGACTAAGATTGAGCGTCACCGCATCGATGTCCACAAACACAGGAGTCGCGCCGACATACCGGATAGCATTCGCGGCAGCAATGAATGTGAACGACGGAACAATCACCTCGTCGCCCACACCGATGCCCAGCGCAAGCATTGCAAGATGAAGTCCGCTGGTGCCGGAGTTCACCGCTACTGCATGTTCGGCGTGCACATACTCCGCTATGGTTCGCTCGAACTCCACCAGCACTGGCCCAAGGCTCAGCCGCGAACCACGCAGCACCTTCACTACAGCTTCAATCTCTGCTTCAGTGATGTCGGGCGCGGAGAGGGGAATCGGTTCTTCGAAATTCATGGGGCAAGATCCGGCGCATGCTTTATCAACAGCGAAGCATCCAGCTTCACCGACGTCAACACCTGCACGATGGTGCTCGACGCCGTTCCCTCGCCATAGGGATTTGTCATGCCTTCGAGGGATGCGCGAAACTCAGCGCTGCGTGCCTGCGCAATTGCTCTGCGAATGGAATCGATATTCGGCACCGCGTCCAGCACGTTGCGCGCACGCTCTCGCCCCTGCTGCCGCATCCCCAGGTTCACCGTTGGCAGTGCAAACGATGCGGTCTCCATGATTCCGCTGCTGGAGTTGCCAATCAGCATCTCCACCTGTCGCAGCAGGCTCCAGTAGGTGAGTGCATCCAAATTCGTGAATACACGTCCGCTCCTGCGATCGCGTCAGAAATTCGCGAGTCCTCTCGATCAGGCTCCGACTGCCCGCATCGGCGTTGGGATAGCAGAAGAGAATTTGTCCCTCGATCGCCGCGAGCGCGTTAAACAGGGCCTCAGCCTCGGCAGTAGTGTCACGCAGAATGGTCACAGGATGATACGCAACCAGCATTGTCGGTTCATCCAGATTCATGTCCAACTGCTGCTCCAACTGCTCATGCGAATACAGCGTCTGCCGTGCCAGGTGGTCAAGCGATGGCGCACCGGCGCGATGCACACGCCACTCCTCTTCGCCCATCGAAATAACCCGCGCCCGCGCTCCGCATGTCGAGGTGAAGTGGATATGGCTCATCTTCGTCAGCGCATTGCGTACCGCGTCGTCGATGGCTCCTTCGCTGATCTCTCCACCTTCGATGTGCGCCACGGGAATCCGCAGCGCGAGCGCAACCGCTGCGGGTGCGAGCATCTCATAGCGGTCAGCAATCAGCAGCAGCAAGTCGGGGCGCATCTCGCCCAGCAGATCCGCCAGGCTCAGCGTGGCCAGGCCAATCGTCTTCGCCATGCCCACGTCGGTGTCCGAACTTAGCAGGCACTCAACGCGGCCCGCAATGGGGAAGCCGTCTTTCTCAATCTCGCGCACCGTCATCCCGAACTCGGGCGACAGATGTGAGCCGAGCACAATTACTCTCAGATCCACATCGGGATGCGCGGCAAGGTCATGCATCGGCCAGTAAAGATGGCTATAGTCTGCGCGAGAGGTGGTGACGACGGCGATCTTTCGTCTCATAATCTATCGAACCGCCTCAACAGCGGGATTATATTCCGGCACAAGCTCATGCAGGCTGTGCATCAACGCCGCTTCGTCGAACGTCTGGGTGGCGCGCTCCAACTCGCCGATCTTTGCGGCCAGCTCTGCCGGGGTCAGCTTCGGTCCGCTCACAGTTCTGAACTCTCCATGCTGTCGAGCGTCCCGCCCCTCATCAACGGAAATTAACTCTTCATCCAGCCTGTCGCCCGGGCGCAGGCCAGTGTAGACGATCGCGGTCCCCTCACCATGGCGAGTGATCAGCGCACGTGCCAGGTCAATCAGGCGAAAAGCGTCGCCCATCTCCGGTACCAGGATCTGCCCAGCAATATCGAGCGCCGCGCCGCTAAGAATTCGATGCACTGCTTCCTTGATTGTAAGAAAATATCGCCGCGCCTCGGCGTCGGTCACCGTCACCGGTCCGCCGCGCGCAATCTGTTCCTTGAAGAGCGGCATCACGCTGCCCCGCGATCCCAGCACATTGCAGAGCCGAACGGACGTCATGCGCGTCTCCGGCGTGCTCAGGCTGAGCAGGATCAGCTCCGCAATGCGCTTGGAGGCGCCCATTATCGATGGAGGATTCACCGCTTTGTCCGTCGATATCAGGATCAGCTGACCGGCACCGCCCCGCAGCGCAGCCCGCGCCAGTGTGTGCGTGCCTACGGAGTTATTCGCCACCACGGCGAAGCGGTTCTGTTCCATTAACGGCACATGCTTGAAGGCCGCCGCGTGAAAAATCGTGTCGGGCCGCGAGTGCGAGAAAAGATGATCCAGCAGCCGTCCATCGCAGACGCTTCCGATCACTGGAACAATCTCAGGCGCACGGGCCATTCCTGCCGCCACCTCGCCCAGTCGCATTGCGACACGGTAGAGCGCATCTTCTGATAGCTCCAGAAGTACCAGCTTTCGCGGATGCATCTGCAGGAGCGCCTCGGAAAGCTCTGAGCCAATTGAGCCCCCGGCGCCGGTAATCAGGATCGATCGTATCCTCGAAAGTGCCGCGAAGATGCGAAAGATCCGGCGCATTATCCACGCGATCGAGAAGCTCGTTCATCCTCACCAAAGAATTCGTCATGGGATCGACTCGATTATATGGTTGCGGCCTGCCATCCGCACCCCTGCCGGCGGAAGCCTTTCCACAGCGCGGAAAGCGCACCGTATGCAACTTGGTTCCCGCCCGCGTCAGCATGCGGCACTGTGTGGGTCTGCCACGGATAATGGGAGTGTGGCAGGCCAGCTAAAAAATGACTCCGGTAACCCGGCGCTCCTTCGCGAGTACCTGGTCTTTTTGCGAGTCGACAAGGGATTGCGGCCGCTCACTTGCGAGGCCTACGAGCGCGATCTGAATATCTTTGCCGAGTTTCTTGAAGCGTCGGGCATGCTGCTGGCTACTGCCCGCCAGAGCGACGTCGCCGGATTCCTGGAGCATCTCAAATGTCACGGTGTCGAGTCGCGATCGTCCGCGCGCAAGCTCTCCTGTCTGCGCGGCTTTTACCGCTGGATGCTGTTGGATAAGCGTATCGCCCACGATCCCACGCTGAACCTGGAATCGCCCTCGACATGGAAGGTTCTGCCCAAATCGATGGCGGAGTCCGAGATCACCACCATGCTCGACCACGCAGCGCTGGCCGCCACACACCCACAGCGCGATGGCCTGGCTCTTCGCGACAACGCGATCCTGGAACTGCTGTACGCTGCCGGGGTGCGCGTATCTGAACTCACCGATCTGCGCGTGGAAGACCTCTCTCTCGACGAACAGCGAGTGCTGGTTCGCGGCAAGGGCGACAAGGAGCGCGTGGTGCCCATCGGCATCTCTGCTGTGCATGCTCTCGCGGCTTATGTCGAACACGGGCGGCCTGACTTGATGCGCGGAGCACACAAGCCCGACGCCAGCCGCCTCTTTCTCTCCGTGCGTGGCAGGGCGCTCACGCGGCAGTGGATCTGGAAGCTGGTAAAGTCGGCGGATTCGCACGCCAGCCCGCACATGCTGCGCCACAGTTGCGCCACCCACATGGTGGAGCATGGAGCCGACCTGCGCACCGTACAAACGCTGCTGGGCCATGCCGATATAGCCACCACACAGGTGTATACCCACGTCGCCCTCAGCCGATTGAAGTCCGTGCATCGTGAGCATCATCCCCGGGCCCAGCGTCGAAGCGAGGACTCCAGCGGAGAACGGCGATGAGCAAGCCCACGAAAGCTGCGTCACTGGTCGAAGAATTCCTTACCATGCTCAAGTTTGAGCGGAACGTGTCGGAACACACGCATCGCGCCTACAGCAGGGAACTGCGCGACTTCGCGGCCTATCTGGACGAAAAGCAGATCGGCGACCTTCGCCGCGTGGAGCATCCGCAGATTCGCGCCTACCTGGGCACCTTGTATGATCGCGGCCTGGCCAAACCGTCCGTAGCTCGCGCTTTGGCAGCCGTTCGCGCATGGTTTCACTGGCTGGCCAAGACCGGGCACGTTGAACAGAACCCGGCCTCGCTGGTCTCCACGCCAAAGCTGCCGAAGCATTTGCCCCGCGTGCCCAACATTGAGCAGATGAACCGCGCTGCGGATCATATCGGCGCGGAAGTGGCCGCATGGCCCGAGCGCGATCGCGTGATCTTTGAGTTGCTCTACGGCTGCGGAATCCGCAACGCCGAGCTGGTCGGAATCAACCTTGCCGATGTGCATTGGGCCAACGAAGCGATCCTCGTCCGCGGCAAGGGCCGCAAGGAGCGCTATGTGCCCCTCGGAGATATCGCCGCAGAGGCCCTGAGAGCCTATCTGCCCCAGCGCGGGGACCGTCTGGCGGCGGCAAAAAAAAGCAGCGATGCGCTACTTGTGGGCATCGATCTGCGCGGTTCCGGCAGGCTGACTACCCGCAGCGTTCAGCGAATCGTCAAGCGGCTAGCCCTCGCGCAAGGACTCTCCGCCGACGTGCATCCCCACACCCTGCGCCACGCCTTCGGCACCCACATGCTGGAGGAGGGAGCGGATCTGCGCGCCATCCAGGAATTGATGGGCCACGCCCGCCTTTCCACCACCCAGCGGTACACCCAGCTGACCGATAAGCAGATTTCGTCGGTTTACGACCGTACCCATCCCCGCGCAAAGTAGTCTAAAACACGCTATAAGTCGCTCCAGGAGTGCCAAAAAGTGTGCCTTTTCGACCATTTTTGCAACGATTTACAGCAGTTACGGCCACAACTCTGCATCAAACCGCGCCGTGAACTAAACTAGATAGGTATAGCGTCCGCAGAGCTGTGCGCCTCATGGGAATTCAGGCGCAAATGCAATAGACGCAATCACAAAGGACCGTCCATTGATTGGCAGTGTACTCACCAAAGTTTTCGGAACCAGCAACGAGCGTGTCGTAAAGCGGCTTCTACCCGTGGTCGCGGAAGTCGGCGCGCTTGAGTCCGCCATCCAGCCCCTGTCGGATGAGCAGCTTCGTGCCAAGACGGCGGAGTTTCGCGCCCGCATCCAGTCCCGGCTTGAGGGCGTTGAAGACGCCGCGGAACGCACCGAGATTGAGAAGCAGGTTCTCGATGAGATTCTTCCCGAGGCCTTTGCCGTAGTCCGCGAGGCCGGCCGTCGAGTTCTGAAAATGCGCCACTTCGATGTGCAGATTATCGGCGGCATGGTGCTCCACCAGGGCAAGATCGCCGAAATGAAGACCGGCGAAGGCAAGACGCTGGTCGCCACGTCTGCCGTGCTATTTGAACGCGCTCGGTGGGTCACGGGGTTCACGTAGTTACGGTGAACGACTACCTGGCCAAGCGCGACGCCGAGTGGATGGGCAAGATCTACGAGTTTCTCGGGCTCACGGTCGGCGTCATCGTTCACGATCTGGACGACGCTCAGCGGCGCGAGGCCTATGCCGCCGACATAACCTACGGCACCAACAACGAATTTGGTTTCGACTACCTGCGCGACAACATGAAGTTCGAGTTGAAGGACTGCGTGCAGCGCGGCCACCACTACTGCATCGTCGACGAAGTGGATTCGATCCTCATCGACGAAGCGCGTACGCCGCTGATCATCAGCGGTCCGACCGACCAGACTACTGACAAGTATGTGCGCGTGAATCGCATTATTCCGCGCTGGTAAAGGGCGAAGAGATCACGCAGGCGAGGACAAGATTCCTTACCGGCGACTTACGTGATCGACGAAAAACACCGCACCATCAGCGTCACCGACGAAGGCTGGGAAAAGATCGAGAAGCTGCTCGGCATCGGCAACATCGCCGAGGTCGAGAACTGGGAACTCAAGCACCACGTTGAGACGGCCATCAAGGCGCATTCGCTGTATCGCATCGACGTGAACTACGTCGTCAAGGATGGCGAGGTCCTCATCGTGGACGAGTTCACTGGCCGCCTGATGCCGGGCCGCCGCTGGTCCGATGGATTGCACCAGGCCATCGAGGCAAAGGAGAACGTGAACATTCGGCGCGAAGATCAGACGCTGGCGACGATCACTTTCCAGAATTACTTCCGCCTCTATTCCAAGCTCTCCGGCATGACCGGTACGGCGGAGACAGAAGCGGCGGAATTCGACAAGATTTACAAACTCGAGATCGTCGTTATTCCAACCAACCAGGTGATGCGCCGAATTGAGAATCGCCGACGTTGTCTTCCGTACCGAGAAAGAAAAATACTACGCGGTAGCCGACCAGATTTCGGAACTTCACGCGAAGAATCAGCCCGTGCTGGTTGGCACCACATCGATTGAAAAGTCGGAGATCCTTTCCGGAATCCTGCAGCGCAAGGGCGTGAAGCACGTTGTTTTGAACGCCAAGTATCACGAGCGTGAGGCGGAGATCGTTGCCCAGGCGGGACGTCTTGGGATGGTCACGATCGCCACCAACATGGCAGGTCGCGGCACCGACATTCTGCTCGGCGGAAACCCCGAGTTCATGGCCAAACAGCAGCTTGTCAAGAAGGGCCAGGCGCGCGCGGTGAGCGCGCCGAGGGTGCAATTTCGCCCACCGCCGGACCGGGCATGACGCGCTTCTACTACCAGGGGCAGGAGTTCGAATCGACGCTGGCGGATTGGGATGCGACCATCGCGCAGCACGCCGGCAGTTGCGTCGCAGGATCATAACGCCGTGGTTGCCGCCGGCGGGCTTGCACATCATCGGCACGGAACGGCACGAATCACGGCGCATTGACAACCAGCTTCGTGGCCGCGCCGGAAGACAGGGCGATCCCGGCGCTTCGCGTTTCTATCTCTCGCTTGAAGACGACCTGATGCGCATCTTCGCCAAGGAGTGGGTGTCCACCCTGCTGCAGAGGCTGGGGATGGAAGAGGGCGTGCCGATCGAATCCGGCCTGATTTCGCGACGCATTGAAGCCGCACAGAAGGCCGTTGAAGCTCAGAATTTCGAGTCCCGCAAACACGTTCTCGAATACGACGACGTGATGAACAAGCAGCGCGAAGCCGTCTACGGCCTGCGCAAACAGCTGCTGGAAAATGTCGAGCAGAAGGAACTGATTCTTGAGGACTACACGGCGGGAACTCTGAGTGCGATTCTCGACGTCGTCGCGCCGGAAAATGCTCATCCTGATCAGTGGGACGTCGCCGCGCTCAAGACAAAGCTGATGGAGCAATTCGGGCTCGATCCGGTGGCCGAAGGCGTGCACGATTGCGGAGCTAAACCGCCACGAACTCGGTGACGAGATCTTCAACAGCTCTGAAGAGAAATACGAGAGCAAGGAGCGCATTCTCGGCGAACAGGGCATGCGGTATCACGAACGCATGGTGATGCTGAGTGTGCTGGATGGATTGTGGAAAGACCACCTGCTCGCGATGGATCATCTGCGCGAGGGAATCGGTCTCCGCGGCTATGGCGCAGCAGGATCCGCTGGTTGCGTACAAGCGCGAATCCTTCGACGTGTTTGAAGCGATGATGACGCGCTTCCAGGAAGACACGGTCCGCTATCTTTTCCTGATGCAGATCGTGGGTCCGGATGGTCAGCCGGTAACCGAAGTTCCGCTGCCGCGTCCGCGGACTATCGAGGGGCAGAAACTCACGTTGAACGGCTCGCAGTGCGCCGGTTGAGCCGTGGAGCGAGAGATCGCTGTGCCGTTCCGCCAGCCTTCGACCACCATCGATCAATTGGAGCAGGAGTTCGAGCGCAAGAAGAAGCGGGAACTCGACGTGGCGCGCCTGGCCGGCGGTGGCATGGCAGAAGTGGCCCAGCGCAGGACGGGCGAGAAGGTTGGCCGCAACGATCCTTGTCCATGCGGTTCAGGCAAGAAATACAAGAAGTGTCACGGTGTAGAAAAGTAAAGTACTGGCAACGTCGATTTCAGGGGTACCGGTTTTTAGAGCCGGTGCCCTTTGCGTGTCTGGGGTAACCCCGAACCGCTGACCGATCGATTTCGATTCTCACCAAAAAGCCCCGTCAATTGTCCCTGAGCGCGACCATCGGATCGACGCGTGTGGCTCTGCGCGCGGGGATGACACATGCAGCGGCAGCGGCGCAAAGGAAGACAGCCGCAATGATGCCGAGAACGGAGGGCTGCCGCATGCTGCTCGCTGTCCAGTGCTGCACCTGGTCGCTCAGTCCTATGCTGAGAAGGATGCCAAGAACAAGCCCGACTCCCGTGGTGCGCGCGCTCGATGCCAAAGTGAGCAGGAGAACGTTCCACCGGGGCGCTCCGAGAGCCATGCGAATTCCGAACTCGCGGGTACGTTGCTCGACCGAGTAAGCCACTACGCTGGCGAGGCCCAGGGCAGCGAGACCCAGAGCAACAAAGGAAAAGACGGCAAAGAGGACGGCGATGAAACGCTCGTGCGACCAGACGAACGTGGAGAGATACTCGTCCATCGAATAGACGAAACTGACCGCCTGGTTTTGATTGAGGGAGCGGATGTTAGCGCTGATGGCGTGAAGCAGCGCCTTAGGATTGCCGGTGGTCCGAACCAGAACGCCTGTGCCCGCTGGAACGATTATGGAGGATGGAATATAGGCTTGTGGAAGAATGGGACGGTGTAATCCATCGTTCCGCACATCGCCGACAACGCCGACGATCTCGAAGGGCTGGCCCATGTTTTGTGCGGACAGCAGAGTCTTGGGAACCTGCGATAGCTTCGTGGGGAGAATCTGTCTTCCGATGGGATCGGAGCCGGGAAAGTAGATTTGCGCGAAAGTTTTGCTGATTACTGCGACGTGTGCTCCGCGAAGAACTTCGTCGCGGGTCAGGAGTCGTCCTTGCAGAAGTGGGATGCGGAGGACGGAGAAATAGTCCGCGCTAACCAGGTTGAGACCGCTCTTGCGAGCTTGGTCAAGAGTGGCTCCGACGATCTGTATGGGTTGGGGCCAGTTGCTGTCGGGCGGAGCTCCAACTCCGGTGATGGAAGCGTCGATAACTCCGGGAGTAGCTTTGATCTTCTCGGTTAATGCGTCGAAATAATTCACTCGCTCCTGCCAGGTGGGAAACGATTTTTCCGGCATCTGAATCGAAAACGTCATCATGTTATGCGGGTCGAAACCGAGCGGAGCGGCGTAGGCCTGAAGAAAATTGCGCATCGCTGCGCCGGCCCCGGCAAGCATCAGGACAGTGAGCGTGACCTGCGCGACGATAAGGACGCTGCGGGTGCGCGCGCCTTGAGAAGTCGTAGTGCGAGAGCCTGCCGATTGAACCATGCGGCCGATGTGGGGACTGGAAAATTGCAGGGCAGGAGAGAGTCCGGCGAGAATTCCGACGACAACCGAGACAGCGGTGCTGAAGAGAAGAACCGGCGTGTTCAGAGTGATGGCCACTTCATGCGGGATGGAATACTCCGGAATCAGGCCCGTAATGAGGCGCACGGCGAGAGATGCAAAGGCCATGCCGAGGCCACCACCGATGACGGACAGGACAACGGATTCGGTGAGCAATTGCCGCACAATGCGGCCGCGAGAGGCACCCAATGCGAGTCGGGTTGCAAGCTCTTGCAGGCGCGAAGTTCCGCGGGCGAGCATGAGGATGGATACGTTGCCGCAGCCGATGAGAAGCAGGAGCGCGACCGCGACGAAGAGCAGGATCAGAGTGCCTTTGAACTGACCAAGCAACCAGTCGTTTAGCGTTTCAACCTTTATGCGATAGCCATCGGATGGCAGGATCGCCGGCTCAGCATGGCCGACCTGTTGCACGAAGCTGGCCAGTTCGGCGCCAGCCGCATCTGTCGATACCCCGGGGCGCAGGCGTATAAGCGACTCAAAGCGGCTCTTGGGATCCATGGCCGCCGGCATAGGCAGATACACTTCGGAGTCGTGCCAGGTGAAGCGCGGACCGACGACGCCGATGACGGTGTATTTCTGCTGGTTGAGTTCGAGCACTTTGCCGAGGACGTCAGGACTGGAAGCAAAGTGGGTCTTCCAGAATGGGTAACTGATGACGGCCACGGGAGGAGGTGTGACGCCGGCGGGAGCTTCCGCCGCTGTGAAGACTCGACCCATGAGCGGAGGCGCGCCGAGAAACTGCAGGCCGTTTCCGGTTAGCTCCAGCACCTTGACTGACTGGGGAATTTCTCCATCGGTGGCCACCATGCTGGTGTCGTTTTGCGAGAAGGCTTCCTCGACTGATTTGCTCTTGCGAAGCTGGTCGAGTTCGGCGAGGGTCAGGAAGAGCTCTCCGCCGCGGCCTTGTTTATTCTGGACGGTAACAAACGCGATGCGGTTGGCATCCCGATATGGGTAGGGGTCGATCAGGACTCCGTAGAGCACGCTGTAGACGGCTGCCGTGGCTCCGATACCCAGCGCCATAGACAGAATCGCGGTGAGGGCGTAGACGCGATGCTTTATGAGTTGCCGCAGAGCGAGGGTTAAATCCTGAGTCAAGAGACACCTCCGCCTTCCCATCAAGGAATCGGCAGCGATGAAAGTGCAACTCGAGTGCCTGTCGCCTTTGGCCGCAAGTGGCGTAGAGTCAGCGCATCAGTGAAGTGACCTGGCATTCGGAGTGTCCGAAATCAAATATAGCCGTTCAATTTCGGACAGCCTCCGCTCTTATTCCGTCCTCAGCGCCCGCACCGGATCGATGGATGCGGCTCGCTGCGCCGGAATGATGCCGGCAATGACCGCCGCTACTGCGAGCACCGCGATTGCTGTGACCAGGACCCTGGCGTCCGCGCTGGTGATCTCATATAACTGCGATTTCACAAAGCGCACGCACAGCAGGGCCACCGGAATTCCAATCGCGAGCCCGAGAGCGGCTTGAATCATGGCGCCGCGCATGATCATCGCAATCACGCCGCTACGCTTCGCGCCCAGCGCCATGCGGACGCCAATCTCTGGGGTGCGCCGAGCGACGGTATACGCGGTCACGCCATAAAGGCCAATCGCCGCCAGCAGCAGTGCCAGCGCACCAAAGAGCAGCGTCAGCCGGGAGACCATTCTCTCTTGGGTAAACTGAACGGCGATCTGATCGCCGAATGTTTGAAACATCACGACAGTCAGGTTCTGATTGATGCCGGCGAGTGTTCGCCGCGCCAATGCTTCCATGCCGTCCATCGGCCTGTCCGTCTCGATGACGATCGCGCCGGCATAGAGCCCATCATCTTTCTCGATCGGATCTTTTGCGCTTGGCGGCCGTTGCATCAGCGGGATAAAGAACATCGGGTGGTCCTTCCAGCGAGCGCTGGTGTAGGCCGTATCTTCTACTACGCCGACGATCTCCCAGTCTCCGCTGGCGTCCGGCGGCCCCGGAAAGCCGATGTGATGGCCAATCGGACTTTCACCCGGCTTGAACATCTTCTTCACAAACGTCTGGTTCACCACCGCCACCGGATGACTTGTCGATGTATCGCGCGGATCGATTCCGCGCCCCATCAACACATGCGTTCCCACGGAATCAAAGTACTCCGCGCTCGCTCGCACAACCGAGGCTATCGTTTTTGCCTGCGGCCGTCCCTGCACCTGCACGCCCCAGCCATTGTTGTTGTCTTCCATCGGCGTATAGGAGGCAATTCCGACTTTGACCACCCCCGGTATTCCGCGGAATCGCTCTTCCATGGTGCGGTAGAGCTCCTCCAACTGTGTCTGCACGTAGCCGCCTGCCTGAGGATTGATGTGCACGATGTACCGGTTCGTGGCGTTCAACTTCAGATCGGTACGCTCGAGCTTCGTCAAGCTTTCAAGGAAGAGCGCCGCGCCAACCAGCAAGACCAGGGACAGACCTACCTGGAGCACCACTAGCCCGCGTTGCAGCAGAGATGCGCCTGTCGCCGTCGTCCTCGAGCCTGTACGCAGCGCATCGGCCGGCTCTGCCTGGGCTGCCATCCATGCCGGAGCCACACCGAAGAGCATTCCGGTCAGTAGTGAGAGTCCCACCGCAAAAGCCATTACCGGCAGCGACGGATGGGCATGGATCGGCACGTTTGGTGCGCCCGGCAACGCCAGCATCAACAGCATCCGCGTACCTGCGTAGGAGACGGCCAGCCCGGCAATTCCTCCCAGCCCTGCCAGCACCACACTCTCGGTCAGCAGTTGCCGCACAATCCTTCCGCGTACTGCGCCCAAAGCGGTGCGCACTGACATCTCCGCGCGCCGTCCCATGCCGCGCACCAGCAGCAGATTCGCAATGTTCGCGCAGGCAATCAACAGAACCAGACACGCCACCCACATCAGCAGGCGCAGTTGCGATCCAAAACTCTCCTTCATCGCTTGAATGCCCGCCCCGCCGGGCGTCAGCGCAACATGGATCTTTGCAAGAAATGCCTTGTCGCCATTGGAAGTGAACTTGCCTCTTGCGATAAACGTCTGCCGCAGTAAGCTACTTAGCTTCTCCTGCAGCGGAGCTAGCGCCACTCCCGGCTTCACGCGCCCGATGATATAGAGCCATTGTTGATTTGGTTGATGAACGTAGGGAACGTTCGCCAGCAGCGGCATAGTTTCGATTGGCAGGTAGAACTCCGGTGGGTTGGGGACCAGCCGGTCGCCAAAAAATCCCTTCGGCGTGATTCCAACGATGGTGACAGCTTTGGTATTCACGCGGAATGTGCTGCCCACAACCGACGCATCACCCGCGTATTTATTCATCCACATGTCATAGCTCATCACTGCGGTCGGGGGAGCGGCCTGCGTGTCATCGGTATCCGTCAACAGGCGTCCCGCGCTAGGCGTAAGCCCAAAGGTGCGGAAGTAATTGCCAGAGACGAACTCACCCATCACAGAGCGTGCGAGTTCCTGCGTGCCATCGCGGCGCGCGGTTACTGGCCTGTATCCGAAGCCGGCCTGCATTGCCGCCAGCTCTTCAAACTCCGGCGCATTCTTCTTCAGTAGCTCGTAGGTATCGCTGGAGAAGTACGAGATGCTTCCAGTGTCGCGGATGTACGAGCCGACGCAGCAATCGTTGTTGTCGCCCAGGCGCACCAGCGTCTTAGGATCGGTGACCGGCAGATTCTTCTGGAGCACCGCATTCACCAGCGTGAAGATCGCGGCGTTTGCCCCGATGCCGAGCGCCAGCGTCAGCAGCACCGTCGCTGTAAAGGCAGGCGTTCTACGCAGCTGCCGCAGAGCATAGCGAATATCCTGCGCGATTGTGTCGAGCAGCGTTATGCCGCGAGATTCTCTGCACTCTTCCTTCACGCGGCCCAGCGCGCCGAATTCAAGACGAGTCTGCCGCGCCGCTTCCTCGCGTGTCATGCCGGTTCGAACGTGCTTCTCCACTTGCTGTTCAACGTGGAACTGCAGCTCTTCGTCAAGTTCGTTGTCTACTGCGTTGCGCCGAAACAGTGACCGTAGACGGAATAGCAGATCGCTCAGCATCTCAAGCCTCCTGAATCGTTCCCAGAACCTGGGCCACAGCAGAGGTCAGTTTCGCCCAGGCGTCCTTCTCCACTTCCAATTGCTTATGCCCGTTCTTTGAGAGCTCGTAATACTTCGCACGCCGATTGTTATCCGACGTTCCCCAGCGAGCCTTGATCAATCCACGACGCTCCAGCCGGTGCAGAGCAGGGTAAAGCGAGCCCTGCTGAATGCGCAGCACATCGCTCGACATCTGCTGAACGCGCTCAGAAATAGCCCATCCATGCTGAGGGCCAAGAGCCAGCGTCCGCAAAATCAGGAGATCCAGTGTGCCTTGTGGCAGGTCAATATGCTGGGCGGTCATGCTTCCCCTTTCACTTCTACATGAAAGCTACCGCAACTCTTGTAGAAGTGCAAGGGGTAGTCATAGGTCAACTGCGATTTTCCGTTGTGGCCGACTCCGGGCACGTTGGTCCGCATCGCTGGTGATGAAGATATACAACGCTTGAATATCGCCGGGCGAGGGAGATCTGCGATTAGCGCAAACCTCCCGGTTCCGGCTCAATTGTTGCGCAGAGCAACCAAAGGATTGATACGCGATGCTCTCCGCGCTGGCAGGTAGCCGGAGAAGAAGGCCACAATCATCACTGCGAAGAACATCCACACGTAGGTGACAACGTCCCAGGGCGATGTGGCGAAGAGGAGCGACGCGATCAGGCGCATTGCTGCGAAGGACGCCAGAGTACCCAGAACAACGCCGGCCGCCGCCAGTCGCAGGGTGCGAAAGAGCACCAGCCTCTGGACGCGGCCCGTCGTCGCGCCCAGCGCCATGCGCACGCCGATCTCCTGTGTGCGCTGCGAGACGGAGTAGGAGATGACTCCATAAATCCCGAGTGCCGCGAGGATCAGACCGAGAGAGGCGAACGCTGCCACCAGCCACAGGAAGAAACGGCGTGGCGAGACGGCGCGGTCGACAATGTTGCGGATTGGCCGAAACTCAGCGGCCGGTTGATTGGGGTTCAACTCGCGCAGGGTGTGAAGCACGCTCGGCGCAAGTGCTGCAGGCTGGAGGCTGGTGCGGATAACCAATTGTGCGCCGGACGGATTTTGCTGCATCGCTGGGTAATAAATCTGCGATCCTGCACAACCCTCCACGTGTTCTTCGTGGACGTCGTCGACGACGCCGACGACGCGGTCCTCCTCTTTGCCGCGCATCAGGATCCTTCCCACGGGATCCTCTCCCGGCCAGTACACGCGTGCGGCAGAGGCGTTGATTAGAACAACCCTCTCGCTATATGGCCCATCGGCCCACGTGAAGTCGCGCCCACGGAGACGGATGCCCATTGCGCGAACGAATCCCGGTGTAACCACGTAGACCAGAGGCTCGGGTAATTCGCCCCTGGCGAAGGTCTTTCCCTTGGGCTCGGGCGAATCCCAGCTGCGGTTAGGTCCCAGCGGAAGGTAATCCGCGATTCCTGCGGCCTCGACCCCCGGCAGCGCGCTCACGTGCGTGATGACCTGCTGGAAAATTACTCCTCGCTTGGCACTGCTGGCATCGTCGCTGGAGGCCCTGTCGTCGTATTCGATTTTGATTGAGGCGGTTTGATCCGGCTGGAAGCCAAGGTCGACGTCGAGCACCTTGAGAAAGCTGCGCATCAACAGGCCGGCACTTACCAGCAGGACACAAGCGAGAGCTACTTCCGTCACGACCAGCACAGCGCGGGTACGCTCATGTTTGCGGCCCAGGCCTGCGCCTGCACCGGAATCTTTGAGTACTTCCTGAAGACTGCCGCTCGCCATCCTCAGACCCGGCAGCAGTCCGAAGAGCATCGCGGCGAAGACGGCAATGAGCACGGTCCAACCAAGGGCCTGGCCGTCGATGCGCAGCGTACTCAGCAACGGGAGAGCGAGAGATCCCTGGTGCGCGAGCCACGCTACAAGCGTGAAAGCTAGCATCAGGCCCACCACCGCGCCTGCCGCGGAAAGCATGAGGCTCTCCATAAGCAGTTGGCGCACGATGCGTCCGCGGCTCGCCCCCAGCGCGCCCCGTACGGCAAACTCCTTGGCCCGCGCAGCAGTGCGAGCAAGCAAAAGATTGGAGAGATTCACGCAGGCGATCAGCAGAATTACGCCGACTGCCGACCACAGCGCAATCAACGAGTGACGCATTTTGCCGGTAACGTAGTCTTTCAGCGGAACCGGAACGAGATCGCCTTTATAGCGCCCCAGCGTGTCAGGGTATTTCACATTGAAGTACATGTTCGGAGCGACGCGCTGCGCATCGTCGAGAGCGACGGGTACCGTTACACCCGGCTTCATGCGGCCGAGCAGGGTGACGATGTTGCCCCAGTTGCGCGCCTGATTCAGGTCAAGCGGGGTGAAGATGTCAACCTTCGCTCCAGGAGAAAATACTGCACCGAAGTCGAAGCTCTCGGGCAACACGCCCACGACCGTGACCGGCGAGCCATTCAGATCGATGGCCTTACCTACGATGGCGGGATCGGCGGCGAGTTCGCGACGCCAATAGGCATTGGCCAACAGTGCTACCGCATGCGAACCACTGCCGGCTTCATCCGCGGTGAAGAGGCGGCCCATGGAAGGCTGCACATCGAGGACCTGGAAGAAGTTGCCGATCACGTCGATCCCTGTCGCCGGCTTGGGCTCGCCGCGACCTGTCAGGCGCAGATTGTCCGGCGTGCTGAATGCGAAGTAGCCAGTCACGTCCTGATAGACGCGGCTCTGCGCGCGGAACTCGTCGTAGGCGTCAGAGGAATAAGTGGCGCAAGAGAGGCCGCACGCGGAGGGCGGCGGGGCAATCCACACCAGTTCCTGCGAGTGGGGGAAGGGCAGTGGCCGCAGGAGCAGCGTATTGACAACGCTGAAGACGGCGATGTTCGCGCCAATCCCAAGCGCCAGAATCAGAATCGCAACGGCAGCAAAGCCGCGATCGCGACGCAGCGTGCGCAGGATGTAGCGAAAATCCTGAACACACTCTTCCCAATAGTCACTCAATCGTCTGCGTCGTTCCATGTTCTCTCCTATTCGTTCACCGATATGTTGTACGGCGCGCAGATCTCCAAATTGGCGCTCAGCCTCTCTGCGTGCGGCGGCGGGAGTCATGCCCCGCGATATCAGGGAGTCTGTTTTGGTCTCAATGTGAAAGCGCAGCTCGTCTTTCACGTCGGCTGCTGGGTCAGGCCCGAAGAGGCGCGCATAGCGGCGCCAGATGGGGATACGCTTCACGCAGTTTCCTCCGGCAGAGGTGGTTGCGTGGCGCCCAGCACTTTGGCAACGGCCATTGCGTAGGCTTCCCATGTCTTCGTCTCGTGAAGCAGGTGACGCCGGCCATCGGAGGTGAGGCGATAAAACTTGGCCTTGCGATTATTTTCGGAGAGGCCCCACTCGGCCTCCAGCAGCTTCTTGCTTTCAAGCCGCCACAACGCCGGGTATAGCGTACCTTCCTCGACCAGCAGAGCATTGTCACTATGCAGGCGGATCAGGTCAGTGATGGCATAGCCGTGCAACGGTCCCCAGACAAGAGCCTTGAGGATGAGGACATCCAACGTACCGCGATACAGCTCAAGCCTTGCCTTGTCCATCTTCTCCCCTGTGGTTTATAGGGGAATCTCTCACATTGTCCCCTTTGAACGCAAGGGGAAGGCTGCGGCTCTCCGCTAAGCCCTGCCAATTCAGCGCGGGCAGAGGTTACCGAGCGTCACCCTGTGGTTCGCCCAGGATCGCCTCGAAGGTCAAGTCGTTCACCAGGCTTCCGGTCTTTTCCTTCCACTCGTCGAAGAGCCGTCCATAGCTCAGCGTCATGAAGTCGGCCAGTCCCACGCCGAGCTTTCCGGCTGTCTCGTCGATCCAGTCGGAAGGGCCTTCCAATTCCGCGAAGACGCCAATGGGCGTTTCGTCCAGCACACAGTGGCCTGAGTTATCCGCCCACTCTGTCCGCCACTTTTCGTAGGTGAATGCCGGCTGCAGGCCCAGGCTCTCGAAGATCAGCGCCATGGCTTCGCCGTCCTGCACCTCGGTCTCAGTCTCAATCCGCTGCTTGTGGCGAGCCTCGGGAGAATTGTCCGGGGGAATGCGCTTGTGCGTGATCACCCACTTGGGCCCATACCTTCGGATCCTGAGAATCTGCCCGTTGTTGCGCAGATTGCGCTCCGGAGTGTCATAGAGAACGTTGCGCTCGAAGGTGCGTGCCGTCAGCTTGTGAAAGCCTGCCGCAGCAAGCTTCGACTCAAGTGCAGAGCCATTCGCAACCTTGAATTTGATCTCCGTTTCAATCGACTTCATAGGGGCGAGTATATGCCAGCGGCCACCACGCGGGGAACGTCGCCGCTCGGGGCATAATAGATAGGGCACTCATGAAAATGCTATGAACACACTGCGGCTGGCTGTAGACGCGCGCCATCTCAATTCGGAAATCTCACAGTCGTCGCTGCAGCAGGCCGCCGCAATTCTGCGCCAGGGCGGGACTGTGGCCTTTCCAACTGAGACCGTCTACGGGCTGGGAGCCAATGCGCTGGACGCAGACGCAGTCTCCCGCATCTTCGCCGCTAAGCAGCGACCCACGTGGGATCCGGTAATCGTGCACGTTGCTGACGAGGAAATGCTGCAGCAGGTCACGGTCAATCTTCCGGATGCCGCCGATCGGCTCATCAGGACTTTCTGGCCGGGGCCGCTAACCTTGCTGGTGCCGCGTTCCTCGGCTGTTCCCCCAGTCGTGACGGCGGGCCGCGAGCGGGTCGGTGTGCGTATGCCTTCGCACGCGGTGGCCATGGAACTCATTCGTCTTGCCGGAGTGCCCATTGCAGCACCCAGCGCAAACTCCTTCGGCCACACAAGCCCCACGACAGCACAGCATGTGCTGGATGATCTGGATGGGCGCATCGACGCAGTGCTGGATTCAGGCGAAGCCACGCACGGGCTGGAGTCGACCGTCGTCGATGTCTGCGAGCAGCCTGTCCTGATCTACCGTCCCGGCGTCATCACCCTCGACCAGATTCAGTCTGTGTGTCCGGGAGCGATGCTTTTCAAGTCGAAGGCGGCTCCGGAGATCAATCCGGAATCGCTGCCTTCGCCCGGCGTTGGAATTCGCCACTACGCTCCTCGCGCTACAGTGCAGCTGGTGGAAGGCGAAGGCGAAGCGCAGAAGCTGGCATTCGCAACAGCAATGGCTGCTGCTCTTGACGCAGGCGAACGCGTCGGCGTGATGCTTCCTGAGGGTTTCCCGTCGGATCCACGGGCAACCGCCGTCTATGCCTGGGGCGCCTGGACAAATGAGAAGGAACTGGCGCGTCGGCTGTTTGCGGGTCTTCGCAAGTTGGATGAGGCAGGCATCACGAAAATTCTGTGCCCCCTACCGCCTGAGAATGGGATTGGCACTGCTATTCGCGACCGCCTGCAGAAGGCTTCGAAGTAAGTCGACTGGACGGCCTACGATACCGGCGTAACGTCGTTAGCCTTGTAGAGATACTTGATGCAGGACTTGTAGATGAGCGTCCTGCTGGTATTGCGGATCTTCACCGCATTGCGGTCGTACCACTCGATGCATCCCTCGATGCGCTCGCCATCTTCCAGCACAAACACCATGGGCGTGTGCGTCTGCATCTGCTTTTGAAAATAGAAGCCCTCTGCGTGCGAGGCGTCCTGCCAGGCAGCGGGAGCGTCGTGCCCCATCTGGTGTGTCAGCATTGGCGATGCCTCACGGCGCACTGGTCTGCGAGTGGCTGCGAGACCCTCTGGCAGCGCAGGACGAACCAGCTTCCGTGGTCCGTTAGCTGTACCCGGCGCGGGGACCAACGTCTTCGGCGCCTCGGGAGCAGGTCCATTGCTCGAGAGACGAGGTTCTTTAGGCCCGATGGAGGAGGCTGAAGACGTGTTCCGCATATGGGGTTTGCCAGCTATGTTGGTTAAGATGCGGCGGAAGCCACATGCGGAAGAGTCTGCCTGCAAAGCTTTCTGGGCATACATCGACGGCAAGATGCGTCGGCCGTTTACTTTCCAAGATTTCTGAATGTATGGTAACCGAGGTTCAGGCGTGGCTCCAGCTAAATCGCGAGCGGTCATGCGCATGCCGCTCACTTCGCCTTCACATTGCTGAAATCTCCGTTGCGTAGGCGTCGAGCGAGAGTGAGCGCAGCAGATTCCGGCGCATTCCGGTTTCCACCTGGTTCAAGCCTCGCACCGCAGACTCGATCCAGTTCAATGTGACGCTGGCGCTCAAGCGTGTCAACTCCTGCTGCAGGTCGATATTGCGCACCATCCCCGGCGTTCCTGCCTGAATCAACATCAGGTCCTCCAGCAGGCTGGAGAGGGCCCTGATCAACGCTGAGGTTTTCTGCTGGCCTTCTGCGCCGGCGCGATACGCTTCCGTCATGCGGAAGAGAGCGGAGTGGTCCGCCTCCACCACGGCATTGCGGATGATCAACATCGCGTCCTGACGGCTGGCCACGTACGCTGCCAGGTCGAAGCCCAGGGCGCGGCCCACTGCTCCTTCAGCCAGGCGTGCGATCAGCGATCTCTGCGCCGGCTTCCACTCCGGGTGGCGGGTGGCAAGCAGCGCCTCCAGGCTCTCGGTAGGCAATGCTCCCAGGCGATACACCATGGAACGCGAGCGAATCGTTGGCAGCAGTTCGCCGGTATTTTCTGCCAGCAGAAAGATGCTGGCGAAGGATGGCGGCTCTTCCAGCACCTTCAGCAGGGAATTCGCGGCCTCCTTCATGAAGGCTGTGCTGGTGAAGATGTAGATTGCATGGCGCGCATTGGACGGGAAGCGATACATGTCCTGGATCACGCGGCGCACCTGCCCCATCTTGATCAGCAGTTGCGGCGGGTCAGGCGGAATCACCACGATGTCCGGATGAGTCTGGATCATGATGCGCGTCTCTTTTTTATCGGCGTCGCGCATATCTTCACGGGCGGCAATGGCCTCGTCGACGCGCGCTTCCAGCGGCTGAGCTTCGCCAATGCGCACACAGTTTTCGCATTCGCCGCAGAAGTCCGGCAGGCCATCCGTCTCCGGTTGCCGTAGACAGTTGATAGCCTGCGCCAGCATGTTGGACAGGGTGTATTTCCCCGAGCCGCGCGGTCCGGCCAGGATCAGGGCAGGCGGAATGCGTCCCGCACGAATCCCTTCGCGCAGGTGGCGAACAACCGCCTCATTCCCGAGAAAAGCATCGAAACCCAGACTCTCACCCCAACCGCGACTCTTAAGATGCCGCGATCCCTTTCCAGATGAGACTAGCAGACATTCCGGGGACTCTATTGCGCATTGGAGGCTGTTGCCGGAGGCGCAGTCGGAGTCGGCGGCGGCCACACCAGCGTGATTACTTCGGTGGGATCGTCGCGCAGGCGAACGTACAATGTGCGCGCCTTCGGTGTCGGCACAGGCAGCGTCTGCTCGACAAAGCCCTCCGGAACAGCCGCGGCATCGTCGAAGGCGGGATTGCTGCTCACCGAGTCCAGCAGAAAGAGCTTATCGCCGGTGATGGTGCATTGGCGCGGCACTGTCGCTGAACAATGCAGGTCGCGAAATTGCGGGAGGCGCACAAGATCTGCCAGCGGCTGCCACTCGCCATTGGTTCCATCTACGCCTACTGGCCGCATCTTCAGCGGTCCAAATGCCGAGGGACCCAGGTGCCTCATCGGGTCCAGCACCGCGAGCACAGTCTTCGTATCCTCGAGCGTCAGGTTTCCATCGGCCACGGTCAGTTGCACGCGGAAGGACTCATCCAGCGTGGAAATCTCAATCTTCTGCTGGGGCGAAAAAGTCTCCGGCATCTGGGCCTTCAGCACAAAGCTCAACTTGGCATCCTGGGGCAGTTCGTCAGGACTTCCCAGATGTACGGAGATGGCTGTGGCGGAGGGCTCCAGTTGAACGCTCCGGCTGATGATCTTCACGCGGGGCCGCTGCGGGCTGATCGTCGCACTCAGCACCAGCACGCGGGCATCGTTCAGCGTGACCTTGGCCTGCACGGCGTCTCCTGCGCTTAGGGAGGCTGCGCCCTTCTCATCCTTGGTGGTGATCTTCAGCTCATCCTGCTGGTGCGCGCGAGTAAGGCCGTGAGGAGCAAAGTGCACACCCTTAACCTCCACGTCCTTTACCTGGTCAAGACGCGTCCCTTGCAGGATGCCATCAGTGTCACCGGCATGCAGTTTCAGGTCTTCGAGGCTCCCCGCCTCGGCATAGGTATGCAGCTTGATCTCGTCGGAGTGATGCTCCCCATACTTCTTCACAACAAGCACCACTGACCCGGGCGTCGCATTCTCCAGCGGCACGCGAACTTCGAGTTCATCCGGCTTTGAGGTCTTCCACGCCACGTCGGTCTTCACGCCTTGCGCATCGTGAATCTCAACGCTCTCCACGCAGGCGGCCTGCTCGGATTGCAGATGCAAGGTGTCCAGGCGGCCCACAATCAAGGCGCTGGCATCCTTCGACGCCACCACCCACTGCTCGCCCGTCTCGGCGCTGCGCAGATGGAAGGTGGGCCCTTCGAAGCTCTGAAATCCCCAGAATGCGTGTACGGTGCCCACCAGCTCATCGTTCAGCGTGTCTGGCTTGACTGAGCGCGTGTCGACCATCAAGCCCCCGCGCGACGGGTCTACGCGAGCAGGCAGGTCGATTCCTGCGCTCCCGGATGCCTTCGTCTGCAGATGCAGTACGAAACCATGGGCCAACTCACTGGCGAAGACCAACGGAGCACCATCAATCGGCAGCACCAGGTCTGGCCTCTCTGCGCAGAAAATCTGCTTGGGATCCACCGCGCGCAATGGCGGCAGAGGCGAGGGGCCCACCGGCGGCAAGCCCACAACGATCACGGACTTGGGATTGCGGAACGACGGCGGATTATTGAGCCGCAAATTCAGCTTGTCGCCCTTGGGCAACGCCAGCGCCGGAATGTATTGATACTGCGCGGTGTGAGTCGATGCCAGAATTCTGACCAGGTCCACCACCGCGCCCACATATGGGCTGTAGGTTCCGGCGCCCGCCAGTGGCATGTAGGCAATGTGCGCCGCAAGATCAACCGAGTCTGCCGAGGCGATCCTCGACACCATGGTTTCGGTGTGCGCGTCGTCCAGCACCAACTGGTCGGTGTTCTGGATGAGGCAGGGAACCTGCTGTGCGCTCGGCTTGTCGAAACACTCGTGATCCAGCTTGATGTTCAGGCTGCGCGCCAGCAGGATCGTGCGTTCTTTCATATCGACCGGGTCGAGGGTCATATCCCGCAGCAGGGAGAGGTAGTTTTCCAGGCGAAGGCGGTCGAGGCTGGCCTGCTGCAGATCCTGCGCCGAGCGCACAAATGCTCCCGGCTTGCCGCGCACCGCATTGCGCAGCGTTGCGAAATCCCCGCCCGTCTCGGGAGCCAGGAAAATCAGCGCCTGCTGCGCCTCATCCGGAACCACGACGAAAACGCCCTCTTCGTGGACATTTTTGTTCCAGGTTTCCACCTTTGTGAACCAGCTTTGCGGTGGCGGATTGGTCGCGCCCCTCAGGAAGGCAACGATCATAACGTAATGAGCCGATTGGCTTTCGGGAAGTTGAGGATGAATCCACAGCCGGTCTCCCGGCATGAGATTGGGCACATGCGAAATGGGCAGGGTTTCTCCGGCACGCTGCACGCGCACATCCACCGCAGGTCCGGCCAGATCAAAGGCGCCCGCCTGGGCATGCAGCAAATTCACTGGCAAGAGCAGAAGTGTCGCAAAAAGACGCAACCAGGGGAACCGCAGATCCATATCTTATTAATCTAAGCCAATTTGTGTGAACAGGAGAGCAATTTGGCCAGTAAGCAGGCGTCTCCCCCGGGTCGCGCGACAGTCGGACCGCGCTTTCAACAACTTAAGGCGCAGGATGCTGGTTGGCATCTCGGGTACTATGGAAGCAGAGCGACCTTCCGTCGCGTGGTTTGCAGCTCAAGCGTCGCAGTGGGATTGGTCGCGTTTCCGAGGTTCGCAGATCCTTACGAGGAGAGTGATTTTGGCATCCGCAGTGAACGAAATGCCCTCGATTTCGCCGTTTCGGCTTGCACCGGAATTCCATACCCGCATCTGGGGATTTCAAGACCTATCACCCTGGTTTCAGAAGAAAGCCAGCGGCGACCCCATTGGCGAGGTCTGGCTCACCGGCGACAACTGCGAGGCGGAGACGGGACCGCTGGCGGGCAAGGCACTGAAGCAGATTTCTGCTGAGGCCGGATCCGCCCTGCTGGGTCCAGGGCATGCGGGAGAAGATTTCCCGCTGCTGGTGAAGGTTCTGTTTCCCAAAGAAAAGCTCAGCGTTCAGGTGCATCCCGATGACGCGATGGCGCGCAAATATGGCGAGCCCCGCGGCAAGACAGAGTGCTGGTACTCCCTGCAATCTGCGCCCGGAGCAAGCGTGGCTCTTGGCCTGAAAACGGGAGTCACCAAGGAGCAGGTTAGGCAGGCGATCAAGGACGCCACGCTCGAGGATCTGCTGACGTATGTTCCGATGTCTGCCGGCGATATGGTCTACGTGGATGCGGGCACAGTTCATGCAATCCTGCCGGGATCGGTGATCCTGGAGACCCAGCAAAACTGCGATCTGACGTATCGCCTCTACGACTATGGCCGCCCGCGTGAACTGCATCTCGAGAAGTCTCTCGAAGCGATGCGTTCCTCGACCCACGCAGGCAAAGTTAAGCCGGAAGTCGCGGGTAACCGCACCACTCTGGTCGACGAGCAATACTTTCGCGTGGATCGCTTTGAGCTGGAGGCCGGAGAAAAGCTGGAGGAATTGCCCCATCAGCTTCAGGTGCTTTTTGTCTCGGATGGCGCGTCAACAATCTCCGGGGCAGGCTTTGAGCCATTTTCTCTGGGTAAGTGCCAGGTAGCGGTGATTCCCGCGTCAGCTGGTGCCTGGGCTCTGGAATATGGCAGCAAAGTGGAAGTGATTCGCATGATCACGCGCGCCGGGGTAACTGCCGCGTAGGCGAGCATGACTCCGCAAGCAAGCCACACCGACCCATTTTCGTTGACCGGCCAAGCGCTGCTGTTGGAGACACCTTGATAGACTCAGGTTTTCGTGCGGAGATCGCTGCGTACATCCGACAAAACGCCTTGCCGGAAGAAAAGTATGGCCATCAGCCGCGCCTGTACGCACTGACGCAGCAGATTGGCGAGGGCCTGGACTACGACGATGATGTGGTCTACGCCGCAGCCTGGCTGCATGATCTAGGCGTCTTCATTGGCCATCGGCCTGAGGATCCCGCAACGCTCGAGCGCTGGGATCACGTCATCTATACAGCTGAGAAGGTGCCCGGCATTCTGGAGGATGCAGGATTTCCCGCGGCAAAAATTCCTGCCGTGCTGGACGTGATCCGCACTCATCAGCCCAAAGATGCGCCGCTGACCATCGAAGCGACGATCCTGCGGGACGCGGACATCTTGGAGCAGCTGGGGGCTATTGGCATCCTCCGTGGAGTTTGCAAGGTAGGGCGCGACACGCGATACAAAACCTTCACTTCGGTGTTGGCATTTCTGCGCCGCAGCGTTGAGGAGCTTCCATCGCAATTACAGTTGGAGAGCGCACGCAGGCTGGCCGTGCCGAAGATCGAAATTCTGCAGGCGTTCCTCGATGCGGCCGACAAAGAAGCCGGCCCCGGACTTTTCTAGGCTTTGCTATCGCCACCGCGGCCTTTCAGATTCTTCTCCCATGCACTACAAACGGTGGAGCATCCGACACGCGAAGTTGTGCGGTCTTCAGATCGCGAAGATAGATGGTATTCGCGCTCGCGCGGTTGCGTCCGTCGAGTGGCTGCAGACGGCGTGTGAATGGATCGTAACTGGCCGGCTGGAAGCCGTTAGACATGATGGCATTATGCGCATCATCGAGCCCAAAGCCATAGCGAATGCAGTCATCACTCAGTTCCACGATGAGTGCCAACAATCCAGGGTCACTCAGGATCCGACCCGCCCCGGCAAGCACCGTGGACTCGAAACCTTCAACGTCGATCTTAATCAGGATTGGGCATTTCACTCCGATGCATTGATCCAAGGCGATAACGGGCACGTTAAGGACCTGAGTCGAGGTTGATGCCGACTCACACACGTGATTGGTTGTATCCTGGCCGGAGACATCGAAGCCAACAACGCCTTCGCCTTTGCCCGCGCATGCGTTATGCAATTCCACGAGACCCTCGAGATCGTTTAATCGTATGTTTCTCTTGAGCCAGTCGAAGGTGGAAGGGTTAGGTTCAAGGCTAATGCTTTTCGCACCTATCGCGGCCGAGGCGAGAATTGTATATACACCAGCATTGGCGCCGACATCCACGAACAGATCTCCCGACCGCAACAGGTGTAGCAGGAACGATGTATCCGCGAACTCATGGAGGCCGCAGTAAATGTTCTGGGTCGCTCCGGTCATACCGGGATGGACCATCAGTACCGATTGATTGACGAAAGGAACAGCCACGGGTCCCGGCACCAGTCGACTCCCCATTTGCCACGAAAGATATCTCCGAAGCGCACTTCCAAAATGTCCTTTATTCAGAGGGTGATCATGGATGTACTTCAAAGTTTGGATAGACATGCTTAATAGGCCGCTTTCTTTATTGCAAATGAGCTCTTCACGCACATCGCTGGTAAGATGCGAAGAATCGATGAGTGAATAGATGCCAAACAGAGCAATGCTTGTTCAAGTTTACGAGCTTCTACAAAGCTACAACTAAATGTTTCTTGATTGCGCCAGTACCTAACGCGAGACTCTCCTATATCCTATAAAAAACCATTTCAGCCGTCGTCACCCTATAGCGCGCCTGGGAATTTATTAGCGTTTAATCTTTAACAAGAGAATATTCAATGGATTCTGCCGCCACTCCCAACCCGCAGTTCCGGTCCATACTCGGCATTCGTTTCTTCAACGGAGACGGCCCTGAGGCTATTCGTCAGATCGAGCATGGCGGCCTCGTCGTTGTGCCGGCCGCCCCTGCGCTCAAAACGCTTCCTGACGACAAGCCATATCGGGACGCGCTGCTGGGTGCAGATCTCGTGATTACTGACAGTGCCCTGATGGTGCTGGTGTGGAATATTCTCGAACGCGACTCAGTGCGTCGCCTCTCCGGCCTTGAATATCTGCGAGATCTGCTCCGACGGGAAGATGTCCGCGTGCTCCACGGAACATTCTGGGTGATGTCCAATCCAGAGAGTGCGGCGAAGAATCTTGCATGGCTTAAGGAACAGGGAATTGAAGTAGCTCCGGAAGATGTTTATCTGGCGCCGCGCTATGGCAAGCCGGTGGAAGATCCGGAGCTGGTTGCGATCCTGAATCAGCGCAGACCGAAGCACGTAATTGTCACCGTAGGCGGAGGCGTGCAGGAGATACTCGGCTACTACCTCAAGCAGCACCTGGACTACCTGCCAGCGATCCACTGTATAGGCGCGGCGATCGCGTTCCTAAGCGGCGACCAGGTCTTCATCCCGGTGTGGGCCGATCGCAGCGGCCTGGGGTGGCTGCTGCGCTGCCTGTGGAGACCGAAGCAATACATTCCCCGTTATTGGGAGGCGCGCAAACTCGTGACCCTGATGGTGAGGCAGCGACACCATCTTCCCACCTGACCACAATCCCGTGGTTGGCCTTGCAGGGTGATGACATGACGCGCCCGCGCTCTTTGCTGAATGATATTTTGGAGACAACATGCAACGCGATCTTCGCATAGGCTTCGTCTCCATTCATGACGCAACGGATATTCATACGTGGTCCGGAATTCCTGCGCATGTACTTGCAAGCCTGAGGAAGATGGATGTGAAGGTGGAGCTCTTCAGTCCGCTCAGCGAGAGAAGCAAGTATCTACTGGCGCCCGTCAAGGCCATCGCTAAAATACGCAAGACGAACGTGTCGCTGGATCACTATCCACTCGTCACGAAATCCTATGCGAGGCAGATCGAGAGGGCCATGCGCGCGCACCCGGTAGACGTTATCGTGTCCACCAGTTCGGTGCCAATCACGGCGCTGAAGTGTCCTCAGCCAATCATCTACTGGACCGATGCGGTCTTCCACGGAATGTACGACTACTACCAAGGCGCTTTTGCGGGTGTGACGCCCGGGGCGGTCCGACGCGCGAAACGCCAGGAGGAAGCCGCACTGAACAACTGTTCCGTCGCCGCGTATGCCTCGGAATGGGCCGCGTCAACGGCGCGGAAGCTTACCGATCCAAAGAAGGTTTCCGTTCTCCCATTCGGTGCAAGTTTCGATGTTGAGCACAACGCATCCGATATTGCGCAATGGGCACGTCGCAAGCGGCGGGAGAGGCCTCGTGCCTGTGAACTGTTGTTCATCGGAGTGGAATGGCAGCGGAAGGGCGGCGCCGTCGCGATGGAGACGGCGAGAATCCTGAATGAGCGCGGTGTTCCTACTACGTTGACGCTTGTGGGCGGCGATCCTCCCGGGCCGGTCCCACAGTACGTGCGTGCGCTGGGGTTCATCAGCAAATCGACCGCGGAAGGCCGGCAGAAGATGGAGTCGCTGCTGCGAGACTCGGATCTTTTCATCCTGCCGACCGTAGCTGAGGCGGCAGGAATTGTGTTTTGCGAGGCGAGCGCCTTTGGTCTGCCTTCGCTCTCTTACGCCACGGGCGGCGTGCCCGACTACGTGCGTGATGGCGTCAACGGAGCATGCCTGCCGGTGGGCACGCCAGCGGAAGGCTTTGCGAATGCCGCGCAGGAAATGCTGCAGGACGCCGGTCGCTACGAAGCGCTGTGTCTCGGCGCGTTTAACGAGTATTCCACTCGACTCAACTGGGATAGCTCGGTGAGTCTCTTGGTGGATCTATGTCGCCGAGCGATCGAGAACAAGCAAAGTTAAGCTCGCCTGTCGCGAGCATGGAGGATCGATGATCGTTCACACATTTGCATTTCGCTGGAAGCCCGGCGTCACCCAGGAACAGAAAGTAAAAGTTGTCTCGGCCATCCGCGCACTGCAGGGGCAGATTCCTGGTCTGCTGGCTACGCACGTTGGCACCAACATTTCTCCGCGCTCGCAAGGCTACGAACTCGGCGGGGCGATGTTCTTTCACGACAGCGCTGCGCTTGAGACTTACAACACTCATCCAGTGCACCAGGCGCTGCTCTCGTGGCTGCTGCCGCTGATCGATCCGCTTGAAGTTGACTTCGAAGCGTGAGTATCCCGCTGTGATCTAGTAGGGCTACAGAATCATTTGCCCTGCACTCCGTAGGACGCGAGGACTGCGCCGTCGCTCTTGCGCAACAAAAGCATTGCCGCGCGGCCGGATGCAAGCGTGAACTTGATGTTCGCCTTGGTCGTTGAGTCCTGAATATCGATGCGCTGATCCTCGAGGTCCTCCGAAGAAAAGCTGTACAGCACGGCGTCGCTGAGCATCGTCGGGAAGGCGAGGATGCCGGGCGAAAGCGGCTGAAGCTGGCGGAACGAGGGTGCGACTCCAGCGACTGTCATCGCATAGCCGTAGAGCGCCGCGGTTGACTCGTATTCCTCAGAGAACTCGACGGGCTCGGCGGCCCAGATGACCTTGCCCGCTCCGCGTGCAATCACCTTCACCGAAGCAGCATCGGCGAAGCGCATTGTGTCAATGGGCGCCGTTTGAATGGACGCAGGATAGGTAAGCTGAAGCGGTTTCGCCTGTCCTGGCAACTGCAGGGAAGACTGACGCAGTGCTAGAGGAAAGATGCGGGCCTGCAGATTCAACGGGGAAAGCCGATCCACTTTCTGCCAGTGTTCGTTGTACTGCACGGGACCCGTGACGAGCAGGCATCCGCCGCGTGAAACATAGTCGAGCAACTGCTGCCACGCAGCGTCGGTGATCGCCTGCGTTGCGGGCAGAATTGCAAGTTTAGGTTGACCTATTTCAGCGAGACGATTCTCCGTCAGCATGCGCGTGGGCGTGTGATCGTAGTAAGCCAGAGCGCGCAGCGCTTTTTTCTGCGTAGCCAGCGCCTGCGCGTACATGCCCGTGTAGAGCAGCGATTGCGACGTTACAATTGTGACGTCCGGCGGATGGATGGTAGTGAAGCTCTGCGGGCTGCGCGCGGCAAACTGCGCGAAGGCTGCGAGCACATCCGCTTCGGGCTTCTCGGTGCCGTCCGGGCGGATCGCGCCGATGGGGATCTCGTTGTCGTTCGCCATCATCGAGTTGACGTTCCACACCCACTCCAGCGCACCTGCTCCCTGAACGAAGGCGATGGCCAGCTTGCGCTCAAGCTGCCAGCTTTCTTCGTCTGCTGAAAGCCGCAGATGATAGTCCTGCGTCAGCCGCCGTTGCTCGCCGAGCTCCTGGATCAGCATTGGCTTGCCGGGAAATTTCGATGCAAGCGACGCCCACAGAATGCCGTCGAAATCCCACCATGTGTGGTTCGTCGTAAAGTCTAACTCCGGCGAGAAGAAGGCCGGTGAGAGGCGGCCAGAGACTCCACCTTCATCCTGTCCCACAGTGACCAACTGATTGGATCCAGCGGCGCGAATCGTCTCGCGCTGATGCCGCACCCAGTCCACGAAGAAGGACTGCGTGAAGAGAACATAGTCGTAGACTTTAAGCGGGTTGAAGCCGCTGCGCACCGCATCGAATTCGAATGCGCCGGCTTCGGGCATCGCGAATGGATCTGCTGCCGCCTGCGTCGGTGAAAGGCTTGTGGGCGCAGACTGCAGCGAGCGCCCGCCGCCGAGCGATGGCACCGCCCATGCGGCCAGCAACGCCTTCTCGTCGGGGTATCGCGCTTTCAGCCAGCTACGCCAGGCTTCATATTCCAATGCGCCGTTCTGAGGCAGCGTCTTCCACACATTCTCATTTGCGCTGGGCTCGTTGATCAAATCCCATGCGAGGAATGGCACATCGTGGAAGCGACGCGCCAGCGAGTCAACGTAGCGATCCTGCAACTCGCGCGCTGCCGGGTCGAGATATGGATGCTGGCCACCGAATGCATCCGGTATAAAGGCGAAGAGGTTGAATTGCACCGGCAGACCGTTGTGACGCGCAGTCATCAGGAACGCCTCGACGGTGCGCAGAGCGTCCTCACTCACGGCTTTGTCGGGAGTCACGATCAGGTCCCAACCGCTCCACATCCCGCTGCGGATCATGTTGAGGCCCGCCGATCGAATCTGCTTCATGTCCTCGTTCCACACGTAGGCATTCGGCTTGGCGAGGTAGAGGCGATGAACGTCACTCGCCATGTACGTGGTGCCGACGACGGGAAGAGGCTTGCCATCCAGTTCAAAGTAGTCGCTGTCGACGGTGAGCTTTGGACCCGATTGCAGATACGTCCAGTCTCTGATCCAGAACGCGGAGCGGTAGGTCCACACCAGCGTGCCGTTCCGCAGCAGGGTTGTCTCTACGGTATGCAGGCCTTTGCCCGCAGCGGCGGATTGCGGCAGCGTTATCGTCTGCGAGCTATCCGCGGGCAGCGTGAACGTTTGCAGCGGGGCACCTTCCTCGGGCTGCACAACAATCTTCAGGGAGTCATCCGCGCTCGGTGCAGCTGCGTTCGCCGGTTCATAGTGAAACTCCAACTGCTCTCCCGGAAGGAAGAGCGGAAGTCGTGGACGAAACGTGAAGCGGTCGTGGCTTCGCAGGGCGATGGTCTGCAGCTTCGCGAGCAGTTGCGGATCGTCGAAGGCGTGCTCCTCCGGATCGCAAGCGAGGAATATCCACCTGCCGCCAACGAAGCGCACGCTGTGATGATCAATCAGAAACGCTGGAGCAGCGCGGCGATGCGCCCCCTGCGCTCCCCACGCCAGCGTTGTGAGATCAGCGTCCTCGGCCCCCGTCGATCCGCCTTCTTTTGGAAACATTGGCGTGACGGAGAGACGCAGCACTGGGCTGTAGGCCTGCTTCCAGGCAAATGCGGGCAACTGCGGCTGCACATCCGCGTTGGGCTCAAACTGCAGAGCCTTCGAGCCGGGCGTGGGTTGGTAGTCGTGAATCAGCAACTCGAGCGACGCAGCCACGCTGGGCTCGCGCAGGCGCCAGGTCGCGCCTTCCTGATACGCGGCTCGGGTAAAAGGTTTGCCGCCAAGCACGATGAGATGGCCGCCGCGCTCCAGGTAACGGAGTATCGCCGGCCACGCTGCCTCAGGATAAGCAGACCCATAGGGCAGCACTAGCAGCTTCGTCGCTGGATCAGCAAGAGCGCCGTCCAGTTGTGCTGCGGTCGCTTCGCGCGCGCCCGCAAATCCCTGCTGCAGCGCCTGCGCCGAAACCACGCTGGAGTCGGCGACTGGAAAGTTATGTTCCGAAAGAATGACGGTCGCGTTCTGGCTCCACGACGATTGGTTCAATAGCACGCATGCGGCGGCAGTCAGCATGATGCGCAACAAGGGAGACATCTCTTGCACCTCGATAGAGTCATGGTTTCAGGGGCGGGCAGGCGATGGAGAAATGGTACATCACAGGAGGGATCACTGCGCGTATCGCGATCAGGAGTCGCACCCGGGCAGCGCTGTGGGGCGCTGCACCGGGAATACTTCAAGCGAGCGCTACGAGGTTGTTGATACTGCTTCCAGTTCAGCGCGCACCGATTCGTAGGTGCGACGGATGCCCTCTTCAACGCTGGTGCTGGCGCGCCACCCGAGCGCGTTAATGCGGCTAACATCCAGCAGCTTGCGCGGAGTGCCGTCGGGCTTGGTTGTGTCGAATTCCAAGGCGCCGTCAAACTCGAGAACCTTTGACACGAGTTCAGCAAGTTCGCGGATCGTGAGGTCTTCGCCGGTGCCGATGTTGATGAGCGGTGGCTCCTCTGCATTGAGCAGCCTGGAGTATTTCTCCTCGGGCAGGCTCATAAGGAAGATGCAGGCTTCCGCGAGATCTTCGCTGTACAGAAGTTCGCGGCGAGGTGATCCTGTTCCCCACACAACGATTTTCTTCTCGCCGGCGGCCTTCGCCTGCACCACCTTGCGGATCAGCGCGGGCAGCACGTGCGAGTTCTTTAAATCGAAGTTGTCAGCGGGCCCGAAAAGATTGGTCGGCATGGCCGCGAGATAGCGAGTTCCATACTGGCGGTTGTACGACCAGCACATCTCGATGCCGGCGATCTTGGCCAACGCGTACGCGCGATTGGTCGGCTCGAGCGGGCCGGTCAGCAGATATTCTTCCCTGATCGGCTGCGGGCAAGCCTTGGGATAAATGCAGCTCGACCCCAGGAACAGCAGCCGCTTTACGCCGTTTTTGTAGCTGGCATCGATCACGCTGCTTTGTATCGCAAGGTTTTCGCGGATGAAGTCGGCGGGGTAGGTGTTGTTCGCGAGGATGCCGCCCACCTTCGCCGCTGCCAGAAAAACATAGTCGGGCCGCTCGTTGCGGAAGAACTCGTTAACCGCACGGTGCGGGTCAAATCGAGTTCCGCGCGGGTGCGCAGCAAAAGTTGTTCGAAGCCCTGTGCGCGGAGCGCATGCAGATCGCGGTCCCGACGAGGCCTCGATGACCGGCCACAAAGATGCGGCTGTTTATCTCCACGTCCACCTCCGCGAGTTCTAGTGTTCGTGAACGTTGTAGGCGTCGAAGCCGTGCAGCTTAACCAGGGCATCGCGCTCCGCCAGCTTCAGATCTTCCCGCGTCATTTCTGAAACCAGTTCGCGGAAAGTCGTCTTCGGCGACCAGCCCAGTTCCTTGCGGGCGCGGCTGGCATCGCCTAGCAGCGTCTCCACTTCCGACGGGCGGAAGTATCGCGGATCCACGGCACGAGTTCGTTTCCTTGGTCATCCAGGGCCACCTCGTCCACTCCCTCGCCTTTCCAGTGGAGGTGAATGTCGAGATACTCGGCCGCGATGGTTACAAAGTCGCGCACGCTGTACTGCTCGCCTGTCGCGATCACGTAATCCTGCGGCTTCTCCTGCTGCAGCATCAACCATTGCATCTCGACATAATCGCGGGCATGGCCCCAGTCGCGCTTCGCATCAAGGTTGCCCAGGTAGAGCTTGTCCTGCAGGCCAACCTTGATGCGCGCCAGCGCACGTGTGATCTTGCGCGTGACGAATGTCTCGCCGCGCACAGGCGACTCGTGATTGAAGAGGATTCCGTTGCAGGCGTACATGCCATAGGCCTCGCGGTAATTAACCGTGATCCAGTAGGCATAGAGCTTAGCGACACCGTACGGCGACCGCGGATAAAACGGCGTCGTTTCGCGCTGCGGAATCTCCTGCACCAGCCCGAACATCTCTGATGTCGATGCCTGGTAGAAGCGCGCTGTCTCCGCCAGGCCGAGGATGCGCATGGCCTCCAGCAGACGCAGCGTCCCGAGCGCATCGGAGTTCGCCGTATATTCCGGCTCCTCAAACGACACTTTTACATGGCTCTGCGCGGCGAGATTATAAATCTCATCCGGCTGCACTTCCTGCAGGATGTGGATCAGGCTGGTCGAGTCCGTCATGTCTCCGTAGTGAAGGATGAGGCGGCGATGACTCTCGTGCGGGTCTTCGTACAGGTGATCGATGCGATCAGTGTTGAACAGAGACGTCCGGCGCTTGATGCCGTGAACCTCATATCCCTTTTTCAGGAGAAATTCCGCCAGGTAGGCGCCGTCCTGGCCGGTAATGCCAGTAATCAGAGCCTTCTTCAAATAGGTGTGCTCCTGTCGGGAAAGGTTTTAGCCTGTTGCAGAAGTTCTACTGTGAAGTGGGAGGCGTATTCCTGGCGAAAGGTTGATTGCTCCACCGGAATCTTCTAATTACAAGTTTACCATTGCCGGTTGATTCTTTTGGGGTGCAAGGCGCTCAAGTTCAGCCATCACGCCTAAACAGACTGTGCGCATATCAAAATATTTCTGGAAGCAGGGAAGGCATCGACTGCGCATCTCCTGCAATTCTTCCGCGGTCAGCGTGTTCCAGCGCTGCAGAGCGGCCTGAATTCCTGCCAAAGTATCGGTTGTGACCAGGCCGGCCCGGAAGGCCTCAATCTCGCGCCAGATGTTGACCTGATTTGAAACGATGACCGGGACGCTGCATGCGAGTGCCTCCGCAACCACGACGCCAAAATTTTCCTGGTGGGATGGCAGCGTCAGCACTTCAGAGGCGGCAATCGCGCCCCACTTCAGGTCTCCCTGCAGCATGCCTGTCCAGGTGACACGGTTCTGAATCTGAAGGCGCTCGGCGATCAACATCAGATCTTTCTTCCAGTCGTCGAGATCAGGACCAGCCATTACGAGTTGCCAATCAGGATCCTTGGCCAGCGTAGACGCGAAGGCCTCGATGAGCAGGTCGCACGCCTTTTTGGGAGCGAGTCGGCCCATGAAGGTAAGCATTCGCTTCCCGCGCAGATCGGGAAAGCGCTCGAGGAACGATTCCCGCGCCGCATCGAGTGGGACCTGGCACGGCTTGGTGCCGAACCCCACGACAAGTTCCTTCGCCTTGTAGAGGAAAAACGATTCGCGGGCCAACACTTTTTCTTCTTCGCAGGTGAACATCACGGCCTTGGCATCGCGCAGAGCACGGTATTCACTCCACGGCCAGAACAGCCATTTCTTCAGATGCTTGAGCGGAAAGCGGCGCTTGAAGTATGGGTCCAGCATGCCATGCGTGAAGACAACATAGGGTGTTGTCTGGCCATGCAGGGCGCGCCATGCGCCAAACACCTGATATTGCCACAAGGCATGAACCACCACGATGTCGTAGTCATGATGGTGATCCCGCAGCCAGGGATAGAATGCGCCTGAATACAGCCATGCTGATTTGCCCGGGCCTAGCGTGTGAACGGGGACGGGGAAGGCCCTGGCATCCGCGAAGCCTGGAGGGTCAAGCGTGAGAACCTCGACCGAGTGTCCCGCCTGAGACCACTCCTCTGAGAACATGCGGACGCCTTCAACTACGCCGCCGCTGGTCGAGTCCACGGAACTGATGATCTGCAGGATGCGCATGTGTTGAGGTCCAACCGCTATTGCTGCAGACGATATGCGCCAACGGCCGCGGCAAAGCCCAGTGCGGATTGTGCAAGAACCTTCGCCGTCGCCTTGAAGGCACTCCCCGGCACATACAGGATGTCGTCAGCGTAGAGCGTGAAGTCTGGAGACTTGCCGCGAAGTATGTCTTCCACCTGCACCGTGCGCACGGTTCGCGTGCCTTGCTCATTCCTCAGCAGCACGCTCTTGTTTGCCGAGGAGGATGGCTTGACTCCGCCGGCGAGAGCGATTGCTTCCGACAGCGTGGTATGACGCGAGCCACAGAGCGGATACGCAGCCGGTCTGCCTAGATTGCCGCCCATGTAGACCACACCGCATTTGCCAACCATGACCGTCTGTCCGGCCTCAAGATAGACACGGGAGGCGGGATTCTCCTGAAAGGTGGGGTCCCAAATCACTCGCTGAATTTGATCGGGTTCAGGGCCGGCAACCTCAATAACGTGTGCTGCATTGTCTGTCGGGCCTCCCGCACGGGTGACCACGTCGATCAGGCGGTGTTTCCCGTAGATCGGGTACACACCCGGGTTTCGAACCTCGCCTGCGACGGTAATTCCTTTTCCGGCTTGCTGCACCGTTACCAGGACATTCGGATCTCTTAGGAAGTCGCGATGCTTGAACTCATGTGCAATTGCAGCAGCAGCTTCCAGCGATGTGAGGCCCGCAATGTGAAACGACTTCAATAGCGGGATCGGGATTTCGCCCGATTGCGATACCAGCGCGTGAGTCGAAAGCTCGGGCGTGTCAAATACCTGCACCGTAACCGTGTCCCCCGGGGCGATGGGGCCATCGCCAAGGCCGTCCGATGAAGACAGATTCTCAATCGGCGCAGCGCCGGTCTGGCGAGTAACAGGCGAACTGGGAGTCGTAGCAGGGGTGGAAGCGGAATCCTGTGCGGGCGCGGCGGTGACGTTTGGTGCACCGATGTACTGCCCCTGAGTGGCGATGGCGCTCGACACCATCAGCACTACAACAAAAATTGCCGAAAGCTGGAAGCGGTGCCCCTGTTTCAGCATCCGTGTGCTGACAGAAATCAGGTTCCGTTCGCATTGATCGCCGGCCTTTGCAAGGCACGGATCGCGTTTCACAGGGAAGTGCATTATGGCTGAGGATAACATTTTCGGGCGGGCGGCGGACTGAGTCTTTGGGGCCGGCTCAATCGCGTTCGATTTCATGGCAAAACGAGGGCGCAACAAGACGTACCACTGCTGGATGGGAAGCACGCCAGCCCGGTTGGCCCAAGGCTGGCGCATGAGGTCTAGTGGAAGCGGTAGTACGCGCCAAAGCTTATCTGGTATGGCGTGTAGGTGATGGGACCATTAATGATCGGCGGTTTGCCCGTGCGGAACACGTCGCCCTTGCCCACGTCCCAGAATTGATACTGGAAATCAACAAGGCGCAGTCCATAGTTACGCTTCAGGCGATAATCCACGCCGCCGCCAAACTCATATATGAATCCAGATCTGCTGGAAATCGGGGGCAGGTTGGTTGGATAGACGGGCGGAGGATTGTAATTTTCCTCGGTCTTTCCCTTGTAGTAATTGATGGTTGCGCCGCCGAGATGGAAGTCGGCGTAGGGGCGAAGGTGCTTGCCACGCATGTGAAATTCTGGACCGAAGAGGTAGGTGTTCTCGCCGATGATTCCGCCGGGTACGAAGCTGAGACGCATGGCAATAGTGGGTTGGCCCAGATGATAGTTACCAAACCGATAGTCCGCGCCAAAGGCTCCGCCATACGTGTACTGCGTTCCGTAGTCGGGGTTGAGAATCGTAAACATACCAAAGGCATTCGCCTGGTTGCCGCCACCTCGCGCCGCGGCAGTGACTTGGCCCATTGCATGAACCGTCCCCATCGTCAACAGAATGATGAATATGAACGCTGGCACTTTAGAAACAAATCGCATTTTTAGTCGCCCATCAAAGATTGGATTTTAGCGGTTCGTTGCGCGGTGCACCATTTTGAGTCATTGCTGAAGCACGAAGCTTTTATCCAGGTTCGAGCTTTGCTAATACTCATGACCACACTGCCAAATGGTACGACAGCACTCCAGTTAATATTGGGAGGATCCGCAAGGTCTGGGAGTTTCTCCGCCCGGGGTATCCAAATGCAAACTAAATAGACCACAGCAATTAGACATCTTTAGGGGAAAGTGCACTAAATCGGCACCGTGCCCCGCGGGCTTGGAAACAGAGGCTGCTTCGACAATCTGCGCCCAGTGTTCATGCTGGGACTTGACTACGTAACTATAACTACTACAGATTGGGAACTGACTGAATGACCCGAATTGGTGAGGACTTCGATTACTAAAGAGTGTATGCCAATTCGAGATCGAAGTCGAAGAAATTGCCTACTCGGTTACGGGCCCGCATTTCAGCAGCGGCCGCTGTTCCTGAGAAAAGGATACATGATCTTTACACCCTCATTTGTTACAAACTCGATAGTTTTGTAAATTGCGCCCGAGTGTTACGTAACCCCCGTGTTTTGCAGCAAAGATGCAACATCGAATAGGCTGGTTTATAATTTTCACGCACACCATTTGATGCGAAAGATTCCGGCGTTGTTGGAACTTTCCGGCCCGGTGCCGGGGACAATAAAACACGCGCAGGCTAAGGTTTTTACCGACACATGATTCGTTTCCTTCAGAAAGACAGTCGCATAATCAAAGGTATCTTCATCGTAATTATTGGCTTGGCTGTTATTACGATGGTAATCACGCTGGTTCCCGGTATCTTTCAGGATTCCGCCGGCTCTGCGGACACATATGCAACCGTGCATGGCAGTGGCCTGTTCGGCCGATTCTTCGGCCCCTCCACCGACATTTCGAATGAGCAGGTGCAGCAGGCAGCCTCCCGCCAATTACAGCAACAGAAGCTTCCCGATTTTGTGCTGCCATTCATGATGCAGCGCGTCGGCCAGGGGCTGATTCAGCAGGCGGTCATGTTGCAGGAAGCAGATCGACTGGGCCTGAAGGTGACGGACGAAGACCTGCGTGAATTCCTGCACACCGGCCAGTTCGGCATGGCGATCTTTCCCGGTGGCAAATACATTGGCGACGACCACTACGCTTCGCTGATCCAGGACAACTTTGGAATTTCGCGCCAGGATTTTGAAAAGCAGCTGAAGAAAGAAATCCAGATGAACCGGCTGCGGGAGATGGTGACCGGCAGCGCGACGGTCTCCGACACCGATATTCGCGAGTCGTATCGTCAGCAGGGAACGAAGATCAAGTTTGAATACGCGATTCTGAATGCCGACGACCTGAAGAAGCAGATCAATCCCAGCGACGCAGACCTGCAGGCCTTCTTCAAACAGAACGCCGCAAAGTACGCAAACGCTGTTCCCGAGACGCGGAAGATCCAGTACGTGGCATTTGGCGAAGGACAGATACCCGGCGGAACGCCCCAGGTGAGCGCCGCTGAGATCCAGAGTTTCTATGCGCAGCACCAGAAAGATTTCGAAGTTCCCGACCAGGTCAAGGTTCGCCACATCCTGATCAAGCTGCCTCCGGGCGCCGATGCGGCCACCGATGCAGCGGCCAAGCAGAAGGCTGAGAGCGTGCTGAAGCAGCTTCACGATGGAGCGAATTTTGCCGAGTTGGCGAAGAAGTACTCCGACGATCCGGGCAGCAAGGATCAGGGCGGCGAACTCGGTTTCCTGAAGCGCGGCGCGACCGTGGCTGAGTTTGATAAGGCGGCGTTCTCGATGAGCCCGGGACAAACCTCTGGCCTCATCAAGACGCAATTTGGTTATCACATTCTGCAGGTGGAAGAGAAGCAGACGGCCCACGCCAGAACTCTGGATGAGGTTCGTCCGGCAATCGAAGCTACGCTGGTTCGCCAGAAAGAAGGTCAGGCTCAACTGACGTACGCGCAGCAATTGGCCGCGGAAGCGCAGAAGACGGGCTTGCAGAAGACGGCGGATGCTCACCACCTGCAAGTGGTGACGACTGACTACCTGGAGCAGAACGCAGTGGTGGCGGGGCTCGCAGACGGATCGAAGATGCTGTCTCAGGCATTCGGCGTGAAGCAGGGTGCAGCTCCGCAGATCGCCACCACGGGTGAGGGTTATGGCATTTTCCAGGTGGTGGAAGTGAAGGCCGCCCACGCTCCGGCATTTGAGGAGTACAAGGCCCATCTGCTCGAGGATTATCGCGATCAGAACCTGCCTGCGCTTATGTCCACCAAGATCGCCGCAATGGGAGAAAGTGCAATCTCCAGCCACGATCTCGACAAGGCAGCCAAGGAATTTGGCGCTACGGTCAAGACCAGCGAATTGGTAGGCATGGACGCCCAGGTACCGGAAGTAGGACAGCTGGCACAAGTGGCGCCGACGCTCTTCAAGATGCAGCCGGGCGCGATCAGTGCGCCTATCAATACGGGACGCGCGGGAGTTGTGGCGAAGATTCTTGAGCGCCAGGAGCCCACCGATGACGAGATCGCGAAGAACTTTGCTCAGACGCGCGACTCGCTGCTGGATCAGAAGCGGGAAGAGATGTTTGCGGTCTTCGTAACCAGCCTGGAAGAGAAGTACCAGAAGGCGGGTCGTATCCGGATCATGAAGAAGCCGCAAACGCCCACACTGCCGGGTTCGCCCAGCTAGGGGTAGCGTAAAAGATCCACAAGGCCCGCGATTGAGAGTCTTTCTCAACCGCGGGCCTTTTCCTTTTGCTCAGTGTACGGAAGAATAGGCGTATGCCATTTGATCGTTCGTCCGGAATACTGCTGCACATTACCTCTCTGCCTTCTTACGGTGGCATTGGCAACATGGGCCCCGCGGCATATGCATTTGCCGACTTTCTGGCCGCATCCAAGCAGCGGCTGTGGCAGGTGTTGCCACTGGGACCGACCGGTTACGGTAATTCTCCCTACGCGGCCCTGTCAGCCTTTGCGGGTAATCCGCTGCTGGTGAGCCTAGAGCATCTTGCTGACTGGGGATGGATTGCGGGCGAGCGGTTGGCCGGGCTCGCTGGGCGCTCAGGCGATGTTGATTTTCAACAGGTAGAGCGCGAGAATTTGCCTCTGCTCGAAGAGGCAGCGAGCAATTTTCTTCATCAGAAGCACGGGCGTCAGTGGAAGCGCTACGAGAAGTACTGCCGTGACAATCACTATTGGCTGGACGATTATGCGCTTTACGGCGTTCTGCGCCGCCGGTTTAACACGAATAGCTGGAAGGCGTGGCCGGAGGAATTTGCGCAGAGGCATCCTGATGCTCTGGAAAAACTCCGCGCCGAATCGGCGGAAGAGATGGCGCGCATCCAGATCATCCAGTTTGCATTTGACGAGCAATGGGCGGCCCTGCGCAAGTACTGCGCGGAGCGGGAGATACGCTTCATCGGCGACGTGGCCATCTTTGTGAATTACGACAGCGTGGATGTGTGGACGAACCAGGAAATCTTCGAGCTAGACAAAGAGGGATCGCCGATACGCGTCTCCGGCGTGCCTCCTGATTATTTCAGCGCGACCGGTCAGCGCTGGGGCAATCCGCTGTACCGCTGGGATGTGCTGGAAGAGCGCGGTTTCGATTGGTGGATCAGCCGCATTCGCAGGTCAGAGACTCTCTATGACATGATTCGTCTCGACCACTTCAGGGGATTTGAGGCGTACTGGGCGATTCCCGCCGAAGACGACACGGCCGTGAATGGGGAATGGATCAAGGCTCCGGGAGCGGCGCTCTTCTCGCGCTTGCGGGAGGTGCTGGGCAACCTGCCATTTATCGCAGAGGATCTGGGGCTGATCACTCCGGAAGTCGATGAGCTTCGCGAGCAGTTCGGCATGCCGGGAATGCGCATTCTGCAATTTGGATTTGGCGATAAGGGCGCACATAATTATCTGCCGCACAAATATGTGCCGAATACGGTTGCATATACGGGAACGCACGATAACGACACCACGCGCGGCTGGTGGGAGAGTGGAGTGGGCGCGAGAGAGAGGGCCGCGGTGGATGCGTATTTGAATCCTGGGCCGGAGGGCGTGGTGTGGCCGATGATCCGTGCAGCCTCATCGTCGGTTGCGGATATATGCTTGTTTCCGATGCAGGATGTGCTCAATCTTGGATCGGAAGCGCGGATGAATACCCCATCCAAGCCCGAGGCAAACTGGTCCTGGCGCTGCCCGGAGGGTGTTCTGACGGCTGATTTGGCGGAGCGACTGGCGGCGATCGCCGAAGTGACGGATCGTGATCTCTCACCCATGGAAGAGGGCAAATAGGTTGGGTATCTTGCCACGCAGGGAATTGGTGTCAATCGAATGAGCGCGGGTTCAGGAGGCCAAGAGCTTGAAAAGACTGGCTGCAGCGATCCAGAAGTGTTTGGCGTAGTTATTGGTTGTGGATTGGTACTCTAATAACAAGGCAAGATTCTCGAGAGGCAATGGAGACGCAGGTCGCGCTCCATTGCCTTTTTGGCTTTGGGCATGGCTCTGAACGTTGGCGCAAAAAAACACGTGGCGATCCGCGTGTCGCGTCCGTATCCAGTGTGGACTGGAAGCATGCCACGCAAGAAATCAGGAACACTACGTCGCTCCGCGCGACACGAATCGTGAATCATGGGTTTACCCAGTGAGGACAAGGGATGACATTTGTGAACAGACTGCCGAGATTGGTCACGCTGATTGGTTTGAGTATGCTGATTGCGCTCCTTCCGCGTACGGTGTGCGCTTTGACTACGTCGACGGTGCAAGGGACGGTGTATCGCGCAGACGGCAAGGTTGCCAGCGGGACGTTGCTGGTGAGTTGGCCGGCATTCACAACGAGTGCAAATGAGGCGGTGGCTGCGGGCAATAAAACCGTGGCAATCGGAAGCGACGGTTGGGTGTCATTGGGTCTGGCCCCGAATGCCGGCGCTACGCCCGCAGGCACGTACTACACGGCCGTGTATCACCTGAATGACGGGTCAACGAGCACGGAGTATTGGGTTGTGCCGACGTCGACGACCGCCAGCCTGGCCTCGGTGCGTGCGCAGGTGATGCCGGCGGCAGTTGCAATGCAAAGTGTGAGCAAGCAATACGTCGACAGTTCTGTAGCCAACGTCTCTGCGGGGTTGATGCAATCTACCGGCGGCATAATGAACGGACCTCTCACGTTGAGCGGCGATCCCAGCACAAATCTGCAGGCAGCGACGAAGCACTACGTCGATCAGTCGGCTGCGACAAACGTTTCCAAGGCAGGCGATGTGATGACCGGCCCGCTGACTACGCCGATGATCAACGGGAAGTCCTTTGCCACCGGTATGACTTTGCAGCAGGCAATTAACGCGGCGGGGAGTAACGGGGCCGTTGAAATTCCAGCGAACTACACGGGAAAAGACACCTTTTCAAATCCGCACGGCGTGATTGTTACGGATCTGCGCGTCGATGTGCCGGTGAACTCACGCAGCGTGAAGGAATGGGGTGCACGGTGCGACGGTACAACGGACGACAGCGCGGCGATGCAAGCGGCGTTCGACGCCGAGTGGGACAGTATCGCCGTCACGAACAAGCCTTTTGATTTATCTATTCCCAATGGAACCTGTATCGCGTCGATTCAGTATCGCGGCGAGAGCTTCCACGGAAGCAGTACCGGAATGTCGAGGATCAAGGGACTCCCGGGTAGGAGCGTTCTTGAATCTCCCGATAACGCTGACGGGCCGCCGGCGCGTGGCTGCTGCTTTCAGTACGCTCGCGTTCACGACGTCACAATAGTTGTGGACTCTACGGTAGATGCGAACATCGCAACGGCTGGATGGGCTGCGAAGAAGCAAGGCGCGGGGCAGGGATCGATCTTTGCAAATACATTTGCGGGCTGGGCAGGGCAGACAGTGAAGGGCGCCGTCACGGCGGGAGCAACAAGTATCCCGCTTACCACCGCCGTCAACCTCACCAACTATCGCTCCGGTGTAGCAATGACTGGGTGGGTGAAAAATTCACGCACTGGCGAATTCATGCAGTACTACGGCATCACGAACACAGGCTGCCCGAATTCTGCGCCATCCTGCCTGCTTCGCGTCACTCGCGGGGATGGGACGTGGAACGGCGGACCAGTCGCGGCAGCGATGAACGATGGCGACACGATTGTTCCGCTGAACATCCTGGATCCGACAAATGTAACCGACTGGATTCCAGCCTGGACCGTGGGTGCTTGCGGGATCTCGATCCGTAGCAGGGATGGCCTACATGGGCCGGGCAATCAGCCTTTTTCGCATAGCTATCTCAATAACTTGAAGTTCATTACCGAAGGCGGTCGCAACTACGGAAACAACACTTGTGCCATCTACCTTCAGGCGCCTCCTTATGGTGTCCACATGGACAGCCTGTTTATTTCGGGTGTGACCTTTGGGATCATGCTGGCTCCGCCGTTCACGAACATTGATGCCCAAGTGACGAATGCTTCCAACGATGGGTCTATCTGGAGCAAGTTGGACATTAACAGCCCCGTGCCATACGTGTCGTGGATTGGCGGCATCAATACCTTCTCCGACTCCACCATGTATTCAGGTGGACAACCGGTTACGTATGATCCAAGCACCTGCCCGCTCTGCACGAGAGAGCCGCAGATGGAACGCAGCTTTACACTGTATAGGGTTCCTACACATGCTGGTGCCATTCAGTCGGAGATGAATAGCTGGCTCATCACCAACGTCTACGATGAGCCAAATCAGGACAACACGACCAACCCATCTTACGGAGCAATTGGGCAGATAGATGGTGATGGTCACAGTATGTTAGGCGACACTATCATTTCGTCGTCGCAGTTCCCGTTGTTCCCCTATGTTGTTGGAGCGAACAGGAGCAAGCTGGACTTTGCTGCTATGGGTGCCGGCGCCCTGGTACTGCAGGGCAACGGGAACACGTACAACGGAACCAATGACGGGCAGGGCAATCCGTCCGTGATTGATCTGGGGATTGGAAACACCAATCTGAATGCAGTTCCCCAGCCTACCAAATATGGTTTGAAGCCTTATTACCCCAACCCCGTCAGACAGGCCGCAGCCAACAAAGTTACTCACGAGTTTCTCGCGATGGGGGCTGTGAGTGGTGACTGGTTTCAATCGCTCGATGATCTCTTCATGACGCCGGACGATATGATGGGAACTCTGTCGAATGTTGGAACTCTTGTTGTTGATCCAACCGTTCCGATCACTGGAAAGTATTTGAATGTTCCGTCACCCGGCTTGTACGTGGGCTCAAGTCAAGGGTTAGACGCAGCTTCGATCTCCATAGGGCAACGCGCCCCATACGGCAAGGGTACGTTCTACATTGCACTCCAGGCCTCAACCTCTGCGGCAACACAGGCATGGTCCACGACTTGCCAATACAACACCACGGGAAGCAGTACTGTTTCCCTTACGACCTCGTGGCAGATATTTAGTTGGCCCTACGACAACACCGCTACGAGCGGGTGTGCCTTGGGAAACACCATCGGTGCTCATGCCACGGCTAGTCCGAGTGTGCCCCAGGATATTCACATTGGCTATTACATGTGGGTTCCGCAGACGGACTATCTGCAAGTGGGGACACTGAAGCTAGCCACACTGGCTGCTCAAGCTATTACCGGCCCGACTACAATCAACAATCTTACTTCGGGATCGTCGACTACGGTGACGGTTAACCACGACTATAACCTTGGTCAGTGGGGCCAATGCTGGATGCAGTCTACGGGTGCAGATACTGGGAAGGGTTTGTGTGTCGATCAATACGGGCGTCTGGTGCATACACTGTTGGGTGTGCCCTGGCAGATTGGCACGGCCGCATCGTATCTGACATTTAATCCTAGCTACATAATCTCGCAGCAAAATCTCGGCACGAATGGTCAGCTATTCTCGCATGCATCTGCCGGGACTGCTCCGTTGGTGATCGACTCGACCACGCCAGTTGCGAACCTTACGCTGGCAAGCGTCACGCAGCTTCCGTCTCTAGCAAGTACAAATCTGAGCGACACTGCGTTGCTGGCTCGTCTAGCTTCGCCTACGTTTACAGGCACAGTGACAACACCGACGCTGAATGCGACAACGGGATTGCAGGTCAACGGCGTGGCGCTTGCGAGCAGCAACCTGAGCGATAGCGCGTCGCTTGCGAAGTTGAGTTCGAGCAATGTATTCACAGCGCAGCAAACGGCACCGAACTTTGTGGGAGTGATTGGGTCGGAGTCGGATATCACCTTCTCGGCTACGCCTACATTTTCAGCCACCGTGAATTTGAACTACCTGGCGCTGACGGGCAACGTGACTTCGTCAACGCTGGCGGCGGGAAAGAACGGACAGAGCATCACCTTCGTGGTGTGCCAGGACGCGACGGGCTCGCGTACATTTGCGTGGCCTGCCAATGTACGGGGAGGTATGACGATTGGCAGCACCGCGTCCAAGTGCAGCTCGCAGATGTTCATATATGCGAACGCTCTATCAAAATGGATCGCAGTAGACGCAGGGATCGCGAACGAATAGCAGCTTCCGCAGTAGAAGATGATTGAGTAATGCCGCAGGTCGGGGTGTCCCCGACTGCGGCATTGCCTCTCAGGTTGAACGATTTATCCCAATTTTCATTCCTTGCTTCTCAAGCGCATTCCGTGCACGGCAAAGCTTCCGGTACAATCTGAATTGGATGGAGTTGCTTTTCAATCTCGCGTGGCTGGCTGTCGCGCTTGGCTTGGTGGCCGTGTGGTTCGCGCTCTCGCGATCGGACGCGCGTCTTTCGCATGCCGACTGGAAGACTCAGGCAGTAGCCATCGTTGTTTTGATTTTCGTGCTGTTGCCGATCATCTCGCTTACAGACGATGTACAGGCTCTGAACCGCGATCAACAGGCGTGGACTACGCCTCCCGAAGTGAAACGTGCTCTGCAAGCCAGTATTTATGCTTACGGTATGCAGGCCACCGTACAGAATCTTGATCTGTTGTGGATGCACGCGCTACTGACTAACAGTGTGGTGCGGCCTGACGTTGCTCGTGATCGCGCATTTCCTCCCAAGTTTCTGAGCCCCCAACTGGTTTCTACCAAGCCCATCGAGAGTCAGCCCCCGCCTCGCCTCTTCGCATAGTTTTCCTTTCCTGAGATTTGCTGTTCCCCACGCAATATTTCCGATTGCCCGTGCGATCGATGGGATTGGTACATGAAGAGTCATCTCACTCGAATACTTGAGTTTTGTCTGGTGTTGATATTCTGGCTGCCGCTGCTTGCGCAAGCGCCTCCGGCTACGCCGCCGCTCTCTTTGCAGCAAGCGATTGACGCGGCGAGGATGAAGAATCCCGTGCTGCTCTCTGCGCAGCAGCATGTGTCTGCCACGCGAGCGGGCGAAGCGACCGCGGGGCTGCGGCAGAATCCGACGCTTACTTTCGCCGGTCAGGACATCACGCTCCCAGCCGATAACGCAGGCAACCCATATTTCTACACGGCGAATGTCTCTCGTTTGTTCGAACGAGGTGAAAAGCGTCGCTGGAGACTCGACACTGCACGCGCAAACACGCAGGTAACGGAGAGCCAATACAAGGACCAGGAGCGACAAGTTCTTCTGAACGTGAAGACGGCGTTCACAAACATGTTGATGGCCAAGCAGGCCTTAAGTTTCTCTGAAGAGAATCTGGTCGGATATCGCCATACGGTAGATCTGAGCCGCGAGCGATTGAAGGCGGGAGACATCAGTGAGACAGACTTTGAGCGAATAGACCTGCAACTCGCTGCGTTTGAATCCGATGAAGAGAATGCTCGGTTGAACTTGCTGCAGGCGAGTGATCAGTTGCAGCTTCTGCTAGGTGCGGCTCGGCCGGATGCGCACTTCGACATTGCTGGAACCTTGGACCCTCCCTCATTCCATTTCACGATTGATCAGGTCGAACAACAGGCATTGGCGAACAGGCCGGACTACAAGGCCGCGCAGCAATCGGTCGCATTGTCGGAGGCGAATGTCCATGTTGCGGAGTCGATGGGGACGACCGATCCAACGATTGCCTCAGAGTATGAGCGCAGCGGCAACGATAATACTTTCGGCGCCAGCGTCAGCATTCCGCTGCGATTCTTCGATCGCAACCAGGGCGAGAAGCAGCGCGCACGCTATGAAGTGGAGTCCAGTAAGTTTGGCGAAATAGCCGCGCGTAACCAGGTTTATTCCGATGTGGAGCAGGCTTGGGCTTCCTACGAAGCTGCGATTGCGCAGGCGCGGCGCTACAACGGCCACTATCTGCAGGAGGCGGGGCATGTGCGGGACAACCTGGAATTCAGTTATCGCCAGGGAAGCACTACGTTGCTTGATTATCTCGAAGCGCTTCGAGATTACAGGCAAACCAATCTGGACGCGCTGAACGCAAATGCACAGGTGTGGCTCAGCATCCATCAACTAAGCTTCGCTGCTGCAACGGAGATCCTGCCATGAGCCGCCTAATGATAGTTATTGCGACGCTGAGTGTTTTGCTGTCGGGATGTCAGAAGCAAGCTCCAGTTGATCCGGGAGCGGAGAACGGCGCGTCCGCTGCTATTGAAGTGACGACGGCGAAGATGCAGGACGTCACCGACACGCTTACGATTCCTGCGAGGGTTGCTCCAGATCCGACGCGTGTGGTGCATGTTTTCTCGCAGGTGTCGGGTCGCCTGACGGAACTCCAGGTGAGGCCGGGAGAGGAAGTAAGCAACGGGCCAGACTATCGGATTGATTCAGAGCAGCGATGTATCTCAGGCACGCTCCGATTACGAGAAGGCGAAGATCGAGTCTCTCCGGGCAGATCGCCAGCTTGATCGAGGCAAGATCCTGCTTCAACATGAAGTGCTGGCGCAAAAGGACTATGACGATCTGCTTGCCGCGTCGCAGGCTGCTCATGCGGAGATGGATCGTGCTGAGCAGCGCATTCACATGTTAGGTTTCTCGGTCGAAGGTGTCTCTGATACGACCGCACTGAAGGCTCCGATCGCGGGGGTCGTTCTCGATATAGGCAGTGCGAGTGGCGAGATGCAGCGTTCGCTGGACAATGCTGTATCCATTGCAACGATTGCGAACCTCGACGAGGTATGGGTTCTCGGGGATGTCTACGAGCGTGACCTGGGAGTTGTCCGCGTTGGACGGCAGGTAGAGATAACATTCTCAGCCTATCCGGGAGAGACTGTGCATGGAACGATCAGCAGCGTATCCGACGCAATCGATCCTGTTTCTCTTACGCTCAAAGCTCGCGTTGTTCTGAAGAATCCTCAGCACAAGTACAAGCCATTGATGTATGCCACGATCGCGGTCGCGCGTGCGACGGAACGAGCGTTTGTGCTCCCTGCGAGTTCAGTTATTCACGAAGGGCCGGATAGTTTTGTGTTTGTGCGCAATAGTGCGGGCAAATACGACGAGAGGCAGGTGATGCTCGGCGCGACACAGGGCTCGAGCGTCGAAGTGAAAAGCGGAATCAAGGATGGCGAGCAAATCGTGACCACTGGAGCCGCGCTATTGCGCGCGCCCACAGGAGACTGAGATGCCAGCTTTCATTCGCGCACTCCTGCAATATCGCGCCATCATACTCATCCTCTTTCTGGCTGGTCTGGCGGTCGGTATATTCGCCTTTCTGCAGCTGGACATCGAGGCATATCCAGATCCGTCTCCGCCGCTGGTGGAGGTGATTACGCAGAACTCGGCATGGTCAGCCGAAGAGATGGAGAGGCAGGTTACGGTTCCGGTTGAAACTGCGTTGAACGGTTCGCCGCACCTTGACCAGGTGCGTTCCATCAGCATCTTCGGGTTGAGCGATGTGAAGCTCTACTTCAGCTTCGACAGTGACTACTTCCGCGACAAGCAGGAGGTGCTGAATCGACTGCAGAGTTTGCAGCTACCGGATAATTTGCAGCCGCAGTTATCGCCATGGTCGCCAATCGGCGAAATCTACCGCTATCAGCTTGTGGGCGATGGATACTCGCTGAACGAACTCAAGGCTACGCAGGACTGGCTGGTGCGGCGCGAACTGAAGCAGGTTCCCGGCATTATCGACATCACAACGTTTGGCGGCACCACGCGGCAGTACCAGGTTGAGACGGATCCAAGTAAACTGCAGGCCTTTAATGTCACGCTACCGCAGGTGCTGACTGCGATCCAGGCAAGCAACGCAAACGCCGGGGGGAACTATCTAGCGCTCGGAGATCAAAACGTGAATGTGCGATCTCTTGGTTTGCTGAAGAATCTGGATGACATCGGGTCGATCGTCGTGGCTGAACGGAATGGCGCTCCCGTGCTCGTGAGAGATGTGGCTGCCGTGAAGGAGGGCATTCAACCGCGTCTTGGCATGGTGGGACGCGATAAACAGCCCGACGTTGTGCTGGGTATCGTGTTGCTGGCCAAGGAAGAGAAATCTCTCCCCGCGTTGGAGGGCCTGAAGAAAAAGATTCATGCGTTGAATCACGGCAGCCTGCTGCCGCCGGGAATGCACATCAGCACACTGTACGATCGCACCGAGTTGATTGAAACGACCACGCACACGGTGCAGCACGTGATCCTCACAGGTCTTGTGCTGGTGACGCTGGTACTGCTGCTGATGCTGGGCGATCTCAGGATCACTTTCATTGCCGCCGTCACGATACCTTTTGCGGTCCTCTTTGCATTTGCGTTGATGGTGCTGACGGGGCGTTCGGCAAACCTGATCTCGATTGGCGCAATCGATTTTGGAATCCTGGTAGATGCGTCGATTGTCGTGCTGGAGAGTATCTATCGCAAACTGACGCGGCGGGTTCTGGGTGAGAATACAACGGATCTGATTGTTGAAGGTGTTGCAGATGCTTCGAGGCCAGTGTTGTTTTCCACCTTCATCATTCTTGTAGCGTTCATCCCCTTATTCACTATGCAGGGTGTGCCGGGAAAGATCTTTGCTCCGATGTCGGTGACGTATGGGTTTGCTCTGACGGGCGCGCTGATCTATGCGCTGGTTTTTGCGCCGGTGCTGGGATCATTTGCGGCGCACAAGCAATACCAGCAGGAGCAGGTGCAGACGCGTCTGAATGGATTTCTAAGCAAGCACTACGATGTGGGGATTCGCAAGGCGCTTGCGCACTCCACCTTTGCCTGGACCATTGCCGGCGCAGCCCTGCTTGCGGCCATAGTCCTGTTCACATTCGTCGGAGGTGAATTCATGCCGCCGCTGGAGGAGGGCAACCTTTGGATCCGCGCAACGCTGCCGCAGGATATTTCGTTCGACGCATCGGCGCATATTGCGGATCGGCTGCGCGAGGAGATTGCCAAATCTCCGGAAGTGGTCAAGACCGTTTCGCAGATGGGTCGCCCCGACGATGGCACAGATGTGAGCACCTTTAATAACATCGAGGTCTCAGTGTCGCTCAAGCCGAGGAACCAGTGGCGGTCCGGCCTTAGCAAGCAGGACCTTATCGACGAGATGAGCAAACGCCTGGCCGCCCTTCCCGGTATCGATCTCAATTTTTCGCAGAATATCCAGGACAACGTGGAAGAGGCGATGTCCGGGGTAAAGGGAGAGAATTCACTCAAGCTCTTCGGCGATGACTTCGATACGCTGACTCGGATTGCGAATCAGATTGCGGGTGTGATGAATTCCGTGAAGGGTGTTGCCGACGTTGGAGTGTTTCGCGTGGGTGGACAGCCTAGCCTATTGATCAAGATCGACCGCAGTAAGGCGGCTCGTTACGGCATAATGGCTGGAGACATCAATGCGGCGGTGCAGGCCGCTATTGGCGGAGCCGCGGTTACGCAGATAATCGATGGCGATCGGCGATTCGACTTGACCGTACGTTACCCCGAGAAGGATCGCGCAAATCCGCAGGCGATACAAAACATACTTCTCCCCACTGCTGACAATGGTCGCATTCCGCTTGGGCAAATTGCCGATGTGAGCCTCCAGGATGGCGCGTTTATGATCTACCGTGAAGATGGCCGCCGCTATATCCCAATCAAGTTCAGCGTTCGCGGCCGCGATCTCTCAACGACGATCCAGGATTTGCAGGGCAAGCTGGCACAGACCGTGAAGTTGCCTACGGGCTTCAATTACACGTGGGCGGGCGAGTTCGACAGCCTGCGAAAAGAGCAGCGGCGGCTTGCCTTCATCATTCCTGTAAGCCTTGTGGTCATCCTCATCCTGCTCTACATACAGTTTCATTCCTGGAAGGATGCATTCATAGTGTTGGCCACTCTCCCGTTCGGCGCCATTGGCGGAGTGTTGGCGCTTTTTGTTACCCGAACACCCTTCAGCATCTCAGCGGCGGTGGGTTTTACTTCATTGACTGGTGTCGCGACTCTTGGAGCGGTTGTGTTTCTGTCAGGCATCCGACGCGCGCAGCGTGAAGAAGGACCTGAGCGCGGAATCGAGAAGGGTTGCCTCGACGAGATGCGTCCCGTGGTGATGGCGTGCATGGCTGCCGGGTTGGGATTGCTGCCCGCAGCCGTTTCCACTGGAATCGGAGCGCAGGCCCAGCAACCTCTCGCTCGCGTTGTGGTGGGAGGAATGGTGACGACTGTATTCGCAATACTCTTCATCATGCCGCTGCTTGTGCAGCGCTTTACGCCCCACGAGGCTCCATCTCAGGAGTCACCTGCAGGAGAATAACAGCGCTCACAAATGAGGCTGCGCGCGATGCACCGATAGAGAAATCATTTCTACACTGACATCTGGCTCCCTTGTCCTTTATGATTGGGCCGACATTGGAGTGCCGGGGGCTTGCCGAAATGAAGACGATTCCGCGTGGTATCTCGAGATCTGCGTTACTGACAGTTGCTTTCTTCGCAGGCGTGCCTATCGTGTTAGCCGCGACCGCGGCAGGCAAGCCAATGCATCTGAAGTGCGACTCTCTGGTGGAGCCGCTTGGTATCGACAGCAAGCAGCCACTCTTCTCGTGGCAATTGCAGGATGCGAGCGTCGGTGCGCGCCAGACTTCCTATGAGATCAAGATCGCGACCAAGTCAGCACTTCTAAATTCCGGCAAGCCCGATGTGTGGGACAGCGGCGTGGTTAAGTCGGAACGGTCAGTCGGCGTGGCGTATGCGGGTCCAGCACTTGCGCCGCAGCAGCGCTACTACTGGCGCGTTGAGGTGTGGGGCAAGGATGGAAAGCCCTATCCCGCGAGCGATGCGTCGTGGTGGGAAACAGGGCTGATGGATTCGGCGAACTGGCAGGCCAAGTGGATTGGCTATGAGGAGCAGGAGAGCAAGAGCGTTCGCGAGGGCGGCGCGCAGTGGATCACCAACGATGGGGACGACAACTACAAAGGGCAGGGCAGCAGCCAGCATGACTTTCGTCTCGGCTTCGATGTGTCAGCGCCGGTGAAGCGAGCCGTGCTGTATGCAACCGGCAAGGACACCGTGTCAGCGTGGGTGAACGGAAAGCAGGTTCTGACGAGCCAGCCTTTGCCCCCCTGGAAGCAAATGCCATGGCAGAGCTATGAAGTAAAGGACGTCACCTCGCAAATTCACAGCGGCGCCAACGTGCTCGCAATTGAGGTTGTACTCTATGCGGCAAATCCGAGCGGCATGCTTTCGTCCCAGGACAGCCGCACGCCGATGAACGCGACTCTCTACCTGGAGATGGCTGACGGCTCGGTAAAGGTGCTGAAGAGCGATGAAGGATGGAAGGGCGGCTTGAACGTGCAGGGGAATTGGCAGGACCCTGCTTATAGTGATTCCGCGTGGAAGAACGCCGTTCCATACAAGGCGCCGCCGGTTCCGATGCAGTCGACTGACCTGGGTCACCCGTGGCCTACCGGGCCGGTGAAGTTGCTGCGTCGTGGCTTCGAGGTCAACAAGGCGATCGCATCAGCGCGACTGTATGTCACGGCACTGGGGGCATATCAATTCCAGATCAACGGTCATCGAGTTGGCGATCAGATTCTTGCTCCCGGGTGGATGGACTTTCGCATTCATGTTCCTTACCAGGTGTACGACGTGACAGCGGATGTGAAAGCGGGTAGGAACGTGATGGGCGCATACCTCGCGCCCGGCTGGTATACCACTCCGCTGATGTGGTTTCGGCAGGGATACAACTACGGCGACACGCCGCCCGCGCTGAAGGCGCAACTCCGCATAGCTCATGCGGACGGAACCGTGGAGTGGATTGCCACGGATGAAAGTTGGAAGGCTGACGTTTCGCCCATTCTGAAAGCGGAGATCTACGATGGCGAGACTTTCGATGCGCGCCGCGTGCAACAGGGTTGGGATACACAGTCCTTTTCTGATGCGCAGTGGAAGACTGTCGAAGTAGTGAAGCCGCTTGAGCCTGCGATTATCGCTCAGTCGTTTGAGCCGATTCGCATCGAGAGCGAACTCACGGCTAAACAGATCACCAGCCCTTCGGCTGGCATCTATATCTACGACTTCGGACAGAACATGGCCGGTGTTCCCAAACTGCGCGTTCAGGGCGCGGCTGGAACGGATGTGCAGATGCGCTTCGCCGAGGTGCTGAATGCCGATGGCACGATGTATGTCGAAAACCTGCGCACAGCGAAAGCGACGGATCACTTCATTCTGAGCGGCAGGGGTGTTGAGGAATATCAGCCGACATTCACCTTTCATGGCTTCCGCTATGTTGAGATCACGGGGCTTGCCTCGAAGCCGGATCCTGCGACACTGAAGGCTGAGGTCATCCATACCGCTGCTCCATTCACCGTGCAGTTGAAGACGGGCAGCGCGATGATCGACCAGCTATGGAGCAATATTCTTTGGGGCCAGCGTTCCAACTTTGTAGGAGTGCCTACCGATTGTCCGCAGCGGGATGAGCGTCTTGGATGGACGGCGGATGCGCAGGTCTTCTGGCGAGCCGCTTCCTACAACATGGACCTGACGGAGTTCTCAAAGAAATTTGCCGGAGACCTGCGCGGCACGCAGACGGGCACTACGATGTACGGCATCTTCGCTCCGGGCACGCTGCAGCCGAACCCCGGCTTCGCCGCTGGGTGGAGCGATGCCGGCGTGATCATACCGTGGACAGCGTGGATTCAGAGTGGCGACACGCGGGTGATTGAGCAGAACTGGAGCGCGATGCAGAAGTATCTCGATACGATCCAGAGTGCCAACCCCGATTGGCTGTGGAAGAACGGTTCGGGCATTCCATTCGGCGACTGGCTTTCTCCCGAGGGCAAGACGCAGCAGCCACTCGCTAGCCAGTGCTTACTGGGCTTACGACGTGACGCTGATGCAGCAGATGGCGCACGCGCTCGGCAAGACGGACGACGAGAAGAAATACGCCGAAGTCTTCAGCAATATCAAGGCAGCGTTTATCAAGGAATTTGTGCATGCTGATGGCTTCGTCGCTGGTGCCGATAACAGTCCTTCGCCTTTTGGGCAGATCAACAATCCCAACGCGAAGAGCGGCGGCGGCGATACACAGACCGGCTACGTGCTCGCGCTGAACATGGGCCTAGTACCCGATGAACTGCGCGCTGCAGCCGCGGACAAACTGGTGGCAAAGATCAAAGGCAATAATTGGCTGACTGGGTACAGGCTTCCTCGGAACTCCCTACCTGCTGGCAGTGCTCGTGGATACGGGGCACACCGACGTTGCTTACAAATTGCTGTTGAATACCGACTATCCGTCATGGGGATACCTGATTGGGCATGGCGCGACAACGATGTGGGAGCGATGGAATGGCGACCAGATGCGCGGCGATCCCAGCATGAACTCGTATAACCACTATGCCTACGGCGCCGTGGCGGACTGGATCTATCGTTATGCCGCGGGTATCGACACAACCGTCTTCCGACGCGGGCTTCCACACCATCTACCTTCATCCCACGTTCGATTCGCGGATCGGCAACGTCGACTTCTCCTATGAGTCTCCTTACGGCGAGATCAAGTCTGCGTGGGCGATGAAGGGCAGTGCAACAACGTGGACCGTCACGGTTCCGCCAAACACTACAGCCAGCCTGCCGTTGTCCGCGAGTCGTGTGGACGCCTTCACTCTCGGCGGCAAGAAGCTTGCTGCGTCCCAGGGCGTAACGCTCGATCACGAAGATGGTGGGATGAAGTACTACAAGCTGGCAGCGGGTACGTATGCCTTCAAGGTGGCAAACCCGTAGTGCTTGACTGGTCGCAAGGTGAGCTTGCCGAGGGACTTCGCTGCTATCGTGCGGGCGAGTTCTTCGCAGCTCACGAGCATTGGGAGATTGTGTGGCTAAAGCTCGATGATCCCGAGAAGGCATTCCTGCAGGGTGTGATCCAGATGGCTGCGGCCTTCCACCATCTGCAGCGCGGGAATCTGCCGGGAGCACGTTCGCTGCTCAGCAGGGCATCGCGGAGATTTGAGCCTCATCGAGATCGTTTCGCGGGATTGGAAGTCGCGACGATGTGCGAGGAGGTTCGCCTGTGGCTGGCCGCACTTGAGACAGCAGATGCGCGGCCAGCAACTTTCCCGAAGATACGAGTTCTCGAGTGACGGCGACTGTGCCAATCAGGCTGAGGCTTACAGTCCGCCCATCAGCTTCTCCACGCCAGCGCGAGACACTTGCACATCATCTTCGGATTTACCGCCGCTGAAGGCCGCTACCAGGTAGCCGGCCTTGCCGCGAACGATGACGCCACCCTGCCAGCCAAATTCTCCGGTCATTGGCGGGCGCACGTTGCTGCCGCTGTCCTTGAGTGTGTCGGCCATCTCCGATGCCTTGGCGTAGGCGATCCCCAGCAGGTTTGAGCCCTTGCTCTGCGCCGTGGGATCATCCCTCATGCGGCCCACCACAGCCATCTTCGAAGTCCATGCCTGAATCTTTTCACCCTGGAAGTACGCCACTACGGCGACGCCTCCGACTTTGAGTTCGGCGGCGCGTTTGCGCATCGCATCCAGTGCCTCGTCGGCCAGCGCATCAAAGCTCTTTGCGGGCGCAGGAGCCATCGCGGCCAAATCGGTGCGGTAACTCACCGTATCCGCAGTGGGGAAGGTAGCCGGAAGCTTCTGGCTAACTTTGCCGGTCGCAGCCCATTCCGTGCCGCGCTGGAAGGTGGTCATGAATCCCACACAGCTCATCGCCGCTATGTCGTGCCCCATGGTGGTGTGAAAAACGCGGCCCTTGCCGTACTTCATCGCCAGCAGCATCGGCTCCTCGTGGCCCGTGCCATGGTTGGCAGGGTCGGAGTGGGCCGTCGCCAGGATCGTCATATTCTCGCCGGGGCCCCGTAGAGTGCCGTAGAGCTCGTCAGAGAAGTGCATCCACGCTGGCGGCAATCCCTTCATAATGGGGTGGTCGGCGGCGCGAGTCACTACCTGGAAAGGCCGCCGCTCACCGTGCATGCCGGCATTGCCGGACGAGGGATCTGAGACCTGCTTGCCGTCCTGGTAGTACCACATGGGGCCAGCCTTCTCTGTCCGATTCCGCCATCCGCCGATTCCGATCATCTGGTTGTAGGCAGTCCAGCCCGGAAATGCGTTGTCGGCTGCATGCACGACGACGAGGCCTCCGCCATTCTTGATGAATTGCTCGAACTGCGTTTTGAGCTCCGCGGGCCAGTCTGGTGAGTCCAGATTCGAGACGACCACCTGGTACTTGCTGAACTCCGGCTTGAAGTTGCTGAAGTCTCCGCCGGATTCCGGAGCCGTCACAACGGTCACCTGGAAGAGGCCCGCGTCCTCCAATTCCTTTTTAAGGACGGGCGTAGTCGCCTTCCAATCGTGATATGGTCCTCCACTTTGCCCGTCGAGGAGCATCACATGAATGGGGCCGGCCGCGGCTGAGTGAGTCGGGGCGAAGACTAGCGGCGCGCACACAAGAGCGGCGCAAACGAATTTCATCATGGAATTGGGCTCTCCAAATTCAAGCGAGTCTGGTGGGTGGTGCTTTGGGCCCCGAAGAAGCAACCTGCAGCCCCCCGACCGCTGAGTCTACACTACGACTGCGCCGGCGGGCAGGTGGAGAGATGCTGTTAGTCGACGGATCCAGTTGGGGAAAGGGGCGACAGGTGGTCCAGCTTGAGGCTCTTCAAGGTGACATTACGAAGGTCGCCACGAACGCAATCGTGAATGCGGCGAACCGCTTCCTGATGGGGGGCGGGGGAGTGGACGGGGCGATCCATCGCGCAGCCGGACCTGATCTCTCCGATGCCTGTCGCCAACTGAACGGCTGCGAGACCGGAGACGCCAAGGCAACGCCGGGTTTTCGGCTTCCGGCGAAGTGGATCTTCCATGCCGTTGGTCCGGTGTGGTCAGGTGGAGACCATGACGAAGACCGGCTGCTGGCAAGCTGCTACCGACGCTGCCTGGAACTGGCGCGGGATCACCAGGTGAAGTCCATCGCATTCCCAGCCATCAGTACCGGCATCTATGGTTTCCCCTCGGAGCGTGCGGCAGCAATCGCCGTTCCGACCGTGCGCGAGTTCGCGGAGAGCAGCGGCGTTGAGCGCGTGATCTTCGTGTGCTTCGACTCGGGGTCACTGGCTATCTACGAGAGCCTGCTGAGGATGCAGTAAGTCCGGCTCGGCGTGAGAGCCTGTTGAGGTACTCACGGTGCTGAAAGGACTTGGTATACACTTAGGCCAATTCTGACCCCCCAGAGGACAGCGGCTTGCAATTCCATACCTTCGATGCGACTTATGTGAGCAAGCTGCAGGAAGGAGACGCTCGCACGGAAGAACACTTCGTGGCGTACTTCAGTGAGCTGATCAACCTGAAGCTGCGATCTCGTCTCAAGTCGCGTGAAGCAATCGAAGACGTTCGCCAGGAGACCTTTACCCGGGTACTGGCAGCGTTGCGGAGCGAAGGTGGAATTCGCCAACCGGAGCGGCTGGGAGCCTATGTCAACTCAGTTTGTAACAACGTCCTGCTGGAGCACTACAGGGCTGGCGGCCGCAGCGACGCCATGGACGAAGAGACAGAAGCCACCGCGGCTTCCCCTGATCCAAGTGCGCTTAACCTCTTATTAACCAAAGACTCCCAGAGAATAGTTCATCAAATACTTAAGGAAATGCAGCCGCGCGACTTGAAATTATTGAAAGGCGTGTTGCTGGAAAACAAAAATAAGGAGGAGATCTGCAAGGAATTGGGAGTAGACCGCGAATATTTGCGGGTTCTGATTCACCGTGCCAAGATCTCATTCCGCAACGTATATGTGAAAAGGTTTGGGTCGGACCCGCCTTTCTAAATTCCACAGAATCTCCTGCAGTTACTGTCACGATTTGCAGAATCTCGCACCATTCTATTGAGGCTCTATAGATATGGACCACAATGACGTTATGAAGGGATCGCTGGTTGAGAAGTATCTGCTTGCAGAACTCTCACCCTCTGAGCAGGAAGACTTCGAGGCGCACTACTTCGATTGCGAGGAGTGTGCACTCGATCTCCGGCTGACCAACGAATTTCTAGAGCAAACTCGGAAGGAACTCAAATCCTTCCCCGATCCCGTTGTGGAGAAGCGTGGCCGGATACTGCCGTTTCTGATGCGGCCGGCGTGGGTGATCCCTGCCCTTGCTGCGATGCTGCTTCTGCTCGTCTATCAGAATATGGTGATATACCCGGGGCTGAAGCACCAAGTTGCATCCCTGAGCCAGCCGGAAGTTCTGCCGTCACTGGCACTGGTCAATGGCAACAGCCGTGGGGAAGATATTCCTTCCTTCACCGTGAGCGGCGCGAAACCCTTCCTGCTGTCGGTCGATATTCCCAGCGAAGAAGGCTTCTCAAGCTACATCTGTACACTGTATTCTCCGTCAGGGTCGCTTCTCTGGCGCGGTGATGTTACAACGGAGCAGGCGCAGGATTCGGTTTCGATTCGCGTGCTGCCGCGAGCGGAGATGAACGGGCTGAATCTACTGCTGGTGCAAGGCATCTCCGTTTCAGGGCAGCAGAAGACTCCTGTGGATCTTGTTCGATATCGATTTAAACTCCAGGTTCAGCACTAGCGCTCACGCGTGTCGGTGAGAAGGAACAAAGCCAGGTTTTAACAACCGATCAATCAAAGAGGCGAGATTCAGATGGAAGAGATTAAGCGAGTCCACTACTATCATGCCGACGCCAGTTCGCTCGGTGGAGCGCTCATACATCCAGTCAACAAGATCGTGCCATCGCAGGCTGAGGTGTCTCTGCCCGCTGCCGGCGGTGCCACTTCCGCGCATAGCGGAGCATTCAACTTTGAAGAAATCGCATCCTGCGGCGGATCATTCACGCATGCATCCGGTGGTGTAAGCGCAAAAAACGGCGCATGGACAACTTTGGTAACTTCTACCGTCGAGAATTTAAATATTCTTGAAGTGGTGACAGCAGAGCGAGTTGTTGCCCAGATCTCGATTGAGCATCCGCGCGTCGGCCACGATCCCAAGGTTACGTTTGTCGGCTCGCAGTTCATCAACCTTCGCATCGGTGGATTTCCAGTTGAGGCAGTCATCAACCGCGGCCTGTTAACACCGGATGACGGCTATCCGGGATGTCCATGGACGCGCCACGAAGGTTTCCTGAAGAGGGTTCGCGAGCAGCACCGGCTTCGCGGGGAAAACGTAAAGGTGCCCAAGTGGGCTGAGGATCGGTATGCTTGGGTTCAGTCTGAAGAAGGTATCCGGGAAAGAGGTCACGTAGTATGTTCCTTGGTTGACAGCATCAAGGGAGATATTCCGGGTCGTACCTTCGGACACGTGGTAGAGATCGAGGAGTTCGGAAAATTCTTTTTCGGCGAAGTGATCGTTCATCACGGTGCTTTTCAACTTACGATGATTCGGGCCGAACTGGGCTGCGCAGTGCACGGATCGATCGGGGTCGCCTCCGCACGTGGCAACGGCACTACGGAACCATAGCCTTTTGCTTTCTGATCCTCTGCTTTGTGGGTGGATGCCGTAAGTCCCTCAAGCTCGATCCACAGAATGTCTTCGACGATGCTCAAGCGCACCTCGTGCGCGGAGAACTATCCCAGGCACAACTTGAAGCCCATGAGGCCCGCGAGAAATTCGCGGGCCGTGGCATCGAATGGAACTGGAAATTCCGCCTGCTCGAAGCCAAAGCCCTTGTCCGCCAAGGCAGGAGCAATGAGGTCCTTAAGTTGTTGGCCGATCCTTTGCCGGAGTCGCTCTCTCGCGGCGACATGGCCATCCAACGCAATATGCATATGGCGATGGCGTGGGAACGTCTCGGGCAGGAAGGCCATGCCACTCAGGCTATCGATGAGGCGCAGCGCCTTGTCGATGAAACCCACTCCGGCCTGGCGGCTGAGGTGCTCAGCACCCGAGGTGTTATGGCAGTCGGCCGGGGCGATCTGCAGCAGGCTAGTGCGTTATTTCACCAGGCACTCGCTCTTGCCCAGAAGAGTGGCGACAGCGCCCTGCAGGCCGCGATTCTCCTCAATATTGGAGTCGTCGGCTTACGTACGGAGCACTACGATGAAGCGCTCTTTTGGTCGCGGGCGGCATCCAGCCTAGCCCGCTCAATCGATGCCAGGTTGACGCTTGAGAAGGCTCTTACGAATGAGGGGCGAGCATATTTCGAGCTGGGAGATTACGAGCGGTCGCTGATCGATTCTCAGCAGGCAGAGATTCAAGCTGAGAATCTTGGCATTACCCTCGATCAGGTCATCCTGCTGAATAACGCGGGGCTGGCGATGTACGAGTCACATGATTACAAGGGCGCCGAGTCCTACTACAAAAGGTCTCTCGCGCTCGCAGAGTCGATTCAGAATCGCGAAAAGATAGCGTATGCCCACCTTGCTCTGGCCTTTCAGCATTTGCAGCTGGCACAGGATGATTTGGCGCAGATAGATGCTGATCGGGCACTGGAGGCGGCGCGCACAAGTGGAAACAAGTCTGCTGAGCTTGAGCCCCTCTTTCTCGAGGCCCTGCTGGCCGAGCGCCGGTCACACCCGGCGGATGCTGATCGTTTGCTCAAGTCGGTCGACAGCTCTCCTGCTCTGACGCCCTCGCTTCGTTGGCAGGTGGAAGATGCCTTGGCAAATCTGCACGCCAAAGATGCCGGACCCAATGATGCCGAGGATTGGTATCGCAAATCCATCGACACGTTTGAGCTCCAGCGCTCCTCTCTGCAGGACGACGAGAGCAAGCTGCCATTCTTCGGCAATGCCACCCAGATCTATCAGGACTACGTCGATTACCTGGTCGCGCAGCATAGACCAGACGATGCGCTGCAGGTTCAGGACGCGGGCCGTGCCCGAACACTTGAGGAAGGATTGGGCCTCCGCCGCAAAACTGCACCGAACGCGCCCACCCCGGTCACGAAGTCTCAGACGGCCGCCTCGCTCCGAATAGATCCCAAGGCAGTCGCGCGAAGCCTCGGCGGCTGTGTTCTCGAGTACTACCTGGGAGCCAGGCATTCCTATCTTTGGGCGATTACGCCCAAAGAGGTTCGGCTCTTTGAGTTGCCATCGCGCGACGAAATCGACCATCGGGTGAGGGAATATCAAAGGGATATTGCCAATTCGAACGACGTCCTCGCCAGGGGAAATGACTCGGGCGAGTGGCTGTACAACATGCTTATCGCTCCGGCCTCGTCCATGTTGCCGCCTAACTCCAAGGTCTTCCTGATTCCGGATGGCAGTCTGAACCATGTAAATTTCGAAACCTTCCTGGTCAGCCGGCCCACTCCGCATTTCTGGTTGGAAGACATCGTTCTAACGACAGCCGATTCGCTCCGCATGCTGCGAAACTTTCGACCCAGAATTTATCAAGGCTCGAGGGCAAAGCTACTTCTCATCGGGGACCCTATTTCTCCTGCAGACGAGTTCGCCGATTTGCCCAACGCCTCAGCCGAGGTAACAAGCGTGGCAAGTCATTTTCCTGCCGGGAACCGGCGGATTTTGACGCGCGCCGAGGCGTCACCCGCAGCCTATTCCGCCAGTCATCCGGATCAATTCGCCTTCATCCACTTTGTGGCGCATGGAGTGGCCAGCCAGGTCAGCCCATTGGATTCCGCAGTGCTGTTATCGCGGACGGCCGACCGTCCGGATCACTTCAAGTTGTACGCGAGAGATATCGTACATCTTCCTATAAATACTGAACTTGTTACGGTATCAACCTGCTATGGCTCGGGCACAAAGTCTTACGCTGGAGAAGGGCTCGTAGGTCTGTCGTGGGCCTTCTTGCGCGCAGGATCGCATAACGTGATCGGTGCAATGTGGGCGGTCAGTGACGCCTCGACTCCACAATTGATGGACAACTTGTATAGTTCACTGGAAAAAGGAATTGCACCTGACGTTTCATTGCACAACGCCAAGCTCACCATGGCCCACTCCCATGGCGTCTATCGCAAGCCCCTCTATTGGGGAGCCTTTCAGATTTACTCCGGCGCCTGAAATTCCTCACAAACTGTTGTAACGATTGCGGCCGATCGGCCACCACTCTAACAGCGCATGTTTCTAGAGATCCAAATGCTGTGCGCTGCCGTAATCAAACTGCAGTTTAATTCTGCTTTGGTTCCACGGCTGAGCGGGTTGGTCACATCGGCTAACCCGCTCGACCGAAACCAGTCAATTACGTATGCAGGGGGCTCTATGGAGTTTCGTTGCTCAAAGACTGACGTCAACTCTGCGGCGGTCGGAAATCGCTCCAGTCGGGCGCTTGCGTTGCACTTTGACAACCTCACGGCCGAAGGTGCTGCGGCGCCGACTTTCGTGGAGAAAGTGACGGCTTTTTTGGAGAAATACAGGACTCCGGCCCAGCAAATCCCACGAGCTCGAGCCTGAAGAGCACCCAACAACGTCAGCTGGTCACAGTTTTGCGCCTACTTCACACTGACACTTCCCGCCAGTTGTACAACCAAGGACTCTCCGACAACCTGCATGGATTCGACCGTCAGCTGCTCCAAGCTGAAAGCGTAGCCCGTGGTCTCGCGCGACTTTGCCAGCAATTCGCGAAGGATGTTGGCCGCATTCACCTTCAGGCTCGACGGAATCTTGTGGCTAAGGAACGGTTTCAGGAGGAAGTTGAGTTCGCGAGAATCGCTGACCTGCTCAATGCGCGCGTCTTTGAAGCCGATCGTCTCGCCCTCTGCCACAGGAACAAGCGAAACCGAAGCGGGTGGATTGAAGCTCACTCCGACGCATGAACCGCCGACTGAGGTACCCAATCGGGCATGGGCATGAACCTTGACTACGATGCGATCCTTCACAAAGGTGATGGTCGGATCCTGCGCATACGCATAGCAGGCAGTATGGGGACTGCCCTGCATGTAGTAGCGGCCGTCTGTCACGAATAGCTGCGTCTTCAAGGTGCGCTCCAATGCCTCGGCGGAAATCTTCAGCTCGACAGCATGGCAGGCAGTAGAGGCGCTCAGCAGTAAGCCCAGCAACAGTTTCAGTCGCACACGTCCCTTTCGGATGCCTCAGGAGGAGTCCTGGTTTCTATTGTGGAACACGCTTCGCCATAGTGGAAGGCGGCTCGGCTCAAAGGTGGAATTGCGTGGTATTGTGCACTACACGGCTGGCAGAGAATCAGAGTAAGAAAGCAGGGGAATGAATACACTGGCAGTTCTCATCGGCGTCTTGTGCGTATTTACTCTCGCCTATCGTTATTACAGTGCATTCATTGCGGCCCGTGCGCTGGTGCTGGATGATCGCAGGCCTACGCCCGCGCATACGTTTGCCGATGGCAGCAACTTTGTGGCCTCGCCTCGCTGGGTTCTCTTCGGCCACCATTTTGCCGCGATCGCCGGTGCGGGCCCGCTCGTCGGTCCTACCCTCGCAGCACAATTTGGATTTGCTCCCGGACTACTCTGGATCGTAATTGGCGCGGTTCTCGCGGGATGCGTGCAGGACTTCACCATTCTCGTCGCCTCAATTCGCCACAATGGCCGCTCGCTGGCCTCGATCGCACGAACTGAGATCGGCCCGTTTGCCGGGATTGTCGCGATGATCGCAGTCTTGTGCATTTGCGTGGTCGCCCTTGCTGGCCTGGGCATCGTCGTCGTGAACGCATTATCCAACAGCCCATGGGGTGTATTCACCATCGGCATGACCATACCGATCGCATTCGTCATGGGCTGGTGGATGTTTCGCAGCGCTCCGGGGACGACGCGGGTGGCTGCACCGAGCGCTTTCGGCGTGATTCTGCTGCTCGCATCGGTGGTTGGCGGACATTGGTTCGCAGGCTCTTCAGCCGCGCATCTTTTGGTGTTTAGCCCCGCTCAGATCACGTGGTTAATGGCTGCTTATGGCTTTTTCGCGTCGGTGCTTCCAGTGTGGCTCCTGCTGACGCCGCGCGACTATCTCTCGACATATGTGAAACTTGGGACCATCGCGTTGCTGGTTGTAGGCGTGTTTTTCGTGCATCCCAGGCTGCAATTTCCCGCATTTACAGAGTTTGTGCACGGTGGTGGGCCGATCATTCATGGGCGCTTGTTTCCGTTCCTTTTTGTCACGATTGCGTGCGGTGCGATCTCGGGATTTCACGCTTTGGTGTCGTCGGGAACGACTCCTAAGATGTTGAATAAAGAGACAGATGCGCGCTTTATCGGCTATGGAGCGATGCTGGCGGAGTCATTAGTCGCGGTTTTGGCGCTGATTGCGGCTTGTTCGCTGTATCCGGGGGACTATTTTGCTATCAATGTTGCTCCAGCGGCCTTTCAAAAACTCGGGCTGCATACTGTTGAATTAGATCAACTTACGAGACAGGTCGGAGAGAATCTAGCGGGACGAACGGGTGGGGCGGTGTCGTTCGCGATTGGGATGGCGCATATTTTTCGTGGTCTCCCGTACATGGATCGCCTTGTAAGTTATTGGTATCACTACGCTATTATGTTCGAAGCGCTGTTTATTCTGACTACAATTGATGCGGGAACGCGGGTTTCGCGCTACATTTTGCAAGAGATGCTCGGCGCAAGTGTATGAGCCATTTAGAAATACAGCGTGGGTATCCGGGAGTGGATCTGCCACCACCGTGGTCGTCGGCGGGTGGAGTACCTGATTCTCACCGGTTCCATATCCACCATCTGGCCGCTCTTTGGAACAGGGAATCAGTTGCTCGCGACGATCGCTCTCTCGGTCGCGTCCACCTTCCTGGTCAACATGGGAAAGGCTCGGTACGCCTGGATCACATTGATTCCATTGGTCTTTGTGGTGGTCATGACTCTATATGCGGGGGCACTTTCGATTCGGGATATTTTCTGGCCGATGACGCGAGTAGCCTCAACAATGGTGCAGGGAAGCCTGGAAATAATCCTCATGTTGATCTTCATGAGTGGTGTCATATGTGTTGTATCTGCGGCAGTTAGAAGGTGCTGGCTTACCCTGTCCGGCAAGCCTGTTCCGGTGGGGGCGTTCGGTCCTCCCGAGGTTGAAGGAAATGTCAAAATTCGGTGCTGTTAAGTGCGGTTTTGAGCGCGAAATGATGCTTTTTGAGAGACCAAATCTTTTGATATCGAATACTTCGATATCGAAGTAGTTTTCGGGGTATGGACAGAGATTCCAAGGATGCTTTGAATCAGACCTATCACCGAGAACGTACTCTTACGAAAGCGACCGCGGGTCGGTCGATCCATTGGATTAAAGTCATGACTCTCGGAAACCCTATCAGTGGCCCATTCGCCAGGTTGGTGAGCATGCTCGGAGTAAAGCCAGGCAGTTCATCAGCAACCTGTTGCCAGGTCAGGCCTCGTCTGAGGCGTTCCTGCTGAAGCGCATCATAGATTGCGCACGTATCGAAGCGAAGGATTCGGTCCGGCCCAGCATCAGGCATCTGCTCTTCCACGCTGGCGCGTCGCGTCGGACCTGAAAGAAAACTCTCCGGTGTGCGCTGCAGCCAGCGAAGCACCTGCAGAACAACTGCGCTAGTGACTGATTGCTTCTTGAGCATGTCGCGAAGAGTTCCCGGACTGATTGGGATCGACGGCGTCGATTCGAAAGGCCGGTTGATCTCCGCCGCGAGTTGTGCCCAAGTCAGGCCGCGGGCACGCCTTTGCTCGTCTAGAGTTGCATGGAAGGCGCGCATGTTGAATAGGCTCATTGATAGATTTAGGCATTCATCATTTTTGATGCTGCGTTGTACCGGTGCGGTAGGCTCATCTGTTGTCGAGATGTAAACCGGGTATATACTCTTTGGTAAATCGGCTTGTGCGGCCGCCCTCTGCATTCCCCCTCTGGACAAGCTCACATGCAATTGGCAAACGGCCAGCGATACTGCGCTACGCCGAAGCAGTGGTGCTGTGCCAGAAGAAGGCATTCCATGTGGCATCTCCCCCAGAATTTTCTGCGCGTTGCTTTTGCAATTGCGGTCCTCGTTTTTGTTCCTGGCTGGAAGTCAGGGTCGATACTCAACTCAACATTGCAGGCCCAGAATGCCAAAGCCGACCCGGCTGCGGCTGCTCGGCTTTCAAGTGCCTACGGCAAGCTTCCCATCAGCTTTGAAGTGAACCAAGGGCAGACCGATGGATCGGTCCAGTTCCTCGCACGGACGGCGGGATACACGCTGTTCCTTACTCCCAGCGAGGCGGTGCTTTCGGTGTATGCCCTGCCCTCCGGGGCAAAGCCCGGAGCCGATGGTATGTCAAAACTGCAGGCGCCGATGCCGGCCGAATATCGTGCGCATGCAGTTGATCGGCGCCAACACCAGGGCTAAAGCCGCTGGTGTCGATCCTCTGCCGGGCAAGGCCAACTACTTCATCGGCAACGATCCGGCGAAGTGGCATCCGGATGTGCCGACGTTTGCCAGGGTTCGCTATAGCGATGTCTATCCCGGCATCGATCTGATTTACTACGGCAACCAGGAAGGAAGGCTGGAACATGACTTTGTGGTCGCCCCGGGAGCCGATCCAAAGCTCATTGAAATTGGCCTGAAGGGCAAGCAAGAGGCCGCTGCAAACCATAGTGGTGGAGTTGTTGTTCACACGGACAGCGGGGACCTTTCGATGAGCAGCCCGGTGGCCTATCAGATCATCAAGGGCCAGCGCAAAGTCATTCCCGCGGGTTATGTGATAGCGAATAACAGCAGGATAGGAGTTGAGCTTGGCAATTATGACCGTAGCGAACCGCTTGTGATCGACCCGGTGGTTGAGTACACGGCTGTTTTTGGCGGCAGTTCAATGGACGAGCCGTATGGGATCGCCATTGACAGGGCAAACAATGTATATGTGACGGGACGCACTGTTGGCTTTGACTTTCCACTAGTCAATGAGTTTCAGTCAACGACCATGGGAGCGGAGGCTTTTGTTTCAAAGATTAACGCAGCCGGCACAGCTTTAGTCTACTCAACCTATCTCGGTGGGTTACAGGCATGGGGAGTTGGGATTGGAGTTGACGATGCTGGACGCGCATACGTCTCTGGAAATGCGTATTTGAATTTTCCTGTGAAGAATGCCTACCAGCCTGATTTTCGTGGGGATGATGTCGACGCGTTTCTTACGGCATTGAGTCCTACCGGAGATAGCCTGATCTATTCCACCTACTTCTCTGCCAGCAATGGATCTTTTGGGAACGCTCTCGCCGTCGATGGCGAGGGAAATGCGTACATAGCTGGCGCGGCTCGTGGTTCCGGCTTGCCAACCATTCACAGCGTCTACGCGCAGGGCGTTAACTTCGTCGCGAAGTTCAACAATGCAGGTACACCTCTTTACTCCAGCATCTATTCCAACAGTACGCAAATGGAGCCAACTACAGCCATAGCAATTGATGCTAAGGGAGCCGTCTATATTGCCGGACCAAGCCAGGGAGTGGGGTCAACTACCAGTAACGCTTTCAAGCAAATCTGCACCTCGGGGAAACATTGTGGATTCGCCGGAAAACTGAGCCCTTCGGGAGACAGCCGCGAGTATTTTATCTATTTCCCGGGAGAGGGGAGTGCGATCGCTGTTGATAGCTCAGGGCAAGCATACATCGCTGGCAGCACCCCGAATGGATATCTGGTCACGGGAAATGCATTTCAGAAAACGTATGGTGGTGGGAATACCGACGGGTTTGTCGGGAAACTGAATGCTTCGGGTACAGGCTTGATGTGGTCTACCTATTTTGGCGGGAGCGGCGACGATACGATTACGTCTGTCGTGCTTGACCAGTACCGTACGGTGTACATCACCGGAACCACGACATCTCAAGATCTCCAATGAAAGCGCCCGTGCAGAAGTCTGTACCGGGGAACGAGCAGATTTTTGTTGCGACCCTTTCCGGCTCATTGAGTTCGATCGTCTACTATTCCACCTATTTTGGGACCAGCAGCGCACCGTTCAACGGCATCACGGCTCCGCAAGCAGAAATCGTCGTCGACAAATTCCTCAATGTCTATCTTGCTACGCCGGCGATCGGGGTGGGATCAAGTTCGACTCCAGGAGCATTGAACATCCCACGCGGGGTGTGGGATATTGCTGTTGCGAAGCTGGTGATCATGGATGATATTGCGCTGGGGGTGAGTGCTTCAGCGGGGACGGTGGCGCATGGAGGGAACCTGACATACACCCTTGCCGTGACGAGTAAGGGACCGGACTTTGGATATAACGTGCGGGTGGCGGATACCCTGCCTGCCGGGACTACGTTTGTTAGCTACGATGCGGGGGGTGGTAGTTGCAGTGCTCCCGCGGTGGGTGGAACAGGGACGCTGAAGTGCGAGGTGCTGCGGCTGGAGAAGGGCGACACCTACACCGTGAAGCTGACTGTGAAGGTGAACGCGGCGGCTGGGACGATGCTCTCGAATACCGCTGCGAGTGTTTCGAATATGCAGGACTTTGTACCGGGAAACAATACGGGAACATTGACCACGATGGTGAATTAGGTTGGGTGAACTCGCTTCCTAGGACGACACTGGGCGCGCTGACCTTAGAGAATCAGCGCGCTTAGTGTTGAAGAGGGGTGCCTGGTCAGCGGTTCTGACGATGGGAGTAGTGGTCGTTCCAAAGATCCTGTTTATGCCGGTCAGCCGACTGCTTTGCGATGGTGGCTGCGCCATATTCTGGCACCACCTAAAGCGAGTGTAGGAGCAGAGAAACCAATCAGTATCAGGATAGTGCGAAGCATTAACCAGCCTCTTTCTTGAAATGCCCAAGACGTAATAAGCCGCAAAAAACTAGTGGCTTTGAGGGCGCAGTTATAAAGAATTTTGGGATAACTATAGACCTCGAAGTTACGTTCGTCGTCCCACGAAGGAGTCAGTTACCATTTCGTTAAGTCTTTGGTCTCCTATTATGTGTGGTCGCTACTATCGTCGATCAGATAAACAGCGCATTGCTGAGGCGTTCCGTTTGGGGAAGCTGCCGGAAGATTTTGTGCTGCCCGACTGGGACTATAACGTGGCGCCGACGAGCTTTCAGCCCGTGATCCGCGAACAGCGGGAGACTGGGGAACGGGAACTGGTGATGATGCGGTGGGGCATGATTCCGAATTTTGCGAAATCGCTGGCGGAGTTCAAAGGAATGTCTACGATCAACGCGAAGGCGGAGGCGGTGACGACGAATGCAATGTGGCGCGTACCCTTCAAGCGGCGGCGCTGTTTGATTCCCGCAGATGGCTTTTACGAGTGGAAGAAGATTGACGAAAAGTCGAAGCAGCCTTACGCGTTTTCGATGAAGGACGGCGAGCCATTTGCATTCGCTGGCCTGTGGGATGCATGGCGAGATCCGGCGGCGGATAACAACTGGCTGCAGAGTTTTACGATTATTACGACGGACCCTAATGAGCTGAACGGCGACGGTTCACAATCGGATGCCGGTGATTCTTGAGCCGAAGGATTACGGGCGCTGGCTGAGCCGCGAGGAGAGCGAGCAGCCGCCGATCGACCTGCTGCGTCCTTTTCCGGCAGAGTCTATGACGGCGCGGGAAGCCAGTCGCGATGTAGGGAACGTCCGCAACAACCGGCCGAATTATTGAACAGTGAGTGAGGCGGAGGTGCCGTCTGTGCGTAGACTGATTTGGTATTGACGAAGACGCTGGCTTACCCGAGACTTGTGCTGCTGAGAAGTGTGGCACAGAGCGTTGCCCGGAGATTTTGATGAACGCTGCTGGAATTGCGCTAGGCATGTCCTCATTCGATTACTCGACGTGGCGTATGGACTGGTTTTACGGTTGCGTGCTGATCGTTTTGACGGTGATTTTCCACGTTATAGCCCTAGGGGCATTAAGACAGAAAGCGATCACCATTTACGGGGATGGCGCCAAACACCACCACCCCGGAGTCTTTTTCGCATTAGTTGTGGGAGCGACGGCGCTTCTGGCAACCGTGTTCCACGCCGTAGAAGTAGGCGTCTGGGCGATCGCGTACTGTCTTATCGGAGCACTGGGCAGCTTCAGGTCGGCGATGCTGTATTCCCTGGGCGCGATGACGACCTATGGAAATTCCGATCTCCATCTGGAGGAAAAGTGGAGATTGATGGGGGCTCTGGAGGCGCTGAGCGGCTGGCTCTTGTTCGGACTGACCACGGCATTCCTCTTCTGGATGATTCAGGAAGTTTCTCCGTCGCGGCACTCGCGGGGTTGAGTGGTCAGCAGGCGAGAGATCGCGGCGAAGTAGATTTCTGCGCAACAGCGAAGTAGATAAATCCAATCACAACGAAAATGTGGCAGAACTGCGCGGCTTATTCGATGAGCTCGTGGCGATAGCCTTCGCGCGCCAGGGCTTCGAGTATCTGAGAGATGTGGGATGCGCCGCGGGTTTCGAGGGTGAGGTCGATGACGGTGTCGCCGAGGTTGACTCCGTAGTAGGCGCGGTCGTGCTGGGTCTGGACGATATTGGCACGCTGATCGGTAAGGATGCGGGTGAGGTTGTGGAGTGCTCCGGGGCGGTCGGAGAGATGGATGCGAAGGCGCATTCGGCGGCCATCCTTGACCAGGCCGCGTTCGATGATGCGGGAAAGCAGGCTGACGTCGATGTTTCCGCCGCAGACGAGGACGGCGGTGCGCTGGCTCGTGAGCGAGGTTTTGTGTCTGCAGGAGTGCGGCCAGGGCAGCGGCGCCCGCTCCTTCGGCGAGGAGCTTTTCGCGTTCGAGCAGAACGAGGATGGCCTTGGCGATTTCTTCTTCATCCACGGTGACGATTTCGTCGACATATTTTTGGACGTAGCGGGAAGGTGATGTCTCCCGCGCGGCGGACCGCGATGCCGTCGGCGATGGTGGCGTCGGCGGGGAGAGTGACGGGCTCTCCGGCTTGGATGGCGCGGAGCATGGAGGGCAGGCGATCGGTCTGAACGCCTATGACGCGGATGTTGGGATTGGATTCCTTGATGGCGCAGGCTACGCCGGCGATGAGTCCGCCGCCGCCGATGGGGATGACGACGGCTTCGAGGGAGGGAACCTGATCGAGCATTTCGAGGCCGAGGGTGCCCTGGCCGTGTGATGACTTCGGCGTCGTCGAAGGGATGGAGGAAGGTGAGCCCCTGCTGCCGGCATAGCTCGGTGGCGTGGGCGCAGGCTTCTTCGTAGTTGGAACCGTGCAGAACGACTTCGGCGCCGAAGTCGCGGGTGGCGGAGACTTTTACGAGCGGGGTCATCATGGGCATCACGATGACGGCGCGGATGCCGCGCTGGGCGGCGTGGTAGGCGACGGCCTGAGCGTGATTTCCGGCGGAGGCGGCGATGAGTCCGCGGCTGCGTTCGGCTGGGGAGAGGGTGAGGATGCGGTTGAGTGCGCCGCGCTCTTTGAATGCTCCGGTGCGCTGCAAGTTATCGAGCTTGAGGTAGACCTGCTGGCCGGTGAGGTGGGAGATTTCCTCGGATTTCTCGCAGGGCGAGCGGTAGATGAAGTCCTTGATGCGCTGCTGCGCGTTTTTGATTTCGAGGAGGGACACTGCTGCCGGCATTGTTTCGCTTTCGTTCATGGGGATTTTGCAAGTGTAGCAGCGTTCTTCAAGTATTATGCCCGCTGAGGCAGGTGGATGGAGGGCGGTTTGAGAGGCTGCTGCCGGATACCTGGCTGGGCCGGATAAAAACTTAACCAGGAGCAATACTATGAATCGCGTACCTGATGCAGAACTGGTGCTGGTGCCGGGCGGCACATTGATCACGGCTACACCGGAGGCGGGACGGGCGCTGGCTCTCGCTATATGTCGTCACACTATTCACAATATTCAGCCGGATCTGGATATATTGCGGGGTGGGAGGCCGAACTACTCAGCCAACCCCGATAGCCTGATCGCTTCGGCGCAGGTGGTGGCGATTGAGTTCGCTACTATCGCGGCGGCTAATAATTATTGGCGATGAGGGTGTGAGAGATTGGACGGATTCTTCTCTCAGGCGGAAGCGATGGTTGTTTGCGCGGGCCGGGCCCTATGTCTCAAAACAGGAGCAAAGGGTTCGGCCGCCTTTTCACTGTTTAGTTATTGTGAGCACTGTCGGAACCCTGGCCAGCGGTGAACGATGTTGAAGCTAAGGTTGGTTGCAGACAGTGGTTGTGCGGCGGTGTTATGCTCCGTGGGCTGCTGGTGGTGCACGTTGTGCAGGAGGAGAAAGCGTATGGGCAAGTTGATAGTGACGGCGCAGGTGCAGGACGCGGTGAAGTGGGAAGCGAACTTTAGGACGCACGGTGAGATGTTCAAGAGGGAATACGCGCTGACCCAGCCGGTGAGCTATGGGGTAAGCGAGGGCAACATTTGTACCGTGTGCTTTGAGGTCGAGGACGTGGCTGCGGCGCTGAAGGCCATGGCATCGCCGGCGACCGCGGAAGCGATGGCACAAGACGGCGTGATCCGGGAGACCGCAAAGTTCTACGTGCTGGAGAAGGAGTTCAAGGTCTAGCGTTGCTGCTGAGTTGTCGCGAAGCGAATATCAAGAGGGGAGCCCATGTCTCGGATGCGAGGTATGGGCTCTGGCATTTTTGGACGTGAGGGGAAAGGTTAGTGAAAGCAGGCCGCAGAAAGTTGCCTGATAAGGGCGAGTAGGGGAGACTGTGGGGATGAAGAATCTATTTGAAGCGTCAACGGTGGCAGAGGTGAAGGCGCGGGTAGCGCGACTGGGTGCGACGAGCGAGCGACAGTGGGGCACGATGAACGCTGCCCAGGCGATGGCGCATACCTCCGGAGCGTTGGAGTGGGCGGTAGGAGACACGGTTGCTCCGCGTATGTTTCTGGGACGCGTAATAGGCGGAGCGATCAAGCCGCTGGTGCTGAAGGATGACAAGCCGATGCGGAGGAATTCCAAGACGGTGAAGACGCTGGTGGTGACGGACGAGCACGATCTGGAAAAGGAACAGGCACGGTTAATTGGATTGATAGACCGGTTTGTGAGCGGGGGTGCGGCGGGGTGTACGCGTAATCCGCACAGCTTCTTTGGAGGGATGACTCCCGATGAGTGGGCGATATTGATGTACAAGCATGTGGACCATCATCTGCGGCAGTTTGGGGTTTAGCGTGGCAGCGCCGAGAGCACGCGAGTCTCAGGTGGTGATGGTGTAGATGGGCTCGAAGGCGGGTGTGCCTGCTGTTCGCCCGGCGATCCAGCGAAGGACGTAGACATCGGCCGGCTCGGTGAGCGTATGGGTGAGGGCGTTGGGAATGACTTCGAGGATGACATGCGCGCCGAGGTCGCTGTAGTAGTCGATGTCCGGCTCAAGCATGACGCAGTTGATACCATCGATGACGCGGGTGTCGTTCTCGTGGAAGGTGAGCTGGACGTTGGCTTCGCCGAATTGGATCTGCTTCCAGCTTGAGGTGGCGCCAGGGTGAAGGAGTCCGGGGTTGAGTTCGACGGCGAACATTCCGGCGTCGGCGGCGATCTTGACTTGATCGATGAGGCGGGCATCGCACCAGGCAAAGAAGCGGTCCTGTGCGGGAGCATATTGTGCATCCCAGCGTAGCTGCCTGATGTAGTCGAGGGGCGTGCCCTGCGAGAGCGCGATCTGGCTCATGGCCTCGCCGATGTTGAGGAAGCAGGCGAGGGCCTTTTCGGTTTGATCAAGAAGATTCTCGTAGCGAGTTTCGCCGGTGGCGTTGTCGACGTCGCTGGCAAGGAACGGGTAGCGTGTTTTGGCGGCGTCCCATCGGGCGTTGACGAAGCTGAAGCCATAGTCGTTGGGGATGAGCATAATGTCGAGAATTTGTGTGTATTGATCGGAGAGAGTGACGGGGACGAAGCCTGCCTGCTTGTAGTTCTTCGCCCAGACGACGACGGAGTAGTCGTCGCCGAAGTTATTGAAGAAGGGCAGATCGAAGGAAAGGTCATTCGACTCGAAGAATTCGCGGACGTGCTGCGTCTGGTGACCGTCGGTGATGGTGACGAGGAACTGTGCAGGGGCAGCGAAAGGCTGGCGTGTTCCGTCGAAAATGCGTAGCTGTAGCTTGCTCATGCTGCTCTCCTGTTCGATCGCGGGATAGTGCTGGCCCTATGTGTTCTGCGCTGTCCCCAGAACTCGGCGTGCATATTTTTCGACGCTAGTGAGCTTGATGTCGAATTGCTGAATGACGTGCGCCATGTCGATGGCGTCTCCTTGCACTGATGCGAGCATGAGCGCGGCGAAGGTCTTCTGCAGGGAATCTGTTGCGCCGTCGTACTGGGCTTTGAGCATCTGTTCGGGGATGTGTTCGAGCTTGAAGGGCCTGCCGCCGATTTCTTCGAAGAGGGCAACGACGTGGAGGAGGCTGAGCGAGTCAGGGCCGCCGAATTCGATTGTTCTACGTGCAGCGGCGGGATGTCGCAGAGCGATGGCGCACATCTCGGCGACGTCAGTGAAGGAGACCCAACTAACGGGGCTAGTGCCTGATCCGCAGATGCGGGCGGTCGCGTTGGGGTAGTCGAAGCCGAGCGCGGGGCTGAGCCATACCTCCATGAAGTAGCTGGCCTGAATGACGGTGTAGTTCATGGAGGAGATTGCTTTTTCAACTTCGTGCTTGGCACGGATCAAGGGAGAGGAGATGCCACGCGGCGGGCGAAAGGAGACGAATAGAAAACGATCGATGCACGCGGTTTTCGCAGCGTGTGCCAACTGCAACTGTCCAGCTGCATCGACAGTCTCGATGGAGTCGCCGGGCTGATGGGAGAGGGTTGAGGAAGCGGTAGAGATGACGGAGTCTGCTCCACTGCATGCATCGTTGAGGGAGGCGGGAGATTTGAGGTCGCCGACGGATATGTCGATTCCGAGGGAGCGCAACTCTTCGACTTTGTCGGGCGCGCTGGTGCTGCGAACGAGCGCTCTAACTTTTTCGCCTCGTGCTGCAAGCTTGCGGCAGACTTCGCTGCCGACGAGTCCAGTTGCGCCAACGACGAGGATCATGGTGGTGTCCTCCGAATCAGAACACTGTACACCCTTTGCAAGTAAGGGGCACGTGGATTTGGAGACAGGGCTGATGCTGCGGTGCGACGCCCGTGTGCTGTTCGCGACGTAGATGCCTTACATTTCGGAATCCGAAGAGCGCATGAGAAAGCTAATCATGATCATTACTCACGATGTATTCGGATGCATAGGCGTGTACTCGCTTACGTGAACAGTGCGCTGTTACTTATCGAAGGTGAAGATCTGCTTCCAGTCGCTCTTCATGCTGATGACGATCCATCTTTTTGCTTTAGCCTCGTCGTAGAGTGCCTGACTAAATGCGCCGACTTTTGTGTCTGGTAGTGAGGCGGCAGGACCGTAGGCGTACTCGCGTTTTGCGTCGTCATGCAGGACGAGCATCGCGAGGCGTTCGCCATCGCCGGCCTTTGTGTACTCGAGCATCTGCTGATCACCGGCGGTGTTGCCGAAGGAGGCGTAGGGGCGGCGACCGATCATGAGATGGATTCCCTCGGGCTTGCCGCCATTGTCATCATTCAACAAGAGCTTTGGGTCCTTCATTAGCTGGGGCCTGCCGTTCTTGTCGTAGCCGAAGGTTGTCTCTGCGGCGGAGCCGACGACCTGCTCGGGTGGAATGCCATAGACCTGCTCGGAGTAGACGCGAGTGAAGTCCTGTCCGCCGCCGGTGACGATGTAGGTCTTGTAGCCATTGGCGCGGAGATACTTCAACACTTCGATCATCGGGAGATAAATGAGCTCGGTGTAGGGGCGCTTCCAACGCGGGTCACGGGCTTCGGTGATCCATGCTTTCATCTGTGCGTCGGATTCTTCAACGGTCATTCCGGTGAGGGTCATGGCGAGAATTTTTTCTAGGTCGGGGAGCGTCAGTTTGGACATCGCTTCGCGGTCGCCTGAGAGCACGGTCTTGAATGGCTCAACGTTGGCGAGTTCCGGCTTCGCCTTGACGAGTGCCGGGACGCGATCGATCGAATACATGACGATGGAATACATGGGATGCTCGACCCACAGCGTGCCGTCCTGGTCGAAGGTGGCGATTCGCTGCTCGGGCGGAACGAACTTTGGACTGGATGAATCGGTGGTGACGTGAACGAAGTTGACGATGGCCTGTTTGGCTGCTCCGTCGTTCCACGATGGAAGCGGATCTTGCGCATGTGCAGCGGCGACGGCGAAGAGAAGGACGGCGATAAGAGAGAGCGAGGAATTTGATCGAATCTTCATCTCATTACCAAAGTTGAGGCGGCCCTTGCGAGCCGCCCCATGTGTGAGTAGGTGATATTAGTTGCTGGGGCCTTTGGCTGCTGCTTCAGCCTGTGCCATTCTGGATGCCATCTCCGCCTTAATTGCGTCGAGGTTGAAGCTTGCTCCGCGCTGCATTGGTGGGTAATCAAGGAAGGTTTGGATTTCCTTGCCCATCAACTGCTGGACGAAGACGAAGCGCCAGAACTGGAACTTGAACCAATCGAAGTATTGTTGTGCTCCCTCTTTTGTCCCGTCGTTGGGCCAGCCTGTGCGCTCGAAGGGATCAAGACGCAGGTTGGTGATGTACGGCACGTCGGGATGGGTCTTTTCTCCGAGCCAGCCGGCCGGCTGATCGATGAAGCGGAATTTGTAATCATCGATGCGGACCGCGCCGACGGTGCTTTCGCCGAGGTAGAAGATTTCGTGACGTACGGATTTGCCCTTGCCAGTGATAGCGGCGGTTTGATCGTAGCCATCAAGATGATTTTTGTAGGTACGACCGTCGATGGATTTGCCCTTCAGCAATTCGTCTGTGATGTTGGGATTGCCGGCGATGGAAACAAACGTCGGCAGCCAGTCGAGGCCGGAGAAGATGCCGTTCTGGACTGAGTCTGCGGGCACGTGACCGGGCCAGCGGAGGATGCAGGGTACCCGGAAGCCGCCCTCGAGGACCGTTCCCTTGGACTGGGCAAAGGGCGTCTGACCGCCATCGGGCCAGGTAAACAACTCGGTGCCGTTGTCGGTGGTGAAGACGACGATGGTATTGTCGTCATCGCCCATGTCCTTGACCTTCTGCATTACGGAGCCAACGATGTCATCGATTTGCGCCATGCCGGCTTCTTCTTCCGACCAGCCATTCTCTGCGTTGCGCAACGCCTCATACTTTGGAGAGAGGTGAGTGACGATGTGCATACGAGTTGGGTTGAGCCAGACGAAGTAGGGCTTGTTGGCAGCTTTGGACTTGTCCATGAACTGCGTCGTGAAAGCGAGAATTTCGTCGTCGACGGTTTCCATCCGTTTCGGATAAAGGGTACCGGCGTCTTCGATCTTCTGTTTGCCAATCTTGCCCCAGCGCGGCATCTCCGTGGTATCGTCCGTGGTGGTAGCCCAGGAATGGACCATGTTGCGCGGACCAACTACGTTGAGTAGATTCTGCGGATAGTTGGGGTGAGCGGGGTCTTCCATCGCGTCGAGGTGATAGAGGTAGCCAAAGAACTCGTCGAAGCCGTGAACTGTGGGCAGGTACTCGTTGAGGTCGCCCAGGTGATTCTTGCCGAATTGGCCAGTGGCGTATCCCATCGACTTCAAGATCGTGGCTGTGGTCACTGCTTCTGCCGGAATTCCGATCTTGGCGCCGGCCTGGCCCACGGTGGTCATACCAGTACGAATGGGCAGTTCGCCGGTGATAAAGTTTGCGCGGCCGGCCGTGCAACTAGCCTCGGCGTAATAGTCGGTAAAGAGCATACCTTCTTTGGCGAGTTTGTCGAGATTCGGCGTGGTGCCAGCCATCATGCCGCGGTGATAGGCGCCGATGTTCCACATGCCGATGTCGTCACCCATGATGACGATGATGTTTGGTTTCTTGGCCGATGCAGCTTGCCCGTGCGCGATTGCACTGGCCCCCGTCAGGAAGCCTGAGACTGCGAGGCTTCCTAGAACGAGCTTTCGCGAATAATCTTTGAACTCCATATATCTGTTTCTCCGTTTGGACTTTACCGAGGGGCGTGGACGTATGGATACGCGCAGCTACACGCAGGAGGAGCGAGAAATGGCCCACCTTGGGGAAGAGTTGAAGGTTAACGCATCGGGTGAGGAGTTGCAAGGCCGCGCTTACTCAGTTGCAGCGAGAGTGACACGGGCCGATCCGATTGAAACTGTGATGTTTAAAGAGGAGTGTGGCTGGGTCGAGCAGACTCGCTTTGCGACCCCAGGCTTGAGTGCAGACCTGGGATCGCGCTGCGGGAGTGAGTATGGTTACTCGATACGGAGAGCCTCGACGGGATTGAGGCGGGAGGCGCGGGTGGCTGGAAGCCAGACCGCGAATAATGCCACCGAGGCGAGGATGATGGGGACGGCGACGAAGACCATCGGGTCCCAGGACTTTACGCCGAAGAGGAAGCTGGCGATGAAGCGAGTGAGAGCGAAGGAGGCGGCGACTCCGATGACGACGCCGACAATGGCGAGCCTCATGCCTTGCCAGACGACGAGATTGCGGATGGTTTGACGGTCGGCGCCGAGAGCCATGCGGATGCCCATCTCCTGAGTGCGTTGCTGCACGGAGTAGGCCATGAGGCCGTAGATGCCGATGGCGGCGAGCACGAGCGCAGAGGCACCGAAGATGGTGAGGAGCAGCATGTTGAAGCTCTTCGCGCGCGGTGGAGCGGACGACGACTTCGTCCATTGTGCGCACGCGGGCGACGGGCAATCCGCCGCTGGCCTGACGCAGTTGCTCGGTGATGGTGGCGGCGAGAGTGTGCGGATCCGGTGTGAGTGCGCACGAGCCAGGTGACCGGACCGATGCCGGCATTGAGCACCGTCATGGCGTCGGGAACCTGTGCCTGCGGGATGATCATGAGCGGGACGCGGATCGCGATTGAGGCCGCCATCGCGAATGTCGCCGACGATGCCGATGATCTGGCGCGCGGGTTCTTCAAACTGCGGTCCAACGCCCTTTGCCGATGACGAGTCTGCTGACCGACGGGATCTTCCTTGGGCCAGAATTTTTTGGCCATCGCATCGTTGATGATGACGACGCCTGGAGCAGCGCCAGTGCATCGTTCACGGTGAAGTCGCGGCCGCGCAGGATGGGGATGCGGAAGACGTCGAAGTAGCCGGGCGATGTGTTCATCCAGCCAGCGCCGCCGGTGTGGGGATCTTTTCCGGCGGGGCGACCGACGACATCGAAGGGAAGACCGAAGCCGCCTTCGAGTGGGAGGCAGCAGGTGGAGGCAGAGGCTTCGACACCGGGGATTGCGTTGAGACGCTCGCGGCCATCGCGAGTGAGTTGAGCGACGCCGACGGTCTTATCAAAGCGATCTCCGCTGAGCGACATCTGCATGGTGAGAACGTTGTGCGCGTTGAATCCGGGATTGACAGTTGCGCAGTGCGACGAAGGTGCGGATGAGCAGGGCAGCGCCGATGAGGAGGACTAGCGCGAGTGATACTTCGCTGATGACGAGCAGGGAGCGGAACTTGCTCTGGCGGAATCCGGTGCCGGAGCGGTTGCTGCTTTCTTTGAGAGTGGTGTTGAGGTCGGGGCGCGAAGCGCCGATGGCGGGAACGAGTCCGAAGAGGATACCTGTGAGCAGGGAGACGCAGAGGGTGAAGGCGAGGACGCGCCAGTCGAGGCCGATGTGAGCGCCATTTTCGCCGATGAGAGGAATATCTCCGGGGCTGACGGCGAGCAGGGCACGGACGCCGATGTAGCCGAGGATCAGGCCGAGTATGCCGCCGATGAAGGCGAGCATGACGCTCTCAGTGAGCAACTGGCGGATGATGCGAGCGCGACCTGCGCCCATGGCTGCACGGATGGCGAACTCACGCTTGCGTCCTGTGGCGCGAACGAGCAGTAGATTGGCAACGTTGGCGCAGGCGATGAGCAGTACGAAGCCAACAGCGCCGAGGAGGACGAAGAGAGAGGAGCGCACGTCGCTGACGAGAGCATCGCGCAAGGGTTGGACGGCGAAACCTTCCTGAGGGCCAATGGCTCCGGGATAGCGGCGGCGGAACTCGTCGGCAGCGAGTTTGAGTTGCGCGTTGGCCTGGGCGATGGTGATGCCGGGCTTGAGGCGTCCGGCACCGAGGAAGAAGTGTCCCTGGTTGGTGCTGTTGGGGTCGAACTGGAAGGGGAGCCAGATATCGGATTCGGGGTCGGAGACGTAGGACTGCGAGAGGACTCCGAGGATAGTGTAGGGTTCGTTGCCGAGCGAAAGGGTGGTTCCGACGATGTTTGGATTGCCGCCGAATTTGCGCTGCCACAATCCGTAGCTGATGACGACGACTTTGCCGCCGTTGGGGCGATCCTCTTCGTCGGTGAAGGTGCGGCCGAGGATGACGGGTGCGCCGAAGAGCTTGAAGTAGTCCTTGGTGACGTGGATGCCGTGGACCTGTTCGGGGACGGCTCCGGTGAGGTTGAAGCCGGGGCCGCCGAAGTCGTAGGCGGTGACATCCTGGAAGACGCTGGTTTGTTCCTGCCAGTTATGGAACTTGGTGATGGAGGCGCCGGGCCCGCTGCCATTTGGTGAGGTGAGCAGGAATTGGACGATGCGGTCAGGATCAGGATAGGTGAGGGGCTTGAGCAGGACGGTGTTGACGACTGTAAAGATGGCGGTGTTGGCTCCGATGCCGAGTGCCAGGGCGGCGACGGCTGCGACGGTGAAGCCGGGATTCTTAACGAACATGCGCAGCGAATGCCTGAGGTCGCTCAAGAGATTGCCCATTGGTATCCTTCCTGCCTGAGTATTGTGCAGCTGCTCCTTCGGGACCTGTTTGAAATCTCCGGATGAAGGGTAGCATTTGCTATTTGTAGTAGACGCAAGTGACAGAAAAAGAGTGTTCAACGCGCGGAGAATTGTGACGACCCGGTTTCTGACTGCGCCCGACTATATATAAGTGCGGTTGATTTTACTTTGACGTGGGACAGAGGGCCAGCGAAATGGGTGGGAATGCGGTGCGGGTGTGGAGTTGAATGAGGCGGCGCGATGAATGTTTGCGCCGCCTCGGTTGTTGATGCGGATTAGGTGAGGCTGTCGAGCTAGCGCAGGGTGATGTCTCGGATGAGCTGGCTGCTGACGACGTGGACGTTCTCCACTCGCTTGTCGATGACCTTCTGCTCGGCGGTCTTGTCTCCATACTGCTTCATGCGGATGTCGAAGACCTTATCCGGCAGGCCATCGAGCGCGGCCATGTTCTTGTAGGTGAGCGAGTATCCGAAGTCCCAGTCGTCATGACCGGAGCGAGTGGTGTTGAGGAAGATCTGGTAGCCGACGATCAGGCCGGCGCTCTTCTCTGATTCCCAGATGGGCATGATGTTTTTCTTGAGGTCGGCCATGAATGCGTCGAAGTGGCCGGGCAGGATCTGGACCAGAACGATTCGTTCGACGGGACCTTCGTTATAGGCGACCTGGGCATGCGCGGCGGATAGACCTAGGGGGTAGAGGGCGAGCACTGCGACTGCAAGGCGAATAGCTTTCATCATCCTTTGCGTCTCCTGAATGTGCGATTTGGGGAATGCGTTTCTGGAGTCTAGTGGAATGAGACAGTTGCGTATATCGAAAAGATGAGCGCGCGGTGAGGGCCTGGTCGGTGGGGTCTGCTAGCATGCTGCGAAGGATAGGGCGGAGGTTGGGGTGATGCGAGGGATTGCGGGGATCTGGCTGGTGGCGGTGATGGCGCTCGTGGGATGTACGTCGGCTCCCAAGGGCAACGATGCGGCGAAGACGAGCGCTGTTCCGGCGGATACACACGCGAATGTGGCGGCAGCGCAGGACGGCGATGTTCCCGTGCCGGCGAATTGCAGCGCACAGGTGAACGAGAAACTGGCGGGCCTGATTTCGGCGGGGCAATCGAGCGCGGTGGATAACGTGATGGTGTGCGGCATTACGGTGAGTTCTTCGCGCACGCAGCACGGCCGAGCGCATGGAGATCACCAGATCTTTCCCCTGCGGGTGACGATGCCCGGTGGCGATGTGCGGCTGGTGGAAGTGGTAAGCAACGACGAGCTGGATGGGAAGGTGACGGCAGGTCCGAACACGGCGGTCTTCGCCTATGGACAGGCATTTTTCCCGAGCGGAGGCAGGTTTGTGGCGGGTGTGCACGATGTGCATTGCTCCACGCATCGCGGCGCGGACAATGGCTGGATTGTGGTGGGCGGGGAGAAGCATCCGACCAGCTGTAGAAAAGCAGCGAGTTAGCAAGTCAGCGAGTCAGCGTAAAGCTAAAAAACAGACAGCGAGCAGGGGGAAGCCTTCGGGCAGCGGTGCTGGCCAGTGCCCATTTTCCTCAGATGCGACTCTTTTTGTTGTTCATTCGTCTGTCCTTATAGAAAAGCTGTTTGGTTCCGTTGGCGATCATGTGCGCGGGTACACCTGCGGGGAAAAGACAGGGGAGAGGGATCATGTTTGAGGGCAGGCGATGGGCGGGGTGGGTGGTAGCGGTGGCGCTGGTGGGCGCGGGATGGATGCTTCCAGCGAAGCAGGCCTACGCGCAGGCTCCGGCTGCAGCCAATCGCCAGCTGGGTACGGTGAAGTCGGTTGCGGCCAACTCAGTGTCGCTGACCACCGATGCGGGGCAGGCAGTATCGATCCAGGTGGACGGGGATACGAAGATCCTGAAGCTGCCGGCTGGCAGCAAAGACATGAAGGACGCGCAGGAAATCGCGCTGAAGGACGTTGCAGTGGGCGATCGGCTGCTGGTTCGAGGCAAACCGGGTGACACGGCGGGCACGTTTGTGGCGAGCACCGTGATCGTGATGAAGGCGGAGGATCTGCAGCAGAAGCACCAGCAGGAGGAGCAGGACTGGCAGAAGCGCGGGACCGGCGGACTGGTGAAGCAGGTAGACGCGGCCGCGGAGACGATCACGATTTCTGCAGGCGGACAGGGAGCAGCAGCGAAGACGACGGTGATCCATGTTTCCGCGACGACGGTGCTGCGCAGGTACGCTCCGGACTCAGTGAAGTTTGAGGATGCCCAGGTAGGGACGCTGGCGCAGATACAGCCCGGCGACCAGCTTCGCGCGCGGGGAACGCGGACGCCGGATGGCGACCTGAACGCGGAAGAGATTGTGAGCGGATCGTTCCGCAACGTGGCGGGGACGGTAGTGAAGATGGATGCCGCCAGCGGAGTGCTGGTGGTGAAGGATGCAGCGACGCAGAAGCCGGTGACGCTGAAGGTGAGTGCAGATTCGCAGCTGCGCAGATTGCCTCCGCAGGCGGCGCAGATGATGGCTGCTCGTGTGTCGGGCGGCGGAGCAGGTGCTCCGGGCGGGGCGGGTGCTCCTGGTGGTGGTGCTCCCGCGGGCGGCATGCAGGGACCTCCGGCGGGTGGGCAGGCTCCGGGTGGCGCTCCAGGTGGCGTGCCGGGAGGTGGTGCTCGCGGAGCGGGTGCGAGCCGGGGTGATCTGTCACAGATGATGGGCAGGTTGCCGAAGATGCCGCCGGAGGATTTGAAGGCCGGCGACACGGTCATGATTGTGTCGACTCCCGGAGCGAATGGGCAAGGAACCGTGATCACGCTGTTGGCCGGAGTGGAGGCGATTCTTGCGGCGACACCGAAGGGTGCCGCGCCGATGACGTTGTCTCCATGGAACATTAACGGGAGTCCGGGCGAGGGAGCGGGGACGCCGTAGTACAAAGACAAACGATCTCCGACATCTTTAGAAGAACTTGATGCGGTTAGAACCGCCAATCAGGATTGGCAGGAGCAGGAATGTTTTTTTTCAAGAGGCTGAAGTTCTTTGCGGTAGCTGTTGCGGTTCTCTCGTGTGTGGTGCCTGCCGTTGCGCAGCAGGGTGGTGGGTTGCGAGGCACGGTCACCGATCCCACTGGCGCGGTGATTCCTGGAGCCACGGTCGTGCTGCAGTCGGCAACGTCGGCGAAGTACACCGCGACCTCGGGCGCGGACGGCACCTACGTGCTTCGCGGTGTTCCGGCAGGCACATACCAGCTGAACGTGGTGGCGGGAGGCTTCGCGTCCTATATGCGGCCCGCGGTGCAGGTGGCGGCAGATGCGGTGCGGTCGCTTGACGTGAAGATGCAGATTGAACTGCAGCAGGAGCAGGTGGAAGTCTCGGACAACGGTTCGGCGCTGGACACGAATGCCGCGAGCAACGCGAGCGCGCTGGTGATCAAGGGGAAGGATCTGGATGCGCTGTCGGACGATCCCGATGAGCTTTCGAATGAACTGCAGGCGCTGGCTGGTCCGTCAGCCGGGCCGAATGGCGGACAGATATATGTCGATGGGTTCAGCAACGGGACATTGCCGCCGAAGTCTTCGATTCGCGAGATTCGGGTGAACCAGAATCCTTTCTCGGCGCAGTACGATGCGTTGGGTTACGGGCGGATCGAGATTCTGACAAAGCCGGGTACGGACAAACTGCACGGGCAGGTGAACCTGAATGGGAACGCGAATTTTCTGAACACGACGTGGAGCCCGATCACCAACGGAGTGGTGGCACCACAGCCGGCGCCGCCGGATTATCACTCGCTGCTGGTGATGGCGAATCTGAGCGGGCCGTTGAGCAAGAGGTCGTCGTTCTTTCTTTCTTATAACCGGCGCGGTCTGGCTGACAACAACGTGGTGAATGCGACGGTGCTGGACAGCAATCTGCAGCCCGTTTCGCTGATTCAGTACGTGGGGAATCCGAGGACGCGGCTGGAGGTGTCGGGCAGACTCGATTATCAACTGGCAGAGAACAACACGCTGACGGTGCGCTACGAGTACGGCTCGAACAGCGAGGATAACGACGGCATTGGGCAGTTCAACCTGCCGTCGACCGGGTACAACTCGAACCAGTCTCAGAACCAGTTGCAGGTAAGCGACACTCAGATCTTTGGATCGAAGGTGGTGAACGAGACGCGATTCATGTGGCAGCGGGGTGTGAGTGCGCAGGATCCGTTGTCAACGGCGCAGACGGTGCAGGTATCGGGCGCGTTCACGGATGGAGGAAGCTCGCAGGGCCAGCAGAATGACACGTTGAATCGGTACGAATTTCAGGATTACGTTTCAATGGCGCTGGGCAGGCATGCTGTGAAGTTTGGCGCGCGGCTGCGAGACGGGAACGACGATAACACTTCGTACCAGGGCTTCAACGGGACGTATGTGTTTTCGGGGCTCGATGCTTACCAGATTACTTTGCAGGGGCAGCAGAACGGCCTGACTCCGGCAGAGATTCGCGCGCTGGGTGGCGGCGCGGCACAGTACAACAGGGTGGTGGGCACGCCCGTAGCGAAGGTAAACGTATTCGATGCGGGGCTGTATGCGGAAGACGATTGGAAGTTCAAGCCGAATCTCACGATGAGCTATGGCCTGCGATATGAGATGCAGACGGATATCAATGATCACGCGGACTTCGGGCCTCGAGTGGGAGTGGCGTGGGGCATCGGCAAGAATAAAGTGGGCGCTCCGAAGGCGATTGTGCGCGGCGGCTTCGGCATCTTTTTTGACCGCTTCATGTCGACCAACATCCTGCAGGCGGAGCGGCAAAACGGCGTGAATCAGCAGATTGTGAGCGTGACCAACCCGGATACGTTTCCGCTGCCGATAGAGAGGGGTCCGATTGCCGGCCCAGTGCCGATGGCCGCGCCGACTTCTTCGGGAGCGGTGCCGGGCAGGTACCAGATCGATCCGAAGCTGCACGCGTCGTACACCATGCAGACGGGCGCCTCTATCGAGAAGCAATTGACGAAGACAGCGACTGTTTCGGTGACCTACCTGAATGCTATTGGCGAGGATGGCTACCTTACGCGGAATATCAACGCTCCGCTGACGGGGACGTACAATCCTGCTGATCCGACGAGCGGTGTGCGGCCGAACGGGGTGCTGGAGAACATCTACCAGTATTGCTCGCAGGGCGCCTTCAGCCAGAACCAGGTGATCACCAACATGAGCATGCGCGCCACCAAGGGCGTGACTCTGTTTGGCTTCTACGTGCTGAACTGGGCGACGGCTGACAGTAACGGGGCGAATTCGCAGCCCTCGAATCCGTACAACCTGCTGGAGGACAAGGGGCGCGCGAATTACGACGTGCACCAGCGGCTGTTCCTGGGAGGGAGCACTACGTTGAAGTACGGGTTTGTGCTGAGTCCGTTCCTGGTGGCGAGCTCATCTGCCCCGTTTAACATCACGACCGGCACGGATCTAAATGGAGACTTTCAGTACACGGATCGTCCGGCATTCGCCACGGATATGTCGAGTCCGACGGTGGTGAAGACGAAGTATGGGAATTTCGAGACGGATCCGGGTCCATTTGAACCACGCATTCCTATTAATTATGCGAATGGTCCGGCGCGGTTCACGATGAATGTGCGGTTGGCGAAGAACTTCGGTTTTGGACCCAAGGTGGGCTCCTCTGCTGGCGGGCCCGGGCCTGGTGGGCCTCCGGGAGGTGGATTCGGGGGAGCACGAGCGGGCGGCGGCGGAGGTGGCGGTGGATTTGGCGGGCCACGCGGCGGAGGCGGCCCGATGGGCGGAGCGCCGTCGTCATCGCATCGCTACAACTTAAGTTTCAGCGTCCAGGCACTGAACGTCTTCAATATTGTGAACCTGGCGAATCCTACCGGAGTTTTGACGTCGGCCCAGTTCGGAGAGTCGAATGCGCTGGCGGGACAGATCTACTCGTCATCGACGGCGATCCGGAGAGTATTTCTACAGGCGCAATTTACGTTTTGATGCTGCGGAAACGGGGTGGAGTGGGCGAAAAAGGGGCTGGGATGTAGAGGAAATGCCTCGTTATCAGGCGGTTTATGTCCAATCTATGAGAAGAATGGCCTATATGCGCCCGTATATGGATGTGAGAGGCTGAGGCATCCTTTGTAGTTACTTAATGTGAAAGTTTGGAGATGGTTGATGCTGGTTGAGACATCTTCCGGGCATCCGGTATACCATTTAAGTGTTATTCAAATCGGATGTCGGATAGACTTAAGTGAAGGTAACTGAAGTCACAGCAGTAACATCCGAGCGCGCGACCCTGTAGTTCACACCTCTTGCTTTCTATCTGTTTTTTGCATCGCTTTGCGATGTCGCAGTTCAGGATTCCAGAAATCTCTAACTCTGGTGAGCTTTGAAGCTATCAGTCCACCGCGAACGTTACCCGTTTCCGCCAAGGAGTTCTGCATGCGTATCGAATTGATGTCCCGAATTACCCGTGGAGCGACGTCGAGGCTCCTGCCCGCAATCCTTGCTTTGGCCTCAGCACCCGCAATGTGGGCGGCAACCACCCCGATCGTGTTTGCAGGATTGGAGCAGGCTCCTTTCGGTGGTACTTCGTTTACGACGGCATCGGGCGTTGCATTGGACGCCTCAGGGAACCTGTACATATCGGAGACTGGTTCGAACTGGGTCAAGAAGATCACGGCGGGCGGCACACCGTCGACGCTGTCGATCTCCGGACTGAACAATCCGAGGGGGATGGCGGTCGATCCCAGCGGAAATCTCTGGATCGCGAACAACGGCGCCAATACGCTGACCAAGTACTCGCTGAGCGCGGGCACGAGTTCGCTCGTACATGGTTTCCGCCATCCGTATTCAATCGCGTCTGATGCCGCCGGAAATCTCTACGTTACCAACGGCACGGACAATTCGGTATCGATGCTGGCCGCGGGTTCCAATACGCCGACAACGCTGATTCCGACCGGAACAATCGTGACGGTACGCGGCGTGGCGGTGGATACGTCGGGGAACCTCTTCGTGGCAGATATGGACGTGAGTTCGCATGCGGTGTATCAATACACGGCTGCTACGGGCGCGCTTATCGGCACGCTTGCGCTGGCTCCCTGCCAGCCGCGTGACCTGGCTGTGAACTACGACGGCGATCTGTTTGTAGGCTGCAATAATCTTGCGCCGACGATTTACCGTATTCCGAATGAGAACGGGACGCTGACTCTTGGCGACAAGACGAAGGTGTCGAGCGCTGGGTTGACGACGACGGGCGGGGTACACGGGCTGGCGTTTGGCGGCGGCACGCTCTATGCGACGAACGGCTTTACCATCGTGGACAAGATTCAGATCGACTCGGTTGATCTGGGCACGTATCCATTAGGTGGGACGGTGCCGACGCTGTCGAACAGCGTTACGCTGACTTTCACCGCGATGCAGCACAACGCCGTCGGGCTGATTCCGGCATATGCAGAAGGAATTATTGAAACGGACCCGAACGGATCGCAGGACTTCAGGACCAATGCGACCGGCAGCACCTGCCCGTTGGCGGGTGGAAACTTTAACAAGGGCGCTACGTGCACGGTACAGGTCGATTTCTATCCCTGGGGTGTAGGGACTCGACGTGGCGGCCTGGTATTTTATGGCCAAACGACGCCTAACAAGCCGATCTACACACTGCCTTTGTCCGGCACCGGGCAAGGTAGCCGTATTGCTTACGGTCTGGGCCCGCTGTTTTTCTACAATCCAGTGGTGAACGGAAAGGGCTTCAATTTACCGGTGGCGGTTGCGACTGATTCGGCGGGGAACCGCTTTGTCTCGGACGCACTGAACAATCGCGTCGTAAAATTCCCGACAAGCACGGGGACTGTCTCAACGGTCGGACAAGGGTTGTCTCAACCCTTCGGAGTGGCAGTAGACGGGGTGGGCAATGTGTATATTGCCGACACCGCCAAGGGGATTTTGAAGGTTCCGAACGAGAATGGCGTTCTAAATTCGAATCACCAGAGCGTGGTGACAACGGACGTCTTCTTACCGTCGGGCATACGCTTCGACAAACAGCAGAACCTTTATGTCGCGGATACTTTCGATAACCGCATTTTAAAGATTCCGAACGAGGGGGGCACGCTGAATGCCGCGCACAAGACGGTGATCGGATCGGGCTTTACGCAACCCGCCGGAGTTTTTCCAGATGCCTTCGGGAACGTGTGGGTTGTGGACACTGGCTACAACAATAACGGCAATGCAGGCCGCATTGTGAAGGTTGCGCCGAACGGGACGCAGACGGTCCTGGTGATTGATTCGAACCAGATCCCGGTGACCATGGATGCTCCCATGGATATGGTGATAGACGCGGCGGGCGACATATATATTACCGACGCAAATAATGTGCGCGTGCTGTATATCTCCGCTGACCGCTCGTTGCAGACGCAGCTATACCAGAAGAATAGCGCTACAGATATTTATAGCGGGTTGACCATGGATGCTGGCGGGTCTCTGTATGTGACGGATTCAGGCGGCAATCTGACCTGGATTATTAATCAGCCATACGCGTTGAACTTCCCAAACACAGCGGTCGGAAGTACCAGTCCAACGCATGATCGTCAACACAAGCAACATCGGCAATTTGGTCCTTCAGATCAAGAGCATCACTTTGCCACATGACTATCAGCAGGAGTCGGTCGGCGCTCCTGGCCTCCCGGATTGCATCGCCACCACTATCCAGCCTGGCAAGAGCTGCCTGCTGGCTGTGTCATTTGACCCAACAACGACGGGGCCTCTGAACGAGACCATGATGATCAACAGCACCGATCTGAATGCGCCTGCGCCCAGCTTCTGGACGGACGACTTCCCGCTGACGGGTACAGGAACGCCGGCACCTGCAGTACGGCGTGCTCGCAGCAATGCGAACCTGGGCACGCTGCTGCCGGATGCTCACGTAGCACTGAGCACTGCGGCGGTAAACTTTGCGCCAGGCGTTTCGACGACCACGATTACGGTGACCAACAGCACTGGTCTTACGAGTGCGCTGATGGTGACCGCGCCAGTGGGCTATGAAGTGACGCCGAATTGCCCGACGGAGCTGAAGTCGGGTGAGTCCTGCAAGGTGAGCGTTGCGATTCATCCTGAGACGCCGGGTGCGCATGATGGCTATCTGACCACCACGCTGGTTCCGGCGGATGGCAGCGAGTCGCACACCGCGCAAGTGAGTGTTACGGGCACCGGCAAATAGAAACTAAACAGTAGTTGTGCAGTCGAAGGCCTGCTCCGAAATGGAGTGGGCCTTCTTATTTGTGCGGCAGAGATTACTTGCGGAGGGTGGCGGTTCTGAGGAAGTCGAAGTTGCCGGAACTGGAAGGCTGCACGTTTTCGAGACGGCGGTTGTGGACCATCACGGTGTCGAGATACCAGAGATTGATGGAAGGAAGATCGCGGGAGAGGATCTGCTGGACTTCGTCATAATCTTTGCGTCGCTGCTGCTGGTCGCTGGATTGTCCCGCATCGTCGAGGAGTAGATCGAGTGCGGGATTGAGGTAGCGTCCGCGATTGGCGCCATGCGGCGCGAGGCTATGGGTGTGGTAGGCGTAGCGGAATATGTCAGGATCCTCATTGCCGCCTTGCCAGCGCAGCGTGTACATCTGGAAGGCTCCGCGCGTGATGTCGGCGTAGAAACTGGCGAACTCAAAGCTGCGGATGTCGACGGCGATGCCTATTTGTCGCAGTTCCTGTTGCAGAATCATGGCGAGGAGACGGCTAGTCTCGTCGGTCGAGGATTTGAAGGTGATGTGGAAGCGGATTCCGTTTTCGTCGCGGGAAAGTCCGGCTGCATCGAGCAGGGCGTTGGCGCGGTCGGGCGAGTAATCATAGCGCGGAAGGTTGGGGGACCAGGCCCAATGATCCGGGGGCAGCAGGCTTTCCGCGAGCCGCGCGCGGTCGCGCCACAGAGAGTGGACGATGAGCGGGCGATTGATGGCATAGGCGATGGCCTGACGCACGCGCACATCGCGAAGAGCAGGGTCAGCAACATTGAAGGAAATGTAGTTCAGCACGGTGCCGGGAGAAGTCTGGATGACAAGCTGCGGACGATCCTTGAGCGCGTTGACCATGTCGGCGGTGAGCGCGTTGACGCAGACATCGGCTGAACCTTTCTCCAATTCGAGGGCGCGAGTGATGGCATCGGGCACCACGGCGAAGCGGATGTGGTCGATGCTGGGCTGCGGCTGCCATGAGGTCTCGCTGCGGGCGAGGAGGACTTCCTTGTCCTGCTCCATACTGACGAAACGGAAGGGGCCACTGCCGATGGGGTGGTGGCTGAAGTCGCGGCCACTTCCTGCTGGGACAATGCCGATGGCTCCGTCAGAGAGATTCCACAGGAGCGCGGCGTCGGGTTTCTTGAGGCGGATGATGACGGTGGTTTCATCGGGGATTTCGACGGCGGCGATGTTCTGGAAGGCTCCTGCCTTGGAGGTGATGATAGGGCCGTGGAGGATGGTGTCGAGGGTCCACTTGACGTCGCGCGAGGTGAGGGTGCGTCCATCCTGAAAGCGAACGCCGGTGTGGAGATGAAAGATGTATGTGAGGGGATCGGGCGTCTGCCAGCTTTCGGCGAGCCAGGGCTGCACGTTGAAGTGAGCGTCGCGGCGCACGAGTGCGTCGAAGATGAGGGCGTCAATGTGCTCGGACTGGCCGTCGGTGCCGATGCGGGGATCGAGGTTTGCCGGGCTGCTCTCGATGAGCATGGTGACGGAGTTTGGCGCAGGCGGGGCCTGACGGCATGCGATGGCAGATAGCGAGAGAACGAGGCTGGCGGCGAGCCAGGCCGGCCTACGCATAGGTGATCTGCCCGAGGAGCACAGGCTGGGCTGCTCCGGTAGCGGCGGGAACATTGCCGGGACGATGGTGCCATGTTTGCCAGGCAAGCAGAGCGAAGGCAGCGGCCTCCTTGGCTTGCGAGGGAAGTCCGTGATCGTCGCTGGTGGAAATGCGGCAATTGAAGGGACCGAGGATTTCGGGGAGCATGGCGGTGAGCGTGGCATTGCGAGAGCCGCCTCCGGAGAGGATGTAGTCGACGGGAACGCCCTGCATGTGGGGCTGGACGAATCGGCTGTAGGCGATGCCAATGCTGTGGGCGGTGAGCGCAGTGGCGGTGGCGACGGCATCTTCGGGGCGAGCGTTTTGATTGGCGCAACGGGCGAGGAAATGCGCGACGAAGGGAGCGCCGAATTGTTCGCGGCCCGCACTCTTTGGCGGAGGCGCGGTAAAGAAGCGGTGGCGAAGAAGGGGATCGAGGACGCTGTTGATAACTCGGCCACGCGCGGCGATGCGACCGCCGCGGTCATAAGGCTGTTGGAAGAAAGACTGAGTTACGGCGTCGATGACCATGTTTGCGGGGCCGGTGTCGAACGCGATTATCTGAGATATGTCTGACGCGGGCGGAATGGCGGTGAGGTTGCCGATGCCGCCGAGGTTCTGCAGTACGCGGCCGCGAGTGGCATGGCGAAAGATTGTGTAATCGAGCAGAGGGACGAGCGGTGCGCCCTGGCCTCCGGCGAGCATGTCGGCGGGGCGAAAGTTGGAGACCACCGGAACGCCGGATTCGCGGGCGAGCATGGCGGGTTCGCCGATCTGCCAGGTGCAGGCGAAGTCGCGCCCTGCATAGCGCGCGGGCGTGGCCTGGTGATAGATGGTCTGACCGTGACAGCCGATTAATTGCAGGCGAACCGGATGCTGAGTGAGTGTGTCGCGAAGTGCTTCAGCATAGGCGATGCCCAGACGCCAGTTGAGGCGGGCCAACTCGGCGGTTGAGGTGGCGGGGGAATCCATTGCGGCGAGCACGGCGTGTCGCAGGGCGGCGGAGAAGGGAAAGGCGCAGTGCGCGATGAGCTTGAGGCTAGGCTGCGATGCGCGTGGCCGGATGCGAACGAGGGCGACGTCGATGCCGTCGGCGGAGGTGCCGCTCATAATTCCGGCGACGGTCATGGGCTTGTCTGGTTGCGCGGGCCTGATCATGCGGGGTCTCGCTGGGCGGTTCGCTCCACGCTCCCGGCAAAGGATTGCACCTGCTGGCGGAGGCTTTCGATGGATCTCACTGTCGGTGTCCGCAGCGCGGCGGCGGGCATCGCGCGCTTTGCCCCGACCACGCGGAGAGCGCTCGCGGCTAGGCGTTTGCGAAACGCGGCAGAGCGCTCTGCTTCGCTGAGCAAGGCTTCGAAAGCGCGAAAGATCAATTCGTCACTGCGACAGATCTCAATCATGTCGGTTCCGGCGAGGACGGCGGCGATGGCGGCTTCTTCGATGGAGGAGTAGCTGAGGATGCCGCCCATTTCCAAGTCGTCGGAGAGGATGATGCCGCGATAGCCAATCTTTTTACGCAGGACGTCGGTGATCCAGAATTTTGAGATGGAGGCGGGGAGTGCGTCCGGCGCGGCTGCGTAGATTCGCGCCAACCAGCGCGTTCTGTTAGATCCACCCAGAAGCACTGGCAACCGCCAGAAGGACTGTCGCCCACTGACGTGAAGGCCGTCATCGACGCTGCGACCGGCGAACGTGACCGTTTGCTCCTGCGCGTGCTATCGGCGACCGGCGCGCGCATATCTGAGGCACTGGCGCTTCGTCCCATGGACGTCCAGCGCGATCACCTGGTGCTGCCCAACAGGAAGAATCCGAACCTGACGGTCAAGCGTGTCTATCTGCCCGCCGGGCAGGCAGACCTCCCAGGTGCGCTGCTGGTGTGGGCCAACGAGCACGCGCTCGCGCCTCAGGCTCCGCTGTTCTTCTCCCGCAAACGCGGTGTGGACGGCGGCATGAAGGCGATCAGTCGTGTGCAGGCCTGGGCCATTCTGAAGGCCGCTTCGGAACTCGCAGACGTGCGTGTCCTTGCGCTGCGGGCCTCGCATCACGGCGCTATTGGTGAGCCGGCGCCCGCTCACCCGCATCTCTTCCGCCACGCCCGCGTGCGCCAGATCGTGCGCACCACGCGCAATCTTCCTTTAGCTCAGCGTCAGGCAGGCTGGAGTCGGTTACAGATGGCATACCTAACCGTCGGCGACGAGGAGGCACGGCGACTCATGCAGGACGTACCAGAGTAGTTGTGGCGCAGCAGATGAGCGCTGTCACGTCGCCCGACCGGGCCGTCCACAATGCTCGGCAAGCCGGAGGCGGAACCGCGCAGGCCGAGTCGTTGGCCCGGTGACTGGCCCACGCCCAGAGGCAACGTAGCGGACCGCGTTCGAGCCCACTATGAACGACAACGCAGATCACATCCCACAAGAAGTAATAGCGGTAATGACCGAACAGCAGCGCGCGTCCAGCACGTATCTCTGGGACAACGCACTGGCCCAAGCGCGGGAGCGGATCTCTGCGGGTGCCGTATGGCTCGATCCCCGGACAACTGCGCAACTCGAAGGTATTGGCGTAGCGCCAGGCTGGGCGTGTCTCGAGGCCGGGGCAGGGGGAGGATCTATCACCGAATGGCTATGCAAGCGCGTTGGCGATAAAGGTCGCGTGCTGGCGACTGACATCGATATGCGGTTTGTGGGCGAGCTTAGCTACCCCAATCTGGATGTGCAGCGGCATGACATCACAACCGATGACGTGCCTGAGGGTGAGTTCGACCTGGTGCATGCGCGTTTGCTCCTGGAGCATCTGCCAGGCCATGCCCTGGCCCTCTCCAAGCTGGTCGCGACGCTGAAGCCTGGGGGCTGGCTCCTAGTGAGACTCGACCACCTCACCTGTGGGGTGGCGGATCCCTCTGGGAATCCAGAGCGCTTGAGCGTCTATCAGGCAGCGTTGGTCTCAAGGCCATGGATGCCCACGGAATCAGACTGGACTTCGGTCGTCAGCTGTTCCAGATGTTTCGAGATCAGGGTCTGGTCCACATCGAAGCTGAAGGACACGTGCGCATGTCCGCTGGAGGTTCAGCCTTCGGTACCTTTGTGTATGGGCGCAAGGCCGTTTCGCGACGTTTACCTGACCTCGGGCCTGACGGACGACGAAGTCGATCGATATTTCTCGCTCCTCCATGATCCGGAGTTCGTCATGATGTCGCACCTGTTTTGTGTCCGCCAGGGGCCAAAAAGCCGATATGCCGCGGTGCGGGTGCTCGGTATAATCCATGGGGAGCGACTGGAGCAGTTAGGCCGTCTGCAGACCTGGTACATCTCCTAGACACGTTCGCCTGCCGTTGTGCACCGGCGAACACGCGCGCCGAAAGTCTTAGCGATGCTCTCATAGTTGTCAAGGCCCTCGAGGGGCTCTTCGAACAACTGGCCGGGACCGTGAGCGGGAGTCATGGCCAGCAGCACCGGGTAGAGCTCGCGGGCGATGTAGCGCTTGAGGCAGCGGATGATCTCCGGCTTGGTCCGACCTTCCGCTGTCCGTCGCTCGACGTAGGCCCGTGTAGCTGGGTCCCATCCCATACGACCCACGGCCAAGAGATACAGCGCACGGTTGCCCTGGCGATCGCCGCCGCGGTTGAGACGATAGCGGGTGATCTTCCCGGAGGAAGCCTCGATGGGTGCCACGCCGACCAGGTGGGCGAATGCGCCCTCGCTGGTCAGGCGTTCAGGGTTGTCACCGGTGACGGTCAGCAGCGTTGCGGCGATCTCGGTGCCGACGCCTTTGATCGCCACCAACGCCGGTGCCGCCGCAGCCACCAGCCGGTCGAGGTGCTGGTCCAGCGCATCGATCTCCGCATCGAGGTGCTGGTACCGGATGGCGATCGACTTGAGCGCTAGCTTCGTCGCTGCGGCGGGCGTGGTCAGTGCTGTACTGCGACGGAATGCGGCTGCGGTGACCACGAGCTGGGGAATCTGAGACGACGTAGCTCGGACCGCGTGCATCCGGGGCAGTGACCACCAGGGCGTGCAGTTCATTGGCTGCCTGCGTACGCGCTTTGATCGCCGACTGGCGAGCGACGCGGAGCGTGCGCATCATCTCCATCGCGCCGTTGCCAGCCTTGGGCTGGGCGGTGGCGGTCCCGGCCAGCACCGCCCGCGCCGCGGCTTCGGCATCGACCGTATCCGACTTGCCTCGCCGACGGCGGGTGCGTCGGTCCGGTCGATCCACTTCGATGACGACGATCTGGCGCGCACGCAGCCAACGCGCCAGGCCGGCGCCATAGCTGCCGGTGCCTTCCATGCCGACTCGAGCCAGCTCGCCATACTGGCTTGTCCAGCGCACCAGCTCCGTAAATCCGGCGGCAGTTGTCGGAATCGTGCAGGTGCCCAGTAGGCGGCCACGCTCATCGAGCGCCGCAGCCACATGCAGCTCGGCATGCGTATCGACCCCGAGGATCACCTGCTCGCGTGTCTGTCTGGGATCGTCCATCGCGGTCGCCCACCTTTTTCTTTCTCGGCAGTTTGATGCACACCAGACGGGACGGCGGACAGACCTGCGATGGGACCGGAGTCAAGCTCTCATAAGGTCACGATCATCCCGAACCGGTGGCACGTGAGGTGCTCGTCGAAGTCGGTCGACAGATCGCTAACCAGGCCCGAAGCCGCGGGGTTTTGAGTCAAACCGTCTCAACGAGCACCTCTCCCACATTCTCGCAGGGGGTTTTCCCGCAAATAATGTCGGCTCCCCGAGATCCTGGCACGTCGCCGAGGGTGACGGAGGCCAGTCGGACGCCGACGAATGCTACGAAGCGGTCGACGTCGGCGCGGTAGGCACGCTGGGTGTGTGGCGGTCGGCCGTGCAGACAGCACGACGACAATCATGCTGCAGCTCGTGCACGCCGCCGACGAGGAGCAACGCAGCGCTGGGTCAGGTGCTGGTCAAAGCTACCAGTGCCGAGATGGGCGACAACGTCGGCCAGCTCGACGCGAGCGTGCGCGGCGATGCTGGGCAGATCGCTTTCAACGGCCGTTACTTGCGCGAAGCTCTCGAGGTTCTGGGCAGTCCGCAGGTAGGCCTTCAGCTATCAGGAGACCAGCGGCCTGGGGTGCTTCGGCCCGTCGGCGACATGGAGTCCGACCACCTGCACGTAACTGGCTCGAGCGGCTGCTGGTGACGGTTGGGGACTGCAGTCCAGCCACGTTCGATCC
>CAWKHY010000015.1:0-226629 GCA_963849505.1 uncultured Acidobacteriaceae bacterium | reverse complement strand
TCGCAAGAGACGATTTCTGCCGAGAGGTCTATCGAACACATTCCAACTCAGACCATCGACCATGCAGCGTCGAAGAATGAGTCTCACCAAGGACTTGGTGTCGTCCTCGGACTTTGATCGATAATCTTAGATCCGACTCTGAAAACTGCGTGACCATCGATCCCTGGGCGGTTCGCTTTGATGTCGTCGAAAAGTCGCGAGCGCCAGGGCTTCCCAAAACTTCCCTGCATTACTCGCCGCGACCCAAGAGGTATCAGGCCTTCCTTCTTTTGCTCGTGCCCGCATGAAAACACGCCTTCCTGACGCTCTAGACATACTCCACCTTTCACAGCAAAGTGTGTTCAGGAGGCGTACGAGCCATGTCCGATCCCAAGTTTTCATTCGAGCCACTCTTGGATAGTGATCAAGCCGCCGCTATCCTCCGCATCCATCCGAAGACGCTCCAACGCCTGGCGCGAAAGGGTCGCGTAACCGGCTACCGAATCGGCAATCTCTGGCGATTCCACGCCTCCGACCTTCAGGCCAGCATGGTTGGCACAGCCAGGGCACTCGACTCGAACATGGAGCGGCGGTACTCTTTAAGCACCACTCGTGCCCGCAACTGACAGGAGGAAATACCTTGTTTGTTCGGACGCGATTTCAATATGGCAGTTTACGGCTGCGGAAGCGGGAGCGAGGCACTGACGTGTGGGAGTTTCGCTACTACGAGACCAACTCAAACGGCGAACGGGTAAGGCAGAGCATGATCCTTGGCGATCGTGATTTGTACCCAACCGAAGCTGATGCACGTCGTGCAACGCAACACCAGCTGATACGACTCAACGACGATTCACCTCGCTCGGAAGTAGACGCTCCGACGTTCGGGGCTCTGCTCGACCGTTACATCGAGCATGAGCTACCGGTGCGGTATTCCACCCGAAAATCGCACCTCTCGAATATTCGGAAACACATCCGTCCGCGGTGGAGTGAGTATCCCGTGAACAAGATGAAGCCGATGGCAATGGAGCAGTGGCTGCGCGATTTGCCGCTTGCTCCGAAGTCAAAGACTCATATTCGGGGACTCATGCACGTAGTCCTGAAGTGCGCAGAACGCTGGGGCGTGATCGATATTGGCAAAAACCCCGTCGCTCTGGTACGCGTTAAGGACGCAAGCAAGCGTTTGAAGCGGCCTAAGATCCTCGAAGTCGATCAGTTCTTTGAGATGGCCAAGCATCTCGTAGAGCCATATCGCACGATGGTCATCTTTGCGCAATGCACCGGTCTTCGCATCAGCGAGATCCTCGGATTGCAGTGGGGCGACTTTGATTTCGAGGATGGTACCGCGCTGGTTCAACGCAGTTTTGTCGGTGGCAGGGTTGACGCGGTGAAGACGGAATACTCGCAGGATCACTTTCCGCTGGATCCGCTTTTAATCGAACTCCTGCTCAAGTGGCGGGCATTCAGTTCGTTTCCCCAAGATGAGGATTGGGTATTCGCCAATCCGAGAACCGGGAAACCTTACCACCAGACCAGCCTGCAGAAGCGTCAACTCTTGCGAGCTGCAAAGCTGGCCAAGCTTGGAGATGGCATTGGGTGGCATACATTCCGTCACACATACCGAACCTTGCTTGACGAGACAGGTGCGCCGATGAAAGTGCAACAGGAACTGATGCGTCACGCTTCGATCCAGACGACGATGAATGTCTATGGACGTGCGATGACAGACTCAAAACGAAAAGCCAACAGCAGAGTTGTCGAGCTGATCCTTGGCAAGTAACTTACACGCGCGAAAGGGGACTGATCGCGTCGTAATCACGCTCAAGAATGGGCTGTTTCCGAATGGGGGATAATGGGGACTTATTCCAGGTAACCAATGAACCGTAAGTTGTTGATTCTATTGGTTGCGGGGGCTGGATTTGAACCAGCGACCTTTGGGTTATGAGCCCAACGAGCTACCGGACTGCTCCACCCCGCATAACCATAGTAGCAACCGCGGTGGGGTGGGTCAAACCAGCCGTGTGCATAACTCGAACATAAATACCGACATGCGAACTATATGCCTTCAATTAGCGCATTTCTAACTCAATAATCGCAAATTTGCTCTCCGTAATCGAACAATCAGCAGCAATTTTTTGCGCGCAGATTCATGCGACAGAGGATGGCTGCGGCGCATCTGCGCCCGGTTATCTGTCGAATAGCACCCAGCTATCCACTAACGGTATACGTTGCGGAGAACATCGAGAATTTCCGTTGGTTCGGGACGAACTCGGAAATCCGCATGTGCCTCGGCAAAAACGATTGTTCCTTGCCGCGATCGACGACATAAGTCGCCGGGCAGTGGCAGACGCCAGCTCTCATCGCCATTCACAAACGGCACGTTGACCAGGATGCTGCGGTAATAGTGCTGGTGATACTCGGGAACGCGGTACATCAGTCCAAACTTTTCCGCGACCTCGCAGCCCGCATCCGACAGCAGCGGGAAGGGCAAAGAATGTTGGCCGGCGGTGAAATCATTCTGACGGACCGTTTGTGGCGAAATGGCCACCAGCAACGCACCGAGTCTCGCGCAGCTGCGGATACAGGCCACGCCACGCTTCCAGTTCGGTCACGCAATATGGACACCAACGACCGCGAAAGAAATCAATCACCAGCGGACCAAGTGCCAGCAAGATCCGCACTGCGAACCATCGGCCCGGTCGAATCCGGCAGCGCGAACTGCCGGAGCCTTTGTCCCTACACGCAGAATCCTGTTCTTCGGTCCGGACTGAAATAAATCGATCACAGCCCGTTCGCTTACCTCAAGTCGTTCGGGCTGGACCAGCAGGCGCGTATTCGCCGTGATCTCGTCGAGCTGATCCTGCAGGTTCAAAACATTCTCCATGACCATGGTCTCATCCCCTCACGATCCAACTTATCGGCCCATGCCCCGCATTCCACCCATAGTTCCCATCAGTCTCCGCTGCAACGCGCCACCTTTGCCCGCTGATTTGAACATCTTCCTCATCTGCGCATATTGGCGCAACAGCTGATTCACTTCCTGAACGGTAGTGCCGGAGCCGCGCGCAATGCGCTTGCGGCGATTTCCTGAGATGATCTCGTGGTTGTTCCGTTCCTTCTGCGTCATCGAATTGATGATGGCTTCAACACGTACAAACTGTTTCTCGTCCACCTGGTCGGCCATCTGCTGAATGCCTTGAAAAGGCCCAACCGACGGCAGCATCTTCATGATGCTCTGCAGCGATCCGAGCTTGCGAATCTGGCGCAACTGATCGCGAAAGTCCTCCAGCGAAAATCCGTCACCGGAGAGGGCCTTCTTTGCAAAGTCCTCCGACTTCTTCTTGTCGAGCGTCTCCTCCGCACGTTCGATGAGCGTCATGATGTCGCCCATACCCAGGATGCGCCCGACGATACGGTCAGGGTGGAATGGCTCAAACGCGATCGGCTTTTCACCAGTGCCGATGAACTTCACCGGCTGCCCGGTCACATGTCGGATAGAGAGCGCTGCACCACCACGCGCATCACCATCCATCTTTGTCAGTACAACACCCGTTAGCGCGAGGCGTCTTGTGGAACTCATCCGCCGACCGCACCGCGTCCTGCCCGGTCATCGCATCGGCAACGAACAGAATCTCCTGCGGATTCAGCAGGCTCTTCAGCATCTGCATCTCCTCCATCAGCTGCTCATCCACGTGCAGACGACCGGCCGTATCCACAATCAGCGTGTCGCAGCCGGAATTGACCGCCTCACGACGTGCCTCCTTCGCCAGCCGCTCCACCAGCGCGGTGCCGGCGGTCCTCGCCCTTCATATCGCCTTCGTACAGGCTCGCCTTGATCGATCGCGCCACCACCTTCAACTGCTCGCGCGCCGCAGGGCGATAGACGTCGACCGACACCAGCATCGGCCGGTGGCCACCCTTCTGCAGCCACGCCGCCAGCTTTCCTGAAGTCGTCGTCTTGCCGGAACCCTGCAGTCCAGCCATCAGGATGACCGTCGGCGGCCGTGACGCGAATTGGAACCGCGCCGTGTCCTTGCCCAGCAGAGCCATCAGTTCATCGCGCACAATCTTGATGACCTGCTCGCCCGGTGAGAGCGCCGTCATCACTTCCTGGCCGACTGGCCTTTGACCCGGATGTGCTCGATCAACTCTTTGACGACATTCAGGTTAACGTCGGCTTCAAGCAGCGCGACGCGAATTTCGCGCAGGGCTTCGCCAATGTTCTCCTCGGTGATGGTGCCCTGGCCGCGAAGATTCTTAAACGCCCGCTGCAGTTTTTCTGAGAGATTCTCAAACATAGGATTGTCAGTCTTTAGTTTAACAGTGCTTCGGGCACAGGAATGCGCCAAGACTGGCCGTGGCTTCCCATTCTGCTAAGTTCTTTGCCTCAGACAAGAGATCAGGTTTCAGGGCCATGCTGCTGGTAAATCCTTACCAGCGATCGTGAACGAGGGGACGGATGCGGCGCTCGTAGATGCCTTTGACCGCAGCCATCGTCTCCGCCGTGCGAGTGGCGACAGATCGGACGCGCGGCAATTCTCGAATACCTGTTCTGCACGTTTGCCCCCGGGAATGGCGCAGGTTACGGCGTCAAACATCAGTATCCAGCGCAGCGCGAACTCCGACATGCTCACGTCTGCGGGCAGCAAGTCGCGCATCTTCCTCGCACTGCATCCAGGGCCGTGTCGTAGTTCACTCCGGAGAATGTTTCGCCTACATTGAAGGCCTCGCCGTGGCGGTTGAAGTTGCGATGATCATCCGCGGCGAACTGCGAATCGCGACGAAGTTTTCCCGGCGAGCAAACCACTCGCGAGGGGCACACGGGCCAGCACTCCGACTTTGCGTAGTTTCGCCTGCTCAAAGAACAGTCCGGCGGGGCGCTGGCGAAAGCATATTGAAGATGATCTGCACGCGTCTGGACGTTGGGGTATTCCATTGCCTTCAGACGCTTCTTCAATTCGCTCCACGCTCACGCCGTAGTAGCGAATCTTGCCCGCCTCCACCAATCCATCCAGCGCGTCGAACACCTCTGGCATGTAATAAACATCGGTAGGTGGACAGTGCAAGCTGGAGCAGGTCAAGGCAATCCGTCTCCAGATTCTTCAGGCTGCGCTCAATAAATGGAGTGACGTTCAGGTAGCCCTCCGCGGTATGCGGATTCAGACGGCGTCCCGCCTTGGTGGCGATGATCGATCTCTTCTTTGCGTTCCCGCTTGATCTGCGCGCAAAGCCTCTCGCTACGGCCATCGCCGTAAACATCGGCGGTATCAAGAAAATTCACGCCGCGAGTCGATTGCCTGGCGGCAGGGCCGCCAGCGATTCGGAGTCGTTGACCGTGCCCCACGAGCCGCCAATCGCCCACGCTGCCGAAGCTGATTTCAGAGACTTTCCATCCCGTGCGGCCCAAGAGCTGCGATAGTTCATCGTGCGATTCTCTCCTGCGAAAAGCGTGCGAAATCGTACGAAAAACGCACGTTTTGACGCGATAAACGTGGGTGTGAGTTACTCCACTATTTCCAGCTCAATTTGCTTCGTTTCGGGGTCAATTCTGGCGATTCTGAAGCTGCGAATCTGCCCACTGCGAGCCTCTTCGGGCTTCGAAGCACCACTTTCTGCACTCCCACCCTTCCACTTTGCCTTCAACATGGAGCTCAGCGAACTCAAATCAGGCTTGGACTCGATTTTCGGCTGTTCCGCTGCAGCAGTTACGACCGGAATGCGGCAGGTGCAGTGAATTCCGTCTCCCAGCTCGACGCGCGCGTTCCCGCTCGAGACTTCGACCATGCGCCCCGTTACCAGGTCGCCTGCCTTGTGTTCTGCGATAAACTCGTCCAAACCAGTGGGCACCAGTTGCTTGATGCTGAGGCGAAGCTGACGCTTCTCCTTATCGATCTCCAGCACCAGGGCCTTCACCACTTGCCCCATCCTCAGTGCATCGGAGGGGTGATTAAGGCGTTTTTCGGCGGTGATTTCGCTGATATGGACGAGTCCTTCAACGCCCTCCGTCAGCTGAACGAACGCCCCAAACTTCATCATGCTGGTGACAGGACCCTCGATCTCACTGCCCACGGGAAACTTCTGACCAACATCAGCCCAGGGATCGCCGAGCGTCTGCTTCAGGCCGAGAGAAATGCGGCGCTCTTTAAGGTCGATGCCAAGAATGACCGCATCCACCGTATCGCCCTGCTTAACGACATCTACAGCGCTTCTAACTTTTTTGCCCCAGGACATTTCCGAGACGTGAATCAGACCCTCGATGCCGGGCTCGAGTTCCACAAAAGCTCCGAAGTCGGCGACGCGAGTAACGGTTCCGCGCACGCGGTCTCCGTTTTTGTAACGATCGGACAGCGAATCCCAAGGCTGAGGTTGAAGTTGCTTGAGCCCGAGCGAAATGCGGCGCTTCTCAATATCTATTTTAAGGACGCGGGCTTCCACTTCCTGGCCCACGGTGAGCAGATCAGAGGGCTTGCTGACGCGGCCCCAGGAAATGTCGCTTACGTGCAGCAGGCCGTCCACTCCTCCCAGATCCACAAACGCGCCGTAATCAGCCAGGCTGCGAACGGTGCCATGCACCGTGTCGCCCTCTTTCATTTCGGCATAGCGATTTTCTTTTGTCGCGCGCTCTTCTTCTTCTGTGACCACGCGGCGATCGACAACAACGTCTTCTTCGGTCACGTCGAGTTTGATAATGCGGCAGCGAATCTCCTGGCCAACCAGCTTTTCCATTTCAGCTGCCTCGCGCACGCCGCCACGCGATGCGGGCATAAAGGCGCGCACGCCGACATCCACGTTGAAGCCGCCCTTCACGACAGCTGTCACCGTTCCCATAATTGCCGTCTTGTCGGCAAAGGCTCGCTCCAGCGCGGTCCAATCCTTGGGCAGCGCGGTCTTGAAACGAGAGAGTTCGTAGAAGCCATCCGCGTCGCGTCCCTTGACAGAGACCTGTAGGGTGTCGCCCGGCTTCACTTCCTCGCCCGCGGCCTGGAAGGGCGCCAGCGGCAGAATGCCCTCGCTCTTGTATCCAATATCGAGAAAGACAGATTCAGCGGAGACCGCGATTACCGTGGCCGTTATCTGCTTTCCACCAACTTCTGCTTTTCGCGAGTGGCTCTGTTCAAATTGGGAGAGGAGTTCGCCGAAAGATTCATCGGCTTCGGGAGTGGGCTGGGATTCTGGTGCGCTTGGGTTTGACATGAGAGTTTCCCATTCATTTTTGCATAATCCCGGTGGAGTTACACCTTGCGCCACAATTGCGTGACGGAGTTGGCGGCCATGGCTACAATCAAGGCAATCCAGGGGGCTTATGAAAAACATACTGATTGCATTGCTGTTCACTGTGTTTACCGTGCCGCTGTTCGCCCAGGGCGCCCCTCCACAGGGATCGGCTAACCAGCCCTACGCAGTGGAGTACTACTACAAAACGCAGTGGGGACATCAGCAGGAGTTCCTGGATCTTTTCAAGAAGAACCACTATCCCCTGCTGCTGAAGGGCGTGGACAGCGGACGAATGCTTTCAGTGAAGATCGAGACCCCCGCCAATCACATGCCCGAGGAAGCGCGGTGGGATTATCGTGTGACGATTCTCTACAAGAACTCGACGCTTGCGACGACATCGGACCCCGGCGAGGAAGCCCTGATTAAAGCGCTGTGGCCTGATCAGGAGACCTATAAACGCGAGGAGCAAAGGCGCTTCGAGATTCTGCTCGCGCACTGGGATCTTCCCGTCTCAGATATCACGCCTGGAAAGAAGTAGCCGTCCGACCGCGCCTATTGCGCTGGGATTGATGCACGATAAAGAGCGCAATCGCGAAGAGCGGCAGCAGCATAAATGCGAGTACGAGCGCGCGACGAGAGTGATCCGCTTCGACATCGAAGGCAGTCGTACTCTCTGCCCGGTCTGAGCCGCGACTCACCCGCACCGTCGCCGCCCACTTCCCTTTGCCGCCAAGATTCAGGGTCTGCGGCCTGCAACATCCTGTTGCCAACGTAGCCACTGCTAAGCGGGACCAACTGAACCTCGCCCGATGGAGCGGTTAGCCGCAACGCGACGGCCGCATCCAGAAGAACCTGTTGCGTCGCGCGATCCTGCACCAGCACGCTGAAGTCAGCATCGCCGGTGGTGAGTGGTTCCGGCATGGTGAAGAGCGTGATGATGAAATTGCCGCTTGCCTGCTGCATGCGGACGCGACCACCGTCCGCACTCGCAGTGACGGCAGCGCAGACCAGCACGAAAAAACATGCGAGGCCTCTCATCCGCGCATCACCATGTTTCGCAATTGCATGGGCTGGAGCAGTATCCATACCCCGGCCGCGTAGAGCGCGACGACGATTACCGTCCAGGGCGCAAACACGCTCAGAGCGCCGGGACCCATGCCGACCATTTGACGTGCGACGCGCCACCCAACGTAAAGAGAAAGCAGCAGGCCCGCGTCAAGCACGAGCAGTTGCAACGCGAGCATCGCGTTGGCGGATAGAAGGCTGCCGGCTGTCGACCACTGGGGGGCGGCGAGCGAGTGAATACCGAAGTCTGCGGCAGCCTGCAGCAATCCTGGCTTCAGCGTGGTCCAGCCGTTGAGTAGGTGGAAGAGCAGATGCGCCGCCCACATGCCGAGGCCGACCGGAAGCAACGCAAGCGAATACCGGCAAAATAACGCCCGCACGGAAAGTTTGGCTCGCGACGACGCGCGCGCCACATAGGCCGCGGCAACGGCAGCGGCGAACAGAATGCCGGGCAAGAGGAATGCCACCAGGAAGCTTGCGGCGAGAGATGCGTTACGCGACATTGAGATTGCGATGCGGTCGAAGCGCGCCGAGACAGGCTCGATCATCACAGCGGCGCTGGCGAATGCGGCACAGACGATGATCAACGCCACCGCCGCAATGTCAATGCGCGCGGAGAGGCGCCCAATCGATGACCGCACGGGATCGATGAGTAGATCGCGGCCCGGAGCGCCTGATGTGACCACGATGTTGTCGTGCGGACAGGCCTTGACGCAGTCCATGCAGAGCGTGCAATCCATGTTGCCGATCTTCTGCGGGATGAAGAGCTGTAGTTCGCAACCTCGCTGCAGCTGATTTCCAGCAATGCAGTCGTGGGTCTTGCAGCCAGAGCACACCGCGGAGCTTGCCGACCGCAATTCCAGCGGGGAAATCAGCGAGCTTACAAAATTGAATTGCCCAATCGGGCAGACGTACTTGCAGAAGCTGGCACCCTTGAAGAAAGTATCTGTCACAAACGCTGTTACGAAATAGGCAATGAGTACCCATGCTGTGCGGGCGGGCTTATCCCAGATAGCAAATGCCTCGAACATCCAGAACATGAGGATGAGCAAGACGGCACTGAGCCACTTATTGCGCAGCCATGCAGGCCAGTTTCGCGTAGCGAGCCCGAGCCTGTGGCCGAGTTCGCGCGGCAGAGTAAATGGGCAGGCCATGCAGAAGAGATTCCCCGCGGCCAGCAGTGCAATAACTCCAATGGCTCGCGCATAGGTCCACGGTACGATGCCCGCGAGATTCATTGACCCCATTGGGTGCCCGTAGAATCCATGAGCAATTGTGATCGCGGCGATCACGAGCATGACGGCCTGCAGAGACATGCGCCCATATCGTGCGCGGAGCAACCAGCCGATGAATGGAGCGCGCAACAGATCGAAGGGTCGAGGAGGGGCCTTTGGCTGAAATGCGCGAATGCTCGACGCGGGGTGAGGTGAGGCCAGTTTCGGAGACAGAAGCTCGAGCGTAATCAGAAGCGCAGGCAGCAGAAAGATTGTAGATCCGAGAACCCACATGAGCGCGCCCGCAGCGATCTGATCCTGCAGAGCGGAGAGGCCGAAGAGGCGCGGAGCACTGCTGTAGGTGGAATAGAAGACGCGGCCCGAGAAGCAGAAGAACGCGGAAAGCCCTGTGTTTACAAGGTCGGCAGAGACCAGGTATGGAAGCAGCATCCATCGAGAGCCGCGCGCGACGCTGGGCCACGGAAGAATAACAGGCCACCAGAAAAGGATGCAGGTGAAGAAGAAGGTGGCGTGTTCCGCCTCGTGCCATGCGGGCGAACGCAGCGCCAGTTGATATGCGGGTGCGAGATGCCAGCCGATGTAGGCCAGGTTCATCGCCAGCCAGCACACGACGGGGCGAGTCAAGAAGCGTCCCGCACGATGAAAGATCCCCATGCTGAAGAATGGTCCGAGCGCGTCGCGGATAACCGCGCGCGGCAATCCTCTTAGCAACGGTACAACGGGCGCGCCAAGCAAAATGAGCGGCGGCGCCACAGACATGATGACGAGATGCTGCGCCATGTGAACGAAGAGCAGCAATCCGCCAAGTGTATCCAGCGGCGATGCCACTGCGAGCCAAAGAGTGAAGAGTCCGCAGCAGAAGCAGACCAGCCGCCACAACGGAAACTGGACTGCGCGCGTTTGCTGAAGGCTGCGCCAACCGCGGAGATAGATCCACGCGGTGACGAGGAGTGAGGCGCTGATCCAGGGTGGAAAGGCCCATGACGCGAGCGCCGCCATTAGTGCAGAGGACATCTACCTCTGCCCGGCTGGTGATTTAGGTGGATCGCCTGTCTCGAGTGCCTGCTGCGATGCGTCGCGCGCCTTTTGCTCGCCTGGCGGGTGCAGCGTGTCAAGGAAATGCACGAGAGCAGTTACTTCCGCAGGGGAAAGGTTGTTGCCATAGGCGGGCATATTTCCGCCGCCCTGGATGACCTGGCGAATTAGCTGGTCTTCTGTCAGCCGCGCAGCAACCGCATCCAGCGCCGGTCCGCGCTGGCCGCCAGTGCCGCCGAGTTGATGGCAATTTCTGCATTGCTTGGCCTGGAAGACAATGGCGCCCTGCCGTTCCAGAGGCGTGGCCTTCTGCACCATCTTCGCGGGCACGGGATCGCCGCTCCACGCTTCCATCTCAGGACTCCACGGTGTGAAGGTGGCAAGATGCGTGAGTACAGCCCATCCAACAGCGAGGATCGTAACCGAGAGGACGGCAACGGGACGACGATGCCAACTCTTTTCGCCTTGCCCGGCGATAAACGGGAGCGCCACTAGAAACGCAATCGCAACGACGGGCACGATGAGAATGAATGGCGTTTCGAGGCTCGGCGGCAGGTACGAGAGCACGGCGTAGAGCCAGAGGAAGAAGAAGTCCGGCTTGGGCGCCGTCTGGATGATGGTTGGATCGGGCTGCCCACTGGGGCCGTAGGGACCAAACCACACCGCGCAGATTGCGACGGCGAGCATGATCATGCCGGAGAAGAGCAGATCCTTCCAGAAAGCATCCGGCACAAACGGAACGCCATCTTTCTTGGTCAGCTCGTGGTACTCCTGCATGTAGGTTTCGCGGCGAACGATGCGTCCGGGCATGGGCCAATCGTTGATACCGAGCTTCAGCACCATCCACACATGCAGGGCGACGAAGATCAGCATCGTTCCGGGAATGATGAAGACGTGGAAGCGCAAAGAATCTCGATAGCGTGGCGCCGGCGATAATGGGGCCGCCGAGCATCAGTGTACGAGTGGCCGCCGATGAGCGGCACGCGGCTCAGGATGGATGCGCCGATGCCGAGGCCCCAGTATGCGTCCTGATCGAAGCGCAGCACCTGGCCGGTGAAGGCCATACCCAGAGTCATGAGCAGCAGAAAATACACCGAGGATCCAGGTGAGTTCGCGAGGAAATTTATATGCGCCGAAGAGGAAGACCTGTGCCATGTGGATGAGCACCACGGCGACCATGAAGTTCGATCCCCAACCGTGCATGGCGCGCAGGAACCAACCCAGCGTCAGGTGATGATTCAGCAGATCCAGACTGTTCCACGCATTGCCCGCGGAAGGCACATAGACGATCGCCAGCAATGATGCCGGTGCGATCTGCAGAATGAGCAAGAGCGAAGGACGCGCTGCCGAAGACATACCACCAGCTGGCCGTATTGCGCGGGACCGGGTGCATCGCAGCGTCCTTGATCGGGGCCTTCCAGTTGCACCCGCCGTTCCACCCAGTCGTAGACCTGCTTCAGCCAGCGCATGGCGATTTCCCCTTTCCAGCATGGCTTCGTTGGAGAGCGTTGGCATCTGGCCGGCATCGATATGCAAGTTGGCCGTTCTCTACCTTGTACGCGTATTCGAACAGACCGCGCTCGGGTGGGCCGGAAGCGCGCGAGCCGTCCTGGTAGTAAACGCCGCCATGGCAGGGGCACATGAAGAGTCCTGACTGCGGGAACCAGCGCACCGGGCAGCCGAGATGCGCGCAATTGATGGCGAAAACCTGGAACTTTTCGCCTTGCTGGTGGCGAACCCAGCATGCAGCCTTGGCGGTCTGACCATCCCACGGCAATGTGGAGGTCGCGGGATTTTCAAAATCCACGAGCCGTGTCTGGCCCTCAGGAAATATTTCGAGGGTCCGAGTGACACCCACGATTTGTACGCGCCCTTGCGTTTCACCGGCGACAGCAGGTAGCCAACGATGGGCGTCGCAATCGCAATTGCGACCACTCCATTCAGGAGAATGCCCACCTTCATTAGCGTTCGTCGGGAAAGAGTTTTTTCGTCGCTCATGCAATTTCTCCTCTGCGGCTCACTGGATGTTGGGGATAGGGCTGGCCCGGTGTCGTCGACCGTTGCGACGACAGCCATGCAATCACGTCGGTCACTTCCTGATCGGTCATGGGATGTCCCGGCCACATTGTTGCGCCAGTCTGGAGCACCTAGGTCGGGCCGTCCGGCGATTACGATCGTGCGCAACGCCTCGATCGCTGACGAAGTGCAAGATAGGAGCCGTCGGTTATGGATCCTGCTTTCGCCTTCGCTCCCGCAGCGTGGCAGGATGCACAGAACGTCTCGTAGGCCTGCTGGCCATGTTCAACGTCGCCGGGTTTGTTGGCGACATACGACGGCGCGTTCTGACCGTCGAGCGTGCCCGCCTTGCGACCACTCCGAGCGCATGCCCTTGACGAGGACATCCACCTGCGCATCGGTGAGCATGCCTCCTGCGCTGCGCGCAAACGCAGGCATCAGGGTGCCTTGGCATAGCCCTTTGAGATCACATTGCGCAGGGTCGCGTCATCGACTAGTGCCTGGTAGACCGGATTGGAGAGATCGATGGATGGACCATTCTTGCCCTGCGCACCGTGGCATCCCGAACAGTTCTGCTGATAAGAGCGTTGCGAAATCGCGGTCCGCGCCGGGTCGCGCCACTTCTGATCCGTCGGCCCGGTGCACCGGGCAAATGGCTACAGCCAAGCATCAACGCGGCTGACAAGGTCATCGCAAAAGTATGCGTAAGGCGGAGAATCATTTCGGATGATCCTCCTCGTCGTGAGTCTGCATCAGCCCCGGCGTCTCTAGTCCCATGCGCATGGCAAAAGGCAAGTGCTGATTTGTGCGGATGCGGCTCTGACGAGCGACGACTACACCGGCAACAACTCCGAAGACGATCTGCGAAAGAAAGAACCAGCGCCAGTCGATGCGCTCATCCAGCACCGGGTTAACGATGCTGAGAACTGAATACAACAGGCCAGTCCACAACAGCGGCGCGATCAAGCCACCGAGCAGAACTGGCGCGACGCGGCAGCATCGGCAGCAGCGCGCCGTAGAGCAAGGCCGACCAGCAGCGACGTCGTCACATGGATCACTATGGCCGCGGCTACGGCCTGCCAGTGAAATGCCGCGATGTATGCGGTGGTGGGATTCGACTCGCCCATGATTCCCACTCCACCAAGCAGGTTCACCGGATACCAGATGCTGTGATACTTCAACAAGCCGTACAGCAGCGCGGGAAAGATCATTGCGATGCCGCCAGCAATACCGCCCTTTACGCCCGACCGCACGGTGTGTGTTTCCAACGGCAGACGTGCGCGATGGCTCTCGCTGATTTCGATATGCGCGACATGCGGCCGCGTTGTCGCGACGGTGACATCCGCGGCCACCAGGGGAACTTGCCTCGTGCTGCTCATGCGGCAACACCTGGCGGAACCAGCCTACGCATCCATAGATCGTGAGCAGGCCGCCAAGCATGGCTGATGCCCATGTTGGTAACAAGGCCAGCCGAGCCGAGCACCAGCCCAACCGCAAGCACCAGCGGCCACGCCGTCGGTGCCGGTAGCTGGATACCACCTGTCTCGGAGTGTTCGTGGCGCACTTCCATGATTCTTCCTGTCACCGGCCGATGATGTATACAACTGTGAAAACTACGACCCAGACTGCATCGACAAAATGCCAGTAGAGTGCGAGTACCTGCAGGCGTTCAGCTGTTCGATGCTGCAACGTGTCCTGTAAACGTGAAGAGCAGGACCATGAGCAGCATGATCAGGCCGACAACCACGTGCGTAGCATGCAGTCCAACGAGCGAATAAAACGTAGTGCCGAAAAGATTCGTACTGATCGTAAGGCCATCGTGATAGATGAGCTTGTGCCACTCGAAGCCGGTGCCGACCAGGAATATTGCTCCGAGCACAAACGTGACAGCCCACCATAGCGTGAAGGCACCCATGCGGTTCTTCTCGATCATGCGCTCGGCAACCATGATCGTGATGCTGCTGGAGAGCAGGCAAATCGTATTGAAAATGGGGATGTCGAGCACCTGCGACGGCGTTGGCCCATAGAGACTCTTGCCGATGTTGTAGACATAGGCGACGACAAAGATGGTGAAGATGGCCGATTCCGCGATGATCAGGCAGATACATGCCGACCCTGTCCGCGGGAAGGCAAGACCCAGGGGCGGCCCGGAGCGAGATTCTGTAACTGGCACTGTGCTCATTGACGGTCGCTCCTCATTCGTACTTCCAGTCTGGATCTTCCGGATGCTTCAGATCCCACAAAGGACGGCGGCTGTTCACCACCGGATCGACCGCAAAATTGTAGACGGGCGGCGGCGAGGTGGTTGACCATTCCAGCGTCCATGCATCCCACGGATCATTTCCTGCCGACTTGTCCTTTGAAGTACGAGTAGATCAGGTTGAAGGCGAAGATGCCGACGGCGATAGCCTGTATAAATCCGCCGATGGACACGATCATGTTCCAGTGCTCCCATCCGCGGCCCGGCTCGTAGGTGTAGATCTGGCGCGGCATGCCGAGCAGGCCCGGGATGTGCATCAAGTCAAACGTGATATGGAAGCCGAGAGTGAATATCCAGAAGTGCCACTTGCCGAGCGTCTCGCTCAGCATCCGGCCCGTCATCTTGGGATACCAGTAATAGAACGCCGCGAAGATCGTGTAGAGGATCGCGCCCACCAGCACGTAGTGGAAATGCGCGACCACGAAATATGAATTGTGCAACTGCCAGTCCCACGCGGCTACCGACAGCATGATGCCGGTCAAGCCCGCGATCAGGAACTGAAAGAGGAAGCCGACGCTGAATAGCATGGGAGTGGCGAATCGTATCTTGCCCGCCCCACATGGTCGCCAGCCAATTGAAGATCTTGATGCCGGTGGGAATGCCGACGAGCATGGTCGAGAGCACGAAGAAGGCGTTTCCTGCCGACGTCATGCCGACGGTGAACATGTGGTGCGCCCACACGCCGAGGCTCACGAACGCGATGCCGACCGAGGCCGCGACCATTGCCGGATATCCGAAGATCGCCTTGCGCGAAAAGACCGGAATGATCTCGTTCGCCATCGCAAAGGCCGGCAGAACCAGCACGTAGACTTCCGGATGGCCGAAGATCCAGAAGAAGTGAATCCAGACGATTGCGGAGCCGCCGGCCTGCGTGTCGAAGAAGTGGCCGCCCAGGTAGCGATCGATCAGCAGCATGATCTGCGCGGCCGAGAGCGGCGAGATCGTGACCAGCACCAATGCCGACATCACCAGGTACTCAGCCAGACGAAGAGCGGCATCTTCAGGAGCGTCATGCCCTTGCAGCGCATGGTAAACGTGGTGGCGATGATATTTACCGCCGCGCCGATGCTGCCGAATCCGCGCACCAGGAGCGAGAGCGCCCAATAGTCCGTCGCGTTGCCGCGGGAGAATGCGCGCGCGGTAAGTGGCGCATACGCGAACCAGCCAACGTCCGGTGCGCTGCACGATCCGTACAGACCGCCACCGATAAAGCTGTAGTAGAGAAGAAGCCGCCGAGGGCGCGTCATCCAGAAGCTGAAAGCATTCAGCCGGGGAAAAGCCATGTCCCGCGCGCCGATCATCAGCGGCACAAGGTAATTCGCAAATCCGAAGAGAATCGGCATGCCCACGAAGAAAACCATCGTGGTGCCGTGCATGGTGAAGATGCGATTGTAGACCTGCGGCGACAGGAAATGGTTATGGGGAATTGCCAGCTGGATGCGAATCAGCAGCGCTTCGATTCCGGCTACGACCAGAAAAATAACGGCATAAACGATGTACATGATGCCGAGCTTTTTGTGGTCCACCGTAATCACCCAATCGTGGACCACCTCAAGAAACGTGCCGCGTGCCCCATGCGCCGGGCTTCGGTCGAGTGCGCCATCAATCGGTAGTGTCGAGTCAGCCATAATTCATTGCACCTAGTTGGTTTAGCGCAGCGTTGAGAGGTACGCCGTCAATTCGTCCAGTTGCTGATCGTTTAGGTTCATTGCCGGCATCAGCGAGCCGGGCTTGATCGAATCGGGTTGGCGGATCCATTCACGCAGATCCTGCGGTGTGTTCTCAACGGCACCCGCGGCCAACGTTGTCCGGCTCATCAGGTGCGACAGGTCCGGACCAAAACGGCCTGTGCCGACGGTGCCGGAAATAGTATGGCAATTGATGCAGGCTTGCGTCTCGAATACATGCCGTCCCGCGACCACGGCAGCATCAGTCGCCGCGGTCTGCTGCTGATCGTGCACCCATTGCTTGAAGTCCTCCGGCGTCTGCACTACCACCTTCAACAACATCTTGGCATGCTGTGTTCCGCAGAACTGCGCGCATTGCCCCAGATAGATTCCGGGCGTTCGTGGGTCGATCCACATGCTGTTGGGATGATTTGGAATCAAGTCGGTCTTGCCGGCGAGTTGCGGCACCCAGAAACTGTGATCAACGTCGGCGGAGAGCAGCGTGAGGTAGGTTGGCGACGGATTGCCAGGATCACTCACTGGAATGTGCAGCTCGTTCGCCGTCACGATGCCCTGGTTCGGATAACGGAATTCCCACCAGAACTGGTGGCCGATCACCGTCACATTGAGCGCGGATTTCGGCATCCTCGCGTCCTGCACACCGAATATCACTCGGGCAGTAGTCAGAAACAGCACGACGACAATCAGCACTGGGACGACGGTCCAGGCAAGCTCCACCTGGTTGCTGCCATAGATCTGTGCGGGCTCGCGGCCATCGTCAGAAGCGCGCTGGCGGAAGCGGATGATCACATATATGAGCAGCGAGGCTACCACTAAAAAGATCGCGCCGGTAAGACCAAGCACAAAGATCGATAAGTCGAAGACTGATTTGGCCGGGGTCGCTGCAGGCGCGAAGATGCTGGTGGAGGAAGAGTCTGCCAGGGCCCTGTTCCAGGCGAGACAGGACACGAACAGGCCAGCGACAGCTCGCAACACCGCCTGCACAGCTCTGATCTGCCTCTGGGGCATCCTCTGGCTTCTTTCTGCGGGGCAGCAACAACCCTTGGCCGTTGACTTCCAAAAAAAGACTAGCGAGATGATCCCGCTCGATTGACGAGAGGTGTTCCCTTCCCATTCAGGGCGACACCTACTGACTGAAGATACCGTATGACGACTGACTTTTGTCGAGGAAACTTTGGCGTTCCCCGAACTGCCCATGAAATCCTGACCGCGGCGACGGGGGGCTTCCACCTGCTGAAACCGCTGGCGCTATAAGGGGCGGAGTGCTCTACGTCGCCATTTTGCTCCGCACGAACTTGTAGATAGCCAACAGCGCAATGGCTCCGATCACTGACATGATGAAGCCGGCGGACTGTCCCTCTTGATAAAGACCCACGTGGCTTCCAATAAAGGTAGCGACCAGCGATCCGGCTACGCCGATCAGCATGGTTACGAAAATGCCTCCGGGATCCTTGCCCGGCATAATGAATTTCGCCAGTGCGCCCACAATGAGTCCAATAATCGCTTCCCACAGCAGATGAAGCATACGTCCTCCTGAAGTCGGGCCCGCGCATCCAGCGACGCTCCCGCGTGTGCTGCCAACTTTACTACTCCTGCTATCTTCTTTGAAACAAAAACCTGACGCCGTGGCCCAATCAACAACGGCCGCTGTAGACTGGGGGCGCTATCAAAATAAGCTCGGGAGCCTCTTCCATGCCGATATTTTTCCGCAGATTGCCGCGGGTCGCCCTGACAGGTTTTGCGTTGGCCGCCACCCTGTTTCTTGCAGCCAGCCCACGTTCGGTCGCAGCTCAACAAACGGCAGCCTCAGCGGCGCCCGTAGCGCTGGCACCCGCTTCGCCCAGCTCACCCCAGGTGATGCCGGATGGTACTGTCAACTTCCAGCTGATGATGCCGAATGCGGCCAAGGTAGAACTCCACCTTGAGGGCACTGCAGCTCCGTTTCCCATGGCGAAAGGTGCAAACGGCGCTTGGACCGTAAGTGTGCCCAAGGTTGCTCCCGAGATCTACAGCTATTACTTCAATGTTGACGGAACCGATGTGCTGGACTCCCACAACACCACGATCAAGACGAGCTTTTTCAGTAATCAGAATCTCTTCCTGGTCCCGGGTCAGCCCGCCATGCCGTGGGAAGAGGCCAACGTGCCGCATGGCGTAATCCATCATCACTACTATCGGTCCAACATCGTCGGCATCAACAGCGAGTATTACGTCTACACTCCGCCGGGCTTCGATCCCAAGTCTCGAGATAAATATCCGGTACTGTATCTCCTCCATGGTTACAGCGACGATCCGAGCGCATGGACCTTTATGGGGAAGGCCAACGTGATCCTGGACAACCTCATCGCACAAGGTAAGGCCCGTCCCATGATTGTGGTGATGCCACTAGGCTACGGCACGATGGATATGATCTCCCGCGGCTGGAGCGCCTGGCAAGATCCCAAGCTGATCCAGGAGAACTTCTCGAAGTTTGGCGACGCTCTGTACAAGGAAGTCATGCCGCTCGTGAAACAGCAGTACCCTCTCTCAGAGAAGCGCGAAGACCACGCAATCGCCGGGCTTTCAATGGGTGGCGCCGAGAGCCTGCTGGTAGGCCTGAACCACACGGATGATTTCGCCTACGTAGCGGGCTTCAGTTCCGCTGTCGGCGTCGGCGGTGCCGATCCGTCAGCCCTCTTCCCCGGCATTACGACACAAGCCGCCCCGCAGCTAAATGCGAAGCTGCGTGTTTTGTGGGTCGCTTGCGGAACGGAAGACCGCCTCTATGCTCCCAACCAGAAATTTATTGCATGGCTGAAGGAGAAGGGACTACAGCCCACCGCCGTGCAGACGCCCGGACTGCACGTGTGGATGGTGTGGCGCGATAATCTCTCGAATTTCCTGCCGCTGTTGTTTCAAGCTAAGTAAGTAGCAACCCGGTCGCTCGCAGAGACCTCCACCGCAAATAGCCGCGATGTGCTGAAGTCGCGGCTAAGTTAGAATCGGGAAGCATCGCGCGCGATTGCGACCTGCAGTCAGAGCTGAAATGCCTGGAAAACTATGGACGTACTAGCAAATCTGTTTGCGCAGCATTTTCATGCGCCGCCTGACCATATTCAACCGTTGCAGGGCCAGCTCGGAGGCTCCGGACGAAAGATCCTTCGCCTTTCGAACGCCGATGCCAGTGCAATCGGCGTACTGTATGACGTGCGCGAAGAGAACGTTGCCTTCATCGAATTTTCACGGCATTTTCGCAAGCACGGCTTACCTGTGCCGCAGATATATGGAGAGGACCTCGACCGCGGCGCCTACCTCGAGGAAGACCTCGGCGACACAACCTTGTTTGAGTTTCTTTCGCAGCATCGTGCGGGAGCTTCTGTGGCTTCGGAAGTTGTGGATGCCTATCGGAAAGTAGTGGAAGTCCTTCCGCGATTTCAAGTGGAAGCCGGTCGCGATCTGAATTACAAAGTGTGCTATCCGCGCGCCAGCTTCGATCGCCAGTCGATCGCGTGGGACCTTAACTACTTCAAGTACTACTTTCTCAGGCTGGCCGGTATTCCCTTTAATGAACAGGCTCTCGAAGATGACTTCAGCCGCCTAACCAAATTTCTCCTAAGTGCCGATCGCGATTATTTTCTATACCGGGATTTTCAATCGCGAAATATCATGCTGCGCGACGGCGATCCATTCTTCGTTGACTACCAGGGAGGCCGCCGAGGCGCGCTTCAATATGACGTAGCTTCGTTGCTCTACGATGGCAAGGCGGACCTGCCACCGGAATTGCGCCAGCAACTTCTCGATCACTACCTCGATAAACTTGAAGGCCACATCCAACTCGATCGCGAAGCCTTCATGCGCCACTACTACGCGTATGTCTATGTTCGCATCCTGCAGGCGTTGGGAGCCTATGGCTTTCGCGGCTTTTACGAACGCAAGACTCACTTCCTGCAAAGCGTTCCCTTCGCAATCAAGAACCTCCGTTGGCTACAGCACAACGTTGAGCTTCCAATTCAGCTACCTGCATTGATGACGGCACTTCAAGCTATGCTGGCTTCGGAAAAGCTCCAGGGGCTTTCGGCGAACAGCGGGAGAGTTACGGTTAGGGTGATGAGTTTCTCCTTTCACCGTGGCCTGCCAAACGACGAAACGGGACACGGAGGCGGCTTCATATTCGATGTTCGCAGCCTGCCGAATCCAGGGCGTGAAGCGCGCTTCAAGCTTTTGACTGGCAGAGATGCGCCCGTGATCGAGTATCTGACCCAGCAGGAAAGTGTGCATCAATACTTCGCAAATGTGACTGCCCTCGTTGACGCCAGTGTCAGCAACTATCAACAGCGCGGCTTCAAGGACTTGATGGTCTCCTTCGGCTGCACAGGCGGACAGCATCGCTCGGTATATATGGCCGAGCAGTTGGCCAAGCACCTCCGTCAACTTGGCGGCGTGGACGTCGTGTTGCGGCACCGCGAGTTGGAGAAGCTGCAGCCATGAAAGCAATGGTGCTGGCCGCCGGGCTTGGTACCCGCTTGCGGCCGCTGACTGACGACCGCCCCAAGGCGCTCGTCCAGGTGGCCGGAAAGACCCTGTTGGAAATCACTCTCTCACGCCTGCGCACAAGTGGCATTCATGATGTCGTCGTGAATGCGCATCACTTCGCCGACCAGATTGCCGAGTTCTTGAAGAATCACGATAACTTCGGCATGCATATCGATCTCTCGCGAGAGAACGTCCTGCTGGACACGGGCGGAGGCCTGAAGAACGCAGCTTCGTTCCTGCTCGATGGCGTCGGTGCAGACGAGCCCTTCGTTCTACATAATGTCGATGTGATCAGCACGATCGATCTGCGACTCATGGCTCAGCAACACGTTGAGAGGCAGGCGCTCGCGACACTGGCCGTGCAACATCGCGGAACATCGCGCTATCTATTGTTCGACCAGCAGGGCCTTCTGTGCGGCAGATATTCAGGCAAGGGCCTTCCCGATCTCCAAGTTCGTCCGTGCAAAGATGCTCGGACCCTCGGCTTCTGCGGTATTCACATTCTCTCCGGCCGCATTTTTTCGCTCATGCAGGAAGAGGGCGCCTTCTCGATTATCACTTCCTATTTGCGCCTTGCCGCGGGTGCGGAGCGAATCGTCGCCTACACCGATGACGACTCCTACTGGCGCGACCTGGGCACCCCCGACAGCATCGCTGAGGCTGAGCAGGATCTCCTCAGTGGTCGCATCCTTCTACGCTGAACCGCCTTGTCGCGTCACCCTCGTGTTGGCGAGCTATCGCGACGGAATCAGGTAGCCGTGTTCCGCCAGGTGCTTACCCATCTCGTCGTACATAGGCTGGTCGTGGGGCTGCCATGTTCCCAGACCGTCGACATACCGGTTGTACATACAGAACGCCGCGGCTATTAATACCGTGTCGTGGATCTCAATATCGGTCGCCCCAGCCTGGCGCGCCAACTCTATATGTTCGGGCAGAACATGTTTGCCGCCCTTCTGAACTTTGCCGGCGATCGAAAGGAGCGCCTTCAACTTCGGAGAGATCTGAGCCTCCATAAAATTGCTCTTCACCTGGTTGACTATTTCCTTATCGCCGAGCAAGTGAGATGAGGCGGCCGCGCCGTGACTGGTCTGGCAGAAGTAACAATCATTCTGAGACGACACGTAGGTGGCGATAAGTTCGCGCTCACCCGGAGCAAGAGAATTGCGTCCATGCAGAAGTATTTGCGCAAGCTCTCGCATGGGCTTCGAGGTCTCAGGGCGAAATGCAAAGCCGGCACTTATCCCCGGCAAATGTTCAGGCAACGCGATATGCGGCATCAGTTCTCCGATCTTATAGCTTGGTGTCTAGCGAGCGATGGGTATAGGCAGGTAACTCTTGCTAACTTCCACGTAGCCCTCACGGGCAATTCTCACACCCCGCTGGCGGTACATCTCTTCGTCGCGAGGCTGCACGGTACCCAACCCATCTACATAACGATTGAACATGCAAAAGGCAGCTGCAATCAGGACAGTGTCGTGAATCTCAAGGTCGGTCGCACCAAGTTCCTTGGCGCGTTCTACATCCGAGAGGAGCACTTGTTTCCCGCCTTGCTGAACTTTGCCAGCAACTACCAGCAGCGCCTTCAACTTGTCTGAGATGGCCGCATGCTCAAAATCAAGCTTCACATTTTTTACCAAGGCTTCGTCACCGGCCAAATGCGCAGCAGCAACCGCACCGTGGATCGTCTGGCAGTAATAACAGTCGTTCTCCGAGGAGACATAGGTCGCGATTAGCTCACGTTCACCGGCAGTCAGGCCTTCGTTGCTGGTTAGTAAGACTTCCACCAGGTCATTCAACGGCTTTGCCGTCTCCGGGCGGAACGCCATCAACCCGCGAATTCCTGGCTGATTGTTAGGCACCGAAATATAAGTCATAACTCCTCCAATGATTTTTCGAGCCGCGGCGTAGAACCTTGATCTCCATCCGACTTGCGGCGCGGAAATAGAACGTAGCGCAGGATCCCTCCACCCAATACCATTGCCACTCCCAGCAGCGCCGGTCCTGGGTCATGCATCAGGATCAGCAGGCCCACTGCCGTACAGCCGAGAGCGAAGATAATAGGAGCAGCGGGATACCACCAGCGCCTTACAGGCCGCCCGAGCCGAAAAAGACTAAGACCAGTAAGCCCTAAAAACACTACCGCCGAAAAAATAATGTAAGCCAGGATGCGATTGAACGCTCCGAGTGCAAGCAGCAGAATGCCGAGTCCCGTTTGCAGCAGGATGCCGGCGACAGGCGAGCCGAATCGCGGATGCAGCTTGGCGAAGACCGGGAAGAAATTGCCATCCTCCGCCATCGCCGCGTACACCCGCGGACACGCCATCGTAAGCGCCATCAAGCCGCCAAAGACCGAGATAAGCACGCAGGCAGACAGGATACGCCCGCCGGCATCTCCAAAAAGCGCGGTCCCAAACTGCGCCACAAACGCGGTGTTGGAATCTATCAGTTGCATAGGCACAACGTAGAGAAAGGCACAGCTGATCAGCACGTAAACAGCGGTCACCAGCGCTACTCCCCCGGTAAATGCGCGGGGAAGATTCTTCTCCGGAGACTTGATGTCGCCCGCCAGCTTCCCCACTTCCCACCAGCCGCCAAAGCTGAAGAAGGCAAGAATGATTCCGCTGGCAATCGCCTGAATCAAGGGATCGGAGCCTGCACGTCTCGTCGCTAGAGGAACCAGGTTCGTCACGCTTCCCTTTCCTGCAACGAAAGTCCACGCGACAAGAGCAAAGAGAATTAGAAGCTTCAGAATATTTGCGGTCGTCATGACGCTGCCACTGATGCGCGTGCCCATAGAATTGATTGCGGCAAGAACCAAAAGGATGACGACAGGAAATAGCAACGCAACGGAGTGAGGCAGCGGCAACAGCGCAACGACGTACGCCGTCGCGCCCACTGACAAGGCCGCAGCCAGCCCGGGGTCCATCACTGAGGCGCTCATCCACCCATAAAGGAAGGCGACGCGCTCGCCATATGCCTCGCGTAAGTAGACGTATCCTCCACCTGACTGTGGATAGCGAACCGCGAGTTCCGAGTAGCACAGCGCACCGCATATCGCCATCACTGCCATGGCGCACCAAACCGCAGCCAGCAGCAGAGGCGAGCCCAGCGACTTGGCCATAGCCGCCGGCGTAAGGAAAATTCCGAGCGCGATGGATTCGCCGCTTACAACTGCGATTGCGGCGGTCAGGCCAAGCTGTCTTTTCGCTTCGATCACTGATGCATGCTACCGGGGCCAGGGCAATATCCGCCTCATCCAAAAGGTGGATAACCGACCGTCACTCGCAGATTTTCACCTTCTTCGGCTCCGGTGGTCCACGCGCATTCCAATTCGCTGCGCGCTTCACATTCTAGAAACAGGCAGCAACCGCGGGCGGCATAGGCATCAGCCTGTGCCGCCCGCGACCGCTTACCACCCCTCCGAGTTACAGTCCCTAAAACAGAACCTTGGCGCCAAACTGAACCTGCCTGGATGTCGTCGAGGTTGCCGTGATCACTCCTGCCGTAGGAGAAGGAATTCCTGCCGCAGAGGTGAACACAACAGCATTCGGCGTGTTCAGGTTGGTGTGGTTGAAGACATTGAATATCTCGGCTCGAAGCTGGAGATTTACGTGCTCTGAGATAGCCGTGTCTTTGCGGAAGGATGCATCGAGATTCGTTACGCCAGGTCCGGTTAGCGTGTCCCGGCCGAGATTTCCGTAGGTCCCCGGCGCCGGCAATATGAAAGCATTCGGGTCATAGTATTGGCCAACTTTGCCTAGAACGATCTTGCCAGTGAAGTTGGGATTCACCGATGGCCGAATGGGATTTCTCGTGTCTCCATTGTTTGTAGGGTTGAAACCGAGTTGCGGTGTGAATGGGAAACCCGTCTGCGTACTCAGGATGCCGCTCACTGACCATCCACTCACAAACCGCTGTGTCGTGTTGCCCGCCTTGGAAGCCCATGTCTTTCCTCGACCAAATGGAAGATCATAAGTTCCGTTGATGACCGCCAACTGCCTTATATCCGTCGCAGATGGTCCCCAATCCAGCTTCGGCTTTGCAGGGTACATCACGAAGCCCGGAGCATTCGCTGCAACGCTGCTGTTCCATCCCGTTCCATCATCCAGGCTCTTCGAAAAAGTGTAAGCAGCCCGTAGCTGGAGTCCCTGGTAGAGGCTGCGACTCACATCAACCTGCAATCCGTTGTACGAACTTACTCCCTCTGAGATCCAGGTAGTTGTATTGGCGAGGTTGGGATTCACAAACGGCGAGCCCGGCGCATAATACACAGCGCCCGAAGGAAGCGTTTGTGGGATGGGCTGGTTCACATCTTCCGACAGCATTTCGTGATACCCATGCGACCCCACATATCCAATCCGTAGAGAAGTTCGCTGCGGCAGCTGCTGTTCAATGCGCAACGTATAAGCCAGAAACGTGGGAGTATTCGTATCGGGCTGCACACCGCTCGGAGAAATAAGGCTGTTTCCACCCAGCGGCTGCCCCGGGGTTACGTGCAGGCTCGATACGGGCACGTTCTTCAGCGCCTGCGTGGTGTTGAAGGGCGCGGTTTGATCGAGTCGATAATCGAGATTATCCAGAAGAGCGTTATACATGCCAAAGCTCGCATGAACAACGGTCGTTCCTCTTCTGAAAGGATCCCACGCAACACCCACGCGAGGCTGCGGCAAAAACTTCGCCTTGTTCTCGCTCAATGCCGACGACCCGATATGAGGATCTGTCTCGATCACTCCATTCGAATCGAAAAGATAGTTGGATGCGCGCGACTGCACTTCATTCCAACCGTTGGTCGATTCAAATCGGAAGCCGACCTTCAGTTCCAGATTCGATGCGAGCTTAACTGTGTCCTGAAGAAAACCCGCGCCTTCGATCTGTCGCCAACCCAGCTCGGTAGGCGCGGGTACAACAGTAAAGGTCGAAACCTTCCCCAGCAGGAAGCTCGCCAGATTGCTGAAGGACGCCTGACCGTATTGGTACTGCGCCAAATTGTCATTGGCCTGCAGCCGTTGCAGCCAAACACCAGCCTCCAACTGATTCACGCCGTGCGAGAAGAAAATGTGATCATCCAGCGTGAAGAGATTCCGTGCCGTCTCCAGGTTGCTGCCGGCGTTGGTGCCCGCGAGACTTATCTGCGAGGCCCCGTTCAGCGCCGTGCCGCCGCCCACAACCACTGCGCCGATCGGGCTCCCCGTAACCCAACCCGGAATGTCAACCGGCGTTGAGCCCGTAAAGTCGTAGTGCGCTCGCGAGAAGCCAAATCGCGCCGTGTTCAAAACAGTGGGCGAAAATACATGCTGCTCTTGGATGCTGAACACCTGCTCGCGAAGTCCTTCGATCACTGAGCTCAGCGGGTTGACGGTGGGCGTGTTCGCAAAGCTGTCGTCAATCGTGTAAGCCGCGAAGATCGTGTCGGTATTTGAGAGATTCAGATCGAATCGCGTCGTTCCAAAATCTTCACGAATCTTTTGTAGCGGATGGCTGTACGCCGTCGCGATTCCTCCACCAAGCTCGGGTCCATTCTGCACCGGCCACAACGCCAGCAGTGGCTGCACACTCGGAACCGCTGCCTTGCGCGCCGCGTTGTCAGGCACAAGAGTTACACTGCTCAGTCCAAGATTCTGGCGGAAGCCCTCGTAATTTCCAAAGAGAAATGCCTTGTTTCTCAGGAGCGGCCCGCCAAGCGAACCACCGAACTGATTGCGCTGAAACGCCGAAATCTCTCCCTGGTCAAAGTAATTCCGCGCATCCAGTGCGCTGTTGCGGATGAACTCAAAAGCCGAGCCGCGAATATGATTCGTGCCCGATGCGGTCACGATGCTCACCTGCGCGCCTGGCCGCTTTCCATAGGCTGCGCCGTAGTCGTCTGTCACCACGTTGAACTCACGAATCCCATCCACCCCCAGCAACTGGCCACTGGTACCGCCGGGAGTAATGTTGATGAGCGAGGCACCGGTGTACTCAATCCCATTCAAGAGAAAAATATTCTCCTGAGGGCGATGACCCGACACCACGAACATGTTGCCAACCGCGGAGTTTGATGTGCCCACTCCTCCAGTGCGTTGGCCCGTGTAGTTCACCACGCCAGGATTCAACGTCATAAGCTGGTCATAGCTGCGGCCATTCAGCGGCAACTCCTTGATCTGGCGCTCATCCACCAACCCGGAAACCTGCTGCGTCGTCAGAGCCACCGTCGGCGGATTCTCCGCGACGATCACCTCCTCCTGCACCTTGCCCAAAGGCAGCGCGATATCAATGGTCGTGCTCTGACCAACTACCAGCGTGATGCCGGTCCTGATCTGCGTACTGAATCCCGCCTTCGATGCGGTCACCCGGTAATTCCCCACCGGAATCGAAGGCGCGACATATCTGCCGAAACTGTCAGTCGTCAGGTTTCTCTCGGCCCCCGTATCGATGTTGCGGAGCGACACTTGAACGTCTGGCAATTGCGCACCAGACTGATCGCGGATAGTGCCTGAGAGCGCTGCTCCTACAACCTGGGAGCGTGCAGAGTGAGTGAGCGAAACAGTGAGCGCAGCCAGCAGCAAAGTGACATAGATGGACGCGTGGCGAAGGACAGCACGGGGAAGAGCAAGCATCGTCGGACTCCTATCGCAGGAACGGATCGCTGATCACGTTCGAAATTTCAGCGTGGTGGTTTAATTCGTCTTGAGGAGTGAGAGGCTGGCGATCAACAACAACAGCGCTTCGGAGAGAAGCGAGCACCTGCGAGAAGGATGCTGGTTGCCGGATTGTAGCTAGTCATCTGCATGAAAGACTTCTGTCCAAAAATGGAAAACCGCCGAACAATTAAGTTCTAGCGGCGGTGAATGACGATTCAATTATTTCTAGAATCAAACCTGGATCGGGTCGCGCCGCCGCGCAATATGACTTGGAGTCATACAGATACAACAGAATGTGGCGCGGTTCGGCGTCATAGGTCTCGCTAGAGTACGAAAAGTGCTAACTCACGTCAAGCCCCTTCCTTCAAAAAACACTCAAAACCCCATTGACATATCAGCAGCAATCAAGCAGTCTACATAGACTATGTTGTCTACACTCACCACCACGTGTCGAATGAACCTCTGCTGTTGTATGTGTAACAGCACATGGATCAGTCGGCGTGGATGCGAGCATGCATAGATAAAGTTTAGTTCTCATATCTAGTTCATCTCGAATAAGAAAGCCCACCGCCCGACATCCCAAGGCGCGTGGGCTTTTTCATTGCTACCCGTAATTCAAACGAGTTGAAGAGCAAACTATGACAACAGCCAAAGAGGATATACAGAAGACCGCGACGCTATCGCATCTGCAGCTACTGGAAGCGGAAAGCATTCACATCTTCCGCGAAGTAGCTGCTGAGTTTCAGAAGCCGGTCATGCTGTACTCCATCGGCAAAGATTCATCTGTCATGTTGCGCCTGGCGCAGAAAGCCTTTCACCCCGGGCCCATTCCCTTCCCGCTTCTGCATGTCGATACCGGATACAAGTTCAGAGAGATGCTGGAGTTCCGCGATGCCTACACGCGCGAACTCGGCGTAGACCTCATCGTCCATAGGAATGAAGAAGCGCTGCTCGAGGGTGCCAATCCAGTTCGTCTGGGAACGCAGCGCTGCTGCGGCCTGCTGAAGACCACCGCGCTGCTCGATGCACTGCGTAACAACGGCTTCGATGCGGCTTTTGGTGGCGCACGTCGCGACGAAGAGAAATCCCGCGCAAAGGAGAGGATCTTTTCCTTTCGCGATGCCGCGGGTCAGTGGGACCCTAAGAACCAGCGCCCTGAGCTGTGGAATCTCTACAACGGACGCATCGGACCCGGCGAAAGCATTCGCGTCTTCCCGCTTTCCAATTGGACTGAACTCGACATCTGGCACTACATCCACTTGGAAAACATTCCGATCGTGCCCCTGTATTTCGCCAAAGAACGCCGCATGCTCGTGCGCGGTGACAGTTTGATCCCCGTCGAACAGCCTTTCGTCAAAGGCCTTCCTGGCGAAGAACAATGGGTCCGCTGCAGGCTTCGTTCTCTCGGCTGCAGCCCATGCACCGGCGCCATACGCTCCGATGCTGACACACTGCCGAAGATCATCGCGGAACTGGTCTCTTTCCGTTCCTCTGAACGCGCCAACCGCGTCATCGATCACGATCAGGATGGCTCAATGGAAATCAAGAAGCGGGAGGGCTACTTCTAAATGTCGACTCTTCCTGAACTCCTCAATCCACCAGACGAGCAGCCAACATTGATTGAAGATGTGATTCCCGCGCAGTCGCGCATCGATGAATTCCTCGCACAGGAGCAGAGCAAGGATCTGCTGCGCTTCAGCACAGCGGGCAGCGTCGACGACGGCAAGTCAACACTGATCGGCCGTCTTCTCTATGATTCGCAGAACGTATACGAGGATCATGTTCGCGCCGTCACGCGCAGTCAGGGTGCGCACGCTGCGCCGTCCATCGACTTTGCCCAGCTCACCGACGGCTTGCGCGCTGAGCGCGAACAGGGCATCACCATCGACGTAGCCTATCGCTACTTCTCCACCACCCGGCGCAAGTTCATCATTGCCGATACGCCCGGCCACGAGCAATACACGCGCAACATGGCCACTGGAGCCTCGACCGCCGACCTGGCAATCATCCTGGTGGACGCGCGCAAGGGCATCCTCACGCAGTCACGCCGCCATGCATACATCGCCTCGCTCCTTGGCATTCCCAGGCTGGTCGTCGCGGTAAACAAGATGGACCTCGTCGACTACTCACAGGTTGTCTTCGAAAAGCTCGAGCGCGATCTGCATGAGCTGGCCGGCCGACTGGGCGGCGTTGAATTTCAGTGCATACCCGTCAGTGCGCTCGAAGGCGACAACGTCGTCACGCGCAGCGCGCGCATGCCCTGGTACTCCGGACCGAGCCTTCTCGAATTCCTTGAGACAGTGCCGGTAGCCGAGAGACATTCCAATCTCACCTTCCGGATGCCCGTCCAGCGTGTCATCCGGCCGCATCAGCATTTCCGCGGCTTTGCCGGTCAAATCGCAGCAGGCTCAGTTCGACCCGGCGACACCGTGGTTGCGCTGCCCTCGGGCCGCAAGAGCACAGTGCAGTCCATCACCACTTTCGACGGAGATCTGGAGCAGGCAATCGCTCCCCTCTCCGTTGTAATATCGCTCGCAGACGAACTCGATATCAGCCGCGGCGACGTAATCGTCAGTGCTGATGCGCCTCCCGCCGTCACCAGGAATTTCGAGGCATCGATTGTTTGGCTGCACGCGCAAACCCTACAAGTTGGCAAGACCTTCCTGCTCAAGCACACCTCGCAAACCGTCAAGGCACGCGTCACCGCCATCCAGCATAAGGTCGACATTGAGACGCTCAATGAACGCCCCGCCACCTCGCTCGAATTAAATGAAATCGCGGTCGTCGTGGTTGAGTCGGACTGCGCGCTGATCGTTGACCCCTACGCACAAAACAGAACCACCGGCAGCTTCATTCTGATTGATCCCGCAAGCAACGCAACCGTGGGCGCTGGCATGATTCGCTCCGTCGTTGCGGGTGACCAGCAAATATTTGCATCGCGAGAGCAGCAACTCGCCTCCGGCATAGTCGTCCTCGGTCAGCGGGCACAGTTGGCAGCCACCCTGGAAAGCAAGCTGCTTGCAATCGGTGTCGCGGTAGTTCGTACACGCGTCCAATCGCAAGACATCTGGCGCGCATTGCTTCATGCCGGTGTCGTCACGCTGGTGGAATCGGACTCAACTGCCAGCCTCTCGATAGCTTCGCTCCACGGCGGTCAGTCAGATTTAATTCTCGAGCCATTTGCTTCGGGTAACGATGCCCTCGCCGACGAGGCACTCGCGCAATCTCTGATCGACGCGCTCCGCGAAAGCCACCTCATCCCCAACCATTCCCACCTGGAGACACTATGAGCCTGGCAACGCAGACAGGTGCCGCAAACTCCACACTGGCAGACAAAATCGCCGCCGCAAAAGAAGTCGTAGCCCAGCAGTTGCAAGGCACTCCGGATGCATGCGTCACCAGCAGCTTCCAGGCGGAGGACATGGTCGTGCTGCACTTGGCCACGCAAGTCGCGCCTGAGATCCCGGTGCTCTTCCTTGATACTGGCTACCACTTCGCCGCGACCTACGAGTACCGCGACCGCATGGCTGCGGAATGGAATTTGAATCTCGTCAACCTGCTGCCCGCGATTACTGTTGCGCAGCAGGAGTCGCAGTTCGGCATACTCAACCAGACTGCGCCCGATAAGTGCTGCGACATTCGCAAAGTTAAGCCGCTCTTTGCCGGGCTCGAGAGCTACGCGGTGTGGTTCACAGGACTACGTCGCGAACAATCCAAGACCCGTGCGAACTTGCAGGTCGTCGATGCCTTCACGCTGCCCACAGGAAAAGAGCTGCGCAAGATCAGCATTCTTGCTGACTGGTCCACGCGCGACGTGTGGCAGTACGCTTCCGAACACAACATCCCCCTCCTGCCTTTGTACGAGAAGGGTTACTCCAGCATCGGATGCGAGCCATGTACAAGCCTGCCGCTCGATCCCAACGATCCCCGCTCCGGCCGATGGTCCGGACAAAAAATTGAATGCGGTATCCACGTGCAGGCTGAGTAGCAAAGAGGAATATCAGGATGGAATACGCAATCGGATTCTTGATTGCCTTTGTGATCGCGGTAACCGGAGTAGGAGCGGGCACCATCACCGCGCCGCTCCTGCTCCTGTTTTTGCATGTACCCGTCGCCGTCGGTGTCGGCACCGCTCTGGCATACTCGGCCATCGTCAAGCTCATCGTTGTGCCGGTGCAGATCTGGCGTCGTATGGTCGTCTATCGCGTCGTTGGACTGATGCTCGTGGGCGGTCTGCCCGGCGTTATCCTCGGCTCCGTCCTCTTCAGATACCTCGATCTCAAGGGCCAGCAGGGCGCGCTCTACGTAGTTCTAGGACTCATCATTACAGTCTCTTCGGGATGGCATCTCTACCGCCACTTCCGCCCCATCGATCGCAGCGGCGATCATCAGGACAGGCCGCGCACTCTTGCCGGACTCATGTTGCCTGTCGGGATCGAAGTCGGCTTTTCATCTTCAGGCGCCGGAGCGCTGGGCACCATCGCACTCCTCGGACTTACCTCGCTAAGCGTCGGTCAGGTCGTAGGCACCGATCTCGCATTTGGATTCGTCGTCTCCCTCATCGGAAGCGGCATTCACATGATCAATGGCGGTTACGATTCGGCACTCCTGATGAAGCTGGTCTGCGGCGGAGTCCTTGGCGCACTCGCCGGATCGATGCTTGCGCCACGCCTTCCCAACCGTCAGCTCCGCCTGGCTCTCTCCGCATGGCTCCTTATTCTTGGCCTTCAATTCTGCTACAAGGCCATCTCGGAAGAATCAAAATCCTTCCCCATGCCAACCGCGATCACCATCCATTCCACCCAGCCGATCGCGGCATCTGTCTCGCCGCACTAAGCCCAGGAATCCACGCTCACTGCCTCGCCTTCTCTCGACGCATCTCCGCAGAACTTCTGCACTGCCGTCATTTCCCTTGCTAAACCGCGCCCCATTCAAGACAATTGTCGCTGCATTGCGGCGGACAAATACAACTGTCAGCACAGCATAATCTGGCATCACGGAGAGACAGCATGACTTTGAGGCTTTCATCTGCGACTGGCCGGGTGGCCCGGCATCTCATCGCGGCCTCAGTCTTGCTGTTTGCCTGCTCATGCACCGATGTCACCGCCGTGCAACACTTCGCTGAGGAGAGTCAGAAAGTCGGCGAACAATTTCAGCCACTCGCAGACGATGGATTCAATTCGTGCCAGCGCGCCACAACTTTTCTGCTCCCGGGAAATCCCGCTCCCGATTGCAATTTCTTTTCATCCATTGAGCCTTCGCTCCTCGCTGTCAATCACGCGTTGTTCGCGTACATTGCCAGCCTCGGCAAACTGGCCAGCGTCAATACCGGGAACACCGCGGCCTCTCTGCAAAACCTCGGCAGCGACCTGAAGCGCGCCGACCCCGGCATTAGTGACGCAAACCTGGGCAAGGCTAATGCATCGCTCGGTCTCGCCGGCGCACTCGTTAACGTCCTGGCAAGCGGCTATCAGCAAAAGAAATTAGCCGAGATCATCGGCAAAGCCAACGACCCCGTGCAGCAGGTCACCAGCTTCATGGATGAGTACGCCGCCTTTCGCTACGCTCAGCAGTTCAAGGACGAACAATCTCGCGAGAAAGCTTACTGCGTGCAATATACCGATCCAGGAGTGCCCGAAGTTGCAAAAGAGCCAATCGCTGTTGGCCTTCTCAGTCGAGCATGCAAAGCGGATTTCAAACAGCAGGCCGACAGACTCGCAGCTGTCCAGAAATATCAGGAGGCGCTCCGAGCCATCGCCAGTGCTCACCAGAAGCTCTACGACGAGCGCCATCGTTGGAACACGAAGCAACTCGCGACGGATCTCCTTCCCGCCACCAAAGAACTATCGGATGCGGCAGACGCAATGAATAAAGCATTCTGAAGAGGCGACTACGAATGAAACTCAGCGCGTTGGATTGGCGGAATCTCTCGACCCTTTATCAGAACCTTGCGGACACTGTACTCGACTACCGCGTCTCAAATAGTACGACGCTCACCCTCGATCAAAAGAATGCGCTGAACGTCGCCTTCGGCGAATTACTGACCTCCTCCGAGAGCTTCGCCAATCAGGCATTGCAGCAAGCCACTTCTGACATCGGCGCGTCGGTGCAGGCTATCCAGGCATCCACCCACGACGCCATCGCTGCGATCCATTCCATCACCGTTCTAAAAAATGTTCTCGACATCAGCGTGGCTGCCATCGGTCTCGCAACCGCCATGCTTGCTCCCACGCCCGGCACCGTTGCCAACGCACTCGGCTGCCTGGTGGATGCGGTACAGGATGCGGCTCAAAAGGACGCGTGAGTTCTTCCCGCCGCAGCCAGCATCGAACGTCCCCACAATCTCTCCATCTGTGACTAAAGTCCCTGCGCAGCTTTGCGCCGCTTGGTAAGTTCAATTCAGCGGCATCCGGTGCCTCACATATCCGGGGCATACGCCAGGAGCACACAATGAACTACACCTTCATCGCCGATCTCATGAAAGAGTTTGAGTTGCCCACGGAAGGCATCTTGAGCCGTATTCTCCGCAAGGATGCGAACGTCAACATTACTGCTTTCGGCTTCTCCGCCGGCCAGGAACTATCCGCTCACTCCGCGCCCACGCCCGCCGTCCTCTACTTTCTTGAGGGCGAAGCAGACGTGCTCCTGGGCGAGGACACCGTCAAAGCCGTCGCCGGATCATTCATCTACATGCCACCAATGTTGCCTCACGGCATCGCTGCCAAATCCGCAGTTAAAATGCTGCTCATCCAGATGAAAGAGGTCGCCGCCGCGTAGGTCTGGCCCGCTTCCGCGCAAACTTCGTCCGTCACAGTCAGCCGGTGGCATTCCGCGTTAATCTAGAAACACCATGAGCCAGACAAATCAGCCGCCCCGTGTCGTCCTCACCCAAACGCCCGATTACCGCGAGACCTATGCCAATAGCGTGCAGGTTCGCGTCAGCGTCTGGGATTTTCTCTTCACCTTCGGTACCGCGCAACAGCAGACGCCGGAAGAGGTGACCATCCACAATCAGCAGGGAATCTACCTCAGCCCGCAGCAGGCTAAAGCCTTGTGGAACATGCTCGGCCAAAACCTCGAACAATACGAAATGACATTTGGCAATATCGCCCTGGAGCCATTGCCCCAGCAGCACGGGCCAGTACACTAGACATTCGCTCGCAAAATGAGCGGTACCCCGCATGCCACTGAAACTTGAGCCACCCCGGGATCGTCCGCTGCCGCTCTGGATCGTCTTCCCGCTCATCTTTATTGCGGTCTATCTTTCTCATGCAACCCTGCTGCGCCTTCCCTATTACTGGGACGAGGCCGGCTACTACATCCCCGCGGCCTACGACTTCCTTCGCACCGGCTCTCTCATCCCCACATCCACGCTCTCAAACGCGCATCCCCCGCTGCCATCCATCTATCTCGCGCTCTGGTGGAAGACCTCCGGCTTCGTGCCCGCCGTAACGCGCACAGCAATGTGCATGGTGGCTGCATTCGGTTTGATGGCTGTCTACTCACTTGCCCTGAAACTCAATGGCCGCGTCGCCGTCGCAATCTGGACAACCATCCTCACCGGCCTCTACCCAGTCTGGTTCGCGCAAAGCAGCCTCGCCCACGCTGATCTCTTCGCCGCTGCCGCCACCCTCTGGGCTCTCGATTTCATCCTCGTGCCTGAGCCCTCCCGTCGCCAAATATGGATCGCTGCCGGCTTCTTCGCGCTCGCCGCCCTCGCCAAGGAAACCGCGATCCTCACACCTCTCGCACTCTTTGCCTGGCAGGCGTGGCGCGCCCTGCGCGGGCTGCCGGATCAGCGTCGCCGCAACCTCGTCAGCGCCGCAATCCTGCTGGTGCCTCTACTGCCGCTCATGCTCTGGTACGCGTATCATCGAGCGCGCACCGGCTTCATCTTCGGCAATCCGGAGTACCTGCGCTACAACGCAACCTCCACGCTCACTCCCCTGCGAGTGCTGGTCGCATTCGCCCATCGCGTCGTGCAACTTACCGCGCACATGAATCTCTTCGTGCCCGTTCTCTGCATGATCGCTGCCATGCTTCTCAGCCCGCTGCGTGAGAGTGACGGCACACCGCGTGACCGCGTCCCGCTCTCCTCGCAAGCGAAGATCTACGTCGTGATCCTCGCAAATGCAGTGGGATTCTCCGTGCTCGGCGGCGCATTGCTCACGCGCTATCTGCTGCCGCTTTATCCGCTGATCCTGCTGCTTGCCGTCTCTACCTTTCGACGGCGTGTTCGCGGCTGGCAAGCTCTCTGCGTTCTGAGCGCGGTGGCATTCCTCCTCGCCCTCTTCATCAATCCGCCCTACCGCTTCGCCCCGGAAGACAATCTCGCCTACCGCGATGTAATTCAGCTTCACCAGCAGGCCATCCGCCAGATCGTGCTCCACCAGCCCGGCGCTACCGTCCTCACTGCCTGGCCAGCCAGCGACGAGATCACCAAGCCCGAACTGGGATACATCCGCAAACCGCTGCGCGCCTTCAGCATCGATAATTTTTCTTCCGCTGAATTAGCCCGCGCCGCCGCACATCCCGGCGCCTATACCGCAGCCCTGGTCTTCTCTACAAAGTACGATCCGCCGCACCTGCCATTCAATTTCGGAGAGAAGAACCGTGCCCTGGATGAGAAATACTTCGGCTTCCACCACGACCTCTCCCCCTGGGAGGTTGCCCAGCTTCTCGGCGGCACCGTCACCTGGCACGACGAGCGCGATGGCCAGTGGGCTGCCGTCCTGCAATTCCCAAAGCAACCCAGCCCCGGTCTTTAAACTCCGCGGGCACTATAATCAGCTGGAAGTGAGACCAATTCATTCAATGCGCTTCATCGCCCATGCCCTGCTGTTGGTGTTCCTTTGCGTCTCGGCCCCCGCACAGAACTCCGCCGCCAATTCCGCAGCCGCGCCTGCGCGAAATGGCCGCCTTCTCCTCGTCATGCCGTTTGAGAACCTCACCTCTCAGCAAAATCTCGACTGGATCGGCGAATCCGTCTCGGAGGTTCTAAATCAACGGCTTGCCTCGGCCGGATTTTTGCCCATCACCCGCACCGATCGCCTCTACGCGCTCGATCACCTCGGCCTGCCGCAGAACTTTCAGCCGTCGAGAGCCAGCATGCTCCGCCTCGCGCAAAACCTCGATGCCGACTATGTGATCTACGGCTCCTACACCATGAGCGGCAATAACCTCACCGCCACCGCTCACATCCTTGACCTGCCCAACCTCAAAGTGGGGCAGCCGCTCACGCAGCAAGCGGAGTTGCCTCGTCTCCTGGGCCTGCTCAACAGCCTCGCGTGGAGAACCGCGAAGCAGCTCGACCCCACCTACTCCGTTGCCGAAGAAACCTTTGTGGCCGCAAATGCCAACGTGCGCCTGGATGCCTTCGAGAACTACATCCGCGGCCTCGTCGAGGCGGATCCCGCGGAACGCCTCAAGCACTTGAAAGAATCCGTCCGCTTAAGTCCTGATTTCTACGCAGCGTGGCTGGCCCTCGGCCGTGCCTATTTCGCGCATCAAGACTATGAGCTCGCGGCCACCACATTCGCCAAGCTGCCCAAGAATGACTCGCATGCTCTCGAAGCCCAGTTCTATCGCGGCCTCGCGCTCTTCTACACCGGCAACTACGCCAAGGCGGAGGAGTCCTTCGCCTTCGTTGCGACCATGCTTCCCCTCCCCGAGGTCGTGAACAATCAGGGAGTTGCAGCCAGCCGCCACGGCCGCAACGGATCTCCGCAGTTTGAGCAGGCCGTCGCCATCGATCCGCGCGATCCTGACTATCACTTCAACCTCGCCGTCAGCATGCGTCGCCACGGCGACCTGCCCGGCGCCACGCGCGAGATCGACCTGGCACTGAAACTCCGGCCAGCCGACACCGAAGTGCAAGCCGTAGCAGCCCTCATCAAGAACCCGCCCGTCAAGACCAACGTCGCGCTCGGCGAAACCGACGCGCCTTCTGAGCCGCTGGAACGCATCAAGCGCGGCTACAACGAGGCCTCCTTCCGGCAAGCAGCATTTGAGCTGCAACAGGTTGAGGAGATGCGACTTTCAACCCTGCCCCCGGCCCAGAGATCTAGCGCCCACGCGAAACAGGGAACCACCTACCTGAACCGCGGACTCATTCTCGAAGCCGAATACGAGTTTCAGCAGGCTGTTCAGGAGGACCCCTCCAGCGCCGCGGCCCATGCTGGATTGGCCCAGGTTCGCGAGCACAGCGGAGACGCCGAGGATGCCCGCAAGGAGGCCCTTGCTTCCATCGCCCTCCACCCCAACGTAACGGCGTATCTTGTATTGGGTAGGCTCGATCTGGCTGCAAATCAGCCCGCAGCGGCAGCAGACGACGTAAGCAAAGCCTTGAAGCTGGAGCCGGCCAACGCCGACGCTCGCGGGCTGGGACAGGCGATCGAGGCTAGAGGACAGAAACTGCCATGAAACCGGCACGTAGATCGTTCCTGCATTGGTTGTTAATCATCGCTGCGGTCGCCACATGCTTGCCCCTCTCCCCCGTATGGGCCTCCGCAGCAGATGCCGCACCCCATCTCGTCGTCCTCCTCCGGCTGCGCGACACTATTCAGCCCATGAGCGACGAATACCTTACCCGCGGCCTCAAAAGCGCTGCCGAGCGAAATGCCGAAGCCGTAATCGTCGAGCTCGACACGCCCGGCGGCCTTCTGGACTCCACCCGCGACATGGTCCGCCAGATCCTCGATTCCCGCGTGCCCGTCATCGTCTGGGTTGGCCCTTCCGGCAGCCGCGCCGGATCAGCCGGATTCTTCCTCCTTGAAGCCGCCGACATTGCCGCCATGGCCCCCGGCACCAATGCTGGAGCCGCGCATCCAGTCGTCGAGGTCGGAAAACTCGACCCCATCATGAAGCAGAAGATCGAGAACGATACCTCGGCCTTCCTGCGCTCCTACGTCTCGCAGCGCAAACGCAACGCTACCGCCGCCAACGACGCCGTAATGGATTCAAAGTCCTACACCGCCGAAGAGTCGAAGCAGCTTGGCCTCATCGACCTCATCTCGCCCACCACCGATGATCTTCTGCTAGCGCTGAACCGTCGCGAAATCACCCGCTTCGACGGATCGCTCACCACCCTGCATACCCAGGGCGTATCTGTCGTGACCCTTGAGCCCACACTGCGGGAAAAGATCCTCGACCAGCTGATGGATCCGAACCTCGCCCTGCTCATCCTCGTCGTCGGCGCGCTGCTCATCTATCTCGAATTCAATACTCCGGGCACCGTCGTTCCCGGCGCCCTCGGAACCCTGTTCGTTCTCCTTGCCCTCTTCTCTCTCAATCTGCTGCCTATCCGCTATACCTCGGCCCTGCTTATACTTGCAGCCTTCGCGCTCATGCTGCTTGAGGCCAAATTTGCCAGTCACGGAGTCCTCGCCGCTGCCGGCATCCTCTGCCTCATCTTTGGCTCGCTCACGCTGGTTGCCGCGCCGATTCCTGAGCTGCGCATCCATCCCGCGACAGCCATTGCTACCGGCCTCGCCTTCGGCCTCATCACCGTCTTCCTTGTTCGATTGGCCATCCGCGCCCGCAAGTCCAAATCCCGCACCGGCGTCGATGCCCTGCTCGGCCAGATCGGCACAGCCATGCAGCCCCTTACCCCCGCCGGTCAAATCCTCGTCCATGGCGAACTCTGGCAGTCTGAAAGCGTCGGCCCCGTGCAGAAGGGCGAGCACGTCCGCGTCCGCGGTGTACGCGATCTCACGCTGTTGGTGGAGCGGATTCCCTCGAACGATCAGGCAGGCGTTTCCTCTCGTCGCGACTAGCACGGCGCGGTACAATCCGTGCTGAATGAGGCGCTGCCAATGGAAAGCATAGGAATTCCCGGTCTGGTTATTGTCGCGGTCATCATCCTGTACCTGCTGAACTCCATCAAAATTCTCAGGGAATATGAGCGCGGCGTTATCTTCCGCCTCGGCAGGGTCTTGCCCCAACCCAAAGGCCCCGGACTCATCCTCGTCTTCCGCCCATTCGATTCCATGGTTCGCATCTCCCTCCGGCAGGAGGTGCTCGAGGTCCCGCCGCAGGACGTCATCACCCGCGACAACGTCACCATCAAGGTCAACGCCGTCATCACCCTTCGGGTGCTTGACCCCTCTCGAGCCGTAATTGAAGTCACCAACTACGTCTACCAGACCTCCCAGTTTGCCCAGACAACCCTGCGCTCTGTGCTCGGAGAAGTAGAGCTCGACGAGCTCCTCTCCCATCGCGATTCACTCAACATGCGCATCCAGACCATCATCGATCAGCGCACCGAACCTTGGGGCGTCAAGGTTGTCAGCGTCGAAGTCAAGCAGGTTGATCTGCCCGAATCCATGTTGCGCGCCATGGCCAAGCAGGCCGAGGCGGAACGTGAAAAGCGTTCCAAGGTCATCCATGCCGAAGGCGAATTCGCCGCCGCACAACGCCTCGTGGAAGCCGCCGACCTCCTGGCCGCGCAGCCCGTTACGCTGCAACTCCGCTATCTGCAAACACTCACCGAAATCGGCGTCGAGAAAAACACCACCATCGTCTTTCCCTTGCCCATTGAGATCATGTCCCTGCTCAACAAATTCACGGGCAGCGTGCATGTCAAAGACCACCCACAGGAGCGTGGATGAACAGCATTTTCGAGACAGAAGACCGCGAAGAACGTCTGGAGCGACAGGACTCGGAAGTCACCCTGAGCACCGGCACCCTGCTGGCCATCTTCTTCGGACTCGTGGTAGTTTGCGGCGTATTCTTCGGCTTCGGCTACTCCATGGGCAGGCACTCCGCTGACGCCAAGGCCGCCGCCGCCCAGGTTGCTGCTGTGCCCGCCGCTGATGAGACCGCCGCCACGCCCAGCCATCCCAAGCCTTCCGCTCTCGAATTGCTGCCCGCGCCCCCAGCACAAACCGGCACGGCCGCCGACGACTCAGCGCCGCGCACCGTAGTCGTAGACCAACCCAGCACCGACTCCGCCACCTCCGAGCCCGCAGTTAAGACTGCGCCGAAGGCAGCTACACCACGGCCCGTCGCCGCACCAGCGCAGCAACCGCTTCCTGCCACACAGCCCCATGCCGCGCCGAAATTTATCGCAACCTCCGCGCCAACCACTGCGCGGCCCGTGCCTGCCTCGCTGGCAAAGCCCGCTACAAAATCAACCATCATGGTGCAGATTGCAGCGATATCTCATCCTGAGGATGCAGAGGCTCTAGTGGCTGCGTTGAAGAAGCGCGGTTACGCCGTCGCCGTTCACACTGAGCCGCAGGACAAGCTGCTGCACGTCCAGGTGGGTCCCTTTGCCACCCGCGACGACGCAGTGGCCATGCGCCAGAAGTTGCTCTCCGACGGCTACAACGCGATCATCAAATAGCCCGGATCTCGGCGCTCGGCTCAGTCATCCACGGAGGAAGCGAGGACGCGATGGAACTTCGCGTTGCCGCCATCAGCTCTTCGCGGCTCGCGAAATTCTCCGGCCACAGCGGCTCATGGAAATGTACATGCGCCGTCCCCGGAAAGACGCGCTTGCTGCCCACTCGCATGATCGCCTCCGTGCCCCAGATCGAAATCGGGACAACCGGAGCATGCGTATCCATCGCAAGATAAAACGGCCCCTTCTTGAACGGCTTTAGGTGACCGTCACGCGAGCGCGAACCCTCAACGAAGGTAGTGATGGGAACTCCCGAACCGAGAAGCTTCGCCGCATTGGCAACACTCTCCCGTGCGCTCTCCAGCCGCCCATCCCGGTCAACGGGGATAAAATCCGCCAGCCGCATCGCCGGACCAAGCAAAGGAATCTTCATCAGCGAACGCTTCAGGAAAACTGAAGTCCTCCCCGGCAGCGACGACACCAGCACCGGCGGATCCATATTCGACACGTGGTTCGACATGTAGATGCACGCCCGGTCTCGCGGAACATTCTCCCGCCCCGCCACTTCCGTCTTCACGCCCGCCATAAACAAACCACTGCGCACAATCCACAACGCCATCTCATACAGTGGCACAACATTCCCCGTCAGCAACCGCCAGGGAATGCCAATCGCCGCAGCCGGAATGGCCAGAATCGAATACCATGTAAGCAGAAAAATTGCGCGAATCATTCTTGAATATCAGCTCTTTCCAACATTGCCGGCCACGGGGCTACGTGCGCCTCCATCACTGGCTCCTATCAGCCTACCAGCAAGTGTGGGTCACAGTACCGGGGTCAGGCTCTGCAGCCGCTGCGGAAGCTTCTCATAGATTCCATCGAAGCCGCCATTCGACATGATCGCCACCACATCGCCCGCCTTCAGCCTCGGCGCAATGGCATCGACGATCGCATCGGCATTTGCGTGAAGCTCCGCCGGATGACCCGCATCGCCAAGCAGCTTCACCACCGTCTCCGGATGAAGCCGCTCCGCAACCGGAATGCTCTCCTGCTTGAATATCTGCGTCAGCACAATCTGATCGGCCAGCGCCAGGCTTCCCACCAGCTCCTTCTCAAACACGTTCCGCCGCAGCGTGTTCGAACGCGGCTCCAGCACCGCCCACAGTCTTCTTCCCGGATACGACGCGCGCAGCGCCCGCAGCGTCTCGCGGATCGCCGTGGGATGATGAGCGAAGTCGTCAATGATCGTCATTCCATTCACAACCGCGCGAATCTCCAGCCGTCGCCTCACGCTCGCAAATGTAGACAGCGCCTTCCGAATGTCCTCCGCTGCGATTCCCTGCCCCGCAGCCAAAGCCGCCGCCGCACTGGCGTTCAGCGCATTGTGCTCCCCAGCCATGCCAAGGCTCAGCTCCGCCCACGGCTTGTCCCCACGCAGCAAGGACCATTCCGTCCGCCCGCCTGCACTGGTCAAATTGGCCAGTCGCCACATCGAGTCCTCTCCAAATCCATAGCGCTCCACCGGGCATAGCGCGCGGCTCACACACTCCGTGACATTGTCGTTGCCGTCGTACGCGACAATGCGTCCCGCCCCGGCACAAGATTTACCAGCCGCTTGAACGCAACCTTCACCGCATCCAGGTCGCGATAAATATCCGCGTGATCAAACTCCACGTGCGTCAGAATCAGCGCCGGGAAAGTAGTGCATGAACTTCGGGCCCTTGTCGAAGAATGCCGTGTCATACTCATCGCCCTCGATCACGAATGGCCGCGTCGCGCGCAGTTGAAAGCTCGTATGGAAATTCTCCGCCACTCCGCCAATCAGAAAACGAGGCGCAACTTCCGGCCTGCGCCGCGCTGCCACTTCGTAAATCCACGCCAGCATGCTCGTCGTCGTCGTCTTTGCCATGCGTGCCCGCAACCACCAGCGATTCACGCTCGCACAAAAACTGATCATGGATGCACGCCGCCATCGAGGTAAACGGAATGCGCTCGTTGAGCACATACTCAATCTCCGCATTGCCGCGCGAAAGCGCGTTGCCCACAATCACAAGGTCGGGAGCAGGCCGTAAGGTTCTCAGCCGAATAGGGCTGCATCACTTCAATCCCAAGTTCACTTAGCAGGTCGCTCATCGGCGGATAGACCGCGCTGTCGGACCCCGTCACCCGTGCCCCGCAGCTGCAGCATTCCGGCAAGCGAAGCCATCGCCGTTCCGCAAATGCCAATCAGGTGTATGTGTTTCTGCTTCAGCACTGTCGGCCATCTTGCATTGTTTGCGTACACAGCCGGCTCCAGCATACGAAGCTGCGGCTCTCCTTCCAGATTCAATTCCGCCATTACTCCCAGCGGCAGTGTTACGTTGCGCATGCGACACGTGCCCTGAGCGCAAGCCAATAGCGATGGGCCCTTTCACATCTTCCAGCACACGCAGGATCACTTCATCCAGCAGCCCGGCATCCGCGCTTGGCGATACACAATTCAGCATCTCGCCGAAGATCACGCCCTTCACTCCATCCAGTTTCCCGCCCATCATCATCTGTCGCAGCATGCGATCAACCTGGTATGGCTTCGTCGCCAACATCTTCCAGGAATAAAAGCTTGCCCTTCGGTTTGCGGCCGCATAACGGAGTCCCCATCGCTGCGGTCAGTATGCTCAGGCACCCTCCATGCAAGCACTCCCGACGTACACCCGGACGCAGCACTCGCAGCCCCTCGGCTGCGCCATAGGTCACGCTAGCTCTCCGTCAGCACACCCTGAAAGCTCTGCGTGTCAACTCCATTCTCCGCGCAAAATCCGCCGAAAGCATTGGGCCTTGAAATGCCACCAGCCCAACCGGTCCAGCAACCATGCTCTGCAGTGCGCTCAAAGGTCGCTGTAGCCCAAGAAGGGTTTTGGATTGCGCCGAACAACTTCCAGATCCAGACCACTCAAGAAATAGTTGGATCCATATCCGCCGCGGCTGCAGATAATCGCTGCGACCTCTTGATCGGCGAATGCCGCATGCAGATCTGCCAAGTCGTTCTTCGCCAGCTCCCTGCGAAATACGGTTTGCCCTTCTGGACAACAAATGCTCGCCGCGCTTCACCTTGTAACCCTGCGCCTCAAGCGTCCGCTATCGCGCGCTCTACTCTTCTCCGCCTGGGGATAGCTGGCCGGGGAAATAACTGGCAATGGTCGACCCCGGCAACACTGCCGACGGCTTTAGAAGCGGCACGGTTCTCGACATCTACCAGGCCTCTCCGATGCGCAATCAGCTCGGCCGGTCCGGTCAGCAGAATCTCCGGCTGAGGAATCAGCTCCACTCCACTTGCTGTGTTCCGCCCGGAGCGCGCACGCTGATCTTGCGGTCCACTACCGCGAAACGTCATCGCCGCCGCGGATGCTCGCGCACGTGCCCGTTCCGGACGAAGTCGTCGGCCCCACGCCGCGCTCGAAGATGCGAATCTCAATCTCGTTCGTCGATTCAGCTACCCTCACAAACTCCACATTCGTCTGATGCGGAAAATCCGCATGATGACAAATCTCATTGCCAAGATGCTGCCACGTCGCCCATCGACAACAAATCTCGGTTGTCCACAAAGATTACGAAGTGAGGATTGCCGGTTGAAACCACGCTGCCTGGAACCTTCGCCGATACGCACCATTACCGTGTGCTCTCTCCACCTGAGGGAACACCCATGCGCGACGCAATCTGGTAGTGAGAATCCGCCGCCACGATGATCTGCACTCGCGCGACGCCCGCGTCGGTCTGGATTCAGCACCGACTCTCCCGCCTCCACGCCCTTGCTGTGTGCCATCCACGCGGCCACGCAGCGCGTTCCATTTCCGGAGATCTCCGCGATTGAACCGTCGGCGTTATACAGCACGATCGTTCCTGACCGCTCACCTGTCCACTCAAAATACTCGACTCCATCCGCGCCCACGCCGGTATTGCGCGCGCAAAGCGCTCTGCGCCTCTTCCCGCCGCGCGCCCTCGGGTCCACGTGGAGACTCTCCACAATCAGAAAGTCGTTGCCGCACGCATGCGCCTTGTAAACGGAATCACTCTTCCTCCGGATCGCGGAATGTAAGCACCTTCTCAATCGACTTCTTTTCGCGTAAGCACTTCTGCAGTCGCCGTATGCTGCCTCATGCGTGGCAACCACCGAAAACGAAACGCGAACTACGATCGATCGAATACATCCTGCTGCACATCGTTCAATCGGCGCTTCTCGCAGTCCATCGCATCCAGCACGTCCGCCCATCATCTGCGCCTCGTCCTCTGCCGCGAGCCTCGTACATCGAGTGGATAGATCTTCAGATTCAGCCGCGTTTCAAGAATTCCCACTGACTCCAGAGCAATCAGCATACCGACCGTCGCCAGCGTCGCAGCAATGTATAGTCCCGCCCCGCATGCCATGCCAATCGATGCCACTACGAAGACCGTCGCCGCGCTGGTCAATCCGCTCACACGGTTGCGATTGTGCAGGATCAACCCGGCGCCAAGAAACCCGATGCCTTGCACGATATTCGACGCCACGCGCCCCTTGTCGGGATTCGCATCGCCCGCAAGAACCGCCGAGAGATACGTGAACAGCGCGCACCCAAAACAAATCAGCAAATTCGTGCGCAGACCCGAGGGCTTATGGTGGAATTCGCGAACCAGCCGAACCAGCGCGCCCAGCAAGCGACGCCACCAGCAGGCGTGTCGTCACGCCGCTCGCAGCCGTCATCTGCTGAAGTTCGTCGAAGTGAAAGCTGTGGAGACCTTGAAGAAGCGCTATCGCAATCATCTTTATTCCATTCAGCGTGATGCTATCACCGGCCCTCGATGCTGCGCGCCTCCGGCGTATCCACTTGGGAACGATAGATGCGCGCACATGGCTGCCCCGTCGAACAGTGATGCTAACCAACGTCAGATCTTCCGGATTCGCCGCCACAGCCTTGTAAACCACGTCGCCTTCCGTCGCCACCACCCACCGCGCCGATTTCGCCGGTTTCTCAAGACGCAGAGCTTGAAGCGATAGTAGTCCGTCTCGTTGATCGTTCGCCGCAACGGAATCGCCCGCCTTCTGCAGCGCCCCCACATGCTCCGACGTATACATCAGGATGAGCCCTTCCTGCGGCAGCGCGCGCAAGCGCATCCGCCAGCGCTCCCTCAAAAGGAATCCGCGTGCGCGAGTTGGCTATCGCCTCCTGCAGCACAATAGGCCGCGCCCGCACCAACACCACCGTATTCGCAACCATCAGCAAGCATCGCCGCCGCATAAATGGCCGAGCGCAATCCGCGGATAACTCGCCTGCACCCGATCCACCACCCAGCCAACCGCGAAAGCGCCAAACAGCGCAAACGCCGGCAGCATCTCCATGCCGTAACGCGTGTTGTACCAGGAAAAAGGCCACCACACCGGAATAAAAATCGGAACCGATCCGTATGCGATCGAGTACGCATAAAACGGAAGCGGAATCCACAACAGCAGCGCCGCCGCAGATCGCCCGCGAGCGAAACTCGTACACCGCCAGCAGCGTCCCCACGGCAGTCAGCCACAGCAGCCTCTTGCCGCACGCCAACGGCACCGCGCCAAGCTGCGCCGCCTTCAAAAAATGCAGCGCCGCCACCCGCATGTTGTGCCAGCCCGGATAATGCGGCGACCCCGGAGTAGCCGTGCGATGCTCAATCGCCTTTGCCGAATATGGTCCCCGCAGAAAATCCAGCGGATCGCCAAACTGTTTCGCGTTATACGCACACCAGATTGCAGGAGCCGTCGCCAGCATCACGGTGAACAAAAAAAACGCACCCATCATCGGATCGCGTAAATGACGCCGTTTCCACATCGCGGCCGCCACCACCAGCCACGCGAAGCTCGCATAGATCCATCCGTCGTAGCGCGTATACACTGCGCCGATCAACACCAGCCCGGCTCCCATCAGCAGCCACCGCGTGCGACGCTGATCCGCCTTCTCCATCGCAGCTCACGGCAAAACTCCGCAACAACAATGCAGACCAGATCATCTCCGCCAGAAATAACGGCTCCGTCATCGCCGTCGACTGCATGTAGAGCAGGCCGGGATTCAGCGCGTAGAAACGCCACCGCCAGCCAGTGCGACGCGCTGCGACACCCACAGCCGCGCCAGCCGATAGAGCCCACGCAACCGGCAATGTAACAGAGCATCGACGGAATCGCTCCCGCAACCCCGCTCTGCCACCACTCCATTTGCTGTACAAAAGGAATCAGCAGAATGTGCGGCAGCGGCAGCCACACCGATCCCAACTGCCTGAAGCCGGGATTCATCGAGTCAAATACTCGGCGCGCAATATGCAGGTGCGCCACCGCATCGCCATACAACAGAAGCAGACCGTGCTGCATAGCAGTATGAAAACGAAAGCAGGGAGAGCACCGTCGCGGCCGGAGCACCACTTCCCACTCGCGGCGCGACGTGCTGCGCCCTGCTTCCGTTCTATTCAAGGTGGCTGAGACCTTTGAACAATCCAAAGCGCAGATCGATCTCTTTGCGTCCAGCGACTGCAGCCGCTCCGTGCCAAAGCGTCTCCACCGCAAACGATCCCATCACTCCGCCATAGAACATCGCGGTCTTGAATACCAGCGGCGTCAATTCCGGCTGCGAAGCGAGGTAGCCGAAAAATCCCCCGGCGAATGAATCGCCCGCTCCCGTCGGATCGACCACCTCTGCCAGCGGCAATGCAGGCGCGCGAAACGGCAGCGTCACCATGCGCAATTCCCTTGCCGAAGGAGCGTTCGCCGAAAAAGGCTGTCGCGCCATATTCGCCGTGCTTCACAATCAGCGTCTTCGGACCCATCTTAAGAATTGCCTTCGCCGCGCTCACCAGATTGTCGTTGTTCGCCAGCATCCTCGCTTCCGTGTCGTTGATCAGCAGCGCGTCCAGACCCTTCAGCACGCGCGCAAGTTTCTCGCGATGGCCAGTAATCCAATAGTTCATCGTGTCGCCGCAAACCATGCGCACTCTCGACATCTGGCTGCGCACATTCTCCTGCAACACCGGATCGATATTCGCCAGGAAGAGATATTCGCTGTCCTCATACGCCGCAGGAATCTTGGGAGAAAAAGTCTCGAACACATTCAATTCCGTGTTCAGTGTCTGCGCCTCGTTCAGATTCTCCAGGTACGATCCCGCCCAGTGAAAGCTCTTGCCATCCGCTCGCTCCAGCCCGTGCGTGTCCACTCCGCGCTTGGTCAGCACGGACTCGTTCTCCGCTCGAAAAGTCCTCGCCCACAACGGCGATTACGCGAACTCGGCGTGAAGTAGCTCGCCGCCAGCGAAAAGATAGTAGCCGCGCCGCCCAGGCAGTTTTCAACTTTGCCGTGCGGGGTCTCAATGCGTGTCGAATGCAACACTTCCTACTACAAGAATTGCCATGTGTCTCCGGAATTTATTTGCTGGTTGGGGATAGATACTTGCCGAGATGAGTTCGAGTTTCTCGCGGGTGGCCTGACGGAATGGCGCTCCGCTGCGTCAGAATCGCGAACTTGCAGAGCTGAAGCGCACGCGCAGTTCGCTCGCTGCGGCATCGCCGCAACTGCGGCCCTCACTACCTTGGCTGCGTTGGCTGCGTTCTGGTTGAGCACCGCGACTAATCTGATCTACCGTCACCGCGTCGTGCGACTCGTGCCAGCAGTCGTAGTCCGTCACCATCGCCATCGTCGCGTAACAGATCTCTGCTTCACGAGCCAGCTTGGCTTCCTGAAGATTGGTCATGCCGATCACGTCCGCACCCCAACTGCGATACAGGTTCGATTCGGCCCGCGTGGAAAACTGCGGCCCTTCCATGCAGACGTAAGTGCCGCTCGGTTTGCCCTCTACGCCCGCCAGCGTCGCAGCGCTACGTTATGGCTGCCGCCACCGTCGCGCACACGGGATCACCGAACGCCACATGACCCACAATGCCTTCGCCGAAAAATGTGCTTTCGCGATGAAAGGTGCGATCGATAAATTGATCCGGCACCACGAAGTCAGTGGGCTTGTGCTCTTCCTTCAGCGATCCGACGGCCGACACCGAAACAATCCGCTCCACCCCAAGCTTTTTCATGGCGTAAATATTGGCGCGAAAGTTCAGCTCCGAAGGCAGCAGCCGATGTCCCCGCCCATGCCTCGCCAGGAAACGCAACCTTGCGGCCTTCCAGTTGCCCAGCACAAACGCGTCCGAAGGATCGCCAAAGGGTGTGCTGATCCGTTCCTCATGTGTGTCGGAGAGTCCCGGCATCGAGTACAGTCCGCTGCCGCCGATGATTCCTATCTCTGCCTGTTGCAAATTCACACTCCGCCGCTCTTTCCGCCAGGGGAAATGCGGATGAAATTCATACGAATAGAGTTTCCAGTATAAACAACCAGCGCAGGAAAACGGATCCGTACCTATTTCGATCGTGGTCCAGGGACCTCTTCCTGCATCGAGCTACTATTTGATCGAACCAAATGGCGCTATCGTTTCTCAATGCTTCGAACTGTTCGCTTAGGCTGCTCACGTTGGAGCTCCGCGTGCGTCGGGGTCGTTTGTCACGCGCATCAGATGGCTCGCCAGAAGCACCAGTCTAAGGCTGCGTCGCCTTGACGTGTCGCAGTGCTTTGAGTTCGCTTCAAAGGCTGCTGATCGCAAGTTGATGCTGCTTTCACCGTCCAAGACGGTATTGCGAGCCGATGACCAAGAAAAGCTTCTGACGGCACAGGACCTCTGGTTCCAGTCTCCGCAAGCCACGGGTGTGCTGCGCGGCGCCTTATGGACAAGGAGCGGAGATTCGGCCGCTCGCCGCCTGAAGAGGGATCCGCAAGCGAACGGCGCTCTGGGGCCACCTCGCGATGCGGTCGTGCAGACGTTCTGATCAGCCTACGCCGCAACGCCGGCTGGTTCGCAGCCTCGATCAGCCTCCCTCTCAATGCGGCAACGCCACCTTCATCAGCCCGCATCCCCCCATAAATTGCCGCATCGCCGAAGCCAGCTCCCTACTCGGCTGCACCGGCATCGCCGTCATCTGCAGCTGTTCCCCATGCTGCGCACCCGTCATCAGTAGCTGCAGCTTCCGCGCCGTCGTCAGGTCGAAGCTCTCGCTGATGAACACTTGCTTGCCATTCACCGTTATCAGTACCGGACCTTCGTTCGTCTTGTAGACCTTCTCCCCCAGCACGGGATCAACCTCGCCATCCAGCGACACGCCGCGATACTTCACGCTCACCTCTTTGGCGTACATCTCGCCAAAGGCCTTCGCCGCCTGCTCCGTCTTCCAATCGGAGAAATACATCAGGCTCAGCGACGCAGTCGATTTCTGCTCCTCCGGAGTCTTTGCACTCTTCCTCTGCGCGGCGTAATAGACGCCCCCGTTCCACGCCGGAGTCAGCGCGCCTGACAGCACCGGTCCACCAAAAAGCTCCGCCAGAATCTGCACATCCAGCGCGCCCATCACGCCAACGTCATAGGGCTCATACTCGCGGTCCAGCAGCGGGTGAATATCCGGCATCCGCATCACCGGCGATTTCTTGTCCTCCTGGTATGCCCAGGGATTCAGAATCTCGTACGTCGATACTGGCGGCTTATCCAGCACTCCGCCAAACGCAGCCTCCACGCCCTTCGCCTGCAGCATCGCCTGTTCAAACGCCAGCCCCTGCTTGTAGGGGAAGAGCAGTTCCTGTTGCAGCAGCAGCGGTGCGCGCTTCAGCACAGGAGAATCAGAAGCATCGCCCATCTGGTCGATCTGCTCCTTCACCTCGTCCGCCGCGGTCAGCAGAGTCCTGCCGCTCGGCTTCAGCTCCCAGTCCACAAATACCGCCATCGCCTGCCCTTCCAGCACGGCGTCGCGCGTCGTATCTTCTTCGTCCACCGAAATGTGCTTGTTGTCATCCGCAACATTCCGCGCAATTCCAGTTTCTGACTTCGTCTGCCACTTCTCCAGGTTCACGCGCTGGTCCTGCAGAGCATGCGTCAACTCATGCGCCAGCACGGACTTCTGCTGCGTCGGCTCAATCCAGTCCAGCAGATTCACCGTCTTAGTCTTGTCGTCGTAGTAGCCCGCAATCTGCTCCTTCAGCAGGCTCACCATAAAGGGCTCAAGCTGGAAGTCGCGATCCAGCAGACCAAACTTCTTCAGCACAATCTCACCACGCTGCATGCGCTTGGCGTCTTCGTCGTTCTTCAGCCGGTCCAGGATGTATGTCTCCACCGCCTGCCGGGTGGTCAGCTTGCGCTTCACCTTGCTGCGGATGGCCAGCTTGCTGTCATCCGATGAAAACTTCAAAATCTCGTCCACCGACCGAAACAGCTCCTTCGCCTGCGCCGGAGTGATCTTCGTCTCCGTCTCGATCCCCAGCCCCGTATCCGCGCCCGCCTTGGGCTTTTCCGGCCCTGCGTTAGGCTTTTCCGGCTCACTCTGGCCCGGCGCCTGCGCCCCGCTCTCCGGCTTCTGCGCCACCTGCGCACCCGCTGCAAGACCCGCACCAGCCATCAGCGCCAGCACTCCCCAGGCACACATCCAGACGTACTTGCGCTTCCAATTCATTCTCAACAAACCTTCCTTACTCCGGACCGGAGCCACACTCTTCTGCAAGGCTATAATTTAGCTGTACTTTCCGCTATTCCGCTATTCACTATGAGCGATTCCATTTCCACACCCACGAGCGCCGAAAACCCGGTAACCCCGGCGATGCCAACGCCGCTCGCGGAATTTCTCCTGCAAAATCAGCCCCAACTCGCCCTCCGTAATCACCAGGGCGTCCTCACCCCGCATGTCTTTGACGAAGCAGAACCCAAAGTAGGCTCAGAAGTCGATGCGGCCCTCGATTCCGCCGTCGCCCTCGACCTCGGCTGGCTCGCGCGATTCGCCATTACCGGCGAAGACCGCACCCGCTGGCTCGCCGGAATGACCACCAACGCCGTGCAAACACTCGCCGAGGGCGCCGGCAACTACAACTTCGTCCTCAACGCCCAGGGCCGCATCCAGGGCGATCTATACGCCTTTCACGAGGCCGACCGCCTCGTGGCCGAGACCACCCATGCCCAGCTTCAGCGCCTCCTCGAGCACCTCGACCGCTTCATCATCATGGATGACGTCGAACTCCAGCCGCTCATCAGCCTCACCGCTCTTGGGGTGACCGGCCCCCGCGCCGCCGCCGTCCTTGCATCCCTCGGCTTTGATGCCGCTCAGCTTCCCATGCTGGAACAACGCAGCTGGACCTGGAACAGCATCCCCATCACCGTCGTCCATGCCTACAGCGTTTCCATTCCCCGCTTTGAGCTGTGGTTTGCCCCCGAACACGTCGCCGCCGTCTGGGCGGCGCTCCTCGAAAATGGCTGCCACCCCTGCGGCATCGAGGCCGCGGAAATCCTCCGCATCGTCGAAGGAATTCCCGCCTACGGTGTTGATATCCTCGAAAAACACCTTGCGCAGGAGACCGCGCAAACCCGCGCCCTCAGCTTTGCCAAGGGCTGCTATCTCGGCCAGGAAATCGTCGAACGCATTCGCTCCCGCGCCAACATTCATCGCCTCCTGCGTCAATTTTCGCTCGACGGCGCCACCCCCCAACCCGGCACCGAACTGCGCGCAGCCGACAAGGAAGTGGGGCATCTAACCAGTGTGGCCACCCTCACCCGCAACGGCGCTACGCACTCCTTCGCATTGGGAACCATTCGCACCGAAGCCCTGAACGCCAATTCGAAGATCGAATACGACGGGGGAACAGCCATCCCGCTCGATACACCGCCAACACTGGCGAATCCCTGACCCCAAACGAACTCCCAGTTCCTGACGAACCGGCCCTCCCCGGGCAAAAAATCTGCTACTGAGAATGGACACATACTATGGCTGACAAAGAGCCGCAATTCGTAGTCACCGACCGTCGCAAATTCACACCAGAAGGCAATCTCCGCGAGGGCGCAAGCTGGACCGTAGACGAGCCAGCAGCCGAACCCGCAGCCGAAGCAAAAACCGGGCCAGCCGCTGTCGCCCCAGCCCCGCCCGCCGAGCCAACCCCCGCTCCCTCCGCCTCAGCCGCGCCCCCATCAGGACCGCGCCTCGTCACCGGCGCAGAGCCCGAAGCAGCGGAGCAGGACGAAGAACTCGACGAGGGAGGCCCTCCCCCCACCGCCGAGGAATCCGCCGAGCAACACGCCGCCTACCAGCAATCCTCCCGCCTGCTCGACAAAATGTTGCAGGACGCCAATCCCGGCAGCCCCGCCGCCGAACAAGCCAACTTCGAGCAGTTGGTGCAGTCCATCTACCTCTCAGCCGTCGTCCAGATGGGCGGAGCGGCCAAGCCCGGCGAGCAGCCCCGCGTCGACATCGTGGGCGCGCGCCAGAACGTCGACATCCTCGGAATCCTTGCCGACAAAACCAAGGGCAATCTCAACGATCGCGAGAGCCGCTTGCTGCAGAACGCCCTCTTCGATCTCCGCATGATGTTTCTCGAATTAACCAACGCCATCGCGGCCCAGGCCACCAGGCCCCCCACCGGCAAAAAGTAATCACGCACCAAAAGGACCGCGACGTTTAGATGAATGCAGTCATGACAATTCTCGGCAGTGGCACTTCGATGGGCATACCCACCCTCGGATGCGATTGCCGCGTCTGCGTCTCATCGGATCCGCGCGATACCCGCACCCGTCCCTCCGTCTCCATCCGCTGGGACAACCACTGCGTCCTGATCGACACCGGCCCCGACTTCCGCCAGCAGGCTCTCCGCGAAGGTATCCGCGACATCGACGCCATCCTCTATACCCACGCCCACGCCGACCACATCCTCGGCCTCGACGACCTGCGCCCGCTCAGCTATCGCAACAAGCGCAAGATGCCCCTCTATGCCGACGAAGCCACAGCCTCTGCCCTCGAACGAGTCTTCGATTACACCTTCGCCACCGACGCCCGCTATCCCAACCGCGCCCGCGTTGAAATGCACCGCATCAACGGAGCAGTCGACGTCTGCGGGCTTCGCTTTCAGCCCGTCCCTCTCCTGCATGGAGAAATGCAGGTCACAGGATTTCGCTTCGGCAACATCGCCTACCTCACCGACATGAACGACATACCCGAGAGCAGCCTGCCCCTGCTCCAGAACCTCGACATAGCCGTGCTCGACGCGCTCCGCCACACCCCCCACCCCAGCCATTCCACCCTCTCTGAATCCATCGAGTGGGCCAACCGCCTCGCGCCCCGCGTCACATACTTCACGCATATGTCGCACGAGATCCTCCACCGGGAGACGGAAGACGATCTCCCCGAAAACATGCGGCTGGCATACGACGGCCTGCAGATCCCCTTCGAACTTTGACGATGAAGATCTTTCGCAGCCTCGACGAGATTCCTCCGGGCTTTGGCCCCACGGTTGTCAGCGTCGGCAACTTCGATGGAGTCCATCGCGGTCACCGCCTCATCCTCGATTGCATCCGCGATCGCGCCCTCGCCCGCAATGCGCGCTCCGTCGCCGTCACCTTCGATCCCCACCCCACCTTTGTCCTGCATCCCACCAAGACGCCTCGGCTCATCACGCCCCTCGGTGCGCGCCTCGAACTGCTTCAGGCCACTGGCATCGACGCCGTCCTCGTCCTGCCCTTCACCCTTCAACTGGCTCACTTGTCAGCCGCTGAATTTGCGCAGAACGTTCTCCGCGGAACCCTCAACGCCATCGAGGTCCACGAGGGCGCCAACTTCCGCTTCGGCCATCATGCCCACGCCGATGTTCGCGAGTTGCGCGAACTCGGAGCCACCCTCGGCTTCGACGTGCAGGTCCACCACGCGCTCCATCGCCGCGGAATGATCATCTCCAGCAGCACCGTGCGCTCCCTCATCGCCGCGGGTGATGTGCGCCAGGCCCGCAGCCTCATGGGCCACGCATTCTTTGTGCAATCTTCACCGGCACGCGGTCGCGGCATCGGCGGCAAGCTCCTCGTACCCACCATCAACCTCGCGGAATACGACGAGCTGCTCCCCGCCCTCGGCGTCTACATCACCTGCCTGCGCATCCGCGAACAAATCTTCCAGTCCATCACCAACGTTGGCAATCGCCCCACCTTCGGAGCGGACTCCTTCGCCGTCGAGATCTCACATCCTCAACTTCCAGCCCATCGAACTCGACGAGTCGACTCCGCTCGAACTCACCTTCCTCGATCGCGTCCGCGAAGAAAAGAAGTTCCCCTCCCCCGAGTCCCTGCGCGCACAAATCATGCTCGACGTAGCCCGCGCGCAACGCTACTTCCGCCTCGCAAACGCACTTCAGCCCCAACCCCAATCCAGATAAGTCCTGTGTAGTTTTGTTGCGGCTATCGAACCGGCACTGCGCCCTTTACATCAGCCGCTCCCGGAGCAGCCACTCTCTGCGCAACCTTCTGCGCCACACCAGCAGGCTTGGCGGGCACGGGAGTGCCGCCAGCAGCTTGTTCGAACGGCTTTGCTGGCGCGTCCCCGGCAAAGACCTCGTCATCCTTGCCCGCAATCGCCACCTTCATGAAATGCATCCAGATCGGCAGCGCTGCATGCGCCCCCGTCTCCTTCTCGCCCAGCGACTGCCGGCTGTCGTACCCAACCCACACTCCGCAGGTGACCGAAGGAGAAAAGCCCAGAAACCATGCGTCGGTGAAATCATTCGTCGTCCCCGTCTTCCCGCCCAGCGGATGATTCAGCGACTGCCGCCGCCGCCGCCGTTCCGCTCTGGATCACCTCCTGCAGAAGCACCATCATCGTCCGCGCAGTCTTCGCGCTCGTGGCGACTGAAACCTGCGGCAGATCCTCCATGAGCGTCATGCCATCGGCGATTCGTCACCCTGCGCAATAAGCCGCGGCGTCAATGCGCACGCCGTCGTTGGGAAAGCTGCTGTACGCCGCCACCTGCTCCTCCAGAGTCACCTCAACCGATCCCAGCGCCACCGGCAGAAACGCAGGAATATTGCTGCGTGATTCCGAACCGGTGCGCCACCTCGATCACCTTCCGAATCCCCACCCGCTCCGCCAGCCGCAGTGCCGGAATATTCCGCGAATCCGCAAACGCATTCAGCAGCGAAATCGTCCCCAGGTAATTGCCGTCGTAGTCATGCGGCGTATAGGAGCCAAAGCTCACCGGAGCTATCCGAGATGCATATCCTCCGGCCTCGCGCCGTTCTCCACCGCCGCCGTATAAACGTAAGGCTTGAACGACGACCCGGTCTGCCGCTCCGCCTGCGTCGCGCGGTTGAACTGCGACAGGTTGAAGTCGCGTCCGCCCACCATCGCCAGCACGTCGCCCGATGCATTGTCCATCGCGAACAGCGATCCCTCTGCGCCCGAGTCCTGCTCCAGCGTCGCGCAGCAGCGCACCCGTCGCAGGCAGCTCGTCGTTCAAGTGCACGTAGATAATGTCGCCGGCATGCAGAAAGCTTATCCGCGGTCTTCTCGCCCGTCCACGCCCAGTCTTCGGGAGCAAGCACCACTTCCCGCGCATCGCCAATCTTCGCCGTCACCTCGTACGGCAAGCACCGACGTCACCAGCCCGTGCACGTACGCTCCGCCCTCCGGCCGGCATAACCCAGTCCGGATGCTTGAAGTTCGTCCAGCGATATGCCGCCCGCAATCGCATTCAGCAGATGCCCGTTCCATCCATGCCGCCGCTCATACATCTGCCAGCCCATCCAGCACGGCGCGGTTCGCCGTCTGTCTGCAAATCCAGATCGAGCGTCGTGTACACCCGCAACCCCGCTTCGTGAACCTCGTCCGCACCGAGCTTCTTTTCCAGCTCCCGCGAACCTCCTCCACAAACCACGGCGCAACGCGAGTTCGGCGGCGGCGCCAGTGCAGGCCCAGCGGGCTCGCCTTCGCCGCGTTTGCCTGCGCCGCCGTAATCGCGCCATCTTCCAGCATCGCGTTGATCACCAGTGTTCCGCCGCCGAAACGCGCGCTCCGGATTCAGAATCGGCGAATATCCCACCGGCCCCTTCGGCAGTCCGGCCAGCAACGCCGCCTCAGGCAGCGTCAGATCCTTGGCATGCTTGCTGAAGTAGTATTCCGACGCCGCCTCAAATCCATACATCCCGTGGCCCAGATAGATCTGGTTCGCGTAGAGCGTGAAGATCTGCTGCTTGGTAAACGACCGTCTCGATCTGGATCGAAAGAAACACCTCCTGCATCTTTCGCCCGAACGCCGCCGTTCCGACGACAGGAAGAGATTGCGCGCCAGCTGCATGGTCAGCGTTGAAGCGCCCTGCGCCCGATTGCTCGAAGTCAGGTCGTGATACGCCGCGCCGATCACGCGAAACACGTTGACGCCCCAGTGGCTCTCAAAATTCTTGTCTTCGATCGAGATCACCGCCTGCCGCAGCATCGGCGAAAAGTCGTCGTAGTTCACCACCACGCGCCGCTCCAGCGCGAACGAGCCGAAGATGCGGCCGTGCACGTCGTAGAGATCCGTCGTCGTATTGGGACGATAGCGTTCCAGGTCGTCGATCTGCGGCAGGTCCGCCGAGTAGACCATCATCAGCCCGCCCAGCACGCCCACCACCGCCGCCAGCACCACCAGCACCAGCATGGCGACGCTGCCCGCAACCTTCCTGCGGCCGCGCCTTGACAGCTCTTGCAGGGCGGACGAAAACGTCTAGGCGTGGGAGCCCGTTCCAGTGCTAGAAGTGCTTGGTCAGATGATTTCAAGAGGTGCCCGTCTAAGCTAACCCTTCTTCGCTCGAACCGAAGGAACAAAGCCCGGAGCGGCTTCACTCTCGCCTCAGCCGCACCACGTTATCCTCATCAGGACCCAGAGTCAAAGGTTTACTCTACCGCCGAGGATAGCATGTGGCGGACCGGAATGATCTCCGGCCCGGCCAGGAACCACCTCTTCAACTGCGTGCTTAAGCAGCTTTTTGCTTAAGAAGTTCCAGCGCCTTGTTCAGTTGATCGTCAGCCTTGGGAGCCGTCGTTGGCAGGTTGCGTTGTATCGTCAGCCTTATCATCCTGATCGAGGTTCGAAGCCACCACGACATTCGGCGTCACAGCTTCGTCCTGGATCTTCTTGCCCGACGGGGACGCATACTTCGCGACCGACAAAATCACCGCAGCGCCATCCTGCATCTCAATTGTTTTCTGCACGGAACCTTCGCCAAATGTTCTGTCGCCGACCACGTCGCCGCGCTTGCTGTCAAGAACCGCAGCCGCCACGATCTCGCCCGGACCCGCCGTTCCGTGATTCACGACAACCACCAGCGGTGCTGCGGTGATAAACTTCGAAGGCTCTGCCGCTGAAGGTCTGCTTGGCAAACTTCTGCCCCTCAAGCGTCGCGATCGTCCCGCTCTGAATGAATGCAGTTGGCCAGACGGACTGCCTGATCACTCGTCCCATCCGGCAACATCGCGCAGATCCAGAACCACCTTCTTATTCCCGTTCTTGCTCATCGCCCGCAGGCGCGCTTCAATTTCGCTAACGCGTTCTTTGGTTCAGCACCACCGGGCTTGAGATAGAGAATGCTGCTGTTCTCATACTGCTGTTCCGCCAGCAGGAAGCGTCACCTGCACGCTGCGCGTCATGGTGAGCTTTTCCGGCTCCGCCTTGCGCGGGCGAACGACCGAGAACGTCACGTTGGTCCCCGGCTTGCCTTCCAGCAACAAACGAATCATCGCCAGCGACATCTCCCGCGTCGACTGGTCGCCGATCGATTCGATAATGTCGCCGTCACCGATCTGCTGCTTTTCCGCCGGACTTCCCGGCACCACCGAAACCACCGTGGCGTATCCAAAGCGCTTGGAGAGATTCATCCCCACCTGCGCCGTGCCCTCTGTCAGGTGCTGCCTTGTAAATCTTGTACTCCTCCGGGCGTCAGGTAGCTCGAGTCCGCGTCCAGCGACTCAAGCAGACCGTGCAGCGCGCCATTCGTCACATTGCCAATGCTCGGCTCGGAGACGTAGTCGCTCTGAATCTTCTTCAGAACTTCGCTGTAGACCTCCATCTCCTTGTAGGCGCCATCCTTCTCGGTGCCCGCACGCACACCGCTGGGACCAAAGCCGCCAAGAAAGACGAACATTATCAACACAACGGAGAGGGCGAGGACAAAACGCCTGAAGCTTTTTGACATGGATAGGCTCAAAGCCCACTAAGGGCCGTACCCTGAATCATACCGCACCATGGGCGCTTCACGCTCCCCGCAAGGCCGGCAGGTGCGCTTTCCTGGGAACCACATTCGTGGGATTGCAAAACCGCCGGCCGCCTCAACCCGCCACCCAGCAATCCCCCCGTCTGATTCTAAAGAGGATCACCAGCAGTCACCGCGAGTCCCGTTCCCACCTACCCCTCAATCACAGTCGCCCGCCGTATCTCAGGGTTAGTGAACACATCAGATTCGTCCCGGCTACGGCTCGAAAACTCAGAAACCACCGCCCCCGAAGGTCCGCCCTGAAACCAGTGCAGCGTGTCAGGAGGAATCGTGTATTGCTCCCCCGGCTTTAGCACAATCTCGCGGAAGACCGTATAACAGCCTTTCGACTCGGCCGGCACCGTCGCTTGTATACGTGGCGTAGCCTCGCCCGCAACATACAGCCACACCAGCCCCCAACGGCACCGGAAGGTCTCCTCTTTCCCTTTGCTGCCCTCTACCGCGGGATGCCGGTGCTCCGGACAAGTCTGCCCCGGAAACAACACCAGTTCCTTGGCGCAATAACGGTCCGTATTGATGTACGTCACCAACTCCAGGCCCTCGGTAGCCAGGCGGTCCAACCCCAGGTCCGCGACCTCGATGTTCTCCGACTCCTGATCCGTCAGAACGATGCCCACATTCCTCAGCATCGTGCGTGCCCTTTGCCGCGCCTCACTCACTTCTCTCGCCCGCATATCCGTCTCCTCTCGGAAGAACGTACACAGCCACCCCCATGAGTGCCCGTCGCAGCGACGACCCACCAGTCCTAACTGAATGAATATGAAGGGATTTTTACTGGTGGCGGTGGACAGAATCGAACTGTCGACCTACGGGTTATGAGTCCGTCGCTCTAACCATCTGAGCTACACCGCCAACGGTGACACGGCATGGGCCGCTGGTGCAGCCAACATTCATGATACGGAAGCCCTACCACCCTGGTCAAACCTGCTGCCGTCCGCCTATTGCCTCTCCGAAGCCAGGTACACCGCCACTCCGCTCAGCAACGCCAGCGCCCCAACTATAGGAATCAGCAACGCCAGGCTCCAGTCAGGCTTCATCGTCGCCAATGTCGACAGCGACGACCACAGCCCTCCCGCGTGAAAGCCTCTCCCCTCACCCGTGAACCACGAGATCCACCGCACGCCGTGCCGCGATTGCCATCCCAAAAATCCCGCGGCCACCACCAAATTCACCGCCAACGCAAATATCTGTGCCACCCGTATCGGCTTGCTGATCCGCTCCACCGCAGCATTCCTCCGCCGCAGTTGCGCGCGCCACCACAGCAGTCCCGGAGCAACCACCGGCGCCAGCTTCTCCGCCTCGCCCCGCGACGTCCCCAACGCCAGCGACACCAGCACCAGGTCATCGCAGCGCCCGCACTCTGCTACATGCGCCCGCAACTCCTCGCCGCAACCCTCCGGCCAGTGCCCTCTCTGCAGCGACTCCCGCACTTCCTTCTCTCGCGAGCAAGCACGAAACGTCATGCCTTCCTCCCGTCCTGCGCCCTTAACAACCGGGCCATCTTCCGCCGCGCTCTAAACAGCAGCAGCCGGATGCTCGCCGCACCCAGCCCGGTTATCTCCGCAATCTCACGATGCGAGTAATCCTCCGCATGCGCCAGCCACAGCAGCTGCCTCTCCCGCGGCTTCATCTGCGCCATCGCGGGATCCAGCATCGCCCGCGAATCGCTGCGCCCCGCTTCATCCCGCGCCGCAAACAACTCCTCCGGCAACTCCTCAATCGAAGTCGTTCCCGGCCGCCGCCAGTGATCGCGCAAAAGGTTCGTAGCGATGCGAAACAGATACTTCCTGCACGCCACCTCTTCATCCGCCGGGGGAGTAGCACACAGGAAGCGCACGTAGCTCTCCTGCATCAGGTCATCCGCCAGCGCGGGATCGCCCGACGCACGCGCCAAGTATGCCCACAGCCCACCCGCCGAGCGCTCGTAGAATCCGGCGAACGCATCGCTATCCATGGGCAGCTCGGCTGCCCGCGGCTGCTCGCCGGTCTCTACATTCGGAATGACGTATTCCCAGATCATTTTCAGCGTCTCTCGCATTGCGCTCCGGATGATCCGGAATCACAACCGCTCTTTCGCATCGTATAACGCATTGCTCTTCGCGAGCGCATCGTTCTTGTCGGGCATCAATCCCAACCGCGCCGCCAGCACCCACGTAATCCCAGCCGAAACGATAAGGCCCAACCCCACCATCAGCCCCATCACGCCCAGCACAAACAATGCCTGCTCAATCTCCGGTATGCTGTGCCGCATAAACAGAAAGCCCGAACCCAGCAGGCTCAGCACAATCCCAATCTGCAGCGGCGTCAGCACCCTTGCCACGGCATTGGGCATCCGCTGGCCTCGCTCCAGGTCAACCGGAATCGGCGCCGCCTCAAGAAACCGCTTCCCCGCATCCGTATCCATATACGTCAGCAATTCCTGGTTGGTGCCAAACTTGTCGATCAGCTTCCCGTGCACTTCGGTCTGCAACTTAAAGATGCGCCCCCACCGCCGGTTCTCCAGCAGCGTGTGGATCAGCCACAGCAACGCGCTCAATATGCAGATGAAAAACAGAAACGGCCCCACCCCGTTCTGAATGAAACGCACCGTCTGGTTATCATCCGGCTCGCGATTCAGCTGCGGCCACGCCTTGCGCTCCAGCGCATCGCCCGCATCTCCCCCCACCGCATTCAAATCGGCGAAGAGATAAAAATTAGGATTGCTCGCCACCTCGGGATGCTCGACTAGAAACTGCGCCAGTTGAGGATTGTTGCGCCGCACATACTCCGGATCACTCAGCAACGAAGGATCGCGCGCCACCACCATCGTCAGCGTGGGACTCATGCGCAGCAGCTTGATCAACTGCTCCCGCGTGTCAGCCAGTTCCTTGTCAGTCGCCACCGGCCGTGCCATTGCAGCCGGAGCGGCCTGCGTAGCAGGAGCCGCAGGTTCCGCTGACCGCGCTTGTGCATGCGCCTCTCCCGCGCTCAATACCAGCAGCAAAGCCGCCGAGCAGATAACTCCAGACGTCATCCCACGATGCTTGAACATTCCCCATCTCCCAGGTCAAACAGAGTTTTTCTTATGTCTCTGCCCATACAACGAACCTGGCTCAGCCTTTGGTTAACAACAATCTTCAGCCAATCATTGGGTACCCCATTCAAGCCCGCCGTTGGCTTGAGTGGGATAGCGATGCCTGCCGCCTCACATCGAGCCTTTACGCTGACTCGCTAACTCCTATTGCTGCCCTTTGACATCCCCATCACTACCCCCGTGCATCTCACCCCCTGACACCAGTTTTGGGAAGGAAAGACCTGAATGAAGCCAGCAACTTGGATCGGCGCAATCCTCATCCTCATCGCCATCATCGGATTTGCCGTTGGAGGAATCAGCTTTACTCACGAAAAGAAGGACGTCGACCTGGGCCCCGTCCAGATCGCCCATAAACAAACCAGCACCGTCCCCATCTCGCCCGTGCTCAGCACCATCGCCCTCGTAGCCGGCCTCGGCCTCGTAGTAGTAGGCGCCAGAAGCCGCTAACGGCGAGTTACCCAATCTCGACCCTTGAATCAATATGGCTATCCCACATCTCGCCTTCGAGATGTGGGATAGCCATGCATCGCACACCCCGCGATTGCCACGGTTTGTCTGGCAGTTCGCGCTTGCAATTCATTGTTGCTGTGAATGCAAGGCGACGTACTATCCTATCTCTGGAAGCGCGAGGAAGAGTGAGAGACCATTGCTGCGACATGATGGAACGCAATCTCAGAGATGGTGAGACTGCGATTCGCTACAATCCGAAGTTCAGGGAGTACAGAATTTCTGTAATCGATGGTGGATCTTCGACGATCAAAATCATCTTCTGTCCATGGTGTGGGCAAAAGCTACCTGAGAGTTTCCGGGATAAGTGGTTTCAGATCCTGGCGTCCAAAAACCTGGAACTGGACGATCCTGCCATCCCTGAAGACATGTTGTCGGACGCGTGGTGGAAACAAAACACCACGTAGCCAGTCCCACTCCCAATCACTTCTTACCACCCGCTCCAATCGCATCCAAACCACCCACCACCTCCGGCGAAAGCTCCAACTCCGCCGCCTTCAAATTCTCCCGCAGATGCCCACGCGAAGACGTCCCCGGAATCAGCAGAATATTCGGCGACCGCTGCAGCAGCCATGCCAGCGCCACCTGCATCGGAGTCACCCCCAGCGACGCCGCTGCCGCATCCAGCTCCGACGACTGCAGCGGAGTGAACCCTCCCAGCGGAAAGAACGGCACATACGCGATCCCCTGCCGCGCCAGATCATCGATGAATGCATCATCGCCGCGGTTCGCCACGTTATAAAAATTCTGCACGCACACAATCTCCGCAATCTTCTGACCCTCAGCCAACTGCACAGCATTTATGTTGCTCAGCCCGAGATGACGAATCAGTCCCTGGCTCTTCAGCTCGGCCAGCACAGTCAGCGGCTCTTCAATCGATCCATCCACCGGGCCCATCAATCCGCCCACCCGCAGGTTCACCACGTCCAGCGCCTCCAGCCCCAGGTTGCGCAGAGTTGTCATGCACCGCATCAATCAATTCCTGCCGCGAAAGCGCATGCGGCCACGACTTGTCCGCTCCCCGCCGAGCACCCACCTTCGTCACAATCACCAGCCCATCCCCATAAGGATGCAGCGCCTGCTTGATAATCTGGTTCGTCACATGCGGACCATAAAAGTCGCTGGTGTCGATGTGGTCCACACCCGACGCCACCGCCTCGCGCAGCACCGCAATCGCCTCGTCCACATCGCGCGGCGGCCCCCATACCCCCGGCCCGGCTAGCTGCATCGCGCCATACCCCATGCGCTTCAATGTCATCGCCGTCTTAGGAAACGTAAAACTCCCGCCAAGATAAGTCGTCATCCTGTTGCTCCCTTAATCCTCTGTCGAACCTGTAATCCCATTCGATGTTGCCGCGGCAAAGTAGGCTTCAGCCTAATGCATCTCGGCTTTACGCTGACTTGCTAACTCGCTAACTCGCTGACTCGCTGCTTTTGAGCTGACTCGCTGCTCTCTCACTTCCACAACCGAAGCATCACCACGCCTCCCTCAGGAGGAGTAGCGGTATACGAATCCTCAATCACTCCCAGATCCTTGTGCGCCCAAAGATCACGCGCATGCGCCGGCCCGTTGAAACCAAGATCCTTCAGCCGCACGGTAATCGGCTGCGGCACATCATCGGTCACAAAATTAAACAGCGCCACCGCCTTCGACCCATCGGCCAGCGGCCGTACCCACGTCTGCAGCGGGCCCTGGCGAAATCCCTGGCTCCCCAGCTTGTCCTGGTCCACCGCAATCACTTCTTTATTCATCAGGATGCTTTTCGTAGTCTCATCCATCTTGCTCAGATCGTTCCCTGCAAGCAAAGGCGCGGCCAGCATCGCCCACAGGCTCATCTGCGTGCGATATTGATCCGCATTCATGCCGCCGTTGCCCACCTCCAGCATGTCAGGATCGTTCCAGTGTCCCGGCTTAGCAAATCGCTCCAGCCCCGCCTGCGAAAATCCAATCAGCGCCATGCTGCGATAGCTGTCGCTTATGTCATCGGTCGTGCGCCACAGGTTTCCACCCGTCTCCTCGCCCCACTCCCACACCGAATCCACACCGTACTGGCAAATGCTGTAAACAATCGGCCGCCCAGTCTTCATCAGCGCAACGTGCATTTTCTTGTAAGCATCGCGCATCAACGCCGCAGACTTCTTCGGATCCTGCTGCGGATCGTAAAGCCGAATAATCGGCCGCAGCCCGCACAAGTCATACTTCAGAAAATCCACTCCCCATCCGGCATAGGTCTGCGCATCCTGCTCCTCATGCCCATAGCTCCCCTCGTAGCCCGCACACGTCTTCGGCCCCGGCGACGAATAGATTCCGAACTTCAGCCCCTTCGAATGCACATAATCTCCCAGCGCCTTCATATCAGGGAACCGGCTGTTCGAATGGATATTCCCCTGCGCGTCCCGCTCGCCCTCCCACGTATCGTCCACGTTGATGTACACGTAACCCGCATCGCGCATTCCACTCGCAACCACCGCGTCTGCCGCCGAGCGCACATCCGCGTCCGTCACCTTGCCCGCAAAATGATTCCAGCTGTTCCATCCCATCGGCGGAGTAGCAGCCAGCTCCCCACCTTGCGCCAACGCCGCGGTAGAAAGCGCCCCGCCATCACCACTCCAACCAGACTCAACATCCACACGCACCGCCACCGATATCGCGTCATCTTGCTCACGTCTCTTTCAAAATTTGTTTGTTCAGAACACGCAAGTGTGCCTGAACCCTCACCCGCATGGAAAGCGAAATACCTAAGGAGTGCACGTCCGCGCACCAGCATGCGTTTCAATTCAAGCGCCGGCCTCTTGCAACCGCTAAGGAAGATTCAGTGCCACCGCGCCTTTGGCGCTGAACCACGCCAACCCGTCCCCCAGCATCACCTGTCCATTGCGCGTGAACATGTCGTGAGGCACCGCCGCCCCCAGTGCCGCCAGATAAGCCTTGGTAAAAATCTGGCTCCACTGCGCAGTCAACTCCTGTGCAGATGAAATCATCCGGCTCTTGCCTCCCTGGTTTATGCGCAGGGGAAAGCTCACATACAACGCCGCCGCCGACTTCTTTCCCGCCAGCACCGAACGCCAGAAGCCCTGCACCCTCGCCTCAAATGCCGCCTGGTTCTCGCTCGTAACCGACACGTACCTTTGCCCCGCCGCCACGCTCTGCATCCTGTCGGTAAAGTTCAGCGCCACCGGAAGCTTCTGCGATCCCTTCTTCCAACTCCCCTCCAGCCCAACGCTGTTCGCGAAGTTCAAAGCCTTGCCGCCTTCGCTGCCGTTGCCCTTGAAGTGCAATTGAAATATCCCGCCACCCACCGCGTTCAGCGTCACCTCGCCGCCCTGGACCGATCCGGTCAACGGAATATCTTTCAGATAGTGAACGTAGAAGTAGTGCCCTCCGCCGATCACACCATCGCCCTTCAACTCCAGCGTCATCCCCACCCGGTTATGGCCAACCGTCCCCGCAAGCCCCGCCAGCGATTCCGCTGCAGCCACTCCTCGCGCGGCCAGCAGCAGCGCCATCCCCAACGCCCCCGTCCCTAGCCATCGCATCGGGCCGCGAGCCCACTCACCCTTCCAACCCATCCTCGTCCACCCCGCAAAATTCCGAATCACAGTTGGGATGCACTCTAACATCCCCCGGTCCCTGGCAGAAGTCTGGGTGCCCCATTCAAGCCTGCCGTTGGCTTGAGTGGGACCAGTTCAATCTGACATCATGCTTCGTCATTACGCCGCGGGAGTAGGCATCATTGAGATCCCCTGCGATAGCGCCCGCCCCTTATCGAAAAGTACAATTCACAAACCGGGACGCACCCGCCAGACCGCAGATCGGCTCATGATCAACCCAGCCCCTTCCGCCTTCACGCCGCGCTTTCGCATCATCGCTTACTGGGTAGCGACCGCTCTCGTTGTCTCCGAACTGGCCTTGGGAGGCGTATGGGATATCCTGCACGTGCCTCAGGTGCGCACCCTCATCGAACGCCTAGGCTATCCGCAATATTTCCTCACCATACTCGGCATATGGAAACTCCTCGGCGCCGCAGCGTTGCTCATGCCGCGCTTCCCGCGACTCAAGGAGTGGGCCTACGCCGGCGTCTTCTTCGACCTCACCGGTGCAGTTGCATCGCTATCTGCCGCAGGCTTGGCTGATGCAGGTACCATGGCATACCCCATCCTAATGACGGGCGTTGCAGCAGCATCCTGGGCACTCCGTCCGCCCTCCCGCCGTCTCGCTCCCCATGTAACCCACTCCTGAAAACGAGCGAGCGATCCAAACTCACTTGCATCCCGCCAGCACAACATTCCTGTTGACAACGATTTCCCCAATAACTACTATCCGCGTACTCCAGCCGAGCTCCACGGACATTTGTCCCTCACTACAAGTGAACCAAGAGCCTGAGTTGCCCGCCAACTCTCCCGCGGCAACTTCCGATCATTCGTGGCTAACCAAACTCAGGCCCGGAGGCCTGAAGGAGATCTCATGATCAAGGTAGCGCTTCAAGCGTTGTGGAGTAATCGAAGCAGAACCCTCAAGTTGTGCGGAGCCTCTGCCGCACTCGTCGCCGTCGTTGTGTTGATGTCGTTCAAGACCTCCGTCGCTCGCGCGGGCGAGGGGCCAGACAGCGAAGAAAGCAAGATCAGGATCGGCTTTGCCATCGCCCCCGTCCCTCTCAATCTGGAAGGCAAGAACAGAAGCCTCGTGGGATTAGGCAGCTACATCGTCAACGCGCAAGGAGACTGCAATGGGTGCCATAGCCAGGGCCCGCAGACGGAGTATCTCCCCACCGGCAACCCCACCCTCCTGCGCCCGCCCAGCGGCCCATACCAGGGCAAGGAGCAGGTCAACCCGGCTACTTACCTTGGCGGCGGCCGCGACTTCGGCCCCTTCCCCGGCCTCGCCCATCTCTACTCCCGTAACCTCACCCCGGATAAGTCCGGCCGTCCCGAGGGTGGCGCCACCTTCCAGCAGTTCTACACCATCCTCCGCACCGGCAAAGACTTCGACAACATTCATCCCACCTGCACCGGCGCGCCCAACGGCGCATGCGTCCCCGCGCCATTTAACGGAGCACTGCTTCAAGTCATGCCCTGGCCCGTCTACCGCCACATGACCGACCGCGACATCCGCGCCATCTACGAGTACCTCAGCGCCATCCCCTGCATCAATACCACCATCGCTGGCGCACCCTACCTCGAAAACCAGTGCCAGTAAACCGTCACACACATCCAACAGCAAGCTCCCACTAGAACTGCACTGCAACCCAAATGCCGAGTCGCCCACAATCCACCGTGGGCGGCCCGCCTCAGCGACTGCCATATTTTCACCCTCAATCGGGATAGTGCATTACAACCCAGACAGCGATCGTGACTCCCACGATTATTACGCAGGCTACTACCACGATTGCCGCAACAAGCTCGCGCGGATTCCAACGGATTGCCCGCACCCTCCGCTTACTTCCACGTCCCAAAATGATTTGGCGAGACATGCGCTACCACCTTACGAGAGCAACTCGGGCATCTTGAGATTGCAGCTCCGAGATCGCATTTTGGTTTGGGAAGCTCCCGCTAAAAGTGGAAACCGATCTCACCAGTCAGGGCGCGTGGCGAGACGTAATGGGTTCCGCTGAAAGTCGAGAGAAAGTTGTAAAGTGCGTACTTGTTCGTCACGTTGATGGCCGTGACTCGCGCGCTCCACCTGAACCGGTCGCCATGGAATAGGTTGTCGTCGCCCAGAGTCATATCGAAGAGGCTGCGAGGCGCGATACGCGGCGGATTGTGGTCGTCGTTCTCGGTGCCGGGCGCGGGTATCTGGATGAGGGTTGAACCGTACTGCGATGGAGCGCAAGTAGTCAAAGGATTAGCCAGCGTCGCTCGCTGACTGCCGCAAAACAGCCCCGCTTGTTGTTGTTGATCTGCAGTGAGGATGGTCAGGTCGACTGGGGTCGTTGTATCCGTTGCGAAGGGAACTGCCCCGGCTACCAACCCGCTGTCATATCTCCAGTTGAATCCGAACCAGGGCAGGTTTTGGAACGGCTGATATTGCAGATGCGCGGTAGAGTTGAATTTCTCGTCGTGATCGATGCGGAATGGGTACCCGCCACTCTGCACAGTTGTTCCCAACCCACCAATCTGCGGCGGGAAGAAGCGTGCCGCAACACTGGAAAAGACCACGAAGGCGGTAAATCCATGGACGGTCGGGACGCTCACCCTGCCTGCAAACCCCGGGATCTTCGAGTTGTGCCAGTCGATCGGAAAGGTGATCGGGGTGAGACCCAACACACTGAAGTCGTACGAGTCGTGCGTGTACTTCCAAACGTATTCGCCGCTTGCAACAACATACTTGCCAAATGCCTGTTCCAATCCCGCGTGGAACTCATTTCGGAAGCCGGGATTGAACGCTGACGGTACGCAAGGAACAAGCGCCGCAATCACCGGATAGTCGCAGCCTGTGCTGGAGAGGACAAGGTTTTCATTAAACGGAGTCTCTAACGTTCGCGCGTAGGACACTCGCAGCACGGTGTTCGTCTTCTTGACGTTGTATGAAATCCCTACGCGGGGTTGAGCCTCTCGCGCAATGGCCAGTCCATTGTAGAGATCGCCACGGATTCCTACATTGAAACTCCAGTTCCGCAACGTGATCGAGTCCTGCAGGTACAGAGCGAGTTGCTTCACGTCTGTATGTCCAAGGAACGGATAAAGAGTACTGGGGCCGGAACAGCCATCCGAGCCAGCCGGGTTGGGACGAGTGAGGTCGTAACAGCCGAGCAAAGGATTGAACGGAGCCGTGGCGTTCGGATTGTCGGCAGTATTCGGTTGATAGCCGGCGGCGGCGCACTGCGAGGGGTCATTGAAACCGGCGACCGGGTTCGCCATCGCTGTCAATGCAGGGTGCGTTCAACGAGGGATCAACGATTCCAAGGTAGTCGTGCTCCGTCAAAAATGTCTGCTCGTAGACGGCTCCTAACTTGATGTTGTTTATCCCTTTGACATAAGAAAAATCCGAGCGCAGACCAGCATTGAGAAGAGTGCGCGCCTGGGAGACGGTTTCCTGCTGTGAGCCCGCAGTGAAGTCGGAAAATACATCGGAGCTGGGGTAGTAGTTGTACCAGTCCTTTCGGACAAACGCGCCAAAGTTGAATACTTTATCCGATCCGATGACCCGCGTGTAGGTCGGTGCGACATTGAAAGTAAGAATCGATGACTTCTGGTCTGTCGGGCCCACAGGGGCGCCTGTAATGGGGTTGGTGGAACCGACATTCAGGTTGTCGTATGAGTTAGGCGTCTGGAACCAGGAGCGCGTGAACCCGAGATTCAAGTGGAGCGCGTCGGCAGGAGTCAGAACGTAGTCCACGCGGTCAAACACGTTCTCTTCGTTCCCCTTGCTATGAAAAACGCTGAACTCCGGCCCGTCGAGAAAGCGTCCGCTGTTCAGTCCGCTTGCTGCAATGAAATTTCCCCAATTCTGTTTGCCATAGGCAAGATCGAAGCCCAAAGACGATGAACCAAACGAGCCATAGGAAGCAGTCACGCTGCCGGTTGGCTTGGTGACACCCTGCCCGGATCGAGTGACCACCTTGATGACAACGCTGGTCTTGTCTCCATATTCAGCAGGCGGAGCACCGGCGATCACCTCCAGAGACTGAATGGACTCTGCCGGAATCTGGTTGGAAAAGACCTTACTTTGCTGATCCGTAATCGGCTGCCCGTCTACCGAAAAAGAGTTTTGAGCATGGTCCCCAAGCCCGTGAAACAGGCCGTTTGAATCCGCCGCAATACCCGGTGTCGAGAGTGTAACCAGTGAACTGACAGAGGACGAGGAACTCTCAAGGGGTAACCTGTCGATCAGGCTGCGATCGACGTCGGTGTGGAACGTCGAATCGTTCTCTACGAGATCCTCACCACCCTCCACGGTAACCGTAGTGGCTGCTGTTGAGACCTGAAGCGGGGTGTTCAAATTAACAGGCACGACTGATCGAACATCCACATCTTTCGCAACCGACCCGAAACCAGATGCCGTGATGCTGACGTGATAGGGATTGAACGGTAAGTTGGTGAACTCAAAGTGACCGGTAGCATCGGTTTTAGCTACCCGGCTATATCCGCTGACAGGGTTTTCGAGAGTAACAGTAGCATTGGGCACAACCGCGCCAGTTGAATCGGTGACGACACCGGAGACTGTTCCCGAATTCCCAACCGATTGCGCATCCAGTGCTGTGATAGTGAGCGAGAACAGAAACGCAAATGCAAAAACGACGCCGCGTCGCATAGAAGCGTGCATACAATACCCCCTTCAAATGTTGGTCGAATGTTTCTTCCAGGATTTAGGAAAAAGCAGGCGAGACAGGAGGAGGTCGTGTGTAGAGGGCGAAAACGGAAAGAGTAATCGGGGTGTGCGGACGAAGAAAATCGACAATCCGGACTACGTGCCGGACGACGACCGGGACAACCGCAGGTGTTGCAGGCGAGATGACGACGTGGGCGGTTGTGCAAAGGGAGCAATCGGAATGCGAAACATTCCCCGGCTCGTGGCCGTGCGCCACCTGAATCGTTCCACCAAGAATAACGAGCGCCACGCACAACACGCCGAGCAACAGACGTAAAGTGCCGTGCGATCGCCGGGGGAAGGTCGGGCGCAGCATAGCTACACAATATAGCGCAGTCAGCACGGAATTTGTAAAGAGCACCGCTCCGGGTTGGCGGGTGGCCCATTCAAGCCCTCGGTCGGCTTGAGTGGGATAAGCTCAGCCGGACAGCCCAAACTAAACTTTTCATTCCTCAAACACCCAAATGCTCGGTGCCCCATTCAAGCCCGCCGTTGGCTTGAGTGGGATAAACACATCCCAACGTCATGCCCACGGGACTCAAGCGATTCCAACAATCCGCGCAAACTCACTTTGTAACCTTCTCCTGCTACCAACGGCGCGCATACCTCACCGACGCATCTTCAAAGCGAGTCTTCGAACTCGCACTCGAACGGATCCGAAAGAGCTACCAACTGTGGGTCTACGGATATGTCATCATGCTGGAGCACGTCCATCTGCTGATGAGTAAATCCGGTCACATCTTTTCAGAACAAGTTGGGGTACACTTTTCCCCGACCATGAAAACTCCTATGCTAGCGCTCCTCTTGATTGGAGTGGTTCTCTTACCGTGTCGAACCGTCTGTCAGTCAGCGACGGCCCCGGCGAAAGTGGAAGTGTCTAGACTCCCTGAACTGTCGGTTCAGACAAGTTGGACTGACAAAGGTTTCTTGTTGAACGCAACCCTCCTGTTGGTCGGAACTATCGGTGTTGTCTTCGCCGGAAGAACTCTGAAGACGATTACCGGCCAACTCACAGAGATGCAGAACAGCGCGAAGAGAGAGGCAGAATTGAATCGGCCTTGGCTGCTCTTCGAGGAGGTCAAAGCTGACGGTCTCCACAGGAATAAGATGGATGGCCCGTCGCACGGTAAGGATGGCCCGAAGCTCCGTTTCAAAGTCATCAATCGTGGCCTGACTCCTGCGAAGGTCAAGGCATGGGAGTTTCGAGTTGAGGCCGGTGGACTATCGAAGCCGGACAAACCTTTTTTACAACCGAAACAAGTTTCAGACGTTCCGATCAAAATCCTCCCCGCTGGAACTGACTGCAAACGTGAAGCCGAGTACCCGCCCTTCGACGACGCGGAACAAATGCGACTCGGTTGCCGTGAGTTGGTTCTATGGGCCTACGGAGTCGCTCGCTACGAAGACATCTACGGCGCGTCGCACGAGACTCGTTTCTGCTATCGCAGTACCGACGATCCTCTCCTTCAGTCTCCGACTTTGGAAGAGGCCGGGCCGGATGAATACCGATGGATCACCTAGAGTTCAGATCGGAGATGCTCGATGAGTGATGGAGTGAGCGCAAAGCAAGTAGTGGACCTGCAAAACGTCAGTTCCGAGGAATGGGCTGGGGAGCAGAATGAATACAAGGAGTGGAGAAAGCACATGCAGGTTCTTCCCACTCCACTGCTGTACGTCGTCGTCGGCGGTGCCGGGTACCTCGCTTACTGGCTGTGGCCGCGCAAGGGATTACTCTGGTCGATTGCTGGATGGTGTTTGATATTGCTTGCCTTCTATACGCTGCGCGCCCTCATCATCAGGGAAAAACATTGGGAGATATACAGAGCCGGCTATGAGTCTGGCCACATAGCCGGTGTTAACAAGGTGTTGCACATCGATGAGAGGGACGACAAGTTCATCCATGAGATTGTCCGTGATGAGGAGATCGACGAGATCCTGAAGCGAAAACAAGGACAGGCATCGACAGAGTAAGGGGATGGGTTAGGGGGTGGCGGGTGGCGCACCCTAAACCGCAACAACCAAACTGATCCGGGTGCCCCGTTCTAGCCTGCCGTTGGCTAGGGCGGGGTTGTTAACCCGATCGAAGCGGCAGCCATCCTCTCCCCTTCGCCGCCTCACCCGTCACGCTTTCATCAAAGCCCGACTCAAGCCCCCACCTTCCCCGCCTTATCTCTGCCGAGATACAACTTTAGCGATACCCCACAAAACCCCACCCCAGCCCTCCGGGTTGCTACACTGCATAACAGACCTTCCAGGAGCTGGCCTTGCCCGAAAAACCAAAGATCCTAGGAGTCATCCCGGCTCGCCTCGCCTCCACGCGACTCCCCGGAAAAGTCCTGCGCACCATCGCCGGAGTCCCCATGATCGAGTGGGTCTACCGCGCAGCCCGCGCCTGCAGCCAGCTCGACGACGTCCTCATCGCCACGGACTCCGAGCAGATCCTCACGCTCGCCCGCGAACACGGCTGGTCCGCCATGCTCACCTCCCACAGCTGCGTCAGCGGCAGCGATCGCGTAGTTCAGGTCTCGCAGCGCATCCCGGCGGAGATATACGTCAACATCCAAGGCGACGAACCCATGCTCCGGACCGAGCACATTGACGCTCTCCTTCGGCCCTTCGAACGGCAAAGCGTAGAGGTCAGCACCCTCTCCACTCCCTGCAAGCCCGATGAGATCAAGAACCCCAACGCCGTTAAGGTCGTCACCGCGCCCGATGGACGCGCACTCTACTTCTCCCGCGCCACCATCCCCTTTGACCGCGACCGCTCTGACAAATCTCCCTGCCAGAAGCACCTCGGCCTCTACGCCTATCGCAGCACCGCGCTCGAACTCTTCTCCCAGCTCCCGCCCAGCCCCCTCGAAACAATCGAGAGGCTCGAGCAGCTCCGCTTTCTCGAAAACGGCATCGACATCTTCGTCGAGAGCACCCCTTACGACACCATCGGAGTCGATACCGAGGAAGATCTCCGCGCCGTCGAAGCGATCCTCTCCCTCCGTCCCTAACCCGGCAGAAATCCCTCGCCGCCCTCACAAATTGTGCAACTTGTCGTTCCGACGATCATTCGATATCGAAATATCAGACATCGAAAGACATTTTCCGCTATAGGGTGTCAAAACGTGCCATTTCATGCACGAAAAAACACGCTTCAAATGCCCTGTTTTGGCCGCAAAAGGGGCTCAAATTCGAGCAAAAGCCCGTCATTTTCAGGCAAAATTGTCACCCGTAAATCGTCCAGAGAATCCACAATCCAGTCCGCCGCCGCAAGACTTTCCATGCTGTGCGAGAACATCGTCGCCAGCACTTTACACCCCGCCGCATGACCCGCCTGCGTCCCCGACGCCGCATCCTCAATAACTACGCACTCTTCCGGCTTCAACTCCCAATAACGACGCGCCTCGCAGGTACGGCTCGGGATGCGGCTTCCCCTGCGTAACACCCTCCGCCGTAACAAACTTTTCGGGCACTGGAATGCCGCCATGCTCCATGCGAATGCGCGCCAAACGCTCCGTAGCCGAAGTCACCACCGTCCAGTATTTTTGCGGCAATCCGCTCAGTATATGTGCCACTCCCGCCAGCACTGACAGCCCTTCCGTGTCATCGACCTCAATGTCTTCAATTATTTTCAACTCGGCTTCATCATCGAGATCGGGCCGCAATTTCCTGATCGTCTCAATCGCTCTGCAACCGTGCGCTGTGCGAATCGCGAGCTCCGGATCAATGCCGCGCATCTCCGCCCACTTCGTCCAGCTGCGCTCCACCGAGCCCAGCGAACTTACCAGCACGCCATCCATATCGAAGAGCAGTCCGCGTGTGCGCCACTTCATTTAACCGCCTCACCGCTCGTCATCGCGAACTCACGCGCAGCTTCCAGCAGCTTCTTCACGGATTCTTTTGAGCAGGATTCGGAATAAATTCGCAACAACGGCTCCGTCCCCGAGGCCCGCAGCAGCAGCCACGTCTCGGCAGCATTTTTCTTTGTCCCAGCCTCTGGGTTATCCAGGAAAAACTTGATCCCGTCCAGCGTCTCCACGCGCAGCACCGGCATACCGCCCAGTTCCTTCACGCCCGCACGAGCCCGCGCCACCGCTGCCTTCTTCAACTCATCGGCAATGTGCAAATCGATGCGCCCATAGTGATGTTCGCCGTACTCCTGCTGCAGGCTCTCAACCAGTTGCCCCAGCGTCTGCCCTTCATCCGCCATCACGTTGGCAATCAACAGCGCATTCAGCAAGTCCGTCGCGCTCCGGAAGATGCCGCTGAATCCCGATGCCTCCGGACTCCTCGCCGCCAATCAGGATCTCTTTTTCCAGCATCAGGTCGCAAACGTATTTGAAGCCGATACCGTGCTCGTGCAGCCTGCGTCCATGCTTGCGGCAAATGCGATCAATCATGCTGGTGGTATTGAATGCGCGTGTCACATCGCCCGACCACTGCTTGCGCTCGATCATCCAGCGCAGCAGCACGCAGAATATCTTGTGCGGATCGACAAAGTTTCCGTGCTCATCCACGGCGCCAATGCGATCGGCATCCCCGTCCGTGATCAGCCCGGCCTGGCACTTCTGCTCCACCACTAGATCCTGGATGGCGCGGATGTGCGGCTCAATCGGCTCAGGATTAATACCGGGAAACAGCGGATTTACCTCGGCACGAATCTCCACAAAGTCGACGCCGATTGAACGGAAAATATCCGCCAGTACGCCGCGTCCCGTTCCATACATGCAGTCGATGCCGAATTTAAATCCAGACTTCGCGATGGCAGCTAGATCCGCAAAGCGGCGCAGCGCCTCAACGTAAGGCGTCTGCATATCGATCTCGGAAATCGCTGCCGGCTTGTCAGCCAATTGCAGAGCCTCGCCCAGGTACGACTCAATCTCCGCAATGATTGAAGGCTTGCCCGAACCACCGTACCAGGCTTTGTACTTCACGCCGTTCCACTGGTATGGATTGTGGCTCGACGTGATCATCACGCCTCCCGCGCAACCTCTCTCGCGCACGGCAAACGAGAGCGCCGGAGTTGGAGTGTAGCGATCGGCCATGCAACACTGGGATACCGGAGTTCGCCAGCACTTCAGCCAGAGCCAGCGCGAATTCCTTTGAGCAGAAGCGCGTGTCATATCCAACGCACACGCCCTTGGCTGGGTCTTCTTTACGATGAATGTAGTTCGCGATCGCGGCTGCCACCAGTCGCACGTTCGCATAAGTGAAGTCATCGGCGATGATTGCACGCCAACCATCCGTGCCGAAGTGGATCGAGGTTGTGTTCGCCATTCGCCGCTGCAATTCCTTGTGTGGGCTGTGAACGGGAGCCGGTGCGACTTGCCCGGCAGACGATCGGCAATACATCCCTGGTTACTAGACCAGATCCCTGTGTCTGCCGGCGGCAAGCTCCTTCACGACCTTGCCGACCTCCTGTGAATGATGGCGGTCCGCAATCAGGATGGCGTCATCTGTCTCCACCACAACCAGGTCCTCCACTCCCACCAGCGCAACAAACTTGTTGGGACTGTAGATGTAGTTGCCCTTGGATTCGAATCTGAGATGATCCAGGCACTCCGCAACGTTACTGTTCTCGTCGCCGCGGCTGCGCACATCCAATTGATATTCGTACAGCGAAGCCCACGAACCAAGATCGTTCCAGCCGAACTCGGCCGGCAGACAATACAGATTGGACTTGTGTTCGCCCTTGGAAGAACGCGGCTCCAGGATCGCGTAATCCACGCTGATGTTTTCACAGTGCGGATAAAGATCGTTGAAGACCTGCTGGAACTCCGGAGTTCCGTAAGCTGCCGCAATTTCCTCGAGCATCGGCGCAGACTCCGACAGATGCTCGCGCACAGCATTGGCCAGCGTGCGTCGCCTTCCACAGAAACATCCCGCTGTTCCAGTAGTAATTGCCAGCCGCTACAAACTCCTCAGCACGCACCTGATTCGGCTTCTCAGTAAAGCGGCGCACACGCAGCACGCCCGCCGACACTGTGGAGCCGGTCTCGATGTAACCGTAGCCCGTCTCAGGACGAGTGGGAGATATGCCCAGCACCACCATGTTGTCGCCCGCCGCAGCCAGCGCAATTCCCTGCTCGAGTGTCTTCAGGAATCGTGGCTCGTTGGCGATTACATGATCTGAAGGAAAGATTCCCAGCACAGCATCGGGGCTTTCGCGCTCGATAAGAAACGCGGCCAACGCCGCCGCCGGAGCGGTGTTTCGCGCCGCAGGCTCGCAGATAATCTGAGCCGCAGGCACGCCCGGAAGTTGCTCCGTGATCGTCTCAGCCATCAGGTCATTGGTGATGACCCATATGTCCGACGTCTCAGCCAGCGGTCGCAACCTGTCCACTGTCTGCTGGATCATGCTGCGTTCGCCGTCCAGTGCCAGCACTTGCTTGGCGCGAGCCTTGCGGCTGCGTGGCCAAAACCGGGTCCCGCTGCCGCCCGCCAGAATGATGGGTCGAAAATCAGTCACTTGAGACATAAAACTCCTAGCCAAGCTTTGCGAAGAATTCCTTCATCCTCTTCAAGCCTTCGTCTATGTCCTCGTGCGTGACAGCGTACGAGATACGGATGTGTTCCTTTGTGCCGAAAGCCTCGCCGGGCACGGTGACTACATGCGCTTCGTGCAGCAGCCGTGTGGCTAGCTCTGTCGCAGTCGCGGCTCCGGGCTTGCCCAGGTAGGCGGAGATATTCGGATACACGTAGAACGCGCCCTCGGGAACAGTGCAGGTGACGCCGGGAATTTCCGCCAGCCGCGCCAGCACCTGGTCGCGCAGCTTGATGTACTCCGCGCGCATCTCAGTCACGCACTGCTGCGAACCGGTAAGGGCCGCAATCGAGGCCTTCTGCACCATGGAGGTCGCCGACGATGTCGACTGGCTCTGCAGCTTGCTCATCGCGCCGATAATCGGCTTCGGCCCAAGCGCAAATCCTGCGCGCCAGCCTGTCATGGCATAGGTCTTTGAGAGGGAGCCGAGCACAACCACGTGCTCCTTCGCTTTTACAAAGGATCCGCCGCTCACAGCCTTGCCTTTGAAATTCAGGTAGACATAGCACTCGTCCAGCAGCAGGTAGATGCCGCGCTCGTGAGCCAGGTTCACAATCCGCTCCAGATCGCTCGCGGAAACAACAGAGCCAGAGGGATTCGACGGCGAATTGAGAATGATTGCCTTGGTGCGCGGCGTGATTGCCTTCTCGATCGCGTCGGCGGTGATGCGGAAGTTCTCCGCCTCGTTCGGTCTCAAGGTACACAACCTTGCCGCCGGCATACTGGATGATGTCTTTGAAGGAGACCCAGTACGGCACCGGCAGAATTACTTCGTCGCCGTGGTCTACCAGCACCTGGATGACGTTGAAGAGCGCCAGCTTGCCGCCGGTGGTAAACACGGCCTCGTCGATCGCGTAGTCCGATCCGAAATCGCAGGCATGCCGCTCGACAATCGCCTTGCGCAGCTCTGGAATGCCGGGCACGACGGTGTAGCGAGTGAAGTTCGCCTCAAGCGCGGCAATCGCGGCGTCCTTGATGTGGCGGGGTGTAGCGAAATGCGGCTCGCCCGCTCCAAAATCCACCATGTTCGCTCCCTGGGAACGGAGCTTGGCGGCTTCGGCGGTTACGGCCATCGTGGCGGAGACTTCGATCCGCCCAATGCGATCGGTAAGGAGCTTGGTGGAGGTTGAGACAGTCATGCATATATTCTGGCAGAATTCCGCCGTTTCAGGAACCGTGGAGAGGGCGTCTTTGCAAGGAATAACTGCGAAAACGTGCCCTGCGTCACATTTCCCTCCGCCGCAGCCGCATTGGGCTCCGCGGCCTTCATCGTGAACGCGAATGAGGTGGAACCCGGTTCGCTCCGCCTGCGTAGACAAAGACATGGAAACCCGCGTTGTCTCTCGCGGCAGGTAAGACATGCAAATGCGCAAGACCCTCCTTTGTTTCTCTATGCTCCTCGTGCTTCGATCCTTTGCGGTGGGGCAGGATACGACGATGTTTCGCGGCGATCTTGCTCACTCAGGCCCAGTATGCGCAGGGGTTGGCCAAGCTCAGCGGCGTCAAGTGGACATTCCACACCAAGGGCGAGGTGATCTCCTCCCCCGCCGTCGTTGCCGGAGTGGTCTACGTCGGCAGTACCGACGGCAATCTCTATGCCATCGATGAGCAGAGCGGCACACGAGCGCTGGAAATTTACCACTGGCGCTCGTATTCCGTCGTCACCAGCGGTTGCGAATGGCCTGATATTTTTCGGCAGCTATGACGGATATTTCTATGCGGTTGATATAGCGACTGGCAAGTTGAAGTGGAAGTTTCACAACGCCGAACGACGCTTCGCCGCAAAACATCTTCACGGATCGTTGCCGCTGGATGAAACCATGCCCGATCCGTTCGATGTCTACCTATCATCGCCCGCGGTCTGGAAAGATACAGTCTACTTCGGAAGTGGCGACGGCAATGTTTACGCCCTCGACGCCGCAACGGGCGCTCATCAAGTGGAAATTTCAGACAGGCGATGTCGTCCACGCCTCGCCAGCAATAGTAGATGGCAAACTCTACATCGGCAGCTGGGACAGCTACTTCTATGCACTGGATGCCACGAATGGCAAGGAGCTGTGGAGGTTCAAGACCGGCGAAGACAACGACACCCACAACCAGGTCGGCATTCAGTCTTCTGCCACCGTCGTCGAACGGCAGTTGTCTACTTCGGCTGCCGCGATTCCAAGCTATATGCGCTCGACGCTGCCACGGGTAAGCAGCGCTGGATGTTCTTCAATCATGGCTCGTGGGTAATTACCTCTCCCGTTGTGCACGACGGAAAGGTTTTCTTCGCCACATCCGACACAGCCACTCTGCACGCGCTGGATGCGCAGACCGGAGCACTGGATTTTCTGCTGAAATTTAAGTGGGTGATCTTTAGTTCGCCGACGATCGCCGGATCGACCCTCTACGTCGCGGGTCAGGACGGCATCCTCACGGCAGTTGATCTGGAAACGAAGAAGCCGGTATGGACATTTCAAACTGAGGCGTCGCGCCAGAACCTCGCCAGCGTCTCAAAGCCCGACGGCGCCCCGAATTACGAGGCTGCCTTCGCCTCCAATTTCTACGACGACATGACTGTGGGAATCAGCAAGCTACGCGTGGTCGGCCCAATACTGGCCTCACCCGTGGTCTCAGGAAATGTCCTGTACGTAGGAAGTTCGGACGGCAATCTCTACGCTCTGCACTAGAAGCGTCGCAAGGCTGGGAAAAATCGGCAGATTAGGTGCGAGGCGGCTTCGCCTGCCACCCGTTCCTTCATGCGAGCGATCACTGAATCCGGCACCAGGCCCTCCACCGAGCCACCAAGCCGAAATACGCCCTTTACCAGCCGCGAGCTGACATAGGAAAACTCCCCTGAAGTCATCAGGAAAACCGTCTCCAGCTCAGGAGCCAGGCGGCGATTCATCAGCGCCATCTGGAATTCGTATTCGTAGTCGCTGATGGCGCGAATGCCGCGCACGATCGCGGTCACGCCCTGCTGACGCGCAAAATCCACCATCAAACCGTCATACGTAGCCACGCTCACATTGCCGAACTTGGCTACGCCCTCGGTCAAGCATCTCAACCCGTTCCTCCACGCTGAACAGGGGCTGCTTCTCGTCATTTTTCAGGATGGCGACCACCAGGTGGTCGAACATCTTCGACGAGCGCGCGATCAGGTCCAGATGGCCGTTGGTCATCGGATCGAAGGTTCCGGGATAGATGGCTCTGACTTGGCTCAAGACATTCATGAGTTTATACGAAGGTCCGGCAGGCTACACCTGCGAATAGCCCAGGCGCATGAAAAGGGCGCAGCCTGAGCCACGCCCTCCCTGTGTACGAATCAGCCGCCAGCTTACTTCTTACCGGCTTTGACTACCTCATTCGCCGCCGCAGCGCCGTTGGCTGGAACGGCGGGTACATCAGCCGCCGGCAGATTCGAAATGCCGAGCTTTTGACGCAGCGCAGTCTCAATACGATTGAAGGTGTCGCGGTTGTCCTTGAGATATTGCCGCACGTTTTCGCGACCCTGGCCGATGCGCTCGCCAGAGAAGCTGAACCATGCGCCGGACTTCTCCACGATGTTGTGCAGCACAGCCTGGTCGAGCACGTCGCCCTCGCGGGAGATGCCTTCGCCGTAGAGAATATCGAACTCAGCCTCGCGGAACGGAGCCGCAACCTTGTTCTTCACGATCTTCACGCGGGTGCGCGAACCAACGACCTGGTCGCCTTCCTTCACCGCGGCGATGCGACGAATGTCGATGCGGACCGAGGCGTAGAACTTCAGCGCACGGCCACCGGTTGTCGTCTCAGGATTGCCGAACATGACGCCGATCTTCTCGCGAATCTGATTGATGAAGATCAGGCTCGTGCGCGACTTCGATACGGTGCCCGTAAGCTTGCGGAGCGCCTGCGACATCAGCCGCGCCTGCAGTCCCATGTGCGAATCGCCCATCTCGCCGTCGAGTTCCGCCTTGGGTACCAGTGCCGCAACCGAGTCGACTACGAGCACATCGATCGCGCCCGAGCGAACCAGCGCCTCGGTGATCTCGAGAGCCTGCTCACCATAGTCCGGCTGCGAGATCAGAAGATTGTCGATGTCCACGCCCAGCTTGCGCGCATACGCGGGATCGAGCGCGTGCTCTGCGTCAACGAAGGCTGCCAGGCCACCGGCCTTTTGCGCCTCTGCGATGATTTGCAGCGTGATGGTGGTCTTGCCTGAGGACTCAGGTCCGAAGATTTCAATCACGCGGCCACGCGGTACGCCGCCTACGCCGAGGGCCGCGTCAAACGATATCGAGCCGGTTGAGATGACCGAAATTGGCACAATCGCCTCTTTGCTGCCGAGGCGCATGATGGAGCCTTTTCCGAACTGCTTTTCGATCTGTGAAAGTGCTAGTTCTACTGCGCGGGAACGATCATCTGCTGCCAAGGGATTCTCCAATTCGGGGGCCGTCTTTTCGCCCGGACACACCCCGTCCGCCAACGAAGCACATGGGCCTGAAATGCGGGCCTGCTGAATGGGCGGCTCGATTTTGAGAGAATTCTAACACTCAGAATCGCCAGGCGAACAAAAATCGAACAAAAGTCGGTGCAAAACTGGCCAATTTGGTGTCATTTTGGACCACTTTTAGCACACTTAGAGCGACTTTCGGGCACACGGGTGATCCCCGGGGGATCACTCGTCCTTTTCCGCTCAGCGCCGCGTGTCTCCCCGGCTATTTCTTTTGGAATACCTTCGCCAGAATCGGTCCGGCCTGGGCATCTTCCACTACCGCAGTGCTATGTATTTCCAGCACGTCCATCCAGACCGCGGCTGACTCGTAGAGAGCGGCGGGATCGTTCCCTTCGTAAAGAACATAGCCGCCGCTGCAATCGGTCTTGTGCCATCTTCCCAGGATGGTGACTCCCGCAGCCGGTTGTCCTTCTCCGGCGAGGAATCGAGCGGCAGCATCTTTTACGTTCTCGTTTTTCAGGGCCCACACCGACATGAATTTCATCGGGTATTACCTCGCAATTGAGTTTGTCTCTGGTGGTCCTCTCAGGGCTTGCAGAGGGTGCGAGTATACAAAAACTTTCGGTGCGCGCAACAGGTGTTTTCTCAGGAGCCTGCGGCGTCTGGTGGTATCAGCGAGAACGCTCCTCTGCGACGGCCGGCGGCTTTGGCGCTCGCGTTGTCGTAATCAGGATTACGCTGACCAGGATAAACATGGTTCCCACGATTACACGCAGGCCAAGCGATTCTCCACCGAGGAAGTATCCCAGCAAAACGGCAACTACCGGGTTGACGTAGGCGTAGGTTCCCACCTTGGTAGGCGACTGGTGGTGAATGAGCCACACGTAGGCGGTGAAGCCGAGAATGGAGCCGGCAAGGATTAGGTAGAGCAGCGCGAACCACGCCGCGCGGGTGACAGCCGCCGGATGAAAATCGCGGAATTCTCCCAGAGCCGTAGCAGCGAGGGTCAGCATCAATCCTCCGGCCACCATTTGCGCGGCCGAGCTCACTACTTTCGATTCCGGCAAGTGCAACCTGCGCGTAAGCACCGTGGCCAGCGACCAACTCATGGATGCGACGATCAGCGCCAGGGCTCCCTTGGCGTCGATGGCCGCGCCGCCGAGGTTCAGCGAGCGGCTCACCAGTACCACAACGCCGGCAATCCCGATCAGCAGAGCCAGGCCCAGGCGAAAAGTGAGGCGCTGCGTGCGCAGCAACAGGATTTCCAGCAGCGCGATGAAGACGGGAATGGTGGCCATCATCACCGCGGCGATGCCGGAATTGACGCGCTGCTCCGACCAGAAGAGCAATCCGTAGTCGATAACAAAGATGAGGAAGGAGAGAATGCAGACAGAGATCCACTGACGCCGGGTGGGGCCGCGCTCGCCCTGCGCAATTGTCCAACCATAGAGAGCGACGCCCGCTACGGTGAAGCGAATTGCCGCGAAGACCAGGGGGGGAACCTGGTGGACGCCAATCCGGATCGCGAGGAAGGTGGATCCCCATACGAAATAGATGATGGCGAATGCCGCGAGAGTCTTCCACGCGGGGGGATGGGTTGTAGCCTCCACTGCAGACTCCTGGCGAACGATTTTGTGCTTTGGCCGACTGACTATTTTCGAGGTCAGGGTTTGTAGTTAGAAGCCGGGCGGCCGCTGGCTGGCCACGTTGTAGCTGCGCTCCATAGCTAATCCCACGCGGCCGATGGTGCCTTCGTCGAAGAGGCGTCCGATGAGCGTGACGCCATGGGGCACGCGGCGGGGCGGGGAGAAGTGGGGCAGCTTATTGTCGGGATCGGGTGCCCAATCGCTGCGCGCGTCGGAGATTTCGACAAATCCGGCGCGGAAGGTGAGCGAGGGGTGCCCGGTAAAGTTCGTGATGGTAAGCATCTCGTCGCGCAGCGAGGGCACCAGCAGCAGGTCCACCTGCGAGAAGATGCGTCCCATTTCGACGGCCACCTTGCGACGCATGCGGTCGGCCTGGACAAAGTCAACAGCCGAGAGAAAGCGCGACTGGCGGAAGGTATTGGGCCACGCGTCGGGCACCTGCATCTTGAGCTGATCGAGGCCGTGGCTAAGGGTCAATTCCTCAAAGGCCGCGGCCGATTCGGCGAAGAGGATGATGTCGAGCGAGTCGTAGGGCCAGTCAGGAAGAGTGACCTCGACAGGAATCATGCCCAGTTTCTTCACGGTCTCAAGCGCGGCGCGATCGACATCGGTGGCGTCCTTCATCCATGCGGGAAAGTAGCCTACGCGCAGGCCCGCGACACTGGCGGCGGCATCGAAGTCGAGCTTGCTGGGAACGCAGTTCACGTCGCCGGGGTCGGGTCCGCTGATGGCCGCCAGTACGAGCAAGGTGTCTTCAACGCTGCGCGCCATGGGGCCGAGTTTGTCGAGAGACCAGCAGAGGGTCATGGCTCCTGTGCGCGGAACGCGTCCATAGGTGGGGCGCAGACCGGTGATGCCGCAGCGCATGCTGGGGCTGACGATGCTGCCGCCGGTCTCGCTGCCGATGGAGAAGCCGACGAGGCCCGCTGCCGTAGCTGAGCCGGGCCCGGCGCTCGACCCGGAGGATCCTTCTTCCGGCAGCCAGGGATTCATGGTCTGGCCGCCAAACCAGATATCGTTGAGCGCCAACGCGCCCATGCTGAGCTTGGCGACCAGGACAGCTCCGGCGTCGTTGAGGCGCTTGACCACAGCCGCATCGGCAGTAGGGATGCGGTTGCGGTAGGGCTCGGCGCCATAGGTGGTAGCTATGCCGGCGGTGTCGAGCAGATCCTTGCCGCCCCAGGGGATGCCATGCAGCGGGCCGCGATATTTGCCCGCGGCGATCTCAGCATCGGCCTTTTTGGCCTGCTCCAGCGCATGGTCGCGGGTGAGAGTAATGACGCAGCGGAGTTGCGGATTGAACTTGTCCAGGCGGGCGAGATAGATGCCGGTAAGGCGCTCAGAGGTGATCTGGCGACTCTCAACCCAGCGCGAGAGGCTGGTCAGTGGCGCGAAGGCTATGTCTTCATCGCTAGCAGGCAGGGGGCCGGGATCGGTTGTGCTGCGGACGAACTGATTCTGTGCTGGCAGTTGCGAGGTGCCAGGAAGCAGCGGATCCCAGCGCGACCAGGGAGCGTCGGCGGCCTCCAACGCGACCTTGCGGGGTCCCGTGCGGCGCTCGTACAGGGGCGCCATGGAGGTGCGCCAGTTGCCCGCCGCATCCGCCATCTCAGAGCCGCCCATGTCGATCTGGACGAGCTTTTGTGCTTCCTGGAAGGTGCGGGCAGAGACTTGCGGGCCCACAGGCGTAGCGGTTCCAAAAGCTGGCGGCGCGCCCGGAGGAAGATCGGCGGGGGGATTTTGCGCTTCAAGTTTGGAGGCGACTACTGTTCCCAGGATGCCGAGCGAGGCATGGGTCAGGAATTCCCGGCGCGATTCAGGCATGTTTCCTCTTTCTGAGCAGTCCGGCAGGTGACGAGGACGAAAACATTCTGGCTGCTAAGTCGACTTTAATGATGCACCAAGAACCTGTTGTCAGGCGGGAACAGCCTTGCGGGATTTACGGGGCACTTTTTTCTGCGGCGGCGGGGGCGGCTTGGGAATGCTGTCGAGGGATTCCTTGCCCTCTGCGAGACGCATGAAGAACTCCTGGGCGTCGAAGGGATGCGCGGCTCCCTCTCGTGCGCGGAGGTAGCTGCCGTCGGGCTGCATGAGCCGGGATTTCTCAGTGTCCGCGAGGTAGGCGGTCAGGATTTCGTCGCGCAGGCGAGCCTTCAGCAGCGGGTCGCGGACGGGGAAGATGACCTCGCAGCGCTCGAAGAGATTGCGCGGCATCCAGTCCGCCGACCCGCAATAGAACTCCTCGTTGCCGTCGTTGAGGAAGTAGTAGATGCGGCTGTGCTCGAGGTAGCGGCCAACAATGGAGCGGACGCGGATATTGTCGCTGACGCCCTTCATGCCGGGACGAAGAGAGCAGATGCCGCGCACGACGAGGTCCACCTGCACGCCCGCCTGGGAGGCGCGGTAGAGCGCCTCGACGACGCCCCGCTCCAGCAGCGAATTCATCTTGGCGATGATGCGTGCGGGCTTTCCGGCGGCGGCGTGCTCGGTCTCGCGGTGGATCATACGGATGAAGCTTTCGGCCAAGGTGAGGGGCGCGACGAGAAGGGGATAGTAGTCGTCCGACTCAGAGTGAGCCGTGAGGTAGTTGAAGACGCTGTGAACGCTCGCGGTGATCTCCGGGTCAGTTGTAAGCAGGCTTAGGTCGGTATAGAAACGTGCCGTATTGGGGTTATAGTTGCCGGTTCCGAGGTGACAATAGCGGCGGGTGACGCCGTCGGCATCGTGGCGCACCAGCATGGCCAGCTTGCAATGGGTCTTGAGGCCGACGATGCCGTGAAAGACCTGCACGCCCGCATCTTCAAGATCGCGCGCCCAGCGGATATTCGAGGCCTCGTCAAAGCGGGCCATCAGCTCTACGACGACGGTGACTTCCTTGGTCTGGGCCGCGTCCTTGAGGGACTGGAACATCGGCGAATCGGAGCTGGTGCGGTAGAGCGTCTGCTTGATGGCGACGACGTTGGGATCCTGCGCTCCCGCCTCGATGAAGTCGACTACGGCGTCGTAGGAGTCGTAGGGATGATGCAGCAGGATGTCGCGGTGACGCATGTCGTCGAAGAGGTCTGTGGCATGGCGGGCAAGGTGGAGGGCGCGCGGTGTGAAGCTGGGGAATTTGAGATCGGGCCGCTGCACATCGTAGAGATTCATGAGCCGCGAGAGGTTCACCGGCCCCGGCAGTACGAAATATCTGGAACTCATCCAGCTCGAAGTTGAGGCGCAGGCGATCGATGATCTCGGGATTGGCATCCTGCTCAATCTCCATGCGCACCGCATCGCCTTTGCGGCGGTTGTGGAGTTCGGTGCGGACGCTTTCGAGCAGGCTGCGCGACTCTTCTTCCTGAAAGTAGAGGTTGCTGTTGCGGGTGACGCGAAAGGCCGCGGCGGAGAGGATCTCGTATCCGCGATACATGCCGGCTGCGTTGCGCTCGACAAGATCGTGGAGGAAAAGGAAGTCCGCGGTGCCGCTCTCGGAGGGAATGGGCACGAGGCGCGGCAAGGTGCGGGGAATAGTGACTACGCCGAGAACCAGGCCGCTTCCCTTGCGCTTGCGGCGCAGCAACAGGGCGAGGCAGAGAGCCTTGTTGAGCACGCGGGGAAAGGGGTGGGCGGGATCGATGGTGATGGGCGTGAGGAGCGGATCGACCTCGCGCTGGTAAAAGGTGGTGGCGTGGGCGCGGCCTTCGTCGGTCAGATCCTGCCAGCGCAGTACGCGAACGCCGCTGGCGCTAAGCTGCGGCAGCAGGAGTTCGTTCCAGCAGCGGTATTGCTGGGCGACAAAAAGCTGCAGGTCTTCTTCGACGGCGGTCAGCGTCTCCTGGGGGGTCAGGCCGTCGAATCCGGGTTCCCGGTAGCCATCCTCAATGCGCTGCAGGATGCCGGCGAGGCGGATTTCGACGAATTCGTCCAGGTTGCTGGCGGTAATGGCCAGAAACTTGACCCGTTCGAGCAGGGGGTTACGGGCATCTTCTGCTTCTTCCAGCACGCGGCGATTGAAGCCCAGCCATGAAGCGTCTCGTCCGATGAAAAACTTCTTCCGTCGCATCTGTGCGGTCGTCATAAGTACCAGATCAGGAGCCGTATCGTCGCAGTTTACACAAAGTCCGTTACAGCAGAGTGATAAGTATGCACCTTGGGCAGGTACAACGTTAATCGTTGCAGTTGACGGGCGGGTTGCGGTCTATGAGGATGGATGTTGGAGCGGTCTGTTTGGCGAGCGCTCCGGCTAAAGGAGATCTCCGATGAACTCTCAGGATCCCGAACGAAAAGGCGCAGGCGGGGCAACGACGCTTGAGGACTCCGCGCTGGAACTGTTCCAGACCGCCGCCATGCTGCTAGGGCAGGAGCATGAGGCCGTCAGCGTGGTGGAGGAAGTGGTGAGTTCGGCGAGCTCGGACCCCTGCGCGGAGCCTTTATTGGCGCACCGCGAGGCGCGGGAGATGGTGATCGTAGCCGCCCTGCGACGCATGGGGCAGCTTCCTGACGGAGGGCTGGATGCCGTGAAGGCCGCCGGCAGCGTATCAGAGAGCAGCTGTATCGAAAGCGACGACCTTTCGGCTGCCGGGGTGACGTCGGAGCAGTTGGAAGCGATGATTGCGGGGCCGGGACGGGCGCGCCTGAGGCTGTGGCTGGATAAGCTCTCCCCCGCGATGCGGGCGGTATTTGTGCTCCGGGCTCTGCTGGGCAAGGGCAATGACGAGGCGGCGGCAACGCTGCGGGCAAGCGGCGCGCCGGGCGCGGACAGATGGGTGGCTCCCATGGTGAGCCAGGTTTTCAGGCAGGCGCTGTGTTCGCTGGCCTCCCTGCTGCTGAACTCCAGGTTAGTGGATCTTTCTGCCACAAAAGGTTGAGTCAATTGGGCGAAGGCCAGTACTCCAGGCCACTTTTTGAACTTCCTACGGGGTGCCGTGCATCCAAAACTAAGGTCACTTTGAGGTCTTGAACGCCGTGGACGAAAAGATTCTGGCTCGGGCGCAGAAGAGCTGGCCGAGGAATGCCGCTCTCGTGCTGCTTGCCTTAGGTTCATTGCCTGCCCTGGCGCAGGTGAGTGCCGTACAAGTCGTCGCAAACCGGTCACAGGCGCCGCAGTCGTCGTTTGATGGCAGCGTTGCCACTGGACAGGCGACGCCGGGAGTGCTGCAGCTAAGCCTCGACGACGCTATCCAGCGCGGCCTGAAGCAGAACCTGGGACTGATCCTGAGCGGCACCAATGTGCAGTCGGCCAACGGCCAGAGGCTGCAGGAGTTGCAGGCGCTACTGCCGACGGTGGATGGATATCTGCGCGAAGCGGTAATGCAGACCAACCTTGCGGCGCAAGGCATTCGGGTGCCGGGGTTTCCGGCAATTATTGGCCCTTATGGATATACCGACCTGCGGGGCACTCTCTCATGGTCGCTCCTGAATATCTCCTCGCTGAAGAACTACCTGGCATCGAAGCACAATTTTGAGGGCAGCAAACTCTCGGCTGAAGATGCGCGGGACATGGTGGTTCTGACGGTGGGCAACGCCTACCTGCTGGTGATTGCCGACGCCTCCCGAATTCGCAGCGTGGAGTCGCAGGTGGTGACGGCAAAGGTTTCGCTGGATCAGGCGGTTGACAACCACCAGGCGGGCACTTCTCCCTTGCTGGATGAACTGCGGGCGCGCGTAGACTACCAGACGCTGCAGCAGCAATTGATCACGTCGCAGAATCAGTTTGCGAAGGACAAAATTGCCCTGGCGCGCACAATTGGCCTGCCACTGGAGCAGAAGTTTGAATTGACCGACCAGGTTCCCTACTCTGCGATGGACAACCTGCAGCCGGACGCGGCCGTGAAGGAAGCACTGACAAACCGCAAAGATCTGCAGGCGCTGCAGCAGCAGGCACTGGCAGCGAAGGACCAGCGTGCCGCGGCAAAGGCGGAACGATATCCCGTCATCGGATTCGATGGAGATTATGGCCTTATCGGCGTGAACTTCGGGACCTCTCACGGCACCGGGAGCGCGGAGGGGACGCTGAGGTTCCCCATCTTCGAAGAGCCCAGGCTTCGCGGAGATGCCCAGATTGCGCAGGCGCAGCTGAACCAGAGCAACGCGCAGCTGAATGATATGCAGGGCCAGATTGACGCCGAGGTTCGAGACAACATCCTCGACATTCAGGCCGCAGCTCAGCAGGTGGAAGTGGCGCACAGCAACGTACAACTGGCTTCCGAAGCACTGAGCGAGGCGCAGGAGCGCTATGCGGCGGGCGTTTCAGACAACCTGGCGGTGACGCAGGCACAGCAGTCGGTTGCGCAGGCGAATGACCGCTATGTGGCCAGTCTTTACCAGCACAACGTGGCGAAGCTTGCCCTGGCGCGTGCCCTGGGCGTGGCGCAGACCAACTACAAGGATTATGTCGGAGGAAAGTAACGGTGGCTCAAGAGAACCAGGTGCTGGGCGAGAATCACAGCAATATTGACATTGACGAGGTTCCCGAGGCACCGCGGACACGGCCTCGGAAGCAGTTCGTCATCTTTGGCGTGGTCATTGCGTTGATTGTGGGAGGACTTCTCTTCTGGTGGCATTCCACCTTTTACGAGGAGACGGACGACGCGCAGATCAGCGGGCACCTGGTGCAGATCAGCTCGCGCATCGGTGGGCAAATTGTCAAGGTGAACGTCGAGGAGAACCAGTACGTCGAAGCCGGCACCGTTGTGGCGGAGATTGATCCGCGCGACTTCGAGGTTTCGGTGCAGCAGAGCGAAGCCAACCACGAAGGTGCGAAGGCGAGCGCTGAGGCGGCACAGGTGAACGTGCCATTGACCTCAATCAACACCGGCAGCAACCTATCCTCGGCCGGTGCGGACGTGGGCGGTACGACAGCGGGAGTGGAACAGGCTCAGCGGCAATTGGAATCGGCACGCGCGCGTGTTCAGCAGGCACAGGCGAACAACGACAAGGCAGAGCAGGACCTGAAGAGATATGAGCCGCTGGTGCAGAAGGACGTCATCTCGAAGCAGCAATACGATGCAGCGGTAGCAGCAGCAGCCTCAACCAAGGCTGCGGTTGCCGATGCTCAGGCAGCAGCGCAGGCGGCGGAACAGGGAGTCAAGATCGCACGTCAGCGGCTTGACCAGGCGCAGGCCCAATTGCAGTCGGCGCAGACCGGTCCTCAGCAGGTAGCCATCCAGCGTGCCCACGCAGACCAGGCCGCGGCGGCGGCGCAGCAGACCCAGGCTGCTCTTGAGCAGGCAAAACTCAACCTTAGCTACACAAAAATTGTGGCGCCCCTTTCGGGCATCATTACGCGGAAAAGCATCGAAGTTGGGCAGAACGTGGGCGTGGGCCAGAACCTGATGACCCTGGTCTCGTTGGACGGAGTATGGATCACGGCGAACTTCAAGGAGACGCAGCTCAAGCACATGAAGGCGGGCCAGCCAGTCGAGATCAAGGTGGATGCTTACGGGCGCACGTATGACGGTGTTGTGACGCAGATTGGCGGCGCAACCGGATCAGTCATGAGCCTCTTCCCGCCGGAAAACGCCACCGGAAACTACGTGAAGGTCGTCCAGCGGATCCCCGTGCGGATTGATCTGAAGGATCCGAGTCAGAACAAGGATCACCTGTTGCGGCCGGGGCTATCGGTGGTGCCGAGCGTTCGCGTGAAGGAATAGCGAAGTAGCTACAAAAAGGGGCGGCTCCTGGATATCCGGGCGCCGCCCCTCTTCTATTGAGCGCCATTAAAGTCGGGGGAATTTCGCCAGGCCGGGTGGACAACCAGGAATCATCCTGCATCCAACTGGATGAATTGGAGGAAAGTCACTCATGAGCAGCACAGCCCTTAAAGAAGCTCCCAATAAGACACGCGATCACATCACACCGAATCAACGCCAGACTTCGCGCTCGATCCAGAAGTTCGGTACGGTGATTTCGAATCTTCCGCTTGGTTTAAGTGAAGATCTCCGGGTGAAGACCACGGCGGCTCTGAACCTTATACTGGCCGACACTATCAGTCTTCGGGACATGTACAAGAAGCATCATTGGCAGGTTGGCGGTCCCACGTTTTACCAGCTGCATCTTCTTTTCGATAAGCACTTCGGCGAGCAGGCGGAGCTGGTGGACCTGCTGGCTGAGCGGATCCAGACCCTTGGAGGAATAAGTATCGCGATGGCCCACGACGTGGCCGAGATGACGCGCCTGGAGCGCCCGCCGCGCGATCGCGAGGAGGTTCCGGTGCAGATTTCGCGCCTGCTGGAGGCACACAAGCTGATTATCGAGGATGCACGCAAGGTGGCAAAGACCTGCCAGGACAAGGGCGACGACGGCACAAACGACATCCTTGTCAGCAACGTCATTCGTACCAATGAACTGCAGGTGTGGTTCATCAGCGAACACCTGGTGGACATGCCCCTTGTACGCGCCGATTAGTCTCTTTGAATTTTGCACTACGGGCCTCAGGCCGGAATCCTCAATGGATTCCGGCCTTTCCACTTGGAGGTTCCGTGGGAAAACGCGCAAGGGGCGTTTCTGCCTTAGGCAGGAATCTCTTAGCACCGTTTTTCAAATCTGAACATCCTATAGACACGTATAGAGATCGTTTGCGGGTCGTTAGCCATGCCAGTCGCGCTTGAAATTTTCGTCCAGTATGGATACCTCATCCTGTTTGTCTGGGTGATGGCTGAAATGCTTGGAATTCCGATTCCCAGCACGCCCTTGCTGGTAGCAGCCGGCACTCTCACAGCGACGCATCGGCTCAGTTTCCCCCTGGTGATATTGGCAGTGGTGGCGGGCTGCGTGGCCGGCGACACGGTGTGGTATTTTCTTGGCAAGCGCTTCGGCGGGGGCATGGTGCGGCTGGTTTGCAAGCTGTCGCTGGAGTCGTCCACCTGCGTACGCCGCACCCAGGACTACTTCACCAAGCACGGGCTGAAGGCCCTGCTGGTCTCCAAATTCATTCCCGGACTTACGACCCTCGCAGCTCCAATCGCGGGGCAGTCCGGTGTACCCTACCGCTCCTTCCTGGTCTATGACTTTATGGGATCACTGATCTGGACACTCGCGTTGACTGTCTCGGGGCGATTCTTCGGAAACGTGCTGAAGCTCGATCCCGTCGCGTTGCAATGGGTTAGGAACTCGTTTGGCGTGATCTTCGTGCTCGCGGTAATCGGGTTTGTGCTCTCCCGCATCATTCGTCAGCAGAGGTTTCTGCGCGAGATTCGCACCTCCCGCCTGGAGCCGGAAGACCTGAAGCGTAGGCTGGACGAGGGCGAGCCGCTCTACATCGTGGATCTGCGGCATCCACTGGACTACCTGCCCGACCCACGGGTACTGCCGGGCGCGGTGCGCTTTACCGCCGATTCGCTGCTGAAGAATAGCGACAGCATTCCGCGCGACCGCGACATCGTTCTGTACTGCACCTGCCCCAGCGAGGCGACCGCCGCTAAGACGGCCATGACGATCCGCAAACTCGGCATCAAGCGGGTGCGGCCGCTGCGTGGAGGGTTTGACGGCTGGAAGAATCTTGGATTCCCGCTGGAGAGCCTGGAAGACAGCGAGCAGCCGACCTCGACGCGGTAAGCCCGTGGGAATCTTTTCACCGAAAGCGGCATGTCCCTGTGCCTCAGCTATGTTAAAACTGGTGGTTGCCCGCCGCCCGGCGTGCACGGGAGCAGTTGATGGCCTTCACTGAAACCTACCATTGCGATGTATGCGGCAAGCAGAAGAAAGAGACGGAAGACGACTGGTGGCTGGCCTGGACTGAAAACTATTCCCCCGCCGACGACATGCCCGCGCAGCCGCTGCTGAAGCTTACGCCCTGGAACCTGCTGCTCTCGCATGGCGCCGAGATAAAACACCTCTGTGGGGCGCGCTGCGCGCAGACGCAGATGGACCGCTGGATGGCTCGCTACATCTAGTGCTGGGTGCTGGCCGCACGGGCAATCGTGCCTTCGGCGCCTCGATGGCTCGGGTCTCATCATTCCGCGATACCCTTGAAAATCTGTCGACGTGAGAGCACTGGCCGTCTTTGGCAGCAACAGCCGATACTATAGAAGCTAAGAAATGGCGCGGCGGTTGCGCGGCATTGGGGGAAGCAAGTTGGCTCTGGACGACCTGAGAGACTGGATCAAAGCGCTGGACAAGGCTGGGGAGTTGAAGCGTGTCCGCGAGGCAGGTAGACCCGATTCTTGAGATTGCCGAGATTACGGACCGCGTGTCGAAGATAGGGCGCTCCGGTACGGCCGCCAAAGGCAAGAAGAGTTATGCGCCCGGCGGCCCCGCGCTGCTGTTTGAAAACATCAAGGGCCATCCCGGGCATCGCGTGCTGATGAACCAGTTCGGCAGCGAGCGCCGGATGCAGCTGGCGCTGGGTGTGAACTCGCTGGACGAGGTTGCGGCGCGCATCCAGGGCATGATGCAGATCAAGTCTCCCGACAGGCTTTTTCGACAAGCTGAAGATGCTGCCGATGCTGGCCGAGGTGGGCAAGTACTTTCCCAAAACGGTAGCGGCGAAGGATGCGCCGTGCAAGGAAGTGATCCTCAAGGAGAACTTCAACCTGCTGGATTTTCCGGTGCTGCAGTGCTGGCCGATGGATGGAGGACGCTTCATTACGCTGCCCTGCGTGATTACGCGCGACCCGAAGAGCGGCAAGCGCAACGTCGGAATGTACCGCATGCAGGTGTACGACGGGCAGACGACGGGCATGCACTGGCAGCGGCAGAAGGTTGCAGCGGAACATTTTCGCAATCACCTGCGCAATGCGGCGGAGCTGAATGCTACAGGACGACGCTGCAGCGGCCCGCGTGAGCATGATGGCGGAGACCGGCGGCGGTGCAACGCGCGCTGCAGGAATGCCGCAGATCGCACTCGGCAATCTGAAGGATGGCAGGCTGGAGGTCGCAGTCGCAATCGGCACCGATCCCGCGCTCACATTTTCGGCGATTGTGCCTGCACCGCCCGAGATCGAGGAGTTCGTGATCGCAGGCTTCCTGCGCCAGTCGCCTGTGGAACTCGTGAAGTGCGAGACGGTGGACCTTGAGGTGCCCGCGCACGCTGAGATCATCCTCGAAGGCTACGTAAGCCTCGACGAGTTGCGCAGCGAAGGGCCTTTTGGCGACCACACCGGCTTCTACACGATGGAAGATAACTATCCCGTCTTTCACATCACCTGCATTACGCATCGCAAGGATCCGATCTACGCCGCCACGATCGTGGGCAAGCCTCCGCATGGAAGACGCGTGGATGGGCAAGGCGGTGGAGCGGATTTTCCTGCCGATGATGCGGATGACGATCCCTGAAATTGTGGATATCAATCTGCCGGTAGAGGGTGTCTTCCACAACCTGATGATCGTCTCCATCCGCAAGAGTTATGCGGGACAGGCGCGCAAGGTGATGAGCGCAATCTGGTCGCTGGGGCAGGCCATGTTCACGAAATGCATGGTGGTGGTGGACGAAGATTGCGACGTGCAGGACCTGGGCGAAGTGACTCTGCGGGTAGCGAACAACATCGATCCCGAGCGCGATATTCAGTTCACGCTGGGGCCGGTGGATTCACTGGACCATGCATCGCGCACTGCCGAACTACGGCAGCAAGATGGGCATCGACGCGACCCGTAAGTGGGCCGCCGAAGGCTTCACGCGCCCATGGCCACCGATGATTGAGATGGACCGCGCAACACGGGAAAGAATCGACGCAATCTGGAACAAGTTGGGGATCGAGTAGATGAGGGGTTTCGGCCTGGGAAGCGGCAGATGGGCTCTGCTTTTAATTCTGGCACTCACGATTGGGACGAGGATCTCCTCCGCGCAGGTTCCGGTGCTGGACGGTTTCAGTTGGCTGGACCTGAAGAGCGACACCGACAAGGTAGCCGCGGTGACCAAGGCGCTCGAGCAGCAGAAGTATACGGCGCTACGGGAGATTGCCGTGGTGGACGATGCGGCCCTGGTGATTACGACCACGCGGGATAATCCGCAGGCACAGCCGGAGTTTGATCACTACACCGTCTATAGCGTCTCGCTCAAAGACGGCAGCGCACAACAACTGCTGGCGGCGTCGAGGCTGCGCCTGCTGGATTGGGAACGCTTCACGCGCGACGGGCAGAGCGAGTTGCTGGCGACCTATGACGATTGCACCAACTGCATGGCGACGACGTTTCTGACTTCGTTCTATATCGATCCCAAAACCAAGCTGTGGAATGCGCGCTGGAAGCGCGAGAAGTCCGGTGCTCCACTGGCAGCGCAGAATGCAGGCGCGGGAGAGCAGGAACACATCTACGCTTTGCTGGCAGGCAGCGATGGGCGCGTGGTGCTGGGGACGTGGCAACACTACCAGCAGCAGAACAAAGGAGCGCAGAGCAGTGACTATCTCTTCGAGTACCTGGTGGATCCTTTCAATGGAGAGGAGTTCTCGCGGCCGCTGCTTGGCAGCGATGCCAAGGCAATGAAGTTCCGTCTATGCCAGGGAGGAGATCAGATCCTGGGAATCGCAGGCGGACAGAACTCGTCGGTCTGCCCGTTGGTACTGCGCGGAACCACGCACGGCTCGCAGCATAAGACGTCCAGTAAATCCAAGCACCGGCATCCTACGAGCATGGTGGGGCAGAGTGATCCGGCCCATCCTCACCATTGAGTTTTATTGTGCAGCTAATACGCTGAGTGAGGCGAGGTTGCGAACCCAGCGCGCCGGATGCTTATCTTCAGTATTCACCAGCTTGTAGGGGCCGTGCTTGCCTAGTGGCTGGCCGTTCATCGAATCGGCCACGATGACGTCGCCTGAGTGGAAGCTAGGATCTAACTCCGCCAGCGAATAGACCGCCTTGTAGCCATCCGTTCCTTCGGCAACCACGTAGATGGCGAGTGCTTTGCCATGGAGCAGCTTGCCTAAAGGTGTATCCACCCGCGCCAGCAGATCGGATACAAGCACGCCGGAGTACTTCTCGTCCGCGTTGGTGTGCTCGTTGTGTACAGCCACCATCTTGTGAGTCATGCCCTTGAAAGCGTCCGCCGGGATAGATTCGCTCTTCTCTTTTGTTTGCACCGTGAGACTCTGCGGAGACGGTGCCGCGGGCTGTTGCGCCCAGGCTGCTGCCACGCCGAGGGCCGTGCAAAGCAGAAGTGCGGTCTGCACAAGCGGATTTGAGGACATGCGACGAAGAAAGTTTCGCATCTTGCAGTGGCCTCCGCTTCGCATCGTATACTAGCTCAATGTCGATTGCGCGCAATATCGCCGGGATTGCCAAGGGCATGAGCATCACGCTGGGCGAGATCTTCCAGCCGACCACGGTGCAGAACTATCCTGATGGCAAAGGGCCGATGAAGGGCGCGATATTTGAAGAGCGTTTTCGCGGACGTCATGAATTGCAGCGCGACGAGAACGGCCTGGAGAAGTGCGTCGCATGCTACCTGTGCGCGGCTGCGTGTCCTTCGAACTGTATTTATATCGAGGCAGCAGAGAACACCGCCGAGGTGCGGATCTCCAGTGCGGAACGCTATGCCAAGGTTTACAACATCGACTACAACCGGTGCATCTTCTGTGGCTACTGCGTGGAAGCCTGCCCCACCGACGCAATCACGCATGGTCACGGATTTGAGTTGGCGACTCTGAACGCTACCAACCTGGTGATGCGCAAGGAAGACATGCTGGTACAGATCAGTGCCCCTGCCACGCCCATGGCACAGCTCTTAGGGGAAACTAGGTAACATCCCCTACACTTCCAGCCCTCTTGATTGCACGCTTGAGGAATCCGAAACGGGACGACTCCGTGCAGATCTTGCAGCAGACAAGCGCTCGTCGACATCTGATGCAATAGCACATCACTGAAGTTGACATTGTTTCGTCATACGAACAGGGCCGTGGCGCGGGTTGTCACCAGCATTGGGTCACGGTAGGTTAAAGACATGGACTCTGATAGATCGAACGGGTACTCTCGCCCGCTCGATGTGCAACCCGAGATACTGCCTCCCGGCCCTGACCCGCATACGGGTTTCCGGCCGCCGATGCGGGATGAGTTCGCGCCTCCGCCGGAGCGCCGGAGAGCGCGCTGGGCCTATGCGCCGGCGACCTACGTTCTGGTTGCCATCAATTGCCTGGTCTTTGTGGCGATGGTGATGAAGGGTGTTTCGCCCTGGTATCCCACGGTGGATCAACTGAAAGCCTGGGGCGCAAACAATGGCTCGCTGGTGATGCTGCAGGGCGAGTGGTGGCGACTGTTGACCTCCGCCTTCGTACATGTCGGCTTCATCCACCTGGCGACGAATATGTGGTGCCTTTGGAATCTTGGACTGCTGGGTGAGCCCTTGCTGGGGCCCATCGGCCTGGCAGCGGTGTATGTGCTCAGCGGCATCTCCGGCAACCTGCTGAGCAGTGCGGTTCAGGGCATCGACCGGCACGCGGGGCTCTTGGGAAATACGATTGGCCCGGTAGGCGCGGGAGCGTCGGGGGCGGTCTTTGGCCTCTGCGGAGTGCTGATCATGCTGCTGAAATCGCCCCTGCTTCCGGTTCCCCCGCAGGAAGTAAAGCGGCTGCGGCGCAGCGTCATCAACTTTGCCATCCTGAACTTCGTGATCGGCGGATCCACCTGGTTTTTCCGTTCATCGATCCAGATCGATAACATGGCGCACCTTGGCGGCTTTCTCTGCGGCCTGGGTCTCGGAGTTCCCTTGCTGCCCAAGATCGGCGCCCGCCCACAGCAGTTCAGCCAGCGTCAGCGTTTCGCCTACTGGGGTATGGCGCTCATCCTCACGATGGTTGGGTTCGGGATCTACCGCTTCTGGCAAACTGCCTGATATTAGTTATTTAACCCAAAGAAATGCCCTGGAAGCTGCGAAACGCAACTCCAGGGCGATATGAGCCTCTCGTCCCGGGGAAATGGGACTTAAAACGAGGTTTAGCGAACCGCGGTGGCGGCGAACTTCTTGACCATCGCCAGCAGGAGCTTGCGATCGCTGTCGTTCAGGTTGGAAGAATAACGACGAATCTGCGTCAGAAAGCGCAGTTCTTCGTCCGTTAACTTCTGGATGTTCATTTCACGACCCAGAGAATCCTCAGCAAAGAACTGAGCCAGCGGCAGGTCTAACGCCCCCGCGATTTTGGCCAGTGTGTCCAGCGAAGGAACGGTGTGTCCGTTCTCAACGCGAGATAGATAACAACGAAGGAGACCAGTACGTTTTTCGATGTCTCCTTGAGACAGGCCCTTCTGTAACCGATAGCCTCGGATGGTAGTACCAATTTGCATAGGTGTGCCCAAAACTTTCCCCTCGAGAGTACAAGGCAGGTTTATTTGTATTATTGACTTCATAGTTAACACGACGATTGAAGCCGAATCAAGAACATTTTGCAAGTGGAAATGTAAATCTTTCCTGAACCTTAGTTGGTACCATTACTTACGGGTGATGCCTACCACCACAAACGGGTCATTTTTGCAGTGTCCTCGAAGATAATGTAACAATGTGAAACCTTACATTGACTTTCCTTGCCGGTAACGGGCCGGTTTAGCCAATTTCGGCGGGCTCAAGTGGGTAAAAACGGCTGCATAGGCCGTTCGATTCCGCTCTCACCGCAGTCGTGCGGTAACACTGTTTTCAGGGCTCAAATCGCAGTTGCCGATGCAGGCGGAATCTGTGGCTTTATGCCAGCACTTACGGCATCTTGATCTGTAGGGTTTTGATCTTTTTTCGGCCCCGCTGAGGATGCATGGGTTCGTGGTTGGGAGTTACGCACATTCGCCGCTTCGTGGCCCTGATCTACGGGGAGTTGGAGCGCACTCGCGTTCTGACAATCGCAGCGGCAATGGCCTTCTATTTCTTCCTGGCCCTATTCCCTTTGCTGATTCTGCTGGCTTCCCTGCTTGGTTATCTTCCCGGTCATGACATTTTCACGACGCTGCTGGCGCTTCTTGAGAACCTTATGCCAATGGATGCGGTGAATTTGATCGAGAAGGTCGTCCTGAGCGTGGTAACGCCGCATCGCAGTGGCCTGCTCTCGTTTGGCGTGATTGGCTACCTCTGGGCGGTCACAGGAGGCTTCGTAGCCACGATCGAGGCACTGGACATGGCCTATGACGTGGAGGTCTCGCGGCGGTGGTGGCGCGACCGTCTGCAGGCGTTGCTGCTGGCCTTCGTCAGCGGTATTCCGGTCGCCTTCGCCCTGCTAACTTCAACAGCGGGTCCGGAGTTTGGACGTCTGCTCGAGAAGGTGATGGTGATTCCTCCAGCACTTGCCATCTTCGGGACGTTGCTGCACTTCTGCTTCACGATCTCGATGTATGTGCTGGGCGTCGAGTTGCTTTATCACTTGGGGCCAAATATCCGGAGAAGCTTCCGCTCGGCGTTTCCGGGAGCAGTTGTCGCGGTTATCGGCTGGTTTTTGGGCTCTTCCGCTCTGAATTTTTACCTATCCCACTTCGCCAACTACAACAAAACTTACGGCTCCCTGGGCGCGGTGATTGCGTTGATGCTCTGGTTCTACCTGATTGCCCTGTCGATCCTGGTCGGGGGCGAAGTGAACGCCGAGTTGTGGAAGGCGCGCCATCCGGTCGAAGACGGCCCAATGGATCGGGCCATCCCCGGTATTCCCTCGGCTTAGCCTGACGAATCAGGCCATATACATTCCGCCGTTTACATCTAGAACATGCCCGGTGATATATCCAGCTTCAGGCGATGCCAGGAAGGCCACAGCGTGAGCGATTTCCGCGTCGGTACCGGGACGGCCGAGCGGGATATTGGCCATCATGGCTTCACGCTGCTTCTCGTCGAGGACGGCGGTCATGGCGGTCTCGATGTATCCGGGCGCGACGGCGTTTACGGTGACGTTTCTTGAGGCGAATTCCCGCGCCAGCGAGCGGGTAAGGCCTATGAGTCCGGCCTTGCTGGCGGCGTAGTTGGCCTGACCTGCCTGGCCGGCGCGCGCCACCACGCTGGAGATGTTGATGATGCGGCCCCAGCGTGCCTTGAGCATCGAGCTGATGACGCCCTGGGTCATGATGAAAGCGCCTGTGAGGTTGGTGGTCAACACGTCGTCCCAATCCGCCCGCTTCATGCGCATCATGAGGCCGTCGCGAGTAATTCCGGCGTTATTAACCAGGATATCGACCACGCCGAATTGGGCGACGGCAGCCTTGGTGGTCGCTTTGATGGATTCTTCGCTAGCGACATCCAGGACGAATACCTGCGCGGTGCCGCCCGCCGCGGTGATTTCGGCGGCCACCTCGGCGAGTTTGGCTTCATTGCGGGCGGCCAGGGCGATCTTTGCGCCCGCCTTCGCCAGTTCGAGCGCACATGCGCGGCCAATACCCTGTGAAGCTCCGGTTACGAGTGCGGTTTTTCCTTCGAGTGAGGCCATGATTCCTATCAGTACTCCGTGGTGTTCGTGACGAATTATAGAGGTTCCGCGGCGGAGAGAGGAGCGCGCGCCCCAGCGCCCAGCGCGTAGGCCAGTTCCAACGACCAGATGTATACGGCCAGTTCGCGGGAGTAGTGCAACAGCGGCGGAGTATCCGGCAGGCGGATGCCATGCGCTGCCGGGAGATCGTTGCGCTCAATATCCGCCTCGGCCTTCTCCAGCGGCCAGGGCATGTGGTGGATGTTTCCGCGGAGCAATTCGCCCCGGCGATTGGTGGTGTAGAGGCAGTAGCGCTCGGTCAGGAAGTACTCGATAGTGCCGGGAGTGCTCTGCGGCAGGTTAGGCCCCAGGCCGCGATAGTTGGCGCGAAACTGCACCGGTGCTGACGTAAGCAGCCGTTCACTTTGATACCGAATTCCGCGCTCTCCGTGGGGCTCGACGCTCATATGGGCCCAGTAGTAGGGCAGGTGGAAGAAGGTGCGAGCGACGGCGACGGCGAGCGCATTCGAGGCATCCAGCGAGAAGAAATAGACGCCGTAGGAGTTGGTGTCGCGCTCCCGGACGTAGGTGCGCAAGTTCAGCTCAGGAAAGCGGTTAATGCCGGGAATCTGGGGCATGCCGCGGAGTTCCACACGGTCCATCCAGAAAGGAACCACGCCCACCCAGGCCTCGCCGTCGAAGGTGTCGATCACCAATTCGGTGGGTATGAGCGGCGTCAATTGGTCGGCAGGAACGGGCCAGTGCGCAAACAAGAGATCGTTCCAGCGCTGGCTCATGGCCCACGGTCCGGATGGCGGGGGCCAGAGGCGGTGACCGGCATTCGAGAGGATCTGGGACGGGTCGAATTTCTTATCGCCGTTCATTAGCCCGCTCACTGCTGAACTGCCTGACTGGGGGAAAGGTTTGCACTCAAGAGAACCATAAATCCACCAAGCTTGCAAGCTGACGGAGGGACCTCGGCGGGTGATCGGGCTGAGGTGCGTGGGAACGTTGCCTTATACGGAACAGCGAGTTACATCAAGTTGAGAAATCCTCTGCCACTTGCCGTATTCTTGATTGCGATCATGCCAGAGACCCAAGCGACAGCGCTACCTACGCCAGCCACTGAAGCAGCACCCGCACAGGCCCATAACCAGACTGAAGTCTTTGCCGTCTTCGGGGCCGATCCCGAAGTGCTGGCCTATGCCATGGCGAAGTATTCCCGCTCTTCTCTTTCGATGAAGGAATCGCTGCGCGAGATCAGCAGCCAACGGGCAGAACAGTTCCTCAACACGTTTTATTTTCAGTATGGTCATCGTTCCATTGCGGATCTAGCGCATGTGGCGATGGCGGTTGAGAGGCTGTCCCTGGCCGCCGCAATCGTCCTGGTGGACGAGCAGCGCTGGGATGGGCAGGAGCGCTCAACGCGCTATCAGAATTTCTCAAAGAGCGGCTGGTATCTGCCCGGAGTTTGGCGCTGCCGAAGAGACACGCCAGCTCTATACGGAGACCATCGGCGCGCTCTTCAGCGAATACCACGCCACCGCCGAAGGAATGTTCGTCTTCCTGCATGAGAAGACCCCCCGGCCGGAGGAGATGAAGCCGGAGGCCTTTGACCGGACACTGAAGGCACGGGCATTCGACGTGGCGCGGTACCTGCTGCCGCTGGCAACCAATACCTCGCTCGGCCAGATTGTGAATGCGCGCACGCTGGAGGGCCAGGTGTCGCGGCTGCTTTCGCATCCTGCGGCGGAGATCCGCGAGTTGGGGCGGCGCCTGAAGGACGCAGCGGCGGGCGAAGCCTGGAATGTGCAGCGGGAGCCGATGGCTGCGCTGCAGGCTGAAATCGCGGCGCTTGATCCTACGCTGGCAGCGAAGTCCGAGATCGCTGCTGACTCGCGAAGTAAAGACCGCGCCGACTCTCGTGAAGTACGCCACGCCGAATGAGTATTCCATCCGGACGCGTCGCGAATTGGCGGATGCCGCAGCGGCGCTGATGAAGGGCGAGCCGATCGCCGTATCTCCCGTAGTGGACCTGGTGGAACCGACGGAGACGCTGGAAGTGGAGCTGGCGACATCGCTGCTGTACGGCGTCTGCCACTATCCCTATCGCCAGATCCGCGCTCACGTGGAGGCTCTGACGGCGACCCAGCAGGAAGAGATTGTCGACATCGGTATGCGCCAACGCGGCAAGCACGACGAACTGCTGCGCGAGTTCTCGGCAGGGCAATCGCTGCGCTTCGATATCCTGATGGATATTGGCGGTTTCCGCGACATGCACCGCCATCGCAAGTGCACCCAGCTGCTGCAGCCATTTACCTCCGCGCACGGATTCGAGGTGCCGGACAGCCTGACCGAGGCGGGATTGCGGCGTCCGTATGAAGCTGCCATGACACGGGCCCACGCAGCCTATGCCAAGATTTCGATCTCCGGCGCGCCGGAGGCGGAGGAGTCCGCTCGCTACGTTCTGCCGCTGGGCACACGCAACCGCGCCCTCTTCAAGATGGACTTTGCCGAGGCTCTGTACATCGCCGAGCTGCGGTCAACGCCTCAGGGCCACTTCTCCTACCGACGCGTAGCCTGGGAGATGTACCAGGCGGTCGCGCTGCAGCATCCTACGCTGGCAAAGTACTTCCGCATTGAGGACGTGCACGCGCCAGTAGATCTCCTCAAGAGATAGGGGAGGAGGTCTGGAGGGTGCCTGGGCCGCTGCATTCCCGGCGGCGGGGATGCGCGCTGGCTACAATGTGGCATTCCCCGGGCCGAGAGAATTGTTACAATTGTGTGAATACTGCTCCATGTAATTCTGTTGGAGCGGTCCTCCCGGTATCATCCACCCGGTGAGAAGGATCTGAGAACCATGAATCTGTATGTGCTTCGTCATGCGAGTGCCGGCACCAGCGCGCGTCAACCCCAAGCTGGACATGAAACGCCCGTTGGACCGGGATGGCAAGCAGCAGTGCATGCTGTTGGGGCGATATTTGAACGCCCTGAACCTGCAGTTCGACGTGATTGCGTCGAGCCCGCTGAAGCGCTCGCTGCAGACGGCGCAGCTTGTTGGCACGGAGATCGGCCACGAGGCCAAGATCATGGTGAGCGGAGGCGCTCAGCCCCTCTGCCTCATTCACCGCCTTTAAGCAGCTTCTTGAGCAGTATTCGAAGTACGAAAACGTGCTGGTAGTGGGGCATAACCCCAATCTGCAGGACTTTCTTGCCGGTCTGATGGGCGCGGGGGCGAAAGCAGTATTCAAGCTCCGCAAGGCGGGGATGGTACGTCTGGACTGCACACAGCGTCCGGCGACCATGTATTGGATGGTCGAACCCCGGCTGCTGAAATCGGTCTATGCGAGCGTGACGAAGAGTTCGCGCCGGAAGACCTCGAAGAAGTAATCCGCTTCCTTGCGCAGCGACCAAAGCTCCAGCTCGGCCCCGGTGCGGCCGGGGCGCAACTCCAGCAAGACACGCTTGGGATAGACACGGACGGCCACCTTGAGCACGTCGCTGGCGCGATCCTGATTGAGCGCCATTGCCAGCCGCAACAGCACCACTGCGCGCTTTACGGGCTCATGCTCTTCAAGGGGAACGGTCCGCATGGCGCGGTCGGCGGGCGTGGGACGGGATTTGCCCAGGTAGCGCGTGATAGCCGAAATAATGGCGCGCTGAGCCACGCTAAAGCCGAAGATCTCAGAGTGCGCCACGATGTACTGTGCGTGGCGGTGATGTCCCTGGTAGTTGAGGAATTTGCCCACGTCGCGCAACATGGCGGCGGTTTCCAGCCACACGCGATATTCGGCAGGTAGCTGGTGCAGGCGCTCAAGATCACGGAAGAGCTGGCTGGCATGCTGGCGAACGGGTTCAGCCTGCCGGGGATCGACGCCATAGCATCGGCAGGTCGCGATCACGCTCTCCCAGCGCTCACGCTCAAATTGCTGGTGCGCCAGAGTACGTGAGTCGCGCTCGGCCAGCATTTGTTCCAAAACGCCGTCTCGCAGCCCGATGGGCGAGTAGCGGAAACCGGTCAGGCCAAAGCGCTCCAGCAACTCAGCGTAGACATACGCTCCGGCGACGACGATTTCCGAGCGGCGCGGGCCGATGCCGGCGACGAGCGCGCGCTGCTGATCGATCATGCGGGTAAGGCGGGTGGCAAGGTGACGGACGACAGCGGTGGGGGTGCTTACGCCGTCGGCAGCGCCGGCCATGGTGCGCTTGGCGACGTTCCCGCCCTTGGCCATCGCGCGGCAGGCGTCAGAGAGCGCAGCAGCGGTTCCTGAGGTGGCTACACCGGCGCTCACCTTGGTGGCCGAGATGCGGCGTTCCGCCCGGCGAAGTTCCCGCTCAATGAACTGCCGCATGCGGGAGATCTCCTCTGGTGCGGGAGGATCGCCGTGCAGAAATTCCTGGGTGAGGCGCACCGCGCCCAGAGGCAGGCTGATTGTCTCCTTGAGCCGCTTGCGCTCGGAGAGCGAGATCTCGCAACTGCCGCCGCCAAGATCGAGCAGCAGCACGCGGCCGTGGATACCCTGCTCATTGGCCATGATGCCGCGGTGAATAAGACGGCCTTCCTCGAGGCCGGAGATGATCTCGACATCCCAGCCCGTCTCCGCCTTCACCCATGCGCGAAAGGCCTGCGCATTGCGCGCATCGCGGAGAGCGGAGGTGCCGACGGCGCGTATCTGGTCCGCTCCGAAGGCCTGTACAGAACGCTGAAAGCGTTTGAGCGCGCGCAGCGTACTCGCCATGGAGTCGGGCGAGATCAGCCCGGTGCTCGAAGACGCTGCCGCCGAGACGCGTTACTTCGCGATCCTCATGCAGCACCTTGAGGCGAGATTGCACGACGCGTGCAATCTTGAGCCTGCAGGAATTGGAACCTATGTCGATTGCGGCAAAGGTCTGCATGCGATCAGCTGTTTCTTACTGCGAATCTAACCTTGAAAGCACCATACACGATTCATTGCATAGGGAACGCCCCGGAAGCTCGGCTCTAATGCGCCGCGGCTGCACATGCGCACCGGACAAACCGAAGCGCCCGCCACTCTCCCATCAGCCTGCCCCGCATTCGATCGGTGGTCCGCTTTGCCGTCTGGAAGCTGCGCTCCACCTCCCGTCCAACATCGTCGCGCAATTCATCGCCTTCGTCGCGCAGAGCGATGCGTGCCTCGTCTGCCAGGCAGAGCCAGTCATGCCACTCGCCGATTCCATCCTGCATCCGCTTGATGGTGCGGCCGATGGCCTTGGCGTGGATCGTCCTCGCCGCCAGCCTCGGTCACGTAGCGGGCCTTCTTGGCGCCCTTGCGAAAGTCGTGCAAGATTGCCCGCATCGAGCAACGGTATTTCGTCAGAAAGCGTGGCAAATGCGTCCAGGGCCGCCAGAGCAGGCTTGCGCACCGGCTTCCTGCGGCCACGCTGTGTCTGCCAGGCTGCAGCGAACGCCGTCGCCAGCCCATCCATCTTTTCGAGGCGCTTCCTGATCTGCCGGGTCAGCTCAACGGCATTTCTTTCCCGGGCATGCTTCAACCATGATCAAGCTGTTCGGCCTGCTGCTCGAGAGCGGTCTTTATCTCGGGCGTAGCTGCCTGTTTCTCCACTTCACTCTGCTCTTGGCGGGCATGTTCCTTCTCGCCTTCCTTGCCGACACCAGCAACTTCTCCAGCAGTTGGCGATGAACATCGAGATCGCGCACTGGTGCGGCAGCGCGACGAAACTTTCTCAACTGCGCGCCGCCATCGGTCGGCGGCCTCATCGAGTTCGGGGTTTTGCGGCAGCGGCCTCCATCATCAGCACGTCGACCATTGCCTCCACGCGGCGCGTGCCGGTGCGAACCCGGTGAACTGTCTCCACGCCGCTAGGGTCTTCAAGAAATTTCTCCAGCTCAGCCTTCCAATCCTGTGCCAGCCGGGCCAGATGTGTCACTCGAGGGTCGGCGGGCCGGCGCGCGAATTCGGCGGGCGGCGACGGTTGCCGGCGACTTTGGGGGAGTTACAGATCCATTGCTTGCTGCTTCTGCGTTCACGGAATCACCACCTATCACTGCTATTCTGCTACCTGGGACCGAAAAACCAGTGAGACATGTCAAAATTCTCTTCCGCGCCTGAAGACGCAAAGCTGTACAACACCAGAGTGCCCTCACTCCGGTGCAATCCTGGGCGCTACTGCTGCTGTTTTACTTCGCCATTCACTTTGCGGCGCTGTTTTCGCCGTCGCTGCTGGACGATGCCGATGCAACGCACGCCAATGCGGCACAGTCGATGGCCCAGACCGGCGACTGGGTAACGCTGAAGGTGAACGGCCTGCGCTACCTGGAGAAGCCTCCCCTTCCCTACTGGCTTGTGGCGGTCAACTACCACGTATTCGGCGAGAATGTTTTTGCAACGCACCTGCCCCTGGCGCTGAGCGTGCTGGGTTGCGCAATCCTGGCCTGGGTATGGGCCCGGAGTGCCTACTCTGACCGCGCCGCGTTCTATGCCGCGCTGGGCGTGCTTACATCGATCGGCGTGTTCCTGTTCACCCGCATCTTTATCCCCGAAGTCCTGCTGACGTTCTTCCTGGGACTGGCGCTCTACTGCTTTCTTACCGGCATGGAAGACCGCAAGCCCTCCCGCATCTATTGCATGTGGGCAATACTGGCACTGGCGCTGCTGACGAAGGGGCTGATTGCGCCTGTATTCTTCTTCGCGGCCGTGATTCCCTACCTCATTCTGACCGGGCAATGGCGACGCTGGCGCGAGTTGCGCATCCTGACGGGAGGACTGCTCTTCCTCGCTATCGCGGCACCGTGGCACATCCTGGCCGGGCTGCGGAATCCCGACCAGGGGAATCCTGTGGGCAACATCCCTACGCCGGGAAATGTGCACGGATTCTTCTACTTTTACTTCATCAACGAACACGTTCTTCGCTTTCTGGGCAAGCGCTATCCCCACGACTACAACAAGCTGCCGACGTTTCTATTCTGGTCGCTGCACCTGGTGTGGCTCTTCCCCTGGAGCCTGTATTTCCCGGTTGCACTGCGACGCGCGTGGCGCACACGTCACCGATGGCTGGAGTGGCTCCGTCCCGCTCCGGCGCAGACGGTCGATTTCTACATTGGCGCTGCGCTGACGTTTGATCCGGCGGCCATAAGCGCGGAGCGCAAGTTTCGTGCGCGCACCAACTGGCTTCTGGGCATCTACGCTGCGGTTATCCTGGTGTTCTTCTCGCTCTCGACCAACCAGGAGTACTACACCTATCCCGCGTATCTGCCGCTGCTGATGATGACCGCTGGTGCTCTGGCCCGCGTGGAGATGCTCGCGGCGAATCGCGATAGGATGCCCGAACTGCACGATGAAGGCGCGGTGCGCTGGCTGAACGCCGCCCACGCAGTCTTTGCGATTGTCGGGGCGGTGGCTGCGCTTGCGCTGGGATATTGCCTGTGGGAGTCGCGCAATCTTCCCTTCGTGGCAGATATCGGCACGCTGCTGGCGCATCGCGGCGTGGGCGGATACTCGCTTTCGATGTCCCACTTCTTCGACCTGACAGGGCCGTCGTTTGCGGCGTTGCGCCTGCCTGCCACGCTGGCCGCCATCGCACTGCTGGTGGGTCCCGCCAATTGCGTGGCTCTACCGCACGCGCAGGAAGCACTTCGCGGCTACGCTCTCCAGCGCGGTGACGATTGGGGTGTTTCTAATTGCTGCACACATTGCGCTGGGTCGGTTTGGGCCAATGCTCTCCTCACGCGCAATGGCCGACACTATCAACCGACTCTCCGCTCCGGCGGACCAGTTCCTGATCTATGCCGATCAATCTGATGCTTCGTCGGTCATCTTCTACACGCACCGCCAGGCGTTGCTCGTGGAAGGGCGCACGACATCGATGCTGTGGGGATCGTGCTATCCGGACGCGCCGAATATCTTTCTGACCGATGCCGAGTTGGTGAAGGACTGGGGACAGGGGCAGCGTAGGTGGATGTTCGTGCCGGGCGACAAGCATGACCATGTCGCGGAGTTGCTCGGCACGCGCGCTGTGCTGGTGCAGGAGCTGTCGGACAAGAGCCTCTACACCGATCGCCCGCTGGCGCAGTAACTTCGGACGTCTGCGAGGCACCTTACGCCGAATGGCGGGGTGCTTCTGTCTGATCACGGTTTGGTGCTGCGCATGCGGCCACCTTCGACCAGTTGGTAGATCTCTCCGCGCCAGACGATCTTGTCGCTGAAATAGCTGGCGACCCAGTAGAAGAAGCCCAGTAGATCGCGGAACGGGTAAAGTACGACCAGCCGGAAGAGATGTTGGTCGCCGACTACAACAGCGCCCACAACCACGGCCATCGCCGAGCGGCTGAGCACGCTCCAGCCAAATGATGCGAGCGCCAACCAGGGGCCATGCAGCGCGAGCGCCGTGGCTCCGGCGAGAATTCCGAAGGGAACGGAGAAGGTGAGCACGGTGCCGAGATGTCCCATGGGACGCGAGAAGCGCGTGCTCTTCATCCAGCGGACCTGGTGCTTGACCGACGACGCAAAGCGCTCATTGATGACGATGTGATCGATGACGTGTTCGCTGAGCACCACCGTGTGGCCGCGCTCCGCCACCAGATTCCCCAGCAGGAAATCGTCGGCGCAGTAATCGCCCAGAGTGCCAAAGCCGCCGATCTCCGCAACGCATTCGCGGCGGACGATCATGGTCGGGCCCAGGGCGAAACTCATGCCCTCGGTAAGATCGGCTACCAGCACGCCCGAGGTCATCTCCACCGACATGCCAGCCGCTTCCAGCCGCGACCAGATGCCGTTGTCGGCCGCGACTCCGCGATACACGCAGGTGAGCATGCCGACCTGCGAATCGGCAAAGGGCTCGATGATCTCCGCAGATACTCGGGCGGACGCGCACATCGCTATCGCTGATGACCAGAAGAGCGTAGTGGCCACGGACATCATCCGCTCCATCGAAGGACCTTGGCGTTGATATATTTCGGCTCGCCCGTGGTGAGGAACTTGCACCGGAACATGCGGGAATCGCGCAGCTACGTGCTGAGCGGTCTGCAGTCCTGCGTCCTCAATGGCTCGCGCAGAACAGGATTTCGTATTCAGGGTAGTCCTGCTCGAAAGAAGGTGACGAGGTGAGCTTCGAGATCCGGCTCAGCACCATGCAACGGCTTGAGCAGCGTAACCGGGGGGCAAAAATGACAGATCCGCCAGCCTGGCGGCGCGCCTTGCGATGCGACGAATCTTCCACACTCCGGTGAAGACGATCGCGGTAAATATGGTGGAGGTGAGCAGGCCGAAACATGCCCAGGCCGAGCAAAAGTTTCATCATGCGAGCTCTACTGGATTTGAAGTTCCATGCCACGGGGACAGGCAGAAGAGAGCGTGTCGAATTGCTGCAGGCCGGAGCCTAATCAGCGCTTGCGCTCGCCACCCGGACCCGGCCGCTGAGGCGGGCACCATCACCGGCTTCCTCAAGGGTACCATCGCGGCTCCGTGGCCTGGAGCGGCCTGCATGTGGGTCAGCATCTCGGTGCGGACGTAATCGACAAAGCTCTGCATCTGGCGATTCATCTCTTCCATGCGCTCACGCATCTGCAGAACGATGGCGATGCCGGCAATATTCACGCCCAGATCGCGCGCCAGGTTCAGGATGAATTCCAGCCGCTCGAGATCCTCGTCGGTATAGAGACGAGTGTTACCTTCGGTGCGGGATGGCTTCAACAGGCCTTCGCGCTCGTACATCCTGAGGGTCTGCGGGTGAATTTCATACATCTCGGCGACGGCCGAGATCATGTAGGCACCTTTGGATTTTCTCTTCGTTGCCATCAGCCGCCTGGTTTCTTCCCCGAAATATGCCGAGAAATGTGCGATCGATAGTCTACTCAGATGCGATCCGCAAAGCCCTCTCGAAAAGCCGGGCGGCGCAACTGGTAGATACAGTGATCGTATCCCCTCCAGAAAACCACCTTATCGACAGTCAGTCCATTCTTTTCTGCTACCCGGCGGGAGGGAAGGTTCTCAGGACGAATCAAGGAGATCACCCTCGGCACGTGGAGTTCGCGGAAGGCATAGCCTATCGAGGCCGCGGCTGCTTCGGTGGCAAGACCGAGATTCCAGAGATCGCGGCGAATGTGGTAGCCGACCTCAATCTCCTGCTTGTCTTCGACTTCCTGCTCGACAGTGCCGCAGTCTCCGATGATCTCGCCACTGGACTTGAGGAAGACGGCCAGAAGTCCGACGCCACGGTCGCGAAATGAGTCACGGAAGCGCTCGACCCACAGCACCACCTCTTCCCTGGTTTTGGCACGGGGGTAGTAGCGCATGGCTTCGGGGTCGCCCAGGACGGGAAACAGACCGTCTTCGTCCCCTGAAGCAAAAGGGCGCAGAAAGAGTCGTTCTGTCTCCAGAACGAAGCTCATGTCCTACGCCTCCTTAAAATCGCAGCCGAATGCTCGGAAGCTTAGTCCAGCGATGCGATGGGGGTTCCCCACAGCATGTGCTTGACTGCTTCAGCGCCGGGTGTCGGTTGCAGATTTTCCATCAAGTCATCGCGCACCTGCATACCGTAGGTGAGCTGCCAGCGTGCTTCCTGAGCGTTCGGAGCGGCACCTGAAAAACAGGCATCCTGGCAATCCTGAATCCAGGCTTCACGGAGCTTGCGATCCGTCTGGAGGCCTTCAGGCAGCGCACGGGTCAGCCCGATTGCAGCCAGCATTTCCAGTCCCATCGAGGGACGAATTTCCATGTTAGAGATATCGGAGAAGCGCTCCGCACGGTAGGCGTCGACGAAACTGTCGATTGCCTGGGTGCGAACCGCACTATCGGCCGGCTCAGCGGTACACCAAGCCTCGTAGACTGCTTCGGAACTCCGGATGTATTGCTGGAGATTGCGATCGGCGGAAACCTGACCGATGTTCGCTTTCTTCCAACCCTCATGATTTTTGTGGAGTATGTCGCAGCTGGGAGTTAAGGCATGGAGTGAAGCGGAGCCCACAACCAGAATTGCCGCTATGATTATTTTTTTCATCGTCTGGGCCTCAAAGGTCCCCTAGAGGTTGTAGTACTCGCATCCCCCAGAAGTGTTACGAAGCTACCACGCTGGTGGAAGAGAAGTATCGAAATCTTTAGTAATTTTATGCCCAAAAACGGGCAAAACACTGCAAAATGAGCCATTCGTCTCATATCGCGATTGTTACTTTTAGTACCAATTTCTCAGATGTCTGAAGAACAAAGCAGTTCGAGGATCTTCAGGATTGAGGCGGGCGAATTCTCGCATTATTTCCTTGGATTTTTCGTCCTTGAGATGCGGAATGACGATCTGGATAGTCACAATCTGATCACCCCTTGCTCCCTCGTGAGAAGCAGACGGAACACCACGGTCGCGAAGACGCAGCTTCTGACCGTTCTGAGTAGAGGGCGGAATTTTGAGTTGCGCGCGTCCATCGATTGTAGGCACTTCGATCTTTGCGCCCAGGGCAGCCTCGGTCACGGTGATCGGGCACAGTCAGGTGAATATCGTCGAGTGAACGCGTGAAGACAGAATGACGCGCCGGTCTTGATGATCAGGTACAGATCTCCCGGAGCCCCGCCATTGACGCCCGCATTGCCCTTCCCTGCCAGCCGGATTCTTTGACCGTCGCGGGTTCCCGCCTTGATGCGAAACTCGACGACTCTCAGTGCGGTTGACCGAGCCCTCACCATGACAGGTGGCACAGGAACTCTGTGCGTGTCCGGTGCCGCCGCAGGTCTTGCACTGCACGTTGAACTTCATGCGTCCGCCCATCTGCGTTACCTGGCCGGAACCGTGGCACTCGGGACACGGAGCCTGGCCGCCGGTAGCGGACTTACCTTTGCAGGTTGGGCATGTCTCTCTGCGCTGGATCTCGAGACGAGAGGTGCCGCCCCGGATCGCCTTCCAGAAATCCACGTGGACCTGATACTCCAGATCGGTGCCGGGTTCGGGTCCGCGGGCTTTCTGCTGCCCCTGGAAGATCCCCGAGAAGATGTCGCGGAAGCCTGCCCCAGCCGGTGCCCTTGCTGTCCCGCTGCTCCTGGAGGCCTGCTTCGGTCTGAAAATCAGAGAAATCGAAGCCGCCGAAATCGAAGGGAACACCCTGTTCCTGACGGCCGTGCCCCGCGCCTGGCGGGCCATAGGCACCACGCGCAGCCGCATCGGCAGCCGCCGCGTCGATCTGGTCAGAGTAGAAGCCGAACTGGTCATAAACCTTGCGCTTCTTCTCGTCGCTCAGAATATCGTTGGCCTCGGAGATTGCCTTGAACTTCTCCTCCGCCTTCTTGTCGTTCGGATTTACGTCGGGGTGATATTTGCGCGCAAGTTTGCGAAAGGCCTTGCGAATCTCGTCCGCCGTTGCCGTCTTCTTGACCCCGAGTAATCCGTAATAATCCTTCTGCTGTGTCGTCGGCATTTTCGTTTATGTCTGGAGCCTGTGGACAGCTTGCAGCCGCCTGTCCCACGGACACTTCCCTTGTACTTTGAACCGCCAGCGCCTGCAGTTTTGCCGGGGCCGCGTGAAAGGCGCTTCCGACGATTAGCGTAGCATGTCGTTGCTGCGTCCTCGGTCAGAAGCGACCCGTGGCATCTTAGTTCCAAACCTGCCGGGCTTCGACAGGTTCAATGTTCCAAAGCAGATCCGGCTCAAGGCTAAGCATGTGGCTGGTGAAGCTCTCTGCTTCTTCCTGAGTGTTGAACATCACCTTGTTATAGACCTTGCCGGCGCGTAACTGCTCGCACTTCCAAATGGTGTCGGTCATCGAATCCTCCACTTCTGTTGCTTATACGTACGGGGCGTCCCGCTTGAGGAGACGCCCCGTAGTCTCAGCTCCGGGGAAGCGTAACCATCACAGTTACGAAACCCCTTGCCGTTTCGTTCCTGTTACTTCTTCTCTTCGACGTCAACGTACTCGGCGTCGATCACGCCTTCGTCCTTCTTCTCAGCGCGTCGCCGTCTGCAGGCCCCGCAGTCTCGGTCCGCCAGGTACGGGACCGGCAGCCGGACGTAGCTTTGTACATCGCCTCGGCCATCTTGTGGGATGCCTCGGTGAGTTTGTCTTTCGACGCATTCAGTTCCGCTGCAGTCGGCGTGCCTTCGAGCGTCTTCTTGGCATCGGCCAAGGCTGACTCCACGTCACCCTTGTCGCTGGCCGAGACCTTGTCGCCGCTCTCCTTCAGCATCTTCTCGATGTTGTAGACGAGGTTGTCGAGGCCATTGCGTGCTTCGATCTCCTCGCGCTTCGCCTTGTCCTCGGCGGAGTGAGCATCGGCTTCCTTGGCCATCCGCTCCACTTCTTCCTTGCTCAGGCCGCTGGACGAGGTGATCTGAATACGCTGATCCTTGCCCGTTGCCATATCCTTCGCCGTCACGTTCAGAATGCCGTTTGCATCGATGTCAAAAGTGACCTCGACTTGCGGCACACCGCGCATGGCGGGTGGGATACCGGAGAGCTTGAACTTGCCCAAGGTGCGGTTATGCGCAGCCATCGGACGCTCACCCTGGAGTACGTGCACCTCAACCTCAGTCTGGTTATCGGCTGCGGTTGAGAAGACTTCGGTCTTCTTCGTGGGAATCGTCGTGTTGCGCGGAATCATAGTCGTTGCCACGCCACCGAGGGTCTCGATGGAGAGGGTCAACGGAGTCACGTCCAGCAACAGAAGATCCTTCACTTCGCCAGCCAATACACCGGCCTGGATTGCAGCTCCGATGGCAACGACCTCATCCGGGTTCACACCCTTATGCGGTTCCCTGCCGAAGAGCTTCTTCACCAACTCCTGGATAGCCGGCATGCGCGTCTGTCCGCCGACCAGCACTACCTCGTCGATCTTGCTGGCATCGATACCGGCATCTGCCAAAGCCTTCTTGCAGGGCTCAATCGAGCGCTGCAGCAGGTCCTCAACCAGCTGTTCGAGCTTGCCACGCGTCAGCTTGCGGACAAGATGCTTCGGTCCGGTCGCGTCCGCCGTGATAAACGGCAGGTTGATCTCAGTCTCAACCGTGGTCGACAGCTCAATCTTTGCCTTTTCCGCTGCGTCCTTCAGGCGCTGCAGGGCCATTTCGTTGCCCTTGGAGCGCAGATCGAGACCCTCTTCCTTCTTGAACTCATCGATAAGCCAGTCCACGATGCGCTGATCGAGATTGTCGCCGCCCAGGTGAGTATCACCATTGGTCGACTTCACTTCGATAACGCCTTCGCCCACCTCAAGGACCGACACATCGAACGTGCCGCCGCCGAAGTCATAGACGGCAATGGTTTCGTCCTTCTTTTTGTCGAGACCATAAGCGAGTGCTGCCGCCGTGGGCTCGTTGACGATGCGCTTCACATCGAGACCGGCAATGCGGCCGGCATCTTTGGTCGCCTGGCGCTGCGCATCATTGAAGTACGCAGGCACCGTGATAACGGCTTCGGTCACTGACTGGCCGAGATAGTCCTCGGCGGCCTTCTTCAACTTCTGCAGGATCATCGCCGAGATCTCAGGCGGGGTATATTTCTTCCCTTGCGCCTCAACGGCAATATGATCGCCGTCCTGAACAACCTTGAACGGCACCATCTTCATCTCTTCTGAGACTTCGTTATAGCGACGTCCCATGAAGCGCTTGATGGAATACACGGTGTTTTCCGGATTGGTGATCGCCTGGCGCTTGGCCACCTGGCCTACAAGGCGCTCTCCGCTCTTGGTGAAGCCGACCACAGAAGGCGTAGTCCGGCCCCCCTCCTCGTTGGCGATGACCTTAGGCTCACCGCCTTCCATCACGGCTACGACCGAGTTGGTCGTTCCGAGATCAATTCCAATAATCTTTCCCATATGTGCTTCCTCACCCCTCGAATTTGCGCTGTAATCAGCCCTTTCAGCATCGCACTTGAGCGTAACGCTGTCAAGGTATCTGATGATGAATATCACCTTCGGGATTCAGAACCTCTAAGACTAATTTTATGAATCAGTTGGAAGCGCTCTGGCGTCGAAGCCCCCAGTGGGAAGTGGCCGGATTTCCTCACCTTGCTGGAGTTTCCCGGTCCGGACCCGTAAACTCATCTGGTCCAACAGGAATTCGCATGGCTGATGGAAATACCGGACCGGGTGCAGTGGCCCCTGTGAGCAATCCCTGGCTCGTGGCCATTTCCGTGATGCTGGCCACCTTTATGGAGGTGCTGGACACGGCGATCGCCTCGGTCGCCCTGCCATATATCGCCGGCAGCCTTTCAGCGAGCAATTCCGAGGCGACCTGGGTCCTGACCAGCTACCTGGTGGCGAATGCAGTCATTTTGCCGGCTAGCAACTGGTTTTCGATCCGTTTTGGACGAAAGCGCTTCCTCATCACCTGCGTCATCCTGTTTACGATCGCTTCATTCTTCTGCGGAGCCGCACCTTCCCTGATGCTGCTGCTGGTGGCCCGGGTGATCCAGGGAGCGGGCGGCGGAGCCCTGCAGCCTATATCGCAGGCCATTCTGCTGGAGAGCTTTCCTCCCGCCAAGCGCGGCATGGCGATGGCGGTATTCGCCTTTGGCATTGTGGTGGCGCCGGTGCTCGGCCCCACGCTGGGTGGCTGGCTGACGGATACGTATAGCTGGCGGTATGCCTTCTACATCAACATCCCGGTTGGCATTGCGGCGGTTTACATGATCAACCGATTTGTGGTCGATCCGCCGTACATCAAGAACGCCAAGGTTCACCCCTTCGACAACCTCGGTTTCGGACTTCTGGCGGTGTGGACGGGTTGCCTGCAGATCGTGCTCGACAAGGGGCAGGAAGATGACTGGTTTGGCGCGGTGTGGATTCGGTGGGCGACTTTGGCGCTGGTGATTTCGCTGACCTGGTTCATCATCCACTCCTGGCGCAAGAAGGACGGCCTGGTCAACCTGAGGATCCTGAAGAATCGCAACTTTGGGGTAGGCTGCATGGTGATATCGCTGTTGGGAGTCGCGATTTACATCACGATTACGATGCTGCCGCTCTACTACCAGGAAGTGCTGGGGTATACGGCCTTCGCCGCCGGCCTGGTGGTCGGCCCTCGCGGTATCGGGTCGATTATTGCCATGCCGATCATTGGCTTTCTCTCCAGCAAGGTGGACAATCGCATCCTGATGACAGTGGGCTTCACCGGATTCGGTATCTGCTCCATCATCTTTGGCAGCGTGAACCTGGATATCGGACCGACGACGTTGTTGATCCCGATTGTGGTGACGGGATTCGCGCTGAGCTTCGTCTTCGTGCCGATCTCTTCCATGGCGACAGCCACCATAACAAACGAAGAGATGGGAAACGCCACCGGCATCTTTAACCTGCTGCGCAATATTGGCGGGTCGATTGGTATCGCGTCGGCGCAAACAATGCTGATCCGCCGCGCCGCCTTCCACCAGAACCAGATTGTGGCCTCGGTACCGCGGGCGGGGGCGGTGTACGAGAATTTTTCGCAGCGGTACTCGACCTTTTTCGGGCGGCACCTGGGCAAAGCGCTGGGGGCTTCGGCTGCGCAGGGCGAGATGTATCGTGCGATCAACCAGCAGGCGCTGCTGTGGTCGTTCATCGATGTTTTTCGATGGACTGCGCTACTGGCGTTCCTGGCAGCCATATTGGTGTGGGCTTTCCAGAACGTGAAGCACAAAAAGGGCCCAGTTGCGATGCATTGATGCTCGCATGCGGCTACTTGTCTGCGGCATCCAGCGCAACAAATTTGCCGATGGCCGGGTCGTAACATTCGATCGTCCCGTTAAGGATGTCGTAGAACCAGCCGTGAACCTCAAGCCGCTTCTCCTCGAGGGCGGCGGCTACTTCGGGATGGGTCTTGAGGTTCTCCAACTGCGAGATCACGTTGGCGCGAATCGTCGCTTCGACGTCTCCCGGCGCGGCCTCGGGGTCAAGGAACTTGCTGGCATTGTCGACGTATTTGAGCCATCGGCCTGCGGCGGGCAGGGAGCGCAGCGATTCCTGATTGAGCCACGCCTTGATCGCGCCGCAATCCGAGTGGCCACAGATGATGACGTGCCTGACCTTCAGCACCTGAACGGCGTATTCGATGGTGGCGGAGACACCGCCGGCGAGCTCTCCGTTGGGCGGGACGACGTTGCCGACATTGCGGCAGATAAAGAGATCGCCGGGCTCAGTTTGCAGGAAGAGGTTCGGAACCACGCGCGAATCCGCGCAAGTGACGAAGAGCGTCTCCGGGGCTTGCCTGTCTGAGAGCAGATGAAAGTGCTTGCGCATCCCGGGAAATTCGTCGCGCTGAAACCGGCGGTAGCCATCCACTAGTCGCTTCAATTGCCTGTCTCCCTCTGCTACAACACGCCGTCGCCGGAGCTCGCCAGCGACGCGCATTTTCCCGCAAGCATAGCAGACTACCGGGATGGAGGCTCTATTGATGAGTTCGCGCAAACGCGGCTCCCTGTTAACCTGAGTGCGCGGATCTTCAAGTATTCCGATGGAGTCGAATTCATGGTTCGTTCATCTGCACGTTCCCTGGTTGTATTCCTGTTCCTTGGCTTGTTCGCTGGCGGGTTGGAGGCTCAATCCGCCGATACGCTCCCTGCAGACCTTCGCGGCAAGGTCGATGCGATTGCAACCCAGGTGCTGAGTGCGACGGGGGTTCCGTCCGCCTCGATCGCGGTGGTGAAGGATGGCAAGGTGGCGTATACGCGCGCCTATGGGCTGGCCCGCATCTCTCCACCGCTTGAAGCCGCGCCGCCGATGCGATATTCCATTGGCTCGATCAGCAAGCAATTCACCGCGGCTGCAATGCTGATGCTGCAGCAGGAGGGAAAGCTGAGCCTCGACGATCCGGTGTCGAAGTATGTGCCGGATTTGACGCGTGCCAACGAGGTGACGCTGCGCATGCTGCTGGCACACACCTCCGGCTACCAGGATTATTGGCCTCAGGATTACGTGATGCCGCCGATGCTCAAGTCAGTCACCGCCAGCGAAATTTTGGACGGATGGGCGAAGAAGCCGCTGGACTTCGATCCGGGGACGAAGTGGCAATATTCGAATACGAACTATGTGATTGCCGGCGTCGTGATCGAGAAGGTGAGCGGCATGCCGCTGATGAGCTTCCTGCAGGCTCGCGTCTTCAAGCCATTGGACATGAAGTCGGTATACAACTCCGATGAGGCGAGGCTTACATCTACCGACGCAACCGGCTACTACCGCCATGCGCTGGGGCCGCTGCGTCCCGCTCCCAAGGAGGGCAGAGGCTGGATGTACGCCGCGGGTGAGCTAGCGATGCCCGCCAACGAGCTAGCCTTGTGGGACATAAGCCTGATGAATCGCTCGCTGCTCAGCGCCGCTTCGTACCAGCAGATGTTCGATGAAATGAAGCTCAAGGATGGCAGCGGCACTCAGTACGGACTTGGCGTCGATGTGAGCAAGCAGGGGGGGCATCTGGTTGTGGAGCATGGTGGCGAAGTCTCCGGCTTCGTGTCGGACAACCTCGTCTATGCCGATGACGGGGCCGCCGTGGTTGTGCTGACCAACCAGGACGCCATCTCCGCCGCCAGCATGATTGCCAAGCAGGTGGGAAAACTGCTGGTTCCCCAATCCTCTGATAGCGCGAAAGACGAAGCAAAGGCCGCAGCGATCTTTGCCGGTCTGCAGCAAGGCAAGATCGACCGCACGCTCTTCACGCCAAACTGCAATGCATATTTCAGCCAGGAAGCGCTCGACGATTTCTCCACGAGCCTGAAGCCGCTGGGCACGCCGGACAGCTTTCGACAGCTGCATACTTCGCTGCGCGGCGGCATGACGTTTCGCGCGTTCCGCATCGTCTTTGGTAAGCAGCAGCTGACTTTAACAACGTATGAAATGCCCGACGGCTTGATTGAGCAATACCTGGTGATGCCGACTCAGTAGGGCAGTATCGGTGTTTGCCGTGTCTTGACTTTGTACTTTCGATGCTGCTAGTGTGCGTCGCTGCAATGAGATTCAGCATCATCGCGTTGGCGATGAAAGCCCTTCAGCGGTGATACGCGGTGCCCGAGTTGCGCACTATCTTTCGTTCTGGACCGTCCGGCCATGGGCTTCCGGCCACCGAGATTCAAGCAGGAGAATGATATGAAGAACATTATTTTCTGTGCCGATGGCACATGGGATCACCCGAAGGACACCACGTCAGTTTCGACGACCGATTCCAACGTCTACAAGCTATATAAAGCGCTACCGACGACTGCGACCCAATGTCCGCGTTATGACGATGGCGTCGGCGCGCACGGATCTCTGTTCAGCAGGTTCATCGGGGGAGCATTTGGCGAGGGCTTGTTTGCAAAGATCAAGGAGGGCTACACCAAGATCGCGCATGACTACTCTCCCGGCGACCAGATCTTCCTCTTCGGCTTCAGCCGCGGCGCCTATACGGCGCGCAGCATCTCTGGGATGCTTGCCTTTTGCGGCCTGCCAGCCACGCTGACCGATGCGGCGATTGACGATGCTTTCGAGGCGTACCGAAAACCGCCGCAATCTCCCGACCGCGCCGCAGCAAAGGCTGCGTTGGTGGCCACGTATGGCAACAAGCCAGTAGAGATTGCCATGGTTGGAGTGTGGGACACGGTGGGATCGCTGGGGATCCCAAGCATCGTAGGTGGCGTCGATCCGGTGAAGTACGGCTTCCTGAACACGGGGCTGAGCCCGTGCGTCAAAGCCGCGTACCAGGCCATTGCCATTGATGAGCACCGCAGGGAGTTTCCACCCACTCTGTGGGAGGTGGAGGGAGTGCCCGGGCAGGTCGTTGAGCAGGTGTGGTTTACCGGCGCTCACAGCAACATCGGCGGGGGATGTCCCGATTCCGGTCTATCCGACATCACGTTGAAGTGGATGCTGGAGAAGTGCAGGGACAACGGGCTCGTGATCGATCCCGCGGTATGGAGCGTATACCAGGCGATCGATGAGAACGCGTCGAACTGCCTCGCGGCAATCGATCCGTCGTGGAACGTGCTTTGGGGAATCCCCTTGATACGAACCATTCCGCCGGATGCGTGCATCGCCGGCAGTGTCTCCGCCCGGCTTACGCACCAAGCCGCTTACCAGCCTTCGAATCTGCTACTGACAGCGGCGCGCGCACTGCATCCGGGCTACACTGCGGTCCCGGTCTAGGCACGGCCAAATCAGGCTCCAACACCAAGCCATTGCACCCTGGACGAAAACCAGCGTGCAATGGTCTGTCTGCGCTATCTGCTTCGATCTGCACAGCTTCGGTGCGCGCTAGGCCCTCCTCGGGCCATGAGTGACCGCAGTCACTTCGCTTTCACCCATCCAGACAATAGGATAGTGAACACGCATCCGAATGGCTGCAGAAAGAGCTGGGAACAAGCGTATGGATCTGGGATACATCGAAAGCAAAACCTACGACGACATATCTGTAGGTGATATCGCGCGCACAGAGCATGTGCTGACTACGAATGACGCAATGGCGTTTGCGTCGATCTCGGGATTCAACTCTGTTCTGAACTCCGAAGAACTGATTGAGCGCGCCGGCGGTGCCGCTCCTACGGGAGCAAACATGTGGTGTGCGTCGCTCATCTCGGGTCTCTTCAGCATGAACATCCCGGGACCCGGCTGTACGCTCACGAATGTTTCCTTATCGTTTCACGATCGTCTGCGCGTGGGCGACCGCATCCTGGTCGCCGTTCAGGTGAAGAGCAAGGATGAGGCAACGAAGACCATTCACTTTGACTGTCGCGCCAACAATGCATCCGGCAAGTCGATTTTCACTGGTACGGCCGATCTTCTCGCTCCCACTGAGAAGCGTCGCTGGTCGACCCTTCCGGTTCCGCAGCTCATGGTTCACGATCCTTACCGCCGCTATCGCGGATTGATCGCGCGGGCTACAGCCAAGCCCGCGGTGAAGACGGCGATTGTCTGGCCGTGTGATGAGGTGTCGCTCGGCGGAGGCGTGCAGGCTTACATCGACAAATTGATCGAGCCGGTACTAGTGGGTCCAGAGGCGCAGATTCGCGCCCTCGCGGCGACACTGGATCTCGATTTGACCGGTATTCGGATCGTGGATATCTCCAACAGCAAGGCTGCCGCGGTGAAGGCCGTTGAATTGGCGCGTAACGCCGAAGTGCAGATGCTGATGAAGGGTTCCCTGCACACCGACGAAATCATGGGCGCGGTCGTCTCAAAAGAAGGCGGCATGCGTACTGGGCGCCGCATCAGCCACGTCTTCGCACTGGATGTGCCCGCCTACCACAAGACTCTCTACGTAACCGACGCCGCGATCAACATTCAGCCGGACCTGGAGACCAAGGTCAGTATCCTGCAGAACGCGATCGACATGATGTTGACGCTCGAAGTTGAAACGCCGAAGGTCGCCATCCTGTCGGCAGTTGAATCGGTGAATCCGGCCATTCCCTCGACTCTGGATGCCGCCGCGCTGTGCAAGATGGTAGACCGTGGTCAGATCACGGGAGCCATCGTGGATGGACCACTGGCCTTTGACAATGCGATTTCCAGTGAGGCTGCGCGCATCAAGAAGATCAAGTCGCCTGTGGCAGGGGATGTTGACCTGCTGATGGTGCCTAACCTCGAAGCGGGAAATATCCTCTTCAAGCAGCTGCAATATCTGGCCGGGGCATTGGCGGCAGGAGTGGTCGTTGGAGCCAAGGTTCCCATCGTGCTCACCAGCCGCGCCGACGGGGAGCTGGCTCGCATGGCAAGCTGTGCTCTCGGCGTTCTGCTCGCAAAGCCTGCGCCGATTATGCTGTAGGACCAGGCAGAAATAGAAAGTCCCGGACCTCGAATGGGGTCCGGGACTCTTTGTTTTAGAAGTCTTGCGCCCGCTCGATTTATTTCCTGATTGCCCACGCCATGCCGTCGGGCTGCCCAATAGATTCGATTTTGCCTACCACTTCCAGCGTCTTCAAATCAACGACGACAACATAGTTATCCGGCGTGCAAGCAACATACGCGATGCTGCCGTCGGGCTTCATCTGGATTCCGGCGGCGCCGCGTCCAATCTTCAGCCGCTTTGTCACGCTCCGGCTGGCAACATCGACGATTGTCAAATCGGAGCCGCTCAGAGTGGAGATCAAAGCAAGCTTGCCGTCCAGCGTGAACTTCAGGCGATTCGCGCCCTTCACGTCGATTGAAAGAGTCTGGGCGATTTGCTTCGCGCCGACGCTCAGGATAGACACGGTGCCATCCTGGGAGTTCGCTACCCAGATCTCCCTACCGTCCGGAGAAACGTCGAAGCCCTCAGAGCCATTGCCGACCTTCACGACGGTTTCATCCCAGTCGCTGCGCGGAGGTCCCGGAGGCCCACCGGGTCCCATGCCGCCACCTGGGCCACCGGGAGTCGGAGGCATACCGCCGGGTGGAGGGGGATACGGCGCACCCTGAGCACGCGTGGTCTTATCAATAAAGCTCACTGTTCCAGAAGCGACGTTCGTGGTGACGATGTGCTGCAGATCGTCGGAGACATAGATCATGTGCGTCCGGTTCTGTCCGGTTCCGAGCACCCAGTCGACCTTGCTGGTTTCGGGATCGTAGCTGCCAATGGCCTTGGCTCCTTCAGCCGTGAACCATGTCTTTCCGCCAACGAACGTGAGGCCGTGAGGACCACGCAATGGACCCAGGTCGATTGGTGCGAGTGCCTTCTGCCCTACGAGGTCGATGACCGCAATCGTGTGCAAACTACCGCCTCCGTAGTTTGAGACGTAAGCCCTCTTTCCATCAGCGGATGCAATGACCTCATGCGGATCGTCGCCGACTGGAATATGTGCAATTATTTTCAGACTTGCGGGATCCACGATGGCCAGCGAACGATCCTGCTTGGACAAGATCAGTAGCGCGCTCTGGGGCGTGCTTTGAGCATGAAGAATGCTACCGGCGAGCAACGCGGAAAAAAGCAGCAGCGAGTTTGATTTTCGTCTCATAGCTAAAACATACTATGGTCTGCTGTCCTTGAGCGATATCCGTTGAGCAGCGATGTGCGGGGCTCGCAATCCTGTATATTTCTAGCGAACAGCACAAGCGTAAATTAAGACCTTGAACGACTTTCAGACTTGCCTTGCTAATCCGTTCTCGCAACGCCGTAGGGATTTACTGCGCTATCTGGCAGGCCTGGGAGCAAGTTCGCTGCTTGCGCCTTATGCCTGGTCGCAATCCTCTACCCAGGCTGCACCAAATGAATTGGTTGATCGCTCGCAGGCTCCTGCCGATCTGACGCGGGACGAAGTAGAAAAGCTCATTCGGCCGCTGTTCTCATCGAGCGATCCAGAGATGTGGCAACTCGCGATTGACGCCTACCAGCACTGCATCCTCGGCAGGTTGCGTCCAGCGGAACCACCGCTGCTGCACGACTGGCTGGTGCCGGGGGGCGTCTATGTAGGCCAGTGGATCTGGGATACAACGTTTGTCGCCGACCTGTTGAGCATCCTTCCCAACCAGCAGGAAACGTTGCGCGGAATCTTCCAGAACTACTGGGATTTCCAAGCGCGGTGGACAGCGACCAAGCCTTCCGACACGCGGGGTTTCATCGCGAATTTTATTGCACCCGATAGTGGGCCTCCGGGATTTACGGGGAAGGACTGGCTCACCTTTCCGGCATACTCCCAGGCTCCTCTGATTGCCTGGGGTATGGAGCGCGTCTACAAGCGGAACGGCGACCTCGAACTTCTTCGTAATGGAATTGGCCCGCTGGAGGAGTTCCACGACTGGTACTGGCGCGAGCGCGACTTGCACAGCCTGGGACTCATATGCGTCGGCTCCTACAGCGAAGATGTGCAGCACGCACGCTATGAGACCTACGACAATGAAGTGGATCTGGACGGGCTGCAAATGACGACGCATCCCGTTCGCAAAGGCGCGAATGAAGGCAAGTGGTACGGGGACATTTGCATCCCGGCGAACACGGCCTACCTTCTGATGTCGGAGGCAAGCCTTGCGCGGATGGCGGAGATTTGCGGCAACGACGCCATGGCGGAGCGACGCCGAAAACACCTGGCCAAAGGGATTGCGGCTATGCGCAAGTACATGTGGAACGAGGCCCGCGGATGCTTTCTGGCGGTAAATCGTGACTCGTTGAAGCAGATCCCAACTGCGACGGTTGGCGGCTTTGTGCCCTTGATGGCAGGCATTCCTACTGTTCACCAGGCACAGCGCATGGCGCAGGCGCTTACTGGGCCAGACTGGGCTACTCCTCTGCCCATACCCACGGTGGCGCGGGGAAGCAAAAATTACGTGAGCGATGGTTTCTGGCGCGGTGACGTATGGCCGGCGCCGAACTACCAGGTTGCCACGGGATTATCCCGCTATGGCCACACTTCTCTTGCGGCGCACATTGTCGATCTCACCATCGATAACGCAATCAAGGTTGGCATCAGTGAACACTACGACAGCCAGACGGGCAGGGCGCTCGGAGTTCCCTTCCTCGGCATGTCCGCAGTGATACTCACTATGGCGCTGGACGGGTTAGGCGCCAAGAGGCGGATGACGACCACGGATCGCCCTTTGGACAACTTCGGTCAGCCGTCCAAGCCATAGGGGCACTATGCCAGCGCATTGTTAACGATCTGCTGGGCCTCGCTTACGATGAGGTCGAGATGAGCGGCATCCTTGAAACTCTCCGCATAAATCTTGTAGATGTTCTCGGTCCCGGATGGCCGGGCCGCGAACCATCCGCTCTCGGAGACAACTTTAAGCCCGCCAACTGGCTCGTTGTTGCCGGGAGCATTTGTCAGCTTGGCGGTAATAGGCTCCCCTGCAAGTTGCGATTCCTTTACTGACGCGGGCGATAGTTTGCTGAGTTTGGCTTTCTGTTCCGGGCTGGCAGCCGCGTCTATGCGGGTGTAGTAAGGCATACCGAACTCGTCGGCAAGCTCGGCAAAATGCTGGCCGGGATCCTTGCCCGTTATCGCTGTAATCTCCGCTGATAGCAGGCACATGATGGGGCCATCTTTATCGGTGGTCCACACCGTGCCGTCGCGACGCAGGAAGCTGGCGCCCGCACTCTCTTCTCCGCCGAAGCAGAATGATCCATCAAAGAGGCCCGGTGCAAACCATTTGAAGCCGACAGGTGTCTCTGAGAGGCGGCGCCCGAGTTTGTTCACCACGCGGTCGATCATGCTGCTGCTGACGAGCGTCTTGCCGACAAAGGCGTTGGCAGGCCACTGGGGCCGATGCGTGAGCAAATACTGAATGGCCACGGCGAGGTAGTGGTTGGGATTCATCAACCCCGCGGACGGCGTCACGATGCCGTGACGATCCGAGTCCGGATCATTGGCAAAGGCTACCTGGTATTGGTCCTTGAGCTTCACCAGGCTCGCCATCGCGTATGGGCTGGAGCAGTCCATGCGGATCTTGCCGTCATGGTCGACCGTCATGAAAGAGAAGGTTGGATCGATGACCGGATTGACGACCTTGATGTCCAATCCATAGACCGAGTTGATCGGCTCCCAGTATGGACCAGCCGCGCCGCCCAGCGGATCGACTCCAAGGCGAAGGCCCGCTGCGCGAATCGCATCCATGTCGATGACATTCTTCAGGTCCTGAACATACGGCATCACGAAGTCTTCGTGATGTGTATTGGCCGCCTTGATCGCTTCAGCATATGGCTTGCGTCTGACTCCGGCGTTGTTTTCACGCAGCAGCTCGTTGGCGCGCTTCTGCACCCAGCCGGTCACGTCCGTGTCTGCCGGGCCGCCGTTGGTGGGGTTGTATTTGAATCCCCCATCCTCCGGCGGATTGTGCGAAGGCGTGATCACGATTCCGTCAGCGAGATGACTCTTGCGATCCCTGTTATAGACGAGGATGGCTCGCGAAATTACCGGTGTTGGCGTCACCCCATCATCGGCCTGGATAACTGTCTCCACGCCATTGGCAGAGAGCACCTCAAGCGCAGTGCACTGCGCGGGCCCGGACAGAGCGTGCGTGTCCTTGCCCATGTAGAGCGGCCCGTCCGTGCCTTGATGCTTGCGATAGTCGCAGATCGCTTGCGTGATGGCGAGAATGTGCGCTTCGGTGAATGTTCCGTTCAACGGAGTGCCGCGATGCCCGCTTGTGCCAAAGCTGACCATCTGCGTGGAATCGCTGAGGTCGGGGTGGCGGTCGTAGTAGGCCTGCTGCAGCTTGGCCACATCGATCAGCATGTCTTTAGGCGCGGGCTTACCCGCGAGTGGTGACAGACCCGCCGGTTTGGTTGCTGAGCTGGCCATTGAAGGCTCCTCCGTGCAAGTTAAGTGCGGTGAGTGATCGCACAGAACGCTCTACAGACGCGTGAGCTTGATCCGTTGCAACAGACGATTGTACTAATCTCCGAGCTGCGCAATTTACTTGTCGGCGGGTTTCTCCAGGTGACCGCCGAAAGCGTAACGCATCGCCGACAGAATCTTGTTGGTGAAATCCGCCTCGCCCCGAGAGCTGAAGCGGGAGTAGAGCGCGGTTGTAAGGACAGGGACCGGCACCGCCTCGTCGATTGCCGCCTTGATTGTCCAGCGGCCCTCGCCCGAATCGGAAACCCTGCCGCCAAATTTTGCTAGCGCGGGATCTTCGGTCAGCGCGGATGCTGTCAGATCCAGAAGCCATGACGCAATCACACTGCCACGACGCCAGACCTCGGCGACATCGGTGAGGTTGAAATCGTACTGGTAATGTTCAGGGTCGCGCAGCGGCGTCGTCTCCGCATCCTTTTCATGGGTCTGCTTGCCGACATTTGCCGAGCGCAGAACTCCGAGCCCCTCAGCATAAGCGGCCATGATGCCGTACTCAATTCCGTTGTGAACCATCTTGACGAAGTGGCCGCCGCCGCTGGGTCCACAGTGAAGATAGCCTTGCTCGGCCGTGCCGCCGAGTTTGTCGCGTCCCGGCGTCTTGGCTATGTCGCCAACGCCCGGCGCAATCGTTTTGAAGATGGGATCGAGGTGCTTCACCACTTCATCCTCGCCGCCAATCATCATGCAGTAGCCGCGTTCCAATCCCCACACGCCCCCGCTGGTACCGACGTCGACATAGTGGATATTTTTCGCCTTAAGCTCCTGGGCACGGCGGATGTCATCGATGTAATACGAGTTGCCGCCGTCAATCAGGATGTCCCCCGCGTCAAGATGGGGAACGATTTCCGAGATGGTGTCATCGACGAATGCAGCTGGAATCATCAGCCAGATGGCGCGTGGCTTGGCGAGCTTCTGCACGAAATCCTCGAGCGAGGAGGAGCCGACGGCCTTGTCCTTGACCAACGCCGTGACCGCGTCCTGCGACCTGTCGAACACCGTGCATTCGTGTCCTGCCAACAGAAGCCGACGAACCATGTTCGCGCCCATCCTCCCCAGACCTACCATTCCAAGCTGCATCGATCTCTCCTCGTCTCGAATTATTTGCTGAATTGCTTGGGGCCCTTACAAGTGACAACTATTTTCTCTCGCGGTAGCGGCGAATCAAGCTGTTAGTGGAGCTGTCATGAACAAGCGTGGGCTCCGTTGGACTTTCGAGCTCCGTGATGATGTGCTGCGCCAATACCTTGCCCAGTTCAACGCCCCACTGGTCAAAGGAGTCGATGCTCCAGATGGTGCCCTGCGTGAAGACCAAGTGCTCGTAGAGCGCGACAAGCTGGCCCAGCACCGACGGCGTAAGCTCGTCTGCCAGGATGACGTTGGACGGGCGATTGCCTTCAAAGACACGATGAGGAACCAGCCAGTCGGGCGTGCCCTCGGCCTTCACCTGCTCGGCGGTCTTGCCGAACGCCAACGCCTCAGCCTGCGCAAACACATTGGCCATAAGCATGTCGTGATGGCGACCCAGCGGGTTCAGAGTCTTGTAGAAGCCGATGAAATCGCACGGAATCAGGCGCGTTCCCTGGTGGATCAGCTGGTAGAAAGAGTGCTGCCCGTTGGTGCCGGGCTCGCCCCAGTAGATTGGTCCCGTTTCGTAATTGACGCGGCTTCCATCCAAGGTGACGTGCTTGCCATTGCTCTCCATCGTCAACTGCTGCAGATACGCCGGAAAGCGCTTGAGATACTGTTCATACGGAAGCACCGCGACTGTCTGCGCGTCGAAGAAATCTGTGTACCACACGCCCAGCAAGGCCATCAGCACAGGAAGATTTTTTTCGAACGGCGTCGTGCGGAAATGCTCGTCCATCTGGTGAAAGCCGTCGAGCATTGCGCGATAGTTCTCTGGACCAATGGCCAGCATCGTCGACAGGCCGATTGCCGAATCCATTGAGTAGCGGCCGCCAACCCAATCCCAGAACTCGAACATGTTCGCCGTATCAATACCAAATGCGGCCACCGCCTTCGCGTTTGTCGAGACCGCGACAAAGTGGCTGGCGACAGACTTTTCATCGCCGCCAAGGCCTGCCACAGACCAGTCGCGCGCCGTGTGCGCATTCGTCATTGTTTCCAGCGTCGTGAAGGTCTTCGAGGAAATGATGAAGAGAGTCTCGGTCGCGTCCAGTCCCTGTACTGCTTCCGCAAAATCGGTGCCATCGACGTTGGATACAAAACGGAAATTCATGTCGCGCTGGCTGTAATGGCGGAGCGCCTCATACGCCATTACAGGCCCGAGATCAGACCCGCCGATACCAACGTTAACCACGTTGCGAATGCGCTTGCCAGTGTGTCCCTTCCACGCCCCGCTGCGTACTCGATCGCAGAACGTGGCCATCTTATCCAGCACTGCGTGCACGGCGGGAACCACGTCTTCGCCGTCAACAAGGATCGAGTCACCCTTCGGGGCGCGCAACGCTACGTGCAACACGGCGCGCTTTTCAGTAGTGTTGATCTTCTCGCCCCGGAACATCGCTTCGATGCGATCCCTCAGGCCGGACTCTTCCGCCAATTGCAACAACAATTTCAGAGTCTCATCCGTAACACGATTCTTTGAGTAATCCAGAAACAGGCCGCAAGCCTCTGCCGTCAGGCGCTGGCCTCGCGCCGCATCTTCCGAGAACAACTGCCGAAGACTCGTGTCATGAATTTTTTCATAATGCGCCGCAAGCGCCTTCCATGCCGGACGCTCGCTGAGAGAGTTCACCATCGCTGACATTCCTCGTGCTCCTTTGTGCGTTGCTATGTCTGTCCCATCTTACGTCCAGACATAGCTTCACGCACGGCGATGAACCTCACTTGTACGACTTCAGGCCGAAGCACCCGCTTTGAGCAGCGCGCTCTTCGACTCGATCACCGACATCAGCTCTGTCCAGGAGGTAACGAAGGATTTGGCGCCTTCCTCCTGAAGCTGTGCCCCCAGAGCATCCACGTCAACACCAGCCGAGTTGAATTGCGCCAGCACGGCTTCGCAATCGCCGCCATCCACGGCCATCGGGCCTGCCACCTCACCGTGGTCGGCGAAGGCTTTCAGCGTGCCTTCCGGCATGGTGTCCACCGTGTTGGGCGCAGCCAGGGCCTTGATGTACATGATGTCGGAGGCTTTGGGATCCTTGGTGCCCGTGCTCGCCCATAGCAGGCGCTGCGGATGATATCCGGCGCTTACAATGCGCTGCCAGCGTGGCGACGCCATCAGATCAATGTGCGCCTTATAGGTACGCTGCGCGATGGCAATGCCCAGTTTATTGATCAGCGGCTCGGGCACCTTGCTCGCAACAGAAACATCCCAGCGGCTGATAAATACGGAAGCCACGGATTCAACATCAGTCGGCAGACCCGCAGCTATGCGGCGCTCAATGCCTTTTAGATAAGCCTCTGCCGCTGCCAGGTATTGCTCGCGCGAGAAGAGAAGCGTCACATTGATCGAAACTCCGGCGAAGATAGCCTCCTCAATTGCAGGCAGGCCCTCCTTGGTGCCCGGAATCTTGATGAATAGATTCGGTCTGGCCGCCCGCTCATGCAGGTCCTTTGCCGCAGCCAGGGTGCTCTGCGTGTCATAGGCGAGCAGGGGCGACACTTCCAGCGATACCCACCCATCCACTCCCTTCGTCTGGACGTTGACCGGGCGAAAGAGGTCGGCGGCGCGCGTCAGGTCCTCAAGCGCAAGCTCGAAAAACAGCGCCTCTCCCGACCTGCCTTGACTAAGCTTGCTGCTGATTCCACTGTCGTAGGCAGAACTGCCCTTGATCGCATGGTCGAAGATGGTGGGGTTCGAGGTGAGCCCTGTAACCGAATATTCATCGATGTAGCGCTGCAGTGTCCCGCTATCCAATAGGTCACGTGTTATGTTGTCGAGCCAGAGACTCTGGCCGAGGTCATGCAGAATCTGGGTTGCTCTCATATTTTCTCCTGATAGGACGACGGAAGGGCCCACACGCGCATAACATGATATTTCAACCGGAACTTCTTTCCGTTGTCCCAACACTAAATCGAAGATACGGTTCGAGTCGATAGGCGCCGGGTTAACAACACAGTTTTATAGATGCAGGTTCCGTCCAATTGATCCTGTGATCACAAATTGAATCGGGGACTAACAAATGAGACCAGACTGCGATCCCATACGCACCGCGAACACCGCCTCCGCCCTAAAGCAATCCATCCTGGACAACTTGTACTATTCTCTGGGCCGCGTGCCGGAACTGGCCACCCCGATGGACTGGTACATGGCGGTGGCGCACACGGTACGCGATCGCGCTATGAACGACTGGGTGGAATCGTTTGCAAGAATCCGCAATGAAGAGATAAAGGTGGTGGCATACCTATCAGCGGAGTATTTGATTGGGCCTCAACTGGCCAACAATCTGCTGAATCTGGATATCGTAAAGACGATGGCCCAGGCCCTCTCAGAGCTGGGGCTCGACCTTGACACCCTCGCCCGACAGGAGCCGGAGCCGGGGCTGGGCAACGGCGGCTTAGGCCGATTGGCGGCCTGCTACATGGATTCCCTCGCCACCCTGCGCGTGCCCGCGATCGGCTATGGAATCCGTTATGAGTTTGGCCTGTTCCGCCAGGAGATTCGCGACGGTTGGCAGATCGAAAACACGGACAAGTGGCTCGCTTTCGGTAATCCATGGGAGATTTGCCGTCCGGAGATTGGCTATACGGTTGGCGGCGGCGGCTACACCGAGCGCTATCACGACGAGGACGGCACCCTCCGCGTTCGCTGGGTGCCGGCGCATGTTGTGAAGGGAGTGGCCTACGATACGGCACTTCCCGGTTATGACACGCACATGGTGGATTTCCTGCGACTCTGGAAATCGGAGGCGGTTGAGTCCTTCGATCTGGAAGCGTTCAACGTAGGCGACTACTACAAGGCCGTCGACGAAAAGGTATTCTCTGAGACCATCAGTAAAGTGCTGTACCCCAACGATGAGCCGGAGGTGGGCAAGCGACTGCGCCTCTCCCAGCAGTACTTCTTCACTTCATGTTCCCTGCAGGACATGATCCGGATTCACACCATAAGGAAGAACGGCACTCAGAATGTTCTGGGAAATTTCGACGAACATTTTGCCGTGCAGTTGAACGATACCCATCCTTCTATCGCCGTAGCAGAGCTGATGCGGCTGCTGGTGGATATTCATCGCATGGACTGGGAACAGGCATGGCAGATTACACAAAAGACGCTGGCGTACACCAACCATACCCTGCTACCCGAGGCGCTGGAGAAGTGGTCGTTGCCCATCTTCGCCAGCATTCTACCCCGACACCTTGAGATCATCTACGAGATTAATCGGCGCTTCCTGGAACAAGCCAAACTGCGATATCCCAATGACGATGCCCGCATTGCGCGACTTTCCATCATCGACGAAACCGGCGAAAAATATGTGAAGATGGCGAACCTCGCAACCGTTGGAAGCCACGCAGTGAATGGCGTCGCTGAATTGCATTCAGAACTGCTGAAGAAAACAGTGCTGCGCGATTTCTACGACTTTTCTCCTGAGAAATTCTTCAACGTGACCAATGGAGTAACGCCGAGGCGGTGGCTTGTTCTTTGCAACCCCGGCTTAAGTGACCTGATCATCAGCAAAATCGGAAATAGCTGGATAACCAACGGGGACGACCTCAAGAAATTGGAGCCCTTTGCCGAAGACCCGGGCTTCCGCGAAGAGTGGCGCAACGTAAAGCAAGGCAGGAAGCAGATCCTCGCCAAGCTGATCAGAACTCGTACAGGTGTCGTCGTCAACCCCGCGTCACTTTTTGACATGCAGGTGAAGCGCATTCATGAATACAAACGCCAGCTACTGAATGCGCTGTACGTGGTCAGCTTATACAACCAGATAAAGAAAGACCCCAATACAGCGATAATTCCGCGCACCGTACTATTCGGAGGCAAAGCTGCTCCGGGCTACGTGACTGCAAAACTGATCATCAAACTCATCAACTCCATCGCGACCGTCGTCAACCATGACCCTGTCGTCAGCGAGATGTTGAAGGTAGTTTTCTTTCCGAATTTCAATGTGACCAATGGACAGCTGATCTATCCCGCCGCGGATTTATCGGAGCAGATCTCGACTGCTGGTAAAGAGGCGTCGGGCACAGGCAACATGAAGTTCTCAATGAACGGAGCCCTCACCATCGGCACTCTCGATGGCGCCAACGTTGAGATCCGCGAAGAAGTTGGCGCGGAAAACTTCTTCCTGTTTGGGCTGACAGCCGATGAAGTTCAGGCGACCAAGGCGGGCAATTACAATCCGAGACAGGTGTATGAAAACAATCCAGTGCTTAAAGAAGTCCTCGACCAGATTGCCGGAGGCGCTTTTTCGCCGAACAATCCGGCACTCTTCAAGCCGATTGTCGATTCCCTGCTGGACCGGGATGAATACTTGCTTCTGGCGGACTTTCAATCGTATGTTGATTGTCAACATAAGGTGAGCGAGGCGTTTCGCGACCAGGACTCTTGGACTCGGATGTCCATTTTGAATGTCGCCCGCATGGGCAAGTTTTCTTCTGACCGCTCGATTCGAGAGTACTGCGAGAAGATCTGGAATGCACACCCGGTCGACTTTCAATCCACAGCTCCCGAAATATCCAGGCGATTCACGTAGCTTGTGTTGATGTATTTCAGTGCTCGATGCCCCGCCATGAAGGCAACCTCGCGTGGAAGTTCTCTCGCGATTGAATGAGCGCGGGGTTTTCCACCTCCGTTGCGGTTACCATGAACATGGAACCCATGACTGAACAGACTCCCCTCACTCCTGAAATTCTGTTGCACATCGCGCAAACTCTCAACGTTCCTCTGCATGGGCTCGTCGCCGTGATCAGCCTTCTCGATGAAGGCGGGACGGTGCCCTTCATCGCGCGCTATCGCAAAGAGGCGACCGGCAACCTGGATGAAGTTCAGATTCGCGACATTGAAGAGAAGCTCGCCTACTTTCGCGAACTCGCGGACCGGCGCGAAACGATCCTCGCATCGATCGCCGAACAAGGTAAGCTCACCAGCGAACTCAAGGCCCGCATTGACGCCACGCTCGACAAGAGTGAACTCGAAGATTTGTACCTTCCTTATCGTCCCAAGCGACGGACCAAGGCGACGATCGCGCGCGACAAAGGCCTGGAGCCGCTCGCTCTATACCTCTGGGAACAACAACCTGGCGATCAGTCGCTCGCAGATCTCGCCGGCAGCTTTGTGTCCGAAGAAAAGGGCGTGGCCAACGTCGACGACGCGCTGGAAGGTGCGCGGCACATCGTCGCAGAAATGATCAGCGAAGACGCCGACCTGCGCAAAGCCCTGCGCCAGGTGATGTTTGACGAGGGAATTGTCGTGAGCCGCAAATCTGCCGACGGGTGTCGACGAGCAGGAAAAGTTCAAGATGTACTACGAGTATCGCGAGCCGGTGAAGACGATTCCGTCGCATCGCATGCTTGCTATTCGTCGAGGCGAGAGCGAGAACGATACTTTACTTCCTGATTGAGCTGGAGCCGCTTCGCGCTGTTTCGCTGCTGCGTTCTCGCATCCTACGCGCGACCGGCGATTGGACGCCGCAACTGGAACTAGCAATCGACGACGCATGGCAGCGGCTGCTCAACTCTTCCATCCAGGGCGAGATCCGTATGGAGTTGAAGCAGCGCTCAGACACCGATGCGATCCAGGTATTCCGCGACAATCTGCACAACCTGCTGCTGGCGCCGCCAGCCGGCCCCATCTCCGTGCTGGGCATCGACCCGGGCCTGCGCACCGGATGCAAGATCGCGGTGGTGGATGAGACCGGAAAATTCCTCGCGCACGACGTCATCTATCTGCACAGCTCGAACACATGCGCTGGAAGGTGCATCCCGCACTCTTGAGGCTCTGCTGCGTGCGCATAACGTGCGCGCCATCGCAATCGGCAACGGAACTGCGTCGCGCGAGACGGACGCCTTCGTCCGAGAATTCCTCCGCGACAAAAAGCTGGATACCATCTTTTCCGTCACGGTGAGCGAATCGGGAGCCAGCGTCTACTCTGCATCGGATGTCGCGCGGCAGGAGTTCCCCGACCTTGACCTCACGGTTCGCGGGGCGATCTCCATTGCGCGACGGCTGCAAGATCCACTGTCAGAACTCGTAAAAGTCGATCCCAAGTCCATCGGAGTTGGTCAGTATCAACACGACGTGGATCAGCGTCACTTGCAGCAATCGCTGGAAACCGTCATTGAAAGCTGCGTGAATCGCGTTGGTGTCGATCTCAACACTTCTTCGTGGACTCTGCTGCGCTACGTCTCCGGAGTTACCGAACGAGTCGCGATGAACATCGTGACCTACCGCAACGAGAACGGACGCTTCCACTCACGGACGCAGTTACGTGACGTTCCAGGCATAGGCCCCAAGACCTTCGAACAGGCCGCAGGCTTCCTGCGCATTCGCAATGGCGAGAATCCGCTGGACATGACCGCAGTGCATCCCGAGTCATACCCCGTTGTCGAGCAGATGGCGGAGACACTACACGCTCGCGTTGAGGACCTCGTAAAAAATCCCACGTTGCTCGAGAACGTTGATCGCAGCAAACTCGCAGCCGGCACCTTCACTCTCAACGATATTCTCGAAGAGCTTCGCAAGCCGGGACGTGATCCTCGTGACAAGTTTGTGGCCCCGAGCTTCAATGAACAGGTTCGCGAACTCTCAGATGTGCAGGCGGGCATGGTACTTGAGGGAGTCGTCACCAACGTGACCAAGTTCGGAGCCTTCGTTGACATCGGTGTACATCAGGATGGGCTCGTACACATCAGTGAACTCTCGAACAAGTTCATCAAAGAGCCATCTGAAGCCGCAAAGGCCGGCCAGATTGTGAAGGTGAAAGTCCTGACGGTGGATGCGAAAGCAAAGCGGATAGCGTTGTCGATCAAGGCTCTTCAGGAACCGCAGCAGCGTGCCCAAACAAAGTCTCAGCCGAAGCCTCAACCCAAGTCGCAGCCCAGCCTCAACGACCAACTTGCGTCACTGTCGTCAAAATGGAAGGTACGCTGAGCGAGTTGTGCTAGGGGTCGAGGCGCACGTGGAGAAACTTGCGCGCGGCACCGCCGGAGTAATCCTTCACTACCTGGCCTGAGCCCTCAATCTTGTACTTGTACGTGACCAGCCCTTCCAGCCCCACTGGACCGCGGGCGTGCAGTTTGCTGGTGCTGATGCCGACCTCAGCACCGAATCCATACCGGAAGCCGTCAGCAAAACGCGTCGAGCAATTGTGATACACATTTGCCGAGTCCAACTCGTTGAGGAAGCGAGTAGCGGCCTTCGCGTCTGACGTGACAATCGCCTCGGTGTGGTGTGAGCCGTACTGCTCAATATGATCAAGCGCCGCGTCGAGATCATCGACCACGCGAATCGCCACTACCAGATCTGAATACTCCGTATGCCACTCTTCTTCGCTAACCAGATCGATTGCAGTGCCCGGAACCAGCGAACGGGTGAGCGCGCATCCTCGTACCTTCACCCCTGCCGCAACCAGGGTGGCTACTAATTCGGGAAGTACGTTGCTCGCAATTCCACGATGAACCAACAGAGTCTCCGCCGCATTACAGGCTGCTGGATACTGCACCTTGCTGTCCACTGCAATGTTTATCGCCATCTCCACATCCGCGGCGACATCAATGTATACATGGCAAACGCCGTCAGCATGGCCCAGCACTGGGATCAGAGTATTTTTCTGAATATGCTGCACCAGCGCGTTGGATCCTCGCGGAATAACAAGATCGATCACCTTGTCCAGCGACAGCAGCGTTGCGACTGCTTCCCTGCCGTACACGCCAGTCACCGCCGCCTTTGGCACTGCATCTCCCAACGCACAATGAATGGCCTCGAGCGTGGCACGCATCGTGCGCTCAACCTCGCTTCCGCCCTTCAATATCACCGCATTGCCAGACTTGATCGCAAGCGACGTGATCTGGGTGATCGCGTCGGGGCGGGACTCAAAAATTATCGCGAGTGCGCCGAGCGGACACGTGACTTTCTCGAGCACCAGGCCATCATCCAGCAAAGTGCGTGCCAGCCTGCGGCCCGCTGGATCAGGCAGATCCGCCACAGCACGTACTCCGGCGATCATGCCGCGTAGCTTTTCAGGGGTCAGCACGAGCCGCTGGTAGAGAGCCTGCGAAAGCCCCCCTTTCTCGACTAGAACTTTCGCTAACGAAGAATCTGCAGTGTTGGCTTCGAGGATCGCCGCCGAATGCTGCTCCAGCTCAACAGCGATCTTCTCGAGGATTTGGTCCTTTTCGCCGGAGGAGAGTACAGCCAGAACACGGCTAGCCTGTTTGGCGGCGCGTGCCTGCTCCACAACTTCATGGATCACGACTGCACCTGGGCCGAAAACACGGTGCCCACTACTTCTCCTGAACAGACACTATCAAGGATCGCAGGCGTGCGTCCGTTGGCTATCACTGCCAGTCGGCCTGCTTCGGCCACCATGCGCACAGCCTCTATTTTTGTCAGCATGCCGCCACGGCCGCGGCCATTGCTTTGCTTAGCGAAGCTGATCACCTCGGCGGTGAAGTCATTCACCTCACTCACAAACTCCGCTCTGTCGTCATTCGGATGGCTCGTGAAGAGTCCGTCAACATCCGATAAAAGAATCAACAGATCCGCTTCGACCTTTGTCATCACCAGCGCGGAGAGCTTGTCATTGTCGCCGAATACGCGGTTCGTCCCGCTAGCCTGCCCAGGACTCTCAAGCTCGATCGTAGAAACAGTATCGTTTTCGTTCACGATCGGAATGACGCCGAGCTTCAGCAGCGTATCCAGTGTCGAGCGCAGATTGGAATAGCGCACCGGGTCGAGGAAATCATCTTCTGTGAGAAGCACTTGTGCAGTTGTCGTGTCGAAGTGACCGAACGCCTCTTCGTATAACGCCATCAGCCTGCTCTGCCCAACAGCGGCGCATGCCTGCTTGAGCGCAAGTTCGCCTGGAGCAGCGCGAAGTCCAAGGTGTCTCGCGCCAAGTCCAATCGCTCCCGACGAAACCAGCAGCACTTCCTTGCCATTGCGGCGGATGTTTACAATCGATTCCACAAGCCCGTAAAGCAATCCGACTGCGGCTGCGCCGTCATCGCGCATCAAGACGTTGGTGCCCAGCTTGATAACGATGCGATGCGCCTTTGCAACTCGCTGCCTTGTATCGATGCCCTGCTCCCTGACTGTCTCCATGGCCCCGCGCTATTTCTCCGCGCGCGCAACTGCGTGCGCCTGTGGTTGCTGCATAACGCGATGTAGATATTGATTCACCGCGGCAGCCGCTTTGCGACCCTCTGAGATTGCCCACACCACCAGGGACTGCCCCCTGCGCATGTCGCCAGCCGCAAACACTCCGTCGACTGATGACATATAGTTCTCGTCTGTCGCCACGTTGCCGCGCGCATCGAGAACAAGTCCGAGCTGCGCGATCATATCGTTGGTCACCGGACCAAGGAAGCCCATCGCCAGAAGCACGAGATCAACATCCATGACGAACTCACTACCAGCCTCGACCTCAAACTTCGGGGGAGCACCAACACGAACCGCGTGCAGCTGCTTCACATTGCCATTCTCGTCTCCGGTGAACTTCACCGTGGACACACTCCAATTACGATTGCCGCCCTCTTCATGAGCACTCTCGGTGCGCAACTGCATCGGCCAAAGCGGCCAGGGAGTCAGCGGCGAACGCTCATTCGGTGGAGTCGGCATGATCTCGAACTGATCCACTGACTTCGCCTTCTGCCGGTGGCTCGTACCCAGGCAATCCGCGCCCGTGTCACCGCCGCCAATGATGACGACCCGCTTGCCCGTGGCGAGAATCTGTGCAGCCACGTCGTCGCCCTCGCAGCTATGATTTTGCTGCGGCAGAAATTCCATCGCAAAGTAAATGCCCTTAAGTTCGCGACCGGGCAGGTTCAGGTCTCGCGGCTTCTCGGCGCCGCCGGCCAGCAGTATCGCATCAAAGTCGCGACGCAGATCCTCCACCGCTACGTTTACGCCGACATGAGCGCCGGTCACAAACTTCACGCCCTCCGCCTTCATCTGCTCAAGGCGGCGATCGATAACCTGCTTCTCCAGCTTGAAATTGGGAATGCCATAACGAAGCAATCCGCCGATTCGATCGGCCTTCTCATACACCGTCACATCATGGCCCGCACGACAGAGTTGTTGCGCGGCAGCCAAACCAGCCGGTCCGGATCCGACGATCGCGACGCGCTTGCCGGTCTTGAATGACGGGGGTTCAGGCTGAATCCAGCCCTCGTCAAAGCCGCGCTCCACAATGCTCTTCTCAATCAGCTTGATCGCAACAGGCGGCTTGTTGATGCCGAGCACACATGCGGCCTCGCACGGTGCCGGGCAGATTCTCCCCGTAAACTCAGGAAAATTATTCGTGGCATGAAGGCGGCGAATCGCTTCCTTCCAGCGCCCGCGGTACACAAGATCATTCCAATCCGGGATGATATTGTTCACCGGACAGCCCGTGTGACAGAACGGCACACCGCAATCCATACAGCGCGCGCCTTGCGCCTGCTGCTTTTCTTCAGAAAAATCCTGGTAGATCTCAAACCAGTCGTTGACTCGCTCCGCAACAGCCCTGCGTTGCGGAAGCTCGCGCGGAATCTCCATGAACCCGGTAACTTTACCCATTCTGCACCTGCCCGGCTACTGCCAAGGATGGAGTAGGAACTTCGTGCGCGGCAGCCGGCTTTGCCACCGCAACACCGAGAACGCGTTTGAATTCGTGCGGGAAGACCTTAACGAATTTCGGCAGCACATCTTCCCAATTCTCCAGTATCCATGCGGCCCTGGGGCTTGCCGTGAGATCTCGGTGACGTGTGATCAGGGTATGCAGCACCTCCACATCCTTATCCACAACCGGCTCCAGATCCACCGAAGCCATGTTGCAGCGCTTGCTCTCGAAGTCGCCCTTCTCATCAAATACATAAGCGATGCCACCGCTCATACCCGCGGCAAAGTTTCTGCCGCATGAGCCAAGCACGGCAGCAACGCCATTCGTCATGTACTCGCAGCCGTGGTCGCCAACTCCCTCAACCACTGCCGTGGCGCCGGAGTTCCTCACTGCGAATCGCTCGCCCGCCACGCCGTTCAGGAATACCTCACCACTTGTCGCGCCATACAGTGCGACGTTGCCGATCAGGATGCTCTCTTCTGGAAGGAAGCTTGAGCTTCGCGGCGGATACACAACGATGCGCCCGCCAGAGAGCCCCTTGCCCACGTAGTCGTTCGCCTCGCCCTCCAGGCTCAACGTCACGCCGTTCGGTAGAAAGGCTCCAAAGCTCTGCCCAGCCGAGCCGTTGAAATGATAGCGAATCGTGCCGTCCGGCAGGCCCTTCGCTCCATAGCGACGAGCGATTAAGCCGCCCAACATCGTCCCCACTGCGCGATGCACATTGCGGATGGCGAACGCAGCCTCTACCGGTTTCTGCTCCTCCAATGCCGGCTTTGCCACCTGGATCAGTTGATGATCCAGCGCCTGTTCCAGCCCATGATCCTGCCCCGTAACGCAACGGCGTGCCACACGAGCCGGCAGCGGCGGATTGTAAAGAATCGCCGAAAGATCGATTCCACGCGCCTTCCAATGATCGGTCGCCAGCTTCGTCTCCAGCATGTCCACGCGGCCCACCATCTCATCCACCGTGCGGAAGCCAAGCTGTGCCATGTGTTCGCGCACCTGCTCCGCAAGGAAGAAGAAGAAGTTGATCACGTGCTCCGGCTGCCCCGTGAACTGCTTACGCAGCTCCGGATCCTGCGTCGCAATTCCAACCGGGCAGGTATTCAAGTGGCACTTGCGAATCATGATGCAGCCCATGGTGATCAGCGGCGTGGTGGCAAATCCAAATTCCTCAGCGCCAAGCAGCGCCGCAATCACCACGTCTCGTCCCGTCTGCAGCTTGCCATCGGTTTGCACGCGAATCCGGCTGCGCAGATCATTCAGCAGCAGAACCTGCTGCGTCTCAGCCAGACCCAGTTCCCATGGCAGACCCGCGTGCCGAATTGAACTGATCGGCGATGCACCCGTGCCGCCAGTGTCGCCGCTGATCAGCACCACATCGGCGTGAGCCTTGGCCACACCCGCGGCCACCGTGCCCACACCAACCTCGGCAACCAGCTTTACCGCAATCCGCGCGGCAGGATTTACATTCTTCAAATCGTAGATCAGCTGCGCCAGGTCTTCGATCGAGTAGATGTCATGGTGCGGCGGCGGAGATATCAATCCCACACCGGGCACCGAGTGGCGCACCCGCGCGATTACCTCGTCTACCTTGTGGCCCGGAAGCTGGCCGCCTTCGCCGGGCTTGGCTCCCTGTGCCATCTTGATCTGCAACTCATCGGCGTTCACCAGGTAATTCGTCGTCACGCCAAATCGTCCCGAGGCCACCTGCTTCACCGCGCTACGTCGCAGGTCGCCGTTCGCATCGGGAGTAAAGCGCGCTTCATCTTCGCCGCCCTCTCCAGTATTCGATTTGCCGCCGATGCGATTCATCGCGATGGCCAGCGTCTCGTGCGCCTCTTTGCTGATGGAGCCGAACGACATCGCGCCCGTAGTAAACCGCTTGACGATCTCGCTCGCAGGCTCAACCTCTTCAATCGGAACCGGCTTCTTGCCCGGCTTGATCTGCATCAGGCCGCGCAGCGTAAGGATTTGCCGGCTCTGGTCATCGATCAGATCGGTGTATTCCTTGAATGTCTTCGGGTTAGCCGAACGCACTGAATGTTGCAGCTTGGCGATCGTCTGCGGATTCAGCAGGTGATACTCGCCGCCTACGCGGAATTGATGGTTGCCCCCAACTTCAAGATCCGTCTCTGAATCCGTCAGCGGCTGGAAGGCGTACTCGTGCTTCATCTGGGCTTCCCGCGCCAGCACATCCAGGCCAACACCTTCCAGACGCGACGCAGTGCCCTTGAAGTAGCTTTCAATCAGCTCCTTCTTCAAACCCACTGCCTCGAATACCTGTGCGCCGCGATAGCTCTGCAGCGTAGAGATGCCCATCTTCGAGAACGTCTTCAGCAGTCCCTTGTTGATCGCCTTGATGAAGTTTTTCTGCGCCACATCCGGCGTGATGTTCGCCGGCAGGTAGCCCCGGCGCGAAATATCGCGCAGCGTCTCAATCGCAAGATAAGGATTCACAGCACTTGCGCCGTAGCCAATCAGCAGCGCGAAATCCATCACCTCTCGCGGCTCACCCGATTCCACGATGAGGGCAACCTGCGTCCGCGTCTCTTCGCGAACCAAGTGGTTGTGCACCGCCGCCATTGCCAGCAAGCTCGGGATCGGCGCATAGCTCGGGTCCACTCCGCGATCAGAGAGAATCAGCAGCGTATACCCTGACCGGACAGCCAGCGATGCGCGTTGGCACAGTTCTTCGAGCCCGCGCTTTAAGCCGTCCTCGCCCTCCGCACCGCGGAACAGTGTCGGCAGCGTGGTCGCCAGCAGATCGCCGCGCGACACGCGACGCAGCTTCTCCAACTCAGTATTGCTGAGCAGGGGATGCGGCAGCTTCAGCGTGTGGCAATTCTCCGGTGCTTCGTCCAGGATGTTGCGCTCCGTCCCGATGTAGCTGATCAGAGACATCACCATCTCTTCGCGGATCGGATCGATCGGTGGATTGGTGACCTGCGCAAACAACTGCTTGAAGTAGTGGAACAGCATCTGCGGCCGATCCGAAAGACACGCCAGCGGAGTGTCGATTCCCATCGCCCCCACTGGGTCCTCAGCCTTTGCGGCCATCGGCTCAAACAGAGTCTTCAGGTCTTCCTCGGTATAACCAAAGGCGCGCTGACGCCGCAGCAATGTGTCGTGATTCGAGCCATGTACACGCGAGGGCTCCGGCAACTGGTCCAGCGTGATCTGATTCTCGCTGAGCCATTCCGCATAAGGCTGCCGACCCGCAAGCCTCTGCTTGATCTCCTTGTCAGAGACCACCCGCTTCTCCACCGTATCCACCAGGAACATCTTGCCCGGCTGCAGGCGGCCCTTCTTCTTTACATTTTCCGCAGGAATGTTCAGCACGCCTGCCTCGGATGCAAGCACCACCATGTCGTCCTTGGTGATAACGTAGCGGCCCGGACGAAGTCCATTGCGGTCCAGCGTCGCGCCAATCACCTTGCCATCGGTAAAGGCAATCGCTGCCGGCCCATCCCACGGCTCCATCAACGATGCGTGATACTCGTAGAATGCCCGCTTCTCCGGGTTGATGTGCGGATTGCCCGCCCACGCCTCAGGGATCAGCATCGCCAGCACGTGCTCGGGTGAGCGACCGGCCTGCAACAGCAACTCTACCGCATTGTCGAATGCAGCCGAATCACTGCCGCCCGGCGAAATAATTGGAAACAGCTTCTTGATGTCATCGCCAAACAGTGGCGAGGCAAGTATCGACTGCCGCGCACGCATCCAGTTCACGTTGCCGCGCACCGTGTTGATCTCACCGTTGTGCGCTACATAACGATATGGATGGGCAAGCTGCCAGCTCGGAAATGTGTTCGTCGAAAAGCGCTGGTGAACCAGGCATAGCGCACTCGTCACAGTAGGATCGGCCAGTTCCCCGTAGAAATTCGCAATCTGCGGAGCAAGCAGCAGTCCCTTATAGATAATCGTTCGCGACGAGAGCGACGGGATATAAAAAATCTCCCTGTCCTCGATCTCCGACGCAGCAATCTCTACTTCAACCCGCTTGCGCACCACGTATAGCTTGCGCTCGAAGGCATCCTCTTCCATCCCATCGGGACGTCCAAGAAATATCTGCTGAATGTAAGGCTGAGAAGCGCGTGCAACTCGTCCAATCGCGGCTCCGTTACAAGGTGTGTCCCGCCAGCCTAGGACCGAGAGTCCCTCTTCAACCGCGATCCGCTCAAACACGCCTTCGCACTGCAGCCTGTCAACTTTTTCCACCGGGAAGAAAACCATGCCCGCGGCATACTCCCCGGGTGACGGCAGGTGGAAACCAAGCGTGGCACACTCGCGCACAAAGAACTGGTGTGGAATCTGGATCAGCAGGCCGGCCCCATCGCCTGTCTCCGCATCGCACCCACAGGCGCCGCGATGCGTCAGGTTGATCAGGATCTCGATGCCCTTCAGGATAATGTCGTGGCTCTTCTCGCCACGTATGTTCGCTACAAAGCCAAGACCGCAGGCATCTCGCTCATTCGCCGGGTCATACAGACCCTGACTTGGTGGCAGACCGGAAATCGAAGGAACCTTTGACATTATGTCCTCCCCTGCAATACCGCCATCCCGCGGTGCCGAATTGGAATAGGTAGACGGGTCTCCATTCGGTGCTGAGACCGTCCTAAAATGTCTTCGTCTTTCAAACGCTGTTAACGCCGGATGGCCGCTGCAGTCCTGATGGATATCAAATGATATTAACTAAGACTGGCCCAAGATGCGAGCGGTATTTGCCCAGCCGGGCGGCCAGGGCTCATGAAGTCAGTGAGATAACCCAAAATCAGATCTCCCGAACGAAATCCCGGGCAGCCTCGCACCATAACCACCGGAAGTCTCAGATATCAAACAATGGCTCCTATCGAGCCTGGCCGCCAGTCATGAGCCATCCCATATTTGGCGATTCGAAACCACGAAAATAAGATGTGCGAAACTCCGCCGCGGAGACTCCGCCACAGATCAATTCGCGATCTGCCAAAGTGCGATTCCACCGGTCAATCCCTGCTCATTCGATATGATCGTGACCTCAGGCCGCGTTGGCGCGTCAAGCTTACGGGCGTTACCGCCGCCGATGTACAGCTTGTCCCAATTAAACAGAGCTTCGGTCTGCAGAATTGCCAGATCCACCAGGTGCTTCCACTTCTTCACGCCGATCTTGTTCAGTCCCTTCCGGCCCAGCACTTCCTCGTAGGTCTTGCCCTTGCGCCACGGATGGTGCGCCAATTCGAGCCCCGGGCACAGGCGTCCATCCACATACAGCGCGGAGCCCAGCCCCGTCCCCAGTGTCAACACCAGTTCCACGCCGCGTCCGCTGATGGCGCCATATCCCTGCACCGCTGCGTCATTGCACAGACGCACCGGCTTGCCCCACTTCTCCGCCAGCGTCTGCTCCAGAGGAAACCCAACCCAACGCTTGTCCAGGTTGGCGGCAGTCAGCGTCTTTCCCTGCTTGATCACACCGGGGAATCCCACCGCCACGCGATGAAATACCGGCACCTTCTGCTTCATCTCGTCCAGCACCTTCAGCATCGCCTCAGGGGACGCGGGACTGGGAGTCGGCATGCGCAGCCGCTCGCTGGTTGGCTTCCCACTCGCATCCAGCGTCATCATCTTCAATCCGCTGCCGCCAATATCCACTGCCAGGGTCGTCAAATTGCGCCAATTCAAAGGTGCGGTCTTCATGCCGGTCTGCGTTCTCACAGCTTTCACCATTTCTCTCTCGTCCTCTCGCGCCTCGAAACAGGCTCTAGTAACGCCAACTCTTCAAATCGGCCCCTGCGGGCGCCGTCTTCTCCATCCGCTCCATCATCTTTGGCAAATACATGGTGTTGTAGTGCAGGCGCGACAAATAATTCGGCAGCGTGGGATCGCCATTCCAGCAATGCTCCGCACGATCACCATATTTCACCTCGCCATCATACGACGGGTTTGCCGTCGTCTTCAGAAAGTCCTCCATCCGGTAAACCGCGTTGTTCAGAAAATACGTATCCGCGCTGCCGCAATAGATATGCAGCTTACCCTGTACCTTCGGCCCGAGCGTCGCCCAGTTCTTCTCGAGAATCGCCCGCAGATCATAATGCTCGCGCCAATATTCCGCCACCTTCGGATCAATCTCTCCCGTCCTCTTGTCGAAGATGGGCTGCGGATATCCATCTGCGCCTACCGGTCCGTACACCGCCTGCCAGATGTCGTACTGCTCACCCGAGCGACTATGCGAACCCAGCGCCAGCTCGTATGCATTCATGTCGCGCTGCGTCGCCAGCGTCTGCCCCAGGTAGTTGCGCTCTGCCGGCTGCTCTATCTGTTTGTGCGCACCCTGCAGATAAAACGCATTCTTGTCCTTGTAGATGTCGATCACCGTGTACTCGCGAAAATCCACCGGGTCAGGACATGCCACGAACGCCCCGTTGTAGTCATCGGGATAAAACATCTGCACCGCCAGAGACTCCCATCCCCCGGTCGATCCGCCGTACACAAACCGCGCCCAGCCTTGGCCGATCCCGCGAAACTGCTTCTCTATATATGGCAGCAGCTCTGTCTCGATCGCGTCGCCATACGGCCCCAGGTTCGCCGAGTTCACTGCATACGAATCGTCATAGTAAGGATTCGCATGCTGCACCTTCACCACCAGGATTCGCGGAAAGTTCGGTCCCGACCACTGCTTGTAAAACTTGTAGCCCTCTTCCTGCTGGATCCGGTTGTACCCCGAGATATGAAATCGCTCGCTATAGTCGGGCTTCAAATTCGGATCAGGCGGCTCCGTGCGAAAATCGGAAAAATCACTCACGAAATGATCGTGAAAGATTGCCAGCGGATAGTGAGCTTCCTTGTGCTCATCAAATCCCTCCGGCACAAGAATCAGCGCTCCCAGGTACATGGGCTTGCCCCAGAACTTCGTCAGCAACTCGCTCTGGATGCGCACATGGCGCACATACTTCGTATCTGCCTCCGGCGCAATCGGAGGAATCTCCTGGTCCATCACCACCGAGAACGTCTTGCCATCCTTCGCAATCGTGATCTTCTGCGGCTTGCTATAAAGATTTCCCGGCGCAATATTCCAGTGCTGGCCTTCGCCGCGATCCATCGGTAGCTTCACCGTCTTGCCATCGGCGCGATGAAAGGTTTCGTAGCGATGCAACACGGCCTGCACCGTGTATTCGCCGGGCTTTACATCGCGCAGGCTGGCCAGCGGATAGCCATCCGCGGTGCCGTCCACAATCGCTTGCTTGCCCGGCTGCAAACCATCCACATCCACCCCAAACACCATCTGCGACCGCGGCGAATTATCAATCTGCATGCGCGGCTCCGCCGACGGATCGGTAGAGAGCAACAGCAGCACGCGCCCGTCCAGAGCCACGTTGCTGCGCTCCGCAGCAAACGAAACCGCAAACTTCGGCGCCCCGTCGCTCTGCTGCGCGCGCAACACTGCTCCCGCCGCAATCAACAGTGAGCACAAAATCCCACCAGCGATGCGCACAGCACGCCGCTTTGGGTAAAGCTGGAGATGCAAACGATTCATCGGTTGAGTGTAATCTCTAAGGGCATCCTGCTCCGAGGAAAAGGCATGATTCTTTGCAGTCTTCTTAAACAGCCCGATCCCATCCCGGAAAGTCAAAAATCAGCATGGCAGCTTGTCGAAGAAAGCCAGCAGCACCCGGGCCGTCCCGTAGTGCTCATCCCGCAGCCATCGCACGCCGTCCTCGCGGGCGATCTCGCTCAGGCTCTGCTGCCCGAGGCCTTCGGCGAACTCCCCGCCAACATCATTCGCGCTATCCGCATGCACGACTCAGGCTGGGGCACACTCGACGCATCACAGATCCACCAGGCTCGCGCCGGGGCCAACGACGAAATCAAGCGTAAAGCAGAAGTCCCACTGACATCCTTCCTTCACGTTCCCTCCGCGGAAGCCGTCGGCGCATGGAAGGCCTCAGTCGACGAAGCCGAAAAAATCGCTCCCGAATGCGGCTTTATCGTGAGCCACCACTTTTCCCTGCTCTCCGTCCGAGGCGATCGCGCTCACGCAAACTTCTCCAGGAACGAAGCCGCACGCCGCGAACGAATCCTCCGCACGTCCCAGGCCAGCCCCGCGGATCTGGAGCGCTGGACCGACGCACTCGGCTTCTGCGACCTGCTCTCGTTGTATTTGTGCAGCTTCTCCTGCGCCGGGATCTCCGCGTCGGCATCCCTACCGCGGGTCCATCCCTCGCGCCGTTCCGACGTCCCAGCCCTGACAATCCACCGCACTGGCGAACAGGTATCGTTAAGCGAACCCCTCGTTCGCCCGGGAACCCGAGTCGAAATTCACGGACTCACCCACCCGGCGCCCCAAACCGGCTCCGCCGCCGTTGCCCTGGGTTGGACCTTCGTTTAAGGACAAAAGCAGCACACCGCCCCACCCTGGTCTTTATTCGACCGCCCGCAAGTGCATCATTTTAAGTGCACAATGGTACGAAACTCTCATCGCACGTGTACCAGATTGGTTCATACATGCGCAGACTGTGCGCAAACAATTGCGTACACAGCCTGTTGAAAACGCGGCAGATAGTTACTTAGTTCCTCAAAAGTACCTACATTGTAAATCCCCAAAGTGACCTCCGCGTAGCACACTGAAGATGCGATCGTAGGCTTGCCCCAGATATGGTTCAAATTTGGAGGGACGTTCACACGGCTTTCACCTTCCTTTAGCGACAAAAATCGCACGATCCATCAACCGGAAGCGGTTTCAACCCGGAGTCGAGGGGCTCGGAATAGATGATCTCGAACGGTGGTACTTTCCGCAGATCAGGCGCTGTTTTGAAGGTTGTTGCGGCGGCTTCCGGGACCAGAAAAGTCCCCTCGCCTAACCGTGCAATGCGGAGGGAAAATGCGATGAAGAAGACCGGCTGCGACCTGCGCATTGGATGTCTCTTACGAAAGTTCCCATTTTTTTGCACAACCAGGCGTCAACTTCTTCCCGTAACGGACCAATGTCGCACCGATCAAGTGGCAGGCAAGTTGCTACTAAGGGAATGTGTCCCCATTCTCTCGCTTGCGTCTGCCAATGGAAGTACGGGCCAGCTTTGAGAAGAACAGGGCAGACGTCTCCGCGGGGATCATCTTCCGCCTGGCGTCTATGTATCAGCACACTCACCTAGGTTTTTGATAGCGAGCGGAGCAATGATCAGTATGAGCAATCGCGGATGGAAGCAAGCAGCCCTGGCGGGTATTCGACTCACGGCAATTTTATTGACCATTGCCATGTTGGCTACTCCAATGAAGGCACAGTCCCTCCAGGCCGTTCCCAGCGCCACCAAGGCTGCGGGCACGGGCGCCAACGGCTTCAGTGGTGACAGCGGCTCCGCGTCCGGCACCCGCCTAAGCGGTCCGGCATACAACGTCTTCGACACGCAGGGAAATCAATATTTCTCCGACTCCGGCAATAACTGCGTCCGTAGAGTCGATCCCAGCGGCGGCATCATCACCATTGCCGGCCTCAACGAGCCTGGCTTGCTTGACACCTGCGACTCCACTCTCAATCCCACTCCCACCTCGGTGCAGGGCCTGCTCAAGCCCCAGGGCGTGGCGATTGACATCATTGGCAACCTATACGTCGCCGATACGGGCCACAACTGCGTACGCATGCTCGGCAGCGGCTCCGCCAGTGTCGCCAACATGATCACCGTCGCCGGCATCTGCGATCAGCCTACGATCAGCGCCATCATTCCTGTACCCACCGGCATCGCAGTCGATCTGGCCGGCAATCTTTATATCTCCACCTCCAACGGGGTCACCTCCAACCAGGTCGTGCGGCACCGTCCGTCGGACCCGGCGACGACCGTCTGCCGAGTCGCAGGCGATCCTTCCGCCACAGTCCCCGGAGCCTGCCTCGGCACAGGAACCCTGCCCACGCTCAACAACCCATCCGGGCTGGCCTTTGATCCCATCGGCAACCTCGTCATCGCCGACACCGGCAACAGCTGCGTGCGCGAGATGACTCCCGCATTCGTCTTCTCCACCCCGGTCGGCAGCTGCACCAACGACAGCACCGGAACCGCGATTTCTGGATTCGCCAACCCGGTTGGCGTCGCCTTCGGACAGACTGGCAAGCTCTACATCACTGCCGGCAACAAGGTCTTTCAATTCCTGCTGCCCAACCAGCTAACGCTGATCGGTGGGCTCGCATCGGGAGCCTCTGCACCCTACGCTGCCAGCCAGGATGGCGCACCCGCCATCACCGTTCCTCTTTCCGCCCCGGAGGGCATCACCGTCGATCCGCTGGGCAACGTCTTCATCGCGGATACACAGAACAACATCCTCCGCAAACTCGCTGCCAACTTCCATTTCCCCGACACCTCGGTGCTTGCCTCCAGCTCCGGGCAGTCTGTCTTCTTTCAGGTCAACTCGCCAGTCAACCTCGCCACGAAGGTTGGCAGCGACTATAGAATCCTCAGTTCCACGTGCAATGGAGCGCTCACGCCCTCGGCCACGCCCACCACCTGCGCTGTCAGCGTGGCTTTCACGCCCACGTATCCCGGTGAGCGCCGTTGGCCCCTTACGATCTCGGACTCCGTCTCAGGCAAGTCCTATACCTGGGGCATGGAAGGCGTCGGCCTAGGCGCTCAGGCGACCTTCCCTCCGGGAATCATCAATACCGTCCTCTCGTCGCTTGCGAATCCCTCTTCGGTCCGCCTCGACAGCAAGGGCAATGTCTACTTCGCTGAAGCAGGAACCTCAGGCAATGGCGATGTGAAGGTCATTCCCGCCGGATCCACCACGCCCTCGACGCTGATTGCCTCCGGCGCTGGCCTGAATACTCCCACTGCCCTGGCACTCGATTCCGCCGGAAACCTCTACATCGCGGACAAGGGCACCGGCAGCATCTTCAAATTCGACGTCAACCACACGCTGACCACCTTCGCCTCGGGATTCACCGATCCTGAAGCCCTCGCCATCGACAACTTCGACAATCTCTACATCGCCGACTCCGCCACGCACGCTGTCACCGAGATGTTCCAGGGTGGCCAGCAGACCGTCGTTACCGGAACCGGTCCAGTCAATCATCCCAACGGCGTCCCGGCAGTCAGGGGTGCGCTCGTCTCGCCCTCCGGCCTCGCCATCGAGGCAGACGGCACGCTCGATGTCTCCGATAGCGCCGGCCACCGCGTCTACGCAGTCGATACCCAGCATGTGATTCACTTCCTCGTAGGCAACGGCACCACCACAGATACGGCGCCAGGCACCGCGCTCGGAACGGCCCTCGAAGATCCCCGCGACCTCGCCGTCGACGCCGCCGGCGACCTATATATCGCTGACGGAACCAGCAATCGTTCCATCCTGGTCTACAGCAGCACGCAGCAGAATCCCCAGGTCACCACCATCGCCGGCACCGGTACTCCGGGCAACGGCGGGGACGGTGGACCCGGAAATACTGCCCAGCTCAATAACCCAGTCTCTCTTGCTCTTGCCGGCAATGCAGACCTCTACATCGTGGATCTGGGCAACGAAGCACTTCGCGAGATCGTCTACTCCGCACCGGTGCTCGACTTCGGATCCATCAAGGCTGGCGAGGTCTCGCCCACCATGTCCGTCACCCTGTGGGATACGGGCAATGAAGACCTGATTTCGGTCGCACAGCTGCTGCTCAGCGACACTACGAACTTCTCGCTGGTCTCCACCAACGCGCTCTGCGGCTCCACCGTGCTCGCCGGAGCCACCTGCGACTATTCCTTCCAGTTCAATCCGCAAGCCACTGGCACCTACACCGCGACCGCCACCCTCACGGATAACGCCTACGACTCGCCGCAGGTCATCACGCTGAAGGGCATCGCGACGATTCCCAACACGGCTCCCACGACGATCACGACCACCCAGTACATCGGCACTTACGGAACGCCCTATACCTGGGCAGCTGGCGTAGTCGGCGACGGCACGCATACCCCGACCGGAACCCTGACCTTCGTCATTAACGGCGCAAATCTCTGCCCACCGGCAACTCTGGACGGCTCCGTCCACGCAAGCTGCTCGCCTTCGCCCACTGCCCTGGCTGCGGGTTCGTACACGATGGTGATCAACTACTCGGGCGACGGCTACTACGCTGCCAACTCCATCACCGCCCCCGCCACCATCCTGCCCCGGCCAGTGACGATCAAGGCAGACAGCTTCACCCGGCCCTACGGTCAGCCCAACCCCGTCCTCACCGGAACCATTACCGGAGTTGTACCGGGCGAGACCATCACGGCCACTTACTCCACGACCGCCACCCAGTACAGCTCGCCGGGCGTCTACCCAATCGTTCCTGTAGCCGCTGCCGGACCCGGAACCTCGCTCAGCAACTACGCCATCACGCTGGTCAATGGCACCCTGACCATCACCCAGGCCGGACCGGTCACCATCACCGTTGAGAATGCCACGCGCATCTACGGAGTCCCGAACCCGCCCTTCTCTTCCACCATCACCAACGGCGCCCCCGGCGATACAGTCACTGTTACGTATTCAACGACGGCCGTTCTCAACTCGCCCGTTGGCACATATCCCATCACGGCAACCCTGAGCGGCAACTCCGCGAACAACTACAGCGGGGCGACAGTCGTGGTCGGCACACTCACTATCACCAAGGCGCCCACCACCACGACCCTCACCAGTTCCGGTGATCACAGCGTCCCCGGCGCGCCCGTCACATTCACCGCGATCGTCACCTCACCGTCGCAGATTATTCCTGACGGAGCCGTCACCTTCACCGACAACGGAACGGTCATCGGCACGGTCACGCTAGACGCCAACGGTCACGCCACCATCACCACTTCGTCGCTGACTGCTGGCGCCCACACCATTACCGCCACCTATCCAGGAACCAGCAACTTCCTGGGTAGCTCCGCCAGCCTTACTCAGAACGTAGGCGTCCCGGGCAGCTTCACCATCACCGCTACGCCGCCCTACCAGGAAGTCAAGGGAGCCGGATCCAACGTCTACCAGGTCACAGTCTCTTCCGTTGACGGTTTCTACGGCGACGTAACCCTGAGTTGTGCCGGATTGCCATCGGACGCGGGCTGCGTCTTCGCCCCGGCAACGGTGACTTTGACCGCTGGCGGAACAGCGACAGCGACACTGACCACCACCACCACGCTTGCTGACGCGACCACCGCCGTAGCCAGCCTGCCGCCCGCGAACAAAGCCCCCGGCATCATGCCACTAATGGCCTGGACCATGTTCCCGATGCAGCTGAGCGGCGCCGCCACCATCTTTGCCGGCGGGCTTCGCCGACGCAAGAATCAGACAATTTGGAAGAGAATTGCTTACCTGCTGCCGATGATCCTGCTTGTTCTCGGTCTTTCGGGCTGCGGCTGCACCGTTACGCAATTCCATACCTACACCATTACGATCACTGGCACTAACACTTCCGGGGGAGCCCCGTTAACTCAAACAGCAACTGTTTCGCTCTCGGCAATTCAATAAATGCCGGAAACTCTTTGAAGCCGGACCTTTGCCGCAGAAAGGTCCGGCAAAAGTACGAGACACGATATATTCTTATGGTCTTCAGGGTTAGTCCTGCGGAGGGGTCCAAACCATGTCAGTTCGCTCGATTCGGTCGCTCGCACTGTTGTTCCTTGCCGCCATCACCGCAACGGCAGGAGCACAACAACCCGCGTCGAACGCACATCCCGCGACCGTTCCCTCGGACTTTTCCCGGGTGGATCTCTATGGCGGATACGCCTTTCTCGACCCCCACGGCAGCGTCAACGGCTTCAGCTACCCCTACATCACGCCCGGCGCCGTCACCAGCGGGTCAATCTATTTCAAGAAGAAAATCGGCCTCCAGTTCGAGGGCGGCTTCCACCCCTACGGCTATCAATCGCTCGACAATCCCTACCTGGTAGCCGGCAGCACCTGCGTCTACACCGCCCAGGCCGGGCCCGTCATCCGCTTTCCTTCAAATAATCTGGTCCCCTTCGTTCATATCCTCGGTGGAGCCGCAAAAGTAGGCGGCCCGCGCTTCCAGCCCTGCACCTGGGGCCTCGGGCTCACCGCCGGTGGTGGACTCGACTACATCCTCCCCATGTGGAAAAAGCACCTCGCCGTCCGAGTCTTCCAGTTCGACTACGAATATATGAACGTCGACTTCGGCCAGGCGGACCCGCACGGTATCGTCGGCGGCAAGGCTGACATCAATGCATGGCGCGCAAGTGCCGGCGTCGTCCTTCGCCTCGGCGACCTTTCCCCGCTGCCAGCGCCCAGCCTGAGTTGCAAGGTCAATCCCACTGAGCTTTATCCCGGCGACCCGGTAACAGTGGACGCGACCCTCGAACACGCCGATCCCAAGAAGTCCTACCGCTATACTTGGACCGCAAGCAGCGGCGCCATTCCTGCCAATTCGTCCAACATTTCGATTGAGACCAAGGGCCTCGCGCCCGGCACTTACAGCGTCACAGCGCACGCGTTTGAGGGCAAGAAGACTGAAGAGCTCGCCACCTGCACCGGCAGCTTCTTCGTTAAGGAAATCGGTCCGCCGACGATCTTCTGCTCGGCCAGCCCCACATCCGTTGCTCCTGGCGACATCTCCACCATCACCAGCGTGGCCAATAGCCCGGCAAATCGCCCGCTGACCTACTCCTACACCGCCTCCGCTGGCGCAGTTGCTGGTGGCGGCCCGACCGCCCAGCTCAACACCGCCGGAGTTTCACCCGGTGTCATAACAGTCGTCTGCGGAGTAACGGACGACGTGGGCCAGAAGGCTACTTCGTCCACCACGGTCGCCGTTAGCGCACCGCCGCTGCCGCCTGTTCCCAAGCCGCAGACGCTCTGCTCGCTCACCTTCTATCGCGACACCAAGCGCCCGGTGCGCGTAGATAACGAATCTCGCGCATGCCTCGACGACATCGCACTCACCATGCAGCATCAGCCAGACGCAAGACTGGTCGTTGTCGGCGAGCACACCTCCGACGAGGCCGCCGAAATGGCCGCTCAGCGTGCCGTTAACACCAAGGCATACCTGACCAACGAGAAGGGCCTCGATCCTGCCCGAATCGATGTTCGCACCGGAAACCGTGCGGGCAAGTCTGCTGAGAACTACCTGCTGCCCCCGGGTGCCAGCTTTGAAGATGTGCCCACCCTGCCAGTGACCAACGTGCCGGTCAGCAAGCAGGCCTACAGCACCGCGCAAAGCTATGCTGAAGCCGAGGCCAGGAAGGCAAAGAGGGCAGCCAAGCCCACCGCGCCAAAGGCTAAGGCTCCGGCAACCACCACACCGGCAACCCCGGCTACACCGGCCAAGCCTTCGCCAAAGCCCAAGTCCATGGAAGGCCAGTCCAACCCGAAGTAAGAATCCAGTACCTCTGAAGCAGCAGAAAGGGTCGCGCCAGTCGCGACCCTTTCTGCTTGTGACCCCATCAATCTCGCCCCCTTGCGATGTAGGCATATAATTCTCTGAGGATTTTTTGAGCATTGCTGTTGCTACTAGCTGCCCCCGCGCTTAGCGGGGTGTTCGGCGGATGAGAGGATTCGATGATTCTGGCTGGGGATGTAGGCGGCACCAAGGTCCACTTGGCGCTTTATGACTTTGCAGAGGGTAAGCTGGCTCACGTTCGCGACGAATTGTATCCCGCCCGGGACTACTCGGGCTTGGAAGAGATCGCGAAGAAGTTTCTGGCCGAAGGCACCAACTCAGGCGAAGAAATCACCGCGGCGTGCTTTGGAGTTCCCGGACCCGTCCGCGGCGGCAGGCTCAAGCTTACCAACCTTCCCTGGGTCCTCGACAGCCGCGAACTGTCAAACGGTCTCTCCATCGAGCACCTCTTCCTGATCAACGATCTCGAAGCCAACGGCTACGGCGTCCCGGAACTCAGCCCCAGCCAGATTCACGTGCTCCGCGAAGGCGATGCCAGCCAGATGGGCAATCGGGGCCTCATGTCCGCAGGCACAGGACTAGGCGAAGCCTTCCTCGTGTGGAATGGCAAGACGCACACTCCTATGGCGTCGGAAGGTGGCCACTGCGACTTCGCCGCCCGCAACGACGACGAGATCGACCTGCTCCGCTTCCTGCAAAAGAAATTCAACGGCCGCATCAGCTTCGAGCGCGTCGTTTCAGGAATGGGCATTACCAGCATCTATGAGTTCCTGCGCGACGCCAAAGGAATGGAAGAACCAGCGTGGCTGCGCGATCGCATGCAGTCTGAAGACCCCAATGCCGTCATCGGCGAAGTCGGCAGTAATGGCAAGAGCGAACTCTGCTCGCGTACCCTCGATATGTTCGTCTCCGCCTACGGAGCAGAGGCCGGAAACCTCGCCCTCAAGGTGCTCTCCATCGGCGGCATCTACCTCGGCGGCGGCATCGCTCCGCGTATCCTGAAGAAAATGGAAAGCGGCGAATTCATGAAGGCGTTCCTGGACAAGGGCCGTCTCAGCGGCCTGCTTGAGCATATGCCGGTGCGCATCATCCTCGAACCCCGCGCTGCCCTGCTCGGTGCTGCAGCGTACGCTGAGGCCCGTGCGGCAGAGATCTCAGGCCGTTCGGCTCGCGCCGCCTCCGTCCACTTCGCATAAGAGAGAGCCGGTCTATTTCTCGGACCGGCTCCTCACTACATCCGAAAACACCACGGGGAGCAGAACCGTCCAAGGTCCTGCTCCCCGCATTTTCTTCCGCCAGCTTTTTACTTCACTGCGCCGACATACTTCGGCTCCGGGCTGGTCAGTTTCGGTGGCACCTGCTTGTGCCCCACAAAGCCGTAGTAGGCAATGTAGAGGTAGCAGATCATCGGCAGAATCGCCGCGGGACGGAACCCGAAGTGATCCACCAGCCCGCCCAGGATCACAGGAATGATCGCGCCGCCCACAACTGCGGTCATGATCAACCCTGACCCCTTGCTCGTCATCGGACCCAGCCCTGTGATGCCCAGCGCAAAGATAGTCGGGAACATGATCGAGTTGAAGAATCCGCAAAGCACCAGCGTCCCGATCGCGATATTACCGTGCGTCGAGATTGAGATTGCTACGAATACTACAGCACAAAGTCCAAAGATCCCCAGCAGCTTGCCCGCCTGGACCTTGGTCATCATCCACGACCCAAGCAGCCTGCCCACCAGCGCGCCGAACCAGTAATAGAACGTAAACTTTGCCGCTACCGCGGCAGTAAAGCCACCCACGTCCGTCAGACCGAAGTAGCCCACCATAAACTGCGCCAGCCCTACCTCAACGCCCACGTAGCAGAAAATTCCCAGCGTCGCCAGCACTGTGTGGCGATAGCTCCAGATGCTCTGATCGAGAACCGCTCCGCCATCCTTGGGCGAGCGGAATTCCTTGGTCGTCGATATGGTAGGCAGATGCGCGAACGAAACCGCGATAGCCAGCAGCACCAGCGCACCTGCGATTGCCAGGTATGGAATGCGTACCGTGCTCGCAATGGTCACCTTGTAAGCAAGCTGCTCGGATGGCGACTGCTCCGACAGTTGCCCCGCCGTCAGAAATACGCTGTGCTTCAGGATCAGCGCGCCCGCCACTAGCGGCGCAATCATGCCGCCAATCGAGTTGAAGGCCTGCGCCAGGTTCTGCCGGATCGGAGCCGAATGTTCCGGCCCAAGCGCGGACACATAAGGGTTAGCCGACGTCTGCAGCATCGCCACGCCTGACCCAACGATGAACACCGCCGCCAGGAACAGCCAGAAGCTGGGAATACTCGCTGCCGGAACAAACAGCAGCGCGCCTACCACCTGTACAAACAGCGAAACCACCATCGTGCGCTTGTAGCCAATCGCCTCAATCAGCTTCGATGTCGGAGCAGACACTACCAGGTACGCGGTGAAGAATGCAAAATTCGCCAGCGCTGCCTGCAACCACGGCAGGTCGAATACCGACCGCAGGTGAGGCACAAGCTGCATGTTCAGGTTGGTGATAAATCCAAAAATGAAATACAGGCCCGTGACGGTAATAAACGGGCCGATATAACTCGGCATCCTTGAGGGTGCCTGGGGCTGAGATTGGGTCGCCATGAATGGTTGTTCCTCGCTACTCAAATGTAGTTCTAACTCCGCCCGGTTAAGGCGAGAGATACATCCAGACCGTGCGGGAATTGGGCATCCCGCCACCCGGCATAAGGCCTTTTCTGGACCACACAAGACTATACGGGAAACAGCGAAAATGGGAAGCATCGAAGCATCTCGACGTTCACCGTTCTTCTCTGGGTATTGGCCACCCGATCCCCTGCGACAACCTGCGTTACTCTGTCTATGTGCTGCAGGCACGCTGTAATCAGTTGCACTCCCATAATCAGCTCATCTCTGGAGGAAAAAGGCCTTGAGTTCGAACCCTGTTCCGGCAAATCCTCGCCCAGCCGACCATAAACTTCTGCACGCGTTGGAGCAGAACTGGCAGGCCGAGATGACCGGCTTCCTCACCTACCGCGCCCTCGCGCAAAAGGAGACAGACGCCACCCGCCGCCAGATCCTCGAGCACCTGGCCGCAGCCGAGTCCTACCACGCCTCCCTCTGGGAGACGCGCATCGCCGACCTTGGCGGACCCGAGCCCGCCTACAAAGGTAGCCAATCCGGCCAGGCCGATTCTCTCCCTTTCAAGGTTGGAGGCTCCGACCTCGCCCTCCGCCGCCTCGAGATCGAAGAGAGCCGCGACATCGCCAAGTACGGCGCGCAGATTCGCCAGTTCAACGACCAGCCCAGCATCGACATCCTCAAGCAGGTCATCGAAGACGAAAAGGATCACTACCGCGAACTCAGCAGCCTCATCCGCGAGCAATTTCCCCGCAGAAAGGGCGACGCGGAGCCAGTAGCGGCCAACCCCAGCACTCTTCTCGCCGAACTCCTCGCCCGCCGCAACGAGGGCCGCACCCAGGCTGGAGGCTGGATCGGCGACGCAATCTACGGCGTCAACGATGGCCTGGGAGCCATATTCGGCATCGTCTCCGGCGTCTCCGGCGCAACCCTCGGCAACAGCAAGTTCGTACTCCTCGCAGGCATCGCCGGAATGATCGCCAGCGCCCTCTCCATGGGATCCGGTGCCTACCTCGCCTCCAAGAGCGAACGCGAAATCTACGAGGCCGAGGTCCAGCGCGAGCGGCAGGCCATTGAGATGAACCCCGCCGAAGCCCGCGAACTTCTCGCCCTTTACTACCAGGTCAAAGGAATCCCTGAGGCGGACGCACTGCAGGTCGTTGAGCACATCTCCCGGAATCCTGAACAGCTTCTGCGCGCACTCGCCGTCGAGCGCCTCAACTCCACCGAAGATGCCCTCAGCAACCCCATCACCTCGGCCCTCTCCGGCGCGCTCTCCACCGCCCTCGGAGCCTTCATCCCCATCATTCCCTTCTTCTTCCTCAACGGGTATCCGGCCGTGATCTGGGCAGCCATCATCTCGCTCATCGCCCACTTCGCCGTGGGAGCCGCCAAGTCCCTCATCACCATCCGCTCCTGGTGGGCCAGCGGCCTCGAGATGACCCTCGTCGGCGCAATAGAAGGCATCGTCACATTCGTCATCGGCATAGGCCTCGGCCGCCTCGGCACCTAGCTGTCCACCCTCTGCAAACGCCTGCAACCTCTGTGGCACCCGCAACTCCGCCAGTAACGCAACCCACCAGTTATCCTGAGTTGTGGCCGCAAATCCTGACGTACGCCCCGGCATCTTGCCTCGCAAACTCTCGCTCCCAACCTTCCGGGTCGCGCTCAAATGGTTTGCCATCGTTCTGGCCGCTCTTTGGGGGTTTGCAGCACTCACCCTCCTCGCCTTCCGCTGGATCGACCCGCCAACCACAGCGGTGCACGTCCAGCGCCGACTGCAGGCCGCAATTCACGGCACGCCCTATCACGATCGCTACACATTCGTTCCCCTCAGCCAGATCTCTCTCGACCTGCAGCACGCCGTCGTAGCGGCAGAAGACGCACGCTTCTACCAGCACCATGGCTTCGATTGGCACGAAATCCAAATCGCTGCTGAAGACGATATGGATGGCGGCCGCTCTCGCGGAGCTTCCACCATTACGCAGCAGCTCATAAAAAATCTCTTCTTCGGAACGGGACGGTCTTTCCTCCGCAAGGGCGCGGAGTTCGCGCTGGCCCCCGTCGCCGAACTCGTCCTCGGTAAGCAGCGCATCCTGGAGATCTATCTCAATGTGGTCGAATGGGGTCCTGGCGTCTATGGCGCAGATCCTGCCTGCCGCTACTACTACAAGATCCCGGCCCGCAGCGTAGGCCGCCAACAGGCCGCACGCCTCGCCGCGATTCTACCCGCTCCCCTCAAGCGACGCCCCGAACGCATGAACAGCTACAGCGACCTAATCCTCGAACGCATGCGCCAGATGGGCTGGTAATCGCGCAGTTCGTAATCTGACTTGCCCTCTCGCACGCCCTCTTTGAAATTACTTGTCGTAGTTTGCCCACACGCGACAAACCTTGCCCGTAGCACTCAACTGCATAACCTCCGCCGACTTTCCGTCACGAACATTGTTGCGGTAGCAAACGACGATTGTCTCTACTCCCCACAGCACATCCTTCAGCTCAAAGCGGAGATCCGGATATGCCTTGATCCCCAACAAGAAGTAGTCACGCAACGAAGACTTGCCCTGAACTATGCCGCTGCCATTCTTTAGCAGGCTCAGTGCAACAGGCGAGATCAGAACCACGTCCACTTCGTAATGCGCCAGAATGCGATCGATGTCGTGGCTGTTCCATGCCTCAATCCATTCCTGCGCAAACCGGAAAGCAAAAGAACCCTGCAGCGGCAAAGAGATGTTTTCCATATCTGAGATTATCGCTAATTCACCACGCCACCGCTCCGACCTCCACGATGTATCCTCATTGCAAGCCTGTTGAAACAACCTTTGCTGAACTGAAAGCCACACTGCTGCCGGCAGGACTGAAAGTGCAGGAGAAATGCAAAATTCGTACGACCGAAAAATTAGAAGAATACTCACCGTTGCTCTTCTGCTCTCTTCCGGCTTAGTCAGCCACGCACAAAGCGACGAAGCAAATGAAGCTGTTCAGGTCCTTCCCGAATCCCCATCGACCTCGGGCCGCTCCATTGAAGACCTGAACTTCCTCGGTGGTGACGCCGCCATGCCGCCCTTCTCCGAAAGCATCATCGACCTAGATTCCAGATTTCGCCAGGCACTCTATCGCAAGGGCCTCGCCTTTCGCGTCATCACGGGAATGCAGTACACCCAGAACATGCTGGATGCGCCCGTACCTGCCGACGATCAGGCCTACGTCGGTCAGCGCGCATTCGGAGCCTCGTTCGCGCAGCCGATCCTCGTCTCCAACCTGCAGCAACTGCACTTGAAGCACGCCCAGCTGTACATGGGCGGAATCTATAACTGGGTCAGCTGGAATCCCGCGGGACCGAAAACAATTCAGCTCTGGTCGCTCTACTTCTACAAGTCCTTTGGTGAAAATCGCGCTGAGATCAAAGCTGGCTACATCTCCAACAACATGAACTTCGTTGGCTTCTTCGTTGGTGGATCGACCGCCACCGGTACGCAGGGAGTTTATGCCGTATTGCCTTTCGAGGTTGGCATGTCCTACTTCCCTCTAACCGCGCCTTCCTTCAACCTGCGCGTTCACGGACCAAAGAATACCTACGTCAGTACCGCCTTTCAGCGCAGCATCGACCCCAACGGTGGACCCACCGAAGTCGATCGTAATCACACCGGCTTCCGCTTCATTCCTCACGGCGACAAGCTCGTCTTCATCAGCGAAGGCGGCTACCAGCGTGCCGCGAGTGCCGATGCCCACGAAGCATGGTTCCGCGCCGGCTATCTCCACAACTCTTCCGAATACAAAAATCTCTCCACCGGTCAACCGCAATCAGGAAACTACTGCGTCTATGCCCTCATGGACTATCAATTATTCCAGTCCAATCATGAGCATCCCAACCACGGCCTCTACGTCGGCGGATCCTTCGAGACCGTCCCTGAAACCTTGAACCCCTACGCCCGCTACTACGAGGCCAGGCTCTACAAGGAAGCACCGTTCCGCTCCCGTCCCAACGACGTCTTCTCCGTGCTCGCATCGCGCACCGGCTACAGCAAAATCTTCACCGACAATCTCGTCTCGCAGGGAAAAACTGTCTGGCGCGCTGGAACCACCCTTACTGGCAGCTACTCTCTGCGAGCCTCTCGCGGCAACTACGTCAGCCTCGGCTTCAGCTATCTCTACGGACCGGCAATCACTCCCCGCGTTCCAAACGCGCTAACCGTGTTGGCAAACTGGACCCTCTTCTTCTAAGCAGACTCGATCAGGATTTTCCGCCGCCCGCCCTCCGTGCTACGCTCGTCTCAGCGCAAAAGGGCGCTTCCGGTCCGCGGAAAGGACAGAAGTCCACCTGCTCTCTACAACTCGTCTCCCGAACTTACTTTCTGCCCAAAAAAATGCGGACCCGGGCCAACGAAAGGAGGTTCGTCATGCCCGTAAGACGCCTCCCATCTCATTCCAGCCTCGACCACCTCCGCCACCAGGCCAAAGACCTGCTCAAGGGTCACGCCGCCCGTAATCTCGCCATCGCACAGCGGATCAGGGAATTCCATCCCCGCTTCCATCAGGCAACGGACGCCGCAATCTTCTCTGCCCAACTCCGCCTCAGCGATGCGCAGCTCGTCATTGCTCGCGAACACGGCTTTGCCTCGTGGGCAAAATTGAAAGCGCAAATTGAAAAGCCCGCGCTCGCCAACCAACTGGACTTGCCCCACCACGAGCGCATCAGCGATGTAGCCTTTCGTCGCGCTGTAGCCTTGCTAGACGCCGGCGATACAGCTGCCCTTCGCACGCATCTCAAACAACATCCCGACCTCGTTCACGAGCAAGTCAACTTCGAAGGCGAAAACTATTTCCGCAATCCCACACTATTGGAGTTCATCGCAGAGAACCCGATTCGCCACGGCACCTTGCCGCCGAATATTCTCGACGTCGCCAAAGTCATCCTCGATGCCGGATCTCCACTATCCTCACGCAGTGAAGCACTCAATCTCGTCGCCACCGGCATAGTGCCTCGCGAATGCCGCGTGCAAATCCCTTTGATCGATCTCCTCTGCGATCATGGAGCAGACCCAGCATCAGCCACCACAGCCGCGGCCGCGCACGGCGAATTTGACGCGGTCAATGCACTCCTCCGCCGAGGCGCTCCCGTTACTCTGCCTCTCGCCGCCGCTCTGGGGCGCATCGACGATTTCCATCGGCTCCTTCCAGCAGCATCCAGTCAGCATCGCCACCTGGCTCTTACCCTCGCCACACAGTTTGGTCATCTCGAGATCGTTCGCATGCTGCTCGATAGCACTGAAGATCCAAGCCGCTACAACCCCGTCGGCGCTCACTCCCATTCCACACCACTGCATCAGGCTGCACTGGCCGGACACGACGAGATTGTCCGACTGCTCGTCGAACGCGGCGCGCGCGTCAACATGAGAGATCTACTCTGGCAGGGCACTCCCGCCGACTGGGCGCGACACGCCGGCAAAACAGAACTGGAAACATATCTTCACGCGCAGGAATCCACCAAACCAAAAGAGTGAGACCAGCCCACCTCATCACCCTCAACCCACACGCATGCAAAAGCCGCGCCCCAATCGCAGGCGCGGCTTTTTTCAACATCCCTCTTAACCGTGGTCTAGTCTTCTCGCAGCAGGATCAGCGGATCAACCGCCAGCGCCCGTCGCGCCGGAATCCACGCCGCCACCAGTCCCAGCAGCAGCATCGTCACGCATACTCCGCCCAGCACCAGCGGATCCTTCGGCGTGGCCTGGTAAACGATGAACGACAGCACCCGCGTCGCCAGCACTCCCAGCACCAGTCCCGCTACCGAACCAATACTCAGCAGCCGGAATGCTCGTCCCAGCGAAGCCCGCAGGACTTCCTGTCGTCCCGCGCCCAGCGCCACGCGAATTCCCAGTCTCGCGCAGCCGCTTGCTCACCGAATACGATGCCATGCCGAAGACGCCCGTCACCGCCAGCATCGCGCCCAGCAATCCCAGTACGCCCAGCGCCACCGTAGCCACGCGCGCCGCGAACAACGCTCCATTCAACTCCTCGGTCCACGTTCTCATCCTCACCGGCAGTCCCGCATCTATCCCGTGCACCGTGTTCTGCAACTTGCCGGCCATCTCCTGCGGATCGCGATTCGACCGCACCAGCAGCAATGCCCTCGGCGTCTTCTGCTGCAGAAACGAGAAGAACATCGCCGGCTGTTGATCCTCTGTCAGCGTCCGGTACTTTCCGTCCTCCACCACGCCCACCACCTCCGCTCGCATTCCGCCCCAGAACTTGAAGTGTCCGCCGATCGCTTTCTCCACCGAGCCGAACACCTTCACCGCGAATTGCCGATTCACCAGCGCCACCTTCGGCGCCTTGTCGTCGTCATGCAGAGTCAGATCTCTTCCCGCCAGCAGACTCGTGCCCGCCGCGTCCAGATATCCCGGCGAAATGTTGTAGTTCATCGCGTCCGCCGCGTAGTTGGTCGGCCGATAATCCGTCGTGCTGTCGGTATACACAAACGAGTCGCCGCCACCCAGACTCAGCGGAAGATTGCTGATGTAGCCCACCGAAGTGACGCCGGGAATCGCCGCCACCGCATCCAGCATGCGCTTCTGCATCTGCGTCAGGCGCTCCTCCGGGTATCCCGCCATCTGCAGATCGCTGTCCGCCAGCATCACGTTCTGCGGCTGGAATCCGTAATTGCTGTGCAGCGAACGACGCCAGCCCCCGCACCGCCACCAGCGACGACGTCACCAGCACCGCGCAAATCGCGATCTGCGTCACCAGCAGCACATCGCGCATGGTGAACCGCTTCTTCGCCGCCGTGCTGCTCATGCCTGTCCTTATCATCTGCCACGGATCAGCGCGCATCACCTGCCGCACCGGCACCATGCCGAACAGCAGTCCGCTCAGCAGCGACAGCACCAGCGCCACTACGTAGGTGCGAATATCCGGATTCACCGGCACGTTGATCGGAATATCCGGAATAGGCTGCCACGCGCTCAGCCCATGCAGAATCACCACGCCGCCCACCATCCCGACCACTCCGCCGACCAGCGAAATCAGCACCGCCTCCGTCAGCAGTTGCCTCAGGATCAGCCCCCGCCGCGATCCCAGCGCCAGCCGCAGCGCCACTTCCTTCGCGCGGTCCGCCGCACGCGCCGCAAACAGGCTGCCCAGGTTCGCGCATGCCGCCAGCAGAATCAGGCCGGCCAGCAGCATCAGCCCCGTCATGAAAGCCTTCGCCGGACCACCGAGCATATCGCCCACCAATCCCGGCCGCGCCAGCGTGAACTTCAGGCCATCGTCATCCGCGGGATAGGTCTTCGACAACCATGCACCAATGGAATTCAGATCCGCCGTCGCCTCTGCCACGCTCACTCCCGGCTTCAGCCGGCCCAGCACGAAGGGCGAGTGATTGCCGCGATACTGCAGGTTGTTGCTGCCCATCACCGTTGGCTGCTCAACCAGCGGAATCCACATCGCCGGCGCAAAGAACAATTCCGTTCCGCGGAAAGACGGCGGCGCCACTCCCACAATCGTGAACGGCTGCTTGTTAATGTCCACCTTCCGCCCCACCACATTCGGGTCGCCAGAAAAATGACCATGCCAGTACGTGTAGCTCAACACCACATAAGGAGCGCTGTTCATGCCCTTCTCATCACTCGCATGAAAGAAGCGCCCCAGGTACGGCTGTATCCTGAGTGAGTCAAAGTAATTCCCGCTCGCCAGGTAGGGCCACGCCGTCGACGCACTCCCGCCCGTAGCCACGCCCACCGGGCCAATAATCTCGAAGGCCGACATGCTCTCGAATTTCTTGTTCTTGTCGCGCAGATCCACGTAGTCCAGGTAGGACTGCGATGCATACTGGAATCGCTGCACCGTGAAAACATTCTCCGCCTCAGGCACATTCAAGGGCTTCAGCACCACCGCATTCAGAACGCTGAAGACGATAGCGTTCGCGCCAATTCCAAGCGCCAGTGTGGCAATCGCGGTAAGTGCAAAGCCGGGAGACTTTTTGAGCTGTCGGAGTGCGAGCTTCAGATCGCTGATCATGATGCCTTTTGGTACGTGAGTTCCGGCCGCGCAGTTCCACCACCGCAGCCCATCACGCAGACATTCTATGCAGCAACAACGCACCTGTCGCGCCCCATCCCCCGAACGTGATCCCCCTCACATTCAGCACTCGCAAACTCAACTCAACCCCGCACGAACCTGTACAATTCGTGGACGGCGGCCGAGAGCGGCAAAGTCAACGCGACAGTGTGGCAGAGCGTCGCCTCGGTTCCCAGAATCTTCGCCCCCTGGATCCCTGGCACAAAGGATCGGTTGTGGAACAAGACGATCGAGCATTTATTAGCTATAGCCGTAGCAATTCCGCATTCGCACTTAGGCTCGCCGGAGACTTGAAGGCAGCCGGGGCGAGCGTGTGGTTGGATCAGCTGGATATCAGGCGCGGGGATCGGTGGGATCAAGCCGTCGAAGATGCCCTCAACCATTGCACGCGCATGTTAGTGATTCTCTCCCCCGCTTCAGTAAATTCCACCAATGTCATGGACGAGGTCTCTTTCGCGCTCGAGGAAGGAAAAGCCGTCATCCCAATCCTCTTTCAAGAGTGCAAGGTTCCATTCCGCCTGCGCCGCATACAGTATGTAGATTTCAGGCAGGATTATCTGCCTGCACTTCAGGATCTCCTGCTGACATTCCGTTTCAGGCAAAAAGCGGAGCAAGACAAGTCCGTAGTCCGGGATGTGGAGAGCCATATCGTGCCCCCTGCTTCGGACGCCGACGAGCTCAACGAATCAGATGAGGCGGTGCCAGCGCACACCAAGGAAATGAGGAGCGGCACTCCGGGCCAGGCCAAAGAAGGATTTTGCCTGCCATGGGTTTCCAAAGGCCAGGCCTCGATGAAAATTCAAAATGCCGCTGTTCTGCTTACAAACCTTGCCCCGCTTACGTCAGCCGATCTATCGCCCCTCGTGGAGCGGTGCAGAGATGCGGCGAAAACACTGATCGTTGTTGCACCCGCGCTTGAAAGTTCAGCGGCCAAATTGGTCAACTCTGCGGGGGGCCTCGCAGTCGAAGCACGGGATCTGGACGGCCAGCCCATGGATGAATTGCTGGTAGATCTTGGAATCTACTTGGGGGGCAATGCGATGCTGCGAGAATTCGGCTTTGGACTACCAAACCGCGGGGATGGTGAGGAACTTTCCAATGGTGTCATCTGCCAATTCACACAGATAGCCGATATCTCGTTCGAATATGATCTTGGCAGTGCACGGATGGTCTCGAATGACGCACACGGAACCTGCTTCGAAGCCCAGGACTCTTCAAGTTATCTCGCGTCAAGAATCAAGGAGCTCAGACACAGGGCAAGCCATTGTGCCAGATCCCACAATGAATTCAAGGGTCTCAGCGAACGGCTGCGACGATTCGGCGTTGTTGAAACATTAAAAGAAAGCCTCCTTGCACTAGCCCCTTTCGCGCATGATGCGAATGAGGTTACGCTGCCGGCAGGCTTCGCATCATGGTATTTCCTGACCGACCCGGATCATTACACTTGCACGATCAAGAAACCGAAGACGCTCGTCACAACCTGTCCACTCTACGATGCTGATGCGATCCTCCCCGCTTTGCAACAGGTGGTGACGCAGGCAGCCGAGGGACTCGTCGTATTCGCGCCACGGATACGCGAGGAAGCCCTGGCAATGATGGTCATGAACAGATTACGTGGCGCAGTCCTCTCTCTGGCAGTGGAAGTTGCTGACTCCGAACATTTGTCTGCGATCGCTCATCTCACCGGAGCCAAATTAGTCGACAAGGCTGATGCGGACCAGTTACTCGGTCCCTCTGTTGGCCGTATGTTTGGAGATGCGAGTGAGGTCGTGTCGGAGATCGGCAGAACGAGAGTTAAGAGGTAGCCTGCGCAGGAAAGACGAAAAGGGGCGTGGAGAATTGGAAGCCCCGCAGTGCGCTTCCTGCTTCCCCACGCCCCAAATTGCAGCTATTCGCCTAGTTTGATAGCTGCATAACCCGCACTGTACCAAATACCTTACGGGCCGCTATTTCGACATCATCTCCAGCGAATAGTAGTCAGCCCGTCCGCTGTTGTCGGTGAAGTGTTCGAATGTCTCAACGAACAAAACGCCCTTGTACAGGTGTCCCACCAATGTGGTCTCCACAAAAGCCAACTTGTATTTTGTGGTAAATGCGACCGCGGGAGTGGTGGCGACGCTGTCTGCATAGATCAAGCCGTCAACAATTCCCCAGTCACAGGGAGTCGGATGGCAGGCGCCGAAGGCATGAACGGTAATTCCATTGCCTTTAGCGGCGATTACCACTCTCACCAGTCCACCAGTCTCGTGGTTGCAATTCACCCAGGTTCCGACAATCGGAGTAGCAACTGGAACAAGAGTCGCAAGCGGCGTCGTGATCCCACGTAACTCGCGCTGCTTCTCGATCATGTCGTTCGGAGTCTTGAATTCGTGTTTGACGATGGGACGATCAGTTACCAATGGCATGAGCAACCCCTTTCTTACGATCTGTTAAACCGTGCGTTATGGGGAAGCATTCAATTTATGGAAGAGATTCAACAGAATTTCGAGCCCCGGCATCCTTCCGGCGCAGCATGTTAAAAGACAAACCAAAATGGTTCCGTGATGACCATCACCTGGGACAGTGATAACAACTTCGGGCGGTCGCCCAGGTTTTATCGCCTTACATCAAGAGCAGGTGGCCTGCATCTCGCGTGTGAGATGGGACGATTCGATCGCCAGTGCAATGATCGTCATACCAGAAGATTAGGTATGACATTCAAAGGATGGAATCACGAACCGGGTTTCGGCGCCCCAGAATACCCCAGCACCCGCCCTACCGCTTCCTGCCCAGTCCGAATGCAATCCGGCACACCGATCCCAAGATAAGCATTTCCCGCCAGCGCCAGCCCCGGCAGCCCCGCCACCGCCGCCGATATCCGCGTCATCCTCGCCTGGTGCCCCACCGAATATTGCGCCATCGCGCGACGCCAGCGATGTATTCGCACAAACCGCGGAGCCGCGCTCACCCCGAGAATCTCCTTCAGCTCCGCTCGCACCCGGCTCTCCAACTGCTCATCGGTATCGTTCAGCAGCGCCGCGTTGCGTGCCCCTCCCAGGAAGCAGCGTAGCAGGGCCCTACCCTCAGGAGCGCGCCCGGGAAACTTGCGATGCACAAACGTGCACGCCAGCATGCTCCGTCCCTCGCTCGCCGGAATCAGAAAGCCAAATCCATCCGGCATCTCGCCAAGATCGGCTTCGTTATAACCCATCGTCACCGTAATCGATGACGAGTACGGTATCTCTCCAAGATCCTTGCCCAGCTGCGGATCAAGCTCCGCCAGCAACGCCCCCGCCGCCCATGCCGGAGTAGCCAGCACCACAGCGTCAAAATCCTGCGGCCTTCCGTCCACCATCAACTGCCAGCCCGTCGCCGTCCGCGCAATGCGCCCAATCTCCGTAGAGGTCCGAATCGCCGCAGGATTCAGCCGCGCAGTAATCCCGTCCACCATCTCCTGCATGCCGCCGTGCAGCGAGCTGAAGAGCGACCGCGCCGGCTTGCCATTCGACCCTCCCGCCGCAGGCTGCTTGTTCTTGCTGTAGGCCGCCAGCATTCCCCTGCTCAAACTGCCGTGCTTCTCTTCCATCTCCACCAGCCGCGGCAACACCGTGCGCGCACTCAATACCGCCGCGTCGCCGCCGTAGATTCCAGACAGCAGCGGATCGGCAAGACGATCCACCACCTCGGCCCCGTAGTGCCGCTCCACCAGCGCGGCAACCGATTCGTCCTCGTGCATCGGCCGCGGCGGATGCATCAGCTCCATTCCCATGCGGATCTTCGTCTTCCACGTGAATAGCGGCGTCAGTGCCGTCGGAATAAGCTTCGTCGGCACCATGAACATCAGCCCGTCCGGCAGCGGGATCAGCTTGTTCTTTAGCAGGATGTATGTCTTGCGCGACGAGTCATTCGATCCCACCAGGTGATCTGCAATCCCCAGCTCCGCGCACAGCTTCGCCGCAGCCGGCTTCTCCGTTATGAAAGAATCCGGACCACCCTCCACCGTGCACCCATCAATCTGCTCAGAGAAGATCGATCCGCCCAGCCGGGCAGACCTCTCGAACAGCGCATACTCCAGCCCGGGGTTGGCCGCACGCGCCTTCTCCATCTCAAAGGCCGCGCTCAGCCCTGAGATTCCTCCACCCACAATTGCAACCTTCATACACCCATTCTAGGGCCTCTCCGCGCGCTCACAAAGCAATGGCCGCCCGATTTCGATCGCGGACGACCATTGCATGACTGCGCAGCACTGAAGCAACTTCCATTTCAACCAGCCGCGAAGCTAGTTCACCATGAAGGCCCGACCATTCTTATTCACCTGCGCCGGCGCAGCTATATGAACTTGCGGAGCCGGGTTCGTGACAATGAAAACATTCTGCAAATTAGCAGTCGTGTTGGTGTTCCTCTTGATGATCTGCCCCAGCGTCGTGTTCGCGATCAAACCAGCCGTCGAGCGATCAAATCCCTGGTTCTGCCAGAAGAAGCGATCCCCCGACCTCAACGCCTGGAACTGCCGCGCAATGATTGCCTGGAACGTACTACCAACGGCCGCGCCCGGCGCGTGATCCTCCGCCAGCCCTCCCATGAACAAATCCAGATTGCTCACCCGCCCATAGACCTTCTGCAGGTTGGCCTGCAAGACAGAATCGCTGGTTACTTGATCGAACGATGTGTAAGCCGCAAGACCCAGTGCCCGCCTCGTCTGATTCAGTGTGCCAAGACCTACATCGCGTTCGCGCTGTATGTCGATTGCGATCAGATCTATCTCATCCACATCTCCACCCACCAGCCCGGCAAACAGCAGGTTCCGCAACACTCCCACCGAATAAGCATCCGTAGCCTGCGACGCTTCTGCAGTCACGCTGCGCAACAAATCATCGACGCCGTTCGCCTCATCCATCGATGCCGTATTGAAGAACGCATCTGCCAGCGATTGCGTGAACGTCACGTTCCCGGCGTTATCCAGTCCCGCCTGCGTATCCGATACTTCGGAGTGGCCCATCCTGAAAGCTGCCGTTGAAAACTCCTGTGTCACCTGCGCATTCACTCTCGAGTCATACCCACGATAGGACCCGAGCTTTGCGCCCACTACGACGGGCAAGTATTCGTTATAGACAATGTTCTGATATTCAGCCGTTGTTATGGCCTTCGCCATCTGATAATCCTGATCGCCGGTCCATCCCGGATGAACAGCCTTCAGTTTCGACACCCAGTAGTTATGCTCACGCATGAAGAGTGTGGTCACGGCGCTCAGCTCCGGGTTCTCCATCACTCGCGGATCGCCCGTGATGAAGTTATCTCCAGCTACCGGCAGATACTTCTCGTTGCCCGAACTCTTCAGCGTCCCATCGGAGTTACGCAGGCTCGCCGCGACCGTCGCGTCAGATCCATATAGCTGCGACAAATCAAGATAACCAGCCGTTGTATTGATGATCGTATTCGTAATCGGACTTCTAACATCGCGGTTCATGGCAATACTTGTACCGGCAGGAAAAATCGGATCACCAGCAGGAATGACGATATTAATTTGCGCTGTAGTCGTGGGCGTTGCTTCCAGATCAAGGTCATGGTCCAGGAACTGTCCGAAGACGTAGAGCCATGCCGAAGCAGTTGGATCGGGTGTCTCAGCATTCACGCCGTTCGACCCAGTACCACCTGCGATCACGTTGCTTATGTACCGCGGGTTCGGACCAGCTACCAGCCCATTCGTAGTTCCCGTGGCAAAGTTCAAATGCGCCCACGTCAACTCCGCGCTTCCCGGAACTGCGTTGAGCCGTGGGTTCTGCAGATTATTACCGGAGCCACCGATGGGTCGAAACTCCCTCAATAAGGATGGTGAGGTATTCGTTGACAGGCTGGTCTGCGCTGTCGCGCCAATGGTCACCGCCAGAGTAGCGGCAATTAGAATCATCTGCTTCATAGTCCATCTCCTTTGCCCCCCTCTCTCTGAGCATGTCGATCATGGTGACGGACCATTCACTATGTGTCTTGCTGTTTCTTGCCGCCTTCTACTCAATCCTGCCACTCGTTTTGCAGCGCCACTCTCTTGCAGACACGACTTAACGAAAGTAGCTGCGAAAAACGCTGGGCGTAGTTCCCATCTCCCGCTTGAAAATCGAATTGAATTGCGCTGAGCTTTGAAAGCCCACCGTCTGCGCCACTTCTGCAATCGACATATCTGTCTCCCGCAGAATCCTGTTCGCGCGTTCAATCCGAGTCCGCATCACGTAGCGATAGGGAGGCAAGCCGGTATGCGTTTTGAAATTGTGCGCAAAGCGATACTGGCTTAGCCCGGCGATCTCAGCCAGGGAACTCATTCTCAGTGGGCTCGCCAGATCGGACTCGATGTAATCAATCACTCGTTGCAGCACGCGCGGAGCCAGACCACCTGCGCGAATCGAAGCTGTCTCTCGCGTTGAATATTGGCCCACCAGCCGACTGGCCAGCGCCAGCCCAAGCGATTCGCCATAAAGCGGGCCGCAGGCATAATGCGATTCACCCTCTGCCTTCAGCGCCAGGCAAATATGCCGGATCTGCGCATCTACGAGGTGCCCATGAGCCACCAGCCCAGGTGGCGCGCTCTCGCGAGCCTCCAGGCCGCGGCTCATGATCCGTGGCGAAACAGAGACCACCAGCACTTCGTGCGGCGTATCCGACCGCAACCGGCATACAGTGCCTGCTGGAAAAAGAGCGATGTCACCGCGCCCACGCACGCGCGTGTCCCGCTGCCCATCCAGCTTCACCTCAACAGCCGCGGGGCCCGACAGATGTAGCGCCACAGCATGGTTCACATACTGGAACTCCGGCGTCTCAAGACCATCGAAGCTATACACCTCGGCTGTAATTCCCGCCCATGCTGTACCGCTCGTCCATTGCACTTGCCCATCGGCGAACACTTGAATCGAACCGCCGGTCGCAGGATCGTGTAAGGGAATTGTGCTCTTTGGGAAAGTCATCTCGCCTCTCCATCTTTTGGAGGAGAAGCTCCGTAGTGTTCAACCGCCCTGGCTCTTCAGCGACACCGAATCTGAACCGTTCCTCGTCCAATGCACACGGAAGAATTCCGCTGCACAAATACTCTCGACGATTTCATTCGGAATGCCCTTGCGAGCAGCGCACCTCTGGCCCGCTGCGAGCCCGAGCGTTGAATTCTAGAGCCTCGTCACCGCTTTCCAGGCACCATCAATACTGACAACTCTGACAATCAAAGGTCCCATACTTACGGGTCAGGATGGCCGCCGCGGCATTAGAGTCTCTGTATGTTCCGCATGCTTTTGCATAGTAAAGACCCACGCCCCGCAAAATGGCAAGCCCAAAATACAGGCTCGAACCGCGAGTGCCATTTAGGGTGCACGCCCTGAAAAATGTGCACCGCAGGCGTGTAAGAACGACCGACCCCGACCAGTGGCACCGGTGCCGCTCCTCAAGGCATGCCGCCCATTCGTCACAATACTATGTTAGAAATAGTATTTCTGATGTACTATCGGCCTATGGTCAAAACTGCCGAATATCGCGACCTCTTTGCTGGCGCTCTGGAATTGATGATCCTGCAAACCCTGCGTCGAAAGCCGATGCACGGATATGCGCTCGCACAGCACATCAAAGCCGTATCAGAGGATCTCCTCCAGATTGAAGAAGGCTCGTTGTATCCAGCCCTGCAACGCATGTTGAAGGCTGGCTGGTTGCACTCTGAAATGGGACTCTCGGCGCGCAATCGCCCGGTGCGGGTTTACAAACTCAGCGCTGCTGGACGAAAGCGTCTCGAAGCAGAGCGATCTAGTTTCGAGAAGATGTTTGCCGGCATCAACCGCGTTCTTGCTGGCGCCCAATCGTAGGAGCGTGACGTATGCAATGGCTCAAACAACTGTTCACGCGTCGTCGCCGCTACGACGATCTCTCGGAATCGATCCGCGAACATGTCGAAGAGAAGATTGCGGATCTGATGGATAGCGGGATGACTCAGGAGGAGGCCAGCCGCTCCGCCCATCGTGAGTTTGGCAACGTCGCCCTCGTCGAAGAACGCAGCCGCGAGATATGGCAATGGCCCACGCTCGAATCCATTTACGCGGACATGGGATACGCGGCACGCAAGCTGCGGAAATCGCCAGCGTTTACAACCACTTGCTTACTTACGCTTGCCCTTGGAATCGGTGCCAGCACTGCTGTCTTCAGCACTATCAACACCGTTCTCCTTCATCGTCTTCCATATCAGGATCCCGACCGTCTGGTCCTGATATCGGAGAGCCTTCCGCTTGAGGGCAGCAACGATATCGGTGTATCGGCACAGGAGTATCTCGACTACCGCTCTCAGAATAGCGGGCTCTCCGACACTGCGGCCTTCGAAACGGCTGACTTCAACCTTACCGGCATCGGTGAACCACGGCGTATCAACGCTGCTCGCATCTCTGCGTCAACCCTTCCCCTGCTCGGGGTTACGCCTCAGCTGGGCCGCAACTTCCTCCCCAAAGAGGATCGCTATGGCTCAGACCGCGTCGTTCTCTTATCGAATGCGCTCTGGCAAAGCCAATATGGTTCTGCACCCGATATCGTTGGAAAGACCATTCATCTCGACGAAACGGCATACACCGTCATCGGAGTCATGCCTGCGTCCTTTCGCTTTCCACTCGATGCCGCGCCTCCTTCTGAACGAGCGGGCCTCTGGCTGCCGATGGCATTCGCGCCTAATCTTCTCAACCCCGAAAATCGCACAATGGAATTCGGAGTAGGACTCATAGGCCGCCTCAAACCAGGCGCTTCAATTCAACAGGCGCAGGCGGAAATGAATCAGATCGCGAACCGCTTTATGCTGCAATACGGATATAGCGGCACGGTTCGCGTCGCGCCTCACGTCTATCCTTTCTCGGCTCACTCTGTTGCGAGCGCGCGTCCACTCCTGATTCTGTTGGCGGCCTCTGTGCTTTGCGTACTACTTATCGCCAGCGCCAACATCGCGAACCTGCTTGCTGGCTCGCGCAAGTGCTCGTACACAGGAGATGGCGCTTCGCATGGCCATCGGAGCAAGTCGTCCGCGCCTCATCCGTCAGTGCCTCGTGCGAGAGCTCACTCCTCGGCTTTCTCGGCTCCATCGCCGGAATCTTTGTGGCCTTCGTTTTGGTCGCAGGACTGAAGCACTTCGGCCCAACCAGCCTGCCCCGCTTGCAGGATGTAGCGATTCATCCGATAGTTCTGCTATTCGCCCTCGGGCTCTCTCTGATTACCAGCCTGTTCTTTGGATTTGCTCCCGCATGGCGCCTCTCCCGTGTTCCTCCGCAAGCTTCACTGCGCACGGCTAGGCAGGCCAATTCAGATCGCAGCGGTCAGCGCCTGCAGAATTCTGTTGCCACCGCGGAAATCGCACTCGCCTTTGTGCTTCTCATTGCAGGAGGCCTCTTGTTGCGTAGTTTTACGCGCCTCATCGATTCGCCCTTTGGCTTCGACCCGCAAGAGGCCTTCGTTGTTCGCACCGTCTTCGACCATGTGCGTTATCCCGACCCACTCAAGCGAAGTGTCGTTCAGAAAGAATTGCTGGAGCGGCTTTCGCGTCTGCCCGGGATTACAGCCGTGGCCGAAGCAAGCCATCTGCCCCTCAGCGATTCGCGTCAAATCGGATTTCGTCTCGAACATGCCGCCCACGACGACTATCACGAGGCCGAGAACTCCCTCGTTACTCCGGGCTACTTTCATGCCATGGGTATCGCGCTTGTCGCTGGCCGCGACTTCACTTTTGATGATCGTCGCGACTCTCCTCCTGCTGCCATCATCAGCCAATCGCTAGGTCGCGAATATTTCCCCGGTCAGAACCCCATAGGACAACGCTTCCAGTGGGGCGACCGCGCGATGTTCACAATCATCGGTGTTGCCGCCGATGTACGTGTCTCATCGCTCGATACCGAGGCTCCGCCGATGATCTACCACGATATGTTCCAGATCGAAAGCGGCGCCAGCGTCAGGACAGCCTTCATCCTTCGCGGCAAAACCGCCGGCCCTGAACTCCTGCCGGCCATCCGCCAACAGGTCTGGTCAGTGGACAACGAACTGCCACTCTATGAAGCGGCGACTCTGCAATCGCTCATCTCGGAATCGCTTGCCCAACGCAGCTTTACCCTTGTTCTGCTCGGCGCTTTCGCTATCACTGCGCTGCTGCTCGCTGCGGTAGGAATCTTTGGTGTGATCTCGTATCTGGTCGCTCAGCGCAGCGCCGAATTCGGAGTTCGCATGGCTTTGGGGGCTAACCGTTCACAGATCGAGAACCTGGTACTTTCGCGCGGCGCAATGATCGCCGCTACTGGCTGCGTTTGCGGACTCGTTCTCTCCGCCTTTGCATCCCGCCTCCTGCTTACCAGTCTTTACCGAACCCCTTGGTACGATCCGGTCATGCTATCACTCGTACCAATTCTCCTCTTTATCGTTGTCTTGCTCGCCTCATGGCTTCCGGCCCGTCGTGCAGCCGCCACTGAACCCATGACCGCTCTGCGCAACGAATAGAGTGCACCTCGAAGAATTGCCCGCGATTTGTTTTTTTGCTGCTGAAGAATAGGCGCGCCGATCCTGCGAAGTTGAGGGGCAATCGGGTCTATGAATCGATCATTGGCAATTCAGGATTTGCGCCAGAAATAATTGCGGAGCGTGAGATTTTGTTGGCGCACTTCCGTGCTCTGAGACACAGACCAAAATCATCCGAGCTACGCCCCTACCGCCCCAAATATGAGCGCAGCACACTCATACGTAAGTGGTCAAAAAGTGACCAAAACGTGACCAAATTGCACCCTTAAGTGGCTCCAGAAATCACCGTTTTCCCCAGAGTTGAAGCGACTTTCCTACACCAGCACTTCTTCTGAAGCATGGTAATTTTTCGGCTGATAAATGCAGCAAGGCTCTTCCGCAAGCAGATCTCCTGTAAGCGCGAATGCCCGCGCGCGCGAACCTCCGCAGATCTCCTTGAACTCGCAAGCGCCGCACTTTCCCTGTAGTTGATGAAGGTCGCGCAGCGTGCGAAATACCGGCGAATCGCGATAGATTTCCTTTAAACTCTGCTCGCGCACACTGCCGCCAAGCATAGGTAAAAACCCGCTTGGATACACGTTCCCAGTGTGCGAAACAAACACAAATCCACGGCCGTCATTCACCTTGCGCGTTGTCCATTGCGCAGTGCGCGCCTCCACTGGTTTCTCTTCACCGTGCGATGCGCGCTCACGCTGCAACTCCGCAACGTGCTGCTGCAGAATGTAGCGGCGATAATGCATCGCTTCGGTCGTCTTGATCTGGAACGGCACTTCCTTCGACAGCTTGTAGAGCTTCTCAAACACTTGCTCAAACTCTTCGCCAGTGAGCAAATCCGCCTTCTGTCCGCGGCCCACAGGCACCAGGAAAAACACGCTCCACATCACGATATCCAACTCGTGCAGCAGCGTCGCCAGCGAGTCAAGGTCGGCAATATTATGGCGGCTTGCCGTGGTGTGCACTTGGATCGGCAGCCCAACTTCATTCGCCCACTCAATCGCCTGCAGCGTCTTTGCATAGGCGCCCGACAGCTGCCTGAAGTTGTCGTGAATCTCTGCGGTAGAACCATCCAGGCTCACCGCCAGCCGCGCTAATCCGGCGTCTTTCAGCTTGCCGATTACTTCGCGTGTCAGCAGTGGAGTGGCGCTTGGCGTCAACGCCGCGTGCACGCCCTTCTCCGTCGCGTAGCGGATCAATTCAAAAACATCCGGCCGCTTGATAGGATCGCCGCCAGTCATCACGAAAATCGGTACATGCAGATCCGCAATCTGGTCGATAAGGTTCTTACCCTCTTCCGTGGTCAACTCGTCGGGGCTGCGCAACGGTTGCGCGGCGGCACGACAATGTTTGCAGGACAAATCGCAGGCTTGCGTCACTTCCCAGATGACCAGGAAGGGCGTTTCGTCAAAGTTCATAGTGGCGTGAGGAAGATGCATGCCTTTGTTCATGCATCTAGGAAAACAGCCTTCAAATCTCTCTGGCTGTGATCTAAATCACTAATGATGGGGTTTGTTTCGCGAATATGCAGGCTATGAGCCTGCCCTTGTAGCCCTCACAATTGCGAAATAGGGCTCCATTTCGCTTCGAAAACGCGCTTTTTGGCTACATATCGCACCGATTGGGAATAGGTAGCGACGGCTAAGGACTAGATGCTTCTCTCTGCAAACATATGCAGCAACAGAAAAGGCCGCCCCTCGCTCTGAAGGGTCGGCCATCCTGCGATTATCGTCTTACTTTTGCTTGGCGATGATCATCTTCGAGATCTTGTTGTAGGTTGCCTGGGGAATGATCTTCTTCTGCACCAGGTCGGTCTTTTTTGCGTATGGTCGGCCGTCAATGATCTTTTGCGAATAGGCATCGCCGATTCCCGGCAGGCCGGAGAGTTCGGCCTTGCTGGCGGAATTGATGTCCAGCAAATCTGCCGTGGCCGGTGCTGCCGCGGTGGTTTTGGTCGTTGTCTTGGCGGGCGCTGTCGCCGCAGTCTGCGTAATAGCCGGGAGACTGCAAATCCCAACCGTGATTGCGAGCGCCAAAACGCGCTTGAATGTAGCCCACTGCTTCATGTTTTCTCCTCTTTCGTTTTATCTGACTGCCACACAGCCGAATCCAGCTAAGCTTCTTTCTTTCCGCCGAACAAACCGCTTACCACGGAGCTGAGCATGCCAGCTGCGCTCGATTCGGTCGCCGCTGGAGCAGCTGCGGCAGCCGCTTCGCCACCACCGAGATCCCCAACCAGTCCATCGACGTGGGACGCAAGCGACTCAGGAAGCTTGCCCTTCACAAACTCTACAACTGCTTTGACGATCGATATTGACTGCTCTTCCGAGAGTCCGCTCTTCTGCTGCACGATCTGCACTAGTTCATTCATTCTGTCTCTCCTTTTATTGCGCGATGGTTTTGCGAAGCGAGCCAGTTGGTCAAAAAAGGAAGCCAGCCACAATGGTGAGGAAGTACTGCGATTTGTAATCTTGACCCTCAATCCCCATCGATCGGAGACCAGGAGATTCGTTTTGCCCGGCCGGGCAAAATACGAAGTATCCAGCATCCTAAACGGTTGCCTATCAGTGTTGGCAAGTGAATTCTCATCCCGCGGCACTTTCAGAACGCCTTCTGCCACTGCCAAAGGGCAACACTATCGTAGGTTTCAGCAGATCAAACAGCGGCGGCCATCACAAAAGAACTCCCAAACCTAGGTATATAGTGGCTGCAGCAAACCACTTAAGTAAGGGGACTTTATGGACGCGCTCGTCATGCACCGTCTTCATTTCGCGTTTACCGTCACCTACCACTATCTCTTTCCTCAGCTCACGATGGGTCTTGCGCTCTTGATCCTCGTTCTGAAGACGATCGCGGTAAGGCGAGACGATGAGCGTTATCACAAGGCTGCTCGCTTCTGGGGAAAGATATTTGGAATCAATTTTGTGATGGGTGTCGTCACCGGGATTCCGATGGAATTTCAGTTCGGAACGAACTGGTCTCAATTCGCGCGGCTAACCGGAGGCGTCATCGGCCAACCGCTGGCTATGGAAGGCGTCTTCTCCTTCTTTATCGAGTCGGCTTTCCTGGGCCTGCTGCTCTATGGCGAAAAGCGCGTGTCGAAATGGATGCACTGGTTCTCGGCCTTCATGGTCTTCTTCGGGTCGTGGCTCTCCGGATTTTTCATCATCGTCACCGATGCCTGGATGCAGCACCCTGTGGCCTACCGCATCCTCGCCAATGGGCAGTATGAAGTCACCAGCTTCTGGGCATTGCTCCTGAATCCCTGGGCGCTGCTGCAGTATGCCCATAACATGTGCGGCGCGGTGGTCACGGCATCCTTCGTCATGACTGCGGTGGGTGCGTTCTATCTCTTGGAGAATCGCTTTGAGGAGTATGGGCGGATCTTCCTGAAGCTCGGAGTGACCGCAGGCCTGCTCTCCTGCATTGCGATGATCTTTCCTACCGGAGATCTGCACGGGAAGTACGTGGCCAGGCATCAGCCTGTCAGCATGGCCGCAATGGAAGGGCTCTTCCACAGCGAGAAGGGCGCCAACATCGTGTTGATGGGGCAACCGGATTATGAGACTGGAAAGGTTGACAATCCAATCGTTGTCAACGATCTGCTCAGCTTCCTGATCTATGGCACGACGCGGGCTGAAGTGCAGGGACTGGACCAATTCCCGCGCGATCAATGGCCGACGACACTGCCGCTGCTCTTTTACGCTTACCACATCATGGCTGGACTCGGGACTTACTTCGCATTGGTAATGCTGGTCTCAGCCCTGCTGCTGTGGCGCGGCAAACTCTACACTTCGCGGTGGATTCTGTGGCCACTTCTGCTCAGCTTCCCGCTGCCCTACATCGCTAACACCGCTGGATGGATGACTGCTGAGATCGGGCGGCAGCCCTGGGTTGTCTATGGGCTGATGCGGACCGCCGATGGCTTTTCGAAATATGTCTCGGCCAGCAACAGCCTCTTCACGCTCCTGGGATTCATGGGCCTATACACCGTGATCTCCGTGCTCTTCCTGGTTCTCGTCTACAAGGAGATTGCGCATGGTCCCCAACAAGATGCGGCTATAACTCCCGAAACACTCACGGTCGGCTAAGGGAAAGGTGCGGAGATGGGATTCATCTGGTTCTGGCTGGTTGCAATCATGCTCGTCGGATATGTTGTGCTCGACGGCTTTGACCTTGGTGTGGGTGTCCTGCACCTTTTGCTGACACGAAACGACGAAGAGCGGCAGATGACGCTTCGCTCCATTGGGCCGGTGTGGGACGGCAACGAGGTGTGGCTGCTTGCGGGTGGCGGGACGCTTTATTTTGCCTTCCCGTTGCTGTATGCCTCGGCCTTCAGCGGGTTCTATCTGCCTCTGATGATCGTGCTCTGGCTGCTGATTCTGCGCGGCGTAAGTGTGGAGCTGCGCAGCCACTCGACGCTGGGTGTGTGGCGCACTTTTTTTGACGGCGTCTTCTGTTTCTCAAGCACGCTCCTGATCATCTTCTATGGCGCGGCGTTGGCGAATGTGATTCGCGGAGTGCCGCTGGGCACGGATTCCTACTTCTTTCTTCCGCTGTGGACGAACTGGATGGTCGGACCCAATCCAGGCATCCTCGACTGGTACACGGTGATTGGCGGCGTCGTGGCTCTTGCGGCTCTCACGATCCATGGAGCACTGTGGCTCGCGATCAAGACCGAAGGTGGACTGCAGCAACGCGCGCGCGCAACCGTCCGCATACTGTGGTTTGCATTGCTGCTGCTAACCATCGGCAGCCTCGTCGCCACCATTTCCGTGCGGCCTTCCAGTTTGCATAACTACTATGCTCACCCAATAATTTTTGCTGTCCCGGTATTGGTCGCGGCCTGCCTGGTTGGCATTCTCTTCTTCAGCCGGCAAGGCAAGGATCTGGCAGCATTCCTCTGCTCGGGTGGATATCTGGCATTCATGATGGTGGGTGCGGTTGCGGGATTGTACCCCGTCGTTCTGCCGTCAATCAGCGATCCAAATCTCGACATCACCATCGCCAAGGCGCTCTCTGGCCCACATACTCTTCACGTGGGACTGGTGTGGTGGGGATTTGGCATGCTGATGGCGTTTGGCTATTTCACCCTCGCCTACAGGATGTTCCGGGGCAAGGTCGATTTGAAATCGACAGGGTACGGTCACTAGCGCCAATTCGTCCTGACCGGTTAATGCGCGATATCACATGGCAATGTGATCTGTCGCACTGAAAGAACCTCCTATGGGGTCCATTGTGGCACCGTAGGAGGTTCAACCATGACCCCTCTGACGAATCGCCGCTGGAGTATCCCCCAGACAATTCTGTTCGCTACGGAAGTTCCGGCGAACGAGCAGGTTTACGCCTTTGCTTTGGCCCAGGCAAAAAATGCCCAGGCCAGGCTCATCATCTTCCACGCCTATGACACCTTGGTTGTCTCCGCATCTGAGACCAGCGGCCTGCGCTATTACGACTACGCGGCTGCCGCCAAGACCGAAATCCAACACCTTGAGCCCTTGGTTGAGAAAGCTCGCGCAGCCGGGGTTGACTGCGAAATCATAGTGCGGCAAGGACTTGCGCCTCACCTGATCCTGGAGTGCGCACACGAGAAGAACGCAGACCGCATCATCATGGGAACCCGCTGCCCGGGTACCTTTGGAAAGATCCTGCTGGGATCGGTGGCAGAAGAAGTGCTTCGCGCATCCGAGATACCGGTATGCGTTGTGGGCCCGGATGTGATCGATAAGGCCTTCCAGGCTTACAAGATAAAGTCGGTGCTGTGTGCCACATCGCTGCACGGGAACTGCGCAGGCTCGGCCGTGCTTGCCGCTCAGATTGCGCTCGATCAGGGGGCACGCCTCCTGCTTCTGCATGTGCTGAAGCCATCAGAAAGTCCCGAGGTTCTCGCCGGCAGAACAATCGAGCAACTCCAGGAGGATATCCAATCCCTGATCCCACCTGAGATCCGCACGCAAATTGTTATCGAATCGATGGTTGTGCCGGGCGAGGCATTTGAAGAGATCCTCTTCCAGGCCAAGTCTCAGCGAGTCGACATGCTAGTGCTCGGCGCGCAGGAGGCCTCCATCATGTCCACCCTCACTCGGCATGGGGTGGTGTATAAGGTGATCGCGCACGCTCCCTGCCCGGTTTTAACGGTCTCGCCACTTGCCATAGATCGCATGGTGAAAGCGTTGGAAGAGGTTCCACAACACGCCGGGGCAGCAAGATAGCAGTGGGTAGTCGATAGCTTGTCTCTCGAATGGTTGCGGGCCAATATTTCTCCGGACCGCAACCGTTCGCTACTTTGCGACGTCTATGTAGTGTTCCCATGCATCCTGGGGGTGCTCCATGCGAACCACTCATCGAACGTTCCCCCTTGCCTTCAAGACGATCGTTGTCGCCACCGACTTTTCGCGCTATGCCGATGGAGCATTTCAGCGTGCCGTAGAACTGGCGCAGAGCTTCCACTCAAAAATCATCCTGACTCATGTCATCGATCCGGTCACTTACTCCGTCGCACTCAACGGAGCACCGTTCGTTCCGCGGCAGATCGAAAAATATGTCAATGAGCGCTTCGACAGCGCGGCGGAAGTGCTGAGTCGCGAAGATATCGATTTCGAGCTCGTCGTTCGCCAGGGCCCACTCCGAGAGGCTCTTTGCAGCGTTGTGCGCGACTATGATGCGGACCTTCTGGTAGTCAGTTCCCACGGAGAGTCTCGCTTCGACCGCGACGCATACGGCTCAGTAGCAGAGAAGATTCTGCGGGTCGCCCCTTGCCCGGTGATGGTTGTCGGTCCATTGGTTGCTCCGCACGTAACTCGCGCTACAGGCAGAGCGCGAGTACTCTTTCCGACTGGATTCTCGAACACGTCCCTGCGCGTTCTTCCTTTTGCCGATCTCTTCGCACACAAACTTGGTGCCGAGCTTCATCTGGTTCACGTTGTTCCAGAAATAGCCAACGGTACCGTCACCGCAAGAAAATGCCTGGATAAGCTAAACGAGATGGCGACAGAGTACGTGCGAAAGACGCGGATTGTGCATTGCATTGTTCAGGTGGGCGAACTGGCATCAACCATCGTGTCTCTGGCGGGCTCGCTGGATGCAACAGGAACGGTGATTGGTACGGAACAGGAAAATCTGCAGCGTCAACCACGCGGAGGTCTGCGGCAGGGATTGATCTATACCATCGCCAGCCGGACTTCCTGCCCGGTCATCACGATTCATGGCGGACTGGACGTGCATAGCCTAAGGCCAAGCGACTCGCTTCATGCTGTTTCGGCATAGGCCAGTGCATCTGCACACTGATTTCTGGACGTGCGAAACTCCCGCACAAAAGACTCGCTCATAATACGGGCTGCAAACTTCCACGCCCCTGTGGGTCCGCTCTAGAAATAGCTGTGCAGTTTTTCCGGGTCGTGAAGGAATATCACCGAGTCGCGAATAGAGAGAGTGCCCTCTTTCTTGAATTGACCCAGCGTCCTCGTCACAGTCTCGCGAGTGGTGCAGGTCATACTGGCCATCTCTTCGTGCGTCAGCAGGAGCGGCACACGATATCCGCCGTCGTCCCATTCGCCAATCTGCTGAGCTAGTTCAATCAGCAACCGTGCGAGTCTTGCGGCAACGGTTTCGGTCAGAGCTATACGGCAGGCGTCCTGCAGCGCAAAACGATACTCCTGGCACACGCACTGCACGGCACGTATCTGGCTTTCCTTGTGGCGGCGAAGAAAGCCCATGAAATCCTCACGGCTCAGAGCGCGCAGGCGAACCTCTGAGAGCGCTTCCGCTGTAACCTCGTACGGTCTCTGCGACATCGCTGCGTGCAGGCCAAGGATCGCGCCCGGCCCTGCGATACGCACAATCAGGTTGCGGCCGCGGCTCGAACTCGCGGTCAGCTTCACATACCCTCCGCACAAAATGAAGACCCGGTCGGAGTCGTCGCCCTGCGAGAAGACACGCTCGGCTGCGCTGCTGGTGATGGAGTGACTTACGGTATCAAGGTCAGCCAGCACGTCGGCACCCAGGCTGCAGAACCAACCCGGCTTGCGATTCGGACAACCGCCGCAGCCAGCCATCGCGGCCTCCTCACGATTCAAACGCCTACTGGTCCGCCGGGCGTGCTTGGCAGACGCTGTTTGTAAATGCAGGGCCTCTGTGATCACCGGATGTCCCTTTCTCGTCTTCGAACCCATAGCGGGAACGGTCATCGATCGCTAACTCTTCAGTCTCGCAAGCTGTTGATAGTAAGTATGTGATCACGCTCACACTTCTTTGCCCCGGCTCGCGGTGAGCAAAATTGCTCAGCCGAGCCACGGGATTTGAAGAATCTTTGTTGACATGTGACGCACGTCACTCCTAAGTCCTTGGTTAGCCGTGCTAGTATCTGCCATTAACTCGAATTTGGAAGGCCAGTTTTCCGGGGGCGGAATCCATGCTCATGACCCTCAAGTCGAAAGATCGTTCTATGGATGACACAATGAATACGGTTAAACGCCAGCTTCAATCCGGCGTAGCTGCCTTTCTGCTGCTTGCTGGCGGAGTGTGGCTAGCAGGAAGTCAGACGGCTTACGCCAAGGATGCTCCCAAGCCACAAACCGCGGTCGCGACTCAGGCGCCGGCAGCCAATCCGGCGGATTTCGTCGGGTCGGAAGTCTGCGCCACCTGCCACGCGGACATCGCGAAGGGGCTGGACAGCAACCCGCACACACGCATCGCGCAGATGCACGGAAAAGCCGGCACAACCTGTGAGGGTTGTCACGGACCGGGCAAGGCCCACGTCGATGGCGGCGGCGATGCCACCAAGATCTTCCGCTTCACCAAGGCGACTCCCAAAGAGATCGACGACAAGTGCCTGACATGTCACCAGGGCAACCACGCCAGCTTTGAGCGTTCGGCCCACGGCGAAGCCAATGTCAGCTGCCTGAATTGCCACAGCATCCACAAATTTGAAGACTCGGCACACCTGCTGAAGGCTTCGCAGCCGAAACTCTGCTACGGATGCCACACGGACATCAAGCCGGACTTCTCCCAGCCCTTCCACCACAAAGTGGATGAAGGCTTAATGAGTTGCAGTGACTGCCACAATCCGCATGGAACCTTCCAGAAGAAGGGCCTCAAGACTGCACCCCAGATGGATACAGTCTGCGTGAAGTGCCATACAGAGACAGCAGGACCGTTCGTTTTCGAGCATCCGGTGGTCAAAGTTGAAGGCTGTACCACCTGCCACAATGCGCACGGCTCGCCGAATCCGCGGCTGCTGGCTCGGAGCAACGTAAACACGCTCTGCCTGCAGTGCCACACTGTCTCCGGTGATTTCACCGCACCTGGCGTCCCCACGTTCCATAACCAGGCTGTCCAGTACCAGGCGTGCACGATCTGCCATACGCAGGTGCACGGATCCAACGCAAATCAGTTCTTCTTCAAGTGAGGCTTACGATGAAGAGTCCTTATAAAACATTACTCAAGCCATTCGGTGGTCGTAAGAACCACGGTGGCTTCCGAAAGACAGGCACCAGGCTGGGAATCGCAGCCATGGTGCTCGGGCTGACCGTTGCCTCCGTGGCGCAGAAAGCCGCGCCCTCACCTGATACGCCAGAGATCAACATTGATGGCTACAATGTCCATCAGAGCACGGATCTCGGTGGCCACATCGTTGGCTATTCGGGCAGCCCCTCTATGTGGGACACGTTGGTTAACCTTCAGAGCGGCCCTCGCATCCTGAGTTTTTCTCTCGATATGCGGTCGGTGGACACGAAGAAGACGCCATTTTTTGACGTTTTGACGACCTCCAACTTCGGATATGGCGGCGACCCGCTCAACAACACGATCCTGCGGATGTCGAAGGGCAAGATCTACGACTTCACGGGCAGTTTCCGCCGCGACCGGCAGTATTTTGACTACGATCTGTTGGCAAACCCGCTGATTCCGTCGAACGCCGTCCCCTACGCCCCGGTCCTGAGCTCTCCGCATCTATACAACACGGTGCGCCGCATCACCGACGGTGGGATCACCATCATGCCGTTGTCGCGGTTGAGCTATCGGCTGGAGTACACGTTTAACGTTGCCGAGGGGCCATCCTACAGCACGATTCACCTAGGTACAGACCCGCTGCTTACGCAGAACTGGAGAAACAGCACCAGCACTTATCGCGCGGGCATCGACTTCAAGCTCTTTCCCAAGACAATCCTCAGCTACGACCAGCTCTATACCTACTACAAAGGCGACACAACCTGGCAGCTGACCGGCCTGAATTATCAGCTGGCCAATGGCACTCCAGTGAGCCTCGGAATCGACATTTTTACCACCGCGTCCAATACTTGCCTTATCCCAGGCACGACAAACACCGTCAAGCCCAATTGCAACGGTGTCCTGGATTATTCACGCAACCTGCCGACACGGACCTCATTCCCGACGGAGAACTTCCACTTCAGCAGCAATTCCATTGAGCGTGTCTCCATGAACGGCCGCTTCGCCTATAGCGGCGGCAATGGCAATGCAGATCACTACAGCGAGATATTCAACGGTCTGACCACACGCACCGCGCAGCGGGGCACGGTAGACACCGGCAACGGCCCGGATGGCCAACTGGCGAAGACGAAGCGCGTGAACGTGAACGCAGACTATGGCATCACTGTAGAAGTCACTCCCAAGATCCAGATTACCGACGTCTTTGATTTCTGGAATTGGCACATCTCCGGTCAGAACGATTTCACTGAAACCAGTGTTTTCGGCGCGACGCTCGCGACCGTACCGAATGTCTTCAACCCGACAGCCTGCCCGCCGCCCTTTACCGCAGCAACCTGCCCGCAGCACACGTCGAGCTCCGGCCCGGACACCTTGAGTCAGCAGAACTACACCACCCTGACGCAGGACACGAAGAGTAACCTGGTTTCGGTAAGCTGGGAAGCGACGCCGAGGCTCAAGGCGACCCTTGGATATCGCTATCGCACGCGCAATATCACCGACTCCATCCTGACGAACAACTTCGAGTACTACACGCCGAAGTTGACTCAGCGCGGTGACTGCGCCGCCGTCAACGGTCATCCAAATCCGAGCTGCACCTTCGCCGCCGACGGAACAGCGACCACCAGCACCCAACCCGAGGACGGCACTCCCGACGTGATTCCGATCCATGAGCAGGGCGGCTTGTTTGGCTTGTACTTTCAGCCAACCAGCAACCTCCGGCTGAACTTCAACATGGACGCTACGTATGCTGACGCGTCATTCACGCGCATCAGCCCCCGCCAGACGCAGCACTACGTTGGTCGCGGCATCTACAAGCCAAAGCCATGGATGACCTTCTCTGGCGCCATCAATATCTTCCAGAGCCGCAACAATGTAGACACAGTGAACTATCTCCACCACGCTAACGACTATTCCTTCGGCGTGGTGCTTGCCAAGCCGGATGCACGTTGGGCGCTCGACATGAACTACTCTTACTCGGACGTTTTTTCGAGCATTCTTGAGTGCTATGTTTCCACCCCGCCGCCCAGCGGCTCCAGCCCCTGCACATTTGCACCGGGGTACATACAGAGCACCGTTCTATATAATCAGCCCACGAACTTCGGGTCGATTGGCATCATTCTCAATCCGGTGAAGAGGGTTCATACGAACTTCGGCTACCGCATGAGCGCCGTGAACGGCAACGAGACGCTTCTGAATCCCCGCCAGGTTCCAGGGTCACTGCAGTCGCAATGGCAGCAGCCTTACTTCAACTTGGCTGTTGATATCGCTCCTCAGTGGACATGGAAGGGCAACTACAACTACTACAGCTATGGAGAAGGTTCGCCGATCGGACCTACGTTGCCCCGCAGTTTCAGGGGAAATGTGGTTACGCTGGCTGTAAATTATTCTTTCTAGTACAGTACCTTGATAGTTTGAATGTGTTGTTTACCGTGAAGAAGGAGCTTTTTCATGAAGAAACGGATACAGCAAATCGGCGTTCTTGGCGTAATGATACTGGCGACGGGCACAATGAGCTTTGCCCAGGCCGCGGGCGAAGCAACCTATAAGTCTAAGTGTGCGATGTGCCATGGAGCTACAGGTGCGGGCGACACTCCCGCCGGCAAGTCTATGAAGGTTATGCCATTTGTCAAAATGTCCGAGGCCGACATGGCCACGATCATCACCAATGGCAAGGGGAAGATGCCGGCTTATAAGGGCAAACTGACCGACGCGCAGATAAACGAAGTTGCCGCCTACAGCCACTCGCTTATCAAGTAGCTGGAACTTGCTGACGACAATCCGAATTGGAGTTTGAGACGACGTGGCCGGAACGAATAAGTTCACAGAGAACTGGTTACAGCCCTTTTTCCACCTGGTAAAGAACCCCATCAGCCTGATTGGGGCGGGACTGACCAGCGCCTCCGCTCTGACGCTTATAGGCTTCTGGCTAATCGAGGTGGTCGGCCACGTCGCTATCAATCCTTACCTCGGGATTATCTTCTTCCTGATTCTGCCGGCACTCTTCATCTTCGGCCTGCTACTGATTCCGATCGGAATTATCCAGCGCCGGCGCCAATTGAGGGCCGCAGGCCAACTCCCGGCTGTTTATCCCAAGATCGACCTGGGCGATCCCGTCTTCCGGCGAGCCGTTGATTTTGTACTTCTGGCAACCGTTGTCAACGTGATCATCGTCTCGATGGCGAGCTATCGAGGCGTGGCCTATATGGATACGGCGCAATTCTGCGGACAATCCTGCCATACGGTAATGACGCCGGAGTACACCGCATACCAGGCCTCAGCACACTCGCATGTTGCCTGCGTTGCCTGTCACGTTGGAGAAGGGGCTGGCTCCTACGTCAAAGCCAAGGTAAACGGAACCAAGCAACTCATCGAAGTGACTTTCAACAGCTATCCTCGACCAATTCCCTCCCCGGTATTCAATCTGCGCCCCGCAAGAGAGATTTGCGAAGGCTGCCATGCTCCGGCAAAGTACATTGGCGAGAAGCTGCTGGTCAAAACCAGTTTCGCCGACGATGAGAAGAACACAATGACCAAGACTCTTGTGCTTCTCCATCTCGGCGGACGTGATTCCGTCTCGCGTCTGACTGGAATTCACGGCGTTCATCTAGGGCATATCGAGTACATCTCCGATGACCGTCAGCGTCAGGTAATTCCGTGGGTGAGCAAGCGCAATGCAGACGGCAGCACAACCGATTTTGTTTCGGGCGACGCGACCGCTCCCGTCAAAGGCGAAAAACGCGTAATGGACTGCATCGACTGCCACAATCGCGCTTCGCATACATTCCAGCCGCCAGAGGACGCCCTCAACCGCGCCATGGCCGAGGGAAGCATCAGCTCTGCTTTGCCGTTTATGCACAAAGAGGGACTCGCCTTGCTGGAGGCGAACTACGCTTCTCAACCCGAGGCCGAATCAAAGATCAACTCCGGTCTCGAGGACTTCTACCGCTCTCAGCATCCTGATGTCTTCCTTGCCCATCCTGATCTGATCAAGCAGGCAGCGGCGTCGCTTTATTCAATCTATCGGCTCAACGTCTTCCCGGATATGAAGGTAACGTGGGGAACACACCCAAACAATGTGGGTCACAATAGCTATCCCGGCTGCTTCCGCTGCCACGATGGTAGTCACAACGCCAAGGATGGCAAGTCGATCACGCAGGACTGCTCCGCCTGCCACAACCTGCTGGCTGTGGACGAAGCTAATCCAAAGCTCCTTGCCGACATGGGCATGCAATAGCGGGTCATAGATCGACTGCAAACTCATTTAGAAAAGACGGCCTCCCCTGCGGAGGCCGTCTTTTCTTGGCAACACCTTTATTCGCAATGGATTCAGCCAACCATAGCCTCTACTATGGAATCTTCCTTTTTGATGAGCGAACGTGGCACAGTGCGGATCGGTATCTCGGGGTGGACCTATCCACCCTGGCGGGGCGTCTTCTATCCCAAAGATCTGGCACAGAAAAATGAGTTAACCTACGCGGCTAACGCTTTCAACTCGATCGAGATTAACGGGACATTTTATTCCATGCAGCGGCCCTCCAGCTTCGCGCGCTGGTTTGATGAGACTCCTGAAGACTTCGTGTTTTCGATGAAAGGTCCGCGATTCCTAACTCACATCAAGCGGCTCAAGGATCCCGAAGAGCCATTGATGAACTTATTTGCTTCAGGATTGTTTGCGCTGCGGCGCAAGCTTGGACCGATCCTCTGGCAACTGCCGCCAAGCTTTCGTTTCGACCCGGAGATCGTTGATCACTTTCTGGGATTGCTTCCTCACACGACGGAGGAGGCCGCCGCATTGGCGCGCGGACACAGCAAGAGAATGGAAGGCCGCTCCCTGACCGATCCGGGAGAGAACAGGCCACTTCAACATGCGATGGAGGTCCGCCACAAAAGCTTCGCGGTCCCGGAGTTTATCTCGATGCTGACGAAGCACAATATTGCGCTGGTCTGCGCAGACACGGTCTCCTGGCCACGGATGATGGATGTAACCTCGGACTTCGTCTACTGCCGTCTGCATGGCTCTGAGGAACTCTACGCCAGCGGATACACCGACGAGGCACTCGACCAGTGGGCGGCGCGAATTGCGAAATGGGCAGTTGGATCCGAGCCGGAAGACGCCGAAAAGATTAGCACTGCGAAGCCGGAAGCGCGGCAGAGTCGCGATGTATTCGTCTACTTTGACAACGACCTGAAGGTGCGCGCACCGTTCGATGCCCAGGCGCTGAGACAGCGCATCGAAAAGCTCTTTGAGTCCACATAGCCGGTCGCCAACTACCATCAGACTATCCTTTGTGTGTGCGTGTGTTAGCCTTTTGCTGCCAGTTTCCCACCCATTTCCGCGAGGTTGAATGAATAGCCACCCCGTTGTGCATTTTGATCTGCAGTCCGCCGCCAAAGAGACAATGACGGAGCACGGCTTTCAGCCGGACTTTTCGCTTCAAGCCCAGCAGCAGGTTCAGGCGATCGAGAGCCAGTCCACGCCCTTGGTCGCGAGTGACCAGGTGAAGGATCTGCGCGGCCTGCTATGGTCTTCCATCGACAACGATACCTCGCGCGATCTGGACCAGATCGAGTACGCGGAGAAGTTGCCGAAGGGAGATATTCGAGTGCTGGTTGGCATCGCGGATGTGGACGCCTCGGTGCCGAAAGGAACGCCGCTGGATCAGCACGCCGCTCGCGAGACCACGAGCGTTTATACCGGTGTGCGGATTTTTCCCATGCTGCCTGATCCACTATCGACCGGCATCACGTCACTGCTCGAGGCCGGAGACCGCATGGCGTTTGTGGTCGAATACACGGTGAATGCCAGCGGTGATGTTGCCGGCAGTTCACTCTACCGGGCGCTCGTGCGCAACCGGGCCCAGCTTGCTTACAATTCGGTCGGTGCGTGGCTGGAAGCCAAGGGAGATGCACCGCCGAAAGTGGCAGCCTCACCGGAATTGCAAGCGCAGTTGAAACTGCAGAGTGAGGCAGCGCAATGCTTGCGAGCGGAACGCTATCGGCACGGCGCGCTGAACATCGAAACCATTGAGACTCGTCCGGTATTTCTGAAGCAGGAAGTCATCGACATTGAGCGCCAGCAAAAGAACCTGGCAACCGAGTTGATCGAGGACTTCATGATCGCGGCAAATGAAGTGGTCGCAAAGTCGATCGCAGCTGCTAACTGGCCCTCGATACGACGCGTGGTGAAGACTCCCAAGCGCTGGGAACGCATCGTGGAAGTGGCGGCTCAGTTGGGTGAGAAACTTCCGGCCGTAGCGGATTCACACGCCCTGAATGAGTTCCTCATCAAGCGTCGCGCGGCGGACCCGGATCACTTCCCTGACCTGTCCCTTGCAGTGATCAAGCTGATGGGACCGGGGGAGTACGTGCTGCAAAGGCCCGGCCAGGACTCCGATGGCCACTTTGGCCTCGCAGTCCAGGACTACATGCACTCCACCGCACCTAATCGCCGTTTCGCCGACCTCACCACGCAGCGCTTGTTGAAGGCGATGACCGCGGGCGGAAGCTGCCCATATACTCCCGATGAGCTATCGCAGATCGCGACCAACTGTACGTTGCGAGAAGACCAGGCGCGCAAGGTTGAGCGAGAAATGCAAAAGCGCATAGCCGCCGTTGCGATGAGTGGAAGGATCGGAGAGACCTTCAACTCTGTCGTAACCGGCGTAAACCAACACGGAACTTTTGTGCGCACACTGCAGCCACACATGGACGGCATGCTGGTTCAGGGCCAACAAGGAGTAGATGTGGGAGACAGGTTGAGCGTAAGGTTGGTGGACACTGATCCGCGTCGCGGATACATAGATTTTGTACGCGCCTCAGTGGGCTGAATCGGTCGGCCACTCGGACGGATGGACATGCAGGCCGTCCTTATGACTCCGGGTGCCTTACGTGCGGCACGCCCGTGAGATACACCACGGGAAGCTTAAACAGCGAGCCGCCAGCATAGCCAGAGGTCCACGTGTATGCTTCCAGCCCAGATGCAAGTTGCAGCAGCTCTTCAGGAGTTCGCGTCCTCAGACACGAGACAAGGCCGTCCCACAGGATGGTCAGCGGAATCGCTGGGAGCAGGTAGGTGAGAACAATTCGCGAGAGGCGAAACGGACGGATAGCGGGCGTCTGCACTAGCACCAACAGCGGTATGCAGCTGATCAGCGCAATCGCCTTCACAGTGCGCGAGGTGACCTCCGCGGTCGCAATTCCCTCACCGGCTCGCACCGCGTCTTCAAGGATATTCTTCGCTACCGGATCGGAGAAGTGGTGGAAGGAAGCGAAGATTGTCCTGAATCCTTGCAGCTGCCCGGGTACCGCGGTCACGTCCACCGGCTCAGGAACCGCGCGAAGCGTGTCGCCGCAGCAATTGAGTTTTGACTGCAATGCGGCGCTGGGGAACTTGTCTGTCAGCACTACTCGCAGTGGCCACTCAGGATCCCGGCTCGCCGCCCTCCAGCGGTCACTGAGCCACGGGCCGCCACCACCGGAGCAGAGATCCACCACTTCGTGAGATCCACTCTCGCGAACACATTGCAGGACGCGGCCGCGAACAGCCGAATATAGATCTGTCGTGTTCGCAATGTGCTCAAGGAAATCGGTCGCGCCATCGCGCACGGCTTGCGGGCACCATTGCTGATCGAGGATTTCGAATAGCTGAAATCGTCTCAACGAGGCTGCGCTCCGCTAGGCAATCAACAGTTCGGCAAGAGTTGCGGGAATCCGGTCGCGGCCGCGATCAGCATCGATCGTCAACTCGATGTTCGCGATATTCTCCAGGTCGACGCTATAGTCTTCCACTTCCTCGCCTGCCCCCCCGGGACTGAAGGTCCACTGCTGTCGAACAATCTCACGCTTCTCCGCCCCCGCCACAACATAACTCAGCAGAAATTCCTGCCCTCTTTCGTGCTCGCTCTCGACGAATCGGAGATGAATGCGGCGAATCTTCTGTGGCTGATCAAAGTGAATGCGGAGAGTTTGCGGACCAGGTGCACTTGCTTGCCAGCCCACTGCAGACGAGGCGTTTGCCGTCAAAGCATTCTCGATCGGGAAGGCTGGGTCTTCTGAAGTGATCTCGACATGTGCCAGCTTCTCCAGGTCAAGCCAAGTGTCCTGAGTCTCCCGAGTCGGCTTCGTAACCTCTTGTCCAATCAGCTGCTTTCGCAATTCCACACCTCCGCGTCAGCCCATTCTACAGACTCAGATGCCTGCCAGGCGAAACGGAAGAAAGGAGTTACGGTGTGGTGAAGTTCTTGACGACAAAAAGCCGACTTTGCGCTCAGGCGGGATAGAACTCACATTGCCAAACCGCAGTACGGGTAAATCGCACCTCACGCATCGGCGAAGCATTGGCTCTGCTTGCTAGAACCAGCCCAGGGTCAAGACCGAGCAAGTACATAAGTTTCCTCGATTAAGCAGATTAGATTTCTTAATAACCAATATCGGAAGCATTCCGCAAGTTAACCTCGTGGATAAGAACCAGTCGGAGCGTCAGTTCTGCCTGGTTGATGTTTGCGAAGCAAGTCATCTAACCCGCTGCCAAAACCTCCATAAAGGCTGAAGACCCTATGACCAAATACAAACTCGAATACATCTGGCTTGATGGCAAGAAGCCGGTTCCTGGCCTGCGCGGCAAGAGTCTGCTGAAGTCATTTGAGCAGCCGCCCACACTTGCTGATATACCCGATTGGGGGTTTGATGGCAGCTCCACCATGCAAGCCGAGGGCCATAGCTCTGACTGCGTACTAAAGCCTGTGGCGCTCTATCCCGATGCTAGCCGCACAAATGGCTATATCGTTCTCAGCGAAGTCATGCATCCGGACGGCACCCCGCATTCCACTAACTATCGCGCCACCATCGAGAATGATCCTGATCTTTGGATTGGTCTTGAACAAGAGTACTTCCTCTTCAAGGATGGCCAACCCCTCGGCTTCCCGCAGGCTGGCTACCCGAGTACTCCTCAGGGCCCCTACTACTGTGGTGTCGGCTATAAATACATGGGCGGCATAGCCCGTCAAATCGTGGAAGAACACTGGGAGCTATGTCTTGCCGCTGGTATTAATCATGAGGGCATCAACGCTGAGGTAGCCAAGGGGCAATGGGAGTTCCAGATCTTCGCAAAGGGCTCCGCCAAGGCTGCCGACGATATCTGGACCGCTCGCTATTTGCTGATGCGCCTCTGCGAGAAATACGGAGTAGATGTTGAGCTGTTCTGCAAGCCGGTCAGAGGTGATTGGAACGGGTCGGGCATGCATTGTAACTTCTCAACCAAGTATCTCCGCGAGACAGGTGGCAAGGAGTACTTCGAAGCACTCATGCAGGCCTTCGCCGATAACATCGCAGAGCACATTGCTGTCTATGGGCCGGAGAACCATCTGCGCCTGACCGGGCAACACGAGACACAAGCCATCGACAAGTTCAGCTATGGCCTCTCGGATCGTGGTGCTTCGATTCGTATGCCAGTGAACTTCATCAAGAACGGTTACAGGGGTTATCTCGAAGATCGGCGTCCGAATTCGGAGGGCGATCCCTACCAGATCGTCTCGCGCATTCTGAAGACGATCAATAGCGTGGCGAAACCTGAACTGCAACTGGTCTAGCTGTTCAAGGCGCTGTCTTCTGCACCGAAGACAGTGCGCCGGGATCAGAGTCGAGGGCAAGTGTTGTGTTGATTCTGATGGGCTTGATTGCTCCTAAATGTAGTCTGCCGTCTTGCGTGACTATTGACGCAAGACGGCTGACGTCGTTTGGAGCCGGTACGAGTACAGGCCTACAGAAAATCAGGAGTGGATGGCGACTATAGGCGCGAGATGCGCAGGCTTGGCAATTACCTGCTGATAAATCTGCGCTACACTAACAGGCAAATTTGTACAACATATCGGGCTGACTTCAAGCTTAATGTTTGAAGATTCCACCAATAGAGGAGAAGCATGTCGAACGAACTTCGCAATTTCCTGGCACTCCCGTACAGCGAACTCGAAGAGCTCAACCTGAAGGCAAAAGAGCAGCGGAAGAACCGCGTCGAAGCCCACAAAATTCAGGAAGAGCGGATCAAGTATCTGACGGACGAGAAGCGGATTAAGGCGGTGACGCTGTTGTTCAGCGATCTGGAAGGCCGCTTGCACATGCTGGACTACGACAAGAAGTTCCTGCTCTCCAGCTACGACAACCTCACATTTGACGGCTCATCAATTCGCGGATTCACCGCGCAGCATGAGAGCGATCTGCGCCTGTACGTCGATTGGGAATCGTTCTACTGGGTGCCATCCGACGTATTTGGAAACGGCAAAGTCTTGGTGTTCGGCGAGGTCCACGAAAAGGCCGGCGGACCATTTGCAGGTGACCTGCGCAGCGTTCTGAAGAGCTATGCTGCAGAGCAGTTCAAGACCAACGCATACACTTTGAACGCAGCCAATGAAATTGAAGGCTTCCTGTTCAAAGGCGTAGACGCGGAACGCCACTACACCGAGACCGGCAAGTTCGAATACGTTAACACCGGCGGGTACTATCACTCACTGCCCGGTGATCCGCTACGCACTTTCATCGACACTGTCGCTGAGGTGCAGCGGGCCATGGGATTCGAAAACGAGAAGGACCATCCCGAAGTGGCGCCTTCGCAGTTCGAGATCAACTATACATACGGCGAAGTGGTTGCTGCTGCCGACCAGATCCAACTCTACAAGCTTGTCTGCCGCCAGGTGGCCACGAACGCCGGAATGTCGGCATCGTTCCTGCCTAAGCCCGTCGTGGGCGTAAACGGCAGCGGCATGCACACCAACGTTTCTGTGATGAAGGCAGGCAAGAACACCTTCTGGGATCCTGAAGGCGAAGAGAAATTGAGCAAGTTCGGCTGGGACTTCGTGGATCGCATCCTGACCCGCGGCCTGGACCTATGCCTGGCGCTAAACCCCAGTGTTAACGCGTATCGCCGTCTCGATCCACATTTCGAGGCCCCAAACCAAATCAAGGCTTCCGCCGTGGACCGCGGTTCGATGGTGCGTATCCCGATCGGAAATCATCGCAGCATGCGTGTCGAGGTCAGGTCTGTTGCCCCGGATGCGAATCCGTACCTGACACTCTACTCGGTCTTCAAGACGGGACTCGACGGTGACATCGCGAAGATTGAAAACCTGCGCCAGGCGGACCGTTATCTGCCGGACAACATCTACGATGCCCTCACCGCTTTCCGCAACTCGGAGTGGATCACCAAGATTCTCCATGCGGATGTTAAGGATCGGTATGCCGATCTGAAGCAGGCCTCGGCCGACCGCTGTGCCAGACTCCTTGGCACCTACGTAAAGGCTCCCGAGGTTCAGTACCATCACGAGATCTACAACCAGTTCCTCTGGAACCAGTTCTAAACCCACAGACAAAAAAGCTTCGACAAACGCCCTGACATACTTGGTCAGGGCGTTCTATTTTTGCGTGGAGGGCGATGAGGACCGACCGCGCAGGCCCCTCCAACCCCCTTTCCCTCAACGGCGTATGGGATTTGTGTGTTCGTGATATAAACAACTTTTATGGCTTTTGGATTCAGAACATCGCGGGATGTTCCTTCACGCCGAATTTCGAATCCGCAGTCAGCCGATCAATAAGGAAGGTTCAATGGATTTTGAACAGCTGAAGACTTTTCTTGAGGTGTCACGTCAGAAGAGCTTCTCGCGGGCCGCCGAGAGACTTCTGGTGACTCAGCCCGCAATCTCGGCCCAGATCCGCTCACTGGAAAAGGAGATTGGTGCGCGACTCTTCGATCGCGATGGGGGCAAGGTGACCTTCACCGCGGCCGGGCGGGTGTTCGAGCCATTTGCCGAACATTGCCTGAATTGTCAGAGTCACATTGCCGGAATTATCGCTGAGCTACACCGGTCTCCCAGGGGCGCCATTTCCATCAGCGCCAATGAAGCCACCTGTCTGTACGTATTGCCCACAGTCTTTGCGCAGTTTCGCAAGCAATTCCTGCGTGTGGGATTGAGTATTGTGCGCGCGGAACGAGCTCGTACCTTGGAAGCTGTTCTGAACCGCGAAGTCGATTTTGGAGTAGTTGCTCTTCCCGTGAAGGATCCGCGGCTAACAGTAGAGCCGATCCATAAGGACGAGCTTGCGTTCGTGGTACCGATTGAACACAAGCTGGCGAGTCATGCCCAGGTGAGTCTCAAGGAAGTGGCCCAACATCCCATGCTGCTCATGAAGCAGGGTCGCCAGAGAGAACTGCTGGATAACCTGTTTCACATGCAGGATCTTCAGCCGCAGATTGCGATGGAAGTAGAGTCAAGCGAACTGGTGAAGAGGCTGGTCGCCGCAGGCATTGGCACCGGCTTTCTGCCAAGAGCAAACATTGTCTCGGACGCAAAGGCGGGACTGCTGAAAATCGTACCGGTTGAAGGAGTCCGGCTTTCCCGCGACCTGGGCCTTATCTATCGCAAAGGCAAAGAACTTACCCGGGCAGCCCAGGTGTTTCTGGATATTGCCAAGGGTCAGTTAGACGATGAAGGATAGCAAGTAAAGCCGCCTCTCATCCCGTGAAGGACGAGAGGCGGCATTTAACTGCACTCGAGTTACGCAAGCCCAAGTTACAAGGCTGCTATACCTCTCTCCTGGTTGCGAATACGAATCGCTTCTTCCGCCTTGTATAGGAAGATCTTTCCATCTCCGATCTTTCCGGTTGAGGCGGATTTCAATATCGCCTGGATAGTTGGTTCCACCTGTTCGTCTGTGATCACCAACTCAACACGTATCTTCGGCAATAAATCCACGTCGTACTCGCGACCGCGATAGGTTTCGGTGTGCCCCTTTTGTCTGCCGTGACCACGTACCTCCGACACGGTCATCCCTTCAACGCCAAGCTCCTTTAGAGCTTCCTTGACCGAATCGAATCGGTTCGGTCGAATGATGGCTTCTACTTTAGTCATCGAACCCTCACTTTGTGAATAGTCCAGTCTCAAAATGGAAGCTGCTCAGCGGCTCCCGCAAGCATGAAGCCTTACCTCTCTGCGCGCTGCGCGAGTCCCTGTGGCGCCGCAAGAGAAGTTATCATGTATTCCGGATAAGCGGAGATACCATGTTCATGCAGATCCAAACCGTAGAGCTCGCCTTCTTCCGAGACACGAAGCGTTCCCGTTAGATGGACGATATACATCAACGCGAGAGCCACGAAGAAGGTGCAGGCAGTAATAATGAAACTGCCGATGAACTGCGCTTTCAGCAGCTGCAGGCCGCCGCCATAGAAGAGGCCTTTGAGTGCTACTGAGTTATCTGGACCCGCCGGGCCGCTCGCTCCAAACTGGCCGCTTGCAAAGAAGCCCAGGGAGAGCGTTCCCCAGATTCCACAAATTCCGTGTACTGGCACCGCACCGATAGGATCGTCGATACGAAGGTATTCAAGAAGCTCGACACCTGCGACCACGACAACTCCTGCTATGCCTCCGAGGACGATCGCTCCGGTTGGAGTTACCCAGTAGCAAGGGCAGGTAATGGCTACCAGGCCGGCAAGGAAGCCGTTCACTGTGAAGCTTACGTCCCACTTCTTACTCATGAAGTAGGCGCATGCCATTGCGGTTAGTCCAGCTGCGCACGCGGCAAGGGTTGTGTTCGTCGCCACGCGCCCAATACCGATGAAGTCCATTGCGGATAGAGTACTGCCCGGATTGAAGCCGTACCATCCAAACCACAACAGCAAGCCGCCGGACGCGGCAATCGTCAAATCGTGCGGAAGCATTGGGCCGCCACCGTCGCGCTTGAATGTCCGGCCGATCCTTGGACCAAGAACGATGGCTCCAGCGAGAGCAACGAAGCCGCCGATGGTGTGCACGACCGTGGAACCGGCGAAGTCGTGGAAGCCGGTGCCGAGGGAAGGAAGGAAGTGCCCGTCGCTGCCCATCATTGCGAGGAAACCGTCTGGCCCCCAGGCCCAGTGACCAATGATTGGATAGATGAAGCCCGAGACACCCAGGCTATAGAGTATGTCGCCGACGAATCCGGTACGGCCGATCATGGCGCCGGATGTAATTGTGGAGCAAGTGTCTGCAAAGGCGAACTGGAAGATCCACACGGCCAGAAACGCTACACCGGTGCTTTCATAGGTAGCAGGCGCTCCTTGAAGGAAGAACCAGTGATATCCAATAAACCCGTTGCCGTGGCTGAACATGAATGCGAAGCCGATGGCGTAGAAGAGAAGACCGCACAAACAGGTGTCAACGATACATTCCATTAGAACGTTGACTGTTTCGCGCGAACGGCAAAAGCCTGCTTCCAGCATCGTAAAGCCCACCTGCATGGCGAACACAAGGAAGGCAGCAATCAGTGTCCAAGTAGTATTTACGGGATTAATGATGTCGGCTGCTTTTACTTCGGTATCTGCGGCGTACACCTTCGCAAAAACCGTAACAGAAAGTAGACCTATCACTAGCAGCACGGAAGCGATGCCCAACGCTTTGCCCAGGAGCAATGTTCTGCCATACTGGCGCCATTCCGGATCCTTCAGCCGCGTAACCAACCGTGAGAGCTTTTGAGAGTACGACAGCTTGGACCTTTGCTTCAGTACTGGAGGCATTCGTTATCTCCTTCTTATTGTTTAGTAATTTGGGTTCCGGCAAACTGGCAATCCGGTATCTCGAGCACAACAATAGTCTCAGCATCCTTGCGCTGGAACGTGTGTCGAGTGCCGCGCATTGTGCGTCGCGAAGACTTGTTCCGTAGTTGCAAGCTAACTCGTCACGCGGGTGAGAGACAACAATGAATCCTTGCTAGCAGTTTCTTTTATGGATTGAATAAGACTTGGCATGACGCTGTGGGAACTCCCGACGTACGTCGATTGCCGGCAACTAATAGGACCAATACAAATTATTTATACGACCTTAAATCTCTCACGGGCGCTCAGCCTCAGCTAAATCACATTCTTTAATCGCTTCTATAAGTTTGAGCAATTCCTCGTCTTTGCATATCTCACTTCGTGAAGTGTCGTGATAAATACAAAGTAAGTCGTGGAAATTGAAGAGGCTTTCGATCCACTATTCGTGTATACGTGCCTCACTTACAGCATGACACCCGCGAAGTCACTCAGGTTATTCATAGAATTTTAGGAGGTTTACTCTATGCCGCATTTCAGTACTTGTGGTGCGATTCTGGCGATTCCGTTTCTCGCAGCGTGTTCAGCCCTTGGTCAGGCTACGGCGCCAACCCCCGCACCAGCCTCAGCACCAGCTGCAACAGCGCCCGACGCACAGGCACCTGCAGCTCCTGCCGCAGCCGCGGCACCAGCCGCTCCAACGTGGAGCATAGGCGGTATCGACTTCAGCGGAACGATCGACGGTTACTATAACTGGAACAATAATCACCCGTTTGACAAATACAACCAGTACTATAACTTCGACGTGCAAGCGAACCAGTTCAGCTTGAACATGCTTGAGTTGACACTGAATCACGACCCAGACCCGATCGGATTCCACGTCGACTTCGGATATGGCAAGGCGTTCCAGATTATCCATAGCAGCACCGAGGAGAGCGATCCAGCCGCATTCCAGTACATCGAGCAGGCGTATGTAAGCTTGAAACCACCAAAGGCCAAGGGATTTGAGGCTGACTTCGGAGAATTCTGGACTTCAGCCGGAGCCGAGACTGTGTACAGCAAGGACAACTGGAACTATTCGCGGTCGCTGCTGTTTACACTTGCCCTTCCCTACTATCACTTTGGGTTGCGCACATCCATGCCGATCACCAAGACGATGACTGGCGGCTTTCAACTCGTGAATGGCTGGAATAACATTGAGGATAATAACAGCGGCAAGACGATGGGCTTCACCTACGCGTGGACAAAGCCAAAATTTACCTGGAATGTGAACTACTACACAGGTCCTGAGAAGAACAATACTAACCAGGGTTGGAGGAATCTGATTGATACGACCCTTCTTCTCACGCCCAGCAGCAAGTTCAGTGCATATCTCAACTACGACTATGCGCAGGAGCGGGCCCTGGATAATACTCTCGATCACTATCAAGGCTTCGCCGGCGCTGCTCACTATCAGGTCACTCCAGCCTGGTCCATCACGGGACGCGGTGAATACTTCAACGATCCTCAGGGCTTCTCAACCGGTATCCCGCAGACTCTGGATGAATTCACGATCACTGGCGAATACAAGTGGGTAGAAGGGCTGCTGGCACGTGGTGAGTATCGCTTCGACCACTCTGACCAGCTCGTATACACGCGCGGAGATACACCATTCGCGAGCCAGAATCAAAACACTCTGACGTTCGCGCTCGTTGGCTTCTTCGGCCCCAAGCGCTAGTCCTGGGCTATCGGAGAGTAAGGCTGGTCTTTGATCAACACAGCGGGATTGGGGAGTGGAGAATTCCACTCCCCAATCGCATTTCCAGACAGCAGCCCGCAGCGTTCGCGAGACAATTGTCGATCGCGTATGCGAAGCCGAAGCTACCTGGCCGACTTGCAAATTTGAGAATTGGTGGAGCTAAGCGGGATCGAACCGCTGACCTCCTCGTTGCGAACGAGGCGCTCTCCCAGCTGAGCTATAGCCCCACAAACAGGCAGGAACACATCTGTAATTTTAACAGCCGACCGCGATTAAGCAAAGCCAGCCAGCCGACTGTGCTATTTTCCGGCTCGCGCAGCGGAAGCTAGATTAGCCAGCACCACATCCAGTTGCTGTTGCGGGACTTGTCCCTGCGCCATATCCGGAGACCCTCCACCGCGCAGGCCTAACTTGCTCAGCTCTGCCCGCAACAAGTCGCTGCAGGAAAACGCCAACCCCTTGCTGCTGGATATTACAACCGTTGCCGGCTCTTGTTGCGTAGACGCTATCAACGCCAAGGTCTCAGTGGAAGCAGCTGCCACCAGCGACGCCAGCAGCTTGCAATAAACAGGATCCCTGTCGGCATACTTGCGCTGCACTACTCGCAATCCATCTTGCACCGCCTCCTCGGCGATCAGACTGGATGCATGATATCTGGCGAGTTCTTCGCGCAGCTTCTGGCGCTCTTTCGCAGAGGCCTTCGCTTCGGCCTGCAAACGTTCCACAGCCTGCGGTAGTTCGGCCGGACCAATTGACAGCGGAGCAGAGGCCTTCGCAAGCAGCCCGTAGTCCATTCGCGCCATGCGTACAGCACGTTGCCCGCAAACAAACTCAACGCGAACCCCTTGGCGTACTTTTTCCATCGACCGCAACAGCATGCCGCCAATCTGGCCGGTGGAACGCAAGTGGGTTCCACCACAAGCATTCAGATCATAATCGACGATCTCTATCAGGCGCATACCGCCGGCACGCTCGGGGAGCTTGCGCAGCCGTCCCACCGCCATCATTGCCTCGGCTTCCAGGCGGTCAACGGTACTCGCTGAGATCAATCGGTCTTCTGCGATCAACTCGTTCGCCCGTCGCTCCATGCGTTCCAAATCCGCGGCCGTGACACCGCTGCATTCCAGATCGATCGTCGAACTCTCCTCACCAAGATGAAACGAAACCGTCATCGCCTGCATTTCGGTTGCGAACACAGCGGAGAGCAGATGCTGACCGGAGTGCTGCTGCATGTGGTCCATGCGTCTGACCCAATCTATCGATGCCTCGACTTCGGTGCCTGCCGCAAGCGGCTTCTCAGTGTAGTGCCAGACTTCGCCGCTCTCATCCTCCTGGACATCAAGCACCGCAACCTCAATCGTGGTCCCGCTTCGCGAGGCGGCCAGCAGCGAACCGGTATCGTAGGGCTGGCCGCCGCTGGTGGGGTAAAAGGCGGTACGATCCAGGGCCAATTGCCAGATAGATTGGCCGCCCGCGCGCGAAACTTCACGTACATCCGTGACAGTGGCGCGGAAGCCTGAGAGAAAAGAATCGGTGTAGTAGAGACGTTCAACCATGCTCCCTATATTCTAAGGCCTGTAGCGAAGTGGCCGGCTTGCCCGTACTCGTCAGATCTGGCAACCGGAAGTTTTCTATTCGTAACAATAGCGATTTCATACTTAAAGGAAGCAGCGTCATGCCTGAGGAATTGTCGCAACAAGACCAATCGTCCCGAATGAAGGATGTGCCCCGCAATCTGAAGCAGTATTTTCTCGCCTTCCTGGTAAAGGGTGAGCATTGGAATGACACCGAAGGCGAGCAAGCCGCGGAGTTGATGCCGCTGCACCTGGCCTTCTTGCGCGAGCAGATGGAAGCCCAGCGATACCTCGTGGCCGGTCCCGTGCTGGATGAGGGGCGCCTTGCCGGAGTATTGATCATTGATGCAAAGGATGCGGCAGATGCCCAGGCACTCGCGGCCATGGATCCAGCGGTAAAAGCCGGTCGGCTGGCGGTCGAGATATATCCAACATTCCTGCCGTCGCTGGACAACGTCCGCGCAGAGTACTAGATGCCAAAGGAAAACGGTCAGCAGTTTGTCTAATCCAGCTGACCGCTCTTCCACCTCTCTAAACCGCCGCCCCTGCTAGATCGAGCTCATATTCAGCAGGAACTCGGCATTGTTGCGCGTCTTTGCAAGTTTGTCGGTGAGCAATTCCATTGCCTCAACAGGAGACAGCGGATTGAGCACCTTGCGCAGAATCCAGATGCGCTGCAGATCTTCCTTGGGAATCAGCAGCTCTTCCTTACGCGTGCCGGAACGCTGAATATCAATTGCCGGGAAGACGCGCTTGTCGACCAGCTTGCGGTCGAGAATCACTTCCATGTTGCCCGTGCCCTTGAATTCTTCGAAGATGACTTCATCCATGCGCGAGCCGGTATCCACCAGCGCCGTCGCGATGATGGTGAGCGAACCGCCTTCTTCAATGTTGCGAGCCGCGCCAAAGAAGCGCTTGGGCCGCTGCAGAGCATTGGAGTCAACGCCGCCTGAGAGCACCTTGCCCGACGGCGGAACGATGGTGTTGTAAGCCCGTGCCAGGCGAGTGATCGAATCAAGCAAAATCACCACATCCCGCTTGTGTTCCACCAGGCGCTTCGCCTTTTCAATCACCATTTCCGCAACCTGCACGTGGCGCGCTGCAGGCTCGTCAAAGGTCGAGCTGATGACTTCGCCCTTCACCGATCGCTGCATGTCCGTCACTTCTTCCGGGCGCTCGTCGATCAGCAAAACGATCAACGCAACCTCAGGATGATTGGACGTCACCGAATTCGCGATGGATTGCAACAGCATGGTCTTACCGGTGCGTGGGGGCGCAACGATCAGGCCGCGCTGGCCCTTGCCTACCGGCGTCAGCAGATCCATAACCCGCCCGCTGATGCCTTCGCGAACCGTCTCCATCTTGATTCGCTCTTCCGGATATAAGGGCGTCAGGTTATCGAACAGAATTTTGTTCCGCGTCTCTTCTGGCGATTCAAAATTGATAGCTTCGATCTTTACCAGCGCGAAATACTTCTCACCCTCATGCGGCGGACGAACGTTGCCGCTGACGGTGTCGCCCGTCTTCAAATCGAATTTGCGAATCTGCGACGGGGAGACATAGATGTCGTCCGGTCCTGGCAGATAGTTGTAGTCCGGAGAACGGAGAAAACCGTAACCATCAGGCAGAATCTCAAGCACGCCCTCGGCGAAGATATGTCCTTCTTTTTCGCTCTGCGCTTGAAGGATCTTGAAGATGAGGTCTTGCTTGCGAAGACCGCTGGCGCCGGGAATTTCCAGCGTGCGCGCGATACGGCTCAGTTCTGTAATATTTTTTTCTTTGAGTTCAGAGATAGTCATTGTCACCTGCGGTGGGTAGCTTTTGGAGGGCGTTGCCGGAAGGAATCGAGCCGATAGAAGCAGGAATTCGTTGGTTAGAAGTCTTGGTGCTTAGCAGGGCCGCGCTTAAGCTGCGCGGCGCTGCTGCATCTGAGAAGCATCCAGCAACTTCACTGGGGGATGCGGGAATTTGGTGGCGGAAACGGATCAACACATCGTTCGTGGTGTCCTGCAGCCGCGTGTTCGGCTTGTGCAGCTTACGGGTTGCTTTCGAAGCAAGCTGGCATAGCTGGTAGCGATTTGTTACATGGGCAAGAGCGCCAAAAATCAGATCAGAACGCATCTGGAATCTCCTTCATGCTTGACCGTCCCACGTAGCTTCGAGGGAGACAACCGGGCACAGAGGCCTTATGTTGCAAGTTCGGTCCGTGTCGTTTGTTTTTTAGACGCTCGAAAGTGGCGTCCTGTTCAAACATTTTTATACATTTCTTGGCCTAAGCACCTGAGATCGCATTTTCGTTTCGCGCAGTCTCCTGCGCTTGCGTTAATGTGCCTCACCAGAAGCGATCTCAGGGTGTTGGATCCACTACCATAACCCGTTGAAAATACAGGCTTCCGCCGGAATCTTCTGTCTGGATTCAATTGGGAATGGGTCTTAGAACGGCGAGCTTTGGAGCGACAGTTGTCGAGTCCGAGAAGGCCGTACATGCATTCGGCACTATGAAATTAAACCGGAGATAGTCATCGGGTCAACGGCTTTTTTCATGGAAGACAAAACCAAACCCCAGAATGGAACGCGGAATTCTGGGTATATCGCACATTCCACATGATCTATATGGCACAGATACCCAAATCAGGTTCCCCATTTGTTAACCCCTTCAATGGACGACGGAATAACCTGATAGGCAGCCATTACTTAAGGCGAATCTCGTTGTCCTGACCTGACCTAAGCGCAGCGCTCACCTCTGAAATTATTAGTGTGTGCGAGAGACTCATCAATTTAATGCCAGCGACACCTCGCCGGTGCTAAACTCTGACCGTTTTGTGTGCAGGATTCATTCCTGCGAGGATTGTCGAATGTCGAATGCGGAAACAGAATTGTCCCCCACTGCGGTGCCTCTCACCAGCCTGAGCGAAGATGAGGATCTCTTTCGCGATACGGTGCGCCAGTTTGCCCAGCAGAGCATCGGTCCCATTGTTTCGCAGATGGATGAGGAGCAGCATTTTACAAGCGGGCTCATCCCTCAACTCTTTAATCTCGGGCTGATGGGGATTGAAATTCCTGTCGAGTACGGAGGCTCCGGCGGCAGCTTTTTTGAGGCCATCCTGGCGGTAGAACAGCTTTCGAGGGTTGACCCGTCGGTGGGCGTTCTCGTTGACGTGCAGAACACGCTTTGCGTTAATGCCCTGCTGCGTTGGGGAACGCCCGAGCAGAAGAAGCACTACCTCTCTCGGCTGGCTACGGACACGATCGGCGCCTATGCGCTCAGTGAAGCAGCCTCTGGTTCCGACGCGTTCGCTTTGCAAACTCGTGCCGAAAAACGAGGGGAACACTACATCCTCAACGGCCAAAAACTTTGGATCACGAATGCCAAGGAAGCGGGCCTCTTCATCGTCTTCGCGACCGTGGATGCCGCAGCGGGATACAAGGGCATTACGGCATTCCTGGTGGACAAGAACGCGTCCGGCTTCTCAATCGGCAAGAAAGAAAATAAGCTCGGCATCCGCGCCTCATCCACCTGCGAGCTGATCTTTGAAGACTGCCGTGTGCCTGCGAAACACGTGCTGGGAGAGGTGGGCAAGGGCTACAAGATCGCCATTGAGACCTTGAATGAAGGGCGCATCGGCATTGGCGCGCAGATGCTTGGCCTGGCCAGTGGGGCGTGGGGGCATGCTGCGGAATATGCGAAAGAGCGCAAGCAGTTTGGCAAGCCGATCGCGGAGTTTCAGGCGGTGCAGTTCTCGCTTGCGGAGATGGCTACCGAGATTGAAGCGGCGCGTCTGCTGGTCTATAACGCGGCTCGATTGAAGGATGCTCGCATGCCATTTCTGAAAGAAGCAGCGATGGCGAAGTACTACGCATCGATGGTGGCAGAGCGGGTTGCGAGCCAAGCCGTGGAGATCTTTGGGGGCTACGGATTCGTTAAGGATTACCCGGTGGAGAAGTACTATCGCGACGCGAAGATCGGCAAGATTTACGAGGGTACATCGAACATGCAATTGGCCACGATCGCCAAGCTGGTGCTGGCGGAAGGCGGCCATTCGCGCACGTAGATCAGTGGCGTTTTACAGGGATCTCAACCTCGTCTATAAAGCACCAACCCCACCATTCGCCGGGCTCCAGGGAGCGCATGAGCGGATGGCCGGTGTGGCCGTAGTGCTTGGTGGCGTGCTTGTTCTTTGAGGAGTCGCAGCAGCCTACGTGGCCGCAGATCAGGCAGAGGCGCAGGTGGACCCAGGTGTCGCCCATCTTGAGGCATTCTTCGCAGCCGTTGGTGTTTGGAGTGACGTTGCGGGCTTCGTCGAGGTGAGTACATTTTGTCGCCATGCGGGATTGGATGCTCTAAAAAATTGCAGGGCGCAAAAAACGGATTTTGCGTTTTTTGCGTGCAGTTTTGGGCGGGTTTTGACATCGATAAAGCGATTTAGTATGGCGAAAATGTCACAAAAAGTGGGGTTAAAGGTGGCATTCTGGAGCGATTTAAGTGCGCAAAAACGCATCTTTTTGCGCGAAATATGTTTCGATGTCGAATTATTCGATATCGAAGTATTTCCCGATTTGGGAATTTGAGAGCAGCTAAAGGGCGGTTAGCTAGGGAGCGGATAGCGGGTGGTTAGGGGGAAATGGGAGTGGCGCTTCGAGCCAGGTTGACAACCCCGCCCTAGCCAACGGCAGGCTAGAACGGGGCACCAGATCAGTGTGGTTGTTGAAGTTTAGAGGGCGCCGCCCGCCACCGGTTCTATGGGGCAATTCCAGAGGGGCGAGGTTGTGAGCCCTGGATGCGGTCGCGGCTTGAGATGTTTTTCCATCGTTTTTGCACGAGTTCCGGTTTGGGTTCAGACAAGGAAGTGGCTGGCTGATTACCGCTGACAAAGGCGGGGTCGGTGTAGATGTACAAGATTCCTTCTGGTCCAAAGGAGTTACTGACATACGGGCCGAACGATCGCGTGAGGACCGCGAGGCCGGAGGTTCCCCAGCGAATCATCTTCTCGGGTATAGCGAAGATGCCCGTGGTGATGACGACGGATGAAACGGGAGCAAAAGTTGTCTGATTGAAAGACTCAATGGTGTAGTTGTTTGACCCGCGCTGCGAGAAAGTTTGTCCGAGGATGTAGACACGATTTGTTGACGAATCGGGCGCGACCAAACCTGAAGCGTTGTATTCCCCCACGATGGACCCGTCGAAGGGGTTGGCGACCACGCCGTCATCACTGTAGATCATTCCGGTGCCGAAGTCGGAATGTATCATCGTGGCTGCCAAGTTGAATTTGTCGTCATACGTAGTCCGGTACGAAACACCGGACTGATCCACATTCAAGCCATATACCGGCAGGTATCCGCCGGAGCCGTCGTCGTGTGTAGAAGTGGCTGCCAGAGTATTGACCGAGCTGCTCCATGCAAGAAGATCATATTGCTGGTTGGGCCAGACCTGGCCTTGTGCCCATCCCGGCACGATAGTGGGTCTTTGCACATTATTGTCATAGATCACGACTCCTCCAACCGAAGGGGGCTCGAACCAAAAGTCGCAGAGACTCACCGCCGTGGTATTGGGACTTTGCGGTGCAGCGACCAAATCGCATGCAAAGAAGGGCCCATGGTTGGCAGGGTTATTGAGCGCCCATGTTACTGGCGAGTCCAGTCCTGGTAGAGCCAGTTCGGTCATTGTCGTCGCCCTTGCGAAAGACGTAAACAGATGCGATCCGTCCGAACTGAGCGCGAGTTTGCTCGGATTGGTACTTACCGGTTGAGTCTTCACGATGGCGCCGCTTGAGGGATTGACGGCGACAATCGCATTTGGATAAAGACTATCCTCCTGCGAGGTGCTGACATAGAGCAGCGCGGAGAATGGATCCCACACCATGTTGAGGCCACTCAGGTTGACGGCGGTAATTTGCAAAGGGCCAGGAGCGGGATAGACAGTGAATGCGAGAGAGTTCAACGCCGGCTGGCCTGCAAAGTCATCATAGACGGCGATGACATGTGGGCCGGATGTTGCCATCACAGACGCGGGGAGAGTGGCGGTGATCTGCGTGGGGCTGACAAATTCAGTTTGCAGCATCAAGGCCGCGTCAAAGCGATAGTCCGAGTACGCCACAGAGCTTTGGGTAAAGCCCTGTCCGGTGATCGTGAGGGTCATGTCGCCGGTCCCTACCGGGGCAGCATTCGGCTTTACCGACGACAGAGAGGGATAGGTTGCGAGTGCGGTTCCGGAGGTGGTATCGGGGGCGCTATTGGGGTTGATTGCCTCGCCGTCGATCAGATAGAGCGTGCCGTTTCCAGGGTTGCTGGTAGCGACGAGCGCGGCCAGCCCATCACTGCCCCACGGAGTTAAGGATCGTATGTGGGTATCCACGGGAATGGTCTGGCCCAGATCCACCGCGTGGATGAGGTTGAAGGTCTTCTGGTCGAAGATCCAAAGAGTATCGTGCAGCGAGCCGAGGCCCTGGCCAAGGCAATAGAAACGTCCGATCGGGGGGTTCACGGTACAGGGCATTGCGTCAGCTTCCCAACCGTCCACCTCGAAACCCGGGCCGCCGAAGGTCCCAGCCTGAAGGTTCCTGACGGGGTCGAAGGCAAGGTTCTTAACGTAGAGCAGACCTGAGATGCTGTCGTAATGAAAGTCCCCTGGGCCCAAATTGACATATTGCTTCTTATCGGCTTGTGCGACTCCCTGTGGGGTGACTTTCAGCGTCCACATTCCTCCGGTAACGCTTTTTTCAGCGGTGCCTTCCGTGCTTACGGTGCCGTAGATGGTCGAGTCATCCGCCCACTGCAGCCAACTGAGGTCTGGGCCGCCGCCTGGTTCCCATCCCGGTACAGAGACGGGGCGCTGAGTGGAATCGTCGTAGATATAGACACCGTTTCCCGACTCCGATGCCGACACCGCGATGGCCACAGTGTGAGGACTGGTTGGAGCTGCCTCTAGGCTCATGACCCGCTGTGCGTAGCCGTTTTCAGCAATCGGCACCGGAAAGGAGATGTCCTTCGTCAAAGAGGGGAGTTGGAAGCGTTGCACAGCGGAATCCCCATCGAGGCTGACCCACAAATAGGAAGAGTCGGATGAAAGGGAAAGTAAGTTGGGATTGTTGCCTGCTGCAACTGGTGTGCCCGCTGTTCCGGCTATGGGATCGACAGGGATGACCGTGTTTGGGGCAACTGGATCATTGGATGCGATGGTGACGTAAAGCCTGCCGTGAACGGGATCCCAAGCGATGTGCTGCGGCGTACCTATTCCTGCAACTTTTCTGACCCATGCCGCCGGGGAGGGAGTGGCGGAGATAGCGAAGGTGCGCGGACTGGAAGTGCCACTGGAATTTGGATTCACTACGGTTACGTTCGCTGTCGAAATAGAAGCGAGGTTGGCGGCGGGGATGAGTGCAGTTAGCTGCTTGCTACTGAGCCAAGTTGTGGAGAGGGCAGTTCCATTCCACTGAACGGTGGCGCCGACAAGGAAATTCGAGCCATACACGTTGAGGGTGGTGGCCGGTGTTCCCATGATCGCTCTGGATGGGATGATGGAGGAGAGAACCGGCGAGTTTGAGGGCGTTCCTCCCCCGCCGCCATTTCCGCCGGTGGTGCCACCGTTAGTGCCACCACCTGAACCGCCACATCCAACAACAAGGCAAACAAGCAAAACTAAAAGTGGTGCAAAGGTGTTGCGAGTCATTCTGTTACCCCGGGGGAACTCCTGCTAAGTGACCGAGGAGTATATCAAATGGACGCGAGAGTGGGCTTGAGGAGGGTGGCTGGAGATGTCTTGAGGAGCACGACTCAAGCCAACGGCAGGCTTGAATGGGGCACCAGGGGGATTGATCCCACCCTTCGCAAAGAACGCGAAGGATGGGGCACCCCTCATTGCTGGATTGAAAGAGTGGCAGCCGCCTCTGCTTTCCCACTCAAGCCAACGGCGCGCTTGAACGGGCCACCCGCTCATCTTGGGTATTTGGGAGTGGGTTTATCCCACCCTTCATTGCTGGATTGAAAGAGAGTGGCCACCCGCCGGCTTGTTATTCGGGAGCGCGGAGGCGCTCTCCTTCGGCCGTAGTTGCGATCCCAGGATCGATCACTACTTGGTGGATGGTGTTTCCGCCCTGGGCAACGATCATCTGCAGGTGCAGGTCGGGCATGCCTGGAACCACAATGGTCGCGGTTCCGGTGCAGTCCGGGTTAACAGAGTAGCTACCGGTGCCCGGGCGCCAACCGGGCGTCAGGTTGCCGTTGTCGGCCACAGCGTCAACCTGCTTCACGTTGCCCCTGCCATCGAACGTCGTGAGGGAGATTCCATCTATCAGTAAGGTGCCGCCGTTGGGGAGGAAGATTGTGCCGTGAAGGGTGAAGGCGTAGCGACCTTGGATCGTCGCGTCATCGCAAGCGAGGGCATGGGCGGTCAAGGCTGGCGACGCAGCCAGGGTGAGTGCGAGCATCATTAGGGGAATGCGGATTCTCATAGTGCCTCCAGATTCTTAGCTAGCGGGTTCAGCTCCTGATCCCCGCGACTGGAGATGTGATCCCCCGTCAAGCGGAACCATCGCACTGCGATTCAGGAGAGAGCAATGGACGGCAGGTGAATCGGCGGGTGAACTTTTGGTGAACTGCCCAACGATTTGACTAACGGGGCTTTAGCGGCGCAGGAAGCAGTGGAGATGGCTTGCGTAAAGTGAATTGCTATACACTTCCAGTCACTCCGTTGAGGTTCTGCATTGGTTACATACGGTTCTGTCAGACGGATGTATGCGCGCTTTGACTGTTTTCACGTGGATTTGAGCAGTAATGAATTGCTGCGCGCGGGTGTCCGCGTGCCGATTCAGGAGAAGCCGCTCCAGGTGCTTAGGCTGCTTCTGGAGGCGGATGGGGGCGTCGTTACGCGCGAGCAACTGCGCTCAGCCCTCTGGCCGGAAGATACATTCGTAGACTTTGAACACGGGGTCAACACCGCAGTGAAGAAATTGCGGCGGGCGCTCGAAGATTCCGCCGAATCGCCCAGGTTTGTCGAAACGCTCCCAAAGGTCGGCTACCGCTTCATTGCTCAAGTGCAATGGGTCGCGGATCCATCCGGCAACAATGCCCCGCCGAAGGTTGTGGCAATTTCGCCGCCAGGGCCAACAGTAGTTCCCCCGGTGGCAGTCGGCGGGAAGATTTTTCAAGCGCGGCGATGGCGTCTCATCTACCTCGGCATGGGATTGCTCCTCCTCTTGGCGATGGTTGGGGGCTACCTGCTGCGGCATCGGCCACAAATCCAGCCCGACAAGCTCACCATCGTTCCGTTCACAACATTTCCCGGATTTGAAATTGCGCCCAGCTTTTCGCCGGACGGAAACGAGATCGTTTTTTCCTGGTTTGGCTATGAGAAGGAGTTCCAATTCGATCTCTACATCAAGCAGGTGGGGCAGGAGCACGTGGTGCAGCTTACCCACCATCCGGCCACATTTCTCGCATCTGCCTGGTCGCCAGACGGCAGACTCATCGCGTTCATGCGCCAGGCCGACCCCGAAGGCACGGGCATCTACCTCATTTCCCCACTGGGGGGTGCGGAGCGCAAGCTGGCCAGCATTACCGCGTATGGAGGATGGGATCCAATAGCGCTGAGTTGGTCGCCGGACGGAAAGTGGCTGGCATTCTCCAAAGGGAATTCTGGGGCAAAGAAAGTGGATTCGTCCGCGGACCATTTCAGCATTCACCTGGTGAATGTAGAGACCACCGAAGAGCGTGTCGTGCCTGATCCTTCCGGTGATTGCGCGAATACATGGCAACCCTTCTTTTCGCCCGACGGCAAATACATCGCGTCGGTATGTGTATTCACCGATGGCGTCGCCACGATCTATGTGCAAAGCCCTGATGGCAAGCAAGCGCGTGAACTGAAGGATGTGCGGTCCTCAGAAGGTTTTTCGGGTATCGCGTGGGCGCAGGACAGTCAGTCTCTGCTTTACTGCTCGGACCAGCATCTCTGGCGTGTTCCGCTCGCTGGGGGGAAGCCGGAGAAGCTTCTCTTCGCTCAGGATGTGGAATCCGTGGCGGTCGCACCTCGTGGGAACAGACTCTCGTTCGCACAAGTTCGCCATACCAGCAACATCTGGCAACTGGGGTTGGCCAGCCAGATCAAAACTTCGGCTCCGGCCATCAAGCTTATCTCTTCCACCCGAGGTGACTCAGGTGCGCATATTTCGCCCGATGGCAAACACATTGCATTTCAATCCTGGAGGTCCGGGAACCCGGAGGTGTGGGTTTGCGATCGCGATGGTTCGAGTCCCATCCAGCTGACATCTTTTGGAGGGCCTGCGACAGGGGAGCCACGCTGGGCACCGGACAGCCGCGGGATCGTATTTGATTTGCGCACTTCTACTGGTAAGGCCGAACTCTACGTCGTCAATTTGGAGGGGGGACCTCCCAAACGATTCCCCACCGGCACGGTAGACGCTGCTTCGCCCTTCTGGTCGGCGGATGGCCGCTGGATTTACTTCAATACGGAGCGGCCTTACGCCATCTGGAAGGCGCCCGTGGAAGGCGGAGCCCCGGTTCGTTTGACCGGGGAGGGAAAGGACCGAAGCGCGCCGCAGGAAGCAATGGACGGAACGCGCGTGTATTTCGACAGCGACGGACGTGTGTGGTCCGTGTCGGTGAACGGCGGCGACGAACATCCGGTCGCCGGCGTACCCGCCTACGTCCGTTGGGTGCCCGCACGGAACGGCGCCTATTTCGTCGACGGCAGCCCACGCCACTTCTCACTCCATTACTTCGACATGGCCACTCAGCATGCTCACAAGATTGCGGATTTCCCCTATCTGTTTGTCTTATGGGGACCCAGCCTGTCGCCAGACGGCAATGCTTTTCTCTTCAGTGGAATCGAGCACTCCGAAGCGGACATCTTCCTGGTGGAGGGCTTCCGTTAGGTCGAACGCTGACACGAAGATGATGTTGAACGGCAACCCGCCTCTACTTTCCCACTCAAGCCAACGGCGGGCTTGAATGGGGCACCGATCACTTTTGGTATTGGGAAGGGAAAGTCTGGGATGGGCGGACGGTGGAGTGATCCCACCCTTCGCGACTAGCGCGAAGGATGGGGCACCCGATCATCTTGGTTATTTGGGAAGGGAGAGATTGGGTTGGGTCACTCGTCAAAGGCCGGGCACTCGGAAGCGTCTCCGAGTGCCCCGGGCCGATTACCTTGAGGACGACTGTATCGACTTCGCAATTGCGGCGGCAGCGAGTTGCACCTGTTCGATAGCAACCTTGGTGAGGTCGCCTCGCAGCTTCTCGTCAAAGCCTCTCGCCGCGTTCGCCAGGGCAACGCCTCTCATCAGCTGATCCACGTAGGGATTCCACGGATGAGGTCCGCCGTCGACCATGGTGCCGTAGTCGACCCACTGCCAGATCGCGTATTGATTGGGATTGAAGTGGACAGGAATCGATTGCGGTTGTTGATAGATCGCAATCGCGATGCCAATGGTTCCCTGCGCCACCTGCAGAGTGGTGTCACCCACTGGCTGCACGCTGTCATTTAAAATCCACTGCGAAAACGGCTCACTTGTCGAGGGCACGTTTTGCTTCGCAACGAGCGTCTCCGCATTCGCTGTCGGCACGATGCCGGTAACGTTCGCGTCATTGGTTAAATTCGGATCGCTAGTCACATCTACAAACGTGTCGTCGATGAAGCGTCCCAGGTTCGCCGAGAAAGCGTCATCGATAATCTCGCTGACACCGGGACCCAGGCTGCCGGGGCCGGTGATCGGGAAATACCACGCTGTAATCGTGAGCGCTGCGGAGCCTATGGTTTGACTGAGTGGCGCGGCAGGAAACACCTGTCCCTGCGCACCGTCGGTGACGCTCCAGAAAAGCATCTGCGCCAAGCCCGAGCCGCCACCAAAGGTGTAAGGAAGTTGGGGAAAGAAAGGAGGTATATAAGGGCCTGGAGGCAACTCATTGCCGCCCGCAGTGGGCGCGAGGTTCAATTCAATGGAAGTATTGCGGGGTTGGCGATGATGGCCTCCCGGAAGAAACATCTCGTAGTTCACTGTTACTTGTGGCATGACGCACTCCTTTGTACGCAGCGTTCATAAATAAAGCGCGCCCGCCTGTGAGCTTCGGACCCCGCTTCACGCAGGATGTGTAGTGCGAATCCGTCGGCATTCGTTTCAATTTTTCAAAGGAGTGGGGATTTGAGCGAGTGATCCCACCCTTCGCTACGAGTGCGAAGGATGGGGCACTTTCGTTTCTGGGATTGAATGGTCGGGTCGCCAGTCGAACATCGCTGTCCCGCGTCTCAAAAGCGAAATACGGGCCACCCGCTAACGACCCCGCCCTAGCCAACGAAAGGCCAGGACAGGGCACCCGCATCTACTTTCCCACTCAAGCCAACGGAGGGCTTGAGTGGGCCACCCCTCTGGGATTTGAGCTAGACGGTGGCGGCGATGGCTGGATCGGTGCGGCTTTCTTCTCCGGTCTCAATGTGTCCGGCCAGTTGGTAGCGGAAGGTTGAATCGGAGTCGACTTCGATGATGAAGTCGTACCATCCGAAGGAATGATGAAGGTGCCAACGCTCATGGGTCTCTTCGCCGGGCTCGAGCCTGCGCGTTTGCACATCGCCGGTATATGTGTCGGTGACTTGAATCTTTACTGTCTCGCTACCGCGATTGACTGCTGACAGCGTGAATTCGTTGCCACCTTTATCGCACCCAGATCGGATGTCGAGATTGGCTGCTCCTGCGCCGGAGATGCTTCCTTTAAAGGAGCGGAGAAATCCGTTGGGCCCATTGACGGAGAGATCGTATGCGGTGAGGCCGTTGCTAGTGATCTGCCATGTGTCGGAGATCTCCTTGCCGGTGGCGACGGTGTAGGTCCAGGGGCCGAGGCTGCTGTTGCCTGAGCGGACCTGATAGACGGCGGTTTTGCCGTGGCTGCCGAAGTGGATCCTGAATGTGCCGTCGGCGAGATGCGCTCTTCCATGTACATCGAGCTCGTAAGGGACGGGACGAGCGGGGCGCGTCCCTGCTTCCTGCGTTGGGAGTGCCTGATTGGTGGGCGGCGTTGGCTTGTAGTCGGGATGCCGGTCGGTATCCGGCGGGATGTAAGAGATGGTGTTGGGCAGGGATACTCTGCGGTCGTTGGGCGACTTGAAGTTGAATGCTGAGGTGAGATCGCCTGCGACGGCGCGACGCCAGGGAGTGATGTTGGTTTCGATGAGTTCAGGGTTGTGCGCTCCGAAGCGTTGCTCGATGAAGCGGATGAGCGATGTGTGATCGAAGAGTTCAGAGGAGACATAGCCGCCCTTGCTCCACGGGGAGATGACGAGCATGGGCACGCGTACGCCGAAGCCGATGGGGCCAGCGGGGTACTCCGAATTGCCGGGGAAGTACTCGTTGATGGTGTCGACGGTGGACAGGCCCTGCGCTCGCGATGCGGGGACGGTGGGGGGAACGACGTGATCGAAGAAGCCGTCGTTTTCGTCGTAGCAGAGGAAGAAGGCTGTCTTGCTCCATACCTCGGGGTTGGAGGTGAGGGCGTCGAGGAATTGTGAGATGTACCATGCTCCGTAATTTGCAGGCCAGTTGGGGTGTTCGGTGTAGGCCTCGGGAGCTACGATCCATGAGACCTGGGGCAACTTTCCAGCAGAAACGTCGGCGCGGAACTGATCGAAGAGCGTGCCGCTGGCAGAAATGTTGGTGCCGGTGAGGGCGGCGTCGAAGAGCGGCGAACCGGGCTGAGAGTTCTGATACTGATGGAAGTAGAGCAGAGAGTTGTCGCCGTAGTTGCCGATGTAAGCGTCGGGGCCCCAGCCCCAGTAGTGAGCGGCATCGAGGCCTGCACCCTGGTCCTGATAGATCTTCCACGAGATGCCGGCTTTGACGAGGCGCTCAGGGTAGGTGCTCCAGTCGTAGCCAGCTTCAGAGTTATCGAGCACGGGGCCGCCGTTTTTGCCGTCGTTGCCAACCCAGCCTGTCCACATGTGGTAGCGATTTGGATCGGTGGCTCCGAGGAAGGAGCAGTGGTAGGCGTCGCAGATGGTGAAAGCGTCCGCGAGGGCGTAGTGGAAAGGGATGTCGCTGCGCGTGAGATGCGCCATGGTGGTGGTGCTTTTCTGCGGGACCCACTGGTCGTACTTGCCCTGGTTGAGCGCGGCGTGGGTGGTGTCCCAGTCGTGCGCGAGGTCCTCGAGGAATTGCAGGCCGAGGCTTGGCGCACCGGGATGGAAGGGTAGGACGTATCCGCCGGAGGAGTCGGGCTGGTACCAGACGGGATCTCCGTTAGGAAGCTTGACGGCGCGGGGGTCGCCATAGCCACGAACTCCGCTGAGGGTTCCGAAGTAGTGGTCGAAGGCGCGATTCTCCTGCATGAGGATGACGATGTGCTCAACGTCCGCGATGGTGCCTTTGCGGTTGTGGGCTGGGATTGCAAGCGCGCGAGCGATGCTGTCTGGAAATGCTCCAGCGAGGGCACCTGTACTCAAGAGCTTAAGGAATGAACGGCGATCTGTAGCCATGATGTCTTCCCTCCGGGGAACGAGCGATTCGGCTTTGGCCTCAACGAAACATATGCCCCCGTTGTTGCGGGGAGGTGACTGTGAGATTGCAAGTTCGTGACTGCCGGGTTTCGGGTTTGTGACTGCTGGGCCAGCCAACATCGCTATCCCACATCTCAAAGGCGAGATGTGGGGCACCCGCATTTGTTCCATGATTGAGACCTCAGCAGCCGCCGGCTAGCTGTCGAGAGAGATTCGCTTTTTGGCGGTTTCTGGAGTGGGGTGAGTGTAAAGACTGGACTGGCGGCTGTTAGTCACGGGACAATTGCGGTCTGCAACCGGGAGGCATGTCGATTTGCGTCGAATTATAGTGCTGGCATCTTTGATCGTCCTGTGCACTGGCTGGGCCATGGGTTCGCCGATGGATCCGCAGAACGCGCCGCTGGTGACGTGCCACGCGAATCCGAGCAGGTTGAAGCCGGGTGAGGCGTCCACAATTGAGGTCAGCGCTACGAGTCCGGATAACTCACCGATCTCGAGCTATGCGTATGCAGCTTCGGCGGGAACGATAAGCGGCAGCGGTACGACTGCCACGCTGAACACGAATGCATACCGAGGGGCGATCACCGTGACGGTGGTGGTGACGGATGCACGCGGCTTGCGTGGCACCTGCACAACAGAGGTGGCGGTGATGACGGTTTACCGCTCTTCCCCGCCTCCACGGCCAGTGGAAGCTCCGGCGGTGATTCCTCCGCCTCCACCGCCGCCTCCTGAGGAAGCACCTACACGTGCTCCTACGCCGCCGCCGGCGGCTGACATTGCTGCACCTGCTCGCCCGCCAGCCAGGCCAACGCCGCCACCACAGCCACCGCAAAACGCGACAGGCGGCGACAGGAGTGCGGTGGCTGGGTCGCCCGCACAACACAAGCGAGAAGAAAAGGTGCAGGCGGATCGCAGTCCCGCTGCTGTTGGGGACGCTGCGCCAGCGGCGGGGCCGGGGCCTGCGGATGCGGAACATGTGAGCGGGTGGTTCAAGCAATTGAAGGAAGGCGCGATCGAATACAACATCCCGAAGAAGATGACGTGGCAGCAACAATCGACGGTGACGGTGGTGATCCACGGATTTGCTGCGCCGAAGACTACGTCGTTGCCGGAGCCAACCGGAACAGGGACGTTGAAGGTTTCCGATCGGATGAAGGTGCAGCTGCTGGCTCCGGATAATCCTGATGAATTCACGATTGAGAAGGAGCCGGGAACGGAAGACATCAAGTTTGTGCCGATGGATAGTACGACTACGTGGCGTTGGCAGGTGACGCCGAAGTATCCGCGAAAAGGGCAGAAGATGACGATACAGGCGTGGGTGCTGTATCCGGGCGAAGAGGAGAAGGTGGCGGAGGAATTGCCGGTGTATACGGCGAGCCTGGATGTGGACGCGTCTGTGATCAGCAATGCGGAGCGTGGGTTCTGGAGCGACCCCGGGAACTGGGTGAAGTATATGTTGCCGGGCGGGGCGGGATTTGTGTTTCTGGCGGGGATTGTGATGTGGATCAGGAAGAAGTTGAGTGGTGGGAAAGGGACGAGTAGCAAGTCAGCGAGTTAGCGGTAGAACCCCACTCAAGCCGACGGATGGCTCGAATGGGCCATCCCCTTGAATAGCCACTGGCCGACTGATCCCTTACCTTGCTGAGTGTTGTGCGTCTATGTTGATGTCGTAGCCACCTTGTGGCTCGATGTCTGGAGGCTAATCATGCTGGGAGCGAAGGTCGATGCAATCGCGGTGACGAGAATCGCGATGAAGAGAATCGCACTGGTGGTCCTGCTCGGCACGGGGTGGCTGGCGATAGCACAGGATGCTAAAACGCCTTATCCGAGCATGGCGCCGGTTGAGCAATACCTGATAGAGGATCGAAGTGCTGAGATCGCGCTGGCGCGGAGTGCTGCGCCGGAGTCGATCTCGCGCGATGCCGAAGTTATGGTGCTTGGACGTCACGGTTACGAGACTGCGGTTAAAGGGAAGAACGGTTTCGTGTGCATCGTGGAACGTTCCTGGACAGCGCCAATCGACGACCCGAATTTTTGGAATCCGAAGCTGCGTGGCCCGCTCTGCCTGAATGCGGCAGCGGCGCGCACCTACCTGCCGCGCACGATCAAGAAGACGGAGCTGATACTAGCTGGGCGCACAAAAGCTCAGATGGTGGAAACCGTCGCAGCGGCAATCGACAAAAAGGAATTGCCGGCGATGGAAGTCGGGGCTATGTGCTACATGCTGTCAAAGCAGGGCTACCTAAGCGATCGCGACGGACACTGGCATCCGCACCTGATGTTTTTTGTTTCGCAAACCGAGCCTGCGGCATGGGGAGCAGATATGACGGGCTCTCCGATCTTGGCGTTCAACGATACCTGGGAGCACATGGTTACGTTCCTGGTGCCGGTGCGGGAGTGGTCGGATGGGAGTGCTGATCACTGAGGTTGGGGTCTCAAACACGAGACACGGCACCCGCTCCAGTCTACTGGCTAGAGCGGGCACCGCAATCATCATCGGGTATTGCGAGTGCGAGGTGAGGCGCTCGCCTAGTGAGGGAGCATCGGAAATTGGAAAGCTTCTTCCCAACCGATAGCGCGCAGTGAATAGTGGCGGTCGCAGGACCCGGTGAATGAAGTGGAGCTCGTGGTTCCCTGGAAAGTGATAACCACGGCCTTCTCTCTGCTCGGAAAGACGCATTCAGATCCGCCGCCGCTCAGTCCATCGTCAACAGAGAAGGCGATCGTACCCGTCGGTCCCGGCTGGTATGCGCCCACAAAATCTCCAGCATGAACGTGAATAAACTTCCTTCCCATGCTGAACTGGTTGTATCCAACTGTTGGCGTCATCATATTGCTTCTACCCACCTCGACGAAGGCACCGCCTGTCTGGCGGTAAATAACGAGCGCTACGGGGTTGGTATTCTGCGCAAAGATTTCCCAGCTGGTCAACAATCCATCGGAGGTGAACGGGTGGTTAGTGTCCATCAGATAGAAAGAGGCACCGTCGACCTGACTTCTTGCGACAACGGGGTTTCCACCAATGGTCATTGTGAACTGTGACTGGGCCGAGGCTGTGCAGGCCATAACGGTAAGGCTGAGCACGATTACCGCTAAATAACGAATCGCGATTTTCATCTTCAATTCCCCCTATCTGGGACGTGGGGTACTTTTCAGCTCTTGCACGGGCAGAAAAATAAGCCACACCCATATACCACATGTGGCTCAGTCTTGTACATGGATTAGGCCATTTGAAAAAGCTGACAGGCCAGGGTCGGTATGCCCTTCCACCTTTAAAACTTGTCACAAGGTCGCCGCATTCGAATGGTTGCGCCGAAGATCTCCTAACCAAGAAGCGCGCGTTTCAGCTTGATTAGCACGGGCCAGGATCGCCTCAGCCGCTGGCGGGTTTTCCAGTACTGGATCTGCAAATTGTTCGCGAGTTTGAAGAGTTCGGCATCCGTAGCCTTGGAGTACCAATCATTGGCATGGGTTCGACAGCAGCGCACGTAGCCGTGCTCTGCCATATATCGCGGAACGGACTCATCCTGAAAGTCGCTATTGTCTTCAAGGATTACAATTCGGGGATTCCAGCGCGATAAGGAAAAGCCCTTGAGCACCTCCATCTCGTGGCCCTCTACATCGATGGAGACAAAATCGACTGTCGTCACTCCGCTGGACTCAAGAATCGAATCAAGCGGCATCGCTTCGATCACAAGCTCAGTGACCGGAGTGCTCACCTCGTATTTCTCGCGGTAACCCGACTCGTCAACAGAAACCGTGGCTATGGAGTCATCGTCAGGCAGGATGTGAAGGACCAGCTTCCCTTTGGATGCCGATGCGGCGCACTTGAACAGTTTGGAGTTTGGGCGGGAGGCCTGGATGAGCGGCCAGAGGTTGGGATTGGGTTCAACCAGAACGCAGGTCCATCCCTGTTGCTCGAAAAACCGGGTATTACTAAAGTGGCTGCCGTCGTATGCGCCTACTTCGACGCATGTTCCGCAGTGGCTCCCGAAAATCTTGTGCAGTCGTTTGTCTTCGCCAAACTGCGAGAAATACACGGAACGCTCCTTGGGCCGTTATGTCAGTAGAACAAGAAAAAGCAAGGTTGCTATCTGAGATTAGAATCTGCGATGCCGACTGCGGGCTGACATGGCAGGACGGAAACCTGCAGATATCCGCTTACGCGAATCAGCATACGTACACCAAGTTACAACCAAGGAACTTGTCTGAGCGGAATATTCGCAGCGTAGTGATAGAGGCCCGGGATGGATAGCGGAATTCGACTGATTGATAGCCAACCCGCTCAAGCCAACTGACGGGTTGATGGATCGCTACGGTCGTTCTGGCGCTTGAGCGATGTTAGTGCTGGAGTTAATAACTAAGTTGCGGATACTCGGGTTGGCGTGGGTGGGCTAGAATCTGCCTTCAATGTGAAAAAGAAGTTACAGCGGTTACTGGGAGTAGCTCGCTTGAGTTATGGCGGAGTGCGCCGGATTCTGCTGGAGTAAGTGAATCATCTGAAGGGGCACTTCGTATGTTTCGGCCGGTGCCAGCCAGACTAAACATACGACGGGACCCTATTTCATGAGAGATGCATTGAGAGTTCGCTCCATCCTTGCATTGGCTTTAGGCACTGGTGCCATTCTTTGCACGTTCTGCGCGACGGCGCGGGCGAGTGTTGGATTTCAACCTCCGGCTGCAGACGAGCAAAAGATGACGGCGGAGCCACTGGCGCCGGGGGCTCCCGCGATCATTCTTTATCGCCAGGTGGACCGGGACGATAACGGGACCACATCGCACGAAGACCAATACTTCCGGATCAAGGTGCTGACGGAAGAGGGCAGGAAGTATGCCGACGTGGAGATTCCGTTCGATAAGGACAACAGCGACGTTATCGGCATTCATGCGCGCACGATTCGTCCGGATGGAACGATTGCGAGCTTCGACGGCAAGGTCTACAAGAAGTCGGTGGTGAAGGGGAAGGGCTACAAGTACTGGGCGGCGACCTTCACGCTTCCCGATGTGCAGGTGGGCAGCATTATTGAGTACTACTACACCGAGGATTTGAAGGAATACTCGCTCTACGATTCGCACTGGATCCTGAGCAACGAGTTATTCACGAAGCATGGCGTGTTTTCGCTGAAGCCCTACAAGGGCAATTTCACTTCATGGAATATTCGCTGGTCGTGGAAGGATTTGCCGCCGGGGACGGATAAGCCCAAGGAGGATCCGCAGCACGTGATCCGGTTGGACGTGAAGAATGTGCCGGCGTTTCGCAGCGAAGACTACATGCCTCCCGAGTTTGAGATGAAGGCGCGGGTGGACTTCATCTACAGCCAGGACATTGTGGCCTTTGATGGAGACAAGTACTGGAAAGAGACGGGCAAGCGGCTGAACGGCTATCTGGACAGCTTTATCGACAAGAAGAAGGCGATGCAGCAGGCTGCGGCGGGAATTGTGAGTGCAAGCGACTCGCCGGAAGTGAAGATGCAGAAGATTTATAGCCGCGTGCAGGAGTTGCGCAACACGTCCTACGACGTGAAGAAGTCCGACGAGGAGAAGGCGCGGGACAAGGAGAAGTCGGCGAATACTGTTGAGGACATCTGGAAGCGGGGCTATGGCAACGGCGCGGAGCTGACGTGGCTTTACCTGGCGCTGGTGCGTGGAGCGGGGCTGGAGGCGTATGGCGTGTGGGCTTCGTCGCGCAACAGCTACTTCTTCACCCCGAGCACTACTTTTGACAGCTCGCGATTGAATGCCAACGTTGTGATGGTGAAGGTGGATGGGAAGGAGTTCTATGCCGATCCGGGAGCGGCCTTCACTCCTTATGGCCTGCTGCCCTGGCCGGAGACTTCGGTTGCAGGGCTGCGCATGGATAAGGATGGCGGGACGTGGGTGCAGACGCCGCTTCCGGCTGCGGACGCTTCGAAGATTGTGCGGACGGCGAAGCTGAAGCTGAGCGACGAAGGGGACCTCGAAGGCAAGCTGACGGTTACGTACACGGGGCTGGAGGCGCTGAATCGGCGGGTAGAAGAGCGGAACCAGGACACGACGGAACGAAAGAAGTATCTGGAAGATGAAGTGAAGGAGTGGGTGCCGTCGGCTTCAGAGGTTGAGCTGACTACACAGCCGGAGTGGAAGAGCTCGTCGCCGTCGATGGTTGCCGAGTTCAGCTTCAAGGTTCCGGGATGGGGTACAGGCGCGGGCAAGCGGATGCTGCTGCCGGTGGGGCTGTTTACGAATAGCGAGAAGCATGTGTTCGATCATGCGGAGAGACTGCATCCGATCTACTTTGAATTTCCCGCGAGCAGGGTGGACGATGTGACGATTGATCTGCCGGCCGGGTGGCAGGTGAACAGCACGGCGAAGGATGTGGATAACGATCAGCATGTAGCGAGCTACAAGCTGACGTCTTCAAAGGGCGCGAACAGCGTGCACATCCAGCGGAGTTTGGTGGTGGATATATTGCTGCTGGATGCGAAGTACTATGGGGCGCTGAGGAACTTCTTCGCTTCGGTGAGGAGCGGGGATGAGGGGCAAGCGGTGCTTACTCCGGGTGAGGTGAAGGCTAGTAACTAGGGGTAGGTGAGGGGCGGTTAGCTAAAGAGCGGTTGGTTAGTTGCTAGTGAGGATGGAGTGGCACTTTGGGCGAGGTTAACAACCCCGCCCTAGCCAACGGAGAGCTAGAACGGGGCACCCCGATCACTGGCGAAACTGACGCCTTCGAGGGAGAATCGGTGCATGTGGGGATCGAAACGGAGATCGCGTGACGAAGGATATCCCGACGATTTCCATACCAAGAACATTCAACTCGAATCTGCTTTGGCTATAGCTGACCTCCCGCCATTAGAGATTGCAGAGTACTTTCGCCAGCACCTCGAAACTGCGGAGAGGCTACTCTTCGAGTCCTATGACAAGCGGTGCGGCCCTTCTTCGTACATCACAGAGGATGGTGACGGCTTCAGTGTTGGTTGGTGTTCTCGCCGATCGGAACTCCAATACACGCGACATTTTTCCAATCTTGCGGATGCGGCCACGGACTATCTTTTGTTTTCGCTTGGCAAAGGGCGATGGACGCCGTCGTGAACCACGGACTCAAGCTGAGACACCATCTGAATTAGTGCATCCGGCGAACTGCCCCACTCAGGCCAAAAGAGGGCTTGAATGGGGCACCGCGATCATTTTGGGTGTTGAGGAATGAAAATATTAGGGTGGGCCACCCGCCGTGGGGTATCGGCCCAATCAAAGGCACGGTGGTCACCGTGAAATACACTGAGAAGGCAGGAGAGAAGATGGCTCTTGCGATCAAGGATGCCGGCAAAGCTATGGTTTGGGCCGTTATCAGATGATGATCTAACGAGGGGGAAGTTCGCGGCGCACTTTTGGATCCTCGGAAGTGCGGGTTCGCCCCTCTCGCAATTCGCTGTCAGCGCGAGGTGCAACATGTCCAGAGATACGGCATCTGATCACGGAGGCGTGTTTATGGCTCTGTTGCTGAGCGTTTCGCTCTTTATGATTGCGAGCATGGTAGCGACTGCAGCGGGTGCTCAGTCCACTGCAACATCGGCAAGGGCGACGCCTGAGTCCGCCAACCGAGGATTGCCGGTGAGCTTTGAGCGCCGCACCGGCGATCTGGACGCAATGGTGAAGTCCGGGACCATACGGGCCCTGGTTCTCTATAGTCACTCGAGTTTCTTTTACGTGGATGGCAAACCAGAGGGGATTTTCTATGAGGCGCTTCAAGACTTTGAGCGTTTCGTGAATGAGAAGTTGCACACTGGAAGGAACCACGTGCAGGTTACCTTCATTCCGGTTCGTCCAGACCAGCTTGAATCGTATTTGAACGAAGGCGTCGGCGACCTGGTTGCATACCCGATAGATGTGACTGCTGCGCGGGAACAGCAGGTTGCGTTTTCTGTTCCGATCCAAACTGGCGTGAAGCAGATTCTTGTAACGGGGAAGGACTTTGGCCCGGTTTCATCCTTGCAGGATCTCGGCGGGAAGAAAGTCTTCGTCAATCCTGAGGCCACGTATTACGCGAATCTTGTAAAGGTAAATGATTCCTTACGCCAACAAGGCAAGCCGGGCATCGTGATCGAGAAGGCCGACAAGAACCTGATGGATGAGGACCTGATGGAGATGGTGAACGCCGGCATACTTCCGGCGACGGTTACCATCGCTGAGCGAGCCAAGCTTTGGTCCAGTGTTTTTCACAACATTGCTCCCCAGCCAGGTATCGTCATTGCCGACCAGGAGGACCTGGCATGGGCGATGCGCAAGAACAATCCGAAGTTAAAAGAATTAGTGGATGAGTGGGTAAAGACCCATGGGGCCGGGACGTCGTTTGGCAATACGCTGATGCGTCGATATCTTGAGAGCAGTCAGTGGATCAAGAATCCTGTCACCGAAGAAGAGATAAAGAAATTCAATGAGACGGCGAATTTATTCAAGACGTACTCCTCGCAATATGGCTTCGATTACCTGATGGTGATGGCGCAGGGCTTCCAGGAATCCATGCTGAACCAGGCAGCGAGAAATGGAGGTGCGGTGGGAATCATGCAGGTGAAGCCATCGACTGCAGCGGCGCCTCCAATCAATATCCCTGACGTAATGACGGAAGAGAATAA
>CAWKHY010000014.1:0-249281 GCA_963849505.1 uncultured Acidobacteriaceae bacterium | reverse complement strand
AAAATATGATGCACACACACACACACACACACACAACACACACACACACACACCACACACACACACACACACACACCACACACACACATACAGCACCTACAGACCTCACACACACACACACACACACACACACACACACACACCACACACACACACACACACACACACACACAACACACACGCTACCTACAGCTACCTACACACACGACTACCTACCTACAGGCTACATACTATCTACCTACCTACCTACACTACTACAGTACCTACAGCTACCTACCTACCTACCTACCTACCTACGTACTACAGTACTACTACTATACTATACTACAGTATACTACAGCACACGCCAGCAGGAGGACGACAGGACGGAGGACGAGGACAGCAGGAGGACGCCGCCCCGCCCCGCCCCCGCCCGCCCCGCCACCGAGGACGACGACGACGACGACAGCAGCAGCAATAGGCAGCAGCAGCAGGCTACCTACGTCACCAGCAGCCTGCCTCAGCCTACAGTACGAGATACCTATGCTACCTAGCTACCAGCAGCAGCAGCAGCAGGCTACAGTACAAGGAGGACCAGCAGCAGGAGGAGGAGGAGGAGGAGGAGGACTATGAGGAGGACAGGAGGAGGAGCAGCAGCAGGCGCGCCTGGCCGAGCGAGACGCGCCGCCGGAGGAGGACGTCGCGCGCCCGCCGCCGCCCGCCCGGTGTGTGTGTGTGTGGATGGTGCTGCACGCCTGCCGCCTCGTCAAAGACCGCATGGAAGTGGACGCCAACGTCCGTCAGGTCGTCAGCTATCTGGAAAAGCAGTTGATGCGCTGATTTTCCGCGCTCGACACTCGCGCCTTCGACCTTCGACATTTGCGCCATGCCGGTCATCGAAGTCAGCAATCTCACCAAGGCCTTTCGCACTTACAAAAAGCAGCCGGGATTTTCCGGCGCGGTCAAAGGACTTTTTCACCGCCAATACGAACAGACCGTCGCCGTCAACGAAGTCAGCTTCAAGATTGAACCCGGCGAACTCGTCGGTTTTCTCGGCCCGAACGGCGCGGGCAAAACGACCACGCTTGAAAATGCTCGCCGGCCTGCTTTATCCGACGAGCGGCTCGGCCAAAGTTCTCGGCTACACGCCGTGGGAACGCGACGACGGCTATCGCCGCCAGTTCGCGCTCGTGCTCGGCCAGAAAAACCAGCTTTGGTGGGATTTGCCCGCGCGCGAATCGCTGGAGCTGAACGCGAAAATTTACGGCATTCCCGAACGACCGCTTCGAGCGCACCGTCGACGAAATGACCGAACTGCTCAACGTCAAAGACAAGCTCAACGTCAGCGTGCGCGAACTTTCCCTCGGCGAACGCATGAAAATGGAACTCATCGCGTCGCTGCTGCACCAGCCGAAAGTGCTTTTTCTCGACGAGCCGACCATCGGCCTCGACGTGACTTCGCAGAAAACCGTCCGCGATTTCATCCGCCGCCACAACGCCGAGCAAAAGACCACGATTCTGCTCACGAGCCATTACATGGCCGACATCCAGGCGCTGTGCGAGCGCGTCATCATCATTGACCACGGCAAAATTTTCTTCGACGGCAAGTTGAGCGAAATCGTGGACCGCTTCGCCGATTTCAAGCTCGTCACGATTCAATGCGAAAAGGCGAACGAAATTCCGGCGGAAAATCTGGCGCGTTACGGCGAAGTCGTCGAAAAAACTGCCGAGCGCCATCAAGTTCAAGGTCAAGCGCGACCGCGTCATTCCCGTCTGCAAAGCGCTGCTCGACGATTTGCCCGTGACCGACATTGACATCCAGGAAGTGCCGATTGAAGACGTCATCCGCCAGATTTTTGCGCGCTGACGTGATGTGTAATCACCATTTCTCCAAGCAGCGATTGACGAAGCCAAAAAAGGTCTGGCCGCCGGCGGCATTCCCATCGGCTCGGTGCTGGTTTGCGACGGCAAAATCATCGGGCGCGGCCACAACCAGCGCGTGCAGCACGGCAGCGTGATTCATCACGCGGAAATGAACTGCCTCGAAAACGCCGGACGGCTCAAGGCCTCGGTTTATCCGCGCTGCATTTTATATTCGACGCTTTCGCCCTGCCCGATGTGCAGCGGCGCGGTTCTGCTCTACAAAATTCCGCGCATCGTCGTCGGCGAAAACGTGACGTTTCAGGGTCCGGAGGAATACGTCCGCTCGCAAGGCGTGAAAGTGGAAGTGCTGCAAGACCCGGCGTGCATCCAGCTCATGCGCGATTTCATCAAGGCCAGGCCGGAGCTTTGGAACGAGGATATTGGCGTATAAATTGTGGCGATTACACCAGCCGACGTGAGGAGGCTCGCATCAAAAGAAATAGTCAGAGCCTCGTTACCTCGGCTGCTACGAAATTGATTACGCCGCCTCCGCGTCCTGCTTCCGTCGCACAATCGGCTGGCTTTCGCCGCGCACGACCTGCCGCGTGATCTTGACGTGGGCGATGCTGGCGTTGTCCGGCGCGTCGAACATCACGTCGAGCATCAGCTTCTCGATCAGCCCGCGCAACGCCCGCGCGCCCGTGCCTTTTTTCAGCGCCTGCGCCGCCAGTTCGCGCCGCGCGTCGGGCGTGAATTCCAGTTCCACGCCTTCCATCGCCATGAGCTTGGCGAATTGTTTCGTCAGCGCGTTCTTCGGTTCGGTCAAAATGGAAACCATCTGGTCCTCGGTCAATTCCGCGAGCGTCGTGACGATCGGCAACCGCCCGACGAATTCGGGAATGAAACCGGCGTTCAGCAAATCTTCCGGCTCGACGTGCGACAACATTTCGTCGCGCGCGGCGTGCGAGGAAGTTTTATGCGTTTCGCCGATCGCGCGAAATCCCATCGTGTGCCGGCCCAGACGGCGTTGGACGATTTTTTCCAGACCGATGAACGCGCCGCCGCAAATAAACAAAATGTCCGTCGTGTCCACGCGGATGTATTCCTGCTGCGGATGTTTGCGTCCGCCCTGCGGCGGGACGTTGCAGACCGTGCCTTCGAGGATTTTCAGCAACGCCTGCTGCACGCCTTCGCCGCTCACGTCGCGCGTGATGGACGCGCTTTCCGACCGGCGCGCGATCTTGTCAATCTCGTCAATGTAAACGATGCCGCGTTGCGCGCGCTTCACGTCGTAATCGGAATTTTGCAGGAGGCGCAAAATAATATTTTCCACGTCCTCGCCGACGTAACCGGCCTCGGCGCGAACGCACCATGCTCCACGCCGCTGTGATCGGCGCTCTCTGGGGACTTGGGCATACGTTCACGATCCTCGCCGTCGGCTCGGCCATCATTCTGTTCAAGCTCACCATCCCACCGAGCATCGGCCTGAGCATGGAATTGTGCGTCGGCCTCATGCTGATCCTGCTTGGCGTCCTGAACCTCACCGGAGTTCTGCGTCGCGCGATCGAATGGATCAAAATCCGCCGCCTCGGCCCCCGTGCGCATTCTCATGTAATGTACGGGCGCTTTATGATCCACACGCATGGCGAAGCCGGCGGATCGATGGGAATGGATTCATCTTCCGTAGTGGGATGGACGCCGCAATGGTGGAAAAAATTGGGCCTGTTTCACATCCTGCGCCCGCTCGTCGTGGGCGTCGTGCACGGCCTCGCCGGATCCGCCGCAGTGGCTCTGCTTGTCCTCACAACCATCACCCGGCCGTCGTGGGCCATCGCCTATCTGCTTATTTTTGGGCTGGGAACTGTTGCCGGCATGATGCTGATCACCGCGGCCATTGCCCTGCCCTTCGCATATTCGATGCAACGCTTCGCGCGCCTGAATCGCGGCCTCGCCGTGGCTTCCGGATTTGTGAGCGTCGCGTTTGGATTATTTCTTTGCTACCAGACCGGTTTCGTCGACGGTTTGTTTACCGGCCATCCGAGCTGGACGCCGAGGTAGGACGATTTCGGTAGCACAGGCACTCTTGCCTGGGCGGGCTTTGCGATCGCAATGGGGTCGTGAAGCCCGCTCTCGACGCCTTCAAAACCGCACAGGCAGGAGTGCCAGTGCTACTTTTTTCCGCCTCCGGCTTCCAACTCCACGGGTTTGCCATGTGGAGTGTGCCGGTACGCGTCGGCCCAGGCTTCTTTGCGGGCGGCGAGAGACGCGCTATCGCTCAAGCCTTTGGCCATGACCAGCCGCTCCAGAGTCGCGAGCCAATGCTCGTAGTAATGCGTGCCGTCGTCGGGCTCGCCGCGATCAGCGGCAGCCTTTAATTCATCAGCGAGCGCCGCCGCCCATTCCTTCCACGTGAAGTGCCCTTCTTCTGAAAGTTTGACGGCGAGCGCGAACGCCTGCGCTTCCCACGGCTCTCGAAATACCGGCCCACCATCGTCGCGCGGAAGGCGCGGCAGATCTGCGAGACTCGCGGCGTCGGGAACAGAATTATGCTGGCTCAAGGTAGTCATCCCACATCGAGAGGTAGACGGTATCTTGCGGCTTGGCCTGGTCTCCCCACAACTCACGCGCGGAAAAACGGACCGCATAAAGATGTTGGGGATTTTCGCCGAGGAACAGGGCGTTGGTATCTGGGAATACAAACACTCCATAATCGCGATCGATCGCGCCCAGTTTTCCGCGCGCGTAGCGCGGCAAACGCGTGTGGCCCACCGGATTGATGTTGCGTGCGCGCACACGCTGACCGGCCTGAAAGCGCGGTGCAACAGCAACGTCTCGCTTTGTTGACGCGCCCAGGGCTTCTGTATCATGGATTTGCCTCGCCATGAGCGGCGGGACCGCCTTGCTCGATCCATGTGCTGGCTTACCACTCTCGACTTCGGCTTGGGTCACCAGGCCTCTTGCTGTCAGAAGATTCACGAGCCCCGCGTACCACTTTTCGTAGTAGTTCATGCGCAGGTAATCGGCTGGGGGAATCAATTCTCTCGAGTAACGCGCGGCGTCAATGTTCCATTTGTGCCAGGCTCCCGTGGCGCGGTACATCGCAAATACACGCCCTTCCCAGGGATGATGGAACACCGGCTCGTTTTCTTCGTTCTGAATGGGGCCCATGTCTTGCATTCCGCCCATGTCATGCACGCCGTTCATGCGGCGCCTCCCGGGCGGTGAGCGGGGACTTTCGCCACACCGACCATCGCATCGCGCGTTACGAGCGCGGCCAACGCATCTTCGCCCAGCGCCTCAGTGCCCGCTGGACGCTCGGGTAGTACCAGATAGCGCACTTCCGCAGTGCTGTCCCATACGCGCACCTCGACATCCTCGGGAAGTTCCAACCCGAACTCGCGCAACACGCCGCGCGGATCAATCACCGAGCGCGAGCGATAGGGCGCGGACTTGTACCACACCGGCGGCAGACCAAGCACGGGCCACGGATAACAGGAGCACAGCGTGCAGACGACCATGTTGTGCAGCGCGGGGGTGTTTTCGACCACCACCATATGTTCGCCTTGCTGGCCGCCGAAGCCCAGCTCTGCGATCGCCTTGTCCGCGTCCGCCAACAGGCGTTGTTTGTAGGCCGGATCAACCCAGGCCTTCGCCACCACCTGCGCACCGTTGCGCGGGCCAACTTTGTGCTCGTAGGTGTCGACCAAGGCATCGAGCGCGGCCCTGTCGACGAGTCCCTTTTCGACGAGCAGCGATTCCAGCGACTTGACCCGCAGGGTCAGGTCTGAAGGGACCGCCTGGTGACTGTGCTCGTGGCTTTGGTTTTCCGCGTGGGCGAGATTGCCAGTTGCAGCCGCACCCGCTGCGGTGGCTGCAGTCGCCAAAAAATCGCGCCTGGTCGATTCCATGGATGCTCCTTGCGCCGCTTTCTCCAAAAGTAGGGCGGGCTTCAGCCTGCCTTCTTTTGACTTCTGTCAGCGTCGCCGAATTCAAAACCAGACAGGCTGAAGCCTGTCCTACTTAAGCCGGCTGCCTGCGCCAGCTCGGCATCTTTTGCCGACGCAGCCAGGTTGCGAGGCGCTCGAAAAATCCCTTGCGCAGGGCTACCTCTACAAAATTGAGAACTAGGGCAAGGATGAGCCAGTAGGGCCACAGCGGCTGGCGTTCGCGCACCATCGCGCCCCGGTCATTCAACAATTGATCGGGCGACGGATGCATGCGCCCGCCCGTAACGCGGCTGATTTCGCCGAGCAGCGCCGTGTTGACAGACTGCGGCTTCGTCTCTTCCGATTCGCGATAGAAGCCGGCGTCGGGGAGAACCAGCTCCGAGTTGCCTGAAACGATGTGATAAAGCCCGCCCTGGTCGGCGGGAATGTGCGCCTCGTAATGGCCCGGCGCGGTTTGCTCGAGCGGAAGCGTGCGCGGCGCCGCTCCCTGCATCTCAACAACGATGTGCGGCGGGCCCGCGCTATCCAGCGATCCGCCCGCGGGATTGTCGGCGTTCGCCAGAACGTCGTAAAACACCACCGCTTCGCCTTCCTGATTTCCCGGCCTCACGCCAGCGCGAATGGTCCGGTCACGGTGTGAAACGTCGCGCACCATTTGCGGCCACAACGTGCCAAACGATTCCCAGCGCACCCAGGGGGCCGCCCAGCGGCTCTTCGCGTCGGACATGAACGCGATCACGCGGCCCAGGCCGTAGCGCCAGCGCACGAGCAATGGTTTCTTATCGTCCACGCGCAGGATGACTTCGGAGCCGTCTTTTGCCTCGGCCTGAACGAAACCGCGCAAACGCGGCGATTTCGTGAAATCAATCCCGTCCGCGAATTCCACGGGGCGCACGCGCACCGCGCGCACGGGCCGTTCCTGAATGGCCAAATCCTCCGTGGATTTCACTTCCGCGTTGATAATCTGCGGAATCGTCTCGGGATTCTCGACGAAGTGGGATTTCCCTTTCGTCTTGCGCGCAAGTTCATCAAGCAAGTCTCTGTTTATGTAGTCGCCCACGCCGATGGTGGAAATGGTGACGTGCTTGGCCAGCGCGTCGCGCTCGAGTTTCGGAAAATCTTCCTGGGTTCCCGGAGTAGAAACGCCGTCGGTCAGCAGGATGATGTGCTTGTGCGTGGCTTTTTGGTCCACGATGGCCTCGAAGCCGGCTTCCACCGCCTGATAAATTTTGGTGCCGCCGTTCGCGGTGATCTGGGCGATGAGATTGCTCTTGTCTTCGAGCGATCCGGCCGGGCCCATCGGAATAACCCAGTTAAAAGTTTCGTCAAACGAAATCACGCCGATCATGTCGATGGGGCGCAGCGTTTTGATGCTGGCGCGAGCCGCGTCGCGGGCCATCTCAATTTTCGGGCCGCTCATGCTTCCGGATTTGTCGAGAACCAGGACGACGGCGGTGGGTTTTTCAGGCGGCGGCTCGGCCCGCACCGGCAGCATTTTCTCGAAGGGAGTTTTTGGGTCCTCGGGGAGCTTGGCGTTGCTGTCGCCGGCGATGAAAATCAAGCCGCCGCCCGAGTACACGTAGCGTTCCAGAGCCGAGTCTTCGTCCGCGGCAAGATCATGATCGGGATAATTGTCGAGCAGCACCGCATCCCAATCCCTCCCCGGCCGGTTCACCGGAAAAGCGGTCACGGATTCGACATCAATGTCGGCCTGTTTCAAGGTGTCCAGAAGCGGCGGGGAAGTCTCGTTGCCGCCCGCGACGTACAACACGTGCGGCCGGCGCACTGTAATCGCGCGCGAGACGAGAACCTGCTCGGCCCCGCCGCTCGAAATGTGCGCTTCCAAAAGGTTGACGCCGCTGCGCGAAATCCGCGCTTCCAGGTTCACGACGTTGCCGCCAGCCACGATATCCGCCGCCGTCGAAGCAATCTCCTGGCCTTCCGACGTCAACCAGACTCGCGCCTTCATCGCGCTGCTGCTCTCCAGATGGAGCGTCAACGGAAACCGTTCCCCGGAAAACACATCCTGGGGGGACGCGACGCTCTCCACCTGAATGGACAAGGGTGCGGTGCCGCCGGCGGGCACGGTAAATACGGCCACTCCGCTTTCGCGCGCGCGCAAAGCTTCCGTCAGCGCATGGCCGCGATTCTCGTTGCCATCGCTGATCAGCAAAATACGCCGCTGGCCCTGCGATGGGAACGTGCTGAGCGCCAGTTGCAGCGCTTCCTCCAGATTCGTGGCCATCCCCTCTTTCGGGTCGACGCCTTGCGGGATATTCACCTGATCGGCTTGCGTGGGGACGCCGCGGAGTCTGGCGTGCTCCGCAAACGTGACCAGCCGCAAATCGGCGCCGGAATTTTTGCGCACCAGGTCGCGCAGCATTGCCTCTCCGCGCTGCAGCGATTCGCGCGGCATGCTGGCCGATGTATCCATCAGCACCGTGACCGCCAGCTTTTCGACCTTCAACGGCGCCCATGGACCGGCCAGCGCGATCACCAGCGCGGTGAAGGCCGCGCATTTCAGCGCAAGACACACCCGTGACGACCCCGGCGCTTTCCGCAGCAAGACCCACAGGACGGGAAGCAATCCGATCATCAGCAGAAAAATGGGTTGGTCGAATGTCACTCCGTCACCTGCCAACCAAATTTGGCTTGCGGTACCCGGTTTCTTCCTGCCCTTCGAGGTCCCGATCAAGCCCGCCATCCGGATCCGCCGGCGCCTGATCGCCGGGCGCTTCTAGAACTTCCGCCGCGCGCTGTTTCTCTCGCGCCGAGTAATACAGCCACCATTCCGCCAACAGCGCCGCGATGGCCAGCAGGACGAGCCAGCGCCACATGTCCCACGTGGTCGGTGGGAGCGGCTCTCCCTCCGCATCCGCCGCCTCTGCCGCTGTCAGTTGCAGATGCTGTGCGGGCAACGCCGGGGGATTAACCGCCGCGATGGTTTCGCCACCAGGTGAAACGATCCGGTACGTCCCGGTTTCCAGCGCGAGCAAATGGACATCCGCGCCCTTGCGTGCAAATGGAACCTCTTTGCCGGAAGGCGCAACGATTTTTGTTGCGGGGCCGGGAAGATCGAGTTCGCCCGTGGAGAGCGAGTCCGCGACTTCGTCAACCGAATGCGTCATCCACTCCAGGCTTCCGGCCATCAACAAGGGAAACGCGGACTCGAGAGGAAAATTGGAATCGTGCGGATTGAATCCGATGATCAGAATTCTGCGCCCGTCCTGTTCGCGCGCCAGAATCAACGGCGCGGGAGGATCGCCTTCGGTGTAAGCGAGGACGGCATCGCCGGGCTGAACTTTCAGCGCGGCGGGATTGCGGACGCTGACATCGTGCGTGCGAACCCACCGCGTCACCGGATGCTGCGTGTTCCAACCGATAACGCGCAGGGGTTTTGCTCCGGCAACTACCGGGCCGCTGAGAAACCAGATCGAATTGTAGGCCGGCTGCGACGGCAAGTTCACGCCCTGATAGATCGCGACCTCAGGAGAAACATTTGCACTCAGCTCGGCAGGAACAATCTGCGCCTGCACGTACGGATTGCTCGAAAGAACGCTGAGCAGGTCGGCGGAGGAAGGAGCTGCGTTGTTCCCAAACACCGCCACGTGCACCGTTCGGAACGTCGGAATATTTACAATGGCGCGATCGTCCGCCTGCAAGCGCATCGGGGGGCGATATTTCCGCCTGCAACATTCCGCCCGTGTCCCATGTGAATTCATCTTCCGGGTTCGCGACCCCATTCGGAGGGATCGACACTTTGCGCTGGCCGAGCGATTGTCCGTCCACGGAAAAGGCCAGGGTGACGTCCGCTTTTTCGTTTCCGTAATTTTTCAGTTGCGTGAGCAGGCGCCACCGGTCGGGCTGCGCCGCGTCACGACGCAGGGAAAGTCGCGTGATGCCGTGATTTTGCACCGACGCCCAATCGCCTACGAGGCGCATCAAAAACTGGGGCTGCGCGCCGCTGCTCTCCGGAGATTCCACTTCCAAGCGAAATGCATCGAGGGCGCGCACCTGCTCCGGATCGACGAGGCCCGGACCCACATAGGCAAGCAAGCCGCGCCTCGTCCCGCCCAAAGCCGCCCGCCCCATTTCGAGAGCGCGCGGGAGACCGGCGGCAACGCTCGAAGGTTGTACGTTTTGGATGGCTCGGCGCAGCGCCGTCCGGTCCGTTGTGAAAGGAAGAATGGGCGGGGCATCAGCCTCCGCGCGGAGCAGCAAAACACGGTCCGCGCCCGGGAGCGAATCGAGCAAACGCATCGCTTCCGCACGTTCCCGGTCAATCCACGCGGGTTCGCCCGCGGGGTGCGCCTGGGACCAGATCGAAGCGTCGAGCAAGATTACGACACTGCGCCCCTCGAACGCCGGGCCCCATCGCGGATTCGCCAGCGCCAGAACCAGCAGCAACAAGAAAAGAATCTGCGCGAGGAACGCCCAGGGCTCGCGAAGCTTGCGGCGGCGCGGCTGCGAAATCGGCTGGACGCTGGCCCAGAATCGCAGCGTCGAAACTCTGCGGTGCTGCGGGCGGCGATGATGCAAGTAAAGCCACAGCGCCGCGGCCGCGAGGACGGCCCACACGCCCGCGACTTCCAATGGGCTGAGCGCGAGCCAGTTCATGCCAGCACCTGCCCGCTGCGAAGACTTCGCAGAACGAATTCCTGGTAGGCGATATTCGTCACCGCGCGAGCATATCGCCCGCCGTTGCGGAGCGCGAGGCCGCCGCAAGCGCGCGGAAAATTCCAGGAACCTGCGTTCATACAGCGCAGTGCTCTGCAGGCGAACAATCCACGGTGCGCTGCGCGCCGGTCTCCGCGTCTTCCAGAATCAATTCGCCCGCGGCGGAGGGACGCTGCTCCTCGGCGCTGTGCACCTGCAGCAGCACGAAATCGTGCCCGGCCGAACGCAGCATTTCGACGGCGCGCTCGCAGCCCTGCTCATCGAAGAAATCGGAAATCAGGATCGCGATTCCGCGCGTGGAAAAATTGGCCATGAACTCCTTCACGGAGCCGAATAGATCCGTGCCGCCGCCGCAGGATTGTCCGCCGAGAAATTCGAGCACCGGCCACAGACGGTCGCGCCCGCCGGAAACGACCAGCGGTTTGTTCAGCCGGTTTGCGAACGGAATGACCGCGGTGGTGTCCAGATGCAGAAGCGCCAGATACGCGAATGTCGCCGCGAGCCGCTGCGCGTACAGGAATTTCGATTCCCCCTCGTCGCCGAATCCCATCGAATCGCTGCGGTCCAGCAGAATGCGCACGGGAATATGCTGCTCGGTTTCGTAAATTTTCAGAAAAAGCTTTCCGAAGCGAAGATAGGCGCTCCAGTCAAGCGAGCGGGGATCGTCGCCAAAGCTGTAGCGGCGGTAATCGGCGAATTCCATGCCCGGGCCGCGCGTGCGCGAGCGGTGCTCGGGGCCGACCGCGCCGGACAGGTTGGTGCGGCACAGCAGCGTGACCTGCTCCAGCGTTTTCAGAAATTCCCGGTCGAGCAAGAGCGGAGAAGTTGTTGCCATTGGGTTGAGCCTTTAGTGGCGCATGCTTTAGCTTGCGGGGTTTTGGTAGCTGCAAGTTCAAAACCCACAAGCTAAAGCATGCGCCACTAAAACCTACTTCGTGCTGATCTTTCCGGCGATTTCTTCCAGCAAATCGTCGGGCGTGCGGCCATCCGCCTGGGCTTCAAAATTCAGGATGATGCGGTGGCGCAGGGCGGGCAGCATCAGCGCGCGAATGTCTTCCAAGCTGACATTGAAGCGGCCGTCCAGCAGCGCGCGCACTTTCCCGCCGAGAATCAATGTCTGCGCGCCGCGCGGCGAACTTCCGTACCGGATGTATTTGCTGGCGAGAAGATTTTCGCGGTTCTCCGGGTGCGTGGCGAGCGTGAGTTTCACGACGTACTCCTGCACGTGCGGCGCGACCGGAACCGTGCGCACGACTTTCCGCATCTCCAGAATCTGCGCGCCATTCACGACAGGGGATACCGTGGCGGCCGAGCCCTGCGTCGTGCGGTCCAGAATGTCGTGCAGGTCCTCGCGCCCGGGATACGGCACGCGCAGCTTGAACAGGAAGCGGTCGAGCTGGGCTTCAGGCAGCGGGTAGGTGCCTTCCATTTCGAGCGGGTTCTGCGTGGCCATCACGAAGAAGGGTTCTTCGAGCAGGTGCGAGGTGTGGGCCACGGTAACCTGCTTTTCCTGCATGGCCTCGAGCAGCGCCGACTGCGTTTTCGGCGTTGCGCGGTTGATTTCGTCTGCAAGCAGAAGATTGGTAAAAATTGGGCCGGGCTGAAAGCCGAGCGATTTCCTGCCGTCCCCGTTTTCCTGCACCACCGACGTGCCGATCACGTCGGCCGGCATCAAGTCCGGCGTGAACTGGATGCGCGAATACTTCAGCGCCACCGCCTGCGCCAGCGTGCGCACCAGCATCGTTTTCCCCAGCCCCGGAGCGCCTTCCAGCAGCACGTGTCCGCCGGCCAGCAGCGCGATCAGAACGCCTTCGACCACTTCCGCCTGGCCCACAATGGCCTTGGAAATTTCCCGGCGCACTTCGCCCATTTTTTCGGCGAGAAATTCCGCTTGCTGCCCGAGGGGCTGCCCGCTCGTCTGGCCTTCCGTTCCCACGGAACTGGTCATGAATCCATCCTTGTGTTGGCGGGCTCCCCTTCGCGAATCAGGGTAAATAAATAAAGCCCGCACCCGGTCCTGCGGGTTCGCCCTTGAAAATCAAAGGTTGCAACTAGAGCCCAATCCCCTGCGGCGGCATGCGGTTGCTACGAGATTCTACCTCAATGCTTTCCATTGTCAGCATGTTCAAAATATCGCTGCACGTAGAAGCGGTAGCGAGCCGGAATATTTTCCTGCTCGGCGCCGTTGGTCACGGCGTCCTGCTGGGGAGACAGGCCGCGGTCGGTAAGTTGCGCCGTGCCAGTCTCGGTCGGAAGCTTCATGCGCGTTTGTTCCTTGAATCCGCTGGCCTCGAGCGCGACGCGATCCGGAACGGCGTTGACGGGATGCATTTCCTGATTCTTGGTCAATTCCTTAGTGCCCTGCTGGCTGCCGGCGCCCTCGCTCGCGGTCTGCGTGGCCTTCTGCTTCGCGTCGGAACTGCCTCGTGAATCGCCGCGCTTGTCACTCTCCGTATCGCCCGGCTGGTGCGAATTGCCCGATTGCGGCGTCCCCTGGCCGTTCGGCGGCTGCTGGTTCGCGCGATTGCTCGACTGCTGATTCGGCGAATTCGACATCATATTTTTCAGGGCCTGCATGAGAGACTGCCCGAGCGACTGGCGGCCCTCCGGCCCCTGCTGCTCCGATTCCTGCTGCGACTTGCTGTCCGCGCCCTCGTTTCCACTCTTGCCGTCCTGGGATTGCGAGTTGCTGCTCTGGCGGGCATCGCCGGAGGGATTGCCCTCCTGCTCGCCGGGCGCCTGCAGCTGATCCTGCTGCTGATCGCTGTCCCCCGCGTCCGCAGAATCTTTTTTGTCATCCGGGCCCGGTCCCTTTTCGTTGTCCGCTTTCCAGAGGTCGTCACTATTGGAGGCAGCGTCGCTGCGCTGGGTTTCCTCGCCGGTCTGGTCCGGCTTCATGGTGACGAGGGCGATCGTTCTTTGGAGGTCTTTTTCCATCGCGTGCACGATGGGATTGAGAATGGATTGTACGAGCTGGGAATGCGCCGTGGATTGCAAGAGCGAAACGAGCGGCGGTTGGTGGTGAATGCGATAAGCGAAGAGTCCGGCGACCACGAGCACAAGCACGGAAGCGCGCCTGAAATTTCCCGGCAACTGAACAGGGAAAAATCCGCGCGCGTCCACCTTTGCCAGACGGGCGAGCGCGTCCTTGCGCTGCTCGGCGATCATGCCGTCCGCGTTCTCCGCGCCGCCAAAGTAGATCGTGGTGGAAGCCCGATCCTTAAGTCCCGCGGCGGAATCAAGGCGCCGGGCGGTTTCGTAATTGGAAGGCCGGTTCCGCCATGTCCAGACCAGTATGGCGATTGCGCCCACCGCGGCCAGCACGGCGACAAAAAGCAGTGCTCCAGTAAGTTTGGTGCTGATCGCGCCCACGGCAACGAGTCCGATCAACATCCAGACAAACCATTTCGTCCCGTTGCGCAGAAGCGTGTTGGCCACAATTCGCTGGCGAATTGTTTTGAGGGTGGCGATCAGTCCCTGCAGTTCCGGGGAACTCGTTTGCTGGTCATACAGCCGCGCAAGCAGGATCTGATTCTGTGAGGATGGCGTTGGATCGCCGGAGGAGATTCTTCGCCATGCGCCGCTCAACGCAGAGAGGCAGGCCCTCCCGGAAAATTCACCGGGCGCCAGCAAATTGATCTTCTCGCGAAGAGACAAAGATAGCCTCCCCAGAGGTTCGGCCAGGAGTCCTGCTACTACAAATCTACCCCAAGATTACCGCATTCCATACTAAATCCGTTGCGAAACAGGATCGAACTCGGTGATTGGCGGCATCCCAAAAACCAATCGGCAAGAGGAACTGAAGCAGGCGAGTACCCATATGCTTAGATGCCGTTTGCCGCCGGAAGGTGGTGCAAGAAAAAGGCCTCCGTTCGAACGAGTTTCCGCCCCAGCCGCGCATTATGCAACTATTTGCGGCTTTGCGGAAGGCAAGTGCTGAAAATGCGGAACCCTCGTGGAGTGGAACAAGCTACAGCCTGTGACGGGTTCGTCCTGAGTTAGATCAAACCTCACAGGCTGAAGCCTGTTCCACCAAACCACTGGTGGCCAGGCGCGGGGCGGTCAGAGCAGCGCGATCAAATCGATTTCGACGCGCACGTTTTTGGGGAGGCGCGCCACTTCGACGGTGGATCTGGCAGGCGCGTGGGTCGTAAAATAACGCGCGTACACTTCGTTCATCGCGGCGAAATCGTTCATGTCGGCCAGGAACACGGTGGTCTTCACCACGCGCTGAAGGGACGATCCCGCGGCTTCCACGACGCCCTTCAGATTTTCGAGGACGCGTTCAGTCTGCACAGCGGCATCCCCTTCCACAATTTGCTGTGTTTTCGGGTCGAGCGGAATTTGCCCGGAAAGGAATACAAATCCGTTTGCGCGGATGGCCTGCGAATAGGGGCCGATTGCTTTCGGCCCTCGATCGGTTGCGACTGTTTCGATCACAAGATCCTCCTGTTTTTTTGGTTGGTAGCACAGGCACTCTTGCCTGTGCGGTTTTGATTTCGTTGTAAAAGTGCACGTGCGCGGCAAACCCAAAAATCGCACAGGCAAGAGTGCCTGTGCTACTTGGCGGTTTCGCCTACTGATACCGGGAACGAAAATCTTCGGGGATGCCCGGTAGAACGAGCCATCTCCTGAACATTTCCGCCAGGTCCTTTCCCGATGCAGACTCCGCAGCGGATCTGAGCTCTTCGTAACCAGTGTCGCTGCTCGCCCGGACCTTGATGATATCGCGCAATGCGGCTCTCAGCGCGTCGCGGCCGCACAAATCTTCCAGCGCCACAAAGAAAAGTGCGGCGCGATAACCTGTCGAAATTCGCTCGGCGCGCGAATAGCCGGCGGGCGGCTCCATCAACCTCTTGTCTGGCGCGGCGGCGCGCGACATATCGTAGCGCTCGATCAGTGACGCAACCATGCGGCGCCGTTCGTCCGCACCGCGGCCTTCCGCGGCTACCACCAGACCAAACAACCCCACGCCGCGACCCATCAGAATTTCCGCTTCAGGGCGCGGGCGCACGCGCCAGCCAAACCACGTTCGGGCAAGTTCGTATTCGGCAAGCTGCAGCACCGCTTCGCTCGCAATTCCTTGCTGAAACGCCCGAGGATCGAGCAACGCGCCCTCAGGAAAAGATGCTCCTCCGAGATCGCCTGACGCGCCTAATTCGGGGGGCAATTCGGAGGGCGACTCGGCGATTCGCACAATCGCCTTGCCTTTGGGAGCCGGGCCAAAATATTCCGTCAGCACTTTCATCGAAGTGGAGAGGCGCTCCGCCGCGGAGTGCGCCGCCGGGCCGTCCAATGGGTGGAAAGTCCAGAATTGGACTTCGCCTTGCCGCGACGGGATGAACTTTTCCTGGTAACGGCCCGCCACAACATACGGAATGAAATCGATATCCGGGTTGATTATGAAATGCTGGACAACGTAATTGCCATCGGGAGTCCGCTTAAGCGCCTTGCCCGGCGCGAGGACGCGAAAATCGGGTGCCGCGAATATGCTCAACAGCTCCTTGTCCGGTTTTGTTCCGCCCCTGGCAAAAACACCTGTGGGCGTTTGCCAAAGCGGGAGCGCCGTTTCGTCGGCAACAAAAAAGCCGTTCGCTGACGCGACAATGGTTCCCCGCTCCGAGGACCCTGGCACCAGATCCCATTCTGTGACGATCTTGCGGTTTTCATTTTGTGCCCATGGAGGATTGAATGGCGCGCGCATCAGACGCGCATCCGTCGGGGAACTGCGTTGCGGCGAAACTTCCGCACCCTCGATCTCGACGCGCAGATTCTGCTCGCCAAACACGGGACCTTCGGGCAAGCGAACTTCGAGCGAGCGCAGCGGGCGATCGCCGGCATTTTCGAGTTCATCGGCGACATGAAAATGTATGCGGCCAGGCGCGGCTCCGGAAACGAGAATCTCCGCCCGCCGGCCGGCAAATGTGTATCCGGGGCCGAGGGGTTGAACGCACCCCGCAGCGAGAAAGGCACACACGCCCAAGGCTGCTAGAAAGATTTTGCGCGACCGTGTTTGCGCGAACAAGGTGACATGATTCTACCGGGGCGAGCGATGCGGGTCAAAAGCGGGTCGCGGCACCCTGGAACGCCAATCCCCTGATTGGCGCTCCAGGGCCTGGCGCGAAAAAGAAAGTCCTCGCGCAAACGAGGACTCTCTCTTTCCGTTGCGCTTACAGCGTTACTGCACTCGTCCGTTGTGCTTCTTGTTGTAAATCTGGCGGGAAAGTTTGTTCTGCTGATGATTCAATGTGGCGCGATCGCCTGCGGTGAGGTGGCCGTTGTCGGCGGCGCGCATTCCGTGTTCTTCCCTGTTCAACGCGGTTTCCTTGGTTTCCAGATTCGTGGTTTCACCGGCGGTAAGCTCGCCGCTCTTGACGCCGTTGGCGATGCGGTCCTGCTGATTTTCCTTGCGCTCGTTGATGGTGGGCGGATCGTTGTTCGGCGCCGCCTGTTGCGCAAAGGCCGCGGGCATCACCATTGCGATTAGAACCGCACTCTGTAGGATTACCTTTATCATTTTCATGGCGAATCTCCTGTTTGCAGCGCTCTCGATTGCGATTCTCATTCTCGCGAGTCCGTTCTGAGCCTGCACACTAGAAGAAACACTCCCGCGCGAACGAAGTTGCGGGCCATGCTTCGAGAAAATAAAAATATGCCGTAAGAGTTAAATCAGGCCTGAAAATCCAATCGGTAGAATGGTGTACTGTTTTTCCCGGAGTGGTTGAAATCAACCACCATTCAACTCCATCCGGTAGATTATTCCGATTCCACTCCGAGCGCTTTTTTAATCTCGCTTACCGGCTTGCCTTTCCAGAACTCGGCCAAATTTTCCATGGAAGTGAACGACCTCGTGCGCATGCGGTCGATGTAGAGCGTGCCGTTCAGATGATCGATCTCATGCTGCAAAATGCGCGCATACCACCCGGAAGCTTCGATGATTTTCTCCTCACCGCGCTCGTCGAGGCACGCGACGCGCACGGCGCGCGCCCGCGGAACCAGAGCCGTAAAGCCGGCGAGGCTCAGGCAACCCTCGAAAAATTCGGCTCGTTCGTCTCCGATGATCTCGATGGCCGGATTGATGATGGCGTGAAACGGAACGGGCCGGCGCTCGCGTTCATGCAGCAGGGCTTCCGGAACATCTTTGTGATATTCCTCGCGGTCTTCGATCACCGCGAGTTGCCATGCGAGTCCCAGCTGCGGCGCCGCGAGGCCCACGCCCGGCGCTTCGTGCATGGACGTTCGCATGGCTTCGATCAGCTTCTGGATTTCGCGGCTGCGGATTTCCGTAATGCTCAGCGGGCGGGCTCGCTGCCGCAAAATGGGGTTTCCGGCCTGGACGATTTCAAGTTTCGCGGGACTCACAAATCTTGCTCGTAAGATAATGGGATGGGCAGGCTCATGGATTTCGATTCAGCATATGAGGATAAACGTGAAGCACGCCACCACAAAATGAAATCGAAGCATTCTCACGAACGGCCAGCCCGGCGAACTCGGTTTTGGTTTATGTAGCGCCCGCCTTCAGGCGGGCATGTGCTTGATCTGCAAAGTGCCCGCCTGAAGGCGGGCGCTACATCATCGTCCCAACGGCTGAAGCCGTGACGCACATGGAGGTTTCATGAGATCGCTTTATTTTGAAATTCACTTAATACCTGGGGCTATTTGTGGGCGTGCGCCTGGTATACGAACTTGTGGCCACCCGCGGCGCGTTCGCGCGCGGCTATGTACTGCGTAGCGGTTTTGTCGGAGTCGCCCTTCTGAACCATTTCTAGCATCGTCGCGTCGTTCACGCCCGTGTTCTTCAATTCCCCGAGCTTTGCCCCGGAGAGGACGGTCAGGCCCTGCGAGCGTCGCTGCGCCACGGCAAGAATAATTTTGTCGGAAAGCCCCGCCAGACGCATCGCGCGGGCTTCTCCCGCCCAAATTCCCAGCTGATTGAGGCGCGCGAGCTCCAGGACCGTTTGTTCAGAGGACCCGGCATTCAGCAAATCCGCGATGGCTTGCCCGTCCGCAAACGGTATCTTGTGATCGCGCGCAAGCTGAATCAAAACAACGCTGGAGGGGTCGGTAAGACCGGCTTCATGCGCTTTGGTGAGTTCGGTAATTTCGGCGTTCGAGACGTTCATGCTCTTCAATTGCGGGACGCTGTCCAGCCACATGGCGAGCTGATTGGCTTGCTCCGTGTTCGTCTTCTGGGCGGGCTTGCACGAACAGAGCAGCGCGAGGCATGCCAGCAGCAATCGCCACGGCAGATGGCGGCCAGGGTGGAAACTCCGCGGGTATACAGAGGGCATGCTTCTAATTCTAACTGAGCTGGAGGGCGGTTGAGGTGCCGTGTGCCTCGAAGATTAACGGGGATTTAGTAGGACAGGCTTCAGCCTGTCTGGAGTTAGGTTCCTCCGTGTCGAAAAGCAGACAGGCTGAAGCCCGTCCTACTTAAACGTTATACAAACGCTCGACGCCGAACACGCCGGAAATTTTGCGGATATTGGCGATGATGCGTTCGAGCTGCTTGCGGTCGGCGATTTCCAGAGTGAGATCGATGCGGGCGTGCAAGTTGTCAGGATGGCTGCCGAGGGTTCGGATATTCGAGCCGGTCTCGCTGATGACCGTGGTGATGTCGGCGAGCATGCCCGGCCGGTCCTGCGCGCGGATCAGCAAGGTGACGGGGTAGGTGGACCCGGTCGCGCCGCCCCATTCGACGTCAATGCGGCGCTCCACCTGGTAGAGCAAATTCTGAACGTTGGGGCAGGTATTGGAATGTACGGCGACGCCGCGCCCGCGCGTCACGTATCCGACGATCTCGTCGCCCGGGATCGGGTTGCAGCACTTGGCGCGGAACACCATCAAGTCGCTTTGCCCTCCGACCTGCAGCGTGGCGTCGCCCACGCCCAGCATTTTCCGGACGGTTGAGACCAGTCGCGTGGAGGGATCGTCTTTCGGCTTCTCGGGCTTCGCCGGGGTCAGAGCCTCGCCCAGCGCGTTGGAAATGATCTGCCGCGCGGAAAATTTTCCGTAGCCCAAATCGGCGAACAAATCCTCGAGCTTCGCGCAGCCGTATTCTGTAGCCACGCGTAGCAGCTCCGCCTCGGGAATTTTCTTCAGGCTGCGGCCCACCTGCCGCGCTTCGCGCTCGAGCAAACGCCGGCCCACTTCGGTGGCCTGGCTGCGCTCGATGGAAGTTGATGTGGTGGCGGATCTTGCTGCGCGCGCGCGAAGTGCGCACGAAATTCAGCCAGTCCCGGCTGGGAACGTGGCCCTTCTGCGTCAGAACTTCGACCACGTCGCCGTTGGAGAGCGCGATGCCGCAGCGGGACGATCTGGCCGTTCACTTTTGCGCCGATGCACTGGTTGCCGACTTCGGTGTGAACGGCGTACGCAAAATCGACGGGCGTCGCGCCGCGCGGCAGCGCCAGAACTTTTCCCTTGGGCGTGAACGCGTACACCTCCTCGGGATACAGGTCCACCTTCAGCGTGGACATGAATTCCGACGGCTCCTGCATTTCCTTGACCCATTCGATCAACTGCCGCATCCACAGAATGCGCTGATCGTCGGCGTCGGAAACGTCCTTGCCGTCTTTGTATCGCCAGTGCGCGGCCACGCCCTGTTCCGCGATGCGATGCATTTCCTGCGTGCGAATCTGCACCTCGAACGTCTGCCCGGCATGAATCACCGTGGTGTGCAGCGACTGATACAGGTTGGGCCGCGGCATGGCGATGTAATCCTTGAAGCGGCCGGGAACCGGCCGCCAGACCTGATGAATCACGCCGAGCGCCGCGTAGCAGTTGCGAATCGTGTCCGTAATCATGCGAACGGCCAGCAGATCGTAAATCTGGTCGAGCGTGCGGTGCTGGCGCAGGCTCTTCTGGTGAATGGAATAGAGCCGCTTGACGCGGCCATCCACTTCGGCGGCAATTCCGTTTTCCTCGAGCCGCTTGCGGATGCGTGTCCTGCAACTCGGTCAAGAAACGTTTCGAATTCCTTTCGCTTGGAGACGACGGTATTTTGCAGCTCGCTGATAGGCCTCGGGCTCCAGATAGCTGAAGGCCAGGTCCTCCAGCTCGCCGCGGATCAAGCCCATTCCCAGGCGGTGGGCGATCGGCGCGTAGATATCCAGCGTCTCGCGGGCGATGCGCTGCTGCTTTTCCGGCGGACAGGAAATCCAGCGTGCGCATGTTGTGCAGCCGGTCGGCCAGCTTCACCACCACGACGCGAACGTCGTTGACCATGGCCAGCAGCATCTTGCGGACGTTTTCGGCCTGGCGCGCTTCGGGAGCCAGCAGGTCCAGCCGGCTGATCTTCGTGACGCCTTCGACCAGCGCGCGCGATGTCCGGGCCGAAGCGCTCGGCGATGCGCTGCGGTGGAGATGCGCGTGTCTTCGACCACGTCGTGCAGCAGCGCGGCGCAAAGCGTGGTGATGTCCAGCTTCATGTCCGCCAGGATGTGCGCGACTTCCAGGGGATGCGAAAGGTAGGGATCGCCGGACTTGCGCAGCTGCGTGCGGTGCTGCTCGGCGGCAAAGTCGAACGCGCGCCGCAGCAGCTCAATGTCGCTCGCCGGGCGCGTCTGCCGGACCTTTTCAACCAGTTCGAGGAAGCGCGCCTGCAGAGCCGCGCGTCGTGCGCTCGGTCCTGGCGCCGACGCCAACCAGGGAAGCCAGTCCCACCGGCTTTTCGAGCGAAGACATTTGCCTTTATTTTATGTCTATTTGATGCCGCGGAGCGAGAAAAGAGTTCCGGGGGTGCCTTAGGCTGACCTCGGACTGGGACAGGACTGTTAGTGCGCTCAGTCGTCATGCGAATGCGAAACACCATAGAGCGACAGGCTGAAGCCTCGTGCCTACTAAAACAAAAGGCGGCCCGCTGGCGGGCCGCCTTTTCAGATATCAGATTTGAACAGCGCAGCCGCTGCGTCTAGGACTTGGCCGGGGTTTCCATCTTCTTCTGCTTGATTTCCTTGGCCTTTTCGACGAGATCGTCGGCCTGCTTCAGCAGGTCGGCGCGCTCGTCGGGCGTCGCGGCCTCGTCGGCCTTGCGGCGCAGGAGGAGGTTCAGGTAGGCCATGGCGTCGTCGTAATCGGGGCGCAGCTCGATGGCCTTGTCGAGGTCTGTCGATGCCTTCGTCGATCATCTGGCCATTTTCCTTGATGTAGGCGTCGCGAACATCGGGCGGCATCGGATCGTCATCCTTGAGCGGCTTGCTCGGGATTGGCCAGGCGCCAGTTGCCGCGCATTTCCAGGTTGGCGCGGTAGGCTAAGCGTCCAGTCGATCACGCCGACCCAGTAGTAGGGCTCCGGATCCTCCGGCTTCAGCGCGATGTGCTTCATGTGGTAGGTCTTGGATTCCTCAAAGCGTCGGCCGCGTGTAGGGAGTGCCGGCCATGTTGAAGAGGATCGAGCCGATACCGTCGATCGCCGAGATATTGTTGGGATCTGCGGTGAGCACGTCCTGGAATTCCTTGACCGCCTGCTTCGCCCATGCGAACGTTTTCGTCCGACGGCGCGCCGGGAATGTATTGCGTGGCGTAGGCCGTGGCCAGATACAGGCGGGCATTGGTCAGCGTCGGGATCGTGGTCCTTGGCCTGCTTGAAATCCTCGATGGCTTGCGTCGTACTTGCCATCGCGATAGGCGGCGACGCCCTTGTTCAGCAGGTCGCGAGCCTTCAGCTTGTCGCAGCCCGTGGCGCCGAAAGCCAACGGCGAGCATGGCCACAGCGAACAGCGCCACGGAATTCTTGTTTTTGGAGTGCCGAAAATGCGCAAAAGGATTCATGGCAAACAATCCGTCCCCGCGAATATTTTGTTTTCCCCCGAGAGGGCAATGAAATTCTGACCGTTGAGCCGGCCGGACTGTCTCACGCTGCAGCACCGGCCGCTGTCGTTGGATTCCCGCGACCACCTAAACCCTGCAGACACAGGCCACAGCCGCACACTCTACACCAGCAATGCCCCGGATCAAAGCAACTTTATTATATTAATTGAGGACAAAAAGCCGGCATTCACCCGAAGCATGCCGAGCCGGCAGTCGCCGGCAAACTACTTGCCGGCTTCGAGATTGGCGGTGATCAATCCAACCTTGTCGATTCCGGAACTGCGCATGATGTCAATGGCCCTGGCAACATCGGCAAACCGCACGGCGTCATCACCCTTGACGAAGGCGACTTTCTCGGCGCGCTCCTTGAAGACATCGGTCAGGCGCGGCCCGAGCGTATCCCAGGTGGCGTCCTCATCGTTGATCTTCAGCTTCCCGGTGTCGAGAATCTGAACCACGATCGTCTTCTGCATGAGTCTGCTGTTGCTGCTTCTGGTTTGGCGGCGCCGGCTGCGGCACCAGCGCGTCCAGACCCTTTGGCGTCAGCGGCGTGATCACCATGAAGATGATGATCAGCACCAGGAGAATGTCGATCAGCGGAACGACGTTCATCGTCGCCATCGCACCGCCCTTTTTTCCTCCAACGTCCATTCCCATTGTCGTTGCTCCCTAATTCGAGCTTCACGCGCCCCGGCGTAAGCGCCAGCGGCGGATGCAGCTGGCAAGGACAAAGCCGGGAAGCGGGCATTTGGTCCGCGCTTCCCTGCTAAAGATTAATCGCCGGCCGGCGGTGGTGGAGCGGTCCGGCGATTCTGTTCGGCCCGATCGGTGATCAAACCGACGTTATCGACGCCCGCGGAGCGAATCTCATCCACGACCTTGACCACGTCTCCATACTTGGCGCGACCGTCGCTCTTGACGAACACGGTCTTGTCCAGTTTGTTGGAAATGCGGTCCCGGACCTGATCGGCAATTTGCGAAATGTCCGACTTCGCGCTGCCGAGATAGACGTCCCCGCTCGCGCGAGATGCCGACGATGACCGCGTCATCGCGATCGGCATCGGGCATGTCGGTGGGATTGTTGACTTTCGCCAACTCCACCGACAAGCCCTTCTGCAGAGCATGGGCGTGACCACCATGAAGATGATCAGCAGCACGAGCATGATGTCGGCCATCGGAATGACGTTCGGCGCCGCCATTACCGGCGCCGACGCTTGGCTTGTATGACCATGAGTTACTTCTTTCCGCCTGCCGGCGCGTGATGAAGTAGTTGACCAACTCCATCGAGGAGTTGTCCATCTCGACGTCGAAGGCCTCGACTTTGTTCGTGAAATAGTTGTAGGCCCACACGGCGGGCACGGCCACGAGCAGCCCGAGCGCGGTGGTGACCAGCGCTTCGGAAATACCGCCGGCGACCGCCGACAACCCGGTCGCCTTCGTGGTCTCAATGCCCTTAAACGCGTTGATGATGCCGACCACGGTGCCGAACAGTCCGACGAACGGAGCGGTCGAGCCGATGGTGGCGAGGCCGCGAAAGGCCGCGCTTCATTTCGGCGTGCACGATGGCGACGGAGCGATCCAGGCCGCGCTTGGCGGCTTCGATCACTTCCGCGTCAGCAACCTGCGACGAGGCGGATTGGAACTCGGAAAGCCCCGTGGCCACCACCTTGGCGATGTGGCTCTTCTTGTTGCGCTCGGCGATGGAGATGGCTTCGTCGAGTTTGCCTTCGCGCAACGCGCCCGCGACCTGCTGCACGAATACGCGGGACTGCTTGCGTGCCGCGCTGTACATCAGCACGCGATCGATCATGACGCCGAGTGACCATGCCGACAGAAGAAACAGAATGACCACTACGACTTTCGCGATGATACTCATGGTGCCCCACATGGCCCTCAGGTCCCACTGTCCCTGCAGAACGACCATGTTCATTGCCGAAACGGCTAGAGTCGCTAAGCATCTGATTCGCTCCTTTTTATTGCGGACCCGCCGCGGCGTGCCCGCACCCTTTTATTTCGTTCGAAACTTGCAGGCCGGGTCTGGCATTGCCGGTCCCGACCGACACCCTGATCGGCGGCCTCAATTCGCGGCCTTCAATGGATGAAGACCGACCCCTGAGCCGCTGTCCCGCAGAAAACCTAACCACCCATCGTAAACGTGACTGTAATCGTCGTATCGACTTCCACCGGGTCACCGTTCAACAGCGTCGGTTTGTAGCGCCACTGCTTCACGGCATCCAGAGCCGACTGCACCAGCAGCGGGTGACCGGAGATCACTTCGAGCTGGGCAACCTTCCCGTCCTTGTCAATGATGGCGTGAAGAACGACGTTGCCTTGAATGCGGGCCTGCCGAGCCAGAGCCGGATAGACTGGTCGAGTCTGGTTAAGAATAGACGCAGCTGTCACGTTGCCGCCCTGCTTGACGCGCGTGGGAGCCGTCGGCTTCGGCGGAGGTGGCGCCACGGCGGAGACCATGCCCTGTCCGGGGATGCCGCCAAACACGCCGCCTGTCGCACCGCCAGGGGTAATCACGTCCGGCGGGAGCTCAGCTTCCTTGAACACGGCCACTTCCTTCGGAATCGCGCGCGGCTGCATCAGTTTTCCCGACTGGATCAAGCGCGCAACCGGCTTGATGACAGTCTTTACAACGGCCGGAGGGGGAGGTGGCGGTGGAGGCGGAGGCGGGGCGATGAGCAATGTCGAGAGCATCGCCTTCGGGAGAGCCTCGGTATAAATCAACGGGATCAAAATTAGGATGCCCAGGATCAAAGCCTGCACGGCCCCTGAAAGAATGAAACCCCATCCCTTATTTGTTTTCTTTTTTTCGTTTGTTGATTCGAGCAGATCGTCAAACATCGTGCTTTCCTCCTGCCGTAAAGCCCCAGAAAATCATCGGAGCGGCTATCGCCAGGGCGACAGCCAGCGGCGATTCCCTAGGTCTTCCGGAGTTTAGTACCGGCTGCGGGTCCGGGTGTTGCCACCATTGCTCCGCCTTGGCCGCGCCAGTTGTTCCAAGCAACGACCAAAGGTGCCGCAATTCCAAAACTGGAGTACGTTCCTACCAGAATTCCAACCACCAAAGCAAAGGAAAAAGCGCGCAAGACCTGGCCGCCCATCAGGAACAGCACCAGCACCGTGAGAAACGTGAGGCCGCTGGTGAGGATGGTGCGCGAAAGAGTCTGATTGATGGAACGATTCACGATGGCCTTGAATGGCTCGCGGCGCATGAGCCGCGCATTCTCACGAATCCGGTCAAAGATGACAATCGTGTCATTCATCGAATAGCCGACGAGCGTCAGCAGCGCCGCGATCACCGTCAGCGAAATCTCAAAGTGAAAGATGGAAAAAAGCCCCAGTGTAATCAGAACGTCGTGAAACACGGCCAATACTGCCGCAGCACCGTACACCCACTCGAAGCGAAATGCAATATAAACCAGCATTCCGCCGAGCGCATACAGTGTTACCACTACGGCCTGCCGGCGAAGTTCGGAACCGACCTTCGGGCCGACGATCTCGACATTGATGATGGCGAATGTGCTGGTGTAAAAGGAATCGCGCAGAGCGGCGATCACGTTGGCATTCGCGCCGGAACCGGAAAGCTGGCCAAGGTCGGTTACGATGCCGCGGTGATCACGGTCGCGAAATTGCGCGAGTTGCCGACCAAGTTGGTTATAACGGTCACCCGCGGCAGTCCCCAATCCCAGGGGATCCTTGCGCGTCAATACCTCCGCAATAGTGTCAGCCCCTGCCGCATTGAAATCCTGCTTGCCGGCCTCGCCGGCACCCAGCGTGGCGTGCAGGGCATTGAGGATGGCAGTCTTACCGGCGTCGAGCGCCTCGGCGCCCTGTCCCTTTTCCTCAAGATTGATCAGAACTTCGTTTCCATTCGAGGTAGTCAGGTCGCTGACCGGGACGATGGTGCTATTTCCAATCCCCTGCTGCGCCAGTCCGGTGCGAAGGGTATCGATCGGCGGAGGGCCCGCAAAACGGACGTCTACAACCGTACCCCCTTTGAAATCAATGCCATAGAATAGGCCGCCGTGGCCAAGGATCGAGGCTAGCGCCGGCCAGCGAGCAGCAGACCCGACAAGGCAAAGAAGTACTTGGCCTTGCCCATCCAGTCCAGATCAACTTGCTTGAAGAAATTCCATGCTCACTCTGACCCGTTAGAGTTGGACACCAACGATCGTGGATTTGTTCCCAAAAACGAACCGTTTCCCAAACATCATGTAGCGCCAACCTTTAGGTTGGCATTGTTGGAGCGCGCAAGATGCCCGCCTAAAGGCGGGCGCTACATTGGAACAAGGCCCAAAATCTCTTACCAATTGTGCCCCTGGTTTTCCTGCTCGATTCATGACGGAAACCCGTAGGCTGAAGCCCGCGCTACTTATTTGCCTCTAAATGCTCAACTCTGCCTCGCGGGGCATCTTGGCCAGGTGCCAGTCAAAGATGACTCGCGATACATAAACAGAGGTAAACAGGTTGGCAAGCAAACCGACCGCCAGGCTGACCGCGAATCCGCGGATCGGGCCCGTTCCGAACAAGAACAAAAACGCGGCGGAAACGATCGTCGTGACGTGCGTGTCGATGATCGTCAGGAACGCGCGCTTGAATCCCATGTCCACGGCTGAGACCGGGGCCTTCGACGCTCGCAATTCTTCACGGATGCGCTCGAAGATCAGGACGTTGGAATCAACGCCCATGCCGATGGTCAGAATTACGCCTGCAATGCCGGGCAAAGTCAGCACGGCGCCGAAATAGGCCAGCGCGGCCAGCAACAATACCAGGTTCAGGATCAGGGCGACCACGGCATTGATTCCGGCGGAGCGGTAGTAGACGACCATGAACAGCATCACAACGATCAGGCTGATGATCGAAGCCTGCACGCCGTGCCGAATGGAATCCGCACCGAGCGATGGGCCGACAGTTCGCTCTTCAAGGTATTTGATGGAGGCCGGCAGCGCTCCAGAACGCAGGACGAGGCCCAGATCGTTCGCTTCCTGCTCGCCGAACTGGCCTTCGATTACGCCCGTGTCGTCAATGCGGCCGTTGATAACCGGAGCGGTCTGGAGCTTATGTTCGAGAACGATGCCCAACTGTTTGCCGATGTTCTGTTCGGTGAAGGGGCCGAAGCGGCGGCCCGCTTCGGTGGAAAGCGTGAAATCCACATCGTAGAAGCCGATGTTTTTCGTGCTGCGCACCGCGGTCGCGCTGCGGAGGTCACGGCCCGTGACCACAGGCACGCGATCGATGACATACCAGCTCTCGATGGCAGGCTGGCCGCCCGTTGCCGAACTCTTTCCCTGAACGATTTGCGCATTGGGCGGAAGAATGCCTCCGTGCGCGGCCAGAGCCGCCGCCTCAGACGGGTAAGGATTATTGTCGATAACCAGGTGCAGTTCCAACTGACCGCCGGCTTGAATCACGCTCTTGGCGCGATTGGGGTCGCCTTCGCCGGGAAGTTCGACGATGATTTCATTGTCGCCCTGGCCGTAGGGAGCGACGAGCGGCTCGGTCAAGCCCAGCGCGTCGATGCGGCGCCGAATCGTCTCTTCGGCCTGATCCATGGTCTGCTGCTGGATGTTGACCACACGCGTCTGCTTCATTGTCACAAGGTAGCCGGAGGCTTCACCGGGAGCGGGCGAAACGTCCCAGTCCGGAAACTGATCGTTGATCAGATTGCGGGCGCTGCCGGCCTGCTCAGAGGCAATGTTGTGCACCAAAATTTGTGTATCGCTCAGCTTGCGGATTTCGTCATAGCGAATGGCTTTATCGCGAAGCAGGGTCGTAATGTGGTCGAGGGTCTGATCCGTCTCCTGGCTGATGGCTTCCTGCACTTGCACCTGGAGAATCAGGTGCGTGCCGCCCTGCAGATCCAGGCCAAGCTTGATGCTGTCCGAAAAATTCGATTTGATTCCGGCCCAGGACTTGGGAGGGAAATCCGGCCGCCCCACAAGACCAATGATGCATGCGAGGATCACGCCAACGATGAACAGCGCTTTCCACTTGAGATTCGAATGTCATGGCTTGAACTGGCTCAGGACTCCATGCGTGCGGGCTTTATTTTCAGCCCGGCTGCAGCGATGGAGCGAATCGTCTGATTGGCGGGTTCCCCTTTTGAATTCGGGGTAAGCAAATACAGCCCGCACTCGACCCCCGCCCTACGACTCCTCCTTACTTTCTGGTTGCAGGCCGGTCACCGCGGAACGCAAGATCTTTACCTTGACCTGGTCGGCGATGCGAAGCTGTACGGAATCACCCTCAATCCCTACAATCGTGCCGTACAAACCCCCGGAAGTGATGACCTTGTCACCATTTTTCAGGGCGTTGATCATTTCCTGGGTCTTTTTCTGGCGGCGCTGCGCGGGCAATATCAGCAAGACATAAAAAATGCCCATGATGATGACCAGCGGCAGCGAAGGCCATCAGGCCTCCTGTGCCACGCAGCCTGGGCCATCAAGATCAGATTTTCCGGTGAAGACAACAAAGACATCGGTGCGACCCAGCCTCCCGTTACGACCCATCCCCAACTGAACTGGCACGCGCAAAATCAGCCCTGCAATTGCGATGGCGCTGAATTGAGCAGGACCATGAAGCTCACACCGAAGTCCCGGGCTTGCTTCACGCTTCGCTTGAAGCGTTCAGCTTTACAGCGCGGCACTACATACAGCCCGAGAACCCTTAGGAAAGCCACAGACTGCCCTTCATTCGATTCAGGGTAAAAAGTCCGCGCTACCTAGGGTTCACCCGCTTCGATGCGCGCTTGGAACTCCGAGGAGAAATTCGCCAGTTCCCCGAACGCGATAGCCTGTCGAATCTTGCCCATAATGTCAAGGAAAAATGCAACGTTGTGATGGGAGTTCAGGATGGATGCCAGGATTTCATTGGCTTGAAACAAGTGGCGCAGGTAAGCGCGCGAGTAGGTTTTGCAGACCATGCACGAGCAGCGCTCATCGAGCGGGCGCGGCATCGTCGGCATAAATCGCGTTTCCGATATTCACCCTGCCCGCGCTGGTGAACAGGCAACCGTTGCGCGCGTTGCGCGTCGGCAGAACGCAATCCATCATGTCGACTCCGCAGCGGACGTAGTCGGCAAGCTGCTCAGGGCAGGCCCACGCCCATGACGTAGCGCGGGCGGTCCTTCGGCAGCAGCTTCCGTCGGCGATGGCCGCCATCTCAACGGAAAGCGCGTGAGGCTCGCCGACCGCGAGGCCGCCGATCGCGTAGCCCGGAAAATCGAGGTCCACCAGTTGGCGCGCGCTTTCGCGGCGCAGGTCCGCATGCATGCCGCCCTGCACGATACCGAACAAGGATTGGCCCGGATTGGTCGAGGCTTCCGCGTTTGTGCGACCGTCTTTACCCTGGGCGCGCGCAAAGTCGCGGCAGCGGCGCGCCCATTCCGTTGTGCGCTTCATGGCGCCGGCGGCGCGGTCGTGATCGGCGGGGTATTCGATGCACTCGTCAAAAGCCATGGCGATGTCCGAGCCAAGGGCCTGCTGAATTTCGATCGATTTTTCCGGCGTGAGAAAATGTTCGGAGCCGTCCAGGTGCGAGCGGAACACCACGCCGTCGTCCGTGACTTTGCGCAGATCGGCAAGACTGAATACCTGAAAGCCTCCGGAATCGGTGAGAATCGCTCCCGGCCAGGACATGAAGCGATGCAGCCCGCCGAGGCGGCGAATGCGTTCGTGGCCGGGACGCAGATATAAGTGATACGTGTTGCCGAGCAGAATCTGCACGCCAAGTTCGGAGAGCGCCTGCTGTGTGAGCCCTTTCACCGTTCCCGCCGTGCCCACGGGCATGAACGCCGGCGTATCGATTACGCCGTGCGGCGTAGTGAGTCGCCCGAGGCGCGCGCCGGTCGGATCGATTTTCAAAATTTCAAAGTGAAATTCCATATTGATTGAGTCTAGCAGGACAGGTCAGGCATTGCCGAAATACACAGCCAAAGTGGCGCATGCTTTAGCTTGTGGAGGTTTTGACTTTGCGGGCACAAAACCTTCACAAGCTAAAGCATGCGCCACTAAATCCCAGCCTCCGGCAGAACAGGAATCGCGGCGATGAGCGATTGCGTGTACGGGTGCGCGGGCGCGCTGAGAATTTGCACGGCGGGGCCGGTTTCGACGATGCGTCCTGCCTGCATGACGGCGATGCGCGTGGCGAGTTGCGCGACGACTGGGAGGCTGTGCGAGATCAGCAGGTAGGTGAGCGCAAAATCGCGCTGCAAATTCTGCAGCAGTTCAAGAATTTGCGCGCCTACCGATACGTCCAGCGCGGAAACCGGTTCATCGGCGACCACGAGGCGCGGGCGCAGGACCAGAGCGCGGGCGATACCGATGCGCTGGCGCTGTCCGCCGGAAAATTCGTGCGGGTAGCGCGCGATCGCGTCTTCTCCTAGGCCAGTAGCGCGCAGGATTTCGACAACTCGCGCCCGGCGCGCGGCTCGGCCAAGTTGCGGCTCGTGAATTTCGAGCGGCTCGCCAACAATGTCTCTCACTCTCATTCTTGGATCGAGCGACCCGAACGGATCCTGAAACACCATTTGCATCTCGCGGCGGAGGGCGCGCAATTCCGCGCCGCGCGCCGCTAGAAAATCGCGGCCGTCAACCCGCAATTCGCCGGAGTCCGGCTCGATGAGGCGCAGGAGCATGCGCACGAGCGTCGTCTTGCCGCTGCCGGATTCGCCGACGATGGCGAGCGTTTCGCCGGCGGCAAGTTCGAGACTTACGTCGTCCACGGCTCTGACGCCCGGGGGCGCACCGTCCTTGGAACGTGAAGTGACCTTCGCAAGTGTGCTCGCCGGCGCGGAAAACGTCTTCCTCAGATTGCGTGCTTCGAGCAGCGGGGGGGACATCAGCGCGCGCCGCTGTGTAGGACGGGCCTTAGCCTGTCGGGGTTTGCACCGTGAAGCAAATTCAAAAGCGACAGGCTGAAGCCCGTCCTACTGGGATTCATTCCGGCTTCTCCGCAATGAGCTGCAGGACTGTGTGCATGAATTCCAGGCCGCCGGGCACTTTTTCCGAACGGCGAGGCCGGAACCCGGAGTGGTCGTCGGCGATGGAGCTTTCCATCAGCTTGCGAGTTTGCGCGTAGACCGGATCTTTCGGAGACTTGCCGGCATTGCCCATCCAGACGTCGAAATCGTGCCAGTTGTCATGAGTGTTTTCTGAAACGATTCGCAGCCCGAGTCCTTGAATCATCGCTCGAAAATTCGCGACGCTTTGCGTGTTCGTGTGCGAAGGATCGCGCACGCGCTCGACGGCATTCTGTAACGCGGCGTCGCACCCCTCGGGCACGACGATGTCGGTGATCGCGAGGCGGCCTCCGGGCTGGGCAACGCGAGCCATTTCGGCCAGGGCCCGCGGCGGATCGGTCATGTGGTGAAACGCGTAGCCGCAGGAAACGATTCCGGCCGAGGCGTCGGCAAATGGCAGCGCGTAAATATCGGCGCAGACGAATTCAATATTGCTGAAGCCGTCGCGCGCTGCCTCGGCCCGGGCTTTTTCGACCATCGCCGGAGTCAGGTCCGCGCCGATCGCCTTGCCAACGCGCGCGGCCAGCGGGCGCGTATACGTGCCGGGGCCGCAGGCGAGATCAATGGCAAGCAAGCTTTGCACGTTTGCCAGCCCTGCGGTTGCACGTTCAGCAAAACGTTCGGCCTCCTCGGTTCGCGTGCGGCGCGTGGTTTGCGAAAATATGTCCGCGGTTTCCGTGAAGCGTTCGCGTATTTTTTCCTGGTGGCTCGATTCAGTGGTCATTGTCTTTTCGCTGCCTCATTCTTTTCTGGCGCTGCCTGGCTTGGGATTCCAGTGGCGCATGCTTTAGCTTGTGGTGGGTTGGATTTGTGGAAAAACCAAACCTCACAAGCTAAATCATGCGCCACTTAATTCCAGAATTTCATTTTGCGACTTCATGTGCATATTCCGCAACCAGAATGCAGCGGGCGCGATGTTTGGGGGCGGCTTCGCGCAGCTCGGGCATCGCCATGGCGCATTCGGCTATGCGAAGAGGGCAGCGCGGCTCGAATGCGCAACCAGGGGGCATGGCCGTGAGCGACGGCACCGAGCCGGGAATCGGCTCGAGTTTTTGGCGCACGAGTTGCGGCGATGCGCGCAAGAGCCCCGCGGTATAAGGATGCCGTGGGCGCTCGAGCACTTCGCGCGCGGGGCCTTCCTCCACGAGGCGGCCCGCGTAGGCGACCGCGATGCGGTCCGCCACCTGCGCGACGACGCCGAGGTCATGCGTGATGAAAAGAAGCGTGAGGCCAAGGTCGCGCCGTAATTTTGCGAGCAGGTCGAGAATTTGTTTTTGCACGGAGACGTCGAGAGCGGTGGTGGGCTCGTCGGCAATGAGCAGCCGCGGGGCTTTTCCGTTGTCACCTGCGAGCGCCATCGCGATCAACACACGCTGGCGCAGGCCTCCGGAGAGCTGATGCGGATACTGTCGGGCGCGCATGGCGGGGTCGGGCACGGTGGCGCGTTCGAGCGCGGCGAGCACTCGGCGGTCAACGTCTTCGCGCGAAAGTCCCGCATGATGCGCGCATATCGCTTCGGCGATTTGTGGGCCCACGCGCATCACAGGATTGAGCGCGGTCATCGGCTCCTGAAAAATCATGGTGATGTCGCGGCCGCGCACGCCGATCCGTTCGCGTTCGGGAAGCGAAAGCAAATTCACACGGGATGCCCCGCCAGTGTTCGGGCGAGAGAACCACGCTTCGCCGCTCACGCGCGCGCCCGGCGGGAGCAAGCCAATGAGGGCCAGCGCAAGCATCGATTTTCCGCTGCCGGATTCGCCGACGAGTCCCAGCGATTCGCCCGCATCAAGGGTAAACGAAACGTCGTCCACCGGCCGAATCCAACCGGCGGGCGTCGGAATCTCAATTGTGAGTCCGCGCAATTCGATGAGCGCTGTCACCGGTACATCATAAGGCGTATTTTGCGCGGCGGGGTATTGCGGCACCGGCGTCCCGCCAGTGGGATTTTATTTTCGGTTAAACCACAAAAAACCGCAGGCGGGACGCCGGCACCACAAAATCGTAAGAATCATTTCTAAATCGGATAGTGCGTCGGAGTTCTGCGGATCGTGATCCAGCGCAATTCGGTGAACTCCTCCAACGCAGCCTTCCCGCCAAATCTGCCCCAGCCGCTGTCCTTTACTCCACCGAAGGGCATCTGGGGTTCATCATGGACCGTGGCGCCGTTGATGTGGCAGATGCCGGTTTCGAGGCGCTCCGCAAGTTTCATTGCCTTGCCGACATCGCGGCTGAACACTGCGCCAGACAGTCCGTACTCGGTGTCGTTGGCCACGCGGAGGGCTTCTTCGGCGTTCGCAACGATGACAATGGATGCCAGGGGGCCGAAAGATTCCTCATGGTAGACGCGCATTTCCGGCGTCACTCCGTACAAGACAGTTGGCAGGTAGCAGGGGCCTTGTGACTTTCCGCCACAGAGCACCTTGGCGCCTTTCGCGAGAGCATCGTCAACAAGGATTTGCACGCGCTCCGTGGCGGCTTTGTTGATGAGCGGGCCGATCTGAGTTTCCGGCTGGAGCGGATCGCCGACTTTGAGCGCGGCGGCCTTCGCGGCGAGCGATCGGCCAAACTTATCCGCGATCGGGCGTTCGACAACGATTCTTTCGGTGGACATGCAGATTTGTCCTTGATTCATAAAAGCGCCGAAATTCGCGGCGGCCACGGCTGCCTCCAAATCCGCATCTTCGAGCACGATCATCGGCGCCTTGCCTCCCAACTCGAGAAGCGCGCGCTTGAGATGATGCCCCGCTTTTTCCGCGATGATCCGGCCGACCCTGGTGGAGCCGGTAAAATTAATCCTGCGTGTTTTCGGGTGCGCGATCAATTCATCGACGACTTCCGCGGCGTCGGCGGGAGCGTTCGTGATCGCGTTGATCACGCCATTTGGAAAACCGGCCTCGTGAAGCGTTTCGGCGATCGCCAGATGGGTGCCCGGAGACTCCTCGGAAGCTTTGAAGACGACTGTGTTTCCATAAGCGAGCGGCATGGCGACAGCCCGCATGCCGAGGATCATGGCGGCGTTCCAGGGCGCAATTCCGACGACGACGCCGACGGGCTGGCGAATCGCCAGCGCCAGCGTATCCGGGAGGTCCGACGGGATCACTTCCCCGATGAGTCCGTAGGCCTGAGCGGCAGCTTCGCGCAACAATCCCGCCGCGAAAATGCAATTAAACATTCCCCATCCGAATGTGCCTCCCATTTCCTCGGCCGTGATGCGGGCAATCTCGGGTTGACGCCGGTCAAGAATGTCCGCGGCCTTAAGAAATAAACTGCGGCGTACGGCAGGTGGCGTGGCGCTCCAGGCTGGAAAAGCGGCCGCGGCGGCATCGATGGCGCGACGCGCGTCCTTGCGCCCCGCCGACGCAAACCTCGCAATGGTTTCGCCCGTGAAGGGGTTCGTTTTCTCGAAGGTACGGCCATCGAGCGCCTCCTGCCATTTGCCGTCGATAAACAAATTGTGATTTTGAACAGCCGCGGTTTGTGACATGGAAGCTCCTTAGGGGGATTTCCGTGCACATCTCAATGGCGGATACTTTATACCGAATTTGTTCGCAATATAAATATTCGACGTGGCGTTGTACTTCGACAATTTTGCGTCGTGCAACAGGAATCAAGATCCCCGATCTTGCCGTGACTTCCCGAAACTGGAAGAATGAGGCAGAATCTGGCCGGGCGGTTTTTTCCAACATCCCCGAGTGGTCTTAATGTATAGATACGTCCAATTGTCGTCGAAGCCTGGAAGATATTTTCGAGGAGACCATCAAATGAGAATACAAGGAATCGCGTTGAAAGTTTTATTGTTGGGAGCAGGGATGGCCGCATTTCCGACGCTCGCGCAGGAGGTAGTGCCGAAGCCCACGTGCAATCACTGCCAAGCGGTGTACGTTCCCAAGAGCGAGCTGGACGGGTATAACCAGCGGGCCATCGAGCACAACCTGGTCGATCAGCAGGTGCGTTCAGTGGATGTAGGAAAAGTGCAGGTCGGGATCGGGGCCATCTACCGCGGGAAGTTGGGGAATGCTACGAGCGCCGAAAATATCGTCGCGGAAGCGGTGGCCGAGCATGAGCAGGTGAGCGAGGTCTATTACGTGATCGAAGGCTCGGCGACCCTGCTGACCGGGCCGGACCTTGTCGGCGCGAAGCCGCGGCCGAGCACGCTAAAAACCGTGCGCGAACAAAATGGTCCCGGGTTCAGCGCCGCTTCGATCAAGAATCCTGAAGTGCACGAGTTGAAGGCGGGCGACATGATCATCATCCCTGCAGGGACCGGGCACTGGTTCACGAAAATTGACGATCATATTCGCTACGTGATGGTGCGGCTCGATCCGGACAAGATTCTTCCGTTGAAGAGCGAGGCGCAATCGCAAACGTATTTGAAGAGCGCGTTCAGCCCGAATCAGGGGAATTTTTAGCAGGCAAATTGCCAATCTTGTGTGGGGGGATCGGTTTTGTAGCCCAGGCACTCTTGCCTGTGCGGTTTCGTAGTTCACATGGACAAGTTGCTTGTGCATCAACGGGCGCAAAAACCACACAGGCAAGAGTGCCTGTGCTACTTGTGACGCCATGCCAACCGCCGAATGTCCGCAATGCCGCATGCCAACGGCGAGTGCCATGGGTAAAGCGTATTGTCCCCAGTGCGGATGGAATCGCGGGGAGGCGGAGAAGCAGACGCGGCTGTTTCTGCGGCTGCTGCCGGTGCTCGTGATCCTGTTTGATGCTCCGCTGATCGTTTGGATCTTCATCGGGCATGCCGAGGTTCCCGTTCTTGCCGTGCTCGGCCTCGTCGCGATTGTTCCGGCGATTCTCGTGGTTCTTGTTGTGAAAGGAAAAATCAGGATCGGGGCGTTCGGACACGGTCCGGAAAGGCCGTAGCGATGGCGCCATTTGAAGATGCGGCCGGATCGAGCGGACAGCCGGGCGAAAATGTCTCCGGACCGTACGACAATGTGAGCCGCGTGCTGGCCGGTCTTCCCCGGCCGAGACCCGTGCGGATCACCCGGCGCGGCAAAACGACCGCCACAGTGATCACGATTGCGCTGGCGGTGTCGATTGCGGTATTCGTCGGCGGGCTGGTGACGACATCGCGAGCGGCTGGCCAGAACGCAGTCCCCCCGGGCTTTTTTTCTTTCGCATTGCCGATTGCCCTGGTTGTGGTGGTGGTCCTGGTGATGCTGCGCACGATCCAACAGCAGAAAATCCTTCTCGCCGAGGGAGAAATAGCCATCGCTCGCGTGACCAAACGCTGGATCGCCCGCAACGGCCCAAACGTTCGCTACGAGTTCACGACTCCCTTGGGGGAACATTTCTCACGCAGCGCCGCTGACGTTTCACGGCAACTTTCCGTGGGAATGAACGTGCCGATATTTTACGATTCACAGCGGCCGAAAAAACAGCTCGCGTTGTGCGCTTCGTTCTATGAGGTCGTGCTGCCGGGTGAAGTATGAAATTTTCTGATGACGGCGAACGGCGGCTCGTTGCCGAAAGGGCCGCGACCATTCTTATTCTCTCTCAATCCAGTTTTCTGGTGAGTTTTTGAGATGATTTTCAGTGTGTGGCCGGCTGGGCGGCAAGGTCGCGGCCTTCTATCATTACAGCTTGCAGTGCCGAATCGGTCCGCACGGCGTCACGAGCAAGCCCTTGCAACTTGGCGCTCAATTCCTTAACGCGAGGGTCGTTCGGGTCCTGATTGCCCTTGAGGCCATCCGCGGAAGCAATAATTTGCCGGGCCTTTTGAATCAGCTCCCGGGCCTGCACGACGTAGGCTTCCTTGGCGGCGATCAACCGTTCCTCCCATTTGGCCCGGCCCGGAAAATCGACGTCATGGCCATTTAGTGCCGTGCGCACCAGCGTGGCTCGGTCCAGAGCCTCAAGACGGTCCAGAACGATTTCCATCATTGCAAGTTTCTCTGCGGGAGTAGGGTCTGCCCCGGACTTGCTCCCGGGCGGCAGTTGCGCGGCTTGCCCAATTCCCCCACCCAGCGCGCCAGAAACGCCTCCCGAACTCGAAGGGAGATCGTCGTTGGTAAGAACCTTCGCAGAGGGCTTATTGGCCTTATCTTTCTCCTTGTCTTTCTGGGCCTGCCTCGCCAAGTCCCCAAGCGAAGGCGATGACGAAGATGCATCCTGGGCGCGAACGACCGCGGAAACGGCCAGAGCAGACGCCAACACTGCAATAAACGCTAAACTCCTCGCCACGGGTTCCTCCCTTGAGTGACATTCCGGCCGCAAGAAGACTTGAGGATCTTCCATTTATACTTGGCAAAAATATGGTAATTCGCCATGGACCGGACGTACCGCCATGCGGAAAGAGTAATCCACGGGACCTGGGCAATGCGGCAGGGGGGCGGCACTGCGGATCGGGGGACGAGAATTTATTTCCAGCGAGCGACGAGTAACAGCAATGAGAAGATCACCACGGGAATCATCAAAAGCATGGTGTAGGACAAGATGCGCTTCAGAAACGGAAGGCGGGCGCGTTTTCTTTCCCGGCGCGATGAGCGGTCGGTGACTTCCACGCATTCCGGATGCGCCAGCGCAGCTGCAAATTCCTTTGCGCCCGCGAAGCGATCCTCCGGATCGCTTTCCATCGCGCGATCCAGAATTTCCTGCATCTGCGCCGAAATTTCCGGACTGATTTCGCGCGCGGATGGCGGATCGTTCACCAACCTGTCGTTCATCACGGCGAACGGATTGGGGCCGTTGAAGGGCGTCTCGCCGGTCAGCATTTCAAACAAAATAACGCCCAGAGCGTAGATGTCGCTTCGCCCGTCGCTGCGCTTGCGCTTGATTTGCTCGGGCGAAATATAATCGGGTGTGCCCATGGCGTTGGAAAACTTGGAAAACGTAAGGCGGCGCATGCCTTCGCCGGCGGCGATGCCGAAATCGATGAGCTTTGTGCAGTCTCCATCGCCCACCATGATGTTTTCCGGTTTCAGATCGCGGTGCACAACGCCCTGGCCGTGAATATATTCAAGGGCTTCGCAGACTCCGGTCGCGATGTGGGTCGCGCGCTCAACGGAAAGTTTCCCTTCCTTGGTGAGAATTTCGCGCAAGAATCGCCCGTCAACCCATTCCATCACGATGCACAGTTGATCCATATCGCTGCTGTCAATCGTCTGCACCACGCCCGGATGCTTCAGTTTTTTGCCAATGGCGATTTCGCGCTGGAAGCGGCTATAAAAAATCGGGTCGCATTCGAGTTCCGGGTGCGGGATTTTGATGGCAACGAGCTGTCCGGTCCGGAGGTCCGTGGCGCGGTAGATGCTGGTCATGCCGGTGCGGATGACGAACGCTTCGATTTGAAAATACTCAAATCGCTCGCCCAGCTTAAGTTGCTCGGTCAACATCTGCCGCATCCTTCCGCCGCACTGAGGTGCACTTTGTCCAGAAAGCAAAATACCTTTTTGCTGCTAAGGGATGCATAAACGAAACATTAGGATACGAACAAACAGTTGTAACCGCTTAAGAATCAATCGCTTGGGAGTTAACGGAAAAGAGGCAATTACTAAGCCCGAATCGCTGCAAGCATACAAGGGATTGGGCGGAGTGATTTCACCGCATCCCAGGGACTCATTTTCTTGGACCTGAGACTCCAATGCCGCTAAACTTGGCGCAAATGCTCAAGAGTGCCCCACCCGATTCCGAAAAGACCCTGGATAATCAATCCCCCGGCTGGAAAGCGCTCTTTCGCGTTCGAGGATTTCCATTTTTCTTTTTTGCAATGCTCGTTTCACTCTTCGGAACAGGGATGAACTTTGCCGGGGTGACTTGGTTCGTTCTAGGCGCGACTCATTCCACGGTGAAGGTCAGTGTGATCGTCATTCTGGTGACGCTGCCTGGGTTGGTAGTGCCTCCCTTCGGCGGGGTGCTGATCGATCGCGTGGACCGGCGCTATCTGGGGATCATAATTGATGCAGCGCGAGCTGTGATTGTCCTGGGGACGGCCGCGCTGGCCTATACCGGGCGGCTGGCTTTGTGGGAACTGTACACGATGGTGCTGCTTTTGGGAGTTGGGTTCGCTATCTACTGGTCGACAACGAACGCGCTGATCCAGGAACTGGTGCCGCGGGAAAAATTGATCACGGCCAACGCCACGGTACTCATTGCTGTGCAGGGCGGAATGGCCGCGGCGGGGGCCACGGTCGGATTTATTTATGAACGCGCGGGTCTTTCCGGAATTCTCGGCATCGATGGGACGACTTACCTGATTTCCGCGATTTGCCTGTTGATGTTGCGGCATGGATACTACGCTCCCAGAGAAGCACATAACACGAGGCTGTCGTCCGCCTCTCCGACGATCGAAGCGCCGCCCGAAATGTCCGAGCCATCGTTGATGCGCATCGACGCAGTGATGACTCCGATTTCCAGCGTATTCAGGGACATCGCCGAAGGTTTGGCGTACTTATGGCAACAGCCGCGTGTGCTGGCCCTGGGGATCACCTACTCCTGCATGATGGCAGGCGTGATCAGCGCCAACGTGCTTGTGGTAGCCCTGGCCAAGGATTTACTTTCAGCGGGAGCTCGGGGATACGGATACATCGGTCTTGGATGGGCCTGCGGCGCGATCGCCGGAGGCCTGGCCGCGAGCACGCTGGCGCGAAAGGAACCCTACGGCGTGCTGGTTGCGGCTCTGGCGACGCTGGCTATAGGGCACACTCTGTTTCCTTATGTAAAAGTGCTGGTTGTGGCAGTGGCGATGAACGCGCTGTTCGGAGCGTGCCGCGCGCTCGGCGGGGTCTTGACGCAATCCTCGATCATGACGGCGGTTCCGGCGCGGCTCATGGGCCGGGCTCAGTCGGCGTTTTCGGTGATCGCGACCGTTCTGCAGATCATCATGAGTTATGCGCTGGGGTGGTCCGCTCAGAATTTCAAGCTCTCGATCGCTTTTCTGTTGCTCGGTGCTATTTACGGCGGCGGAGTGCTGGCGGCGCTGCGCGTGCGTTCGCTTTCCCTCGGCACAGAGAAAACGACGGCGGCGGTTTAGTAGCGTGGGCTTCAGCCTGCGGGTTTCCGCTGCTCCGGCAAAATTTAAACCCCACAGGCTGAAGCCCCGCGCTACTAGAAGGCAACTCGAACGGCTTGATAATGGTGTTCATCGCGGGGGCTTCAAGGGCGCTCGGCCGGCGCTGCCAGGTAGGAACGCGTTGGCGGCGTTCCCGGCAGGTGAGGTTTGAGTTCGACGGGGCCTGCGCCCATGTATACTTTTCAAGCGCGAACAGCCAATGAGTTTTTCGGGGAGCGAACCGGATGTCCTGCATTCTTTGCGGAGTCGATACGTACCGCGAGATTGGAAAACGATCGGGATTCGATATTGTGAAATGTTCCGGCTGCGGATTTGTCTATGCAACTCCTCGACCCGCCGAAAGCGAGCTGATTGAGTTCTACCAGAAGCTGACGCCAAGCCCCAGGAACTATAGTGACTCGAAAAGTTTTGTCCGGCGCCTGAAATACCGCTTCATCCTCTCCAAGATCAAATCGTATTTCCCTCCCGGCAAGCAAATCAGGCTGCTCGAGATCGGGTGCAGCCAGGGGCATTTGCTCGATGCGGCGAAGGAGGACAGGCAAATTGTCGCGACAGGCCTTGATTTGGATGGAGTGGAACTGGAATACGCCAGAAGCAAAGGGCTCAACGTTATCGTGGGAACGCTGCAGTCGGTGAAGTTTCCGGAAGAGAGCTTTGACGTAATTGTAGCGATCCATGTAATCGAACATCTGTACAGCCCGGTGGACACGCTCTGCGAGATGAACCGGATTCTATCTCCCGGAGGTATCTTGTTTTCGATTATGCCTTGCGTGGCGCACATCAAGGCCAGGCTCGCGGGTATTAATTGGAAATATTACACTCCGCCTGGCCACCTCTGGTTTTTTTCGCCGAAAACTTTCACTTTGCTCCTTCAAAAAACAGGCTTCCAATCGGTTTTTTCGTCCTGCTTTTATAACCGGGCCCACTTGAGGTCAGTTGGAAAGAAGGCGCCAAGAGCTGCGTTATCCTAGCGCTCCGCGGAAAAGAGCAGTCATTGGCGAACGGTGAAATGAAAACACTCGAGGCGATGGAAAAGGTTAGTGGTTCTCGTAGCAGCGTCGACACGAAAATCCTGAATCAGAGGTAATCGCGCGACGAGCCTTCGAGGAACGCGCGCAACTTGCGCGAGCGCGACGGGTGGCGCAGCTTGCGCAACGCCTTGGCTTCGATCTGGCGGATGCGTTCGCGGGTGACGGCGAAGGACTGGCCGACTTCCTCGAGCGTGTGTTCGGAGCCGTCGTCCAGGCCGAAGCGCATCTTGATCACTTTTTCCTCGCGCGGCGTCAGCGTCTTCAGCACGGAAGAAGTCTGTTCCTTCAAATTCAAATTAATGACCGCATCGGACGGCGAGACGACGGCCTTGTCCTCGATGAAATCGCCGAGGTGCGAATCTTCCTCTTCGCCGATCGGCGTCTCCAGGGAAATCGGCTCCTGCGCGATTTTCAGAATCTTGCGCACCTTCGCCACGGGGATGTCCATGCGCTTGGCGATTTCCTCGGAGGTCGGTTCGCGGCCGAGTTCCTGCACCAGTTGGCGGCTGGTGCGGATCAGCTTGTTGATCGTCTCGATCATGTGCACCGGGATGCGGATGGTGCGGGCCTGATCGGCGATGGCGCGGGTGATGGCCTGGCGGATCCACCACGTGGCGTAGGTCGAAAACTTGTAGCCGCGGCGCCACTCGAATTTGTCCACGGCCTTCATCAGGCCGATGTTGCCCTCCTGGATCAGGTCCAGGAACTGCAGGCCGCGATTGGTGTATTTCTTGGCGATGGAAACGACGAGGCGGAGGTTGGCCTCGATCAGTTCTTTTTTGGCTTGCTCGGCTTCGGCTTCTCCCCGAAGTATCACCTGAAGCATGCGCTTCAAATCGGTGAGGCCCGTCTCGCTGGAAACTTCGATTTCGCGCAGCTCGATGCGGCGCGTGCGCAATTCCTTGCGGGCTTCGGCGGCGTGGTCGCCTTTGGAGGCGTCGGCGCGGCGCTCGAGCTTTCCCGCTTCGCGTTCGAGGGACTGCAGCCGCTCGACGGTGTGGCGAATCTTGTCGATCAGCCGCTTTTTTTCAAACAGGTGAAATTCGATCGAGCGCGCCAGTTGCGACATCTCAATGCGCAGGCGGGAGACGTGATACTTCAGGCGCATGTAGGGGCGTTTCTTCGACTTCGTCATGCGCTCGAGCTTCGCCGCTTCACGCAAACATTCGTTGTACAGCTTCTCGATCTTGTCGAGGACCTTGAGGGTTTTCTTGGTCTTGTTTTCGATTTTTTCTTCGGTGAGCTCTTCGTCGTCGAACTGGACGATTTCCTTGATCGAACGCGTGCCCTTGCGGAGGTCGTCGCCGATCGTCACCAGTTCCTTCAGGATGATCGGGGATCCTGGGTAAAGATGCCGAGGAGGGCGAATACGAGCGAGAGCAGCAGGCCGAGGGCGAGGAGGAGGAAGGGGAGTTCGAGTTCGAAGTCCAGCAGCCGGTTGTCGGGCACGCCTGTCCTTTGGGCTTGAGTCTGCTCAGGTGGAACTGGTGATTTGATTTTACTGTGAGCGGGGTTGGGTGGGATGTGATGGGAGGCACTTCGTGCCAGCTAAAGGGCGGTTAGCTAAAGAGCGGTTAGCTAAAGAGCGGTTAGCTAAAGGCCGGTTAGCTAAGAAGCGGTTAGCGTGGTTCGGATACCTGAAGCAGGGTTGACGTGGCTGATCCCGGCAGTTACCCGGTTAAAAACCTCCCGGAACATTCTTTTCAAAGTAGCGGACGAGGCGATCATGCGAGACTCGCATGACCTCCTGTTTCATTTCTTCGCTCCAATTGATCCAAATTCGGGGAGCCCATCGAATAGCTGAACCTTCGTCAATCAGAAAGTCCTCGGTGAGGCGCGGAACGGGCTGTTCTCGAATCGTTCGTTCCCAGGAACTAAGTGAACGAGTTGAGAGCGGGCTGCGTATGTCGCGATTTGGATTCTCCTCCACTTTGCCGTCATTGGAGCGTGTGATGAAGAAATCCTGAAAGGCCTCAGCGAGCATCCGCAGTGAGACGCGACCATCGGAGTCCGCCATTTCTGTCATAAGCGTGAGGAGAAGCATCTTGTAGCAGAGCGTCATGGACTGCTTTTCGATTCCGTAGAGCACTTCGTGGACGTTTGAGTTGAGTGCAACGGGGATCTCCTCAGGCTCAACACTGCTGCCTATCGGTTCTTGTGAGGTCGATCCACACTGAGTGAGCATTCGAGCAAATGCCTGCTCCGGGTATTCCCTGTACTCGTAGCCGTTGTAGTCCAAAAAATCTTTGTGTTGCGTTACGATGCGGTTCGCTATAAACATGAGCCGGAGATGAGCATGAGGATGTAGCGCCCGATAATCGAAAAAATAGTAGAAGTGCCGCTGTACGTGACCCTCGTCAAGCTGGCCACGTTGCACTTCAACCAAAAGGTGTCGTGAGAGTGAGTCAGTGAACAGAATGTCGGGACGCCGGCCATTGATTACAACTTGACGTCTCACAAGACTCAATCCTGGCTCAATAAACAATTGAGGACATTCGGCAATTCCAATTTCCATTTCGCGTTCTAGCATAGCGTCGTTCCAGGATGGCTGGTGAGTATGCCATCATCCTAACCCACATCTCAATGGCGAGATGTGGGGCACCCGCATTTGTCGCTTATTTCAGACGTGGGCCACCCGCCCGTTGAATGCGCGGGTGGAATACGCCGAACTATGCCACCCTTTGCAACGATAGGCTGTCAGATAGAATTGCTTGCGTGATCGCTCCAGTCTCGGAATGGCCAAATTGGTAGCAGATTATCTTCCCTGATTGAACCTTCAAATTCGGGTTGCATGAAGCCCGCAGAGGAACAACGAATGAATTTGAACTTTTGCAAGAACACAATTTTCCGCGCCGCCATGCTGCTCATCGCCGCTGTCGTTCCAATGCTTCTCGGTGCACAGCCCGCACTCGCCCAGACCATCAGCCTTTTCCCTGGGAACCACGACGATCCTCAACATGAAGTCTGGACGCGGATTGCCATTCCTCCCGACCACCCGGTCAGCAATGTTGCGCAATGGCATATCGACTACGCCAAGCACCAGATTGTTTGCGATGGCAACGGCGGCCACGAGTGGTTGCGCTTCAACCGTGAGCTCAGCAATTTCACCTTCCATGTGGAGTGGCGCTTTACGCCGGTCACCACGGCCGATCCGAAGTACAACAGCGGCGTTTTCTTCCGCAACAATCTTGACGGTTCCATCTGGCACCAGGCGCAGACATCGCTCGGCGGCGGCTACATCTTCGGCCTAACGCCAGTCGACGGCAAGCCGCAGAGTTTCAACCTGCAAAAAGAGATGAAGGCAAATCGCGTGAAGCCGGCAGGCCAGTGGAATGTCTACGACATCCGATGCGTCGGCGATACGTGCACGCTCGCGGTCAACGGGGAAGTCGTCAACACCGCGAAAGTCGGTCTCAACAAAGGCTACGTTGGCCTCGAATCCGAGGGCTACCAGATAGAATTCAAGGACATGAAACTGACAGAACTGCCGTAATTCGCTGAAGGCTGCAACGCGCTGCGGTCGTACACTGCGGATCGTTATCCTGTAATCCTGCCACTTGAAAATACGAGGATCGGATCAGCAGCATCCGCGTCGTGGCGTGCGGGTATTCGCCGATGAGGAGTCTCCGGGTAGGCGTCACAGTGGGCAGAACGGATTTCGTGCCTGCTACTTGCCGGTTCCTGTCCCAGCGTCGTCAGTGAAGCAAATGACATACTCACCAAAAACAGGACGATGCGCATCGATCTCCCCGGAAGCGTTCGTAGTTTCTAGAGTGGTAAACACTCGAATGCTATCACCTCGGCGTTTAGAACTTAGGAAGACGCCACACACAGCGTAGCCCACATCTCAAAGGCGAGATGTGGGGCACCCACATTTGTCGTTTATTGCAGACGTGGGCCACCCCTCCAGATTAGCCGACGCCTAGACCGCCGCGACTTTCTGTGAGTTACTTCCGAGTTGGCGGTGACTCGATCGCGACTCGAAGAGTTGAACTTTAGGGGGCATTCGGTTATTTGCGCGGATAGTCGTGCTCAACCGCCGTCTTGAGCTGCTGTAAGAGCGGAACATCAGGGCTGGCAAGGCCGCCCTCTCCGCTTCGCAACCACACCTGTATGCCGTGCCCCTGGCTGTTGTTCAAGACAACCTTGAGCAAATCGTCTGCAGGACCGACTTCGCTGCCTAGCATCACACCGGATCCCATCGGATGCTGTTGCTGTCCGGAATTGGGATTGCCCAGCGGCCCGGAATTGGGTGCAGCCCACGCTCCCGCCGACCTTGCCTTCCGCAATGCGTCCTGTGCGCACCACAAAAATGAGCTCCGCATCCGACCGGTCTGGGGTAAGAACATAGCGTCCCCAGTTGCGCAGCGCGTTCTGCACGTCGACAATGGCGTGGCGGTCAGCAGGCAACAGGCCAGGCGTGAAGATATCGCCATCCGTCGACTCCACCCACACGTAGTGTGCGTTGTCGAAGACAGCGGGAATGCTGTGCTTTTTCTTGTTTTGGCTTTGAGCGAAGGCCAGAGTGGGCAGCAGGACGAGTAGAAGAAGTCCGGTTGACTTCATCGCAGCACCTCCGGAGAACACTAGTCTACGCTCTTCGGAAGGGTCGCTCTACGTAGTTCATTGCAGTGAGCCGAATCGTTGGAAGCATTCATCCATTGCCAGCGGCGAAGGATGGGGTACCTCATATTCTTTGATCCTTTGGGTGGGCCGCCCCGCCGAAGCTGAGTTGATCCCACTCAAGCCAACGGCGGGCTTGAATGGGCCACCGTCCACATTGCTTACAAGTTCAGGATAGAAGCTTCATCGAATTTCTCTTATCCCGCTGATGGGAGTTTCTTGTTAAGGTGACTGCATGAGAACTGCTCAAACGGGAATCTTCGCGCTTGGAAGTCCATCGCATGCATACCTGGAATTCGATGTGCTGGACGATGGAAAGTCTCGCGATCTGGTGGCGGCAATCTCCTCTTTTCGGGAGCCCCGCACGACCATGGGCGGGGTGAACCTGGTCGTAGGTTTCAGGCCTGAACTATGGGCCAAATTTGCGCCCAACGACGCGCCTGCAGATGTCAAAGGCTTCAACGAAGACGTGGTTGGAGTCGACGGCTTTACGATGCCGGCAACTCAACATGACGCAGTGCTGTGGCTCTCAGGGAGCGCGTACGATGTTGTCTTTGATGTTTCGCGCGGGGCGATCGCGGCGCTGAAGGATCTGGCGTCGGTTGCAGACGAGACGTCAAGTTGGCCCTATCGCCACGATCGCGACCTGACGGGCTTTATCGACGGCAGTGAGAATCCAAGCCTGATTGATGCGCCGGAGGTGCTACTGGTGCCGGAGGGCAGGCCCGGTGCGGCCGGATCCGTTCTGCTGTTACAGAAGTGGCCGCACGACACCGCAAAGTGGGAGCAGCTTAACGATGCGAGCCAGGAACTGGTAATAGGGCGGAAGAAACTGGACAGCATCGAACTCGAAGATAAGCCCGCGGACTCGCACGTCGCCAGTACCGATCAGGACAAGTTCGGAAAGATTTTCAGACGCAACATGCCGTATGGAACTGTGACTGATCATGGCACCATGTTCGTGGGGTTCAGCGCTGAGCAGCAACGCTTGGCAAAGATGCTGGAGAGCATGGCGGGCATTACGACTGGCGTTAGAGACGCGCTCACTCGCTATACCCACCCGATCAGCGGGGCGTATTACTTCGTGCCGTCGGCGGAATGTCTTCGAGATCCGAGTGACTCGTGAAGGCGTCTAACTATTCTGGCTGGGTTTGTTTTAGCGGGGACGGCCGAAGAAGAGGATGTGGCCGTCAGGGTCTTCTATTTCGAAGCCACGGAGACCGTCGTGGGTATCTTGAAGAGGTTTTGAAAAGATGACGCCGCGCGATGCAAATTCGGCGGCGAGCGCATCGGGATCGGGTACCGAGGCGTAAGCATCCCACGGGACCCACTCGTGACGCGCGTTGTTGGGGACGGGATCTACGCCGACGCTCTTGAGGAAGATCATCGCGCCGTCGCGCTCGACGATTGCAAAGAATGGATCGTGGTCCGGATGCTGGTACTCGATGCGGAAGCCTAGCGTTTCGCAATAGAAGGCGGCCGTCGCCGGGACGTTTCGCACGATGAAGGACGGGGAGATGCTGGTGATGGATTTCTGCGTCATGCGTGGCCTCCGGCATAGCAAGTTAGCAGGTTAGCGAGTCAGCAAGTTAGCGAAAAAAACATTTAGCTAAGAAGCGGCTAGCTAAAAAGGCGGTTATCGATAAGTCGGCCGCAAAGGTGCGCGAGCTACCAGGTGCGGCCGGGTGGCATGAACATGGCGGCGAGGTGGCTGGTGATTCCGCCGCGGGTGTTTGCCAGGTCTCCTAATGCCTGTCGCGCGGCGAGCAGGAGCGGGGCGTTGTGCGGATCGCCCGGCACATATTCCTTGCCTGTAAATTTCACTCTGAGCGTGTCGATTTGTTGCACCGCAGCGAGGAGGTTTTTCGAATATTCATAGTTCAGGGTTTCGATTTCCTTTTTGCTTTCGAGGGGTAGCTCAAGCAGTCCGCCTTGCACAGGGAGGTCGTGTCCCCACCACCAGGCGTGCTGGTCAAATTCGAGGTACTGCTTGTCGAAGGAAGTTTTGAGTTCGGCCTGGGCGGTCTTGTAGCTCTTGGGATCGGCCTCAGCATCTTTGTTGAACATTTCGAAAAGGTTCAGTATGGATATGAGCTTCTGGTCGTCGGTGAGTCCCTGCTTGAGTACGTCGACTGCGCGCTCTACACGCTGCTCCTGCAGGACGCGCTTGTGTGAGGAGCGGTCGGTGATCCACGGGATGAGGAGGTAAGAGAGGGCGCTGCCGACGAGGAGGAGTACGAGGGGATGCTTGCAGATGTCGAGAAATTTCTTCACGCGTGGCCTTTCGAGAGACAGCTAAAGGGCGGTTAGCTAAAGAGCGGTTAGCTAAAGCGCGGTTAGCTAAAGCGCGGTTAGCTAAAGAGCGGTCAGCTAACAAGCGGTTAGGGGAAGGACGGTCTGATTGCGATGCCCGTTAGTGCTTTTCCTTTTGTACGAAGTAGAAGTAGGCGCCGACGTTTAGGAAGTTGACGCAGACGGCGATGATGTTCCAGAGGACGACGGGGCGGGAGGCGATGAGGAGGCCGTAGAAGATCCAGAGGATCTGGAAGGCTCCCATGATGCCAGCCATTTTGGGATTGATGCCCGCACTGGAACGGCGGCGGAGCATCTGGAAGAGGTCGGGGAGGGCGGCGAAGGTGGTGCCGAATCCGGCGACCAGGCCGAGGAGTTCCGAGCGTTCGATGTGGGGGTCGAGCAGGCTGGGCCTGTCGTGGGGCGTGATGCTGGCGCAGCCGCAGAGGAAGTTCACGAGGGAGAGGGCGGCGAATTGCAGATTTCTCGGGGTGGTCATGGAGGTCACCTTTCTTTTTCCGGCGCCGCTGCGGATGCCTGGAGAGGCGCTAGGAGATTTGAGAAGGAATTGTTAGCGGACATCGTATCTCATGGCTGAGAGATGGGCACACAGATTCTTCGCGGTGAGGGGAAAGTGGATTGTGGTGCGGTGGGCGTGGCTTTCCGCAGTTTTGCGTGCTAGCGTAGCGGGTGCAGGGGTTTGGCCGCGGGAGGCGTCATGGAACAGGAAGAGAACACGAAGGTCGTGCGGGATGCTTATGCCGCATTCGCGCGCCGCGATATACCGACGTTGCTCACTTTTCTGGATGATGCGATTCAGTGGAATCCGGTGCAGGGGGCAGGCGCGCACGTGAAAGTAGCGGGCGAGCGGTTTGGCAAGGCTGCAGTCGCTGATTTCTTCCAGCTGCTTGCGAAAGAGCAGACCTTCCACATGTTTGAGGCGCGGCAGTTTGTGGCCGAGGGAGACACGGTGGCGGTGCTGGGGCATTATGTGGCCACTCCGCACTCAACCGGGCGGAAGTTTGAAGCGAACTGGGTGATGATTTTCACCATGCGCGATGGAAAGATTGTGCGCTTCCAGGAATTCACGGATAGTGCGGCGGTGAATGCTGCGTGGGAACCCGCCTGACGGGTTCCCAAATTATTGAGCCTAGGCGGAGCGGCGCTTGGATGGCGCTTTGGCTTCGCCTTTGACCAGTTCGATGTCCTTCTTCGGCTTTGCCTTGGCGCTGGCAGCTGGTTTCTTTGGGGCGGTTTTGCTGGAGCGATCCGCTTCGCCGATGCTCTTGCGCAGGGCGTCCATAAGGCTGACGACGTTGCTGCGAGGTGGAGCGACTTCTTCCTGAGGAACGGGCAGATTGTGCATCTTGGCGTCGATCATCTGCTTGACGGCTGCTTCGTAGCCATCTTCAAACTTTGACATGTCGAGCGTGGCTGATTTTTTTGCGATGAGGGATTCAGCGAGCTCGAGGGATTCTTCGTCGATCCTGACGGATTGCAGGTCGCGGAAGTAGTCGCGCTGATCGCGGAGTTCGTTGGCGTAGCGCAGGGTGTAGGCGATCATGCCGCCGTGAGCATCGGTGCCAGCGGGGCGGACAGCGATGATGTTTTCGCGTCCGGTGAAGGAGACTTTGCCGATGGCGATTTTGCCGGTCTTCTGCAGAGCCTTGCGGATGACGGCGAAGGCTTCGGCGTGGCTGTCATTCTCCGGCGTGACGTAGTAGGCCTTCTCAATGAACTCGGGTTGCAGATCAGAGAGCTCAACGAACTGGCTGACGTCGATGGTGTGGCGGGAGGGAACCTTGAGGCCGTCGAGTTCGCTGGGCTCGATGATGACGTACTGGCCCTTGCTATATTCGTAGCCCTTCACGATGTCGTCGCGGGACACGGTGGCGTCGGAGGTATCGCCGCCGGACTCGACTGCGCTCTCGAGGACTTTCTGGTGGCGCACGCGCTCGCCAGTGCTTCGGCTGATCTGATGGAAGCTGATCTGGCTCTTTGATTCGGTTGCGAGAAAGAGTTGAACGCCGAAGGAAACAAGGGAAACCTGAATCCGTCCGGTCCAGTAGGCGCGTGCCATAGATGTCCTCACAGGGGAATTAGTCGAGGGCCCGAGTCTCCAATAATGCCCCATCGGTGATGCAATCTGAAAGAGGATTTTGCGATTTCTGCGGGGTTTCGCCTATTCTTCGCGTGCACGCTGCTGTTGTGTTCGCCGATACTGTGGAGCACGGTCGAGCTAACTTCACGACCCGCGCACGCCGAATGAGATCGCGGGGACGACTCTTGCGGCTTTGGAGGCGGCACGCTTGCGCGAAGTTTCTGCGCGCAATTTGAAGTCTCATACGCGATTGTCATACGGACTTTTGCGACTTGTGGATCGCGTGCAAGTAGGACGTATGATGGGAGGTTGAAGCGATGATTGTAGAGATTGCGGAATTTCAGGGGGAGTGGATCACATGCCGAGGATGAAGGAATTCACCGTGACGATTGAGGACAAGCCGGGAGCGCTGGGGCATTGCTTCCAGGCGCTGGCGGAGCGCGGAGTGAACGTGCTGGCGTTTCAGTCGTATGTGGAAGGGAAGGAGAGCCTGACGCGCATGGTGGTGGATGATGCGCCGAGTGCGATGGCCATGCTGAGCGGCAAGCGGATGAACTTCGAGGAGTCGGAGGTCGCCGTGGTGAAGCTTGCGCATCATCCGGGAGAATTGGCGCGCGCGGCGATGCGGCTGGGGGAGAAGCACGTGAACATTGATTATTCCTATAGCGGGCTGGAGGCGGGTTCGACGGAGGCAATGGTGGTCTTTGGGGTGGACAAGATTACTGTCGCCGCGAATCTGCTGGACGCGATGGCTAAGGAAGATGCGAAGTAAGGTGGTTGCCCGTTTAAGACCGTATCAACCGAGCAGGAATCGCTTGAAGGAGCTATGGACACAGACTTCGCGCATGAATACGCCAGAAAAACTGACGCGGACCTGATTCTTCTTCTTAGAGACAAGAATAATCTCTTGCCCCTGGCCCAAACTGCGCTCCAGGTTGAACTGTCGCGGAGAAAGCTGACAGAGAAGAGCTTTCAGGACGATGAACCGGTTGCGGTGGAAGAACCGGAATTCGATGAATCCGAAAACACCGTTGCGATAAATGCCGAGCGACTGCGCTTTCCGAAGATATGTCCACGTTGCTTGTCGAGGGAAACAGACTCGATTGTGCGGATATCTTATCAGTGGGATTCCCTGGCTATCTGGTTTCAAGTGGTTGCAATCTGGCGTTACGTGTTTTCGCGATGTCCTGTGCCATTTTGTTCGAAATGCGCTCGCTCCATTCTGCTGCGACGGTCTGTGATCAATGTGGGGTTTATTTCGCTGTTAGTGATTTTTATAGTTTATGACGGCAAACACGGGCTCCTCCTGCTTTTCGCTATCGCTGGCGCCGCATGGGCGCTGTGGATTTTGCTTGGCATGAGGAAGCGCTGGCCCGGTGAGGGGATCGAGATCCTCAGCAGATATAGAGATCGACAGGTCTGTTTCGAGTTCAGTCAGCCCGAGTATCAGGCTGAGTTTATAAAGTTGAACAGAAGTGACAGAGGCTCGGCACACCGCCAGACTTAGCCGTTGGGTGGCTTCGAGTCTCAACATCCTTGCGCAGATCCTCCGATTGGTTCGTTAAGGGTTCCACGATGGAACCGTGCGTACCATACTCCACATCATTTGATCGATAGCGGTGTTGATCTCGTCGTCGGGCTGGGTGCGTGTGTTTGCGAGAGCTGCCCAGCAGAAGCCTGTGGGAGTGCGCACCATGATGGAGGTGGTTCCCGGCAGGCTGCCGTTGTGCCACCAGTTGCCGGATCCATTGCCGCGAACCATCCACCCACGGGCATAGCGCGCATCGCCCGGAGGATAGGCGGGTGCGGGACTGGTCATGAGCTTGATAGTCGCGGGCTTGAGTAGCGCTGGAATGCCGGGCGCACCGGCGACGTGGTTGAGAAACTGGACAAGCTCAGTTGACGAAGCGATCCACCCGCCATGCGAATCCATGCGGGTGACGTTGAGCTTGTAGGGATCTTCAGAGAACTGTCCGTAGTAGACGACCTCGTTGGGGGCGCGCTGGCTCTCCTTGTTTTTGGCGATCTGCATAGTAGATATGCCGCAGGGGGCGAGAATGTTGGCTTGTACATAGGAGTCGTAGGCTTGGCCAGTGAGTGCCTCGATGACGCGACCCAGTACACAGTACCCGAAGTTGGAATAGGCCCAGTGGGTGCCGGGCGGGTAGGTGAGCGGAAGAGTGGCGATGGTATTGGTGATGAGTTTGGTCTGGTCCCATCCGTCGTTGTGCATCATTGGGTCGGTATTGTCGTTGGGCCATCCGCCCGAGGTATGAGTCAGGAGATGGTCGACGGTGACATCCGCAACGTACTGCTTGTAGGGGGGCTTGCCATACTTGACGCCGAGGATGCCGGAGGGGCCGAAGACTTTGTCAGTAAGGCGGAGCTTGCCTTGTTCAAGGAGCGAGAAGATGGTGACCGAGGTGATGGGCTTGGTTACGGAGGCGATGCGGAAGAGGCCTTGCTGCTGGACCTGCGTGAGATGCTGACGGTCGGCCATGCCGTTGGACTGATCGTAGACGAACTGGCCGTTGCGTGAGATGGCGATGGAGGTGGCGGGAACGGAGAACTGCCGGCGGAAGCCGTCGGCGATGCGGCCCATTTGTCCGCGCTGCTGGCCGTTGGAGCCTCCGTACGCAGCTTGAGCCCAGGCGTAGGGGAAGGGCATTGCTGCGGCCGCGGTCGCAGAGGCGAGATTTCGCAGAATGGCTCGTCGAGTGATGGCTCGGCTGAAGGCAGTATGTGGGGAAGGGGTCGGCATCGCCGCAGGGTCCTTTCAAGGAAAATTGTTGGGAGGTGCAATCTTCATGATTTGACGAGGATATTATGCCATTGTTGCCGCGCGACAACCGGTGATAGAGTCGCTGGAAGCCTGTAGATTTTGCTACATCATCGCTTGCGTGGAGGATTGGATGAGGGGAGATTTTCGCAGGGCCTTCGTGGTTTATTTTTCGCTGGTTATGGGCGCTGTGAGCTTGAGCTTTGCGCAGCAGCCACCGCCGCAGCAGCAGCCGGCCAACGTTACGGGCAACTGGACCTTGTACTGCAAGGATCCGAATGGCTCGACCTCTTCAAAGTATCTTGAGCTTCAGCAGAAGGGGACGGTGATCAGCGGCCACTTCAAGGGCCCGAATCAATCGGGCGGCGTGGAAGGCACCATTGATGAGCAGCACCTGGTGGTGAGAACGAAGACTCGCGACGTTCTGACGTTTCGCGGGCGCGTGGATGGGCCGCGGGTGGAAGGCGTGGTGCAGGGCAACAAGTACAACGGCACGTTTCACGATCGTGGAGGGACGGGGTCGTTCGAGGGAGTTCGATCGAACTAGCGGCGGCGTGAAGAAGATGCATGGACGAGCGCGCTGCAAGGTCCTATGATCGTTGATCTATGCGTGGAAAAGCCTGGTTCGGACTCCTATTGCTTGTGTTGTTGCCGCTTCGCGTCTTTAGCGAAGATTCGCAGAGTACAACTGTGATCTCGGTGGATGCTGCTCATCCTGGGGCAGCTATTTCTCCCAACATGTTCGGAATATTTTTCGAGGACATTAATTTTGCTGCCGATGGGGGGCTGTATCCCGAGCTAGTGAAGAACCGCTCGTTTGAATTTCAGCAGCCACTGACGGGATGGCACGAGGTCATGGGCGTCGACAGCAAGGGACTCACTGTGCCGAGGGGCGAGATGGATATTCGCACGGAAGCTCCGTTGCACGCGACCAATCCGCATTATCTGCGAGCGCGCGTGACGGAGCCGGGGTATGCGTTTTTCAATACTGGTTATCGCGGGATCGGATTAGAGAGCGGTGCGGAGTACAGACTCTCAGCATACGTGCGCGGTGGCGGACCGAAGTCGATTCGCGCTGTGCTTACCGATGGCACGGGGCATGAGATTGCGAGCGGAAAGCTGGAGGGCTTCGATGGAAGCTGGAAGAAGTATGAGACGGTAATCCGCGCCAACACAACGGAGCAGCACGCGAAGCTGACTTTCTATATCGACGAGAAGGGCTATGTCGATCTCGACATGGTGTCGTTGTATCCCGTGGATACATGGAAGGGCCGTCCGAACGGATTGCGCAAGGATCTTGTTCAGCTGCTCTATGACATGCATCCGGGCTTCGTGCGTTTCCCCGGGGGCTGCATCGTTGAGGGGCGCACGCTAATGAACCGGTATCGCTGGAAGACAACGGTGGGAGACATTACCGAGCGGCAAACGATCATCAATCGCTGGAACGATGAGTTCGATCAGAGGCCGGCTCCGGATTACTTCCAGTCCTTCGGGCTGGGCTTCTATGAGTACTTCCAACTTGCTGAAGACATTGGCGCGAAGCCGCTGCCGATTCTGAATTGCGGCATGGCCTGCCAGTTCAATTCAAGCGAGACGGCTGCATTGAATCAACTGGATGAGTATGTGCAGGATGCGCTTGACCTGATCGATTTTGCGAACGGTCCAGTTACTTCGCCGTGGGGCAAACTGCGCGCGGAGATGGGGCATCCCGAGCCATTTCATCTAACGATGATCGGGGTGGGCAACGAGCAGTGGGGACCGCGATACGTTGAGCGCTACAAGATATTCTCAGCGACATTGAAGGCCAAGCATCCGGAGATCAAGCTGGTGGTGAGCGCTGGACCGCTGCCTGCGGGAGAGCCCTTCAACAGCTTGTGGGCGACGTGGCGTGAGTTGAATGCGGATATCGTGGATGAGCATTACTACATGAACTCCGATTGGTTCCTGAACAACTCGGGGCGCTACGACCACTATGACAGGAAGGGTCCTAAGGTTTTCGCAGGGGAATATGCCGCGCAATCCGTGGCCACCACGAGTGCAGACAATCGCAATAACTGGAAGATGGCAATTTCAGAAGCGGCATTCATGACGGGGCTGGAGCGCAATGGCGATGTTGTGCAGATGGCTTCGTATGCACCGCTGCTGGCGCATGTGGATGCATGGCAATGGAAGCCGGACGCGATCTGGTTTGATAATCTGCGCTCGTACGGTACGCCCGATTACTACGTGCAGCGGGTGTATGCGAGCAACAGCGGCACACGGGTGGTTCCGGTAACTCCTCAGGCTGAAGGTGGGTTGTACACAAGCGCGACGCTGGATGAGCGTTCGCATGAGTTCATCGTGAAAGCTGTGAACTACTCAGCATCGTCGAGGTCGGTGGAGATTCGTCTGAACGGCGTTGCGGCTTCGGGTAAGGCCAAGGTCACGACTCTCGATGGGTGCAGACCTGAATGCGGAGAATAGCTTTGACCATCCCACGGCCGTGGCGCCGCAGACTTCGAGCGTGGAGATGAAGTCGGGGAGCATTCCGGCTCAGCTGCGTCCTTATTCGGTTACGGTGTATCGAGTGGCGGCACAGTAGCGCACGGCTTTCTCAGCCGACGGTGATGATGACTTTGCCTCGGGCGTGCCCCTGTTCGAGGTAGCGGATCGCTTCTGCTGTTTGAGACAGCGGGTAGGTTCGGTCGATCACTGGCTTTATTTTCCCGGCGCGCATGAGTTCGCCGATGAAGAGCAGGTCTTCTTTGTTGAGCTTCGCGTGTAAGCCGATGAAGCTGCGGCTTCCGATGAGTGAAAGGACACGAGCTTGGATCGCACCACCGATTATGGTGCCGATCATCCAGTTACCTGATGGGGCCCCGGCCATAACAAGTACACCATTGCGACTCATGACGCGGCGGCGTGCTGAGAGGGAGTGGTTTCCGACGGCGTCGAAGATGATGTCGTAGTGCCGGTCAGCGCGAGTGAAATCCTTTTGCGTGTAGTCGATGACGCGATCTGCGCCGATGGAGCGAACCATCTCAACATTTCGCGTGCTGCAAACGCCGGTGACATCTGCGCCGAAGGATTTCGCGATCTGCACGGCGAAGGTGCCGACACCTCCTGAAGCGCCGTTGATGAGAACTTTCTGGCGGGGTTGAATGTGGGCCTTGTCGCGAAGTCCTTGCAGGGCGGTGAAGGCCGCGATGGGGACGGAGGCTGCCTCCTCGAAGGTCACATTCTGCGGCTTGATGGCCAACGCAGACTCAGCGGCGCAGGCGTATTCGGCATAGGCCCCGCGGCATGAGCCGAATACGAGGTCGCCTGGTTTGAACTGCGTTACGGCTTGACCGATGGTCTCCACTTCGCCGGAGACATCAGAGCCGAGGCGTATATCCTTTGGGACGCGCAGGCCAGCGAAGAGGCGTATAAGGTACGGCGTGCCACGCATGAAGTGCCAGTCGTAGGGATTGACTGAGGCGGCGCGCACCTTGATGAGGACTTCGTTATCGGTGGGGACCGGCTTTGCAGTTTCTTCGTAGCTAAGGACATCGGGCGAGCCGTAGTGGCGATAGACGATAGCTTTCATGGGGCACTTTCAGAATCGCTGACTGGTCTGCCCGCTATTATGCGCCAGGTGGAAGCCGACTGCAGATGCTGATTGCTAGTCGAGGAATTTTCCGATGAGCCACCGGTGACCGAAGGGGTCCACGACGGAGCCCTGCAGCATTCGCCCGATGGGGTGTGGCCCGACGGTGGTGTAGTTGCACTCGACTACAGCATCGCGTTCGGTGGCTCCAGCGGCCACTGCTCGCGCGTGCACCGCGACGGGGTCATCGACGAAGAGCTCGATTCTTACGGTGGTGAATCCAGCTGAGGAGGGGCCTCGTGTGCCGTACTCGGGTGACTCGTCGGCGAGGAAGAACTTTGCGCCGTTAATCTCAAGTCCGGCGACGGCGTGATCGAGGTGCCAGAGGAGTGTTGCGCCGAATGCGCGCTGGTAGAAAGTGATCGCATCCTTTGCATTATCAACGGCCAACATGGGAGAGATTTGAGTTGTCATAGGAGCGCCCCGAGTGGAGCCGATCTTAGCATGCGGTGAGCCATGGCTGTCGAGCAATGTGTGCAAAGGATTGCTTATTGCTGTGGATTCAAAGTGGGGCTACTGTATCGCATGGTTTCGATCCGCGCAGCGACGGTGGAGGATGCGACGGCAATCTCGCACGTACACGTCGAGAGTTGGCGGGCTACGTACAAGGGCATTGTGCCCGAGAAGCATCTTGCAGGTTTGAGCGAGGCGGAGCATACGCCCATGTGGCGGAAGTGGCTTGCGCTCGAGGTGCAGGCATTTGTCGCTGCAATGAACGACGAAATTGTGGGCTTTGTGTGCGGTGGCCGGATAAGGGAGCCATTGCAGGACTACGATGCGGAGCTGTATGCGATCTACCTTTTGCCGCGCGCTCAAGGACACGGCCTGGGATCGGCTCTGCTGAAGACGCTTGCGGATGCACTGCGCGCGCAGGGTTTTAAGAGCATGGCGGCGTGGGTGCTGCTGGATAATTCGTCGAGTGCGTTCTACCGGAAGACGGGCGCCGCGCCAGTATTGCAGAAAGAGATCGAGGTCGGCGGCGCTATGCTTCAGGCAATCGCATTCGGGTGGCCCGACCTGGAGTTGATCGCCTAGTCAGAGGAACTGAGGCCGTCATGCGGTCAGGCGGATGAGGAGCATCGTCTGGTCGTCGGTCTGCTCGCCAAACTTCATGGTGTTGGCGCGAAGCTGCTGATAGATCTCCGGCAGCGGACGTTGGGCGCAGGCTAGCAGCATCGACTTGAATTCCTCGATGCCGAACTCCCGGTCCTTCGAATCGAATACCTCAGTGAAGCCATCGGTAATGACCGCGAGCAGATCGCCGGGCTGCATGTTGAGTTGCGACAGGCCGAATGCCTGATTCTTGAAGAGGCCGATGGGGACGTTTGCATCCGAGTGCTCGATGATGGTGCGCGACGCGGATTGATAGTGAAGGATTGGCAGGTGTCCTGCGAGCGCGAAGTTGAGTGTGCCGTTTCCATTGCCGCCCACGTAAGCAAAGGTGAGGTAGTTGGACGGTGAGGTATAGGGCTGCATCACGTCGTTGAGATCCACCAGGAGCTCCGACGGTTTTCTGAGCTTATGCAACTGCATGGACGCAGCACTTTTGATCATGGACATGAGAATGCCGGCGGCTACGCCATGGCCCGAAACATCGGCGACATAAGCGTGCCAGTGTCCATCATTCTGAATGATGTCAAAGAGGTCGCCTCCCACTTCGCTGCTGGGAATGGAGGTGCCGAATAGTTCGATGGGACCGATGGTGTCGTGGCGAGCAGGGACGAGGGCGCGATGGATTTGACCTGCGAGCCTGACCTCGGTCTGTGTGCGGAAGAACCTGGCTCCTTCGCGATTGAAGAAAAGCAGGAAGAGGATGTAGCCGGCGACGATGAGTGCGATGGCGGCCAAGCCGGTGGCGCTGAGCTTGCGGTGCAGTTCGTCGATGCTGAGTGCGTGCTGAGCACCGGCGAAACGGCTGAGGAAACTGAAGGCGACAAACTCACAGATACCAATAACGATGAAGAGGCGGAATTTTCTGCGTGTACCGGCATAGGCCCATAGGATGGCAAAGCCGCCACTGATAAGCGCGCCACCGATTACATCCAAAGCAGATTGCGAGCGGAAATTGATGCTGGAGCCGATGAGGTTGAGAGTTGCGAAGAGGCAGAATACTCCCGCGAAGAAGTAGGTGGAAGACGAGCGCGGCATTGACTTCCAGGTCTCGGCGTTTTCTTCCCATTTGGTCATAGTTTCGGAACCTGCAGAAGAAGAAGGTATCTTAATTCGCGGGACTCTTCCAGAGGAGGAGCACTTGCGCGGCTTCGTGGGATGAAAGAGCGTGGCGAAAACGCGCTATACTTCGCCGAGAATGTTGTGGAGAGGAAGACGCCCATGAAGTTTCTTCTTTCGATATTGACCGCTTCGTGCCTCACGTTAGGGGCTGTGGGCCACGCACAGGCGCCAGCGTCGGTGACGCCGCCCGAGAACCTGGTGCTGGATGGTGTGCCGGCGATTCCTGACACGATTGCGCAGGCAGCGGGCCGCTACTCTGAGAACCGCTCGGCATTTCCGACGAGTTGGGATCCGAAGCGCAGAGAGTTGCTGATTGGGACGCGCTTTGGCAATACGTACCAGGCTCACCTGGTGAAGATGCCGGGCGGCGAGCGGCAGCAGCTTACGTTCTTTCCAGAGCCGGTGTATGGCGGGACGTTTCATCGCAAAAACGATGACTATTTTGTCTTCTCAAAAGATGTAGGCGGGGGCGAATGGTATCAGCTCTTTCGGTATGACATGGCGACGGGCGCGTCGACGATGCTGACCGATGGCAAGTCGAGAAATTCGATTGGGCCGTGGTCTTCAGGTGGAGATATGCTGGCCTACTCATCCACGCGGCGAACGGGGAAAGACTCAGATTTGTGGGTGATTGATCCGGCGAACCCGAAGAGCGATCGTCTGCTGACGCAGTTGACGGGTGGAGGTTGGGAGGCGCAGGACTGGTCTCCTGATGACAAACAGATTCTGTTGATGGAGGAGATCTCAGTCAACGAAACTCATATGTGGCTGGTGGATACGACGACGGGCGCGAAGACGGAACTGACGGAGCGCAAGGCAGGAGAGCAGGTTTCTTATTCGAACGCGCGCTTCAGCAAAGATGGAAAGGGCGTGTATCTGACCAGCGATAAGGATGCTGAGTTCCAGAGGCTGGTCTACATGGACCTGGCGACGAAACAGACGAAGGTGCTGACCGCCGAGATTCCCTGGGACGTGGATAGCTTTGACCTGTCGCAGGATGGGCGGCGAATCGCATTTGTTGCGAATGAAGAGGGAGTGGGCACGCTGCACCTGATGGATACGGCAACGGGTAAGATGCTGCCGACGCCAAAGCTGCCGCCGGGATCGGTGGGAGATGTGTTGTGGCATGCGGATAACCACGATCTCGCGTTCGGGCTGGTCTCTGCGCGCTCGCCTTCCGATTGCTACTCGCTGGATGTGAACACGGGTGTGGTGGAGCGTTGGACTACCAGTGAGACGGCAGTGAAAACGGATGATTTTCGCCAGGCGGAGCTGATCCACTGGAAGAGCTTCGATGGCAAGGTGATCTCCGGATTCCTGTATATGCCGCCCGCGAAGTTCACAGGCAAGCGGCCTGTGCTGATCGATATTCATGGAGGGCCGGAGGGGCAGTCGCGGCCGGGCTTCCTGGGATCGAATAACTATTTCCTGAACGAGATGGGGATCGCGCTGATCTTTCCGAACGTGCGTGGATCGACGGGCTATGGGAAGACCTTCACCAAGATCGACAACGGCTTCTTGCGGCAGGATTCGTACAAGGATATTGCGGCGTTGTTCGATTGGATCCAGAGTAAGCCGGAACTGGATGCGGAGCGGATCGGGGTGACAGGCGGGAGCTATGGCGGGCACATGACGCTGGCTCTCTCGACGTTCTATAGCGATCGGATTCGCTGCTCGGTGGATGTGGTGGGGATGTCGAACCTGGTTACTTTCCTGGAGCACACCGAGGCGTACAGGCGAGATTTGCGGCGCGTGGAATATGGAGATGAGCGGGATCCGAAGATGCGCGAGTTTCTGGAGAGCATCGCGCCGATGAATCATCTGGAGATGATCAAGAAGCCGATGATGGTGGTGGCGGGCAAGAACGATCCGCGGGTTCCGGTGAGCGAGTCGGATCAGATTGTGGCGGGGCTGAAGAAGGAGGGAACTCCGGTGTGGTACATCATGGCCAAAGATGAAGGGCATGGGTATCAGAAGAAGTCGAACCGGGATTTCGAGTTCTACAGCACGATTGAGTTTTTGAATAAGTATTTGGTGAATTGAGGGGCACCGCATTTGTCTCGTACTTGAGATTCGCCACACAATTTACGACTGCCCAACGGCAGGCTTGAATGGGCCACCCCCCGGTGAGGATATCTCTCAAGCTCGAAAATTCCGCGATCTCCAATTGCTGAACGCTCCCACGCAGGTTGCGACGAGGAATAGCAACTCAAAGAAGTGCATATACAAGAACCAGTCTAAATAATGCGTTTCCGGATCACTCTTCCACAGATCGATGCTGTTGACGAGAAGTATCGCTACTCCGCCCAGAAGCGGTAAAACAGGCCGTCGATCATAGAAAAAGCAAGAGATTACGGTCAGTATCCAAGCGAATCCGAGGACACGAGTGAGTAGTGACAAATGCTCGTAAAATGGAAAACCTTCCGCCGCCAAGAGGATACCCTCAAAGGCAAGGCACGCCGCCATGATGACCAAACAGGTTACGGCATTTTTGTTCGCAGGTTTGTCAAACATCGACCGATTGCCAGGGAGTCGCACCATGATTCTCCAAACTCAAATCCGCAATACATTCTCTTTCTACTCGAATTTGGGCTCTCGTGAAAGCCGACCAAGGGCCTAAATGGCGCCCTTCCATTTGGACGACGGTTTTTTTCTTTTGCGTTGGCCAAACTAGGAACGGGCGCGATGGATGCCGCGCCCGTTCCTAGTGCTGATTGAATACTGCGGTTACTTATCGGTGAGGGCTTCTACGCCGGGGAGTTTCTTGCCTTCTAGGAACTCGAGGCTGGCGCCGCCGCCGGTGGAGATGTGGGTGATCTTGTCGGCTACTCCGGCCTTCTTTACCGCGGAGACGGAGTCGCCGCCGCCGATGATGGAGATGGCGCTGGAGTCGGCCACGGCTTGCGCGATCTTGGTCGTGCCGACTGCGAAGGCCGGCATTTCAAAGACGCCCATGGGGCCGTTCCAGATGATGGTCTTGGCCGCCGCGATTTCCCTGGAGAAGAGCGCGATGGTTTTGGGGCCGATGTCGAGGGCCATCCAGTCGGCGGGGAAGGGGCCGTCGCCTTCGAAGACCTGCGTCGCGGCGTCGGCGGCGAACTTGTCGGCGAGGATGTGGTCGACGGGCAGCAGGAAGCGAACTCCCTTGGCTGCCGCCGCGGCGAGAGCTTCCTTGGCGGTGTCGATCTTGTCCTCTTCGAGGAGAGACTTGCCGGTGTCCTGACCCTTGGCCTTGAGGAAGGTGTAGGCCATGCCGCCGCCGATGAGGAGCGCGTCGACCTTGCCCAGCAGATTGTCAATGACCTCGATCTTGTCCGATACCTTGGCGCCGCCGAGGATGGCTACGAAGGGGCGCTCGGGTGCTTCGAGAGCCTTGCCCATGTAGTTGAGTTCCTTGTCCATGAGCAGGCCGGCGGCCGATTGCTTGACGAAGTGGGTGATGCCTTCCGTTGAGGCGTGGGCGCGGTGCGCGGAGCCGAAGGCGTCGTTTACGTAGACATCGCAGAGTGAGGCAAGCTCCTTGGAGAATTCGGGGTCGTTCTTTTCTTCTTCCGCGTGATAGCGAAGGTTCTCAAGCAGCAGGATGCTGCCGGGCTTGAGGGCTTCGGCTAGCTTCTTGGGCTCGTCTCCGATGCAGTCGGTGGCGAAGGTGACTTCGATCTTTTTGCCGAGCTTTTCTTCGAGCAGCGATGCGAGGCGTGCGGCCACGGGCTTCATGCTGTACTTGGGGTTCACCTTGCCCTTGGGGCGGCCGAGGTGCGAGGCGAGGATGAGACGTGCGTTGTGTTCGAGCGCGTACTGGATGGAGGGAAGGGTGGCGCGGATGCGGTTGTCGTCGGTGATTTCAGAGCCGTCGTCGGTAAGGGGCACGTTGAAGTCGACGCGCATGAAGACGCGCTTGTTCTGCAGATCGAGATCTTTGATTGAGAGCTTGGGCATGGGTCTAGCCTTCCTTAAGGAATGATGGCGTCCGCTTCCACTTCGACTTTCCATTCGGGGCGCAGGAGCGCGGCCACAACAACCATGGTGGAGGCTGGACGGGTGAAGGTGAAATATTTGCCGTGGACGCGGCCGACTGCTTCCCAGTCTGCCGCATTGGTGAGGTAGATGCGGGTACGAATAATGTGATCGGGATGGGAGCCGGCGCGTTCCAGGACTTCGCGGATGATCTCAAGGCACGAGGCCATCTGGAGAGCGGGGTCGTCGCCACCTGCGGAGGTGCCATCGGGATTGACGGGCGCCGTGCCGGAGACGCTGATGAACTTTCCGCAGCGGATGGCGCGGGAGAATCCGATGATGGGCTCGAAGGGGGAATTGCCAGGAATGAGTTGGCGATCGTCTGCGGTACCCATGGTGAACTTCTCCTGAACTCGGTGCCGGGGAGATGGAGTCGCGGGAAGCGGATATCCCATCCTTCGCGGGTTGCGCGAAGGATGGGTACCGGAGGTGGGTAATCCCAGAGCTCAGATGCGAGAGGTGGGCACCCGGTGATTCGTTACAGGCCCTTGGCGACCAGGAAGCCGATGAGGTCGACGACGCGGCTGGAGTAGCCCCACTCGTTGTCGTACCAGCAGATGACCTTCGCCATGTGCTCGCCGACGGTCTTGGTCAACGGTGCGTCAAAGATCGACGAACGGGGATCGCCCTTGAAGTCGCTGGAGACGAGCTCGTTGGTGTCGTAGCCGAGGTAGCCCTTGAGCGGACCTGCTTCAGAGGCGGCCTTGACAGCGGCGTTGATGCTCTCGATGGTGACGGGCTTCTCGCTGACAAAGGTGAGGTCGACGACGGAGACGTTGGGGGTTGGGACGCGGATTGCGAATCCATCCAGCTTGCCGGCGAGCTCAGGAATGACGAGCTTGAGGGCCTTGGCTGCACCAGTGGAGGTCGGGATCATCGACAGTGCGGCAGCGCGAGCGCGGCGCAGGTCCTTGTGCGGGAAGTCGAGGATGACCTGATCGTTGGTGTAGCTGTGGATGGTGGTCATGATGCCGGAGACGATTCCGAAGGTATCCTGCAGAACCTTGGCTACCGGTGCGAGGCAGTTCGTGGTGCAGGAGGCGTTGGAGATGACATTGTGCTTGGCGGCATCGTACTTGGCATCGTTGACGCCGAGGACGATGGTGAGGTCCTCGTTGGAGGCCGGAGCGGAGATGATGACCTTCTTGACGGTGGCGCCGAGGTGAGCTTTCGCCTTGGTGGCGTCGGTGAAGTGGCCGGTGGATTCGACGACGATCTGTGCGCCGACTTCAGCCCAGGGAAGCTTTGCTGGATCCTTTTCAGAGAAGACCTTGATCTTTTTGCCGTCCACGGAGATGAAGTCTTCGCCGGCGAAGATGTCGTTCTTGAGATTGCCCAGGATGGAGTCGTACTTGAGGAGGTGCGCGAGGGTTTTCGGACTGGTGAGGTCATTGACCGCGACGAAGTCGATTTCAGGATTACCGAGAGCCGCGCGGAGTACGTTCCGACCGATGCGGCCGAAGCCATTGATGCCAACCTTGACTGCCATGTTGATTACTCTCCTTGATTAATTAAAGCCGAATGATGGAGGCGGAGTGTGCTACGGGCCGGATAAAAATTCCCGAAACCACCAAACAGGCGAGAATAACACCTTTGTCAAGCGGGACCAAGCAGAAACGCGAAAACAGCGGAGTTTTTGAGATATGGGAGGGCGGAGTTTTGCGGGGAGTTTGCGGCGGGGCGCTGAGTGTGTTACATCCTGATCATGCGCGAATGGATGCGCGATCTCATGAGAAAACGTTCCAAACGTGGGCCGAACACCTCGGAATCCACGGGGAAGATAGGGCAGGAAGTACCGGCGGACCAGCCAACACCGCTGCGTCCGGTTTATCCGGAGGGCCGACCTGCAAGACTGGCAAAGGCGCAAGTCGTGGAGCCAGAAGGTACTGAAACGAAAGCCCCGGAGGCGGTCCCAGTCGCGGGGCACGAGCCTGTGGGCGCTGCTGCGGCGAGCGCTGCCGCGGCGGGTATTGTGGCCGAACCGGAGGCCGGGATGCCTGAATATTTGAATGAGGCGGATTCTGAAGGTCCGGAGCTGGGTGGGTTGGAGCCAGAGGGCGACGCGCGGCTGGAAGTGGAAACACAGCCTGAATCGCCATCGACTCCTCCACCGGAGCCAGTGGTAGCGTCAGCGAAGAGCCCTCGCGGCTTCGTGGTGCTGACGATCGGGCTGCCCGGTTCCGGCAAGACAACGTGGTTCAAGCGTCGCGGAGTGATGCCGCTTTCGAGCGACATGCTGCGCAACATTCTCTTCGACGACATCACGGAACAGCGCTACCAGGGGCTGGTCTTCTCAACGCTGCGTTCGCTGCTGCGGGCGCGGCTGATTGCGAAGATGCCGTGGAACTACGTCGATGCCACGAATCTCTCTCCCCATGAGAGGCGGCAATGGATCAAGATGGCAAAGAGCTTTGGCTACGATGTGCAGGCCGTGTTCTTCGACGTGCCATTTGAAGTCTGCATGGAGAGGAACAGCCGTCGCGAACGCGTGGTGAGCGAAGATGCCATGAAGAAGATGGCTGAGCGGCTGAGTCCACCGAGCTTCAAGGAAGGCTTCTCGAAGATCACGGTGGTGCGAGTGAAGGGAAGCGCTGCTGCTCCGCCGGAGGTTTAGCGGAGACAGAAGTTAAGCGGAAGAGCCGGGCGAATGTGTCCGGCTTTTTCGCGTCTAAAAACCTTGATGAGCTCGGATAGTTTCCTGCCGGATTCGGCGGGTGGTTGATTAGAATCGAGGATCCGGAGGCGGGCTGCGGCCATGAAGAGAAGAGAATTTCTGATGAGTTCGGCCGCTGTGGTGGGTGGGCATGTGTTTGAATCTGCGCTTGGCGCGCAGACGGCGAGCGTGCACGAGGGGACGGGGCGCACGTATCAGGTGTTGGGGGTGCCACTTCGTGCGGGATCGCTGTTGCCCGGCAACGAGAACGATGCCCAGGCTTACCGCGATGCAGGGTTGATTGAGCATCTGCGGGCGGCGGGTTGCAGGGCGATCGACGCGGGCGATGTGGCGATTCCCAGTTACCTGCCGCACCACTCCATTCCTCCTATTCGCAGCTGGCCTGCTCCGCGGATTGCATGGGAGTGCGTGGGCGAGCGTATCGCGCCGATCCTGCAGCAGCCGGGGCAGGTGCCATTTCTGATTGGCTGCGATTGCAGTGTGGTGCTGGGCACCGCCGGGGCGCTGATGCGGGATTCCAGCAGGGAGCTTCACGTTCTCTATGTCGACGGAGATTTCGACGACGCTCCTCCGGAAGCAGCACGCTGCCAGAGCGCGGCGTCGTGCGCCGTGTGGCTGCTGACGAATGCGTCGCCGTTCTGGGTTGGGCCCGCACTCGATCCGTCGAAGGTAACGGTGATTGGATGGAGCAACGCGTCGAAGTCGGCAAGGCCAGGGAGTCGGCTCGGTATCGCTGGTCGAGTTGCGGCGAGCGGGCGCGCGGGAAGCTGCGCAAAAGGTGCTGGCTTCCATTCCTGCTTCGGCTCAGCTTCTGCTTCACTTCGATATTGATGTTTTGCGGAAGGCGGATCTGCCGGCTGCCTATTTTCCTCACGCTGAGGGGATGAGCTTATCCGAGGCGGGGCAGCTGCTGGGTGTGTTGATGAAAGATCCTCGGGTGCGAGTGATTGAAGTCAGCGAATATGCTGCCTTGCGCGATCTGGATCAGAGGCAGATCGCGAAGCTGGTGGACCTGCTTGCTAAAGGATTGGCGCAGTGAGGTAAGCAACCGATGCTAAGAGGAAGCCGGTTAATGCGCTTTGAAGGCGTAGAAGCCGGGGATCAGCTTGATCGCCTGCACGTCGGTGAAGCCGGCTGAGCGCAACTGGGCCACCATTTCATCTACGTGAGGCAGTCGTCCGCAGCCGGCTGTCGCTGCTCCCCAGAGATTCAAGACTTCGATTCCCAGGTTTCCTCCCTGTACCGCTGTGGTGAGGAGCAGGAAGGCGCCGGGCTTTAGAAATGTTTTGAGGTGAGCGAGGAGCGCGGGTCGTTCTTCAAAGGGAAAGTAGTAGATGTTGTTGTAGAGCGTGGCGATGTCGAAGTGCTCGTCGGGGATTTGGAGGCGGATGTCGCCGACTTCAATCTTGACGCGATCCTGCAATCGCCAGGCGGCGATATGTCGCTTCGCCACGTCGGCGACATCGCTTTGCAATTCGATTCCGCGAGCCGAGAGCTGGGGATTCTTCCCCGCCGCATAGTGGATATAGAACGCGGAGCCACAACCTATTTCAAGCAGGCGCACTGCTCCGGAGGTGGGGAATGTGGAGTCGATAGCTTCGATCTGAAAGGGCTCGAGGGACCGCGAAGAGCGAGCTATGAGCTGGCCATCCTGATCATCAAGTCCCCACAGGGAGCCTTCTTTGAGCTTTGCCGGAGTGCCCAGGATGAGGCTGTGATGCAGGCCGGCAACCTCCTGCGCGAGAGCTATGGTTGAGTCGTTGGCCTCCTCGGCCAGTTTCTTTGCCAGCCCTTCGAGGGAATACCCTTGATGGTCCAGCTTCAGCAGCTTGAGCCGAGTGCCTAACTGGAGCCAGGCCTGCAGTGCCTCCTGCGCGCGCGTGTCTTTGCAGTAATGCTGAGCCAGTTGCTCAAAAGAGAGAGGCCCGCCTGACAGCAGATCGAAGAGGCCATTGGTCTTCGCCGATGCCACGTAGGAGAGCGTGTAGAAGGGCTTCAGCATCCCAAAGATTTTGAGAGACGGCGAGAGCTGGCTGCCGCGGAGGAGTTTCACAAGGGTTTTGATCTTCACGTCGACCTCAGAGATGGGCGGAGTTGTGAGGCTGTGGCTCCGCCCTGCAGAGTTGTTTCCGGGTTACAGGTTGTTGCGCCGCGCAATGTTGCCGAGGACCGCTGCGCTGGGCTTGATGGTTCGCTTCTGGGTAGTCAGGTCGACCGCGACGAGGCCAAACTTCGGTCCGAAGCCCGACATCCACTCGAAGTTATCCATGAGGGACCACGCGATATAGCCGCGGCAATCCACACCGTCGTCGATGGCCGCTTTCAGGCCCGTCAGAGCCTGCTGAATGTAGGCTACTCGACGCGTGTCGTCCTCGGTGGCGATTCCGTTTTCCGTGACGATGATCGGCACTCCGGCTTCCTTGGCGGCGTAGCGTACTACATGCTCCACGCATAGCGGATAAAATTCCATTCCGTTCTGCGTCAGCTCCACGCCTTTCGCGGGCGGCAGATCCTTCTTGCCGACAATTGAGCGCGAATATGTCTGCACGCCGAGGTAGTCACAATGCTTTGCCGCTTCAAGCCACGGCCCATACACCGCGGCTCGTTTCTCGGTGAGATGGCTGTCGGTCGGTGCGGGCTGGTCGTCCTGCATCGCGAGGTTGAAGCCAACCGGCATGTTGGGCCGCACGGATTTCATCGCGTCCTTGCCCCGGGAATGCGCCGCCAGCAGGCCATCGCGCGTCTTCATTGCATCGCCGAAGAAGAGGTCAGAGAATTCGGGAGCATTCAACTGCTTGCGGATTTGCGCGGTGGCACCCTGCATCGCCTGGGTTACGCTCGTGCCCGTGGGCATTCCCGGGACTTCAAACCAATCCAGCAATTGCGGAATGTCGGGCTCGTTGAGCGTCGAAGCGTAGTCGATCAGGTCGCCGAGATGCTTCGTAGCCTTCTCGCAGAAGCGCGCATAGAGGTCAGCGGATTTAGGATTCACCCAGCCGCCCTTCATTGCAAACCAGCGCGGCACGGTGAAGTGGGAGTAGGTGAGCATGGTGGTCAGTCCATGTTCGCGGCAGGTGGCGAGCATGCGGCGGTAATGGTCCAGCTCAGCGTTCGAGAAGAAGCCCTCTTCCGGCTCAATGCGCGCCCACTCCAGTGAGAAGCGATAGGTGTTGAAGCCAAGGTCGGCGACCATGGCGATGTCCTGCGGGTAGAGATGGTAGTGATCGCAGGCATCGCCGGACGGCTGTTTGAAGATCGTGCCGGGAAGATGTTCCAGCATCCAATAATCGCTGTTGGTATTGTTCCCCTCGACCTGGTGGCCGGCGGTGGCGCATCCCCACAGGAAGCCCTTCGGAAACGCAGTGCTCTTTTCCGCTGCGGCCGGCGCCATCAGTGTTTCACCGAGGGACATCCTGGCCATTCCTGCAACCGCAGCGGCAGCCGTCGCCTGCCGCAATAATTCCCGCCGAGATATTCCGTTCGACACTGTGTTGACCTTTGCTGGGTCTGTCGCGTTTCTATCCATTGCGCTTATTCTCCTGGGCTCAGACTCCTTCGCAAAGGGTCGTTGCCTACCGCCGACCATAATATCCTCCGAGCTATTTTTTTGGCTCTACCGTACATCGCGCGCAAAACAAAACGGCTGGCGTTTGCAGCCAGCCGTTTGCGTAGTGTGGTGGACGCTAAGCGCCGTGGGCGGGCTTTGCGGTGTTGTTGTTGTGCTTCTGGTTGTAGATCTGCTTGCTGTTCTGATTCTGTTCGTGGTTGACCTGCTGCCTCTGCTGCGGGGTCAGCGCGCCGCCATTGGCTTTGCGTTCGTTGTGTATCTGCTGGTCCAGGTTGGCCTGATGCTGATTGGTGCGGGCCGCCTCACCGGAAGTCTCCTGACCGCTGTGAAGGCCGAGAGCGGTGCGCTGCTGCTGGTTCGCAAGGCGATTGTCTACCGCGTTGGGCTTGATGGTGTTCGCGTTGTGATTCTCGTTGTAGATCTGACGGCTGGCAGTGTTCTGCTCGCTGTTGATCTGCTGGTGCTCCTGTGTGGTCAGCTTGCCGCCATTCGCGACGCGATCGTTGTGAACCTGCTGGTCGACGTTGGCCTGTGTCTTGTCGGCACGGGCAGCTTCACCGGCGGTCATCTGGCCGCTGCGCAAGCCGTTCGCAATGCGCTGGTCCTGGTTACCTTCCCGCGTATTCGGGTTGTAGCTTCGGCCGGTGGTGCGGTCAGCGTTTGAGATTGGCTGCGATTGTGCGTGCTGCTGAGCTACCTGGTGATAGCTGTTGACGTTGGCGACAGCCGGAGTCTCCGGGCGGCCGTGGTTTACAGATGCGAGTTGCGAACGATCCCGCGCGGCGAAATTCTGATGCGAGAGCTGGTTGGCTGTGGGCTCGTAGTGACGCTCGTTGAAGGCCTGCTGCTCCGTGACCGAGGCGTGTGCCTGAATTCCTGCGCCACCGTTGTAACTGGTGTTGTGCACGTTCACGATCGTGGTGCGGTTCACGACGGTCCGATCGACATAGACATTGGTTACGTGGACATTGGTGACGTTGGCCACAGCGCCGTTATAGGCGAATGCTCCATGGCGCCACTCTCCGCCGCAGAAGCCGATGCCCCCGTAGCCATAGCCATAGTTGACACCGCCGTAGAAGCCGACGTGCGGGCCCCAGTATCCGGCGTGCCAGCCATAGATGCCGCCAGCATATCCCCAGTAGCCGGGGGTCCAGAGAACTCCAACCGTGGGAGGCTGCACCCATACGCCGGGAACCCAGTAATAGCCTGCCTCGCCATATGCCCAGTAGCCCGGAGTCCAGATGTAGCCCGGAGCAGGCAGCGGTGGCTGCACATAGACCGGCAGTGCGGGAGGAGCCACCGTTACGGAGAGAAAGACGCCAGCGTTAGCCGGCAGGGAGGACAATGCGAATACAGGAATCGCAAGGGTGGCGGCGACGAGCAGGCCGCGAAGTTTCGAGCGAACGAACATGGGGACTCTCCTTATACCGGGGTTCTAGAGGCTCGATCGTGCTCGCGCCTGCCAGGGTCTTCTGGGCGCGATCCGTGATTCCTGAGCGAAAGCGATTGACGGATCGTACAAAGGTGGAGACACCATGCCATGCTGCAAGTTGCTCTGAATTACTCGCAATGTTACGAAAGTGGTAGCTGGTATCTAACAGGCGAGCGAAGAGCCGCTCGAGCGAGCATCTGACTAAAATGAGGTTCAGTCGTCAGTAGCGAGAGGTGATGCTATCGCGGTGATTGAGTTCCAGGACGCGGGTTTTGAGGTCGCAGCGGGTCGCGTGCTGCTGGCCGACGTGAGCCTTGCGCTGGAGGAGGGCACGACGACCGCAGTGCTGGGGCGAAGCGGCTCCGGCAAGACGACCTTGTTGCGCATGGTGAACCGGCTGCTGACGCCATCGAGCGGCTCGGTCACTGTTGGTGGCGTGACGACTACCTCAGCAGATGTGATCAAGCTTCGTCGAGGAATTGGATACGTGATCCAGGAGACAGGGCTGTTTCCGCACTTCACCGTTGCGCGGAACGTGGGGCTGGTGCCGGAGTTGCAGGGACAGTCCAAGGCTGCCATCGAGACACGAGTACAGGAGATGCTGACGCTGGTGGGGCTGGGCGGGGCGGGTCTCGAGCAGCGCTATCCACACCAACTCTCCGGCGGGCAGAGGCAGCGTGTGGGCTTGGCCCGTGCGCTGGCTGCCGATCCGCCGATCCTGCTGATGGATGAGCCGTTTGGTGCGCTGGATCCGCTGACCCGTGCGGAGATGCAGGAGATGCTGCGCGACCTGCTGGCGCGGATGAAGAAGACTGTGCTGATGGTGACGCATGATCTGGACGAGGCGCTGTTCCTGGCTTCGCGCATCGTGCTGGTGGAGTCAGGGCGCATAGCCGCGGATCTTCCAGCAGGCGAGTTTCTGCAATCGACTGTGCCGGCCGTGCAGGAATATGCGCGTGCGTTTCGTCGCAGAGATGTTTCAGAGCAACGCGGAAAGACGGCGCAATCATGAGCAGCTTTCTTGCGCAGCACTGGTCTGAAATTGTGACGCTGACGATTGAGCATTTATGGCTGACGGGCGCGGCAATGCTGTTCGCTATCGCCATCGGCGTACCGACGGGGATATGGCTTACGCGGCACCTGCGCTGGGCGCGATGGGTGTTGGGGTTGGCGAATATTGTGCAGACGATTCCCAGCCTGGCGCTCTTCGGCCTGCTGCTTCCTCTGCCGTGGCTGGGTGAGAGGGCGGCGCGCATCGCAATCGTGGCACTCACGGCATACGCACTGCTGCCTATTCTGCGGAACACCTATGAAGGGATTCGCGGGCTAGATCCGGCGGTTATCGACGTGGCGCATGCGCTGGGCATGACGGGCTGGCAGAGGCTTTTCAAGGTAGAGCTACCGCTGGCGGCAGGGTTCATCCTTGCGGGCGTGCGTACGGCTACGGTGACGTGCGTGGGCATCGCGACGATCGCGGCGGCGGTTGGAGCGGGCGGCCTAGGTGAATTCATCTTTCGCGGCGTTGCTTCTGTGGACAATCGGCTGGTGCTAGCCGGAGCGATTCCCGCTGCCGCTTTGGCTTTAGGGGCGGACGGACTGCTGGGGCTGGCGGAGAAGTGGCTGAAGGTTCCGGGGCGAGAGAGGCCGGCGTGACGCGGGCCTTGCGTGGGACGCTGGCAGCGGCGGTGTGCTGCGCATTGCTGGCGTTGGGAGCATGCTCGCCGCCTCGACCGGATCATCCCGTGATCGGCGCGAAGAATTTCACCGAGCAGGTTATCCTGGGCGAATTGCTGGCGCAGCACATCGAGGCCACGACCGGGCTTAAGGTGGAGCGGCGATTCTATTTGGCGGGAAGCTATATTGCGCACCAGGCGCTGATCTCCGGGCGCATCGATGCCTACGTGGAGTACACGGGCACCGCGCTGACAGCGATCCTGAAGCAGCCGGTGGAGCGGGATGCGCTGCAGGCGAGGGAGACGGTGGCAAGGCTGTATCGTGAGAAGTACGGGGTAGAGACGACGGCACCGCTGGGCTTTGAGAACACATTTGCGATGGTGGTGCGGGGAGACGATGCTCAACGGCTGAATCTGCACCGTTTGAGTGATGTGGCAGGGTTGGCTGCGCCGCTGCGGCTGGGCGTGGGATACGAGTTCCAGGAGCGCCCCGACGGGCTGCGGGGGATGTCTGAGAGATATGGGCTGAAGTTTGCAGGAACTCCGCGGGTGATGGACCTGGGTCTGCTGTACCGCGCTCTGAATGCGAAACAGGTGGACATCGTGGCGGGGAATTCAACGGACGGCCCGATACGGGCGTTTGGGTTGGTGGCGCTCGAGGATGATCGTCACTACTTTCCGCCGTACGAGGCTGTGCCGCTGGTGAGAGAGGCGACGCTGGCGCGCTGGCCGCAGATGCGCACCGCGCTGAACGAGTTGGGCGGCAAGGTCAGCGCCGAAGAGATGCGGGATATGAACAACGCGGTGGATGGGGAACACCGCGATCCTGCGGTGGTGGTAAGGGAATTTCGAGCTAAGAGAGGTTTGTAGCCGTCACGGTTACTGAAGGTGAGAAGTAGATGGACGAGAGGACGCAGGATCCAATGCCGCCGGTAGCAGGGCCCGAGCCATGGTTGCGTGGCGCGCATCCAGATATGGCAGCCGTGCAGCGGGCAGTAGTGCATGCGCTGGAGCTTGCCGAGGAGGACCTGATCCGCTGGTGCTACGACCTGAGCGATGAGGAACTGAACGCCTCGCCGCATGGGTTGCCGACGGTGGCCTCTCAGCTGCGGCATATCGCCCGCAGCATGGACCGCCTGCTGACCTACGCGGAAGGAAGGGAACTCGACGCGAGCCAGTTGGGCGCTCTGAAGGCCGAAGCGGAGGTCGGGGCGACGCGAGAGGCTCTGATGCAGGAGCTGACTGACGCGATCGACAACGCGAAGTTCCGCGTGGGGGTGATCCGCAGCAGTGGGCTGGAGGCTCCGCGCTCGGTGGGCCGCAAACAGTTGCCAACCACGGTTGGCGGGTTGCTGGTGCATGTCGCGGATCATACGCAGAGGCATGTGGGGCAGGCGATTACGACGGCCAAGGTGTTGCGGGTCTTGCGAAAAGGGAGCGCCCAGTTGATTAGCAGATGTCAGGGGAATAGTTGATTTGAGCATGCAGATGCGCTCCATCCTGATGGGTATTGTTGCTGTGGCGATGCTGGCCGCCGGCGTTGCGCGTGCGCAGGATAACTACGAGATCCAGGTGTATGGGTCTGACACGGTGGAGCGCGGCGCCACCATGGTGGAGTTGCACAGCAACTTCACGATTGAGGGCAGCGAGCCTGTTCCGGGAAGCGATCGGACATCAGACGGCACCTGGCCCACGAACCACGCGCTGCACGAGACGCTGGAGATAACTCAGGGCATCACGCCGTGGTTTGAGACCGGCTTCTACGTCTTCACCAGCGCGCAATCTGAGTATGGATGGGCGTGGGTTGGGGACCACATCCGTCCGCGGGTGCGCGCGCCGGACTCGTGGCACTGGCCGGTGGGGGCGAGCCTGTCTGTAGAGGTGGGATACCAGCAGGCCAGCTTTTCGCCGGACACCTGGACGATCGAAGTGCGGCCCATCGTGGACAAGCGGCTGGGGCGCTGGTACCTGGCCTTCAATCCCACGTTTGACAAGTCACTGCACGGACCGGGTGTGAGCCAAGGATGGATCTTCTCGCCAAACGCCAAAGCCTCGTACGACGTGTTTCGCTGGAAGAGCGGAGATTATCCCAAGGCGCTCGCGGCGGGGTTGGAGTACTACGGTTCCGTCGGCCCGTGGGACAATCCTGACCCATTCGCCAATCAGCAGGAGCAGTTTGTGCCGGCGCTCGATCTCGACGTTTCTCCCAAGTGGGAGTTCAATTTTGGCGTGGGCATCGGCGTAACCGCGGCTACCGATCACCTGCTGGTAAAGGGCATTGTTGGGCGGCGATTCGATTTTGGCCGGCCAAAGGCCAAAGGGAAGGGCGATCAAGCGCCGCCCGCAGGCGCACCGCAGTAGGGGCTATTTCCGGGTGATAAACATCAGGACGAGCCCCGTCCCTCCCATGATGCCTCCGATGATTGTCCAGCGTGTGCTGCCGGTCATGAAGCTGCCGGGGAGAACGTTGGCTCCCTGCAGGAACCAGATACCGCCGACCACCAGCAGGATGATACCTACGACCCTGATCGTCAATTCTCTTCGTGGCATGGCTTGGCCACTCCTCCCGGCGATGGTAGCAAATGCAGGGGGCTATTTCGATGGGTTTAAGAAGGCATCAGTTGTGGCGGGCTTCGTGTCTTCGAAGGAGGGGATGGTGGGCGGTGAGGGATTCGAACCCCCGACATCCTGCGTGTAAAGCAGGCGCTCTAACCAGCTGAGCTAACCGCCCTCAAGAGGGAACAGCGGGCACGCGCCGGATCCCTCGTGTGCCACTCAACTAGTTTAACAGCTTCCGCTACTCAGTCTTGCTGGAGGGCGGTGAACTGGCCGGATGCCGCATGGTGAAAGGGATTACGGTGGTGTTGATGCGAGCTCTTGGCATGGAGCGATGGGGTTCTTCCATCCATCCCCGGCGATAGGCCAGACGCTCAACCTGGAAGATGACTGAGGATGCCACTACCGCCATCAGGAACATAATTACGCTGCCAATGGCGAGACCGAGCACGAATTTTACGCCTTCAAGAATCATCTATTAGCCCCAAATCCTAACTGTTGTGACACATATCACCGTATCTTCACAGTTGCATTGTTGGCTATAGCACCAAAGGGAGTTACTAAGGTGGCATCGGGTAACTTGATACACTCTCGCTTGTGAAGCGGCTGATAGTTAACGCGGACGACTTTGGCCTGACTCCGGGCGTCAATCGCGCAATCCTCGAACTGCACAATGCGGGAGTATTGCCCTCCGCCACTCTGATGGCAAATGGTGAGAGTTTCGCAGAGGCGGCTGGGGTTGCCCGCCAGGCACAAGGATTTGGAGTTGGCTGCCACGTAACCCTTGTGGATGGTCAGGCACTGCTAAGGAATTCTCCACTTACGGTGGGTGACGGCGACGACCTACGGCCGACTCTGGGCGCATTTGTCCGGGACCTGCTGCTTGGCCGGATGCCGGAAGCTGCAATTGAGGCCGAAGCCACGGCGCAGATCCGGCGGCTTCAGGAGGCGGGTGTTCGCGTGACGCACGTGGACACCCACAAGCACACACACATGTTTCCCGGGGTATATCGCCCGCTGCTGCGTGCGGCGAAGGCCTGCGGCGTGGGCGCGATCCGCAATCCGTTTGAGCCGGAGTGGAGCCTGCGAAGTACGCGCAATGCGGGCCTCGTGCGCCGGTCGGAGGTCAGGGCACTGCGCGCACTGCGAAGTGGCTTTGTTGCCGCAGTTCTCAGCGCGGGGCTGGCCACTACCGAGGGGGCCATCGGAGTATTGGCAACCGGAACGCTGGATGCGGCTACGCTGCGCGGATTTGTAGATGCCATGCCGGAAGGTACCTGGGAGCTCTGCTGTCATCCCGGATACCAGGACGACAGTCTGAAGACGGTGCGGACTCGGCTGAGACAATCGCGGGAGACTGAGCGCGAGGCTCTATTGCAGGTTTTACCCCAGACTTCGGATATTGCGCTGATCCATTTCGGGCAACTGGGCGAGGCAGAGTAAAGAAGCTACGGCAGATCGAGGCTCATCCAAAGCGGGGCGGAGCGAACATGAAAATCGGGATCACGTGTTACCCAACCTATGGCGGCAGCGGTGTGGTCGCCACGGAACTTGGAATTGAGCTGGCGCAGATTGGTCACGAGGTCCACTTCATCACCTATTCGCAGCCCTTTCGGCTGTCGGGCCGGGAGAAGGGGATCTTCTATCACGAGGTGCCGGTATCGAATTACCCATTGTTCGAATATCCGCCGTATGACCTGGCACTGGCGACCCGCATGTCAGAGGTGGCGGAGTATTACGAACTGGATCTGCTGCACGTGCATTACGCAATTCCGCACTCGGTGAGCGCTCTGCTGGCGCGTCAGATGCTGGCCGCGCGGAATCGTCGTCTCCCATTTGTCACTACGCTGCACGGCACCGACATCACCCTGGTGGGGCTGGACCGGTCCTATCTGCCGATCACCCGCTTTGCCATTGAGGAGAGCGACGGGGTGACGGCCATCTCCAGCTATCTGCGCGACAAGACGATTGAAGCGTTCGAGGTGAAGAACGAGATTGAGGTAATACCCAACTTCGTGAACTGCGACGTTTACACGCCACTGTCCGTCGAGCGCAGAGCGGAGGGTCGCAGCATATATGCGCCCAACGGGGAGAAGATCCTGCTGCATCTGTCGAATTTCCGACCGGTGAAGCGGGTAGTGGATGCGGTACAAGTCTTCGCGCAGGTAGTGGAAAAGATGCCGGCGCAACTGCTGCTGGTGGGCGACGGGCCGGATCGCTCGGCGGCGGAGTGGCTGGCGCACAGCAAGGGAATCCAGGACCACGTGCACTTCCTGGGCAAGCAGGAGAGCGTGAACGAACTGTTGCCGCTTGCGGATCTGATCCTGATGCCCAGCGAAATGGAATCCTTCGGACTGGCGGCTCTTGAGGCGATGGCTTGCCAGGTGCCCGCGATCGCCACGGCGGTGGGCGGAGTTGGGGAACTGGTGGACGACGGCGAAACAGGCCGCCTGTTTGCCGTGGGAGATGTGGACGGCATGGCCAAGGCCGCCATCCACCTGCTCAGTCATCCCGAGGAACTGAAGGAAATGGGGCTGGCAGCAAGACGAACCGCGCAGGCCCGCTTCTGCGCATCGAGAATCATTCCCCGGTACGTCGAGTATTACGAGCGAGTGCTGGCGCAGCCCCAGCGATAGTTGCTTCTCCGGCGACCTCCAGACTTCCCCGGGGGAGAGTGCGTCTATCGGCACTGCTTCTGCGTCTACGTGAGGTATAGACTTTGCAGAATGCATCCACAGCCGCAAGTTCGCCTCGGAACAGGAGGGGATAACCGCGACTGTGATTTTCCTCGGAGCCTGGACAATGTGTGGGCAGGACATGAGCGGTGCGGCGGGCGAACCGGGAGCTGACGCGGACCGATGATGCGACGCCTGATTCTGCTGGCAATACTGGTATCGGCGACGCTTCCCGCGGCGGCGGCAAAGCGCGTTACCGTGGCGCAACTTGAACAGTTTCTGAGCTCGCCCGGCAGTGTGAAGAAGTCGGACGCTGACCTTGCGCATCAGATCAACGACATGGAACTTAGCGAGCGGCTGACCGAGATCTCGCTGGCCCGCCTGAACGCAAAACTGGATAATCGGACGCAAGCGGTGTTGGCGTTGCAGCTTCTTTCCGATCAGTCGGCCTTCCTCGATCCTCCTGCCGCCGAAATGCTCCCCACGCCTGCACCTGACGATCCTGCCCGGCAGAAGATTCTCGAGGCCGCGCACACTTACGTGGCCCAAACATTGCCGCGCCTGCCCAACTTTCTTGCGACGCGGGTGATCAATCTTTACGACGACAGTCCGCAGGCGCTTAAGAAGGGAGCATGGCCCACTCGCGCGGGCCTGCATTTCGTGGGGACTTCGAGCGAGGAAATATCCGTTCGCAATGAGCGCGAGAATCAGCCGCCCACGCAGGGTTCCGCCGTGTGGCAGGCCAAAACAGGGCTGATCTCTGGAGGTGAGTTTGGCACCACCCTCGGCATGATTCTGACCGATGTGGCGAAGGGCGAGATGACCTGGAGCCACTGGGAACAGACAGCCGACGGAACGGTCGCAGTCTTTCATTACTCGGTGCCCGCCTCGGCTTCGCACTTTGAAGTCCTCAGCACGATTACCCGCGAGGCGAGCGTGGAAGGATTTGACACGCCGAATGGTGGCAGCAGGGGGACCAGAGGGATCTCCACCAGGCCGAATGTCAGCGTCAGCAACTCGACAATCGCCCGCTCAAGGCCTGCCTATCACGGTTCGATATCGATCAATCCTGCAGATGGGACCATCCTTCGGATCACGATGGAAGCTGAGCTGAAGAAGAGTATCCAGTTCCACAGGGCCGCTATTCTCGTGCAATATGGTCCGGTCGAGATCTCGGGCAGCACATTCATTTGTCCGGTGCGCAGCCTCGCCTTCTCAGAAGCGCAAACGAATGCTCAAGACATCTCAGGGAATTTGCCTACGCAGTGGCTGAACGAGACTGTCTTCATGCGCTATCACCGCTTCGCCGCGACGACGCGCATTCTGAACGCCAAGGGCGAACCGGAACCGGACAACCCAGTAGCTGCGGAACCGATCGCGAAGCCGGCGGAGGCCGCGCAGACAGAGGCGAGCACGCCGCCAGTGGTTCAGAGTGAAGCAAAGGCGCCGGAGAAGCCGAAAGAGGAAGTGCCTGCTGTGCAGACCCCGCCTCCGCCTGTGACGCAGACCCCACAGCAAGCGCCTCCAAAGAAGGTGGAGGAGGCTCAGCCGGAACCCACGCGGATCGTCGTCAACGTCAACCGGGTGCTGGTGCCGGTTGTGGTGCGCGACAAGCAGGGCAAGGTTGTAGCCGACCTGAAGAAAGATGATTTCCAGGTTTTCGCGAACGACAAATTGCAGCCAATCTCGGGCTTCTCAATAGAAGAGCGTGCTGCGACGGGCAGCGATACACCCAGCACCCGGAGCGGCGGCGCGGATAACAATACTCCCCCGGTCAGCGCAAACGCATCGCCACCGCCTGTGTTGCCTACGCGCTTCGTTGTCTTCCTCTTCGATGATCTGCACATCTCCGCCGAAGATTTGGCGCGCGTGCAGAAGGCGGGCGTCGGTGCGCTGTCGAGCGCGTTGGGCAAATCGGATATGGCCGCTGTCATATCCCTTTCCGGCGTAACAAACAGCGGGCTGACGCGTGACCCCGAAGTGCTGCGGAAGGCAATTATGGGGCTACAGCTACGGAGTTTGTACCGGAGTAGCGGGAGTGAGTGTCCGAACATCAATTATTACCAGGCCGACCTCATCGTCAATAAGCATGACGCTAGTGCTCTGGCGGAGGCCATACAGCAGGAATTCAATTGCGATCCCGCACTTGATAAGCAGCGCGATATTCAACTGGCAGAGAGGCTGGCGCGAATGGCCGCGGCACGCGTGATGATGGTTGCCCATCAGGATCTCCAGGCAAGCTACGCTACGCTCAAAGAGGTGGTGCGCAGAATGGGCACTCTGCCAGGGCAGCGCACAATGATTATCGTTTCGCCCGGCTTTCTCACCATTGAATCCGAATCACTGACGGCGGAGTCGCAGTTGATCGACCTGGCGGCGCAATCGAATGTCACCATCAGCGCGATGGATGCTCGCGGCCTCTACACTACGGCACTAACGGCAAGTGATCGTTCCGTGGGCAGCCCCCAATTGCAAACCGACTATCGCGGCAGTGCGATGAACAACCAGGAAAACACTATGGCGGCGATCGCTGATGGCACCGGCGGCACATTTTTTCACAACAGTAACGACCTGGGTGTGGGTCTCAAAAGCCTGGCCGATGCGCCCGAATATATTTACCTGCTTGAGCTTTCACTGAGCAATATCAAGTCAGACGGCGCCTATCACCGGCTGAAAGTGAAAGTGGACCGCGATGGTGTGCAGACACAGGCACGCCACGGATTCTTCGCGCCAGAGACTGAAAAGCCCAAGAAGTAGGTAATCCAGCATCTGGACTCACAGCCCGGATGCCGGGTTAGTTACGTCGCGCTGGCTCTTCGCGTTCCACCAGCGGCAGGGCTATGACGACAAGCGTCCCGCGACCTGGGCGGCTGGTCACAGAGAAAATCGCCTCATCGCCATAGAGCACTTCGAGGCGCTCGCGAACGTTGCGCATGCCGATACCTGCTCCGCTATGACCAACACTGTCGGTAGTGCGCAGGCTCATACCCACGCCGTCGTCTTCCACTTCGATGCTCAACTTATCGTCGACCAGGCGGCTGCGGACGGTGATGGTTCCTCCCGCAACGCGCGGCTCCAGTCCGTGCTTGATGCTGTTTTCGATGAGCGGCTGCAGCAGGATGCTGGGCACGAGAATGTTCAGCGTCTCAGGATCGATCTCTTTTACAACATGCAGTTTTTCCGCGCCGAAGCGAACCACTTCGATGCTGAGGTAGTCGTCTGTAAAAGTGAGCTCCTCATGCAGAGGCACGTAGGTGTCGTGGTCGCGCAGCAGGGCGCGCAGAATGTTGGCCAGCTTCACGATCATCTCCCGCGCCAACTCCGGGCGGAAGCGAACCAGCGAGGCGATGGAGTTGAGCGTGTTGAAGAGGAAGTGCGGATTGATCTGCCTCTGCAGCGCGTCGAAGCGCGCTTCGAGCAGGAGGCGATTCTGCTCCTCCAGCTTGCGCTCAATGCGAATGGCGTTCCAGATCTTGAGAGGAATGCCGACCACCATTGCAGCGCAGGTATACATCAGCAGGCGGATTCCCCAGCTGTGCGAAGTGAGGGCAAAGAGGCGGTGAGGGTAAAGGCTGGCCAGCCACTCGCGACTTATCTCAAGCGCGACAATAAGGAAGAGCAGCAGCACCTGGCGATCGAAACGCGGTTTGCGCAGATTGCGGCGAATCCAGCGATAGATGCTCAGATCGACGAATGGCGAGAATGACCAGACTTCCTCCGCCTCCACAAATCGTCCGTAGATTCCGGCGAAAACGGCTACCGCGAGATTGAAGGGAAGCGTGAGGTATTCGCCGTGCAGCATCGCCGGGATGGAGAGCACGGCGGCCCCCGCCAGTGCCGACATTGGCCCGATGAGGATGCCGACGATAATGATGGTTTCAAAGGCGATATCTGCCGCGTAGAAGTTGGGCACGACCACGCGCACCCATACGCCAAGCGTCAAGGGCACCAGGATGAAGGCGAGCAGGCCGAGGGTTTGTGCCGGGGTGCGCCTTTCAAGGAAGAGTAGCCGCTTGAAGTCCCGCGAGCGCGCCAGACCAGCAGATACCGCTGCGGCAACGCCGAGGTTAATGAGCAGCGTGATCAGGATCAGGCGGGTTTCGAGCACGCTTCTACTTTACCTCCCGGAAGCTGTTTCATCGTAGTCTCGCGGGCCAATCCGTATAATCGACTTATGCCGTTTGCCAGTGTCAAGCAGGTAGCGAATGCGGATTTTCCGACCCGATGGGGCCATTTCCGTATTCTTGGGTTCGAAGGAACGCTGGAGGAAGCGCGTCCCTGCTCCTCCGACTTTCTGAACTGCGACAAGATCAAAGAGGGCGCAGTGGCGCTGGTGATGGGAGACATTCACTCCGCGCCGCCGATCGTGCGCATCCATTCGCAATGCCTCACCGGCGACGTTTTCGGCTCCCTGCGCTGCGATTGCCGTCTGCAGCTGGAACTCGCAATGCAGCGCATCAGCGACGAGGGCGCCGGCATCCTGATCTACGAGCAGCAGGAAGGGCGCGGCATTGGCCTGATGGCGAAATTGCGCGCTTACGAGCTGCAGGATCACGGCCGCGATACCGTGGAAGCGAATGTGGAACTGGGCTTCAAGGCGGATTGCCGCGAATTCGAACTTCCCGCCGAAGTGCTTAAGAGCCTGGGCGTGAAATCCGTTCGCCTGATCACGAACAATCCGGAAAAGGTTGCGGCACTTGAGGCGATCGGCATCAAGGTTGTCGAGCGCGTCTCCGCAGAAGTCGAGCCGCTGGAATCCTTCCAGCGCTACCTGCAGACCAAGCAGGAAAAAATGGGCCATATCTTTGACGGCGGCATTGGCACCGACAGCGTGGACGAATAGTCTTCCGCGGTCTCGTCTCTGCATCACACCGAATATGCTCCCATGCAGGAGAACTTCTCTTTAGTGACACGAGGGAAGTGCCCGCTCGTGCGCCGTTCGACTATACTGACTCGCGCAGCGAATAGATTTCGAACGATGTGTTCGGCTGCGATGAGGACCAGCGATCATGAAGCATGTTGCACTCTTGATGCTCCTGTTGTTGCCAATCAGCATATATGGCCAGGAGAAAAAAGCGCCCCCCGCTACGCTGAAAAGCATTCTGCTTGAACAACTGAAAACTACGCACAACGATAAGGACTGGTTTGTTCCGGCCAACATCGCAGTTGAAGGATTGACGGCCGATCAGGCGAAGTGGACCGACGGCAGCGGCAACCATTCGATCGGCCAACTGGCAAATCACCTCGTCTTCTGGAACTCGCAACAACTGGCGAAGTTCAAAGGTGAGCAGCCCGCAAAGTTTGACGGCAACAACGACGAAACCTTCAACAGCTTCGACAGCAAACAATGGGCTGAGACGGTGAAGCAGTTGGACAAGGTGATGACCGACTGGGAGAAGGCGGTAGAAGCGGCGGACGACAAGAAAATCGAGGCCTGGGCCTCGGCGATCGCGCACATTGGCACGCACAACGCTTATCACACAGGGCAGATTATTTACGTTCGAAAACTGCAGGGTTCGTGGGATCCAAACAAGGGAGTGAAGTAGACTGGGCCAAAAAGTTTTTCAGCCGTACCGCGGTCTTTCACGCATACAGTAGCGCGAGATTGCATGTTGATATTAATTCCGAGATCGAGGCAAGCATGAACGTAAAAGGTTTGAGGGCCGTTCAATTAGGGGCGGTGGTTCTGTGCGCAGCATCGCTCTTTACGGGCTGTCAGAAGAGCAACGACGCAATTTCACAGGCCGATAAGCAAGACAAGATTAATGGTGTTACCGTCCCTGGTCTCGTAGAGACCAAGGCGATCGCCGAAGAGGGCTTTCTGTATGGCCTGCCACTTGTAATGAACTACACGTCGATGTACGAACTATCTGTCGATCATTCCTCTTCAAATTTCAAAGATGTTATCGGCGTTATTTCCAACGAGTCGCACGTGGCTACTCCCAAGGACACCGCGGTCATCACCCCGAACAGCGATACTCCGTATTCGATTCTGTATGTAGATCTGCGGGCCGAACCCGTCGTCGTTTCGGTTCCGGCCGTGCCAAAGCCGCGCTACTACTCAGTGCAACTGGTCGATGGCAACACTTTCAACTATGGATACATCGGCAGCCGCACCACCGGTACGCAGCCCGGCGACTACCTGATCGCGGGGCCGGATTGGAAGGGCGAGACACCCGCGCACATCAAGAAAGTATTTCGTTCCAGTACGCAATTCACGATGGTTCTGTTCCGCACGCAACTCTTCAATGCTGCGGATATAGCTAACGTCGTCAAGATACAAAAGGGGTATAAGTCACAACCGCTGTCGAGCTATCTGAAGCACCCCGCGCCGCCGCCTGCGCCGACAATAAATTTCCTCAACTCGGATCCTCAGTTAGCTAAGACGAACTTTTTTGGGATTCTCGATTTCGCGCTGCAATTCGCGCCTGCAGGACCGGAGGAAGCTGCCATACGCGCAAAGCTGGCGAGCATTGGTGTAGGTCCTGGCAAGCCCTTTGACATGAAAGAACTTTCCGCAGAACACAAAGCGGCAATTCTGCTGGGCATGAAGGCTGGCGACCAACAGGTGGACAAATACCTCGCCACCGGCTCCACGAATGTCAACGGCTGGCAGGTCGGCTCCATGTTCGGCGACCGCGCATACTACAACGGAGACTGGCTGAAGCGCGCGGCCGCGGCGAAGGGCGGTCTCTACGGCAACGACGCAGCAGAGGCAATGTATCCCATGACCCGAGTAACCGCTGCCGGTGAGCCGATTGACACCAGCAAGCACAACTACACCCTTACCTTCGCCAAGGATCAGCAGCCACCTGTAAATGCGTTCTGGTCTGTAACCATGTACGACGGCAAGTCCCAGTTCTTGATCGATAACCCGTTGAACAGATATCTCATCAACTCGCCTATGCTGCCCAGCCTCAAGAAGAATCCCGATGGATCTCTCACGCTGTATATCCAGAAAGATTCTCCCGGTAAGGCGAAGGAGTCGAATTGGCTGCCGGCACCGAACGACACGGTTTACCTGGTGATGCGCCTGTATTGGCCGAAAGAGACGCCTCCGTCCATCTTGCCGCCGGGCAAGGGAACCTGGATGCCGCCCGGCGTAATGGTGGCGCAATAACTTCTACCGATCTGCAGTCTTTGACTCCCGCTGGCCGTGGCGAGTTGTTTCCTCGACGCGGCCAGTTTAATTTGTCTCCTAGGTAAGCTGATAACTCGTCTATTTGCATTAGTCAGAGCGCAGCTATTTGTTGCCAAGTGATTCCGATTGGCTCACTAGCATCGAAACCTGCCGACTTAGGCCATAAGTACTAGAACTCCACAGTTGCCTAAGCCAATTGAACTAACACATGGCTTGTAACTAGTTCTATCTGCAGCAAAAGAACTTTGCGACCTGGTCTTATGAATTCACGGGATTGATGGCAGTTAGGCGAGTTACTTCACTTGGCTTAGTTCTGCTGCGGGGATATGTGAGTTATAGCCCACATGGGTAGTTGCGGTGCAGATGGTTACAAGCGATGCTTGGCGGCATGCGCGGTCTTATACTGCGGCCGAGCAAGCGCCAGGTAGCGTCCTCCGGCCTGCACTTGCTTATGCTGCGGCCCGAGGCGAGCGCCAAGGAGGACGTAACCATGAAGAAGTCAATTCTGTGTATTGCATTGGTAGTCGTCGGCCTGGTTGCATTCGGCGTCGGCGTTGCCTCTGCCCAAGACGTCTACAAACTCAACTACTTCTCTAACAATGCAGTTCCCGCACCCGACGCGACGGTTAGGATTGACAATCCTGGTCTGACCTACGGGAATGTGTGCGCGATGATCTATGTGTTCGACGCCGATCAGCAGCTGACTGAATGCTGCGGATGCGTTGAAACCCACAATGGACTACGCACCATCTCGGTGACGCGGGATCTTACCTCCAACCCCTTGACGGGCGTTCGTTCGAGAAATGGCGTAATCAAGGTCGTCTCGGCGGCTGTGAACAACTCGCCATGCGATGCAAGCTCCAACGTGAGGCCGGTAGCCAACCTTCGCGCCTGGGGCACGCATATCCAGAACGCCGTAGGCACGGCTTTCCCGATTACCGAAACTGAATTCTCCGATTCCACTCTTGGCGCCACCGAACTCGCCAACCTGCAAGCTCAGTGCGCATTCATCGGCATCCTCGGAAGCGGACAGGGCATCTGCAGCTGCGGTACCGGTGACTAATCCAGCTTAGGCGAAGTAACAACTAGAGAGTCTTGTGCGCCGGAGCGGTTCAGCCGGTTCACAAGACTCTCTTCGCTTGTGAACTCTAAGTAGATCTCGACCAGGGCGGCCGACTACCGGCAAAAAACACGAGGGCCGGAGTCTCTTTGAAGACACTCCGGCCCTCGCTGCTCACTTCGCGACTGATTGGGCGACTACTTGGTCGGCAGTACCTTCGGATCCGAGAAGGAACGCATGTAGACTACGAGATTCCAAATACGGTCCGGCTTGGCGCGGCCGTCCTCGGCTGGCATCTTGCCCTTGCCGTTCTCGATTATGTAGTACATCTCGCCGTCGGTCATATTCTTCAAGGTGTTGGGATCGCGCAGATCCTTCACCGACAGCTTCATGTCATTCGCCGTATCTCCCTTTCCATCTCCCGTTTCCCCGTGGCACATGGCGCAGTCATATCCGTAAGTCTTTTTCGCTGCGGCGATGGATTCCAACGTTGGCTTGATGGGATTGGTTTTCTGGCCGGCTTGCACGGGCATCGTGGTCGGGGCCTGGGCTGGGACTTCGGGTGTCTGGCTGTCCTGCGTGTAAGCGGTCAGTCCTGCGCCCAATATTGCTGCGATGATCAAAACAGGCTTCAGCATCGAGCCTCCTTTTCAAAAGACAAAGTACTTCAGCGCTTGGTCGGAGTGTCCCGGCAATAGTACTCCTCAGCCACGGAACAGTTGCGGCAATCTCGCGCCTGTCCCGGAGGGCCTTGCTCGGTGCCGCCCGCCTTACGCAAACGAAATCCTATGCCGTTTGTAGCGTTGCGGCGGTGACGGTCCTCACATCTGTAGAGGTTCACGCCGGACGTCCACGGGGCGCACCAGAAAGCATGCTGGACGTTGTAAACCCCACGAAGGACGGGTTTTCTTGATTAGCGGGCAACCTGTGGATAGACTCACGGGAGACCTGTGCGGCAATGGGACTCCCCCTTACCCGCAAGAGCCGACGCACAGCGCGGCATTGAGCCTGCAGGACCGGAGGATCACGAATGTACGACATGAAGAATCTTGCCAAGCTGAAGTCCATGGAGGCGAATGCTCCAGAGGCCTTCAAGGCGTACGTGGCGTTTGACAAGGCGGCGATGGCCGACGGTGCGATTCCCGTTAAATACAAGGAGTTGATGGCTCTGGCCGTGGCGTTTACAACGCAGTGTCCATATTGCATCGAAATTCACGCCCGCGGGGCACACGCGGCGGGTGCAACCGAGCCGGAGATCGCGGAGACGGTATTAATAGCGGCTGCCCTCCGCGCGGGTGGCGCAGTTACACACGGCACGCACGCAATGAAGTAGCCCGCAAGCCGGGCCAGTTGGGAGAACGATGGAAGAGTTAGTCCTGAAAGCACCGGAGAGCACGAAGTGGGACTGCGTGAGCCTGGGCGAGGTGATGTTGCGCCTTGATCCCGGCGAGGGGCGCATCCACACCGCTCGCACCTTTACGGCATGGGAAGGCGGCGGGGAGTACAACGTGGCGCGGGGTCTGCGGCGCTGCTTTGGCCTGCGCACGGCGGTAGTAACGGCGCTCGCCGAGAACCCGGTAGGCCGGCTGGTGGAGGACCTGATGCTGCAAGGGGGAGTGGACACCTCTTTGCTGCGCTGGTTTCCCTACGACGGCGTGGGACGCGCCGTACGCAATGGCCTGAACTTCACAGAGCGAGGATTTGGCGTGCGCGCCGCCGTCGGCTGTTCTGATCGCGGAAACACCGCCGTCTCCCAGCTGAAGCCGGGCGATATCGACTGGGGCGCAATCTTTGGTGCCGGGGTGCGCTGGTTCCATACTGGAGGAATCTTCGCGGCCCTCTCGTCCACCAGCGCTGCCGTCTGTGCTGAGGCGATCCAGGCTGCTCACAGTCACGGCACCGTCACCTCCTACGACCTGAACTACCGCGAATCGCTATGGAAGGGAATTCGCGGCAAGCAGAAGGCGCAGGAGCTGAATCGCGAGATGGTTCGCCATCTTGACGTGCTCTTCGGCAACGAAGAGGACTTCTCCGCCATGCTGGGGATTGAATTGGAAGGGGTGGCCGAGGACTTCGAGCATCTTCCCGTCCCGGCCTACGCCAAAATGCTTCGTGACGTGAGCGCGGCCTATCCCAACCTGAAGATGATCGCGACCACTCTGCGCACAGCCCAGACCGCCTCGCGCAACGACTGGGGAGCAATGGCGCTATACAGCGACGAAATTGTTCATGTACCGCAGCGAGAGGTAGACATTCTGGACCGCGTCGGCGGAGGCGACTCATTCGCCTCCGGACTGATCTACGGGCTACTGGCGGGCAAGCCCCCGCTGTGGGCTGTGGAGTGCGGTGTGGCGCATGGCGCGCTAGCCATGACGACTCCCGGGGATACCAGTATGGCAACGCTGGCTGAGGTTCTGCGGGTGATGAAGGGCGGTTCGGCGCGAATTGCCCGGTAGCCGCGCCTGACCCTACTGGGCCTGGCGGGCGGAGTGCGATGGGTAGACCAGGACACGACGGCTGGGGCGAACCACTTTCTTGTCGAGGTGATTTTCAGCGCATTGGTGCTGGCGGATCTGGCGGATAGCGGCGACCAGGGAACCGGAAAGGCGTGGGTCGAACTCGGCTTCGAAGACGCAATCTGCATCTCCGCGGTCGCACTGCAGTACGCTGAGGTTCCCCGCCAGTTCGAGGACTCGAAAATCCATCTTGAGATGAACGGCCATGATTCTCCTCCATGTGTGAAAGCAGCATAGGCGAAGAAAAAGCGAATGTCAATAAGGAGCGCGAAATCGGAAGCAATTTTCTAAGGGCGCAGCATGTGATTGCTGAATACGTCGGTATTAGGCGGCTTCTTGCCCAATTGCCGCAACATTCCTGTTACCTGGCCGCGATGCAGCGTCGAGTGATTCACCATGTGCAGTAGAAGCCGCCAGCGGGGGATCGCGCAATCGCTTCCTCTAAGATCCTCTGAAAGTTCAAGATCAGGAAGATTCTCAAAGTATTGCTTCATCTTTTCCGATACCGCGGGCCAATCCGTTTGTAGTTGCCGCAGGCTCGGTTCCGGTGGCGGATCATCGAAGAGGCTCTGATCGCCGATTTCCACCAGCGGTGGCATTTCATTCGCCAGCAGGCGCTTGAGCCAGACGCGCTCGGAGTAGTAAATGTGACGCCAGGTTCGCAGAACGCTGGAATGGGAGGCGCCCAGGTCGCGCTCCAATTCCTCTTGCGAGAGCCCTGAGCAAGCATCCAGAAGCGTCTGGTTTGCCCAACTGGAGTAGTCAAGATGATAGAGCAGTTCGCTTTGCACGAGGAGAGTATAGCTGCCGTGGGCATCTCCCCCTCTGCTGGAAAAGCAAGCGTGCGCCAGACAGCCGAGGATACAATCGCCAGTTGTGGCGACGCCCAACCACCGCCTAAGAATGGAGATTGCTGCTTGGCTTCTCAATCCCGCAAATTGCGTGGCCTGGCGTTAGCGCTTTGCGCCTTGCTGAGTATCCTGACCCCGCTGCACGCGGCTGAGCCTGCGCAAGGCGTTGCGGCTCCAATAGGCCTGGATGTGGACGTAAGCGAGTTCCGCCTGCAGGATCTGAAAGCCAGCCTCGAGACCATGCAGCCTGGTCCAGAGCGAGATTACTTTGCCGGCATCCTCGCCAACCGTACAGGCCACCTCGAGAAGTCGATTCGCCTGCTGAACAGCGCACTTCCCAGCACAAGGAAATCACAGCCGGCGCGTGCCGCCCTCGCCCTGGAAGCGCTGGCCGATGATTACAACAAAAGCTTTCGCTACGGTGACGCGGCAAACACCTATGACGATCTGTTGGCTCATTTCCCCGGTGAACTGGAGAAAGAGCGTCTGCAGGGAACCAGGGACGATGCCGGCCTGTTGCACTTGCTTGCCGGGGCCCCGGCACAGAGCATCGCCTGGCAGGGCCCAACCCGCCTCAAGACCGAGCGCAATCCCATTGGCTCAATCGTCACAGAACTGACGGTGAACGGTGTTCAGGAGAAGTGGTTGCTGGACACGGGCGCAAACATGTCTGTGGTGACGCGAACCTTCGCGCAAAAGCTCGGCCTCAAGCCCCTCCCCGGTTTTGCGCAGACCGGATCGGGCGTTACTGGCATCGAAAACCCGCTGCAGGTTGCGCTGGTGCCAACTCTGCAGATGGGTGGAGCCACGCTCAACAACGTGGTGGTGATGATCTTCGACGACGCAAATCTGAAGATCAACATGGGCAAGCAGTCTTACCAGATCAACGCCATCATCGGATATCCGGTCTTCCAGGCACTGGGAAGAGTCACGTTTGTGGGAGACAGGGAGTTTTACGCGGGGGATGCGTCACAAGGCAGCGCGGCCGGAGCGCGGATGTACATGAAGTTGCTGACGCCCGTCATCGAGTGCGGTGTCGAGGGCAAGGAATTGCCCTTCAGCTTTGATACTGGAGCTTCCTCCACAGAGCTTTCTTATCGCTACTACGAGCGGTTTCGGGCCCAGGCAGGATCGTGGAAGAAAGCCGATAGCAAGAGTGCGGGGGCAGGGGGAATGGTTAGCCGCAAGATCTACACTCAGCCTAAGCTAGACCTGGTTGTGGGGAACAAAACCGCGGTCCTGAGGCAGGTCTCTATCTTTCCCATGAAGATGGGTGCTGGCATCGATGAGCTTTACGGCAACGTTGGGCAGGATCTCGTCGCCGGCTTTCAGAGCTTCACGCTGGACTTCTCAAAGATGACCTTCAGCCTCGGCGCGCCCCTGCCCGCGAAGAGTACGCAATGATCGAGGCAATGTCGCCGAGGCGCTGAGCTGAGAGGGAATTACTCGCCCTTATGGAGCCTTGGCCGGCGTCACCTTCACTACAGGTTCTGCGGTGCCGTCGAGCATGTGGATGGAGTGCAGCCATATCTCGACGTAAACCGGCCAACGAGTCACCGGCAGGTCGGTGGGGCGCAGGCCGTAGCCGTGTCCACCCTCGGCGAAGAGGTGCAGCTCAGCGGGTACTTTTACCTGCTTGAGCGCCTGGTAGTAGAAGAGCGCATTTTCCTCATGTACTGGATCATCTTCTGCCTGTATCAGGATGGTGGGAGGAGTGTTGGCGTTCGGCTCCATCCCGGGTACGAGGCCCGTGGGGTACTTCGCGGGATCGGCCAGATACCCGGGATATATGACCACCGCAAAGTTGGGCCGGGCATCCACCGTGCTGGCTGCCGCGCCTTCCGGCTTATAGTCGGGGTGATTGCTGACCGCCGTAGCGAGATGACCTCCCGCAGAGAAGCCGAGGACGCCGATACGCTGCGGATCGATATGCCATTCAGAGGCGTGGGCGCGAGTGATGCGCATGGCTTGCTGAGCATCTTGTAGAGCCGCGAAGCCATCTGGATAGTGCTTATCGACCGGCACGCGGTACTTCACCAGCACGCAGGTGACGCCAATGCCGTTGAGCCAGTCGCAGACCTCGGTACCCTCCAGGTCGTAGGCCAAAATGCTATAGCCGCCACCGGGAAACACCACAACGGCTGTGCCGGGAGCCTGCGGAGTCTTGGGGGAATAGACAGTCAACGAGGGCTCGCTGATGTTGGCGATTCGTGAAACAGGCTTGCCCGCAATCAAGTTGTCGGTCGGTTTGGTGGTCTCAATCTCGGGGCCGGTAATCTTCACATCTCGCGGAACTCCCTGCGGCCATAGGGGCAAGGTGATCTGCTGCGAGGAGGCGAACGTCGCCGAAGCAAGTAGGGCAGTAGCAATCAGGATGTATGTGCGCACGGAGGAAATGGTACTCCATCGCATGACTTGGACATGGAAATTGTTGAAGGGAAGAGAAGCGTCGGGAAGAAGGAGAAGAGCTCCTGCGTGGTATCGCCCGAATGGCTGCGTCACGCAGGAGCTCGTTTGTGGTTCCCTGGTTTGCGAAGCTGCTACTGTACCAGCGGAATGTTGGAAGCCAGCTGCAGGTTGACCAGCAGCGAGAGGCGGTTATCTACCTGGTAGAAGGTTGCTGCGCGCTTTGCGCCGATCGCCTTAACGAACTTCGGCCAGTAGGCAGTGCGCATGGCTACTGTCTTCTGATCGATGGCCAGGAGGCGCTGCACCATGCTGCTTGCCTTGGCGTCATCCATGGTGCTGTAGTTGGCAGCGTAGTCCTTGATCAACTGGACGCGCTCATCGGCAATCTTGTGCTGCTCCCCTACATAGTCGTTGTAGACAGGCGTGAACTTTGCGGATTCCTCTGGGGTGAAGAGCATGGTATGGGCAACGATGTCGTTCTTCGCCGACTGGACATCAGAACGAAGCAATTGAATGTCCTGATCGGTGACGCCGGGAGGATTCGGTGCCGGAGTTGCAGTCTGGGCGAATGCCGCCGGCATTGACAGAGCGCACATCGCACAAAGGGTTACTAACATTCTCATTACATTTCTCCTGTTTAGTTCTACCGTTGAATTCAAATCGCGTTTGTACATCTGGAGCACATGTTCAAATACGGCACAGACCAGGTGGGCATTCCCAACAATCTGCTTTCCCGTGAATCTTGAATCGACGCATCCACCAGGGTTGCGTGAAACAATTTTCTCTTACCGAGGCGCCTGGGGCTACTCGATAAATCCATGGTTATTCTTTGTGACACTCAAGAATACCCGGATGGAGGCGCTTTCCGCGAGTGGAAAAGGCAATGGCGGCACAGGCACGAGCGTTTGTCCGCGAATAACTACCCGAATCAGCCTGCGGCGAAACTCAAAAAAGCGGGCCTGAAGGTGGATGTTGGATCCTCCATCAGGCCCGGAATGGATAGATAGACTAGCGAGTGCGGCGAAGCGCTCTCAGACCGAAGGACGCTGCCATGGACGCGAAGCCGAGCAACCCGATCAGGGGCAATTCGCTTCCAGTCTTGGGCAGAGCCGGCGCAGGAGCGGCAGCGGGAGCAGGTGCGGGTTCCGCAGCGGCCGGTACCGGCGTGGGAGCCTTCGTTGCCACAGCGATGGGCTGGTTGGCCGGCGGCGGTGGCGGTGGTGGCGGCATGGAGCCGGTCACCTTCTGCTGCTTCTCGATGTCGATCTGGGGGACTTCGACGATCTTGGTAACGGAGACGATCATCCCCTTCTTCAGATGAAACACACTTACGTCTTTGCCGTTGATGTTGAACATCTGGCCCGCGGGAACCTTGAACTCCTGGTTGGTGTTGTTGTCGAGGGTCAGGATTACCATCGTTGGCGGATTCACAAACCAGACCTTGCCGGTAACGGTTTGTGTAGTGGTGATGGTCTTGGGAATCGTGGTCGTAGTCACGGTCTTGCTCAGGCGCATGCCGACCTTCACATCCTTGATCGTGATGGTCTTGCCATCGACCATCGCTGTTTGGGTCGGAGAGACGTTGGTGAGATGGCGGAGAGTACCGTCATCCATCTTGATGATAAGTTCGTTGCCGTTGACATACGTTACAGTGCCACTGACGGTCGTGGTATGCACCGAAGCCTTGCCTGCCGCGGTGTCAACATCTGTCTTAACCTGCGCGCTCACACTCAGAGAAGTAGCCAGGCAAACTGCGCCCGCCACCATCACCAGCCAAGTTGCTTTTACGTTCATCGTCTTTCTCCTGATTACTGTTTTGCTGCTTGGGTTTGTATTCGTAACGCTGACAAAATGGGACAAATCATCGTGTGCTCACCTGTTGCTCCGGCTTTTCAACACCGGCAGATGAACGCTCGCGGGGGCGAGGTTCTGAAGCTGTGACGGTTGCCTGAACGATATAGCGTTTCGGTGCGCTGCCCAGGTAATAGAAGGGATAGCACGTCACCAGCGTCAGGGAAGGTTGTGGGCGTGGCTCCAGCACAGACACGTCACTGGGGTCGACGATGATGACATGATCCACCACGTAGGTCTCAACTCGACTCTGGGTGACCATCTCAATCTTGTCTCCGGGGCCAACGTCCTTGAGTCCACGGAAGAATCCGTCTCTATGACCGGCAATGCCAATGTTGCCGCTCTCGCCGGGATTGCCTGTGCCGGCAATTCGGCCCACTCCCCGGTTTAAGGTCAGGTCGTCTGTTCCTTCGAGCACTGGAACTTCGACATGGATCTTGGGAATGCGAAGGATGGCAATTGGGGGCGAAAACTGCTCCGCCAGGCTCTGCTCGTAGTCCTTGATGCGTTGTGCGGACCATAGGCTTTCATCGGGCTTGGTTTCGGGTAGCTGGGCTTTAGCTGATACTCCACCGGCTGCGGCAACTGGCTCCGAGATGAACCTGTCCACTTCCGCGCGAGCCAGAACTGCTCCGTGGATGCGAGCCACTACATAGATAGCCAGCAACGAGATGCCAACGACCAGGAGCAAACGCTCCAGCTTACCTGACACAGACATCCGCACTTACCCTCGCCACTCGTCAGCCTGATGTTGAGATCACGCACGAACAGGCAGAAACCATCGCACAGGAAATGGCATTGCTTTCGTTGCAGACAGTGTGCCAGATGTTCATGGTGAGCTGTCAAGCATCTTAATCGTTTTATCTCAGGGTGGGACCAGGACCTCTAACTGAGGCAAACTTGCCCCGAGGAGCCCCGGGCCCCGCAGAATCACCTGGTAACAAAAGCCATTCGTTTCCCGGCGCAGAGACCTCGATCGACTGATATTGTTGACATTTACAGCCTGCCCTTCTGCGCGAGCGGTCGTAGCCGGATTGAAACCCGGTGCCGGAAGATCCGTGGAGAGCATATAGACTTTGGGCATTCAGGGCACTTTTTGGTCAGGAACGGCATGCATCTCTGGCAAAAAATCCTCTTCACCGTCGCGATCGTGGCCTTCCCATTACCGCCGCTGCAAGCGCAGGACCTGAATCCACGGGCCTATATCATCACTCCTTTGCATACGAATGCCGTCACGGTGGGCTACGCCTACTTTACTGGCAATCTACTGTTCGATGGCGCAGTTCCCATCACCGGCGCCACTGGCAAGATCAATGTGCCGTCGGTCGGCTACTACCGCGGATTGAATTTCTTTGGCCGCTCGGCAAACTTCACGGCCGTGCTGCCCTATTCGGTTGGACACTATCATGGGACCGTCACCGGCATTGAGGCCAGCGCATATCGCTCCGGCCTGCTGGATTCCTCTTACCGATTTTCAGTGAATCTGATGGGTGGCCCGGCGATGAATGTGCGCGAGTTCGTCAAGTGGAAGCAGAAGACGATCATCGGCGCCAGCCTCAAAGTGGTAGCCCCCACGGGCCAATACGACCCCACCAAGCTGCTGAATAATGGCAGCAACCGTTGGGCCTTTAAAACTGAGCTTGGTTACTCCGAGCGCTGGGGGCACTGGGTGCTGGATGCCTATGGCGCTGCATGGTTCTTCACCACCAACCCCGAGTTCTACTCCCACAACGCCGTTAATCCGGGAAGCATCTCTCAATCAGAGAGCCCGGTCGGTGCTTTTGAAGGACACCTGAGCTACGATGTGCGGCCACGCTTCTGGCTATCCCTGGACGGCAATTACTGGAGAGGTGGAACCACCAGCTTGAATGGCATCGCAAATCCAAAGACGGAGCAGAAGAACTCCCGCATCGGGGCGACCGTGTCAGTCCCGATAAGTAAGCATCAGGCCTTGAAGTTCAACTATAACGATGGCGCCTACATCAGCTATGGAGGAAACTACCAGAACGTCTCTGTAGCCTGGCAGTATCTATGGATTGGCAAGCCCTAGTTACCCCTCTGGTTGTTGCTCCCAGTTCTATTTGGCTTGAGGCGGGAATTTCTTCAGTAGCTTCTCCATCGCCTTGTTCAAATTCTTCTGGTTCTTCTCAGGATTGTCGCTGGGGTTCACAGTCTTGGTCGCCGTTCCGCGCCATACCAGTTTTCTGGCAGCAGTGTCGTACATGTCCAGGTCCAGCGTTCCCACCTGGTAGGTAGTGCTTGTGGTGGTGGCCATGCCGCCTCCCCATCCCCACCGAGGACCACCCGTGCCATACGTATTCCACTGCGTCTGGTTTGCCACAGACACCTGGTAAGCGAGGTCCAGGCTGGCGTCTCCATCAGCCTTGGTGAATCCCTTCGCCGTCATCTGAGTATCGATCGCAGACTTGATCTGCTCATCCATGATCTGGTCGGGCATGTGCGCCCCTTCGATCACAACCCACTTGTAGGTTTTGTACTTTGAGAAGTCGGTGCCCGGCATGTAGTTGGTCTTTACATCCTGGGCTATCGCGGCGGTTCCTATGGCGAAGATCATGCACACTGCCAGGGCCAGCCGTACTCCTAAACGCTTGCTGTTCTCCAGAATCATTCCATCCTCCTCAAGTATGTGCCGCGCGACTGTCCGAATCTCCAGGATGGCAGTGTACCGCAGCAGCCGGCTAATGCGGCCGGCGTCAAGCCTTGTGACATTCCTTGAGTTTCCCGATCAGGGTTTCCTGTTCGCCCACCAGATTGAACAGCACACTGGTTGTAAATCCGAAGGTAAACAGCCCAGACATCGCCATGATCGGGCTAATCTCGCGCCACGCGTGGGGAACCAGCACATCTCCAAGACCCAACGTGGTGTAGCTGTTGGCGCAGAAGTAGATGGCATCGTGGAGATCTGGCGTCAGGTGGAGGACATTCAGGATCGTTGCCCAGACGCAGACCTCAATTATGTGCAGCATGAGAATCAGGTACGTGGTCCAGCCGAAGATTACGCTCGCGTGAAAACGGCCACGTCGTTTTTCAAGGAGGCGGTTGGAGAGCCACTTGTAGTGGCGAATGATCCGGCTAAGTCCGCCGCCATGAAACAGCGTTATGAGCACGAGCACGAGCGAACCGAGAGTGAGCGCCGCAAGGCCTTTGTTTTCGCCTGCTGCGTCCCGAGCCATGAAAATTATTGTGGCGAACATTTGCATACTCTTTTTACGCCCATCCTGTGGAGCAACCAATGTTGATTCGTGTGCCATTCCAGCGCTAAACCGCGATGGCGATAAATGACCCGCAGGGCTCTGCGGCTAATCCGCATGCGGAGGATTCTCTGAACGCGCTGCACTGCGGCCCTTCCTCACGTCTACGCGGAAGCCCGGCGGACTGTAATCCGGCCCGAGGTATCGAGAGGGAGTAGTTACAGAGTTGCCGTCGCGAAGCGAAGAAAAGTGCGGGGAACATATCTCCACGCCAGCCTCGTTGAACCTGTCCTGAATATTTTGATGGAGGTCGGAGAAAATGTTCAGCATTTCCCGGGGAACACTTGTGTAGGCGTTCAACTCATAGGAGACGAAGAAATCGTTCAGCGCCGACTGCAGTACGAAGGGCGCTGGCTGCTTAAGCACATTGTTAGTGGCCAGAGCCGCGTTTACCAGCAATTCATGCACGGTCTTCCATGGGGCGTCGTAGCCGATGGTGACGGTGGTGTGAAAGATGACCCCGCCCTTGTTCGCCTCGGTTGAGAAATTTTTGACATAGCCGTTCATAACTGTGGCATTTGGAATGGTGACGATCTCTGCCTTGGGCGTCAGAAGGCGTGTCACCAAAACGGTCTTCTCGACCACTTCTCCCGTGGCATCGCCAATCTGCACCCAATCTCCAACCAGGTACGAGCGCATGTACGTAAGGATGATGCCGGCAATTGCGTTTGCCACCGCTGAGGTGGATCCGAGAGAGAGCAGAATGCCGACAAAGATAGAGATGCCCTTGAAAGCGTCACTCCCGGCGCCTGGCAGATAGGGAAATGTGACAACGAGTGCAGAGATGAGTACGACGGTCCGGATCAGTTTTTCTGTAGGATCTGCCCAGTCGGGATAAAAGCCCGGTATCTCCCAGCTTCCCCTGCGTATCTCGCCAAAGATCAGCTTCAGCAGGCGGATCACGTAGTAAACCACGATGGCGATCACGATGAGCACCAGGAGGTTGGGCAGGTAATTTAATACCGCTTCTCCAATCAACTCCAGGCGCGAGATTACCCAGTTCGTCATCGAAAGCGAGATTGCGCGGGTCGCCGCAAAAAAACCGAGAGTAACGGTGAGATAGATTTCGACCAGCGCAATGACCAACAGCCAGCGCACCAACGCGCCCACGCCCAGCATGAAAGGTCCAAGGTAGGCGATGGTGACATTCCAGAAAGTCTTTCGCGCGAGGTGCGCGCTCTTCCTGATGCGCAGCAGGATGCGACGGCGAATAGCGAACCGTACCTTGCGAATCACCCACAGCAGAGGCAACAAAACAACAGTCAGGCCAACGGTTTTGAGAACGCCGCGGAATATCAGTCGCCAACTGTGTTCTGCCTGATAGGTGTGAATGGCCTGGAAGATGCTCGCCGCATACTCTGACGAAAGCTCAGTACGGGACTTTCCCGCCATCTTCGCGTCTAGTTCCGTGACGGCCATGATCAGCTGGTCGCCGACCAGGATCTCACTCCAGGCGCTGCGCTCTTCGATGTGCGTGGATTCAGCAGTGATCAAGCCATTTTTCGCTGCTGCGACGATCCGTCCTGCGATTTGATCGGCGCGCTCTGCAGGCGTGAGCGACCTGAGCGGCTCATAGACCTTGAAAATCGGACGCCCTTCGATGATTACTTCGCCCGGCGGGATACTTTCTACATCTGGCTCTTGCTCAACGCTCGCAACTCCCGCCTGTTTGGTGTCAGCGGAATCCGCCGCCGTCTGGGCCAGCCCCGGGGAGAGGCAGAGAAGTTGCAGCAGAAACCACACAACTACGAACCCCGGTACGCTGATCGCTCTCTTCGTCATTGCGCACTTTCTTACCGACAGAAATTGTTCAGGCCACCATCGCCGCAGCACTGGAGCCGCCTCATTGAGAACAGGCGCGGCGGTGGAGCATTCAGTTCTGTTCAAGACAATCAGCACCCACGCTCAATTCAGTGCTCAATAGGGTATGGTTCCCGGTCCTATTGCTGCCAGCCACCACCGAGCGCTTTGTAGAGTTGCACCAGCGCCAGGCGTTCACTCAAATCAGCCTGCGCCAGACCGAGTTCCGCGCTGAAGTATCGCGAGTCACTATCCAGAACCTCGAGATATCCAGCGACTCCGCCGTTGTAACGGACATTGGCCAGGCGCGTCGCATCCTCTGCTGCTCCGGCGAGCAATGCCTGCTGTTCGCGGAACTCCTGGTTCTTGCGGTACGCCACCAGCGCGTCTGACACGTCGCGGAAGGCCTGCTGAATGGACTGCTGGTAGGTGAGCACCAACTCCTGCTCCTGCGCTTCGGTCAAATTCACATTGGAGCGGATCTTGCCGGCATTGAAGATAGGCTGCGCCAACTGGCCGCCAAAAGCCCATACACCCGCCGGACCGCTGAAGAGACTGGTGAGCGCCGCACTCTGGAAACCGCCAAAAGCAGTCAAGGTGATCTGCGGATAGAACGCAGCCTTGGCCACGCCGATCTGCGCGTTCGCCGCCACCAGCCGCTGCTCCGCCGACTGGATGTCCGGCCGCCTCTCGATCAGAGACGAAGGTAGGCCCGCAGGAACCGTGGGCGCGATGGCAAAGTCCACCAACGGCTTGCCGCGCACGATAGGCCCGGGGTTACGGCCAAGCAGGATGCTGATGAAGTTCTCCTGCTGCTCGATCTGGCTTTGCAACACGGGGATCTGAGCCGCCGCCCCATACACGAGCTGCTCAGATTGGCGCACATCCAGCATAGATACGTCGCCGCCCTTTTCGCGGATCGTGACCAGCCTCAACGATCCCTGGCGTGCCTCCAGGGTGCGCTTCGAAATATCCAGTTCCAGGTCCAGCTCAAGCAACTGGAAATATGCTGTAGCAACATTGCTGACGAGTGTAGAGATGACAGCCTTCTGGCCCCACTCCGTTGCCAGCACCTGCGCCTGCGCCGCCTCAGTTGCGCGACGGAATTTGCCCCAGAAGTCGAGCTCCCATGCCAGCGAAAGATTCAGCTGGTTGTAGCTCGTGCTGATCTCAGGAGCGGCCTTGGTCAGCGGCACACGCTGCATGCCTGCGCCCGCACCGCCGGTAACGTTGGGGTACTGGTCAGCTCGCGTAATGCCGAGCACCGCCTGCGCCTGCAGCACTCGAGTCGCCGCAATGCGCACATCGTAATTCTGCGCGAGTGCTTCCTTGATGAGCTGCTCCAACCGCTCATCGTGGAAGACCGTAAACCACTTTTCGTCACCGATCGACGCGGCCGTCTGCGGAGCAAGATCCGGAGCCAGCCCCCGGTAAGCATCCGGCGCGTTCACCACTGGCCGCTTGTAATTCGGCCCAACCTTGCAGCCGGCAACTGTGAGTATGAGCAGCAGAGCAACCGAACTCTTTAGCTTAGTCATGGCCCTCTCCGTCAGCAGGAGTACCTGCCACGCCCGGTTGCGGTGTATGGTCTTTTTTGCCGCCAATCCAGTTCCCAAATCGCTCCACCACATCGAAGCTTACCGGGATAAAGAAAATAGCCAGGAACGATGCCGCCAGCATGCCGCCGATGACCGCCGTTCCAAGCACTTGTCGCGATATGCCTCCGGCGCCTGTAGCTCGCCACAACGGCACGCAACCCAGGATGAAGGCGAACGAGGTCATCAGGATCGGGCGCAATCGAAGCTTGGCGCCAGTGAGTGCGGCGTCAATCAGCGTCGCCCCCTTGTCGTACTCCATCTTGGCGAATTCGACGATCAGAATACCGTTCTTCGCAGAAAGGCCAATCAGCATGACCAATCCGATCTGCGCATAGACATTGTTTTCCAGGCCGCGGAAGTGCAGCGCGGCAAAGGCGCCCATTACAGCAATAGGAAGTCCCATCAGCACACTGAAGGGGAGCGTCCAGCTTTCGTATTGTGCCGCCATGATCAGGAAGACCACGAAAAGAGCCAGCCCGAAGATGACTGCCGGCGACACACCTTGCGCAGCCTTCTGCTCCTGGTAGGACATGCCCAGGTAGTCATAGCCCATTTGCCCCGGCATAGACTTCTTGAATACGTCTTCCATGGCTGCCATCGCCTGCGCCGAACTATAACCCGGCGCCGCCGATGCATTAATCTGCACACAGTTAAAGAGGTTGTAGCGCATTACAAACTCCGCGCCGCTCCGTGCAAAGGTGTTTGTCAGTGTGCTTAGGGGCGTCATTTCGCCCGCGGCGTTTCTGACGTAGAACTTGCCGAGATTCTCCTCGTTGGTTCGGTAGGTGCCGTCCGCCTGCACATACACCTGCCACTGCAGGCCGAAACGGTTGAAGTAGTTCACCAGCGAGCCGCCCATGAAGGTCTGCACCGTTTCGTACAGATTGTTCAATGGGATCTGCTGCGTCATCGCCTTAGCGTTGTCCACCGTCACGCCCACCTGCGGTACGCCGAAGAGAGCAGTCGTCATGACGCCCCCTAACTCCGGCCTCTTGCGGGCCTCAGCCATGAACAGTTGCGTGTTTTTTGCCAGGAAATCTATCCCGCTGCCCGACCGGTCTTCCAGCACAAAGGTAACTCCGCCGGAGGTGCCGACGCCGGGAATAGCTGGTGGCGGGAAGGAGTATGCAATTCCTGAGGAGACCTTGGAGAGCGCCCGCTGCAAATGCGTCTTGATGCCGACGTAGCTTGTTTCCGGAGTCTTGCGCTCCCCCCACGGCTTGAACGAGATGAAGAAAAACGAGCTGTAAGTGGCGTTCACGCCACTCAACATGCTGTAGCCCTGCACCGCGCTAACCTTTTCGACACCGGGTGTTTCCAGGATGATCTTCTCAACCTCACGCGATGCCTGCGAAGAACGTTCCAGAGACGAAGCGTCCGGCAGTTGCAATCCTGCGTACATGTAGCCGAGATCTTCATCTGGAAGGAAGCTTTGTGGCAGCCTCTTGCCGAAGAAACCGGCAGCGACCACGACCAGCCCGAGCAGGATGAATGCGACCGACGCCTTGTGGATCAGGTGTCTGCACCAATTCACGTAGCCATCCGTGGCCCGGCCGAAGACCTTGTTGAACCAGCGGAAGAACGCGCCAAGCGGCCCGCGTGTTTCCTTTCTGGGCCGAAGAATCATGGCAGATAACGCGGGGCTCAGCGTAAGAGCGTTGAACGCGGAGAAGAGCACCGAGATCGCGATCGTCACGGCGAACTGTTTATAGAGTTGTCCAGTGATGCCGGGAACGAAGGCCGTGGGAATGAACACAGCAGCAAGGATGAGGGCGATCGCGATCACCGGACCGGAAACCTCTTCCATTGCCTTCACCGTCGCATCGTGCGGCGACAGGCCTTTCTCAATGTGGTGTTCCACCGCTTCCACAACGACGATGGCATCGTCCACCACCAGGCCGATCGCAAGCACCAGCCCGAGCAAAGACAGCGTATTGATTGAGAACCCCAACATGGGGAAGACAACGAACGTTCCAATCAGCGAGACGGGAACCGCCAGCAGCGGAATCAGCGTGGCTCTCCAACCCTGAAGGAAGATGTACACCACGATGATGACCAGGACGATGGCTTCGAGCAAAGTGTGCTCGATCTCTTTGATACCCTCGCTAACCGAAAGCGTGGTGTCGAGTGCGACATCGTATGCGAGTCCTTGAGGAAATCTTCCCTTGGCCTCGTCCATCATCTTTAGAATGGCCGCGCGAGCCTGAAGGGCATTGCTGCCCGGCGTGTTGTAAATAGCGATCAGGGCCGCCGGGCCGGTGGGCTGGGATTGTTTACCCTCTTCGGGCGCGTGGCCAAACCGGGCATTGAACGAATAGTTCTGTGCGCCCATCTCCACTCGCGCAACGTCTTTCAGTCGAAGAATGGAACCGTCCGGCTGCGCCCGCACCACAATCTGGTCGAACTCCTGCGGAGTGGGCAGACGTCCCGGAGCACGCACGTTGTAAGTGAACTGTTGACCCGGGGGAACAGGCTCGCCACCGATCTGGCCCGCCGGATTCACCTTGTTCTGCGCTTTCACTGCGTTCGTAATATCGGAGACCGTCACTCCCAGGTTCGCCAGCTTGTCCGGGTTTACCCAGATGCGCATCGCGTAAGGTCCAGCACCGAAGATCTGCACCTGCGAGACGCCGGCCAGCCGGGTTAGTGCGTACTGCAAATTGATGGTGGCGTAGTTTGCCAGGAATAAATTGTCGTAAGTGCCGCCGGGTGAGTAGAGGTCCAGCAGCATGAACGGTGCAGTCGTACCCGGCTGAACGATGACTCCTTGCTGCGTCACTTCGGCGGGCAGTTGCGAGTTTGCCTGACCTGTGCGCATCTGCGCCAGAATCTGGTCGGTGTTGACGTCAGTGCCCAATTGGAAGTCGACGTATAGCGACATGCCACCACCGGAACTCGCGCTCAGGGAGTACATGTAGTTCATGCCGCTTACACCTGACACCTGTTGCTCGATCGGAGTCGCGACCGACTCAGCGATTGTCTGGGCGTCCGCGCCAGGGTAGGTCGCTTTCACCTGGATGACCGGGTCAGCGATGTTGGGAAATTGGGCGGTGGGCAGACCAAGGATCGCCACCACGCCGACCAGCACCATCAGTATGGAGATCACAAACGCGACGATAGGTCGGTTAATAAAAAACTTCGCCATGGTTAGTTGCTCCCTTCCGCCGGCACTGCAGCGGGGGACGACTTAATGGCGACCGGAACTCCTTCACGCGCCAGTTGGGGAGCCGCGGCCGCGGCCTGCTGAATCTTCTGCAGGCCCTCGGACACAACCCGCTCGCCGGGCTTCAGTCCCTCGGTGACGATCCAGTTCGGGCCAATTCTCTCGCCTAGCTTCACCGGCCGGAACGTTGCCTTGTTATCGGGCGAAACGACGATTACCTGGTACAGACCTTGTACTTCGATCACTGCTGCCTGCGGTATCAGCAGAGCGTTCTTCGATTCGCCGGTCTTGATGCGGACTGCCCCAAAGCCGCCCGGCCTCAGGATTCCGTCCTTATTGGGAAACTCGGCGGTCAACTGAACAGTGCCCGTTCCAGCACTTACCTGCCGATTTACCTGAACGATCTTTCCCGTCAGCGGATAGGTCTTCTCATTCGCCTGGATGTACTGCACCGGCATGCTGGGGCCCGTCATCCTGCCGGTACGCATAGTCTGCGAAATCCTCGCGGCACTTCCCAGGTATTGGGCTTCACTGATGTTGAAGGTCGCCCAGATCGGTTGTACCTGCGAGATGGTGGCCATCTTGGTGCTGGTTCCAACCAGGTCGCCAATCTGCGAATTTGCTGCGCCCGCGAGGCCGTCGATAGGGGCGTAGATCTTCGTCCAGGCCAGGTTCAGCTTTGCGTTGTCCAGGGCCGCCTTTGACGCCTGCAACTGCGCCTTCCGTGCCGATTGAGTATTGATATCGGTGTCCAACTGCTTCTGCGGAATCGCGCTCTGCGCCGCCAGCGGCGTGTCACGCGCGACGTTCGTGTCGGCTTCGGAGACGCCTGCCTCGGCCAGAGCGACATCGGCTTTCGACTGTTCCAGTGCCGCCTCGTACTGGCGCGGATCCAGCTCAAACAAAAGCTGACCCTTCTTCACGAAGAAACCGTTCTGGTAATTCTGCTTCAGCAGGTATCCCTGAACCTTGGGCGTAATGTCCGCGTTTACGGAACCATTCAGCTGCGCCACCCACTCCTGAAAGTTGGGGACAGTCTGCTCGGCCACCTGCGCTACCTGGACCTCGGGCGGAGCCGGCGGAGGGGCGACTTCTTTCTTTTCACAACCCGTGACCAGCAAAGCCAACGTCGCGACGGTGGCAGCAGCGGAAATGCGCCCTCGGGAAGAGAACAATTGGCGGGTGCTGCGCTTAAGCATTGCAGAAAGTCGAAAAGAATAAACTGCTCTTCCGGTTTGCATCGATACGCTCCTGGAGAACTTGACCCGTTGAGACCTTTTGCCCGATATGCAGGCGAGACTACGCTGCCGAATGTTTCACCAAGGTTACAGCTAGCGCACGGCGTTGCAAACTGGAAAAAGCTGCCCGCGATAATTCCGCACGTGAATCTTACAGCAGGAGATAGCCTATAGTTGTGACGATTCTGTTGCACCACCACTGATGCCGAACCTCATGCCCCAATTCCTGAGCACACCTGCGAATCATCGCCCGTATTCCTCACTTCGTTGCTGCTTAAGAGGCATTTCTTTGATACCATCTATTGAATCCACTCGACGGAGAAGCGATGCAGGCGATTCTTGCGCTCGAAGACGGGCGCATCTTCCGCGGTGAGGGCTACGGCGCCAAAGTGTGAGTGTGCTGGCGAAGTGGTCTTCAATACATCGCTGACCGGCTATCAGGAAATCTTTACTGATCCATCCTATGCCGGGCAGATTGTTGTCCTCACCAACCCTCAAATAGGCAATTACGGAACCAACTCCGCAGATAACGAAGCGGTTCGCCCCTATCATTGAAGGGCTGGTTACCCGCGAGTTCTCTCCCATCAGCTCCAATTGGCGTTCGCAGCAGGTTGCCGACGAATACCTGGAGCGCTACAACGTCCCCGTAATCTCCGAGATCGACACCCGCGCCCTCGTGCGGCATCTTCGCACCCACGGCGTAATGCGCGGCGTGATGGCGACCTTTGCAGACGACGACAACATCGATCCCGACGCGCTCGTCGCCAAGGCTCGCGCCATTCGCAAGATGGACGGCACCGACCTCGCCAGCGTCGTCAGCACCAAGACCAGCTACGAGTGGAACGCAGGACGACGCCGCGCAATCACAACGACGCCATGAGCACCCGCAATCGTGGCGCGATGAGCCGCCCGGACCTGCACGTCGTCGCCTACGACTTCGGCATCAAGCACAACATCCTGCGCATGCTCATCGCGAGAAGCTGCCGAGTCACCGTGGTTCCCGCGCAGACCTCGGCCGAGGATGTGCTCGCGCTGAACCCCGACGGCATCTTCCTCTCGAACGGCCCCGGCGATCCTGAGCCGGTCACCTACGCGCAGGAAAGCATCCGCCGCCTGGCAGGGAAGAAGCCGATCTTCGGCATCTGCCTCGGTCACCAGTTCATCGGCCTCGCGCTCGGCGGCAAGACCTACAAGCTCAAGTTCGGACATCACGGCGGCAATCATCCCGTGCAGCACGTGCACAGCGGCAAGGTGGAGATCACCGCGCACAACCACAACTTCGCCGTCGATCCTGATTCCATCAACCAGAGCGAAGTGGAGTTGACGCACGTCGACCTGAACGACAACACGCTCGAAGGACTGCGCCACAAATCGATGCCGCTCTTCAGCGTGCAGTACCACCCTGAAGCAAGCCCCGGCCCGCACGATTCGAACTACCTGTTCCACGACTTCCGCAAGATGATGGAGGAGTGGAAGAAGTGAGAAAAATGGATCAGTCCCGACCGGGAGTTCTTAGCCTCTTCCTTGCTCAACCTTTTCTGCTTTCTCGAGTGGACAGCGGCTTCCAGTCGTGCCGTAATTGTGTAAACGGGTAATTGGCGTTTCCAGCACGATGGCCTCTAATGTGCAAGGTAGCCAGGAGAGTACAGAGAACACATGCCACGCAGAAATGACATAACCAAGATTCTCGTGATCGGCTCGGGGCCGATCGTCATTGGCCAGTCGGCGGAGTTCGACTACTCCGGCACGCAGGCGTGCAAGGCGCTCAAGGCCGAGGGCTATGAAGTCGTGCTGGTGAATTCCAACCCGGCCACCATCATGACCGATCCCGACCTCGCCGACCGCACCTACATCGAGCCGCTCACCAAGGAATACGTCGAAGAGATCATTCGCGTCGAATCGCAGATGCTCAAGGACGAAGGCCGCACCGGCGTGTTCGCGCTGCTGCCGACCGTCGGCGGACAAACCGCGCTCAATCTCGCCGTCGATCTTGCCGACGCCGGCATCCTCGACAAGTACGGCGTCGGAGCTGATCGGCGCCAAGCTCGAAGCCATCAAGAAGGCCGAAGACCGTCTCCTCTTCAAAGACGCAATGACGCGCATCGGCCTCGACATGCCGCGTTCCGCGCTGGTCAACAATCTCAAAGATGGCCTCGACTTCGCCAGCAAGATCGGCTTTCCCGTCGTCATCCGCCCATCCTTCACGCTCGGCGGCTCCGGCGGCGGCATCGGCTACAACCGCGAAGAATTGATGGAGACGCTCGCTCGCGGCCTCGACCTCTCGCCCGTCCACGAGTGCCTGATCGAAGAGTCCGTCCTCGGCTGGAAAGAATACGAACTCGAGGTCATGCGCGATCTCGCCGACAACGTCATCATCATCTGCTCCATCGAAAACATGGATCCGATGGGCGTTCACACCGGCGACTCCATCACCGTCGCACCCGCGCAAACACTCACTGATCGCGAATACCAGATGATGCGCGACGCCGCCATCCGCGTCATGCGCGAGATCGGCGTCGAGACCGGCGGATCGAACGTGCAGTTCGCCGTGCATCCCACCACCGGACGCATGACCGTCATCGAGATGAACCCGCGCGTCTCGCGCTCCTCGGCGCTGGCCTCCAAGGCCACCGGATTTCCCATTGCGAAGATCGCCGCGAAGCTCGCCGTCGGCTACACGCTCGACGAAATCCCCAACGACATCACCAAGAAGACGCCGGCATGTTTCGAGCCGACCATCGACTACGTCGTCGTCAAGATTCCCAAGTGGCAATTCGAAAAATTTCCCGGCAGCGACGAGAATCTCGGACCGCAGATGAAGTCCGTCGGCGAAGTGATGGCCATCGGCCGCACCTTCAAGGAATCGCTGATGAAGGCCGCGCGCTCGCTTGAAACCGGCAAGAAACTCGGCGCAGAAGTGCTCGAGCCGCGGCGCCTCACGCAGCGCCTCGTCACCGCGCAACCCGAGCGCCTCAACTACATTCGCTACGCCTTCCGCCTCGGTCATTCGGTGCGCGAAGTTGCGCGCATGACCTCGATGGATCCGTGGTTCCTCTACCAGATCAAGGAGATTACCGACACCATCGCGAACGCTCGGCGAAACCACCGCGGAGAATGTGTCACCGCAACTGTTACGTAAAGCCAAGCGCATGGGCATCTCCGACGAGCGCATCGCTGAAGTGTGGGGACACGCCGACCCACGAAGGCGTCGCAGTCGTCCGCGATCTGCGTCAGAAGATGGGGATTAAGCCGGTCTTCAAACTTGTCGACACCTGCGCCGCAGAGTTCGAGAGCATGACGCCGTACCTCTATTCCTGCTACGACGAGGAAGACGAATCGGCGCCCACAGCGAAGCGCAAAGTCATCATCCTGGGCAGCGGTCCCAACCGCATCGGGCAGGGAATTGAATTCGACTACTGCTGCTGCCATGCCGCCTTTGCGCTCAGCGAAGACGACTACGAAACCATCATGGTGAATTGCAATCCTGAGACGGTTTCGACCGACTACGACACCAGCGATCGCCTTTACTTTGAGCCGCTCACGCTTGAAGATGTGCTCGCCGTTTACGAGCACGAGTCATCAGGCGGCGCGGAAGTTGGCATGATCGTGCAGTTTGGCGGCCAGACGCCGCTGAACCTTGCGCTGCGTCTGAAGGCAGCCGGCGTGCCCGATCATCGGCACCTCGCCTGAATCGATCGATCTAGCCGAAGATCGCAAGCGTTTCGGCAAGCTGCTGCGTGATCTCGAAATTCCGCAGCCTCCAGGCGTCATGGCCACCAGCGTGGAAGAAGCCCTGGCCGGCGCCGAAAGCATCGGATTCCCAGTGCTCGTTCGGCCCTCGTATGTACTCGGCGGGCGCGCCATGGTGATCGCATACGATGCCGCCGCCGTCTCGCACTACATGACGCAAGCGGTGGAATACTCGCACGATCGTCCCATCCTCATCGATCACTTCCTCGAAGATGCAGTCGAGGTGGACGTGGATGCGCTCTGCGACAGCGAAGATGTTGTGATCGCCGGAATCATGCAGCACATCGAGGAAGCCGGCATCCACTCGGGCGACTCATCCTGCGTGCTGCCCGCTGTCGATCTTCCGCCCGCAAACCCTCGACACCATCCGCACCTTACACGCGCAAACTCGCGATGGCGCTGAAGGTTGTCGGCCTGGTGAATCTGCAGTTCGCTATCCAGCGCGGCAAGGCAGGCCAGCCGGATAGTGTCTACGTCATCGAAGTCAACCCGCGTGCATCGCGCACCGTCCCCTATGTCTCCAAGGCCACGGGTATTCCGCTGGCAAAGATCGCGTCGCGCCTGATGACCGGTCGCAAGCTGCAAGGAGCTTCTGCCGGAGCAGTTTATCGCCTCGGCAAAGACCTCGAAACCGGCGTGCACTTCTTCGTCAAATCGCCGGTCTTTCCCTGGAACAAGTTCCCCGGCGTGGACACGGTCCTCGGTCCGGAGATGAAATCCACCGGGGAAGTGATGGGCGTAGCCGCACAGCTTCGGCGAAGCCTTCGCCAAGGCACAACTCTCCGCCGGACAGATTCTTGCCGCGCAAGGGCAACGTCTTCTTCAGCGTGAACGATCACGACAAACCAATGCTGGTTGAACTCGGCCCGGATCTACATAGATCTCGGTTTCCATATCGTTGCGACGCAAGGTACGGCGGATGTGCTGGAGCAATCCGGCCTGATCGTCGAGCGGGTCTATAAGGTAAAGGAAGGGCGTCCCAACGTAGTCGATCTCATCAAGGGCGACCGTATCCAGCTCATCATCAACACGCCGCGCGGCCAGGACACCTTCTTCGACGAAAAGGCCATTCGCCGCGCCGCTGTCCAGCAGCGCATTCCCACCATCACCACCATTGCCGCTGCTCGCGCCGCCGCAGAGGGCATCGCGGATATGCAGCGGAATGTGACCACGGTGAACGCGCTCCAGTCGCTCCATCGCAGTGAAGTTGTGGGGAAATAGGACTCAAAAGCGGCCTTCGATATTCCGATCTGCTCACGGGGTACGGCATCCGGTTATTTTTCGGGTCCGTACCCCGTTTTATGCATGGTGCTCCGGGTCAATTGTGAATAGAATGTTAATTAATGGGGTGGACGCAAGCCGAGCCACTCTGCGACGAGGCAATGACGTGCAATCCCGGTCTGGGATCGGAAGTCACGGATGATACCGCGTAAAACGAACGTCGAAGCTGGTCTTAAAGCGTTTAGGATCATGAGTTTCGTGAGTAACGAAGTCAGGAATTGCGGCTGAAATAACGCCCTTTTGCTTCCCTGAAACTCGCTTCTCACGGACGGATGTCAACCTGTGAGAGAGCGAGGCTTCCAAAAAGAAATCTTTCCAAAGAAATCTGCTTGAAGACCCGCCCCTCCGCGAACTGGAGTCCATGTTCGGCTCCAAGGCGAAGAGGAGGAGTGATGGAACTTTTTTCTGTATATCAACTACGTGGTGCCCGCCGCTCGGAAAGCCTTCACTGTGTTTGGGTGGAGACTGGAAATTCCGCGCAGCCGCTGGCATGCGTATGGGTCGATCCCGTGGCAGACGAAGCCAGCGATAAAAATCGCGAGGCCGGAACTGCCGGCGAAGATCATTTGAGGAGTGCTGCCAGCGCGGGTCAATCTTAAGCGGTATTCAGCAGCAGCAATCGTTAACTTGAGAGCCCGGCAAATTGCCGGGCTTTTGTTTGCCCGAAATGCGTAGTTGCGATGGATAATAGTCGCGTTCGTTCGAATGTGATCTGAGAAATTCGGCGAGCAACGAAGGAGGCTGAAACCATGATGAATAAAGGGCGCGCAGCCGATGCGGGAGAAGAACAGATTCGCCGCGTGAGGCGAATTTGTCTCGCTCTGCCGGGTGTGGAAGAGCGACTTTCACATGGTGAGCCCACCTTCTTTGTCGGCAAAAAAGTCTTTGCGATGTGCTCGACCAATCATCACAACGATGGACATATTGCGGTGCATTTGCCGGCGGAACCTGGCCTCCAAGCGATGCTGATTCAGGCCTCGCCGCAGAAGTATTACCGGCCTCCATACGTCGGCGTGAAGGGGTGGATCGGGGTCGAATTGGAGCGCGTGGATGATGGCGAATTGGGCGCTCACATCCACGAAGCGTGGCAAATAATTGCTCCAAAACGGACGAAAACTGCGCTCAAAAGTGGTGCTTTTTGAGTCGTTTTTGTGCGCGCTAGAGCCACTTAAGTGCCGTTTTCGATGCAAAAATGCACCCTTTTGGAGCTCGTTTTACAATCGAAATATGCTCCTTGAAGGAATCTTCCCAGCCATTACGACGCCGTTCTACACCGATGGTCGCCTCTACCTGCGCAAACTGGAACAAAATGTGGCGCGATACTCGCTCACGGCGGTTTCGGGACTTGTAGTCCTTGGGTCGACGGGCGAGGCCGTGATGCTCAATGACGGGGAATCCCGCGAAGTGCTGCGGAATGTGCGCTCTGCAGCCGCAGACGAAAAGGTGCTGCTGGCGGGTGTGGGGCGGGAGAGCATCAAGGAGACGCTTAGCCTGGCGGAATATGCGGCGAAGGAGGGCTATGACGCAGTGCTGGTGCGCACGCCGAACTTCTATGAGCCGCAAATGACCGCGGAGGCCATGCTGAACTACTACCGCACGATCGCGGACCACTCCGCTCTGCCGGTTTTGATCTACAGCATTCCGAAATTTACGCACTACGACATTCCGGTAGAGATTGTTGCCGAGTTGGCTGGGCACCCTAACATCATTGGAATTAAGGACTCCAGCGGAAGCGTGGAGCGCATAGCGGCTATGGTGGGGGCTACGCGCGAGATCCCGAAGCGCACCGTGACGGTGACTCCGGTCTTTGCGGCAGTAACGGGCCGCATGTTGTCGGCGACGGTAGCAAGAGCCGGGCACGTTTGTCTCGGCGGATCAGCTTGGCAGTGGCAATACCGCGCTGGCAGCGGCGCCTCCGCGGCAGCGCATGGCGACGCGGACCCGGGAAGTGGGCTTCCAGGTCCTCTCCGGCGCAGCGAACACTGTGAAGGGCTCGCTGGACGCAGGTGCGAGCGGGGCGGTGCTGGCGATGGGCGCATGCGCTCCGCAGGCCTGCCACGAGATTTACACGGCATGGAAAGACCGGGATACCGAGCTAACGGAGCACAAGCAGCGGCGTCTTTCGGCCGCGTCGGCGAGGGTGGCTAGCGCGCTGGGGATCGCGGGAATCAAGTATGCGTGCGAGATCAACGGCTATTACGGCGGCCGTCCGCGCCTGCCGCTGCTGCCGCTTACCGCCGCCGAAAAGGCCGAAGTGGAACTCCTGATGACCGACATGCGCAGCTAGGGTCTTCCGTCGAGGGTCGGTGGCAAGTCTTTGGACCATGAAAAGCTCAGCTAGGAGATGCCGGAGATGGACCCCGAGAACCCCATTGTCAAGCGTTGCGCCCAGGGAATGGACTACGAGTCGAAGGGCGACTTCGAAACCGCCTCAAGGCTATTTCTGTCCGCCTGGGAAGGAAGCACGGACGACTTCGAACGTTGTATTGCTGCTCATTATGTTGCTCGGCACCAGAAGAGCCCTGAAGAAGCCTTAGTTTGGAACCAGCGTTCCCTCGACCATGCCCGGGCGGTAAACGACGAAAAAGTCAGCGGATTCTTCCCCTCTCTTTATTTGAATATGGGCAAGGCATATGAGGATTTGGCCAAGCGGGACGAGTCGCGTCAATACTATGCAATGGCTTTGGAGGTTCTCAGTTCTCTTCCCGACAATGAATATGGCAGAAGTGTTCGCGGTGCGGTCAAAAGAGCCCTGGAACGGATCTCTTCATGACCCATGCCGGTTGCAAGTGAGCCAAACCTCCTCAGAAGTCACCACCTCAATTGGCGGCTTTCCAATTGAGCGCTTCCGCCATATTGCGCGCCTTAGGAAATCCAGTGTGGTCTTTCCTGGAGACGGGCCGTCATTGAAGACCGGATAATTCCGATCATGGTGTTTTGAGGCGAAACAGGAGGTTCCGATGGCACTCGATATTCGAGGTGTCACTCCGCTGCTCTGGGTTTACGACATGCCCACTTCGATCCGGTTTTACCGCGACAGTCTTGGTTTTCAAGTCGCATCCACCTCGGCGGTTCTCGGAGAGGATCGCTTCGATTGGGCGATGATTCAAGCAGGTCAAAGCCGCTTCATGCTCAACACCATCTTTGAGACGGATGAAGAGCGTCCCGCTCGTCCTGAACCTTCCAATGATTCGCAGCGAGATGCCTGGTTGTACTTCGATTGTCCTGATGCGAGGGCAGCTTACGCCGCGTTGCGAGATAAGGGCCTCGACGCTCAGGAGCCTGTACTGACTTACTACGGAATGAACCAGGTGTTCCTGGCTGATCCTGATGGTTACCGGCTCTGCTTCCAAAGCATCGCCAATCCAGGTCAAGAGTAAATCAGGTCAGAGACGGGACCAGATGAGTGCATTTTTTACGGTTTCACTCACTTCGTTTCTGGGGCGATGATGGTGCGTCACGATGCGCGGCTTGAATCAATCGGGGAAGGATGAGTTTTTCCATGATTGTGTTGGGCGAAGTGGCGTCGTTATAACCGCCACCTGTGAAAACTGCGACGAAGTGATACTGAGGCGCAATGTAAATCTTCTGGCCGCCGTTTCCCTGCGCCGCAGTCACGATAAGCTGCTGCGTGCTGCCGGGCATCTCCACGTTAAACATGTGACGCCACCAGAAGTAGCCGTAGCTGACGTTGTCAACGTGACTGTGTTCAGCCATGGAAGTATTGACCCATGACTCGGAGATCAGCCTCTGTCCATGCCAGCGGCCGCCATCTTCGAAGAGTATTCCCAGCTTGAGCATGTCGCGTGGCCGGAGATGAATCTGCGAATATTCCTTGTCGGCGTTGGTCAAATCGTAGTTCCACGTCCAATCCTTGCGCGTCATGCCCAAAGGCGCGAATAGGTATTTCTGCGCGAAGTCCGGGAGGTACATGTGGACTGCATTCTCCGTCATTCGACCGACAACGGACACGCCACCCGAACAGTAGTACCCCTTCGTTCCTGGGTCATTGATCATTGGCAGATCGAGCGTTGCCTTTACCCAGTCAGGCGAGTCGTCGAGCACCGTTTCGCGCCCTGGAGACGTATCGCTGTGGTCATTGCAGTCCAGTCCTGAGCTCATGGAGAGAAAATTGCCGACGGTGATTGTTGCTTTTCGCGGGTCGGGGTTGGCGTAGCTCGAGTAGCCCATCGCCGGCATTACTCTCTGGTCGACCCCGGAGATGGCGCGGCGATCGATCGCGATTCCCGCAAGCGCGCTGACAACGGTCTTAGTTGCAGAGCGGAGCTGATGTGGACGTTGCGCGTTATAACCGTAGAAGTACTCCTCCAATACCAGCTTTCCATCCTGGTATAAAAGTACGCTGTGCACATCCTTATAGGTGCCGTCGAGTACGGCGCGCACAATCGCGTCGGCAGTTTCGGTCCCGAAGGGCGAGCGTGCAATGTCTCCGACAGCAATGCCGTCCTGCATATCCACAGGCGGGTTGTATCGATAACTCGACGGCACCAGACCTTTGGTCCGCGGCCACGCCAGTGCTGCAGATTCTGGTGTGACGTCGACCGAGACGCGCGGATGGAACTTGTCGTTTTGTTGGTAGCCCGTCACGTTTCCATTGGCATCGCGCTGGAACGAGAGCTTTGGTCCATACTGGGTCGAGAATGCATTCATACCTTTGGGAATCAGGCGATATTTGGCCTCGTCCTGAACTGCAAAAAACTCGTCTCCGTTGACGATCTCCACCGGATGGCCCGGTGTATCCGCGTAGGTCCCTACGAAGTCTTCAAAGTGTGGAGCGGTGGATTCCTGCGCGTGGAGCCCAAGTCCAAGAATTGCGAGGAGAACAAGACGCAGTGAACGCACAGAGCCAGCTTGGATTGCCAACCAGTGACCTCATCTCTCATTTTGCCTAGGGAAGGGGAATACCAGCAGCAAGTCTATAGGACTTGCCCGGTATGCCACGTTTGAATCTCCTGTGCCTGGCGCGATATGCCATCAATTTCAGTAACAATACGGTTGTGCAACCGCGCATCGGAATCCCCGCGAGGGGATCAACGGAAATCATAGTGGAGGTGGGCACATGGCAAATGCTGAAGAGCAAAACATCGAGGTTAGTTCGAAGGTATTTGAACGCTCTACAAAGTGGTGGGGCAGGAGAGGATCTCCGGACATTCTTTACGGATGACGCTCGGCAGATCGAGATGCCCAATCAACTCAACAAGCGCGGGCAGGAAAGCAATCTCGAAGATATGCTTCAGCGTTACCAGAAGGGTAAAGGGGTCCTGCAGCGGCAGACGTATGAGATCGTCACAGAAATAGCTCAAGGGGATCGCGTAGCTGTCGAGGCTCGCTGGACTGGAGTTCTCGCGATACCGTTTGGAACGCTGGCCGCTGGTAGTGAGATGACGGCTTCGTTTTCGATGTTCTTTCATTTTCGCGATGGCCGGATTGCCTTGCAGCGTAACTATGATTGCTTCGATCCGTGGTAGGTAGCAAGCAGCGTGTATTTTGAGACAGAGGCGGCCGGCTCGTCCCCAACCTGCCGATGAGTCGCAGTGCGATGTCTGGTTTTGCTTCGACTGCCTGATGCGCGGCAGCTTACTCCACTTTGCAGAGAAGGGCCTCGACACGCAGGAGCCGGTACTGACCTACTACGGCATGAAGCAGGCCTTCCTGGTTGATCCAGATGGTTATCGACTCTGCTTCCAAAGCCCTACGAATCCAAATCAAACCGAAACTACGGTCAAAAGCCAGAGTGAATGAGTGCGTTGGCCTGTTCGCAACAGCTGAAAGCGGGTTGATACATTCTACGACCGACTAGCAGAAACTTTGGATGAAGCCCGTTCTATGCTGGCGGAGAGACAGAAAAGCCGATGTCAGAGAAGTGCCCCTTGAACAGCACTTCCAGTTCGACCACATCGACACCCATTACACGGGTGCCATCCAAGACCCGGCATTCTACTTGGAAATGGCCTATCCGCTGTTGGCTTACCAACTGCCGAAGATCTTCTCGCGCCTTCTTTCCAGCCAGATCTTTGTACCGTTCTTTTTGCTCCGGTGTCATCGACAGTTCGAGCTTGGCTAGATACCCATTCACCTCTGCATCAAGCTGGTCAGATTCGAGCGGAATCTTCACGGAGAAATCAACCCATTCCGGTTCCTGGTCCGGTCCGAAGCCGCCACCAATGAGGTTGACTTCTGAAGGTACCAAAGTCTTGGTTCCGTTCGCTGAGATTTCATAAGCGGTCGCTTCTGCTCGAAGACCATTTCGGAACTCATCCGGTTTGGTTGGAAATGGCCGCTGCGGGATGCGGCATCTTATCCGGATGTCACCCAAGTTGCTGACCTGAGGGAGTCCGAGGGAAGACCGACTTAAAGTGCTTTCTTTTGCGACATCGCAGAAAGGTCGCATGTCACTGGCGCACACCACTGAGGCAGAAAGTAGCACTTGCGCCAGAATGATGTACCGCAAGCACCACCATCCGGGGCAGAGATGCTCAATTCGCATGGCAACCTCCGACTGAAGACAGCAAGTTTAAACACGAATGGCACTCTGGCGGTAGACAGGTCCGTCACGGTCGAGTTGTGAGCTATAAGGAACCCACTCCTTGACTAACCGTTCCAGCAGGCAATGCCTCCCTCCGTAAGTGGTTCAATCCTTGGCGCTTGGGTCGGGCGTTTTCAACGGAACAGATCGCTCCCAGCGGGGAGTCGTGGGCGACTGGCCTGATCCGGTGGAGGGCTGCTCGTCGAGTCCGCCCCGTGGCCAATTTGGGGAATTGCGGGTGGGGTGGGTGGGGGCTGAGAGTGGATGGAATCCATGGGGATGATTGGGCGCATGATTCCTGGTGATTTTGGGGATAAATCCCCGTTCAACCCCTGAATCCTGCTGCTTATTGTCAAATGAAAGTCCTTGGGCCATCTACTGCGTTTTCTGTGCGCGTAAGTGACTATAATCACAGACGGAGAGAGTGAGTCTTTCCAACTTTCCTCTGAAGGGACCCCGCCAAATGGCGACAGGAAATGTTGTCCTGGGTACGGCAGCCGCGGAGCATGCGCAGCCGGACACAGAGACACAGCAAGAGTCAGCCCCCAAACAAATCGTCAACGATTTCAATATTCAGGTAGCCACGGTAAACGGCTCTGGATCCCAATCCGCCAACAGCGTCCTGCTGAAGAGCATCTTCGGGATGGGTATCCCGGTGAGCGGCAAGAATCTTTTTCCATCCAATATTGCAGGCCTGCCGACGTGGTACACGATCCGCGCCAGCAAAGACGGCTATGTGGCGCGCAAGAAGGAATCGACGTCCTAGTAGCGCTGAACGCGGAGACGGCGCAAGGACGACATTCTGTCGCTGCATCCCGGCGCCGCGGCGATCTACGAAGAGTCGTCTGAAGCTGAATCAATATCGCGACGACGTGGCCTGCTATCCGGTGCCGTTTGACAAGCTGACGGCGGCGGTGTGTCCCGAAGCGAAGCTGCGCAAGCTGGTCCGCAACATGGTTTACGTCGGCGTGGTGGCGCAAGATCCTCGACATGGACGTGACGGTGGTGGAGCGCGTGTTCGCCAGCCAGTTTGCGAAGAAGCAGAAGGCGGCCGATCTGAACTGGAGCGCTGTTCAGGCGGGCTACCAGTACGCGACCGAGACGCTGACCAAGCACGATCCGTACGTCGCTGGAGCGGATGAATGCGACGGCGGGGAAGATCATTATCGACGGCAACGACGCGGCCGCGATGGGCTGCGATGTTTGCCGGTGTGACGGTGGTGACGTGGTATCCGATTACTCCTTCGTCGTCGGTGGTGGAGAGCGCTGATCGACTTGCTGAAGAAGCTATCGCGTGGAGCCGGATGGCAAGGCGAGCTTCGCCATTGTCCAGGCAGAAGATGAGCTGGCCGCGGTGGGCATGGTGCTGGGCGCGGGCTGGGCTGGTGCGCGTTCGATGACGGCGACCTCAGGACCGGGAATTTCGCTGATGAGCGAATTTGCCGGGCTTGGGCTACTTTGCCGAATTGCCGGGCGTGATCTTCGACGTGCAGCGGACGGGGCCCTCGACGGGCATGCCGACGCGTACTTCGCAGGCCGATCTGCTTGCGATCGCTTACATCTCGCACGGCGACACCAAGCACGTGATGTTGCTACCGGGGTCGGTGAAGGAGTGCTACGAGTTTGCCGGGGCGGCATTTGATTTGCGGAGCGGCTGCAGACGCCGGTCTTCGTGCTCTCGGATCTTGACCTGGGCATGAACAACTGGATGTCGGAGCCGTTTGACTATCCCACGAAGCCACTGGATCGCGGCAAGGTGCTGACGGCCGAGGACCTGACGCGGCTGGGCGGATTTGCGCGCTACCGGGATGTGGATGGCGACGCGATTCCGTATCGCACACTGCCGGGCACGGATCATCCCAAGGCTGCGTACTTCACGCGCGGCAGCGGGCACGACGACAAGGCTCTCTACACGGAGAAGCCGGACGACTACGAGACCTGATGGATCGCCTGTCGCGCAAGTTCGATACGGCGCGCTCGCTGGTTCCGGCGCCAGTGGTGGTGCAGACAGGCAAGTCGAAGGTGGGATTTATCGCCTTCGGCTCCTCTGACTTTGCGGTGACGGAAAGCCGCGATCAACTGCGCAAGGCAGCATGGTCTGGAGACGGATTATCTGCGCATTCGGGCGTTCCCGTTTTCTCCCGAGGTTCAGAATTTGTTGCCGCCATGAGCGTGTGTACGTGATTGAGCAGAATCGTGACGCGCAGATGCTGAGCCTGATGAAGCTCGATCTTCCGCGCCGGAATTGACGGTGAAGCTGCGCAGCGTGCTGCACTTCAACGGACTACCGATGGACGCGCAGAGCGTAACCGAATCAGTGGTCGCGCAGGAGGGACTCTAAGCAATGGCAACAACGACTGTTACAAATGCTCCGGCGCCGAAGACGAACCAGGATTGGGCTGCAGGTGCTGGATTATCGCGGCGGCAAGACGACTCTATGCGCGGGATGCGGGCATAACGCAATCTCAGAGCGCATTATCGACGCGATGTACGAGATGGGCGTGCAACCTGAGCGGGTGATGAAGCTGTCCGGCATCGGCTGCTCGTCGAAGAGCCCGGCCTACTTCATGGGACGTTCGTTCAGCTTCAACAGCGTACACGGCCGTATGCCGTCGGTGGCTACGGGCGCCCTGCTGGCGAACCACACCATGATGGCACTGGGCGTGAGCGGCGATGGCGACACGGCATCGATCGGTATTGGGCAGTTCGTGCACCTGATGCGGCGCAATCTTCCGATGATCTACATCATCGAGGACAACGGCGTGTACGGCCTGACGAAGGGGCAGTTTTCAGCGACGGCCGATATTGGATCGAAGTTGAAGACGGGCGTGATCAACGATCTGCCTGCCATCGATACCTGTGCGCTGGCGATTCAGCTGGGAGCAACGTTTGTTGGCCGCTCCTTCTCCGGCGACAAGAAGCAGTTGCTGGCGATGTTGAAGGCGGCGATTGCTCACAAGGGAACCGTGATGCTCGACGTGATTTCACCCTGCGTGACGTTCAACGATCACGAGGGTTCGACGAAGAGCTACAAGTACATGCAGGAACATGACGAAGCCGATCACCGAGATTGGATTTGTGCCGAGCTTCGAAGACATCAACGTGGACTATGATCCGGGGACGACGTACGAAGTGAAGATGCACGACGGATCGTCGCTGCGGCTGCGCAAGCTGCACGAGAACTACAATCCGACGGACCGCATCTGCTGCGGTGACGCAGCTTGATGGAGTCGCATGCCAAGGGCGAAGTGCTGACGGGCATCTTCTACATAGACCCGGAGAAGCCGAGCTTCATCGATCAGCTGAACGTGGTGGATGAACCGCTGGGCACACTGCCGCGAGGAGCGCACGCGGCCTTCCAAGGCAGTGTTCGACGAGATCATGGCGATGCATCGCTAGTATCGAGTATTGCAGGGAAGTTAAAAGGCTCCGCATATGCGCGGAGCCTTTTGCTTTTAGGTGCAGGCAAATTGGGGTTGTTGGCTGATTAATATTTGCGCAGCATGCCGACCAGACGGCCCTGAATCGCGACATCGGATGCGGGAACGTAGATGGGATCCATCTCAGAGTTCGAGGGCTGCAGGCGCACTACGTTGCCCTCAACGTAGTAGCGCTTGAGGGTGGCCTCAGAATCGCGCACCAGTGCGACTACGATTTCACCTTCGCGGGCGGATTTCGTCTTCTCAATCAGGACGAAGTCGCCATCCACAATATGCTCATCACGCATGGAGTCGCCGCGGACTTCGAGCGCAAAGACCTCGCGGCTGCCGACGATGTCGCCGAGAGAAATTGACTCGGCATTCTCGATTGCTTCCACAGGCAGGCCAGCAGCGATGCGGCCCATCAGGGGCAGGCGATCCGCGGAGCGTGACTTGCTGCGTGGCGGCAGAACGTCAATGGAGCGGCTGCGGTTGTGGGAGCGCTGCAGCAGGCCTTTGTTCTGCAGATTGGTGATGTGTTTGTGTACGGTGGCCAGGGACTTGAGCTGCAGGCCGCGGGCAATCTCCTCGAAGGAGGGGGAGTAACCGTTGCGCTGTACGAATCCCGAGATGAAATCCAGCACTTCTTTCTGTCTTCTAGTGACGGCCATGAGCGCATTATAGCGAACAAAAAGCGAACCGCAACAACTCTTTTCGATTTTTAGCGGGGAGGGGCAGTTGGGAGTGAGATTCGGGGTCGTCAAGCGATTATCTCCTTTTCTTCGCCTGAGCCGGACCGTTTTGGCACGATATAGGAGGCTTGTCCCTTCTGCGGAATCGTTCTTCCGACACCCCTCATTTTTTCTTGTTCCTTGACGAGGGGGGCGTCAAGGTGGATGGCACACGGATATCGCACTTGCGGTCATCCAGGAAAGTAGGCGGGACATGCGTCTGTTAGTCGCGGAAGATGACAAGGCATTGGGGCTTTTTCTAAAGCGGGGGCTGGAGTCAGAGGGGCACGAGGTTTGCTGGGTCAGCGACGGAGTGCTGGCGGTTGAGACTTTCCTGCTGGAGTCGCCGGATCTAACGATTCTGGATTTGAATCTGCCGCGCAAGGATGGGGAAGAGGTTCTGCGTGAGATCCGCGCACATAACGAGGAACTGCCGGTGTTGATCCTTACTGGCCGGCAGGAGATGGAGACCCGGATTCGCTGCCTCGACCTGGGGGCCGATGACTGCATGTTGAAGCCGTTTTCGCTGCAGGAGTTGCGAGCGCGGTGCCGGGCTCTTCTGCGGCGTCGTCGGGAAGTTCGGCTGACGCTGCGCTGCGGCGATCTGGAGCTGAATCGCATGGACAGGGTGGCCTCGCGCAATCACGAGATCATTCCGCTGACCAACAAGGAATTTGCATTACTCGAATACCTGTTGCTGCATCGTGGGCGGTGTGTGACGCGTACTTCGTTGCTGGAGGAAGTCTGGAAGTCCGACGCCGGGATTGGGACGAACGTGGTCGACGTGTACATCAACTATCTGCGCAAAAAGCTACACGACGATGCCCAGGGCTCGCTGATACAGACGGTACGCGGGCAGGGCTATTGCATCGCACACCAGGCGGATCGTATCGATCCTGCACCTGAAGGACCAGTGAAGAGGCTTCCGATGGCGGCTATGCCGGTAAACATTGAAAACCTTCGCGTACCGGCTCTCGCGACGCGCTGAACGACAAAACGATTAGAGAAGAAGGAAAGAAATCATGTCTACACTTTGTGTTAAGCCAGTGTTCAGAACTGCAGTTCTTGCCAGTGCCGATGTCTCATTTCGTAGACGCATGCGGGAGACCCTCACCGGTTTGCGGTGGCAGGTTTTCGAGGCATCGGGTGGCGCCGAGGCCTTAGCGGAGCTGGACGCAAATCCGTCAGAGGCTCTGATTCTGGACACGTGGCTGCCGGACCTGGAGATGGACGAATTTGTGGCGGAGTTCCGCCGCCAGCATCCGGCGGTAGACCTGGTAACAGTCGATGGTTCGGAGGTGGAAGACAACCGGGCGAAGAGTCCCCGGCGGCACGAATTGCTGTATGCGATTCGTCGCGGGCAGGACGCGGATGGAGCGATCTGGAACACGGCTCCCGTGATCGAGTACGAAGCGGCGCGCGCGACTGCACTCTCGGTCGAATCGTCGGCATCGAGAGTGACGCCGATACGGCGGACGCCACTGAGCGGTGAGGAAGAGCGGAAGGAGCGGGCGCAGGCGGCGGCCATCAACCTGAGATTGCCGGAACTGATTGGGAATCATCGCACGATGCTGGAGGTGAGCCGTCGGGTTCGCCTGGTGGCAGCGCGGCGGACGCCTGTGCTGATTGAAGGCGCAACCGGGACAGGCAAGGAATTGGTAGCGCGAGCCGTGCATCGCATGAGCGATCGCGCTGCGCGGCCCTTCGTGGCGTTGAATTGCGCGGCGATTCCCGAGTCGCTGCTCGAAGCCGAGCTGTTTGGGCACACGCGCGGAGCCTTTACTGGCGCAGTGCAGGGGCGGGTCGGAAGGATTGAAGCGGCACATGGCGGAACACTCTTTCTCGACGAGATTGGCGAGATGCCGCTGGCTCTGCAGGCCAAGCTGCTTCGCTTTGTAGAGTGCGGAGAACTGCAGCGCGTGGGCGAAAACGAGCCGGTGCGTGTGGATGTTCGCGTGGTGGCGGCAACCCATCAGCCGCTGGCGCTGCTGGCGTCAAAGGGTGAGTTCCGCTCGGATCTCTATTATCGGCTGGCCGTTTTTTCCGTACGCACTCCAAGCTTGTGTGATCACCCGGAAGATCTACCGCTTCTGATTGAACATTTCATGTCGAAGCTCGCGCAGGAATCTCCCATCAAGAGCGTTGCCCCGTCGGCGATGAAGAGGCTTGCGGCGCATACTTGGCCGGGAAATGTTCGTGAGCTGGAGCATGTGCTCGAATGCGCGTCGATTCTGGCGGAAGAGCGCCCGGAGATAACGGCGGACGAGATTGAGTTTGGGTATTCGCCGGAAGCGATGTGACAGCGGCTCTGCAGGTCATTAAGCATTTCTTACTATTGAAGGCCGCACAGAGCGATGGTTGAACGGGCGAATCTGGCAGACGGTACAACGTAGGCCCGCAGAGAAGGAATTCTTTCTTGCGCGCACCATTACTTAAGTGTGGAGCGCCGCCTGGCGTAGTGGCTGACTGTCCCGTAGCAGCGCCGAGATACGTTGCGATGCTACGTGTGGACAGCGCAACATTTTTGTGCGCGAACCCGCGCCGAATACTCTCAAAACCCCAATATCCATGCATGTTTCCGTGCTATCGCGGAAGTTTGTGCTGCGTGCGTTGCGTCGCACTGATTCTTTCAATCTCCTAATGACAAAAGTACTTTCTGGGCCAGCTTCTTGCTTCTCTCTGGGTGTCCCGCGCCGATACACATCCGCGCAGCGACATGGAATCGGAGCCCGGTCGAGGCACGCCGATTCCCGAAGGAAGAGAGATGCCAGGCACGCGAATTGCGTTTGCGAGCAAGTGTCGTCCAGCGAGTTCACGGAAGTCGGAGCCAGTTCACAGCGATCTGCCTCATTCACTGCGTCCCATTGCCGAATTCCCGCACGCAGCGAATAAAGTTTCTGCGTCGCACTTCTGCGCAGAGAGCACGGCTGCGGCGGAAGTAGATTCAGCAATCAAGAGCAGGGAGAGTCTGCTTGCTGAGCATCTTCCGATGGTGCGGTTGATGGCGAGGAACATCCATAGCCGCCTGCCTCGGCATGTGGAACTGGAGGACCTGGTGAGTGCCGGCATGGTGGGCCTGCTGGATGCGGCGAACAAATTTGATATGGCGAAGAATGGGCAGTTTCGCAACTACGCGCAATTTCGTATTCGCGGTGCGATCCTCGATAATCTGCGGGCGCTGGACTGGAGTCCTCGATATTTGCGTCGCAAGGGGCGGGCTGTGCAGCAGGCCACCAGCATATTGAGAGCGCGGCTGGGGCATTCGCCGACGGACCTGGAAGTGGCAAAGGAACTGCGGCTGGGGCTGGGAGAGTATCAGCGACTATTGAGCGAGCTGAAGGGACTTGAGATTGGAACGCTGCACGCGGAGCGCCCCGAGGACGCGGGCGAGGAAGAGTTGAACTGCATTCCATCGAAGCCTGAGGATGATCCATTGTTCCGCTGCCTTCGCGGGGAGGTGCATCAAAGACTCGCGGACGCGATCCACGAACTGCCCGAGCGCGAGCAACTGGTAATGACTCTCTACTACTATGAAGAGCTGACGATGAGAGAGATCGGCCTGGCGCTCGACGTAGTTGAGTCGCGGGTCTCGCAGTTGCACTCCGCGGCCCTTACGCGCATGCGGGAGCTGGTGGCCGATATGTCGACATGACTGGTTCTGCGATGGAATCGCGAGATCTGCCGAGAACAAGAGAAAGCGGGCGGTCGCGATTGCACCGGGAATTCTGCAGATGTGCAGCCCGAAAGACGCAGCGGTTGCGGGCACGGATTTCTTTCACGCGTAGGCGGGCGGCGGCGATTCCGGTCCAGCTGGGTCATCTATACTGGATGGGAGGACGAAGATGCTGGCTGCTGCCCGGTTTTTGTGGAATGCCACGCGTGGTCATCGATTGATGCCATGGCGCAGTGAGTATTTCAAGTGGCGCGTCGAGACCTACTCCGGCATGAAGGCCGAGACTCTTGGTTTTCGCGATATCGCTGGATTTGTGTGGGCACAGAAGTGGGAGCTGCTCACTTTTCTGCACTGGATCAACAAACTGGACGCGGAGACACGCAGAATTTCGCGTGCGTGAATTCGATTCATGATTTCCACTCGACTCTCTTCGCTGTTTTGTCTTCGCCGAGACCCGCAGAGTGCGACGCGATCGCAAAGCACTATGAGCTGCACTGCTATGGCGGCGATGCTGATGGTGTTCTTGTGGAGCGTCGCTGGTCGTGCGGAGCCGCAGGATATTCCGACATATAGGGTGAGCACTTCGGTGGTGCTTGTGCCGACGCTGGTGGAGATGCCTTCGGGCGACGTGGTGTACACGCTCAAGCCCAGCGATTTCATTTTGGAAGACAACGGTGTTCCGCAGAAGATCCAGGTCGATGAGGATTTTGATCAGTCGCCGGTCTCGCTGATTGTGGCGATTGAAAAGGGCCGAACGAGCGCGCTTGAGTTTCAGAAGATCAGCAAGATTGGTCCGATGATCGACTTGTTTCTGGGGCAGGGACGCGGGGAAGCCGCGGTGGTGACGTTCGATTCGCAGCCTCAGCTGCTGACCGATTTCACGCGCGACACCGATGAGATTTCGCAGGATCTGCAGAAGTTACAGCCGGGAGACGGCGGTGCGGCGATTCTGGACACGGTGAGCTATTGCGTCGATCTGCTGGAGCAGCAGCCGAAGAATCGCCGCAGAGTTTTGCTGTTGATCAGCGAGTCGCGCGATCACGGCAGCAAGCACGTCAACTCCCAGCAACTGATTCAGCGGATCGGTACGAGCAACACTCTTGTGCTCACGCTGACGTATTCGGCGTCGAAGGCCGAGTTTCTGAACGATGCCAAGGGAGAGGGCGGGGTGGGGCCGACGATGAACATCATGAGTCCATTGATGATGGCGATCGCGGCGGTGCACAAAAATGTTGCCAAGGAAATCGCTTTGATGAGCGGTGGTGAATACACACCGTTTACACGCGAGAAGGCATTTCAAGAGGACATTGCGCAGGTGGCAAAGCACGTGCGCAACCGCTACCTGCTGAGCTTCCATCCCACGGATCGTACTCCTGGGCTACACATTCTAAAGGTGCGGACGGCGCAGGACTATGGTGCGAGGGTGATTGCGCGCGCCAACTATTGGGCTTTACCGGATGATGGTGTCGAGCGTGGCGAAGTAGTCGGCACCTGAAGCCCGAGGGTAACCAATTGCCCACGGTACCCGGTCATGTTAATCTTCCTCAGACACTTAGAGTGGACTAGAAGAAAAATAGAGGAGTACGCACTTTCGTGCTGGCACCTGCAAAGAAAATCGACATCATCACGCGTTTTCGCACCCATGACTCCGATACCGGAAGTCCTGAAGTGCAGATCGCTATTCTCAGCGAGCGCATTGGCGAACTTACCGAGCATTTCAAGACGCACAAGAAGGATCACGCTTCGCGGCGTGGACTATTGATGCTGGTGAGCAAGCGTCGTCGCCTGCTGGATTACTTGAAGACCAACGACTCTGACCGCTACCGCGATGTGATCGGGAAGCTGGGCATCCGCAAGTAAGCAAGCGAGAACCTTGTCCCCAAACCTTACGCGACGAGATTGGGTAAAGCTGGCCGAATTTCGGCCAGTGTAATATGGCGCGACAAACGCCGCAGTGGACGGTCCGGAGAGTTCCGGCGTTCGTGCGGCGCTTTTGCGTTTCGGAGCCAGAACGTGAGGCTGCCTGCTGATTCTCGCCCCGAGAATACAGAGCGCAGCGCTGTCTGCCTTTCCTGTTCCGGGAGCGGCAAACCGGGCGCCGAAAGATTTCTCCGCACATCCCCATCCTCATCGCACAGTTGCCTCCAGGACACACCAAGAAACGAGGAATGTATGAAGCACGACGTTACAGTTGAGCTTGCCGGTGGCAAGCGACTGACATTTGAAACGGGCCGCATGGCCAAGCAGGCCTCTGGCGCTGCACTCGTCACCATGGGTGACAATGTCGTTCTAGGAACAGCAGTAGCCTCACCGGACGCACGTGAGGGCATCGACTTCTTTCCGCTCACCGTGGATTATCGCGAGTACGCCTATGCAGGCGGCCGCATCCCTGGTGGCTTCATCAAGCGTGAAGGCCGTCCGAGCGAGCGTGAAGTTCTGACCTGCCGCCAGATCGATCGCCCCATCCGCCCATTGTTCCCCGAAGGCTTCCGCAACGAGACGCAGGTAATTGCCCTGGTCTTCTCCGCGGACAAGGAGAACGATCCGGACATTGTCGGCATTAACGCAGCAAGCTGCGCGCTGGCGCTGTCCGACATTCCGTTCGGCGGTCCGGTTGGTGCAGTGCGCATCGGCCAGATCAATGGTGAATTCATCGTGAATCCCACCTACGCTGAGCGCCTTGTGAGTTCGCTGAATATCACCATCGTTGGTACCCGCGACGGCATCGTGATGGTGGAGAGCGGATCCAGCGAAGTGAGCGAAGAGACGGTGGCCGATTCCATCGACTTCGCGCACGTCGAGATCAAGAAGATTGTTGCCGCCATCGACGAGTTGGTGAGCAAAGCCGGCAAGCCGAAGCGCGAGGTTACGCCTCCCGAGTTTGACGCCGCTTATTACAACGAGCTCAGCGCCAAGATCAGCGATCGCCTGAAGGATGCTCTCGACACAAAGACGCACCCCAAGGTAGAGAGCTATGCGCTCATCAAGTCCATCAAGGACGAGCTGGCGAAGGAGTTGCCCGAGGGCGATGCCGACGCGAAGAAGAAGCTGGCGAAGTATTACGAGCATCTGCGCGAGACGATTTTCCGCGAGCAGGTGACGAAAGATCGCATTCGTCCCGATCGTCGCGCATTCGACGAGATTCGCGCTATCGAGATCGAGGTTGGCGTGTTGCCGCGTACGCACGGCTCGGCGCTCTTCCAGCGTGGAGAGACGCAGGCTCTGGTGACCGCGACACTCGGCGGCACGGACGACTCGCAGAGGCTTGAAACCTTTGAGGGCGAGCGGAAGAAGCGCTTCATGCTGCACTACAACTTCCCGCCGTTTTCGGTTGGCGAAGTTGGCCGCATGACCGGCGTGGGACGTCGTGAGATTGGTCACGGAGCATTGGCCGAGCGCGCCATCTCCGCAGTTCTGCCGAGCGAAGATGAATCGCCCTACACGATGCGAATCGTCTCAGACATTCTTGAGTCGAACGGATCGTCCTCGATGGCCAGCGTCTGCGGCGCAAGTCTTGCGTTGCTGAATGCGGGCATTCCGCTGAAGGCGTCGGTAGCCGGTGTGGCGATGGGCCTGGTGAAGGAAGGCGAAGCTATTCCATCCTGACCGACATTGCCGGAGCGGAAGATCACTACGGCGACATGGACTTCAAGGTGGCTGGAACCCGCAAGGGCATTACCGCCTTGCAGATGGACATCAAGATCAGCGGCATTACCGGCCAGATTATGCGCGAGGCTCTTGAGCAAGCGCGCCACGGTCGGCTCTTCCTGCTGGACAAGATGGACGCCGTGCTGAGCGAGGCGGGCAAGCGTGGACCGAATGTTCCGCAGATTCACACATTGATGATTCCTACGGACAAGATCCGCGACCTGATCGGACCGGGTGGCAAGATTATCCGCGGCATCGTCGAGCAGACGGGCGTGAAGATCGATGTCGACGACACCGGTCGCGTCAACGTATTCTCGGCGGACGAGGCTGGTCTGGCGAAGGCACTCGAAATCATCGGCAACATCACGGCCGTTCCTGAAGTAGGGAAGACCTACCTCGGCAAGGTTGTTCGCCTGGCGGAGTTCGGCGCATTCGTCGAGCTTTTCCCGGGCACCGATGGCCTGCTCCACATCAGCGAAATCGCCGAGCATCGCGTCAAGGAAGTTAAGGACGAGCTGCGCGAAGGCGATCAGATCCTGGTGAAGGTACTGGGTATCGAAGGCAACCGCATCAAGCTTTCGCGCAAGGCGCTCCTGAAGGAACAGCGCGCCAAGCTGGGATTGCCTGAGCCAACCGCACCTGGCGCGAGTGAAGACGCAGGCGAAGCACCGGCGCCACCACGCCGTCGCGAGCCAGTGGAACGTCAGCCAACTTCCAACGCAAGCACGATCACCATTGAAGGCGGAGACGACTTCGAGGAGAGTGAGCCGTTTGAAGAGGGTGACGACGAGCCAAACTTCAACCGTGTGGATTCGGATGCTACTCCAGTTGGTGCTCCGGCAGGTGGCCGCGCTCCGGGTACGGGCGGCGGTTCTGGTGGTCCTGCGGGACAGCGCAAGCGTCGTCGTCGCAGCCGTGGCCGTGGACCGGCAGGCAGCGGTGGCGGTGCGAATCGCGGACCTAAGTAAGCAAATCCAATAGCTAGACAGTGAGGGCTGCGTGAAAGCGCGGCCCTTGCTCTTTCTGTGGCCGAGATGACTCTTCGCAAGACAATCGCGTTTGCGGTGCTGTGCCTGGTGTGGGGATCGACGTGGCTGGCGATTCGCATCCTTGTGGAGCAGGTGCCGCCGATTCGCGCCGCCGCGTGGCGCTTCTCCGTTGCAGTAGTTGTACTGGTGCCGCTGATAGTTACGCGCAGATTGAAGATGCCGCGTGGGCGAGCGTTGCTGGCGAACCTGATCCTGAGCATCACGATGATAGCGGTGCCGATTGCGCTCATCTTCTGGGCGGAGACGCGGGTGCCCTCCGGCATGACGGCGGTGCTGTTTTCGGCTGTGCCGCTGGTGGCCGGCCTCTATGCCAACTCGTCCAATAATCGGCGGATGCCACATTCCGCGATGCTGGCCTTGTTGGCAGGAATCGGCGGGATGCTGCTGCTTCTCTCCAGTGCGCTATCCGCGTCGCGGGATCAGGCGGTGGGGGCGACGGTGGTAATTGTCGCGGTCATCGGCACAGGCGTCTCGTCGGTCTATGCCAAGAAGGAGTTGGCGGCGGTTCATCCGCTGGTAAGCACGATGCTGCAACTGTGCGTCGCGGCTGTGCTGCTGGCGGGGATGAGTGTTGTGCTGGAACGTGGCCGTCCTTCGCACTGGAATGGAGACGCCATCACCGCACTGCTGTTTCTCAGCCTGGGCGCAACGGTCTTTGCCTTCCCACTGTACTTCTGGCTGCTGAAGAAGATGGAGGCTCATCAGATTGGCACGATCCAGTGGTTTGAGCCGCTGGTTGCAGTGGTGGAGGGTGCAATCCTGCTGCATGAGCCGCTTTCGTGGCGCATGATCGTGGGCGGGACGATCGTTCTGGCGAGCGTGGTATACGTGATGCGGGCGGGGGAAGAGGACGACGCACCCGTTACCCTTAAGATAACAGGCTAGATTGCAGTTGCATGCCCCTGTGGAATCGTGTCTGTCGTAGGGTAAACTTGTTGCGTGAGTGCCTCGATGTACATCGTCGTACAAGGCGACGACCCGGGCTTCGACATCTTTGTGAACGGCCATGCCCTGGCTCGCAACGAAGATGCTCTTGAGAAGCTGGCGGAGAAGCTCGGAGTGAAGCCTCTGCTCGAGTTTTTCTCAGCGGACCAGAACTCGATGGCCCTGCTTCTAGAGGAAGGCGCGGGTGACCCGGAATGGGCAAAGACGCTGCCTCCGCCGCAATGGTTTACTCCCGAAGACGGACTGATCACGATCTGCACGCTGCTTGATTTCCTACGGTCCTCGGCCACGGCCCTCGGAAATGAGACAGCTCCCGTGGTGAGCGAGCTGGATGAATTTGAGCGCGTGCTGCGCAAGACTGCCGCCCGGCGCATGCGCTGGCAGCTGGCCGTTAGCTGGAAGTAAAGCTCGCGCTATTCAGAAACCCTGACATCCGAATCGTGCAGCGATTAGCCCAGAGAGATTGGCGGGCCCAGCAGATCGATGCCATAGGCACGATAGTAGGCGGCGTCAGTCGAGTAGGCGCTATGGGTGGTACCGGGTGCCGGCATCTTGCTGATGAACTCCTCCATCTTGTTTGCCGGGGCGAAGGCGATCAAAACCCGGCCCGGAGTATCGCCGACAAAGGCCCAGCCATGAGGGATCTCGCGCGGCGCAAGAATCGAGTCGCCGGACTTGAGCCGCATGCGCTCCGAGCCGATCTCGACGACGTAATCACCCTCGACGACATAAAACCATTCATCCTCGTAGTGGTGCATATGCCTCGGTGGGCCGCCCTTCTTGTTGTGATTGGAATGCTCCATGATGAAGAGGCCGCCGTGGCTATCCTGGCTGGAGACCTTGAAGGAGCTGATGCTGACGCCTACTGCGTGGTTCTGGCCCATGCGGTCTTCCCCTGAGGGGACCACTGCGACCTTGGCTTCGGTGGATGCGTGGAGAGGCTGATCCGTCAAGGCAAAGGGCAGCGCAGCCAATGCTGCGCCGAGGAAGGTGCGACGTTCGATTAGGGGCATCTGCTGATCCTGGCATTCAGAATGGATACAGACATCTCAGTGGATGCAGAGGATCATAGCAAGTCGCACTGGTATCTTTGCAATCGGAAAGATCAACAGGCCGGAGATCAGCCCTTCCATGCGTCGAGTTGTTTGCGCAACAGAACGATCTGGCCAAGGTGATAGCTGTTGTGATCGGCTGCGAGCATCGCTTCGCGCAACAGCGTCTGGCCCTCGCCCCAGGGAATCTTCGCGTAGAGGTTCGACTTGCCGTCGCCCACCATCTGCTCAAATTCTTTTATCGTCGCCAGCACTGACGCAACGGATTTATCCCAATCAGCGGTGGTGGCAGGCGTCTCGTTTTTTGGCCAATAATCGTCTGGCCATTTGGGTGCGACGTACTTGGGGTTCACGCAGAATTCCAGGATGTCTTCGAGCGCAATGCGCGTGTGTTCCAGCAACTGCCAGGCGTTGTAGGGTGAGCCATGAGGCTTGACGGCGCGCCTATCGGCGGGAAAATCGGAAAGCACGGTCTTGGCATCGGCGTGGGCACTGGCGCCCCGGAGAAGTTCGATGAGATGGTCGCGTAGCTCGCGGTCTTCGGTTGGCATAGCTGGCTCCTATCTGAAATTGGATGCAGATTCAGCCAGCTATTGTAGGCCCTGGCTTTAAGCTTCGCTTTCGACTTCGACCGGCGTGCGGCGAGTGCTGAAGACGTTGCCCATGCGGCGGATTTCCGCGCCCACGCCGCGCAGCTTTTCCTCAATGCGCTCATAGCCGCGATCCATGTGGTAGACGCGGTCGAGAATCGATTCGCCGTCGGCGACCATGGCAGCCAGAACCAGCGAAGCTGAGGCGCGCAGGTCAGAGCACATTACGGCTGCGGCAGAGAGGGGCGCCTTGCCACGGACTGTCGCCGCGCGGCCATCCAGCTTGATGTTCGCGCCCATGCGGACCAGTTCCTGCACGTGCATGAAGCGGTTCTCGAAGATATTTTCCCGCACGATTGAAGTGCCATCGGCCTGCGTGAGCAGCGCCATGAACTGCGCCTGCATATCGGTGGGGAAGCCGGGATACTCTTCGGTCGAAATGTCGACGGCCTTCAGGTTGCCTTCGCTGCGCACGCGGATCGATTCATTGCTGAGGATGTCGATGCGAGCGCCAGCCTCCTGTAATTTGCGCGTTATGGCGGCGACGTGGACGGGGTTGCAGTTGGCGACGCATAGATCGCCTCCGGTAATGGCTCCCGCGACGAGGAAGGTTCCGGCTTCAATGCGATCCGGGTTGATGCGATGGCGTGCGCCGTGCAGTTTGGCAACTCCCTTGACGCGAATCGTCGAAGTTCCTGCGCCTTCGATGTTGGCGCCCATCGCAACCAGCAGGGCCGCCAGATCGGTCACTTCGGGCTCGCGGGCGCAATTCTCCATCAGGGTCTCGCCCTCGGCCAGCACGGCAGCCATCAGCAGATCCTCTGTGCCGGTCACGGTGATCCTGTCGAAGACCAGGTGCGCGCCCTTCAAACGTTCGGTGCGGGCTTCAAGGTAGCCGTGCTCCTGCGTGATCACTGCGCCCATCTGTTCCAGCGCCTTGATGTGCATGTCGATGGGGCGACCGCCAATGGCGCAACCTCCCGGCATGGCAACGCGGGCAAGTCCGGTGCGCGCGACCAGCGGACCCAGCACGAGCGAAGAGGCACGCATGGTCTTTACGATTTCGTATTTTGCGACGGGGTCAGAGAGGTTGCGGCAACTGATGGTGGTGCGATGCTGGGCGCGGCCATAACCGAGTTCGACCTCGGCTCCCATTGAGACAAGCAGCTTTCGCTCCGTCTCGATGTCGCGCACCTGCGGAATGTTTTCAAGGATGACTTCGTCTTCGGTGAGGATGGCGGCGGCCATGCAGGGCAGGGCGGAGTTCTTCGCACCGCTCACGCGAATGGTGCCCAGCAGCGGTGTGCCGCCGCGAATTACAAACTTATCCATCTATCTGCCGTTCCTGTAAAAGCGCGTGGCGCCTATGAAAGCTGCCGGGAGACTAACGAAATGAGGTCTGGCGGCTACAGCTCCAGTGTAGTGTCTTCGATGGCCAGGCGGACGTTGCCGTCGGATTTTGCGAGGCGGCGGACTGCTTCGGGTTTGTCTACTCCGGCCTTCAACATAACCAGCGCCACCGGTACGCTGCGACCGGCGGACTTGATCGTGTTTACAGCGGTCTCGCGGTCGATCTTGCAGGCGCGCATCAACATGTTGATGCCGCGCTCGACCAGCTTGGAGTTCTGCATGTGCACGTTGACCATCAGGTTCTCGTACACGTAACCGAGGCGCGTCATGGCTCCGGTGGTGATCATATTCAGGATCATCTTTTGCGCAGTTGAGGCCTTCATGCGCGTGGATCCTGAAACGACCTCAGGGCCGACTTCGGCTACGACAGTAATGTCGGCAACGGCTGCCAGCGGGGTGTTGTGATTACAGGTAATGGCGGCAGTCTTGGCGCCACGAGCGCGGGCGTAGGCAATAGCGGCAACTACGTAAGGGGTGCGACCACTGGCGGAGAGTCCGACCACAATATCTTTTCGGGTGGGGCGTCGGCGGGCGATGTCGCGCTGGCCCAATTCTTCAGAATCTTCATTCACCTCGACTGCGGATGCCAGAGCCTTGGGGCCGCCGGCCATGATGTACTGCACTTGCTGCGGGGCAGTGGAGTAGCTGGGCGGACACTCCGATGCATCGAGGGCGGCGATGCGGCCGCTGGAGCCAGCGCCGACATAAATCAGGCGGCCACCATCACGCAGGCTGCGGGCGACGGAGTCGATCACGAGCGCCACCTCCGGCAGAGCTTTCTTCACCGCGCCGGCTACCTTGGAATCCTCATGATTGATGATTCGAGCGATTTCGAGGGCAGATTTTGTATCAAATCCCTGCGACGCCTCATTGGCTCCCTCGGTGGTGAGGTCCTTCAAGTGAGGCGCTGAATCCTGCGCTTCTTCAGCATTTCCTGAGTCGGTGTGTGAGGTCATAATGCTTGCCATTGTGATTTATTCCCCAAATGTGCCTATTTACAATTCTAGCGTCACTTTGTCTTGTCTTGAAGGTGAATTTACATGGGGAACCAAAAGTGAACGTTTTCGCAGGAGAAATTTTAGCGATTTTTGGTAATTAGCTAAGCGCGGTGACAATGGCGTCGTGAAAAGCGGGCCTAAGCTGCTTGATGGCCTGGCTGGAGCGGTCCGGCCAGGTACGATTCGTCAGCAACACAACGGCGAGTTGGCGGTCTGGATCGATCCAGAGAGAGGTACCGGTAAAGCCGAGATGACCGATGGAACGCGGCCCGAAGGATTTTCCCGAGGAGCTTGGCTCTGACGGGGTATCCCAGCCGAGCGCCCTGGAGGAACCTGCTGGGAACACACGCTTTGTGCTGAATAGCGAGACTGTTTCGGGACGGAAGACGCTGGGTTCTTTTTGCGGGGTCAAAATATTCCGGGAGAACGCGAGCAGGTCCGGGACGGAGGAGAAGAGTCCGGCGTGGCCTGCCGAACCGCCCATCACGGCGCAGTTTTCATCGTTCACCTCGCCTTGAATCACGCGATGGCGAAAGCGGGTGTCATTCTCGGTGGGCGGGATGAGTGGCCACAATTCGCGGGGAGCGTTGTAGCGGGTGCTCGCGAGGCCGAGCGGCCCAAAAACTTCCCTCTGGCAGAAAACGGGCAGCGATTCGCCCGAAATGAGTTCTAAGGCTTTGCCCAGCAACAGGAAGCCGATATCCGAATAAAGTGCTCGCTCCATTGGCGCGGCTTCGAGGGGCGTCATCAGGCAGGCGCGCAGCAGCTCGTTGGGCGTCTTTGCCGTCTCAAAGAAGCGCTCATAAGCGGGAAGCCCGGAGGAGTGGGCCAGGAGCATGCGCAGGGTCACAAGTTGCTTGGGACTACCCGGCTGCTTGCCGATCACAAATCCCGGCAGCACGTCTCCCAGGGGCATATCAAGATCCAGAATGCCACGATCATGCAGGATCATGGCCGCAGATGTAGTCGCGACAACCTTGGTGAGGCTGGCGATATCAAACACGGTGGATGCCGTGACTCTAGGACTGGAGTCTTCATAGGTGAAGCGTCCGACAGCATCCAGTGCGACTATATCGCCGTGCGAAAGAACTCCAAAGGCCGCGCCCGGAAATGCGTGTTCCTGAATTGCTTGCTCAAGCAGCAGGCTGGCCGCCGAGAAGCGCTTGTCCTGGTCCCGTTTAATGGCAGATAAGTTTGGAGATTCTTCGTTCATGGCCGCCTGGCACTTTCTTAGAACACCCATCGTAACCCCAAGTGGATGCAGAGCGAGAAGGTTGCTGGAAGAAATAGAAGAATGAGAAGAACGGCTATCGCGCTATGCTTAATTTCGTCTATAAGGTGTGGTTTCGGTAGCTGGGCCAGGAGAATACATGAGAGCTCGCGTGGGCTGGACGTTGGCAGCGTTTCTGGCAGTCTCCGCTCTAAGTGTGCGGGCACAGGGACCTGAGCCTCCGGCACCAGCAACACCACCCGCGACGGCTCCAGCGGCCCCGGCTACCCCGGCAGTAACGCCGACTGAACAGCCACTGGCTTCAGTTGCGCAGGCGCCCGCTCCACCTGCGGCGCCGACGTTCCTCGTGCCCCAGGGCACCAAGATCCTGCTCTCGCTTACCAGCGCAGTGAATACCAAATCCGCCAAGCCAGGCGATGGCGTCTATCTTGTCTCGACTTTTCCGGTGGTGGTCGGGACGCATGTGCTGATTCCGGCGGGCGTTTATGTACAGGGATCGGTGGACCAGGTGGTTCGCCCAGGTCACGTCAAAGGACGCGCGCAGGTAGGCATGCACTTCACCTCGCTGATCTTTCCCAACGGCTCGGTCGTAATGATTCCTGGGGTGGTGAACAGCCTGCCGGGTTCAGCGGGAGCCAAGGTTAAGGATGGCGAAGGGACGATTGAGCAGCCCAGCAATAAGGGCCGCGATCTGGGTACGGTATTGAAGGGTGCAGCGATCGGCGCTCAGGGAGGCGTGATCGGCGGCGCCGCAACCGGAAGTATGGGGGAGGCGATCGGCTACGGAACACTAGCCGGAGCGCTGGCCGGCGGCATCTACACGCTCTTCCAGCGCGGCGACGACGTGAATATTCCCACAGGGATCGATCGTGGAGATGGTGCTGCAGCGTCCCCTTATTCTGCAGGAAGAAAACATGAAGAAGACGAATCCCGATCAGCCCATCTACACCCCGGCAGCCCAACAGCAGCCTCTGCCCAAGCCGCGTGGGCCCGGAATGCTTTGCCCCATCGGATCTCTTGGCTGCAACTGACCTGAGGCTGTATTCTAGTAATGACGGGCTATACAAAACATTGGCCGGAACCGACCACCATGGAAGATAATCCGCACGATCTCCGACCAGGCACTGGGCAGTCCGCTTTGGACGCGGAAGCCAGCCGCGAGCGAAGCTCCAGCAAGAATCTTCGCATCTGGGTACGCGACTTCATCGTATCCGTTGCGGCCTCGGTACTCATCATCACGCTGCTGTATCAGCCGGTGAAGGTGGAAGGCACCAGCATGCTTCCGCGCCTGGAAGATCAGGACCGCCTGTTCATCAACAAGTTCGTCTATCACTTCGAAAAGATTGAGCGCGGCGACGTGGTGGTTTTCTACTATCCTCGCGACCCTGAGAAGAGCTACATCAAGCGCGTTATCGCATTGCCCGGCGATCATCTCCAGATCGACCACGGAATCGTCTCCGTCAACGGAGAGGCACTATCGGAGCCTTATGTCCCGCGCCGCTTCTTCGATGGCCGTTCAGTGGACGCAATGGTCATTCCTCCGAATGAATATTTCGTGATGGGCGATCACCGCTCCATATCGAGCGATAGCCGCGACTTCGGTCCGGTTGAACGCAGGCTGATCTACGGCAAGGCCGCGTTCGTCTACTGGCCCACGGAAAAGATGGGCGTCGTTCACTAGTCCATTTCGCCGCTGCAAAACTCTCAAAACACACCGCTGTAAAGATCAAGTAAGCGGTATCATTCTCCGTGTGTGCCGCCTTGCGGATTGAAACACCTCAACGCGAATCCTGCCATAGACAGCCACCCATTACAGCCATCCAACGCTGACTGACTTTTGCACGAGGTCTCAAGAATGTCCGATTTTTCGCGCCGCGATGTCCTGCGCACCGGCCTGGCAATTTCTGCCGGAAGTCTTCTTTCCAAATCTTCGCTCATGCATTCGGAAGCCGTGGCACAGGCCGTGCAGTCGGCCCAGCACGCGGGCGTCATCCTGCCCACACCTGATATCGATCTGGCACCACGCGAGCGGTTGCTCTTTGATTTCAACTGGCGCTTCATGCTGGGGCACGGCAGCGATCCGGCTCGCGATCTGGGATTTGGGAAAGGGCAGGGCGACTTCGCCAAGACGGGCGACTTCACATTCGCGCGTCCGAAGTTTGACGATTCGACATGGCGCAAGCTCAACCTTCCCCACGACTGGGCGGTCGAGTTGCCTTTCGTAAACGATGATTCGCTTGACTCCCACGGATTCAAGCCGCTCGGCCGCAAGTATCCCGAGACGAGTGTTGGCTGGTATCGCCGCACCTTCGACATTCCGAAATCAGACGAGGGCCGGCGCATCTTCGTCGATTTCGACGGAGCCTTCCGCAGCGCCCTCGTCTTCTGCAACGGATCGTTTCTCGGACGCAGCGATAGCGGCTACGCGCCCTTCCGCTTCGAACTCACCGACTTTCTGAACTACGGCGAAAGCAATGCGATCGTGGTGCGCATGGATGCTTCCTTCGGCGACGGCTGGTTCTATGAGGGAGCGGGCATCTATCGCCACGTGTGGCTCACCAAGGTCGATCCCATACACCTTGGCGAGTGGGACACGATTGTGCGCACTGAGGTGCAGGGCGGCAACGCAATCCTCAAGCTGACCACCACCGTACTGAACACGAGCGCGGCGAAGGCGAACTGCCGTGTGCGTTGGCAGATCCTGGATGGCGCGGGCAAGAGCGTCACGACGGTCGATTCGCCGGCGGTGGATATCGTCGTCGATGGGCGCCAGGACTTTACCGCGAGCGCCAAGATAGCCAAGCCGGCGATCTGGTCGCCAGCCGAACCTAATCTTTATTACGCGGTAGCCTCGGTTGAAGCCGCAGGGAAAGTGGTGGACCGCGACAAAACGACCTTCGGCGTTCGCACGCTCGCGTGGGATGCGGAGAAGGGCTTCTTCCTTAATGGCGAGAGAACCGCGATCCAAGGCACCTGCAACCACCAGGATCACGCTGGCGTGGGCGCTGCGCTGCCTGACAAGCTGCAGGATTTCCGCATCAACATTCTGAAGGGCATGGGCAACAACGCCGTTCGCACATCGCACAACATTCCTACACCGGAGTGGGTGGAAGCATGCGACCGCCTGGGCGTGCTGATGCTGTGCGAGACGCGCATCATGTCTTCGAACGATGAGGCGATGAATCAGCTTGAGAAAATGATCAAGCGCTTCCGCAATAGCCCGGCAATCTTCCTCTGGTCGATGGGCAACGAAGAGTTCATCATCCAGGCGAACAATGTGGGCCCGCATGTTATCCGCGCCATGCAGCAGCGCTCGCATGAACTCGATCCCACGCGTCTGTGTACCGCGGCAGTGAATGATTCGTGGGACAAGGACATGGCGCCTGTACTTGACGTGATGGGCTACAACTACAACATTTCGAAAATAGACGGCTACCACGCGAAGTATCCCAAGCAGCCCAGCATCGGCACGGAGACTGCCAGCACCGTGTCAACGCGCGGTATCTATACGACCGACAAGTTGCGCAACTGGGTGAGTGCGTACGACGTGAATGCTCCGCAATGGGGCGAGACTGCCGAGCAGTGGTGGTCCTTCTATGCGGCGCGCCCCTTTACCACCGGCGGCTTCGTTTGGACGGGCTTCGATTATCGCGGTGAGCCCACTCCCTATGGGTGGCCGAGCATCAACTCACAGTTCGGCGTCATTGATTTGTGCGGATTTCCGAAAGACAACTACTTCTACTACAAGGCGTGGTGGGGGAGTGAGCCGGTGCTGCACCTCTTTCCGCACTGGAACTGGGCAGGGAAGGAAGGCGAAGAGATCATGGTCTGGGTCCACTCCAACCTGGATAGCGTGGAACTCTTCGTCAATGGCCAGAGCGTCGGTTCGCAAAAGATCGAGAAGTGGCACCACATCCAGTGGAGCGTGAAGTATGCGCCAGGCTTCATTGAGGCTCGCGGCACCAAGGACGGCAAGATCGTGATGACCACGAAGCGCGAGACCACGGGCGATCCAGCAAAGATTGTGCTGACCGCAGATCGCAGCGAGATCTCTGCGGATGGCGCGGACGTCTCAATGGTGCGTATTGAGGTGGTAGACAAAGAAGGACGCCCCGTACCCATTGCAAATAACAAGATTCACTTCAAGGTGACGGGTGAGGGTGCTCTGATCGGCGTGGGAAATGGCGACCCTAATTGCCAGGAGGCTGACAAGGCCGACGAACGAAGCTTGTTCAACGGATTGGCGCAGGCAATTCTTCAGGCCACGCGAACAGCAGGTGCGATTACGCTTGAGGCGAACGGCAGGAATCTTGAGTCGGCAAAGATCACCGTTACGACGAGAGAGGTTCGCCAACGCCCGTCTGTGTCGTGACGGCTGAAAGTTTGATCCTGTCAAAAGTTTTGACAGTGGGATTTCATTCTGCTAGAAACGAACTCTCCAGAGAAATAATTTATTTCAATGGTGTAGCCGTGAACAGGGAACCACTGCATGCCTGTTCACATCAATCTAAATCACGTAAAGGGATGCTCGGGAAGGCGGTGAAAGTCCGCCACTGCCCCGCAACTGTAAGCGCGGATCCGCCGTGGGACAGCACGTTCTGTGGTGGAGAAATCCAGCCGACGCACCACTGAAGCATTTGCTTTGGGAAGGTGGCTGGAGATGGTTCCCGCAAGGGAAGCGCGCAAGTCAGGAGACCGGTCTCTTTGCGATCTTTGCCGCGTTCCGAGGGGGAACGGAGGACCTATGCGCGAAATCAAGTGGCTTCAAAGCCGCCGACTTTTCTTTTATTTCACGATTCTGCTTTTCGTATTGATCCCGAATTTTTTGCACGCCGCAATTGTGCGCGGCACTGTTACAGATCCGCTGGGCGCACCAGTATCAGGCGCACAAGTTGCGCTGTTGACCAGTGGCACAGTTGTCAGCAGCGCCACCACCGGCCCAGATGGAAGCTACCAGATCACAACTCCCGAGGCCGGGCGCTTTTATGTAGTGGTCGCCGGCAAGACTTTCCACCAGATGTCCACGTCAGCTTTCTATGTCGGCAGGCTGGAAGCCGTAGAGCAGGACATTGTCCTCGAGCCTGAATGGGTGCGGCAGGAGATCGTTGTTACGCCGACCGGCAATCCGTTGCCACAGGAGCAGGTAAGCTCCTCGGTCTCTCTTATTCCGCGCGAAGAATTTGAGACGCAAACTGACCTGGTTTCGACGCTGCGCCTCGTGCCCGGAACAGTCGTTGTTCAAAGCGGCCAGATGGGTAGCGCGACCTCACTGTTTGTGCGTGGCGGCAACTCGGATGCGAACAAGGTCACGTTCGATGGCGTCACCGCGGAAGACATTGGCGGCCGCTTCGACTACGGCAATGTGTCTACCGGCGGCATCACCAGCATGGAAGTTTATCGCGGTCCCAACTCCGCTATCTACGGTTCAGACGCGGCTGCAGGCGTGGTCGACTTCGCTTCTCCGCGCGGCACCACGTCCACGCCATCGCTCTTCTATGCGGGCGACCTGGGCAACTTCCACACCTACCGCAACGAAGTGCAACTCGCAGGTGCACGTAACAAGCTCGACTACTACGGCACCTTCTCGCGACTCGATACTTCCAACTCCATACCCATGGACAAATATCACATCGCCAACTCGGCGGCGAATCTTGGATGGCAACCAACGGCGGCCACGCAGATCCGCGCGACGGGCCGGTATAGTGTCTCAGCTACCGGCCTGCCCGGCCCCTATCAGTTCTACTGGCTGGCAAACGACGGCAAGGAGTCCGACCAGGATCTCTACGTGGGCACCACGGTTGAGAACCAGACGACTGCGTCATGGCACAACCTGGCTCGCTACGGTCTTACGCGCAAGCGCGAGCAGTCTGAGCAGTGGTACCCCGCGGGAATACTACTAACGACAGACATTCCGCCCTCCGGCGGTTATCCGGGATACACCACCCAGAATTACTACGGGCTTCCGGTTGTGACGCATGGAGCCAACGGCTACTCGGTCAGCGGGCAGGCGTTGATGAACTACTCCACTGATAATTATGCTGTCTACCCGAACCAGCTATTCCTCGTCTCCAATCGCGATCAGCTATTCGCGCAGAGCGACTACCGCTTCTCTCCCCACATCGTCGGCCTTGTGGGATTTCGTTACGAGAACGAGCGCGGATCAGAACAACTGGCGGCCTATGGCATCAATCAATCTCTTGAGCGAAACAACTACGACTACACCGCGCAGTTGCAGGGCGACTTCAGGAATCGCTTCTTCTACACGCTGGGCGGAAGCTTGCTGCACAACGAACTCTACGGCACCGAAACAAATCCGCGCATTGGCCTTGCGTACTACGCTGTACGTCCCGGCGCCGGAGTCTTTCATGGCACCAAGTTGAAGTTCAATTTCGCCAAGGGTGTGAAGGAGCCAACGCTGACTGAACAGTTTGGATCGCTCTACACGTTTCTTGAAAACGTCCCCGGAGGTCCCGAGGCCATCGCAACGTTTAACATCGCTCCTATTGGTGCGGAGCGCACGCGAACCTACGACGGCGGCGTGGAGCAAAATCTTTTCGCGCAACGAGTGCTGATCCGAATCACGTATTTTCACAACGAGTATGGCAATCAGATCGAGTCGGTAGGATCGGGCGTAATTCCTCAACTTCTGCCGAACCTCACTCCCGAAGAGCAGAAGCAACTCGAGGCTCTGTTGCAGTTCGCGGGCCCTCTCAATTTGAATTCGCTCGACTACAGTGCGCAGGGATTTGAATCGGAAGTGGAGTACAGCATCGGCCGCAAGCTATACCTCCGTGGAGGCTATACCTATCTCGACGCAAAGGTGCAGCAATCCTTTTCATCATCGGCTCTCTATCCCACATACAACACGGGACTCTCCACCGGGCCCGTGCCTTCGTTTTCGACTATCCCCATCGGAGCCTACTCGCCACTTGTAGGGGCGCGTCCATTTCGCCGCCCACCCCACACCGGCTTTGCCGCAGCAAGTTATGCCAGTGGCAAATGGAGCGGGCAGGTCACGGGGTCCTTTACCAGTCGCAGCGATGACTCAACCTTCCTGGCCTATAGCGATATCGAGCAGGGCAACTCTTTGCTGCTGCCCAATCGCAACCTCGATCACTCCTTCGCGATGATTGACCTTGGCGGCAGCTATCAGATACTTCCGTGGATTGCAGCATACGGGCAGGCAAACAACCTGTTGAGCGATCAGCACCTGTCGCCGATTGGCTATCCCAGCCTGCCGTTCAATTTCCGGGTCGGCGTGCGGCTCTCCCTGGGCAAGGGAGCCTTCTCACACTGATGCGCGCATAATACGTAACCGTAATTGCACAAATAGAAAAGGCCCGGCTCTCGACCGGGCCTTTATGTTGCTCTTCACTTACCACTTGTTGTGATCTTTGCAGCCTTTTCCATCGGTCACTGACGTCAGCTTTTGTGCGGCCGCCGTCAGAGTCCTGCTGTAGCAGTCACCCCAGGAGTCGTTCGATCGATACGTCTGCGACGTCTTGCTGCCGGTTGGCCCGATCACGTTGAAGTTGGAATCGAAATTCAACGTGTCCGTCGCATTCACTTCATTCTGCAGACTCGTAGTGAAGGAATGCCACCCGTTCAAGCTCTGCACGGTCTGCTCTTCATCTTTCTGGCTCACGGTGGCAACTTGCGTAAATGTACCGTCAGCATTCGCCACAAAGTTATAGTCGATCGCGAGTGGATAGCTGAAGTGCTGCTCACTCGACTCCTGCAGGAACCCGTTGCGCGTGTGCGTGCGTGAGTTCACTGTCGTCAACTGTCGTGCGTTCTGCACATCGGTTGACGAACTCACGTTGAATGTCTGATTGCTGGAGAAGTTTACCGTCTGCTCTACCGTGGTGTCGACCCTGCCATGCGATGTGTTCACAAAGCCCTTGATCTCGTAGGCCCTGTTCGAGGTCACGAGTATGTTCCCTGTGAACGTGCCGCCGGAGTTAGTGATGTTGTCCGTCACCACCGGCGTCGGCGCTGCTGAGAGTGTATTGCTCACCACGCCGCCGGTCACCTTCTTCGTCCACGGGTCGGTGTATACGAGCAGGTTCGCCGTCGCGAGGAAGTAGCTGTTTGCGTTGAAGACTCCCACTCCGACAGTGTGCGTGCTGCCGTCGGCCAGCACTCCGGCAAACGGAGTCAGGTCGACACGATAGGGTTTGAAGTCGAGCGTCTGCACGCCCGGAATCGGCTCCCACAAATATGGATCGATGCCGCCCGTATAGATCCACGGGTAGACCGGCGCAACTCCGGCAGGTTTGCCATCAATCGTCACCTCGGTCTCACGAAACGATGTATTGCCGCAGCTTTCGAGGTTCGATGTCTGATCGTTCGGTACGCAGAAGTACCAGAACTCATCGTTGGACTGGCTCTGCGAAACCACGTCGAGGTAGACCGTCTCGACATTCTGTGGCAGGTTCAAGTCCTGCGTGATCTGGTCCGCAGTAGTGTTCAGAGTGCCCGCGTCTCCGCCTGGTCCGTTCACCGGAATCACGATGTCTGGCGTCTTTGGAGCACGCTCCTGCCACGACGCCGGATAAAACTCCAGCGCGGCATTCGCGAAGATGATGCCGTCGTACGTCACTCCGTTGGATACTCCGACAAAGTTGCCCAGGTCAGCCTGTCCCGATTGCGCCGTCTTGAAGATCGCGCTCAGATCGGTCACGTCGCGTTCCACGTGCCAGGATGGGCTCAGCGTCTTGCGCGGCTCGGCTGTCGTGCCATAGTAAATGTTCGCGTGCCCAAGGTAGAAAGCCGCGGTGCGATCAAATTGCCGGCCTGCGGTCACGGTAAAGTCGGCGGTGAATACCACCTTTGCCCACGGTCCGGGGCATGCGGATGGCGGTGTGTAGGAGTAGATCTTCGGGGTGAAGTCGGCGAATTCCAGGTCCTTGAACAATTGCACGACGCATGGCTTCGTATGCGGTCGCGGCACCTGCGGCTCAGCGGTGATGGGGTTGGACGAACCGATCTGCGGCGTTGGGGGAACAACTACGGTCTGGGCGTGTACTACGCCCGCGAAAGCGATCAGCATTACTCCGGCTCGGGTAATCTGACGTTCCCACGCAAAATACTTCATCACTGGTATGCGCACTGCGGTCTCCTTTCAGACGGTTCTTACTGTCTGAAAACAATACCACTGCGCCAATACCGTAGTAGTAAACTTCGAAGACTTTACCGCCTCGTCAACATAACTATTTTTTGCGTGCGTTGAGCATATCGAGCACGCGTTTCAGCTCTTCAAGTCTTTGCCCCGCCTCGCCAAGTTTGCCCTCGGCCGTCAGCCGCTGGTATTCGGCAAGATCGCTGGCCGCCTGCTTGATCAGCGCATTCATATCGCCTGCCGGTTCTGGTGCTCCATTGGGAGCAGGCGCCGCCAGTGTGGCTTGTGCAGCATTTAATGACGAAGTTCCTCCACCGAATAGCGCCGTGAGTGCTGCCTCGAAAGTTGGTCCGTAGGCGAGTCGGTCTTGCAGTGCCAGCACCACCAGCCGCAGCTCCGGCATGGGGCTTCGCTCCGCCTGCAGGTATATCGGCTCGGCGTACAGCAAGGCACGTCCCGACGGAATCACCAGCAGGGAACCGCGCCGAACGTGTGAACCCTGCTGGTTCCACAGCGTTAGTTGACCTGAAAGCTGCGCGTTCTGATCGATCCGAGCTTCGATCTGCAGCGGGCCATCCACCATCCTCGTCTTGGGAAAATCGTAGACCACCGATGTGCCATAGTTCGCCCCGTCGCTGCGAGCTGCGATCCAGCCGATGAGGTTGTTGCGGTTGGCAGGCGTGAAGGGCAGTATTTCCACGAACTCTATCTGCGTCGCTCCGGGCAGTTTCATCAGCACGAAATTTGGCTGCATTGGATGCGTCACCTGCTCGCCGCCTTCGCCCATGCCTACTTCGGAAGCCACCGTCCACAGATCCTCGCGGTTGTAGAACACCGCCGGATCGGTCATGTGATAGAGCCCGTACACTTCGGCCTGCAATGTGAGCAACATCTCGGGGTAGCGAACATGCTTGTGCAGCGCGGGCGGCATGGCCGATGCATCCTTGAACAGGCCGGGAAAGATGCGGCGATAGGTCGCTATGATCGGATCTTCGGTGTCAAAGACGTAGAAGGTTGTCGTTCCATCGTAGGCGTCAATTACCGCCTTCACGCTGTTCCGCATGTAATTGACTGACGCATCTCCGAGGCGATAATGGCTCGAGTAAGGATAGGTGTCTGACGTGGTGAATGCATCCATCACCCACGACAGCCGTCCGTCATCGCCGATCACGATGTAGGGATCCTGATCGAAGGTGAGGAAGGGAACCAGCGCCTCGACGCGATCGCGCACATTGCGTCGCATCAGTAAGCGGCTGTCAGGAGTGACGTCATCGCTGAAAGGCAGCTTCGCCAGGTCGCCGCGATCGATGGCGAGGATGATGCGTCGCAGCAATCCACCAAGCGCGATGCCGCCATTTCCCTCGTAAGAATTCAGGCTGTTGGTTTGGCCCTGCGGATAGTCAAACTCCTTCTGCCGCGTCTTCACGTAGACATCGGTGTTGGTCAATTCGCCGAAGTATATCTCAGGCCGAGTCACCTTCAATTCGGGCACAGTGCTTTGCACCGGCATGTTGCTCAGCATCAGCGTAGGCAGGCCTTCCGGCGTGAATCCATTCACCGGATTCATGGTGATGCCGTAGCCATGCGTGTAAATCAATTTCTCGTTGATCCAGTTTCGACTGCTCTCAGGAAGCTTCTCTACGTTCAGTTCGCGCGTGCCCAGCATCACCTGGCGAGTGACCCCATTGAACTGGTAGCGGTCGATATCAATGTCAGGAAAATCGTAGTAGGTGCGGATCTCCTGAATCTGGCGGAGCGTATCCTGCAGCGCATGCACGTCCCACAACCGGATGTTTTGTAGCGTCGGCTGATTGTTAGCAGGATCGGCTGCTTCGAGCGTAATCTCAGCAGGGAATTCGCGCTGAGCGAATCTGTCGAGGCCATATGCCCGCCGCGTAAATTCGATGTTGTGTGTGATGTATGGCTGCTCGCGAACCAGTTCATTCGGCTTGACGATGAAGCTGCTCACATACCAGCCAGCGATCTGCACTATGACGAAACAGAACATTGCCGGAAGAACCGCCACAACCAGTAGGCTTCCGCGTGGCGACCGCACAGCGTTGACAGCCGCGATGACCGCGCCCAGCAGCAGTGCCGCGCAGACAATCAGCAGCCCGCTCAGAACAATATGCGCGTCAGTGTAGGTGACGCCGCCAAAGATCGTATGATCCTCAAACATTCGCTCAAAGCGGCTCAGATACACGCGCGCCGCAAGGATCACGCACAGGAACGCCGCCGCGATTGAGAGCCCGCGCCACGGAAGAGGGAAGCCCATCCCCCGGCGCTCGCCTATTACCCGCGATCCCCCAGTAATAACCAGGAAGAGGCCCGCGAGCAGGCAGGTAATGATGGAAAGAGTCAGCAACCAGCCGATAATTAGCTGCCATGCCGGCAATGCGAAGAGGTAAAAGCTCAGCGGTCTTCCAAGGACGGGATCGGCAATTCCGGCGTGGGGCGCATACCACCACAGTGCAAGCGTTGGCCACTCCACCATCATGCCGATGCCAGTTGCTGCCGCGATCGCGAGCGAGCCAACAAGTGCGATCACGCGCAACACCGGCTCAACCGACAAAGTCATCGGCTGTCCACCGACGACGATGGTGTGATTGCTCGGCAGATCTCGACGGTGCGCGCGCCGGAGCGCCAGGAAAGCTCCGTAGAGAATCAGAAATGTGCAGGCGCCAAAGGCCGCAAAGATTCCCCAACGCAGGCCGAGCGTTTTCCAGAACACCTCGCCATAGCCGAGCGACTTGAACCACAGCAGGTCCACGCAGTACGACAGGATCGTCCGGCCACCGAATGCGATGAAAGCGAAGATTGCGAGAATGAGAAGCAATGAGCGTCGGCGCCGCTTCGGCTGAGTCGGCTCCCAATCAATAATTTCGGGCAATGCTGCACCTCGATTTACAAGCATTCCCGTTGTCAGATTCCCAGGAACGCCCATTCTATCGCGAGTGAAGCCTTAGTTTATTTTTGGCACATCTTGAAGGAAGCGTTTCGTCGGCGCCATGGTGTGACCCGAGTCTTTATTCGACCACCGACCAGTTCTCATCCGGATCGTAAGCCGTCATCGCCTTGGCTGCGTTCACGGTGTCCGCGCCCAGGTCCGACTGGTACACAATCCTGTCCTGGTTCACGATAAACGTCATCACGCCGCTCACGCGATATTCCGCAGGATAGGCAACGATCGCGAATCCCCGCGTCATGTTACCGCTGGCAATGTAGTTCCTGGCGCCGCCCTTGGCCTTCGCGCCCTGCTGCGTAAGGATGCGATAGAAGTAGCCATGAAAAGGTTCAGGAGATTCGCGAGGTCCGGCCTTGTATCCTTCCGCACTGGCTCGCGCGGCGAGCGGACCGAGCGGACTCTCCGCCTCACCCTCAGCTACCTTCCAATACAGCCCATCGTGCTTGCCCGCTGTGCTCGTGAAGCGCTGAGCATACTGCTTCACCTTGCTGCCATCCTGCGGGGCTGCAAAGTACTCTGCCTGCGCGTCGGCCATTGCATTTAACACGCCGATCACCGACAGTTCGTTGTCGCCGATGCGCCGGGAGATGAACTCCTTCTTGCCGCTCTCCGTGTTGAACGACCATTTGCCGTCGCTTCCCTTTACCAGCGGGAAGGGAAATGGATAGCTGTCCACGCCGATATCCAGCACTTGCGCGCCGCCTTCCAGCGCTGCCCAGCGATGCATCCTGTCGTAGTCGGAAACAAACTTGCCGAACGCAGCCTTATCCTCCGCGGGATCGCCGGTCAGCAAATATTCTTTTGCCTCCTGGCCGAAAATGGACAAGATTGCATTCGAATCACCCGCCTTCGCCGCGGCGTACACTGCCTGCCCGGCAAGCTCAGGAGTCGCAAAACTGTTCGACACCACGGCGACTGGCTCGCTCTCCTTCTTGCACCCGATCGAGAGAATGAATATCGCGGTCAACGCGAGCACACCGACGCGCGACAATAGTGCTCTGCTTGTGCCCGCACGCCCCGTCACCTTCATTCCCACTCCTTCATTCCGCTTGTGTCTTGTTCGCAAAAACATTCGTCATGCAATGCCATGAATACCCGCTCGCTATCACCTTCGCCCCCCACCGCCAGCCGGTCGCGGTGCGGCTGCGGGCCTTGGCGCCGGAGCCTTGAGGCTCTGGTTTCCGCGCGCGCTCTGCGGCCTACCACCACCCGATCCTGAAAATGCATTCGGCTGCTTTGCCGGTTGCGGCTTGGCTGTTGCCGGGTATCCGCGCAGTTCCCGAGTATTCGGCTGCGGGCTTGGTGTGCCGGGAGCGGGTCGCGTCGAAGGCCCTTCTACACCGGGGCGAGTTCCGTTGCCGGGCCTCGTCGGCGAAGGTGCAGGCAATGTTGTTGGTCCCCCAGGGCGAACCGGTTGCGTGGACGGACGATCTGGTCTGCCCGGCTGAACTGGCATCGTACTTGGTCTTCCGGGCCGGCCCGGCACAGGCTGCGGTAATGGCGTGGGCCGTGGACGCACACCGCCCGGTGGTGGACGCCATCCTGGCGGTGGAGGGCGCGGCGGTCGTGGAGGCGGATAATACGGAGGCCGGTATCCGGGGTAGTAGCCCGGATAGTATCCGCCCCACCAGTAAGGATTCCCGTAGTACATCCCGCCGCCGCAATACACGGCGCGGGTGCTCCAATGCATTCCCCAACTCGAATAATGCCAGCCGCAGGAGGAGCCACCGATAGCAGCGCCTACCGCGATGCCCACGCTAAACGAAATGATGGATGCTGCCACAACGTCGCCCGTGGTGTATCCCGGCGTCGTTACGGGCGCTCCATATATAACCGTGGGATTGTACGTCGGCACATAGACAATCTGCGGATTCGCCGGCTGGATCACGATCACATCCGGGCTTTGCTGGACAACCTTGATCTGCTCACCCGACTTCAGATTTCCTGCAGCGTATGCCTTGGCCCGCATCCGCTGCACAGCGGCCGCTACATCAGCCTGCTGATTCGCGGCGGCATCGCCCAGCGCCGAGGTCCACGGCAGGTTGCTAGCAAGCTTGTCCAGCACACTGGGGAACTGCATCAAGGCCATCACTGAGGGATCCCACTGCTGCTCGTCGACTGAATCCACCAGCGCGTCGCCGGTCAGATTCGGATTCGCTTTGACGTAAGCATCGGCGTCCACTACCTGGTCAGGATAGGTTGCCGCACCGAGAATTTGCGCCACCAATGCATCAGGATAGAGCGCAATCGGCGCCACCAGCGCGTCAAGATCGCTGGCCGCTACGGGCGCGTACGCCTCTTGAAATGCATGCACCGCGCGAACAGGAACGGGCAATGCCAGGGCGACGTCAGGAATCGTTGCCCAGACCAGGGAGAGGTTGACGAAGGCGACCAGTAGTTTTCTCAGGAAGGTCATAGTTTCGTGCTCACTGTTGCTCTAGATATAAGCAGGCTTCGTCAATCGACGCTAGCCAGCTAGTGCGACAGGTATTGCCAACGCAAATACTATTCGAGAAAAGCGTTGAAGTCGAGATGGACGCTCCAGCGCCCGTCTATCGCACGAATAAAAAAGCAGCCGGATCACATGGATCCGGCTGCTGCAAATACCGCAGTCTCTCACGCGCTAAAAGTTAGTTGCCACCAAGCTTCACGTCCGCGTGCAGGGGCAGATCGCGAGAGGAACTGCCTACCAGCACCTTGTATTCTCCCGGAACAAGCTCCCATCCATTCTTCTCGACGTTGTAGATGGAGAGATACAGAGGCTCGGCGTGCACAGTCACTTCTTTCGATTCGCCCGGAGCCAGTGCCACTTTGCTCCAACCAATCAGGCGCTTCGGTGGCTCCTGCGTGCTCGCCGGAAGCGTCACATAAACCTGTGCCACTTCTTCGCCCGCGCGCTTGCCGGTATTCTTCACTTTGAAGGTCACCGTCACTCCATCGCCTGCGCTCGCCTTCACATCGGAGTAAGCAAACGTTGTGTAGGAAAGTCCGAAGCCGAATGGGAAGAGTGGATCCTTCTTCTCCGCGTCGTACCACTTGTAACCAACCTTCAGGCCTTCGTCGTACTTAACGTCGAACTTCGTCGAATTCATTCTGAAGCCCGGAATAGCGGGTGCGCCCTCTGGCTTGTCGGGGTTAGCCGGAGGAGCCGGCTGTTTGACCAACTGCGGTCTCGGCAGATCTGCCTCGCTCTTAGCAAAGGTGAGAACCAGTTTGCCGCTGGGATTCACATCGCCGAAGAGAATGTTCGCCAACGCCTCGCCCCCGCGAATTCCTGGATACCACGCTTCGATCACGGCGCTAACCTTGTCGATCCAGGGCATCGTCACCGGGCTGCCCGTTTCCAGCACAACAATCGTGTGAGGATTTGCTGCTGCTACAGCGGCGATCAGCGCATCCTGATTGTCCGGAAGAGAGAGGCTCGCCAAGTCGCTGCCTTCAGATTCATGCTGAACCACGAAGACAATCGCCACGTCCGAGGACTTGGCCAGTGCCGCGGCGCTTGCCGTGTCTGTTCCCGCGTCGAACTTTACGCTCGCTCCCGGCGCCTTCTGCATAATGGCCTTCAGCGGGGAAGAGCGATGGTAGACATGCTGGCTCAGCAACGCCATGATTCCCGTCGGGCCGCCGGGCGGTGGAGGAACTGCGCTGCCACCGGCCGCATCCACCTGACCCGATCCGCCACCGGAGATCACGCCCACATCCGCGTGTCCGCCGATCACCGCGATCGATTTGATGCTCGAGGCGCTCAGCGGAAGTTGATTGCTCTTGTTCTTCAGCAGAACCGCGCCCTTCTCTTCCACTCGCTGCGCCACATCAAAGCCGTGGAAGACATCCACTACCTGCGTGCTGACAGGATTGTCGAAGAGCCCGACCTGAAATTCCGTCCGCAGGATGCGATGCACCATGCCGTTGATCTGAGCCTCCGACACCTCGCCACTCTGAACAGCCTTCTTTAGCGGCTCACCCAGGAAGCCGTCGCCCGGCTGCTCGATGTCAAGGCCCGCCTTCACCGCAGCCACAGTGCTGTGCGTACCGCCCCAGTCAGAGACTACGAATCCCTTGAAGTTCCAATCCTTCTTCAGCACATCGGTCAGCGTGTAGTCGTTCTCGCAGGCGTAAGTGCCATTGATCAGGTTGTAAGAGCACATCACCGCACCCACACCCGAATCGCGAATTCCAATCTGAAAAGCGAGCAGATCGCTCTCACGCATGGCGCGCTTATCGATGATCACGTTTACGAAGTTGCGCCCATCTTCCTGGTCGTTCACGGCATAGTGCTTAATGTCGCCGATGACGCCCTGCGCCTGCTCCGCCTTCATCTCCTGGCCCACCAGCGTGCCTGCGAGAATCGGATCCTCACCCTTGTACTCGAACGTGCGCCCATTGCGCGGTTCGCGGGTCAGGTTCACTCCGCCGCCCAGCGACATGTTGAATCCCTGGTTGTGCAGCTCGGTGCCGATCAATGCGCCGTAGTCATAAGCAACGGTGGTATCCCAGCTGGAAGCCTCGGCAACGGCGGAAGGCAGCGCAGTAGAGTATCGGCTCTTTGACGAGCCCCGCGCTACGCCCACAGCTGCGTCGGACATCTGCAGATCGGGAATGCCGAGCCGCTCAATGCCCGGAACCATGCCTGCACCACCCAGCGAGCGCACGCCCGGCCCGGAGGTCTGCGGCTGGAACAACACTCCCCATCCCAGCCCATGCAGCATCTGGATCTTTTCATCCAGCGTCATCTGCCCAATCACCAGGTCAGCGCGCTCATCCGGGCGAAAGGCTCTTGTTCTCCCACGGACCCTTCGGCACGTGCTTTTGTGGCGGCCCAAATTGGCCATTCATCGGCATTGCTGCAGCCAGCAGGCAAACCGCCGCCGCCATCGTCAGCACCATTTTCCCCGGAAATCCACTCATCTCTTAATCCTCTCTCGATCGCCAAACCATTGTCCGCCCGCAGCCATTGCGTCTGCACGCAAAAGCTCCATCCCGGCGGATGCCTCTTCCCATGCCAACCAACAACCTAAATGTCTGGGAGAGACTAAATCCTGGGACGTCTTCAGATCTGCAATAGTTTCATTGTCGAAGTATATCCGCTCGTTCTGACAGGTCACCAGAATATTTTCAGAATCGAAGTATTCCTTCATGTCTCCGGTTGCAACTTCGCCCACCCCCGCCTACGATGGAGTCCATGCCGAGCCCCACCAAGCAGACGCCCCCGGAAAAACAAGATCACTCCCGCGCATTCGTCGACTCGCTGGACGCCTTGATCGGGCGATTCATCGTGAATTCCCCCCGTGGATTGCACCCAATCGATATTTCTCCACAGGAAAGCCGATCGCTCATCTGGCTTGGCAGAAACCACTCCTGCGTGATGAGCGAATTCGCCCGCGGACTGGCAGTACCCCTCAGCACCGCCACCCACATGGTCGATCGACTCGTCGAAAAGGGCCTCCTCGTCCGCAAGCGATCAAAGCAGGATCGCAGGGTCGTAATGATCTCGCTCTCCAAGCTCGGCAAGCGCCTCGACCGGCGCTTCTACGAACATCGCCTCACCCGCAGCCGCAAGCTTCTCGGTGCGCTCGGTACAACCGACCAGAAACACCTCATCCGGCTGATGCGCAAGCTGGTTGTTTGATCCCGCGACAACTTCCAATGCAAAAAGAAAGAGCCCCGCAATTTGCAGGGCTCTTCCATTTGCATCAGTGCGTTCAGGCCGGCGACGATCAATCCACCAGCCTGATGGGTTCTTAGTACATGCCTTCCATGCCGCCGCCGTGACCGCCACCCGCAGGAGCAGACTTCGGCTCTGGGATGTCGGCAACCATGGCTTCAGTCGTCAGCATCAAGCCGGCAATCGAAGCAGCGTTCAACAGGGCAGTGCGGGTGACCTTGGTCGGATCGATGACGCCGGCCTTGACCAGATCCTCGAACTTGTCCGATCCGGCGTTGTAGCCGAAGTGGGGGTCCTTGCTCTCGAGAATCTTGCCGACGATCACAGCACCCTCGACGCCCGCGTTGCCAACGATCTGGCGAAGCGGCTCTTCGATTGCGCGGCGAACGATCTGGGCGCCGATCTTCTCGTCACCTTCCAGCGTGCCGATAAGCGTCTGCACATCGGCCGTGCAACGCAGCAGGGCAACACCGCCGCCGGGGACAATGCCTTCCTCGACTGCAGCGCGGGTTGCGTGCATCGCATCCTCAACGCGGGCCTTCTTCTCCTTCATCTCGGTTTCGGTAGCAGCACCGACCTTGATGACGGCGACTCCGCCGACCAGCTTCGCAAGACGCTCCTGGAGCTTCTCACGATCGTAGTCAGAGGTGGTCTTCTCGATCTGGTTGCGAATTTCCTTCACGCGGCCTTCGATGACCTTGGAATCTCCACGGCCTTCAACGATCGTCGTGTTGTCCTTGTCGATGGTGATGCGCTTCGCACGGCCCAGGTCCTCAACCTTCACGTTCTCGAGCTTGATGCCGAGATCTTCCGTGATGGCCTTGCCACCGGTCAGCTTCGCGATGTCTTCCAGCATTGCCTTGCGGCGATCGCCGAAGCCGGGAGCCTTCACTGCCGCCACGTTCAGCGTGCCACGCAGCTTGTTCACAACCAGGGTCGCGAGTGCCTCGCCGTCTACGTCCTCGGCAATGATCACCAGCGGCTTGCCGTTGCGGGCAACCTGCTCGAGCAGGGGAAGAAGATCCTTCATCGAGCTGATCTTCTTCTCGAAAATCAGGATGTAGGGCTCTTCCACAACCACTTCCATGCGGTCAGGATCGGTAACGAAATAGGGGCTCAGGTAGCCGCGGTCAAACTGCATTCCCTCGACCACTTCCAGCTGGGTCTCGAGCGTCTTCGACTCTTCAACCGTGATCACGCCGTCCTTGCCAACCTTGTTCATGGCTTCAGCAATGATGGTTCCGATGGTCGCGTCACTGTTGGCGGAGATCGTTCCCACCTGGGCAATCATCTCGCCCGTTACCGGCTTGGAGAACTTCGACAATGCGCCGCCCGTCACTACACCGGCTTCGTCGCGCTTGCCAATGATCGCTTCCACTGCCTTGTCGATGCCGCGCTTCAACGCCATCGGGTTCGCACCCGCAGCAACCGTCTTTACACCCTCGCGATAGATTGCCTGGGCCAGAACCGTTGCGGTCGTGGTGCCGTCACCGGCTACGTCTGAGGTCTTCGAAGCTACTTCACGAACCATCTGGGCGCCCATGTTCTCGAGCGAATCCTTCAACTCGATCTCCTTGGCTACCGTTACGCCGTCCTTGGTGATGGTCGGCGATCCAAACTTCTTCTCGATGACGACGTTGCGACCCTTGGGTCCAAGGGTCACCTTCACGGCATCCGCCAGCGTGTTTACGCCGCGCAGAATTGCCTGACGCGAATCTTCTCCGTGCAGAATCTGCTTTGCCATTTCTTTTCCTTCTCCTTACGCTCGGGGAGCGCTCGCCCCACAAGCGGCAATCTTTGAGTATGCTCAGCGGGAGCTGCCCGCCTGAGGTAGTTTGCCGCCACCTGACACGCAAAATGCGCATCCGGTCGCGAGTCGCTCGCTTACTTACCTTTGAGTACGCCTAAAACTTCTTCTTCACGCATGATGATGAAGTCTTCGCCATCGATCTTGATCTCGGTCCCGGCATACTTGCCGAAAAGAACGCGATCGCCAGCCTTGACGTCGAGCGGAAATACCTTGCCCTCGTCGTTCGACTTGCCCTTGCCTACCGAGATAACTTCACCTTCCTGGGGCTTCTCTTTGGCTGAGTCAGGAATAATGATGCCGCCACGTACCGTCTCGCCCTCGTCGATACGACGAAGCAGGATGCGGTCGTGAAGGGGAGTGAAGGTGGTCGCTACGGATGCAGTTGCCATTGCGTTACTTCTCCTTCGCGCGAGGGTTTGCCTCGCGAGTTGCAGCTTGATTTTCGAGAGATTTCTCGGGATGGGCGACCCTACCCGGCTGACGCCTGATGGGTATCTTTAGCAGTGTCGCCACCCAATTGCTAAAGATAGGCACCGGGAATGGAGTTGTCAAGCCCTCCGGCGTTAAAATATGAGTTATTCTCACTCATATTTAATTATACAGAACTGGAAGATTATGAGCGCCATCGGTCGCCAAATCTAACCCTTTACGCCCCAGTTTCCCTACTCCGCACGGATTGAATACAATGGCAAATATGTTCACCACGCGTCTCCGCGCCATCTCCGGCGCACTTCTTCTGGCCCTGTTCACCGTTGCTCTGGCCCCCGCATTTGCCTATCAGACCGATGTAAAGCGAGGCCGTAAGTACGTCCCGCCGCCGCCCATGGCCACCATCGAGGTGCTTGTCCTCCGAGCCACCACCGGTAAGCCGATTCCCAATGCGGCAGTGATCTTTCATCCGATGCAGAATGAGAAAGACGTAGGCAACATGGAGCTCAAGACGACCGAGGAAGGCAAGGCCGTCATCGATGTGATCACGATTGGCGATACATTACGCCTTCAGGTCATTGCCAACGGCTTCCAGACCTACGGCGAGGACTACAAGATCGACACCGCTTCAAAGCAGATTGTGGTGAAGATGAAGCGTCCTGCCGAGCAGTATTCCATCTACAAGGACCATTCCAAGGACGGCACCCAGACGCCTCCAGCGGATCAAGCCGCTCCTCCGCCGGCGCCCCAGGACAAGCCCGCACCAAAATAAGCAGGGTGCACCCAACAACGAAGCAGGGCCCATTGAATGGGCCCTTTCGCTTTGCGTCTCACAACTGCGCTGCTGGATTACTTGTGTTCGCCGCTGTGTTCAGGACTTGAGCCGGGCTCAGGAAAGTCGGAGTCCTCGCCATCTTCGGGCTTCTCTGGCCCGCGATGGACGAGTTGGCCGGTCAGGGAGTTTTCGTCCTTGGTCTCGGGACGGTCGGTCTCAACCGCGCCTTTGCAATCGTCGGCGTCGGGTGATGCTTTTGGTGTGATCATGCCCTGAGAGATGTGCGAAAGGGCTCTCACTGTTGTATGCGGGACAAAAAAGAAGAGGCGGCGCATGGCTGCCTCTCTTGTGGACCTGCGTGGTGCGGCTATTGCTCTTTCGTCGCGGTAGGCTTAGGCGTGATGCGCACGCCGAGGCCGTTCAGGCGATTGCGGGCCTGCTGCGCCTCCGGGGTTTGCGGATAGCGCTGGATAAGGCTGCGAAGTTCTCGTGTGCCGGCGTCTTTCTGGTTCAGCGCCAGCAGCGACTCGCCCTTGCGCAACTGCGCCGCGGGTGACTTGGGATTGCCGGGATACTGCTCCAGCACCACGTCGTAGCCCTTGATCGCATTCTGATACTTGCCTTGACGGTAGTCGATCTCGGCGATGTAGTATTGCGCGTTGCCGGCCAGATCGTCGCGCGGATAGAACTTCATTACGTCGCTGAACTCAGAGACGGCGAGATCGTATTTCGCCGAGTTGTAGTCGCGCAATCCACCCTGGTATAGCTGCTGCAATGGGGGAGCGGCAGGGGCTGGCGCGGCAGCGGGATCCTGCGGCATGCCGCCGGGAGCCGTAATACCAGCTGCGTTGGGAGCGGCGGCGGCACTCGCGGCCTGGCTCTGCATGTCTTGCAGGGTTTTTTCTATGCGCCCGATGCGGGCCTTCAATTCATCCACGGAATCGTTCAGAGACTGGATCTGGCCGGAGACGCCGTCCAGCTTCTGAACCGAACCTTCGGTCTCGCGATCAATCTTTTTCTGCAGGTCACCGACCGTTACCGACATCTTGTTGACGCTGTCGGCGGTCTGCTCAACCAAATGCTGCAGCACGCCCATGCGCTCGTCGTTGGTTTGCTGCAGATGCTGCATCGCGTCCTGAAGCTGCTGGACCTGGGTCTGCAGCTGAATCATTTCCTTGGACACGGCGTGTGCGGGAAAAGCAGGGAAGAGGAGGACAACGGCTGCTAGTGCAGCGAAGCTGGGAGTTGAGATACGCATCAATATTTCCCCTGGCGTACGTGTCTTAATTAAGATGCGGCAGTATCGACTGGCGATACTGCCGCGATCGTCGTGCTATTTATCCAGCGAGAACTGGGTGCGGCGATTCTGCTGCCAGCAGCTCTCGTCGTGCTCTGAACAGAACTGCTTTTCCTTGCCATAGCTGACAACGCGCAGACGGTCAGGAGCAACGCCGGCGCTCACCAGGGCTTGCTTCGCGGCATTGGCGCGGTTCTCGCCAAGGGCCAGGTTGTATTCGGTTGAGCCGCGCTCGTCGCAATATCCGCCGAGTACGACCTTGACCGTGGGATGCGCAACAAAGAAGCTGGCGTTCTTTGAAATGATTGCCTGGGCATCGCTGCGCAAATCGTAACTGTCGTAGTCGTAGAAGATATCCGCAACGTTCTGGCGGAAAGTTGCTTCGTCGATCACGTCGCTAACGGGAGCGGCCGGCGGCGGCGGAGTATTCACCGTTACACGCGCCATTGCGTCCGCGCTTCCGCCATCTCCACGAGCTACCAGGTGATAGTTGGTGGAGACCGTGGGATTCACGGTCTGCGTTCCCTCGGCACTTACCGTGCCGATGCCGTCGATGGATACGGTGCTGGCATTCGTCGTGCGCCACGCGATAACGACCTTGTCGCCTGCGGTTACGGCGCTGGGAGTCGCGGTGATCTCAGCGGTCGGCGCGGGTGCTACGACTGGCGGCGGAGGAGGCTCCGGCGGCGGCGTTGTTTTCTTCTTGCCGCAACCTACGGCAAAAATTAGCGAAGCTAAAAATACGAACGAGGCCAAATGCTTCAACTGTCTTCCGGTCACAATCTCCTCCTGGGGAGAGTATTTACGAGCGTCGGCTTACTGCAGCTCCCAACGCTGACGGTGAAAGCTGCGATTGAGAAAGGGACACATAAGTTTACGTCCAACTATGCGCGCTGCCAAATCCATTTACTTCCAACTCCAGTTCGGCATGGAATTGTTCCCGCTTTGGGTCAGGGGATGCTGCTCTGTGCCATCTGCAAGCATTGTCCATATCTCGGACTGTCCTCCCTGCTCCCGCTCAAAAACGATGTGACGTCCATCCGGGGACCAACTTGGAAAATCGTTGCGGCCTGCATCGTGAGTCAACTGCAGCCACTTCTTGCTGGCGATGTCCATCACGTAGATGTCCTGTCCGCCAGGTGCGCCGGGACCGTACTTGCGATCCCACGCGAAGGTGAGGAACTGGCCATTCGGCGACCATGAGGGAGAGGTGGCATAGCCGCCATCCGTCATGCGCTGAATGTCGCCGCCATCCGAATCCATGATGTATATCTGCGGCAGACCCGTGCGGCCGCTGCACCACGCGATCTGCGCGTTGGTCTTCGGATTCCACACCGGCGATACGTCCGGCCCTTTAAAATTCGTCAAGCGCCGAGGATTCGCGCCCGTCACGTCGGCCACCCAGATCTCAGGATCGCCCGAGCGGCTGGAGGAGAACGCCAGATGATTGCCGTCGCCGGACCATGCCGGTGAAAGGCTTGCGCCCACGCCCAAAGGCCAGCTGATAAGCCGATTCAGCTCCAGCGAGAACATGCGAATCGACCAGCCCTCTTTACCCAGCGTCGCAAACGCAATGCGCGAATTGTTGGGCGCGATGCGCGGCGAAAGTGAAATCTGTCCCAGGTGCGTGACTGCATGCTGACCCTGGCCGTCGTAATCCATCGCCCAGATTTCCTTGCTGCCGGTGCGCGTCGACACGAAATAAATCTTCGTCTCGGCAATTCCGTTCAGGCCGCCGCCAAGCCGCAGAATGATCTCGTCAGCGAAGCGGTGCGCAATCAGGCGCGCATTGTCCTGCGTCGCGGTTTCGTTGTACTGCTTGCCCAGAACCTGCGGCGATTGTTCGTTCTTAGTATCGAAGAGCCAGCCGTAGAGAACAATCCTGCCACTGCGAACCGCCAGCGCTCCGAAGGTGACCATCGCAGCGTTCACCGGCTCAGCCGACCACTGCTTCAGGCTGATCTCCTGCGGCGATCCCGGAGAAACCGGAGGCGCCATGCTCTTCGAAACCATGTCGAAGATGCCCGCACTGTTTAGGTCGTTGTAGAGCGTCGCGTCGAAGGTGTTTTTCAGCGAAGGCGTCTGCGGATCGGTAGAGGCAGCCTTAAAATCAGCAACCGCCAGGCGGATGCGCTCCACGCCCAGGTTGGTACCCGTCTTGACCCAATCCTGCGCAGGGGCCTCGGTTGCGGCGGCGAGCACGAAAAGTGACAGCAGAGAAAAGAAAACAGGTATGTACCGGAGACTAATGCGTTTCGTCATCATGTGGGACTAGTAGGAAACCTCTCCGTCCTAATGGTTAGGATGCGTGTAAGTAAAAGTGTACGCCACGGTGAGGCTATTTCCCGCATATCCCGGGGGCAGGGGACCGAAGGTATCAACACGCTGAACCGCGCGTTTCGCCGAGGTATCAAGCGTCGGGGAGCCGCTGGAAGTGGCAATGCGTATATCGCTGGGGCTGCCGTCGCGCGACAGCGTGAATGTGACAATCGCTTCGCGCCCTTCCGGCGTTGCAGGATCGATCTCCGGGGTGTACCAGGACTCGCGTACCTTGCGCTGAATGATGGCCACATACCAGCCGAAGCGCGAGCCGAAATCTCCCGCCGCCGTTACCGGACCATTTGCGCCGCCGCCTGGCGTGGAGCGAGCCATGTTCGGCGCTCCCTCGCCATACTGCGCGCGATTGTCCTGCTTGGTCGGCGGCTGCTTTGTCGGAGTGCTCTGCTTCGGCGGAGCTTCTTTGACCTTTTCCTGCTTGGTCTTGGTGGCAATGGGGATGGCCTTCTCCTCCTCAACCGGCTTGGCCTTGGGCGCAGGAGGCGCAGGCGCCTGGCTGGGCTTCTCCGTCGCAAGCACGCTCTCAGTGGGCGGATGATCCTGCGGCAGCGGCAACGCCGGAGCCGAACTCACCAGCGACGCCGAGATGGCGCCTCCCGGATTCGCATTACCCCACGTAGTGTGCGGCAGCAAGCCGCTGATGAAGGCAAGTGCCGCGATTGCTCCCGCCAGCCCGACGTGCAGAATGGCAGAGCCGACCACCGGAACGCCGAAGGGCTCCTTCGCATCCAACAGATCCACCTGTTTGGACATAGGCGCCATACCGCTACTTCGCGGCCCCGTTTTGAATGGGCTGCGTCACGATGCTGATGTTGGTGATGCCCGCCTGCTTTACCGCGTCCATCACTGAGGCAAAAGCTCCAAAGGGAACCCGCTCATCCGCCCGCAGGTAAATCACCTTTTTGCTGGGATCGCCACCGCGGGGAACGCGCAGGATCTGTGCCAGCTCATTCACGTTCACCGGCTGATCGCCGAGAAACACGCGCTGATCCCGATCGATCGTGAGCACCTGGCGCGTTTCGGTGATTTCCTTCACCGATTTTGTCTTGGGCACGGCGACATCGATGCCCGACTGCAGCACCGGCGCCGTGATCATGAAGATGATCAGCAGCACAAGCACCACGTCCACCAGCGGAGTGATGTTGATATCCGCCAGTGAGCTCTGCGTTTTGCCGTTGCTACTTGTGAAGGCCACGCGCGGCCTCCCTTTCGATCGGGTCCACGCCGGGGCGCAGGCTGATCTCCTCCATGCTGTTCAGCAGTTCGCGGGAGAAGTCATCGAGGCGCGCGCCAAATTCGCGCAGCTCGCGCCGAAGCTGTTGTAGGCGACGACCGCGGGGACAGCGACGAGCAGGCCGGCAGCCGTGGTGATCAACGCCTCTGAGATGCCGGGAGCCACGGCGCGCAATGTTGCCGCCCCGGCCGTGCCCAGGCCGTGAAAGGCGTCCACAATGCCCATGATGGTGCCGAAGAGGCCCACGAACGGCGAAACCGCACCGATGGTAGCAAGCCACGTCAGACGGCTCTCCATCGAGGTCAATGCCTCGCTGGAGGCGGTTTGCGCGGCGCGTTCAAGCGCAGTAATGTTGCGCGGCGGCCCGGAGCCGCCCGTCTGGCGGCGATAGGTCTCGTAGACCTCGTCGAAGACATTCACCAGCGGGCTGGGCTTGAACTGCTCGCTGACCGCGGCGATCTCCTGCAGGCGTGTGGCCTTGCGGAAGGCGCGCAGAAAACGGCGGCTCTGTGCCCGGGCGCGCTTGAAAGCTGCCCCACTTGCCGAAGATGATGGCCCAGGAATAAAGGCTGGCCAGCAACAGGATCACCAGGACCGTTAGAGCGATGGGTCCACTTTGCTGGACCATATCGACGATTGCGCTGCCGCTACGAGGCGCATCAGGAGCGGCGTCGCTCTGCAGATAGACGAGAAGTGCTACGGGAATATGTGTCATTGCCTCAGCTTCAACGTTAGCAGACGCAAGCCCCGCCACCAACCCTGCGGCGAAGATAAACAAGGCACGGGAACCATGATGGATCATGGGCAGATTTGCATCTGCTGCACGCAGGAATGGATTTAGCGGGGCACGCCGGGAAATGCCCGTGCTATGCTTCGCTCGGATTCCCGTTTCTGCGATCTGCAGGGCCGTCTTCCTGTGCCACGACCGCGGGATCAATTTGTGCTGAGGCGCGCCAACCATGTTGCTGGAACTACGGGCCGAGAATTACGCGGTGATCGACCATGCCATTGCGGTCTTCGGACCGGGACTGAACCTGCTGACCGGAGAGACGGGAGCCGGCAAGTCGATCCTTGTGGATGCACTGGCGCTGCTGATGGGAGAAAAGGCCTCGTCGGACGTGATTCGTCATGGAGCTGAAAAAGCCGTGGTCGCCTGCGTCTTCGAGAGCACCTTGGGGGCCGAGCAGATCCTCGAGGAAAACGGGATCGATGCCGAGGGCAGTGAGATCATTCTGCGACGCGAAATCCAGGGCAACGGCAAGGGTCGCGTTTATGTAAACAATCAGCCGGCCACGGTTGCCGTGTTGCGTGCCCTGGCCCCGGAACTCGCGCTGGTCCATGCGCAGAGCCAGACACTCGGCGGCTTTGACCAGGCACAGCAGCGCGGCCTGCTCGACCGCTACGCCGGCATCCCGCATGGAGCCTGTCGCCGCCACTTTCTCCGCATGGCGCGAGGTGCAGCGCCGTCTGGAAGAGATGGAGCGCGACGAGCAGGAGCGGCTGCGCATGGCCGACCTGTGGAGCTTCCAGAAGAAAGAGATCGAGGCCGCGCGTCCCCTCGAGGGCGAGGACGAGGCGCTCGCGGGAGAACGCAAAGTGCTGGCCAATGCTGAGAAGCTCTTCACCGCGGCCATGGGTGCGTATGACGCGCTCTACGAGGGCAGCGCATCCGCCGAAGTGGCTCTGGGCGCGGCCCTGAAGCAGATGGAAGAAGTGGCGCGCTACGACGGCCGCTTCACTGAGGCGACGCAGCAGCTTGTCTCCGCACGCGCCGTTGTGGGCGATGTGGGTGAGACCATGCGAGCCTACGCCGAGGACATTCAGTCTTCACCCGAGCGGCTCGGCGAGATTGAAGACCGGCTTGAGATTCTCGACCGCCTGAAGCGCAAATACGGTCCCAAACTGGAGCAGGTAATCGCTCATGGCGAGGAAGTCGCGCGCAAGCTTGCCGAGATCGAGAATCGCGACGAGATCCTGAAGCAGCTGCGTATCGATCTCGCCCATGCAGCAGAGGCCTATCGTGCCGCCGCCACCACGCTCTCGCGCGATCGGGCCGCAGCAGCAAAGAAGCTCGAGAAGCTCGCCGAGGTCCAGATAAACGACCTCGCGATGAAGACGCGATTCAGCGTCGCCGTCACTCCCCGCCACGACGAAAGTTCCTGGACGGCGCACGGCTGGGACGAGGTCGAGTGCCGCATTGCCACCAATGCCGGGGAGCCGCTGAAGCCCCTGGACGAGATCGCTTCGGGTGGCGAAATGTCCCGCGTACTGCTGGCGCTCAAGGTAACAGTAGAAGAAGGGGCAAGCCACGCCCGAGGCAGTAAGAAAACCGCCATCCCCAGGACCCTGGTATTTGACGAGATCGACATTGGTATTGGTGGGCGCGCAGCCGAGGCGGTAGGCCAAAAGCTGAAGTCGCTATCAAAAGCGCAACAAGTGCTCTGCGTCACGCATCTACCTCAGGTAGCCGCTTTTGCTGACCAGCATTTGCTGATCGAGAAGCGTGAGCAGCAGGGAAGGACCCGGACGGCGATTCGCCTGCTCGACGAGGCTTCCCGCACGGAAGAAGTTGCCCGAATGCTGAGTGGGGCCAAGCTTACGGAGACCTCGATGAGGCACGCCGAACAAATGCTCAAAACTAGCCGTTAGCAATGCGAAATTGCACGTTTTCTGAGGGGTTCAGGCCAATAAATTCCTCCCTGGCAAGGGGCTGTGGATTACTTCCTGGTTACTTCCTCCGGAACCCTGTCCGAGAGGGTCCGGGCTTGGTATACTTGAGGTTGTGCAAATTAACGAAACTGTAGCCAATTCCACCGGTACTCGAGAGGGTTCCCCGTTGACTGAAAAGCGTATTTTGCTGTTGAAGCCCCGCGGTTTCTGCGCCGGCGTCGTGCGTGCTATCGACGTAGTGAAGATCGCGCTGGAGACCTTTGGGGCTCCCATTTACGTTCGCAAAGAGATCGTACATAACCGTTTTGTAGTGAATGAGTTAGCCGAAAAGGGCGCGATCTTCGTCGACGATATTGACGACGTTCCCGCCGGCATGCGTGTCATCTACAGCGCCCACGGAGTATCGCCCGAAGTCCGCGAGCACAGCGCCAAGCGTGGCCTGAAGGTGATTGACGCGACCTGCCCGCTGGTAACCAAGGTCCACGTGGAAGCGGTGAAATTCGCCCAGCAGGGCTATTCGCTGGTGCTGATTGGTCATCGTGATCACGATGAGATCGAAGGCACCCTCGGCGAAGCTCCCGATGCGACGCAAGTCGTTTCGAATGTTGCGGAAGTGGCTGCACTCGAAGTGCCCGACCCCAGCCGCGTAGCCTATCTAACCCAGACCACTCTGAGCCTCGACGAGGCCCGTGACATCATTCACGCGCTCAAGGAGAAGTTCCCGCAGATCGTCGGTCCGCACTCGCAGGACATCTGCTACGCCACGGAAAACCGCCAGGTTGCGGTGAAAAATGTTGCTCACATGGCCGACCTTGTCCTCGTGGTGGGCTCGACCAACAGTTCCAATTCCAACCGACTCGTAGAGGTCTCGCAGAATCTGAGCACTCGCTCCTATCTGATTGAGAACTCGGCGAGTATTGATCCCAAGTGGCTTGACGGAGTGAACACGGTGGCTCTGACCGCCGGTGCCTCCGCTCCAGAGGTTCTTGTGGAAGATGTTGTGAAGTATTTGCAGCAAGTCGGCTTCGCAAACGTCGAAGAAGTGGAAGTAATGCCTGAAAACGTAAGATTTGGTCTGCCGCCTGAGATTGTTCAGGCGATTGCGGCCGCGCCCGCGAGTGTTTCAAACTGACCCAGCGCTTGCTTTCAGGGGATTACAAAAGGTCTGTAATTGGGAAAATGAGCACAACTTTAGGAAGAAAAAAAGTCGGCGTGGTACCGAAGTTCGGGCGCATCGACGCCGGACTCGATCAGGTCGCGGCAGCTATTGCCAGGTCAAAAGACTGGGTATTTTCGCAGCAGCAAGCAGATGGGCACTGGTGTGGCGAACTGGAAGCAGACGCCATGCTGGAGGCCGACTACATCTTCGTCCATCACCTGCTGGGCACCGGAGATCCCGGGCAAACTGCAGCGAGCGCTGAACGAGATCCTTCGCTACCAGAACGACGATGGCGGCTGGAGCATCTTATCCCGGCGGCCCGTCGAACATCAGCCTCTCGGTTAAATGCTATTTCGCCTGCAAGTTGATGGGTATCACTCAGCTTGACCATCCCGTGCTCGCAAAGGCGCGTGAGTGGATCCTCGCCCATGGCGGCGTGGTGGAGTGCAACACCTTCACCAAGATTTATCTCTGTTCGCTGGGCCAGTATGAGTACGACGCGGTCCCGGCAATTCCGCCGGAGATCGTGCTATTTCCCAACTGGTTCTACTTCAACATCTACGAAATTTCGTCGTGGTCGCGCGCCATCCTGGTGCCGCTGTCGATTGCGTATGCCAAGAAGCCGTTCAAGAAGATTCGCGCCGGAACAGAGCATTGACGAACTGTTTGTCGGTGGCACGCAGAACGCAAATCTTCGTCCCCGCTGGGATACGAAGCAGATCTGTCGGCTGGCGCAATTTCTTTCTGCTGCTCGATCGCGTGATGCATCTGGCAGAGCGCGTTCACATTCGTCCGCTGCGCGCCATGTCGCTGAAGAAGGCGGAGCGCTGGATGCTGGAGCGGCTGGAGATGAGCGATGGTCTGGGTGCGATCTATCCCGCCATGCTGAACGCCATAGTCGCGCTGCGTTGTCTCGGCTATTCGCTTGACGATCCGCAGATGATTCGCGCGCTGGATGAGTTTGAGAAGCTGGGCATCGACGAGCCGAACGGCACGCCGGAATATCCCACGCCGACCTTCCGCATGCAGCCCTGCATGTCCCCGGTATGGGACACGGCGCAGGCGGTGTTCGCGCTGGGCGAAGCGGGAGTGGCGCGCACCGATCCGCGGCTGCTGAAAGCTGCCGACTGGATGCTTGTCGAAGGAAGTGCGTCACAAGGGCGACTGGGCTGTGAAGGTTCGCAACACCGAGCCGGGCGGCTGGTACTTCGAATTCAACAACGAGTTCTATCCCGACGTCGACGACTCCGCGCAGGTGCTGCTGGCGCTGAACAAAATCGACAATCCGCGGGAGCGCTACCAGTACGACGTGTCGCAAGCGCGCGCTGGATTGGATTTTCGCCATGCAGTGCAAGAACGGCGGCTGGGCCAGCTTCGATAAAGACAACACGAAGATGGTGTTCCAGTACATTCCGTTTGCCGACCACAACGCCATGCTGGATCCGCCGACCGTGGACATTACGGGCCGCGTACTCGAGATGCTGGCGACCTACGGCTACACGGCGAAGGATAAGCGCGTCGAACGCGCGGTGAAGTTCATCTATTCAGAGCAGGAGCCGGATGGCAGCTGGTTTGGGCGCTGGGGCGTGAATTACATCTACGGCACGTTCCTGGTGCTGCGCGGACTGGAAGCGATCGGCGTCGATCACAACGAGCCGCAGATTCAGCAGGCGGCGGAGTGGATTCGTTCGATTCAGAACGCTGACGGCGGCTGGGGCGAAAGCTGCGACAGCTACGACGATCCGATAACGCGTGGTGATTGGGCCAAGCACGCCTTCGCAAACGGCCTGGGCATTGCTCGGCTTGCTGGCAGCGGGCGATACACGCAGCGACTCAGTTGCCAAGGGTGTTCGCTGGCTGCTGGAGAAGCAGGACGATCGATGGATCGTGGGACGAAAGCACCGGCTCCGGTGCGACCAAGCAGGCAATCATTACGGGCACCGGCTTCCCCCGGGTGTTTTACCTTGCGTACCACCTGTACCGGAATTACTTCCCGTTGCTGGCGTTGACGAGCTATCGTCGCGCGATGGAACGGAACGCCTGACCCTAGGCGTGCAAGAAACCGAAGACTGCAGGCGCGACAAAGGAGATCAGATTCAATGGCAGTTCCTATTTCACAGATGTGGACGGTTGCGTCTTACGTGGTCAAGCAGAGGATGCAGCGGTCGCGAGCGATATCCGCTTGTCCTGATGCTTGAGCCGCTCTTCCGCTGCAACCTCGCGTGTGCGGGCTGCGGCAAGGTGCAGTATCCGCCGCACATTTTGAAGAAAGAGCCTCACGCCGGAAGAGTGCTTCGCGGCGGTCGATGAATGCGGCGCGCCGATGGTGAGCATTCCCGGCGGCGAGCCGCTGCTGCATCCGCAGATCGTCGAGATCGTCGAACGGGCTGATCGAGCGCAAGAAGTATATCTACCTCTGCACGAATGCGCTGGAGCTGAAGCGGCGCCTGCCGAGAGTTCACGCCGTCGAAGTACCTGACCTTCTCAGTGCATCTCGATGGGCAGCGTGAGCACCATGATTTCTCAGTCTGCCGCGAAGGCGGATACGACATCGCCGTGGAAGGCATTAGCGAAGCGGTGAAGCGCGGCTTCCGCGTGACCACGAATGCGACGTTCTTCGACGGCACCGATCCCAACAGCGTTCGCGCCTTCTTCGACGAAGTGATGGCGCATGGGCGTGGAAGGAATCGTGTTGTCGCCGGGCTACTCGTACGACAAGGCTCCTGACCAGAATCGCTTTCTCGGACGCGCACGTACACGCGCGCTTGTTCCGCGCGATTCTGTCGAACCGCAAGCCGAGCTGGAAGTTCAATATGTCGCCGCTGTTCCTGGAATTTCTGATGGGCAAGCGCGACTATCAAGTGCACGGCGTGGGGCATGCCGGCGTACAACATCTTCGGCTGGCAGAAGCCCTGCTACCTGCTGCAGGACGGCTACGCGGACACGTTCAAGGAATTGCTGGAAACGACGGAGTGGGACAAGTACGGCACGGAGAGCGGCAATCCCAAGTGCGCGAACTGCATGGTGAGCTGCGGGTATGAAGCCATCCGCTGTGAACGACGGCTTCGGATCGCTGCGTGGATTTATCGCGATGGCCAAGGCTATCGCTCTTCAGCCGCTATGCGGATCGCGGCGCGCTGGAGTTGCTGAATGCTCCGATGCCAGCTCGGCCCCAGCTGGTGCAGATCGACAACGCCAAGCAGGAAGCGCTGGAGGAGACGCGGGCATGACGGAGACAGAAGATTGTCGATCCAAATGCTCTCGAAATTGCGCCGGGTACAGCAGCACCAGTATCTCGAAGGATGGATACCGGAGCTTGCCAGCGAGACCAGAGATGTTCGACGCGCTGGACAAGGCTTTCGATTATCGCGGCGACGTAACGCTGACGTTGAAGAACGGCGAGCGTTTTGAAGCGTACATCTTCGATCGCAGGCCGGGCGCGATCGCTGGCGCAATCCTACGTGAAGCTTTTTCCCGTGAACTCGAACGAGAAGCGTGCGCTTCGCGTACAGCGAGATTGCGCGGCTGGAGTTTACGGGCAAGGATCGCGCCGCCGGGCAAGCACTGGGAAGCCTGGGTAAAGCAGTACAAGGAAAGAAAGCCGCGGGCGAGAAGCAGGTTCGGGCTTCATCCTGAGGTCGTTGGACTAGATGGAAGTTTTCTGCAATGGCGAGCGGATTTCTGAAGCATACCGGTCCAGCAGTAAAACTCTGAACCGCACTTGCCCGGGCAGGGCCTGGGGACAAACACCGACATCCGCCATGAAAGTTTTCCTAACTGGCGCGACGGGCTTTGTGGGCAGTCATGTCGCGAGCGCACTTGCGGCGCAAGGAGCGTGCCTGCGAGCTGCTGGTTCGCAAGACCAGCCGGCTTGACAACCTGGCAGGGCATCCCAGCGCGAAACCGTGGTGGGCGATCTTCGCGATGTGGAGTCGCTTCGCTCCGGCGCTCTGCGGGTTGCGATGCGCTGATTCACGTGGCGGCGGATTATCGCCTATGGGTTCGCGATCCTGAAGAAATGTACGCCGCCAACGTAGGCGGCACGCGCGACCTGCTGCGAGTGGCCCGCGAAGAGGGTGTGCGGCGCGTGGTCTACACCTCCAGCGTCGCGACGATGGGCTTCAAGGAGACGGAACGCATCGTCGATGAGCGGACCCCCGTCTCGCTCGAGACATGATCGGCATCTACAAGCGCTCCAAGTTTCTGGCCGAGCAGGAAGCGCTTAAGGCCGCCCAGCGCGGTCAGGATGTCGTGATCCTGAATCCCACGACACCGATTGGCGCCAACGATGTGAAGCCGACGCCGACGGGCGGAATCATCGTCGATTTTCTGAACAGAAAATTTCCGGCGTACATGGACACGGGCCTGAACCTTGTCGATGTGAACGAGGTGGCGCAAGACGCACGTCGCATGCGCTCACCGTGGGGCGCGCGGGAGAGCGATACATCCTGGGCGGCGAAAATCTCACGCTGAAGCAGATTCTGGACAGGATGTCCGCGATCACGGGCCTGCCGTCTCCTACGATGAAGGTCCCGCACGCGGTCGCGATGGCCTTCGCCTTCTTCGACGAAAACTTTACGGGCAGGCTGCGCGGCAAGGAGCCAAGGGCCACGGTCGAAGCGGTGCGCATGGGCAAGAAGAAGATGTATGCCTCGTCAGCGAAGGCAGAGCGCGAACTCGGGTTCACGGTGGCTCCCGTCTACCAGGCACTGCGGGCGGCGATTGAGTGGTTTCGCGCGCACGGATACGCGCCCCCACAATGACGCGAGTCGGTATCATCGCCGCCATGCCGGGCGAACTTGCAGCCGCTGGTCAAGGGATGGAGGCGGATCTCCACCGCCAAGGCATCTATCGTTGGGAGCAGGAGAGCAGCAAGGGCACGTGGATCGCGGTATGCGCGGGCATTGGGCGCGATCGGGCGACGAAGGCGTTTGCCGAGGCGGAGAAGGACGGCGCGCTTGATCGCGGTGCTTTCCATTGGCTGGGCCGGAGCGCTGCGTGAGGTCTCTGGCAGCCCGGCGCCGTGTACCACGTGGGCCAGGTGATCGATGCGCCGACAGGCGAGCAATTTGAAACTGTGACCACCGACCGAAAACTCGCGTCTGTGACTTACCAGTGCCCGGTTGCGGATGACTGCCGAAAAAGCGGCGGCTGGCAGCAGGCATATCCCGGAGCGGTGCTGGTGGACATGGAAGGCGCTACGGTGGCGCGGCTGGCAGTCAATGCGCGATATTCCGTGCTATTGCTTCAAGGCCGTGTCCGACGGGCTGTGGAGAGCGCCTGCCCGATATGAATCCGTTCATCGGCAGCCGCGGCGAATTTCGTGTGGCAGCTTTCGCGGCCAGTGTCATCTTCCGACCGCAGGTATTGGGGTGCGCTGATGCGATTCGGAAAGCAACAGCCGCAAAGGCCGCGGTGGAATCTTGGCAAGCAATCTATCGGGCGTTTCTGGAGAACGAGGACTATCTTAATTAGAAGTCGCTAATTTGCAACCACGGCAGTATGAGCTGGCCGCATGACTACGACGGTGCCCAGGCTGGGGCAATACATCAGCGGCAAAATCCTCCGGCCACTATGAAGGCTGCGGTCTATCGCGGCGTCAACGATGTGCGCATTGAAACTGTACCGGTCCCGGAGATTGGCGCGGGCGAACTCCTGATCGCGATGCGCTCCTGCGGAATCTGCGGCACCGACCTCAAGAAGATCCACACCGGCTCGCACTCCGCTCCCGCGCATCTTCGGCCACGAGACGGCTGGCGTTGTCGCCGCCGTCGGCCCGGGCGTCAGCGAAGTTCGCCGTTGGCGACCGCGTTATGGTCTTCCACCACATCCCCTGCGGCGAGTGCTACTACTGCCGCAAGAAGACCTTTGCCCAGTGTCCCGTCTACAAGAAAGTAGGCGCCACGGCCGGGTTTGAGGCTGCTGGGGGCGGATTTGCCGAGTACGTCCGCGTGATGGACTGGATCGTCGAGCGCGGCGGAGTGGTGCCCATCCCCGATGGCGTGCCCTTTGAGCAGGCAGCCTTCGTCGAGCCGGTAAACACCTGCTACAAGGGCATTCGCACTGCTGGACCTCGCAACCCGACGAAACGGTGCTCGTCATCGGGCAGGGCCCCATCGGCATCCTGCTGGCCTCGCTCGCCCAGCGCTCCGGCGCCACGGTTCTCACCTCCGACCTGTATGCTGAACGACACAAGATCGCGGCAGGCTTCGGGCTTGATCATCCGATCGATGCCGCGAAAGAAGACGTAGTCGAACGTGTGCGGCAGGCCAGCGAAGGCCGCGGGGCCGATGCCGTCATTCTTGCGGTGGGCGGCAATGCCCTCATCCGTATGGCGATGGACGCGGTCAGGCCGGGCGGTAAGGTGATGCTCTTCGCGCAGACGCAGCACGAGGAAGCGGTTATCGATCCCGGAGCTATCTGCCTCGATGAAAAGGACCTGATCGGTTCGTACAGCTCGTCGGCCGAGATTCAGGATGAAGCCGCCGCAATTGTTTTCAACGGCTACGGCGAGCGGCTATGATTTAACACGACTGGTTTCGCATCGGTTTCCGCTGGATCGGGCCGTAGAAGCGATTGAACTCGCTTCGCATCCGCAGGCTCATTCGATGAAGATCATGATTGAGCCGGAAGTCACTGAGCCGGATGTCAGGGTGCAAATGTCGAAAGACGTGACATTGATGGAAGATGAAATGAATGCGGCCGTGCTCTACGGGCAGCAAGACATCCGCATCGAACGGATGCCGATTCCGCAGGCCGAAGCGGGAGAAATCGTGGTGCGCGTGCGCGCAGCCCTAACCTGCGGCACTGACCTGAAGGTCTACCGCCGCGGTTATCACGCCAAGATGATTGTGCCGCCCGCACTCTTTGGGCACGAACTCGCGGGCATTGTCCACGAAGTTGGGCGAGGGCGTCACCCACTTTCAGATGGGCGCGCGGGTTGTTGCGCTCGAACTCCGCCCCGTGCGGCGAGTGCTTCTGGTGCAAGCGCCACCAGGAAAATCTCTGCGAAGATCTGCTCTTCAACAATGGTGCCTACGCCGACTACATCCGCATCCCGGCGCGCATCGTCGAGAAGAACACGCTCCTCGTTCCGGACGACCATGCTGCTGGAGCATGCCGCGCTGACTGAGCCGCTGGCCTGCGTACTCAAAGGCCTGGAAGATACCGGCGCAGGTGAGGGCGACCAGGTAGCCATCATCGGAGCCGGTCCGATCGGGCTCATGTTTATGCACGCCGCGTCCCTTGCCGGCATGAACGTGATCGCCGTCGTTAAGCGCAAGGAGCAGATTGCCGCTGCCAAGCTTTTCGGCGCGAGAAAAGTCATTCAGATCGGAGCGACCGCCGATGCAGTTGCAGCGGTCCGCGCCCTCACTCCCGAACATCGCGGCGTAGATGTGGCCATCGAAGCCGTCGCTACTCCCATGACCTGGCAGTGGGCCGTTGACATGGTTCGCCGCGGAGGCACCGTGAACTTCTTTGGCGGATGCGCCAGCGGCACCAAGGTGGAACTCGATACCAACCGTCTGCACTACAACGACATCACGCTGCGAGCCACCTTCCACCACACTCCCGCCACCTGCCGCAGGGCATTCGATCTGCTTAGCAGCGGCAAGTTCGATGCCAGCCACTACATCACGGGCCATGCACCGCTGGTGGAGTTGAACCGCGTCTTCAATAACCTGATGGAGCGCTCCAGCGACATCAAGACCGCAATCATTCCTTAGGTGCTGTCAGCGAATTTGCAGAACCTCGGCGACGGAAGACAACTTCAAAGAGTGGCAGGGATGGAAGGATGCCGGTGCAGGGCGGGGAACAATCGCAGGATGTGCTGATTGCCGAAGGGTGGGCGCGCCTTCCCGCGGAATACCGCATGCCGCAGACCAAACCCTCACTCGAAGAGGCTCGCGCCTATTGCCGCGGGCTCGCCGAAACGCACTACGAAAATTTCCACGTAGCCTCCTGGTTTCTTCCCGAGCGCCTGCGTCCCCACTTCCACAGCATCTACGCCTACTGCCGCATCTCCGACGATCTGGGCGACGAGGTAGGGAATCGCGAACAGTCCCTCGCGCTACTCAACCTGTGGGGCGAGCAACTCGACGCCTGCTATCGCGGAGAGACCCTGCACCCCGTCTTCGTAGCTCTGGCTGAAACCATCAAGGCCTGCGAGATTCCCAAGGAGCCCTTCGCGGATCTGCTGGTTGCCTTTCGGCAGGACCAGACCGTCACCCGCTTCGAGACGATGCAGGACGTGCTCGGCTACTGCCGCTACTCTGCGAACCCCGTTGGCCATCTCGTGCTCTATGCCTGCGGATATCGCGACGAGGAGATATTCCGGCTCTCGGATTACACCTGTTCGGCGCTGCAGCTTGCGAACTTCTGGCAGGATGTGCGCGTCGACTACGCCAAGGATCGCATCTACATTCCTCTCGCAGACATGCGTCGCTTCGGCGTCAGCGAAGAAGTGATTGCCTCCGGTCAAGCTACCGCCGAGTTCCGCGAACTGATGCGCTATGAAGTGAATGTGGCGCGCGAGATGTTTGCGCAGGGCATGCCGCTGCTCGAGATCGTTGATCGCGAACTCGCGCTCGATCTGGATCTCTTCACGCGAGGCGGTCTTGAGATTCTGCGCGCCATCGAGCGCCAGCAGTATGATGTGCTCGGTTCACGACCCTCCATCAGCAAGGGCACAAAGATGGCGCTGGCCGCGCGCGCCGTCAGCGGAAAGCTGATGCCGTGGTTTCGCCTGCGCCGGGGTGCTGCGTGACCCAGGACCTGGCGCAGTGCTACGCTGTGTGTCGAGCAATCGCGCGTAAAGAAGCAAAGAATTTTTATTACGCCTTTGTCGCCCTGCCAAAAGCGAAGCGCGACGCCATCTGCGCCGTCTACGCCTTCATGCGCCACGCCGACGATCTGTCCGACGACGAATCGAAGCCCCGCGCACAGCGCCGCCGCGAGCTAGACGAGTGGCTTGCCGCCTGGCATGCGGCACAGTCGGGCGCAGCTACATCCGACCCGGTCTTCATCGCACTGCGCGACGCAGCCGCCCGCTTCCATATTCCTGCCGAACTGCTGGATCAACTCGTCGACGGCACCACGATGGACCTGCGCACTGAAGCCACGCCCGGCGCCCTCGATACCTATCAGACATTTCCAGAGCTCTATCGCTACTGCTATCTCGTCGCGTCCGTTGTCGGTCTGGTCTGCATCCGCATCTTCGGCTACAGCGACCCTCGCGCCGAGCAGCTTGCCGAGGAAACTGGCATCGCCTTCCAGTTGACCAACATCCTGCGCGACGTCCGCGAAGACGCCGCGCGAGGCCGCATCTATCTTCCCCTCGAAGACCTGCAGCGCTTCAGCGTTGCGCCACAAGAACTGGCTGCTCTGCGCGGCAGTGAGATGAAAGCCGGCCATCGCGAGCTGATGCAGTTTGAAGCCGCGCGCGCCCGCCACTACTATGAGTCGGCGCAAAAGATGCTGCCCATGCTCTCGCCCGACAGTCGGCCCGCGATGTGGGTGCTCGTCTCCATCTATAGCCGCCTGCTCGATCATATCGAAGCAGGGAACTACGACGTCTTCTCCACCCGCATTCACGTCCCCACGCACGAAAAATTGTGGATCCTGACGCAGGGCTTTGGGCGCATGATGCTCAAAAATGTGAGTGCGTAACCTCATGCCCTCCGCGCCCATTCAAACTTCTGTGAGCATCGTTGGAGGAGGCGTAGCAGGACTCGCCGCTGCATGCGCACTGGCTGACGCCGGCTATCGCGTTGATCTCTTCGAGCGTCGCGGCTACGTTGGCGGCAGAGCATCCTCCTATCTGCATCCCGGCACCGGCGAAGTGATCGATAACTCGCAGCATGTGCTGGTAGGCTGCTGCACCAACCTCATCGACCTCTACCGCAGGATCGGCGTTGAAGATCAGATCCGCTGGTTCGATAGCTTCACCTTCCTTGAGCCGGGAGGCCGTCGCAGCATCATCGGCCCATCGCCGCTGCCCGCGCCGCTGCACACCGCCCCCGCTTTTTTGCGCGCACATGCCTTCACCCTCGCGGACAAGTCTGCAATCGCGCGTGGTCTCCGCGCCTTCATGCGCGGCATCCCCGATGACAGCGGCGAAACATTCGCTGACTGGTTAGTGCGCCATCGCCAAACCAAGGCTGCCGTCCGCCGCTTCTGGCGTCCCGTGCTCATCAGCGCGCTCAATGAAGATGCTGAGAACATCTCCGCTTACTACGCAGGCATGGTCATTCGCGAAGTCTTCCTGCGCTCGCCTGCCGCAGGGCGCATGGGCGTCCCCATGATTCCGCTCAGCGATCTCTACGCGCGTGCCATCGACTACATCCAGGCGCGTGGTGGCCACCTGCATCAGCACGATGCCGTCAACTCGCTTAAGTGGCACGAGGACCGTCGCGCGTGGACGCTCACAGCGGGCGATCAAACCGCGACCAGCGATATGCTCGTGCTTGCGCTGTCCTTCGAAGGCATGTCGAAGCTGCTTCCGCTCATGCCGCAAGCCGCGGGAGTCGCGCAACTCGCCTCCGCCTTGCAGCGCTTTGAGCATTCGCCCATCACCGCCGTCCATCTCTGGTTCGATCGCGAAATCACCGACCTCGATCACGCCGTGCTGCTCGATTCCAAGGTCGACTGGATGTACCACGCTTCGCGCCTGCAGCCGCAGCGCAACCACGGCGAGGGCAGCTACATGGAACTCATCTTCAGCGCATCGCGCTGGCTCACGCCACAATCTCGCGAACAAATCATCGAGATGGCCACCGGCGAGCTTGCGAGATTTTTCCCCCGCGTGCGCGAAACCGCGCTGCGCAAGGCCGCCGTAGTTAAGGAAGTCCGCGCCACCTTCTCCTGTCGGCCACTACTCGATCACGTTCGCCCCGCACAAGCCTCGCCATGGCCGAACGCATTTCTGGCAGGGGACTGGACCAGCACGGGATGGCCCGCCACCATGGAAGGCGCCGCCCGCAGCGGCTATCTGGCTGCCGAAGCCCTGACCGCAGCAAACGGTTCGCCACAAAAATTCCTCCAGCCCGACCTGCCCTCCGCCGGCCTCATGAAGCTCTTCGACTGACACCCCGGAAGTGCTCCCAGATGAATGATCAGTTAAGATGGTCGCTAAACAGGCCAGAGGCGTGTACTATGAAGCCGTTTTAGAGACAGGAAAAAAGAGATTCCGGTTCATCTTTCGCCCGAGGGCGGGTTAGCGCGTTGTGCAGGGAGCAATCCCTGCGAGACATGAAACCACACAAGGAAAGAAGGAAGCGTGATCATAAAAAGAGTTCTAAAGTTCGCATCGGCCGTAAGTCTATCCTTGGTGACATTGGCGCTGCTGAGCGGTATGGCTTCTGCACAAAGCGTTCAGGGAGTCATCAACGGACGGAGCGGCGCCACCATGACCGTTCAGAGTCCTGGGGCAGGCAACACCGTCGTCCTGCTCACCGACACCACCCAGGTGGAAGACGTATCCGGTATGTTCCATGCTCGCAAGAAACAGATGAGCATGGCCGCTCTTGTGCCCGGCCTGCAAGTCAGCGTCAAGGGAACCATGAACGCCCAGAACCAGCTGGTGGCGGACACCGTTCAGTTCAACGGCAAGAGCCTGCAAACGGCGACTGACATTCAAGCCGGCGTAGCACCGGTGGAGGCGCAACAGGCCCAACAGGCGGCACAGCTTCAGCAGGAGCAGGCTGCTCTAACCGCCGAGCAAAAAAAGCAGCAGGCCGACGAAGCTAAAATCGCCGCCAACAACGCTGCCGTTGCCGCAGTCAACAAGCGCTTCGGCGAACTCGGCGAATACAACATCTGGGCCGAAGCCACGGTGCTCTTCGCTAACGGTCAGACCAAGGTTGACCCACAGTATTTCCCGCAATTGCAGACCCTGTGCCAGAAGGCCGTCACGGTCACCGGGTATGTAATCCAGGTGAAAGGCTATGCATCCGCCGTTGGCTCTGCCGCCCTCAACCAGAGGCTTAGCCAGGAGCGGGCAGCCAACGTCACCGATTATCTTGAACAGCAGTGCCACATCCCTCTTACCAACATCCTGGCGCCCGGAGCGATGGGCACCAGCAGGCAGGTTGCTCCAGACTCCACGGTCGAAGGCCAGGCCGAAAACCGGCGCGTCGTCGTGCGCGTACTGCAGAACAAAGGCATCGCCGGAAACTAGCGACTGGCCCACTGATCACGGGGCTGGGAATCTCCAGCCCCGCTCTATTTGCCCCACCCAAACTGTCCCGGCAAAACCCCTCACGCCGTAGTCTCATCCTCCATCGCCGAATTCCGGCGCAAACCAATGCCCGTCCTCCTATAATTGCCTCGCTGAAACTTTCATCTTCACGAACCATCTGCAGGAGCACACTACCCGCATGTCCAGGACCCGCGCGCACATTCTGTCTATCCTTGCTGTAGGCCTCATCACCTTGCCATTGCTGGCGCAAACCATGCCGCAGCCCGATCCCAAGACGCTGCCCTACATGAATCCCGCGCTCCCCACCGAGCAGCGCGTCAAGGACCTCGTCGGCCGCATGACCCTGGAAGAAAAAGTCTCGCAGATGCGCGACCACGCCGTCGCCATCCCGCGCCTGGGAGTGCCCAAGTACGACTGGTGGAACGAAGGCCTGCACGGCGTCGCCTTCGCGGGATACGCAACAAACTTCCCCCAGGTCATCGGCATGGCCGCTACCTGGGACGCTGACCTTGTCAATCGCATGGGCCAGACCATCTCGACCGAGGCGCGCGCCAAGTACAACGAAGCCATGCGCCAAGATCACCACGAGATGTTCTTCGGCCTCACCTTCTGGGCGCCCAACATCAACATCTTTCGCGATCCCCGCTGGGGCCGTGGCCAGGAGACCTACGGCGAAGATCCATTCCTCACCGGGCGCATGGCCGTGGCTTTCGTAAAAGGCATGCAGGGCGACGATCCCAAATACTTCAAGCTCATCTCCACGCCCAAGCACTTCGCCGTTCACAGCGGACCCGAGCCCATGCGGCATCAGTTCAACGTAGATGCCTCACCGCACGATCTTGAAGACACATACCTTCCCGCTTTTCGCGCCGCCGTTACTGAGGCGCATGCGCAATCCGTCATGTGCGCCTACAACGCGATCGATGGCGCGCCCGCCTGCGCCAACACCATGCTGCTGCGCGATCACCTGCGCGGAGACTGGCGCTTCGATGGCTACGTAGTCAGCGATTGCGCCGCCGTAGCCGACGTATTTACCGGCCACAAGTTCACGCCGGACATGGCCCACGCTGCCGCTGCCGCCGTCCAGGCAGGCACCGACGTCGAATGCGGCTATGGCCAGGGACAGGCCTATCCCGCCCTCATTGACGCGGTCAAGCAGGGGCTCATCTCCGAAGCGGAGATCGACGTCGCGCTGCACCGCCTCTTCAATGCGCGCTTCCGCCTCGGCATGTTCGATCCGCCAGACAGCTACGCCTATGGCCGCATCCCCATGTCAGAAAATAATTCAGCCGAGCACCGCCACCTCTCGCTGCAGGCTGCGCGCGAGTCCATCGTCCTGCTTAAAAATCAGGACAACACTCTCCCCCTCAAATCCAGCGTCGCCAGCATCGCAGTCATCGGACCCACGGCGGAATATGTGCAGTCTCTACAGGGCAACTACAACGGACCGCCACCCTCGCCTGTCTACCCGATCAATGGAATTGAGAAGCGCTTCGCCTCGGCGAAGGTCAACTACGCGCAGGGCTCCACGCTCGTCGAAGGATTCGCTCTTCCCATCGAGCACACAGCTCTCCATCCCGCCACCGGCACTGGCGACGGCCTCACGGGGGAGTACTTCAACTCGGCTGACTTGAGCGGCAAGCCCATCCTCACCCGCGTCGATCGCAACATCAATTTCAATTGGGACAAGGTCATCCCCATCGATGGCCTCAAGCGTGACAACTATTCCGTGCGCTGGAGCGGCACCTTCACTCCGCCCGCGCCCGGCGATTATCATCTCGGAGCCAGCGTCAATTACTGCTACGCCTGCGAAAATGCTGAGGGCTTCAAGCTCTACCTCGACGGCAAGCTCATCGTCCAGTCAGCCAAGACCACTCCCGAACGAGGCGCAGGCACCGAAGCCGCAGTCCACTTTGCCGACACCAAGCCCCACGCCATCCGCCTCGAATATCTCCACGGCAACGGCACTGCCGGCATTGATCTAACCTGGCGCGCACCTGCGGAAGTACTCCGCGCCCAGGCCGTCGAAGCCGCCAAACATTCCGATGTCACCATCGCCTTCGTCGGCCTCTCTCCCTCTCTTGAAGGCGAAGAGATGCCCGTCAAGCTGGAAGGCTTCAGTGGCGGCGACCGCACCTCCATCGATCTGCCCGCTGTGCAGGAAGAACTCCTGAAGGCCGTCGCCGCTACCGGCAAGCCGCTCGTCGTCGTCCTGCAGAATGGCAGCGCACTCGCAGTCAACTGGGCGCAGGAACACGCCAATGCAATTCTTGAAGCCTGGTATCCCGGCGAAGAAGGCGGCACAGCCATCGCTGATACTCTCTCAGGCGACAACAACCCCGCCGGGCGCCTGCCACTCACCTTCTACTCATCGCTCAAGCAGGTGCCCGCCTTCGATGACTACTCCATGAAGGAGCGCACCTACCGCTACTTTTCCGGCAAGCCGCTCTATAGCTTCGGCTTCGGCCTCAGCTACTCCACCTTCGCCTACAGCAACCTCAAGGTCCGCACCCCCAACGCAAAGGCCGGCGATCCCGTAACCATTGAGGCCGACGTCACCAACACCGGCGCCGTATCAGGAGAAGAAGTAGCCGAACTCTATCTCACGCAGCCCACGGCCTTCGAAACCCCTCTGCGTACGCTCGCGGGATTCATGCGCGTCCACGTCGATCCGGGCAAGGTTGCCCACGTCCAGTTCATCGTCGCGCCGCGTACTCTCGGCCAGGTCGATAAGGCCGGAACGCGCACCATCCTTCCCGGCGAATACAAATTCTCTGTGGGAAGCGCGCAGCCCGGCGACGCCGCCAATACGGTTACCGGAAGTTTCACCGTCACGGGGAGCTCAGAACTCTTCAAATAGCATCGGCAGTTAAGAAGGGCTGATCCCCACTGCGTGCGCGCCGTCAGGATCAGCCTGCCGCCATCACGGCCTAGTGGCTGAACTCATCGGCGTGCGGCACCAGTTGCATATAAACGTCGCGCGAGACATACGTCTGCCAATGTCCTGTCCGGCGAGCCGTCCCTATGAGTCCGAAAAAAATCACCGCCAGGATCGCCGCCACCTTCCATGGCTCAATTGTCCGCGCACGCCAGTGCGTCACCCCCTCCATTTGCCGCGGAGGCAACGCGAACTGCAGCGCATTCTCCGCCGGGCACGCCGCTACGCACTCCATGCAGCCCGTGCATTCCACTGAGCGAATCTGCACCAGCTTATCCACCGCGAGAGCCGAGGGGCATGCCTTCGCGCACTTCGCGCAGTCGATGCAGGCATCCGCGTCGCGGCGAATCTTCACCGGACTCAGCAGGGAAGCAATGCCCATCAGCGCGCCGTAGGGACAGAGATAACGGCACCAGAAGTTCTGCACGAAGACCGACGCCACCGTAAACGCCACCAGCACGCTCACGCCCACAACGCCAATTTCGCGAAAGAAATTCAGCATCTTCACGTCAGCGATAATGCCGAACGGCGCTTCCATGAATCCGTTCAGCGACTCCGCCGACATGATCACAATGATGCTCATAAACAGCGCCAGCAGGATGTACTTCAAGGTCCGCAGCGAAAGATCGAGCCAGTGGGGCAATCGAAAATTACGTCGAAAAATCTTGCGGCCCAGCTTCCACAGCGCCTCTGACGCTGTACCCACCGGGCACAGCCACGAACAAAAGCTCTTCTTCACCAGCGCGCTCGACAGCAGAAACACAGCAGCCAGCACCATCGCCGCCGGATGAATGCTCGGCATCCGGTGCGCCAGCAGGAAGTACTTCAGATTCATCAGTCCGGCGATCGGCAGCCATCCATCCACGCCCGCCGGCCGCTGAATGTAGGCGCTCGCGCCGCGCGTCTCAAAGAAGCGTGCCCAGATCACGAACTCAATCCCGATCCACACGTTTAGCAACAGAAATACGCCCTGCACCCAGTGCCGGATCATCTGCGAACGGTCTTTGCCTGCGCGACGCACCAGCGGCTTTTTCTTTGGCCCCGGCGTCGTTTCATCACCCGGAGTGTACGCGGCACCCATCCAAACCACCTCACCAGTAAAGCTATCTAAGCGGCTCCAGCTCGCGATATGACCTAAGTCACAGCCCTGCGCCGGGAGCCCGCCAGAGCATCAAACCAGCCAAGTACCATGCGAATACCACGCAGATGCGCCAAGTCAACACCATAGGTGACTTTCCATTCGCAGACTTGATACTGTGAATTGCCCGGACGTGTTCGCCAATCGGAGGATAGGGAATGGCAAGTCAGCCTCAACCGGAGAAGAAAAGCGGCACAAAAAACCGGCGCATCACCGTGGCCGGCGCCCGGCGCGGCATGCTCACCAGCGAACCCCTCCTGCTGCTCGGCGCCGTCATCCTCGCCCTCTACTTCGGACGCGAAATCCTAATCCCGCTGGCGCTCGCCCTCACCCTCAACTTCCTCCTTACGCCCGCCGTCCATGGCCTGGAGAAGCTCAAGGTGGGCCGTGTCCCTGCCGTCATGCTCGTCATGATCCTGCTCTGCCTCGTGGTTGGCGGAGTGGGCTACGTCGTCGCCATGCAACTGCTGCGCGTGGCCGACGACATTCCCAAATACCGCCAGAATATCCATGCCCGCGCGCTACAGTTCCACGTGCCGCGCACCGGCCACGTGGGAGACGCGCTCAACAATTTTCAGGACATTCAGAAGGAAGTCAGCGGAAACGAGCCAAATCCAAAGATCAGTCCCGCCGAAGAGGCCAAGGAGCGACGCGGCTCAAAGGCCGGCATTCTCCCCGCTGCTCCCACGGCGCCTACCCCGGTACTCGTCATCACGCCGCCGCTTAGCGATAGGGAGTATCTCCGCGCCATCCTCAAGCCCATACTCAAACCCCTCGGCACTGCGGGCATGGTCTTCATCTTCACCATGTACATGCTGGTCAAACGAGAGGATCTGCGTAACCGTCTCCTGCTCCTCGCCGGCATGGGCCAGCTCAACATCATGACGCAGGCCCTCAACGACGCCAGCGAACGCATCAGCCGCTATCTCGTCATGAACGCCGCCGTCAACGCAGGCTTCGGCGCTGTCTTCGGCTTCGCCCTGTACCTGGTCGGCGTGCCCTATGCAACGCTCTGGGGAGTCCTCATCGGCATCCTCCGCGTTGTCCCCTACGTCGGCACGCTCATCGGCGGCGTCATCCCTCTGCTTTTCACGCTTGCCGTCTTCACCACATGGTGGCAGCCCGTCACCGTGCTGCTGCTCTTCCTGGGACTCGAAGCTATCGTTGGCAACGTCATCGAGCCCATGCTCTATGGCGCCCACACCGGCATCTCATCCCTGGCCCTGCTTGCTACCGCCATTGTGTGGACGCTGCTCTGGGGATGGCCGGGACTCGTGCTCTCCACACCCCTCACCGTCGTGCTCATCGTGATGGGCCGCTATGTCCCACAGATGGGCTTCCTCCACATATTGCTCGGCGACGAGGCAGAACTCACCCCCGAGGCCCAGTTCTACGAGCGCCTGCTGGCTATGGACCAGACTGAGGCTCACAGCATTGCGGACAAATATCTTGAGGGTCGTCCCCTTGTCGAGCTATACGACCAGGTCATGCTGCCCGCACTCAGCCTCGCCGAGCAGGATCGCCACAAGGGTGCACTCGACAGCGTGCGCGCATCCTTCCTCTTTCAGAGCGCCACGGAACTCATCGCGGAGCTCGCCGAATATCGTCTCAAGCTCGCTGAAGCAGAGGGCAGCAACGCAGAAACACCGCAGCCCAGATCCACCGCCGTCGTCTGCATTCCCGTCCACGACCAGGCCGACGAAATCGTGGCCACCATGCTTTCGCAATTGCTTGAGCAGATGGGCCACAAAACCATGCTGCTACCGCCCGTGGCACTCACCGACGAGATCCTCTCCAAGCTTGCCGAAGAGCCCGAGACCACCATCTGCATCTCGGCCCTGCCGCCCTTCGCCTTCGTCCATGCGCGCACGCTCTGCCACAGGATCCGCGAATACCTGCCGCATAACTGCATCATGGTGGGATTGTGGGGCGCAGCAGGCGATTCGGAAGTTCTCCGCGAACGGCTCGGCCGCGGCATGGCCGACTCGGTAGTCACGTCGCTCAAGCAGGCCATCGAGGCGGAAATGACGCACTCGCCGGCCAGTAACAACCAACACATCGATCTCGACAACCGCCTCAGAGTCTAGCCGATCCCGCAGAGCCCCGGCCTGCACCGCAGCCTAATGAGAAGCCTTGCCGCCCTGATCTGTGATCAGCACAATGTCCGACGTCGAATGCTGCCGCAGCACCGCCAGTTGCTCTCCCGAAGGCGACCAAGCAAAGTCCAGTAGTTGGGAGGGAACAAAATCTGTCAGCAAATGCGTTGGAGAGCCATCCAGCGGCTGCGCCAGAATCGCCTCGCCTCCGCCCTGCTGCACGGAGTAGGTCAATTCCTTGCTGTCCGGCGTGAAGTAAATCGCGGTAAGTGTGAAGCGAACATCGGGCGTTATTGTGCGCACGTTCCCCGTTGTCAGGTCCCGCAGGTTGGCCATAAACGTCTCGTTCTCACTCGTCGCAGACGTCTTCTGATACGTTGCATAGCGCCCATCGCGCGAGAAGCGAATGCCCACGGAGCCCTCCGCATCAAAAAGCTTCTTCGGTGTCCCACCTGCCAAGGGCACCGTCCAACCCGACCCTGAATTGTTCGCCAGACCAACGTAGTTCACTGTCTTTCCATCCGTCAGGCACATCGGCTCACGCACCACGCCGTCCATCGTTAGCGCACTCTGCGCAGAGCCGTCCAGATTCATCCGGTAAAGCCGCGAGTGATCCAGCCCCTTGGGAATCAGTGGAAGAACAATGTGTCCGTCCGAGCACACTGAAAGCGAAGATCCCAGTGATGGCTCGCCTACATCGATGCGCTCCACTGCCCCGGTGGCGGGGTCCAGTGCGTTCAGCGCTACCCGCGGCGTCAGCACTACCATGCGCTTTTCGTCCAGCCACGCCAGACGAGTGGGAGCAATACGCAGCGCAGTGGAAGTTACCAGTGGTCCGCCCGTTCCCTTGTACAGGCTCACGTTCGTATCACGATTGGTCAGGACCGTCGCCAGCGTTCGACCATCGGCGGATATCGCGAGGTTCTGGTAGGAATTCAGATCGTTCGTCACCGGCTTGAATTCATTCCCGGGAATCGAAATGCTACCCACCTGACCGCGATCCGAGTTGTCTCGTCCGTAAACCGCCAGCATGTGGCGGCTGTCCGGCATCCACGTCGCGTCCACGCCGTAGAAGATTCCCTTGCGGTGCCTCCAGCAGCGTCGTCTTCTTTGTAGCCACGTCAATCAGCACCATTGCCGATCCCGGGCTTACGAACACTGGCAAAGCGATCGTCTTGCCATCGGGCGACCAGACCGGGTAGCCGGGATTATACGAATCCGTGTAGATCATCTGATCGTTGCCGCCATCGCGATCCGCAATGTGCAGCTCAGTAAAGTGATCTTTCAAATCCGGCGTCTGGCGCAGAAACACCAGGTGCGAACCGTCCGGCGAAAAGCTTGGCGGACTGTCAATGTTGTGAATCAGCTCCCGTGGCGTTCCGCCCAGCACCGAGATCTGGTAAAGATCGCGAATGTAAAGATTCTTCTCCGTCGCCCGCACGAAGTAGAGGTTGTTCCCGTCCGGCGAAAACGCCAGCCCCACATATGGATTCGTAAATACCGGCAGAATCTGCGCGTCCGTGTTCGTCGGAATATTCCGCACCCACAGCGTCCGCTGCCCCTTGTCGTTCTTGATCTCCGCCAGGTACCTGCCATCGGGCGACATCGCCAGCGCTTCAATGTTGCCGCTGTCTGTCATCTGGTGCAGGCCGATAGTTGGCGAAGGGCGCAGGCTGCGGCCACAGCTTCCACGCCGCCACTCCACCACCACCAACAGCAATGCAACCAGCCCGAACCACAACCCCGTTCGCGATTTCTTCGGCGGAGGCACGTCAAACCCGACACCCGAACCAGCCGCAGAAATTCCGCTGCCCGAAGAACCCGCCGCCACGCTCGTCGCCCCACTCACGTAGCCGCTGGACGAAGCAGTACGCACCGCGACGCCGCCCGACGAGATGGAGCTCGCCACCGCACTCGACCCCGCTCGCCATCGACGCCTGTCCCGATGCCGACACTCGACCCGATCCGCTGCTGCGCTGCAGCCTCTTCAGATCCGCGCGCAACTCCGCCGCCGACTGGCAGCGCAGTTCGCGATCCTTCTCCAGCGTCTTGTTCAGGATGTTTTCAAAATCTATCGGAAGCCCGGGGTTCAGCTCCACCGGCGCGACCGGCGCATGATTCAAAATCCTGTCGAAGACCACCGCCGTAGTCGTGCCGTTGAAGGGAGGAGTGCCCGTAGCCAACTCATACAGCACCACGCCCAGCGAGAACACATCGCTGCGCGCATCCAGCACTTCGCCGCGCGCCTGCTCGGGAGACATGTAAGCTACCGTGCCGACTGACGATCCCGGACTCGTCAGCATATTCGCCGCCGGCAACGGAGTTCCTGATCGCCGTCGCATCGGAGACGGCCTCGCCGTTCAGATCCTCCAGCTTTGCCAGGCCGAAATCCAGGATCTTTGCCTGCCCGGACTTTGTCAGGAAGATGTTTGCCGGCTTGATGTCGCGATGAAGTATGCCCTTGCGATGCGCCGCATCCAGCGCATCCGAAACCTGGATGCCCAACTCAACCAGCCGCGCAAATGGCATCGTCTGCCCGTGGTACTGCTTCTCCAGGCTCGCGCCCTCCAGCAGTTCCATCACGATGAACGGAGAATCGCCGGACTCGTTCAATTCATGAATTGTGCAGATGCCCGGATGATTCAAAGCCGAAGCAGCCCGCGCCTCACGCCAGAAGCGCTCCAGCGCCGAGGCGTCTCCACGCGTCGCCTCAGGCAGCACTTTGATGGCTACGCGTCGTCCAAGCTTCTGATCTTCAGCTTCGTAGACTTCGCCCATGCCGCCCTTACCCAGGCGGCTAACTATTTTGTAATGTCCCAGAAGGGATCCGGCTTCCAGTGGTAGCACTCGTACATGATGCCCGTCCCCCTCGCCGCGCCGCAAGCTTATTCGGCACTACCCGGATCGCAAAGTGGTAACTGCTGCCGAAGGTACCGCCCCGCCCCAAGTGCTTCTCCGTCATCGACTCAGCCCTCGCCTCCGCCCACTTCGGGGTTGCAGCCCCTTCCCCCCACAGAGTATCCTCACCGTACTCTCACCAGCCTCATCCATAAGGCTTTTGACGCTTAGTTGCATCCACCAACGAAAGAAGAGGAGCACCCAGCGATGAAGCGGACTTACCTCGTAGCCTTCGTCCTCATCATGCTCTACGTCAGCGTCGGAAACGCGCAGTACCCGATGATGGACACAGTCGCCAACAAGATTATTCAGAAGTATCAGACGTCCACCTGCGAACAACTCTGGATAGCCAAGTCGCAGAAGAAGCCGCCCACACTGCAGGAACAGGAAGCAATTCAGCTCCTGCACAACGACCCCCAGATGCGCGCCGCATTCATCGCCAAGGTAGCTGCACCGGTCGCCAACAAAATGTTCGACTGCGGGATGATTCCATAAGGACGAACCCATCATTGCCGGCGCCTCAACCGCTGGCGGAGGACGAGAAAAGATGCAAGGCAAGTTAAGCAGTGCACTGGTACCCGTACTTGGAGTCTTCCTGATCACCGGCTCTGCCCTTGGACAAACCGCGTCGCCCCAGCCCAAGTCGTCAACATCACCGGCGCCAAAAGCACAGAAAAGGTCAGCGCCCCCCAATCGGGTCGTCCCTGCGCCACCCGCCCTTGAACCCCGGGCCATCGACATCCTCAAGGCCATGAGCGATAAGCTCGCGGGCGCACATACCCTCACATTTACCGCAGTCGAACTCTTCGAGCACTCCAGTCGCCAGGGCAATCCGCTCGCGTACTCCACCCGCTATGAGGTCACACTCCAGCGCCCTGACAAGCTAAAGGTAGTCATCCCCGGCGACGGTCCCGCATCCGAGTTTTACTACAACGGCAAGACCATGACCGCTTACGCGCCCGTCGAGAACATGGCCGCCGTCGCACCCGCCCCACCCACCATCGACCAGATGCTTGAGCAGGCCTACAAAACCGCCGCCATCTACTACCCCTTTGCCGACCTCATCGTGGCCGATCCCTACAAGGACATGGCCTCCGACATTAAACTCGCTTACTACATCGGCCAGTCCCACGTTCTCGGCGGCGGCACCACCGACATGGTGGCCTACATTGTTAACGGCGTCTTCATCCAGCTCTGGGTTGATACCGACGACAAAATGCCGCGCCTTATGCGCGCAGTATTCCTCGACGACCCCGAACAGCTGCGCCACGAACTGGCCATGACCGATTGGAAGATCGATCCCTCCCTGCCAGACGATGCATTCACCTCGGCAAGGGCAGCCGATGCCAAGCCCATTGCCTTTGCTCATCCCCAGCCGCCAGCCTCCTCTACCGCTCGTCCTACGGGCAAGGCGCCGATAACGAAAGCGAAGTAACCAGGAGCTACACGTCATGAAGAAAATTATTGTCGGCATCACCACCTTCGCCCTCGCGCTGGCTCCCTGTGAACCGCTCCTCGGCTATGCCCACTCCAACATGTACGGCGGCAGCACCTCGCACAGCTACGGCAGCACCTCTCACACCAACGCCTACGGCGGCAGCAGCTCCCACCAATATGGAGAGGGCAGTGAGCACACCAACACCTACGGCGGCAGCACCGAGCACTCTGCCTACGGCGGCACCAGCCATCAGAATGTCTATGGAGGCAGCACCACCGGCGAAGCCGGATACGGCGCCGTCCACACCGATCCCAGCGGCTACAGCACCTACGGCTCGGCCTATCACGCGCCCGTGCCCGTCGCCGCTGTACCCTACGGATATCATCCGCCCGTCGTGGTCCCCGTTTACGGTGCCGGATGCTACAACTGTGGCGGCTCGGCAGCCGTGGGCGTCGCGGTGGGTATGGTAGCTGGCGCGGCAGTAGCCTCCTCCGTTGCTTCAGCCAATACCGCTGCCGCTACTTCGAATGCCTACAACGCCGGCTACAACGCCGGGGCCACCAACACCGCGGCAACCACCAACACCGTCGCGGCCAACTCCTATAATGCTGGCTACCAGGCCGGTGCATCCAACACCGCCGCCGCAGCCAACTACGCAGTGGGCTCCATCGCCACATCGATCCCGTCCGGCTGCGCCACTCCAAATATCGATGGAACAACCTACTACCTCTGCGGAAATACCTGGTTCCAGCCCGCCTACGGAGCCAACGGCGTCTACTACAAAGTGGTGCCCACTCCATAGCAATCGCCGCATCAGGCCGTCATGAAACTCTAACCAGGGCTCTTCTCATCCATGGTCGCCAACTTCCAAATTGGCGACCAATGCCGTTTCCGTTTCCACACCCGCCGGTGGACAATCGCCAACGAGCACTTTGCCCTGTTGACCACATGCAGCTTCCAAACTGGATACCACGTCTTCCGATAAATTAGAATCGCCATCTATGCAGCGCATTCCCATCCCCGTAGCCGCACGTGCCAAGGAGAAGAATCGATGACACCCTCTCTACCACGCAGCGTGCTAGCGGCTGCTTTATTTGCTGCCATCTTCTTCACCAACGGATGCGACAACACGAAGAAGCCCGCCGAAACCAGCATCTCCGCCGCCGATGCTCGCTCCATTGCGAAAGACGCGTACATCTATGGCTTTCCCATGGCCGCGAACTATCAGACCATGTATAAGCAGGCGATCGACACCACCGGCAAGGACTATCGTGGGCCCTTCAACACGCTGAATAGCTCGAAGTCGGTGGCCACACCCGAGGACAAGTTCGTCGTCACGCCAAACTCGGATACGCCCTACTCCTACCTGTGGTTGGACCTGCGCGCTGAGCCCATGGTCGTCACCATGCCCCGCATCGAGCCCAATCGCTACTACACCGGACAACTCGTCGATCTGTATACCTACAACTTCGCCTACCTCGGCACACGCGCCTTCGGCAACAATGGCGGCACATTTCTGATCGCAGGGCCGGGATGGACCGGGGCCACGCCCGCCGGAGTGAAGTCGGTCATTCGCGCCGACACGCAGTTTGCCTATGCGCTCTTCCGCACGCAACTGTTCAACGCGGCAGACCTGCCGAAGGTGAACAAGGTTCAGGATGGCTACAAGGCCCTGCCGCTCAGCGCATATCTCAAGCAGCCCGCGCCTCCGGCCCCGCCCGCCGTAAGCTGGCCGAAGATCGCCGAGCTTCCCACCGGTGTCGATATCTTTCCCTACGTCAACTTCATCTTTCAGTTCTGCCCAGCGAATCCATCCGAGAGCGCACTGCTCGCACGCTTTGCCAAGCTCAATATCGGGCCGGGTCAGACCTTCGACATGAACAAGTTTTCCCCGGAGGTTCAACAGGCGATCGACGACGGCATCAAAGATGCAGGGACCGATCTTGCGACCGTGGTAAAGAAAATTAATACCGACCAGATCTCAAGCGGAGAGATGTTCGGCTCTCGCGAATTTCTCAAGGATAATTACCTCTATCGCTATGCCGGAGCCAAGCTTGGTCTCTACGGCAACTCAAAACAGGATGCGCTGTACTTCGGGTACTTCGCGGATGCGAACGCTCAGCCCCTCGATGCGTCGAAGTCGAACTACGAACTGCATTTCGCCAAGGGAGCTCTTCCTCCCACCAAGGCGTTCTGGTCGCTCACAATGTACGACGGCAAAACGCAGCTCCTCGTAGAGAATCCGCTGAAGCGATACCTGCTGAACTCCACCACGCTGAAGTCGTACAAGTACGGCGCCGACGGCTCGTTGACGCTCTATGTCTCACACACCAATCCCGGGCCCGCAAAGCAGGCGAACTGGCTGCCTGCTCCCGACGGGCCCGTTCTATGCAATCTTCCGCGTCTATCTGCCGGGCGAATCCGTACTCGATGGCACATGGAAGAAGCCCCAGTTGCAGCCCGTACCGAAATAAATGAAGCAGCATCTTTGCGCCTGCCTTGCTCTGATGGTCAGCGCTTCGAGTCTGGCATCTGCGCAGCAGCAGCCCGCTCCGCCCGATCCAAAGCCCGCGCGCTTCTCTTCGGTTGCATGGGACACGGCCGAGGGCCTCATCCATCTCGATGTCGTCGTCACCGACGCGACCGGTAATCCCGTGTCGGGTCTCGGCGCAACCGACCTCAGCCTGCTTGAGAATGGCCTCCCGCAAAACATCATTTCCTTTCACGCATTCGACGGCCACGGAATCAGCTCCGAGCCTCCCGCCAAAATCATTCTCGTCATCGACACCCTTGATCTGCCTGAAGGTCTGGCGGGCATAGAACGCCTCGCCGTTATCAGCTATCTCAAAGAGCGCGGCGGAGAACTCGCGCACCCTGTCTCCGTCTTCTCCTTGACCGAGACCGGCCTGTGGACTGTCGCTCCTTCGCGTGACGGAAATGTGCTGGCCCGGGCAGTCGAGCATAACAATTTCACCCTCGTTCGACACACCGTTGGCTGGCAGCGAGGTCCTGTTCCCTCGGGACTAAAACCCACTCCCTCCGACGCTGCATTGAAGGCTTTAGCCCAGATCGCCACCGACGAACGAACGAAGCCCGGCAGAAAGTTACTGCTGTGGGTGGGACCCGGCTGGGGTATCGGGAGCGGCGCGTACGCAGAGGCAGCACAGGGATCGAAGCTCTTTGACACCGTCTGGTGGTTCTCAACCTTGCTCCGGGAAGCGCACCTCGTTCTCTACAGCTTCACCGTGGGAGAAACCGATCCGCACGCCCAGATCTACAAGGCGTATCTCGACGGCGTCAAGATCCCGCGCAAAGCCAGCTTCATGAATGTCTATAGAAAAGTGCTCGCGGTCCAGAGCGGCGGCCGCGTCATGGACAGTAACGGCGACCTGCTAAAGCAAATCGAGAGCTGTGTGCGCGACGCCGGACCCTTCTATCGCATCTCCTTCGACCCGCAGCCGGCAGACCATCCCAGCGAGTATCACGATCTCAAGGTCATCGTTGACAGACCCGGTCTCATTGCGCGCACCAATACCGGCTATTACGATCAGCCCTACTACTCCGTCGATCCCATCCCGCCACTGAAGCGCGTATCCATCCAGCAACTCGAAGAGCTTCTCGCCGCCTCGCGCGGGAAGTCAGATGCAGACCTCGCGAAGCAGCTCTCAGAACTTGCCCTCACCCAGCGCCTCAGCGAGCGCAAGCTTTCATCGCTCGATGCCGCCTCCGGCAAACGCAGTCGCCAGGAACTCCGCATTCTCGCCGACTCTTCGGCCTTCCTTGACCCTCCCGCCGATGAGACTTCTACCGATGCGCCACCGGACTCCGCCGCGCAGCAGCACATGCTCTCTCTCGTCTCCGCATACCTCGACGCCACAATTCACAAGCTCCCCGATCTCTTCGCCACGCGGACCACGGTGCGCTACCAGGAAACACCCATGTACCTGGAGGCCGGAACCAGCGTCACCTATCAGCCGCTTCACGTCACCGACACTTTCACCACCACCGTGCGCTATCGCAACGGCTATGAATTCGCTGAAGCAAAACCTCCTAAGCGAAAGCCCAACGAACCTCAACTCATCACCTATGGCGTCTTCGGTCCCGCTCTCGAAGGTGTGCGTGACGCGATGGATACAAATGGTGGCTTGACCTGGACCCGCTGGGAACAAGGAGCCCGAGGCCGCCTCGCCGTCTTCGCCTACACCTTGCCCGCGGAGAAATCTGCTCGTCAGGTCTGGCTCTGCTGCCTTCCCGATGGAGACGGCACCCAGGCATTTCAGCGCTATACGGGATATCGCGAAGAGATCGCCATCGACCCCGCCAACGGAGCCATCCTGCGCCTCTCCTTCCAGGCCAATCTCAAATCCACAACTCCGCTCGCCCGCACCGACATCATGATCGAATACGCTCCCGTCGAGATCGGCGGAAAGACCTACGTCTGCCCACTCAGAAGCGTTTCCATCGTGCGTGGCCGCTCAGTACGCGTACTCACGGAGTGGGATGAAGCCTTCAGAACCTACGGCCCGTACGCCACCATGCTCAACGACATCACCTTCGATCACTACCACGTCTTCCAATCCGAATCACACGTCCTCCCCGACTTCACCCCCGTCGATAAGTAGCCCCCACATATCTGCAATCCGCCAAAGCGCTCGTGGGACCCTCTTGGACTAGCATGTAAAGTGCTAGCAAATATCCGGCAAACTTATTCTGTCCTGCCAATCAATCTCTCTGAGGTGGTTAGTGCGAAAGATTTCCTTCGTCAAATTTCACGCTGCGGCACTCGTTTCGACTCTCATTTTCGCCGTGACATTTACCTCCATCGCTCACGGTCAGTGGGCGCAGATGGCGAAGGATCCTGCCGCACCTTCCCGCATCGAATGGTGGCGCGATGCCAAGTTCGGATTATTTATCCACTGGGGCGTCTACTCAATTCCCGGACGCGGCGAATGGGTGCAGTGGGACGAGCAGATTCCCGTCGGCGAGTATGCGAAACTCGCCGATCAATTCCATCCTGACAAATTTGATCCCGACGCCTGGGCCGCTGCTGCCAAAGATGCAGGCATGAAATATGTCGTGCTCACCAGCCGCCACCACGATGGCTTTGCCCTCTTCGACGATCCGCAAAGCAACTTCACCGCCGTCAAATCCGCAGCCCACAGAGATATCGTTGCGGACTACGTAACTGCAGTTCGCAAGGCAGGGCTGCATGTCGGCCTTTACTATTCGCCTTTGGACTGGCGCTATCCCGGCTTCTTTTTCCCTGACCTCTACCAGGCAAATGCAATCGAGTTGCGCGAGCAGTACCATCGCCAGCTGAACGAACTGGCCTCGCACTACGGCAAGCTCGACATCGTGTGGTTTGATGGGGGAGGCGCGAATTGGCTCGGCTTTGGCGGAGTGCAATTCAAAGGCGGATGGAGCGCGCGTCCCAAGGGCGAGAACTACACCGGCACGTTTTCCTGGAAGGATCAGGACGCGGTCAACAATCTGCGAAAGCTGCAGCCCTCCATCATCGTGAACGACAGGACCGACGCTACTGCGGACTTTCGTTCTCGCGAAGGCGACGGCGCCATGGGATCATTTGAAAACACCTATCCATGGGAGCTATGCACTACGATCACCGAAGGAGCCTGGGGATACCAGCCCGATGCCAAGGTGAAGTCCTTCGACTCCATCATTCGATTGCTGGTCGGCGCAGTGGGACGCGATGGCAACATGCTGCTCAACGTTGGCCCTCGGCCCGATGGGCAAATCGCTCCGGAACAGGTCCAGCGGCTTAAGGAAGTAGGGAACTGGCTTCAAGAGTTCGGCGAGAGCATCTACGGAACACGCGGCGGACCATACCTGCCCGGCAACTACGGAGTGTCAACCTATCACGACAAAACAATCTATCTGCACATTCTCGATCGCACGGCGAAAAGGCTGAGCTTGCCACCACTGCCGGCGAAACTTCTCTCGTGCAAAGTGCTCACTGGCGGACAAGCCCAGTGCACCCAGACCGTCGCCGGAATCGACGTGACCCTGGATGACAGCGAAACGCAGAAGACACCTGTCGACACCATCGTCGCTCTCTCAATCGCATCTCCAGCCAGCGACCTGCCTCTAATCCGAACCGCAACCGACACCCCAGCCGTTGCCCCCGTCGCTGCCGACATCAAAAAGTAGCGGAGGAAATGGAACAGGCACGGCTGAGCGAAATCGCATAGGACCATTCCCAAGTCTTCCGACTTCATACCCGTCGAAAGATAGCCCGAGTCGACACGGCGTGACCGCGCAAGAATCAGGGAGCCTTCGTCTGCTTCGGCGGGAATTCGTGAACGCGCTTCCCGAAAACGACACCTATCGTGGTGCCGACAGCGGCAGAGTTCTTGCTGACACCGAAGCGCATGCCGCCATCGATTCCAAAGCCGTCGCTGAATTGATGATAGAAGCCTCCAAATAAGTACGTTCCAGGAGGCGTATTCGACTCCGAGTTGTTCTGGCCGAAGATCTCGCCATACAGGCGCGTCTGCTTATTCAGGTGGTAGCTGACCGCAAAGGATTGTTGACCTCCGTAGCTGCATCCGGATTGCGTTTGGCAGTCTGACTGCACCAGAGATCCATTAACGATGAAGTCGATGTTGCCGTTCCTGCTGTAATGGTGGTTGATAAGCAGAATGACCTGCTGGCCGTAGCCTTGAAGCGCAGTTTGCGAAGCGGTCGGAAGCTCGGCCTCATACTGAATTGCAATTCCGGGCGCACCCCGGTGATACTCTTCCTTCTTCAGTTCGATCTTGCCGCCGATTTGTATTGTGCCCACCCCATTCACGGCCCCGTCATTTCCTTGTTGATGGCTAAAGGGCGACCACCCAAAATCCAGGCGGAGTCTTGCCAGCGGGGCGTAAGTCAGAGATGTGCCAACTACCTGCTGGTTGCCGGGCGGGTTTCGTGGATAGGCATCGTAGCCAATCTCCAATTGCATCACGCCTGGGCTTTGGATAGTCGCGCTGTTGGCGATGGTTGGTCTTGTGGGACTCATATTCATCTCTTGTGCCGGCGCGCAACCGATCGACAACACAATGATCGTGACGACCCACAAAACCCGTCGGCGCGCGCGGCGCGAGGCTATCCGCGACGATGCTTCCGCGGCCAGCCTCCTGCAACCGCCGCCCGAGGATCCAGAAAAGCTCCCCCGCGGTCGCTTCATGAGCCCCGCTCATCGTCTGTAATATCGACCCACATTGATGCTGCAGTTTAACAGCGATCATTTGGGCAAGTTTGGCATTCACAAATGAGGGGCACTAATATCCCGAAAACTGGATATCAGTGCCCCAAATATGAGCGTGACGTACTCATGCGTAGCATGCCAAAACGTGCTAAAAACCACGCTATTTTGCATCAAAAACAGCTCATCCTTGGTCAGGATGAACCACCCTGTAACTGGCATTTCCCTTCGACCACACCAGCAACAGAAGGTCCTTATCTGTAGGATTCGAATGGACTTGGTTAACAAACTGGTCCGCCGAAGAGACTGGCTGACGGTTCAGTTCGAGAATTACATCCCCTGGAGCAAGTCCAGCTTCTTCCGCCGGGCTCGCAGGCCGCACATTCTGCACTGCAACGCCCTTTAACTCCTCTGGAATCTGCAGTTGCTGGCGAACGTCCGGCGTCAGATTGGCGATCGCAAGACCCAGTTTTCCGCTCTTTGGACCACCGGAATTATCATCTCCATCCGCTACCTGGTTGTTCGCGTGATACTCGCCAACTGTAAGATTCAACGTCTGTTGCGAGCCATTCCGCAAAACTCCCAGCGCGATCTTGGTTCCCGGCGCCAGACTGCTCACCGCAACCTGTAAGTCACTTCCATTCTGTATCTTACGGCCATTGAGCGTGGTAATTACGTCGCCGCTCCGTAGATCCGCCTTACTAGCCGGCGAATCCGGCGTAACCTGCGACACAATCGCCCCGCTGGCGTCGCTAAGTTTAAAGAAATGAGCATTATCCGGCGTTACGTCGTTCATGCTTATGCCCACATATCCGTGATGAACGCTGCCATTTTTGATCAACTGCTCCGTTACCGCTTGCGCAATTTGCGATGGAATCGCGAACCCCGCACCTGCAAACGATCCGCTGTTCGAAATGATGAACGTGTTAATACCAACAAGCTCACCATGTGCGTTCACCAACGCGCCACCGGAGTTGCCGGGATTGATAGCGGCATCGGTCTGGATAAAACCACCAGGTTTGCGCGCATCGTCAGAGTACGGGTTGGGCCGGTTCACCGCGCTCACGATTCCACGAGTCACAGAGAACTGGAAGTACCCGAAAGGACTGCCGAAAGCGAGCACCGTCTGTCCCGGCTTCAGGCGACTGGAGTCGCCCCAGGGAATGCTCGGCAGGTCGGTGGCGTTCACCTTAATGACCGCGAGGTCCGTCAGCTTGTCCGTGCCAATGAGCTTCGCGTTCAGGACGCGACGATCATTCAGGGTCACCTTGATCTGCATCGCACCTTCTACTACGTGGTTATTGGTAACGATGTAACCATCGGGCGAGATGATGATGCCGCTGCCAATTCCATGCTCAATCTGCGGCCCCGCCTGTCCCTGCGGCATTCCATGACCAAAAAACCGCTCAAACCCAGGGGGCAATTGCTGCGGACCGTCCTCATCCGAGGCCTGCTGCTCGTCTCTATGAGAGGTGACAGCCACGTTGACCACGGCGGGAGTAACCCTGGAAGCTACTGATTCTACAGCCTCATCGAGCGAGATCAGGGGCGCGACACTGTTGTCGTTCAAAGCAGGAGCCGCAGGTGACATGCCTGCGGCATGCACACTGTGCTGAAAGAGGAGACCCGCCGCAACAACGAGTGCGGCAACGGCTCCCGCGGGTTTGGCAAAGCTACGCATACGTGAAACTAATTGATTAGTTATTGGCGACATGGTTTTCCTCAAGTTAAGGTTAATAAACGGCTTAGAGTTGAACGATCAGCCAGACATCCGTAGTCGGAGTGGCTTCGTAGTACGTAAAGACCTGGGCCCCATCAAGAACAGTAAAAGTGACCTGCGGCGCATGCTGCATTTCCCTGGCAGGTTCGGCTTGAGACTCAATCTGCCATGAAGTCAATAACATCAACTGCTTGCCAGTGTGCTGTTGTGCAACTTCATGGCGTACCGGCACCGAAGCGTGGACCACTGGTTTCGGTTTGTGTTGCTTTGTAATCAACTGTTTAGAAGGCATATGCGCGACAGACTGGATTAGCGCTGGACGGCCCTCCGAACTCCGGAAAACAGCTTCCTGATATCCCGGCACGCGCTGGAAGCCAGCGGCGGGCGCAGGACTCGCAGAAGCGAGGGGCAATGGCGCGGCAAACGAAACAAGCTGAGGACTGTGAGCAAGTGTCCCTGCTCCACCAAGTAACCCAAGCAAAAGCAGGGAGATACAGGCCGTAGCTTGCCGGCGGTTTAGGGTCTCGACCCGCCTCTCCAGAATGTGATGCACGCGCGAAGCCAGCTCAGATCGACGTTCCCACGCACCCAGCGCCAGAGAAGCCCGGCTGTTAAGTATCCGCTGTTCAGCCAGATGCACCAGGCACGAAGCATAGCTCTTCGGAGCCCTTGTCGACTGGATGACGTGATCATCACAAGCAAGCTCCCGCTCCTTGCAGAGCCGCCGCTCAATCCACAGCAGTGCGGGGTTCAGAGGGAAGAAGACGAGTCCGATCTTCTGTATCAAGTTGATCCAGTCGTCGCGGCGGCGCAGGTGTTCCATTTCGTGCAGGACGATTTGCCGGAGATCATCGAGCGGAAGGCTGCGGTAAATGGCTGCAGGAATCAAAATACGAGGCGCAAAGAAGCCAATCACGCTGGGCTGAGATACGTCCTCTGAAGTGCACAGAACTGCGCTGCGACCGCTGTTGTGGGACGAAATGAAGGAGCGAATGGCGGCATCGTCAACCGGGATCGCTCTCCTCCATACCGCGTGCAGGCGGAAGGCACTTCGCAGCAGCAGGATTGCGCGCACGAACGAGAATGCAGCCCATACGCCGGCAAGCAAGAAACTCCATCGCGGATCCAACTGGATGGCTGTGGTCGACCAGGAATCGGAGTGCGGCGCTGCGAATACGGCGACTATGGGTAGTGATACGGAAACAACCAACGCCGCCGCCCAGATCACGAAGCGTGCCCATGCCGGGACTTTAGGAACCAGCTGCAGAATCAGGGCTACAGCCAACGTCAGCAGGCAAGTCTGCCAGATGCTCGAGAAAAGAGAGATGGAGATGCACTGGCAAAGCTGCGAAGTAAGGTAAATTACGCCTTGGGTGAGGGCAGGTTCTGGCATCAATTGACCTCATCGTTGGGAGTGGCAGAGATGGCCTCTTTCAGACGCTTCAACTCTTCGGGCGTCGTGTCCTGTTCGTCGAGCAGGGCGAGCAGGAGGCGCTCGCGAGAGTTGCCGAAGAATCTGTGAAGCATGTGACGGACTTCCGAGCGGCTCGCTTCCTCCTCTGCTACACACGCGGTGTAGACAAAGGCGCGACCCTCCTGGCGGTGCGTGACGTAGCCCTTCTTCTCGAGGATACGGACGGTAGTAAGGACAGAGGTGTAGGCCAGTGGAGCATCGTTTGGCATGGCGTTGACCAGATCCGCGACTCCAGATTCGCCGCGCTCCCAGAGCAGCTTCATGAGCCTGAGTTCAGCTTCCGTCAGCGTGTTAGATCTCTTTGGAGGCATCTTTTAAAACCTGTTGGCAGCCGGTTCGTCGCCCGGATTGGTTCATTGTTCAGAGTCTTTGACAAGGAACTAAACAATTAGTTAGCAGGCGATGTAGAGTTATTTTTGCTTAGGCACTGGGACAGACGTCTTGCTGCATGCAGCGGTGGATTTCAGGGGAAAGTGCGCGGTCTGTTGTTAGAATTCGTGAGTCCTCCTTGGGATGTGTAAGTTAAAGGAAACAAAAAGGGCTACGCGTTCAATCCCGAATCGGCTCCGGAGCGTCCCCGCCGGTCTGGTGTTGGGTATGTGGGCCACTCTGGAAAAGGAGACGGACATATGACAGAAGCGCCGGGAAACACTCTCCGCAGTATCGTCGCTATTGTTGCCGGAATAGCGGTGGGCGTTGCTCTTTCGGTGGTTACCGACATGGTGATGCGTTCAGCCGGCATTTTCCCGCCGCTGGGCCAGCGGATGGCTGATCCGTTGCTTGGGCTGGCAGTAGCTTATCGCACAGTTTACGGCATCGCCAGCAGCTATGTAGCGGCCCGTTTGGCGCCCAATCGGCCAATGGGGCATGCGCTGCTGCTTGGCGGGCTGGGACTGTTTGTAAATGTTCTGGGCACTGCCTTGACCTGGAATAAGGGCCCAGCATATGCGCCCCACTGGTATCCGCTGCTGCTCATCGTGCTTGCATTGCCCACGGCCTGGTTAGGCGGGAAGTTGCGTGTGATGCAGTTGGGCAGATAGTCGTAGCGAGATAGATCAGAAAGCAGATTGGCGACGTGCATTCTCAGGCAGCGTGGCCTCTCCCTGCGATCATGGAAGTGGCTTGAGGTGCGCGCGATGGTGAAGCGTTGGATCTTCCGGACAATATTCTCCTTCTGCGCGATTCTGTTCCTGGTGTACCTGGGCGACTATCTTGCAATCACCCTCGCAATTCACCGCGGGCGAGCGCCGTATGGAACGGTGCAGGTGAATCAGTATCTGGCCGTTCCGTTGAAGGGCGGCAAGACGGAGTTTGATTTCCAGGGCACGCAGGCCGCGACCTGCAGCAACTCACTCTTTCCTCAAATGGGATTTCTGCCATGCTGGTGGCTGCGCCGCCACACTGAGAAGCGGGAAGATATTTGAGGCAGACCGTTCATATTCATAGCGAAGGTGAGGCACGTCACGTTGTTCGTCGTGCACGCGCCCCTCGACACACATCTGCATGACATTTGTCATTTTATTTTTGTGACACAATGCAGGCGAATTCGCTGGCTGGAAACGCTAACTTCAGAGAGTAAAGCAGTGTGAGAAGCGGCTGCTTTCCTGGAGCGATGCAATGCTGATGACCGCAACCCATCTGCAAGATTCCGATGTCAGCGAACGTGAGCAGGTCCGCAGAGAAAATGTGCGAATTGCGCGCGGCCTGCAGCGCCAGGATCCCAACTTGCTGGACGAGTTGATCGTCGAATATCAGCATCGCCTGATGCGGTTTCTGCTCTATCTCACAAAGGATCGCGATCTCGCTGACGATCTCTTCCAGGAGACTTGGATGAAGGTCCTGGTGCGGGGCGCGCAATTCAAGGGAGAGGCGAAATTCAGCACGTGGCTTTACTCGATTGCGCGAAACCTGTTTGTGGATCTGCGCCGCAAGAGGTGCGCTCTGAGCCTGGACGAACTTTGCGATGAGAGTCAGGAGGAAGGCGCTCTTACCCTTGTAAGCGACGAGCCTTCTCCATTCGACAACTATCGCCGCCTGGAAGACGGCGAGCATGTCGCAGCGGCACTGCTTTCGCTGGACAGGATTCATCGTGAGGTACTGGTGCTGCGCTTTTACGAGGAACTTCCGCTCGAGGATATCGCCCGCATCACAAGTGCGCCATTGTCCACGGTGAAGTCTCGCTTGTATCGCGGCGTATCTGCTTTGGATCCCTACATGAAGCAGGTCATAAGGCGGGACGCCGTTTAGCCGCGGGCCGTTCGGAATTCGAAAATTTACTGAATTTGGAACAATTGTGATCCCCCTCACGTAGGAACGAGAGAGTGGGTGGGGAGAACTATGTTCACTGCGCTGCGGCAGGAATTGCCTTATACCTTCCGACGTCTCTCGCGGGCGCCGGGCTTCGTGCTTGCAGTCGTAATTTCGATTGCTCTGGGCATAGCGGCCAACGCAACGATCTTTTCGCTGGTGAGCAAGTTTGTGTTGCGTCCAGCGACAGTCGGCATTCCCAGCACACTGATGTCGTTGCACACCACGCATGACGGGGATCAGTGCTGCAATCACTTCTCGTGGCCAACATACATCGATGTGCGCGACCAGGCGAAGTCTTTCTCCGGCGTGGCTGCGTACTATGAACTGCTTCCTGCTTCAATGGGTGGCTATGGCGAGCCGGAGCGCGTGTGGGGCCAATCATCCACATCTAATTTCTTTGATGTTGCCCAGGTTCAGATGAGACTGGGGCGCGGATTTCTCTCCGGTGAAGAGAAACAGCCAGTGATCGTACTTGCTAACAGGCTGTGGAAGCGCAGGTTCAATTCAGATCCCGGCATAGTTGGAAAGGCCATCTCTCTATCCGGGCGACCGTTCACGGTGGTTGGCGTCGCACCGCAGGGATTCCATGGGCTTGACCTTGTGCTCGATCCGGAGTTCTGGATTCCGCTTGGCCAGGTTGAGCAGCTTGCGCCGGGAATTCCCGATCGAGATAAGCGTGGGGACCACTGGCTCGCAGTCATTGGGCGTCTCAAGCCGGGCGTTAGCTCTGCGCAGGCCCGGGCGGAACTGTCAGCGATGGCGCAGAGATTCGCCACGGCTTATCCCGACACCGACAAGGGGTCCGGATTTCGATTTGAGCAGGCGGGCTCGCTTCCTCCGAGAGACCGATCGGCAGTGCTGCTCTTTCTTGCGGCGCTGTCGGTTGTTGTGCTGCTCGTGCTGGGGATCGCGTGCGCGAATGTCGCCAATTTGTTTCTCGCACAAGCAGTGGGACGTCAACGCGAGATGGCAGTACGCATCGCGCTGGGAGCGACGCGCGGTCAGTTGATCCGCCAGATGCTGGTGGAAAGCATCCTGCTGGCAGCGGCCGGGGGCGTCATAGGTACTGTGGTCGCGTTGTGGGCCACTTCGGCGCTCTCAGCTTTTCACGTGCCGGCGCCGGTGCCGCTCGACCTAAGCATCAGCGTGGATTGGCGAGTGCTGCTGTATGCGTTCGCGCTGAGCGTGGGTGCGGGGTTGGTGGTGGGACTTGTTCCTGCATGGCTCGCATCTCGCCCTGCGCTGTCGAGCGCATTGAAAGGCGAAGAGGCGCTGGCACGTCCGGGTCGGCCGATAACCCTGCGCAATGTGCTGGTAGTTTCGCAGATAGCTATGTCGCTGGTGTTGCTCTGCGCCACCGGGTTGTTCCTGCGTAGTTTAGAGAGAGCAGCGGGTATCGGCATCGGCTTTCGCTCCGGCGGAGTGTTGATGATGTCAGTTGATCCTCGCGTGCATGGCTACACACCGGAGCGCACAAATCAGTTCCTCGAGCAGTTGCGTGAACGCCTGGCAGCTATACCTGGTGTGAGTTCTGCTGCGGTGACTGACGTTTTGCCGCTTTCAGGAGGACACCGCAGCGATGGTCTTCACGCAGAAGGCCAACCGAATTCCTCCGTCCCGATCGTGGAACTTTACATGGCATCGCCCGGATACTTTGAGACGATGGGTATTCCGCGGATCGCTGGCCGGGACTTCGGCCATGAAAGCGCCAGCGCTCCCAAGGTCGGGATCATCAATCAGGCTCTGGCGGAAAAAGCTTTCGGCGGCGCGAATCCTATTGGGCAGCGATTGACCGGAGGCGGCGTAACTTACGAAGTCATCGGGGTGGTGAAGAACATCAAGTCGCGGACGCTGGGCGAGGACACGCGGCCCGTTCTATTCCGTTCGCTTGCGCAGAATACGGGTAGCGATCCTTCCTTCATGGGATACACGCTTGTCGTCCGTTCCTCCGCCGACACAGCAGTAATCGCTGATGCAGTTCGTCGCGAGATTCGGACAATGGATCCGACCATGGCGGTCTACAACTCTGAGACTATGGAAGAGCATCTGCGCGCAGCGCTCTTTCTGCCGCGTCTTGCAGGAACGCTGTTCGGCGTATTTGGCACTGTGGGGCTGGTGCTCGCGGCCGTCGGGCTTTATGGGGTGATGAGCTACTCCGTCAGCCGCCGTACGCGGGAAATCGGCATCCGCGTTGCGCTGGGCGCGCAACTCGGCAACGTACAGCGGCTGATTGTGCGCCAGGGAATGTGGCTGACCCTGATTGCCGTGACGGTAGGTCTTCCTACGGCTTTGGCAGTTGCTAAATTCTCTTCCAGCTTTCTCTACGGAGTTCGGCCCCACGATCTTGTGACCTTCACACTTGTGCCGGTATTTCTTGTCGGGGTTGCACTTCTGGCTTGCTGGATTCCGGCCCGACGTGCGGCGAAAGTCAATGTGCTGACTGCACTGCATTATGAGTAGCACTGCTTCCCGAGGTGTCTAGTTCGAACGTGTTCAGGATGCGACGGGCAGGCGGACGAGTGCCTCGCATCCAACCGTATCCAGCCGGTTTCTCAGGATGACGGATCCCCCATGTGCTTCGGCAATCTGCCGGGCAAGAACGAGCCCCACGCCCGTGCCATTCCTCTTGGTTGTGTAAAAAGGCACGAATAAATTGGAAGGATTCATCAGTCCTGGGCCGTTGTCGCGGATCGCGATGGTGGCAACGGCGCCGTCGACGGACCACCCCAGTTCCACGTGCGGCTGGAATCCAGCGTCGCCCTTGGTGGCTTGCGCGGCTTCGTTCATGTCGATGGCAGCCTCAACCGCATTCTTCACGAGGTTAATCAAAAGCTGCTCCACCTGGTCGGAGTCGACGGAGATGGCGGTGTCCGGCCCTGAAATCACTTCGATTCTCAAACGGGATTCGAGAAGGATCACTCGCTCCATAAGGGGTTTCACCGGCACTCTTCTAATCAATGGAGAGGGCAGCTGAGCCAACTGCCGATAGGCTTGGACAAAGCGGTTCAGGGATTCCGCTCTATTCTCGATGACCACTAAGCCGTGCTCAAAGTCGGGCTGGTCCTCTGCGCGCTTCAGGCTAAGCGGCAGTCGCAAGCGGAGACTCCCTGCGATGGATTTAATGGGCGCGAGTGAATTGTTGATTTCGTGACCCAGCACGCGAATCAATCTCTGCCATGCCTGGCGTTCCTCTTCGCGTAGTGCACTGCTGACGTCGGATAAGAGCAGGAGCGTGTGCGGCACTCCGCGCTGACGGAACGTTGTGCGCCGCACCATCCAGCGTGAAGGCACGCCCTTGGAATGTTGAGCTGCAGACTCGAGCGCAATCACGCTTTCGTTCTGGACAGCGAGTAGATCTCCGAGGTTTAGTTCGGCGGCTGTATGGCCAATTGCTTTGGAAGGATCCAGCCTGAGGACACGGGTTCCAGCCGGATTGATTAACCGGAGAGTACCGTCGGGATCGAAGGTGAGGACGGGGGTCTCCAGCGATTCGACGACGCGCTGCAGCAGAGCCGTGGCTTCCAGCGCGCTGGACCTTTGAGCCTGGAGCATGCCAGCGAGGGCATTGATTTCAAGGGCGAGGTCTCCCAGCGCATCGTCTCTTCGCGCTCCGCGGGCACGGAATGAAAAGTCGTCCTCGCGTAGCGCGGCGATGACATTCGCGAGTGTCTGGAGCGGCCGAACGATCTGGTCCATCAAGGATGCGGTGGCAATGAGCCAGCAAATGAGGTAGCCGCCGACGAGGGTCAATTGAATAGAGGGGGAGACTTTCTCCGTCCAGAGAAAAACGAGTCCGATGATCAGAGCGGGAAGGGAGAGCAGCCAGAATCGGATGTAGATGCGTCGCTCAAACCTGGTTCGTTTCTTGGATCCGGCAAGAGGCAGCCGCTTGATGGGTGTGCCTCCAGTGCTAGATCCCATATTTCTCCATTCGCCTGTAAAGTGCGCCCCGGCTCAGCCCCAGGGCTTCCGCGGCATGGCTAACATTGCCGCCGCATCTTGCCAGCGCCTTGCGGATGAGTACGCTTTCAACGGCTTCGAGGCTCATTTCATCCAGGTTCTGGCTGGTCGCTCGAAGCGTGCTAAGTCCCAGGTCCGCAACTTCAATTCGGGCGGTCCTGTTCATCAATACTGCCCGCTCAATTGTATGATCCAACTCGCGCACATTCCCCGGCCAATTGTGCTGCAACAGTGCCTGCATGGTGGAGGGCTCGAAGGCGCTTACCGCTTTGCGGTATCGCATAGCATAGCGCGAAAGGAAGTAGGCAGCCAGCAGCGGCAGATCTTCGCGACGTTCCCGCAAGGGAGGGAGGTGGATCTCAACGGTGTTCAGGCGGAAGAGCAGATCCTCTCGAAAGCGGCCGGCGGCGCACTCCCCGGGCAGATCGGCATTGGTAGCGGATACGACTCGCACATCGACGTGCCGGGTCTTCGATGCGCCCACGCGCTCCATCTCGCCGGTCTCGAGTACGCGTAACAGCTTCGCCTGCTGCCGAAGGGGGACGTTTGCAATTTCGTCGAGAAAGAGGGTGCCGCCGTCGGCCAATTCGAAGCGCCCAATGCGGTCGGCCCTGGCGTCGGTAAAGGCACCTTTGACATGGCCGAAGAGTTCGCTTTCAAACGTGCCTTCGGGCAACGCTCCAGTATTGACGGCCACGAGCGAGCGGGAAGAGCGGGCCGAAACAGCATGGAGAGTCTGGGCGACTACTTCCTTGCCGGTACCATGCTCGCCGGTAATAAGAATGTTGGCATCGGAAGGGCCGACGCGCGCGATGAGATCGAGAACAGGCTGCATGGAAGGGGCGGAAGCGATGAATTCCGGCCGGCCCTCCGCGCGCAGCAGGCGGTTTTCCGCCTCGAGCAGTTGAGTCTTGCGAAGGGCGCGGCGTAGCTCGATCTGGGTGCGCAGGATGGCCAGGAGCCGGGCGTTGTCCCATGGCTTCTGAATGAAGTCGCGTGCGCCATGCCGCATCGCCTCTACCGCCAGTTCCACATTGGCCCATGCCGTCATCACGATCACGGGCAGTTGTGCATCGAGAAGCTGTAATTGCTCCAGCAGATCGAGGCCTTCCCGGCCTGAAGTGGTGTCGCGCGTGTAGTTCAGATCGATGAGCACTGCATCAAAGGAGTCTGACGCCAGCGCGTTCATGAGCAGTTGCGGTGAACGCACGGATTCAACAGTGTAGCCTTCGGGACGCAGCAGGAGCTCGATGGCGTCGAGGATGCTCGGCTGATCGTCCGCAACCAGCACGCGAGGCGGAGGATCGGCGCGTCTGATTCCAGTGGAAGTGGGCCCGGGTTGTATTTCAGTGCTCATACTCTATGAGAGAGGGTACTCAGTATCTTTGTCTGGGTCTATGAATTCCTGTTCGACCTGACAGCGGCGTTAGGGTTGCTGAGTGAGAACGACTCCGGCAAGCGCATCGTCGACCTTGATGCCGTTCACCTCGAGGGTCGCGCCAGTAGCTCGATTGAGCTCTACTCGAGCCTTTTCATAATTTGTCTTGGCGGCTACGAGCGAGGACTCGGCCAGAGCGAGGTCGCGCTGGGCGGTCAGGGTCTGATAGCTGGACCCGGCGCCTAATTCCTGCTCTTTCTTTGTAATGTCGAAAGTTCTTTGCGACAGGTCTCGGGCCTTGGTTGCCGACAGGACACGGGCACGACCCTGTTCAAAGGCATACTCAGCATTGCGCACTTCGATGCGGATCTTTTTCTTCAGTTCCTCGAAGTAGAGTTGCGACTGGCGGAACTCGAGTTCGGTACGGTATTGATCTGCTTTTGCCACGCGATTGCGGATGGGAATCTGCAATTGCAATCCAACCTGGTAGTCAGGCGAAGAGGCATTTAAGGCATTCTGAAGTGTTCCAAAGTAAGTGGTAGGCAAAGTGAGCGTCTGGGTGGTGTAGTAGAACGGATTGGGTTCTCCGCCAAATGCATTGCCGGCATAGAGGCCATAAAGCGCGAGTTGAGGCAGCAAAGCATTCTTGGCTGTGCTCCGGCTGAGCGTGCGGTTCCTGAGATCAATTTCCGATTCGATCAATTCTGTGCGAGACTGCAGTGCCTGAGTAATCAGCTCTTGAATGGGCGAGACATTTTCCTGGACACTGGCCATCATCCTGTCAGTGGGCACGACAGGCATCTCTTCAAGCACGGGATCGTTGAGCGTCTTTGTGACGGCGTTTTTGACGAGCAGTTCCTGTAGCTGAAGAGTTGTTTTGGCGATGGTGAGGTCCTGCTCGCGTGCGGCGACTTCAGATTCCGCCTTCATTACATCCATGGCAGGGATCGCCTGCAAATCCAATTGCTTGTGATCGCTAGCGAGGGTCTCCTGAGCGAAGGAGAGCGAATTCTCCTTAACCTTTTCGTCATCGTAAGCGCTTGCGAGATCCCAGTAGATGTCCTGAATCTGAGTTATTGTTGCGATGAGCTGGGCGCGAAATGCGACGTCGGAAATCTTCCTATTGTTGTTGGCAATATGCAGGAAGCGAAGGTTCGGTCCGAGTCCAAAGCCGGCGAGTAGCTGCTGCTGAATGATGACGCGCGTATTTGCGTAAAGCTGCGGATTAACGTTGTTATAGATGCTGTTTGTAGTCTGGCGATTGTTGTCGAAATCAACCTGAAGACTGGTGCCGAGCGGAAAAGCCTGCGTGTAAGTGAAATTTGCAAGAAAGGTGTTGAGCTTGTAATTAGGCACGCCGTAGGTACTCTCATTGGTTAACTGCTGAGAGGAGTGATCGACAAATACCTGGCCAGTTATCAACGGGTCATACGATGAGACAAATGATCCGGTTCCGAGAGTAGATTGTACGAGGCCAGATGCGCCTGCGCCCGCGCCGCCCGCGCCGCCCGTGGTGCCACCAGCGCCTGCTCCGGACGCTCCAGTGCCGAATCCGCCTTGTCCGCCTCCCGGCGTGCCCTGGACTACGCCAGTGTTGACACCGCGTGCTTGTCCGCCGGCTTTGGTGCGAAGAATATCGGTATTTGCGATCGGCAGATTGTAGCGAGCAATTGCCAGGTCAAGATTGTTTTCGATTGCAAGGGCGATGGAATCTTTGAGTGAGAGATAGAGCTTACCATCGTGGATTAGCGTGTCGATGCGCGGCGAATTGACCAGGTTGAGTTCCGGCACATTCAGTCCGCGATAAGACTCAAATGGGTTGTGAGACTTCGGCATCTGGAGATTCAGTGTTGCGGGCTGACTAGCGGGAGCGTTAGGCAGGGGGGCAGTTGTCTGAGTTTGCGCAGTGACAGGCACGCTCAACAGAACGCTGAGGCCGAATGCTACAACCCGGGTTACACTTTCAAAGCTCGTTCTCAGCGTCACGATGCGCTTACCTCGCTTCCAATTTCCAGGTCCGGTTGGGCTGTATCAGAAACAATCCAGCCATCGCGCATCTGCACGACGCGACTGCCATAGGCCGCGTTTACATCCGAGTGAGTCACTTGGACAATCGTTGTCCCTTGCTGGTTCAATTCGCAGAACATCTCCATGATTTCCTTTGCCTGGGATGAATGAAGATTCCCAGTGGGTTCGTCGGCGAGCAATAGCACTGGCTTGTGAATCACCGCGCGAGCTACTCCGACCAACTGCTGTTGGCCGCCCGAAAGCTGACTCGGATACAGATCCTTTTTGCCGACGATGTTGAAACGGTCGAGCGTGTCGGCAACCATCGACTGACGGTCGGAACGCGAGTAGTTCTTGTAGGACAGAGGGAGATCGATGTTTTCCGCGACAGTAAGATCGTCCAGCAGGTGATAGCTCTGGAAAACCATGCCAATGTTCCGCTTCGCTATATCTGCGCGCTGTTTGCGATTCAGGGCATGCAAAGCTTCGTCGTTCAGCCAATATTGACCTTCCCAATGATCATCGAGCAGGGCAAGCACGTTGAGCATGGAGGATTTCCCCGCGCCAGATGGCCCCATGATGGTTACGAATTCACCCTCGCGAATCGTCAGATTTATCCGACGCAAGACCCAGGTTTGTCCAGCCCCTGTTTTGTAACTTCTCTCTATACTCTTCAGTTCGATCATGATTTCTCCGCGACAGTAGTTGAGCAGATCAGCGTGTTTATTCCTCACGCAGAGCGCGCATAGGATCGAGCCTTGCAGCATGCAGAGCAGGCACGGAGCACGCAATTGCGGCCACCAGCAGCAGGACGCAGGCGACTATTAGTAATGTGAGTGGATCGTTGGAGCCGCCCTGGATCACGTTGCTGAGGGAATGGTTCAAAGCCAAAGCGAGAACGAGTCCGACGGTGGCTCCTATGGCGACGGTAAGCAGGGAAGACTCAAGCACGAGACGCATGACACTCGTGCGAGGCGCTCCCAGGGCCATGCGTATGCCTATCTCCTGCGTGCGCCGGGAAGCCGAATAGGACACGACACTGTAGAGGCCGGTTGCCGCCAAAGCAAGCGCGAGAAAGGCGAAGACGCCAAAGAGATTTGCGAGAAAGTGTTCAGTCGCCCACGCCTGATTCTCCAACATCCAACTCATCTGGCGTTGCTGGCTGACGAATATGCCTGGGTTCTGCTTGTGCAGGCGCTCCCCGATGGTTCGCATCGCAATATCCGGGTCAGAGGCCGCGCGACCAACGAGAAAAATGTTGGGCGGCAGAACGACGGTATATGGCAGGAATACTGCCGGCAGGGTAGGTCTCACGAGCCCATCGTTGCGAGCGTCGCCCACAACACCCACTATCTGGAACCATCCTGCGGCATCCTGGGCTTTGAGGCAGTCAGGGCAAACGTCCTTAAGCATGGCGCAGCGTACGCTCTGACCGATGGGATTTCCTCCGGGAAAGAACTGGCGCACGAAGGCCTGATTTACCGTGGCAACATGCGCAGCGGTGGCAGTTCTCCTGCGCAGTAAAGTTTCTTCCCGAGAGCAACGGGATGCGCAATGTCGACAAGATGTCGGGGCTTGCGAGCAGCACTCCTGCCTGCGCATCGGTGCGATTCGGCAGGCTGGAAATATCGATCTTTGCAGTAAATATATTCAGGGGCGGATACCAGGTGGTTGAGACTGAGATACCGCTCACCCCAGGCGTTTCTGTTGCGGTCTGTCTCAAAGACTCCTGGAGATTTGCGCGCTGCTGCCACGCTTCCGCATTGTTTTTCGGCAGAGTGATCGAGAGCACGAAGACATGGTCGGGATCGAATCCCAGCGGAGTATGGTAAAGCTTCAAGAATCCGCGAATAGCAGCGCCGGCAGTGGCAAGCAGCAACATCGTCAACGCCACCTGCCCCACAATCAGGATCATGTGGGTCTTATTGGCATTCGCCTTGCCGGCAAGCTTTACGCTACCAGCCTGCATGATCTGGCCTAGCTGCGGACCGCTCTGCGGCCGCGAGAGATGCCATGCGGGCGAGAGTCCGAACAGGATGCCAGTGAAGACCGCGAGTCCGGTAGAGAAGAGCAGCACGTATGCATTGACATGAATTCCTGCTGCAGCCTCATGCGGGAAAGAGTCAGCAGGCAGATGCGCTGAGATCAGATCCACACCTTTGTATGCCATGAGCACGCCGAGCGCAGCGCCCAGCAGCGAGAGCAGGACTGACTCAGTGAGAAGCTGTCGGATCATGCGACCACGCCCGGCGCCAACGGAGGAACGGATTGCGAATTCGTGTTGACGGGCCGAACCACGCGCGAGCAGAAGTATGGAGACGTTTGCGCAGCCGATGAACAGACAGCAGCAGCACCGCCGCAAATAGGAAGAGCAGCGCACCCTTGAAGTGGCCCAGTACTTCGTCATTCAAAGTAACGATAGCGACCTTTGAATTTTGCGGATAATTCACCGTATCCTGCTGCGCGAACCGATTCACCAGCGGCTGAAGCTCCGCAGCCAATACCGCGTGACTGACACCCGGCTTGATTCTCAGAAAGACGTTGTAATAATTGTGAGGGTCCGGATTTGGTCCCGCGATACGATACACATCGCTGTCACCCCAGGTAAATCTAGGCGGCGCGACCCCGATAACCGTGTAAGCGACGTGATCGAGTTCGACGGTCTTGCCGAGAATTGCCGGGCTGGCGCCGAACTGCTTTTTCCAGAAGAGGTAGCTCAAGACCGCGACCGGATTCGGATTGCCATTGGGCGCGTCGGACGTGGTGAACCCTCGGCCCAGGAGCATGGGCAGACCCATGAAGGTGAAGAGATTCGGCGAATAGAGGCCAACGTTAACGGAGATGGGGAATTCGGCTCCGGTCAGAGCCTCATTGCGGCCGTCGTTCGAGAAGGCATCTTCAACCGCATCCAGTTTCCTGACCTCCGCGTAACCGCTGTCGTTTACAAACAACAACGGGGAGCGCTGGTCTTTGCCACGTAGTTCGACATGTACCATCCGATCCGCATCCTTGTAGGGATAAGGATCAAGAAGCACAGCTCGAATGACGCTGAAGACTGCTGTCGTCGCACCAATTCCCAAGGCGAGGGAAAGTATGGCGACGACCGCAAATCCGCGCGACTTACCGAGCTGACGCAGCGCGAAGCGAAGGTCCTGGATGAGGTCGGCCATCAACTCACCTCTTGTGTCAGCTTCTTCAGCTCATCCTCAGAGACGACTTTGCCGTCGAAGAGATGTACTTCACGTTCCGCATGGCGGGCAAAGCGCGGGTCGTGAGTCACCATGCAGATGGTGGCGCCTTCGCTGTGCAAATTGCCCAGCAATTCCATCACGGCTTCGCCATTCTTTGAGTCGAGGTTACCGGTAGGTTCGTCAGCTAGCAGTATGGATGGAGATCCGCCGAGTGCGCGGGCTACGGCAACGCGCTGTTGCTGACCGCCAGAGAGCTGCGATGGATAGTGGCGCATTCTGTGAGCCATACCGACGCGCTCCAGGGATTCCTGAACGCGGCGCTTCCGCTCTACCGCGGTAAGACCCGTGCGATAGGTCAGGGGTAGCTCGACATTTTCGTAAACGGTGAGATCGCCGATCAGATTGAAACTCTGAAAGATGAAACCGATCTCCTGATTGCGAATGCGGGAACGCTCGGCGAAATTAAGATTCTGAACGGGATTGTTGTTGAGATGGTACTTCCCGTCAGACGGGGTATCCAGCAGGCCGATGATCGACAGAAGTGTCGACTTTCCGCAGCCAGAGGGGCCGGACATTGCGACATACTCACCCTTCGAAATCGTCAGGTAAATACCAGAGAGCGCGTGCGTCTCAATCTCATCGGTGTAGAAGACCTTCGTCAATGCCTCGATCTCAATCAGCGGCTCGCTTGTTTTTGCCATCGTGCTCTCCTTGAAAAATTGTTTTGCAGCTCGTGGTCCGTACCGGCCCTAATCCAGGCGAATACGATCCGTGTTATCCCAACGCGACATATCAGACAGAATTACTGTGTCGCCTTCGTGCAGTCCTTCAATTACTTGAATCTCGTTCACTGATGCGCGGCCCACCTTCACGGGTACGCGGGTTGCGCTCTTGCCATCCGGATCGAGCCTGAACAGGCTGATCGTAGAGTTCTCATTGCCGAAGGCTGGGCGGCCTACAAAGACCACATTCCCCAGACGTTCCAGATCAATGGTTCCATCCACGCTTAGGTCAGGACGCGCGCCCAATGGCAGGCTCCCAATAAGCTCTACGTCAACGGTGACCGTTCCGTTCTGCACTGCGGGATCAATTCTTTGCACTGTGCCGGAAATAATACCGTTGTGAGTGTCGATGGAGGCCGGCTGGCCAAGTTGAATATCCCGCGCCTGGGTTTCAGCAATCTTCAGGCTCGCTTTCAACTGGTCCGGCTGGACGATCTTGGCAAGCGTGGTGCCGGCCGCAACGTGCGTGCCCACCTGTAGGGGATGGCCTTCAGAGATCGCAGGCAATTCGACCAGCACACCGTCAATCCCAGCTCGCACTGTAAGGGCGTCAAGATCTTTCTGTTTTAGTTCCGCCTGGGCGCGCGCTTGCTCTACCTTGGTTTGCTGCACGGCAAGCTGCGACTCCAATGCCTTCTCATTCATCGTCAGCTTCTGGCCTTCCAACGTATTACGCGTAGTGAGCGCGTCTGCCTTTCCCTGGGAATCAGAGTAGGCAAGTCCACTTATCACGCCGAGGTCATAGAGTGCCTTGTCAGTCTTAGCCTGCAGTTGCGCCTGGGTGTACTGCGAGCTGATGTCGGCAGCGTCCGACTTCTGATCCATCAGGTCGCTTTGCAGCTTCACCTGAGTATTGTGGTAGTCGGCTTCAGCTGATTTCAGCTGCAGGCGGGCGTCCTGCGCCTCTTGCGAGACGAGCGGACTCGCGAGCTCCATGATGACCGTGTCCGGTTTGACCTTTGCGCCGGGTAGCACGAGTATGCGCAGCACGGTGCCGTCTGTTTGCGAGGCAATCAGTCGGAGCCTGTCTTCGCGGGGGACTAGTGTGCCCAGACCGCGCACCTGGCGCAGCATTGGGCCGCGCTTCACTGTGTCTGTCCAAACAGTAGCGCGTTCCACGGTTGGCGAAGCTGGTTTCAGGCGCCATACAAACAGCGCGATGGCGATGATTCCCAGGAGAGATAATCCACCGAGGACGATCAGCTTGCGAGTCTTCTTACGTTTTAGGTCAGGCCGGGCGATATCCATTGCAAACTAGATAAAGCAACTCGGTGTCCAAAGCGTTTTGGGCGCTTATTCTCGTCGTTTCAATAAGATCCGGTAGGAGGCCTGCAGGCCGCCAAAGAGAGACTGTCCGGTATCAAAAGGGATCTGTTCATTACCGGACAGTGGGTAGGTGTGGCAAATCACTTAACTCTGACGCATTCGCAAATCGGGACGAAGATGGACCTACTCAGCGCGGAGAGCCTGCACGGGATCGACGGAGGCGGCGCGGCGGGCGGGCACAAAACTAGCCAGCAGCGCTGAGGCGGCGAGGACGACAGCGACTGCAGCCAAGGTCGATAGATCCCATGCCTGTGTGCCAAAGAGAAGCTTTCTGAGAACTATGGCCGTGGCAACAGAGCAGCCTAGTCCGAGTGCGATGCCGATTCCGGTCAGCACTCCCGCTTCTTTCAATACCAGTCCGTACACTGACTTTCGCTGCGCGCCGAGTGCCATGCGCACGCCAATTTCGCGAGTTCGCTGGCTTACCGAATACGCGATGACACCGTAAAGGCCAACCACACCTAGAAGGAGTGCCAGAGCGGCGAACGTCCCCACGAGCCACGCTGATGAGCGATGCAAATACGCGGTCTGTGACAGGTTAATGTGCTCCAACATGGTGGCTTGATTCAGAGTGCCGATTCCGGGATCGATCTGATGGATGATGCCGTTGATCGATTGCAGCACGGACGCCTCATCCTGTGAGGTCCTGACGACTAGAGCGAAATACGAGTCGCCATTTTGGTTGATCGGAAAATATTCTGCCGGCCAGATCTCAGAATCTAGTGAGCCCTCCTTCACGTCGTTCACGACGCCAACGATCTGGCGAAGCGATTTGGGCGTGAGTTCAGTGTCTCCGATCATCTTGCCGATCGGGTCTTCGCCGGGGAAGTAGAGGTTCGCCAGTTTTTTATTGATGATGGTCACGCTGGGTTTGGACTTGTCTTCAGCCTCGGTGAAATATCGGCCACTGGCCAGTGTGGCGTGAATGGTGGAGAAATAGCCCGCACTTACGTCCCGGGAATTTACTTCGTTGTGCTCGCCGTGGAAGGGCTTGCCCACGAACCGGATCCAATTCGTGTTGCCGTTGAAGCTCACCGGCAGGATATTCGAGATCGATGCGGACCTGACTCCCGGCAATCTTGAAATGCGCTCAAGGATTTGTTTCTGAACCGCACTGGTCTGCTCGTCCTTCGGATAGGAAAGCTCTGGCAGAGCGACTTCCATGGTTGCAAGGTGATCCGGTTCGAAGCCCAGGTCAACGTGAAGAAGACGGTACAGGCTCTTACCCAGAAGGCCTGCGCTTACCAGCAGCACGACGGCGATCGCTAGTTCGAGGACCACGAGATTCGCACCCACGCGCCGCCACAACGTGCCGGCCGCGCCGCGCGATCCCTCCGCGAGACCATCACGCATTTTCGCCGGCGACAGACGCAGAGCGGGAGTAAATGCGAATAGGAGTGCAGCTATAAGGGATATGAAAGCGGCAAAGATCAGGACGCGAAAATTGATGCTCGCTCCTGCGAGGAAGGGGACATAGCCTATCAAGTCTTTCGGAATGAGCGCTAACAGCGCATGCACAGCACCGCTCGCGATACCCAGGCCAAGTGCGCTGCCGATTGCGACCAGAGCCAATCCTTCCGTGATGAATTGTCGGATCAAGCGAACGGGCGAGGCGCCGAGGGCACCGCGCACCGCTATTTCACGCTTACGGCTCTCAGAGCGCACCAACAGCAGGCTCGAGACATTTACGTAGGCGATCAGGAGCAGAAGCCCGGCAGCGCCTAGAAGTGCCAAGAGGACCGGACGGATATCGCCGGTGATCACCTCAGCGAGGGGAACTACCGTAGCGCCTTGATCGCGATTGGAGTCGGGGTACTGGGTCTCAAGCTGCTTTGCAATCGTCTGCGTATCAGCGAGTGCGGCGGCAACGGATACTCCATCTCCGAGCCGACCGATGCCGGCCAGATTGTGGCAACTGCGCCTCGCTTCGCACGGATTCGGATTGTGCAGCGTTGCCCAGATCCGCGCTAATCCCGCGGGAGCATAGTGAAAATCCTGTGGCAGCACGCCAATGATGGTGTTGGTTACGCCGCTCAAATCCACGGTCTGGCCGACGATGTCTTTACGGCCGCCGAAGAAAGTTTGCCATGCTCCGTAGCTGATAATCACCACATCAGGGGCGCCCTTATGGTCCTCACCGGCTCGAAAGTCGCGGCCTAACATGGGTTTGACGCCCAGCGTGTGAAAGAATCCGTCGCTGACCCGGGCACCCTCAACCAATTGCGTTCCCGCGGGGGTTCGCATCATGTAGCCAGTCCCGGTGTAGACATCCATCGAGCTAAAGACTTTGTTCTGCTTCTTCCAATCGAGATAATCGAGATAAGACAGATTGGCTCGGGGAATCAACTTTCCCGCGCTCTCCGTTACAAAGACGAGGCGCGCGGGGTCGCGATAGGGCAGAGGTTTGATCAGTGCCGCATCTACAAAACTGAATATGGCCACGCAGACGCCAATGCCAAGCCCCAGCATCAGCAGAACTGTGCACGTGAAGCCGGGGTTTTTCCCTAGTTGGCGCAGTGAAAACTTGATGTCCTGAAACAGGCTTTCGATGAAGGGGATCGTGGCGCTTTCGCGGTAGGCCTGTTTGGTTGGCTCCACGCCGCCCAGCTTCAGGATCGCCTCGCGTCTCGCTTCGTCCGGCTTCATGCCGGCGCGCATATTGTCATCCATATGCATTTGCAGGTGGCTTTCGATTTCGGCGGCCAGCTCCTGCTCATGATGCGTTTTGCTGAAAAGGCCCGCGATTCGAATCATCCATGTACGTAGCGTCTTCATGCGGGATCCTCCCCGGGCGCGAGGAATCGCGCGAGAATAGCGGTGGTCTGTTCCCAGTCACGTGCTTCTTGCGCCAATTGCTTTCTCCCGGCGCGCGTAAGGCTGTAGAACTTGGCCTTGCGATTGTTCTCGGAAAATCCCCATTCAGAAGAAATGGAGCCCTCCTGCTCGAGCTTCAGCAGAGCGGGGTAGAGGGTGCCGTAATTCAAGGTGAGAAGGCCGCCACTTGTCTGCTCAATGCGGCGCGCGATTCCGTAGCCGTGAAGCGGGCCCAGAGTCTCAATGGTCTTCAGCACCATTAGTGCCAGCGTCCCTTGCCAAACATCTGCCTTATCGCCCATTTGCTACCCCTTGGTTACCCATAGGACTATATACATAGGTTCTATGGGAAGGCAATAGGGGGCAAGCGAGAACCATTGCAACTCGTCACAATAGTCAACAACCTGCGCAACAAGGAAACAGGGTTTCGGCGTGACCGAAGCCCTGTTGATTGATCGCGGATTGCAAGTGAATGCTTAGAAAGTGAATTTGGCTGCGAGCTGGATCCCGCGCGGCGCTCCACCACCGAGGAAAGGGTTACCGATGCCAACATCGCCCGTAGCTGTCAGCGCATAGGATCCGGCACCGACTTCGCGATTGCCATTGGTTGTGAGACCATTTGGCGCGGCGTCCGCAAAGAAATTCGGAAGCTGCGGGCTGGAGAAGTTGGGGTGATTAACAACGTTGAATATCTCGGCGCGTAACTGCATGACCAAATGCTCACCAAGATGGGTTGACTTATACAGGGCCATATCCCAGTTCGTGTAGGGAAGGCCGCGCAGCGAATTGCGGCCAAGGTTCCCGAAGTGGCGCGTGCCGGGAACGCAATCCTGTTCTGTGCCAGTAGCGTTTCCGCTGAGTGCGATGCTGGTAAGCGTGCAGGGAATCGCGAACGAGCTTAGGTCGAGAAAGCTCGATGGATTGCCGGAGTAGTGTGGGGGAGCGATGATGTCTGGGCGGTCGAAGCCCTGTCCGCTGCCGCTGAAGTCTCCTATGAAGTTGTAGTTCACGCTGAAAGGCTGACCAGTCTGCCGGGAGAAGGTGCTGTCAAAACCCCAGCCATTCTTTAGGAAGGCATGATCTCCTTTGGAGTCCGGTATGGCGTAGCTGAAGATCCAAGTCACGCGGCTGCGGACATCGAAGTTGGAGTTGCCGTACTCTCCTGCGGTGTTTGTGCTGTCGTTCGGTTGAGCCGCATTCGGAATGAAATCCTCGCTGTCGCTGGCCGTGTCGAGCGAGTGCGACCAGGAATAATTCAGAATAGAGGACACTCCGTGCCAACTTCTGATGCGAAGACTGGCCTGCAAGGCGTTGTAGCTCGAAGTCGCTTTGGCTTCTTCCTGATTGACGTAGTAAGCGCCATAAGGATTGTTCGCATACACGCGATTTGAGGAGTCATAGGCGGATATGCAGCCGGGACCTCCAGTTGCTATTCCATTGGTGACGCAAGGCCCGGTGAAGGTATTCCCTTCGCCGTCAGTGTAGGAATAGCTTGCAGTCTGGGCATAGGCGAGATCCGTCGCCATAATAACCGCTGGAGAGGGCTGGTTCAAGTCGCGGAAGTGCAGTAGATGGCGGCCGAGAGACCCGACGTATCCGACTTGAAACATCACCTTCGAAGAGATTTGTTGTTCGATATTCAAGTTGAAGTTCTGCATGTAGGGCGTGTTCAGATTGCGGTCTACACCGAATATATCGCCGGCCGGAGTGCCCCCTGCTGGGTTGAAAACGGGCTGCCCGCTTACGATCGTGCCGCCTACTGCGCTGACCGAGTAAATAGGCGCGGGACCAACAGGATTGTAGGCGGGACCGGGATCGAAGCTGCTGTTGTAGGGCAGATGCGCCAGAAATACATCCTGCGAATATGAGTCGAAGAATATGCCGTAGCCAGTGCGCAGCACAGTCTTGCCGCTGCCGGTAAGATCCCAGGCTACGCTGACTCGCGGGCTGAAGTTTTTATAGTTTGGTTGATAGAGGTGGTTGAGACCAGACTCTCCCAGCATGCTGAGCGTGAGGGTTTGGTTAGCCGGATCGAAGGTGGTGATGTTACTCATCAAGTTGTCCTTCTCACCGATCACTCCATAGTAGTCCCAGCGCAAACCGTAATTGAGTGTCACGTGCGGAGCGACGCGGTAGGCGTCCTGCGCATAGAGGCCGTTGCTGTTTTGAAAGCTGTGACGTGTTGAATAGCCGGAAGACTGGCTGCCGCTATCCACATTGCCTGCGAGAAAGTCGTCCAGCGAAGCGAAGTTCAGTTTTCCGCGGAAGTTGGTTCCCAGGAACTGGCGGATAGTTGTGCGGCGATACTCATAGCCGAGCTTGATGTCGTGTTTGCCCACTGTCCATGAGAAGTTGTCGAATACCTGCCAGTTAGTGTCGATACGCGATCTGGGGTCAGACTTGCTCGCACCGAGAGACGAATAACCGGGCACATTGATAACAGGCAAGCCCTGATCTGCGACGCCGGTGCCTGTGTTCAAGCCTATGGAACTGGGTGCGAAGGACTGATCCTCGGGGTAGAATCCCTCCGCGAATCTGTTCCAGCCGAAGCGAATCTCGTTAACTTTGGTGGGTGTCAGCACAGCAACGTCCGAGATCGAAACAAGCTGGACTCGAGTGGGCGTGTAGGTATTGAAGCCGGGTAGAACACCGCCTCCGGAAAGGGCTAGCGGAAAGCTCTGCGTGCTGTCTCCGAAGTAGTAGCGGCCGCTCAGGAGATTGGAATGGGGAAGATTCTGATCGATCTTGGCGATTACGCTGTGGATGTAATTGTACGAAGGAGCGACGATCGATCCGTTGGCGTTGGGTTGCGGCCAGGGATCACGCTGCAAGAGCGATATGATGACGGGATTGGTTGCAGTTGCCAGCACTGCGGGGTCGGGAACTGACGCGACGCTAACGGTTCCTACAGACTCGCGCTGTCCTTCATAATCTGCGAAGAAGAACGTCTTGTCCTTGATGATCGGGCCACCGACCGAGCCGCCAAATTGATTGTTGTGGAAAGGCGCCTGCTGGCTGCCCGTGTCGTTGAAGTAGTTGCGGGCATCGAGCGCGTTATTGCGGAAGTATTCAAACGCCGAACCATGCAACTGGTTTGTTCCGCTTTTGGTGACGATATTAATTACTGCTCCAGCACTGCGACCGTACTCCGGCTGGAAGTTGGACATCACATTCAAGTCCTGAACCGCGTCGACTGGCAGAATTGTGGCGGGCGCGCCAAATACGCCGGGCTGATTGACCGCGGGATCATTGCGGAATCCGTCGTTCATATCGGTGCCGTCGAGCAGGAAGTTGTTCGAACGTCCGCGGGCACCGTTCATTGAAAAAGTGCCATACGAGCCAGGCGAATCGGTGATTTGATCGGGAGAGCCGGCGATGCCCGGAGTGAGATAAATGAGCTTGGTGTAGTCGCGGCCATTGATCGGAAGATTCTGAACTTCGCGGCTGGTCAGAGTCGCACCCAGCGTGTCTGAAGCCGTCTCTACCTGCGGCAGCGCATCGGCGGAGATCTCGACGGTCTCGCTCACCGAACCAGGTCGTAGAGAGGCATCTACCCTGGTTTGCGCGGCGACGTTGACGCTGACCGACTTTGCGACGAACGAGGCAAAGCCTTCCTTCTCCACCGTGACGGAGTAATTGCCGATTGGCAACTCGGAGACTGAGTAGGTGCCGTCCTGGCTGGCGGTTGTCTGGCGGTCAATGCCGGTCTCCGTGCTATGGACGGCGATCTTTGCGCCCGGGACGGGAGCGCCGGTTGCGTCGCTCACGGTGCCTTGAATAGTCCCGCGAAATGTTTGCGCAGACGCGCTCCCGATCAATGCCAAAATCAGTAACACTAATCCTAGAGTCCTCGTCATATTTTCCCCGTTTGTGTTCTGCGTTTGCGTCGATGCTGCGGTGATTGGCGCTCTGCTTCAACGGACTCGATATCGACATTTATGATGCCCATGTTTCCATGAAAGACCGCCGGTCCGACGGAATGATCAAGATCGCACCGTGAAGATCGTTGAAACGAGTCGATTCAGTAAGTTAGATAGCTCCCTGCGAAATATGGATGTTCTAATCTAAACGACTTGAGCAGGGGGTGAATCACAGATGCGCGCCAATAAGCGTCTTCTATGCGCCCGATAAACCTGGGTTGTTAAGAGGCCGCAAGAAAACATTCAGGCCATTTTTGCCAGGTTCAGACGAAACGGAATGCCCACGATTCGCACGATGGATATAGCCCGAGCCAAACGGGCGAGCCCGGTTCTCTCGCGTTCTGTTGCAAAATGAGTACGCAAAGAGCTATAAATGCGTGCTTTTTATTAGCGGATTATCAGCTACCTCAATGCAAAGGAGCTTTATTCCATGGCTAACGAAAGTCCCGTCCTCTCGACGCGCAAAATTCAGAAATTCGGGTGGATTCCAGATCTCCCCGACCAGCGAGATTTCATGTATGCTGCGCCGGCCCCCTTTCAGAGCAACATTCCACCGAGTGTTGATCTCAGTCCGCAATGTCCAGCCGTCTACGACCAGGGACAACTCGGCAGCTGCACTGCGAACGCCATCGGCGGAGCAATCGAATTCGATCAGAAGAAGGCGAATTTGAAGGAATTCGTCCCTTCGCGACTTTTTATCTACTACAACGAACGCAGCATGGAGGGCACGATCAACTCTGACTCTGGTGCGCAGATCCGCGACGGCGTCAAGAGCGTCGCTACCTTGGGCGCTCCGCCTGAGAGTGATTGGGCGTATAACATCGCCGCGTTCAGCCAGAAGCCGCCAGCCAAAGCTTATACCGATGCAAAGAAACACCTTGTCGTCCTATATCAAAGACTCATACAGGATCTGGGGACGCTTAGAGGCTGCTTGGCATCGGGATTCCCGTTTGTATTTGGCTTCACCTGCTATGAATCTTTCGAAGGGCAAGACGTAGCAAAGACTGGAATCCTGCCCATGCCTGAATCCGGCGAAAAGGTGGTGGGTGGTCACGCGGTACTTTGCGTGGGCTACGACGACAAGGCGCAGCAATTTCTCGTTCGTAATTCGTGGGGGCCAAGCTGGGGTCTGAAGGGCTACTTCAAGATGCCGTACGCCTACCTGACCAATAACAAGCTTGCCTCAGATCTCTGGACACTTCGCAGCGTTAAATAACGTCGCGCATTGCCATCGAGATCAGTCTTTTTATTGAACGGTGATCGGGAAGGTCAGGGCTTTCCCGGTCGCTGTGCCTTCCCATGAACGCTCGTAGGCGAACCGCAGTTCGCATTTGCCCTTAGCCTGTACGGCGAAGATCCAGACCCGATTTCCTCCGGCTCCCGGCGGTCCGGTCGGAGCGTTGAACTGGTCGCTCTCCTGCTTGAGGACCGGGTCACAGCCACTTACCTTCCATTTGAAGCCGGTTGTCCGATTCTCGGGAAGTGTGATCCGCAACTTCTCACCAACCTCAGTAGTCAAGGATCGTTCTGCTACAGCCTCATTCAGATCGACCATCTTTGCACCTCGTGAGCAGGCCTGGGTGGATACAACGGCCAGCAGGAGGTAGACACGGAATAAGCCACCACATCTCATATGTACCTCCGCTAGCTACGACGCTCTGAAACGCCGGGTAGATACCTCGCGAAGAATACTAATGCAATCTGTGTGTGCCAGCCTCGAAGCCAGGCCCCTTAATCGGCATTTTCGCCCGCCGAAGTGGCCAGAAATGGTGCAAAATTGGGTGTTATTGGGTGTTTTAGATAGCTGCACCAGTCCTGTGAATTCAATTGACCATTTCTTCCCATCATGCCAAAGTCGTTGGCATAGATACAGTTGCTCACCTTGCGCGTTGGGCAATTGTCGGCCCGGACATGACGACAACACAGACCCCTATCGAGGATTGGTTCGCCAACTACGTCCGTGAGTGCGGCGCGGTGGCAGGAACCGTGCATGTTCGTCAAGGGCAGGGTTTGGCCCTTGCTGCTGCGGTTAACATTCCACCTCCTGTGCAGGATGTCGTCCGCTGGGTTCCCTGGGGGAAGGGAATGGCTGGTCTTGCGCTTGAAACAGGTGAGCCCATCCAGACCTGCAATCTTAAGGAAGATGAGTCCGGCCGCGTGAAGCCGGGCGCGAGGGCAGTGGCTGCCCAAGCTGCGGTCGCAATACCGCTCAAGAACGATCGTCGCGAAGTCTTTGCAGTTTTGGGGGTCGCGTTCAATGAAGAACGTGAGATTCAACAACCCGAGATCGATCGTCTGTTGGCCTCTGCGGCGGGCATACCCGTGGCGAAGCAGCCTATCCTCGACCTTTAATTCAAGAAAAACGGGCCAATCATTATTTCGTCAGGACAGATGCTAGAAGACTTTCAAGGAAACGAACGGTTCTGCATACTGCGGCGCCTGGGCGCAGGCGGAATGGGAATCGTCTACGAAGCCCTTGATCGAGAACGTAACAGCCGTGTCGCCCTCAAGACGATGCGCAACTTTGACCCCAACAGCATTTATCGCTTCAAGGTGGAGTTCCGCTCCCTCGCGGAGATCTCACACGAAAACCTGCTGCCGCTGTATGAGCTTTTCGCCGAAGATGATCGCTGGTTCTTCACAATGGAGTTGCTTGAAGATGCGACCGATCTGCTCACCTTCATTCGAGGTGAGCGTCCCCCTGATCCTTCGTCAGACTCGGACCTGCCGCAATCCGAAGAGCCGCGATCCGTGGAGTCATCTGCACCCACTGAGATTGCGATGGCAGGTGAGCCATCAATTTCTGGTACTGAAAAGACAGCTGTCTTTCAACCGTCGGCAAGCCGGCAAAGTGCGCTCGAGTCAGCCGAGACGCTATTACTAATTCCCGGAGAGAGTATCGCCGAATCTGTGGAAGACGAGAACGCTGCTTCTATGCCGGCTTCGTGTATGCCGCATGTTGGCCTGAATGACGGTCATCCGACGATCGATTACTCCTGTCTTCGAAGAGTGTTTCTTGAAGTGGCGCAGGGAATCCGTGCGCTGCATGCGGCAGGGAAGATCCATCGAGACCTCAAGCCAGGAAATGTCATGGTAAGGGCGGATGGTCGGCCGGTGCTGCTCGATTTCGGGCTGGTGCTTGGGATAAAAGCCCATACTACGCCGGCCGAGCCAACAGATGGACACCGCCTGAAACCATCGACCGATGAGTTTATCTCGGGGACGATCTCGTACATGGCGCCGGAGCAGGCGCTCGGCGCGGTGGTTTCTGATAGCAGTGACTGGTATGCGTTCGGCGTGATGCTCTTTGAGGCGCTGACAGGGCGACTTCCTTTTGACGGCAAGGGCGTGAAGATGATTCGCGCGAAGGTAAACCAGAGTGCGCCCTCCCCGTCTCACTTCGCACCCGACATTCCAGCCGACCTGGATACGCTTTGCGTAGAACTTCTGCATCGTAACCCTGAAGCGCGTCCCTCTGCCGATGACATACTGATTCGCCTTAGCGGCGAGAATGTGACTCGCCCATTGCCTGTGAACGACAGGCTCTTCGTGGGACGAAGGCAGTATCTTGACAGGTTGGATGATGCGTACGCGCGTCTTGAGCGGGGCGACGCAGGAGTGCTGTGTGTACATGGCCGATCGGGCGTTGGCAAGAGTGCGCTGCTTGAACACTTTCTTGAGAACACTGTGACCGCTCGCGGAGGAATTCTGCTGGAGGGCCGCTGCTTCGAGCAGGAGTCCGTTCCTTACAAGGCAGTTGACAACCTGATCGACGCTCTCGCACAGCTTCTGCTCGATCTGCCCCCGGACCGCGTTCGGGATTTACTTCCACGAAACATTCAGGCTCTCGCGCGAGTGTTTCCAGTGCTTCGCAGGGTTCCAGCAATATCAGACGACCTATCTGCCGTCATTGCGAATGATCCGCTCGTCCTGCGGCAACAGGCGTTCGCAGCTTTTGGCCATTTGTTGACCGCAATCGGTGCGGAACACCCGCTGGTACTTTACATCGATGATCTGCAGTGGGGCGACATTGACAGCGCCCATCTGCTGTCGTGGGTATTGGCCCAGCGGCCCGCGCCTCGCATGCTACTGCTACTGAGCTATCGAAGTGAATATGGTGACAATGAATGCCTCAAAGCGTTTCGGCGTGCATGGGAGTCAAACGCCGTACCACTAGTTGACATCGATGTGCTTCCTCTGTCGCCCGCTGAAAGTCGTGATCTCGCGACGCGGTTGCTAGATGGTATCCCGGTTGACGCTGAACAGATAGAACGCATTGTTGAGGAGGCCAGGGGAAGCGCCTTCTTTGTTCAGGAACTGGCCGAACACACGCGCACTGGTCTTGAATGGCAATCTGAAATGAGTAAAGAGGGAAGCGCAACGTCTACGGCGGTTGATCTGGACGAAGTCCTCTGGCATCGCGTGCAACAACTGCCGGAGCAGGCGAGGCAGTTGTTGGAGATCATCGCAATTGCGGGTCAGCCCGTCCAGTTTCGCGATCTCACGCACACTCGCGCCTTCGAGGCTGTACCGCAGCATAGTGTGAACCTGCTCCGTTCGACCCGGCTCATACGTAGTACGGGAAGCCGACTGACAGATGAGATTGAAACGTTCCATGATCGCGTCAGAGAAAGCGTTTCAAGGCACTTATCGAAGACGGCCAAGCGAGACTATCACTCGCAGCTAGCGGAGGCCTTCGAAGCAAATGGAAAGACGCCAGCTGAGACAATCGCCAGCCATCTGCATGCCGCCGAGTCTCCGCGCGCTGCTCATTTCTATGAGTTGGCAGGTGAGCGCGCCATTCAGGTGCTGGCCTTCGATCTCGCCGAAGTCTATCTGAAGCTGGCGGCGCAGCTCGCACCCACACCCGACGATAGCGCTCGCGTCGAAGAAAGGCTCATTCACTTCTACACTGATACCGCCCGCTTTCAGGAAGCCTATGACACCGGCGTCGAGGCCGTAGCGAGGTTTGGTGTCAAGCTACCGCATAAGTTCGTACCGCCGCTATTCGTAGCAGACATGATTGCCGCTCTTGTTCGCACGGGTCGGCGCAAACCTTCTGAGCTTCTTGATCTTCCGGTCATGACAAATCGGAGACTGATTGTGGTGGTGCGCCTGATTGCCGCCATGGCAAAGGCCGCCTACCAGGTACGACCGGAGATATGCGTGGCAATCTGCACCCGGGCGGTGAACCTATGTCTTGCGAATGGAAATACTCCCGATGCGGCGATTCCGTATATGGTCTTCGGGTGCATCTTCCTCGGCGGGATCATGGGACGCGCAAAGACGGGTCATGAGTTCGGTCGGCTGGCCCTCGGACTGGTTGAGAAGTTTCACAATGAAAGGCAGAGAGCCGAGGTCAACTTCGTCGTAGGTTACTTCGGCACGTCATGGATTCAGCCGGCAACTGATGCGGAGAAGCTGTGGGATCTCGCTTTTGTGGAGGGGCAGCGCACGGGAGATATGTTTCATACCGGATGTGCGGCTGCAGGCACCATTCAGAGCATGATCATGCGTGGAGTAGCGCTCGACGAAATCGAGTGTCGCATCCAGGATTTTTGGCCCGTGCTTGAGCGTTCCCATCTACGCGAGCCGATGACATGCATGGTAAGTGCTCGTCGCCTGATTGCGAGCCTGCGCTCCGCCGGGGCAGGCGGAGCCGAAGATGATGCCCAGCTTCTCACCGATCTAGCATCTTTTGGCTCTCGCCACTTTGCGCATTTCCACTTTTTGAATGCGTGCATGGTGCAGGTGCTGACAGGTCGCAAGGATGAAGGTATGGATACGGTTGCTCGCTCCGCATCTTACCTGCCTGACTCGAAAGGCTTGCTGAATACGCCAGAACACTATTTCTGGAGCGCCATGCTGCTTGCCACTAACAGGGCGGACGATCGTGGGACACGAAGCAAGGTATCCGAGGCCGAGAAAAGATTTGCTAAGTGGTCTTCTCGCTGTCCTGACAACTTTGAAATGCGATACGCCATGCTTAGTGCGGAGCTGGCACGGCTGAGAGCAGATCATCAAACTGCCATTCTGCTCTACGACCACGCGATAGAAATGGGACAAAGGCGTAGGACGCTTCACTTACTGGGACTGGCGAATCAGCGTGCGGCACTCCTTACCGATAATATTGGTCAGGCCAGCAAAGCTGAGCAGTATCGCGAAGCAGCACGCATCGCTTACAGTCTATGGGGTGCACCTGCACTCGCGAACAGGCCGCCACTTGGTTCCGCCACGAAGTCGGACTTCACCGGTTAGTCACACACGGGCCCTATTGGAATAACGTTGTAAGGAGAACGTGATGCGACTTTCGCTTTGGACCGCAGCATTGGTTTCAGTCGCGATTGCCTCTCTTGGCATCCGCATGTTTTCAGCAAGGCCGGTTGTCCATGGCCAGACTGTCGTAGCTGGGTCTCCCCAACTGAAACAACTTCATGATCCTCGCGTCGGCGGCAACACGTTGCTGGCCTCGGACCCAGCTACCTTCGCGTGGCAAATATTCGTCTTCGTGAATTGGCCCGAGTTGCCGAACCATCGCGGCGAGCCAGACCCTGCCCGCAGCATCGGAACGAACACTGCTACGGTTTGGGAGAGCTACAAGAACGCCTCCGAAGTCTACCTGGAGGATGGCCAGCGGCCGGCTCCATGGCAGGTGAATGACGAGTTGCCGTGGTCGCCCTTGAGTAAGTCCCGCCCCTCCGCACAGGCTCTCGCTGCGCTCGGGCCTGTGGATTCTAACTGGATACACTTCCTGTCGGAATCCGTGATGGTGGATGGGCAACAAATATGCGACTCGAACTCAAATACCCTTTACTACGATGTTCGTGGAGACCATAGCTATTTCAGATACGTTGTCGACAATCCCAGCGGCTACGAACTCTTCAACATCGAAGGTCAGCAGAGTGCACTCGTCGATCCCAAGTTCACCTTCAACTTTCCCAAGGATGCGGTTGAGATCAAGGCCTCATGGCGAATTCTGCAACCAGCCGAAGATGGCAGTCGCTATTGGACAGCGATTGGCGTGTACCGCGATAACCATCGACAGATTCACATGGCGCGCATAGGACTTACCGGACTACACATTATCAGCAAGGTGCTGCCTAACTGGTTCTGGACAACCTTCGAGCAGGTAGACAATGCCACTGCGACCTATAAATATAGGCTTGGCGAAAAAGGCGATGCCGTTGGTCCGAACGCGAACTACGATACCTCTCTCGATCCTGTGAATACGCTTTGGCAACAGGCTCTTGCCGGAACTAAATGGCAGTACTATGCGCTGATGGGGACGCAGACCCAGTTTGTGAACGCTTCCCAGCAGACTACTCTACTGGGAAGCACTCAGATGGAAACCTATTTCCAGCCGAATTCCTCCTGCATAAGTTGTCATAAGCTCAGTAGCATCGGACCAGTAACGAATCCTCGCCTTTTGATCTTCTATCCGCTGAATCCATACACCGGGGTGGTCAACTTTCAGCAGGTTGCGAGCCAGCAGTTTCCGAGCCAGATATTCAAGCAAATGGATTTCGCCTGGTCCTTCCGAAACGCGCAGTACAAAAAACAGATTGCCGTGCACGCCCCCGCACATACAGCAAAGTAGCGCGCAACGTATACGAACGGAGAAAGCACCGATGAGCTATCTGAGCCGTCCGCAGATTCATTTTGCCGGAGTTGCCTACTGTAATCCGCCGACCGGGAACAACAACGATCTTGCCAATATCTTCGATGTCGATACGCTCGAATTTGCACCGGTGATGAGTGTCATTGATAAGGCGATCGTTCAGGATCCACCAAAACAACAGACCTTCCAATACCAGGATTCTTCGAGCGCGCCAGATTGCCGCAATTGGCTCATGGGACTTATGAACAATGTGTCCGATGGCGGCCCTTATGGGCAGCAGGTGCACTGGAACTATTATGGCAACCATGCCACCCGGCTCGATGACACGAAAGTTCGCAATATCGTCTGCCGTCCTGGAGTGAGCGTGGCAGCGAATGACCCCTTGATAAATGCAACAGTCCAGCTGATCGGCACGCCCTCGCCCATGCAATTTCAGGATCCCGTCATCGTTGACAATGATCCCTATGCTCTAATAACCAGCCAGATATTCAGTTATGGAATTCAGGTGACCGCGACAAATGCAGGCGGCGCGACCATAACTCTTATCAGCGCCAACCCCACTTCCCGCTCTTACGCCTACTACATCAATCCATCCAAGAATCTAGATCCCAATGCAATAGGCTTTCAAATGGTTTCGGCGGTCTTCGATCTTGCTGTGCTCAGTGGACCAAATCTTAAAATCAATACCAGCGTGAATTCATCTGCGCTCAACGACCTGGCTGCTGCAGTTGCAGAAGGGGCGGGACTGATGATGCGGTTCTGCTATTACGACGCTATCTACCAGATATCGCCAGATGACCTGCATTCAAGTTTCGCCGCAGGAAAATATATCGCCAACCCTTACATTGGGCTCAATCTCGGGAGTATTGGTGTGCTGGGGAAGGAAGACATGCTCTCTGCGCCGCCGGGAAGAAAGTTGTCGGTGCAGGTTCCGGTGAAGTACAACCTCAGTGCGCCGTGTGGCACCTCAAAGACTGGGGCGAACAGCGGGAGCGCGAACCTAGGAATCACAGTGGCGAATGTGGATACGACGGCACAGGTCGTCACTCTTGATTGCATCAGCACATTCCCCGAATGCAATGTCGCGACCAACGCGAAGTACGATTTTGGTGAGATGACGCTGGACCTGGTTAGCAGCGATGGATCTCGGATCGTCCTTGGCTCGATCCCGTATACCGATCAAAGCGCTTATCAGAACAATGGCGGCATCGTAGAGATTTCACTCGTGAATAACCCACAGCGCGGCCAGATTGAACCGGCTCTGACGACAGGGAAGCTGGCGATACATTCAGTCGCCCTGAATAAGGATGTGCTGCTGGAGAGTCCTGGGTTGGACATTGAGACCGATGATCGCGCGCTTTATTTCGATGAGAAGACGGTCAGCAATTGGAACGATCCGACGGAGTCACCCATTCCCGGTACTAGCGCAATTACGTTGCGCGCATTTCAGCAGGGAGTGCCTGTTCAGAACTCAGTCACTGTCAACCTGGAACACTGGATGTGCGACAAGAGTCAGATCAATCCCAGCAAGCCCCAGGTCAACGCTCCTAGCCGCTACTTTACCATCGCGGGCGCTGTGCCTCAGAATCCCACCATTTATCCAAACCCCAATTACGACGCAAGCAATCCGCAATCGCCAAAGACCATTTCAGTGATTACGGACCAGGTCTCGATCCCTGCAAACTCAAACGGCACGCTCACGATCAACCTGTCAGCGCTGCGTCGCGGTACCAGCATCCTGCGCTTCGTAGATCCATCCATCCCTCAAGTTACCCCCAACTTTGCCTGGGACAACTGCAACTATGCTTGCGTCCGCATTCTGCCTTTTGACGACTACCGTTCTGTGCCTGATTCGCAAGTTGGCGAATGGTCATACATCTACGCCAACTTCTTCAATTACTTTGCGCTACTGTACCCAATCATGAGCACCGTGATTCCGTGGGGCCCGGAAAATGCCCCTGACAATCCCAACATGGTCAAGCAGTTCGCGACGAACATGCGAACCTTCACGAATCCAGCGATTTGGAATACTACGATCTACATGCCCATCGCACGCGAACTATCAGCAGGGAAACGAGCACTTCTCTATCGCTGGTGCGCGCTACAAGGGGCATGAGAGATCTGGAGCAGGAGACTGCTATTTGGCCTTACCGGCCGCGGTTGCCTCGGGAACTTCATTGAGCCGGCCGCTCTTGACGTCGTAGATGTAGCCATAGATCGGGATGGACGGCGGCACGAGCGGATGCTCGCGAATACGCGTGACATCGTCGGTGACGGATTTCACCTGGTCTGCAATAGTTAACCATTCGATATATTGACCCTCGTTTGATCCGGGCCCTTTTCCAACATCCTTGAATCCGGCATCCGTCAGCGCTGCAGTCTCCAGACTGTTATTCAGGAGGCCGCGCATGGTTTCATTCGTAAAGAATTCCATTCCGCAATTGGTGTGATGAATAACAAAGAATTCACGAGTGCCCAGAAGTTTATAGCTGATGACGAGCGACCGAATGGCGTCGTCACTCGCTCTGCCCCCAGCATTGCGAATCACGTGCGCGTCACCTTCGGCAAGGCCGGCGTATTTGGCCGGGTCAAGCCGGGCATCCATACAGGTGAGGACGGCAAAGTTGCGGGCAGGCGGCATTGCGAGATCACCCAGGGACCCAAACGTGGCAACGTACTTCTGATTGGCGTTGAGTACTTCATCGAGAATCTTGCTCATAGCGCGATACCTCCTTCGCCGAAGGGGCGATGTGATTGGAATTGATAGACGAGGGTTCTTCGAGACCTAGTCGAGACGACAACAGCGAATGAGGGGAAGTTTGAACCGAAGATCATCGGCGGCCATAGTTGCATTTGTAATCGCGTTATCTACCCCAGCGTCACCCACTGTAAGGTTTCTCTCGATGCAAGCGGCGCCTGGTGTAATTCTTCAGAAACACTGGAAGTTTGGAGCACGGAATGGGATTTGAACCCATGAATAACGGCTTTGCAGGCCGCCGCGTTAGCCACTTCGCCACCCGTGCTCATCTCAATTACTGCCCTCCACCTCGACGTCCAGGCCGAAAGACGAAACCCACTGCTTTCTAGCAGTGGGTTCGACGAGGCTAATAACTGTAAACCGTCGATCAATTCCCAGTGCCAGATATAGTACGTCCAAGGCGACATGTACACATGTTGCTTTGACAGGCGGTCTCTGGCCGACGGTTACTCATATGGCTACATTAGCGCAAGGCTCTTTCTGGCGCAAGAGGTTGTTCAAGAAATATAGTCAAGCGTCCAATTTCGATTCAGGCTAAAAGTGTACGGAAATAGCTGTTCAACAGCCTGTCATTGGGATCGTATTGTTTGCGCGCCTGTTCAAACACCTTCAGCTTGTCTCCGAATGCCTTCTGCACAATTGCGGGAGTCAAGCCTGGGGTCTGATTCAGGAGCGGCTTGCCGTTACGGTCGCTGCAGAATTGACTGTACGCGTCCAGATACTCAAACCATCCTGGGTTTGCGGTCGAGACAGGATCGATCGTCATGACGGCGCCGTCGTAGGAATAAGAAAGAAATGATTTCTGGTCCTGGGCAATGCGGTAGCCCACGTAAAGAAGGTTGGACCTGTACCCCTTCTGCTGGTAGTAGTCTCTGGAAAATTTGAAGAAGTCAGTCAGTGCCGCGGGATAGTCATCTTCTGCAAATGCATAGAGGCTGAACGTGTATCGACTGTCATTGGATACTGATGGATAGTGAATAATCTGATCGGGAGGAACGGTGTAATCGCTCTTGACCAGCGTCTCCAGTTGCAGACGCCACGCGGCGTTGAAAGTGTCGATTATCGAATACCGAATGGCCGGGTCAGAGCAGTTCTGCTCAACATCATGCCCCAGCTTAGGTCCCGAGATACCCCAAATAAGATTCCGAAGCGCCCACGCAGCGTGATTCGGCAGACCCTTTGCACCGGGGTTGTATTGGCGAAACTCGACTGTGATCTTGTTATCGAAGGGAAAAATGTAATACATCATCGAGTAGTTCTGAGACTTCAGGGTGGGAAGCGCCGCGATGAAATCTTCAAGGCTATAAGTCGTGTGGTGTACGTGCATCGGTGTTAGCGGACGGACCTTGTAAGTCACTTCATAGATAATGCCGAAGAGTCCGTAACTCGAGCGAACCCGCTGCATGACATCGGGTTGCGCCTCTTCTGTGACCTCGAGGAGATCGCCGTTCGGGAGCACCATTTTGACGCCGGTTATATACGAGCCCACTTGACCGTACTCGCCAGGGAAAGACGCATCCTTTGTGCCGGCGCAAGAAGCACTGCCGGCAGATAGGCTGCCGATTTCTGTATTCACATAGAACTGCAGCTGCTTTGCCTCGAGAGCCTGCGCCATATCACGATGCACGGCGTCCGCCTCAACCGTTAGCGTATCTGTTCCGATATTGAGAATGCGGTTCATCCTCATCAGGATCAGCGTGCCCCCGTCAGCCACACCGCACGGCGCAGTTGAATGGTTGGATCCGACAGCGCGAACAGGGGAAGGATACTTACCCGGATCCTTCATGACCGCGACGATATCGTCTACAGAATGCGCCTCCACGATAACGCTGGGATGCGAAACAATATTGCCAAACCAGTTTGTGACGGTATTTGTTGCCATGTTGCGCCTCGTGTGTCGTCCTCCCTATTGCGGGAGGAAGCTCGCCTGGTATGTTCGGTGGAAATCAGTGGCATGGCCGAAGAATCTGAAACGATGGGGCCGGTCGGCACACGATAGGGTGCAGACGACTGCAGTAAACCGCTGGATGCTACAACGCCGTCTTTGCTGAAGTCAAGCTGGATGTCCAGGTGATGTGATAGGATTTCGCCCACGACAGAACGCATCGTGTCGTGGGGCCGCATGAGTTATCAGCATCTGCTATACAGCGCGAGCGGAGCGTTCCATGACATTGCGCACGACATCTTCGATTCTGATCGTCATGGTTGGCATCACCCTGGCGTCCCTGCGCGTCGTCCGTGTCGTTCACGCGCAGGAGGAATATCCGTGTCCCGGCGGACGGTCTAGTTGCTACGAATCGGGCTATACAGGACTTAGCGACGTGCAGCGACACGGACGTGATACCTGGTATTTCTGGACAGGTGGAGACCTCGATTCACCAGCGAACGACGTGGTTGGCGATCAGGCTCTATGGCGCATTCTTGCCGTTCAGTCACACGGAACATTCGACTTGCTGCAGGCTGTCGATTCGAGATATCGCGGCGAGCGGTTCAAGCGATTTGGAGTTATCAGCGATCCTGATTGCAAGAAAGCTGCGCAACCGGACAAGTACGGCTTGTGGCTGGACGACTGCTCTGGACCGGGAGCTGTGCATGCCGCCGATATCCCGGGTGAATCAGCAGGTATCATCGGTCTGCGAAAATTCCGTAACCCGAAATTCAAGGAATCTGAATGGGATGTCAATAAGTATGGGGCGGACCCCGCGAAAGTTGAGCCTCCTTATTTGATTGGAATGGCCTGCGCCTTGTGCCATGTTGGCTTTAATCCGCTGCATCCTCCCGCCGATCCTGAAAATCCTGAGTGGCGAAATCTTCACCCCGGCATAGGCAATCAGTACTTCAGGGAGCAACTCTTCAATACCGCTAAGTACCCTCCTGAGCGCGGACTAAAGCCGAACAACTTCAAATGGCAGGTGGCGAATGCTCAGCCACCCGGAACATCAGAGACTTCGCAAGTTGCTACCGACCATATCAATAACCCGAATACGATAAACAATATCGCCAACCTGAACTTCCGTCCGAAGCACCGTGAGCGCACTGCAGATGGCGTTGATCGCGATGTCTATCACGTATTGAAGGACGGAGCCGACTCCGTAGGCTCTGCGTGCCTCGACGACCCTCTTCCCCGACCCGGCGTGAATGATACGGCGTGTGCGGCCCTGCGAGTGTATGTCAACATCGGCCTCTGCGCTTCGATTTGGACCACTCTGCAAGATCCCGTCTATGGTTTGAAGCGCCCTCAGTCAGTCTTTAATCCAAAGCAGGCGCGCAAGGAAAACCACGCATGCGATGTGGGTTGGCTTGCTACGGAAGGAAGGATGGAAGGCCTCGAGGCGTTTCTGCGAACTCTGCCTCCGCTCCACCTTGCCGACGCTGATGGAGGCACGGCATTTCTGCCAAAGGACTCGCAATCGATGAATCGTGGAAAGATCGTCTTCGCAGAGAATTGCGCACGCTGCCATTCCAGCAAGCGTCCCCCATCGGGCTATCAAGGCGACCCCACCGACTGGTTCCGTAAGGCGGTTCTGCAGGACGACTTTCTGACGGACAACTTCCTTTCGGACGACGAGCGCCATCCCGTCTCGGAGCTCGGCACGAACAGCGAACGAGCCATGGCGAGTAATGCCACAGAAGGACACATCTGGCAGGACTTCTCGTCCGATACCTACAAGAATCTCCCCACGGTCCAGATCACGGGGCTCGTCAATCCGCTTCACGCCAGTCTCAATCTGTTGCCGATAGAAGCTAAGGGCGGGCGCGGCTATTATCGAACACCAACGTTGGCGAATATCTGGGCCACTGCTCCGTACTTGCACAATAATTCGGTGGGCCAATTCAATAACGATCCTTCTATTCAGGGCAGGCTTTCAGCATTCCAGGATGCGATGGAGAAACTGCTCTGGCCCGATCGCCGTCCGGGGCTGAAGACGATCCGAAGAACCACGCAGGACAGCACCTTCACCTATGAAGAAGGCGGGACCGTCTGTATTGCGCGCAATACTCCCATCGATTTGATCACCAACGTTGATGTCGTCACGCCTGAAAAATTTCGTCAGGACAATTCCTTCACAAGGCTCTTTTGTCACCTCACTGGAACAGGAGCCCTCAATGGACTGTTCCTGCTCTCAGATAATGCCCCCGACTTTGTGCAGGACAGAGGGCATACGTTTGGGGCGACACTTCCCGATGGCGACAAACGCGCCCTGATGGAATATATGAAGACCTTTTGAACTGGTGGCATCTTGTTTTGCAAGCCGCCTTCTCGGCTGGAACGGCGGCTTACAAATGCTTTGATAATGGCTCTGCGCTACTGGATCGTCACCTTTGTGGTTAGCGGCAGATCTCTAGATGATCCGCCAACAAGAACCTCACGTGGACCCATCGCCTTTACCCACGCATCTTCTTTCGCAGACCAATATTGTAGTCGTCTTAGAGGAACGTGAATCGTAAGGTTCGCCGACTGTCCGGCATCTACATGAACGCGATCGAAAGCAGCCAATGCGTGCAAGGGAAAGTCGCCCGCCTGCACATTCGCCGGGTTTCCAAGGTAGACTTGCGGCACTTCGTCACTCGCCACCGGGCCCGCATTCTTTAGGGCGAAGCTGATGTCGAGGCCACCGTCGCTTGTGGGAGCGACCTTCAACCCTGAGTAGTCAAAGTGTGTGTAGGAAAGGCCATAGCCAAACGGGAACAAGGGTTCGATCTTCTGTTTATCGAACCACCGGTAGCCTACATTCACACCCTCGCTGTATGTTGTCTTACCGTCCACTCCCTTGGACGAACGCTCTGGGTATTTAGGATCGGTCGCTGGATAATCCTCCAGTCGCTTGGCCCATGTGAATGGCAGACGACCTGCCGGGCTGGTTTTTCCAAGCAGGATATTCGCTGTAGCCCAGCCACCTTCATCGCCGGGCCACCACATCTGTAGCACAGCCTTTACCTTGCTGAGCCAGGGGAGCAGAACCGGCTGACTCACATTCAGCACGACGATAGTGTTGGGATTAACAGCCGCGATCTCTTCGATCGTTTTGTCCTGATCGCCCGGAAGAGCGAAGTCCGGCTTGCCACGAGTCCATGCAAAAAATACGACTGTCTTCGAAGCCTTGGCGGCAGCGATAGCAGCATCGTGATTTGCTTTCCTCTGCTCGGGGGTCTGCCATGAGAGGCGTATCTGCTCAGGGTTGCCGGATGTATCCGGGGAGGCCGTCACATCAATAGTGTGTGGGCCAGCCGTCAGATCGACCGCAACGCGCAAATTATCCAGGCCATCTGTCGTTGGCATGAGACCGTCTTTGCCGCCCAGCACGGTATCCCCGTGGACACCGCCCCGCATGCCGTTTGCGCCAGCTACATGTTTGCCATCGATATTCACGCTGCCTGCCGCGCCCAGCAATTGCAGGTATATCCAGTAGGAACCGGGGGAGGGAATAGTCAACGTGCCCATCCACGCGGATTCATTTTCCGGGGGGAGCGACTTCGCGTTCTTCCTGGTGAAGTCAACCTGTGCGTCCACCTGTGTTGTGCCGCTCTTGTCTGTGCGTAGCAAGCCCGGCTTTCCGTCATGTGTCAGCAACTCTGCTGGAATTGGCGTACCCGTCATGTCATCGGCAACCGCATAGGTCACGTGAGCTTCGGGTGCGGCCTTCTTCAGCGCATCCAATGGCCCAACCTGGCGCTCAGGCCAACCGATGGATCGCTCGCCAGCCGTACCAATTGCGACGACCTGGCCGGCGCCCGGACCAATCATCGCCAGGGAGGCCAAGTCTGCGCTCTTGAGGGGAAGGGTGCCGTTATTTTTCAAAAGCACCGCGGCATCTTCACCCGTCTTCTGAATGATTCGCGCGTTGGCTTCAATATCGTGGGGCTGAACTGTGTGCGAGGGCGGCTGATCCAGGTATCCGAACTTCTCGATCTGGAGGAGTACCCGTCCTGCTGCGCGCGTGATTGTCTCCTCTTTCAGCCCACCAGTCTGCATGAGATTCCAGAAATTGATGTGCTCATCCTTTGCAGTACCAAAGGCTGAGAAATCCCTCTTTACCGGAGGCTCCTCGGGAAGGTTTGCACCAAAGAACATGGCCATCATGGACATGTCAGGTGGCGGCGGCGGAGTGCTGGGCGGCTTCTGCGTGCCGAAAAAGGTGAAAAGGAATGAACCCAACGCACTGCCTTCAGCTGGAGTTCCCGGCATCTCCATGTCCAGCCCATTATTGATGAAGCCTGGAGCGTGCACCGCTCCCCAGTCTGAGGTCACAAATCCTTTGAAGCCCAGGTCATTCCTCAGGATCTTGATCAGCGTGTCCTTGTTGCCGCAAGCATAAGTGCCGTTCACTTTGTTGTACGAGCACATGATCGACGAGACATCGGCGGCTACGGCATCGGCGAAGGGTGCAACGTAGATTTCATGAAGAGTCTGCGGATCCACGAAGATGTTGTTGCCGTCAGTATCGTATGCGACGTAGTGTTTGGCCATGGCCATAATCTTCTGGCCCTGCGTCCCGCGGATTTCAGCTGCCCCCATCGCTCCGGTTAGCACCGGATCCTCGCCAAACGTGTTGTAGCCGCGTTCAAAAGTAATATCGCGATCGATGTTGATAAAGGGTTCCAAAACCACGTCGATGCCAAGTGACCTGGCTTCACGCGCAATCACTACGCCGTTGTCTTCAGCATCCTTAGCGCTAAAGGTGGCAGCGACTCCCATGGTCGCAGTTTCTGCCATGGATGGCAGGCGGGTGAGCACCCCGGGGGGGCCGTCGGACATGCGAATAGGAGGAATCCCAAGCCTGGGCACGCCGGCAAGGTATCCGGCCTGTCCCTGATTAGTCGCGGGATTCTCAACGGAACCGCGGATCAGGCCCATTTTTTCTTCCAGAGTCATTTCGCTCAATAGCTTGTCCACTCGTGCGTCGCCGGTCACAACAGGCACTTGGTTCTGAGCCATGGCTGTGGCCGAAATTGCCAAAATCGCCGCGAGTAAGCCCGTAGCCGTGCCTGTTGCTCTTCCTCGCCAAAATCTCTTGTTACCACTCCTGCTGTAGTCGTGCATTGCTCTCCCCTTGCTGCCGCGGCAGCGCCAAACCAAACCTAAATGCCTGAAACCGTAATCTGAGTGGATTCTCGGCGCAGAAATACTCACTGCGGCCCCCGCGTCAGCACTTTATTCCTGCGGCGCAAGGATATACCTTTTTTCACCCTCTTCGGCTACTTCATTACCTGGAGCATTACTACCCCGTGAGCGGGCACCTTCGTCGTATATGTGTCCGCGATCACGCCAAGGTCGGTGTGTGCCCATAGGTCGCGAACCCGGTGCCGTCCAGACCAGCCAAAGTCCTTCCAGGCCGCCTGTGCGCTCGCTTCGGCCGTGCCGCGATTGAAGATAGCAACTGCATAGTCTCCGGAGGCCAAAGGACGAGCCCACACAACGAGGCTCCCATACTCGGCCATCTGCGAACCGGCCTTACCAAGGACGTCCTGATCCACTGCAATTACTTCCTTGTTCAGCAGGATTTCTTTGATTGCCGGTGTGGGATTCCGCAGATCGTTGCCCGCTATCAACGGCGCGGCAATCATGGACCAGAGACTGAAGTGCGTGCGGTATTCGTCGTTCGTCATGCCGCCATTTCCAACTTCGAGCATGTCAGGATCGTTCCAGTGACCCGGCCCGGCGAACTTCGCCAGGTCACTCTGCGCAAACCCGATTTTCGCCATGGAGTCATATGTGTCTCGAATATCGCCGGTGGTCCGCCACAGGTTTGCGCCCACCTGCTGACCCCAGGTTCCTACGTTCGCACGCCCGTATTGGCACAATGCGTATACGATAGGCCGCTTCGTGCTCTGCAGTGCATCGCCCATCTTCTGATAGGCCGCATGCATGTCTTCATCCTTCCAGACGCGCGACGCGCTGCACCAGTCGTACTTTAGATAGTCCATTCCCCACGCGGCATACATCTTCGCGTCCTGCTCCTCGTGCCCATAGCTGCCTTCGAACCCCCCGCAGGTTCTCGGCCCCGGCGAGGAATAGATCCCGATTTTCAAGCCTTTAGAGTGAACGTAATCTGCCAGGGACTTCATGTCAGGAAAATTCGGGTTGGGATGCAGTTCTCCGTTCGCGTCGCGCGCCCCCTGCCATCCGTCATCGATGTTGATGTATTGATATCCGGCGGCGAGCATTCCGGAGGAGACCGCCGCGTCCGCTATCTCGCGGACCGTCTTGTCGTCGATGCGAGTGCGGAACTTGTTCCAGCTATTCCAGCCCATAGGCGGAGTCTTCGCCAATCCGTTATAGGCGATCTCCTTGATTGGTGGGAGCTCGACTTTAGGCAGCGTTGCATAGTCAACCGGTCCCGCACGGTACGACACTGCGGGAGTTCCACGTCGGGCCACCACAGGCTCGCTTCGAAAGCCACCTCCCCGCGTTCCTGGTCCCGGCGAGCCCTCAGCACCAGGCGGTGGTGGTTCACCGCCCCCTGGCGCACCCGCTCCGGGAGGTGGGCCGGGCAGTGCGGGTGTCAATACCAATGTGTCGCCTACAATTTTCCCCGTCACTTCACGCTTCTGGATCTCGCCAAATCTCTCCATCGCAACGGTGAAGTGAAACGTATCGCCCGATATCTGGCCTTCGACAATCGGCGAGTCGCCGAAGGGAAGCCCCTGGCTTCCCGTGATCTTGCCGTCGACCACCTTGAGCCGGTAGACAATCTCCATCTCGCCCATGGGGGTGGTGGTCTTGGCAATCCACACGCCGGAGATATCTCCCTTAGAAGATCCGGCATTTTGTGCACTCGCGAGGAGGCTTACCGCCAGCAATGCAGCCAGGCTCAGGGTTATGGTCCAACGGGGCAAGATCGATGTTTTCATTACGAACTCCAGCGCAAAACTTCCGCGTCGCAAGTATTTCTGCAACGATCATGATTGCGGAGATTCTGTGACAATTCTTTACAAAATAGCCCAGAAATCATTGGAAGGTAAGAAGGGGTGTCTGCTGCAATTGGCTGCCTCAAGCACAACGAGAACGCCCTCGATTTATTGGCGTAGTGTCGGCCCGACACCACAAAGATCGGAGCTTTCAAAAACGGGGAAATGCAGCGATTTCTGCTGGCAGATCTCCTCCTGACCGCATTGTGGGTCTGCAGGAAGGGATCCGTCTCGCACCTTTTTTCCAGCACGCCGTTTTATCGAACCCATAGAGTGAGATAAACTTCGGCCATTGGTGATTCGAATGTCGAAGCACTCGCTCGCTCTTATACCCCTTCTTCTCTCCTCGGGCCTACTTCTCGCGCAAATGCCCACCTCTAGCCAGCCCGGTGCGCTGCAAGCGCTCCCTTCCCTTCCATCTGAACCGGCGAAAGAGTTGTCTATTTTCCGCGATACCCAGCCGGGCAAGCCGTTCACCGTGACCGGACCACGCGGTGCGGTGCTGGGTCAGCAAGACGGCACGTTTGAGGCTTGGATCTTTCCGTGGAAGGTGCTAAGCAACATGCGGATTACGGTGGACATGCAAGATTACCCTGTACCCATCGATGTGAATGAGCATGCGGCCACTATTGATGTTCGCCCCGATCACACCACCATTACGTTCTCGCATGCGAACTTCACGATTCGTGAGACTCTGTTTGCGCCACAACATGCACCGGATGGAACCGGGGCGCTGGCTTTTTTTCAGATCGCCGCCGTTCGTCCGATGACGCTTACCTTCCACTTCACGCCAGAAATGAGGCGTATGTGGCCGGCGCTCGCCGATGACCATCCGTCGCCCGAGTGGGTGAAGACTGGAGACAGCGGCTTCTATATCCTGCATCTCACCACACCGGATCATGCAGCGGCTTTCGCGATCCCGCAGGCCGTGCCCGGAGTGTTGTCGCCCTACCAGGAGCGACCAAAGACCTATCCGCTCGAGTTTGTACTGCATTTTGATCCTTCGCGCGATTCTGAAAAAGTCTTCCCCCTGCTGATGACGACTGCAGACTCGATCACTGAGACGACCAGTGCTGCACTCGCGGGGAAACTCCGCACTCTGCAGGAGTCTTTTCAGAAGCTTTATCTCGATACGCAGGCGCACTACCGCGATCTCCTCGCCAGTCGACTCAGTATTGAGACTCCTGATTCAAAGCTAAACGAAGCCTTTGGGTGGGCCGAGTTGGCCATCGATCAGCTCCAGGTCGAAACGACGCCTGCGCGAGTGGACACAGCGTTGGTAGCGGGCTTCTATTCATCGGGAGACTCCTCACGACCGGGATTTGGATGGTTCTTTGGACGCGATGCCCTCTGGACCCTCTACGCTGTCAACAGCTACGGGGATTTCGGCTTGACCCGAAGAGAGCTTGAATTTCTCATTCGTCGCCAGCGGGCGGATGGAAAGATACTGCACGAGTGGTCACAGACAGCCGACTTGCTGGACTGGAAGAGCCAGCCATATGCCTACGCATCCGCCGACGCGACTCTTTTGTTCCTGATGGCGATTGACGACTACTTGAGAGTGAGTGGAGACAAGGAATTCGTGCGATCTCATTGGGATGCTCTGGTTCGCGCCTGGGACTTCGAGCGCTCTCATGATTCTGATGGTGACGGCGTTTACGATAACTCCGAAGGCACTGGTTGGGTTGAATCCTGGCCGCCCGGCATGCCACACCAGGAGATCTATGTCGCGGTCCTTGATCAGCAGGCGAGTTCAGCTATGGCTCATCTTGCGCAGAGTATGGGACACGCGGACATTGCGAAGCAGGCACAAGATCGTGCGGTGAGCGTGGCTTCCACTCTGGAAAAAGAATATCTTCCAGTTGACAAGAAGTTCTACGCATTCAGCAGAAATGCGGATGGCACTACCGACTCCAGTCCAACAATATATCCATCAGTTGCGTCTTGGGATGGAAGTTATAAGTTGCCTCATGCTGAGCCGATGTTGAGTCGATGGGCATCGAGCGAATTCTCAACCGACTGGGGTACCAGAGATCTCAGTCCTACCGTTAGTTTCTACGATCCCATCAGCTATCACCAGGGGACGGTGTGGCCGCTATTCACGGGTTGGGTTTCGTTGGCCGAGTATCGTAACGGCCGCAGCCTCGCCGGATACGCCCATATGATGCAGAACGCGAACCTGACGTGGGCTCAGGACCTTGGCGCTGTGACGGAATTGCTCTCAGGCCAGTTCTATGCGCCGCTCGGTCGCAGCAGTTCGCACCAACTCTGGTCTTCAGCGATGGTTATCTCGCCGATCATGCGCGGATTATTTGGTGTTGAATGGGACGCGGAAAGGAACACTCTTACAATTACGCCCAGCATTCCTGCTGAATGGGAACATGCCAAGCTTCTCCGGTTGCCGCTGGGCGTCAGCACGGTTGACTTGGAGATAAGTCGTGAGGGGTCCTCTCTGTTGGTACGAGCATCCGGCGGCTCCAGCAGTAACCGGCGACTGGATTCTCACACTCCAGGTGCGAAGTATACGGCCGGGGTGCTACGCATTCCTCTGCCTGCCGTGGAGGCTGGCATCGAGAGCAGTCTCCCAGATCCCGGCTCTGCGACGCATCAACTCAAAGTGCTGGACCAAGTGGCGACATCGAACTCGCTTACCCTAAGGCTATCTGCGCCCGCCCAAAGCAAGCAAGAGTTGTATTTGCGAATCAACGATCGGACAAAAGTTGTTCATACCGACGATGCGCATCTAGTGCCGCGTGCAAGCCCTGGTCTAACAGACGTGGAAGTCGACTTCGGGCCTGGCACTGGCTACGTGGATAAAACGGTAACGTTCCGATGGTAGTAAGCGGGTGAGGCGTGCTCTCGCTAGGCCCACTCGCCTTGGCGCATTAGCGGTACCGCTCGACCAGTATCGGTGATGCCATCAATATCAAGCTTGTCCGATCCAATCATCCAATCCACATGGATCAAGCTGTCATTCGCGCCTTTTGCAGCAAGCTGCTCGGGCGTAAGTTTATCGCCATCCCGCAGGCAGGAACTATAAGCCTGGCCTAGAGCTATATGGCTTGCAGCATTCTCATCAAACAGCGTATTGAAGAAGAGCATTCCGCTGCTGGCGATAGGCGAAGATTGGGGCACCAGCGCCACTTCGCCCAACCTACTCGCGCCTTCATCCGTGCCGATCAGCCTCTGAAGCACTTCTTGGCCTTGGCTTGCGCGGGCCTCAACTATTCTGCCTTTTTCGAAGCGCACTTGAATGCCGTCGATCAGGGTGCCTTGATAGGAGAGCGGTTTTGTCGCCGTAACCGTGCCTTCAGCGCGATCTTTGTGCGGCGTACTGAAGACTTCTTCCGTAGGCATGTTCGGAACACAGTACAAGCCATTGCCCGCTGTCGTCCCGCCTCCTAACCATAGATGGTCGTCGGCGAGCCCCAACCGGAAGTCAGTTCCAGGTCCCCGATAGTGCAGCGCAGAGTAGCGGATCGCATTCAGCTCCGCGGCTTTTTTGTGTAACTCGGCGTCATGCCGTTTCCACGCTTCCACGGGATCATCTTCATGAACACGCGTCACCTTGAATATGGCGTTCCAGAGCTTTGCCAAAGCAATGCTGGGGGGATCCGCGGGAAACATCGCCGCAGCCCACGCTGGCGTGGCACTCGCCACAATTGTCCAGTTGATCGCGTGCCGCGTTATCAGCTCCAGTGCTGGCCGATAGGCTCGCGATAGAGCGCGATTTGCCCTGCTCACCTTTTCAGGATCCTGCTCCGATAACAGCGAGGGATTCGCGCCGGCAATCGCTAGTCGTGCCGCTCCGCCTTTGAATGCCGCGCCGAGCCCGTCATATAGCCATGCCGGAGCATAGTCGAAGCTCTCATCTGGCGCGAAGCGATAGCGCATCAGCGTGGCCTCGTCGTCGCTGAATAATGTAGTGACATGTGAAGCGCCGGCTCGGTAGGCGTGCTCAGTAATACGGCGCGCGAGCGCAACCGAATCGAGAGAGCCCGTCATCACGAGCTCCTGCCCGCGCTCGAGGCCCAAACCCACTTTAACTGCAACTTCGGCTAGGCGATCCAGTTTCTGTTCGTGGGTAAGATGTTGTGCGTCTACGGTGCCATCGGTCATGCTTCCAGTTTACTGCGGGAAGCGCACGGCAAATTTCAGGAGAACAATTTTTAATACGGGAAACTATCAGGGTCATGGTTCGTCGCGGAAGATGCTGACCTGCGCTGTACCGCCTTGAACCAATTTCGCGCGGAACATACCCGAAGTATTGAAGCTCCATGCCAACTGTCCGTCGGGTGTCAAAGCAATCACGCCACCGTCTCCGTTGATCGCGACAAGTTCCTTTTGTACAACCTCGTCAACCGCAGCCTGTAAACCCATCCCCTTATATTGGACCAGTGCGCAGATGGTCCGTGCGACGGTTAACCGGATGAAGAATTCGCCCGCGCCCGTTGCTGAGACCGCGCAAGACTGATTCGATGCGTATGTGCCCGCACCGATAATAGGAGAATCGCCGACCCGGTTCCAGCGTTTCGCGGTTGTACCACCTGTTGATGTGCCCGCGGCGACGTTTCCCTTGCCGTCGAGGGCCACCACGCCCACCGTTCCGAATTTGTGCGTATTCGGCATCTCCAACGAGGAAACCGGCGCTGGCGGAGGTACTGGAGCGCCTACAGGACGCTGGGGTATCGGCACTCCTTCTTTCTTCAGCTGCTTCACGAGATCCTGCCAGCGCCGCTCGGTGAAAAAGAAACTCGGAGGAACCTGCTCAAGATGGACCTTCTCCGCGAATGCATCCGCACCCGCGCCTACCAGCATCACGTGCGGCGACTGTTCCATCACTGCGCGCGCAAGCGAGATAGGATGTCGCGTGCGCTGGACGTCGGCCACGGCACCGGCCTGCATCGATTTGCCATCCATGATGGCAGCGTCCAATTGATTGGTGCCGTCAGCGGCAAAGACAGCGCCACGACCAGCATTGAACAAGGGGTTATCCTCAAGCACCTTGATCGCAACTTCGACGGCATCTACCGAAGCGCCACCCTTTTCAAGGACTTCCGCGCCCGCCATCAGAGCTTCCTTTATGCCTGCGCGATACTTGGCCTCCGCTTGCGGACTCATAGCGGACCGCGCGATTACCCCCGCACCGCCATGAAGCACGATGGCCCACTTGTGCTCCTTCGCAGTGCTCTGAGCAAATAACGTGGGGGCAATCGCGGCAGAAATAGCGACAGCGAGGGCGAACCGTGCGAGGCTACGCGCGAAGGCAGTCATCCAGATCCTTTTCACCGCCATGGTGCTCTACTTCCGGTAGACGACACCATTCTTCATGACAAAGGCAACCGATTTTAAGACAGAGATGTTTTCCAGGGGATTGCCACGGACTGCGATGATGTCAGCAAAAAATCCGGGCTTAAGCTGACCAATCTCGTTCTCCCAGCCGAGCAGGCGTGCTCCGTTCAGCATGTCGGCTTTGAGTACATCCGGGGCCGGCATTCCGTATTGCACCATCAGTTCGAACTCGCGCGCTTGAGTGCCGTGTGGGAAGGGACCAACATCCGACCCAACTGCCATGGGAACACCCGCCGCCAATTGCTTGCGAAATTCGACCGCGTGAAAAGCCTGCAGAGAGCGCTCCATCTCGGCCGCGGCGGGATTCTCCGCGTGATCGCCAAAATACTCGCTAATGGCGAATGTTGGCACCGCGTAGATGTTCTTCTCGCGCATCAGTCGCATCGTTTCTGGGCTCAGCTGATACGCGTGATCCAACGATGCAACGCCAGCTTTGGCCGCGAAGAGCGCGCCCGGTTCGCCAGTACAGTGAACGCCCACCCGCTTGCCTTGACGCGCAGTCTCCGTGACCGCCGTCGACAATTCGGCCTGAGTGTATTGGTAGACTGCCGAAAGATTATTGCCCTTCAGCTGGTCTCGCCCCGTTTCATAAATCTTGATGAAGTCGGCGCCTTCCTTAAGCTGTTGGCGAATCGCGCTGACAAGCTCATCAGCATTATTGGCATACGTGGCATTGGATGAAATGTGCTCTGCCGGGTTGAAGTGAATCGCATCCTCGTGCCCGCCCAGGATGCTGATAGCGTTGCCGCTGACTCGCATGCGCGGGCCGGGAATGAGGCCCGCATCTATGGCGTTGCGTACAGCGGAGTCAGCAGAGCCCGCGCCCTCCGTACCCATATCCCGCTCCGCAGTGAAGCCAGCCATCAGGTCATCGCGAGCAGCGAGTTCGGCGAGAATGGTTCGCTCGGGAACTGGCTCCACGACCGTCTGCAAATCTTCGGCGCCGGGGTGTAGAAAAAGATGAACGTGAGCATCGATGAGACCAGGCATGATTGTTGTGTCGCCGAGGTCCAGCACGGTGCCCCCCGCAGGATGTTTGACCGTTGCGCCCGCCTCCACAATCTTGTTCCCACGTACAAGAACTTCGCCTGGCGTGACCAGCGTGCCATGTTCCACGTCGAGCAGATGCGCCGCGTGAAGAATAATGCTATCGGTGGAAGTGGTTGTCTGGCCTATCGCAGATGTCGCCTGCACGGCCCAGAAGGCAGTACACAGAACGAGAAGAAAGGTAGCGGACCGAAACATGCGTCCGATGGTAGCACGGTCGGACGCCGTCAAAGATGTTTCTCCTTCAAGACCCTGCGCCGCCAAAAGATTCGGAACGCTATAATTCTCGTTCTTCCAGATCCTACCGGAGTAGCGCATGAATCTCAGGCGAATGCTTTCTTCTGTCTTATCCGTCATCTGTCTGGCGACGATCTTTTTGCCAGCCGCGACTGCAGAGTCGCCACAAAAGACCTTCAAGACCGTCGTATATATACCGGTAGGTGTAGTGCTCAAGATGAAGGACCGCGCGTGGCTCGAAAGCAGTTGGGCTCAGATCAGTAGCCAGGTTAAGGTTAACAAGGTCTATATCGAAACCTACCGAAGTCGCGTGCTCGCTGATGATCGGCTGATTGAAGATGTGAAGAAGTTCTTTGCCGATCATGGGGTCGAAGCAGCCGGCGGAATCTGCTTCTCAGATAGCGACAACGGTCAGTTCGTCTCATTTACCTACACCAAGCCGGCAGACCGGGACTACGTGAAACATGTCTCGCAGTTCACGGCGAAGCATTTCGATGAAGTGATCCTCGACGACTTCTTTTTTGCAAATACCAAGACGCCCTCAGACATAGCGGCAAAGGGTGCCCAAAGCTGGACGAACTTCCGACTGAAGACCATGCAGGATGCCTCGCGAGAACTAGTGGTTGGCCCAGCAAAAGAGGTCAACCCGAAGATCAGGATGATCATCAAGTTTCCAAATTGGTATGAGCACTTTCAGGGCAACGGCTACGATCTCGAGCAAGAGCCGCTTATTTTTGATGGTATCTATGCGGGCACCGAGACGCGCGATCCCGTGGGTACCGACCAGGATCTCCAACAGTACGAGGGCTACAACATCGTCCGCTATTTCGAAAATGTTGCGCCTGGGAGAATGGGCGGCGGCTGGGTAGACACATATGACATCCGTTATGCCGACCGATACTCTGAACAGCTGTGGCTTACGGTATTTGCAAAAGCGAATGAGATGACTCTGTTCAACTACCTTGATCTTCTGAATGAGGCCCATCCAGGAGAGAGACCCTGGAGCAGTCAAACAACCGCCGTCCAGTGGTCGAAGATTCTACAGCGTGCCAAGGGCAAGCCAGTCTTCGCCACAATTGCAGGCGACGCGCTCGACCAGGTTAAGCCCTTTGTCGGCGAACTGGGCAAACCGATTGGCATCGCAAGCTACCGTCCGTATCACGCAGTGGGAGAAGATTTCCTGCACAACTTTCTTGGCATGATCGGAATTCCCATCGACTTGCGCCCGACATTTCCCAGGGATGCAAACGTCATCCTCCTGACCGAAGCTGCCAAGTTTGACCCGAACATCATTGGAGAGATGAAGGAGCAACTCCAGGTTGGAAAGACTGCCATCATCACTTCGGGTTTCCTCCAGGCAATGGAGGGGAAGGGAATCGAAGACATCGTGGAACTCCGCTTCAGTCCCATGGCTGTTCCGGTTACAAGTTTCCTCGGAGCGTTCGGGCCAGGGGCCGGTACCGATCTCGGCAAGCCGCAAAATGCGATTCTGTTTCCGCAGATTCGGTTCTTCACAAATGACGCCTGGCCCCTGATCCGCGGCATCGCAGATGACAACGCATTTCCCATCTTGCTCATGGATAAATACGGTGCCGGAAACCTCTTTGTGCTTACCGTTCCAGATAACTTCACTGATCTGTACAAACTTCCGGAACCCACTCTGAATGCCTTGCGCGGTTACTTCATGGGCAGTTTTCCCGTGCGTATTGAGGCCCCGGCAAAGGTCAGCCTGTTTGCCTACGACAATGGCAGCCTCATTGTGGAGTCGTTCCGTGATGAACCCGCACAAGTCACAGTCCTCGGCAGTTCCTCCACTAAGCATTTAAAAAATCTGCAAACGGGCGAGTCGTTGAACGGCACTTTGGTGCAGCATTCTCCCGGCGCCACTTCATCTCCGAAGGACGACGGTCAGATGACTTTTCAGGTGACCTTGCCTCCCCACAGTTACGCGGCGTTTCAACAAATACGGTAGGTTCACCATATCCTCGGCGCTCTTCAATAGATTCAGGGAACTGCCGGGAGCATCCGCAGGGTCGATTTGACGTCTTGCGACGCGCAGTAGACGCGCTGAATGATTATCGCGTGTCTGTTCCGGTTTGCCTCGGCGCCAGGCAACGATAGCGGGCAAGAGTGAGATAGCCCGCTTGTTCCGAAATATTTGATACAATTCCACTACGGGACGTTGGCAGTTCCGTGGTTCACGGCAAGTTAGCTTAAGAGGCCGATTCGGTCGTAATTTCGACGTCTAGCATGCCGAAAAGCCGTTAAACGAAGTGGGGACGTAGTTCAGTTGGTTAGAATGCTGCCCTGTCACGGCAGAGGTCGCGGGTTCGAGCCCCGTCGTCCCCGCCATACATTCTAAAGACTTACGGATGATCGGCGACCCCAAAAAGACAGAGGTCATGGGTTTGATAAGGGTGCAATAAGCACCCCATCCTACTTTTTGAGGGTCAGTTTCGCCCCTCATTTCACCCACGATTTGGAACCATCATCCTTACAACCCTGCTCTGTGCGGCCCGCTTGTTCGAGGTCGTCGCTTGCGTGTAAACATCAAGCGTAATTCTGCTGTTCGCGTGCCGTAAGAGCTCCTGAACGGTCTTAACGTCTTCCCCGTTTGCCTTCAGCAACGTGCCGAAGGAGTGACGGAAAGTATGCCAGCCGATGTTCTTGTTGATGCCATTTGCATTTGCAACTGGCTGTGACGCTCACTAACTGACACCGAATTGGCTCCCGCGCTGATGAGAGCCTTGGCCGAGAATCAGCAGAGTGGGACTCAAGAGGACTGGCATTCACTTTGATAGTGACAAATACGAAAATCGATTCTGAGAGAATGGAAAACCTCTCGCTTATCTACCGCATCAACGAAGGAGAGCCTGCAAGCTGAGGACGCGGCAATTGACTCCATCGCCAGCCTGCAATGGCTATCGGAGGAAATCATGCTGAAAGCAGTGTGGTGTACCTGTGCTTTTGCGGGCTGTATCGTTTTTGCATCACTACCACTGGCAGCGCAGGAAGTAATTCATGCACTGACCGGCACGGTAATTTCGATCAATGACAAGGCGAAGACTATCACTGTTCTTCAGGACAGCGGTTCCAAAGCCGTATTCATGGATATGTCGAACGCAAAGACGCCCATCGCTTTTGATAAGAGAGTCGCCAACGAGACAACTTCGGCGAGCGCATTCAACGAAAAGGGCGCGTACTCGATTGTCTTCTACTTCGGCATCGGGGCCAACCGCACAATAGTTGCCTTGAAGGATCTCGGAGCAGGTCCGTTCTCTTCGACCGAAGGTACGGTAACAAAGGTCGACAGACACAATCATTGCATCGCTGTCCGCGATAAGACCGGAATTGTAAACACGTTCAAGATTAATAGACAGACAATTGCCGAAGGTAACTTCGGGGCAGTCGGAAGGGTTGAAATTTGATGCCGACTCCGGAGATGACATACGAGTAGTAAGCAAGAGCGCTAATGGTGACTCGACCGTTTTGTTCATGCGCGACTTAAGCTTATAAGCAGCCGGCAGGGTGAGCTTCTCGTTCGAGAAACCGCGTTACACACTTTGTCGGCATGCTAGCGTCCGAGCTCTACGTGTGCGGAGAGTGCGCAATGATTAAGCAGTTGAAGACCTTTCCGGAGAATGTACTCGCGTTCGTTTGCACGGGACGCGTTACGAAAGCAGACTACGAGTCTGTGCTGATTCCAGCAGTCACTGGTGCACTTAAAGGTCAGGGCAAAGTCCGGCTTTACTACGAGACCGCCGGGGATTTCCTCGGTATCGATCCGGGTGCTATGTGGGAAGATTTCAAGGTTGGGATCGAACATCTCTCCCGATGGGAGAGGGTTGCAGTCGTAACCGATCTCGAATGGATCCAGCATACAATGCGGCTCTTCGCCTTCCTGATGCCCGGTGCTGTGAAGTCGTTTCCAACGTCACAATCTGATGTGGCACGCGTGTGGATTACGTCCTAGAGTTACTTTGGTTCCACGGCTCTTTGCGTACTGTGGACAATACGACAGAACCCTCTATCGCCGAGTAGTGTCCAGTTTGTCTGTCATCCACACAGAACCGTGGATGTGTGTGCGCCATCTCTGAATTGCTTGATGGGCGACATCGAACCTATCGGCAGAATTTCAACAATTCACAAAATACAACAGGGCCCCTTACGAAAGCCTCATAGCGACGCAAAAGCGATCGCGTCGTCTCTCCGTGTTAAAAGGGAGATGTGGGTTGCGATCAACCAAAGCAGGATCGCGTAATCAGCC
>CAWKHY010000013.1:0-20986 GCA_963849505.1 uncultured Acidobacteriaceae bacterium | reverse complement strand
GCTTGCCAACGAGGCGGTTAGGCGGAACATGGGAAGTCTTCAAGTGATGCTAAGAGAAAACCTATAAGTGAGACCCACGAAAGGGAAATATCGATGCACTTGAAGATGGCGGATCATCCTGTAGTAGCGTTGAAGCGTCTGTAATGGACGTGGAGCGAAGAGGATGACATAGCTCGACGGAGGGTTCGGCCAACTGGATTTCCAGGATGAGCCCTTTCCTCCCGAGACGGTTTGCTCTCGAATGAGAGCAAGCTACGGCTATGAAGAGCCGTGTGAATCGAGAGGTTCACGCACGGATCTGTGAGAGCCTCGGGGTGAAATTCCCCGGGGCTACTCGACCGCTCGGGAAGCGCGACATCAGAGACCGCCCGTCTTACTGCGCTGCACCGGCATACATCTCGCGCACAGCATCCACTATCGCATCAGGACGTTCATCTGGAATCGCGTGTGTGCTATCGGAAACGATTTGCCACTTTCCTTTTGTGGAGAAATGCTGCGCCAACTGAATTTGCCCATCCACCCAGTTTTTGCGTAGGTCTACCCAGTCCTGTGAGGTTAGCGGCAGGCCCCACATGCCTTTGCCAGCGATGAGAACGACGAGCGGCCTGTCGCCCAATGTTGGAGCGTCTGCCAACTCAGCCTCGCTATCGCCCGCAAACTGCTCTTCGACTTCGCTCGTTGTCGCCCGAATGAATTTTGGCTGTATGGCTTGATACGACCATTCCTGATCGTCGGTTGGCTCGCCCGCACCCTCGATATCCTTTCTCGCGAGGAACCGGCTAATCCCGAAGAAATACAGCACGGACGCATATGTTCGATCCCTCTGGCGGCGACGAAGATCAGCTTTAGCAGGTGCGAGTATGCTGGCCGGCAACGTTACCTTATTCGGACCACCCTCGGCTAAGACCATCCCCGCCACTTCATCCGGATAAAGTTTGTTGTACACGAGAACGCTGCCTTTGCCGAATGAATGGCCCACAAGTATGTAGGGCGGTTTTTCGCCCGCATTATCCAGGAGTGCGTGCAACTCCTTCGCGAGTCGAGAAAGCGTTCGAGGCATCGGACCGGGATCACTCCAGCCATATCCGGCTCGGTCATGGGAGCAAACACGAGTAAAACTCGCTATCCCGGGCTGTACAAGTCGCCACCCTGACGCGGGTACTCCGAGTCCTGATACAAGAACGACAGTAGGGCTTCCTTTGCCAGTGCAATCGATATTGAGATCGTAACCGCCGACGTCAACCGACTTTCCAACCCGGTGGAACCGGCGTGCGTCTGCTCGGGCCTCAATAGCTTGGTATGAGATCCCGGAGGTGGCGAGGAGCAGAACGGCTCCTGTCGCCAGCAAGGCGATCCAACGAAGTTGTCGAAGAAGTCTAGCTCCCTTGGTTTGACTTGCACGCAGAGGTTGACTCTCCATGGTGCTCCCTCAGGATAGCCAGGCGAGTGGACCGTTTGCGCTGAGAGCATCCGGGCGTCGCTTGCAGTGCCAAGAGAATATATCGTGGCGTCTCAAAGCGGGATAAAGAAACGCCCGATGTCGGGGATCGAGGCACCGCCCGGTTTGTGGACTACCCTTCCGTTGATATGGTGTGACCCTGTCAATATCTGCAAATCGCTGGGGTTGTTTTTGTCGTTGTACTTCAAGGACAGGATCAGCAGCAGCCGTGGCAGGTAATGGCGACGATTGATCAAGCTGATATTCGCGGGCCGGAACCGCATAATCATGATCCGTCGGGAGCTGCCTCTGACTACTAACGCGAGTCCGGCTGAGCCTGTCGAGACTATGGTGGGCAACCACGCATCAAATGGAACATGCACCCGTCGGTCCATAATGACCCATCATGACTCTAGTGGACGTCGCTCGCTGATCAGTGAGCCGATACGAATTCGCATCGCCGCTGGCTGGTTCTCCATGGGATCCGAGGCCGGTCAGACTGTGGAAAGCCCTATTCATCGCGTCTGGCTCGATTCCTTTGCGATAGCGGCAACCCAAGTCACCGTTCAGGAGTATGGGCGGTTTCTGGACGCCACCGGAACGTACAGCCCCCAAACTGGAGCGATCCCAACTTCTCTCATCCTCAGCAACCTGTGGTGGCGGTTTCGTGGTTTGACGCTGTGGCATATTGCGCGTGGCTTTCGTCAATGACTGGCTCGCACTATCGGCTTCCTACAGAAGCCGAGTGGGAGCGGGCTGCGCGAGGCGGTGCGGAGCAGATGTTATTTCCCTGGGGCAATGATCCGCCGGTATCACGTCCCGGCTACCACAGTCGTTGGAAGACTGGCCCTGAGCCGGTCGGGCAATCACAGCCGAATGCCTACGGCTTATTCGACATTTGCGAGAACGTGCATGAGTGGTGCAGCGATTGGTACGAAGCCAACTACTATGCCATATCACCTGATCGAAATCCGCAAGGACCGGAAGAAGGCCAGAGAAAAGCTTCGCGCGGAGGTTCCTGGCGACACCAAATCAAGATTTCACGATGCTCGGCACGTTCCAGCATCCCGCCGGAATTCAGCTACGCCGATTATGGCTTTCGGGTCGTTTGCGACGGGGCTCGCTGAAACATAGCCCCACCTTCCCCAACTCGTTTTGCACCAAAATTGGTAATGTCAGTGTTGGCGGTAATCCGCTCGGGATCGTCGGTTTTTTACCAAAGCGTCCTGTTCCAGGATCAGACGGCGTGCATCAACGTCGACATCGAGTCTGGTATCTTGGCGATGTTTGGAGGTGGGCGGTTGGAAGACCAACTTCTGGCAATGCTCCGCGGCCAACTCACCGACATCGTGTTTGGAGCAGTTTTCCTGTTCATCGGATTGGCAGCTTGCTCCATTGCTGCCATCCGTCGGCGGAGCGGCGTACGTCTCATCACCTGGCTAGGAATATGGAGCGCGATGTATGGAATCGGGCTCCTGTTTCGGTCGCCGGCTATCGTTGCGGCTCTGCCGCTCGTGCTTCAGACGACCGTCCCTTACGTGAACACTCTGATCGCGTACCTGCTCGCTGTCGTTGCAATGTTGGCCTTCTTGGAATTAAGCCGGGGTGGAATTCGGCCTCTCATCAAGATCCTAATTCTTGCCGAGGTGGTAGTCGCTGTTGTCGGAATTGGCTGGTTCGCAGTCGGCGGCTCAGCCGACAAGTTCATCCCCCACCATAGGATTGTCTCGGATTGCGGCCTTCTTGTCCTCATAGCGGTCGTTACCGTGAAGAAACTGTCTGACAAGTTCCTGGTTCTATTCAACCGCCGCGTTCTAGCTGCCGGCACGCTCGTTTTAGCCACTGAGGCTTTGTGGTCTAACGTGTTGCGACCGCTGCATTACCAGCAATCGGGCCTCTCAAGCCATCTGGCTTTTGCCGTGTTCCTGCTTTCGTTCGGGTACGTCGCCGTGCAGATCATCCTTGCCAGCGAGCGTCGCTTGCTGGCGATCGAAGACGAGCTCAAGGTCGCCCGGGAGTTGCAGTTCTCAATCCTTCCGCAAGCTGTTCCCGAGGTCCGCAGCCTCCGGATCGCGGTTGCCTATCGGCCCATGACCGCCGTCGCTGGTGACTTCTATGAGTTCATTCCCGTCGATGGGGAGCGGGTGGGCTTCCTCGTGGCGGACGTCACCGGACATGGTGTGCCGGCCGCGCTCATCGCTTCGATGATCAAAGTGGCGATGCAATCCGTGATGACCTGCGCGCATGAGCCGCGCGAAGTATTGCGTGGCTTGAATCGCATCCTTTACGGACCACTACGCAATCAATTAGTCTCTGCGGCCTATCTGTGGCTTGATACCGGAAATTGCAAGGCACTGTATTCAGCGGCAGGACACCCGCCGCTTCTGCGCTGGCGAGAAGGCAAGCTGGAAAGCATCGAAAGCAATGGTCTGCTGTTCGGAGTCATCCCGGAGGCCGACTACCCCGTTTGTGACCTATCGATCCACTCTGGCGACCGCTTCCTGCTGTACACAGATGGCGTGATTGAGCCCGAAAATGCCAGCGGCGATTCCTTTGGCGACCGGAAGCTTGAGCAAGTGGTTCGCGACAATCAGTCCCGCCCGCCTTCAGAGTTATCGGAGCAGCTGCTCTCCGAGATACGCGTTTGGCAATCGGTCTCGGTGGCCCAGCAGGACGACATCACACTCATCGTCATCGACGTGGTCTAGTCATGGCGAATGCGGGACACGACGCCAAAGGACCGATCTAGGAGTAACGCGGAATCTGGCTCACGCCCCCAGCGATCGAGCCAACGACTGAAGCCGGTAGAGTGAGGAACCAGATAGACTCTTGCGCCCAGTTTACGCATACGCCGTGTAATGCGATTCACAGCACAATCCGGGTCGCAGGCCATACATGTCATATCAACCCCGTCGATGTGGGCTTTGCAGGTTGCAGCCTTTTCCCCGCGCATACACCCGGGCACCAGTACGACCTTGCGCGTCGTACGCTCAAACGCATTCTGCAGACCACGATTCATCACGTCGGCAGCCACCATGTTCAGGTGATACTCAATCGGCGGCCGACTACAGAAGATCTGATCTTCGCGGCAGCCACGGCGAGCATATTCACCGGAGAGGAATCGCTTCACGCCTTCGGTGAAGGTACCGAGTCTGGATGCGGCCTCAGCGGCGAAATCATCAAAACTCTCAACCGCAGCGCTCATGCAATGAGGGGCAATTTCAGGCGAATGCGTAGCCAGATATTCGCGCCAGTTCCTAAGACGAAGAGCTTCTTGCTCATATTCACCCGTCGCGCTGAGCCAACGGATCAGTTGGGAGAGGCTTGCCAATGAAGCCCCGGGGCCTGGTTGTTCAACACCACTTCGCGCTAATGGTTCACGCTCTCGAGCGCTCTGGATTGATGGAAGAAAGAAATGGCGGGACAACCCTGCCCGCAACCAGTCTGCAGGAATCTTGAAGATCGGTATATGCCGACGCAACACCATGAGAAACTGAGCCAGGGTAACGACCAACCTTGATGTCGCTTGCGCTGCCGTTCCGTATCTTCTGAGAACCATCCCTAGGAACTTGTTGAAATAGGTACCTATTTGCGTCGGAGGTTGGCAGCCATTCGTCTAACAGACATGCGTGGAGACGAGCGGGATCAGGACGGGATGTTCAGCTATATATCTTTGGAGCAGCGTGTGCCTCAGGATCATCCATTGCGGGTAGTTCGCAAGTTGACGGATGCGGTGTTGCGGACGTTGAGCCCGGAGTTTGATGCGTTGTATGCCGACTCGGGCCGTCCGTCGATTGCGCCGGAGTACATTCTGCGGGCGCTTTTGTTGCAGGTGTTCTACTCGGTGCGCTCCGAGCGTTTGCTGGTTGAGCAGATCGACTACAACCTGCTGTTCCGCTGGTTTGTGGGCCTTGGCATGGACGACGCGGTGTGGAACCATGCGGTGTTTTCCAAGAATCGGGACCGGTTGCTGACTTCCGAAGTGGCGCAGGAGTTCTTTGCCGAAGTGAACAAACATGCAAGGCGGTTTATGAGCGACGAGCACTTCACGGTGGATGGCACGCTGATCCAGGCGTGGGCCTCGCAAAAGAGCTTTCGCTCCAAGGACGGCTCCGACGACGGCGACGGTACGAACTTCCACGGTCAGAAGCGATCCAACAAGACGCATGAATCGACCACTGATGCCGATGCGCGGCTGTACAAGAAGAGCTACGGCAAGGAGTCGAAGCTGAGTTATCTGGGTCATGCGCTGGTGGAGAACCGCAACGGTCTGATCGCCGCGGCGATGGTGACGCACGCCGACGGTTACGGCGAGCGCGATGCAGCGCTGTTGATGCTCGCCGAAAAGCAGGAGGGCCGCTCACGCCGCATCACTGTGGGCGCCGACAAGGCTTACGACACGAAGGATTTCGTCAGCACGGTGCGGGAGTTGAACGTGACGCCGCACGTTACCAGGAACGACAAGGGCCGCACCAGCAACCTGGATCGCAGAACCACGCGCCAGCCCGGCTATGCCATCAGCCTGAGCCGCCGATGGCTGGTCGAGAAGGGCTTCGGGTGGTTGAAACAAACCGGCCCGCTGCGCCAGGTCAAGTTGCGAGGTCTGGAGAAAGTGGACTGGCTATTCGTCTTCAGTTGCGCGGCGCACAACCTGATCCGGCTGCCGCGACTGATGGCTCAGCCACCGGAAATGCTGCGGGAGAAGTGTGCCTGAGCAACGGTTGCGAACCTCGGGAATGATTCCCTGAGGCTTGCAAACACCTATAAACACCGGAAGAACTGTACTTCAAACAGATTTCGAACAGGAAGAAATGAAAATCGCCAGGAAACACGCCGCAATCAGACGAATTTCAACGAGTTCCTAGAGTGAGAAACTCAATTACGTATTCACCACGGCTACGTGGTGGCTCTCTCTTGTAGGCGCGCAAGTAGTGACAATATCCATCCAGGATCGGCCTGGCATGGTCGTCAATCTGCGCGACGATCTTCTCTGCGAACTTCGCTGTTTCGGAGTAGAACGCATCTGAGTCGCTACTCCCGTTGCGGAGGTTGTAAACGAGATTTGAATCGGGCGATGCTTCAAGCGGCGTTTTCAGAGTATGGTGTTCCGCACTCGAAACTACCTCACTAGTAGGCGTGGTCCCCGATCGCAATCTGGCTCCGCGGCTTACCTGCATGGCATGACTCTTCGTGCAATTCCCATCACGAAATAGCACAACGGATGATACGCCCCGCAGATTAAGAGGTTCCAAGCGATCCATCCCAAATTGAGCTAGGCAACATGGGCGAAACGAACGATTTGTGAGCGACATCACCTTTCGTCGATAAAGCATAAGCATGTCATCCGATATTCATCTTGCTGTCAACGAGCCTTTAACCGGCAGTCCTACGCTCGTGGCAAGTCAATAGATCAAGTTCGAGTATCCGGCCAAGGCCGGGATTTAGGAGTGCCATGCGCAAGCCCTTTTTCTTTCTGTCGGTCCCGGTGTTCTTTCTCTTCGTTTTGCTTCCGGCATTCAGCCAATCTAACAAAGGCATCATCAGTGGTGTTGTGAAGGACTCCGGCGGAGCCGTCCTGCAGGGAGCCAAGATCGAACTGCAACCGCTAGGTCGGCCTATAAGTACCAACGAACTGGGAGAATTTAACATCCAGGAAGTCAATCCTGGGAACTACACCCTCACCGTGTCTTACGTCGGATTCGGGCCTTACATCACCACCTTCACGGTGGTTGCGGGTCAAACCGAGCGTGTAGATGCCGTCCTGAAAGTCGCCAAAGAGAGCAATGAAGTGATCGTGACTGCGGATCGTCCGCACGGCGAAGCAGAAGCCATCAATCGAACCCTGGCCGCGGAGAACATTCTTCAGGTGCTGCCTGCCGAGGTCATTGTCTCTCTGCCGAACGCGAATATCGCTGACGCACTCGGCCGCATGCCTTCGGTCACCATCGAGCGCGACGAAGGCGAAGGCAAGTACGTGCAGATTCGCGGCACCGAGCCACGTCTAAGCAACACCATGGTCGATGGCGTCACGATACCGTCGCCGGAAACTGGCGTACGCCAGATCAAACTCGACACCATCGCCTCGGATCTTGTGGATTCGGTCGAAATCAACAAGACGCTGCAGGCCAACATCGATGCAGACGGAATCGGCGGCTCCGTGAATCTGGTCACCAAGACAGCCGGCGAGGTTCCCACCGCATCCCTCGATGGTATAGGCGGATATACACCGATTATCGGCGGCCGCACCGTGTATCAAATGGGTGGAACAGTCGGCAAGCGCTTTCTCGCAAATAAGAAACTGGGTCTACTGGTCGGGGGAACGTACGACTTCAACGGTCGCGGCATCAACGATATTGAACCCAGTCCCACCGCAAGCAGCGCCAACCCTCACTACGACAGCATGGATTTGCGCGACTACATCTATTACCGCACCCGCTGGGGAATGACCGCCACCGCCGACTACAAATTGAGGGAAGGGTCCGACATCTCTCTGCGGGGAATCTACTCCAATTTTCGCAACTGGGGCAACAAGTGGGTCTATACGCTCAACGACGCTGACGTACCGGGATACAGCCAGGACTGGCGGCGCCCCAATATGGCGATCTTCAGTTTAGCTCTGCAAGGAAAGCACGTCTTCAATGCCTCCACTATCAATTGGGGCGGTGCGTTCGGCAGATCACGTTCGCTCAGTGGCAGCGGCAGTGCGAAGTACTCGTGGGTAGGTGACCCGGATATTGATTGCACCAACGTTGAGGGAGTCAGTGTCTACCGTCCCGGCTGGAGTTCGGGTTGCTTTGGTCCGGGAACTGATAATGCAGAAGACCCGAACAACTACAAGCTGAAGTCGTGGGCGCCGCCGACCTTCGGCAAAAGCGCTCAGCTGAATCTTCAGGCTTCCGCTTCCTACGCGCGGTTCTATCACGCCGGCAATCATTTCGGCACGATCGAGTTCGGCGGAAAAATCCGCAACGCGCACAAGTACGACGATACCTACGACGAAAGCTTCACGCCGAACGCAAAGACCCTGGTTGCGGCTCATCCAGAATGGCGCAGCGACTTTACCGACCCCAACTACTACGACAAGACCTACCACATTGGCCCGGTCACCGATTACAACAAGGTGGAAAGCTACGTGTACGGCAACCCCACCCTCTTCACGATGAGCGGCGGACCCGGAGTCAATGCCAATAACTACGACTTCGTTGAGCGCATTTCGGCGGGTTACGTAATGAACACAATCGAACTCGCCAGCCGGATTCGACTAGTTGCCGGCCTCCGTTTTGAAGACACCCACCTTAGTACTCTGAGCTTCAATCCGAATCTCGATCCTGCCCCCACTACCCTAACGTTCAAGGCCGGTAGCGACTATCTCGATGTGTTGCCAAGTGCCTCGCTGCGCTTCGCTGTGGACAAAAACTCGGATCTTCGCCTCGTATTTGGCCGGGGACTTGCCCGGCCCGACCCCCAGGATGTCACCGGGGCGGTGGGGCAGCCGGACATCTCGACGACGCCGGCTACGGTCAGCATCGGAAATCCAAACCTGAAGGCCGAATACGCATGGAACTATGACGTCCTGTACGAGCGATCCTTCAACAACGCTGGTCTGCTCCAGGTGGGCTACTTCTACAAGTCGATTTCCAATCCGATTGTTACTCTTCAGACTCTGACCAACAATTATCAATACAATCCCGGTGCGCCGACGCTTGTCTCACAGCCGTCAAACGCCGGCAGCGCGCATGTACAGGGAATTGAGTTCGCATTTCAGCAGCGCTTCTCTTATCTCCCCGGAGTGCTCAGAGGGTTAGGACTCTCAACAAATTACAGCTACACCAATTCGCAGGCCTATGACGTCGATCCGCTGCGAACCGACAGTCCCGCCCTGCTCCGTCAGGCACCCAACAGCTGGAACATAGGTCCAACCTATGACACTAAGAAGTTTTCGATGCGCGTAGGAATGGAATTTGACGACCATATGATCTACGCATATCAATACGAGAACCTGGCTTACGTGTACGACGACAATGGCAATCCAGTCCTTGGCCCCAACGGCAACCAGGAAACCATGCCCAACCCGCAAGTGAACGGCACTGCCGGTCCAGCAGGTGACAACTATCTCTATTCACATTTCCAGTTTGATACCCAGGCGAGCTACAGACTGCCTTGGGGACTTCAGGTTTACGGATACGGATTAAACCTGAACAACGAAGTATTCGGCTTCTACAACGGCGGCCCACAATACGTCGTACAGCGCGAGTACTACCATCCCACGTACGCGGGAGGAGTTCGCTGGACTTCTCATCACGAATAGTCTTCCTTAGCTAAACAAGTCTCCTCCCTGATCAATGCGACCGACCGCGCTCCATGTACTCCAAGTAATGGAACGAAGTTGGTCGCATGCATCCCAAATTGGAAACGAGAGGCATCTATTGAATTCCATCAGGATTCATCTGTTTAGAGCTAGTCGGGCTCGAAGCCAAAACATTGGCAGCGTTTTGAAGTGCGCCGCAATCGTACTGGTCACCTGCTTCCTGTCAACCGCGGGATTAAGCGTGACCGCTCAGTCCATGCAGATGTCGAAGTCGATCGTGCTGCCCGGAGTGCAGGGAAAATTCGATCACCTTGCCATTGATCTCGCTGGGCAACGCCTGTTTATTGCTGCGACGGGGAATCACTCAGTTGAGGTCATCGACCTCAAGACCGACAAAATACTACAGAGCATCACCGGCCTGGGCAAACCGCACGGCCTGGCGTGGGTAGCGGATACGGGTAGTCTTTATGTTGCTGACGGCTCGCTGGCGGAACTTCTGGTATATAAGGGATCCCCCTTTGCGCTCGCTGGGACAATCAAGCTTTCAGATGACGCGGACGACATGGTGTATGACCAAGCGCATCATCTGATCTTTGTTGGCCATGGCGGGAGCGATGCAGCCAATCCTGCAAAGATTGCAGTCGTGGATACCGGGCACTTTGCACTGGTTGGGAATCTCGTGGTGGCGACCCATCCTGAGGCACTCGATATTGATCGAGGCGGTCAACGCGTTTTTGCCAACATTGCCGATTCAAACGAAGTGGCTGTTATTGAAACTGCGACAAGGTCAATCGCGAGTCATTGGAAATTGACCAGGGCTGCAGATAATGTGCCTCTCGCATTCGATAGTGAGCACCAATTGCTGTATGTCGCCTGCCGAACCCCGGGAATGTTGATTGCTATCGATGCTGCTACCGGCAAAGAGATCGCAAACCAAACAGCAGCCGGAAAAGCCGATGACTTGTTTTACGACGCCGCACTGCGCCGAGTGTATGTCATTAGCGGTGCGGGTGAAGTTGATATCTTTCAGGTAGACGCTGCTCGGAGACTCAGTCCTTTCCAAGTCCTGAACACCGTTACGGGGGCGAAGACAGCGCTATTTGTTCCGGAGCAGAGCCTTTTGTTTGTCGGAGTGCCGGGATCTGGTGAACGCTCTGCTGAAGTGCGTGCCTACTCAACTGGAAGAACTGGAAGTAACTGATCAGGATGCTCATCGGCGAGAGGAATCGAATTGCTGTTTCAAGTGCATAGGCTTCGATGCCGCGGATGAAGGACAACAACAGTATTCTTAAGAGCACCGCGCTGGTTGATGCGGCCATTTTTCGCGGAGAAATGTACTATGAGATTTCGTCCAGTTGTCCTTTCCATCAGTCTCTTTGTCTCATTTTCGACTCTTGCTGACTGTCAGGAGGCGAAAAATAACGAACCGAGGCCCGAAGATCTCGCGACCAATTTGCTGATTAGCCAGGCAGGTCCAAGTTTCGTTGTGCCACAGAAGGAATTGTCGGCGGGTGGCATGGTGATCGTTTTCGGCGATCAACGATTCACGGACCCGACCAACATCAAGGTGACCAATCCCAAGGTGCGGCACCTGATGGTTCAAAAGATTGCCGAGGAACATCCGGACGCGATCCTCATGAATGGGGACGTTCCTTACAGCGGGGATGTCGTAAACGACTATGAAGTCTTCAAAACCGAGACCGAGGTGTGGAGAAGTGAACATTTGCGAGTCTATCCTGCTCTTGGAAACCACGAGTTTCACGGTGATCCACAGCAGGCACTGGAGCACTGGTGGGGTGCATTTCCGGAGTTGCGCGATCGACGCTGGTATTCGGTGGAACTAGGAAAGAGCCTCTACACAATTGCTCTCGACAGCGACGCTTCCCTTGCGAAAGGAAGCGAGCAGCTGAACTGGCTGGACGCACAGCTGACACATCTGCCGACAACCACAAAGTTTGTATTAATCAGCATGCACCATCCGCCAGCTGCTGATGTTCAGACCCGGATAAATGTGAGCCACAACCCAAGGCCCAACGAGATTGTCTTGCGCGACGATCTTGAAACGCTGGCTCCGACCATCAAGGCTAGAATCATTGTCTGCGCTGGGCACATACACAACTATGAACGTTTTGCTCGCGGCGGAGTAACCTATCTCGTATCAGGCGGAGGGGCTGCAAGCCCCGTTCAGGTAGAGCGAACGTCTGAAGACTTGTACCAGGGAAGTGAATTTCCAAACTATCATTTTGTGGAGTTCACTACTCATGGAAAGATGCTCGTCGGAAAGATGTATCGCCTGGCAGACGCGAATTCGGCTACACCAGCCTGGGAACTGAAAGATTCGTTCGAAGTGAAAGCCAAGTAGTCTCTTTCAATGCCATTGCGTGCATTTCGCTGAGGCAATCCACATAAACGAAAAGTCGTTAGGCTAGGGTCGAATCGCAACGGTTACTCCTTTCAAACGCCGTAGTGGCACCTCTCGCGATCAATGTTCCGAGGGTCCAATTGGGGTCCAGTTAGGATTTCTTGTGGTTCCTAATAGCGCTTTTCGGTGCCATCCGTGTCGTCTAACTTGTTGAAAATACACAGATCCTCACTCTCATAACCCAAAGGTCGCTGGTTCAAATCCAGCCCCCGCAACCAATCAAATCAATAAGTTACACATTGTTCCCCGAGTCCCATCCGGGACAGTTAGGGACAGATAAGAAGAGCCACCCTTTGCGGTGGCTCTTTTCGTGCGCGTCATTGCTCGCGAAATGCGAGAAGGCGCTTTATGAAACGCCGCGTTCGGGACCGTCACCACTGGATCTCATCCCGACATGCAACTGGCAAAGATCACTTGTCCGCGAAGGCGGTTTGAACGAAGTCGCTGACGCGACGGACTGAGAGTAGTGGTTAGCGCAGCGAGGTCCGCCGTTTAGGGTGAGTGGTCATAGGAGGAGGTTCCTATGACCCCACTTCGCCAGCGCATGCTTGAGGAGCTTCAACGGCGCAACTACTCACCGTCCACCATTCGCGGCTCATCGCGCTCGCATCGAAGCTTCGCTTGCTAGGCGAATCCAGGAGTTCTTAGGGATTCGATTGAGCACTCGCTATGCGGAAAGAGTTCAGAAGGTTTGTGCGTTGCCCAGCAATCCACAATGAATGACTCTCTATTTAGGTCTTCCCAGCCAGCCGTATTGCCACGAAACCGACGCGTTATGGTAGTCGCCGCCGAACTGAATATAAGCACCGTCGCTGTAGCTGAATTTCAGAGACTGATGCTTTGTGATCGGAACCGCGGCAGTGCCTCCCAAACGCGAATTCCGCTGCTGTGCATTAGAGTTTTCTACGCCACCCACGTCTGTTTCGCCTCCCGCCCAGTAGTTGCCGTCGAGCGAAACCCAAAGTCCCTGCTTCTTGAAGTCGTAGCTGAGATGACCCTCAAGAGCAACCATAGGTTTTTGTGTCAGGGACCTTGTACCGGGATAGTAGGCGTTGCGCGACCAGTAGTCGTTATTTGTGGTAAAGAACCAAACTCCCGTATAGCCGTCTGCTATCCATTTACCCCAACGCTGCGAATAGCCGAACTCCGGTTTAAATGACCATCGATTCGTTCCCCAATTGATCTGCTTCGTGGGATCGTACTGCCCGGTCGGAGCAATCACCTTCAGGCTGGCTCCGAGCAATACCGTCTGATGCCATTTTAGAAACTCACGCGGTTGCATCGCCGGGCCACCCTTGAGGTTCACCGCAATGCGATACACCGAGTCCACTAGACCAGAGCGGTAAAGGTGCTGCCCCGCGCCGTTAATAGTTCCCTGAAAGTTTCCTTTCCCGTATGGCAGCGCGGCCACGAAATTGGCCGAGCGGCCAAAGACACCGAACGAGTGGTAGTAGCTGGCAATCGATACGTTGTATTTGCCCGTCGCATCGGTGGCGGCCGCGTTCATTACTCTTCGCGCGGAATTAGTGAATCCTGAGATTGCACTGTCCTTGCAGCAGCTGTCGGAGTTTTTCGATCTAGACCGGATCAGCCTATTTGAATTCTCCGCGGAAACAGCGCGACTTCACCTCTTGTGTGCATTTACGGCGCCCGGCCTCGAGAGGCCGCCGGATGTCCTTGATTTGAGCCAAGAGCCATTGGCTGCGTCACAAATCCTGCGAGAGACGGCGATATTTGCCACAAATCTCGACCAGCTGCCGGACGAATCTGGTGCTCTGAAGGAGGTTCTGCATCGCAGGGGTGTCCGTTCGATCGCCATATTTCCTCTTAAGCACGGGGATGACACTTTCGCTGCTCTTGCTTTCTCGACCGTACGGAATGAGCGGGAATGGAATCAGGACCTAGTCCAGGCCCTGCGAACGATCGCCGACATTTTCGCGAGCGCTTTGGAACGCAGACGCACGGAAAAGGAATTGGCAGAGAGCAGGAATCGACTGACGGGGATCGTCGAATCGGCTACGGACGCGATCATTGCCGTTAATATGCACCAACGCATTGTCGTATTCAACGATGCGGCTGAAAAGATGTTTAGATGCCCTGCGGAAAGGGCTCTGGGACAATCTGTTGAGCAGTTTATTCCTAATCGTTTCCGATCGCAGCACGCCAGATACATCTCCGAGTTTGGTGAGGCCGGCGTAACCAATCGCAGCATGGGGGGCGCGCTGAGTGCGCTAACGGCATTGCGGGCAGGCGGTGAGGAGTTTCCCATCGAGGCTTCGATCTCGCAAGTGCAAATGGATGGTGGCAAACTGTTCACCGTCATCATTCGAGACATCACCGAGCGTCAGCGGGCCGAACAACTCTTGCGCGAGAGCCATCAGCTGAACGCTTCCATTTTGGAATCCCAGAGAAATCATGTGGCCGGGCTGGACTCCAAGGGCATGATCATCGCGGCCACCAAGCGCGAGCCCGGGTTTGCCGGGGTTGCCGGTATTGATCTATTGGATCTTCGTGTCGGCGGGAACTACTTCGATATGGGCAAGGCCGCAGCAGAAGCTGGAGACAGCGATGTGGCTGCGGCCTTGAGCGGCGTTCAATCGATCTACACGAAGATCCACATCCGCCAGGGCAACGGAGCGAAGGACCGCGATGTGCCACTCTCACCCAAGCTGCTCGAAGAGTTACGCAGCTGGTGGCGATGGAAGAAGCCTCAGGGCTACCTCTTTCCCAGCACCGAGGGCCAGCGGGGAACAGGCCAGCCTATCTCCGACAAGACTGTCTGGCACGCATGCCATTCAGCAGCAACGCGGTCCGGACTCAAGAAGAAGATCCACCCGCACACCCTGCGCCACAGTTATGGACGCACCTGCTCGAGGCCGGCGCCGACCTGCGCACGATTCGCGAATGTTCTATCGGCAAGACTGGGTCGTCTATGCCAAGCCGCCCTTCGGCGGACCGGAACATGTGCTGCATTATCTGGCTCGCTATACGCATCGCGTCGCTATCTCCAACCATCGCCTGCTGTCAGTCTCCAGCTGCCGAGGTTTGCTTCCGCTGGAAGGACTATGCCCATCACGGCAGGGAGCGCACCCTGACACTTGCCTCCGACGAGTTCCTGCGTCGATTCGTACAGCATGTACTGCCGCGAGGCTTTCCCCGAATCCGCTACTTCGGCTTCCTCGCCAACCGCAGACGAGCCCCCATGCTGCCACTCTGCCGCGCCTTGCTCCACCAGACTCCTCCCGCCGAAACACATTCGCTCGCAAGCCCCTCGCTGTGGAAGTGCCCGCGCTGCCATGGATTCATGTATCTAATTGAGCGCATGACTATCGCTCAACTCTTCTTCGCCGAAAAGAAAGAGAGACAGCGGCTTGATTCTTCCTAGCTATTTGACCAACGTGGCCTTCACCGTATGCTTCATGGCACGCGTAATGGATGTGTGCTCAGGTCGGAAAAATGGAGTTCCCAACCCGCACCGGTCGTCGTTCTCCAGCGTCTACTTCATCCAATTACGCATCACCCAGAATGGGCTCGGCTCACTTACCAGCCGCATTCGCTGAAGCCACTTAGCCTAAAGCGATGAAAAACCCATGGCCAACTTCCTGCCCCGATCGCGCCAGCGCCTCCCTTCAAACCGCTCTATCCGACCTGCTCCGCACTCGCTCCATCTACTCCTTACGCCTGATCCAGCCGAGCAGCTCCGATAGAGTCCTGACGTTTTACGTCCAGGTGGCCTGGATTTGTAAACACTGGCCGACTTCATTGTTTATCGGATTATGATCCCGATATCGGCCGCCGCGCCGCTGGACATCTGTTCCAAAGGCGATCCGCCGGAAGATCGCCGCCATAGCCCTTTACCCTCACGCTGATATCTTAATTCTCGTGAAAGTAGACGCGTCATTCTAGGACTCGCGACGGTCGGGGTGCTCTTGATACCTAGCAGCAGGCGTTTCTCTATCAGTCCCACGTCAATCGGCATTCCACAAATCGGGAGACGAAATCCATCGCATGCTGTCTCCACGAAAGGACCAGGTGAGGATTGCTTTGGTGGACGGAAGCGAAGTTGCGGCAACCTGATTCATAAATCGCCGGGACTCGTAATCGCTTGCGAGAATCTGTGTTGCAACAAGAAAGACCCCGCGGTCAGTTCCACCTTCACAAAGCTCACGCGCAACATGGAAACGGCCGATTCGACCATAGCCTCCGGCGACGGTGCATCGGAGCCGTAGCGCCGGCGGACGTTTTGTTCGGCGTCTGCAATCGCTTCCGCTTCGGCGAGCAATTGTTCCGCTTGTTTGAGGCGATCTGATGGCCACCTGCATGCCAGCACTAAAGAGATCTGATCTCCTATTGCGTGGTCGTTCGACGGATTCTGAACCAACAAACGCTGAAGCGTGCATGCCTCCCCAATGACGTTGTTCGCATCATTCTGGAAGCCGGACGAGGCAAGAAGCCGATCGACGACGATGAGTTGCTGAAGAATCCCGTGAATGCTCGACAAGCGCGTCTCCAGAACTTCCCGGCGACACAGTTTCGGCGGCAAGGCTGCGATTGCTGTGCTTATCGCCTTGGCCTGATCCGAACTCATATTCTTTACGTCTCCGATGGACCCGAGCCTTGTCAGGCAATCAAGCACAAACTGAATCGGGCGAGCGGTGTCGCCCCCAAGAGCCGGTAATAAGCAAATCGAGCATTCCAACATCAGGATCGCGTTCGAGAGGTCCTTGTCGGGCCCAGCGGTCTCGGCAACTCCCTTTCTTGCGCCAGCGTCGACAAAGTCATACACGTCCTTCGGGAGCTTCGTGCGAAATCTCCGGATCACCCCCAGGGTATCAGAATTGGCGGAACGCTCCACGGCCGCATCTATCTCGATCGCCGAAGCTGGATTTAGTTCGCTGACCATAGAGTCCCAAATGAAACCGCCGGTTCGTACGTTGGAGTCGGGTTGTGCGTCCCGAATCAAGAGACCAAGGCCGACCGAGGCGCGCTTGCCCATCTCACCTGTGCATCGCGCAACTGTGGATACAGGATCGCGATGTCCGCTCCGTAGAGTAGGAGAACCGGGGAAAAGATGACAAGTGTCCGGATGCACCAACGCAACAACCACCAAGCAAATCCCCGTGGAGGCCAGTCGACGCGCGCGGCGTGCTCAAGTGAGCCGCGCCGACCAAGAGATTCGGGCCTGGCAACGGCTTCAGCGCCCTGGGGCCTGATGGCATGCCTGATTCTCCAAAGCACCGCCTCGTGATTGAAATAAGTTGTATGAATAAGGATATTAGACCACTTGCCTCCTTCCACCAAAGCTTTCGAGAGGAGCTCGATCAAAGAAACAGCGGCTAGCGGAGGAACGCCAAGGCTGGTGCGGAGGTTTTCGATGATTCTCGCGGCTCCGCTGTGAGTTGCTTTGACGAGGATTCTGCTCTCTTTCGTGCTTGGGCCGGAAACCGCGCGGGCAATTTCGGGTTCGATATCGTGCCCTCGATCCAGCCCAGCCACAGTGAACCATTGGAGAGGCCAATCCCTCAGACGACCTGACTTCGATGGTGGGTCAGGAACCTCTCGTGGGCGAGGCATGGGCGTCGACGAGACGAACCCAAGCCGCAATCCAGGAACGTCCGCTCCGTGAGCCCATGCGGTGAATCGCCCGAGCACGAGGTCGTCAAGGAGTACGGCGAAGACGTTGTTATAAAACGGCCGAACAATCCAATCTCTGATTACGAAATACGGAAGCTTCCAGTCTAGCGCAAGCCATAGTCTGGGCGAAGTAGCACCGGCAACTCCTCCGGCGCTTGGAACCGACCGGAACCGCCGTAGTCTTGCGCACCGGCGCCGGCATCGGTGGGAGCAGTGGGCCACTAATTCCGTTTTGCGATTTCCGAAGACCGTTAATCGCTTCATCCTGAGCCAGGCAAGCAACATAGTGATACCGGTGCTTGAAGAGCTCCCAGGCTTCCGCTGCTAAACGACGCCTCTTCCGGCATTCGCTCGCGCTGTAACAAACGAGAATAGCCGACCCGAGGTAAGCTAGCATCAAGCAGACGGACGCGGCAAAACACGCCACTGGCAGCATGAAAAAGGGTCGCGTCCATGCTAGCGACCAAACCACAACGCGAACGGAGCTCAGACCTGAAAGCAGCCATGGCACGAGAAGGAGCAACGCCCATTTTATTGCCTTTGCGTAGGCTCGAATATCCCGGCCACCGGTTTTGAGCCCCGGCGAATTTAGTGCCTTGAATCGTCGTATTTTTGCCTCCACTGTGGCTCGCAATCGGGCGCAAGGCTGCCGAACATCCGGGTGGCCGGCTTCGTGTTCCTCCGAAATGGAAACTTTGAGGTACCTGTATCCCAGCAGCAAAATGATGAATAGGGAGAGTACCGACGAAGGATAGCGAATTGAGCTCGGACTTGGAAGCAGCCAGGGCAGGAGGAGGAAGGGCCATATCATTGCCTTCGCGGCCGCTCGCAATTGGGCGACTTGAAGCCGCCGAACATCCGGGTGACCGGCTTCGAGTCCCTGCGAAATAGAAACCTTGAGACATCTGTATAACAGCAGGAAAATGATGAATAGTGCAGTGCCCACAAAAAATAGCGAATTAAGCTCAGACTCGGGAGCAGCCATGGCAGGAGGACGAGCGAGGGCCACATTATTGCCTTCGCCGCTGCTCGCAATCGGGCGAAGCTCTAACTTCCGAATATCCGGGTGGCGGGCATCGAGTCCCTGCGAAATGGAAACCTTGAAGCATCGGTATAAAAGCAGCAGAATCATGAATGGGTAAATTATCCACAAAGCATATGTCAACGAAAATGCAAGTAGTGACATGTACGGCGGCACATGCTGTAGCTCACGTGGCGCAGCTCCAGTATTCAAAAAACCAGTTCCAATGCGAAGCGAATAGCAGCGCCGTCGCTAATCAAGAAGCCGAGCGCAATGAGGCCGCTAAGCCGCGGCACGAAATGAAGGAAGGGGGTGCCGACGGTCGTCCAAGAAACAAGGTGCTCCAGCGGCTTCTCGTCATTAACGTCGGCGTTCTGCTTCCGAGTCATTGCCGCAAGTTGCAATGCCTCCCAAAGAACCGACCCGCCGTGGCTGTGCGCAATGACATGAAAACTGAGTCGCCTTTCGTTGAACCATTGTAGGCGTTCGAAAAGTAGTTTCGCCGCTAACCTTCGAGCGTGCTCGCTGTTTCTACCTGACCAGTGAAAAACACTCTCTGGCACCGGAACAACAGTCGACTGAAAGCAGACCTCATCGGGATTGATGACATAACCGTTCCCGAGAAAGCGACGGAGAGTGGTCGCCGCTTCACTTTCGGTTTGCCACCAGTTCTTTCCACGATCTTCGTCGCTACTGGCGAAAGTACCATGCACCAGCAGCACATATTGTTCGTGCGTCGTCGCTGTCATAGTCCGCTCGTTTGAGTTCCAGACTAGCGACAAAATTCTAATTTGTCGCCAATCCCAATCCATTTATCCTACATAACCCATATTGACAATACATCCCAATCACCCTATTATTGCGCCTTCTGGCGTAACGTGACCTTTTATTCCCGGGGTGAATCCCATGAAAGGCGATGTCGCATCCAGGCTACTTCGTTTCGCGATGACAGTCGTTGTCCTAGCGGGCATCTCTCAGCGATGCTTAGCAGAGGATACCCTGGTTATCCACGTTCGGGACCTCGAAGGAACGCCCCTCACCAATGCGTTTGTGAAGGTCTACAAACAGGAAAAGCTCAAAATCATCGACGGTAAACTCGTAACGGCGGAAATACAACCATTCGGAAGTCTCCGAACCTCCAACAAAGTCGACGTGGGGGTCTTACTCGGCGACTCATTAGTCCAGGGGAGTGTTGTCCAGAATCCGCCAGCCACATTCACTCTCAAGGTTGATGCGGTTGATCCACAAAATCGCTCATTCGTGATCGTGGCAGGCAGGCGTCCCCGGTGGATCCGGCGACTGGGGGCCGATCTCGACGGCCGTTGTTCCGTTCGGGGTAGATGCGTACAAGAACGGCAAGGAGGGAGCCGCGCCAGCGGATGAGTCTGTTACACACGAGCTATACATCGCGGTCCCGGCACCCACTCCGCCCATTCCGTCGAAGACCATGCCACTTTCGCAGCCGCCCCCACCTGGTAAGAACCCGCCTGCTTACGGCCAAGTGACGTCACCCGGACCGGCTGTCCCGCGGCTTGTCGTCGTGACTACTGTGGTGCGAAGACCGCGTATCAGTGAACCCAGTCGCGCGCTAAGGCCGATGTTGTAGAGTCCGTCACCCGCGGAGTCTCGGGTTCGCGCATTAACTCGAGAAAGGCATTGGCACTCGGTCAGGCACGTCTCACGAGGTTGCCGGAGATTCGGCTTTTTTGAAGGCGGGATCGCTCTCGGCCTCGGCTTGCGCTGCCTGGCCAGAATACCGATTCCACGTGCCTGGTTGCTGCGGTGGCCGTCGATGCCCGCGCCGCGGTTTCTTTCCCCCAAGGCATCCGTGATGTCCGGCGGCGACAACGTCCGAGACCCGCAGGCTGGCCGCGCGACGCGTGTCCATCGGCGCCCTTTCGCTGTGACAAATCGCCAGACCTCAACGTCCTCCAATTCCTGATCCGCCTCATCGAGAGACTCATCGTCGGAATTGAAGGTGGCCTGTTCCGCGAGCCACTTCTGCCGCAATTCCGTGTTGGTCTTCATGGCCTGCTCAAGCGCGAGCGTCTCCCGAGACTGTGCGGCTTCGGCCGTCAACGTCCAGGATGACTCGAGGCCCAATTCGTCAGCCGCTTTTAGCAAGACCAACCTGAACGAGTAGAGGAACAACAGCAACATAGC
>CAWKHY010000012.1:0-634015 GCA_963849505.1 uncultured Acidobacteriaceae bacterium | reverse complement strand
AGTCGCTTCTCGCCGCCCTCGCCGCGCTTACGAGCGGACGGCAGCACGGTGAGTCACCGCGCGCAGACCGGGCGCCATAGTCGGGGAGCGTGCGGCGTCGCCGAGCCCTGAAGACGTTCCCGTCGGGAGCGCCGCTCCCCGCCGCGTAGCGGACTGCCTCACAAGCGACCCTACAAGCGTCACAGGGACCGCCCGCAGACGCACCACCTCGGCGCTGGCCGGCGCCTACCGCTGGCGCTGAACCTGTCGCTTGAGCGCGTCCTGGTAGAGCGGCTCGGGCGCCATGTCCAGGCCGTCCTCCGGCCACACGATCGTCCCGCCTTCGATCTGCACGTTCGCGAACCGGGCAGGATCGCGGAGTGGCTCGAACACGCCGGTCCACTCGCGGTCGGCGAAGCTGACGTCGCCGACCGTCCCGTCCTCGAAGGTGAGACGCAGCTCGTAGTCGCCGATCACCTGAACGTCCGTGACGTGTACAAGCGGGGGAATCTCGACCATGCCAGCGATGTTACGGCAGCGGATCGATCGGGACGAGTGGCTCCTCGCGACGAGCGCGGCGCCAGTTCGCCATCAGCTCCTCGTCGGTGCAGTCGCGCCCATCGGCGGGTCATCCGCAACGCTCTGGGGGGCAGGTGCCCGCCGAGCAGAGTGCCCGCCGAGGGCGAGCGAAGCCGACTGGTCGCCGTACTCAGCGTGGAAGTGCGGGACCGGATGGTCACGCTCGTTCCAATACATGCGAATCACGATCCCGTAGAAGAAGCTGATCCGCGGCATCACGTGCCCTCCGCCGAGGCGTGATCGAGCGAGGGCGACGCGACCGCTGGACCTGTCGCCCGTCAGGCAGCCGGTACTTCGCGTACCAGACCGGGCCCCCGCGCGCCCACACGGCGCCACACGTTCCCGGAGATCGGCTGAGGTGGGCGATAGCTCATTGCCACCTACTCCGACTTCGTCCCGAGTTCGGGACAAAGTTGGGACAAAGTTCGGCTCGCCGGGCCGCGACGTATTGCCGCAAACCCGCATTCCAGAGCCAAACAGGGAGTGCCGGAGGAGGGACTCGAACCCCCGACACGCGGATTATGATCGGTGGGAACAGGGGTGGATCTGTCTGTGTAGAGCAAGACCAGCTGAGGACAGGTCGGGTCGTCGAGGGTTGTTTTCGGCGAGTTGGGGACCACGTAGGCCCTAATGCACTGAGATGCCGGGGGTGAGAGTCCGAAGTCGCTGCGCGGGCTGCCGTTCCGAACGCCGGCTGTCGCCTCATGCGAAGCTTCTAGCGGATGAGCGACGGGGACCCCGCCCGCGAGGAGCTACCCGCTGGGACATCGAGCGTCCCTCCGTAGATCGTCCGCAGCTACCGTTCGCAGTTGACACCCGGCGAGGATGTCGTCGATGTCTCGACCTTGAGTTCTTCGGTTACCGGCAGTCGATCTAACGGTCATGAGCCAGCGTGCCGACCGCCGGCGTCGGGATGGGTCAGAGTCACGACGACCGACCGCTCGCCCGAAAGGAGACGATCGTGAAGAGCTGGGACGTCGCGAGCTTGGACCTGAAGCCACGTTTGCCCGAGATCCTCTCCTCGACTCCCGAGGCACGCGCGATCGCGCTCACTCTGAAGGCGGGGGAGGGCCTTCCCGAACACGAGGTGCACGAGCGCACTTGGGTCGTAGTGATCTCCGGCGAGGTCGAGATCAGCAGCGCTACCGGCGAGCGTGCCTCGGGCGGGAGCGGGTTGCTGGTTGAGATCGCCGCCACGGAGCGCCACGAGGTCGTGGCCCGCTCCGATGCACGGCTGCTGCTGCTCCTGACTCCTTGGCCGGGCGCCGAGCATCCCGGAGCGATGACCCTGCTCGAGAAGCTCTACGCGCGCCGCCGCGCTGCGAAGAAACGCGCCTGAGCGGTGGTGTCCGCAGCGGCAACTGCGGTCGCCGAGCCAAGCGAACACGCTAAATCGCGCCGCGTGAGTTCTATCCGGGGGTGAGTCGAGCGACGGCCTCCTCGGCGGGGATTACGTCGTCGAAGTCGACTACCGGTCTCACCCGCATTCAGCACTGAGCTCCTCTGTCGTCCTCACGGCTGGAAGCTACATTCGGCCTTCTCCGCGGCCCGGCGAGCCTCATGCTGGCTTCGACTACCACCCAAGTTTGGCGGCGTCATCAACGAAGCGCCACAACCTCGACGCCCTACTGGTCACCCCGTGTGCTACCGCCAAAGACGCGCCGAATGTCTTCCTCATCATGACTGACGACCAGGGCTACGGTGTCTCGGGCACCTTCGGCGGTGTCATTCCCACTCCCGCCCTTGAACGTGTCGCCCAAGCTGGCTTGCGGTACACACAATTTCACTCCACCGCCCTTTGCTCCCCAACCCGTGCCGCGCTCATCACCGGCCGCAATCACCACTCGGTCGGCTTCGGCGTCATCGGTGAAATGTCCACCGGCTTCCCGGGTTACGATTCCGTGATTGCGCAGGATAGCGCCACCGTCGGTGAAATTCTCAAGGAGAATGGATACGCTACGTCGTGGTTTGGCAAAAACCACAACACTCCTACCTATCAATACAGCGATGCTGGGCCCTACGATCAGTGGCCGTCCGGAATGGGCTTCGATTATTTCTACGGCTTCATGGGCGGAGAGACTGACCAGTGGACTCCATATCTCTTTCGCGATCACACCCAGGTCTTTCCTTTTGTAGGAAAGCCCGGCTACAACCTCACCACCGACCTCGCGGACGATGCGATCAAGCACATGCGCGATCTCAACGCGGCCGCACCCAGCAAGCCGTTCTTCCTGTACTACGTGCCCGGTGGCACCCACTCCCCGCACCAGCCCACACAGGAATGGATCGACAAATTTAAGGGCAAATTCGACATGGGTTGGAATGTCATGCGCGAGCAGATCTTCGCCACCAGAAGCGGCTCGGCGTCATCCCCGCCAACGCACAACTCACTCCTTGGCCAGACTCCTCTACCCAAGTGGGACTCGCTTTCAGCCGTGCAGAAGAAGCTCTACGCCCGCGAGGCGGAAGTCTTTGCCGCCTATGCCGCATATACCGACTATGAAATTGGCCGCGTAATCCAGGAGAGCCCAACAAACGAGGGCAAGCTGGACAACACCCTCATCATCTACATCGTCGGCGACAATGGCACAAGTGCTGAAGGCACGCTGGCCGGGTACCTTCAATCAGATGACCGCGTACAACGGCATATTGGATGCTCCTGAAGCTCTGCAACTGGCACACTACGACAACTGGGGCTCCGACAAAACCTATCCGCACATGTCCGTCGCATGGTCATGGGCCTTCGATACGCCATTCAAGTGGACTAAGCAGGTGGCATCGCACTTCGGTGGCACCCGGCAGGGCCTCGCCATTTCATGGCCCGGCCATATTAGAGATGTGGGCGGCGTTCGCACCCAGTTCCACCATGTCATCGATATCGTTCCCACCATCCTCGAAGCCGCCGGCGTCCAGGCGCCCGCCACCGTCAATGGCATTGCGCAGAAACCAATTGAAGGCGTCAGCATGACGTACACCTTCGATTCGGCAAATGCCAATGCGCCCTCCAAGCGCGACACGCAGTACTTCGAAATGTTCGGCAACCGCGCCATCTATCACGATGGCTGGATTGCCACTACCACTCCACCAGCCCCACCGTGGCTGCTCGGAACCGGCAACGTTGCCCGACGTCGGCGACTACCACTGGGAGCTATATAACCTCGCCGAGGACTACTCCGAATACAACGACCTCGCGGCGAAGATGCCTGACAAGCTGAAAGAGATGCAGGCGCTCTTCCTCACTGAGGCCGGGAAGTACCAGGTCCTACCGCTGGATAACTCCGGTCCTTCCACGCCTGCGTAACACCGCGACCCAGCGCTGTCGCAGGTCAAACGGTCTTCACCTACACCGGCGAGAACTGCCGGAATCCCCGTCGGAAATGCTCCCAGCATTCTCGACAAGGACTACACCATCACTGCTGAAGTCACCATTCCCGAAGGTGGCGCCGAAGGCATGATCGCTACTCTCGGCGGCCGCTTCGGTGGCTACGGCCTCTTCCTTAGCCAGAGCAACAATTGGCTCCTCAGAAGCAGGCCGCTCAAAATCATCGTGTGGTCCCTCTTCATCCTGGGACTGCTCCTCGTCTGGCTCGCTCGCGCCAGGCACCGGAAAGGCTGGATGATGTGGCTCGGCTACTTGTTGGTTTTCCTTGCACCGCTTTGGTTGATTGCCGGACTCGTTACCGGCATCGCCCAAATTGGCGAGAGCCGCCCCATCTTCGTCTACAACCTGATGGACCTGGAACGCTTCCGCTGGCGCGGTCCTGCGCTCGGCGCTGGTAAGCACACCATCGTCTTCGATTTCAAATATGACGGCCCCGGTCCCGGCAAAGGCGGAACGGGAGTCCTTTCAGTGGATGGCAAGGAGGCCGATCGCAAGACCATCGAGCACACCATTCCGCTGCTCATGGCCATCGACGAAACCTTCGACGTAGGCGTCGATACACGTACTGGTGTGGACTTCAGCTACGACTTGCCCTTCCGCTTCACCGGCACCATCGACAAGCTGACCTACAACCTCGGACCAAGCCAGATGACGGCAGAGGATAAAAAGAAAGCCGACGAGGCCGTAGCTCAGGCCAACAACTAAACAGCGAGCTCCTTGCTTTCTCTCTGTCGGAAGTTGATCAAGCTCGACCCACCTTTAACTACACGCGCAGCCAGCCCAAACTGGCTGCGCCTCAACCCCAGTAATCTCCGCCATCGCAATCCTCACATCACTCGATCCTGAGTGCCTGCATCGGGTCGATCGAAGCCGCACGAAGTGCTGGGATTACTCCAGCCACCGTGGCGCAAATCGTCAGAACTAAAATCGCGCCAAAGAACGCCAGCGGATCCGCTGCTCGCACTCCATAAAGAAGACTGGCCATGAAGCGCGAACAAAACAGCGCTGCCGGAATTCCAATCGCGACGCCGATGACAATTTGCCAAAGCGCACCTCGCATCACCATCGCCACAACACCGGAGCGTGCTGCGCCAAGGGCCATACGAATTCCTATCTCAGCCGAGCGCCGCACTACAAAGTAGGACATCACTCCATACAACCCCACCGAGGCCAGCAGCAGTGCAAGCACTCCAAACAGGCCGGTGAGACGAGCCAGCAACCGATCCTGCGTGAAGTTGTCGCTCACCTCGGAGTCATAGGTTCTAAAGCCGATCACAGTCAGATCTGGATCGATCGACGCGAGCGTCTTGCGCGCCATACCCTCTGCATCCGCAGGCGTCTGAGCAACGTCGAGAATGATGAAGGGCATGAACATCGAGCTCTTCTCTCCTGCATCCATATCGGGCTCTTTGTACCCGCCAAATTGCTGAGCCAGCGGACGAAAGAAGAGCGGCTGCACCTCTTCGCGGGGTTCTGTCATCTTGAAATCGGCAAAGACGCCGACGATCTCAAATGCAGCGGAATATTGCGGCGACTCCGGTCCGAAATGTTTGCCGATCGGATCCTCATTGGGGAAGAAATGCTTTACAAACGCTTGATTCACGACCACGACTTGCTGTGAGGTGGCCGTGTCCTGCTCAGTAAAATTGCGGCCGCGCACAATTGGCACTCCCATCGAATCAAGAAAGTGAGTGCTCGCCCGATCCCACGTTGCATACGACTTGTCGTTCGGCCCCGGCGCACCCTGGCCTTGCAAAATGATGCGCGCGCCCCAGTTGTTTCCGCCGAGTGGAATATACCGAACCATGCTCACATTCGCCATGCCCGGCAACGACCCAAATCGTTCTTCGATCTGACGGTACAGAGCCGGTAGCCGCTCGATCGTATATCCCACGCCCTTGGGATCGATCTCCAGCACAAATCGGTTCGCGGTTGCGATGCCGAAGTTCTGGTGCTCCAGGTTGCGCAGTGATCGGGTCATCAGAAATGCTCCCGTCAGTAGCACCACAGACAAAGCCACCTGCATCATCACCAGCACTCGTTGCGGCAACGACGAGCGGTCTCCGGTGGATGCGTTGCCCCGGTTCATGCCGCGCAACGCATCGGCGGGTTGCGAATGCGACGACAACCATGCAGGCACCGCGCCAAACACAACACCAGTGAGCAGGGAAACAAGTAGCGCGAACCCCAGCACGAACAACGATGGCGTTGCCTCGACCGGCATGTTCTTCGCGTGGGGAAACGCCAGCAACAGCATCGCGTGCGACATCGCGTAAGCAACCGCCAATCCCGCCGCTCCACCAATCAAACTCACCAGCACGCACTCAGTCAGTACCTGGCGAATAATCCTGCTGCGCGCCGCTCCCAGCGCCATGCGCACCGCCACATCCGAGCGCCGCGCCGTGTATCGCGCCAGCATCAGGTTCGCAATATTTGCGCATGCAATCAGAAGCACCACTGTCGAAAGAATCATCAGCAACCGCAGGCCTCTCCCCGTTTCCTGCTGCTGCAATCTCTGGATCCCGCCTTTCGCCGGCGCCAGAATCACATGTTGCCGCGGAATCAAAGCCGCTCCGCCATGATCGGTGAACGAAGACTGTGTGACGAGCCATTGCCGCAATATCACGGATAGCTTCTCCTGCAGCGCTCCGATATTCGTGTCCGGCCGCACTCTGCCAATCGGATAGAGCCACTCTTCGTTATTTTGTTTCAGAGCCGAGTTCGCACCTTCAATCACGGACTCACTCGACAGCGGCATCCAAAAGTCCGGCGGGTTCGGAATAATGCGATCGCCGAAGAAGCCCCGCGGTGCAATCCCAGCCACCGTAAAGGGATGGGTCTGCAAATAAATAGTGGAGCCCACCACCCTTGGATCCGATGCGAACTCCGTCTGCCAGGTGCGATAGCTCATCACCACAACTGGAGCGGCCGCCGGCGTGTCGTCGCTCTCGTTCAGCGGACGCCCCGCGTATGTACCCACACCCAGCGTTGCAAAGTAGTTCCCCGAGACATATTCACTGTGCATCGGTTTCGCCGGCACAGAACCCACGCGAACCGTGAAGCTGTTGCCGCCGGCTTCAACCGCCGCCAGGTGCTCAAATTCAGGCGCCGACTTCTTCATATGAAGGTAAAGATCGTACGAGAAGAGATTGAATTCTCCGTTATCTTTCTGAAATCCGTTGTAGTAACAGCACAGGTTCTTGTCCCCGATGCGATAAAGGCTCGAAGGATCGGTGACCGGCAACGAGCGCAGCAGAATACCCTGCACCAGCGTGAAGATCGCTGTGTTCGCACCGATGCCAAGCGCCAGCGTAATCACCACCGTGAGAGTAAAGCCGGGCGACTTGCGCAATTGCCGCAGCGCATAACGCGTGTCCGCCATCCACTGTTCCAGCCGCAGCCACCCCCATTGCTCCCGGGTTACATCTGCTACCAACGGCACATTGCCAAGCTCGCGCATTGCCGCTGCCCTCGCATCCGCCGGCGATTCTCCGCGCGCCACCCGGTCGGCAATCGCCATCTCCAGATGGCTCTCAAGCTCTTCGCTCAGATCCGATTTGCGCTGCAAGAAACGAAACATGCGCCACCTCACTTCGCCGTCATGATCCCTTCGATCGTCGCCACCATCTTGCCCCAGCGCTCATAGTCCGACGCCAGTTGCTCCTTGCCCAGCTTCGTGATCTTGTAATACTTCGCCCGCTGGTTGCTCTCGCTCTTCTTCCATTCAGCCTTCACCCACTTCTGGCGCTCCAGCCTGTGCAGCGCCGGATACAGCGAACCTGTCTCCACCTGCAACACGTCGCCGGAATTGGCTCGAATCGTCTGGCTGATCCCATAACCATGCTGCTCGCCCCACTGAAGCGTCTTGAGAATCAGCATGTCCAGCGTTCCCTGCAACAACTCGATCCGATTCTGATAACCACTCTTCTCCGCCATAGGCTGTAGATCCTCTACATCAATAAGATGTAGATAATCTACCCCCTCATCCGCGAAAGTGCAAGCTCATCTTTGCCCGTACCCGAAACAGACTGGGCGAAAAAAATAATCATTCAGCTTATTCCCATAGAACTTCGAGTGGTGTATGCTGACCTTCCATAGACGTTCGAGTGGAAGGCTGCCAATGGTCAAAAAGAACCAACCCGACGCGGAGATGCTCAAGGGCACCCTAGACATGATGATCCTGCGTACCCTAGTCACCGGCGACGCACACGGACACACCGTTGCCAAAATGATTGAGCGCTCCTCCGAGGATGTTCTTGAGGTGGAACAGGGTTCGCTCTATCCCGCCTTGCATCGCCTCGAAGATCGCGGCTGGGTTTCTTCTTACTGGGGAGCCAGCGAGAATAATCGCAAGGCCAAGTTCTATCGCCTCACCGCCGCGGGCAGAAAGCAGCTCGTGCGTGAAACCAGTCGCTGGCGTCAGATGATCCGCGCAATCGGCCTCGTCATGGGCGAAGAAGCCGCGGCGGATGGAGGCGAGTGATGAGCTGGCTCAGATTCTTTCGCCGCCGCCGCGACGACGCAGAGTTGCAAGAGGAAATCAATGTCTACCTGCAGGAGGAAACTGCCGAGAACATTGAGCGTGGCATGGACCCGCAAGAGGCGCGCCGCAGAGCAAGAATTAAATTCGGTAACCCCGCAGTCGTGCGCGAATCCCTCTGGCGCCAGAACGCAATTCCATACGTCGACACCCTCGTTCGCGATCTTCGCTATGCCGCGCGAACGCTGCTGCGCACACCTGGCTACTCGCTCATCGCCATCGCCGTCATAGCCCTCTGCATCGGTGCCACTACCTCGCTCTTCACCGTTGTGCGCTCGGTGCTGCTCAGGCCGCTGCCTTTTCGCGATCCATCGCGGCTCGTAATGATCTACGAACATTTCCGCGACCCCGCCATAAATGCGCAGGGCTTCAACTACAACTCTGTCGCTCCCGCCGACTATCGCGACTGGCGCGCGCAGACTCACGGCTTTGAAGACATGGCCGCATGGCGCTGGTGGCAATTCAACCTCACCGGCGAGCGCGGCGAATTACCCGAACTCGTCAACGCACGCGGTGGCAGCTGGAATCTCTTTCCCCTCCTCGGCGTCAACGCCGCCATAGGACGCACCTTCACTGAAAGCGAAGATCGCACCGACGGAACCAGCGTCATGCTTACCTGGAGCATCTTCGAACGGCGATTCGGCGGAGATCCGTCAATCGTCGGCAAGCAAATTCATCTGGATGGAAAGCCCTATACCGTCATCGGTGTACTTCCAAAGTGGTTCACCTGGCCTGATGCAAAGGTGCAACTCTGGGTCACGTATGCCTCGGGATTACCACCGGCACTCCTCGACTATCACGACCATCATTTCAGCTCTGTCGTCGCTCGCCTCAAGCCAGACGTCAGCCTCGCCAGCGCTCTCGGCCAGGTTGGCGCGGTGCAGTATCGTCTGCATTTGCAGAACCTGAATAACCCCGTAGCCGAGGACGTCGCGTCACGCACTCTCATCGAGGACCTCTCGCGCGATGTAAAGAAGCCATTGCTCGTGCTGCTCTGCACTGTCGTCTGCATGCTGCTCATCGGCTGCCTCAACGTAGCCAACCTCACCGTCGCCCGATCCGCGGCCCGTCAGCGGGAAATCGCCGTCCGCTCCGCTCTCGGAGCCCGTCGAGGCACGCTCATTCGCGAGCAGCTCATGGAGAACTTCCTAGTCGCCATCACCGGCGGCGTCATCGGAGTCCTCTTGTCTCTCGCGGCCACGCGCTGGCTCGTCAGCACATGGCGCGATCTCCCCAGTGCGCAAAGCATCCACCCGGACGCCATGGTGCTCACCTTCGCCTGTGCCCTTGTATTCACCACGGTCCTGCTCGCGGGCCTCCTCCCGGCAATCTCTTCCACAGGCAAGGGAGCCATCGCCGCACTGCAGGCTTCGTCGCGCACCGCATCAGCCAGCCAATCGCGCACAGCTTTGCGCAAGACGCTCCTTACCGTAGAGATCGCCACCACCGTCGTCCTCCTCATCGCCGCCGGCCTTCTCCTCAAGAGCTTCTGGCGCCTGCGCACCACGGAGGTCGGCTGCACCACCGACAACGTCCTCACCATGAGCTACAGCCTTCCCGACAAAAAATACGCCACCCCGGCAAAGGCGAACGCCTTCAACGAAGCATTGCTGGAGCGGATCCGGTCCATGCCAGGCGTGCGCGCCGCAGCGCTGACGTCCGGCGTGCCGGCAGCGGGAACCGGGGAGGACGATATTCTCACCATCCTCGAGCATCCACCCATCGCGCCCGGGGCCGCGCTCCCCGACGCGCTCTTCAGGGCCGTTGACCCCGGATATTTCAGCGCACTGCAGATACCTTTGCTCAGCGGACGCTTCTTTACCAGCAGCGACCGCGCCGGACGCCCCGCCACCGTCATCATCAGCCACCAGCTCGCGCAGCAGTATTTCCCCGGCGAAGATCCGCTCGGCAAACATCTCCATGTGGGCGCGAAAGGCGATGCCCCTCACGAAGTCATCGGCGTTGTGGGCGACACACTCCATCAGGTCGGCCAGCCCGTCATCGCAACCATGTACTTCCCCGTGCTCGAAGGCGAGACTGGACGAGGCCTGACGCTCGCGGTGCGGACAGACTCCGATCCACTTGCATTCTCCGTTTCCGTCCAGAAGCAGATCGCGGCACTCGATCCCGAGCTGCCCGTCTCCGATGTCCTCACGCTCGAGCAAATCATCGAGCGCTCATTGGGCAACGCCAGCCTCAGCGCCAGCCTCGTGCTCGCCTTCGCTGTGCTCTCGCTCGTGCTCGCATCCGTCGGACTTTATGGAGTGCTCTCGTACCTCACCATGCAGCGCACCCGCGAAATCGGCGTGCGCATGGCGCTCGGCGCACAACGCGCGCAGGTCTTGCGCCTCATGCTCGGCGACGGACTGCGTCCAGCCATCTACGGCCTCGTGCTGGGATTAGCAATCAGCGCCGCAGCCGTACGCCTCATCCAGTCCCTGCTCTATGAGACTCGCCCCCTCGACCCCGCAATCTTCGCCGCCGTCGCCGCAACGCTGCTCGCCGTCGCCGCCCTGGCCTGCCTCCTCCCAGCATGGAGAGCCTCCCGCATCCATCCCATGCAAGCCCTCCGCGCCGAATAACCCGTGCGTGACGTAAAGCAAGTCTCCCGGTCCTGATCGACGATCCCGCTTCTCCGCGCAAGTGGTCGCATCGCAATTTCGCCACCTGCTTTGTCAGTTGCGGTGCTGGCTATACCCGACCCTTTCCCTTACCCTATCGAGACCACCGTGTACCGGGCCGCGTTGAACGTGCCGTTAAAGCCAGCCCTACACTGTGTAGCACTCAAAAAAATGAGGAGACGATCGATGAAGACAATAACCGTTAAGGACGGCACCGAGATCTTCTACAAGGATTGGGGTACGGGCAAGCCCATCTTTTTTCCATCACGGCTGGCCACTATCCGCAGATGACTGGGATGGCCAGATGATGTTTTTCCTCGCTCACGGCTACCGCGTCATCGCTCACGATCGTCGCGGTCATGGACGCTCCACTCAAACTGACAAGGGCCACGACATGGACACCTATGCCGCTGACGTGGCTGAGCTTGTCGCCGCCCTTGACCTCAAAGACTCGGTCCACATCGGTCACTCCACTGGTGGCGGCGAGGTCACGCGGTACGTCGCCAAACACGGAAAGGGAAGAGTCGCGAAAGCAGTTCTCATCAGCGCGATTCCACCTCTCTTCATTAAGACAGACAAGAACCCTGACGGCGTTCCCAGAGAAGTGGTCGATGGTCTTCGCGATGGAACCGCCTACCATCGCGCCCAGTTCTACAAGGACATCACCATCCCCTTCTACGGCTTCAACCGCCCCGGCGCGGTCGTCTCCGAGGGCATTCGAGAGAATTGGTGGCGACAGGGAATGATGGGTGCCATCAAAGCGCATTATGACTGCATCAAGGTCCTCTCTGAAACCGAGTTCTACGATGACCTCGCAGCAATCGATATTCCCGTCCTGGTCATGCACGGTGAGGATGACCAGATCTGTCCCTTCCCAACCACCGGCGCACGATCAGTCAAACTCCTGAAGCACGGAACGCTCAAATCCTACCCCGGCCTGCCCCACGGAATGCCGACCACGCATGGCGACATCATCAACGCCGACCTGCTCGCATTCATCCAGTCCTAGCTCTCCAATGACGGTGTATCGCATCCACCGATACGCCGTCACCTCTCCTTGGTAAACCCTTCAAATCTCCACGCTCGGAGGGAAACTTCCCGTTCAACCAACCTCTTGCGCCATATTACACCTTATGGTGTAATGTAGTGCATGGACCAACTCTCCGACGTGCTGACAGCGATTTCCCACCCAACGCGGCGCGCAATTATTCAGCAACTGGCAAAAGGACCTGCTCGCTTCTCGGACGTCGCAGAGCCTCACGACACCGCGCTGAACTCCATTACCAAGCACCTCAAGATGCTCGAGAGAGCTGGACTCATCGAGCGCAACAAGCACGGGCGCGAGGTCCTTATTTCCTTTCGCGGGGAACCGCTTCGAGAGGCGGCCCGATGGGTACATGAGTACGAACACTTCTGGAGCGAGGGACTCGATCAGTTCCAGAAATATTTTCGCGATAAGAAAAAGAAGAAGGAGAAAAGGTGATGGAGGAGCCGAAGAAGACCCTCGAATTTAAGCTCGAACGGACTATCCCCGCTCCCATGGCTGAGGTCTTCGATGGTTGGCTGGATCCGAAGATCCCCGGCAATCCCTGGAATGCTGCCGAGAAATTTCTGCTGGACCCGAGAGTCGACGGTCTCTTTTTCTGGGCACTCAAAGGGATCTCCCATTATGGCCGTTTCACGGTGTTTGAGCGCCCGTTTCGCATCCAGCATACGTGGGTATCCCCCAAAACCCTGGGTGAAGAATCGACAGTAACTGTCACCTTCAAACAGCAGGGGCAAGATACGCTCATGACCCTCGTGCATTCCGACCTTCCTGACCATGTGCTGGCGAGAGGACATGAGAAAGGCTGGACCCACTTTTTAAACATCTTCCCCTCACACTTTGCAGATCACTCCCAAAAGGAGAAATAGCCAATGAATTCATCCAGAGGTACAACCACCGAAACTAGCGGATATGCGCCTGTCAACGGTCTAAAAATGTATTACGAAATTCAGGGAACCGGCGATCCGCTCATCTGCATCCCACCCGCCTTCGGATATGCTGGCCTGAACTCGTATCCCGCGCTGCTTCAAAACCACATGGTCATTACGGTCGATCTTCAGGGGCATGGTCGCACGGCCGATATCCCAGAGCGCCCGCTCTCGATCGAGCAACACGCCAAAGATGTAGTTGGCTTGTTGAGATATCTAGGGATCTCCAGGACTGACTTCTTTGGCGAAAGCTACGGCGGCAATACAGTCGCGATGATCGCAATTCGCTATCCTGGCCCAGAATTTTCGACAAAGTGGGAAACATTCAGTGGGAGGGATTTTCCAACGAAGAGTTAGCTTCAATCAAAGCGCCGATGCTCATCCTTCTCGGAGACCACGACTTTGTCCGGCTTGAACACGCCGTTGAAACCCTCAAGCTCATCCCCAACGCCGAACTCGCCGTCATCCCGTCTGCCAGCCACTTCGCCCTGTTTTCAGCACAGCAGAGGGTGATCCCGATAGTTCGACATTTCCTCGAAAAGCCCGAGAACAACATCCCCTTGGCAGTCGCTCAAACTGGCTATCACCCTGGCGAAACCAGGTGAAGTTTTACTCGAGTAATCCTCCTCGCTTGCCTAGGGCCGCCTCTCGGCCGCGGCTTCATTGCCAGCGCTGCAAACGCCGCGCGGAATATTTCATCCGGCACAAGCTCAGGAGTCAATAGTTTTTGAAACACCAGCCCGTCAATCAGCGCATGCCGCTCCTCCGGCCTCGTCATTGAGCGAAGCCAGCAATCGACTTGCCAGAAATAACTACCTCTCTGGTACTATCCCTGCCATGAATCTCCTCGCGCCATTCCTCTGGTTCAACGACAACGCAGAAGAAGCCGCCGAGTTTTATCTCAGCGTCTTCCCCCACGCACGCAAACTCGAAGAGCTGCGATCCAAAGGCGTCGGTCCCTGGCCCCTGGGCAAGATCGCCACCATAACTATCGAGCTCGAAGGTCAGGAGATGGTCTTTCTCAACGGCGGCCCCGCTCAGCAACTCAGCCCAGCCTTCTCGTTCTTCATCCGCTGCGATTCGCAGGAAGAGATCGATCGCTACTGGGACAAGTTGATCGAAGGCGGCAAGCCCATGGCCTGCGGATGGCTCACTGACCGCTTCGGCCTGTGCTGGCAGGTCGTGCCCCGCAATATCGGTCAGCTCATCAATCACCCCAAAGCCATGCAAGCCATGATGGGAATGATCAAGATGGACTTGCACGAGTTGGAAGCCGCAGCGCGCGAAGACTGATAGCTACTTCCCGCAAAACATTCGTCGGCAGAAGTCCTCTTCTGTTGTCTTCGGCGATTATTGCCTCGCCGCGATAAGCGCACCGCTAACCGACCAATGGACTCACCCAGACACGAACAAGCAATTCCTTGAGTCGTGCAAAATCTTTGGGACCAAGCTCTGCGCGCCATTCGCGTTCAATCTGGCGGAGCACCTCCACGGTCTTTGCCCACGCCGCCTGCCCGCGTTTGGTGAAGCGAACAATCCGTGCACGGCCTTCATCCGGCGCGTCCGTCCGCACCAGGTATCCGAGATCTTCGAGGCTCCCCAGCAGGCGGTTCATAGCCTGCTTGCTCATGCCCGCCCGCTCGGCCAGAACGCCGGGACGCGCCCCATCAGGGCCCGGAAACCGAAAGATCGCAATGTGCGGCAGGCTCAGCCCGTTGAAACCCGCCGCGTTCAGATCGTGGATGATCCGGCGATGAATGGCCTCGGCCGGAACCCGTAACAGCGCCCCGATCAGCATATCCCTGGGCTTGACCTCTGAACCCTTTTGCGAAAAACTCATTGACGCTCTCCGTAAACTATGTTTACCATATTTCTAGTGGTAAACATAGTTTACCAACAGGAGGGACAGCAAAATGACCCAGTCTCCCACCGGCATTCTTGGGCCACCGCAACACCTTCCATCGGAATCCGCGTAACATCCATGATCGAAGTGACACGCGAAGAGGACGCCACTATGCCACTGCAATCTGCCGATCTATGCGTCAATCCCTCCGACGAAACGATCCGCGTAGGACCGATCGTAGTGCACTTCCTTGTCACCGCTGAGAACTCATCCGGCACACTCGCGCTCTTCGAACTCGGCGTCGCCGCCGGACAGCGCCTCCCGGCACCCACGCACAGTCACGATCACTACGAGGAAACAATCTACGGCATCGAAGGCGTGTTGACGTGGACCGTCGACGGAAAGCTGATCGACGTGGGACCGGGCCAGGCCCTCTGCATTCCGCGCGGCGCAGTTCACCGCTTCGACAACAACGGTCCCCAGGACGCAAAGATGCTCTGCTCGATCACACCCGCTGCCATCGGCCCGCAGTATTTCCGCGAAACAGCAGAGGTGCTCAGGGCTGCTGCCGGCGGCCCGCCAGACCGCGCGAAGATGTTGGAGATCATGCAGCGCCACGGCCTCACACCCGCGCCAATTCCGCCGCAGGTGTAGGCGCCCGCGACGCATCAACGCAAGCGATTCGCCGCCTCCAGGCAGAGTCAAACCTGTACGACACCGGCCGTCGTGGTTACAGGGCATCGGCACAGTCCTCTAGTGAACTCTAAGCCGGTCCGCCCTCGCACACCCACGCATCCCCGCACTCAAGCCGTCTTCAGCCATCGCAAAGCAGCATCGTATTCCGCGTAGGGAAAGTGCCGGAACTCCGCCTTCACGAAATGCTTCCCGATCGCGGGTCCAATCGTTGCTGCGGCAGAATCCGTAACCAGCGCCACCCGCTCCACCTTGGTGTGAATCTCTCTCAGAAAACGCAGGTGCTCCAAAAACGCGGCCACGCTATCCCATCCCGGAAAACTGCGTGCATGAATCAGCACACCACGCAGGTCCGCATGATCCTTTAGATATGCGTTCACTTCAGCACTCACCGCGTGGAAATCCTCCGCCGCCAGCGCCGACTCCGGCTCCAGCAGCAGGATGCCCTCAGCCTGCAAAATTTCATGCTTAACCATCTCGCCCCCTCGCCTCCAAACAGAATCATATTCCCATCGCGGTGCACCCTCGTCCATTCTCGGGCTGGAATCTGGTGGTGCGTCGCGAAAAACACCACAGCGCTGGCCGCATGTTCTTTGCGCGTGCCAACGCTGTGTCGATTCCGTCCGTGACAAACTACAACCGTCTTCAGCGCGCAGCCACTTGCTTCCGTCGCTGCTCGCTTGCCTTGATGACTTCGTTCATCTCCCCCGCGGGCCGAATCTCGAAAATGTTTCCGTACGTCAGCGCCGGGTGCTGGCCCATCAGCTGTACAGCATGATTCATGTCCCTCGCCTCAAGCACGAGAAGGCCGCCGAGTTGTTCCTTCGTTTCCGCATAGGGACCGTCGGTCGTTGCCACCTTGCCGTTCTTCCACGACAGCGTCAACGCGGTCTCCGGACCCTGAAGCGCTTCGCCTCCGGCCCAGTTCCCATTGGCGCGAAGATGGTCGTCATAGTCAAAGCACCTGTCGAACATGGTGTTTCGCTCGCTCTCACTCATGTCATCGAACTTGCTCTTGTCGTAGTAGCCAAAACATAGATACTTCATTGCTCTTCTCCTTTTTTTGTTGGGAATCAGCAGCACAGCCTTGCGAGCTGCATCGTCCTATAGTCGTCGCGCACTCGGAAAATCGACATCACCAGCGCTTTTTTTATCCTTGCGGAGTATGTTCATAAGTCGTCATGATCATGCCCTCTTCACAACTCGCGGCGCCGGATCTTTACTTGCTCTCGCCTTCTTCCGGAGCCGGGAAGAAAAGAAGCTCGCGCACCTCGCCGGCCACATCGCAGGCGATCGCGCCCCTCTTCGCCCACACCAGCGCCTCGTCGAGATTCGCGCATTCCAGTATCCAGAATCCGCCCATGTGTTCCTTGGTCTCGGTGTACGGCCCGTCGGTGACGAGCACCTTGCCGTCGGTCTGCTTTCGCAGGGTCTTCGCGGTTCCAGGCGCGGAAATGCCGCACGCAAATTTCCTCACGCCGGCAGCAATCATTTCGCGGTTCAACGCGTGGATCTCTTCGATCATCGCTTCGGTTACAGTGGACGGGTCGAAGTTGTCGGGCATGTAGTTGGCAACCAAATACTGAGGCATCGCTTGTTCTCCTTGATCTATGTGGTTTGCTCCGATGACTCGTTTCCTCTTCACTCAGGAATCAAAGCTCATCGTCCTTTGCTCTATAGTCGTTGGCCAAACGCAAAATCGACAGCCACGCCAATTTTTATTTCGATGTTCAAAAGAGAAGTAAAATCTTTGCGTGAGCACCGCCGCAGATAAAGTTCGAAGACGACGAGAGGCCGGCCTATGTGGGGCCTGTGGTAAGAATCCGTGCGCATGTAAGAGTCCCGCCAGAAAGCAACGACACGATCCCATCCCCACACCTGACCTAAATCGAAAAAGGCGCCGAAATCCCACAATGCCTCCTAAACGGCCGCCTATCAACCAACCCTGAGGCAGCTCTTGGGATCAAACTCAGACCTTTTATTTCAGCTGCCGAATCCGCTCCTGCAGAAATTGCCGCTCCGGCTCCTGTTGGGTCAGCGCCAGCGCCTTCTCATACGAAGCCCGCGCCTCAGCTGTCCTGCCCAGCCTGCGGTACATATCCGCGCGCGCCGAATGCGCCAGGTAGTAATTCGCCAAGTCGCCATCTTCCATCACCGCGTCGATCTCTCTCAGACCAGCCTCCGGACCATCCCGCATCGCAACCGCCACAGCACGATTTAGATGCACAACCGGCGAAGGCTGAATCCTTACCAGTCCGTCGTAAATCGCCACAATCTGCCGCCAGTCGGTCGCAGCCGGCGTTTCCGCCTCCGCATGCACGGCCGCAATCGCAGCCTGCAGTGTGTAAGCACCGAAGCGGCGCGACTTCAGCGCTCTCTCCACCAACGCCACTCCTTCCGCAATCTGCTCGCGGTTCCACAGCGAGCGGTCTTGATGGTCCAGCAAAATCAGCTCTCCCGTCGCAGAGCTTCTCGCGGCGCGACGGGATTCCTGCAGCAACATCAGCGCAAGCAACCCCATGACCTCCGGCTCTGGCTGCAGGTCGGTCAGCAATCGCCCCAATCGAATCGCCTCACCCGTTAGCTCGGCCCGTGTTACCTCCGCCCCAGCCGCAGCCGAGTAGCCCTCGTTAAACACGAGATAGATCACCTGCAGCACCGCATCCAGCCGCTCCGGCAACTCCTGCGGCGTTGGCACTTCGTATGGAATGTGGGTATCTCGAATCTTCGTCTTCGCGCGCACAATGCGTTGCGCCAGCGCCGCCGGAGTAACCAGGAATGCCCGCGCAATCTCCTCCGTCGTCAGGCCGCAGACTTCGCGCAGCGTCAGCGCCACCTGTCCTTCAGCAGGCAGAGCGGGATGGCAGCAGGTGAAAATCAGACGGAGGCGATCGTCCTCAATCTCTTCATCTCCAACCTCTCCCTCCCCGCTCACAGCATCGCTGACGCGCGTTTCCATATGCGCAACAAGATCTTTCTCCACTCCATCGAAGCGCGCGCGGCGGCGCATAGCGTCTATAGCCTTGAAGCGTGCCGTTGAAATAAGCCACGGGCGTGGCTTCTCCGGAACGCCGGTCAGCGTCCACGACTCCAGGGCCGCAGCGAACGCCTCGTGCATCGACTCTTCGGCCAGGTCCAGGTCTCCCAGCAGACGCACAAGCGTCGCCAGAACCCGGCCCGATTCCAACCGGTAGAGAGTCTCAATCGTCCTGCTAAGTTCGTCAGGCACAGGCGGCGGCATCTACGACAACCTAGCAAACGAAACGGCCCAACACAACTGCGCGGCCTTCAGCCAATGCGAGAGCTTCGTCAGCCTGTGTCAGCAGTAATAAGAAAGGGGTGCGGAACCCCCGGCTCCGCACCCCCTTCTCCCTGCATCTGCGTTATTTATTAGGCGGCTTAGTTTCACCCGCTTTAGGAACCGTGACGGTTTGAAAGGTGGTCACGGTCGACTTGTCTTCCTGCAGCTTCTTTTCGTTCTTCGCTACGGGGAGAACAAGGCCGGTTGCGAGCGACGGACCCTGTACTTCGCTCAGGAAGTACGTGTCGCCGTATTTGTGGAATACCAGTTTGCCCTAGTCTTTACTTGTCTTATCGGTGGGCTGCGTCAGGTGCAGGGCGGCCACACCTTCATTGCAGTTGCGAACCTCAACCATGGGGGTCCCCTTCGCACTGCAAGGAGTGATCTTGTAGGTGCCGGAAGGCATCAGTTGGGAATTCCCGACATAGAAGCTGAAGGGAACCGTGGCCCGGACACCCTGCTGGGCTAACAACGGACCAGCAAGGAACAGCCCCGCTATAGCGAGGGTCATTCTTAGGGTTTTCATGGACTCAGCTCCTTCCTCCCGGAGGAAGCTAAGAGAACATCTCTCCTGCTCCTGGCACCATCTGCCCTGCTCGTGCTCAATGTGGTTTGAGCAGCCGGGCGTGCAGCGACTTGACGCTGTCACCAGGAATGTTCGCTGTGTCGTGATCGAGCACGCCGCAATCTGGCTGCCTCATCACCACTCTGCAAAAAAAAGTCGGCAGCCAGATCGCGGAGATCCGGGCACAACTTGGCTCAAGTGTATCTATGTGGTGGCGAAATGCAGTGACGGGCAATATGCCTGCTGGTGATTAGTGGGCGGCAGCATTCCCGCCTCACATCCTTTTCAAAAAAGCCACGCCACGCATTGAGCTCCAGAGCTTCCGCCACAAACAAGGGACCTCAGCGCCGGGCAATTCCGGAAGAACCCACTAACATTCGCCCAGGCTGAGAAGTGATTTGCGTCACATCTCCCCCGGTAAGAGAGCATACTGTGTTGGGCGAGAATTGGTTGGGTCATCGCAGAATGGGCGGATCCAACCGAGCCAGGAGAGGCGAAATGACAAACAAACACTTCACATCTGCGCCAGACGCTGGGACTTCAGGCGCTCTTTTTGCACGCGCTTGCTTGAGGTTGCTATTGTTGCTGGCTTTTCTAAGCCCGACGGTCGCCATGGCGTGGCAACCTGCATGGTTGGGCGCTACCAGTTCCGGAGGAGATGGATATACCCTCGCCCACTCAATCAAAGTCGCGCCAAATAATGACCACTACGTCACGGGAGAGTTCAGTTCAACCGCAAAGTTCTCCAGCACTACACTAAAGTCGCGCGGCGGATCCGACATCTTCCTCGCCAAATACACAGCTTCCGGAAGTCTCGCGTGGATCGTGACCGCTGGCGGCACCAGCGATGATGTGGGGCGCGGCGTGGACCTCGACAGCGATGGGAATGTCTACATTACTGGATGGTTCACAAACAGCGGCACATTCGACTCGGTGAATCAAACCACAAAAACCGTCTCCGGAACTGGAGACGTTATCTTTCTCGCGAAATATAGTTCCGCAGGCAATCTCGCCTGGGTTCAGACCGGCACCATCACCGATAGCAGCCTAGAAAGCTTTGGCTATGGAATAGCGGTCAACTCTGCCGCCCACACCGTCTACATAACCGCGCTCAGCCAGACAGATACGACGTTCTCCTCTGAGAACGGCATCGTGAACACGGTTCCAGGAGTTGGGACTTGGCACATGGTCGTGGTCAAGTACGACACCGGCGGAAACTTCAAGTGGGCACAGACCAACGAGGCCAGCCCGAACAGCGTCCCCAGCAAGATCGCGGTCGACGTCAACGGCAATGCCTATGTCACCGGCTCGCTTGAAGACACCACCACCTTCACCAGTGCCAATGGCAAGGACATTACCGTAACCGGCTTCAGCCCCGCGCAAACCACCGGCGATTACCCCATCGATGCCTTTCTCGCCAAGTACGACACAAATGGCAATGCCGTCTGGGTCAACCATATCGGCGGATACATAGCCACCGGCAGTGACGTTGCCGTCAGTCCCAGCGGCGAAGTCACTCTCGTCGGCTATGTCGGAAATGTCAACTCATCGGGAGAAGCGATCACTACCGTGACCTCGCAACTACCCCGCAAGAACTACTACCTGATAGACGCCTTCATGACCGATCCTTATAACAAGGACCTGCTGATCGTTACCTACACCGCGGCCGGCGTACTTGAGACGGCATATCGGATAGGCCACGGCGGCGACGAGGCTGCCAGTGGAGTCGCCTACGACAGCAACGGCGATCTGTACGTCACCGGAATCGCCCGTCAAACCCCCACAATCAGGGCGAACCTGTTTATACGGAAATACCATGGTCCCACTCTCCTGTGGGAACAGAAGGCCGGAAGTTCCGCATTGTGGGTCCCCGGAGGAGCGACTACCGCAGTCTCAGTCGGTCAGACCGGCGCCATCTACCTCGCGGGCGGATTCCAGACTTGGGCCCGCTTCGGCCCCTCCACCCTCACCGGCCACGGCTCCGCCGACATGTTCGTAGCCCAGTTAGCGTCTGAGTAAAGAAAAGCAGCCGATCGATACTAGATCGACTCACGCGAAGTGATCCAACAAGTCTCCGCATGCCGGGCCACCGCCATCTCAGCCGTGGCCCGGCACGCCCGAGAAACAGGGACCGGGCCGATCAAAAGCTGCGTAAAAGAAAATCTCTTGCACTGGCCAGCACTTTCTCTCGCATCGCGGGTTCTGGCAACATTCGCGCGATCTCGGTGGCCCCGACCATCGTTGAAAAAATGGAGAAGAAAGCGCGCTCCTTATCGGCCATTCGCTGACCAGGCATAAACGGAATCATTCGACTCTTGTATTTCTTCAGATCCTCAAAGATCTGCGCCTTCATCGCCTTATCGGACCTGACCAACTCGGGTGCAAGAGCCGTCAAGGGACATCCGTATTCGATATGGTCGCAATATTCCATGCTTAGATAGGTCCTCACAATTGCCTTCCACGCGGCTCCGGGGCGCGCTTGCTCGCCCGCGCGAGCCAGGCGGTCAGCTATATCCTGAAATGCCTCGCTCAGCGACTCCGTAAGCAGTTCGTCCTTGCTTCTGAAATGTTTGTAAAAACCTCCGTGGGTCAGGCCGGCGTCCCGCATCACTGCGGAGACTGCCGCGCCTGTAATGCCTTCGCTGCGAACGCGTCGCGACGCATCTTTCACAATCTTTTGATGGATTTCAGCTTTGTGTTCGGGCTGGTAGCGCATAACTCATTATAGGATGCTGGCAATCATCTCACGGCGCAATCCGCCCCTTCATGAAATTCTGAATCCATAGGATGATATGCATAATCCCATGCGTAGGAGGGTTATATGTCACCGCAAACGCTCTTCCCAATCCAACTCGTTCTGGGTTATGTCGCGTGCCTGCTCTGCTTCGCCGTCTGCTTTCTTCCCCGGCTTAGGTCGATGGAACGATTTGAGGCACAGCGCGTCATCGCTACAGTTCACAGCTTCCGCTTCTTCGGGCTAGTCTTTATCCTTCCAGGAGTCGTCGGCGCCAACTTGCCCACGAGCTTTGCCACCTTCGCTGCCTACGGCGACTTCGTCACCGGGATCCTGGCCTTGCTGGCCCTTCTCACCGTAAGGGTACGTCCGCTCTTTTGGCTATTCGTCGTCGCCTTCAATCTCGTGGGTGCAGCCGACATCATCCTCGACTACTACCACGCCATCCAGGCTGGCCTTCCCGCGCTGGCGGGGCAGTTGGGAGCAACCTATGCGATCCCAGTCCTCTACGTGCCCATGCTGATGATCACGCACTTCGTTGCACTCTATTGGCTCGTGCGTCCGCATTCCAGGACGCACTCGGCACGCGCCGCTGATGCCCTGGCAGCGCAGTCGTGATCACCAGCCGGATCACGCCCAACTCGCAGGACTGCGTGAATGGTCCGCTCAAATTCCATTTCATCAAGGAGAAAATATGACTCAGCCTATACTCGTCACCGGCGCGGCGGGCGGCGCACAGGGTTCCACAGGTCGCCACACAACAGCTCTCCTGCTCAGCAAGGGTATCCCCGTTCGTGCTCTGGTCCATAAGCTCGATGCCAGGTCGGATGCTCTCCGGAAACTCGGTGCCGAAGTTGTGCAAGGCGATCTACTGGACCCCGCCTCCGTCCGCAGCGCTTTCAGAGGCATAAAGCGTGCCTACTTCACCTATCCCGTAGCCGATGGCCTGCTTGAGGCCACAACGATCTTTGCCAGGGCCGCGCGCGAAGCAGAGACCGAGCTGGTGATAAATAATTCGCAACTTCAGGGGGCACGCAAAGCGCCCAGCTTCCGCAATATGCAACATGGACTCGCAGATCTCATCTTGGATTGGGCAGGCGTCGGAGCAGTTCATCTGCACGCGCCGCCCTACTACGAAAACGTGCGCGCGCTGGTAAGAAAAAGTGTCGCCGAACAGGGCACCGTGTTTCTCCCCTGGGGCGACGGCAGCGCCACAATTCCGCTGGTAGGCGCACAGGATATCTCTCACGTGGCTGCTACGATGCTGGCTAACTCTGAAACACCTTCCCAAAGCTCATACGATCTGATCGCTGCAGTACCTGCAGTCAAGGAGATCGTTGGCACACTCAGCGCCGTGCTTCAGCGTCCAATACAGTACGTCGAAATAACAGATACCCAGTGGGCCGATGCCGTCAGGGATCATCTCAATCCTCACGCCCTCGATCATCTGTCGCACCTTTGGCGATACTTTCGATCATCAGAAAGCCGAAGCGATGGAGACCTTCGCACCGTTACCGACACCATCCACACGGTCACGGGAAGTCGGGCCCAGAGTCTGGAGGAGTTCTTCGAAGCCAACGCAGAAGAATTCGGCAGCGTTCGCCATGCAAGCTGAATCTACTGGTCGCCGGGTGCCCCGCATCTCGCCTTTGAGATGCGGGATAGCGATGCAGACCGTTAACCCCCTCGTCGGCTCATAGCCGGGCGCCCCGTATCTCGCCTTTGAGATGCGGGATAGCGATGCTTGACCGCTAACCCCCTCGTCGGCTCATAGCCGGGTGCCCCGTATCTCGCCTTTGAGATGCGGGATAGCGATGCAGAATACTAACGGCGAGTCGCCTTATAAGAAAACTCTACCGTCTCGATTCAGGGATTCGACCGAGGCGAGCATCGTGTTGCAGCAGAAGATCACATGCATGCAGCGCCTCGCTCTCAAACGTTGCACTGTCACTTGGAATCACGAGCCAATGGCGAATCTTACCGCCTAGCAATTCGATAGAACGAATAGACGGAAACTCCACGCGCAGCTTTCGATCTGCGGGATCAGTACTCTCCGAAAGAACAAGCCACACACCATTGTCCCTTGCAGATTTGTCATGCTCTCGCAGCATGCAAACCAGGCGGTCACCCACATACACAGCAAACCCCGAAAACATCCGCCGCACCTCAGGCTCCAACGGCGCAAGCGCCTCCACCACAAACGCGTGCGGCACCTTCGGTCGTGGTTTGCCTGAGCGTGACATCACCATTCAGCCTCGACAATAACTGATCTAGTCCAAATTCGTCACTGGCGTCACCCTCCCCACCTTGGTGTGACGTTCTCGCAGAAAACGCACGCTCCATTCCATTGTCAGGCTAGAAATTGAATTAAGAACTAAAAAGGCTTATCAATCGCCGCAAATGTGGTGGGCGTAAGGCGATGCGGGAATACAAGTGAGAAGAATAGCGCGAACTCGGGGTATTCCTGAAGCAAGGGCGGCAAAACCGATGCATCTCGGTTCTCTGCATCGTTCACTAAGGTAGCCCAACTTTCCGGCTGGCCGGCCATAGAACTTTCCAAAACTGCAGAATCGGACTTCCAGAAAAACCATTCCCACGTATTTCTGGGAACCGAGGAATCTAGCGACAGCCTGGTGATGCCTTCCCACAAAAGAGCGAGTTCGCGCCGCCGCCAACGCCTTGCGAGATAATCAACGGCGACTTGGCAGGTATATGAGAAGCCATGAAAGCTCTCAACGCCCTGTTCTCCAATTTGGTGAATGAATCTAACGGAGTCTTCTACGCTTATAAAGCTATCTGGGAATCCTCTATGACCCTCGGAGTGGCACATCAACAGCAGCTGCAGATAATCGAAAACGAATCTTTCTGAAGATGGCTGCAAGCATTGCTGCTCAAGTTCGAGTGCGGCGAGCAAAACGAACGGAGCTGCGGATTCACCCCAGATGAAGGCTTCACGCACCCGCGCGACTATGAGCTTCTGGATGTGGTGGTCGGGCTCCAGTTTGGCCATTCTCCTTGCCAGTGCCCACGCTGAAAGGAGCCCAGCCAAGATTAACTGGCGTGAACCGTAGAAGAATCCATCTGCCATCGGCAATCCTTCGATGAACTGCTCGCTTCCTTTGCACTCTTCTACAAGGCCATTTAGCGCCCGATTGGCACCCAACATTGCTAAATCAAAAGAAGACTGCCACAGGTCCTTCGTGAGGGCGAATTTCGTGGCAGCGGCCAATATGTAAGAAGCCATCACTGTCCACCCTTCGAACAAAGCCCAGTGGTTGTTCCGAGTGTCGGCTGAGCCCAAAATGTAACTGGTCAGAAGCACTGCGCTCGAGAGGGAGCGAGAGACATTCTTATTTGTCGAGCCATCCCCGAAAGAGATCACACCTTGAATAAAGCGTGAGAACGAGGGCTTATCGAGTGGTGCAGCACCATCGCGGAGCAAGAGTGTGAGGAACAATTGGAAATCACTCGCCTCTTGTGGCAGGTAAGCTCCATGAATAGCGACGAATCGGTGCACCAACTGAGATTTCTCGATGGCGGCCAGAGGGTGTGGAAACCTTCGCTGCCTCCATCCCAGATTGGCATTGTTGATGTAGTCGAGAACCACATCTTCGATCCGACCATTAGTGACAAAAAAAGGTAGGTGCTGTGCTCCGGTTGGGCATTGAGGAAGGTTAACTGGCAGTTCTACAAGGTTGTTGATCTGCTCGCTGATCCCGCGCCAGTCGGCCAACCGTATATCACCACCCTTTAGCTGATAAGCCCTGATGCTGTTGTCGGGCGACCGCGTGATGACGTCTTTGCCTTTCTCAAAAGGGCCATGCGTCGCTATGTATAGAAGTTCTTCACCCTCAGATGCGAGCAACTGGCAAAAGGCGATCTGATAGCCTCGTTCGGTCGCGCTAGTCAACCAGTTTTCGACAATTCTCCCGATCAGTCCACTGTTGAAGTTTTCGCCTGTTGATGGAATCGAGTCTTCGCTTGAGTTCGGGTCATTTTCAACTTCTTCCGACGCTTTCTGGAGAGATGGCAGATTATCTGGATGAACAATGAATGAGTTTGTGGGCCTGCCTGCTTTATCGAACGCTCCCTCGGCCATGTCGATCACGTCCAGCAGCATTCGACCGTCGAGAGGTTTGCCTTCAGCATTCAATCTCTGGCCTGTTTGCCCTGTAGCTTCGTCGACTTTTGCAAAGAGTGACTTCATCTTGAGTGCACCGGATTGTTCCGCGAGGAGCCTCATCTTCTTTTCTAATTTCTCTCCGATAAGTGAGGGAATCTCGTCGAACTGTAGCTCCACCGAGACGGCGTGCGCCTCTGCATCTTGCGTTTTCCTACCGAAGCCAACTTGCTCGAAATCCATGGTGACGCCCTCGTGCTGCGTGAATGTCTTGATTTGAGCGAGGACCGGATGTTGTTCTTTTTCGAGCGTGGCAATTCGTCGCATGACCACGCGCAAAACATCAGCTTTCGATTTAGGGAAGTCGGGAAGCACATCTATTTCTACCACTTGGGGCCACCTCTGCTCAGCTGGTGCGAATGAATGACGTTTGTCAGTCTAAGGAAAGTGATGGGGGAGCTTCCGAGGGACGGCAATCCGGAAAGGATGAAATGACGCTTCGGCTCGGGGTCAATCATTTGAATCGGCTTGAGAAGAGTGCGTTTGCCGCCCTCGCCCATACGAACGCGACCGCACACTTCACCACAGCCTCAGCGGTGGCCCGGCAGGCGAAATCGGAGGCGGCAAGGCGGAGCATCCGCCTCACTGCACTTTGCTATCTATATAGTCGCGGCGAAAACTACAGCGGCTGAACGTCGGCTGCCTGCCAGCCCTTCGGCCCCTTCACAACGGTGAACTGCACCGCCTGCCCCTCTTGCAAGCTCTTGAAACCGTTCGAGTTGATGGCCGAGTAGTGGACGAAAACATCTTCGCCATTTTGCCGGGAGATAAATCCATAGCCCTTTGCGTCGTTAAACCACTTCACAGTACCTTGTTCCATTGGTGCATTCCTGATAGTGAATTGCGCCCGGTCGAATCGGAGCCTCAGCTGGCAGATACTTGCAGGGGCGAGAACTGCTCTTGCCGGTTCTTGCAAACGCGAGGGTAGTTTAGCATTATTTCGACACAATTCTCATCTCACATATTCCTGTCTGTGACTGACATCACTGGACTTGCACCGCAATCCTGTGACCAAAACTGCGCCACCTTCAGGACATTTATTTTCACACCCAGCCCTCAACCCCACCCGAAGACGATCCCTCCCGGCGCTCTTGGACATTAATCGTTATAACGATAATCCAATACTGAAAGATCCAACACTGAAGTATTTCCATTTTTCGAAAGTCGCTGTAAGTGGCACTTAGCGTGTCAAAAAACGCTCAAAAACCATCCCAAAATCAAGTGATTTATCCTTCCAGATATGCATTCTGACGCCAGTTTTGACCTCCTCGCCAAAGCTCTAGCGCGCCTCCAGGAAGACTTCGCCAACCTCCCCCCGCTCCCCGCGCAAACACCTGATTCTATTGACAAAATGGCCGCCGCACTTGACGCCGCCGCCACCCGCATGGCCGACAATTTCCCCTACTTCCACCCCCTCTACGCCGGCCAGATGCTAAAGCCTCCCCACCCCGTAGCCCAAGCCGCATATTCCATGGCAATGTGGCTCAACCCCAATAACCATGCGCTTGACGGAGGCCGCGCCAGTTCTCAAATGGAGATAGAAGCCGTCCGCGAAATCGCAAAAATGTTCGGTTGGCAAACCCATTTAGGCCACCTCACCAGCGGCGGCACTTTTGCCAATCTAGAAGCCCTTTGGATCGCCGGCCAAATCGCTCCAAACAAACGAATTCTAGCCTCCGAACAGGCCCACTACACCCACGCCCGCATCAGCAATGTTCTCAAGTTGCAATTCGCTGAAGTGGCCGCAGACACCCACGGCCGCATGGACACGGATGCCTTGGAAGCCGAACTAAAACAAGGAGATGTAGGCACCGTCGTAGTCACCCTCGGCACCACCGGCTGCGGCTCCGTCGATCCCCTCGACCAGATCCTGGAACTCCAAAAGAAATACAACTTTCGCATTCACGTCGACGCCGCCTACGGAGGCTATTTTCGCCTCATTCCAGAGGATTTAGACCCCCACGCCCGCCGCGCATTTGAAGCCATCAGCAACGCCGATTCCATCGTCGTAGATCCCCACAAACATGGCCTGCAGCCCTATGGCTGCGGTTGCATTCTCTTCCGCAATCCCGCCGTCGGCCGCTTCTATAAGCACGATTCTCCATACACTTACTTCACTTCCAACGATCTCCATCTCGGTGAAATCAGCCTCGAATGCTCCCGTGCCGGCGCCTCTGCAGTAGCGTTGTGGACCACGCAGCAGCTCCTGCCCCTCGTCCCCGGAGGCGACTTTGCAGCTGGATTGTCCCAATCCCGAACCGCCGCAGCCCGATTACACGAATTTATTGTGCAGGATCGCAGGTTTGTCCCCCCATTTCGTCCGGAATTGGATATTGTAGTATGGACGCTGAAAGCGGTTGCATATGAGGAGTCTGGTAGAAGGGCGCAAGCCGTCTTCCATCAGGCTGCTCAGTTGGACTTGCATCTCGCATTGGTCAAGGTGCCGACGACCTTCTTCCCCCAAGGGACCTGGCCTGACCTGGATGCAACCGACGATGCCATGGTGACCTGTTTGCGCTCGGTATTGATGAAGCCGGAGCACCTTGCATGGATCGAGACGATTTGCCAGAAGCTCGATCAGGCAACCGAGAGATCGGATTGATGGTTATTCGACAACATACAAAGCAGAACGTGGGCGTGATTAGTGCGGGCCGCTACGTTGCCTCGCGATCGGTACGGCAGTAGATGTAAACAGGAACATTTGAGTGGACAGGCCCCATCAGTGGGTTAGCCACCAGGAACCAAATGCACTGAGTAATGAATATTTTGAGTGGGAAAGATATTGGAGCCAACGACAATGCAGAATCCCAACGAAGTTCGTAATTCTCATGTGCAACATTTTCAGGTTGAGCCGGTTCTGTTTTCTGCTCCTGGCCGCGTCAACATTATTGGTGAGCACACGGATTATGCTGAAGGATTCGTGATGCCCGCGGCAATCGACTTCAATACTGTTGCCGCAATCAGCCCGCGCACTGACGGACGAATCGTCATCCATTCGCTGCACTTTGCTGATGAGGTCTCCTTTGACCTGGCGAACCTGCCTGCAAAAGGCACGCATCATTGGAGTGATTATCCGATGAGCGTGGTGTCGGTGCTGAAGAGTGTGGGAGTGGAGCCGGTAGCCTTCAGCCTTACATTCGCAGGCGATGTTCCTCTCGGTGCCGGACTGAGTTCCTCGGCCTCGGTGGAAGTCGCGGTCTTCCTCGCTGTGGCGAGTCTGAGCGCGCGCAGCTTCGCGCCGCAGGAAGTTGCCAGGCTTTGCCAGCGGGCGGAGAACGAATATGTGGGAACGCAATGCGGCATCATGGATCAGTTCATCTCCTGTTGCGGCGCCGAAGACCACGCGCTGCTGCTGGATTGCAGGGATCTAAGCTTCCGTCTCGCCCCAATTCCTGCGGATGTCAGCATCGTTATCTCCAACACGATGGTGAAGCATTCTCATGCCGGCGGCGAATACAACACGCGCCGCGCCGAAGTGGAAGAGGGAGTCACGATTCTGCGCAAGCATCGCCCCGAGATTCGCGTTCTGCGCGATGCCACTGTCGAGGACCTCGAGAAATGGGGCCACGAGATGAGCCCCAACGTATTAAAGCGCTGCCGGCACGTAGTAACAGAAAACAATCGCACTGTGGCGGCTGCAGATGCGCTCGCCCGCGGCGATATGAAGGAACTCGGCAGATTGATGGCGGAGGCACATGCCAGCTATCGAGATGATTTTGAGGGTAGTTGCAAAGAGGCCGACCTGATGGTGGAACTGGCCAACACGCTGCCTGGCCTGATAGGCGCGCGGCTTACAGGCGGCGGTTTCGGCGGCTGCACTGTGAACCTGGTGGAGAATGGTCACGCTGCCGCGTTTGCTGCCAGCCTGAAGGCGGCGTATTTGAAAGATTCAGGCATCACGGCAGATGTCTACCTTTGCCACGCCTCTGCTGCAGCAGGGCCAATATCGACTGTGTAGCACGACAAAAGGTCGGGCAAAGTGTTCACCAAGTCAAACGCGTCAGTAGAGCAAACGTGTGCCTCTGAAGTGGCATATGCTGGTGGCCCGATTAACCGCTCGCCTTGATAGAATGTTCCTAGTCTGTTCATACTCCTTAGTCGCGCTGGCAAGCCGGGGTAGGGAATCGGAAATGCGTCCCGGATACGGAGAACTTGGTGTCGAATCCAGGGTCAGGCGCGGGGAGAAACCGTGCTCGAAATGACCTGATAAGGCCTGCCAGAACGAGTACGGGGAGCGAGATGCGCTTTCCAATTCAAACCGGGGATCACCCACCTGTCTATGTCGAAAGTCGATAGCGTTGTAGCGTATTTTTCAATGGAAATTGCAGTCTCACCCAGCATGCCCACATACAGTGGCGGCCTGGGAGTGCTGGCAGGTGACACCCTTCGTTCCGCTGCAGATCTCGGCTTGTCCTTGATCGCGGTAACCCTGATTCATCGGAAGGGATACTTTCAGCAGCACCTGAGCGCCGACGGAGTACAGACTGAAGAAAATCAGCCGTGGATGCCGGAAGATGTTTTGACCCTGGAAAGTCCGCGGGTGACTGTGAACATCGAGGGCAGACCGGTTGTGGTGCGCGTGTGGCGCTACGACCTCGAAGGCGTGAGCGGTCACGTAGTGCCGATCTACTTCCTTGATACGGATGTGCCGCAGAATGATCCGCGCGATCGCGCTCTGACCGACCATCTGTATGGCGGCGACAACGACTACCGCCTGGCTCAGGAAACGATTCTTGGTATTGCCGGCGCAAGGATCGTGAAGGCGCTCGAAATTGCGCCGGATGTGTACCACATGAACGAGGGGCACGCTGCACTGCTGACGCTGCCCTTGCTGGAACGGCAACTCGACGGCAGGCCGCTCTCCGAGGCGACCGAGCAGGATGTTGAAGCAGTTCGCCGACTTTGTGTATTTACGACGCATACCCCCGTGCCTGCTGGACATGATCGCTTCTCGAAAGAGCAGGCGATGCGCATCCTTGGGCGCGGACAAGGCAAACGTACTGGAGCGCCTGGGCTGTTACCACGATGGCTTGTTGAACGTCACCTACATTGCGCTGCGCTTTGCGCGATTTGTAAACGGCGTTGCGATGCAGCACGGCAAAGTATCCCGTCAGATGTTCCCTGATTACACCATCGATTCGATCACTAACGGCGTGCATGCAATTACCTGGACCGCACCTGCGATGCGATCGCTGTTTGATCGCGCGATTCCGCGCTGGCGCACAGACAATCTTTTTCTGCGGAATGCAATCGACATTCCTGAAGTAGAGATTGCGACTGCGCATGCTGAGGGCAAGCAGGTTCTGCTGGAGACGATTGCCGCCCGCAACGGCCAGAGGTTTGATCCGAATATCTTTACCATTGGATTTGCGCGGCGTGCCGCAACCTACAAGCGCGCTGATCTGTTGTTTTACGATCCGGCGCGACTGGAGGAGATCGCAAAGAAGTTCGGCGGCCTGCAGATTGTGTTTAGCGGCAAGGCGCATCCCCATGACGATCCGGGCAAGGCGATCATCCGTCACATTTTTGAGATGGCTGCCGGAGTGAATTCCGAATATCTGCGCATTGTGTACCTTGAGAATTATGCGTGGGAGCTGGGTGCGCAGATGACGGCGGGTGTCGACCTTTGGCTGAACAATCCGCAACGCCCATATGAGGCGTCCGGTACCAGCGGAATGAAGGCGGCGATGAACGGCGTCCCCAGCCTCAGCATTCTGGATGGCTGGTGGATTGAGGGCTGCATCGAAGGCTTCACTGGATGGGCGATTGAAGACTTCAATACGGAGAAGGAAGAGAGCTCTTCTCTCTATGAAAAGCTCGAAGAAGAGATTCTTCCTCTCTACTATTCGCAGCCATTGGAATGGCAGAAGGTTATGCGGAGTTCGATTGCGCTGAACGGATCGTTCTTCAATACGAATCGCATGCTGGTGCAATACATCCGCGATGCGTATTATCCCGGAAAGATCGTGGTTTCAGAAGTTGCGGCCCTCGAACCCGTGATGGCGAAGTAAGACACAAAGCGTTGATGTGTGAATGGGGAGAGCATAAGCAGCTCTCCCCATTTCTTTGTGCCGAGTTCGATCTGGAAATTCAGTCGCCTGTTCCGGGAGAAGCTACCAGGTGTGCCTCTCGACCGCGCAGTCGTCGCAGCCAGGTTTGCAGCTTGTCGAAGTACAAGTAGATGACCGGCGTGGTGAAGAGAGTCAGCATCTGCGAGACAACCAGGCCGCCGACAATGGTGATGCCGAGAGGGCGACGCAGCTCCGAACCGGTGCCGTGGCCGAGGGCGAGTGGTAGTCCGCCGAGCAGGGCAGCCATCGTGGTCATCATGATGGGGCGGAAGCGCAGCAGGCACGCCTGATAGATGGCAGCTTCGGGTGGCTTTCCTTCGAGACGCTCCGCCGCCAGGGCGAAGTCGATCATCATGATCGCGTTCTTCTTCACAATTCCAATGAGCAGGATGATGCCTACGAGTGCGATGACGCTTAGCTCGGTGTGGGTAATGAGCAGTGCGAGAATCGCGCCAACACCAGCGGAAGGAAGCGTGGAGATAATCGTGATGGGGTGAATAAAGCTTTCGTAGAGGATGCCCAGCACGATGTAGACCGCGGTAAGTGCGGCGAGGATCAGCCACTTCTCATTTGCCAGTGAGGACTGGAAGGCCTGCGCGGTTCCCTGGAAGCTGCCGTGGATCGTGCTGGGCATGCCGATGTCCTGTGCGGCCGCCTGCAAGGCGATGACTGCTTGTCCGAGGGCGACATCGGGCGCCAAGTTGAAAGTGAGGGTGATGGCCGGGAATTGTCCCTGGTGATTGACCGCGAGCGAAGTGCGGCTGCGTTCGAAGTGGGTGATCGCGCTGAGCGGAACGAGCGCGCCGGTGGTGGATTGGACGTAGATGCTCTTGATCGCGTCGGGATCGAGTTGGAATTCCGGAGCCACTTCCATCACGACGTGATACTGATTCAGCGGCGTGTACATGGTGGAGACCTGGCGCTGGCCGAAGGCGTCGTAGAGCGTGTTGTCGATCATCTGCGGCGTGATGCCGAGCCGGGACGCAGTATCGCGATCGATGACGAGCGAAGCCTGCAGCCCTTGATCCTGCTGATCGCTGGAGACATCGCGCAGCTCAGGCAGGGTGCGCATCTTGGCCATCAGGCGAGGCGCCCATGTGTTCAGCTCGGTAAGATTTTCTGACGAGAGCGTGTACTGATATTGCGCATCGCTGAAGCGGCCGCCAACGGAAATATCCTGCGCGGATTGCAGGAAGAGATTCGCCCCCGAGACTACTGAGAGAGGACGGCGAAGACGGTTGATGACTTCGTCGGAGCTGACCTTGCGTTCGCCGAGCGGTTTGAGGCTGACAAACATGCGGCCGGTGTTGGTGGTGGCACCGCCGCCGCTGCCGCCCGCGAAGGCGACAACGGTATCGACCGCCGGATCCTTCTGCACAATCTCAGCGAGTTGCCGCTGCTTGATTCTCATCGAATCGAAGGAGATGTCCTGCGCAGCGCGAGTGGAGCCTCCCATGCGGCCCGTGTCCTGCTGCGGAAAGAAGCCCTTGGGCACGATGGTGTAGAGGTAGATGTTGAATACGAATGTCACGATCCAAATCAGCAGGACCGGTAGTTTGAAACGGATCACCCAACGCAGCGCATGGTCGTACTCTCCGACGAGCCAGTTCAACACGCGATCGCCCAGCCTGTGGAAGAGGCCGTGTTTTTCAGCGTTGTGCGGCTTGAGAAATTTTGCGCACATCATCGGTGTGGTGGTGAGCGACACGAACAGAGAGATGGCGATGGCGACGGAAAGCGTGACGGCGAACTCGCGGAAGAGGCGGCCGACGATGCCGCCCATAAGCAGGATGGGAATGAACACCGCGACGAGCGATGTGCTCATGGAGAGCACTGTGAACCCAATCTCCTTTGAGCCCCGCATAGCCGCGTCGAATGGGGACATTCCCATTTCAAGGTAGCGAGTGATGTTTTCGATCACCACGATCGCATCATCCACCACGAAGCCGGTGGAGATGGTGAGGGCCATGAGAGAGAGATTGTCCAGCGTGTAGCCGAGCAGGTACATCACTCCGAATGTGCCGACGAGTGAGAGCGGTACTGCGATGCTGGGGATGATGGTTGCCCAAACATTTCGCAGGAAGAGGAATACAACCATCACCACCAGTGCCACCGCGATGAGGAGCGTCCGCTCAACGTCGCGCACGGAAGCACGAATCGTCAACGTACGATCCATCGCGACCCTGAGATCGATCGTCGGGGGAATCGCGGCGCGCAGCCGAGGAAGTTCTGCAGTGACGCGGTCAACCGCATCAATGACATTAGCGCCGGGCGACTTGAAAATGACGATGAGAATTGCGGGCTTGCCATTTGCCAGTCCGGCGGTATGTTCATCGGCAACGCCATCGACTACCTGGCCAAGATCCTGCAGGCGGACAGGCGCTCCATTGCGATACGCGACAATCAGCGGAGCATAGTTCTTCGCTTCAAAGAGCTGATCGTTGTTGGTGATGGTCCAACGTCTCTGCGGGCTATTGAATGAGCCCTTGGGCGAATCGAAGTTCACCGAGCTAAGCGCGGTGCGAACCTCTTCAAGCCCGATGCCATATGCGCTCAGCTGCATGGGGTTCAACTCTGCGCGCACAGCGGGGCTCGAACTGCCGCCGACGAAGACCTGGCCGATGCCTTCGATCTGGCTGATCTTCTGCGCCAGGATCGAATCAGCGAGATCGTAGAGCTTGGACTTGGGCAGGATGTCCGACGTCATGGTGAGAATCATGATCGGCGCATCGGCGGGGTTCACCTTGCGGTAAGTCGGATTGGAAGGCAGATTGGCCGGGAGCTGGCCGCGTGCCGCGTTGATCGATGCTTGCACGTCACGCGCAGCCGCATCGATGTTGCGATTCAGGTCGAATTGCAGAGTAACGGAGCTGCCGCCGAGTGAACTCGACGAAGTCATCTGCGTAACGCCAGCGATGCGCCCGAATTGCCTTTCGAGCGGAGTAGCAACCGAGGAGGCCATCGTCTCCGGGCTGGCACCGGGCAGGCCCGCGCCCACACCGATGGTGGGGAAATCCACGTCAGGCAGGGACGCGACGGGCAGCAGGTTATAAGCAACCGAGCCGGCGAGGAGCAATGCGAGGCTCAACAGCGAAGTTGCGACCGGGCGCCGAATGAATGGAGCGGATAGATGCATGGTCGCCTAATCCGCCGAGACCGCGGGCTGCTCGTAAACTGTGCGGGGCGTCTTGCGTGACAGACGCTCTGCCAGGCGGCTGAAGTAGAGATACACGACAGGCGTGGTGTAGAGAGTAAGCAATTGCGAGACCACCAGGCCACCAACGATCGTGATGCCCAGCGGCCTGCGCAATTCGGAACCCACGCCGGTGCCAAGGGCCAGCGGCAATCCGCCAAGCAATGCAGCCATCGTCGTCATCATGATCGGGCGGAAGCGCAGCAGGCATGCCTGGAAGATTGCTTCGTCAGGCGACTTGCCATCCTTGCGCTCGGCCTCAAGCGCGAAGTCGATCATCATGATGGCGTTCTTTTTCACAATGCCGATCAGCAGGATGATGCCGATCAGCGCAATGACGCTGAAGTCCGTGCGGAAGATGATTAGCGCGAGTAGCGCCCCCACACCGGCAGAGGGCAGAGTGGAGATGATGGTGATCGGATGAATGTAGCTTTCGTACAAAACGCCCAGCACGATGTAGACGGTAATCAGCGCGGCAAGTATCAGCAGCGGCTCATTCGAAAGCGAGGACTGGAAGGCCTGCGCGGTTCCCTGGAAGCTGGCATTGATGCTGTCGGGCATGCCGATCTTCTGCTCAACTCCCTGGATCGCCTTCACCGCGTCGCCCAGAGAGGCGTTGGGAGCGAGGTTGAAGGAGACAGTGACGGCGGGAAACTGACCTTGGTGATTAATCGCCAGCGAGGCGCTGCGCGGTTCAAAATGCGTGAAAGCGCTGAGCGGGACCTGCTCACCAGTAGCAGACTTCACGTAGATTTTGCTGAGGTCGTCGGGATGATCCTGGAAGCCCTGTTGTACCTCAAGCACCACGTGGTACTGGTTGAGCTGCGTAAACATGGTGGAGATCTGACGCTGGCCGAAGGCATCGTAGAGGGTGTTATCGATAGCCTGCACCGAGATGCCGAGTCGCGATGCAGTGTCGCGGTCAATGATGAGATTGGCTTCGAGACCCTGATCCTGCAGGTCGCTGGCAACGTCGCGCAGTTCCGGCTGCTTGCTTAGTTCACTCACCAGCTTGGGAGTGAACTCCATTAATACAGAATTGTTGGGGTCTTCCAGAGAGTACTGATACTGCGTGCGGCTTACGCGGTCCTCAACTGTGAGATCCTGCATCGGCTGCATGTAGAGAGTGATGCCTTCGACCGCTGCCAGCTTCGGTTGCAGTCTGCGGATGACTTCAGAAGCGTTGCTCTTGCGTTCGTCGTGCGGTTTGAGGTTGATCTGAATTCTGCCGCTGTTGAGCGTGGTGTTCGTGCCGTCAACTCCGATGAAGGAGGAGAGACTTTCCACGTCCGGATCCTTGAGAATTACTTCCGAGAGGCGACGTTGACGCGCGGCCATGCTGGGGAAGGAGACGGTCTGCGGAGCCTCGGAGATGCCGAGAATCACGCCGGTATCCTGCACCGGGAAGAAGCCCTTGGGTACAACGATGTAGAGGACCAGCGTGAGCACCAGCGTGCTGATAGTGATGAGGAGCGTAACGAACTGGTGGCGCAGCACAAACTGCAGCGTGGCCGCGTACTTGTCGATGACGTAATTGAAAAAGCCTTCTGAGTAGCGGTAGAAGGCGCTCTGCTTTTCTGCGGGCTTGTGGCGCAGAATCTTGGCGCACATCATCGGTGTAAGGGTTAGCGAGACGATGGCGGAGACCAGGATGGTGACGGCCAGAGTAATAGCGAATTCGCGAAAGAGGCGGCCGACTACATCGCCCATAAAGAGCAGCGGGATGAGCACGGCAATCAAGGAGACGGTCAGCGACACGATGGTGAAGCCGATTTGCTCTGACCCCTTCAACGCAGCTTCGAGCGGCGACTCACCTTCCTCAATGTAGCGCGAAATATTTTCAATCATCACAATGGCGTCGTCGACGACGAAGCCGGTGGAGATTGTCAGGGCCATCAGCGTCAGGTTGTTCAGGCTGTAGCCCAGCAGGTACATCACGCCGAAGGTTCCCACCAGCGACAACGGCACGGCAACGCTGGGAATCACGGTCGCGGCCAGGTTGCGCAGGAAGAGGAAGATGACCATCACGACGAGCGCGATCGTCAGCAGCAATGTGAACTGAACATCTTTTACAGATGCGCGAATGGTGACGGTGCGATCCGTCAGCACCGTGACTTTGATTGAGGCCGGCAGGCTGGCCTTCAGTTGCGGCAGCAGCTTCTCAATGCGGTCGACCACGCCGATGATGTTTGCGCCGGGCTGTCGCTGGATATTAACGATGACGGCGGGCGACTCATTCATCCATGCGGCCTGGTGGGTGTTTTCCGCGCCATCCACCACGTTGGCGACGTCGGACATGCGAACCGGTGCGCCGTTGCGATAGGCGATGATGACGGGTTTGTAGTCGCCGCTGGTAAGTAGTTGATCGTTGGCGCCGATAGTGTAGGCCTGGCGCGTGCCGTTCAGGTTGCCCTTGGCCTGATCGACGTTGCTGGCCGCGAGCGAGGTGCGCAGATCCTCCAGGCTGAGTCCGTAAGAGGAAAGCTGCGCAGGATTTGCCTGAATGCGGACAGCGGGCTTCTGGCCTCCGGCAATCGAGACTAGACCCACGCCGGTAACCTGCGAGATCTTCTGCGCCAGGTTGGTGTCGGCCACATCCTCAATCTGCTGCAGAGGCATCGTGTCCGATGTCAGTGCCAGAGTCATGATGGGCGAGTCAGCCGGATTGACCTTGCTGTAGACCGGGGGATTGGGCAGATCGGTGGGCAGGAAACTCGTCGCGGCATTGATGCCCGCCTGCACTTCCTGCTCGGCTACATCGATGTTCTCGTCAAGGTTGAATTCAAGCGTGATGACGGAGCCGCCGCCGGAGCTGGTGGAGGTCATCTGCTTAAGACCGGGCATCTGTCCAAACTGACGTTCAAGCGGGGCCGTTACCGAAGATGCCATGACTACCGGTCCGGCGCCCGGATAGAAGGTGACCACCTGGATGATGGGGTAGTCCACTTCCGGCAGCGCCGAGACAGGAAGCATCCGGTATGCGACGAAGCCTGCAAGCAGGATCGCCGCCATCGTCAGTGAAGTGGCAACCGGCCTGAGGATGAATGGCCTTGAAGGATTCACTGCGGTCCGGTCCCCTGGTGTGTCCGCTTAACGGGCTGCTTGTTCGAGCGCAGTGTGGCGTCGGGCGGAGGTGTGGTTGCGTACGATGTCGCGCTTGCGGTTGCCGCGGCGGAGTCTGGCCGCGCCTGTCTCGCATCGACCTTGCTTCCCGGGCGAAGACGATCGGCGCCGTCTACAACCACCATCTGGCCTGCGCTTACACCGTTCTGAAGAATTGTTCTTGAACCCTCGGTCAGCAGCGTTTGAACCGGCTGCATGGCGACGGTCTTGTCGTCCTTGAGGAGCCAGACGAAATCACCCTTCGTACCGTGCTGCAAGGCGACGGCGGGGATGACGATGGCGTTCGGCCTCTGCTCGATAACCAGGTGGATGTTGACGAACTGATTGGGAAACAGCACCTTCGTCTCGTTTTCGAAGACAGCTTTCAACTTGCCAGTGCCGGTTGTCGGGTCGATCTGGTTATCGGTGGTAAGCAGGTAGCCGGTGGCCAGTAGCTGCGTGTCCGATCGATCGAAGGCTTCAACCGATAGCCGCTGGGAGGCAGCAAGCTTCTTGAAGACCTGGGGTAGCTGATCTTCGGGAAGAGTGAAGTAAACGGCGATGGGTTGAAGCTGGTTGATGACCACGAGGTTGGTGGTGTTGGCCGCGATAAGGTTTCCTCGGTCCACCAGGCGAAGGCCGATCTGGCCGTTGATGGGCGACGTGATCGTGCAGTACTTGACGTTCAGGTCGGCTGTTTCAATCGCAGCTTCATCAGACTTGATGGCGCCCTGGTACTGGCCAAAAGTCGACTCCTGCGAATCAAGCGATTCCTTCGAGACGACGCCCGCTTTGAAGAGGGCCTGGTAGCGTGCAAATTCGGCGGTGGCGTTCTTGAGAAGTGCCTGATCGTGAACAAGCTGGCCGCGAGCCTGGTCGAGTGCAGCCTGATAGGGGCGAGGATCGATCACCATAAGCGTCTCGCCCTGGCGAACATTCTGGCCTTCGGTGAAGTTGATCTGGGTAAGCTCGCCCGAGACACGGGCCTTGAGGGTGACGGTGTTATAGGGCGTAACGTTGCCGAGCGCTGAAAGAAAGATCGGCATAGTCCGCTGCTGAACGGCCGTAATCTGCACCGGCGTAGGCCGGTTGATCATCTGGGTCTGCTTTTGGGCCGCGTCTGCGGCCGCTAGCTGGCGCCCCGTGCGAATGCGCCAAATTGCGAATCCCACTGCCAGCAGGACGAGCACCAGCACGACATAACGCACGAGCATGTTTCTTTTCTGTGGCGGAGGTACGCTGGGGGTAAAGGAGGGGCTTCCGCCTTCGCGCAGCCTGTTCTCTGATGTTGTGGGTGCAGAGGGCATAGGGTCCAATCTGATCTTTCCTGGTGGTTCGAATGAAAAATAAGCCGTTTGCGGGGCCGCTACTTGAAGGACGGATCAGACAGGAGAAAGTTTCCCGTTGAGCCGGAGAGAGGATGGATTCCGCAACCGGGCCAACTCCGCCCTGAGGGTTCGAGCTAAGGTGCAACCTCTTCGAGGTTAAGATGCGGCGAACACAGATGTAAACAGGAATGCCAATCTAATTTTGGCGCTGCGTCTCGGAGCTCTCAGGGGTGCAGCCCTGAGCCCAGTTTCGGCGGGAAAGCAGCCTAAGCGGCGATTTATACTCGGAAGTAACTATCGAGACATTGCGGGGCCAGGTTCGATCGAGAACGAAGCGTTGTTATTGCCGGAAAGGCTAGACGAAGGCGGGATGGCTGTCGCCATACCCCGGCCTCTCTGCGTCGATCTCGACGGAACCCTGGTCAAATCGGACACTCTCTGGGATTCTCTGCTGGTTTTGGCGCGCAAAAAGCCAAATTTGCTCTGGAAGCTCCCCGGCTATGTCCTTCAAGGCAAAGCTCAATTCAAAGATTACGTGACGTCGCAGGTGGCTCTGGACGCTAAACGGCTGCCTTACAATCGGCCGCTACTTGAATTTTTAAAGAATGAAAGCAGTTGCGGACGAGAGATCTACCTCGCCACAGGTGCAGATCGCTCGATTGCCGAACGGATCAGCGATCATCTCGGCATCTTCGACGGGGTGCTGGCCAGCGACGGGACCACCAACCTTATCGGCTGGGCAAAGCTGGAAATGCTCAAAAACCGCTTTGGCGCGGGCGGCTTCGACTATATCGGCAACGCCTCCCCCGACCTTCCGCTGCTCGAATGCGCCGGCGAAGGCATGGTAGCGAACTCGCACTGGCAGCTGAAACTCGGGCTGCGTTCCCGTAAGATTATTGTTTCCAAGCGCTTCGAGGATCGAGCTCCTGGCTGGAAATCCATATTGCGCGCCGCGCGGCTGCACCAGTGGGCCAAGAACACGCTGGTATTTCTGCCGTTCCTGCTAGCTCATAACCTTCATTTCCGCGACGTTTTGAGCGCAATAATCGCGTTTTTCTGCTTCAGTTTTTGCGCCTCTGCAACGTATATCATCAATGATTTGTTGGATTTGGAGGCAGACCGGACCCATCCCAAGAAGCGTTTTCGCCCCTTCGCCGCCGGAGACCTCTCAGTTCCGGCCGGAATCGCTTCGACGGGGATATTCCTGCTCCTGGCTTTTGCCGGGTTGACGCTGCTTCCCCGGCAATTTACCGGTTGGATCCTCTTTTATCTGGTGGTCACGAATGCGTATTCCCTGGCATTGAAACGCATCGCCCTGGTGGATGTTTTTGTGCTTTCTGGCTTGTATACGCTGCGCATGGTGGCTGGGGGTGCGGCGACGCAGACGCCCATTTCGCACTGGCTGGCTGGGCTCTCAGTTTTCCTGTTCCTCAGCCTTGCCATGGTGAAGCGATACAGCGAGTTGCAGAATCTGCGGGCGCGGGGAGCAGTCCCGGCGAACGGGCGAGGCTACCTGCTGGCCGACGCTGACCAACTCCGCAGCTTTGGGACGGCGAGCGCGTATTCCGCCGTGGTCGTGTTTTCGATCTACATCGCTGGTCATGACGTCACCGTTCTCTATCGACATCCGGGCTGGATGTGGCTGATTGATCCGCTGATGTTGTTGTGGCTGAACCGTGTCTGGCTGCTGGCTTCTCGCGGGGAAATGGATGAGGATCCAGTCGTCTTCGCCGTCACGGACCGCATGAGTATACTCATTGGCATCGCAGTCCTCATCGTCGCGCTACTCGCTCTGTAATATGCAGTCCCACGCAGCCGAAGGACAGGCTCATTCGATGGTACGCAAGAGCAACCGGCCAAAATTCGAGTCCTGGGGGCGTTACCCCTCTCTGCCTGCCAGGATCGAACGGCTGTATTGGGCTTCGGACTTCCCGCTGCGCCGCGCCCCGGCTGACCCATCGCTGGTGGATGGCGAATCCGCGGGGGAATTGGCCTCGACGAGGATGCTTCCAGTTGGCATGGGGCGCAGCTACGGGGATGTTTGCCTGCTGGCGAATGGCACCCTGCTGAAAACGCGCGGGCTTGACCGCTTCCAGAGCCTCGACCAGGAGACCGGGATTCTGCACTGCGAGGCTGGCGTAACGCTGGACGAGATTCTCGAGCTTTGCGTGCCGCGAGGCTGGTTTTTACCGGTGGTTCCGGGCACGCGCTATGTTACCTTGGGCGGCTGCATCGCGAACGACGTGCATGGCAAAAACCACCATGTTGCCGGAACCGTTGGACGCTACGTCCGTAGTCTTGAACTGGCTCGTACCGACGGTTCCCGGTTTATCTGTTCGCCCTCGGAAAACGTTGAGTGGTTTCGCGCTACGGTGGGTGGAATGGGGCTGACGGGGCTGATCGTCTCCGCCGAGATCCAGTTGCGCAGGATTGTATCTCCCATGCTGCGCAGCCAGGCCTTTCGTTTCCATGGATTTGACGAGTTTTTGGCATTGTCCGCCGCCCATGAAGCCGCTGAGTATTCGGTCGGGTGGATGGATTCAACGGCCACAGGAGGCAACTTCGCACGCGGCATTTTCCTTGCGGGAGATCACTCAGATCAGCCAGCCTCGCTTGAGTCGCCTCGACACAGTTCGCTGAGTATCCCATTCAACTTTCCGCGGGGTACCTTGAATCGGCTAAGTGTCGGCGCCTTCAACAGCCTCTATTACCGACTGCTCGCTAGGAAGCAAAGCGCACATCCGGTGAACTACGATTCGTTCTTCTTTCCGCTGGACCGAGTTCAGCATTGGAATCGTCTCTACGGCAAGCGCGGCATGGTGCAGTTCCAATGTGTTTTGCCCCTGACAGTGGACCCGCTGGCGCTGTTGCAATTGATGAAAGCAGTTGCCACTGCGGGCTTGTCTTCTTTTCTGGCAGTGCTCAAGGTCTTTGGCGAATTGGTGTCACCCGGTATCTTGTCGTTTCCAATGCCGGGGATCAGCCTGGCGCTCGACTTCCCAATTCATGGGGACGACACATTCGATCTGATGGACAGACTGGCGCGCATAACGGCAGAACATGGTGGTCGACTGTATCCGGCGAAGGATGCGCGAATGACAGCGCTGCAATTCCAGGGCTTTTATCCTCAGTGGCAGCAGTTCGCAGTGTTCGTTGACCCTGGCTTCAGTTCCAGTTTGTGGGAAAGGGTGTCGGAACGTGTCTGAAGCCGGCAAAGAATCCCCATTGCTTTCGCGTGTACTCATTCTGGGCGCGACGTCGGGTATTGCGATTGCGTTCGCCCGGTTGCTGACTGCTCGCGGCGCAAGCTTCTTCCTGGTTGCTCGTGATCCTGAAAAGCTACGGGCGGTTGAGATGGACTTGAAGACGCGGGGAGCCGCTTCGGTTGAGAGCCGGGTGCTGGATTTGAACGATATCGCCAGCCACCCCGCACTGCTGGATGATGCCGTGAATGCGCTTGGCGTTATCGATCTCGCATTTATTGCGCACGGGGTTCTCGGAAAGCAGGCGGAGACGGAATCAAGCTTTCCAGCGGCGGCGGCCGTGCTTGAGACGAATCTGCTGTCGGCGGCCTCTCTGATCACGTGGCTGGCGAATTATTTCGAGACGAATGGGAAGGGAACGCTCGCTGTTCTGTCGTCGGTCGCGGGCGATCGTGGCCGCAGGAGCAACTACGTATACGGAGCCAGCAAGGCCGGTTTGAACACTCTGCTGGCCGGCGTGCGCAACCGCATCGATCGCAGCGGCGTGAACGTGCTGACCATCAAACCGGGATGGGTGGACACTCCCATGACGGCAGGGATTGAGCCGAACCTGCTGTTTGTTTCTCCGCAGCGAGCCGCGCGAGACATCCTGAGAGCGATTGTGAAGCGCAAGGACGTCGCCTACGTGCCGCGCTTCTGGGCGGTTATCATGTTTGTGGTGCGCTGTCTGCCCGAATCTGTCTTCAAGCGGTTGAATTACTAGCAATGTTTTAGAAGATGCAAACCTTTGCGACCTCATCCGCGCATGCAGCGTCTAAAATGAAAGAGTTCCCCAGTGGGATTGCCGGCGTGCGCTGAAGCGCTAGACGGCTGAACCTCTGAACGGCAACGCTGCGGATCTCCACGCGCCGTGCTGCGAGTGCAATTCAACAAATTTTCTCGATGAGAGAATAGGTCTGACATGTGGATTGTTCGCCTCGCACTGAGGCGCCCATACACCTTCGCTGTCTTTGCGCTGTTGCTGCTGATCCTCGGACCAGTGGCGATCATGCGGACGCCGACCGACATCTTTCCCGACATCAATATTCCTGTGGTGACTGTCATCTGGCAATATGCCGGGTTGTCGGCACAAGAGCTTGCAAATCGCATTGTGACGCCGAGCGAGCGGGCAATGACGACGACCGTAAATGACATTGAGCACATCGAATCGCAAACGCTGTCTGGCGTGGCGATTGTCAAAGTGTACTTCCAGCCGAGCGTGCAGGTTGCCAACGCGGTATCGCAAATAACAGCCATCTCGCAGACGCAACTGCGCCAGCTTCCGCCGGGCACTACTCCCCCGCTGGTTATTACTTATAGCGCTTCCAGCGTTCCGATTCTGCAGCTTGCTCTTTCAGGTGAAGGGCTGACCGAGCAGCAGCTCAACGATATCGGGCTCAACTTCATCCGTACTCAACTTGCGACCGTGCAAGGGGCGTCGATACCTCTTCCCTATGGCGGCAGGACGCGACAGGTCCAGGTTGATATCGATCTCAAGGCGTTGCAGGCCAAGGGTCTGTCGCCTTCGGATGTGGTGAACGCCATCTCCGCTCAGAATGTGATTTTGCCGGCGGGAACCGTGAAGATCAGCGGACTGGAGTATGCCGTCGAGACCAATAGCAGTCCGACGACGGTGGAGGCTCTTAACAATCTGCCCATTCGCAGCGTCGACGGCTCAGTGATCTTCATCCGCGACGTGGCGCATGTTCGGGACGGCTCACCGCCGCAGACCAACATTGTGCGCGTGAACGGACAGCGCGCGTCGCTGATGACGGTTCAGAAGACCGGGAACGCCTCGACGCTGGACATCATCGCCGGCATTCGCAGCAGGTTGCCGCAGATCAAGACGCAACTGCCACCGCAGCTGAAGATTGGACTGCTCTCTGACCAGTCGCTCTTTGTGCGCTCGGCCATCAGTGGCGTGGTTCGCGAAGGCATCATTGCGGCGTGTCTGACAGGCCTGATGATCCTGCTGTTTCTGGGTAGCTGGCGCAGCACGATCATCATTGCTGTTTCGATACCGTTGTCGATCCTGAGCTCGATCATTGTGCTGAGCGCTCTGGGCGAGACCATCAACATCATGACGCTTGGCGGTCTGGCACTGGCTGTGGGAATCCTGGTGGATGATGCCACGGTCGCCATCGAAAACATCAATCGCAAGCTTGAAGAGGGCAAGGTACTGGAGCAGGCCATCATCGAAGGCTCTGCAGAGATCGCGATTCCTGCCTTTGTATCAACGATTGCGATTTGCATCGTCTTCGTTCCCATGTTCTTTTTGGGCGGTGTGGCGCGATATCTATTTGTGCCACTTGCAGAGGCGGTTGTCTTCGCGATGCTTGCGTCGTATCTTCTTTCGCGGACGCTGGTGCCATCGATGGCACTGTACTTACTGAAGGAGCACGACGAGGACGACGAGACGCGCAAGCAGCAAAGCAGGAACCCGTGGACGCGCTTCCAGCTTGGCTTTGAAAGGGTATTCGAGCGGATTCGGAGCGGTTACTCTCGCGTGCTTGAACTATGCGTGGAGCACCCAGCCGTCTTCATCTTATTGTTCGCGCTGTTTAGCGTCGGTTCGGTCGTGGCGCTCTCGGGCTGGCTTGGAAGAGACTTCTTCCCATCTGTGGATAGCGGACAATTCAAGCTGCATTTGCGGGCGCGGACCGGCATGCGTATCGAAGAGACGGCCAGTCTTTGCGATCGCGTAGATACTCTGATCCGCAAAGAGATTCCAGCGGCTGAGCTGACCAACATCATCGACATTATCGGCATTCCAAACAGCGGTTTGAATCTCTCGTACAGCAACTCGGCGCCGATTGGCCCCGCGGACGCGGACATTCTCGTGTCCCTCGCGGAAAAGCACCGTCCCACGGATGAGTACGTGCAGAATCTGCGCGGAAAGCTTTCCCGCGAATTCCCCGGTGTGGGGTTCTACACGTTGCCGGTGGACATCGTGACGCAGATTCTCAATTTTGGCTTGTCTTCTCCAATCGATATTCAGATTGTGGGACCGAACCTGAATGGGAATCGCGCCTTCGCCGAGAAGTTGATGAACGATGTGAAGTTCGTTCCCGGCGCCGCTGATATTCGTATTCAGCAGCCTTTCAATAGCCCGAATCTTTTTGTCGATGTTGATCGCACCAAGGCGCAGGATATCGGACTCGTGCAGCGCGATGTGGCAGGAAATATGCTGGTGGCATTGAGCGGAAGCTTCCAGACGGCGCCGTCTTTCTGGCTGAATCCGCAGAATGGGGTCAGCTACAACGTCGCCGTCCAGACTCCGCAGTACAAGCTCGATACGCTTCAGGATTTGAGAAATATTCCGATCACGCGTACCGGTGCATCCACCAGCGCGCAGGCCTCGTCGACCGCTGGAGGGGCAACTCCGCCGATGGGTGGAGTTCCGCTGCAGATCCTTGGAAACCTGGCGACCATCACTCGCGGTTCTGAGCTTGCTACGGTGAGCCACTACAACGTACAGCCGGTAATCGACATCTTCGCGAACGTGGTGAACAACGACCTGGGCAGCGTGGATCGTGAGATTGAAAAGATCATCGACGCTCATCGCAAGGAACTTCCCACAGGCTCGCAGATTATTGTGCGCGGGCAGGTTGAGACTATGCATACGGCCTACACGGGACTCGTCGCCGGGCTGGCGTTTTCAATTCTGCTGGTGTACCTGCTGATCGTTGTCAATTTTCAATCCTGGCTTGATCCCCTGATCATTATCACGGGTCTTCCGGCAGCGCTGGCAGGCATCGTGTGGTGCCTGTTCCTGACGCATACTCGGCTCAGTGTCCCCGCTCTAACGGGCGCAATTATGTGTATGGGTGTCGCCACGGCTAACTCGATTCTGGTGGTGAGCTTTGCGCGGGACCAGTTGGAAGTAATGGTGGGCGATGCGAAGCGTGCGGCGCTCAGCGCTGGCTCGACGCGCTTCCGACCTGTGATCATGACAGCGCTGGCGATGATCATCGGCATGGTGCCGATGGCCCTGGGGTTGGGAGATGGCGGCGAGCAGAATGCGCCGCTGGGCCGCGCGGTAATCGGCGGATTGGTCTTCGCAACTGTTGCGACATTGCTATTCGTTCCAACGTTCTTCAGCGCTGTTCACGGTGCGATGGAACGCAAGCATCGGCACCTGGCAGCCAACCGCGAAGCGGACCACGCAGTTGCTTCTGATTAAGGATAAAAGATGAATCAGCAAGAGAATTCCGGGCAACAAACAAAGGCCAAGCAGAAGCTCTCGCCGCGAACCGCGCTATGGATTGTCGCGATACTTTTCTGCGTCGCGATTATTGCTGCGATTGGCGGCATCCTTCCGCGCGTGCGTGCCAGGACTGACCTCAGAGAGCAAACGAACACGCTGGCAGTTCCGACGGTACGGGTCATTAAACCGACGATTCCGGCCAGCCGCAGTCGGATGTGCTCTTGCCGGCGAGCCTGAATGCGTACACCGATGCGCCGATCTATGCACGTACGAATGGATACCTGCAGAAGTGGTATTTCGACATTGGAGCTCGCGTCAAGAAGGGTCAGTTGTTAGCTTCGATCAGTGCTCCCGAACTGGATCAGCAATTGCGACAAGCCGAGGGAGAATTGGCGACGGCCGAGGCAAACGCGAACGTGGCGCAGCAGAATGCAACTCGTTACCAGGATCTGTTGTAGTCCGATTCGGTTTCGAAACAGGAGACAGACAACTTCACCAGTCAGGCAAGCGCCACCAGTGCCGCGGTAGTTTCAGCCGAGGCCAATGTTCAACGGCTGAAGGAGTTGAAGTCCTTTGAGCAGATCTACGCGCCATTCGACGGCGTGATCACCGCCCGGAATGTGGATGTCGGTCAATTGATCGACTCCGGCGCTGCCAAGGAACTGTTTCATCTTGCAGCTATGCAGACGTTACGCGTCTATGTGAATGTGCCGCAGGTCTATTCGCTGGGCATGAAACCTGGACTAACCGCGGACCTGATTCTCGCCGAATATCCTGGGCGCAAATTCCCCGCGCGACTGGTACGCACGGCAAACGCAATCGATCCTTCGTCACGCACGTTGCTGGTCGAGTTCAATGTGGACAACCGCAAAGGTGAACTGATTCCAGGCTCTTACGCCCAGGTGCACATCAAGGTGAAGCCGGAGGGTCCAGCGTTCATGATCCCAGGCTCAGCAATCATCTTTCGTTCAGAAGGACAGCAGGTTGCGACGGTTGGCGCGGATAACAAGGTGCGCCTCGTCAAGATCATTATGGGCGAGGACGATGGCAGGTTTGTACAGATTACGGACGGCCTCGATGTCAACTCGCGGGTGATATCGGATCCCCCCGATTCAATCATCGAAGGGGAACTGGTGAATGTAGCGGAGCAGCAGAAATGAAGCTCTTCATTTCCTTCGGCTCGCTAGCACTTTGCGCGCTTGCGGGATGCACTGTTGGGCCCAACTATCAGCGCCCCGCCGCACCTGCCCCTCCTGCGTTCAAGGAGCAGGTACCGCCGCCAAATCTTTCCGGCGGGACGTGGACCGAGGCACAGCCGCAAGACGCTCTTCATCGCGGCAAGTGGTGGGAAATCTATGACGATCCGAAGCTGAATTCGCTGGAAGAGAACAGTCGCGACTTCCAATCAAACCCTGGTGGCCTCCGCGCAGACGATATGCGGCCGCGCGAGAACAGATTCGCATTGTGCGCGCGGACGCTTTCCCGACGTTTGAGTGCGGGGGCCGGCGCATCGCGGACCGGGCAATCACAAAACAAGGCACTCTATTCTTCTGGATCGACGACACGGTACAACGATTTCTCGCTGCTGGGCCAGGCTACATGGGAACCGGACCTTTGGGGTCAGCGTTCGGCGAAGCGTGGAATCAGCGAAGTCCAATGCGCAAGCGAGCGCAGCTGATCTTGCAAATGCGCAACTGAGTTTGCAGTCGGAACTCGCGCTGGACTATTTTCAGATGCGAGGTCTTGACCGCAGAAGCAGTTGCTTGACTCCACGGTCGAGGACGTACCAGCGCTCACTGGAACTAACGCAGCGTCGCTTCGAGGGCGGTGTCGCCTCCGATGGAGACGTAGCTCTGGCCCAGACGCAATTGCAGAGCACGCGATCGGAAGCGATTGACGTCGGCGTGGCGAGGGCGCAATTTGAGCATGCGATCGCAACGTTAATCGGCGTGCCGGCCTCGTCGTTCAAGTTAGAAGCGGCTCCGCTGGACCTTGCGCTTCCGGTGGTTCCGCCGGGGCTTCCATCACGAGCTTCTTGAGCGCAGGCCAGACATCGCCTCCGCGGAGCGGCGGGTGCAGGCCGCAAACGCGCAAATAGGCGTTGCCATCTCCGCTTACTATCCCAGCGTCTCGCTCTTTGGTGGCGGTGGCTTTGAATCGTTGCAGATCACTACCCTCATTCAAGGGCCCGGCGGCGCTGTGGTCCCTGGGCGGTTCTGCATCGCAATTGCTCTTCGACGCTGGACGCCGCAAAGCCTCACGCAGCAATCGCGCGATCTTTATGAGGCAACGGCCGCCGACTATCGCCAGAGCGTGCTTACTTCCTTCCAGGAAGTGGAAGACAGCCTGGCCGCTGTGCGCATACTCAACGAAGAATCGCGCAGCGAAAATAGTGCCGTTGCATACGCTGAGCACTCTTTGAATATCGCCACCAATCGCTACAAAGGCGGCGTGACCGGATACCTTGAGGTGCTAACGGCGCAGACCGCGCAGCTAAACAACCAGCGTTCCGCCGCGGACATCAGTACGCGGCAATTTGTAGCCAGCGTTCGGCTCGTCCGCGCGATTGGCGGAGGTTGGGACGCAAGTCAGTTTCCCAGCTTTTAGCGCGCTATGGAATTGCGCTGGTGAGAAAGACCTGCTCCGCACGGCCTGTGGCCAGATTGTAGATTGCGAATCGCCGCTCACCATTTCCGTGGAGCTCGAAGATTAATTCCGCGCGATGATCACCATTTGTATCCGCAGCATCGATCAGCTTCATACGCGGCGTTATGTCCAGGTGTCCGGCGTCGGTAACCTGCTTCAGCAACACTTTCGGAGCGCCATAGAAATCGGGTTGCGCGATGATGGTGACGAACTTCTCCGCGCCTGACTCATCCTGTATTCGGCACGAGAAGACCATGGTGGCGCCACCGCTGTATGACAATTCGAAGGTGCGAAAGTCATCGACCGTCAGCGACCCCTTAACCGGTGCCTTCGTCTTAGCCGTTGTGCGAGTCGTCTTGGGGACCGGCGCGCCGATAATGGAGGGCGCGTGCTGCGCCGCCGCAGCTTCCCGCGCAATTTTCTCGAGAGAGGCCTGCATCTTTGTCTCGTCGTCAGGGCTGGCCCACTGGTAGGTGAAGGGATGCGGCTCCTCATTCGCCGTGGTGGAGAGAGCAACCATCTGTTGCAGCTTCGGCGGCGTGCCCGTCAGCTTATCTGAGTCCTGAACTCCCTCGGGTTTGCCATGATGCAATTTAGGACGATCAGGATCAGCGGGCCCTTCCTCAGGCGATTCATTCGCGGCTTGCGCGGCAGCGTCTGACGTCTGCCGCTTGCGAAGCTTCGGCCGCTCTGGGTCGTCGCTGGTGCTGCTTACATTTGTTTCCGTGCCAGCGCGAGTCGACAACTGCGGCGTGTCTTTCGGCGCCGGTGTAGTCTTTGCGGCAGACGTTGTGCTGCTGTCCGGAGTTGTTGACGCGGGATCGGTATGGCTGAAATGCGGTCGGTCCGGATCCACATCTTTTACGACAGTGGGCAACGTCTTCGATACAGCCAGCTTGGGTGGCTTGATCGTGACGATCGGCTTCCACACTCCGTATCCGAACCAGGAGCCTTCTACGTTGGCCGCGCTGAAAATGTCAAAGCGCCCTCGGGCGATGCCTGCTCGCAGCAATTCGTATTCAGTGTCGCGTTGGACGGCGAGAGGCTCCGGGCGTGCCAGGTAGAGGCTTGCGTCCTGATAAGTTTCGCCGGTGTAGAGGGCAATCGGTATCAGGCGACTGGAGGAAGGTTTCCCCTCCTCGCCTGTCCACTCCAGTACGCCAAGAGCGCGCAGCTCATGCGGTTTTGCCGGAGTAGCTTTTGTAGTTCCGTGGGTCTGCGCCGGCAGAGATGGAAGCAGCCACAGCACAGCCAGGGCAATCGATACGATCAACATGGGATGACTCAGCCGAGTCCGGAACTTCGATGGCGTGCAATAATCCGGTTCAGGCTGGCGCTGTAGTGTTTGGAGTCCCGGCATGCGCGTAAAGTCACTCCTCATCGTGAAAGGAAAGTGAAATGGAAGTCATGACAAGGTCGATTTCACCCTGCAGGATGAGCAGGAAAACACGGTTCACCTTCGGACTTCAAAGGAAAGCCTGTCGTACTCTTCTTCTATCCTAAGGCCGATACGCCCGGCTGCACGATAGAAGCCTGCGGCTTTCGCGACACCTTCAAGAAGACTCCAGAAGGCCGGCGCCGTCGTGCTGGGCATCTCCCGCGACACTCCCAAGGCGCAAAAGAAGTTCAAGGAAAAGTACGACCTGCCGTATCAACTCCTTGCTGATGTAGACGAAGTAGTCTGCAAACAGTTTGACGTTCTCAAGGAAAAGAATATGTATGGCAAGAAAGTCATCGGCATTGAGCGGACCACATATCCTCATCGGCCCGGACCAGCGGATCGTGAAGATCTTCCCCAAGGTCACGCCGGAAGGTCATGCCGAAGAGGTGCTTGCCGCGATCAAGGAGCACAAGGCCGCCGCAAAGTGACGGCTTCCGCAACATGAACCGTGGACGCCCGAAGCCATTATCTGCGGGGCACGGGGCAATCCTTCCGCGCAGCTTTTACGAGGGCTCGCCCGAACGCGTGGCGCGGGAGGTTATCGGTAAGGTGCTCGTGTCCACCGCCGGCGCGCGGCCCGCTCGCTGGCCGCATCGTGGAGGCAGAGGCGTACCACGGCGCCGACGATCCCGCCGCACACGCTTTTGCCGGAAAAACTGTGCGCAACGCGGTGCTCTTTGGACCGCCCGGCTTCGCCTATGTCTATTTCATCTATGGAATGTACTTCTGCCTGAATGTCTCCTGCGAGACAGACGGCACCGGCGGCGGCGTGCTGTTTCGTGCCGTCGAGCCGCTCGATGCTTACGGAGGCCAGCTCGGGCGGCATAGCCGCGATGCGCAAACTGCGCGGCCTCGCGGCAAGCTCCTCCGATGCGCCTGATCGCTTCCGGCCCCGGAAGACTGTGCCAGGCCTTCGGCATCACTCGCGAGCCAATACCAACGGCCTCGACTTCACCGACCCCACCTCGCCTCTCCAGATTGAAGACGACGGCTTTCGCGTCGGGAAAATCGTCGCCGGCCCAAGAATCGGCGTCAGTAAAGCCGCGGAAAGACCGCTGCGATTTTATTTAGCAGATAGCGTGTTTGTGTCGGGCAAACGCTGAAACTATTCGGAACCAATCACTAGGTTATCAATCAGCCGCGTTGGGCCGACATGTGCCGCGATTGCCACCAATGCCCCTCTGCGAACATCCGCCAAATCTTCAAGCGTGTCTGGATCAACGACGGCCAGATAATCCAGCCGCACCGCTGGCTCAGTGGCAAGCACCATTCTCGCTTCCTGCAATAGCTTTGCCGCTGACGCTTCACCCGCGGTCGAAAGCTCGGCGACACGCTGTAACGCGCGGCTGAGTACCAGTGCCTGCCGCCGCTCTTCTTCGTTCAGATACACGTTGCGGGAACTGAGGGCAAGGCCATCTTGCTCGCGAACGATGGGGCAGACGACCAACTCCACATCCATATTCAGGTCGCGAATCATCTTGCGCAGCACGGCCACCTGCGCTGCATCTTTCTGTCCGAAGAAGGCGCGGTGCGGACATGCGATGTTGAACAGCTTGTTGACCACGGTAGTCACGCCGCGAAAATGTCCTGGGCGCGATGCGCCATCGAGCCGCTCGCTCACCCCTTCAACCACTACAAATGTGCTCGCGCCATTCGGGTACATCTCGTCCACTGGAGGAGCGAAGACCACGTCAACATGGTCCGCCTCCAGCAGCGTACAGTCCTGCTCAAACGTGCGCGGGTACTTGGAAAAATCCTCGTTGGGGCCAAACTGCGTGGGATTCACGAAGATAGAGACCGCGACCACATCGCTCTTGCTGCGGGCTGCGCGCACCAGAGACAGATGCCCCGCATGCAGCGCGCCCATTGTCGGCACGAGACCGACCTCTTTCCCCTGTTCGCGAAACTGGCGGCAGAGAGCCTGCATCTCTTTTGTCGATCTCAGAATCTGCATCGTCGAATCAGGGCCCTATGCCTTGCGTCGCGCGACGGTGGATGCTTCCAGCACTGCGCGCGTCTCCTTGGTCAGGTGGTAGCTCTCAGATTCGTTCGGGAAACTGCGTGTCTCCACGTCCTGACGATAGGCTGTGACTGCGTTCAAAATAAGCGCCGCTGCGTCCGCGTATTGCCGCACAAATTTTGCCGGCTGGGAGAAAGTCAGGTTCACCAGATCGTGCAGCACCAGGATCTGGCCGTCGGTATCGGGCCCCGCGCCGATCCCGATAGTAGGCACGGAAAGCTCCGCGGTGATGTGCTGCGCTGCTTCTCGGGGTATGCCTTCCAACACGATTGCGATGACCCCGGCGCGCTCCAATGCGAGAGCATCCTTCAGCAGGCGATCAATTGCCGTCATGGATTTGCCCTGCACCTTGTAGCCGCCCATGCGATGCACAGACTGCGGCGTGAGTCCCAGGTGCCCAACCACGGGAATCTCCGCATCCGTCAGGCGCTCGACGAGCTCGACACGATTTGCGCCGCCTTCGACTTTTACCGCTTCCGCGCCGGCCTCTTTCACAAACCGCACAGCATTGGCGACACCCTGCGCGACGTCGAGGTGGTAGGAGCCGTAGGGCATATCGGCCACGACCATCGCTCGCCGCACAGCGCGTCGAACAGCGCGCGTGTGGTGCAGCATCTCGTCTACGGTCACCGGCAGCGTGCTGTCGTAGCCCATCACAACCATGGCCAGCGAATCGCCGACCAGGATCATGTCGATGCCGGCCTCATCCACAAGGCGCGCCGTCGAATAGTCGTAGGCGGTGAGTGCCGAGATGGGCTCACCGTTGAGCTTCTTATCTTTGAGTGATTGGCTTGTGACTTTGGCGGGAAATCCTTGCGCGCCGGAAGCGTTGTGATCCGCTCCACGGAAATGAGTTACGCTCATCGATTGTCTCCAGGTGCAGTTCCCCTCAAGCGGGGATATTGCCCGAATCAATGTGAGTATACGCCGTCGTGATCGCGATCAGAAGAGGCTTGGCCGCCAATCCCGCTACAGCGGTTTCTCGGTTCCCAGAGGCAGGAAATACTGTGTTCCCTTGATAGGCTCGGAAAGCCGTTTCAGCAGCATCTGCAGATCCGCGTTGTTGTTCACAAAGTCGATGTCGGAGGTGTTGATGACAAGCAGGTCGCTCGACATGTAGTGAAAGAAGAAATGCTCATAGGCGGCGACCACCTGTTCCAGGTAGTCATCGCTGATGGCCCGCTCACCCGTGATGCCTTTGCGCTGCACTCGCTGCTTCAACACCTCAGTCGACGCCTGCAAATAGATCACCAGATCCGGCGTGGGCATGCTCTCGCGGAACATGTTGTAGTAGCGGTTGTAGAGGTTTAGCTCTTCGTCGGTCAGGTTGATGTAGGCAAAGATCTTGTCCTTCTCAAAGATGTAATCCGCCACCGCCGTCGTCTCGAAGCCGTGCGCTTTCTCGCGGCGCATCTGCTCGTAGCGCTCCACCAGGAACCACATTTGCGTCTCAAAAGCTGAACTCTTGCCGCCCGCATAAAAGCCTTCGAGGAAGGGATTGTGCTCCGGCTCAACGATCCGACGGGCATGCATCGTGTCGGCGAGAATCGCGGAAAGGCTCGATTTGCCAACGCGGATCGGACCTTCCACGGCGATGAATCTTGGCGGACTAAACAGATTGGCCATGCTTTCTATGCCTCAACTCCCAGTAACCGGCTCTTTGGGCGAATAAACGACGAAGATAGCACAACCTGCTTCTCCAGAGCAAAAGCCATGCTCTGCTAGCGTATTCCATTCTGATTGGCGGGCAATGAAATCAATCACATTTCTTGCCCGGCCTAGTTCGCGGGAGTCATGGGCCAAGATGCTCTAAAATGAGATAGATGCTGCGAGAAATGGCAATTACGGGAGCCACGGTTGGCTTGGCGGCGGGTGCCTACGCCTACTCCGCCATGTGGCCCACCTCGCAGATATTCGGCCACACTATCGTCGCCGGGCGCGACACCTCCGAGATAGCCCTGACCTATGACGACGGTCCCAATGATCCCTGGACGTATCGTCTGCTCGATGTCCTGGCGAAGAAAAATGTTCGCGCGACATTTTTCTTCATTGGCCGCTTCGTTCGCCAACGGCCACAGATTGTCCGGGCGGTTCGCGACGCCGGGCATCTCCTCGGCAACCACACTATGACGCATCCGCTGCTGGTGCTGCGCTCTCCAGAACGCGTGCGTTTTGAATTGGAAGCCTGCAATCGTGCGCTCGAGGATAGCCTCGGCCAGCCGGTGCGGTATTTTCGGCCGCCTCATGGTGGGCGTCGACCCGATGTTTTGGCGACGGCGCGAGGGCTCGGCCTAACCCCGGTGATGTGGAACGTGACCGCTCACGATTGGGACGCATCCCATTCTGGGGAGATCAATCAGCGGATGCAAAAAGGAATTGCTGCCAACCGCCGCTACGGCCGGGGAAGCAATATCCTGCTGCACGATGGCGGGCAGGCGGGCATGGGTGAGAACCGCAGCTTTACCGTCACCGCCACTGAGGCGCTGCTGGAGAGTCATGCCGGTACGGGATTCCGTTTTGTCACGCCCGAGGCCTGGAATATCTGACTAGGCGTCTTTCAACGCGTTGATCTCCGCGAAGGCATTCCGGGCCGCCACAATGGTTGCGTCCAGGTCGGCGTTCGTGTGCGCCGTCCCCAGAAAAACAGCCTCGAACTGAGACGGCGGCAGCCAGATGCCTGCCTCAAGCATGGCGCGATGAAACCTTCCAAAGAGCGTCGTGTCCGAAGTCAGTGCCGACTCAAAGTCCGTGACTTCGTTGCGCGTGAAGAACCAGGTAAACATGGCGCCGACTCGATTTGTTGTCACGTCGATGCCCGCCTTGCGCGCCTCCTCCGCAACACCTGTGGTGAGAGCCGCACTCGCAGTCTCGAGACGCTGGTAGACCTCCGCCTGGTGTTGTTCGAGATATTCGAGAGTGGCAATGCCGGCGGCCATTGCCAGTGGATTGCCGCTCAGCGTGCCCGCCTGGTAGACCGGTCCAAGGGGGGCGAGCAGGTTCATGATTTCCGCGCGCGCTCCGAAGGCTCCACAGGGCAATCCGCCGCCGATAATCTTTCCTAAGGTAGTCATGTCTGGCGAGATCCCATAGAGCGCCTGTGCCCCACCAAAAGCGACACGGAAGCCTGTCATCACTTCGTCAAAGATGAGCAGCGCGCCGGAGCGCGAGGTGATCTCACGCAGAGCCGAGAGATAACCTGGTGCGGGCGGAACGCAGCCCATGTTTCCGACAATTGGCTCGACGATAATGCAGGCAATCTGGTCGGGGTAGTTTTCGAATGCCTCTTCCACGGCAGTCACGCTGTTGAACGGTAGAGCCAACGTTAAATGGGCGATCTCTTCCGGTACGCCAGCCGAACCGGGAATGCCGAATGTTGCGACGCCAGAGCCGGCCTTTACCAGCAGGCCATCCGCATGCCCGTGGTAGCAGCCTTCGAATTTGATGATGTATTTGCGGCCAGTGAAGGCGCGCGCGACGCGGATAGCAGACATCGTAGCTTCGGTCCCGGAGCTTACAAACCTCAGCTTTTCGATCGAGGGACAGGCGCGCACAATGCGTTCGGCCAGGTCGGCTTCAGTGGGCGTGGATGCCCCAAAACTCGCGCCGTTCGCGGCGGCCTGCTGAATAGCCGCGACGACTGGAGGAAACGTATGGCCGAGGATCATCGGTCCCCATGAGCCGAAGTAATCCAGGTAACGATTCCCATCCGCGTCCCAAAGATGCTGGCCTTCAGCTCGCACCAGGATTGGAGGGGCGCCGCCGACCGCGCGAAAGGCGCGCACCGGCGAATCGACACCGCCGGGCAAAAAACGCTCGGCACGCTGCTGCAACTGGGTGGAGAGAGACATGGGTCTGGGCATCTGCACAAGTATAGTGCGACTGGCGGCGGGACTTCTGCGACAGCTGGTGACGCGCCGCTACGGGTTGGGTCACGACGGCTGCAAGACAGCCCTGTCAAACGCCACGGCGAAGGAATCCGAGCCAATTATCTCCAATGAATTGAACACCTCCATTCGTGGCATGAAAGTACTAGGTAGGAAATAACCACAGGTGTAACAATGAATGCCTCACAACAGTCGAGACAGGCAGAATGGACCTTCTTATGACCAAGAGAACGCGGAAGAATGCCCACAGTGCAGGGACTGCGACGCGCGCATGTGTAGCGGCCGTCTGGGTGATTGTTTGCCTGGCGGTTTGCTCCGGCAGCGGTGGGCGCTATGGAGTTCGCGCCCTGGCGGGCGATGGGTCCGGACAGCAGATGCCGGCAATGAACTCGGCCAGCGCACACTTCGCGCCGACGGTCGAAAACCGCGGCAAACCGGAAAAGCCTGTCCCTGCGGGGATGGCCTTCATTCCTGGCGGCGAGTTCTCGATGGGAGCCGCCGACGAACCTGGCGGAGGGCATGTCGGCATGCAGGCAACAACCGACGCCCGTCCCGTGCATCGCGTGTACGTCGACGCCTTCTTTATGGATAAGAAGGATGTCACGAATGCCGAGTTTGAGCGGTTCGTGAAGGCAACCGGGTACGTCACAGTCGCAGAGCGCAAGCCGACCCAGGAAGAGTATCCGACCGCTCCCCCTGAGAATCTCGTGGCGGGTTCCGTGGTCTTCACTCCGCCGAACCACCCTGTTCCTTTGAACGATCAGTTTCAGTGGTGGGCCTACGTACCCGGAGCCAACTGGCGGCATCCCCTTGGGCCGAAGAGCGATTTGCGCGGAAAGGAAAACTTCCCAGTGGTGCATATCGCCTATCCGGACGCTGAGGCCTATGCCAAGTGGGCGAAGAAGCGGCTTCCCACCGAAGCGGAGTGGGAGTTTGCCGCGCGAGGTGGTCTGACAGGTAAGCCGTTTGTCTGGGGTGACGAGTTTCGACCTAATGGCAAGTGGATGGCGAACACTCACCAGGGCCACTTCCCCGATCAGGATTCTGGAGCGGATGGACACGTTGGAATCACTGCGACGGGGCAATATCCGCCGAATGGCTACGGACTCTACGATATGGCCGGAAACGTATGGCAGTGGACCAGCGACTGGTATCGTCCCGATTACTATCAACAACTCGTTGCGGCAGGTGGAGTGGCTCGCAATCCACACGGTCCCAAGACCTCGCTTGATCCCAGTGAACCGGGACAGCCAAAGAAGGTTCATCGCGGCGGTTCATTTCTATGCACTGATCAATACTGCTCACGCTACGTAGTCGGCACCCGCGGGAAGGGTGAGATCAGCACAGGTACAAATCATCTGGGCTTTCGCTGTGTGAGAGACGCAGGTCCACTGGGGGCGGCCGGCGCATCGCACGCGGCGGTTACGAAGCAGAGTGCTCCCTGACGGCTTCGCCAGTGTCACCAGCTTGAGCCATCCTCCGAGGAAGTGGAATGCCGAGCGAATATAAAGAAGATCGTATCCGCCAACTCGAGGAAAAGGTGATCCGGTTGGAGGAGGCCAATCGAACGCTCATTGCGCGCGAGCCGCAACTTCGCGCGATGTTTGATGTCACGCCGAATCTTGTAATTCGAGTCGACTCCGACGGCAGCCTGATCGACCTCAATCCTTCAGGTCTGCGCATTCTTGAAGCGGGCACGGTCGAAGAAATTATTGGCCTCTGTGTATACCCGCTTGTCATGCCTGAGTTTCGCGATGCGGTCCGCAGCCTGATCGAGCGTGTCTGCCGCGGCGAGTGGGTAACGCTCGAATTCCAGATCAAAGGTTTGAAGGCAACTCTCTGCTGCCTGGATATGTACGCGGTCCCCCTGTGGGACGAGGCATTACAAAGAACAATAGTGTTGGGAATAGCCGTGGATGTTACCGCGACCAAGCAAGCTGAGCAAGCGCTTCGCAAGATAGAAACGCGTTGGCGCCTGGCTGCGGATCGCTCCAATACCGGTATGTGGGACTGGGATCTTCTGACGAACGAAGTATATTTTTCGCCGATCTGGAAGAGACAGATTGGCTACTCCGACGATGAAGCACCAAGCACCAATGAGTTTTGGCAAAATAGCCTCCACCCCGATGATGTAGAAAGAACGCTGGCGGAAGTAAAGGCATCAGTCGAACAGCCGTGGCGACGTTTCGAGTGCGAGTTTCGGCTGCGCCACAAAAACGGAAGTTATCGCTGGATTCTTTCCAAGGGGTCGCTGCTCGCTGATGAGAAAGGTCGCCCGGTGCGCATGCTGGGTTCGCATGTTGACATCACCGAAAGAAAGAACGTTGAGGAACAACTCCGGCTGAGCGAAGAGCGCTATCGCAGTCTGGTTGAGGTGAGTCCGGATGCCATTCTGATTCATCGCGACGGCCGCTTCCGATTTGTCAACCAGGCTGCCGTCCGATTGTTCAAGGCAAAGAGCACAGCCGAGATCGTTGGCCAGCCCCTGCGCGATTTCATAGCGCCAGAACACCACGAACTTATCAGAGAACGTACCGCGACCATGGTGTCTACAGGCAAGGCGGCGCCAATGGTGGCATATCGTCTGATCTGCTGCGACGGAACGTCCGTTTGGGGAGACATCTCCGCTACCCCTTTCTTCGACGTGGATGGCTCATCGATACAGGTGGTGGTCCACGACATCACCGAAAGACGCAAGCTCGAACAGCACCGACGAGTTCTGTCACGCGCCATCGAACAGACCACCGAAGCCGTGATCATCAGTGATCCTGACAGTCGAATCGTCTATGCCAATCCTGCCTTTGAGCGCGTATCTGGCTTCTCTTCCGAAGAAGTCCAGGGAAAGCACATGGACAAGTTGCTGCGCCGCGGCAAGACTCCCCTCGATATGCTGGCCGAATTAAAGGCGGCGATCAATGCTGGCAAGAGCTGGTCAGGGAACATGGCGTTGGATCGAAAGGACGGCACGACATTCGAAGGGGATGTGAGTGTCACGCCCCTTCGCGACTCACTGGGCAGGACCCTGAACTTTGTGGCGGTTGGCCGTGACATAACTCGTGAGCGACAACTCGAGCGTCAGTTTCAGCAGGCTCAGAAGATGGAAGCTATCGGCAGGCTTGCCGGCGGTGTTGCGCACGACTTCAATAATCTGTTGACGATCATGATCGCCTGTTGCGATCTGCTCTCAGAGAGCGTCCCTGAGAACACCGAGTCACAGAGGAGAATTGCCGATATTCAGCAGGCCTGCGACCGGGCGAAGTCCCTCACCCTGCAGTTGCTGACCTTCAGCCGTAAACACATGCCGACACTCGGCGCTGTCCGTGTCAACGACGTTGTTGCGGATACGAGCAAACTTCTCAGGCATCTTATCGGCGAAGATGTAGAGCTTGAGACGATCCTTCAGTCTGATCTTCCCGCTATTTATTCTGACAACGGTCAGATCGGACAGATCATCATGAACCTGGCCGTGAACGCGCGTGACGCCATGCCGAATGGTGGCAGGCTCGTGATTCGGACCCTGAGCGTGGATCTGGATCAGGCATTCGTGAAGCGGCACTCGGACGCACGTGCCGGCCTTCACGTGCTTCTTGAGGTCTCGGACTCTGGCAGTGGAATGGATTCGAACACTCTGTCGCTGCTCTTCGAACCATTCTTTACAACGAAGGAAGCAGGACAGGGCACGGGGTTGGGTCTCTCCACTGTCTACGGCATCGTCAAGAAGGCGGGAGGCTTCATCACCGTCTCCAGCGAAGTCGGGTATGGGACCACGTTCAAAATCTATCTTCCCGCCATCGTTGCTCCTGCCCCTGTCGAAGATGTTCCGGTCGAGCGGAGCGTGAGTGCTCAGCAGCAGCAGATACTTCTGGTTGAAGATGATCCGTCACTCCGTACCCTGATTATCGCCGTGCTTGATCGTGCCGGGTTTAGCGTAATTGCGGCGGCCAATGGTCAAGAGGTGTTGAGTCGTGGCCCGGCCACTGAAGCGCCCGACCTCCTGCTTACCGATATCGTGATGCCTGGCATGAACGGCTTCGAATTGTCGCGGGAGTTTCTGAAAATGTATCCGTCGACAAAAGTCCTGTTCATGTCTGGATACACGGACGATCGCCTGATGCCTCTGAATATGGAAGACGTCAGCGCTGACTACATCCAGAAGCCCTTCACGCGAGAGCAACTGGTCACGAAAATATTGCACTTGTTCGCAGGCCCCGTTCCGCAGGACGCGGAAGTGCGCTAGCAGTTAAAGATCTCCAGACCGACATTATTCACTTCAAAATCAAAGAATCGTGCGCAATCGTTCAGTGGCTCGCGGTTCAGCAGATCACGCACGCGGTCAGCGTCGTGGGGAGTCTTGGCGACGATCAGCATGAATCCACCGCTTCCCGCTCCCGCAACTTTCACACCATAGACATAGGGCTGCACACGATCGAGCACCGACTGGATTTCCTTGTTGGTTACCGACTGACTGAGCCGCACCTGCAGCGCCCAGGCCGCGTTGATCGCGGCCCCGAACTGCTCCAGGTTCTTATGCGACATCGCTTCTGCAACGGCGCGGGCTGCGGGATGCTCCTCGCGCAGAGAGGCCATAACCTCATAGTCGCGATTCAGATAACCGCCGACAATCTCTTCCAGAAGGTTCTTGGCCAGTCGCGTCAGGCCGGTGTAGTAAAGCAGTGTGCGCCCTCCATTCAACTTCGGGTCGATCACATCGCTTGGTATATAGCGGAATTTCGGGTTAGGAAACATGCCCGGGCGAGTGCTCGTTATCTTGGTGCCACCGATGCACCCACCCACCTGGTCCTGCCAGCCTCCGCCTGTGGTGAGCGCCTGTTCCAGTCGCAGAACTTCGTGGAACAACTCCTGCTGCCCCATTGAACTGCCAATCAGCCTGCTGATCACGCCGAGGATTACTGCGCCAAGTATGCTCGAAGTTCCCAGGCCACTCCCTTGCGGAATGCTCACGAGCGTGGTGATCTCGATGCCCCCGCCGAAGCTTTGCAGCATCTCCGCGAGAGACACGTCCTTCGGCCAGTAATCGCGCTCCGGAGAAAATCCGGAGATGACGAGTGCCGCCTTGGTGAGGGAGAAGGGATCGCCCGGGCGCCGATAATCGAGCAACTCCGACAGTTCGCGCAACTCCACATGCAGTCCGCCATCGATCGAGTTCAAGCGTATTACCGGCTCCCGCAACAGTCGGCAGTAGCAATGAATTGGAGGTTGCCCATTAAGATTGATGGCGGTGTTGATCACGTCTCCGCCGTTCTCCAGCGTGTAGGGAGGCGTGTCAGACCATCCCCCTCCCAGATCGATGCGTGCGGGAGATCTTCCCCAAATTGTTTCGTCGGGGCGCAGGGAGTTTCGCGGTCGCGCAGAGTGGGAATGCGATGTGCCGAGGATAGATTCGTTCAACCGCCGAAAGGCTTGACCTCGTAGCGTTCGTCCCCACTCGCGCGCATCACTGGTCAGAGTGGGCAGAAGCCCAATGCTCTTCAACCACTCTGAGGTCTCGGGAATAAGACTCCCGTCGAGTGCAGGCGCAATGCTTGCCAGCGTGGTCTCGTCGCTGCCCCCCAACTCATCGATAGCTGTGCCCAGGCTATGAGCGATGCGCGGAAACTCGAGGCTCTCCAGCGAATCGCCGTCATTCAACTGCGCGCATTGCCGTAGAAGTGTGAGCGTCTTTCCTATGATTTTTGACGGATCATTTGAGTGCCGGATGACCAGGCTGAGATCACGGGCACTGAAACCACTTTCGTGCTGAAATACGCGCTCCAGTGAACGTTCAATTTCTGCAGAACGCGTCTCCATGCGCCTGAGATGAAATGCCGATTGATCGGCAAGCACTGCGATTTCGGCGGCACTGTAGCGTTCCGCCGTCGCGAATCGCTCCTTATCTGTGGCCGTCGCATGGCTGACGTCGAAGATCCAAAGCCAATCGTGGAATGCTTCGGCAGTCTTCACCGCGGGGAAAATGCGAGCGTTCCAAAGGGTCTGCTCGTCTGCCGAATCCCATACGTCGGATGGTGTCACCTCAACCGATTTCAACCAGTCTGCTAAGGATTTTCCAAGATAATTGGCGCGATCATGAAGCGGATCCTTGAAGGAATCGTCGACGCCGTAGCAGCGGACAAACCACACATGCGCGCCGTGCCTGTCGGTTCCTTCGATCACGTCAAGGCAACCGTCCTCTGGCAGTGAGAGAGGTCTGCAGACGTCCACGCCAACCACTACGTTGCGGCGGCTCAATGCAAGTGGCGCGCTGATTCGACAGCCCTCCACCCAGGACTCCGCGCCCTCGATACTGCCTGTCGGGAGCACGTCGTTGTTAATGGAAAGGATCGTGGATTCCGGGGCAGAACCCTTGTCTCGAGTTAAGAGTGCCAGTCCGTTTGAAATCAATTGCCTTGTCGATCCCAGATGGAGAAAGCTGAAGTTCTTCAATATCTCCAGATGAAGACGGATCGAGCGCAGCGAGGTGAACAACGATTGCAGCAGCGTCTCTTCCAAGGTGCAACCGCTTTGCCGAACGGAGTCGAGGTATTGCGAAAAGCTAATTTCGCTCCCAAGAGCGCAGCAGATTTCGCGGTAAAGATCTACACCCGAGTCCAGGACAAACGGTTTGAGCCGAAGTCCCTCCCTTCCCGCCGGACGCTCCAGCTCCGTATCTTCGCAGAAGGTTCTCAGCAGCATCGCTGCCGTGGCTGCGTCGAAGCTCATGATTCCCACGTCGAGAATGGACTGTCCGCGGCGGTCTACTCCACCCGCTGCAATCTGGGAAGGGATGTCTGGCTTCTGCAGTACCATGCGTACCCTGCCGTCGGGTGCGACGCAGAACACGCCGTGCCGTGCGGCTTCCTCTGGCTTGGTGCGGGAACCGAGTACAGTCATTCCGCTGGCGGTAAGATCCAGTTCCGAGATATCGAAACCGTAGAGCGCGTCACCTGATGTAACCACCACCTGGCCTGAGCCGGGCGATGCGGCAGGCAAATTTAGTAGCGCCTCCATCAGGCGGTCAAATTGCGTAGTTCCAAGTGCTCGTTCATTCTCGCCCGGCAGCGGAACAAAGATCTTTCCGCACGCTGAATACGCAGGCAATCGGCGCGCGTCTCCCCCGGCATGGAGAACGAGAATTCGCAAGCGCCGCAAAATTGCCTCAGCGCTTTCCTGGTTTTCAGATTTCCGCTGCAACTGAACAACGCGGGAGAGACACGCGACCGTGCTGCCGCCGCTGCCGATGCGCCGACCATTCACATCGGCGACCACCAGGACGTTTTGAAACTGCGAAAGCTCGCCCAGCCCTCGGCGCAGTTCAATCTGCATTTCATAAGCTGCGGCCTGCACCATGTTCGCCGCAGTAACAATCAGGTAGTCCCACCGCTCGGGTATACCGCGCATTTGTGCCCCAAAAAGTTAGATTTACTATGATAAGCGCCTAATCGCGATTCGAAATGGCGACCAGGTTCCAGATGTCTTCGTTGAATGCTCAACTTACCGGTGCTTCACTCATTCTCTACGACGGCGTTTGCGGTCTTTGCAACCGCTTCGTGCAGTTTGTCTTGCGACGCGATACCGCGGCTTATTTCCGCTTTTGCGCCCTGCAGGACTCCATCTCCGTCGATATTCTCGCCCACCACCACATAGACCCGCTGGCTTTGAACACAATCTGCCTTGTTACCGACATTGGGACGCCAAAAGAGCGCCTTTTCACGCATTCTGACGCCGTTTTGCAGGTCCTGCGCTCTTTAGGCGTCGGTTGGCGGTTGCTGGCGGTCGTGCTCAAACTCATCCCTCGCCCGCTGCGGGATCTTGGCTACGATCTGGTCGCCAAGTTGCGCTATCGGATCTTCGGCCGCCTGCCCGCGTGTCCCCTCCCCACCCCCACCCAGCGCGACCGATTCATCCGTTCCAGCTAAGCTTCCGCGTCGTATCCGACTCGCGGAGTGTTAAACTTACGCTTCGGCCCACAAATCCCAGCGCCGGCGGCTCCCCCGGGAGACTCCATTTGCGAGGTTATTTTGATGGCCGGCATCCTACCCTGCTCCACGGAAACGCCTTGCCAGAATCGAAGCCAGACTCGCAGCCAGACGCAAAATCGAAAAAGGCTAAATCGCCGGTAACTTACGCCGACGCCGGCGTGGACATCAGCAGTGGCGACCGGGCCAAGCAACGCATCAAGTATCTAGCCCAGAGGACATTCAATAAGCAGGTACTTAGCGAAATTGGCGGATTTGGCGGCCTCTTCAAGCTGGATCTGGTTCGCTACAAGAATCCTGTGCTCGTTTCCAGCGCCGATGGCGTGGGAACCAAGCTCAAGGTGGCCTTCGATCTGAACATCCACCACACCGTGGGCGCCGACCTCGTCAACCACTGCGTCAACGACATCGCTGTCCAGGGCGCGACACCGCTCTTCTTTCTCGATTACCTCGCCAGCGGACGTCTCGATCCCGAGGTCACTGAAAAGGTGGTCAGCGGCCTGGCCGAGGCCTGCCACGCCAACGGATGTGCCCTGATTGGCGGGGAAACTGCCCAGATGCCCGGCTTCTATGCCGATGGCGAGTATGACCTGGCAGGGTTTATCGTCGGCGCGGTCGACAAGGAAAAGATCATTACCGGAGCGGGCATCAAGGTGGGCGACGTGCTCATCGGACTGCCTTCCACCGGCCTGCATACCAACGGTTATTCGCTCGCCCGTAAGCTCTTTTTCGAGGTCGCCGGATACAAGCCGGAACAATACGTGAACGCGCTTAAGGACAAGGCCGGGGCTGCCCTGATGAAGGTGCACCGCAGCTATCTGCCGGTCATCCGCAAGCTCACTGCCACCGATTCAACCGTCGGCATGGCCCACATCACTGGCGGCGGCATTACTGGCAACTTGCCCCGAATTCTGCCCAAGGGCGTCTCGGCCGTGGTGGAGACGGGAAGCTGGCCGGTGCCTCCTATCTTTGAGCATCTGCAGCAACTAGGCAGCGTGGCTCAGGATGAAATGCTGCGCACCTTCAACATGGGCGTCGGGCTGATCGCCGTTATTCCGGCAGAGAAATTCAAGAACGTGAAGTCGCAATTCGACCGCTCCGGAGAAAAGTTCTTCGTCATCGGACGCATCGTCAAGGGAGACCGCAAGGTCATCTACGCCTGAACTTCTGACACCAGCACCAAGGAACAAGCATGCGGCTAGGCATTCTGCTTTCGGGCCGGGGATCGAACTTCCTCGCCATCGCCGACAGTATTCAACGTGGCAGGCTTCCCGGCGCTGAGATCGCTGTCGTCGTCTCGAACCTTCCCGACGCACCTGGAATAGCTGCAGCCCGGGAGCGTGGGCTGCCCGCTGTAGTCGTCGAAGCGCGCGGTCGCAAGCGCGCCGAACAGGACGCCGAAATCGTCACTCGTCTGCGCGAGCATCGCGTTGAACTGGTATGCCTCGCGGGCTACATGCGCCTGCTGTCGCCGGGCTTCATCGACGCTTTTCCGCAGCGCATCGTTAACATCCATCCGTCACTGCTGCCATCTTTTCCGGGACTCGATGCGCAGCAGCAGGCCTTCGAATATGGCGTCAAAGTGTCGGGATGCACCGTCCACTTTGTGGATGAGCATCTCGATCATGGCGTGATCATCCTGCAGAAAACGGTGCCGGTCTTCGACACCGATGATGGACACACGCTGGCCACCCGCATCCTTGAGCAGGAGCACACCGCCTACACCGAGGCTCTATCGCGGGTCATCTCAGGCAAATACGAGATCCGGGACCGTCACTACATTCTTCGCCAGGCCTGAGGCCGGTTCAGGGGAGAACTAGCCCCGAGGGAAGTTGTAGTGAACGCCTGTCAGTTGTTCTGACGCATCCCACAGCTTCGCCGCCAGCGCGGGGTCGTTGGCGGGCGCTTCCGGTTGCACTTCAACAGGGTACCCTTTCATCTCGCGGAATCCATCCGGTCCATAGAAGCGGCCACCCCGCGCATCAGGCGATGTTGCACCGTAGAGGGTGGGCAATGCACCTTGCTCGTCCGATTGTCCCAGCCAGCGAATAAACGTCGGCGTCAATGCGTTGACGATCGCGTTCACCGGCCCCGTGCCTGTGCCAGGTCCGCTGGTGAAGAGGCTTGTGCTGGCAACTCCGGGATGCACGATGATGCTCCGTGTGGTGAGACCAGCTTGCTCCAGCCTGCGCTCAAGTTCCTTGCCGAAGAGAAGATTGGAAAGCTTCGACATGCGATACGCGGGCCACGGCTTGTAGCCGTGCTGCCATGCAAGATCGTCGAAGCGAATCTTGCCGCCGCGATGGGCGATGGAACTCACGGTGACGATCCGGCCTGCCGGTGCGGCAAGGAGCGCGGGCAACAGGAGCCCTGTCAAAGCGAAATGTCCCAGATGATTGGTGCCGAATTGCAACTCAAACCCATCCGCTGTGGATTGCCGCGTCGGAAGTGCCATCACTCCGGCGTTGTTGATCAGCAGATCGAGCCGCCGTCCGCTGGCCAGAAAGCCGTCGGCAAAGGAGCGCACCGATGCCAGGCTCGCCAGATTGAGGACAGCAACTTCAACCTTTGCCCCGGGCGTCTCGCGCTCAATGCGCTGCTTGGCTGCGTTTGCCTTCTCCAGGCTGCGGCACGCCAGGATTACGCTGCAGCCGGCGCGGGCTAACTCTCGCGCGGCATGCAACCCGATCCCACTGTTCGCCCCGGTAAGAATGGCAAACTTGCCGTCCTGTCGGGGGATATTCTCGGTGGTCCATTTGCTCATTCGGAATCGCTCGCTCTCTGAAATTCGCGGCGTGCTGTTAAGGGTCGTCAGGTTGTCGCGTCGCCAGACTCGCCAAGCGTAAGGCGAGCCGTCAGCTTGCGGGTTCCGCGATAGTAGGTCAGCGTGACGCTGTCGCCAATCTGGTGCTTGTCCATGATCGCGGCAATATCCTGCGTGCTCGTCACCTCTTCACCATCGATGGCAATGATCAAGTCGCCGCCCAGGTAGATTGGAGTATTTCCGAGGTAGGCCTGCTGCTTGCCACCGTGCAGCCCGGCGCGCTCGGCTGCACCGCCCGGCAAGACACGCTGGATGAGCACGCCGTACTGCGCCGCGAGTCCCATCTGACTTGCCAGGTATGGCTCAATCGGCAGCGAGACGATACCCATGGTTGGCCTACGCACGCGACCATACTTCGAGAGATCAGCCAGAACAGACTTCGCGGAGTTGATTGGAATTGCAAACCCGATGCCCGAGCTTTGATCCGCGCCGTTGCTGGCGATCAGCGTATTGATGCCAATCACTTCGCCGCGCGAGTTCAGCAACGGTCCGCCGGAGTTGCCGGGATTGATAGCAGCATCCGTCTGGATCGCATCTTCAATCCGCGTTCCTTGCGGATTGGCAATCGGCCGGATGGCGCTGATGATGCCGCGAGTCATCGTTCCGCTGAGCCCGAAAGGATTGCCGATGGCGTATACCTTTTGACCGACGACAAGATCTTTCGAGTCGGCCAGAATGACCGGCGAAAGATTCGGTGCATTGATCTCAAGCAGTGCCAGGTCGCGAGTCTTATCGGCGCCCACCACGCGAGCCTTGTACTTGTGCTTGTCGCTCAGCGTCACTTCAATTCGGCTGGCGTCCTGGATTACGTGGTAGTTCGTCAGCACGTGTCCGGACTTGTCCAGGATGAATCCCGAACCCTGACCCTGCTGCGGAACCATCCCGTAGAAAAAGTCGAAGGACATTGCCGTCGAAGTGATGTTCACCACTGCCGGGACGACCTTCTTGTAGATGGCGATGTTGTTCAGCTCTTCCGCGTCGTAAGCCGGCTGGGCGTGCGCTTCAGTCAAGTTGAGCGCCGCATCGGGAGTACTCGCCATCTTCCCCAACCAACTGCCACCACCCTCCGGCAGATGGCTAACAGCGGTCCGGGTGTGGGAGGTGAGATACCAGAATCCACCTACGATCAGCGCAACAAGAATGATTCGGCGAAATGTCATATCGAGCGTACCTTTAACCCCGGCACCGCCACTAACCCGTGGGAGCGCCTATATCGATTGTAGCGGGAGTAGCCTTTCAGATTCAGTCCTCAGCAGTACGACGCAGAGACAAGCCGCGAAGCTCCACATAAATTGCGCGCACCCTTTCCTCTGTCTCCGCAAGCGTGCCAGTGTTTTGGATGACGTAATGGCAGCGTGGGATCTTTTCACTGTCAGGAATCTGCTTCGCAAGCCGTGCCCGCGCGTCAGAGGCCGCCACCTCGTCCCACCGCCCTGGTGAGATGCGCTCAACGTACCTTGCAATCTTCATCTCATCCGGCGCCGCCACCAAAATCAGACGGTCGAAGCGATGCGCCCAGTCCGGAACCGTAGCCGACCGCTCAGCTTCAAAAATCAGTGCCGACTCAACAATTGCCACGGCCTCTGGATCCTTCGCGAAAAGCTCCCGCGCCCAGCGCTCCTGCACGGCGATGACAGCGGGATGCACAATGCGGTTTAGCTCCTCAATTCTTCCGCCCTCAAACGCCATCGACGAGAGCTTTCGGCGATCAAGCGTTCCGTCCGGCTGCAGAACATCGCTGCCAAAGTACCCCACAATATCCAGGAAGACTTGCTGGCCCGGCTGCATCAACTCGCGGCCAATTAGATCCGCCTCAATCAGATGTGCGCCCAGTGCGGTGAACATCTTCGCCACCGTGCTCTTGCCGCTGCCCAGTCCACCCGTCAATCCCACGCGCAGCATCGCGATCAGACCTGCAGCCCGCGGCGCAGCTTTGCAGCGCGCACCGTGTTCGCCATCAGCATAGCAATGGTCAACGGACCCACTCCTCCCGGCACAGGCGTGTACGCACCCGCAACCTCGAACGCCTTTGGATGCACGTCGCCGATCAGCGTCGAGCCCTTCTCCAGAAATGTTTTCTCGCGCCGCGCATCTCCCGCAAAGTAGCGGTCAAACTCTTCGCGAGTCGTAATGCGGTTCATACCAACATCGATGACCGTCGATCCCGGCTTCACCATCTCCGGCGTAACGAAGCCCGCACGTCCAATTGCGGCAACAAGGATGTCCGCCTTGCGCGTAAAGTCACCCAGATCACGCGTCTTGCTGTGGCAAACCGTGACCGTTGCATTCTGCTGCAGCAGCAGGATCGCCATCGGCTTACCCACAATGTCGCTGCGCCCAATCACCACCGCGTTCTGGCCTGACATGGCGATGCCGCTCCGCCGAAGCATCTCAACGATTCCCGATGGCGTGCAAGGTGCCAGAGCAGGTTGACCCGTCTGCAACCGGCCAACATTTACCGGATGAAATCCGTCCACATCCTTGTCAGGAGACACCGCTTCCAGCAGCGCCTTCGCGTTCACCTGCTTCGGCAGGGGCAGTTGCAGCAGAATGCCATCGATATCGTCGCGCTTGTTCAATTGAGCCACCAGCGCCAGCATCTCTTCCGTGGTAACCGTGTCAGGCGGAGTGATCAAGTCGCTCGCAATTCCCAGCGCCTCGCACGTCTTCACCTTGCTGCGAACGTAGATCTCCGATGCCGCCACATTGCCCACCAGAACAGCCGCGAGGCCGGGGCGAATTCCAGCGGTAGCCAGCTTGGCTACGTCCTCCGCCACATCGTGCTTGATCGCGGCCGCTATCGCCGTTCCGTCAAGAACCCGATTGTCACTCATTCGTCTTGCATTTCCTTTCGCAGATCCCCGGTCGTTCGCACACCGCGAGGCATTCAAATTTATACTCGAACTATGACGCTGCTCTCAGAGCATCTTCTATCGCTGCTCGCCTGTCCATCCTGCCTGGGTCCTGTCATACCCGGCCCCACCACCGAAGCTCATCTTTGGTTGCACTGTGGCGCGTGCGACCGATATTACCCGGTGTCGGACGGAATTCCAGTCATGATCGCAGCTCAAGCCGTCTCCGCTCCACCCGCCTGACAAAAATTGCAGTCATGACTAGCGGTGAAAGAAGGGGTAAACCAGCAGGTAGGCCACCCCTGCCGCTGCCGCCATTGCGCCAAATAAGATCAGTAGCAATGTGCGCAATGTAACAGCGTTTCCTTTGCGATTCTCATCCATGTCCTTTTTATTCTATGTCTTCGCAGACCAGCCGCAAACCCCGTCTGGATCGGACGTCCGTTCGTGCGTGATCGACTCACAATTACTATGGTTTGGTCAGAAAGTTGCAGGCAACAAAACGAGCTTTTCTGTGTCTAAGACCTATATGAGTGAGTTTGCAGCCAAGTTTGCACCAGAAGAAAGATCCATGAGAACCGACCCCGATACCAAGGGTAAGGACATGGTGGAAAAGTTTAGCGAGTTGGAGCTTTCAACTCTTCGCACCGAGCTTACGCAGTCCGGCATCGACAGTTGGCAGGCAGCCGAGGTTCTCTCCCTGTTCCTCGCGGGGCGGGGATACGGAATCAATCCTGAACTCGCGCGCACCGCCGTCAGCCGCATGGAACTGAATCGTTGCGGACACGATTGTCTGCAGGCTGAGCTGGAAAAAGTCGCCTGGGTTATGTAACCGTAGCTGTTGCTTACTCGTATTTCAAAGATTCAACTGGATCCATTTGAGCCGCGCGTGTGGCAGGCAATGTGCCGAAGATGACGCCAACCGCCGTCGCCGTCACCAGTGCAATTACTACTGACCAGGCCGATATTGGAATCCGATAGTCCGTAAAGAATCGAATCGAGAGCGGCAGCGCCAGCCCGATTACCGTTCCAATCACACCGCCAATCAGCGAGATGAACACAGCCTCCACAAGAAACTGGAGCTTGATCTCTCGCGCGGTGGCGCCAAGCGCCTTGCGGATGCCGATCTCGCGAATGCGCGAGCGGACAGTGGCGAGCATGATGTTCATAATTCCCACGCCGCCCACAGCCAGTGTGACCGACGAGACCAGCAGCAGCACAACCGTCAGTGCATTGGCGACGTTTCCCGCCGTTTCAATCAGCGAGGTCAGCGTCGTCGTGGAATAGACCGAGTTCGGCTTGTGCCGGCTCTTCACCACGCGAACAATCTGCTTGGCCGTGTCCTCTACGCTGTTCTGATCGCGAATCGAAAAATAGATCTGCTTCACGTTGTCCGTGCCGGTAAAGTAGCGCGCGACTGAATACGGAATCAGGATCGTCTGGTCTGCCACCTCGGTCTGACCGAAGGTATCCACGCGCTCTTTGAAGATGCCGATAACGGTGAAGGGAATTCCGCTTAGTCGAATCTCCTGGTTGATCGCGGCATCCGCACTTCCAAATCGCTGGCGCGCAAAGGGCTCCGTCACCACTGCTACCTTGGTGTGCGTTTGATCGTCCAGCTCGTCGAAGAAGCGCCCGGTAACTACTACGAGGTTGCGCACCACTTCATACTGATTCGAAACGCCCAGCACAAGCACGTCTTTCACCACGCCGTCGCCAAAGGCCATCCGGTCTCTCATCTCCAGTACAGGCGATGAAGTGGCCACGGCGGGGATCTGTTCGGTGATGGCGCGCTCATCATCTCGCGTCAGAAAGTCGCTGCGGAAATCCTTGACCGTGCCCGTGCCGCCGCCGGAATACTCCAGCTCGACCATGTTGGTGCCGATGCCTTGTATGAGCTTCTGAATGTACTGCTTGCCCGTCAGCCCAATTGTGACCACCATGATCAGCGATGCGGAACCGATCACCATGCCCAGGGCAGTCAACGCAAAGCGCACCTTGCTGGCGCGAAAGCTGTCGATGGCGAGCTTGACGATCTCGCTGAAGACCATCGTGCTCTTCGCGCTTGCCAGCGTGCGCTCAAACGAAGCCGATCTGTGACGGGTGGTTGGCACGGTCTCCCTTTAAAGATGCTACAGCAGGTCTGATCGCGTCAGGATTACGTCCGAGTTGACGCTTTCTCCGCAGCGGACTCGTGACGGGCTGATTTGCCAACCCGCGAACCTTTCACGCGAGATCTTCGCAGTTTGTTTTTCCGCTGACTTGCTGACTCGCTAACTAGCTGACTCGCTGCTTTATGGCTCTATCCAATCCAGAGAATAGACATCCTGCGTTCCGGCATCTTGCAGCAGCAGCGGAGAATCGTCGGGGCTGAGGGCCAGCGACCCACCATAGCGGCCAGTCAGAACGAAGTTCTTCAGGTCAGCAACCTTCTCTATCTTGTGATCGCTGATTCGAATCCTGAGTACAGCTCCCTTGCCGGCGAAATCCAAAACGTAGAGGTACTCTCCGTCGTGTCCCCAGTTCAGCCAGCCAAAGCTTCCCTTCGCAACCTCGGTCCATTTTTGAGTTTGAAAGTCGAATAACCGCACGACACTTGAGTCGCCGGTCATGGCAGCAACGTACCGGCCGTCGGAAGACCATCGGGGCGAGAACAACCCTTGCGATCCCGGCAGCATGGAAACCTTCTGAGTCGAGAGATCTAGAATGCGGATGGACGCAGTTGCGCCTAACGTTGCGGCTCCGTTCGCATCCCCCGCGAAGATGATCCTGTTGCCATCCGGAGACCAGTTCGGGTCTTGCTGATTCTGCGTATCCCCCGGCATCAACTCGCGAGGACTTCCCCCGCCGGATGAAACCACGTAAATCTTTGCGGGTTTACCTGTGCCCTCGGAAAACTTGAAAAACACGATCGTTTTTCCGTCTGGAGACCAGCGCGGCATCACGCCATTCAGCGGCGGATATGTCAGCTGCAACCGCTCGCTTCCATCCAGCTTGCTTCGCCAGATTGTGCCCTCGGGATAAGAAGTGTAGGCAGCCCACTGGCCGTCCTTCGAGAAGCCAAGGTACTCCGCGGAAATGCCACCGAGAAACGGAGAGAACTGGTCTGTCTTCTGGTCATATCGCATCAGGTCGCCGCGATATGTGCGACCTACCAGGAACAACTTCTTGCCGTCCTTGCTCGGCGTGGGAGCGTAGAGAGACATTGGACTGGAAGTAAGAAGCACAGGTTTGGGGTCGGATTTTGCGAACCGGCCCTTTTGCGCCAGCGACCAGAGTTGGCCATTCGACTCGAAAACGAAATACTTGCTGTCTGCCGTCCATCGACCGCAGCATTCATCTGCGGGGTTGTGCCACCCGGCCAGCAGCCGATGTAAATTGCTCCCATCCACCCCCACCTCCCATAAGAGATGTTGGCCGATCAATGCTCCCAGATCGTCTGAGGAACCAAATCGCAGGTGGCGGCCATCGGGCGACCACACAGGATCGGAGACAAGGTTCTTCATCGAGAAAAGTTTGTGGGAATCCGTTCCGTCGGCGCGCGCTACAAACAGCTCGCCGCCATTGGTGTATGCCAGCATCTGGCCATCCGGTGACCACGACGCGCTTTGGCCAATCGTGTCGGCAAGACGGCGCGGAGACCCGCCCAACACGGGCAGGCCCCAGAGTGGACCCTTCGCCGGAACCCCTTGACCATCGACCACCAACAGCACCGACCCATCCGGAGACAGGCTCAAAGGCAGCATGTTGGCAGAGGGCATGATGGAGAGCTTTCTCGTCTCCCCTCCCGAGGTGGACAACTCGGCCACTTCCTGCACGGCGGAGCTCGCCAGGCCCACATAAAGCCTTGAACCATCCGTGCCGATGAGGGATTTCTGCTGCCCATCGTGCGTTAGCTGCACATAGTTCGAGACGCCGGGTGCAGGCTCAGGCCGCGTCCATAGATATAGGAGTATGCCGGCACCGAACAATGCCAGGAGAACCACTCCCGCCGCTGCGGGACGCAGGCTGACGGGCGTGCGTGCCTGCGGCGCGTATTCCGCAATTTTCGATATGCCGGACGCACCCGACAAAGCCTCCAGCGCAAAAGCCAGATCAGCCGCAGATTGGAATCTCTGCTCAGGATTCTTCTCAAGACAGCGATGCACGACGCGTTCAACGGCCACGGGTGTATTGGGCGAAAGTTGCGAGACGGAGGGGGGATCCTGGTGCAGAATGGCGCCGATAGTGTCGGCTGTCGTGGACTTCTGAAAAGCCCTCTGTCCGGTGAGCATTTCGTGCAAAATGGCGCCAAAAGCGAAGATATCGGAGCGAAAATCGGCAGGTTTCTCACGTACCTGTTCGGGCGCCATGTAGCCCATGGTTCCGAGCACCAGACCAGCCTCGGTTCGCAGCGGCAGGGTCAGGGCTGGGCCCGGCTCTTCTTCTTTAGAATCAACTACTTTAGCCAGTCCAAAGTCGAGGATTTTGACGCGGCCATCGCGCGTAATAAAGAGATTTTCCGGCTTCAAATCGCGATGAATGATGCCTTTTTCGTGTGCCGCGGCGAGCCCATGCGCAATCTGAATCGCGTAGTTAATCGATTTACGTAAGGGTAATGGGCCGCGGCGAAGGGTTTCGCGAAGAGTTTCACCTTCTAGTAATTCCGAGACCAGGTAGGGCACGCCTTCGGTGGTCCCCATCTGATAGACAGCAAGGATGTTAGGGTGATTCAGGGCCGCGGCCGCGCGGGCTTCCTGCTCGAAACGGCGCAGTCGATCCGCGTCGGTCGAGAGAAATTCGGGCAGGACCTTGATCGCGACTTCGCGGTTAAGTCTTGCATCACGTGCACGATACACTTCGCCCATCCCGCCCACCCCGAGCGGGGAGATGATCTCGTAGGGGCCGAAGGACATGCCAGAAGCTAGCGCCATGCGAGCGCCATTATAGACCTCTGGAAGGGCTTAGTTGATTGAATTGCATATGGTTATCCTAGCAGTTGGACGCTGAAAACGCGTTTTTGAAAGCATGATTTCGGTCGCAAAATGGCACGTTTTTGGCACGCTGGAGCCACTTATAGAGACAAATAAAGACTCCATTCCCGGGGCACCGTAAGGCAGACGGCCTATGTAGAATGATGCTTCCCGCGCCTCTCTTCCAGGCCTGGAGAAAACCCAGGGCCACATAGAGCCCCGCAAGCGGCGGGAACAGCTTTCAGGAGCCAGTATGAAGTTTAAGAAACTCACGGTGAGTTTGATCTTTGCGTCCTGCGTGGCGGGGACGTTGTCGCAGCTGGCGAATGCACAGGAGAAGGTAGCGGATCCGTCGGGTGCGGCTGCGACCGAGCAGAATGGGGACGCGTTGCGCAAGGCGGCACAGAATCCCGTGGCGAACCTGATCAGCGTGCCGGTGCAGAACAATAACAACTTCGGCATCGGTCCGTACGACCGCGTGCAGGACATCTTGAACCTTCAGCCGGTGATTCCGGTGAAGCTGAGTCCGAATTGGAATTTGATCACGCGCACGATTCAGCCGATCGTGTGGCAGCCCTACACGAACCAGACAACGGGCGGGGAGTTTGGATTGGGGGACATGAATCCCTCGTTCTTCTTCTCGCCTTCAAAGCCAGGAAAGTTCATCTGGGGTGTTGGCCCGGCGCTTGTCCTGCCGACAGCAACGAACGACATTCTGGGGCAGGGCAAGCTCAGCATCGGGCCGACCTTCGTGCTTCTGAAGCAGCCCAAGAACTGGACGCTGGGCGTTTTGACGAACAACGTGTGGAGCGTGGCGGGCAGCGGAAGCAGGCCGGATGTAAACCAGTTTCTGCTGCAGTATTTCATCAACTACAACCTGAAGAAGGGCTACTACATTACGTGGCAGCCGACGATGACTGCGGACTGGATGCAGGATAGTCCGAACCGCTGGGTGGTGCCTCTGGGTGGCGGTATTGGAAGGATCATGAAGCTGGGGTTCCAGCCGGTGAATCTGACGATGCAGTTTTATGGGAACGCTGTTCATCCTCCGGGCAGCTCGCCGTGGGGAGTGCGCTTGCAGATTGCGTTCCTGTTCCCGAAGTTCACCAAGGAGCAGGAGAAGATGCTGCTGGAGCAGAAGCTGAAGGAGATGAACGAAGAGAGTGGGACGCCTAAGAAATAGCTAAGAAGCGGTCAGCTAGAGAGCGGTTAGCCAAAGAGCGGTCAGCTAAGGAGCGGTCAGCAAGTTCCAAGGTTGTGCCCCGAAGTGCTATTCCGTTTTTCCGAGGCGGTGAGGGTAACGACCCTGCCCTACCCAACGGCAGGGTACGACAAGGCACCCACATCACAACAGGCTTAGGACTCCGAGAATTCTCTTCATAAATTAACCTCACGGCACGGGCTTCAGAGAGAACGTCTTCAGAGTGTACGCATGGTCCTGAGAGATGTCGCTGGGTTGAATATGAACCTCGAGGGTCTCCCACTGATGTAGACACGAAGGCGAGGAAGCTTTATTCTTTCTTGGCTACGGCAGTCCTTTTCCAAAAAGAAAGGGGAGCCCTAGTCAGAAAGCTTCTGTTTGCCCGCATGGTGAGTGCCCCGAGAATCGCCTGATTCGTACAACGGACCATAACCAAGCTGTGAATTTGTCTGTGCACTGGGCCTTCAAAGAAAGTACTGGGACCATATAGACAGCGACTGTAAGGACATCAACCGGGCGCCTGGTTCCTGGTGAGCCACGTCGTCGCGCAATTCTTCGAGAGACGAGGCCTCGTGTGTAGAGGGGCTTTGAAATCGTCTTTCGAAGGAAGTTCAACGCCTAAGGAGACCCTATGAGATTCGACTTTAGTATTCGCAAGTTAATGCTGGGAGCGCTTGCTCTTTGCAGAGCGTTGAAGGTTGAGAACGCTTAACGTGGGCCACCGCCATGCGTGAGTTATTTCAGATCTGGGCCGCGGCCGCGATTGATTCGCGTGTGTTTAGGACCACTTTGTTGAGCGAATGTGATCCTAATCACGACGTCGTTGCCACTTTCTGTGTAGAAGAAACCAATGCCTTTTCCAGCATCATGCCCAAATGAGCGAGTTGCATGAGGGGCCGCGAAAGACGGTTGCGGGCTTGAACCGGCTTTCGATGAATCGACACTTCTTTAAAGGAGGCTGTATGAAGTTTGATTTCAGTATGTATAAGGCAATGCTGGGCGCGCTTGCTCTTTCCAGCTTTGCCGCTGTGTGTGGAGTGACTCCGGCCGCAGCACAAGCCACCCCGCAGAAACCTAACATCCTCTTCATTATGGGAGACGATATTGGCTGGATGCAGCCGAGCATCTATCATCGCGGCCTCATGGTTGGCGAAACACCCAACATCGATCGCATTGGAAATGAAGGCGCAATCTTCATGACCTACTATGCCGAGCAAAGCTGCACCGCTGGACGCAATGCGTTCTTCACCGGCATGCATCCGCTTCGCACCGGCATGATCATGCCGCAACTGCCCGGCAGCACGAGCTACCTGCTTCCCGGAACGCCTGCCCTGGCTGTCTTCCTGCGCGACCTTGGCTACAACACGGGCGAATTTGGAAAGAATCATCTGGGTGATCACACTGCGGCATTGCCCACGGCGCACGGCTTTCAGGAGTTCTGGGGATATCTCTATCACCTGGACGCGATGCAGGGCGTAAGCTTCCCCGATATCAACAAGACCCCTACCGAGCAAGGGGTTGTTCCGGCGTGCAAGAACTCGCCGGTGAAGGGTCTGCCGGATGTTCCCGGTGCCCTCGATCCCAGAACGTCACTCTGCATGATGCCGCCGCGGCCTGTCATCTGGTGCCATTCGTCCGATGGAACCGAGAAGAACCAGAGTTGCAAGGATGAAGGCCCACTCACTCTAGAGCGGTCAAAGACAGTGGATGAGGAGATCTCCGCCAAGGTCGTCGACTACCTCGATCGCAACGACCCGAAGAAAACCAACAAGCCATTCTTTGTGTGGTACAACCCCGCTCGCATGCACATCACCACGGTGCTTTCGCCCAAGTATGAAGCGATGATCGGTGAGCCGGGCGGAAAGGATTGGGGTCTGAACGAAGCCGGCATGAAGCAGATGGATGACAACATCGGCGTTGTCCTACAGAAGCTGCAGGACATGGGCCAGCTTGACAACACGATTGTGGTGTTTACGACTGATAACGGCGCAGAGGCGATCACTTTTCCAGACGGCGGCGTTACCCCATTCCATGGCGGAAAGCTCACCACCTGGGAAGGTGGAATGCGCGCCCCCCTGGTTGTTCGTTGGCCGGGACACATCAAGCCGGGCACGGTGAAGGACCAGATCTTCGCCAGCCTGGATTGGCTCCCGACGTTTGTGGACATCGCAGGTGGCCCGACCGGTGACGGGTTGAAGAAGCAGATCGAGGCCGGGAAATATCCCGGAATCGTCAAGACCACACTCGACGGCGTGGACCAGCGCGACTATCTCGAAGGAAAGTCAAATTCGGCTCGCGACACCTTCTTCTACTACACGGGATCGATGCCTTCCGCAGTGCGCTACAAGAACTGGAAGTTTTACTACACGATGGTGGGCGCATGTCCAACGTGTGGTTTGACTGGAGCCGAAACTTACCACTGGACGCAGGTCCAGAACATCAAGCGCGATCCCTTTGAACAGGCGACTGTTGACGACCCGAAGACCATCCTTGGTATGGGAGGATCAATTGGCTCGCCAAGTACGGCCTATATCTATGACTGGAACATGGCTCCCATCGGGCAACTGTTGTGGCTGAAGGAACTCGAGTCCTACAGGACATTCCCGCCGATGCAGGATCCGTCGAGTTACAACCTTGAGCAGATCATCACCGCGATGAAGAACGCAAAGACGGTAAGCCACGCCGGCGAATAAGAGTCTGGTGATTCACGGGTCTTCGTCCCGTGAAAACCAGGATTTGAAAAGGCCGACACAATCTAGACACAGAGGCGAAGGAGCATTATGCTTTCTTCGCCTCTGGAATATTTTCCAAACAAAAAAGGAGAACTATGTCACGTCATATGAAGTTGTTCAGCATGGTGTTGGCGGGAGTGGTGGCGTTTGCTCTAACGATGGGAATGCAGAGTGCATTCGCTGAGGACGTAGTGCATGCGATAAGCGGAACGGTGAAGAGTATAGATAAGGGCACTAAGACGATGGTGGTTAAGACCGGGGACGGCACGGAACACACGATCAAGTGGACGGACAGCACGGTTGTGAAGGGTGCCAAAGATACAGGCGAAGGCGTGAAAGTGGGCAGCGTGGATACGGCCAAGGCCACGGACAAAGCCACCGTTGACACGGGCAAGGGAATTGCAGAGGGCAGCAAGGTGACCGTGAAGTACACGGAAAAAGGCGGAGAGAAGACTGCTACGGGAATCAAGGTTGCGAGCAAGGCTACCGCCAAGGCAGTTGAGTAGGGCCATCGAAAGGAGTCCATGGGGGTGACGTATCTAAATTTCTAGAGGAAGGGTGCGATGAAGAAGATATCGGTAGTTATGTTTGCAGTTGGCATGATTACTCTGATGAGTTGCATGCCGGCTATGGCGCAGTGGCCCAAGGTGACATTCACAATGTCGTCCAGCTTCTACGCGGGTGATGCAAAGTTGCCGGCGGGAACTTACACGATCAGACAGATGCAAGATGATGCCAGCGCGTACACGCTTGAGAATACTAGCGGCACTCACACGGTATTGCTCGAAGGGCGTCAGTCCTCGAAGGCGTCAAGCGGCAAGACGGAGATCCTCTTCAACAAGTACGGTACGACGGATTATCTCGAAACTGTTGAGACATCAGGTGGGACCTCAATGGACTTCAGTTCTCCCGCTGCGGAGAAATTGGCTGCCAAGAAGGGCGCGCCTACACCGCATACTGTTCCAGCGAAATAGCATTGCGGGCTAAACATCCGTTGCTGACGTGACGGTCGAAAGACTGGGCCTGCAGGCCACTGCGGGACGGGTGAGCGAGCACGCCACGCGACGTGAAGCGGCCAAGCAACTTCAATCCCCTTATCTACAGGAAGGACACGATGAAGAAGATCACCGCAGTAGTTTTCGTCACATGCATGATGATTCTGATGGCTTCCGTGCCTGTGATGGCACAGGATATGGGTCTCAAGGCGAACTTCAGCATGTCGACCAGCTTTTATGCTGGGGGAGCAAAGCTGCCAGCAGGAAGCTATTCAATCCGGCAGTCGCAGGAAGACTCGAGTGTCTACGTTGTTCAGAACAGTTCGGGCTCGCACCAGGTATTGATGGTGGGGCAATCGTCTTCAGCAACGGCGGGCAATGGTAAGGCGGACATCGTCTTCAACCGGTATGGCACAGCGGAGTATCTTGTTGGAGCGGACACCGCTACGGGTACGTCGGTGAGCTTCGATACCGGGATTGCGGAAAAGATGGCCGCGAAGAAGGGCACACCGCAGAAGCATACTGTTCCGGCAAAGTGATAGAAAGACCCGCGCGAACCTGAAGGGCGGCTTGAGTGATTGGTTCACTCGGCCGCCGTTAGGGTGGGATGGGCGTCAAGGTTCAGCCGGGCAGATTGCAGAGGTGGCGACTGTGTGGGGATGAGCCTTGCTGTAGCTTCGCATGCATTCATATTGCCTTTTCAGGGTTGCGAAGTTACTCCAGAAATCATCGAGCCCGCGGTTCTGATCCCAATGTGTCCGCGCTTCATTTCGAAAGCCTTCGGTAGCATCCCAGAAGTCATCAGGGAAAGGAACGATCTCGAAGACCAGCGGGAAATCAATGTAGTCGAGTTTCACGAGGGCGCCGAGTTGCTCGTAGTGATGCCCGATGGCGCGCATGTCCGCGAGCTCGTCTGATCGATAGGCGGCGCGAGCCGAGCCGTACTCCTTCACAACGTCCATGATCTTCTGATTGTTGAATCCCTGAGTGAAGAGGAAGTCCTGGGTGATCTTTTGTATGGCCTGATCCTCTTCGATGATCTTGTTGACGTTTGAAAGTCCGGCGAGCTTTGCTGATCTTGCGGCTACTCTCTGGCTCTCGGCGGCCGCCTTTTGACTCGCGGCGATATTGTAGATTTGAACGAGTCCGAGGCAGACACCGACGATCAGGCTGATGCCGCTGGCTGCCTGGGTAAGTCGAGCGAATTTTTCCAGCAGGCTTGGCTTTTGAGGACTGACAAAACCTCCCAACATGTCGACTCCTCCTTTCGCAGACTAGTGCGAAGCTTTGAGGGCTTCGTAGTTGAGCTTCTGAAGTTCGCTGGCCGGAAGCTGGATTAGAAGTGGAGTGCTGGCCGGATCAAGCCACCTTAATAGTGTGAGGAGATTCTGCTCATCCATGGCTGTGCATCCGGCGGTGGGTGAGCCCGGTGCTCTCCATATGTGAAGAAAGATCGCACTGCCGCCGTTTTTCAGGACGGGGTCAGTGTTGTACTGGATCACCATGCCGAGCGAGTAGAGATGGTCGGGACGCTTCATGTCTTCGTAGGACTGCCAGCGGGTGTGTGGATCCACACTCTGTTGCAGCGTGACCCACTGATTGTATTGGGGAGACTCTGGATCACTTACCCAGAAGTCGGTAGCGGTGGCTTGTCGATAGGGAAGCTTCGCTCCGCGTGGAGGCTGTGGATCATAGCCGAAGGCAGGCCCGAGCTTGAAAATTCCTGCTGGCGCCTTGCCATCTCCTTCTACTTTGGTGGGGCCATCTTTGATGTCGTGCTGCGAACCGGCGCTCCAGGCAAGGCCGTTGCGTCCCAGCACGACGGGAATCTCAGGGCCCACGGCAGACCACTTGCCGTGCGACTTCTGGAACATGGCGAGAGTGCCGGTGGTGCTCGTCCAGGACGGGGCGACCACGAGGACGACCTGCTGTGTCTGGTCAGGCAGGTGCATCGACTGCAGGGAGTTCGCGGCGTTGGCAAAGAATAGAAGGAGTGCGAGAGCGGTGGTCATCAGGGGCATTCGTTTTCCAGACACAAACGATGGCTGCCGTATCTTTGCAGTGCGGGTTAGTGCGCAAATGCTCGTTGATCGTTACTGCTCCCGCGACTGCTAGACGTTGGCGCGGTCGAAGTTTTTGAAGAACATGGCCTGCTTCTGTATGGGTTCGGTGCGAGCGGTGAGCTCGGCCTGCTGCTTGGCTGTGAGCGGCGTGAAGTCGCGGGCGATGTTCACGTTCTCTTCCAGCTGGCTTACAGTGTCGCAGCCAATGATGACTGTGCTGACGGGCTGGGAGAGGGTCCAATACATGGCTTCGCGCATGTTGAGTGTGCCGGGCTTGGTGGAGATGACGGCCTGTCCCTCCCACGAATGCTGCTGCTTCTCGACCGGTGGCGGTTCCCACGAGGTGAGGATGCGGCCGCGCGCTGGGACCTTCATGCCGATGATGCCCATCTGTTTTTCGACAGCGAGAGGAAGGAGCACATCGGAGAAAGCGTGGTAGTGCGGGTCGGCGGCGTTGAGAGCCATGAGCACGGAGTCGAATTGATAGCGATGGATGCACTCGATGAGTGACTCGGGGCGGTGATGACCGGTGATGCCGAGGTACTTGACGATGCCCTGCTGCTTGCATTCGAGAAGGGCTTCCATCGCTCCGCCTTTGGCGAAGCACTGGTTAACGTCGTCGAGTGTGCCGATGTCGTGAAGCTGCCAGAGGTCGACATGATCAGTGTTGAGAAGTTGCAGCGACTTCTCGATCATGCGCATGGAGGCGTCGCGGGTGCGCTCCTTGGTCTTGGTGGCGATGAAGGTTTCGGCGCGGCGGGTCTTGAGGACTTTGCCGAAATACTGCTCGCTCCAGCGGTCCGGGCCTCCATAGATTGAAGAGGTATCGCAGTAGTTGACGCCGAGGTCGAGTGCACGCTCAATGATGGGCACCGCGACGGCTTCGTTGTTGGCGCGCTCGAGTGCGCCTTGTCCGCCGAGCGAGAAGATGCCGACCATGTGGCCGGTGCGGCCGAGGTTGCGCGTGGGCATGAGCTTCGACGCGGGGATAGGGGCGGCTGCGGTGGGCTGGGCCTCGGCGGCGGGGACGGCCTGAGATGTGAGCAGACCGGCGGCGATGGCTCCAGTGGACTTGAGGAAAGTTCGGCGGTCTGACTTGGGATGATTGCTGCTCATGCTGTGGCTCCTTCGCGCGTGGGGCTGTACTCGCTATGGTATGCCGGGATCGTGATGGAACGACAGCGGATTCCACAGAAATGTTTTGAGGTCGCTTAGCGCCAGCGGAAGAATTTGAGGGCGACGGTGAAGGAAACGATGAGCCACGCGGTGAGGATGGCTACGGGCGCGAAGAGCTGGTTAAGGGGCGAGCCCTGGAGCATGTTGGCGCGGAGTGCGTCGATGGTGGCGGTGAGGGGCAGCGCGCGGATGAAGGGCTGGATGGCGTTGGGGAATCGGCTGGCGGAGAAGAAGACTCCGGAGAGGATCCACATGGGCAGCATGATGAGGTTGGTGAGGCCGGAGCCGGCTTCGATGGTTTTTGCGCGGCAGGCGATGAGGAGGCCGAGGGCTGAGAAGCTGAGCGATGAGAGGACGCAGATGAAGGTGAGCTGCCAGAGCGATCCACGGAAGGGAACGCCGAAGACGAGGCGGGCAAATCCGAGGAAGACTCCGACCTCGATGACGAGTAAGAGGAGTCGCGAGAGCAGGAAGGATGTGAGGTATTGCCAGCGCGGCATTGGCGAGGCGACGAGGCGCTTGAGGAGTTTTTTCTGGCGGGCTTCGACGATGGAGAAGACGAGTCCCCAGATGGCGGAGCTCATGATGTTCATGCCGAGCAGGCCGGGGACGACGAAGTCGATGTAGCGCGATCCTGCCTCGTGGACGAGGTTGCTCTGGGTAGTGACGGCGGGGTGTTGTCCGGCGGCAATCTGGACGGCTTCGTCGGAGAGAAGTTTGGCAGTGCGCGCGTCGGGATTGGTGTCGTCGTATTCGAAGGTGACGCCGGCGGGTTGCTGGACGGCGAACAGAAGGATGCTTCCCTTGACGAGGGCGCTGCGGCCCGCGGCGGGATCGAGCGTAGTGGCGGTGAGGCCCTTCTGCGCGTTGAGGGCCTGGGTGAGCTGCGCGGTAGTGGCGCCGACCTGGAGCACGTCTGGCGGGCGATTACGAAAGGCGAAGCTGAGGCCGACGGCGAGAAGGATGGGGAAGACGAAGATCCAGAAGACTGCTTCAGGCTCGCGGAAGAATAGGCGGAAGCGCGCGCTGGTGAGCTGGTAGAGGGAGCTTTCGCTGAGCTTACTCATCGCGCAGGTTCCTTCCCGTGAGCGAGACGAAGACATCTTCGAGAGTGGCGGAGTGGGTGCGGAATTCGGTGAGACCGAGGTTCTGTGCGGCGAGCGCGGAGAAGATGCGAGGGACGACGGTGTGAAGTTGAGAGACGGAGAGCTGGTGCAATCCCGCATGAATACAGTGGGAGTGGACGCCGGGAATGCTGGTGAGCGTGGCGATGTCGAATGGAGCGCTGCCTGCGATGGCCAGCTCGACGATCTGCTCGCCGCCGATGGAGGCGATGAGTTCCTTGGGCGTGCCGAGGGCGATGATGCGGCCCTTGTCCATCACGGCGACGCGTTCGCAGAGGCGCTCGGCTTCTTCCATGTAGTGGGTGGTGAGGATGATGGTTCGTCCGGCGAGTCGAAGCTGGCCGACGACATCCCACACGTTGCGGCGTGCCTGCGGGTCGAGTCCGGTGGTGGGCTCGTCGAGGAAGAGAAGTTCAGGATCGCCAACGAGTGCGCAAGCCATGGCGAGGCGCTGCTTCTGTCCGCCGGAGAGCCCGGCTATGCGGGAGTGGCGCTTCTCTTCGAGTTGCGCCCCGGCGATGGAGTCTTCAAGCGAGAGACCGCGGCGGAAGAAGCTGCGAAACATGTTGATGGTTTCTTCGACGGTGAGCTTCTCTGAGAATTGCGTCTCCTGCAACTGGATGCCGATGCGCTGGCGGAGTTCGGCGGCGTGGTTCTGCCAGTTGAAGCCGAGGAGTTCTACTGTGCCTGCGTCGGGTGTGGTGAGGCCCTCGCAGATTTCGATGGTGGTGGTTTTTCCGGCGCCGTTGGGACCGAGGAGACCGAAGCACTCACCGCGCCTTACTTCGAGGTCGAGGCCGTTGACGGCGATCACATCCGCGAATGCCTTGCGGAGGCCGCGAATGGCGAGCGAGGGAGAGTCGCGGCGTTCGTCGGTGGGCGCCATCGCTCCATAGTAGTGTGTAGCGGGCGGGAGCGGAAGGGTATGCGGCCTCAGCTCGGCTTTCGAGCATCGGCCACGCGGGCTGAGCTTCTAGGCAAGAGCCCAACCCCTGGGGTTACTTCGCTGGCGTGTACCAGATGGGTGAGGTGTAGGCGCGATCAGTGACGGTCATGGGAACGTAGTCGGGCATCTTGATGCCGAAGCGCTTCTGGTCGTAGGCGGTCCAGCGGGGCGAAGGAATCTGGATCACGCGCACGTAGTAAAACGCGTGCTGCGCAGCATCGAACGACGGGTCTTTCCAATATGCCGACAGCGTTGCGGCGCCGATGGTGTTGGTGTAAGTCGCGTTCGGTATATCCACCGTGTTGCCTACTGAAGTTTTGCAGCGGCCGTCGACGCCGATCCTGCGGCCGCCTGAGACTGCCACGTCGAAGATTCGTTCCTGCGACTTGCCGTCTTTGTCGAGCCAGCCCTTGATGATCTGGATGCGGTCGAGGTTGGGACCTTCCGGATCGCGCATCGCGTAAACGAGGAAGGCGGGCAGCTTTCCTGCTGGAGCCGCGCTCAGGTCGCCGCCCATGGGCACGCCGTGGGCGTATCCGTTTGCCGCGAAGTCGGAACGATTGAGGTCAGCGGGCGCGAAGTCCCAGCCTGCGAAGACGCGTACGACTGGCCGGTCGCCCGTGGTGGCGTAGACCTCCTTGCGCTTCAGTGCATCCCATATGCCCTCGCGGGTATTCTCGCGTGCCCATACACCGCCCAGACCTGCAGCCTGTTCATTCCAGACTGACACCAACGGCCCTTGCTTTGGATCGTTGTGGACCATGGCAAGCGGTGTCTTCCAACGGTCCGGCGATGGCAAGCCGTTGGCAAACTCACCGAAGAAATTGTCTTCTCGCGAACTGACCACACCCACGTGGGCATCGCTGCCGCCAATCATTCCTGACTTATACGGGTTGGCTCCGACTTTGGCATCCAGCTCAAGGCCGAGCTTGAGCGCAGAGCGGATGTAGTTGTTCTTGAGCACACTGTCCTGTGCCTTCTCCATCTTGGAGAAGTTGATATCCCAACGTTCAAAATTTGCGAATTCATCGTTGGGCGAGAGATAGGGGTGGGTCTCGCTGTCGCCTTTGATTTGCGTGGCTTCCAAAAGTGGCTCGTGGCTGGCGCGCGCTTCGGCGTAGGTGCGGTCCATCGGCTTTCCGTCAAAGGTTTCGGCAGAGTACATCATGCCGTTGCTCAGGTTGCCGTTGTGCGGAATGGCGAGGACCTGACCACCGGTCTTCTTCGCGTATTCGTCCATGTACTTCCACAATGCGGCTGGATCCTGGCTGTCGAAGGTGGAGAAGGGAACGACCTGGCTGACGCGGTCGATGTTGTCGCGGAAAATAACGGTGCGATGGAGGTTGTTGCCGCCGGGTGCGCAGGTCCATTCGAAGCCATGCAGGGTGGTGAAGACGCCGGGATGGTTCCACTTCTCAGCTGCCTCAGTGGCATGGGCCCACGCACCAGCGGTGACCTTGCTGGCATCAAAGACTGGCTTGCCGGTCTGCATGGAGACGACCGCTTCGATGGCGGCCTTGACGCCCTCCTGGGGACTTGTCTTCGACATCTCATACCACCGCTTGCCCTGAGGATTGGCGAGGAGTTCAGGGCTACCGGCACGAATCTGATCGGAGATGCCCATGTACTCGGCGTGATCGGTGATGGCGACCCAGTCCAGAGGCCGGTCCTGCTTGAAGCGCACGCCGTTGTCCATCACGACTTCGCCGCCAGTGGCAACCCTGAATAGGTCGTCGGGGGTGAGCGATATGCCAAACATTCCCGCGTCGAAGGAGTAGCCGGTGTGGACGTGAGCTACGCCCCAGTAGACACGGTCGGGGAAGGCCTGCCCCACATACGGAGAGAACTGGCCGCCACCTGCGACTGGCGCCGGCGCGGGCTTGACGGCCTGGGGAGCGGCTGCGGAGGGTTGCGGCGCAGATGCAGCGGGTTCCGTTCTGTTGCAGCCAGCGAGTGATAGAAAGCCGGCGGCGACAAACGCCGTAATGAAGACAGCGGAATACGATCGAATGATTCGTTCCATGGGGCCCTCTTACGAGAGCAAAGGGCGCAACTCCCCTTACTCTCCGTTTCGACACCTGAATTTCGGTTGTGAATGTTCGGCGCAAGGATACCACTCGCTCATCAGGCTTGCAGTACAACTCCCATTCCTGTTGAGCCGTTGAAGGGAAGGCGGCAAAGGTTTTTTGGCCCAATCCACTTAGGCCGTCAGACTATTTGGATTTTTGCCGATGAAGCCAACAAGAGTGTGCAGGAGCTTCTCATTGGATCATCATTCGGACCAGATGTGGGTAATCGTCGAAACTCACGATCAGGAGTTTGCGGTTTCCGCTAACGATGTGCGCGAGATTGTAGTGTTGCCTGACGTGACCGCTGTTCCCAATTGCCGCCCGCAAGATCGTGGGGTCATCAATCTCAGGGGCTGCATATTGCCTGTATTCGATATGCGCAAACAATTTGGCTGGCAATCGATACCGGATGAATTGCAGGATTTTTGCAAGTTGATGGGTCAACGCGAAGAGGATCATCGAAACTGGCTGAAGGCGCTGGAGAAGTCAGTGATGGAAAAGACTGAGTTCAAGCTTGCGACGGACCCCACCAAGTGTGCGTTTGGGCAGTGGTATTGCTCGTATAAGCCGGACTCGCCATGGGTAGCAGGGCTTCTGCGGAAGTTTGAAGCGCCTCACGCAAAGATCCACGCACTCGCGTCTGCTGCGCAGGCCTCTGTAGAGAGGGGAGACGATGCGGAGGCGATGCGGCTGATCGAAGGGGAGCGAGAGAGCACATTGCGGGAGATGGTTTCGCTCTTCCAGCAACTGAAGGAGCTGATGACGGACACGATGAAGGAGATCGTTCTGATTATTTCCAACCCGCAGGGTGCCTTTGGCTTTTCAGTGGATCGGGCTCTGGCGGTAGAGCGCATTTCGCCGGAGATGATCAAGGAGGTGCCGATTGATCCTTCCTCGCATGAGTCGGGTTCATCGCGGCGGGCGCTGCAGCGCAGCGCCACTGGTCCACCAACGATGATCCTGGAGCCTGCTCTTTTCCTGGCGCCGACGCACGCGGATCCCAAGGGGGTTTGAGACGTTGCCAGGGCGTTCATGGCAGGCGATAGAATCACCAGCTTTGGTTGGGGTTGCCGACAAAATGGTGCTCGTGGCTGTTATGATCGCCCCGTGTTCAACTTTGGAAGGCCGAAAACTTCGGGTCAATGGATTGTCCATGTGGCGGGAGCCATCGTGGCGCTGTTTCTCGTCTGGTGGGTGCTGCGGCTGTTCGTCCTTTGACCTATCCGGTCGTCTCGAAAGCGTGTGTTAGATATTCTTCGCGCCGTGTTGCCGCTGGCGGCGTTTTAGAAGTTTGCTTCAGTCAGCAGGTTCAAGCCGCACATCAAATGTTGCGGAATCACCTGACGCCAGCCGGATGAGCTTCCCGGTTCCCACGCTTTCTCGCCATTCGAGAAATCCCGGGTCTGTGATGTGCAAGAGCATGTCCTTGTCCGGCGGGATGAGAATGACGTAGTCGGAGCCACTGCTACCAGACTGGAAGAGACGGGGATCGTCTTGTGGCTCGAGGTGATAAAACATTCCAGAAATGATCGCGCCGGTTCTCATATTTGTAAGGTGAATGTGCACGAACCCCGCTTTTGGAGGGAGCTGGAAATTGAACTCTGCTTCTGGATGTTCCGCCGACAGGATTACGTCGGATGTGGGACGGTGACCTGGCCCAGTGCTGTATTCCGAGTACCCAGCATTTTCATCATCGGCGTAGACGGCGTATTTACCCCCACCATGGGAGGCGTTCAAACCGATAGCGGCCGTTTTCATCTGTCTTTGTCCTGGGAAGCATTGCGATGAGAGTTACCCCTAACGGGGAGGCATTTAGAGCAAGTTCCTTCGCTGGCTGACCCTGCCGATCTATGACCGTTCCATAAATCACGCCATTCTGAGCAGACGCATCAGGCTGCTGTGCGACGGCACCCGTGACAAACAGAAGGCTGACGAATATGGAGACTATCTTCATCGCAGGGCGATGTTACCACCAGTTCTGCGATGGGTGCCAAGCTGAACTTGCTTACTGGTCGCCTTCTGCGAGGGCGTAGTAGCCTTTGCGGGCCTGGACTTTCAAGCCGTCGCCTTTGCACTGGATTTCAATCTTGCGATAGGTGCCGTCGAGCTTGGGGTTGGTGGGCGTGTAGTTGGCGAGGTACTGGGTGCGGAGTTCGTCTTCAATCTGTTTGAAGGCGGCTTCGAGTTTCTTGCCGTTGTTGCCTACGTCGATGACGCGTCCGCCGGTTTCCTCAGCGAGCTTGCGCATGGCCTGGTCGCCGGAGTAACCGCCGATCATGCCGGTGAAGTAGAAGCCGCGGTCGGCGATGAGGAGCACATAGACGATGGTGTTGGCCTTCTGCGCGGCTTCGATGGCGGTGGTGATTTTCTCGGTGCTGCCCTGGTCTTCGCCGTCGGTAAGCAGGATCATGGCCTTGCGACCTGTCTCCTGGCGCATCTTGTCATTGGCGGCCACGAAGACGGCATCGTAGAGCAGGGTTCCCTTGGGGGTTCCGGTCTGAGGGATGGGGCCCTGGCCTATGCCGGGAACGCCCATGGCTCCATTGCCGCCGGCGGTATTGATCTGCGCCTTGTTCATGGCGCGCTCGAGCAGGTGGGGATTGCTGGTGTAGTCCTGCAGGAGGTCGATGCCCACGTCAAAGGAGATGAGGAAGGCTTCGTCCTTGGAGCGGAGGACGCGTTCGAGGAAGGCTGCTCCGGTTTGCTGCTCGAGGGGGAGCACGTTCTGCTGGCTGCCGCTGGTGTCGAGCAGGATGCCGAGGGTGAGGGGCTGGTCGGCTTCCGTGGCGAAGTTCTTGAGCTTTTGCAGGGTCTTATCTTCATAGACACTGCAGTCTTCGCGGGTGAGGTTGGGGATGAGGCCATTGTGCTTGTCGTGGACGGTGAAGTAGAGGCTGACGAGGTTGACATTGACCTTCAACGTCTCCATCGGGGCGTCTTTGGGCTCCTCGGTATCGGGCGCGGTGCTGACGGGGGGAGCGCCGGGCGAGGGTGCCTCCTGCGCGTGCAGGACGAAGGGAGCAGTAACCAGCACAAAGACAAGACACATCAGGCGGAGCAGCATTCTTCTTAGACTCAGGCGCATGGCTAATGTCAGCATAGCAAGGAAGGCGGGGTGGAGGGCTGAATCTGGTACTCTGAGAGTTGGCGATGCGCCTCCCACGTAGGGCTCGGGCATCTCATTTTCTGTCGGTTTGTGGGGGTTCTCTGGTGACTGCAGGTTTCATGTCCGTTGTGCTGGCGTTTTTGATTTCGGGCCAGCCGCTACAGCAGAAGCAGGATGTGCCGGACGCTCCGGCACCGCAGGTTACGGGAACCTCAAGCGGGCCATCGAGCGGGCTGGGCGACCTGAAGCACCAGATTGCTCCGGGGAAGGCTGCGACGCCGGAGTCGGCTACGGGGGGCTCCGGGTCAAATTTGCCGGACAGCCAGGCTGCGCCGCCACCGAGCGCGCAGCAGCAACCACAGGAAGAGCCACCGGATCTTCTACCCGAAGCCGGGCAGGGTCCACAGACGGTGATCAAGGTGCCGGTGAACTTTGTGGAAGTCCCGGTAACGGTTCGGGATTCGAAGGGTCACCTGGTGCCTGGGCTTACGTGGCGGGATTTCAAGGTATATGAGAATAACCAGCGGCAGAGATTGCAGCTGTTTACGGTGGATCCGTTTCCGCTTTCGATCGCGTTTGTGATTGACCAGAGCCTGACCTCGGAGACGATGCGCAAGGTGAACGAGTCGCTGGGCGAGATCCAGGGCGCGCTGACGCCGCAGGATGAAGTAGCGTTGTTTACCTATAACAATGGAGTGGAGAATCCCACGGAGTTTACTTCGTCGCAGAGCCCGCGGCTGGCGATGGCGATTGAGCGTTCGAAGAAGCCGGGGCGGGATATGGGCGTTCCGGTGAACTCGGGTCCGCTGGCATCGGGACCGGTGATCAATGGGCACTCGGTGGATCCTAACCTGGATCCGCAGCGGGGCAACAGCAGCGGCGTGATGACGATTCCCAAAGAAGTTCACACGCTGAACGACGCGATTCTGCGGGCTGCGCAGGCTCTCGCGACGACGGAGCAAGGGCGCCGACGCGTGATCTATGTGATCAGCGACGGCAAGGAGGCGGGTAGCAAGGCCTCCTATAAGGAAGTAGTGCGCTACCTGCTGACGAACAAGATTGCGGTCTACGGCACGCTGGTGGGCGATTCGGCGACGTGGGGCGTTGGATACCTGGACAAGATTCATATCTGGGGATTGCCGACGAACAACATTCTTGTGAAGTACCAGGCGGCAACGGGCGGCTCGCTGGACGCGGAAGGCTCAGTGAACGGCATGGAGCGCTCGATTGCGAACCTGACGCAGGCAGTGCGCACGCAGTACACGCTGGGCTACGTGAGCCATCAGCCGGTGATCGACGGCAAGTATCGCCAGATCAACATTATGGTGGATCGACCGAACCTGGAAGTGATTGCACGAGCGGGGTACTACCCGTCAGCTGAAGACGCCCGACAGAAGTGATGCCGGGCGGATCTGGGCTGGGTTCCACGTCGCTGGGACTGGTGGCGGCTGCGGCGTGGGGCGGCGGGGATTTTACCGGTGGCCTGGCGGCGCGACGTGCCTCTCCTTACGTGACTATCACGCTGGCGCATGGGCTTAGCCTTGCTGTGCTGATCGCTGTGGCGATGCTGAGCCACGCTGTTGTTCCGGGACGCCGCTCACTGCTGCTGGGTTTACTGGCAGGTGCCATTGCCGGGTTCTCTGTGGCGCTCTTCTACGAGGCGCTTTCCCTGGGGAAGATGGGACTTTCGGCGGCGATCGCCGGATTGCTTTCCGCGGCCATTCCGGTCGCGGTTTCCTTTTTGACCGAGGGAATGCCGAAACCGGCGCAGATTGCCGGGTTTCTGGTGGCCGGGGTAGCCATCTGGCTGATTGCTTCGGCTCCGGGAGGCGGAACGCATCCGCGAGGATTGGGGCTGGCTACGCTGGCCGGGATCGGCTTTGGCGTTTACTTCGTGCTGCTGAAGATGTCAGGGGAGAGCGGGGTGGCATGGCCTTTGGCGTTCTGCCGGATCGGCAGCACTACGCTGGCGGCTTCCGTGTGGGGCTTCCAGGCATTGTCGCGGCGGAGGGTCTCTGAAGCTGGCGTGGCGCAGTCGGGGGCGGAGAATGCGTCATTGTGGACGCCCGCGTTTGCTGCGCTTGTGGTGGGGACGAGTCTGCTGGATACCGGGGGCAACCTGTTTTACACACTGGCGACGCGGGTTGGCCGAATGGACGTGGCCGCGGTGGTCTCCTCGCTGTATCCTGCGGGAACCATTTTGCTGGCGGTGTGGCTGCTAAAGGAGCGCACCACGCGGGCACAAACGCTCGGCATGGTGCTGGCATTGGGCGCAGTCGTCTTGATTGCGCTGTAGGACTGAAAGGCCCGGAGCCTACTTGTGGTCGGCTGGCGGCGTATTGCTGGCGGTGGTGTCCTTGGGCGCATCGGGCGTGCCCTTGATGCCGTCCTTGAAGCCGCGCATCGCTTCGCCCAGGCCTTTGCCCAGCTCAGGCAGCTTGCGGGGGCCGAAGAGCAGCAATGCAACGACAAGAACTACCAGCAGATGCCATGGTTGAAACTCACCCATAAAAACTCCTTCTACAACATAGAACGCGTGGAACGCTGGAATGGATTTTCAGTTGTTCCAGCCGACGCTCCATATTGTCGCACAAGGAGGCCATGCGCGGCAGTGGCGGGGCGCGGTGAGGTTGCGTCGTGCTGGAAAGAGAGTGGGCTGCGGGGCCTTTAGTGGATCGGCGTGGGGGTTCCGAGGCGACTGGCGACCATCTTGTAGAAGGTGGCGACGTTTTCCGCTTCCCCCATGGTGAGGCGGCGGAAGACTTTCATGGTGGGGTAGAGGTGGGAGCCGCGCACGTCGATGGCGGGGACGGCGAGGGCGCTGCCCGGATATTGGCTCATGTCCCATAGACCGCCATAGTGCTTGCGGACGACTTCGCCGAGATAGGCGCCCCATACGCGGGCGAGGTAGTTGACGTCTTCAGGAGGCACCCCCTCCGGGGCGAGGAGGGCCAGGCAGCGCTCGACGACGGCAATGGAGGATTCGGAGTAATCCAGCTTTTCGTGGTGTGCGGCGGCCTCTTTTACGGCTTCTGCGGCGTAGGCGACCATCATCGCTTCGAGGGAATCGAAGGCTGCGTCCGCGAGGTTATTCTTTCCATCCATGGCTTCAGAGTACCCTTTTGGGCGGGCTGCTGCCAGTTGCAGGGCGTGGAAGATCGGGCTGGAGGGGCAGGGTCAGGAGTTCGGAAGTCTGACAGGAAGCGCAGACCCATGTATCTTGAAGGGTAGACCTCCTTTGGGAGAAGGGATGCGCAATTTGAATTTTGTACTCAGGACGGGGCTCGCCCTTTTATGTGCGGGAGCCATGATTTACGGGCAGGAACCACGGGCAGGAGCCCAATCGCAGTCGTCTTCACCCTCAAGCCTGCCACCGACGACCATATCGCTGCAGAACGATACGCTGGCGAATGTTCGCTACGACAACAAAAACCAGTTCTACTTTGGCGCTGGCTACCGGCACTACAATGCCGGCCCGGACCTGCTGCATGGTAACGCCATGGGCGGCCCGGATATGCAATACACGCGCCGTATTTCGAACCACTGGGGATTAACCGGAAACATGCGCGCCTACTACGGGACGAGCGGCGCAGTGCCGAATGTGTATGGCGTGCAAGGTCCGCTGGTGAGCGAGTATCTGTTCCTGGGCGGCCCGGAGTATCGCAGCATTCACAACGAGCACGCGGCGGTGAACTTTCACGCTTTGGTGGGTGGATCGTATGGAATCTACGACGCCGATCTGCCGAGTGGGGTCACGCCCGCGCAGGTGGGTTTCTATCCCAACGGATTGGCGTTTGGCGGAGCCTTTGGCGGTTCGCTGGACCTGAACCGCTCGGCAAACTGGGCGCTGCGTATCTCGCCGGATCTGATGCTTACGCATCATGGCAACCAGTTCCAGGAGCAGTTCGCTATTTCTGTGGGTGTTCTGTACCGCTTCACCGGCAAGAAGAACGCGAAGAAGAAGGCAACTCCTTCCGCGACTCCTGCGGCAGCACCAGCAACGACTCCGTAGGAAAACAGATGGGACACACGAGCCGGGGGCGAGCGATCGCTGCCCGGCTTTTCTTTTGCCTTGGCTGAGCGAGAGACTTGCGGCCTATTTTGCGATTGGTTGATCGGGCCCTTGGGTGGCGGTGGACTGATCGGAGATCTTGAGTTGGTCCAGCTTTGCGTGTTGCAGCAGTTGGAGATTCTGCTGCGTCTGCTGCCACTCCTTGGGGTCCTGGGCCACATAGTTTTTCTCGCCGACCTGGTAGAAGGCCAGCAGACGATCGTGTAGAGAGGGCGGGATCGAAGTGTCAGGATGTTTGACGACCTGCGCCAGGAGCTTGGAGTAGGTGTAGTCCGCCAGTTTGTATTCTCCCGGGGCGGTGAGCACACCGGTGTCGAGATCGCGGTCCGGCAGATCAAGCTGAGCATGGCCCCTCGGATGCTGACGAAGCTGGTCGAGGTAGGCGTTGTAGTGGTCGACGGTCTCGTTCATGCTGTGCAGAAAGGCCTGCTGTGAATCGGCGCTGGGCATGCGCAGCTTAAGTCCCTTGAGAGGGCCTATCTTGGGCATGAGGTCGATGAAAAACGCCAGCACGCGCGCACCTGTTTTTGGTTTCTCGTAGGTGGTGCCCCAGTTTTTCTCATATTCCGACTTTGAGATGCGGTAGCGCATCTCGCGGGCGTCGTAGCCGGGATTGTCCTTCTCGACCTGCTTGCCGAATTTCACGACTGCGACATTGGTCATCTTCGGCAGCAGCGAACTGACGGTTTTTCGATAGGTTCCGATGGCGAGGTCTTCGTGGGTAAGAACCTGATTCACTTCGAAGCCGTAGGTATCGCGGAAGGCGCGCTCCAGCAATTGTGTGGAGACCTGAAAGCCGATGAAGTTGTGGTAATCCTGCGGTGCATAGCGGTTGTGGACCACCTCGACCACATCGAATCCGAACTCGGTCTGGAGATGAGCTACGGGATCTTCATCGTAGGTAACTGAGTTGCCGAACTTCTGCTGCAGCTTGGGGTACTCGGCGGCAGTTGCGTGGTTTACGGCGGGATGTCCGTTGGTATCGGCAGAGTAGTGGGCCAGGGCACCGAGGGCGAAGGCAAGCTCGTTGACGTCGGTGGCGTCGTCGATCAGGTTGTTGACGAAGTCGCCGGTACGAACGTAGTGCAGCAGGTCAGAGAAGTAGTGGCTGCCAAAGGGGTAGTAGCCGATGTCCTGAATAATGCAGCCGCCGTAGGCGTACGCGTGGGCCTCGGTGAGGGCTTCGGGGGTGGTCTGTGGAAAGCGTGCCATGAGCAGAGGCGTGATGTGGTCCTTCCACGCGAGATCGACGACTTCCTGATGGGAAAGGACCGAGTAAGCGTGGCTGGGGTAAGGATTCGCGACCAGCAGCATTAGTAAGATGAGTGCGAGCAAACGAGTTGAAAGGGCACGAACTGGCGGGGGGTAATTACGTTCCATAGGTGTCGACGTGCGACGTCAGAACGAAGAAAGATGCCGCTATTGGAAGAGATGCGGAGTTTGAGTGCATGGATGGCCTGGGGGTTAAATTATTGTAGTTACGGTAGTTACGGAATAGTAACGGGTGGCGTAGCTAGCCTTTCAGCTGCGGAGGTGGCCGTCTACCGAGAAGGTTCCGGCGCCGGCGATGAGCAGGAAAAGGAGGCCAAGGAACATAGACCAGTCGGTGCGTGCTTCGTGTGCTGCGGCCCATATTCCCTGATGCAACATTGGGATCTTGGTGGTCCAGATGGCCACCGAGATTATGACGAGCAGCGGAATGGCGGCGAGGCGGGTAAAGAGTCCGAGGACGATGAGGACTCCGCAGGCGATCTCAAGCACAGCAACCAGCGGCGCGAGCAGGTGAGGGTGGGGGATACCGATTTTGGCGAAGCGGCCTGCGCCGAGGGCGACTGGGAAGATGAATTTCTGAACTCCTTCAGAGACGAAAACGCTGCCTACGAGCAGGCGCACCAAGGCGACGGAGGCGGGTGCGGTGGTGCGGGACCAAGAGGTGAGGCTCATAAGACTCCAGGGAAATCGCGGCTTAGTTTCGGTTTTGCCTACATCAACAATTCATTGCTCGGCCAGGGTATCCGGGCGGTAAGTGCGCGAGGAGGCTGGCGATAGGAGTATGGCGACAAAGGGTTTATTCGAAGCAAGGGGTTGCCAATCCTGTGCATTCGCGTTTACCCTGAAGTTCCATTATGCGTCGATGTAGCTAAACCCGCCTCTCGTCCGACGTTCCCAGGTATCCACACAGTGAACTCAATTTGAATCCGTCCTTGCGGGCGGTATCTCGTTATTTCTTGGAGAAGACATGAAAATCGCTGCGAGCGTTATCGACTTGATCGGCAATACTCCGCTGGTCCAACTGAACTCGGTGACAAAGGGCGCGAAGGCGCGAGTGGTTGCAAAGCTGGAGAGTCAGAATCCTGTAAACAGCGTGAAGGATCGTATTGGGGCGGCGATGATTGCTGCTGCCGAACGTGACGGCAAGATCAAGCCGGGCGAAACGGTTCTGATTGAACCGACGAGCGGGAACACGGGCATTGCGCTTGCATTTGTGGCCGCGGTGAAGGGCTACAGGCTGATCCTGACAATGCCTGAGACGATGAGCCAGGAGCGCCGCCTTGTGCTACGCGCGTTTGGAGCAGAGATCGTTCTGACGCCGGGGCCGAACGGTATGAAGGGCGCGATTGCCAAGGCGAACGAGTTGCTGGCCGCCACGCCGAACGGCTACATCCTGGGGCAGTTTGATAATCCGGCGAACCCGAAGATCCACTTTGATACGACTGGGCCGGAGATATGGAACGATACCGACGGGCAGGTGGACATCCTGATCTCGGGCGTCGGCACGGGCGGGACCATCACGGGCGTGAGCGAGTACATCAAGGCGAGAAAACCCAGCTTCAAGGCCATCGCTGTGGAGCCGAAGGACAGTGCGGTTCTCTCTGGCGGCAAACCGGGGCCGCACAAGATCCAAGGTCTTGGCGCGGGATTTGTGCCTTCGATTCTGAAGACGGATCTGATCGACGAGATCATCCAGGTGAGCAACGAAGAGTCCATGGAAATGGCGGTACGACTGCCGAAGGAAGAGGGATTATTTGTGGGTATCTCGTCCGGGGCCGCGGTGGTGGCGGCATTGCAGGTCGCGAATCGACCGGAAAATGCAGGCAAGCTGATCGTGGTGGTGATCCCGAGCTTTGGCGAGCGCTACCTGTCGACGATCATGTTTGAGAAGCTGCGGCAGGAAGTAGCCGCGCTGCCGGTATCTCCGATCTCATAACTGGTTGAAGAGGGATTGGTGGAGCTTCGGTCCCGCCAATCCCTTGATGATTTGATTTACGGGCCACGAGGCGCCACAACGATTATGGGAATGTGCAATTCCATTCGCGAAGACATACGCTCGGTGTTCGAGCGCGATCCCGCGGCAAATTCGTTACTGATGGTACTGCTGTGCTATCCCGGGCTACATGCGTTGTGGTTCTATCGCATCAATCACTGGTTGTGGACGCGTAATTTGCGGTTGCTGGCGCGCTGGTTGAGCCAGGTTGCGCGCTTTCTGACTGGCATTGAGATCCATCCCGGAGCGAAGATTGGCTGCCGTCTTTTCATTGATCATGGACTGGGCGTGGTGATCGGTGAGACAGCGATCCTGGGCAACGACATCACGTTGTATCAAGGCGTGACGCTGGGCGGAACCGGCAAGGACAAGGGCAAGCGGCATCCTACTCTGCGCAACGGCGTCTTCGTGGGCAACAACGCCAACATCCTGGGGAACATTACGATTGGCGAGAACTCGCGTGTGGGCGCGGGTTCGGTAGTGCTGCGCGACGTGCCGCCCGATTCCACCGTGGTGGGCGTGCCGGCGCACATTATTTATCGCGAGGGTAAGCGCGTGCTGATCACCGATCCGCATGACGTGAAGGACCCGCTCTCGGACGCGCTGATTGCGCTGGCGGAGAGGGTCCAGCAATTGGAGACGCGCGTGGAATGCGTGGATGGCCAGTTGCTGCGCGTCTCGCCAGAACATGACGCAGCCACAATTCTTTCGAATGAAGACCGCGAGCGTGAGGAATATCGCTCGGAACAATCTCTGCTGGCCGATTATGTGAGCATGGGCGGAGGCATCTGAGTCGCAGCATTCAGGGGACGTCGAGGCAAGGCGTAGACTCGTGGCAGCCGCAATATGGGAACAAAGTACGCGCACATCTGCAGAAAATAAACTCATAACTTACAGAGGAGATCTACATGAGCACACCGATCTACGAGATACCCGTGCGCAGCATCACGGGCGGGGACGAATCGCTGACCAAGTACAAGGGCAAGGTTGCGCTGGTGGTGAATGTGGCGTCGAAGTGCGGGCTGACGCCGCAATACGAGGGCCTGGAAAATCTCTACAAGCAGTATCGCGAGCGTGGTCTGGTGGTGCTGGGATTTCCAGCGAATGATTTTGCGGGACAGGAGCCAGGAACGAACGAGGAGATCCAGTCCTTCTGCACTTCGAGCTTCGGGGTGGACTTTCCGATGTTCGAGAAGATCGCGGTGACGGGGGAGAACACTCATCCGCTGTACAAGGCGCTGATTGACGCGCAGCCGAAAGCCGCGACGAACGCAGAAGGCGAGTTTCGTGCAAAGTTGCAGGGCTATGGACTGCCGACCAATCCTGAGCCGGGAGTGCTGTGGAACTTTGAGAAGTTCCTGCTGAGCCGTTCGGGAGATGTGGTGGCGCGCTTCTCACCTGAGGTGACGCCTGGATGATCCCATGGTGGTGAAGAGGGTAGAAGCCGAGTTGGCGAAGAGCTAAACCATCGAGGCAGAAGCGGCGAACACAGTCCTTGTTGTTCGCCGCGACCATGGCGCGCCCCCAACGATGTTAAGATTTTGAGTCGGACGCAGCGAGAGCTGGCGCGGCAGGGGAGCGGGCAATGAAGGCGCTAGTCAAGAGCAAAGCGGAACCCGGTCTATGGCTGGAAGATATTGCGGAGCCGGCCTACGGCATCAACGATGTGTTGATTCGCGTACGCTACACAGGCATTTGCGGCACCGATGTTCACATACATTCGTGGGATGAGTGGGCGCAGAAGACGATTCCTGTGCCCATGGCGATCGGGCATGAGTTTGTTGGCGAGATTGTCGCGGTCGGATCGAACGTCAACGACTTTTATCCCGGGGATATTGTCAGCGGAGAAGGGCACGTGGTGTGTGGCCGCTGCAGGAATTGTCTCGCAGGACGGCGCCATCTTTGTGCGCATACGCGCGGTGTGGGCGTGAACCGCCCGGGCGCGTTTGCGGAGCTGATTTCGCTGCCGATGACGAATATCTGGCGGCATGGTCCCGGCATCGACCAGGAAGTGGCGGCCATCTTCGACCCGTTCGGCAATGCGGTGCACACGGCACTTGCGTTTCCGCTGCTGGGTGAGGACGTACTGATTACGGGCGCGGGCCCGATCGGCATTATGGCAGCGGCGGTTGCGCGCCACGCTGGAGCACGCTACGTAGTGATTACAGATCTGAACGAAAACCGCTTGCAGCTTGCAGAAAAACTTGGTGTGACGTTGGCGGTAGATCCACGCAAGATGACCCTTGGCGAAGTGCAGAAGAAGCTTGGCATGCAGGAGGGCTTCGATGTGGGGCTGGAGATGTCAGGGAGTCCACAGGCTTTCCGCGACATGCTGGGCAATTTGAGCCACGGTGCGAAGGTGGCAATGCTGGGCATTCCCTCACCATCGGAGATGTCGATTGACTGGAGCAAGGTAATCTTCAACCAGTTGACGATTCGCGGTATCTACGGCCGCGAGATGTATGAGACGTGGTACAAGATGAGCGTGATGCTGGAGTCAGGCCTGGATATTTCTCCGGTGATCACGCATCACTACTCATATCGCGACTTTGAGCAGGGCTTCGAGGCAATGCGCTCAGGGAACTCCGGCAAAGTTGTGCTCGACTGGCGGGATGCGAGCTGACCCGGGTTTGCTTGAGTCAGGTCTCCGTTTCGGTAGCGATTGATTTTGCGGTGCGTGACGTCGTAGTGGTAAGTTCTTCGTGCGCTCTCGCGAGTTTGCAGCAAGTGCAAAGTTTTGCGCTTGGCCTGTTGGAGAGTGGAATTGACCGCGTTGATCTGATCCGGGTTAAGATCAACTGCAATCGATTCGCGGATTTTGCCGCTGCAAAGGCGGCTTGTACGACTGCCCGCTTTCCGTACCAAAAGCAAATAGTTCAGGGCCACGTAAACATCTTCGAGAATGCGTCATCGGCGCAAGAGGAGTTGTGCATGCGTGTTCATCTCTCCAGAAACTGGATTGCTGTTTCGATAGTCATCGCTGTGGTGATCACGATTTCCGGTGTCTTTACCTTTACGTATTCGTCGTCGGTGCGACGTGAGGGTGCGGCGCGCGCGCGGGTTGAGGCGACCGGAAGTGCGCCGCCGACTCGAACTGGCGATCCTGCGCTGAAGGCTGACGTGAGCAGTGCGTACGGCAAGTTGCCCATCAGCTTTGAGGCCAATGTGGGGCAGACGGATGCGCGGGTGAAATTTTCCGCGCGCGGGAAGGGCTACAGGGTTTTCCTTACGGGAGACGAGGCGGTGATTTCTCTTCGTTCGACGGCACCCACATCAAGATTGAAGCGTAATGGAGCAGCGTCGTCTGGCGAGACTGCGGAGAGCTTGAAAGTTGCGGCAGTGCACTTGAAGTTGGTGGGCGCGAACACTCAGGCTGAGGTCGCCGGGGCGGAGAAGCTTCCGGGAGTGAGCAACTACTACATCGGCAACGATCCTGAGCAGTGGCGCACGAATGTGCCGACCTATGCTGAGGTTCGTTATCGCAGCGTCTATCCGGGAATCGATTTGAAGTACTACGGCAACGAGGGCAGCCTGGAACACGACTTCGTGGTGACGCCGGGTGCGGATCCCAATGCCATTGCGATGCAGGTTGGGGGTGCGGGCAGTGTAAGTCTGACGGCATCGGGCGACCTGAGCGTAAGGACGGAAGCGGGCGATGTGTCGTTGCTGAATCCCACCGTATACCAGACGATCGGTGGCGAGCGGAAGGCAGTGGCTGCGCGCTATGTATTGGCGAGCAACAACGAAGTACGTTTCGAGATTGGAGAGTACGACCACACGGAGAGTCTGATTATCGATCCAGTGCTGAAGTACTCGACGTTGTTGGGGAGTTGTGATGGAGGCTCGCTCAACAAAGGCTGGATCGCGGTGGACAAAGCCGGTGAGGCGTATGTCGGGGGCGTCACCAACTGTCAGGATTTCCCCATGAAGGATCCGATCGACACAGAGGCAAGTCAACCGACGACGGCATTTGTGACGAAGATGAATGCGGCTGGCAGCGCGCTTATTTTCTCGACGTACATTGGCGGCAGCAAGCCGGCACATCCTGGCCTGACCGGCTTCAGCTCGGGCCAGGGAATTGCGATCGACGGCGAGGGCGCGGCGTACCTGACGGGCATCACGGACGCCGGCGACTTTCCCGTGAAGAATGCCTACCAGACCTCTTATGGTGGTGGCGGCAGCGATGGATTCATAACGAAGTTGTCCTCCACTGGCGCGCTGCTCTACTCCACCTACCTGGGAGGGAGTGCCAGGGATAGCGCGTTTGCGATAGCAGTGGACGGCGTGGGACACGCATACATCACGGGGAATACGGAGGGCAGCTTTCCCACGACGGGCAATCCGTTCAAGCCCAAGAGCACGTGGGGCATATTTGTGACGGAGCTGAATGCAAACGGCAACGGGTTGGTCTACTCTGCATTGCTGGGCGGCGCGCACAACTCCCTGGGCACCAGCATCGCGGTTGATTCCGCCGGTAATGCCTATGTGACGGGGCAGACGACAGTGATCCCCGTCGTGAATGCGTTTCAGCCTTATCCCCGCGATACGGTGAACGCGTTTGCAAGCAAGATCAGCCCGTCGGGAGCGGGGCTGGTGTATTCGACATATATTGGCGGGGGTAACTACGGTTCCGCAATTGCTGTTGACAGCGCGGGAGAAGCCTACATCGGAGGAGGAGGTGCGAGCGCAACCACGTCAGATGGCGCGGTGGGTCTTCCCACGACGTGGAATGCTTTCATGAAGAATTGCGGCGGCTTTGTTGACGGATTTGTCACCAAGCTGAGTGCGAGCGGGCAGCTGCTTTACTCCACCTATATCGGGGGCAGCGACTGGGATACGGTTGAAGGGATTGCCGTGGACCAATACAGGACCGTCTATATTGCGGGCTTTACAAAGTCGGCGGATTTCCCGCTTAGTTCGAGTCTCGGGATTGTGGCACCGGGGTCAGGAGAGACCGGGGTTTGTCGCAACATTGGTGCCCTCAGGAGAGCTGGGAAAGAGTATCCACTATTACTCCACCACGCTTGGAGGTCCTGTGGGACCTAACGATCAATTCGAGGTCGGGTGGGATCGCGGTTGATTCTGCTTTGAATGCTTATGTCTCTGGCGAGACATCCTTCCGCGGATTTCCCACCACTCCGGGCGCATTTGAAAGGACCTTCCGCGGATCTAACGTCAGCTTTGTTTCGAAGCTCGTAATTGCTGCTGACATGCAGCTTGCGATCCAGGCGTCGCCCGGTACAGCGGTACATGGCGGCACTCTGACTTACACATTGACAACGCTGAACAATGGTCCCGATTGGGCGGCTTATTTGAAGCTGGACGAGCCTCTTCCCGCAGGAACGACGCTGGTGAGCTACAACGCGGGTGGGGGTACGTGCACGGCTCCTGCTGCGGGCAGCGGTGCGGGCACGCTTAGCTGCACGCTTCCCCGGCTGAATAACTTTGGAATGTGGACGGTGCAACTGGTGGTGAAGGTCAGCGCGGCGGCAGGCAGCAAGCTGGTCAACGATGGCCATATCCGATCGAATATGCAGGACCTGGTATGGGAGAACAACTACGCGGAGCTGACAACCCCGGTGCACTAAGCCGGAGTTGAAAGCGCGAGAAGTGTTCCATACTCCGTTGGCTAGCTATTTCGCCGCAGCACCGCCGTGAAAGCCTTCAACGCTGAGATCAGTCTCTGCGGCAGCATCTGGCACGAATACGTGGAGAGCACCGTGAGCTGCGTCATAGGTGGTCTTCAGCTTGTTTGTGTTGCCGGAGAGTTTCGCCTCGGCCTTGGACGACGGCCAGTTGTAAATCACAACCTCCATTTGCTTCCACCACGGTGCGTAGCTTCCCTGCCGTGCGGCAAACCTGACATGCAAAGAATTTTCGCTGCCCTGGCAGGTGAAGGCCTGTCGCAGGAACTCGCCCTGCCGATAGCGGAAGGTGTGGCCATCATCGAGATAGAGTGAGCCACTGCAGTTCGCTCCGGGATAGACACGGAGTTCGAGTGGTCCGTTGGGCGTCTCATCGGTGCTCTGCACCAGGGGCTGCATGGGCAGGATACTGCCGGCGCGAACGTAGACGGGCAGAGTGTCGAGTACAGGGTGAATGCGGGCGGGCATGGTGGAGCCTGCCGCTGCGCCGGTCTTCTCGGCATCGGCAATCGATGCTGCAGCAGCGCGTAGGTCCGCCTTATGGCCCGTCCAGAAATCGAACCATTGTCCCGCGGGAAACGAGACTCCGTAGTCGTCCATGGTTTCGGCGAAGGGCGGCGGAGCGACGAGGAGGCTTGGCCCGAGCAGGAATTCTGAATCGATGCCGTCGAATTGCGGAGCTTTGGGCGAGAGCACCTCGGGAAATTCGAGGAAGACGGGGCGCATGATGGGGAGCCCGGTGCGCGAAGTCTCTTCGGCAACGGTGTAGATATATGGCAGCAAACGGTAGCGGGTTTCGATGTACCTGCGGCGAATAGCTTCCTGCTCGGGGCCATGCACCCACACTTCCTGGGGCAGGGTTCCCATCGACGAGTGATCGCGGAAAAAGGGGTTGAACGCACCGACCTCAACCCAGCGGGTGAGCAGATCTGGCGATGGAGACATATTGAATCCGCCGATGTCGTCGCCAACCAGTGAAATGCCGCTGAGCCCGAGGTTGAGGATCATTTGTGTTGCGAGTCTCAGATGATTCCAAGTCGCGAAGTTATCGCCGGTCCAGGTTGCGCCATAGCGTTGGCCGCCGGCAAAGGTGGCGCGGGTGAGCACGAATGGCCGCTCGTCCGGGCGCAGCTTCAGCAGGCCTTCGTAGGTTGCGCGGGCGTTCTCCAGGCCGACGATGTTGTGGATCTCAGCATGCGTTGCGGCGCGTGACGCGAAGCCGGGCTCGTCGATTTGATGAACGGTATCGAGGGGCATGGTTTTGCCGGGTCCACCGAAGACGGACGGCTCATTCATGTCGTTCCAAAAACCAGCGACGCCGTCTTTGACGAATTGTGCGTAGAGATTGCCCCACCATTCTCGGGTCTGCTTGCGCGTGAAGTCCGGATAGACCGCGGGGCCGGGCCAGCATGCTCCGACGAACTCGCTGCCATCGGGATTGTGTACGAAGTGCTTGCCTGCCGCGCCTGTGTCATAAGGCATGTAGCCCTGGTTTGGCGCATACGCGATGTGGAGGTCGGTGATGGTGACAAGGTGGAAATGCTGCTTGCGCAAATTGGCGACGAGCTCGGGAAATCCAGGGAAGCGTTCGGGGTCGACGGTGAAGGGGCGGTTCTTGATCTGGTAATCGATGTCGAGGTAGAGCACATCGGAGGGGATTTTATCCGCGCGCAGGCGGTTAGCAATTTCGACGATCTTTGCTTCCGGCGTGTAGCTCCAGCGCGATTGTTGGAACCCGAAGACCCAGAGCGGAGGCAACGGCGGAGTACCGGTGAGGTAGGCATATCCTTCAACCACCTGCTTGGGAGTTGGTCCATAGAGGATGTAGTAGTCGAGTGGGCCGCCTTCCGCTCCAAACGAATAAACATTTCTTGTCTGCTTGCCGAAGTCGAACCAGGTACGCCAGGTGTTGTCGAGGTAGACTCCGTAACTGCCACCATCGCCGATGGCCACGAAGAAAGGGATGCTCTTGTAGAGCGGGTCGATGGCCTCCTGGGGACCGATGTCGGTATTCCACAGTGTGTAGGCCTGCTCGCGACGATCGAAGGTTCCAGCCTTGTCGCCGAGTCCGTAGTAGTGCTCATCAACCGGCATTGTCTTGTGCACGCTGAAGCCGCCCAGCTCGAAATCGGTGGGGCGGCGGATAGCGTCGGCCGAGATGATTTTGCCTGCGAGGTCGCGCACGACCAGGCGGAGAGGCTTGCGCTCGACGCGAACATCGAGAGCCGCGGTGCGGAAGCCTACGAAGGACGCATCCTGTGTCGCCCTAACCTCGACAGATTTGCCGCGCGGGCCGGGTAGGACTGCCCAGGAAGCATCCTCCGACAGTGCGCCACTCGGGACGATGCGAACGCGCAGCATGTCGTCGCGCAGCGCCGTGATGCGCATCGTCGCCCCGCCCGCTTGTATTGCGATGCCATCGTGCAGCGGCTCATAGCCCGTCACTGATTCGAGCGCAATCCGCGAAGGTGACGAGATTTCCGGCGACGATGTCTGGGCAAAGGATGAACCCATGCCAGCGGTGAAGATAGTGAGAATCAAAGCCGGGAATCGGAGGCACGAGGTGCGCGTCGCTGACAGATACATCGGGAACGCCTTTCTGTTTGCGGCAACATGATACCAGCCGCGCTTGCTACAGATGAGGCGTTCCCGAGGTAGTTATGCTTCGCGACTTTTGGCTACTGTGGAGTCTGCAGTCTTGGACCAGTGACCGATGCGATATTCCCGTGCATATCCGGTTGCCTGCGTGGAGATGGTGACGCGCAAAACACCGCTTGAGTCACAAGTGTACGTCTCCTGGATGACGAACCCATCGGGCGACGCGAAGCTGTGCACGGGGCATGCGGCGAGGTCGGGCTGAGCTTGCAGTTGCGGATCGAAGGGGAAGCGGATTTCGTCCCAGTTGGTCATCTCGCCGGTGGGCTGACCATCGGCGTTGAGGTGCGAGCATTCCAGGTAACGGAAGTGGCCGATGTTGTGAACAGGCCGGTAGACGCGCACACTACGCAGAGGAGCGGCGCCCAGTGCGGGCAGCTTTTCTCCTCGTGAGAAGACGGGGTCGAAGACGATATTTCCGCCGCCGTCTGCTTCGCGCCACAGGCCAAAGCTCTGAGTGAGTTGCTCTGTTATCCGCTCGGCACGCGCATCAGCGCGGATAGCCAGGCCGATTGCACTGGCCGAGCGCATATAGGCGGAGCGCTTGACCCTGCGGCCGAAGCTCTCGCGGAGGACGCGCGCGACGGGAGGAAGTTCAGATCCACCACCGGTGACATAGAGCGTGTCGAGGGGCGGGAAGGGATGATTCGCAAGCAGGTCCTCGACGACCTGACGTGTGGACTCGATGAGCGGGCGGCAGCGTTCGTAGTATGTTTCGGCGGGGATGGAGATTTCCTGCCATCCCGGACGCACCCGTTCGAGATCGACCGTAACTTTGCGGGTGTTGGGATTGAGTGACTCTTTTTTCTCGCGGCACTCTTCCAGCAGGTGGTTGCGCTCGTGCGCGGTCAACGTCTCGCGTTCGGCAGGCGATATTCCGGCTGACTCCAAGGCAAGGTCTGCGAGGATTTGATCGAAGTCGTCGCCGCCAAGATTGGGAATTCCGTCGGTGGCTTCGACCGAATGTTCGCCATCGCCCAGTGCAACGAGTGAGACGTCGAAGGTGCCGCCGCCGAAGTCATAGACAACGAGTCCGCTGCTGGCACGGCGTTTACTCTCGGCGCTGTTGCGATGGGCGAACTCGATCGCCGCAGCCGAGGGCTCATTCAGCAGCCCCAGCACCTCGAAGCCTGCGGCACGCGCGGCTTCTTCGGTGAGAAAGCGCTGGTTGCTGTTGGCGTTGGCGGGCACACCCAGCATTGCTTCCAGCGGTTCGTCGCTGGCGGCGTTGAGGTTGGAGTTCTCCAGCAGTTGCTGGCGCAACGCGAGCAGCATTTCGGCCAGCAGGAGGCGCAGGGGCAGGGACTGTCCCGCGACCTGGAGTTCGGTGTGCGGGCCTGCGTTGCGCAGCAAGCGCTTGAGCGAGCGAACGGTCGTCCAGCCGGGATCGTCCTGGACCGCTATCGCTTCCCAGGCGTACAGGCGGGCGTCTCCTTTAACGGCCACAACCGGGGGAAACCAGTCCCGAACCTGGCCGTCGGGAGTTTCGAAGTTCAACAATGGGAAGTTGCCCCGGTCAGAGGCGGCAACGACGATGCGGGTTGTTCCGAAATCAATACCTATCTTCACAATACTTCGATTTTACCGGAGTCGGGCAGGTGCACCGTGACGCACATACCGTGGCATTTTGTACACGGCCAAAAATGGGTGCTCGATTTCAGGAATGGCAGGATGGACCAGTCTGCAGGAGTGTAAACACAAGAAAACAAATGGCGGAGAGGGCGAGATTCGAACTCGCGATACCTTTCGGTACGTCGGTTTTCAAGACCGATGCCATCAACCGCTCGGCCACCTCTCCGTGTCACGATTTTACGCTATTTTCCCGCTGTTTCCATCTTGCGGGCTTTGGAAGGGACGGACTTCAGGCAGCTGATCGAGGGCACGCAGCCTTTCGACGAGCTTAACCAGTTCGGCAACAGAGCCAACATGAAGTTTCCTCATAACCTGCCCGCGCTGCGCCTTGATGGTTTTCTCAGTAGTGCCAAAGTCGCCAGCAATCTGTTTGTTGAGCTTGCCATCTGCGACCTGCATGCAGACCTGTCTTTCTCTTTGGGACAGGCTTTCGAAGGCGCCACGATCCTTCTTGAGTTTTTCCTGGCGAGTGCGTTCTTCGCGGCTGCGCATCAATGCCGATTGAACTGAGCCGATCAAGATGTCTTCTTCCACCGGTTTGGTCAGGAAGTCGAGTGCCCCCTGCTTCAAGGCCTCCACCGCCAGCGGGATGTCGCCCCGCCCACTAAGGAAGACAATTGGGAGATTCAGTTCGCGCTGCGCCAGGACCTGCTGCAGCTCCACGCCGCTCATCCCAGGCATTTGATAGTCGAGGAGAACGCATGCGGGAGTCGCAGAGAGTGTTTGATCGAGGAATTCCCTGGCAGAGGAGTACGTGGCGACGCGATATCCATGAGCCGACAAGAGTCGAGACAGAGCCTTGAGCAACCGGGTATCGTCGTCGATCACATGAACGATAGCGTTAGGCATGGCGTGCAGTTGTCGAGCCCAGCTCGACAGGCAAGTGTACCCCAATCTTTGTCCGGGTTGCGTCTTTCGATCTCATGGAGCTTTGGCTTCGAGCAGCGCGCGGAGAAGTGTAAGCAGTTGCCACTCCTCGAAGGGCTTTCCCAGGCAGGGAGTACCTTCTACCTGTTGTACCCATTCGCGCGAGTCCGGCTCGGTAAGCGCTGTGATGAATATATGTGGAATATTGATCCGCATCTCGCGCAACCGGTTGCGAAGTTCGAAGCCACTTGATCCTTCCAGGTGGATGTCGAGTACGAGGCAATCCATCTCTCGCAATTCGGGGTCGGCAAGGGCTTCATCCGCGGACTCGTAGGTCTTGCACAGGAAGCCGTGCGAGCGTAACAACCGGCCCACCGCCTTACGAATGGAGCGGTCGTCGTCGACGAGGCCGATCTTCGCGGGTAGCTTGCCCACAATCGTTGTCACGTTGCCCTGCCCCTGGAGTTCTGGCCTCATGTTTGCTTCGATTTGAACATAGTACCAACCCGGGAAGCCGACAATTGGACCTTGTACCTACGCGGGGCCGCAGTTAGACTTTTGACGCGAGGCCAGTGCAATGGATAGGGCAAGCCGGTGGATCCGTTGGTCGTGTATCTGCCTCATTTTGATGGGCATCCCCAGCCCGATTCCAGCGCAGAAATCCTCGGCGCAGGCCCCAGTACCCCAGAGTGTTCTTGTAGTTTTGCCGCCCTACACGGGTCGGCAGGGCATCAGCCTGATCCTGGATGGTATCCAGGGACGGTTCTCCCAAGTGGCAGGCGAGCGTATCTCCGTCACAGTTGAATCGGTTTCGCTGTCAGCCCTGGACAAACCGGCGCTGGAGCGGCTCGAATTGGAGCGCTTTCGCGAGGAGTACGGAGATAAGCACTTCGACTTGATCGTAGTGGTTGGCGCTCCGGGGCTTAGGTTTGTGAACAAACTCCGGGACAGTCTTTGGTCTGGAATTCCCCTCGTCTTCGGCGGAATCGATCGAAGAACGTACGAACATGAGCGGCAGTTCGGAGAGACAACAGGAATTTTTGCTGAGTTTGACTGGCTGGGAGACGTCCAGTTAGCGAAGAGGCTTTTTCCAAATACGCGACACATTGCCCTGGTCGCGGGCGCGTCCAGCTTTGACCGCATGCTTACCGCTCGGCTGGGGGAGTTTGTTCGGGAGCAGAGTCCGGCGATCGACTTCATTGATCTCAGCGACCACACTTTTGAGCAGCAGGTGTCTCTTGTAGGGAAGCTTCCGCCTGACACAGTTCTCATATTGGGCTCAATACTTGCCGATGCCGCGGGACATCCCGTCAGCCAGGGACAAAGCGGTTTTCGCGGCATGATTGCCCATTCGGCGAATGCCCCCCTGATCAATTCGGAGGTACTGGGCTATCGAGCGGGAGGCCTGGGCGGGAGCCTTCTGGATTACGAGGCCCTGGGGAGGGAGACGGCGGATCTAGGTGTTTCAATCCTGAACGGTGCGACGCTTCCAGATGCTCCCCCAACCCTCACGCATTCCTTTCAAACACGCCTCGATTGGCGGGAACTGAAGCGCTGGAATGTGCCGATCTCCCGTGTGCCAGCCGCAGTGACGATTGACAATCGCCCTACAACTCTCTGGCACGAACATCGCAACCTGGTACTTCTTGTCGCCGGGGCGATCCTTTTTCAGTCGCTCCTTATAGGTGTCCTTCTGTACGAGCGGAGGGGGAGGCAATTAGCCCAGGTGGAACTGGGAGAGCGACTGCGGTTTGAGACCCTGTTAGCGCATGTGACTGCCTCGTTCGCCAGCCTGAGCGGCACCGACCAGGAGAAGGCAATTCTGATATGCCTGCAACAAGTGAAGGACTTCTTTGGAGCGGACCGGGCAAGTGTGTGGGTGTATAGCGACACGCCCGGCGTCTTCATGAGGTCTCTGGTCTGGCCAGACGCGGGCACGGGGATTCTAACGGTCGAATTTGCCGCGGGATTTCGCAACACGATTTTGCGTTTAATGGGCGGAGACGAAGTGTATTTTTCCAACCTCGCGGAGATGGCTTTGCTGGAAGATGCGGAAGCATTTCGTAGTGAGGGGGTCAGGTCTTTCCTCGCGATCCCATTGCGGGAGAAGAACACGGTGGTGGGAGCGCTCTCAATCGCCAGCGTTGAAAAGGAGATGAACTGGCCGAGGGAGATTGTTTATCGCCTGCGCACAGTGGCCGATCTTTTAGGATCAGCGCTGGCGCGCGGGCGTGCGGAAAAAGGTTTGCATGAGAGCGAGCTCCTGATGGGCTCGATCCTGGCTTCGATTCGCAGCAGTGTAGCCGTGGTTGATTGCGATGGTGTGATCATCGAAGTGAACCAGAAGTGGAACAGCTTCGGCGCGGATAACGGGTCAGATGTGGATGGTCGGATCGGGATAGGCGTGAACTATCTGGAAGTGTGCCGACAGGCGAGCCTCGACGATCGCGAAGCGCGGCGTGCGTTTGAGGGTATTTCGTCGGTCCTTAACGGCGATCGGGAGCTCTTCGAGCTGGAGTATCCGTGTCCCACGCCGGAGGAGCACAAGTGGTTTCGCATGACCGTAGATCGCCTGAACCGGCCCCAGGGCGGAGCTGTCATCAGTCACCTGGACGTAACCGAGCGCAAGAAGACCGAACTGGAGCGCACCCGCGCCCTGGATGAAATTGCACATATGAATCGGGTAGCCTCGATGGGACACATGGCTGCATCCCTGGCCCATGAATTGGCACAGCCACTTGCTGCGATTCTGATGAATACGCAGGCGGCTGAACGATTCGCGAAAGCAGCGAACCCAAATATCTCCGAGATATGTGAGGCGCTTGCCGACATTCGCGAAGATGACAAACGCGCAGGCGCCGTGCTGCAGAATATTCGCTCGATCATGAAGAAGGCAACAATCAGTGCACACGCTCTCGATTTGAACGCGCTGGTGGAGAATGTGGCGGGCTTCGTGCGCAACGACGCGCTACTGCGAAGCGTGCAACTGAGGATACAGCTGTCCACGGGTAATCTGTCTGTGCGTGGAGACGACGTTCCACTGCAACAGGTGTTGCTGAATCTGATGAACAACGGCATGGATGCCATGCGCCCTTTGCCACCTGGGGAAAGGATCCTGACAGTGAGCACAGGCAGCATGGCGGCCGATGACTTGGCCTGGGTTGTGGTTGAAGATGAAGGCCCCGGCGTCCCCGAGGAGGTAAGGGCGCGTCTGTTCACGCCCTTCTTTACGACGAAGCGGGAAGGGTTGGGAATGGGCTTATCTATTTGCCGGGTGATTATGGAGTCGCTCGGTGGCTCGGTCACTCTGGAGAACAGGCCGGAGGGGCGCGGCGCCGCCTTCCGCGTGGAGCTGAGGCTGGGCTCCGCCCAGGCGTCAGAGACAGTGGCCGAGGTCGAGGAATCCAGGTATCCCATTGTCTGAGAAAGCCGGCCGATTCTACTTCCGTAGAATCAGTATGCAGATGAAGAAATCCTTGCAGCGCGATGCACTTGTGAACGCAGATCCCTGCGACAGGAAAGCCATGGATGCGTTCTAGCATCGCCAGCCTTGTTGATAATTGGCGCGCCAACGGTTCACAGACGGCGATTGTTACGTATGCCGGGAACCGTCGTAGTTCCACGAGCTATGCCCAGTTGCTGGAACTGACGGAGCGCTTCGCCGCCGAACTTGATCGGCGGAATATTGCTGCTGGGGAGCGAGTGGCGGTGTGGGGCGGGAACTCCGCCGAGTGGGTCGCCGCTTTTTTCGGTTGCGTGCTGCGAGGCGTGCTCGCGGTTCCGCTGGATGCCGCTGGATCTCCTGAATTCGCGCAGCGTGTGATTCGTGAAACATCTCCCCGCCTAGTGACCGGCAATATCGATCATTTGCAACTGCTCCACGAAAGCGTCCCCATGCTGAGTCATGAGGATTTCTCCACGCAGCTTCCGACGATCACTGAAGGGTTTGCCAGCAGCGGTACGTTGCAACTCACTCGCGAAACCCCCTTGCAAATCCTGTTCACCTCCGGCACAACCTCTGAGCCGAAGGGCGTTGTGCATACGCATGGCAATGTGCTCGCGAGCGTGGAACCGATCGAGCGCGAGATGCAGAAGTATCTGAAATATGAGAAACCGTTTCATCCTCTTCGGTTTCTGCACACGCTTCCCCTGAGCCACGTGTTTGGACAGTTCATGGGTCTGTGGTTGCCACCATTGCTAGCGGCTGAGGTGCACTTTGAAGACCGGCTGGAGGCGGAGCGGCTGGTGCGCACGATACGCCGTGAGCGGATCTCAGTTCTAGCAGCGGTGCCGCGTGTCCTCGAGCTTATGCGTTCCCACTTGCTGGCGCGTGAAGATGGGCTTACTTCGCAGATTGCCAATGCGCAAGGACTACCTATAGCAAAGAGATTTTGGGGCTTCCGGCGGATTCACAGTCTGTTGGGGTGGAAGTTCTGGGCCTGCGTCTGTGGTGGAGCATCCTTACCGGCGGAGTTGGAGCAATTCTGGAGCACGATGGGATACGCAGTGATCCAGGGCTACGGCATGACGGAGACGACCGCGCTGATCACGCTGAATCATCCCTTCAAGATTGCCCGGGGAACGATAGGCAAGCCCCTTCCCGGCAGAGAGATTCGCATTGGCGCCGACGGCGAAATTTCGGTGCGCGGTGAGATGGTTGCCGCCTCCACGTGGCAGCATGGCCGCATGGAAACGCGCAGCGATCCTTGGCTTGCGACAGGGGATCTTGTGGCGCAGGACCAGCAAGGCCAATTGCAGTTTGTCGGCCGCAAGAGCGAGGTGATTGTGACTTCGGCCGGCCTCAACATCCATCCCGAAGACGTTGAGGCGGCGCTCATGAAGCAACGTGATGTCTCGATGTGCGCGGTGGTTGCCATTACCCAGCCAAACGGAGGGCAGGAACCTGTCGCTGTGTTGGTAGTGCCGGCGGGCGCACCAGCGGCAATGGATGCGGTGCTTGCGGCAAATCTGGGATTGGCGGAGTATCAGCGCATTCGTCGCTGGCGCCTTTGGCCCGAGGCGGAACTTCCGCGCACTTCAACCGGCAAAGTCCAGCGGGCAAAAGTTGCTGCGTGGGCGCGTGAGCTGGAAGCAGAAGCCGCGACGGGCGAAGGCCATGGAACCGCGGATCCGCTACTCGCTCTTATCACCAGCGTGACGGGAAGCGCGATCCCGCGTGCAGACGACGACGCAAAGCTACAGGAAGATCTGCGCCTGGATAGTCTTGGACGCTTGCAACTTCAGAGCGCGATTGAACAGAAGTTCGGAGTTGCGCTCGATGACAGGGAGTTCGCGGAGGTGGAGACGCTGGGACAATTGCGCGCTCTTTCGACGGGGCGTCCCGGGCAGGCTGGAAAGAGTTCCGAATCTCTCCCCGAAAATCAGTTGACGAACGATGGTGAACGAGCGCACAGCTTGGCGCCGTCTCATGCGCCATTGCAGGGGGAAGTGCGGCAGAGGGAATATACCTTTCCACACTGGCCGTGGGCAGTACCGATCGCAATGATTCGCACAGTGTTCGTTGAGGCAATCGTGCGTCCCTTGGTGTGGTTCTTGTTAAAGCCAAAAGTAACTCACGTTTATGATGGCAAGCTGCCTGAACAGCCAATGCTGTTGATTGCCAATCACGTGACTCTGTTCGATGTGCCGCTGCTGCTCTATGCACTTCCACCGCAGATACGCAGGCGGACGGCGGTGGCGATGGCCGGGGAAATGCTTGAGGATTGGAAACATGGGGTGCGCCAACCAAACTGGTGGAGAAACCTGGTGGCACCTCTGCAATACTGGCTGCTGACTGCGCTCTTTAACGTATTCCCTTTGCCACAGCAGGCAGGCGTGCGGCGGAGCTTCGCTCACGTGGGAGAGGCGCTCGATCGTGGCTACAACGTGCTCGTCTTTCCCGAGGGGCGTCGTTCTGTCGACGGGACGTTGCAGCCGTTTCGCTCCGGGATTGGCCTGCTGGCTGAACAGTCGAAGGCGCTGGTGCTACCGACTGCGATGCGCGGCATGGACCAGCTTGTGGCCAGGAAAAAGCGCTGGTTCCATGCGGGTTCTGTCGAAATTCGAGTCGGTACTCCTATTGCCATCGAGAGTTCGCAGCTCTCGGAGGACGTGGTCCGGCGATTACAGGCCGCAATGGATGCACTGCTTCGTTGACCAACCGGGCGCCAGTAGCTTTCCATTTCCTCCCGTTGCGCATCCAAGCTTTTGTAGGTCACGGCTATGATGTTTCAAGATCGCAGAGCAGCAGGCAAAGTATTGGCGGGTTTGCTGGCACCCTTGCACAGCAGGCCTGAAACGATAGTGCTGGCGCTGCCCCGAGGCGGCGTCCCAGTTGCGTTTGAAATTGCTCATAGCCTCGATCTTCCCCTCGACGTCTTCATCGTGCGTAAGCTGGGTGTTCCAGGCCAGGAGGAACTGGCCATGGGCGCCATTGCAAGTGGCGGTGCAACCGTATTGAATGCCGGCGTCATCGCCGATCTCGCTATTCCCGCTGCACTGATTGAACAGGTAGCTAGTCGCGAGCGGCTGGAGGTCGAACGACGGGAGCTTGCGTATCGCGACGGGCTTCCACCACTTCAGGTCGATGGACGCACGGTGATTCTTGTGGATGACGGCATAGCCACGGGAGCCAGTATCCGTGCTGCGGTCCGAGCCTTACAACCGCGAGTGCGCGAGATATTTGTCGCTGTTCCGGTTGTATCGGTATCCACTTGCGAGCGACTTCGCAGCGAGGTTGATCAGGTTGTCAGCGCCGTCACGCCCAGGACTTATGGATCGGTGGGAATGTACTACCACGATTTCTCGCAGACCACCGACGAGGAAGTCCGCCAGCTTCTCTCGCAGGCTCGTAGCGGCGTAACACCCGTTGCCGCGTAGACTTAAACGCTTCAGATCTGCTGTTGCGCACGATCGACTCTTTCCTGTCTCACGCCTATGCCGTGCAACCTCTGCCCCCTTAGGCAGATGCGCCCATCCATGTCCTATCAGGCTCCGGATGACAACTGTCACATCGCGTTTGTGACAATCTCCACTGTCCGAACCTCCCGAAAGAAACGATCCTTGTGATCGAGCTCAGACGACCACGAGCTGGCGGAGGCAACGATGTCAGCAATCCCACTCTTCTATGAAGCACCAGCACCGCGGGAAGGAGCGAGCCGCTTCCCAACGGCGATTGCATCCATGCGCGCTGTAAGCAAACGCTACGGTCCCGTCCCCGCTCTGGATGACCTGTCGATGGACTTGTGTCCCGGGGAAGTTGTCGCGCTTCTTGGTCCCAACGGGGCAGGCAAAACGACAGCGGTACGTCTTCTACTGGGGCTGTTGTCGCCGAACGCAGGAAGTGTTCACGTCCAGGGTCGCGACCCGCGCGAAAGGCTGGCGCGCGTCCACACAGGCGCGATGCTGCAGGTAAGCAAGGTGCCGGAGACGCTGAAGGTTCGTGAACACATCGACCTGTTCCGGAGCTACTATCCTCGGCCACTGAGCGCTGTCGAGGTGGTGCGGATTGCAGGCCTTGACGGACTTGAGAACCGGCTCTTCGGCAAACTTTCTGGCGGCCAGAAGCAGCGTGTGCTCTTCGGCCTGGCCTGTTGCGGCAACCCTGACCTATTGATTCTGGATGAGCCCACCGTGGGGATGGACATTGAAACGCGGCGCAGTTTATGGGAGCAGGTTCGCTCACTGGCGCGGCAGGGCAAGACCGTTCTGCTGACCACACACTATCTGGAGGAAGCAGATGCGCTCGCCAGCCGCATAGTGGTTCTGAATCAGGGCCGCATTGTTGCACAGGGCACGCCCGCCGAAATCAAGGCTAAAGTCTCGGGACGGAGGATTCGCTGCGTGACGATGTTGGACGCGGAGTCACTGCGCGAGATGGAAACAGTGATCGCCGTTGAAAAGGATCGCGAGGCGGTCATTGTGCTGACCGCTCACGCTGAGTTTGTAATCCGGGAAATGCTCGCGAGAGACGCCACCCTGCACAGTCTTGAAATTGCCAGCGCAGGACTGGAAGAGGCTTTTCTTGCACTCACGCGAAACGATCGTCAGACAAACTGATCTTAGGTAGGAGAATCATTATGGCAGCAACGGCAATATCGATTCCCGAGCCAGCCTCGCCGCTCAGCTACACGCTGCGGCTCTACGCCAACGAAGTGAAGTACGAGTTTCTCAAGCTGTGGCGAAACAAGGGCTTCACGTTTTCGACTATCGGCTTTCCGATCATGTTCTACCTGCTCTTTGGTGTCACCAATCGGCACTGGGACACCGGAAGCTTTCAAATCGCCCGGTACCTGCTCGCCAGCTATAGCTGTATGGGCATGATCGGCGCGTCGCTCTTCGGGATCGGGGTGGGACTGGCGTTAGAGCGGGCGCAGGGCTGGCTCGAGGTCAAGCAGGCGAGTCCCATGCCTCCGCAGGCTTACCTGCTGGCCAAGCTCATTACCTGCATGGGATTTTCACTCGTGATCGGTAGCACTCTGCTCATCCTGGGCAGCACGCTGGCTGGGGTGCATTTGACCGCAGGCGAAGTTCTAAAGCTGATGGCCACCACGATGAGCGGAGCGATACCCTTCGCCTCCATGGGCCTGTTCCTGGGTTTGCTGGTGCCCCCCAACGCGGCACCCGGCGTAGTGAACCTGATCTATCTACCCATGTCTTTCTGCTCCGGCCTTTGGATGCCTATTGAGATTCTGCCCCACTGGCTGCAGAAAATTGCGCCGTTCCTGCCGGCCTACCATTTTGTCCAGCTTGGACTGCATGTGGTCGGCTATGCCCGGGATTCATCGACTTTGACGCACTGGATTGCATTGGCAGGATTCTCCTGTGTTTTTCTCGGACTAAGCTGGCTCGTATTCTCAAAACAGGCGGAAAGGGCATAGGCTGGGGCGGACCGGACGTGTCGAAGTTCCGGCGCTAGGATATTCTGTGCTTTGAGGAATGGATGAATAAATCGGCCGAATTCGTAAGACCGAAAAGATACAGGTGGATCCGTTTTATCTGGGTCGTCTATTCGCTGTTTTTCTTCCTCGACCCAATTCACAGCCATAGTCTGCGCTCGTGGATCCTGCTTGCGATTGCCTATCCCATCTTCCTGGTCTTCTATTTTCTCCCGTATGTAGTTCGTGGATGGAAACAGAAGGCTTTAGTGGCGGGGATGTTTGTACTCGGCCTTGTTTACGTGCCGGAGAACCCAAGCGCGATCGGCATCTTTGTGTTTGCAGCAGCGGCGTTGCCCTTCTGCTTCGCATCAACGACGACCGTGTTCCTGCTGATTGGTTTGGAGTGCGTAGGAATTCTGATTCAAGGGCTGTTGCTAGCTATTCCAGCCTGGGCGTGGGGATCGGCGATATTTTTTACGGTTATCGTTGGCATAGCCAACACGGCTTTTGTGCAGGAGCGTGCTGCCAATGCAAAGCTTCTGCTGGCACAGGAAGAAGTAGAGCACCTTGCTAAAGTCGCCGAGCGGGAGCGCATCGCGAGAGATATGCACGACGTGCTGGGACATACTCTCTCGGTCATTGTTTTGAAAGCGGAACTGGCCGGCAAGCTGGTGACTCGCGATCCTGAACGTGCCGGCAGGGAAATGAAAGACCTGGAAGAGATAGCGCGCCGAGCACTGACAGAAGTAAGGGAAGCCATTCGCGGTTATCGCTCGCAAGGACTGTTGGCAGAAATTGAACGCACACAGCGGACGCTGGATGCGGCTGGAGTGAAGCTTGAGTGCGACTCGGCACCACCCACGTTGACTGCGCCTGAAGAGACGGTCTTGTCGCTGATTCTCCGTGAAGCGGTAACAAACATCGTGCGTCACGCCGGGGCCACACGCTGTCGTCTCCACTTCGAAACCGAGCAGAACTATCACATGCTTACGGTCGGGGATGATGGACGCGGCGGGGTGATCCGCGAGGGCAACGGCCTGCGCGGGATGCGGGAGCGGGTGGAGGCTATGGGCGGAAAGTTTCTTGTCGAATCGGAAAATGGAACCAGGCTGACTGTGGGTCTGCCTGTCATTAAACTGGGCCAGATGCTCGCCGGAGAGACGGTTGCATCGTGATCAAAAAGATTCGCGTCGTGGTGGCGGAGGACCAGGCAACAATTCTTGGTGCACTTGCCGCATTGCTGGACATGGAGAACGACATTGAAGTGGTGGCCCGCGCAGCTAACGGTCGCGAGGCGCTGAAGGCGGTGGCAAAAGAACTGCCCGACGTGCTGGTTACAGACATCGAGATGCCGGAGATGACCGGCCTGACTTTAGCGGGAGAGATCCACGAGCACTTTCCCAAGACAAGAGTTGTGATCCTGACGACGTTTGCCCGCCCAGGCTACCTGCGCCGCGCCATGGACGCGGGCGCATTGGGATACCTGCTGAAGGATCGACCGGCAGCGGAGCTATCTGAGGCGGTTCGGCGTGCACATCACGGCTTGCGCGTTGTGGATCCGGAGTTGGCCGCCGAAGCGTGGAGCAGCGGTGCCGATCCGCTGAGCGAGCGGGAGCGCCAGATTTTATGGCGGGCTGGCGAGGGCAAAAGCAGCAGCGAGATCGCCACCGAATTGCACCTCTCTGAAGGGACGATTCGTAATTATCTCTCCGAGGCGATCAGCAAACTCGGGGCAACCAATCGAATCGAGGCTGCCCGCATGGCCCGGGCTAAGGGCTGGCTCTAAGGGCACATCCTGCCTACGCTCGATCAATTACAGGCAACCAGCGCATCTGCGCCGAATTCTGATAGAAGCGCAAGCATTTGTCTTCCCTCCGCGGATGAGGGAGGATATTCGGGAGGAGTTCACCATGCAAAGTCGCATTGTCGGAACGACCATGCCGGTTCTTGAGTTCGTGCTGGAACCCAACGAGTCAATTATTTCTGAAGCTGGCGAGCTCTCGTGGATGAGCAGCAACATTCAACTCAACACGCATACACAGTTGGGCGGCGGCGGCGGACTGTTTGGAGCTCTGCGCAGAGTGGCGGGCGGCGGAACGCTCTTCATGACCGAGTACACCGCGAGAGGGGCGGCAGGCCAACTGGCGTTCGCGACCAAGGTTCCGGGTCACATCCTGCCTGTAGAAATCAGTGCCGGTCACGAATATATGGTTCATCGGCACGGCTTCCTGTGCGCTACTCAGCAGATTCAAATTGGCGTTGGATTTCAGCAGTCCCTGGGCGCCGGCGTCTTCGGCGGAAATGGATTCATTCTGCAGAAGGTTTCAGGTGTGGGCACCGCGTGGCTGGAGCTCTCAGGTGAAGTGATCATCAAGGATCTTGCTCCGGGAGAAACGCTCTACGTCCATCCCGGCCACGTGGGCGCATTTCACGCTAATGTGTCGTTTCAGATCACAACGGTTCCGGGCATCCGCAACCTGATTTTCGGAGGCGACGGTATCTTCCTTGCGGCGCTTACCGGCCCGGGAAGAATCTGGCTGCAAACGCTGCCTATCTCCAAGCTTGCACATCAGCTTCAGGAATACATGCCCGGCAGAACAGAGCAGACAGCACAAGCGGGAGTGGTGGGCGGAATTGTTGGCTCGCTTCTCGACAACATAAATAAGTCTTGAGGTTTAGCCAGAAATCCTAACTGGTCGCGCGCACGGGCTTTCTGACTACCCATGTGGTCATGCAGCGCAGGTTCTGCACGATCGTCGTTTTCAGGGGGTCCACGAGCACGCCATTCATCTCCTTGCTTAGGGTAAGGAGCATCTGCTCGTCGACGAGAAACCATTCGGAGTTGTCGCCCACGCGATAGATGTTGTCTCGCAGACTCTCAAAGTCCATTCCGATTCGCGATCCTAAGCGGCAGAAGAGTATGCCGCCGGGCCTGACTACTCGCCACAACTCTCCCAACATGGCGCGGAATTGTTGCGCATCCCGGGCGAAGTGCAGTACGGAGTTGCAGATCACGACATCCGCAAATCCGTCAGGAAACGGCATCTTCTCTATCAATCCCACCTGGAAGTTCTGAGCCGGCAAGCCAGTCTCAAGTGAAGCAGACATCCGTCGAACGTAGTCAACCGCGTTGGCATCTGCGTCCAGTGCAAAGACTTCATACCCTTCTCGCAGCAAGTGGACCAGGTTTCTCCCGCCGCCGCAGCCAGCGTCGAGAATGCGCATACCGGCCGCAATATTGCCGCGCAGGATCTGGTCGAACACATAAATATCAATTTGCCCGAACTGCTGCTGGACGTTGGCGGTCATAATGCCGCCGCTCGGAAAGTCGTGGCGGCAACAGAGGCAACGCGGAAAGTAGTTGCTGAAGAACTTGTGCCGATCAATCGTAGAGAGTGCATCTGCAATTTGTATCAGGCTTGAGGATGGCTTCGGCTCCAGCCGTCGCTATGTCTGGCGACTCACCCACAAAAATTCTCTTGCACGAAGAAGGGGAAATGTGGGATAACTACGTCATGCGTAGTACGCGAGGTGTAGTAGAAACGCAAACCGAAGAAAAAGCGGGGCACTACTCCGACCCGCCGTTGCTGGTTCTGGCCAGTCTTGCTAACGGGCCGAAGCATGGGCACGCGATGATCGCAGACATCGCGCGCCTCTGCGGAACGCGCTTGGGTCCTGGAACCCTGTATGGGGCAATCGCTCGTTTGGAGCAGCAGGGCTGGATCGAGCCCCTTGCGCCCGAGGAGCGGCGTCAGCCTTACAGGATCACCGCTGCGGGCTTGCGCGTACTGGGCGCCAGGTTGGCCACCTTACAACAGTTCACGCGAGCAGGGCTGGAGAGGTTGAAGGCCTTATGAATTCACGCATCGCTCAACTGCTTGTGCGCCTGTATCCGCGACCTTGGAGAGAGCGCTACGGCGAGGAATTCGAGGCGCTTCTTCAATCCGGCCGCGGTGATATTCGCACCTTTGCCAACGTTGCCTTGTCGGCGCTGCACGAACACGCTCTGGCAACTTCAGGAGTTGCAATGAATCAGTCTCCCCAATCTGTTCTCGCTCTCACCAGGCAGCCCAGCGCATTTCTTCCTCTCGCAATGTCGCTCACCGCGCTGGCAGTCGTTCTCGTCCATATCGCAATCTATGGAGTTACCCACGAGCCTGACGAAGGAACTGCCGCTCACATCTGGCAGATCCTCATGGCCGGACAGCTACCGATACTTGCATTCTTCGCGATCAAATGGCTGCCGCGAGCCCCGAAACAGACGCTGTTCGTCCTGCTGATGCAGGCGATGGCCGCGCTCGCCTCTATGGCGCCGGTCTTCTTCTTCAAGCTGTAAGGGCTACCGGCCTTACGCTTTCCTTTTGGTCGTTTACCTCGGCCGAAGTAGGACTAGTGAACCTCAGTGTGAAACGTCATGGCAGTTATTCTGCCCGGCATAGCGATTGGCGCAATGTCGGTTCCGGAGAGTGTTCCGTCGGCCTGGATGATAAACCGATAGAGACTGTTTGCAGAGGAATTGGCGACCGATGCGTAGAGATATTGACCCGTAGGTTCAACGTACACGCCGGTAACATTCGCGAGGGAAGCTACGGATGATAGCTGCACAGCAGTGAGACTCCCCTTGACTTGATCAATTGAGAAAGCAGCTAAACCAACGCCACTTGAAACGTAGACGTAGTGACCCGAGGGTTCAACCACCACCGCGGTTGGGGCGGCACTCAGAGTCACATCGAAAATGTCGGTCAAACTGCCGCTTGGATCGACGGCCAACATGCGCAGTTTACTGTCGCTGCCTATCTCGAAGAGGAGCAATCCTGACGGATGGGAACAGATTGCAAGAGGCGACGCCGGCAAGGGAAAAGCCGGAACCGGAGGAGCACCCGCCCATTGAAACTGAGAGATACTGTTGGCCGTCTGATTCGCTACAAAGAGGGAGCGCCCGGCTGGATCGATGGCAAGGGGACCGGCACCGCTCTCGGCCGTGAAGGTAAACGGTATTGAAGCAGACGTAACAAACAGACCCCAGGAGCCGGGGATGTTTCCATGTCCAAACGCGTAGACCAATCCTAACGAGGGGTCGGACTCAAATGCCAGGCGCCCGGAGGGATCGATCACGACACCTCCCGGCGTTAAAGCGACCGAGAGCATTTCGCGAGAGCTGAGTGTGCCATTGCTGTCGTCGGTAGCGAAGCCTTGAAAGTCGGGACCTGGATTTCGCGCCACCAACAATAGATCGGAATGCCACGGCAACATCGCAACTGAGAATGGGAGAGCCAAGGTGGGGGTGCTTGTAAGGAATAACAGTGTTCCGTCCGGGTTGACTTGGAAGGTTGTGAGCTTGTCGTCTCCACTCGTTGCTACGTAAGCGAATTGAGTGGTGTAGGTGACCGGGAGAGCGCCACCCTCCAGGAGAAGGCCCTCCAGCGAATTACGGCCAGCCATGTTGCTTTGCAGCGCAAGGGTGCCATCCTGATTGACTTTGTAAGTGGCCAAGGGCTTACCGGTACCCCAATTGACCGTGTAGAGAAATTGGCCTGATGAATCTGAATAGACCGCCCGCGGCGCCCCGGAAGCGGGGGCAGTCCCTATCTGGGTCAGCTGGCCGTTTGCCGCGACGGCAAAGCTGACAACAATGGCGCTGTTCGTGCCGTGGTTGTTATCCATCGAGCAGCCCGTGAATGCAAGGCTGCCGTCTGGAGAAAACATAAGCTCTGTCGGATTGATGCAGGGGTGCGCGCTGGCTGCTCCACCGGTCAGCGCTCCGGATGCCCTGCTGACGCTATAGCCCGTAATCGCATTGCTGGAGGCGTCAGCCAAATACAGGTAATCACCGGACGGATTGAAGGACAGAGAACCATATGTGCCGACAGATAATTGGAATGGTGTGCCATCGATTGGCGTAAGAGAGCCCGTCGAAGGATCGATGCTGTAGCCATATAAGAATGCATGTTGGCCCTCTGTCACTGATTCCGAGATGACATAGAGAAACTTACCCAACGGGTCGATGGCGAGCCCCCCCGGAGTACTGGGCAGAGTAAGAGAATTCAAAATCGAGAGATTTCCGTTCGAGTCTTTCGCAAAGGTTACGAGTTCATCAGGAACGTTATCGATCCCCGGAGTTGCGTAGGCGAAGCTCCCACTGGGCTCAAACTTCACACAGCCGAAAGCCTTTGGCGAAGAATAGGGATTACCCGGAAAGGGTGTCAGAGTATCCGCAGTAGCATTGATGGAGTAGACCAATAATTGGCCGGTATAGCCTCCGGGTGCAGAGACCTGCATCGATAGATAGGCATAGTGATTCGATGGGTCGGTAGTAACACATCCGAAGCCGATCGAGTTGTCGATCCCCGTCTTCTGGTATCCCATGTACTGCGGCTGCCCGTTAGCCGCGTTTATCGATAGTCTCGATATGTCTCGGTCAGCATCGCTGAGCGCAAATAGATATCGAGGAGTTGCGAGAGCGGTAAGGCTTGCGCTACTCGACAGGCTGCCAAAGGCCGCGGTGAGTCTAGTGAATCCAATGCGCTGTGGAGATGCGGCACCTGTCGTATCGATGTTCGCAACGTAAGGGTTGGTGACACTCCAGGTTGCCTGGCTGCTGAGATCAACCACACTCTGGTCGGAGTAAGTACCGTTAACGGTGAATTTCTGAGGTGAGGCCGAGCCAATTTGAACCGACGCATTGGCCGGCGAGACCGAAATAGAAGTCAAAACTGCGGCTGTGATTGTGAGGGTGGCTGTGCCCTTCACGTTTCCTAAAGCAGCGGTAATAGTCGAGGCGCCTTGCGCCACGGAACTTGCTCGGCCCGCCACACCGATGGATGCAACTCCTGCGCTCGCCGATGACCAGGTAACAGAGGTAGAGATATCCCGGGACGTGCCGTCGCTGTAAGTTCCAGTTGCGGCAAATTGTTGCGTCAAACCAAGCGCGACGGACGGATTCGCAGGTGTGACATTGATCGATACCAGCGTAACCAAGGCAGGTGGAGGAGCTATTGATGAGCTTCCACCACCACCTCCGCAAGCGATCAGGTTAAGGAGGGAAATTACGAGAAGGAATGCGAGCCCGCTACAAGACTTAAATAATGACGACACGACATATGGCCCCATGGAAGATAACTTGAAAAGGAGTACCCAACAGACTAATCCCTTTTGTTATCAACGCAAGCCCAAAGGCTCATGCAAATATTGAGGCATAACAATCGGTCATTAATCAGGTTGCCAGCGCGCTGTACGCGCTAGTAACTTCCGCAGACCCTAGCTGGTGATGTTGCCGGCGATTAGGATGCCCGCGGATTCGGAGAAGCCACCGAAGTCGCGGCCTCCGGGCCTGGCTTCCCAAAGGAGGGTGCCAGGGGCGGAGGTGAAGGCGAAGAGCAAGAGCAGAGCGTAGCGGAACATGCGAGGTCCTCAGTTGGCTCTCGAAGCATTTGGGGCAACGCTACTTATTTGCAATGGATGAATTGAAACGCAACTTCCAGCCCAGAAACACCTTTGCGCGCTTGCGCGCTTCCGGGCTCATTGCTATTGGCTTTTCAACGCTACAGCCTGCACTGAATACGCTGGAATGCTGATGGTCGTAGTGTAGCCCGAACCGGCCGGCGTTAGAGCCACCGAGGACGAGTTGATCATCGATCCATTCACGATTTGAAACAGCGTCGCCTGCGGAGATGTGAGTCCGGTGTTCTGGAATGACAAGGAAATTCCCGGATAACTCGTGGCTGTAGGATTGACGATTAACATCGAATCCTGCGATGCATTGTAGAAAGCGGTCATGATGAGCCCGCCGCCGCCGGACGGTGGGGACACGGATTTCGCCATGTATCCGCCGCTCGAGAGATTTAGATAGTTGCTCCCCGCCATCAGCTGGAGCGCAAAATATTGCGGGTAAGGCACGGGCGTACCACCGGCCGAGTACAGGCAGTCCATATTCGCATCTGCGACACCTACCATGCAGAACCATGGATAAGCTGAGCCTGCAAAATAAATCATTTTTTCCGGTAGCTTAACCGTACCCGTCGTGTAGACCGAATTTAAGAGGTCTGCGACATACATGGCGTTCCAAACCGGCGCGTATGTCGAGTCGTTACGACAGCAGTCCTGAGCGAACGCCCAGTTGGTGTTGAATTCGGTGAGATAAATAGGGATGTTGGGTTTCCCGGCGGCCGTCGCCTGGGCAACAATCTTGTTGTACAAAGCCACTGGGCCCTTACTCGGATCCTGTGTTATTTCGTACAGCGATTCGTTGCCGTTATAGCTATCCCACTGGACAGGCAACGCATTCGTTCCATACATGTACTGGTGATAGCTAAGGAAATCGACATAATCCTTAGTTCCCGGATTTGTGAGCAAGGTCGACAACCACGAAGCCGAGAATGCTGATAGAACCGGACCGCCGACACGGATGCTCTTTCCGTCGATAGCCGCCTGCTGTTTCATGAGTGGCGCGGCAGCAGCATAGATAGCTATGTATGAATTGAGGCGCTCGCTGGAACATAATCCCCCCGCATCAGGCTCGTTCCAAATTTCGTAATCCCGCACGAGACCCGGGAAGGCGGCATCGAAGTGCGCCACGTACGATGCTGCTATCTGTGCCCACCTATTCACGTCTGTCGGAGCGGTCATGGTATTGCCTGTGCCGCACAGGGTATTAGGGCTCGGCTGCAGCCATGTTGGGGTCATCGACATTTGAATCATGGGCTGTTGCCCAGCAGCCTTGATGGAAGCGATCATCGGATCGATCTTCGTCCAGTCCGGTGTCTGGGTCGCATAGACAACCGGAATCTGCGCATATAGACGAGAGATTGTCAGGCCAGCCTGGGTGATCAGAGTCCGGTCTGCGGTCGAGTGCATTGACTCGCCACGACCGGTTCCGAACATATCCGCAGCGATGGGATGAGAGGTGTCAGTCCCTGAACCGTAATCCGCAGTGAGACTTGAGAACACCGTGACGACGCCGCCGCTTGTCTTGCCCACCGCAGCATCCGTTACTCTGACGGTGTGTTTTCCGGCAATTGCCGGTGCCGTGTAGACACCATTATTTGTGACTGTGCCAACGGCCGCATTTCCGCCTGGAATGTTGTCTACGGTGAAGGTGACTGGGCCTGGATCCGGCACTCCACACAGCTGCGCCTGGAATGCCTGCTGCCCCTGGGGAGGAATCGCGGCAACATACGGGTAGATCCCAAACTGGGGCGCCGCGTTGACCGTCAAAGTCGTAGAGCCGGAGTACATCGTTGTTCCCTGGCTCACAGCGCTGACGACGTGGTTAGCAGCGGTCGTGGGCGCAGTATACAAACCTGACGAACTGATCGTCCCGGAGTCAGTTGTTCCATTGAGCACGCCATCGACATACCAGAGGACATTCGTGCTGGTCGTCCCACTGAAGAGTGCGCTGAATTGCATGGATTGCGATGGCATGATGCAAGGCAAATACGGCGCTACGATCACCATCGGTCCCAGACCGCTTGCAATGCCCGTTCCCTGAAGCGGAACACTGAATGGGTTCCCTGAAGCACTGCTCTTCATCACGAGTGATGACACTCTATTACTCGCGGATTGAGGCAGGAAGGATACCTGCACGGTGCAAGTTGTCTTCGGCGCCAGTGTGCCAGTGCCGCTGGTGTCAACGCAGTCCGTTGTAAAGGGATACTCCGCTGACGCGGTCAACGAACTGATGGACAGGGGAACAGACTGGTTGTTGGTGATCGTGACAGGCTGCGGGGTGCTGGGGGTATTTACAATCTGATGATAGAAATAGAGCCCGCCGGACTTTGGTAGAACTGTAACCGGTATAGCTCCATTGCCTGACAAAGACACCGTTTGGGGCGAATTGTTTCCGGCGTAATTAATCGAGAGACTCCCCGGAAAATTGCCAATGGTGGTAGGCGAGAATGTGACTGAGATATAGCAAGTGGTGCCAGGGGCCAGAGCTGAGACGCAGCCATTCGTTGCCGTGTAGGGAGCATTCGTCGCAATGCTTGAAATGAGTATCGGCGCGGGGGTGTTATTCGTAATGCCAATATTTACCGGCGCGCTTGGAGTATTAATTGCCTGGTCAGGAAAATTGTATAGATTCGGTGACACATCTACAGTAGCTCCTCCGGCACCTGTGGCTTGGCCGGAAAGATAGAGTGAGTAGGAGTCATTGTCCCCGTTGTACACGAGCATCGACCCTTGAGCAACGCCGGTTGAATTCGGGGCGAAGATGACAGAAAACGTACAACTGCCTCCAGGTGCTAATGCCGCAGGGCAATCGTTCGTTTGCGTAAAGCCCGCCGTTATGGAGATTGCGCCGAGCGTCATTGACGTAGCTAACTCATTCGTCAAGGTCGCGGTTTGAACTCCACTCTGACTTCCTGAAGCTGTCGTCGGAAAAGTGAGAGAGGTCGGCGAGAAAAGCAAAGAACCGATCGTGCCCGTGCCACTCAGGGGAATCATCTGCGGGCTTCCGGCGGCGTTATCCGCGAGCGTTAAAACGTCCGAGCGGATTCCTTGAGCCTGCGGAACGAAGAAAACCGAGACCGTGCAAGATGCCCCATTAGCCAAGGTTGCCGGGGAGAGCGGACAAGTGCCCGAGCTGATCTTGAATTCAGATCCTGCAGCTATTGATGAGAAGCTGACAGCTGAGCCGGTGCTGTTCGTTACCGTTACCGCGTTTGCACCAGAGCTCTGTCCGAGCGCGATATTTCCCCAGGAAAGAGATGCGGGCGAAATGATGAGTCCGCCCGAAGCAGCAGTTCCGGTTCCGGTTAACGCTGCCGTCGCTGGCGATCCGGGCGCATCGTGCGACACGGTCAACTGATCCGCTCGGATGCCGGTAGAAGTTGGAGTGAAGGCGACTTGAATCGTGCAGCTGGAGCCCGTAGCGAGAGTATTCGGCGCTTGAGGACACGTGGATGTCGTGGGGTAATCAGCCAGTCCAGTAGTGATAGACGAAATGTTTATTGCATGAGCTGAGCTATTCAACAGCGTGAACACCTGGTTCGCGCTCGTCGCCCCAACCTGGACGCTGCCGAAATCCTTGCTCGTCGGGTTAAGAGTAATCGATGGCGTGGAACCAAACAGGTAAAGCTGCGTCGAGGCGGTAACCGTACCGCTCGTATCCGTGACCGTCAGTGCGCTGCTCGACGAGCCCGCCACCGTTGGTCGGTAGCTGATGGAGAATGTGCAGGAGGTACCAGCAGCAAGAACATTAGGACTGAGCGGACAGTTGTTTGTCTGCGAAAACAAACCTGAACTAACCTTGATGGTCGACAGAGCAATGTCGCTACTGAGAGTGTTCGTCAGAGTCACATTCTGGGTGGCACTCGTGGTGCCCACTGGGACGTTGCTGAACGAAACCGACGTTGGAGAGAACAAGAGTGTTCCCACCGTGCCCTTGCCGGAAAGCGGAAGCGTCTGTGTTAGGCTTGGCGCGTCATCGACGATCTTCAACGAATTTGTCCTGGTGCCCTGGGCCAAAGGCCGGAATTGCACTGAGACCGTGCACGAGGCGCCTGCGGCCACCGCGGACGGGCTCATAGGACAGGTAGTGCTTGAGACAATAAAGTCTGAACCCACTGGTATGGAAATGCTGGATATCGTCAGTGAAGTGGACTGGGTATTCGTCACCGTCACTGCCTTTGCAGCGGACGTTTGTCCGACTTGAACTGCGGCCCACGACAGATTGGCTGGTGAAAGCGTCACATCCTGCGCTGACGCAGAAGCCATAAATAAAGACGAGCCCAGAAATGCACAAAGGCCGGCGAAATAACCACGAAGGTTCCGACTTCTGAATTTCACGAGAACTCCGAGACGTTCAAGGATTAGTTAGGACCAACAACACGCTTGGATCGTCTGGGAAGATGTGCAGACATCTGCATAGCCAGAAACAGAAATGAAGCTATAGCCCATGAGTCCCCTGGTTTAGATGGAGAATAGCGAATCTCTTAACCCTTAAGTCATTCTTTTGGAACGCATACCTGTATTTATCGAAACATGAATACGGAGTTTCGGCTACTCATTCTTTTGAGTGCAATTTAACGCCGAGTTCTGCTCTGCGCCGGCCAAATAGGCCTTCTCCTAAAGTTCAAAGGACCGAACTGGCGCTCACCCTAACGTTATGGACCCCTCAAAATATGACTCCTTTGGGAAGGTCGCGATACGCCCTGAAGCGCGTTAAAAGCCCTTGTATTAGCAGCTCTTAGCGGAAGGTCACCATTTGGGGGAGCTAAGTTATTGATTTATTGGAGGCGCGGGTGGGGATCGAACCCACGCATAAAGGTTTTGCAGACCTCTCCCTTACCACTTGGGTACCGCGCCGGGATGGAACTACTTTCAAGGGCGGATTGCGGAAAAACGTCAGCCTTGGTTGTCTCTTTGCATTTGTGAAGCAGAGCGCAACCATACCGAGCGGCTCGACTGACTGGAGCGGGAGACGGGATTTGAACCCGCGACCCTTGCCTTGGCAAGGCAATGCTCTACCACTGAGCTACTCCCGCTCGGTACTCATCGAGTATATCGATAGGCCTGCCTGCGGTCAACGAAGCGGACCTAAGCCTGTGGACTGGAAAGCTTTGCCGCGCCTGCATGTGCCCTGCGGGTCACGGCGCCCTCGCCCCGTTCCACGTTCACAATTTCCCCATCTCTCATGGTCAGGATGCGGTCCGCGACCGCCGCCGCGTCGGGATTGTGAGTGATCATCAGCACCGTCTGATTAAACTCACGGTTTGAACGCTGGAGCATGTCCAATACTGCTGCCGAATTCTTCGTGTCCAGATTTCCGGTCGGCTCGTCCGCTAACACGATCGCAGGATGCGTAATCAGAGCTCGCGCAATGGCGACGCGCTGCTGTTCCCCGCCAGAGAGCTCGGAAGGGCGATGCTGCAGTCTGCCACTGATGCCGAGCAGATCCGTCAAGTGCTCGAGATACTTCTTGTCCAATGGCTCAGTGCGGCCGGAGATGTCATATGCGATATCGATGTTGTCGATCGCTGAAAGTGTGGGCAGCAGGTTGAACTTCTGAAAGACGAAGCCGATCCTGGATTTGCGCATACTGGTCCGCTGCGCATCCGAGAGGGTGGCGAAGTCCACACCGTCAATCTTCACGCTTCCTGAGGTGGCGTGGGTAAGGCCACCGAGAACATAGAACAGGGTGGACTTGCCGCTGCCGGAAGGACCCACAACGCTGACGAATTCTCCCGGTTCGATGTCAAAGGAAATGTTGCGCAGCGCGGGAACCTGAATCTTGCCCGCGTGATAGACCTTGTTTAGCTTCTCGGCAGTAATAATGGGCGGCACGTACTGATTGTAACTGGTCGAGGGTATCAAGAGCAGGTGAGCCGCTCTCGGCCACGTGCTCACGTCGGTCAAACTTCAGGATGCCACGGCAATGCCGGGCATCGCCTGATGCGCAAACACATCCTCGCTGTGGGTTGGGTTGGGCACGGCGAAGCTCGCCTTTTTGGGGCCACGTTTGCGCGCGATCAGCAGACGTATCCGGTCCAGTATCTCTGCTGCCGAGCAGGCACCTTTGGGCAGAAATGCATCCGCCCGGTTGGCCCGTTCAAAGGCCTTCACGCTGCCACTGATCAGCATCACGGGAACCTCGGGGTGCAGTTCCTTCATCCGGCGAACGAGTTCGTTGCCGTCCATTCTTGGCATCACCAGATCGCTCAGCACCAGGTCAATTCCACCGCGGCAGAAGATCTCCAGCGCCTCTTCTGGAGTGGTGGTGCCGAGCACGCGATAGCCGCGAGTCTCCAGCATGAATTTGCGTACGGAAAGAGCCTGTTCGTTGTCGTCTACGCAGAGAATGGTTTTCTTCGGCCTCATGACATCCTGACTGCCCGCTTGGATCGAGCGGAGCTCTCTCGGGGCGCAAAGGGGCTTGCACCCGTTAGTCGAATGGGTGGCACAACCCGGTCCGCCGGAATTGAAGCGCCGCACCGAGTACAAGGATGAAAATCGCAAGGATTCTCCGTCCGCATACGCGGTGCCGCTCCGCCCAGCTACGGACCGGGCTGCGGAGAGCAGGAGCTGCAGAGTATGGTTGCCTCGCACCTGGCGATGACCGATGGGTCCGCATCCCTTCGCGGCAGCTGGCCGGAACATGGCAGACCTTCAGCATTCGCAGCTGGGCGCACATCCCCTGCCGGCTCTTGCTCTAACTCAAATTGTGGATCAGTAAGCGAAAGTTGTGTCCGGTTGGTCTCGGAACGCTTGCCCAGACTACGAATCGCAATGCGATGTGTAAACAGGGAAGATGAAGCGAAGAAGTGATGAATTTTCTTCTGGCGTTTACACAAAAAATGTAATCACCCCTTGAATAAAGGCGATAAGCGGCATGCCGCCTGTTGAAACCATGTGCATCCTCCAAGGAAAAGCAGCCTCATTGCAACACGAACAGTGCTCGCGGCACAGAGACTTTCGTCGAATCGACTCGGCGTCGGCTCAAAGACCGCTGCTCTCGGATTCGCTTGCAGAACGTACACTCATGGTCCAATAGTCCCATGACCCGACGACTTCTCCTCTATTGCTGCTCTGCCGTACTTCTCGTGTCTATACATGACGCTCGCGCACAGAAAACGGTAGCAGTACGCAGTATCGATTCGGCTCCGCATATTCTTTCCGTTGGATCGCCATGTGTCTTCGTGGTGCAGTTGGATGGGTCGGCGCAGGCCGTGATGGGTCAATGGATGGGGAAGGAACTGCTCTTCTCACGCAGCAAGAAGCCGAACCTCTGGATCGCTGTCGCCGGCGTTGACGTTGAAAGTAAACCCGGCCCGCAGCAGCTTACGATTCAGGTTGTAGTCCCAGGGAACGCAGCACTTTCGGCGTCACAGACGATTGATGTAATGCCATCGGCGTATAAAACGATCGCCCTGCGGGTGGCCGCAAAATTCGTTGAGCCGGATGCCGCGACGCTGGCTCGCATCGCTGCGGAGAAGCAGATAAAAGATAAGGCATTCGCGCACCAGATGGAGGAGATCGCGTGGATGGGCAACTTCGTGGCCCCAGTAAAAGCGACCACCACCGAGACCTTCGGCACACGTCGCGTCTTCAACGGCGAGACAGCCAGCATCCATCGCGGCCTTGACTATCGCGCCGCCATCGGTACCGCCGTGCACGCAGCGAATTCGGGCACAGTCGTCCTGGCGCAAAATCTTTTCTACGAAGGCGGCTTTGTGGTCATCGACCACGGTCAGCATTTGATGACGATGTACATGCACCTGTCTCGGATAGGTGTGGCCGTTGGTGACCAGTTGAGGAAAGGTCAGGAGATCGGATTGAGCGGTGCAACCGGCCGTGTGACCGGACCACACCTGCACTTCGCGGTGCGATGGCAAGGAGCCTACCTGGACCCTGCGAAGCTCCTCCAACTGCAGCTAAACACGCTTGTGGCATCCAACTGAGTGGGCCGGCCTTCTGGCGGCATTATTACTTCACCCGAATGAATAGCAGCGTTTGATCGTCGTCTTGTTTGCCAAATGCTTTGGCTGCGGCAAAAATCTGTTGCGCCATTTCGGCCAGCTGCGATGACTGAGAGTTCAGCACCGCTCGCAGCACTCCATCGCTGCCAAATTCGTCACCATTCTTGTTACATATCTCCAGAAGGCCATCACTGGCGACAATCAGCATATCTCCGCGACGCAACCTGATTGTTTGGCTACGGTAACCAGGAGCTGGCATTATGCCGAGTGGAAACTGCTGGTCGGCCAGTTGCTCACCGCTCGATGCGCCGGCGGGCAAATACAAAATGGGTGGATGACCCGCGAGCGCGTACTCCACCAGGCATCCTGGCTCCGCGTCCTTCTCGAGTCGCAACGCGGCGCAGGTCGCATACATATGTGCCTCCTTTACGCCTGGAAGCACCTGGTTCAGAGTCTCGAACAGCGCGGCGGGATTCGGTTTGTCGAGCAGGCGCGTACGCGCGGCTGTCTTAACCATGCCCATCAGTATCCCCGCTTGCAGGCCGTGGCCGGCGATATCGGCCACATACGCGATTGCGCTTCCATCAGAGAGTGCGACAACATCCACCAGATCGCCGCCGACTTTTTCGCTTGGTACCGAGATCCCGTAGATCTCGCACCCTCCAAGCACTTCATCAATTACTGGCACAAGCGTCTGCTGAATGCCGTGGGCAAGAGTAAGCTCGGCTTGCGCCCGGATCGCGTCTCGTCCCTCCGTCTGGATGAACGCAAAGAAACAGGCGTATGCCATTGCCGTCAGCGCCAGAGCAACGCCCGCGTAAACATGGATGGCATGTTGGTATTCCACGGGCGGGTAGCGATGGATCGCCCACAGTTGAAAGCGAGCCAACCCGATCGATGTCAGCACCTGAATGGTGACCAGCAGCGGAATCATGATAGGCTTGCGCGCGATAACCAGGAGATAAAACACTGCCACAGTGCCCGCATAGATTGCTGAGGTCAGCCCATTCACAAGCCGCGACGCCGACACTGTTAACATGGTCGTCATTAGGCCGTTCACTGCAAACAGAAAAAAGGCCGCAACGGCCAGCAGCCACAGTCGCTGCAACGGCACCGATCGCCAATATGCCGCCCGCTCTCGGCGAGCTTTAGTCATCAGTGTGCCGGCAATCGATTCGCGGATAGTCATTGGCAATCCTGAGAGCATATCAGAGGCAGCCTTGAAGCCCCGTCGTAATGGTAATGGCACAATAGAGGTCAACCCACAGCGGGCCGTTGCTCCACCATACGGTGGATGACAAGTTCAATACTTTCGCTTATCTTCCTTTGAATCCTCGAAGTTATCAACGCAAGGATAGTGTGTTCAGACGCGCCTGATCGAAAAGGCTTGAGGCTTAACAGAATGACAGCACCTAGACCCGCCAGGACCCTGCTCGCGACCACCATATTCCTCGCCACTGCTATGTGTCTGGCACAAGAATCTGCGTCGCCGAAGCACCTTTTCTTCCATGTTGTACTTTCATCGCAATTCAGCAAGCCGGTATCGGGGCGGTTGCTGCTATTCGTCACCCAGGGCGAGGGTGCTAAGGAGGTCGACATGAATGAGATGTCGCCAGCCTCCGTATACATTGCCGCTAAGGAGGTCCACTACTGGACGCCCGGCACCATCATGGACGTTGATGCGGATGGCCTTGTTTCACCAGGTCCGCTGTCAGCAGCGGCTCCCGGCAACTACCAGGCTCAGGCAATTCTTGATGTAGACCATAGCTATAACTACCTGGGACGGCAGCCGGGAGATCTGGCCAGCCCCGTCGCATCGCTGATATCGTGGAACCCCGCCCGCGACGACACGCCGACTATCACGATCGATACCGCCATCGCTCCTCCTCCTGCGGCAACTGAGGCCCCGGAGTTCCAGGCCGCCGTCCGCTCTGTCGACTTCACCAGTCGATCGCTTTCCACTTTTTGGGGACGCCAGATTCATATGAAGGCGTGGGTTCTGCTGCCGCCGGGCTACAGTTCCCATCCCGGCCAGCGCTATCCTACTGTCTATTTCACGCATGGCTTCGGCGGCAACGCCGCGCGCGTCCGCAGCCGTTATGCGCCGATGCTCTTCGATCGAATGCTGAAAGGCAAGATGCCAGAGATGATCTGGGTGCTTCTGGATGAAAGCACTCCCACCGGCACGCACGAGTTTGCTGACTCGGTGAACAACGGACCCTGGGGTACCGCTCTCACAACCGAACTCATTCCGCATCTTGAATCGCAGTACCGGATGGACGCCCGCGCCTCCGGCAGATTTCTGCAAGGACACTCGTCAGGGGGTTGGGCCACTCTCTGGTTGCAGGTGAGTTATCCAAAGATCTTCGGCGGCACGTGGTCGACTTCACCGGATCCGAGCGACTTTCATGACTTCAGCACCGTCGATCTCTACGCTCCACATGCCAACTTGTTTCACAACACAGACGGAACACCGGTTCCCATCATTCGCGATCACGGAAAAGTTCTTGCGACAATGGAGCAGCTCGCCAAGCTAGAAGTCGTCCTGGGAGATTATGGAGGACAGCTGCAGTCCTTTGACTGGGTATTTTCTCCGCGCGCTCAAAGCGGTCGTCCCATGGAAATGTTTAGCCGCGAGACCGGGGATATCGATCCCACAGTAGCGGCCTACTGGCGCGAACACTATGACATCGCCAATCGCGTCCAAACAGACTGGGCCCGGCTTGCTCCCAACCTTCGTGGAAAAATTCATCTCTATGTAGGCACTGCGGACACCTTCTACCTCGACGGAGCTGCCCACCGCCTGCAGCAAGTCCTGGATGGGCTGCACGCTGACGCGCACTTCACCTTTCTGCCAGATAGAACGCACTTCGACATCTACGTAATCGGCGACGACAGAACTGCCCTGTTTGATCAGATAGCCGCCGAGATGTATGCGGTGGCCAGACCGAATATTTCGAAATCCACGGGCGGCCGATCAACTGTGAAGAGATAAGCCAAACGTGTTACCGACATTAGATCTGTTGCGGAGCTTCCCACTGCCCTGTGCGCGCCGATTTGAATAGGGCTTCGATCACCGCCATGTTCCCAATCGCATCTTCGAGTGAGACAGGAACCTCGTGGTTTTCCAGAACGGCCCTGGAGAACGCATCCCCCTGCAACGTGTGCTGATCGCATGCCACAATGGTTTCCGTGGAGATGTCGCCGCTGATGTCGACTACAAGGCGGGTTGGGCGGTCGATGGGGGCGTTCACGGGAATCTCGATTTCAATTCGCCCAAGGGTGCCAACGAATTGCACGCGCTGACAGCGAGCCAGCTGGGTGCTGCAAGTGAAGACCGACTGGCCGGTTGTGAACTGGAGCATCGCAGAAGTCAGATAGTCAGTATGCATGCTTGCGTCGCGATCCATCGAGCCCATGACGCGAAGAGGCTGCTGGGCAAAGGCGAAACGCGATATATGGGCAAAGTAGCAGCCGATATCCATTAGAGCGCCGCCGCCGTATTCGACGCGGTTGCGAATGTTGACCGGGTCAACGTTGAAGAAACTGAAGTAGCCCATTATGGAGCGGAGTTCCCCGATGCGGCCTTCGTCCAGAATTTCACGAAGCCGGATCCATTGCGGGTGGCTCCGTATCATGAACGCTTCGCCCATTTTGACGCCGGTGCGGGCACTGACCTCGAGAAGCGTCTTAGCTTCTGAAACGGTCAGGCTGATCGGCTTCTCGCAAAGCACGTGCTTGCCGGCCTCCGCAGCCTTGATCGTCCACGGCACATGCAAATGATTCGGTAGCGGATTGTAGATCGCATCGATGCTCGGATCAGCAATCAATTCTTCGTAGGAACCGTAGGCAGTCGGGATTCCGAGCGCGCCCGCCGCTTCCTTCGCTCTGGCGTAGTTGCGAGAGGCTATCGCAACTACGCTGCAATAACGACCCTGCTGCATGGCAGGGATAACTTTCTTCAGTCCGATGTTGGCGGTGCTGAGCACTCCCCAGCGAAGTTTTTTGCACATTGCGGCAATCATAGTGTGAGAACGTCACGCAGAGAAGTGCAGACGCGTAAGTCGTCACGCAGTTAAGCTGGCTCCTCGTCTACGCTCGCTTGAGCGATAGGGAACTGCCGCAGGCCAGAGACTTGTAATACGAGAAGACCGAGGAACTCGGCCAGTCGCAGGGTATAGCGCCGCCACAGCCGACGCGGTTCCGTGCATAGGCGGAAGAGCCATTCGCCCCCCGCCGATCGAATCCATTGAGGTGCCTGGCGCGCTGACCCCGCGTGGAAATCAAATGCCGCTCCCACTCCGAGCACTAACGGCGCATGCAGGCTGCTTCGCGCTTCGGATATCCAGATTTCCTGTTTCGGAGTGCTCAGGCCAACCCAGATAATGTCCGCTCTGCTGTTATTGATCAGGCGAATAACATCGGCGAACTCGACTTCCGAAAGCGGTCGAAACGGCGGTGCATAGGTGCCTGCGATTGCGAGCCCCGGGAACCGCTCCTTTAGTCGCCCCACCAATTTCTCCGCGACTCCGGGTGCCCCCCCATAGAAGAAGTGACGGTACCCCTTGTTCGCGGATCGCCGGCATAACTCCAGCATCACATCTGGTCCATAAACCCGCTCTGCCTGGGGAGAGCCGAACCAGCGGCATAGCCTTACAAGCATCATTCCGTCCGTGGCGGTGAGATCCGCAGCATTCAAAATCGCTCGCTGTCGTGGATTGTGCCGGCTGGCGGCGAGCATGTCCGATCCTGGAAAAAGCGCGTACCTGGGATTTCTCTCTGAGATCCACTGCTCCATCAGGTCAACAGCAGAAGAGAATCGCATGGGATGCAAGCGCACCCCAACAATATTCACAGACTCGCGAAGGGATTTCAGGTCAATGAGATTCGTCGGAGGATTGCCGATTGCACTCACCTTCATCTCCACAGATTATTGGGCAGCAGGTAAGGATTGTGGGGGATTGGAATTCCGGAGAGCCCGGTGCCAAAGTGCAAATCATCACCGGCCTGTCGCAGGAAAGCTGTGACCGCATGGTCGAAGGCATCGAGAAACAACTCATCCCCAGGCCTCGGCACAACGGTATAATCACGATCGGCACAATAGCGTTGCAGGATCTCTGCAAGACCCAACTCGGGTGTGACGCGCCCGATGATGTAGCGGTCGGCCCCTTCCCGCCCAATAAACGCGGCTTCGCGATATAGATAGACATCGCCTAGAAGATCTACGACAACCGATATCTGGGGATAGCCTCGACCGAGCATTTCAGTGTACGCGACTTGCCGGACGGGCTCTGTCTCGCATCCCTCGACCAGCCCTCGCATGCCGTACCCTAAGTCAACTTCGAGACTCGACATCCCTTCCGCGATAAAAAATTCTTGCAGCGCTATCAACTCATCCCGTAATTGCTTTCGTTCCTCGCCTCTGATCGCTGCACCGCCACTTGCCGCGTAGTTCTCTCGAAGCGTCAGCAGATTCACACCCTTCCTGTCGGGCGACTGGTCGGCAATGGCGACAACTGCCCTTGCAATCTTGCGAAGGTGCGCCACCTGTCCGGTCTGCACTACATGATTGAATCCCACACGAAGAGTTGCGCGGCGCTCAGATTTAAGGCGGACAAAATCCCTCGCGTTGGCAAGCACTCTCGTCGCGACGCCACTCCGCGATGTGGTGAACTGGGCGGTCTCGTCGTCCGCACCATACATCGAGATCCGCACGGTCTCCAGATCCCACAGTCCTTCGTTGTTGCTCAGGAATTGGGGCGTCAGCATCATGCCATTGGTATACAACTGCATGCGGTGGCCCAGGGAGGCTGCAAAGCTCACTAATTTCGCTAGGCCGGGATTTGTGAGCGGCTCCAGGCCGCCCGATAAATAGAATCGGCGCGGCAGGTCGCGAGGTGCCTCAGCGAAAAGTTGCGTGAGTAGTTCGTTGCCCGGCCCAATGTCCTCCTGCTTATACTTCACGCCGCGGGCGCGTCCGCAGAATGCGCACGACAGCATGCAGGTGACGGCAGGATAGATTCCTACAGTAAATGGATAGCGGAATGTGCCTTTGATAAATGCGTCGACAGCACCGTAGTCGATTATTGGCTGGATCGTGATACGACGATACGGAATGTCGCCGCGGAACTCTTCAAGTAACTTCGCAGCTTCATGATCGCGGAGAATATCCGACACCGCCATTGCTGCTTCATCAATATTGCATCCGCACGTTTCCGCAATATCATTCAAGCGGCAAAAAGGAAGCATGATCAGCATGTGCAGAGCAGCTACATAGCGTATCGCCCATAGCTCTCGCGCAGAGGCGCCCGCATCATGCGTTTTGCCCGTGGCAAGGTTTTGCCCGATTCGCTCAATCACGAGTCGCATTGAGTCGGAGACCGCTAGCAAAGGCTTGCGCGGATTATGCAAATTTGTGATTGCGAAAGGATCGTTCTCGGGCAACGGGCGCGGCATAGTTGACATACTTATGCTCCTGTTCGTCAGTGAAAAAAATGGCGCTAACGAAATTGATCGGAAGACAGTATCGGGAAAATTGAATCTCCCGAGCTAAGAAGTCTTAAACATCCTGGGCCTGGATTGCCGCGAGAGCCGTCTGAAGGTTTGTGTCTCATCCCCGTGTGCAATTACGAGTCGGCAAGCGAACAGACGACTCAATAGGCTGAAACTACAATTTTCGGGCTGTTAATATTTGATGCAGAATTTCAATGAAATTGTCGACGGCGGGTGCTGTTTTATGAATTTCGCTAAAACTAGTCGATATAGGTACTACGGTTAAAAGCACGACGTCAAGCGAAATATTAATTGCGCGTTTTGAGTTACGCACCGAAATGCTTAAGCTGTGAAATCTTCTGCGCGGAGGGCTGCCCTGCTCCAACTGCCCATCCATTGCTGCTTTGCGCAGTGCGATCCTGTCTTTCACCACCAGGTTCGGGGACTCTCTCCCCGTGGCACAGGCGATAGATTCTTAATTAGTAGCCGAGGAACGTGCCAATTGGTGGGCGGACACTTTTATGTAACAGTGATCTGGAAATTCGTCTCGGATCCGCAACTGGGTGCGCACTCTTTACCTGCATGTAAGGCACGCGAGGCAATCAAATGCACTACCTTTTGTTTTACGAAGTGGGTGAGGATTATCTTTCGAGGCGCGCATCGTTTCGCTCTGCGCACCTGGAGAAGGCATGGAAAGCAAGCGAGCGCGGAGAGCTTATACTCGGCGGAGCCCTCGCGAATCCTGTCGATGGCGCCGTCCTGTTATTTGAAGGCGAGTCAGCCCTCGTCGCTGAAGAGTTCGCCGCAAATGACCCATATGTGACCGCAGGATTGGTCAAACGATGGTATGTGCGCGAATGGACGACCGTGGTGGGACAAGGGGCCGCCAACCCAGTCAGGCCAGGTCCCGCCTCGAAGTGAGGTAATTCCAGGAGGTCATGCTGAAAGAATCTGTGACCTCCTGTTTACTCAAATACTAATAATGGTTTAATCTACCATTCATATCTGGGTCATGCGGGTATGCTCAGGCAGCCTGACAGTCTCGGCCGCCCCGGCAGATTAATCGTTTGCGCCATCACGTGTAGTCGTCCGTAGTGGATTCTGATCGACCGTTGCCAGCAAGCTGACAGTTTAAGGCCAATCCCTCCTGCGAGAAAGTATGCATAACAAAAAACTGTTCTTACCCATTGTTGTCGCCATCCTGATCATGCCCGGAGTTATAGCATTCGCTCAGGCGCACGTGGCCGAGAATCAGAAGACCTATATTTATGTCGACGGGAATTACGGATCGGACGCCAATGGCGGAATGCAGGCTGATAATCCACTTCAAACTATCCAGGCCGCTGTCGAGAAGGCTAGGGTGAACAACACTAACTCGATTGGCACCAAGGTTCTGATTAATGCCGGAATTTATCGAGAATTTGTAAACATTCAGTCCACAAAAAAACAAACCGACGCGCCCATGACCTTCGAAGCAGTCTATCCCGGCTCGGTAACAATTTCTGGATCGGATGTACTAACGCACGGCATACCAGATCCGGGAAATCCTGCGGTCTACGAATATGCATGGAATCATGACTTCGGCGGTTGTCGCGTACCTCAGGGCTGGCCCACGACCTTTGCTCCTGTAGTGCTGCAAACCGAGATGGTCTTTGTGAACCATATCCCTCTGACACAAGTGATGTCCTTCGACCAAATGCGCAAGGGCACGTTTTACGTGAATGAAAAGGAAAACCATATTCATATCTGGCCTGGTCCCTACGCCCGGGACATGAGCAAAGCGCTGGTGGAGGCTGCAGTGCGTCCACAAACGCTGGCTCTGGCTGGGCGCAAAAACGTGGTCTTGAGAGGATTGGTATTTCAGCATGCAGCCAATTGCATAAACACGTCAGGCGCAACCGTCAGCAGTAGCACCAATGTCCTCATTGACCAGGTACAGGCAATGTGGAACAACTGGGGTGGCCTGGCCATCAGCTACAGCACCGGCATCACACTGCAAAATTCTGTGGCCAGCCATAACGGTGGAGTGGGATTTGCCGGGATGGCAGATCGCGATGTGCTCCTGGATTTCAACGAGAGCGACTACAACAACTGGCGCGGTGCAATGGGTGCCCTGTATGACTGGGGAATGGGCGGCACAAAGTTCATGTGGACGCACAACGCAACCATTAAGAATCAATATTCGTACCGAAACCAGGCACAGGGTCTGTGGTTCGATACGGATAATAAAAATATTGTCATCGACAACGCGACACTTTCGGAAAACGTGCTCTCAAGTTTGCAGCTTGAGGCTAATGAAGGCCCCATCTCGCTTTCCCATAGCAAGCTGTGCTCGAGCGGATCGGGCGCGACAGTAATCAACACTGAAAAGCTCACGATGACGAGCAACACTTTTTACAACAATAGCGGTACTAATAAGTGGCAAGGGCAAGTGTTTCTAGCCGGTAAGCCTGGTGGAAGACACATTGAAGACTGGGAGACCGGCGAACCGTATTTCCTCTTTACCTCAGCTACAAAAATCAGCAGCAATTCGTTTCAGAATGCACAGCCGGGACAATTCGTCTTTGCAACGTTCCTGTCAGGAAAAGACTGGTCGCAATTTGCCGATTCGCTGGCATCGGGACACAACCATTGGTACGATTCGACTACGGCGAAGGTCTTCAAGATACCCAAGGGAAAGCTGGTTGATCTGCACGGCTGGCAGCTCGAAACGCGAGCCGACCTCACTTCGAACTGGATATCATCCGCTTCTGTGGCTGCCTCTTGCGAGGTGCCACCCCCTTCGTTCACGGATTTCAGCGTGAACGCCGACAACAATGCCTATCAAATGAAAGCGGGCTCAACCGCTATTACTCTCCGCGTCAATTCGTTCAAGTACGGGCAAGTCACGTTGGCGGCGTCGGGCGTGCCTCAGGGAGTTACTGCCAGTTTCTCGCCGCGCAACTTGCTCAACGGCGTAACGGTGCTTACGCTTGCCGCCTCAAAAAATGCAAAGCACCAAACTGTACCGATCACCATTTTCGCGAACAGCGGCAGCCGGGTTCATAGCGTGACTGTCTCAGTTGAGGTCAACAAATAGCAGGGCCGAAGTACGCTCACGTAACTATCTACTTCCTGATTTGTTCGAGCTTAATGAGCACCAGTGCGTTGGGACTTAGATCCAGGTGCAGCTTGCCATCTCTAAGCTGCACTTGTTCCGCGGGGGCCGGTGCGGTCTCGCGATTTAGCTGTTCTACCTGCGCCGCAGTAGGATCGACCGGCTTGCCCATAGCCGCGTAGCGCGCAAGAACGCTGTTGTGGATATCGTCCACGCGCTGGATAGTGACTCGCGCATTGGAAGACGCTCCGCGAAAGACAAGGTCGATGGAGCGTGTCTCGCCCTTCTTGTCCGGGTCAACCAGGTTCCACGCCGCAACCGCAACGCTTCCATCTGCCGTCTTTGTTGCCAAAACATTCTTCGAGGAAATAGAGAAGCGTTCCGATCCTAACTGGTGGAGCAGGCCATAAGCGTAGTAGCTTGGCTTGTTGATGCCTCCCTTGGCGCGTAACCCAAAGGCGCCCACAAATGGTTGTGGGATGGCTCCGCCCTCCTCAAAAACATCGGAGAATGTCCAGAAGGACATCATCTCAACCTTACCGTCGCACTGCCTTACAGTATTCGCCAATGCCGGACCCACAAAGGTAGTGTCGCGCGAAGTATTCATTCCCTGCACATTCCACTCCGTCCAGAAGAGCGGCAGGTCGGGAGAGGCAGAAGATTTGATCTCTCCCCTGACCTTCGCGACCGCACGGCACACGCGGTCATCCATCGGAATATTTTCGTTAGTTCCAAAAAGATCCTCGACGGTGTCATCCGCATAGCCATGGGTCGAGACGAAATCTACCGGCACGTGGTTCTCCGCCGTGTACTTCAAGAAGTCAGCTACCCACGCGGCCGCAGCCGTAGCGGGGCCGCCCACGCGCAGCCGCGGACTTACTCTCTTCAGATCGTGCGCCGTATGAGCATAGAGTTCGAAATACGATCTCTGTCGCGGAATGCCGCCCCAGAAATCGATATTCGGTTCGTTCCAAACCTCGAAATACCATTGCGAAACTTCATCGATCCCATAGCGCTCCACCAGGTGCCGCGCAAAGTGAGTCATCAGCGCGTCCCACTTCTCAAGGCTCTTGGGAGGCGAGACGTTCTGCTTGTACCAAAATGGATGGAGCGCATCCGGATTAAAAGCCAGCTTCTTTGGCATGAAGCTGATCTCCACAAAAGGCCGTACCCCGTTTTTGAGTAGCCCATCGTATATCTGGTCCACGTAGGAAAAGTTGTAGACGGGATCGCCGTGTTCATCCTCGTTGTACACGCCCACCTCGTCGTGCAGAATGGCATGGAATCGAACATAGCGAAAATCTGCGATCTGCTTGACGGCGCGCAAGTCCTCTCGGTAACTCTCGCGAAGCGTCAGGATCGCGCGGCCCGATCCAAACATCTGTTCCCAGAAATGCGGGAACGGAGTCGTCTGCGCATCTGTGTTGATCTCCACGGTCTCCTGCGCACGAGCAGCGGAAACGGTTGCTGCCGCAAGGATCAACGCCACAAGATATCTGGCACAGCAAAGAGTCCACTTTCGGCCGGACGGAATTCGGAGCATGAGTTCTCTCTTTCTCAAGAGCAATATGGCCCTTCGTTAGATGACAGGATTCTATAGCGAGTATGATCCGCCAGCCCGCATTCCGGTGGAAGCCGTTCGCTGATCAAGTCGCGCAGCTCGCGGCTCTCTCCATACGGCTAGGAGAAATGCCTGCCATGAAGGGTTCTTACTTAGCGATCGCGGAAAAGGCAGGCATCTCGCCACCTAACTTCGCCTTCTTATGCGATGGGAGAATACCGCCATGGCGCGCCCCTACTGGTCAGGTCAACTGCAGATATCGCTGGTCTCCTTCGGAATCAAGCTTTTTCCGGCGACAGACGCGAAAAGCGAGATTCATTTCCATCAGCTGAACCGAAGGACTGGTGAGCGCGTCAAGCACCAGAAGGTCTCGGGCAACGAAGGCCCTCTCGAGAATGACGAGATCGTCCGCGGTTACGAATATAAAAAAGGACAGTACGTAAGAATCGAGCCGCGCGACATTGAGAACCTCCGTATCCCTTCGCGCCGCACACTGGAGATTACGCAGTTTGTGGATATGGACGAGTTGTCGCCGGAGCTTTTTGAGAAGCCTTACTTCGTGGCACCGGAGAGCGCGTCCCAGGCCGAAGCCTTTGCCGTCGTTCGTAAGGCGCTGCAATCTACCAAGAAGGTCGCCCTCGGCAAGATCGCATTTGGTGGCCGCGAACATCTGCTGGCAGTAACAGCACCCAGAAATAATAATGAACTGGGAATGATGGCTTACACTTTGCGCTATGCTGAAGAGCTGCGTGACCCAGCGGATTACTTTGCAGACATCAAAAAGGTCAAGATCGACGAAGATCAACTGACGCTTGCCCGGGAACTGATAAAGCGCAAATCTTCCGCCTTTGAGCCGGAGAAGTTCAAAGACGAATACGAAGTGGCTCTGCGAAAAATGGTCGAGGCCAAGATGAACCATGTGCGCATACCTAAGGAAGAGGCCGTCACTAAATCCGCCAAGGTGGTGAACCTCATGGATGCTTTGCGCAAGTCGGTTCATACTGACTCTGCACCGCGAAAGAGGAGAGCACCGGCAAATGTGCCGACGGGCTCTGCACGTCTCACGCTCGTAAAGCCAACGAAGGGCACACACAAGAGCAAGTCGGCATAGGGTATGTCAAAAACGCGAAAGGCTGGTAAGAAATCCGCTGATCTGATTGATGAGCAACTCGCTCGCTATCGATCGATGCGGGATTTCAAGATCACCGCTGAACCATCCGGATCCGCCAAGACGGGAACGCGCTCGTCAGAGTTGCCCTTCGTCATCCAGAAGCACGCCGCCTCACACCTACACTACGATTTTCGCCTGGGATGGAATGGTGTGCTGAAAAGCTGGGCTGTCGCCAAGGGCCCAAGCTACAACGTAAAAGACAAGCGACTCGCCGTGCAGGTGGAAGATCACCCGATGGAGTATGGTGGCTTCGAAGGCGTTATTCCCAAAGGTCAATACGGCGGCGGCACGGTGATGCTTTGGGATGAGGGCACCTGGGAGCCTCAACGCGCTCATCCCGATGTGGATGCAGGCCTGCGCGACGGATCCCTGAAATTCACGTTGCACGGGACGAAGTTGCAAGGGAACTGGGCGCTCATTCGAATGGGCGGAAAGGCTGCCAATCCCAGCAAGCCCAACTGGCTCCTTATCAAGGAGCATGACAGCTTTGAGCGGTCCGAGCACGATCCCTCTATTACTGATGAGGCGCCAACGAGCGTCGTAACGGGCCGCACCATGGAGGAGATTGCTCTTAACGAGGACCACGTCTGGAACTCCAAGGACACAGCCACTGACAAGGCCTGGCATCGCAAGGATCCCCGATCCGTCGCAAAGGCGCCCAAAGAAAAGGCGCCCCGCCCCGAGCCGCTGTTGCGTTCTGTTGCCAACAAACTGGTCAAGCTCAAGGTTGATGATCTCCCCTCAGAGCGCTTGCCAAAGTTCATCGCACCGCAATTGGCGATGCAGGCGACAGCGCCGCCAGACGCATCGGGTTGGGTTCATGAACTCAAGCTGGACGGCTATCGCATCCAGGCACACAAAGATGGCGCTAAGGTTCACCTATATACTCGCAGCGGCCTCGACTGGACGCATCGAATGAGGACCATCGCAGCGGAGATTGCAAGGCTGCCTGTCGAGCGCGCCATCTTCGACGGCGAGGTGGTTGTCCTCGCAAAGAATGGAACTACAAGTTTTGCTGATCTACAGGCATCGTTCCAGGAAGGAGCCACGCACGAGCTAACTTATTTTCTCTTTGATCTGCTCCACTTGAATGGGCACGATCCAAGAGATTTGCCGCTCATCCGGCGAAAGGAAATTCTCGCGGCAATACTTGCCAATTCAAGTGAGGTTGTCCGCTTGAGCGAACACATTGAGTCGAACGGTGCAATCTTGTTTAAGAAGGCATGTGAGCTGCACGCGGAGGGCATTGTGTCCAAGCGTGCTTCCGCCAGATACGCATCAGGCCGTACAACGGAATGGTTGAAGTGCAAGTGCGTCTTCGAGCAGGAATTTGTCATTGGAGGCTTCACGCTTCCATCCAACGACACCCATGGAGTTGGCGCGTTGCTGCTGGGATACTTCGACCGCAACGGAAAGCTCGTCTACGCAGGCCGCACCGGCACAGGCTTCACGCAGAAGACGCACGGGATTCTCCGCGACAAGCTGGATAAGCTGCGGGTCAAGTCCATGCAGTTTGAAACGGTTCCTGCGGACCAACGTCGTGGTGTGGTCTGGACCAGGCCTGAAATGGTGGCGCAGGTGAACTTCGCAAATTGGACTGCCGACAATCTCGTACGGCAAGCGTCATTCAAAGGCATTCGCGAGGATAAGCCGGCTGCCGAAGTGTTGCGTGAAGAGCCCGCCATAATCCCAAATCCCGAAGCAAAGCCTCAACACAGGGCCGCTCGCAAACCGGCCGCCACTCGCAAACCGGCTGCAGCAAGAAAGAGCAGCGCCTCTCCCAACGTTGAGATGACTTCCGCGCATGCCCCCGTTCGTCTCACGCATCCAGACAAGCTGATCGATGCGGAGTCGGGACTCACAAAGCAGCAACTCGCCGACTACTACTGGGAGATCGCGGACAACATGCTCCCCCAGATAGTCGATCGGCCACTTTCCATCGTGCGTTGCCCCAATGGAGCGGACAAGCCCTGCTTCTTCCAGAAGCATCGCAACAATACCCTGCCTCCCGGCATAGGAACAATCGAAGTTCCAGACAAAAAGACTGGAAAGCTGGAGCCGTATATTACCCTTGCCGATGCGGAATCTCTTGCGGCCCTCGCGCAAATTGGCGTGCTCGAAATCCATCCCTGGGGATCCCAAAACAACGATCTGGAGCATCCCGACAGACTCATCATCGATCTTGACCCCGATCCTTCAGTGCCGTGGAAGGTGCTCGCGGAAAGCGCAGCCAAGGTTCGCGGGAAGCTTAAGAAACTGGGACTCGAGAGTTTTCTGAAGAGCACAGGGGGCAAAGGACTGCACGTCGTAGCTCCGATTGAACCGGAGTATGAGTGGGCTCAGATCAAACAGCTCTCCCACGAACTCGCGCTGCAAATGGAGAAGGAAGAGCCCTCGCTCTACGTCGCGAAGATGAGTAAATCGGCTCGAACAAATCGGATCTATCTCGATTACCTTCGCAACGAACGCGGAGCAACCGCCGTCGCGGCGTTTTCGCCTCGCGCTCGCGCCGGCGCCCCGGTCTCGGTCCCACTAAGCTGGGATGAACTTAAGCTACCTAGTCGACCGATCTTCAACGTCGCCGGCTTCCACGAGTGGAAATCCCGGCTGAAGCGCAATCCCTGGCAGAAGCTTCCACTTGTCCGCCAGCGGATCGATCGCTCGGCGTTCAAGCAGTAATCCACTTCTCCGTTAGACCATTCTGCGGAAAACCCAGAACAGTCCTCCCGCTATCAGTGCGGCCGCGGGCAACGTGCAAACCCACGCCAGCGCGATATTGCGAATCGTGGACCACTGAAGCCCACTCTTGTTTGCAAACATCGTTCCAGCCACACCGGAAGAAAGCACATGCGTGGTGCTGACGGGCAGTCCGAAAATATCGGCCGCTCCGATTGTCGCCATCGCGACGATCTCAGCCGAGGCACCCTGCGCGTAGGTCAGGTGCTCCTTGCCAATCTTCTCGCCCACGGTGACAACGATGCGCTTCCAGCCAATCATCGTCCCCATGCCCAAAGCTATTGCAACGGCTACCTTCACCCACGTCGGGATAAACTTGGTTGCTCCATCCAGCTTCTTGCGATAGTTGCCGAGAACGGCAGTCTCCGCCGGGTTGAATGTTGGTTGCTTTTTCTTCGCCATGATGCGCAGCGCTTCGTCGGTCACGTACATATCGTTGCGCACGTTGGCTTGATCAGTGGCGGGAATCGCTGCCAGGCTCTTGTACTGCAGAACTTCATGGGATGTGTCGTTGATGATCTGGCGCAAGGCGAGCATCGTGTTCGGAGTAAATTCCTGCGTGCGCACGTAATCCGTTAACTCGGCGCGCGCATCGCCAATCACGGCGCTCTGATCAACGTGCGCGTTCACTACTTGAACTGCCTGCTCGGACACTGCCGCAAAATCCTGCACCTGGTTGAAGCTGACAGCATGGTTCAGCGCATAGGCCGTCGGAACCGTGCCGATCAGGATCAGCATGATGAGGCCCATGCCTTTTTGGCCATCGTTTGAGCCATGGAAAAAGCTCACTCCTGTGCATGTAAGGATAAGCAGAGAGCGAATCCAGAAAGGCGGCGGCTCTTCGCCCACAGGTGCTTCATAGAGTCGGCGATCCTTGATGATCGCCTTGAGGAACAACAAGAGAAGTCCCGCAAACACGAAGCCCACCAGCGGCGAAATCAATAGCGCTTTGAAGACTTTCACGGCTTGTCCCCAGTCCACGCCGCTGGTTCCTGTGCGTGCCGACATCAACTGATTGGCGACGCCCACTCCGATGATCGAGCCGATGAGCGTGTGGGAACTGGAAGCCGGAAGACCGAAGAACCAGGTGCTCAGATTCCACAATATGGCGGAGATCAACAATGCGAAGACCATCGCAAAGCCTGCCCCTTTGCCCACCTGCAGTATTAGCTCCACCGGCAGGAGCGATACGATCGCAAATGCCACTGCGCCCGAAGAGGTGAGTACGCCTATGAAGTTCCACAGCCCCGACCACACAACCGCTATGTGCGGTTCCAGCGAGTGGGTATAAATCACTGTGGCGACAGCGTTCGCTGTATCGTGAAATCCGTTGACGAACTCGAATCCCAGCGCGCAGAGCAGTGCAACACCCAGCATCACGTACGGCCAGTAACTGCCAATAGGACCGGCGTTTTCCAAGTCGCCTATCAGATGAGTGGCGCTATATCCCACGCCACAAACCGCCACAACTGCAAAGACGATGATGCCCCACTTGCCAACTGAGGACTTTTTCAGCTTGCTATCAAGTAAGGATCCTGCGGCTTCTGGGGAAGGCGCAACAGTAGCATCTGTTGTATACATGGAAGGCTCCGCGGTGTTCCCAGATAACCTAGCAGCGGAAGTTCACGCAGAAGTGAAGGAATACTGAATGAATGATGAATTTTGTGTGAATGGCGAGCCCGCGTCTGCGTCGGCAACTTCTCTTAGATTCAGATACTTACCAACAACCGAGAACAGCGCAGTGGGAAACAAGCAACCCGTCTTAACTTCGACTGAAATCCCAGGATTGGCGTCTTCCCTCTTTCGCCTAAGTCTCCGCCAATGGTGGTGAAACACAGATCCCACGGCGATGTAAGGTGTTGTTTGCATATACTGGTGGCGCGGCATCTGGCGCTCCGGGAAAGACGCGAAATGAGGAATGCTCCCTACCCCAGGGGGTGAAACTCGAGCCCGGCTCGGCCAATCGAGTCGTTTCCATATCCATCCTGTCTCGTGGCAGTTTTATCGCCAGGGAAAGGCTGCGGTCTGGTGCGCGGATCCGAGTATCAGGCAGCACCGGGGAGTTTGCCCTCTAAGTTTTGCGAATCAAGGAGCAGGAATGGGATTGAAGAAAGTTATGTCAAGAATCGAATCAGCAACACTCAAGAAACACCTCGTGGTTTGCATTAGCCTTCTGGGCCTGCTGGCCGTCTGCATTCCAATGCTCGAAGCGCAAGCCGCATCGAAGGACTCGACCCCCGCCCACCCATGGATGAATAAGAGCCTTTCGCCGGACCAACGTGCCGACATGGTTCTGAAGGAAATGACGCTGGACGAAAAAATTCAGCTCGTTCATGGAACCGGATGGGGCGCCCTTCAAGACGATCCTAAGTTGATCCCCGCCCACTCAAACCTCGGGGCTGGTTATGTTCCCGGCATCGATCGCCTCGGCATTCCCGACATCAATCAGGCTGACTCTGCCGTGGGCATCCGCATGGCCGCTATGCAAAGCCGCTATGCCACGCTACTGCCCTCGACTCTGGGAGCCGCATCCAGTTGGAACCCGGAGGGTGCAGCTCTTTACGGATCAGTGATCGGTCGTGAATTGCGGGCGCAGGGCTTCAACATGTCCATCGGCGGCGGCGTCAACATCACGCGCGAGCCACGAAACGGACGCAACTTTGAATATGCGGGTGAGGATCCGGTTCTCGCCGGCACTATGACCGGCAACCTGATGAAGGGCCTCCAGGCCCAGCAGATCATGGGCGACATCAAACACTATGCCCTCAACGATCAGGAGACGGGACGCGACATCCTGAATGTCATTCTCGATAAGCGCTCCATGCGCGAAAGCGACTTGCTGGCCTTCCAGATCGCTATCGGCATTGCTGATCCCTCCGCGGTCATGTGCTCCTACAACAGGCTCAATGGCGACTACGCCTGCGAGAACGACTACCTTCTTAACGAGGTTCTAAAAAAGGACTGGGCCTTCAAAGGTTGGGTCGTTTCAGACTGGATGGCCACGCACAGCACCACCAAGTCAGCGCTGGCAGGGCTCGATCAGCAGATGCCCGGCGATGAGTACTACGGCGCCGCGCTCAAGAAGGCAGTTGAGAGTGGTGAAGTCCCACAGGCACGGGTGGATGACATGGTACACCGCATCCTGCGCAGCATGTTTGCCGCCGGTGTCATTGACAAGCCTGTCATGCCACGCAGCGTTGTAGATCCCTTCCGTGGCCGCGACGACGCGCAGCACATTGAAGAAGAAAGCATCGTACTTCTGCGTAACTCCGGCAGTATTCTCCCCCTCAAATCCACCGTGCAGTCCATCGCCATCATCGGATCGCACGCCGACGTCGGCATACTCTCCGGCGGAGGCTCGGCGCAGGTTGATTCCCCAGGTGGAGACGCCGTCACCGGCGGTCCTACCAAGTGGGGCGAGGCCGTATATTTCCCCTCCTCGCCGCTCAAGAACATCCAGGCAAAAGCCCCGCAGGCCAAGGTCGCTTATGCCGACGGCAAGGATTTATCCGCCGCTGCCGCCCTCGCGAAGTCTTCGCAGATCGCTATCGTCTTCGTGACCCAGCCAATGAGCGAAGGCCGCGATGCCGAGACGCTTTCGCTGCCTGACAATCAGGATGCGCTCGTAGAAGCGGTAGCAGCGGCAAATCCAAAGACCATCGTTGTCCTCGAAACAGGCGGACCGGTCACGATGCCCTGGTCAGAGAAAGTAGCCGGTATTGCCGAGATCTGGTATCCCGGCATTGGCGGCGCCCAGGCCCTCGCCAACATTCTCTTCGGAGACGTAAATCCGTCAGGCAAACTCCCCGTCACCTTCGCTCGCAGCGATGCAGATCTGCCGCATCCAGTCGTTCGCGGCACTGAAATTCTGCAGCAGCAGAAGGCAGCCGCCAAGAGCCCGCAGGATCCGTGGTGGAAACTGCCTCCCTTCGATGTGAACTACACAGCAGAAGGCGTGAAGGTAGGCTACAAGTGGTACGAGGCCGAACATAAGCAGCCACTCTTCGCCTTCGGATTCGGCCTCTCTTACACCAGCTATGCGTACTCCGCTCTCAAAGTGGATGCACAGCAGCGGACCGTAAGCTTCACGGTAAAGAACACGGGTCAGCGCGCCGGTACTGAGATCGCTCAGGTATACGTCGAGCTTCCCTCTGCTGCTGGAGAGCCATTCAAACGCTTGGTCGCATGGCAGAGAGTTCCCCTCGCCGCCGGAGAATCCAAGCAAACGACACTGAAGCTCGAGCCGCTCTACATGTCCATCTTCAATGTGCAAAAGGACAGTTTCGAGCTGCTTCCGGGTGACTATAAGGTTGTCGTCGGCGGTTCATCGCAGACCACGCCTTTGACCGCCGTGCTACCTGTCAAATAACCACTGATGCCCGGCCAACCCGCATTTGGTATGGCCGGGCATCTGTGTTCCGCGAGCTAAGCTTCGCTTTCTAATAAGGCCACAGGGAAATCAGAGAAAATACTGCTCAGCCGCAACGAGCCGTCTTCGCCTGCCACCACGGGCGAATCGGTGAAGACGTTCCTGTAGTGTCGCGGCGCGTCGCCCGGAATCATCAATTCAGCCTTGCCCCACGCTTCACTTACTGGCGGTGCCGCCCTGTTTCCCATCAGCGTGCAGGCAAAACGCGGTACCACCGCGAGCACAGTCTTGCCCGTTTGCGGGTCTCGCCGCAAAAATGCCACTGCATATTCCGCCTTACCAGATCCTTGCTTATCAGCGCCTGCGTTGAGCGCGATATATTCCCCGCGCTGAAAGGTTGCCGGCTCTCGTTGCCGCAGCGCGAGTGCGCGATGCATTGTCCACAGCTTGATCCTGCCGTCGCCCATTGTGCGCATCAACTCCTGGCAAACATTCACTGCCCCGGATTCCGTTGCCAAGGAGTTCAGCGTCTCCAGATAGATCTTGCGCAACGCGTAATCTACGGGCCTCCGATTGTCCGGATCCACCAGCGTCAATTCCCAAAGCTCGTTTCCTTGATAAAAATCCGGTACACCCGGCGAGGCGATCTTCAGAACGACCTGCGCCAGGGAATTGACCGCGCCGAATGTCCGCAGCATCGGCAGGATTGAGCCCAGTGACTCAACAAACCGCGTCTCTTTCCTGCGTCCTGTGGGAAGCAAAATCTCGGCGAGAAATTCCTGCACCGCCTGCAGATATTCGGGATCGGGGTTGATCCAACTCAAATTTACCTTTGCCTCGCTTAGCGCTTTGGAGGCGTATTGCTGCAGCCGTTCGAGAAACTCACGACGGCCTTGCTGCCCATTCGTCTCCCATGGCCACGTAGCCACTATGGTCTGATACAGCAGGTATTCTTCGTTCGCATCCGGCGCGACTCGCCCATCCGCCAGTGTGCGCTTGTGGCGCGCGTTCCGCCTTTGCCAGCCGCGAACCGCAGATGCCCATTGCTTCGGAATCTCCGAGAGCACATTCAGCCGTGCGCGTACATCTTCGCCCCGCTTCGTGTCGTGGGTTGATGTCGTCAGCATGGAGTCGGGAGTGTTTTCAAGCCGCTCGTGATTGCTGGAGTGAAATGTGTCGGGAGAAATCCCGAAGACCTTCACCGAACCGCCCACCTCGTTCACCGAAATGAAACGGTTGTAGATGTAAAACGTCGTGTCCTCGACACCCTTCGCCATCACGGGGCCGGTGAGTTGTTGAAACTTCAGCGCGAAGTAAAGCCGGTCAGGATCGAGATCCGCGCTCCCATCCTCGCGATCACTGCGATATCCATTCAACAGCAGCGTCTCCCGCAGGAAGTCAAATGCAGAAGCATCCACGCCGGGATTCAGACGCTTGGCTCGACTCACCGCATAGTGAATGAATGCACGGTCGCGATCGTTGTACTGTCCCCGATCGTCGATGTAAGTGCGATATACAGGGAAGCACGCTATGGTTTCGCGGAGCACCGTCTCCAAAAGATTGTCGGTGAAGTCGCGCGCACGGCGGTCTGCTGCGGCAATTCTGCTGAGCAAGTTCGTCAGCACATACACTTCGCTTGCCAGAGAGGTTTGCATCACCTCAAGCTTTGAGCGGTAGATAATTCTGTCAGGTTGCGGCTTGTCTCCCAGCATGCGTTGGTATATTTCCTCAAACGCATGCTCGTGTCGGGACTGGATAAACAACTGGTTCACCAGGAAGATGAAGTCATATCCGGTCGTCCCGCTCACCGGCCATTCCTGCGGCAGGTACTCACGCGGTTCAAGAATTTTCTCTACAGCCACGTAAAGCGGGCCGCGGCTCCGCGTCCAATCATAGGTGCGAAGCACGTCCCGGATAGAAAGCTCAATTCCATTCGGCGCTACCGGCTCAATAGCACTCTCTCCCGCGCATTGGCTCGCGATATATAGCAGCTGCAGACGGATCAGATATTGCCGAGGGTTGAACATGCCGTCGCAATGATCGATGCGCAGGCCCGTAATCTGTCGTCGCGCCAGCAGCTTTCGAATCAGCGAATGCGTTTCGACGAATACATCGGGATTCTCCATCCGCAGTCCAACCAGGTCGTTGACGTCAAAGAATCGACGATAGTTGATCTCCTCGCCAGAGACGCGCCAGAACGCGAGTCGATAAGGCTGCGCCTCCAACAGCGAGTGGAGGCGGTCGAAGGTGTGCGGCTCGCCCGCTACTCCATTCATGATCGCGATTGTGCGCGTCACTGCAGGCCCAAGCTCATCCGAGAGAAGCGCCTTGCTCAACGGCGGATTCAACTCAGCAAGTTGCTGGCGCCTTTGTGCCGCCAGTGTCGGGTCGGCCGTGTCGTGCGGAGGAACGTGCTGCAAACTCTTCAGCAAATCTCTGAACGATTGCGGAAGCTCGATATTCTCCTCGCCTGCAGAGGCGAAAAGCTGGGGAAGCGTTCGCGGAGAAAGAGGAACGGTGTGATCAAAGTAGTGAACGTTAATTTCTCCACCGTCGAGTGCCAGCTGGATATTTCCGTTCTCCAGTTCCTCCCCATATTGCTTGCCGAGAATGGGCAGCAGCAGCTTGCCCTGCATGTCGGGCTTTAGCGGATTCCAGTCGATATCGAAATATTCGGCGTATCGCGAAGACCGTCCGTTTTCAAGTACATCGCGCCACCAGCCAGAATTGTTTCCCATGCTCATGTGGTTCGGCACGATGTCCAGCAGCAGCCCCATGCCCGCCCTCTTCACCGTCTCAGCCAAGCGGTCAAAACCGTCCCCGCCGCCGAGTTCGGGGTTCAAGCGGTCGTGCCGGATTACGTCGTAGCCGTGGGTGCTGCCGGGACGCGCTTCAAAGATCGGCGAAGCATACAGATCACTTATGCCCAGCCGGCCAAGGTATTCCACAATCGCTTCCGCGTCGGCGAAGCGAAAATCTTTATGCATTTGCAGTCGGTAGGTCGAAAGAGGCGCACGCGCACCCCTTCCCAGAACTTCCTGGATGCACTCTTTCATCGGCTCGGCTCTTCCTCCGGTGCTCAGGCGGGGTGCTAGAGAATATTGAAAGCGGGTTCCTCTGGCTCAACCTTTTGCTTGGTGAGCGCGTGGCCCATCTTTCTCCACGTGTTCCCCACCTGCTGGGAGACATGAAATATCTGGCCCGCAGTTAAACTCCCCACCACGCGATGATGGCCTACAGCCGCAAGTCCCATGGATGCAATGCAGCCACACTGACTGCAATCGGGATCTCCCCCAAATTGGCAGGGCGTGATCTTCGTCTTCAAATCGGCCGAAATCGTATGGGTCGTCATCGCAAAGATGCACTCCTCCGGGCTTGATGGAGGCGATAGGATCTCTCGGATCTGCGACTCATGCATGTCTAGTTTAGGGAACTGGACCCGCAGCCTCAGCAGGTCCTCCGCCACCAGAACCCGCTGCTCTGGAGTCAGAATCTCAGGCCCGGTAGCACCTCTCTGAGGCGTAAACAAGCTGAACCAGACCTTGTTGATCTGCGGCCGCACCGTCCAGAAATTTAGAAACTCCTCCAGGTAGCCCGGACGTGAAGCAATGTTCCCGGTGATCGTGGAATGGATCGTGACCCGCGCGCCATCAATGTTCTGCAGAATCCGCTCATAGGTCGCCGGCTTCCTCCGCACATCATGCTCAGGCTGCAGTCCATCGATCGAAACCACAACGTTCAGGCGGCTGAATCGCACCCAATCCTTCGGAATGACGCGGAATGCGCTCGTCACTACCTGGGTGTGGATCTGGCGCTTTTCCATCTCCGGGAGCAGCGCCTCCAGTTCCCGGTATCGGACGAAGGGATCCCCGCCCACCAGCGATACATGCAGCGGCTTCTCCCGGTCCACAATTGCCAGGATCTTCTGAACCAGCTCCGGTCCCCGAAAGTCCGACAACTGGCGCAATTCAGTTTCTCCGCCCAGATGAGCCGGATCGAAGGCGTAACAGCCCGGGCAGCGCAATGGGCATTCCTTCGTGATCTCGATTGAGAGCGACGGTCTACGGCCAGCGAGTATCCCAGCCCAGGCCTGTAATACTTCATTTGTTTTCATTGCGCCTCGTTTTCGTTGCGGTCCGCTGCTTTTCTTCACGCTGAGGATGGTGCTTGTCACCTGTTAGATGCACAAAAGCGGCCGATACTGAGTGTCAAGAGTACCCCAAGGTATGATTGAATAGAACATCGGCACAGGAGTGGCCCTTGGTGGAGAACGCATTTCAAACGGAAGGTGAGCTCAGGCGCTCACTTGTCACCTTCGGAAAGCGGCTGTATCGCCTCGGGTTCATGCCCGGCACGGCGGGAAACCTCTCCGTGAGGCTCGACGCCGAACGCGTGCTTGCTACCCCTACCGGCCTCAGCAAATCTGTGCTGAAGCCTGTAGACATGGTAATTGTGGATCTCGAAGGCCGCCAGCTTAGTGGTTGCAGGCCCGTAACCAGCGAGATTGGTATGCACCTTACTGTATACCGCACCATGCCGGACATAAATGCCGTAGTCCATGCGCACCCGCCGATTGCCACCGGCTTTGCCTGTGCAGGTCGCGGTCTGGAAGAGCCACTCTCCTCTGAAGCCATCATGACGCTGGGGACAGTGCCACTTGCCCCCTACGCCACCACCGGCACTGAGGCCCTCGTCGCCAGTCTCGCCTCCCTCATCCCGCATCACTCGGCGATCCTTATGGCGAATCATGGCGCCGTAACCTACGCCGAAAATATTCTCGAAGCATTCCTCAAGATGGAAACGGTGGAACACGTAGCGAATGTCTGCCTCGTGGCTCATCAGCTAGGCTCCGCGCGGCCGCTCCATGAGGAAGCTGTGCATCAACTGCTCGATGCCAAGGCAAGATATACCGCGAACGCCCGCATCTCCGACATGCGCTCTACCCTGCAAATGCCGGAAGATACGCTGGCCCGCCAGTAGGCCCTCTCCCAACCTAAACGAATTCCCCCGCAGCTTGGACCGAAGCCGGCGTGCCTCCTCAATTCACTTGGCAAGCCCTTCACTACTTCGCTGGATACTTCAGCACAGCCGTAAGATAGAAGCGGAAAAACTGCTCGGGATCGGATTGCAGACACACATCCGCATTCGGCGTCCCGTCCTCCGGCCGCGTAAAGCCCTTATCGTCCACCCGTATCCGCATCGGCGTCGTGGGGCACAGCCCCGGATTTACCGCCGCTGCCACCGCCATCACATCGAACAGTGTCGGCGTCGGCGAGCCTGTTGACGCGCTCCACTGGTAATACAACAGCGTCAGCTGATCGGTCATTGCGCTGCCATGACTGAATAGCTGATCGCGCTTTACCTCGTCCAGCTTCAGCTGTGTAGAATCCAGCGGCATAACCGAGATAGGCACTCCCGCGGCAAATAATTTTTGCGAAGACGGTATGTCGGAGTAGATGTTGTACTCCGCAGAGGGTGTCGGATTCGCCGAGTACCCAAGATCACCGTAGCTGCGCTTGATGGATCCACCCATCAGCACCACGCGCTTCAGCTTGCGAAACGTCACCGGATCCTTGTCGATCAGTGCGCCGACATTGCTGAAGGGCGCCACCGCAATCAACGTAATCTCTCCGGGATTGCGCCGGATGGCGTCCAGCGTAAATGTCGTCGCGTCCGGCCATTGCTTCGCCGGATATCCCATCGCATACGTCGCCTGTGTAAACACCGTATGCTCGGTCGTCTGTGGCCCGGCGTATACCGGAACATCTGTCCTGCCGATCGCAGTCAGGAAGCGCTCCGTCAGCCGCGCACGCAGTGCCGTGTCTCCCCACGCGGTAGTTACGCCTAGCAGTTCCACATTAGGCTGTGCCACCAGCAGAGCCAGCGCAAAGACGTCGTCAATGTCATCGCCAATGTCCGTATCGAAGATGACTTTCATCTTCGCGTTCGTCGCAGGTGTAGCCGACTGCGCTGCTGCCACCAGCCCGCCCATCATCGTCATCAGTAGGAAAGCCGCAGTCGTAATCTTCCGCTTCATCATGGGTATCCTTCAATCGCTCGCCGGTATCCGCGCCCTGCTTCACGCATGCTTGATCCCCGCCGCGTACACGTCACTCGTCAAAGCTTGAGAAACGCTATCCTCTCCCAACGCGGATTCGAAGTCAACGCGCGCAACGCCGCATGCCTCGCAAACACGCTCCTCGTCAATCACAGCCCCACCACATCCGGTTTTGCTCAGGTGTGACTCGTGTCACCGACCAGAAGCTCACCCTCTCTTAACCTTGAAACTGGCACCCGCGGAGACGATCTTCCCGCCCGCCAAGACTTTTGGTCCCCTGGAGAGTTTCATGGCTTACGTCATTACTGATGCGTGTGTAAAAGATTATCTTTGCGTCGATTCCTGCGCCACCTTTGCCATCCATCCCGGCAAGGATGAAGCGGGCACCGAAGAAGCAACTCAGCTCTTCATCAACCCCGAGGAGTGCATCGATTGCGGCAGCTGCATCACTACCTGCGAGTCGAACGCAATCTTCCCCATGGATGAGCTGCCCGCCGATAAGGCAGATTTCGCAGCGAAGAACGCGGCCTACTTCGGCCTCTAGCCTCCGCTGCAACAAGTCGCGCTGCGGCCGTGCGTACCCACAGCACCACGGGCCATCTGTACCGGGACCGGCCGTAGAGCGTATATCCAACATTCGCGGAACAGGATCACAAGAAGCACGGCGGCAGTCAATCCCAAACGCCTGTCTTTATGCACCATTGCCGCATCCTTCGACGGAGCGGCCTATCCGCATGTAAGCTGATCGCGTCAGGAAACAGTAGAGTGGGATGGCAATGACCACAGACCGCAAGATCTACCCGCCTTCTCCTGAGCGGGCCAGCCGCACCAACGCGGGCAGCATCGAGAACTACGAACGTCTCCTGGCACAATCCGTTGAGGACCCCGATGCGTACTGGGCTGGCGTTGCCGCGGAACTCGACTGGTTTCGTCCCTGGGATGAGGTCCGTCGCGGCGGCTTTCCTCACTTTGAATATTTCGTGGGCGGCATCACCAATCCCTGCCATAACCTGCTTGATCGGCATATAGCAAACGGCGCGGCCAATCGCATGGCTCTCATCTGGGAGGGAGAAGGCTTCGAGGAGCGCTGCCTCACCTACTCCATGCTCCTCGCCGAGGTCTGCCGCTTCTCCAACGTCCTGAAATCGCTGGGCGTTGGCAAAGGCGACACCGTCGCCATCTTCTTGCCGAACCTGGTTGAAACGGTCGTTGCAGTTCTGGCGTGCTTCCGCATCGGCGCCATCTTCAACACCGTCTTCTCGGGATTCTCATCGAATGCTCTGCGCACCCGGCTCGAAAACTTCGAGCCCAAGGTCCTCATCACCTCCGACGGAATCTTCCGCCGCGGTAAGGCCATTCCTCTTAAGGACAAAGTCGACGAAGCCATTCGCGGTCTCGACAGCATCCAGTCCGTCATCGTCGTGCGCCGCTCCGGCAGCGATGTTGACATGGAGCCGGGACGCGACCATTGGTGGCACGACCTCATGCGCTCAGCCTCGCGCGAGTGCCCACCAGAGCCGATGGAAGCCAACGAGCCCGGACTCGTCTTCTACACCAGCGGCACCACGGGCAAGCCCAAGGGCGTCGTCCACTCCGGCGTAGCTTTCGTGGTGAACAACTTCGCCTACGCCCGCTATCATCTTGACCACCACCCCAGCGATGTTCTGTGGTGCACTGCCGATATCGGCTGGCTCACCATGCATATCTGGGGAATCGCCGGAGCGCTGGCCAACGGCGCTACCACCCTTTTCTTCGAGGGAGCCGTCGATTATCCCACTCCTGGCCGCCTCTACCAGATTATCGAAAAGTATCGCGTCAACAAGCTGTTCAGCGCGCCCACCGCTATCCGCATGCTCATGAAACATGGCGAAGAACTGGCCAACCAATACGATCTCTCATGTCTTGAAGTTGCTGCCCTCGTAGGCGAACCGCTCAACCCCGAGGCCTGGCGCTGGTTCTATGAGAAAGTAGGCCACGAGAAGATCTACATCAACAACACCTGGGGCCAAACCGAGCTTGCCGGAACTCCCCTCGCCGGTGCCGCCTGGCTCACTCCCATGAAGCCCGGCTCCTGTGGCACGCAGTTCTTCGGCGCCTCAATGGATATTGTCGACAACGACGGCAATCCTGTCGCCGACAACGTGCAGGGCAATCTCATTCTCAAGCAGCCGTTCCCCATGGTCTTTCGTACGCTGTGGAAGGAGCCTGAGCGATATCTGCAGGAGTACTTCACGCGCGTGCCCGGCTACTACTTCACCTACGACGCGGCCGTCCGCGACGAGGACGGACACTTCTGGGTGCTCGGCCGCCTCGACGATGTCATCAACGTTGCCGGTCACCGCCTCGGCATTCAGGAACTCGAGAGCGCCATCCTGCTCTGTCACGACGTTGCGGAAGTCGCCGTTGTCGGCCTCTCTGATCCCATCAAGGGAGTCGTGCCTGCGGCCTTCGTCGTCCTGCGCGCCACGGCTGAGCCCTCCAAACTGCTCGTCAAGCAGATCCGCGCAGAAGTGGAAACCGCCATCAGCAAAATTGCCCTGCCGCAGAAAATCTTCTTCGTTGAAGCTCTGCCCAAGACACCCAGCGGCAAGGTAATGCGACGCCTGCTTCAGGAGATCGCCGAAAAGGGAAGCATCACCGGCGACATCTCCGGCGTCGATGACATCTCCATCATCGAGAAGTTACTCGCGACCGTGCCGGGCAAGTAGATCCCCGATATATTCCGAAGAGTGCCCGTGCGGTGATTCAAGGGAGGTCATGTGTGCGCCTGCGATTTCCCATCAGCGTGATATGCATCTTCATCTCCGCGCTCTCTTGTGCCCTGCCGATTCAGGCTCAATCTTCATTGAGGGTCCAGAATGCGGCCGGGCTAAAGCTGCTCGTTGACTCTGAAAATACGCAGCCCACTCTGCGAATCGTGCTGCCGGACCACCCCACGACGGACCACGCCATCGAGGTCATCTTTCCTGAACATGTCACCGCCAGAAAACAGGGCAGCAGCGAAGGTGAGCACTTCTATATGTTTCAGCCGGGCCAGCAGGGAAAGGCTCCGGAATGGCGGCAGATCGGCCAGTCTCTTCAATATGAACTCGACTTCAAAAATGGGATCCACCTTCTCGCCCGTGCCACGTTGGAAGACGACGGCGTTCTCTTCCACTATGAGTTTCTGAACAATTCGAAATCCGACTACGCCATGATCTGGGCTCCAACTGATCCGCGCATGACTTCGATCTTTCACGACGTTCGGCTCGAACGCACCTACGTTCATCACAAGGGTGGATTCGATCTTCTCGCTTCTGAAACACCCAACCGACTGACGATGCCCTTGACTGAATGGTTGCCCGCCCGCTACCTCGATTCCTTCACCTGGCCCATCCCCGCGCAGCGGGTGGAACGCCGCGCGGACGGCATCACCTACTACAACAAGTCGCGCGCAGTCGATGAGCCCATGGTCGCCACTCTCTCCACAGACCACAAATGGATCGTCGCTAGCTTCACACGCACCACAGGCAACGTGTGGAGCAATCCGGAACTCACCTGCCAGCACGTCGACCCTGAGGCTCCACTGGCCCCGGGACAGACGGCTGTCCTCGAAGTGAAGATTCTGGTTTTCAAGGGATCACTTGATGACGCCCTGCAGAAAGTGATCGCACAGCGACCACACTGAAGTAGCCCGTCTCTACTGCACCAGCAACAACTGGATCTGCTGATGAAGCGTGGCATAGCTGCCCAGCTTCCCATCGCCCGACCCGTGCCAGCGTACCTCGCCCGTCTTATCCACCAGCACGATGAAAGCGTCGTCGCTCTTCTGGTAGCCGCAAACCTGCTTCCACTGATCCTCATCGTGGTAGACCAGCAGAAAATTCGCCTGCTTCTCTTTGGGGATATCCTTGCGCATGCCGCTGGACATCATGCCGCGCACCAGGTGTGGCACCGATTCGAGAATCGGCATCTGGTAAATCACCACTTGCGCATTGGCTCCATAATCCTGCGCCAACCGCTTCTCCCACACGCCCACATTCGTCCCCGATGCATGAGAAAACCCAAGCAGCAACACGCCGACTTTGCCCTTCAGTGAAGCTGCAATGTTGATCTTCTGGCCCAACAGATTCTCGGCCTCGGTAGAGGGAATCGTCTCCGCCGACAGCGTCACCGCCACGCAGCAAACCAGGGCTGCCAAAGTGACACCCAGCCTCAAAATCCAAACCCGGCCGCGATGAGAGATTCGCTCCATGGCAGCAAGCATACTCGGTTGCCCCCAGCCCACGCACGCCATAGCGCTCAGGGCGTTGCACTTCCGGTGCATTGTGATTCCGCTGCCAAACCCTTATAAAATGACCAGAGTCTTGATCTCAGCACTGCGTAAGCCGCAACCATCGCGAGCTTCGAAGTGCAGAGAGCAATATCGGAGGGTTCTTACAAATGACAGGCTTTCGCCACCGGCAATCCTTCGCTAGTTCGACTGGTGCCCATAATGGCACTTTCTCTAGCGACTATGGTGCCCGTCGCGGCGTCAGCGCTCCAGTCCGAAACTCCGCCCCCTCCCGCTGCTGGCGTACCCGCCGGCCCCAAATTAATCGGCCCCACCTGGAGACTCGTCTGGCTCAACGGAAAAGACCTCGCTCCAACAGTCTCGAAGCCACCGCAGATCAACCTGATGGCAGAGGACAGCAAGATCGCCGGCTTCACCGGATGCAATCGTCTTATGGGCACCTATGTGATTCATGAACAAGACTTTAGGGTCGAAGACGAGCTGGCCGTCACGCGCATGGCTTGCCACAATTCCACGGAACTGGAAGGCGATTTCCTCAAGGCGCTGCAATCTGCCGATTCATGGAAAATCGTCGACGGAATGCTCGAACTGTATCACCAGAAAGAGCTTGTAGCCCGCTTCAAAGCCGCCTGACAAAAAGGCCCCATTAATTCTGCTGTCGAGCCCGTCATTTTCCGCGTAAAGCTCCGCAAGTTGTTGTAAAGTATCGGCGGCGGATGCTTTCGCTCCAGCGCGGACCCAACCCGGAATAGGATCGCAATCCCACCGGGCAAATATTGGGCCGCAGAAATTCTGTTTCGGGTGGCGCACGCCGTCCCCTCACACGCAGAGTCGAAGGAGTTAGCGGATGTCTCTCATCAAACGTTCCATTGCAGAATGTTTCGGCACATTCTGGCTTGTTTTTGGCGGCTGCGGCAGCGCAGTGCTGGCTGCCAAGTTTGCGGATACCACCTATCCCGCTCTCGGAATAGGCTTCGTCGGCGTGGCCCTTGCTTTTGGCCTCACAGTTCTCACCATGGCCTTCGCCATCGGTCACATCTCCGGCTGTCACCTGAATCCGGCCATCACCATCGGCCTCGTCGCCGGCAAGCGATTCCCCGCTTCTGAGGCTCTCCACTACATCGTCGCCCAGGTGGTCGGCGCCATCCTGGCCAGCGGAGTACTCTTCGTCATCGCAAGCGGAAAAGACGGCTTCAGCCTCTCCGGCGGCTTTGCCTCCAATGGCTACGGCGTTCACTCGCCCGGCGGATACTCGCTCCTGGCCTGCCTCGTCACCGAGGTACTGCTCACCTGCTTCTTCCTGCTGGTCATCATGGGATCGACGGACAAGCGTGCACCTGCCGGCCTCGCTCCTATCGCCATCGGCCTCTGCCTCACGCTCATCCACCTCATCAGCATCCCGGTCACCAACACGTCGGTCAATCCGGCTCGCAGCACCGGTCCGGCGATCTTTGTCGGAGGATGGGCTCTGGGTCAGCTATGGCTCTTCTGGGTCGCGCCCATCATCGGCGGCATCCTGGGCGGCGCCATCTACAACGGTCTCTTCGGCGACGGCGACAAGGCCTAGCTTACTTCCGGGCTCAGGCCATCCGCCTGGGCCCGCGCTGTACTCTTACCCCACCACCACACGCCGAATCGCCGTCTCCAGGATATCCGCAGTAATTTTCAGCGCCGTCTCATCGCGTTTTCTTTTGCGATAGAGCGCCGCCGTCTCGCACAGCACAACGATGTCTTCAATTTCAGCGGGATTGATCACCGCCTCAAGTATCCGCCCGCAGAAGGCCTCAGCCGTCATCCCTTCCAGCCGGAAGCCCCGAGACACCGCCGTGTCCAGGTAGTAGCGCGCAACCTCGGCGAGCACACGCTGCGCATCCTCGGGAATCTCTCCGCGGCTGCGATGCTTCACCACCGCTCCTGGCAGCGCAATCTTTATCCCGAAGATGTTGTCGAGGTCGCTGTCCGCCTCAAAGCTCACAGTGGTCGCAATCACCAACACGTTCTGCCGCTCTGAGGTCGTCTCGATCAGCGCGTCCAGCTCCGTAAGCAACTCAGGATTGCTCTGCTGGTATGCCAGGTCGATGCGCGGCAGCAGCAACAGCACCTTGGAACGCTTGTAGCCGCGAACCAGTCCCTTCGCCTTCGCCAGTGCATCGCTGTCGCGTGGGTTGTAGACCGTAACGATGCGTTCCATCCCGGCCAGGATCGCGATCTTCTGCGCCAGGCTCTTCTTGCCGCTTTGGTTCGGTCCGATGATCAACACTTCGTTCCCGATCTTCAGTTCGCCATAGACCGACGGATTTCGCGCCCGGTCAATCAGGTCGGCAATGCTGTCGAGCAGCCCATCCATGCCCGCCAGTCGAGGATGCAGCGCCGACACCGGCTCATCTTCCAGGCTCAGGTCGATGCGCTCTTTGCGCTTGCGCCGCTCCGTAATGAACTCGATCAGCACAGGCAGCGCGGCCGCCGAACCAACTACCGTTGCAAACACCAGCAACTCTTCCGTAATCAGCAGGGCATTGTCGCTTGCAGCCACCGGATCGAACATAGGGCGAGAATATAGCATTTCCCCGCCAACCGCAGGTCAACGGGGGAAAGCCAGACTGGCTTGATCGCAATATAGCGGACGAGAGGAAGACAACTCGCTCCGAGCGTTAACCGTACTTGAGGTCCGTGCTCTGCCCGACCTCGATGATGTATCCGTCAGGATCGCGGATGTAGCAGCGTGTCTCCCCATACTTGGGGATCGGCTCCGTGATGAACTCCGCTCCTCGACTTTTCCATAGTTCATAGCACGCTTGAATATTCGCGACGCGGAAATTCATAAAGCTGTTGATGTGATTCGGGTCGGGGACGCTGAGCGTTACTGTCGGCTTATCCGGCGTAGGACCGCCTCCAACGTTCAGAATCATCCAGATATTCGCAAGCTGAAGGTAACAAGGCGCGTTGCCGTCACCCATGCTCAGAATGGTAGCGCCGAAGACCTTTTCGTAGTAGCGAGCCGATCGCTCGATGTCGGCGACGGTGAGAAAATGCGCGATGCTGATCCCGTCTCGCGGGGGCATCTCATAGGTGTTCTGCCCGATTTGTACGTTGCTCATTGGCGACTCCAATTTCGTCCGATAAGCCCGTGTCCACTTGCATGGCGGAAATCTATCACATTCGCGTTAGCCTACGCAGCCTCTGGTACGATGTGGCACCACGTCACGTTAGCGACGAAGAATGCTAATTTCGCGACCCAGCAAGGAACGATCTCATGGCTAAGAATGATCTATTCGATCTGAGTGGGAAGGTTGCGCTCGTCACAGGCGGCAACGGTGGCCTTGGCCGCGGCATTGCTCTTGGATTGGCCAACGCCGGCGCTGCCGTGGCTATCCTCGGACGGAACCAAGCCAAGAACACTCAGGTGCTTGCGGAATTGAAAGCCATCGGCGTTCCCTGCATGGCTGCGACCGTCGATCTCACCAGGCGCGAGGAGTTGGCGCCGGCCTTCAACAGTATCGAGGCCGAACTGGGCAGCGTAGATATTCTCGTCAATAACGCTGGAAACGTATCTCTAAGTGGCGGCGTGATGAACGAGGCTCCCGCAGATTGGGACAACGTCATTGCCACTCAACTCAATGCAGTTTTTCTTCTTTCAAGGATTGCTGCGGCAGGAATGATCAGCCGCAAGCAGGGCAAGATTATCAACATTGGTAGCATGTACTCGTTCTTCGGGTCTGGTCTCGTACCCTCGTATAGCGCAGCCAAGGGTGCGATCATTCAGCTCACCCGGTCGATGGCCATCGAGTTTGCACCAGGCAATATCCAGGTGAATGCGATCGCGCCCGGATGGTTCGAGACCGATATGACCGCCGCCGTGAAAACGATGCCGCTGAACGATGAGATTATGCAGCGTACGCCGGCGGGCAGGTGGGGTCAGGCTGAGGAACTTGCCGGAGCCGCCATTTTCCTGGCATCGCGGGCCTCAGACTTCGTCACTGGATCCACGGTAGTCGTAGATGGTGGCTACTCGATTCGCTGATCCAGTGAAGGCACTCCTTACATCGCGCTGCCGGTTGAAACCGTCTGCAAGACCTCGGCAGTCTCTGCCTCGTCCTTGTCCAATCCCAGCAGGCTTTCCAGCACCTCAGCCGCTGTGTAGCTTGTGCGTCCGGGCTTCAGGAAGCGCGCAATATCCACCAGGTCGTCGCCCGTGGTCACCAGTCCAACTTCCACGTGCTTGCCGTTGGCTCGCGTCTGCTGCTGGCCAATGTTGGCCATCAGAGCATTGCACACACACTGCCTGCCAACGGTGTCCTCCTGCTTGCCTCCCTTGGAGATGTACACCGTCACCGGCTCAGAGGAGCAGCGATAACCAATCGTGCTGTCTTCCTTCATGTATGGCTCGCGAAGATAACCGAGATCGCAGATGCGTGGACGCTTCTGGTAGATCGCCGGATCCGACGTTGTGCCTTCCAGCATCGCAACCTTGAAGGGAAAGCCCGTCGGAGAGGCCACCGGATTGGTGAATACCTTCGCCGTGTGCGCAACTGCCTTCGCAATCAGCTCCCGTTTGTACTCGGTCTTCATCCCGGACTCATCTGAGAACGCAAAGGCCGTGCCTACCTGCACGCCCGCTGCGCCATCGCCCAACGCCGAAAGAACCGCTTTGTGCGATCCGTAGCCGCCCGCAAGCCAGAATGGAGCGCCCAACTCTCGCATCTTCGCCAGGTCCACCACATCGCGCTCGCCGTAGATCGGTTCGCCAGTCTCGCTCAGTACCATCTTGCCGCGCGGGGGAGCATTATGCCCGCCCGCAGTCTGCCCTTCAATTACAAATCCATCCACCTTCCCGTTTGCCTTCTTCAGCATCGTTACAGCCAGGGTGTTGGAGGAAATAATCGCGAGGAAAATCGGCCTCTTCAAAGGCGGCAGATCCAGCGGCACAAAATCACGCGGAACAAAGTGCATCGTCGTGTCGTCGCCTTCTCTCGCGCCCACCACGTGCAGCGTGTACTCCGCCGGCTCGTGATGCACATAGCGGTCCAGCACACCGGGCACGCGGATCGGAATACCCGCTCCCATCAGCACATAGTCCACGCCCGCAAGCATTGCGCCATACATCGACGCCAGGTGCGGCATCTGGATCTTTTCCAGGTAATTAATCCCGACAGGATTTTGGTGGCCCTCACGTGCCAGCCAGATCTCAACAAAATTCGAAACCAGGCACATCTCCTGCACAACCGGAGGGCCTTCCTTGGTGTGCTTCGGCATCGTGACGTAGGGCGTATTCTGGGCCTTGCCGCCTGCGATGTAGTACTTGTCCCGAATGCGGTTTGCTACCTCAGGAATAGGAAAGGCCGCCAATGCGCGACGCATGTGCTCCCCAGGATCTCCGTCCTGAAGCCGTCGCGCAAGAATTTCATCGAGAGCCGTGCCAGATACAACCCCGAGCTGACCAAGACGAGAAACAGTATTAGCCAGGCGCCAGTCGGACACGCCTGCGCCCATACCGCCCTGGATGATTGTCGGATATGACATATAACTCCATGCTTTCACTTCCATATAAGGTAGATCGTTTTAGTTTTGTAATAGCCATCCCGCTTTTCCGCCATGAAACTGCCCTCGAAGCTGCTGATTCTGCACAAAATATCGCTTGCCGGAATCGAATCTGCGCCTTTCTGTGGGGAGGCCGTTTTACCTCGCAAATGCGTGACCCGGCGCCTGCTGAAATCATCACCACGCCAACACTGCTGACACCATGCTGTCAGCAGCACCCTCCTAATATCCTCTTGCACTCGAAATCAACTGACGAGAGGAATCCACAATGAACCCGCAACTGCCGCCGCCCTCCAGAGTCGTCTGGTTTGAGATCCCAGCCACCGATCTTGACCGTGCCGTTCGCTTCTACGCCAATGTCCTCGACGCCCCCATCAAGAAGGAAATCTTCACCGGCGCACCGATCGCGGTCTTCCCCCATGAAAAGCCCGCCATCTCCGGCTGTTTGGTCGAAGCCGGGCAGACCCAGCCCACTGGCCAGGGCGTCGTCGTGTATCTAAACTGCAACGGTATTCTTGACGATGTCATTGCGCGCACGCCCAAGGCGGGAGGCAGCGTTGTTGAGCCCAAGAGCGCCCTCCCTCCGGGAATGGGCTTCGTTGCCTACATTCTCGACAGCGAAGGAAATCGCATCGGTCTCCACTCCACTTCGTAATAGACTTGGCCCATCTATGCGCCGTGCCGACCGACTTTTTCGCATCGTTCAGCTACTCCGTTCCGGCCGGCTCATTACGGCGCGCAATCTTGCCGAGAAGCTGGAAGTCTCGCCACGAACCATCTATCGCGACGTGCAGGACCTCCAGCTTTCCGGCGTTCCCGTCGAAGGGGAAGCCGGCATCGGCTACACGCTGCGCCGTGACTTTGACATCCCTCCTCTTATGTTCAGCCGCGACGAAATTACCGCCTTGGTGCTCGGAGTGCGCATGGTGCAAACCTGGGGTGGACCGCAGCTCGCAGAGGCGGCCAACGCGGCCCTGCGCAAGATTGAGGTCGTGCTCCCGCTTGACCTGCGCGATACCGTGGAGGAAGTCCTCCTCTACGCCCCCGCAATTCAAGTCTCTGACGAGGTGCGCCGCCTGCTCGGCTCGCTCCACACGGCCGCCCTCGAGCAGCATTTCCTCGAGTTTGCCTACAACCGCAAAGATGGCCAGCCAAGTGTGCGCCGCGTGCGCCCTCTTGCGCTCTATTTTTGGGGTGGCACGTGGACCCTCGCCGCCTGGTGCGAACTGCGCCAGGACTTTCGCAGCTTCCGCGTCGATCGCATGACCACTGTTGCGGTGCTCGACTCCGTTTTTACGCTTGGACCCAGGCAAACCCTGCGCGAATACCTTCGCCGCGTTCGCTCAGAACGGGGCTCCGCAGAATGACTTTTTTGGGCTCTTTTGGACGTCTATTTGTGTGCTTTTTCGTGCCAAAAAGCGTCAATTGAAACGTTTCAATTCGCCCAAAAAAACGCACAAAAAATGGCCCGATTTCTCGTCGAAATCGGGCCATTTCAGCACTGCAATTGGGCTGTTAGTAGCGGTAATTCTCAGCCTTGTAAGGCCCTTCCACCGCAACGCCCAGATACTCAGCCTGCTTGGGGGAAAGAGTGGTCAATTTGACGCCAATCTTCTCCAGATGCAGACGGGCAACTTCTTCGTCCAGCTTCTTCGGCAGAATATAAACATCGTTCTTGTAGGTGTCCTTGTTCTTCCACAAGTCGAGCGCAGCCAGCGTCTGGTTGGCGAAGCTGTTGCTCATCACGAAGCTGGGATGACCGGTTGCGCAGCCAAGATTCACCAGGCGGCCCTCGGCGAGCACGAAGATGCTGTGCCCATCGGGGAACTCGTATTTATCCACCTGCGGCTTGATGGTGACCTTCTTCACGCCCTTTTCCGAGTTCAGAAGATCGATCTGGATCTCGTTGTCGAAGTGGCCGATGTTGCAGATGATGGCCTGGTCCTTCATGGTCTTCATATGCTCGAGCGTCAGGATGTCCACGTTGCCGGTGCAGGTCACGTAGATATCGCCGCGTCCCAGCGTCTCCTCGAGGGTAGTTACTTCGTAGCCTTCCATCGCAGCCTGCAGAGCGTTGATGGGGTCGATCTCCGTCACAACCACACGCGCTCCCAGGCCGCGTAGCGAAGCAGCAGAACCCTTGCCCACATCGCCGTAACCGCAGATGACAGCAACCTTGCCGGCAACCATAACGTCCGTCGCGCGCTTGATGCCGTCTACCAGCGATTCGCGGCAGCCGTACAGGTTGTCGAACTTCGACTTCGTTACCGAGTCGTTGACGTTGATCGCCGGCACCAGCAGCTTGCCCTGCTCCTTCATCTTGTAGAGGCGATGGACGCCGGTCGTCGTCTCTTCTGAGACGCCGCGCCATTCCTTGACCACGTCATGCCAGTGCTGTGGCATCTTCAGCATGAACCTTCTTGAGCAGATCCTTGATCACCTGCTCTTCGTGGTTGCCGGAGGGAGTGTTCACCCATCCGTCGCCATCTTCCAGCTCGTAGCCTTTGTGGATCAGCAGCGTCACGTCGCCGCCGTCGTCCACCACCAGCTGCGGTCCCTTGCCATTGTGGTTCAGGGCCTGCGCGGTGCACCACCAATACTCTTCCAGCGACTCGCCCTTCCAGGCGAAGACAGGAACGCCGGCCGCGGCGATTGCAGCCGCCGCGTGATCCTGCGTGGAAAAGATATTGCAGCTTGCCCAGCGTACGCTCGCGCCCAGATCCACCAGCGTCTCAATCAGCACGGCAGTCTGAATCGTCATGTGCAGGGATCCAGTCACGCGTACACCGGCCAGGGGCTTGGCGGCGGCATACTTGCGGCGAATGGACATCAGGCCGGGCATCTCGTGCTCGGCGATGGAGATCTCTTTGCGGCCCCAATCGGCGAGCGCAGAGGTCAGCTACCTTGTAGTCGGTGGCCGTCGGCAGACGGTTGCAGTAGTCATCTAAAACTCCTCCTATCGCGATATCGCGATATGTTGATATAATAGTGCCAGGCCCGCATGAAGTCAATTCTGAAATCCCTGCAGAATTTTGTCCGACCCAAACCGCCTCCGCGTCCTGCTGCTGGTGGAGCGCGAGGAACTGTCGGTGGCGGAGCTGCAGGAGATCCTCGGCATGGGCCAAAGTACTCTCTCCACCCACCTCTCGCAACTGAAACAGGCAGGGCTGGTGGAGGATCGCCGGGCAGGGAAGAACATCCTTTATCGCATAAAGCTGGAAAACGGCGCCGCGGATAAATCAGAGTCAGTTGGCCAGCTGATTCCGCTGCTGAAGCAGGCCTCCCGTGAAATTCCCGAGGCGCGACAAGACACAGCCGCTCTGAAGCTGGTTCTGCGCAAGCGCCAGGACAAGAGCCGCGCATTCTTCGATGAAATGGCCGGGCGTTTCGGGCGGGAGTATGTTCCGGGCCGCTCGTGGAAAGGCTTTGCCGAAGCGCTGCTGCTTGCTGATGCCGCCGATGGTGATTGCGGATCTTGGAGCCGGCGAGGGCACACTCTCTCTGTTGCTGGCGCAGCGCGCCAAGCAGGTGATTGCGGTGGACAGCTCCGACAAAATGGTGGATTACGGAACGCAGCTTGCTCGCCGGCAGGGCGCGAAGACGCTGGAATACCGGCGCGGCGATCTGGAAGAGCTACCCATCGACGACACGTCGGTGGATCTCGCGCTCTTCAGCCAATCTCTGCATCACGCCATTCACCCGGAGAAAGCGGTGGCCGAGGCGTGGCGCATTCTGAAGCCGGGCGGCCGCATCGCTCTTCTGGACCTGGGCAAGCACCGCTTCGAGGAGGCGCGGGAACTCTACGCCGATCTGTGGCTGGGCTTCAGTGAGGTGGAAGTGGAATCTCTGCTGGAGAAGGCGGGCTTCCGCGACATTCGCACCTCCATCGTGCACCGGGAAGCCGAAGCTCCGCACTTCCAAACGCTGCTGGCTGTTGGGGAGAAACCTTGATCTCCTAACCGTTCGTGGCGCTCGATTCTGCTCGCGTGCATCAAAGTTCTGGCAGAATGAATACGTTGATTAAAGACAGGGCCAAACCGAAGACATCGAAGGCTTCTCTCAGCGCAAAGCAGCTGCACCTGGTTGCGCGCGCGCTTGCCGATCCGCGCCGATTCGAAATCTTTCAGAGAATTGCCGGAACTTCGCCAAGCATAAGCTGCTCCGAACTGCTCGAAGCTGTGAAGATCACTCCCGCCACCATGTCCCACCATCTAAAGGAGTTGGAATCCGCGGGCCTGATAGAGGCGGAGCGCGACGGGAAATTCATGCACCTGAGCCTGTGCCGCGACGTGTGGCAGGCCTACATCGCCGAGCTCAAAAAACTTTAACCGACATTCATGAGTCCTTCTTCTCTAGCCGCCATCAATTAGATGGTTGTCTAATTGTCGAAGCATTTGCTTCAGCAAAATGAGGAGATATCATGAGCAAGCTTGCGGGAAAAGTTGCAGTCGTAACCGGCGCATCCAAGGGAATCGGCGCATCCATAGCGGAATACCTCGCAGCTGAGGGCGCATCAGTAGTCGTGAACTACGCCAGCAGCAAGGCCGGTGCGGACAAGGTTGTCAGCGCAATCACCGCGAAGGGCGGCAAGGCCATCGCTGTCCAGGCAGACGTCTCAACGAAAGACGACATCACGCGCCTCTTCGCAGAGACAAAGAAGGCTTACGGCAAGCTCGACATCCTTGTGAACAACGCCGGAGTGTACGACTTTCTACCGTTGGACCAGATCACGGCGGAGCACTTTCACAAGCAGTTCATCTGAACGTGCTCGGGCTGCTGTTGACCACGCAGGAAGCCGTGAAGCTGATTGGTCCTGAGGGCGGCTCCATCATCAACATCAGCTCCATTGTTGGCCAGATGCCGGTCGGCACTGCGTTCAGTGTATAGCGCGACCAAGGCCGCTGTGGACGCGATCACCGTCGCGCTGTCAAAGGAGCTGGGACCCCGCAAGATCCGCGTCAACTCGCTGAACCCCGGCATGGTCGAAACGGAAGGCTCTGCACAGCGTTGGGCATTGCCGAAAGCGACTTCCGCAAGATGGTTGAGTCGCAAACGCCTCTCGGCCGCATTGCCAGCCGGAAGACATCGCTCGCGCCGCAGTCTTCTATGCTTCGGACGATGCGGGATGGGTCACCGGCCAGACGCTGATTCTCGCGGGCGGGCAGCGGCAGTAACAGCCTGAGTGTGGGACTTCAACTGCGGAGTCCCGACTCCTTCCTTCCAATAATTTCCGCTTGCGCTCCACTCCCCAACGATAGCCGGTCAACTTGCCATCGCTTCCCACGACGCGATGGCAAGGGATCACCACGGCCACCGGGTTCGACGCACACGCTCGCGCCACAGCACGAACCGCAGTGGGCTGGCCGATGTACGGGCCACTTCGGCATAGCTTCGCGTCTCCCCGCGAGGAATGCGCTGCAGAGCCTGCCACACGCGCATCTGAAACGCAGTTGCGCGGAGATCCAGCGGCAAGCTCGCTGGCGCGTGGATCCTCGCTGCGGCGATTAAGACCTGTCTCGTCACGCGAGCGATCTCACCGTTCGCGGAGCCGTCAGGACACGATCTCAGCGGCAGGGAACTTCGCGCGCAGCAGGCGCTCCAACTCACTCGCATCGTCGCCCAGTGTGACGGCGCAGACTCCCTTGCTGGTTGCGGCGACGAGAAGCTGGCCGAGATCGCAGACCGTGACGGTAAAGCGGATGCGCTCATTCCTGCCCCGCGCGCTGATACTTCCCCGGGCTCATCCCTAGTCTCGCTTACTTCTCATACACGCGGCTGGCGCGAAGAGAAGCCTGCATCGTAGATTGCAGTGGTCACGCTCACTCCTTTTCTGGTGAGTTGGTCGCTTCAGCCTGCTGCTGCGCAACTGTCGCTGATAGACACTGGGGCTGATGCCGAGCAGCGCGTACAAGAGACGCTGCACGGTAAACGGGCTGCGCATCGCGATGTGGGCCAGTTCTGCTCAGCTTGATGCGCTCGTCGACGTGGGCGCGAATATGGGCGCAGAGCTTTTCCAGCAACACGGTTTCGGCGCGCTCCTCGTCAGGACGGCAACGTCGGCAGGCGCGGAAGCCCGCGGCCTTGGCCAACTGCGCAGTGGCGAAAAATCTCACGTTCTCTCGCGACGGTCTGCGGCTGGCACAGGACGTGCGGCAGAAGATTCCTGTGGAGGTGACGCCGTAGAGGAACCGTGCTTTTGCATCGCGAGCCATCACCTGCTTCCAGGCGCGGTCTCTTCGTCGAAGAATATCTTCCTGTCCGGCTTCATGTAGGAATGATGGCACTGCGCAGCTGTGAGTCGGCTATCCGGATCTTGCGTTCAAAAGAAGAAAGGCAGGCTCGCGATGAGCCTGCCTTTCTTAGGATGCTGCAACTTTACTTGGTGGCGGTCTCCGCCTTGACGCCGGCCTGCTCGCGCAGGGCTGGCAGCCTTGTCGGTCGCTTCCCAGGTGAAGTCCGCGTCCTTGCGGCCAAAGTGGCCGTAAGCAGCGGTCTGCCGGTAGATCGGGCGGCGCAGATTCAGGCTCTCGATGATGCCCTTCGGCGTCAGCGAGAAGTTTGCCCGCACCAGCTGCTGCAGCTTCTTCGAATCAACCTTGCCGGTGCCGAAGGTCTCCACCAGCACGCTGACCGGCTCGGCCACGCCGATGGCGTACGCCAGCTGCACTTCGCAGCGCTCGGCCAGGCCGGCGGCCACGATGTTCTTGGCGATGTAACGCGCCATGTAAGCTGCGGAACGATCAACCTTTGTCGGATCCTTGCCGCTGAATGCGCCGCCGCCGTGACGGCCCATGCCGCCGTAGGTGTCGACGATGATCTTGCGGCCGGTCAAGGCCGGTGTCGCCCATCGGTCCGCCGATGACGAAGCGGCCGGTCGGATTGATGTGGTACTTGGTGTTCTCGTCGAGGAGGTTGGCGGGAATGACGGCCTGGATCACGTGCTTGAGAATGTCGGCGTGCAGCTGCTCGTTGCGTGACGTCTCAGCGTGCTGCGACGAAATGACTACCGCGTCAACGCGGACCGGCTTGTTGTTCGTCGTCGTACTCCACGGTGACCTGGCTCTTGCCGTCGGGGCGGAGATAAACGAGCAGGCCGCTCTTGCGGACTTCGCGTCAAGCCGCTTGGTCGAGCTTGTGGGCCAGCGAGATGGGAGTCGGCATATAGTCGTCATTCTCGTTGGTGGCGTAGCCGAACATCATGCCCTGATCGCCGGCGCCGCCCGTATCCACACCCTGGGCGATATCGCCCGACTGCTTGTTGATGCTCGAGATCACGGCGCAGGTGTTGGAGTCGAATCCATAGAGCGCATTGTCATAGCCGATGGAGGCGACGACGCCGCGAACCAGCGACTGAAAATCGACATATGCCTTGGTGGTGATCTCTCCGGCGATGACTACGAGGCCGGTGGCGGTCAGTGTTTCGCAGGCGACACGGCTATAGGAATCCTGCTCAAGGCAGGCGTCGAGAATCGCGTCGGAGATCTGGTCGGCAATCTTGTCGGGATGACCCTCGGTCACCGATTCAGAGGTAAATAAAAAACGGTCGTGTACTGGACAAGACAGTTTCCTCCCTGTGTGATTTCATTTTGCCTGCCGCTGTCGCTGTTTCTCTCTGGAAGGAACTGCGTGGGTCTGCTGCGTTTGGCGGACTGCAGGCGAGCCGTGGACCTCTTCAGGCCGTAGGCGTCTAGTAAAACGGTAGCAGAGGCCCGGGCGCAAGAGCAAAGTGTTTCAGCCAGAGGGCGCCAGCCGCCATCAAGCGGCGAACGAGCGCAGTGAACGGGGACGAGGGGATGGTTGTACGGCTGCGAACTTATCTCATACGCAGGTATTTACTGTTGGCCGAGAAGCCACCGTCCGCAGCAAAAGATGGATCTCGCGGAGGGACTAACCTCCGTATTGCTCGTCGCTCACCTGCTCCATCCAATCGACAGTTTTGCCGTCGAGTTTTTCCTGAATGGCCAAGTGGGTGACCGCTGTGGTTGGCGACGCTCCGTGCCAGTGCTTCTCACCCGGGGCAAACCAGATAACATCCCCGGGCCGTATCTCCTCGATCGGGCCGCCTTCGTGCTGAGCCCGGCCACAGCCCGAGGTGACGACCAGGGTTTGTCCCAGCGGATGGGTGTGCCATGCGGTGCGGGCACCGGGTTCAAAGGTGACGCTGGCCCCGACAACGCGTGCAGGGTCAGGCGCGGTAAATAGCGGATCGACGCGCACCGTGCCTGTGAAGTAGTCTGCCGGTCCCTTGCTTGAGGGCTGGCTGCCCGCTCGCGTGATCTCCATGACCGCCTTCTCCTTCATTCAGGCCGAGTGCGTCAACGACCGGGCGGCCACCGAAGATGTCTTCGGCAGCCGCAGAGGGCCGCTACTTGAGATCGATTTTGGCCAGGATGTGGGGCTTCTTGCCCGTGAACTGCACCGTGGATGAGAGCATCTGCTGCATGGTGGCCTGATCCGGCGCGGTCATCTCCCAAATGAAGACCTTATCTTTCACGACGCCGCCGATCATGGCTACATAAACATCCACCTTGGCGGTGCTGCCATCGCCCAGTGTCGGCTTGCCCTTGGCAACGATCGACCAGAAGGTGTGGTTGTCGATGAAATAGCCATTTGGCTTTTTGTATACCTGCATGCCGGGCATCTTGCCGGCATTTTCCACCATGGTCTGAACTTGACCTTCCGGTGTCATGTCAGCTGGGTAGCAATTGCGGGCAGCGTCAATCAGGGTCACACCAACGCTCATCCCTTCCATACCCTGGGCAGCGCTTTCGGGCGCAGCGGTATACAGGATCTTCATGCAACTCGCAGCCTTGTCATCGCCCGAAGATTTTATGGTCGAGACATCCTGCGACTTCCATCCAGTGGGTGGGTTGTAGGTGAAATTCAGGTCGGTTCGCGAGTATGCCGCCGAGGCATCTGCAGGAGCGGCGGCGGGTGCCTGGGCTGATGAAACGCAGGGAATCGTGAGGGAGGTAGTCGCGAAGGCGACAACCAGAGATCTTAAAAGGAATTTAGACATGATTTGTGGGACCCTTCGTAAGTTGCCCACCATTCTACCCAAGAACGCGACTGGGCGAGCACCGATATCAACCAGATGCCGCTCGGAATCGGGGCGTTGCCCGGCTAGGCGATCCGCACAGACGACTCAGCGCAGAAAGCAGGCACAACCGCGGGAGGCTGGCACACGCTTTGCTCGGCCGCATGCACCGGCATGTCGATCATGCGCTGGTGCACATATCCGTATACAAAGTACGCCACCACTACCAGTACGGTCAGAAGCACGAAGACGCCAGCCCAGCGTAGACGCTCAGCAGGACGGTCCCGATCTTCCTTGCGGTTTTTGCCCACATTTTCAGCAAACTCAAACCAGCTGATGTCGTCGTCGGAAACGGCACCGCTTTGCTGATAGGCCGACAGGTAGTTTTGCACCCATGCATCTTCATCGAGGCCCACAACGCGCGCGTAGCTGCGCACAATGCCCTTGTTGAAAACGCCGCCCGGAAGTTGGCGGAACTGCTCGTGCTCAAGAGCTACCAGATGCCGGCTGCTGATCTTCGTGGCCTCGGTAATCTCTTCCAGCGCGATACCGCGCGACTCCCGCTCTTTTCGTAACTCTTCGCCGAAATGCTCCATACAGTTCACTCGGGGACTTGCAGGGTCTTATCGACTTAAGCACCCATTCGCCTTAACATACTGGCGACAGGCAAAAAACGTCAAAGGAAAAAGACGGTTTTCCCTTTATTTTCATAACACTAAGGGGTTACCTGCCCTGATTCTGGTGCCCCTTTTTAATCATTCCGATCCATTTTATGGTTAGGAAGTTGTAGGTCTAGTTTCTCTCTTCCGGGGCGTTCCGCGCAAGGGGTGGGCCGGGTGCTACGCTGGTGTAGCAGCAAATTCAGCCTTCAAATCCAGATGCGGACCTTACTAGGTGTGCGCCGCAGATCCGCTGTCCGGAAGGTTTCCAGCAATAATGAACAAACTGGTAATCAACAACCTGTTGCATCGGCCCCTTCGCACCGCGATCAGCGTGTTTGCGGTGGCAATTGAAGTCGTAATGATCCTGTCCATTGTGGCCATCATGTTCGGGATGCTCAACGATCAGAAGACCCGCCAGAGCGGCATTGGGGCGGACATGATCGTGCGTCCCGCGAATGCCAGCTTCATGACTGGCGTCAGCGGCGCGCCTGCACCACTTAAGGTGGCGGATGTTCTGCGCAAGGTTCCGCACGTTGCGGTAGTGGCTCCGGTGATCACCAACCTGACCACGGGTGGCTCGGTAGAGACGATCTGGGGCATCGACTATGAGAGCTATAACGGTCTCAAGCCCTTCACATTCGTCGCGGGAGGCCCCTTTCAGGGGGCCGACGACGTTATTATCGACGACTATTTTGCGCGCGCCGATAAAGGCCACCAGGTTGGCGACACCATCAAGATTCTGAATCACGACTTTCACATTTGCGGCATTGTCGAGCACGGCAAGGGCGGCCGCAAGTTCCTCCGGATCGACACCATGGGTTCCCTGATAGGCGCCGAGGGACACGCCTCGCTCTTCTATATAAAGAGTGACAACATTGCCAACCAGGAGCTGATTCGCAACGAAATCAAAGCCGTACCGGGAATGTCGGACTACCTGGTGCAGACTATGGACGAGTGGCTCTCGCTGATGACCCCGGCGCATCTGCCCGCATTCACCGCGGCGCTGAACACGGTAATCATCATTGCCGTAATCGTGGGCTTCCTGGTCATCTTCCAGTCGATGTATACAGCGGTCATGGAGCGCACGCGCGAAATCGGCATCCTCAAGTCGCTGGGCGCCTCCAAGGGCTACATCGTCAACGTGGTGCTGCGTGAGACCATGCTGCTCTCGCTCGCCGGCGTTGTGCTCGGCATTATCTTCACGCTCGGGCTGCGCGCCTTCATGGCCTATCGAAGCCCCACCTTCAGCTTTCAGTTGACATGGGAGTGGATGATTCGCGGGGCGGTGATCGCTTTTGTAGGAGCCTTCCTCGGAGCGGTCTATCCCGCACTGAAGGCGGCGCGGAAGGATCCCATCGACGCCCTGGCATACGAATAGAGCTCGAAGGGGCGGTTTCGCTATACTTGCCCTAACGACTCCACTGCATAACAAATAGAAACGCGCAACGTCGCGCGTGTGGGTCGCCCTGTACCTGAAAATAAGTTGGGAAAGACGTGCTTTTGAAGTTATCGAAGACACTGTTCTACTTTTGGATTTCCGCAATCGTCGTAATAGCTGGGCTTCACTTTTTCAACCTTCGCGCAGATTTTCCAAATTATTCGCGATGGATGGACTGGTCGAAGTACACAGACGAAGGCTGGTACGGGAACGCCGCGATTGAACACTTCGTTCGCGGGTCGTGGTTCGTGCCGGGCGACTTCAACTGCGGTGTGGCATTGCCGGTATGGCCATTCCTGGAGTGGATAGTCTTCAGCTTCACCGGCGTCAGTGTACTGGCTGCGCGCGGACTCGTCGTCTCGATATTCGCTGTGAACCTGCTGCTCTCCTATGCACTGCTGCGTACGCATGAAGAGCGCTGGGTAGCCCTGCTGGGTACATTGCTGATTGCTGCGAGTTCGTTTCTCTACTGCTTCAGCCGGCTGGCCATCCTGGAACCTCTGCTGATGATGCTGACACTCACATCGCTGCTGCTTGCGGGGCGTTGCGCCGTCGCGGCAACAGAACGTCGCGGGACTGTTGCTGGCTGCTCTGGTCGGTGTCGTTTACTGCATGATGATCCTCACCAAAACGACGGCGCTGTTTCTGCTGCCGGCAATTCTCTACTCGCTGTGGTATCCGCAGCGCAAGCGCATGGCAACCTTTCTGCGTGCCACGGCCGTGATGGGTGCTACGGCGGGCCTGCTCTTCGCCGCTTACTTCACGCTGCTGGTCAGGCCGCACTATGTGAAGGACTACCATTACCTCTTCCTAGTCAACGTGTATACCAAGCCTTCGACCGTTGCGGGCTGGATCAAGACCTACTACTACTCCATTCATGGAGCGCTGTGGGTTGATCGCCCGCTGGTCCTGTTGGGACTGGCGATGGTGGTGATGTCGATCTTCCTGGCGCGATCGCTCTGGCGCAATCCTGTCTTCGTCTCGTCCCTGATTGCGATTGCCGGATACTTCTTCTTCATCGGCTATCACAATAATATGCAGCCGCGTTATTACGCGGTGGTGGCGTACTTCGTCTTCTTCTCAGTGGCGCTGTCGTCGGCCGCATTGCTGCGTTCAAATCGTGCAGTGGGTGGTGCTGCATTGGCGGTTATATGCGTCTGCCTGCTGGCGAATGCTCGGGAGACGCTTCATTTTGTACTTCACCCGGAGTTCACGTTTGTGAATGCGGCTGCGGATCTGACGCGCTATGTGGACGCACATCCCAACGGCAATCGGCTGTTGATGTCGATCAGCGGTAACGACATCACGCTGATGACCGGCCTGCCCACCATCTGCGATGACTTCGGCACGCTCGACCTGCCCAGTCGTCTGCGCAAGTACAAGCCGGGCTATTACGCCTCGTGGAATGTGCTGGATCCGGGTACGCTCGATGATTTGCATACCCAGTACTGGCTGGAGCAGGTGGTTACTTTTCAGGCTCTCGATGACCCCGAGCGCAACAAGTTGGTTCTCTTCAAGTTACATCTACGCCCCCGTGACGGAGCGCGTCCGCCGGATCGAATCAACGTCGCAATCCAGTAGCACGGATTTGGTGCACCATGTTATCTTGCTCCGGCTGGAAAAGGGGCTTGATTGCGCGCGGCATAGATTTTCATTGGCATATTGTCAGTCTGGCTGTTATCGTTCTATGTTTCCCCGAACTGGTACGAGGTCAGCATCGACCGAGGCCCTTTGACAAGAGCCCCGCAATGGAGGAAGTGTGTCCGTAACTGCTTGGGTATGGTTTTTTTTGACGGTCAGTGCCCTATCGCTCGTCGTCGCATGGTTGTTCACTCGTGAAGTTCTTGCCGCCGATTCCGGCACTCCTGAAATGAAAAAAATAGCGGACGCAATCAAAAAGGGAGCCGAAGCTTTCCTGCGCCGCCAGTACAAAACGATCTATAGCTTCAGCGTTGTCCTCGCAGTTTTTCTGTTCGGCTTCTACTTCTATACCAAGGGATTCGACCTGGCCTGGAAGACCGTAGTCTCCTTCTTCGCCGGCGCCATCTGCTCCGGTCTCGCGGGATTCTCCGGCATGTTCGTTTCCATCCGGGCTAACCTGCGCGCCGCCTCCGCCGCTCGCACCAGCCTCAATCGCGCAATGCAGCTTGCCCTGCGCGGCGGAGCCGTTACCGGCCTCTCCGTGGTCTCGCTCTCGCTCCTTGGCGTAGGACTCATCTTCCTCGCCTTCGGTGGCATGGCGAACCCAATGTCCGTGCCGTACCAGATCGTCGGCTTCGCCTTCGGCGCCAGCTTTGTGGCACTCTTCGCACAGCTCGGCGGCGGAATCTATACCAAGGCCGCTGACGTAGGCGCCGACCTCGTCGGAAAAGTCGAAGCAGGCATTCCTGAAGACGATCCCCGCAATCCCGCCGTCATCGCCGATCTCGTTGGCGATAACGTTGGCGACTGCGCCGGTCGCGGTGCTGACTTGTTTGAATCCACCGCCGCTGAAAACATCGGCGCCATGATTCTCTCCGTCGCCCTCTTCGGCAAGTTCGGAATCCTCGGCATCTTCTTCCCCTTCGTCGCCCGCGCCTTCGGCCTCATCGCGTCGATCATCGGCATCCTCTCCGTCAAGCTCAAGAATGAAGACGAAGATCCCATGGTTGCCCTCAACCGTGGCTACCTGGTTACGACCCTTATCGCGATCGTGGGCTTCTACGTTGCAGTGCGCTTCCTGCTTCATAACAACCTGTGGTTCTTCGCCGCGGGCGTTATCGGCATGGTCACCAGCTACGTATTTGTCTGGATCACCCAGTACTACACCGAATATCGTTATCGCCCCGTCGCCTCAATCGCCAAGGCCTCTCTTACCGGCCCGGCAACCAACATCATCACCGGACTTGCCGTTGGTATGGAGTCGACTGCTCTTCCAGTCATCGCTATCTCCGCCGCCATCCTCGGCTCGTATGCTTGCGGTGTTCACGCTCTGCCCGGAGTTACCGGCGCAGGCCTCTTCGGTACCGCGATTGCCACCATGGGCATGCTCGCCACCGCCGCTTACATCCTGGCGATGGATACCTTCGGTCCAATCACTGACAACGCCGGCGGCATCATCGAAATGTCCGGCGCACCGGAAGAAGTTCGCACCCGCACCGACCGTCTTGATTCCGTCGGCAACACCACCAAGGCACTCACCAAGGGATACGCCATCGGCTCCGCAGCCCTGGCCGCCTTCCTGCTCTTCTCCGCCTACATCGACGAGATCAATGAGCTCATCACCCAGAAGTACGGAAAGCTCAATGAACTTGGACACATGGTGGTGGATCCGGCGCTCCTGTTGTCCAAGGTCGACATTGCCAAGCCCGCCGTCTTCGTCGCCTGCCTCATCGCTGCCGCTCTGGTAATCCTGTTCAGTTCACTGGCCATCAAGGCAGTCGGAGCAGCCGCACAGACCGTCATCGAAGAAGTTCGCCGCCAGTTCCGCGAGCATCCCGGCATCATGAACAATACGGAAGATCCCGACTATGGAACTTGCGTAGATCTCGTGACCAAGGGCGCGCTGCGGCAGATGATCGCTCCTGGTCTTCTGGCTGTTGGTGTGCCAGTCGCGGTGGGCTTCATCTTCCGCCTCTTCGTAACTCCCGAGGATCCAACCCTGGCTGCCGAGGCGGTTGCCGGCATGCTCATGGTCGGAACCATCGTCGGTATCCTCTTCGCCACCTTCATGAACAACGGCGGCGGGGCATGGGATAACGCGAAGAAGTTTATTGAAACCGGTCAGTACGGCGGCAAGCGCTCGGATGCTCACAAGGCAGCCGTTGTGGGTGACACGGTCGGCGATCCCTTCAAGGACACCGCTGGTCCGTCCATTCACGTGCTCATCAAGCTGCTGTGCACCGTCGCTTTTGTAATGGCACCCCTGTTCCTCAAGTAAGGCTGTAGTTCTGATTCATTGGCAGTGACGTTTCACAGAAGGGCCGCAGCACTCACGCTGCGGCCCTTCTGCGCTTTGGATTCCCTACGTCTGAAAAGAACTCGTGCCCGCGTGTATTCTTGCAGCCATGTTGAAGAGACTCGCAGTCGGACTGCTCCTTCTCGCTTCCGTATGCCGCGCCGAAAGCATGACCGCGCCGCAGTTGATCCAGCTCGCAAACAGCAATGCAGCAGGCCTGTCGCAGGCCATTCAGGACACCTTCAAGGCTGCAGACCTGGAGAAGGGCACTGCATGGCTGAGCCATGGCAAGGACTTCTTCTTTGCCACCCGCGCCGCCACCGAGCCGAGCCTGGTGATCGACGAGGCCTCACCCGCGCGAATGAAGCAGTTCTCAGGCACCGATCTCTGGTACTCCGTGGCCTCGGTCGAACCCATAGCTCACGCGCACATCTTCCACTACGTGGTGAACGGTGCTCCTTTCGGTGGCAGCACCGATGTGCCGGCATTCGGGCCCCTCTCCTACACTCAGGACGGCGTGCCGGAGGGCAAGCTCTCCGACAAACTCTCCATCACCAGCCGCATTTACGACGGCATGAAGAGCAACTACTGGATCTACATCCCGGCGCAATATGACCCCAAAACACCCGCGGTGCTCATGGTCTTTCAGGATGGGCACGGATATATCGGGCGCAAGCCGGGCGAGGCCTCCATCCTGAACGTGATCGACAACCTGATCGCCCAGCACAGAATTCCGGTGATGATCTGCGTTTTTATCGATCCCGGAGTGATCGGCGATTCGCCGGGGACGCCAACTTACAACTTCGTAAAGGCCTACTCAGAGAAATGGGGGCGGACGCTGGACGACTCCATGCGCAGCACCCTCTACGACACCGTCAGCGACCGCTACGCGCGTTACCTGCGGGATGAGGTGCTGGCGGATGTCGGAGCCCACTACAACCTCCGCAAGGACGCCTACAGCCGCGGCATCACCGGTTTGTCATCGGGAGGCATCTGCTCTTTCAACGTTGCCTGGCAGATGCCGGACCAATTCAGCCGGGTTCTTACCTGGATCGGCAGCTTTACCAGCATCCAGTGGCAGGAAAATCCCGCAAATCCTGATGGCGGACAGGATTATCCCGACAAGGTTCTTCGTGGCCCCGCCCGCAATATCCGCGTCTGGATGCAGGACGGATCGGGTGACCTGGAGCTGGAGAAGTACGGCAGCTGGCCAATGGCCAATATCCGCATGGCGAACGCGCTGAAACTAAAGAGGTACGACTTCCACTTCAGCTTTGGCAAGGGCACTCACAACCCCGCGCAGGGCTCGGCGGAGTTCCCTGAATCGATGCTTTGGCTGTGGCGCGACTACGATCCGGCCCGGACTTCGCAGCAATACGAGATGGAAGCGGCGGAGAAAAGCCAGGCCCCTTTTCCGCGTTTTCGATCGTAAGTCGCTAAGGCGAAAGCTGATGGCCTTCTTTTCCTGATTTTGCACACTCCTGCACAGAGATTGCACCATCTTTGCGCCTTGTGGAGAGGTGTGCCGAGACGTAGCCTTGGTCTTCGACGAGAGACGGACTTCCAGAGATCTGAGGGGGCAAACTCATGGGCGCCGCTCCAGTGTTGGAGCGGCCTCCTGAGTTCTCCACAGCGGAATTGCGCCATTTCCCAAATAGGTACCCCGCGGAACGCAGATAATACAAGATGTTGTGGTTCCTGCTTGACATGCACCATACAGAGCGGTACTTTCCCATTTGCAGCCCTACAAGCGACCTGCATGTTTTACAGGATTTTTTCAGTACTTTGCCTGCAAGTGATGGCCCCAGGATCGCTTCAAGACATCCATAGCGGAACGAAATTGTTTTCCGGTTTTTGTGGTACCAACGCTCTGACTTCCGTCCCTTTTTGCTCAATTGGGCGGGGGTGCAGCATCAAATTCTAGTGAGACAGCGACAAGGAGATTCCATGGCCGAGGCCACCAGCAAAGCTCTGAATGCCGCCATTTCCAAAGACCCATCCAGCATGGGCACAGTGGCCAAAGATGCCGTAGTAAGCAGCGCCGCCTCGCCGGCCCGGTCCTCTCGCGGCATCCGCCTGGAGCGCCTCTTCTCCCGGCCCGGCGTGTCGCCTTACAACGACGTTCAGTGGGAGTACCGCATCGCGTCGATCACCGATGCCGGCGGCAAATCCATCTTTCGAGCAGAAAGATGTCGAGGTGCCCGTCGACTGGTCGATGACTGCGACGAATATTGTGGCCAGCAAGTACCTGCATGGTCAGTTGGGAACGCCGGAGCGTGAAACCGGAGTGCGCCAGCTGGTGGCCCGCGTGGCGGAGACGGTTCGCGACTGGGGGATCAAGGGCGATTACTTTGCCAGCGCGGAAGATGCGGCCATCTTCCACGATGAGCTGGTCGACCTTCTGGTCACGCAGAAAGCTGCCTTCAATTCGCCGGTGTGGTTCAACGTTGGCTGCGATCGCCTGGAACCAAATTCCGATGCGCAGAACTGGCACTGGAATCCACATTCCTGCGCCGTTGAGTTTTCGGCCACCGGCTATCGCAATCCGCAGTGCTCGGCCTGCTTCATCAACGCGGTCGACGACTCGCTGGACGCGATCCTGACGCTGGCCAAGACCGAAGGCATGCTCTTCAAGTGGGGCTCCGGCACCGGCACCAACCTCTCCGCCATTCGCGGCTCAATGGAGCTGTTGTCGGGCGGCGGAACGGCTTCCGGTCCGCTCAGCTTCATGCGTGGATTCGATGCCTTCGCCGGCGTCATCAAGTCTGGCGGCAAGACACGTCGCGCGGCAAAGATGGTCATCCTGAACGTGGATCATCCGGATATCGTCGACTTCGTGGATTGCAAGATCGAAGGAAGAAGCGAAGGCCTGGGCGCTGATGCGCGAGGGCTATGACGGCTCCAGCGGTCCGGACTCCGAGGCATACAGCTCCATCTTCTTCCAGAACGCCAACAACTCGGTCCGCGTAACGGACGAGTTCATGCGCGCCTATGAGCGCGACGGCGAATTCACTACCTACACTGTCAAGGATCAGCCAGCCAGTCAAGACCTACAAGGCCCGCGACCTGATGGCGAAGATTGCCGAAGCCACATGGCAATGCGGCGATCCCGGAATGCAGTACGACACCACCATCAACAAGTGGCACACGTCGAAGAACACCGGGCGCATCAACGCGTCGAATCCGTGCTCGGAGTACATGTTCCTCGATAACTCGGCCTGCAACCTGGCCAGCTTCAACCTGCTGAAGTTTGTCGATGCTGCCGGGACGTTTGATATCGCGGCCTATCGCCACGGTGTGGACGTGATGTTGACGGCGATGGAGATCCTGGTGGACAACTCCGGCTACCCGACGGAATCCATCGGCGAAGAACTCGCACGACTATCGTCCGCTGGGACTTGGCTATGCCAATCTGGGCGCGCTGCTCATGTCCTTCGGTTTGCCGTACGACTCCGATGCGGGCCGCGACTTTGCTGCAACCCTGACCGCGATCATGTGCGGACAGGCTTATCTGCAGTCGTCGCGCATTGCTGCCAATTGCCCGCCGCTTGCCTCCGGCCACGTCGCTCACGCAGTCTGTCGACGCGATAATGGCGGCGCCTGCCCCGGCTTTTATGTCAATCGCGAGCCGTTCCTCGATGTGATTCGCAGTCACCGTGCGGAGGTGAACAAGATCGGCAAGAGCGCGCAACTCGGCTGAGCCGTTCAGCGTGCCGCAACTGGACACGCTGATCGAAGCCAGCAAGCAGTGCTGGGACGAAGCGCTGGCGCACGGCGAGAAGTACGGCTACCGCAACTCGCAGGTCACCGTGCTCGCACCCACCGGAACCATCGGCTTCATGATGGACTGCGATACCACCGGCATCGAGCCTGACCTGGCGCTGGTGAAGTACAAGAAGCTGGTTGGCGGCGGCATGATCAAGATCGTGAACAACACTGTTCCGGCCGCGCTCTTCAAGCTGGGATACAGCAACGATCAGGTGGACGCCATCGTCAGCTACATCGACGCGACGGGCACCATCGAGGGCGCGCCGGGCATCAAGCCGGAACATCTCGCCTGCTTCGACTGCTCCTTCAAGCCGTCGAAGGGAACGCGCTCCATTCAGTACATGGGGCACATCAAGATGATGGCGGCGACGCAGCCATTCCTCTCCGGCGCAATTTCAAAGACGGTGAACCTGCCGCACGATTGCACGCGTGGAAGATATTGCCGAGGCGTATGCCGAGTCGTGGCGCCAGGGGTTGAAGGCTGTCGCGATCTATCGTGACGGTTCCAAGGGCGCGCAACCGCTCAACGTATCCGACGGGCAACAAGGCCAAGGCGATCAAGAATGCCAACGGCGACGATGCGCTGGCATGTGGCGGCGGATCACGTGCTCGCTGCAATCGCCAGCGGCAAGCAGGCTGCGGATCAGGATCTGAAGACGCTCGGAAGCAAAGCTCTCGGAGAAGCTGGAGATCAGCGCACGCAATGTTGTCGGCGCAGCCCAGGCCTTCAACGCTGCGCTTGCTACTTTGGTTGAGCCGGGTGAAGTGGGGCAGGATCCTACAGCGCCCACCGCGTGCTGTCCGTCATCGCCTGCCGGAGGAGAGAGCTTCGCTCACGCACAAGTTCTCCATCGCCGGACACGAAGGCTACATCACCGTTGGTCTGTATCCCAATGGGCAGCCGGGCGAGATCTTCATCAAGATGGCCAAGGAAGGATCCACCGTCTCCGGCTTGATGGATGCCTTTGCCACCGCGATCTCAATCTCACTGCAGCATGGTGTTCCGCTCAAGGTGCTCTGCGAGAAATTCGCGCACACCCGCTTCGAGCCCTCCGGCTGGACCGGCAACGAGCAGATTGGCTATGCCAAGTCGCTGATGGACTACATCTTCCGCTGGCTGCAACTGCGCTTCCTTTCGGGTCAGCAGCTCTCGCTCTTCGCGGGGCTGGCGCCGGGCGCAATCTCGGGCAGCGGCGAGCCTAGCCCGTTCGAAGCGCATTTACTTCCCGAACAGCACGTACCCGGCCGGGATATGGGAGCTACTTCGTCACCCGCAGGCGGAATCCTGCCGGATGTTGGAGCCGCTACCACGCCGCATCCTGAGCTGAAGGTGGAGGATCGCGGAGTGTTTCACGCTGCCGACGCCATGAGGGAATACATGGACATGGGCGACGCGCCAAGCTGCCAGACCTGCGGCGCGATCATGGTCCGCAACGGAAGCTGCTACCGCTGCATGAGCTGCGGCTCAACATCAGGGTGCAGCTAACAGAAATTGAGTGTATTGAGCGAGCGGCTGGATCTGAACGGCTTACACTTCGAGGTGGGGAGCCATTTTAGATCCAGCCGCACTTTTTTGCTCTCAATGCCACCGTCGCTCTAGGCCTGCGCCAGCACGTAGGGGCCCTCTGGAATCAGCGCAATCCGCGCGTTCGCAGGCACTGAAGAGGTGAGCGCCTCAACCGCTGCTGCGGCTGAGGGGTAGGCCTTACCCCATAGGCGGCTGTGATACTCCGTGGGCAGGCCGGGGACGTAGTACAGCACTTCCACCTTGGCCGTCACCAGGCCGAGTTTTTCAAGCTGCCACTGGTCCACCTGTACCGGCTCGCGCGCAATCTTTTCCATGAACAGGCGATCCGAAGGATTCTCCGAAAGCATGCGGCTGAACTCTTCGCCGCCGGCGCCTTCCGCACACTCCGCGAGGATCAGTATCTTTCCGCCCGGCTTCACCACCTGCGCGGCCCCGGTTATGCCTTTGATGGCCTGATAGAAGGTCAGGTCCAGCGGATAGCCCGCCGCGGTCGTGATCACCGCATCGACTGGAGCTTCCATCTGCTGCAGCATCACTTTCGACACGAATTCGCGTCCCTTGCGATGCGCTTCTTCAGGCGTTCCGGCGAAGACAGCGGCGACCTTGTGGTGGCCATCTTCGCGCGTCAGCGCTACGTCCACCAGGAAGTCGTGGCGGGCCATGCGAGCAATTTCTAGCAGTTCATGGTGCAGAGGATTGTCATCTACTGAGCCCTCGAGACTCTTTGGATCGCGCATGAATTTGGGGCTATGCAGCACCTTGATCGTCTCTTGAGCGGCCAGGCCGGGAGCAATCAGCTTGCGTCCGCCGGAGAAGCCCAGCATCAGGTGCGGCTCAATAAAGCCCAGCGTGATGTGCAGATCGGCCGCGACAAAGCGTTCATCCACGTAGACCGGCGTGCCCGACGCGGTGGTGCCCAGATGCCGATGTTCAGCGAGAGTCTTGGCGTGATGATTGAGCACGCGATAGTTTGCTGCGACCGGCTGCCCGCAGATTTCGCGGATCTCCTCTGGCGTCGCCTCTCTGTGCAGCCCGGTGGCAATCAGGATCGTGATCTGATCGCGTGCGATTCCCGCCGCTTCGAGCCGTGCCAGCAACGGCGGCAGAATCTGCCAGTTCGGCACCGGCCGCGTGATGTCGCAGACGGAGATAGCGGCGCTCCTCTTGCCCCGCGCCAGTTCCGTAAGCGCAGGCCCGGCTGTGGGATAGTCGAGCGCGTGCTCGATGGCGCCGTCAGGATTTGCCAGTGGCTCTGCCGAACGCGACTCGAGCACTTCATACCTGAAGCCGCCCGGAAGGTCGAGTTTCAAGCCGTCTTTGCCAAACGCGAAATTGATCTGCACGGCGTAACTATACTGCCGGCTTCCCGCGAAACACAAGGACACGTGAGCCGCTGACAACTATGCCGTGTTTCCCTATAGAAACTTTTTCCAGAATTCAGAAGTTCTGAATCTCCGAAAAACTCCCGTCGAAGGAATGCTATCGACAGTGCCACGCGAAAGTTTTAGTGTGGAACACGCCTCCCAAGCGAGTGAAGTCCCGATTTATACATGCTTCCGGCACTCGCGCGGAAGCAGTCATGTGGAAAGGACATTCTTATGAGCACAATGCAGACATCCATTAAGCGCTATGAAATGTTGATCAATGGGGAGTTCGTGGGCTCGCCCCGCACAATCGAAGTCGTCAACCCCTCTACGGAAGAAGTGATATCGGAGTTTCCCAACTGCACGGTCGAGGACGTGAATGCGGCGGTGCTGGCGGCAGAAAAGGCGCAGAAGAGCTGGGCTGCTCTTCCCGCCATCAGTCGCGCCGCCTATCTGCGTGAGATCGCTTCTCTGGTCCGTCAGGATCGCGAGCGACTGGCGCACGTGATTACTGAGGAGCAGGGTAAGATCCTGGCGCTTGCGCAGGTCGAGGTGGATTTTTCCGCCGACTACCTGGACTACATGGCCGAGTTTGCCCGCCGCTATGAGGGCGAGATTATCCAGAGCGACCGCCCCGGCGAAAATATCCTGCTCTACAAAGCGCCGATTGGCGTGATTGCGGGAATCCTGCCGTGGAATTTCCCCTTCTTTCTGATCGTGCGCAAGATGGCGCCCGCGCTGGTTACGGGCAATACGATCGTGATCAAGCCCAGCAGCGAAACTCCCAACAACGCATTCGAATTCGCCAAGCTGGTGGCACAATCTTCGCTGCCCCGGGGCGTCTTCAATCTGGTCTCGGGATCAGGCTCGGTAGTAGGCAAGGCACTCGCGAGTCATCCCAAGGTCGGCATGGTCAGCCTTACGGGAAGCGTGGATGGCGGCGTCGCCGTCATGCATGCCGCGTCAGACAATGTCACCAAGGTCTCGCTGGAACTGGGCGGCAAAGCCCCCGCCATCGTGATGGGAGATGCGGACATTGATCTCGCGGTCAAGGCGATCCGCGCGTCGCGCATCATCAATACCGGCCAGGTATGCAACTGTGCGGAACGCGCCTACGTTCACGAATCCGTCGCTGATGAATTCGTCGAGAAGATCACCGCAGCGATGACGAAGACAGTTGTTGGCGACCCCTTTGACCCTGCAACGGAGATGGGGCCACTGGTAAGCAGGAAGCAACGGGAGCTTGTCGATGCGGCAGTACAGCGGGCCATCGACGATGGCGCCACGCTGCAGTGCGGTGGCAAGAAACACGAGAGCAAAGCCGGCTACTACTTCCAGCCCACGGTGCTGACAAACTGCCGCCAGGAAACCGACATCATGCAGCAGGAGATATTTGGTCCGGTCCTGCCCATCACCACTTTCAAGGAACTCGACGAGGCCATTGAGTATGCCAACGATTGCGAGTATGGGCTGACATCCTCCATCTACACGCGCAGCCTGGACACAGCAATGCGTGCCTCAAACGAATTGAAATTTGGCGAGACCTATGTGAACCGCGAAAACTTCGAAGCGATGCAGGGATTCCATGCCGGCTGGCGCAAATCCGGCATTGGCGGCGCCGACGGCAAGCATGGCCTTGAGGAGTATCTGCAGACGCACGTTGTATACATGAACTACGACCTGAACAAGCAGTAGAAGGGCCGCCAAACCTAAATGAGCAAGCAAGAGCAAGACAAGGCAGGAATCGCGCCTGGATCTACATCAAAGCTGGACAGGCGCGAACTGCTGCGAAGCGGAGCAGCGCTCGTGGGCGGGGCGGCGGCGGCTTCACTGCTGCCATCTTTTGCCCGCGCCGTTGCCGTCGCACAGCGAACCATAGCTGTCGAGTGGATGGCCACCACGCAGAATTCCCCCTGGCAAAGCCACTCCGAAGCCGTCATCAATGCCTCCGCTGAAAACACGGATATGGAGGTGCTGCTTGACCAGCCGCAGCAGACCATCGAAGGATTCGGCGGCTGCTTCAACGAACTGGGCTGGGACGCGCTCAATTCACTCGAGCCGGCTGACCGGCAGGGCGTTCTTAGGGAGCTCTTCGCTCCCGGAGTAGGCGCGAATTTCGAACTCTGCCGCATGCCGCTCGGCGCCAACGATTTCTCCCGTGACTGGTACTCCTACGACGAGACCGCGGGTGACTTTGACCTGAAGCACTTCAGCATCGCAAACGATCAGCACACGCTGGTGCCCTTTATCGAAGGCGCCCGCCACTACAATCAGGACCTGCGGCTGTGGGCCTCCCCCTGGAGCCCTCCCACGTGGATGAAGCGCAATCAGCACTATGCCGCCGCGATGTCGTATCCTGGCACGCCGCCCAACGGCCTCAAGCCGGAGCAAGTCGGCAAAGAAGGCACCGACATGTTCATCCAGGAAGACAAATATTTCCGCACCTATGCCGCCTACTTTTCCCGGTTTATCGAAGCATATAAACAGCTTGGCATTCGCATCGGCATGGTGATGCCGCAAAACGAGTTCAACTCGGCACAGCCCTTCCCCAGCTGCACCTGGACACCCGAAGGGCTGGCGAAGTTCATTCGCGTTCTCGGTCCGCAGATGCAGAAGCATGACGTGGAAGTCTTCTTCGGCACCATGGAACGCGCCGACGAGAAGCTGTTTGATACCGTGATGGCCGATCCCGTGGCAAGCAAGTTCGTCAAGGGCGTAGGACTGCAGTGGGCGGGTAAGGGCGCGATCGCCGGCATCCACCGCCGCTATCCCGGCATGATGTTGTATCAATCTGAGCAGGAGTGTGGCGATGGCAAGAATGCCTGGAAGTATTGCGTTTACACCTGGAGCCTGATGCGCCACTACATGGAGAACGGCGCCAACGCCTACATGTACTGGAACATCGCGCTCAAGCGGGGCGGCGTCAGCCGTTGGGGATGGCCCCAGAATTCCCTGGTCACGGTCGATCCGGACTTCAAGACCTTTCGCTACAACTACGAGTACTACCTGCTGAAGCACCTGAGCCACTTTGTAGCTCCGGGGGCGAAGCGGCTTCCGTTGGGGAGTAAAGATTCCAATGCACTTGCGTTTGCGAATCCGGACCAGAGCGTCGCGATCATCATCCGCAACGACGAGGCATCCGATAAGGGGATACGCCTGAAGTTCGGCGAAAAGATGTTGACTGCGTGGCTCGAGCCGGATTCTTTCAATACCTTTCTGCTGAAAGGCAACTGAATCACATCTGCTTGCGTATCTTCAATGTGACCGGCCGGCAACGCGCGGCCGCGCAAATCCGGGGCTGTCCCAGCGTCGTTTCGCCGGAGTATACTTCTTTCCCAAGCGAGCCCTCGGATTCCGTCATGGAGGCGAACGATGATTCAGCGTGGTTTTACCGCACGTGCAAAGTCGTCCCTGATCCTGGCGTTGTTCGTCGCGCTTGGCTTCGGCCCGTCCCGCCTCCTCGGCGCATCGCAGTCGCATAGCGTCCTCGACAGCAATCAGCGCCCCAGCCAATCCACGCTGCAATCCGAGAAAGCCACTGAGTCGGCGCAGGAATTGCATGGCGATATGTTGATGGCCGAAAAAAAGTACCAGGCCGCGATCAAGGAGTATGAACAGGCTCCCCAGAATTCGGCCATTGTGGCCAACAAGATGGGCATGGCATACCACTACATGCTCAACGCGACGGCCGCCAGGACATGCTACGAAAGGGCACTCAAGCTTAATCCCAAGTATCCCCAGGCAATGAACAATCTCGGAACCATCTACTATTCCGAGAAAAAATATCCCCAGGCTGAGAAGCTCTACAAGAAAGCAATCAAGCTGTCTCCTCGCGATGCTTCCATGTATAGCAACCTGGGCACGCTGTATTTCGTCCGCGGAGAGACCACGAAGGGCGCCGAGGCTTACCGCAAAGCATTTTCCCTCGATCCCAAGGTGTTTGAGAGAGCAGCCTCAGGCGGCGTGCAGGAAGGCATCTCTGTCCAGCAACGCGCCATCATGAACTACTCACTGGCAAAGACCTACGCCAATGTGGGCATGAACGACCGCGCCTTACAGTATCTGCGCATGGCCCTCGACGAAGGCTTCAATGACCGCAAAAAGCTGATGGCAGACAAGGAATTCGCCGATTTGCGAGAGACTCCTGAATTCCAGCAGTTGATGGCAGAGCGACGCTGAGTGCGCTCAATAAGCTCATAATTCACCCACAGGAGATGCAATGCACGACATCCACGAAGAGCACGAACACGACGAAGAAGACTTCGACATCATCGATACTTACGAGGCGAACCTCAACGCAGCGGCAAACATCACCGCGGCAGCGGCATCGGATGCAGGCGAGTTTGCGCTGAACAATCCGGATAAGGTCGCCGCGCTGCTCACCACGCTGCACAAGGCGATTGCCAAGCTGTAAGCACCTCCAGGCCACCCAAAGCCCCGCCGCCAACGGGGCTTTTGTTTTGCGCATGAAGCCGGAGCGAACTGTGGCATCTTGATCTAGAATGGCTGGTGCTTCCAAAGCCTAGTTATTTCTTCAGGAGTGAACCCCTTGTATCAGGCTCCCTATCTCGCATCGGCTGAACGCTACGACTCCATGACCTATCGGCGCACTGGCCGCAGCGGCCTGCTCCTCCCCGCCGTCTCCATCGGTCTCTGGCACAACTTCGGCGGCGTGGACACACTCGAGAACGGCCGCGCCATGATGCGCCGGGCCTTCGATCTCGGCATCACGCACTTCGATCTGGCGAACAACTACGGGCCGCCTCCCGGTTCAGCTGAAGAAAACTTCGGACGCATCTTCCACGACGATTTCCGCCCTTATCGCGACGAACTGGTTCTCTCCACCAAGGCCGGATACACAATGTGGGAGGGCCCCTACGGCGACTGGGGCTCGCGCAAGTATCTGCTTTCGAGCCTGGACCAGAGCCTCAAGCGGATGGGCGTCGATTACGTCGATATCTTCTACTCCCACCGGCCCGATCCCAATACGCCGGTAGAGGAGACAATGTCGGCTCTGGCTTCGGCTGTTCACTCCGGCAAGGCTCTCTATGCGGGCATCTCCAACTACAACGCCGAGCAGACCACCAGGGCTGTTGCGATCCTGCGCGAGATGGGAACGCCTTGCCTGATTCACCAGATGAAATATTCCATGTTCCAGCGCACGCCCGAGAAAGGACTCACAGACGTGCTGGGCAAGGAAGGGGTGGGCGGCATCGCCTTTTCGCCCCTGGCCCAGGGCCTGCTCTCCGACCGCTACACGCACGGTATTCCAGCGGATTCACGCGCCAGCCGTCCGGCGGGATTTTTGCGGCCCAAGGAGATCACGGAAGAGCGCCTGGCGCAGATCCACGCTCTTTCCGACATCGCCGAAAAGCGCGACCAGACGCTGGCGCAGATGGCGCTTGCCTGGGTGCTCCGGGACACGCGGATTACCAGCGTCCTGATCGGCGCCAGCAAGGTGGAACAGATTGATCAGAACGTGGCCGCGCTTAAGAATCTTGCCTTCTCTGAAGAGGAGCTCAGCAGGATCGACGCTATAGGCGGCTCAGACTAGCCCAAGCCGGGCGCTTTTTGTAAGAGGGGGTAAATCGGGAGTGGGGAAGCGCTCCGATTCCTCGAGGATGCCTGGAATGGCGAAGAATCGGGCTCTACTAGCGCGGGCCGCTCTTGTGAAAACGGGGAACCGGGTTGCTGGAAACGTCGATCGTGAAAGCGACACCGGAGCCGCAAACTCCACAGACTCCCGTCTTACCGTCGGCGTTGGGTTTATGTTCGGCGTTCGTGGTCAGGGAGCCGTTACACGGCGGAGGAGCCATTCTGTTTTTCTTCATTGTCTTAAGGATACGCCTTTCTACAGGAAATTCTGTGTCGTTGGCGGATATACTTTCCACACATGCAAACGTGAAAATTGCCGCCGCCCAGTTGGCGGCACCACGTACGTTTCAGGAGGACTAACCGTGTTTTTGCGCTCAGGATTTGCACTAACTTCTGTGCTTGCGCTCTCGTTCAGCGGCATCGCCGCCCCTGCCGAAGAAGGCATGTGGACATTCGACAATCCGCCGACCAAGTTGCTGCAGGAGCACTACGGCTTTACGCCGACGCAACAATGGCTTGACCATGTACGCCTTTCGAGCGTGCGACTGAATGACGGCGGCTCGGGCTCTTTCGTCAGCCCGAATGGACTGCTCCTTACCAATCACCATGTCGCCCGCGGCCAGCTGCAGAAGGCCTCAAGTCCGCAGAATGATTACATTAAGGACGGCTTTTACGCCGCCACGCCCGACCAGGAGATGAAGTCGACCGATCTGGAAGTCAATGTCCTGCAGTCCATGGAGGATGTGACCGCCCAGGTTCAGGGTTCCACCAAGGGCATCACCGACAAGAAAAAGGCCTACGACGCCCGCGAAGCAATGATTGCCCAGATTGAAAGCGACAGCCTGAAGAAGACCGGCCTGCGCTCGGACGTGGTGCCGCTCTATAACGGTGGCGAATACTGGCTCTATCGCTACAAGAAGTACACCGATGTCCGCCTCGTCTTTGCTCCCGAGCAACAGATGGCCTTCTACGGCGGCGATCCTGACAACTTCACCTATCCCCGCTACGACCTCGACATGGCGATCTTCCGTGTCTATGACAACGGCAAGCCCCTCAACTCCACTGACTATCTGAAGTGGAGCGCGAATGGTGCAGCCGATGGCGAGCTGATCTTCATCTCTGGCCACCCCGGTTCCACCGCGCGCCAGGACACGATGGCGCAGATCGTCACCGAGCGCGACTTCCGCGAGCCGCTGCTGCTGGACTACTTCAAGGTGCGCATCGCCGCCATGCAGGCGTATGGCGCGCAGGGAACTGAGCAGGCCCGCCAGGTAAACAGCCTGATCTTCGGCTTGCAGAACAGCCAGAAGGCCTACCAGGGACGCTACGACGCGTTGATGGACAAGAGCGTCATCGCCAAGAAGCAGAAGGAAGAAGATGATTTCCGCAGCCTGGTTAATGCCAAGCCTGAACTCAAGTCAGCCTATGGCGGTCAGTGGGACACGATTGCCGGCGCCGAAGAAAAATCGCGCCCGATGATTAAGCAGCAGATCTTTCGCCGCACCGATTCAACACTAGCCAGCCTCGCGCTGATGATCATTCAATACGTTGCCGAAATCAAGAAGCCCGACGGCGAACGCCTCATGGCTTATCACCAGGCCGGCCTGGAGTCCTTGAATCAAAGAATGCTGTCTCCCGCGCCCCTCTATCCCGCAATGGAAGAGGCGCGCATGACCGCGGCCCTCGCCGAGGCCGTCAAACAGCTGGGTCCAAACGATGAATTCGTTGTCGCCATTCTTGCCGGCCGCACTCCGCAGCAGGCCGCTCACGAACTGGTGACCGGCACCAAGCTCTACGATCCCAAGGTTCGCAAGGCTCTCATCGATGGCGGCGAGGCCGCGGTTGCTGCCTCCACCGATCCCATGATCGTGATGGAGCGCAGGTACGATCCCATCTCCCGCTCCATGACCAAGTGGTTCCAGGAGAATGTCGAGAGCATCGAACAGCCCGCCGAAGAAAAACTCGGCACAGCGCGCTTCCTCGTCTACGGAAAGTCAGCTTACCCCGACGCCACCTTCACCCTGCGGCTCTCCTATGGATCGGTCAAGGGCTATCCCATGAACGGAACCCTCGCGCCCTACAAGACCACCTACTACGGCCTCTACGATCGCGCGAACAGCTTTGATTTCAAGCCTCCGTTCAACCTCACCAAGCGCTACACCGACGGCGCGCCCAAGATCGACCTGGCTACGCCGCTCGATTTCGTTTCCACCGGCGACATCATCGGAGGCAACTCCGGCTCGCCCGTCATCAACAAGAACGCCGAACTTGTCGGCCTCATCTTCGACGGCAACATCGAGTCGCTCGCCGGAGACTTTGTCTACGAGGGCGAGAAGAATCGCGCCGTCGCAGTGCATAGCTCCGCGATGATTGAGGCTCTCCGCAAGCTCTACGGTGCGGGCAAGCTGGCTGACGAACTGCAAGGCAAGTAGCAACTCCTCACCACAACGCCACCGGATTCTTCAAGAATCCGGTGGCGCTTTTCTCTCACACAAACCCACTTCGCGGTACACTGTCAGGTCCACTTATGAACACTCCTCTTTTACCTATTCGCGAAATCGCGTGCCATCTTGCTCTGCCTGAAAAGCACTACGAAACCATCGGAACCTATGGCGCCAAAGTCAGGCTCAGCCTCCTCAGCGATCCTGAATTTCCCGTGCGCGGCAAACTCATTCTTGTCACCGCGACCACGCCAACTGTAAGCGGAGAAGGCAAGACCGTCATCGCGATCGGCCTCACCCAGGGCCTGCAGAAAATTGGCAGGAAGGCCATTCTCACCTCCCGCGAGCCATCGCTCGGCCCCGTCTTCGGATTAAAGGGCGGCGCTGCGGGCGGCGGCCACTCGCAGGTAGAGCCCAGCCAGAAAATCAATCTGCATTTCCACGGCGACTTCCATGCCATCACCTCCGCACACAATCTGCTTGCGGCCATGGTGGACTCGCACATCTTCCACGGCAACGCGCTCGACCTCGACCCGGAAAAAATCACCTGGCCTCGCACGCTCGACATGAACGACCGTGCCCTGCGCCGCATCACGGTTGAGCTCGGTGGCAAGTCCGGCGTCGCTACGCGCGATACTGGCTTCATCATCACCGCGGCCTCCGAGGTCATGGCGATCATGGCGCTCGCCTGCGGCCGCGAAGATCTGCGTCGTCGTCTTGGCGCCATCGTCGTCGGCGCGTCGCGCGCAGGGCGACCCGTATGCGCGGACAACCTAGGCGCAACGGGAGCCATGATGGCACTGCTTGAAGAGGCCCTTCTGCCGAATCTCGTGCAGACTACCGAGGGCGCGCCTGCCTTCGTCCACATCGGCCCCTTCGGCAATATCGCGCACGGCACAAGCTCCGTTCTCTCGCAGCAAATGGGTCTTCGGCTCGCGGATTACGTTATCAACGAAGCAGGCTTCGGCGCTGACCTTGGCGCGGAGAAATACCTCGACATCGTGATGCCGTCGTCAGGAATCCGCCCCGCCGCTGCCGTCGTAGTCACCACTGTGCAAAGCATGCGCCACATGGGCGAAGGTGACCTGGCGAAGGGCCTCCCCAACCTGGAACGCCATCTCAACAATCTGCAGGTGTACGGTCTCCCCCTTCTCGTCGCCATCAACCAGTTTCCGCACGATACCTCCGAGGAGTTGCAACAGATCTCCGACTACTGCAACGGCCGCGGCGTCGAGTGCGCGCTGGTAGAGGCGTTCTCAAAGGGCGGCGCGGGTTCCACCGACTTGGCCCACATGCTGGTGGATTTGCTGGAGAAGAACCCTGACGCCGACGTTAAGCCGCTCTACGCGCCTACGGATTCTCTTGAGAACAAAGTTAGGGCTGTAGCGCAATCCATCTACGGCGCTGCGGACGTCACCTTCAGCGAAGAGGCCAGCACCAAGTTAAAGACTTTTTCTGATTGGGGATTCGCCAATCTCGCGGTCTGCATCGCCAAGACGCAGTACTCATTTACCGACGACCCAAAGCGCATGGGAGCGCCTACAGGCTGGACACTGCACTTGAGAGATGCGTCGCTGTCTGCGGGAGCAGGATTCGTAGTGGTGATCGCGGGCAATATGATGCTGATGCCTGGCCTGCCCAGTTCGCCGCGCGCCCTCAGTGTCAACGTAGATGCCGACGGCGTGATCAGCGGCGTCTAATCCTCCAATTAGCATCAACTACGGTTACAAATAGTCGCTATACGTAGCAGGCGCTGATACAAATAGAAAATCAAGCAAACAAAACGCCCTGACCATTTGATCAGGGCGTTTCTGTTGCTAACAGCAGTCTCCTAGAAGCGGTTCCACAGGAACTGGTTGTAAACAGCGTGGTGGTATTGCACTTCGGGAGTCTTGACGAAGGTGCCCAGCAGTCGTGGGCAGCGGTCTGCCGATGCCTTCTTCAGGTCGGCATAGCGCCCCTTTACATCTTCCCCAAGCAACGTCGTCACCCACTCTGACTTGTTCCAGTCTTCCAGCGCCGTGTAAATATTGTCCGGCAGATACCGCTCCGCCTGGCGCAGGTTTTCGATCTTGGATGTCTGGCCCTCAAGACCCGTCTTGAAGACAGACAACATCACCAGGTAAGGATTGGCGTCAGGAGCCACCGAGCGAACCTCGACGCGCATGCTGCGATGATTGCCAATCGGAATGCGTACCATCGATCCGCGATCCACCGCCGATGCCTTGATCTGGTTGGGCGCTTCGAAGTGCGGATCAAGTCGGCGAAACGCATTGACGCTCGGATTCAACGCCAGGCAAGTGTCATTGCCGTGCGTCAGAATGCGGTCGACAAACTCCCAGCCAAACTTGCTCAACATGTGCTCGCCCGCCTCATCCCAGAAGAGATTCTTGCCGTCTTTTGAGATGGAGACATTGGTGTGCATGCCGCTGCCATTCACGCCTACGACCGGCTTCGGCAGGAACGACGCCGTCAGTCCCATGCGTGTGGCCACCTGCCGACAGATCAGCTTGTATAGCTGAATCTGGTCCGCAGCCTGCACCACTTCGCCGTAGCTGTAGTTAATCTCGAACTGCGAAGGTGCGACCTCGGGGTGGTCCTTTTCGTTCTCGAATCCCATGGCGCGCTGCACCTCAGCGGCCGTGTCAATAAAGCGGCGCAGAGGATCGCCCGGCAGCGAGTGGTAGTAGCCGCCCGTGTTCACGTATTCAAAGCTCTGCGTCTTGTAGTACTCCTGCTCAGCGTCCACACCGCGGAAGATGAAGCCCTCAATCTCGTTGGCGGCGTTCAGCGTGTAGCCGTTCTTGGCATAGTGGTTGCCAGCGAATTGCTTCAGCACGCTGCGCAGATCACCCGCGTACGGTGTGCCGTTCTTGTCGATCACCTCGCCGAAGACAAGCACCTTGCCGGTGCCGAAGATGTCGGCCGGAGCCCAGTAGAACGCGCCCCAGTCAATGCCAAGGCGCAGATCGCTCTCCTGCTGCGCGGTAAAGCCGCGAATCGACGAGCCATCGAATGTCAGGTTGTCGTAGCTGCCCAGCAGAAACTTCTTGTCGTAATCCAGCATGTGCAGACGACCTTCAAGATCGCTGAACAGTACAGTCACAGCCTTGATCCGCTTCTCGTCTTGCAAATACTTCAGCCGCTCTTCCCTGACCTTGTCTATCGGGACACGGTTCTTGCGGGCTTCTTTAGCTTCCAGGTTGAGATCTTCCAACTCGCCATACGACAGCGCCAGAAAATTGCGAAGTTCGTCAGACATGCTTCTCCTCTATCAGGGAAAACTCAGCCCCAAACACACGACATGGAAATGGCTGGTGGTTTACAACAGCAAGGGTAACGCTTATCCCGGCACTCTGTACCGAAAAAGCTGCGTCAGTTAGGGAAATCCATCAGAGCGGCAGAATTGCACCAAATACGATGCAATTCTCCCGCTCTTATTACTTCGACTTCATAGGATCGGCGGAGACTGTCCAGCCAGATTTCTGGCCGCGATTCTGTTCCCTCAACCACACCAGCAGCGGCTGGAAATATTCCAGCATTGCTGAAGCATCGGCCTTGTCTTCGCCTGTCAACGTCTTCAGCGCCTCAGGCCACGGTTTTGATTGGCCCATCTCAAGCATGGCATTCAGCTTTGCCCCCGCCTCTTTCGAACCGTAGAACGAGCAGCGATTCAGCGGCCCCTGGTAGCCGGAAGCCCGGCACATGCCGCGATAGAACTGGAATTGATAAACACGCGCCAGGAAGTAACGCGCATACGGAGTGTTGCCCGGAATGTGGTTCTTCGCGCCGGGATCGAAATCCGCTTCGCTGCGATTCACCGGAGGCGCGACGCCCTGGTATTTCTCGCGCAAAGCCCACCACGCCTTGTTGTAGTCTGCGGGCTTCACTTGGCCGGAGAAGACCTCCCAGCGCCACTTGTCGATCATCAATCCAAAGGGCAGGAACGCAACCTTGTCGAGCGCGGTGCGCAGCAGCAGAGGGATATCCGCCTCAGCAGGAGGAACTGTCTCGATCAGGCCAATTTTCTTCAGGTATTCCGGCGTAATGGAGAGCGCGATCGCATCGCCAATGGCCTCATGAAATCCGTCGTTGGCGCCGTTGCGAAAGAGAAACGGCTGCGTGCGATAAGCCATCTGGTAGAAGTTATGGCCAAGCTCGTGATGCACCGTCACAAAATCGTCTGACGAAATGTGGATGCACATCTTCAGCCGCACATCCATATCGTTGTCCACGTCCCATGCGCTCGCGTGGCACACAACGTCGCGGTCGCGAGGACGGACAAATTGCGAACGCACCCAGAATGTAGCCGGCAATGGCTGAAATCCCAGTGACTTGAAGAAGTCCTCGCCATAACCCACAAGCTGCTTCGGCTGAGTCTTCCGTGCGTTAAGAATCTCGCCGATGTTATAGGTGGCGGGAGCAGCGGGTGGCGCCACGATGTCGTAAACATTCCCCCACTCCTGCGCCCACATATTCCCCAGCAGATGCGCTGGAATCATGCCGTCCGGGCGATCCGCAATCGCGCCGTACTTCTGAATCAGGCGATGGCGCACATAGGTATGCAGCTCCAGGTAGAGCGGCTCCATCTGCCGCCACAGGCGCTCGAGATCCGCTGAGAATTCCTCCGGGCTCATGTCGTAGCCGGAACGCCACAGCGCCCCGGTATCCGTGTAGCCTAGCTCGCGGGCTCCCTGGTTCGACAGCTCTACGAAGCGCGCATAAGGATCGCGCATCGGTGCGCCGACCTTATGCCAGCCTACCCACAGATCCTCCAACTCCTTCGGATCGCGGCTCTCCGCCATGCGCACATCAAGATCGTCGATCCCCATGCACTTGCTTTCGTCCCCGCCGGGGCAATACTTGCCCTTGCCATAGCTGGCGTTCAGCCCTGCGGCAACTTGCGTCAACTCCGTGCGCAGCTTGGGATCGTTGGGCGCGGGCAGCGTCAGGCTCAGCTTCATCAGCAGAAATTGCCGCTTCAGATCGGCAGGCAAATCCAGCGAATCGAATCGCTTCGATTGCTCCACCAACTCCGTCGTCCGCGCAATCACCCGCTCATTTTCCTTGGCTGAGATGAAGACGGTGTCATCCGTAATGAACGTCTCCTGCACCCAGCCCGCGCGCGACGCAAAATTCGTAAGCTCCAGCAACTCCGAGTTGGCCTTGTCAAGAAAGGCTCGCGCCTCGGCCACCGTGGGTTGCGACCCTGTAGAAGTCTGCGATTGAAGAACGTTAGAGGAGCCAGCAATCATAAGAATCAGTGTAGAAAACGGCACAAAAAATGATTTCATCTCGTGTCTCAGTTTAAACCCGCGAGCAGCCAAAGCGACACCCGCCGCCTCATCCCAACTATCTGGAATATGCTTACTGCATGTCCCACCCCGGCGACGCGCAACTCGTGCAGATTCTCGACGCAGCACTCGCTGACGCCGCCCGCCGCAGTGGCGATTGGCTCGTGTGCCGCCCCGGTTGCACGCAGTGTTGTGTCGGTGTCTTTGCCGTCAGCCAGTTAGACACTCAGCGCCTGCGTGTCGGCATGGAAGATCTGCAGGCTACCGATCCCGCCCGCGCCACCGCCGTGCGCAGCCGCGCCCGCGATTCCATCGCCCGTCTCTCGCCTGACTTCCCCGGAGATCCCATGACAGGCCTGCTGGCGGAGACCGAAGAAGCCCAAGCCGCCTTCGAAGATTTCGCCAACGACGAGCCCTGTCCCGCGCTCGATCCCGTCACCGGACTCTGCGACCTCTACGCCTCGCGCCCCACCACCTGCCGCGTCTTCGGGCCGCCGGTTCGCTCTGAAGAAGAAGGTGCCCTCGGCGTCTGCGAGCTATGCTTCCACGGCGCAACTGAGGAAGAGATCGCCGCCTGCGAAATGATCGTCGATCCCGACAATCTTGAGGAGCAACTCCTCGCCGATCTGGAAAAAGAAACCGGCCTGCGCGGAAGCACCATCGTGGCCTACTGCCTCACCAACCCCATGCCCTGACCCCGTCACGGCCGCGGTCTTCTAACCCTCAATCCCCGCAGCATTCAGCTGCTCCTGCCTCGCGTTCACGCTCTGCCACGTGCCCGACGCCGTAACGCGCCCGCCTTCCAGCAGGTAAACCTGATCCGCCCTCTCCACCGCCGACGTGCGATGCGCAATAATGATCACCGTCAGTCGGCGTTCCGCATCCCCAGCTCCAGCCTCCACCGCCGCATGAATCGAGTCCAGAATGCGCCGCTCGTTCTCCAGGTCCAGGCTGTTCGTCGCTTCGTCCAGAATCAGCAGCGATGGCTTGCGCAGCAGCGCTCGCGCCAGTGCTATCCGTTGCCGCTGCCCATTCGAAAGTAAAATCCCGCGGTCTCCCACAACGCTGTCCAGCCCCAGCGGCATCTCCAGCACAAACTCCGCCGCCGCCCGCCGCAGAACCGCGATCATCTCTGCCTCCGTGGCGTCGGGCTCTGCCCATTGCAGGTTAGCGCGTACCGTATCGTGAAACAGAACTGTATCCTGCGCCACGTAGCCCACGCGGCTTCGCCATGCGCGCGCCAGCCCCGTCGTCAACTCGCAGCTGTCAATCATCACCCTGCCTGCACCCGGAGCGAGCAGTCCATTCACCAGGTCCGCAGCGGTACTCTTGCCCGCGCCCGATGCACCAAGAATTGCCGTCACCTGCCCGGCCTTCGCCGACAGCGATACATGATCCAGCACGCGCGTTCCATTCGAATAGCCGAACGAAACGTCTTCCAGCCGCACCGATTCGCGCAACACCGGAACCAGCCCTCCCGGCTCCGGCTCAGCAGCGGCCTCGCACTCCGCTTTCATCTCCATCACGTTGCGGAACGCCGGTATCAGCGAGAGGAACAATTGATATTGCGTGTAGCCGCCGGAGAGTCGCGGCATCAATCGCGTGAACACCACCAGCAACAGCAGCACCGCCGCCGGAGCCACACTCAGCCATTGCAGCGACACAAGGATCACCCCGCCCAGCACCGCCAGCGAACCCACTTCAAACCAGAACGAAGCTGCAGCCTGGCTGCGCGTATTGCGCAGCACCTCTGCCGACACGCGTCGCTGCAGCGAAGTAAAAATCGCAAGGTCGCCCTTCTGGCTGGCCAGCGCTTTAATCGTCTTCAGGCTTTGCAGATGTTCAGTTGCCGCAGCGTATAGATCCTGAATGCTGCTCGACACTGCGCCGCCGCTCTCGTGCGCCGCCCGCGAACGGCTTCGCGTAAACAGCACCAGCACGGCGCCCGCCACCAGCACCAGCATCGTCATCGCAAACGATAGCTTCACCGCCAGCGCGATGTAAACCAGCGAAGCCATGCAGTTTGAGGCAAGAGTGATCACGGCATAGGTGGCCGCATCCACACGCTCAATCTCACCGGTAAGCGCATGCGTAAAGTCAGAGGAGCGCCGTCGCGAAAGGAAAGGCCAATTCGCATTCAGGATCGCCGAGTAGAGCTCTCGCGTCAGCTCCACGGCGAAGCGAAGCACAGCGGAAAGTGTCAGCACAGATTGTGCGCGGTTCAGCAGCGAACGCAGCGCCACCAGCGCCACAAACACCATCAGCAGCAGCGCCAGCCACCATGGCCGCGGAACTCCGCTAGCCTCCAGCATCTGCTGGCAGGCCACGGCATAGTGGCTCAGCTTGCCGCCCTCATCCAGCCGAAATCCCGCCACTTGCAGCAGAGGCACAATCAACGCAATGCCCACGCCTTCAGCCAGCGTAGCCATGAAGGCAACCGCAACTGCCAGCGTCACCGGCCTGCCCGCTACCCGGTAGAGCGTGCGCGCATACAGCCGCAGCGTGGGCGCAAGTGCGCCTGCCTCAGGCACATCGCCGGGCATATTTGAGTGGGTCACCGGCAGGGGTGCGGCCATGCCCACACCTTAACAGAGACGCCGTGCATTGCTGTTTACCTTTCGCCTTCCGGTTTGAAGTCGGGATCATGCCTGCGCAAAAAGACGCCCATGCCCAGTCCGCGCGAAAACGCGTAGTGGTAGGAGTCCAGCACGGCCTGGCTATCCAGTCCCTCGGTCGGCCACTCCGCCGCCATGCGCTCCAACCGCGGCAAATCCAGAACGCGGCAGGCCCATGGCGAACCCCGCAGCTGTTGCAGCTCAACGCGAATCTCCGGCAGCGATTCCGCGATCGTCCTGTGCCAGTCCGCCGTTTGCATGCCACGCGCATAACGGTAGAGCGTCTCTTCCGGCACCCGCCCCTTCATCCCGCGGCGCACCACCGACCGCATATATCCGTCGCGCAAAAATTGATCCACCGGCAGCGAATGCACAAACTCAAACACTCGCTGGTCCGCCGTGGGATCGCGCAGCTCCACATGCCAGCCCGCAGTCACGCCTGCAAACACCGCGCCGCCGTCGGCTGAAACCACGTATGTGGCCAAATCGGATCTCACGTCCTGCGTACCGAAATTCAAATTGAAGCGTGCCCGCTCCGTCAGCCCGTACTTGCGCGCCAGTTCCGGATTTACCGCGCAATAATCCAGGCTGAAGTCGCCTACCCGGGGCGCTAGTCTTTTCTGCAGCGCCAGCGGAAGCAGCGGCAGAATCGTCACTCCGCCTATCTTGCGCACGCTCGCCCAGCCCGTGCGTCGCAGCGCCAGGCTCTCCTTGGCCAGCTTCAGCCATCGCCCCGCGCGAAAAAATTCTGACAGCGCCAGAAATCCGTCGTAGCTGATCGTTCCATTGCCCGCTCGTCCCGTCAGCACGGTAGTGATTCCGCTTTCGCGCGCCTGCTCCGCAATCGCGTCCATCCACACGGAATTTGTCGGATTGAAGGTCGGCTGATCATCCGTCCCTGCATGCTTCGCCAGGGAGTCCATGATGCGCACTCCGCCATTCGGAACCAGCACATGCTCGATGTTGGGGTACATCGCCGCCACCATCGCGGCGTACGGACCTTCGTCCCCGTAGCGGTTGGGAATATTCGGCAGCGCAACGCCCGGACGCGGCACATGCGTGAATGCTGTCAGACTCCGGCCGCCGCTCTTCAGCAGCATTGCCGCCGTCGCTGTCACTGAGGAACTGTCCAGCCCACCGCTCAGTTCTGTGCCTATGCCACCCGTCGTTCGCAACCGGCAACGAACGGCCTCGTCAAAGCACTCGCGGAAGGCTTCGAGATACTCCGCGTCATTCGGCAGCCGCAGTTCCCGCGTATCGCCAATCTTCCAGTATTGCCTCTGCGTTACCCCATCGGGAGTGATGGTCATAGAGTGGCCCTGGGCCACCTTCTGAATATGCCGGAAGAGAGTCCTGCCCGGCGGCTGTGGCAGCAGAGCCACATACAAGGCCAGCATCTCTTCATCCAGCGACATATCTACGCCGGGCAGCGTCAGCAATCCGCCGGGCATCGAGGCAAATGCGAACAATCCGCCCACTTGGCAGAAGTACAGTGGGCGCTCGCCAACGGGATCACGCGCAACAAAGAGCCGCTTCTTTTCTGGCTGCCAAACGGCGAAAGCAAAAGCTCCGATCAGGTGTTTGACCGCGTCCTCGCCCCAGCGCTCCCATGCCTTTAGCACGAAGTCGCTGTCCGCCAGCTCGGCCGCCGTCCCAGCGGAAATACCCAGCTCCCGGGCCAGCGTCTCGCGATTGTCGATGCGGGCGTCGGCCACTAGCCAGCCCCTGCCGTCGCTCGGACGCAACGGCTGATGGTCAAATTGGTCTTCCGGCAGCAGCCGCAGAAGGTTGCTGCCCATGGAGTAGGTTCCGTCTTCGACGAAAGCTGACCGGTCCGCGCCATAAATCTCAAGCGCGCGCAGCATGCTGCGGCACTCATCGACGGCTCCCGGGGAGCCGTCTCGATGCCATACCCCGGCTATCGCGCTCAGCGCCTAACTCCCACAAAAGATGTAGCTAAAAAACACGCGCCCGCGGCGGATTCCATCGTTTTGCTCCGTGACGAGTGTATTGCACCCGGCTCACCTCGACAAAACTCCGCCTTGGCGGAAACTCCCATCAGGCGGAGACGGAAGCAGATCAGCGAGTCGACTCAGAGATATTTTGACCGCGCGGACATCAGTTGCCGCGACTGCCCGTGTGGTGCGAGTCAGTGCCGATACCGTTGCCCTGTTGTGCCGCCTGCAGGTCGATCGACTGAACTTCAGGACTTACTCACTTCTTCTTCCCGACACGCGAGAGCGGGTCAGCGGAGGAAGACTTCGCTCTTATGATTCTGGCAGGGATAGACACGTCTGCCACCTCTTCGCCAGTTCACTTGCTTGGGTAAGTTGAAAATTGCCTGACCCAACTTGCACGACAAGCAGCGGAACATAGGATCCGGGGAAAGGTGTGGCAACGCCGCTATAGAAGCGGCTTTTGATAAGTTAGGAGAAGATAACGATTGCATCGGAGTTGAAACGGAAGAAGATCGCGAATCGACCGGATTTAGATGGAAAAAGATAGGGGTCGTCTGAATGCTACGACCCCTATCTTGTCTCAATCTTTCGGTCGAAACTCAAAGCCAGCCCGAGGCAAATAACTTGCTAGAATCTGCTCGTGTGGGTGGCATCCGGGCTTGGATGCGCGCGGGTGTTCTCGGCACTCTCCAGCGCAATCGCGTGCACCAACGGCTTGATCCACTGCTTTTTATCAGCGGCAGATGCTACTGAGCCGGAAGTGGGAATTACTTCTGGAGTTCCTGGACCACTTACCATTACGAATCACCTCATGACGGTTGTCGGCGGTTCAATTGATCACGGCAACTTCAAGATAACGTGACTTGCTGATGTGACAAATAGCACTAAAGTAACGGTCGGATAGTGCTGCTTCGCGGATCAGGCGGGTGGCTGAAGAAAGACTGCCGAAAACTATAGAATGGCGGCGCGTCGCTTATTGACTCGTTCCTATACTCACCATCTACCGTTAGTATAAAGCTCAAATGCCCATCCTTCCGATGAAAACCCAAAAATTAACATCGAAAGTCTTCCGCTTCGGCGGCCTGGCGATCGCATCGGAAATCGACCTTCCCGGGCTCCCCGAGGTGGCAACTCCTTCATTCGACGTCTCCATTCGGATCGGTACCCCCCCGCATGCTCTCTTGGATGCCACTGAGATCGATCCGGAATGCTTCGCAAACGACTCAGAATACCTCTACAGCGTGCCAGAACTAGCCGTTTTTTACCTTAATGGCGGCCACGAAATAATCGTTAAACCATTAGACAACAATAGGATGGGAGAATTACGCTCCTACCTCTTCTCCATAATAGTCTCCGTCCTCTTCTTCCGCCGCGGCCTCCTTCCGCTGCACGCGAGTGCGGTTAATGTTGGGGGGCGGGTCTTCGCATTTCTAGGGAAATCCGGGGCAGGAAAATCGACGCTGGCGGCCTACCTTGGCGAGAGAGGTTACCCCGTCATTGCCGACGATCTGACCCTGCTGAACCGCACCGAGGACGGCACCACAAGAGTCACCCCTTGTGCGCCTTGGGTGAAGCTTTGGCGGGACGCACTGGATGGTTTTGGCATGCAGATACGTGAGGAGAGCCAGTTGGCCGGCAAGCATTCCAAGTATCTGATTCCTCTCGCCGAAGCCGCAGACGATCCCGGGCCACCGCTCCCCCTGGGGGGGCTTTTCCTGCTGGAGGAGAGCTCAGAGAATGAGGCCACAGTTGTGCCCATTACGTCGGCAGCCGCCATCGCCGCGATGATGGCCTTCACTTATCCCGCACTATTGGTTCACAAGCTTGGCCGTGACGCCGAACTCTTCCGGCGGTGTGGCGAGGTACTGGGTACCGTGCCGGTGGCGGCGTTCCGGCGTGCGCGAAATTTGGCTAAATTCGACGAGCAGGTGGATACGTTACTCGCGGCTATCCCTGCTATGTCATTTGAATCAAAGAGTTAGACGATACGGGTCGGCCCAGCAAACGCCCGATATACGCAGAAAAGGTCTCGAAAACAGCGATTTAGTGTAGTTACGGACGTAATTGCTAGGGGAAAGTCCTCAAAAGCGTGAATTCGGGCGCAGATTCACCTCCAACCACGGTGAAATCTCCGACGTTCAGCCAGGTGTGAGCGCGCAGTTCGTTCTCGGGAGAACGGTTGACGCCGTAGTTCAGCACCCCCGCGACGCCCCTGCGACGCAGCATGGCATAGGCCGCCAGGGACTGCGGAAAGCAGACGAACGCGCCGTGCGTTCGCCGGACAATCGCTTGAATGGCCCACTGCACCCGCAGCGCAGTTTCACCGGCATTCCGCGATGCTTTGCTGGGCATCGGGCGCTCCAGCCACTTCACGATTTTCTCCAGCGGGATCTTCCTCAGCGCAATTCGAGCGGCAGCCATCAGCAGAAACGCCTCGGCCAGCAGAAAGAGGTCTGCAGGCGGGGTGCGCAGGATCCGGGAAAGAGTTTTCACTGCAGGCTAGGATACCGCGAACGGTTGTTTGCTGAAGCAGGAAGCGGGACGTTGGCCGGTGTTCATTTTTGCCTATTCCGTTGAGGCGCTGTGATATTCTGCCCTTCACTATGACGCTGCTCCATAGCCCGCGAATGTCCATGGCCATGCCTGCCCCAGGCGGCATCAGGCCAGCGTCGGGAGTGTGAGCCAGCCTCACAGCAACCTTCTCTGAGCAGCCGTCTGGGGCAACATCTCCGACGGTTTTTATTTTTAGACGATGCTCATCCCCAGAGGAGGACGATTTGCCTGACGATCCCAAGTACCCCAAGTTGAGTGATGCCACGCGAGCAATCCATGGCCGGCGCGTGCACGACACCCAGTCGAACTCGATCCTATTTCCCATTTGCCAGTCCGCTACTTACTCGCAGGACACTGTCGGAGTGGCCAAGGGGCACCAGTATTCCCGCGTCTCCAATCCTACGGTCGATGCGCTGGAGCAGGCGATTGCCGCGCTGGAAGGAACTCCGGGCGCAGTCTGTTTCCGCACGGGGATGGCTGCGGTCACCACGCTATTTCTCTCGCTGCTGAAGTCCGGCGACCACGCAGTTCTTTCCGAGATCATCTATGGCGGCACGGTTCGCCTTTTCCACGAAGTGCTGTCGGGGCTCGGCGTGGAATCGTCGTTTGTCGATACTTCTGACCTTCAGGCGGTACGAGCAGCGATCCGCCCCAACACGAAGGTCCTGTTCACCGAGACACCTGGCAATCCTACGATGACGCTGACCGACATCGCCGCGATGTCGGCTATTGCGCGCGAACACGGTCTGCTGCATGCGGTGGACAACACCTTTCTGACTCCGCTGCTGCAGAAGCCGTTCGAACTTGGCGCGGATATTTCCATCCTTTCGACCACCAAGTACATCGACGGGCACAACGCCACGATTGGCGGATCACTGGCGACAAACGATGAAGTGCTGCTGGAACGCTTTCGGCTGATTCGCAAGACGGTGGGTTCCATCCAGGCGCCGATGGACGCGTTCCTGACGTTGCAGGGGCTGAAGACTCTGCCCACGCGGCTGCGAGTGCACTGCGAGAGCGCACAGGTGATAGCCGATTGGCTGGAGTCGCACCCTGCCGTGGAGCGGATCTACTATCCCGGCCTGGCTTCGTTTCCGCAACTCGAACTGGCTCGCCGGCAGCAAAGTTCACCGGGTGGAATGCTCTCCTTCGAATTGAAGGCCAGCGCGGATGAGACCTTCGCTGTTATGAATGCACTGAAGCTATGTACGCGCGCGGAGAGCCTGGGCAGCGTGGAGACGCTGATCACGCATCCCGCCTCCGCAACCCACGGAGACATACCGAAGGAGGACCGAGATCGTCTTGGCATCACCGATCGGCTGGTTCGCCTGTCGGTTGGGCTGGAAGGTCCGGAAGACATCATCGCGGACCTGGAGCAGGCCTTCTCGACCGTGCTGCGCGGGCATGCGGTGGCAGGAGGTGGCCAGTGAAGTTCGGCACACGGCTGGTGCAATACGATGCCGCCCCCGGCGACGACACGCGGCCGATGGCCACGCCCATCTACCAGACCTCGACCTTTGAGCAGGAGAAGGCGGATAGCTTCGGCAAGTACGACTACTCGCGCAGCGGCAACCCGACGCGTCGTGTTCTCGAGGATCAACTGGCCGCGTTGGAGAATGGCTCGCGAGGCTATGCATTCTCCAGCGGCATGATGGCAGTGACGACGGTGGGGCGGTTGCTTCGCGCTGGCGACGAGATTGTTGCCGATTGGGATCTCTACGGTGGATCGTGCCGATTATTCTCGCAGGTGCTGGATCGCGCGGGCATCACGGTTCGCTACGTGGACGCCTCGGATCCTGCGGCATTCGCGCAATCCTTCAGCGCGAAAACGAAGCTGGTCTTTGTCGAGTCGCCTACCAACCCGTTGCTGCGGGTGATTGATTTGAAGGCTATCGCGGCACATGCACATTCGCGCAACGCACTCTTCTGCGTCGACAACAGCACCATGTCGCCCTATCTGCAGAACCCGCTCGATCTGGGCGCGGACATCGTGCTGCACTCGGCGACAAAATATCTGAGCGGTCACAGCGACGTGACCGGAGGCGCGATCATCGTCAAGGATGAAGCGCTGGCGGAAGAGATCCGTTTTCTGCAAAACGCTGAGGGCAGTGCGCTGGGTCCGTTCGATTGCTTCCTGCTGCTGCGCGGCCTGAAGACGCTGAAGTTGCGCATGCAGGCGCAGCAGCACAACGCGCAGGTTGTCGCAGAGTTCCTGTCGAAGCATTCGCAGGTTCGCGAAGTGTTTTATCCCGGGCTGGCTGGTGCGCATGGCTATCAGATCCAGCAGGCACAGGCCCGCGGCGCGGGCGCGGTGCTCAGCTTTACCACGGGATCCTTTGACCTGTCGCGCAGAATTGCAGAGAACGCAAAGCTCTTCCATATCTCAGTGAGCTTTGGCAGCGTGCATTCCACCATCAGCCTGCCCGGTTCCATGTCGCACGCCAGCGTTCCGGCGGAGTTGCAGGCGACGCGAGCTTTGCCCGCAGACCTGGTGCGGGTTTCAGTTGGGATCGAGGATGAGGAAGATCTGCTCGCCGATCTTGGCCGCGCCATGGAGATCAGTTGTGAGGGCCGCCAGCCTGAGCAGATTTCGCTGGGCACCGCGTGACCACGCTATAGAGCGATGTCCTCGTTGCCGCGTTCCGATAGCAGGCGGGCGCCATGAAAGAAGAGCCACTCGATCGGGCTCAACAGCGGATACAGAAGGAACAGAGAATCGGGCAAAGGAAAACGGGACCAGACCCGCGGCCGGAAGAGCAGGCGTTGCACGATTTGCCAGCGATAGCTCAGCGACCGCCGCAGGCCCATTTCGTAACGAGCCCATTGCAGCCCCGAGATATTTTCGCGGGGCATCATGAAGCCTTCTCCCGAGATTGCGTGCCACGAAAAATGCAGAATCCTGTGTACGACGGGATGAGATTCAGGCAGAAGTCCGGTGCGATCAATATCAATACTAAAGACGCGCTTCGCCAGCAGAATAGCGGCTGACATTTCCGGCAGAAGTTCGAATTCCGCAGCCAGCTTTGCCAGCCGTTCGATCTCCGCCGGCTTCATCTCGCGACACAGGGCCACAATGTCGGCCAGCGCTTTCAGGCGCATCCATCCGTCCAACGCCCCGTGCAGGCAGAGATAGAGAAAGAGATCGTCGAAAGCGAGCGTGGGAATCTGCCGCGAACCCAGCGTGACGTAGGAGATCGAATCCGCGCGCGTGAGACGAGCACCGGGCATGGCACGATTGCGGGTCAGCCGCCAATGGAGTTCCACCGAGTCGCCCGAGTCGGTGTGTTCGTAGACAAAATCCTTCCAGTGCGCGACGTAGTAGTCGAAGCGGCGTGGCGTCAACTCCACATTTAACGGTTCGATGCGTCGATAGCCTGCCTCCTGCAGCAGAGCGTCGGCTGTGGCGACGTCGCGCTCGTCGATCAGCAGGTCAATATCGCCGGTGTTGCGCAGGCCCGCGTCCCCGTAAGCGACGATTCCGAGCGGTATGCCCTTGAGGATGCGCAGAGAGATGGATGATTTGCTGTAGAGATCGCTGATGCGCAGAATTTCTCGAAGCACGTTGAAGACGGCCAATCCACTGTTGCTGGCATGTCTCTCAAGCGCGAGCATGGCGGGCGGAGGTACATATTCGCGCGCGTAGTCTCTGAGATTGTGGAAGACGATGGGGGCTAACCGATGGAGCAGAACCATCTGCTCGAAGACAGACCAGTCCAGATCCTTCTGCGCGAGCGCGCGGACTATGTCACGGTCAACGGGCCTGCGCGGCCACAGGCTGGAGGCCACCAGGAGCGCGAACTCGTCCTCGTGCTTCCGCTGGTGCTTCACGCGCTCGATGTCCCGCAAAGATTTGCTAGCATAGCCTTATAGAGTGTTGGAATTCCTACTCCAGAATACGCCGGGTTTTCAGTATGTCAGTTACGCTTTGTGCCGATTCCATTGTCGTTCGCAGTACCACTCCAGTTTCTGCGGATGTGGCGGGAGAGACTGTGCTGATGAGTCTGGAACGCAGTAAGTGCTATGGGCTGGGTGTGACCGGAAGCGAGATATGGAAGCGGATCGAGAAGCCGGTTCGCATTGCGGATCTCACGGCGCAGCTGGCAGCGGAGTACGATGCGGAGCCATCCGTGATCGAGCGTGACTTGCTGGCGCTGTTTGAAGAGTTGGCGGCCGAGGGCCTGCTGGAAGTGGCCCCGGCTACTGCATCGTAGCAGTCGAGAGTGCGGAGGGCGGGCTGCCGTTGCCGGCCATGCCCGCCCGATCATCGCAACTATTTTGCGCGAGAGAAGACAATATACTCGCGACCGGCATAAACGCGGTAGTGGTCTGCTGCGGTATCCGCCACCACTTGCAGCGGCACAGGCCGCTTCATATCGGCGTCGGATGCGCCCTTAACAACGAGCAGATCATGCGCGCCGATATCGGTGACGTAGAACTGGCCGCCCATGAAGCCGATGCCGTACGCACCCGCAGGCAGATGCTTGCCATCGATGTCGAGCGGCACTTCGGTCATCAGATAGGCGGTGAACTTCTGCTGCACGCCGCTGGAATATCCGGAGTTGTCTACATTCGTCACCAGCATCAGCATGCCGTCAGCGAAGTGCACGCCGCCGGAATTACGCGACTGCACCGGAGCGGTCTGCCCGCGATAGAAGACCGAGGTAGGCAGGCTCTTGGTTGCGTCTGCGGCTTTCAGAACGACGGTCTGGCCTGCAGCAGCGTCGGCGGCATAAGCCGGGACTGCGATGATGGCCGCCAAGAGGGCGGCAAGGCCTACAGCGGCACCGATACGAGTGCGCAGCAGGGATAGAGCGGGATTCAGAGAACGCATGATCGATTGTCTCCTTAGGCCACCAAGTATAAACATTTGCCTGGGAGAGTGCCTAAGGTAGTTTTCTCACGCCTGGGAGCGAAGTCACTATCTCGGCTTCATCCATGGCTTGGGATTCGGCGGCATGGTGGATTCGCGAATGATCAGCTCAGGAAGCACAGTCACCTGTGGCGGCGGTACCTTCTTGCCGCGCAACCATTCCAACAGAATTCGAGCGGCGGTAGAGCCCATTGAGTGCATAGGCTGCCGAATCGTCGTCAAGCTCGGGTAGTAGTAGGCTGCGGCCTGAATATCGTCAAAGCCAATGATGGAGACGTCTTCGGGAACGCGAATTCCATGATCGCGGAATGCGCGAATCGCACCAATTGCAGCGATGTCGTTGTAGCAGACCAACGCTGTGAAGTGATTGCCCCTGGTCAGCAATTCGTTGACTACGGGATATCCAAGCTCGGGCGACGCATCGTTCGCCACCAATTGAATCGTAAGCTCGGGGCGAACCTCAAGGTCTAGAGCGCGGGCCGCATCCGTCATGGCCTTCCAGCGTGGGGCTGAGTCGGCACTGTGGGCCTGGCCATGCATGAAGGCGATCTGCCGATGGCCAAGCTGGTGGAGATGGCGCATCGCCAACTCAGCGGCTCGGATATGGTCAAGCTCGATGTTGGTAACGCCCTCGATCTTGTTGTGTCCTGCGACATTCACGACTGGCACGGAGTAGGGCTGCGTCATCATGGTGTCGATGGCGATGATGCCTTCCACCGAACGCTCCATCAGCAGACCGGCATACTCTTCCACCAGGTCGGCTTTGCGGCGATGGCTGGCCGTCAGATAGAAGTAGCCTTCCTCAATCAGCACCTCTTCCAGACCGCTCATGACCATCGCGGTGTAGACGTCGCTCAACTCGGGCACAAGAACGCCGACGGAATACGTCTGCCGGTTCCTGAGCGCCCGCGCGGAATAGCTGGGCCTGTAGTCGAACTTCCGGGCTGCCTCAATGACTCGGTCGCGCGTCTTCTGCGGGATGGAACGTACTCCGGGAGCGTTGTTCAACACGAGGGAGATTGTGGCCGGAGACAGATCCAGATAGTCGCCAATCGTTTTCAGGCTGATCGGCTTCGAAGGCAGGTACTTCGTGTCCTTGCGTGGCACCATGTTGCTCAACTTCCTTCTATGTCGTAGAAACTCTTCCACAAAATGCCCTGCCGGGTCAAAGAATCTTCCCGAAAGGTACATCCTCCGTTAAACCCTCGGCTGCGCGTGCCGCCCACAATCCTACTTCAGTACAATCGTCAGAGATACACGCCACCGCGGGAGACGAATGAAGCAGCAGTCAAAGGGAATTCTGCGCCGAAGCCTGGCCATGGGGATTGCATTGTTCATGGCGCAACCGCTGTTTGGCCAGACGCCATCGGAGCCCGATGCGCTCTCGCAGAAGTGCAGCGGACGTCCGATTCCGCAATTTGTCGACGTCACAGCCAAATCGGGCATTCACTTCCGGCACACCTCCGATCCCGAGAAGAAGATCATCATCGAATCCATGACCGGCGGCATCATCCTTTTGGACTACGACCGCGACGGGTGGCTCGATGTCTACTTCACCAACGCCCCCACCGTGGCCCAGGCCAACGCTGGCAAGAAGGCCCGGGGCGCGCTTTACCGCAACAACCACGATGGCACCTTCACCGACGTGACAGACAAGGCCGGCGTCGCAACTCCCTGCTTCGCCATGGGCGGCTCCGTCGGCGACTACAATAATGACGGCTGGCCCGACATGTACATCACCTGCCACGGTGGCAACGTGCTCTATCGCAACAACGGCGACGGAACATTTACCGACGTTGCGAAACAGGCTGGTGTGCAGGACGGACGCTGGTCCATGGGCTCAGCATTTGGCGACTACGATGGTGACGGTCTCCTTGATCTGATGGTTTCAAATTATGTCGATCTGGATTTCAAGAATCCCCCGGTCTTCGGCAGTTCGCCCACCTGCAAGTATCGCGGAGTTGAGACGCAATGCGGACCGCGCGGCTTGAAGGGCGCTGGAGATTCGCTCTTTCACAACAATGGCGACGGAACCTTTACGGATGTTTCCAAGCAGGCCGGAGTGGATGATCCCGGTGCCTACTATGGACTCACCGTGGTCTGGTCCGACTTCAACAACACCGGCAAGCAGAGCATCTTCATTGCCAACGACTCGACTCCGAACTTTCTCTATCGCAACGACGGCAATGGCAAGTTTACTGAGGTGGGCCTGGAAGCCGGAGTGGCCGTGAATGCCGATGGAGCGGAGCAGGCAAACATGGGCGTCGCGATTGGCGACTACAACCACACCGGCCTGCCCTCCATCTTCTCCACCACCTACGAGAACGAGTACAAGGTGCTGTACCGCAATAACGGCGACTGGGATTTCAAGGACGTGACCCACGAGGCCGGTCTCTCAGTCGCGCCGCTGCCCTGGGTAGGTTGGGGTAACGGTTTTGCTGACCTCGACAACGACGGCTGGCTCGACATCGTGGAAGCCAACGGCCATGTATACCCGCAGGTGGACGTGCTGCCCACTGGCGCAAAATATCTCGAACCGAAGAATGTCTTCCTGAACCAGAAGGACGGAACCTTTTGCGATGCCAGCGCCTTGAGTGGCGAGCCGCTGCTGCGCATGGAAGCGACACGGAGCATCGTGACGGGCGATCTCTTCAACGACGGGCAAATCGATCTCGTCTACAGCGATATCGACGGCCCGCCGACCATCCTGCGAAACCAGGGCGTGACCGGCACACACTGGGTCAGCTTTGAACTTGCCGGAACAAAGAGCAATCGTCTCGCCATCGGCGCCAAGCTCAAGCTTGTTGCGGGCGGTATGACGCAGACGGAAGAGATTCACAGCGGCGGCAGTTACATATCGCAGAACGACCTGCGAGTGCACTTCGGCTTGGCGCGCGCCACAAAGATCGACAGCGTTGAAATCCGTTGGCCGTCAGGCAAACTGGAGACGATCAAGGATCTCGCAGCCGACCAGTTCTACTCCGTCCTTGAGGGCAGCGGAGTGGTCGATCGCAAAAAGATTATGCCTGCGTTGAAGCACTAGGCTCGGTTTAGTTTGCCTTGCTGCGAATCAGCACTGCAGTGGCATCATCGGTCCGAGTCGACCCGTCAGAAAAATGCTGCACCTCCGAGATCAGTCCCTCAACGCACGCATCCGGCAACTGAAAGTGCTCTGACAATCGGCTCGCTCCATACTCCTCATCGGTGAGGTTCATCGCCTCGGTGATGCCATCCGTATAGAGCAATAGCTGGCTGCCAGGCTTCAGTTTGAACGTGAGTTCCGGATAAACTGAAGCGGCCAACCCCAGCGGCAGTCCTGTCTCCACATCGACGAACGAGCATTCTCCGTTGATCAGCATTGGCCGCAGATGTCCAGCGCTCGCTATGGTGATCTCGCGCGACGCCGCATCCAGCACGGCATAGATCATGGTCACGAATTTGCCCATCGGGAAGTCTTCAATCAACGTCTGGTTCAGACTCGACAGCGTGCGGCCCGGCGATGGATCCACCTTCACCAGCGAGCGCAGGATCGCGCGCGTGGCCGACATCAACAGCGCAGCCGGCATTCCCTTTCCTGAAACGTCCGCCAGGGCGATTCCGTAGCGGTTCTGGCCCAGGTCGATGAAGTCGAACCAGTCGCCACCCACAGCTCCCGCTGGATGCCACGCCGTCTCAAACGTGAAACCGGGGACCAGTGGCGTGGGCTTCAGCAACAGCGCGCTCTGAATAGCGCGAGCATCGTCGGCTTCCTTCTCCATCTTCTCGCGTTCAGCACGCTCGAGCCGGAAGAGGCGGGTATTTTCGATCGCCACCGCAATGTGCCCGGCGAGCGCCTGGAATACCTGCAGCTGATCCTCAGAGAATGCATCGGTGTCGTTGTGGTCCACTGAGAGTACGCCGATCACATCACCGCCAATCTTCAGCGGAATGGTCACCTCAGAGAGCGTGTGTTCCTCGCAGCTGATGTAGTACGGATCGACCCGAACATCTGGAGCGTAGTGCATCGCACCCGCAGCGGCAACGTAGCCCACCATGCCTTGCTCGCCGATCCTGAGCCGCGAACCTTTCTTGTGCAGTGTGCAGCCACGCACGCCATGCAGCACCATGTCTTGTGATTCGAGGTCGCGCAGCCACACAGAAACTTCGACGCAGCCGATGGACGCGGCAATGTCGTTCACCACCCGCTCCAGCAGCGCATCAAGATCGAGGCTCGAGGTGATCAGCTGGGCAGCACGCTGCAACTTCATCAGCGTCTGCACAAATTCGCAGGAGGTATTTATCGTCGGAGGGATGGGGCCGTGAGTGCTTGGAGTGCGCGGGATCGCAATAGCCATGCGGTCCTCCCGGGGGTGAGGAAGGTTGGTCTATCCTGCAAAATTAGATGTGGCAGAAGCGGCGGCGATCCATTCTTTGATTGGCCGGAGCATGCCCCTAAGCGCGGCGGATACAGCAGTTTCAGTGTTGAGGTTGATCTAGCATCCCTCAGCCCGCGACGATCGTCTCCAGTTGCCCCAGGTGATGAAGCGTATGCCCGGCCATTATGCGGATCGCAGTGTCGACGCTTTGTGGGCCGCGCTCCGGATGCTTGGCCTCCCGGCTCAACTCCTCTTCACTTAACTTGCTGAAGAGTGAGAGGTTCCACCCGCGCAGCGACTGAAAGGTCTGTGCCGCTTCCATCCCATCCATCTGGTTATAGTGCCGTGCCCAGCCGCTTTCATCGAAGGGCTGAATCGGAAGTATGGGCTCTGCGAGGATCTGGCGAATGCGGAACCCGAAGGCGACTTCGCAATCAGCAAGATGCGCCAGAACCTCGGCTGCCGTCCACTTGCCCGGGGCATAGCTGCGTTTAAGGCCGTCGGGGCCAAGCGTCTGTGCGATGACGGGAATGGTCCGTTGCGTCTCCGCCAGCACTTCGAGCGGATCGCGATCGCCGAGCACTTGCGCATATGGATGAGTGGCTGGGGTCATCGGTCAAACTCCTTTGCAATCGTCGGTGTATCAGCGGGCCTAATCAGGATTTCGCTTTGATCTTGTTATCCATCACCCTGATCTTCACCATCTTTTTTAACAAGGCGGCGGGCAACGGTTTGTCACTGGGAAACTGAATGGTTCCCTTGGCTGTCTTGTAAGTGCTGAGCTCTTCCTTGAATTCCTGGATAAGCGAAGAGTTCATGGGAAAGAAACTGCAGTGCTTGTTGAAAGCCGCGTAACCCACCAGCAAACCATGGTATTTGAATACCGGCATTCCGTAGCTGATTCCCTCGGTGGCGTCTGCGGGAACCGCGGCGCGGATGGTGGCGCGAACCTTGCTCAGGCTGGTGCGGGCAGGCTCCGGCACGCGCTCAAGGTACTCTTCGACAGTCTTCGCAACAGCCTCGCCAGATCTCATTCCCATTCCCCCAAGAAATGGAATCGCCCGGAAGAAAATATTCTGCAGACTACCACGCTCGCGGCTGTGTGGAAAGAGCAGTCGCAGAGTCCGATGGCACAGGAAAAGGCTCCCGTTGCTGGTTGGCAAACGGGAGCCTTTTGAATCTCAGCTAGACAGATGCGGGTTTCGCGCGATTACGCGATGAGGGCATCCTTGACGCGAAAGCGTTCCATCGAGATACGCAGAGTCCTTTCGATCTTTCGCAGGTCGTTGCGGTCCTCAGGGGCGGCAAACGTGGAAGCGACACCGGTGCAGTCTGCTCGGCCGGTGCGGCCAATGCGATGAACGAAGTCCTCGGCCATCTTGGGCAGGTCGTAGTTGACGACGTGCGCGATATGTTTCACATCGATTCCGCGGGAGGCAACGTCGGTTGCCACCAGCACGCGATGCTTGCCCGTGGAGAAGCTCTTGAGTGCAGCAATACGCTGCGCCTGCGAGCGGTCTCCGTGAATGCTGGTCGCTCCCCAACCGGCGTGGCACAGTTTCTTCGCCACACGCTCGGCTCCGTGCTTGGTTCGCACAAAGACGAGAAAGCTGCCGGCTTCCACACGAAGCAGATGTTCCAGAAGGGACATCTTGCGCTCGTTGGAGACCTCAAAGGCACGCAGTTTTACGTTCTCTGAGGGTTTGAGGACCGATCCGATTTCAATTCGGACGGGGTTCGTGAGGTATTCCCCAACTACTTCGGTGATGGGAGATTCCATCGTTGCCGAGTAGCAAAGGGTCTGGCGCTTGGCCGGAATCGCGGAGACGATGCGTCGAATCGCAGGGCGGAAGCCCATATCGAGCATGCGGTCCACTTCGTCCAGAACCAGGATTTCAATCTTGTCGAGCGCCACGAGGCGGCGCTTGAGAAAATCCTCCAAACGCCCGGGAGTGGCAACGATCAGCCTTGCTCCACGGCGGATGGACTGTAACTGGCTGCCCTCGGACAGACCGCCTACCACCAGCGCCACAGGCATGTTTGTGCTCTGTGTCAACGTGCGGTAAGCCTGCTCCACCTGCATCGCGAGTTCTCGCGTCGGCAGCAGAACCAGGGCTGTTGCGCCTTTGCTTCTGAGAGACCTGCAGCCGTTCGATGATCGGAATCAGGAAGCTGAGGGTCTTGCCGGTGCCTGTCTGGGCCGTCGCCAGAACATCCTTGCCCTCAAGGGCGGGGGGAATGGCGGCGGCCTGCACTGGGGTGGGGGTTACGAACTTGGCCATCGCTATTTTCTTCTGTAGCGAGGCGGAAATCTGAAAATCGGTAAATGCGGTCACTTTTTCCTTGGTCCCCGTTACGCTCTGCCAGACCTTGGGGAAGGGCAGGGACGGGAATCGTGAAGTCTCAGGAGTGGCTTCGTCCACTGTGAGAAGGTCGGTACAAACGCATGGGTATCCGTTTAAAATCTGCAATCGACGCGAAGGTCACTGTCGAACAACGGATCTGCCGTACGACGTTTCCGCGTAAAGCACACGGGCTTTACGACAACGCTGCGCACAATTGCGCGACGGGAACGCTGAATGGGCTTGGGAGGGGTGTTAACGCAGACGGTCTTAGCTTTCCACAGCAAGAACGGCTCACAACCAAATCACTGAGCGCAAAAACAGAATAGCACACTTTGCCTCCTTTTCGGCATATGGGAGTGGAAGAGTATACTTTCGCAGGGTCTTTTGTAAGCGATTTCATGACGTTATTTGTCACGTTTTAAGCATGCTAGGTGCCGTTTTCGATGCAGTTTTGGAGGCAGTTTTGGCGAGGATATTTCGAAAAGAACTTCGATTGCGTAATGTCGTGGCAACAGCCGCTTTCCTAGGTGCATTCCTGGCTGCCGGGCAGGCGCAGACCGCGGCCACGACCGGGAAGCCCATCAGCGTGGCAATTGTGGGGCTGGCACACGACCACATCATGGGATTTCTGCCCCAACTGGCGAGTCACAAGGACGTGCAGCTGGTCGGGATTGTGGAGTCGAATCCCGAGCTTGTCTCGAAGTACGAGAGCAGGTTTCACCTCGACCCGAAACTGTTCTACTCCAAAGTCGACGCGATGATCGAACAGACGCATCCAGATGCGATCCTGGGTTATACCTCGATTGCCGAGCATCGGGCCCTGATTGAGACGGCAGCGAGCCACGGTATCAGCGTGATGGTGGAGAAGCCGCTGGCGACCACTGTGGCCGATGCAGTGGCCATACGTCGCGTGGCCAAGGCGAACCACATCCAGGTGCTGGTGAACTATGAGACGACCTGGTACGCGAGCAATCTTGCCGCCTACCAGCAATTGCAGGAGGGCAAGCTCGGCGAGGTGCGCAGGGTGGTGGTGCACGATGGCCACAAGGGACCGAAGGAGATCGGCGTGAGTCCGGAGTTTCTGGCCTGGTTGACCGATCCGCAGCAGAACGGCGCGGGTGCTCTCTTCGACTTTGGCTGCTACGGCGCAGACCTGATGACGTGGCTGATGAAGGGCGAGGCGCCGCTGACTGTAACTGCCGTGGTGCAGACGAACAAGCCGGAAACGTATCCCAAGGTCGACGATGAAGCTACGGTGATCCTGGGCTATCCCAAGGCGCAGGCTGTGCTGCAGCCCTCGTGGAACTGGGCATTTGATCGCAAGGACATGGAACTCTACGGTTCGACCGGGTATGTGATCACCGTTGGTCCGAGCCGACTGCGAGTGCGCCATGCTGGAGATGCGCAGGAATCGACTGAGCAGGCCGCGCCTCTGACCCCGCCAATCGACAACTCACTGGATTACCTGGTGGCCGCCCTTCGTGGAGAGATACAGCCACAGGGCAGTCTGACGGGCCTCGACACGAATGTCGTGGTGATGCAGATTCTGGATGCTGCTCGTGAATCAGCGCAGACTGGGAAGACGGTTCATCTAGCCAAGCTGCCAGAGTGACCGCTGGCTTAGATTCAAATAAAGAGGGGAGGCTGACCGGCCTCCCCTCTTTATTTGCTCCGCACAACGATTGCAAGCGTTAGAAGACGCGGGAGAGTTGGAAGAAGATTTTGGAGCCGTTAGCGCCGAATGCGCCAGCCACCTCAATGGGGCCCAGGATAGTCTTGAGGACGATACCTGCAACTCCGTCCATAGGCAGAGTGTTTGTCTTTGGATTGATGGTGTAGAAGGATTTTGCAATTTCATAGTACGCGACGGCGTTGATGCTGCTTCCCAGGAGTGGCGGCAGGCTTCCGATTTTGGCAATTGCGCCGCCCTGAAAGTAGTAATACTGATTCGTCAGATATTGGTTTTGGCCATAGGCGGCCATTGCCTTGGGTCCTCCGAGCGAGAAGGAGGGAACGCCGGTCCCGCGATAGCCGAAAGTTGAGCCACCGGAACCTGCGATGAATGCGGACAGTTTCGGGGTGAGAGGTTCGAAGTAGCGAATTGTAAGTTCAGTAAGGGGAAAATTCTCTGTAGCTCCCGGATTGGCGTCGTAATATTCTGTCCGGAAATTTACCATCTCGCCTTTCGTCGGGACGACGGCATCGTTGGTGTTGTCCACCTGATACTTCACATGCGAATTGCCGGTTCGTCCAGAGACCTTGGGGTAATCCGGAACCGAGCCGATCTGTGACGAGTATTTTTCATAGGCGGTGCTGTAACCGAAGCGAATCTGCGAGGCTGGATCGATCGCGTAGCCTCCGTCGATGCCACCGCCCAATACGCGCTGGCGATACTGCGCAATGAGAGTCTGGTCGTTGTAGACATTGAAGGTATTGCTGTAGAACTGCGCCTTAGGAGCCACAAACCACTTTGTTCTTGGCGTAAGTGGGCGGTAATACTCCGAGCTAAGCTGATAGATGGACCCCACGATAATGTCGTTGCGCAACTCGGCGCCATAGGAACCGAAGTCGAGGAACGTGATGCGGGCTCCGGCACTGAAGAGCACGTTGTTGTACTGAGCGCCGTCGATGACGATGAGAGGTCTGACGAGCGGGGGAGCATAAGACTTCTCGGTGGCAGTGATGAGCAGTCCCGGTTGCGTGTCTTTCTGCGTCATGCGATAGCTGAGCGAAGAGAACCGGCCTGCTCCGACGATTTTGGTGATGTCTGTTTGCAGGGCCATGTAGTTAACGGGATGACCTGCGTTGTCATCCAGGCTGGCCTGCATCTCGGTATTGAGCATCTTGGAAGAGCCCTGAACTTGAACAAACTGCGGAACGGGCACATCCCGACGCTTCGCCAATCGATTGGCAATGTAAGCATTCCATGTCTGGTCGTCGACGGCCAGCTTGAGAAGCGCGTCCTTATTTGCCTCGGCGGCTTTGTAGCCCTGGGCTACCATCTCATCTGCCTTGTTGTAATCCATCGACGTGTACTTATAGAGGTCGACGTTGATGAGGATATTCGCCATCTTCTTGTGTTCGGTTTCGTTGTTGGCGATCATCAGGCCGATCGACTGTCCGGCTACTCCGAGAACGGAGACGTCTTGCTTGGGATCGAGGGGGGCGGTGGCAAGGTACACGCCGATCGTATAGTTTGCTCCCATATCGAAAGCCACATTCACAGGGAAATTGTTGGTGAGAGCGCCATCGGCATAGATTGCATCGCCGACGCGAACTGGCGCAAAGATTCCGGGAAGGGACATGGTGGATCGGAGCGCAGTTGAAAGCGGTCCTTCGCGGAAGACGTGTGGTTGTCCAGTTACGATGTTGGTGGCAACGCAGGCGAAGGGCGTGGGCAGCTCATTGAAGCTGCTCACAAACGAATACGGGAGCGCCACTTTATCGAGAATGAAGTTGACTTGCTGGCCGGAGTTGAAGCCTTCCGGCAAGTGGACGCCTTTGCGGAGGCCGAACTCGAGGCCGGTGGGGAATTCGACAGCGTCCTCTCTGCGGCGGAAAGAAAGGTCCTGGAAGGGGATCTGGCCGGATAGAACTTCGTCCCAGTCGATTGTTTTAATCAGCTGCAGTGTTTCTGCGGGGTTATGGCCGGTGGCATAGACGCCGGAGACCAATCCACCCATGCTGGTACCCGCGATATAGGAGAGGGGAATATGGTGCTCTTCAAGCCACTTCAGAACGCCGATATGTGCAAGTCCAAGCGCACCTCCTCCTTCAAGCACGAGGCCAACCTTGGGATTCTCAGGTGGGGGTGTGGCCGGATGTGAGTATGGCGCGAAGACCGGCCGTGCTGCTTCCTGTGCCTGAAGCGCGCCAACGAACAGGAAGGCGGTGACAAGAACAAGTGGTGCAACATACTGACGACACACGATTGCCAGAGGCTTCATATAAGCAGACTAAACTTTCAGTGGGAATTTTTAGTGACCGTGGGAACATAGATTATAACCTGTGGCACGGGGCCGGCGTGGGCTGTTCGCCTGGAGATGGTCGCGCTGGAGGCCGTGTCACTTCATTTCGTTGGCACATAAAGTGGTTGTTTCTGTTGCGGATAAGAGACGCGCCGATCACGAAATGCCCTGATCGAGCGTCTAAACTGAGGCCCTGGTCCACGGGTCTCCAGCCAGAACAATAAAAGGATGTAAAGGTTGCGCAAATTCCTATTGCATGCCCTGCTTGCCCTGACATCGCTGTTTCCAGCGAGAGGGATGGTGGCTGCCACGATTGCGTCGACGAACGGGCCGCAGGAGTACAGATTGCGGATGTATCACACGCATACGCAGGAGCAGATTGACATTGTGTACCGCGTGGGCGACGCGTACGTGCCGGAAGCGCTGGACAAGCTGAATTATTTTCTGCGGGATCATCGGACCGGCGATGTGAAAGCCTACGATCCGGACGAATTTGATTTGCTGCATGATCTGCTGTCGGCTGTTGGAAAGCCGGGCGGCGAGATCGATATTATTTGCGGATATCGCACACCGTGGAGCAACGAGTTTCTGCGCTCTCACTCGCACGGGGTGGCTCAGCACAGCCAACACATGCTGGCAAAGGCGATTGATATCCGAGTGCCGGGCGTGAGCACTGCCAATTTACGAGACGCCGCCCTGGCTCTCCACCGCGGCGGAGTTGGCTACTATGCCTCCTCGGCATTTGTCCACGTCGATGTAGGGCCAGTTCGTCGCTGGTAGCGCCACTTCCTGCGCGGTGCCGAATGATCAGGTTGCTGGCCAAAAAATCCCACTCTATTTAGATTTAGACGAACTCGCGCGCTATCCCGGGTAGGGATAGCCCTTGGCCAGCACTGTTTCCAGCGAGCGATCGAAGCCGTAGATATCGTGGAAGAACCAGACCTCGCCATTCTCCTCGACGACCGCGGTGAGATAGAGGATGAGCACAGGGATCGGCGTTTTCAGGTTAACCTGCTGGTTGTCAGGACCGCTGGTCATGGCAGCCTTGATGCGCTCGGGAGTCCACTGAGGATCGCCGCGCAGGATCCATGCCGCGAGGGCAGCGGGATTCTCGGTGCGGATGCATCCGTGGCTAAAGTCGCGCCTTGAGACTGCGAAGAGCGACTGCGCCGGTGTTCCATGCAGATACACATTGTGCGAGTTGGGAAAGATGAACTTCGCCAGACCCAGGGCATTTTTATCACCGGGCTTTTGGCGAACCATCAGAGAGCCGGTTCGCAACTTTTGCAGCACTTCGTCGCTGACCGGCGTGCTGGGAATGACATCACCTTTGGAGTTCGTCACTTCGAATCCCTTGTTCGCGAGATACATGCGATCCTTCTGAATCGCGGGCACGATCTCAGAGCGCTGGATGCTGGGCGGAACATTCCAGTACGGACGAAATACCACGTACTTCATTTGATCGGTGAAGACGGGGGTCTCATGTTTGAAGGCCTTGCCGACGACTACGTTCATGCGTAGGGCGACGGTTCGATCCGCGGAGAAAGCGCGCAGCCTGAACTCGGGAATGTTGACGACGATAGGCGGCTGCGCGAACTCCGGCGAGAGCCAGCGGTAGCGCTCCAGTGCATCCTGAAGCTGCCGCACGCGTACGCTGATGGGCACATTGAGCTGAGCCAGGGTTTCTTTGTTCAGCTGACCGTTGAGCGTGAGGCCATGGCGCGTCTGGAACTTCCGAACGGCATCCGAGAGTTGCGGGGTGCATGCGAGGGGATTGTCAGGAGGCGTTGTGCTTGCGGGCAGGTCGCCGAGTTGATTCAGCAGCGTTGTGAGTTGTGGCATGGCGGTGTAGGTATCGCCGACTTTGACGGGCTTGTCCACGGCGGGCAGAGGCTGCGTCGAAACCTGGTGCTCCAGCGCGAGGTAACGCTGCAGGGCATCCTTGGTGCGCTTGTATGCCTGGAAGGGAGGCTCGACGGCTTCGAGGGTCGCGGGTATGTCAGTCCCTTTGATGAGCTTCTCCGACAAGAATTGGGGCAGGTCGTATTTCTTCGAGGCGACGTCGATGCCGAAGTCGAAATGCTGAGGGTTGACCCGGCCGATGTGCAGATCTGAAATGTAGCGCATCGTGCAGACCGTCATTGCAAGGTCGAATCGCGCGATTGCACTGCTGGCGTCGTTGCCGCTTGCAGACGACATATTGGTGATGCGCGACGCCCAGCGCGAGGCTTCGTAGTCTTCGGGGTTCAGACCCTGGCTTTGACTGGCTTCGAGCGCCTTGATCACGCCCAATGCCTGCGTCGTTGGTTTGGAGCCCAAGACCCACGCAGGCTGGTATCCAGTGGAGTCGTAGAACTTTTGCACATGCGCGCGATAGTCGCTGAAGTCTGGCCAGCGCAGATCCGCGAGCTGGCCGGAGGCAGCTTCTGTGCGCAGCTGCTGAGCGACTGCGGCGGAGACTTCAGGGCTGAGGGTGGCGACAGCTTCCTGCGAAGTGGCGGCCGATGGGGGCGCGCCTTCTTTTGAGGTGCAGCCGGTGGCCGACACGGCCAGTGAAGAGATGGCGCAGAGGAGACAAAGTAGACGGATTTGGAGGGTCATTCGCCAGTAGCCTTTCCGTGCTTTCTGCATTCGTCGCGAGGCTCCGCCCTGTGCTGGTAATTCGGGGTGGCTTCAGCTATGCGCAGACAGTTATCGTAACGCATACCGTGCATGCCGGTCTTCCTGTGCGAGATAGATGCAGGGCTCTGCGGTGCTGCCGCAACGAATACGTTGTAACCTATTCGCGTGGCGATCCGGATGAAGCGGGCGCACGGTTCGAAGGTGGCTGGTTGAAGTTCTTCCGCGGAGGGCGAATATACCTGTTGGGGCTGTCGTTGGTACCCCTCGTCCTTGCTGGCCTCTTCATGATTTACCGGCGATCGTCGGATGCACTTACTGTGGCGCCGACGCAAGTGACGCTGCCGGCAGATGGCCGCGAGCACGCCGCGCTGATAATTCAACGGCGCAACTCCAACGCTCTTGCCGTGGACGCGGTCAGCGCACTGACGCCGGGTCTGAAGTTCGAGGCCAACAGGCAAGGGTCAGTACAGGGATGGATCAAGGCGCCGGTGGCACCATCCGACTCAGTCATCCAGTTCACGTGGCGTCATCGACAATTCTCTGTGCCCGTCTACTTCATCTTCGATGGCACGGATAGCTACGGGGACGGGACCCCCGACTTTCTGCGCCTGCATTCGCCAGAGGATCAACGGGCCTTTCGAAGTTGGTTTGCCGCCATAGCTGAGGCTGAGTCCGCGCAGCCAGCTGACAAACTTCCCGGCGAGATTGATGATTGCGCCGCACTGCTGCGGTACTCCTATCGCGAGGCGCTGAGTTCACACGACGATCAATGGGCTGAGGCTCAGGATGCATTGGGCGTTCCGCCAACGCGTTCAGTTCAGCAATATCATTTTCCGCAAACGCCGCTCGGTGCATCCTTGTTCCGGGTGCGGCCGGGCGCATTTCTGGCGAACGATATCAGCGACGGCAGCTTCGCGCAGTTTGCGGATGCGCATACGTTGATGTCGCTCAATGCTCATTTGGTCAGTCGTGATATTCATAGAGCGCGAAAAGGGGATCTGCTTTTTTATCGTCTGCTGGAGCAGAACTCCCCGTATCATTCGATGATCATCCTCGACGATGACGCGAATTGGGTTGTATATCACACGGGACCGATCCGGGATGCAAGGGGCGAGGTGCGGCGTGTTTCGACGGAAGACTTGCTGCATCATCCGGATGTGCGCTGGCGTCCCCTTCCAGAGAATTCCAACTTTCTCGGAGTGTACCGGTGGAACATATTAAGAGACGCAGATTGATATCGACGTTCACCGGGGCCATTGCGTTTGGGCTCATCCTCATTGCGCTACTTGCGCCTGCGCCTGCACACGCGGCGAGGTCAGTGTCTTTCAACCTAAGTACGAGCCGCAGCTTTCTTCCCACAGACAAACCAACCATTCATCTTTATGCACACAACGTGGACGAGCTTGAGTTCCGGGTCTATCGGGTGCAGGAACCTCAAAAGTTTCTGTCGGGCCTGAAGGATCTGCATAGTTTTGGAAGCGGCACACCTTGGGGACCGAAGGAACAAATCGACGAGAAGACGTGGCTTGAGCGCTTTCATGACTGGAAACATCACTTGTGGTTCCTGGTTCGTCAGTTCTTTCGCGGGCAGTTCTCGCAGCAGAGCCGCGATGCCGCACGGAAAGCGCAGTCTAGCCTTGCGCGTCGCAGCAGAATCGTGGGCGTGGCGCAGTTTGCGCAAATCCCGCTTCTGAATGACAAGCAGTTGATTGCCCGTTGGCGGCAGGAGATGCCCCCGACGTATGTTTCAGATTCGCAGGATCTACCGATCGATCCATTGCCCTCGGGCCTATACCTGGTGGAAGCGACGGATGGGCACTACAAGGCGTATACCCTGCTGATGGTTAGCCAGATGGCGTTGATAACGCGAACCAGCCCAGGTTCGGTTCTTGCATATTGCGTCGATCGCCGCACGGGCGATCCCTTGGCCGATGCTCAGGTAGAAATAGCCTTCAACACGCAGGTGCAGGCGAATGCAAAGACAGATGAGACGGGACTGGCCGACCTGCGCACAACGCCAAACAAGGAAGAGAGGGACAACCTTTGGGTACTGGCTACCTCCGGTCACGAAGTGGCGGTGGTAACTCCAAACAGCTACGCCTTTGCAGCTTCGCGCAATAGTAACTGGGCCTCGTATGTCTACACGGATCGACCTGTGTATCGGCCGGGGCACACTGTTCACTGGAAGGCGCTGCTTCGAGAGCGCGTGCAGAATCATCTTGAGTTACCAAAAATCGCCACAATCCATGCAGTGATAACTGACCAGGAAGATCACCCCGTCTTTGACAAGGAATTGCCGGTCTCCGCAGATGGTACGGTGGCGGGTGATCTTGAACTTCAGCAGCATGCTGCTATTGGCTACTACACCATTCGGCTGGGAGATGCGGACAGCGCCATCGCTGGCGAGTTCCACGTGGAGGAATACAGGAAGCCGGAATACCAGGTGAGGGTAACCGCAGTCAAAACGCGCGTGCTGCAAGGCGAGAGTATGCAGGTGGTTATCGATTCGCGCTACTTCTTTGGCGAGCCGGTGGCAAACGCGAAGGTCAAGTACCGTGTGTACCATTCACCGCATTACTGGTGGAGCGATGAAGAAGGAGAAGGAGACAACTCAACTCAGTACGAGGAGCAGGCAAGTGGCGACGACTCCCTGGGCTACGGTGCGGATCAGCAATCGGAGCAGACAGGAACATTGGATGGAAATGGAAAACTAACAATTACCGTTCCTGTACCAATAGACAAGAGTCGCCGGAAGCAAGACCAGGACTACACGGTGGAGGCGGGAGTTACAGACGAGGCCAACCGCGAGATAACTGGGCGCGGCCGATTCCTGGCAACTTATGGCAGTTTTCGCATCCACGTGGAACCGGCGAGTTATGCCGTCAAGGTTGGCCAGAAGGCGGCATTCAATGTAAGTGCAGTGGACTATGACGACAAGCCTGTTTCGACGCAGGTGCATCTGCAACTCGTATCGCATCGCTGGTCCAACGGTAAGTCGGAGATTACAAGAGGAGCCGCGACCGACGTAACTACAGGCTCGGATGGCAAGGCGACTGCAACGATGACCGTAGCCGATGCGGGCAGCATTGAAGTGGAGGCGACGTCGACTACACCGGAGCAGCGCGTAGTAACCGACTCCACTTGGCTATGGGTGATCGGGAGTAATGAAGCGGACTGGAGCGGCGGATCCCGTACCGTCCAGATTGTGGCTGACAAAAAGAGTTACGCGCCTGGCGATACTGCGCACATCAGCATCATCTCAGAGGTTGAAGGCTTCCACGCGCTGGTTGTGGCTTCAGGATATACGGTTGAGTTCCAGAAGGTAGTGTCCTCAGATGGGAGAACGCTGACCTTCGATCTTCCGGTAACTCGTGACTCCCAACCGAATCTCGAAGTAAGCGTAGCCTTTCTGAAGGATGACAAACTCTACCAGGCGACCAAGCAGATCAAAGTACCGCCGGTTCAGGAGCAGTTACAAATCGAGGTCGCGCCGATCAAGTCTGTATTCCAGCCGCAACAGAAGGCGGAGTACGACATCTACACGCGCGATTTTACAGGCAAACCAGTAAGTGCTGACTTCAGCTTCGGTGTAGTAGACGAAGCTATCTATTCGATTCGCCCGGATACCAGCGGAGATATAGTAAGGAAACTATATCCCGACCACTATGTATACGCGCCCATAGATTCGTCGCTGGAGTACTACTTTAGCGGCGAGGCTGGCGTGAAATCTCCTTTGTTGGCTGAGCGCCAGTCGCGCTACCGTCCGCAATTAGCACAGGTAAAGCCGGGCAATGATATTGCGCAGCCCAAGGTACGGAAGGCGTTCCCTGATACAGCTTACTGGGCGGCGACAGTACACACGGACTCGCAGGGACACGCGCGGGTGTCCCTTGCCTTCCCCGATTCGCTAACTACATGGAGAGCAACCGTTCGCGCAATCACCGCAGACTCTCAGGCAGGTTCCTCAATCAATCGCGTTATTGTCCGTAAGAACATCATTGTGCGAATGGGCACACCACGATTCCTGCGCAAGGGCGATGAAGTTACGATTCCGGTGATAGTTCACAACTATCTTGAACAAGCGAAGCAGGTGCAGGTCTCACTAGAGATAAGCGGGCTCGATCATGTGGCTGGCGCAAACGAGAAGATCAATGTGCCCAGCAAGGGAGACGGCGTTTCCTTGTGGCGAGTGAAGGCATCGCAGCTAGGAGCGGCTCATTTGCTGGCCAAGGCACTTACTAATGAGGAATCGGACGCGCTGGAGTTGACGATTCCCATAGAGCCGGTTGGCGTTCCGCGAACGATCAATGGAGTTGGAACTATCAGCGAGAAGAGTGGTGAAGGGAAGGTGCCGGTTAATTTCCCTGCAAATACTGATGCAGCTGCACATAGCTTGCACGTCGAGATAAGTCCATCTATCGCGGGCAGCCTGTTTTCGGCGCTGGACTATCTGACGAGTTATCCCTATGGGTGCACGGAACAGACGATGTCAAGCTTCCTGCCGAACGTTATCGTGGCGGAGACGCTGAAGAAGCTGAATCTGCCATCACGTATCAATCCTTCGGATCTGGATGCAATGGTTCAGGCCGGCCTTGCGCGACTGAGCGATTACCAGCATGATGACGGCGGCTGGGGCTGGTGGAAGGAAGATGAGAGCCGAGTGTTTATGTCGGCATATGTTGTGAGCGGATTGGCGCAGGCTAAGCGCACTTATCCGCCAGATCCGCAATCGCGGCAGATGCTCGTCAAGGGTGTTGCCTATCTGCGGCGCCAATTGGCAGACCATCCGCGGATGATTCCTGACCTGCGAGCGTACGTGATTTACGCACTCGGCGAAGCGGGAGAACAAAACCTGGGAGACTCGCTCAGCACGCTGTGGTCGCGACGCGATGATCTTTCGGCGGAGGGATTGTCGATGACTGGCCTTGCCATGTTGCGGGTCGGCGATAGTCGTACGGCGGATGTTGCCAAGTTGCTAGAGGGCAAAGTAAAGCACTCGGGAACGATGGCATACTGGCCATCAAACTATAGTCCGCTGCTGGATCTCTACTATGACAACGGTGCCGAGAGTACTGCGTTTGCCCTACGCTTCTTGACGCATGCGGATCCCGGCAGTCCTCTGCTTGCGCAGGCTGCGCAATGGCTGGTCGCGAATCGCAACAGCGGCTATTGGTGGGCCTCTACAGAGCAGACTGCGATGGCGCTCTACGGTCTGATCGACTATCTGGCCGTATCGCAGGAGCTGAATGCGGACTTCGATGTGGACGTAATGGTAAACGGCAACGCTGCGGGTCATCGCCACTTCAGTTCGGCGGATGCCGCGGCTGGAACTGACCTTGCCATCGATCTGCCCCCGGACAAACTGCACGCGGCGGATAACTCCGTTCAGATCGTGAAGAGTGGCTCAGGGAAGGCATACTGGTCAGTGCAGGGAAAATACTATTCGACCGAGCAGAAGCTCTATCAGGCGGGAACACTCTCGCTCAATATCACGCGCGACTACTTCAAGCTGGTGCCCGCTCAGAAGGATGGGCAGGTTGTCTATCGTCTCGAACCACTGAATGGTCCCTTTATTCCGGGGGACACGCTGGCGGTTCATCTGGCGGTGAATGGCTCGCCGGCAAAATATCTTCTTATTGAAGACCCGATCCCAGCGGGCACGGAATTTGTGCAGCACGAAGATAGCTACAAAATCCTGGATCGTCCTAACCAGTGGCAGTACTGGTATACGCGCCGCGAATTTCATGACGATCGCGCGGCGTTGTTCGCCACGGAATTCAGCGGCAGACACGAGGCCTTCTATCTGCTGAAGGTTGTTAACCCGGGGAACTTCGTAGTAAGTCCCGCGCACGTTGAGCCGATGTATCAGCCTGAGATCCAGGCAACAAGTGACGCGCTTCGCCTGCAGGTGGAAGCACCACGCACGGAGGGAAGACAATGAGTGGATCGCAGTCGGGCAGCCACGCAAATGCTCTTGGTGGAACACTGGCTCATTTCAAGCCAGGAATTGTCGTACTGCAGTGGATAGGAAATCTATGCGCCATCCTGCTTGCATTTGCATGGCTGCAGATTCCCGATTCGCACGCGTGGCAATTTATTCTCTCGATGCTGTTTGGTGCGCTGATTGTTGTCGGCTTCCTATGGCTGCACGCGACCAGCTTTCGCAGGATGTGTCACTCGACGACGCCGATTGCTGTTTCTGTGCAGGTACTGATTCTTGCGGTTTGCGTTACGCTGTGGGTTGCCTTGGCGCGACCCATCGCGGCGGGCAGAGATGCGGAGGCGCTCTTCGCCGGCTATGCCAATTCGCAACTCTCTGCACATCTGAGATCCTTCTTCAGCTTTACTCACATGGTGCAATGGCAGGACCGCCTCTATGATCTGGCACAGCTTATTTTCACCGCCTTGTTTATCCCCGTCGCTATGGAAGCAGTCAGCTCCGGAGTGCATGCCGCAACCTTCAAGCGATCCGGGCGTGTCTACCTTCACTGGACGTATTGGGTTGTCGCCGTAGTCTGCGGAATTGCGGGGATGCGAGTAACTGCAGCCCTGGCTGGGTGGACGCCAGGCAGAGGGCTTGTCCTCGAATCTCTGAGTGTTTTAGCGCGCGTTGGAGTTGCATACACCTTCGACATTCTGCTGTGGTGCCTGGTGTTGGCGCTAACTGCGTACTATCTCGATGAAGCGCGGAACTAGTTCACAGGCAGCAGGGAGTTAGTAACGGTTGCCGGTAATCCGCTCTTCAGCCAACCTCGAACTGAAGCGATTCCATATCGACTAACCAACTCGCGAACCATTGAGCATGCTAATGAGTGTGCGTGCCGTGAAGCGTCCTGTCCAGCGGGATGCGCGAGAGCATTTTCGATCTGAGCAAGCGACATGCGCGGTCCCGTATATGAGCCATGCTGACCCGATCCAGCGAGCGCTTCCACCAGTCCCTCACGCAGCCAGAGCGGGGCTGTTTGCGCTGCCTCCTGCTCCACCAGCACATGAAGAAACTCATGCATCAGAGTCGCCTGAACTGTTCCATTTTTGCGGAGTATGGGGGTGGGCTGCAGGTAGATATCAGAACCGCGGGTGGATGCGAGAACCCAACCCGGCTCGTTGGCCAGCTGACGAAACAGATCTGTTGTGGGCAGTGAAAAGACGATCGGGTAAATGGGCGAGTGGGTAGGAAATAATTGCTGGGCTTTGATCCACGCGGTGTTGCCCGGTTCGATCAACTCCTGCTTCGAAGCGGCAGATCGAAGCGTCCATCCGGCGCCTTCAATTTGTCTCCACCCGCTATCGCTTGCAGTTATGCGGGTTGCAGTGCCGGGAAAGTAAAACTGAAGGATATCGCGATAGTCGCGGCCCTCGGCAGCCATCTCGTATGCGCCCGCCTGGCAAAGTCCTACACCGTGTCCGTAGCCTTTGCCATCCACATGCAGCATTGCTCCTGAGATGGCGGCTTTGTACGAATCACTGCGAATGGTATTCCAGCCCAGGGCGCGATTGATGGCGAAGCGAAAGCTGCTTGCGGAGATCGAAACATGAATGCTGTCCCCGCCAAATTCGAGCAGCAGCGCTCGTCCGTTGGCGCTTCGTTTTGTCACCTGCAGAGAGTCAAAATGTTGGAGCGTGCGCCATCCTTGTTCGTGGAAGATCCTGCCGAGTTGATCCAGCCCAATTTGCGCATGCCACTCAGCGGAAGGACGGCGGATGCAATAGGGATCGGGATGCGAGCGAAGATACACCGCCTGTTCCGCCGGCCATTCATTCGCAGCGTCCTCGGTCATGCCGCCGCAGTTTTGTGTGTAGTAGATGTGGGCCCGGCGATCGCCAAACCACAGGGATTCGCCGGTGGTCTCCTGCACGGCCCGTTCAACTTCGGGTCGCGCCGGTCCAAAGCGCAGTGCCTGGCAGTGCGTGCTGTCGCAAAGTCCGAAGCCGTCCGATTGGTGGCGACTTTGATTTACAAGCGCAAAGGTTCGGACTGCAACAGCCATTGCCTTGAGGGACGCAAGCGGTTCGTCCGGTGCTGTCTCACCATTCAGAGCGGCAGCCACGTAGCGCTCGCTGGGCACAGTGATCAGTACGCGCAGGCCTGCTTGTCGAGGCACGATTCTCCAAAGCCCCGCAGATCTTACCTCTTGATCGAAGCCGTGCGCTTTCACACGAAGAGCGCCGCTGAGCTCCAGATCTTTCGCAGTCGTTGCAGGTGTCAGGCGAATGCGCCCAGATTCGTACTGCAGCGGGAGCGGCGCTGAGATCGGCTGACGCGGGCACTGAGAACAGGTGCGCATCCACGCATCGGAGCTGATTGGAGTAATCGTGATGGCGTCAACGCGGCGCTCGGAGAAAACGCGAACCGTCATCGTGGTCGAACCGTCTGCCTGAGCAGCGGCGTTGATTGCAGATAGAGCACAGACGATAAGAAGCACCATCGCGCGGATCATTTTGCGAGTGTCTCGTTATAGGCGAGAAAGAAGCGTTGCGCAAAACGCGCGGCATCCGCGCCGTTGCCGCGCGGCACATAGATCACAATGACAATTTCACTTCCGGGTAAGCCAGCAATTCCGGCGAACCAACCATGCGTCCAAGAATGTGGTCGATCGCTGGCAGTGCCGGTTTTACCGACGATATTCATGCCGGCTACGCTGGCGTTGCGCGCCACGCCATAGTTCACCGAGTTCTGAAGGCCATGCAGCACAGGCTTCAGTTTTGTGTCGTTGAGCTGAAGCGCCAGTTTGCGATATGCAACCGCGACCTGCGCGGGTGTAACTGATACGCCTGCGATTCCCAGGACCAGCAGTTGTGTTTCAGCGAGACTCGACGGCGTGCGAAGATCCGCCACCGGTTCCACCGGAAAGAGGCCAGTTGGCAGTTGGAAACTGTAATCGCGGATAACCTGGTTTGCCTGCGATGGCGAGAAGTGGGTCGCGAGCTTCGCAAAGTATGTATTGCAGGAATAGGCCAAGGCATCTTCCGCATCGAATGCAACGTTGTTCTGGGGATGCGAGCAGGCCAGGTTGTGATCGAGAATATGCAACTCACGCCGGCAATAGACGGTGGTTTCGGGAGTGACGGCGCCGCTATCGAGCGCACTGGCCAGGAACAGCGGCTTCAGGATGGACCCAGGCGTGCTGCGCACGGTCGCGGCATCGTGGGGATTCACCGTTGCCAGCAATCGTCCACTTGCTTCATCGAGCACGACTGCCACACCTGATGTGCCACGCAAGGCTTTGTGCAGGGACTCGTTCGCACGCGAAGTGTTTTGCGGTGCAGCGTGCAGCGCCTGGGCGGCAAGCAGGAGAACGCCAAGCATTGAACACACAAAGCTGCGTCGAGACCCGCGCGTTCCTGCGCTCATATCATCCTGGAAATCACCAACGTGTCGAAAGAAGTGGCAAGCTACTTTGCTGGTGCCTGCGACGCTGGATCGCTGGGACAAGCGTCGCGTCCACACAAAGCGGACGTTACTCCCTGACCTTCCGTGATTGAAAAAATTCGATCCAGGCCTGAGAGTTTTACTTTCTCTTTTGCTCCGCTGGGCCAATGGATTTCAACGCTCTCAATCGAACTGGCATCGCCGAGTCCGAAGTGCACGCGCATATCGTTGGAGGAGAGGTAACTGCCGCCGCTCAATACATCGCCGCGCTGGCGTATTCCCCCTGCGGTCAGGTATACGGTAGCGCCCACGGCGTCCCTCGGACTCTTAGGGCCTCCGGTCATTTTTAATTCGACCCAGTGATGATGGTCGGGGTTAACGTTGCGAAGAAGTACGGGCACGCCGTCCATATTGCTGATCACGACCGAGATTTTGCCGTCGTTAAAGATATCGCCGAAAGCTGCGCCGCGCCCAACGCTTACGGTAGCGAGCCCGGTTCCTTCGACTGCGGGCACGACTTCGAATTTTCCATTCTTGAGATTGTGAAAGAGCAAGGGACGCTGCGCGTAGCTGGTTCCCCAATCGGGATGCTGGTCTACCTGCGGGTAGACATGGCCGTTCGCGATAAGTAGATCCTTCCAGCCATCGTTATCGTAGTCGAGAAATCCATCTCCGAATCCGACGAATGGAATGGTGGTTTGCGCCAAGCCGATCTTGTAACTGACGTCGGTGAATGTGCCTTCTCCGTCGTTGCGGAATACGACGTCATAGTCGTCGGAGAATGTCGTATTCACCACGTCGAGATGTCCATTATTCTCGTAGTCTCCGACTGCAAGGCCCATGTTGGCCACCTCGCGGCCGTCTCCGTTCAGGGCAAACCCACTCACGTAGCTTTGGTCTTCAAAGGTGCCGTTGCCCTTGTTGATGTAGAGGTAGTTGGGCGAGGTATCGTTGGCGACGAGAAGATCGGGCTTACCATCCCCATTCACATCGACGAAGAGTGCGCCGAGGCCGAAGAAGCGATCAGGATCACTGACTCCCAGCTTCTCACTGACGTCTGTGAAGGTTCCATCGCCGTTGTTGTGGAAGAGATGATCGCGCTCGCCGGTCAAGCCGCGTGGTCCGCACATGGTAGCCGCGCCACGATAAGCGCAATACGCGTAGCCCACGGCTTTCGTGCCGCCTATCGGCAGATTCTTACGGTCAAATTCGAGGTAGCCGGCGACGAATAAATCGAGACGGCCATCGCCGTCATAGTCGCCAAAGGTCGCTCCGGCGGACCAGCCTCCAAGCGCAACGTGCGCACTCTCCGCAACATCGGTGAAGGTTCCATCGTGATTGTTGCGGTAAAGGCGATTCTTGCCGTAATTCGTGACATAGAGATCGGGCCAACCATCATTGTCGAAGTCGCCGACAACGACTCCATAGCCCCAGCGGTCGTTCGTGACTCCAGCCTTCGCGGCAACATTGGTAAATGTTCCGTCGTGGTTGTTGCGAAAGAGCGCGGCATGGGGAGGGTCTTCCTTGCCGTCGAGGGCGTCGAAGGTTGAGCCATTGACCAGATAGATATCGAGCCAGCCATCGTTGTCGAAGTCAATGAGGGCGACGCCGGGGCCTTTTGCCTCCAGGATGAACTGTTTCTCGGGGGTTCCGGCCTTGTGACGCCAAGTGGTTAACCCGGCCTGCTCGGCGGTGTTCATAAAGACCGTAGGTCCGGTTTTTACGAATCCGCCCGCAGTAATGGGGCGTTTTTGGGAGTCGAAGGTGGGTTGGAAGGTGCCGCCGGTGGCAATTCCGCCCATTCCGTTCTGCTGGGGGGCAGGGGCCTGCGCCAGGAGTTGGATGGAAGTCGCTGAAAACAATAGCAATAGAAGCCAGGCAGGTGGCGCGAGACGAAACAAAGCTTTCCCCTTTAGGGCAAGTGTACTGCATCGTCAGGATCGCCGAACAGCGTCGAAAATGCTCGTTTTGTCACGCTGGGAGGGGGTAAAACTGGAACCGTTTCTGCGAGCTAAAAATCGGGGTTGCGGGTTGCAGCGGGATGCGAGCAAAAGCCATTTACTCAAGGGGATTTGCGATGCGCGAACCCTGCAATCGGTTTCATGAAACATCCATGAATTTCTTCTTGACAGCGCATGTTTGCAGTCGGTAGGGTTCGTTGGCGAGATCGCTAAAACCTTTTACTCGTTTCTGCAGTCTCGTTTTTTCGGGGATGTTAGAGAAGGCGTGCGTTTGCGGGCTTTTTCAGCCGTGGTCGGTGGGCCTGTTTTCCTTGAAAAAGTTGTTCGAGATGATCGGCCACAACGCCGGGTCGGGCAGTGCTGTACGGGTTGTACGCGTGAATGAAGGGGCGTTTGCGAGGGTTATATTCCGAGCAATTGCGGGTCCTGAATTACATGCGGCAAACGCGAACTGCGACGGCAAGCCCAGGTGTTTGGCTCATGTTTTTTCACCTTAACCCGGGAAATCAGTAACTGTACGCCTTATGGAGGCAAATCTAATGAATTGGATGAAACACAAGCTGCTGCTGTTGCCGCTGTTTCTCCTTTTTGTTTGCGTAGGGGTTTATGCGCAGCAAAATTCAGAAATAGCCGGCACTATCACAGATCAAGCGGGAGCCGCGGTAGTAGGCGCGAACGTCACGCTGACTGAAGCTGGCACCGGCTTTACAAAGGAAACGACGAGTAACAACGTTGGTTATTATCGCGTCTCCGGCCTGAACATTGGCACCTACGAAGTCAAAGTAGTGGCCAAAGGGTTCCAGACTTCGGTAACCAGTGGTCTTCAACTCAACGTTTCTCAGACCCTGCACTCGGACATCAAGCTGGCAGTTGGTTCGGACACGCAGACGGTCACTGTTAATGCAGAGGCTCTGCAGGTCCAGTCCGACTCGAACGTCGTCAGCACCTTGATCAGTTCGGAGCAGATCAACCAGATCGCTACCGCAAACCGTAACTTCGCAGCACTGGCCGCACTTGGTCTGGGCGTCAGCTCTGGCCTGCCGGACAACAATACTCCGACATCGGTTGCAGCGAACTTCACCATCAGCTTTAACGGTCTTCGTCAGAGCCACAATATCTGGCTGATTGACGGCGGCGAAGCAGATGACCGCGGCGGCGCCGGCGGCATGGACATCATGCCTTCTCAGGATGCCATTGCGCAGTTTGAAACGCTGACCTCCAACTATCCGCCGGATTACGGTATTTCCTCTGGCGCAACGATCAGCCTTGCACTCAAGAGCGGCACCCAGCACTTCCACGGTGAAGGCTATGAGTTCAACCGCAACACGGTATATGACGCCAACGCACCGTTCAACAAGCAGACCACTCCAGTTACGCCGAGACAGACGCTGAACTACAACATCTTCGGCTTCAACATTGGCGGTCCGCTGTTTATTCCCAAGGTTTACAACGAGAATAAGCAGAAGACCTTCTTCTTCTGGAACGAAGAGTGGCGCAAGCTGAAACAGGGAAGCAGCCCGAACAAGCAGAACACCCTGCCGACAGCCGATATCCCAACTGCGGGACAGAACCTAACCTATGTAGCTCCGCTGTTTGCCAACACCAATAAGTTCGACAGCAACGGCAAACCGCAGGCCATCGCCGGTATCGTTGTTCCTTCCAACGTAACCGATCCGGCCTACCTTGCCAAACTGCAGTCTTTGGGTCTGACCCCGGGACAGTTCTTCCCGAACAACACCATTCCTTCAGCGTTGTTTGACCCGAATGCCGTTCTGTATTTGAACCAGGGAATCATTCCCAAGCCGAATCTGAGCAACGGTCAGGCCTCGACAGCAGCGACGTTGCCGATCGACGTGGTTGACACCGTAGTCCGTGTCGACCAGAAGATCAACGACAAGTGGCAGGTGATGGGTCACTACATGCACGATTCCGTTACCCAAAGCTATCAGTTGCCCTTCCTTGGCTGGCTCTGGGCTAGCTACAATAGTGTCACCAGCACGCTCGTCAATCCTTCGAACAGCGCAGCTGTCAAGCTGACCGGGACGATTACACCTACCCTGCTGCTCGAAGTCGCATTCAACTATGACGGCAACACCATTGACATCACGAACAGCAGCAATTCGTTCCTGCCTTCGGGATGGAATGCGAAGACCTTCTTCAACAACGGATCCAAGAGCCTGCCCAGCGTTACCGGCTGGGGCAACCCTTACGGCGTAGCAGAAGACATGGGTTCATCCCCGTGGCATAACGCGGCGCAGGATTACTCACCAATCGTTGCTCTCTCGTACTCGATGGGCAAGCATGCCACCAAGTTCGGGTTCAGCTACAACCGCTACACCAAGAACCAGCAGATCTTCGGAACTCGCCAGGGCAACACCAACTTTGGCACGCAGACCAGCGGCACGGTTGATGGTCAGCAATACATCGGCGATTCAATGATTGACATGTTGCTTGGCATTACCGGTGGATACAGCCAGGTGCAGCAGGCGCCAATCAACCACTACGTGAACCAGACGACCTCGGTTTACGCAATGGATAACTGGCACATGACACCGCGCTTGAGCGTCCAGTATGGCCTCCGTTACGATGCCCTGCCGCACGCATGGGAGCGCAATAACCGCGTTGCCAACTTTGTTCCAGGGCAATACCAGGCAAGCCAGCAGCCCCTGTGGGTTGGTGACGATCCAACTACGCCTGGGAACCGCGGCGGATCCGGCGCCATGAATCCTCTTGGCCCCGGCTTCTATACACCTCCGAACATCGGCGCGACCCAGCCCTTCTACCTGAATGGCATGGCGCTTGCCGGTCAAAATGGCACCGGCCCGGGCCTGGTCACCAACGACTACAAGACCCTCCAACCCCGTGTCGGTTTCTCTGACGATCTGATGGGCGACGGCAAGACGATTCTTCGCGGCGGCTTCGGCACTTTCTACGAGCGCATGCAAGGAAACGACATTTACAACGCCGCCACCAACGCTCCGTTCTTCAACAACCCCGGTGCAACCAATGTCTACTTCAGCGACCCGAATACAAGCTGGGCTACCGGACAGCACGCAGCGCTGCCGTTCTTCACTCAGGGTATGACCACTCTGGACACGACCTACCGCGCACCTGCGGTAGCCATGTACAGCTTGGGAATTCAGCGTGAAATCAAGCCGTCGATCATCTGGGTAATCCAGTATGTCGGCAACATGGCATGGCACCAGAACATTGAGCGCCAGATCAACAATTTCCCGACTGATACTCCGAACGATATTCGGGCGAACGCGGGCGATTCCAACAACAACTCGGGAACCAACCCGCTCCACCATAGCTTGTCCAACAGCAACTACTACCGTAGCTACCAGGGCTACGGCGCAATCAACCAGCAGGAGAACACCACCAACGGAAACTACAATGGCTTCCAGACGGGTGTTCGCGTGCAAAACAAGTGGGGCCTTAGCGGTGAAGTCGATTACACGTATTCGCACGAAATCGATCTGACCAGCTATGACCTGAACCAGATCAGCAACCCGTGGAACCTGAAGTATGACAAGGGTTCCGGTGCACTGGATCGCCGTCAGATCCTGAGCGCGAACTACATCTACAATCTGCCCATCTTTGCCAAGAGCAACGGTCTGGCTCACGCTATTCTGGGTGGCTGGCAGTTGGCTGGCACGATGCTGTTCCAGACTGGCGCACCTGTCTCCACAACCCTTGGTCTCAGCTATGACACCATCGGTCTGGGCGGCGGTTACACCAACCGTGCGAACATCCAGGGCAAGATGTCTTACCCACACACGCAGAAGGCGTGGTTTAACCCATCCAAGTTCAGTGCGCCTACGCCCGGTTGGGCTGGTGGACCGAACCTTGGCTTCGGCAACGCGGGTAAGGATGCAGTTGTAGGCCCAGGGCGTACCAACTTCACGACATCGCTGTACAAGGTATTTGCGATTACTGAAGGCGTACACTTTGAGTTCCGCGCTGAGACGTTCAACACGTTCAACACGTTCCAGTACAACGGTCTGAACGTTTCTTGCTGCACCGGCAACAACACGAGCTTTGGCAATGTCACCAGTGCCTTTGACCCCCGTGTTATGGAGCTCGGCGGCAAGATCACCTTCTAAACGATCCTCAACCTGGGCGCGGCAGGGAATCTCCTGCCGCGCCTTTTTTATGTCCGGAAGGTGCCGCTTGCCAGCGTGTCTTGCGGACGCGTAACTTGGGAATACCCTTACCTGGAGGCATGAGTGAAGTTGTTTTGCCGGATACTTCTGTGTGCATGGATCGCGTGGGCGGCCACAGGCGGCACCGTTTTCGCACAAGCCCAAACCGCGACGACGCGCACTAAGGCGCTGGCAATGGAGCAGCAGGGCAAGAGCGCCGAGGCTGAGCAGCTATGGCGCAGCATTCTGAAGAACAGCCCCCACAATGCCGAGGCGCTGGCTCACCTGGGCCTGCTGGAGGCGCGGCAAGAACACTACCCGGAAGCGATTGCTTTTTATCGTCGAGCGCTGGCTATCAATCCTGCGTTTCCTGGACTTCAGATGAATCTCGGGCTGGCGCTCTTCAAGTCCAGCCAATTCAAGGAAGCTATTCCGCCTTTTATGGCGGAGTTGAAGAAGCATCCGGGAGATCAGCGTCTCACGATTCTGATTGGCATGTCGCACTACGGCATGGGCGATTATGCGGGAGCGATTCCGTATTTGCGGGAGGCGACCGGAAAGGATCCGCAGAGCCTGCCGTTGCGGCTTACGCTGGCTCACAGTTGCATGTGGACGGGGCAGTCGCAATGTGTTCTGGACGTGTACAAGCAGATTCTGGAGTTGAATGCGGAGTCGGCCGAGGCTGACATGCTGGCCGGCGAGGCCATGGATCAGATGGGCGACAATGCCGGGGCCACCAAGCAGTTCGAAGCTGCTGTGCGGGCGAATCCGAAGGAGCCGAATGTTCACTTCGGGCTCGGGTACCTGCTATGGACGCAGAGTCGTTTTGCTGAGGCGGTGCCGGAGTTTCAGGCGGAACTGGAGAATGATCCCACGCGCAGCCAGGCCCGTGTGTATCTGGGTGATTCTTACGTGCAGTTGAATCAGTATGACAAGGCGCTGCCGGAGTTAGAGGCGGCCGTACTGTCGGAGCCGAAGATGGCGCTGGTACATCTGGATCTGGGGATTATCTACGCGGACCGGGGACAGAACGAGAAGGCACAAGCGGAGCTGGCGAAGGCGATCGAACTTGATCCCAAGGATGTTGCTCCGCATTGGAGGCTCGCGAAGCTGTACCAGGCGATGGGCAAGAAGGAAGAGGCCAAGGCTGAGTTCGCCAAGGCGAGCACGATGAACAAGGAAGCCAGCCAGGCGCTGCACGAGAAGATTTCAGGCAGCCATTCGGGGCCGCCGCCGATGTAGCGTAGTGCGGCGCAGTGTAGCGGCGAGGATCAGGGCCGCGGATCAGGGCTGCAGCATGGCGGCAGGCAGCGTGACGGAGCCTACGCGGCCGGAGTTTTCATCGACGACGATGAACCGCAGGGAACCAAGCTTCGGGTCGGGGTTGAGGGCACGCTCGTAGGCGAAGCCGGTATTCAACATGCGCTCATAGGTGGCAGGCTGGAGCGCGAGATGAATGGTCTCGCCGCTGATTTTTGCGTTGCCGCCGGCGTCGGATCTCTGCACCAGAAATACATCGACAGCATTTGTCCAGCGCTCGCCGTGCTGATCCATCGCCAGATCTTTCATGGAAATTTTTACCTGGATTTTGGCGCCGGGAGCGTGGGAGACGACCTTGGCTGAGAGGCCGATACCGTTGCTGTCGACGGGGCTCCATACTTCTTGCTGAAACTTGGCGCGGGCGTCGGTGGGCTCGCTTGTGAACTGGTATCCAGTGCGATAGCGGAGCTTGACGCCGTGGCGGTTGGGGGCCTTGAGAGTGATGGTGTGGAAGGAGTCGTCGGGCGGCGAATCGGGAGTGAAGCTGACGAGGTAAGTGGCCTGGGTATCGCTCATGACGCCGTCGAGGGTGGCGCCTATGTCGCCGGCCTTGCGGATGGCTCTGCCGCCGGTGGACTCGGCGAGGTGGCGCACAGGGCCCTGGATGGCGTGGGTATCCTGCTGCATGGAGGCGGTGGCTCTGCCGTCGGCGCTGGCGGTACGGGAGTTGAGCTCGGCCATGGGTGCGCCGGGCAGCGATGCTTTGTCCTGGCCGATCTGCGAGAGCTGGACGTTGGCGTGCTGCAGGCTGGCGTCCACACCACCGGCCTCCACGGCGGAGGCATCGAGGGCATAGACGGCGACGTGGGCCTCATTCAGGACCTCTGAGGCGTGCTGTGCCAGCGCATCGAGATTCTTGCTTTGCTTTTCGGTGCCTACTGCCTGGTCCTGAAAATCCACCATGACGTTGTCGCCGGAGATCCAGACGAGGCTCTTGTGGCCGGGAATGAGGGCGAGGTGGCGAGCGACGGCGATGAGCGTATTGAAGGCATCGCGCGCTGGATTTGAGCCGAGATCGCGAAGCTTGGGGTCGGTGGTGGTCTGGCCATCCGGAACCTCGATGCGGTTGCCATTCACGTTGTTCAGATCTTCAGGGCTGTTTACTTCATCGAAGTGGCGGGTATTGCGCTCAGTGTCCTCCTGCGCGCGCGCAACGGCGGTGGCATCGGGCGCCCACTTGGCAAGTCCGGCTTGCAACAAGGCGTGATCTGTTGTCATTTCGACGAGGACGTGGAAGCCGCTGCGGCCCATCGTGTAGAGGGCCACGCGCTCGGTGGGACTGATTCGCTTTAGAAACTTAAGAGTCTCAGTGCGTGCGCGGGAGAGATCCGGGAAGGCCAGATGAGCTTCGTCAAGCAGGAGGACGGTGGCGCTTGGCACCAATGCCGCGGTGAGCGAGGAAGAAGCGGCAGTGATCTCAGCCTGGTTTACGACGCTGGTTGCCTGAATGTTTTCTGTCTCCGGCGCTGGAGTGGGCGAGCCGGGCGTGGCCTGCGCGAATAGGCGAACCTGCTGCTTCTTCCCGTTGTCATAGACCTCGAGATCCTCTTGCTTGAGATCGACCAGGGGATGGCCCTGCTTGTCATAGGCGACGAGGCCCACGTCAACAAGTCGCGCATTCGCCTTCAGGACGAAGCCGCTCTCTTTGGGGGTTGCGGGAGGCAGTCCGCTGGTCGGCGACATGGTGTACTCAGGTTCGACGGGCGCTGGTGGCGGCGGTGGTGGTGGAGCAGCCATTGCCGCCATTTCATGCGGCGGTTCGGGAGCAGGCGAGGGCTGGGTCGCAGTAGTGACTGGTGAGGGTGCTGGAGACGCGGCAGACGGCGGAGCCGAGCTGTTCGCTGCGGCAGCCATGGTTCCCATACCGCTGCTTGCAGATGGAGTCTCAGACGCAACAATCGAGGTGGACGCACCGAAGCGGTGATAGTCCTCGAACGAGACAGAGTTCATCGAGAATCTAGGTGAGTCGGTGGCTTTGGCGGTGACGGATGCGGGGGCGACGGAGACGGAGACGCTCTTGACCGGGCAGGTGTAGTCGCGTCCACCGATTTGTACGGTGCCGTACTCGACCATGATTGCGGCCCGCGTTATGGGATCGGTCGGCTTGAGGTCGGCGTCGACGGTGATGCGCAGGATCGTTCCTGTGGAAGGATCGACAGAGATTGTGCCGTGATAGCCCGAGATCTGGCGGTAGGGGTACGCGGTTGATCCGGGTGCTTCGGTCTGAATGCCGGTGCCGACGCGGGTAGTGCGTCCGTTTCCTCCGGTGGGTTGGGTGTAGTTGGTGTGGGATTCGTTCTGGTTCCAGATGCAGCAATAATTCAATTCGTAATGGGAGGCCTCGCGGGGCACGGTGTAACGGAAGACGGCTACCAGGCCATTCTTTCCCGTCTCCCAATGGCCCCACGCAAGCTTGCTTCGAGCAGCGTCGGTGAGTACGGTGCCGAGGATGGCGCCGAACTCTCCCCAGGAGACAAGGCCGGTGGTCGGCTGTTTTTTGGCTCCGGTCACCTGCGGATCGTCAGTCTCGCGGCCATCGCTGTAGGCGATGACGGTGCGGGTGACACCTACTGTATGCAGCTCCGGAACGCCAAGCGGCTGGTTGGCCAGGATGCCACCCACTTCCCAGTTGCGTCCGTTTGCGCCTTGCGGGGCATCGTCGTAGCGGTTGGTGACGCGGGTGGCCAACAGGTTCGGCAACTGGGGGAGCGTCTTCGCGACATAGTCCACCGTCCTGCTCATGATCTGGCGTTGCGCAGCCATATCCGGCTGCAGAGTTGCTGGAATCTCCGTCGGCGGGAGGTCAAGAAAGGCCGAGCTATCCGCGAGTATCGCCAGCGCTTCCACGGTCTTCGGACCTGGCGGGTTCTGCTGCAATTTGGATAGCGTCGCATCGCTGAGACGTTCGCTGAGCTCCACTTCGGCCAATTGCTGGGCAACAACCGCGTCCGGCTTGGCGCCGGCGCGTGCTGCGGCGAGGATCTGCTGCAATTGATCCACGGTGACGCGCCGTGCCGCGAGCGCGGATTCCGCAGAAAATGCGAGCAACAGGATGAGCAGGATCGGAGTCAGCGGAGACTTGAGCTGCGTTACCATACGCGGTCCGGAAGCGGAAAAAGCGGCGCACATCGTTGAGGATCGGATGAGTCTTCCTTGCCTTCCAAAAGAGTGGATCAGGGCGTTCCGATCAGCTCCTGAGCGCCGGATTTTCCTGGCCCAATTGTTCACCTTCAACTCTTAACATTCTGCAACGACATCAGCAACAGAAGTGTGCGTTCTGACGGCCACAAACACCAAAGGCTATCCCGCGGGGACAGCCTCTGGGCGGCTTGCTGTTCACGCGGTTAGTCGCTCCGCATTCTTTCTTTCAAACTCTTCGCGAGCTTCTCGATTTCGTCTGCCTTTTTCACCACGGCGATCGAAAGTATGTCCTTGTTACTCTTCGCCACTTCGGCCTTGAGTTCCTGGGCCATCTGGTAGAGCTTCTCAGTATCGGCGGCGATCTGCGCCTTACGTAGATCCTTTGGAGAGAGCGTCGCCGCAGGTGCGGGGGCTGGCTGGCTGGCCGTAACGCTTGCGGCTTTACTGGTATCGCTTGTTTGCGCAGCGGCAAGGCCTGAGAGGGCTGACATAAGGATCACGGCGGCCAGCATTCCGCAAAGCGGGTTATGCGAATTCCGTATCGCCCTCATGTTCCTCTCCTGTTCTGAATCCGTCGAAGGATTCAAGACTGATGTTTTCGTCGATCTCGTACGGGCTATTCCGATCTCATCTTCTGCTTCACGTTCTTCGCCAGCTTCTCGATCTCTTCGACCTTCATGGCCTGGGCATATTTCGGAGACGATGTTTGATCGGCATCCATTTCCTTCTTCACTTCCTCGGCGAGCTGGACGAGTTTTTGTGTGTCGGAGACCATCTTTTCCTGCCGCATCTGGTTCTTCAGCATCTCGGCCTGCTTGAGTTTCTTAAGCTGGGCGGGATCCTGGTCATATTTCTTGCGGTAATCGGGCGGGCGGGGGGTTGGGTCGGGTAGTGTGTGGGGATTCTCAGACCCAGCGGGCAATTGCGTAGGGAAAGTTTGAGCGATTGCGGTCGAGCCAGCGAGAGCGCACAGAATGGCCATGATGGCCAGTGGTAGCAGGCGGGAGCGTCGTGCACTACTCTGGCTTCGCATAGGCCCTCCAAAGGTAAGGACGTCGAAAATGTCAGCGAAGGTTGCATGACAATGCCGGCATCCACCGAAAGAGATTCTGGAAGTGTGGCCATCCAGAATCGTGTCTACCACTCGCTGTGCTTGGGGCTACCAGGGCAACCAGAAAGCACGGGAGGGCAGCCTGTGACGCTGATAATAAAACACAAAACAGCGAACGGGAAGGGGAAAGGATCGCGGCTGTCGGGTTGTTTGATGCCACGATAGCGGGATAACCGAGGGCCAGGTAGCAGGCTGATTCCGCTGTAGTTGCGTTCACCAAGCCAAATTTCTATTGATTCAGGACTTCGTGCACCTTGGCGGCAAGGTCCTGCATGGAGAATGGTTTCTCAATGAAATTGACGCCCTCGTCGAGCACGCCCTGGTTGGCGATGACATCGGCGGTGTATCCGGACATGAAAAGGCGTTTCAGGTTGGGGCAGAGTGAAAGCACCCGGCTGGACAAGTCGCGTCCATTCATTTCTGGCATGACCACGTCGGTCATAAGCAGCTGAATTTTGCCGGCGTGCTGCTGGGCCAGGGCGATGGCTTCGCCGGGGGTGTTTGCGGGGAGCACGGAGTAGCCCAGGCGTTCGAGGATCTCGCTGCTTAGCGTGAGGATGGCGAGCTCGTCTTCAACGATGAGAATGGTTTCTCCATTGCCGGACGGGAGCTTCTCCGCAAACTTCTTGGGAGCCTCTACGATGGCGCCTTCATGCCGGGGAAGGTAGATTCTAAAAGTTGTGCCATTGCCCGGCTCGCTATAGACGTTGATGAAGCCGTGGTTCTGCTTGACGATGCCGTAGACCGTAGCCAGGCCGAGGCCCGTTCCCTGTCCCGCGCCCTTGGTAGTGAAGAAGGGATCGAAGATGCGGTCCATGGTTTCCTTGTCCATGCCGAGGCCGTCGTCGCTGATGGTGAGCTGGACGTAGGTGTCGGGGAGAAAACCTGGATGTTCAGAGCAATAGAGCTCGTCCAGGGTCACCATCCTGGTCTCAAGGGTGATGTTGCCCACGCTGGCGATAGCGTCGCGGGCATTGAGGCAGAGGTTGGCAAGGATCTGGTCGATCTGAGCGGGATCAAGCTTGACGTGGCAGAGGTCGTCGCCGGGCAGCCATGTGAGATCGATGTCTTCACCGATCAGTCGGCGCAGCATTTTGAGCATGCCTTCAACGGTGGTGTTCAGGTCGATGACGCGGGGCGCGATTGTCTGCCTGCGGGCAAAGGCCAGCAACTGCCGTGTAATTTCGGAGGAGTGCTCGGCAGCCTTGCGGATCTCCAGCAGGTGGGCATAGAGCGATCCGGAGGGATCTGCTTCGTCCATCGAGAGCTCGGTGTAGCCAAGGATAACGCCCAGCATGTTATTAAAGTCATGGGCGACGCCGCTGGCGAGCATGCCGACGGATTCCATCTTTTGCGCCTGCTGGATCTGGGCCTGCAAGTGGAGTTGTTCAGTTACGTCGCGCATGACAGCTACATAGTTAACGACGTTACCCTGACTGTCGCGCATGGGAGAGAGCGTGGTCTCTTCGATGTAAGTTGAGCCGTCTTTGCGCCGGCTTTCGACGCGGCCACGCCAATTGCGGCCCGCCCCAATGGTGTTGTAAATATCCAGGTGCAACTCATCGCGCCCCGGGCCCTCCTGGAGCGTGCGGGCGTTTTGTCCGATGGCCTCTTCGCGGCTGAAGCCGGTTACGCGCTCGAAGGTCGGATTGACGTAGAGGATGGTTCCGTGGCTGTCAGTAATCAGGACGCTTTCACCAGCCTGGTCGATGGCCGCGCGAAGTCTCTCACGTTCCGCCTCATCGCGCTTGCGTTCGGTGATGTCGACGACGAAAGCGACAAAGGTTGGGCGTCCCTCGGCCATCAATTCGAGATGCACTTCGACGGGGTACTGCTCGCCATTCTTGCGGCGATGGACGGTTGTGAACTGGATGTTCTTCTCGGCGCCGGTGCGCAGAGGCTCGACGAGTGCCGCAAAGGATTCGGTTGTGAGTTCAGGCATCAGGTCCAGCAGGGTGACCCTGAGAAGGTTTTCGATGGAATATCCCAGATGTTCACGCGCGCCCTGATTGGCGTCGAGCAGGAAGAGGGTCTCGGCGTCAAAGGTGTAGATCTCGTTGAGCGACGACTCGACCAGACGGCTGAAGCGCTTGATCTGCGCCTCGGTGCGCTTCTGCTCGACGATCTGGCGAGTAACGTCGGCAACGTATTCGATGGTCTCGGCGTCCTGCCGTGTGTATTTCGAGGGGTCGCCTGTGACGATGGCGTTGATCTCATCTACAGAGCGGTCCAGGAGCTCCTCGATGGTGTGAGTGGAGGAGAATTCAAGCAGCGAAAGCCGGGCCTGCATGAGGCGTCTTGCTCTGCGTTCCTCAGTGCGGTCGCGGAAGACGAGGACCACCCCGATGATCTGGCCGTACTTGTCGTGAATGGGTGAGGCCGAGTCAGCGATGGGCCGCTCTGTGCCGTCTCGAGATATCAGGAGGGAGTCATCGGCGAGCTCTGCGAGTTTCTTTTCCCTGAGCACTTTCTTTACGGGAGTTTCAACCGGCTCGCGCGTGGTCTCGTGCACGATACGGAAGACTTCTTCGAGTGGCTTGCCGATGGCCTCGCCGTGCGACCATCCCGTCAGGGCCTCGGCCATTGAGTTGAGAAGATCGATTCTGCCCCGGTTGTCGGTGGCAATGACGCCGTCCCCGATTGCCTTCAGTGTGATGCTGCGCCGCTCGAGACTTTCTTTTAGCTGGTCCTGCGATTCGTAGAGAGCCTGTCCGTAGGCAGTCCTGGTGTTTTGCCAGAGGAAGAGTGCGATAGCGCCGATGGTGGCGGCGAGGATCAAGCGCAGGACAACCATGATCGCGGTTCTGGTGCGCCACACGCCGAAGACTTCACTTGCATCCTGGTCAGCTACCAGGAACCAGGGGGAGCCCGGCACCGGCAACAGGGCCGCTACAACCTGAACACCGCGCGGGTCATTGCCGAAGAAGATGCGCGCGCCGCCGAGGGTTGATTTTTCTTCAGGCAGCCTATCGCGGTTGATGGGCATGCGCTGGTTCAGCGCTGTGCCGGGCCGATTTCGCAGGTCGTTGAGGAAGAGCACCTGATCTTCGCCGTCCAGCCTGAGTAACAACGTCTCAGAGGATTTGGTGGCGACTGGCCACGTCTGCATGAGGGGATAGAGTGTGCGGGTGGCATCGGTGACGAGGATGACATAGCCGGTCACTGGTGCGGCGGGTCCGCCAGCATTGAAGATCGGCACGATGGTCTCAATGTGCGGCGCGGGATCGGGAGGATCTTTATGCAGGTCGGTCAAGACCGGTTTGCGCTGGTGTAGAGCATCGGCAATGGCGGGGCCGAAGTTTGCGTGCGCCTGGGTGTTTCCGGTCAGACTGAAACGCACCTGTCCAGCCGCGTCGGTGATGAGCACGTCGGCATAATGACTGTTTGCTGCGAGGCTGCTGAAGTGCGAGCGGAGGTTTTCGGTAATGGTCCCACTCGGGTTAGCCAGATAGTGGGAGACGCTTTCGACAAGAATGGGGCTCTCGGCAATTTCATTGGCGTCGTTGAGGCGCTCCTGGCGCCAGGCGACAACTTCCTGGACTTTGAGTTTGGCAATGACGGTAAGCTGTTCTTCGGCCCTTTGCCTCACGCTTCGATCCTGGGCGCGGTAAAGCAAAGCGCTGGCAACCACGACGAAGAGGAGCACGGCCGCCAAAGCGGCCAACATCCAGCGGGGAAGGGCTTTTGCCTCGGGAATCGTCATTGATCAAGTGCCGTTCTTGATTCTAACCTTCGGCTGGGAAGTAAGTCTGTTTGGAAAATGATTATGCCAACGTATCGGTCCATCCACGCCGCCTTCTCGGGAGCAGCGTTTCGGAGTTCGTGGGTGACGGCCGGTTCCTCGCAGGCCCTAAGGTGCAGACCGGCTGACGCTATGGCGTTCAGATAATCAGAGATGCGAGGCATGGCGTGTTCCAGCAGCAGGTCGGGTTTCCACGGCGAAGGGTATCGATAAGGCTGGGTTTGCTGATAGGCAAAACCGTGTTGCCAGCCTTCGATTTCGCCTTTCAGAATTGCAAAGCGAAAGGGGTGCGGCACGGAGATGGTGAGCGTGCCGCCGGGCAGCAGCAGCCCGGCGAGCGCGCTGACTGTGCCCTCAAGATCTTGCGCGTACATCAGGGCCTGAAAACAGACGATGAGGTCAAAGCGCTTCTGCTGGAGTTGTGGAAGAGTTTGCAGGGTTTCAAAGCTGCCCTGGGCAAGAACGAGATTCGGGCAGACCACGTGCCCAGCCCATTGCTTCGCGAAGCCGGCGCTGGCGTCGACACCAAGCACGGATGCCGCGCCGTTCTCGGCGAAGAAGCGCGCCTTGTCGCCGGTGCCACAGCCAACATCGAGAACATGCTTGCCGTTGAAGTCTCCGACGAGCCGGAGCTGTGCGGGCCATTCGACGAGCATGTCTGCTGAGAACTCGCGAGATTCCGCATAGACCTGGGCCAGTTTTTCCCAGGGATGAGATTCCGTTGCCGGCGGCTCTTTCATTCCTAGATACTATGCGCGACCAAAGCATTCCCAGGCTATGGCGGCGAATCTGGAACGACAATGTCTTCGCCCGACAGCGGAGAATGTCACGCATCGTTCTCCGCCAGATTGTCATCTGATTCTGAGATCGCTCGAAGCTGATGCAGCGATGGTCCCTCAAGGGAGAGGGGTTGAGCCGGCCGGGTCAGGGAAGCTGGTGTGTCTGTAGCAGGAGATGGAAAGTAACGGAATAGCTTTTGCGGAGGAGAGGAGATTATGGACAGACTCAAAGGCAAGCGCGCACTTATCACCGGTGGCACATCAGGGATCGGTCTTGAAACTGCGCGCGAGTTTCTGAAAGAAGGGGCGCGTGTCGCTATAACGGGTACGAATCCTGCCACACTTGAGGCAGCAGGCAAAGAGCTTGGCTCCGATGTGCTGGTGATATCGTCTAACGCCAGCGATGTGGCGGCCCAGAAGCTGCTGGCAGAGAAGATTCGCGAGTCGTTTGGAGGACTCGATATTCTGTTTGTGAATGCGGGTATCGCTGACCTACGGCCAGTGGAGCAATGGGATGAGGCGGGATTTGACCGCTCCTTCGCCACCAATCTCAAGGGTCCGTTCTTCCTTATACAGGCGCTCCTGCCGCTCTTTGCCAAGCCTGCGTCTATTGTTTTGACCACCTCGGTGAACGCGCATATCGGCATGGCGAACACGAGCGTGTACGGAGCCAGCAAGGCGGCGTTGCTCTCTTTGTCGCGCACTCTATCAGGTGAGTTGATCTCGCGAGGCATTCGCGTAAACGCGATAAGCCCAGGGCCTATCACTACGCCGCTTTACAGCAAGCTAGGTCTCAAGGAGGCTGATCTTAAAGCTGTGGCGGGACAGATTCAGAGCCAGGTGCCTGCGGGGAGATTTGGCACGCCTAGCGAAGTTGCGGCTGCGGTGGTTTTTCTCGCGTCCGATGAGTCCGCTTTCACAGTGGGCGGCGAACTGCTGATGGACGGTGGCATGGCCTTGTGACCCTACCCGGGTCACAAGGTATCAACTTGAAATGTTAGAGCGCTGCAAATTCTTTTTTGGCCGCGACCAACTGGGGCAGGTCAGGATCGGCCTGTTTCCAGGTGTTAAAGAATTCCTGATATACCCTCTTGGCTTCGGGCTTTTTGCCTGCCATGGCGAAGGCTCGGGCAAGGCCTAGTTGAGCCTGAGGGTAGATCTGATAGCCCTGAGAAAGCGCGGCGCCGCGATATTTGATGGCCTGCTGGAATGCTGTAATCGCGTTGGCAGAATCGTTCGCTTGCAGGTACGCCAATCCGCGGAGATAAGCGCCCGGAGAAGCGAGGTCGTAGGGCCGATTAATCTCCAGCTGCCGAATCGCCTCATCCGGTTTGTGCTCGTTGAGCGCAACGAGTGCCAGTGTTTGTGGAGCGGCGATTTGTTGAATCAGAGTGTCAGACGGGTACTGCTTAACCAGATCCGCGATGATGTGGGTTGCGGTTTTATTATCGCCACATACCGCGGCGGTAAAGGCCGCGAGACGCAGGGTCGGCTTGGATTTATCTATTGCCAGTGCATCCTTGATGCGGGGCCCGGGGTCCGTGCACAGCTCTGCAAAGCCGCGGCCTGAGAGCAAGGCGAGAAGATTCTGCGCTTGCGCATCGGTAGCTTTTTGCGTTCCTGCCTCACGGGCGGCCTTGTTCCATGCCGCTTCGGCTTCCTTGTAGCGGCCTTGAAACTCATCGGCGAGCGCTATCTGTCCGGTAACAAGGTAGGAGTCCGCACGCCCCGAGGTAGCTGCCACAACTGCAGCCATTTCATCCGTCTTTCCAGTCAGGAAGGCATATTGGTAGACGATTTGTTGAAACTGGGTGCTGTCCGCAATGCCGAGTTTTCTGGTTCGTGCCAGCGTTTTCGCGGCGTCGTCGAAGCGATCAAGGATGACCAGGTTGGAGAGCATATTTTCTTCGGCCACCGCGTCGTCTTCCTGCATGTCGATCGCCTTTTGCGTGTAGGCGAGGGCCTGATCAACCTGGCCGAGTCCGGAGTAAGCTACGCCGATATTCACGTAGGAATCGAACTCACGCGGATAGGTCTTGATGGATAGCTCGAGTGCTTCAATCACTTTGGGAATATCGCCGAGGACATTCATGTAGTAGTGTCCGGCGATGTAAAGCCGCTCACGCTCACTTACGTTTGCGGAGAGGTTGTAGGCTTTGGTGTAGTACTCGAGTGCCTGGCCGTTCTGGCCGGAATTGCCGTAGACGACGCCGAGGCGAGCCCATGCCATTGCGAACTTCGGATCAAGGTTCAGAGCTTCGCGATAATGGGCAGCGGCCTGGGGAAAGTCAAGACCCTTTTCGTGCTCGACGTCGCCGAGGGCGTAGGCACGGAAGGCTTCGAGGGATGGGGTGGTGGCCTGGCCGAGCGGCGTGTCGAGCTTCTGGATCGAGCTGAGCGATTCGCCGAGGCGTCCGCGCATGGCAGTAGCGGCTTTGTCGAGTGCGTCGAGGACGTGTTCCTTATCCGGAGACTGCGCCTGCTCGCTGGCGATGTCGTCGCCGGTGGCCGTGGTCTGTGCTGCAAGCGTGATGATGTAGTCGCTGCCGAGCTTGGCGATGGTGCCGGTGATAATCGCCTTGACGCCTTCGCGTTCACCGATTTCACGCGCGATGGCCGGTGTAAGCGGGTCCTCAGACGATTTGCCGAGGTACTTCATGCTCTGGCGCAGATGCTGCTGGCTGACGATATTGAGCAGCGGGGATTGCTGCAGCTGAATGGCGAGAGCCTGATTGAGCGTGGTGTCGAAGACCGGGTCACCGGTGTGATTGACGAAATCCGCCAGGATGATCGAGTCCTTCATCGTCATGGTGGCGGGCGCGGCTGAACTCGCGGATCCGTCGGATGCCGGAGCAGCCTGCTGACCATGCCAGAAGTGGTATCCGCCGAAGCCAAGAACCGCGACCAGCAAGATTCCGATGCCCGCGTAGAGGCCGGAGCGCGAGCGCGCCGGGGGCGGGGGAGGGGGAGGCGGTGCAACGGCCGGAGGCTGGGCAGGCTGAGCCGCTGTAATGCTTGGCGAACTGCCGGAGCTGAGTGCATCGAGGGCCGTGCGCAACTCGACGGCGGATGAAAAGCGCTGGTTCCGGTCGCGGGCAAGCAGCTTCAGGACGATGGCATCAAATGCCGGCGACAGGGCAGGATTCAGCGAGCTTGGCGGGGCTGGATCCTTTGTCAGAAGGGCGGCAAAAACCTCGGCAGTGGACGAGCCTGCGAAGGGCGAGGTTCCAGTGGCCACTTCATAGAGAACTGTTCCCAGCGAGAAGAGGTCGGAGCGTGCATCGAGTGTTTCGCCGCGAGCCTGCTCAGGAGACATATAGGCGATGGTGCCGATGGTCGATCCGGGGCTGGTGAGGGTGAGCTCGCCAATGTCGGCATTGGTGCCGGTCATCTCTTCGCCGGCTCCCAGGGGAACGGTGGCGTCGCCGGCACGAAGTACGTCTCCCTGGCGCTTGGCGAGGCCGAAGTCGAGAATCTTGATCTGGTGCTGGCCGTCGCCGCGCTCGACTACAAAGATGTTTGCGGGTTTGATGTCGCGATGGATGATGCCGCGGGCGTGGGCGGCGGCCATGGCGCTTGCCGCTTGCTGGGCGAAGGCGATGGTTTCGGCCGGGGGTACCTTGTGGTTGGCCAGATATTGTTTGAGAGTCTGGCCGTGGAGAAGCTCCATCACCAGGTAGGGCTGGCCGTCCTGCTCCCCGATGTCGTGGATGGTGCAGATATTGGGATGATTCAGGGCTGACGACGCGCGGGCCTCGCGCAGGAAACGGGCATGCGACGCAGTTGCCGGGGTACTGCCCGGAGCGCCAGGCGAAGGGGTGGGGGCGGCACTGCCACTGTTCAGATAGCGCGCCGAAACCAGCTTGAGGGCGACGTCGCGGTCGAGACGGGTGTCGCGAGCGCGATACACCTCACCCATTCCGCCCGAGCCAATCTTCTCAATAATTTCGTAGGGTCCGAAGCGAGTACCAGCGGCAGTCGTCATATTTTCTTGAAGAGCCCTCGAGGCCAAATGGTTATCTGAGTGTAAAGGGGAAGGAGGAGTACCCGCAAAGGATATTCTTCTCATTTGTCACCTATATCTCAACGGAGTCGGCTATTGTTCCGACGAGATCGCCGTCGCTGTGGTAGCCCGGAACTCACACCGATTCGCTATTCTCCAGTAGATTAGCGCTAGGGGCATGGAGGACCGGTGCCTCATTCCTCCTGGGCCTAAGGCATTTCAAGCTGACATGACGACGTCCCCGATCCTGCAGGTTCGAGATCTGGTGCTGGACTACTTTCCGCCGGAAAGACGCCGGGATCGCGCCATCCGAACACTCGCCAACATCCTGACGCGCTTCATCCACGGAGCAGATCTGGGGACGCGGTTGGATGCCTACGCGGACCTGCGAGAGTGGACCAGCGCGACGCCTGCCGGAAGCGACACAACACGGCTGGAGATGGTCCTGCAGCTCATGGAAGCTCAGAGCGAGCTTCGTATTCAGTTTCAGCGAGAAGTGCGTCAGATCCTCACCGAGATCCGTTCTGTAGAACTGTTCGCCGAGGCTGGTTTACATCCCAGGGAAGGCATGATGTCTGAGCTCTGGCGGAGGATCGTAGAGCGGATTCTGCCCTCGGCGCGAGAGGATACCGATCTATCGAAACTCATCCATCGGCTTTACCCAACCAGCGAGGCCATTGACCGCCTGATCGATCTGCCAGATGAAACATTCGAGCGGATCGCTCGGCTGATGGCGCCTGTGGGAGACACCAACGCGTGGGCGCGACAACGCGAAGACGTGACGCAAGCCTTCTATCTACTTGGCGTGCATGTGGCGGGAATAGGCCTGTCGCCAGCTATGCGTGCGCGTAGCCACGCGACGGACATTGAAGTCTCTCCCTTCTATGAGCTGCAGCAAACCGCTATCGAGCTGGTAAAGCAGGAGGGTGCGACGCCGGCGCTCGATACGTGGCGCGAGAAGGTACAGAACTGTCGCGCCGAGCTGGAATATGTGCATACGCGGCTGGAAGACACAGGCGTGAGCACGGCACTGGTCTTCGACATGAGCACGATTGAGTGTGCCATCTCGCGTATGGAGAGCATTGCCGGCGTGTTGTTTGTTGCCGATGAGCACCAGAAGATTGAGGCGGTAAAGCGCTTACTGGACGATGTGATGGAGGCCCGCCGCCGGGATCTGAGTATACGGGCGCTCTTTCGTGAGAACTCCGCCCTGATGGCCCGCAAGATCGTGGAGCGTACAGGAAAAGCGGGCGAGCACTACATCGCAGATTCGCGCAGTGAATATCGTGCGATATGGATAGCTTCTCTGGGCGGCGGCTTACTCACCGTCATAACTGCAGCGTTGAAGATGCGAATCATAGAGGCGCACCTATCGCTTTTCGTTGAAGGCATGGCCGCTGGTACGAACTATGCTGTCAGCTTCATCCTGCTGCAGTACTTTCACCTCGCGCTGGCCACCAAGCAGCCGTCAGTTACTGCGGCCACGTTCGCGGGAATCGTGCGAGACACCCGGGGCAGGGCGCGGCTCGAGAAGCTTACTGAGTTCATCCGGCGCATCACAAGCAGCCAGTTGGCATCAGCTGCCGGCAATCTTATTGCGGTGTGCCTGGGGTGCCTGGCATTTGCGCGTCTTTGGGCGTACATCTTTTCCAGGCCCTTCCTCGAAGTGCACAGTGCGGAGCATGTCTACCAGACTCTGGATCCGCTCGCTTCCGGGACAATGATTTATGCGGCGCTGACCGGGGTCATCCTTTGGTTGTCAGCGTTGGCGGGAGGCTGGGTCGAAAACTTCGCGACGTTCAATCATTTGACGGCCGCGATTGCGCAGCATCCCCTGGGCCGCAGATTCGGGCGTGAACGGATGCAAAGGCTGGCTGACTCAGTTGAAGCAAACCTGTCGGGTTGGACGACAAGTATTGTGCTGGGCTACCTGCTGGGATTCGTCCCTGTTCTTGGGAGCTTTCTCGGTATACCTCTCGATGTGCGCCACGTAACTCTTTCCACGGGCACGCTGGCGCTGGCTGCGGCGAGCTTTGGAAAAGATTGGCTATACAGCGGTTGGTTTGTTCACACGCTCTTTGGGATCGCAGCAACGTTTGTGCTGAACCTGGGCGTCAGCTTTTCAATTGCTGCATCCGTCGCAATGAGGGCATACGGCGTGCCAAGGCACGACCAGATGAGCCTACTGCGATATACGTTTGTCAGCTTCCTGAAGTCTCCGCGCAGCTTCTTGTGGCCACCGGCAAAGAGCGATCAGCAGCCCAATGCTTAGGGCGCGGTGATCACGCACTCCTACCCACTAGACTTGCGGATTGCCCAGCGCAATTTCAATAAGGGTCTTCTGCTCCAGCTCGTGTGCCTTGGCGGACCCCGTCGCAGGGCTGGCCGCGGCTGAGCGCTTCACGCTAAGCACCTGTCGTCCGCGCGCAAGCCTGCGCAGGCGCGGCATCACGAAGGAAAGCGATCCCATGTTGGCAGGCTCTTCCTGCACCCAGACAATCTCGCGAGCATCAGGGTGGGCGTCGATTGCGGCTATCAAATCCGCTTCGGGCCAGGGGTAAAGCTGTTCGAGTGAGATGATGCCGATGCCGACGTTCTGGCGTTTCTTGCGCTCCGAACGCAGCTCGTGACCGATTTTGCCGGTGCAAAGGAGCAGCCGCTGCACGTCCTGGATTTCAGTCTCAGGCAGAACATTGAGGAAGTGCGGCCTGGCCAGATCTGCGATCGTCGAAGCAGCACTGGGATTGCGCAGCATGCTTTTCGGGGTGAAGACGATGAGCGGCTTGCGCCACTTGCGCATTGCCTGGCGGCGCAGGAGATGGAAATACTGTGCTGCGTTGGAGGGCTGGCAGATCTGGATATTTTCATGCGCGGCGAGTTGCAGATATCGCTCCACACGCGCGCTGGAGTGTTCCGGCCCCTGGCCCTCGTAGCCGTGAGGAAGCAATAGTACGAGACCGCTGAGCAGTCCCCACTTGTCTTCGCCGGAGGAGATGAACTGATCAATCACGATCTGCGCGCCGTTGGCGAAGTCGCCGAACTGCGCCTCCCACAGCACCAATGTCTCGGGATAGTCGCGGCTATAGCCGTATTCGAAGCCAAGGACTGCGGCTTCTGACAGAATCGAGTTGTAAACCTCGCAGCGGGCTTGTCCTTCAGCTAAATGTGCCAGCGGCATGTAGCGGGACTCATCCTCAATGTCGATGAGGACGGAGTGGCGCTGATTGAATGTGCCGCGCTGGCTATCCTGACCGGTCATGCGCACGGGGGTTCCCTGCATCAGCAGAGAGCCAAGCGCCACTGCCTCGGCCATTCCGTAATCGAAGGCGCGCTGGCCACGTCCCATCTCGGCGCGCTGCTCCAGCAACTTCTTGATCTTGGGGTGGATATGAAATGTGGACGGATAAGTGGTGAGGCTGTCGCTGATCTTCCTTACCTGCGCGGCGTCCAGTCCCGTCTCAGCATCGAACTCACTCTTGAAGCGGCCACCTTTGTAGGGAGACCAGTAATCAGGAAGTTGCGCCAGCAGCACCATCTTGCGCATGCGTGTCGCGGCCTTTTGGGCGTCGCCTAATTCCGTTTGCAGTTCTTTCACCCGCGCAGATGTGTCAGCGCCGATTTTCTTCGCATAGATTTCGTAGAGCGGAGGATGATCCTTCAGCTTTGCGTAGCGCAAGGGTTGCGTGATGGTGGGGTCGTCCACTTCGCTGTGCCCGTGGCGGCGATATCCGATGAGGTCAATGATTACGCCGGTGCCGAAGGTGTAGCGGTATTCGACTGCGAGCGCGGCGATGCGCACAACTGCCTCGGGATCTTCCGCGTTCACGTGAAAGATTGGGATCGCAAGACGTTTCGCAATATCCGAGGCGAAGCGTGAGGAGTTCGATTCACGCGGCTCCGCAGTGAACCCGATGAGGTTGTTCACGATCACATGAATGCCGCCGCCAACGGAGAATCCGTCGACTCCTACGAGATTCATGGTCTCAGCCCAGATGCCCTGACCGGCGAATGCAGCGTCGCCGTGAATGACGAGAAGCAGCACCTGTTTTCCGCCATCGTCGCCCTGCCGCACCTGCTTGGCACGGGTGCGGCCCATGGCAACCGGATCGACGGCTTCGAGGTGGCTTGGGTTTGAAACGAGGTGGAGCGCAACACTCTTGCCGTTACGCGTTGCATAGTCGCCGGTGGCACCCACGTGATACTTAACGTCCCCGCCGCCAAGAATGCTGCGCGGGTCTACGTCTTCAAATTTTGAGAAGATGTCGGCGGCAGAGCGGCCGACGATGTTCACCATGACGCTCAAGCGCCCACGGTGGCTCATGGCCAGTACGGCCTTCTCTGCCCCCGCGATGCTGGCGGAATTGAATACCTGATCCAGGAAAGGAATGAGGGAGGTGACCCCTTCGAGCGAGAAGCGCTTGGTTCCGAGATAGCGCGACTGAATGACTTGTTCGAAGAGATCGGCACGCGTCAGCAATTCCAGGATCAGCTTCTGATCGGTCGCGGGGTGAGTGCCTTCCAGTCGCTCCTGTATCCAGCGCCGACGCTCTGGATATTCCATGTGCATGAACTCTGCGCCGACTGTTCCGCAGTAGCAGCGGCGGGCCTCGGCGGCATCGTCACTCGTGTCGTCGAGTTCAGGCACGAACACGGGCTGCAGATATTGCCCCAGCGGGTCGAGGTCTGCCTGAAGAAATCCCCAACGCCGAAAGGCATCAAAGATTTGCTCGCGGCTGGTAGAGGGAGTCTTGACGTCACTTCGCATCGGATCGAGTTTCGCTGTGCTCATAAATTCTGCTCAATTTTACGTGGAATGTCTTAAATCCGCGAAACGACGAGAGTGGCCCGGAGCTAGATTACTACGCCCGAAAGGCGCCTGTACGGGCAGTGAATTGCGGGCCTATCGAAGCGACTGCTAATATCCATGCGCCGGAAAGTCACCGATAAACAGTCCCCATTCGTACAGTTCGCGCTGTGCGATCATCAGTGGCGGAGCCTTGTTCAAGAGCGGAGAAGCATAGTGAGCCAGTATCGACTTGCATTCATAGTTGTTTTCGTTAGTCTTGCCCTGGGCACCGCTCGTGCCCAGAATGAACAACATTATGTGGCAGTCTTCGAGCGCAATGTGTCTGTAACTATGCGCGATGGGGTAGTGCTGCTGGCTGACGTTTACCGTCCCCAGGCTGACGGAAAATTTCCGGTGCTGCTGCAGCGTACCCCCTACGACAAGCGGAACGCCATCAACATTGGGATGCAGGGTGCGCAGCGCGGGTACGTGGTAATTGTGCAGGACGTTCGCGGGCGCTACACCTCCGCCGGGGAATGGTATCCGTTCAAGAATGAATCGAATGACGGCTACGACACGGTAGAGTGGGCCGCGGCGCTGCCTTACTCCAATGGGAAGGTAGGCATGTTTGGCGGCTCCTACGTAGGTGCGACGCAGACGCTTGCCGCTATCGCACATCCTCCGCATCTGGCCGGAATCTGTCCCGTGGTGACTGCCAGCAACTATCACGACGGCTGGACTTATCAGGGTGGCGCCTTCGAGCAATGGTTCAATGAGTCATGGACTACGGGCCTGGCACAGAACACGCTGGAGAGAGCGGTCGGCAAGGCATCCAATGCACGAGAGGGAATTGAGCAACTACCGCTTACCAGCTACCCGCTATTCAACTTTCCCGCGCATTCCGGGCCGCCGGATTCACTCGACGCGCTGGCTCCATACTTTCTGGATTGGCTGGCTCATCCCAGCTACGACAGCTACTGGAAACAGTGGTCAATCGAGGAGCACTACAACGATATCCAGGTGCCTTCTCTCACGATTGCTGCCTGGTACGACCTGTTCCAGGGTGGATCGCTGCGCAATTATGTTGGCATCAAAGCACACGGTGGCAATGAGGCTGCGCGCGCCGGGCAGCACCTGATGGTGATTGTTGGCGGCCACGCGGGCATGGACCGCAAGGTCGGAGACATTGACTTCGGCGCGGACGCAGCCTTTCCCGAAGACGAGACCATCCTCGAATGGTACGACTACCTCTTCAAGGGTGCGCACAACCAGTTTGCCGGGAAGCCGGTGAAGATTTTTGTGATGGGCACGGACAAGTGGCGCGAGGAAGATGAGTGGCCATTAGCTCGCGCCCACAGTACAAAATACTTCCTGCATTCGGCTGGAAAGGCTAATTCTCTTCGTGGAGATGGAACGCTTTCGGCGATCGCTCCCGGGGCGGAGAAGTCAGATCAGTATGTGTACGACCCGGGCAATCCGGTACCGACCATCGGAGGACCGTTGTGCTGCGATTCGGGCCACTGGGAACCCGGCCCACACGATCAGCGTCCGGCAGAGGCTCGCGACGATGTTCTTGTTTACTCGACGCCACCTTTTGCGCAGGATACCGAGGTTACGGGGCAGCTAAGTCTTGAGCTATACGCGAAATCATCGGCTGTAGACACCGACTTCACGGCGAAGCTTGTGGATGTTTGGCCGAACGGCTATGCGGAGAACCTGACCGAAGGAATTCTGCGCGCCCGCTATCGCGATTCACAGGAAAAGCCGGAACTCCTGAACCCGACCCAGATAAACAAAATCAATATTGATCTCTGGTCCACGAGCAACGTCTTCCTGAAGGGGCACATATTGCGCCTGGAGGTTTCAAGCAGCAACTTCCCGCGCTTCGATCGGAACCTGAACACAGGCGAGAGCGGCGCAACAGGGCAGAAATATGTGTCTGCGACCAACACGATCTTCCACGACAAGGAGCATCCCTCCGTCTTGACAGTGCCGCAAGTTGCCGGGCCATAAGTCTCAACAATAAGGAGAGAATTGAGATATGAAGTTCTTTCTCGGGTTGGACATCGGCGGCACTAAGACTGATTGCGCCCTGGCAGATGAAAACAGGATCCTGAGCCGCGCGAAGTCAGGAAGCACCAAGATACTTCGCCAGGCCAAGGCAGATGCCGCGGTATCTCTGCGCGAAGTTCTGGATCGTGTTTCCGCGGAGAGCGGAGTAGCTCTCTCTGATGTCGCTGCTTCCTGCATAGGCACATCCGGAGCGGCGGTTGCCGACGTAACGGAGTGGCTGAGCCAGCAGATGAAAATGCGTGTCGGCGGCCAACTGGAGATCGTGGGAGACGAAGTTATCACGCTGGATGCAGCCTTCCCCGGCGGCGCGGGAATCATCGTGATTGCGGGGACCGGGTCAAACGTAATAGGGCGAAACCGCAGTGGGTGGACCACGACGGCAGGTGGCTGGGGTCCTGAGCTCGCGGATGAAGGATCAGGAAACCGACTGGGACAGCAGGCACTGCGGGGTGTGTTCGCTACTATCAATGCCGGTGAAGAGCCGCCCCTTCTCCACCGTGTATTGAATCACCTCGGACTTCACACGAGAGACGAATTGATTGCGTCGGCAAACGCTCTCGGCTTTCAATTCGCATCGCTGATGCCATTGATCGTAGAAGCTGCGCGAGATGGAGATCCAGTTGCGCAGGCCACTCTCAAGGAGGGCGGGCAAGAACTAGCAGGACTGGTATTGCACGTGATCCGCAAGCTGGCCGTGACTGAGCCGGGGATTGAGAATGGTCTAAAGGTCGCCACTACTGGCTCGATCGTCACCCACGTCGAGGAGGTCACCAACGCGATGCGGAAGAGTGTACTCGCCGTGTATCCGCGAATCGAATTTATGCCGGGCACAGTTGATCCGGTGGAGGGTGCTCTGTGGCATGCGCGGCGCCTGGGCCGGCAGAATTCAAGCAACTGAAATACGTCGAGTTTGCTATTGAGCGGCTGCTCCGTTGAACAATTGAAACTCGCGTATCGCGGCCGTCCCGCTGGTTGATATCAGATTGAGACGAACGCGCTGCGTGGTGCATGCCGGGAAGACATCAATCTTTTTATGACCGATAGCATTGGCGCGAGCCAGCGGTTTCCACGCGCCGTTCAGCCACGCTTCGACGGCGTAATCTTCGACATGCTGGCCTTCATTCAGCCGCTCCATCGTGACTGCACGGTCAAAGGTGATGGGCTTATTGAACTGGATCTCGAGCGTGCCATGAAGCGGAGGAGCAACCCAGAATGTGTCCGGGTTGTTGTCGACGGCTTCGCTTGCTGAAGGCATTGTGCCGGCAACATGACCGAACTCCGCTGCCAGGTTGTGCGCATAAATGCGACGAACAGCCGCGCCGAACTCCTGCAGGCGCTTTACGTCGGCTGCGGGAAGTTGCCCAGTATTGTCAGGGGCGATTCCCAGCATTAGCTGAGCGCCGCGCCCTACGGTCTTCGTGTAGATATCCAGCAACTCATCCACAGTATGTAGAGTGGATTCATCGTTGGGGTGCCAGAACCAATGCTCGCGGTGCAGCGGAGTATCGGCCTCCACAGGCCGCCAGCGCAGGTAGCCAGCCCGGTCGACCACGTTCCAATTCTCAAAGGGTACAAATCCGCTTTCCGTCCCAACCCATCGCAGGTCAGCGTATTTGTAGAGCGCAACGTCTGCGAAGACCATGGTGTTCGGCTGATATGTTCGTAGCTCGTTGATGATTGAGTCGAAGTCGTATGTGCGCCCTGTGCTGCCTGCTCCATCGATCCAGAACTCGGTCAGTGGGCCATAGTTCGTCGCAAGCTCATCCAGTTGCGCGAGGTAATACTTGTCGTAAGCCTTGGTATCGGGATAGCGCTTGTCATGACGGTCCCACGGTGAAAGATAGACGCCGAAGCCAAGCCCCTCCTTATGTGCTGAGGTGGAGGCCATGCGAACCAGGTCGCCCTTTCCATCGAGCCACGGACTTTGCTTCACGCTATACGTCGTCTCAGTGCTTGGCCAAAGCGCGAAGCCATCGTGATGTTTCGACACCAGCACGGCGTAGCTTGCTCCGCCTGCCTTCGCCGCCTGCATCCATTGATCGGTATCAACGTGTGCTGGATTAAATACCGATGGATCCGCTGTGCCGTCGCCCCACTCACGATTGAGAAATGTATTGGTGCCGAAATGGATGATGACGCCTATCTCGAGGTCCTGCCACTGGACCTGCGCTGGACTCGGCTTGATGTCGACAAAGTTCTGCGCCATGGATGGCGTGAGGGATACGAGACTCGCGAGCACCATCGCAACGATGTAAGAGAGCCAGCTGAAAACTTTGTGTCGATTATTGGCGAACATGTGCGATGGAATCCTTTTCAAGCATGTAAAGAATTTGTTGCTACGGATGTGGTGGATCACACGAGCCCACTTTACTCTAGTCCACTTCAATTTCTTGGCTGGAGGAAGAAGGTGGAGGGTGCCTGGCTGCGCATTCAGTAAGCGAAGCTTAATAAGACACCTTATAAGCACTTTATTTGCATAGATATATACCCATGGTCGGGGTGGAAAGATTTTCACAGATTGACAGCAGCAGTGGGTAAAGGCAAGACTATTTAAGGCGAACAAAAAGCGAATACGCGCATTGCCTTCCCCTGCCCATGAAATCCTCTGCTACCGCTCTTCGCGCCGAACTCGAAGCCGCCCTTTCGCACCGAATTCCTGGCGCGCTGACCCCGCGCATCCGGCAGGCTCCCGAGTTATTTCCGACCGGAATTGAGAGCCTCGACAATATTTTGAGTGGAGGCATTCCGCGAGGCGGAGTGACAGAAATTTCAGGGAGCGCGTCGACAGGACGCACCACTCTTGCCCTCTCCATTCTGGCGCAGGTGACGCAGCGGGGCGCAGCGTGTTCATGGGTAGATGTTCACGACGCACTCGATCCTGTTTCCGCAGCGGATTCTGGCGTCTTACTTGAGCGCATGTTGTGGCTTCGTTGTGGAGGCAGGGAATCAGTGCCTGTCGAGGATCATCTCCAGGTCAAAGCAGTTCCGCAGCAGAATACATATCCCCTTCATGGGCATACGCAAGGCCAGCATCCGCGTACTGAAGTTCGTGGGTTCGATCGCGCGGTGTCAGAACTGTTTCGCAGTGATGTGCAGCTAGGCATGTCAGTGGCGAGTGCAATCAATCGCCAGCTCTTTACTCCCCGGTGTTCTGAGCCTCTACCGCATCGTCGCAAAGAGCAGTTGGCAACGGGTAGCGTTACGCCTCGTCGCAGTGAAGTGGTATCGCATCCCAGGAAGGCTGTTTCAACACAAGTTGCCAATAGTCTTTCACCTGCGTCTGCGAGCCGTTTTGCCAAGCCGTGGCCTCGGCTGGAACAGGCAATCCGCGCGACAGATCTGCTGCTCCAGGCAGGAGGATTTGGTGCCATCGTAGTCGACATGAGCGAGGTGAAGGCGCGGGATGCGATGCGCATACCCACGGCTACCTGGTACCGGTTTCGCCTGGCTGCTGAACAATCACAGACTGCTGTGTTGTTGCTGACGCAGACGCCTTGCGCGCGCAGTTGCGCTTCGATGGTTCTGTGTTGCGAACGTGCAAAGGACGCTGAGCAATGGTCAGCAAATACCGGTACTGCGCTCTTTGAAGGGATTGCCTACAAGCTGATTCTTGAGCGCAAACGCGGCGAGGATGTAGTCGAGCCTTTTCGCAAGAAGCCTGTTCATCGCGCACAGGCTACCTGGAACACGCGCGCACAACGGGTGCGGTGACGCCTATGTTTGCTTGTATTCATGCCCCGGATTTTGCAGCACAATCCGCACTGCGGTTGCGTCCGCATCTGCTTGAGCATGCGGTTGCGATCCTTGATGGCGAGCCGACGCAGGAAACCGTCTTCGCGGTCAACCTTCATGCCCGTAATCGAGGTGTCAGGCAGGGGATGAGTCGTCTGCAAGCAGAATCATTCAATCACCTGCATATGCTTCGCCGCTCACGCGAGCAGGAGGCCAGTGCAATTGCAGCGTTACAGGAATGTGCGGCGGCATTCTCGCCACGTATCGAGACTGTCGAATTTCACTATTCATCTGAGCCTGGCGGCACGGTAGTCATGGATATACGCGGCACCAGCAGCCTGTTCGGAACTCCGCACCAACTCGCCTCTTCCGCATGTAGTAAAGCTGTTGCCTGCGGACTTCATGTGCAGGCAGCAGTCTCTGCAAATTTTCACGCTGCGGTATGCGCGGCGCGAGGCTTTAGCGGCGTCACAATTCTACCGCTAGGTGGGGAGGCCGATTCACTCGGTCCCTTGCCATTGAACATTCTGGATCTCTCGCCGGAGATAGCAGAGGCCCTTCGTAGCTGGGGTATTCACAGTTGTTCTGCGTTGGCTGCATTGTCAGAGCGCGACCTGATCGCGCGTCTAGGCCAACAAGGACAGCGTCTGCGGGCTCTTGCGCGCGGCGAGCATCCACATCTCCTCGTTCCCATCGAAGTTGATTTTGGATCAGAACTTGTTGAAAGCCTGGAGCTTGATCATCCGGTCGAACAACTGGCACCATTGCAGTTTCTGTTTGCGCGCATGATCGATCAACTACTGGCACGTGTCACGTCGCGTTCGCTTTGCATCGCTTCTCTTGATATTAAACTTTCGCTGGAGAGGACAGGCCGCGCCCCAGCATTGACACATATGCGTGCTATTCGACCAGCTCTGCCTACACAGGATGCGCGCATGTTGCTGAAGCTGGTGCAGCTTGATATGGAGACGCATCCTCCCCAGGCAGCGGTCGTCAGAATCCGTATGCAGGCTGAAGCGGCACGGCCACAAGTGGCACAACACGGCTTGTTTCTTCCCCAGGCGCCTGAACCCGGACGCCTGGAAATTCTTCTCGCTCGTCTTCGCAAACTTCTCGGGCCCAATCGTGTGGGTGCGCCGCAACTCCTCGACACGCATCGCTTCGAATCGTTTCGAATGGCAGTTTTTGAGCCGCCATCTCCACGCCAAAGTTCAGCATCCGATGTCGCGTATGTGGCGACGACAGCACTACGCGTATGCCGCCCTCCATTGGCTATTGGCGTAACGCTGCGCGACCGCGAGCCAGTAGCTGTGTTCGTTGATGGGCAGCGCTACGGCGTCGTCATCCATGCAGGGCCTTGGCGCAGGAGCGGGCAATGGTGGTCTCTGGATGAGTGGTCGCGCGAAGAATGGGATGTAGTTCTCGCAGATGCAAATACCAGCTTAATTGGCCGCATTGCGCAGGACCCCGCCTCAAATTGCTGGTACATGCAGGGAATCTATGACTGAGACATATGTCGAACTTCATGCACGGTCTGCCTTCAGCTTTCTTGAGGGTGCTTCGCTGCCGGAGACTCTTGCGACGCGTGCTGCGGAACTGCAGATGCCGGCTATCGCGCTGCTGGATCGTAATGGTCTCTACGGGGCTCCGCGACTGCATACTACGGCCAGAAGGTTGGGCATACGCGCGCACATCGGCGCAGAGATTGCTGTCGAAGATGCGGGCGAGCGCAGTCATCCGCCTGCACATTTGCCGAATCAGTTTCTTGCTGAGCCTATCCGTTTCCCAGTTCTCGTTTGCGATCGCACAGGCTATCAAAACCTATGCCGGCTAATCACGCGCTACAAGCTGCGCCTGGGCAAAAAGGGTGAAGGTGCGGCCGCGCTTGAAGATGTAGAAGAGCATGCTGCGGGGTTAATCTGTCTGACCGGAGGCGATGAAGGCCCGCTGGCCGCAGCACTTGCCAGAGGCGGCTATAACGAAGCAAGAAGATCCGTTGAACAACTCATAAGGTTTTTCGGCAAAGAGAATGTGTATGTGGAAGTTCAGCGTCACCTTGATCGCGCAGAGGAGTGGCGCAATCGTGCTGCGCTTGATATTGCTCATTCGCTAAAGCTGCCTGTCGTCGCCACAAATGGGGTGAGTTTCGCAGATCGCAGCGATAGAGAAATCCTCGACGTGCTGACCTGCGTACGCACCAAGACAACACTTGATAGTGCAGGACGGCTGCTTGCACCCAACACAGAGCGCTATCTTCGCAACGCAGGCGAGATGGCGGAAATATTCCGGGACATACCTGAAGCCATCATCAATACGCAGGTAATTTCGTCGCGGCTTACTTTTCAGCTGGACGATCTTGGCTACAGGTTTCCTCAATACGAAGTGCCAGATGGCGACACAATGGACACCTTCCTGCGCAAACGTGTGTGCGAGGGGATTCGCAATCGCTATAAGCCAAAGAACAATGCCGAACTTTACGCCAGAGCTCGCAAGCAGGCTGAGCGTGAGCTGCTCCTGATTGAGCACCTAGGGCTTGCAGGATATTTCCTTATCGTGTGGGACATCGTAAGGTTCTGCGAGAGGGAAGGAATACTTGTTCAAGGCCGGGGATCAGCAGCGAACAGTGTTGTCTGCTATGCGCTCGGCTTAACCGCTGTCGATCCTATCGGCATGGAACTTTTATTTGAGCGTTTCCTCTCAGAGGAGCGCGGCGAGTGGCCCGATATAGATCTCGACCTGCCCAGTGGCGATGATCGTGAGCGGGCCATTCAGTATGTCTACAAGCGCTATGGTGAGCTGGGCGCAGCAATGACTGCGAATGTGATCACCTATCGTGGAAGGTCTGCGTCACGGGAAGCAGGAAAGGTTCTCGGCTTCGATGCTGAGACGCTGAACCGGCTGACTGGACTGGTGGGTTCGTGGGAGTGGAAGGGACCGAACGACACACTCGATCAGAGCTTTCGCACTGCGGGCATGGATCTGACGCATCCTCGCATAGCGAAGTATCTTAAAGTATGTGCGCGTATGCAGGATCTGCCGCGACATCTCGGCCAGCATTCCGGCGGAATGGTCATCTGCCAGGGACAACTTAATTCTGTAGTACCGCTCGAGCCTGCCTCCATGCCGGGGCGGGTTGTTGTTCAGTGGGACAAGGAGGACTGCTCAGACATGAAGATCATCAAGGTTGATCTGCTCGGCCTGGGTATGATGGCTGTGCTCAAAGACTGCACGGATCTCGTTCCGCGGCACTATCGTAAGCCACTCGACCTGGCACAGTTGCCACAGGATGAAGATGTATATCGGACGCTGCAGAAGGCTGACACGGTAGGCATGTTCCAGATCGAGAGCCGTGCCCAGATGTCTGCACTTCCTCGCAACAATCCCGAGAAGTTCTACGACCTGGTGGTACAGGTAGCCATCATTCGCCCCGGTCCAATCGTAGGCAAAATGATGAACCCGTACATGCTGCGTCGCCAGAAGAGGCAGAAGGTTACATATCCTCATCCTCTGCTGGAGAAGGTGCTGGAGCGGACGCTTGGTGTGCCTCTTTTTCAGGAGCAGCTTATCCGCATAGCCATGGTGATTGCGAACTTCACCGGCGGAGAGGCAGAGGAACTTCGTCGTGCCATCGGCATGCGACGCTCGCAGGCACGCATGCGCGAGCTAGAAGGGAAACTGCGGCGGGGCATGGCTGCGAATCATGTTGACCAGGCTGCGCAGGATCAGATCATCCAGTCAATCAGTTCCTTCGCGCTCTACGGATTTCCCGAGTCGCATGCAGCCAGTTTTGCCTTGATCGCGTATGCCAGCGCCTATATCAAGCAGCACTACCTCGCTGCTTTCACCTGTGCGCTGCTCAACAATCAGCCTATGGGCTTCTACTCCACAGCCACCATTGTGAAAGATGCGCAGCGCCATGGCCTTCGCGTGAAACCTATCGACGTGCAGTGTTCCGGTTGGATATGCACATTGGAAGCTGCCCAAGCCACAAAGCCCGGAATCGACCGCTTCGACCTGAGGCTGGGACTTGGCTATGCGCGTGGACTGAGACAACAGATCGGCAACGCCATAGTCCGCGAGCGCCAACGTTCTCCATTCGACTCAGTCTACGATCTTGCTCGCCGTGTTCCTGAACTGCGAAAGGCAGATCTTGTTTTTCTTGCGCAGATTGGCGCGCTCAATGCACTGGGAGAAACCAGGCATCGTCGCGATGCTCTATGGCAGGCGGAACATGCAGGACGCATCACCGGACCTCTGCTGCGAGCAGCGCAAGTGGATGATGAGCAGAGCGGGACTTCGCCGCTCAAGCAGATGGATATCGAAGAGCGGCTGGTTGCCGACTACCGAGGCACAGGGCTGACCATTGGTCCCCACCCGATGGCTTTTCACCGTGAGCAAATGAATACGATGGGCATAGTGCGCGCCACTGATCTGCCGCTGCTTCCAGACGGTCGTCCGACGCGAATTGCAGGAGCCGTCATTGCACGCCAACGTCCCGGGACAGCCAGTGGATTTGTGTTTCTCAGCATCGAAGATGAGTCCGGAATAGGAAACGCGATCATCAATCCTGCTCTATATGAAGAGAACCGTGCTGTTGTCACACACTGCAAATTTATCCTCGTGGAGGGAGTGCTGCAGAACAAGGATGGCGTTGTCTCAGTGAAAGCGACGGCTGTGCAGGCGCTACAGATAAGCCATGCAGACGTGCAATCACACGACTTTCATTGAGGGCCGATCTCTCGGTTCCTGCTGCCCGCCCTGGTAGCCAGCACATCATAATGCGCGCCATCGCTTCAGTTCTGTACAGCCGAAGGCTCCCCGGTTTAGATTGATGTGGTACTAAATCCATGAGCAAAATCGTTTTATTCTGACTTATGTTTTTCTGAGGAATACCGGATCACGCGCTGGGCCGGTGGAGATGTAAGAAGGAAGAGGAAGTAACTATGGACTTATCTGCAAACTCATCGTCACGGGTCGCGCGCTTGATTGCCGGCCTTCGTTCTCTGATCCGCATGTCTCTTGTTGTCGCCCTCGCCGCATCTCAATTCACTCCGTTGGCGGCACACGCGCAGCGAATGACTCTCGATCGAGGTAAGACGACAGTTCTGATTGAGCCCTACGCCCCGAATATCGTTCGTGTAAGCCTCAGTCTTCGGAAGGATGATGCGCTTGCTGCTCCCGGTTACGGATTCGTCGCAAAGCCAATGGAGGAAGGTTGGGCGATCGAGAACGGCAAGTCAGGCGATGTCCTGCGATCGTCCCGCATGGTGGTAACGGTAGCGCCCCAGAGTCCTCCAGGCGGACCTATGCCCGAGACGGCGAAGTTCTTCAATGGCTACACGCCGTGGGTTGGCATTTCCATCAAGACGCCGGAGGGGACAACGATACTGCAGATGGACGGCTGGGAGATGTCCGTCCCAAATCACAAGGACGGTAATGCCGGAGTCCTTTATGATCGTCGTCCGACGGATCCGCCATTCTTTCAGGTCGGCGCCACGTTTGCCGCGCCTAAGGATGAGCACTACTACGGACTTGGTCAGAACCAGGAAGGATACCTCGACCGTCGCGGCCACTCCGTCCGTTGCGCGCACGACTACAACGCGCCCGCGGGGCAAAGTGTATGTGTGCCGTTCGTTGTTACAAATAAGGGATACGGCATTGTCTGGGATAATCCCGCGCGCACCACGGTTAACTTTGGCTTCAACGACGTAACCCGCTGGACATCGGACGTGGGACAGCGTGTCTCGTTCTTCGTCATAGCCGGCAAGACTTACGACGAGATCTACAGTGGCTATCGTCTGCTCACCGGCGAGGTGCCCATGCTGCCCAAAGCGGCCTACGGATACATTCAGTGCAAGCAACGGTACCGCAGCCAGGCTGAACTGCTGGCTGTTGCCAAGGGATACCGCGACCGCCATCTGCCTGCCGACGTACTGGTCATCGACTGGTTCCACTACACCGTCATGGGACAGATGGACATGGACCCGGCGATGTGGCCCGATCCCACGGCGATGAATAAGCAGCTTCACGATATGAACTTCCACACCATGATCAGCGTGTGGCCGCGCTTTGTCCCGGAGGATCGCTACTACGACACGGTGCTCAAGAATGGCTGGTTTGAGCAACTCGCCGACGGCACTCCCACGGATGGCTTGCCCTACGATCATGCGGGGTCGGATATCGACACTACCAATCCCGCAGCAGCGGAGTGGTATTGGAACATCGTGAAAGAGAACTATGTAAGCAAAGGCTTTGATTCCTTCTGGGCCGATGAGACTGAGCCAGATCTGTCGCCCAACGGCAGCTACTTCCATGTTGGTCCGGGCACGCAGTTCTTCAATGTTTATCCGCTCTTTCACACCGCGGCTTTCTACAACGGATTCCGCCGCGACCTCAAGCAGCGCGCTGTGATACTTGCCCGCGATTCCTATCTCGGTGCGCAGCGCAATGGCACCATCTTTTGGTCTTCTGACATCAACGGAAATTGGGATACGCTGAAGCGGCAGGTGCCGACCGGCATCAACTTCGTCGCCTCGGGCATGCCTTACTGGAGCACGGATATTGGTGGCTGGCAGGGCCTGCCGTGGTATCACAAGCCAGAGCGCACTCCGTTGATCGATCCCTCGGATGCTCGCGACAACGTCCATCAGTACGACGACTATCCCGAACTCTATGTTCGCTGGTTCGAGTACGGCGCCTTCCAGCCGAACTTCCGCACCCACGGCACGCGCGACTTCAACGAGGTGTGGTCGTATGGAAAGCAGGCCCAGCCAATCCTCGAGAAATACCTGCGTCTGCGCTATCAGCTCATGCCTTATATCTACTCACTCGGTTATTCGAGCCACCAGACCGGCGCGCCGTATATGCGTGGCCTCTTCATGGACTTCGGCAACGATCCCAAGGTCACAGACATTGGGGACGAATATATGTTTGGCCCGGCTCTGCTTATCGCGCCTGTAACAGATCAGGGAGTGACCAGCCGACAGGTCTATCTTCCCGCAGGAACAGACTGGTTCAACTACTGGACCAACGAACGCGTGCGTGGCGGGCAGTCCATTACTGTTGCCGCGCCCATCGATACGATCCCGATATTCGTGCGTGCAGGTTCCATTCTGCCGCTGGGAGCTCCAATCGAAAGCACCAACGAAGTGCAGAAGATCGCGAAGCTCCGGGTCTATCCCGGCGCCGATGCAAGTTTCGACGTGTACAGCGACGATGGCACCACCTACGACTACGAAAAGGGGAAGCTCGATCTGACACATCTGCACTGGTCTGACTCGGCCGCTAAACTTAGTCAGACGGGCTCGGCGATCCCTGCCGGCTCCGATGTAGTCGAGGTTGTCGGCAAGGGCAAGTAACCCGAGCCGAGTCGTCCCGAAGGCAAATGCATCCGTGGCCGCCCGCCGCGGTCGCGGGTGCAATGCGCCAACCGCAGTTCCAATTTGGTCCAGTTCCGCCGGCTTGGCTGGTTAGAATTCGAACCTGCCTGTCGTCGAAATTTTTCTTCTTGGCGATGAAGAACCGGTGTCTCCCGGCCGATATCTCCACAAGAGAGATAGCGGGTGGGCCCATTCGTGAATAAGCTGATTCCCTCATATTTCGACTCGGTACTCCGGACCGGCTTCGAAGTCACGCGAAATTCGTCGTCCCAAGCGGGATGTGCGAACAGGCTGCGCAGCGCCGTGCTCTTTTGCCTGTTGGCGTTGTGTTCCTCGGCACTTTTGCAGGCATTGGATCCCGGCCGGCAGATCGATCAGTATGGCCACGATGTCTGGACATCGCAGCACGGCTTACCCGGTCAAGCGGTTTACCAGATATTGCAGTCACCCGATGGTTATCTATGGCTGCGCACCTCCGCAGGGTTGGTGCGTTTTGATGGCGTCCGCTTTGTCTTGATGGATGAGGCTGTCGGGAGCGAGCCCGTGAAGGCCATCGCGAAGGGCGCCGACGGCGACCTGCTGCTTAGGACCACTTCCAGGACAGTGCGCTACAAGGACGGAGTCTTCTCCGACTACCTCCCGCCGGCACCACTTCCGGATGGAGGAATCCGGGCGATCTATGAAAGCAGCGAGCACCAGGTTTTTGTGGGCGCGGATGATTTTCTATACGCTGTGTCGCAAGACGGCATTCACCTGATCCAGCGTGGGACGGCGTGGGTCAGCGCTTTCCTTGAAAAGCAGGATGGCACTCTCTGGGTCGGTGCTTCCAATAATCTGTACAGATATCGCAATGGCAAGCTTGCCGTCGCGTTGCAACTGGGAAAGGATAGCGGCCTCGCTGCGCTTTTTGAGGATCACCAGCACACGTTCTGGATGGGCACCTCCACCGGTCTCTATCGCATCTCGGGGGATGGCGCTGTCCTGGGGCAAGTTGCACCGCAGGCTACAAAGGGGGGTGTGAATCAGATCCTTCAGGATCGACAAGACGACCTGTGGATCGGCACGAATGCTTCAGGGCTTGTGAGAATCACCGGAGACCAGGTCTCCACCTTCAGCTTCACCGAAGGTCTCACCGACAACAGGATTCTGGCTCTGTTTGAAGATCGAGAAGGCAGTCTCTGGGTGGGCACTGCGAGCGGATTGGATCGCTTTCGCAATGCCAGGATCACAACCTACACGGCAAAGGAAGGACTGCCTTCCAGTGATACGAAATCGGTAATACAAGGTAGTGATCGCAGCATGTACGTCTTCTGCGATGGTGGCGGCCTGGCACAGATCCGAGGCCACGAGGTAACCGCGATTACGAAATTTCCAGGCCTGGGCGCCGTGCATGGGGCCGCTCTCTTCGAGGGCAGGGATGGCAGCATATGGCTCGGCACTTTCGGTGGGCTGTCACGCTATAAAGATGGCAAGGTCACGGTATACAAGACTGATCCGCGCATCTCGAAGCGATACATCTCGGCAATCAGCGAAGATGACGAAGGGCTCATCGTCACCACCGCGGAAACTCTCGCCTTCCGGGTCGAAGATGGAAAATCGCGACCCTTTACGATCCGTGGTCAGGCCACGCCGCTTTCCGTGCCAGGAAACTATACATTCACCATCTACCGGCAGCAGCCTTCGGGAACCTTGTGGTTCGGCACCGTGAAAGGACTATTCAAATTCGCTCCGGGAGCAGCACCTGAAAAGGCTCGCCAGCAGGGAATCAATTTTCCCGTGACTTCCATCTCCGATGACGGCCGCGGAAGCCTGTGGTTGGGGGGAAGAACGCCCGGATTAACCCGCTTCCGCATGCGCGACGGTCGGGTCACGCACTATTCGAAACGCGACGGACTCTTCGATGATTATCCATCGAGAGCGCTCTCCGACGACGAAGGCAATCTGTGGATCAGCACCTCCAATGGAATCTACCGAGCCAGGCAGAAGGACCTCGATGACTTCGCCGACGGCCACATTTCCTGGGTCCCTACCACGATCTTTGGAATTGCCGACGGCATGAAGACCGCTGAGGCGTCCATGCCCACATCCCAGCCCGGCGGAGCCAGGGCTGCAGACGGCAAGCTTTGGTTCACAACCGTCAAAGGTATCGTGTCGATTGACCCGAGACATATCTCATCCAACGCTCTGTCGCCTCCCGTTGTGATTGAAAGCGTCTTAGTAGACAACCGCCCCGTTGCTTTGGGCGATGGCTTGCAGATCGCGCCGGAACAAGACAAGATCGAATTTCATTACACCGCGTTAAGCTTCCTGATTCCCGAACGCGTCCGCTTCAAATATCAGCTGGAGGGCTATGATCGCGACTGGGTCGAGGCGGGATCGCGCCGCGTCGCCTACTATAACAACCTCCCCCCCGGAAAGTATCGCTTTCGCATTACAGCCGCCAACGACGATGGCGTGTGGAACCAGGAAGGCGCCTCAATAAGCATCGTTCTTCAGCCACACTTTTATCAGACGGCGTGGTTTTCCATTCTCTGCTGCTTCGCCGGTATAGGCGCAATCTTCGCGGTTAACCGGTTCAATAGCCGCCGCTTCCGGGCACGTGCAGAAGAGCTTTCGCGCATGGTGGATGAACGTACCGTGAACCTGCAGGCGGAGATCAGGGAACGTCAACGGGCCGAAGAAGCAGCAGACGCCGCTAACCGAGCGAAGAGCGAGTTTCTCGCCAACATGAGCCACGAAATCCGAACGCCCATGAATGGTGTGATCGGAATGACGGAACTGGCGCTGGATACTGAGCTCTCTCCCGAGCAGCGGGAATATCTCGATGCTGTAATCCTGTCGGCGGATTCGCTGCTCACAGTTATCAATGACATCCTGGATTTCTCCAAGATCGAGGCCGGAAGGATCGACCTGGAGGCGGTGGCATTTGATTTGCGGGAGTGTGTGGAAGCAACTCTGAAAGGGATGGCTCTGCGGGCAGATCAAGCCGGATTGGAGTTGCTCTGCGACATAGGCCCGAAGGTACCGGAGACGGTGCTTGGCGATTCGACCAGGGTAAGACAGATACTCATCAACCTTGTCGGAAATGGAATCAAGTTCACCAAGCAGGGCGAGGTCGCGGTCAAGGTGGAGGTCCAGTCGCAGGAAGGCGATCGATGCGTCCTGCACTTCATCGTGTCGGACACCGGGATTGGCATCCCGCGCGACAAACATCATCTTGTTTTCGAGCCTTTCACCCAGGCAGATGCTTCTACCACTCGGAAATATGGGGGTACCGGCCTGGGACTCACGATTACAAAGCGACTGATCGAGACGATGGGTGGCCGCATCTGGATCGCCAGTGAGCCTGGAGCGGGAACGGCTGTCCATTTCACCGTCGTGCTGAAGACTGCGGAGGCCAGACCCTCTCCGCATCCCGACTGCTTTCCGCTGGAGAAGCTGCAGGGAATTCGCGTCCTGGTGGTGGATGACAACCAGACCAACAGGCGAATTTTGGAAAGCATGTTGACGCGGTGGAAGATGCGATCGACCTCGGTTGGCAGTGCAGCCGAGGCCCTCGTGCTTCTTTCCGCGGCCAGCGGCACGCGCGACCCTTATACCCTGATGCTGACCGATATGCATATGCCTCAGATGGACGGCTTCGATCTGGTGCAGCGTATCCGCGAGTCATCTGTGCTCTCCGGGATCGCAATTCTCATGCTTACATCGGCAGGGCACCGCGGGGACTCGGCGCGATGCCGCGAATTGAACCTGGCCGGCTACCTCGTAAAGCCTGTTCGCCAATCCGAGCTATGCGATGTGCTGTCTCGAGTGATGGGTGCGCAGCAGGTCGCGCCCGAAGCCAATGCGGGCAGACGCGCCCCGGCCGCGCTTCCACTCAGACGCCTGCATGTCCTGCTCGCCGAAGACAATCGTGTGAATCAGAGGCTGGCAACCAAGTTGCTGGAAGGTCGGGGACACTCCGTTGTGGTGGTCGAGAACGGTCAGGAGGCGCTGACAATACTTGAGCAATCGCGCTTCGACATGGTGCTGATGGATGTGCAGATGCCCCTGATGGATGGCATCGAGGCTACCATCGAGATCCGTAAAAAAGAGAGAGCCACCGGAGATCATCTAGCTATCATCGCGCTCACTGCACATGCGATGAAGGGGGATGAGGAACGCTGCCTTGCCGCCGGTATGGACGGCTACCTGTCAAAACCCATCCACATACATGAGTTGGAGGAGTTACTAAGACAATTCATGGAACGGCCGACAGTAGAAGTGAGTGTGAGCTGAACCATTGGAGACTGAACCATGCGGCAGATCGATTCTGCGCGGGATGAAATGAATACACATGCACTGAGCTACGAGAACGGCGGCTCGATCTCCAGTTGCGGGCGAGAGGAGGAGCAGCCCACTGTCGCGGAACTGGCTTCCATCGACGCGACAGCACCTCCGTTTTCGCCCCGGTCCTTCGGCGACATGGTCAACCTGCAGGAGCTGATGGAGCGCATTGACCACGACAGAGAGTTGCTGCGGGAGGTCTTCGAACTATTCCGCGACGAACTCCCCGTGCTTCATTCTGATTTGAAGGTGGCGGCCCGGAGCGGCTGTCTTCTACGCATTCAAGGCAAAGCGCACACCTTGAAGGGTATGTTCGCAAATCTCGCAGTCACGCAGGCCACTGCCATTGCGGCAGAAATTGAGCAGATGGCGCGTATTGGAGACCAGTGTGGATTGACGGACGCCTTGGCTAGCCTGGATGGCGAGGTCTCCAGCCTGCTGCCATGCGTTGAGGGATTTCTGTCGGGCGACCCGCAATGAGGATTCTGATAGCGGACGACGAGCCGGTTTCGCGGAGGATGCTCGAGAGAATTCTCGAACGGGCAGGTTACGAGGTTCTGTCAGTGGGCGATGGCCGCGTCGCCGCCGAGCAGATATGTCTTGAAGACGGGCCACGTCTCGCACTTCTGGATTGGATGATGCCGGGAATGGACGGACCCTGCGTTTGCCGGGAAGTACGAAGGCGGCGCAGTCACCCTTACGTGCATATCATTCTTCTCACATCCAAAGCCGCCAAGGCGGACATCGTCGAAGGTCTGGAATCGGGCGCGGATGACTATCTGGTGAAGCCATTTGATCCTGAAGAGCTCAAGGCCAGGCTGCGCACCGGGCTGAGGATTCTCGAACTCGAAGACAGCCTTGTGGAGGCACGCGAGGGCATGCGCTTCAAGGCGACCCATGACGATCTGACAGCGCTGCTGAATCGCGGTGCCATTCTGGATTTGCTCTCGCGGGAGCTCTCCCGCACACTTCGCGAAAGCGGATCCACGGTCGTTATGCTGTTGGACGTCGACCACTTCAAACTGGTGAACGATGCCCACGGCCACCTGGTTGGAGATGAGGTGCTGCGCGAGGTCGCGCGTCGCCTGCTGGCATCGGTTCGTTCTTATGACTTCGTAGGGCGCTATGGCGGCGAGGAGTTTCTCGTCGTTCTCAACAATTGCGAAGCAGAAAGAGCCTTGGAACGCGCTGAAGAGTTGCGCAAGGCTATCTCGCAATCGCCCGTGCGCACCACATCCGGGCCGATCGCGGTAACCATCAGTACAGGAGTGTTTGCCAGCAAACAGTGGGGCGCAGAGACGCCGGAGGATATTGTGCGAGAGGTAGACGCGGCTCTATACCGGGCGAAGTCCAACGGAAGAAACTGCTGTTGCCTCGCGGCTCCGTCTGTCTGCGCACTCACGGGCTAGTGGGGCCAAGGCGAAATCCGGGCCCCTATCGGTCCCGCGCCGGCTATGCAGTGTAGGCCACTCGTCCCGATAGCAGCGTAGCGACGATCTGCCCCTCCGGCGAGAGCACGACGATATCAGCCCAGCGTCCCTCCTCCAGACTGCCAATCCGGTTATCGAGGCCGGTCATCCGTGCGGGGTTGCGGCTGGCCAGCGCCACCGCCTGCGGCCAGGGCACACCGGTGAACTCGCGGAAGTTCCGCACAGCGCGATCCAGTGTGAGCACGCTGCCAGCCAATACGCCTTCATACATGCACTTTCCCGCGCTCACAACGACCTTCAGCTCACCCAGCTTGTAAATCCCGTCCGGCATGCCGGTAGCGCTCATCGCATCCGTCACCAGGATGGCGCGATCTGGCCCCTTGGACTTCCAGAAAAGATTGATTACGGCGGGATCCACGTGGATTCCGTCGCAGATGATTTCAGCGAAGAGGTTGTCGTTGGTCAGAACCACGCCCAGCACTCCGGGGTGGCGGTGATCCAGTGGTCGCATGGCGTTGAATGTGTGCGTGGCACTGCGCGCACCGGCCGCCACCACTTCGCGCGCCGCCGTGCTTCCCGAATCGCTGTGGCCAATACTCACACGCACTCCCAATGCGGTGGCGTGGGCGGTTAACTCGGCTGCACCCTGAAGCTCCGGCGCAAGAGTCAGAACCCTCACGTGACCGGCAGAAGCCTGCCACATTTTGTCGAAGACTTTCACTGACGGTGGCATCAGCCAGTTCGAAGGATGCGCTCCACGCTTGGGGTGCGAGAGAAACGGACCTTCAAGGTGGATACCCATCGGGCGGGCGCCATGCGGTTTCTTCTCGTCGATCAGCTTTGCGATGCCCTCAATCGAATGAAGCATTGTGTCGAGGGAACCGGACATCGTGGTTGGTAGAAATGCCCCGACGCCATGTGTCACCAGGAAGCTTCCGATCGCATTCAACGCGGTTGCAGAAGCCTCCATCACATCGTGGCCCTTGGCGCCATGCATGTGGATGTCGAAGAGCGCTGGAATCAGTGTGCAACCGGGATAATCGAGATGTTCGGCCGCAGCCGGTAGATAGTCAGAATCTCGTGTGCGGATGGAGTCAATAACTCCGTCCTCAAGGATGAGCATCGGTTCCCGGACCAATTTCTCTGGGGTGATTAGAGCTTCGGCGGTAAGCACGGTAGCCATGGCCAACATTAGAGCACTTTTTCCATATTTCTGGGCCCTTTCCAGCCGCCAAAATACGAATAGTTTTGTGCGGGAAAGGTGTGCAAAAGGCGGAGAAATGCACGTTTGTGTCGCCGAAAAACTACCGGCGTAGATCAAGGCGCCGCAGGTTAGACTGAACGTCATGCCAATCGCGAAAATCAGCAAAAATCTCAAACGTGTGGGAATCCACCTTTCTACTGCAGGGGGAGTATTTACCGCGGCGGACCGGGCGCACGAAATTGGAGCGAACACCTTCCAGATATTTTCGTCGAGTCCGCGGATGTGGCGGTCCGCTCGTCCGCACCCGGATCATTGCGCTCAGATGAAGACTCTGCGGGAGAAATACGATTGTGATCCGCTGGTTATCCATACGAGCTATTTGGTAAACATCTGCGCGCAGTCTAAGGACATCCGCGCGAAATCGGTTGCCGCGTTTCATGGCGAGGTTGAGCGCGCGCTGGATCTGGGCGCTGAGTACCTGGTGCTGCATCCGGGCTCGTGGCGCGGCCTGACGCGGGAAGAGGGGCTGCGCCTGGCGGCGGAGTCGATCAAGGAAGCGCTGAAGGGGCTTCCGTGGGAAACATGCGACTTCAAAATCCTGATTGAGAACACGGCTGGCGCGGAGTTTTCGCTGGGCGGCAACTTCGAAAACGTCGCGGAATTGATCGAGAGATTGCGGCCCACAGCGCCGGTTGGGGCTTGTTTGGACACTTGTCATACGCATGTTTCGGGGTACGACATGGTGAGCGAGACGGGGTATGAGGAGACGATGAAGCAGGTGGGGGCGACGATCGGTTTTGAGACCGTGCGTGTGTGGCATTGCAACGATGCCAAAGCTGCCATGGGATCGAAGCTGGATCGGCACGAGCACATCGGCGAAGGCACCATGGGTCTGGCTCCGTTTCGTCGGCTGCTGAACGATTCGCGCTTTATTCATGCGGCTTTCATCGCGGAGACTCCTGTGGATGCTCCGGGAGATGAGCAGCGCGATCTTGGTGTTTTGCGCGGGCTGGTGAAGGTTTAGAGGTTCAAGAATGAGTCTCAAAGCGGCTTGTTTTGGGCGAGTTTTCGGGGTGAAAAAACGGTGTTTTATGGCACATTTTTGATGCGTTTTGTGTCGAAAACCGGCATGCTGGAGCGTATTTTTGAGTCGTTTTTGGTGGGGTTTTTGTGTCGAAAAATGGCACGCTAGAGCGAGTTTTCGATGCGTTTTAGCGTAGTTTTGGCAGGTGTTTCGTGGGCAATTTGTGCCTGCAAAAGTGAGCCACGTCACCTTCAGCCCCGAAAATTTGGCAAAAAAAGTGGCTCCAGAGCGCCTGAAGCCTCCCGATTTCCGCGTTTCCGTATGGCCAGCACTCGGTTAATTCGGTTGCCGCTCCTCGGGGAACAGCTATATTCTTGTGACTCTTGCGGTCAGCAGAAGATGCATTGATCAGTTGTCCAGATCGCAGGAGGCAACTCTCTTCATTTTCTAGTGTGCTCGAATTGATTCCTGGTGCCCGGGGCTCTCGCATGAAATCGGCCACGCTGTTGAAGGTTGTATCGTCAGTGCTTCGTTCCTTTGCCTTCACAGCAGGGTTAGCAGTCGCCGCGGGATGCGGTGGTGGCTCCGGCGGTTCTGGATCTCCAACTCCCACACCCCCAACACCGGCCGCGGACTTCCGTATCGCTGCGACTCCGACGAGCCTTTCTTTTTCCAACGGAGGCACGCAGACTTGCACCGTGTACATCGTGGGAGTGAACGGCCTCGCATCGGCGGTGACTGTTTCTGTTTCGGGGCTGCCCCTGGGTGTGACCGCTTCTCCAGCAACGTTCAGCATCATGCCGGGAGCGGTGCAACAGGTTGCGATCACGGTCGAATCCTCAGCGTCGACGGGTTCGCCAGCCATTTCTTTCAATGGAGTATCCGGCAGCGCGAGCCACAGTGCGGCTGTTTCCCTGGCCATCACCAACTTCACCATTGGGACAGTGACGCATGCCCCCGTTCGCAATCGCTATCTGCGAACAGACGCCATTGCAGCAGGGAGCGATGTTATGAACAGTCCGCCGCACTTCACCGTTTATGATGCGGCGCACAAGCAGTTCTTTGTCAGCAATCCATACCTGAATGAGATTGACGTATTCGACGGCGCGCACGAGATTGAGACCGCGAAGATATCTGTGCCATCCCCGTGGGGCATCGACGTTTCTCCTTACAATGGCATGCTGTACGCGGGAACTCTGCTGGGCGACGTCTATCAGATCGACACCACAAAATTGAGCGTGGTCAAGCGCTACCCCGCTGCTTCGATCGGCCCTAAGGGATTTTATGCAGCGGAAGCTTATGTTCTTTCCGATGGCAGGCTGGCGTTAATGGGCGGTTTTGGCGGTGTTCTGTACGGCGTTGATGGCTTCCCGAGTGTTGTGGTATGGAATCCGGCTACAAATGCCATGGACAGCGGTACGACTCCGAATGGGGCTGATCCAGAAGTGTCCAGCGTTTGTCCCTTCACAAATCTCGGCCCCATGGCAGTGAGCGGCGACAGGAAGCGGATTCTTGCGACATGGGTCTTAAGCGGAGGCGGAGGGGTACCACTGTGTTCCTACGACCCAATCGCCAAGCACGCGACGCTGGGGAATTTCGCATCGGGAGCGCCTGTCAGGTCAATCGTTCCCACTCCGGATGGAACGAAGTTCTTTGTTACCGGCGGTATAGACGGGGTTCCTGTCTTCGATGCCAAGACAGTTCAGCAACTGGGCCTCATCCCGCCAGATCCAACCGGAAATCATGAACTGCCTGAAACGTGGAGAGGCGTCGTGAGCCTGGACAGCAAAACCCTTTATCTTGGGGACAGGAACACCAGTGCAGTGGCCGCATACGACACAACATCTCTTGCGCAGACGGGGTGGGTTCCCGGCTTTTCAGTCGTTGATGATTATCAGAGTACAGAAGTGCTCTCCGCTATCGACGAGACTGGTTTGATTGCTGGGCCGATTGGGCATGGCGTCGCGTTTACCGATGGCTCCCAGTTGAAGGCGACGATGCCGACGCTAATGAGTGTTCATGCGGCCAATCCGCTGTCGGGGCCTCTCGCCGGCGGAACTGCCATCGGGGATTTCGCCGAGGGGATTGTCGGCGCCACCGCGCCCAAACTGGAATCGATGTTTATCGGCGATGTGCTGGCCGTTCAACCCTCCTGGTATAACGTCGCCTACTCCAGTTGGTCTGCCAAGGCGACAACACCGTCGACCAATGTTAACGGCGCAGTGGATTTAGCAATGACGCTGGATGATGGCGCTGTTGCGGTGGCGCCAGAAGCCTTCACCTACGGACCGCTGATACTCGATGTGATTCCCAACGGGGCAACAGCGGAAGGCGGTCAAACAGGCGCGATTGTAGGGTACGCAATTGGAACAACGCTCTCAGATGTGCAGGTGACAGTTGGTGGCAAGCCTGCCGCTGTTACAGCGGTATTCCCTTATTCGGGCTCGGGTGTCTACCCCGTCCCCGCGCACGGACTGCAGTTCACGGTGCCTCCGGGAACTGCGGGTACAACGGTCGACGTCACCGTGACAACCGCAGATGGAACAACGACCGCGAAGTCGGCCTTCGAATACGCGCCGGCGGTTGAATCGTATCCGCTGACCGCCAGCCTGCAATCCGGAATCTACGATGCGCGGCGGGATCTCTACTACTTCACTGACAAGTCACAGATCCAGGTCCTTTCGAGGAATAGTCGCAAGTGGCTGTCACCAATTGCGCTCCCCGGCACTGGCACCAATTCGCAGCTACAGGCCATCTCGCTATCGCCCGATGGCAGTAAGCTCGCGGTAAGCGACATAGGCGGGCGCACGATCTACATGCTCAATCCGGACAATCCTGCGGCAGTGCAGAGTTACTCCATGTCGCTCGATCCGAGCGACGCTGTTGGCGGCCAGCCTTGCGGACTCGCGATTGGCAACAATGGAGTGATTTATTTCGTGACTATCGGCGGTCTGCACCCGCTGCACAAATTAGATACGACCACCCGGACCATGACGGCATTGTTTTCGTCTGTGTTCAGCTCCAATCTGGACAAGAATGCGCGCGTGCTCCTCAGCCCGGATGGGAGCCGCATGTACACCAGCTTCGAGGGAATTACCTTGTGGATGAGCACGGCTGACAGCCAGCCCCACTATCAAATGGAATATCCACTTCTCAGCGGCGCATTCCCCGATCTAAGCCTGTCGGCGGACGGAAGCACGTTGGCGCTGCAAAGCTACTTCACTGACAATTCCTTCGCGGCTGAGTCGTCCGTCGCGTACCTCGATTGGGAAGTTTGGTTCGCAGAGCTCGTCTCGGGACAAAAGCTGAATCATGATGGCAGCATCCTGTTCCAGCCGACGACGGATGCGATTGACATGTACTCCCGGAATACAGGACGGGTGCTCTATCGCATCCTGATACCGGGTGCTCCGGCCAGCGTTTACGATCCACTCGTGGTGGCGGGCACAACGAACACGGTCGCCGTGATTACCGCCACGGGAGTCCTGTTTGTTGACCTAAGCGGGCTGCCAATCTCCGCAGCGCTTGCTCAGCCTTTCTCCAAGGCTACACATTCAATCCGGAGCAATCCGGCCAATGCGCGCAACGCCGCGCCCCCTACTCACCGGACAACATCCGTGCCTCTTCCGTCATTTCAAACACGAACGGTTGGGTCAAGGTACTCGACGGGGGTGGATAAATAAAAGCTGGGACGAAGTTCGCGTAAAGTGGCGGATCTTTGACAAATCACACTGGTGAGTGTGATTATGCATTGACATGAATGTCCGTAGACTGGTGCGGGCATTTCAGCGTGCCAGTCGATTGTCCAAACGTGGTTCGTTCACTGAGCCAGTGATTTGTTTCTGCGATGTATGCAGGTGCGTTCTCCGGGCAGAAGTTCAGGCAGGACTTAGAGAGTGGAGATCGCTTGATGTTGCCAACGATGACTTGCTGGGAACTGGTGAACAGGATTCACTCGATGCTGGGTGAACGGCACAAAGATGCCATGTACGAAGGCATCATAGTGGGCGCCGATGACGATACTGTGTCGGGCATCCTGGTGACCAACGAGCCTTCGGTAGATGCGATTCGGTTTGCCGTCGCAAGCGGGAAGAACTGCATCGTGTGCAGGGAGCATCCCTTTTACCTGTTTGGCGAGTATCTTTCCGTGGGACTGGCGGATGCGCTGGAGGGTGATCCCGTTCTTAGAGCCAAGCGGCAGCTCATCGAAGATCATCATCTGATTATTATTCGGCTGGCAGCGCTGTGGGACACGGCCAGGCCCAAGGGGTTTTCAAGCGCGCTGGCGAGGGAGCTTGGCTGGCAGCCGGAAGCGGGAGAGCCCGGCGATCAGTGGAGCACGGCCTACTGCAACATTCCCAGGACTACGCTTTCGGAGCTTGCGAAGTTTGCTTCCGCACGTTTGGAAGCAAAGACGCTGCGTATGGTGGGCGATCCGAATCAGTCGATCACGCGCGTCGCAGTGATCCATGGCTTCGCGTATCCCACGTTGGTGTTGAGCCATGCACTGCAAGACCCTGCGGTTGACTGCATCGTCACCGGAGGGACGCCGGAGGTGGACCAATGCACCACTTACATCCGGGACGCCATCACGGCTGGTCGGAGGATCAGCCTGGTGCAAGTGGGTTACGAAAAGTCTGACTACCCCGGCGCTGTGGAGTTGACGAAGTGGCTGAAGAACGTTCTGCCGGGCATGCCCATTGAGGTGCAACCGCCTTCCAGTGAAGTGTGCTGGTTTGCCTGAAGTACCCGCTCGATAGCAGCAGAAGATCGGAGATGACAGTGGTGATGTCTCGCAGGGCGTTTGGGCAAGGGGTTGGCGCGACGATGTTGTTGAGCAGCGACCTGGCTCGCGCATATGCCACCACAACGGCACCCTTGACCGCGGAACAAGTTGTTCACCGGATCTTGAACAAGATGACCTCTGACGGCATTACCTGGCCGGCGAGCTTTACCTGGAAGCCGACAGACGGCTTCAAGTATGGTGATCCTGCTACTTCAGTTACAGGCATCGTGTTCACGTTTCAGGCCACCTTCGAAGTGCTTAAAAAAGCTGTGCAGGCGAAAAAGAACTTCGTGATCTCGCACGAGAGAATGTTCTGGGACCACATCGACGATGTTGGAAGCATGAAGCAGGATAAGCCGTTCGAGGTAGCCGGCTCGCTCGAGACCGATCCGGTTTTCGTGGCGAAGCGGCAGTATTGCGAAGAGAACGGTCTGGTGGTGTGGCGATTCCACGACCACCAACACATGCTGAGGCCCGATCCCATTATGGCGGGATTGATTGCAAAGCTGGGATGGCAGGACTACACGGTCCCGGTGCAGGGACAGATGATTGGCACCGCCTTTGAAATTCCGCAGACGCCGCTCAAAGATGTAGCCCGCCATGTGGCGCGTTCACTTGATTCGCGAAGTGTACGGGTGATCGGCGATCCGAAGTTGCCTGTGAAGCGGGTGGGATTGGGCGCGCACAAACTAATAGAGATCCTCAAGCCGCTGCAAACCTGCGATGTGGTGCTGATGAGTGAACCCCAGGATTGCGATGCCTTTCCCTACGTGCGCGATGGGATCAGTCTGGGCTTACCGCACCCGAAGGGCCTGATTGCGATAACCCACGAGAGATTCGAGGAGTGGGCCGAGCAAGATGCGCCGGCATGGTTGAAGCCGCTGGTTCCGGAAGTTCCTATTGAGTTCATCTCGGCCGGCGATCCGTATTGGACTCTTCCGGAGAAAGCGGTGTAGGGCATACGGCGGCGACTTAGCCTCCGGCGGTACTGCCGGTCTAGCGACTGCACGCCCTGCGTCCGGCGCTCGTCAGATAGTTTGCGAGAAAGAGATCTACGGCAGCTTCAATATAAGTCGCTGCGTGTTCTTCGCTCTCGAAGTATGACGGTCGCTCGAATAGTAAGCGGCCGATTATGGGACCCACCAATAAGCCGAGGAACTGCTCAGCCGCGAAGTCAGGATTGGGAATCGTCATTCTTTTGAGAGCGATCTGGTGATCGAAAAACCTGCGCAAGCGCGTTCGCAGACGTCCCGGCCCATCCACCCAGGTGGCCGACGCAAGATCCGGGAAGGCTCGCGCCTCCGCCGCAAGGACCACGAAGAGACGCTGCGACTTTGTATCGCGCAACACTGCTGTGACCTCGACAGCGAACTGGATAAGGAAAATTCTTGGAGATAGCTTTGAATTCTCCGCGACGTGTTGCGGCCGGAATACGATTTCACTGAAGCGACTGGCAAGGGCGCCGAACAAGGCCTTTTTCGAGGGGAAACGAGCGTAGACGGTTTGCTTTGTGATCCCAGCTCTCGAGGCGATTTCGTCCATCTTCGCTCGAGCAAAGCCCTCTTCCAGGAAGACACTTGCGGCCTCTTCGAGGATTCGCTCATCCACGAGCGCCGCAACTTCCAAGGTTGGACGTCCAGGTCTTTTCTTCGCAGCGTTTGACTTTCGAGACACTCGTATTTCTTTCACGTCTCGATGCTCTCATACCACGGCTTCGCGTGGATCAGGGTCGCAATTAAACCGCTTACCATCGTCCCAGGGCATGCAATTTGGGCTGCATGACGTTGGGAGGTTCATGACACGCTTGACCGGAAGACCGTGTGGGGGGTGGCCCCGTCGAGGATTGGGGTGTAGACAGCCTACCTCTTATGATGTAGAGTGTCTACGTCTATGACTACCGCCAAGGAAAAGCCAGGTCAATATCAAAATCGCGTCGAGTTGCTTCAGGGCACGCTCGACATGTTGATTCTGCAGACGCTGCAGTGGGGCCCGCAACACGGATACGGCATCAGCCAGGCGATTCGTGTCAGGTCGGGCGAAGTTCTGCAGGTGGAGACGGGTTCACTGTACCCGGCACTGCACCGGCTGGAGCGGCAGGGATGGGTGCGGTCGGAGTGGAAGCAGACGGAGAGCAACCAACGGGCGAAGTACTACCGCGTAACCGCGACAGGCAAGAAGCAACTGGCGTCGGATCACAACCGCTGGCAGCAGATGGTTGAGGCAATTGGCGCGGTCATGTGTGCGGGGCCAGAGGAGGTTAAACCGTGAACCGGTGGCGATCTCTCAAGGGGCGCAGGAGCGATCTCGATGATGAGATCGAGTCACATCTGCGGATGGCCGTGCGGGACCGCGTGGAGCGGGGCGAGCGGCTCGAAGATGCCGAGGCGGCGGTTGCGAGGGAGTTCGGCAACGTTCCGCTGGTGAAAGATGTGACGCGCGGGATGTGGGGCCGAGAGTGGCTAGAGATTGCGGCGCAGGATTTGAAATACGCGTTGCGTCGCCTGGTGAAATCTCCCGCATTCACGATTGCCGCAGTGGCTACGCTGGCGTTGGGGATCGGCGCGAATACTGCGATCTTTGAGATATTGGACGCGGTGCTGTTGCAGACGCTGCCGGTGAAAAATCCGCAGGAGCTGGCGCAGGTGCGGATTGTCGACATGGACAAAGCCCGCGGAGGCGTATTCAGCGGATATCCGGTGGTGACAAATCCCATCTGGGAGAAGCTGCGCGAGGATCACCAGGGCTTCTCCGGAATTGCAGCATGGGAAGATGCGGAATTCAGCCGGGATTCTGGCGGCGACGCTCGATTCGCGAATGGTTTATGGGTGAGTGGAGATTTCTTTCGCGTGCTCGGCGTGCGGCCGATCCAGGGGCGCGTTTTCACGGCTGAGGATGACCGGCGGGGCTGCGGGCTGCCGGGCGCGGTGATCAGTTACGGCTTCTGGCAGCAGGAATATGGCGGCGGCCCGGCAGTGGGCCGCAAGCTGATGCTCAATGACAAACCGGTGGAAGTGATCGGCATAACACCGGCGAATTTTCTTGGCGTGGATGTGGGGCGGAGCTTCGATGTTGCTGTGCCGGTGTGCTCAGAGCCAATGCTGGAGGCGAAGAGCAGGCTTGATTCGAGCACTATATGGTGGCTGTCAGTGATCGGCAGGCGCGATCTTTCATGGTCGGTCGAGCGAGTGGCGGCGCATCTTGGAGCGACATCGCCTGCGATTTTTGCGGCGACGCTACGACCGGATTATCCCGTGGAGAGCGTGAAGGATTATCTCGCGATGAAGCTGACGGCAGAGCCATCGGCGGCGGGTGTGTCGATGCTGCGCGATCAGTATTCCGATCCGCTGCGGTTTCTGCTTGGCATCTCCGGGCTGGTGCTGTTGATCACGTGCGCGAATCTGGCAAGCCTGATGCTGGCGCGGACGAGCGCGCGCGAGCGGGAGATGGCGGTGCGGCTGGCGATCGGGGCGGGGAGGTGGCGTCTGATTCGGCAGGTGATGACGGAGAGCCTGCTGCTGTCGCTGGCGGGCGCCTTGGCCGGTGCGGCGCTTGCGCACGCGCTGAGCCGCGGGCTGGTGGGGTACCTGGCCGTGTCTCTCGACTTCAAACTGGACTGGAGGCTGTTTGCTTTTCTGCTGACGGTCTCGCTGGTGACATGCGTTTTGTTTGGGCTTGCTCCTGCGCTACGAGCCTCGCGCACGGCTCCAAGTGCGGCGCTGAAGACGGGCGGGCACGGAATGACGGCGAGCCGTGGGCGGCTCGGATTCCGCGGAGCACTCGTGGTGTCGCAGGTGGCGCTGTCATTGGTGCTGCTGTTCTGCGCGCTGTTATTTACGCAGAGTCTTAGAAAGCTGCTGGCGGATGATCCGGGGTTCCAGGCAAAAGGAGTGCTGATCGCGTCGTTGGACTTTGCTCGTTTGCACATCCCGGTCGAAAAGCGCAGCGCGTTCCAGGGGCAGTTGATCGACAGGATTCGCGCGATTCCCGGGGTGAATTCAGCGGCAGAAACGAACATTGTTCCACTGGGCGGTTCGGGCTGGGGCAACTCCGTGTGGGTGGATGGGCACGACTCAACGCAGCGCAAGGACTCTAATTTCAGTTCGGTCAGTTCGGGATATTTTGAGACGCTGCGCATTCCTATGGTGGCGGGGCGCGACTTCAACGACCGGGATACGGCGCAGTCTCCGCGAGTTGCGATTGTGAACGAGGCGTTTGCGAAAGAGTTGGGGTTGGGTGCGAATCCAATCGGCATAAGGTTCCGGCGGGAGGCGACGCCGTCGAGTCCGGAGGAAGTAAACGAGATTGTCGGGGTAGTGAAGGACACGAAATACCGGCATATCCGGCGTCCCGCGGGAGCGATTGCGTACCTTAACATCGCGCAGGAAAAGGATGCAGAGAACTCGATGCAGGTGCTGGTGAAGTCGGGGCTTCCGATGGAGACGGTCGAAGCGTCGATTCGGCGTTCGATACGTGAGGTGAGCTCGGGAATCAGCTTCGAGTTTGGAGGGCTGCAGGAACAGATCCGGCAGTCGCTGCTGGCCGAGCGGCTGCTGGCGACGCTGTCTGGATTTTTCGGTGCGCTGGCTGTGTTGCTGGCGATGATCGGCCTTTACGGGGTTATGTCTTACACCGTTGCGGAGCGGACCAGTGAGATCGGCATCCGCATGGCGCTGGGTGCGCAGCGCAGGGACGTGACTGCGATGATTCTGCGCAAAGCGTCAGAGTTGCTTGCCGTGGGGCTGGCGGTGGGGATAGGGCTTTCATTGACCGCTGCAAGTGCTGCGAGCGCATTGTTGTTTGGGCTGAAGCCGCGCGATCCAGTCACGCTTGCTACTGCAGTTGGTGTGCTGGCGGCGGTCGCACTGGCGGCGAGCTATTTGCCGGCCCGGCGTGCTGCGGCTCTCGATCCCATAGCTTCTCTCAAGGACGAATAGCTGGGCGGGGCTTGCGATTCATCACTCGTTGAGAGATCCCGTAGCGAATAACAGCAGAAATTTTGGTCGACAAGCGGGTATTACGGGCGGCGCACACACAACGAGTTGGCGATGCCTCCCCAGACATTGATGATCCGGGTTGTGTCGTCGTCCTTTGGTACGCCGTTCAGGAAGTCGAAGTACCAGACTCGCGCGGTAGGATGCCCTCGGTCATCCTTTCTTTGAGTGCTGCTCCATTGGTCGCCTGTCAAGAACAGGTTTCCTTTCACGTGGTAATTCATAGCTTCAGCTCCGTGCCAGCGAGAGGATGGATTTATGCCGGGAGCTTCAGCACTCTTGTCGTAGATTTCCTGCAACTCATCGGTCGTCGGTAGCCTCCAGTCGGAATGGCCAGCCAGTCGCCAGTTGCGGCAGTACTTCTTTGCTGTTTGCCAGTTAACAGCTTTGCCGTTGTCTTTTCCCAGTCCACATCAGTCCCGTGGCCGGATCGGTCCAAGTACCGGATGCCTGAGTCTCTTGCGCACGACTTTGATTTTCCGGCGTAGATTGAGCGCCTTCCACTCTGGAAGTGACCGAGAAAAGGACTAGAACAATGATTGCCTGACGTCTCACAGTGCAAGCCCCCAATACAAATCGATTGCGAGGCAAGCACGCAGTGCTCGGTCTGCCTTCCGCATCTCTAGAGAGCATGAGCGAGCCACTGAAACGAGTTGACCGTCCCGAAGAAGAGCCCCATCTTCACACCTTGGAACCCACCAGAATTCCGGATCAGTTTGTTGTTGCTTTGGACGATCGCACGAGCCGAGGCCCGCGAGATAAAGGGATTGAAATACATGCTGACGGTGACGTGATTCGTATCGTAGTTGTAATCGTGAACTATTGCGGCCCAATCGCCCCGTCCGCTCGGTGCACCCATCCCATCCGGACCAGCCCAGTGATCGTTCCAGAATTCGAGCGGACCACATAAAAGCTGCATCACGGTTGCCGGATCGGACGGACCGAATATCCCATGAATCCCTACGTCCTGGTTGACCAGAAAGGTCATCAGCTGGTCAAGAGTTCCTCCGACGATCATGCTCGAAAGCCATGACGGCGTCAGCCGTTGCAAAGACGTAGCCAGCACAGCCCGTTGAGCAATTTCCATCTGCCTCCAATCGCGCGCCGGCACCGAACTTGACGAAGTATACTTTTCCGTCATCGTAGGAGATCACCTGGAACTGGCCAGTGTTGCGATTGTATGCGGCGTGATCTTCGCTGACGTAGCCAGGCACCAGGGTTCCACCAGTCCTGGGATCGCCGCATTTCGTTGCATTGCCATGGTGATCGATCGATTCGACGCGATTGCCGGCGTCGTTCGCGTAAATGCAATCAAGACCGGGCGAAGCGATCTTGATCAGTGCGTTGTTGGACGCATAGCCGGGCTCTGTATCCCGTTCTTTGGCGGTGACGTGATCTTCTGTGGCGCGGAGAGGTTGCGGCGGCAGCTTTGCTACGAACAAACCTGACGTTGAGGCCCCGGCTTGTTCGGCGATCGTGGAGCAAGCATGCCCCGGGTCATCCGCGCCAGCACACGGCGGCATCGCAGCTTGAGCAAAAGCCGTGGCCTCCGTTGATGCGAGAGCTAAGACGAGCAGTACAAAGCGGACGGCGGACACAGACGAATATCTCTCCGTTTGACTGTACTGTAGTCCCCAATCATAACAACGTGCATTGTTACTCCTAAGGGCTCTTCAGGGACCTGGGCGAAATGGCGGCTTTTCGGACCGGTTCTTTTGTGTTCTCAGTGCGATAGCGGGGCAAAGCGTTGACGGAGAGTGAACCAGTATCCGAGTAGGAGGGGCGTGTCGTTTCGACTTTCCGGCACTGAAATAACTCAAGGAGAGAGGAGCGGAAGTGGCAACAAAAGCATGCAAAAAATGGCACGCAAGAGCGAGTTTTTGATGCGTTTCAGCGTGGTTCTGGCACGTGTTTCGTGGGCGGTGTTTGGCTGCAGAAGTGAGCGGCGTTTCCTTTTAGCGCCAAAAATAGGGCAAAAGCTTGGCGCAATTTCAGCCTCGCGGAGGCCTACGCCTTCGCGGGGGGAATGTTTTGATTGAAGCGAAATAGATTTGTGGGATCGTACTTCGCTTTGATCGCTCCGAGGCGCTGGAAGCGCGCGTCGCCATAAGCGGAATGGACGTCTTCTCCCGCCGAGAGATAGTTCACGTACGCTCCGCCGGTTGAGTGGGGAAGGATTTTCTGCCAGGCGTCCCGCGCCCACGCTGTCTGCTCGGAGTCTATTGCGGCGTTGTCGGAGATGGCGAGGATGCCGAGGTTGAACGGGGCAGCGCGGTGTCCGAATGCCGTGGCGTCGTTGGGAATGCGCGCCACCTCGCCTCCGTAGGACTCAAGCATCATGGTGTTTAACGGCGAGGGCGAAGTGCGGACAACGTCGATCACCAGGTCGATGACCTCGTCGGTGAGCGTGTTGAGGAATGCGGATTTCCAGTAGTGACGCATGCCCTTTGGGTAAGAGACATCGACCTGCTGCTGCATGGTGCAGTAGGGGATGCGCGCGACCGTATCCATGATGACCGATCCAAGCTCGCGAAATGCGCGGGCGGTGCGTTCGCCCTCTGCTCCGGTCCCGATGTAGCTCAACACCACGGCGACGCACTTGCCGCCATCCGGAGCGGGAATGATTGCCGCCAGCATGGTGAGGTCGTCGCTGGCTTCGAGGCAGAGGTCGCGATATCTCTCGAATACGGGCTTCGACATTTCGAAGGGAAAGACAATCATTCCGCTGAGAACTTCGCTGACGGGATGAAGTTGAAATTCGAATGAGGTGACGACGCCGAAGTTTCCTCCACCGCCGCGCAGCGCCCAGAAGAGATCGGAGTGCGAGTCGGCACTGGTAGTGACCAATTCGCCGGAGGCGGTGACTACGTCGGCCGAAAGCAGGTTGTCGCAGGCCATGCCGTAGCGCCGCGAGAGGTAGCCGTATCCTCCGCCAAGTGTGAGCCCGGCGATGCCGGTGGTGGAGATGGCGCCGCCCGGGGAGGCGAGCCCGAAGGCCTGCGTCTCGTGATCGTATTCGCGCCACAAGACGCCGCCGCCAGCGCGTGCGGTCCGCTTGATGGGATCGACCCGAACCGACTTGAAGGGGGCAAGGTCGATGACGATAGCGCCATCGCCCACCGCGCTTCCGGCGACGTTGTGACCGCCGCCGCGGATGGCGACGGGCAGCCCGGATTCGCGCGCGTAGCGGACCGTAGCGATCACGTCCGCTACTCCGGCGGCGCATACGATGGCTGCGGGGCGGCGGTCGATCATGCCGTTCCAGACCTGGCGTGCTGCGTCGTAGCCGTCGCCGTCCGGGGAGATGAATTGCGCCGCGAAGTTGACTGCCGATTGCGGTTAGATCACTCGTCTCAAGTTGAGGCGTCATTCGTGATTTCCTCCGTACGGTTCAGTGTGGTTACGTCGGAATGCCGGGGCCTGAATGCTGCGATGGATGAGGCGGTTTAATGAGTAGTTCAAAGCTGATCTATGAAGCGGGCAACGACGGCTGGAATGCAGGTAGGGGAGAGATTATCACTTTGTGCGTGGGATTGGGTATGGAGAAACGCGGGTGTGGGGATAGTCGTGGGTCCGCGGCGGACCGGCTTGCCACATGCCGTAGGGTCGCGCCATCGGCGAACACTGGCCGAGTTCAAGAATCCCATCGGGCCAGTTAGTCGTCCCCTCCCGTCTGCAGCTATACTCATCGACTGACAGAACATTCCAGAAATATTGTTGCTTCTAAGAGGGCGTTCGCATGAACGATACCGGAAATATCACGCTTGATCGATTGGACGAACGTCATCCGGGCCTTACTCCGGCTCTAGCTCAGTCTTACGTCGAGGCGGCATGCGTCTGTCTGGCGCGCCATCATCAAACCCCGGTAATCTTCTCGGTGAATCATGCCGGAAATATGCTTAACCGGAGCGCCGACTTTTTAACTCCCGATGAGCGGACCAAGAATGCGAACGCAAACGAGATTGATGCGACCGAGGCTGGCGCTTATGGGCTATCGCTCGCAGCCATTGAGTCTGTGACCGGCATGGTTGCAGTAAGAAGAGCCGAAACGAGGACGGGTGCAGATTGGTACATCGCGCCAATGGGGGAGAGCTTTGAAGATCTGGAAAGCTGCGTCCGCACTGGAGGTCTCAGGCATCAACGCTGGTACCGGCAGCGATGTAAATCGCCGTCTGCAGGAAAAGATCGCGCAAGCCTCGAAGGGGAAACAGCAATCTCCCCGCTATAGCCGCTGTCGTTGGATTCAAAGTGCTTGAAGTCGCCATTTCGCCCCTCGGGGTGCAAGCATGACGTGGATAAAATTTCACGCCGCGAGCGAAACAGCCGCGATTAAGGCGGAAGAAGCCTTCCGTGGCGGAGACGCCGTGAGTGCAAGGTTGCTTTACGAATTGGCTGCCGAGTCCGAGCAGAGGGCACTCGCGGCAGTCGACAGCAGCAAAGACGCGCACAAGAGGAATCACAGCCGTGAGCGCTGTGGCGCTGTGCCTGTTCAAAGGCTGCGGCATTCGAGCGTGCAGAACAGTTGGCGCATTCCATGCTCGCTGATCCGCTTCTTCCAGATTTTGCCAAAGTGGAGCTTCGAGCGCTGGTTCAAGCGATCTGGACCGAACTCTCGAAACAGACTGCGAATGTGAGTTTCCTTCCTGGACAGGTTTTAGTTTCGATTAAGGGAGGAGAGGTCATTACCGGAGGTGCGCCACTGGATTTGATCGTTGAAAAGGTCCAAACCATCCAGGCGATGTTCTACCGAACAATTGAGCTCATAAGGGATATGCCGCTTCGCCCGCGAGGGGGACCGATCCAAGAGATACAGGAATCATGTCGTCCTTGGCTATTCCAAGAGGCACCAGGAAGCTACCAGTTCTCTGTGGCGATCCAAGAGCCAAAGCAACGGGATTTCTTCAGAGAAGACATGCGACCGGACTTAGTTGCGCGTCAGTTTCTCCAAATACTTCAGGCGGCGTCCAATCAGGATCAGACGCAACTTGAAACCGTTGTACCAAAGGCAGATTACAGAAACGTCTTTCTAAAACTCTCACGTAGTCTGGCCCCGACAGGTAAGAGCTTTGGCTCAATTGAATTTCAGACGCCAACAGGCGAAGGCCTAACTACACTCACCCCGGAAGCCAGGGCGACGATAAGCCAAACTCTCAAGAAAAGCCGACAAGGTGATGTCCCGGAGTCGTCGGGCAAAGATGAAGAGCTAACCGGTATTTTGCGAGCTGTAGATCTGGATAAAGATTTTCTAGTAGTCACAGTGGCCGACAAAACTTTCCATGTATTTGGTCTCGAAGATGCGATGGACGACATAATTGGCCCGATGGTCAACAAGACGGTGAAGGTCCAAGTGATTCGCAGGGCGAACGACCAATTTCGGTTCCAAGATATTGAGCTGGTTGATTAGGGTTGTTTTGAAATCTTGCGGTGGCCGCACTGTCGGTGTGCCAAGGTTTCAGATAACACCCGTAAACGCCGACGTCGCCGGGAACAGTGGTTGAGATGCGCTGGATCTAATTACCAGAACCATAGTGTCGCGAGATGGTAGCCCCTTTGGGAAGCTCGAAGGGATGCCCTGGTGCGGAATTGGCGGGGAAAGCGGGATGGTTGCGGTCCCGGTTACACTGTTATTGATATGTCTGCTGGAAAACCTACAGAAGAGAATGTCCCTGCGGTGAATGTGCCCGCGAGCACTGAGCGTGCGAATGCCGCGCCGGAAGTGCGCTATAACCCTGCCGAGATTGAGCCGCGGTGGCAGGAGCGGTGGGCGAGCGATCCCGACGCTTTACGCCGCTGAGCCGCCGACCTCCGGCAAAGCCGAAGTATTACGTGCTGGAGATGCTGCCGTATCCCTCTGGGCAACTGCACATGGGGCACGTTCGCAACTACTCCATTGGCGACGCGCTGGCGCGCTACAAGTGGATGGAAGGCGCGAATGTGCTTCATCCCATGGGGTGGGACGCGTTCGGGCTTCCGGCGGAGAATGCGGCGCTGAAGAACAACACGCCTCCGCGTGAGTGGACGCTCTCGAACATCGCGGCCATGCGACGGCAGATGCTGCGCCTGGGGCTGAGCTATGACTGGCAGACCGAGATTGCCACCTGCCTGCCGGAGTACTACCGCTGGAACCAGTGGTTCTTTCTGAAGATGTACGAGGCGGGGCTGGCGTACCGGCGGAAGAGCCGGGTGAACTGGTGTCCGCAATGCGCGACGGTGCTGGCCAACGAGCAGGTGGTGAATGGCTGCTGCTGGCGGCACGAAGACACAGATTGTGGAGCAGCGCGACCTGGAGCAGTGGTTCTTTCGCATAACGAAATATGCGCAGGAGTTGCTGGACGGATCTGGGCAGCCTGGATGGCTGGCCGGAAAAAGTTCGCACCATGCAGCGCAACTGGATTGGCCGCAGCGAAGGCGCGCAGGTGGACTTTCGCTGTGGACGAATCGGATTGCGTGGCCAACGGCGACTGCGACGATGCGGAGAAAGTCTGCGCGCAAAGAGGGCAGAAGCATGTGCTTGCGGCGCGCAAAGGATGCGGCGGAGGCGCGGAAGACGCGTCGGCAGAAGATCAGTGTATTTACCACGCGCATTGACACGATTTACGGAGCGACGAGTTTGCAGCTTGCTCCGGAGCATCCGCTGACGTAGCGGAGTTTGCGCGGCGAACGAGCGGCTGGCGAAGGAAGTTGCGGAGCTGAAAGAACAGCAGAAGAAGGCGCGCGAAGCCGGCGACGTGGGCGCGATTGAGAAGCATGGCGTCTTTACGGGGCGCTACGCCATCAATCCCTTTCAGCGGCGAGCGGCTGCCGGTGTGGGTGGCGAACTATGTGCTGATGGATTACGGAACGGGCGCGATCATGTCTGTTCCTGCGCACGACGAGCGCGACTTCGAGTTTGCGAAGAAATATCGGCTGGAGATTCGCATCGTGGTGCTGCCTCGGCGCACGGAGGATCCGACGCCCGATGGCACGCCCGACGAGAAGATGCTGCCGTTTTCGCGAGGAAGACAGCTTGCTGATTAACTCCGGCGAGTTCAACATGCTGGGCTGCCGAGGAAGCGCAGAAGAAGATGGCTGCGTTTGCCGAGGAGCACGGCTTCGGCAAGGCTACGATTACATTTCGGCTGAAAGGACTGGGGCGTGAGCCGGCAGCGCTATTGGGGCACGCCGATCCCGATGCTTTACTGCGAGAAGGACGGCATTGTGCCGGTGCCGGAGGATCAGTTGCCGGTGCTGCTGCCGGAGCAGATCACGATTACGCAGCAGGGTGGCTCGCCGCTTGGGCGTGTGCCGGAGTTTGTGAATACCACGTGTCCCAAGTGCGGAGGCCCGGCGCGGCGCGAGACGGACACGATGGATACGTTTGTCGATTCGTCGTGGTACTTCTACCGCTACACCAGCGCGAAGGACGACAAGGCTCCATTTGATACAGCTGCGGTTGCGTATTGGTTTCCCATCGATCAATACATCGGTGGAGTGGAGCACGCCATTCTGCACCTGATCTACTCGCGCTTCTGGACGAAGGTGATGCGCGACCTGGGGCTGATCACGAACGAGCGAGCCGGCGGAGCGCCTGTTTACGCAGGGGATGGTGATCAAGAACGGCGCGAAGATGTCGAAGTCGAAGGGCAACGTGGTTTCGCCCGACGACATGATTGCGCGCTATGGCGCGGATGCGACGCGCATGTATGCGCTGTTCGCCGCGCCGCCGGATCGCGATCTGGATTGGCAGGAGGACGGAGTGGCGGGCATCAGCCGCTTCCTGGCGCGCGTGTATCGCGCTGGTGATGAAGTACGCGCCGACGGTGAAGGGCGTGGCTCCGGTTCACGAGGGTGCGCTGTCGCCAACGGCGCAGATGCTGTTGCGCAGGCTGCACCAGACGATTCGGCAGATGACACAGGACTTTCAGGGACGCTGGCACTTTAATACTTGCATCTGCCGCCGTGATGAAGCTGGTGAATGAGCTGATGGCCGCGGATGACGGCGCTGGCAAAGGGCGAGGTGGCTGCGCCGGTGCTGTCGGAGATTCTGCGTTCGCTGGTGCTGCTGCTGGCTCCGTTTGCGCCGTACCTCTGCCGCGGAGATGTGGCAGGAGATTGGCGGAGAGGGCGCGATTCTGCGGACGGCGTGGCCGAAGTTTGACGAGGCGCTGGCGAAGGAAGAGGAGATTGAGATTCCGGTGCAGGTAAACGGCAAGCTGCGGTCGCTGGTGCGCGTGGCGGCGGAGGCTACTCCCGTGGAGATGGAGAAAGCTGCGCTGGCCGACGCCAAGCTGCAGGCGTCGATCGCGGGCAAGCAGGTGGTGAAGGTTATCGTGGTGCCGGGCAAGATGGTTAACGTCGTGGTCAGGTAGCGATGTCGGCGAATCCACAGGTGCGGCCGGCTGTGCGCGCGGGAGTTCGCGGGACACAGTCGCTGGTGCATACGCTGGGAGACTGCTGGCGGCGGCCTTCGCTGTGGGCGCTGGAGGTGGCGTGGCGCTGGCTGTTTGGCATCCCGGCGCTGTGGCTGTTGTACCGCGAGGGAACGAAGATTCTTGCGGCGGCTCCGCTGGAGTCGACCGGCATACTGCAGTTCTCGCTACAGGATCCGTGGAAAGCCGCGGTGGTGCTGAGCGATACGGCGGCGGTGATGACGCCACTGATTGTGCGGTCCGCGATATGGCTTGTGCCTCTGCTGTCGATTGCGTGGGCGATTGTTTCCGGAGTGGGCAGAAGCCTTGTTCTACGCAGGTTTGATTCTTCGCTGCCGTTCAAGCCACTGTCACTGATCGTTTTGCAATTGCTGCGCGTTGTGGCGCTGGGCGCGGTCTTCGCGGCGTGGTACTTCGGGCTGCAATGGGCGGCTACTGCTACGCTTTCCGGTCCGGGTGAGCCGAATCTGCTTGCCTATCTCGCGCTGGTGATCTGCCTGACGCTAGGCATCTTTACGGCGTGGTCGCTGCTTAGCTGGGTGTTCTTTATCGCGCCCCTGCTGGTGCTGCTGGAGCGCATTTCGCCGCTGGCGAGCTTGTGGCGCAGCGCCCGGCTCGGTCGTGAATTTACCGGCAAGCTGGTGGAAGTGAACCTGGTGATGGGGATTGTGAAGCTCGCGCTGATTGTGCTGGCGATGGTGCTTTCGGCTACTCCGCTGCCGTTCCAATCGGTGATGACGGGTGAGGCGCTGCAGCAATGGTGGATCGGGGTGACGCTGCTGTATTTTGTCGCCAATGATTTCTTTCAGGTGGCGAGGCTGGTGAGCTTTATTCAGTTTTGGCGGGTGCTGTCCTAGCCGGACGGGCGGACGCGACTTCGTCGCCTAGCTGGAGGGCGACTTCCAGCTAGGTGATAGTCAGGGCCACATTCCAGGATGCGCGTTGCGTGATAATTAGCAGCGTGAGGAACTGGTACGTCACGCTGCGGTGACTTGATTTCTTCTTGAGTCAATCTGGTATTGGCAATCTGAAGGAAGATCCATGGACAGACGTAATTTCTTGACCGGCGCCGGGGCTCTTGCAGCGACCATGCAACTGGGTGCACCACAGGAAGTGAAAGGCGACAGCGACAACCAAGGGACATGCCAGGTCGCGGCCTACTACTTTGGCAACTATCATCAAGATCCACGAAACATCGAAGCTCATGGACCGGCATGGACCGAATGGAATCTGGTTAAAGCTGCGACGCCTCGCTTCGCGGCACATCGTCAGCCGCGTGTGCCGCTCTGGGGCCACGGTGATGAATCCGATCCAAAGGTCTTTGAGCAGAAAATTGCCGCTGCGGCCTCGAGCAATATAGATGCCTTCATCTTCGACTGGTATTGGTACAAAGATGGGCCGTTCCTGGAGTCGGTCATCACTGACGGCTATATGAAGGCCTCGAACTGCAAGGATCTTAAGTTCGGCTTGATGTGGGCAAATCACGATTGGTTCGATATCCACCCCGCTAAGCTGACGGGCAAGCCGACGCTCCAGTACCAAGGAGCCATCGGACTCGAGGCTTTCGAAGCGATGTTTGACCGTCTGTTTGAGCTGTTTCAGCATCCGTCGTATTTGCGTGTGAATGGCTGCCCGTATTTTTCTATCTATGAGTTGTATCGATTCATTCAGGGATTCGGCGGCGTGGCCGAGGCGGTGGCAGCACTTAACAAGATGCGCGCAAAGGCGCGTGCCTTAGGATTTCCGGACATCCATGTGAATGCTGTGACGTGGGGAGTACAGATTCTTCCGGGACAGAGCGAGGTCAGCAATCTGGCAGAGCTCCTTGATCGGCTACAGATTGACAGCACTACCTCGTATGTGTGGATTCATCACACAAAGCTCGCGGAAGCTCCCACCACCGAGTATCGAGATATTCAGGGTCAGTATGAGACCTATCGCGCAACGGCGGCGCAGAAACTGGGCAAACAATACTTTCCAAATGTCACGGTTGGGTGGGACTCAACGCCACGAACCTGTCAGACGGATAACTTCCGGTTAGGCGACTATCCATACACCTCTGTGGTTGTGAACAATACCCCCGCTGCTTTCAAGGCTGCATTGGAGTCGGCTAAGAGATTTGCAGAGGCAACTCTGCCTCCCGGAAAGAGACTGATTACGCTCAACTCCTGGAATGAGTGGACGGAGGGAAGTTATCTTGAACCGGACACGACGATGCGTATGGGTTATCTGGATGCTGTGCGAGCGGTATTTGGACGGGGTGACGGCGAAAGCGTCCGTTGAATTCCGGCGAGTCTCGCTCCGGTGTCGAATGAGTGACTCGTCATGGTAGCGTCAACTGAGCTTTGTGCAGTTTTGGCGGGTGCTCGGTGCTGGCCGCACGGGCGGGCGCGACTTCGTCGCCTAGCTGATCGCGGACTTTCGCGATGGCTGCCCATAGGTTGACAGCTCAGATCCCCATAGATTGGCTCTTTACTGAGTGCATCGGTAATCTATCACCAATTGACAAGACTCAGGGAGGGGCTACAACGATTTATGTTTGCCGCAAACGCCGTTTTTCTTTCACCGTTTCAAGCTAATCGGGACCGCACCCTACTGCGGATGGGATTTCACGTATGCGTTGAATTGGTGAAGGCTCAGATGTTTGAGTATTGCACCATTGGTCGGCTGCACCAGATATGCCTCTGTGTGGCCTAGATCTCTGCCGCAATCACTCGTCGGGTAGACTGAGGTAACGAGGACCAAGGCGCCAGTGTCTTCATCCCAGCCATAAGCCTGCACGTTGTCCCCTCGTGTTTTGCACCAATGCCTGCTCCGAAAAGCAGCGTAGGCATTTCTCACCGAATCCACTTCATTCACCTTGTCTTCTGCAATGTGGAATACTCGCGTATGGAAATTGCCGATTGCCCCGCCGTCGCTCCAAGTAATTGCAAACCAGTCGCTTCTTTCTGACCAAACGACAAAAACGCTGGCGCTCAAGTCTTTGAGGCCCGTCGACCAGATCATCTTCCGTTCGCGACTCAGAGTGAACTTGCCGCTTTCTGTGATGGTGTAGCTCAAATTTCCTTGTCGATACGTTTTCGGATGTTCGTCATCAGGCACAAGAAGGCAGGAGCCGTGTGAGCACGAGGTGTATCCGAAATCACCGATCGCCGTCGGTGCCGCCAGTTGGCACATGCCCGGGACGCAAGCCAAGAGCAATGAAACAGCCAAGAGTACCGTGCGAATCATGCCGAGAGCATAGCAAATTTGCCAAAGAATAACGATGTCTTGAGTGTAATCAGCGGCTGCCGTAACGGAAGCTTCCTTGAGGTCACGTTTTCGGCAAGTGCAACTCTTAGTTATTTACCCAAGCCGAAGCGCTCAGTAATAGTTCTCTCGGGCTTCCCTTGCGATTCGGATCGAGTCGTCGGCGCATGAGAGCGGAATTTCGCGGTGTGTTCCGCGCTTTACATCGACGCGCAAGCCTGAAAAACTGAGTTGTGGACACCTCCTCGATCGTTATTCTGGACTTTGGGTCGCAGTACACGCAGCTGATTGCTCGTCGTATTCGCGAACAGAATGTTTACTCCGTCGTGCTGCCTTGCACGGCTCCTCTTGAAGAAATTCGAGGCTACAAGCCGATGGGGATCATCCTCTCGGGCGGGCCTTCGTCGGTGTACGACGCTGATGCGCCGCCGAGCGATCCGCGGGTGCTGTCGCTGGGGCTGCCGGTGCTCGGCATCTGCTACGGGCTGCACTTCATCGTGCATCACCTGGGCGGAAAGATCCGCTCGGCAGATAAGCGCGAGTACGGCCACGCGGAGATCACGCTGGTGGACGACACTCCGTTGTTCGCGGGCTTGAGCCGCACGCAATCCGTGTGGATGTCGCATGGCGACGAGACGCTGGAGCTGCCGGCGGGCTTCCACCTGACGGCGAAGACGGCGAATGCTGTGGCGGGAATTGCGAATCCCGGAGAAGAAGATCTGGGCGGTGCAATTTCATCCCGAGGTGCACCACACGCGGGAAGGCACGGCGCTGCTGCGGAATTTTCTCTTCAACATCTGCAATGCCGCGCCGGAGTGGACGCCGGAACACTTCATCCAATCGACGATCACGGCGATTCGAGAGAAGGTGGGCACGGGCCACGTGATTTGCGGGCTATCGGGCGGCGTGGATTCCGCCGTGGCAGCGGTGCTGGTGCATCGCGCGATCGGCGATCAGCTGACGTGCATCTTTGTGAACAACGGAGTGCTGCGCAAGAACGAGTTCTTCAAAGTGCAGGAGAACATGCGCGACAAGCTTGGCCTGAAGGTGGTCGCGGTGGATGCGAGCGGGCGCTTCCTGGGCAAGCTGGCGGGCGTGACCGATCCTGAAACGAAGCGCAAGATTATCGGCAACGAGTTCATCGAAGTGTTTGACGATGAGGCCCAGCGCATTGCCGAGCTATCAGGCGGGGTGGACTGGCTGGTGCAGGGGACACTCTATCCGGACGTGATCGAGTCCTCGTCGGTGAAGGGGCCTTCGCAGACGATCAAGAGCCACCACAACGTTGGCGGCCTGCCGGAGACGATGAAGCTGAAGCTGATTGAGCCGTTGCGCGATCTCTTCAAAGATGAAGTACGGCGCATTGGCCGCGACCTGAAGATGCCGGAAGAGATTCTGCAGCGGCAGCCGTTTCCTGGTCCGGGGCTGGCCGTACGCATTCTGGGCGAGGTGACGCCGGAGCGCGTGGCGCTGCTGCAGGAAGCCGACGAGATTGTAGTCGCGGAGATTCGCGCGGCAGGGCTGTATCAGCAGATATGGCAGAGCTTTGCCGTGCTGCTTCCGGTGAAGAGCGTGGGCGTGATGGGCGATCAGCGCACGTACGCGTACACCTGCGCGATCCGCGCTGTGCATTCCGAAGACGGCATGACCGCGGACTGGGTGCCACTGCCGTACGAGGTGCTGAAGACCATCTCCAGCCGCATCGTGAACGAGGTACGCGGCATCAACCGCGTGGTCTACGACATCACGTCAAAACCGCCGGGCACGATCGAGTGGGAGTGATTTAAGACCATCCCATACCGTCTCAGGCAGTTAGTCTTGTAACTATTATCATAACAATAGAAACGACTTAGCTGAACATGCCGTCTCAGGCGTGTTAAGCTAAGCTCGCTTTTTTGTCGGTACGGGAGACGGTATAATCATTACACTTTTGAGATGCCCCATTTTTAACCGTCAGGCTCCTCTGACCCGGTTCCCGGTGATTTGGCGCACCGCCAGACTTCCGCATTGTCCACGACACAACCGGAACGCTGAAATGTCAACGTCTCCAGTATCCCTATACTTACCTGACGCTGTGATTTGCACGCAGGAGTGGGACGGACAATATGCAATCCAGGTGGGTTTTTAACGGTGCCCAATCGTTATTCCCAGGCGGGGTCTTCAGCGGTAGGGAATTGGCTGAGGCATGGATCAGCAGGAAGGGTTTAACCGGTACGCTGACAGAGTACCCCGTTGACAATGGGATGTATGACTACGCGACCGCAATGGGGCACTTCAAGCCGAGCAAGCCAGAACATGAGACATCACTTTTCATCGGCAAGTTTAGTGGTGAAGGAATCAGTCATGTCCACTACGAAGACAGCAAGAAGGGCTGATCATTGCGGAAGAGTTGGCCACGTCTCACTCGCGAAGTCGAATGAGCCTACATTCCCCTAACTCAACGCTCTGCCATCCTGACGCGTACGGAAGGATCAGCGGTTGCTTCTATCGATCCATTCATCCAACACACCGCGATGATCGGCGGGCTCATAGTCGAACCAATCACGACTTAAATCTGTCCCGGGGCCGGGTTCATCGATTCAATCAATGCAATCTCTGTTCGTCTTCAGCCCTTCAGTTCCATCTCGAAGGTAATGGCCCTCGCAAGCAGCATTCACGGACACGTACCGTGTTTGTTATAATCGCCCGAGTCCCTATGCCATCAAAACTTAGAAACCTTGTTCGTCAAGCTTTAAGAAACACGCCACTGTGGGCCATTCGTCAGGCACATTTGGATCGCGTGCAGCGATCCGCAGATGAAGCCGCTATCCAGCTTTGGCAGAAAAACAATTTGCCTGTACCGCCCCCTGAATCGGTCAAGCGCCAGACCCTAGCGGCCTATGGAACAGCTTTCCAAATTGATACTTTGATCGAAACAGGAACGTTCATGGGTGAAACCATGCACGCGTTAGAAAAACACTTCCGAAAGCTTTACTCAATTGAGCTCAGTCATGAACTCGCAGTCCGCGCGCAAGACCGTTTTCGGAAGCATTCAAAGATTAAGATAATAGAGGGCGACAGCGGTGCTGTTCTACCCGCGCTGCTAAGCAATATCCGTACTCGTTGCTTGTTCTGGCTGGATGGTCACTATTCTGGGGGTGTTACCGCTCAAGGAAATATTGATACCCCTATCATTCAAGAGTTACACACCATCTTCAGCCATCCAATTCGCGATCATGTGATTCTGATTGACGATGCTCGTCTCTTCAACGGAACAGAGGACTACCCCACCATCGACAAGCTAAAGCAATTAATTGCTGAGATGCGACCAGATTTCCAATTTTCAGTGGTAAACGATATTGTTCGTGCCCACCCTCCAGGCGATGTCGAAGACCCTTTCGCTTCACTCGCCTAAAACGGCTCGTTTTCAGAGAATGGGGCGTGCTCCCCAGGAATGGAAACAGGGGGAATCCCAAGGTTTTTCGTTCGTGGAAAGACAACGGCTTTCCGAGCGTATCACCGCCTACTCGTCAATTACCAAGTGGCAATATACAAGTCGACTACCTCAAGTGTTCGGTAAAACTGACGGTACGAAGTCGAGCCGAAATGGCAGAACATAGGATTGGTGCGGCTTTTCTGCCCCAATTGATAATTGAATGGGAGTGAGTGGTGCTGGCCGCACGGGCACACGCGCTTCGCGCCTTGTTGGCATGTAGCGAGGCTGTGGCGCTCCCTTGGTCGCGTGGGAATTATCAGCGGGCCGGAAGTGCGGATTAGGACTGGCGTCGCGTCGGCTGAGTCACGCTGGCTGGGATGATGGCGGAGTTGGAGCCTGTTGCACGCGGGCGAGCAGCCAGGCTGCTCCTGCCAGGACGCACATCAGGACTGCCCACAGCGCAAAGCTCAGTTGAAAGAGGTTGCTCTCCTGCTGCTCCACTTCACGGAGAGAGCGTCCTGCGAGGACGAAGCCGGGATGCGGGCCATCCACGCGGCGCACCACCGAGGCGATGCGTACATCGGGGCGTGGCTGCCAGGTAAGTGACTCAGAGCCGTGGGCGCGCACGTAGTCGAAGACTCCCGGTGGCGGAGTTGGGATTGCGTTCTGCAGAGTGCCACTGCCTGCCTGCGGTTTGCCTTGCGCGTCGTAGAAGAAAAGAAATGGCTCGAGGCTGTGCTGCAGATCTATGTGTGCGGGCAGGATGACGTCTTCCAGCCTCTGACCGTTGGCCAGGAGCGAAGCGGCATCGTTGACCATCTGGGTCTGCGGCTGGTCGGCGCCGCGTCGAAGTAGCTGCTGCGAGAAGATCATGGCGAAGCCGCCGAGCAGGCTGATGATGGCGGCCACGGTGAGAGCGTGAAAGAGGATTGGCCGGCGGGCTAGAGTAGCTGGCATGACGGATAAGCGCTCCTTGATCGCTGAGGTGACCAGATCGACCGCGATAAACCAGCACAGAGGTAAGAGCGTGCGGTGCGGATCGTTGCGGAGGTCGGTGATGGCATCGTGCAGGGACTGGCGCAAGGGCTCGCTGTAGGCGCGGCGGAATTGGCTGGGGTAGAGCACCAGCGCCCGTGCGTAGACGCGCTCGATTAAGAGTGGGGGGCGGCTCATGCGTTGCCTCCGTTGGTGAGCACCCCGCGGCGACGGGCGGAGGTGATGGCGCGGTGCAGGCGCGATGTCTCCGCACTCAGGATTCTTCGTCCCAGGTCAGTGAGCCGGTAGTAGCGGCGGCGTTCGTCGTCGGTCTGGCCGGTTTCCTCGACGAGGCCGCGCTGCATCATGCGATCGAGAGAGCCGTAGAGCGTACCCGGGCCCATGGAGATCGCTCCGCCTTCGGCCAGCGAGACTTCTTTCATGATGGCGTAGCCATGTCTTTCGCCGCCGGCGAGCGAGAGCAGGATGGAGAAGACGGCTGCGGAGAGCGGCAGGATGGTCTCAAGGTTTTCGGGGTTTGGGGTTGTAGCGGCCATTGCATCCCTCGATGACTCGACTATACCACTTACGGATATATCCGCAAGTGGTATATAGGGATTTATTTTGAGGTGGCCGGGAGAGGGCTTTATTTCAAAGGTCAGCCCTTCATCTTTCGGAAGGTGACCACCAAGTCAACTACGTGCGTGTCCTCGTGCTCATATTGTTTGTAGCCCGCATCGAAGCCGTCGAGGGCGTGTAGCGCGTCGGCATTCTTCTTCAGGAAAATGGGAGGATAGGACGCGTCATAGACGTCTCCTGCGGACATCTTCCACGCCTTCAAAAACTGCACTTTTTGGGCGTCAGTGAGATTCTCCAGCGTCAGAGTGCCCATGTGGAAGACGTCTCCGGGCGTAACGGAGATTGCATAGTCCACGAGCGCCGGCGTGTCGTGATGGAAGACCGGTTCGGCTGCGATGTGTGCGCGCAGATAGCCGCGTGTTTTGTAAGGGGACGCGATGAGATAGAGGGTATTTCTCAGTTTCGACTCATTCGCAATATCACCCGGATGAAGCTTTGAAGATTTTTCAAAGTCGGCCTGGCTCATGAGGATGTCGCCGTTGAGGGTGAACTTGCCAATGTGATACTGCGGGCCTTCGCTGACAGTGAGTTCGATGGGAACAACGATCTTTCCTTCCATCTCACGGGCGTCGTTGTGGGTAAAGCCGGAAGTATGAGAGTTCGAGAAATCCCCGCTCGTGATAGGAGTTTTTGAGTGCCGCATTCAGCATCGCCAGCGTTGCATCCTGGGAGTAGGCTTCGCCAGCCGCTGCTTTTGCAATCGTGGCCACATCCGCTTCGTTCGCCGAAGAGGCGCCGGTAATTGTGGTCTGACCTAGAACGACTGGCGGGGAGGTAATTCGAAATTGAATTGCCGACACGTTGCCGCTGCCGAGAGCGACCTGCGGCGACGATTCCACTGTAGCGGTGATGTTTTTGGAGGCGAGGAGCTTTACCAGTTCGATGGAGACCTGTTTCTCCAGACCGCTCTCGGGCGGAAGTGCGCCGTGGAATACGGGGATCGCTTTGCGCAGATTGCTTGTGATTTCAGAGTCCGGCCACCAGGGAAAGTTCTCATACTTCGCGGGGGCGAGGCCGTCAGCGGGAATTAGATCAAAGCGTAGGCCAGAGGGGTCAGATCGAAACGATATCTTGGCGAAGAGTCCCGTGTCATTTAGCTTTTGCGCTGCAGCCTGCACATCGGCCTGGGAGAGTGCCGCGCCCTTTTTCAATCCAGAGATTGCCAGCAATTCCGCGGAACTGGCGTCTTGATATCCGCTAAAGGTGATGTCCTTCGGTAGGTACTGCTGCGCCTGGGCAGTCAGGATCGCCAGGGTGAAAAACAGGAGGGCCCGATGTCTGGTTTTCATGTTCTGCGAAGCTTACCAGAGGAAAGCCCAGCGGCGAAGATGGATTTACGTTGGATGAATTGGACTTAGCTGAGACGCAAATTGCTTACGCAGAGGGGTTTCGTGTCCAGGCTGATTGCGGGCGAAGGATTCTTCGCCGTTGATGACGATCAGAAAAGGTCTGCGGGATGCGATACAGAGAAACTGTAGGGAATTATTGGGATAATCACCTAGTATATAGAGAGCAGCAGGCGATTGTCGAAGGCATCGATCACCGACTTCGACACCGGGCAGGGTTTATCCTAGGTGAGAACCTCGAGATTTGAAGGAGATGGAATATGCCCCTGGTATCTTTGCGACAGTTACTGGATGAAGCAGCCAAGAAGAACTATGGCGTTGGTGCCTTCAACGTCAATGACATGGAACAGATTCAGGCGATCATGGAAGCCGCCGATGAGACCAAGTCCCCGGTTATCATCCAGGCCAGCCGTGGAGCGCGCTCCTACGCGCAGGACAATTACCTGTATCACCTGATGCTCGCAGCCAATGAGCTCTATCCTCATATTCCGCTGGTCATGCACCAGGACCACGGAAACAGTTTTGAGACCTGCGTATCCGCCATCAAGCTGGGCTTTACCAGCGTGATGATGGACGGCTCGTTGAAGGCTGACGGCAAGACGCCGACGACCTTCGAAGAGAATGTGGAAGTAACGCGTCGTGTAGTGGAGTATGCGCACGAGCGCGGTGTGTCGGTCGAAGGCGAGATCGGCGTGCTGGGCGGAATTGAAGACGGGCACGGCGCTGGCGGTACTGGCCTCGAGCACGTTACCGATCCCGACCAGGCAGTTGAGTTCGCCGAGCTGACGGGTGTGGATGCCCTGGCCCTGGCCATCGGCACCAGCCACGGCGCTTACAAGTTCAGCAAGAAGCCGGATGGCTCGGTGCTGAAGATGGATCTGCTGATCGAGATCCACAAGCGGCTGCCGCACACACACCTGGTGATGCATGGCTCGTCCAGCGTACCCAAGTACCTGCAGGACATCGTGAACCAGTACGGCGGCAAGCTGAAGGAGACATGGGGCGTGCCGGTGGAAGAGATTCAGCTGGGCATCAAGAACGGTGTGCGCAAGATCAATGTGGACACCGACAACCGCCTCGCGATTACGGGCGCGATCCGCAAGGTATTCGCGGAGACACCGGAGAAGTTCGATCCGCGCGACTATCTCAAGCCAGCACGCGAGGCCATGAAGAAGGTCGTTGCAGAGCGCATGGTGCAGTTTGGCCAGGCGGGACATGCCGGCGACTACGAGCCGATTCCGATCTCGGAGATGGCGAAGAAGTATGCGGTAGGCGAACTGGTTACAAAGTAACGCAGCAGATACAACGGGGCTTTGAAGAGCGGATTGTCGGCGGAAGCCGGCAGTCCGCTTTGTTTTGGGCGGAGAGGGAGCGGTCTTGAGTGCATTGAGAGCGCGGAGGCGCGCTAGCTGGGTACAGAGTGGTGCTGCCGGGGTCAGATGTCGGTGAGGAGATCGGAGAGGTGGATGCCGAAGCCGAGGGCAACGACTTCAAGCATGGGCAGGGAGATGGATTTTCTGCCGCGTTCGACCTCGCTGATGTAGCTGCGATCGATGCCGAGGAAGTTTGCCATTTGCTGCTGTGTCCAGTTGCGGCCATGGCGCAGCTCTCTCATCTTGACTCCGAAGCGGTAGCTCACGTCTATGCGGGGTGGAGGGGGAGCCTGTGCATAGAGCAAGGCAACATGATCTGTGCGGTTATCGAACTGGGTCATGGGTGTTGTCCCCCGAGGATGAAGTAACCAGTGTTGCGGTAACAGGGCAGCTGCTTTTCCTGGTACCAAGTTCCGACTCCAAAGTTTGATGGGTTAGCGAGCGTGCCATCGTGCAGGAGAGTCGTCGAGAGCTCATTGCATGCTCTTCCGTAGTACGAGAGCAGCGTATTGCCTATCTTTTATGCAGCTTTCTCTGTTGCAACGTTCGCACAAAGGATTTGGCATCGTTGTCGTCGAAAGGCCACATTCTGTCAGTGGTCCACATTCTGTCTACGGTCAACACTCGTTCGATCCGATCCCTGCTAAGTTTTGCAGGTAATCCCTGGTAACCAATCTAGGAGCACGAAGGGTTTGACTATGGTCATCTTTGTTGTGGGTGCTGTCGCATTTGTTCTCGGCGCAAATATCGGTGTGTTTCTTGCTTTGTTGCTGCTTCATGGGAAGGCGGAATCCCTGGCTGCGCGCAATGCGCGAGTTCGGATTTCTGAATCTGAGCAGTCTGTTGTTGAGCAACCCATGACAGCGGCTTATCTGTAGGCATGCGTTTTTGAGTGATCACCAATTCCGGAATTGCGAAGCGCCATCGTCCTGGCTCTGGTTTCGGTATCGGCTGGCAAGGTAGAGAGCATTAGCGATGGGCAGTACGAAGTTAAAACTGGATCCCTGGCAGGATCAAAACGGAACCGGCAACGTCACGAAGTTCATCTTTGGGAGCGATGTCGTTGGCGGTTGGTGCCTGAGACGAGCAGATGCTCAGCTCTCAGAGGAAACGCAGGGATCGCTTCAAAGGCGCTCCGGCCGTGCTCGATCTGCAGACGCGCCGTGACGACAATTTCGTAGCAGGTACTACTTCAACGTTCGGCGTCGAGCATGGCCTGAGTGGCTGCGAACATTTGCTGAATGCCGCCGGCAGCCATATCGAGCATCGAGTCGAGTCCGGTGCGGGGGAAGGTGGTTCGTTCTCCCGTTGCCTGGACCTCAATCAACTCGCCGTCGGCAGCCATCACTACATTCATATCCACGTCGGCCTGCGAGTCTTCTTCATAGGCGAGATCGAGAAGCACGGCATTCTGCACGATTCCTACACTCACAGCTGCAACCATCTGCTGCAGTGGCGACCGCGCCAGCGTTCCGGCCTTGACCATCGCCTGCATGGCAAGCGCGAGAGCAGCGCAAGCTCCTGTGATGGCCGCGGTGCGGGTTCCGCCATCAGCCTGCAGCACATCACAGTCCAGGATGACGGTGCGTTCGCCGAGAGCGACGCGGTCGACGACGGCGCGCAGGGAACGTCCGATGAGGCGCTGAATCTCATGGGTGCGGCCACCAACTTTGCCGCGTTCCGATTCGCGCGCGGTGCGGGTAAGGGTGGCGCGGGGGAGCATGCCGTATTCCGCGGTTACCCAGCCGCGACCGCTGTTGCGCATCCATCCGGGGACGCCGAGTTCCACGGTCGCATTGCAGAGCACGCGGGTGTTTCCCAGTTCGATGAGAACGGAGCCTTCGGCTGTGCGCACGTAGTGCGGCGTCAGGCGGAGTGGCCGGAGATCGGCTACAGCTCGGTTATCAGAACGGAGAAATGCAGAGGAGCCGGGAGCAGCGGAGGCAGGGCGTGCAGTGTTGATCATTGCTCTCATTCTAAGACACGCCGCCTGCTTATGTTGGAGCGGGGACTGGGAGGAAGGCAGCCGGGAGGCCAGGACCGAAAGAGGAATGGTGGCGAAATGGACTCCGAAATGGGAGTCGGCCGTAATGCGCTTATTTTCAGTACGTTAGGAGGACGGCCCGCAATGCCCGTTCCATTTTGGGAAATCTTACGATGCGTATTAGATTTGTGCGCGTGCGCAGATTTTGGCATAAGCAATTGAAGGTAAACGGTTTATTGGCTGGTTCCAATTTGGTATGAGGAATGCTTTAAGAGAGGTTAGTCGAATAGAAAGCGCAAACAGCCATTCACGACTACGCGGCACGGATCGCGTGGCTCTGCGGCGCTTCTCGATTGAGGGAGATTGCATGAATTCGATTTTGGAAGGTCCAGTGGATGCGCGAGGCAGCCAGTCCGGTGCGGGGCAGAGAGACTTGCCCTCGGCAGTGAGCGCGAATCTCGCAGCTGGGAGATTTACATTTACGGGGAGTCGCCCCCCGGCGGCGGTTGCGAAGGATGCGGTGGCGGGTGGTTCGATCGCGGCGCTCTCTCACGATATTCGCAACATCTTGTCTGCGCTGAATCTTTACAGCGATCTGCTGGGCGAGCCGGACGTGCTGAATCCCGGGCACCAGCATTACGCCGACGATCTGCGGCTGGTGGCGCAGGCAGGCAGCAATCTGCTGGAGCGCCTAGCTGGCTTTCCTTCTGTGTTTGGCTTTGCGGCTGGCGGCGATATGTTGGTGGCGCCGGAAGCGCCGCGCACGCGATATTCCAAGAAAGGGCAGACTGAGGCGGATTGCGGTGAGGGCAGAGTCCAGACTCATAACCTTGCCGAGGAACTCGAAACCATTTGCAGGATGCTGTCGGCGCTGGTGTGGCCATCGATCCATATCGAATCGAATTGCGGAGCATGTGAGGGCGCCTCTCCACTGGCGAGCGAGGATCTGACTCGAATCCTGATCAACCTGGTCAGGAATGCCTCGGAAGCAATGCCGGGTGGGGGCGCCATCGAGATTAATGCGAGGCAGGTGGTCAATGGAGCGGGTTCGATCATGGGCGTGTCGCTGAGCGTTGCAGATAACGGCCCGGGAATCGCTGAGGATTTGTTGCCGCTGGTCTTCGATTGCGGCTATTCCACCAGGCACGGGCAGGCGGGCAAGGATGGCTGGACTGCGGCCGGGGTTCGTGGTCTGGGCCTGGCGATTGTGCGCGACCTCGTGGAGTCGGCCGGCGGAACGATCGAGGTATCGAGCATGGTCGGCAAAGGCGCGCGATTCGAAATGACATTTCTCCTAGGGGTGGCGCATGTCCCTCCCACAGAAGCGGTAGTTGAGGATCACAACGGTACGGAAGAAAGCCGGATACAATGCTTGCAATAGTTCCTACAAGTTATTTCATGCAGACTTATCCTGAAATGGTGGAGACTGCGGGCAAGATGCACCTTCTCGTTGTGGACGAGGATGCTGCGGTGCGTTCGGCCTGCTGCGAAATAGCGTCGAGCAAGGGGTATGCTTCCATAGGCGTGGCGACCGTGGACGCGGCGCGGGAACTACTGCGCGGTAGTGCGATCGATATTCTGCTTCTGGACTTGAGGGCTCCGGTATCGGCCGGCCTCGAGCTGCTGGAAGAGGTGAAGACGCTTCATCCGGAGACTTCCATTATTGTGATGACGGCCTTCGCCACCGTGAACTCGGCGGTTGAGGCGATGCGCACGGGCGCGTCGGACTATCTGACGAAGCCGTTTGCTATCGACGAAATCGCGGGGGTTCTGGAGCGTGCTTCGGAGCGGCGAACGTTGAATGTATCCAGCCGCAGGTTGCGCGAGAGGCTTCGCAACCAGCAAGGACTCGGCAATATCATCGGGCGCAGTCCGGAGATGGATAAGCTGTACCGCATCCTGTCGAAGGTGGCGCAGAGCTCTCATCCCGTGTTGATTCTGGGAGAGAGCGGCACGGGGAAGGAACTTGTCGCGCGCGCCATCCACTCCAACGGGAGCCATGCCAACAAGCCATTCATTCCGGTGGACTGCGGTTCGCTGGTGCCGTCGCTGATCGAGAGCGAATTGTTTGGATACGTGAAGGGGGCGTTCACGGGCGCAAATCGGTCAAAGGATGGGCTGCTTGCTTCCGCTGAGGGAGGGACGGTCTTCCTGGATGAGATTGGCGAACTGCCTCTGGACCTGCAGGCAAAGCTGCTGCGCGCGCTTCAGGAAAAAGAGATTCGTCCGGTAGGCGCAACGCATAGGATTCCGATCAACGTGCGCGTGCTGGCGGCTACCAATCGCGATCTGGCGGCGATGGTGGAGCAGGGAAGATTCCGCAAAGACCTGTACTACCGGCTGAACGTGGTCAATCTGCGTATACCGCCGCTGCGCGACCGCCGCCAGGATATTCCAATGCTGGCCGCTCACTTCCTGGACCGGATGTCGCGGGAGAGCGCCACCAGCTATACGCTGAGCGACGATGCCCTGCGCACGATGATCGATTACGAATGGCCAGGCAATGTCCGCGAGCTGGAGAATTCCATTGAGCGAGCGTGCGCGCTTTCTTCCGGGCCAACGCTGCACATGGGAGATCTGCCAACGCAGTTGCAGGAGTTCCGTCTGCAGGTGAGCCGGGCGCGGACAGCGGTAGTTGGGACTCCCGCTGAATCGCCGGAAGAGCATGAGCCTGAGGTGACTCCTCTCGCCGAGATGGAAAAGCAGGCGATTCTTTCGACGATCCGCCAGCTCCACGGTGACAAGCTGATGGCGGCACGGCTTCTCGGCATTGGGAAGACGACGCTCTATCGCAAGCTGAAGGAGTACGGCATCACCGAGGCGATGACGACGGAAGCAGCCGACTGAGGCAGCCTGCCTTCGCATGAACCTGCAGCGTTAGAGCCGGTCCATAACCAGCAACGAAATCCGCACATCTTTGGAAGAACCAGGAGTGATTTGTGAGCCAGCCTATTTTGATGATTACCGCCCTTGCCGGAGCCGAGAACTGCGCCACTGCAATGAGCCGCCAACTGGGTTCGGCGGTTGAGTTGGTAGCTTCCCGTAAGGCTGCATTAGCCGCGCTTCGCCGCACGCAATATGCGGTGGTGGTGGTTGACGATTCTCTTGCCGAGGCCGATCCGGAGGGCACGGAGCTGATCTGGAAGCATGCTGAACTGGCTGTGCCGCTGCAGGTGAACTTCGCAATTTCCGGCACGCCCCGCGTAGTGCGGGAGGTTCGATCGGCGCTGGTACGCCGCGAGCAGGAGCAGTCGCTGGCGATGCGAGCCGCTGCTACCACGATCGAAAATGAATTGAAGTCGACGGTGACCGGGTTGCTGCTGCAATCGCAGCTTGCTTTGGCTGAGCCCTCTGTCTCGCCGACCCTGCAGGAGAAGCTGAAGCTGATGGTGGAGCTGGCTGGGAATCTGCGCAACCAGCTTGCGCGTCCGCAGGCCTAGGGTGTAGCGGTATGACCGCCTAGTGAACGGTGCGCATTTTGCGCTGCATGTAGTCCATCAGCAGGTACTCGCCGAGTGTCTCGGGTGTGGTGAAGTAGGCTTTTCCGCGGCACATTGCGGTGACCTTCTGTACGAATTGCACGAGCCCGAGATCGGAGGCGAGCATGAAGGTGTTGATCATGATGCCGGAGCGCTTGCAGCGGGCCACCTCTTCGAGCGTTTCGCTCACCACCAGCGGGTCCAGCCCGAAAGCATTCTTGTAGATGCGGCCGTCGGGCAAGGTGAGCGCGGAAGGCTTGCCGTCGGTGATCATCACAATCTGCTTCATGTCCTTGCGTTGCCGGTCGAGCACGCGTTGCGCCACTCTGCAGGCCTTCGCGAGTGTTGGTGTAGTAGGGGCCGACCTTGACGCGGGCAATTTGAGAAATCGGCATCTCTTCCGCGGAATCGTGAAAGAGTACCAGGGAGAGCGAGTCGCCGGGGTACTGCGTGCGAATGAGGTGCGAGAGCGCCATGGCAACTTTCTTGGCAGGAGTGAAGCGATCTTCGCCATAGAGAATCATGGAGTGCGAGCAGTCCAGCATCACGACGGTGGCGCATGAGCTTTGATACTCGGATTGATGCACGTGAAGATCGCTGTGCTCAATCATGAGCGGGAGGCGGATACCCTCGCGCGCGATCGCGGAGCTGAGTGTGGCGGTGGTGTCGAGATTGAGAGTGTCGCCGAACTCGTAGCGGCGGGAAGCTCCACTGGTCTCGATGCCGGTGGACAGATCCTGAGTATCGTGGCGGCCGTAGCTGGATTTGCCCAGCGAACCGAGCAGATCGCGCAGCGTTTTAAATCCGAGAAAGTCGAGACTCTTGTCGGTCACTTCGAATCGAACCGGACCCTCAGCCTGGCCGGTGCGGCCTTGGACGCCGGATGCCTGGGAGGGATTCTCGCGCGCTTGGCGATGTAGTTCTCCTGTTCCATGCGATCGATGAGTTGTTCGATCAATTCATCGAGATCGCCGTTCTCGGCCATCTCATCAATTTTCTTCTGCAGGTTTTCGTCGAAGAGGTCGCCGGCTTCGAGCGCCTGGCGCAGCGCTTCGCGGAGATTCTCCATGGTATGGTCGCCATCGAGTTCGGCGAATCTGGAAAAGGGATCCTGGTAGCCGGAGTCGAGCAGGAAGTTCGAGAGCGCCTGCAGCAGGTCTTCCATGCTCATTTCGGAAGCCGGGCTGCCGTTGTACTTGGTGTATCGAACGCGCTTCATGCGAAGATCTCCGAACGACCTCGTGCCAGTGCTAGTTCAAGCCGCCGCGGCGATGGCGCTTCTGCTGCCAGTCTTCCGGCTTCCGTCTCCATTCGCTCGGGCCGACGCACAGTCTTCTCCTGTGCGGAGAAACCCCGCTCCTCACTGCGGCTCAGCTTCTTGTGGGCATACATTCCCTCCAGCAGAAACTCCGCAGCGGCGACGACATGCTCCGGTGCGTCAGAGTGATTTACGGTCAGACCGCTGAGAGTTTTTCGAAGAGGCCCTGGATCTGCTTCAGTTCTGCGAAGGTGTCGGCGACTGATTGCTCGTCGTCGATCTTGACGGTGCCGCCGAGATTGAACCATTGTTCGATCTGCTGGGTGTTGGTGGTGGAGAAATACTGGTCGTAGATCTTCGCGACGGCCACGCGGATGATCTCGCGCACGACAGCATCCGCACCCCGCGAAGCTCACCCTCGTACTCAAGCTCGACCTTACCCGTGATGCCAGGGAGAGCGGCATAGAGGTCGCTGACGCGAGGCACGACGAACGCTTCGTCATGCAGAAGAGCGCGGCGTTCGGCATTCGAGACGACCAGTTCCATGGTGGAGATGGGCAGGCGCTGACTGACGCCGCTACGCCTGTCAACTTTTTTGTCTTCGCGAGCGCTGAAGGCAATCTGTTCCACGATCTGACGCACGTACGCTGGAATCTGCACGCGCCCGACACCGCGGTCTGTCCATGCCTCCTGGCTGGTGATGGAGATGCCTTCTTCAAGGGTCTCAGGATAGTGCGTGCGAATCTCTGAGCCGATGCGGTCCTTGAGAGGAGTGACGATCTTTCCGCGAGCGGTGTAGTCCTCAGGATTTGCGCTGAAGACGAGAGCCAGATCCAGTTCCAGTCGTACGGGGTAGCCCTTAATCTGGACATCGCCTTCCTGCATGATGTTGAAGAGTGCGACCTGGATTTTGCCTGCGAGGTCGGGAAGCTCGTTGATAGCGAAGATGCCGCGGTTGGCGCGGGGCAGAAGACCGTAGTGCATGGTGTGCTCATTTGAGAGGTCCTGCCCTCCGCGGGCGGCCTTGATGGGGTCAAGGTCTCCGACGAGATCGGCAACGGTGACATCGGGCGTCGCCAGTTTCTCAACGAAGCGTTCCTTGCGGTCCAGGTAGGCGATGGCGACGTCATCGCCCTGTTCCGCGAGAAGTTCGCGGCAGCGGCGGCAGAGTGGGTGGTAAGGATTGTCGCGAATCTCGCAGCCCGCGATGTACGGCATCTTCTCGTCGAGAATCGCTGTGAGAGCGCGAAGGATGCGGCTCTTTGCCTGGCCGCGAAGGCCGAGCAGAATAAAATTCTGCCGCGAGAGAACAGCGTTCACAATCTGGGGAACGACCGTGTCTTCGTAGCCGACGATGCCGGGGAAGAGAGTCTCTCTTCCTTTCAGGCGCGCGATCAGGTTCTCGCGCATTTCGTCTTTCACGCTTCGCGTTTTCAGGCGTGTTTCGGAAAACAGGTTGCTCTTGCGAAGTTCACCCATAGTCAGGGGAAGGTGGCTCGATAAGGGCATTGATCGCTCCCGCAGTTCACGTGTTGGCTTGCTCATTGCCCGTCGCTTGATTACGCGTCTTCTTGTTTCTGGCGGGCCCTTTGATCTTTCCGACGGAATCGTTTGACCTGCTCGTAGCTGGGAAGATCCAGCATGAGACGACTAGCATACAGGTGAAACGCGCCGTTTGTAGGATTGGATGCGCTGGTTCGCGTATGGTTCCATGGAATCAACGCGGACTACATGACGTGGCCGTTGTGGCTGGCGCCGGCCGATGCCTGGGCGCCGCGCCGAAGCTTCGGCAACATGGCGCGGTAGAAAGCCAGCAAGCGGCGAGTTCGCTCGGCATCCGAACGCTGGCAGAGCAGTTCCTGCTTGAATGCAAGGTCGGAAGGAATGCCGGCAGCCAACTGAAAAGAGATGGGATGATCGAGATCAAAGTTGGAATGCGGCACCACTTCGCCGGCGAGCTCCAGCGACTCGTAATGCAGATGCAGGCACTCTTCGCGTTCTTTTCTTGTGGACAGATCCCCGAGCTCGGGCAGTAGATCCACCTCTGCCTGTAGAAACGCACGCGAATTATCGAGCAGCTCGATTTCAAATCGCTCGATACCCTCGCATAGTATGTCCAACCGGCCGTCAGTGTAGCGCTCGAGAATGCGCACGATGTGAGCGGTGCATCCCACGACTGCAAGGCCCTCGCGCTGAGCGCGTACCACTCCGAAGACGCTGTCGTGTTCGAGACATTCGGCAATCATTTCGCGGTACCGGTCCTCGAAAATATGCAGCGGGAGCAGGGTTCCGGGAAAGAGCACGACATCCAGCGGGAAGAGAGGGATTTTCATAACTGCAGCCATTATGCACGTCTCGGCGGAGTACTAAACACGATTCGACAGTTTCTCTTTTGATCGCCTGAGATTCCTGATGAAAGTTATTCATGGCCCGGGTAAGGTGTGTGTTGACAACGCAGGTTTCAGGCGGGCGCAGCTGTCGCATCATCCTTCCAGATCGTCAAGCATCTCCTGCATCTCGCGCTGAGCATGGGCGTTTCCGGTGCGAACGGCGCAGGCGATTCCGTCCTGCAGGCGAAGCTTTGCTTCGTCGGTCCTGCCGACACCGGCCAGGGTTTGTGCCGCCATGAAGTATCCAGGAGTGTAGTCGGGATGGTCCTGCTGCAGGCGATCGAATTCAGCCATCGCCTCGGTAGTCTTGCCCGTGCTTGAAAACTCCATTGCCAGGCCATAACGGGCAAAGCTGTCCATCGGGTTTTGAGCCAGGATTTCCTGCAACATCGTTACCTTATTCATGAGTTCCTCTTCACGCGAGAGTTGTGCTGGTCCGGCCGGAAGATTCCATGGGCGGATTTGCGTAATTCTCCACAATTGCTGAAACTGGATGCAGCCCGAAATGAGCAGGCAGCATTGATTCTAACTGCTGGTGCAGAGAGATCTTCGCCTCAGGGCGCAGATGGACGTTTTACAGGAAGAGAGTTTTCATGCATTTGTACGATCCACCACTTCCGCCCCGCACGGTTGCGGATTCGCAGTCCGAAATGACGGAGCTGATTTTGCCGAACGATGCCAACACGCTTGGCAATCTTCTGGGCGGCAGGCTGATGCACTTTATCGACCTGGTAGGAGCCATGGCGGCGTTCCGGCATGCGCGAACCCATGTGGTCACAGCTTCAATGGATCACATCGATTTCATTGCTCCGGTTCACGTGGGTGACCTACTGATTCTGAAGTCTTCAGTAAACCGCGCCTTTCAGCACTTCGATGGAGACGGGCGTGAAGGTGTGGGTAGAGAAGCATTAAAGCGGGCACGCATCGCCACGTGGCGTCGGCATATCTGACGTTTGTGGCTATCGATTCACAGGGCAATCGAGTGCCGGTTCCTGCGCTGCTGGCGAAGAGTGCAGATGAAGTACGCCGCTATGAAGGCGCTTTGCGGCGGAGGGAACACCGCCAGGCAGAGGCGAGCACAAGCGCGCGGCCAAGCTGCTCTAAGGGCAAATTCGGATTCAGTGCGACAGGCAATCGCGACAGGCAATTTGCCATGACCATCCGGGCTGACCGGATAACGGAATCTCGCTAAGAAGGAAGCAGGAAATTTTATGGGACATGCACCAGCACCGCCAGTACCACAGCCGCTTCCCGGCGTGGCCAACATTGTTGCAATCGGCTCCGGTAAGGGTGGAGTGGGCAAGACCACGGTCGCGGTCAACACAGCAGTCGCGCTGGCCAAGCTCGGCTACCGCGTCGGTCTGATTGACGCCGACATCTACGGGCCCAATGTCCCGCTGATGATGGGTTCGAGCGCACAGCCTCGCGTTGAGCGAAAATAACCAGATCCAGCCGAACCTTGCTCACGGCGTGAAGGTGATCTCGATCGGGTTCATCTCTCCGGGCGACAAGCCGCTGGTGATGCGCGGCCCGATGCTGCACCAGATCATCCGCCAGTTTCTGCAGCAGGTCGATTGGGGTGAGCTGGATTTTCTGCTCGTCGATCTGCCTCCGGGGACCGGTGACGTCGTTATATCGCTGGTGCAGACGGTCCCATTGACGGGTGCCGTCGTCGTCTCGACTCCCTCAGATGTAGCGCTGCAGGATGCGCGCAAGGCGCTGGAGATGTTTCACCAGGTCAACGTCGAGGTGCTCGGCGTGATCGAAAACATGAGCCACTTTACGTGTCCCCATTGCCATGAGGTGATCGACATCTTTGCAAAAGGCGGGGCGGACCGCATGGCGACGCAGTTCAATGTGCCGTTCCTGGGATCGATCGAGCTGGTTCCGGAGATTCGCGAAGGCGGTGACACGGGCATGCCGGTGGCTCTGGGCGGGCCCGAGTCGGCGCAGGGAAAGCAGTTCTATGGCGTAGCGGAAAAGGTGGCAGAGAGCGCGAAGGCGCAATCTTCGAAGGCAGAGAACATCCTGGAGATCGATTGATCCGTCGAACCGGGCTTCGAGGGCTTGAGATGGGCGCTGCGATAAAGCTCTTGAAAACAAGATACTTTCGACCGCAAACGATGCTATAAGTCGAAGGATGAAGATTGCGGTTGTGGGCGCAGGCATGGCTGGGCTGGCGGCTGCTCTTTGTCTGGCTCGCGCGGGACACACGGTTGCACTGGTTGAGCGCGACGCTTTTGATCTCGGCGAGAGTCCTGAATCGTCCTTCAATTGGACAAGAAAAGGCATAGCCCACTTTCAGCAGCCGCACGCATTTCTTCCGCGAGGACGCCGCGAGCTGATGCAGCTGTTTCCTGATGTGTACCAGGCGTTGCTGCAGGCAGGAGCCAGCGACTTTTCCGTCGCCAGCAAGATTCGAGGTAAAGCCGAAGCTGACGACCACGAGATGGTTTATCTCTCGGTGCGGAGACCGGTGATGGAGTGGGCGTTCCGGCGGGCCGTTTTGCTTGAGCCGGGCATCGAAGTTCGGGCCTCCACGCGTATATCTGATTTGTTGTTTAGAGATGGCGATCCGCCGACAGTCTATGGAGTTGTTACGGAGTCGGGCGAGCGCATCCTCGCGGACCTGGTGATTGATGCGCAGGGGCGCACCACTTCGTTCCCAGCAAAGCTGGCTGCGGCCGGGATCACGCTAAAAACTGAAAGCTCCAAAACGCACATCGTCTATTATTCGCGTTACTTCCAGATGCGGCCGGGGAAGGAGTTTCCTCGTGGTCCGTGGTTGACCACTCCGCGAGGCGACCTTGGCTTCGCGGGGTACAGCACATTTACCGGAGACAACGGAACCTTTGCGCTGGTTCTGGCAGTGGGAAGCTGGGATCGCGACCTCCGCATTTTGCAGCACGATGCCGCGTGGGACGCGGTGGCCTGTTCCATCCCTACGCTTGCGCCGTTGGTAGATCCTGAATTTGCGCTGCCCGTAACGTCGGTGCTGGCTATGGGCGAGTTGCAGAACACCCTGCGGCATTACGTCGAGGGCGGCCGAGCCCGGGTCCTGGGCATGATTGCCGTCGGCGACACGGTTTGCCACACGGATCCCACGTTTGCTTTGGGTTTGTCGTTCGCGCTTATCCATGCCGGAGCGTTGAAAGACGCGATTGCAGACGATGGCTCCAGTCTTGAATCGATCTCGGTTGGATTCTGGAATCGCATTTATCCCGAGACGCGAGAGAGGTATGACCTTGCTGTCTCAACCGACGATGCGCGGGCGCAGGCATGGCAGGGCACTCGACTGGATGCTTTTCACGCTGCGGGATCTTACCCGCTATTCGCGATGGTTTCTGCCGCGCTTGCTGCCTCCCGCGACGATGAGATTCTGCGTAGAACAATTCGCAGGATCGGTTTTCTCGACCGGCTCGCGGTATTCGATAACGATTCCAACCTGCACGACAGGATCGAGGGGATTGTTGCGGAAATGCTGGCGGCCGGTCCTCCGCCGCAACATCCTGCTCGCGAGCGTCTGCTGGACCAGGCGCGCACGGCGCTCAGCACGGCCTGATTTCGTTCAATCCAGAGAGGATGAGGTCAGGCAACAATTTAGCTTCCTTGACACCCCTCTTTGCGGTTCCTAGAATTAAACAGGAAGACCCTGCCCGTTAGCAGCTTCGATTGCTGCATATATGGGTGTCAGGGCCGGTGAAATATGGCTACTGACCTTAGAATCAGTCCTCGGGAACGGCTCGTACTGACGGCGATCGTGGAGAACTACATCGCGACGGGCGAACCTGTGGCTTCGCAAGTGGTTGCGCATCGCTTTGGAAGCAAGGACGGGATGAGTTCGGCCACCATCCGTAACGTGATGGCCAACCTGGGCGAAGCGGGTCTGCTGGAGCAGCCGCACACCTCTGCCGGACGTATTCCGACGGCGCGGGCATTTCGTTTTTATGTCGAGCAGCTTAGCGGTTACTCGCGGCTTGCACCGGGTACGCTGTCGCAGGAACGACGCGACCAGATAGAAGACAGTTTTGCCGGGGTGAACAGCAGTCAGCAGTTTCTGGAGAGCACGTCGCACGTGCTGGCGCTGCTGTCGAGTGGCGTGGGGTTGCGCTGGCTTCCAGTACTGAGGCGCATTCGCTGGAGCACATTCACTTCACCCGGCTCACGGCGGGCCGAGTGCTGGCAGTGTCTGGTCACGATGGCCGGCGCCGTGCTGGATCGGGTGCTGGTGCTGGATCGTGATCTCTAGCTCACACCGAACTGGAAGTTGCGGCCCGCTTTCTGAATGAGAATTTTCACGGCTGGTCGATCGAGCGCATTCGCGTTGAGCTGCACCAGCGGTTGGAGCGCGAGCGCAATGAATACGATCGCCTGATGACGTTCGGTGCGAGAGTTGTGCCGCAAGGGAGCGTTCGACCGGCGATGTGTCGGAGCAGAGCATCTTCGTGGAAGGCGTTGGCAACCTGGTAACCAGCGAGATGGATCGCGATCGCCTGCGCCAGTTGCTGGGCGCACTGGAAGCCAAGCAGACGACTGATCGAATTGCTGAATGCCTACGTCGACGCCCGGCAGCAGGCAGTGCGAGTGGTTGTCGGACTCCAGGAATCCATTCCTGATATGGAGAACATCGTGTTGTTCGGCGCACCCGTCCGGCTTGGGTGCAGAGAGCTTTGGTACGGTAGCCGTGATTGGTCCCACCCGCATCCAGTATCAAGAGACGATTAACGCCGTGTCGTTTATTGCGCAGCTCTCTGACCGGATTCTTCAGGTGCCACAATAAGTATGGATGGCGAGTCCGGGCAGGAGACGCTCGGCTGCGTTCAATCCCCTAAATCTATGAGAGATATTTTTTCGAAGGTACGGATGGCCACCACAGGCAAAATGTCTGACGAGACAAATTGAAACGTTGCAGAACACTGACCCGGTCTACTGATCCCGCGGAGAGTCTTACGACCGACGTCCCTGTAGCAAGATTCTATGTAACCCCTGGAAACTGCCGCTTTCGAGCAGCGCAGATCTCCGCAGGACGAATACGAGCGGCGACAAGGCGAGCGTGACCAGTTACTGGACCGGCTTGGCTCGTCTGCAGGCCGAATTCGATAACGCGCGCAAGCGCGAGACGCGGGAACGCGCCGAGTTCCGCGACTACGCGACAGGAAACGCCGTCGAGCAATTTCTGCCGGTGCTCGACAACTTCCACCTTGCGCTGAACGCGAACGGATCTGCCGAGCAATTGCGGGGCGGCGTGGAATTGATCGTGAAGCAGATGGAAGAGGCGTTGAAGTATCGCTGAACGTTGTGCCGATTGAAGACAGTCGGACAGGAATTTGATCCCCGTGTGCACGAAGCGTTGGGAACGGTGGAGACGGACGGAGAGTTCCGGACCAACAAATCGTCGATGAGATTCGACGGGGCTACCGCATTCGTGAACGCCTGCTTCGTCCGGCATTGGTTCGCGTAGCCCATAATCCGAAGCAGAAAGAAGCATGAGCAGAACAGATAAAGTGGCCAAAACCGATTTCTACGAACTACTGGGAGTCTCCCGCGACGCCTCCGATCAGGAGATCAAGACGGCGTATCGCAAACTCGCCATGCAGCATCACCCGGATCGTAATCCGGATAACCCCGCATGCCGAGGACAAGTTCAAGGAGGCGAGCGAAGCCTACCAGGTCTTGTCCGACCCGGACAAGCGAGCAGCTTACGACCGCTATGGTCACGCCGCATTTAGTGGCGGCGGAGGGCGGTGGCAATCCTTTTGCCGGCGCGCAGGATCATCGGCGACATCTTCGGCGACTTCTTCGGCGAGATGTTCAACGTCGGCGGCAACTCCGGCAGGCGGCCTTCGCGCGTGCAACGCGGTCAGGATATGCGCTTTGACCTTACCACTCGAATTTTCCGACGCGGCGTTCGGTAAGGAATCCGACATCGACATTCGACGTCTGGAGATCTGCAGCGACTGTCATGGAACCGGCACCGCCAGCGGCGCGCGGCCCGGTCCAGTTGCCCGCAGTGCCAGGGACGCGGACAGGTTCGCTTCCAACAAGGATTCTTTTCGATTGCGCGTACCTGTCCCGGCATGTGCCGGCACGGGTACCGTGATTTCCGATCCCTGCTCCACCTGCAAGGGCGATACACGCGGGCATCGGGAACACACGATTCATGTGAAGCATCCCGGCCGGGCGTTGAGGATGGCACGCGCATTCGCTACCAGGGAGAAGGCGATGCGGGCCGCTTCGGTGGACCCAAGGGCGATCTTTATATCTTCCTGAGGGTAAAGCCGCACGCAGTTCTTTCGAGCGGGACGGCAACGATCTTCACTTCGTTCTGCCGATCTCATTTCCCGCAAGCTGCCCTGGGAGACGAACTGGATATTCCCACGCTCGAAGGCAGCACTAAGCTGAAAATTCCCGAAGGTACCCAGAGCGGAAAGGAATTTCGCATTCGTTCCAAGGGCGTTCCCTTTCTCAACGAACACGGCCGCGGAGACCTGATCGTGCAGGTAATGGTCCAGACTCCAAAGAAGCTGAACAAGGTGCAGCGTGAACTTGTGCGGCAACTGGCCGACACTCTCACTGTGGAAAACACGCCCACTTCGCGCGGGCTGTTTGAAAAGATGAAGGGACTCTTCAGCTAGGGAGGGATTCGATGAAGAAGAGCCGGCCAATTGCGCCGGCTTTTTCTTGCAGCAACTCCAGCATGGCGACCACGACGGAGAGGCGGCGATCGCCGCTGTCTCCGCGCGAAGAATGCGTGGCCCCAGGCTTACGGGTTTCCATCCTTCGGCATCGAGCAGCGCGGCTTCCTCCGGAGCCCATCCACCTTCGGGACCGATTGCGAGACGGATCGCGGGAACCTCATCTCCGGCGGCAGCCATTAATTCCCCCAGGTCTGCCGCAGCGTTGTGCCGCGCTCCTGTTCGGCAAGAACGAGTCGCAGCCGATTCGGGCGATTCCCGCGCGGCCACCTTGAGAGGCGATGCATCTTCGATTGAGGGGACGTCTGCAGCGGCGTGATTGCTGAGCTGCCTCATGTGCGATCCGCCGCCAGCGTTCCACCCGTTTTTCCGCGGCCAGGCGCCAAGATGCTTTTCCGTTCGCCTGGCCAGCACCGGAACAATGCGTTCCACGCCTAGTTCCGTAGCCTTCTCGATCGCCCACTCCATGCGATCAAACTTGAAAACGGAGAGCAGGAGCGTGACCGGCAGGGCGGGTCGGCCGTAACCTCGGCGAGGAGATTGAAGCGAACCTCCTCCGGCGAAATGCTCGGCGATGACCCCATGCCACACGTCGCCCGCCGGCAACAATTTCGTATTCCATGCCCGTCTGCGCGCGCAGTACTCGCACCAGGTGTCCGGCCTGCTCGCCCGTAAGCAGTGCGGTGGCCTCATCCCAGTGATCGGCAATCCAGCGGCGTCTCGTCATGCGAATCTCTTTCTACGCTATTAACTAATCGAGTTTATTCCCAAACAGACTTCGGGGGACGCTCATCGCGTCCCCCGTTTGTGCTTCGTGAAATCCTCTTGCCTAAGGATTACTTTTTCTTTGTGGCTTTCTTGGCTGCCTTCTTGGCGGGTGCTTTCTTGGCTGCCTTTTTTGCTGGCCATGGTTTCTATTCTCCCTTTTTTCGATGTGCATCGAATCTGCAACGCGAGATTGCAGTTACGGAAGGTATATGGTTCTTGGAAAATTGTGTCAAGAAAAAAATGCACGCATCGCCTAACACTTCTGGTTCTTGCGAATCGAAAAGATCAATGCAAATTCAAAAATGGGACACCACCATTCGTACCGCGGGTGGTCAGATCGCTCCATAGTTTTTCTTTTGCTGATGCGATTTGAGGAAGGGCTTCATGGAAATCGCCATCTTGATTCCAGTGACGAGTGTCTTTCGATTGCCCGCGCATGCTCTCGCTTGATACTGTCGTCCGCTGAAACCTTCACTCGTTTTCGGCATCCACTCCAGTGACCGTGCTTGTATCGAGCGCAGGGCAGTACGGCATTATCGAGGTCTAGTGACATGGAAGAAATCGTTATCGTCTCCGCCGTTCGAACGCCCATTGGGAAATTTCAAGGCGCCCTCTCCGATCTATCCGCAGTTCAGTTGGGTCGCTCTCGTCGTCAGGGAGTCGGTGCGGCGCGCCGGCGTCGACGCTGCGACGATCGATGAATGCATCATGGGCAACGTAGTCTCCGCCGGCCTCGGTCAGAATCCCGCGCGGCAGGCCGCTCTCAAGGGCGGGCTGCCGCCTGGAGGTGAGCGCGATGACCATCAATAAGGTCTGCGGATCGGGGTTGAAGGCCGTTGCGCTGGCGGCGCAATCCATTCAGACCGGTAACGCAGAACATTGTTGTAGCGGGCGGCATGGAATCGATGACAAAGCACCCTACCTGCTTCCACAGGGGCGCAAGCGGCTTCCGCATGGGCAACGCAACGGTGGTTGACTCGATGATCCAGGACGGATTGTGGGATGCCTTCTACGACTACCACATGGGCATGACCGGCGAGAACGTGGCGGAGAAGTACAACATCACGCCGTGAGGAGCAGGATTGCTTACGCGCTGAATTCGCATCGCAAGGCGGCTGCGGCAATGCGCGAAGGCCGGTTTGCGGCGGAGATTGTGCCGGTCGAGTTGCCGGCGAAGAAGCGCGGAGGTGAAGCGACCGTCTTCGCCCGCGATGAGTCGGTTCGTGAGGATGCCAACATCGAAGCCCTGCGCGCGCTGAAGCCTGCTTTCAAGAAAGATGGCACCGTGACGGCAGGTAACGCTCCCGGGGTGAACGATGGAGCCGCCGCCCTGGTGGTGATGTCCGCAGGTAAGGCGCAGGAACTTGGCCTCACACCATTGGCCCGGATTCGTGCGCAGGCAACCAGCGGTATTGATCCCAAGTGGGTAATGCTTGCTCCCATCACCGGCGTGCAAAAAGTGCTGGCTCGAGCGGGATGGTCCACCGACAGCGTGGACCTCTTCGAATTGAATGAGGCCTTTGCCGTGCAGGCTGTCGCGCTCACTCGAGAATTGTCTCTGGATGCTGCGCGGGTAAACGTGAGCGGTGGTGCTGTTGCGCTGGGCCATCCGATTGGAGCCAGCGGTGCTCGCTGCCTGGTGACGATGCTGTATGAAATGATGCGCCGCGATGTCCATCGTGGAGTAGTCGCGCTCTGCCTGGGTGGCGGCAACTCGGTCGCCATGGCTGTAGAGCGATAAGCCAGCAAATTCGCATCGAGCGCATTCTTCTCGGCACTTCTGGAATGTCTGGGTGTAGGCTGTTGTGCGAACCCCGTTTCTAGTGGAGCGAGCAATGAAAATCTCTGCGTGCCTGCGCGTGCCCGTTTTTTCCCTGTCGAGCTTCGCCTTGCTTGGCCTCTCTGCTGGTCAGTTGGCCATTGCCGCGGAGGCTCCCAAGATCACAATAGAGAAGGAGCCTACCGGCGTAGTGATGCAGAATGGCACCGAGACGCTCCACGTCACCGTGTGTGGACCTTCGCTGCTGCATGTGGTCGCGGGGCCGGGCGATCCGAAGGCGTCTTCGCCTCAACAGCCTTGGATCGTGGCGGCTTGCCCGAGCAGTCCATTTGAATTCGTAGCTGGGGAGAAGGAGGACACGCTCTCCACCTCGCGACTCCGCGTAACGCTGAATCATGAGAACGGCAGCCTCAACTTTAAGGACTCCGCGGGCGGCCAGTTGCTGCAGGAGAATGGCGACCATCCGCGCCGCTATGTTCCGGTCGTGCTCAACGGGGAAAATGTCCACCAGGTGAGCGACAGGTTCATGCCCGCTCCGGAAGAAGGCCTCTACGGGCTGGGTCAGCACCAGGCGGGGATTTATAACTATCGGGGCGCGGTCATCGAACTCGCGCAGAACAACACCGACGTCGCGTTTCCCTTCATGGTTTCGAGCAAGGGCTATGGGATGCTCTGGAACACGGCTTCGAAGTCGTGGGTCGACAATCGCTTTCCTTCGGTCCTGAAGCTGACGGCCGAGGCTGGCGATGCGATCGATTACTACTTCGTCTACGGTCCGGAACTGGACGAGGTCATCCATCAATACCGCCAGCTCACGGGACAGGCACCTCTCTTTCCCGAAGTGGGCCTACGGCTTCTGGCAGTCGAAGGATCGCTACCGTTCCGCGCAGGAACTCCTCGACGTTGCGCGAGAAATACCGCTCGCAACATGTCCCCATCGACGGCATCGTGCAGGATTGGTTCTGGTGGGCGAAGCAGGGAGACCCCGAATACACTGCCGAATATCTGAAGCCGCATCCCGACGTGCCCGGCGCGATCCAGAAGCTGCACGAGCAGAACATCCACGCAATGATTTCCGTGTGGGCGATGCTGGATGTGCAATCGAATACCTACAAGGAGATGGCGGCGAAGAACGAGATCATCCCCAACTCGCCTCTCTACGATCCCACCAATCCCGCGGCACGGGAGACGTATTGGAATCTTCTGCCGGGCAAAGTGTTTGCGCAGGGGTGGGATGCCTTCTGGCTGGACAGCTCAGAGCCGGAGACCTTCAACGGCGACGGCGATGCCGCGCTCTTCGACAAGACGCTCGCCATCGGCAGCGGCGCGCGCTATACGAATATCTTTCCGCTGATGCACACCGGGAACATCTACGACCACTGGCGGCAAGACCACGGAGCAGAAGCGGGTCTTCCTGCTGACGCGTTCGGCGTTCCTGGGCCAGCAGCGCAACGCCACGACGGTGTGGTCAGGCGATGTGACCGGAACCTTCCTCACCTTCGCCCACCAGATTCCCGCGGGGCTCAACTTTTCGCTCTCAGGCATGCCCTACTGGACCAGCGACATAGCAGGCTATGGCTGGCCCTTCGAACGCGATACACGCGATCCCCGCTACCAGGAACTCTATGCACGCTGGTATCAGTTCGGAACCTTCTGCCCGGTCTTCCGCACGCACGGCCATCGCTCTAACAATACCAACGAAGTCTTCTCTTACGGTCCGGTGACGCCCATCCTGATCAATTACGACAAGCTGCGTTACCGCCTGATGCCGTACATCTATTCGCTGGCGTGGCGCGTTACCAATGAGGACTACACCATGCAGCGGCCACTCGTGATGGACTGGCGAACGAACGAGACCGTACGCGACATTGGCGATCAGTTCATGTTTGGTCCCGCGTTGCTGGTCAATCCCGTGACGATAGAGGGCGCGAAGAGCCGCAGGTCTATCTGCCTCCGGCGGCAGCATGGTACGACTTCTGGACCGGAGAGAAACTCGCAGGCGATCAACGCATCGACGCTCCTGCTCCTCTCGATCGCATACCGTTGTACGTTCGCGCCGGATCGATCCTTCCCATGGGGCCGGAGATCGAATACGCCACCCAGAAGCCGGCGTCGCCTATTGAATTGAGAATCTATGCCGGAGCCGACGGTAACTTCGATCTCTATTCGGACGAGGGCGACAGCTACGACTATGAGAAGGGCGCACACGCAACCGTATCGATTCGCTGGAACGACGCGACCCACACGCTCAGCATCGGCAAGCGCGCCGGAAGCTACCCGGGCATGGAAAAAGAATTGGTATTCCGCGTAGTGATGGTCGACAAGCAGCATGGGACTGGGGAGGCCGTAGCCGGCTCAGCGCAAAAGGAAGTGCATTACGTGGGAGATGAAGCTAGCGCGGTGATCAACTAGCAGGCTTTTTCAGTCACCGACGCTCAGCATTCGATCACGTTCAGCGCGAGGCCAGCCAGCGAGGTCTCCTTGTAGCGCGATTGCATATCGAGACCCGTCAGGTACATCGTGCGGATAACCTGGTCGAGCGAGACCTTGTGCCCCTCAGTCTCGTTCAGCGCCAGCCTGCAGGCATGCACCGCCTTCACCGCGCCCATCGCGTTGCGTTCGATGCAGGGAATCTGCACCAGCCCGCCGATGGGGTCGCAGGTCATTCCCAGGTTGTGCTCCATCCCAATCTCCGCCGCATGTTCCACCTCGGCATTTGTACCGCCCAGCGCCGCAGCCAATCCACCTGCGGCCATGGAGCAGGCAACGCCCACCTCACCCTGGCAGCCGACCTCGGCTCCGCTGATCGAGGCGTTCTCCTTGTAGAGAATGCCGATCGCCGCCGAGGTAAGAAAATATCGCAGGATGCCCTCGTCATCGGCGCCGTCGATGAAGTTGCGGTAGTAGTGAGCCACCGCCGGAATCACTCCGGCCGCTCCGTTGGTCGGCGCTGTTACGACGCGTCCTCCCGCGGCATTCTCTTCATTCACCGCCATCGCATAGACCGTTACCCAGTCCAGCGGCGCCAACGGGTCAGAGATGTGGCCTTCCGCAGCCTTCGCGGTCAGCCTTTCACCTAGCCGATGCGCCCGCCGCCTGACGTTGAGGCCGCCGGGCAGAATCCCCTCGGCTGCCATGCCTCGCTGGACGCAACCCTGCATCACCTGCCACAAGTACATCACTCCCTCGCGCACTTGCGCGGCGGCATCTGGACCCGACTTGAGCGCGCACTCGTTGGCGAGCATCAGTTCCCAGATGGAGAGGTGATGCTGTTCTGCCATCTCAAGCAACTCTGCCGCGCTGCAGAACGAATATGGAAGCTGGACGGCGCAGCTGGTTACGGGAACCTCGCCATCCGCGACGATAAAGCCGCCGCCGATCGAGAAGAAGACGCGTTCGAACATCGCTGATCCCTGACGGTCAAAAGCGGTAAAGCGCACTCCGTTGGGATGTTGCGTTACTGCGCCCGGCGGAAACATCTGGTCGCGATGGAAGAGCAGATCTGTTTTTTCATCAAAGCGGATCGGGTGCGTCCCCATCAGAGCCAGTGCTTGCGCGCTACGGATTTGGGCCAGCTTGCCGTCAATGCTTGCGGAGTCGATGGTGCTGGGCTCCTCCCCACTCAAACCCAGCAACACGGCGCGGTCTGTGCCATGCCCGAGCCCCGTGAGGGCAAGAGAGCCGTATAACTCGGCAAGCACACGCGTTGCTCGCTCCACTGCGCCAGACTCGACCAGTTCCCGCGCAAAACGCCGGGCGGCCCGCATGGGCCCCATGGTGTGAGAACTGGATGGGCCGATGCCCACTTTGTAAAGTTCAAAGAGACTCGTCTTCACGGCACCCTATTCTAGACCTGCCTGTAATGCGATGCTGAATAGTTAATTGACCGGCCTCAGAGCCAGTCTTTTTTCCTGAAGAACACAAGCAGAGCCACGGGCAATAGAAGCATCCCAACCATCGCAATGGCGAAGGTGAGCGGCCGTGTAAAGCCAGGTATAGTATCGGCAAAATTCATTCCGAAGAAACTCGTAATGACCGTTAACGGAAGTGTGACCACGCTTATGACCGCGAGCGTCTTCATGATCTTGTTCAACTGATTGTTGATGCTGGACATATAGATGTCCCGGCAGCCCATCAGCAGGTCACGGTAGATATCGATTGTCTCCACCTCGCGCTGCAAATGATCCAGCACATCGCGGAAATAAATCCGCGACAGCTCATGAATGAACGGGACCTCGCCACGCGTCAACTGTCCCAGAACATCCCGCTGCTGGGTCATGATACGGCGCAGGTTCAGCAGGTCGGTCTTGCGTTGGGAGATGGTCACCAGAAACTCAGGAGGTGGATTCTCAGTGGCAATGTCCTCCAGCTTGTCGAGTTGCTCCTGGAAGTCATCAATGATGGGAGAATATTTGTCCACGAGCCGGTCGATCAATTCGTAGAGAAGAATGTCGATACCCTGCTGCAAGCTTGCCTGCGTATTCAGCGGCAACCCGCTTCTGCAACTCGCTGACTGACGCGCAGTGCTCGTCGTGTGTCGTCACCAGGTACCGTTCCGAGAAGAAGATATCCAGCTCAGTGGTGTTGAACAGGCTATCCGGATCGGGATCGAGGTCCGGTCCATGCAGCACCAGGAAGAAATACTCGGCGTTTTGCGAATCGCCCACCAGGGCATAGCTCTCCAGCTTGGGCCGTTGCACTTCGCTCACAACGTCTTCAACCGCCAGGGGATGAAAGCCGAAAGAGTCCCCGGAGCAACGCATATTCCGGCTCTCCCGGGGAGGGCAGATCCAACCAGAAGCTGGCGGACAGATCATGAAAAGCTGCAGCCACATCTGCGGGCTGATCTGTCGTCACCGATCCGGCCATCGCCAAACTTGATAAAGGCATTCATCATCGTCTCAGGTAGCCCTGTCCCAACAGCATTGCCCGTCGCGCTGCTCTATGTCTATCAGAGAAGCTGTGAGTTTCGCTCGCAATCTCTATGGTCGCATTGTCGTTTCCATGCGACGCAGCGCACAGAGATTCAGCTAGCCTGCAGTGCTATACTCTGCGCACTAATCCAGCGTCAGAAGATTATGCTTTTTAAGTCTCTCAGTGCAGCTGTGTATGGCATCGACGCGAGCATTATCGATGTCGAAGTCGATTTTTCCGGCATCAAGACGATAGAGGATCGCTTCCATACGGTCGGCCTTCCTGACGCCGCCGTCCGCGAGAGCCGCGACCGCGTCCGCGCCGCTATCAAGAATTCCGGCTTCGACGTTCCTCCTACTCACATCACCATCAACCTTGCGCCTGCGGATCTGAAAAAAGAAGGTGCGGGTTTCGATCTGCCCATGGCCATCGGAATCCTCGGTGCCTATGGCGCGCTGCAACTTCGCGACATGAGCAACTTTTTGCTTGTCGGCGAACTCGGCCTCGATGGCGGTGTGCGATCGGTGCCCGGCATGTTGCCCGTCGCCATTGCGGCACGCGAGCGAGGCATCTCCAACCTCATTCTCCCAGCCGCCAATGCCGCTGAAGCCGCAGTGGTGGAGGGCGTCAACGTTTTTCCGGTCAACTCGCTGCTTGAGGTCCGCGAGATTCTCAACCAGGCAGCGAACGGCGGCATCACGCGGTCTCCCTTCCGCATTGTGACGGAGGATCTTCTCGGCGAACTGCAGCACTTTACCCTCGACTTCAAAGATGTTCGCGGTCAGCAGACCGCAAAGCGCGCGCTTGAGATTTCTGCGGCGGGCAGCCATAACATCCTGATGATTGGGCCGCCGGGTTCCGGCAAGACGATGCTTGCCAAGCGCCTCCCATCGATTCTCGCCGCGCTCAGCTTCGAAGAAGCGCTTGAGACGACCAAGATTCATTCCGTTGCGGGCGTACTGGATGCCGAAGCCGGACTGGTCACGCAGCGTCCATTTCGTTCGCCGCACCACACCATCTCGGACGCAGGCCTGATTGGCGGAGGTGCGATCCCGCGTCCCGGCGAAGTCTCGCTGGCGCACAACGGCGTGCTCTTTCTGGACGAGCTACCGGAGTTTCCCCGCAACGTTCTCGAGGTTATGCGGCAGCCTCTGGAAGATGGGACGGTGACCATCGCGCGCGCCTCCATGTCGCTTAGCTTTCCGGCGCGCTTTATGCTCGCCGCGGCCATGAATCCCTGCCCCTGCGGTTATTTCAATGACAAGTCCCGCGAGTGTCGCTGCACGCCGCCGATGATCCAGCGCTATATCTCCAAGGTTTCTGGCCCGCTGCTGGACCGGATCGACATTCACATTGAGGTTCCCGCGGTGCAATACAAGGAGCTTCGCTCCGGAGCCGCCAGCGAAGGATCAAAAGAGATTCGCGACCGCGTGCTGGCCGCCCGGGAACGGCAGCGGCTTCGCTTTCTGACGGCAAAAGAGAAGATCTATTCCAATGCGCAGATGGGCACACGGCAAATTCGCCTCTTCTGCGAACTCGCGCCTGACGCCGAGCGGCTGCTTGAACGCGCCATGCAGCAGCAGGGTCTCAGCGCGCGGGCCCACGATCGCATTCTCAAAGTAGCGCGCACGATTGCCGATCTTGAAGGGGCGCCGGCTCTGACTGTTGGCCACATCGCCGAAGCTATCCAGTACCGGACACTCGACCGCAGCTACTGGAGCTGATGCCGCTCACATAAGGGTGGGTTCGCAGGCGAGATTCGGTGTGGATGAGAGGGAAGAGGGCTCTAAGCCTTAACCAGCGGAAGGCTGTGAATCCCCGTGCCGCCGGCCTTGATGGCCTTCGCCGTAATTCTGGCGCTGCGGTACACGATCTTGAGACCTTCGCGTTCCAGGATTTTGCGCGCCTGGCACCGGGCATGATTCGCCCACGGTCCCACCGGATCCAGCTTGATGTACTCGGTCCAGTGGCTTAGGGCTCTGCGGCGCTCTCCGGTGCGCTCAAAGGCCAGCGCAAGGTTGTAGTGCGCATCGGCGTAGCTGGGCGCTACGCGAATGGCCGTCGTATAAGCCTGAATTGCGTCGGGCAGCCGTTGCAACTCGTCCAGCACATTCCCTAAGTCGAAGAAGGCCAGCGCATACCCGGGATCAGAGACCGTCGCCCGCCGATAGAGTTGCTCAGCCTGAGCGAAGTGGCGTTGATTGTAGTGGATGGTTCCCAGGTTGATGCACGCAGGCGCGTGGCTCGCATCCACTTCCAGGATCTGCTCATACAGCCGGGTCGCGTCCTTGATCTGGGAGGTCTCTTCCTTGCGGATCGCTTCGAGGAACCACTCCTGCAACTGGCTCTCGCGGGCGGCGGCGCGCGATGGCGAGTCACCCACCTTGGCCATGCGGTCTTCGCTGGCCGATTCAAAATCGAAGACGAACTGCCGCGCGATCGGATCCATCATGGCGCCGCTGTAGCGGAAGGCCACATGCGATCCGGCGCGCGCGACTCCTGCTTCAAGAAGCGGGTTCGCCATGCCGGAGACGGCGCGCATCGCCGAGATGGACGCTCGGATACTGGCCGCGGAGAGTCGCGTGGCTCTCAGGTCGCGAAGCTTCCGCAACTGCACCAGATCCTGAAATGTGTAGGAATCGCTCGAAGCTAGCAATCCGGCCCGCTCCCATGAGCGAAGCTGCCGGGCGTGGATGCGAAGTATTCGTAGAACGTCCTGACGGCAGTATCGGGTCACAATTGTGTACTCGTAGAAAGCCGGTCGCTCCTGCGCTTCTGTCGCGATTATGCGCAGGTACTGGCCCGGTAGCAATAGCTACGCCATAGAAAACGGTGGATAAACCGGTACCAGATGTGGTTCAGCGAATTTAGGGCAGGATTTGTGCCCCTAATGAGGGATTGCGATGGCACTGGAGCCGACGAGCGGACTTGAACCGCTGACCTGCCGATTACGAATCGGCTGCTCTACCAACTGAGCTACGTCGGCCTCGCAAGTCTTGATTGTATCGTCCACGCGATGGATCGTAAAGCGAAGCGCAGGTGCGCGGCTAACGGGGCACTTCATCGAGCGCACGGCAAATACCTGTGGCCGCTTCACCATGAAAAGCCGAGAGTTGATATGACGTGTGGGCGAGTATGCAGGAATGGCGGTTCGTGGGAATTGCGTTGGGTTGGTGATCTGGATGGCGATGGCAAACTCGATCTTTATCTGAGTCTCAGTGATCACTACAACGTCGATCCGAGAATCCTGTTCCTCTCAAGTCAAGCGAGGCCAGGAGAATTAGCGAGGCGTGTAGCGTCATTCCACTCGACTGGCTGTTGACCTCGAATTCCGCTGCAAAGAATCCACAAAATGCGTCCAAACGACGAAAAAGCCGCCCGGCAACTGGGCGGCTTTTTCTCTTAGGGAGAATAGTTCCAACGGAGGCAAGGCCATCAGAACTTTCTGGCGAAATAGTATGGTTGCCTCCTGAGGGTGTCAAGGCAAAATCCGGAAAGGATTAAGTGGTGCGTTACTGGACACTTAGCGGCGTGGTAAATTGGCCACACTGCCTCGTTTATTCTCTTTTTGTTCGCCTTTATACCATGTTAACACAAATGCAATCAGCGCATTAGCACGCGAAATGCACCGATCAGGGTGCAATTTGGCAGTTTAGTAATTGCGCAGGTTCAGGCTTATGAATTCCATCTCTTCCATTGAGGTCGCGGGGCGGCCTCTCGCCTTGCGATAAAGCACCCTTGCTCCCCCAAGGAAAATGCCTAGAAGAAATGTTCCGCCGCACAGGATTATGCACAGCGTGGCGATGCCCATGAGCAGCCGTCCCGCTTTGGCTGCTTCGCTCACATAGCCTTCGGGATGATTCCATGTGACCTCAGCCGAATAGTTCACCAGCGACGCCAGGCGGTGCGCCTCGGACGAACTGAAGGCTCCGCTGGTTACCACGACGATCGGTCCACTACGGCGCACTGAGAGCGCATCTGTGTTGCTGCTGGCCAGTGCTTGCGGCCAGGCAGCCTGTGTCGTCTTTCCCGCGGAGAAGAATGTCTCGATCGCACGTTCGCGGTCGGCGGCCATTTGCGGAGTCGGATAGATCAACAGCGTGAGTGTGCCGTCGACATTCCGCTCCTGATACTGGGCGGTCAGCGCTTCTGCTCCCCGATTGAAGTCGACCAGCGAGGCGGGCAACACTCCGCCGCTGCGCGTATAGCTTGCATCGCCTAGTGCATAGTGCGTTGTCTGCGGCAGAAGATAATCCGTTGGCAGGTATCCCGGCAGTGGCGGCGGCACCTTTGACGGGCCAGTCGGCTTGGGAAGATCCTTGGCCAGCTCTCGCAACTCGGCGGCGGACATGCTGTTCACGTGGTCGAAGGTGGCGTCGACCACGGTGTTGCCTGTCCAGAAGAGCACCCGGTTGTTGTCCGAGGCGGCGCCAAGGCCAATGTCTTCCTTGGGCATTCCGGAACGCCGATAGAAAGTGTAGGCCCCGTAAGCGCCAGTCGCGTCGACAAATCGAATCGCGCGGATTCTCAGCTTGCCTGTATCACGGGTGTAGTCGCCCTGCTCAAATTGCGCGAATCCGTATTCCTTCAGCGCATCCACGTTGGCTGCGTCGGCGGATTGGGCCTGGAGCGAATTCGTAGTCGGGGCGGCCATATGCCATCCCGCAAAATCGTTTGGAAGGAATGGCGATCCTGGCGCCGCCACCGTAGACGTAACAATAACGGTCTCTCCCGGCTTGGCCATCAGGCACACGGGCGTCAGAAGAAGAATGGTTGCGGCAAGGCGGGGAAAGCTGGTTGAAAAAAGCATACGGTTCCAAATCTGAGACTATCACTCCAGGGCGGTGCCTGTTCAGTCCCTCACGGTTCGAGGATGGCTGCCAGACCAGCTCATTAGACTTGAATGCCTCACGCTAGTCTTGCTCCCATCTTTCTGGCGCGTGCAATTTCCCGCGCGGTGAGCTTCGGATGCGGCTCCTGGCTCGACAATCCAATGTAGAGCTTGCCAACGGTACGCGCTCCAACAGACATAGCTGCCGTCTTCAAAGCCTTGGGTGCGCCGGAGCCAATCGGAATGAACAACCTCGGCGCTGCTGAGGAAATTACCAGCACAGCTTTCTTAGTCTGCTGCTTGGTTCTTCCCACAGGCATCTTTGCACTCCATGGCCAATAGGCATAGCCCGCCATCCGTTCCAGAAAGCGGCGGAATATGGCCGTGGCATTGAAGTAATTCACGGGTGATCCCAGCACGATCGAATCCGACGCTTCCATCTCATCCAGGATTCCCGCCATGTCGTCATGCAGTGGGCACGTTCCGCGAACGGCCCCTGGCTCCTGCATGCAGGAGCGACAGTTGTTGCAGAATTCAATGTGCTTATCCAGCAGGTAGATTTTGTGTGTTGCGGCGCCCTGCTCTCGGGCTCCTTCGAGAATCTCGTCGACTGCGGAATCGACCATGCCACCTTTTCGGTAGCTGCCAACGATTGCGAAGATTCGCTTTGCCATGGAAGTCTCCTTTCCCATGCGCACGTGTCGTACTAATGATAGCTCCGCCGGAGAAGACCTGCGCTAACTATCGCGATTGCGCAGTAGGGGAACTCTGCTGCGCGGTCCGGGTGTTCGTCTCGACGATGCTGTAAAACGAAATCTCGTTTCCCTGCAACACCGCCAGGCTATCTCCTTGCGGCGATAGCGCAAAGGTCTGTTTGGTGGGCGCGGGCGATGCCACGTTCGCGGCAAAGATGCGCTTGCCATTGTTCGCCTCGTAGACGCCGATCGTTTCGCTGGCAAGATCACTGCCGTGGAAGGGCGCTCCACTCAGCATCATCTCGCCGGACTTGGCCATGGCCAGAACAAAAGTCGCTGTACTCTCGTTTGCAAGCACGGCCGCCTCAATGTACTTCCCGCTCACCTCGCCCTTGAGCACGGTGTGACCATCCATTCTTATAGCGCGATACCACCGGCTTCGCACATGAACATCGCAGCCGCGCACAAAGAGCAGGTCGCCCCGCAACGCAACCGTAGTCACTGCGCACGACGACGCTACCGTCGCAATCTTTCGAGTATGCCGGTCCCACGTCTCTTCCTGTATCAGCCAGCGCTGGTGGCCGTCAGGCAGTGCGCGAACTTCGCCGGCGTTTGTTAACACGGGAGGCGCTGAGGCAGAGGTGCGTAGCAGCTCGCCAATAGGCTTGAAGGAAGCGTCTACCACGTGGATCGCAACATCTTCTTCCGGCGCATCACTCGAGGACTCTTCCAACTGCCGGTGTACCTGCCGGCTATGCCGCTCACGAATGACGCCGACCGCCAGCAGTTTGCCATCAGGGGAGACGCGCAGAAAACTCAGCCGCCCATCGATGAGCATCTTCTGCTCGAGGCTCAACCCGGGCCCGTACATACGTAGCTCATTTCCAATGTGCACCACCACATGGTCCTGACCTACAGGCCATAAATACTGCCCGCCGTCCGGAACTCGCCAATCGACGGTATGCGTCACTGCCTTCCCATCCAGATCGATCACTTCCGCGCGAATCACGCGCGCAACGTCGTCATAGTCTTTTGAGGAGCGTGGGACGAGCTTGTGAGGATTGAAGGTGAAGAGCAGTTCTCCGCCACCGAGATAGGCGATAGCCGCATCGTAATCCAGCTCAGTGAGTTCGCGTGTGAGGCGAGGCGAGTAGCCCATCCCGGCGATTGAGAAGCTGGCTGCAGCGTGAGGCCCTGCATCCGATGGTTCCGTCTCAGCGAGGGCGACACTGCATGAGGGAGGGCTGCACAATTCTGTCTCGTCGACTACCTCAACAGGTTTGGGCTCGCTTGCGGAAGTGTCTGCGGGCCGGACGTTGCCATCCATCGCCGTAACTGTTCTTGGCTCAGGTCGCGGAAAGAATATCAGGTTGGTTGCAAAGTTCAGATGCAGGGTGCGCGAGCTAGTCGAAAGCACCGAGCTGCCGTTCACGCCCGTGGCCACACTCAGATTCAAATGCGAGATGCCCCAGACCTCTCCGGGTTTTATCACCGCTGGGAAATCGCGCCTCATCTCGTTTTGCGAATTGGTGGGTATCAGGTCTGCCAGGCTGCCGACGCTACGTCCACCTGAACCGATCGACATGGGCAGGGAATCAATCACCTGATTGGAAGGCTCGTCGTTCGTGGGTTTCAGAACAGCATAAAGAATGAGAGGCAGAGACGCTCCTTCGTTGCAGGTTCCTTCGAAGTTGAGGGAGACTTCGTTTAACGGTGAGTTGGCGGTGCGTTGCTGAAGGGCGACGACTTGGCCTTGAAGAATCGCGCCTTCGCGAAGAGTGCAATCCTTTGATTGCCAGGGATAGGTCACTGTTGCGAGCAGCGAATCGCCCACCTTTAGATGGTCGGCGTTGAGGTGGCCTTTGAACTCCGCCCATATGCCGGTGGGAAGATCAGCCGTCGCATTGCTCTTTGCCTTCTGATCTGAAGAGACGGCGGAAGTTGGTATGCTTGCCATGGCCGCAACCGTGAGCACGCAGCTGACCAGCCGCAAGGGTTTCGGAGTATGGAAGAATGCTTGTCGCACGGCAGACAACCTGTCGCTACATATCGCGCATGATAGCAGTCAAATGCGCGGCAGGTCTCCGCAAAGTACTTCGCAGAGCTCATTTGCCAGCGGCGTGGCCGTCCACCTGCGCCAGCCGAACGCCGGAGAGGCCGCCAATGTATTTGGATACACCGCGATAGAGTGACTCCGCAATCCGCTGGCGATAATTGGGATCGCGCAGTTCGCGGGCGTCATCCGGGTTGGTGAGGAAGGATATCTCTGCGAGGATCGACGGCATGTTCGCGCCGATGAGCACTACGAACGGAGCTTTCTTAACGCCGCGGTCCTTCAATCCACGGTTGCCATCCTCAAGGCCGGTGAAGAGATTCTGCTGAACATCGCTGGCGAACTCACGTGACTCGTCTATCTTGTCCTTGAGCGTGATTTTCTTTACGAGGTCAGAGAGTTGATGAATGGACTGGTCGGAGACGGCATTCTCTCTCGCCGCCACTTCAAGCGCATCTGCTGAAGAGGTGAAGTTGAGATAGTAGGTTTCCACTCCGCGGGCTGATGGATCCTGACTCGAGTTAGCGTGGACTGAAAGAAAGAGATCAGCCTGGGCCTTGTTCGCAAGGGCCGTGCGCGTTTCGAGCGGGATGAATGTATCGTCGTCGCGAGTGTAGATGACGTCCGCACCGAGACGCTGCTTCAACAATTTTCCCAGGCGAAGCGATACGTCGAGCACCACTTCTTTCTCCTCAATTCCGTCGGGGCCTAGTGTGCCGGAGTCGTGGCCTCCATGACCGGCATCGACCACGATGCGCCCAATCTTCAGCCCCAGGGCGCGCACCAGCGATCGTTGACCCATGGAGGTTGGCGTCGCTTCATGCGCGGGCGGATCGATTGCGGTTGTGCTGGCCGCCGATGTTCCAGCACCGCCGGTGCGCTTATGCGAAGTCGTCTTGGCGGTGGGCAGCGACTGCACAGGAGTCGAAATTTCGGCTTGTTGCGGAGCGGGTGTGGTGCCTGCGACCGATGCCGATATCGGCGCGCTGGTGGGATGCGACGTCGCCTTTACGCGGTCTTTCTGATGGCTGAGACCAGCCACCTCCTCAAGCGAAGAAGAGTTGTTGGCGCTGGAAGTGTTGCTCGCAAGATCGCTCGAAGAATGAGAAGTTTGCGCTGCGGTATTGCGTGCCGGAGGCGCGGCTGCGGTTAATCGCGTTGGCGATGTTTGAGCCTGCACCTGTTGTGTCGCGCTGGCTTTTGCCGCGGCGCCTGAGTTGTGTGTGGGGCTGATGCGGTCTGAATCCCTGACCCGCTATTGCTTGCAGCAGGCGTGCTCGGTGTCGTATTCGGAGTAGGGTTCTGCTTGCTTAGCGTGGTGCTCGGCTTTGCGTTGCTGATGGCGGCCGTGCCCGGCGCTGTCGTTCCTGTCGGCGTCGTCTTGATCGGCGCTGTTGAGGGACCCGCACTCGAAGCTGTCTCCGGTGGAGCAACAGAGCCGGGCTTGCGACCATGAATATCAATAATCAGGCGATAGGGATTCGGGAGCAGGAAGGCGGAGTAGTCGCTCACGTCGCTTACATCGAGAACAATACGCGTAACGTCGTTCGAGAATTGCGCTGCGCGAATCTTCTTCAGATAACCGTCGTCCGTCACCTCGACGGCGCGGCCGATCAACTCCGGCGAAAGCTTTACGCCATGTAGATCGAAGAAGATGCGGTCAGGGCTGGGAACGCGCGCCGCCTCATACTGCACCTCCTCGTCCAGATCGATTGCGACTCGCGTATACACGTTGGTCGACCAATAGCGAATGCCGGTCACCAGTGGTGCTTTGGCGCGCCGAGTCTTTGTAGTTGAGGACTGCGCAACTTCCTTGGGCGCCGCGACTGGATTCGCCGCAAATGTTTGAGAGGCTTTCACCGTTGACCCGCTGGGGGGTGCGACCCGAGCTGGCGGACTCTGCGAGGAAGGGAATGTGGATGTCGCAGTGCCTCCTGCGGCTTGGCCACGCTTCATTGATTTCGTGGTGGTCGCAGTCTTCGCGGGGGCAGGTCCATCCTCAACGACAATTACCTTGCTCTTGCCCGGTTGCGCACCCTGCTTCGCGGCAAGTTCTTCATTGTGAATCGTCTTCAGCCCGGCGCGCGCCTCCTCGGCGAGCGGGCTGTGTGGGTACTCCTTCAGGAATGCCTGGTACTTCGATTTCGCCTGCGCCTTGTCGCCGAGATCTCCCTCGTAAATGGCGGCCTGCGTGAGAAGTGCGTTGGGGCACAACCGGCTCTGCGGATACTCATGGCGAAGAAACTCGTATTGCCCGATAGCGTCGCGCAGGGCCTTCTCGTCGTCGAAGAGGCGGCCCTCCTCCGCCAGCAGGTCGGCGACGGCGGCGACGCTCGCGTCCGCCTTTGGCGAGGCGGGATCGTTGTGATATACCGCGCGGTAGGCATCCAGCACACGCTCGTAATCGCGCTGCGTGCGCAGTTGCTGGTCGCGCCCATTGAGGGCCTCGCGCATGCGCTGCGCCTTGTCATAGGGAGAGAGTTGGAGGGCCGCGTGGGGGCTTACGTGAGAAACAGTCCCGGCAGAAAGTGCCATGGTAAGCGCGCCAACTATCGTCGCGAGCAGCAGAGCTCGAGCGGGGCGTGCTAGTGCAGGCAGGTGCATGCACCCTCCTATGCGGACGGCAAGCGACATAAACGAGCGAGAGTCTGCACGCCAGAGACTTCTAGATTATAGGTTGCGGGCCGATTAGCGGCAACGAAGAGGACCGGTGAAATCGGCCAATTCACCCCTAAAACACGGCATTGGAACCCATTCAGCCAATGAGGGCGGCTACAACTTCCGGGGCAGCGGCGAGCGCGGAGTCCAACTGGCCGGAGTCCTTGCCGCCAGCTTCAGCCATATCAGGCCGTCCGCCGCCCGAGCCCCCAACTTTCTTCGCGAGCTCGCCCACTGCTTTGCCGGCATGCACCTTGCCCTGCAGGTCCTTGGTAACGCCAACAATCAGCGCGACTTTGCCCTCATCCTGCGCCGAGCCGAGCACTACGACACCCGAGCCCAACTGGGTACGCAGATTATCCACCAGCGTGCGCAGCTGTCCGCGATCCAACCCATCGGCGCGGTGCGTCATCACCTTCACGCCCTTTACCTCAACGGCAGTTTCTTTCGCGGAGGAGAGCGCTGCCCCAGCCGACTTCATCCGCACTTCATCCAGTTCGCGACGCAGCTTCTTCAGCTCATCTTCGTTCGCCGCCAGCTTTAGTCGCAGTGCCTCCGCGGGAGAGACCTCGCCGTGGGGTGCAAGCTTCGCCGTCACCTGTGCCAGCTCAAAGTCACGGCGGAATTCACCCAGCGAACCTAGTCCGGTGATAGCCTCAATGCGCCTCACGCCGGACGAGACGCTGGTCTCATTCGTGATCTTCAGCAGGCCAATCTCTCCTGTCGCAGAGACGTGCGTTCCTCCGCACAGCTCTGTCGAAAAGTCGCCGATGCGCAGCACCCGCACACGCTCGCCATACTTCTCCCCAAACAGCGCCATGGCGTGATACTCGGCAATGGCCTTGTCGATGGGCACATCCTCAATCGTGTCCACTGCGGTATTCGCCAGCACCTGCCGATTGATGATCTCCTCAATCGCCTGCAGCTCTTCATCAGCCAGCGAAGTAAAGTGCGAGAAATCAAAACGCAGCCTGTCTGGAGCCACCAACGATCCCGCCTGCTTCACGTGCGTGCCCAGCACCTCGCGCAGCGCGGCGTGGAGCAGGTGCGTCCCGGTATGATTGCGGCGGATCGCGGAACGACGCTCGTCATCCACAATCGTGTCCACCTTCGCGCCCACCGTAAGCGGTTGTCGCACCACAATCTTGTGCGCGCGCACGCCCTGCACCGGCGAGTAGCAACCCGTAACCTCGGCGACCACGGTGTTGTGGTCATCGGAGTAAAGCCAGCCGGTATCGCCCACCTGGCCGCCGCTATCGGCATAGAACGAGGTGCGATCCAGCACCACCTCCACCGCATCGCCGGGTTTCGCCTCCGCAACACCTGCGCCATCCTTCACGATGGCCAGCACCGCGCATCCCCGCGAAATGAGCGAGCGATATCCCTCAAACTCAGTTTTCGCGAGCTCGCGAAAGACCGGGCTGGCCGATTTCTGCGAGCCACCCTTCCACGATGCGCGAGCGCGAGCCTGCTCAGCTTCCTTGGCCGCCTCGAAGCCTTCGTGGTCAAATGCGATGCCCTGGTCACGCGCTGCATCCACCATAAAGTCCAGCGGCAAGCCGTAGGTCTCATATAGGTGGAAAGCATCTTCGCCACCTAGCGTCGTAGCGCCATCCAGCTTCTCTTGCAGCCGGACAAGTCCTGTCTTCAGCACGCGATCAAACTGCCGCTCTTCAGCCTCCACTACTTTTGCTACGCGATCAGCGCTGTCAACCAGCTCAGGGTATGCGTCCTTCATCTCATCGCGAACCGCAAAGACCATCTCGTACATGAACGGTCTTTCCTGTCCCAGCAATCTCCCATGGCGAATGCCGCGACGCAGAATTTTACGCAGCACATAGCCGCGCCCCTCATTCGCCGGCAGAACTCCATCGCCGATGAGAAACGTAGCCGCACGCGCGTGGTCGGCAATGATGCGCAGCGATGCGTTCTCCACTCCCACCTTCACGGCGGTTAGTTCCGCAGCCCGCTTAATCAGCGGCGTGAACAAATCCGTTTCAAAATTAGAAATCTTCCCCTGCAGCACCGCCGCCATGCGCTCCAGCCCCGCGCCTGTATCGATAGATGGCTTGGGCAGCGGAGTCAGCGTTGCTTCGCCACTCGCCGACAACGTGCGGTCAAACTGCATGAAGACAAGATTCCAGATCTCTACGTAGCGCGCATCGTCGTGGCCAAAGGGCTTGTCCACTCCCGGAGTCTCCGCCGCCTCGATCCCCATGTCGTAGAAAATCTCCGAGCATGGTCCGCACGGCCCCGTCTCGCCCATCTGCCAGAAGTTGTCCTTGCGCCCGAAGCCGAAGATGCGCTCCTTCGGCACTCCCACGTCCATCCACAGCTGCTCGGCCTCATCGTCGCGAGCCACCTGTTCGTCGCCCTCAAACACGGTGACGTAGAGGCGGTCCTTCGGGAATCGCCAGCCACTCCGGCGAAGTAATCAGCTCCCACGCATACGCGATGGCCTCGCGCTTGAAGTAGTCGCCAAAGCTGAAGTTGCCCAGCATCTCGAAGAAGGTGTGATGCCGCCGCGTGAAGCCTGACATTCTCAAGATCGTTGTGCTTGCCGCCCGCGCGCACGCACTTCTGCGAGGTTGTCGCCCGCGAGTAATCGCGATGCTCCGCGCCCAGAAATACATCCTTGAATTGGTTCATCCCCGCATTGGTAAACAGCAGCGTAGGATCGTTGGCCGGAACCAGCGACGAGGAGTGCACACGACGGTGCCCCTTCGACTCAAAGTAGCGAAGGAAGGTTTCACGAATTGCAGAGCCTGACATTACTTGCATAGAGAATCCCAGTTTACTGGACTAGCCGACAGCACGCTCGCATCGGCGTGAAAAAGCGGTATACATTCAATCTTTTACTGGTGAACCTGTCCTGGTCGCGCAAACGCGCAGCCTACTCTTCCGGGTCCCGCGTCGTCTTCCGTCTGAATCGACTCCAGTTTCGCCAGCGATTCTTCGTCAACCTGCCAGTTCTTCAGGATGCGGTAGATCACGCCCAGCGAAAACCCCGCGCGCACCAGCCGCCGCATCACTCGCGCCGTTTCCTTCTCGTTCATCGGCTTGCGGATGCCTTTGCGTTCCAGGTGCAGCCGCGCAAGGTTCTCCTCGTTCACATCCTCGTAAGCGGTATCGAGCGTCTTCGTCACCAGTTCCGGGTGTACACCCTTCAGCATCAGCTCCTGCTGCACGCGGCGCTTGCCAAACTTCTCGTTCTCCTGCCGCAGCCGCGTGAACTCGGTGGCAAAGGCCGTATCGTCGAGGTATTTCATGGCCTTCAGCTTGGTGACGACGGCATCTACCTTAGCCTCGCCCGGTCTCGCCCTCTTCCACCTTGGCGCGCATCAGCCGCTTCAGTTGCGCCACCGTGCGCATGCGTCGGCTCAGCGCGCCCAGCGCATATTCATATAGCGCTGGAGCGGTCATCGGCTCAGCCTTCGCGCGCGGCTTGCGGCTATAGGGCAACGGCGTTCCTCACTTCTTCGTCCACTGGTCCACCCAGTCGCTCACCGTCTTGTTCCATAGCTGCGAGTTCTGCGGCTTCAGCACCCAGTGCCCTTCGTCGGGGAAGTACAACATCTTCGATGGCACATTCATAAGTTGCAGCGCGGTAAAGAGCTGGAAGCCTTCGGAGACATCGAGCCGATAATCCAACTGCCCGTGGATCACCAGCGTCGGCGTCTTGAAGTTCTTCACATACAGCATGGGAGCCCACTTGCGATAAGGATTCGCATTCGTCGACTTGCCGAAGTAATCCCACGGCTTGCCCTTGAACTCCCACTCGTTGAACCACAACTCTTCCGTCGTGCCAAACGCCGATTCAGGATTGAACATGCCGTCGTGCGAGACGATGCACTTGAAGCGGTCCGTGTGGCCAAGCACCCAGTTGGCCATGTATCCGCCATAGCTCGCGCCCAGAGCGCACTCGCGGTTCTTGTCTATAAATGGATACTTCTGCTCGGCATAGTCCAGCCCGCGCATCAAGTCGGTGTAGGGCTTGCCACCCCAGTCGCCGTTCACGCCGTCGGTAAAGGCCTGCCCGTATCCCGGTCGAGCCGCGCGGATTGATCATCACCACCACGTAGCCATTCGCCGCAAAGTATTCGGCGTTCCAGCGATAGCTCCACGCATCGCCCCACGCCCCCTGCGGCCCGCCGTGGATGAGGAACTTCACGGGATACTTCTTCGCCGCATCGAACGCGGGAGGTCGGATCACAAACCCCTGAACCTGCACCTTGCCGACGGAGGTAAACCAGAACGACTCCATCTCCGGCAGATCAAGCTGCGCGAGAAGGGCATCGTTGAGATGGGTGAGTTGAGAGCTTTGCCTGCGTGACCTCGGCACTCTCAGATGACTTGGAGACAGACCATTGCGCTGGACCTTGTCTAGAGGTCAGCGACCGCGTGGATGTCGTATGCTTGATCCAGATGCAACGCGTACGATCTCTCCCGGTTGTCGCACCGTCATTTTCGTCGCGAAGAGAGTCTTGCCATCCGACGAGGGGTGAAGATCGCCAAATTCGCCCATGGTTGCGAGCGCGAGCATTCCGCTATGTCGAAATCGACAGGCCGTCGGTTCGAGGTTCACCTTGAAAATCGGCGCTTCGCCCAGCATTTCCCGCTCACGAAATAAATCGTCTTCGAATCCGGAGCCCATGCGAACTCATCCACCTTTCGGTCAAACTTCGGCAGCACTTCCCGCGCCTGCTTCGTGCTCCCGGTCATACAGCATCAGCCGGAAGCGATCCGCCTCATACCCCGCGCGCGCCTGCGATCTCCACGCAAGTACTTCCCATCCGGCGAATACGCCGGGCTGAAGTCGCCGCCCGCCGCCGTGCTGATCTTCACCGGCTTCGCACTCGCATCATCGATCCGCAGCGTAAAGATCTCAGCATTCGTGCTCGATCGCAGGAACGGTATCCACATTCTCGGTGTAAGCAATCTCCTTGCTGTCGGGAGAAAATCCATAAGCATCCGGGCCGCCCAGCGAGAAGGGCGGAACTTCATGAATGTCTCCAGGATTCAGATCGCGCGGCACGCCACCCTCTGCCGCAACCAGGAAAAGGTGGCTGCGTTTGTCGCTGAGGTACATGTTCCAGTGCCTGTATAGCAACTCGGTAAAGATCTTCGCCTTTACCTTGGAGGCATTCTTATCGTCATCGCGTTTTTTATTGCAGGCATCGTCGGAGCAATCGGGATATACCGACGAAGTGAAGAGCACCTGCTTGCCATCGGGAGACCACATCGCTCCATCCGCCTCCGTGCTGATCGAGGTCAGCTTGCGCTGCGTGCCGATCATGCCGGTGGCATCGTCGAACGCGGCAATGTAGATTTGCTGGCTGCCCTCGCGCGCACTGGTGAAGAGGATCTGCTTGCCGTCGGGGGAAAACTTTCCGCCATTCTCGCCGTCGATCGCTGAGGTGAGCGGCTTCGCCTCGCCGCCCGCCGCCGGAATAACCCACAGCCGCGTGGTCTTTGTGTTCTTCTCCAGGTTCGCGTCCGTTACCGCGTAAACCACCCATCTGCCATCGGACGAAACGCTGAAGCCGCCCAGGCGGTGCATCTTCATCAGGTCTTCAAATTGCATTGGGCGTTTGGACTGGGCTACTGCGCACGGCAAGAAGCTGGCTGAAAGCAGCAAGAGCAAAACGGAACGGCGAATGGACATGGACTCCCCTGATCTCCCTGCACGGCAAATGGTTAAGAGCAGGGAACTTCACAGTGTAAATGGGCGGGCACGGCCATGCGAGCGGATCGTCGCTGAGCGAAATCTTGGCGCGGGAGTGGACCTTCGCGGGTCTTTGTGCGTCTACTAGTCAGTGCAGTGCAGCCAACGCCGGGTGAGTTTGGCCCACGAGGGGTAGTGATATTTTGAACGCGTTTCTTAGGGCATCAACCGTTCTCACGCTCAGTGTTTTCGCGTCTTTGGGCGCATTTGCGCAGCAGGACAGCTACACGCCGATGCCGCTTGGAGCGGGCTTTGGGCCGATGGATACCAGCGCGCCGCCTACGCCTCCGGAGGAGATAATTCAGCATTTTGCCGCGAAGGAGAGCGAGTTTCGCCACGCGTTGGACAACTACGTTTACCGTCGCACGGTGAAGGTGCAAACCCTTGATGGCAATAACGTTGACGGCGAATACCAGCAGGTGGACGACGTCTCTTTTGACTCAACGGGCAAGCGGCTGGAGCGGGTTCTTTTTGCGCCGCAGAGCACGCTGGAGCGCATCATGATGAGCCCGGCGGACTTCACGGACATTCAGCAGAGGCTGCCTTTCGTGTTGACTACAGAGGACATAGCTCAATATGTCGTCACGTATGTTGGCAAAGAAAAGGTGGATGAGCTGGAAACGTACGTTTTCGATGTGTCTCCGAAGGTGCTGGAGAAGGGAAAACGCTACTTCAAAGGCCGCATCTGGGTGGACAAGATTGACCTGCAAATTGTTGTAACTAATGGGAAAAACGTCCCTGACGACCGGCGAAAAGGGCATGAAGATCTGTCGCCGCCATTCATTACTTACCGGGAACAGATTGATGGGAAGTACTGGTTCCCGACGTATACGAAGGGCGAGGGCGTTCTGCATTTCACGGGCGGGAGCGGCTATGCGTCGCAGGACGTGCACATCCGCGAAGTTGTTAAATACACGGACTATAAGCAGTTCAAGTCGACGGTAAAGATACTCTACAACGGGCAGGAAATCCCTCCGACGCCCCTGGGAAAAGACGGCAAACCGGCTTCTCCTCCGGCGTCAAATGCCACGCAAAAGTAGCAGTTTTTAGCGTGCAAAACGATGCAAAAAGCGTCGTTTTGCGCGCTTTTAAAAATCAAATTACTTCAGTGTTGGATAGTCCAATGTTGGAATATTTCCCGTTTTGGCGATCCGGACGGAAAAAATCATGAAGTCCTGGCGTAGTTGGCGGAGCGGTTGAAGAATCCTCCGCTAGCTTGGCGCACAGCCCAGCGTCTTATCGACGAGGTATCCCACTGTGCAGTCTATGGATCGCAGGATAGTTGGCTCAGGGCGTGTGCGTCATCGCGGTAGGAATATATCCTGAGCTCTTCATCGAGGACGCCCTTTGGCTCGGGCACTTTAGATTTCAGTACCCAGAGCCCTTTGTCTCCGAGATTTACAATGCTGTTGGCAATCTCCTCGGTTGACGCCCGACTCATAGCGACGGTGTTGAAGGTCTGGGACGTCGCTGAGTGTAGCGTAGACGCAGCGAAGCCTGAGACATGACCCATGCTCATGCACATCGATCCATATAGACGCGCTCCAAGGCCGGCCATAGTCATGCCCGATTCGGCGGGGAATGAGTTGTAGCGATATTCCAACACTTCCACTTGCCAAAGATATAGATCGGGAGGCACGACGAGGAGCGTGTTGTTTCTCTTTGTGACCGAATATCCACCAAGGTCGGCGATCTTTGTTAATGCTTCGGCGGGGAGTTCATTCCTGATATCAAAAGCCCTCGGATTCTCGCACAAGGCATTCTGATTTTTGCCAAAGACAATGCCCATCGGAGTGTGTGTCTGTAGCGCAATCGCGACAAGCGCTTCCAAGGGGGTGCGTTTGGCGGCTGTGAACTCAGCGAATTGAGTAGCACGGGGATTAGCCTCTTGCGGCAACCCGTCACGAATCAGACCGAACGCGAGGACGACGATCAGAATCTTGATGGATGGCGAGGTCATTATTCTCCGTTCACCCGCATGGCAGATAGGAAGACTACCCGTTCGGGCTCTGGTTACTGGAAGTCTGGTCTTCCACCACGGTAAGGGTAGGGCCCAGAAGATGATTTCCCCTGGCCGTGAAACGAAGCTTTGGGGTCCACAATTATTGCGCGGAGCGAAGCCCTTTTCCAGGACCTGCGCAATCTGAATCGCTGCCATTGCCGGCTCATTGCAGTCGATGTACGCGACTCGATACGGTTCATTCCCACTTCGCGGTCCTGCCATCAAGAAGAATTCCCGACGTCCAGAGGGAATCTGAAAATTACCCTGTCCCTTGTTGTCGAGAAGGATCTCCGATGACCTAGAACCGTCGGTCCACTTGACCGTGACGTTCTTGTTCCCGATGGCTCCGCCAGTCTTGGCATTGAGAAGTCGAACAGTAATTGTTTGAGCTTTAATTGGCGCGCAAGTTGTTACTTCCACGATGAGCATGACGGCAGCCAGCACGAAAAGTTTTGCATATCGAATTGCGAAAGTGCTGTTAGTCGGAAATAGCACCGCGCATTCCTTCCTGCAGAACCAAACCAATGTTTCGCTTTGTTGAGGGCTGAGCATCTGGATACTTGTGGGACGAGTACTGTCGCATCAAGCGAAGTTACTCCCACCGTTCGCACAGTGCGAAGGATGGGTCACCCTCGTCTCTTTGGTTGAATGTGTCGACATCTACTTACTCTTCCACTCAATTTGTTTCAAGGTTGAGGTATAGTAGCACTACCCGTTCGGGTTACTGCTTTTTTGGCCAACAAAACTCTTGTGTGGCGCATCTTAGGTAGTTAGAAATGAATACCTTAGTGCAGTCACTGTTCCCGGGCACCACACCTACAATTGCAATGAAGTGGAAAGGCCGATCGATGGTCCGGAAATCACTTCTTATTCCTGCCTTGTTCTTTACCACGCTGATGAGTGCGGCGCAGGTACCGGGCAACATGAATATCATCACACTTAACCCTAAAGCCTGGCCCAGCCCAGCCCCATCGATGATGCGTGCTCGCACGGGCGAAAGCTGGCCGGATATAGAACCCCAACGTGGGCAGTATTCTTCTACCTTCGGCTCAATCGATGCTTGGGTTGCGGCCTCGAAGAAACATAATGCCGCGGTTCTCTACACGTTGGCATTTGTGCCAGCGTGGGCCTCAAGCAACCTTGAATATCCGCCGACCGACCTTTACACGTCCAATGAGACTTGTATGGCTCCGCTTGCCGGAGTGGTTCGCCCGAATGGCGACTGCATGTGGGCGGAGTTTATCACCGCGTTTATGCAGCATACGTGCGGCGTAAGCGCGGCGCCCTCGACTCCGCTTACAGGTACCTGTTCGGTTCGCTACTTTGAGGCGTGGAACGAATTCAATGACTGGTACTGGACGTCGAATTATACAGACCTGGCGAAGATGGCGAATGACGCCGCAACCATCGTGAAGCAATATTGCGGGGACTGTGTATTCATGGCGGGAAATACTTCGGCGGGCGGAGATGGGTATAACCCGAACTACATTAAGAATCCGATTGTCTCGCCGTACTTTGATGTGGCGCTGGGGCAGCTGCTGGATGCATGGTACGCGATCCCGAATGCGACTTTGCCAGACGCGGTGAGTTATCACGCGTATGGTGCTCGCGACGTGGTTATTCCTTACCCCTTTCCCGAGACAAACGTCTCGCATAGCAGCGCGCTCTGCACCCCGACCAACACTCCGAATGTCAATTGCCGCGTTCCGATCTTTCAGCAGGTGGCGGCGATACGGACGCAATTACAGCTTCGGCCGTGGGCGGCCAATCTGCCTATCTGGAACACTGAAGGTGGCTTTTCACGAAACGATGATTTGACGGACGGTGTAGACCAGAGCGATCAAAACACAACGATGTTGCGACAGGCCTACATAGCGAGATGGATGCTTGCCATGGCGAGCAGCGGGACAGTAGCTAACTTCTGGTACCAGTGGCAGGAGCCGTGTTGGGGCACGATGCAGAGTCTCGGGACAGCTCCTAGTCAAACCAATTGCCCCGCTGATCCGATGATCCCGGCGGGGCCGACTGCGATATACCAACCCTGGATACTGATGAACACGTGGTTAAGCGGTGTCAGCTTTTCTGGTCCGTGCACCAACACGGGGGCGATCTGGCGCTGCTCCATTACAAAGCCGAAGTACCATGCGATGTTTATGTGGACCACAAGCTGGCTGGCAAGCACTTCTGTGACGATTGCTCCGAACTATAAGCGCTACCGGGATCTGGATGGGAATATCTACGATCTGACAGGACAAACAAGTGTCACTGTTACGAATCGTCCTATCCTGCTGGAGCAGTGAGTAGCGTGAGCTAGCGGATCGACGGCGTTGCTGGTTGAGAGTTTGAGGGGGCGCAAGCGATTTGGTGTGAGGGGCGCTGTGCGGCCGAAGGCGCCGATTACAATGTCTGCGTGCTGACCAAATCTTTCTACCGCGCAGTTTCGCTCTGCCTCCTGCTGACCGCTCTTGCGGGCTGCACCCGCGCTTATTACAAAACGATGAGTACGCTGGGGAAGCAGAAGCGAGACATCCTGATCTCGCGGGTGAAGGATGCGCGGAAGGATCAGCAGGAGACCAAAGAGCAGATCAAGAGCACGATGGAGTCCTTTCAGGAGTTGACGGGATTTCAGGGTGGCTCGCTGGAGAAGCGGTACAAGCGGCTGAACTCAGAATATGAGAAGGCGAATGACCAGGCGGTGAAGCTGCACAATCGGATCGACTCGATCGACCAGGTTAGCAACGACATGTTTAACGAGTGGCAGGGCGAGATCAAGCAGATGGGCAACACCAAGCTGCGCACGCAGAGTACACAGATGCTGCGCGATGCGCGCACGAAGGAAGCAGCCTACATCCGCTCAATGCGGCGGACGGAAGAAAAGATGACTCCGGTGCTGAAGAGTTTTCACGACCAGGTGCTCTTTCTGAAACACAATTTGAATGCGCGAGCCATTGGATCGCTAAAGGGGACCGCGGTAAATATCCAGGGAGATGTGGCGGATCTGACCGCCAGCATTGACGCTTCGATGGCCGAGGCGGATAGCCTGATCCAGTCGCTCTCAACAACTAACAATTGAATTAGCGAGTCGGCTAGTTAGCGAGTTAGCGACTCGATGTTTGGCTTACCTGCGAGCTCTGTGGCTTATCCATCTGAGAGCGCCGGCGATGGTGCGCGGACGGCCAGCGATCAGATGCTGATAGGGCGCGCATGGCGTGCTGCAGGAATGGGTTGCTGGGGAGTTGGGGGGATTCATGGGCTTGAAACATTGCAGGGAGGAGGCGTGGGCGTAGACTATTGATCTCAAAGCTGGCGATCTGAATTGTGCGAGGAGCCACGGTGAATCCATTCTCTGAACCGAACGATGGATTGAGCAGCGCGACGAGCAACGCTGCGGGGCGAGTGTTGATGATCAACAAGGACGCGGTGGCGAGCGCGCGTCTGGAAGCGTGCCTTGCAGAGCAGAACTGCACGCTGGAGTATGCGGCGGGCAGTGCGGACGCGCTGCGGCATTTGCGGAGCCGGGCCTACGATGTGGTGATCACCGATCCGACGACCAGCATTGACGAGGACCTGGCGCTGCTGTCGGAGATGAGGGCGATACGGCCCGGGACGCGGGTGATTGTGCTGGCCCCGAAGAGCACTCCCGAGGAAGTGATTGCGGCGCTGCGGGCGAAGGTGTTCCTGTGCAAGAGCGCTCCTTTTGACGCTGAGGAGATTGCGGAATATGCAGCGCGGGCGGCGGCAGCACGGGATGCGCACTGGGGAATCGAAGTATTGTCAGCGCACCGCGACTGGCTTTCGGTGAGGGCGGATTGCCGGGTTCTGACGGCGGAGAGGTTGATGTCGTTTGTGAACGAGCTGCAAACCGAGTTGCCACCTTCTCCTCGCGAGGATTTGATGACCGCGCTGCGCGAGGTGCTGATGAATGCGATTGAGCATGGTGCGAGATATGCCACGGACAAGGTGCTGGAGATGACGGCGATCCACACGGCACGGGCGCGGGTGCTGTATGTGCACGATCCAGGAGCGGGATTTCGCTGGGAGGGAATTCCGCATTCAGCGTTATCGAATCCGCAGGGAGAGCCGGGCAAGCATCTGGAGGTGCGGGAGCAGCAGGGGATGCGTGCGGGAGGATTCGGAATACTGGTGGCGCGTGGGGTGGTGGATGAGCTGATCTACAGCGAGATTGGGAACGAGGTTTTGCTGATCAAGTATCTGGTTTAGCGGCGGACGAGATTCGCCCAGGTTAGGAGATAGCCGGAGAGCCGGAGTTATGCAAGGCACTGTTTTTCTGCAGGCGGCGTTGAATGGCGACCGGATTCATCCGGGTGTGCCGCGGAGTGCTGGTGCTATTGCGGAGGCGGCTCGCGCGGCGGTGGGGGCGGGTGCTCACTCGGTTCATGTTCATGCATTCGACGAGGCTGGCCGGGAGACTCTCGACGGGGATGCTTGCGGTACGGTCGTGCGGGCGATTCGAAGTCTGTGTCCGGCGACTCCCATTTCATTGACTACGTCGGCCACGATTGTGGGAGATCCTGCAGAGCGCTTGCACATAGTTGGGGCATGGGAGGAGATGCCTGACCTTGTTACGGCGAATCAAGGAGAGCCGGGGATTGTTGAGCTTTGTGAGTTACTGCTATCGCGAGGCGTGGAGATTGAGGCTGGATTGCTAAGTGTCGAGGATGCGCGAGCCTTCGTGCTTTCCGGGTTAGCGGATCGGTGTCGTCGCGTGCTTATCGAGCCGCTGGATGCCGAGCCTGAGGTTGCTGTTGAGCACGCTGCGAAGATGGAAGATATCGTGGTGTCGGCGGGCATCACGCTGGAGCAGGTTCACCACGGTTACGGCATAGCGTGTTGGGCAGTCAATCGCCGGGCGCTCGATAGGGGGCACGGTATCCGTACCGGGCTGGAAGATGTGACGGTGCTGCCGGACGGTACCGCGGCACGGGACAACGCCGAGCTGGTAGCGGCGGCGGCGCGTTTGATCCGCTGCGCATGTGCAGAATTCATTCTTGTGAGATCGTGGCCAATCCGCGGACCGCGGACAATCTGTGCAATTACGGTCAAAGACAGTCCATGGAAATGACAGAGATTGGAAGGCCATAGAGCCGGCTTCCAATCTCTTTGGAAATCCCTGGGGGATTACCACATTCCGACGGCCTCGACTGCGAGAGGGAGTATTTAGAAGCAACGCCGAGGCAAACGGGCAAGCTCACGTTGACGCCCCAGCATCGCATCCCACATCTCAAAAGCGAGATGTGGGGCACCCGGCAAGCTGACCTTAACGCCACAGCATCGCATCCCACATTTCAAGGGCGAGGTGTGGGGCACGCGGCGACTGCGAACATCATTGACTGGTTACGTCGCCTGTTTCGAGGTTGATGTGGAGGGTTGTGCCCCAGAGCGTCTTATGAATGAGCGTTTGATTATCTGGCGAGAAGGCAAATGTTCCGGCAGCGTACCATGACGGTGTTCCGTCGGTGAGCACCTCTGTGTGTTCCGGCGGCCAGAGATCGCGCAAAGGGATTTGCCGCACGAGGACTCCGTGATCCGGGCCACGATCAATGAAAGGATGGCCCGGATGCTCGCGCCGGCGATAGATCGTTAAAGGGTTCTGAAATTTGCTGCCGATCAGAATAAGGTACTCACCGTCATCCGTAACTAATGTGTAAGGGCAGGAAATGAAGAGAGACTTACCGCTGTTGGTAATGACCACGCTCCAGAGAGTGTATAGCCAGTAGCTATTGGGTCCATTCAATCTATTGCCTTCGCCTGGGTCGTAGCGGCCCAGCACGCGAAAGGTCGAGGTCTGGACTGTTCGTGGGCGCGATTCGTCGGGGTCGTCAAAAGTGCGCTCATTCACGACGAGGATGTTGCCATTTGCCGAGATGGCAGCAGCAACGCATGGCTGCAGCGCGCCGGCGTGGGCGGAAGTGGCCGCTGCCGCGAGAGCACAAACTGCACTAAGCACCTCTGCAGACCTGCGCAAGAAGATTGCCATGACTCATATAGACACCAGATCGACCGCAAGTGATCCCGAGGAACGACGAATGGGAGATTGGATCGGAAAGGCGTAGAGGCCATGGAAATGACAGAGAGTGGAAAGCCATAGAGCCGGCTTTCCACTCTCTTTGGAAATCCCTGCGCGGGATTCCCACATTCCCACGGCCTCGGCTGCGAGATGAGTGCTTAGAAGCAACGGCAGGGATAACGAAGAAGCTCACGTTAAGGCGCTGGCATCGCATCCGCATCTCAAAGGCGAGATGGGGGCACCTGCGAAGGGAGATATGATGGGGCTGCGACTTCGAGCGAGAGTCAACAACCCCGCCCTAGCCAACGGATGGCTAGAACGGCGCTCCTCGATCATCTTGGTTTTTAGAGAATGAAATTTTTGGAGTGGGCCACCCGCCGAAGGACGATAATATGGCTACTAGAGGCACACAAAGTTCTTATGCAACAAGCAACCAAAGTGGAAATTACATTTTATGCCTTGCATTGATGCCTCTTCCTACATGGATCCTCTTGCATTTTTTTCCTATGCATCCGTCGCTAGAACTGTCAGCGGGCATAAGTATTGGTCTTGTTCTTTGTCAACTCGTACCGCCGCGCCTAAGATTCCGTGAACTTATGTACAGAATCATTGGGGGAATTCTCATTGGTGTTTTATATGCTTTATATTCCAGGCTCCGTTGAATGCGAGTTCGGGGCATGCGGCGGCGGCGCGATGGGTTACACAGTAGCCATTGACCTGCACCCTTAAATCCGCCCAGTAGGCATACGAACTTACATGGACGGCCTTCGCTCCGGACAGATGCGGGCTAGTCGGGTTCGTTGTTGTAGTGGTCGGCCCAGGTTTTTGCGGTGATGCGTTCGGAGTAGGCGCTGGGATCTTCGGGGAGCATGGTGGCATTCCAGGCGGCGAAGTCTGCCTTCATCTTCTTCAGCACTTCTGGCTGACGCTGCGCGAGGTTGGCGCGCTCCAGCGGATCGACCACCACATTAAATAGAAATGTATTGTCCGCGGATGGTGAGCATCTTCATGTCGCCGTCGCGCATAGCGCGATTGCTTGTTTGCGTGGAAGCGCCAGTAGAGTTTTCGCGGGACGGGAGGCTGTCCGTTGAGGGCGGGCAGAAGGCTGATGCCGTCGCTGGGGATGGGCGGGGTCAGGCTGGGTTCCTGCAGCGGCGAGGAGAGTGGGGAGCCAGTCCATGCTGATGGCAACCTGATCCGTGACGGTTTGGGACGGATGTGCGCGGGCCAGCGAACGATGGCGGGAATGCGCAGGCCTCCTTCAAGTAGCTCGCTTTTCTTTCCGGTGAAGGGCCAGGTGTCGGCGAAGCGCTCGCCGCCGTTGTCGCTGGTGAAGATGATGATGGTGTTGTCGGCGATTCCGCCGGTTTCGAGGGCGGAGATGACGCGGCCGATCTGGGTATCCATGGCGAGGACCATGCGGGCATAGGTGGTCATCGATCCGCCGTCGTAATCGCGCAGGAGGGTGATGCGCTCGGATTCTGCCTGATCGTCGGGGCCTTCCCACGGCCAGTGGGGAGCGTTGAAGTGGAGGCTGAGGAGGAAGGGCTGGCGGGCTTTCGCGTAGTCGCCGATGACGTTGACGGCATGGTTGCCGAGTAGTTCGGTAAGGTAGCCTGCCTCGTGGACCTTGGCGTCCTGATCCCACAGGTCCTCGGGAACGCCGGGGCCAGTGCCGGGTTTGTGAGTGAAGTAGTCGAGGCCGCCTCCGCGAAATCCGTAGAAGTGGTCGTAGCCACTTTGGAGCGGTCCGTAGTCCGGCAGCCAGCCGAGGTGCCACTTGCCGATGAGGGTGGTGCCGTATCCTGCTTTGCGGAGGAGGGAGGGCAGCGTTGGCTGATCCGGCGGAAGGCCGGGGGATTGGGGATCGGCGAGTGGCTCAAAGAGGCCGCAGGGAAGGCGGTACTGATAGCGGCCGGTAATGAGGGCGACGCGGGTGGCGCTGCAGACCGCGGAGTTTGCGTAGGCCTGGGTGAAGCGCATGCCTTCGGCGGCAAGGCGGTCGATGTTGAGGGTCTTATACTCGTGGCGGCCATAGCAGGAGACGTCGGCATAGCCGAGATCGTCGGCCATGATGTAGACGATGTTGGGCGGCGGCGAGGCAGGTTTGGCGAAGGCTAGTTTTGAGGTAGCGAGGGCGGCGGTGGTAGCGAGCCCGGCAATGGCTTGTCGGCGGGTTGGCAGCAAAGGCATGGCGCGTCCCCAATCTGCTGTGAGCTGAGGCAAGTCCAATCAGGCTAACAGAAAGGAACCCTAGGAGGCCGGATTGGATCGGCTTGAAGTGCGAAGCGGAGAAGTCCGCACGGGTGTTCGGTCGATCTGGGAGATGCGCTGGCGGGCGGAACGGACTTCGCCGGCGAGCAAGGCGACGACTTTCAGCATGAGGTGAGGCGCGGCGGCGATGAGCCGGGTGAAGTCCTCGCGCGGGACGAAGTCAACCTCGGCGCCTCTGAGCGCGGTGGCGGTGAGGGTGTAGGGTTGCGAGCCAACAACGGCGGGTACGCCGAGCAGCGAGCCGGCGGAGACCTGGATCTGCAGGATGATCTTTCGGCCGGATTTGAGGGTCAGTTTGGCGCTTCCCTTTTTAATGACGAAGAGGCCAGGGGCCGGGCTGCCCTGGCGGAAGAGCACGCGGTCGGGTCCCATGGTGGCGGGGCGGCTGATTTTGTCCAGCTCGCTGAGTAGTTCCTGATCGGCGACGAAGGTGTTTGATAGAGGTATGGCTGTCATTGGTCCCAAGTGATAAGAGCTGTGGAATCAGGCGAGTTGGTCGCCCACGATAGTGATGGTTGCAGGGCTGGTGCGGGTTGGCTGTGAGCGAGATCACAATAGGATGTTTATTATAAGGCGCTTTTGGCGTAGGCGATGTTGATTTAAATAGATGATTTTAATAGAGTTATTCGGATAAAAATCGCCTCGTTGAAACTCATTATGTTGGGGATGGGATGAGCCTGTCGTTTGTGTCGGGGGCGGCGACGCGGGTGGGCTGGGGTGGGCGCAAGGTGAGTCAGGCGGTGGGCTTTGCGACACGCTGGTGAAGCAGGTTGCGGGTCACGTAGAATCGAGGCCACTCGGAAATCCAAGCGGCGTATCAAGATTTGCGCGCAGATGTCCGCGCAGCTCGACTGGCAGATGTGGCCGCCTTTTGCGGGCTGAACGAGCGCGCGGAGAGTTGGCTCGCCGGGACATTCGGAACTCACATGACACTGAAGCTGAGATGGAACGGCTGGATTCGTAGTTGGCGGATGGCAGGCAGGCATGCGCGCGGGTTGCGGGTGACTTCGGGCCTCGCAGTTCTGCTTTTGCTTTCGGCGGTGGTTGGCGCGGGGGCCCAGAACCCGCCAGTGGCCAAGCACGCGCCGGTGGTGCGGGAGTTGCATCCGGCAAGGAAGATATCGCCGGTGGTTCACCATGAGCCGGAGAGCCTGGCTGTTCCTGAGAGCATCCAGCTTAAGGATGGGCAGCTGGTTCCGGTGGCTGAGATTATTCCTCGGACCGAAGCAGCGCAGAAGGAACTGCAGCAGATTATCGACAAGGTTGCCGGCTCGGATGTTGAGGCGCTGGACTCGACGCTGAAGGTGCTGAACGCCAAGGTGGATGACTCACTCCAATCCACCGAGAACTCGATCAAGCTTGCGCGTTCGCCGTTGCAGTTGACCGAGCCGAGCATTGCGTGGACGCGGGATCGCGCGGAACTGGAGACGCTGAATACCTTAGTCACCAAGCATGCTTCTGCGCTTGAAACGCTGCGCCAGCAGGCGCGTGATCTGGGCGAGATGTGGGACGAAATGGCGGACGCTTCGATGAAAGCGAAGCTTCCCACGGAGCTGGTGTTCCGGGTTGTGGGTGTGCAGACGATGGCGGATTCAGCGCGAGCCGCGTTGCGGGCGGAGGCCGAGAAGCTGATCCAGGTGCAGGTCCAGATTTCAGACACGCGGGTGAAGATTGAAAAAGTGATCGACGAGATCAACGCGGCTGACTCCGCACTGCGCCAGCAGCTATGGTCGCTGGACAGCCCGGCGCTGTGGAAGGCTCAGCGGACATCGAGCTGGTCGACTTTCAGCGGCGAGATGAGTATCTATCTCGCGGGCTTTGAGGGCCGGACTTCTCGTTTTTTGCAGGCCACAAAGTCGTTCCTGATTATTTACGGTTTGATGGGATTTGTGGTCTGGGCGATTGTGCTTCGCGCTTCCAAGCGCGATTTGTCCGGCGAAGATGTGGGAGTGAGCGCACGATTTTTCGCTTGTCTACAGCATCCTGTAGCGGTCACGTTTCTGATCGTGCTGGTGTTGTTTGGAGCGGTGTTTCGTTCGGCCCCTCCTGATTTAGTGCGATTCACTCGAATGTTCATGGGGATACCGGTAGTCCTGATCGGCTTCTCATTTGTCGAGCGGCGGATGCGCCCCTTTCTGGTGGCGATAGCAGTTTTCTTTGTTGTCGACATGTTGTCGCTGGAGTTTTTTGGCGGAACGCTGATCCGGCGTTGGATACTGTTTCTGCAGACGGGCCTGCTGTTCGCTGGAGCGGTCTATCTGCTTCGGAAGCGCGGCATGCTCCGGGCTCTGCTGAAAGAGCGCGGCCATACGCTGAACCTGATGTTTAGTTACCTGGCCGCTTTTCTGTTGCTGGTGGCGACAGTGGCGAACCTGGTGGGCAACCTATCGATGGCGGTGTGGCTGGGCGATGGCACGATCGTGAGTATGTACTGGGCCATATGCGTGTACGTACTCTGCGCAGTTTTTTTGTCGCTCACGGCGGTGTTTACGGTTTCGGATGTAGGAAGGAAGTCGCGCGCGCTGCGACTTCACGGTGCGGTGGTCATCAGGAAGTTTGCTTTCTATTTGATGGTGGTGTGCTGGCTGCTGTGGATTGCGACGGCACTGCTGGCGTATCAAGTGTCAACCCAGGCACTCGAAGCGGGGCGCGAGGTGCTCTATTACAAGTGGCAGCTTGGTTCGATCTCGCTGTCGCTTTACGACGTTGTTTTGTTTGGGCTGGTGCTGATCGTCAGCAACATGCTCGCCAGGTTTATACGATTCATGCTGAACGAAGAGGTGCTGCCGCGGACGCGCCTTGACTCTGGAGTGGCGCAGGCTGGATCGCGGCTTACGTACAGCGGCATGTTGATTGCGGGAGTGGTTCTGGCATTTGCCGCGGCCGGTTTGCAGCTGAGCAAGCTATCACTATTGACTGGAGCCTTCGGCGTAGGTCTTGGCTTTGGATTGCAGACGCTGGTAGTCAATTTTGTATCGGGCATCATCATTTCATTGGAGCGCCCGATGAAGATTGGGGACCTGATTGAAGTAAGCAACCTGTCAGGAGAAGTGACGGAGATTGGTTTTCGTTCGAGCACCGTACATACATTTGAGGGGGCGGATGTTATTGTGCCCAACTCAGAGTTTGTGACGAAGTCGTTTGTGAACTGGTCGTTCAAGGAGAAGTTGCGGCGTACGGATATCCTGATTGGCGTTGCGTACGGGACTGATCCGCTACGGGTGTTGGAGATTCTTACGCGCATCGTGGGCTGCCATCCGGGAGTACTGCGCTCATTTCCGCCGCTGATAACGTTTGATGAATTTGGTGCGAGCTCGCTGAATTTTACGATTCGCTTCTGGTCAAAGATTGACGATCGTCTGCGGATTCGCAGCGAGCTGAATGTTCAGATCAACGAAGAGTTCAAGAAGAACGAGATTGTTATTCCATTCCCGCAGAGCGACGTGCATGTGAACCTGGTGGGCGATGCATCGGGTATGACGTTGCCGCAAAGCAAGATAGCTGATGAGACGAGCGCGTGAAGGGCGGAAGAAAGGCCTGTGCATAACGCGGTACGCCTGCTTTTCTTCACGGAATTGTAATTCGGCTGCAGTAATGTGTTTGCAAACGCCGATCTACAATTGCGCCATGTAATGGAGAATGATGATGATATTGACTGCAATAGCGCTGGTTCTTGTTGCTCAGCTATTGGCTTGTGCACTGGCTCGAGTTGGGTCGAGGACCCGGCCTTTGAGCGAGACGATCCGGATGGAAAAGTCGGGGATTGAGCAAGGTGTTTTGCTGCTGAAGAGATAAGCTCTCTTCAGCGCGCGAGTGTTTATTGATGAAGGTTGAAAGCGAAGCCTGTTGTGAACTGGAATGAGTTCTTGTTGTATCCGACCTGGGGATCATTCTGGAAGTTGTCGATGACGGATAGGGAGAAGGCAAGCTTTTTGTAGATCGCCATTCGGACTGAAGTGGTTCCGGAGGCGGAGAAAGCACTCTCGTCGTTCCACGCGGTATTGGCAAGAAATTTTTCATCGAATTGGACTTTGCCAAACTTCCGCGTATAGGCCTCGGTCCACGAGGTTCCTACGAGGTGCCTGTTGAGGGTAGACACGTCGGCCGTCGAGTTGAAGGCTTGTGACTCGTAGTGCAGGTCAGCGGTGACGTCGAATTCGCTGTGCTCCTGTTTGAAAAATGTTGCGCCCATTCCAGCGCCGTATATTTGCTGCAGATCCAGACCCTGAGTGGAGTCGTGGTCGAAGGAAGTCTGCACCAGGAAGTAGCGGCGGGGCGTGACGTATTTATCGCGCTCCGCGCTAGCGTGGAAGATATTGGTGTGGGTGGTGGGCGTGCCGATCTGTGAAGTTTGGCCAGCGCTCTGTGTGTAATCGATTTTGGTTCTTAGCTTGGGGTCGAGCCAGCTGACGGTGGGCACACTGCGCTGGAGGTCGACGTTGACGAGAAACAGGTAAGTGTTCTGGGTGGCGAAAACCATAGAGGATGCCGTGGTTACGTGGCCGTCCCAGCCTTCCTTCCATTCAATCTTCTTATGAATCTCCTGCTGATAGGTTTCGTCATCCACGATGAAGCCGACCTTGGAGGCGGCAACTTCTTTGCTGCCGTCGGCGGGCGTGGATGGTGGGGCGACCTCTGCCTGCTGGGTTTCGGATGGAGACTGATTTAGAGGCTTAGGCGTGGGAGGAGTTGCGGGGGCTGCTTCGGCGGGCCTGGCTTCTGCAGGTTTGGGAGTGGCTGCGGAGTTTGATGTCAGGGGCACGACGACTATGCTGTCGTCCTTAATATTGATATGGCCCTGGGGAACCATTGCGCTGTTTCGCGAATCTTTGATGTCCTTGGGCACGATGGCAAATTCGCGGCTTGTTTTTAATTCTTTGATCTTGTTAAGGGCTACGGTGACTTCCCCGGCCATCTCGCTTTCGAACTTAACCTCAGTTCCAGTGGAATTGAGGAGCTTGCCTGTAAGCTGATCTCCATTCTTGAAGATGAGCACTTCCTTTGGCTCGGCGTCTTTCTTCTCGGCGGCGGGCTTCGCAGGTGTTTTTGCTCGAGCATCAGAGAGCGCATGAAGCGCCAGGGGCGAGAGGAGAGAGATGATCGCACAGAGAATGCGAGTCGCGTTCGTTAGCGCGAAGGACGTTGATGCGAGCGAATGTTTTGTCGGCATAGGGAGCCACTCTTCCAGTCGATAAGGAATGAATCCTGGGGCTGCAGTTGGGAACTCAAGGCATAGTGTACGAGATAGGTTCTGCAAGGTGGGCTGGAAGGAGTGGGGGCGGGAATTGTGGAATGCGATTGGTACTGGGAGGGATGAGCTTTGCAGTGATCGTTTGATCGTAGATACTGTGGGGATGCATTCCCCTACCGAGGCTGTACTTGGCGAAGTTGGATTGCCGGAACCTGTGAGCCAGCTAGCTTCGCGCAAATGGGATGTGGTGGTGGTTGGGGCAGGCCATAACGGGCTTGCGTGTGCGACCTACCTGGCACGAGCGGGCAAGCGCGTGCTGGTGCTGGAGAGTCGCTCCCGGGTGGGCGGGGCCTGCACGATTGAAGAGCCATTTCCCGGAGTGCGCATGTCTCCCTGTGCTTATCTGGCGGGCTTGCTGCATCCGCTGGTTGTGGAGGAGCTGGAACTTGCGAAGCGCGGCTTTGAATGGACGGCGGCGGTGAATGGGCTGTTTGTGCCGTTCCTTGATGGGTCCAGCGTGCAGCTTTGGGATGACGATGACAAGTGCGAGGCGGAAATCCGCAGCTTTGCACCGGGCGATGTTGAAGGCTGGCGCGCGATGAGCGATGTGATCCGCAGGCTGCGCGATGCGGTGCGACCGGCGGGCGAGCGGGATCTGTGGATTGGCGAGGCTCCCACGCGCGAACAGATTGAAGAGCGGCTTGCCGGCGACGAGGACGCAAAGCGGGTGCTCTTTGACTGGTCGATGGCCGAGTATGTGGAGCACTATCTTCGCGACGAGCGGCTGCAGACGGCCTACCTGGGCCAAGGCGTGATTGGCACGAATGCGAGCCCATTCGACAAAGGCACGGCGTCGATTCGCTTTCATCATTCTTCAGGGCGGCTGGGCGGGATGCCGGGGATGTGGGGCTATGTGAAAGGCGGAATGGGGATGGTGTCGTTCTACTTCTGCGACGCCGCACGCGAAGCGGGCGCGGTAGTGGCTGCGGGAGTTCCGATTGCGCGGATTGTTCCGGGAGAAGGCGTGGTGCTTGAGGGAGGCGAGCGGATCGCGGCGCCGGTGGTGATTTCGAATGCTGATCCGCGACAGACGTTGAAGCTGCTGGGCGCGGCGGCGGATGCGGAGTGGCGGCGGCGCGTGGAAGGCGTGCCTATCGAGGGATGCACGGTGAAGCTGAACGTGCTGCTGAGCGAGCTGCCTGATTTTATTTCGCGGCCGGGTACGAATAATGCGCACCACTATGGACAGATCAATGCGCCATTGACGAAGGCCGAGTGGAAGGCGGGATTTGCTGCTGCGAAGCGCAGCGAGCTTCCGGAACACTTGTGGTGCGAGCTTTACTTCCAGAGTGTGCATGATGCTACGGTCGCGCCGGCAGGGAAACACACGATGAGTGTGTTTGCGCAGTATGTTCCTTACAAGTTTTCGCGGGGCACGTGGGATGAGCGGCGCGAAGAGGTTCGCAAGCTCGCGATTGGATCGCTGGGCCGCTTCTGCTCGAACATGGATAGCGCGGTGGTGGACGCGGAGGTGCTGGGACCGCCGGATATTGAGAGCAAGGTGGGGCTGACGGGCGGGCATATTTTTCAGGGGGAGTGCCTGCCGCAATACATGTGGGCGAACAGGCTGCCGACGCGGACTCCGATGGAGGGTGTGTATCTTTGCGGGGCGTGCACGCATCCCGGTGGCAGCGTGATTGGCATGAACGGGCGCAATGCAGCAATGGCGGTGCTGAGCGACGCTGAGAAGAATTAGCTTCGCGTGAGCGTCGCGGTCAGGTATGCTGCGCGCACATGTCTGACAAAGTTACACTGCGGCGTGCGCTGGGCTATCGCGATCTGACGCTGTTCTACATTGTGAGCGGATTCAGCTTGCGGTGGGTGGCAAGCGCGGCCGCTGCGGGCACGGGAACGCTGGTGGTATGGGTGATTGCACTGGTGGGATTCTTCATTCCACTGGCGGCGAGCGTGCTGGAACTGTCGTCGCGATATCCGCAAGAGGGTGGCCTGTACGTGTGGACGCGCGAGGCGTTCGGGGATTTCTTCGGGTTTATTTCCGCATGGACATACTGGATGAGCAACCTGCCGTTTTTCCCGGCGGTGCTGTATTTCGGTGCGGGTTCGGTGCTGTTTGCGTATGGTTCGCACATGCGCAGCCTGGCCTCGAGCAGCACGTACTATACAGGCTTTGCGGTGATGTGCCTGACACTGATTACGCTGCTGAACATCCTGGACGTGAATGCGGGCAAGTGGCTGAACAACATGGGTTCGGTGGGGAGTATTGTGCCGCTGGGGATCCTGTTCGCGCTTGCAGCAATCTCAGGGTGGCGCTTTGGATCGGCGACTCATTTTTCCAGCCTTGGCATGGTTCCGCATCTGTCCCTTCAGAACGCGATTTTCTACTCGACTATTTTTTTCGCGTTTGGTGGATGTGAGGCCGGATCGTTTATGGGTGAGGAGATCAAGGATCCGCAGCGCACGATTCCGCGCGCATTGTTGAGCGGCGGCATGGTGTTGGCGGTTGGCTACATTGCGGGCACGGTGGCTATGCTGATTGCGCTGCCGAGCGATGCGGTGGGCGGGCCAGACGGATTCCTGCTGGGCTTCCAGGCGCTGTGCTCGCGGCTGGGAGTGGCGTGGTTGATTGCGCCGGTGGCCGTGCTGGTGGGGCTGAGCGCTGTATCCGGCGCGGCTGCATTTTTGTCGTCCACATCACGACTGCCTTTTGTAGCGGGAATCGATCGCTATCTTCCGCCGATCTTCGGGCAGGTGCATCCACGCTTTCGCACGCCGTGGGTTGCGATCGGCGCATATGGATTGGCAGGGGTGATCGTGACTCTGCTGGGGCAGGCAGGGACTACGGTTCGTGGTGCGTATAACGTGCTGGTGAGCATGTCGATCATCGCGTATTTTCTGCCTTATCTGCTGCTCTTCGCATCGACGATTCGACTGCAGAGGCATGCTGCCGGGCCGGAAGTTTTCAGGATTCCCGGGGGATCGCGCGCGGCGATCGCGCTGGCTGCACTCGGCTTCAGCAGTACGGCAGTCACGATTGTGCTCTCAGTGATTCCGCCGGGAGATGAGCCGCACAAGGCGCTGGCGGTGGTGAAGGTGCTGGGGAGCACGGCGGTGCTGATAGGCATTGGCGTAGCAGTGTTCATTTCAGCAAGACGCAAGCGGCTGCATGTGCATAGCACATGATTCGCGTACCATTTCGGGGGCTGTGACTTAAGTCGCTGTCGGGGTGTGCTTCCAATCCTATGATCTGAGTCGTAATCATTTCAGTCAGGAAGGTTCACACCATGTTTTGCTATCAATGCGAGCAGACGTCGAAGGGCGAAGGCTGCGAGGTTTTGGGTGTCTGCGGCAAGGATGAGACGACAGCTACTCTTCAGGATGCGTTGATCCATGCGATCAAGGGCATATCCATGTATGCGTATCGAGCGGGGCAACTGGGCGCTGCTGATCCGGAGATTGACGCTTTCACAATTCAGGCGGTCTTCGCCACACTTACTAATGTGAACTTTGATCCTGAGCGCCTGGTTGAGCTGATTCACCAGGCTGTCGCAACGCGCAATGCTGCTCGTGATATGTACGAGCGCGCCAGCGTAAAGGTCGGCGTAGTGCCGACGGAGCTGGGCGGACCTGCTGCATGGATTCCGGCGACAACGCTGGATGGACTACTGGCACAAGGACGGCAGGTGATATTGCCGGTGCGATTCCTGACGGACAGCAAAGAAGTTTCGAATCTGCAGGAGCTGGTGTTGTATGGCCTGAAGGGAGTGGCTGCGTATGCGGCGCACGCACTGGCGCTGGGCGCAGGCGACCCGGCAACCTTTGCAAAGATACATGAGACGCTGGATTTTCTAACTCACGCATCGCCGACCGCGGAAGAACTGCTGGGCAGGGCACTGGCGGTGGGCGAGCTGAACTATCTAGTGATGGAGATGCTGGACAAGGCGCATACGGAGACTTTTGGTCATCCGACGCCCGCTAAGGTGAGACTGCACGCGCGCAAGGGCAAGGCGATCCTGGTATCGGGCCACGATCTTCACGACTTGTACGCGTTGCTTGAGCAGACCAAGGGGCTGGGAATCCAGATTTATACGCATGGCGAGATGTTGCCGGCGCATGGATATCCGAAGCTGAAGGCGTATGAGCATCTGGCCGGCAACTATGGTGGTGCGTGGACGGACCAGGCGGCTGAGTTCGCTGAATTTCCCGGCGCAATCCTGATGACTTCGAATTGCATTCAGCAGCCCAAGGTCACTTACATGGACCGGATCTTTACTTCGGGCGCAGTGGCGTGGCCGGATGTGCAGCACATTGGGAATCAGGATTTCAGCGCGGTGATTGCCGCAGCTCTGCGGGCGCCGGGCTACGACGAAGATGGTTCCGGCGAAGAGATCACTGTTGGTTTCGGTCATAACGCTGTGCTGAGCGTAGCCGATCGCGTGATCGATGCGGTGAAGTCGGGCGCGATTCGTCACTTCTTCCTGATTGGCGGCTGCGACGGCGCGCGCTCGGGGCGCAGCTATTACACGGAGCTGGCTGAATCTATCCCGAACGACTGCTTGATCATGACGCTGGCGTGCGGGAAGTTTCGCTTCAACAAGCTTGAGTTTGGAGAGATCGGCGGTCTGCCTCGCCTGCTGGATATTGGGCAATGCAACGACACGTATTCTGCGCTGCAGATTGCGCTTGCGCTGGCCAAGGCATTCGATTGCGGAGTGAACGATCTGCCGCTATCGCTGGTGTTGTCGTGGTATGAGCAGAAGGCGGTGGCTGTGTTGCTGACGCTGCTGCACCTGGGCGTGCGCAACATTCGCATCGGACCGACGCTTCCTGCGTTCCTGTCGCCGGCTGTTCTGGGGCTGCTGCACGAGAAGTTCAACCTGATGGCAATCAGCACTGCGGATGCAGATCTGGCTGCGATGCTGGCTTAGTGGATTGTGCCCGGGGAGGCGGACTTTTCCGGGCACATTATTTAGTTGGATGATTCGAGGAGTGCGCTGAGGCCCTTGAGATCCTTGACGACGATTTGACGCGCCTCCACCTCGAGCAATCCTTCAGCCTGCAGGCGCATGAGATTTCTTGAAATTAATTCCCGGACAGTACCGAGCTGGTTCGCGAGCTCCTGATGGCTTGCGGGCAGTTGAAACTCGATGCCACGCGCTGTCTTTTTGCCATCGCTCTCTGCGAGTTTCACCAGTGCCGCAATCAGCCGTTGGCGGATGGTGGTGAAGGATAGCTCCTCGATGATTCCCACGAGGCGGCGCAAGCGGGCACCCACGACGACGAGAACTTTGAGGGATACCTCGGGATGATCCATGCAATATGCCTGGAAATCGCGTCGCGAGATGAAGGCTACTTCGGTGCCCTCGATGGCGACGGCCGAAGCGGGGAATGGGCCGCCATCGAAGACCGGCAACTCCGCGACAGATTCGCCAGGGACGTTGACCGCCAGCACCTGCTCGCGGCCATTTATAGATGTTTTGAAGATGCGGACTTTGCCGGTTGCGATGATGTGCAGTCCATTGCAAGGGTCGCCTTCAGAGAAGAGCAACTCACCGGCGTGATAGAGCTTGCGGACGGTGCGGGCGGCGAGCAATTGCAATTCAGGCTGCGACAGGCTGGAGAGCAGCGCAGTTTTACCGAGAACAGAAGCGAGATCAATGCGAGGGGAAGTCACCCGGGAATTCTAGCAGCACAGATTACTGTTCGCGCTGACGGTTTGCGAGGATCGGAGGGCCGATCGTCCGACCCTCGCGAGCCCTAGAGGGCGTTGGCTTTGTACTCCTTTTCGATGTAGTCACACGCGCGAACTGTGAGGGCCATGATGGTGAGTGCCGGGCCAACGGTTCCGCTGGAGGGGAAGGAACTGCCGTCGGTGACGAAGAGGTTTTTTACATCCCAGCATTGATTGTGGCAGTTCAGCACTGATTTGGCGGGATCTTTTCCCATGCGTGCGCCACCACACTCGTGAATGGCGGCTCCAATGGCCATGCTCTTTTTAAAGGACATGCGGAACATGAGCCTGCTGAGCCAGTCGGCTTCAGGGAAGGCTTGCTTCCCATTCTCGAGTCCGAAGGTTGATCCCTCAAAATCAATCTTGTAGCCGCAATGATTCACCATCTCCTTGATGGATCTCATCTGCTCGCGAAGAAGCGCGTGCTCGTTGCTGGTGAGAGAGCATTTGAGGTGGGGCACGGGAATTCCCCAGGCGTCTTTGCGGCGGGGATTGAGAGTGATGGAATTGTCGCGGTAGGGAAGAGTTTCGCCGAAGCCCATCATGCCAAACATCGCCGGACGATCTTCGGGAACATAGCCGCGACCGACGGTGCCCTGGAAGGCGAATCCCCTTTTGAATTGCGGATTGGTGATGGTATCGAGATTCTGGAAGCGAGGAATATAGACGCCGCCGGAGGGAACGTAGAAGGGGTCCGGTGGTGCTGAGTCGTCGCGCTCCCAGCCCTTGGTGCTAGGCACTGTACCGAAAATGAGACTAGGACATTGATCCATGAAATAGCGGCCGAGGAGACCGGTGGAATTCCCCAGACCATTCGTGTGCTTTGGCGAAGCCGAGTTGAGCAGCAGGCGAACGGACTCGATGGTGGAGGCGCAGAGCACAACAACATTTGCCGATGCAGTTTCGGTTTTTCTTGTGAGGCGATCGATAAACTCAGCCCCGGCTGCTTTCCCTGTGGCGGGATCGACGGTGATTCTTGTGACGATGGCATCGGTGCGAATCGTGAGCCGACCCGTTTGCTTTGCGGCGAGCAGAGGCAAGGGCACGCGCTTGAGATTCGGGGCAGCGTATCTCCACGAGACCACGGAACGCTCGGGCCACTTATCTTCGATCTTCGCTTTGAAGGCCTGCTCAGCCGCCGTCAATTTGGGTTTGCTGGGGTAGCTTCCACCGGGAAGATTTAGGATGCGGTCATCGACGCCGTAGACGCCGAGGAACTGCTCCACCTGACTGTAGTAGGGCGCGAGGTCGTCGTAGGAGATTGGCCAGTCTTCGCCGAATCCATCTCTGCTGGCTGCTTTGAGGTCGTAGTCAGTCATGCGAAGCAACATGCGGCCGTACGTATGGAGGCGGCCGCCTAGTTGTCGTCCGCGAATCCAGAGGAAGAAATCGTCGGGGGGCGTGGTGTAAGGGTGCTGGCGATCGTTGACGAAGAGATGCTTGAATTGCTTTCCGAAGAAGGCGACACGGGCTTGAATATGCTGGCCTTGAATTCCAGCGAGTATGCGCGGCATGAGGCCGATGCCCTTCTGGCCTGGGTTTGCAGGGATGGCCTTGAAGTCTTCTTCAGTGATATCCGGGCCTGCCTCGAGGAGCAGCACTTCCAGGCCGCGCTGCGTGAGTTCCTTTGCTGCGAAACTGCCGGCAGCGCCAGAGCCGATTACAAGTGCGTCAAAATTGCGGTGCATCGAATTCCTCCGTACAGATGCACGTCGAAATGATTCTCCAGCGTGGGTGCGCAACGTCTCGCGCGCCGATTTGCATCCGGCGCGCAGGCGGCGATCGATCAGAGGCCGAAGAGATCTCGACGTTTTAGAGTTGGATAGCGCGTCCCTCAGCGGCGGAGCGATAGATGGCGTCGAGGATCTGCGTTACGACGAACGCCTGCTCGGGTTTGATGACGGGCTCGGTGTCGTTGAGGATCGCGTCAAGCCAGGCATCTTGCTCCTTGTCTCCAACCTTGGGGCCGTGCTCTCCCAGGTGCGCTTTGACCATTGGCGAGACGGGTGTGGGGAGGAGTTCGAGTTGCTGGTCATACTTCATCTCGTTGAAGATGACGTCGCCCGAATGGATTGAGGAGTTGGGCGCGGCAGCACCGTCGCCGACCAGCTCCGCTCCGCGCTCGGTGCCGCAGAGGGTGATTTGTCCTTCGCGGGAGCGGGCCACGTTCAGTGCCCAAGCGGCTTCGATAAAAATGGTGGCGCCGTTCTTCATTTTGACGAGGCCGAATGCGGAGTCTTCGACTTCGAAGGTTTTGGGGTTCCATGGGCCAAACCAGTTGCCCTCGCACTTGTCGCGCATTTTTTCGAAAGTGGTGCCGAGGACCATGGCCGGCTCATAGTTATCCATCATCCACAGGGCGAGATCGAGGGCATGGGTGGCCAGGTCGATGAGAGGGCCGCCGCCCTGCTTTGCCTTGTCAGGAAATACTCCCCATGTGGGGACACCACGACGGCGAACGGCGTGAGCCTTGGCGAAGTAGATGTCGCCAAGATCACCGGCGCGGCAGGCCTGATGGAGAATCTGCGAGTCAGCACGAAAGCGATTTTGATAGCCGATGGTCAGCTTCTTTCCCGTGCGCTTGACGGCATCGAGCATTAGCTTGGCATCGGCCGCGGTGGGGGCCATGGGCTTCTCGCAGAGGACATGCTTGTTGGCTTCGAGGGCAGCGACGGTGATCTCAGCATGCGAGACATTCGGCGTTAGCACGTAGACGGCATCGATGAACTTGTCGTCGAGCAGCTGGCGGTAATCAGTGTAGGCAGCCGAACCGGCGTCTCCGTATTGAGCCTGGGCTTTGTCGGCGCGCTCCTTAACGGTGTCGCAGAATCCGATGAGTTCGACGCGATGCTTCTGCTTGACCAGCGCGGGAAAGTGCTTCATCCCGGCGATTCCACCGCAACCAATGAAGCCAACCTTGAGTTTATCCACGACTAATTCTCCTAAGTTGCGCCGGGCCTGACTGGATACTGCTTTTGGGTTGCAGATCCGAGTACGGCCAGCGCACAGAGAAATAAGAATACTAATTCTGATTTGTGTCAAGATTATTTTGCGACGGATTAATGCAGCCGGGCCGGGAAGCAGTAGCGCGGGGTGCTGGGATTTAAAGAGAGTGCGGGCCTTATCGCGCATATGGGTGTAAGGGGCGCTCGATTTGAGTGCGGCCCGAAAATAATGACATCGCCGCGACGGAAATCGCTTGACACCCGATTCGTCGGCGTGAGAAACATAGCTGGTTCAAAATCACTGTTCTAATAATTGCTCTAGCGCGGCGGCATGCAGCTTGATTGCCCTGTCAGGGAGCACATTCGAAGGCACGAAGATGACGGCTACCGGCCTCAAGCGAAAAGAGATCTACATCTATGGGCTTGGGGATCTGGCGTCGAATTTGTCATGGAACATGATTTCGGGTTTTCTTCTGTATTTTTATACCGATGTTGCGGGCATTGCGATTGCGGCTGCGGGAACGTTGATGCTTTTAAGCCGGGTGATGGATGCGTTGATCGATCCGGCGATCGGTGCGGTGATGGATCGAACGAACAGTCGATATGGCAAGGCGCGCCCATATTTGCTCTACGGGCCGATTCCGTTCGCGGTGCTCTTCGTGGCTCTGTTTTTGGTGCCGTTCCATAGCGAACCGGCACGGCTGATTTACGCATACGTTACGTTGATTGCCATCGGGCTGGTCTATTCCTTCGTGAATATTCCCTACACCGCATTGATGGCGCTGATGACGAGGAGCACGCATCAGAAGATGCAGCTTGGCAGCACCCGAACCATTGGAAGCGCGGTAGGTACATTCGTGGTGACCGCCACGACTCTTCCGCTGGTGCAGTATTTCGGACCGGACAAGCGTCGCGGCTTTGCCGTCACGGCTACGATATTCGCGGTGGTAGCCACCGTGCTTTTCTTTACCGTATTCGCCAACTGCCGGGAGAGGTTTGAGGAGCACGCAGTGCGCACGAAGGGCTCACTGGGCAGGAGTCTGCGCAATCTAGCTCACAATGGTCCGTGGGCGGCTACGTTTATCTTTGCCGCGCTGATACTCGTCCGGCTTGGCGCGCTTATTGCAACCACCATTTACTTCGCCATCGACGTGCTGCACAAGCCATTGCTGATCTCGATCCTGTTGCCCATTATTTCGTTGAGCTATGGAATTGCAGCGGCATTCGCGCCGGCCTTTTTCAAGCGCTTCGGCATTCGCAGGGGCAACATCGTCGCGCTCCTGGTTGGCGCGGGCATATTTGCGCTACTGCCTTTCTTCGAAGGAGAGGTCTGGGTATTCGTCGCGATCTATACAGCCTCTTCGCTGGCTGTGGGCCTTTGCCCCACCTCAGCATTTGCGATGACCGCCGACGCGGTGGATTACCAGCAATGGAAGTTTGGAACGCGAGATGATGGGCTACTATTTTCTTCGATCAGCCTGTCGACCAAAGTCGGGATGGCCGCGGGCGCTTCTTCTGTGGCTTACGTGCTGGCGTGGGCACATTTTAACCCGGCGCAGATCACGCCGCCGGTGGCGCAAACGATCCGGCATCTGTACTACTGGCTTCCTCCCGTGTTGATGCTTATTCAGATTATCCCGGTGATGTTCTACGGCCTGGACAAGCTGCATCCGCAGATTGTTCGCGAGCTCGCCAGCCGTTCCGAGATGGAGATTGACCCTACCGCACTGTTGCCGGAGGAGCCGGATATTTGAGTGGACATTCGCTGGAACTCCTCGCGGAGATTCTGGCGCGTGAAGATTGCAGGAGAAGAGACGATGAGTGAGATCCAACGGGGTGTAAGTCTTTACAGCTACCAGGAGGAGTTTTACCTGCGCAAGCTGTCACTGGAACAATGTGTTGCGGTGTCGGCAGCGATGGGTGCTCTTGGGATCGAGACGCTGGCGGAGCAGATGATGCCCGGTTACCCGAAGCTGTCGGATGGCTTCTACGAACAGTGGCATGAGTGGATGCGCATCTACGGCACGACGCCCACGTGTCACGACGCTTTCCTCGATACGAAGAAGTACAAGGATCGCGTCTTGACGATGGATGAGATGGTGAGTGAGGTGACGCGGGACATCAAGCATGCTGCGCGGCTGGGAGCGAAGTATATCCGCATGCTGGTGATCTGCGCTCCGGAGCTGATGGAACGCTGCGCTCCGATTGCGGCCGATCACGGCATCTGGCTTGGTGTCGAGGTGCATTCGCCATGGTCGATAGAGCACGAGTGGATCCAGAGGCACCTTGAAGTTGCCTACCGGGTGGGTACGGATAAGCTGGGCCTGATCCCGGACATGGGTATTTTCGTTGAGCGCTTTCCGCGCGTGATCTACGAGAGATTCCTGCGCAATGGCGCGCACGAGAATCTTGTGCGGATGATTGTGGAACGTTACGACAGCCATGAAGATGTGCATGGGCTTATGGCGGAAGTAGAAAAGCTTGGCGGCAATGCCGAGGATATCGGGCTGGCGCGCACGGTGGGTCACTTTGTGTCGTCGGACCCGAAGGAGTTGCGGGATATTATCGGCGCGGTGCGGCACATCCATGGGAAGTTCTACGAGATGAACGAAGATGGGCGCGAGATGAGTATTCCGTATGACGTGATTGTGCCGACCCTAGCCGCAGCCGGTTACAACGGGTACATCTCGAGCGAGTACGAGGGCAATCGACATTTGCAGGATGCATTCCCGGTGGACAGCGTGGTGCAAGTGCGCCGGCATCAGCAGATGTTGGCCAGGTTGATTGGCGAAGCGAAGTAAGCGGAGGAGACGATGTTTGATCGATATTTGATTGGCGAGAAGGGTTTCCGCAATGTTGTGGAAGACGGCAAGGCAAAGGGCTTCCAACTGGAGGTACGCATTCCCTACTACCGGGGCCTTGGGCTCTCGATGCTGGAGGGCTTCGACGTGACCGTGGATGATAAGCAATTTCCACGGGAAGAGAATTCATTTACGATTCGCGGTCGCACGTTTACGCAGAAGGAAATGGAAACCGTGTACGACGAGCGATGGGAGATGGGCGAGGTTGCTCAGGTGACCGTGCCGCTGCCGGGCGGGCTGGCACCCGGAAAGCACGAAGTTTCCGTGGTGGCGTATCTGCGGGTTTCCTATGTTCCGGTTATAACCACGGGCAAAGACAAGAAGGTGCTGGAACTCGAAGGTTAGCAGCCTGGATGGTTGCTGTGTGGCCTCATAACTCAGGTGAATCAGTTTCGCAGACGTGCCAATGCTAATCTGATGGAAAGGTGCAGTAGGATGACCAAACATCTTCAGGCTCCAGCGGTGAAAGTACCCAGGCAGGAGCGCAGCAGGGCGTCGTTTGAGCGCGTGCTCGACGCGGCGGTAGAACTGTTGAAGGAGCGCGGGTACGCGGGCTTCACGCTGCTCGAAGTGAGCAAGCGGTCGCGCACTTCGATTGGCTCCATCTACTGCCGGGTGAACGGCAAGGATGAGTTGTTTCGCGCAGTGCAGGTCCACGTGCTTGAAGCATTGACTGTGGAAATGGATTCGATACTTGACCCCGAGAAGTGGAAGGACGTGCCTCCTACCAAGCTTCTTAACTTTTTGGTGAGGGAGACGGGTGAATATCTGAGGAGGCATCGACCTATCCTGCGCGCGTTTATCGCCAGCGAACATGGGGACGCGGTAATCATGCGGAATGGCAAGCAGGCGCACGCGCACCTTGCAGAGCGTTTCCATACCTTGTTGATGCAGCATGCCTCAGAATTCACGCACCCGGATCCGGCGCACGCGACTTCTTTCTGCTTCAACCTGGCTTTCTCAGCGATTGCGCGGCATCTGGATCTTGACACGGTGACCCCGACGAACGACGGTGCGCAATGGAATCAGCTGATCGATGATCTGGGCCGGGTGCTGACACTTTTCCTCTTCAGCGAAGAGGCCTTTGAGTCTCGCTCGAAGGCTGCGGATTTTTCGGTGCTTAAGGGCCGCCGGGCATCGGGCGGCAGGCCCCGTCGCTAGCGCGAGCCTGATAAGAATAGCAATTCCAATTGAGAGATTCCCCTAGAGCAGATTGTGAAATACTATATTGACATAGACGGGACAACTACGGATTCAATAAATCGAGAATATATATTCTAAAAAGCGAACGGCATCAGAAGTACGAGGAGAAGCACAATGGCCAACATGGAAAAAATAGACGCTGCTGACAAGGATCTTCCGGCAGGCGTGCGCGCCATTCTGGCGCATACCGGCAAGCCGCGTTCGCTGCTGTGCGACGAGCCAATCAGGAATGTTATTCACGAGGGCGTTGCAGGATTTGAGTTGAGCGTGAATCTGACGAGCTATCGCTCGCTGCCTCTCTCCTGCATTGAAGGATTGCAGCTGAAGGTGGATGGGGAAGAAATGAATGTCGCCGCGGCGCTGTTGACGCTGAACGGCGTGAGCCATAAATTTGCAGATCTGTGCGGGCTGAGCAAGGTGTGGTGGTTCATCCTGGAGCCGGCAACAGTGTTCGTGCCGTGCGCTATGCCGCTTGCGCCAGGAGAGCACAAGGTCGACGCTACGTTGATTACAGTCGAGCCTTATGTGACGGCCGGCCGCTTCTCGTTCTATCACCCTACGAGCAAAGTGCTTTCAGTTTTATAGATAAATGAATTTTGATTAGGAGAGTTTACGATGACCGCGAAGGCTCAATTAAACCTGGGCGTTACGTTGCACAGTTTCACGAATGAGTACATCTCCTATAAGTGGTCCCTTGAGGATATGTTTCAGTTGGTTAGCGTGCTGGGTGGAGGCGTTGAGATTGTGGGACCTGCTCACCAGCGTGGTTATCCATATTTGACGGACGAATACGAGCGTCTCTTCAAGAGCTCAGTTGAGCGCTGGGGATTGACACCGACCAGTTATGGCACTTATACGGATCCTTTCATGTTGAAGGACCGCGACCTGAATAACGACGAGATGGTGGAGTATATTGTTCCGCAGTTGCAATCCGCAGCCAAGCTGGGCTTCACCATTGCGCGCCTGCAATATTTCTCTTATCCCGTAATCGAGAGGCTGCTTCCCTGGGCGGAGAGGCTGAATGTGAAGCTCGGCTATGAGTTGCATGTGCCCCTCACCATCGAGTCAGAGAAAACGCAGATGCTGCTTGCGCAGATCGAGAAGATCGGGTCGCCTTACCTTGGACTGATTCCCGATACAGGGATCTTTGCGCGATCGATCTCTAGTGGTCGGTTGGAGATGACGCGCAAGGCTGGTGTGAGTGAAGAACTGCTGAGGCAGGTGGTAGAGCTATGGAACGCGAAGACGCCGGGGCATGAAGCGCTTGAGAGCCTGCTTGCGCTCGGCCTGCGCAAGGAAAACATTGGCAATGTCGAATTCATCTGGGGATCGTTCGGGCACTCCGATCCGGATTCATTACGCGCTATCATGCCGCATGTGATCCATATGCACGGTAAGTTTTTCGAGATGAAGGATGGCGTTGAGCCGAATGTTCGCTTCGAAGAAGTAGTTAGAGTGCTGGCGGAGTCAGGCTACAACGGTTGGATTTCGAGCGAGTACGAAGGAGTGGGCGGGCTGGACACATTTGATCTTGTGCGGCAGCAACAGGCACTTGTCAGGCGCAGTTGGGAGAGTGCGTTGAAGAATTAGAGAATGCAACTCGCGTTTTGAAGGGATGGTCGGAATGCGTCCGAAAGTAATGGAAGTGCTCGCAGAGTATGAGGTGCGCCTGACTCGTGAGGATCCGGTGGTGGCGGAGTTCACCGCGGCGGAGTACGTGGAGCACAGGGATGAGTGCCTGCTGGGGATCGGTGCCGAGACAGGGCGGTTCCTTAATATTCTGATCAAGGCTGCGAGGCCGCGAACGATTGTGGAAGCGGGAACGTCCTACGGATACTCGACGATTTGGCTGGCCGAAGCTGCGGCAGCTATTGGAGGACGGGTGGTTACCCTGGAAGTGAGCGATGCGAAGATTGGTTTTGCGCGGGAGCGATTATCGGCGGCAGGGCTCGGCTCGGTGGTGGAGTTTGTCGCTGGTGACGCGCTGCGCAGCCTGGAAGCATTCGATGGAAGCATCGACTTTGCGCTGATCGATCTGTGGAAGGAGTTGTATGTTCCCACCTTCGATCGAATTTATGCGCGACTGGCGGAGGGCGCATTGGTCGCGGCCGACAATGTATGCCTGCCGCCTCTGCATGCTGAAGCGATGAAGACTTATGTTGCGCATGTGCGGGGACATGCGGGCATCGAATCTGTGACTGTGCCTGTAGGCAGCGGAATAGAACTGAGCAGGTTCTCGCACAGTGAATAGAGGGCACGCCTGCAGGCTTTGCTTAGTTCAGCGTGCTGCTGCTGAGGCCCCGTGATCTGTGCCACCTGCTCCCATAAGAACCAACGCCCGCTGGGCGAAGGGCGAATAGACGAGAAGTGTGGTGCATGAGAGCGCCAATCCGAAATTGATGTGATGCAGAAGCAGGAACGGCGAGAGCGCCCATAGCACGTCAAGCGGCAGCAGAAATCGCCATAGCTTGAGGAATTTTTCTCTTATGCCAGGTGCATGGAATAGCACTGCGCAGAAGAGGAACGCGCGGACAGGAATCAGGATCGCTGCGGTCACGATCATGATGTCGAGTGCGAGACCTGCTTTTGGCAGAGCGGAAAAGAGATCTTCAATTTCCGTGAGATTGGCCAATGCGCCAACGTAGAAGCCCAGGTACATGAGCTGCATGAGAATGAAGAGCGTTTGCACGACGGGATGCGAAGTCCTGGGCAGGTCTTGCGGCGAGGCCAGGATGCTGCTCGAGAATAGAGTGTCAGGCTCTGTGGGAAGCTCGTGCTGGATGTCCGGTGCGGGCGGCGGAGCGTCTTCCGCGAGCACGACACGTTCGACCGGAGCCACGAAGCGATAGCCCCGGCGGGCCAGGGTCTCAACGAATCTTGGATTGCTCGCGGTATCTCCGAGGGCCTCGCGGATGCGATTCACGGCTGAGTTTACGCCGTGTTCGAAGTCGACGAAGGTACCGTCGGGCCACAACTCGCGGGAGATTTCCTCCCGGGTCAAGAGTTCTCCTGGTCGCTCCAGAAGCATGAAGAGTAGCTGAAAGGGCTGCGCGTTGAGCTTGACGCGGAGACCCTGCCTGCGGAGTTCTCCGGTGGCAGCGTCAGCTTCGAAGACTCCGAAGCGATAGCGCCGTTCTGGCTGAGTGTTGGTCATCTCTCGCGTCCAGTGTATCTGACAATGACCCCAATCTGCATCAGGTGCGCGATGTACAACTCCGCCGAAGTAACAGAGCCGCAAGGATTTGCACCGTGAGGTTCAACCTTCAACAAGTGAGATGCCATGCATTGTGTTTCGTGGCTCAGTGGGGCAAAGTTTTGCTCATGAGGCTACGACCACACATGGATTGGCGGGCTATCGGCATCTTCTGCGCGGTTCTATCTCTGGGGGTGTTCCCTGGGGGCGCAGCGGGAGAAGTCTCCCAGGCGGCCGTCTCAGCCTTCAACTCATATGTAGACACGGTTGAGGCGAGGCTCCACCGGCAGCATCGATCGGAGAGCGCCTTCGTGCCGGCGTCGGCGCAAGACGAGATGCGGTTGCGCCGGGGACAGCTGGTGGTGGAGCAGGTCACGCCTTCCGGTGGCACGGCTCTGCCTGGAGCACTTTTGCACCACTGGCGTGGAAGTGCATTTGCCCCGGGAGCCAAGGCGGCGGACTTCGAGCGGTTGATGAAAAACTTCGAGGGCTACCCACAGATCTTTTATCCGCAGGTTCAGCAGGCGAGAATTCTGGGGCAGCAGGGTGATCGCCTGCAAGTATCGATGCGCGTATGGCAGCATAACGTCATCACCGTTGTGATGGATACGAACTATGACGTCACCTTTCAGCGGTTGAACTCGCAGAGGGGATACAGCATTTCGAGAAGTACACGGATATCCGAGATCGACTCGCCCGGCACCCCTCGCGAGCGCTCATTGAGTGCCAGCGAAGAGCATGGCTTCCTGTGGCGCTCGAATACCTATTGGAGTTACGAGGAGCAGGACGGCGGACTCTACATGCAGGTGGAATCGGTCTCGCTAACACGCTCCATTCCGCACGGACTGGGCTGGGCGGTTGGACCGTTTGTGGAGAGCGTTCCACGTGAATCGCTGGAATTCACGCTGCGCTCTACACGCAACGCACTTCAAAAACAAGTTGCTCAAGGCATGAATAGCGACACTGAAAATCTGCGATTGGAGAGAGCACGATGATGAATGTGAAAGCAGCAGCAACGAATAATGAGTTGGCGTTTGTAACGGCGCGCCGCGTAAACCAGTCACTGACAGCTTCGCTGGAGAAGCGCGCGCTGCACTGGATGGCGGAACGGGCGCCGAGATGGCTGACTTCAGACCAACTCACCGTGCTCGGATTCGGAGCACAGGTTGGCGCGGGGCTTTGCTACGCGATATCGCGGTACAACCGCTATGCGCTGCTGCTTGGTGATCTTGTGCGTGATGCTCAATTGGCTGGGTGACAGCCTGGACGGCACGCTGGCCCGCGTTCGCCAGCAACAGCGGCCGCGCTATGGATTCTACGTGGATCACATCGTGGATATCTTTGGCGCGGTCGCGCTGATGTGCGGGCTGGGTTATTCGGGGCTGCTGCACTGGCAGATAGCGGCCGCGATGCTGGTGGGCTTCCTGTTGCTTTCAAGCGAGAGTTATCTGGCTACTTATACCTTGTCGTGCTTTCAGCTATCGCAGGGCATCTTTGGGCCCACGGAGATTCGCATTCTGCTGATTGTCGGAAACCTGGCACTGCTTCACAGTGAGTATGCAGTATTGTTCGGGCATAAGTTGCTGCTCTTTGACTTAGGCGGGTCGATAGCAGCGGTGAGTATGTTTGCGATGGTGGCAGTTATCGCCATTCGGCATACCGCGCAACTCTACCGCGAAGAGCCGCTGCCGTGAATACTCCAATGCGTTGGTTGAGGTTCAACCTTGTGGGAGCGATGGGCATGGCTCTGCAGCTTGCTTCGCTCGCACTCTTTAATCACTGGGCCGGGGGACATTACCTGATGGCGTCGGCTGCGGCGATCGAAATCACGTTGCTGCATAACTTTGCCTGGCATCAGCGCTACACCTGGCGAGACAGGCGGGATCAGACTACAGGGCTAGTCCGCCTACTGCGGTTTCATCTCTCGAATGGATTGGTTTCGATGGTGGGCAACCTTGCGTTGATGCGGATACTGGTTCGCGAGGGGCGCCTGCCATTGCTCGCCTCAAACTGCATCGCGATCATTTGCTGTTCAATGGTTAATTTCTATCTGGGCAATGACTGGGTGTTTGCGGGGAGTGCGAGGGTGGCGCAGGTGCGACCGGGGGGTTAAGGGGACTGGTTTGATAGGACTCGGCCTTTGCGGTTTGACAGCCGAGTCCCAGGGCAATTTGCCGAATACAAAACAAGTGGTCTATGGATCGCAATGTTTGCATGGCACAGACTCATGGTAGAACGGTCCTAGCCTCGGCGGTGGTGGCGGTGGCGGCGGCGGCGGGGGATCTGTTACTGAGGCTGAGTGCTTTTGACCGGTCTCAGATGCCAGAGCTGCGCATTTCTTCCGATACTCATACACTTCCTCAGTCAAATAAGTAACCATGTAGGTGTAATCACCCACCCGGTCCATTGCGATTGTCACCGGGCTCTGATGAGCGCCGGTGAACGTCTGTCCCCCCAGATCGTTGTCCGGTTCGGTGTGCATGAACTGAATTTCAAAATATGGGTAGTGAGGGGAATCGCTTCTGAACTCGACGATTCCGCCCACTTCGCTGTAGCTCGTAATCGGCAAGTTGTCGGGGTCGGGCACCGTGATTACCGCGCTGCGCGGATTAGTGAACACTGGTCCATCTTTAGCCTTCATGTCGATCCTCTCTTTCGGTTGAGTATCACTTGGTTAATCTGCTCAGACGATTTGCGGGTGGTAGCCGCTGGCAAATTGTCCGCAGGACAAACAGACTCGGTCCCGTAACCCGTACTCAGCCCTCACGACACATCCAATCCGACAGTATCGCGAGCAACAGATTCGCGACCGATCGGTTTCAGGAAAATCAAGGTGTAGCCAAGATGATTTCCTTTCGATGCAACTAACAATTTGCTTCCAACTAAGAACTTTTAGTTTCCTTTCGGTGTGATCAGCTTAGTTTGCATCAATTCTCGATACCGTGGATCCTTGCGAAGCGACCTCAGGTCAAGTTGCGGCTCTACCTGGAAGTCGCTAACCCCTCTCTGAAAACAGGCAGACAGAGTCGTAAGTGCTTCATCGCGTCTCCCAAGCAGTTCCAGGATTCGCGCTTTATAGATCTGCGAGTCGATGTCGCTCGCACCCATAGATTCGGATTTCGCGATAAGTGCAGGCGCTTGTTTTAGATTTCCCGACTTTACCTCGTACAGTGCAAGCAACATCCAGCCTGGACCATCCGATGCATTTATCTGGAGGTGGCGCTGGGCCTGCAGCACGGCCTGCTGGTACGCGTTCTTAGCTTCAACGGTGCGGTTTTGCACGGAGGAGTAGCAGTCGCCAAGTTCCAGCCAATTTGTATCCTGGGAGGGATTTAGTTTCACAGCCTTCAGGGCGAAGGGCAGCGCCTCCTGGTACTTGCCCTGATAACGCAACGCCGTCGAGGTGGTAGCGGAGGTCAAGTCCGAAGTTGGGTCGAGTGCAAGACTTTTCTTCAAACATTCTCTAGCTTCGGCAAACCTTCCTATCTGAAGGTACTCACCGCCGAGGTTGGTCAATGCCAAGGAGCTTTCCGGAGCTGCAAGGTTCGCGGCGCGGTACGCATTCACTGCCTCTTCATATTTTCCCTGGTTGTGAAAGACGGTTCCCAAATCGTTGTAAGCCACCCATGAATTCGGCCGTTCCAGCAGGAGCCTTTTATATGCTTGTTCCGCATCCGTCCATCGATTTAGACGGGTGTACAGCTGGGCCTGCCACAGAAGGGCTTTTGGATTCGCGGGGTCGAGTGCGAGAGCCTGCGCGTACTCAGCCAGCGCGGCTTTGTCGTTACCTGAATCTTCCAACACCATCGCCAATGCAAGGTGGCCTTCGACGAGTGTTGGGTCCAGCTTCAGTGCTGTAGCGCAGTTTGCACGAGCAAGTTCGAGAGCAGCCGGTTCGAGGCGAGTGTCATATAAGCGGCCGTAGGCTTGCGCAAGCCTGGCATGTGCAATTGCATAATACGGATCAATGTCGACAGCTTCCTTGTATTTCTCGATTGCGGCGTTGAGGCCGGCGTCATTTGGCTGCTTCCTTAAGGCTTCGGCGGACTGGAATGCGGTAAAGGCCTCTACAGATTGCGTTCCCGGATCGAGACGCTGTGTGTTCTTCAGATAGCCGCTCACCTGCAGCAAGGAGCCAGCAGCGTGAACAGCTTTAGCCGGAAGAGAGGTGATGTCCGAGAGGTCACAGGTGACCTTCTTTTCGCGCATGGAGCGGCCCGATGAGGGGTCCAGCAACTTCAGGACGAGCTGGTATGTTTTTGGTCCGGGAAGCGCGGAGGCAGCGAGCACGAGGTTGGCGCCGAGCGGATCGCAAATATCCCGCAAATGGTTGGCCTTCGCAAGGTCAGCGTTAACATCTTCCGGCGAGATAACAAAGAGGTCGCGATCGTATGCTTCAACCCGCGCAAGCTCGGTCTTAATTGCGCTAAGAACTCCCGTCAGCATCGGATTAAGTTGTCCATCCGCAGTACGAGGCCAGCTAAGCAATGCCACAAATCGCTTTCGGGGTAATGGATGCAGCAGGGCATCGATTTGAGGCCACTGCCAACGCACCATTCCGCCAGCTGTGCAAACAGAAGCTATCGCAGCAACTGCAAAGCGACGGCGGGTCCATGGCCTGGGCGGACGGCGATCGAGAATTTCACGAGCTTTCTCAAAAGCCTTGCATCTCTGCTCCGGATCCGTGCCGAGACAGTCTGTTACGAGTTCGACGCAATAGTCAGGCAGGCCCAGGGAGGCGAGGCGCGGGCTGACTCTGACGGAGAAACCATCGGGACCCGCAGTGGGTCTTTGCCCTGTGAAGACCTCGTGCATGACAACGCCGAAGGCATACAGATCGCTTGCCTGGGATGGCGCGTGTCCTCCCTTTTTTAGTTCCGGGGCGAGATAGGGAGGCGTGCCGGAGGGCATGTCTTTCCCAGCCAGAATGCTTTCGGTCGCGTACGCGCGAGCCAGGCCAAAGTCCGTGATGTACAGCCGCAAATCCTGACCCACACCATCGAGCATGATGTTGTTCGGCTTGATATCGCGATGAACGATTCCAGCGGCATGGATTGCTGCAAGCCCTGAAACCATCTGCTTGAGGATTGCCTGGCCCTCATCCATTGCAATGGGCATGGGTCTATGTAGTCGCGCAGCCAGGGTCTCACCCGGCAGAAGCCTCATCGTGAGGAACAAGAAGCTGGCCGATGGAAGTTCACACTGAAAGATGTCGTAGATAGGGCAGAGGTTTGGGTGAACCACTTCGCGGGCGAGTATTACCTCGCGCTTGAAGCGCTGTTGCAAGTCAGGATCATCGGCAACCTGAGGGAGAATCGTTTTCAGTGCGATATGGATGCCATGCAGGTCGCGATCCTCGACCTCGTAGACTTCGCCCATGCCGCCCCGGTCAATAAAGCGAATGACGACGAAGCGGTTTTTCAGGATTTGCCCGGGCTTGAGCTGTTCTTCGATCTTTATAGGTGGAGCTGTCCCGTTGCCATTGAGGGGACCGGTTGACCCAACATTCGGAGGATTCTGCGCCACCTGCTTGTTGAGGTCGTTGAGCAGGGGATGGAGATCAAAGAGCGGATGCTGCAGAAAGCTGCCGGCACGGTCGTCGTCGGCCAGAAGACGCTCTACTATTTGTCTAAGATCGGAGTCTCGGCCGCAGGCCTCGTCGAGAAAGGCATGTCTTTGCGCAAGATCGAGCTCCACGGCCTGCTCGAAGATCTGCTCCGCCGATTCGCGTTGATCCGCCATGATGTCTAGCCCCAAGAGTCGTGCCATGCGAAGGTCGCTTTGATTTGATAACGGCGGATTGCCGATCCCAGTTGCGAGAATGGCCCATGCTGCTGCCGCCAAAGAATAGTGGAAAACTATGCCGCAGCGTTTCGCCAGAGTCGAAGGTTATGTATCGTCGTGTGCACCCGTGGTTAGTTCTGTGTGCAGCCAACCTCTGGCCAACGACCAATCTCGCTTCGCGGTGCGCTCTGAGATTCCCAGGACTTCCGCAATCTCATCGAAGTTGAGCCCGGAGAAATATCGCATCTCGACAATCTGGCACTGGCGCTGGTCGCGGGATCCTAGGCGATCCAGGGCATCGTTGAGCGCCAGCAGGTCGACGGTCTTTTCTGGTACTGGCAATTCATCGTCCAGGTCCACCTGCTGATGAGCACCCGGACGCTTCTCGGCTCTTTTCCGCCGTGCGTGGTCAACGAGTATTCTGCGCATAGCTCGCGAGGCCAGCGCAAAGAAGTGCGCCCGGTTTTGCCAATCGATCTTGTCCGTGCCGGCCAGCTGGAGGAAAGCCTCGTGCACGAGTACTGTCGCCTGAATTGTGATGTCCTGTTGCTCCTGGCGCATATGCCGGACCGCAATTGCGTGGAGCTGCCTGTAGATGAGGGAGATTAGTTCCGACGTGGAGCGCTCGTCGCCTCCTCTCACACGCTGCAAGAGTTCGGTCACATCGTGATTCGAAATATCCCTGCTTGGTTGCATAGACGGGGGTCCAACACCAAGGGTTGGCAAAGAGTGTACTACTTCTTCCGGATTCTGTTGCTGCCATTCTGATTGCAAGTTCAGCCTCCTGACTATGTTGGGAGCGCTCCTGGCTTGGCCAAGGTCGAGCGTACATGGCAATGCGACTCGGAGCGGGCGGGCTCCGGGTCGCATTAAGCCATTAGTCGTAGTCATTTGGCTGCGACCAGGATTTGACCATCGGACGGGAGTCTGGCTTCCTGTGTCTTGGCCATCTTCTCCATCTTCGACGGAGGAAGCTTGGCGTGCATGGACGCTGCCGGGCAGAGTACTTCACTTAGAAAGTACTTATTGCCATAGCGGTCGAACACCAGGTCCCCATTGCCTTTGGCATCGTCGTTAGCCGAGAGGGCCACAGTTGTCGCCACGATCTGACCCTCGGCGTTCCGGATTTCGACGACATTAGAGGAGGGGGAAGCAATGGTGTAGGTCCCTGCGGGAAGCAGGTGGTTGCCGACTGTGAAATCGAACGGCACCGTTGCTTCGACGCCACGATCGGCCGCCAGAGCACTGCCTGCCGTAACAAAACTTGCGATGGTTAAGAGTGCGACTGCTGTGATCCGCTTCATGGTCTGTCTCCTTTTGTTGAAGTGTCTTCGTTCGACTGCCTTCACTCTTTAAGGCGCAGACCAGCAGTAATTCGTGCCAAGTTTTGCAAACTATTTTCTGAAGGTGATGGTTTTAATCGGGACGTGCGGAACGGGGCCCCATGGAAACATTGATGTACCGTCTGCAATCTCGGTAGACATCTGCCCGCAAAAATGCTGCGAAGGGGATGTGAAAATGAGTTGCCATGGCGTTTTTACTTGTCAAAGTGGTGGCCGGGGCTGAATCTGTTCGCTATGCAACCAAGGCACCTCTGCTGAATGCGTAGTGTTCGAACGATGAAAGGCGAGGGCTCCTGTTATGACGAATGGACTGAGGGTGAACGCGACAAGCGTGGATGGATTCAGCGTCAAACTCTGGCGTGGCGAGCGCATGGTCCTGATTGGCATGGATGTGGATGATCCGGAGCCGGACCTCGTGGGATTCTCGATTGAAGTTCAGAGTCCTGGAAGTCCGAAGTTTTTTCCGCTCAGAAATCGCCTCAACTTCCAATACAGCGACGCCCCGGGAGCAAAGACGGTTGACGGCTTCCGCAACTTCGATTCCACCGAAGCACCGTTCCAGAAGTTCCGTTGGACTCATTTCCCTTACAACCCAAAGGACGGCGTTTACAAGTATCGTGTGACGAAGCGGCATATGCATGACGACGGAAGCTTGCACGCCGGCGCTTCGATAACGACGTCGATTGACTTCCAGGATGTCATCTATGCCGGCTTTCTGGAGGTGGGGTTTACACGCAGCTTCGCGTCCTCTCAGGCTTACGCCGACAAGTACGGAAACAATCCCAACATCATTCCGGACAACGTCGCCGATGGGCTTTCCTTTAAGAAGGTTCCTGGGGACGTCTACGAATGGCTTGGCTTTGAGGCCTACCAACTCCTCTTCGATCTGCTGCGAGAGATTGGCGCTGATTCGACGCTGACGCTTGACTTGTTCGCATACGACTTCAACGAGCCCGACATCCTGACGCTGCTTGAGGGGCTCGGTCCTCGGCTGCGCGCTATCATTGACGACTCAAAGGATCACAAAGAAGATACCGATGCAGAGTCGATCGCCGCGGGGCGCCTATCGATCTCAGCCGGGGCCGACCACATCCACCGCATGCACTTCAGCACCCTGCAGCACAACAAGGTGCTCATCGTGAGGAGGAATGGGGAAGCGTACAAGGTTTTCTTCGGCTCAACGAACTTCAGTTTTCGCGGGTTATACATTCAAGCGAACAATGCTCTCGTCTTCGAATCAAAGGAAGTGGTGTCACTTTTCGCTGAATATTTCGAGCAGGCTTTCACGCATCCCGCCGGCTTCGCTTCGACACCGCTTGGAAGCGACTGGCAGCTTGTGAACATTGATGGCAGGCCTCGGATCTCGCTTTGCTTCTCTCCGCACAAAGATCCCGCGCTCTCACTTGGCAGAGTGGGTGACGCGATCAACCAGGCAACATCCTCCGTCTTCTTCTGTATAGCGTTTCTGAATCAGGCGAAGACCGGCGCGGTTCGAGAGGCTATCGACAGCCTGGAAGGCAAGCCCCTTTTCAGTTACGGCATCTCCGACCAGGCTGGCGGTCTCGCCGTCCACAAGCCTGATGGCACGCTTGGAATAGTCGACTTCGGGTATCTCGGCAAGCATGCTCCCGAGCCCTTCAAGAGCGAATGGTTCGGCGGGAAGGGAATTCACGAACATAACAAGTTCGTGGTCGTCGATTTCAATCTGCCTACGGCGAAGGTCTTCACGGGCTCGTGCAACATGTCGATCAGCGGAGAGGAGAACAATGGCGACAATCTGATCTGCATAGAAGATTCGCGGGTTGCCACCTCGTTCGCTATCGAGGCAATACGCATTTTCGATCACCTCGAATTCAGGGCGAAGATGAAGGGCACCGATGAGCCCTCGTCGTTGACGCTAGCCAAGCCCACGTCCCTTAGCGGCAAGCCGGCGTGGTTCGAGCGGTACTATGTCGCCGATTCTCAGGCCAAGCACGACCGCGAGCTTTTCTCACACTGAGCGGTGTCGAGACGACGCCTCAACCTAAGCGCCGTCTGAGCTGCATACCGAATTGCCAACTGTTTTTCAAGGGAGGCGTGGCCAGGTAGTGAACTCACTGTGCTAAAGTGCTGTTGAGCATATGCTCCGGTTCTGGATTTCACTACTTGGGATACTGGCAATCTCCAGCGCGTATTCGCAGGTATCTCATCCCGAGGCACAAGTCCCGCGCTCGCAGGAGCAGTCAGCGGCCGACGGATCTCCCCGTGTAATCCCGACAAAGGCTTCTGCAGCCCTGCCTGCGGGTCCAGGTATTCATTTTCGCGAGATCGGCAAGCAAGCCGGGCTGACTACGGTGCCACAAACAACGACGCAAAGGCGCTATATCGTCGACACCATGAGCGGCGGTGGCGTTGCGCTCTTTGATTGCAACAACGACGGCAGGCTCGATATTGCGGTAGTGAATGACTCGTCGACAGACCGTTACCTGAAGGGAGGCGATCTGATGGTCACGCTTTATCAGCAGGACGGTGATTCCGGCAAGATTCATTTCACAGATGTAACCAAGTCTTCTGGCCTGCAGACCAAGGGCTGGGCAACTGGCATCGCGGTCGCTGACTTTGACAATGACGGTCTACCCGATCTCTACGTAACCGGCTATGGACACAACGTGCTTTACCGCAATCTCGGCGGCTGCAAGTTTCAGGATGTTACCGAAAAGGCCGGCGTGCAGGCGGGTGGATTTAGTGCCGGGGCAGCGTGGGCTGATTATGACCGCGACGGTTATGTCGATCTCTTCGTAGCGCGGTACATCTCCACTGACGTTCGCCACTTACCGCCTGCAACGACCTTCGCTTACAAGGGCGTGCTGGTGCAGGGCCCCGACACCATGCCGGGCGAATCGGATTTGTTGTTTCGCAATCGTGGAGACGGGACATTCGAAGAAGTATCCGTGAAGGCCGGTGTGAATGATCCGCAGAAGCGTCATGGGATGGGAGTAGCCTGGGGTGACTATGACGGCGATGGCTGGCCCGATCTATTCGTAACAAACGACGGTGACTATAACTTCCTCTATCACAACCTTAAGAATGGAACGTTCGAGGAAGTTGGAATGCAGTCGGGAACTGCGCTGGGAGATAACGGGCAGATCTACGGCAACATGGCCGCCGATTTTGGCGACTTCGATCGCGATGGCAAACTGGATATTTTTATTACCAGGTATGGCAACCAGCCAGCCAGCCTGTATTGGAATAAGGGCGCGGGAGAGTTTCAAGATGTGGCACAGAAAGCGGGAATCGCGGGCAGGAGTTCTCAACCTGTAAAGTGGGGGGCTGGCTTCGGCGATTTCGATAACGATGGTTGGCCCGACATTTTCATGGTCTCGGGCAATTTCTCTTCATTGCTGGATCCGTTGCCAGATGAGCCGCGCTTTCGGGAGCCGATCCAACTCTTCCGCAACTTGGGCAACCGCGCGTTTACGGAGATTGCGGATGCCGCTGGTCTGAATGACGGAGAACTGGAATCGCGGCGCGGCACGGCTTTCGGAGACATTAACGATGATGGGAAGCTCGATATTGTGGTCTTCAATGTCGGGGCGCCGCCCTCGCTATTTCTCAACGAAACGGATAACGAGAATCACCGCGTGCTGATCCGCCTGGTGGGAGTGAAGGGCAACAAAGCTGCTATCGGAGCTCGCGTGATCGTGACTACGGCGGGGATGACTCAGGTTGACGAAATCCACGCGGGTAACAGCTATCTGTCAACCAGCGATTCGCGGCTGCACTTTGGGTCTGGGTGCCGATGCGGTCATGAAGAAGATCGAGGTGCGATGGCCCAGTGGTCTGGTTCAGGAATTTCGCGATGTGAAAGCGGATGCCATCTACGAGATAAAAGAAGGGCAAGCGATATTGAAGACCTCATCGCTCCCATACCATGCGCAATGAGATACTGCCGACATCCGGTGAATCTCAAAAGAAAAGCTACCGAGAGCGAAGCTCCTCAATATGAATGATCTCAGAGCTGTCGGGTACTGGCAGGTTCACCGTCAGGCCTGTGCCGAGTAGCCTTGAGCCGCTGACGGTGAGATCCGCGGAAGTGTGATCCTGAAAATGTAGACGGTAGTTCTGCTTGGCGCGCATTCCTTTCAGCTGAAAGGAATGGTGTTCCTCGTTCGGAGTGCTTCCGCGAAACGCGTAGACAGCTCCACGGCCCCGGCTGGGGTCGAAGTACTCGATGGCATCCCAGTGGATGCCGTCTGGGCGGGGCGATACGTGGTAGAGATCCGCATCGCGGATCAGCGGACGCAAGTCGCTTTTGTAGAGAGCAAACTCGGCCTTCGCCGCAGCATGCTGCTCCGGAGTCCACTTGGTTGTGTCCTGCATGACGCTGGCCCAGCCCATCATGCCGCTGCGCAACATGTAGCGGAAGTTCTCAATCTTCGGCGTGGGAACTTCCATGATGTAGTCCTCAAGCATTGCCGCCGGTAGAAGATGACTGGTGTCATAGAAGGCCTGTCGATTTGCCAGAGGATCGTAAGTGTCGGTAATCGAGAAATAGTCGCCATGGGATGCGCTGCCGAAGTCCACCATGCGACCACCATCGTTGCAGATCTCGAGAAGAATATTGGGATGCTGACGGCGCAGCTCTGAATAGATCTCGTAGTACGCCCGCGTCGCATGATAGCTGACGTCGGTCGAGTTCGAGCTATCGGCTAACTCCAGTCCGCGATCCTTCACTACGGATATTTGTGAGGATGGACGCGGTGAATGTGGATGGTCATCGCGAGTGCAGTTCTTCGTTACTACATATCCATCATGCTCCAGCATGTCGAGCTTATAGCTGTTCACAATGCGCAAGACTTCGCGCTGGGCATAGTCTTGTACCGCTGGCGCGCCAAGGTCGATCGTTCTTCCGACAAAGTCCTCTGGCTTCCATCCGTTCGGAACATCAGCCACCAGCCAATCCCTTGTCTTTGGATTGTTGACATCCAAGGCTCCAATGTCGGTACTGATGCCCGCTTCTGCCCAGTTAACCCATATCCCAAACTTCAGACCATTTCTGTGCGCTTCGTCGGCGATAGGTGCGAGTCCGAGAGGAAACTTCTTCGGGTCGGGATACCAATCGCCAACACCTCGAAACCATCCAGCGTCGATGTGAAACAACTCTAATCCAAGCTCGGCAGAGTCATGGATCATGCGAAGGGATAGGGCTTCATCCACCTGCATTCCGCTGCCCCAGCTATTGTTCACCAACAATGGATATTGCGGATTCTCCCAGGTCTTCGGATTGTTGAGAACCTGCCGAACCCATGGTCGAAGAATATTTCCAGCGCCGTCCGGGCCCCCGCTGAAGCCGCCGACGAAGACCGTTGGCGCGGCAAAAGTTTCGCCGGGAAGAAGCCGCGTCCGGAAGGGACCAGGATCTGGATTCAGCCCCACCGATCCGTGAATCGTGGTGCTGTCTCTTTCAAGGGTCAGTTGAGTACGCCCGCTGAACTCGACACCCACATACCATCCGTTTGAGTCTTCTCCGTTGCGCTGCACCATGAACCACGGAATCACTTCGCGTGAGTCGCCGTCCATCGCATAGGTGCTCGAGAATCCTTTCCACTCGAAGCCGACTGGAATTGGCGTAGCGTGTGTTCCAACTGCGGTTGGCTTACCGGCTCCCTTGTCCACGTATAGGTGATTGAGGGAAGCGTCAGAGCTGACGCTCCAACGAAAGCGGAAGCTCTCCTGAAGGGGAATCCATATCTCCTGCGTACTTAGGTTCTCGATTCGAATGCTGTGTTCTATGGGCCCGGATGTTGCTGAGGCCTTCCATGCCCAACTAAGCCGCAGATGCGGCGAAGACGTCTCGTACACGAAGGACGCGGCCTTGCTATCCACATGACTCGCGCTGCGATTCAGCTTCCAAGTTAAGGGAACATTGCGGCCATCGACTTCCGCGGTAGGGATTAAAACTTCGGGAACGGTATTCGTCCAGGTGGGAAGGTGCGCACTCCTGAGGCTCACAACCCGCGGCGCATTTTCTTCTCCTTCTAACTGCAGAGTTGTCTGCCGGGTTTCGATGGAAGTTTTGATCTGGCAAAACGATGCAGGCACAGAAGCGAAAGTTACTAACCAGAGATAGAAGATTGCACGACCGTACATGTCAGGCTCCCATGGATCTTCAGGAGAAGCGTATACCAGAGCAGCGCATGCATCCAGTCGAAGAAAGCAAGGCACTCGCTAGCCAATTGTTCACCCCATATGCGGCGTTCTGCAGGGTGATGGCGTATTCTGAACTCCGTTATGCCAAAAGTTTTTGCAGTCGTGATCTTTCTTGTTTGCCTTTCACCGTCGTTCGGTCAAGCAACAGCACCCGCATCCGGTGACGCGGCGCCAGAGCCGAGCGTTGCGGATGCGCAGAAGAAACTCGAACATGGCCAGACGCAGCAAGCGATCAGCGAATTGCAACAGCTTGCGTCGGCCCATCCGCCAGTAAAGGGAGCGAATCGCGAACTGGCGATTGCGTACTATCGCACAGGCAAACTGGTTGAGGCCGAGAGCACCTTTGCCGCCGCGATGGCGGAAGACCCCGCCGATATTGAGTCGGTGCAGATGCGCGGGCTCACGCTTTACCGCCTTGGCAAGCCGGCCGCGGCGATTCCGTTTCTTGAACGTGTGCGGCAATGGACTCCCAACGCGAACGCGGATGCGAATTATGTCCTGGGGCTTTGCTACATGAACTCGCAACGATTCGACGAAGCCCGCGCGTCATTCGCAGCGCAATATGGAGTTGACGCTGCATCGGCCAGCGCCTATCTGATCCTGGGGCAGATGCTGTTCCGTGCGAATCTGCCTGAACTGGCGTCTCAGAACGCGCAAAAGGCGCTTGCTTTGTCGCCGAAGATCCCATTGGCGCATTTCCTGAGTGGAGAGATCCTTCTTTCCAGATCGGACATTGCGCATGCGCAGGAGCAGTTTGAATTGGAGCGCGCAATCAATCCCGCATATGCGCCCGTCTACGACCGGCTCGGTGACGTCTACGCAAGGATGGAGGAATTCCAGCAGGCGCAGGAATCGCTCACCAAGGCTATCTCCCTGGACCAGTCCAGCACGGGACCATTCATCCTGATGGGCAAGGTGTTTCTACGCCGTAACGACCCGGAGTCGGCGGCAATGTATTTGCAGCATGCTGAAAAAATGGACCCTAATAATTCCATCACACACACACTATTAGGTCAGGCGTACAAGGGGATGGGGCGAGATGAGGACGCAAAGCGCGAAATTGAGGCGGCGTCGAAGATTCACGCGGCGAGCCAGCTTAAACTGCAATCGCTTCAGTAGCTTGCATTGGGACGGAGTTGACACAGCCCAGGATGAGTAGTCTCCAGCCTAGTGGACGCGGACAGTGACCAGTCTGGTCTGCAGCGGCACCCCGCCACGGATGGTGACCTCGATCAGCGCTTCGAAGTGGCGCATTTGCCCGTGAAATCCGTCGGACTTCAGTAGTTCGCTCACGCTTTCGGGCTGGCAGGCGAACTCCACGGCTGCCTGTGTTCCCAGCGTCGTAAGTCCAGAGAACATCAGGACTTGCCTTCCTCGCTCCACTCCCGGAAGGTAGGCGATGATTGCATAGTCCTTTGTGACCGGATGCTCGGGTCGTGAGAACAAGTCAGGTTCGCCGGGCTTGGGATGATGATTTACGAATCCGGCATAATCCGGGCCGCTCATCATGGTGAAATCTGAGGTTGGCAGGACGCGGAGGGTCGGGTTTTCCGCGGTCGAGCCAATAAAGATGAGGTTGGTAAGCCGGGCTTCGTCCCAGGTAACCAGCAGGCTGCGTTTCAGGATGAACGAGGACTGACGCGCGTCGAAGAGCTTCGTAAGTTGATAAACCCCGGCGAGTTCGCCGATTCCGGTGTAGTTGCTGACGGAGTGATCAGGATCGATCTGCTCAGGCTTGACGTCCGCAGGAGGGTAGCGAAGGCCCGTCTTAGAATCGCCTAGAAAAAGGGCATTGCTGTAAATAACCAGCGGCGGATTGCCGGTCAGGAAGGGAGCCCAGAAGGTATCCAGAGAGGATCGCGTAACGGTCGGCCGCTTCTGCCAGGTTCTCGAGAGCAGGTACGTTGAGACGGCCAAGGCTGCCAGAAGCGAGATGAAACCAACTATTGCCAGCCCATACGGGGTGAGTTTTCGCGTCGACTTACCGTTCTCTTCAGAGGCGAGCTGTGGCGAGAAGTTCTCTTTTTTCTGCGGTTCCGCGGATTTCACCCCCATTTCACGGGGGTGAAACGTGGGCAAATAGTGCCCCTTGGGCATTTCGATGATCGTGGTCTCCGAAGCCCCTTCCGTCCGGAAGTATTCGGCTAGTTTTTGCCGAAGGATTCTCGCATGCGAGCGCACAATACTGTCTTCGCTGGAGTTATAGCCGGGTGCTCGCTGGAATACATTTACGCCTATTTGTTGTTCGGTTGCGTCCTCAGGTGCCTGACGGATGGCGCACTCGCGACACATACAGCAGGAAATCGCGCAGCCGGTTTGATCCCCGCAACGACTCACTTCCCGCAACCCGCAGCGCTAGAGCCCACCTCGGGTCCCGCGTGGCGATGGGAGAAGCCTGGAAGTCGGCCGACTGCACCCGTGGCTGGTGCTGAGCGGGTTCTTGACTGCTTTTCACTGTCAAATCACCGTAAACAACGTTGTCAGAGCTTGCGCAGATCTTGAGTGTTGAATGTCTGCCGAACCAAAAGGCAGACGTAACCAATTGGTTAAATATTACCCACTATACCCGTGACCCGCACATTGATTCCATTGGCGGTGATTGGTCATGGGGATTGGACGCATCCAATTGGACAGTAAGTTTCAGGGTCTTGTTAATAGAGAGCTTTAAAGTCGGAACGCCCTGGGTCCACGAGTCGGTGAGTGGATTCACGGTGAAGAAAACTAGAAGACAACAGTTGGGGAATCAACATCTTGCGAGGCAAATCAATGAAAACGACCGGTCAAACACCAGACCAGTGTGTCCAATCCGCTGGCAGAGCACGCCCCTATCTGGCCACTTCAACCCTCCTGATGGTGTTTTTGCTGCTTGGAATCACGTTCGCAGGACGACCCTCATTTGGGCAAGCGGTCTATGGCTCGATCTTCGGAACAGTAACCGACAATACGGGCGCCGTGGTCCCGAATGCCACGATCACCGTGACAGATGTCTCAAAGGGAACCGTAGTTACGGCGAAAACCGACGCGAGCGGCGGATACTTGGTCCAGCACCTGATCGCGGATACCTACAAGGTCGAAGCCGAGGCCCCGGGTTTCAGCAAGGCTGCCGTGAATAACGTCATCGTATATGTGGACACCCAGCCCAAAGTCGATGTCCAACTTACGGTTGGCTCCGTGAACGACACGGTCACGGTAAACGGCGGGGCACCGCTGCTGGAGACGGCTCGCACCGATGTGGCGACGATCCTGAATGATCGCGCAGTCGAGAACCTGCCAAATCTAAACCGCAACTTTACTTCATTTGAGCTGCTGACCCCAGGCACCACGTACATTGGATGGGGTCCCGGAGAGGGCGGCGGCAACCCGCAACGCAGTGAGTCGATTGAAGTCAACGGCCAGCTCCCCTTCGCCACCGGTTACGAGCTTGACGGCACTGACAACCAGGACCCGCTCAACGGCGTGGCCGTGATCAATCCGAATCTCGATTCAATCTCTGAGATGAAGGTGACGGCTCAGAACTACGACCCGGAATTCGGCAAGGCTGTAGCCGGCCTTGTCACCGCGCAGACTAAATCGGGCAGCAACAGCTTCCACGGTACGGGCTTCGAATATCGTCGCTCGGACGCGCAGCAGGCGCGCGATCCCTTTGCCAACCAGGCTCCTAACCCGCTTACGGGCAAATATCTGAGCCCAACTCTTCACAACCAGTTCGGCGGATCTGTGGGCGGACCGATCTTGAAGAACAAGCTGTTCTTCTTCGGCGACTACCAGGGTCTGAGGGAGAAGACAGGAAACTCGGTTTTGACGACAGTGCCTACCGCTCTGGCCAAATCGAGTTGCACGTCGGGAGGTGCTTGCGACCTCAGCGATTATCTTGCGGCCGGCGGCCAGGTTTACAAACCCAATGGCCCGAACGACGTTTCCAACAGCGACCGGGTGCCCTATGCGGGGAACATCATTCCAGCCAGCGATCTTTCTACCCCGTCGGTCAACTTCTTCAAGCTTCTCCCCAACCCGAATACGGGCGCAGTGGGACAGACGTTCAACAACTTTGTAACTTCGGGCTCGGGCATCTTTAACACCAACCAGTTCGATGTGCGCATGGACACGACCCTGAGAGAGAAGCTTCACCTCTTTGGCCGCTATACCTATTTTGGTGCAAGCCTGTCAGGCGATCCCTGGTTTGGTACGGCTGGCGGCAACGGCTATGGTTCCGGAAATTTTGCCGGCACCATGTCCGGGCGTAACCAGAGCCTGGCGAGCGGCGGCGACTATGTGGTTTCGCCTACGTGGCTGACGGATTTCCGGTTCGCCTATTACCGGATCTATAACAACGTAGTTGGGCCAGACGCGGACCAACCGCTTGGTAATCAACTTGGAATTCCCAACGCCAACGGAGAACCTCTCTCGTTGTATGGTGGCATGCCTCAGTTCGAAATCAGCGTTCCAGCGAATGGAACGAACGAAGGCAACACGGTCTTTTACGGAACCACTGCGAACCCAAGTTTGCAGCAGACCAGCCAGTATCAGGGCGTAAATAACTGGTCCCACACCTTCGGCAACCACAACATTAAGTTTGGTGTGGATTATCGTTACGGCAAGAACTACACGCTCGGCGTAGCGAGTAATGCTCTTCGCTCCGGTACATTCCAGTTCTTCGGGAGCACAACGTCGGGCTCAACAACTGTTGGCGATACAACGGTCTCCTCCGCGGGCCTTGGGCTTGGCACTTTCCTGCTGGGTGATACTTCACTTTTCTGGCGTACCCAGACGGCGAATGTGAATGCTCAGAGCCGTCAGACGCGCTTCTTCACCTACGGACAAGATCAGTGGCGCGTAACTCCGAAACTGACTGTGAACTACGGACTGCGCTGGGAGTTCTACACGCCTGAGTCGCTCACGGCGGCTGGCTCCGGCGGCATGCTCGACCTCACCAGTGGTGCCGTCCTCATCGGTGGCGTTGGATCTGTGAACAACAGCATCAATGTAAAGAATAACTACAAGCTATTTGCGCCCCGTGTCGGAGTCGCGTATCAAGTGCTGCCCAAGACTGTTGTGCGCGCCGGATTTGGAACAGTCTATGGACAGGGATGGGCGGGTGACAGCTTTGGTAGCGTGCTTACCTCCTCGTTCCCGACTCAGATCCAACAGACGTTGGGTGTGAGTGGCAACGTCGGCTATGCCTTCACTTTGGATCAAGGACCCCCCAACTACGTCTTTCCTTCGATCCCATCCAGTGGCGTCTATCCCTTACCGGATGGCATTTATCAGATTGCACGCCCGCGGTCGGTCATTCTTCCCACAGTGCAGGGTTGGAACTTGACGGTCCAGCAGCAAGTGACTTCAACGATGTCGCTGCAGATCGGCTATGTTGGCAGCCAGGCATATCACAACATGTTTGACTCGTCGCCGTCGTACGACACCAACCAGCCAACGCTGTACGGCTTCAATCAAGTGAATCCTAAGCATGTAACGAATGGTGGCCAGAGTTGCGCAAGCTACCCGCAAGGTACCCTGCCAGTAGGACATGCGGGAGTGCCGTCGGAGTGCTTGTATACGACTTCTGAGCGCAGTCCGTGGTTTGATGGAACCGCGCAGTCGCAGTTGGGCCTAAAGTACGGAACACCGTATGGATGGGAACAGAGAATCGACTACATGGCCAACCAGGCGACTGGTAGCTACAACGCATTGCAGGTCGTCTTTAACAAGCGCTGGAGTCAGGGGCTGCAATTCCTGGCGAACTACACTTGGTCTCACGCACTGTCGCATGAGTCCTATGAGTTCCTGATCGATCCGCAGATCGGCCGCGGCAACAGCTACTACAACCGTCGGCAAGCCTTCAACCTGGCAGGAACCTACGACCTGCCCTTCGGTCACAATCAGAAGTGGGGCTCCGGAGTTTCAGGATGGCAGAACCAGATTATTGGTGGTTGGCAGTTAAACGGAAGCTGGATGCTGCAGGGTGGGTTGCCGTTCACGATCAACTATAACCAATGCGGTAACGACAACGATCAGTGCACCGGCTTCCTTAACAAGTTTGGGAGCTTCCATCCTCACAGGGGCTCCTACAATCCGAGTTCCAACTCGGTTCAATACTTCCAGCCAGCTCCCTTTGTGCTGTCGTCTCCGAATGATCCGAGTCCGGCGACACCTAACGCGTACGGCGCATTCTCAAGGCCGGCAGTTGGGACATGGGGTAACGTTGGTCGCGATGCCCTCTGGGGACCGGGCCTGGACAGTGTGGATGCCTCTATTGCAAAGAACTTCCCGCTGTGGGAGGGAGTCAAGCTTCAGGTACTCGCTCAGGCATTCAACGCATTTAATCATGTGAACCTGGGCGGAGTGAATTCCTGCTTCGACTGCCAGAACTCTGGTGCTGGAACCATCTCCAGCACTGCCTCCAGCCAGGAAGGAACGTCCATGCGTGTCCTTCAATTTGGCGCACGAGTTGAATTTTAGGGGTGCTTCCATCACAGGCGGTTCTTCGGAGCCGCCTGTTCTTTTTCACACTCCTTGCGAAGCCAGTAAAGCTGATAGCCGATACGACTCTGTGTCGCACGCCCCAGTGTGAATGGTTGCTGGCGCTGCCACTTGGGGAACTCGGAAATGTAGTTTGCAGTCCTCGGCGATGGAACCGTGAAGAAGTTTTCTGCGGGATCCTCTTGCTTTTCACGGCGGTTCTTGTCGATGCCAAACTCCAGGTGCGGCATCGGCGGGACGCCATTTGATAGTTGTCGGGAAAGATCCGGTGGCGAGGGCAATTCGCATCCCGGAACCAGATACGGATCAACGCCAAGAGGAGTAATACGCTCAATGGCCATCGTAAGTGGTGATCGACTTCGTCTGTCATGTGGCCTCATTTTGTGTCTCCTGCTTGGCGCGAATATATGCAAATCTCAGAGTCAGAGCGCAACCGTCAACGACGGTGTCAGCAAGTTAACCCTTGCGACGGATTCTGTTGGTCCGCAGCGTTTCCTGGCGGTGCACGGTACTCGTTCGCTCATTCAGGGCTATGCAACCCATGGGCTGGAGGTCTGGGCGTATCCGATCCAGATCGTCGGAGACTACGAAGTTGGATTTCGCCATGAAGGTTCAGCCACAGTGACTGATGGCGCGAGCTTGCTAAGGAAGATCACTTACGAACCCGAGGCAGTAACCCGAACATATATCGGACCCGACTTCGTTGTAAGTGAAAGACTTTTTGTGCCGCTCGATCAGCCGTCCGCGATCATTACTTACACGATCGATAGCCGCGAGCCAGTTGATGTCGTTGTTCGTTTCAGCCCGATACTGAATTTAATGTGGCCGGGATCGATCGGTGGCCAAAGCGCGTCCTGGGACTCGAAAGCATCCGCATATGTAGTCCGAGAGCCCTCGCATAAGTTTTCAGCATTTATCGGTTCGCCTGACACCATCTTGCATGACGGAACCGTAAACAGCGCCCAGCCCAGCTCACACGAGAGGAGTTTTGCGTTCGCGATGCGAGCCGGTGGAGTGAACCAGCATCGCTCGGCCACTGTCGCCATCGGGATGCTGGAGAACGCGGCTACCGAACCCGCGCAAGCCCTGGCGAGCCTGCTCTCCGATGAGAAGAAGCTTGAGACCGAGGCACGTACTCACTACGAGAAGCTTGAGTCCAGCACCTTGCAGATACTTACACCGGATGACAGTGTGAACAGCGCCCTGGCGTGGGCCGGAGTTGCGCTGGATCAGGCATGGGCATGCAATCCATATCTCGGCTGCGGCCCAATCGCGGGATATGGACCGTCACGAGACGCTCGACGTCCGCAGTATGAGTGGTTTTTTGCAGGAGACGGACTGACTACGATCGAAGCGTTGCTGGCTGCAGGGCGATATGATCGCGCGCGGGATGCACTTCGGTTCATCATCAAGTATCAGGATCCGAAGTCCGGAATGATCTGGCATGAGCTTTCCCAAAGCGCAAGTTTCCTGGATTGGGCGAATAGCTATCCATATATGTATGTCCACGTGGATATCTCGTTTCAATTCCTGAACACTGTGGCGCAATATGCAAAAGTAAGTGGCGACAAGCAATTCATCATCGATAACTGGGCGTCTCTTCAGGCTGCTTATAACTATTGCAAAACACTCTCTGATCCAACGGATAGTCTGCCTAGAATTCCGAAGACCAAGGAGGGCGGAAATGAGCAGGATCGACTTACAGATGAGCTTGATCTCTCGGTGAGTTGGCTTACAGCCTCGCAATCGTTCGCTCAACTTGCCGAGCTTGCCGGGCATGAGAGTGACGCAGTAGAAGCAAAGCAAATCAGCGCCCACGCGCAGCAGTCCATCGCGGCGCGTTACTGGATCAAGGACAGCAACAAGTGGATTGATGGTTACAACGAGTCGGGCAAGCCGGTCATGGGAAGCGGTATCGGTGGCATTACTTTGATTGAGCGTGGCATCCTTCCCGAAGCACCCAAAAATCTTCTCCTCGACCAGATCGCATCTTCCGATTTCCAAACCGATTGGGGCACAAGAAGCGTTGCTTCAAACTCACCGGACTTCGATCCGAACTCATATGCCAAGGGCAGTGTATGGGGCATTGGCACCGCGGATGTCGCGGCGACGTTCTGGACGCAGCATCGGCCGGCTACTGCGTTTCCGATCTGGAACTCGCTCATCCAATGGAACTCGTTCGACTCTCTCGGGCATTTGCATGAGGTCATGGCCGGAGACGTCTTCCATCAGCAGACCGAATCGGTGCCTGAGCAGACGTGGTCTTCTGCCGCGCTGCTCTCTTCAACCGCACGTGGATTGCTCGGACTTGACCTCAACGCACAGACCAAGCAGCTGACCTTCGCGCCGCATCTGCCTGCTGAGTGGAATACCTTGCGCGTGAAGGGAGTCAGAACTCCCACTGGAACAGTCAATCTCACCGTCGTTCGCACGAGCCACGGTATAGATCTGTCAGTCGAGAATGAAGGTGAGCCGGTCTCTCTTCGATTTGCTCCTGCGGTCCCGTTGGGTGCCCGGCTTACAGGCGGCTCAGTGAATGACAAGGCCGCTGGCGCCCAGTTATCCAACAACGATCAGGATTCCCACGCTGCGCTCGATCTGCAACTTCCGCATGGTGCCACAAAAGCATCGATCAACTTCACAGGTGGCGTCTCAATCGCGGTGCCCCATCGCGTGCTGCTTCCAGGCGATCGAAGTCGGGGCACGAAGCTGACCAGCGTCAGCCTCAAGGGAGCCCGTCTTGTAATTGCAGCGGATGTGGATGCCTCCCGCGAAGCGAGCATCCTCCTGCGGACCGACGATAAGATCGCGAACGTCAGCGCGGCGACTCTGCGGCCCCTGGAGAATGGCTGGTCTGAACTCGTGATTGCACCTCCGGCGAATTCCGCAACGGCGACATCGCCCTATCGGAAGGTTGAGCTGGCAGTTGAGTTTTCTACATCTAAAACAGCAAAACCGTAGAACACGGCAGTTCCAGTCTGCAGCTTATGTCCCGGCACAAACTCTGCCAACCAGAGCGATATATCCATCCCGCAATGGCCTAGAGCGTAGATCAAAAGTTGCACCGCTCTCTGATCGACCAGAGAACAGGGCGACTCGCTCTCGTTGAGATATCTGCGCACGTGCTCAGGAAAAGGAGCGGGGCGGTTTTCATTTTTCGCCCTCGATGTTTTTCTGTGAGGGTTTGGTTCACGGCTCGGTTCGATGTTGTTTCGGCTTGTCGACACAGGACATCTGGCAGATGGCATGTGCGACGTACCCCGCGGCGGTTGCAAAGGCGCGGCCGGCCTGATCCATTCGTGCAGTTCCGGGGTCGATGCCTTCGGTGATGATGCCTCCGTCCCATTCGCTTCCGAGGAGCGCGTTGAGGGCTTTGTCACGGCCGGCGGAGAGGAGGAGTTCGTCGGCGATGCTCCATGAAGTGGTGAAGGGCAATCGGTAGCTTCCCGGAAGTCCATAGGGCTTGTCAGCGTAGGAGTACTGGTAGTTTTTGGAATGCAGCCACTGCCAGGTGCGCACAAAGGTTGGATCGGATTCGGGAATGAAGCCGAGGATCGGGAGCTTGAGCAGGGATCCCGGTGGAATCTCGGTCAAGATGAAATTCTTCCCGTCCGTTGCTGAGGCGAAGATGGGGCCGCTCGCATTTGGAGCAGATGTGGAAACGCAATGCGCGAGGACTGCCTCGTGCAGCGAGGCGGCGCGCCTGGTCATTTCCTGGGCGTCGGCGGAGTCGTTCAGGAGCTTGAAAAGTTCTGAGAGATCGGAGAGCGCGCGCCACACAAGGGCATTGTCATAGGTAATGAAAGGCAGCTTCTGGAACTCATCCTGCGAGTCCTGCAACGAGGAGTAGAGGCCGGTAGTGGGATCGAATCTCTGCAGGAGTCCGTCGCGGAGACGTGTTAACGCAGTCCTGTGCGCGGCGAGAAATGCGGTGTCGTTCGTCTGCTTGATGTAGGACGCGAGAGCGACGATGGGAGCAGCGGCCTCGTCGAGTTGGAAGCCGTCTTCGAGAACGATGCCGTCGATGAAGCGGCTGTGGGTACCGGTGTTGCGGAGCTGTGTTGTGAGAGCGTACTCCAGTGCGTCGCGCGCCATCGACGGGTCGATATCGAGAAGCGCGGGGAAACTCCAGAGCATGGCGTCGCGATCCCAGTACGCGGCGGAGACGTAGTAGCGCGGGCTGCGCGAGGTGACGCCGACGAGTTGTTCAGTATCGATGGTGCGTCCCCAGGCATAGAGGCTTGTGAAAAGAAAATTGCGGTTCATCAGCAAATCGAGATCGGGTTTGCCGGTAGTGCGCGTTCGAGCGGAGAGCCACGCGGCGGTCTGGTCGATCATTGCTTCGGCACCGTTGCGATCGATCTGCTCCCGCAGAGCGCGGGCGTTGTGCGCAGCGCTGAACTCCTCGATTCCAGCGGCGAGGATGAAGACGGATTCGATGGATTCTCCGGGAGCAAGCGTTTTGGTTTTACTGGCGTCGACAGCTGGCGCCGAACTTGAAGGCGGAGCAGTGATCGTAGCCTTTGAGCCGGGATGAAGCACGGTCCAGGCAAAATCAGTGTCCTGGGTGATATAGCTGAATACCTCGGCTGGTTCGACCCAAGGGGCCGATGCTACAGTGCGCTCCCCGCGAAGTTGAACGGGGACGTAGGTGACGCGATCGAGAGAGCCGAAAGATGCCTTAAGGCCGAGAGTGACCTCGGTGGGTTGGGTGCGGCGATTGGTCAGCGTCATCCGGATGAACACAGCGCGGGAATCGGGAGGCGCGCACCAGGTCAGGGTGGCGTCGAGGTCGTTGATCGTCAGATGGGCGCGGGGAATCCAGAAGGCGATGAGATCCCAGGACGGATTGCGGAATTCGAGCGGCTTTCCGTCGGCGGTGAAATACGGCTGAAGAACTGGAGTGCCGTTCTCGCCGCGCACCTGCAGCAGACCGCGATGATGCATGGACAGGACGTTGAACGTAGTAAGCGAACCGTCGATGGCGCGAATGTCAGGGAGCGAGATCCACTGGTTTCCAGTGGGCAGAACGTCGTCGGGGCCCAGGGAGATTGTTGTATGCAGGGTGGCGGCGAACGCAGATGAAGCCGCCGCTAAGACGAACAGTAGAAGAGCTCGCAAAGCAGAGAGATTGCCCGAACGCCGGACAAACAAACGCGAACTCAACTGTGCCAAGATGCCTGTTTCTCCTGACTAAAATCCCGCCAACCAGCATACACTTCCTATTCTTGAAGGCCACTCAAACGGCAATTGCCACCGAGTCGGCTGGTAACGCATGTCTAGGAAACAACATCAGGTGATCGAATTGCGGGTGATCCCGGCTTCTTAGCAGGCTTGCGTAGTCGTCTTCCCGAAAATCGCGGGAGGAGGATTTATGCGGAAATCGCCCGGAATTCCGAGAACTTGGCGTCGTTTAAGTTATTGATAGTAAACAGCTTGACGCGGTGGCGGAGAGTGGGGGATTCGAACCCCCGATAGAGCTTTTGACCCTATAACGGTTTAGCAAACCGCCGCCTTCAGCCACTCGGCCAACTCTCCGGCTATTTCTTCCCGATTATATAGCAGCACGCGACGACAGGCTGTGGACGAGTCCTTCTTTTCCGATTCTTACATTCCACGTGCAGGCGGCAAATCGAGCGGGCGGAAGCGAGCGCTGGTGACGCTGGAGTGTGGGCGCTCCCAATCTTCGCACGAACATCCCCGCAACTTTGCGACCCTGTTGCGGTACATTGCAGAGAATGTCTGTCATGCCTTTGCGATTTCTCTCCCGGAAACAACCGTCGCTCAAGGTGCGGAAACTCCTGCTTTTTCCGCTGGTGGCGGCCACATACTTTATGGTTTCCGGCGGTCCTTACGGCATTGAGGACATTTTGGGCGGCGCAGGGTATCTAAAGGCGCTGTTGATCCTGCTTATTCTGCCTTTTTTCTGGAGTCTTCCCACAGCGCTAATGATTGGCGAGTTGGCCAGTGCGATGCCGGCCGAGGGCGGCTTTTATGTGTGGGTTCGGCGCGCTATGGGGCCATTCTGGGGCTTTCAGGAGGCTTGGCTGTCGCTGGCTGCGAGCATCTTCGACATGGCGATTTATCCCACCCTCTTCGCGCTTTATCTGGGCAAGTTGGTGCCGGGATGGACGGCGGGGTTCCGGGGAACACTCTGGGCACTCCTTGCGTCGTGGTGTGCTGTGCGTGGAACCTACGCGGCGCATACGCCGTTGGTCGTGGTGCCGTGGTGTTGTTCGTGCTGCTCTTGTCTCCCTTTGTCGTGCTGGCTGCCGTGGGTTTCTGGCGTGGGATGCACACTCCGTGGATAGTCAACTGGCACCAGCAGAATGGTTCGGCGGCGCTGAGCACCGCAGTCCTCGTCGCCATGTGGAACTACATGGGTTGGGACAACGCTTCGACAGTTGCGCAGGAAGTAGAAAATCCACAGTGCAACTATCCTCGCGCAATGTTCTTGACGGCGGCGCTTGTAACTGTGAGCTACCTGCTGCCGCTGGCTGCCGTCGCGGTGGCGGGCATTCCGCTTGACAGTTTCTCGACCGGGTCCTGGGTGGACGCAGCCGGACGCTCGGCGGGGCCTGGGCTTGCGATTGCAATCGTGGTGGGTGGCATGATCAACGGATTCGGTATGTTCAACGCACTGATGCTCTCGTACACGCGTCTGCCTCTGGCGATGGCCGAGACGGCATGTTGCCGGCATGGCTGGCCATGGAAATAAGAGCAAAGCGCCGGTGGCCGCCATTCTTGTGTGCGCTGTTGGATGGGCGCTGGCGCTGCGATTCAGCTTCGAACGGCTGATCTCCATCGACCTCATTCTTTACGGGGGTAGCCTGATCCTGGAGTTTGTCGCGCTGGTCGTTTTACGGATACGCGAGCCCGAACTGCCGCGACCTTTTCGGGCCGGAAATTTTGCCCTTGCCTGCCTGATGGGCATAGCTCCCGCTGGGCTGATCGTCTATGCGCTTTACAGTGCGCGCGAAGAGCGGATGCGCACATGCCGGCACTGGTCTTCGCCCTGCTGATCGCCTGTGGCGGCCCGTCGGATATGCCATCACTCGATAAAGCAAAAGGGCGCCCGCTGGTTAAGCCGCCGCCCCTCACCTGGCCATGTTTTATTTCTTTGCGACCGCCGCTTCAATCATCGGCGGCTTCGCGATCTTGCCCGTCCTTGAACTGTTTGGCGGCGTGCATCACCCGGTCGCGTGCGTATGCTGCATTGTGCCAACCCTTCACTTCCACTCGTTTGCCTTCCAAATCCTTGTAGATGGCAAAAAAGTGAGTGATCTCCTTCAGGATGTGGGGATAAATCTCGGAGTAGTTCCACACATCGCAGTAGCGCGGATTGTTTTTCCCAACGGCCAGCACCTTCTCGTCCAAGGTACCCTGGTCCAGCATCTCCAGCAGGCCGATGGGCCGCACTTCCATCACGCATCCGGTAAAGCTGGGAGCATCCACCATCACCAGCACGTCCAGCGGATCGCCGTCGTCGCTCAGCGTGGACGGAATAAATCCGTAGTCGCCGGGATAGTGGACCGGCGAGTAGAGATTGCGATCCAACCGGAAGACGTGGAGCTTTTTGTCGTACTCGTACTTATTAATGCCTTCGAAGGGAATCTCAATCACCGCTTCTATCACTTCGGGCGCTCTTTCGCCAATCGGCAATTCCAGATAATTGACCATGTCCGTCCTGTCTTTTAAAAAAGTGGGATACCCGGCCACACGCCGGAATAAAGGCACTAGAGGTTATAAATCGGCTACGATGAAGGCTCATGTCTACGTTACGATGAAGCGGACCGTGCTCGACCCTCAGGGTCAAACGATCCAGAGCGCCCTTAAGAAGATGCAATACAAGGGGATTGAGGACGTTCGACAAGGGAAATATTTCCTCCTCACCCTCGAAGACTCGATGGACGCGGAAACGGCACAAACAGAGATCGAACGCATTGCCGAAAATGTTCTCACCAATCCCGTGATCGAAGAATTTACGTACCGGCTCGAAGAATAATCACCCTGATCTTGGGCTCCTAGCCTGTCGTCGCGCTGTGGAATTCCGCGCGCTTGCGCCCGACCCCGTACAATAACTCCATGTGCGGAATTGTCGGCTACGTGGGTCCTAAGAACGTTGTATCGGTCATCATTGAGGGTTTGCGCCGCCTGGAATATCGCGGCTACGACTCGGCTGGAATCGCGGTAGGCGTCGACACAAGGGCGCCCTTGAACTTCGCCGCGCTCCCGGCAAATTGCGCAATCTTGAAGAGGTAATCCACCAGACATCCGCTGCACGGCACTTACGGCATCGGCCACACTCGCTGGGCCACCCACGGCCGCCCCACGGAAGAGAATGCTCATCCCGCATCGCGATTGCACCGGCCGCATTGTTGTGGTCCACAACGGGATCGTGGAAAACTATATTCCGCTCAAAAAAGAGCTCACCGCGCTGGGACACAAGTTCGTAACGGAAACAGATACCGAGATCATTGCGCACCTCATCGAGCAGGAGATCAAGTCCGCTGCCGCATCCGGCCAGAAGCTCTCGCTCGAGGATGGTGTCCGCCGCGCCGTGAAAGCGCCTGACAGGAGCCTTCGCCATCAGCGTCATCTCCGCCGATGAGCCTGACAAGATCGTTGCCGCGCGCAATGGTCCGCCAGTCGTCGTCGGCATCGGCGAGGGCGAATATTTCGTTGCCTCGGATGTACCCGGAATCCTTCACCACACCCGCAATCTATACTTCCTTGCGGACGGAGACATGGCCATCCTCACACCCGAGCGGCGTGCGCCTCACGGACTTTGACGGCAACACAGTTCATCGCCCCGTGAACCGCATTCAGTGGGATCCGATCCAGGCGGAAAAGGGCGGATACAAACACTTCATGCTCAAGGAAATCTGGGAGCAGCCGCGCGCCGTCCGCGATACGACCCTCGGCCGCGTTTCGCTTGAGACGGGCAAAGTCTTCCTCAACGAGATGGAAATCAGCGACGAGGAATTCCTAGCTACGACACAAGATCAACATTGCCGCCTGCGGCACCAGTTGGCACGCCGCGACCGCTGGAAAATACATGATCGAGCGCCTTGCCCGCGTACCGGTCGACGTTGACTATGCCAGCGAATACCGCTATCGCAATCCCATCCACGATCCCGCCGCCATCGGCATGTTGATTACGCAGTCCGGAGAAACAGCCGACACCCTCGCCGCTCAGCGAGAGATGATCTCCAACGGATCCAAGACCGTAGCCATCTGCAACGTCGTCGGCGCCATGGTCGCTCGTGAGGCTCACGGCAAAATCTATACCCATGCCGGGCCAGAAATCGGAGTCGCTTCGACCAAGGCCTTCACCGCTCAGCTGACCGCGCTTTTCCTTTTCGCGATGCACCTCGCGCAGGTGCGAAAAACCATTCACTGACGAGCAGAGCATCGCCCTCGTAGATGCGCTCAGCCGTGTTCCCGGCAAGATTGAAGAGATCCTGCGAACCGTGGACCCTTGCGAAGAACTCGCGAAAAAATTCTCCACCGCCCGCGACTTCCTCTATCTCGGGCGAGGAATTCATTACCCCATCGCACTCGAGGGCGCACTCAAGCTGAAAGAAATTTCCTATATTCACGCCGAAGGCTATCCCGCGGGAGAAATGAAGCACGGCCCCAACGCGCTCATTGACGAGACACTTCCGGTCGTCGTGCTCGCCACCAAGGACGAAAGCGACGAAGGCTCCAGCCTTGCGCTACGAGAAGACGCTGTCGAATATTCAGGAAGTCACTGCGCGTTCCGGCCGCGTGATCGCCGTTGCAACCGAGGGCGATACTCACATCGGACAACTCGTCGAATCCGTGCTCTTCATCCCGCACGCGCCGGAGTTGCTGCTGCCCATTATGGAAGTAGTGCCGCTGCAGTTGCTGGCATACCACATCGCCGTGCGCCGCGGCTGCGACGTCGATCAGCCAAGAAATCTCGCCAAGTCCGTCACCGTCGAATAGCGGAGCACCGAGAAGCGCGACCGCCCACATAAGATATTGTCTTTGAGGAAATCATGGCCGCATTGATCGACGCCATTGACGTAAAACGCAAGATGTTTTTTGAGTTTGAGAATACGCCGTACCACTGCCTGGAATCGGAGATTTCCACACCGACCGCAAGGGGCGGACAGACACTCGTGCGCCTGAAGATGCGCAACCTGCTTACGCGTGCTGTCTTCGACAAAACCTTCAAGGCCAGCGACAAGTTCAAGGAACCTGACCTGGATATGGTCCCGGCGTCCTACCTGTATAGCGATGGAGACGGCTCCCATTTCTGGACCAGGAGACCTTCGAAACTCTCACGCTTTCCCGCGAGATGATTGGAGATGCTCTGGACTTTACTCTCGAGGGAGTCATCATCCAGATGCACAAGTACAACGGCAATCCCATCGGGATCGCAGTTGCCGACGCAGGTCGAGTTGACAGTGACCGACACCGAGCCCGGAGCTCGCGGCGATACGGCCAGCGGAAGCGTAACCAAGGCAGCCACGCTGGAGACTGGCCTGGAGCTTCGCGTTCCGCTCTTCATTAAGAATGGCGAGAAGATCAGAGTGTCCACAGAGACGCGTGACTTTGCTGGGCGCGCCTGATCTATAGCAGGCGCGCGACTTCTACACGCTATACGCCGCGCATTTCAAATACGTGGTAGTGCCACGGCGCGATATCCAGATAAAGCCCGTGGGCTTGCAGGTCGTTTGCGTCGCGCTCGTAGCGCGCAATCCCGAGCAGATCGACCAGTTGGTACTGCCTCCCAGCAAGGTCTGCGAAGGGAAGCCGCACGTAACACTGACTCTGATGAGCAGAGTAGTTTACGGCGATCAGCAATCGCTTGCCGTTGGAATTCTGCCATGAGAACGCGACGAAAGCATCCGACGACGAATTCCCGTCCCAGGCAGGAACACACTCCAGCAGTTGCCATTGGCCGTGATGAAGAACCGGAAGCTGCAGCACGGCAAGAAGGCCCTCGTAGAAATGTTGCAGCACCACATCGACAGGCTCCTCTGGTGCGCGAACCAGATGCGGCGATATGCGTCTCTTCCGCCCCTCGAATTGTCCCTGGTGAAAGAAGCGCAGTCCCGGTGACATGAATGTAATGACGGCCGCGGCCTTATGGATCTCCGTGGGAAAAGTTGCCGCGGCGCGGGGCTCGTCGTGGTTTTCAAGAAAGCGCGCCATCTTATTTTGGTAATCGAGCCCTGCCATCAAATGCTCGCGGACAGGTCTAGCTTCTCCGGCGCGAAGGCGGTCATAGAGCCGCTTGTCATATGTGTAGTCGAAGCCCTGCTGCTGAAGCGTCCATTCGAGATCCCAGTAAACCTCCGCCATGAAGCAAAAGCCAGGCGTGGCATTCCGAACCTGTCGCGTAGCTTCCGACCAGAAAGGCTGAGAGGAGATGTGCCAGGTGCGCTCAAATACTTCCGGCAGTATAAGCATGGCCATGTCGCATCGGACGCCATCACACTGCCGCGAAATCTTTAGCAACTCCCCGATCATCGCTTGCTGTACCGCCGAATTGCCGTAGTTCAGTTGCAAGGCATCCGGCCAGCCCGGGAAGTAAGGATCACGACCGTTGGCTAATATCAGGTCACCTGATGGTCGCTTTACCCTGACAAAATTCTGCGGAGACTGGGCGAGCTCCTGCTCACTTCCGGCAATGTAGTAGTCGGGATGCTCTTCCACCCATGGATGGTTTAGTGCAGTGTGGTTAGGGACAAAATCCAGCAGCAGTTTCAGCCCGCGTTGGCGAAGGCGATTTCTCAGGCGAGCCAGAGCCGCGTCCCCGCCAAGATCACGATGCACTGTATATCCGGTGATTGCGAAGCCGGAACCGGCGATGTCTTCGTCCCGCAGATCGGGAAGCGTCTCCTCGAATTCCTTTCGCCACTCAGCATTGTTGCGGGAGATCTGTTGTCCCACTAAGCCGGTCTGCCACACGCTCAGAAACCAGACCCAGTCGAAGCCTGATTCGCAGATGCGGTCAAGTGCGGCGTCCGGAATATCGTCCAGAGTCGTGGCCCTCCCCAGGGAGATGGACAGGTCTGTCAGCCAGACGCGGGTGTTGAGTTGATAGAGCGAGGGATAGTTGGTCCGTCCATCTGACGTGTCGTTCATGGCCGTTCCTCCACGCCGGAGTGGGATGGGGCTCCGGCGCGGTCGACTGCGGTTAAACGCCCTCGACGGACCCCTTGGTCATCTTCTCAAATATTCGCGTCGCGCTGGTCAACACGTCAGCGGCTTCGATTCTCGCAAAGACGTCGATATCGCGCGCGATCAGACCAGTCCATCCGGTTTGATGGCTAGCTCCCAGTCCTGCGCCGTTGTCTCCGTGGAAGTACTCATAGAACAGAATGTAGTCCTTCCAGTAGGGATCCTCTTGAAACTTCTTAGTGCCTCCATAAACAGGTCGTTTGCCATTCTCATCACGCAGAAAAATATTCTTGAGCCTGTTGGATATTTCGTGCGCAATTTCAAACAGGTTCATGTATGTGCCTGAACCTGTCGGACATTCCACCTTGAAGTCGTCACCATAGAACGGATACAGATTCAAGAGGGCACGGACGATCAACGTGTTGACGGGCATCCATATCGGGCCACGCCAGTTGGAATTTCCTCCAAACATGCCGGTGTCCGACTCCGCCGGAAGGTATTTAACGACGAACTCCTGGTTCCCGAGGCTGAAGACGAATGGATGCTCCAGGTGATACCGCGAGAGGGAGCGTATGCCGTATGGGCTAAGGAACTCATTCTCGTCGAGCATGTAATGAAGAATGCGCTTCAGCTTATCCTCGGGGCAGATTGACAGCAGCCTCCGTCCTCCGTAGCCCACAAAGGTGTGGCCGTTCGGGGCGAGTTTCTCAATGACGTCAGGATGCCGCTTACGAAACAATGCAATCTGTGCTTGTATCTGCGGATAGCGCTCGACTGCGCCTGCCTCGAATATCGTCGAGGCGCACATGGGCAGCAGCCCTACCATCGAGCGGATTTTCAGCCGTGTGGCATCGCCGTTTGGGAAATGCAGGAGATCGTAGAAAAATCCGTCCTGAGTGTCCCACATCTCGTCTTTATTTTCGCCCATTCGATCCATGGCGTAAGAGATCCAGATAAAGTGTTCAAGGTATCGGAAGGCAACCGCCTGGTATAGTTCGGAGTCGTAGTCGGTGAGGGTCAGCGCAATTTCCAGCATGCACTGGCAAAAGAACGCCATCCATGCCGTGCCGTCAGCCTGGTCCAGGTGGCCGCCCGTTGGCAGTTGTGCGCTGCGATCGAAGACGCCGATGTTGTCGAGCCCAAGGAACCCGCCCGCGAAAACATTGCGTCCCTCAGGATCCTTGCGATTCACCCACCAGTTGAAGTTCATCTGCAGTCCCTGGAAAGACCGCTCCAGGAACCGTAGATCCTCGCGCCCTAGTTGCTTCTCGATCCTAAAGAGAAAGAGCGTTGCCCATGCATGTACTGGTGGGTTCACATCGCCGAAGTTCCACTCGTAAGCTGGAATTTGGCCATTCGGGTGGGCGTACAGGTTTCTGAGCATCAGCAGAAGCTGATCCTTGGCAAAATCGAAGTCGACCAGTGAAAGCGAAATGGTGTGGAAGGCCAGGTCCCACGCCGCATACCAGGGGTACTCCCATTTGTCTGGCATGGAGATGACATCCTGATTCAACATGTGAAACCAATCGGCGTTGCGCGACACTTGCCCACCAACGTCCGATACAGGATGTGTGCCATGTTCTTGCAGCCACCTGTCCACGTCGAAGTAGTAGTACTGCTTGGACCACAACATCCCTGCAAGTGCCTGGCGATGCACGCGACGCTCATCTTCCGTAATGTTTCTCGGAGTGATCCGATCGTAGAACTCATCCGCATCCTTAATGCGTTCTGCGAAGACTTTGTCGAAGTCCGCAAATGCGTCCACCGGTACTTTTGAGCTCATTCGTAGGCGGACTACTTTGGACCTTCCAGCCGGAACATCGAGAACGTAGTGTGCAGCAGCCTTGGTTCCCGTATGGTCTGGATTGACCGCCTCCTTCTTTCCGCCGATTACATATTCGTGAAAGGCGTCCTTCACATAGGGGGAAGCATTTGGCTGACCCCAGAGTCGCCCAAAGTTCGACTCGTTCTCGGTGAACAGAAGCTCCGGAGCATTGTCACACTGCATCGTGATATTGCCCAGATCCACATGGGAAGCCTCGATGTTCCCGGGGCCCGCCTGGCGCACCGAGGGCTTGTGAACATCGTCGCCCCAGGACCAGGTGTTGCGGAACCACAGCGTCGGAAGCACATGGATCGGAGCCGCCTCCGGCCCGCGATTGTGGATCGTAATCTTGATCAGAATGTCTTCGGGATCGACCTTCGCATACTCGACAAACACGTCGAAATACTTGTCCTCATCGAAAATTCCCGTGTCGAGAAGTTCGTACTCCATCTCATCGCGGGAGCGACGCCTGTTCGTCTCTATCAGATCAAGATAGGGATACGCTGCCTGGGGATACTTGTACAAATACTTCATGTACGAGTGTGTAGGAGTGCTGTCGATGTAGAAGTAGTACTCCTTGACGTCTTCACCGTGATTGGCTTCGCTGTTCGTCAGGCCATACAGCCGCTCTTTCAGAATTGGATCCTGGCCATTCCATAGCGCGAGCGCGAAGCAGAGGTTCTGCTTGTCATCGGAGAATCCGGCCATGCCGTCCTCGCCCCAGCGGTAGGCACGGGAACGAGCATTGTCGTGAGAGAAATAATCCCAGGCATTGCCGTCTTTACTGTAATCTTCGCGAACTGTTCCCCACTGCCGCTCGCTAAGATACGGTCCCCACTTCTTCCAGGGAATCTTCAGTTCGCGAGCGTCATTCAGTCGCTTTTGTTCGGCAGTTTCAGTGTATGAGAGTGGTACTCGTTGCTGATCCTGGGGAGTCATCGCTGTTTTCCTTTCGAACTGAAAAGTCGTTGGCGGCCCCGTACTAGTTCAGGTGCGTTGGGCTATTCAGTATTTCTGCGCGAAGTACAACCGAATCCCTGGTCGGTCGCTGGAGTGACCGGCAAAAAGACAGCTAATCCAACCTGCGACGAAATCTACGTTCCTTCGCAGGGGCGCTTACGTCCTCAACTGTAAGCAATGTAGTTCATGGTTCCTGGGTTCGCAAATCCGGGTCGTCTCCGGTTTGCCCGACACCAAACCACGTCGCGAATGCGGCTTCCGCATGCTGGATCTCGCTTTTGCGGACTTATTCCCCGCGATGGATGAAAGTATAGACGCGGTGGAGCGCTCCAAAGTCGTTGGGGCAACAAAATCCCGAGTGCGGTTGAAGTCCGTCCGCGCTTCGCCCACACGGCCCGGGAGGCAACGGATTGAGGACATAGCTCATCTTCTTGGCTCTGCCCAGCAAAGAATGTACTCTCCTATTCAATGATCTTTTCGCATCTGCCATACCCGTTCTGCGCGGCTTGTCGCCGTCTGCGGATCAATTCGGCAGCCAGCGAGGAAACGCTATGAAACTGCAGATTGCCGCCTTATCGATCGCACTCCTCTTTACTCTTCCGCTTTGCGCGCGCACTAAAACAGATGTCATCGTGATGAACAACGGCGATCGCATGACCTGCGAGATCAAGGGACTCGACCAGGGCACGCTGTCAGTCAGCTTCGACTACATCAAGGGCACGGCCTCGGTGGATTGGTCCAAGGTGCATCACCTCGAGAGCAATCAATTGTTCATCGTGAAGGCAGAGGACGGCTCCGTTTATGTGGGTCTGATCAAAGTGGTTGATAGTGCGGCCGGACGTCCCATCCAAATTATTCCGGCCGATGCCCCCGAGGAGATGGTGCAGGTCAAACATGCCGACGTCATTGACCTGACGCAGACTTCTGCCAACTTCTGGCAGCGCTTCAATGGCAGCCTCAATTCCGGCATCAACTACGCCAAGGGCAATAATTCGACGCAATACAATTTCAGCGCGGACGTTGACTACCCCCGAGAGCGTTGGGGTGCCGGGGCCAGCTACAACTCGTCGCTCTCAGCCAACGAGGGCTCCTCAACCTCGACCAGAAACTCTCTCGCCCTTGATACCAGGCGATTGTTGCGACGAAATAATTGGTATTACGCGGGGCTGGCCAACTTTCTGCAGAGTTCGACGCAAGAGATCCAACTCCAGTCAAATATCGGCGCTGGCATTGGTAGGTTTATCAAGAACACCAACCATTCCACCATCACGGCGACCGGCGGTCTCTCCTGGCAGAAAACGAAATATTCGCAGGCGACAACTTCACAAGCATCCGAGAGTGTCATTGCCGGGATGGCCGTGGCTGATTTATCGCTATTCCGGTTCAACAAAACGAACCTGACAATAACGGTGTCCGCATTCCCAGCCTTTTCACAGCCTGGGCGCGTCTACGCGAATACTGATATTTCCTATTACCTCAAATTCTGGGGCAACTTTACCTGGACTACATCGTTCTACGGCAACTGGGACAACCAGCCACCGCCACACTTCGTCGGTAGCAACTACGGTGCGAGTTCGGGAATCGGCTGGACCTTTGGCAACAAGTAGTCAGAACGATCGCGATATAGCTTCGTGTCTTCACATGCTCTCAAATTCATTGGAACGAGCCGTATATGACGGGAAAGAGCCGAGGGGATAATTTTCCATGAAGTACATCTTGCAGGCCTGCGTGTTTGTGCTGATGGTCTCCATCGGCATGGCCTTAAAGCCTTCGGACCTGATGAGCCGGTGGCGACAGCAGTCACTTTCTGATTGGCTGCGTTTGCTGCTAGCCACGTTTATTCTTCCTCCCGTGATGGCGTTGCTGCTCCATCGCTTCCTCCATCTCAGCGGGCCTGAAGCCATCGGCCTGTTCATGGTGGGTGTTGCGCCAGGGGCTCCCCTGCTAACGCGTAATCTAGGGAAGCACGGTTACGACATGAAAATCGCGGCCAGCTACCAGGTCTGGGGAGCCATGCTCACACCGATCATGATCCCGGTCGTTGTCGCTCTGGCTGGAAAACTGTACGACCGCGACGTCTGGATTTCACCGCTCGACCTGCTGTTGCAGATTGTTGAGAAGCAGTTCATCCCGCTGCTATTAGGCATGGCGTTGGTGCGCTTCGTGCCTGCATTTACCGTGAAGGTCCAGCCAATACTCAATGTCGTCGGCAACGCTGTCTTGACCATCATCATGGTGCTCGTCCTGGTAAAGATGGGGCCCAGGATCGTATCTGTGCTTACCTGGCGTGTGCCCTTGGCTGCTCTTCTGCTGGCAGTCGGCTGTGCCACCGTAGTTCGCCTGTTCACGGTGGGCTGGGGTGTGGAGCGTGCCCGCACCATTGCCATCAGCAATGCAAATCGCCACGTGGGCCTGGCGCTTCTGCTGTCTGGCAAGTACCTGAACCACAATGATGTCATCCCCGCAGTGGCTTGCTATGCGCTGGTGGTCGCGCTGCTTATGTTCATCTACCCACATCTTTTTCCCGCCAAAGTTGCAGCTGCGTAGAAGCTCCAATCCGCTCCTGACAACCTCGCGCCGAAGTCGTAGGTGGCGACAAGAAAAACCACTCGCCATGTAGCTTCAAGTGGGAAGACTCACGATAAGTCAGGAAAATGACGATATAGAAATTGCCGCGCTTGAATTGGCATTCCGTTCAAGCGGGCATGCGTACTGTCACAGCATGACTTCGTATCGGCCTTGAAGGGATTCCTCTATGTCCAAGCACAAAACGCCGGAAGCTTCGGCGAAGAAGAATGATTTCGTGTCCGCAAGCCCAGGCGCGCTGGCCTCACAATCGGCCAACGGCAATGCCGTGAAGGTGGGCAAGGACTGTGACTACGAACATGAACTGCGCCACCTGCAAGTTGAGTTGGCAAAGCTTCAGGAATGGATCCGGCACGAGGGGCTCCGCGTGGTCGTATTGTTTGAGGGCCGCGACGCGGCAGGCAAGGGCGGAGCGATCAAGAGGATTACCGATACCCTCAACCCTAGGATCTGCAGAGTGGTGGCGCTGGGAACGCCCACCGAGCGCGAAAAAACGCAGTGGTATTTTCAGCGCTACGTTGCCCACCTGCCGGCTGCCGGAGAGATGGTGCTCTTCGATCGCAGCTGGTACAACCGCGCCGGAGTCGAGCGGGTCATGGGCTTCTGCACGGAGGCTGAGTATACCGAGTTCATGCACACCTGCCCCGAATTCGAACGCATGCTCGTTCGATCAGGAATCATGCTCGTTAAATACTGGTTCTCTGTCAGCGACGATGAGCAGGAGCGCCGCTTTCAGGACCGCATGAAGAATCCGACAAAACGCTGGAAGCTGAGTTCAATGGATCTGGAGTCTCGCAAGCATTGGGCGGAATACTCCCGAGCCAAGGATGAGATGTTCGCGGTCACTGATCTAAAGCAGTCGCCCTGGTACGTCGTGAATGCGGAAGATAAGAAGTGCGCACGCCTCAACGTTATCGGGCATCTTCTATCCCTGATCCCGTATCGCGATCTCACGCCAAAGCCTTTGCCGCTGCCGCCGTTGAACAAGACCAAATACACCCGGCCTCCCATCTACGAACAAACTTTTATTCCGGAGACTTATAAGTAGCGGTTCGCCGTCCGGATCCGAATTTACTAGATTTGCAGCCTACGGTAATGGAGGCAATCATGCCTCGGGCCGCGACATCGATTGGTCAAGTCATGTCGCACAACATTCCTCTGCTTCAATAGGAATTTTGTTTCCTATCCAACCCGCCCTCCTCTACTATGGAACCCGCAGCCGTCGGCGCGAAACACCTGGCTCCCGCGGTCACTGAATAATTGCATCGCGCATCTCGGGGGAAGCTTGGGAGTCAATCCGCTGATCGGCGTTTTCTACCACTGGCTTGGAGGCCTCGCCTCAGCCAGTTGCTACCTGCCCTTCCGCGGCATCAAACGCTGGTCGTGGGAGGTCTACTGGCTCGTCCAGGGAACCTTCAGCTGGATCTTCGCCCCGTTGTTCATGGCCTCGCTATTGGTCCCGGGCGTATGGTCGATACTTCATGCGGCGCCCATGTCCAGCATTTTGTGGGCATACTTCTGGGGATGCATGTGGGGCTTTGGCGGTCTCACGTGCGGGCTCGCCGTTCGCTATCTCGGCTTCGCTCTCGCGTATCCCCTCGTGCTCGGCCTCTGCACGGTATTCGGCACGCTCATGCCGCCGATCTTCAGTGGCGAACTCGGCGCGATCGCCGCCGGCGCGTCTGGCCAGGTCATCCTCGTAGGCCTCGGAGTCTGCGTCATAGGCATTCTGCTCAGCGGCTTTGCCGGGCGTTCAAAAGAAGAAGAGCTCACCGACGAACAGAAGAAAGAATCGGTGAAGGAATTCCGCTACGGACGCGGAGTAATGGTCTCCATCCTCTCCGGTGTCATGAGTGCATGCTTCGCCTACGGACTCGCTGCAGGCAAACCGATCGCTGTTCTTGCCAGGGAACAACTGCTGATCCACCACGGCCAGGACCTCTGGCAGAACCTCCCAGTTCTCATCGTTGTCATGCTGGGCGGCTTTACTACCAACTGCATCTGGTGCGTAATCCTCCTTGTGCGCAACCATTCAGCCGGGCAGTACCTCGGCGAGCCTGCGCCGCTCGATGACGCGATCGCCAGGCCAGTCGCCCACCTCGCCGCCCGCACCATGCTCGTGAACTATGCCTTCGCGGCCCTCGCGGGGATTACCTGGTACTTTCAATTCTTCTTCTACAGCATGGGACAGACCAAGATGGGGAAGTATGACTTTTCCAGTTGGACCCTCCACATGGCCAGCATCATGATCTTCGCTACCATCATTGGCATCATCCTCAAGGAGTGGCGTGGCACCAGTACTCGTACCCGAATCCTGGTCGCTGCCGGCCTGCTCTTCCTCATCGGATCGACCGTTGTCGTCGGCTACGGAAATTACATCAAGGCTAACGAGTCGCCTGCGCAACCCACCGCCGCCGCATCGCTCAATTGATCTGGTAGCTCTCATGAGTCTCCGGCGGATCTGGTCTTGCCAAGCATCCGTCAGAATCGTCATACTGAGAGGGCGTAAATCCACGGATCGCAGGTTCTCAATTTGGCTCGTCAGGTCTTTACCGCACGCCTCGTCAGCAAGCAATGCATCTCTGAACGAACACAGTGTTTTCACCTGGTATTCGCGGTAGATGAACTCGAATCGTTTGATTTTGTGCCCGGACAGTTTGTTTCCACCCAAGCTGAAGACGCCAACGGAAAGTTGCAGACACGCGCCTACTCCATCGCCTCTGCGCCCCGCGGCAACGAGTTTGACCTCTGCGTAAATCGCGTCGAAGGCGGATTCTTTTCCAATCACAATTGCGATCTTGAGGTGGGCGAGACTGTGAACTTCCACGGTCCGCACGGTCTCTTCCTGCTGCGCAAACCGCTCACTGACTGCATCTTCATCGCCACGGGAACCGGCGTGGCTCCCATGCTCGGCTTCACTCAGTACTTATTTCCTGAGAATGGCGACGACCTCAGCGAAGGCCGCGACATCTGGATGGTCTACGGCACGCGCTGGGAATCCGAGCTGTATTATCGCGAGTATTTCGAGTCGGTGGCCGCACATCATCCCAACTTCCACTACGTGGCTACGCTCAGTCGTGCGCCTGAAGAGTGGAAAGGTAATCGCGGATACGTGCAGGAGCAAGTTCGCCGCATTCTGGAAGAGCGTGCCGCCCGCAACCACGGCCAGGAAATAGTCACCGTGAGCGAGATTCCGGGCTTCGATATTCATGCCTACGTTTGCGGCCTGAACGAGATGGTGTCAGGGAATCGCGATCAGTTGGTGGCCCAGGGCTGGAACAAGAAGCAAGTCGTGTTCGAACGCTACGACTAGCCCGCACCGCGCACGTTAAACAGCAGTCTTTATGAACGAGGACTGCTGCGCCTCCCACCAACCCTGGAAAGCCAACAACGCCCGCTCGCACTGTATGCGGCGACGCTCCTTTTTGTCGCGGATGCGCTTGCGTGTCTCCTCTTCAAGCGGTACCAACAGGTCGAAGGTGATATTCGCCGGTTGGAAGTGCTCAGGATCAGCGTGGGTAATGTAGTGGGTTAGTGAACCCAGCGCTGTCTCCCGCGGCACTGCAACCGGCACTTCGCCGTGTGCCATCGCCGCTGCATATATCCCTGCCAACATCCCGGTCGCTATCGATTCCGTATACCCCTCAACGCCGGAAATCTGCCCAGCAAACAGGATCGATGGATGCTTTCGCAAGTTCAGCGTCTTCCCCAGCACACGCGGAGAATTGATATAAGTGTTCCGGTGGATCTGCCCGTATCGCAGGAAACGCGCGTTCTCCAGCCCGGGAATCAGTCGCAGAATGCGAGCCTGTTCGCCGAATTTCAGGTGATTCTGAAAGCCAACAAGGTTGTAAGAATCGGCGCGAAGATTCTCGCAACGAAGCTGCACTACAGCCCAGGGCGTCTTGCCTGTTCGTGGATCACGTAGGCCCACGGGCTTCATACAGCCGAAGCGCAATGTATCGCGCCCTCGACGCGCAATCTCTTCGATGGGCAGGCACCCCTCAAAGTAGTCGAGTTTCTCCCACTCCTTCGCCTCCACCGCCTCCGCAGCCAGCAGCGCGTCGTAGAAGACGTCATACTCCTCTTTGCTGAAAGGGCAATTGATGTAGTCAGCCGTACCTTTGTCCCAGCGCGCGGCAAAATACACCCGCTCCATGTTGATTGAGTCGGCCTCCACGATGGGCGAAATCGAATCGTAAAACGACAGGTGGCCGCTCCCGGTCAACCGCGCAATCTCATCGGACAATGCCGCGGACGTGAGCGGTCCGCTGGCGAGAATCGTGATCCCCAGCTCCGGATCCAACTCCGTCACTTCTTTGCGATGAACATGAATCAGCGGTTGCGCAGCAATGGCCTCGGAAATCAGCCGCGAGAACTCAACCCGATCCACCGCCAGTGCATGCCCGGCGGGAACGGCGGATTGATCAGCCAGGCGCAGCAGTTCCGACCCAGCCCGTCGCATCTCCTGCTTCAGCAGCCATGGCGCGGTGTTCTCGCTCTCCGACTTCAACGAATTGGAGCACACCAACTCCCCAAAATCCGCCGTCTGGTGCGCGGGCGTCGTTTTTACGGGACGCATCTCGTACAGATCAACCTCGCAGCCCAGTCGTGCTGCGGTCAGCGCCGCTTCGGGGCCAGCCAAGCCTCCGCCGATCACCCGAATCCTGCTCTGGGCGCTCAAGACTGCCGCTCCGGCGTGGATGCCAGGGCCGTCAAAGCCTCGTCCGTCACCCGCATGATGCGCCATTCAGACAGCATCTCCGCACCCAGGCTCCGGTAAAAGTCGATAGCCGGCTTGTTCCACTCCAGCACTTCCCACTGAAATCGCCCAAAGTTGTTCTCGACCGCCACTTTCGCAACCGCCTGGATCAGCGCCTTACCAATGCCCAGACCCCGAAAATTGGGCCGCACAAACAGGTCCTCCAAGTGAATCCCGGTCTGTCCGCGCCAGGTAGACCAGTTATAGAAGTAGAGCGCCATCCCTGCGATTTGCCCGTCCACCTCGGCCACCAGGGTAAAAAAGCGCGGTGAAGACCCGAAACCGTCCCGTAAGATGTCTATTTCTGTGGCTTTAACGGCATTGGGATCGCGCTCGTATGCGGCCAATTCGTGGATCAAAGCAAGGATTTCGGGCACATCTGCGCGGGTTGCTGAACGAATATGCATGCTGAAACTGAGTTTAGCTGCTTTGGATACCGCAGACACCTCTGGAAAGCCGGCTAAGGACCAACTTGTGTGTCCCCGCTCACAAACAATCACCCGGGTGGATGTCGTAGCATAGGTAAATGCAGGACCACCTTCAACCCAGCAAGAGACCTAAGGCAGTTGTTTGCCTCTCTGGCGGAATGGACTCGGCCGTTTGTGCAGCCCTTGCCGCGCGTGACTATGACGCGCACGCGCTCCACTTCAGCTATGGGCAGCGCACTGAGGCGCGTGAGCTGAAAAGTGCTCAAGCGGTGGCTGAAAGTGTCGGGATTCGCGATTTTCTGCCCCTGCAGATGGGCTTGTTTCGAAAGATCGGCGGCTCGGCGCTTACCGATCAGGACATTGCGGTACCGGACGCCCCGGCTGAAGAAGTCATAGGTGCTTCCATCCCAGTGACTTACGTCCCCTTCCGCAACGCCCACTTCCTTTCGGCGGCGGTCAGCTGGGCGGAGGTCATTGGGGCTAAGCAGATCTTTATAGGAGCAGTCGAGCAGGACAGCTCAGGCTATCCGGACTGTCGTCCGCAGTACTACGAGGCTTTCCAACGGCTCATTCAGCTGGGGACACGGAACGGAGATATCCAAATAACTACTCCGCTCATCCATCTGAAGAAGAGCGAGATCGTTAGACTCGGCCTTGAATTGCGGGCACCATTCCATTTAACGTGGTCGTGCTATTCCGGCGAAGACGAAGCGTGTGGCGTATGCGAAAGTTGCGCCCTGCGGCTGCGAGCGTTCCGTGAGGCGGGACTGGAAGATCCCATAAGGTACGCCGGGATGTCGAGAAATTGAGTTTAGCTGTACTTCGTGTGAGGCATAGTTTTCTAGATTTGCAATTCTTTTTTTGAAGGACCTGTAGCAGGCGGTTTTGTCCTGGCTACCCGCTCCAAGGAGATGACATGAAACGTAAGACTACTCTGTGGCTGGCATTGATTATGCTCTCGATCATGCCCGCATTTGCCCAGGCACCACTCACCGCAAAGCTTCATGGGCATGCCCAGGATCCAGTTGGCGTGTCAATGGCCAACGCAACCGTCAAGCTGTCGAAGGATATTGCCGCAAAGGAAGTGAAGTACTCCTTCACCGCGGATGCAAATGGCGACTTTAAGGGAGAAGGAATTGCTCCCGGCGAATATTATGTAACGCTCTTTAACGCCGAAGGCAAAGATGTCGACCAGTTTGCAAACGTGAAGTTTGCTGCCGGTGCCGACGTCACCCAGGACTTCGATATGGGGCGGCCGGAGTACATGGCAAAGCTGACTCCTGAGCAGCGCAAAACCGCCGAGGAACTGCGCAAGAAGAATGCTGAAGCTCTGAAGGAAAACTCGCAGATCAAGAATCTGAACGCCAATCTGACTAAAGCTCGTGAAGACAACAAGTCAAAGAACTATGCTGAAGCCGAATCGCTCATGAAAGAAGCAGTGGCCGTCAAGCCGCTCGCCTCTGTCCTTTGGCTGGAACTCGGAGTCTCGCAGGTTGGACTGAAGAAGAATGATGATGCGCTTGCATCTCTGAACAAGGCTCTCGAAATCGAATCCACGGCGAAGAAACCCAATCCTGACATTCAGGCTGCCGCAAACAATTCCCTCGGAGAGGTCTACGCGAATCAGAATAAGCTGCCGGAGTCAGTGGCGGCATATGACAACGCGGCGAAGCTCGATCCTAAGGGTGCGGCCCTGTACTACACCAACGAAGCCATCGTGCTTGACCGACTTGGCAAGGAAGACGAGACCGTAGCCGCTGCCGATAAGGCAATCGCTGCTGATCCCACCCGTGCCATTGCCTATTACCTGAAGGGCAAGGCGCTCGTCGGCAAATCGACCATCGACCCCAAGACAGGAAAGCTTCTTGCTCCTCCAGGATGCGCCGAGGCGTACCAGAAGTATCTTGATCTGGCGCCCACAGGTGCCATGGCTGGCGAGGTTAAGCAGATCCTGACCGAAATGAGCACCACCCAGGTCACAAACAGCTACAAGGCTTCAAAGAAGAAGTAGTCTCGACCACGCATCAAAAAGCGCCACTCCTAATAAGAGTGGCGCTTACTTTTTGCGCATCGCCTATCCGCGGGATTCTGATTCGCGTCCCCTCAACACTCCACCTGTCAGCAGCAGCAATGCGGCCAGGCCCAGGTAAATCCCCTGCGGCCAGAAGTACAAACGCAGCAGTGCAAATTCAGCCAATATCCAAATGGCGAGAACAGATCCCTGCAGCACAATCCACCAGCCATAGTGCGTTGCCCGCCGCAGCGTGAGCAGCAGCACCACGAATGACAGCAGCCCGTTCCCAAATAGCAGCAGAATGCCCGGAATCAGGTAGGAGTGAAACGGAGAATGTTCCAGCATGCTCAGGGGCATCTTCAGCAGCGCTCCCGATGGATCTCTCAGCATGGGCAGTGCACCGGCCAAAGAGGTTGCGCCCAGAAATGCAAGGCACGCGATCGCACAGCTACGAAGAACGGTAGTCGTCATTCAAGTACCCCGGTTAAGTGAAAGAAATGTCGGCCGTAGTGTACCCCCATACGGGTATGCGTAGCGTGCGCCCGTCTACAATCGGTGACATGCGAACGGAAGCTTCACCTCCCAACGTATTAACGTATGCGCAGGCGACGGAGGTTGTTCGTTCCCACGCCGCCGAAATTTCAGCCGCACTTCCGGCCCAGGTGGAGGAGGTTTCTCTTCTCGATTCGCGGGGCAGAGTTCTCGCTTCCCAAATCCATGCGGATCGCGACCAGCCCCCCTTCGATCGCTCCACTCGCGACGGCTTCGCTTGCCGTGCAGAGGAGATCAGCCGTCGGCCGCTGCGAGTAGTGGGGCTTTTGCGTGCAGGCGAAGAGTGGCCTGCGACGCTGGCCAGCGGTGAGGCACTGGAGATTATGACCGGTGCGCCCGTCCCACCGGGAGCGGATTGCGTGGTGATGGTCGAGCACACTGCCTCCACCGGATCGCAAAGTAACGACGTGCGTCTGCTAGATGGCCGTAAAGTTCAACCAGGAGAAAACATTGTTCCGCGAGCCAGTGAGGCGCACAGTGGTACGCCTCTGCTGCCTGCGGGAATCCGACTCGCATCCCAGCACATCGCCCTCGCTGCATCCTGTGGCCGGAGTCGACTCAAGGTCTATCGCAAGCCGCGAGTAGCGGTGCAGGCGACCGGCGACGAACTCGTGGAGATTACAGAGACTCCGCTCCCATTTCAAATTCGTAACTCCAACAGTTACTCATTAGCGTCGCAGGTCACGCAGTGCGGCGGAGAGCCCTTGTTGCTGCCAATCCTGTGCGACGATTGCAGCCAGACCGTGGCCGCCATCAGTGCCGCCCTAGCTGCCGGAGCCGACCTGCTTATCCTCTCGGGCGGCGTCTCCATGGGCAAATTCGACTTCGTTGAAGAAGCTCTGCACAAACTCGGTGCCGAATTTCTTTTCACCGGAGTGAAGATCCAGCCGGGCAAGCCTGTTGTCTTCGGCCGCCTTCCACGTCCAGTGGGTGTATGGACTTACTTCTTCGGTCTTCCCGGCAATCCCATCTCCACCATGGTCACCTTTTCACTCTTCGTCCATCCGCTGCTCAACGCTCTCGCGGGAGAGACCGCCGCCGCGCCACGCTTCGCTCTCGCACGCCTCGACGCGGATGTCGGCATCAAGCGCGGCCTTACGCGATTCCTGCCCGCCGTCCTTCAAACCGCGATCCTGATGCCCGGCGTAACCGCCATCCCCTGGCAAGGCTCAGGCGATATGGCGGCGAACGCCCGCGCGAATTGCTACCTGGTAGTCCCTGACAACGTTGAGCCAGACCGCGACAGCCTAAAGGCAGGGGAAATTGTCAGCGTTCTGCTGATAGGCTGATGCCATGGGAAAGCTCTCGCACTTCGATGATTCCGGTAGAGCGCACATGGTAGACGTCAGCGCCAAGGCCGATACTCGCCGTCAGGCGATAGCCTCCGCCTTTGTCGCGCTATCTGCCGAGGTTCTCGCCGCTCTCCCTACCAATCCCAAAGGAAATCCGCTCGAAGTTGCGCGCTTCGCCGGCATTCAGGCGGCTAAGAGAACCGCCGACCTCATCCCCATGTGTCACCCGCTGCCACTTTCCTATGTTGAGGTGGAGGCCACAGTAGTTGCGGGCGGCATCGCCATCCGCAGCACAGCCGCCACAACCGCCGGCACCGGCGTGGAAATGGAGGCGCTGACCGCCGCGTCCGTTGCCGCCCTCACCGTCTACGACATGTGCAAGGCGCTCGACAAGGGAATCGAGATTCAACACATCGTTCTCGAGGAGAAATCTGGCGGCAAAAGCGGGGATTACCACCGCCCGAAAAGTCCTCTCTAGCCCAATCCGGGCCGGATCCGGCTCTCCTGTCTTCGAAATGCTTTGACGACGCCAACGACAGGGATTAGATTGGCATGAAACCGCTTCCAAGGAGTATTTGTGCGCCTATATCGCTGCTTGCTCGCTTTTGTACTCGTTGCTCCATTCCTTTCCGCACAGACCGTAAAGGTGGCCGCAACGCCGCCCATGGGCTGGAACAGCTGGAACTATTTCGCTGACAAGGTGGACGACAAAGCCGTCCGCGACGCAGCCGACGCCCTCGTCGCAACCGGCATGCGTGACGCAGGCTATATCTATGTAAACATTGACGATACCTGGCAGGGTGAAAGAGACGCGCAGGGCGTTTTGCAGCCCAACAAGAAATTCCCCGACATGAAGGCTCTCGCCGACTATGTTCACTCCAAGGGGCTCAAGATCGGCATATATTCCGGCCCGGGACCCAAGACCTGCGCCGGCTACGCGGGCAGCTATCAACACGAAGAGCAGGATGCCAAGACATACGCCGAGTGGGGCATCGATTACCTCAAGTACGACCTTTGCAGCTTCAGAGAAGACGTGATGGATAAGGAAGCCCCCGGTGACTTCGAAAAGCAGATGGCCCTGATGCATGCGGCCTATCAGAAGATGAACGTAGCCCTGGCAAAGACTGGCCGGCCAATCGTCTACAGCTTTTGCCAGTACGGATGGGACGCGGTCTGGGCATGGGGACCGAAGACCGGTGCGAATCTGTGGCGCACCACCGGCGACATCAGCGCGGATTATGACCGCATGTCAGTAATTGGATTCGCCCAGGCCGGTCTCTCCAAGTTCGCCGGACCGGGTCACTGGAACGATCCCGATATGCTCGAAGTTGGCAACGGCAAGTTGACGCTCGACGAGAACCTGACTCACATGACGCTGTGGGCCATGCTGGCGGCACCTCTGTTGGCAGGCAACGACCTCTCAACCATGAAGCCGGAGATTCTCAAGATCCTCGAGAACAAGGAGATCATCGCTATCGATCAGGATCCGCTCGGGGTGCAGGGCGACCGCGTCTATGCTGAAGGCCCAATCGAGATCTGGACCAAGCCGATGAAAGACGGGTCAAAGGCGGTAGCAATCTTCAATCGCGGCGATCTTCGCAGCAACGAGTATCCCGTACATCTCAGCTTCAAAACGCTCGGTCTCGCCGGTCCAGTAAAAGCTCGCGATGTCTGGGCAGGTAAAAATCTGGGAACGATCAGCGACGGTTACAAATTGAAACCTGCCACACACGGCGTAATCCTTCTGAAGATTACCAAGTAGTCTGCGGGAAGCAAAAACGGCGTGCGCTCACATTGCGCACGCCGTTTTTGCTGCTCCGCCTGAATGCTCAGGCGACAATCCCGAGGAACACACCGAACCACATCTGATCGTCATGCCATTGTTCGGCAGGTGCGAAGCCGCTGCTGGTTAGCAGCTCTCTCACTGTTGCAGGAGTGTATTTGTAACTGTTCTCGGTATGAATTGTCTCACCGCGCCGGAAACTGATTTCAAGATCCAGGGCGGGGATTGAAACCTGCTGCTCTACCGTGCTTTCCAAGTGCATCTCGATGCGCGATCTGGCGTTGTTCCACCTGGCGACATGACGGAATCGATCGAGGTTGAAGTCTGCCCCCAGATCCCCATTGATCCGACGCAGCACGTTACGATTAAACTCTGCCGTGACGCCCTGGGCATCGTCGTATGCCGGGACCAACACCGATTCCGGCTTCACCATGTCCACGCCCAGCAGCAGGGAATCGCCGGGCAGCAACTCATCGCGAACATCCTGCAGCAGTTGCATCGCCTCGCCCGGATCAAAATTGCCGATGCTCGAACCGATGTAGAGAACCATTCGTCGGTCACGCGGCGTCTCCGGCCTGGACTCTTCCATGTCGCAGCGGAGACCTGCCGTATAGTCGGCCACGCGCGGCAAGATGGTCACTCCCGGAATTTCTTCCTCGATGCGCTGGGTCGCTTCTTCAAGCGCGGCCGCCGATACATCAATCGGCTCGTATACAACCTGGTCCTGCCTTCGTACCGCGGCCTCCAGCAGGAGTCCGGTTTTCGTCGCAGTACCTGCTCCCAATTCAATAATCCGCAGCCGCTCTTCGCCCGCCGCTGCCGCCAGAATCGCCTCAGCCTCACGGCTTAGGATTGAGCGTTCCGTGCGCGTCAGGTAGTACTCGTCCAACTCAGTGATGCGCTCAAACAGACGCGAGCCTTCAGCATCGTAAAACAGCCAGGGCGAAAGTGATTTTCGTGGCGCAGTCAGGCCGTAGTACACGTCCGCGCCGAGGGGAGTCTGCGCGGCTTCCGGGAGTCGGGAGAGATACGATAGGGCATTCATGGCTTCTGGCTTGGATGCGCGTGATCGCGTTACGGTTCGAAATTTGCCAGTCGAATCCCGGAAAACTGCCAGCGAATCGGCGGTGCAAAGAAATTCCGGTATGTGGCCCTCACGTGTGACACGGGCGTTACAACCGAGCCTCCGCGAAGCACCATCTGGTTGCACATGAATTTTCCGTTGTACTCTCCAAGTGCGCCGGAGAGCGGTCGATAGCCGGGATAGCCCGTGTAAGGACTGCTGGTCCACTCCCACACATCGCCGAAGATCTGGCTCAGCTTTGACTCTCCGCTCTCTGTTGCACGCAACGGATGAAACTCACCATTCTCTTGCAGGTTGCCCGTTACTCGAACCTCCCGCGCGGCAATCTCCCACTCTGTCTCAGTCGGTAGTCTCTTGCCGGACCAGCGCGCGAAGGCCTCCGCCTCAAAGTAGCTCACATGGCACACGGGCGTCGCCGCCAGGTCGGCCAGCGGGACCATTCCGCGCATCGTGTAGACGCTCCAGTCAGCCATGTTCTCGCCGCTGCCTTGCCAGTAAAGCGGCGCGGTCCAGCCCTCGCGCAACACCGTGTCCCAGCCCTCTGAGAGCCACCACTGCGCCTGCCCGTAACACCCTGCCTTCATGAACTCGAAATACTCCGCGCAAGTCACCGCCCGGCTCGCCAGCTGAAATGCGCCCACAAACTCGCGATGTCTCGGCATCTCGTTATCAAAACAGAAGCTCTCGCCGTCGCTTCCTATCTCGTAGAGTCCTTCAGGATACGAAATCCATTCCACGTCCAACGCAACTTCATTTGGCGGCTGCAGAGGTGTGGTCAGATAAGCGGGGTGCAGCGGATCGGACCACAGCGCGTGCTTGATGTCCGTCGCGATCAGTTCCTGATGCTGCTGTTCGTGGTTCAGCCCAAGCACTGTCCGCGTCTCGGCCTCAGGAGGCATGCCGCCTTCTATCAGCCTTTGCATTGCCTCTTCCACGTGGCATCGATAGTCAAGGATCGCCGCCAGTGCAGGCCGCGAAAACGAGGCTCGCAGCTTCTTCTCCGGATGCTCGCCCAGCGATTTGTAGTAGCTGTTGAAGAGCCACACAAAATCAGGATTGAACTCGCGGTACCCGGCCACAAACTCGCGCAGTATAAATACCTCGAAGAACCATGTGGTGTGCGCCAGGTGCCACTTCGCAGGGCTGGCCTCAGCGCAGGATTGCACCATCATGTCCTCCGGCGACAGCGGCGCGCATAACGCCTCACTCTGCCTGCGAACGGCGGCGAATTGGCTTGCAAGGGATAAAGACGAACCGACTACTGGATTCATTAGGATGTTCCTCCTCTACTTAGAGTACTTAGAGAGAAGCTGCGGCCGCCGGTTGCCCGAGCAGAGTATCACCCGGCCCATAAATCGTAAATGAATTGCGCCGCCGAAGGCTAACGGAGTCTAGGAATGACTCAGCGCCTTCGCCAAACCATAGGCTACACCCGCCGCCAGACCGCCAATTACCACGGTCTGCACTCCGCTGCGGACCGCGCCTGCGCCCGTCAGCTTGCCCTTCACCGCGCCAAATACCAGCAACGCGAAGAGCGTTATGCCCACTGAAATCACCAGTGCCTCGGCCGCGCTCGACGCCAGCATGTAGGGCAGCAGAGGAATCATGCCGCCGAGAATATAAGAGATCGCGATCGTCAGCGCACTCTGGCTTGCGCGGTTCTCGTGCGGTTCTTCCAGGCCAAGTTCAAAACGCATCATGAAGTCCACCCACGCCTTGGGATTGCGCTTCAGCGCCTGCAGAACAGATTCGCTCTCCGCACGTTCCACGCCATACTCCTCAAAGATGGTGTAGATCTCTTCCTCTTCATCCCTCACGCGCTCCACGATCTCGCGCTCTTCGCGCTTGCGCTCATTGCCATAGTGCTCCGCGTCCCCGCGCGCAGCCAGGTAGCCGCCCAGTCCCATGGCAATCGATCCGGCGGCAATCTCCGCCAGCCCCGCCAGCACCACTACATGGGTGGAGTTCACCGCGCCGGATAGCCCGGCAGCAAGCGCGAAAGGAACCGTCAGGCCATCCGCCATGCCGATCACTACATCGCGGACAGTCTCGCTGGATTCAAAATGAGATTCGGTATGGGAGTGGGAGTGAATGTGGGGCATTGCCATCTCCGGCAGTTTACCCTATTCGCTCTGAGTTTCTTCATTCCTCGGGTCGGGCAACTCGCTCAGCGTAGAGGAATCGCGAAAAGGGCAGTGCCTGCAGCCGGAGTCGCAGCAGTATCCACGCCGCTTGTGGTAGGCAGCCGTGAACACCATGTAAGGGCCATCCAAATAGAAATCCTCACCTTCTTTCAGCGAGGTGTGGGCGAGAGAACCAGAGAGATCCAAATTACAGTCTGTCGACACGGCCTTGTCCTGTTTGTTCGAGCGGTAAGACCAAGGATACTGATTCGTTGAACAATACTGATTCCGGGAGCGGGATCGTTTCATCCGGCGAAGATTTTTCCGCGTTCGTTGAAGCACACACCCCGTCCACGAACACGACGCTGCGCCCAGGAATCGCGGCAACACGCTCTCCCGGAACAACAATGCCCGCCAGGTTCATTGGATCTGCGGCCGCAACCACGGTCTCCTCGTGGCCGGGGGCAGCTCGACGCGTCGAACGCAGCGACTCCAGCGCCTCCGGCAGCGCGAATTGCTCGCCACCAAATCCAGACAGAAAACGCCCGCCGCGAATCTCTCCGCGAGCTTCCAAGCGTCGGAAAATTCCCAGCAGATCCCTCCACCGCGGACTCGTCGTCTCCCGCTCCAGCAGGTCGCGAAACACGACGCCGTAGCGACGCAACAACATGCGGCAAGCCGAGTCGATGCGCTCTTCGCGGATCGCAGCACAGCGCACCGCGTCGCCGGCATTCTCATCTACCGGCAGCCCCATCAGGCTCCATCTTCCGGTCGCGTTCCGGCTAGCCGATTTCATTCGCGGCGCCTGCTGCAGCACCGCTTTGCGCCGCGGATCAATCAGCACGCGCAGCGCGTCGTAGCCATCTGCAGTGGCCAACCCAGCCGCAACCAGCTCCCATAGCGCGCGGCTCACTTCTGCTGCGGGAGCACCAAGCATCCTCACCAGGTCGCCCGCAAACGCCGCCCCATACTGCGACAAACATGCCCGCACACGTAGTGCCAACTCGCTCAGGCTCGCCGCCAGGGCGGCCTCCGGCACCTCTCGCTCCGCCATGCAAAGATCCATCCAGAAGGCCTGCTCGCGCACGAAGAAGGTAATCGGCGCCATGCTCGTCGGCACTACGCGCCGCGGCCCTCCGGAATCGGCGGAGTAGAACGCGGGATGCGGAGATATGCGCCCCCATCCCACTACCCCCAGCAGGCACAACGTATCCAGCCAGCGCGGATCGTAATCCGCCACCCGCCGCGGCAGCAGCGTTCGTTCCCACTCGATCGCCGGTGCTTCAAATCCTTCAAGGCTCCGCAACGCCTCCAGCACCCCTTGCTCACCGCAGAGTTGCGACTTCGGCCCGAGATGCTGCCAGTGCAGAAGCCAACGCATGTACGTGGCCGGAGACAGGGGCTCAATCTGCTTGCGAAGCGTGGCCAGCGTCCGCTTATGGATGCGCTGCAGAAGTCTGCGCTCGCACCACTGCACCTGCTCGTCTGCAATCGCCTCTCCGTCAGGCTTGCCGGGAACCGCGTCATGCTCAAAGATTCCGCGCAGCGCAGTACCGGCCATCTCCATCTGCAGCATCGCCTGGAATACCTGATCGCTCCCGACGCCAAGTGCAGATCCCAGGTCGCCCGCCGTCACAGGGCCCAGTATCGCGAGCCATCCCTGTGCCGTACGCCGCAGAATCTCCGGCACGGTTAGTTCCGCTGGGGTCCCCGTCATTGCTAGCTCTTGCGCAAGTCGTATCTGCGGCCATAGCGCGCGTAAGTGCTCCACGCGCTCCGCGGCAACCAGGTATTCACGCATCCCTTGAGGTGTCTCTACCGACGCGACCGTAGCACGGCCCCCTCACCACGAGCTGCGAGAAGAACAGGCCCCAGTCACGAGCGTGCGGCGCCTCTGTAACAGCCGCAGGCACAATTACCAACGAGCACAGTAGATCGTGGAATTCATGTTCATCACGGATGTCGGGCCGCACCTCTTCCCGTACCTCCGCGATGGCCGCGGGATCAAGCCGCCCGGCCTCACCCAGCACGCTGTCCGGCACAGTGCCGCGCATCTGCACGGCGCGCGCGCGTCGCTCCTCAAGTGGAGCATCATCCAGGAACGCATAGGGGTTCGCATTCAATATTTCGTGTGCGAATTGCGACGGAGTTGTCGTGTCCACCGCCAGGCAGCGAATCTCTCCACTGCGAATTCCGCCCAGCACGCGCAGCAGGCCCACCAGGTCCATCGCCTCGCCCAGCACGTCTTTCATCACTTCGCGAATCAGCGGGTGATCCGGGATTTGTATATCGCCTTCAATGTTTTCAAAACACGCCGCGGCCTGCGGAAACACGCTGGCGAGCAAATCATCCGAGCGCGTCCGCTGGATCTGCGGCGGTATCTTCTTTCCCTTCTGGAAGCGCAGCAGTTGCAGGCTCCGTCCCGCATCCCAGCGCCAGCGCGACTTGAAGATCGGAGAGGCCAGCGACGCCTGCTCCAGTAGCTCCGTCACTGTCTCTTCCGTCAGAAATTGAAATACGTCGCTCAGCGGAAAGCTGTGCTGCTCCGCCAACGATATATTCAGTCCGTTGTCGGTGGCTGCGGCCTGCAGCTCAAAGTTGAAACCGCGACAGAATCGCTTCCTCAACGCCAGCCCCCACGCCTTGTTGATGCGGCCGCCAAACGGCGCGTGCAGAATCAACTGCATCCCGCCGCCCTCATCAAAGAAGCGCTCCGCAATAATCGTTGTCAGCGTCGGCACCGCACCCAGCACCGCCCGCCCCGCGACGATGTAGCCAATCAACTGCTCTGCCCCAGCATCGGAGACGAAGCACTCATCCTTCAGCCACGCCACCGCTGCAGCTACATCAGGATTGCTCTGGCTGATATATCCCGGCAGCACGTTCGGTACATACGCGCTAATCTCGTCGCGCAACTCCGCCACGAATTTGCATAGCTCCAGCGTGCGCTGCGGAGCCTCGCCGCGCCAGAAGGGAACACTCGGCGGCTGGCCATGCGCGTCTTCCACGTACACACGACCCGCGCTCTCCACTCGCTGAATCCGCCAGCTCATATTGCCGAGAAGAATGATGTCCCCGGCCGACGACTCCACCGCGAAGTCCTCATCCAGCGTCGCAATCGGCAGTCCCTCCGGTTGTGCGATCACCGAGAACAACGCCGTATCCGGAATCGTTCCGCCGTTCGATACAGCGATGATTCTCGCGCCGCGCCGTGCCTGCAGATGGCCATGCACCCGGTCGCGCAGCAGGTACGCGCCATAGCGGCCCCGGGTCACTTCTATACCGTCTGCCAGCAGGCAGATCAGCTCTTCAAACTCCTCGCGCGTCAAGTCGCGGTAGGGATAGGCACGCCGCAGCACATTGAAGAGCGCATCCTCGTGCCAGGGCTCCGCCGCGCACGCCGCAACAATCTGCTGCATCAACACATCCAGCGGCTTCGGCGGAATCTCCAGCCGATCCAACTCGCCTCGCTTCATCGCGCGCAGCAGCGCCGCCGTCTCTACCAGGTCATCGCGTGTAGTTACAAAAAAACGCCCCTTCGGAATTGCCCCGCGCCAGTGGCCTGCACGGCCCACCCGCTGCACTCCCACTCCAATCGCGCGCGGCGAGTTGATCTGGCACACCAGGTCGATGCTGCCAATATCAATGCCCAGTTCCAGCGAAGCCGTCGCCACCAGCAGACGAATCTCGCCGGCCTTCAGCCTGCGCTCCGCCTCGTGCCGCATCTTGCGCGACAGGCTGCCGTGGTGTGCCGCGACATTCTCCTCACCGATGCGTTCGCTCAACGCAAACGCGAGCCGCTCCACCATGCGTCGCGTGTTCACGAACACCAGCGTCGACCGGTGCTCCAGCGCAAGCCCAGCGAGCCGCGCGTAAATCGAATCCCAAATAGCGTTGGTGGCCACGGCGCCGAGTTCGTCATCCGGCACTTCAATCGCGAGATCCAGCGTGCGCCGTTGACCCACCTGCACAATCGCGACATCTGCCGCGCGATCCCCGCTCAAAAATTCAGCAACCAGCTCAATCGGATTCTGCGTAGCCGACAGGCCAATCCGCAGCGGCGGCTGGCGCAGACCGGTGATGCTCGCTCCTGGCGTCAAAATATTCTCGCCGCAAACCAATGCGTCCAGCCGCTCCAGCGTCAGCGCCAGGTGCGCGCCCCGCTTGTCGTCCGCTATCGCGTGGATCTCGTCCACAATCACCGTGCGCACCCGCCGCAAATTGTTGCGCGACTTCTCCGCCGTCAGCAAAATGTAGAGCGACTCCGGCGTAGTCACCAGGATGTGCGGAGGCCGCTTCAGCATTGCGCGCCGTTCAGCGGCCAGCGTGTCGCCGGTGCGCACGGCGGTGCGAATCTCCGGACACAGAAAACCCATCTCCACCGCCAGCCGCTGAATCTCCCCCAGCGGTTCGCGAAGGTTCTTCTGAATGTCGTTCGAGAGCGCTTTCAACGGCGAGACGTACACCACTTCCGTCTCTGCCTCTAGCCGCCCATCAATTGCCTTGCGCAGAAGTGCGTCGATGCAAATCAGAAACGCGGCCAGCGTCTTGCCCGAGCCGGTGGGGGCTGAAATCAGCGTCGGTCTTTGCGCCAGAATCTGCGGCCAGCCTTGCTGCTGCGGCTCCGTCGCCGACCCGAAGCGGCGCAGGAACCATTCCCGCACCACCGGGTGCGCCCAGCCCAGGTCCTGGGCAAAGAGGGCGCCGAAGTCGTCGGAAGGGGAAGTGACCGGCGAAGACATTGCGGTATTGTAGCGCAGACGTTCGCGTTCTGTTCGCCTCGCCCGTATCTCCTTGCCAGCGTGCGGATTCACCTCGTGCCGTTAGAATGGCAACATGCAAATCTCCGCGGAAGACCGCGCACGCCGCACAAAGATCATCCTCTTCGACGTCGACGGAGTTCTCACCGACGGCGGCATCTGGCTCTTTCCTGCCCCCGCCGCCAGCGATACCACCAACTACACGACAACTGAACACCTCCAGGCCATGGAAGGCAAAGGCGGCTACGCCATCTCTTCCTCCAGCATGGTCGAAGCCAAGGGATTCAACGCCCACGATGGCACCGCCATTTCTCTGGCGCGCCTCGCCGGCATCAAGTGCGGCGTCATCACCAAGCGAATATCTGAGACGGTCGCCCTGCGTTCGCGCGATCTCAAACTCGAATTCGTCTATATGGGGCAGGCCTACAAAATGCAGGCAGTCCGCGAAATCATGGCGAAAGAAGGCGTTGCCCTCGAAGAGATTGCCTACGTTGGCGACGACGTGATTGACCTGCCCGTAATGCGCGTATGCGGCCTGGCTATCGCGGTTGCCAATGCTCGCCAACAGGTAAAGGCCGCAGCTCACTTCGTCACCGCCAATAGCGGCGGACACGGCGCCGGACGCGATGCCGTCGAATTCATACTCCAGGCCCAGGGCCTGCTCGACAACGTCATTGAGGAGTACATCGACGAGCGCAACCCACTGCCCGCTGGAATGGACATAGGCAAAGGCGGATTCTGATTTTCAAAATGTCATGCGGCATGCGGCTAACATGACCCGCCAACCGTCCAATAATTCAATACCGGGTAGGATCAATAAATGAGGTTCGCGAGTATAGTGCCTGTTCCGCCGGTCCACTCGCGGTTCTCCAAGCCAGAGATAGAGGAGATGGAATGGGCCTGTATTTAGCTTTGGGAGATGAGGACGCGGAACTGTCCTGCGCAGACGTGCGGGCTGCATTCTTCCAGGCTCTTACGCAACTCGGTCCTCGTCGACGCGTCCTCGCCGTCCCTCCGGATCTCTCCCGCTTTCATTCTCGCTCTGGCGAACTCACCCGCAACGCACTCGAGTTCTACGGCGACGCGCTTGAGTGCGTGCTTCCCGCACTCGGCACTCACTCGCCAATGACACCCGCGGAAATATCCCAGATGTTCGGCGACATGCCGCAAGATCGCTTTCGCGTCCACAACTGGCGCACCGATGTCGCCAACATGGGCGAGGTGCCCGCGGAGTTTATCTACCAGCAGTCTGAGCACCAGTTGGATTACGCATGGCCGGTTGAAGTCAACCGCCTAATTGCCGAAGGCGACTTCGATCTCGTGCTCTCCATCGGTCAGGTCGTGCCGCACGAAGTCATCGGCATGGCCAACTACAACAAAAACATTCTCGTAGGAACCGGCGGCCAGCAAAGCATCAGTCGCAGTCACTACTTAGGCGCCGTCTTTGGCATGGAACGCATTATGGGTCGCGCCGACACTCCCGTCCGCCGCGTCTTGAACTACGCCAGCGACCACTTCCTCAATCACATCCCCATCGTTTATGTGCTCACCGTCGTTGGCCGCAACAGCGCTGGTTCGCTCGTGCTGCGCGGACTCTTCATCGGCGATGACGTGGAGTGCTTCGAACTCGCCTCCGCCCTCAGCCTCAAGACCAATTTCGAAATGCTCGATCGCCCCATCCAAAAAGCTGTTGTATATCTGGATGAGGCTGAGTTCAAAAGTACGTGGCTGGGAAACAAGGCCATCTATCGTACGCGCATGGCCCTCGCCGACGATGCCGAGCTCATCGTCCTCGCACCCGGAGTAAAAGAATTCGGCGAAGATAAGACCATCGACACGCTCGTCAGGAAGTACGGTTACCGCGGCACTCCCGCAACGCTAGCCGCTGTAAAAAACAATGCCGATCTCGCAACCGATCTCAGCGCCGCCGCACACCTCATTCATGGCTCGTCAGAGGGCCGCTTCACCATCACTTATTGTCCTGGATATATGAGCAAAGCAGAGATTGAGGGCGTCGGCTTTCAATACGGCGACCTTGCGAAGATGACTGCCCGCTACGACCTCGCGAACCTTCGCGACGGCTTCAACACCGTCAATGGCGAGGAGATCTTCTACGCATCCAATCCGGCTCTCGGACTCTGGGCATTCAAGCAGCGCTTCAATCCCGCGCTTGATCTCAACTCTGCAGCGCAACTGCAGACCGGCAGGGAATTCGAATCTCCACCACCAGCCCACCACCAGGGCGATTAGCCGCGCTCAGCTCACCTGCATGCAGCCGGATAGCGCGATCTGCAATCGCCAGGCCCACGCCGGAACCACCCGTTGCGCGTTCCCGCGCATGATCCAGCCGATAGAAGGGCTGAAAGATCGCCTTCAGCTCCGCTTCTGACACACCGGTTCCGCGATCCATCACCCGCACCACCGCTTCGTTGCCACCGTTCTGCCGCTCATGCAAGAGGGCAATCTCCACCGCCGTGCCCTCTGCTGTGTAGGTGATTGCGTTGCGAACAATATTCTCAAGCGCGCGGTACAGCAGCTCCGCGTTGCCGCTCACCTCGCACTCCTCCGCCTTGGTCAACATCACTGAGCAGTGATGGCTCTGCGCTTCGTACTCGGCGTCTTCCAGCAGCCGCGTAATCAGTGGCTGCATCTTGATCACCTCAGCATCGGGGATACGCTTCGCCGACTCCATCTGCGACAGGCTCAGCAACTGGCCAATCAGCTTGTTCAAGAGCTGCGCCTCGCGCTCAATGCGGTTCAAATGATCTTCCATCTCTGGTTGCGCTTCTTCGCGCGCCAACTCCAGCGCCACGCTCAAGCGCGCCAACGGCGAACGTAGCTCGTGCGAAACATCGCGCAGCAGCAGCCGTTGTGCGCCCACCAGGGATTCCAGTCGCTCCGCCATGTGGTTGAAGTCGTGCACCAGTCCGCCCAGTTCATCTCTGCTTGGCGGCTTACCCTCAAGCGCTGCCTTTCCATTGCCTGCACGCGCGCCCAGGTCCCCGCCCGCAAGCTTGCGAGCTGCTGCCCTCAACATGCTGATGGGCCGAGTCAAAAAGAGCGCCAGCAAAAACGTCACCAGGCCGGAAACCGTCACACTGATCAGCAGCCGCGGAAGTATATCGAAAAGAGGGAAGTGCGACGGAGGAACAGGGCCGCTGATAACGAACACCCACGTCTGCCCGCCCGCGGCATGAAGCCTCGTGCCCCAGAGGTACCGGCTTCCCGCCTGCATGCCGATCAGTGGCCGACGGCCTTCTCGCACCATCCGCACCAGCCCGGTCAGCTCCGGCATCGCCGTTGAGGAACACAGCACCTCATCCTTTTCGTTCAGCAAATACGAGGGCTCCGGCGACATCGATGAGAACTGCGCGAGAGCCGCGCATCCACCGCTTCCATACGCAGCCATTGCCGCATTGCCGTTCATCGTCATTGCTTGCGACAGCGACCGGTGCTGCACTTCGGGGCTGTCGAAATGCCGCCGTAACAAAAATGCAGTCGTGAAAAGTATAAGGATCTCGGCAATCCAGAACGAGACAAAGATCTTGGCGAACATGCTGCGCATACGTGTTTATCGCTCCCGGCCGGGCACTTTGCTGGCCTGCGCATCGTTGCCGGATTCTCTTTCAGTCGTCGCCACCGCAAGCTGGTAGCCAACCGAGCGAATCGTCTTGATACGGTCGCCCACTGCAGCTGCATCGTCCAGCTTTCGCCGCAGCCGACTCACATGCATGTCCAGGCTTCTGTCGAAAGGATTGAAGCTGCGCCCCAGCACGCTCTCCACCAGGTGCTCTCGCGTCAGCACTTGTCCCGGCGCCTGCATCAGCGCCTCCAGAAGAGAGAACTCCACATCGGTCAGCGTAAGCTCCAGCCCTTTGTACTGCACGCTTCTCGATCCCGTATCCAAATCCAATCCCGCGACGGAAAGCCGATGCGCCTGCACCACGCCATCCGGCATCGCCTCCCCCGCACTATTGCGGCGGAGAATCGCCCGCATCCGGGCCAGCAGCTCTCTCGGATTAAATGGCTTGGGCAGATAATCGTCAGCGCCAATTTCCAGTCCCACGATCCGGTCCACATCTTCGCCCCGCGCCGTCAGCAGCAGCACGCTTACCTGCGACGTAGCTCGCAGCCGCCGCAGCACTTCAAAGCCGTCCATGCCTGGAAGCATCACGTCCAACAGCACAATGGCAAATCGCCCGCTCTGTGCGCGCTGCAGCCCGGTCTCGCCGTGGTGTTCCGCCATCACCTGGAATCCGTGCCGCGACAAATAATCGCTTAACATCGCGCAAAGCTCGCGATCGTCGTCAATCAGCAGTACCGATGCCACGATTCATCCCCCCCATGCTCAGCTATGTTTGTACACCCGCCACCCTGCGTGAACGTAACAAAGTGTCACGGCCCCGTGACACTTCTCTACACTCCTTCAACCTTTGTGACGGCACCCATCTCGCCTCCTTGCTGAGATGAATACAGGACGCCATCATTCGTGATGCAGCCATAGGAGCAGCCATGAAATCAAATCGCTACAGGACTCTCGCCATCATCTTCTTCGCCCTGGGCTTCCTGCTTACCATCAATCTTTTCGCGCAGACCGAGGCCGCCACCGTGCGCGGCCAGGTGACTGATCCGTCCGGCGCCCTCGTCCCCGGAGCAACGGTCAGCCTCGCCGCTGGCGGCGCCAATCCTTTCTCCGCTCAGTCAGGAGCCGCCGGCACCTACGAGATCAAGGGCGTTCCCGCAGCCACCTACACCCTCACCGTGACTGCCCCCGGTTTCGAGTCGTACGTGCAGACCGACGTGGTTGTCGCCGCTGGCCGCACCCAGCAGCGCGACATCGCCCTCGTCATCGCCGTTGCGAAGCAGGATGTCACTGTAACCGACCAGAGCAACGGCATCGACACCAGCTCCGATAACAACGCCAGTGCGCTCGTCATCAAGGGAGCCGCGCTCGATGCTCTCTCCGACGATCCCGACGAGCTGCAATCCGAACTCAACGCGCTTGCCGGACCCTCCGCCGGACCGAATGGCGGCCAGATCTACATCGACGGATTCAGCGGCGGCTCCTTGCCCCCCAAGTCCTCGATTCGCGAAATTCGCGTCAATCAGAATCCCTTCTCTGCGCAATATGACAAGCTCGGCTACGGCCGCATCGAGATCCTCACCAAGCCCGGCACTGACAAGCTTCACGGCACCGTCATGATCAACGGCAACGACTCGGCCTTCAACTCGCTCAACCCCTTCGTCACATCCGAGCCGCCCTACTACTCCACCTTCATGATGGGCAACCTGAGCGGCTCGCTACGCAAGAACGCCTCCTACTTCGTCAGCGTCTTCCGTCGCAATCAGCAGGACAACGCTATCATCAACGCTGACACCTCGCTCGACGAGCAGGGCAATGCCGTCGCCTTCACCGGCGCCTACAGCAATCCGCGCACGCGCATCGACATCAGCCCCCGCATCGATCTGCAGGTTACCCCCAGCAACACCCTCACGCTGCGCTACATGTACAACCACAGCAGCGAAACAGGCGACGGAGTTGGCCAGCTGGCTCTATCCACACAGGCCTACAACAGCGCAACTACCGGACAGGGCATCCAGCTCAGCGACACGCAGGTCCTCGGCGCGAACGCAATGAACGAGACCCTCTTTCAATACAGCCACAACACCAGCAGCCAGACAGCGCAAAGCACTGATCCCGCTATTCTCGTGCAGGGCGCATTTCTCGGCGGCGGCAACACTCTCGGCCAGGTTTCCGATACTCAGAACCGCTTCGAATTTCAGAACAACACCAGCATCGTGCATGGCACCCACTCCATCAAGTTCGGAACCCGCCTGCGCAACACTGGCGACACCAACAGCTCCACCACCGGCTTCAATGGCACCTTCACCTTCGCGACGCTGGCCGACTACGAAGCCCTCAAGCCCAGCCAGTACAGCGTCATGAAAGGCTCTCCCACATCCGGCGTCAGCGTCTTTGACGCCTCCGTCTATGGAGCCGATGAGTGGCACCTCCGTCCCAATCTCACTCTTAGCGCTGGCCTGCGTTACGAGCTGCAATCTCACCTCGCCGACTATGCCAACTTCGCGCCACGCTTCTCCATCGCCTGGGCCAACAGCAATCGCAAGACAGTCGTGCGCGCAGGCTATGGATGGTTCTACGACCGCTTCGATTACAACTACATCCTGCAGGCCGAGCGGCAGAACGGCACTACTCAGCGGCAGTACATCGTCAACCTGCCCAGCAACGGCCTAACGCCGCCATCGCTTGACAACGCCACCCTCAGCCCCACTATCTACCAGGTCGACCCCAACATGCGCACGCCTCTCACAATGGAGGCCGCCATCGGCGTTGATCGTCAGATCACGAAGAATGCAACCGTGTCAGTTACATATATCAACTCGCGCGGCGTACATCAGTTCCTCAGCGACAACATCAACGCGCCTAATCCCGCCACCGGCGAGCGCCCCAACGGCACCAATCAGAACATCTATCAATACCAGTCAGGCGGCGTCTTCCGTCAGAACCAGCTCGTTACCAACTTCAGCGTCAAGGCATATAAAATGTCCCTCTTCGGCTTCTATATGCTCAACTTCGCCGACGGCGATACCGCTGGTGCAAACAGCTTTCCCTCCAACTCCTACGATCCCGGCGCGGACTACGGCCGCTCCAGCTTCGACGTTCGCAACCGCCTCCTCATCGGCGGCAACATCCCCATCAAGTACGGAGTCTCCGTGAGCCCCATGCTCGTCGCTAACTCTGGCGGCCCCTTCAACATCACCTCCGGCATCGACTACAACGGCGACTCCATCTTCAACGATCGTCCCGCCTTCGCCACTGACCTCTCGCGTCCCAGCGTCGTCAAGACCTCGCTCGGCAATTTCGATACCATGCCGATCGCGGGACAGACCATCGTCCCCATCAACTACGGCACTGGTCCCAGCCAGTTCAGCATGAACCTGCGCATGTCCAAGCGCTTCGCCATCGGGCCTAAGACCACCGAAGGCGGCTTCTCCAACAATGGCCCCGGTGGCGGTGGACCACCTCCCGGCGGTGGCGGTCCTGGTGGCGGCGGCCCGGGCGGCGGTGGCCCCGGCGGCGGCCTCGGCCCCGGCGGTCTCAGCGGCAACAACCGCCCTCCGCAGCTCGACGCGCCTGTCACCCGGCGCTATAGCCTCGGCTTCGCTGTCATGGCCCGCAACGTATTCAACAACGTCAACCTGGCGCAGCCCATCGGCGTCGTCACAGCGTCGTCGTTCAATCAATCCACCGCGCTCGCCGGAGGCTTCTTCTCATCGCAGTCCGCCAACCGGAGCATCGATCTGCAAATGAATTTCTCCTTCTAGGTGCTGTTCACACTTGCGCTTCCCCCAAATTGCTAACCGCGGGGGGAAGCGCCTTTTCTTGAGCCGCCCCATAGCGCCGCCCCACCCTCACACAATTCCGCGAAATTTAAGCGCTTCGAGCGCCTCATCCGCTGTAACCTTCTACATCAAGGAAGGTTCCGCTCCTCGCCGAGAACATCCGGCGACACCCTCTCTCATCTCAGGCACTCATTCCAAGGAGGATCAAAGACTCATGGCAGAAGCAGACGTCGTGAAGAGCAGCTCCGGAACATCAATCCTGTGGCCGATCGTGCTTATCATCTTCGGTTTCCTGGCCATCGCCCTCCCCCTCGCCGCCTCCTGGGGAGTAGTGGTCGTCGTCGCGTGGCTCATCATCTTCAGCGGCGGATTCCAATTCGTGCATGCCTTCCAGTCCAAGGGCATAGGCCCCATCCTCTGGAAGCTCCTCGTCGCCATCCTCTACCTCGTCGTCGGCATCGGCTTCCTCACGCACCCGCTAATCGGAATGGCCGCCTTCACCCTGATGCTCGCCATCTTCTTCGTCTTCGAAGGCGTCTTCGACCTCATCGCCTACTTCCAGAGTCGCCACGTCAGCGGCTCCGGCTGGATGCTCTTCGACGGCATCGTTACTCTCATCCTCGGCATCATGGTCTGGCGCCACTGGCCCTCAAGCTCCACCTGGGTAATCGGAACGCTCGTCGGCATCAACCTCATCATGACCGGAATGACGCGACTCATGCTCGGCCTGGCAGCCCGGCGTGTTCTGAAGGCAGCCTGATCGGATCCCTGTCGAAGTCGCGCATGCTTTGACATCGACCGAAAGTGCCAAGTATCGTTTGTAGTATCCACTCACACCTGCCTCGCATGTCTGACTCTGTCAGGCAAGGGGAGAGGCCGAATTGAAATACGAAGCCATCATCCATCTAGGAGAGAGATAACAAATGAGTCGTAAAATCTTCGCCACCGCATCGCTGGCATCCTTATTGTTTCTGGGTGCTGGCCTATCCGCATCCGCGCAGGACGTAGCCCACGACACCGCCAAGGCTGCGGACAAAACCGCAGACGCCACCAAGACCGCCACCAAGGACTCGGCGCACGCGACCGACAAGGCCGCAAAGTCTACTGCCCACGGCACAGCCAAGGCCGCCGACAAAACCGCCGACGCCACTAAAGACACATCCAAGGATGTAGCCAAGGGAACTGACAAGGCCGCCAAATCCACCGCTCACGCTACTGATAAGGCTGCCAAGGACACCGCCAAGGGTACTGAAAAGGCCGCCGACAAAACTGCCGACGCCACCAAGTCCACCTCCAAAGACGTGGCTCACGGAACCGACAAAGCGGCCAAGTCTACCGCCCACGCTACTGACACGGCTGCAAAGGACACCGCCAAGGGAACTGAAAAGGCTGCCAAGGCGACCGCTCATGGCACCGACAAGGCCGCCAAAGCAACCGCCAAGGACACCGAGAAGGGCGTAGAAAAAGTAGGCGACGCGCTCAAGTAATCAACATTGGGCGCAGCCTTAAAAAGGATGCGCCCAAAGCGTTCTTCCCAATGAGCTTCCGCTTGTGACACCCTGCCCTCACGCCCCTCTCCCCACACCCTGCCTTAACCTCCTGAACTCGCAGGCCCCCGACTCACGCCTCGCACCCTGCTCAAGTCCTATCGCAATATTCCCGCGCCGTCGCCACCCCCCGCGCCAGAGAAAAAACATATAATCGTTTTCTTCCGATTCAGGGTTCTGTTGGAGGTGTCTGGTCATGAGCGACGAACCAGTGACAACGCAGAAGCTCGAAGTCAATCAGCCTCTCGAAACATTCATACAAATTGGCTTGGCCGCCTTACTCGTAATCGGATGCCTGGTCATCATCAAGCCGTTTGTTCCGCTCATCATTTGGGGAATCATCATTGCGATCGCTTCCTACCCCACATTCTTGAAGCTGGAGAAACGTCTTAAGGGACGCCGCAAACTCGCTGCCGTTCTCTGGACGTTGCTTCTACTGGCGATTCTCATCATCCCCCTGCTGTTGCTGGCGCAGAATCTGGTCGAGGGCATCCGGCCAATGGCGGCCCGCCTGCGGGAAGGCACTCTCGTGGTGCCGCCTCCACCACCTGGCGTGGAGCAATGGCCCCTGATTGGCCGCCCGCTGGCACGAATCTGGGATGCAGCCTCCATAAGCCTTACGGACGTGGCCATCAAGTTTGCTCCGCAGATAAAATCAGCCCTCCCCGGCATTCTGGCAGCCTCCGCCGGTCTCGGCTTTATCGTGCTCCAGTTCCTACTGTCCATCCTGTTATCGGGAGCACTCCTCGCAAACGCGGAGTCTGCTACAAAAGCGACGCGACGTCTGGCCAACCGCCTCTTCGGTGAACAGGGCCCTGAATTTCAGGAACTGATCGCCGCCACGGTTCGCAGCGTCACCTTCGGCATCCTGGGTGTCGCCCTTATCCAGTCCGCATTCGCCGCTGCCGGATTCTTCCTCTTCGGACTTCCCGGCGCGCACATCTGGACATTTGTCTTCGTCATCGGGGCCGTTCTGCAAATGGGCGGCTTGGTCCTCATTCCCGCAGTCGTCTACGCCTTCGCTGTCGCCTCCACCACGAAAGCCATCATGTTCCTCATCTGGTGCGTCTTTGTGGGCGTAATGGACAACGTACTCAAACCCTTCTTCCTCGGGCGCGGAGCTTCCATCCCCATCGCGGTGATCTTCATTGGGGTGCTGGGCGGTTTCGTTGCCATGGGCATCGTCGGCCTCTTCGTCGGAGCCATCGTGCTCGCCGTCGGCTACAAGCTCTTCCTGGCCTGGATCAACGGCCGTCCCGGCAAAGCCGCAGACGCCTAGCTTCGCGCCTCGGAGCGAAGCGCACAGCCATAGAGGCCCTCGCAACTCAACAAATGGGCCGTGACGCAAACAGCGCCAAAAACGCTCCGCTCTGGAACGTCTGCCGGCCACTCGCCCTATCGCAACACGGCTTGTAATTGAGCTTTACTGTAAGGTCGATTCAGTTGGGATATAGCTATTAAGGGAATTACAACCTCCACAGAGCGATGTATGAAGAGCTGATGCGCGCTGGAAGCAGCATTTAGGAGAGAGATGGCAAGTCAACTAGGCGGGAGGCTTCCATGGTGGTCGTGGACGTGGCCAGTCCTCGCGTTCGCCATTTTTGGCGTGAAACTGTTCGTCGGCCCCGTACCGGTGCTCAGCGCTGTCGCGGGCGTTGTGTTGATGGCCACAGTATTCGCGGCGGTCTACCACGCCGAGATTGTGGCGCATAAAGTTGGCGAGCCACTGGGCACTATCGTGCTGGCGGTTGCCGTTACGGTAATTGAGGTTGCGCTCATTGTTTCCGCATTGTTGGTCTCTGGAACGGAGAGCGTCGGCCTGCCGCGCGACACGGTTTTTGCCGCTGTGATGATTGTCTGCAACGGAATCGTCGGTCTCTGCCTGCTCGTCGGCGGCGTAAGGCACTTCGAGCAAGGCTTTCAGCTGCGAGGAGCCAGCGCCGCGCTCGCCGTACTGGCAGCGTTAACCACGCTCACCATGGTGCTGCCCAACTTCACCAGCAGCAAACCGGGGCCCGTCTTCAACCCGGCGCAACTGTTGTTCGCCGGTGCTGCATCGTTGGTTTTGTACTTCGCGTTTATTTTTGTGCAGACCGTTCGTCATCGCGACTACTTTCTGCCCGAGGCCGGCCCCGAGGGGAGTCACACGGACTCTCCTTCCACAACAACTACAGCGTTAAGTTCCGGCTTGTTGCTGGCGTCGCTTGTTGCAGTCGTAGCGTTGGCGAAGTTGCTCACTCCAACCATCGAAAAAGGCATTGCGGCTGCGGGAATGCCCTCGGCGGTCTTGGGTATCGTGATCGCGGGACTGGTGCTGCTGCCGGAAGGATTAGCGGCGGTACGGGCAGCGCGCCAGAACCAATTGCAGACAAGTCTGAATCTTGCTTTGGGTTCGGCCCTGGCGAGTATCGGATTGACTATTCCGGCTGTCGCCGTAGTGTCAATTTGGATGCACTTACCGCTGTCGCTCGGCCTCACGCCGAAAGACATGGTGCTTCTGTTTCTTACGTTACTGGTCAGTGTGATTACTCTCGGAACGGGACGCACCACGGTCCTGCAAGGAGTCGTGCATCTTGTGATCCTGGCGGCGTTCCTGTTCTTGGCCGTTGTGCCCTAAAAGCCGCAAGTCGATTCAAGCGGCTTGCATTCTGTTGAAGTTAAACAACTTCCTATAAGCAACACGGTCTCCATCGAGCAAGAGCGGCTTGACTAGAAGCCTTGAAAATAAGCCCTTCGCACGACGACGGACTGCCAGGATTGCGAATGGCGGTAAATCCGCGGAGCCGGACCTTACGACATCGTGAATCCGCTAAGTTGTAAGGTTATTTGGTGGACCTGACCGGGATCGAACCGGTGACCTCTTCCATGCCATGGAAGCGCGCTCCCAGCTGCGCCACAGGCCCACTCTTGGGGGTACTTACAGTATTCTCGTTGACAAGGTGAGATTCGTCAAACCCTCACCACAAACGCCGCTTCTCAAGAATAGTCGGCGACGGAGCAGGTAAGCTGAATGAACATGACTCGCAAATTCTCAGCAGATTTTCCCCATAGCAAAAGATCCGGTGCCCATGCTCTCGCATTTGCGCTCCTCCTCGCGTGCTGCTCAGCCTTTGCCCAGCAAAATGCGGCAACTCCGCCTCCTCAGCCCGCAGCTGCCCCTGCCGCCGCCGCGCCAACCGGCCCGCTGCTCATTGCCACTGAAGATGTGCGCGCCCCCGCCGACCACCTCGGCCAGACCCTCTCCACCCTCAATGTCGCCAAGTGGAAGGCGCCGCAGGAAGTAAAAGGCCAGACCCAGGCCGACATCGCCTCTATCCAGCGCAATGTCAGAACCACCCTCCCCGAGCTTCTTGACGCAGCCAAGGTCGACCCGACCAAGGTCGCTCCGGCATTCGCCGTCTATCGCAATATGAGCGCCCTCTACGACGTGCTGCTGCGCGTCGCCGAGACCGCCACCCTTGCCGGACCCCAGCAGGACGGAGCCACCCTCGAGGACGAGCGCCGCCGCATTGAGGCAGCCAGAAAATCGCTGGGCGCGTCCATCCTCGACGCCGCCACCGCGCAGGACGCCTCAGTCGCCTCCCTGCGCTCGGCCAACACGGAGCTCACCGCCAAACTTGCCGCCGTCGAAACTCCGCCCAAAAAAGTTGTCGTGAACGACGGCCCCACAACTACCACGGCACCCAAAAAGAAGAAAAAGCCGGTAGCTCCTGCGACTACGCCAGCAACACCGCCAGCCGCACCCGCAGCCACAAAATAAGCTCCACGGGACTTGTACGAAACCATTACGACGCTCTAGGCTCGCCCCAGACCAACGGGGAATATTTCCCGCCATTGAAGAGATTAGAGAGATAAGGTCATGCACCCTTGCGCGCGTCTCAGCTTCTCCGCAGCCAGTCTCTCCTTCGTGCTCGTTTTGACCGCTTGCCAGCAACAGCCCGTGGCCGCTCCACAGGCCGCGAGCCCAGCCCCCGCTCCCGCGCCGGCAGCGGAGATAGCTGGCACTCCCGCTGGAACTGTGATGACGCCGGAGTACGCCGCAACCGTGGCACGATTCGCCTACATCTGGGGATGGCCCCTGGTGAACAATCTCAACCGCTCCATCGCCGTCAAGGATTTGTCCGGCCCTGGTCGTGTCGGCGGAGTAATTCCCGCGTCGCCTCCGGGCCACGTCTCCATGCTTACGGATTACATCAGCGCAGCAGAGCACTACGTTACCTGCCCTAACCAGGACACCGTCTACGGCGCCAGCTATCAGCGCACCGACACCATCCCTGTCGTCATCCAGGTACCTGATTTCGGCAACCGCTTCTACACCTACCAAATCGCAGACGCCCGCACGAACTCCTTTGGCCAGATCGGCAAGCAGTACGGAACCAAGCCCGGTTTCTACGCACTCGTAGGGCCGAACTGGAAGGGCACGATCCCCGCAGGAATCAACGGTGTTTTGCATTCGCCAACCGACCTCGTCGCCATCTTCCCCCGCGTCTTCCAGGACGACACCCCCGACGACAAAGCAGCGATTCAGCCTCTCCTGAACCAGATCGTCGTCTACCCGCTGTCGGAATTCGACGGCAAGATGAAGACGATGGACTGGAAGAAAACCCCGGATTTCCCAGCCCCGCCCTCCACCGGTGGCGAGACGAAGTGGGTCATCCCCGAGAAATTCTTTGATGAACTCCCCATCATTCTCCAGCAGATCCCTCCTATGCCGGGCGAGCAGGCGGTCTATGCCACCTTCCAATCTCTGCTGGAGGCCGCCGCGAAAGACCCAAAGCTGAAGCAGGTGTTAACCCAAACTGCGGTTGCCACGGAGAAGGAAGTCGTGGCGCCCCTCTTCGACTTCCACAACAATGGAAAGCCCGTGGGCAATGGATGGACCTCGCCCTCAAACGGAGCGAACTGGGGCTACGACTACCTCTCGCGACTCGCGACGGCGAAGTCGAATATGTACGACAACGCGCCGAATGAGACGCGCTATATCTACACCGACTTCGATTCGACCAATCAACGTCTGAACGGTGCCCACGCCTACACGGTGACCTTTGCGCCCGGGCAGACGCCCCCGGTCGATGGCTTCTGGTCCCTCACTCTTTACAACAAAGAGCACCTTTTCGCGCCGAACCCGCTGGGTCGCTACTCGCTCGGCACCAAGAGCAAGTCGATGAAGCAGAATGCAGACGGCTCGCTCACAATCTACGTTCAGAACTCCTCCCCGGGAGGCGACAAGGAGACGAACTGGCTTCCCGCTCCAAAAGCCGACTTCTCCCTCTACATCCGCGCCTACTGGCCGAAGCCCGAGATCACCGAAGGCAAGTGGACCCCGCCACACATCGAAAGAGCGAAATAAGCTTTCCACCGTCAGAAACCTATTATTTTGAAGTCAACCGCTTAGCTGGCATGCAAAAATGCTCCTGAAGTTTTGTAACGGGCCGTGTATCTGGCGTCACAGACTGCATCGTAGTAAAAGGTTTATTTTCACTGAATCCACAAATGGCAGGAACAATGCACAGGGTATCCGGTGTCTAAGTCTCTATAGGAATGGGCGCTACAACCCGTTCCAGCTGGTAGAAATGCTTTCTCTTCCTGTGAAAGTTCCTATCAGCGACACTCGTGCTTCCTGTTACTGTGGAGGAAAATCTACATGCAAGCGGGAACTGTCTTGGGGAACCTGGCGAGTGTAATAGGAATCCGGCCGGAAGAAGCTGACCTTGTCTCTGAACTGCAAGCCGGATCAGAGGATGCATACGCGTGGCTGATCGCCACCTATCACCAGCAGATCTTTTCACTGCTGGCCCGCAGCATCGTCAACCCCGCTGACGCAGCCGACCTGACCCAGGAAGTCTTCCTCAAAGTATTCCGCGGCATCGGCAACTTCCACGGCGACGCCAGCCTCCAGACCTGGATCTACCGCATCGCCATCCACGAGGCTTCCAACCAGAAGCGCTGGTGGTGCCGCCATCAGCGTCAGGAAGTAACTATAGAGTCCCAGGTCGGCGACGAAAATGACGGCCACTCCGTCTCTATCAAAGACACGCTCCTCGATGAGCACGAGTCACCCTTTGAACTCGCAGCCCATGAGGAAATTCGAGCGCGCGTAGAGATGGAACTCAGAGACGTACCTGAGCCGTTTCGCACCGTCGTCATCCTGCGCGATATCGAGGGTCTGGGCTACGAAGAAGTTGCCGAAGTCCTGGGCGTCAACCTGGGTACCGTGAAGTCCCGTCTGATGAGAGGACGCGCTCATCTGAAAGCAAGGTTGTCCACATTCGCCGCGGCGGCGGCCAAACGTCCAGAACGTTCCCAGCCGGAGGGAATCTCCCTTTCCCCCTGCTCTGAGGAGGCCAGATGAGTGCTTGCGGAGCAATTCGCGCGCAGTTCTCGAGTTACCTCGATGGAATGACCACGGGCAGGGCCATGCAGCAAATAGCGGCTCACCTGGAAAATTGCAGCTCTTGCGCACACGAATTTGATGAATGGCGGAACATGCAAAGCGTCCTTGCACAGTTGGGCCCGGCTAAGGCCCCTGCAGACCTTGCTCTTCGCCTGCGTGTTGCCATCTCGCAGGAGCGCGCCAAAACTCCCCGGCACGACTTCGCACGCCTTCAGGTCGCATGGGAGAACTCCATCGCGCCGTTCCTGCTCCAGGCTTCAGCCGGATTTGCCAGCACCGTACTGCTCGTCGGCACCGTTGCCCTCCTGGTAGGCATGTTCGCAACACCGGAGGCAGTCGAGGCCCGCGACGAGCCTATCGGCCAGGCCACTGCACCCCGTTTCCTCTATACCGCCAATCAGGACGTTGCCGCTATCGGCGATCGCGATAACCCGGTTATCGTCGAAGCCTATGTCAATGGCGAAGGGCAAGTCTACGACTTCCACATCGTCTCTGGCCCGCAAGATAGTGCTACCCGCTCCGAGCTCGAAAACCTCCTGCTCTTCAGCGTATTCGAGCCTGCCCGCAAATTCGGCCAGCCGGTCAGAGGAGTCGTCGTCCTCTCCTTTGCCGGAGTCGACGTTCGCGGCTGAGACCGGCGGTTTGACCCTTGCATCGGCACTGCATAGACTGGTGAAGTCTCCTACCATGTCTATGCAGTGTCGCAAATCCCCGTCTTCCTTCGCCAGGCTCACCTTCGCAGGTTCCCTCGTCATTGCGTTACTGTCGCTGCCCTTTGCTCCGCCGGCAGCCGCACAGGAGCCAGCGCCGCCCCATAGTTCGTCCTCCTCTTCATCGTCAGCCGCCGCAGCCACCGATTCCGACATTCCCGAACCAGCAGACCCAACAGCTCCCACAGCGCCCCGGCGCGTCGAAAAGCCGCCTGCCCTCATCGATCCCGCCGGACCGGCCATCAGCCTCGTCACCAGTGAGTCCTTGTTCACCGTCGCGGCTGGCCTCAACGCCTGCGGATACGACGACGAACTCGAAGCCTCCGATCCCGTGCGACTGCACGTTCGCGCGCAGATGACCGCCGCATTGCAGGCCTCTGAAGAAGCACGCACTGCCCGCGACAAGCTCTGCCTTTATATCGCGCAGCACCGCCTCTCCAGCAGCAGCCGCGACCTGGCGCAGTATGTCTCGCTCGCGCTCTACCTCACGCCGCCGCCCGATCTCGCTACCAGCGTACCCTTGCCCGACCTGCCGCCAGATTCAACCCAGATTGTCGAGATCCTGCCGCTCCTCCGCGCCTTCGCCGACGCCGTCGATCTGCACGTCATCTGGACTTCCAATCACGTCGCGTACGACGACCTCGTCAATCGTCTCCATGACCCGCTCACAAAAATGATCCTCACCACCAGCGTCTATTTGAAGATGCCCACCAGCAACTACGATGGGCGACGCTTCGTCGTGGTGCTTGAGCCTCTGCTCGCGCCCTCGGCCATCAATGCGCGCGTCTATGCCACGGATTATGTCGTCGTCGCCTCCCCCGTCAACGGCGAGATTCGCATGCGCGACGTCCGCCATACTTATCTGCACTACGAGATTGAGCCGCTGCTCTTTGCCCGCTCTTCCTCCACTGACCGCCTCCTGCCCATCCTCAAGGCCGTTCGAGGCGCGCCGCTGGACTACATCTACCGCAGCGACATCGTCACCCTGGTCATCGAGTGCCTCGTCCGCGCCATTGAGGCCCGCACTATGGATACCGGTGTTCCCGTCTATGTCGCGCCTGCCAATGCGCATCACAGCGACATGGCAAAGATCGAGCACGACCGCAATGAGAGTCAGCAGAAGGCTGAAGCTGTCCGTCAGCAGGCAGTCAACGACGCCATGATTCATGGCTTCGTTCTCACCGCCTATTTCTACGGCGCCATGAAGCAATTCGAGTCCGACCCCGCCAGCCTCAAAGACAGCTTCGGCGAAATCATTTACGGCATGGATGTAGACGCCCAGGTCCGCAACATCAAGAAGATTGAGTTCGCGCCGGAAGGCTCGCAGGATGTTCTGCGCCGCGTGCCCCGCCAGCTTCGCGGCCTCGACCTCGCCGAACTCAAGCTCATGCAGGGTGACTCCATCGCCGCCGCTGCCCTGGCACGGCAGGCCCTCGCGCAACAGACCGCCGACCCCGCCCGCGCCAACTTTATCCTCGCCCGTTGCGCCATCCAGAGCCACGATACCCAGGCTGCCGTCGATGGCTTCGAGCAAACCATCCAGCTCTCCAAAGATCCAAGAATGCTCGCCTGGTCGCACATCTACCTCGGCCGCATCTACGACATCAACGACCAGCGCGACGAGGCCGTCGAGCAGTACAAGGCCGCCCTCACCGTTCGCGACGGGCAGGCCGACACCAAACAGGCCGCCGAGAAGGGAATCAAGGAGCCCTACGCCGTGCCCACTCATCCGGCAGCCCAAAGCGCCCCCGCGCCGCCCGCCCAAAGCGCACCCCCGCCCGCCGCCAAGCCCTGATTACCCCGCGAAAGCCCCCGACCGCGATAAAATGAAAATGCAGCATTCCCCTGTAACCAGGGGGATGCCGGGGACCTCGCAACCCCTGAAAATGCTTTACAGTAAGCGAATGGACGGCGCATGGGGTCTCTGACCGAGATCGAGCAGCTTCTGGGACACACCTTCAGCAGAAAAGCCCTGCTGAAGAGGGCCTTGACTCATAGCTCCCTGCCCGCGGAATTGGCTGCGGAGCATGCCCACAACCTGGCCGCCGGCCTGCCCGCGAACGGCAGTCACGAGCCCGATCCGGAGTCGGACAATGAGCAGCTTGAGTTCCTTGGCGATGCCGTTTTAGGTCTCCTGGTAGCCGCTACCCTCTATAACCGATTCCCTGAGTTGAACGAGGGCGAACTCACCCGCTTGCGAGCTAACTTGGTCAGCCGCAGGCACTTGGGACAGGTAGGAGCCACCCTCGACCTGGGTCGCTTTATGCGCCTCGGCAAGGGAGAAGAACGCAGCGGCGGACGAAAAAAAGCCGCCCTCCTGGCTAATTGCATGGAAGCCGTCATGGGTGCCCTTTACCTCGACGCCGGCCTCGAAGGCGCCGGCAAATTCGTAGAGCGCACAGTTGTTGCGCCTTTTGCCGCTGAACTGCGTCAAAAACTACATAAGGACGGAGTAATCGGCGACCACAAATCAGCCCTGCAGGAACTGCTGCAGGCCCGGAAAAGCGGTCCGCCACAATACCTGGTCAAGGGAGAAAGCGGTCCCGACCATCGCAAGCGCTTCCTGGTCGAAGTAAGAATCACCGGCCAGCCGGCCCGGGCCCGCGCACTGGCCCGCGGCATTGGTACCACGAAAAAGAAAGCGGAGCAGGAGGCGGCCCGCCGCGCCTTTGAAAAACTTCGCCATCAGCCCCTCAACCCAACCGAAGCAGCAGTAGCGGAGAAGCAGTTGTCTTGAGCGAGCAGTCCACCCCCGAGCAGCAACTTCAAGAGCAGCAGGCCAGCGACATCGCGCTGCCGCAGCCCGGCCCGACTCTCGTCGCCACCGCGCCGGCCGGCCACCCGCATCACCACATCGTCTACCCCAGCCTGTGGGAGACTTTCAGCTCGCTCCTCGGCATCATCGTCATCGCTCTCTTCGTGCTCAGCTTCATCGTGCAGCCCTTCCGCATTCCATCGGAATCCATGGAGCGCACCCTGCTCGTCGGAGACTTCCTCCTGGTCAACAAAACCATCTATGGCCCCCCGGGTCACTGGATGCCCCTGCTGCCGTATCAGCCCGTGCAGCGCGGCGACATCGTCGTCTTCCACTTCCCGCTGGAACCCGCTGACCACGTCGTCAAACGCGTCGCCGGCCTCCCCGGGGACAGGATCCACATGGACCGTGGCCAGCTCTTCGTAAACGGCTCCCCCATCTCTGAGCCCTACGCCGTCGTCGAGAACGCCAGCCACGACAACTTCCGCGACCAGTTTCCCGCCACGCTCTACACTGACCCCGGCATCGACACCCACTGGTGGATGCAGATGCGCAAAGAAGTCCGCAACGGAGAACTGATCGTCCCCCAGGGCTCCTACTTCGTCCTCGGCGACAATCGCGACCACAGCCGCGACAGCCGCTACTGGGGATTCGTTCCCATACAGAACATCGTCGGCAGACCCTTCGTCATCTACTTCTCCCTGCGCCGCGGTGCTCCTGTAGATGAGGTGCAGGATGATAGACTCGGACACGGTAAAGTTTCAGTGAGTGACGCTGCCAGTTTTGCCCGCTGGGACAGAATGTTCCGCGTGGTACGGTAGCGCCGCCCCTGATCGTGTCAGCATTTCCGAGCCAGTAACACCCTGCAGGAGAAGATGGAAGAGACCCCCGCACAGCAGATCAGCCAGCCCGCTGAGACCACCGAAGAAACCCCGCTGGAAGCCCTCGCCTCCATCTGCGGAGTCCTCGTCATCGGCCTCTTCGTGCTCACCTTCATCTTCCAGAACTTCGAGATCCCCTCCTCCTCCATGGAGAAGACCCTCCTCATCGGCGATCACGTCCTCGTCGATCGCGTCGCCCTCGCGCCGCCATCCTCGTGGATGCCCCTCGTTCACTACCGCAATGTTCAGCGCGGCGACATCATCGTCTTCTTCAAGCCCGGTGAACCCGACCTCTACCTCGTCAAACGCGTCGTCGGCATTCCCGGAGACAAGATTCACTTGCGCAACGGCATCGTCTTCCTCAACGGCGTTGAGCAAAATGAGCCGCAGGCCGCCAAGCCCGTCGATGCCGAGTACTATCCCTATCGCGACGACTTTCCCGCTATCAAACCCTCTGAGGGAAGCGACGTCACCGCCGGATGGACCGTCGAATTGCCCCAGCACATCGAAGGCGAAGACCTCGTCGTGCCCCCGGGCCAATACTTCGCCATGGGCGACAACCGCACCGTCAGCCTCGACAGCCGCTACTGGGGCTTCGTCCCCCGCGAAAACATCGTCGGCCGGCCGCTCTTCGTCTACTGGTCCTTCGTCACCCCCAGCGACCAGATCAATAAGCAAAGCGCCGCAGACAGAATCAGCTTCATCGGCCACATGATCCTGCACTTTTTTGACCAGACGCGCTGGAGCCGCACCCTCCACATAGTGCGTTAGGCAGGCCTCGGAAGGAACGACTTGGACCCCGAAACCGGCAGCGCCCCTCCATCGCAAAGGCCACCCTGGGCACATTGGCTGGCCCTCGCCCTTGTGCTGCTCCTCGCCGCCTCCGTCGTGCTCCCCCCGCTCTTCAACATCAGCCGCTACAAGCGCCGCATCGCCACCAGCATCAGCACCAGCATCGGCAGGCCGGTTCACATGTCTACCGTCCGCCTCCACCTGCTGCCGCGCCCCGGCTTTGAGATCACCGACTTTGAAGTGGAAGAAGATCCCGCCTATGGCGACGAGCCCATGCTCCGCTCCCCCATGGTCGAAGCCTCCATCCGCCTCTCATCCCTGTGGCGAGGACGTCTCGAGATCGGCCGCATCAGCTTCGACGAGCCCAGCCTCAACCTCGTCCGCGACGCCAAGGGCCATTGGAACTTCGACTCCGTACTCATCAAGGCCTCGCAGACTGAAGTCGCGCCCACTCCCCAGTCGCGCCCCGGCCCCGCCCTTCGCTTCCCCTACATCGAGGGCACCAACGCCCGGATCAACTTCAAGCAGGGATACGAAAAGCTCCCCCTCTCCTTCCTCAACTCCGATGTAGCCGTCTGGCTCGACAAGCCTGAAGAATGGCGACTCCGCGTCGAAGCCCAGCCCGTGCGTACCGACCTAGACCTCGCTCTCTCTGACACTGGCCTGCTCCGCGTCGATGGAACCTTCCACCGCGCCCCCGATCTTCAGCAGGTCCCCATGGTCCTGCACGCTGAGTGGAGCAAGGCTCCCCTCGGCCAGCTCAACCGCCTCCTCGCCCACAACGATATGGGATGGCGCGGCGACCTCGACGTCCAGGCCGACATCACCGGCACCGCCGCCAACGCCAACATCAAGGCCCGCATCCGCGCCGAGGGCGTCCACCGCCTCGAATTCGCACCGCTAGAGCCCCTCGACATGGACGCCACCTGCCAGGGCAACTACCTCGCCGCCACCACGTCCCTTCAGGATCTGGCCTGCGTCTCCCCCATCGGCAACGGCAGGCTCATGATCGCGGGAGCCGTACACACCCTCTCCGCACAGCCTCAGCCCGACCTCAAGCTCCACATGGAGAAGGTCCCCGTCTCAGTTGTGCTCGAATCGCTCCGCTCCGTCCGCTACGACTTCGCGCCCGCGCTCGGCGTTCGCGGCTCGCTCGACGGCGACTTCACCCTCGCGCCGCAGGCCGGCTTCCCAACCTCACTCCTCACCGGAGCCGCCACCGTTACCGCCCTCGAAATCACCTCGCCTGAGTTAGAACGCCCGCTCAACATTCCCGAGGTCAAGTTAATCACCACCGATGGACGCCCCGTCGAAGCGCCAGCCCCGGCCCATCACGCCACTCACAAGCCCGCGAAGCCCGCCGCTCCGCCTGCCGTCAGCGTGCCCGCTCTGCTTATGCAACCCGTCTCCCTCACCGGAAACGGCCCCAATCCCATCATGGCCGACGGCCAATTCACCGGCGACCACTTCTCCGTCCACCTCGCCGGTACAGCCTCCGTCAAGGACCTCACCACCATTGCCCGCGCCTTCGGATTCCTCAAGACCGCCGTTGCGCCGCTCGCCCCTCAAGGCACCGCCGAGCTCAACCTCACCATTCGCGGACCCTGGCTGCTCCCCCTCATTCAGGCCCCCGTCTCGCCGGACTCGGCCGAAGGCACCCTGCAGGTCAAAAACGCCCGCATCGCTCCCGCCTTCCTGCCCCTGCCCGTCGACATCGCCTCGGCCGCCGCCACCTTCACCAGCGATCAGGTCGCATGGCAGCCCATCGCCTTCACCTATGCGGGACTCGAAGGCGAAGCCGCCCTGCGCTACGCCATTCCGTGCCCCGCGGACAAGGGCTGCAATCCCCACTTCGATCTCCGCTTCACCACCCTCGATGCCGCCGCAGCCGAGGCCGCGCTCCTCGGTGGCAGCGCCCATCAAGGCACCCTCAAAGACCTGCTATCGCGCCTCAACACCAGCTCCCGCCCCTGGCCCTCCATGAGCGGAACCATCTCCGCCGCCACCTTCAAGCTTGAAAATCTCGCCATCCACGAGGCCCATGCCTCCATCACCATCGATGGCACCCAGGTCGCGCTGCAATCGCTCGACGGACAGGCCCTCGGCGGCCCACTCCACGCCGCCGGAACAGTGGATCTCTCCGGCAGCCGCCCCCACTACGTCCTCGACCTCGAGACCACGAAGACCTCCGCCGCCGATATCGCCGAGCTCTTCGCCGAGGACTCCGCCCAAATCTCCAAAGGAAAGTGGGGAAGCGGACCAATCGCGCTCACCACCCACCTCGACCTCACGGGATACACCCAGGACGAACTGCTCTCCTCCGCCCACGGCACCTTCAAGTGGGATTGGACCAAGGGAGCCTTCGCCACCGAGGCCCCCGCCCTTGCCCGCTTCGACCGCTGGCAGGCCGAGGGCACCATCGCGGACAAGACCCTCACCCTCGCCAACAGCACCATCACCCAGGGCAACGGCACCGCCACCGCGGCGAAGGGAGTCACCCAAGGCAAGGCGCTCACTCCGGGTAAGGCCGTCACACCCGTCACCGGAACCATCTCCTTTGACCGCGAACTCAACCTCACCATCGGCACATCCCCCGCCGCCACCCAGCTAACCGGAACCCCCCTCAAGCCCCACCAGACCCAGTCCCAACTCCCCAACACCGAAGCCCAGACACAACCGCCACCCAAACGCTCCACCCGCACCAGCCCCTAGATGGGGCTAACCAATCTTCCGCGAGCCAAGCCTCGTTGCTGAGAGATATAAGAGAAAGCTCTGTCAGAGGTGGTGGGCGACTGTAAGATGTTCACAACTCCCCTCAGCCATAGAAGGCGTTGCCATTGCCATCAAATTCACAAGCCCCGATGCAGCCGAGCCCGTTGCCCCCGCCGAGTTTGGGACGTTCTATAGAGAGCGTTGCAGAAGTTGGCGCCAGAATGGCCGCAATCCTCGCAATTGCGTGTTATGTCGTCGGCTACCTGATTGTGGTCTTGAACGAGAACGCGAACGGCTTTCTCGAAACAGGTTTGATGAAGTCAAGAGCTATCTCTGCTGGCATAGTTTTCATTTTTTTTACAGTTCTGCCGATTTCAATAACGGAGGGGGCCTTCTTCCGGAACGATTCGAATCCTGAATCGAATAAAGAAAAGTGGGCCAGATTTCTGCTGGGCCTTTCCGACTATGTTGCCGCAGGCTGTGTGGCTGCTTTCGCTATGATGCGTGTTCTCGCGGATTGGGCGCAGGGAGTTTCCATCTCATCGCCCAGATTTGCTATCTGTCTCACCGCCATTGTATGGGTAATTTCGGCCAATGCGTGGCTAAGAGCCTTTGTCTTAAGGGACTACCGAAAGAAGCCCAATGCGTGGATTATCTTCAGTCTTATCTCCATATGTACGCTGGCTCTCTCCGTCTATTGCTTAAGAGGGGCGATACTCTTCAGGACCTTCGTTTGGACCTTTGGAGTCTCCGCCCTTGTCAACCCGTTCCTGAGTGATATCAAGCGCGGCAAATATCAGTTCAAGCCCATAGCTTTGATACCGGCGTTTCTTGGTGCCATTGCTATCTATTCCATATTTCTCTTCCCGCATATGAGTGCAACGTGGGGCGGTGGCGCACCAGTATCAACGACAGTGTATTTGTCGAAGGACTCGCCAGTTCACCCAAATCAGAAGGTAAATGCGTCGTTGCTTGAGGCATCCGATTCGGGTTTCTATTTCGTCTTCGAGGGTGAACAACAGACAACATTTGTCCCGAGAAATCTGGTAATTGCGATGGCGTACCAACCGCCCCGGCGACTGTTTAAGTAGTCGGGCAGGGTGGCCCATTCAAGCCCTCTTTTGGCTTGAGTGGGGTAGTGATCAGGCGTAGGCATGGGAGGCGTTCAGATCTCAACACTTGAACAAATACACGCTCCCCATCTCTCGCGCTTGAGTGCACAGTCTCATGACAGCGTTACACTTCCGCTTGCGCTTGACCAGCGCAGAAGCATAAACTCCCATTCGCGCCGCTCCAGCATTCGATAACGCAATCCCCGTGTCATCGGCTCCGTGAACTTCAAGGTTCTTCATCTGGAGAGAACGATGAATCCAGCAACTCTGCAGTCGCAACTCCAGGGCGAACTCCTAACGCCTTCATCTGCTGACTATGACCGCGCTCGAACCATCTGGAACGCCATGATTGACCGGCGGCCAGCTGCCATTGCGCGATGCACCGGGCCGGCCGACATCGCAGCCTGCGTCCGATTTGCGTCGGAAAATAATATCTACCCCGCAATCCGCGCTGGCGGTCACAACGTGGCTGGACTCGCCATGATCGACGACGGCCTGGTAATCGACGTATCCCAGATGAAGGGAATCACGGTGGACCCAGCAGCACGGACTGCGACGGCGCAGACCGGTCTCACGTGGGCCGAGTTCGACCGCGAAACGCAGCTTCATGGACTGGCCACCACCGGCGGCCTGATCTCCGCGACAGGGATTGCCGGTCTCACGCTAGGCGGTGGCGTCGGGTGGCTGATGGGCCGTTGCGGACTGGTCTGCGACAACACCCTGTCCTACGACCTCGTCACTTCCTCCGGCCAAATGATCAGGGCCAGTGCCGACGAGCATTCCGACCTTTTCTGGGCGCTGAAAGGCGGTGGCGGAAATTTCGGCGTAGTCACCTCCATCACCTATCGCCTGCACCCCATCACCTCGGTCATCTCGGGTATGATCCTTCATCCCATCAGTCGTGCCCGCGACACGCTTCGCTTCTACCGCGATTTCGTTCAGTCTGGCTTACCCGATGAATTGATCGTCTACGCCTCCGCCATCACTACCCCCGACGGCGCTCCTGTCATTGCGCTCATCCCGGCATATTGCGGCGATGACCTCGATGAAGGAGAGCGGCTCCTTAAACCACTGCGCGAATTTGGACCACCGACCGCCGATCTGGTCACCCGCATGCCATACGCAGCCATGCAGCAGATGATCGACCCTGCCGCGCCCTTTGGGATGCGCAGCTACTGGAAAGGCGGATTCCTGCGCGAACTGCCCGACGATGCAATCGACACTTTTGTGCACTTCGCCGAAACGTGTACTTCGCCCCGGACCTTCGCGATTCTTGAACACGCACACGGAGCGGTTGCGCGCGTCCCTGCGGAAGCAACTGCATTCGCCATGCGCTCCGAAGGCTTCGATCTCGTACTCATCAGCTTATGGACTGAAGCTGCCGAGGACGCACGCCACATCGAATGGACGCGCGCCTTTCACACCGCGATGCAGCCATGGGCGGCCGGCTTGGTGTATGTAAACGGCCTCGATCAGGATGACTCATCTCGAGTCTCCGACGCCTATGGCCGCAACTACGCCCGCCTCCGCGATATCAAGTCCGCATACGATCCGGAAAACAGGTTCCGTCGCAATCACAACATCGCCGCAAGGGAACTAGCGTTGGGTGCCACGCCTTAGCTAACGCTACTTCTCAATCAACTTAGAGTGCGAACTACTAACCACCTCCGGCACGCTCCCATCATTCACCACCACTTCCACCGGAGCACCCTCGATCACAATCCGATGCGTAGTATGCGCACGCGGCGGAAGCAAAATCCGATTCGTAACCTGCGTCCCCTGCGAGCGCACCGTCACCGGCACAAACGCCTGCACATACCCATCGTTCGCAATCTCCACCGCCACCAGCCACGATCCCGCCACCGAGCTTCTGCTGGGGTACACCCCCACAATCGACAAATCCGCCAGCCCTTGGTCGCGATACACCCAGTCGTCAAAGAACCATTGCAGATCGTGCTTGCCCGTAGTCTGCTCCAGCAGCCGCTCAAAGTATTCCGGGATCAAATCATCTTCCGGCTTGTACCCGCGTAGCGCCGCCGATAGAGTCGTCTCGCCCACCATGTCGCGCAGCATCCACAGCACGTACGCCGCCTTCGTCCGGTAGTAGATCGCGTCCGAAGCCTCGTTCAGCACCTCGCCGCCCACGCCTCCGGGACTTCCCGGCTCGGCAATCGCCAGCGCCCCACGGCTAGCATCCATTGCCTGGATCGCCGCCGCCCGTCCCCTCTGCCGCTCAATCCACAGGTTGGCCATAAAGTGCGCCACACCCTCGTTCAGCCACTCCCGCGGAGACCAGAAATACGCATGCGCCAGCGCATGGCTCAGTGGCCCCGTCAGCTGCTGCGCATCCGTGTCGTGCAGCGGCAGCAGCAGCGCCGCTCCCGTCTCATACGGAGCGTCCTCCGCCTCCGGCAGATCCACAATCGACAGAGTCGTCTTCGCCTTCGATCCCAGCCACTCCTTCAGCAGCGGCTGCACCAGCGTCACCGCCGTCAGGTAGCTCTGCGCATTCGCCTCGTTCGCCGACCGCGTATACAGGCTCACGCCGTCGCCATCATGCTGGTAGCGGCTCGCCACAAATATGCTCGGAGTGTTGAACCCCAACGTAGTAGGCGGCAGGGAAAAACTCACCACCTGCGGCACCGTGGGATCAGGAGCCTCGCCCTTCGCCGGCAGAGTCAGCGCAACATTCTGCCCATCCAGGATCGCCACATTCGGCGCCACTCCAAAGAAATCCTGCGTCACCCGCATGCTGATCTTCGCCGCTGCCTGCCGCAGTTTCTGATGGCCAATCTCGGTGAACATCTTGGCGCCATCTCCCAGAAACACCGGCACCGACGCCACCGGATACCAGAACACATTCCCAAATCCGCGCAGCCCCACAAAGTCGGCCGAGATGCGATCCCAATCCGAGTGCAGCGCCATGTCTACCGGAGTGCCAATCGCCTCCAGCCGATGCGACGTCAGCGGCACGCGCCCGCTATACACCACGTCCAGCCCAATCTCTTTCCCCGGAGCCAGCGGCTGTGGCAACACCACCACCGCCTCGTGCAGCGCGCCCATGTGGTCCGCATCGCTCTGCACCGTCTGCCGCCCAAACGTCGCCTCAGCGCCGCCCACCACCCGCACCGATTGCCACGTCAGCGTCGATGTCAACTGCAGCGGCACATGCGCCAGCGGCTGCTCCCCGCTGTTGCGCACCTTCAGCAGCGCGCGTACCGCCAGTCCCTCGCTCTGCGGAGTCAGCCTCACATCCAGATCATAGGAAGTAAAAATCACCGCCTGCCGCTCGGCATCCGTCGCCGCCGGACCAGTGTTCGCCTCGGCCTTCACCTCGGCAGGCTTCGCGCTGGCAGCCTTCGTGGCGGGCGCAGGCCCCTGCGCACCCTTTGTCCCCTGCGACTGCGCCGAAGAATGCACCGTCCCCGCCTTGCGTGCATTTGAGCTGGATGTCTGTCCAAAAAGATTTGCCGCCAGCAGCACCATCGCCGCGAAGGGAAGTACCCTCATGAACCAAGTCCCTTCTGCTTCTTCGGCTTCGCCGCTTCCACCGGAGCAGCCGGCCCACGCCCCGCCACCCGCCGCTGCCGTGCCGCTTCATACAACACCACCGCGCCTGCCGCTGAAACATTCAGCGACGACACCGCCCCCGCCATCGGAATCCGCATCAGGTGGTCGCACGTCTTGCGCACCAGCTCGTGCAGCCCGCTGCCCTCGTTCCCCAGCACCAGCACGCACTCGCGCGTGTAGTCGAACTCGTCGTAATCCATCGTGCCGCGCTCGTCCAGTCCCAGACACCAGATGTTCTGCTTCTTCGCCTCTTCCAAGGCCCGCACCAGGTTCACCACCCGCGCAATCCCCACATGCTCGGCCGCGCCTGCCGAAGCCTTGATCGCCACCGGGCTCAGCGGAGCAGAACGTCGCTCTGTCAGGATCACGCCCGTCACTCCAGCGCCATCCGCCGTGCGCAGCAGCGCCCCCAGGTTCTGCGGATCCTCCACCCCATCCAGCGCCAGCAGAAATCGCCCCGACGCAGGCTCCAGCAAATCCTCAAGATCCGCCAGCGTCTTCGCCCGCACAATCGCCACCACGCCCTGGTGCGCAGCCGTCTTCGCCAAATGTGTCAGATGATCGCGCGGCTCTACCCTCACGCTCACCCCCGCCTCGCGGCACAGGGCCACAATCCTCTGCAGCCGCAGGTCTTCCCGCTCCCGCGCCACGCAAACATGGTCAAAGCGACGCTTCCCGGCCTTCAACGCCTCTTCCACCGGGTGCAGCCCATATAAGATTTCCATTCCCTTAAGTCTAATCCCTGTGATTACTGGAATCATTGCTAGCCGGTTGGTCACGGTGTAGAAAACCGTTTTGTGTTACAAGGGTTCTCGTTGGCGCAGCGGCTAGAGGGACAACATGCCAGAGAAGAGTTTGCTTGACGAGGCGGCAGATGCGGTCGGTGGTGATCCGTTGCAGTTATCACCCGAACTGCAACCCATCGCGATCCTATATAGTGTGCAGGCCATTGTGGACAATGGCGGGTTTCGGTACCTCTTTGAAAACCAGTACGCACATCCTTATTCTGTGTTCGCTGCTGCCTATCGGCAGATCGGCGCGACTGACGCGGCAGATAAATTAGAACGCGCTGTTGCGCTCTTCCCCTTTGAAAATCCTCACGCTCATCCAGAAGCTCGTCTAGAGTTTATGGACTCGCTCGATGAATCAGACGAGCTGTTCCTCTTGGGCGATGAAGTCTGCGGGGACGAACGAATTTGGCAGCTGATGGAGGAGTACGTAAAGAACCGCCCCGAGTCCTTCCCGCGATGATTTAGTCGTGGACGTACAGCCGCCCGCCGCCCCACCCCTCCAACCAAACAAATGAGGGTGCCCATCCTTCGCGCTCTCCGCAAAGGATGGGACTTCGCCAGCACAGAAAGAGCCCCCTTCACCATCATCATCAAACCCAGCCCACCCAGCGCCATCCTTTAGACTCCATCTATGCACACTCGCCTAGACCGCGCCCACCGTGCGGCCCCTGTGATTCTCGGAATCATCACTCTAGCCAGCGTCGCCGTGCTCCTCCTGCTCGACGCGCGCCCCACCCTCCTGCCCGCCAGCGCCCATGTCTTCCTCGGAGCATTCTCGCTCGCGATGATCGCCTTCGCATACCTCGTCTACCAGACCGCGCATCGCCCCCCGTTCAAGGAGTGGATCAAGGCCATCCTGCTCGCCATCGCCTTCCTCTTCTGGTCTGCCAATCAATTCTGGACAGACCCGCGCTGGGCAATGATCTTCAATGACCTCGCCATCGCGCTCTTCGTCCTCGATGTCTTCCTCGTCATGATCGGCTGGCCCGCCACCTCCCCCGACGAAGACTTCGCCGAAACCTACACCAATCCCCACCCCGCCCCCCCTGGCCGCGACCAATCCAACTAAGTGGCGATGCGAGGTTCCTGCCCGAGACCAAACAGATAAGGGTGGGAGTAAACTTCCTCCGTATGCGAAGACTCACTTTAAGCCTTGTCTGGTTGCTGGCTTGCACGTCGTCGTTATCGCAGCAACCACGCTCGCTGATCGATGGCGCTCCCATTGAGGTGGTTGGCATCGTTGGGATCGAACCAAGCGGGAACAGGACCTACATTGTTATCAAGCCAAGCCAGTCCTACATAGCGCTCTTTGACGACACAGATCACCGTAGCGTGAAGGAGATTGAACTCTCGCTCGATGGACAATCCGATACGCTGAAAGCTCTAGTCGGTGAAAAGGTGTCTGTCTCGGGAATGATTCAACTTGAACCGACATCCCCGTACTACTTGAACGGCACGCTGATCGTAGCGAAATCCATTCGCCTTGCTAACGGCTCTGTCTTGAGCCCGAAACCCTTCAAGCCCGTCGAACTTCCCGCCAGTCTTGCCCGGTTCCATTCGCTTGTCACTTTTGCGCCACACGCCTCCGAGAGATGGACCTATAAAACTTGGGACAGCAACGGCCATCTCCTTCCCGGTTCGCAGCAGTACCTGACCTGCGGCTTGAACGGTCCCGGCGACGTCATGAATTGCTACTGTCCTGACGGATTCACTTTCACTGCAACGGGAACAGTCGGCGATGGGCACTTCACAAAGACTGCAGCGCCACAAGACGGCTTTGATTTCGCTCAGTTCGGCATTGCAGACCCCGTTCGCCGCTCGGTCAGCGAAGCGGTTGAATGCACTAGGCGGGTATCTCGCTGATCAAAGACTCAGCCCATATCCAACGCTTCCCACGTGTAGCGCGACCGCACCATGAAGTCGTGAAATATTTTTGGCGACTACACCGAAGCGTTGAGAAAGATCGGCTTCACCATCAGCTCAATCTTGGCAGCCATCTCCTCAGCAGGGATGCGGTCGGAACTCTGATACCACTGTCGCGCCGCGCCGAAGATGGCCCAGGCCGCCGCCGTCGCAATCATTTTGGGATCGGCTCCGGGTACCGTCCCGTGCTTAGCTGCACCTTCCAGAAACATTCCCTCCACCACCGGGATGATCGAGCCCTCGAGCGGCATCCTAGCCAACTGGCCCGGGCAACTCGCACTCGCGGCGAGATAATCGCACACCCCCAACGCAATTGCCCGCAGCGCACCGTCGCAGTTTGTGAAGGAAACGCCGCGTCGCGCGATCAGGTCGCGGAAACGGGCGGCGGTCATGGCCTGTAGCAGCGCGTTCTTGTCAGTGTAATGGAGATAAAAGGTAGCCCGGTTCAGCGTGGCTTCAGCCGCAATCTCCTGCACGGAGATGCTGTCGAACTCCTTACGGATCAACAGCCTAAGCAAAGCCTCCATCAACATCTGACGGCTGCGCAGCACGCGTGGGTCCATGTTTTCCGCTGCAGTGCCGGGTTGTATCGAGTCTGCCATTGCCCTCTAGCATACCGCCTTCTACAGCAATAGATGCGTAAGCGACATATGTCGATTTACTTGAATCGACATATGTCTATTAAGCATCAACTGTTGCATAGGAGATTTTCACCATGCCCACTCTTCTTCACATCGATTCAAGCCCGCTCTACGGACGATCCGTCTCGCGTCAGCTTACCGGCGCCTTCGTTGCTCAATGGAAGTCGTCGCACCCGAATGGAACGGTCGTCGACCGCGACCTTTACGCCACCCCGATCCCGCCCATTACCGGCGAGTGGGTAGGTGCTGCCTACACGCCGGAAGAAGCGCGCACTCCGCAGCAGAAGGAGTTGCTGGCGCTTTCTGACACGTTACTCGCCGAACTAGAGCAGGCGGATGAATTCATCATCGGCGTGCCGATGCATAACTTCGGAGTGCCCTCGGTCCTCAAACTCTGGATCGACCAGATCGCGCGCGTCGGCAGAACTTTCTCCTACGCGGATGGAGCGCCGAAAGGACTGCTCACGGGCAAAAAGGCGACGTTCATCATCGCGACCGGCGGGAAGTATGATGCGCAGACGCAGATGGCCTCCTTCAACTTTGTCGAGCCGTATCTGCGTTCGGTCTTCGGCTTCCTCGGCGTGACAGATTCCACTTTCCTCACGACGGGCGGAACTGCGGCACTCAACTACGGGCAGGACCGCGACGCGTTCCTGGCGCCGCACCTTCAGGCTGTGCAAACTCACGCGCAGGCAACCTAAGGCAGGCGACATATGAAAGTTGCTTCTGTCACTGCAAGTCTCAGCCCAGCAGGCGCAACCATGGCAGGGAATGAGAAGATCCCGGAGCATTGATGAGCCGTCTCCAACGCTGCCAACGAACCCTCGGAACGTGCTGTTGCAATGGTCAGAAAACAGCAGAGGCAGAAGCTGTCAGAGCTTCAATCGGCGTTGGGACGGTGTTTGAACTCGTGACGGAATGGAGTCATCCTCATTTGCGATTCCTTCGGCACATGGGCAGAACAGAAATGGGAGAAAAGTGGCAGATGAAGATCAACAATAGGATCTGGGACTTCATGGTTTTGAAGTCGTCACCTATCGCCGACCTTGACCTGCCAGGCAGAAACTAACCGCTTATATTTTGGAGAGTAAGCCTTGGTCTATCCGCCGGGCTGAGCAAGATTGCTCTTATCAGAGGCTTTATCTTCACAAGATCCAAGGCTGATGCGCGCCGCCACATCAAATAAGTGACCCAATGTGAGCAAAACGGCACTCTATCTCAGCGCCGCAGTGTGCCACCCTTAGAAGTCTTGCGGGCACGTATGTATCGCTCTTCAGAAAGTAGGATGACAAATGCTCATCGTAATAATCATTCTTGTCTTGGTTTTTGGACTCGGTGGAGGGTACTACGGTCACGGTCGATGGGGTGCAGGCGGCGGTGCGGGCGTAGGCCTCGGCACGGTGCTAGTGATTCTCCTCATCCTCTACTTGTTGGGTGTTCTCCACTAGACAGCAGCACTTCTTCACCTGCCTTCAGGGTCCGTCCCGATGTGCGTCAAGGCTCCTCAAGCTGCATTTGAGCCCCGGCGACATTTTCTGCTGAACAAATTCTCAGGGTTTGCTTCGGTGCTCAGCAACATCCAGCGATCGACCATCGCCAGCCACGGCTCCGGGCTTTGCAAAAATCTCAATCTCACTTGCCGGCTTCGTCTTATAGGCTCCGTACTCAATCGTTAATTCGGCCCGGCCGCCAAGCCGGACTGAGCTGATGCTATGGTTCTGTGCCGGAAGCCAGAAGTTACCCACCTTCTTGTACACCTGCTCGATTTCACTGTTCTTAATCCAGAACGATGGATTCGTTGCCGGCTCGCCCTTTATCCGGACTACAGCGAAGTCCTTCGCATCCACCCACACCCTGGCACGGTAAAGAAACTTGTCTTTCGTTTTCGGTTCCACGAGAAGTACATACATCGTCCCCGGCGGAGTTCCTTCAACTCCAACCAGCGCGAAACTGTAGTTGTCGTTGTTCAGAGCGGTGCGCATTTGCATCCGCTCGGTCTGTGCCTCCTTTTCAGCCTCCAATAGCTTCTTGAATACTCTGTCGATAATTAGCTTGGATCCCGTGGCCGAGCGTACTATGAATTCCTTTGTATCGGGTGCGCTGTAATCTACCGCGACAACCATCTCTGCGCTTCGATTACTCGGAAACCCTCGATACTCCACGCGATAAGTTCGGATCCCCTGGTAGCCGCGTAAAGACCGCGCACGATCATGGTTCGCCCTCACCATGTTGTCTACCACCTGCTGCGCGGTCAGCGAATTGGCAACCGACGTAGCTGCGATATCCGTCTCAGCGCCAGCAGGTCGTAGTCCCGCCACGCAAATCAGCAGTGGAAATATAAGCAGGCCGGAACGCAACAGCGCTTCAGGTCCACGAGAGACTTCGCTTCGAAGATTCGTCTGGGAGGGCTGCACAGCTCAACTTTCACGCACAGAGGCAGGATCTTTGATCTCGGGGCTCGGTTGCTTAGGGGGAACAAGTGATAGCCCGGCATGCGGCGCTGCAGCACTGACCGCATCTTCCTGCACTTGATGAGTGTGGATGAACACCCTGTTGAGTGTCTCAGTATCCGCGCACAACTCAAGCAGTCGCGAAACCTTGGCAGGCGAACAAGAGCCATAGCCAACCCCGAGCAATTGTTGGCAGGCTCTGTGGTATTCCCGGCTCAGTTCCCGCGCAACACTCAAGACAGGATGTGGGATGACTTGTGAGGAAACCTAGAAAGTCCCGAGCCTTCAGCGAAGCTATACGACAGTGCTGGACAGTCTCCGCCATAACCTCGGAGGGATCTCCAGAAAGGGCAGACGTCAGCCCGATGATTTCTCCCGCTTGAGCCGTCCGAAGAATGAGCCGCTTGCCATCGTTTGTGTTGATGCAAAGTTTTACGCGCCCTTCAAGCAGAAACAAGACGCGACAAGCTACCTGATTCTCGCGTAACAGAACCACTCCCTCAGGGACGGAGAAGACCGATTCGAACGCCTCAAAGTCCCTCATAGCGTCGCGAGACAGGCATTTGAAAAATGCGCCTGCTCGCGAGGCCTCATAGCTCTCGTTTTGCACTAATTCAAGCGTTGTTGCCAAGCCAGTCCAACTTTCACGATCGCTAAGAGAAACAGGCCTCTTGAACCGCCTTAGTCGACTTGCAGCCTCGACGCTTGGCGAAGCCTCCCGGCAAAAATCCGGGACCGCGCCTTGCGAGTCGCTGCATCATCTTCGATTTTCAGGAGACTTGATTCAGGATCGAGTATCTTGCACCTTCCATCCTGAACCGAAGATTCAGAGGAAGTATTCCACCGCAAGATATCCTCATACTGTGCAATTTTGCTCTGATCCAGCGGATTCACGCCGGATCAGAGCCAGCCCTGCGGCGTCCCGGAAACGAGGCGCCCGGACTTCTATTCGAGTGGATCATCGTTAGGAATCAACGCTTGCCCCGAGCGTCATACTGGAAGCACTCCTCCAGCGGCACTCCCAGCACTATCGCCACCTTGAACGCAGTCTCAAGCGATGGCGAATACTTGTCCTGCTCTATCGCAATCACCGTCTGCCGCGTGACGCCCACTCGATCCGCGAGTTCCTGCTGCGTCATCTCCTTCAGCGCCCTCAGCTCCCGTACCTGGTTCCGTATCGCGGCCATCACAGTGCTCTCCGGTAAACCACAATCTGCGTCGCCGTCTTCGTGATATCCGCGATCACCAGCATGCCAAAAAACACGCTCAGAAAATGAAGCCCCACCATCTTGTTCTCCAAACTCATATGGCCAACCGTCGAGTGGAACCACAGCATCCCCAGCCCCAACACCATGAGCGAAGCCAGCGTTAGATAACCCGCACGATAGCCGCGCAGCTCAATCAATCGATCCCGCTCGTCCGTCACGCGGTTGCGCGTCACCACGGCAATCACCAGCTGCGCCACGATCTGCAGCACGATAATTCCCACAATCATCCCCGCAACCTGGTTCACTGAGTTGTGCTGGTGCAGGAAGAAGTAGGACCCATACACCACGATCTCCGCCACCAGCGACGCGTAAAGCGTCTTCTCTCGGTATGAAAGTCCAGTCCCCATGGCCATCTCTCCTGTGTCAAAAATCTTTGACATCGAAAGATAGCGCTCTTCCCATCTCAATGTCAAATATTTTTTACAAGAGAAAAACGTCGAAGAGACCCACTCAGACCATCGCTACCAGATACCCCGGCCTGGTCAGCTCTACTCGGTTCCCGTCGGCACGGCCGCCTTGTAGAGGTTCACATGCAGCAGCTTGATGATCGCGTAACAGTCGCAGGCCGCTTCCTCAAGAGCCTTCCGGTCCAGGATCCTTACCCGGCCGCGCCGATAGTCGATCAGCCCTTTGCGCTGCAGTTCTCCGGCCACAGCAGTCACGGTCGTGCGTCGCGAGCCCAGCATCATCGCCAGAAATTCCTGCGTAAAATGCAGATCCTCCGATTGAACCCGATCCTGCGCCATCAGCAGCCAGCGCGCCAGCCGTTCCTCTGCCTCATGCAGACGATGGCAACCTGCCAGTTGGCCCAGGCTCAAAGCCTGGTTCTGCACAAACTCCAGCACGCGATCGCGTATCTCTTCTGATGAACGAAATGCCTCCTGCAATTGACGAAGTGGAATCCTCAGCGCGGTTGCTTCCAACTGTATAAAGCAGTCCGTAGTAATCCGGCCAGGCCCCAGCAAATGAAAGCTGCCCACCAGCCCCTCATGGCCTATCAATCCCACCTCGGCCGTCCCTCCATCAGGCATAGCCGTCACCATCGATGCGATCCCTGAGGTTATGAAGTAGGCATACGCAGGCGTCTCTTCCGCTTCGTAGAGTGCCGCCCTCAGCGGGAGCTCTACTTCGGTTGCATTAGCGATCAGCCTTTCAGAGGCTGAAGGAGAGAGAGAGGATAAGAATAGATTCTTATGGCTTGCAGACAAGACCGCTCCTTCACGTCAGTTCGCAAAGGACGGTCACTCACCCTGAGTGACAGTTAATCACGTCTCTGATAAGAGGTTAGGTTTTCCCGTAACTCTATGAGAGAGTACGCGGAAAAAGGGAATCATTCTGTCCGGTGGAAGACATTTCCCGAAGGGAAGAAGGGGTTATGCTTCTAACTCCGCGATTTGATTTGCGAAGGAGCCTACAGTGTACTCCTCTACGGGGGTCCTGATATTCGGGTTTGATCCCGTATTGCTTGAAACCCGCCGACTGGTTCTGAACAGGGCTGGTTTTCAGGTTTGGATCGCCGCGAAAGCCAGTGAGGCGGTCGATTTCCTGCTCAATGAACCAATCGACCTCTTCATCCTCTGCCAATCCCTGCCCCCTGACGTCTGTGAGCGCACCCTCGAGACCGCCCACACTCTCCGGCCAGACATGATAAATCTCCTCCTCGGCCGCCAAAAATTCGGCATCCCGACCGATGACAACGACACTTTCCTCACTAACTTCCTCGACCCGCTAGCCCTCATTGACTTCATTCAAAACAAGATTAGCGGCTAATCCATCCCCACCCCGACAAAAGCTTCGCCTTGGTCTTCTGCCTGAAGAGCTAAGGCGGCATCGGGATTAAAATTTATGTCATGTAGGCGACATAGCAGCCAAATTCCCGCATCTAGGCTAAAAGGAACAAAACCCCTGGTCCGCGGAGGCAGCCTCCTCCAGCTGAAACGTCTCTCTGGCGTTCTCACCAGTTCCTTATATTCCCGAGAATGCTTATGAAGCAGACCATATCCGAACTGCAAAGTAGATTAGCCTCCACGGTAGACGCGCTCAAACTCTCCCAGGAGCGCGCCGTCGCCGGCAGACTAGCCCTCGAAATGATGCACGAAATCAAAAACCCTCTCGAGGCTTTAGGGCACCTCACCTTCCTCACCGCAGCCGATGCTGACGATCCCGAAAAAGTGAGAAAGTACATGGCGCTGGCCGAGGAGCAGATGAGCAACCTCACTCACATCGCCAGCCAGACCCTCGACGTCGCAAGAACTTCGAGCGTTCCCAAACCCATCGACCTCGTCGCGCTCACTGAGGCCGCACTTCGCATCCATCAGCGAACCATCGAATCCAAAAAAGTCCACCTCATCAAGGATCTGCCACAAGGTATCGTCGCTTCGGTCTACACCGGAGAGATGCTTCAGGTCCTGTCCAATGTCATCGTCAACGCTCTCGACGCACTACCGCTGGGCGGTGTCCTGACTGTTCGCCTGAAAAAACGGGGAGAAGAAGTTCAGTTCGTCATCGCAGACAACGGCCACGGCATTCCCGCCGCTCATCGCACCCAGATCTTCGAGCCCTTCTTCACCACAAAGGAAGAGCACGGAAACGGGCTCGGCCTCTCCCTCACTAAGAAAATCATCGAGCGCCACCACGGAAAGATATCCGTGCACAGCAGCATCCAGCCCGGCAAAAGCGGAACGACATTCAAGATCTCTGTCCCCTCCGCGCTGGAAGGGAACAATCCGATACGAATCCCTCTTTCCCCCGCAAAGACCGCCTGAAGCGAGGGCAAGCTCCCCGCGATGCTGTGCGTGAGCTCCGGGCAACGCGCGGAGCTCACTCTCACTTCGGACTGGTATTGAGCTGAAGCACTATCTTCGTGGAGTAGTCGGGATCGGTAACATCGGCGGCGACATAAAACATTGCCGGTCTCTGCCCCTTGCTCACCGGAGCAAACATGGGCGACAGGTCCACATTGAGGAGGATTTGCTGCCCCCCGCCAAAGACTCCGTTCCCCTTGGCCTTGAAAAGCTCATTCCATGTAATCGTTGAAATGTTCACGTCGAGGTTGCCATCCCCGTTCAGATCCATCAGTTCCAACGGGCCAGCGTTGAGGTAGAGATTGCCAGGCGCCGGTACGCTGGAGGACCAGTAAAAGCCTCCCTTTTTCGCGAACAGCGTAGCCAGACGCGCCTGCGCTCCCACTGCACCCACCTTCGGGGTGGTGTAGACCACCAGGTCAGTCATGCCGTCATGGTTGAAATCGGCCGCACCCGCCTTATAGGGTGCCCCGTCCAGCACGTAGCAGATCGTGTCGGTCTTGAAAGTGCCATCCCCGTTGCCGTAGATGCAATGGACCGCAAATCGGTTCGTGCTCCCAGCTTCGGGATTGGAATCCAACCAGACGATGTCCTGGTTACCATCCCCATTGAAGTCACCCACCACCGGCGCGCTTGGCGAGCCGACCACTTCGGTCGCCAGCCCGCTTTCAAACACGCCCCCGCCCTTGTTCAGATACACATTCAACTTGGCATAGCCCGGGTCGTTAGTGGGGTCCAGAAAAGTCGTCACGAAGTCCATCTTGCCGTCGTGATTGAAATCGCCGGGGGCAATCGATGGATTGTAAAAATCGTCGTGGTTCACTGGCTGCGGAATGCTGGTGGTCTGGTTGAAATTGCCCTTCCCGTCTCCCAGCAGAACTGCGAAGACGCCCGGATAATCTACCCCGCTGTTGCTGAATCCCGCATACGAGAAGACCTCATCGGCGAAACCATCTCCGTTAACGTCGTAAAACCGCAGACCCTGGACGGAATAGTTGTTCGCCGATCCTCCAACTGTGATCGGAGCGGAAAACTTGCCCGTGCTATCGCCAGCGTAGATGAAGTTACCGGTATTCAGGGAGAGGTATATGTCCGTGTTGCCATCGCCATTCATGTCGATGGCCGCATTCTGAAAGAGCACCGCCCTTGAGGGGAAGATGACGACGTCCTGCGGAGGACCAAAGGTGAAGGCCTGCGCCAGAACTGCCGGGTTTGCAAGCAATGCGAGGAACGAAACGACAACGAGAGATCGGGGAAGCTGGGACATGGGAACCCTCGGCAGAGAAATTCAGCAAAGCGTAACTTCGCTGAGAAGGATCGGGCCCCTTACGGACGCAGACTATAGCACAACAACTTGAAACCTCGATAGCACAGAAACGCTCCGCCATCTCCGCTGCCTTGGCGGCTTCACACTCGGTTGATCCCACCGCCCTTGCATTGGGCCAACGCTGCTTCCCCCTCAGGCCATCTTCTCCACCCATTGACTCCGCCACGCCGGCGCCTCAAAAGGATCAGCGAAATACTGTGTCTCGTGCACAACCTTGCCGCCGCGGAACTCCATAATGCTCACCGTGTAGGCCGAGCGCTCGTTATAGAGAATCGTGTACTCCGTAATCCAGAGATCCCCTCGCCCCTGAATCCGCTTCACCTTAAAGCCCGACGGCTTCCCCGGATGATGACTCCGCAACGCCTGCAGATTCCTTCGCCCCAGGATCCGCTCGCCTGATTGCGGATAGTCGCAGATAGAATCGTCAGCGTAAATATCGTGCTCCGCCTCCGCATCCTCAGCCGCCGATGCGCGCCAATGCAAGTTCAATGCCTCAAGGATCTGTTTCTCTTCCATCGAATAATCCGGCTCTTCTTCAGTCCTCATCGTCATCTCCTCATGAAATGAATCCCGCAATCTCAGTACACCCCGAGTGAATTGAAGTTCCTACAAGCCATTCCGGGGAACTACGCCTGCCCCCTATGGGAAAAACGGTAGCCCGTCTACCTGGCGACACCGCCGAACTGAACCCATAGGAGAATCCACCCAGCTACGGCAAGAAATACGTATGAGACTAAGTTCGCCTGCCAAACGACCCTCGCGCAGCGACCTTCATACGTTAACCATCCACGACTGCCAAGCAGTGCGGACTCAACATATCCCGATAGTAGAAATGACGGCACCAACAGGACAACAAAGGCAAGGGGCACCACCCATCGCCCTGCGATTCCCGGCCCCATCCATGCCGCACTAAGCGCGACGGTCAACACGTAACCTATCCGCGTGTTCTCAGCCGATCCCAAACGGCCTGTGAGCCCAGTGACCGCGAGCATTCCAAAAAACGCAAACTCGAGTACGAGATAGAGCAGCCAAGCAAGCGGAAAGCCCAGCAGCAATGTGATGACATTTGCTTTCGACGTTGCCACGAATGTATTGCGCCACCCTGTTCCCAGTCTTAGTCGAACGTACAGCGACTCAATTACGATCACCGGTATGAGAAAAAGGAGAATGACCGGGTAAGCTAGCGGAAGCATTGGGAGACCAGCATCTGCATACGCAGCGGATGGCAGTGCAAGCATGGTGACTAGAATTAGCAGACATTTGGATGCGGCCTTGCGCCATGTGTGTTTCGCGCGAATCATTGGCCCGAATCATACCCCAGTCTTCCCCCGAAACCCCCATTTTCAGCAACTTCGCCCAACCCACATCGAATTACCCCAAATACCGCCTTGCCTCCGGCCGCCCACCGCCTACATACTGAATATGGAAGACTTTTGCCGCTCCACCCACCACCGGAGCAGCCTGCGAAAAGGGGGGTCCAAACTGGCTTTTCCTGAAAAATTTCGTAAACTCCTGCCCGGCCGCGACTTTCCCTCCGCGTCCCGCGTCTCTACAGATGGAATGACTTCGGCATCCATCACGCTGGAACAGTCGCGCGCGGAAAATTCCCGGGTAGCTGCGGGACTCCGCCGCCAGGACCCCGCGCTGCTCGATCAGCTCATCGTCCAGTACCAGCACCGGCTCCTCCGCTATCTCATGTACCTCACAGGAAATCGTGAACTCGCCGAAGACCTGTTCCAGGAAACATGGATGCGCGTGCTCGTCCGCGGCGCCCAGTTCAAAGGCGAAGCCCGCTTCGATACCTGGCTCTATACCATCGCCCGCAATCTCGTGATCGATGTGCGCCGCAAGCGCACCATGCTCTCCCTCGAAGCCCTCTGCGACAACAGCGAAGACGATCGCCCCCTCGACATCCCCAGCGCAGATCCAACGCCCTTTGATAACTACCGCCGCTCCCAGGATGGACAGCGCGTTGCCCAGGCCCTGCTCTCGCTCGACACCCTCCATCGCGAGGTCATCGTCCTCCGCTTCCACGAAGAGCTCTCTCTCGACGAAATTTCCAAGGTCACAGGATCGCCCCTCTCCACCGTCAAGTCGCGCCTCTATCGCGGACTCGCCGCCCTCAAGCCACACATCGAAGCGGCCCAGCAAGGGGAGATGGCAGAATGAGCATGCAAGTGCCGGAACACCTTCTGCGCAAGTCCGCCTGCTCCATTCCCGATCCTTTGTTGATCGAGTCGCTCGCCGGACGAAATGCCGACGATGAGCGCCGCGCCGCACAGACCGCACGCCGCCGCGTTGCCGGAAAGCTGGTCACCGAGCACGAACAGAAGTGCGAGAGACGCCGCAAGCGCGCCATCGCCCTCATGGTCTCTGCCGGTGTCCTCATCCTGCTCTCGCCCGCTATCTGGAACAGCGTGGAAGACCTCATCGAAGACGGCCACTTCGGCGACCTCGGCTCACAGTTCAAGCTGCTCTTCCTGCTCCTCTTCCCCGCATTGCTCGCCGCCCTCATCGCCGGCTGGAGAAGCGGTCAGGACGCACCTCAAGGAAAGCGAAATACGTAGGCCTGGAAACAGGCCTTAAGCAGTCGGCTCACTACCCATGAACAGCAAACTCCCATTCCGCGAACCGGAAACCTTCACCATCAGCGACGAGATGAAGATGATTCCCCGCTGGTCTATCGCCCTCGCCGCCATCGCCTTCGTCGGCGTGCAGTACCTCTTCTGGTTTGTCATTCCGCTGCATCAGCACCATCCCACCAGCGCGCCCCTCGGCATGCGCGTCTACTTCTCCATCTCGTGGAGCGCGCTAGCCTCCCTCTACATGCTCATGATCGGCTATGTCTCAAAAGATGCGCCCCGCCGCGCCATGAGCCGCCGCTTCTGGATCCTCATCTGCTTCGTCATGCCCGGCGGCATCGGAGCCGTCCTCTACTTCATGCTCCGCCAGCCCATCGTCTCCCGCTGCCCCGGATGCGGCACCGACGTTCAAAGCGAATATCACTTCTGCCCGCAATGCGCTTACCAGGTCTCAGCCGCCTGCGGAAATTGCCACCACAGCGTCAATACCACTGACCTGTTCTGCGTCCGCTGCGGACACGACCTCGCCCACGACAACACTCCTGAACGCCTCCGCTCCTTCCACACCCTCCCCCTCGACTAGCCCCCAGCCATGCAACGGCGCAATATGGTCAAGCTCTCTTCGGCAGGCGACGGCTTGCCTTTATACACATTATTGTTTATAGTTAGATCATGAAGAGCAGCGAGTTCAAGCGTTGGCTCGCTGAGCAAGGCGCAACTTTCAAGACCGGCAAGGGAAGTCATCTCAGGATCTACTTGAACGGCCGACAGTCAATCCTCCCAATGCATGCCAAGGATCTCGGCGTAGGCCTCGTAAGCGCAATCAAAAAGCAGCTCGGACTCAAGTAAAGGAAAAATATGTACCCGGTGGATCTCCGCAAAGACGGAAAATTTGTGATCGCGACTTTCCCCGACATCCCTGAAGCCATCACTCAGGGCCGCACCCGCGAGGAGGCCCTGGCTCACGCGAAGGATGCGCTGGAGTCTGCGATGGAGTTTTACTTTGAGGATCGGCGCCGTGTGCCGCCTCCGTCCAAAGCAAAACCCGGGCAGGCGGTGGTCACGCTCCCTGCCAGCATGTCTGCAAAAATCCTTCTCCTGAATGAAATGCTCCGGCAAAAAGTGCGTCCCGCGGAACTTGCCCGCAGGATCGGAACCACGCCACAGGAGGTCAACCGCCTCACCAATATCCGGCACACCAGTCGAATTGACGGCGTAGACGTCGCCCTGAAGGCCCTCGGCAAACAATTAGTAGTCAAGCTTGCCTAGAAACCTCAGCCCTCGTCTCCCCAGCCGGTTGACCCGCCTTTCCACCCCTACCTATACTTCTACTTCGGCCTGAAGATGCCCATCACAGCCCTCATCATCGACAATGAACAACTCGCGCGCGAAGAGCTAAGGTATCTCCTCGACGGAGAATGCGAGATCCTCGCCGAGGGCAGCAACGGCTTTGAAGCAGTCGACCTTATCCAGACCCATCATCCCGACCTCGTCTTCCTCGATGTCCAGATGCCCGGCCTCGATGGCTTCGCCGTCATCAAAAAGCTCCTCGACAAAAAATCTCCCAGCCCCATGCCGCAGATCATCTTCGCCACTGCATTCGACAAGTACGCCGTGCGCGCCTTCGATGTGAATGCGATCGATTACCTGCTCAAGCCCTTCGATCGCGCCCGCGTCCTCCAGGCCCTCGGCCGTGCCCGCGAACGCGTCGAGAAGCAGCACCTCGCCGAAGAAGCAGCCCTCGAGCATCCCAGCCCCAACCCGGCCGCCACCTCCGATGCCCGCCTCGACGCACTGCTGCGTCTGCTCGAACAGCAACAGCATCCCCCTGCCAAACCGCAGAACGGCAAAATCATCCTGCAGACGCAGAACCGCCTCCTGCTCATCGATCAGGCCGACATCTGCTACGCATCCATTGAAGAGGGAGTCATCTCCGTCACCACACCCGCCCTCGAAGGCGAGTCCAAGTGCCGCACCCTCGAAGAGCTTCTCGAGCTCCTCGACCCCGCCATCTTCTGGCGCGCGCACCGCTCCTACGTCGTCAATATCAACCACATCAAGGAAGTCGTGCCCTGGTTCAAATCCAGCTACCAGCTCCGCATGGACGACCGCGCCAAAACCGAAATCCCCGTCAGCCGCACCCAGACCCGCCGCCTCCGCGAACTCTTCAAGCTCTAGCAACAGCTTCCAACCACGCTCGCGAGCTTCCCATCACCAATCTGATTTCAATGAGTGATCGGCACCTCCCCGCCTGTTCCCCGAGTTGGCCACCATCCGTAGCCTTTAAGGACTCGCGACTTCACAAGATCATCGAGGACTGAGGTGGTCACGATTGCGTTGACGGCTACGCAGTCTTTGTGAAAACTATCGTATGCACCAAAGACGATCTCACCGGCAGATTCGATCTGGACATGAACGATCCCGCGATATCCAGAAAACGCGACCTTGGAACGTATAGCTTTTTCGATTTCAGGAACCCGAGGCGGGGCAAGGGGCAGAACAATGAAGTCAAGCTGAGGCCAAGACGTCCCCTCCCGTCTGAGAATCCCCTCTTCCTCGTGAGAACCTCCATCCAACCGAAACAATTCAGTGCTGGCCAGGTGGCCCTCGAATGAGATGCGGCTCTTCTCCGAAGCGAATATACGCATCATCGCGAACAGCAAGTCGGGTCTATTGCGAGGATCGAGTCTATAGCGGCGGCTCACGGCCAAAATTATACCCGTAACTGCAGGGCGCTGGTGTATCACCGCCCATCCGGAAATTGCTGGAAAGTGGGGAAGGCGCCCGAAGTCCATCCAGCCTTCACTTAGCAGACCCGATTCCACCCAGCGGGGAACCACCACCCTCCACTCCGCGTACATACCTCCAGTCCACTCGCGGAGGAACTCTCTTGCAAATAAAGCCGTCGCTCTACCTATCCCTGCCCGTCCTCTGCGCTTTTCTCAGCATGCCCGGCCACGCCCAATCCACAGCCCCAGCGCCACCCCAGCCCGACCCCCTCTTCAAAACCGTCGAGGCGCTCGATACCAAACTCTTCAATGCCTACAACCACTGCGATCTCACCACCCTGGGATCGATGGTGGCAGACGACCTCGAGTTCTATCACGATAAGACCGGACTCTCCACCGGCAAGGCCACCTTCCTCGCCGCCATCAAGCAGAACATCTGCGGTAAGGTCGAGCGCACCCTCGTCCCCGGCACACTTGAGGTCTATCCTCTCAACGGATACGGCGCCGTCGAAATCGGCATCCACCGCTTCCACCATCCCGACAACGCCGACAACGTGGGCGAAGCAAAGTTCGTAACCCTCTGGCAAAACAAGGACGGCGTCTGGAAGATCACCCGCGCCATCAGCTACGACCACGAACCCGCCCCCAAGTAGCCCGAGTGGCCATCCCTTCGCTCAGGATATGAAGTGGTAGACCACCCACCCTTTCGTCCAGGAAAATGAGGGTGCCCCATCCAAGCCCGCCGTTGGCTTGGGTGGGATCAAGAGAATCCTGCGTAATTACCTTTTGGTTTTCGCGCTGCGGGGACTGTCGTCATTTTCCGAAAAGGCCTACTGCCCACGCACAGGCTAGCAACCCAGCGAATCCTATTGCTATGAGCAGACGGGCTTGCACAAGTAGCCGTCCATCTGGAAACAGCCTTCGATATTCACGGTGAAGGAGCAAGGTCTTCGGGAAATACCAGCCTAGCGGAGAGAACTGCGCGTCCTTGGGGAGACTCCCATTTACCTGACCGACCATCTTGGAGTTGACAAGCGCCGAAATCACACCACAAACAGAGACTCCCGCCATAGCAGCGACTCCAACGAACAGACGAGTGGACATGGTGTCGATTCTAGCGGGCGAGAGCCAGTCCCCCAAAGCGCCCACTCTTCTTTCAAGAAAACGAGAGGCCCCACCCTCCAGTTTTGCGAAAAGTTGGAACTAAGAAAAACGGTCGGTGCCCCCATTCAGGCCATGAGTTGGCTTGAATGGGAAAGACACCGACCGCACTCTCGCATACCGTTTTTCCGCTAACCGCTCATTAGCTAACCGCTCCTTAGCTAACCGCTTTTTAGCTAGCCGCCCTTTAGCTATTCTTTATTACTAACCAGCGAGAACATAGCTCCCTGCGGATCCATCCCATTAATAATCCAGCCACCACCCGGCACCGGCGCCGGACCATGCAGCACCTTCCCGCCGCCGGCCTCAACCCGCTTCACCGCCGCCTTGATCGAGTCGACGTTGAAATAAAATCCCCAGCATGCCACCGGAACATTCGGCGGCTTCGTCATCATCCCGCCATCGCCCATCTCCTTGTGGTCGCCTTCATCGAAGAGCCGATACACGCCCATGTCACCCATGTCCATATCGCTGAGCTTGGTCCAGCCAAACAGCTTGTTGTAGAAAGCGGTAGCGGCTTCAAGATCCGTTGTGTAAAGTTCGTGCCAGCCAATCGTGCCCGGAGTCGGTGGCGCGGGGCGTTCCGGCGTCGGCATATTCGGGTTGGAAGTGAAGACCACGATTGCCGCGCCCTGCGGATCAGACATTACGGCGAAGCGAAGCATGCCCGGAACATCCGTCGCCGGCCTCCACAGCTTGCCGCCGGCCTCCACAATCTTTTCAACGTGGGCGTCCACATCATCCACATGAATGTAGCCCACCCACCCGCTGTGTCCATTCATCTCCAGCATGCCGGCGATGCCAACCTTGCCCAGGTTGAAAGTGGTATACGGGGGGCCATCTCCAGAGGGCATCTCCTGCGTAGTCCAGCCCACAACGTCAGAGTAGAACTTGCCCGTGGCTTTCGGATCGCTGGTGATGACCTCATACCAGCTAAACTTTCCCTTCGGTGTAAACATCGCGTTTATTCTCCTTCTCGGCTGCCAGCCAAAGTATCAGCGTCCAGCAAACTCAACGTTGATATCAACCTCATCATGGACATGTCAATCGGCCCACAATTAAATCCGCTGGCCGCCTGAGAAATGCACAATTTCCGCGCGACTTCATGCTCATGGGAACTTTGCAGCTTCATCAGGGCCGAGCTCCAAAAACGGTGGCCGAGCCAACCCCTGGTTCGAGTCGGCTCGGCCCCCAATCTCTGCTCAGATCCCCTTAATAAACCTTTCTCGACACAGGCGTATCTTCGATCCCTTCCCTCTCACTCCGTATTTCTTTTCTGGTTTCCCGGCCCAGGCGTCCAGTATCGCTATCAACCTTGTCCACAGTATGGGTGCTCACAGATTTCTCGCCCGCCGAAGCAACGTCTTCTCCTCCCGCTGCTTTCAAAATATCCTTAGCCCGCGAGACTTCATCAGAGCTGTCGCAGTGCACCGACAAAAGAATTCCGCCATCCTTGACGCGGCCTTCGTACCGCTTGGCTTCGTACTCCGGAATTCCCATCCCCACCAGAGCGCCAACCATGCCCCCCACTGCGCCGCCTACTCCAAGACCAGTTAGCGTTGCCATAATTGGTCCGGCCGCAATCAGTGGCCCCACTCCCGGAATCGCTAATGCCCCGATACCCGCAAGCAGTCCCAGTGTGCCGCCCACTGCACCGCCCACGCCAGCACCCGCTGTCGCGCCCTCAGGAGCCTTGGTGTTCTTCTCCGTCGCGAATTCGTGGGAGACATCCGAGTTTGACATCAGGACAGACACATCCTGCGTCGAAAACCCTGCTGCTGTCAGTCGGTCCACCGCGGACCCTGCGCTCGCTCTATCCGCGAAAATGCCAAATGCTGCTGTGTTCTTACCTGCCATGATGATTCTCCTTGTATGCCTTCAAAACTGGGTGCCGGTCAATGATTTACTGCTTAACCGTCAGCTGATTGACTACTTTGTCCGGACTGCCGACTACCTCTGCAGCTTTGGACGCAATACTCTGCTTTTCTTCGTCCGAACCCACCGGCCCCTTCAAAGTCACAACGCCGTTCTGCGTAACGATCTTCACGTTGTGCGCATAGGTGGAGAGTGAGCTATCTGCGACAAGAGCCTGCCGCACTTTCTTGGTCGTCATCCGGTCCGCACTATTCTCTTTTTGCTGATCGGCGGTAACATCCTGATTCTTGTTTTGCGCAGAATTGTCCGGACTCGCGGACGAGGGCGGACTGGCCTGAGCTTGGCCCAACGCCGTAAGCGGCATCAGGGATGCCAGTGCGAGAATCGCCACTCCCGACATGACTGAACCTTTGCTGCTTTGATAATTAAACCGTTTCATCCCTACCTCATTTAGAAGTTAAAGGTGTTGTGATTTTGCCCGCAGCGCCAGCGAGAAGAGCTGATGTTCGCCGGCCCGTACCATCGTGCAAAGCGTGAGGTTGTGAATTCGCGTGCTTCACAAACACGCATTAGGATGCACGTTTCATGGACGCAGAAAGAGATAAAGCTGGACGGGATGAAAAGCCTCGCGCCGATAAATCCGGGCGAATTTAGCTCTGGTTAGGCATCCTTTACAGACCCTAAAAAAACGGCGACTGTGGCCGGGAACTTCGCATCAAATAAGCACGCTGGCGGGGTCCTGGTCGGAAATATTCTTCACCCGGTTCCACCCGCCCAATACCTTCGCGCCCAGCGAGCCATCAGGCTCCTGCATCCAGTATTCAATCACCAGCCCACCGTATTCAAACGTCACGGTCTCTTTAGGATTCTCCGCGTCATAGGCCCACGCAATCGACTTGACGGCCACCAGCTTGAATGTGAATTTCTGAAAAACAATCGCCGAAGTATTCCCTCCCGCCGATTTACACAGCACCAGAGCGACAGATCGAAATGGCGTTCCCGCACAAGCCATCTGGTACAGGATCGGAGAAGCCCTGTCGGTCTTGCGCGTGATCACAAACGGGTCAAATGTCACCTTGCCCGCTCCCGCACCCGACGATTGCGAGCCGATGTTCAGCACCTGCACAATATCGACGGAGTAGCTATCGACTTCAAAAATGTTGCTGTTCGGCGGGAAGTCGATCCCGGAACCCTGCGCGCTCTTCGCAAAGTCCACTTGCGATTCACTGTCGAGATACAACCCATCCGTATCCTGAAACCACATGTAGGCACTGATCGCCATGTTTGATCTCCTCCTGGTAACACACAACGCGGCCCCGGAATCCCCCGAGTGTATGCCTTTATTTCAACCTCTGTCGCATTTATACAAGGCAGCCCCTTTGACGCCATGGTCATATCGCCCTACCAGCGCACTTGAAGCTCCCCGCGAGCAAAATGTGCGGCGACCTGGACTTCAAATTCAGAGGAAAAATCGATGATCAACCAGGGGAACACATCCATCAGACGCAGGGCCCTCAACGTGTTGCGAACTCTAACCATCCTTGCTCTTGCAGTTCCCGTCCTCAACTCAACTGCGATGGCACAAGCCGATTCCCAACTACACACGCAGGCCATAGCCTCTCCGATCGAGGGCTCGTGGCTGCTCTCTATCAACGCTGGCCCCGTCACGTTCACCGCCCTGGCTTCCTTCTCTGCCGGGGGAGTATTCTCCGGTACCGGCTCCCTCGACCGCGTCAACCCCGTCTCCACTCTGATGGGAAGTTGGAAGCGCACCGGCCCTAACCAATACGATTCCACCGCTTACTTTTTTGCGTTTGATCCCGCAGGTAACGCTGTCGCGCTGCTCAAAACAAACCAGGTCTTCTCTCTCAACCGTCGCAATGAATTGGTAGGTGCAAGCCTCGTATACAGCTGTGACCTGCAAGGAGAAAATTGTGTGAGCGTCTCACCTTCGCCCAGCAAGGTCACCGGGAAACGAATTAGAGTGGAATAAGCAAACACACTCACCCTGCGGAGTAAAAGCGAGCACGAGGCCAGCACGGAATCACAGGGCTTCGCTGCTCGCTTTGCACGCTCTCCATGAGCATTCCGCTACTTCAGTTCAACGTCTTGATACGGTGCCAGCGACCACGGCTGAGTATCGCCGCCTTGCTCAAGCAGGCCGTTGGGAGCGCTCCCACCGAAACGTTGAAAATCCCGGATCATATGCATCTGGTCAAAGTACCCCAGTTCGTGAGCAACGCCCAGCCACGAACGGCTCGGAGACAATCGCTTCGCATCGAGCGCATTTTGAAAGCGGGCCGTCTGGGCAAAAAGTTTGGGAGACACACCGGTCTCCCCCGCGAAACGGCGTTCAAACTGGCGTACGCTTAACGCCGCATGAAACGCGATCTCGTCGATGCGTACTGCGCCTTTGTAGCGGAGAATGTGCCGGGCCGCCCTCATGATGAGTGTGCGGCCGCGCGCCTGGGCCGCGAACGGAATCAGATACTCCTCGATCGCTCGAATACGCTCTCGAAACGAGCCACACGCAGCCAACCTCGACCAAAGCTCCAGCACCCCTTTGCCGACCACATCCTCAGCGTCATATTCCCTGTTCGCCATGATGCTTGCAGGGATCCCGAAGAGCCGCCACAGTGCGATCGGTTTCAGGAAGACGGCGCACGCGCGAATGTGACCCGCAAAACTGACGCCGCCACAGGGAGGTGTCACTCCCCCAAAGACATAGACCTTTGGCGCAGGCCTGCTCCGGCCAAGCGGATAGTCGAGCACGGTTTGGCCGTCGAAGTGGAACGCGATACCCTGTTCAAGGGCAGAGGTGTTCGGTTGCGAAAACCCGCCGCCGACACATCCAATCTCCCGCTGCGCGTATATCTGCACAAACTCCCGAAGCTCCGCTCGTGGCTTGGCTGTCTGAATCGTCCGCATCATACGCCTCTATCCCTGCAAGGCCCGATTCGATCCGCCGTGTTTCTGCTGCGTGTAAGTCGGGTGAAGTCGTCGCCCGCACGCCTCCGCCCGGTTGAGCACTACAGTACCATCACCAGTTGTCTTAGTGTCCAAAACCTCACAATTCGCTCGCAGCCTTGTCAATGATCGCGGTGGCCTTCCGTGAGAAGGCCGTTCGGTGTCAAGACGTTTTGTGGTTGGGTACCTTCCTATCCGATGTTTTCCTCTACCGGATATCTGGTGTCCATGCTCAATAAGCCGGAGTATCCTTGGTACGCGGCGTGGGACTAGGCTTTCAGCACGGTGGCGCTCTCAGTGGTGGACTTGGATCTCGCCAAGGAACAGTTCTGCTGATATTGCGCATCCCCATGGGCGCGTACCGATCAATGAATCGAACTGTAAAAACAAAACTCCGGCCAGGTAACAATTCAAAGATCAGAGCGACAACAATGAAACTAAAAAAGCTCAAGCTCAGCGGCATGCGATTAGCTATCGCTTGCCTCGCAGTGTCTTGTTTGTCTCCGTCGCTCAGTCGAGCACAAGCTCCGGTCTTCGAAATTACGCCAGTAGAGAGCTGGATCAAGTTCCACGTTAAGTCCTCGACCGCAATCGCCGGGAAATTCGATCAGTGGGGTGCCACACTAACGTTTACGTCTTCTGACGTGGCAACAGGTGCTTTAGAAATCAAAATTCAGTCAGCCAGTGTGGATACCGGAAGCGACATGAAGAACGGTAAGCTGAAAGACTTCTTCGACGTGGAGAAATATCCGGTGATCACCTTCAGGTCCACGAAGTTAGTGCAGACCAGCGCGGACACCTATGAGGTGGATGGGAACTTTACGATCCGCGGAGTATCTCACCCCGAGAAACTGACGCTCACTGTCTCACGCAACGGAACGGGCGCAGGCGAGATTAAAGGGATAATGGTCTTCAACCGTAAGAACTACGGAATGGATGGCAGTATTCCGTTCGTCAAGATCGCCGACCACGTCGACGTAGCTTTCCACCTCAGGGCAAAACGAACCAGCGGCCCTCCCCTGGCCTCGAAGCAGTAGCACCCCCCGAACCACACCCCGAAAGTTGTGGCTCAACTGTTGCCAAAGCCCAATACGCTCATTGACCGATTGAGAACAATTTGTGTCTTCGGTGAGTACCGAAAAACCGGCTAACCGCAGAGCCGCCGTCTCCGCCCAGGTGTCCATGAAAACCCACAGCGCGGGATAAACGCGAGAAAGAAACAAAACAACTTTTATGGTTCTGGGCAAAATAGTCGACAATGAACAGCATGGATGCCTATGCGGAAAGCGATCGAGCGGGAAAGGAAATGGCGGCTAGACTCGTGTCGTCCCAGAACATTCGTGGAGGAGATGAGATCGATACAGACCTCCTGCGCGAGATGGCAAAAGATGCTCTGTCATACGTTTCTTCGTTCACGTGGTGCGAGGAAGTGCTCGATTCTTACTTTGGGGGCGGCTTTGGCGGTATCTTCGCTATTTTCTTTCTTCACATCCGTCCCAGCCGTCCTGAGGTTGATTCTTGGATTTGGATCATGCTCGGAGACGTCCCTCCTGCGTACCTTCCATTTACAGATTGCACGTCTCCTTCCGAGGCTTTTAGGCTTTACCTCACTGGCATGAGCAACTGGGTTGAGATGGCGCGAGAAGGGCGAACCGGCACCCCAGACGAGGGCGTACCTCCGGTGAATGTACCTGCGACGCCCGAGTGGGCGGAGAGACTAAATCAGAAATTGTACGGTTTGACTCTGACCGTAAAACACCTGTTCGATGAACCCACAGAAGCAGAGGAGAGTCGGCCTCAATAGTGACTGACAATCAAGCGGCTTCGCATTTCACGTGTTTTTCCTACTTCGCGTTGGTATAACCGCCCTTCCAGACGCCAGCCAAATCTTCCCACCCCACCCGATAAACAAATCCCTTTGCCGAACCTCGTTTCTGGCTTACCCTCAAGCGAATCGCAATCGAGGCCCCGGCTCGTCATGAACTCCATGCCCGACTACCACGCCACCGCCCGCCCCATCTCCGCCGCCGACGCCATCGCGCCCGCATTCCGGCGCGCCCGCACCGTCCTCGGCGTGCCCTTCCGCCTCGGCTTCTTCCTCAAAATCTGCCTATTCGCCGCCCTCACTGAGTCGGGATTCTTCTCCGCCGTCTTCTCCTATCCCATCCAGGGAGCCAGCGCCGCCTCCCAGGCCGGTGTGCACCACATGCACGGCGCACCCGCCGACAACTTCCTCGCCAGCGCCATCGGACCCCTCGGAGCACTCGGCGCCGGAGTACTCCTGCTCCTCTTCGCCGCCGCCCTCGTCGTCCTCATCGTCTGGGCCATCTTCCTCTACCTCTTCTGCCGCCTGCGCCTCACCGTCCTTGACCTCGCCATCTTCCGCGAGGGAGGCGTCCGCCGGGCGTGGCGCAAATACTCCCGCCGGGCATGGCGCTACTTCGGACTCACCATCCTCACCATGCTCGTCTTCCTCCTCATCATGGCCGCCGTCATCGGCCCGTTCGTCCCCGCATTCGTCCGCATCTCCCGCACCATGGATCCCACCCACCCCGATCCATTTGCCCTCATCGGACTCATGCTCCCGCTCTTCGTTGCCATCATCTCGCTCTCGCTTCTGGGAGTGGTCGTCGACGCCGTCATTCGCGACTTCCTCCTCCCGCCCATGATCGTTGAAGACGCCTCCATCGAATCCGCCCTCGGCCGCTTCTTCCGCGTGCTGCGCCGCGAACCCGGACAGACCTCCCTCTACATCTTTCTGCGAATCGTGCTCAGCATCGTCTTCTCCGCCGTGCTCAGCATCGTCTTCCTTATCCCCGTCGTCATCATGGCCCTGGTCGCCTTACTCATCGGCATCCCCCTCTACCACTCCCTCTGGCAGGGGCAGGGTGGCGGACAAGTCTTCTTCATCCTCTACGTCGCCCTCGCGGCATGCTGCGTCCTCGTCTCCTACTTCCTCGCCATCACCGTCGTCTTCGGAGCCACCTCCATCTTCAAGCTCTGCTACGCCGTCATCTTCTATGGAGCGCGCTACCCCGAACTCAACAACCTCCTCGATCCTCCACAGCAGGCCCCCGCGTCAGCCTTGCCGCCCACTCCGCCACCCCCACCGGACGCTCCGCCCCTCCCGCCATTCCCCCAGCCCCACACCGAACCACCCCCACTCTGGTAAGGATCACCGCGACCTCGGTGGCGACTTGCACAGGTGCCCATTCAACGAGAGAAACGAGGGTGCCCCATCTTTCGCGCCCTTCGCGAAGGGTGGGAGTAACTGAAAACCGCGGCGCCCACCCCCATCTCGCGTTTGAGATGCGCACAGGTGGCCCGTTCATCGAAAGACACGAGGGGTGCCCCACCCTTCGCGCTCTTGCGAAGGGTGGGAGTAACCAAAGACCGCAGCGCCTACCCCACATCTCGCGTTTGAGATCTGGACAGGTGGCCGATTCATCGAGAGAAATTAGGGTGCCCCATCCTTCGCGCTCTTCGCGAAGGGTGGGAGTAACTGAAGACCGCGCCTACCCCCATCTCGCGTTTGAGATGTGGCTCAATGTCTGCAAGCAAAAGGCTCACGCGATACCAACATCCAATTTTGGCCTGTCGCGCCGCCTACCTCGGCTGGCCAAAGCCGCACTCCTTCCACAGCTTCTCCCAAACCCACATCTCCGCAACCTTCGTCGGCAGCGGATACCCAAGCTGATGCGCCAGCATGCACACTTGCCCGCGATGGTGTGCTTCATGCGAAATCATGAACGCCACCATCGATGCCCCTGCCGGCCAGGGCCGCGCCCATCCATCCCGCAGAAAACAATCCACCCGGCCCCCCGGCTCTAAGAGCGCCTCGGTCAGCATCTCGGTGCAGCGCACCGCGCTCTCCGCCAGCGCCGCCCGCGCCTGCTCCTGCGTGCACTCCCGGTCCATCGCCGCCGGCATCTTCAAATGCGGAGCCGAAAGTCTCAGCCATTTACGCCGCATATTGTGCATGTGCGACACGATGGCGGCAATCGTCCGCCCCTTGCTCCCCGGCAATTTTGCGCGCCACGCCGCCGGCTCCAGATGCTCCAGCACTATCTGGTTCATCCGCTCGTTTACCGCGTAGATCTCCACCAGCACGCGGCCATCTCCGATGCCCGTCTCTCTCCGTGAGCGGCTCATGGAATCACCTCGCAAGCACCAATACCGACATCGAATTCATCCATAATAGACACGCCACCCCCACGTCGAATCCGATTTCAGCGCCCCGCCGCCCGCCCCTCACCACCACGTCGTCCCATTTCCCACTTCTAACAATTGGCACTCCGCTTGCACATTCCTCGCTCGCCGTATCGAAACTGAAACGGCAACGGGCCCCCCAGCACAATAGAAATATCGGGATACGGGAGCATTTTCCCAGGTGAGGTCAAAACATGAAGCGTATTGCTACACAAGTTGCAATAATTTGCATACTCTTCGCCCGCATATCCGCGGCGCAGGAGTATCGTGCCGTTGACCTTGGTACTCTGCCCGAAGATACATGCAGCTATGGGTACGCGGCCAATGTCATCGGAGAAGTAGCGGGCATATCCTGGAATTGTTATGCGTGGGATATCGACGCTAAACGCGCCTTCCTCTGGAGCAAATCCAAAGGCATGGTCGCTCTCGGAACCTTCCCCGGAGGCGACGGCATGGCCTATGCCCACGCCGTCAACAACTGGTCACAAGTAGTCGGCTCTGCCGAAATAATCGAAAGCCACAGCCCCTATTACGCCACCGAGCACGCCTTCCTGTGGACCGCTCACGACGGCATGAAAGATCTCGGCGCACTCCCCGGGGATGACTTCAGCCTCGCCACCAGCATCAACGATCGCGGCGAAGTCGTCGGCTACTCCCGACCGGAAATGTTCTCCGGCACCACCCGCTGGTTCATCTGGGACAAACGAAATGGCATGCGCGAACTAGCCTCCGGCACGCAGCTCATCAGCGCGCCATTCATCAACGAATTCACCCAGGTCGCCGGCGATGATTATCTCTGGACCAGCAGGAACGGACTGCTCAATCTCGGAAACCTCTCCTCTTCCTCCGATTCCTTCGCCACTGCCATCAACGACTTCGGCCACATCGTCGGCTCCTCGCAAAACACCGTCACCTTCGCTGAGCACGCCTTTCTCTGGAGTAAGGAAGAAGGTATGCGCGACCTCGGCACATTTCCCGGACAAACCTACAGCTACGCCAACGGCATCAGCGACTATGGCCAGGTCGTAGGACAGGCCGGCACCTCCGCCAACCCCTTCAACCTCACCGGGTTTATATGGACAAGGGATCGCGGCATGCGCGACCTCAACAAGCTCATCGCGCACCGCGCCGGCTGGTACATCACTGAAGCCACCGCCGTCAGCCAGCTAGGACAGATCGTCGCCTACCAGGCAAAATACCCGGTGGCCCCACCACCCTCCGGCGGATATCCCTCCGCCGTAGTGCACGCCACCTTGCTCTTGCATCGCTAAAAACCTTTAACCCCGGCCCGCGCCAAAACCCAGGCGCAACAACCAATGCGGGTGCCCCGCTCCAGTCCCACACTGGAGCGGGGCCTTTCCGCCCCTTCCGTGCGACTGTCCACTCATTCAACCAAAGAAATCTGGGCCCGGTGGCCCATTCAAGCCATCTGTTGGCTTGAGTGGGATGCGATGCTGGCCAGTGCCCCACTCACTCGACACACAGGAAATCTGGGTGCCCCATCCTTCGCGCTCCTCGCGAAGGGTGGGAGTAACGGTGACCGTTTCGAGCGCCTCGTTGTTGCTGACTTGCTGACTCGCTAACTTGCCAACTCGCTAACCCGCTGACTCGCTAACCCGCCGACCCGTGGCGTAGGATGAATCCCTCGAATCCTGTAGCTCAATGCACGGAGGCAATATGGCCATAGCGAAGATGCGACCACTGCAGAAGTTCAACCTGGGCTCAACCATGGTCCCGTGGAAAGATCGCCATGCCGAGGGCAAGGAAATCCGAGCCAAGGTCCCCCGCGAATCGCATGCCGAGTGGAAGCCCGGGGAGCACCGCCCCGATCCCTTAAAGCTGCTCGCCGAGAGCAACAAAGGCAGGCAGGCTCACCTGGTCCCACTGCGCATGGGCCGCATGGCCGCCTCGCCCTTCGCTTTCCTGCGCGGATCCGCCTGCGTCATGGCCTCCGATCTCTCCACCTCGCCCATCAGCGGCATCCCCGTTGTCATATGCGGCGACGCCCACATGAACAACTTCGGCATGTATGGCACCCCGCAGCAGCACGTTGTCTTCGACATCAACGATTTTGATGAGGCCACCATCGGACCATGGGAATGGGACTTGAAGCGCCTCGTAGCCAGCATCAACGTCGCCGGTCGGCAGAACGGACTCAACCGCCGCGAACGCGCTGTCGCAGTCAGGCGCGGCGTCGAGGGCTATCGATTCAATATCAGCCGCCTCGAAAGTATGGGAGTCCTCGAAGTCTGGTACCTGCACGCCTATCCCGGCCGCGACAATCCCATCATCAAGTTCGACGCGAAATCCAAAGCCGTCTTCGCCAAAACCCTCGCCAAGGCGCTGCAGACCAACAACCGCACCCTGCTGCCCAAAATCGCCACTCGCGGCAGCAACGGCAGATGGACATTCCGCAACGATCCCCCCATCCTCACCACCCTTCTCCCTGACGCCAAAAGGAAAGTCATCGAGGTCCTCAATCGCTATGCCCTCACTCTCTCGCCCGAACGGCGCATGATGCTCGGCCGCTACCACGTTGAAGACGTCGCCCACCGCGTCGTCGGCGTCGGCTCCGTCGGCACCCGCGCCTACCTGGCACTGCTCTTCGGCGTCGGAGATAACGATCCGCTCTTCCTCCAGGTCAAGGAGTCGGTCTCCCCCGCCGCTGCTCCCTACCTCCCGCCACTTGCCGATGAGTTCAGCCATCAGGGCAAGCGCGTCGTCATAGGACAGCGCGCGCTGCAGGCTTCCTCTGATCCCATGCTCGGCTACACCAGCTGGGATGGGCGCGACTACATGGTCCGGCAAATGAAGAATCTCAAGGCCTCCGTTCCCGTAGAGTTCCTCGCCGGCACATCCTTCAACTTCTACTCCTGGGCCTGCGGTGCGATCCTCGCCCGTGCCCATGCGCGTACCGGAGACCCGGCGCAGATTGCCGGCTACTGCGGAAATTCGACCGTCCTCGACGTTGCTCTGGCACAATGGGCCGAAAGCTACGGAGATCAAACCGAAGCCGACCACGCTACTCTGCTCGCAGCCGTCAAGGACGGAACCATCGAGGCCGACGTTCAGACAGATCTGGACAGTTAGCACAAATCAGCAGGCGAACAAGGGAGCATTACTCATGAGCGAGATACACTCTGCACTGGCTGAGAATTTCTCCATTACGCAAGGCGGTCCCGCTCATCGACTGCTGGTTCGCATGGGCAATGCTGGAGACGAACGCCAGCGCGTCATCCGCAGAGCCTTGGCCGTCGCCATAATCACATGGCTCCCCCTGCTTATTCTTTCGCTCATACAAGGGCAAGCCTACGGCAGGCACATCACTATCCCCTTCCTTCGCGACTACGCTCTCAATGTGCGACTCCTGATCACTGTCCCCATACTCATTCTCGCGGAATCGGGAGTAGACAAGCGCTGGCGCATTACCATCCTGGAGTTCCTCAGGTCCGGATTGGTGACCGCCAAAGAGCTTCCGGCATTCGAGGCGATCATCCAAAAAACCGTGCGCCTCCGCGATCGTGTTCTCCCCGAGGCGATCATGGTCGTGCTGGCATTCCTGCCGCTGTTCATCACCCGAACAGAACTCCTCATGAACGACGTCTCCAACTGGCACTACACCGCGTCCGGTGAAATCAGCATGGCCGGTTGGTATTTCAACCTTGTCAGTACTCCCCTCTTCCGCTTCCTCTTCTTGCGCTGGCTATGGAGAATGGTTCTCTGGACTCTCCTGCTGTGGCGCGTCTCAAAGATCAATCTGTATCTTGTTGCCACCCATACTGACCTCGCTGCAGGACTCGGCTTTCTATCCGAGGGGCAGAAGGCCTTCAGCCCAATCGTCTTCGCCGGCGGCGCCATCATTGCTGCTCAGGTGGGAAACACCATCGCCTATCAGGGAGCAACGCTCTCCTCGCAAAAGTTCCCCATGATCGCCTACGGAATCCTCGCGATCATCTTCCTCGTCGCTCCGCTCCTGGTCGTCTCTCCTCTCCTCATCAAAACCAAAAGAAGAGCTCTCCGCGAATATGGCGCCCTCGTCACCCGTCACAACCAGGCGTTCGATCAGAAGTGGATTCAAAACGAAGAATTACCCGGAGAAGCAATCCTCGGAAATCCCGACGCATCCTCGCTCGAAGACCTCGGCAGCAGCTTCACCGTCGTAAGGCAGATGGGAGTCGTGCCCATCGACAAGCCAACCCTCATCACACTGGCCATCTCCGCCGCCCTGCCCATGCTCCCCGTAATCTTCATCGCCACCCCCACCAACGAACTCATCCGCATAGTCCTAAAAATGCTAGGCTGACCAATCCATCCAACTTGGCGGTCGCCCAATCAACGGGTGCCCCGTATCTCGCTTTTGAGATGCGGGATAGCTATGCTGGCGGCTTAACGTAATACAGAGTGGTCCATTCAAGCCTCCCGCTGGCTTGAGTGGGGAAGCGGAGTCTGAACGAAAAGCCAAATAAGCTCGCCAACGATTAGCCATACGATCACGATTGATACCAGCCATCCTGATCTGGACCACGCGTTTCCTGTCGCCCCACTGTAAACCACGAGACACAACGCCACATTGGCGAGATATGCAGTGGCGAGACCCACCAAGCACGCCCGGGTAGGAGACATACTTCGGCGGCGCATCCACAAAATTGTCGCGCTGGCGATTACTATGCCAAAGCCCAGGCCTAAAACTGAGAGCCGCTGCCAGTCACTCGTTCCAGCCAGATGCAACAGGAACGGCACTTGCACCAGGGTCGTACCGCCAACCGATAGCGCGACGGCGACCCAGATCATGCGCCGCCCAACCTCCGTAGAGAGCCGCTCCGAAAAGAGCGAACGTAAACGCAGCCAGATCATCGGATAAGCAAGAAAGAACGGAGCGCCCACCAGCGCGTGCCACCAATTGCCCTGGTTGCCCGGAACCCGCAGTGTCACAGCATTCCACGGAGACGTATCAAGCGCAAAAGGAAGAAAGGCGACAAGCCCTGCCAATATCCACAAAAGCAGGGCCACAGCATTGATCCACGTCGGATCCCGCTCTTCTCTGGACATGACCGCCGCGTTGCCAACACCAACGTTTGAATACGCGCGCAAGATTGACCCCTCACCTACACAACGGACCCCACCCATAATGGTTAACGAGTTTGTTCTGCTGGGTGCCCCGTATCTCGCTTTTGAGATGCGGGATGCGATGCTGGCTGCTTAACGTGAGACGGGAAGCCCATTCAAGCCCTCCCCTTGGCTTGAGCTATCATTACCAGTCATCACTTCCAGAAAGAGACCGCAATGGCCACCGATCACCCTCAGCAGCCCAGCATCACCGCCGACGAAGCATTGCAGCGGCTCATCGAAGGCAACTCCAGATTTCGCGAGGGCAACGCCCATTTTCCCACCGTCTGCAAGGAGACTCTCGCCGACCTTGCCAAAGGCCAGCATCCCTACGCAACCATCCTCGGATGCAGCGATTCGCGCGTTCCACCTGAACTGATCTTCGATGCCGACTTCGGCGAACTCTTCATCGTTCGCGTAGCCGGAAACGTGATCTCGCCTGAGGTCATGGGCAGCATGCAGTATGCGGGTGCCCACCTCCATACTCCGCTCTTCGTCGTTCTCGGCCATGAGGGATGCGGTGCCGTCAACGCAGCGGTGAACAGCAAACACGGCGACATCGAGCACCTCGCACGCATTCAGTTACTCGTGGACAATATCCTTCCCGGCCTCCCCGAACTGGATCCGCAAGCTTCACCACAGCAGCAGCTTGCCCAGGCCGTCGAAGCCAACGTTCGTTGGTCCATGCACCAGGTGATGGAAACCCCCGAGGCCAAAAGAGCAATCCACGAAGAGCGCGCAAAACTGGTCGGCGCCGTCTACGAGATCGCCTCAGGCCACGTCCGATTCCTGTAGTAAGTCCCCACCGAATGAGGGCGCCCGTTCAAGCCCGCCTCGGTGCCTGCGATTCTCCGGTCACAGCCGCTCGGATTCCAGACGACGCCTCGAGTGCCCCGGCGTATGCTGATGGGGAGCCAGGATTGCGCATGGCGGAAGGAGGCAATGTGAATTCACTTCCGAGAGCGTTCACAATTGGATTATGGTTGCCGGCCGCCGCAGCGCTGTTCCTGTTTTACAACATATGCGTGCCCTGCGCGGCCATGGCACAGGAACACCCTGCGCATGAATGGACTTACAGTGGAAGCGAAGGGCCTGCGCACTGGGGCGAACTAACACCCGAATTCGCCACGTGCAAAACCGGCCACAGCCAGTCGCCTGTCAACATTGCCGGTGCTCAAAGTGCCGATCTGCCTGCCATTCAGTTTCAATACAAGCTCAGCGCACTCCACATCATCAATAACGGTCACACGATTGAAATTCTCTACGCTCCCGGAAGTTTTATCAGCGTCGGAGACAAGCGTTACGAACTAAAGCAATTCCATTTCCACCATCCCAGTGAAGAGACAATCAATGGCAAGCATTTTCCCTTGGAACTCCACTTGGTTCACTCAGATGCCGACGGGCATCTGGCCGTAGTATCCGTGCTCTTGCAAGAGGGCTCTGCAAATCCATTGGTTGAAACGCTGTGGCGACTTGCGCCGAAGACGGCTGGTCCGGAGAAGCACGACGACAACGTGCAAATCAATGCAGCGGACTTGTTGCCTGCTAACCGCGGCTATTTCACCTTTGCCGGTTCGTTGACAACTCCGCCGTGTACCGAAGGCGTCAGTTGGTTCGTACTCAAAACGCCTCTCACGATTTCCAAACAACAAGTCACAACCTTCGCCAAGATCTACCCATACGACGAGCGGCCAACGCAGTCCCTCAACGGCCGCACGGTGCTTGGAAGTAAGTGATCGACTCGACTCTCTCGAATCGCATCCAGATACCCGTCCGGAGTCTGACCCACATCTGACATAAGTCACCAATCTGGATGCCCCGTATCTAGCTTTTGAGGTGCGGGACAGCGCGTGCCCATCCTGGAATTCAATTCTCAAGATGAGATGGTGCGGGTGGTCCGCGGGTGCCCCAGGTCTCGCTTTTGAGACCTGGGATTTCATCCACTGGGTGGTGCACTCAAGCTCGGCAACTGGCCCACCCTAAACCTCAACACCCAAACTGATCTGGCGCCCTGTCCTACCCTGTCGTTGGGTAGGGCGGGGGCGTTACCCTCGCACAAGTGAGCCTGCGCTCGCTTGTGCGAACACTCCCAATTCAGGAAGTAACTCTACGATTCCAGATCCACGTTCACACCCCTCCGTCGAACACCATGCGATACGATGGTCTCCTGTATCTGGAGCAGCTAGTATGCCCAAGCCCATAGCACTTTTAGCGCTCGCCCTATCCATCCTATGCGCCCCCTCAGTCGCCGCCGCGCAAACTACAACTCAAGCCGCCGCGCAAACCACCCAGGCCGCCACGCCGCCCGCGCCCACACTTGAGTTCATCTTCGAAGAAATCGTCACCCTCGGTCCAGACACAAAAGTCGGCACCACTCCATGGGGAGAAAGAAACATTGTCCCCATTACCGGAGGCACCTTCGCCGGACCACGCATCAAGGGCAAAATCCTGCCCGGCGCATGGGACTGGCAGCTGCAAACTCCCGGAGGATGCTTCTCCCTCCACGCCAACTACATGATCCAGGCCGACGACGGTGCCATCATCAACGTCGACAACAAGGGAAGCATGTGCAAATCCAGCGACGGCAAGGACTCGGCGTGGTTCACGAACCCCTCCTTCGAAGCGCCCATAGGCCCGCACGACTGGCTCAACGGCGGCGCCTTCGTAGGAACCCTCCAGGGCACCACCGTCGATGGCAAACGCGCCGTGCGCATCCGCTTCTACCAGGCCCGCTAAAGCCGAAAATCCAACTCAAACCCCCAGGCCTCTAAATTTATTCGTGCAAACGGTTATTCGACACTCGGGTTGAGTGCGTTATCAGTGCTCATTCGGGACCGTCGCGAATCCGGGCAGCATTCGCGATTCGCTGCCGAACTTGTGATAGTTGGTGAAGGTCGCATCGTTCAGAATCGTGACGAACGGCGACAGGGTCGTTAAAGTGTCGCCCCATTCATGTATTTCAGTCACCGTTCTTTTACGCGACAACACAACGCTATGGCTGGGACATATGTAGGATCGCCCGCCAATATCTACCTCGTGGTAGGTAACCATGATTTCGGCGCGCAGAAGGGGCATCCGCGGTTCCAGGTCGGCCTGCACCGTCAGGTACATAATGCCGCCGTTCTCTGGATTAATTGCCAATTCCCCGTGATAGCCCGTCGCCCAGTTCAAAACGCCCGAATTATTCATGTCGGTCAGGCAACAGAACGACACGGTGTAATGCGACTGATTCTTGGGCACGACGAATCGGAAAATGGCCATTCTTCCGCCGGATCTCTCCTCCCAACGGCTCCACGACAAGCTGCCTGCTGCCGCATCCTTGATCACCGTATAGAGCATGGGGCCGAACGTTCCATGTGTATCCAGGCTCTCTTCATAGTCGCTCTGAGTCTTATGCTGCGCCTCGCGCTTCGTCGAAACCGGTTCTGCAACTTCGGCGCCGTCGCGGTAATGAATAACTTCAACCGAAGAGCTCGACAGTCGAACCGTACCGTCGACGCCGGCGGACTTCCAAGTTGGTTTGTCCTTCTTGCCCTTCTCTGACCGTGGCTGATAGCGAGTTGTGGTGTGCGTTGCAAAAAAATCCGGAAACGCATCACCGTCTAACGAGGACCGCACAGAGACAGACAGTCCTTTTGGGCCGAGACGATAGATTGATACCGGATGTGCCAACCGCCTGTCGCCTTGGCGCAGAAACTTCTGGATGGCATGCTCAGCAGCCGCTATCTGCAGATCGTCAAGATTGATTGCGTCTAGCACCAGCACAACTTGTGCAAGCGGGTTCAGAGGATCCTCGGGACCTGAGAGCCCCTCCACAGCGTGAAATGAGACCAACTTCTGCGGCACTCCGTTATCGAGCAGCGTAAAGTTCTCCGCCCTCAGTCCCTTCAACACCTTCCTTGGTTGTCAGTAGCGACCACATCGAGTTTCACCAGGCCGTCGGCAAAATCCGGAACAGGACTTGCCGCCACCTGCCTGTTCTGGAAAACCTCCTGCCTTCGCGTTTCAATTTCGTTGCTCTGCGGAAATGCAATGCACGGAAAGCAACAGAGCATAGCGCCGGTCATAGTCAACAGGACGCTGCGGAAATCAACCTTCGGCCCGAGAGTCATAGCGTGTTGACGGAAGTATACGACTGTACCCGCGTGCAGGGGCTTAGTGAGCGTTCCCAGCCTTCCATTACTCTTCCATTTCCGCGGCATTCTTTAGCTGGAATTCAACCGTGACCTGTATGCGTATGAATTATTTGTTACAACGATAATCCAACGCTGAATAATCCAACACTGAAGTACTTTGATTTTCAAAAGTCGCTCCAGCACGCACAAAATTGCCACTTTTTAGCACTCAAAACCCCCTCTTTCCCGCCCAAAAACGCGCAAAAACCCCTGATTTTAGCGGCTTTTGTCGCCCTCCTCTATGATGGAGGTGGCATAAAAAAAGTCGAAAAATCCCAGGAGCGTCCAAATGTCCGAAATCAACGTAACCATCACCGCCAAACCCAACGGTCCCCTCCGTGTGGAAGGCCCCATCAAGCTCATAAACAGCGACGGAAAAGAGATCGACCTAACCGGAAAACCCGCCATCTCCCTGTGCCGCTGCGGAGCCTCCATCAACAAGCCATTCTGCGACGGAACCCACTCCAAAATAGGATTCCAGGCCGCGGAAGCCGCCGTGGCCGCAGAGAACAAGTAGAGCCGAAACAAAAGAACCCCAGTATTCACTGGGGTTGCTGCGCCGGCATTTCCTCGATTATCGTCCTTTTTGTTTCGCGCCTTGATCTTGAACCAGATCGGCGACCCTTCAAAACCGAATGCCTCGCGTATTTGATTCTCAAGAAACCGCTCGAAGCTGAAGTGTAGCTTCACATCCCGGTCGGTAAAAAGAATGAACGTCGGCGGAGCGACCGCGGCCTGCGTCATGTAGAGAATGCGCATGCGTTTCGACATGCGGCACCGGAGCGCGCTGGAAATCGATTTTGTCGAGAAAGCGATTCATCTGCCCGGTGGTAACGCGCTTGCGCCTCTCATCCGAAACCTCCTTCACCAGCTCCATCACCCGCTTGATGTTCTTGCCCTGCGCTGCCGAGATGAAGACCACAGGCGCGTAGGCGAGATACTTAAGCACATTTCGCAGCTGCGTTTCGAAGATGTCGCGATCGGCTGGCGGTTTGCCATCGGTGCGTCGCGGTGGTGACCAGGTCCCATTTATTTACGACGATGATGACGGAGCGACCGCTCTCGTGGGCGTAGCCTCCAATCGTCGCGTCGGACGAGGTGACACCTTCAGTGGCATCGATGACCAGCAGCGCCACGTCGGCAGCTTCAAGATGTCGCCGCGCCATTACAACGGAGAGCTTCTCGGCCATCTCCGTGGTCTTGCCCTTGCGCCGGATGCCCGCCGTATCCACGAAGCGAAACTGCTCGCCCTGGTACTCCATCAACTCATCGACAGCATCGCGCGTGGTGCCTGCAATCGGCGACACGATGGCGCGGGAGCGTACCGGTGAGCGCATTCAGGAGCGTGCTCTTGCCGACGTTGGGGCGGCCGATGATGGCGACCTTGGTCTCGTGCTGCTCAAACTCTCCGTGGGTGCGATGGATGTTCTCGCCATCCTCGCATCGGTTCGTCTGCTTCCGCTGCTTCAACTTCGAGACGGAGCCTCTTCCGGCGTTTCCATTGCAGGCGGCAGGGCCTCGAAGACGTCTTCCAGCAAGTCGCCAATGCCGATGCCGTGTTCCGACGAAACGGCCTGAACATTCTTGAAGCCTAGCTGGCGAAAGTTTTCGGCCGCTGCTTCCATCTTCTCGGTGTCGATCTTGTTCACGACGAGAAAGGCGGGCTTGCCGCTGCGCAGCAGGATGCGGGCGAGGTCGAAATCCGGAGAGGCCAACTCGGTGCGGCCATCCACCACCATCACCAGCACGTCTGCTTCATCCAGAGCCATCTTCGCCTGCTCGAAGATTGCAGCAGGAATCAGCTCATCGTCGTCGGGAAGCACGCCGCCGGTGTCCACCAGTCGCGCCGAGCGCCCCTGCCACTGAACTTCGCCATAGATGCGATCGCGCGTGATGCCGGGCTCGTCGCCGACAATCGAACGGCGTGAACCTGTCAGCCGATTGAAGAGAGTCGATTTACCGACATTTGGTCGGCCTACGATAGCGATGAGAGGGAGTCCCTCCGTCGATGGTGGGACTGCCCCTGCGCGATACTCGTTTTCTCTTTCCCAAAATGCCTGCTCCACTGCGTGCGGACGGCGCGTATACCGCACTCGTCCGGTGTTGATTCGCTCCTGCTTGGGCCCCGAAATAAGGGCCAACCCTGATCCTACGCTGTCGCGGCGTGAATTGCCCGTTCTAGCCGGAGCCGGCGTGACAACTTCGCCGCCACTGGCTTGAGGGACATCGCTGCAGGCCGCATAGCAGACCTATGCCGACAAGACTGCCTTAACGCACACCCACGAGGTACAGGCACATACCGACGCCGATACGCCAGCGAAGCACCAGGCCAAGAATCACCGCATCCTTGGACACGCGGCCCGGTAGCCACGTGCCCAGGCTCAACTGCCCGAACCAGCTGGATGTGGCGCAAGGACGGAAGTAAGGATCACGATGACGCCCAGGCCGACGAGTGCCACTCCGGACCACATCGATACGCCGGTTGTGTGCGAGCGGGGCGGCGGGACTGCGTCGCGGCGATCTGCCGCAGGAAGAGGCTGAAGCGGCTGACGGCGAAGCCGATGCCGATCAGGCCCAGGCCGGTGCGAATCCATGCCAGGAACGTTCTCTCGGCCGCGAAATAGACCCTGGGATCCTGCTCGGCAGCTTTATCCATGACGGAATTGTAAAGAAGACCTCGCTCATGCGGAGTCGACGCGCTTCTCAGGCTAGCGCGAAACGATATGATAGATGACAAGCAATATCGGAATCTTGTGGCCACCTCCTACCCCCACCAACTCATCATTGCCGTCTCTTCACGATTTCTTCTCGCCGGGAGGAGCGCTCTCGCGTTCCAGCCTTCCCTACGAATTTCGCCGGGGGCAATTGGAGATGGCGAAGGCGGTGGAGACGGGCGCTCGAAGAGCATCATCACCTGATCGTCGAAGCCGGCACAGGCACGGGAAAGACGCTGGCGTATCTGCTGCCCGCGCTGCGAACAGGACGCCGCATCATCATCTCCACCGGCACGAAGAATCTGCAGGAGCAGCTTTTCTTCAAGGATGTGCCGTTTCTCGAGTCGATGCTTGGTCCGCTTGCGCGTCTGCTATATGAAGGGGCGCGGCAATTATCTCTGTCGCCACAAGCTCTTACGCACTGCGCGATCAGCCCATCCTCAGCGGTCTGGAAGAGATCGACCAATTTCACCAGATCGCGCAGTGGGAGAAGACAACCGACAACCGGCGACCGGGCGGAGATCGATACGCTGCCCGAGAACAGTCCGCTGTGGTCGCAAGCTCGATGCGCGCAGCGAGGCCTGCCTCGGGTACCACCTGTCCGGATTACGAACGGTGCTTCATCACCGAGATGCGGCGCAAGGCTCTCGAGAGCGACATCATCATCGTCAATCATCATCTCTTCTTCGCCGACCTCGCCATCAAGCTGCAGGCGAAAGCCGCGCCCGATGCTGGTGTGCTGCCCGAGGCTGCGGCGGTGATCTTCGACGAGGCACACGAACTTGAAGATATTGCCTCCAGCTACTTCGGCATCAGCCTGAGCAACGTGCGCTTTGAAGAAATGGCGCGCGACATCGAGACGATGCTGCGCAAGCAAGCAGGCGTTATTCCAGTGGCTTGCAGGCAGCAGTCGAGATGTTGCGCGAGCGCTCGCGCATGCTGTTCGCGGTGTTGCCGCAAGGCTCGGATGGCCGCATGGCGTTCCGTCGGACGCGAAGATTTTCTTGAAGAGACCATGGCGACATTTATCTCGGCGCGACCAATGCGCTGCATCGGCTGGAGGGCGAACTCGACCGCACTCGCGGCGTGGAAGAGGCTACCGGGTCTGAAGGAAGCGGGTTGGCGATATTCGCGAGCACCTGCGATTCCTGCTTGAGGCGGAGGACCGCAACACTGTCTTCTGGATTGAGCGCCGTTCGGCGGGAGGTATGCGCTCTGCCACGCGCAACACTTATCTACAGGCTACTCCGATCGATGTTTCAGAGATGCTCGGCGAATTGCTCTTCGAGAACTACCCCAGTGTCGTGCTCACCTCCGCCACGCTCACGGTGCAGTCCGGCTTCGCGCCATATTCGCCGCCGCCTGGGCATGCGCGATGCGAAAGAACTTGTGGTGCCATCGCACTTTCGCTACCCCGAGCAGGCGCTTCTATATTTGCCGCCGGAGATGCCCGATCCGCGTGAGCAATCTATCAGGCGGAAGCGGCGAAGCGTATTCGTCGCGTGCTTAGCATTACCAGGGGCCGCGCCTTCTGCCTCTTCACCAGCTACCTGCAGATGCGCGAGCAGCACGACCGACTGCGCTCGGAACTGGATTATCCATTCCTGCTGCAGGGAACCGCTCCACGCAAGGCGCTGCTGGAGGAGTTCCGCAACACGCCCAATGCCGTGCTCTTCGGCACCTCCAGTTTTTGGCAGGGAGTGGACGTGCAAGGCGAAGCGCTGAGTTGCGTTATCGTCGATCGACTGCCGTTTGCCGTACCCACTGATCCCGTGGTTGCGGCCCGCATGCGCGCCATCGAGGATGGTGGCGGCAGTCCCTTTTTCGAATACCAGGTGCCCTCGGCGGTCATCACGCTTAAGCAGGGCTTCGGCCGCCTGATTCGCTCACTCGAAGATCGCGGTGTGCTCATGCTTCTTGATCCGCGCATTCAACGCCAGCGCTACGGCAAAGTCTTTCTCGAGAGCCTGCCACCCTATCGCGTGACGCAGCGATATAGGCGAGGTTGAGAGCTTCTTTGATTTGGATTAACCGCGGTTGATCCCTGCTAGCATAGAAGGGTCGGGGCACGACGCTATCCGACCTGACTATGTCCCGCAACCTCTACATTCTCGCTGCCAGCCTGCTTGTCTTCGCGCTTGTCTCATGCGGCATGATGTTTACTTCGAACGCTTATCAGCCGGGACTCCCGGGCAACGGCTCACTGTGGAAGACAACAGGACTGGTGCTCGCGCTTGCCGGGCTGATCGTAGCGCTCGCTGGAGTATTCACTGCGATGTTTGAACAGGTCGACCGCCGCAACGAAGAGCGTCGCCGGCGGGAACGCGAACGCGGACATTAGGCCCGCATCTCTCCTCTACAAAAGTAAGAGAAGGCCACCGGATCCGCTCCGATGGCCCGCAGGATCGATACTAGTCAACCTTGATGCCGATGGCAGTTACTGCATCCGCGTCCACCACCTGGTTGATCTGCTTGCCATGGTCGGTGACGACGAAATGGAGGTAGATCGGGTTGGGATTCGACAGGCTGTTCACAATACCGACTCCCGTGCAGTCCGGATTGACGGTGTAGGTGCCGCTGCCGGGTGTCCATGCCTTCGCTGGCGGATAGCCGTTGTTGACGATGTGGTCCACCTGCGTAAATTTACCGTTGCCATCGTAGTGAGCCATGCTCAGGCCGCGTACCGGGATACCAGGCGCGAGGATCTCGCCGATGATGGTGAAGCCGTAGTTGCCATACAGGGTCCGGTCGGAGCAGGGCCTGTCGTCCGAATCTGCCTTCGCAGCAACGCTCGAAGCGAGAAGACCGCAAACGATCGCGAGGGGAAGCGCGACCATCGACAATTTGAAAGTTGACCTGCTTTGCATGGGGGACCTCCTTTAGGTCTGTGCAAAGTTACTACCCGGTCACTCTGCCCTCAATGGCCTGATGATGCTCTCTGTGTGGCGTGCTCATTCCCCAGTAAGTTGTCTGCAATCATCCGGTCATGGCTGTTCATGGTATTTCTCGCTTGATCAATCACGCGCGTTCGTGGTGCTATACACCTGCAGCTTGCGAGGGAGGACCCCGTGGCTCTCATCCGATTTGGGCCCTTCCAGGCCGATACGCGATCCGGCGAGCTGCACCGGCAGGGAGCAAAGGTCGCTCTGCAGGACCAGCCGTTTCAGGTTCTCGTGCTCCTGCTGGAACGCCCCGGCGAGATTGTTACCCGCGAAGAACTCACGCAAAAGCTGTGGCCGCAGAATACCTTTGTCGACTTCGAGCGCGGACTTAACAAGGCCGTCAACAAATTGCGCGAAGCCCTTAGGGACCACGCCGAAAAACCGCTGTACATCGAAACGCTGCATCAGCGCGGATATCGCTTCATTGCCCAGGCAGCAACCGCGACTCCCGAGGTGGCGGCTGCGGCGGTGAGTCACTTCCCCCGGATCGATTCCCTGGTTGTTCTGCCGCTGGACAACCACTCGGGCGATCCTGCACAGGAGTATTTCTCCGACGGCATGACGGAGGAGTTGATCACCGCTATTTCCCGGATCAGCTCGCTCCGAGTCATCTCCCGCACATCGGCGATGATGTATAAGGGAGCGCGCAAGTCGCTGCCTGAGATCGCGAAAGAGTTGCGCGTGGACGCAGTGGTAGAGGGCTCCGTCGCGCGTTCGGGAGATAAGATTCGCATCACCGCGCAGCTTATCCATGCTTCCCAGGACCGGCATCTTTGGGCGGGAAGATACGAGCGCGAATTACGTGACGTGCTGCAGCTTCAGGCCGAGATAGCCCAGGACATTGCGCACCAGATTCACAAGCTGGTTGACCCGAGGCTCCGATCTGCTGATCCCATGCCGAGAGTCCATCCGCAGGCGTATGAAGTTGGCCTGCGGGCAAACCACTTTCGCGACAAGATGACACCCATGGACCTGGCACGCGGCGCAGAGCTCTATGCGCAGGCGATTGCCATCCACCCCGCGTACGCACAGGCCTATGCAAATCTCTCTCAGTGTTACTTCTACATGGGGCTTTTAGGCATGGGCCCTTCCTTTGAACTATTTCGCAAGGCGAAGTCGAATGCTGAGAAGGCTCTGGAGCTGGACGGATCCGTGACTGCCGCGGAGAACGCGCTCGCCGCAGCCCGCGCCATCCTTGATTGGGATTGGGCTGGCGCGGAAGCGGTCTGCCGGCGCGGTGTGGAATTGAGGCCGGGAGATTCCGCCGCGGGGTTGCACTTGTCCGACTACATGTCGATACAAGGGCGCCACGACGAGGCAATCACAGCGCTCAAGAGGGCGATGGAATACGATCCCATCTCGCGCATGAACCTGGGTTTTTTCGGCTTGATTTTCTATCGCGCGCGGCGCTACGACGAGTCGATCGCGCAATGTCAGAAGGCCCTCGACCTCGACCCGAACTACTGCAATGCCATGTGGTTCATGGCGCTTTCACTTGAGCAGAAGGGGATGCTCCCCGCCGCCACAGCGAAGCTGGAAAAGGCAGTCAGCCTGGCCGGCGCACCACATTTCCAGGCGCTTCTAAGCAGGGCCTATGCTGTCTCCGGCGAAAAAACGAAGGCGCTCGATATTCTCGATGGCCTTAAGGGAATATCCCAGCAAAGATATATCTCCCCGTTTGATCTCGCGGTGGTCCACATTGGCCTCGGCGATCTGGCATCTGGCTTCGAGCATCTTGAGGAGGCGTATCGGCAACACGTCTTTCGCATCATAGAACTGCAAATGCCGATGTTCGACCACCTTCGCTCCGATCCGCGCTGGCAGGATCTGGTGCGACGCATCGGCCTTCCCGCCACCGATCGGTTGCTGTGAACGCCTCTGATTCCAACTTGGCTAATTTGCGCCTTTGAACTCCCAGCAGAGATACTATTGGGAACCAGAAAACCGCGTGGACGATCCCTTGGAAAGCCTGACCGCCGAGGCGCAGGAACAAATGACTGAAAGCAAAGCCAGAAAAGTCGAGCTGTTTGAAACCAGCCTGCGGGATGGGATGCAGCAGCCGAATCTCGAAATCTCCGCGCCGAACGCTGTTGTACTTCTGCAGCGTATGGCGGACTTTGGCGTGCAGTTTGCCGAAATCGGCTTTGCCGGAGCAAACCAGTTTGTGGAGGATCTGACCAGCAGCCTGCATACCGTCGATACCAAAGCGATGAAACTGGCTCTCTTCGGCAGAACGCGGGGTCGCGGCACCAAGGTTCAGGATTGGCCGGACGTGAAGTTTATTGTCCGCCACAAGGAGCGCGTTTCTGTTGCGGTAATCGTAGTGAAATCCAGACTGCTGGATGTTTCGAAATCGCTGGAGACGACGCCCGAAGAGCACCTGCTGATGGCCTGCGAAACCATTGAGTGCCTGCACGACCACGGCCTTGAAGTACTGGTGGATTTTGAACACGCAATGGACGCAAATTGCGGCCGCCGCGAAAATGGCAACCAATGCGACAGCGACTTCCACAAGCGCAGCCTGGACTACTTCCATCAGCTGACTGCGCAATGTGCTCGCCAGAAAGTGAGCCGCATTGTCGTGTGCGACACCACCGGCGGCGCCAGTCCTGAAGAAGTCTCGCAAGTGATTGGCGGATTGACTCGAGCCTACCCCGACGTCAAATTCGGATTTCACGGGCATACAGACCGCGGACTCGGAGTCGCCAACTCTCGGGCTGCGATCCTCGCAGGTGCCGTGCAGGTGCAAGGTACCCTGCTGGGCACGGGCGAGCGATGCGGCAACGTGAATCTCACCACCGTTGTCGGTGGCATGCAGCTAAGGGGTGAGGCTGAATTTGTTCCCCCCGAATCACTCGCCGGACTCACGGGCCTCGCGCATTCTGCTTATTCTGCGTTCGGCCTTGAGGTTCCACACGGAGCCCCCGTCGTGGGCCCGGGTGCGTTTGGCACGTGGGCCGGAATGCACGGCAGCAGCGAGCGCAAGAATCCCGGTGCCTACCTGTGGTGCAATCCCGCGGAGGTTGGCGCGAATCCCACGATCGGCGTCAACGGCTTGTCAGGCAAGGCCAACATCATTCTGCTGTCGGAGGCGCTGGGTGTTCCGCTCTCTTCGGCGCAGGCTCAGACATTCATGGATGCAAACCAGTCGATGATTGAGGGAGGCGGCTTCACGGTGAGTGAGGTCTCCTTCAAGATGGCTTGCATGCGGGTGCTGAAGACTCTGCCCAATCGCTTCAACGTAAAGAGCTGGCGGGTCTTCGACGAATCGGACGAAGCCGGGACGCGATTTGTCCAAGCCTTTATGAGTTTGACCATCGCAGATTCTCCCGTCACCACCACGCGCGCCGAAGGGGCGGGCCCGGTAGATGCGCTCACCCGGGCTATGCGCAAAGAGCTGGAGAAGTGGTATCCGGTCATCAAGGAGATGCGCCTGGGCACATTCAGCGTCAAGGCCATTGATGTCTCCGCCCACGATTCGGCGGCGCATGTTCGCGTTAATTTGAGCTTCCATGCCGACGGTCACGAACCATGGATCGCCGCCGGCGTAAGCAGTGATTTGAATCAGGCAGCGTTGATGGCTATCGTCGATGGCGTCGACTATTGGCTGATGAAGAATCTCGCCTAAAAAATAGATCCCGGCTCTACATTACTTCACGAGCAGCAAACCATGTGAGGGCACCGCGATGCCATATTGCCCCGTCACATTTACAATGGTAGCTGGGGCTCTTGGCCCCGGACAGGACACGAAACAGCATGTACGAAGTGACAGTCGAGGCGGGATTCTCCTCCGGCCACTACCTGAGAAACTATCGCGGCAAGTGCGAGAATCCGCACGGGCACAACTACAAGGTGCTGATTACACTGCGCGGAAAAGAGTTGGATGAGGCCGGGCTGCTGCTCGATTTCAAGCTGCTGAAGGATGTAATGCGCCCGGTAATCAACTACCTCGATCATCAAATGATCAACGACTTGCCGCCATTTACTGAGCTAAACCCCTCGGCGGAAAATCTTGCGCGCTACTTCTACGACGAGACCAACAAGCAGCTCAGCGGGATGACTGCCGGTCGCGTCACCGTAAAGGATTGCACTATCTACGAGACTGATACTTCCACCGCGACGTACTACGAATAGGCTCCAGTGTTCCTAATCGAGATATACAAATCCGTACAGGGCGAATCGAGTTTCGCCGGGCTCCCGTGCATCTTTGTGCGGCTGGCGGGCTGCAATTTGCGCTGCTCCTGGTGCGACTCGGAATACACGTTTTCCGGCGGCTACAAGCTCGACGAAGACCATGTAGTCGCAGAGATCGAAAGACTCGCGCCAGTGAAGCTCATTGAGTTCACCGGCGGCGAACCGATGCTGCAGGAAAAAGAACTTCTCTCTCTGATGAAGCGGCTTCTCCCGCTCGGCTACACGCTCATGATTGAGACCAGCGGAGAGCGCCCCCTGTCAGCCCTTCCAACGGAAGTCCACAAGATCGTTGACGTAAAGTGCCCGGGGTCAGGAGAAGGTGGCACCTTTCACCTGCCCAATCTCGACGCTCTGACGAAACGCGATGAAGTGAAATTCGTAATAAGTAACCGCGGCGATTACGAATTTACTCGTGGCTTCATTCTTGAGCACGCCCTCGCGGAAAAGGCGGGATCCATACTGCTCTCCCCGGCATTCAGCAAGACGCCCAGCCCCGAACGGACCGCCGAGAATTGCCTGCTCAATCCCCGCGAACTCGTCGAGTGGATGCTGGCCGACGGCCTGAATGCCCGGCTAAGCCTGCAGATTCACAAATTCATATGGGAGCCCCAGAAAAAGGGCGTCTAACCGCTGCTAGCCGCCCTTTAGCTAACCGCTCTTCAGCCAACCGCTTTTCAGCCAACCGCTTTTTAGCTAACAGCCCCTTAGCTGCCTTAGTCCAGCGGCCGCTTTTCAACGTGTGGCCCTGCCGCTAGATATTTGTCGAACGGAATCTCAAAGAAGAACAGCTCCTTGCCATCGGAGCCCTGCAGCTTGCGCAGGTAGAGCTTCGCGCCCTTCAGCGGATGATCGAGCCCCTTCATGTCGTAAAACAGAAATCCTGCCCGCGTGGTGTGTGGCTCCACCACAATGGCCCCATACTCGTACGTGGCAAAATCCTCTTCAATGCTCTTGGTGCTGGTCTTGGGCTTGCCTTTGATGGGCGGCAGAGGGGCCGGCAACGGGATTGTCTTGCCTGCCTTCGAGTCGAAGGTGCTGGCTCGCTCCACATCGCTCGGCAGCGCCGCGGGAATCTTGTCGCCGTCTGCCGTAATAAAGTGGATGCGTGCCTGCGCCAGCGAAATCGGCTTGTCGCCGTTGTTGGTAACAATCACGCGAATGGGCATGAAGCCATATTTCCAGTAATCCACGCGAAAGAACGAGCCCTTCTCGCGCGTGTCGTAAGGATCGGCAGCAATTGCCACCTGCTCCTCGGCGTGTACATCCACAGCGGGAAAAGTTGTGGCTGCCTCTATCCCCGGCAGAGGGTGATCCGCCGCATAGACGAACACGGTAGTTGGCTGAATGAGAAGAAGAATCGCGAAAAGTAGACCCGGGTGAAGGCGCAGTATCAATCCCACGATTATCATTCTCCCATAGCAATCCGTGCAAAGAGGATCCCGAACCAGAATGCTGCTGTTCTTCTACACTGCCGCCTTGTATCTCGTGCTCATCCTTGGCGCGCCATTCTGGCTCTTCCGCATGGCAACAACGGCGAAGTACAGGCACGGCCTGCAGGAGCGCCTCGGTCGCGTTCCCGAACGGATATTTCAGTTAGACGCTGCTCAGTCCCTTCCTGTCATCTGGGTCCATGCGGTATCCGTAGGAGAGGTGCTTGCCGCCAGCCGTATGATTCACGATCTCAAGCAGGCGGCGCCCGGATATCGCATTCTGCTGTCCACCACCACTCGCACCGGGCAGGAACTGGCGCGCTCAAAGTTTGGCGAGAGCAACGTCTTCTATTTCCCGCTGGATTTCCCCTGGGCGGTCCAACGTTACCTGCACGCTCTACGACCGTCGCTCGTGGTCTTGCTGGAAACGGAGTTCTGGCCGAACTTCCTTGCCAGTTGCCGCGCCGGCGGCATTCCGGTTGCAGTCGTCAATGCACGCATCTCTGATCGCTCCTGGCCTCGTTACCGCCGCCTTCACTCTCTGTGGAAGAAGATTCTCGGCGCCATCACGCTTGCCCTGGCGCAGTCTGATGAGGATGCTTCCCGCCTCGTCGCCATAGGAGTTCCGCGCGAGCGCGTGCGAGCCGCGGGAAATCTAAAATTTGATGTCCGCACCGCGTCGCAGGCGGCCGTCACCTCGGCCCTGGCAGCGCATCTGCCCCCAGGCGCGCCGCTGCTGGTGGCCGGCAGCACGCTGGAGGGCGAAGAGAGCCTGCTGCTCGCCGCGTGGCCCCGCATCGTTGCGGCCTTCCCGGCTGCGCGCATGGTGCTGGCCCCTCGCCATCCCGAACGATTTGCTGCTGTCGCCACATTGCTGGTGCGCTCGGGATTCTGGTGGGCGCAGCGCTCCCAGTGGATTCAATCTCCCTCCGATCTGCCTGCGGGCGGAGTTCTCCTGCTGGATTCGATTGGTGAACTCGCATCGGTCTATTCACTGGCGTCGGTAGCCTTCGTAGGCGGCAGCCTGGTGGCCGCGGGAGGTCACAATCCATTAGAGCCTGCGCAATTCGGAGTTCCCATCGTCATGGGCCCGCACTATGGAAATTTTCGCGGTATCGTCGGAACACTCCGCGCCGAACAGGCAATCGAAATCGTGGCTGCGGAAAATCTCGCGAGCGGCCTAGTCGCCTTGTACACAGACCGCGAGCAGGCTCTCAGTATGGGGCAGCGTGCCCGCGACGTATTCGAGCGTGAGGCCGGAGCCACCGAGCGAGCCGTCGCCGCGTTGCTCGCCCTGGTGCCAAAGGTGAAGCAATGATGCGCCCCCTGCTGCTTCCTTTCGCACCGCTCTTTCGCGCGGCGGTGGCCGCAAAGAATCTCGCATATGCCAAAGGCTGGGCCACAACTCGCAGGCTGCGTGGTCCCGTGGTGAGCGTCGGCGGTCTGTCTGTGGGAGGGGCAGGGAAGACGCCGCTCGTCATTCGCCTCGCACAACTCCTCCAGGCCGAAGGACTCCGCGTCGATGTGCTCTCCCGCGGGTATGGTCGAAGCAGCACGACCACACAGCGCGTAGACCCCAGCGGCACCGCCGCCGACTTTGGCGATGAACCACTGCTCATTGCGCGGCGCGCCAACGTGCCTGTCTTTGTGGGCGCTAGCCGCTTCGATGCTGGCCTGCTGGCTGAGCAGGCTGGCGAACCCGCCCTGCACATCCTCGACGACGGCTTCCAGCACCGACAACTCGCTCGCGACATCGATATTGTGCTGGTTGCCGAGCGTGATCTGGACGACTATCTGCTTCCTGCCGGTAATCTGCGTGAACCGCTCTCGGCGCTGCGCCGCGCCAGCCTCCTCGTGGTTCGCGAAGAGGAGCGCCACATCGCCGTCCACCTCCGGGCCCGTGGCCTCATGCAGCCCATCTGGTTCATTACGCGACAGCTTGATGTTCCTGCGGCCACGCGGCGCTCGCTGGCGTTTTGTGCCATCGCCCGGCCAGATGATTTTTTCGCCGGCGTCAGGCAGCAGGTGGAAGCCCGTCATGGGACCCTTGCAGCGACCCATGCATTTCCGGATCATCACGCCTACACTCCGGTGGACATCGAGCGCCTGGCCAAAGCCGCACAAGAATGCCGCGCCGATACTTTGCTGACAACCGAAAAGGACGAAGTCAAATTGCCCCGCGACTTGCGTGGCGCTCTCGAGCGGATAGCGCCTGTCAGAGCCTGCCCGCTCAGCGTCGTTCTTGAGGATGAGCAGGAATCAATCAGGACCATGATTAGGCAACTTGCCGGTGCTCCGAATTCGCCCATCGTATGAGAGAATGAACCCTTGCAACGGCTTAGCGACCATCTTCGGGTGCTAATTGTCCGCTTTGGGGCGATGGGCGATATACTCCACGCACTCCCGGCGGTTACCGCGTTGCGTGCCGCACATCCCGAGTGGTACCTGGGATGGGTGGTCGAGCCGCGGTGGCGCGCCCTGCTCTGCGCCGAATCCAAACCCGACGACTTTGGCCGCAGCGCCGCCCGCATGCCTCTCGTTGACCAGATCCACCGTGCCAACACCCGGCGCTGGTCACACGAGCCCTTGAGCGGATCCACTCTTGAAGATCTCTTCCGCCTGCGCCGCGAACTGAAATCGTTCCGCTACGACGTTTGCATTGACCTTCAGGGAGCAATCCGCTCGGCCATCATTGGTCGCTGGTCCCGCGCCCCCCGTCTCATCGGCGAGGACCTCCCCCGGGAATCTGCAGCCACCTGGTTCTACTCTGAACGCGTTGTAACCCACACTTCCCATGTCATCGAGCACGCCCTTGAGGAAGCTGGAGCGATTGCCGGAGAAAAGCTGGAGTACACACCGGTCAGCCTTCCCTGGGACGAGTACGCCGAGCGCTGGTGCGAGGAGTTTCTGGGCAACAAGGTATCCGGCCCAATAGTGCTGATGAACCCGGGCGCCGGGTGGGGCGCCAAGCGCTGGCCGGCCGAGCGTTTTGGCCAGGTGGCCCGCGGGCTAGCGGAAGCCGGTTGTTCGGTTGTCGTCAATACCGGGCCCCAGGAAGAAGACCTGGCCATCGCGCTGGTGCGAGCCAGCCGCGGAACAGCCATTGCTCTGGAGGGCAACATAAGCCAGTTGATCTCGCTCACACGCCGTGCCAGCCTCATGATTGCTGGAGATACCGGACCGTTGCACTTGGCCTGCGCGCTGGGCAAACCTGTTGTCGGCATCTATGGGCCTACGGATCCAGCCCGCAACGGCCCCTACGGCTCCGATTTCCGCGTTCTGCGCAACCCCTCCAGCAAGCGCGATCACAGTCGCAAATCACAGCCTGAGGCCGGATTGCTGACCATCACTCCTGATGATGTTCTGGGCGCCGCCCTGGACATCCTGAACTCCAGGCGCAGCGCATGATCAGGGAGTGGCAGGCCGTTGCCCGCCGCATCCGCGTGCCCATGGGGTTTCTGTTCGCCGTCCTCTTCCTCCTGCTGGCCCGCCCCAGCCGTCACTCGATGCTCTGGAGTCTGCTGCTTACGATTCCCGGCCTCTGGCTCCGCGCTTACGCCTCAGGCTACGTGAAAAAGAATGCCGAGCTCGCCGTCACAGGCCCTTATGCCCATACCCGCAATCCCCTGTATCTCGGCTCCATGATGATCGCCTTTGGCTTTGCGCTTGCATCGCGCAGCCCTACGATCCTCCTCACGCTGGCGGCCTTCTTCGTGCTGATCTACGTGCCCGTCATTCGCGCCGAAGAAGAATTTCTCCGCATGAAGTTTCCTGAATTCCTCGACTACGCTCACCGGGTTCCGCGTCTCCTCCCGCGACTCACTCCGGCCACCTTCGGACGAGAGCCCGGAAGCTTCTCCATGCCCCTTTACTTCCAGCACCACGAGTACAATGCACTCATAGGGGCAGTCGGCATCTATGCCTTTCTGGCCCTCTCGATGTACCTGCATAAATGAACGGAACGTATCTCTGATCCCGAGCGTCCTCACATTGACCCTGTGCTTTCGAACGTGGCCATTGCTTCTCTCCCTCATACTGCTCGTTGCTCCCTCGGCCGGAGCACAGCAGATGCCGCTGCTGCAGCCGCCCCGCGCGGACTACAACTTTCCCGCAAAGCAGACCCTGACCTACACCGTGGATTGGCGCGTATTTCCCGCCGGTACCGCTGTACTGCACCTTGAGGCCGACGGCAACCGGCAGAAGGTGACTGCCACCGCCGACACCATCGGCGCCATCACCATGATCTACCGCGTCAGCGACAAATATCAGTCCTCTTTCGACCGCAAGACCGGCTGCTCTTCAGGATTCAGCAAGCAGCTCATCCAGGGCCGACGCCAGATCAGCACCGACCTCCGCTTCGACTACGCGCAGGGCAAGTCTTTCCTCGACGAAAAAAACATCGTTACCGGCGGCACCAAACATGAGGAGGCGAATATTCCTCCCTGCGTTACCGACCTGCTTTCGGCCATCTTCTATGCCGCCTCACAGCCCATGCAGGTTGGTCAGAGCTTCCAGATGCCGGTTGGCGACTCCGTCCACACCATCCCCGTAACCATGAAGGTGGAGGGCAGGGAAGAGATCGATAGCCCCACGGGAGCGAAGTATCAAACGCTGCGCGTGCAGCCCACCGCCGATGCGGGAGTGGTCAAGAATCGTGGCAACATCTGGATCTGGTATACCGACGACGAGCACCACACGCCCGTGCAGATGCGGGCAAGATTATTCTGGGGGACGATCACTTTCCGCCTGACAAACATCGAACAGAAGTAATGGTTCTTACTCACGAGGTTGTTGCACTTTTTTTTGTGAGATCTCGTCGAACCATCCTCCAGCCACCGCAAAGGAGGTCGATTCATGAACGCCGCCGTCGTCCACTCTTTTAGTGCCCCTCCCCGCTACACTTCCTTTGCTGACCCGGTTGCGCGGGAAGGCGAGAAGCTGGTGACCGTAACCGCCGCTGGCCTTCACCCCATCGTCAAGTCGCTCGCCAACGGTACACACTACGGATCTACCGGAGAGCTGCCCTTCGTCCCGGGCATCGATGGAGTGGGGCGGCTTGAAGACGGCTCGCGCGTCTACTTCGGCATCGCGCGCAGCCCCTACGGCACATTCTCTGAGCGCACTTTGGCCGCCCAGTGGATGTGCTTGCCGTTGCCCGACGCAGTCGACGATGTCACCGCCGCGGCCAGCGCAAATCCCGGCATGTCTTCCTGGGGAGCACTCTCCGCCAGGGCTCACTTCGTTGCGGGTGAAAGTGTTCTTATCCTTGGCGCTACAGGAGTCGCCGGACAACTCGCCGTGCAGATTGCAAAGCGTTTGGGAGCGCGGCGTGTTATCGCGGCGGGACGAAATCCCCGTGCTCTCGAGCAACTCAAAGACCTCGGAGCGGACGCCACCATCTCTCTCGATCAGGAACACGATGCACTGGTATCAACCCTTCGCCGCGAGTGGGCCGAGGCCGGAGTGGATGTCGTACTGGACTATCTTTGGGGCTCACCCGCTGAGTCCGTTCTTGAGGCCATCTCCCAGCGAGGATTTCTCCAGCCCAGGTCCCGCGTGCGCTATATCCAGATCGGCGAGAGCGCCGGACGAACGATTGCACTGCCCGCAGCCACTCTGCGCAGCTCAGGTCTTGAGCTTTTGGGTAGCGGCTTCGGCAGCATAGCGATGGAGACGATCCTCGCCTCCATCTCAGAGTTCTTCAAGGAGCTGGCCAAACAACCTTTTCAGATCGCGACGAAGACCGTGCCCCTCAGCGATGTTGAGGCTCTCTGGAAAGCTCCCGAACAAGGCACGCGCATCGTCTTCAAGCCATAACTGTTGGGCGTGACTACTGGATCCGAAAACGCTCGCGCATGATCCTCTGCAGCCGAGGCTTGTAGATCAGGTCATACGCCAGCCCCTTGTCTGGAAACATCGCCAGCGCGGCGCGGCGGCTGTCGGCGGCCATCTCCGCCGCCTCGTCGATGGTCAGGCTCGGGTCCTGGCTCAGCACGGATACGACCATATTCATCATCAATTGCAGACGCCGCAGCTTGCGTTGCTCTTCCACCAGTTCCTCGGGTGTCTGTGGCTGGCCCCCGGCAGCGGGGACCTCTGCGTCAGCTTCCTGCCTTCCATCGTCCGCGTCGCTCAATGCCAGCCTCCTGCTGCGGCCGCGTGCCCGCCTAAACGCATAGTACAACGCAGCCGACGTACTTCGGAATTGCCGCAGTCGATACGGCAGGCGAGGTGCTTTTTTTGTTCGATATGCGGCGAAGAGTAAGTGGCTGAGTGAGTGCCTATCTCTGCCAGTCAGTCGCTACCAGTGGCCCGGCCGTCACTCGTGTGCCATCCAGGTAGAAACTGGTGGCGCCCATCGTATCGGTGCGATAGGTCGCTACCCGCGCATCGCCCAGCTTTTCCAGCGTCCCCAGCCTCGGGTGGCCGTAGGAATTGTGCCGCCCTGCAGAGATAATCGCGAACTGCGGCGCAACCGCGCTCAGAAACTCCGGGCTGGTCGAAGTCGCGCTTCCGTGATGGCCCACCTTCAGCAGAGTGCTCGACAAACCCCGTTGGCCAAGCATATGCATTTCGCTGGGAAATTCGGCATCCCCTTCCAGCAGCACCGAGGTCTGCCCATACGCCACATGCAGCACCAGTGAGTCGTCGTTCGCAGCCTGCGCACCGGGCCGGTACTCTCGCTCGGGAGCAAGCACCGCTACATCCGCGCCCCCGAATTCAAAGCTCTCGCCTGCCACATGCTGGCGCACCACCACACCCAGCCTCGCCGCCTCGCGCAGTAGTGCGTCGTACTCAGGCGACGGCGGATTCGCGCCCACCCACATCTCCTTGGGGCGGAAGTTCCGCAGCACGGCGGCCATTCCCCCCATGTGATCTCCGTGAGCATGTGTCAGCACCACCGCATCCAGGTGGCTTATGCCCCGCGCCCACAGCGCCGGAGATACAACCTGCTCGCCAATATCAAAGTTGTGCACCACGTTGGGCGCGCCGCCAAATCCGCCCGCGTCCACCAGCAGCGTCTTTCCCGCGGGCGTAATCAGCAGCAGCGAATCGCCCTGGCCCACGTCGATGGCTTCCACCTCCATCACGCCCTGCCGATGATCAGGCACTCGCGGCCGCACAGAAACGTATCCCGCCAGCAGTAGCGCAATGCATCCGGCCACCGCCCAGCGTCGCGGCAAGCGCAGGCTCCAGAGAGCGAACGCCAGCATTGCCACGAAGCAAAGGATTGCCACAGCACCTGGTCCGGGGATGCGATAGTCTCCGCCCCGCATCGCTGCGAAGCCGTGCACCAGCCACACCACGCTATGCAAAAGCGTCGCGGTCACCGCCGCGGGAATCCACGCCACAGCAGGCCACAGCAGAACCGCCGCGAAGGTGAGCAACGCCGAGGGCAGCAGCACTCCCAGAAACGGCACGATCAGAAAATTCACCGGCAGTGCCAGCAGCGTGATGCGGTGGAAGTAAATCGCCATTGGGAGAGCCATCACCACTTCCACTACCAGCGACACCAGCAGCAACTCCGCCGCCCGCAGCCAGAAGCGAGTTCCGCCGACGATCACCACACGCGCCGCACGCCAGCCAGTTAGCCGGCTGAATGTCTCCACCAGCAGCCGCAGGCTCACGCGGAATTGCGCGATGCGCGGAGGCAGGCTTGCATCCGGCGCCAGCAGATTCAGCCGACGCGTCGCGCGCAGGTAAGGAGCGAAACTTCTCTCTGCCAGTGGTGCTGCCAGCCCGGCAATGGCAATCACCGAGAGCAGCGTCATTTCAAATCCTGCATCGAAGAGCGCTCGCGGATTCCACACCAGCAGGCAGAGCGCCGCAAAGCCAATCGCATTCAATGTGCTGCGCTGGCGGAATAAAAGACGACCCGCAAGAAACAGCGTCACCATCCAGAACGAGCGCTGCACCGGCTGTCCAAAGCCCGTAAGCAGCGCATACAGGAACGACACGCCAACCGTGATGAGCGAAGCCCACACCCGCGGCATGCGCAGCAGTCGCGTAGCCCAGAAGATCAGTCCGGCAACAATCGCCAGGTGCAGCCCGGAAACAACCAGCAGATGAAATGATCCGGTGCGTTCAAAACCCACTCGCACCTCATGGCTCAGATACGTGCGGTCTCCCGTCACCATCGCGGCCAGCATCGCCGCGTCTTCATGGCTCAGGCGCAAAAATGCCGGCAGGCGCGATGCCGCGGGCTGCTCGTCCGCGAAATGCATCAGCCGCTCGCTGCCCGCCGTTTGAATATTTTTCAGTCGGCATCCCAGCACAGCGGCCTTTCCCGCAGACCCTCGCGTGGCGGTAACCTTGCTGCGATCGACCGAGCCCAGCACCGCGACACCCTGCTCCAGCAGATACGCCTGCATGTCCCATGCGCCGGGATCAAGATAGCGCTGCGGCTGATGCGGCACCAGGTCCGCACTCACAACATCACCGCATCCCAGCGGCTCCGCCAATGCGCCATTCGCCCCATAAATTGTGAGCCTGAGCCCGCCATCCACCGGCACCATCTCGTCCGCGCTCGCCGTTACGCGCTCAATGCGGCGTACACGCAGATCGATCTGCTGAGCATCTTCGGGCTTCGACGCATCGCGCATCGAGAGCACATCGCGAACCGGCCCCGAGCGAACAACTTCTCCCTCAACCCTCAGCCGCAACGCATCCGCCATCCCCACCAGCTGCGTTTGCTGGTCGGGATAGGGCTGAATCTCAAGACACAGCATGCCGAGTACAAGCCAGGCCAACGCGACCGGCGCGGTCATCATTCTGGTCGCCCGCCACGCGGCAATGAGAGCTACAAACACCGTCACCGTCAGCGTTGCCATTACAAGAGAAGGCTGTTGCCAGCGAAGATGCGCCAGCCCGATTCCTGCCGCGAAGCAGCAGACCGCGAAGAATAAAGGAGCGCTCTCGAAGTTGAGCCTCTGCTCCGCAGCGCGCAATCGCCGGGGCGAAGCCTTTGCTCCACTCTTTGCCGAAGAAGAGTATGTCGGTACAGCGGTGAAGGTCGACATGGGACCCCCCACCCCTAGCCGCGCGAAAGCACGACGACCGACTCCATGTGAAAGGTCTGGGGGAACAGATCGACCATGTGAATTTGCCTGAGGTGGTATCCCGATTGTACCAGCGTGTTCAGGTCGCGAGCGAGCGTTGCGGGATCGCACGAGACATACACAATCTCCCGCGCCGCAGCCTTCGCCACCAGCGATGCGACCTCGCCGCCCAATCCTCCTCGCGGCGGATCCACTACGATCAGGTCGGGCCGCGCTCCTGTTCCACGCGTCTGCTGGCGAAGAAAGTCGCGGGTCGTCAGGCGCAGGGCGCGATGCTTCGTGCCCTCCATGTTGTGGCTCAGGTCCGCAGCGGAAAACGGAGCAGCCTCGACCGCCACCACCCGCTCAAACTTCTCTGACAACGCTCGCGCAAACAGTCCAACACCCGCGTAGAGATCCCATGCGAGCGCACCCTCGCGTCCCTCCGCCACCAGCGCGGCCAGCGCATCCACCAGCAACCTATTCACCTGGAAAAAAGATCCGAGGCTCACACTATATGCAAAATCTTGGGCACGATACTGCAAGGCCTGTTCGCCCCAGCGCGCCAACACCCGCCCCTGATTTTCTTCGTCTCCGTGGGCAAACAACGCCGCGCCTTTCAGCTCTGGGAGCACCCGTGCAAACAATGTGCAAGCCTTCTCCAGCAATGGCCCTGCGTTGCGCGGAGATTGCGCCGAGTGCATCGCCATCAGCAACGAATCTTCCGCCCCGTTCGTAAAGAACTCGATCTCCTGGCAAAGCTCCGCCAGGCCCGCCTCCGCACCCGCTGCTGTTACCTCCGCGATCGCACGCTGCAGCAGCGGAGCAGCAATCGGGCACGCCGAAACCGCAAGCGATGCATGCGAATTGCGCTTCCTGTAGCACAGCGCGAACTCCGGCCGCGATTGCACAAGCAGCCGTATGCGATTGCGATACCCCCAGGGCTCGCCAGACACACTTGAGATTTCAGGCAGATCCTTCAGCCGCCCGCGCTCCAGCGACTCGCGCAGAATAGCGGTCTTCATCTCCAACTGCGCCGCGTATTCCGCATGCTGATAGTGACAACCGCCGCAGCTTCCAAAGTATTGGCACAGCGGCGTAGTACGCATCTGTGAAGCCTCAACGATGGCGTCCATCTCGCCCGTCGCGTAGCTTCTCTTGTCTTCAGTGACGTGCAGCTCTACCGTCTCTCCCGGCAGCGTGAAAGGGACGAACACAGTCTTGCCGCAGAACGGGTCGCCTTCGTCGCTCACGCGTCCCAGACCCGCGCCGCCGTAGATTGCCTTGTCGATGCGCAGCTTCATGACTGGCTCATGTAGAACAGGCTCAGCCGAGGCAGCTCGTAGGCTTCCAGCAATTTCTTGTGCAGGAATTGCTGCTGCACCTGTCGTATCTGCATCGCCTGCATGTGGCTCCGATATGGCGCAAGTTCGCGCGCCGCCTGCTCTCGCAACGTCGTCATCTCCGCCTCGCTCGCGGTCGCCACCACCACGGCAAACAGCTTCTCTTCCATCACGGTCAGCGTGCGCTCCAGGTCTTCCAATTGCAGGCTCCTTCGCGTGCACACTTACCGCAAGCTCATCCAGCCGGTCAGCCAGTTCCGTCACGGCGGTTGCACAACTCGGGCTCGTCTTTGCAATACGTAACTGCCGCGCACACAAATGCAAATGCTCCGCAATTCGCGCCTGCTCAAATCCCGGAGCCGGGCCGTCCTGCCGCGCAACCGCCGTGCCCGTCGCAGCCTCCTTCATATCCTCTGTCGCCTGCATCACTTCCTGCGTGCAATAGCCCAGGCCATTCACGCGTTTCATCCTGGTCCGCGATTTACGCGCGTCATACTTGTCAAAGGCCGCGTCAATCCCGCGCAACACGGCTTCCAGCGGAACCCCGGCCTCACGCCACGTCTCAATCAGCGCCCAGTCCAGCGTGGAAAGCATCAGCACCGTGCCGCGCCGCTTCTGGAAGTGCTCTTCGATCTCCGTGAAATAGTTGAAGTAGTTTTTCAACTTCCTTGCTTCTCTGCTTTGGTAGCATGTCCGCGTGTGGGACGATTCCGCTCATACACAATGCGCAGGCCATCCATGGTGAGCATATCGTCGATCTCTTCGATGTACTTCGAGTCACCCATAATCAGCTTCGCCAGGCCGCCGGTCGCTACCACCTTCGGCTTCTCCCCAAGCTCCCCCATGATGCGCTCCAGTATTCCATCCACCAGCCCCAGGTAGCCGTAGTACAGGCCGCTCTGAATGTTGACCGTCGTGTTAGTGCCGATCACCTTCGCCGGCTTGCGCACATCTACCCGCGCCAGTCGCGACGCTCGCGAGAACAGCGCGTCCGCTGAAATGCCAAGCCCGGGAGCAATCACGCCGCCGCAATACTCGCCCTTCGCGCTGATCACATCAAAGGTCGTCGCCGTTCCGAAGTCCACGACCACGCAGGGCCCACCGAAACGCTCGAACGCAGCCACTCCGTTCACCAGTCGGTCTGCTCCCAGCTCGGCCGGGTTGTCCACCAGGATCGGCATTCCTGTCTTGATTCCCGGTTCCACAAACAACGGCTTGAGACTGAAAGTACCGCTCGCACACGCGCCGCAGCGTCGATTCAACCGGAGGCACCACCGAAGCAATAATGATGTCCGTCACTGCCGTGGCCTTGATCCCCTGCATATCAAACAGGCTCAGGAACAGCACGCCATACTCATCCGCGGTTTGCGTTTTATGCGTTGTGATGCGCCAGTGCGCCTCAACTTTTGCGGGCACACCCGCCACCAGCTTGAAGAGCGCAATCACGGTATTCGAATTTCCAACGTCGAGTGTCAGCAGCATGTTTTGCTCACCGGAAAGAATTGGATTCCCGCACGCCGCCCGAGAGCACGGTGCGCATACCGTCACTGGTCTGCACAAGAAGAAAGCCGCGCTAATCGAGTCCGGCCGTGATGCCGGAAAAACTGTCGGCCTCCTCTACCACACTCTCTTCCCGCGAACCCACGACGAAATATTCTCCATTCGCTCGGGAATCTTCGCAGCAGCTTCAGCGGCGGTCGCAGCAACATCAGCGCCGTGATCTCACGATGCAGCGATTGTAACAAAGCGACGACCAACTCCTGCCGCGACCAGTCGCGCCCACTCTCTATCTCTCAACGACGTTGCGGTGTGGTGTAGCTCGCCGCCAAAACATCTCCTGGTGCACGTTGATCCCGATGCCGATCACCACATGTCGAACTCGCGTAACCTCCGCATTCAGTTCCGTCAGAATGCCGCAGAACTTGCGCGGCCCGAACAGCAAATCGTTGGGCCAGCGCAGATCCGGCTCGAGCGTCGTCACCTGCCTGATAGCGGCATGCACCGCGAGCCCGGCCGCCAGTGAAAGCCACAGTACATCTGCCGGCGCAATCGAGGGCCGCAGCAACACGCTCAAGTAAATTCCCGCGCCCGGCTCCGAATGCCAGTCATGATCCCCGCGACCTCGTCCCGCCGTCTGCTCATCAGCCAGATAGACAGTGCCATGATCGGCGCCTGCCTCCGCCTCCTGCATCGCCAGACTGTTGGTCGAGGCAAGAGAAGCGAAGAGACGCAGCTTTCCTGCGAACATCGTGTGCGCAATCGCGTTATCCAGTGCAGCAATGGATCCAGAGGGTCAAGCATTGCGTGGATCAATAAGTCTCCGCCGTAATCCTCATGCTCAGATCCACCGACGGCGACCGAATGTGTCAGCGCCCCGACCGAGATGAAGTCAACGCCCGGCCAGCGCGTACTTGCGAATGTTCCCGAGATGAATGCCTCCCGACGCTTCGATCGGTATGTTCAAGCCGCGCGCGCGAACGAGCTTGACTGCCTTCTTCACCTCTTCGGGCGTCATGTTGTCCACCAGCAGCGAATCCGCGCCGTCCGTGATCGCCATCTCCAGTTCCGCAATGTTCTCACTTCAACTTCAATCTTCTGCGCGGGCTTGCGATTTCGCCAGCACCAGCGAGCATGCTCCAGCCACCGCCCAGTGAAATGTGGTTGTTCTTAATCAGGATGCCGTCGGAGAGATCGAGACGATGGTTCACGCCTCCTCCGCACATCACTGCATATTTATCCAGCACGCGTAGCCCCGGCGCAGTCTTTCGCGTGTCCAGCAGCGTGCACTTCGTCCCCTTCAGCTCGTCCACGTAGCGCCGCGTCATGGTCGCAATGCCGCTCATCCGCTGCATCAAATTCAGGATGACGCGCTCGCACGCCGAGCAGAGTCCGCGCGTTGTGCCGGATCACGGCCACAGCTTGGCCCTTGCGCACACGCACTCCGTCGAACATCTCCGGATGGCTGATCACTTCAAAACGCGCTGGCTTTTTGTCGAGTCGCGCAAACAGCGTCAGGAATCGCGGAATACAACCGAGACCTGAGAGTACGCAGTCCTGCTTGGCCAGTACCGTGGCAGAGGCGCGCAGTCTGGGATCGATCGTGAGTGCAGTGGTCACGTCGCTCGTCGCCCTGTCCTCAATCAGGGCCTGCTCCAGGATCGCTTCCACTCGTTTACTGTTCCAGTTCATGGTCTCTCCCGGCTATCGCCTGCTTACTTGCTCGTCGAACTTCCCAAAGCATCCAGCGCTGTCCGCGCCTTGGCAATCAGGATCTCCAACTCGCCGCGACGCTTGCGAATCCCGTCCACCACGTCGCCGGAGCCTTCGCCAGAAATCCATCGTTGCCCAACTGCCGGTCGGCATTGACGATCTCTTTCTCAAACTGCGACAGCTCCTTCGTCAGCCGCGCCGTTTCTGCCGCCACATCAATCTGCTTCTCATACACCACGGCCACGTCAAAGTTAGCACGTGCTTCGCTTGCTGGCGCTCTCCGGCAGATCGGCGGTGAATTCAAATCCGCTCACCTTGGCCATGCGCTCCACAATCTCGCGGCCATCTCTCAAAGAGCGCTTCCTTCGCCTTCGTCCGTGCGAATGCGAATCGGCACTGCGGCCTTCTCCTCCACGCCGACATCCTTGCGCATCGCCCGCACCGTCACAATCAGTTCCTGCATAGCAGCATCTCCTGCTCTGCCTTTTCGTCCAGGTACGCCGCCTGCAGACTCGGATACCGCGCCAGCGCAATCGACTTCTTCGCTCGGAGTCGCCATCGTAAATCGCGTGCCACAACTCTTCCGTCAGGAAGGGCATGAAGGGCGACAGCATGCGCAACGCCGCTTCAAACACGCCGATCAGCGTAGTCAGCGCGGCTCGCGTGGCTGGCCTTGTCGGCGGTCTCGCTGAAGTCCAGTCGCAGCTTCACCACTTCCAGATACCAGTCGCACAGATCGCCCCAGAAAAAGCTCGTAAACAAGGTTCGCGGCTTCGTGGAAGCGATATTCTTTCGAGCGCCTGTATTCACTTCGCCAGCTGTCAGGTTCAGCCGCGAGACAATCCAGCGCGTCTCGAGCGGCGCATCTCGACGTCACCGAGGGCTCGGCTGGCAAGACGTTCGCGGATCAACCACGATACCCACTTCCGCCGCGCGGTCCACGTTCATGAAGAGGAAGCGCGCCGCGTTCCATATCTTGTTGGCAAAGGCGCGATAGCCCTCGGTGCGCGCTTCGCTGAAGGCGATATCCGTGCCCGGCGATGCCATCGCGGCCAGCGTAAAGCGCACCGCGTCTGTGCCGAAGCGGCCCACAATCTCGATCGGGTCGATCACGTTGCCCTTGGTCTTCGACATCTTCTGCCGGTCCGCATCGCGCACCAGCGCGTGGATGTAAACCTCGCGGAAGGGCACCGCATCTGCGAGCGTGCTGCGCGATCCGTCGGCCATCGGCACGTCCAGCATGAAGTGGCAGCCCAGCATGATCATGCGCGCCACCCAGAAGAACAGGATGTCGAAGCTGGTCACCAGCAACTGCGTGGGATAAAACGTCTCCAGTTCCGCTGTGTGTTCAGGCCAGCCGAATACCGTGAAGGGCAGCAGCCCGGAGGAGAACCACGTGTCGAGCACGTCCGTCTCCTGCTCCAGCGTATCGCTGCCGCAATGGATACATGTCATCGGTGTCTCGCGCGCAACCGTGATCTTGCTGGCACACTCCGCAATGCCAAGCGGGAATGCGATGACCCCACCACAAGCTGGCGCGAGATGCACCAGTCATGAATGTTGCGCATCCACTCGAAGTAGGTCTTCGAATATTGCTCCGGCGTGAACTTGATGTGGCCCTGCTCGACCGCCGCGATGGCCTTGTCCGCCAGCGGCTGAATGCGAATGAACCACTGCGTCGAAAGCCGCGGTTCCACCACCGTCTTGCAGCGGTCGCACTTGCCCACGGAGTTTACGTGGTCCTTCACGGCGACCAGCAGGCCCTGCGCCTCCAGATCCTCGAGCATCTGCTTGCGCGCCTCGTAGCGATCCAGTCCCGCGTACTGCGCCGGCCGCCGCTGTTCATGTGCGCCGGTCTCGTCCATCACGTTGATCGACGGCAATCCATGACGCTCGCCGATAGCAAAGTCGTTGGGATCATGCGCCGGGGTCACCTTCACAGCGCCCGTGCCAAATTCCAGGCTCACCCACTCGTCGGTCACAACGGGAATCTTCCGTCCCGTCAGCGGCAGCTCAGCATGCTTGCCATGCAGGTGCAGGTAGCGTTCGTCGTCCGGATGAACCGCTACCGCCACGTCGCCCAGCATCGTCTCCGGCCGCGTCGTCGCGACCGTGAGCGAATTCGACGGCTCGCCCGACCACCGGGTAGCGAATCTCCCACAAGCTTGCCTTGCTGCTCCTCGTGCACCACTTCCAGATCGGAGAGTGCCGTCTGGCAGCGTGGGCACCAGTTCACGATGTAGGCGCCGCGATAGATCAGCCCCTGCTCGTACAGCCGGACGAAAGCCTCGCGCACCGCCACGGAGAGATGGTCGTCCATGGTGAAGTATTCGCGCGACCAGTCAACGCTCGCGCCCAGCCGCTTCATCTGGTCGAAGATCGCGCCGCCGTAGTGGCGCTTCCACTCCCACACGCGCTCCACAAAAGCCTCGCGGCCCAGTCCCTCGCCGGCGTCTTGCCTTCGCTGGCCAGTTGCCGCTCCACCATCATCTGCGTGGCAATGCCCGCGTGGTCGGTTCCCGGAACCCACAGCGTTCTGTCGCCCAAGCATGCGGTGCCAGCGGGTGAGGATGTCCATCTCCGTCTGGTTGAGCATGTGGCCCATGTGCAGACGGCCAGTTACATTGGGCGGCGGCAGCAGGATCGTGAATGCGCGATGGGGTATCATCGCCGGCTCCGGGCGAGGGCTGGTCGAACAGCCGCTCCTTGACCCAGTACTCGGCCCAACGGTCTTCAATGGCGGTGGGATCGTATGCTTTCGGCAGGTCGTGGGACATACATTTCTCTACGCGGTACTCTTCACGATAGCACAGCGAAACCCGCTATCTTCCCGCTCCGCGTCGCAACAGAAAAGCCGCCTCAGGCGGCTCGTCTGATCTCAACTTTGCAAATGCTGGTCTAGAAGGGATTCAGCTTGTCCAATCCCTTTTTCTTCTTGTGCTTGCTGGAAGAATCCTGGCTGGAATCGTAAGCCGGCTTGGGAGTCTTCTTGGCGTCGACGCCGGAGCTGCTGCCTGCGACGTCCAGAAGTCTTCACGTCGTTAACCTGCGTCGCGCCGCTTCCGCTGGCTTCTCTGCCGCTGGCAGGGGAGTCGCGTCTGTTGGACCCACCGCCGTCAGAGCCTGGCCGTCCGCCAGGGAGCCGGCTGCCGGCTGTCCCGTCCGCCGGAATCGTCCCGCTGGTTGGTGCCGCGACAATCGCTGGCACCTACCGCGGTGCCATTTCCTTCAGGCACGTCCTCCAGCTTTACCGCTCCAGCGTCGCCGGTTCGCGGTGGCGCGGTGCCAGCTGGTCACAGCATGCAGGCTGCGTCTTGGCTCCGATCCACTTCGCGGCTTTGCCCATCGCCGCCTTGAAGGTCGTCCATCGTATCCTTGGAGACCTCGGGAGCAGTCGTGCGCGCCGGGATCGGTCAAGGTAGGCTCGCCTACACGCGATGCCTGGATCGTCGACGGACCATGCTTCACCAGCAACATCGCCCGTCCTTCAACTTGATGTTGATCAGGCTCTGCATCTCCGCTTCGTTCTCTGCGAGCGCCTCCGGCGTCGGCTCCGGAACCGGCTTGTTCAGCGCAATCAACCGCTCCTTGGCCTCTTCCACGTGCGGAGCCATCGGGTAACGCGTCACGACCTCGGCTATAAGCCTCGGCTGCCCGGTCGTCGTAAACCGATACCAGCCGCTCCTTCGCCGCCGGTGAGAGGTTCATCTTCTTGGCGTACTGGCCTTCCGCCGCATAGCTGTCACCCAGCGTCAGCAGCGCCAGGTCGCTCTTGCTGTAGAGCGGATAGGTATCCACCACCGTCTGCAGACGGGCAATCGAACCCGCATAATTCTCGCGGGTGACATAGTAGATGCCAATCTGGTACTCGCGCTCGGCCAGCACTTCCTGCACCTCACGCAGCCGCTGCTTGGCGCGCGGCACCAGCGTGGAGTCGGGGAACTGCTGGATCATCTGCCGGTATTCCGCTCCGCCTTCAACGTGTTGTTGTAGTCGCGGTCCGGCTTCTCCATCTGCATGTAGTAGATGTCCGCCACCTTCATCTGCGCTTCGGCAGCTTCCGGCTGGTTGGGGAAGAAGGTGATGAAGTCCTTGTACTCTGACTCGGCCTGCGTGTAGTGCCGCCGTGCCGCCTTCCTTGAACCAGCTGTCGCCGATGGCCAGCTTGGCGCGCATCTGGTATTCCGACTCCGGATAAGTATTCAGCAGCGTCTGCAGATCCAGACGGCAAACGTCGTAGCTGGCCCTTCTTCATGGCGACCATCGCCTTGTCGTAGAGCTCCTTGTCCGGCTGCTTCGACTTCACGTCGGCCAGAGGATTGCTCTGGTTCAGCTTCTTGGTCTGCTTCTTCGAACGCTTGATCTGAGAAGGGATTGCTGGCCTGCGCGGAGATCGATAGTGCCGCCATCAGGCAGGCGACCGAGATTTGCTGAAAGAAACCGATTCATAACACCTCAAAATGTAAGCACCTGCCGTTAGCTAACGCCGGTGCAAAACTTCAGTACCGGCAGGACGCTCTCCTAGAACTTCCGATGCCCAAGCTACTTCCCGTCAAGCCACTTCGCCCGCAGCAACCCGCGCCTGCATCAGCAGTTCTCGCGCATGTTTCTCCGGGTTGCCCTTGCCAAAAACCGCATTCCCGGCCACCAGCAGGTCTGCACCCGCTTGGACGACGCTGGCGATCGTATCGTGAGCCACGCCGCCGTCTACTTCAATCCTATAACTCAGATCCCAGTTCGCGTCGAAGTTGGTGCAAACGCCGAATCTTGTCCAGCGAGAAGGGGATGAAATTCTGCCCGCCAAATCCCGGATTTACGCTCATCACCAGCACATGGTGAACCATCGGCAGAATGTCGATCAGCAAGTCGACCCGGGTAGCCGGATTGATCACCACCGCCGGCTGCATTCCATGCTGCGCAATCAGCTCCAGCGTGCGGTGCAGATGCCGGCAGGCCTCGTAGTGCACGCTGACCCAGTTCGCCCCCGCATCGGCAAAGTCGGAATGAAATCGTCCGCATTCTCGATCATCAGGTGGCAGTCAAGAGGCAGTTTGGTCACCTTGCGCAGCGACTTAACCACCGGCGGCCCCAGCGTAATGTTGGGCACGAAATGGCCATCCATCACGTCCACATGGATGACCGTCCCGCCCCCAAGTTCCGCCGCCTGCAATCTCCTCCGCCAGCCGGGAAAAATCTGCCGAGAGAATGGATGGAGCCAGTTCAACCATGATTTTTCCCTTCCTCGCCAAACGATTTCACGCTTCCGCCGGTGCCTCCAGTGTACCAGTTTGGATGCTTCCATCCCCCGCCGCAGCAACGCTTTCCTCCCGCCCAGCCGAACCCCGACCCGCCCGGAAGACCCGCGAAATACCCCTCAGAATCGCTTTCCGGGGCAATTCCCCCGCCGCGTCCGCGAAAAAGATCTCCCCCACCCGCCGCGCCGTCGGCCGAAAGTACCACCGCGCCAGCAGGCAAAGCTCCGCTCCCAGCACCTCCGCATTGGTCCGCCCCGGCCCTCCAGCTCTGCCCGAAGCCCGTCCACAGCCGCCTCCAGCCTCTGCTCCAGCACATCCCGAGAGGCTGCTGCCACTGGCCCCGCCTCCTCTTTGCCGGCCACGTCCCCTCCAGCAGAACCGGCTCAATCGCCGTGGGATGCGCAAACAGGGAGCTGGAACCGGACTGCTCGTTCGGGTGCCGCATGCCGACGGTGGAATACTGCGCCGGACCCGCCAGCCGCCCCTTCGCCACCAGGAACACCGCCACCTGCTGATCCTCCGCCGAGGGCTGCAGCACAACCCCGTTAAGCTCCGCCAGCGGACGCACAATCTCCGCCGCCAACCCTGCCGCCGCCGCAACCTTCTGCATGCGCGCGTGGATCTGTGCCGCGGCTTCAAACTCCAGCGCCTCCGAGGCGCGATTCCGATTCGCTTCAAGCTCCTTCAGCAGGCTCGCCCCGCGAGTCGCAAGATACTCCCGTACCGCCGCCGTCTCCTCCGCGTAACGCTCATCCGAACAGCCCTTGAAGCACGGAGCCAGGCACATCTTCATCTCGGAATACGCGCATCCGGGAAATGTGGGATCGGGGTTCAGATCTTCATGGCATCGCCGCAGCAGGAACAGGTTCAGTGACTCATCACAGAAGCGTTCCGCCGCACTTGCGAGAGGGGAACGGCCCGAATAACGACTCTTCTGCCGATTTCGTAACTTTGTTGGTTACATATACGCGGGGATAAGGATTCTGCGACGCCATGCGCAGAAAATAAGGAGTGCGCAGTCGCAGCCGCTTGTTCGCGCGCTCACCAAATGCCTGCCTCGACGCCGCATACAGAATCAGTTGTGATTCAAAGTCCGAACCCGTGGTGGAGTATTCAATTCGCACCACCATCCCGGCCAGTTGCAGCCGTCGCGACTGCCCCACCTGCGGCGCAAGAAATCGCATCAACCGGCGTCGCAGATTTGTCGCTTTGCTCAGGTAGGGTTCAGCAGCGGGATCCGCACCAAACAGCGCAAACACTCCCGCCTGCTCCGGCAGCAACGCCAGGCTCTCCCTCGCGTCTGAAACAGAGAACGGGATGGCGCGCGCCAGCATCAGCACATTCTACTAAGTCATCCTCAGCTTTGGCCTTGCCACATCAGGCACCCGCGATGGTCATGCCTTCCACGCGCAGCGTCGGCGAGGCCACTGACCCGCGAAAGACCAGGTCGTTCCCAATCGCCACAATGTTCTGGTAGATGTCCTTCAGATTTCCCGCGATCGTAATCTCTTCCACCGCGTAGGTCAGCTCGCCGTTCTCAATCCACAGTCCGGTCGCGCCCCGCGAGTAGTCACCCGTCACCATGTTCACGCCGAAGCCCATCAACTCCGTCACGTACAGGCCGCTCTTAACGTCGCGCAAAATCTCCTCCGGCGAAAGCGTGCCCGCCGCCAGGAAAAGATTCCCAGCGCCGATCCCGGGATTCCCCGCCAGCCCGCGCGAAGCATTCCCCGTGCTCGGCATATTCAGCTTGCGCCCGGTGTAGGTGTTCAGCAGGTAGTTGCGCAGTACGCCGTTCTCGACAATCACCGTGCGCCGCGACGCCAGTCCCTCGCCGTCAAACGGAGAAGTGCCGAAGCCGCCCACCATCGTCCCGTCATCCACCACATTCACTGAACTCGCGGCAACCTGTTCGCCCAGCTTGCCCGCGAAGAACGAAGCGCCGCGATAGATGCTGTCGCCATTCGCCGCTTCGAAAATATTTCCCACCAGCGACCGCGCCATCTCCGGCGCAAACACCACTGGAACCCGCTGCGTGGGCACCCGTCGGCCATTCAGCCTTCGCAACGTGCGGCGTGCCGCCTCCACGCCCACTGACTCGGGCGACTCCAGCCGGTCCAGCCTGCGCGCGGTCGAATACCAATAATCGCGCTGCATGCCGCCCTCTTTATCCTGCGCAATCGGCGAAGCCGAAACCGAACAATACGAGCTGCGATACTCCCCCAGAAATCCCCGCGAATTCGCCAGGATCTTGTGCCCCGTCGCAGCGTCGAAGCTGCCGCCATCGCTGTTCTGTATGCGCACATCGGCTGCCATTGCCGCAGCCTCCGCACGTCGCGCATATGCGATGCGATCTTCCGTCGGCAGCGAGTAGACATCTTCGTGATACAGCGAAAGATCCCCCTCCAGCTTGCCGAACGCAGCATCCTCGGGCAGCCCCGCGAATGGATCCTCTGACGTCACCCGCGCCAGCGCGATCGCGCCCGATACCAGGTGCTCAACTCCCGCGGCGGAAAAATCGCTCGTGCTCGTGCTCGCCGTCCGCTGACCCGAAAATACCCGCAGCCCCATGCCCCTTGAGCCCGATTCCTTCAGCGTCTCCACCGCGCCCAGCCGCACCAGCGTGGAAAACTCATCGCCCTCGCGCACTACGACTTCCGCGTCCGTCGCGCCCGCCTGCATCGCCTTCTTCACCACGTCAGTCGCAAGCTGCTTCAGATCGGCTAACGGGACAACTGCTGCTTCGATACCCACTCTCGTATCTCCTTCGGAACTTTCCATTCGCCGCTTCGCGCAGCATCAATCAGCTCGCCAATCGTGATCTCCTGCATCGCCGGCCTCGGCCCACCGCGGTTCACGCGCCCCGCAATCTCAATCGCAACCAGGATCACGACAAAAAGTCCACCCACTGTTACAAATGCCACCAGCGACGAAAAATGCGGGAATAATAGCCACTCCAGCACCCCCGCGCTTACTGAGACGGCCAGTGCCAGCTTCATGCTCAGGCTCAGGAAGATGCCCTCCGGCCCGAAAAAGAACGGCCAGCCTGCCCTCAGCTCGCTCAGATCCACGCCAAACTCCTCGCCAAATTTCCCGAAGAACTCCAACGCATCATCGCCGTCCATGCCAAGATCGGTTCTCAGGCTGAATCCCCGCTCCAACTCATCCACATCCACGCCGCGATTCTCGGCGACAAGCTGCTTCACTCGCCACTCGAGCTCCTGCTCCGCCGGAAATGGAATTACTTGCGGCATTGGCTTTCCTTGCTAAGGCCAAATTCTCAACTCAACGCTACGAAGTCCCGCCCACTGTCATCCTGTCCAGCTTGATCGTTGGCATACCCACACCCACCGGAACGCTCTGTCCATCCTTGCCGCAGGTGCCGATGCCTTCATCAAGCGCCAGGTCGTTGCCCACCATCGACACGTACTTCAGCGCCTCAGGACCGCTGCCAATCAACGTGGCATCGCGTACCGGAGCGGTGATCTTTCCATCCTCAATCAGGTACGCTTCCGAGGCTGAGAAGACAAACTTCCCGCTCGTGATGTCCACCTGCCCGCCGCCAAAATTCACCGCGTACAACCCGCGCTTTACGCTGCGGATAATGTCATCCGGACTGTCTTCGCCAGACAACATATAAGTGTTCGTCATGCGCGGCATCGGAATGTGCTGATAGCTCTCCCGCCGCCCATTGCCCGTATCCGGAAGCCCCATCAGCCGCGACGAAAGCTTGTCGCTGATGTACCTGCGCAGGATGCCGTTCTCAATCAGCACCGTCTCCTGCGTCGGCGTCCCTTCATCGTCCACATTCAGCGATCCGCGACGCGAAGGCATCCGCCCGTTGTCCACCACAGTCACCTTCTCGCTCGCTACCTTCTGCCCAATCATCCCGGCAAATGCTGAAGTCTTCTTGCGATTGAAATCCGCTTCCAGCCCGTGCCCCACGGCCTCATGCAGCAGCACGCCCGGCCAGCCCGGACCCAGCACCACTTCCATTTCGCCCGCTGGAGCCGCCACCGCATTCAGCTGCAGAATCGCCTGCCGCGCAGCCTCCGTAGCAAAGTGCTCCGGGCTCTTCAGGCCCTCAAAGAAGTCAATCTCCACGCGCCCGCCGCCGCCTGAAGTGCCTCGCGAACTGCGCTCGCCATCCTTCGCAATCACGAACACATTGAACCGCGCCAGCGGCTGCACATCGCTCGCAAACGTACCGTCCGACGCCGCAATCAGGATGCGCCGCATCTCCTCGCCATAACTAGCGCGCACCTGCACAATTCGCGGATCAAACGCACGCGCCGCAACGTCGGCCCGCATCACCAGCTTCAGCCGTGCCGCAAGATCAATGTCCACATCCGCCGCCGGTATCGGATACAGGTCCGGCTTCTTAGCCTCCGTAAATCCCTGCATGATCTGCTTCGCCGGCCCGCTCGCAATCAGCGCAGCCGTACGCGCCGCACGCAGCAGGCGTTCCGCCGAAAGATCGTCCGTGTACGCATAACCGGTGCGCTCGCCGCTCACCACCCTCACGCCGCAACCCGCGCTCACGCCCTGGCTCGCCGACTTCACCAGCGACTCATCCACCCCGATCGAAGTTGCCGCCACCGATTCAAAGTAAAGATCCGCATAATCGCCGCCGGCCGACAGCGCCTCGCCCAGGCAGCGTTCCAGAACAGCCTCGGTCAGCCCGAAGCGCGAATAGAAAAACAGCTTCTGATCGTTTGCAGAGGAAGTCATCAGCACCTTTCGCCATCCCGGCTATCCATCACCAGGCCGCGCAAGCCTAGATTCTAGCTGTTTCCGCCCACCTGCGAAACCTGCGCCCCTAAGTTCATGCATGCAGAAGGGCACTCACCTCGCGCCCATCACAAACCCGGCGACGCTCTGCCGCGCCCTATGCTAGATTTTTCGCATGACCACTGAAGTACTCGAATCTCTCCGCTTTCCCACCGGCAAGTTTCAGCGAGCCACCGCTACTCCCGAATATCGTGCCGCCTCCATCGCTGCCATTCGCGACCTGCCCGCAAATCTCCGCAAAGCAGTCGAAGGCCTCAACGATGCGCAACTCGACACGCCCTATCGCGACGGCGGTTGGACAGTGCGGCAGACCGTGCACCACATCGCCGACAGCCACGTGAATGCCTACTCGCGCTTTCGCCATGCGCTCGTCGAGGAGTGGCCCACCATCTACGCCTATAACGAAGCCAGATGGGCTCAGCTGCACGACGCCAGTACCGCGCCCCTCGCCCCGTCCCTCTCCATGATTGACGGCATCCACCAGCGCTGGGCCACGCTCCTGCCTTCGCTCACCGACGCCGACTTTGCCCGCGGCTACACGCATCCTGAAAATGGCCGCCAGCCGCTGGAGCAGGTCGTCGCCCTCTACGCCTGGCACAGCAAACACCACACCGCCCACATCACCGAACTGCGCAAGCGCATGGGCTGGTAATCCGCCGATTCCCCAACACAACGCGGTCCTCGCGCAATTCACTTGCAAGGACCGCCATCTCCTCCGATCATCATTGCAATGCCTCCCAACACTACCGGCGTCGCTCCTGCTGAGCTGGCGCAGGCACTCGAGCTCTTCCTCGCCGAGCATCCTCGCGCCGCACTGCTCGAAGATGGCCGCGTCCTCTTCGATATGCAGCGCGCGCACTACTCCCTCTCCGCTGAGCATGGGCGATGTGTGCTCCATCTCTGGTCTGACGAGCGCAACCTCGTCCGCACGATCGTCGAAATCTCTCCGCGCAACGGCATGCTGCGCCTCTCCGCCACCCGCTTCGGCCAGTCCCGACCGCAAACTCTCCAGCTCGTAGCCGATCGCGATCAGCGCACACCATCTACTCGCACTGCCTCGCGCAATAGCTACATGCGCCTGCTCGAGCGCGTCCTCGCCCGCGCTTTCCCCGAGTCCAAAGTGGACGGCATGCGCACCGCAATGGATCTTGAGCACAGCTTCGGTCCCGCCTACGCGCGCGGTTTTCTACTGCGCGGCCAAAACGCCAGCGCCATCATCGGAGTCAACGCCGGCGAGGCGCAGGCCACCATCGACGGTGTCCTCACCCTCGGCATCCTCTGGCTCCATCACTGCCGCACCCATGGCGATGGACGCCGCCACTTTCAATCGCTCAAGGTCATCGTTCCAGCCGGCACAGCGGAACTCACCCGCTCCCGTATCGCCGCGCTCAACTGCACCCTCGCGCAATGGCAGCTCTACGAACTCGACGAGCAATCCGAATCACTCACGCCCCGTCGAACTCCACGACGGCAACCTCGACATGCACATGACGCAGGCCTTCCGCCCTCAGGCTGCGCTCGAACGCTGCGCTGTGTCCATCGCTCGGCTGCTCGCCCTGCTGCCACCCGCCCTCCACCAGCGCATCCAGATCCTGCCCCGCAGCCCCAGCCAGGTCGCCTTCCTCCTTCACGGGCTGGAGTTCGCCCGCGCCCGCCAGGGCTTCAGCGCCAACTCCTTTATCCGCGAGGAGCAACTGACCTTCGGCGCAGGAGCCAACGAAACTCCGCTAGACGAATCCAGCGAAGCCCTCTTCACTGACCTCGTCAGCCGCCTCGCCAGCAGTCGCCAGCCCCATGGACATATGAGCGATCCGCTCTACCGCCTGCAGCCTGAGCGCTGGATGGAGTCCGCCCTCAGATCGTCTCTCGCTGAAATCCTTCCCGGCATCCAGCAGCAATTCGTCTATAGCCAGGTTCCCGCCTTCGCCGCGGGCGATCGCGGCATGCTCGACCTTCTCTCCGTCGACCGCAACGGCCGCCTCGTCGTCATCGAACTCAAGGCCGACGAAGATCTCCATCTCCCCCTGCAAGGCCTCGACTACTGGCTGCGCGTGCGCTGGCTCAACCTTCAGGGACGCGACCGCGAAGGCACCGGCGACTTCGAACGCAACGGCTACTTCCAGGCCGATCCTCCCCGCCCCATGCTCTCCACCATCCCGCCGTTGCTCTGCTTCATCGCCCCGGCCCTGCGCATTCATCCCGCCAACGAAATCGTGCTGCACTACCTCGCACCCGAAATCGAGTGGACCTTCATCGCCCTCGGCGAGCAATGGCGCGAACAGCGCACCGTAGTCTTCCGCAAGCACAGCGCCGCACAATAAAGCTCGATGCCTGAACTGCCGATAACTTTAAGGAGGGGCCGTGCAGAAAGGAATGGTGTGCTGTGGATCGATACAAATGGAGGCGCGAATACTCGGTCGGCATCGCCACACTCGACCACCAACACCAGCACCTCTTTGAACTCGTGAACCAGTTGCACGACTCCATGACTGCGGAGCAGCCCGAGGCTGTAATGGCCAACACGCTCAGCGAACTGGTGGACTGCACCCGGCAGCACTTCCTCGCAGAAGAAGCCCTGATGACAGATCTCAACTTCCCCGGCCTCGACGCGCACCGCGCCGAACAGGAAAAAATCAACCGCGCCGTTCTCAAATTCATCAGGGATTTTGAAGCGGACGAAATATGCTTCAACGTTCAGCTTCTTGACTTCATGGTTGATTGGCTCACCAGCCACATCCTCAATACGGATATGCAGTACAGCCAATTCCTACTGGCAAAGAACTCTGCCTAGACGCTCATTCTGGCGAATTGCGTCAGTCTCCGCACTCCAGCGCAGCCTCATCCCGAAACGGGTAAGGATCGCCCGCCTCGAACTCCTGCGTCACCGTACTCGCATCGCCGTCTACCCCGGCATGGTCCGCGAAGAAGTGGTCCACCACCTCCAGCACCGTCTCGCCCGTCTTGCACTGGTAGATCGCCTTGCGCAGCGCCGCACCGCCCACCACGCCGTGCGTAAACCACGTGGCAAACTGCTTCATCTTCCCCGCCGTCTCTTCTACCAGTCCCTCTTCCAGCAGCATCTTGAAGTAGCTGCGAATCATCCGGTAGCGGTCCGCGTTCGTCGGCTGGTCGTAGCGCCCCAGCGCCGTATACTGCGCAATCTGGCGGAAGATCCATGGATTCGATGGCGCAGCCCGCCCAATCATCACCGCATCGCAGCCCGTCTTCGCGACCATCGCGCAGGCATCTTCAGGAGTGCGAATGTCGCCATTCCCAACCACGGGAATCCGCACCGCATCCTTCACCGCGGCGATATATTCCCAGCGTGCCTGCCCCGCGTAGCCCTGCTCCCGCGTGCGCGCATGCAGCGAGACGGCATTCAGCCCGCTCTCCTCTGCCAGCCGCGCCAACTCCACGCATACGATCTGGTTATCGTTCCAGCCCATGCGAAACTTCACCGTGAAGGGAATCGTAACTGCCGCACGCACCTTTTCAAATATCTCCCCAATCAACGGCAGATCGCGCAGCAGCCCGCTGCCCCCGTTGCACTTCACCACGCGCTTCGCCGGGCATCCCAGGTTCAGATCCACCATGTCGAAGCCGGTAGCCTCAACAATGCGCGCCGCCTCTGCCAGCGTCTCGGGATTCGATCCGAAGATCTGCGCCGCAATCGGATGCTCGTCGTCATAGAACGTCAGGTAGCGCTTGCGTTTGCTCTCCCGCATCCGCGAAAGCCCATCCGCCGACGTAAACTCCGTCATGATCAGCCCGCAACCCGACTGCTGGTTGCTAACCTCGGCGTCCACCCCCGCCTCACCCAATCCAGTATCGCCCGGCCCAGCCTCCGCCGAGTCCGTCCCTGTAAAAACACTGGCGTTGCGGATGAATCGCCGGAACACCGTGTCCGTCACTCCGGCCATGGGAGCCAGCACCGTCGCCGGAGCCACGCGCACTCCGCCAATCTCCACCGCCGCGGGAACTCGCGCTCCCTCCGGCATGGCATGCTCCAGCGGATTGTCCCAATGCTTCTGCATAAATTTCGAAATCCCGCCTGGCCCCGACCCGACAAACCCGCGACCGGGAATTGCCCTCCCAACCGAAGCGACCGGGAATTACCCCCCGACCAAAGCACCCGGAATTGTCATCCCGACCGAAGCGAAGCGAAGTGGAGGGACCTGCGTTCTACTCGCTCGCCACTCCCAGCTAACCTTCCCACTAACGATTAAAAGTTATTGAAAGGGCACGATTTCATCCGTGCCACAACCCCCCAAAAAATGGGCTTTAGCCCCCCCAAACTCCGCGAAACACAGAAAAGCCCCCGCGCTTGCGGAGGCTTCTCCTCGCGAATTCCTGCGAAAACCGGAGCCTACTTGGCGGCGGCTTCCTTGGCCGCGGCATCCTTGCCCGCGTCGCTCTTGGCATACTTCCGGCGGAAACGCTCGACTCGGCCTGCCGTATCGACCAGCTTCTGCTTGCCCGTAAAGAAAGGGTGGCAGTTCGAGCAGATTTCTACGTGGATGTCGCCCTTATGGGTCGAACGGGTCTCAAAACTGTGGCCACAGGCGCACATAACCCGGATAGGTTCGTACTTCGGATGAATTCCAGCTTTAGGCATGTTCGTTAAAACCTTTCCTGCAATCCTACTATTTTAAGGCCCAACCCCACCTTTTGCAATCTTCCCGCCACCCCGCCTACCTCATATCCCATCCAGTCCCGTGCTCATCGAGTCAGGCGCAGATTTCCCCCACCCCTCCCGAATCCAAATCGGCCCAGCCGTCCAACTGTCCGCTTTTAGTGCGCCGCCGTTCGCAACTGAACAGCGCACGCCGACCCCATCTCACAGACGAAGCAAGCCACCACCACCACCCGCATCCCTTAACTCCATCCCCCACAATCACTTCCCGCGCTGACCCACCAGGCCCTCGTCACAATCCCAACTTGGCCTCCGCCGTGCCTATAAGCCTTCAGGGAAATCTGCGCCACCGGAGGAATCAATGGCAAAGCGTTCAACCTGGATATTGCTGTGCATGTGTCTGGCGAGCGCCACAATGTGGGCCGCAGATAGCCCCTTCACCGGAAAATGGAAGCTGAATCCCTCCCTCAGCCACCAAACCGACGTCATGCACGTAAAGTCGCTGGGGCAGAATAAGTACGACCTCAACCTCGGCGGCGACTCCGTCGAAACCATCGTCGTCGATGGAACCGACCAGCCTGGCTCGTATGACTCCACCCTGGCCGTCACACCCCTGGCGCCCGACTCCTGGAAAGTGGAGCGTAAAAGTAAGGGCAAGACCACCATCATCGGCCTCTGGAAACTTTCAGCCGACGGCAAGACGCTCAGCGACAACTTCACCAGCTACCGGCCCAACGGCTCCACCTTCCACCTCGACTACGTCTACCAGCGCACCGCGGGCGGCCCGGGATTTGACGGCGCCTGGGAAAGCACCACGCAGGATATGAATGCGACCTACGTGATCGACATCGAGCCCTACGGCGACGACGGAATCTCGCTGAACTACACCTCCTTCGACCTGCACAAGAAAATGAAGTTCGATGGCAAGGACTATCCCAACACCGGTTCTGTAGCACCCGCCGGATATACCGCATCGGCACGCCAGCTAAATCCGCGCACCATCGAGATCACCGACAAGGTCAAGGACAAGCACATCGACACGCAACGCATGGAAGTCTCGCCCGACGGCAAGACCCTGACCTTCACCGTCTTCGTCCACAACCACGAACAAGCCCCAAATCCAGGTCTTCGACCGGCAGCAATAAGTTCGTCCGCCTGCATCCGTGCCGGGGAGAGCTCACCCCGGCAGGATGCACCCTCCATCACAGATCACCGTGCAATCAGCCTCTCCCGCCGCGCTGCGACCCATACCACGCGCAATGCCCACGAATCGGGCACTCCTCGCACCTGGGCTTGCTCCTCTTGCACAACTCCTGCCCATGCTTCTTCAACAATAGATAAGCCCGCATCCGAGGCTTGAACTTCTCCTCCACCTGGGCTTCCACCATCTCCTGCGCTTCGCGATATGTCTTGTTGTAAGCGCCGCCCTCTAACCCCAACTGGACCCGCACCAGCACCTGTGGGCAATTCGAAGGTATCGCCGCAACCGGCGCAATCCCCCCAAACAGCAGGATGCGGTCCGCACCCGGATCGGCGATCCCCGGAAACTTCTTCAGCACCTTGCGCGCTTCCTTCGCTCCCGCCGCCAGCGCCGCGCTTAGATCCCCTCCAAACTCATCCCGCACCCGCCCGGCTATCTCCTTCAGGCGCATTGCCCTCAACTCCGGCACCATTCCGCCCGCCTTCAATGCCGCCGAAAGATCCTTGTGAGAAGCATCCAGAATCTGCTGCCGCTCCACCCCAACCGTTTTGCTCAGTGCCGCCCATCCACGAGCACAGCTCTCGTCCGATGCCGGATAGCCACAGTGCCACCAGATCAGGAATAAATATGGGTCGGTCGGCCAGCACGCCTTCTGCTTCCCGTAGAAGCTCTCGAGTTCCTGAAGAACCTCACCCATACTGACCATTGCCTCGCCGCCTTAACGCGTGCAAAGTATAGTGCCAGTCGCCGCTGCGGGGCTTAAGCCACCCACCTTCGAAGCCCGCGACCGATCGTCCCACTGCCGCCAGCGGCCTTTCAACCCCTCCCATAACCACTGCTGAATCATAAAGAAAGCCCTCTAACCAACCCCCTCCACCTACCCTCCAGCGCCATATACCACCTTAGTGGCACACAAAACGTGGCATGGAACCTCATTCGTTACGGGGGTACGCTGTGCACTCTTTTGAGTTACCTGCGGGGCGCGCGCGTAACGCAGGCCCCGCTACTTGAGATTACTCAAGCGCAAACCATCTGTATGGGGGTTAGAAATGAAACGCATCGGCTTTCTGATGTTGATTCTCTTTACCTGTATGGCGCCGGCCGCCTGGCCGTGCTCGCACGATGGATCTCAACCGCAAATCATCACCTTCGATCCTCCCGGAGTGGGCACCGCCCTCGGACAGGGCACCTACGTCAACGGCATCAACTCCCAGGGCGCCATTATGGGCTGGTTCATCAGCGCCGACTACGTCAACCACGGCTTCGTTCGCGCTCACGATGGCACCATCACCGTCTTTGACGTCCCCGGCGCCGGCACTGCCGCGGGCCAGGGCACTGTCGCCTGGGGCATGAACTCGCGCGGCGACATCACCGGATACTACGTCGACTCAAATAACGCGAATCACGGCTTCCTGCGTACCGCTGGATGCGGCGGACACGCCACCATCACCACCTTCGACGCGCCCAACGCAGGCTCCGGCTCGGGGCAGGGAACCGAGGGCGCCAATATCAATGACAGCGGAACCATCTCCGGACTCTTCAGCGACGCGGGCAATACCTGGCATGGATACATTCGCAACCGCGACGGCTCCTTCACCGTCTTCGACATTCCCGGAGCCACTCCCACCGGCCTCTACCTCGGCACCTTCTATGGCCTCACGCCGAATGGCTCATTCCTCGGCATCTATTACGACGGACACGGCGTCTCCCACGGCTGGTTGCGTGCTCCCGACGGCGATCTCACCCAGATCGATGCCCCCGGCATAGGCACCGCCTCCAACAGCATCAATCCCCAGGGCGAAATCATCGGTTGGGCATGGGATTCAGCCAGCGTCTATCACGGCTTCATCCGCTCGCCCCACGGCCAGTATTCCCTCTTCGACGCTCCCGGCGCAGTTGGCGGAGGCACCTTGCCCATCTCCAATAATCCCTCGGGCGCCATCGCTGGATTCTTCTGGGACAACCTCGGCGGCAATCACGGCTTCCTCCGCTCTGCTGACGGACACTTCACGCAAATAGATGTTCCCACCGCCGGGACAAGCAGCGGTCAGGGCACCTATGCCTATGGAATTGATCCCGCCGGCGATGTCACCGGAGTCTTCTTCGACGTCAACACCGTCTCCCACGGATTCCTCTTTACCAACCAAAGCAATCGCTCCGGACACAACGGCGACGGCGACAACGACGACCATGATCGCGACAACGACGGCGGCCATGGACATCACAACGACAACGGCCACGACAACGACAACGGCCACGACAACGACGATCACGGCGGCGGCAATAACCACGATCACTAACCGCAACACTAAACGGGTGCCCAGGCCTAACCTCCCAGACCTGGGCACCCGCTGCACTTCACCTCCGCTGGTTCTCAGCCACCACTCACTCAGTGTCCTTCGTCGTGCTCCCCGCGCAAAGCATGCATCATCACGTAATCGGCAACGGTCTGCCCCAGCATGTTGCCGCGTATGCACGATGTCCTGAAGTGGATCCCGCCAAATACGCGTGCGTCAGCAATCTCAGCTACTGCATCGGAGAAGCTCGCGAAAGACCGCGTCCCGGGCCGAATCTCGGACGTTACCGTGAACGCCGTGTCATTCCCGAAGATCCTCGTGAGTATTTCTGCGGCTGCACCGCTCACCGTCGAATGGCCCGATGGATATTCAGGATGGGCCGGAGTCCCCGGCGGTAGCGCGTCCAGCCACGGCACCCAGCCTGTATCCACAGCCGTCGAGGCGTTCATGTCCATGTCACCCTCGCGAATCGCCGTGATGGGACGCCAAAAGACGAAACGGTACTTGCTGTCCCAGCACGCAATCCCCGCGTCCGCGATGCTGATGTTCAGCAGCGCAAACAGGTGCGCGTCCTGCGTGAGCGACAGCGAATGCGCCATCGCAATCTGCATCGCAATCCTGTTCCAGTACAAAGCAGCATTTCCTGCCCAGAACAGCACCAACTCAGATTGATCCGTGCTGCGCGGCGAACCACTGAACACTCCCCACGTCTTTATCTCGTTGTAATCGGCGGCATACTCTGCGCTCGTCAGTGCGTTGGGCGGAGGAAGCCGGAATTGCGACGGCCTCTTCAGCACCCAGGGCGTCATGCTGGCAAACTGCGGGCCCGCGCCGGTAGCATTCAGCAGGGGAGTCGGCCGCCACACTCCAATCTCTGCTGGCGTACCCACCAGGCCCAACGCGCCTGCAAAGGGCGGTGGCGGCGGCAAAAATCCATCCGTCAACCTCCAGTTCCAAACGGCATCCGCCACCTTCTGGCCCCACGCCATTCCCGCGCTGATTGACTTCGCGCTCTCTCCGCTCAATGCCGAGATCGAGGCGTCGCGCTCGGCGGTTAGCGATGTCGTCAGCGTCGGATACTGTTTGACGAGAATCGCATACGCAGCCTGGATCGCTGCTGCATTCGCCGATGCATGCCGAGGCGCATCTGGCCTCACCAGGAACGGCTCGTAGCACTGGTCAATGCCGTTCACAGCGTCAAACACTGAAGCTGACACCATCGCGACCAATCGACTCGTCACCAGCGGATTCGTCGCAGTAGCCAGCACCGTATCATTCGTAATCTGGATCCAGTCAAGAACCGCGTTCGAAGCGAAACTGGAAAGCGATAGAAACTGCGTTGTAAGAACTATGGCGATCAGCGCCAGCCAGCGCAGGCGCGCGCGTCCACTTGAAAAGAGGTTTTTAAAATGCATAATGCCCCCCTTGCACGTCGTACGTGCACGTTGGGCCGGCGGGTCGTTCAGAGTAGTGGAGAGGGCTAGACTCGTCGGACGTGAATGTCCAGAGATCGTAAGGCCCAGTGAAAAACGCGACGATAGTACTGGCGAACCAAATTTTCTGTCAACGGATATTTTCAGGATCGTCGCGGAATTCGCAGCGTAGCCAGAGTGTCTAGCTGTCTTTGCGGTATAGCAGATTACGCATAGCCTGCCGGCGTGCCTCGTTGGCTTCGCTCTCGGCCTTGCGTTCGTCGGCGTCCATGTGCCGTTTGGTCGTCGCCTCGCCCGCCTCGGGCTCGCTGCACTCCGGGCAGCGGTTCGCGAAACCGGGCTTGTCCGGCTTCAGCTCAAACTCTTCTGAACACACCACACATACTCGAATCGGGAATCCCATACAGCCTCAATGATACAACTCACTGCCTCGACCTGAAACGACTTCAGGCCTCGCCTCAAGCTCCTCCGCCACCCTCAGGCGCCGTTACTTCCGGAGCCATCTTCGGAGCTGGCTTCTCCTTCCCGGCCGCGCTCGCCGGCACCTCCGGGGCAACCGCTGCGGCACTCACTGGCGCCACCGGCTTCGCAGGAGCTACTGCCACTTGCGTCGCCCCTTCCGCCCTTACCTGCGGCGTGCGAACCATGATGAACGCAAATCCAGCCAGCACTCCGCACAGCAGAACTAGTAGGATAAAGAACGCCACCAGCGAAACCACCGTCAGGCCCACTCCCCAAAAATACAACCCCACCGCCAGCGCAACCGATATCCCGCTCAACACCAGGCCAGCCGTGCGATAGGTGTTGAACGAAGACGGCTTCTCTTCGTGAAACAAACACAGTGACAAACCGCAGATCACCACGATCGCAACGTTGGCAGAGAAATACGCGAGCAGCCCATACGTCGTACCCGCAACAATGAACCCAAGGTAATAAGCAGCGGTGAAGGAAAATACCGACTGCACTATGTGAAAGAAGAGATCCGACCGTTCCGTCTGATCGTCCGCTTGCTCACTGTTGAAAGTCGAAAAGAAAAAATAGACCAGCAGCCAGCCCAGGTATCCATAGCGGTCAATGTGGTCCCACGTCGCCCGCCAGTCAATGCGCTCGGGGTGCCACGTTATCTGCTGCACGTCCACCGGCAAGCTCTTGATGATCGCTGAGAAAAACGCGCCGGCCGCACCAGCCGCCCATAGCTTCTTTAGCGCCTTCTTCGCGTCGGCCTTGCGCTTCTTAACCTTGGGATCATCCTTCGCGGGCAGGTCATCCACACCAAGCAGCTTTCTCACATCAGTCATGGCTCGCCACCTCTCACCTCCACGGAATCAGCAGGCCCGGACCCATTTCCTGCCAAGCAACCTCAACTCACATCGCCGCCTGCCGACCGATCCCTCGGCATCGCCGCCGCCACCAGCAGCACCGTGCCGCCAAACAGCAGCGTGTCAAATAAGTAGTTCAATCCCTCCAGCCGCTCAAACGGCAGCACGTCCCGCAACAATATCGGCAGGTAAAAAAAGAGAGTCACCAGCGCAATCACCAGCCCCAGCCATGCCGCCGCGGCGCGTGCGCGAAACTTCGCCAGCAGAGCCACCCCGCATGCCAGCACCACCGCTCCCACCACGTACACCCACACCATGCGCAAAGGCATCCACACTGGAGTCAGCTTTTCCAGCGGAACCACCGGCACATATTCAGCATGCAGAAAGTGCTCCACGCCGTAGAACACCAGCACCCCGCCCGTAATCACGCGACCAATCGTGATCAGCACGTTCGTGCCGCCCTCACGCCAATCCTTCCAATGCATGCCCGCCAGGCAAAGCGTTCCCGCTGCGAACGTCAGATCCCGCAGCGCCACCGCCCACGAAATTCTGTCTCGCGGATTCGCAGCCACCCGCGGCGAATGCAGCAGCAGCACAAACAGCACAAACATGATCGTCAGCATCACCGCCGTCAGCGGCACATAGCGCTTCGCCAGCAGGCTCACCGCCGCGGCTATCAGCGCGAGGCCCACAAAGTAAGCCCAGAACAGCTGCCCAGGCATCCACGCCGGCACTACTTTCTGAATGAAGCTCGCACCCGCAATGTGCTCCGCTCCAAACGCCGCCAGCGCAGCCGCAACAAACACCGGCCCCAGTGCGATCACCTTCTCCAGGCCCGGCGCCTGCCTTAAATCTCCGCGAACTGAAAACACTCCATAGACCAGGAAAATTGCGCCTAAAAGGCACGGCCAGAATACGAACGGTGTGAACAAATTGCACCTCGCCTTTTTAGTCGTGACCCCGCTCAGCCACATTCTTTAGCGCGCTCAAAACCACGCCGAGTCACAGAGATGCACGATCCTACTTCGCTCGCCGCGCCCCGCGCAATAAATCTGTGCTCTCCCGCACCCGCCCGGCATACTCGCCCGCAAAGTCAGACCATCACCGCTCACTGTGGCCGCAGATGATTCGCAATCAGCAAGCCATACACCAGCACCGCAGCCATGCCCAGCACCACCATCGCGACCTTCCCGCGATCCTGCCAGCGGAAGCGCCCCGCCCACAGCAGCAGGCAGCCTCCCACCAGGCTCACCCCCACGCCCATCGCGTTCTTCCCACTCCAGCCATGCATCATGTGCGGAACAATGTGAATCAAAAACACTCCGCCCAGAAAACAAAGAAAGTAGTGAAGCCACTTCATACCAGCCTCCAAATCTCACTCACCTGCCAGCCCCGTCCCATCCTCGCGCAGGCGTCCGATATCGAACAAACCTTTTCGAAACTGGACGACCCTCCACTCTCCCCAACTCTCCGTTTCAACCCTTCGCGCCTTTCCCCTGAGCCACTTGCGGGCACAACAGCCCATTCATACCTTTGGCCGTTCAATTGCCCGTACCTACTCTACAGGTTCGTTGTACGGAGGCTAGAAATGGCGCACTTTGAACGGATTCGCGATGTTCTTTCCGGCCCTTTTTCTCCTGATATCATCCGCCAGCGTGAGTCCACAGGATGGCAGATGGTTTCCATCGAATGGCGGCGCGAGCTGCCCGAGTCCGAAGCTCCCATGGAAGGCGTATTCAGCGAAGACATCCCCTACGGTCTCCGCATATCCGACGACTGCAAACGCCTCGAAGTCGATCCCGTAGAGAACCAGGCCCTCCTCACCATGATGGAACTCCTCGTCCAGGACTTCCCCTACTCCAGCATCGTCAGCGACCTCAACGAAAAAGGCCTGCGCACTCGCGACGGCCGCCCCTGGAGCCAGGTCGCGGTCTTCAACATGATGCCTCGCCTCATCGAGGTCGGCCCACGCATTTTCTCCAGTCAGGAATGGGAGACGCGCCGCCGCAAACTGGCTCGCCAACGCTCCCCCATCTAAGCCTGCACTGGCCCCCGGTATACCTCCCTCCCCGAGTGCCCACCCGTGGCTCGGGGAATTTTTTGCCTGCTCATTACTCGCCAAACGCGATCAACTGAAATGCCCCGGTTTAGGCAGCACGCTCCAGTAGACCTCTGTTGATGGGGAGCAGAAGAACCCCTCAAGGCCGCTCGTAGTCTGGATAGAAACCAATTTCTCCATGGAAGAACAGAGAAACGAGAAGTGGCTATCCCAGTGAGTGGTCCACAACAATTGCTTATCCGGGGTAAACGCATTGACGCGTCCGTTCGTCAGGCCCACCTCCTGGTTTTTCAGATCATCGATCCAACACAGTTTCCGCTCAGTGCAAAACTCGTCTCCAATCCAAAGCCAGTCGTACCCAAGCCGTTGTATGGAGTGAAGGATCTTGTCATGAAGAAGGGCAGGGAAAAGTCCCTCTGAGGGGTCAGGATGCCATGCGTCTCGCTTAGCGCCTCAATCGCTCTAGAGAAGTCGTGATTTTCAAGCTCCTTTTTGAGGCCCCCGATTCCGGTCCTGAGTCCTATATCAACTGCCGCGATAGAGGACAGTTTCGCCAATTGCGCGACTTCAACCCAAGTAACCTCGGTGCAGCTTCTCGCAATAGTTGCGCGATTTGGATATGTGCCCGGTTTGAATTCTCCGATGTCAATAGAGACGGACTTGATGAATGGATTCAGGCAGACGTAAACCGCCTCGAATGTCCCCGCGTAGTACTCGAGGATATTCCCATCCAAGGGACAAGAAGCGAATATGTCGGGAGCTGGAAGGATCCGTGTGGTCATCAAAGAACCTAAAGAATACTCTGTTTAGTCTTGCCGCCAATAACAGTGGCTGTCTTCTTCCGCACAATTTACAAAATCGTGACATCTCTGTGACACAACCGTCTGACCCAAACAGGTAGCCTCCTCTGTGTGAGGGCGACCTCCAGTTAAGCGTGCCAACACCCACTCCATCGATACGAAGATGGATTGTCTTGGAAAAATATTTCCGGTCTGCCGGCTGCCTTGGATTCTCTTCAACCGGGCCCCATTCGCAATCACACGTTGAGATGGATCAATCCCTCTCAGCCTGCATCCAGCCCAGCCGCCTGCCGCATAGCCTTGCGCCGCACAATCAAAATCAACCCCGCTGCCACCGCGCACGGAAGCGCCAGCGACAATAATCCCTTCCGGTAGTCTCCCGTAAAATCCCTCATCAGCCCCATCCAGTACGGACCGATAAATCCCCCAACGATGCCGATCGAGCCCACCGCCGCAATCCCCGCCGCCGCCGACTTTCCCTTCAGAAAACTGAAAGGAATCGTCCACGCAGAACCCTGCATAAAGTAGAAGCACATCATGGCGAAGATCAGCGCCACCAGCACAACGCCATTCGCTGACACTGTTCCCGCTACAACGTAGGCAGCGGTCATCAGCAGGCAGGGAATCGCAATGTGCCAATAGTGCTCCCCCTTGCGGTCCGCATGCGAGGCGCCCACCAGCATCACCACCGCGCCCGCAATCCCCATCGCCGACGTCAGAAAACCAACATTCGTGATGTTCAGCCCCGTCAGCCCCATCAGGATCACCGGAGCGGAGAAGATGAACGCATACGACATCACCAGCAGGGAAAGATGCATCAGCCCCATCAGCCACACTCGCGGATCGCGCAACGCTCGCGGCACGTTGGCATCATGCACATGCGAATCCGTATCGCCACGTAACTGATTCTCGAGCCACCCGCGCTCCTCACCCGTCAGCCAACTTGCCTTCGCAGGACTATCCGGCAGCATGAAAAAAATCACCACGCCAAGCAGGATCGGCGGCACGCCCTCAACCAGGAACAGCCACTGCCAACCCGCCAGCCCCAACCTCCCTTGCAGGCTAAGCAGCGCTCCCGCCAGCGCGCCCATCACCGCCGAACTGATCGGCAGCGAAACATAAAAGCGGCTCACCGTGCGTGCCCGCCTCTCTGCCGGGAACCACTGCATCAGGTAGAAAATCACCCCCGGAAAGAATCCAGCCTCTGCCATCCCCAGCAGGAATCGCATCGCGTAGAACTGCACCGGCGTCTTCACAAACATCATGCCGATAGCCAGCAGCCCCCACGTAATCATGATCCGCGCCAGCCACCGTCGCGCCCCAAACCGAAACAGCATCAGGTTCGAAGGCACTTCGCACACCGCGTAGCTGAGAAAAAACAGACCCGCGCCAAATCCATAAATCGAAGCGCTGAAGTGCAGATCGCGATTCATCTGCACCGCGGCAAAGCTGATATTCGCGCGGTCGATATACGCCGCTCCGTAGCCAATCGCAATCAGCGGAATCAAGACGAAGGCTCGCCTTCTGCAGCGCCGAACGTCCCACCGCTTCATCATTCGAAATTGGTTCAGTTGCAACTAAGGTCGAAGCAGAAATAGCCGGCTCAAAATCTGGCATGAGCACCCGTTCTTGGAGGATTTGGAAGCTGATCGCGACAGAACTGCCACTAAGATATGCGAGAGCATAGCACCCGCCGTCACCTTCGGGTCGCCTTTAAAACTTGACGGCCTCGCACCCATCAAGCAAATTAATAGGACTCGCGCCGCTGAGGACACACGCATGGACGCAACTCCCCCGCCCATTCAATCGCTCAAAGCCGCCATGCGCTCTATCTGGATGGCCGGAGACTTCGGCGTCGTCGCACGCACCATCGCCGACAGCGCTGCAACATTCGCCAATAGCCTGCCAATCTCCGCGGGCGAAAAAGTTCTCGACGTAGCCACCGGTACCGGCAACCTCGCCATCCCTCTCGCGCGCAAAGGAGCCATCGTCACCGGCGTCGACATCGCACCCAATCTTCTCGTGCAGGCTCGCGAACGCGCCGCCGCTGAAAGCCTCTACCGTCACCTTTGACGAGGGCGACGCCGAGCAGCTCCCCTACGACGCCGCTTCCTTCCAGGCCGTAGTCACCATCTTCGGTGCGCAGTTCGCTCCCCGTCCCGAACTCGTCGCCTCGGAATTCGGCCGCGTCCTCGCCCCCGCAGGTTTGCTCGCCATGGCCAACTGGGACCCAGCCAGCTTCACCGCGCAAATGTTCAGGGCCACTGCGAAGCACGTGCCCCCTCCGCCCGGCGTCCCGCCTCCCATTCTCTGGGGAGACGAGGCCACCGTTCGCGAACGCCTCGCGCCCTTCTTCACCGACGTGCACACTCAACTCATTTCCATCGTCTTCGACCTGCCCGTCAATCCCGCTGGAGCCGTCGCCTTCTTCCGCAAAAACTTCGGCCCCACGCTCGTCGCCTTCAGCCGCCTCGACGAAAGCGGACAGGCAGCCCTCCACGCCGATCTCGTCGACCTATGGTCCAGCGCAAACACCGCTGCCGACCCCACCAGCCGAACCCATATCACCAATCAATTCCTCAAAGTCACAGCGCGCCGCTTATAAAGCGGCGTCGCTCCAACCCGTGTCCAATATCGAACAGCGCAACAGCAGAAGCGGTCACTCCAACTCATTTCACCCGCGCACCCCAAATTGCTATCTCACGCAGTTTCAATCCGATGGCCAGCGCGGGCTTCTGGCAAACCAAGTGCTCTATATAGTGTGAATACACGCTGCACCTTCGTCATATGCGGAACTTCAACCGCAACAGGTAGCGAGTAGCCTGACCAGTTCGCCCCCTTCCTACTGGCCAATGAATATGCGGCAAACCGGCCTCAGAAGCTGAAGCCCGCTTGCGCGCGCGACTCTTGGCACTATCACCGCGGTCCACTCGCCCCAGTGACTTCCCGGTGATCACTCTTGGTAGCGAAGTGTTTTTGCTGGTCCAGCTCAGTAGGGAATCGAGGCCCGGTCATGCTCATGCAAACATTGCTTCAGGAAGCTCGTTACGCCGCGCGACAGTTGTGGAAGAATCTCGGCTTCACACTCCTCGCCGTCAGCACCCTGGCCTTGGGCATCGGCGCCAACACCACCATCATCAGTTGGATCAACTCCACGCTCTTCAATCCCATCCCCGCCGTCCCTCACACCTCGCGGATGGTCACCATCATGCGCGGCGAAAAAAGCGAGCATCCCGGCCCGCCATTCTCTTACCCTGACTTCGCCGATCTGCGCGACGCCACCCAAAGCTTCACCGGCCTCCTCGGCTATCACGACGACTTCATGGCCATCACCGGAAGCGGCAAGCCGCAGCGCATCTACGGCGCACTCACCTCGTCCAACTACTTCGAAGTATTAGGCGTCCATCCCATCCTCGGTCGCGGCCTGCTCCCATCCGCAAGCAACGAGCGTGCCGGAGTGGCCGAAGCTGTCTTGGGGTACGACCTCTGGCAGAATCACTTCGCCGCCGACCCGTCCATCATCGGCAAAACAATTCAGATCAATCTCCATCCCTATACCGTCGTTGGCGTCGCGCCTCGCGGCTTTCAGGGATGCAAAACCGGACTCCGCACCGAGGTCTGGATTCCCCTCGGCATGGATCAGCAGATCTGGGGCTCCACCCGCCCCGGCGATCGCGGCGTCTCCTGGCTCAACGTACTCGGCGTACTGCGCCCCGGCGTCAGTCACCTCCAGGCCGAGAATGAAATGAACCTGCTCATGCAGCGCCTTGTTGAGCGCTATCCCACCGTGCATCAAGGCAACAACTTCATCTCCACCGATCCGCTGTGGCGCTCGCCCTTCGGTGCCAACGTCTATCTCTACGGAACCCTGCCCATTCTGCTCGCCCTGGCCGCTGTGCTGTTGCTGCTCGCCTGCGCCAACGTCGCCAACCTCCTCCTCGTCCGCTCCGTTGCGCGCCGTCGGGAATTCGCCATCCGCTTATCCATGGGCGCAAGCCGCTGGAGAATCGTTCGCCAGCTCCTCGTCGAAAACCTCATCGTCACCCTCGCCGGCGGAGGCGTAGCCCTCGTCTGCACACTCTGGACAGCGCGCTCTCTCGCCGCCTTCCTGCCGCCCACCACGCTCCCCCTCACCATCAACGGCAATGTCGATGGCAAGGTAATCTTCGCCACCATCCTCGTCTCCGTATTCACCGCCATCGTCTCCGGCATCGTCCCCGCCATGCGCGCCTCCGCCCTATCTCCCATCGCGGTCCTGAAGGATGAAGCGCTCAGCACCTCCGGCGGACTCGCCAAATCGCGTCTCGCCTCCGGCCTCGTCATCGCCCAGGTCGCGCTCTCGCTCGTGCTCCTCATCTGTGCAGGACTCTTCGTCCGCAGCCTCGCCAAAGCGCAGAAATCCAATCCCGGCTTCGACCCCAACAACGTCTATCTCGCCTCCTTCGATCTCGAACCCATGGGCCTCTCCCGCGCCCGCGGTGTCGAGTTTGACCGCCAGCTTCTCGCCCGCATCAAGGCACTCCCCGGCGTCCAGTCCGCCACCCTCGCAGACTTCTCGCCTCTCAGCTACACCATCCACTACGACGGCGTAATGCCCGATGGCTACGTCCCCCGCCCGCACGAAGACATCATCGCGGACCGCGGAGTTGTCGCCCCAAATTATCTTCAGACCCTCAAGACTCCTCTCATCGCCGGACGCGACTTCACCGATCAGGACACCGCCGACACCCAGCCCGTCGTCATCGTCAACCAGGCCCTCGTCGACCGCTACTGGCCCGGACAAAACGCAATTGGCAAGCGCATTCAAGTCGCCGGAGAATGGAAGACCGTCGTCGGCGTCACCACCAATGGCAAGTACCGCCGCCTCATCTACGACCCCACGCCCCTTGTCCTCGTGCCCTTCTGGCAGAACTACTACACTGAGGCCATCCTGCACGTTCGCGTCGCGGGAGATCCGATGGCCATCCAGGACGCCGTCGAAAAAGTCTTCGCCGATCTCAATCCTGACCTGCCTCTCTTCAACCGCACCACGCTCAAGGCCAGCATGCAGATGGGCGACGTCTTCGAGCGCATCGCTGCCGTCTTCGCCGCAGCCTTCGGCCTGCTCGCGCTCATCCTCGCCAGCGTAGGAATCTACGGCGTCATCTCCTACACCACCCGCCAGCGCACCCACGAAATCGGCATCAGGATCGCCCTCGGCGCAGAGAAGATGACCATCTTTCGCCAGGTCCTGCAACAAGGTCTTCGCCTTACGCTCGCCGGACTGGCCCTCGGCCTCGTCGCCGCCTTCGCCCTCACCCGCTACCTGCGCAGCATGCTCTACGGCGTCGGAGTCACTGACCTGCTCACCTTTGCATCCGTGGCCGTCGTGCTCTGCCTCGTCGCCCTCGTGGCCTGCTATATCCCCGCCCGCCGCGCCACCCGCATCGAACCCATCACCGCCCTGCGCTACGAATAAATCCGCGCCCGGGCACGCGGACGCTGTTTACATTTCGGACTAGGCACATGGGCCACTACCCCTCGCGGTAAGAGAGGCAATTTAAACGCGCTTGTGTCAGCATCTGCCGATCTTAAAGATCGAACAGCAGCACTCGAAGCCGTGGGAATGTGCGAAATCCCGTAGGGATTTCCAAGGGATGTGGGAAGGGTGGCAAGCCTGCCTTTGGCTTGCCACCCTTTCCATGCCCCGTCATTTCCATGGCTGACTTTTTCATCAAATCTCCGTCGCGAAGAGTTGTACAGCCCCCCACCCGCACTGCAAACTTCTTCAGTTGATTCTCCCCACCAATTCGCGTTACATTCACCACTCCAGGGGATCGTCGTCCGTGAGGAGCCAGCCGTGATTTCCTATCAGGCCCCCAAAGCACGATCGTCATCCACTCCCGCCCCCGCCGTGCACTCCACGCACCCCGCGTCCACGGCGCACCAACACTCCGCCTCCAAGTCTCGAGCCCCATGGAGCCTCTCTCAGATCCCACTCTCCGCCCCCACGCAACGACCCTTCGCCTCACGCAGCAACCCCAATCCGAAGATCGACTGGAGCGCAATCCAGTTTGCGCCGGTATCCCCCTTCTCACTGCAACGCCAGGCCGATGGCAGCCTCGAAGATCTAAGCGACGATCAGGACGCGCTCGCTCCCTCAACCTTCGAGCGCAAGCCCAGCGGTCGCGGCATTCATATCCGCGTCGACGGCGGCAACCCCGGGGGCACTCCCGAATATCCCGACGGCATCCGCTGGATGCAGACCATCGAAACCTCCGCGCCCCTCTTCGGCCAAAGCTCTCCCTACGTCGACTTCATCCCGCCCCGCGACAACAAGCCCTTCTACTTCAGCGACGCCGGAGAGACCGCCACGTTCAGCGACAATCCCAGCCGCAGCGCCAATGGAATTCAATGGGACGCAACCCTCTCCCTCGTCGGCGTTTCCGGCCGCGTCGTCACGCGCTTCGATAGCGTGAAGTATGGATTCGACATCGACGCCACCGGCAACCTCACCCTCCATCAACCCGCCACCATGGGCACCGGCAGCCTCGTCGTTCACGGCGACACGCTCCGCTCTGAATATCCTGACTGGGTCTTCAGCGGAGGATTCGCCGTCGCCCAGGTCCCCGGTCCCGCCGGACCAACCACCCCCGTCACCCCCGGCGCAAACGAAACCGCGCAAGCCTGATCCACTCAGCCACGCACGCCCCATCAGCACAAGCGAATCCGCGTCCGCGCCACTGCACTCACCATCTGCGTGAAAAGAATTATCTTGCCCTGCCATCGCGCACCCATGCACAATCTCAGCTCGCTGCGCTAAACCATAATCCGGCCGCGCAGCAAATCCACGAGGTGACAATTTATATGCGAAGGCTCCTGTACGCTTTGGTGCTGTTAGCAGTTGCAACCCCGCTCTTTGCAAGTGATGTCCTGGTTGGGACCTGGAAAATCAACCCCGACAAGTCGAAGTACACCGCCGGCCAGCCAACCAAAGATCTGCGCATCGTGATCGTGGAAGAGGGCGCCAATCTTCAGGTCACCGCTACCGGCACCAACACCGATGGCTCGCCCCTGCTCATCAAATACACCTTCCCCGTCAAGGGTGGAGTGGGCGTCGTGCAGCAGTCCTGGTATGACGGCGTCACCTCAAAAGTCATCAGCACCAACGTCCGCGAAAACAAATTCAGCAAGGGCGGCAAAGTTGTTCGCACCCGCACCTCTACCGTCTCTGCCGACGGCAAGACCTGCTCCATCACCATGAAGGGAGTCGACTCCACAGGCAAGCCAAGCACTGGCGTCGACGTATTGGAAAAGCAGTAGCCCCATCACCACCGCGCCACTCCAGCAAGCCCAGCTCTCACCTCCGAGATCTGGGCTTCACTCTTTGCTCATCCTGCGCCCGCGAAATCTACTGCCCCAGCAACCCCTTCTTCATATCCGCATTCGGCGGCTTCGGACCAAGCCACGCCGAGAACAGCACCGGAGCAAACGCCGCTCCCGCGATCGTCACCTTGTTCTGGCCATTGATCGCCACGCTCGTGCCCGTCCCCGGAACATACGTGAACGCCAGCTGATCGCCCACCTTCATCGAATCCAGCGCGCCCATCAACTGCGCAATCTCGCTCTTCATCGAGCTCACCGCACCCGGCGCATTATCCGCGAAGCTCCCGTTGAAGGTATCCACCAACTGGCTCTTGGCCACCGCGTGCAGAAACTTCATCGTCAGCTGCTTCGCTTCGTCAGACTTCAAAATGCTCTCTGCATCCGACGACTTCCGCGGCAGGTAAAGCCCTCCGACATAAACCTTCACCATGGACTTGCTGCGCACGCCCATGCCATTCAGCACCAGCGTCGTCCCTCCCACCTGCGTCGTATCCGGCAGCGTCACCCCCGCCAGGCTTGCGGCACGCATCGCCACCGTCGATGCAGCCATCACACAACCCAACGCAAACGCAGTAGCAATCCTTCGCATGGCAACTCCTCCAAATCAGAATGCCCATCAAAGTAGCACAGCCCCGCCACACACAGCCTTCCTGCGTCCACAAAAATGGACAAGACCCGCGCCAACCCCATGGCAGAACTATGGCTGCCTGCTAAGGGCGAGAGGGAAAAATACCCTGCATCGCAATCACGTACTTCAGCCCGGTCTGCAGCGCATCCCCACTCAGCTTTGGCAGCGCGAACGTCGCCCTTCCATCACCACCGTAAGTTATTCCCAGCAGCGCAAAGAGTGCCTGATTCTGCGCGATACTCACGATTTGACCATCGCAGAACGCCCAACCCGTCGGAGCAAAATTGAAACCAACAAGCCTGATCTCGCCAATAAAGGGATCCATCTCTCTCTCCTCGTCGCAGATTTTCCAGCCCGCGGCCAGCCCAGCGAACGAACAAGTTATACGCCCGCCAAACCCACCACCACAATCGCAACCCGCAATGAATGGCCTCGCCGATCCCGACTAGAAAAATCGAGCTGCCATAAACACACCGCCGCGCTATCCGAGCTACTCGATAATGAAATTCATTTCCACAAAAACAGCCCACATATCCACAGTTCTAAATTTGTTTAGACCCCTTGTAATCTTTTGAGACTGCGCTAATATTCAAAACAACAGAGGAGCAATCCTCCAGAGGAAGAGAGCAGAAGCGGAGCATTATGAGAACCGGAAACGGGACTCGCGAATGTGTTCGGGAAACTGGATACTGACGGATGAAACGACAAAGCTCTCACAGCAGGATCTGATTTCAAGGGAGTATGGGACCGCGGGCGCAAGCTCGCATGCCCGACAACTGCGAGAACATAATCGGCTGTGTCCTGGAAACCGAACCAGGCCTTCGAAAAAAGCGGAAAGCGGGGGCGACGACTCGAAAGAGAAGTCGCCCCTTAGCTTTTGCGCCCACTAACACCTCGCCGCTAACGCTGCTTCATATTCTGAATTGCCTTGCGAAGAGCCTCCTGGCGCAGTGGTCCTTTCTCTTCCGCAGCCTCTATCACCGTTTGGCCCTTGTTATTGCGGATCGTGAGGTCGGCGCCGTGTTCAATGAAGAGAGGGATTGCGTCGTCATCGAGGTTTGTGAATATCGGCGTTTCGCCATCCTTGTCTCGCGCATTCACATCGGCCCCCAGTCGTAACAGTTCCTCCACCACGTTGGTGAGGTAAATCTTATGCAATGGTGTATTCCCATCATTGTCACGCGCATTAACATTGGCGCCCGCCTCGGCGAGCAAGCGCACGCATTCCACTCGAGCACCCTCCTTATCGGTGCTGCGAGAGCCCCCTGCTGCAAAAATGGCCGTCGTTCCATCCATGTCCCGCCTCTCCAGGTCAGGGTGATAGCGAAGAATCTCGCGAACGACGTCTGGATTACCCGACTCTGCCGCGGAGATCAGCACACTCCCCGAGCCCTTACGCTGCATCGTCCCTCCCGCCATACCCTCAGTCACGGTCAGGTCGCTCAGATCAGCATTCGGATCGGCGCCATAATTTATCAGTGCTCGAACCGCCCCCACATCCCCTGATCGCGCAGCCCCCATCAAGGCAAGCTCTTTGTCCGCCTGATCTTTCTTGCTGGCCCCTGCGTCAATCAGCACCTGAAGCGTCTCCGGATGGCTGCTCGCTGCGGTAAGCCACCCCACATGATCAAATGGAACGGCCATGTTAGGGCCGGGCGGTTTTGGAGCTGGCAAATCCAGCGGCACCCCGACCGCCAGGAACTCCCGCACCGTCGCCGTCTTTCCGCGAATGGCTGCTTCTTTCACCATGACCTGGGCCTCAAAGGTCGCGAAGTCAAATTTCTCCGCCTTCAGCGACTCGACCAGCCCATCGCTCCCTTCGATCCATCGCTCAGTCCGCGCGAACGTATCCACTTCATCTTCCAGTTCGTCAATCACAGCGGGCATTCCTGACTCTATGCCCATGTAGTCCAAAACCTCTTTTGCATGGCCGTCGATCGTAATCGACAATACGTACGTCGGACTATCCGTCACTTGAGTTACATATTTCGCATCCATGGAATAGAAGTTCGCAGCGGCAAATCTCTTCGCCAACTTGCGCACCTCATTCGGATCCACCGTGTCTGTGTGCTTTCCCGCAGCTACAACATTGCCGCGGCCCTCGAACACAATAGCGCTCGTGCTCACCGTCACCGTGTACGCAGGACAAGTGCCGTAGCAACCTGACCTCTTGAGCGTAATCGTAACTCTGGAGTCAGGGCGCACCACAGGTGGTGCCACATGTATCTTCGGGAGTTGCTCAGGCGGAACAAGATGGATGTACTCCTCAACCTCCGCAGTCACTGCCTTGCCGTGCTCTTCAAACGGCGTGAACTTCCACTGGTACACCTCTCCCTGCAATTGTGGCCATATCTTTAGCAGGTGCTCGTCGCCAGTGGCCTCGGCGTGAATCACATCGCCAGTAGCAGATACGATCAGCTTGAGTTCCAGCTGAGTGGGACCTGACTGGTCTAGACCTTCAAACGGGACACTGTGACGATGCGGCTTGATCTCATGTGCGCGAACAGTCTGATAGTCGTAAGAGGGGTACTTCTCAGCCTGTTGTGAGGCCGAGAGGAAAGAACCTGATAGCAGGCAGGCAACGACAGCAGTCGTGCGAAGCATGTCAAGCATCGTACATGAGCAATGCGACAGGTCGCTTCGCCAACCCCTTCTCAAATCATCACCCTGATAACAGCCAAATAAAAAGGGAGCGGCATCGCCGCCCCCTCAATCCAGCTAGCGGACTAACAAATCCGCAGAGTCACAACCCAAGCTCCGGGCCTTTTAGCTAACTCGCTAACTTGCTGCCTTGCTGCCTTTCCGCTAACCGCCCTTTAGCTAACCGGACTTTAGCTAGCTTTAGCTAACCGCTCCTTAGCTGTCTCACGCTAAGTCGAAGACTAAGACTTCATTCTTCTCTTTACCCAACCCCCGCAGAACCAGTGCCGCTTCTCCACTTACCGCAGCTCCGTCCCCGGTGGTCAGTACCTGTCCGTTCAATTCCACCTTGCCCTGTGCCACCTGCACCCACGCATGCCGCGTCTTGCCCAGCGCATATCCAACCTCGGCGCCTTCGCTCAACTCGGACACGAACACCTTGGCATCCTGGTTGATCCGCGCCGCGCCCACCGCCTCTTCACCGGAGGCAATCAGCTTCAGCTTGTTCTGCTTCTCTTTCGGATCGAAGCTGAACTGGCCGTACTGCGGCTTCACGCCAACCTTCTGCGGTTCAATCCAAATCTGCAGCAGGTGTACCGCATCTGTCGCGGATGGGTTGAACTCGCTATGCGTAAGGCCCGTGCCTGCGGACATGTACTGCACCTCATTCGGACCGATCTCTTCCTGGTGCCCCATGCTGTCCCTGTGCGCGATCTTGCCTTCCAGTACGTAAGTGATGATCTCCATGTTGTCGTGGGGATGCGTTCCAAATCCCTTCCCCGCCGCAACCCGGTCGTCATTGATCACGCGCAGTGCACGAAATCCCATGTGCTTCGGGTCATAGTAGTTCGCAAACGAAAAACTGTAGTTGGTATCCAGCCACCCATAATTGGCGTGACCCCTCTCTTCACTCTTGCGAATGGTCAACATCGTCGTACTCCTTTTTAAAATTCCGCGATAATCCGGCCAGCTAAAAACCTGTTAGCTAAGAAGCGGTTAGCCAAACTCCGGTCAGCGAAACTCCGGTCAGCAACTTAGTTGGTTAGCGATTCAGCAAGTCCACAACCGACCAGCGAGCATCAGCCCCACCTTGTCATCCCGACCGAAGCGAAGCGAAGTGGAGGGATCTGCGTCTTCCGCTAAGCGCCCGTTAGCTAACCGCTTCTTAGCTAGCCTCTTGTTAGCTAACCGCTCTTTAGCTGACCGCTTTTAGCTGATCACCTCCACGGATACCGTTTCTCCGTGGGTGGCTTCGTCACTTTCTCGACGGTCAGCCCCAGCACTTTCATTCCATCGTGCAGCCTCTTCCGATCTGCCTCAGATATGTCTCTCAGCAACTCTTCCAGCTGAGCCTCGTGTCGCAGGTAGAGTTCTTTTGCAAACTCCTCCCCCAGTTCCGTCAGTTCGGCTACCCTCACGCGGCGGTCCAACTCAATGTTGCGGCGTGCGACAAACCCGCGCTTCTCCAGTCGGTCCACCGCCGACGTGATCGACGCGTTCTTCAGCAGAACCTTGTTCCCGAGGGCAGAGAGCGGAAGCGGACCCTTGTGCAGAAGCGCCTCCAGCACCATGAAGTCGCTCAGGCAAAGATGCTGGTCCTGGACACTCTTCTCCACAAACTCGGCCATCGCCCGATGCGCCTTCGCCAGCACCAGCCATACCCTGGCCGCCGACACCGGCTTCTCCGGCAACTCCGGCCCCCGCGGCAGCCTCGGCTTCGGCTTGGGAAAAGTCTTCCCGGGCAAATCCTGCTTCGCTTTCCCGCCCTTGTTGGAATTAGTCGTTGTAACGTTCATACGACATAAGATGTTTCGATATCGAAATAGATTCATTTTCAAAAGTCGCTATAACTCGCTCTAACTCTTCCCAAATCGCACAATCCGCCACCGCTTATCCACCGCGAAAACCTCGCCAAAACCTGCGATACTTGTCTCAAATGAACAGGATTTGCCCCCTCTGCAACGGCGCAGGAATGCGCATTTCCATCAGCGAAAATGGCGATCGCACCGCCTCAGTCTGCGAGTGCCGCGTAGCCAATCGCGCCGCCCGTATGCTCGCTAAAGCGAACATTCCAAAGCGCTACGAGCACTGCTCGCTCGACAGCTACGACCCTGGTTTCCCCGGCGCAGATCGCTCCCTCCAGGCCGCTCTCATCATGGCTCGCAAGTTCGTTGAGGACTATCCCGTAGAGACAGCAGGCAAGGGACTCCTGCTCACCGGTACCGTGGGAGTGGGCAAAACCCACCTGGCAGCGGGTATCCTACACAATCTAATCATGTTAAAGGGAGTGCGCGGCCTCTTCTGCGACTACCGCGAATTGCTGAAACAGATCCAAAACTCCTACAATCCCCAGGTTTCGATGACAGAATTGCAGCTTTTGGAGCCGGTTTTTAAAGCAGAAGTCCTTATTTTAGACGAGCTTGGCGCGCAGAAGCCCACCGACTGGGTGTGGGACACCGTAGCCCTCATTCTGAATACGCGCTACAACGATAAACGCACCACCATCATCACCACCAACTACGCTGACCAGCCCGTAACCAGCACGCAACAAACAACTTCCGCCGCAGCCCGTGCCATGCGCGAGGAGTCGCTAGGGGATCGAATTGGCGAGAGAATGCGCTCTAGACTGGCAGAAATGTGCGTAACAGTAGAAATGCGCGGCGACGATTTTCGCCGCACTGTGGGCAAAGCGCGCTTTGGTTGAAGCTGCACCCGCCCACATCGGCGAACGTCTTAGACAGACATCAGTACCAGCAATACTGCGGCAACTGTGGCCGCCTGGTACACCGTCTCCGCTCGGGGAGAAGGCATCCGCAATCCATGCGCGCTCACGGGCAGCAGGCTCGCAGGCAGCTTCTGGTGCGCGCCGGAGTCCATCATATTGTGCGTTCCACTCTTGAATTCCATCATCTTCGGCCTCGCAGTCTGCCTTGCGCTCATGCCCTGATATAACGACGTACGTAATCGAGTCGCGTCCGGATCCAAGTTTCTTATCGGCTTAGACTCAGCTTTCATCAGGATGGTGCAGCAAATCGTCCGAACATTTCATCAACACCAGCGGAAGATTGTGTGAATGTCTCCGATTGATCAATGGAAGACTCGTTCCGACCATCTGCGGTGGATGTAAAATCGCCTCCATCATGGAACCGAATCAGGATTCGAAGCTGAAATCCGAACCAGCTCTGATCTCCACTCCCTCTGAGCTCGACGACGTCGCCGCGCAAAGGGCCTGGCTCCCCTGGACAATCGCTGGCACCGTCATCCTGCTCGGACTTATCGCGTTGATCGTCTTCGGCGGCCGGCACGAAGCCGCTCCCCAGCCCGGTGGTGCCCAACTCGCTCAGCCCGATCCTTACGCGGCCAGCCTGGTGATCACCAACGTCAAAATGAGCGAGGCTGCGAACTTTGCGGGCGGCAAAGTTACATATATCGATGGCGAGATTACGAATTCCGGTTCCAGAACGCTGACTGGGGTCACGGTTCAGCTGGGCTTTCACAACGAATTAGGAGAGCTTTCCCAAAAGGAAACTATGGCCATCAACCTCATTCGAACCCGCGAGCCCTACGTTGATACACAACCAGTTAGCGCCGCCCCCATCCAGCCGGGGCAGCAGCGCGAGTTTCGCCTGATCCTGGATCACGTGACGATGGACTGGAATCAACAATATCCGGAGATTCGCGTAGTTGAGGTTCAGGCGAAATAACGCCATCCGTGAATGGCTTTACTGGAGACTTCAAACGATTTAATACGGCTCAAACTGCAATAAAGTGAGCAAATATTTCCTAGTCAGGGCCAAAAGTAGTCTCCGGCACCGCTTTCCCGTCTCACCTCCCCACTGTGGAAAACCCGCTCTCTCCTCGTAAGTCTATGAAACATAAGCCATGAACAATTCCTAATGGGGTTCCCGCGACTTTGGCCCCGCACATGCACTAGATGGAGACGAAAGACCTATTGTCGTTGATGCAAATACCACAGGGACACAAGAGGGTCATAGGCTGAATGAATACGAGCGTCGGATCTAAGTTAACTCGCAAAGCGGTAGCCGCACTCATCGTAGCTGGTGCCGTTGGCATTCCCGCACTCGCACAAGACACTACTTCTTCGTCTGCCCAGGTGCAGACCGGCTCAGCCTCATCCGCTCCGGCAACAAAGACAAACGCGGATGACAAGAGCACTTACGCCACCGGACAGCCCCTTTCGACGCAGTCGAATGAGGGATTCTGGGGCCACATGAATCCGTTCGCACGCAAGAAGTGGGTACAGCGCCAGGTCAATCCGGTCAAGGATCGCCTGAATGAGCTGGACCAGCTGAACGCGAAGAACGCTAACGATATCAAGGATGTGGACAGCCGCGCCCAGGCCGGTATCCACAAGGCCCAGACCACGGCCGATCAGGCCAACCAGCAGGCAACTGAGGCGGGTACGAAAGCAGCCCAGGCTCAGCAGACTGCGCAGATGGCCAGCACTCGGACCGACCAGATCAACAGCACGGTCTCTAATCTTGACCAGTACAAGTCTGTAACCGAGACGGAGATTCACTTCCGCACGGGTCAGAGCAAGCTGAACGATCAGGCGAAGGCAGCCTTGGACGATCTGGCAAACCAACTAAACGGCAAGCAGGAATATATCCTTGAGATTCAGGGATATTCCAAGTCAGCCGGCCAGGCAGGCATTCAGAATTCTCAGCAGATGGCGAACGCAGTGGTCCGCTATCTCGTTACAGACCATCAGGTTCCCCTATATCGCATCCATCAGGTTGCGATGGGAAATGCAAAGTATGAATCAGCTGAAGGCAGCAAGTCCGGGACAATTGTCCATGTGAGCCTGATGCAGAACAGTTTAGCGTCGATGAGTGCGCCTGTTTCGGGCACGACTTCGGCGAGCGCAACGCCGCAGTAAAAACAGCCCTCCCCTGAGCATTTTGGACTGTGGCGTTTTAGCTCGACTGGCAAATAAGTAGAAATAAAAAGCCAGTCGCAACCAAGCTCTCACACAACGAGAGAACCAAGGCAGATTGGCCCCTCACCTGAGGGGCCCTTTTTTTGGTATTTGCGATTGTCGCCGACTAAGCGCGGGCGGCAGCGTGGATGGCAAGCAACGTCTCCAGCAGTGGCCGCAGCTCCTTCAGATTCAGCGCGTTGGCCCCATCAGACTTTGCATTCGCCGGATCATCATGTACTTCCAGAAACAGGCCGTCCACTCCCGCGGCCACCGCGGCGCGCGTCAGCACAGGAATGAACTCCGGCTGCCCGCCTGAAACTCCATTCGCGGCTGAAGGTGTTTGGACTGAGTGAGTTCCGTCGAAGACCACCGGAGCCAGCCGGCGCATAATCGCCAGTGAGCGCATGTCCACAACCAGGTTGTTGTAGCCAAAGCTGCTGCCGCGTTCCGTAAGAAAAACGCGCGGATTGCCGGACGCGGTAATTTTTTCAACCGTGTGCGCCATGTCTCCTGGAGCAACAAATTGGCCCTTCTTCACGTTCACGGCTTTGCCCGTGACTGCAGCGGCCACCAGCAGGTCAGTCTGGCGACAAAGGAAGGCCGGAATCTGCAGCACATCCACGGCTTCGGCTACCGGAGCGCAATCCGCTGCCTGGTGAACGTCGGTCAGCACGCTAAGCCCTGTAGACTCAGCCACGGTACGCAGGACGCGGCAGCCCTCCACCAGGCCTGGACCACGAAAGCTGCGCAGCGAAGTGCGGTTGGCCTTGTCGTAGGACGCCTTAAAGATGTAGGGCACACCCAGGTCCGAGGTGATCCGCTGAATAGCGTCGGCCATGCGGCGCGCGTGGGTCTCGCTCTCGATCACACACGGGCCGGCGATCAAGAAAAGCTTCTTTCCGCCGATACAAATGTTTCCTGCTGTGAATTCACTCATCTAAATGATTGAAACACAAACTGCAGCTCATTCGGCAATCCTGCACGTGAAGTGACCTGGGTCACAGGCAGGAGTTTTGTTGCGCAGTATACGATGTTTCCTGTGGGGAAAATGCAATGGGCATGGAAGTAACAGTCGACCATCTTGGGGAAGTACAGTTCGAAATCAAGGCGCGGGGCCACGCAATTATCTGTGACCAGCCAATTGAAAGTCACGGCCACGATGAGGGCATGACGCCTCCGGAACTGATGCTGGCTTCGCTCGCATCCTGCGCGGCCTTCTATGCCGCAGAGTATTTGAAGCGGATGAAGATTGCCACCGGTGGCACGCACGTGCGCGTGACTGCCGACAAGGTGCTGTCTCCTGCGCGACTCGATAATTTTCAGATTGAAGTCGAAGTGCCGGTTGAGCTATGCGACGAGCATCGCGAAGGGTTGGAGAGGGCGGTGCACCGCTGCTTGATCCACAACACGCTGATGCAGCCACCCACGATCGGACTGGCGATCAAGACAGCGATACCCGCGGTTTAAGAGAGCCGCAGTTTCAAGAGCCTCGCCGCACAAGTCACTACCGATTGATCTCCGCTTCGACCTGCGATGGCGCGGCGTCTTTCTGCGTTGGCAGATTCGCGAGAACCCGCTTCTCGCGGTTCTTGTACGACGCCTTCACGAACGCGTGAAACAAGGGATGCGGCTCCAGTGGCTTTGATTTGAACTCGGGGTGGAACTGGCAGCCGAGGAAATAAGGATGCCCGGGAAGCTCGACGATCTCGACATACGTCGCATCGGGAGTGGTGCCGGTGATCCGCAACCCTGCGCCGGTGAGCGCCTCTTCGTAGTCGCGATTGAATTCGTAACGGTGACGGTGACGTTCACTGATCTCTGTCGATCCGTACGCGGCTGATGCGATCGAGTCCGGTTGCAGAATGCAGGTCCACGCACCTAGGCGCATTGTTCCGCCCATCTCTTCCACGCCAATCAGCTCGCGCAGTTTATAGATGACGCGATGTGGAGTTGCGGGATCGAACTCGCTTGAATTCGCGCCTTCGAGTCCGCAAACATTCCGCGCGAACTCAATGCACGCGGTCTGCATGCCGAGGCAGATACCGAAGTACGGCACATGCTTCTCGCGCGCATAGCGAATGGCGTTGAGCATGCCTTCGATGCCGCGCTTGCCGAAGCCTCCCGGCACCAGGATGCCGTCGAAATTCTCCAACTGCGCTTCGTAGCTGCGATCGCCCTCGTACTTGCTCTCCAATCCTTCGGCCTCAATCCACGTAACCTGCAGCTTAAGGTTCTGCGCCATGGCGCCGTGGACGAGCGCTTCTTTCAGGGATTTGTAACTGTCTTCGTACTCAACATATTTGCCCACGATGGCGATGGAGACGTGATCCTTGGGGTGGTAGCAGCGTTCCAGCAGGGCCTTCCACTCCGTCAGGTCGGCTTCCTTCGTCTCCAGGTGGAGATACTTCAGGATCAGCGCGTCCACGCCTTCCTGCGCAAAGGCCACCGGCACTTCGTAGATCGACGGAACGTCGAGCGCGGAGATAACCGCCTTCTCTTCGAGGTTGCAGAAGAGGGCGATCTTGCTCTTGATGTCCTGCGACAGAAGACGTTCGGCGCGGCACAACAGCACGTCAGGCTGGATGCCGATGGAGAGCATCTCCTTGACGGAGTGTTGCGTTGGCTTGGTCTTCAACTCCTGCGCGGCGGCGATCCAGGGCACCAGCGTTACGTGAACGAAGACAGTGTTTTCGCGGCCGAGTTCCTGGCGCATCTGGCGAATGGCTTCGAGGAAGGGAAGCGATTCGATATCGCCGACGGTGCCGCCAATTTCGATGATGGTGACGTCCTGGCCCATGGCCGCCACTTTTTTCATCGCATTCTTGATCTCGTTGGTGACGTGCGGAATTACCTGCACCGTCTTGCCGAGATAATCGCCGCGGCGCTCCTTGGTGATGATCTGCTCGTAGATGCGCCCGGTGGTCAGGTTGTTGTCGCGGGTCAGGTGAGCGTGGGTGAAGCGCTCGTAGTGGCCCAGGTCCAGATCGGTCTCGGCGCCGTCGTCGGTAACAAAGACCTCGCCATGCTGAAAGGGCGACATGGTTCCGGGATCGACGTTGAGGTAAGGGTCAAACTTCATCATGTTGACCTTAAGCCCCCTGCTTTCAAGCAGACAGCCGATTGAGGCCGCAGCCAGGCCTTTCCCAAGACTGGACACAACTCCGCCCGTCACAAAGATGTACTTTGCAGACATTCCCGCTTCACCCTATTTTGTGTGGTTTGATTGGCGTACCTGATGGGCACGGTCAAGTATCGCAGGAAGTGAAAACGAAGGGAAGCAAAGAATGGAGGCCCGCGTGAAATGCCCATTCCACGCGGGTTTTGCGACAGGTCGGTCTCTAGAAATTCAGCGTCAGCGCTCCACTATAGGCCCGAGGCGGCACAAAGTGGGTGCCGCTGAAGGTCGACAGGAAGTTATACAGCGCCGTCTTGTTTGTCAGATTGGTGACGGTAAAGCTCAGGTTTGTCTTGTACTTATCCCGCTTGAAGAGGTTGTCCCACCCTGAAGCCATGTCCACCAGGTTGCGCGAAGCGATGCGCTCCGGGTTCGAATCAGGATTCTGCGTGCCCGGCGCGGGAATGCTGAGCAGCGGCGAATGTAGATCGTAAGGCCCGCAGCTCTTGAGCGGAGCAGTCAGCGTCGCCTTCTGCCCGGCGCAGCTTAGCTGGATCTGGTTCTGCTGGTCGGCTGTCAGGTAGGTCAGGTCTACAGGGTCGGTGGTGTTCACGGCGTAGGGGCCGTCGCCCGCCACCAGGCCACTCTCGTAGCGCCAGGTAAAGGCATACCAGCCGCCAGACCCGGGCTTGGGCTGGTACTGGAAGTGCGTCGTCTGCTCGAACTTCTGATCGTGGTCGATGCGGAACGGCGCATAGGAGTCCAGCGCCGTGGGATTGTTGAATAGAATGCCGCCCGTCTCCGGCCCGAAGAATCGCGCACGCGAGTGCCCCATCACGGAGTAGGCCGTGAAGCCGTACGTCGGTGTCAGGCTCACCCGCACATCCCAGCCATCGATCTTCGACTTGCGCCATTGAATCGGGAAGGTCAGCGGCGTATTCAGCAGCACGTCAAAGTCATAGTCGCCAAGCGTGTATTTCCAGAAGTATTCGCCGTCAACGATCACATGCTTGCCGATTCCTTGTTCCAGCCCGGTGTTGAACTGATTCCGGCTGGCGGGCGTCAGCGCGTTCGTGCCATAGGCTCCTGCGTTCTCGCCCAGCCCTCCACCGCCGGTGGAACTGGAGAGGATCAGGTTTTCGTTATAAGGCGTCGGCATCAGGCGGCCATATCCGGCGCGCAGAACCGTGTTGGTGGCGTGCAACTGGTAGGTCGCTCCCAGGCGTGGCTGCAGCATCGCGCGATGCGTCAGACCGTTGTAGTTGTCGCCGCGCAGCCCGATCAGAAACTGCCAGTTGCGCAGCGTCACGTTGTCCTGAAAGTAGAGTGCCTCCTGCTTGATGTCGGTGTAGCCATGAAAGATGAAGTCGCTGCCTCCGCGGGTCAGGTCGTAGGGAAGCAGGCCCGCCTGGAAATCAGGATTGGCCACGTAGCCCTCCCTGGCGCATTGCGCGGGGTCGGTGATTCCCGGCGCAACTACGGGGCTACCGTCTGAGTCCTCGCACACAGCGTTGTACCTCGGGCTGGTGATGCCCGTAGTGAAGTTCTCATGCAGAAAGGTGTGGTTCCAGTCGAAGCCCGTCTTGATGTTGTGGATGCCCTTTGAATAGGAGTAGTCGATCTTGATGCCCATGTTGCGCAGCGCGCGATCCTGCGCCAGCGTCGCCGGCGTGTCGTGAAAGGGATCGCTGCTGGGGTAGTAGTGCACGTTGTCCTGGCGGATGTATGGGTTCACGCTCAGCAGCGCTGTCTGTCCCAGGATGTGCGTCCAGAACGGCGCGACGTTGAAGTTGTAGATCTGCGAGCGCTGGTCCTGCCCAAGAGCCTGCTGGTCATACTGGTTTGGAATCTGGAACCACGAACGTCCCGCGCTTATGTTCAGGTGAAACGAATCGGTATTGGACGCAGCGTAGTCCACTCGATCGAATATGTTGCCGTTGTTCCCCTTGCCGTGCAGGACCTGGATCTCGGGCGGATCCAGAAAGCGGCCGCTGTCAATTCCGTCCAGCGCGAGAAAGTTGCCATACTTCGCGGTCCCGATGCCCAGACCTGCGCTCAGCGTGGTCGAGCCGAAGGATCCGTAGGTAGCCGCAAGATTGCCGGTCGGCTTCAGATCGCCGAGTCCGGAGCGCGTAGTCGTGCGCGCCACCAGGCTCGCCTTGTCTCCATATTCGGCGGGTATCACGCCGGAGATCACCTCAAGCGACTGGATGGCATTCATGGAGACCTGGTTGGAAAAAGTCTTACTCTGCTGATCGCTGATGGGCTGGCCATCCACGCTGTAGCTGGTATCGGAGTGCTCGCCGAGGGGATGAAACATGCCGTTCGAATCAGCCGTGACGCCCGGGCTCGCCAGCGTAATGGCGTTGCTCAACGCTGCGCTGGTGCTCAGCATCGGCAGCTTGTCCATCATGGAGCGGTCAATGTCGGTGTGTGCGCTGGGATCCTTCTCAACGCTGCCGGAGCCATCGGCCTGAACCGTCACAGTCGTGGAGGCCGAGGTTACGACCAGGGAAAAATCGCGGCTCACTGCCACAGGAGTGCGCAACTCCACCTCGCCGCTCGCCGACGCAAATCCCGACTGCGCCACGTCGAGGCGATAGTTGCCATAAGCCAGGTTGGGAAGGCTGTACTGCCCGGCTGCGTCGGTAGTTACAGTCCTCGCGTAGCCGGTCAACGCATTCTGAATCTCAACGCTCGCGCCGGGAATCACGGCTCCCGAAGTGTCGGTGACTACGCCGTGAATGCTGCCCGAAGTGCCGGTAGACTGCGCAAAAGTGTTGGCAGCCAGCAAGCCGCCGAAAATGAAAAGTAATAGAAAACGATACCGTGAGAACGGCATGGGTGCTCCTGTCGGTTTTGGCTGAAATCATCCAAACGGGCAGGGTGAGCCCGTTGGTCCTCTATGCCAAGGTCGACGGAGGGGGGCGGTTCGAAAGCGAGTAGCTCTGGAAGCGGGCGGGAACGGCTTGGGTATACTGCTGGCAATCCTGGATCCAGACCCCCACGTAGACGGGAGCCGAAGTGGACGCGACTGGCAGCGCGGAGTGGAGCTGGAGGCAGAACTGGCAATGCTCGGGAGCTTTAGTCAGGGGGTGTGCGTGGGCTGCCTGGACCGTGGAAATACCAACCAGCAGCACGACGCAGGCGATGATCGCCAGCCGCGCCCAGCCCCAGCGGGTCTTTCCGGATTGTTGCCACAGACTTTGCAGAACGATCTCCCCTACCCTGAGCATATAACAGAGGGAGCCGGAGACATTCCGCGCAAACCCTCGTCTAAATGAGACGGCCTATGATTCGTTTTCGTTATCTCGTTTTGTTGCTGATGATTGCGGTTCTTCCAGCCATCGCGCAGACGCCTAATAAGCGTCTGATTCTAAAGGACGGCTCCTACCAGATCACCAAGCACTACGAGATCGTGGGCGATCGCGTGCGCTTCGTCAGTGCCGAGCGAGGCGGCGAGGTGGAAGAGATCCCAACCAGCCTGGTGGATTGGGTGGCCACCGAGAAATGGGCGCGCGAACACGCACCGGGAACGGCGGACAAGCCCTCCACGGATGCCGCTGCGAACCCGGCATCGCAGGCGGCCGCCGAAATTGATAAGGAAGAAGCTGCGGATCGTGCGGAGGCCGAGCTTCGAGTGCCCGAGGTTGCCCCCGGCCTGCGCCTGCCGGACGAAGATGGCATCTGGGCCCTGGATACCTTCCGCGGCACGCCGGAGCTGGTGCACGTGGAGCAGAACGGCGGCAACCTCGACAACCAGAGCTCCCACAACATTCTGCGCAGCACGGCAAATCCGTCTGCAGGAAGCAAGAACCAGATCCAGCTTCTGGGCATACGCAGCAAGATCCGGCTGCACGTAAATGAGCCGGTTCTTTACCTCAATCTGGACAGCCCCGATAAGGAAGCCGCTCCCGCCGATGCGATCACGGTGGAGACGCATGGCGCGGGCTCCGCCAAGAGCAAGTACAAAAAGTCCGACAGCCCCGCGGCCAGCCGCTACGCCATCGTGCGCGCACAGTTGTCAAAGAACAGCCGTGTGATCGCCTCAAGCAACATAGGCATGCTGGGCAAGACTTCGCAGTCAGACGACATCGTCGACACTACTGCGGTAATGCTGCCCGGAAAACATTGGTTGAAGCTGACGCCGAAACAGCCGCTGGAGATTGGCGAATATGCGCTGATCGAGATTATTTCGCCGAAGGAAGTGAATATGGCGGTTTGGGACTTCCGCATCGATCCCACATCGCAGGAGAATCTCGACGCCCGCCTTCCCCTGCAACGCCAGCCCTAGACTTCGTGCAGGCTCAGGGCGGCTCTAGATCACTTTGGGATCAAAAGGCAGCCGGCTGCCCGCGACGCCCACGCCATCCCGCTCAGTGTTCTTGACGCGGTACATGGCTTCATCGGCCGCCCCGATCATCTCGTGCACGGAGTAGCCATCTTCAGGGAACGTCGCTACCCCGAAGCTTGCCGAGATGGCGATGTCCAGATTTTCGCTGGTGAGATAGTTTGCCGAACGAATGGCCGTGCGCAGCCGATGCGCGGTCTGTGCGGCTTGCCCTTTTCGCGTGCCGGGCAGCAGCACGACAAACTCATCGCCGCCGTAGCGAAATGCCGTGTCCACGGAGCGCACTCCGGAGAGGACGCGATTGCCCACTTCGGCCAGCAGCCGGCTTCCTACGAGATGGCCATAATGGTCGTTGACCTCTTTGAAGTGGTCGAGGTCGATGAAGATCAGGCTGAACTGGTCCTTGAACCGCCGCGCCCGCTCCAGTTCCTTGGTCATGGTGTAGTAGAGATGGCGCACGTTGTAGAGGCCGGTGCAGTCATCCGTCACCGTTAGCTCGTGGATCCTCTCCACGGCCCGGGATTTATCAATTGCAACAGCGGCGTAGTCGCAAAGTACATGCAGGAAGGAAAGCGTGTAGTCCGTGAGCGTGTCCAGCCGGCAATTGAAGAGCTGAACGACGCCCAGTGTCTTGGCGCCGGAGCGCAGGGGAATCGCAGATGACGGAGCGCGCGCTGCCCACCTGCGCCTCCGGGGCAGACTGGAAGCGCGGGTCCATCGCCAGTTCAGGCACAATCAGGGTTTCGCCGTGTTCGGCGACCCATCCGGCTATGCCCTCGCCCAACTTAACCTGGATATGGCTCAGCTCTTCCTCTGCATCGCCTACGACAACTGCGTAAAAGAGATTCTTCTTTTCCTCGTCCAACAGCAGCAAAGACCACGTTTCGGGCTGAAAAAGCGGTCCATCTGCTGCATGATGGCCTTCAGAATGGCGTCGCGATCGAGGGAGGAAGTGAGGGCGCGGGCGATGTTGTGGAAGACGAGCAGGTCCCTCAGGGGTCCTTCTTCGAGCATCGGCTTGGGATTGGCAGCCACAGGGGTATGGGTGATTACCGCATATTCCCAATGATTCTGCCATAGGAGAGTACCGGGGGTAAGGGGGTAGTCCTTCTCAAATTACCCCCCAATGTGGACCATGCTGCGCGAGGGCTTCAGGAATCCCGGTTCGCCAATGTGATGACGCGCTTCCTTGGTAACGATCGTAGATGTAATAAAATCAACGAGATCCGCATCGCTGCCACCGCGACGCATCACCCCGTAAAGGTCATGATCTGACTGCGAAAACAGGCAGGTACGAATTTTCCCGTCAGAAGTGAGCCGAACCCGGCTGCATTGGCCGCAAAACGACTGCGAAACCGGCGCAATAATGCCGATTTCGCCCACCCCGTCGTCGAAAGTGTAGCGGCAAGCCGTTTCGCTGCTATGAGTTGCGCCAAGCGGAACAACGGGCCGGAATTCGCTGAGCCGCTCAATCACCTCATGAATCGGCACCACGGTCGAAGGAGACCATAGGCGGCCTTCCTCAAGCGGCATGAACTCGATAAAGCGGACAACGACGCCTTCTTCGCGCGCAAAACGGGCAAAACCGGGGATTTGCTCTTCGTTGAAGCCCCGCAGCAACACGCAGTTCACCTTCACGGGATCGAGGCCAGCGCGGCGGGCGGCGCGCACCCCCGCGAGCACCTGCTCAAAGCTATTGGGAACACGGGTGATACGGGCGAAGGTCTCGGAGTCGACGGCGTCCATGCTGACGGTGACGCGGGTTAGCCCCGCATCCTTGAGCGGCTGCGCCAGGTCGGCCAGCAGATGGCCATTGGTGGTCAGTGCGATATCCAGCGGGCGGCCTTCGTCCAGGTGGCTGCCGTCGGGCGCGAAACTGGTGCGGAGCTTGGCCAGTTCGCGGACCATCTCCAGTAAACCTTTGCGCAGCAACGGCTCGCCGCCGGTCAGGCGAACCTTCTCGATTCCCAGCGATACAAATACGCGGATGAGCCGCAGGTAATCGGCGATAGGCAGTTCGGCATACTGCGCGCCCTCGTTGCCGGTGCGGCAATAGACGCATTTGTAATTGCAGCGGTCGGTAATGGAGACGCGGAGGTCGGTGATGGCGCGGCCGTGGCTATCCGTCAGCCGCTGCTGCGGCACGGTCAGGGGAGTCGTGGCCGGACTGGTGAAAGTCGTGGACATCCTGCTGTTTCACTTTATTCGATGCGGAAGCCCCGCGCTAGTTACAGAAGCAGCTTTACTTTGACGGAATATGTGCGGCAAGCAGGGCGCGGACTTTGGTCTGCTCGCCACCAGAGCGCCTCACGCCACGTCACATGCCGTCGTAATTGGGACCGCCGCCGCCCTCGGGTGGAACCCAGTTGATGATCTGGTAGGGGTCCATGATGTCGCAGGTCTTGCAGTGTACGCAGTTGGCGAAGTTGATTTGAAGCTGCTTTACCGGTTGCGTCCCGCCTTCCGCAGGCGCAGTCTCCACCATCTCGTAAACCGCGGCCGGGCAGAAGTACTGGCAGGGGTTGCCGAACTCTTTGCCACAGCGACTGTTACAAATATCCAAGTCCGCAATCACCAGGTGCGTCGGCTGGTCATCTTCGTGCCGCGTGCCGGAGTGATAGACATCCGTCAGGCGGTCAAACGTCAGCTTGCCGTCGCCCTTCGCGTTGCCCAGAAAGTGCGCGCGCCTGTTCGCCGAACGGGCTCAGCTCGTCCGCCAGCTTCATGTTGCAGATATCCGGCCTCGTTCTTGAAGTCGGGGCCGAGATTGTTGCCGCGCGAGCAGCTGCTGAACCGCCACCTTGGCGAGTCCGTCAATCAATCCGTGCTCAAAGCCCTGGTGGAAATTCCGCACCGGGTACAGCTCTTCGCGGATCCAGCTCTGGTCAACGCGCAGCTTGTATTCGCTTGAGCTGCGACTCCGATGTAGTTGCCGGAAAGCATCGCGTCGAAAGCCGTCTCCGCCGCCAGCATGCCGGACTTGATGGCGAGATGAATGCCCTTCAGTCGCTGCGAATTCAGCAAGCTGGCCGAATCGCCGAGCAGCATCCAGCCATCGCCTGCGATGCTGCGGCATGGTGAGCCATCCGCCATACGGCAGCGACTTTGCGCCATAGCGAACCATCTTGCCGCCCTCGAGCAATGCGCCGCGCGAAGGGATGTTGCTTGAAACACTGGAAGACGTGGTGCGGATCGGTGCGCGGATCCTCGTAGTCGAGCCCGGTAACGTAACCGACCGAGACCAGCGTGTCGCTGATGCCGTAGATCCAGGCGCCGCCGTACTCCTTCGCGGTGAGCGGATAGCCCATGCGTGTAGATGCACTTCGCCCTTGGCGACGCGGCCCGCGGGAATCTCCCAAAGCTCCTTGATGCCGATGCCGTAGGTCTGCGCGTGCTCGGGATCTTCCAACTGCTGGCGCTCGATCAGCTGCTTGGCGCAGGAGCCGCGCGAGCCCTCGGCGAGAATCGTGATCTTGGCGTGGAGATCGTAGCCCGGCTCAAAGTTCGCCTTCTGGCGGCCCTCCTTATCGACGCCCTTGTCGTCGGTGCGCACGCCGATTACGCGCCCTGAACCGAACTGCTCATCGAACAAAAGCTCCGATGCGGCGAAGCCGGTGAAGACCGTGATGCCTGCCTCTTCCACCTTCTGCCCCAGCCACTTTACGAAGCGATTGATTGAGATGACGTAGTTGCCGTGATCGCGCAGCGGAGGCGGCACGATGGGAAGCTTGTGCTCGCCCTTTCGCCGTCAGAAACCACACTGATTCGCCGCGTCACCTCGGCATCGAGCGGTGCTTCCTTCTCGAAGCCCGGCAGCAGTTCGCGCATGGAGCGCGGATCGAGCAGCGCCCCAGATAGGCAGTGCTGGCCCACTTCGCGAGCCTTCTCCAGCAGGTAAATATTGTCCTTGGTCAGGGGTGATTCGGGATGAGCTGGCGTCGTGCTCGTCGATGAGCTGCGACAGCCGCAGCGCACACGCCATGCCCGCCGGACCTCCGCCGACGATAACGACATCGGCCTCCATCTGCGGTCGTTCAATGCCTTCGATCGGTTTGCGAAAGTGAATCATGCATGCGCCATCCGGCTGCTCGCGGAAGTTGCCATCAGGAAACTATGGTGCCGCGTCGGCGACAATGGATGCTTTCGTAGAGGACCGATCTTCATCAAGCCAGCCTAATCGAATTCAAATTGAGATGCAGTCTGCTCCGGTCCCACTCGTCCCGCGACTATCTCTGCACGCACCATGACTTCGCTCTTCACGCGCGCTCCAGACATGTGCCGCAGCATCGCGAACTGGCCGATGTGCGTAAACACATCAGAGATCGGTCCCTGAAACAAGAATGTCGGCGGACATTCCCGAGAGGGCGATCTCCTTGCAGAACTCGTGTCAAGCGCCGATAACGCCGCGTAGAAGCGATTCAGATCCGCGTTCCATGTCGTTGCTGGCAGCGGGCGCCAAGCGGCACGCCAGGATTCCTCGCCTCGCACCATCCCGCTGGACCACTCCAGCAGATCGCAGAGATGAGCCAGGATCTGCGCCGGGAGTGCGCGTCGAGTCACTGGCACGATAATCCGCAAAGTTTCGGGAGCACCGCGGAGTGCTTTTCCTCCGCGATAAGCGATGGTGGCGACAGCTGTGCCGCAGCAACTGGCGTGCGGTGGATGACCTCCGGTTCTGATCTGCGAAGTTGTGTCCATGGTGCTTTCCTGATTCAGCTTCCGGTGTCGCATAGAGCGACGCCTTCAGTTGTCGCGAACGGGCAATTATAAATCCGCCGATGCTAAGCAGCGAGTCAGCAGATCGCCGGCCCCTTCCCGCTCAAACCAGCAAAACGCAGGTCCCTCCACTTCGCTTCGCTTCGGTCGGGATGACAAGGCTTGAATCCCGCCCAAACACAACAGCAAGGCCTGAATCGCACAGCCGTATAGGACCCGCACCGCATCTACAGGCCTGCTTTGCCTTCTTGATCTCAGCGGTCAGCGCCGGGACTATCGTCAAACAGGTTGCCCACCACACCCACATCTGCGATCTCGAAGATCGGGGCTTCAGCGTCCTTGTTGATGGCGACGATGGTGCGCGAGCCCTTCATGCCGACGATGTGCTGGATGGCCCCGCTGATGCCGAGCGCCACGTAGAGCTTGGGCGCAACCGTCTGGCCGGAGCTGCCAACCTGGCGCTCCAGCGGCAGCCATCCGTTATCGCAGATGGGCCGCGATGCCGCAAGCTCGCCGCCCAGCGGCTGCAGCCAGTTCTTCAGCAAGCGCGACGTTCTTCTGCTCCTTGATGCCACGTCCGACGGCGACGATGACTTCAGCCTGCGAAAGATCGACCGCCTGCTTCGCTTCCTGAAACACTTCGTGCGGAGTAACGCGCGGCGAACCTTCTGCAACCGCAGCAGTTACATTTTCGACGGGCGCCGACCCGGCCTCGGCCAGATCGCCGCGAAAGGCTCCAATCTGGAACGTCACCAGCCACGGCGCGTCGCCGGCGAAGGAAACATCCGCAGCAAATTTCCCCTGAAACATCTGCCGCGTAAAGAGCAGCTTGCCGTCTTCGTATTTGTAGCCAACCGAGTCGGAAATGAGGGTGCGATCAAGCGCCAGCGCCAGGCGCGGCGCAAAGTCGCGCACCTGGTAGGTATGCGGCATCAGCACCAGTTTCGGCTGCTTCTCCGAAGAAACTGCTTTCAGCGCAAAGACATAGGCGTCAGAGGTATAAGCAGCCAGCGCCGGAGCCTCGAGCGCGTAGACGCGGGCCACGTTCTTCGCGGCCAGTTCGTGCGCGAGCGAGTCCGAGCGCGTTGCCAGGCCAGACGACTTCCACCGGCCAGCCTGTCTCTTTGCTGATGGCCTGTGCTGCCGGCGATGGTTTCAAAAGAGGCGCGGTTCAGCTTGCCTTCCCGCTGCTCGGCAACAACGAAAATGGTGTCTGCCATGGGCCCTTCTCTTATTCCTACAATTGTCTCCGGCGAGGGTGGCCGGGTGAGCTAGAACTCGGGACGGCCGCGGTGCAGATACGTTCCGTAGATGCCCGGTCACCACGGCCAGCGATTCCAGCCAGAATCATGTAGATACGCCATCGGGTGCTTCCAGCCGGGCGAATAGGTAAGATCCTGTCCCGCCCACACCGTCAGCAGGATCGCGAAGAAGGCGCACTGGCCCGACAATCACCTGCAGTACCAGTCCCCACTGCCGGCGCTGGTCAGAGCGCTCTACCTGATCAGGTGTCATGTTGCGTTCTTCCAGGGGAAGATTCATGTTCGCCATCTTGCGTATTCTCCCGCGCGATGTCTGCCGCGCCTGTTGGTCTACCTTACGGATGTATCGGGGCTATCGCGGACGCGTTTTTCTGATCCACCGAAACCCTCTCTGCGATAAAACAATTAAATCACGCGAGCGGTGTTTTGCAGATACTCCGACACCTTCCGTGCCACTTCCGCCGGCGGACCCTCCAGCATCTCGGTCTTCTTCTGCTTCACCGGAACATAAAGCCGCTCGATCTGCTGCAGATTCTTGCTCAGCTTCGGCTTCACTTCCGCCCTAGGTCACCTTGCGCAACGGCTTGTTCTTGGCCTGCTTGATGCCGATCAGGGTGGCATAGCGCAGCTTATTGATGCCGCTCTGGATGGTGAGCACGGCAGGCAGTCGGCAGGTCGATGAACTGGTAATGCCCGGCCTCCAGTTCGCGCTTCAGGTGGACCCCGGTGTCCGTCTTCTCGATCCCGATGATGATCGTGGCGTGCGGCCATCCCAGAATCTCCGCCAGCAGCACGCCGGTCTGCGCGGCGCCAAAATCGTCCGACTGCAGTCCGGTGACGATCAGATCGAACTGCTCCTCTGCCACCGCCGCGGCAATGGCGCGGGCGGTGTTGGTCGAGTCCAGCGCGACAAACCGGTCGTCTTCAAGATGGATGGCGCGGTCGGCGCCCTTGGCCAGCGCCTCACGCAGCACCTGCTGCGAGCACGAGCGGGGCCTGCAGTAATGACGACAACCTCGCCGCCATGCTTCTCCTTCTGGCGCAGCGCCTCTTCGAGCGCATAGGCATCAGGCTCGTTCACTTCGTAGGAAACATCCTCGCGAATCCACGTCCCCGACTCGTTCAGCTTCAGCGGCGCATCCTTTCTGCGGAACCTGCTTGATGCAGACCAGGATCTTCATCTTTCCTCTTTCGCCGGCAAATGCCGGTTGAATGGAGATTCAGTACGACGGATACTACAACAAAGACGCTTGACCCAGCTCCCGGGGATCGCCTCTAGAGGAAGGCTACGGACTGAATTCCCGTAACGTCAAAGCGCTTGCGGCAGCGGATATTTTTGCAGGCCATCACGTCGTCGGTGCGCATCATGTACGACTGCGCCTTTCGCGAAGCGGGCGCGATCCCGCTCATCCGCGTTGCGCGACAGACTATTCTTCTTGCGGCGCACCAGCCAGCCAATCTGGTACTCGTCCGCTTTGCCGCAATGGGGGCAAGTGAGAGTGTGCGTGCGCGTCTCCGGCTTTTCTTCATAAAAATCGCGTTCTTCCATAGCTTTGGAACCCACTTTCAAACACGTCCGGGAAAAAGTATTCCATACTCGCGAGGGGGCGGCAATCGGTACCGTCCCTGGGAGAGGAAGCAGGAACGTGGCAACAAAGAAAAAACTGAAGAAATTTTCCGTGACCAAAGCCGTGAAGTCGAATGCCCGCGATATAGTGGGGCAGCCAAAACCTGCCAAGGTCATTGACGACCGGGACCGCGGGAAGAGAAGCGCAGGCGCGGCACAAGGAGACGCTGGGTGGCCTGATCGCAGGCCAGGAGGAGGTATGATGGCGAAGGTCACAGGTGTCGGAGGCATATTTCTGCGGGCCAAGGACCCGGAGGCGCTCTACAGCTGGTATGAGAAGCATCTGGGCATCTCCAGGACCTCCTGACGGCGCGTTTGCGTTTAAGGGCGAGGAAGCCGCAAGGGGTAACGCTGGTCGCCCTTTTCCCGCTGCGAAACGAAGTATTTTGGGCCGGGGGAAACAGGCGGTAATGATCAATTTTCGCGTAGACGATCTGGATGCGATCTGGAAGCACCTGGTTGAGGCGGGAGTCTCGATCGAGGAGCGCCCGGAAGACTCTGATTATGGACGGTTTGGGTGGTTTACCGATCCTGAAGGGAACCGCGTGGAACTGTGGGAACCGCCTGCTCCGGAAGCGTCGAAAGAAGCGAGAATTAGCACGAAATGACACCGGAAGTGCCGTTTAGTGTCGATCTTAGATCGGCGGTGCGTTTTTATGTTTCAGATTGCCAAGTTAGAGCGTATGCTGGTTAGAGCGGCAAAGTGTCGCTGAATTGTGCGATATCGGATTTTGGGTTCCTTCTACCGCCTGAACCGAGCCACCCAAGGAACCAACAACTGCAGCCACCGAGGCTCCCATGCGCTCACAACTGGTGTACTCCGCCGGGCTTGTTATCCCGAATCGCTTTCTGCTTGCCTCCGTCACCATGAAGGCCGTGCAGAAACTTCACATCACCACGACTCGCACCGCCGATACGGCGAACCAGGTATTTGCCGAAGTGGCCCAGGGCCGCTTTGCAGAAGTCAGCATGCCTGAAATAGCCCGCAGGAGTCCATCGAGCCATTGCTGGTAGACGCGTTCGCGTCACACGCGGCCTAGAACCGGTTCTGCTGCCTGATCCAGGTGCTAATTCACAGCACTCTCTCCAGGTAATTTCTGGAGAGGGTTGCTGACTATTTTCCCAGTCGTTTTGATCCCTGAAATCATACGTTTGAGTCGAATTCGGCCCCGGCGGCGTGACAGCTGTCACAGGTGTTGGTTCGTTATTCGTTTTATCGTTGACTCCACACGACACTCCAATTACTTTTGCTAGCGACACTCCCCTACTTCTGAGGTTTTTGGGCGGCTCCCTGCGGATACCCGTGGGTGATCAGCCGGTCGCTGGATTGGTCTCTTCAGAGGGGATGTTGCAGGAAATTAAGGGGATTTGGGTCCCACAGTTTACGACCGGGTTTAGTCAAGCCTGGCGATTTGCTGCACATATCAATACGCAGCCACTCAGATGGCCTCCGGTTCGTTGGGAGGCCATCTACTTATTTGGGCTGATTTTTCGGGTTCGTATCCCGGCTTACCGGCCTGTACCCGGTGTCGCTCCGCCCTCAGGCAGGGCAGCAGACTGCGTAACATCAGCCTTTGCATCGGGATCGGGCGCGGCACCCCTCATCGTCCGCTTAGAGAAGATGCGGAAGGTCACGACCAGGTCAACGACGACAGGACACGGGCTGGCCGTCCTTCGTGGCTGGCTGAAGTTGGAATTGCGAATCGCCTCGATTGCCTTCTCATCCAGACCGAAGCCGATTGGGCGCGCGATGGCGATCTCGGTCGGTTTGCCTTGCGCATCCACCACGGTGCGGAAGCTGGTGAGTCCAGCAATTCCGTTCTTCTGCGCATACTCGTTTGAGCCGGGTTCCAGGCCGTTGAGAAGCTTGGGAGCGGTCACGTCTCCTCCCACCTTCTGCACTTCCGCGATGGCCGGAGCTTGAATTCCTTGCGATTCACCTTTTCCTGGTAATAGAGCTGCCAGTAATCGGGCAGAGTAGCCATCATTTGGGCGTCGATGCGGTCGGCGAGTATGCTGGCAATCGCGCTCTGCATCAACTGCGCGCTGTGCGCCGGAGAGCGATGTCGTCGTGACGGCATTCGGGTCCGGGCGCTGGGGCCGCAGCGGGAGCAGCGGCTGCCCGGCGCGGTAGCCTTGCTACGAGTTCCTGGCACCCTCGCGGACGGCGCTGTCGCACCTGCCTCACGCTGTGCGGGGGCCTTGCCCTTGTCGCCTTTCTTGGGCTTCTTAACCTTGGGAATGACCACGAGTTCGCGATCGATGGTGATCTTGACGGACTTGGTCTTCTTGCCGGTGAGGCGGACGCGGTCGAACGGTTTGGAATCATCCTCGTAGGGCAGCGCGCCGAAGAAATGCAGCCCGTAACGGTCTCCTTCGAGCTCCAGCGTGTGCTTGGTCAGCTTGACCTTCTTAATTTCAATGGCGCAGAGCGTGAACGAGCCCTTTTTGCGGTGAGCCTACTAGTGGCCCTGTTCGCTGAACTTGAGATTGTCGTCCAGGTAGAAGCCGCGCAGAAACAGCAGCTTGCCGGCAAGCTCGCTGCGGATCTGGTCCTCCGTGATGCCTGATCCCTTGAGATCGTTGGGATACGACGCAGCTGAAATTTACGCTGACTGGCGCCGTGCGGCTGCAACTGGAGTCGCTTTGTCATCCTCGGCGGACGTACCGACGGATGCTGCAACCAGGGTGACGGCGAGGAGCGTGAGTAGGGTAAAACGGACGTCATGGGAGGGCTCCTGTATTCTAAAAAGCGTGCAAGTCTATCGATGCATCCTGGCTCTTCAGAAGTGGTGTTGATTGATTGGTTTAGTTTGCCGTAGCTTGTTGCCGACGACTCTGTGTGCGACGCGGGAAATGATGGCGCTCTTCGAATGAGGGCAACAGGAACAGGATGGTCAGGGCAAACAGGACCGCGATGCGGAGCAGAACGGCGAGGCTGCTGCGAACGACGCGGATATTTCTAGCGCGTACGGACATTGGGCACTCTCCGGAACTAACATTCGGGTGAAGTCTATCGAGTTACCTGTGGGTGCGAAATGGCGCTTTGGTGCAACTTAGCGGTGATGCCTACGGGGGATGGCGGGGGGTAGGGGGAGGCGTGGCGAGCAGAAAAAGCGCTGCGGAAGCGGGTTTTAAGTGTGTTTGTTCGTTGACTCTCTGTCCGGATTCGACTATTCTGAAGTCCTTGCGCAGTTCCGCGTCTGCCCTTCTGCGTTGTATCCGCAGCATGAACAGGGAAGCGAACCCGGAAGCCCAATCGGTTTGATTCTGCGCCCCTCACGCGAACAGCGATTGTCACCGTGGGAATAATTTGTCCGCGGAGGCGCTTTGCGTGAGCAATTGCGTGTCTGTGAGAAGGTTTTGCAGGGAGAACAGGATAGAGATGTCGACATTTATACCAAGCTCGCTCGAGATTACCCGCAAGTGGTTCGTCGTCGATGCCGCCGGCAAGACGCTGGGCCGACTGGCGACTGAAACCGCCAGCGTTCTGAGCGGCAAAAAGAACCCGCAAGTATACGCCGTATATCGACATGGGCGACCATGTCATCGTGATCAACGCCGAGAAGATCCGCCTGACGGGCTTGAAGAGCTCAGCAGAAGGTCTATCGCCGCTACACCGGTTTTCCCGGCGGACTGCGCGAGGAGTCATTTACTCGCCTGCTCGAACGGCGTCCGGAAAAGATTGTGGAAGATGCCGTCAAGGGCATGCTCCCAAAGACGAAGATGGGCCGCCAGATGGCTACCAAGCTGAAGGTCTACAAGGGCGACACGCATCCGCATACAGCCCAGCAGCCTCAGGTGCTGGAGTTTGCGTCGTTGGCGAAGAAGTAGTCAGCGCTAGTTAAAGAGATTCGTTGGCCGCGAGGCGAACGTACGCAGGATACATAGGACGGACATGGCAGATTTGGTTCAGTATTACGGCACAGGACGGCGCAAATCGGCGATCGCTCGCGTGTTTTTGCGTCCCGGCACGGGCGGGTTCACCGTCAACAACAAGCCGTTCGAAGTTTATTTCGTGACGGAACAGCAGCGGGTTTCGGCCAAGCGTCCGTTGGCGCTTACCGAGACGCTAGGCAACTTCGACGTTGTGACCACGGTTCGCGGCGGCGGTGTCAGCGCCCAGGCGGATGCGGTCAAGCTCGGAATTACACGCGCCCTGATGCTCTTCAACCTGGAGCTTCGCAAGACGCTCAAGGCTGATGGCCTGGTGACGCGCGACGCTCGCATCAAGGAGCGCAAGAAGTACGGTCAGAAGGGCGCACGCGCTCGCTTCCAGTTCTCGAAGCGCTAGTCTGGATCGGCACGGTCTTGTATTGCGGGCTTCTGTGTGAACAGGGGCCTGCGCATAAGTTTTGGAGTCTAATTTCCCCAAAGGGGATAAATTCCGGCGAGACGCCGGGATGCAATTCAAGAGGAGGTCGATTGGCCACTATCACTATGAAGGAGCTGCTCGAAGCGGGAGTCCACTTCGGGCATCAGACGAAGCGCTGGAATCCGCGGATGAAGGAATATATCTTCGGCGAGCGCAACGGAATCTACATCATTGACCTGCAGAAGACCTTGAAGATGTTCAAGGAAGCCAGCAAGTTCGTCACTGACCTGACGTCGAGCGGCAAGGTGATTCTGTTTGTCGGCACCAAGCGCCAGGCGCAGGACGCCATTGCGGAAGAAGCAAACCGCTGCGGCATGTTCTACATCAATCAGCGCTGGCTGGGTGGATTGCTGACGAACTGGGTCACGGTGCAGAAGTCTGTGAAGCGCCTTCAGGAATTGGATGAGATGGCCACCGACGGCCGCTACGAGCTGCTGACAAAGAAGGAAGTCATCAAGCTTGAACGCGAGCGCAAGCACCTGCAGGCGAACCTTGCAGGCATCAAGAACATGAAGCGTCTACCGGACGCGCTCTTCATCGTCGACTCGAACAACGAGGCGATTGCGGTGAGCGAAGCCCGCAAGCTGGGTATCCCGGTGGTTGCCGTGGTGGATACGAACTGCGATCCGACCGTGGTTGACTACGTGATTCCGGGCAATGATGACGCGCTGCGCGCCATTCGCCTGTTCACCTCCAAGATCTCCGATTCGGTGGTCGAGGGCGTGCAGATGGCGAACGACAAGCAGTTCATCGAAGTGGCTGGCGTAAGCTCGACGACCCAGGTTGAAGAGCCACAGGCTGAGGTTGCCCCGAGTGCCGAGGCTGCAGCAGCGCCTGAGGCAGCGGCACCTGAGTCAGAGGTTGTTGATCTGGAGGCTGTGCTGGGCGGGGGCATTCGCAAGGCTCCGGCTGCGATCACGGCGCTGGCGGACGAGGCAGAGGCTGCCGAGAGCGGACTGTAAGGCGATCCCGAATCTGCCGCGAAATGCGGCAATTCGCGCAGGGTGGTTCAGGGAGCGTGGCCGCGAAGTTTTCGTGCCACGCTTTCCTTGTGTCTGGGTATGTGGAGCCGGTTATTTCAGCTCCGATAGCTGATGAATTTCTAACGGAAAGAGAATCAGGGAAAAGGATGTCGACAGTGACTGAGAACATTTCTGCTGCACAGGTAAAGGATCTGCGGGAAAAGACCGGGGCTCCGATGATGGATTGCCGCACCGCGCTGGTTGAAGCGAAGGGCGATCTGGAAGAAGCGATCGTAGTTCTGCGCAAGAAGGGCATGGCTTCGGCTGCAAAGAAGGCCACGCGCAATACGAGCGAAGGTGCAGTGGGCACCTACATTCATGCCGGCGGCAAGATCGGCGTTCTGGTGGAAGTGAATTGCGAGAGCGACTTTGTCGCCCGTACCGAGGACTTCCAGGAGATGCTGAAGGATATCGCCATGCACATCGCGGCGACCGATCCCCGGTACATCCGTCCCGAGGACGTCACCAAGGAAGACCTGGAGCGCGAGAAGGATATTTTCCGCGCACAGGCCGCTGCCACGGGCAAGCCTCCTGCTGTGATCGAAAAGATCGTCGAGGGCAAGATGAGCAAGTTCTACGAGGAAGTCTGCCTGTTGGAGCAGCCTTTCATCAAGGAGCAGTCCATCACCATCAAGGAGCTGATCGGCCAGAAGGTCGGCAAGCTGGGCGAGAACATGACGGTACGCCGTTTTGCGCGCTTCAAGGTTGGCGATGCCAACTGGACCGTGGCGCAGATCAAGCCCACGGCTGCCGATCACGAATAATCGAAGTTGAAGGCGAAGAACAGGCGAGGCCCGGATCCCAGGATTCGGGCCTCGCTGCATTTGCGCCGAAGTGCAGGGCAGGCTTTGGGACGGGCGGTCAATATGCGATACTTCGGATGGAATGTATAAGCGAATTGTGTTGAAGCTCTCTGGGGAAGCCCTGGCCGCCGGCCGGGGTTTTGGCGTCGACGTCGACCGTGTTCACGAAGTGGCCGAAGAGGTCCAGGAAATCCACGCGATGGGCGTGGAAGTGGCCATTGTTGTGGGCGGCGGCAACTTCTTTCGCGGCGTTGCCGAGCAGGCGAAGGAGATGGATCGAGTCTCCGCCGACAACATGGGCATGCTGGCGACGGTTATCAACGCGCTGGCTATCCAGGATGCGATCGAGAAGCGCGGAGTGGCTTGCCGGGTGATGTCGGCCATCGAAATGAACCAGGTTTGCGAGCCGTATATTCGGCGGCGCGCGGTGCGTCACCTGGAAAAGGGCCGCATCGTCATCTTCGCGGCAGGCACGGGGAACCCCTATTTCTCGACGGACACCGCGGCCTCGCTGCGTGCGATGGAGATCAAGGCAGACGTTCTGCTGAAGGCTACCAAGGTTGAGGGCGTCTACGATTCCGACCCGGTGCTGAGCAAGGATGCTGTGAAGTTCGAGCAGATTACCTACATGGAGATCCTGCGGCTGGGCCTGAAGGTGATGGACGCGACCGCCGTTAGCCTGTGCAAGGATAACAATCTGCCGATGATCATCTTCAACATGAATCAGCCTGGGAATATCCGCCGGGTAGTCTGCGGAGAAAAGGTTGGCTCGCTGGTGACTGCCTGACCGGCGAGGTCCCCGCCCGGCAGGAGAAGCCTTCGCGCCTGCCAGCCCTCACGGGTCTTCGCTCGTTCGCAGCGATGAACCTGGTTTTCTTTCACTTTTCTGATCCGCAATGGTTTGGCTGGCTGGCCCCGGTGGTCGATGCCGGCTACATATCCGTGAGCTTTTTTCTGCTGCTCTCGGGCTTCATTCTTGCCTATAACTACGCCGATCGCGGAGCGCGGGGCGAGGTGTCCTCCGTCCTCTTCTGGAAGTCGCGAATGGCGCGGCTTTATCCGGTTTACATCTTCAGCCTGATCGATCTCTCTGCAGATGCTGAAGCTGGAGTTCTTCGCGCAGTCGCGACCCATGTTCGTGGCGGGGACGGTGCTGACACCGCTGCTGCTGCAAGGCTGGAGTCCGCAGCTGGCCACGTTCTGGAATACCCCTGCGTGGACCATGTCCACCGAGGTCTTCTTCATCCTGATCTTTCCCTGGATCATTCGCTGGCGCATGCCGCGGCAGTGGCGGTGGCTCTTCGCACTGCTGCTGGGGCTGTGGATCGTGGGCATGATTCCGCCCGCGCTCTACACCTGGCTCCATCCGGATGGCGATCTGCATCCGGGACGCTACACCAACGGCATCTGGATGCGTGCGCTGAAGTACACGCCGCTGCCACACTTGCCATCCTTCCTGTTTGGAGTGGCGCTGGCGGCGGTGAATCAGCGCATTCCCAACGTGGCGCGCGTGCGCCTGTGGCTGGGGGTACTGGGCTTCGGCAGCCTTTACGTGGTGCTTTTCTATGGCAGCCGCCTGCCCTACGCCATGATGCACGATGGACTGCTGATGCCGCTCTTCGGCGCGCTGATCCTTTGCCTGTCCGGTGTGAATCCTCTGGCAAGGTTCTTCAGCTTTCGCGGCTTCGTGATGTTTGGCGAAGCAAGCTACTGCCTCTACCTGCTGCACTTCAACATGTGGACACTTCTGCATGAATCCGGTGTGCTGCAGTGGACGGGGCTGATTCTCTTCGATCCCTGGATCTCCTACCTCCTACTGATGTTTGCCGCCCTGGCTGCGCTGCACCTGATCGAGCATCCGGGAGCGCGCATGATGAAGCGGCTGCTCAGGATCTGATCCCAATGCTCTTGGCTGCATGAGAGGGGATGTGAGCGGGTTTGTGCCTGCACGGGAAAGCGTCCCGTTAAGGAGAAGCCGGGGTTGCATCTGGAAGGTCGCGGGGGCTATCCAAGCCGGCACGGGGTCTCAGAGGTGGCAACGCTGCTCATAGTTCAAGGAAAAAAAGAAGGACGGGCTGAGAGCCCGTCCTTCTTTAGCTTGCAGGCTGATCCTCTTATGGGACCGCCTGGATGGAGTGGTTACCGTGCGGGATAGCGGCTACGCAGGTCGGCTGTCCTGAAGAGAAGAACGGCGAGTTCTGCACGCCGGTCAGCTGCCCGGTGTTGGGGCTGAGCTGGTAAGCGGTGACTGTGTTATCCAGGAAGTTTGCTGTGTAGACGTAGCGGCCCAGAGCCGGCTCGACGATAACGCAGCTTGGTTCGCCGCCCGTCGTGTAGGTGCCTGTGCCTGAGATCTGGCTGGGCGAACCCGAACCCTGATCGATGGCGTAGGCGCTGATCGTCGACGCGTTGAAGTTGGCGACGTAGATGTAATATCCACGGGGATCCACCGTCACGGAGATGGGGAAGCGGTCAGTCTTGTAGGGACCGTTGATGATCGGGGTGAGCATGCCGGATGAGGCTGCGGTGTAGCCGATCAACTGGTTCACGGCACCATCCGTGACATAAACCCAGCGGCCGCCGGGGTCGCTGGCAATTGCGTTTGGCGCGGTCCCTGCGGGCACGAATCCAGCCCCTACAGGGGTGAGTGTGCCGGTGCTGCCAGCGTTGAAGATGTATACGCGACCAAGTTGCGTGCCGCCGCCCCTGCTAACCACGTAGAGCGTGCTGCCGTTAGCCAGAACGTTGGCACCGATTGGCGCAAATCCTACCGGGAAGTATGGAACGTCGCCGTTGGCGATGGGCGTGCCCATCTTTCCACTGGCGCTCAGCGGGTAAACCACGACTGCGCCAGGCCCGGGCGTGGCATCCGTGTAGCCGGGCTGATAGGTATCCACCACATACAGGAAGGTGCCCGCGGGATTGATGGCAACTCCGACAGGGAAGCCTCCGGGGGTGTTGACTGTGGCCTGGGGATAAAGCTTGCCGTCGCTGCCGATGGCGAACTGTACAACAGTATTGTCGTCGCGATTTACGACGTAGAGATTCTCGTGATTGGGCGAAACGACCTCAGCGACGGGATTACGGCCACCGGAAGGATACGGCGACTGCGCAAGCTGGGTGAGTGCGCCCGATCCACTGTCGACTTTGTAGACTACTACCTGGCCTGGACTAGTCTTCGAGGATGTGACATAGACGAAGTCAATGGTATGTGTGGTGCCACACGCTGTGATTAGTAGACTCGAACCTAGGGATACTGCAGTGGCCAGCAAAACCTGACCGAATTTCCTCAACTTCATGCGTTTCCTTCGTCCTGGACGCAGAGATGGCGACCCGGGGCTGCCATAGCAGCAAAACTGGATGGGGATTGTCTCCCGATTGAATTGTAAAAGGTTGAGCGGCTTTCGGCTAGCTAAGCCACTCGCATTTGTGATTTTCGGCGGCTTTGGACCCTTCCGGCCGCTGTCTTTGTGCTATGGACCTGGTGGAAACGCAGAAGGCCCGCTTGCTGCGGGCCTTCCGGAGCTCTGGATTACGGTTACTGGTTGTTCCTTGTAGCCACACAGTACGTCACATTTACAAACGATTGATAGACAGAACCACGGGGCAAAGCGGTGAGAGTGCCCGTGTTGCTGTCGATCTTTCCGCCGGTCACCGTGTGATCAGCGAAGTTGCCGGTGTAGATGTACTGGTTGGACGGATCCTCAAGGATGCATTCCGGCTGGGATCCTGAGACGAAGGGTTCCTGGCCAATCGGCTGCAGAAGCCCGCTGGTTCCGTTGGGCACGATGGAGTAGGCGCTGATCGCACTCGCGGAGTTGGTGGGGTTGGTGTTGGGCCCCGCATTGGCGATGTACATGAACTTGCCCTTGCTGTCGACGACCATGTCGCTGGGGTTGGAGACGGTTGGGTCGTTGGGATAGCTGCCGCCGACCACGGTCTGCAACGAGCCGTTGGTGCCACGGGTATAGGGCATAATCAGGTTCGTTCCGGAGTCCAGCAGGAAGAGGTAGGCGACGTCGCCGCCGATGACGGTGATGTTGGTCGCTCCCGTGAGCTGCGGTCCGTTGGGTGTGACCACAAGCTGACCGTTGTTGGGGTTGAGCTGATACGGGAAGATCGACTGATCCGCGGAATCCACGGTATAGAGGTAGCTGCCCACCAGCACGCTGTTCTGGATGGGGCCGAAGGCCGTCGGCTTCAGGCCGACCGGGAAGTAGGGCAACTGGCCGCCGCTCTCGTTAATAACCTGCTGGTTGGTGATCAGCGACAGGCGCCCGGTATTTTGATCGACCGAGAAGGCCGTGATGGCGCCATTTCCGTTGTTAATCGTGTTTCCGTTGGCATCCACCACCAGCTGGTCGAGGGCATACAGGTAGCTGCCGCTCGAAGACATGAGGATCGACACGGGGTTGATGCCCTGGCTGCTATAGCTGGTCTGGAAGGTCAGCACGCCGGAGCCACCGATGGTGAACAGAGCGATATTTCCGCCTGTGGTGCCGGTGGGCTTGGAGTTCAGCACGTAAAGAAAGCGTCCATTTGGCGCGATAATTGCGCGCAGCGGATTGGTGCCGCCGGTAGCGTAGGGAGACTTTGCGGTAGTCACCAATTGCCCGGTATTGTTGTTGATCTTGTAGCCCGAGATCTCGCCGGTGGTGCCGTTATTGCTGGTCACGCCGATTGCATAGAGAAAACCAACCGTATAACTCGTACTGCACGATGTCATTCCCAGGCAGAGTCCAACTGAGACGACGGAGGCCAAGAGTATCTGGCCGAGATTCCTGAACTTCATGAGCTTCCTTCATCCTCGCCAGATTGGGTCTGGTTGGAGGGCTGCACTTGCAGCAGAGCTGGATCGGGATTTACTCCCACTTTGAATTGTAAAAGCTAAGTCCACTTTCGGCTAGCAGTTGGAGGCAATCGGGAGAGAATGCCTGCGCATTCGCCGGGGGAGGAGACGGCGTTGTGCGCCCCATCATGAGCTCGCGTTAGCAGGGCGCTCGGGCGTTCTAGAAGACTTTGACGTGAAAGGTGAGGTACTTCTTTGGATTTTCGCGAATCGCGGTGACCAGGCCACGGGTTTCGGTCAGCATCTGGTCGGCGTTGTTGTAGAGCGAGGGATTGCGTACCAGTTGTCCGAGAGTGCCTTCTCCGCTGTCAGCGCGGTTCAGGATCGAGTCCAGTTTTGTGACCGTATCGTCGAGTTTCTTGGCGAAGGCCTGATCCTTGGCCAGCAGCCCCAACCCGCCCTTACCGGCGTTTATGTCTGCCAGAAGCTGGTTGGCGTTGGCGACGCTGGAGTTGAGGTTGTTATAGAGGGTGTCATCCTTGAGCAGCTTGCCGGCAGTACCCTTGCCGCTGTCGAGGGAATCGGCGATGCTCTGCAGGCGGGCCACGGCATCGTTGGCGCGGTCATACAGGGTATCGTCCTTTACCAGCTTGCCGATGGAGCCTTTGCCGCTGCTGATCTGGCTGGTCACGCTCTCCAACTCGTCCAGCACCTTGTTTGCCTTGTTGTAGACGTCGGGATTGGCAATCAGCTGGCCGATGGATCCTTTGCCGGTGCTGAGACTGTCGAGAATCGTATTCGCCTTCGCGAGAATTGTGTTGAGTTGTTCGATGGTTCCCTGGCTGGACTTGATTACATCGCTCAGGTTGGGGGTTTCGGTCGTTCTCAACTCGGCGCCATTCTGGATCATTGGACCGGTGGCGGACTTGCTGTCGATATCCACAACCGTGTCGCCCAGCACGCCGACCGTCTCCAGGCTCGATTGCGAGTCAGTATGCAGCGCGGCTTGATATTTTTTGCTCAGGGTCATGGTGACCTCGACCGGGGTGAGCTTGCGGTCGGGAACCACGCGGATGGATTTCACGTTGCCGATGGTGACGCCTTCCAGGTTGACTGGAGCGCCGACCTTGATTCCGGCCGCATTCTCAAAATACGAACGGACGGTGAGTTTTCCCGCGAAGAAGCCGCCGGCGCTGCCAGACATAAGGAAAATCAGCACGGTCAGAGCCGCCAAGGCAGCGATCACCAGTACGCCTACCTTGAGTTGTGACCACTGAACCTCTCGCTGACTAGGCACAAACCCCCTCGGAAAGACGCAACCAGCCTGATTTGCCCTGCTGCTGGTTCAGGATACCAAATGCTTCCTCGCCCTCCGCAACTTCGCGTCCGACAAAGAGATAGACACTGCCTTGGATGAGCAAAGCCCCTATGTCGTTGCAGCAAGTTGAGCCATGTTGCCAGGTCGTTGTGGGGGCGGGGACTTTTTGCACCGTAGTGCGTCACCGAAGTACCGCTAGAAAGGCGTGATGTTCTGGTCTCTTCCGTCCGATATGGGGATCAGAGTCGGAGGGGCAAAAGACCGTTCCGTCCCCCAAGAGGCCATAGAAATGCCCTGGAAACTGCGGTTGTCTGCCTTATGCGTTGAGGACCCGCCTCGTCTGATGCGTGTTTTGTCGGGAACAATCCTAGCCTGTGGTGGTTGGGTTCTAAGCCGGGGCTACTCCGACTCGGACGTGCGGATTGGCTTTGAGTTTGAGCGCCGGGGATGCATGGAGATGTACACCTCGCTAATCGCCGCCGGACTGGAACTGAGCCAGGATGCCCATCACAGGCTGACCGAACTGTGCCAGTGTACCCGGTACCGGCCGCTCGATATCCAGGAGGAAACGGTGGAGGTTGAGTTGGAGGTGCTGACGGGATCGCAGGAGAAATTCGCCGATAGGCTCTTTGAGGAGCTGAAGCTGGGCTAGCGGTACCCGAAGGCTCAGCCAGCTTCCACCAGGCCATAGCGGCGCTGCCACGCATCTTTGAGCTGCTTCCAGACGCGGGCCTTCTCTTCTTCGCTGGCTTCGTCCAGGGGATTTTGCACAAAGCGTGCAGCTTCTGTCTTGGCCAGCTCCAGCAGGGCGCGGTCGCGGACCAGGCTGGCTACACGAAAGTCGGGCAGCCCCGCCTGCCGCGTGCCGAAGAATTCCCCCGGTCCGCGCAATTGCAGGTCCAGCTCCGCCAATTCAAAGCCGTCCTGAGTGCGCACCATGGCTGCCAGCCGCTCCTCCGCATTTGGGGAGACGCGACCGCTGGTCATCAGGATGCACCACGATTTGGCTGCGCCGCGGCCTACACGCCCACGAAGCTGATGAAGCTGAGCCAACCCGAAGCGCTCAGCGTGCTCAACCACCATCACGGTGGCGTTGGGAACATCTACGCCAACTTCGATCACGGTTGTTGCAATAAGGACGTCGATCTCGCCGCGCTGGAAGCGGCGCATAATGACTTCTTTTTCGTCTGAATCCAGGCGCCCGTGCAGCAGACCCAGGCGCAGACCGGCAAGGTTATTTGCCCGCAGGTTTTCGTACATGCTGATGGCCGATTTCAGTGAGGGCTTGTCCTCGGCAAAGAGCGAGGCCGCCTTCTTGCTCGACTTCTTTGCTTTGCTCGGTTTAGCCGCTTCTTCGGTGTCTGGAGGAGCGAAATCGAGCTCTGGCTGATCGTCTTTTGCACCTTCGATTACGGGGTAGACGACATAGGCCTGGTGCCCCGCAGCGACCTGTTTGCGGACGAATTCCCACACTTCGCCGGCGCGCTCGTCGGTTACCTGGCGGGTGACGATGGGCGTTCTGCCCGGGGGCAACTCATCCAGCACGCTCAGGTCGAGGTCCCCGTAGAGGGAGAGCGCCAGCGTGCGGGGAATCGGGGTGGCCGTCATCACGAGTACGTCTGGTTCGGCGGCATTCGGCTTTTTCATCAGGCGGAAGCGCTGCAGGACGCCGAAACGGTGCTGTTCGTCCACGACAATGAGCCCTAGGTTGGCGAAATCGACTTTTTCCTCGATCAGGGCATGAGTTCCGATGACCAGATTGGCGTCGCCCTGGAAGATAGCGCGGCGGGCGTTGCGCTTGCGTTCGTCGTCCAAAGAGCCGGTTAGCAGGACCGTTTTGTAGGGCCTTGAAGAGCGCTCCAGCAGCTTGCGGGCAGCCAGGTAGTGTTGGGTAGCCAGAATCTCCGTGGGGGCCATCAGGGCGGCCTGGAAGCCGTTTTCCATGGCCACCAGCATCGCCTGGAAGGCAACGATGGTCTTGCCGGAACCGACGTCTCCCTGGAGCAGGCGGCGCATGGGGCCGGGCCGGCGCATATCACCGACTATTTCGCCCAAAGCGCGTTTCTGCGCCACCGTGGGATGGAAAGGCAGCACCTCGCGCAGCGCCTCACGGACGTTGGTTCCAGTCTCGAAGGCGATGCCCTGCCGATCGCGGAATTTGCGGCGCTTCACCTCAAGGCCGAGTTCCAGGTAGAAAAGCTCCTCGAAGATGAGGCGGCGATGCGCAGCGGTGGCCGAGGCCTGCAACTGGGGGAGTGGGGTGCCCGCCTCAGGGAAGTGGACTCCGCGAATTGCCTCCTCGCGGCTGGGCAGTTGAAGCCGCTCAAGAAGTGCCGTCGGCAGCGACTCGGTAACCTGGCCTCGCAGTTCTTCGAGCAGGCCGTGAACCACCCGGCGGATCCAGCGGGAGCTTAGCTTGGCATTGCCGCTCAGGGATTCGTAGACGGGCGTAATGCGGCCGACTTCGAGCAGGCGGCTGAGATCGTCGTCCATGTCGGTCGGCAGTATCTCAACCTGCGGCTGAATCATTTTGAAGCCGCGTTTGGTCCGAGAGGCCTCAACCTTGCCGAAGAGGGCGATCATCTGTCCGGGCTGAAATTTGTCCTTGAGATAGGTGCCGTGGAACCAGACGCAAGTGAGGGTTTCAAGGCCCTGGCCTACGGTCAGATTGAAGATAGGCATGCTGCGCGTTCTGAGCAGGGTCGATCCTCGAACCTCGCCGATAACGCTGGCCATTTCTCCGGGCACCAGTTCGTTCAGGCTGCGCGGGTTCATGCGGTCTTCGTAGCGGAAGGGCAGGTGGTAGAGCAGGTCTTCAGTCGTAACGATGCCCTTGGCCTTGATCATCTCCGCTATGCGAGGGCCGATGCCACGGACAAACTGGACTGGAGTTTCTAGGGCAAGCACAGTGCGATGCTACCAGCAATCGCCGACCGGGGACTCTTTGCTAAACTTGGGCGACTTTCTGGAGTGTGCGTCGAGATGGGTGACGGGATTCTTGTCGAGCTGGATAGCATTTCCAAGGCGTATGACCGCAAGGTCGCGGTGAAGAATCTGAGCCTGGCGATTGGTCCGGGCTCGATGTTCGGCCTGCTGGGGCCGAATGGTGCGGGTAAAACATCGAGCATCCGCATGATGATCGGCATCACCCGGCCGGATTCGGGGACGGTGTCTCTCTTCGGCCAGCCCTTTCGTCGCGAGGGATTGAAGCGCGTGGGCTACCTGCCGGAGGAGCGCGGTCTTTACAAAAAAATGAAGGTGATCGACCAGCTTGTCTTCCTGGGGAGACTGCGCGGACTGGATGCGGCGACTGCGAACAAGAGATCTGTGGAATGGTGCGAACGGCTGCAGATTTCCGATGCCTTGCCGAAGAAGACCGAGGAATTGTCGAAGGGCATGCAGCAGAAGATCCAGTTCATCTCCACGCTGCTGCACCAGCCTGACCTGATCATCATGGACGAGCCCTTCGCGGGCCTCGATCCGGTGAATGCAATGCTGCTGCAGGATGTGCTGCTGGAACTGAAGGCGGCGGGCAAGACGATTCTTTTTTCCACGCATCGCATGGACCAGGTGGAGAAGCTGTGCGACAGCATCTGCCTCATCGATCACGGTGAGGCGGTGCTTTCGGGAAAGATGCGCGAGATTAAATCGCGGTATGAGCGCAGCCACGTGGTGATTGATTTTGAGGGGGACGCGTCCTTCCTTGAACATCCGGCGATTGCCGAGGCGAAGAACTACGGAGGTCATGCCGAGATTAGGCTGAAGCCTGGCGCGGACGCCCAGCCTTTGTTGATCGCAGCTGCCGAACGAGCGCGCATTTACAAGTTCGAATGGATGGAGCCGTCACTCGAAGAGATCTTTATTCAAACGGTGGGAGGCAAGGTCGATGCGTGAAGCATTCCTGATTGCAAAGCGCGAGTACCTGGAGCATGTTCGCAGCCGGGCCTTCCTCTTCAGCACATTCCTGATCCCGGTGCTGTTCGCGGTGATCTTCGGACTGAGCATCATGTCTGCCATGCTTGGCGGCGGTGGATCGCACATCGTTGTTGCGTCGAATGACGCGATGCTGGCGGAGAGCGTGAAGGCGGAGCTTAACGGCACACGTGAGCCGCAATCCAGCGATGGCAGAGATCGGCGACCGCCGGCTCAGATGCAGGTGGAGGTGGTGGCGCCCATCTCAGAAAATGATTTGGGAGATCTGGATCGCCAGGTGGAGAGCAAGGCGATTGATGGTTTTCTATGGCTGGATATGCCGCCAGGGGAATCACAGCCGACAGCCACCTACAGGTCCCGTGGATCAACGGACTTTGTGGGCAACGAGCGGCTGCAGCGGGCGATTGGTCATGCGCTGGTGCGGCGCGGACTGATCAAGCAGGGAGTGACGCCGGCGGCAATTGAAGAGCTGCAGAAGGGCGTCGAACTGAAGTCCACGCAGATCAAGAATGGCCGGGTGATGGCAGCCGATGCGGGCAAGAGCGTCGCGGGCGCGTACTTCATGGCGTTTCTGCTGTATTTCGCGGTGGTCTTCTACGGGATGAATGTGGCGCGCTCCGTGGTGGCGGAGAAGACGTCGCGCGTCTTCGAGGTGCTGCTGGCGACGGCGAAGCCAGAGTCGCTAATGGCCGGCAAGCTGCTGGGCGTAGGAGCCGTGGGCCTGACGCAGATGGGCATCTGGATTGGAGCGCTGCTTCTGCTGAGCGTCTCTGCGGCGGCCAGCCAACTCGGCCAGGGCGGCCTGGCGGCTTACGGTATCTCGCCGATCAAACTGGTCTTCTTCGTCATTTATTTCCTGCTGGGATATTTCTTCTACAGCGCACTGAGCGCAGGTTTCGGAGCGTCTGTAAGCCAGGAGTCCGAAGTGCAGCAATTTGCCATGCTGCTGGTGATGCCGCAACTCGTTGGGTTGATGCTGACGGTGTACATCCTTGCGAATCCGACCGCATGGCCGGTGGTGCTCTTGTCCCTCTTTCCGCCGTGCACACCGATTGTGATGTGCCTGCGCATGTCGGCCATGGCGGTGCCGGCGTGGCAGCTTGGGCTCTCGCTGGTGTTGATGGCGGGCTCGATCTGGGCGCTGTTGTGGGTCGCTTCGCGCATCTACAGCGTTGGAATCCTGATGTACGGCAAGCGCGCAACATTGCCGGAGATGCTGCGCTGGCTTCGTTACAGCTAGAACTTCGCGTTGAGAGGCGGGCTGTTGGGCGAGAGAGGCTCTAGAATCGTTCTTGCGTGAAAGAAAGCTCAAAACTACCTTCGTGGACCTTCAGCCAGCGTATTGCGTTGGCTGTGCTTCCCCGCGTCGCTGCCTGGATATTGCGCGCGATTGCCGCAACCCTGCGCTATGAAATTATTTTCGAGGAGGGGCTGGCGATGCTGGAGCCTCCCGCGACAGGCATCTATGCCATTTGGCATCGCGCGATCCTGCTGGCCGCCTGCTATTTCCAGGAATACCATGCCGTTGTTCTGATCAGCCAAAGCTTCGATGGGGAACTGGTGACGCGCACGGCGAAGAATATGGGTTACGGCGCCGCTCGGGGATCGAGCACGCGCGGAGCGCTCGAAGGCCTGATGGGGATGAAAGAGGCGATCGAGGAAGGGCATGCCGCGATCTTCACCGCGGATGGACCTCGCGGGCCTATTTATCGGACCAAGATCGGCCCCGTCAAGCTGGCGCAAATGACGGGCTACCCCGTCTACTCTTTCTATCTTTTGCCGGAACGTAGATGGGAAGTGAAGTCCTGGGATCGCCTGATGATTCCCAAGCCATTCTCACGCGTGGTGATGAGCTTTGCGCAAGGAGTGGCGGCAGATCCTGAGGCACGCGGCCCTGAACTCGAAGACCGGCGACTGGAGCTGCAGGATGCGCTGGAGCGCGCGCGGCTGAATGCCGAGGCCCACCTGGCCAAGCTGCAGGCCAGCCGGAACGGCAACTAGCACCCCGAAAAATATTGTGGCAGGTCATGCACTAGAATCAGCATCGTGCTGGTGCAGGATTTCGATTTTCATCTTCCCGAAGAGTTGATCGCGCAAGAGCCGCCTGCAACGCGGTCAGGTGCGCGCATGCTGTTGCTGAATCGCGAGACGGGGGAATATCGCGACGGCGCCTTCCTGGATCTGCCTTCGCAGTTCATGGAGGGCGATCTGCTGGTGTTAAATAACAGCCGCGTCATTCCGGCGAGATTATTTGCGCAGCGATCTTTGCGGAAAGGCCAGCAACCGCCGACTGGAGCAATTGAAGTGCTGCTCACGGAGCAGGTTTCCGAGTGGGAGTGGCGGGCGCTGGTACGACCGGGTCGCAAGGTTGGCGTGGCGGAGACGCTTGTCTTTGCAAATCCAAACGATGCGACATCGAGCGCGGCGTTGGAAGCCGAAGTCCTGCAACGGGGTGAGTTTGGCGAGCGCTTGCTGCGCTTTGCTCCTTGTGCGGATTTCTGGGGCGCGTTGGAGCGGCTAGGCCATGTGCCCTTGCCGCCGTACATCCATCGCGGCGATGCGGCGGATGACCGCGAGCGCTACCAGACGGTTTACGCTGAGCAGCGTGGATCAGTGGCGGCGCCCACTGCGGGATTGCACTTCACGCCGGAGGTGCTGGCTGCGCTGAGGGTGCGTGGCGTGCGGATTGCGTTCGTGACGCTGCACGTTGGGCTGGGCACATTTGCGCCCTTGCGCGTGGAGCGGGTCGAGGATATCCACCTGCACGCGGAGCGATACATGCTGCCTGCCGGGACCGCGGAAGAGCTGAATCGAGCGCGAGCTGAGGGTCGCCGAATTATTGCTGCCGGCACGACAACCGTGCGCACCCTGGAGCATTGCGCGCGGGTAGCCAGTGGCGCGCCTCTTGAGCCGCACAGCGGGACAACGAGCATTTTCCTGTCGCCGGGCTCCGAGTTCCAACTGGTGCAAGCCATGCTGACGAATTTTCATTTGCCGCAATCCAGCCTGCTGATGCTGGTGTGCGGCTTTGCCGGACGCGAGAGGGTTTTAGCTGCTTACGATCATGCAGTTGCACAGCGATACCGATTCTTCTCATATGGCGACTGCATGTTTATCAGCTAACGCTGGTAGACTCTTGTCGATGCCCGCTGACTCCGCCAAGCCCACCGTCTTCCTGCTCGATTCGATGTCGTTCATCTTCCGCGCCTACCATGCCATGCAGCGACAACGGCCAATGTCGACGCGCACAGGTGTGCCCACGGCTGCAACCTTCGTCTTCGTGAACATGATCAACAAGCTGCGCCGCGACTTTCATCCTGAGTTTCTGGCCGCGGTGTTTGACGTGAGCGGTCCGGTCTTTCGCGACGCACAGGCCAGTACGCTGACGCTGCGGAAGTTCAATTCGGCGACGCAGGTGTACGAGGAAGTTGATTATCACGGCTACAAGGCCAATCGTGCGGAGATGCCGCCGGATCTTGCGCAGCAGTTGCCGTACATCCGACGAGCCTTGGAGGCCTTTCGGATTCCGATCCTGCAGGCGCAGGGGTTTGAGGCGGATGACGTGATCGGCACGCTGGCCAGAAAGGCCGCGGACGCGGGCCACCCGGTGCTGATCGTTTCCAGCGACAAGGACATGATGCAGCTGGTGAACGATCGCGTGAAGGTGCTGAATCCTACAAAGGACAACCTGATCCTGGACCGCGACAAAGTAGTGGAGACGCTTGGTGTGCCGCCCGAACAGGTGATCGACGTGATGGCTCTGCGCGGCGACACGATCGACAACATCCCCGGGGCGCCGGGCATTGGAGACAAAGGCTCCGTCGAGCTGATTCAACAATTCGGCAGCGTGGAGGCGGCGCTCGATCGATCGGAGGAAGTGAAGCGGAAGACCTATCGCGAGTCGTTGCAGCAGAATCGCGACACCGTTCTGCTGAGCAAGGAGTTGGTGACGATCTCGACGGATGTGCCTGTCGAGCTGGAGTTGGAAGCGATGCGCACGCTGACTCCGGATACGATGCAGTGTCGCGCGCTCTTCACCGAACTTGAATTTACATCGATGCTGAAAGAGCTGGCGCCTGAGCAGGCTGCGAGCACGGTCGCGTTCAACCTCACGCCCACCAGGGAAGAGATCGCCGCGTTTATTGCTGAGTCTCGCGAGAACGGATTCGCAATTGCCGTCGCGCCCTCATCGTTTTTAGTGGCCGCAGAGCAGGCAGGCGAGCAGGAGGCGGAATCGCTGGAAGAAGAGCCGCCTGTACCCACGACGATGTCGCTCCTGGACGCGATGGAGCCCGCGGAACAAAAGCAGGAACCGCCCGATTACCACTTGGGCCTTTGTACAACGGAGGGTCGGGCCCTGCGGCTGGTGCTGGACTCGGAGGGCGCGGATCCCATGCGCGCGCTGCTTGAAGACGAGTCGGTACCCAAGACCGTGCACGATCTTAAAGGGACGTATCGCTCGCTCGCACAGCAGGGAGTTCAGCTTCGCGGCGTGCGCGACGACGTGATGTTGTACTCCTACCTCGTAAATCCTACGCACGCCACGCACCGCCTGAGTGATGTGGTGGCACGCTTCACAGCCCGGCCCCTGCAGGAAACAGCAGAGGCACTGTTGCCGGAGGCGGCGCACGCCATCCATCAGTTGGCGCCGATACTGCGTCGCGATGTCGATGAGCTGCAGGCCCGCAGTGTTTACGAAGAGATCGATCTGCCGCTGGTAACCGTGTTGCGCAGGATGGAAGACGCGGGAGTGCGCATCGACAGCGGGGTTCTGAATCGCATGGCTGACCGTCTGTCGTCGGAGATGCAGCGCGTTGGCGAAGAGATCTTCGCACTAGCTGGGCACCGCTTCAACATCAATTCTCCCCGGCAGCTGGGCGATGTGCTCTTCAACAAGATGGGCCTGCCCAAACCGATGAAGTACGGTAAGGGCAAAGTGGTATCGACGGCGCAGGATGTGCTCGAAGAATTGTCGACGCACAATGCCGTGCCGAAGATGGTGCTGGAATATCGCCAGCTCGCAAAATTGAAATCGAACTATGTGGATTCGCTGCCGCTGCTGGCGGATCGCGATGGCCGGGTCCACACCACGTTCAACCAGGTGGGCACAGCGACGGGCCGGCTGTCGTCGACGAACCCCAATCTGCAGAACATTCCTATCCGCACCGAGCTTGGCCGGGAGATTCGCGCGGCCTTTATCGCTGCGCCCGGGCGCATGCTTCTCTCGGCGGATTATTCGCAGATTGAGCTGCGACTGATGGCGCACTTCTCTGAGGATCCGCTGCTGGTGCGCGCGTTTCAGAACGACGAAGACATTCACACGCTGACCGCCTCAGAGGTCTTCGGAGTTCCCGCGGCCCAGATGGATAAAGAGACGCGCAATCGCGCCAAGGCCGTGAACTTCGGGATCGTCTACGGCATATCGCCATTCGGACTGGCGGCGCAGCTAGGCATCACGCAGAGTGAGGCGCGCCTGTATATCGACACCTATTTTGCCCGCTACCAGGGCGTGCGCTCGTACATCGATCGCATACTCGAGGAGACGCGCAGCGAGCAGCGCGTGCGAACGATGTTCGGACGTGTGCGGCCCATTCCCGACATCCAAAGCCGCAATGCAAATCTACGCGGCTTTGCTGAGCGCACCGCGGTCAACACGCCGCTGCAAGGTACAGCCGCCGACTTGATCAAGATTGCGATGATTCGCATCGACAAGCGCCTGGCGCATGAGAATCTGAAGTCGGTGATGACTCTGCAGGTGCATGACGAACTTGTCTTCGACGTGGTCGAGGAAGAAGCCGGGACCATGCAGGCGCTCGTAAAAGAAGAGATGGAAGGCGTGGTGAAGTTGAAGGTTCCGCTGGTCGCGGACTGCGGCGTAGGCTCAAATTGGCGGGATCTGAAGTAGATACGGGGCGCGGTGAGCGCCCCGCCACATGAAATTCTAAGCGCCCAGTTCGTTGCGAATCGCACCAGCGATGGCATCTGCATGGCGCCGCATGGCCTCTTCTGATTCGGCCTCAATCATCACTCGCGCAAGCGCTTCTGTGCCGGAGTAGCGGATTACGACGCGACCGCTGTCCTTCAATTCTTCTTCGGCAGCGTGAATTGTAGCAGCCACGGTTGCAATTGATTCAAGTGGCCGCTTCTCCTTCACTCGCACGTTCACAATCACCTGCGGAAAGACCTTCAAATCGCCGCAAAGTTCGTGGAGTGGTTTGCCAGAACGCTGCACCAGGTCCAGCACAACCAGGGCCGTCAGAAGACCATCGCCAGTTGTGGCGAGGTGTGGGAAGAGGATGTGGCCAGACTGCTCTCCGCCCAGCGCGGCGTTCTGCTGCTGCATCAGTTCCAGAACGTATTTGTCGCCGACGGGTGCGCGCAGCATGCGGATTCCGCTGCGCTTGAGCGCAGCTTCCAGACCCATGTTTGACATGGTTGTGGCTACGACAAGGTTGCCGGTGAGCTGATTTTTCTGTTGCAGATCGCGCGCGGCCAGAAGCAAAACGGCGTCGCCGTTCACCACATTTCCATTGGCGTCCGCAAAGAGTGCGCGGTCTGCATCTCCATCGAACGTGATGCCCATCGCGGCGCCCGTGGCCTTTGTCTCCGCCGCAACTACTTGTGGATGCAGCGCTCCGCATTGGTCGTTGATGTTCCGTCCATTGGGGGTGACGTGCGTCAGTTGGACGTCGCCGCCAAGCGAGGAGAAGAGTTCGGAAGCAATTGCCGAGGCGGCTCCGTTGGCGCAATCAACCACCAGCTTGAGGCCGGCCAGGTTCAAGCCGGGGACGGCAGCCAGCAAGAATTCTTCATACTCGCGGCGCAGTTGGGGATCAATCCGAGGTGCCGGCAGCGATGCGGGATCAGGGGCGACAAGGCCTTCCAAATGGCGGAAGATTTCGTCTTCCATTCGCAATTCTGTGGCGTCGGCCAATTTGTAACCGTCACTGCCGAAAATCTTGATGCCATTGTCCTGCCAGGGATTGTGCGACGCCGAGATCACGACTCCTGCCGCGAAGCCGTGCTTGCCAGTGAGGTGGGCAATTGCGGGCGTGGTGATCACTCCGGCGCTGGTTACTTCAGCACCCGAGTGCTCCAGTCCTGCGGCCATGGCGGCGGCTATCCAGTTACCAGACTCGCGCGTATCCATTCCCAACAGCACGCGGGGGTCAGAGAAAGTAGCCTTCAGCGAGTGCCCAAGAGCGATGCCAATTGCGTAAACCGTCGTCGGGTCCAACGGAGCGACGCCGGCTACCGCGCGAATTCCATCTGTGCCAAAAAGCTTTCTCATAGTCTCGATTCTCGCCTTACTTGGGCCTGGTTTTCTTTGTGTCACTTGGGTGTTCGGTCGCAACTACCCGGCTCTGCAGCGATCCCACCGCGAGCCGTGCGGTCAGCAAATCCCCTTCAGCTACCTGCGCTGCACTCTTAATCAGCACACCGCTCTCGTTGAATACCAATGCATAGCCGCGGTTCAGCACGGCCAACGGCGACAAGGAGAGCAGGCGCCCCTCCAGTGCACCCTGCCGCGAAGCGAAAGCTGCGGTCATAGTCTGTTCAGCTCGCTTCATGCGTCCGTCCAGGCCGCGCAACCGCTCGCGCAGAAGCAGTAGTCGGCGGCTGGCGTCCTGATGCATCAGCCGATTGCTGGCGTGATTCAGTTGGTCGAGGCTGGTTTGTGCCAAGGCGCGCAACGATGCCTCCATGCGAAAGCTCAGTTCGTCCAGTCTCTGCTGGCGGCGCTCGAAGGCATTGCGCAGCCGTTGCAGACCAGCTTCAATCGACAGCCGGCTGAGACGTTCGCTGGCCTGCAGCAGCCTGTAGCGACCCGCTCGCTCCAGCCGACGCCATAGCAGATCGATTCGTTCTTCCACTTTATGCTGCGCTTCGGTGATTAACTCCGCCGCGGCGGATGGGGTGGGCGCACGCAGGTCAGCAACAAAGTCAGCAATGGTGAAGTCGGTCTCGTGTCCCACGGCTGAGACGACGGGCAGCTCAGAGGTCGCGATGGCGCGCGCCAGTGTCTCGCTGTTGAATGGCGCCAGATCCTCGAGCGACCCGCCACCGCGCGCGATCACAATGACATCAGCGGAGTGTGTCTGGTTAAAGTGCAGGATGCCTGCGGCAACCTCCGCGGCAGCCGAGTCGCCCTGGACGACGGCAGGAAAAATCAGCACATGCAGCGCAGCGTGGCGACGACCCACAATGTTGAGGAAGTCTCGAATAACAGCACCCGTGGGCGATGTGACGATGCCCACGCAGCGTGGAAACGCAGGCAATGGCCGTTTGCGCGCTGGCTCGAAAAGCCCTTCGGCACGGAGGCGCTCCTTCAACTGTTCGAAGGCGAGCTGCAGTGAGCCGGCGCCGAGCGGTTCAAGGAGCTCCGCAACCAACTGCATCTGGCCCCGCTGCTCGTAGACCGTCACCTTGCCGCGTACCAGGACCTGCTGGCCATCCGCGGGCCGGAAGCGCAGGAGCTGAGACTGCCGACGAAAAAGGACTACGGGGAGCTGCGATTCGCCATCTTTGAGGGTGAAGTAGAGATGTCCCGATGGAGCGGAGCGCAGGTTGGAGATTTCTCCTTCCACCCAGACGTCCGCATATTCGCTCTCGATGTGGGAACGAACTTCGCCGACAAGTTCTCCTACTGACCAGATACGCCGTGTTGCAGCCTTAGGCTCCTCGAAGAGGAAGCCAAGCTGGTCTTGTTCCTTGTCGGAATCCGATGGGCTCACAAGGGAAAAGTCTACACGGGCGGATAGCGGAAAACCATGTGGGGGTGGCCGGGGAAGGCGCGGGATTCGGAACAAGTCCGCAAAAGTATAGCCCCGGTTGGAGCAGGGCTCCAACCGGGGCTGTGTAGAACTAGGTGTTACTACCGATCGCGATGGCCGCCGGTAAATTCGATTCCGACCGTCGGGCCCTGCTGGGTTATGTCCATGGCAATACGGTCGTTCGTTCCGTGGACGCTCAAACGGTTGCTCAAGATGTAGCCAAATCGTACGTTCCAGTGGGGGTTGAACGCATAGCCTACGGTTGCATGTGTCGACAGGAAGTTTCCATACCCGAAGAGATACATTCCCAGGATGTTTCCTTCCACCGTCAGCTTGGGCGACTGCTTCATTGGGTACCAGTAGAAGCTGGGTCCGAAGACTGGGATAGGCGCCAGCAGCGAGCCCGATGCCTTGACCGTGCCAGTTTGCGTAGAGCCGTCCGAGTTGGTGATCGTTCCGACCCCGTTGATGCTGGCCGAACTGTCAATCAGGTACATATAGGCATCAATGCCGACGGTCCCGTGGTTGCGTCGGATGATGTCATACCGGTATCCGGGTGTCCACAAGGTAGAGTCAAATTTGCTGCTAATGACCGCACCGGCGTCGTAGGTGACTCCGTCGAAAATGATCTCCCGGTTCAGGGTGACATTCTTCGAACTGGAATAGAGGGGCGTCACGCCAACCAAGAGGTGGTTCTTGCGGGTAAACCGCCAGTCCACTTTGCCAGTGAAAGTCGAATAGCTGTTGAAACTCAGGTCCTTGCTCAGGTCGATCGGCACCTTTTCAGCCTTGCCGCTAAACGTACCGGAGGGCATCGCGAAATACCACATGGCATCGATACGCCACTTGTAATTGTCGAAGTCCTCATCAGCGCCGGCGGTCTTCGCCGGAGCCGTTTTTGCGTCGGCCTGGAGATCAGCAGAAGATGAAGAATCCTCCGCGTACATCGGCGCAGCGATGGCAAATACAACAAGAGCCAGCCAGATTTTTCCTACAGTTTTCATCCGTCCTCCAAAATTGTCTTACATTCGCATCTATCGACCTCAACGCGTGCATGGACACCGCCTGAGGCACCGCAGAACTGCTGATTCATCTGGCCTGAAAGCGCCAAAAAAGAGTGGCCCTGGGCCTGTGGTTTTGGTGAGAAGTGCGCACATTTGAAATCGCAAGTCACCTTCGCCAAAACGCCGTTCAAGCCCTGGCTCTGCCTAAATTCCAGAGCGTATGAATCTGTCTGATGGTACCACCCGGCAGGAGTTTTCAGGGCAAATATCAGGACTCTGCCGCCTTTCTAAGCCTCAGAAGTACAACAAAATACAGAGAAAATCCACCTCATGCCTAGCTCGCGAGCCCAATCTTCCCCCATCGAAACGGGCTGATTTATGGCGAATTACTTCCGAAAATGCGAGATAAGGTACAGGAGCAGGGACAGAACCACGCTAAGCAGTAGCGAAGTGCCAAGCGGCGCGAAGACGGAGAAACTTTTGCCTCGGTACGCAATATCTCCGGGAAGACGGCCCAGTGGCAGCCCCAGGCGGCTGGCGAAGATTAACACCGCTCCCAGCAAGGCGATCCCCACCCCTACGCCCAACAGAATCCGCCCCACATCGGCCAGATTTGCGCTCATAGAACCTCGTTGCGGCATAGTTTAGCGATCCCGGGCGCTGCCGCCAGCCTATGCTAGCTTACGAAATACACCCGATTTGACGGGCGAGGGGGTTCGAGCGATGCAGATCCTGGGCTTGGTATTGGGGGCTGCGCTCCTGGCCGTCACTCTGCTGGACGCGTTTCAGACCATCATCCTGACCCGTCGCGCCGTAGGCCGCTTTCGCCTCACTCGTCTGTTCTATGTGCTTACCTGGACGCCGTGGAAGTTTTGCTCAAATCTCATCCGGGACCCGAAGCGGCGGGAGACGGCCTTTAGTTTCTACGGTCCGCTGTCCTTGATTCTCCTGCTGGTCATGTGGGCCTCGGCGATGGTAATTGGCTTTGGGCTCATCTTTCATGGCCTGGGCAGCCCGTTTCACGATGTAGTTGAGGCAAAAGGCTTCCGTTCGGATCTTTATGTCAGCGGCACCACGATTTTCACGCTGGGGCTTGGCGATGTAACGCCGAGCAGTCCGTGGGCGCGGGAGCTGATTATCCTTGAAGCTGGAATCGGGCTCGGCTTTCTGGCCGTGGTCATGGGCTATTTTCCAGTGCTATATGCCGCGTTTTCTCGCCGCGAGGTCAGTATCTCCCTGCTGGACGCGCGTGCGGGATCGCCGCCAACGGCCGCTGAACTCATGCGCCGGCACTCCTACGAGGGCGCAAGCGAGGCCCTGATGCTGCTGCTGGAGGAGTGGGAGCGGTGGTCGGCAGAATTGCTGGAAAGCCACATCTCGTATCCGCTGCTCTGCTATTTTCGCTCCCAGCACAACAATCAGAGCTGGATCAGCGCGCTCACAGCGATCCTGGACACGTGTGCTCTGCTGATTGCCGGAGTGCAAGGGCATCCGGCCCGGCAGGCCCAGCTTACCTTCGCCATGGCACGGCATGCGCTCGTCGATATCTCCCAGATCTTCCATCAGGAACCGGTCAGAGGCTATCCCGATCGTCTTCCCGAGGCCCGCTACAATCAGCTTCACGCGCTCCTCTGCGAGTCGGGGATCAAGGTCTGCACTGACAACGAATCCATGAAGCGGCTGGCTGAAATGCGGTTGCTTTATGAGGGTTACGCAGAAGCGATGAGCCGCTATCTTTGCATGCCTCTTCCACCATGGATCTCAGATAACCCGCGCCGGGATAACTGGCTTGCCGTCGCCCGGCTGCGTGCGCAGGCAGAGGAGTCCACTCGGCAAAGTTCCGATAAGATCGCACCCGCAAGAGATACTTTGCACGGAGATCATGATTTCTAGGAAAGGTCACGCGAAGAGATTTGCGGTTCTTGATGGTCCAAGCTAGTGTTGCGGTTCGGCGGTAAGCGCTAGAGGTTGGTGATGCCGGCGGACTTTTGCGCGACCATGCGGGTCAGCTCGTCCAGGATCGCTGCAAATTCTTTGGCGTCCAACGTGGCTGTTGTTTCATTCTCCATGGCTGTCTCAACCTGCAAAGCCAACATGCTTCCTTCGGGAAGGCCAAAGGTGCCAAGGATTCCTGCGAGCTTGTGCGCTGCATCTGCAGCCTGCTTCCGGATGCGGGCATCGAGCGAGTTCTGCTCCATGCGGATCTGCGCGGTTTGCAGCGTCTCCAGTCTTTGTGCGACGGTGGCCTGGCTGGTGATCCAGAGTTGCTGCAGCAGCAGCTGCAATGTATTCGCAGTCGAGGGAGCGTCCGAGTTAGTTGCGGGTTTGTGTTGAGACGATTCCCGGATGGACGATTCCATGGCTCTGATTATGGACTAATCTTTCCATCCCAGCGCATCGGAAATCTGCGTCGAAAGTGTTAATGGATCGAAAGGCTTAAAGAGCACTGCGGCTACACCAAGACCCGCGAAGCGTCGCTGGTCGGGACCTTGCACCTTCGCTGTGAGCAGCACCACAGGAATGCCCGCGGTTTCTTTGCGCTTCTGCAATTCGAGGAAAGTGGACGGCCCGTCCATTACCGGCATCATCACGTCCAGCAGGATCGCATCTGGCTTTTCCTTGGCTGCACGGCCCACGCCCTCCATGCCCGACCCGGCCATCAGAACGTCCCAACCTGCGACCGTCTCCAGGCTGAGTGCGGCCACCTGGCGAATGTCGTCTTCGTCGTCAATGATCAAAACGCGGCGCTGGGTCATTGAGTCCTCTTCTCTGGTGACTAGCGTCACCAGTTCACTGCCAGATGAACGGGAGGCATATCTTTCCGCCGCCTCGTTGGTACTCCATCAATCTTCCTGCGTGCTTACAAGAGGCATTCCGTTCGCAGACTTTGAGCCGCCTCTGGCAAAGCCTGATTGCTATGCGGGCCGGGAGATGGCCCCATCATCGCTGGACTGGTTCTCGTTCTCCGCCTTGCGAAGACGTCGAAGCATCGTGAGCACCAGGGCCTCTACCTCTTGCGGCTGGACACTCGCCTTGGTCAGAAATTCGGTGGGGCCAAGTTGCAACTGCCGGCGTTCGAAATCAAGAACGTCTCGTGCCGAGTATACGACCAGGGGTGTCTTGCACAGATCCTTCTGTTGACGTAGCCAATCTACAACGTTAAAGCCATCCCCATCCGGTAGAGAGAGATCCAGGATCAGTAGGTCCGGTGGAAACGTCTCACAGATCTCTATCGCACGCCGCCGCGTGGCCGCGTGAAGTACTTCGATTCCGGCGCTTTGGAAGGTTGTGAGGATGATCTTCGCGAGATCCTCATCGTCTTCAACGATCAGCACTCGAGCGGGCTCGTTTCCGCCGTGCAACACCCGCGCCAACTCGCCCAGGAGAGCCACTTCATCCAGCGGCTTTTGGACCCATCCATCAATATGCTCAGGAATATCCGAGTGGTCGGTCGACGGCCATACGCTCAAGACAACGATTGGAATTGCCGCGGTAAGCGGATCATTTTTCAACATCTGCAGCGTCTGCCATCCATTGCCGCTGCTAAGCGAAATGTCGAGCAGAATGGCCTCGAGCGGAAGCCGGCGTGCCTGCACAAGTGTTTGCTCGGCATCCTCTGCTTCGACCACCTTGTAACCATGCTGCGTCAGATGATCCCCAACCGTGCGCCTCGCCTGGGCATCGCTATCTGATATCAGGATGGTGCCATCGCGAACTTCCCTGTCAGGAAACGGAGTGGAATCAGTTTCGAGGCTTTGGCGGAAGGGCACAAAGAATGAGAAAGTCGTGCCGCTGGTCGGGATTGCGCTCGGCCCAGATGCGACCGCCGTGCTGATGGATGATGGTCCGGCAGATCGCCAGTCCCAGTCCGGTGCCGCCCTTCTGGCGGGAATCGGAGGCATCCACCTGCTGGAAGCGATCAAAGATCGACTCCAGCTTGTCTGCGGGAATGCCGCGCCCCTGATCGACGACCGCTGAGGTTGCCCCGTCGAACCCGGCCTTGACCATAACTGTCGAACCTCGGCGTCGGGCGGCGAGAACTTGATGGCATTGCTCAGCAGGTTGGTAAGCACCTGCAGCAGGCGATCGGGATCGGCTTCCACGGAGGCCGTGCCTGCTTCCAGCACCAGGCGAATGTGCGCCGAGTCGGCGACAGGAGCCAGTGCTTCCAGCGCCTGCTGCGCAATTTCGCTCAGCCGCGTCCGCGGAACTGAGAGGGGCGCGCGGCCTGACTGCATCCGCTCCAGGTCCAGAATGTCGTTGATCAGCCGCACCAGCCGATCGGAGTTGCTGACGGCGATGCGAAGCAGGTTGGCGGCCTTTTCGCTTACTTCGCCGACCAGTCCAGCAGAGAGCAGGCCGAGAGCGCCGCGGATCGAAGTCAGCGGCGTGCGCAGCTCGTGGCTCACCGTCGAGATGAACTCATCCTTCATGCGGTCAAGCGCGTATCGCTGGCTGATGTCCCGGAAGCTCAGCACGCTTCCGACTACGCTTCCGCCCTCCTGCATCGGCGTCAGCGGAAAACTCCACCGGGAAGGAAGTGCCGTCGCTGCGGAAGAACACATCCTGACCACTCGCTCCCTGGGGAGTGGAAAAGGCGCGCATAGTGGGGAGGCATCGCCGTCGCTATTGTTGGAAGCGGGGCCTTTCCGGCCCATGTGGACGACGTCCCGCACCTGTCGGCCCATCAGAGAGCCTTCCGCTGCACCCAGCATCACCTCTGCTGCGGGATTGACGAAGATCACTTCGCCGTCGCGGTCAGTCCCGAAGATTCCGTCAGCAACGGAGTTGAGAATGACTCCTTGTGGCGGTTGAGTTCGCGCAAGCTGGTCTTCCTGCGAGGAGCGCGCCATGAACTGACCGAGAGAGGCGCAGACCGTCTCCACCGTGGCCATCATCTCAGGATCTTCCTTCTGCTGCTCATGGCTGAAGAACTCAAGAACCGCGATGACCTTGTTGCCGACTCGCACCGGAACTGACCAGCCGCTTACAAGTCCGCTGGCCTGTGCGGCTTCCTGTCGGCCAAATGCGGCTTCCTTGCGCAGATCTCACCACCCAGAGCGCGTTGCGCGTGCCCCACACTCGTCCGGGAATGTCTTCGCCCCGCCTGAGAACGCGGCCTGACATTGCCCCGTCCCAAACTCCTGGTAGGCCGTGCCCGGTGGCATACCAGCCAGCGTGATAGCTAAGGTATTGCTGGTCTGCATCTACCCCCAGATCGATGGCGACGTCCCATTCCAGACTGCTTCCCAGCGATTCCAGTACGCGGGGCAGCGCCTGCTCAGGACGAGTGCTCTCGCCCACCAAGCTGGGCCACAAGTAGCTGCATGGACATCTGGCGCTCGCGCTGGCGCTCCTGCGTAACGTCGCGGAAAAGGCAGCGCACGGAAACCGGCTGACCCTCTTCCTGTCGGCAGCTCAGGCTTGCCTTCCACCTCGATGAGCCTGCCCTGGGTCCCATAAAAACGCAGTGTCGCCCGCTCCACACGTTCGCCCGTAAGCGCGCGACGGAAAAGAGCGGCGGCTGAAGCCTGGGTCTCAGGCGGGAAGGCGGATTCAAAGCTGATTAGCCCTTCGAAGTCATCGGCGCTCAATCCGAAGTGCGACTGCCACGCCGGATTTACATAGAGATAGCGACCACGCGGGCTGAGGGTGGCGATCATCTCATTCGAATTCTCGAAGAGATCGCGGTAGCGTTCCTGGCTCTCGCGAAGAGCGTGTTCGGCGCGCTTGGTGGCGCTCAGGTCAGTGCAAATTGCCAGCAAACCGGTGAAAGCGCCCTGCGGCTCGCCGAATAGCGGAAAGGTAGACCATTCCCGGGAAACTGCTGCCATCCTTGCGCTTGTAGTCGATCTCAAAGCCGCGCACCCGGTTCGGGGGAAAGCTGTTGACGTACTCCACGTAGTAGTTGAGTGGGTTATCAGGGATCTCCGTCTCAGGAGCAAGTTCGACGGCGGGATTCAGGCTTGCGACCAGTTGCCGCCCGACGCTCCTTAGCGAACCATCGACAAAGATATCTTCGAAGCGCGCCCGCCCCAGCATCTCTTCTTTGGCGTAGCCAAGCATCCGTTCCGCTGAGGGGTTGAAGGCGGTGAATCTTCCATCGAGGTCTGTCGCCAGGATCATTGGTCCGGCGGATTCGAGCAGGGTTCGTTGCAGCAATGCGACCTGGGCCAGATCTTCGCTGCTGCTGCGGAAGATTCGGCGCATCCCAGCCACCAGCATCAGGTTGAGCAGGGCGAGGGAAGCGAAGAGAAAGGCCTCCTGCCGAAACCACTGAGCACGATTGGCGGGAGCAGGGTGGTGCGCAGACACCGATATGTAAGTGCCCGCCGCGGCAACGACGAGGGCAGAAGCGAGCACAACCCGGACTATCGGCCTGCGGGGAAGCCAGTTCATGCTTTACGTTCTTACATGCCTCGAAAACTATGAACGGTTATGGTCCTACGGAATCTGCCATTTGAGGCTTTCGCGCGGGAGCATGATTTACCGCTTTGTAGCGCAGAATGTACCTACAGTATGCACTGTTTTTGAGGCGTTTCTTTCCATTTGGGGATTGCCACGTTATTTATTATGGTTCATTTTACCGCCTGCAGGCGACATTTTGCCTAGCGGCGATTGACACATTGCGCCCATCATTGTTGGCGCCAAACACAACGGCCGAAAGGAGGGCATGCCTCTTTCGGCCGTAATGCGAAGACACAAAAAACGTTACGCGTTTACCGGCTCCAGCAGGTTGGCCCAGCGGCGCTCCTGCCGACCCTGGTGTGCATTTTTGTTATAGGCATAGCCGGTGATCAGCGGCAAGGCCAAAGTCGCTTCGCTGTAGACCATCTGCTCAAACGTGGTGTCCACTTTGCCCCATGAACTGGCTTCCTTCAGCGTGCTGGAACTCAACGCGCCGTCGCGAACGTCGGCCACCGTGATCTGGATCGCGTACTTGTGCATCGGGCGCATCCGTGCCCAGGATGTCCGCGGCCACCACGATGTCCTGCGCGAAATTCTTGGGCACTCCGCCGCCGATCATCAGCAGGCCGGTCGTGGGGTTGGCGATCTTCAGCTGGGTGATCTCGTAGAAATCCTTGGCCGAATCGATCGAAACCTTGGGCTGGTTCTGGCGTGCATGCTGGTGAGCCACCAGGCCGAATCCGGCAGAGCAGTCGCTGAAGGCCGGGCAGAAGATCGGCACATCCTTCTCATAGGCTGCGAGAACAATGGAATCAACGCCGCCCTTTGCCGGCGTCTGTGCCCTCGGTCCACCAGGTAAGCACCCATGGCGCGGATGAATTCGCGAGAGCTATAAGGGCGTGGGATCGAGTGAATTCGCGATCTTGTTCGTGGTTTCGTCGCAGTGCCGCAGCTCTTCTTCGTCGATCAGCGTGTCGTAAATGCGATCGATCATCAGTTCGCGCAGCGTGCCGTCTTCCGTGCCCTGCTTGTACAATTCGTCGGCAATGTAGTGCTTGAAGCCGAGAGCCTCGAAGAAATCCTGATCGACGATATTGGCGCCGGTGGAAACGATCGCGTCCACCATGTTGTTCCGGACCAGGTCGACAAAGATCTGTTTCAGCCCGGCGCTGATCAGCGATCCGGCCAGGCACAGAATCACGCCGCAATCGTGGTCGCGGAGCATGCGCTCGTAGATGGAGGCGGCCCGGTTCAGATCACGGGAGCTGTAGGCCATATGCTGCATGGCATCGACCAGGGCAACGACGTTGTGCTGCTTGATGTCGATGTGCTGGATGGGAGTGGTGAGTAGTTCTTTTTTCGTAGGCATGGCAATCCATGAGGATACCAAACGCGACATGCGCGCATGCCGCAGCAAACTCTGTAAATTTCTGCTGTTTCCGCAGCCTGCATTGCCAGGTCATGTCACACCGCAATATCGCGCCAGAGTAGTTATACTCGCCTTACATGACTCCCATTCCTGCACCCATTCCTGCGCCGCACGGCTGCGGCATTGCTGCTGCCTTTGCTTAGCTGTTCCGCAATCCTCTGCCTGGGGAAACGACGGCCACCGCATCGTGAATCAGCTGGCGATGGAGAAGCTGCCGGCGGATATGCCCGCGTTCTTCCGCACTCCGCAGGCGATTGCTGAAATTACTTATCTTGGGCCCGAGCCGGATCGCTGGCGCTCGCCCGCTGAACCGGAACTGGTAGCCGCGCAGGCACCCGAGCATTTCATCGATCTGGAATTCGCGGACACGGCTAGGCACGTTGCCGCGCAAGCGATTTGACTACATCGCGGCGCTGGCCGTTTTGCAGGCGGCGCATCCGGAGTTGGATCTAAAGCCGGAAAAAGTGGGACTTCAGCCGTATGTCACGACCGAGGTCTACGAGCGCCTGAAGGCCGCGATGCGCGAGTACCGCACGCTCTCCGATCACCACAAGGATGTGAAGCCGGTGGAGCAGGCTATCCTTTTCTACGCCGGATGGCTGGGGCATTACGTAGCCGACGGAGCCATGCCGCTGCATGTGACGGTGAACTATGACGGCTGGGTCGTGCCGCGATAATCCCAACGGCTACACCACGCAACATGGCATCCACTCGCTCTTCGAATCCACATTTGTCACGGCGAACATCAAGGCGGCCGGAGTCGCGCCGTTGATGACGGGGCCGCAGGTGTTGACCGATCCCTTCACCGATTACATGGCCTACCTGCGTCGGTCGGGCACACAGATCGAACGCTTGTACCAGCTGGACAAGGTGCATGGATTTGATGGTGCGGGAACTGCAGGAATCCCGCGAGTTTACCGAGGCACGACTGGCAGCGGGGCCAGCATGCTGCGGGACATGATCTACACCGCGTGGGTGGAGAGCGCGAAGCCCGTGCCGGAGTGGCATCCGTCCGACAAAGCCGCCAACGCAACCGGGGGCGCCACACCGAAGTAGCGCTCACGGAATCAATCGTCGTCGCGGCTCAACTCCATGTCTGGAACTGGGACCAGTGGCGATTCCTGCAGGAACGCCGATTTTGCGCAGCGGAATTCGCAGAAGAAGCGTAAGTAGCAGGCATGCGATGGGAGCAACCAGCGCCCACGCGACGATCGCGTGCCACTGCACACTCCAGAACTGTTTCGTCAGCTGTGCCAGGGCTTCTCCGCAAACATCGCCAGTCATCTGCTCGCAGGCGGATGGCAAGGCTCGTTCGAAGGAAGAGACTTCCGCCGAGCCGCATAAATGGGAAGAGAAACACGAGCTGAAACGGCAGCGCCAGGTAGTTGCGCGAAGAGGATTGCCGGCAGATTGAGCCGAACGAAAAGGCGACGATCGTGCACAGGAAGGTGGTGACGCCCAGACCGGGAAGCAGCTAATGCAGAATCCAAGAGCGAGCGAGAGTGCCAGCTATCTGGAGTACACGCCCTGACGAGGCGAGCTGAAGAACGGCGAAGTGACCCTGCGATGAAAATATCCCGGCATTGTTCCAACTGACCCGACTACGGCTGCCCTGGCTCGATGAGAAATATGCCCAGGCGAGAAATCATCTGACACTCGATCTCACGAGCTGTGAGCGATCAACTTAGAGCACGTCCCGACGAGGCTAATTCGAGCTGCGCAATCAGCTGCCGCATTGTGCGACGTTAGTTCGCAAGCACCTGCTCCAGCGACCAGTCCAGAGAGGTGGTGCCGTCGAGAATCAGCTCCGCGTAAGCAGCAGATGGCCGCACGTACTTCTCCGCCATGGGGCGAACGGTCGTCGCGTATTGCGCTGCAACCGATTCGGGTGTGCGTCCACGTTCGCGTACATCGCGAGCCAGCCTGCGCGTGAAGCAGACGTCGTCCGGCGTATCGACGTAAATGCTCAGATCGTAGAGGGGACGAAGCGCGTCGTAGTGCAGTGCGAAGATGCCGTCGACAAGCATAAAGCGGCCGGGATCGATGTACTCCGTCTGGTTCGCGCACGCGACTGTGGCTTGCAAAATCATAAAGAGGACGATCGATGCCGCGTCCTGACCCGAGCGCGCGATGTGTCTCGTCAGCAGTTCGGACTCGAGCATCGACGGGATCGTCGAAATCCTGCTGGCAGCGCTCTTCAAGTGGCAGGTGCGAAGATCGCGATAGTAGTGGTCGAGCGGAAAATGCGTCCCGTCGAGGATGGCGGCGAGTTCGCGCGCAAGCGAGGTCTTGCCCGAGCCGGAACATCCGCCAACGCCTACAACGACAGGACGGGGCGGGAGCGGGTTGGACTCTGATTCGCTCATCGTACGCCGCTGGACTGTATCTGCGGAACCACCTTCTCAAGCAGGCTGCCGAGGCGCTCCTGTACGCGCACTCCCGTGTCCATCACTTCTTCGTGATCAATTTTCTCGTTGAGAATTCCCGCGGCCATGTTCGTGACGCAGGAGATTCCGAGCACTTCCATGCCCATGTGCCGCGCCACGATCACTTCATGCACGGTCGACATGCCGACAAGGTCTGCGCCCATGGTGCGAAACGCGCTTGAATCTCCGCGGGTGTTTCATAGCTGGGTCCAGCTCACGCAAATGTAGACGCCCTGCGGCATCGAGAAGCCTGCCTTGTCCGCGATAGTCTCTCGCAAGGTCGCGCAGCCGGAGTGAATACGCCTCCGTCATATCGAAGAAGCGTGCGCCAAGCCGCGGATCGTTCGTGCCGATCAGTGGATTGGAGCCCGTGAAGTTGATGTGGTCGGAGATCAGCACAAGATCGCCCTGTTCGAAGATCGCGCCGAATACCGCCGGCTGCATTTGTAACAATTACGGTATTAATTCCCAGACGGCCGAGCACGCGCATGGGAAACGTGACTTGTTCCGGCGTGTAACCTTCATACGCGTGCACCCGGCCCTGCATGATGGCGACAGGAACGCCGTGCAAGCTGCCGACGACGAGCCTGCCGCTGTGTCCCTCGACCGTGGACTGCGGGAAGTTGGGAATCTCCGCGTAGGGGACGGTGACTGGGTCATTCGACGAGTGCGGCAATTCCGCCCAAGTCCCGAGCCAAGCACGAGGGCGACCTTCGGGGCTTTACGAGACTCGGCTGCGCAGAAACTCGGCCGCTTCCGTTGCGCGTTCAAATAGTTCGGTGCTCACAGTGTCCCTTCAATTCTTCTACCGCATCAGTACGCCGACAATCGACGCCGACATAAGGTTTGCCATGGTGCCGGCGAGCATGGCCCGCAGGCCGAGCCTGGCAAGATCGTTGCGTCGCGTGGGAGCCAGTGCGCCGATGCCGCCAATCTGCATGCCGATGGAACTTAGATTTGCAAAACCGCATAGAGCGAACGTGGCAATGGTAAACGAGCGCATAGTCCATCGCTGCTTTTTGCGCACCGAGCATGGAGTAGGCGACCAGTTCGTTGATGACCATGCGCGTTCCCAGCAGGTTTCCGACCAGGCGCGCATCGTGCCACGGTATGCCGATCAGCCACGCAATCGGCGCAAAGAAGAATCCCAGAATCGCGTTCAGCGAAGAAGGGAACGGGAATGTGGTGGGCGCCCAGCAGATTGTGCGTCCCGCCAAGGATTCCGTTGATCGAGCGCGACCAGCGCCAGGAACGAGATCAGCATGATGGCAACGTTGAAGGCCAGCTGACCGCCGTCGATGGTTCCGCGCGCAATCGCGCCCAGCAGATTTTCTTCCTTGTGCTCTTCCGTCTTCGGCATCACGACGGTGCCTTCGGTCGCAGGAACGTTCCGTCTCCGGGACGAGCATCTTCGCGATCACGATTGTTCCCGGCGCGGTCATGATGACGGCCGCGAGCAGATGCTGCGCTTCGATGCCGTAAAGGATGTATGCCGCCATGATGCCGCCGGAGACGTGCGCCATGCCGCTGGTCATGATGGTCATCAGTTCTGAAGTTGTGGCGCCGGAGAGAAACGGCCGGATGGTCAGCGGCGCTTCGGTCTGGCCCATGAAGATGCTGGCCGCAACGTTCAGGCTTTCTGCTCCGCTGATCTTCATGGTGGCCTGCATCAGCCGCGCGAAAAAACGGATGACGAGCTGCATGACTCCGATGTGATAGAGGACCGCGAAAAATGCGGAGATAAAAATGATGGTCGGCAGAACCTGGAAGGCGAAGATCATGTCCGAAGCTCGAGTGCTGCTTGCCGAGCTCGCCGAACACCATCTCCGACCCTACAAATGCGTAGGCAAGAAGACGATTGATGCCGCCGCCTGCTTTCGCCAGCAGGATGCGCCCCAGTCTCAAACCGCAGGACGAGAATTGCGAAAAGGATTTGCAATCCGAGGCCCCAGGCCACGGTGCGCCAACGGATGGCCCGGCGATTCGTTGAAAATATCCACGCCAGCAACAGCATGGTCAAGCAGACCAAGAATCCCGGTAAATCGTCCCAACTCGTTCTCCCTCTCGCGGGCGTGACCTGCTACTTCGAGTGCTGAAATTGTGCGGCGTTATCGATGCTGATTATTTTACGGATAAGCGGTTGAGGTTGATAGGGTCTGATTGTCAATGCGGATTGCAGAGCGGAGCAATCGCTGCGGTTCAACGAATTTGCTCTTGCTTTCGGCGAACATGGTGCAGATTGGATCGCCCGCCCTGACTTCGGAGCCCAGCTTGGCGTGAAAGTATAGGCCGGCATTTGGATCGACCACTTCCTCTTCTCGTTCGCGGCCCGCGCCCAGTCGCTGCACTGCCCACCCCACCTTGGCGCAATCCATCTCGTTGAGGACGCCACTGCGCCGGGCGAGGAAATCCTTTCGCGCGCCCGGTTTATGGAAACTCCGCCGGTTTCTCAATCACGCGAATGTCGCCTGCCCTGCGCTTGGACCATCGTGCGGAAGGACCTGTAGGCGGCTCCGCTTTCGAGCAAGTGCTCCGCCACCTCGCGGCCGGCTTCGGGAGTATCCGACTTGCCGCCGAGATGGATCATCCAACCGCCAGTGAGAGCGAGAGCAGATCGCGAAGATCTTCCGTCAGTGGATCGTCTCTCCGCGCAAGAGCGACAGACTTCCTGCGATTTCGATCCAATTGCCGGCGGTGCGGCCGAGCGGCTGATCCATGCAGGTGACAAGCGCCACTGTGTTTGTGCCGGACGCTTCGCCGATCTGCACCATGAGTGACGCGAGATTAAGCGATGCGGCGTCCTCTTCGTAACGAATGAGCCCGAGCCAGTCTTGACATCCAGCACCAGCCCATTCAGTCCTTCGGCGAGCTTCTTGCTCATGATGGAGGCGCAGATGAGGTCGGCGCTTTCGACGGTGGCCGTCCGATCGCGCATCGCGTATAGCACCTGTCCGCCGGGACGAGATTCTGCGTCTGCCCGATGATGCTGGCCCCGGTGCGCTCAATCACGCTGCGAAATTCTTCCAGCGAAAGCTGCGTGCGGTATCCGGGAATGCTCTCGAGTTTGTCCAGCGTGCCGCCGGTGTGGCCCAGCGCACGCCCGCTGATCATGGGCACTGCGAGCCCGGCGGCCGCGGCGATGGGGACCACCAGAAATGATGTCTTGTCGCCGACGCCACCCGTCGAGTGCTTGTCCACAACGTACTTGCCCAGCGTGGAGCTATCAAATACCTCGCCGGAAAAGCGCATCGCTTCCGTCAGGAATTGGAGTTCGTCAAACGACAGGCCGCGCAGCCACACAGCCATCAGCCACGCAGCGACCTGCTCCGGGGGCAGGCTGCCATCCGACGCCCCGCGAACGAGAAATTCCATCTCCGCGCGAGTATGCTCCAGTCCATCCCGCTTCCTGCGAATCAGTTCGACGACGTGCATTGGGCCCTACCTGCGCGTTTCTTTACGAGTGGTTTCATCGGTTAATCCGAAGGGGAAGGGAAACAGATCTGCGAAGCGCCTGATCTCCAGTTTGTCGTCAAAGGGGAAGGCGATCCATGCATCGGGAGCAGCAAACTCGGCTAGCACCTGGCGGCACGCCCCACATGGAGCGGAGGGCGCGGAGTTCAGATTCGTCACTGCGATGGCATGGATACGCATCGCCGGGCCGTGCTCGCTTATGGCCCGCGCCACTGCGCTCCTCTCAGCACAGAGGGTCAGCCCGTAAGAGGCGTTCTCAATATTTGTGCCGGTCACAACGGAGCCATCCTTCAGCAACAGCGCCGCCCCCACGCGAAAACCGGAGTAGGGCGCATAGGCCTGCTGGGCGGCCGCTCTTGCGGCTTCAATCAGAAGCGCGGCCTGCTCCTGACCAGCGGAAATATCTTCAATTGTCATCGTGAATTGAGGCTACCGTCTGCGCTCGCCCGGTGCAAGCCATTCCCTTTTGCCGCGAAGTTTTGGCGCATCAAACTACATTTGCCCGGCAAGGCTGTGCGCGGGATATGCTCATTTGAGAGATCGATGGCGAAGCGCGGGGAAGTGAAGAAAGCAGCGGAAGCAGATCGCACTGGCACTCTTCCATCCGGTGACGGCGGAGTGGTTTCGCGCTGTCTTCGAGCGACCTACTGCGCCCCAGCGGCTGGGCTGGCCCGCAATTGCCCGCGGCGAAAACACGCTCATCCTTGCGCCCACCGGCACCGGCAAAACGCTCACTGCTTTTCTCTGGTGCCTGGATCGCCTGATGCTTCATCCCGCTGAATCCTCAGGCGAAGGCTGTCGAGTTATCTACATCAGTCCGCTGAAGGCGCTAGCCGTCGACGTGGAGCGCAACCTTCGCTCGCCGCTCGCCGGAATCGCCAACATGGCCAGCCGCTCCGGAGTTGTCTTTCCATACTCCGGAGATCAGCGTGCGTACCGGCGATACGCCGCAGAAAGAACGCAGCCGCTTTCGACGCCACCCGGCAGAGATCCTCATCACGACGCCGGAATCACTCTACCTTCTGCTGACCTCGGACGCGGCGGCGAGCCTGCGCACAGTTGATACGGTGATCGTCGACGAGATCCACGCGTCTCGTCCCCACCAAGCGCGGAGCGCACTTGGCTCTTTCGCTCGAACGCCTGCAGGCAATCTGCGGTGGCCGTTTGCAGCGCATCGGTCTCTCTGCAACACAGCGCCCGCTCGAGGAAGTCTCCCACTATCTCGCGGGGGCCGAGCCTCCTGTGGCTGAAGTGCCGGAGACGAATCCGCTCGCATCGTCTGCAGAGGCGGAGGCCTACCTTGCCGCCGACGCTGCATCGGATCTCCGCACCGGCATATCGCCCCGTCACGATCGTGAACGCGAGCGAACCCAAGAAACTAATCTTGCGAATTGAAGTACCCGTAGAGGATATGGCGCGGCTCGGCCAGGTGGAGGAGTTGCCCAGCGGTCCCGCATCGCAGGGGCCCAAGCGTACTTCCATCTGGAGCGCGATCCATCCCCGGCTGCTGGAGATAATTCGCTCGCGCACCTCCACCATCCTCTTCGTAAATAGTCGGCGCATCGCCGAGAGGCTGGCCGGCGCGATTAATGAACTGGCCGGAGAAACCCTGGCACGCGCTCATCACGGCTCGCTCGCGGCCTCGCAACGCTCTGAAATCGAAGAGCTCTTGAAAGCTGGGAATATCCGCGCTCTCGTCGCCACCTCATCACTCGAGCTTGGCATCGACATGGGAGCGGTGGATCTTGTGGTGCAGATTGAAGCGCCACCCTCCGTCGCCAGTGGCATGCAGCGCATAGGCCGCGCCGGTCATCACGTGGGCGCTGCGAGTGAAGGCATCATCTTCCCCAAGTATCGCGCCGATCTCGTCGCCTGTGCTGCCGTCACTCGCGCGATGCACGAGGGGCTGGTGGAGTCCACGCGCTTCCTGCGCAATCCACTCGACGTGCTCGCGCAGCAGATCGTCGCCATCACGGCGCAGCCTCCCGCACGAACATTGGCATTAGGAAGCAAGAACGAGAGCCATGGGGAAGACGCAACTGAGGTAGGAGTCGACGAATTGTTCCGCCTCCTCCGCAGCTCCGCTCCCTTTGCTGCGCTCAGCCGCACCGCATTTTACGGAGTGCTCGACCTGCTCGCTGGTCGCTATCCCTCCGATGAATTTGCCGAATTGCGCCCACGCATTACGTGGGACCGCAATCGCAATGCGATCACGCCGCGCCAGGGCGCAAAGAGTCTCGCAATCCTGAACGGCGGCACGATTCCGGATCGAGGATTGTACGGGGTCTTCCTCTCTGGCGCGGACACCAAGCCGATTCGCGTTGGCGAACTGGATGAGGAGATGGTCTTCGAGAGCCGCACCGGCGACACATTTATTCTCGGCGCATCCACCTGGCGAATCGACGAGATCACCCACGACCGCGTTCTCGTCTCGCCTGCACCGGGAGAGCCCGGCAAGATGCCGTTCTGGCATGGCGACACCGCGGGCCGTCCACTCGAGTTCGGGCGCCGCATCGGGCAACTGGTTCGCGAGCTTCAAGCAACTCCGCGCAACGCCGCTCTCAGCAGGCTTACGCGTGAGCATGATCTCGATCCTGCGGCGGCAGAAAATCTCCTGCGCTTCCTCGCCGACCAGGAGATTGCAACCACCTTCGTCCCCGACGATCGCACCATCGTCATCGAGCGCTGTCGCGATGAGCTTGGCGATTGGCGTGTCTGTATCCTCACACCATTCGGGAGCCGTATTCATGCTCCCTGGGCGATGGCGGTGTCAGGAAAGATTCGGGCCGCGGGCGGCCCCGATGTCGAAGCGCTGTGGGGAGACGATGGCTTCGTGCTGCGTTTTCCTGATAGCGACACCGCACCCGATCCCGATCAGTTTCTGCTGGATCCAGCCGAGGCGACGGAACTGGTGCTGCGGCAACTCGGCTCTACTGCATTGTTTGCTGCGAAGTTTCGCGAGGCCGCAGCACGCGCCCTGCTACTGCCTCGGCGCCGTGCCCAGGGCCGCGCTCCGCTGTGGCAGCAGCGCAAGCGAGCCTACGATCTGCTCGCGGTAGCGTCGCACTATCCCTCCTTCCCCATGCTGCTTGAGGCGTACCGCGAGTGTATGCGCGATGTTTTCGACATGCCTGCGTTCGCCGAAACTTTGCGAGCAATCGCCGCCCGCAACATTCGCGTGCACGTGGCCGACACTCGCACACCATCTCCCTTCGCGTCGTCGTTGCTCTTCAGCTACGTGGCGAACTACATCTACGACGGCGATGCTCCACTGGCGGAGCGCCGCGCGCAGGCCCTCTCCATAGATCAGGATCAGCTTCGCGAGTTGCTGGGCGACGCTGATCTGCGCGAGCTGCTTGATGCCGACGCCATCGCCGAGGTGGAGGAGCAGTTGCAATCGCTCACTGAGGCCATGCGCGCTCGCTCCGCCGATGGCTTGCACGACCTCGTGCTGCGTCTCGGTGACCTGACACGAGATGAGATGGCGCGCCGCTCCGTGGACGCTGATCTACTGAAGAACCTCGACCGTCTGCTCCGCGTTAAGCGCCTGCTCGATGTAAAGATCGCCGGCGAGAAAAGGCTGATAGCCGTTGAGGATGGCGCACGGTACCGTGACGCGCTCGGCGTTCCGCTGCCGCCGGGCATACCGGCCGCGCTGCTTGCTCCCGTCGCGGCCCCCGTGCTGGAACTGGTGCGGCGCTATGCCCGCACTCATGGGCCTTTCACGCTTGCTGAAGTATCCATCCGCTTTGGGCTCGACACGGCGCAAGTGGAGCGCGCACTGCGCGAGCTCATGCTGGATGGACGCATCGTTGAGGGCGGCTTCCGTCCCGCAGGCGTGCATCGCGAGTGGTGTGATGCCGAGGTGCTGCGTTCCATCCGGCGCAAATCTCTCGCACGCCTGCGCAAAGAAGTAGAGCCGGTGGAGCAGCACATGCTCGCGCGACTCTTCACGCATTGGCAGGGAGTGTTGCAGCCGCGCCGAGGACTGGACGCCCTGCTGGATACCATTGAGAATCTGCAGGGCGCGCCTCTTCCCGCCTCTCTTGTTGAGTCGGCGATTCTTCCGTCGCGCCTCGCGAACTACTCTGCAGCCGATCTTGACACCCTCATCGCCGCGGGCGAAGTGGTGTGGTGCGGCTTCGATGCTCTTGGAGAGCGCGATGGGCGAATCTCACTCTACCTGGCTGACAAGCTGGGCGAGCTGCTGCCGCAAAAGATGTCCGCTGACGCGAATGCGGAACCGCCTTCAGCACGCGAGACTGCAATCCTCGATGCGTTGCAGCGTGGCGGTGCACTTTTCTTCACGCAGATCCACGATGAAGTTGGCGGCGGCTATCCTGGGGAGACGCTGGACGCACTGTGGAGCCTCGTGTGGCGCGGACTCATCAGCAACGATACGTTTCATGCATTGCGGGCCTATGTCGCAAGGCCTGCAGCATCGCGCCCCGCAAAGCGACAGCATAATCTTCCCTCATTCCGCTCGCGCCGCACCACTCCGCCGAGCGCCCAGGGTCGATGGACTCTTCTCCCGCTGCGCCAGCCCAACGCCTCATCGCAAACTGAGTGGAGCCACGCGCTGGCGCTCCAACTGCTCAATCGCTACGGAATATTGACCCGCGAATCTGTGGCCGCGGAGAATTTGCCCGGCGGCTTCTCGGCCGTGTATGACGTGCTCAAGGCTCTCGAAGAAAGCGGAAGGATTCGTCGCGGATACTTTGTCGCGGGCCTCGGAGCAACACAGTTCGCTCTGCCTGCCGCGGTGGATCTGCTGCGTTCTCTCAGAAATTCGCCGCAGCAGGAGAAACCGGAGATGGTGCAGATGGCGGCCCCAGATCCGGCAAATCCCTACGGCTCCGTTCTGCGCTGGCCTACGGCGGCCGCCTCCGACGACGGCGATGATCAGTCGCCGCGATCGTTGACGCGCAGCGTTGGCGCAAGCGTAATTCTGCGTAACGGCGAAATGGTCGCTTATCTGCGACGCAACAATCCCAACCTGCAGATATTTCTGCCGGCGGAGGAGCCGGATCGAAGCAACGCAGCGCGCGACCTGGCACATTTTCTGGCGCGAACTACTCTCGCAGAAATGCAGCGCCATGATGCGGATCGTCGCGGTGGATTGCTCCTATCAACAATCAATGGCCAGCCCGCTCATCTTCATTGGATGTCGCGAATCCTGTTGGCTGCGGGCTTTCATGTGGCGCCGTTGGGCTTCACTCTCCGCCGCCCGCCCATGCCGCCTGCTGCCGAAGAACGGGTCGCGCCTGAGGTGCAGTAGCAATGCCGGAGGGAGATACAATCTTTCGTTCGGCTCGGGCGCTGCATCGTGCACTCGCTGGTAAGAAGGTCGCCGAATTCGAGAGCGCATACGCGCCGCTGGCCCGCGTAAATGATGACTCGCCCCTTGCCGGGCGCATTGTGGAAAGCGTTGAGTCGCGAGGAAAGTGGCTCCTCATGCATTTCTCCGGAGACCTCGTTCTCGTCACGCACATGCTCATGAGCGGGAGCTGGCATCTCTATCGTCGCGGCGAAAGGTGGCGTCGCCCGCGAAGCAGCATGCGCATCGTGATCGCAGTGGAGGACTTCGAAGCAGTAGCGTTTGACGTTCCTGTTGCTCGCTTCCACACTGCGGATTCACTCGCGCGCCAGAGTGCGATACCGAAGCTCGGCCCTGACTTGCTAGGCGTCTCGTTTCCCGCGAACGAAGCTGCCCGTCGACTGCAGTCGCAGGCCAGTGAAGAAGTTGCCAATGCGCTTCTCAATCAGCAGGTTCTCGCGGGAATTGGCAACGTCTTCAAGTCCGAGATTTGCTTCGTGTGCGGTATCAATCCCTTCAGGCTCGTCTCGACCTTGAGCGACATCGAGGCTCAGAGCCTGGTAGACTCCGCGCGCAAATTGATGCAGGCCAACGTTGCGGAGAATGCCTCGGGAAGTATTACGACTTACTCTGGTGCGCGCCGAACCACGGGTGCAGATAATCCCGGCGCGAGGCTGTGGGTTTACAGGAGGCAGGGAAAACCTTGCCGCCGATGCGGATCAGCCATCCTGATGCGCAAGCAGGGAAGCGGCGCGCGGTCTACTTATTGGTGCCCAACGTGCCAGCAATAACTTTGTTCTGAAGACCAACGGATTCGATGCCGACAGCCACTCTACTTCTGCACAGGCGGCGGAGCAGGAGTCGTTTTGCTGTCGTCCGACTTCAACGCGCCAAAGACCTTCCCAAAGAAGCCCTTCTTCTTTTTCGTCTGGTCCGCAGTGTTCTCTGGGGAACCTGGCGCAGGCGCCGGACTGCCCGGCGTTGCGGTCGCTTGTGCGGGTGGCAAAGCTGCAGGCTGCCCATTCACCGTATTCGGGGGAGGCAGGCTTTTCGCCCAGCCCAAACAGCTTCTGGAAGAGACTGCGCTGATCGCCGTTGGAGTGATCGCACGTATCGGTAGGCGCGGTGCCGTCGAGGAACGCAACGTTGTAGCTGTCCGGGCAGGAGTCGTTCGACAGCAGGTTGGTGGCCTTGTCGATTCTCACCTGCATAATTCCGGCCGGCGCTGTGAAGTCGTGCGTGTCAGAGTACTGCGGCAGTTTCACCGCGCGTTTCATGAACTCCGCCCAGATGGGCGCCGCAGCCACCGTGCCGGTCAACTTGATGTCGGTGTAATCGTCGTTGCCCACCCACACAATGCAGATCAGGTTGCTGGTAAAGCCCGCGAACCACGCGTCGTGCGATGTGCCCGTCTTGCCCGCCGCCGGAGCAGTGAACCCACGCCGCCGCACTTCGAATCCAGTCCCCGAGTTGATGACGTTCTCCATCAGGCTCGTCGTCAGGTAGGCGACTCGCGGATCGAGTATCGGTTTGGAATCCGGAGTATAGTCGCTCATCACATCGCCCGACGGAGATGCGCACGGAAGCAAGCATCCATGGGTCGATCTTTACTCCGCCATTCGCAAAAACTGTATAGGCTCCGGCCATGTCGAGTGGCGTCGCATCATACGCACCCAGCGCGACAGCGGGTGTGCCACGGGCGGATTTGATGCCGGCATCGCGGGCCAGCGATGCTACGTTGTTGAATCCCACCATCTCCGCCAATGAAATAGTCGCGTTATTCAGCGAATACATCAGCGCATAGCGTGCCGTCACCTGGTCGTGATAGTCGTGGAAATTGCGTGGCGTGTACTCCTGGTCGGTGCCCGCATTGTAGGTGGCCTGCTGATCGTTCAACATGGTGACCGGCGAAAACACGGCCTCCTGACCTTCCAGTTGCGCTCCCGACAGGCTTGAGTTGAAGGCTGCCGCATACACGAACGGCTTGAAGATTGAGCCCGTAGGCCGCCTCGACACCGCGTGATTCAACTGGCTCACGCCATAGTTGCGTCCGCCCACCAGCGCCAGCACCTGCCCGGTATGAGGATTGAGCGCGATTACCGCGACCTGGGGATAGGTAATCGTCCCGGTTGTACTCACCGTCCCATCCTTAGCTTTTTTCGTATGCAGCTTCAGCACCTGCTCGTCCACAATCTTCATCCCCGCATCCACGGCCTCAGATGCAGCGCGTTGCAGGTCAGGATCGAGTGACGTGTAGATGCGCAATCCTTCGCGATTGAAATCTCGCTCGCCAATTTTCTGATTCAGTTGATCGCGTACCAGGTCGACGAAATACGGCGCCTCGCTGGCGTCTACGCTCATCGGCGCAAGCTTCAGCGGAGTGGCCTTGGCGGCATCGGCCTGTTGACGAGTAATCGCCCCCGTCTCCACCATCGAGTCCAGCACCAGGTTGCGCCGTTCCAGCGCGCGCTCGGGATGCCTGTACGGATTCAGCCGGCTCGGGCTTTGAATAATGCCCGCCATCAGCGCGCATTCCGGCAGATTCAGCTGCCCCACATCCTTGTCGAAATAAGCCTTCGCCGCCTCGCCAAATCCATTGATCGCAAAACTGCCGCGTTGCCCCAGGTTGATCTGGTTGGCATACATGGCAAAAATCTGCTGCTTGTTGAAGCGATGCTCAAGCTGAAACGTAATCGCAATCTCGATAATCTTCCGCTTCAGCCTCTTCTCCGGAGTCAGAAAGAAACCCCGCGCAAGCTGCATCGTGAGCGTCGATCCGCCCTGCGCCTTCTGGCCCGAGCGTACATCCTTGAACATGGCCATCATCAGCCGGTAGTAGTTCACGCCGCCGTGCTCAAAAAAGCGCCGATCCTCAATAGCCAGCACAGCCTGCACCAGATTCTTGGGAATCTCGTCATACGTAATCACGCGCCGCTTCGTCCGGTTTTCGCCTTCTGAGAGGCCGGTGATCAGTAGTGGCTCCAGTTCATAAGCCGCCAGCGCCTGCCCCTGATCCCCGCTGATCTGCGCCACCACTCCGTTCGCAACGTTGATCGTCGCGCCATCCTGCGAGTGGTACGACTGCGGACCGGGATGAATATAAATACTGTTCGTCCGCTCCTCGTACGTCCCCATCTGCGAGGTGCTCGCAGTGCCTGTCCCGCTATATCCAGCCCGGCGCAATTCCTGTGCCAGCGCATCCACCGTAAACTTTTGTCCGGGGCGAACCTCGCGCGGCGCCGCATAAATCTTCGCAGTGCTGGCAAAGAGCGGCTGAGTAAGCCGCTTATCCACTATCTGCTCGTAGCGGTGGTAGTAGAACGCAGCAATGCCCATCACCACCAGCACCACGACCACCACGCTAGCCGCTACGGCCTTTAGAACCGTCTTACCAGTTTTGCTGGCAAAAAAACTCCGCGCAGAGTGCGTGGGACGTCCGAGTTTAATCCTCACTGCCAAGCCTGTCTTCCACCTTCCTACTCTCATTGGACCCAATTTCAGAGCGGCCCGTGAGCAGGTTTAGAGCTATTGAACTTACGTGCTTTAGATGCGCGGATCGCCCTCCTGAAAGAGCGCGATCGTGCGCAAAATATTGCCTATCCAGCTACTCCCTTGATCGCATCTACGACAGCCGCAAACTCCACGTCCTGACTCGTCGAGGTCGCTCGCGTCACCAACTCAACCTTGCCTTCCACCGCCTTCTTGCCCACGTTTACGCGGTAAGGAATGCCAACCAGGTCGGCGTCCTTGAACTTCACGCCTGCACGCTCGTCGCGGTCGTCCAGCAGCACATCCAGCCCAGCGGCCTCCAGATCGGCGGCAATCTTCTCCCCTACCGCCACCAGGTTGGCATCGGTCGTATTCGTCACCGTCACCACCACGTCAAACGGAGCAATCGACTGCGGCAGCCAGAAGCCCTTGTCGTCATGGAACTGCTCCACGGCCGCCGTCAAAATACGCTCAATGCCGATGCCGTAGCTGCCCATAATCGGCCTCACTTCCTTGCCGTTCGAGTCCAGCACGCTCGCGCCCATGCTCTCGCTGTACTTGTAGCCAAGCTTGAAGATGTGCCCGATCTCAACCGCCTTGCCCACCACCAGCTTGCCGCCATCGCAGTGCGGGCAGCCTTCGCCCTCGGCCGCGTTACGCACGTCCGCAGTCACGGTCGCCGTAAAGTCGCGCCCCGGAGTTACATTGCGCAGGTGATACTCCTCTTTGTTCGCTCCCGCGATCAGGTGCTTGCGACCTGCGAGCGCAGAATCCAAAATCACCGCAACGCCCTCTGCGCCAATCTTTGCGGCCACTTTAAGCCCAATCGGCCCCAAATATCCGGCCGGCGACCCGAAGACCTGCAGAATTTCCTCATCGTGCATCGGCCGCAGTTCCGGCGCGCCAACTACGGAGTTCAGCTTGGCCTCATTCACCTGGTGATCGCCGCGCAGGAAGACCACCACTGGAACCAGCTTCGATGCACCATTCTTCTCCGTGCTGGGAAAATCGGCCATGTAGGCCATCGTCTTCATCTGCTGATCCTGCTGCACCTTCAGGAACGCAGCTACGTCCTCAATCGTCTTCTGCCCGGGCGTATGCACCAGCTCCGGCTTGCCGTCTCCGCCCGCCTCCAGATCCACGACCGGGGGCAGCTTCGACGTCGCCTTCTCCATGTTTTTCACCACCCG
>CAWKHY010000011.1:0-626435 GCA_963849505.1 uncultured Acidobacteriaceae bacterium | reverse complement strand
TAAGAGTGACAATCGCCGCCAGTTTGTCACGACGCTCACGCGCCCATGGTTGAAATATCGTGGCGTTCTTTAGTAGCGAAAGCGGCCGGGACATACCCTCGATAGCGAGAGCATTCAAGGATTCCGTCGGCCGGCTTTATGTCGGAGTTCCCTGCCATGTGTCGAAGAGCCTGCTCAACAACCCGGAGCCTAGTGTCTATCGCTCGTCTGAGCAGCGTGACCGGATCTCCCGGAGAAAGGAGGATCTGCACGCCGGCGTTAATGGCGAGTCCGAGTACGACGGACCACCAGATCCACAGAAGCATCTCGACCATGATTTCCGGATTCGGCGGAAACGTATCAGGAAAGATCATGACCATGGCCGCCGGGATGCCGATGGCGGCGCCCAAGGCTCCGATCCTAAGAACACGCTGGAGATACTGGCTCCCAAAGATGAAGGCAATCAGGAAACAGAGACGCAGCCACGGGATATCCAATGAAATTTCCCAGGCGAATAGGGCCAAAACCAGGCCGATGGTAACGCCCAGCCGCACTCATGATCGATCCCATGATCGTAGCCGCGGTGTCTTCGCGCGCGACCGCGTACATCACCATCATTACGAGGACGCCCTCGGGAATATGGTGTTGCAGAATCGGGATCGTGGCGGCCATGCACGCCACAACAAGCCGCAAGAGTGGCGCTACCCCTCCCCGCCGTGGGAGTAAGTTCGCGGCGAAGGGAGTCGAAAAGTGAGCTGCGATTCATTGGCCGCCGGCGCGCCAGTTTCCGCGCACTGTCGCTACCGCCGAGGCGCCGATGCGAAAAGAGTCGTCCGGATTCTCTACCTTGATGCGCACCGGAAAGCGCGCTGCCAGTTGGATCCAGTCGAGGGAGCGGTTGACACTTGGCAGGCCATTGCTGACACTTCCGTTATCGGGAGCAATTGCCCATCCCAGTCCGACCACTGTTCCGTGGTAGTGCTTTCCGGGTTGCGATAGCAGGTAGAGTTCCGTTGGAGCGCCTGACGCGATATGACGAAGCTGTGTTTCACGGAAGTTGGCGACGACGTACCATGTGCGCGTATCCACCAGGGTGAAGACCTGCGTACCCGCATGGGCAAAGGCACCATTGGATATGTTCATGTTCACTACCAGGCCAGGGAATGGCGCATGGACGCGGCAGTTACTCAGATCCAACTCCGCTGAGTGCACGGCCGCTTCCGCTGCCGACACTCTCGCATTGATGCCGTCCGATTCACCGATGGCATCCTCGGCACTAGATCGGTCGCTGCGCGCCTTGATCAATGCCGCTTCTGTGCCCACGTATTGAGCCCGAGTGGACGCCAACCCTGCCGTTGCCGCAGTTCTTTTAACCTTTGCCTCTTCCAGAGCGGCAGCCGCGACTGCTCGCTGGCTGCGAGCTTGATCTATGCTATCGGCGGTGACAAACTGCCCTGACGCCATTGGCTCGAGGCGCTTCAAGTGGCTGTCAGCTTGCTGGTACTGCGCTTCCAACCGTTTTATCTCGGCATCGGCAACCACTGGATCAGTTTCGTGGCTTGTGACATTAGCCGCTGAGGCGTTGAGATCGGCCTCAGCCTTGGACACCACGGCTCCAGCAGATGCGGCGCTGTTCTTCAGGCTGTGGACCTCTTTAAATGTCAGAGCCAGGTTGGCGCGGGCACGATCCAACGCAATCTCATAGGGCCGGGGATCGATCACGAAGAGCAGATCGCCCGCCTCAACCTTCTGGTTGTCATGCACCAGGATTTCGGTGATGTTGCCATTCACCTCCGGCGCGATACCGACGAAGTTGGCGCGCACCGAAGCATCATCGGTCTGCGGCCTTATTTCCCACTGCAGCAGAGCTACCACTACCGCGATGGCTGCGGCCGCTATGATGGCGATGCCAAGCACTCGGCCGATGATGCGGCGGGAACCGGAATTGGATGGAAGATCATTTTCAGGCATAGTTATCCTCTTGAAAAAACCACCCAGAGCACCAGGGTGACCAGAACGCCGAGACTGGAGTAGACAAGTCGTCTCGGGCCAAGATAAGGATCGATTCCCGCGCGCTTGAAGAGCCAACGCCCGACAAACGCCGCCGCGATTCCGATCGCTGCGCACAGCATCCAGGATGGGAAGAACGAACCGACGATATTGATCTGGGGTCCCATTGCCGCTCACCTTCAGGTGTTATTTTGAAAAAACTCCAATGAAAATCTTTCTCCGGTCATTTGAGTCCCCGCTGCGCATCCCCGGTAGCAAACGCAAGCGCTGACGAAGCATTCAGCAGTTGAAGTTTGGCATCGAGTTGGACGAACTGCGCATGGCTCAGTTGGCGGCGAGACGTCAACAGATCTGTAAGCGTTCCGAGACCCCGACGATTTGCTTCAAGGCTGGCGTCATAGGACTTTTGCGAGGCCTCGACCAGCGTCGCAGAAACGTCAAGCTTGCGCAGAGCGAGTTGTACATCTGTGTATGCTTTCCAGACGTCCTGAATGGCTTTGTCGCGGGCGATTGTCACTTCTTCTTCAGCAGTCCGGCGCTCAGACTCGGCCTTCTCTATCTTTCGATGAGCTAAGCCGCCATCAAAAATGTTCCACTCAAACGAGAGCAACACGCCTCCGCTTGGCTGGGTGGAACTGAACCACCCGGTCGACGTACTGCCTGCGACGATCTGGACTCCACCGCTGATCGTGTTGATGTTGGAGGAGAGGGCGAGTACCGGATGACGGTCTGCTCGAGCCTCACGGACATCCGCTTCTTTTGCACGAAGGGTCGCCACCTTGGCAATCAGGTCAGGCCGCCTGGACAGCGCCTGGTCGATTACTTTATCGACCGAGGTTTCCAGCGTTTCAGCGGCTGGCAACGACGGAAAGTCGGCGATTTGAATTGGCGTTGTTGGCGGAATTCCGATGCTTTCTGCCAGCGCAATTTCTGCGTCGCGCTCACTCGCGAGCACGTCCTCCAGGTCAAAAGCAGCTTGTGCTTCCTGTTGGCGAGCAAGCGAGACCTCGGGGAGAGTCGCTAATCCGTTATTCAATTGCGCCTCTGCCGACTCACGAACCGCGCGGGCCGCATTGTTGGCGCTCTCGGCTACCGCAATCTTTGCGCGAACACTGGTCAGCGAAAGATAGGCGTGTTGGACCTTGTAGATGATTTCCTGGTGCTTGCGGTTGAATCCAAGATTAGCTGCGAGCAGATTCTGCTTAGCCGCGTCCATCGCGTTGCCCCTGCGACCAAAATCGAGGAGCAGCCAGCGCAGGCTCAATACAGGTAAGACCGTTGCCAAGTCCGCCCGAATAAAACCAGTGGGCGAAACATCGAAGGGTGTCGGAATGGCCTCGGTCAGGTAACCACCAGTCGCCGCCAGAGCGATCACCGGATAGTACTCGGATTGAACCATTCCAACGCCAATCGCGGCACGAACAGCAGACTCCCAGGCCACGCGTGTTTCGGGATTCTTCCGTTGGGCGAGATCGATAAGCTCAACAAGTTCGTAATGCTTCTGCGGATCGATGGGCGAAAGCTCCGCCGACTTGGGCGCGTTCGTGTAGCCGCTGAGATCCGGGGCATGCCAGGGCGCGCTCGGCCCGGGGGCGACCAGAAGCCTCAGTTTTTTGGGTAACTCAATACTGGTTGGCGCGGATTCCTGCGGCTGCACCTGGGATCCCGCATTCTCGTTGACGGCGCGGTGGACTTGACCCAATGCACCAAACGAGAAGCAAAAAATAGCGCACAGAATTCCGGTTTGAATCTTCGCCGACTTCGATCGAGCGCCGACTGCGGCTGACAATCTGCCGTCGGCAGGTTGTGATTTACTTCGACGATTCATTAGCGATTCGGACATTCGACGCGCACCTGCCAAGGCCTTTCCTACCCTTCTTTCACTGCGCCTGCAGTCGGCGCCATTCGTAACCGCTGTTCATCGATCTCCATCACGACTGTCACCTGGGAACATCCTTCAATTACTCGCCTGCGACCTGATGTCTCGTCATCTGAGTCACCAGCGTGTGCTTGGCGGTCTTCAGCGAGTCCTCCTGAGTTACCCTCGCAAACACATCCAGTGTTCGCGCTATGATCCCGGTCCACCCGGTCTGATGACTGGCGCCGAGACCGGCTCCGTTATCACCATGGAAGTATTCGTAGAAGAGAATGTAGTCCCGCCAATGCGGATCATCCTGGAACTTCGTCGTGCCCCCGTAGACCGGACGTTTACCATTCTCATCGCGGAGGAAGATGCTCGACATCCGCCGAGCAATCTCTTTCGCGACCTCGAACAACGTCATGTAGTGTTCCCGAGCCGGTCGGACATTCAACCTTGAAGTCGTCGCCGTAGAACGGATAGAGATTCAAAAGCCCGCGTAATATGAGCGCATTCACTGGCATCCAGATTGGTCCACGCCAGTTTGAATTGCCGCCAAACATGCCTGTATTTGACTCGCCCGGCAGGTACTGGACCTTGTATTCCTTTTCGCCGACCTGAAGCTGGAAGGGATGGTCGAGGTGATAGCGGGACAACGACCGTATGCCGTAGGGGCTGAGAAATTCGTTCTCATCGAGCATGTAGCCCAGAATGCTTTGTCAACTTTTCCTTGTTGAGGGTCGACATAAGCCGACGGCCACCGAACCCGATGAATTTGTCATCAACCGGGGCAATCTTTTCTATAACCTCGGGGTGGCGCTTACGGAACAGCTCAATCAAGTTCTCGAAGTTTCGGGTGATTCTCAACGGCGGTCGCTTCAAATACCGTCGAGGCGCACAACGGCAGCAATCCCACCATGGATCGAACCTTCAAACGAGTAGCATCGCCATTCGGGAAATGCAGGAGGTCGTAGAAGAATCCTTCCTCCGTATCCCACATTTCGTCGTGGTTTGCGCCAATGCGATCCATTGCATAAGTGATCCACAAGAAGTGCTCAAGAAAGCGGAAGGCAATCTCTTCATACATGTCGGAGTCGTACTCCGTCAGGATGAGAGCAATTTCCAGCATGTTCTGGCAGTAGAAGGCCATCCATGCCGTGCCATCGGCCTGGTCCAGATGTCCACCCGTAGGCAGTGGCGCGCTTCGATCGAAGACGCCGATGTTGTCGAGACCGAGAAATCCTCCGGCAAACACATTGCGTCCCTGCGGATCTTTACGATTGACCCACCAGTTGAAATTCAGCATAAGTCCCTGGAACGATTTTTCCAGGAAGCGGAGATCGGCCCTCCCAAGATCCCTTTCTATGGTGAAGAGAAACAAAGTGGCCCACGCGTGGACTGGCGGATTTACGTCGCTGAAATTCCATTCGTAGGCAGGAATCTGCCCGTTGGGATGGGCGTATAGACCTCGCAGCATAAGTAAGAGCTGCTCTTTGGCGAAGTCGAAATCGACGAGGGAAAGCGATATGGTATGAAACGCCAAATCCCACGCCGCATACCAGGGATACTCCCACTTGTCCGGCATGGAGATGACGTCACTGTTAAGCATGTGGAACCACTCAGCGTTGCGCGTGGTTCCGTGACCCGACCCAAGAAGCGGATGCGCCCCATGCTCATTCAACCAGCGATCGAGATCGAAATAGTAATACTGCTTGGTCCACAACATGCCCGCAAGCGCCTGGCGATGCACACGGCGCTCGTCCTCGCTCAGCGATTTTGGAGTGATGCGGTCGTAAAACTCGTCGGCGTCGGCAAGGCGACTAGCAAAGATGTTGTCAAAATCGGAAAACGCGTTGGCTGTCGGCTTTGTTCCTAAGCGCAGACGCACCACGCTTGAGCCGCCGGCCGGCACCTCGAGAACATAGTGCGCTGCAGCCTTGGTTCCGGCATGAGCAGGATTGACAGCTTCTTTTTCACCACTGATCACGTACCGATGGAAAGCGTCCTTGACGTAAGGCGATGCGTTCGGCTGACCCCATAGGCGGCTGGCATTGGATTCGTTTTCCGTGAACAGTAGCTCCGCCGCACCTTCACACTGCAGAGTGAGTTCCCCGAGCTTCGGGTGGGACGCCATGATGCTTGTGTTCTCGCCTTGATGCAGTCCCGGCTTGGATTCGCCGTCTCCCCATGACCAGGTGTTGCGGAACCACAATGTCGGTAGCAGGTGAATTTGAGCAGCTTCCGGGCCACGGTTGTGAACAGAGATGCGGATCAGGATGTCTTCAGGATCGCCTTTCGCGTATTCGACAAAGACGTCGAAGTAACGGTCGTCGTTGAAGATGCCCGTGTCGAGAAGTTCGTACTCCATCTCCTCTCTTGAGCGCCGACCGTTCGTCTCCACCAGATCGCGATATGGATATTCCGCCCTGCGGATACTTGTACAGATACTTCATGTACGAATGCGTCGGCGTGCTGTCGAGATAGAAGTAGTATTCCTTGACATCTTCGCCGTGATTGCCCTCGCTGTTCGTCAGGCCGAAGAGGCGTTCCTTCAAGATTGGGTCGCGACCGTTCCACAAGGCCAATGCAAAACAAAGCTGTTGTTTGTCGTCGGAGATACCGGCCAGTCCATCTTCACCCCAGCGATACGCACGCGAACGCGCCTGATCATGCGAGAGATAATTCCAGGCGTCTCCATCGGCGCTGTAGTCCTCGCGCACCGTGCCCCACTGCCGTTCGCTGAGATATGGCCCCCACTTCTTCCACGGCACACCTTCTTCGCGTGCAATATTCAATCGCTTCTGCTCGGCGACCTCAACGTAAGTCAGTGGCGATGAATCCTTCTGTGCGGCGGTCACGGCGTTCACTCCCTTTCGATCCTGCTTACTCAGCGCTGCATCCCATTCCCTCCAGGAACCGAAGGCGTTGGTCATCCGTCACGATGGGTCTACTCCCACTATTTGTTGGGTGGCGGTGGGTAGTGTTCGAACATTTTCATAATCTTCTTGTGAATCATGGCGACATCTTTGTCGGTCTTCCCCGCCACCTCATTGTGAGCAACACCCCACCAAAGGGCCTTCTTTGTTTGCGGGTCCACCAGTTCTATCACCAAGGTGCCCTCGTTCACTGGACCCTTGGCAAAGCCCTGAATCGTGTATTCAACAGTGCTGCCGGCGTCATAAGAAACGAGGAGGCTGGGATTTGCCGTCATATCCACCTTCTGCAATCCCTTCGCCTGCAGAGCGGCGTCAATGTCGTCGATGTGGCGTTGATTCCAAACCTGGTCAGGATTCTGCTGGTGGGTGATTCCCCAGGCATAGGTCTTGAACTTGGAAAAGTCCGTTCCGTGCACCCAGTTCACCTTCGCGTCAGAAGCTGCGTACGGCTCGACAACTTGGCCCACGGAGGCCAGCGACAAGAAACCGATGATACTGGCCAATAAAATCATGTAATGAATTTTCACCGTCTTCTCCAATCGCATCGATCTATCTCTCGGTCGCTGACGTGTGTCTAGGTGCGCTTCACACTTCCGAATATTGCTCTGGTGCTCTCCGTCTCGCCGCTTCATTTGCGCTTCCGGCGCTTGACACGTAACTCGACCAGCGAGCGAGCCAAGGAAGCATTGACGGAGGCTACTTCTTCGTCAGAGAGTTTTTCCTTCAGTCGGGCCTCGGCGCGTTGCCGGGCTTCTTCGGCTTTAGCTTCGTCAATCTTGTCGGCCTGAACCGCCAGGTCGGTGAGGATGGAAACGCGAGAGGCTGTAACTTCGATAAGCCCTCCGCCTGCGGCGAAGAACGTGTCGCGACCGTCTTTTTGCACGATGATTTCGCCCGGCACCATCTGTGTCATTAGGGGCACGTGTTGTGGGTACACACCGAACTGGCCAGCCACGCCCGGTAGAGTGACCAGTTCCACGTCTTCGGAGTATGCCGGGCCTTCCGCAGTGATGATCTCAAGTTTTAACGTGTTGGCCATGATTTAGCTCGGTTTGACCTCGTCAATCCCGCCCTTCATGTAGAAATCGCCCTCTGCTACGGAGTCGTGCTTGCCCTCGAGAATCTCCTTGAAGCCGCGCAGCGTTTCGGCCACGGGTACCTGCTTGCCTTCCAACCCGGAGAACACGGCCGCGACGCTGAAGGGCTGGCTCAGGAAGCGTTGAATCTTGCGGGCGCGTAACACCGTGATCTTGTCTTCGGGTGCCAGTTCGTCCATCCCAAGGATGGAGATAATGTCTTGCAGATCCTTGTAGCGCTGTAGTACGCCCTGCACGCCGCGCGCGATATCGTAGTGTTCCTGGCCGACAATTTCCGGAGCGAGCGCCCGGGAAGTCGAGGCAAGCGGATCAACCGCCGGGTAGATTCCCAACTCGGCAATCGACCGGTCCAAAACGAGGGTCGCGTCCAAGTGGGCGAACGTGGTGGCTGGTGCCGGATCGGTCAGATCGTCGGCCGGCACGTATACCGCCTGGAACGAAGTGATCGAGCCCGTCTTGGTCGAAGTAATACGCTCCTGAAGTGTGCCCATTTCAGCGGCCAGAGTTGGCTGGTAACCGACCGCGCTCGCAGTGCGACCAAGTAAGGCTGACACTTCCGAGCCGGCCTGAGAAAACCGAAAGATGTTGTCGATGAATAGCAAAACATCCTGATTCTTTTCGTCGCGGAAATATTCGGTCATGGCGAGCGCGGACAAGGCGACGCGGAGGCGCGCGCCAGGTGGCTCGTTCATCTGGCCGTACACGAGAGCGATCTTCGACGCGCCGAGATCGTCCTGCTTAAGGACGCCCGAATCCGACATGTCATGGTAGAGATCGTTGCCTTCCCGGGTGCGCTCGCCAACGCCGGCGAACACCGACACGCCGCCATGGAGCTTGGCAATGTTGTGGATCAGTTCCATGATGACGACTGTCTTGCCCACGCCGGCACCGCCGAACGCTCCCACCTTCCCGCCTTTCAAGAAGGGACAAATCAAGTCGATGACCTTGATACCGGTGGTGAGGACCTCCGCCGAGGTCGATTGGTCCACGAGCTTGGGCGACGGGCGATGGATCGGATAATATTTCTCTGCCGTGACCGGCCCGCGTTCGTCAACCGGGTTGCCGCACACGTCGAATATCCGGCCCATTACCCCGTCCCCGACTGGCACAGAAATAGGCGCGCCGGTGTCGATGACTTCGTAGCCGCGTTTCAGACCGTCGGTGTTGGACATGGAGACGGCCCGGACCCAGTTGTCACCGAGGTGCTGCTGCACTTCGAGGGTCAGTTTGACTGTCTCGTCCTCTCGCGTAAATTCGACGGTCAACGCGTTGTAGATGCCTGGCAGGTTTTCCGTGAATTCGACATCCACGACCGGACCGACGAGTTGAACAATTTTGCCCTTATTCATTCTGTAGCCTTCCGTTACTCATTACCGAGCTGGCCGCCCGCAATTTCGAGCAGTTCCTTAGTGATATTGCCCTGCCGCAGCGTGTTGTATTCGAGGGTCAAATCATTGATCAGGCTGGTGGCATTGTCTGTGGCATTCTTCATAGCCACCATACGGGCGCTTTGTTCACTGGCCTTGGCTTCCAACATAGCCCGGTAGATGTAAATGCTGAGATAGTGTTCCAGGAGATACGAGAGAATCGCTTCCGGACTTGGCTCAAAGACGATCTCGGAGCTTTGGGAAGCCAAGTCCGCTTCGGATTCCGCGCCAGGAATCTGCAGTCCTTTGATTTCGCCAACCGGCAGAAAATCCAATGCAGCGGTGCGCTGGACCATCGTGTTTACGAATACCGTCGCGACTACCTTCACTTCATCCACGTCGCCCTTCAAGAAGAGGTCGCGAGCGAATTTTGCAATCGGCCTGGCATCGGCGAAACGCACCGAGTCCGTGAAAGCAAACTCCGCCGCCAACTGTCCGACGGGTGCGGACGACGAACTGCGAAGCCCGCTTTCCAGCCGTGATGAAGACGGTCGTCGCGGGATCAAACTCCGCAGCCACACGGAACAGATTGGTGTTGAGGGAACCGCATAACCCCTTGTCGGTTCCGATAAGGACCACCGCGCGCTTGCGAACCGGACGCACTTCCAGCAGCGGATGAGTGAACTCTCGTAGGCGAGTCGTGGCATGGCGCTGGACGCGATACAGCAGTTGCGAGAATGGCCGAGTCATCACCGCACTCTGTTGTGCCTTACGCATCTTCGATGCCGCCACCATCTCCATTGCGCGCGTGATCTGCGCGGTGGTTGTGATCGACTTGATGCGTCTGCGAAGTTCACGTGGGCTAAGCATATTTCACCGCTCTGCGCTCATTTCCAGGTCTGCTTGAATTCGTCGGCGGCCGTCTTCAAATCAGCCTTCAAGGGGTCGCTGATCGCTTTTTCATTTCTGATCCGGGCGAGCAATTCACCTTTGCGGGTGGTGAAGTATTCCGTCAACTTGTTCTGGAACTCCTTGACCCGCGCTACAGGCACTTCATCCAGGTAACCGTTCTGTGCGGCCCAGATCACGAGTACCTGGACCTCGACCGGAATCGGGTTGTATTGTCCTTGTTTGAAAATCTCCATGATGCGTTTACCGCGATCGATTTGCGCCTGCGTCTTGGCGTCGAGGTCCGAGCCGAACTGCGCAAACGCAACGAGTTCGCGGAACTGAGCAAGCTCGCCCTTGAGATGTCCCGCCACTTGTTTCATGGCCTTGGGTTGCGCCGCCGAGCCGACGCGCGAGACCGAGATGCCGATGTTGATAGCCGGCCGCTGACCTTGATAGAACAAATCGGTTTCCAGAAAGATTTGTCCGTCGGTAATCGAAATAACGTTGGTCGGGATGTAGGCCGAAACATCACCAGCCTGAGTTTCGATGATGGGCAACGCTGTGAGCGAACCGTTGCCATACTTCTCGCCGACCCGCGCCGCGCGTTCGAGCAATCGGCTGTGCAGGTAAAACACATCGCCTGGAAACGCCTCGCGACCTGACGGCCGCTTCAACAGGAGCGATACCTGTCGGTAAGCCACCGCCTGCTTGGACAGGTCGTCGTAAACAATTAGCGCGTCCATGCCGTTATCCATGAACCACTCGCCCATCGCTGCGCCGGCAAATGGCGAGAGATATTGGTTGGCGGCGGACTCAGAGGCCGGGGCCGCCACAATGATCGTGTATGGCATCGCGCTGGCCGCTTCGAGGGCCCCAATAAACCGCGCGATGGTCGACTCCTTCTGACCGATCGCGACGTAGATGCAGTACAGCGGCCGGTAGTCCTTGTCGCCGGCCTCTTCGGCGGCTTTATTGAGCCGAGCCTGGCTGATGATGGCGTCGATGCAGATTGTTGTCTTACCAGTCGCACGGTCGCCGATGATCAATTCGCGTTGACCGCGGCCGATCGGAATCATCGCGTCAATCGCCATGGTCCCCGTCTGTACCGGCTGGTCGACCGGGCGGCGGCGGATAATCCCCGGAGCAGTTTTTTCCACGGGGTAGGTCTTGTCGTATGCGATGGGCCCTTTACCATCGACAGGTTCGCCCAGCACGTTCACGACTCGACCCAGTAGACCCTTGCCCACAGGCACTCGCAAAACGTTGCCGGTGGTGCGGACTTCGTCGCCCTGCTGGAGTTTGGTATAGTCGCCGAGAACGACGACGCCGACTTCGGTTGCGTCGAGATTCAACGCCAGACCGGTAATGCCGTGTCCGAGGTCGATCATCTCGTTGAGCATGGCGTCGGTAAGGCCATCGATCTTGGCGATGCCGTCGCCCACTTCGCGGATGATGCCCACGTTTTGTTTCGCAATCGGCTTTGCGCCCGCAATTTGCGCTTCAAGTTCTTCTATCAGCTTTGCCATAGTTACCTTCGATTAAAAGCTCTTCGCCAACGCTTGCAGCCTGGCCCGCACACTTCCGTCGTAAACGTCACATCCCACCTGAATCCGCATTCCGCCAATCAACTCCGGGTTCTCTGCGAACGCTGTGGTCAACCCCCGCCCGTAGTGCTGCGTCACGCCATTTTGGACGGCAGTCCGCAAATCGTCGGGCAACGGGGTGGCACTCTCGATGGTGGCCGTATGCTCGGCGTAGTCGAGTTTCACCAGCTTCAAAAAATAAGCGAGCATGGATTGGCGATCCCGTTCACCCGTGGCGATTACGCGTTCCACGACTTGCCGAACGCGGTTCTCGTCGAGTAAGCCATCCACCAAACAGAGACGGTACAGTTGCTTGGCCTCGCGTTTTTCTTTCTTGGTGATCTTCATCGTTATGCCATCATCTGTTTCGAAGTTTCCTCGGCCAGACGTCGCTGATCTTCCGCGGTCAGAATCTTCCCGGTGACCGTGGTCGTTGCCTGCACGACCAACCTGCCGACCTCGCGTTTGAGTTCTGCGAGCATTTGTTCGTGGTCCCGCGCGGCAGCTTCGCGCGCATTGGCCATAATTTGTTCTGCTGTGGCAATCGCTTTCGTGGTTTCCTCTTGCTGCACACGGGCCGCCGCAGCCCTGGCTTCCTCAATGAAGGTGGCGCCTTGCACGTGGGCCTGCGCCATCACTTCCTGCCGCTGAGTTTCGGTCTTTTCCAACTCCGCTTTGATCTTCTCGGCGTTGGCGATACCTTGCCGGATTTGTTCACGCCGAAGTTCCAGCATCGCGAGGATGCGCTTGTAAGCGAACTTGTAGAGAACGACGCACACGATCGAGAAGCTGATGATCTGCGCCACCAGATGCTGCCAGTCCACACCGAAGGTCTGGGCGATCTGCGCGACCTGACCATCGCTCGAGGCGACCGCCAACAAGATAAAGGCATTCATAGCTCTGCGCCCTTCCTATCGTTATTGCTTCACCAGGAACAAGGCATAGAACACGATCGCTTCCGCGAAGGCGATGGCCAGAATTGCCTGGACCATAATCTTTGTGGAAGCGCCTGGATTACGTCCCACCGCATCTGAAGCCCTGCCACCAATCAGTCCAACGCCTATCGCCGCGCCCATCGCGGCCAAACCAACGTGGATGTTGCCAACTAATCCCACTGCCAGTATCGGTATTGACATCTGTTGCACCTTTCTTTGATATCTCGCTGACTCCCGCAATTGAACACGGTCAAGTTCGCGAAATTCCTTGTTCAGTCTGGGGTTCTGCCCCTGGCGCCGCTTCCTCCTGCTGACAGATCAACAGGGTGAATACAGCGCACAACAACATAAAGACCAGCGCCTGCACGAAGCCCACCAACAATTCCAGGAAATAAAACGGAATGGGCAGCAACCAGCCGAAGCCCGGCGTCAGACCGAGCCATGGTTTCCAGCATGATCTCCCCGGCAAACGTGTTGCCATAGAGTCGAAAACCGAGCGAGACTGGCCGAAACAGAATAGAGACGATCTCCAGGCAGCCCGACGCGAAGAACACGACGATCATCAGCACTTTCAAGAAACCGGTTGTGTCACCCTTCGGCCCAAACAACTCTTTTGCGAACCCGATCGGACCAAGTTCCTGCAGTGCCCACACGATCCAGCAAGCGAAGAAGATAAGCGCCATTGCGAAGGTCAGGTTAAGGTCCGCATTCGCACCGCGGAACAGCGGTTGCTCGACCACGAAACCCTGGGGAGTCTGGTGTCCCCACCCAATCGTGCCAACCCCAGGAATGAGGCCGAGCCAATTTGCCGACAGGATAAAAATGAAAATCGTCGCCAGAAACCAAAAGGTGCGCTTGACCAAATGCGGGCCAATGATGCTTTCCAAGAAGCCGTATAGACCTTCGACCAGCCATTCCAGTAAGTTTTGCGCTCCGCCGGGAACTCCCTTCATGTCCCGCGTCGCGGCTCTGGCGAAGATGATCAAGCCGATGGCGACAATCCAACTGACGACCATCGAATTCGTAATGAAGCTCCCCAAGCGGTCGATCTTGACGGCGTATTGCGGCAGACCCTGTTCCGGCTCTGCTGCAAACACCGTGCAGGCTGGCAGCAAAATCACCAACCACAACCAACGTTGGAGCGAACTTCATCATCGGTCAGTCCTTCCCTGCCGCGAATCCTTACCTTGAAGCGTTGATCGGAGACGTCGAGGTCGCGCTTCGTGCCGGTGCCCTGATTTAGAAACGATCCTAGGTTCGACCAGATGTCGGTACAACTAGGGAAATCCCTAGGTGGTCGGGATCGGGGTGAGGACAAGATTGGCGGGGTGCCCGGGCCGATGAATCGCAGGCCAGCCCAGGCGCATATGACTCTCACTTAGCAGTGGCTCACGGACGAGCGCGACGCACGTTCGGCAATTAAATTGCCTACCGTCCGCATCTGACGCATACTATCAATCAACGGAACCCCACCAGCACACAAATTCAAGTCTCCATGCAACGCGTGAATGTAAGACAACAATTCGCCGCGATGGTTAATCTCTCCAAACTTTTTACGGGGACTTGTCTTGTCTTGGCTGCGCTTGTGCTCGTCTTTTTAACGCCGGCCTCTCAGGGGCAATCCAAGAAGAATGTCCTGATGATTATCGAGATCGGGCAGTCGCATCCTGCACCGGCGCTTGTGACTAACCAGATTCTTTCAGCGCTTGGCTCAGACCCGCGCTTCGATGCCGAATTGCACTGGGAGAATCTGGACGCCATTGATATATCGGACGAAGCGCGGAACGAATTGCGCGATGGCATTGTCCGGAAATACCGCAACGTCCAGTGGGACCTGATTGTGTTAGTAGGTCCTGACCCGCTACGGCTATTTGCAGAGCCGTCCAGGACGTTTTACCCCGGTGTCCCGGTTGTGTTCTGTTGCAGCTCCCCCAGCCGGGCCGACCAAGGGAGCACCGATTCCCGCTCCACAGGCTCATGGTTACAGTGGGATCCCGCCAAGACGCTGGATGCAGCCATCCGTTTACTGCCAGACACACGTAACGTGTTCGTAGTCGCGGGCCAGTCCAGATATGACAAAGCCCTCACAGCGTTTGTGACGGCGGAGCTCAATCCTTACGGAAGTCGTCTTAGTATCTCGTACCTCACGATCTTCCGATGAGTAAGCTGCTGGAGAAAGTGAGGCATCTTCCAAGCCACTCCATCGTTCTTTATCTCACCTTCTTCAAAGATATCGAGGGGCGGCAGTTTTTGAATAGCATCGATGTCCTCCCCCAAATCACTGCGGCCTCTAACTCTCCAGTGTTCGGCATATCTGACACGTATCTCGGTCGCGGCATTGTCGGCGGACACGTGGTTAGTTTTGAAGAGCAAGGCAAGATCGCGGCGCGCGATGTTATCGAGATCTCTAGGTGGAAAGCCGCCGCAGGACATTCCCATCGTGCTTGCTCCTGGTATTTACTTATTTGACTGGCGCGAGTTGCAACGCTGGAAGCTGGACGAACGTAAGTTGCCCACCGGAAGTACGGTTCTATTTCGGAAGCCGAGTATCTGGCAGCAAAATAAGCGGACGGTGCTCAGCGGACTACTGATTATTGCGGGTCTAGGTTTGCTGGTCATTTATCTGCTCTTCGAACGGAAGCAGCTCGAGCGAGCCCGAAAGGCTCAAGAGCAGCTCAGCGGGTTGCTGATCAATGCCCAGGAACTGGAGCGCAGCCGACTCGCGGCCGAGATTCATGATGACTTCAGCCAAAGGCTGGCGGTGCTATCGCTCGGACTGGAAACGGCAGCCGAACAAATCTCCGAGACCACGCCGGAAACCAATCGGCAAATGCAGGAGCTGATGGAATCAGCCAGTGAGCTTGGTGCCGACCTTCACACCCTATCGCACCAGCTGCATTCTTCCACATTGGAACGGCTAGGCCTCGCTGCGGGAGTAGGCTCGTTCTGCAAGGAATTTAACGCTCAGCATGGAACACAGGTAGCTTTCTCTCACCATAGCCTGCCCCCGTCTGTGTCTCCCGAGATTGCACTGTGTTTGTTTCGTATCGTCCAGGAAGGACTCCGGAATGTGCAGAAGCATAGCGGCGCCGCTCATGCAGAAGTGAAGCTGGAAATGCTGCATGCGAAGCTCCACTTGTCCATCTCCGACGACGGCAAAGGCTTCGATACCAAGAAAGCCTGCGGACCACCAGGGTCTGGGTCTTTGGAGCATGCGGGAGCGAGCCAGGTCGGTAGATGGCCGAATTGAGATTCACTCGGATATGGAAAAAGGCACAAGGATAGACGTCTGGACGATAATCGAACGGAAGTCTGACGCGATACGAAGAGTACCGGGGACCGCCCCTACCAGCACTTCGGAGCGAGGCGCCGATTAAGCGTGAAGCGAATCAGTGGCGTATCGTACACATTGGTCTGCTCATAAAGGACGTTGATGATGGAAATCCGCCCACAGATCCTGATTGCAGACGATCACGTCATCTTTGCTGATGGTTTGCGGTTGCTGTTGGAGAAGCGCTACAACGTCGTTGGCAGTGTTGCGGATGGACGCGCTCTCATCACGGAAGCTCTCAGGCTGAAACCAGACGTGATAGTGGTAGACATAGGCATGCCGCTTCTGAACGGTTTGGATGCTGCCAAGCGGGTACGCTTACAACTTCCAAGAGTGAAGCTCGTATTTCTGACCATGCAAGACAATCCTAACTTGGCTGCAGCCGCTCTTGAGTTAGGGTCAGCCGCATTCGTCCTCAAGCAGTCGGCGGGATCAGAACTGCTAAACGCAATCGACCAGGTGATGCACGGTAAATGCTACGTAACGCCGAAGCTTAGACCTGACGACTGGACTGTGCAAAAGACCCGGGCGAGCTACATCTCCAAACAGTTGACCTCCAGGCAGCGTGACATTGTGCAGATGTGCGCTGAGGGACGTGCGATCAAAGAGATCGCGGGACACTTGAACCTGAGCGAGAAGACGGTCGAATTCCACAAGCATCACATTATGGAAACGTTCAACCTGAAGAGCAATGCCGACCTGGTGCTCTTAGCACTCAAGGAAGGCCTCATCTCTTCCGATCCCAATCCTTTACGGGAAAAATATCCTTCTTAATGTGAACCAGCGGCCCCCACCTTCTACTAGGGTTTCCCCTAGTTGCCATCCTCTAAATGCAAACTAATATTAGAGTGCCGCCGTAAATATGTCTCGGCGACGATCATGTGGTATCCGGCTGGAGACATGTCAGAAATCGCAATTCCTGAAGTTGCAGAGAATCGTCAACGTATCCTGCTGGCCGACGACCACTCTCTCATGCTGGAGCGAGTCACCAGGTTTCTGCAGCCGACATTCGACGTAGTGGGAGTGGCTCATAATGGCACCGAATTGGTCCGCGAGGCGATGCGGTTGAGTCCTGACATCATTGTTACTGACATCTCTATGCCGGAATTAGACGGAATAGAAGCCGCTCATCGGCTTCGCAAGATGGGAGCTACGTCGGCCATTGTTTTCCTCACGATCCATGAGGATTCCGAATTCGTGGATGCGTGCATGGATGCGGGAGCATTTGGATACGTTTTGAAATCTCGCATGAAAACAGACTTGATTCCTGCCATCTCCGCTGCGTTGTCTGGCCATTGCTTCGTTTCCCGCCCCGTCCAAACCTAGGGATTTCCCTAGTTGTTGCGCGGTTTCCGCCGCAGTACAAAGACACTAATCTGACAAGGAATTCGATCTGAGCGGAAGCGCGTCTCCTTGCTTTCGGAGATAGCAGAAAAGTTTAAATGGGCGCGACGCGCTAGGAAGAAACCAGTGGCGCCTGACCGACCTACTTTCGAGCGCAGTGTAAGAACGCCAGGACAATGAAAAGCTGTTCTTTCGGAGAAAGGGCACTTTATGAGCAAGAAGCTTAAGAAGAAAGATGAAGACGTGCACTACGCTGCCCCCGGCAGCAAGAAACACGGCCCGGATGCGAATGAGAAGCTTAGCAACAAAGAGTACGAGGCCGCGATGTTCAAACTGCAGACCGAGTTGGTGAAGCTGCAGGAGTGGGCGAAGACTACTGGCGCTCGCGTCGTCATCCTCTTCGAAGGACGCGACGCGGCTGGCAAAGGCGGCATCATCAAACGCATCGCCGAGCTCACTAGCCCGCGCGTCTTCCGCGTGGTGGCGTTGCCTGCTCCCACCGAGCGCCAGAAGACACAGATCTATCTGCAGCGATACATCGAACATCTTCCCGCCGGCGGCGAGATCGTCATCTTCGATCGCAGTTGGTACAACCGCGCGGGCGTGGAGCACGTGATGGGCTTCTGCAGCAAGGAGGCCTACGGCAAGTTTCTGAAGAACTGCCCAGGCTTCGAGGCCTCTATCGTCAATGACGGAATTATCCTGCTGAAGTACTGGCTCGAGGTCAGCGAAAAGGAGCAGCACAAGCGGTTCCTGGCCCGCATTAAGGACACATCCAAGCGCTGGAAGTTGAGCCCCATGGATCTGGAGTCCCATCGGCGGTGGTACGACTACTCGCGGGCCCGCGACGCTATGCTGACCGCGACGGATACTCCCCAGGCCCCTTGGTTCATTGTTCCTTCAGACGATAAGAAACGGGCTCGCCTGAATTGCATTGCCGACATCCTCAGCCGCATTCCGTATGAGGAAATTCCTTACAAAGTACCAAAGCTGCCGGCGCGGCAAAAGCCACATGGGTACCAGGAACCAAAAGTGAAGCACCAGATGATTCCGCAGCTATCGTGGGAGGGTGGTAATTAAATGGCGCGCACCGTCAAGTCGTCGAAACCCAAGAAACACACTGGCAATGAGAACCCTGCTTCTATTCCCCACCTGTCACGCGCTGAGCGATTGGCAATGGGCAAGGCATTGCGGGACAAGTGTTCGCGCGAGTCGCACGCCACGTGGAAGCCGCCGCACAACCGCCCTGACCCGGTCAGCCTGGTGCTGAAAGCCGATTCAGGGCGGCTTCCCGATCTGATTCCCCTTCGCCACGGACGAATGGTGCAGTCTCCCTTCACCTTTTACCGGGGCTCAGCGCTCGCCATGGCGGACGATCTGGCGGGCACTCCGTCCACCGGTGCCCTCGTGCAATGCGGTGGAGACTGCCACTTGGTCAACTTCCGGGGTCTTGCCACCCCAGAAAGACGGCTCATCTTCGCCATCAACGATCTCGACGAGACCCTCCCTGCGCCTTGGGAATGGGACCTCAAGCGTCTTGCGGCGAGCGTCGTGATCGCGTGTCGCGACAACGGGCTCAGCGAATCCGCCGCCAAGGATGCGGTCCTCGCCTGCGTGCAATCCTACCGCAAGCACATGGCGGACTTCGGCGAAATGAAGGTGCGGGATCTGTGGTATCTAGAGGTCGAGCTTCAAGCGCTGATCTCGGGTGTCAAGGACGCCGGGATCCGCCAGAGAGCTGCAAAGGAAGTTGCCAGGGCACAAGAGAGCAGCACCTCAGAAGGTCTCTTCCCAAAGCTCGTAGACGATGCGGGCGGGTCGCCAATTATCAAAGACCAGCCCCCGACGATCTTTCATTTTAAAGGTCTGTCGCCTGGAGAAGTGCATAGGGGAGTCATGCAGGTCTTCGCACGGTATCGGCAATCCTTGACGCCTGCATCTCGCGTGTTACTCGATCGCTACGAGATCAAGGATGCCGCGCACAAGGTCGTCGGCGTCGGGAGCGTGGGCACTTCCTGCTGGGTGCTCTTGCTGACGGATGCGGAAGGAGATCCTTTGATTCTCCAGATCAAGGAGGCTCGCGCATCGGTGCTGGAGAAATATGCAGGTAAGAGCGTCTATCCGAATCACGGGCAACGCGTTGTGAACGGTCACCGGCTTATGCAGCCAGCCAGCGACATCTTCCTCGGCTGGACCGAGGGCGGTATAGGAGGACGTCACTACTATGTCCGCCAGCTGCGAGATGTCAAAATTAAGCTCCCCGTCGAGACGTATAACAAGTCAAGGATGACACTTTTCGTCCAGTGCTGCGGTCACTCGCTGGCGCTCTCCCACGCGCGGTCCGGAGACGCCGCGGTGATCAGCGGTTACCTGGGCAAGAGTGACGTATTCGACAAGTCAGTGGCTGCGTTCTCCGTTGCTTACGCCAACCAGAATGAGAAGGACCACGCCGCACTCAAACGCGCGATTCACTCGGGAAAACTTAAGGCAGAATTCGAGCAGGCAAAGTGAGTCGATCGCAGTATTTGTAGACTCTGCGCGTTATCGTCCGTGCACAAAGGGATCGCCTCAATAGGGGAATTGCAATGAAATCAGCACACGATCATTCCGCTCGTCATCGCTTCTCGATTCTTCAAGGGGTGCTGCCAATCACGACTGCTCAGATTCCGGCCGAAGTTCTTGCCGGCATCACGCTTGCCGCAATCGCCGTCCCAGAAGTAATGGGCTACACGAAGATCGCTGGCACACCCGTGATCACGGGTCTCTACACAATGCTCATTCCCACCACGTTGTTCGCCTTGTTTGGCTCCTCGCGACACCTTGTGGTGGGCGCCGATTCGGCGACGGCGGCGATCCTTGCCAGCGCCTTGGTGGGGATTGCCGCTACCGGGTCTGAGCAATACATGGCATTGGCCGGTGTGCTTGCATTGATGGCCGCGGGCTTCTTGATTCTTGCGCGCCTGATGCGACTGGGATTTCTTGCGGACTTCCTCTCCCGCACCGTATTGATTGGATTCCTGACCGGGGTCGGCGTCCAAGTCGCGCTCGGGGAAATCGCCGGCATGTTGGGCCTCAAAGGTGGCGGCCACGGTGCCTTGGGGAAGTTCTGGAACGACCTGCAACAGCTCGGGCAAGTCAACCGCTACGAACTGATGGTGGCGCTTAGCGTCCTGGTGGTCATCGTCGGCTTCAAAAAGATTTCAAAGAAGATTCCGGGAGCGCTGATCGCGGCGATAGGCGCCTTGGTTATAACCTGGGCGCTCGGACTCGATAAGCAGCTGCATATAGTTGGAGCCGTTCCCAGTGGTCTGCCTCATCTGGGCCTGCCCAAGGTGAACTGGAACTGGACAGTGATGACGACACTGCTTCCCTCGGCCTTCGCGATGTTCGTTGTGATCCTGGCACAGAGCGCGGCGACTGCCCGCGCCTTCGCAACGCGCTACGACGAGGATTTCAGCGAGAACACCGACCTTGTCGGTCTGGCCCTGGCCAACATTGGCGCCGGCCTGTCTGGCACCTTCGTGGTCAACGGCAGCCCGACGAAAACGCAGATCGTCGACGACGCTGGCGGCCGCAGCCAACTGTCGCTTCTGGTGATGGCAGCGATGGTCGGACTGATCCTACTCTTTCTGACTGGCGCGCTGAAATATTTGCCAGAAGCGGCTCTGTCGGCCATCGTGTTTCTGATCGGAGTCGGCTTGGTCGACGTCGCTGGAATGCGGAGGGTTTTCGATCAAAGGCGATCGGAATTCTGGTTGGCACTAATCACTGCGTCTACGGTCGTGATCGTCGGTGTCGAGCAGGGGATACTGCTCGCGATCGCTTTGTCGCTCATTGCTCACACCAGGTATGGGTATCAGCCGAAGAACGCGGTGCTCCTCCAGAGTGAATCGGGCGGCTGGGAACCTGTCCCGGTGGCCAAGGCGGCTTCTGCGGCACCAGGGCTGGTCATCTATCGATTCACCCACAGTATGTACTACGCGAATTGCCGGCAACTCGCGGATGAGATCTCATTCCTCGCAAACACCGTACAGCCACCCGTGCGCTGGCTCTGCATCGATGCATCCGCGGTGGACGACGTCGACTATTCCGCGGCAGAAACCATCCGGTCCGTATACGCCAAGTTGAAGGCGAAGGGAATACGGCTAGTCGTTGCGGAAACTATGGATGACCTCAATACCCGAGCCCGCTACCAAATGTGGGAGTTGATTGGCGAGGATGCTCACTACTCACGGCTGGAGGACGTCGTGAAGCAGTACTGGCAGACGTTCAACATTGCTCCTCCCCCTGAACATGCAGACTCCGCTCCGCGCTGACTCGGTCGGGCGCGTGCAACTGATTAGCCGAAGCCGAAACGTGAGGAATGCCCATGAGACGGCCCGACAGAAGTTTTGCGCATATCGGGTCTAGCGGCATTTCGATCCGCGTAGCCGCAGTGCCAATGTGCAAACAAATCACCGGCTGGCTGTTGGCCTAGGGCATGGATGAGCGAGCGCTTGGAATAATTAAGCTACGATCGGCGAACGTGGCGGATAATTGATCGCACACCATCGAAGATCTGTTGACGCGTAGAAATGGGAGGGAGGATCGTGGTCCATTCTCACGGCACAGCGGTCAAGTTTGTACGGGATTACCTGGATCTGGCAAACCGATTGGAAGAAGCAATTGCTGCCTTGATCATGGTGCTTGGGTTCACACTCATCGCAGGGTTTACGGCGGCGTCGGAAAAAGAGGGAGTGCGCACCTTGTTGCTCGGCGCGCTCGGATGTAATACCGCATGGGGAATCATTGACGGTGCCTTGTTCGCGTGGGGCAATTTAACCGAACGCCGGCTGCAACTGCGCTTTCTTACTAACCTAAGGAGCGCGCCAGACGAAAGCGAGGCTTTCTCGGCAATTGGCGGTCGACTTAACCCCTTGCTTGAATCGGCAGTCGGCGCAGAAGAGCGCACACGCCTCTGTAAGGCAATTTTGCCTGTATTGATGCACGTCCAATTGCCCAACCCCGATCTTACTAAGGATGATGTTAAGGGGTCGATTGCCATCTTTATGATCGATATAGCGGCGGTGATCCCCGCGGCGATACCGTTCCTATTCTTTGCGGATCCGCGCACCGCTCTTCGCGTTTCAAATGGAGCATTAGTAGCACTGCTGTTCGTCACCGGGCTGCTGTGGGGAAGACGTACGGGCTTCAATGGCTACCTTGCGGGGTGCTGCGCGATGCTGCTTGGATTGGCGCTCGTCGGCGTAGCCATCGCCCTGGGCGGATAGGAATAGCGGAATGCATAGTTGGCGCAAATGACACGCAAAGTGACGCAAGGGCATCGGGACTTTTCAAGCCATTGGGGCCACGGGACGGGATGAAAGTTGCTCGACAATTCGCGGCTATCGCATCTACGGTTCTGCTTGGAGCCTCAGTGCTCGCCCAAGGACCGCCCAGCGACGCGCCCACCAAGCCGGCTGACGCACCTACGAGGGCGTGGGCTTATAACCTTACGGTCGATGGTTATATTGTTCCCGACGATCAGTCTTTTGTAGATCCCGTGTTCATGGCCGATCACAATCGGTTGCATCTCGAAGCGCGCTACAACTACGAGAACCTGCGGACGGGGTCGCTGTGGGTGGGTTACAACTTCAGCGCGGGCAAGAAGGTAGAACTAAGCATTACGCCGATGATTGGCGGCGTCTTCGGAAGAACAAACGGGATTGCGCCCGGGTTCGAGGCTTCGTTGAGCTACAAGAAGTTCGAGCTGTCGATCTCGAACGAATACGTCTTCGATACGACTGATCAATCCGAGAGTTTCTACTACAGCTGGCCACAACTTACTTACTCGCCGGTGGAATGGCTTCGAGTGGGAGCAGTTGCGCAGCATTCCAAGACTTACCACACGGCGGTCGACATACAGCGCGGGTTCCTCGTCGGCGTGTCCCATAAGAAGTGGGAGGTGACGACCTACGTTTTCAATCCAGGGTTTACAGAGCCCACTGTGGTTCTGGAGGGCGGGTTCAGCTTTTGAGGCACTTGGCAGGTGGTTGTGCATGAGAATGCAATTGATCGGAAGGTTATGTGAAAGCAGTCCGGGAGATGAGTCCGTCAACCTTTTGAGAACTCGCGTCAGGAAGCCAGCGATTCGCGATGTTTTGTTCCGTCGATCTCTGTATAACTTGACGTGCTGGGTTCGACGTTAAACGGCCACACTGAAAGTTGGAAGGGTACTGCCCAATGATTCCTTTAACTTGCTTCGTGTTATCGCTTTTCCTATACAGTCTGCTATCGCGGCGCATAGAACAGACGATTGTCACTGCGCCCATCGTATTCACGGTGGTGGGAATGCTCATGTTTCCAGCACTGCAAGGGATTCTGAACGCAGGGTTCACAGCCAACGTCGCACTTCGTATTGCCGAGGTCGGTTTGGTAATGCTGCTCTTTACCGATGCCAGCCGCACGGACTTGAATGTTTTGCGCAGTATTAGAAACCTGCCGGCTCGTTTACTGAGCGTAGGCATGTTATTGACGATAGTTCTGGGGGCTGTCGTTGCGCGGCTTGTGTTTCCGCAGCTCTCGATTTGGGAAGCGGGAATACTGAGCGCTGTTCTTGCGCCGACCGACGCTGGTCTGGGACAAATTATCGTAAACAGCCCGCGCGTACCCATGCGCATCCGCCAGGGGCTGAATGTGGAAGCCGGCCTGAACGACGGGCTTTCCGTCCCGTTCTTCCTGTTCTTCATTGCCATGGCGGCCGCCCGGGTCCAGGGTGGCAGGGGCAGCTTGATGCAGTTCATGGTAGAACAGCTTGGCTTTGGCGCAGTTGTAGGCCTGATAATCGGGCTCGTCGGAGGATGGTTGCTGAGTCTTGCGCGCCGCAAGGAGTGGATCGCCGAGTCTTTCCAACAAATCGGTCTGGTCACGCTGCCGCTGCTTTGCCTGGTTGTGTCCGAAGCGGTGGGCGCGAGTATGTTCATTGCAGCATTCGTCGGCGGTTTGGCGGTGCAAATCAAATTCAAGGAAGCAGGCAAGCAGAGCGTAGAGTTCGCGGAAGAATGGGGACAAGTGCTGAATCTGGCGGTGTTCTACCTCTTCGGCATGGCAGTGGTGCGGGATTGGCCGCAGTTCAGCGCCGCGTCCTGGGTATATGCCCTTCTAAGTCTGACGCTGGTGCGGATGTTGCCGGTGGCAATCGCGCTCATCGGAACGCGTCTTAGTGCGGCCAGCGTAGTTTTCATGGGTTGGTTCGGACCGCGCGGCCTTGCATCCATCGTTCTGGGCCTTGTCTTCCTTGAGCAGCAGACTCACTTTCCCGGTGAGCAAACCATCCGCTTTGCAGTAGAGGCGACGGTACTGTTAAGCATCTTTGCGCACGGATTAAGCGCGATGCCTGGCATCAGCATCTATGCGCGAAAGGTGGCGTCGATGGCCCCTGACGCCCCGGAGCATCAGGAAACAGGAGGCCCAGCAACCCAGCACTAGGACAGAATGATTCGAGAAAACCGTGAAGCTCCGCTGCATAGCTCTAGGAATCCTCGGCTTCTTGTCAGGGGTTTCCGTGGGCCAGGTTCTCGAGCCGGACGCAGCCTACTGACACCAACATGAGCAAGCGGTGACTGATTCGGCGTCGCGGTCGAGGTTGAAGCTTCCCGGTTTCATGCGCAGCGAGGCATTCCATCGGTCTCGGGTCGTCAGTTCACCTTTTCGAGGGGTTCGGATGAGATCTGTGCCTGGGCACCAACGAGTCGGGTAACGATAGCAAACAGCAAGCTGACAGACAGGCCGCACATCAGCACACCCGTGACACTTTCTATCGGGCCCAAGGCACGCCACGTTCCCGGGAGCACAACGTCTCCATAGCCGACGCCGGAGTAGCTCGTTGTCGAGAAATAAAAAGACGTTTCCCATGTTGGAAGACAAATGACGCGATAGAACCACGCCCACAACAGAATCTCCAAGATGTGTATGCAAATAATCAGACTCATGAATCGCACCAGCAGCACCGCGAAACTTCGTGGCCCGGGCCGCTGAAGGCACTTTGCAAGGTGATCCCTACCCCAACGAATAAGCAGGGCCATCCCGGCGCACTGGAAACATAGGGTAATTAACACCAGAGCGGTTGCCGCGCCGGCTACTCGAACAAAGGTCATAAACTCAGCTCCTTGCTGACGTAGATGCGAGCGGTATTGTTCACTTTAACTCCGATGTGCATTGTAGGCGTTGGATGATTTGCGGAGTGGCCACCGTGCTTTTCGCAATGCACTTGAGGCCGCGCCCGGCACATCGAGTCTCGAGGGCATGTGGCGCCAGATCGCCACCGGGATCGAGGCGTAGGGAGCACCTGTGGATTCCCATGTCTCTTGCAACACGTCTTTACGCCACCACGTCCCGGAACGGCAATACTTTGGCGCCACGCTGGGTTTGTTCCAGGAAGTCCGCCCACTCCTGCATCATTCGGGCTCGCGGTTCCAAATAGAGCGCATGGTTATAAGCCGCGCTGACCGCGTTCCTCGGCGTATGCGCGAGTTGCAATTCAACGTGCTCGTGCTGGTAACCACGCTCGGGCAGGATAGTCGATGCGAGTCCACGGAAGCCGTGCCCAGTCATCCTACCCTTGTACCCCATCCGCTCCAACCCTTTGAGAATGGTGTTATTGCTCATAGGCTTGTTGGTGTTGCGGGCGCATGGGAAAACCCATTCGCTATCCGAAGTCAACTCGCGAAGTTGCGCAAGTACCTCGATCGACTGCTTAGCCCACGGTACGATGTGTGGCGTGCGCATCTTCATGCGTTCAGCAGGAATATTCCAGCGCGCGGTTTCGAGATCAAACTCTGCCCATTTAGCTTCGATTAGTTCGCCCGTTCGCACAAAGGTCAACGCCATCAATTTGATCGCCAACCGCGTTACGTGCGTTCCTGGATAAATCTCAATTTGTTTGAGAAGTTGCGGCAACTCCTTAGCTTCGATTCGTGCATAGTTAACCTTGTGCAAAGCCTTCAGAATGTCGCTCGGGCGAATTGCGCTGGCGGGGTTGCGTTTGGCATATCCGTGCGCGATTCCGAAGCGAAAGATTTGGCCGGTTGTCTCCAGGGCACGCTTGGCAATGTCGCGTGCACCGCGCTCCTCTATCGCTTTTACCATCGCAACTAGGTCGGGAGCCTCAATCTCCTCTACGGACCGCTCTCCCAAACACGGCAAAATATTTGCTTCCAAGCGGCGCCTGGTCGAGTCAACGTGGCGGCAACTCTTTCCATCTTTCCAATGTTCCAGCCATTTCGAAGCGATGCTTGCGAAGGAATTTTCGCTGGCTATCCGTTCCGCCGTTTTGTCCGCTTTTCGCCGGGCCATAGGATCAATTCCTTCAGCAAGTAGCCTCCGCGAATCCCCATGACGTTCTCTCGCGCGCGACGACGAGACATCGGGATACCTTCCGAACGTCATCAACTTTTCCTTGCCTTCGTGCCTGTACGCCCAGCGCCACGACTTCCCGCCTGACGGCGTAACCCAGAGATACAAATTGCCGCTGTCACTTAACTTGTAGGGCTTCTCCTTACCCTTGGCTCTCTTGATCTCCGTGTCTGTCAGCGCCATCTCAAATAGCCCCTTTCGGCAATGTACCCGCAGCTTTCAATCAACATACCCTCAAATATACCCGCACGCAACACAGCCTGGCAGCAAACGCCGTTGGACACTAAAACACAATAACCTCAGCATTTGCTGAGGTTTGAGGGAGCTTTTAGGACTCTATTGGATCTCTACGAACAATGAGGTGGCGGAGAGAGAGGGATTCGAACCCCCGATACCCGTAAAGGTATGCCTGATTTCGAGTCAGGTGCATTGAACCGCTCTGCCATCTCTCCGACTATTTGTAGCTACTAACTGCGCAACCTGACCACTGACTTTTCCCGCCAGCCCCCGGCCACAAGCGTCCCGCACCAGGTCATTCTGCTTCGCCCCGCAGAGCTAACCGGCCTCATAACAAGTCTAATGGCAAACGCATGCATGGGCAATGCCGTGGCGCATCACAACGCAAGCCTTTCCCACCACATCGACCTGACCGTAAGGAGCATGAGCTTTCGCGCACACCCCGCTGCGAATCAAACGTCTCGTCAAACAACGAGGCGAGAGACTGCCACCTCTCTCGCCTCGCCCCACTACTATTTCTTCGGCTCGTCTTCCTGCTGAACCATCTTGCCTTCGCCTGGGAACGGCCAGTTCGTGTCGACCAGAATTTCCTTCTCGCGCTGTTGCGGAGAAACCTTATCGACCTTCAGGTTCTCGTAGAAATGCACGCCGGTCTTGCCTGCAGTGACGATGTCAATGTCTCCGTCGCCATCCAGGTCCCCCGTCACAAACTGCGTACCCGCAGCGGCAGTCCCGTTCACTGAGATCGGATAGCGAGTGAACTCGCCAGTCTTCCGATTGATCTTGTAGTAATAGATCACCAGCGGATCGTACGATCCAGGATCGTTGCCGTTATGGCCGCGATAGCGTTTGCCCGCCAGCAGTTCGAGTTCGCCATCTCCGTCGATATCGGCCATCTTCAGCGCGTGTACCTGCGAGAACGATTCATCGATGGCGTGCTTGGTCCAGGTGCGGTTTGCTCCGTCTCCACCCTGTTCCAGCCAGTACAACCCGTAGCTGTGGCCCTGACCGTAGATGATGTCCGTCTTGCCGTCGTTGTTTACGTCGAAGCCGATGATCGGGAAGCCCGCATCATCCATCTTCCAATCTGCATGCCACTCCCACTGATCCTTATCGGCATCAATGTTGCGGAACCAGCCATTCGGCGTCAGGATATCGGCCTTGCCGTCGCCGTCGATATCGGCGATTCCGGTGCCGTGACCATCCTGTTCCCTGCCGCCCACATGATGAACCTTTGGCTCTGGGCCGGAGAAATCCAACCACAGCACGCCGGAGTGGTCGTAGTGTGCCAGCACCAGGTCGGGCTTGCCGTCGCCATTGATATCGGCCATCCAGCCGCCCTCGGTGTCATAGCTGTTGGTGATGAAGTGCTTCTCCCACATCACGCCGGGCTTCTTCGGATTCTCGTACCAGAACACGCCATTGGTCTGCCAGCCTGCTGTCACCACATCCGGCGCTCCGTCATGGTTCACGTCGACGGTCCATTCGCCGCAATCCGCGACGAATTCGCCCGTCATGCCCACCGTCCTGTACTGGTGGCGCTTCCACTCTCCACCTTGCGGACCAGGGTTCTCATACCAGTAAGCGCCGCTCAGGATGTCAGGCCTGCCATCGCCATTCATGTCCAGCGTGGTCACGCCTTCAGCGTGGTCCGTGCCTAGGCGATGAACGGTGAATATAGTGTCAGGAACCTTAGGCCTTTCGCTATTCGACAGGTGGAACGGGGCGGCCCCGGCCTTCGGAGGAGTGGCCTTCTGCTGGTTTTGCGCGCATACAGTCGTCGCCGTGGCGGCAACAAGCAGGACTGCAGCATATACAGACGAACTAATTTTCATGATTGAGCTCTCTCAAGGGTCGGGCGTCACTCGACCAAACAATTTGCAAACGCTGTCTGAGCGGATTGGGGATCTCCGCGGGTGATCACTACGGCGACTCCTCAGCTGGAGACCGCTACTTCAATGGATAAACCACCATGTTGCGAAAGAAGATCTCCGCACCCTCTGACTGGAAGAGAATCTTTCCACTCGCGGGAAATGCGTCTGTGCCTTCATTCATAAGCTTTCCGTTCACGTATTGTTTCACGTGCCCGTCCTGGTTGACCAACTCTACCAAATTCCACTTTCCATGTACCTTTTCTATCTCACCCGCCGGATCGCGATAGCCCGTCACGTTCTTCCATTCGCCTTTGCCAAAGCGGTCGATCTTCATCGCGCTCCCCGCTGGTCCGGTCACACGCTTGCCATCTTTGCCGGTCAGGGCCGCGCCATCCGTCATCCAGAAGTCTCCCGTCGAGCCTTCACATATCTGCAGCTCGATCGATCGAGGCCATACCTTCTGCTCGCCTTGGATGTTGTAGAGAATTCCGCTATCCCGCGCCTGCCCTTCCCTGGGCGCATATGTCCCCTCGCCCCATTTGAATTCGGCACGCAAATAGTAGTTCTTGTACTCATTCTTGGTCACGATGTAGCCGAACTCTTTGCCAGAAACGTGGATCACGCCATGCTCGACCTGAAAGACATGATTTGGATCAGAGTTCAGACCAGTCGTCTTCATCACCACGTCAAAATTTGACAGGTCCGACCCGTTGAACAGCACCACCGCCGGACCATGCGCGGGTATATCTTTCGTCGCCGCCATTGCGCCGCAGGTCCAGATCATTCCGGCAACCCCCAGCACCAGCACTTCTCTGACCCGCCGTCGAAGACCCACGCCGTTACAGTTCATTCGCCTCTCAACTTTCCAACCCTCTGAATAGTAAAGGAGTCCGCACCAAGCCAACCAGCAAAGCAGCCTTCTCCATGTCAATTCGATTGACGGCTACCAAGGGCCTGAAATACAGTCGAACATCTGTCACCCGGGACCGTGTCGACGATGAAGACCCGTGCGAACTTACCACCAGGCAGAAGCAGCCTGGGGCAACTCGTTCGGATGGAGATTCCCCATGTCCGTCACACCAATAGATTCTCTCCGCCAAATTTCCACCGCTCCCAAGATAAATCCTTCTGAGCCGCTTCCTCCCCTCGGCAAGAGCCCAAAAGTCCTGATGGTCTGGCCCAAATTCCCGCCCTCATTCTGGGGCTTTGAAGGCGTGCTGGAGATGCTCCCGGAGAAGGCCGTCAGCCCTCCTCTAGGCCTGATCACCATCGCAGCGATGTGTCCCCCCTCGTGGCAGATTCGCCTTCTGGACCGCGCATTCCAGGAACTGCGCGATGAAGATCTGCTCTGGGCCGACCTCGTCATGGTCAGCGCCATGCACGCGCAAACAGCGGACACCGTCTCCGTGCTGGCACGAGCGCGCAAGTTGGGCCGCAGAACATTCATCGGAGGTCCCTGGGCAAGCAGTGAGCCTGAACTTCTGGCGCAGCACTCCGATCACGTGCTCGCAGGAGAAGCCGAAGAGGTCTTCGCGCAGATTGCCACCGAACTGGAAGATGGAACCGCGCAGCGACTCTATCGCGTGCTCGAAAAACCGGACATGACGCTCAGTCCCGTGCCGCGCTTTGACCTGCTGCAACTGAAGAAATACACCTCCATGCCGATCCAGTTTTCGCGCGGATGCCCATTCCAGTGCGAGTTCTGCGACATCATCACGATCTATGGCCGACGCCCCCGCGCCAAGACCCCGCAGCAAGTTATCACCGAGCTGGACACGCTTCACGCACTCGGCTGGCGCGGCGAAGTCTTCATCGTAGACGACAATTTCATCGGTAATCAGCAGCAGGCACTGGCTCTGTCAAAGGAACTGGCTGTGTGGCAGGATCGCACCGGACGCGTGATCTGCTTCAACACCGAGGCCTCCATCAACCTGGCGGATAAGCCGGAACTCCTGTCAGCTATGGTCGCGGCCAACTTCATGTACGTCTTCATCGGAATCGAGACTCCCTCTGCTGAGGCATTGAAGGGCTCGATGAAGTTCCAAAACCTGCGCGGCAACATCGCCGACCAGGTGAGGGTGATTCGCGAGAGCGGACTCTGGGTGCTCGCGGGATTCATCGTCGGCTTCGATTCGGACGACGAGACCATCTTCGAGCGGCAGATGGAGTTCATCAGCCAGACGGCGATTCCCTGGGCCATGGCTGGCGTTCTGCAGGCGCCCCCCACAACGGCTCTCTTCGAAAGGCTGAAGCGCGAGGGACGCCTGATTGAGGACAGCCAGGCCACGTCGAACTTCAGCCCGCCAAACTTCCGAACCAATCTGCCACTGCCGATACTTCTGCGCGGCCTCAGCAGCCTGCTCCAGAATCTCTATGCGCCGAAATCGTACTTCGAGCGATCCTTCCGCTCGCTGCAGTCATGGCACACTCAGCCGACCCAGCAGCCGCCCAAGACGCGAACGATGTATGACATTCGCGTGACGATTGCATCCGTCTGGCGCCAGGGCATCTGCTCGAGCTATCGCGTCGAATACTGGCGCTTTCTCCTGCAGATTTTCCGCAACTGGTCGCGCGACCCTGCCAAGGTGTGGCTGGGGTTCACGGTGCTGCTCACCGCTCACCACTTCATCAACTATGCGCAGGTGGTTGCCGGCGAGTTGGAAGCACACTGCCGCTCCGTGGAAGAGACGGAATTGACCCCGCAGATCGAGGTTGATACATCAGATTGGATTGGCCAGCCAGAGGCGCTGTAGAGAATTTCCAGGTCCTGGCGGCATCCGTTATGGGGTCGGATTTGGGCAGAATTCCCTCTGAAAAGCGCTCGAAAATGGCAAAAAATGACCTCTAGGTGGCTAAAAAAGTGATCAATTGACCACTTTGGGTGCCATTTTCGACCCAAAAGAGCCTCTTTTTGCACCTAAAATGAGGCAATTTGACACCTTTTCGGTGCGCCGGAACGACTAATAGATGCGGAAATTGACTTCGATACTGATCTCGACCGGAACTGGCTTGCCTTGAAAATACGCCGGTTTGAAGCGGTATTGCCGCACAGCGTCCAGAGCCTTTTGATCCAAACCCATGCCCAGAGGACGCGTAACACGGACGCGCTGCGGATTGCCCTGAGAGTCTACGATCAGCGTTACTACGCAGATTCCTTGGTACTTAGCGCGACGCGCCTCATCAGAAAACTCAGGATCGACGGAATAAATGACAGATGGCGCGGAAACTCCGCCGCCCACGTGATAGGTCCCGCCACCGTAGCCACCGCCGGAACCTGCTCCGATTCCGCCGCCGGTGCCGCTACCCAGCCCACCGCCGCTGCCGGTGCCCATTCCGGCGCCACTGCCGCTGCCGTTCGATGCAAGGGCCACCTGGTTGGAGGAGGGCATGCCGATATCCGGCATATTTGTGTCAGGAAGCTTGATATTCGGCATGATGACCGAAGGAGGAACCGGCAACTTCGGGTTGTCGTTGCGGATGATCTGCGGGGGCGTGATCTGCTTTGTATCGAATTTTGGGAGTTTGCCCTTGGAGACGTCCACGATATCGCGGTCGCCGCCGCCACCACCGCCGCCCATCGACTGGCTGTTCTTGGGGGTGATCGGAATGAACGGTTTTACGTCCACTTCGGTCATATTTGTGGGCTTTGGAGCAACTTTATGCACAATTTTGTTAATCAAGAGCACGCCGATGAGCGCGATGACCACGACGTGAATCACGAAGGAGAGGGCGCTTGAAACCGGGTTGCGCTTCTCCGCCAGGATCTCCTTGACCGCGATTGGCTTCGATGTGAGTTCCAGAGGCGGCAGCTTGCGGGGGAAGAACTTGTCGAGGACGTTGTCGACAACTTCCTTCCACATCGGGGGCTGCGCCAGCGGATCGACAACTTCGATCGCATGGGAGCTTAGTTCGAGGGGGGCTTGTTTTACCGGGGAAAATGCCTCTCGCACGTTGGCAATCAACGAGCGCCACATTGAAGCGTCGGCTTCAAACAGCTCTTGGGCCGAAACCTGTTCTTCTTCCTGTGGCGGCATGCGGGGATCCAACTCCGGAGGTGTCAATAGCTGATTACCCATATCTCGCTTTGTCAGGAAGCACGCGGGAAGCCACTTCCTGCAATCTCCTAATTATGGACGACCACTGGGCTGCTTGTCTTGTTCCAGGTACCGGAAATTGCTCCGCTGACACTGCCGTGTCACATTTCCGGGCAACGAAAGTCCTCAATAGGCTTCCGCACTGCTACGGCACTTCTCCTGCTTTGCTTAGACGACGGAACCGGTCATTCGGTCACCTTTGTTTGTCATTCGGTCACCTTAGTTTTTTGTAGCCCACGCCAGCTACAATAGAGCTTTGATTTTCAAACGAATATCCTGGAGATACGATGTCCGCTCCGCCGGAGCTTAAGGCGACTCTTACCCTTCCTCAGACCGACTTTCCCATGAAAGCGAATCTGCCCCAGAATGAGCCCACCCGTCTTGCTTCATGGGCTCAAATCGATCTGTACGAGTTGATTCGCAAGGCACGCAAGGGCTCGCCCCGCTATGTGCTGCACGACGGGCCTCCCTACGCCAACGGGCCCATCCACCTGGGGCATGCGCTGAACAAGTCCCTGAAGGACTTCGTGGTTAAGTCCCGGACAATGGCGGGATTTGACGCCCCCTATGTGCCGGGCTGGGACTGCCACGGCCTGCCGATCGAGATCAAGGTAGACGAGCAGCTGGGCCGCAAGAAGCTGGAGATGCCTGCCATCTCGGTCCGCCGAGCCTGCCGGGAGTATGCGGATAAGTACCTGGAGCTGCAGAAATCGCAGTTCGAGCGGCTCGGGGTATTTGGCCGCTGGCGCGATCCCTACTCCACCATGACCACGGAATATGAATCGAAGATCGTGGAAATGCTCTTCGAGTTCCTTGAGAAAGGCTTTGTATACAAGGGTTTGAAGCCGGTTTACTGGTGTATCCAGGACCGTACCGCGCTGGCGGAGGCTGAAGTTGAGTACGACATGCACACCAGCCCCAGCGTTTACGTGCGTTATGCGCTGACCAGTGATCCGGCAGCGATCGACGCCAAGCTGGCAGGGAAAAAGGTGAACGCGATCATCTGGACGACCACCCCGTGGACGCTGCCTGCGTCGCTCGCGATCGCCTTTCACCCGGAATTTGAGTACCTGGCGCTGGAGCAGGATGGCCAGACCTACATTGTGGCCGAGGCACTGGCCGTCGCGACGCGCGAGGCCTGCGGGCTGCAGGCTGCCGTGGAGGTGGCACGCTTCAAGGGCGCGAAGATGGAATATGCCACCTTCCAGCACCCATTCCTGGACCGCTCCATCCTGGGCGTGAATGCGGACTACGTGACCACGGAGCAAGGCACGGGCGCCGTACACACCGCTCCCGCCCATGGCGCAGACGACTTCTACACCGGCGTGCGCTACGGGTTGAGCCAGGAGTGCTTCGTCGACAACGGCGGGCACATCCGCAATGGGCTGCCGGAGTATGACGGCCTGACGGTTTTCAAGGCGAACGAGCCCATCATCGAGCTGCTGAAGTCGCGCGGCGCACTGATGAGCCGGTCGAACATTGAGCACTCGTATCCGCATTGCTGGCGCTGCCACAAGCCGATCATCTTCCGCGCGACGGAGCAGTGGTTTATCGGCATGGAAACGCCGATGAAGCAGGCCGACGGCACGCCGACGACTTTCCGCCAGCGTGCGCTGGACGAGATCAAGCTGGTGAAATGGGATCCCAAGTGGGGCGAGGAGCGCATCTCCAACATGATCGCGACGCGTCCCGACTGGTGCATCTCGCGGCAGCGGATCTGGGGCGTGCCCATCGCGGTTTTCCTGTGCCAGAAGTGCAATCGGCCATTGAATAACGCGGCGGTGAACCGCAGCATCGTGGAGCTTTTCGCGAAGGAGGGCGCGGACGCGTGGTACATCCATGAGCCGGAGGCGCTGCTGCCTGCGGGCACGGTTTGTGGCGAGGATGGCTGCGGCGGAAGCGAATTCCGCAAGGAGATGGACATCCTGGATGTGTGGTTTGAATCTGGCGCAAGCTGGCATGCGGTGCTGGAGACGAACCCGGAGCTGAGCTGGCCAGCCGATCTCTACACAGAGGGCGGCGACCAGCATCGCGGATGGTTCCACTCTTCCCTGCTGACCTCGGTGGCGTTGAAGGGCGCTGCGCCATACAGGATGGTGGCGACCTCCGGCTGGACGCTGGACGAGCAGGGGCGGCCGCTCTCGAAGTCGCTGGGCAACGGTGTCGATCCGGTAGACATTGCCAAGCGCTTGGGCGGCGAGATTGTGCGCCTGTGGGTAGCATCGGTTGACTTCCGCGAGGACGTGGCCGCAAGCGAAAACCTGATGCAGCGCGTGGCAGACAACTATCGCAAGCTGCGCAATACGTTCCGATTCCTGCTGGGCAGTGTGCATGGCTTCGACCCAGCGAAGGATGCCGTAGCCGTACGACGAGCTACTGCCGCTGGACCGCTACATGCTGGCGCGTACCCGCGAAGTGACGGAGAAGGTGCTGGGCTGGTATGAGAAGTTTGAGTTCCACCGCGTTTACATGGCGCTGAACGAATTTGCCGTGGTGGATTTGAGCTCGCTCTACCTGGATGTGCTGAAGGATCGTATGTATACCTTCGCGCCCGGGAACAAAGCGCGGCGCTCGGCACAAACGGTGATGTGGAAGATTGCCGAGGCGCTGGCACGGCTGGTTGCGCCTATTCTCAGCTTTACGGCGGACGAGGTTTGGGGTTATCTGCCTGCGATGGCAGGGCGCGAGGAGAGTGTGCATCTGGCGCTCTTCCCGAAGCCGGAGGATCTGGCTCCGGGTGACAACACTGCGATGCTGGCCGAGTGGCAACAACTGCTGAGCGTGCGTACTGAAGTGATGAAGGCGCTGGAAGAGGCGCGCAAGGATAAGCGCATTGGCAAGTCGCTCGAAGCCAAGGTGGTGATCGATGCCTCGGGTGAAACCGGGGCGCTGCTGGGCGCGTTCAAGCTGGCGAATGTGTTGGAAGAGCTGTTCAACGTATCGCAGGTTGAGGTTTCTGTTGGCGCAGTCAACGCGCCGATGAAGGTTGACTTCTTCCCTGCTGATGGGGAGAAGTGTGACCGCTGCTGGCGGCACACAACGGATGTATCGGCCTACGGCGCGTGGCCGCACTTGTGCGCGCGCTGCCAGGGCGCTCTGAGCGAGATGGGCATAAAAGCACCCGCTGCCGGGGAGGCGACCGTTTGATGGTTTCGAAAGCTCGTGACTGGCGTATTACGCTGTTTGCTCTCTCTGCCATTTGGATTCTGTTGGATCGGATCACGAAGAACTGGGTGACGGAACATATCGTGATCGGGAATTCGATCCCAATAATTCCGCATGTCTTTAGCATCTCGCACGTGCTGAATTCGGGCGCGGCCTTCAGCTTGTTTGCTGACTCGATTTCGCCGGAGAGAGTTCGCTTGATGCTGATTGGCTTCTCAGTACTGGCCGCGCTGGTGGTGGTGGTGCTTCTGCTGAAGCTGGGCCGGCAACTGACGCTGACGACGTTGGCGCTGGCGCTGATTCTTGGCGGCGCGATCGGCAATCTCTACGACCGCGTGCGCTTTGCTTCGGTCGTGGATTTTCTTGAGGTCCACGTCTTTAGCTATCACTGGCCGGACTTCAACCTGGCCGACTCCGCGATTGTGGTGGGCGGCATTCTGCTGATGCTGGACGCTTTTCGCGGCACGAGAGAAGAGGGGCACTGAAATGATGCAACGACCGGTAGTTATGCTGGCAGCGGTTCTTCTGTCGTTCTGCGGCGCTGGCACTGCTGTTGCGCAGGTAGCTGCTGCTGCTCCGGCGGAGCTGACGCGGGAGCAGAAGATGCTATTGGACTGGCCGAACCTGGCGCGCTATCACGCCGCTGATCTCTCACTGGAGACTCCTTTGGCAAATGGGAATCGCGTGGTTTTCTATGGCGACTCGATCACGGACGCATGGGATCTGGCTGAGTATTTTCCGGGGAAGCCGTATGTGAATCGTGGGATCTCAGGCCAGACTACGCCGCAGATGCTGGTGAGGTTTCGGCAGGATGTGATTGATCTGAAGCCTAAGGTGGTCATTATTCTTGCCGGGACTAACGACATTGCCGGCAATACCGGGCCGACGACTCCGGAGGCGATCCAGGAGAACTTCGCGTCGATGGCGGAACTGGCGCAGGCGAACAATATCCGCGTGGTGCTGGCATCGGTGCTGCCCGCCTACGACTACCCCTGGAAGCCAGGGCTGGAGCCGGCGGAGAAGATCGTGGCGCTGAATGCCTGGTTGAAGGATTATGCCGCCAGCCACGGTCTGGTCTACCTGGACTACTTCACTGCAATGACGAATGAGAAGCACGGGATGAAGACTGAGATATCGGGAGACGGAGTGCATCCCAACAAGGCTGGGTATTTGATTATGGCGCCGCTGGCGGAGCGCGCGATTGCGCAGGCACTGCAGGCGGCCCCTGCGGCAAAGACTGCTGCGCACTGAGGGGGCCGATCCAGAGGCTGGTTTGTGGGCCTGGGGCAGGTTCAGGGCGGCTGGCGTCCTTCCCCGCCTGGACCGTTATAATGGAGAGATGCGCGTAACCCGCCGATCACGCAATATGCACCGCCTCGCGCCTAATCGCAGTCACGCCAGGAAACAGATTTGACCGATCAGATCATCATTCGCGGTGCGCGAACACACAACCTGAAGAATGTGGATTGCGACATCCCACACGGGAAGCTAACGGTCGTCTCGGGCGTCTCGGGGTCGGGTAAGTCGTCGCTGGCGTTCGACACTATTTATGCAGAGGGGCAGCGGCGGTATGTTGAATCGCTGTCGGCTTATGCGCGGCAATTTCTAGAGCGCATTGAGAAGCCGGATGTTGACCTGATCGACGGGCTTGCGCCGGCCATCGCGATCAAGCAGAAAAACTCGACGCGCAATCCACGCTCAACGGTTGCTACGGCTACTGAGATCTTCGACTATATGCGATTGCTTTACGCGCGCTGCGGCACGGTGCATTGCACGGTGTGTGACGGCGTGGTGAAGCGCGACAGCGTGGATGAGATTGCGGCTGGCGTACTTGCGCTGGGCGAGGGCACGCGAGTGTACGCGATCTTCCCGGTGGCTGCTGCTGTGACGGCCACGCCGACTGAGACGCCGAAGCCCGCGAAGCGAGGACGCAAGGCTGCGGTCAAGGCGGCTGAGCCGGCACTCTCCGAATCGCTGAAGGAGCGGCTGGGTGAGTTGCGTCGCCGGGGATTTAACCGGCTGTACCAGAACAACACGATCTTTGAATTTTCGACGCCGGAGTCGCTGCTGGATCTTGACTTCACCTTGCCGGTATTTGTGCTGGTGGATCGCATCGTCGTTTCGGCGGAGAACCGGGCGCGCATCGTGGATGCGGCGGAGATTGGGTATCGCGAATCCGGCGAGATTCTTTACGAGATTCTGCCGCGCGAGACAGATGAAGCTGAGCGCGTGCGGCTGCGCTTCTCGATGGCGTTTGAGTGCAAGATCTGCCATCGGATTTATCGTGAGCCGGAGCCGCGGCTCTTCTCGTTCAACAATCCTTACGGCGCCTGCCCACGCTGCCAGGGATTCGGGAACACGATCGACTTCGATCTGAACCTGATTATTCCGGACAAGTCGAAGACGCTGGAAGAGGGCGCGATCGATCCGTGGACGCGGCCCAAGTATCGGCCCTACTACACGGAGCTGAAGAAGTCGGCGAAGTCGCTGGGCGTGCCGCTGGATGTGCCGTGGCACGATCTCTCGCTTGAGCAACAGGAGACGGTGCTGAACGGCAGCGGATCGTTCCTGGGCGTGCACGGATTCTTCGAGTACCTGGAACGCAAGAAGTACAAGCTGCACGTCAGGGTGATGCTGAGCAAGTATCGCGGCTATGCGCAGTGCCCGGAGTGCAAGGGACAGAGGCTTCGTGCGGAGGCGCGGGCGGTGCGGCTGTCGGGCAGAAATATCTGCGACGTGGCGGCGATGACGATTGCGGCTTCGAACGAGTTCTTTGGCTCGCTGAAGCTTTCGCCGATGCAGCATGAGATTGCCGGAAGCATCCTGACAGAGGTGAGGCAGCGGCTGCATTTTCTCGACGCCGTGGGGCTTGAGTACCTGACGCTCGATCGGCTGGCCTCGACGCTCTCTGGCGGAGAATCGCAGCGTATTCAGCTTGCGACTTCGCTGGGATCGCGGCTGGTGGGCGCGCTCTATGTTCTGGACGAGCCGTCGATCGGGCTACACACGCGGGACACCGCAAAGCTGATTCGCATTCTGGAGGAGTTGCGCGACCTGGGCAACACGATCCTCGTGGTAGAGCACGATGCTGACGTGATTCGCGCGGCCGATTACCTGCTGGACCTGGGGCCGGGAGCGGGCGAGTTCGGTGGGCGCCTGCTGGCTGCGGGTACGGTAGCGGAGGTGGAGGAGAATCACGACTCCATTACGGGACGCTATTTGAGCGGGCAGCTGACGATTCCAATTCCCTCCCGACGGCGCGAGCCAGGCAAGGAGCGGCTGCTGCTGCGCGGAGCGCGCGTGCATAACCTGAAGAACATTGAAGTGGAGATTCCGCTGGGAATGCTGGTGTGTATTACGGGCGTCTCCGGCTCAGGCAAGTCGACGCTGGTGCACGACGTTCTTTATCGCGCGGTGTCGCATGCGCTGGGGAATAACGAGGGTGGCGATCCGACGGGGCTGTATCGCGATCTGAAGGGTGCGGACAGGCTCAACGACATAGTGCTGGTGGACCAGACGCCGATTGGTCGCACACCACGTTCGAATCCCGTGACCTACATCAAGGCCTTCGACAGCATCCGCGAACTTTTTGCGGCGCAGCCCGAAGCACAGCGTCATGGTTACGGGCCGGGTCACTTTTCCTTCAACGTTCCGGGAGGCCGCTGCGACGTATGCGACGGCGACGGCACGGTGACGGTGGAGATGCAATTCCTGGCGGATGTGGAGCTGCCGTGCGAAGAATGCAACGGCACGCGCTACAAGTCTACGGTGCTGGACGTGAAGTACAAGGGGCGCAATATCCACGAGGTGTTGTCGATGACGGTGAAGGAGGCTCTGCGCTTCTTTGTGGGGCATCCGCGCATTGTGGACAAGCTCAGCGTGCTGGAGGAGGTGGGACTGGGCTACGTTCGTCTGGGCCAGTCTGCGACCACTCTTTCCGGCGGCGAAGCGCAGCGCGTGAAGCTTGCGGCTCACCTGGCAACCGGGCGACCGGGAAGCGAACGCGGTGGGGCAAAGAAGGCTCGCAGCCGCGTGCTTTACGTGCTTGATGAGCCGACGACTGGTTTGCATTTTGACGACGTGAGCAAGCTGCTGATGTCGTTCCGCAAACTGATCGACGGCGGCGGCTCGCTGGTGGTGATTGAGCATAACCTGGACATCATCAAATCGGCTGACTGGGTGATCGACCTTGGACCGGAGGGAGGCGAGGGTGGCGGCCGGGTTGTGGCCACCGGCACGCCGGAACAGATTGCACAGTGCGAACAGTCGCATACAGGGTACTGGCTGGCGAAGGTTCTGGCCCTGCGAAACCAGCCCGCGACCGAAGTGGCGGTGTAAGGTGCAAAAGCTCTCGATGTTCGTGCTTTCGTGCCTGCTGCTGGCGAGCACATTCGCGGCCTATGGCCAGCAATCACCGTTGCCGCCGGGTACGCAGGAGCCAGAGGAGTCGCCGACCGCGACCGTGAGGGCAATTGCGGAGGCCGAGGCGAAAATTTCGGCGAAGGATCTTAGCGGCGCCCGCACTATTCTCGACAGCTACCTGGCGCAAAATCCCAACGATGAGCGCGCGCTTTTTGACCTGGGGTACGTTGAGGATCTGAGCGGCAACGACGTCAAGGCTGCCGACGCGTATCGCAAGGCCATCGAGATTGACCCGAAGCACATGGAGACTCAGCTGGCGCTGGGGTTGCTGCTGGCGCGGAGCGACAAGCCGGACGATGCCCGGATCTTTCTGGAGGCGGCTACATCGCTGGAGCCGTCGTCAGGCGACCCAGCGGTGAAGGCCCGGGCATGGAGGGCGCTGGCGCAACTGGATCGGAACAGTGATCCCGCCCGGGCGAAATATGCGCTGCTTGAGGCGCTCAAGATCAGCCCTGAGTCGGTGGAGGACACGCTGCTGACCGCAGAGATAGCCGAGGCGAGCGATGATCCGCAGACGGCTGAGGCGGCGTACAGGCGTGTGCTGGCGGCTAGTCCTGATTCCTCGGCGGCAACTGCGGGCCTGGTGCACCTGCTGCTTAAGGAGAAGAAATATGCGGAGGCGGAGCCGATTCTGCACAGCGCGCTGGAGCGCGATCCGGATGATCCCGCGTTGAACTCGCAGATGGCCGCGACGCTTCTGGGCGAAGATAAGCCGAAGGAAGCCATCGCGGTTCTGGAAAAGGTGCACAAGCTTAGCCCGGACGACACGTTGGTAACGCGCATGCTGGCGGAGACCCTGGCGGATGAGGAGGAATATGCGAAGGCGGACGAGTTGCTGGCACCGCTGCTGACGCAGATTCCCAATGACGGCGACCTGCTGGCATTGCACGGTAAGTGCCTTCTACATCAACAAAAATATGCTGAAGCGCTGGCTGCGTACCGGGAGGCGGTCAAGTTCATTCCCCAGGACGCGGACGCCTGGTCGGGGCTGGCGATAGCAGCGACTGAAATGAAGCAATACGCTACAACACTGGAAGCTTTGTCGATGCGATCAAAAGTTGCAGAAGAGACCCCTGCAACTTACTTCCTAATGGCAACGGCATACGATAATCTGCATCAACGAAAGTTAGCGGCGGAGTTCTACCAGAAGTTCCTAGTCGCCGCAAAAGGCAACTTCCCCGACCAAGAGTGGCAAGCGAAACATCGCTTGATTGCCCTTGGGAATATGCATTAACGATCGTGACCGTGGCACCCAGGAGGTGCGTTATGCGGCTCGTGTCAGTTTTTGCTATCGCATGCTCGATGTCACTGAGCTTTGTGCTTGCCACCCCCTGTGCCTACGCCGTCGACGAAAAATCTACAGATCAAGAAGCCATCGCCGCGCTTGTTCAGAAGGCTGCCACTGCAGCGCCACGCGAGCAGTGCTTCCTGTACGCAGAGATTGTGCACCAGATGACTGAGCTGGCTGCCCGCCAATTGGCGGCGGGAGACGTACAACTGGCGGATGCCTCCCTGGATTCCGTTCGGCAATACACTTCGAAGATTCACATGGGCATGGCAGACGACACGAAACGCCTGAAGAACGCGGAGATCCTGATGCGGCACACCAGCTTCCGCCTGAAGGAGATTCTGTACGGCGCCTCGATCGATGACCGTCCGGCGCTTCAGGCAACGATGAAGGATCTGGACAAGGTGCAGTCTGAGCTAATGTTGCAGGTGTTTCGCCACTGAGCCTGGTGCGACGAGTCTGAAGGAAGCCAAAATTTGAAGCAGCGGTTGACGCTGGGCTTAGGGAAAAACGGAAACATGTTGCGCGGGACAGTCATCCTACTTACCTTGCTGGCAGCGGTTCCCTTGTGGGGCCAGAAATCGAAAGATCCCCTGACAGAAGCAGAGTCTGAAGAGATTCGCGAGGTTGCGGATCGGCCGCCAGAGCGCGTGAAGCTCTATCTGCATTTCATTGAGCAGCGGACTACTTTGATATCCCAGATTGCCAAGAACCCCAGCCGGGGTGAGAAGCTTCATCTGCTTTTTGATGAATTTACGAGCCTTGTGGACGAGTTGCAGGACAACCTGGACGTTTACTCGACCACCCACGCCGATATTCGAAAGGCGCTGCAGGAGGTGCTGGATGCTAGCAACAAGTGGCCAGCTATTCTGAACGCGCCGCCCGCGGACCATGCTTACGATTTCACGCGGAAGACGGCCCTGGATGCGGCATCGAGTGCAACGGACCAGGCAAAATCGATCCTCGCCGAGCAAGAGGTTTACTTCTCCAAGGAAAAGGTGAAGGAGCGCAAGAAGGCGGCGGAGAGCGGCGCCAGCGTGAATTAGTCACGATGACGGCGCGTCGGGTTTCGGTCAGGACCGCCAAAGTCGTATCCCGGCGGCGCGTACGAGGTGATGTTCGACTGATCGTGACGATGATGGCTGCGGTAGGTTTCAAGGCAGAGGCGGTAAAAGGCCCAGACTAGGAAAGAAATTCCCGCGCCAGCGACGACGGTAAAGATATACAGCGGAATCTGATTGGAGTGCATGATCCCCTCTCAATTTCTATTGGAAACCGGAAGGCGTCAGAGGACCGCAAGGGCTTCATAAAGACTTTGTAAGCGAGGGACCTGACGAGGCCGAGGTGATTCCGGCGGGAATGTCCACAGGTCCACTGCCGAGGCTGTGCTAGGCTCAGGCAAGAGTGAATCAAGCGCTATTCAGTTTGTTTGAACGGGAATACCGGGTGCTGCGGCCACGCGCGCCCATGCCACAATTCGACGTACGCTTTTACCGCTTCACCAGCCTGAACACGACGATTCGTCTGCGCGAAGGGCGCATACGAGTGCACCTCTCAGATTTGCTTGAGGGCGCGCCTGAGCCAGTGCTGGTAGCAATTGCGCACATTCTGCTGGCCAAGCTATATCGAAAATCCATTGAGCCTGTGCATGCAGATAGGTATCGGCGGTTTACTTCAAGCGAGTCTGTGCTGCGTCAGACAGAACTGATTCGGCAGGCTCGCGGTCGCAAGAGAATGCTGGGCGCTAAGGGTGCCCACTACGATCTGGATGAGGTCTTCGAGAGCCTGAATGTGCGGTTCTTTAACGGATTGCTGGGACGGCCGCTGCTGACGTGGAGCGGTGAGACGGCGCGCCGCTCGCTGGGCCACTACGATTCGGCTCACAACACGATCGTGATCAGCCGCATCTTCGACCGGCCGAATACACCGCGATTCGCTGTTGAATACCTGCTCTTTCACGAGATGCTGCACCTGAAGCACCCAGTGAAGGTACGGGCCGGACGCCGCTGCGTTCACGGACGCGAATTCCAGGCGGAAGAAAAGCTCTTCCCCATGCTGAATGAGGCGAAGGAGTTTCTGAAGAAGCTATAGGGCAGATTTAGTGGTTAGTATTCGCTGTCACCGGCACTGCGAGTTCTTTTCTGCCGCGACGATTGGCCCACAGAATCAGATGCTGTTCCGAATATTACTGATCCGACGCTGGCCAACTGCGCGTTGCTCATTCCCCAGTAGATTCGGGGATTGATGCGGATGAACTCGACGAGGAATCGGGCAATACCGGTCAAAATAAGATACTCGCCGGTAAGTTGACCTAACGGCTTCGTGGTCGCGCCACGACGCCAGAGGATCCATGCAATCAGCAGACCCGCGATGAATTCATAGATGGGCGTGGGGTGGACGTGCTCCGTGGTGGGCACGAGTCCGTTGGGAAAGCTCATGCCCCAGGGCAGCGTAGTGGCGACACCGTAGTCTCCGTCGCCCGAGGTGAGGCAGCCGAGACGCCCGACGGCATAGCCCACAGCAGCGGCCGGCGTGCTGAGATCGAGCATGCCGAGGGCACCCACCTTGTAAACGCGTCCCTGCCACATGAGCGCGAGGATTCCGGCTACGAGTCCGCCAAACCAGGCGAATCCTGAACGATCGAAGATCATGGCTGCGGGGCTGGCGATGAGCAGGTCGGGGGTTTCAAGAACATGCCAGAGCTTTGCTCCAACGATGCCGGCGACCGTGGAAACGGCGACGATACCGATGGCGTCGGCGTGTATGCCATGACGCACAAAGTTCTTATGCAGAACGAGGCATGCGCAGACAGCGGCGAGCCAAAGCATGATGCCGAAGGTGCCGACGGAGAGTGGGCCAATGTGAATGAATGGATACATGATGTTTGCTTTTTGAGTATAGTCCTGCGGGGCAGATTCGGAGATACTGGAGATAATCATGAAAACCACCTCTGCCGCCCCCTACAAAGCGACGCCCGACCTGGAGATTCTATTCAGCCGCTCCCAGATCGACGCCCGCGTTCAAGAGCTTGGCGCACAGATCACGCGTGACTATGCCGGCGAGACTATTGTGATGGTGGGCGTGCTGAAGGGCGCGGCGATTTTTCTGGCCGACCTGGCGCGGGCTGTCGATGTGGATTGCACCTTTGATTTCGTAGCCGTCTCCAGTTATGGCAAGGGGATGCGCACCAGCGGAGCCGTCAAGCTGATCAAGGATCTGGATAACCCGATTGAGGGCAAGCACCTGATCGTGGTCGAGGACATTCTGGATACTGGATTGACGCTTGCATATTTGCGAAAGCTGTTTCTTCAGCATCATCCCAAGTCGCTGCGCATTGCGACCCTGCTGGACAAGCCGGCGCGTCGTTTGGAACAGATTGAAGCGGAATACGTGGGCTTCAGCATTCCCAATCTTTTTGTGGTGGGCTACGGAATGGACTACGGGGAACGATTCCGCAATCTAGCGGACATCTGCATCCTGCCTCCGACGCATCCTGAGTAGGGGCACAGAGTTCAGCAGCACTTCGTTTTTTTCTCCCGCGGGCAGTGTTTTGACGGGAGTGAGGAGTAAGAAGATGGCAACAAGATCGCTGGAATCAGAGGCGCAGAGGGCTGATTCGCAGTTCGACTCAAGTGCGTTTGCGCGCCATGCACTGGCGGCGTGGCCTAATATGGCCGCAATCATTGACCACACCCTGTTAAAGCCGGATGCCACTCGCGAGCAGGTTGTGACGTTGTGCGCGGAAGCGGCGAAATATCGCTTTGCCTGCGCCATGGTGAATCCGGTGTGGGCGAGCGTCGCATGCCACGCGCTGGCTGGGACAGGTACTCCTGTTGGTGTAGTTATTGGCTTTCCCCTGGGCGCTTCTCTTGCGGGAACCAAGCGGCAAGAGGCCGCTGCGCTGGCGGGCAAAGGTGTGCGAGAGCTGGACATGGTGATTGGCATTGGGCTGCTGAAGTCCGGCATGAACAACCAGGTGCAGCAGGATATTCGCGGAGTGGTTGAAGTGGCACATGAAGCCGGCGCGATTGTGAAGGTGATACTGGAAACCTGCCTGCTCACGATGGAAGAGAAGATTCGCGGGTCTGAGCTGGCCATAGCGGCGGGAGCTGATTTTCTGAAGACGAGTACAGGCTTCTCGACTGGCGGCGCGACGGCGGCGGATATCGCCATCATGCGCGGTGTGGCAGGAAACCGTTGCGAGGTTAAGGCGTCGGGCGGCATCCGAACATTGGAAGACGCACGCGTGCTGCTCGAAGCTGGAGCAAGCCGACTGGGCGCCAGCGCGGGCATCCAGATTGTGCGCGAGATGGGCGCGGAGTAGACGCGCCTATTCGTAGCGCAGAGCTTCGATGGGGTTCAGATTCGCGGCTCGAATTGCAGGAATCATTCCACTCACCAAGCCGACGACAGCGAGGATGCCTGTTGCGATCATGACGGTTGCAGGTGAGATGAGCAGCTGGATGTCGGCTGCCTCAGCATTGGCTGCCAGCGCGCTGTAGAAAGTGATGCGGCCTACGATGAGGGACACGGTATAGGCAAGCAGGATACCCGCGACGCCGCCGATGCTGGTGATGACCAGAGCCTCGGCTAGAAATTGCAGCAGCACGTCGCGCTTCCTCGCTCCCAGAGCCTTTTCGATGCCGATCTCGCGGGTGCGTTGCTGCACCGCTACCAGCATGATGTTCATGAGGCCGATGCCGGCGATACCCAGGGTAAGCGCGCCGATGAACGTCAGAAGAACTTGCAGGCCGACAGAGAGGATTCTGAATTCGCTGAGTTGCTCCATCAGGTTGGCAACGTAAACAGCGCGGCGATCTGACGGGCGGTAATGGTGGATTTCCGCAAGGGTATTGCGCACGGCACGCTCGGCCGCCATGTGGTCTCCGGTGTAGTTGAACCAGATGCCGTCGAGATACTTGGTGTCCTTGATGTCGCTCATGGTGGAGAAGGGGATATAGAGTTGGCGATTATTATCGTTGTCGCCTTCCTGCATCTTCGGCTTGAGCACGCCGATCACTTCATAACTGGTTCCATTTAGTCGTATGCGTTCTCCGAGCGCGTACGCGCCAGAGAAAAGCTTCGTCTTGGCTTCAGAGCCGATGACCACAACGTGATTCCGCTGGTTTTCGTCCTCGTTGGTGTAGAAGCGGCCCGATTCCAGGTCGAGGACCATGACGTCTTTCGCTTCGGGCGTTTCTCCGTTCACCGACCAGGTGAAGGAGTGCAGTTCGTTCTGCACCGTCACATCCTTTGAAACCATGGGAACGATGCGCTCGATGCCGGGGACGTCTACACGCAGGCGCTCTAGATCCTCCATGGTGAAGCGCACCTGGACACCGGCCTTGGTGCCTCCGGCCTGTTCGCCCGTGCGCCCGGGAAAGACGCCGATGAGGCGTGTGCCAAACTGCGCGAAAATGGCCTCAAACGCGCGGGCGAAGCCTGCTCCGTAGGCCAGCAGAAGCACTACCGTCGCGATGCCCCATGCCATGCCGATCATAGTGATCATGGTGCGGCGGCGGTTGTAGACCATGGCTTCGTAAGATTGCCCGAGTATGTCGCGGAACATGCCACTCCCGTTTGTTGCTGATAGCTGTTGTGCTTCCCTTGCCTGCTTGCTGATCCTTCGATTGCGTGCGCAGTCTACTCTCGCCGCAGTGCCTCGACGGGCTCCAGCAACGCGGCCTTGCGCGCTGGATAGAGTCCTGCAACGATGCCGCTTATCGCCAGCGAACCGAGAGCTAGAGCCGCCGACCACGGTACAAGTCGAGGCGGATCGAAGCCCGGCACGCTTCCCGTGAACAGGGATTGAAGCAGGGCCATGAGCGCTGCGGCTCCTGCAATGCCGGCAAGGCCGCTGACCCCTGTAAGGAATATTCCTTCGAGAAAGAACTGCATCAGGATGCTGGTGTAGGTGGCGCCGATGGCTTTGCGCAGGCCGATTTCGCGGGTGCGCTCCGTTACCGAGACCAACATGATGTTGATGATGCCGACAGCACCCAGAGCCAGCGTTACGACGCCAACGCCGCCGAGGAAGACATCCATGGCGTCGAAGATTTTGCCGACGAGGCGTTCTTCCTTAATCGTGTCCCATTCGTCAAATGCTTCTTTTATTGAGGGGTCGAAGCCATGGCGCCGGCCGATGATATTGTGAGCAGCCGCAGTGGCGGCGGCATTCTCTCCGCGCAGCCTGGGCTGGTAAAAGATCGCGCCCACAGAATCTGCCGGGAGATTCCCTTGTGTCTGCGGGAACATCTCCAGCATGGTTGTCAGAGGGATGTAGACCTTTTGATTATCGAAGTCATTGTTGCCCCGGCTGATTTTGTCGACGATGCCGACGACGACAAATCGCGCTCCGTTCAAGGTGATGAATTCACCGATTGCGGGGCGCCCGGGAAAGAGCAAGTTCGGAGCTCTTCGATCCAAGCACGGCAACCCGGCGGCGCTCGTCGAGGTCGGAGTGGTCAATGAAGCGACCGTATTTTAGCGGGATAAACCGAATGGCAGTTAGGTTGGGTTCGGCGCCCCAGACCGGACCGCCGGCACTGGCATATTGACTGACCTGTTTGATGTCGTTGCGGCTCAGGGTGGCGGTGACGTCGCGAATCTCAGGGGACAGGCGCATCTCCGCCTCATCGCCAAGCGTGGGCTTGTATGGACGCATGCCCGTGTGCTGATTGGGCAGGGCAGGAATTGTGCCACCCCAAAACATGATGAGGTCGTTGCCCAGCTTTGAGAGTTGGCGGCGCTGGCCCGAGCGAAAGCCCTCGCCCATGCCGATGAGAAGCAGCATGGATCCGACGCCCCACGCAATTCCGAACATGGTGAGGAACGAGCGTAATTTTGACGCCCAGATGGCGCGAAATACCTGGCCCAGGGTATCTTCCAGACTCTGCATACGCCGGTCCTCAGCTTCCTCTCGATTCGATACGCGAAAAGTTCGCGATTGGTTCCAAAGACCCTTGCTCTTGTTGCAATCGAGCTAAAACGTTCTCAGGGGTGGCGAGGCACGGTAAGGGAGCTTTCCTGCCAATCGTCGGTTCTTACGGTGGTCGCATGGCCCAGGGCTGACCAAAAATGGCAGACCATATCGACTACGTCGGACCGCGTCTGCGCTGTTTGCACAACCTCAATAGTTTCTGGTAGTTCCGCCTCACCCAGAAAGACCGCCTTCAACTGAAACGCCACGCATTGCGAAGGGCGGTAGGTGCAGGATGCCAGGTCGGTGATGCTCTGCGACGTGGTTGGCGTCCCGAAGACAGCCGCCGGAGGAGCCATGCGGTCGAGCAGGCAAAAAATCTCGAGCTTGGACTCCAGTTCATCGGGAACGCAATCGATGACCAGATCGGCCTCGCGAACGGCACCCTCCAGAGAGGTGGCAAACTCGAGAGGACCGGGGGCCATTGCCGGCTGGCCCATAGCGCCCGTGCGGGACTGAAGCTCTTCAATGCCAGCGGCTGCGCGCTTGAGGTTCGACGGCATGACATCTTCGAGAATGGTTCGGAAGCCCGCCCGGGATGAGAGCCATGCCAGTCGCCGGCCCAGAGGACCGGCGCCGATCACAACAACAGTCCGCAGAGTTTTCAACGAGCCGACCCTACTTTACGGCCAGGGCTGCCATTACCTGTTCGGCATTTGGGCTGGAATTGCGCAAATACTCGCTAAGGCGCTGACGTTCCTCTTGCGTAAGCGTCGGTGCGAGCGCCAGAATCCTGCGCAGCGTAGTGGTCACATCGTCAACGTAATTCATCAACCGAATTGCTTCACCAGAAAGTGGCATCTTGCCCTCGAAGGATTAAGTGTCTGTCTAGTCATTTTCAGGCGTCCGGGCCGATTCGTAAAGCTCCCCTGCTGAGACACGTACCCTGCATGCAATAAAAGCTCGAAAAAGGGCGCTTTTGCCGCATCTTTCCGGCTTTCATGGATTGGATTGGCAAAGGGAGAGATGGTTAGCAGAGGTGTCGCGGTATGTGACCGCTAGCATCTGGACAGGGTTGAGTAGTCAGTATTGCTGAGCAAAACCTTTTGACTCATTACTGTGGAGGATACCCCAGAGGCGGCGTCCCGTGATAAAGTGCCCATACTCTGCATCAGGGCGACACGCTTTTTTCGGAGAAGACATACATGGCACTTACGATCGTCGGTCTTTCCAAGACCTATCCCAATGGCGTTCGCGCCCTGAAGAACCTCTCCCTCACAATCGGCAACAATATGTTTGGGCTGCTGGGGCCGAACGGCGCCGGCAAGAGCTCGCTGATGCGGACCGTGGCAACACTTCAGGATCCCGACTCGGGTTCTATCACTCTCGATGGGATCAACGTTCTGACGCAAAAGAACGAGGTCCGCAAGATTCTCGGGTACCTGCCGCAGGAGTTTGGGGTGTATCCCAAGATGTCTGCCATCGACATGCTGAATCATCTGGGCGTGTTGAAGGGTGTGACCGCGGCGGGCGAGCGCAAGGATATGGTCGAGGCGCTGCTTCGCCAGACGAATCTTTGGGATGTGCGAAAGAAGGCGCTGTCGACTTTCTCCGGCGGCATGAAGCAGCGATTCGGCATTGCGCAGGCTCTGATTGCCAATCCGCGACTGATCATCGTGGATGAGCCTACAGCTGGGCTTGATCCCGCGGAACGCAATCGGTTTCTGAATCTACTGTCGTCGATTGGGCGCGAGGTCACTGTAATTCTTTCCACTCACATCGTGGATGACGTGCGAGAACTGTGCTCGCGAATGGCGATCATCGCCTCTGGGGAAGTGCTGCTGGAGGGAGCGCCCAACGAGGCGCTGGCATCGCTCGATGGGCAGATCTGGTCACGCGTTGTGGCGACTGACGATGAGCTTCGCGCGATCGAAACCGAGATGCACGTGATCAGCACCCACCTGGTTGGCGGACAGCATGAGATACGGGTGTTCGGCGCAGATTCGCCCGGCGCGGGCTTTCATCCAGTTCCTTCTGGTCTGGAAGACGTGTACTTCCTCAATCTATCTCGTCAGACAAGAAATTAACGACGCCGCGCTGAGGACACTCTATGGCCATGTTCTGGGAGTTCTTCAAATTCGAGATGCGCTTTCGTTTCAAGAGTATCTCCACGTACGTTTACTTTCTGGTCTGGGTAGCTTTCTCGTTTCTTTCGATTGCCTCGGAGAGTTTTGGCCCGGTTGGCAACTCCAATGGCAAGGTGCTTCTGAATGGGCCGTGGGCCAATTCCTACAATGACTTTGGCGCTTGTCTCTTCGGCATCATCATTGTTGCGGCGATTTTTGGCACTTCGATCCTTCGCGATTTCCAGCGCGATACTTACCAGGTACTCTTCACGATGCCTATCTCGAAGTTCGCCTACCTGGGAGGGCGATGGGCTGGGTCATTCGTAACTACGGTCTTTGTATTCTCTGGAATGATGGTTGGTACTTACCTTGGCACCTTCGCGCCGTGGGCCGACCATTCGCGGATAGGACCAAATCATCTTGCCTGGTACGTGCAGCCATTTCTGTCGATCATCGTTATCCAGGTATTCTTTGTCGGCTCGTTGTTCTTCACTGTTGCGGCGCTGACGCGCAAGATATTCATCGTCTATCTGCAGGGCGTTGCTCTGTTCATGCTTTACGTAATCGGCATAACGGTTTTTTCTGCCACCCGCTCTCTCGAACACTTCTGGTCTGGGCATTCTCGATCCAGTCGGTCTTCTGCTGGCTGACACCGTCACGCGCTATTGGACCGTGGTTCAGAAAAATACACCTGCTGATGCCGTGGGATTTCTCGGGCGACTCACCCGGAGTCTTCCTCTACAACCGCCTGCTCTGGTCTGCGGTGGGCGTGATTTCCCTGGGCACTCTATGGGCACTCTTCCCAATGTCAGTCGAAGCCCTGACAGCACGCTCCCAAGGGCGGCGTGCAGCGAAGGCCCGTCTGCAGGACCTGGAAGAGGCTCGCCCGATTCGCTCATTGGTCGCTGCGCAACTGCCCGCGGGTGCGGCAGATATTCGGACGCAAAACTTCAATCGCGCAATACATGTCGCTTACACGATTGCGCGTCAGCACCATTACGCACGAGATACCCTTCTGGGCAATTGTCGGTCTGCTGATTGTTTTTGCGGTGAACAACGGATACTTTGCCGGGCGGGTTGGCGATCAGAATGTCTGGCCCGTCACGTATCTCATGCTGCAGGCGGTCGAGGGCGGCGCCACTCTCTTCTTTTATATTGTCGCCACACTGTACGCGGCGGAGTTGGTTTGGCGCGAGCGCGATAACCACTTCGACGGCATCCACGACGCCATGCCGCTGCACGCGACCACGGACTGGCTGTCGAAGTTGACCGCGATCGCATTCGTCGAACTTGTTCTGCTTACCGTCACCATGCTGGTCGGCATCATCATGCAGACGATCATGGGCTACTACCACTACGAATTATTGCAGTACCTGAAGGAACTCTACGTCGTCACATTCCCGCAGGTGATGGCGTTCGCGCTTCTAGCGCTGTTCATTCAAACGATGGTGTCCAATAAGTTTATCGGTCACGGAATAGCCATCGGGATCTTTGTCCTGCAGCCCATTCTGTTCAACTTTGGGTGGGAGAATACGCTTTATCTGCCAGGAGCAATTCCTCCGTACACCTATTCTGATATGAACGGCTACGGACATTTTGTGCCGGCGCTTTTCTGGTCCATTACGTATTGGTTAGCGATCTTCGCGCTGCTTGGGGTTGTCTCCATCGCGTTTACCCGACGGGGCGCCGAAGACTCTCTCGCAGCGCGTATGCCGCTTGCCCGAAGTCGTGCGCCGCGTCTGATGCCCGCGGCACGTGCTGCTCTTCCTGATCGCGGCCGGTTCGGGCATTTGGTACTACTACAACGCGCACGTGCTGAACGAATACCTTACCGCCAAGGATCGGCGGCACATCCAGGCCGACTACGAGCGCGCCTTCAAGAAGTACGAACTTCTTCCGCAACCGAAGGTGACGGCTGTCGAAGCCAACATCAACATTTACCCGGAGCGGCGGTCCTTTGACGGCACGGGCCAGTTCACGCTGCAGAATAAATCGAGCGCACCAATTTCCGAGATACACATTACCGATGAGCAACAGTCAGTCTCGAAGGTGCAAGTTCGACCGGCCATTTCACCTAGTGAGCCGTAGTCCTCGCGATCTCTACACCATCTATGCGCTCGAGCAGCCACTGGCGCCGGGCGAGGTGCTCAAGCTGAGCTTCGCAGTCTCGCACGCGACGCGCGGATTTCGAGACGGCAACGAACCTGCGCAGTTCGCGTATAACGGAACGTTCTTCGATGCGGGCTACTTTCCGACGATTGGCTATGACCAGGGCTTCGAAATCGACGACCCGCGTCGGCGTCGCGAAGAGCACCTCGGCCCGCTGGAAGAGATGGCGCAGCGCGGTGAACCGGTCCACTCCCGGCTCAATCTTTTCGGCGCTAACTCTGACTGGATTACGTATCACACAGTCGTAAGCACGTCAGGCGACCAGATCGCGATCGCTCCGGGTTATCTGCAGCGGGAGTGGCAGCAGGATGGCCGCCACTATCTACGAGTACAGCATGGGCGCGACGCACATCCAGAATTTCTACTGCGTATATCTCGGCCAAGTATGCGACGCGCAAGGAGGCCTATTCTGGCCCGAACGGCCCGGTAAATCTCGAGGTCTACTATGACCCCGCGCACACTTACAACATTGGCGACATGCTCGCAAGCTTCGCGCGCTGGTCTGGATTATTACCAGGCGCACTTCAGTCCATATCAGTTCACGCAGTATCGGATATTTGAGTTTCCGCGCTATCGCGGGTTTGCCCAGTCTTTCCCGAACACGATTCCCTACTCTGAGGGAATCGGCTTCATCAGCCGTATGGAGAAGAAGGACGATATTGATCTGACCTACTTTGTAACGGCGCACGAGCTTGGACACCAATGGTGGGCGCATCAACTTAGTTGGCGCGCAGGTGCAGGGTTCGAACATGATGTCGGAGACGCTGGCGCAGTACTCCGCGTACATGGTGATGCAGCAGAAGTACGGCAAGGATTACATGCACAAGGTTCTGCGCCACTTCCTTGATCGCTATTTGCGAGGACGTGCCGGTGAAGTACGGCACGAACCACCGCTCGCCCTGGTGCAGCGCGAGCCCTATGTCTGGTATGAGAAAGGCGGGCAGATTATGTATGTGCTCGCCGACTATATCGGCGAAGACAAGGTCAACCTTGCACTGCATAACTTCCTGATGCAGTATCGCTACGCGAATGCAAATAACCAGGTGGACGCGGCCGACTCCGCTGGTGGGGGAGCAACATCCGACGGCGTGTATCCGGACACGCGCATGCTGGTAGACGCGCTACGGGCACAGACGCCGGCGGATCTGCAGTACCTGATTGACGATGGTTTCAATCGCATCGTCCTCTACGACAACAAAGCGATCTCGGCCACTTCGCAGAAGATGGCGGACGGTAAATACAAGGTTGTACTCAATGTTCAGGCGCGAAAGGCGCAGGCAGACGGTAACGGAGTGGAGACACCGATGCCTCTCGCTGACTACATCGACATCGGCGTGTTTGCAGGCAAGAAAGATGAAGAGAAGCCGCTGTACATGAAGCGGGAGAAGATCACGCAGGAGCACGAGACCTTCACGATCGTCGTTGACCAGCAACCCACCCGCGCAGGAATCGATCCGTATAACAAGCTGATCGACCGCATCTCCGACGACAACATGATCGACGTGACGCAGCAATAGGGGCACTGGAGGGACCGCAATTAATTACGATCCTTCCAGCATCGCGAGGCTGGGGACTCTTGTGAAGATTATGCGCCCAACGCCGCGGCGAGCTTGCTGCCTATCGGTGTCCCGAGTCCGGTGCATGCGTCCCATCCAGCGCGGGCAGAGTATGCGCCGTTGCTGCCGCTCGCAATGTCGTTGAAGTCGCCTGCACTTGCGGTGCCCTGGTAGAGCAGCGGATTGATGAAGCCTGCGGGCTGCTTAAGACTCTCATTGACGAGCGCGATAAGTGCCGCCCACAACGGGGCGACCGCACTCGTGCCTCCGATGACGCCGGATTGCCCGTCGACGAAAGTGACGTAACCGGTGGTTGGATCAGCGTCGCCAGCAACGTCCGGAACGCCCCTGCCTATATTGTGATTCGGGTTGGCCGAGGGGGGAACGTTTGCGGCTTTCTGCCAAGTGGGCAACGGAAAGACGTCGCTGACACCTCCGCCGGTTGCGCCCTCGTTGTTCGCCAATTCGTTCCACACGATCTCACTTGTAATTTTGTTGCCCGAGGCTACGAGCTTTGTTCCTCCGCACGCCAACACGCTGCCGCTGGACGCGGGAAAATCAACGTGATTGAGCCCGTCCGATACGCCATCGGTCGAGCCTTCGTCGCCGCAGGCGGCACAGATGGTGACTCCCAGAGCAGCGGCGGATTGGAAGGCTTCATCCATTGACGTCAATGCTTGCTGCGTCCAACTGGATTCCGGGCCTCCCCAACTAATCGATATGACGGAGGGCTTGTTGGTTGTGTCGTGAATTGCAGTCGTGATCGCGTTTAGAAATCCGGCATCGGTGTTCTCGGCAAAGTAGACGACGATCTTCGCACCCGGCGCGATCGAGCCAGCAATCTCGATGTCCAGCATCACTTCAGCATCTGCCGAACTAGGATCACCTGTGGGAGAATTGCTGCCGTTGCCAATCGATACCGCAGATACGCTGGGGGTGGTGGTCAGATTAAGCTGACTCCAATAGTTGCTGAGATCGCTATCGGTGTAGCCGCCGCCTAATTCGATAATGGCAATGCATTCGCCGGCTCCATTGACTCCGCCAGGAAAACTATAGAGGCTGGCAATCTGCGGGGGAGTGTAGGAGATGTTTGCGGCCGCGGCGCGCGCACCAGTCTGCTCGCGCCGCCTACGAAAATGTGGCTGTGCCTGGGGCCGGTCGTCGAGACCGAAGACGCCTTCGACTACATCAGCCAATTCCGCAGGGATGTGTACTGCTCCGGAGCGCCCACGGTATCGGCACGTCGGAGCGTGATACATCTTTAGCTCGACGGCGAATGCCTCGCTCATGGCGGCCACGGTTCCCGATAGGATCACGGTTCGGCGGGACAGGCTCGATTCCTTGACCGTTAATCCGAATTCCTTTGCGAAGGCCTCGACTTTGGAGATGCTGGCAGGATCAGCCCCGTGGCGCTGCTCATAGTCACTGCGGCTTAGCAGGGCGCGTTCCTTGATCGGCTTGCTGTATTCTTCTGCGCTGACGATTGGGATCTTCCCAGCTCGAGATCGCAGGCGGAGGGTTACTTCAATTTGTTGGTTGGGGTCGGCTGGACCCGCTTCCTGAGCGCCCTGCATGGGAGCGCGTTCACTACCGGCCAAGGGGAGGCGGTTCTTTGGAGTAGGCATGGATCTCCTCTCAATCAGGGCGTTCAAAAGATGAGATGCTGATCACCTCGATGGCGCGTTGCTACGAACTTCGCCTGGGAAGAAACTGGCATCTGCAACTCTGGAGTTGGCCCTGGCCCTGAGAACAGGGTGCAAACGTAGCAAAACAGAAGAGTCGACGCAAGTGGATCTAGAGCAAGAGGTATGTATGCTGGCTACCCTGGAGTTGGAAATTGGTTGACACTCAGGTTTAAGACTCATTACGTTAGCCCAGCACTCTATAACCTGTGGTTGAGGGTTATGCTTGATCCACGAGGCCCAATGACGTTCCTGCAAACCACGAAGGCTGTGCTCGGCGACAGCCACTTCCTCATACCGCTTGCCGTCTTCCTGATCGGTCTGGCATTGTTAATTTTTATCCACTAGCAACTTTTGGTGCGGCTCGCCTGCACCAATCTTGATTGGAGCACTCCCGGAGATGAGCACTACGGAAAGGAAGACTTCCCACGTGTTCAGCGCGACGCACGGAGTGGGCGTCCTGTGCGGCCTGGGAGCAGGAGTGTGGCTCGGTGCGGCTGAGGCGCCCACCAAGCTTGTTAACGCTGGATTCTCGCCATTCGCGATCTCCCTCTGCATGGTTGCCGGCGTCTTCACCGCACGGTGGACGTTTCCCACGCTGCTGAAGGGCACGCGCTACGTATTCGCAGACCTGAAGCTGAACAAACATTTGATTGCGTGGGCAATCCTCGCGGGCGCGCTGTGGGCTGTGGCGAATACATTGACTGTCTTCGCTATTCGCGATGTGGGGCTGACCATTGCATTTCCCTTGTGGAATACGAATTCGCTGATCGGCATTCTTTGGGGCAGGCTCCTGTTTGGAGAGTTGAAGCATGCAGAGAAAAAGAACGTCGCGAAGGTTCTGCTGGGCGCGCTGGCGATTGTTGCCGCAGCGGTGATGCTTGGCTTCAGCACGATTCATGGCGATGCCGGGACGCATCAGCGCGCCGTAAGTGGCGTGCTGGCCGCTGCGGGCGCGAGCCTGCTTTGGGGCACGATGTACGTGCCGTATCGCAAGGCCTACGTCAGCGGGATGAATCCCCTGTCGTTCGTGACTGTTTTCACAATCGGCGAACTGGGTACGGTGTTCGCACTCGTGCTTGCGTTGGATGGCGGCTTGCACTCGCCAATCTTTCACCTGGCGCAAACGAAGCATATGCTCTTCTGGCTGTTTCTCGGTGGGTTCGTCTGGGTTATCGGCGACCTCTTCCAACAATTCGCCACCAAGTTTGTTGGGATTGGGCGCGCCATTCCGCTCTCTAACACCAACCAGCTTTGGGGATTGGCCTGGGGCGCGCTTGTTTTCGGCGAACTGGCGGGCGCGGATCGCCCCCACCGACTTCTCGTGCTGTTTGGCTCCATCGTCATGATTCTGGGCGCTCTCGCCATCAGTTCAGCCGTAGCTACGGAGCGGGAACACAGTTCCACCAACGACGCTCTTTTGCGCGAATGCGATCGATACAACCTTGACTACAACCGGGTACTTCGCGCATACAGCGGCACTGACACGGCGCCGCGAAGCCGGAAGCGCGACTGGTGGGATTACCTGATTGTGGCGTGCGCGTTGGCAGTCTTCCTGTGGCTGGGAAGGAATGCGACGATCCCACCCCTGGCGATGAACTTCCGCTGGGTGCTGGCTTTGGTCGTGGTGCTGCTGGCAACGCTAGTGGGCTGCGGTTGGGGTCTGTGGCGCGCGACGCAGTTGCCTCCGGAGCCCTGAAGAGGTCGGGCCATTGTGGAAACCATCAGTTTTGATGCATCCTTTATTTCTGGTATAAGCCGATGGCGTCCCTCGATGAGAATGCGGGATGGGCTGAAGAGGAGGCGAATATGAGTGCTACCGCGCACGCAGGAAATGGTCCAATGAAGAGTCTGGAGGAATGGGATGACTTCGTTGAGGGCCGTTACAAGGAAGGCAAGACCGACGCGGAGTTTCGCCAGTATGACGCCACGGCCAATCCTGGAGTGGCGGAGTTCTATCGGCTGAATCATGAGAACCAGACTGTGGCTTATGTACTGGGCAAGGAAGAGCAATACTTTGGCCTGACCCGCGGCAGCAAGACCGTATGGGAGGCTGCAGAATACTTGAACACGCTGGTGGACGACAGCGATCCCGATACGGATTTGACGCAGATCGAGCACCTGCTGCAAACATCCGAGGCGATGCGCCGCGACGGCCAGCCGCGCTGGATGGTCCTTACCGGGTTTCTTCATGACCTGGGCAAATGCCTGTGTCTATATGGTGAGCCGCAGTGGGGCGTGGTCGGCGATACGTTTCCAGTGGGTTGCGCGTGGTCTGAGGCGATCGTGTTTCCTGAATATTTTCGACAGAATCCCGATGCGGGCGTTGCGAAGTACCAGACGCTTCATGGTATTTACGAGCCGAATTGTGGTCTGGAAAATGTGCACATGTCCTTCGGTCACGACGGCTATATTGCCGAAATCATGAAGCCGTATCTGCCTGATGAAGCGCTGTATATGCTGCGATTCCACTCGTTTTATCCGTGGCACAGCCATGGCGCGTATACACACCTGACGAACGAGAAGGATCGAGCGATGCTGGAGTGGGTGAAGAAATTCAACCCTTACGATCTCTACTCCAAAGGACACAAAAAGCCCGATTTCGAGCAGATTAAGCCCTACTACGACGAGTTATTCGCCGAATTTCTTCCCGAAAAGATCGCCTGGTAGCGATCCGGTTGGACTGCGGCGACTGGCTTGATTGACCCTTTTAGGGTGTGCAACCGAGGAAGGGCGCTTGCCTGCGCGGGCGTAACCCCTTAACTCTAAAGAGACCTTCCTGACCGGGACGATTTCGGTGCTTCGGCAGCGCTGCCGCCTCTGCTATTCTGAGGTTCCGAAATGCGCAAACTTATTGTTGTTCTTGTTGCCATTCTTCTGCTGCCAGTGGTGCTGTTGCTGGCGTTTTCAGCTACGCCCACAGTGAGCCTGCCGCCGTCGCTAACCGCGATTGGGATTAGCACGCCTATCGAAATTCAAGTCAGCGGCCCGCACGGTGTCCGCAGCATCACTGCGTTCATCGAGCAGAATGGCGAGCGCTATAAGGCTGGCGAAATTGTTCAGCCGGCGCGCCACATATTTTGGCACCGCAACGTTGCGGAGAAGAGCTGGCCTCTTTCTATCGGGACCGGGACGACTCCCCAGCTAAAAGCCGGCAAGGCGCACCTGATCGTCTCGGCTACATCAAATGACTTCCGCGCGAAGACCGTGAGCGTGGACCGCGAAGTGATGGTGGTGACCCAGCCGCCCAGCTTGAGCGTGGACTCGGACGAGCACTATCTTTACCTTGGCATGGCCGACCTCGTCACCTTCAATGTTGCCGGCTATTGGACCGAAGCAGGCGTGAAGGTGGGCGACCAGGTGTTCCGCGCGTGGCCGATGCCGGGCAACAAGCCTGGCATGTTTTCTCTGTTCGCCTTCGCATGGAATATGCCGAGCGAGACAATTCCGTTGGTGTTCGCAAGCAATCCGGGAGGCAATGCGGTAACCAGCCCGATGCAGTTCCAGTTCCCCAAGAAAGAGCAACCTAAGTACCGAACTCGGGATATCCAGCTGGACGACCACTTTGTGCAGAAGGTGATTGGCGAGCTGGATCCGAATGGGTCCGGTGACGCGATTACCCGGTTCGTGAAGATCAACAACGAGATGCGTCGCGCCAACAACAAGACATTGTCTGAGCTGCGCTTCAAGACCGAGCCAAGGTTCCTTTGGTCGCAGCCCTTTCTGCAACAGCACAATTCCAAAGTCGAATCGAACTTCGCTGATGTGCGGAATTACATCTACAACGGCAAGAAAGTCGACCAGCAGGTCCACCTTGGCTACGACCTCTCGATCACGCAGCATGTGGGCGTAGAAGCGTCCAATGATGGCAAGGTGATCTATGCGGCTCCCCTGGGCATCTATGGCAACTGTGTTGTTCTCGACCATGGTTACGGCTTACAGACAATCTACGGCCACATGAGCGAGATTGCGGTGCATGAGGGAGACATGGTTAAGCGCGGCCAGATCATGGGCAAGAGCGGCGAAACCGGGATGGCCGGGGGCGACCATATTCACTTCAGCATGCAGCTTGAGGGCGTCCAGATTGACCCGAAGGAGTGGTGGGACGCGCACTGGATCAAGGATCACATCGCGAAACGCGTGGATCTGCCCGGCTTCGCCAAGTAACGAATTGGCTGCGGCCGGGCTCTCCGGTCAGCTGACGTCCACGTAAGTTCGATAGCCGCGATCTCCGAGTGCGGTGAACGGAAGTAGCTGGAGGCCTCCCGCAGATGTCTCAGCCTTCCACGCGTCTTGCCCCGGCACACGAACCGCAGCCAGCAACTGCTTACGCGAGACGCTGGGCGTGCCTTCACTTGCAACGAAGAGGACCAACGGGCCACGGACGAGGGCAACGGTGTTGGGATGCATCTCGTCGATGGCCTCCAGTCGCACGGGCAGTGCAAGCTCAAGCTCGACTCGGTCACCGTCTTTCCATCCGCGCTGAATCGTTGCGAATCCAGCGTGAACCGGGGCGGACACGCGGGTTCCGTTGACACGAAGGAGTGTGTCTCCGACTGGCCCGCTCCACGCAGGTATCCGCAGGCGCATGGCAAATTGCGAGGGAGAGGACAGCTTCAAGGTGAAGGAGATCTTGCCCTCTATAGGGTAGTTCCCTGCCTGAGTAAGAGCAGCCTGCGCGCCGTCAGTGGTCGTCCACTTAATCGTTGATGGTAGATAGAGATTTACATAGATGCCGTGGACGTCGTGGAAATACGCGAGGATGCGATAGTCGGCAGCGACCTGGGGCAGCGTGCCGGAGCAGCAGGGCCACGCGTCAGGAAAGTAAGTCCTCTTGCCATTGAAGTTATAGTCCGAGTAATAGAACGCATGGCCATCCCGCTCGAGTTTCTTCGCGCCGAGGACCGTGTTGTAGAGAACCCGCTCCATGCTGTCTCCGTAGCGGCCATCGCCGGTCACTTGCAACAAGTACCGAGTGAGTTTGAAGTGCGCGTAACTGCCACAAGGAGTTTCAAATCCACGATGTGACTCGGTGAGGCTCTTATATAGGGCGCCACTGCCGGGTGTGCTGAAACTTTCATCGGGTCCCCAGCCACCTGTGGCGAAGCTCTGCGTAGTCGTGATCATGTCGAAGGCATTGCTCGCGGCCCGCAGATGCTTTGTACTACCGGTGGCGATGTAGGCTTGCATTGCGGAACTGAGCGCGTTGCAGAAGCTGTAGGCGTGGTGGTTGCCCAGCACATTCTTGTTTTCAGACAACGGATCGAAATAAGTTTTGTCGAGCAGATAGCGCGGCGCCATCTGGCGATAGCGCTCCCCTGCACCCTGCTCCCAGGCGATAAACAGGTTCTCTGCCATGGTGTAGGACTCGTCCCATAGATAATCGTCGGTGGTGGTGTTGCCGATGGATGCGCGCCACTGTTTTTGAGGGGCGTCACGATCGAGCGCTGTTGGCGGCAAATGAGGATCGGCGGCATCGGTCGTACGGTTGAGTAGCGGAAATGCCTGCGACAGGCCTGCATAACGATGAGCATCGACCAGACCAATCACCATCTTGTCGTAGTCGTAGGCGGGAAAACGAAAGTTGGTGTAGAAGCGTCCCGAGATGGCAGGCCCGTAAAGATCCAGCAAGGTAACGATCTTCGCGCGCGTCTGCGGGTCGTGAGTAACCGCGTATCCGCGAGAGAGAGCGGAGATCCATTGGCCGAAGGAGTGGGCAGGGGCGAAGCCGTGGCCACCGCTCTCAGTCTTATCCAGTGGAAGCTCGTCGTACCATCCACCGAGGTCGGGGCCCGGGGCAGGTAGTCCGGCACGCAACCGCCATGGCTTCAAGAGGCTGTCTTCGTTCAGGGACAGCAGAACGGCCTGAGTTTCTTCAAACTGAGTCTGCGCAAGTCCGGGTGCGAGCGAGACATCGCCGTATCCGAATTCCTTAAGGAGCAACGGTTCGCGCTCCCCGGCAAAGAGCATCGGCCTGGTGCAGAGTGCAACTCCCGTTAATCCCGCCGACTGAATAAAGGCACGCCTGGATAGCATAGAAGACCTCAGCCGACATACTAAGCCAGCCGAGCGGCTTGAACAATGCTGTGCTTACGCTGATTTAAAACGATGTTTATATCCAATGAGAAAGCTGGAGGCGCAGACTAGCTGAGCGGTTGCACTTCGAGCGTTATTTGCCACTCGTGCTTGCCATGCCCGGGCAGGCTTCTGGCAAGTTTTTTTTCGACGGCCAGAGCAAGTGAATCAACGGGGGCCGTGCACGGCTCCAACGCAATGCAGTTTTGGCGCGGTGTACGGTCAGCAGGCCATCCGTCATAACTCAACCAGATTCCCAGATAAGGCGATGTGGCGGGATTGAACCTAGTAACGATACGGAGGCGGATTCGCTTGCGCTCCAAGGCGGCCCAGCCTTCTGCCGGAGATTGCGCAAACACCTTGTCCGCGACTTGCTGGCCTTGCCGGTTCGCTGCGCTTCAGATCAATGGCTCCACCATTTGCGTCTGCGGAATGGGGCCAACTGTGAAGTGTGCCTCTCTCTCCAAGGCGGGAGCGATAGCTGTACTCCACCGAGACCTCGCGGACTGAATCCGGCAGCGCTACACGATCTCCATCCTCAACCGCCAACAATGGATGCGCGGACCATATGTACTGCACCACCTCTTCGCTCGTGTTCTCAACCGAATAGTTCAGGAGAAGCTTGCTTTCATCGAGCCTCATTCGGCGGCGAAACAATATGGGTAAGGAGGTACCACTGGCCACAATACTAAGATCGTTGCCGTCGCGCGCGAAGTATGATGGATGACCCCAGAAGTCTCCATGATCTGGCACCGCGATGGTTTCGCATAAACGGGTGAGCTGGCAGGAAGATACGGTCGGAAGGCACTCGTCAATTCCACTTGCGTCTCCGTCCTCGAAGCGAGTAGCGGCAGTTCTTGCGGAATAGGGTCTAAGTGGCTGCTGCAAGAGTTCGTCGCCGTCGGGAAGAATGCGCAGGGAAGAAATCTTGCCCCCGAGTCCCGGCATAACTACAACATGAAGAGACTCGTTCTCCAGCACGACAGTTTCCAGAGGACTTGTTGCTTGGCTGAACCCAGGGAACGATCGATCATGTTTCATGTCAACCATACTGTTGCCGTAGCTTTTGCGTTAGTGCTTGAAGCAAAGATCATGAGTTTTGGCCGCTCGCAACCTGCGAGACAGCAGGCAGCCCTGGCTGTTTCAGCCGTAACTCTGCACTGGCAATAAATTGACTTGGGTCCAATTCCAGTACCGATCGAAATAACTCAGTCGCGGGTTCGATATTGCCCGAGGCCAACTGCACCAGAGCTTTCAACAGCAGACAGTCAACGTCTCTCCGTCTAGCGAGGTCATCTCTGAAGAGAAGCATGTTGGGCAACGAAGTTGCGAAGTAATCGATGCGGGGTTCCACATGCTCTTGTCGCTCCACCTGATGCTGAACTTCGCTCAGAACTTGCGCGGCTTCTTCTTCGCGCCCCAGTTGGCGCAGAGCCATCGCCTGATAGCAGCTATGCATTGAGGTACCGCGCATCGGCGCAGCAGCTTGCGAGAAATACCTTGCGGCCGAGGAAGGATCGGCGGCAGCCTGCGAGGTAAGACCGGAGAAATAGTCGATATCGCGCTCGAGAGTAAGCAGGTGCTTCCCTTCTCCCAGGTTCTCAGGATAGTGCCGCGCAGCCTCAAAGTGCGCCAACGCAGCGGCCGGGTCGCCAGCAGCCAGGGCCTCCCGGCCGAGGATGAGGTGAGCATGCGCGTACTGACCTGATACCAAACCTTCCCCGCCCTCCCATGGATTGAATTTACGTGAGCACAATACTTGCAATGCGCTCGCAGACTCGCCGAGAATATTGAGTAGTGTCACATACTCGATCATCAGATCATCTCTCAGCTTTACAAGGTCAAGATGCTCGTCGAGCGCGCTCTTTCGCTCTGTGGGGCCTACACCAACTCGCTTCTTCAGCTGATCCCATTCGTACAAAACGCGGGCATCGGATGGCGCACACTGAAATGCCGTGCGGTAGCATTCAAGCGCCGCAGTCGCGTCGTCGAGGATGTTGAATTGCGCAATGCCTAGATTCCGCCATGGGATAGAGAAGGCGGAATCCAGCTTGACGGAAGCCCTCCAACATGCGATGGCTTCTTCGTATCTCCGTTTGTCGTAGTACAGGTTTCCCAGGTAGTAGAGGGCCTTTGCGTCGTCGGGGTGCGCGCGAATGACCCACTGCAAAAGAAGCATCTCTTCAATCCGCGCAGGAAAACAATACAGCGGCGAAGACCTTGCAGCACGCTCGGCAAACTGTGCCGACAGCGGCACGTCGTTTAGCTTATTTGCGAGCCACGACAGTAGGTATAAAGCGATCGGATACTGGACGTCGCGGCGTTCGACAACTTTCGAGAGCAGATCAAATGCCTCTTTGGCAAGGCCCTCTGAAATGAAGTCAAAGATGATGTCGAGCAGCGACTGGATGTCCGCGGAGATATCGTCCACCCGGCGGTCCGCAACTCCGCCGCCACCGGATGCGACAAGAAAACTTTCCGCCATCGCGCGAAAGTCGGCAAGGTCCATTGCGAGAGTGTCATCGATGACTGCGGCGGCATCACGAGTTTTTCCCAACCGCCGCAGAATCGCTGCCCTCAGGCCGCGTGCCTTCAGGTGATCGGGATTGGTTCGCAGGCTGCTTTCGAGGTGCAGTAGCGCTTCTTCGTACCGGCCCTGCTGCGTATCGATGGACGCGAGAGAATAGTATGCTGCACTCTGCCACGCGGAGTTCCATGCGCACTTGTAGAACGCATCGTAGGCTTCGTTCGTGCGTCCGAGATACTTCAGAGTTACGCCGAGGTTGTAATAGCATTCGCCATCATAGGGGTTGGGATTACGGGCGGTTAGTCGGCGCACAGCCGTGAGGAAGTAGCTGAGCGCTTCGTTCAGATTTCCCCGACGCACCTCGTGCAGTCCCATTGCATTGTTCAGGCGCGAATCCTCGGGATCGCGCTTCAGACCTTCGAGCCAATAATCCTTAGCGTGGCGCGTTCCGTGGCGGTACTGCTCAAGGTGCAATCCTGTGAGGTAGAGTTCCTCGTTCGTAGTGATAGCCTCGGGAAGGGGCGGCTCGGTCGCAGCTTCAATCAGCGACTGCTCTGCGGCAGGCTCATGCCCGGTCGCCAGAAGATGGTTGCCGAGACTGTCGAATACATCCAGTTGCAGAGCATCCTCTGAGAGGGCTCCACAAGTGGCTGAGGCTACGAGGGGCGAGCCGGGCTTGAGTTCTGCGTCGCGCTCATAGATGACTTTGCCGCGATGCGTCAGCACGACTTTTACGCTGAGAGCTTCGCTCGCGCAGACTCCGATCCTGGCGCAGTCTCCCTCCACGCCAAGATTGATGGCAACCCGCTTGTTGGCATTCTTCGCCGGGCCAATCTCCTGGATGGGATACCAATATTGGCTGAAGGTCCGCGTCTCATACGGATGCAGCCAGGAGAAGTCCGGCTGATTGTCAGTGTATGCACCGGCCATCAGTTCGACGTAAGGTCCGTCCTCATCGGTGAGGTTCCGATCCCAGGCGTAACCGAACTCTGCGTTGCCCCACGTCCATAGCTTTTTCCCCGGCGCGACATGGTGATTCGACACATGCACCAGCCCGGCATGCCGGGATTGGTCGTAGCCCCCGAAAAAGTCGTAGTTGGATTTGGCCACCATGTAGGAGGTGGGCACCGGGATATTTTTGTACCACGAGATATCTACGCCTTCTCGATAGTCCACTCCGTAATAGAAATTGCGCGCGATAGGAAATGATGACAGCGCGCGCTTTGCATGATCGGCCACGCAGTGCACATCCGGCGGGAAAAAGACCTGGTACTCGTCGTGCACTCGAACGGCGACATTCGCCCACCACAGAAATGTCTGCGGCAGAGGCGTCCGATTATAGAGCCGAACCTTTGCTTCAACGATAGATTTGCCTGGCTGAAGGCAGATGCCGACCATCCCCTTCATGCGGTTCATCGGCTCATGCTCGCTTAGCCACACGGTGCAGCTTCCGTCGGCGCTATTCTCAATTCGCGAATGGGCCGGCATGTAGGTGCTGGGGCGATGGTGCTGAGGCCAATTGAATTCGACGCCGCCAGAGATCCATGGTCCGAGGAGACCAACCAACGCGGGCTTGATTACGTGCTGGCGATAGAAAAAGTCGTAGCCATTGGTCTTGTCTAGGCCAGCATGAATGCGGCCGCCTATTTCAGGCAGGATCATCAGCTGCACATATTCGTTTTCCAGCATGATGGCGCGATAAGTTTTGTCGGACTTCTCCGTTGCAACCCGATCTGTAAATGGGTTGGGATATACTTTGCCGCTGCTGCCCTGATAGACGCGCTTTTCAAGAAACATCGGATTTGGATCTGCCGACTGCGCGGGGTAGGTTGGGAAAACAACTTCCTCTTCCCACACTCGAACTACTCCAAGGGCACTTGTGCCAGGTTCATTCATCGAACACTCCGTCTAAATGCGGCTTCATCTGACATCGAAAGTATCAGATTCGGAGACGCGGCCCGCGATCCGCCGGAGCCATCTGGACTGCGTGGGGACACCGAAGTAGGTGCGAGTGCGAGGATTGGCTTGTAACCATTGCATAATCAGCAGCTTGGAGGGCTATGCAATGGACAAGGAAGTGGCCCGGATTATAGCAAAATTGCCCGACCAGATTTCACAACCGCACACCCGCTCACGAGATGTTATGCGCATTGCCGACTGCACATTCGTCGGCGTCTCCTCTCAGGCGCTGCTCCAACAATTCTTCTCGGACTCAGAATCACTTTGCTATATACCTGTATTCATATGCACGACATGGCAAGTTGCTCTGTTCTTCTTTCTGCCTGTTTGTCTATCGCAGCTTTTGCCCAGGCCCCGGTCGAGCCGCCCTCCGCGGACGCGTACCGCAACGAAGGGCTGGTCTTTGAGCTTTCAGAGACCAGGATCCTGATGCACGCCGACGGCACCGGTCAGCGCACTGCCCATGTCAAAGTCCGCATTCAGTCGGAGGGCGCTGCTCGGCAGTTTGGCGTACTATCCTTCTCCTATGCCTCAGCTAATGAGACGCCGACCATCAAGGTGGTGCGCGTGCATAAGCCGGATGGCACAGTGATCGACACTCCCGCCGGGGAAGCAATCGAGATGCCCGCAGCCGTGACCCGGGAGGCGCCGCTTTACAGCGATTTGAAAGAGAAGCATCTGCCGGTGCGCTCACTTTCAGCAGGCGACACGCTGGAGTACGAAGTACAAACCTCGATAGACAAAGCGGAGGCGCCGGAGCAGTTCTGGGGTGCGAACCACTTCACCGCTCCTGGAACAGTGATCGTGCTGTCGGAGGTGCTCACGCTGGAGGTTCCGAAGGACAAGTACGTTCAGGTATGGAGTCCGAATCACACGGCGGTGATCTCCGAGCACGACGGCTTGCGCAGCTACAGCTGGAGGGGTTCGCAGTTGGTGGCAGCCCCTAAAAACGCAGATCAAGGTGACGATTCTACTAAGGCGACACCGCCCAAGGATCCCGACGAGGATGGGGATGGGCGCAAGCTGCCGTCGGTGGCCTGGACAACCTTCCACACCTGGGCCGAGGTGGGCGACTGGTACCGTGGCGTCTCGCTTGCGCGGGCTCAACCGAACGATGCACTTCGTGCCCGCGCCACGGAAATCACAAAAGATGCCAAGACCCCGGAGGAACAGGTACGCGAGATCTACGAATATGTCTCGTCGCGGACGAGGTACGTGGGTATCGACTTCGGTGTGGGACGCTTCCAGCCACATCCTGCCGCAGAGGTCATGGCAAATCAATACGGGGATTGCAAGGACAAAGACACGCTGCTTGAGGCTCTATTGCGTGCGAAGGGCTTCAGCACTGCCCCTGCGCTCATTGGTGCAGGCATAGCACCTGTTCCTGAGGTGCCTTCCCCGGCCGTCTTCAATCACGTTATAACGACTGTTAATTTGCCAGACGGAAAAATCTGGCTCGACAGTACTCCCGAGGTTGCACCCTACCGCTACCTTTCAGCAGCCATTCGCGATCAGCAGGCGTTGGTGGTGCCAGTAGCAGCGCCGGCGGCACTGGAGCGCACGCCGGCCGCCGCGCCTTATCCTTTCGAAGCGCGCTTTGAGGCCGATGCCACCCTCGATGCGGAAGGTAAGCTGACGAGCCACATGAAGACAAGCTACCGGGACGACGACGAGTTGATCGTGCGTGCGCTTGCACGCGGCGTGGCGCCTGCTGAATGGGACAAGGCATCCCAGTATCTTTCCTCGGTCACAGGCTTCAGCGGGACGACCAGCAATACACACTTCGCAAATACCAGCGACTATTCCCTGCCCATTGTTATGACTTATGACTACGCCAAACACCCCTACGGCGACTGGGAGAGCCTCCGCATCATTCCACCGTTTCCCATGTCTGATCTGTCCGTACTTAGTAGCGACAGCAGCGCGCCGCTCGTGGATATCGAACTTGGCGCTCCTCGCACGTTAACGGCCTTAGCCCATGTGCACCTGCCTGTTGGCTATCAGGCAGATCTACCTGACCCAGTTCACGTCCAGACAGACTTTGCGACGTGTGATAAGACATATCGCTTCGACGGGAAAGAGATAGTTATTGAGCGCAAGATCGTCGTGCTCAAGAAGAAGCTGGCTAAGTCGGAGTGGAAGAGGTATCAGACATTCACGAAAGATATCGGTCTGAGCGGCGAGCCATGGATCCAGCTAATCCGGTCTAACAGGGCTTTGAAGCCAGCTGAAGATCTGCCGGCTCCGCCGAAACTCGTTCGTAAGAGCGGCTCCAGCCAAGCAACAATCACGGCGCAGTCAGAGCAGCCCAAGGCAAGTGAAGCTGAGCCTGCGGCCTCGGAGACTTCTGACAACCTGTCAGCAGCGGATCTCATGCAAAAGGCTAGAACACAATATGATTCGAACGATCTGGACGGGGTCGTGGCTACCCTCGATAGGGTTAAATCCAAGAACCCTAACGAGGAATATCTATGGGGAATGTACGGCGATGTAGCCTACCGTTTGCGAAAATTCGACGAGGCCATAGTCGACTATAGAAAAGAGATCTCGAAGCATCCGGATAACGAGGGCGCGGTTTCCGCTCTTGCGTCGGCACAGGAGAAGAGCAACGATGCCGCAGGGGCGCGCCAGAGTTTGCAGAGCTATCTTGCTCAGCATCCTGGCAGTGCCCGCATCTCTGCCTACCTCTCGTACCTGCAAATAGAGGCAGGCGAAGATCAGCCGGCGCTCAAGACGTTGCAGGCAGCAGCGGACAATTCTCCCGAAGACCGCAGTATCCGTCTCGCCCTGAGCGATGCCTACTTCAGGGTAGGACGCAAGGAGGAAGCTGCCGCAGTTGCCAAGAGCGTGCTCGACGGCACGGATGATGCGGAAACGTTGAACAATGGCGCATACGCTCTCGCGCGAACCGGAGTTGATCTGCCATACGCTGAAGAGAACTCGCGCAAGAGTATCAGCCGACTGGAGGAGAAGAGCGCCTCCATCACGACGGCCGAGGCAAACAGCAAGGCCTTTGCTGACAGCGTATTGCTGGTCCGCGCCTGGGACACTCTGGGGTGGATTCTATATCTCGAGTCCAAATTCGATGAGGCCAACCCGCTCATCACAGCTTCCTGGCGCAACTCACAGGATCCCAAGGCGGGCGATCATCTCGCTCAACTTTACGAAGCGATGGGGAAAAAGGATGAGGCGATGTTGACCTACGCTCTCGCCGCATCTGCGATCCAGCGCGGAAACGCCTCACCGGAAGTACGTCGACATATCAGCGAAAGCATTGCGCGACTCACAAAGGGTGGTGTAAAGCCCGCTCCGCAAAACGCTACGCTGCTTCTGCAAAACTCCCGCACATACAAGTTCGCGCGCCCAGAGGGCGCAAGCGGCTGGGGCGCATTTCGCTTGCAGATAACGACGACAGGCGCCATGGCATCGATGCAGATGTCAGGCGAGAAGCGGCTGGGCAACATCACCCAGACTATTGACGCGATTAAATTCCCAGATTTAGTGCCTCCGCAATCCAAGGCGCGCCTGCTGCGTGGCGGCATCGTCAGCTGTTCCTCGAATGGAGGCTGCGAACTGGTCCTGGTGCCCAACAGCAATCTGAACACGGAGCACGAGTAAAGCGACTATGGGAGTGGGGCCGATCGGCGTACTTGCCGAGGGCGGCTCTTACCTGTATTTCTAGCTGATAGGAAGTCGCAGCATCACCGTGTGGGGACTATGGCAGATAATAAAGCGGAAGAACTCTATCCCAAGGTGTAGACCGAGGATCGGCTGATGAGCATTTATGACACCAGGGAAGGTCTGCGCCTGGCGATGAACAAAGACAAGGTTGGCGATTGGAATCGTTGGGGATCCTTTGTGGCTGAGCGCGCATGGGGCACGGTAAGAGAAGACTACAGCGCGAACGGAGATGCATGGAACTTCTTTCCCCATGATCACGCTCGTTCGCGTGCTTACCGGTGGAACGAAGATGGGCTTGCCGGTATTTGCGACAGGCATCAGTATATGTGCTTTGCCCTGGCTTTGTGGAACGGGAGAGATCCGATACTGAAGGAGCGGCTCTTCGGGCTGAGCGGACCTGAGGGCAACCATGGAGAGGATGTAAAGGAATACTACTTCTATCTCGACAACCTACCGAGCCATTCGTACATGAAGTATCTCTACAAATATCCTCAGGCGGAATTTCCTTATGAGAAGCTCGTGCAGGAAAATGCACGACGAACCAGGAATGATCGGGAGTTCGAGCTAGTTGATACAGGAATTTTCGATGAGAGCAGGTATTTCGATGTAGAGATTGAATACTGTAAAGTGACATCGGATGACCTGCTGATTCGAATTAACATCTCAAATCGCGGTCCCGACGAGGCTCCCATTCAGGTTCTTCCAACCCTGTGGTTCCGTAACACGTGGGCCTGGGGACGGGATGAACGGCGACCCAGCATAACAAGTGACTCACCATCACAGCGCGGTATCATGCAGCTGATTGCACAGCACTGGCAACTCGGCAAATACATCTTGTACTGCTCTGACGCGGACGAAGCGCTGTTCACTGACAATGAGACCAATAGCGAGCGTCTCTATGATTCACCTTCGGAATCGAAATATCTCAAGGACGCATTTCACGAATACGTTATTGGCGGGAAGCGCGACGCTGTGAATCCCGACTTAACCGGAACTAAAGCTGCCGCTCGATATATTCGCACAGTCGGGGCGGGCGAAACGGTCACATTCAAACTGCGACTTACACACGCGGTCGATAACCGTGCGTTGGACGATCCTTTCGCTGGCTTTGATGATGCATTTGAATCGCGTCGAGAGGAAGCCGATGAATTTTATGCTGAAGTTCTGCCGAATCACCTTACCCCGGATGCACGATTGGTCGCGCGCCAGGCATTCGCCGGAATGCTGTGGTCCAAACAGTACTATCACTACGTAGTCACGGACTGGCTCGACGGCGACCCCTCCCAGCCTCCCCCTCCGCCGGAACGCATGGAAGGACGCAATAGCGAGTGGACCAACCTATTCACCCGCGACGTCCTTTGCATGCCTGATAAATGGGAGTTTCCGTGGTTTGCATCGTGGGACATGGGATTTCATTGCGTCACACTGGCACACATTGATCCGCATCTCGCGAAGCAGCAACTCATCCTGCTGGTTCGGGAGTGGTACATGCATCCCGATGGAAAGGTACCCGCATACGAATGGGATCTTAATGGCGTGAATCCTCCAGTATTGATGTGGGCCGCCAAGACTGTCTTCGAGATTGACCGCGAGTGCACTGGAATTGCCGACTACGCTTTTCTGGAGCGAGTTTTCCAGAAGATGCTATTGAGCTTTACCTGGTGGGTGAATCGAGAAGACGCCACGGGTAAGAGCATCTTTCAGGGTGGGTTCCTGGGGATGGACAACATCGGCGTTTTTGACCGGAACAACCTTCCGCCTGGATATATGCTCGGCCAAGCTGACGGCACCGGTTGGCTGGCAGCTTTTGCAAAGAGCATGCTGTCGACAGCATTGCTACTGGCAGGAGAGGATCCGGTTTACCAGGATCTGGCGAGCAAATTCTGGGAGCATTTTATTTATGTTTCAAACGCTCTGAACTGCAGGACTGCTTCGGGGAATTCTCTGTGGGATGAAGACGACGGATTCTTCTACGATCAACTACTGTCGAGCGACAATCAACCTTTGCCGATTCGAGCCCGGACCATGGTTGGCTTCGTGCCTATGTTCGGAGCGTCTACTGCCCCAGCGGAGACATTCGACAGGTTCCCTGAGTTTAAGAAGCGCCGTGAATGGTTCATAGAGCATCGTCCCGACCTGATAGATTCTGCCGGGCCGATGGTTGTGCCTGGCCCTAACGATAGTTTGATTCTTGGGCTCGTGCGCACTGACCAACTGAGACGAATGCTCCATTACATGCTTGATGAGAGCGAATTCCTGTCGCCATATGGTGTGCGAGCAGTTTCGAAATATCATCGGGATCATCCGTTAATTCTCAGGCTGGATGGCCATGAATATCGGCTGGACTATGAACCTGGCGAATCGCTGACGGACCTTTTTGGCGGTAACTCAAATTGGCGCGGGCCCATCTGGATGCCGGCCAACTTTCTGCTAATCGAAGCGTTGAAGGAGTACCACAATTACTACGGCAGTGAATTTGAAATCGAATGTCCTACGGGTTCAGGCGAGATGAAATCACTGGATGGTGTAGCCCACGAACTAGCTCATCGGCTTGAGCGCCTTTTCTTGCGGGGTCCGGATGGCAAGAGGGCCGTCTTCGGTGACTGCGATTTATTTAATAGAGATCCGCATTGGAGAGACCTCATACCGTTTCATGAGTACTTTCACGGGGACACAGGGCGCGGATGCGGAGCTAGCCATCAAACGGGATGGAGCGGTCTGATCGCTAACATTCTGATGAACGATGTTGAACCTGTTCCTGATAGCTCTGTCGCGCCTGAGAGTTAAGGCTGGCGTGTATAGATAGTTGGTTCTAGGATGCGCCCTGTTCCAAGTGCAACGTCGCATCTGCGGCGGCCTCATCGGCAGTTCTTCCTTTTTCGCGCGCGACTATGTATGCGGCGTACCAGTTGGACCAATGGTGCTTCGGAGCTGTTGCCTCGTACTCGCCATGACGCTTCTCCGTCTCTCGCAACAGCTCAGTCAAGGTTGTAAGATCCAAGCTAAGGCCTCGCCCGGGAAGGCGCGTAGTCACTTCCTGGAGCAGCCATCCGTTACCGTCCGGGTCACTGAAGGTGGCGAACGAACTGTAGCTCGCATGATCGGGCGCAGGGCCACGGACACGACCGCTGGCGCCGTCGCGCTGGAACTGCGAGCCGGGCGTGGCGGGGTAGAACACTTCGCTGACATCCACATTGCAGGCAACAAGTTCATTGCGCGCAGCCACTATGTCGGAGACTACCAGGTAAAGACCCTGGGCCGAGCCGGGCGCGGATGACGTAATTTTTGTGCCGAACCGGATTACACTTCCTCTCTCAATCGGTCCCATGATGAGATTAAGATCGCGTGCATGAAAGCAGTAAGCGATTCGACCGTTGGGCTGGGTCAGGACAACGGCTTCTTTTTCGGCCGTCCAATTGCCCGAGAGCGCCCAGTGATTAAGGCTAAGGCGAGCCGGGAAAGCATAGACGTGCCTCTGGTTCAAGTGCGCACCGCCAGGGGATGCGAAGCCTTCGGTGCGCTCACTGCCAAGATAGTTTTCTGAAGATCTCAAGCTGGCCGAAGCGGCGGCATGTTCAACTCCACTTACATCTACCGAAGTGATTTGGTGGCCAATATCGTTGAAACCGGCCTCCGCCAACAACTGTTGGATGACCGCTTCGGATTCTTCATAGGCGCCCTCGCCAAATTGGTGGTGTCTGATCCGCCCACGTGCATCTACGAAATAGAGAGCAGGCCAATACTCATTGTTGAAGGCCTTCCAAATCGCATAGTTGCTGTCAATTGCGACCGGATAATCAATCTTCATATCTTTGATTGCCTAGAGGATGTCATCGACGTTGTGCTCAAACGAAAACTCTGGCGTATGCACCCCGGTCACCACCAAGCCGTGACCCTTATATTTCGCAGCCCACGCACGCAAGTAAGGAAGAGTGCGTCTCCAATTTATGCAGGTGTAGGTCCAAAAATCGATCAAAACAACCTTTCCGCGGAGGCCCTCTGCCGTCAGTGGCTGCGAATTGAGCCAACCTGTAGCTCCACCGAGAGACGGAAACCAGCCCTCAGTGGGTAATCGTATGGCGGCAGAAGACTCCGTGTTCGCGCATTCGGTCGTACTGAGCTGAGTTGCAGCAACGGTCATCAGCGCGCTGCTCATAAATCGCCGCCGATCGATACGGCTTTCTACTCGCATTAAGCCAGCTCCACCCGATATGGATTGATTATGTTGCAGAGCGCCGTGCTGCCCTGAGTTATGTTTGCGTGTTATTACCTTGCAGCCGTTGGCAAAGGCGAAAGCCCGTGGTCTACTTTTGCGTTTTCATGAAGTCGCGCACCATAGCTGCAATCTCGTCTGCCTTGGTATCGAGAGCGAAGTGTCCCGCATCGAGCACGTAGACATGCGCGTTCGGCACATCTTTGCGATAACGTTCCGGTTCACCGAGATCGAACGAGAGATCATGCTTGCCCCATATAACGAGAAGTTTGGGCTGCGTTTTCTGCATCCAGGCTTGCCACTTTGGATAGGCTTCAACATTTGTTCGGTAGTCGTAGAAGAGATCGCTTTGAATCTGCGCTTGTGCCGGCGCACTCAGAAATGCAAACTCATCGGACCAAAGGTCCGGGTCGTACAGCTCAGTTTTGGGGTCATCTCCGACGTGGCGCGTCTTCGTGGTCTCAAGCGACAACAGATTCTTGCGTAACTTTTCTTCATTGGCGGGCCGGTCCGCCCAGAACGCGCGGCGCGTTGCCCAGTTCGCGCCGAGTCCTTCATTGTGAGCCACTGCGTCCTGAACGATGAGGGCCTGGACCCGCTCCGGATGCGAGAGGGCCATGCGGAATCCCACGGGACCGCCGTAGTCCTGCATGTAGAGCGTATAGCGCGATAGATTCAATGCCTGCGTAAAGTCGTCCATCACTTGAGCGATATGGTCAAAGGTGTAATCGAACTGCTTCGGATCAGGCCAGTCGCTGTGTCCGAATCCCGGATAGTCCGGGGCAACAAGATGGTAGTTATCGGCGAGCCGCGTTAGTAATGGCTGAAACATTCGCGACGACGAGGGAAGACCGTGCAACAGAAGGATTGTCGGGGCATCCTTAGGTCCCGCTTCCCGGTAGAAGATGGAGAGTCCGTCGACCTTCACAGTGCGATAAAAGACCTGTGGTTGCATAGCACCTTTCCTTGCCTGAACTTCTGCCTGTGATGGCAGTGATGCGAGCATGACAAAGGCCGCCAAGGCGATGCAAGGTAGCTGCAAGCACCAGGGCCATCGATAGGATCTGAGAGGCCGCATCGTTTCCCCCCTCTTACTTGCGGCTAACTTCACATCGTCAAGACAACGCGGAATTCGGCCTTGCCGCTCATCATGCGCGCGTATGCTTCGGCTGCTTTTTCGAGGGGGTAAGTCTCGATCATGGGGCGAACGCCACTGAGTTCGGCAAAGCTTAGCGTGTCTTCGGAATCGGCTGGAGTGCCCGCGGCCCAGCCCTGGATGGACTTGCTGCCAGTGATGAGCTGGACCGGTGTGACCTCAATGGGATCGGTGGTCGCGCCGATAACGATCAGCTTGCCGTTTGCCCCCAAACCGTCGATGAGTTCGGACATTGCCTTGGAGTTAGGAGCCGTGGCAAGAATTACCTTTGCACCGCCTAGCTTCTGCAGCGCCTCTGCCGCATTCGCTGCTTTGCTGTCGATGTACATACTCGCGCCAAGCTTCTTTGCTAAGACCGCATTTTCGGAGCCGCGACCGATCGCTGCGACCTTATACCCAAACTTGTTCGCGAATTGAATTCCCAGGTGACCGAGTCCGCCGATGCCTTGGACCGCAACCAAGTCGCCCGGCATGGCGCCACTGTGCCGTAAAGCGTTGTAAGTGGTAATTCCCGCGCACAGCAGCGGTGCCGCTTCAGTGTCGCTCAGGCTCTCTGGTATTGCCACCAAGGCCTCGACGGGTGCCACCATGTATTGCTGATATCCGCCGTCATAGGTAATGCCCGGAATCTGCAGATTCCGGCAGTTGCGAAAGTCTCCACGACGGCACTCGGGGCAGGTATTATCCTGGCCGCCATGCCAGCCCACTCCTACTCGTTGTCCCTTGGTCAACGCCGACACACCCGCTCCAATTGAGTCGATGACGCCTGCCACTTCATGGCCGGGGATGCGGGGATATTGAATTCCGGGCCACGCACCTTCAACGGTGAACACGTCACTATGACAGACACCACAGGCTTGCACTTTGATCCGCACCTGCCCCGCGCTGGGTTCAGGAATTTTGCGCTCGACGATCTGGAAGCCTGCTCCCGGTTTAGAAATTTGCGCGACTTTCATCGTTGCTACTTCAACCGTTGTCGTAGACATAATTCCTCCTGTAGCTTTTGGGTGATTGGTGAGATGCACTTACCCCTGCCAGCGCTATTCGGCGACTTCAAAAACGATGTCGAGTTCGATCGGCATCCCCAGCGGAAGACTGGCAACGCCAATCACCAGTCGAACCGCCATTTTGTCAGCGCCAAAGATGTCGCGGAGAAGATCGGACGCACCATCCGCGACACGCGGCTGGTCAAAGAAATCGCCTGAGGTCGCTATAAACACGCCGAGCCGTACGACACGCGTGACTCTGTCGAGTGAGCCAAGGTGCTCTCGGGCCGCTGCGAGGGCGCTTAACGCCGCGGTGTATGCGGCATCGCGGCCAGCATCAGCATCGAGCTCTTTGCCAACCCTTCCAACATATTTTGGTTTGTGGTTCACTACGGGCAGCATCCCGCTAAGGAAAATCAGATTGCCCGTCTGCAGTGCCTCGACATAACTACCGAAGGGCGTGGGAGGGGCAGGCAGTTGAAGGCCGAGTTCCAGCAGTCGGCGTTCGGCACTCACTGGATGCGACCCCTGATCAGCTACCATCGCCCTGCGTGCGCACCATCGTCCACATGCAGCACCTCCCGGTTAAGTAACGCGCGTCGCTAAACGACAACCTCCGAGATTCTTCACATCAGCAATTGCCCGCGCGAAAATCGTGGGTTACGCCGTTGTAGCCGAAGCGCCAGTTACCGTGACCCAGTTTAATCTGTTATGGGGCCCTGCGTTCCCGAAGGGTGTGGGGGATAACTGCCGACCTTACGTTCGAATCCGACAGCGACTAACCGCCCGCTTCTGGACTATAGGCAAATATATCCCCGGGGAGCCTACAGATTCATAAAAACCCGCGTCTTTTGTGGAAAACTTTGGCCCTGCTGCGGGAGCCACTGGCATTCGGCCAACAAACCCAAATGCGCGACCATGGGAATTTGAGGTATTGCAGACAACCTTTATGGCCTCTTACCAATCCAATTCCGCGACACTCGATAGATTGACTTTCCAGACCACGGGAACGAGGAAACGCAAATGAATCTGCGGACTTTCGCGCTCAAGGGCGCGTGTTTGTGGGCCTCTCTAGCTTGCTGTGCTCCGATTGGAATGGCGCAGGCAAACTCAAACGTGAGTTTTGTTGCCACAAAGTCTCTCTACAATTTGCAATCCTCAGGCACGCCCAGGGCAGCTGATCTGAATGGAGACGGCCGCCTTGACCTGGTAGCAGGGGGGTGGGGCGGATTGATGATGCAGATCAATAACGGAAATGGTACCTATACCTCGAATCTCATTCCGTTCTACACCGTGCTATCTGGATTCTGCACAGCCGACATAAATCGCGATGGGAAGATTGATCTGGTATACGCGGAGAATGCCCAGCCGTTCGACCACCTCTATGTCGCACTGGGTAATGGCAACGGCACCTTTGGCACACCTACGGTCTACAACCCTGCACCCTCGAACTATTCGCTCACCACTTTGGAATGTGGAGACTTCAACGGAGATGGATGGCCGGACGTGGCGCTTGTGGAGGCGGGTCCAGAAAACCGCGTGCATATCTGTTTGAATGCTGCCGGCAACCTGGTTGAGAATGCAAGTTACCCGGTCGGAGTAGGTCCGTATAGCCTGACCCTTGGGGATATGAACGGAGACGGGATACTCGACTTTGCTGTCGCCAACTCCCAGAGCGACAATATCAGTGTGTATTACGGCACCGGTCTGGGCACCTTCAGCTCAGGCGGAAACTACAGCGCTGGAACGACCCCGACATCGATTGCCATAGGAGATATCAACGCGGACGGTTTCGCAGATCTAGCCGTGGCGCGCACGAACGGGGTGACTTTACTGCTGGGCAATGCGGGCGGCACCTTTACGGCGGGCGGCGGTGTTTACGAAGCGGGAGCGGCCAGCGTCGCACTGGCTGACTTTACAGGAAAGGGCAACGTGGATCTCGCCGTAACGTCGTCTCAGCAGAGCAAGAGCTCCACCGACCTGAGCCATGTGAGCGTTTATCCAGGGAACGGGACGGGGCAGTACCCCACGCATAAGGTTTACTCATCAGGTGCGATTCCGTCGTACCTGCTTGTGGCCGACGTGAACGGCGACGGGCATCCCGATCTTGTTTTGGGTGATAGTGAAAGCACTGAGCTCGACATCTTGTACGGAACGGGCTTTGGCTCGTTCGATGCCACACCGATTGCCCTTGCTCCACAGGCTACGGGCATTGCGTCAGCGGACTTCAACAAAGACAATACTCCGGACATTGCAGTGGTCAATACGCCAGCGTGTGCTGCGCCCTGCAGCGGCACGGTGAGCGTGATGCTGGGTACGGGGCATAGCTATCTGGGTGCGGCGCACTCTTATGCGATTGGCATGCACGGCGCCGGAGTAGTTGCGGGCGATGTGAACGGAGACGGGATCGCTGATCTTGTGGTGACAAACAATACTGCGGGCGACAGCTATGACACTTCGGTCCTTCTGGGTAATGGGGACGGAACGTTCAAGCCGGCAAAAAACTACAACCTGGGGGCGTTGAGCGGCGAAGCGATTCTGTACGACGTGAACGGCGACCACAAGCTTGACCTTGTGATGGTTCCCGGCGTCGCGCTTGGCAAGGGCGACGGGACTTTTGGAGCAGTCATTCCCTATCCAGATGTGACGACCGGAAATGGGCCGGCCGCGCACGTGGCCGTGGGGGACTTCAACCACGATGGACAGCCGGATGTCGCAGTTTCCGCTCCGGTTGGCCCGGGCAAGGACCAGATTTCGATTCTGGTTGGCAACGGAACAGGCAGTTTCACGACATTCTCCGTAGCCGATCCGAACTTTTTTGACCCGCCAAGTATCGGTGCAATTGCGGCCGGGGATCTGAACAAGGACGGTTACTCGGATCTTGTGGCGACCGGTTCGAATCCCCAGGCCGGCGGCCAAGGATATATATCGGCGATGTTCAACGATGGCACCGGACATTTCGGGCAGGCGACCGATGACGAGGCCAACTTGTATAACACGCCGACTTTCCCATGAAGCGCCATTGCGCTTGTGGACGTGAATGGCGATGGCCTTCTGGATGTTGTTGCGGCCGAGCCGAACCTTGGAAACGGGTCCAGCTGGGCACCCAGCAGTGTCTCGGTGATTCTGAATAACGGCAAGGGCGGCCCGGGGTATGTCTCCGGGTTTGGGTTCCCACAGACGTTTATTGCCGCGGCGGGCCCGAAAGAAGGAGTTGTCGTGGCCGACTTCAACAAGGATGGGGCGCCTGATATCGCGGTAACTTCGCAGCTCGGCGTTTCACTACTCTTCCATTCCGGAATTGTGTCAGTTACTCCCTCCACTCTGACCTGGGCAACGGTCACAATTGGGCAAACGGGCGCGGTGAAAACGCTGACGGTGCAGAATCTGACCGGCAGCCCGACCCCGTTGAGTGTGGCGATGGGCGGATCCATTTACACGAGTCAGTTCCGTATCTACTCGAATAGTTGCACCGGCACCTTGGCAGCCAATGCAAGTTGCACAATCACTCTCGCATTTCGTCCCTCTGTGATGGGTAAGCAGACTGACACGCTCACGATCTCCGACGCGAACGGAATACTCGCGAATGTGTCGGTGAGTGGAATCGGCGCGCAACCGTGATTAGGTGATTGGGAACGAGAGTTTGGAAACGATTGACATGATTGGCCGAGTCGCGCGACTTGGTGAGTCTGCGCAACTCGGTCAAACGCCGATGCGGGCCCGGGCAATTGATGGACGTCGCGGTACATTCCAGTCGACGTGCTACTGCGCATCTTTCCCCTGAAACAACAGCGGTGCAAAGAGGTTCAGGTAATCCCTCCAATTGTTCCAGGCGTGGAAGCCACCACTCTCGTGGTCTTCAGTCTTGATTCCTGCTTTGTTGAGCAGGGCTACGGTAGCGTGGCTGTTTTGCAGCGCAATGTCGTACTTTCCGGCGTCGACCCAGAAGAGGCGGAAAGGCTTTCCGGCAGCGCGATATTGCGCAATATCGGTGTCTTCCTCTTCCTTTAGGGTGTTTGAAAACCATCCTGAGCTGAAGACGCCCACATACGCAAAGTCAGCCGACTGGGTAAGAGCGATGGTTAGCGTCTGGCCGCCGCCCATCGAGAGGCCAGCGATTGCGCGATGGTCGCGATCGGCAATGGTTCGATAGTGCGCGTCGATATAGGGCAAAACCACCTTCACCAGATCGTCGTTGAATGCGTCATGTCCCATGCGAAAACCGGGCGTCAGCCGAAAGTCCGTGGTGATGTGGCCAGCGGGCATGACGATGATCATTGGGACGGATTTGCCGGCTGCAATCAGGTTGTCGAGGATGGCCCCAGCGCGCCCTATTGTGCTCCAGGAGTTATCGGAGTCCCCACCGCCGTGCAGCAGATAAAGGACGGGCAGGCGTGAAGTACCACTCTCATATCCAGGCGGCGTGTAGATGTGCATTCGGCGCTGCCCGCCTGTGGCGGATGAGTCATAGTAGACACTCGCGATAGCGCCGTGCGGCACTCCGGGCCTGTACTCCATGAATGCGGCGCCCGGAACCTCGTACATGCTGCGGACTTGGGTCAGCGACTGCGAGGCAAGCGGATTGCGCGGGTCAGTCGAGCTAACGCCGTCTACGGTGAAGGTGTAACGGTAGATTCCAGGTTCAATTGGGCCGATCACGACCTCCCAGATACTCTGGTCACCTTTGACCATAGGTACGCCTCCCATGTTCTTGTACGCTTCTTCGGGCGTAATGCCTGGGGTGGCTTCGGGACCCTCGGCGTGAAGCCTGACCTCAATGGCATTTGGCGCCCAGATGCGGAAGCGCACATGGCGGTCAGGCTGAACCTCGACAGACTTGAGCGTATCGTTGGGTGTGGGCGCGGGCATCTGAAAGGCTGGGCGCGAGGCCTGTGCTGCCGGCGGCTGTGCTTGCTGTTGAGCTATAACTACGGTCGACCCGGACATCGCAGTAAGGGCAAAAAACCACACTAGACATTCTTTCCCGTAACGCATGATCCTTCTCCTTGCTATGAAAGCGGCTTCAGCGCGCATTACACTTCACAGTTCTTGACCATCCATTGAGCGACGGACAATCCGCCTGAATGGTGCACTCGCCAATGGTCTTATGCGCGGCACTAGTAGTATGAACCTTGGCCAACGATACTCACGTACCGACGATCACGACTATGCATCTGTCAAAGATACCCGGAAAGTATTCTGTACACAGCGATGTCTCTAACGGGAACGTCTGGAAGGGTTTGTGTGTCAGTCAGAAGCAGGTGTTAAATATCGCCTTCTAGACGTTGCGGCGAGCCGGAGAAACTCCAATTGCTGTAACATCTTGGCTGAAGCAATGCCTAAGTCGATTTCGCCTTCGCCCGTGGAGGGTCACGATGAAGCAAATGGCCCGACTCATCGCTCTTATCGTATTGTTGTTCTCGCTAGATTTGGTTGTTGCTCAAACGCAGCCGAATCAGAAAACGACCACCACTTCCCACAAGCCAAAGAGCGAGGCTTTGGAGCTCGGGAGATCCTATGCAGAGTTGCGCCCTGAACAAGTGCGTTTGATAGACAACTTCATTCGAAGTTATAACGCCACCACCGGAAGCGCACTTATCCCTCAGCAGGTGTATGACGACGCTCGACTCTCCATCCGTACCACCTTTGACGCTGTAACTCATGCGCTGATCAAGGCTCAGATGACCGATTCGCAAGGCAAGAGCCTGGGACACGCAATTGACCTGGTGGACGCCGTTGACCAGGTGATGGGAGAGGAATCCGGTGCAGGGGGCGACATGCAGTTTCGCCTATATGTGTACCTGAAGCCCAACGCGGTTGACATCCTGAGCCGCAGCCAGGAGTTCTTGCACGATAAGGACAACAGCGTATATCACAAGGGCTTTCCTATTTGTTACAGGCTGAAGAAGGGTCCTCCCTCGATTCAGTTCTCTATCTCGCGCGACCACAAATTGTCCGACGTTGATGTCGATTATCGCTCTTCCGGCTTTCCGAAGGGTCTGGTCAACGGACACTTGTCCTCTGCCAACTCCGACGTTCGCGCGGGAGACAACCTGGCCCGCCATGACAGGCGCTGGTCGGGCCTGAATGGCTGGTGGCGCGACGTCTTTGGGCAGCTCGGAACTGGCGGAGCACCCCCAAAGGAGACCGCCACCGAGCGCCTCGGTCACATTCCCATGAATCCTGGCGTAAAAGCCGATCAGGGCGTCGATAAGAGCGCGCATGACTTCTTGCAAAGCTGGGTTGTCGGGAAAGAACCGAATAAGTCGGTCACGTATTTTTCGCGCCGCAGCTATCCATGCCTGGAGGTTTTGGCGCAGAAGGGCACGCAACCTGTGCCACAAGGCATGATCCGGCTGCAAACACTAAAGGCAATGCAGAAATTCAGCGATAGCCTTGGCGCGGTAAATTCCGTCGCCGACGTGTTCGAGCCTGCGGACAGATGGTCGCAGGCATTGAAACCAGCCAAGAACGCGTATCCATCCGAATTTCGAATGGTGAGCTTGCCTGCGGACATGGGACAGGACGAGGAATGCGGCGCCTCGCCGAACAACGATACGAGCAAAAGCTCTAAGGAGAAATACTTCGCCACCGCGGTTCGCAGCAAACAGGGAGACAGCCGGAACAAGGTTATGTCCCTGATTTGGGCACAGGAGGGCGACTACTGGAAAATAATTGCCATCCGCATCGAAGATGGCAGCGACGCGGGCCTCGTCCCAAAAAACGCTGTAGCTCAAGCCGCACCACCAGTGGAAGAGCCGCGGAGCATAACCGCCGATCCAGCCTCAGTAAAAAGCATCACGGAGTTTTACCAGACCTGGGCTGTAAAGCGAAATGTTGTACAGGCATCTGCCTTTGCGTCACCGCGATCGTATGCGTGTCTCGTGGCGCCTACCGAAGACCAGAAGAAATTGACGCCCATAACCAGAATTCAGTCTGGGTTACGACAACCGCTCGCGAGGATCCCATCAAGTGCGAAGCTCTCGGATTTGATGTCGAGTATGCAACCACTCAACGATCTGCTACGCCCAGTCCAGCAGGAAAACTCCAATGCTTTTGCGATCATGGCCGTGCCAGACCAGAAAGCCAATAGCTTTTTGTGCCAACATCGTCGGGCGCCCGAACCTTCTGAGGACTTGCAGCCTACCGATGCGAAGTACGGAACATATTATTTGAGCGCCAGCCGATTGAATTATGAGGAGGAACAATCGCCCGCCCTTCTGCTGCTATGGACCAAAGAGGATGGAGGCTGGAAGATTGTCTCCTGGGCCGTGGAGCTTCCGTAACTCACCTTGTCTCCGGGATCTGATCGTCAGCGTTTCGGCCAGGACATTTCGTAGAGAATTGAAGTCGGAAGTCTGGCCAGAGAGTGACATGCAACTCTCTCTTATAGCGGGTTGAGATCGGCTCCTTTATTCAGTGGAGTCACTGGCACTGAAGTGACGCTGCCGAAATCGCTGGTGTTGAATACGGTCAGCTGGAGGTAAATGACGTGTTGTTTTCAGGTCTGACGATCACGTTTCTCAAGGAGTTCGGCTTGGGCCTATGGCTAATCTTTCCTTTGTTCCTATGCTTGGCTTTGGCCATAGCTGGATTGGGACTGCTTGCGGGAAAGATGGAAGGATGGTCACGATTCGAGAGCTTCTACTGGTCATTCGTCACCGCAACGACAGTAGGTTACGGCGATCTGCGACCGGTCCGCACGGCGTCAAGGTTAATTGCCCTGGCAATCGCACTGCTAGGGTTAACAATGACCGGCATTCTGGTTGCGGTGGCAGTCCACGCAGGCACCGTGGCACTGGCCATACATGATGCTGTTCCGAAGGGTGGATAGTTCCAGGTGAGCGTAGTTCAGCAGGTTTCCTGCAATGTCGATGCAATCCACGTTGCGATACTGAGGGCCACTAGCCCTGACCGAGTTCTCCCGGCATTGGTTTAATTCGACCGGCGTCTCAAGGTCTCGAAACAATTGGCTTAGATCAGAATCTGCAAGTGATGCGCACTATCCGAGGGCGCGCGGATTTAAGGTTCGAGGTCCCACTGAGCGGATTCGACCCCGCTGACGCAGCGGCGTGACCATCACTTTGCTCGATAAAGTTACTTCACACTTCCGGCCGTTCCGAACAGAGCTTCTCCGCATCCAACTGGCACATGCTACCTGCTCCGAGAAAGAGAAGATTGCCGGATGCCGTAGTCGATCCCGCACTTTCGGCGAAGGAAGCTGGATTGCGCTATGTCTCCGACGCGCAGCCGGGAATCCACAGGAAAAAGGCTGGAAAAGGATTCAGGTATTTTGATGCCGCAGGCAAGCCGGTTCGGAACACGGAGGCTCTCCAGCGAATTCGGTTGCTGGTGATTCCGCCGGCGTGGACAGACGTATGGATTTGCGCAGATTCGCATGGGCACCTGCAGGCGACCGGCCGGGATGCGCGGGGCCGCAAACAGAGCCGGTACCATCAACGATGGCGCGCGGTTCGCGATGAGACTAAGTACGAGCGAATGCTGCTCTTCGGCACTTCTCTGCGGGGGATTCGGGCGCGTTTGCAGGAGGATCTGGCTTTGCCCGGATTGCCGCGAAACAAAGTACTGGCGACGATCGTCCGGCTCATGGAACGGACGCTGATCAGGGTGGGCAACGAAGAGTATGCACGGGCGAATAAGTCGTACGGCCTTACGACCATGCGCTCGAAGCACGCTCAGGTGAATGGGTCGACGGTAGTGTTCCATTTTCGCGGCAAGAGCGGCAAGCAGCACACAGTGGGCCTCGAGGATAGACGGTTGGCGCGAATTGTGCGTCAATGCCAGGATCTTCCCGGATACGAGTTGTTCGAATATCGTGACAAGTCGGGCGAGTCGCACAAAGTCGATTCAGCGGACGTAAATGACTACCTGCGCGAGATCAGCGGAGAGAATTTTACAGCGAAGGATTTCCGGACCTGGGCAGGAACCGTTCTGGCGTCCATGGCGCTCCGCGAGTTTCAAGAATCCGCGTCGGAGACGCAGGCGAAGAGGAACGTGGTCGAGGCAATCAAGTCCGTCGCGCTACGGCTGGGGAATACACCGGCGGTGTGCCGAAAGTGCTACGTACACCCGGCCCTGCTGGAGTTCTACCTGGCTGGCCAGTTGGAGCGGAGTGTTCGTAGAAAGGTTGAAGAGACCACCGACGAAATTCTGCGTGCGGCGGAAGAAAAGGCACTGCAGACGGAAGAACGGGCGGTGATGAGCCTGCTGCAGGAACATCTGGAGACGAAGCGCAACGGAAGTAGCGGCTCCAAAGGGGGTCGATGACGGAATATTTATCGGCAAAGGTGTGCAGGAGTTCCTAGCTGGAGCTGCAAATGGCCGAGTATGGAATCGAGAGCCTAAGGTCAGAACGCTTTATTAGGCAAAGTGCATGACCCGAGGGTTTAAATGCAGTTCTCTCCGATGGGTTTGATCAACCAACCCTCATTGTCTTAACGAAGGGTGAGTTCGTTTCCTCGACTAGTGCTATATGGATGCGATGCTTGTGGCGCGATAGAGGCGATGGCTTCCGTTATAGACATTGAAATGGTCTTCGCGTAGGAAGCCGACGAGGGTTACCTCAAACTCCTTCGCTATTGCAACAGCAAGGCTCGATGGGGCGCCGACGGAGGCGACCATCGGAATGCCTGCGACGACGGCCTTCTGCATTAATTCAAAGCTGGCACGACCGGACAGCAGAAGCATTCGGTCGCGCAACGGAAGCGTGTCCGCAATCATGGAGGCACCTATCAGCTTATCCAGGGCATTATGTCTGCCCACGTCTTCGCGTATGCAGTGAAGCGTACCCTCCGCATCGAAAAGGGCTGCAGCATGAATACCTCCCGTCTGTTCGAAGAGGCCTTGAAACTGACGAAGGCGCACAGGTAAGTCGTAAAGCTCACCAGCGGAGATCCGGAATTTGTCTTTGGCCATCGCGGGGGCGAACGTCCGAAGAGCCAATAGCGAAGCCTTCCCGCACACCCCGCAACTGGAAGTTGCGTAGAAATTCCGCTGAAGAGTAGCCACATTTACGGCGATCTTAGGTTCGAGTTCTACTCTCACAACATTGTTTGCGGCCCAGCTTCTTCCAGCAGCGGGGAGTTGAGAACGTTCAACGCGTGAAGTGACTTCCTCCACCTCACTCACGTCTCGTATAACTCCCTCAGTCAGGAGAAAGCCGAGTGCGAGTTCCCCATCATGCCCTGGCGTGCGCATTGTTATTGAGATTGATTTGACTTCCCTGCACCTTCTCTCCCCGAAGAGCAACTGAATTTCGAGAGGTTCCTCCACCGCTACGACCTCTTCTACGGTGAGGTGCCCAGCCGCCGAGTATCGTTTCGCCGAAAGCTTTTGGCGATCCTGTGGGCCCTGGGCCGGCGTTGCAGAGAGCCATCCGTAGCCACCCGCGATGGGGCTCATTGTTTGCTCCTGCCGAGCGCGCCCGCGATCCTGAGAAGGACCGCAAGACCTCTTCGCACCTCCTGTTGATTAAGGCGTTTCACCAGCCCCCATAGAGTCGGCGGTGGGCCCTCGTCACCGTCTGTCATCGAGGCACTCATGTTCGCGGTCAGTTTGCAAAGGGATTCGGGTTCGAGTTGTCCCAAAGCTCTCGTTAAGATGAATAGGTTGCGAATTGCAGCGATGCTCTGCGGTGTACTTGTGTGGTCCGCCAGCTCTTGAATGATTGTGTCTTTCGCTCCCATTAATCCGTGGAGAATATCGAGAAATCCCTGACGGCGCGCCTCGTCCAGAACTTCATAACCCGCAATCCGCGCTTTCGGATGATCTACAGGCTCATTCGAAATGGAGGACCGGAAACTATCCTGGAGGTTTATCGCCGGTGTAGCGAAGGCGGGTTCGTACGAAATCGGATTAGCCATATGGTCCTCCAACTTACCGGTATAAGTTCAATCACGATCTTGTTGTCTTAATCTGAACAAGTTCGTCTTGAGGCCGGGTCCCCGGGATCCAATAGTCGGGTCGACCCCACTTTCGCTGGATTTCAACGCCGGTCTGCGGAGTCGGACTACCGTGTCGAAAGTTTTCCCAAGGCAAAGGATTGGGACCACGCTCCGCCAGCACCGTCATCTCCACCGAGAGCTCTTTGTATGCTGGCGTGTGCGTATCCCGATCAACTTTGGCACTGGTCAGCTTGTTTACCGGCTGCACAGTGGAGTTCATCGGCATATAGACCTGCGCACCATTCACGCGATCTGTGACGACAACCCGTACGGTCACTTCTCCACTCGGGCTACGCAGCTTAACGAATGTTCCATCCGCGAGGTTTCTCTCGCGCGCCAACTCGGGAGAAACCTCGACAAATGTCGTGGGCGTCATTCGTTTGATGCCCGGAGAGCGATACGTCATTGACCCTTCCTGAAAGTGTTCGAGGAGTCGGCCATTGTTTACGTGCACATTCATTTCAGCGTTCGTTTCTTCGCATGGCTCAATCCACTCGATCGGATAGAACTTCGCCTTGCCATCGGGAAACGGAAATTTCTCTCTGAATAGAATCGGGGAATCTTTCCCTTCGGCGGCTACCGGCCATTGAAGAGATCTGTAGTCTTCGAGACGTTCATAGGTAACACCGGCGAAGATTGGCGTGAGAGAAGAAGCCTCGGCCATAATCTCGGACGGGTGCGTGTATTTCCAATCCGCGCCAAGCCGATTCGCGATAAGTTGAATGATTTCCCAATCCGGCTTGGATTCCGCCAACGGTTGGAAAACCTTATAGAGTCTCTGAATGCGCCGTTCCGTGTTGGTGAACGTACCCTCTTTTTCCAGCGAAGGAGAGGCTGGAAGAACAACATCAGCGAATCTTGCCGTTTCTGAGAAGTTGATATCCTGGACGACCAGAAATTCGACTTCGCTGAGAGCCTTGCTCACATCGCCCGCGTTCGCATCGGAAGTGATCGTGTCTTCCCCCTTGATGTACATGCACCGTAGTTTGCCTTCGTGCACGGCTCGAATCATCTCGTGGTTGTCTAGACCTTTGTTCGTGGGCAATTGAACATTCCAGGCAGCCTCAAACTTCTTCCGTATCGCTTCATCAGAGATTTTCTGGTAACCCGGATATGCATCCGGCATAGATCCAAAATCGCTTGCCCCCTGCACGTTGTTGTGACCCCGCATGGGATATGCGCCAGCTCCCGGCCGCATATAGTTACCCGTAAGGAGGAGCAAGTTAGAGATCGAAGTGGAGGTATCTGATCCTCCGCAGTGCTGCGTAACACCCATCGCCCAGAGGATGCACACTCCGTCAGCGTCGACAATTTCGCTCGCGATTTGCCGGAGTGTTTCTGATGAAATACCGGTACGCTCTTGTGCGAAATCCATTGTGTACTGCTCCAGGGACTGTTTGTATTCCTCAAAACCGTTCACCCATTGGTCGACGAACGCTTTGCGATGCCATCCCTGATCCAGAATGTACTTGGCAATAGCATTGATCCATACCGCATCTGTCGAAGGATTGGGACGTATGAAAATGTCCGCACGCTTCGCCATTTCATGCCTGCGCAAATCCGCCACAATCAATCGTTGACCCCGATGTTTATGCGATCGCTTTATGCGAGTGGCAATTACGGGGTGGCTTTCAGCGGTGTTCGATCCGACAATCACAACCAGGCCGGCTTTCTCGATGTCTTGAATCGACCCGGCGTCGCCGCCATAACCCACAGTGCGGCTTAATCCCTTAGTGGCGGGCGTCTGGCAATAGCGTGAACAATTATCAATATTGTTTGTGCCGACCACCGCTCGAGCGAGCTTCTGCATTAGATAGCTTTCCTCGTTGGTACATTTCGAGGACGCGATAAATGCGAGAGCGTCGGCCCCGTGCTGCGTTTTTGTGTCAGTGAATCGCTTGGCGATGAGGTTTAGAGCCTCATCCCACGGAGCTTCGCGAAAACTATCAGGGCTGCCATCTGCACTCCGTACCCGGATGAGTGGATGAGTTAGCCGATCGTTTGAATTTACGTAGTCCCACGCGAACTTGCCCTTAACGCAAGTGGAGATACCATTTGCAGGGCCGTCAGCTGGCTCGACCTTTAGAATATGGCGGCCTACTGTCCAAATATCGAACGAGCAGCCCACCCCACAGTATGTGCAGACGGTCTTCGTTCGTCGCGTCCGTTGCTCGCGCATGGCGGATTCAACTGTTGAGATGCTCATGATGGGACCGAAGCCGGTTTCAGGCTCAATGCCTTTAACTGCGTCGATCATCTCGTTCAGTGTTTTTTCGGGTAGATCAGTTAGATAGCCAGCCTTCCCTATCATCGTTTTTTCCATCAGAGCATTGCACGGGCACACCGTCACGCAGTGGCCGCAGGAAACGCACGAGGATCCGGCAATTTGCTCTCCGCCGTCCCACAGAACTCGCGGATGCTCGGACTCCCAGTTAATCGTCAGGGTCTCGTTCACCTGAACGTTCTGGCAAGCCTCGACACAGCGGCCGCACAGGATGCACTGGTCCGGATCGTAGCGATAGAAAGGGTTCGAGTGATCCTGCGGATAAGGCTTGTGTGTGAACGGCCTGGATTGATGCTCAACTCGCATCTCCTTGGACGTGTTATGAACCGAACAGTTCCCGTTGTTGTTGTCGCACACCGTGCAATAGAGATCGTGATTTTGCAGGATCCGGTCAAATGCCTCGCGTTGGGCCATATCGGCTCGAGCACTCGCCGTCACTACCGACGCACCCTCCACCACTTGAGTGCTGCAGGCCCTCGCCAGTTGGCCGTCGACTTCCACCATGCAGCTGTCGCAGCTTTCAATGGGGCCTAGCTGCGGATGGAAGCAGACCTGGGGCAAATCGCGCTTGGGTAGCTCGCGGTTGATGACCTCGATCAGCAGTTCACTAGGCGATGCACGAACCACAACGCCATCCAGCGTGAATTGCAAAGTTGGACGTCGCTCCAGTGGCGTATTCAACAGCCTTTTTCCGATCATCATGAGGATGTTGGATGCACTCAACCAAAGAAATCGTTATCCATCGAAAGCCGTCTCCGACCGCAGCAGGGTGTCTCAACGAGATGCACATGTTGAAATCAGAAGCGAGTATATTGCCCAACGGAGGAGCGGCGTGGCATGTCAGGCGGCATGCTCTGATCACGGGTATTGCGGGGAAGCGGTACAGACGAGCGGACCATCGGATGGGCTGCCGCTTCGCTAGCCCGGTATTCAATCCGGAATGATTGTTGCTGGAGTAAAAACATCCTCTTGCGACATCAATATCGGATCTCGGCTTGATCGCTCTAGGTTTGGCCGAAAATGCCCGGGGCCTGCGCCTCAAAGAAGCTCACCATTGACTTCCGGTCGCGAAAGGCAGCAGTCCCGCCGATCCTGGTCGTGGAGTAAGCTCCCGCAAGATTGCCAATCTGGAGGCACCTTTCCATCGGCCATCCGTGGACATAGCCATGAAGAAACCCTGCGTTAAAACTGTCTCCCGCACCCACGGCATCAATCGATGACACCCCGACAGCAGCTTGCTCGATGCGCATGCCATGATCAACAAATAAAGCGCCTCGTGAACCTCTCTTGACCACCAGCAGCGGAACACGTGCGGACAAGTTTTGAATTGCCCGTTCGATTTCATCTTCGTGTGCAAGGGCCATTGCCTCTCGCTCATTGGGCATGAGTATGTCGACGATATTTCAAGCGTCTCCGCAATCGGGCCGGACCATGTCCCGGTGGGATCGTCGTTGGTATCGAGTGAGGTAGTTAAGCCGCTTCCTTAAGCAGCGCCAGCAAACGAGGAACATCGTCGATCAGTCCTCGTCTGAAGAAAGAACGACGAGAGATGAAAATGGCGGGCACTGCGAAGATAGTCGAGATCGATATCGTCAAATCACAGAGATGCTGTGCCGCCCAGATACGTTAGGGAACGACGGACACTTTCGTGCTGAAGCAGTACCGTCACGCCGGTTCGCACAAATGGCGGAGCAGAAACCGAATGCGAAAGATCAACTCCGGCTTGTTCCAACTCGGCATACAAAAGTGTCGCAGGCAGGTCATTCGCCCTGGCCGTAATAAGTCCCACTTTGCTGCCAAGCTTCGCCAGGTTGTGCGCTGTGATCGCCGGAGAACCACCCATGAGGATTGCCATATCGGTGGCGAGCAATTCGCGCTCAGGCGGAAGCGCCTCCGGCAAGCCGTAAAGAAGTAAATCGAGATTGGCTTCTCCTACCAGCGCTACGTCGAACCTGGTCATTCTCCTATCCCTTCAAAGTACTAATCAATTCGCTGAATGCTCTGCGGATTTGACCTCTTGAATCGCAACATCTCTTATCGGGAAAGTTCCAACCAGAGACGCGGACCGCGATACGGAATGACCGAGGCTGGCGCTTGCGCCGTAACGATCCGAGTCTCTCCGGGCATCAGTTCCATATAGTTGTCTGACCACAGTATTGCGGTCTGAGGCTTTCCGTCCTTACCCATACACTCGAGCGAGATCTGGAATGCAAGTGCCTTCGAAGTGATTGTGAAGGCTAAGTCGAATAGTTTTTTCCCCGTGTCCGGCTAGGTTTGTCACGGCCTCCGCCTCGACGCGCTGACGTTGGCAGATGTTCCGCAAGATCGTCAAATCCTCATAGCTGATCGCTGGCGTGTGGGTATAGTCAGTCTTTGCCCAATCAAACTGCGTCAACTTAGCGGGCACCCAATAGAAGTTGGTGGCTAAGAACCTCTCCGCCCGCGCTACGCAGCGATAAATCCACAAACAGAACCGGGGAGGCTCCATTAAACGCTGAGTCAGGAAGGATCATCGCGGTAGTGGACGAGTCTGCCTCTACATTCAGATCCACTTCACGCGAAAACAACTCAACCAGGTTTTGATCGTATAGGTGAGCGCTCGCCTTCAGGCCGGAAACTGGCTGGTAGCGGCTATTGACGACGGCAACGCTGTGATCATCGTAGGAATACTGAATGTGCAGAGGCTCGCATGCCTTTCTTCGTCCCGTAGTAACCGCCACCGGCCTCGAGATAGTAGTCGTACAAATGCCAAATCATCGACGGCCACGCGTTGTTCAGCATCCATTGCACGACACCAGTTGAGGTGTACTTGTTGCGACCGTAAGCCTCGAACATCGCCCGCTCGCCGTCGTAGGCCATCGTTTGCGCAACTCGCGTATACGCAGAGACTGAGTCTGTGGAACCATAAGTAGACTTCATGGCAGTGTTGAAGACTTCGAGATTCTTGAAACCTTCGCCGCCGTTGTGATAGCTCCAGTCCGCAGACGGCGGCCACATACCATTGGCAGGAATGAATTGCCTCAGACCATTCATGGACGGGATCGCAGCTCCGGGACTGGTCTCGGTATTAAAGCCGTAGGCACCGCCATAGTGGCTGGTATCGACCAGCCAATAAGAGGGCGACACGTAGTCATATGGTCCCGTCATCTTTACGCCGCTCTTGCCAGTCACGGAGGTTGGAGTAGCACTGGCGGACGACAGAACCGGATTAGGCCAGTGGGTCTCGGCCTCGACAGCCAGATAAGCGCGCTCAACCTTCTCCGGGGGCGGACCGTCGCTGCCATTGAGCCATACCAGCAGGCTGGGATGATGGCGGATGCGAAGCATCTGCGATCGCAATGATGCCACGGCGACTTCGAGTGTGTCTCCGCTCCACTTGTCCCAATGTTCCCAGTGATCGCAGCAGCACCATCCGGCCATCACCAGGATTCCCTGCTCGTCCGCCAGCCGATAGAATTCCTCGGTCTCGAGCTTTCCTTCCAGGCGAATCGTATTGAGATGCAAATCCCGGACAAGATGAAACTGCTCGGCTAGTCGCTTGGGATCTTCGCGAAGCATCATGTCCTGCGACCAGCCTCCGCCCCGAATCAGAATGGGCTTTCCCGTTGATGCGAAACAGCCGATAGCCCTTGTCGGTTAGCTCGGATGTAACTTCTCGAATTCCAAAGCGCACAGTCTGCTCATCCGATATGCGACCGCCCTCGGTGAATTGCATCGACAACGTCTCCAAGTCTGGCGTGCCCATCTGGTAAGGCCACCACAATTTGGGATTGCGCACTCGCAGACGAGGAAAACTTTCCGGTGTAAAGATCACCGTGCGCTCTTCGCCACCCTTCAGCGCAACTTCCTGCCGAATGGGTATGCCGGACACGGTACCGGAGACAACGCCGCTCACGTCACGATCCGACAGGTTGTGCACTTCAACGTAAACGGTAAGCTGCGCATCGGACGCATCATTGCTCGCAAAGTGAGTTGTCACCATCGGAGAACGCAGCGTTACGCGGCCGCTTGTAGCGAGGCTCACCTCGCCCGTCAAGCCCATATCCTTATCTGGGGGGCACGGATTCCAATCCACCCAGTTAATACCAAGTTCTGTGTCAGTGGGAGCAAAAGTCTCCACTGCCAAAACATTCGATTGCCCTGTCACTACTTCGGAGGAAATATCAAATTCATAGGTCCGATATGCGCCGGCCACCTGTGTCGAATCGGCAATGCGTTTGCCGTTCAACCAGATGTTGGCGCGATAGTTGATTCCGCCAAATCTCAACCAAATTGACTTACCATGGTCGCTCGCTGGAACAACGAACTCTTTCCTATACCACCAGGAGCAATGGTAGGGGCTGTCGTTGGGCATCGGAAGGTTAGAGAAGTTTTCGCCCACCGGATATGTTGTTCCCGGAATCTCGCGGAGATTGGTGCCGAAGTACGGGTCTTTGAACTCTCCAGTGGCAACTTGAGCCGCAAGAACGGTGGTCGGCACCGTTGCCTTGTACCAGCTAGCGACTTCAAAAGAGGGCGCTGAAATCGTCTCTCCACCGTCGTGAGCCTTGCATCCGGATTGAAGATTCCACCCTTCCCGCAGGAAAGTAACAGATGCAGACGCATCCATAATAGCGACGCTGCAACAACCCAACAGAAACATCGTGGCAGCCATGACGCGTCGCTTCATCCGCATCGAGTCCTTCTTTTCCGACCGCTAGAAGTTGAACTTCAGTGCCAGTTGCAGAATGCGCGGTGAGTGAGCTCCTGTGATCGTGCCGTAAGTGCTTCCATCGCTGACGTTCGTATCCACCGAGGCGAAGCTCGTGTGATTGAATGTGTTAAAAGTCTCCAGCCTGAATTGGAACGCCGTACCCTCGGTGACCTTGATGTTCTTCAAGAGACTCAGATCCCAGTTTTGCCGGCCCGGACCAAGGATGGAATTCTTTTTCGCATCTCCCGGCACTGTCTGATCTCCCGGAGCAGATGCGAACACCGAGGAGTTGAACCACTGAGCTGCGGTGTGCGGAGCATTGCGATTGGGATTGCCGTACTGATTCGGCCTGACCACGCTGCCATAGACGCCAGTTCCAAGGCCAACGCCTCCGGGATCATTCCCATCACTGGTTCCAGGATCCAGCCAATGGCCGGAGTTAACTGACACGATGCCAGAAAACTCCCAACCACCCAACGTGTGGCCTACAAAGCCATTCTGATTCTTGAAAAACGGAAGTTGATATACGAAATCAGCATTGAATACCTGGCGTTGATCAAACCGAGAGTACGTATACTCGGCCGCGAGGTTGCGCGTGTTCTGCACCACCGTGTAGTTGGGGTCGGCGGGCATGTTGGACAGATTCTTCGACCAGGTGTAGTTCACCGTGATTAGTGAGTCTGGGCCAAATCGCTTCTGAAGACTCGCCTGCAACGAGTTGTAATTCGACATGAAAATTGGTTCGTATACATCGATGCCACCGTAGCCGATGAATGGCCTCAAGGGATTTATCAGATTCTCATTGCCAGAATTGATCACGGATCCTTGATCGGGAGGCGCAACTCCGTAATACGGCACGTATGACCCCGGAATCGGTTGATTGATATCGAGCACCGCAAGCAAGTGCGTGCCCTTGCTGCCGTAATATCCCACGTCGGCAATGATGTTCTTGGGCAGTTCACGTTGAATATCGAGATCCCACTGCTGAACATACGGCTGATGAAACTTTGCTTCGGTTCCACCCAGAGGATTAGGGCTGTTGTTCGGTGCAGCCTGCGCCAATGCTGGGTTATCGAATGGGCCACCGTTGATGGTCGTCGTGCCGACGAATGGAGGATTTGCAAAAACGTTATTCTCTACGAAACCGACTCCGGGCGATTCGATAAAAATGCCGTAGCCTGCGCGAACTGCTGTTCTTCCCTTTCCATCGGGATTCCATGCGATGCCCACGCGTGGTGCGAAGCCGGTATTGTTCTGCTGGGCAACGGCGTCCCGTAGGGAGAATTGACGCCGCCGATGATCACGCCGTTCAGCGGATCGTAGTTGCCATTCGGTGTGGCTCCCCCGCTGCAAGGCGCAGTCTCCTCAGTGCACAGATATCCCTGGTCATCCAGCGTTGGAGTGTGCGCTGCATTGAACGTCTGCGGATCGAAGCTTGTCGCCTTGCCGTTCGCATCCGTGGGCTGACGGAAGAGCGAGTACCGCAAGCCGTAGCTGATCGTCAGATTCGGGCGAAAACGAAATTCATCCTGTCCGTAGAATTCGATCTCATTCTGGTTAATGACGGCACGAATGTCCTGCTTCAACTGGGTGAAATTGGTGGTCTGGCCGAGCAGGAAGTAGGCAAACTCCTGGTGCCATTGGCCAACGGGATCCTGACCATCTGAAAGATTGGGATCCGATGCCTGGAACGAAAATGTCCCAGCATTGTTACCGCCAGCGTTCTCTGATTTCTGGTAGTGAGAATACGTGCCGCCAAACTTCAGAGTGTGGTTACCGACAATCTTCGTCAAATTATCAAAGATCGTTTGATTTTTGTTGTAGTCTCCGTAGCTGCCAAATCCGTAGAAGCTTGCCGTTGATGTACCGAATCCAATGCTAGGGAGGCGATCCAAAGTCTCGGGATACGGCAGCACGATGGAGCTCACAACATCCGGTGAATTGGTCGCCCCCAGCTGACCGGTATTCGAAGAGATCACTGCGCCATAAGACCAGGAATATTGCACCTGATTGAGCAGCGTTGGCGTAAACACGGTGCTGAGGCTGCCTACGATGTTCTGTCCCGGCGATTGCGTCGTTGTCTGTGCGATGTTCGGTATCGAATTGCCATTGAACAGCCCCCCGCCCTCGACTGTCGGGATCGTATCGAACATGAGCCGGATGAAGCCCGACCACTTCGAATTGAAAGCTTCGTCCAAGCGAAATATCTCCTGGCGGTAGTTAAAAATATTGCTCTGGTTGGCAATCAGCAGGTCGGTGTCGGTTGCTTGCGGAAGGGGCACGTGAGAATAGACGTCTTTCAAATAGGCAGCAGCTGCCGGGTTGACCAGGTTGGTCGGAATCGTTGTGCTGGACGCACCCTCCGGGCAAGCCCCGTTTTCCAACTGCACCAGGCACACCGGGTAGGCGAAGGTTGGAATGCTGCCGGTTGCAGGGTCTTCTCCGCGCTCCTGCTGATTCGGAACTGTGCTTTGTGTCGTACCGGATTGAACTACGCGCCGGATCTCTTCAGAAAAGAAGAAAAACGTTTTCGTGCGATCGGTATTGTAATGACCGGGGATGAAAATCGGGCCACCGAACGTCCCTCCGAAATCGTTGTAGCGAAACGGCGCGCGAGGCACTACCGGATCACTCTGCTTGCTTAGCCAGTCATTCGCATCCAGGACGTTATTGCGAAAGAATTCGTACACGCCGCCATGAAACTTCGCTGTTCCTGAGCGGGTGATCACGTTGATCTGCCCTCCCGAACTGCGCCCATATTCGGCGTTGTAGTTGCCGCGCAGAACCTTGAATTCGTCAATTGCGTCCACGCTGGGATAGTTCAGCAGCGTAAAGTTTCCACCACGATCCACATTGTCTGCGCCATCGACAGTCCAGTTGTTGCCGGTCCCAAAACTGCCATTTAAGGAGAATGCGGTTTCGTTGGTATTCCCGCTCGGGGCACTTACGCCCGCATAGAGAGCATCGCCGATATCCGACGTTACGCCAGGCATCAGCCCGACGAGTTGCTCATAGTTTCGGCTTGAGAGTGCAAGCTCTCTGACTTGTGTACCGGTGATCAGCCCTGTAGCGGCAGCCGTCTGGGTATCGACTTGCAATGAACTCGCCTCGACTGAGACTGTCTCCGATACGTTGCCGACCGTGAGAGTCTCATTCTTCGTCAGCTTGTCATTCACGTTCAGAATGATGCCCGACTCGGTCGTCGTCTTGAATCCCTTTACCTCGACCGACATAGAGTAATGGCCGATAGGCAGCTGAGGCGCATTAAACGTTCCGTTCCTGTCTGTCTGCAAAGTTCGAATCACCGCTTCGCGGTCGGTGTTGGTAAACGTGACCGTTGCGTTCGGAATCACCGCCCCGCTTGAATCCGTTACGGTGCCGAGGATCGTTCCCGTCGTCTCTTGTGCGAAGCTCAACGCCACCGACATGAGGAGGACGACAAGCAAGGTTGGGGTAACAAACAGGCGGCGGGAGAGGCCGCGGAGCACTTGCTGATGCAATGTCGAGGAATCCATGGTCACCCCTCACTGTCACGCGCGCCGAATTGAGTTTGAGTCCCAGCCGGGATATTCAAACGTTTGAATATCAGTGAATGTGCTATTCTTGCCAACTTTTGTCAAGAAATATTTTGTCGGAGACCTGGCAGATACTCCTGCGTTGAATCCCGGCGAACCAATATTGGTTCCATGGGATAGAGCAGCTTCTTGTTGGCCGCAGCAGCTTCTGGGGCGGAAATTGCCTCCAGCACGAGACGAGTTGCCAGGCTCCCCATCTCCTGCATCGGCTGCCTGATCGTAGTGATCCCTGGGCTGTTCAACTCCGCCTGTGGCACATCGTCGAACCCAATCACCGAACAGTCCTGGGGTGTGCGGCGACCCGCTTTCCATAGGGCTCGAATTGCGCCTAAAGCAGTTAGGTCATCAAATGCCAAAATCGCGGAAAAGAAGCTACCGCTTTCTATCAGCTCCGTGGTCAGACGTAGACCACCGTCGAAGCCGGAGTTAGGGTCAAGCGCAGCGGGAAGTCTGACCGTCAGCCTGGGATCAATCTCCAACGCCACCTCCGACGCAAATCGTTGGATCCCCTGCCACCTGCGAGAACTGTCGTCGAGCTCTTCCGGGCCACGAAGAAAGGCGATCCGGCGATGCCCCAGGCGATAGAGATGTTCCATCGCAGCATAGCCACCTGCTTCATTGTCGACAACAACGGATCGCATAGCCCTGGCGGCGAGATCGCGCCCAACCACCACGGCTGGGATGTGGTTCTTCTCAATCTCCGAGAGTGGATCGATCTCTGAGAAGAGCCAGTTCGCCACGACAACCACGCCTTCCACGCGGCGCTCCAGCAGCATGTCAAGATATCGCTCGAACTGCTCCCGGCGATTGTTGGCGTCCATAATGATTGGCAGGTAAGGAGTGGCATACAGGGTTTCCTCGATGCCACGCAATAGCGACATACAGAATGGATCGGAGATATCAAACACCAGCACTCCGATCGTATGGCTGCGGCGGCGGCGCAGCGAGCGGGCAAACGCATCCGGATGGTACCCCATCTCAAGTGCGGTCTTGCGAATGTGCTCCTTCGTCTTCGCCGCGACGTGGCGGGAAAGGGGCGCGTCATTCAGTACTATGGAAACCGTCGACGCGGAAAACCCGCTCACGCGAGCAACATCGAGAAGGGTTACGTGAGTCGACGTGGTCTTGCGTGGTGCCACGGCATCTTCCTCAGAAGAAACTTGAACTGACGCGATTATTACTCTATAAACTGCTGAAACTCCAGATCAACCCGTGCTCCAAGCCGCGATCAGGAGATCTCCAGGTCATCCATCTCGTGGCCCGCCCCTCCCCACCGCCGCATGACGAAGTAAATAACTAGACCAACTGCAATCCAGGCCACACCCAGGAACTGAGCGCTGTGATTTAGGTTAAGCCAGATGAAGGCGCTTACCAGGAACCCTAATAGCGGCGCGGTTGCTGCCATAGCGACCTTGGTCTTCGACCGGAATTTGTAGTGGACCAGGGCAGCGATATTCACTCCCATGAACGCGATGAATGCTCCGAAATTAAGCAGCTCAGCGCCGCTCTGGTACGTTAGCATGAAGACCCCAGACAATGTGCACGCGCCGACGATGATGACGTTGTTCCGAGGAATACCGTTGCGTGCGTCAATCGCTCCGAAGATGCGCCGTGGAAGTGCATTGGCTCTCCCCATGCCATAGAGAAGACGCGCCGCACCAAACTGCGCCGCCATCCCCGAACCCATATTTGCAATCAGCAAAGTCGCATTCAGCAATTGGAAGAGAAACGTCCCGCCCACGCGTTTGGCAACAAAAACATACGCCGTATCAACCATGGTGTCCGGAAAAGGAGTGTGTGCCGGCCATACCAACTGCGCGGCATAGACCTCGATCGCCGAAAGGATCCCGATCACCAGGCAAGTGAAGACCGTGGCCAGCATGATATTCCTCCGGGGATTCTCCACCTCCTCCGACATGGTCGAAATGCCATCAAACCCGATGTAGGTCAGCACAGCAATCGAAGTGCCCCGAAAAACTCGCGATGGCGTAAACGTCGCAGGATCGTAGAACGGTAGCAGCCACTGACCGGCCACCGGACGAACAACCAGCGCAATATACCGCACCGCCTCGGCCAGAAAAATCACCACGACGATGCTCATCCCCAGGGCCAGGATCGCATTCATGCGACCCGAGCTCTTCACACCCCCCAAGTTAAGCAACGTGAACAAAGCCACGAACGAGACCGCCCATGCCGCATAGGGGATACTCGGAATCACGTTTTGCGCTGCAGCACTGCACCAGATGGCGCAGATAATGGGATTCAGAAGGTAGTCCATCAGCATGGACCAGCCCACTACGTAGCCGAGAACAGGATGCAATTCCTTCCCCACATAGGTATATGCTGAGCCTGCACTCGGATACACCCGGGCCATCCGGCCGTAGCTGATCGCGGTGAAAAGCATTGCCACCATCGCGATCAGTATCGTGGTCACAACGTGCCCACCAGCCACGTTGCTAACTACCCCATAGATTCCCATCGGGGCCGTAGGCTGAATGATGATGATCCCGTATACCACCAGGTGCCAAAGCTTCAACGATCTTCTGAGGCCCGTCGTTCCGCCCGGAGTATCGACGGTGGGCCCGCAGTCTTGCGTTGTTTGCGACATTCGATTTCCTATCTTCTGATCGCGCCTGCAACAGAATCTGCATCGCACGCGAATGCAGAATTATGTCACCTAACAAGGAACCACCACAAAAAGACTTGCTTTCCCCGGGAAATGGAGTCGTAATTTGCTCCGATCATGCCAAGTATGGTCAGCATGCGAAGTCGGGATTCAGGATCAGTGGCTTCAAGCGATTCAGGGTTGTGTGTGAGGGCTGCGACCTGCGCGGTTAGAGGCCTCTTTGTCTATGGAAATGCTGTCTCAATTGCCCGGAATTTGTGCCTTGTTGACGGAACTTGGCCTCAAAGCCCACAGCGATTTTTTCTTGAGCGTCAGGACTCCGTGAAGTTTTGAGACGTCAGTTTGGCGCATTTGTGACGATCAGATTCTCCCTACGTACCCCTTCAATGGCTATGATCTTCGCTTTTTATCGCTACTTCGATACGCTGGATTCGACGTTACGCGAGGAGCCGGTCAGGAACTCCCACGGACGAAGATCGATCACGCCAAAGAAGGCACCTGGGACCTGTCTCCCGATGGCATCCGAATTGTGATTCTCAAGCGCAGCACATCAGAGATTCACATCGTCTCCCTGCAGAGCCACGATGGATATCCGCGAACTGCGTGCCGAGGCGTACCCTGAGTACGTCATCCATTCTGAGGAATTCAAGCTTCGCTGAGCTAATGTCTACGTGAGACAAGAAGAAGCAAAGCGAAGATCAGCAAAGGAAGCATTGCGAGCAGCGCGTACAGCAATATGAGGTGCGGTCGAGTGCGGCCTTTCACCGCTCCGCGGCTTCGTCCTCGCACAGATACTCCCACTCCAGCCTGGTGCAGCAGATCCTGTGCAAACTCGCGAGCGCTTTTGTATCGGTCTTTCGGTTCGCGCTCTAAAGCGCGATAGATGATCTCCTCCATCTGCGGACTGATGTTGGGATCGATGGAGGTAGGCGGAAGTGGATCGTTAAGCAATCGGTCGTTCATCACTGCAAACAAGTTTGGTCCCGAGAAAGGAACCGTTCCAGTGAGCATTTCATATAGCATGACGCCGAGTGAATAAATGTCGCTGCGAGCGTCGCCACGTTCTCCACGCACTTGTTCGGGAGATATGTAATCAGGCGTGCCCAGGTTCTGTGAAAGATTGGCAAACGTGAGCCGTCGTGAACCGATACTGCTTGCGATACCAAAGTCGATCAGCCGAATATTATCGTCCGCATCCACCATAATGTTTTCTGGCTTCAAATCGCGATGGACGATTCCATTCGCGTGAATGTATTCGAGGGCGCCAGCTATTCTTGCCGCTAACTTCGTAGCTCGCTCCGACGACAGCGTCGTCTCCTGATCGAGGATTTGCCGAAGGAGTTTTCCTTCAAGCCATTCCATCGCCATGTAGGTGCGGGAGCGATTGGGATTGTTGAAGACCTTCATCACTCCCGGATGATTGAGCTGAGTTCCAATGCTCTCTTCACGCAAAAAGCGATCAGTCAATGTGGCATCGTTGTTTATTTGGGGATGTGGCACTTTTATCGCAACCGGCTGACCTGTTAGCGTGTCGATGGCGCGGAATACCGTGGCCATGCCGCTTGTTGCTACGACTTGCTCGATCTTGTAGTGATCCAGCAAGTCACCAGGATGAAGGATTTCTCCGGAAGCTACCATTAGAGCAGCCGATACGGCCGACCTCGATATAGACCCATTTGTTCCACCGAACCAACGCGAATAATTTGCACGCTAACATTATCATGTCCGCCCGCATCATTTGCGGCGGCAACTAGTGCAGAAGCGATGGCGTCAAGGTCTGAGCAGGCATTCATCAAGCGCCGAGTAACCTCATCCGACACCTGGGAATGCAGACCATCCGAGCAGAGGAGAATTAAATCTCCGGGGACTACGTTGACGGTAATCGTATCGGCCGCTACGTATCGCTCGTTTCCCAAACAGCGAGTGAGAATGTGTCTATTGCCGCCAGCGAATGCTTCCTCTTGCGAAAGTATGCCGAGGCGAAACTGCTCATGGGCCATCGTGTGATCGTGAGTGAGAGGATTCCCCCCATTGTTCCGAAAAAGATAACAACGGGAATCCCCCCACATGAGAGATTACTGCCGAGTCAAATCTTAGTGCGCAAGCTACCAACGTCGAAGCCATTCGAGAACCAGACGTCTGCCTTTTGTTGCCTGCCGAAAAGACCGCAGCGTTTGCATCCTGAATCAGTCGGGGTAGCAGTGAAGCATGCATCACCCCCTTTGGGATCCTCCGAAAGCCCTCGACAACGGTCTCAATCGCCATCCGGGATGCGACCTCACCAGCATCCTGTCCGCCTACGCCGTCTGCGATTGCGAACAGCCATCCATGCGATTGGACCTGCGAGGGGGACGTCGGGAGCACGTGGCCGATGAAGTCTTCGTTGTGCTCCCTGCTACGGCCTCGGTCAGAAAGTTCCGCAAATTCAAGATCAAGCACGGTGCCCTTTTGGGTTGCAACGGTTTCGACTGCTCTCGTCAGCGCCGTCCACTACTGCACAGAACTTAGTGGCCTCGGGACACTAAGTACAAGAGACCGAAGATCAGAATTGGAATTATCGCGACAACGAGATAGATCAGTGTGCGGTTGGGCTTTGGATTTTTGCCGTCGTCTTTCTGAATGGGCTCCACATTACTGGGGAGTACTTGAGGTTCGTTTACTTCGACCTGATTAGGGTGCCGGAGATCGTTGGCAAACGCGCGAGCACTGGAGTATCTGTTTTTAGGTTCTCGCGCCAGAGCGTGAAGAATGATCGTTTGCATTTGCGGAGAAATCTGTGGGTTTATTGTGCGAGGCGGGATCGGGTCTCGAAGTAGTCGATCGTTCATGATTGCAAATGAATTAGGTCCTGAGAACGGCTTAGAGCCTGTGAGCATTTCGTACAATATGACGCCTGTTGAATAGATGTCGCTACGTGCATCTCCTCGCGCGCCGCTCACTTGTTCGGGAGAAATGTAGTCAGGAGTACCCAAGCTGGACGAAAGATTCGCAAACGTAAGGCGCCGCGCACCCGTAATCGCCGCAAAACCAAAGTCAAAGACCTTTACGCTATCATCTGCACCGGCCATGATCTTGTCGGGACTGAGGTCGCGATGCACGACGCCATTCGCGTGAACGTATTCAAGCGCATTGCAGATTTCCACTACCAGTTTCACCGCTCTATCTTCGTTAAGCTTCGGCTCATCCTTCAGTATCTGTCCAAGGCGCCTTCCATCCAGCCACTCCATAACCATATAAACTCGGCTGCGGTTTGGATTGGAATATATCTTCATAATTCCCGGATGATCCAACTTGATCCCAATCTCCTCCTCACGATGAAACCGATCTGCGAGAGTCGGATCGCTTTGAGTCTCCGCGTGGGGAACTTTGATGGCAACTCGCTGTCCAGTTAGCGAATCTATCGCGCGGAACACGACAGCCCGTCTGGTAGTCGCGACAATCTCCTCGAGTTGATAGTGGTCGAGTTGAGTTCCGGGGAGGAGCGGAGATTCGGCGGTCGTCATTTTGTTCCAATACCAAAGAATTTCATCGGTCAGTATCCTTGCATATTTCCGAGTCTGTAACTCAAATTATTTGCAATCGTGTTGGATTCTACAAACTGGCAAGTCCTCCCCTATCATTGCTTTATCCACTCTCAGATTGAAAATCCATGTGCGCCGCCGAATGCATTTGCGAAAGAGCTTTAGGCTCATTTCCCCTCAAGGCAGACTTCTGCGAGGTCTCTGCTAACTCGTCAAAATTATCAGGCAGGCTCCTGTCGACATTGGCAAGCGACTGTTTCGGAGCGGAATCCCCGAAGCCGGCTGAAGAATCGTCGTCGTCCTCTGCGCATTTCAGTTGGAAAGCGCCACGCAAAGCCAATGGAGTAAGCAGCGTGGTCAAAAGTACGACAGAGACCATCACGGCTACCTCAGGCTCCTTGAAAATCCCAGTACTAGCGCCCATGGCCGTGACAATCAAACCTACCTCACCACGAGACACCATGCCGCATCCGATCCTAAAGCTACGTACGGTACCCATCCCGCGTGCATATGCGGCTATGCCGCAGCCCAGAAGTTTGCTAACAACCGCAACGATGAAAACAACTCCTAGCAGAAGCCAATGGCCACCCAGTGCTCGGAAATTGCTGGCGAGTCCTATCGATACGAAAAAAAGAGGGATCAGCAATCCATGCCCAAGCGCATAGAAGGTTCGTTCAATATCAGCCTTGAATTTTGAACCTGCAAACACGTAACCAAGGAGATAGGCTCCAGTGATTCCGGCGACACTTCCGAGCCATTCGGCAAATATGGCATAGATCAATACCAGTGCGAGAATGCAACTCGTCACCGACTCGTTCGCGGACAGCTTCCTCAGTTGAATTATCAATGGGTCAAGCCCGCGCTTTGCCGCTGCATAGGCTCCCACAAAGAACACCCCAACACATACCGCGATGAGCAACATCTGAATCAATAGCGGGTGAGCGGCAGCGATGGACACATGTCCTTGCAACCAGAAGGACGCGCTATTGGCAACTCCAAATGATTCCGCACTGCTGGTGGTTGACGAGGCTGCGAGGAAAGCCAGGACAAAAAGACCCATCACATCGTCAATAACTGCGGCTCCGAGAATGACCGACGCTTCCGGCGATGACATTTTTCCCGCATCCATCAAAGTTCGCGCAGAGATTGAAACGCTGGTCGCGGTAAGAGCGCCGCCCAGGAACAGAGCGCTATTCCATGAAAGCCCCAGCAGGTGGGCTGCCCCGGCACCGAGGAAGAATGGCCAGATCACGCCCGAGAGCGCCACAAGAAAGGCTGTAACGCTGGCCTCGCGCATTCGTTGAATGTCAGTTTCGAGCCCTGCGATAAACATCAGAACAAGTCCGCCAACCTGCGCCAAAAGCATAAAGGCATCGGTGGCTTGTCCGCCGCGAAAGATCCTCAAATGCAGTAGATTCAGGGCGCCGGGTCCGGCGATAACGCCGACTAACAACTCTCCCAGAATTGCTGGAATTCCGATGCGGGTGCATAACGAGGCAACGAGCTTGCCAGCGGGCAAGAGGATTGCAATAAGGAGTGCAAGCTGGAGAATGTGAGGCATACTATCGATGGCTCATAGCCGTTACCTCATGCCTCCGATCATCGGACGTCTTCTTTCCGACAAGGCTCCCAAGACGAGAAAAGATGCTCTTGTAACCCCCGCGCTCGATTCCTTCCCGATTCATCGTCCGAATCGTCGCGGCCTGACGCCGCGCTAGTTCCGCCTGCACCGGGTTAACGGCGTTCAGAGCGGCTAGGCGCGTTTGTTCCGCTGCCTGGTCACAGATTCTCAAGCGCATCAGAATCTCGCCAAACTTCAATCGTGCCAAAAAATTATCTGGCGCGATCTCAACCGCCATCCGAAGCTCTTCGAGTGCGGCCTGCGGATTATGATCGACGCAAAGCGTCATTCCAAGTAGTACGCGAAGCTCTGATTGATTTGGCTGCGCTCTAACCATGGATTCCAGCTGCCCAACTAGTTCTATTCGTTCCGCCTTCTCCAAAACATAAGGATCGCGAAACATTCTGATCATTTGGGACTGAACATCATGGGGAAGAGCCCTCGGTAGCGTCACTTCTGCAGACGAGCTTTGGCTAATAAACAATTCGTCCTTAGTCTGAACATCTTGGAAAAGTTTGCGCTTCATTCCTATCCTCGAACATCTGCAAAGTCGCTGAGGCAGTCATGGAAAGGGTGCGGCAAGGGGGAGCTAAAGCCCCTTACCGCGTGAGGGTTACCTATCACTATGCGATCGCGGCTTCTTCAGCGGCCAACAACACTTCCGGCTCCGGCGCAAATACGAACTCCGGATACCCGAGCTGGCCCATCTCTGGAATATCAAGACCGGCAACCTCTGTCTCAATCGATACCCGCTGACCGAGGATAATCTCGAGCACCCAGTTGAGAGCGAAGCTGAAAGAGAAGACGAAACCGACCAGTGTAGCGATACCCACCAACTGGGCTACCAACTGGCTGGAGTCTCCATAGAAGAGGCCCGTTACAGAACCCGTAACACCATTCCAGGCTCCGCCGTAGTTGCTCTTACCGTCTGCAAAGAGGCCTACAGAGAGCACTCCCCAGAGCCCGCAAGTCCCGTGCACAGAAATTGCGCCGACGGGGTCGTCCACCTTGAGTGTGTTCTCTATAAATGTGACGCTAAGACAAACCAGAACGCCAGCGATTAGCCCGATGATCGCCGAATTCATAGGGTTGACGAATCCGCTCGGAGCAGTGATTGCAACAAGGCCCGCCAGTAGCCCATTCGCACTCATTGAAGCGTCAGGCTTACCTTTGAAAACCCACATGTAAAGCATCGCCCCAAACGTCCCCAGGCAACCAGCCAACATTGTGTTGACGGCAACCGAGCCAATGCGCAACCCCCCGGCGCCAGACGCGGCGAGTGTACTCCCCGGGTTGAAGCCGAACCAGCCAAATGCAAGAATGAAGCAACCTATCAACACCGCTGAGATATCGTGACCGATGATCGCGTTGCTTGATCCGTCTTTGTTGAATTTGCCGATGCGCGGGCCGATTATCAGTGCGACAGCAAGTGCGGTGAGACCGCCGACCGCGTGCACGACACCGGATCCAGCGAAATCGCAATAGCCTTTGCCTAAGCCGAGATTGGTCCCGAGTTGAGATAGCCATCCGGCGCCCCAAGCCCAGTTCGCAAATATCGGATAGGTGAATGCCCCCATCAGAAGGGATGAAACGCAAAAGGTCAAGAACTTCCACCGTTCGGCGCAAGCACCAGTGACAATGGTGAGTGCGGTGTCCATGAAGACCATCTGGAACAGGAAGATGACCATGACTCCGACATCGTACGAATGTCCGGCCAAGAACATACCGTTCTGTCCGAAGATTCCCCAGGTCTTGCCAAAGAGACTGAGCGGATGCTCCGTCATCAACGGACTAAGGCCGCCCAGGTTGGTATTGCCTGCAGCTCCACCCATTTGTATTGCAAATCCAATAATCCAATACGCAAACAGCCCGCATGCGTACACCATGAAATTCATCATGTACGTGTGGTTTGCATTTTTCACGCGGCATAAGCCCGATTCCACCATCGCGAAACCAGCCTGCATAAACATGACCAGAAAACCAGTAATCAATGTCCAAGTGAAGTTAATGCCGATTTTGTTCTGTCCTACTTGGTTTGCAACATCAGCCAGCGTTAGACCTACCTTGGGGTCGGAAGGTGGAACGTCATTGATTGTTCCGGTGATAGAACCGCCGGGGTCACCTTTTTGAAGATCTGCCGGAGTTGGTGCCTTTCCCGCAGCGTCCTTTAGCTCTGCGGTTGAAGCGGATGGATCGGCGAAAGCAACGGCACTTGGCAACAGCAGAAGAGCAAAGGCGTATAGACAGATAATGCTACGGATCATCTTCATTAAATTCGTCTCCATGGTCGCGGGATTATCGCTGGGGATGAAGTTCTTCGATCTACGCCTTCCAAATCGCATTTTTGTTACAGGCTGTCGGCAAAATGAAGAGGACTCCCGCCAGGCTAACGACTAGACCAATGATTGAGGTCAGCATTCGACCGCTAACACTGTCCGTCAGGTGGAGTCCAAAAAGCACAACTCCCCAACCTAGAAGCACTACGATCACACCTATGAGCTTCATAACCGCCGGTTGGGACTTCAGCGCAACTTTTCCTTCCAAGGGCTTAAGCTGAAAAAATCTCCAGCAAGAAAATGCAAGTAAAACGATGCCAACAAGCAGCATCACCTTGCCCATGCCACCGGATAGGGCCATGCCTCCGCAGGCTACAGTCAACCCAACGAGAAAGATTGTGAAAGCCCCACCCTGTTGTTTAGTCGCCGCCATTGTTCCTCCTTCGATTTACATTCAAACCTTCAACCGCTCAAACCGAACAAAATATTCCGTTGGCATATGGAATGCCGCTGCAGATTTGATCACGTTAATGAAGTGGTCGAGATCCGCGGTGATCTTGTCCCTGTTAGCTTGTTTCTGTGATTTTTTAAACTGTCTTTCGATTTTGTTGACAAAACGCTTCGGGGCCCGAGAACAATCCGCTCTAACAGATGCGGTTTAACCGAGAACGGCAAAATTTGTCCTAGCATAAAGCCAAGAAAAACGACGAGATAAAATGCGGATGACCAATAACTTGTACCAACGAAGTTGGAATCCTATGACTCCTCCGTCTGATTTACGCAGATTGGGAATCTGACCTTTGGTTCAAGGAAAGTCGCTGAGATAGAACTCTTGGGGCTAGTGTAAGCGGGTTATGCAGAATCAAGCCAGACTCAATCTTCTTATAAATATCTTTTCTGGCTCACATAACTTGTAGAAATCGGCGCCACTCCAGTGGAAGTCCGACCTCGACGGTTCAGAAGAGTGATTTCGAGCGTGGTTTCTTTCCAACAAGGAAGGAGAACGAATGATCGGTCGGTGGGAAAAAGAGGATGACGACGTTCCCGGTTATTCGGATCGAGCCACATCGGCAAAACGAAAAATGGAAACGTGGAGGAATGTATCGTTGGTTCGAGAGTCGGAAGCCGTGAGTCTCGGAAGCGCAACTTTTATCAGACCTGATCTTTTCGAGGCGGGATGGAGAGGAACAAAACGAGCATCACTAGAAAAGTGATCTCGACGAACAACGGCAGTCTCCACTGTAGGCGGGCGACGATGAGAAGGAGCACTATCGAACACCACTGCCATCGTGACCGCTGCAACCTTTCGATTCTGCTCCTGAACGCAAAAAGGTCGCTTAATTTCGGGAGATTCTCACCAATCGGTTCCACTCGCGCTCGCATGCAGGCAACCGCAAAGAAGCCGGTTAGAAGCATTTCAAGCAAAAAACCTTGCAAGCCCATTTTGTCCTTTAATTACTGCGTGTCAATGAATTGATTTCAACGCGAACCCAACGGTCATTCGTGAACCCGTAAGTTCCAACATTACGCTTTTGCGCGACACTTCGGTGTTCCAACTCTACACGGAATTCTCCTTCATTCTAGTCATGGAAAAGCTATTGGCGTTGAGACTTCGTATTTTCGGGAGCACTTCGGTGCGATGTCGTGCCTGCCTGCACACTGATCCCGCTTGGAAAGTTTCGCGAGAGACGTCAATCAGAGGTCTCGGATTCTTCCGAAAAGAAATTCAAGGTCGTCCACAAGTCGAGAAGCCTTTCTAAGGGAGCACGAGCGTTGTGATAGCCCGCTTCCCTTCCCAAATCGGGTTTTGGCTGCTCTCTCAACTCACTTCCCAGATTCCCACCATTGAACCGCAACTCGGAAATTCTAAACGCGGTGCGGCTCGATGAGTGACTGGTCTGATCGAAGGCACATGTCCGGGAAGCTGACTATTCGTCTAGGTGGTTCCCTTTTTGTTCTATGCTCCTCACGTTTCGCGATGCGCCTCGATTGTCTGAGTGAGCCTCCAGGTGCCCCCTCCGTCGGCGGAGAGGGCCGAGCGCCAAAAGAACCGTTCGTGGGAAATCTCAGAGAAACTCCAACGCTCGCAGCACGCACCGTAGAAACGTTCCTGCACGATGTCCGGGCCCACCGCGAAGGCCAGCATATTGATGGTGACCCCGTTAACCGGACCATGGAAGGTGAACCGCCAGAGCTTCAGCCTGGGATCGTATACGCGCACGCAGAGACCGCATTCATGGCTGCTAACTCCCTTCACGCCGCCGAGTTGGGCACGTGGCGGTACCTGCCACACATCGATCACTGCTCGACCTTCCAACGCGTAACCGAATGTCCACTCGCCTTCCTCTCGACGTTCCGGACCATCGAGGGGAAAGTAAGTGATCAGCGTGCGCCAGCGTCCATTCAGGCGACCGTAGAGATCCATCTCCTTTGTCAGGCCCGGCGCTGGCCCATCGGCAAGAAGGGAGGTAAGCAATTGCGGAGTCATAAGGCAGGCACATCCGCAGATGGGCGGTTGCGGATTCCCCGCGCGATGCAATCTACCAAGGGTTTGGAATATTTTGCATGCGGATCTCTTTCCGGGTCGTAGATGGTGAAGTCCGCTCCGGCGATGCGCCCCGAGTGGCATAGCCCGCCTATCAGAAGACCCAATTGCTGGTAGTCAAGGCCCGGGCCTCCTGGCGAATCGACGGCCGGCATCACGGTTTGGTCGAGCACATCAAAATCGACGTGTAACCACACTCTGCCCAAGGCCCTTGACTCGAGTCTCGTCAGCACCTGGCGCACCGTACTGTCGATTTCTTTGGCCAGCACACATTGAATGTTGAGCCGCGTGATGTCAGTGTGGATGATATCGCCGTAAGACTTGTTGCAACCAGGCTCCTCAGCTTCGTGCTCGCCCACCTGGACAATATCAGCATCTTCAACGAGCGGCCGCCCAATCTCGGGCCAATGAGTGAGCAATAATTCACCTCGACCACTTGCCAGAGCGAGGTCCATTCCGGCAGCCGAACCAAGTCGACCAGCTGCGTTGTAATTGCCGGGATGGAAGAAGTCGCTATGACCATCGACGTGCACCAAGCCACGGGCTCCAGCGAGTCGCGCCCCATACAAACAACCAAGCAGAATGCTGCAATCACCACCGATCACAATCGGAAACTGTCCCGACTGGAGCACCTCGCGGACTCTGTCACCCAATTCAAGCGAGAAGGCTCGGATTGACAGCCCGTTGCGAATTGCGGTGCCGAACTGGCCCTCAAGTTCGTAGGCGGGACGCTTGAGTGACAGAACATCTGTCGTGCTAACAGCGTGCGCCAGCCCGGCGTCCATCAATACCTGCGGCGCCCGCCATGCACCAGGCTGACCGCCGTCTTCGGTCGGGCGTAAGCCGAGATTGCTTGGAGCGAGTATCAGGCCGATGGCGCCGCGGAGAGGACGAGTCTCGTCCCCAAGTGAACCCGAGATCGCAGCGAAGCTCGCCATCTTTGTAAATTTCCTCCGGTTCGGATTCACTAAGAAGCCTCAGTAGTAACCTATAATAGGTGTTTCACTGGTTATAACATGAGTCAACCGATAAAACAAACTTTACAGGTTATGGTCGAGCCGCATACCTTTTCGGCCCGGGACTTCGTTGGCGGTGACCCAGCCCTCGATTTCGTGAACACCGTCACCGGGCGCGACCAGTCACCGCGCGACTGGCTGGACAGCTACACACGTTTAATCGATTGGGCAGCCCTGGTAAGCCTCTTCCCGCGAGACGTTCTGCAGCGGCTCAGAAAAGAAGCGAAAAGAAAACCCGCCGAGGCGATGCGAGCACTCGCGCGCGCAAAGACTCAGCGAGAACAGCTGTTCGCACTGTTGACGAACATTATCGGCGGCAGGGCCCCATCGGCCGATGCCTTAGCACTGCTCCGCGAGTACTGGCTCACAGGCGTCAGATCAATCGAACTGCGGTTTGTAGGCGGACGTATCGTAAAACGGTTCCGGGGCGAAATTGATTTTGACTCGATCGCGAGAATGATCGCCTATCGCGTTGTGGAAGACGTTCTCTCATCGCCAATGGAGCGGCTCCGTATGTGTCAGGGCCCCAACTGTTCGTGGCTGTTTATTGATAGCTCCAAAGCCGGTCGTCGCCGTTGGTGCGATATGGCGGTCTGCGGGAATGCCGCTAAATCACGCCGGTTCTACGAACGATCAGGCGGTGATTTTGGTGCCACCCCGAGTTAAGCGACTTTTCAACGAAATTGTTGACCATTGTTATCGTGTGATTGGAGACGCCGTGCTCACGGGCCACATCCTCTGCCCGACGTCCGGCTTCCATCTGCCTCAGCGCTGCAATGATCTGCAATTCACCGTGCTTGCTCCTGGTCATACTGCTCAACCTCCTTCATCCGAAATCATGCTGGCGCATGTGCGGATTCAGGGGGTGCATGTCACTCCAACCGTACTGGGACACCATTCGTGACAGCCGTCACGAGACTCGTTCCTGGATTTGTATTACTAATGAAGAGTCGTCACACGAATTAGTAAATCGTGCTATTCTCTGTTTTTTTCGGGGAGAGACCGTTTCCCCCCAAGGAGTGACCATGGGTGTCCTAAGCAGAATCGGAGTTGCACTCGATTCTGATCTGCTCGAACGATTCGATGATTTCATCTCTCGGCTGGGCTATACCAACCGATCCGAGGCCCTCCGTGACCTAATCCGCGATCGCCTGGTCGCTGAACGCACCGCAAAACCCAAAGCGACGGTAGTCGGCACGGTCACACTCATCTACGATCATCACGCCTATGGGGTGACGGAGAAGCTAACCGAACTTCAGCATGAGAATCATGAGTTGGTAGTTTCGACGAGCCATGCGCATCTCGACCATGACTCGTGCCTGGAAGTTCTCATTGTCCATGGGAGATCGGAACGAGTCGAAGAATTCGCCGGGCGCCTGATCGGCTTGAAAGGTGTGCAGCATGGGCGGCTCGTCATGACCGTTGCAAAGCCCGGGCATAGTCGCGCGAACGGAAAACCTCATACGCACAAACACTGAGGCCTTTGACTGCATTTAAAGATGAATCGCTGTGGTATTACGTAGCACGATTGGTGAATTTGTATTACTAGCCCGGATCCTGAGCAGAGCAAAAACTGTATCGAGTCGCATTCCAAGGAAATTTTATGAGGTCTTTCAACGCAGCCATCATCTTGATCATGTGTTTCTGCGCGCCAACCGCGCGAGCAGCGAAGAGTGCTCGTGTCGGTGGGCAATTGGCCAATACGCAATACAAACCTGTACCTGGAACAAAGGTTCGAGTGACGACCATCTCTATTACAAAAGCCGATAGGGATTTTTCAGTATCCATTGCCCCACAAGAGAAGACGCCGTTCGCCACCAATGACAAAGCTCATCCGCCTCAGCTGACGGGTGACGTCGTTGACACGTCTGGCGCAACGATTGCGGGTGCCACTGTAGAGGTTCGGAGCGCGGACGGCGCCGTGCAGAAACTGACACAGTCAGACAGCAACGGCTCCTTCAGTATTTCCGGGCTTTCGGCGGGTAGTTATCGAATTGTCGTGTCCAGTCCCGGTTTTGCAACGAATGAGATGCCTGTCGCGATAGGGCCCACCGGCGAACCGGCGCCGTTGCGCATCTCCCTGGCGGTGAACGCCGTGAGTACCACGGTGGAGGTGCAGGGCCGGGAGGATAGCCTGATAGGCATTGCCGATTCCGCAACCCAGGGAACAGTGGGCGCAAAGCAACTCGAGGATCGTCCGCTGCTTCGTTCGGGAGAAATTCTGGAGGCAGTTCCCGGTCTGATCATCACGCAACACGCCGGCGGCGGTAAGGCCAACCAGTATTACGTTCGCGGATTCAACCTCGACCACGGCACAGACTTCGCCATCTTCATCGACGGTATGCCTCTCAACCTGCCGTCGCACGCGCACGGCGAGGGGTATTCGGACATGAACATTGTGGTGCCGGAGTTTGTGCAGCGGCTGAATTTTGAGAAGGGGCCTTACTACGCGGATATCGGCAACTATGGCTCAGTTGGATCGGCGAACGTGCAGTATTTCAAAACGCTGCCGCAGAACTTCATCCAGGTGGAAGTCGGCATGTACGGCTATGCGCGGGCCGTTTTCGGAGTTACGCAAAAGCTCGGCCCGGGTACTCTGCTGTACGGCGGAGAAGCGTATTACGACGACGGCCCATGGACGCATCCGGATGCCTATAACAAGTTCAACGGCCTTCTAACCTACAGCCAGGGCGGCGCCACCAAAGGTTTCAGCATGACGGCGCGCGGCTATCACGGGAAATGGAACTCGAGCGACCAAATTGCTGATAACGCCGTGCCCCTCGTTGGTGTCTTCGGCACACTGAACACGACGGATGGTGGCAATTCACAGCGTTATAGCCTGCAGGGTGAATGGCATCGCCAAGGCGCGGATTCAGCGACGACGATGCTGGGCTATGGATTTTATTACGATCTCGATTTATTCTCCGATTTCACTTACTACCTGACGGACGTCAACCGCGGCGACCAGTTTGAGCAGCAGGACAGGCGCTGGGTGGTGGGACTGGCTGCAGCGCACACAATTTTCAGCCGATGGTTTGGACACAGGGTGGAGAATACGTTCGGCGTGCAGGTCCGCAACGACTGGATCCACAACGGCCTTTACCAGACGGAAGATCGCGTACGCGTGGACAAAACTGATTCGGACACAGGAAACACTCTACCCGCGACCACGCAAGAGGATCACTTCACTGACACGCAAGTTGGTCTCTATGCGCAAAACACAATCCAGTGGGCGGAGAAATTCCGCTCCGTCGCGGGGCTGCGCGGAGACCTGCAGTACTTTGATGTGACGAGCCTGGTGACTCCGGCGAATTCCGGCACGGCGAGCAAGTTTCTGCCCAGTCCGAAATTGAATTTGATTTTCGGTCCGTGGTTCAATACGGAGTTCTATGCACAGGGCGGATTCAGTTTTCACAGCAACGACGGGCGTGGCACAACGCAGACGATCGAACCGATCTCGGGCGAGAACCCTTATCCCGATACGCCGGCCACGCCGATTCCTGCCCTGATCCCAACCAAGGGCGCGGAGTTCGGCGTGCGCACCCTGGCTGTCCCACACCTGCAGAGCACACTCTCGCTCTGGTATCTCCACAGTGCTTCCGAGCTGCAGCAGTCCGGCGACACGGGCGGCACGACTGCTTCGAAGCAGCCGAGCAATCGCTATGGCGTCGAATGGGCGAACTACTACACGCCACGGGAACATCTGGCTTTTGATTTTGACTTCGCGGATTCCAAGGCGCTCTTTACAACAATCGACGAAGAAGATGCTGCGCCGGACAGTCCGGGCGGCAGGTATGTTCCGGAAGCGGTTGAGCTGGTGATTTCGGCGGGCATGACGGTGCAGCAGTACAAAGGCTTGTGGGGGAGTTTGCACCTGCGCGCCTTTGGCCCGCGCAATTTGACGTCGGACGCAATCTATCGCTCGAGTTCAACGGTATTGCTCAATGCGGAGGTTGGTTATCACTTCAATGACAAATGGCGCGTTTCGGCCGAATTTCTGAATTTGCTTGACCGCGTCGATCATGACATCGACTACGCATACGAGTCCCGAATAACTCCAACGGCCGAGGCGGCATTCACAGACGTTTTCCATCCGGTGGAACCGTTCCAGGTGCGATTCTTATTGGCAAAAACCTTTTAACAAATGCGCGGCGGCGGTCGGTTCAACAGTAGAGTTGGCACTGCGCGATTCGACAGGCTTGGGAGACCATGCCCAAGACTCTTCTATAGATGGGCAGCCGATTACAGATCAGCAAAGCAAGGTCTTCCCCAACCAGATTCCGGCAGACTCCATACAGTCCCTCGAGGTGATTGTGGGTCCACCATCCGCTGAATATGGAGACAATACCAGCGTTGTCCTCCAAGTGGTGACGCGATCCGGGCAGGGCGTTACCACGCCAACTGGGCATCCAGGAACAAGCCGTTACCATCGGTCAAACGGTAGGGTTTCTCCACACTCTGATCCGACCTCGTTTTCAGATCCGTAAGTGCCATGAAAAGCATTCCCTGGGGATACGGCTACTCGCCCGCTCTCCGTATCCCCATTTCGAGGTTCGGAATGTGGGGATATGACGATAGCGCGTATCCCCAGTTTCGTTCGGCCTCGCACCACGATGGACGCCACAAAACGAGTATCCCTCTTTTAATCATGGGCTTATGTCTGTTTGGAGTGCACTTCTTTGGACTTTACTGGACTGCAACGAACTGCTTTAGATTCAACTTCTGGTTGCCCCCCAGGGATTCGAACCCCGATATGCTGCTCCAGAGGCAGCTGTCCTACCATTGAACGAGGGGGCAATATTCAGTTATGGAGGGGAGCGGAGGACGCATCAACCTTCCTTAAACATAGTAAGTGCTGTGCGTGTGTTTGGTCAACGCGCCGCGGCCTCACCTACTCCTCGCGCAGCACCTCCAGCGGCTTCTGGCCAAGGATGTGAAAGCTTGCGATCCAACCCGTACCCACCGCGAGGACAGCCGTCAGCACGATGCCGGAGAGCGTTGCGGGCCAATCAATGTGATAGGGCACCTGAAGATTGTGCAGCAGCACGCGTGACAGCACATTCGCGAACACCACTCCCACAATTCCCGCGAGGAGTCCCAGCACCAGGAACTCCGTACTGAAGACCTTTACGACATGATTTCGCCTTGCCCCCAGAGTCTTCAGCACGACAACTTCGCGGATCCTGCGGAAGCGGGTGCTGGCAACGCTCGACGCGAGAATGATGGCTCCTGAGAGCATGGAGAAGCCCGCCAGAAAGCGAACGACGCCGTTAATCTGCCCCACAAAGCCCTGGATGGTGTCGAGCACATCCGCGATGTTGATGACGGTCACCGTTGGATACGCAGCGAAGAGCGCCCGTCTGCATGGCGGCGACCAGCGGCCCGTCCACATGAATCGCTCCATACCATACCACTGGAAGCCCCGCTCAGAGCGCTCGGGTTCAGGATGAACTCGCTTCTTCCGTAGACATGCTGTCCATCGCTTTTGAAGATCGCAGACACGCGCGCCGGAATCGTTCTTCTCGCCGCTCATCAGTGTGATTTGCGATCCCGGCTTGAGGTGAAGCCGCTGCGCGATGCGCTCGCTAACCGCGATCGACGGCTCCTTGGGATTCGACCACCACTTGCCTGAAATAATGTTAGCGCCCTGCGGCTGTTTCTCAGACCAGGTGAGCGCCACCGACTGCAGCAATCCGCTTGGGAAAATTCTTCAGCTTCAACTGATCTGTGGGGACACCATCGACCGCAACAATTCTGCCGGAGACCACCGGCAGAGTCTCCAGCTGCCCGCGCACGCCCGGCTGCTTCGCCAGCAGACTCCGCACGCCATCCAGTTCCTGCGTACTGATGTCGATGAGGAAGACATTTGGCGTTGACGGCGAGGCCGTGAGACGGATTTCGCGGATCACCGATTTCTGCATCAGGAAGACGGTGAGAATCAGCATGACGCCCGTCCCCAAGGCAGCAAGGACGGCCGCCGACTGGTTGCCGGGCCGATAAAGGTTGGCAAGTCCATGACGCAGTGCAGACGGCAAGCGTAGCCGCGTCCGCGACAAGACGTAGCGTGAGCAGCCTGAGGGTGAACCTTCGCCAGCACCAGAAGAACGAAGAGCGCCGCGGCCAGTCCTACAGCAAACCATTTCCCTCACCTTTGCCGAGTCAGAGAGCGCGGCCGCAATTCCGGCCAGCGCCGCCAGAATGAGCTACGATGCAACCATTGTGCGCTTTGCCATTCTCGAATCCTCTTCCACAAGCTGATCTTCGATCTCGCCGCCGCCCTCTTCCACCGCGCGACGCAGCACCAGGCTGGGCCGCATATTGCGAATATCCAGCAATGGCGGCAGACAGAAAAGAAGCGTCGTGAGCACGCCAGTTCCCAGACCCGCGAAAATCGACCGCACGGGAATGTGCAGCGGCGGCCGCATGGGCAGCAGCTTTCCCAAGCACCACGGGAACACCCACTCGACGCCCAGATCCGCAACCACGCCGAGCAGTCCTCCAGCCACGCCCAGCAGCAGCGTTTGAAAGAGATAGATACGCAGGATGTCCGACGAGCGCGCACCAAGCGACTTCATGATGGCGAGGATGTCGATGCGCTGCTGCAAGTGAGCGCGCATGGCCATCGCGACGCCGATAGCGCCAAGCACCATTGCCACCAGGCAAATCAGGCTCAACAGACCCGTCGAGCGTTCGAGGCCTTGCGTCAACGCGGGATTGCTTTCGCGAAAATCTGTGACCTGTGCATCAGGAAGAATCTGCTCGACCTGCTTGCGTACCTGAGCTCACCGGCAACGTTGCGGGCAGCTTGAAGAGCATTCGCTCGCCCGAGCGGCTACCCGCCTGCAACAGGCCCGTCGCGGTCAGCCCGTCGCGGCTGATCAGCACCGCGAGGTCCCAGGCTCATGGTCGCGCTCATGCGATCCGGCTCGCGCACCAGGACGGCAGCGATCACGAAAATCCTTACTGCCGATGCGCAGTGTTCTGCCGACCGAGGTATTCAAACGTACCAGCAGGTCATCCACCACGAGCACGGAATAATCAGTGAGATCGGCTTGAAAGACTTCCCGCCGGATCGAGACACTGCCTTTCCGTAGAACGGGTAGTGCGTTGGGATCAACAGCCTTCAACGAGATCAGTAGCGGCTGCGGATTCTCCGGCAACCACGCCATTGTAACCATCTCGGTTACAATTGTCTCGCTCCACTCCCTCGTTCGCGAGATCAGTCGAGCTTCTTGTCTTCTTCGCGCAGTCGGCTGGCGAAACATTCGCGCGGAAAGATCCGCTGCCATGATGGTCCGTGCTTCAGACAGCAGCGTGTGCTGGAACGACTCGCTGAAGCCGCGCACTCCGGTGAGTGCGGCCACGCCAATGGCCACCGACAGAATCACGAAGAAAAACTTCGCTCTCGATGCCTGCAGCTCTCGCCACGCGATCCGGCTTGCAACCGACCATGGCAATGCGGGCTTGGATGCGTCGTCATTCAGGCCTGCCTCACGCGCTCGTCAGAAAGAATCACACCATCGCGCAGCACAATGCGCCGATCTGCGCGATCGGCAATCAGCAGGATCATGCGTCACGAGGACCAGCGTCGTTGTCGACTTCGCGATTGCGATCCAGTAGCAGCGCAAGCACATGCTCGCCGTTGGTAGAGTCCAAGATTGCCCGTAGGCTCATCGGCCATCACGATCGGCGGATTCACAACGAAGGCGCGCGCCAGTGCCACTCGCTGCTGTTCGCCGCCCGAGAGCTGCACGGGGTAATGATGCATACGGTCGCCAAGCCCCACAGATGTCGAGCAGGTCCTTCGCCCGTTGCACGCCGTCGCCGGTAGCATTCAATTCGTACGGCAATAAAACATTCTCGAGAGCCGTCAACGTGGGAATCAGTTGGTAAGACTGAAAGACGAACCCGATCTTCTGCCCGCGCACCTGCGCAAGCTGGTCCTCCTCAAGATGAGTGATCTCGGTTCCATCCAGAAGAACCTGCCCCTCGGTCGGCGTGTCGAGTCCCGCCAGCAGGCCCAGCAACGTACTCTTGCCGCTGCCTGAGGCACCCATAATCGCGACAAACTCGCCAGCCTGTACGATCAGGTCAATCCCCTTCAAAATCTCCACCGTGCGCGTCCCATTGCGAATGGACTTTTTCAATCCACGAACTTCGATCATCCTGCCGTCCCCTGTCTCGTCCCCGCGTTTGCTACAGTAACTTGTGTGACCTCGATCCGATCTCACGCGATATTCGTTGCAGTGCTTGCGCTCTCGACAGCCTCAATCCTTGGCTGCCGCGATACGCGTCCCTCCGAGCCCGACCAATCCAGCGCAGCGGCTCCATCTGCAAACACTTCGCCTGCGCCTGTCGCTACTCAGCCCGCACCCTCACAACTCACCGACAGCCGCCCGGTAATCGTCGCCTTCGGTGACAGCCTCACCGCCGGATATGGCGCCGACCACGGCCAGAGCTATCCTGACTTCCTGCAGAAGCAGCTCGATCAACGCACTATCAGTATCGAGTCGTGAACCTCGGCATCAGTGGCAACACTACTAAAGACGGCGTGGAACGCATAAAAGACGTTCTCGACTTGCAACCTGCTCTAGTCATCGTCGAGTTCGGCGGCAACGATGGCCTGCGCGGACTGCCCATCGCCAGCACACGCGACAATCTCGACAACATCGTCCATGACCTGAAGCAGGCTGGATTACAGTTGTGCTGGCCGGCATTACCCTCCCGCCAAATTACGGACCCGTTTACATTGATGAGTTCAACAAAACCTACGTCTTGCTCGCGCAAAAGTACAAGGTCCCTATGCTTCCCTTCCTCTTGAAGGGCGTGTACGGCGTCCCCGGATCCATGCAGGACGACCAGACCCACGCCACCGCACAAGGCAACAAGCAGGTCGCCGCCAACGTCCTCGCGCTGATTGAGCCCCTGCTCAAGAAATCGCCTGCACACTAACCCGAAGGCGCCACGAGTGCTTCACTGGCTGATCACAACCATCGGCTGAAAGAGCGTCCCTGCCACTCGCTTCCCTATCGCCAGCAACTCCCTTTGACCGCTGAAAATCTTCACCAGCGGAGCGTCGGAAAACTCCGGCAAGTTCACAGCGCCGCCATGACGGATCCGGCCTGCACTCATTTCATCCGCTCCCACCGACGGCAGTCCGGGCAACAGACTCCGAGGATGAGGCAGATACTCCTCCAGTGCCTCCGAGCTCGGCAAATTGCCCAGTTGCTCAAAGCTCAATGCATCCGCCAGCGCAAATGGACCGGCCTGGGTTCTGCGCAGGCTAGCCAGATGCGCACCGCATCCGAGACGCTCGCCCATTTCGTGAGCCACCGAGCGCACGTAGCCACCAGCCGAAACGCTCATCACAAACTCGGCACAATCGCCAGACAAGGCCGTAATTTCGAATCTCAGTATCGTGATCCGCGCCGGTTTCAACGCTACCGGCTTTCCCTCTCGCGCGGACTTGTAAGCTGGCTTGCCGTCTACCTTCTTTGCGGAGAAGGCAGGCGGCATCTGCTCCATTTCGCCGTGAAAAAACGCGGCGCAGTTACGCACTTCATCGAGCGTCAGCTTAACCTCGCGCGCTTCATTCAGAGCGGTACCCTCGGCATCATAAGTGTCCGTCGCAAATCCAAAGCGGATCGTTCCCGTATAAGTCTTGTCCATGTTGCCGAAGAATTGCGCCAGCCGCGTGTATCTGCCCAGCAGCAGCGGCAGAACGCCTGTAGCCATCGGATCAAGCGTACCCAGGTGGCCGACGGAAGACTCGCCCGTGAAACGGCGAATCTTTGCCACCACATCATGCGAGGTCATTGCCGCGGGTTTATCAACTACAAGCAGCCCATTCACATCCTCAACTATATCGGCTTCACTGCGAATTTGTTTCGGCCATCACGATCGCGAAGATGTACGCTCGCGCACCAGCGAGAGAAATTCGCCGCGCGTGTTCTGCTCGCGGAATACTCCGACCATTGCCGATGTGACCGTGGAGGAATGCTGCTTCTCCACCCCGCGCATCATCATGCAAAGATGCCGCGCCTCCATCACAACGCCAACGCCCTGGGGATCAATGGCGTCCTGAATAGCATCCGCTATCTGGCGCGTTAGCCTCTCCTGTACCTGCAGCCTGCGCGCAAACACATCGACAAGTCTCGGAATCTTGCTCAGACCGATCACCTTGCCTTTAGGTATGTAGGCGACGTGAACCTTGCCGAAAAATGGCAGCATGTGGTGCTCGCATAATGAGAACACCTCCACGTCCTTTACGATGACCATCTCGTCGTAGTCCACATCAAACAGCGCGCCGCGTAGAATCTTCGTCGGGTCCTCGTCGTATCCCTTGGTCAGGAAGTTCATCGACTTCTCGACCCGTCCCGGCGTCAGCACCAGGCCATCGCGATCCGGATCCTCACCCAGGCGCGCAATCAACTCGCGATACAACTCTTCGGTGCTATGACCGGCGAGCGAGGTCTTGGACCCAATACGCGAACCTGGCTTGGAAACAATTGCTGGCTGAGCCATCTCTTCTCTCCTTCTGCTGCCTATCTCTGCGGCAGGCTTCGCAAGCCTACGCATGGTGGTCCACTAACTTTTCTTGGGCCTGCTTGCCTGCGCCACAATACTCAAAAGAATTGTTCGCAGTCTCTTCAATTCGAACCCGCACCAACTCTGCCTTGTCGAAGCCCGCAGAGATTAGATCGTACACCCTGATACAAAGATTCTCGGTCGTCGGCACGAGGTTCAGAAACCCCTCATAAAGGTTCAGATTCGTGTGATCGAACCTGTCCACCACTTCCCTCTGCATGAACCCATCAAGATCCCCGAGGTTGCACACCATCCCCGTTTGCGCGTCTACCTGCCCCGCCACCGTCACCTCAATCACATAATTGTGACCGTGACCATGCGGGTTATTGCACTTGCCATACACGGCCAGGTTCCGCTCAGCGTCATACGCCGGGCTATGCAGCCGGTGGGAGGCGCTGATGTGATAACGGCGCGACAGATAAGCTCTCATCGTTCCCCGTAGTAATCGGCAAAAAGTTCAGGCATCTCGTACACGCGAACCCGATGCAGCTTCGCGCCCGTAAGATTCGGTTCAAGTCTGTTCCAGATCGCGATCGCAATGTTTTCCGTCGTCGGAATGGTCTTCTGAAACTCCGGCACTTCGAAGTTCAAATGGCGATGGTCGTAAACCTTGATTACTTCCCTCTCCATCACATCGCGGAGCCACTTCAAATCCACTACAAACCCCGAGACAGGATCAACCTCACCCTCCACCGTCACTTCGAGTGTGTAGTTGTGCCCATGGCCATTACGGTTCGCGCACTTGCCGAAGATGCGCGCGTTCTCCTCCTCGGAGAACTCATCGTTCCAATAGTAGTGCGCTGCTGAAAACTCGGCTTTGCGTGTCAGTAGGATCATAGGCTCGCTTCTAATGGATGTGCTCTGCATACTCGCAGTTTCACAACTTCACGCCGCGTACTCACGCCCCTTCCAGGAAACACGTTTCCTGATGGTGTGATGAAACCAGCTTCGAATCAATAAGGCAACAAATAGCGGAAGTCCGAAGATACTCAGTGCGCAATCCGCAGCAGGAAAATTCGACTTGGCGACCCGCGCATAAAACCGCCAAAGCGTTCGCAACCAGACCAGTAGTATCCCCCACAGCGCCAGTGGCCGAAAACTAAGCGCCAGTGCCAGCATCGGCAAGCCGAATAAAAGAGCAATATCCAGCATTCTCCATGCCGCCAGCATCAGGCAGTTGCCAAACAGCAATGCAAGATTCTTGGTCCAGCCCTCGTACATCTGCGCGAAGCCGCGATACATCCGCGTCGACAGCGCCTCTGGAGCATACCGGAAGCGCAAGCCCAGTTTGCTGCGCTTCACAAGGCTGGCCAGGTCAACGTCCTCCAGGATGCTGTCCGCCACCGCCTCGTGACCACCAACCTTGATGTATGCATCGCGGCGGATCAGCAAAAATTGACCATTCGCTGCCGCCAGTCGCGAACTCGGATCCGATACCTTCTTCGGCGGATACGCCAGCGACAGCTCACAGAAGACCAGCGGCATCAAGGCCCTCTGCCAGAATCCTGAAACAATCTGCCGCGGAGAATAGGAAAGCAACGCTACCTCTGCCTTCTCCGCCTCATGCAACGCCCGCCGCAGGTCTCCGGGCTCATGCACCGTATCCGCATCCGTAAACAGCAGCCACTGCCCTGTGGCCCTCTTGGAGGCGTTCCACACAGCATTTGCCTTGCCCGTCCAGCCCTTTGGCGGTGGTCCCGGATCGACGACCGTAACCCCGGCAATTTGCTCAGCGATCCGCCGCGTCCCGTCCGTCGAACCATCATCCACCAGCATTAATTCCCAGTCGGCTCCAATCTCGAAACCATACTCTGACTGTGCCGTAAGCGAGTGGAGACAGGCCGAAATATTTTCTTCCTCGTTCCGCGCCGGCACAATCACGGATAGAACCAGCGAACTCTTGCTCGTTTTTGCTTCTGAATCCTGCCCCGCACGATCTGGAGATGTACCCAATTGGCTCCTCGCTCACCTGCACTTCTACCCGTATTATAGAAAGCGTGCCACGCTTGAACGCTTATTCGCTTCTTTTCGGCCTCGTGCTGCTCCTACTCCCAACTGGGTGCAATCGCGGATCGCTTCCGTCAAAGATCGGCGAGGCAGCGCCGGACTTCACCGTCACCGACTCGACGACCACCGTACGCCTCAGTTCGCTTCGCGGCAAAGTTGTCGTCCTGAACTTCTGGGCGACTTGGTGTGCTCCATGCCTTGAGGAACTGCCCTCGCTCATCGCCCTGCAGCGCCGCGTCCCCAACGTCGTGGTGCTGGCCGTCAGCACTGACGAGGATCAGGCCGCCTATCATCAATTCGTCACCGATAACCACATCGACCTGCTCACCGTGCGCGACGGCAAGCGGGAGAGCAGCGCTCTCTACGGCACCTTTCGCTACCCCGAGACTTACATCATCGACCAGCATGGCATCCTGCGCCGCAAATTCGTCGGAGCGCAGAACTGGGTCAGCCCGGAAATCATCAGCTATCTCCGAGCGCTCTAGGCCAATGCAGCCTGCTATCATTTCCGCATGACCACGGTCGACGTTGTTTACCGGTACGTGACGCACCCCACCGAGTTTGAAATGCTCGCGCTCGGCAAGGCGCGGGAAGTCTACGGCATACGCCGGATCGCTCTCAACCGGCAGGAAAAGACAATTCTCGTGGAGTACGACGCCACCCGTCTTATCGCGCCGGAGATTGCCAAAATCCTGCGCGGTGCCGGCATCTCCGTCACCAGCGAAGTGTCCTTGATTCCTCCCCAGCCTGTCGCGCTCCCCGAGGACAAGACTCCCGCCCCCGTGAAGTAGCCACCGAGACCGCAATCAGGTTTGCGAAACCGGCTGATCATTGATATCTTTAAGGAGTTAGTGAGCCGTAGACGAAGTGCGCCTGTAGCTCAGTTGGATAGAGCGGCTGACTACGAATCAGCAGGCCGGGGGTTCGAATCCCTCCGGGCGCACCATTGATAAGATATTTTGAATCTATAAGATAGAGCCACTTGAGAGAGAAACTCTTGAGTGGCCCTTTTAGCGTAGGCTGGTGCGTGCGCGGGTCTGGCCTCCAGTAGATCCGCCAGCCGTCACAGCCCTCAGTCTCACCGACCCTCGGAGGAAAAACGTGAAAGTGATTGTGGCTTCGGGACAGGGGAAGCTGCACTTTCACGAAACCGTCCGCGCCGCCTCCCTGGCGGGCGCCCAGGTCGAATTCGTCACGGGGTGGATTCCCGGGCCCGGCGGAGACAGGCTCGCGAATTGGCTGGGATCGATTCTCGGCGAAGCCTCTCTCTCCAAGCGGATGAATGCTCGCATCGTCGATCTGCCCGGCGTCACGATGCGGCCCACTGCGTGGGCGGAGTTTGCCAGCCGCGGCCTCAGCATGGTGAGCACCCGAAAGCCACTGAGCTACTTCGACCTTTCCGCCACGGGATTCAAAATGGCCGGCCTGGCCAGTCGAAAATATCTGAAGAACGCCGACATCTTTCACCTCAGAAGTGGCGCGGGACAGGGCGGCGCAATTCGTACCGCCCGCAAGCACGGACTGAAGATCCTCACCGATCACTCCATCGCCCATCCTGCCTACATGGAAGCTGTTCTCGGCGAGGAGTACGCACGAGCCGGATTGAAAATCGACCCGATCATCGGCTCAGGTCTGTGGGATGTGGTCTTGAAGGATTGCGCGGAAGCCGACCTCCTGCTGGTCAACTCTGACTTTGTAAAGCGCACATTTGTCCAGCTCGGCTACCCGGCCGATCGCATTCGCGTCGCCTACCTCGGCGTCAGAGAAGACTTTTTCGGTCTCAAGACCTCCTATCAGCTCAACGGCCCCGTGAAGCTCCTCTTCACGGGAAACTTTGATCTGCGCAAAGGCACTGGCGTCCTGCTTGAATCCATCCGCAAGGTGCGTGCCGGTGGTCTCGATGTGCGCCTGCACTTCATCGGAAACATGGCAAATGGCAAGGTCTGGCTCAAGGACAGCGACGCCGAATTCTTTACACATACGCCCTTTGTCCCACCGGACGTGCTTCGCCCCACCCTCGCTGAGTCTGATATTTTTGTCTTCCCCACGCTGATCGAAGGTTCCTCGCGGTCCGCAATGGAAGCAGCGGCAGCGGGCCTCCCTGTAATCACCACCGAAAATTGTGGGCTGCCATTTGAGCATGGCAAGACCGTTTACTACGTGCCCCTGAACGACGCAAACGCCCTGGCCGAAGCCATTGCCCGCCTCGCGACAAATCAGGATCTCCGACAGTCCATCGGCACAAACAGCGCGCGAACCGTCGCGAAGCAATTCACCTGGCCACAGTATGGCGAGCAATTAATGCAAGTCTACAAATCGATGATCTGAGTTATAGGAATAATCTGAGAATGCCCGTCGCGCCGCACAATCATCAACTGCGCGATTCCATTGCTCGAAGATCCGGTGTGCGATCAAGCTGCAAAAGAACATCCTTTTCAAACGATGAAACGAACTCTCTTACGCTCGTCTCATCGTGTGCACTTAAGCAGTTCAGCTGCTCCACCGCAGCTTGAATGTCGAATCGAATCACATCACGCTTATGCATCAATAGATCTGCTGAGCGCGGGTAGATCGCCTCGCCTCCGTTGATGCCGCCGAAGTCCAGAAACACATGACTCCTGAACAGCAAGCCTGCCTGGTACGCGTTCAGATTTCTCTCGGGGTAGAGGTTCAGGAATATGCTCTGCTTCCGCGATGCAACCAATGTCCTCAGCGCGATATACCGAAGCAGAGCCCTCAGCATCATATCGTTCGCCCAATATCCGCTCTTCGCCTTCACCGCGCTAATCCAGCGAACGACGAACCTCAGTTCGTCATCGCTCCCCGTCAGCTCACCAACGAACTCATCGCTTCGGATGCCGTACTGCTCGGCGTACTTTTCCAGCGTCGACAAGCCCGACTGCCCGCAGTAGACATACTTGGTTCGCTTGTAATTCGCTCGCAAGCCACCCGCAAGAATTTGACTCAGCACCTTAAGACTGATCAGTCTTGATCTGTTTATTACCCCTAGCTTCGCAAACTGGCTGCCGAACGAAACCTTCCGCATCCGCGCAGGCGACAGCAGTGTTTCGTCATACAAGCTAGCGTCCTGAGCGAACATCGGCCTGCAATGGAGTGCGTGATTGTCCGTGAGATGCCAAGGATCACCAACCACTCTCAGCTCGACGTCTCGTGCCGTCTGATAAATCTTGTCGATGAGCGCCTTGCACTCCACGTAACTTTGATAGCCGTCCCACAGCACGATGATCACCTTATCTTTGGCGGAGTCAACCACGCGGTCGAGAAGGTGTGCATCGGCAATCACGACATCAGACGATGAGCTTACGTCCGAAACGAAGCTCATCTCCCTGACATCGTCGAGCAGATCTGCCGACAGGGCGAGCAGTGTCCACCAGATGAACTGGTCGGGAACAAGAACCTCGGCTTTGAGCGCTTCCTTCATCTCCATCCCGACAAACTTAGCAACCAGCTAGGCCTTCCCGATCTTCTCTGCATAGGCGCGCACGAATCTGTAAGGATACGACTGGGTGGGTGGATGAAAGACCAGCAACATGCCCACTATTCCGGCGATCGCGCACACCAGCATTACAGCTCCACAAAACACAAGTGGGGAATATCCAACGGTCCGCGCCAGAACCGGCTTGATCGCGAGCAACACAAGCACGGTTGCACCGCCAAAGAGAGCGACAGGGAAAATGACCTGGCGAAGATATCGCAAAAACGGAAATTGTAGTCGGAACAGCGGCCGATAGACTCCATACCAGTTATTCGTCAATACTTGCGCAATCAGCGTACCCAGCGGAACACCTACCAACCCGATCCTGCGAATCAGATACCACGTCAGGCCAAGATTCAAGACGCCCGCCACCGTAGCCGGGATCGCGTATTTCTCGTCATCCGTCGCCCGCGACACGCTCGTCAGAAGTCCATGCTGCATATCAAGAGCAAGCGAAATAACCAGGATGATCAAAACCGGATAGCCGATAAACGAGCCGCTCAGCCATAGCTGGAAAAATTCCTTCCCCGTGAAGAGAAGAAACATCGCGCCAGAAACCATCATGACGAATCCCACACGACAGCCCTTCACAAGCAGACGATGAATTGTGGGCAAGTCGTCCTGCGCCCAGTACTGGCTCACAAATACGCTGGAGGCATTGATGTAGGCTTGCGAAATGATAGCGAGAGCAAAGACGGTGTTATAGGTGGATTGATAAAGCGCAACCTCTGAAACCCCGCGATAGAGTGCGATGAAGTATTGGTCGGTCTTATACAGAAGGAACGCCCCAATTGACATCACCCAGAGGTTCATCGAAGGCCGGACGAGACGCCTTGCAATAACAGGAGACCACTTTCCGTGAAGGGAGAACACGTCAGCATTTCGTCGCTTTAAGAATGCAATCAGGATCGCCCTTTGTATCAGCACGGATGCAAGTGCAATCCATGCCAGCGCCAGCAGGCCACCTCCCCACAGCACGGCAACGATGTAAGCGCAGATGGTCAGCGAAGACAGAGTCATGCTGATCATCGTGTCCCAACCCACGTAGCCCAGGCCGGCCACCCAGCAATCCAGGTACGACATCCACACGCCAAGCGCCCAGCCAATGCACATCAGCGTCCACGCCCAGAAAACCGTAGTCCAGGAAACGCTGTGCAGCGGAACTTTTCTAATCAGAAAGTAGCCGCACACCCATACAACGACGAGCGTGCCCAGAGCCATCCAGCGCAAAACCGTGCGACCCGTGTGAAGCAGGTCGCTCAACTCCGCGATCTCATGCTCCTTCAACTTCGCGTCCGGTTCCACAGCGCTGCTCTTGGCGAGGAACGCAATATGGCGAGTCAGCACCGGAGCAACACCGAATCCCAGAAGTCCTAAGAACGCCTGGCTATTTCCAAGCAGATACCAGATCCCCAACTCTTCTTTCGACATGTAGCGAAAGAGCGTTGGAATCAGAAACAGTGCAGCCAGAATCGAAAGGCCTTTGCTGGCCCAGGACACCATCATCGCAAAGGCAATTCTCTTTTGAGTATTCATGGCTCACTCATTTCAGGTTCGGAAACAACTCTCTGTCGGCGTACGCACAATTTCGGCTATCGTTGAAATCTCTCGATCAACCTCAATGAAGAGTTAGGAGCGAGTCTGAACATGATCTTCTTCAGCAGGGCCTTCGCGCGCTCGCCGCTCGCCAGCGGCCGCTCGGCTTCGTCCGCGACTCCGTCCATTCCCAGGTCACGCCAACTCTTGAGCGTTGCTTCAGCCAACGCTTGCGGCATAACTCCTTTGCGGATCAAGCCGGCGGGGCCATGCGAATGCAACAATTCGCAGTTCGGAAACGCGAACACATGGTTATAAAGAGAAGTCGGCAGCCGCCTTGCGGAGAACGTACCGAGCAGGATTGACGCCGCTTGCTGTTCACAGGCATGTACCCCATCCGGGAAGGCCGGCCGTTCGGGTGACCAGCGGCCCCGCGGCGGCCATGAATCAATCATCTTCAAACAGGACACGATCGCCTCACGTTCCAGGCTCACACCGGGAGCGAGGCAATAGAAGTCGCCCATAAGTCCCGCCAACGTCTGCTTATCGTAGTAAGTCAAACGGTAGAACTTACCCGCGAACGTGTAGTTATCCACCATGTAGACAATTTCTTCACGGGATCCGGAGTTATCCGCGAGAAACGAGAGAAATTGCAACGGCGGGCGAAAGAAGTAGCAGTCTGTTCCAATCAACAGACGAAACTCATCTCTCGGTAACTCGCCAAAGTCCGTCAGCATTCTCCTGATACAAAGGCGATCTACAAAGGAGCAGTGTTCAATGGTGCTTGCGAACTTCTCATCTTCCGGTTTCGCCAGGTCCACCATCGCGTAGCCGGGAAAACCAAGATACTCAAGTATCTGCGAGAGTCGCGCCATGTGTTGCGGAAGTGTGTAGACGACGATTCGAACATCGCAGCTCGGAAGAAGAAAAAGCTTCAGGCTTACAAGTGAACATACAAGCTCGGCCACCCTCCTCTGATCCGCAGGATCGCCGCTGGTATCGTCACACATCATCTGATATCGAATGAGAAAGGGCTTATCCATTTTTATCATTTCTATTTGAACCAACACTACGACTGGCGTTCGTAACCAGACCTCTCAAGTATTTCTGCCAACCCTTGCTGCAGACTGATTTGCGGTTTCCAATTCGGCAGCATTTCGCCCTTCCATGCCGTCATCATCTCGCGCGGGCGATACTCTGTGGCTCCAAATTCAACGTTGAGTCGCCTGCCGGAAAGAGACTCAATCATCTTCACCAGCTCCTTCACCATCACCGGAGACCCACTGCGAAGAGAGTAGCTGGCATGTCCGCAATACGCGTCGCCAAGCAATAACTCTGCTGCGCTCAAGAAGCCACTCGCTACGTCTTCCACATGCGTGTACTCAATCTCCTGCTCACCCGGCGACATCTTCAGCACTTCGCCCGTCTGCCACGTGCGAAGTAGCAGCTGAAGCAGCTTTGGCCGCACATCTCCGTACCCATAAGTATCGGAGAGCTTCAGCGTGACTGCCTTGATTCCCCGAGCGTCCACGTAGTAGTCCAAAATATTCTGGAAGCCCTGCTTCGTCGCCGCATAGAGATTCACAGGACGATAGCTGTCGGAGTCGTAGTGCTGCCAGGAGGTGCCCGTATTCACGAACCTTCCACCACCTACCTCCGCCATCGCTTCGAGAACCAACGTGCCGAAAAGCAGATTCGAACTCACCAGTGCAGGGACATCGGATGGAACATGTCGCGCGAGAAACAGCGAAGCTAGATGAATCACCACGTCTGGCTGAAACTCGCGCACGCAACGATGCACGCTCTCATAGCTCCCGTCATAGTCAAAGACCTGCGTGCTTTCAAAGACTCGAGGCTTACTATCTTCGGCAGGCTGTCGTACCAGCGCGGCCGTCTCCCAACCGTGCGCTTGAAGCTTAACCAGCAAGGTGCGCCCGATGAAACCCGTAGCCCCCGTCACGAGCGCTTTCGCGCGACTACCTGGGTTATCCACTTTATGCATAAGTGAAGGGGCTCTCAAAATCAGCAAGTGGCGGAAACTTCTGATCTCTCTCGGAAAGAATCGGATTCTCCACCGGCCATTCCATCCCCACAGAATCCCAGCGAACTCCCCCATCGTGCTGCGGAGAATAGACCGTCGTCACCTTGTAATAAAGAACTGCATCGTCACTCAAAGTGCAAAACCCGTGAGCCATGCCTTCCGGTAGATATAACAAGTTACCCTTTTGCTGCGAGAGTTTCGTTGCATAGTACTTGCCGAAGGTCGCGGATCCCTTCCTCAAATCGACCGCTACATCCAGAACCTCGCCGTGCACGCAGAACACAACCTTCGCGTGCTGCATTGGCGGTACTTGAAAGTGAAAGCCGCGAATTACATTCTTCACGGAGCGGGAGTAATACTCTTCCTTAAAGTCGGTAGCCAACCCCAACTCGCTCCACAGCGGCTCGTGGAACACCTTCAGCAGGTGTCCACGCGCATCGCCCAGCACTCTAGGTTGCAGTTCTACGCAACCGCGTATGCCGGTTTCCATGACCTCAAGAGCAGGCTTGGGAAGCTCAAAGGTAGAAGTGTCTGCCACGCGTGCTCTCATCAAATCATCTTCAGTGGCTGGTTGATTGCGGTCTTGATGAACGCCCCCGTCTTCTCGGCAACGAAGTCCAACATCGCGTCGCTGATGCCCGGATAAATGCCCAGCCAGAAAGTCTGATTCATCACAATGTCTGTGTTCTTCAAATTACCGGCCACGCGATATTGAACATCCTTGTAAGCCGGCTGCCGAGTTAGATTGCCGGCGAACAAAAGCCTGCTGCCAATCTTATGCTGGTCAAAGTACGTCAATAACTCCAGCCGCGAGAATGGAGCATCGGGGCGCACAGTTATTGGGAAACCAAACCACGATGGCTCCGAATTCGGCGTGGCCTCCGGCAAAATCAGAAACTCTTCGTACTTCTTAAGCCGTTCTTTCAGAGATGCGAAGTTTGCCCGCCTCTGTGCAATGAACCCATTCGCCCTATCTAACTGGGCCACGCCAATTGCTGCCTGAAAATCAGTAATCTTCAAGTTATAGCCAATGTGCGAATAGGCATACTTATGGTCGTACCCGAATGGAAGAGTCCCCAGTTCCCAGCAGAATCGCTTGCCGCAGGTGTTGTCCTTGCCCGGATCACACCAGCAATCCCGGCCCCAGTCGCGGAAAGACTCAATCAATACCTTCAGCTGATTGCTCTCCGTCAGCAGCGCTCCACCTTCACCCATCGTGATATGGTGCGCCGGATAAAAACTCAGCGTCCCAATGTCACCGAACGTACCTACCGGCTTGCCATCGTACTTCGCTCCGAGTGCGTCGCAGCAATCCTCAATAACCCACAGATTATATTTCTTCGCCACCCGCATAACTTCTGCCAGGTTGAACGGATTCCCAAGAGTATGCGCAATCATGATCGCGCGAGTCTTGTCGGTAACTGCCGCTTCTATCTGCTCCGCCTGGATGTTATAAGTCGGAACATCGACATCCACAAATACTGGCACCAGCCCATACTGCACCGCGGGATTCACCGTGGTCGGAAACCCTGCCGCCAAAGTAATAATCTCGTCGCCCGCACGCAGCGCCCGCTCTTCCAGCTTCGGCGAAGTTAGCGCAGCAATCGCCAGCAAGTTAGCTGAAGAACCTGAGTTAGTCGTGAGTGCCCAACGTACGCCGATGAACCGCTGCAGCTTGCGCTGAAATTCTTCGTTGAACCTTCCCGTAGTCAGCCAGAAATCAAGCGAGGCATCCACGGCATTGCATACTTCCTCGGCTCCAAACACTTTGCCCGATGGAGGAATCACGCTCTCACCCGGAGCAAACTCCCGCTGCGCGTGACGCTGTTTCGTATACTCCGTCACTAATTGAAGTATCTGTTCTCTCAGCTGCTCTGTCGTCATGCGCTAACCTCTGATGAAGTACGGTCCCGTATTGCCTCTGTAAATAACGCAATCTGGCTCAACGTGCAGGAGCGTGCGTCACCGCCATCGTAAAACGTCTTGTACCATTCAACCGTGTTGCTTAATGCCTCGTTCAATGTCCATCGCGGACGCCATCCCAGTTCCGCGCGAGCCTTCGACGAATCCAGACGCAGCAGATGTGCCTCATGCACATGTTCCGCTTCCAGCACGCGCCACTCTGCATGGCTGCCCCATAGTCTCGCTAATTCCTTCACCAGGTAATCCACGGGCTGCGCATCAGAGTCCGCCGGACCAAAATTCCAGCCGTCCGCATACTTTCCGCCACTCTTCCATAGATGCTCCGCCAACGTCAGGTAGCCGGAGAGTGGCTCAAGAACATGCTGCCACGGCCTTACAGCATGCGGATTGCGAATGATCACCACTTCCCTCGCGGCAAACGCGCGCATAATGTCGGGCACAAGCCGATCAAGTGCCCAGTCTCCACCGCCGATTACGTTACCGGCGCGCGCCGATCCCAGCGCAATTCGCTCGCCCGCCTGAAAATAAGAATTCCTGTACGCCGCAGTCACCAGCTCTGCACATCCTTTGCTGCTGCTATACGGATCGTGCCCGCCCATCGCTTCCGTCTCGCGGTAGGGCCACACCCACTCGCGATTCTCATAGCACTTATCGCTCGTAACGCTCACCACTGCGCGAACGCTGTCTATCCTGCGCACCGCATCCAGCACATGAACCGTACCCAGAACATTCACCGCATACGTCTCCACGGGATTCTCATACGAGTAGCGAACCAGTGGTTGCGCAGCCATGTGAATCACGATCTCCGGCTGAAACTCCTTCATCGTGGCTTCCACTTTGCCTTGATCGCGAATGTCGCCAATCGTTGAGCGCATGTCACCATCAAGATTCAGAGCGCTGTACAGGCTTGGAGTCGTCGGCGGCTCCAATGCGTACCCGCAGACCTCAGCACCCATCGTCTTCAACCACAGCGCCAGCCAGCTCCCTTTGAAGCCCGTGTGGCCGGTCAGAAAGACGCGCTTTGAACGCCAGAATCCTATTTCCATACTTTCCAGGCGGCCTTCCCCGACGACCAGAGTTCTTCCAGGTGATTCTTGTCGCGAAGCGTATCCATCGGTTGCCAGAATCCGCGGTGGTGATATGCGCGTAGTTCATTCGCCTTTGCCAGATCCCGCAACGGCTCCTGCTCCCACACCGTCGGGTCGCCCTGGATATACTCGCCAACCCGCGGCGAAAGAACGAAAAATCCGCCGTTGATCCACTGCCCGTCGCCTGCCGGCTTCTCTTGAAAATCCAGAATCGTGTCGCCGTCCGTCATCAGCGATCCAAAGCGCCCAGCGGGCTGAACTGCAGTCAGCGTTGCCAGCTTCCCATGCTCGCGGTGGAAGGCAATCGACGCCGTAATATCCACGTCCGCCACACCATCGCCATATGTCAGGCAGAATTCAGCATCGCTCTCCACAAATGGAAGAATGCGCTTGATGCGGCCGCCCGTCATGGTATTCACGCCCGTATCCACCAGCGTTACCTTCCACGGCTCACCAAACTGCCGATGCACTTCCATCTTGTTCTGCGCGATATCAAATGTGACGTCGGACGAGTGCAGGAAATAGTTCGCGAAGTATTCCTTGATGTAGTAGCCCTTGTACCCGAGACATACGACAAACTCGTTCACATTATGAGCCGAATACGACTTCATAATGTGCCAGAGAATCGGTAGTCCGCCCACCTCAACCATCGGCTTCGGGCGCTGCGTTGTTTCCTCGCTCAAGCGACTTCCAAGGCCACCCGCCAAGATGACTGCCTTCATATACCCCCAAGGATTTGGAGAAAAGCCCAAAAGACGTCTTAAATACTTTGAATCATCTATTTACGCCACGGCGTACGGATTGGCGATGGAGATCCAGCACAAGCGAAAATCGCAGACAGACACCTTCCGATTGGTATGCCGTCTGTCAGCGTGGAAGTGAGATGCCTACTTCTCTAAGTATAAAACATCCCCCACCCAATCTGCGCCACATGGGTAGCCCCTTTGCCAACCGAAAGCAGGATTGACTTAAGTCTTCACATATCTGTCACAAAGATAAGGATTTTGCCGCGTCACCCTGCGGCAATGACTACTTTGCGCGCAGCGTACGCGGCTTGATCGGGCGGCAGGGATTGCCGGCGCAAACCATCCAGGCAGGCACGTCTTTGGTTACAACGGAACACGCCCCCACGACTGCGCCGTCGCCGATGGTGATGCCTGGCCCAACGAAGGCTCCCGAAGCCACCCACACGCTTGAGCCGATAGTGATAGGTAGGGAATACAACGGAAAGAGCGTGTCGGTGTAGTCGTGCGTGGCGCTGCACAGGTAGGCCTTTTGCGAGATTACCGTGTTCGAACCAATCTCAATCCGGGCAAGGTTATAGACCTCCGCCGAATCTCCCAGAGTGGAGTAGTCACCCATCACCAGGTTCCACGGCTCCCATACCCTTACTCCGCAGTTGACGCGGCACCCTTTGCCGATCTTTGCGCCAAATGCTCTCAGCAGGAAGATCCGAAAACCGGTCAAAGCCCGAGGAGTAATGGCCCAGAATGGCAATTGGAAGCAGGCCCATATTCCACGCTTTACCAGGTAGCTGAATGGCCGTGGATGGCGGTAGCTCTTCAGATCGATCGACGCTGCTTCAACCGGGTGCGATGCCTTGTCCGCCATTGATCCCCGTTCCCCTGCGCATCGATGTTACGGGAGCAGAGCGAGTGTGCTCAAGCTTCCGCTGTAAAGCAGCTTATGCCAGGAAGGCTGGCAGCTTCTGCTCCCAGTTCCACGCGGTCGAAACAATCTCTTCCAACCCGAAGCGTGCAGACCAGCCCAGCACTTCGCGAGCCTTTCGCGGGTCAGCGTAGAGCGCTGCTGGGTCGCCCGGGCGTGCCGCCGCAAAGCGGTGCGGAACTTCCTTGCCGGAGATCTCCTTAATGGCTGTGAGCAGCTGCAAAATCGACGTTCCGTTCCCTGTTCCGAGATTCAGACCGACCGACTCGCCCCCATTGGACAGGTAATCGACCGCCTTCACATGCGCCTGACCCAGATCGGTCACGTGGATAAAATCCCGCACGCAGGTGCCGTCGGAGGTGTCGTGATCCTTCGCCGAAAACCGTCAACGGAGGCTTGGTGCCGAGCACCGCCTTAAGCGCCAGCGGGATGAGATGAGTCTCCGGATCGTGACATTCGCCGATGCGCCCTCCGGGATCGGCACCCGCGGCATTGAAGTAGCGCAGAGCCACCGACCGCAAGCCATGCGAAACGCTGTAAGCGGTGAGAATATGCTCGAAAAACAGCTTCGACGCGCCGTATGGATTGACCGGTTCCTGAGGGCAATCCTCTGAAATAGGGAGCTGCCGAGGAGTGCCAAACGTGGCGCAGGTCGACGAAAAAACGAACTTGCGGATCGGAGTGGCCAGCACAGCATCCAGCAGCTTCAGGCCGGATTCGACATTGTTCAGAAAGTACTTGCGCGGATTCGTGACCGATTCGCCCACATAGGCCGAGGCAGCGAAGTGCATCACGGCGTCCACGCCATCCAGGCTTTTCGCAACCTTGGCCGTATCAGCAATATCGCCTTCAACCAGCTCGAACCCGGCGGACAACTTGCGATTACCGGTAGACAAATTGTCGTAGATGACAACTTCATGACCCGCTGAAGCCAACTCCCGGACGGCGTGGGAACCAACATACCCGCTGCCCCCGGTCACCAGAATTCGCATCCTACCCCCGTCGTAACTTCGCGCCGCGCACCCTGAGAATACCAGAGCGATTTGTGCCCGGTGGTCCCCCCGGATGTGATCTATTCTATGCAGATGATTTCGATTCTTGTGCTTACGCTGAACGAGGAGCAGAATCTACCGGCCTGCCTTGAAACAGTTGCATGGAGCGACGACATCCACGTTCTGGACTCCTATAGCTCGGACAAAACGATTGAAATCGCGGAAAAAGCCGGGGCTAAAGTGTGGTTCCGGAAGTTCGACAGCTTCTCCCAGCACCAGAACTGGGCACTGGAAAATATCCCCTTCAAACACCCCTGGGTCTTCTACTTCGACGCCGATGAACGGGTGACGCCGGAGTTGGCCGCCTCTATGCGCGCAGCCGTCCAGTCCCCGGGCGACAATGTGGCGTTTCGCGTCCAGCGGCGCGATTTCTTCCTAAAGACATGGTTGAAACATGTCCAGCTAACTGCTTACTACGACAGGCTTTTCCGGCCAGAGAAGATGCGCTATGAACGCCTCGGCCACTGCATTTCGAAACCCGACGGAAACATAGGCACGGTGGCCGGCTTCCTCGACCACTACCCTTTCAGCAAGGGAATCGCTGAGTGGATTGGGAAGCACAACTTCTACAGCACGCAGGAGGCGCAGCAGATTGTCGCCAACAGAAGCGCACAAAACGATGCAAAGCGGAGCGTTTTTGCGCTATTAAGTGACGCTTTCTCGTCGAAAAATCGCCACGAACAGAGGCGAATTCTGAAGGAGATTTACTACCGTTTGCCGGGCCGGCCGATGGTCAAATTCCTCTACATGTACATTGCAAAGCTGGGCTTTCTTGATGGCAGTGCAGGCTTTACCTATTCCATGCTGCTCGCCTTCTACGAGTATTGGATCGTGCTGAAAGTAAAAGAACTGGAAGAGCGCCAGGGTCGTTCTTGATCGAATCTTAATGACCCCGCCGGGCTATTCCGGCCGGCCGCTATCCACAGTAGAATGAAGTGCGAAATGGTAAAAACATACATTGGTTGCGGCGGAGATCCCCGGGCATGAAATTCAGCGTCGTGACGCTCGCGTTCAAGCAGCGTGACTTTCTCCGCCAGGCAATCGATTCCGTTCTTACCCAGGACTATCCCGACATCGAATACATCGTTGTGGAGCCCGGCTCCAACGACGGCAGCCGTGAGTTGATTGAGGAGTATGGCGACAGGATCGCGCACAAGATCTTTGAGCCGGACCGCGGCGCGGCCGATGGTCTGAACAAAGGATTCGCCAAGGCGACTGGGGAAATCTTTGGGTTTCTGAATGCCGACGATCTGCTGCTCCCTCACGCCATCCGCACTGTGGCGGAGTTCTTTGAGCGCAATCCTGGCCTCGACATGGTGATGGGAGATGGCTTCATTACTGACCATCTGGGCAAGCCGGTTCGTCATGTGAAAGCGACGCCGTTTTCCATCTCGCGATACTTGGTGGGCGGGTCAAACTGGATGCAGCAGTCCACCTTCTTTCGGCGCAGTGCCTTTGAGGCTGTTGGCGGGTTCAATGAGGAAAATCGCTCCTGCTGGGATGGCGAACTCTTCGTGAGCATGGTGGCAAATGGAGCGAAAGTCGGCATAATTCATCGCGATTTGAGCATGTTCCGTGTCCACCCCGCCTCCATTACAGGTTCAGGCCGCGCCCTGCAGATTTATCACGAGGATTCGGAGCGGGTATTCCGGCGCCTTCGAGGCCGCGGGTACCGCACCAGCGACAGACTGCTGGGCTATTTCTACCGAATCGAGCGCCTGGTGCGTGATCCCTCCGAGCTGTTTCATGCGGTGCGCTACCGCCTGCAAGGGAGGCCGCAGTGAGGGTTGCGGTACTGTGGACGACCCTGTCCGGCTACCTGAATGCCTGTCTTCGTGAGCTTGCCAGCCGTCCCGGGGTTGAGCTTCTCGTAGCGCATTCCGCTCCAGAGAGCGAGGCGCCCTACGACGTCAGCCTCTTCTCGTGGATGGAGAATGAAGTCGTCTGGCGGGACGAAAACGACGCTGAACTGTTGCGTGCGCGACTGGATGCATTCAATCCCGACGTGGTGGTGGTGGCCGGGTGGCATGAACCGATCTATCGCCGCGTCATGCCACAGCTCAAGGGACGCTGCCTGCGGCTGATGACCATGGACAACTGCTGGGAAGGAACCCTCAAACAGCGGATTGGTGCACTGGTCTCTCCTTTTTACGTGCATCCCATGACGGATGCGGCATGGGTTCCGGGCATCCGCCAGACAATATTCGCCCGGCGCCTGAAATTCCCTGTGCGCTCAATTCTGCATGGTTCGCTTTCCTGCGAGCACCCTCAGTTTGAAGCCATCTATCAGCAACGCATCAAGAGCGGTTCCCCACTTCCCCGCGCCTTCATCTTTGTTGGCAGGCTTGTTGCGGCGAAGGGGCTCAACACATTGGCGTCAGCGTATGAGCATTACCGCAGTGTGACCAAAGAACCCTGGCCACTGATCGTATGCGGCACCGGGCCGCTGGATTCTGAGTTGAGAAACAGGCCGGGAGTGGAGATGCGCGGCTTTGTGCAGCCTTCCGATCTGCCGGGCGAGATGAGCAGGGCGGGATGCATGGTGCTGCCGAGCGTGTTTGAGCCTTGGGCGCTTGCGATTAACGAGGCGACGGCCGCAGGACTGATCGTGATTGCCACGGAAAACACCGGTGCCGTTCCCCACCTTGTACAGAATTTCCATAATGGCTACCTGATGACGGCCGGGGACGTTTCCGGTCTCAGCGCCCTGATGGGGATGGTAAGCAGCTTGCCGGAAGAGAAAAAAGAGAGCATGTCACGGGCAAGCCAGGCTCTTTCTCAGCAATACACTCCCAAACGCTGGACAGATTCGCTTCTGAACTTTGCGGAGGGCTATAAGGTTGGTCAACACCCTTGACTCCCCTTATAATGAAGCGGTGTCAGCAACGAAAAACCTTTCCGGACACGGTCATTCTAGGAATGCCGTGTGTCGGGTATTTGGGTAAACGAGCCGAACTCCACCTGGAGATCTGGAATTGCCTGTCTTCGCGCTTTCCCGTCTTCTCACCTCCCACACCAGAATCACTTTACTCACCTAAGGCAGTCGGGTTTCTTTCAGAAGAATGAATCAATATCCTGATCCTAGTTCGAATGCGGAGCCTGGCGGCCAGATCGGCTACCCAAGCGGCACCCAATGGATGCCGTTGTCGAACCAGGAAACCTCGATTGACAGCCTGCTGCGGATAGCCAGGAGATACTTCTGGCTCGTCCTGATCTGCGTTTTGCTCGGGCTCGCATACTCCGGCTATCAGAACGCCCACTCGGTTGCGACCTATACGGCAGTTGCGAATATCCAGCTCACCGAAGACAGTGCCAGCAGACTCAGGATCGATCCGACAGGTGGAGACTCGGGCTACATTGACACCTCTCGCCTCGACACAGAAATAGAAATTTTGCGGAGTTCAACCCTCGCGCTCGAGACGATTCACTCGCTAAACCTCGACAAGAACACCGACTTTGCTACTCCACCAGTTGGCGGTTGGGACTTGTCGAATAATCAGCAGCGCCATGGGCTAATTGCCACATTCCAGGGAGGGCTTGCTGCTTCCCGTCTGGGCCACACGGACATCCTGCAAATTCGTTGTACGTCGCGCAACCCAAAGCTGGCCGCACAGATCTGCAACAAACTCATCGAAAACTACGTCGAACACAATTTTAAAGACAACTACGAAGCAACAGCGCAGGTATCCAAGTGGCTGCAGGCGCAATTGGGCGAATTAAGACTTCGCTTGCAGGCTAGCCAGGAACACATGGTGGCGATGCAAAACGAAATTGGCCTGGTGGGCGTCGATCAAAGCCAGAGCGTCTCCCTGGTGCGGCTGGAAGCTCTGAATTCAGACCTGACCAAAGCCGAATCCGACCGGATGCTGCAGGAAGCCCGCTTGATCGCGCTCAAGAGTTCCACGCCCTCCGTTTTGGACACGTTGAGCAATGACGCAGTAGTTGCCCAGCTACGTTTGCGTCGAGCTCAGTTGGCCGATGACTACACCGCGATGAACTCCAAGTATGGCGAGGCGAACCCGCGGATGGCGGCGCTCCGTTCTGAAATTGCGCAGGTGGACCAATCCATACGCGACGCCGAATCGACGATCGTGAAGCGCGCGGAGAAGGAACTGGAAGCCTCCATCCGCAACGAATCGACTTTGCGCGGAGTGCTTGACGAAGAGAAGCAGCGGGCATACGGAACGAATTCAAAGATCGTGGAATATGCCCTCGCCCGTCGCGAATATGAATCGAATCGCGCCTTGTACGATCAGCTGGAACAGCGACTCCAGGAAGCCGGAATTATCGCAGGGCTTCACTCCACAAGTATCCGGATGATCGATCCGGCAGACACTCCTGACTATCCCTCTGGTCCGCGCAAGAGATTCAACCTTGGTGTGGGCTTCCTGACCGGACTGATCGTCGGCGTGATGCTCTCCCTCCTCATCCACCTGCTCGACACCAACATCAAGTCGGTGTCCGACGTGGAAGAGAAGCTTGGCTTGCCACTGCTCGGCGTGATCCCGGTGGCTGACGCCAAGGGCGTGCTGCCAGAGGCATTTATCGAACAGGCGACTTCCGGTGTCGAGGCCGGCTGGTCGCAGATGGTGGAGTCATACCGGTCACTGAGAACATCGATTCTGCTGTCGCGTCCGGGCAGTCCACCCAAAGTTCTTTTGATTACAAGTTCGAAGCCGGCCGAAGGAAAGACCGCAGTCTCCTCGCTCTCTTCGATCACGCTTGCGCTGGGTGGGTCTCGTGTTCTGTTGATCGATGCCGACCTGCGCCGCCCGTCAGTGCACGCGCGCTTCAAGATTCCCAATGCAGTTGGCCTCTCCACAATCCTGAGTGGAAAGACTACGTTCGAAGAAGCGGTGTATCAGCATCCCAAGGTTGCGTCCCTCAACATTTTGCCTTCGGGTCCGATTGCACCTATGCCCGCTGAACTGCTTGGTGCACCCGAGATGGTGACGCTAGTCGAGCGCCTCCGCGGGCAGTACGACTTCATTGTGATCGATACTCCTCCGGTGCTGACAGTAACGGATGCGCTGGTTCTGATCGCAGTCAGCGACGGAGTGGCCATGGTGCTGCGGTACGGCGAGGCGACATCTAAAGCTACCTCGCGAAGCCGGGACCTCCTGCTGCGGTCCGGAGCCTTTCTATTAGGCGCGGTCCTAAATGCGGTCGACTACAAGTCTCCGGACTATGCCGAATACTATGGCCGGTCTTACAGGGACTACTACACTTACCGCGGCGATACGTAGCCTGCAATTCTGAACCGATGCTCTATCGAATCGGACCATGCTGGTACTTGAATGGAACTCCACAGATGAAACTTGGCTCTGAATGCAGCTAACGGCCGGGGCACATCCAAGACAACCCCGGATGACAGGGCGTCCTCAGAACTGGCGCGCTCCGAAGCCGGGCAGAGACCGGCTGTCAATAGCTCAAGACCTGGCATGCTTTCGTCATTCCGCTAGTCAGTTTCATAACCGTCAAGATGATTGGCGTGCTTGCCTGGCAGCGAGGTTTTGACACTCGCTCTTATTGTTCCATGCATAGTATGGGGATGGAAGCGGAGTCTGGAGCGGATATAACAAGACAATCCTGTTCCTGATGGGCCTATGGCTGCTTTCGCAGATTGTCACCGACTTCTATCGTCAAAGTCCGTTCGATCACATGGCAAAGGGATGGGCCTTGATCGTCTTCTTCGGAATCGACCTAATCGTATTGACGGCTGTCGATTAGACAACAAGAGAGGCGCATCCTGTACTTCGCGATCGGCATGGTGGTCCAGGTGCACTCGTTATCTACCTCTTTGGCGCGGAAGCGAATGGAGTCGTCCCCGGCGATTGGAAATTCGGATACGCCAGCTTTTGTCATTCCCGGGGTCGTACTCATAAGCTGTTACTTCTATGACAGGAAGAATTATATTGTTGCGGAACTGTGCTTTTCGGGTTGGCAGCATATAACCTTGTCGCAGAATTTTCGCTCGCTGGTTGTTGATCATTGGGATGGCCGGAATCCTCGTTCTTCCAGAGTTCTCCGTCAAGCAGTTCCGGCGGTTTACACCAGAACCTCCATCGTACGCACGACCGATGCCTTCCGCCAAACGCGAGCATCAATATGCGGACGATCCTGCTTTTCGCCGCTGATGGCGATGTGCGGCCTTCGGCATCAGCAGGTCTATGCTTACCTGGCGTCTTCGGGACAGCTCGGAGACAAGGCGCAGGACAAGTATGAGGCGCAGACTCGCGGCAAATTCGGAATCCTGGCCGGTGGGCGCCCGGAAGTTCTTGTCTCATGGCGAGCGGTTCTGGATAGCCCCATTCTTGGGCACGGTTCATGGGCGGAGGATTCAAAGTATTCAGAAATGCTTAAGGACCTTCAGCTTGAGGCCGGCTATACCGAAGACGAAGACGTTAACAACCGGCTTGGAAGAAAGCTACCTGATTCCTGCACATTCCCATCTCATGAGTGCATGGGTGTTTTCGGGTCTTCTCGGTGCCGTGTTTTGGGTATATGTTCTGTACCTGACCGTGCTGACGGTCATTAGGATCGCCAACGTACATCCGCCACTAGCTCCCCTCTACGCCTTCATGCGCGATTAACGCATTGTGGTCAATTCCCTTCTCTCCCTTCGGGCAGGACGTTCGCATGGAAAAAGCGTTTCTTCTGGTCATCGTCTGCACGATGCTTGAGGGTACGACGAAGAGTGTAATGGCAGACTCAGGCCCCTGCCCATCCGAGCCATGGCAATTCGCATCGAGGTCGAATCCTTTCGCGCACCTAGCCGTGTCGCCTATTCTCACGGACAGGACGGCGCGCTATCGCCACTGCGGTCCCTTCAGATTCTTCTCCCATTCACTACAAAGGGTGGGGCATTCGACACTCGATCCTGTGCAGTCTCCAGACCGCGAAGATAGATGGTATTCGCGCTCGCGCGGTTGCGTCCGTCAATTGCTTGTAGTCGGCGAGTGAATGGATCGTAACTTGCCGGCTGGAAGCCGTGAGATACGATGGCGTGATGGGCTTCATCGATTCCGAAGCCGTAGCGAATGCAATCATCATTCAGTTCCACGGTGAGCGCCAGCAATGACGCCTGATTGTGGCGATGTGAAGCAACGCCAGAGCCAGAATTACGGCTACACCACAACTCTTCAAGACCACCGCACCTCGAGATATGGATCGTTGCTCGATCCGCGCGCGCAAGAACCGTGGATTCCTTTATGGACTGGATAATCCAAGCACTGGAGCACTTATTCTTCTCCAGGTGTGCAAGAAACGACGTTTTTTCGCACTTATCACAGCGTGCCTGGCGAGAAATACAGTCACTAAAAGCCCCCAAAAACCGTGTTTCTAGGCACCTGATCGCCTTCCAGGAAATCGTCAGAAATTCGTCAGTTGTGGCATGTCCTCGTTCCTCTGCCTGCAAGCTAGCCCCAAAACGAGCACAGAAAAACCCGGCCATCACAGAGAACGTGATGGCCGGGCTTGGGCTTTCTCTAACACTACGCCAGAATTGCAGCTATTACCACTGCACTCCAGGATAAAGGCTCGGTATCCGGAAAGACCGATATATGTTCGCGTTAATGGTGTATCATCTGCCAAACGATCTGCGGGGTAGCAGTGGGTGTTACCTCGAAGATCTTTGAATCGGCGTTGAGACCTGCCAAATCGTATTCCACATTCGCATTTGGAAGAACGCGAGTACTTCCAGCGAAATAGGAGTAAAGATCCGGCGTCAAGATGTGGTGAAAGACAAAGGAGGCGGTCTTGGCGTTCTCATCCACCTGCATGATGGGAATGGTTGTATAGGAGCAAGGCGGTGCTCCTTTGGCATTGCAGGTCACATTCGATGGAAAGACGCGATTGTCGCCGTTGTCCATGATGGCAAGTTGGAAGCTGCCAGTGGTGTTGGAGCTGACAAAGTTGGGATCGTGTTGTGCATAGAACCAGTCAGTGGGATCTACCGCTCCCTGCAGTTTGAAGTCACCCTGATAGCCGAGTTTCCAGAGAGTCTTTCCGGTGCCCGCGCCGTCGCGATAGTCGACCTTTACAATCCAATGCTGATGCCGAAGAGAAATGATGAAATTGCCATCGTCCGGTGAATAGACAACCGCATTTGCATGTGTCCAGTCGGGGAACTGCATTGGGTGGCGATTTACATCGAGGTTATCGAATGAATTCCAAACCCACACGGGCTTGAAGTTGGGATCAAGATCAACGACAGCATCGCCCAATACATCTGTCTTGCCCGGATAGCCCGGCAGGTTAGTGAAGGACTTGACCAGGTTGGCGATGACGAGGAAGTGGCCGTTCGGCAAGACCGCGAAGTCGTGCGAAAACACGCCCAGGCTTATGTTGAATCCTCCGGCGGCAAGTGCGGCGTTCAAGTCGTTCATGGAAAGTTCGCGTACTGTGTTGCCAGCAAGATCGACCTCACGCACAACATTCACCATAGACGGCGGAATGGGACCGAAAAGAGGCTGTGTGAAAATCGGGTTGTAGAGAAACGCGAAATGGCCGTTCGGCAGTAACTTGATGGGATAGATCATCGATGTAGCAGAGGGATCGGGCGGGACGTACGTCCAGATCACGTTGCCGTTCACGTCAGTCGCAAATTGCGTCGTGGGTGGCGTCTTCGCGGAGATCACGTTCACGAGCTCCACGCCCGGCTGTGGGGTCATGCCTGAGGTAGGCGTCACGGTAAAGGTGGGCAGCGGAGGCAAAGCGCCTGTTGTGAAGGTGCGGTCGATGTCGGTCTGCGCCGATCCATTGTCGTAGTCGACAAAGGCCCTCATGTGATAAGTGGTGTTTGCTTTCATCCCAGCGATCAGGATTGGCACTGCGGTCTCGCCGGTGTCCGCGCGGGTCTCCGAAGTTACGAAACCATAATTAGCGTCCTCACCGAATTTTATTGTGATCTTGGCGGCCATGTGGGGCGTAACGCTGTAGGAGGCGACCTGGGGGTTCCTGGTACTAGAGACGCTGGCGACAAGCGGTGCGAGAGGCAACTGGGACGGGGGCCCTGACGAACCGCAACCCACAAGTGAGGCCACTGCAGCGATAAAAGCGAGAGTACGAAGTGATAATCTCTTGTTCAAAAAAATGGTCTCCTTAGAATGTTCCAACCGGGAAATAAGCTGACTGAATTACAGAGACAGATAGCACTAAAGTTGCAGAGATTTCCCTCTGAACTTTCACCTTAAATTTCACTTCACATCTATCGAGGGGCACCAAGGATCGCCATCGAACGGCAAATTTGCCCACCTTTTGCGGCAAATCTGAGAAATATAAGTTGGCTAATGTTCCGACTATTACGTTGCATATTAATGCATACCATAATGTTGTCGAGCTAATCAACAGGGCCGGTTTGAAGGCCGACGGGCGTGGAGATATTCACCCGATTGAGAATTGCATGTACTCACTAAGTATGCATGCGTTGAATCTGATAGTACAGACCCTCCGTGATTCGCGGCTCTGCTTAGTCATTTCAGAATAGGCCCATAGCCCGCTAGGTTTAGGGCTTCGGTATGGCTCTTGGGCACGCCTCGAGAGGCGAACCTCCTTAAAAACTTTTACAGCTTTTTAACACGGTCGCCGGCAGACCGGCGCCCTTCCTTCAATCGCGCTTGTGGAACTGAGGATTAAGTAAACGAGCACAGAAAAACCGGTCATCACTGAGAATGTGTGATGCCGGATCTTCGCTAGCAGCGCGAGAGAATATAGAAAATTTAATGTGCAACTGCGCCCGTCGCAATACGGCCTGCCAGCTATCTACACTCTTTCTTCGTGGTATTCCTGCTCGGTGTTCACATCCCAGACGTTGGACTTGTCCTGCCGCTGCGCGATGATGTTGTCGACGGCCGCCTTGGCGGTAAGCATGGAGTGGTCCTGATTGTTGTACTTGTGCATGCCATTTCTGCCGACGAGAAACAGATTCTGATATCCATCCATGATAGTTGCGGATCACGATCAAAGCGGTCGTAGGTTCCGAAGTAGGCCGGGTAGGTTTTTGGCACGCGCACGACGTGGCCGTCGATTACATCTTGACTGCGCAGGATGCCGATCTTTTCCACTTCTGCGATGGCGAATTTGAGCAGCTGATCGTCCGGCATCTTCCAAAGCTCGTCGGTGTCGTAGCAGAAGTATTCGAGGCCGATCCACATTTTGGTTGGGTCGGCCACCATGTACGGGCTCCAGTTATTGAAGATCTGCAAGCGCCCCAGGATCACGTCCGGTTCCTGAATGTAAATCCAGGTGTCTTTCAGGGGACTTCCGTCAGGCTTCAGTCACGGCGAGTTTTTCAACCAGCAGTCCAACGGTCACGAAGTCGCGATACATGAGGCCGTCGCTGACATCGCGGACCTCCTGCGGCACGGGAGCATCCAACGAGTTGATGAGTTCCCGCACGGGCATCGTCGAGAAGAAATAGTCTCCGTCGAAGCGTCGGCGCTCGCCCTGTTTGTTCACAGCCTCAATGGCCACGACGCTGATCCTCTTCGGTCAGCACCCTATCCACGCGCCAGCCCAGCAGAACTGATCCGCCCTTTTTCGTAATCAACGATGCGACATATTCCCAAAGTTGCCCGGGGCCGTACTTTGGGTAGAGGAACTGTTCGATGAGCGAGGTCTCGGTTCCCTTCTGAGAGATATCCTTCGGCTTGCCCTTGAAGGCTTTCTTAATGATGTGGGTGATCGCGGTGGTAAGCGACAGCCCCTTGATGCGCTGCGCGCCCCACTCCGCGCTGATTTTGTCGCAGCGATACTCCCCACACTTTTTCGGTATAGGACTTGAAAAAGGTGAGATAAAGCTGGCGTCCGAAACGATTGATCAGAAAATCTTCGAGACTCTTCTCGGGCTTTCGCTGATTGAATTTCGTGAGGATATAGCTGGTGCCGACTTTGATAGTCCTGACGACGCCCAGTCCACGCAGCGTCGCTAGCGTCAGCGTAATGGGATAGTCAAAAAACTTTCGCAGGAAATAGATGCGGCTTTTGCGAGGCCGCACGAGCATGACCAGGTCGTCTCCGCTCGCAAGATCGCTTTCAGGTTGGGAGGGAAGGTCACGCTCTTTATTCTGGTATCGGATTTTTACGTCGCCTGTGCCATTCGCCTTGACGGGCATCAGCTGAGCCCACCAGTTCATCACCCAGTCGTTCTTGGAAAAGAAACGATGGCCACCAATGTCCATCCTGTTGCCTTTGTATTGGACGGTTCGCGAAATGCCGCCAATCTCCTGGCTTGCTTCAAGCACGATCGGTTGGATGTCGGAGCGCCGTAGAAACTCGAGCGCGGCGGTCAAGCCAGCTGGGCCCGCACCAACGATGACGGCCTTTCTTTGGGGCATGTGTGATGCAACCTGTCCGATGCTGACGGGAATCTGGGGATTGAGCTGCGATCAATGTTAAATGGATGGAGGGAGCGCGGCAATTGAAGGCGCCTGCGCTGCAGGCTTGGGGAGGGCTCCACTTCAGATCGAATTCAACCGATCCCCTGCTGGTTCCTCGCCAGCCTCTACAGAATGGAAGGCTTTCGGCAATTCAAGCAGTCTCTTCACCAAATTCGAGAGTCTTTGGAGATCAGGAGCCGCAGCCTCGGCCACAATTCGACCATCCGGGCCGTGATTCCCACTTGCCGCCAGAAAGAGAATGTTTGTGAGACTTTGAAGCGGGTTGTTGATCTGATGGGCCAACTCATTTGCCATCGCCGCGGCAGCCGCGGCATTCATCTGACGCATGAGCTTCTCCTGCTGGCGCTGATGTCTCACAGCGATCGCTGCAAAGTCTGCCAGTCCCTGAACGGTCTCATAGTCATGCTTGTCGAATGCCTCGGATTCTCCATGTGCAACCACCCAGACGGTTCCGCGCATGTCTTCAACCTGCCAGAGGATCAGCAACCCGTCCGTCACTAGGTCCGCGGCCACGCCGAGAATATCGAAGAATGCTTGTCCGACACGAAAATGTTGAGGCTCACCGCGCTCCAGGCAGATGCTGCAAGGGGCGAAGTCATACGGAAGTGTGGCGTTTCGAAAGGGTACGTACTTGCCACTGGTGGCAGCCCAGCGAAATACGGGCGAGTTTTGTCCAGGCTCTACCACGCTGACACCTGCACTGTCGGCCCCGCACAATTCCAGGGCTACGTCTGCCAGTTCCTGAAGGATGCGATCCGGCCGTTCGGCGAAGACCCGAGCCAGGCGCCTCAGTCCCTCTTCGCGCTGGAGATTGTCGCGGTTATGGCTGGGCCTGCTCTCAAACGCCGCATTCCCTTGAAGTGGGACGATGTCGACGCCGGGAGCAGCAATTATGGTCTGCAAGTTAACCCTCTCATTGGCCGGAAACTCTGATCCCGCTACGGTCGTTTAAGGTGGCAGGTGATATGAAAGTATACCGTTCCTCGCATCGCAGCGAGAAAGGTCGGACTGAACCACGCGTGTCCAAGGGGACAGAGGCAAGACTTGATTCTTAGTACCTGCGCCATACGCGCATAAACAAAAACCCGGTCATCACGAAGAATGTGATGGCCGGGTCTGAGCCTTCTGTAACACTGCACCAGAACATCATCCCAATTGCACGTGTTGCTTACTTGGGAACTCCGGTCAGGTTGGTTGGCGGGTTCGGCTTGGCAGTCACACCACCGTACTCGTATGCGCCGCGGTCCCATACACCGTCAGCGCCCCTGGTGTTTCCGTCGTAATCGATATTGAACGGAGCACTGAGGGTTTGTCCCGCAGTTGTGGCCTTTGCCAGGTGATAGTCATGTCCCGCATAGTTCACGAAAAGATCGGTCGCTGAGTACGTCTGGCCGTTGGTCTCTCCGCAAGACGAAGTGCAGAGATCGTAGTTCTGAGTTGGGAGTCCACCTGACGGCGAGTTCCAGAAGATGTTGTTCGACCCCGTCGAGCCGGTCGCATAACTTCCCCCATTGCTCTGGTTGAAGACTAAAAAGTACACGTTAACGAACGTGTTGTTATATACGTGATAGGGGCCATTGGCGTTTGCCTGAACTTCAAGAACCCTGGGATAACTTCCAGTCATTGGATCGTGCCAGACATTGCCATAAATATCCCATGACGAGGTGCAGGCGGAAGTGGGGCAGGTCATGATGCCTTCCACCTGCCAATTGGTCACTTCGTTATAACGGAAAGTGACATTGGTTGAATCCTGTTCCGCGATCACGTTCGGGTGGCAATTGGGATTGCCAGGAGTGGAGTCAGAACTATCAGCGAAGCGGGAGTGCTCAATGATCAAGTTGGTCGAATGAGCGCTCCATAGAATCGTGCACGACCCGTGCAGGTTGGCATACTGAATGGTCATGTTGTTCTGCAAAGCGTAGCTTGATCCGTTCCAGCTATTCAGGTTGATGCTGCGGCTGTCGCCGTTCTGGTTACACGCAGTTGTTCCGCACGGTCCTGATACCTCGATGTATCGCAGGATAACGCCATTCGTAGGCGCAGACACTCCGACCCCACTGGGACCACCAGACACATTTGCTACGGCCATAGCGATGCCGTTGGCCACAGCGCCGTCAATGGTCACGTAATCATTTGCGAGATTGATGCCCGCGATTGCGACTTGAGAATCAAATGCCCCACTCCATCCTGCAGTACTGGAGCCGCAAGTCGAGTCCGCTGCAGTTGCCCGGCGGACGGTGATGGGGTTACCACGAAGCTCCGCTCTTTCCAGTGCTTATCGAACCGGTGTACGTCCCTCCGGCGACACAGACAACATCGCCGGCGGCAAGGCCACTCCAACCGATGCTGGATACGTTGGTCCAGGCATTTGCCCAAGAACTTCCATTGCCTGAGCCCGAGGCCGATTTGTTGACGAACTTTGTTGCGGACCAGGACGGCAACGCCGCCACCGCAAACAGAATGAAGCAGATTGACTTTGACCATTTCATATTTTTAGATTTCCTTTTCTGTGACGAGTCGAGTTTTCTCATGTGCCCTGGCTGGAAGTTCTCAGTTGGGCTCATGGCTCAACTCGGGACGCTAAAGCCGGTCCATAAGGCCTTCGCAAGCGCGAAGAGCCCAGCAAATTCAATCGAGGACGCTCGCCGAAGGCGACACTTGGGAGCGTAGAAGATGAGCGGAAGGAACAAAAAATGCAATACTTTAACGACACTAACGTCACCTCTTCAGAAAGACTAGTTTAAGAGGCAGAGCAAAGGAAATCGCAATTCATGATTACCGGATCAACTCCCCACCTGGCTGTCTGCTGGGGATATCGGCCGATTTTCTTTAATTCATAGAAAGCGCACAGCAATTACGAGCCGTGCTTTGAACGGCGGATGACTGAACTCAACCATTCTTACCGATTGCGGGCAGGCAGCGTAATCACTAAATTGGTTACTCACGTCTAACACTTTAGTTCTTGTTTGCTGCCTATGTTTATATCAAAGATAACCCTGGTAAGCAAGGTGCACCCGTTTCTTTGTAATTCCTACGGAGCCTGCCACAGCTAAGGCGCTCTCTAAAATCAACCCGATAGCGCGCAAGCCTATTTTTTTCAGATGCTTGTGACCTTCCTGCTGCGCTTCAAAGGGTTGCTAATCGCTGTGTTGCACTCTGGGCTGACAGAATTAATCCTTGAGTGCGGGCGCAGTCAAACCAGATACAAGGTTTGATGCATTCCGCGGATTCTCCTCCCATTCGTCGCTGAACGGACGAATAGCTGCTGCGGTTACTGAAGGCATCAGCCCCTCCAACTCTGACTTGAGGGAGTGTCGCGCATCGTACGACTCTGCTATACGCGCAAGCAATTCTTCGAGATTCAGCTTCCGGGCGTCTGCCACCACGCCCGGAATGGAGACGGTTTCCATGACTCCGATGAACTTGTCGCTGTAGGCTATCGCGACAGTAGGGACGCTTTGCGACACAGCGGCGATGCAGGCGTGCATTCGAGAGCCGATAAAGAAGTCACACGAGCCTATGACGTGCTTGACTTCCCCCTGGTCGTAGGCGCCCTGTAGCACGCCAAGTCGCGCGCCGAACTTCCCCTTACATTCCTCATAAACGGCATTGCACGCGACGACGTCGCTCTCCGACTTAGCATCGTTTCCGAATACGTGCGGAACCAACAACACTGAGACTCCCCTGCTTTCGATAAGAAAGCTGAGGATCTTCGTCATAAGTTCACGATAGTCAACCCGGAGACCAAACATGTTACTGCGATCGTATCCGCCCATGTAAAGAAGGCCGCTGACATTGAGGCCAACCACGTTCAGGGAGTTCGCGTTGAAATCGCTGGAAACTGTAACCATGGCTGGCGCTGTCGGTTCGAGCGCGAAGCCTACGTCATAACGAAACGCCGCATTCGACGCGACACTCACGCCGCCGTTGAGCCGCGCGATCTCAGCTAGACTTTGGTGGTCACGTGCAAACACCGTCTCTGAGTTCCTGGTGATAAATCCGGCAATGACGCGGGAGACTTTGCTGCGAAATGGTCCGAAGGTCTGAGGCAACAAGATCAGACGCTTGCCCGCAACTATGACGAGAATCTGCGGAAGCGTTACGTAAAACAGTCTGCGCAAACCATAGATGTCACTGAAACTATCTCCTCCGGCAATCGACGCAAAGATGTTGGTATTGTAGATCGCCTGGAAGGTATTGTTTCGTGACGCCAGCCAACCGCGAGCTCTCGCTGAAGGAATGCAGCGCATGAGCGCGGCAAGAACCAACAGCACGGCAATGTTGTTTGCAAGTAATAGCCTCTTCGAGAAACGGATATTCAGGAGGTCAATATCAATCTGCTTGCCGCCAAGCCACAACTGCCGGGAAGACGGCTGCTTCGCATAGTCGAGGATATATAACTGAGCCTCGGGCCAATGATTGTGGAGGCACCTGATAGAGCCAGCAGCGAGGGCGCCCACTCCCATATTTCCCGTCTCGAAACTTGCGCCGATGAGGCCGATACGTCTTACCGAAGCATCACGCAACTCTGAATCACCCATTCTTTCAAATCGCTCCAACATGCGGCGGCGACTTTCGCTGCTCACTGAGCCGCCTGCGGCGCACAACCAATATTCTCAACAAGAAGCAGGCCACGATCAGAACCAATATCGCGATGACTGAGCGCTCGATCCTTCTCTCAGCACGATCGAGTCCATAACTATAGTAGGCAGCCTGAATCCTGCGACCAAGGACACTCCTCGACAGGTGCAGATCCCTGAAATCAGAAAGCCTGCGGTCGACGGTCACCAGCAGCGACGACTTCGAGAAATCTACGTTCGCGAGATCCAATTCATTGCCGTAAGAGATCATTACTTCGCGACTCTGTCGGGGTTCGAGCGTCACGTCAAAGCGAAGCTCATTCTGTAGGGCCTGGTAAGGAACCGGATAGCCATCTACGTTAACGGAACGTAGTGGAACGGACCCATCCTCAGGCCTCTGAACATGGAAGACGACGCGGCGATCAGTGGGGTTGTCCAGCACAAGATTCGCTGAGGCGGCTCGAATATCGAAATCATTATCAGGCCTCAATCGCAACACATATAAATGCTGCGCGATATAACCAAGGCCGCGCCATTGAACCGCGGGCTGCAAGCGGTTGATCTCGTCCGCGATGGGATCGAAGGCGCCTATATTGTCCTGAAAGAATTCCTGGTGAACGTAGAGGAGCTGCGGATTGCCCAGGAATGCGTTGATTGCGAGGTTGACTGTGGAGACGGGCACCTCAGCCGAAACCCGCCTTATAGTAGGAAAGCCGTTAAAGGCCAATGTCCACGGCGTTAGCGCGAAAAGGCGCTCATCGGGAGGCCTTGAGCCCAGGGGCACATCTTCAGAGTTGACCGTTGCCAGGTAGTTATTCTGCTTTAGAAGCTTAAGTGTCTCAGCGGGTGCGATTGCATGAGGGAACACCATCACGCGATCATAAGGAAGCCCCGTGATTGCGGTGAATTTATTCATTCGCGCGAGAGCCTGCTCAATGCTCCTGCTCTGCCGGCTAAATGGTTCGCTGCTATATTCACCAAATTCGCGATGATTATGGTTGTTGCCGTGAATGCTGATTGAATAGCGATCTGGATGGTCGCGAAGCAGAGAGACTACATCGGTTGCGCTGCGGTCATAGTTCCACGGAACAAATGCAATCGTCGTATGAAAGTTGTGTACTTCCATCTCCTGCAGAAGCCCCTTGTAGCTGAAATTGCCGTACGGCTCAGTTAACCAGGGATCATCAATGGTCAAGTTTGCATAGCTGCCCGGCTTGTGCCATGCGCGCTCCGCCGCAGCATTGCGCAGGAACACCATGAATTCCGCAATCCCTGAAAATGTCTCTTGCAAATTAAGCGGATGGAGGGCCTGCGCCTCAGGCCGCTTCGACGTTGCGGCAATTGATATAGGCTGCTGGTGCCCGGTCAGTGCTACTAACACTGGATAACTCACAGTTTGATTCCGTCGCTCAATCAATACATGGACCGTAGGATCCTGAGCGATCGTTAGACTGCAGGCCTCCTGGTCCAGACTCTTTACTGACACCCCTGCGAGCTCGTGCACCACTTCTCTGTCCTGCGAAAACACCAATGACCCCTCGCGTTCCGTACTCTGTGGGTCTATGCAACCGGAGACGCGTCCATCCGACCACTTAGTTAGAGTTGTGGAGGACTTATCCGGAGTAGACATCACGATGAGAAGCGGAACACGGCGACCATCGGACCTTTGCAACGCCTTGAAGACCACTTCGCGATCAAGACTGTTGAGCGCGGAGCCAGAGAGAACGACCGCCACCGCGTCTGATTCCTTAAACGCCTGAAGGGCCTTCACGGCGTCTGCAGACGAGTTGAGCGAGACCTCTTGAACCGCGAGACCATAGAAGGCGGTTGCAGCATTGACCTGATCCCTCAGTGAGGCATCCGAGCCGGCACTCGTCACCAGAACCACAACGGAAGCCCAGGCAGAAATAGAGAAGGCAAGGAGGATTAGAATCGCGCACGCGCTCATACCCGCTGTCATCACGGATGGACGTAAACCTTCGGGCCTTTGCTCAGACCGCTCTGAGGTCTGGCATCTAGTAAGTTCTCTCAAGGTGTTCACGGCTAATGGTCGGTTCCTACTTCAATTAGATTCGAGTAAGTATTCGCGTTCAGGCCGATCTTCCTCAACTACTGAGATCGCAGGCACATCATTTTCGTCCTCGCACTTCGCATGAGCAAATACGATGGCGATCATTATCCACAGCATGTAGCCATTCTGGCCCCATGAATACATGCCGACACTATACATTTGGAAATAGAAGACAAGCAGGTTAACCATCAGCAGGAGACTCAGTTCTTTTCCTGAGCCAGCCAGGAGGCGATAATTCCGGAAAGAGAACCACACTGGTTTTAACAGTATAAGGAGGATGATCGCCAGTCCGACGAATCCAGTCTCAATCATTAACTCTGACCATGAACTGTCGCAGCTAAGAAATACGTGTGGCTTCCCCAGAAAGTCACCTTCGAGATGAAGGTCGTAGAACGACTCCAACCCGAAGCCCCACACTGCTCGAGTAGGACTATCCTTTAGCTTCTCCGTCACTGCGTCTAGCAGCGCACCCCTATATGCATAAGAAGTCCCGGTGCTGGTATTCATGTCAAACGAGTTATCGTAAATGCCCTTTACCGTTGCCCAGATCCCGGGCCGCACTACCATCGCAGTGATAGATAGCAGGCCAATTACTAGGATGTATTTTCTAAGTCTTGTTTCGAGAGAACAAGGCCAGCAAGGGAAAGGCCAGGATAACGTCCAGCCACGGCCCGCGGCTACTAGTCTTGTAAATGTTGAGGAACATCAACATTAGGCCTGCCCGAAAGAACTGTGGACTTCCCAGGATTTGCGAGATACCGAGATAAGGTATAGCGACGTAGTGATTGCCATGGCCAAAGCGGCGCCAAACAGTATGGGATGATCGAAGGTTGACTGTACTCGGACCTCCCTGTCGGTTTCGGCGTTCATATCGAAGTGATGCCCGGCCTTGGGGAAATAGCCAAGCACATTTGGAGCACCATAGGCTTCGAACGCCCCAAATACAGAGGCCACTATCATGGCCAAAACAATCGCGAAGAGAACCTTCCGTACGGTCTCCGTCTTCGACAACATGCGCCAATAGATAAAGTACAGTGTGTAGTACTCAAGAATTACGGATACTGCTTTCTTGATACTCATGAGAGGAACGACTGAATTTGCAGTGGATAGCGCGCACCAACAAATGTGAATGATAATCAGTGCCTTGAGAGGCATTGGCACGCCCTCTCGCGGCCACGCCTCATTGCGCCCCGAGGAAAGATATAAGACCAAGAGGAGCGCAATGATCAGTCGCTGAGTAGTTAGCTCAAACAGTCCAAGAGGAATACTCGACTCAATCGGAACAAGAACAATCGCAAACGCAGCAAATGGCAATGCTGCTTCCAGCCCAGATGCCGAGGCTTTACGGCATAGGTAAATCACCACAATGAGGTCAATAAGAATTACCAGTATCACGCCTTCTCCTACCACCAATGATTCGCCGCGCGATCCGGCACGTACTTTTATCTGTAGCAAAAACCTATAACGCTTTTGGAAAGACGGCCCTGCGCATCCGGTCCCATTGTTGCGCACGTCTTGTGCGTCGGAACTTCGGATCTTGCAGCCGGGCCGACCGCTTTGTATAGCTCCGAACAAATCCGCTAAAGAAGCTCCAGGCGTTTGTAGGACTGGCGAGCGACAACTTCACAGTCTTTAAAACAACGAATCCTGGATGGCTCCACGTCAGATATTCAGCCCTGCCTCGCTCGCGAAAAATGCGGCTTGCTGCAATGCCGCCGCCCGTGGGTCGACGATGAATCACCTTGGCATCGCTGAAGCTCCTTGTCCGCCAACCGCGGCTCCAGGCGTAGACCTCATCAATAGTGTCCCAACCGATGTCTGTGGCCAGTTGGCCAAGTTCTTCAAAGCATTCCCTTCGATACATCTTCAACGCGCCGCGGACATGGTATTCCGGAGCGCACTCTGGAATCAGCTGACCATCGCGCTCGATGTAGAGCGAGCCTCCGGCGATACCAAGCCGTGGGTCCAGATCAAATTCGCGAAGCATGCGCGCGAAATAGTCGCTCTCGAAGAGCAGGTCTGCATCGAAGCGGGCAAGATAGTCGAAGCTGGAGAGGTCCAGTGCGCGGAGAGCCACTCCAATTGCCCCCTCCCCCCCGGGACGTCTGTCAGCACGCGGCGGTAACTGCAGCATCTCGATGAACTTGAACTCCCGGCAGTATTTCTGCACAATGGCCGGCGTTTGATCCGTAGAGCCATCGTCGACAATTAACCACTTTTCAGGCCGCACCTGCTGATTGACAATGGAAACGATCAGCGCTTCGATGAACTTCTCCTCGTCTCGCAGGGGCGTGATCAATGCAATCCGCGGTTGAGAGGATTGTCGGTTCACATTGTCCACCGTGTTCATGCTTCTGCTCCGAGAGGATTCATGCCTCTTGTCCAATCGTCCAGCGAAGGATGCACCACCATTTGTGGATGCTGACCTTGCTCTGCGCGTTGGCGTGTCCAAAGATGCGAAATGGCAAAAGGCAACCCATGACGATCAGCCGCAGGACTGCATTTATACCTACTCCCACCCTGTACAAAAAGGAATACCACCTTCCGTTAGTCGTCGAGAAATACTTAAGGAGGGCTTCTTGCTGGCGTAGATTTGCAAAGAAATTTGTCTGCAAAGCCGAACTCTTTCCGCCGTGGTGGGTGACCACGCAGTCATTCATGTAATGAATGACATAGCCGGCGCGAGTAACTCGATGGCAGAGATCGATATCCTCGACGTACATGAAATACCGTGAGTCGAATTCACCGATTTCGCGGAACACATTTCTCTTGACCATTAGACACGCCCCGGAGACGACATCCACCTTCACCGGGCCTGCCTCTGGAGCGAACAGGGGCCTCATCCCCCACAAATCTGACATCGGAGTTCTGGCTCTCAAGAATTCCGAATCGAGCAGCTGATTGAGGATGGTAGGGTAGGTCCGAATACAACTCGTTTGCAGTGAGCCATCGCTATTGAGCAGGCGTACACCTACCGCGCCCGTCCTGCTGTCAGCTTGCAGTTCCTCAATCATGCTCGCAAAGACGTTGCTATGAATCTCGGTATCTGGGTTCAGGAATAGGAGCGTCTCACCCCTCGATAGTGTGTATCCAAGATTGCAGCCGCGAGAAAAGCCAAGATTCTCCTTACTGCAGCGAAGGATCACCTGGGGGAACTCAGCCCTAATCAGCTGAGAGCAACTGTCGTCGTTTGAGCAATTATCGACCACAATAATTTCAAAGCCAATGTCTTTGGTCTCTCGATAGACAGACACCAGGCATTGACGAAGATAGTCTGTCGAGTTCCAGTTGATGATGATGACCGATAAGTCCATTAGAGTCCTGCCACCTTACTTTGCCTGGTGTTTAACTCGTGGTCTAACCTGCTCATGCCCTCATTGCGACCCTTGATGCGCTTATAAAGACGTTGGGGCGAATGCAACCAATCATAGGCACCTTCGAGCTTAGCCTGGAACAAGCTAAGATCGTCGTGTACATTAGCAGGGATCCGCGGCAGGAAGTACCTGTCATCCCGGAGGCTTGCACTTCCTATCACGGTAGTAACTCCAGAATCGTATCCGGCAGATATAAGTCCCTGACGAAGCTCGGCCCTGAAGACATCATCCTGCTCTGGAAAAGCATAAGGATAACTAAATGATGTGATCGGTTTGCCTAATTGGTCCTGGATCATTTGCTTAGATTCGACCAGTTCTCTCTGCGTGTCTTTTAAAGACACTTGGTGCAATTGTGGATGACTAACCGTGTGCGATCCGATTTGAATTCCCAAAGACTCGATTTCCCTTACCTCACCCCAGGTCATGAACTCCCGGTCGACAAAGCGTTCTATCCTTGTTCCCATAAAGCTGGACACGACGAACATTGTGGCTGCAAACCCATGCGCCTGCAGAATTGGCATAGCGCGTGTATAGAAGTCCCGGAAGCCATCGTCAAAAGTGATAACAACGGAGTTGGCTGGGATCTCGCTGGAGTTCAACTGTTGCACAGCGCGATCGAGAGTTAACGGCGTGTATCCAGAGTCGCGAAGATAACGCATTTGGCTGGCAAACGCATCGGGCGATGTGTTTGTCTCGAAATATGGATGGCTCGAGCCCAAAACATTATTAATACCGTGATACATCAGAATCGGTATTCTTTTGTCGTCAGTGCGGCCGAGCATGCGCCTCATAGGTCGCACTACACGTAAGCTCACTGATCGATCTAGTCTGAAACGGGACATTGGCACGGATCTCCTTAATTCACCTGGCGCGCAATCGGATCGGAAACGGGCTTTGTCCGAGCGCACAGAGAGTCAACTATTGTCAGATATAGCTGCTTCTTCTCGGTCCAATTGTTGCGAGCGACATATTCTGAAGCGTGTGCAGCCAGGCTGCGCCGAAGTTCAGGGTCCCGGTACAAAAGCGCAATAGCTCGTGCGAGATCGTCAGCATTGTCCGACTCAAAGAACTTGACCCGGGATTCGTCGTGGTAGTACTCGTCAACCTTCGTTCGCGACACGATGACGGGGACCCCCAAAGACATGAACTCCATGATCTTTGTGCTCATTGCCTCGTTACCGAATGGAGAACTGGCGCGCTTGGGAACCACTGCTATATCCGAGAGAGCCATCGCCTGGGGTATCTGGTCGCAAGGCAAAAAGTTGTGGAAGCTAACCCTATCCGACAGCGAAAGCTCTGAGGTTAACTCAATGAGCGAGGGCTTTGCGGGCCCCTCTCCGTACACATGAAACTCCGCTTGGGGCAGCTCGTCGCGCAGAATATGCATTGCGCGGACGGCAATGTCCACTCCCTGATGAGTATTCAGGGTGCCCGGATACGTGATACGGAATTTCGATGCGTCAGTTGGCCGGTGCTCCACGGGCCTGAATAGATCTGAGTCCGGATAGTTGATTATTGATGTGCACTTTTCCGCGTTTGCAGAGCGTGCCACCAGACGCTGATGCCACAGATCATTCGCAATGATTACGTGGTCAGACATTTTTACGGATAGATACTCTGCAAGCACCAGCAATCTAAAGAGAATTGACTTGCTGCTAGCTCCAAATTTGCTAGCGAAGAATTCCGGCAGTATGTCGTGGATATCGAGGATGATCCTCGCACCAGTCAGCTTAGGCCAAATAGCAGAGAACACAAGAAAGTCGGGAACAGAGTGGACATGGACTACGTCGTAAGGTTGGGCCGAATGCAGACGCGTCAGTTTGGCGGCCGACACCAACATGAACCGAATCACTCGGGTCAGGTAGTCAAACCATCCTCGCTCATTCCTCTGTCGAGACTGGACTCTGTATACGTTGACTCCCTGGAGGACTTCGAACGCCGGTGCACCCTCACGTCTGAGCGCGATGACATCCACGGAGTCGCCCCGCTCAACCAGCGCCTTTGCATATCGCAGAATTCGCATATCACTCTCGTAGAAAGCGTATGCCAGCATGCAGATTCTCATATCGCTCTTTCAATACTCACAAGGCAGAATGCAGATCAGTAATAAAGCAGCGACAACCTTCACGATGCCTCTGAGACTGGAGGTCGCCGATTATAGAGTTGACGCGACGCAACGCGCTTGACTGTTCCGCCAACTGTTTTTGCCATTCGGCTCAGCGGCAGGCGTAGCCAACTATGAATTAAAGAAAAGCCCTTAAATCGGGGAACCGGAATGCCAAAGATACGAAGTGCAATGAGTCTTCCGAATATCTCAGTGCGCCGACGCAATAAATTCACTTGTGCGGCAAATACCGCAGAGGCACCCACCGGATGGAGGGATACATAATTTGCAGCGATTGCGCCATCGAGGATTCTCTTGCCTCTTGCCGTTCGCACAATGACTATTGAGAGCCCGGGATTTCCGTTTGTTGTGTCGTTCTCCCATGCATCCCCGCATGAAATGTCAGCAAGTCTACCCAGGCCATCAGGGCATACGTTGCAACGAAGCGACCGATGATGTGTTAGCTGGCCCCAGGATTCCGCGTACGAGAGCGACTGCTGCTGCCTGCCATCGTCGTAGATGATCTTGAAGTTGCCCGGCCAACCTTCGCCTCGATAACGGACTGAATTAATCTGCTCCGGCTGGATGTTCAGTGATTTTGCAACTTCCAGGGTTCCGCCCGTGCTTGGTGTTCCAGCGCAAAAGAAGGTCAAGACGAGTCCAAGATTTTCATCAAGTGCCGGGCGTTCGCGGCGCAACATCGAAACGGCGGCCGTATCGCAGGGCTTACCAATGAACACGCACGGTCCGTCACTCTGCTCGATCGCATCGAGCCCCTCGCATGGTGAGGACGGTGCATAGCGTGATCCGGAGCGGCTTATCAGTTCATCCCTGGTGCGACTCTGCACCGTCCGGTTCTCCCACGGCACGTCGTCGCTGGCAGCGCTATGCAGCACGAACTTCATCTTCTCCTGTTCCAGGCAGTAGAGCGCAAGCGCCGTCAGTATTCCGCCGGAAGATGCTCTAAAGCGTGTCTCCGGATCAGTTGCGTGACCTTCCCATATCTCCACTGCTGATCCGAACGCACGATCGGCATCGATGCTCGCCGCGGTGGTTGAGGCCTCAAGCGTTGTGGCATCTACCACGTATCCGGGACAGATCGAAAGACATTTAGTACATGACGCACAGGCCGGCGAGTTGAACTGGGGACGGATGCCAACGGACTCAATATTAACCAGGGACACTGCGCCTTCAGAACACGCATAGTGGCAGGCGCCACATCCGGTGCACAGTCCCCAATCGACCACGTCCTTCAAGTTGTTGATGCTGGCCATTAGTGTTGAACCCTTAGCAATTGTTTCTCTGCTCCAGCCATTGCCACGTCTTCGTATGCCGGCGACGTCATCAGGAAGCCGCTTTCGCACAGCTCGCTTGCCTCGACAAATCTGCGAGCCGTAGACGTCTTGACCTGCAATCCAGAGGAGTTTTGGAGCACGTCGATAAAAGCGCCATAAGTCTTGCTGTTTTCCGTGAAGTTGTCTCTGTTTTGCAGGGCCATGGCCAGCGCGTTACTGGTGAGCTTGTAATGCAGCATCACCCCGGACACATCCGCCACATTTGCGCGGTTGACAAAGTGTATGTGCGGAAACAGTTCAATGCCCGCCTCTGGATAGAACAGCGAATGCTTGGTAAGCAAGCAGTCGTTCCCGTACAGTCTCTTCCTGATGCCGCCCCAGAGGAGCGCCACATCACTGGAAGCCAATCTGTTGGCACCAGCAGAATTCACCGCAACCGGCGACGATCGATAATCAGTCTTGCCAACTTCAGAGATGTCGTAGTACTGGTAGACCGCCTTTATGTCCTCTTTTTGCTCGTCGACGAGATGGGATAAAGACCTATCCGAGAACATATCCAGAAGCTGCGTGATCACCGCGTTATAGTTGTGATCGTTCAGATAAGCCAATAACTCTCGCAGACTCACAACATCCGAGTGCGGATAGTCAAACAACTCATCTACATCCGCATCCAGGCACCAACCACCTCGTACGGATTTGGTTGCCAGATATTTCTTGAATAGTCGCTGATTCGCACTTATCGGCAACGTGGACTGACATACGCTGACATTCTCATATTCTCTTGCAATGGCAATCGTCTGGTCGCTCGAACCATTGTCGAGGATGAAGATATGACGAAAACCCATCGCGAGATAATGCTTAATGAACGACTCCATGTAGTACTCGCCGTTCTTGACGACGCAGGTAACTATCGCTTCATCTTTTGGCACGCGTATGGAGCGAGGCCCAAATAAATGGCGCACGTTCAACGATACCCATTGTTCGCGCAGCTTCTGTCTAAGACTGCGAGGCAACACCGCATTGGCCACCGACTTAGCTGATAACACGACAACACTCTCGCTTTCTTTTATGACTATCGGGTGGTGGTTTAGCTGGCCTATGAATAACTGGTATTGCTTGCAGGAGAGCCCTGACAAGCTAGGTTAGTCCGGACTCAATTTTCAGGGATCTCTTCAAGTATTCGATACAAGGCAATGCCGTGTTAGAGAGTAAAGCGGCAGGATCCCCGGGGCTAACCGAGGCCTTCCTTCTGAGGATCACGTAGCCGCGACCGTCACTGCTGCACTCAAGTAGTACGTAGGTTGATTCCCTGAGTAACTGAATCAGAGGGTCGCTTTCGAAGTCCACGTCCGACTCCGCAAGCATGACATACCGTGCCGAGAGAATCTCATCGCAGAGTGCGTGGCTGGAGCTCAACTGGCCGTGAATGTCAGGACCAGTTAGCAAAACAAGATCGAAGCCTGCAATCCCCTGCTCTCGCTTCAGGCGATGAAGGGCCTGTTGCGAAGGCTCTACCTGCTGCAGTGGAAAGATTCCTTTCAGATCGTGCGTTCTGTCGCCGTCCTTCGAAGCCACCCCAGCAGTCTCACTTAAGCTGTAAATCAGAGGTTCTGTTTCTCCGCCCTGGGACCCCTCGCGGATAGCCTTGGCAACATCTTCCACCAGCCGACCACCACCGAGCAATGCAGTGCGAATTCCGAGATCCCTGGCAACATCACGTGTTGCTGCAAGGATTTGTGGGCTCTCAACTTTCCTGGTAGCGCCGAACGCCGGGCCGCCCGCTCCCGCTGAAATGTTTGCCAGCCTGCCACCAAGATTCCGTAATTTGCGGCGAATACTGTAATGCAAAAGGCGACGACTCAGCACTCCAGGCCACACTTGCCGCAGTTGGCTCTGCAGCATCCTCTTGGCGCTGCTATCGTTGAACGTCACCAGGCTTCCGAATGATTCCGGCCGAGAAGCAACAATTGATTCGCCTGCATCTATGCTCGCTATCCGTTCAACGGCAAGATCCTGTCCGCAGGCGCGCAGCATTCCATACAGATCCTCACGCCACTCTGCCTCGGATCGCGCTGGAAGCTGGTGGATGCTTGCTCGATGGCTGCCTGCCTCTGGAAACGTGACAAATTCCTCGTGCGTGATTTCCGCCATGAGGCGTCGTACTCTCTCCAGTTCAGGGTGGCGAAGCCAAGGAAATTCATCCGCACAGCGCGCGGCATCCTTCTCCTTTCCCATGCACAGTAGTGAAATGATGTAGTAGGCCCACTCTATCGGGTCTGGATCTACAGCCTTGTAGTTGGACAGGCTGTACTGGATTAGTTCAAAGATGCGTGTATTCGCATCAGCGGCGTTGCCCGAATAGAGTTTAGTCAGGGCAATCTTGAATCTCGCTTCGGGCAGTCGGTGCATGTAGCTGAGACATTTCTTGTATTTACCCTCAGCTGCACCAAGTTGGCCCGTCCAAAGCTTCTCGTCACCATCGCGCACCATTTGCAAGTGAGCGCCAAGAACTGGCACCAGCGATGCTGACTCATGCGTCGATGCGCCCGCAATGGCCAGCGGAGCAAACGGCGAAGCCTGAACGATCCTTTCGCCCGCACTCAGGTTTTGCTGCAGACGAAACCACTGCAGCATCTGATCTCGCTGATTCATGGTGTGACGGGAATGAACCAGGTCGTGACCCGCCGCGGTTATTCTCCGAAGCTGCTCTGGATCCTTAAAGAGAAATTCCAGCTTGTCCAGGACATCGCTCTCATCAGCAAACACGCAATTCGTCATATCGACAAAGCCCGCGTCTTCGACATGTGGAGTGCGCTCTGTGATCAGGCACGTATTGCATGCGGGTATCTCGAAATGCTTACGTACCACCTCTCCCGCAACGGTGCCGCATACGGGAGCAACCTGAGATGCATTGATAGTGCGCGCATTTCGCTCGCCGTAGAGAACCTGGCCAGCAGCGGCGCGAGAAAGATAACCGCGATGCGGGCACGACATTGCCGGATAATGCTCGGCTATGAGTTTGTAAAGGCGACGACGCCAGGGATACTGTGCGGCGGTTGCTCCTGAGAGCAGCACCGGGATCATCTTGGCTTCACCGTAGTCGTGGTAAATTTCAGGATCAACAAAGTTCGGCCAAACAAATAGTCTGTCCGCTATTGCAGGCATATGTTCCACTGCGGTTGCCGCGATGGAAAAGATCGTCTCCACTCCCCAGTGATCCAGCTCGGAAAGAGAGCCCGAGCGAGTTTCACACCATGCATCCGCATTCAGCAAACCCAACTTAGGGATCTTCTGGTTGGAACGAGCATTCGCAATCTTGGGCATTCTGCAGGTCAGCAGATTCACGCCGCTCTCAAACAGGGTCAGGTCGGGCTGATAGGCGTCACAGATTTGCTGGTAATCGCAGTCGTCCCTGATAACTGTCACATCAAAAAAGACAGACAGGCACTTCACATGTTCCCGCACATGCATAAGCAGGAACTCAGGCAGACCGTCATCGTATTTGTTCTGGAAAAATACCAGCCGGGGTTTATGTTGATTTTGGTTCATTTGCATTGACTCTTTGGTAGAGGTATTTAACTGATATTCAAACGAGCTCAGGGCATACGTTTCGGCAGAGCATCATAACGCGGGAACGAGAGAGAACTTGGCGAGTACCTTCCGCACGGGACGTGGGAGATCCTCCAGGGGCACCAGTTTGACAAGAGTTCGAACGGAAAACGCTCCCGCAAGCAAGGCTGCTACCACACCGATCGCAATCGCCAGATAGAGAGGCAACACATAGAAGCCGCCGAAGACAATCGCGATCAAACCCAGGAATAATGAGCCTGTGCGCACATTGGTCACTGACCAGCGAAAGCCGCTTAGGCGACTGACAATCGGATAGACGAGCATCGCGTGAAAGACGTATGAGAGGAAGAATGCAATGCCGGCGCCGTTCAACCCAAATGTCGAGATGGATGCCCAGGCGAGGCCAACCGCTACAACGGTCCAGACGCCTTCGCTGAGAAAGAAAAGATCCTGACGCGCTTTGGCGAGAATGATGAAGCCCATGGGCCAGGTAACAACTTGAAGAGTAGCTCCCAGGCAGACCCAGCGAAGTACTCCTACCGCTGCGCCGAACTTGGCACTGTAGAACAGCGCAATCACGAGGGGAGCGAAGGTGAGGGTTGCAATGACCCCAGGTCCCGCAAGAAGAAGACCCACCAGAGCCTGCTCGTTCACCAGGCGATTGCACTCTTCATTGTTTGCCGACACAGCGCTGAGACGCGGGTAGAAGTCCGCGCCCATTGCCTGCAGGATGAAGCCGACATAGAGTCCACCGAGTGTCCACGCAGATTGGTACAAACCCGTCGCCGCAAATCCAACCTTGTGTGTCAGGATGACTCGAACAACGTAGGCGACGCCTGTAACCATCAGCCCGCTGGCCATGAAGGCCACGCCTAACTTCAAGAGCGCCTTCGCCTCTCGTCCAACCTCCGACGCCACCATGGTTGGAATCTCAAGCTGGATCTTTCTGCTGTACCACCACGAGGTAAGGATTGCCATCGCTGCAACACACACCAGCGAAGGGACGATGCCCTTATCCCTGAAGAAGTACACGACCGGAATGCTGATGAGCGTGCCCCACACAGCTCCGATGACATTCATCTTCGCCAAGTCTGTAATTCGCCGCATCCCCTGGAGAAGAGCGCCCTGACCTGCGGAAATAAGCTGAAACAATACGGCCAGCGAGAGAATGCAAATCGCGCTGGTTCGGTGCGCATCACCAAACGTAATTTTCGATACCTCGCGAGAAAAGGTGATGAGCATCAGCGCGCCGAATATGCCCAGGATGACGGAGGTGCGCCTTAGTACAGCGACCGTTCTCCCGATTCGCGCTTTGTCGTCGCTGCCCGCCGCCTCTGCAATCTGACGCACGCCGCTGCTGTTGATTCCCATACCAGCGACGCTCTGCGTCAAGGTAACTATGGACGTGTACAGTCCTGCCAACCCAAATCCCGCTGGACCAAGCAGGAGTGCCATCGCCTTGGTGCGAATAATTCCAATCCCAATGTTCAAGACTGATGCGCCACCCACGACAGCAGAGGACTTCAGAATCTGACCATAGGTCTGCTTCTTCGCAACAGGTATCGTAACCAGTTCCGGCAACGGCTCTGGAGGCGACACTTCTAGCTGGCGATCACATGGTACAGATGACATTTTGAGGTCCACGGGAAGAGGTTCGATATGAATGCTGACACTGATCTTTGCTTTTTATTCGGTGCAGACACTCGCGATGTCTCACCGCATTCTGCAGCGGCTAAGACTGTCTAGGCTGCACCATTGCCAGTGAACATCGCGATCGGCGTCTGCAGGATGATCCATATGTCTTGCCACAGTGAGCGGGATTCTGCGTAACGTATGTCCATCCGCACCATCTCATCGAATGTCGTGCGGGAGCGGCCTTTGATCTGCCACAGCCCGGTAAGTCCCGGCTGAATCTCCAGTACCCGGCGCTTATGCCACAACCGGTAGCACTCATATTCGTATGGGACTGGCGGCCGGGGTCCTACCAGGGACATGTCCCCGCGCAGGACGTTTACAAATTGCGGCAACTCGTCGAGGCTCGTCTTGCGAAGAAATCGCCCGAGTGGCGTGACTCTCGGATCGTTCACTAACTTGTAGGTGCCGTTCCCTTGTTGAACGTCGTCTGCTCCGGCAATGAGCTTGGTTACATAGGCCTGATGCATTGCCGGGTCATTGTCCGGATACATCGAGCGGAACTTGAAGAAGTCAAAGAGCCTGCCGTAACGACCAACTCTCTTCTGGCAAAAAAATACAGGCCCCTTCGAAGTGAGCTTGATAAGCAGAGCGATCATCAGAAAAACAGGTGACAGCAGGATCAGGGCAGTCGCACTGCCGACAACATCAAGCACACGCTTGAGGGTTTGATCACCGTGACTCGATCCGCCGTCCGCAGACAAATCGCGATAGATGAGATCTTCTCTTTCGCCATCGCCCTTGCCGCCCGAGGGTTGCGGATAGACACGAATCTGAAGATAGATTCGCGACAATTCCTCCGGCCCAATCGCCTTCCGAAGCGCCCCGATAATCTTCCTGGCGATGACTTCGGTGGCACTAAGATCGGCGCCGCCCAGCTCAGTCATCAGAAGAGCAAGCGTGTGGTCCTGCTCGTACCATCCGAGAACATCTGTCTCGCGCGTGCACGAAACAATCGCAGTGCTGATGCTGCGTACAAGCTTCCCGGGTTCCCTGGCCTGGAAGTCTGCTCCCTTCACCAAAACAAGAATGAATGGGTTTCCAGAGCGCTCGGTGCGTCTCCGCTCAAGTCGCAGCAGGTGCATAAAGACTTGCTCGGAAAGGATCTCGATACCGTGCTCTCGTGCAATCGCTTCAGGGCGACTCTGGGATACGAGCTGTATCTCCCCGACCGATATTGCTTTCCTTACGGGCATGTTTTTGGCCTCTATCCTTGCCGGACTCTATTTAAACCAAGGAGCGATCTGCTTACCTGCAACGCGATTACTGTGCCCTACCCCGTCTTCATTGACTCGGAACTTCATTGGATTGACACATGATTGGATCCCGCGAGAGGCAGCCGCTCCAGTTGCTCGGCGTTGATCTCGATCGCCACCGACTGGTGGATCACGGCGATTGAAATAACGAGCTTGCAGCCATTCTTGCGATTGATCACAAAGCCTTCCACACCTTCAAACGCGCCTGCACGAACTCGCACGCGCTCTCCCACCTCGAGGAACGGACACATCTCAAGTAGGGCGCCCCGCTCGGAACACAACCGCACGCTCTCAATTTCCTTTTCCGAAATTGCGGCCGGCATGCCGTTGAAGGAAACGATTCGAATGACGCTGGGACTGCTGACGACCCTAATCTTCTCGTCCATCCGAATGCGCGCGAAAACATAGCCTGGGAAAAGCGGGTTGGTAATCTTCACTCGCCGATCTTTCCACTGGCTTTCGCTGATAAATGTGGGCAGGAAGGCCTCGACGCCGCGCTTCTCAAGTTGCTCGGAAACAGCCTTCTCATGCCGCGGGTGGGTATATACCGCGAACCAGCGAGCTTCCTCGACACTGGCCGAACACGAGATGGGGGAAGGCGAGTACTTTACGGCAGAAATCACGGTATCATCCTGGTCTTCTATGTTCACAACTGCGGACAGCGCTTCGCGATCGTGACTTACATCCAGTCACTGTGGAAATCTCAAACTCTCTTCAGAAGCTCGATGCGGTTCCCGAATATCTAGCAACCACGTCCTCGAGTTTCATGATTGAGCCCAATCTGTATCGGCCAACCCTGGCCTTGCCGCAATATCACTTGCAATTCGAGTGCCAGCGAACCGATTGCTCAATCCCCTGCAAACTTCAAGCCATGTTATAGATTCCAGTGTCGGCTTTCACCAGTAACCGCTGTGTTATCGCTGCTTATTGGTCGCCAGCCAGGGCCCGGAGGCTCGAGAGATTCAAGGTGAAGCAAACCCGACAGCCACTCATTCGCCCATCGCGATCGGATTGTCGTCCAGTGAACTCCCCTGGGATCGAGCCACGGCATTCGACGTGGTCGCTAGACATTTGATTTCGCCATAAGTCTAATATTATCAATAGTAAACGTTTTGGGTAGGCGGAGGCCCTTCGTGTTCAGGGTGAGAGGTTAATTTCGCGCTTCGGCCTGTGGATATCTCGTGAATTGGGTACGCTCGCTGGAATTCTTGCTCTCAGCCCTCGCGCACAGCAGAATCGCGACCTCAGCACTATGCAAGCTAATGCACATGTCGTCACAATAACTTTCATATGCATTACAAGGAGATGACTTCCGAACCACGGCCCCGCACTGCCGCTGACGAACAAAAAAAAGCCGGGGTAAGTCCGCGGTCGACTCTTGGCGAATCAATCCGGAATGAGAGAGGTCAAGACAGTTCCCACGCCGCTCAGCGTCGGCAACGACAAGCTACACACTGCCACATCGGAGTGCGATCCCGACTACTTTTTACGGCTGCCGTAATACCCGTAGTAAGAGCTTCCGTCGATCTGGCATTCATTGACGATCACTCCCCAGAGTTTAGAACCGAGTATCTCGAGCGCAGGGGCGATCATCGACTTCTCAGTCTTTTCTGCCCGCACGAGCATGATGGCTCCATCTGCCAAGGGCAGAATCTCCGCGACATCCGCCATGGGAATCACTGGAGCGCAATCGAGGATGACCCACTGGAACATGGCACGAAGGTCGTTTAGAAACGGGCTCAGCACAGCGGCAGTCAAGAGTTCAGTCGGTGACTCCAGGCATTTCCTGACGCCCATAACATACAGGGGACGATCGCCGACCTGGCGTACGGCCTCCAATATCGTCCGCTCGCCGTTCAATACATCTTCAACTCCATCTTCTTCGAAGCTGTACCCCAGCGTGGACGAGACACCGGATGCCCGAAAATCAAGATCGACCAGGCAGGTCTGATGCCCGCCATCCGCCAGGCACCATGCGAGATTTGTTGACGTAAGTGTTTTTCCTTCGCCGGGACTGGGGCTACTGATCAGCACAACACCACCTTCGGGGTGGAGCGTGCGGAGTCGCCGGCGAAGCAATTTATATTGCTCCACCGCCAGGCCGTTGGGTTCCGTCAGAAAAACAAGGCGGGACTTCTTGCTCGGTTGCAAAGCAATGTTGCGCTTCGGCGCAATTGCACGTCGCAGGGGATCTTGATTCTCGCGAGGCACGCTCGTTGTATGTAACCCCAGAATTGAACTCATAATATTGGTTTGACCTTAAGCAGAAATAGTATCAATGCAACGCACGAAATCGCGGAAACCAGAATTGTCTGCACCATCATCAGCCGCCCGCGCCGAAGATCTGCCTGGCTGATAATTGGCGGTATTGTTCCCAGCACCTGGACCTTCAACGGCACCATTCCTTTTAACTCGACGTCGGATTTAATTGATCCGCTCATTAGGTAAAACGCTATCACCAGGCCCGCTGGTAAAATCAGCGCTATTCCAATAGCACCAGCCATGAATGGAATTCGCTTGGGGCTAACCGGCTTTTCCGGAGTCTTCGCCGGATCCAGAACCGTAAATCTCTTGCCTTGCTGGGTACGCTCAAGCTGCTCCGACATTCCAGCGGAAAATGTCTTATCCAGAAGCGACCGATAGTTCTGGCTCGATACTTCGTAGTTTCGTGTCAGCTCGGCCAGTTGGCTTTCAAGCACGGGTACTGAATCCACTTTCCACTGATAAGACTGGATCTGCTGCTGAAGACCCACCTGCTGCTGCTTGCGGCGCTGCATTTCCTTATCTATCAGCGAGAGGCGTACCTGCGTATTCGAGTCGCCCGAGTCGATGGAATCGGAAGGCGTTTCAGGCAGCTTGGCCAGCCGCGCATTTAGATTCTTGAGCTCTTCCTTCGCCGCAATGACATCGGGATACGTGTCGGTAAACTGGCGCTTCAGGTTCCATAGCTCACTCTCGAGGCGGCGCTTGTCTTGCAGCAATCGACCCCGCTCTGAGAGCGATGCGGTATCACGCACCTCGGTCGGCTTCACCTGGGTCAGCAGAATTCTCTCCTGGTCCAGCCTGCTTATTGCGTCGGAATTTGTTTGCACCTCGGCCTGCAAGCGCGATAACGCCTGCAGATTGGCGTTGACCTGATCGGGAGTGGAACCTGCGTGCTTCATCTTGAAGGCTTCGAGTTCTCCCTCCTGCTCCTCGAGGCTCTTCCGCGCATCCTCCAGCTCCTTTGACAGGAACTGCGTGGTGCCCAGTGCCTGCTGCTGCCTGACCTGGAGATTCCAATTGATAAAGCTCGAAGCGAGCTGGTTGGCGATCTTTGCGACAAGAGTCTTATCTTCGTCCTCATACGAAATGCTGAAGCTGCTCAGGCCTGCTTCAGGCTCCCGTGCCAGCTTCAACTCAATCTCTGTCTTGCTGCGCATGTAGTTCAGAACTTCTTCACGAGTCTTTTTCTTGCGCATCTCCGGGTATAGATTGTCCAGGTCCACGATCTCCTGCAAGCGCGAGTCGCTCAACACCTGTTGCGTCAAGGTGTTCAGGCGGGCATTGGGATCCGACGTGACGGTGGATGCAACATAACGCTCCGGAATCTTCTGTGGGTCCACCAGGATCGTGGTGGTGGCGCGATAGATATTCGGCAGCAGCGAAACTCCCACTATTCCGAGGATCGCAAGCAGCAGCGATGACAGCAGGATGAGATGCACATGCCGCTTCAACGCCCTCAGGCATTGTTTGATCGATACTGGCGATTTAACCGGGCGTACCTGCTGCTGATTCATAATCCCTCAAAGCCAAGTTGGTGGTGCCTACTGAAAGATGTGGCCGATTGTGGGTGCCCATCCCAACGAGAAAAGCAGAACATTGCGACTGAAATCTGCACCGTTGGTGCTTCCCGAATAACGCCGGAAGCTGGACGAAAGGTTCAGCCCGTGCGATAACTGGTGCCCATAGGAACAATCCACAAAAACGTCGTTGTACGAAGTCGTCGCAGTAAGCGTGTCGCTCTTCACATATCCGACGTCGAAGGTGAGATCCCCTTTGAGGCCAACCTGACGCTGATAGCCACCTGATGCGCTCTCCAGCCACAGGCCAGGCCCCAGATACGACACAGTCGGTTCACGGGCCGCAAGAAAATAGATCTGCGAATTATGCGTCAGCCTTGTACTGAATGCAGCGCTGTATGCGAAGCCCTGCTGCTGCCCGCAGGAAGATGTATTCAGTTGTGGGCCGGCGTTGACCGACAGGTGATATCGATCGGCAACGTGCCACGTAACGCCGAATCCGCCGCCGAAGCTATTGCAGTTCAACGCCCCATAGTAGTAATAGGTTTGCCCATACACGCGCATGCTGAGCGTTGGAGAGAGGTCGCGGTTGTACTTCAGGCTGGTAGACGCGATGCTGTTGTTCCCGCTCAGCGTAGTGTAGTGACTGAACGTGTTGGCCGCGGTCATCTCGATGGAATCCCGTTCGGACTTTCTGTAGCTCAGTGCCCCACTGCCGTACACGTACGTCACAGTGCCGGCATTGGGAAGATAGGAAGCGGCATTCGGGCCGGTCCCCGGCACTCCGCCCACAGCCACCGTCTGCGTCGGCGCCAGAAAACGTATGGAGTCCTGGCCATAGCTGCCCATTCCTTTGATATCCCAGCTCCACCGCTCGCTCGGCTTGCCCGACATCGCAACCGACGCGACGTTCATCGTTTGCCCGCTATAGGCGCTGGAGCTGTAGCGCGTAATGGTCGGCATATATTGCAGAATGAACTGCGTATTTGGTGTGCTCGCGTGCACTCCGATTAACGGACTTAGCGTGTACACACCGGACGACGTTGCGCTCGGAAGATTCTCCGGATTGCTGTCCCACCCGCCGGATACAACCGCCCCCACCATCATGTGAGTGGCTTTGCCGCTGCTCATCGGGATCAATCCCGAACCATCGAGCGCCGGAACATACTGCTGCTGCTGATCTCCGCTGCCATTCATGGCCTGGATTGGATCGCTTGCACCAATGAAGACTGGCTTGGCCGAAGGTTCTTCGCTCGAAGACTGCCCACTCGCTGACTGCGCGCTCGTGTCCGTCTGACCCGTGGTCGCCTGTTGGGCAACCATCGAGACCTCGAAGAGACAAGCGGACATTACGACCATAAGGCAACTCCGACCCAATTTCTTCATGGCTCTTTCCTAGGGAACGATTACGGTATCGCCGGGCTGAAGACTGATGTTCTGCTTGCTATCGCCCTTGATAGCGGCGACATAGTTGAAGCTCAATTTCTGTTCATTGCCACCCGTCCCTCGCAGGACAATGATGCCCTTGCGATTTGCAAAGGTGTTCAGTCCACCAGCCTGGGCAATGAGTTGCAGAACCGATATCGGCGCAATCAGCGGATATCCGCCCGGCTTGCCCACCTGGCCCATCACATAAACCTGCCGGCTGCGAATCTCCACCACGCTGACGGTAACCTGCGCGCTTACGACATAGGAGCTGAATCGCGTCGTCAAATCCTGCGCCAACTGGTTGGCCGTCATTCCCGCAACGTGGACATCGCCTAGCAACGGCAGGGACACGAAGCCATCCGGGCCCACTGTGACGGTCTGGGAGAGGTCTGTATTCTTCCAGACATTCACGCGAATCACATCCGCCGGTCCGAGTTTGAATTGGGATGTTGCAGACGACCCTTGCTGGCTTGCGCTGGCTGGGGCATCGGCATACGCCGCATTTGGCAGACGCACGGAATTGGACTCGGTAGCAGCAACGCTTTGCGCATTGAGCACAGTCGCGGAGACGACGGCAAAAATCAGGATGACGAGAAATCGAATTGGATTATTTGAGTACATGGTGGTCAGCTGCATAGCCTCGCGACCAATAACATGCACATAGATGGCCAAAATTCTGGCCGACCTTTACTTCGTCATCCTCTGATTTCACGCTATATGTTGCGGGGAATAGGCGGATTGTTCTGCACCTTGTTGCAATGTGTGCAACTGTTTGCACCTTGGGCCCCTCAGCGCTCCTCATATTTGTCGCAAGGAGGCGGCCGAGTGCACATGACCGCGTCTCAGTTCGCTTGCAGATCGGTTCGCCGGATTTTCCTTCCCCGGTTCACTCAATACGACGCGACTTTGAAGCATATTAAGGTTGGCCGAGAGACTCGGCGATGCGCGATCGCCGAAGTTGACGCTCCACCGTTACTGCCACGGGAAGAATGTGCAGCAACTTGCAACAAACGTCGGGAAGGTTACATTTCGTCCGGGCGGCATTTGTGAGTCGGCGGGATTCAGACCCGCCACCGGTGTCGCAATCGCGCAGCGAGCAACAACTACAGGCCGTGCGCATCCAAGCTCTGCCAACATGCTGGCTTGAAGTAGCGCGATTTTCAGTGCCTCCGTGGCATTGCGTCGCGCGGTTGGCAATCCCGATGCTCCAGTCATCAGCACGCCAGGCCATTGGGCAGTCGATATGGTTATCGATACCCACTGCTTTGGTCCTCTACGTGCACAAGTGGAAGATTGCTGAGGGCATAATGGGCGAAATTGACGGATATCGACCGGCTGAAGCACTTATCGGTGAATCACTCGGAATCCGAAGAGTTGGTGAACAGCTTAGAAAAGCTGCACTGACCGACATTCCGGTTCTCATCGTTGGAGAGAGCGGAACCGGCAAGGAATTGGCCGCAAGGCTATTGCACGATTTGAGCGCGCGGCGTGCACATAATTTCCTCAAAGTTAATTGTCCAACGGTCCTGAGCAGGCAGTTTGAAAGTGAGCTCTTTGGACACGAACCAGGCGCCTTTCCGGGAGCAACCGAAGCGAAGGCGGGCAAATGCGAGAAGGCTGACAAGGGCACGCTCTTCCTGAACGAAATTGGAGAGCTGCATCTGACCCTCCAGCCCAAGCTCCTCCATGCCCTTCAGGATTTCCGGGTGGCAAGAATTGGTGCATCCACTGAGCGAACGATCGATATTCGCGCTATCTGCACAACCAGTCAGGATCTGGAGGCCCAGGTAGCAAAGGGCGACTTCCGCGCGGATCTCTTTTACCGGATCAATGTGCTGACGATCAATATGCCTCCGCTGCGTGAGCGGCTGTCGGACGTGCCGATCCTGATGAACCATTTCATCCGGGTGCACAGTGGGCGCATTGGCGGCAAGCCGCAACCGATGAGTCTCTCACTGACCAAATCCCTTGAGTGTTATCACTGGCCGGGGAATGTCAGGGAACTTGAGAATCTCGCGAAGTGCTATGTCGTGTTGGGCGGAGAAGAACAAGTCATCTCCATGCTGAGACGGCCCGACGATCTGCACGACGAATCTCTCGATCCCATCGACACCACAACGCCACTACGGATTCAGACTAAGCGCGCGGTGCAGCACCTTGAGCGGCGGATCATTCTGAGCGTTCTTCAGTCTCACCAGTGGAATCGCAGAAAAACAGCGAGATCCCTGGACATCAGCTATCGAACTCTGTTGTCGAAAATAAAAGACAGCTCGATACCTCCTGTGTATCGAGAACAAACTGCGGGGACTCTTGTTTCAAGGGTTTAGAAACGAAGCGGTGCAGGGCCTGTGTAGAGGATTGCAATTGTCCAGAAATGTTGTCCCGGCCGGGAAGCTTTTCGTTGTGAAAATTACCGGTTCCATTCTCTGGGCAGGTTAGGCAGATCAAATGCTTGTCAAAGATTTTGTCGAGCAGGTTTGGTTTCAATCGGTTTCCAGCGCGGCATTGCGGCAGTTAATTTCAACAAGGACTTGGGAGGAAGCGTGATCAATTTCGGCGTCATCGGTTACGGATACTGGGGACCAAATCTGGTCCGCAATCTCTTTGAAGTAGCAGACACGCAAGTCATCGCGGTTAGCGACATGCGTCAGGATCGGCTCAACGCAGTCAGCAGCCGCTATCCATCCGTCGAAGTCTCCACAGACTTCAACGATCTGCTCAACAACCCCAACATCGACGCAATCGCGATTGCGACGCCGGTTTCCACTCACTATGAACTCGCGCTACAGGCTCTCCAGGCCGGCAAGCACGTCATGGTGGAGAAGCCGATGACCTCCTCGTCAGAGCAGGCAATGCACCTGATTGACGAGGCAGCCCGCCGCAATCTCACACTGCTGGTCGACCACACCTTCGTCTATACCGGCGCGGTAAGGAAGATCAAGGACATCGCCGACTCCGGCCAATTGGGAGACATCCTCTACTACGATTCCACGCGCATCAACCTGGGATTGTTTCAGCGCGATGTCGACGTCATCTGGGATCTCGCTGTCCATGATCTCGCAATCATGGACTACATCCTTCCCTCGTCGCCCGTCGCCGTCGCAGCCACCGGCATCAACCACGTATTTGGCGGCAACGAGAACCTGGCATACATCACCATGTTCTTCGAGGAAAACATCATCGCTCACGTCAACGTCAATTGGCTCTCTCCAGTTAAGGTGCGCCGCACCCTGCTCGGAGGCAGCAAGCAGATGATCGTCTATGACGACATGGAGCCCAGCGAGAAGGTCAAGGTCTACGACAAGGGCATCACGCTGAACGGGACACCGGACTCTCTCTACAAGGCACTCGTCGGCTATCGCTCGGGAGATATGTTCGCCCCGCAGCTCGACATGTCGGAAGCACTCAAGGTTGAGATCCAGCACTTCGTCGACTGCATCCGCACAGGCGAAGAGCCCATCACCGGCGGCCAGGCTGGCCTCCGCGTGGTTCGCATCCTTGAAAGCGCCTCCCGCTCAATGAAGCAGCGCGGCAAGCTGGTTGACCTGGTACCGGAAGGCCTCGAACTCAGCAGGGGTATTGCCTGATATGACCGACGCTACCGTGGATGTTGAAACGCTTTCGGCCAATCCTCCAGATGTCCGGCAGCTCTGCCACCAGCAAAGCTACCGGAGTTCAGCCGGATTGCGCCGGATGTAAAGCTCGGGAAGGACGTGCGGATCTTTGCCTTCGTCAACCTCTACGGTTGCTCGATCGGCGACAACAGCAAGATCGGCACCTTCGTCGAAATCCAGAAGAACGCCGTCATCGGCCGTAACGTGAAAGTCTCGAGCCACACCTTTATCTGTGAGGGCGTCAGGATTGAGGATGACGTCTTCGTCGGCCACAACGTCTCGTTCATTAACGATAAGTACCCCCGTTCAACCAGCGCCACCGGTGAACTTCAGACCGAGGCTGACTGGCAGGTAGTCGAAACTGTCGTGAAGCGTGGAGCATCCATCGGCACCAGCAGCACAATACTTTGCGGTGTCACCATCGGCGAACATGCCGTGGTCGGCGCTGGAAGCGTTGTCACCCGCGATGTTCCACCGAATACCGTTGTTGCTGGGAACCCAGCTCGGATACTAAGGAAAGTGGAGGAGTAATGAAGATCCCGTTTGCAGACTTGAAGTCTTTGCATGCCGAAATCGAAGAAGATCTCACCGAGGTCTTCCGTCGCGTCCTTGGGAACTCGTCGTTTGTGTTGGGCCCAGAGGTCCAGAAATTCGAAGAAGAGTTTGCGGCCTACGTCGGCACCAGCCACTGCGTCGCAGTCAACACCGGCACCGCCGCAATCCACCTGGTGCTTGCGTCGCTTGGCATCGGACCCGGCGATGAAGTCATAACAGTTCCTCATACCTTCATTGCAACCGCCGAAGCAATCACCGCGGTTGGCGCCACACCCGTCTTCATAGATATTGACCCGATCTCATTCAACATGGATCCCGCGCTTCTCGAAGCCGCGATCACGAGCAAGACCCGCGCGATCATGCCTGTCCATCTCTACGGGCAGACCGCCGATATGGATCCGATCCTTGAAATTGCCCAGCGTCACGGCATTCCTGTTGTAGAGGATGCCTGCCAGGCTCATGGCGCGGAATACAAGGGCAAGCGCGCTGGCTCACTCGGCGTCGCGGGATGCTTCAGCTTTTATCCCGGTAAGAATCTTGGCGCCTGCGGCGAAGGCGGCGCGGTCACGACCAATGATGCAGACCTCGCTCATCGCATCCGCATGTGGCGCGATCATGGCTCATCGAAGCGCTATGAGCATCTCTTCCCTGGCCTGAACATGCGCATGGAAGGTCTGCAGGGTGGCTTCCTTTCCGTGAAGTTGAAGCACCTCGATCGCTGGAACGATCAGCGGCGCGAGGCTGCTGCTGCTTACTCAAAGGCGCTGGCCGGCACAGGTGTCGAAATTCCAACCGAGATGCCCTATGGCCGCCACGTATATCACCTTTATGTGATCCAGTCTGACACTCGCGAAACGCTTCGGCAGCAATTGGCAGATGCCAACATCGAATCAGGCTTGCACTACCCGACGCCTCTGCATCTGCAGGAAGCGTACAAGTCTCTCGGCTACCAACGCGGCGCTTTCCCTGTGACGGAACGCGTGACAAGCCGCATCCTTTCTCTTCCCATGTATCCCGGCATTCCCGTCGAATCTATAGAGCGCGTGGTATCGGAGCTACGGGAGTTTAGTCATGTCGGCTGAGCACGATATCGAACGGGCCGGCGAGTTCAGAACCGTGCCTGCCGTCTTCGGCAGCAAGAAGGTTCAGAATGATCCGGCCTGGGAGTGGGAATATGCTGCGCATCTGAAGCAGGCACACTCCCCTGCGGAGTTGCTCGCGCTCTACTCGCGCTATCGCTCAGAGGAAGGTGCATTCGAAACTCAGCTCCGCAGGATTATCTTCCGCGCAATGTGCCGCACAGCGGGGCACGCGCTGCAGATCGCCCCTGAAGTTGTCCTCAAGCACGCCGAGACGATGGAGATTGGCGACGCTGTATTCATCGGCGCGCAGACCATGATCCAGGGAAGATTCGATGGCAAGTGTCGCATCGGAAATCACGTCTGGATCGGACCGCACGCCTACTTCGACGCCCGCGATCTTGTTCTCGAGGATTACGTTGGGTGGGGTCCGGGCGCAAAAGTTCTCGGCTCATCCCACACAGGCAATCCCACCGACGTTCCGATTATCGCAACTGAGTTGCTGATCAAGCCCGTTGTCATCGGCTACGGCGCAGACATCGGCACCAACGCAACGATACTTCCCGGGGTGCATGTTGGAGCGCATTCCATCGTGGGCGCTGGCGCAGTCGTTACCAGCGACGTTCCGGAATACTCAGTCGTCGCGGGTGTGCCGGCACGAATCATCAGTCATCGCAAATAGCGTGACTGGCCGGGCCGGAGATGGCTGCGGCAGGAGATACAAAGATGAGCACACTGTCCACTCCAGTGACAAAAATGATCCCGGTAGCGCGCCCATACGTTGGCGCGGAAGAAGAGCACGCCGTCGTTGAAGTATTGCGTTCGGGCTGGCTCACGCAGGGACCACGTGTCGCTGAATTCGAAAAAAGATTCTCCGCATACATCGGCTGCGATCACGCCGTGGCGGTATCCTCCTGCACCACCGCCCTGCACCTGGCCCTTGCGGCACTTGGCATCGGTGCGGGCGACGAGGTTATCTGTCCCAGCCTCTCCTTTATCGCGACAGCTAATTCGATCGCGTACACGGGAGCGACCGTAGTCTTCGGCGACATCGATCCGGATACTTACAACCTCGACCCGGCACGCATCGAGGAATTGATCACCCCGCGCACGAAGGCGATTCTCGTGGTTCACCAGATCGGACTTCCTGCGGAGATGAATTCACTGCTGGCCGTAGCGGCTAAGCACCATCTTGAAATCATCGAAGATGCGGCCTGCGCAATCGGCTCGGAGTACGATGGCAGGCTCATCGGCAAGCCGCTTGGCAAGCTGGCGTGCTTCAGCTTCCATCCCAGAAAAGTTCTCACCACAGGTGAAGGCGGCATGATCACAACAGGCGATGCCGAACTGGCTGAGAAGCTGCGCCGGTTGCGCCAGCACGCTATGAGCCTTTCGGACGTGGCCCGTCATAGCGCAAAACAGGTAAGCACCGAGACCTACGATGAAGTTGGCTTCAACTTCCGTATGACGGATATGCAAGCCGCGGTAGGCATCACTCAGCTCGGAAGACTGGGCGATTTCCTGGAGAGACGACGGTTCCTGGCGAATCGCTACACTGCAGCTCTGCGCAACCTTTCATGGCTGCAGACTCCGGTGGTTCCTGCCAACTGCAATCCCAACTATCAGTCGTACATGGTTCGCCTGCTCGGCGCAGTCGCCGAGAAGCGGGACGCGATTATGCAGGAGCTGCTGGAAAAGAACATCTCAACCCGACGTGCAATCATGGCGATCCATCACGAGCTGCCGTACCGCGCCGATCATTGGGAACGAAGCCTGCCTCAGACCAATCTCGTAGCCGCATCCGGACTGATCCTGCCGCTCTTCCATCAGATGACCGAATCTGAGCAGGACTACGTTGTCGAAGCCCTACTCTCCATCAGCCTCTAATTGAACTGCCCCCTTTAATCCGCGAGCTCACTCTCGCATGCGGATCCAAAGGGGGCAGTTCTTTGTCTTGCGTTCTTTTTCTGGACAGACAAAAGGGTGAGCGGCGATCTCGCATGCCGCTCACCCTTCTAAGATTTCTTCCTCGCTAGTTGGCGGTGAAGTTCATTCCCGTCACATTCGATGTCGTTAAACCCGTTGTCCGGCTTGCGGGCGTATACACTCGTCCCGTCTTGCTCGGGGTGATTGTGTACGTTCCATTGGTGAGGCCGGTAAAAGAGTAGGTGCCCAGGATACTCGAGGTCGCCGTGGCTGTTGCGGAGCCGGTCAGCCGTACGGTCACCCCGGAAATACCGACGCCCGAGATAGTCCCGCTGATCGTAAACGTCTGGGTGGCAAAGTTTGCCGTCGCATTCGCGCCGCTAATTGTAACTGCCCGATTCGTCGGCGTGAAGGCATAGCCCGTCTTGCTCGGTGTCACCGTGTAGGAGCCATTCGCCAGGCCAGTGAACGAATAAGCGCCGGTGGAACTCGCAGTCACCGTCGCCGTAGCTGCACCCGTCAACCGCACCGTCGCCGCATTGCCCCCAGCGCCGCTGATGGTGCCGCTGATAGTAAACGTCTGCGTCGCAAAGTTTGCCGTCGCATTCGCGCTGTTGATCGTCACAGCCGTGCTCGCCGGGGTGAACGTAAAGCCCGCCTTGCTCGGTGTCACCGTGTAGGAGCCATTGGTCAGACCAGTAAATGAATAAGCTCCGGTGGAACTCGCCGTTACCGTCGCCGTAGCTGCGCCCGTCAACCGCACCGTCGCCGCATTGCCGCCAGTGCCGCTGATGGTGCCGCTGATAGTAAACGTCTGCGTCGCAAAGTTTGCCGTCGCATTCGCGCTGTTGATCGTGACAGCCGTGCTCGCCGGGGTGAACGTGAAGCCCGCCTTGCTCGGTGTCACCGTGTAGGAGCCATTGGTCAGACCGGTAAATGAATAAGCTCCGGTGGAACTCGCCGTTACCGTCGCGGTAGCTGCGCCCGTCAACCGCACCGTGGCTGCATTACCGCCAGTGCCGCTGATTGTGCCGCTAATGGTGAACGTCTGCGTCGCGAAGTTCGCCGTCGCATTCGCGCCGCTGATCGTGACAGCCGCGCTCGCCGGGGTGAATGTAAAGCCCGTCTTGCTCGGTGTCACTGTGTAGGAGCCATTTGCCAGACCGGTAAATGAATAAGCTCCGGTGGAACTCGCCGTTACCGTCGCGGTCGCTGCACCAGTCAGCCTCACCGTTGCAGCGTTACCGCCAGTGCCGCTGATCGTGCCGCTAATGGTGAACGTCTGCGTCGCGAAGTTCGCCGTCGCATTCGCTCCACTCACTGTGACCGCCGCACTCGCCGGGGTGAATGTAAAGCCCGTCTTGCTCGGAGTCACTGTGTAGGCGCCATTTGCCAGACCGGTAAATGAATAAGCTCCGGTGGAACTCGCCGTGACTGTAGCGGTCGCGGCTCCAGTCAGCTTTACTGTTGCAGCGTTACCGCCAGTGCCGCTGATCGTGCCGCTAATGGTGAACGTCTGCGTCGCAAAGCTTGCCGTCGCATTTGCCCCGCTCACCGTCACCGCCGCACTCGCCGGGGTGAATGTAAAGCCCGCCTTGCTCGGAGTCACTGTGTAAGCGCCATTCGCTACTCCAGCAAAGGAATAGTTGCCCGACGCATCAGCCGTGGTCGTTGCTGTAGCTGCTCCGGTCAAACTCACCGTCGCGCCGCTGCCACCTGTTCCACTGATGGTGCCGCTGATCGTAAACAACTGCGTCGCAAAGTTTGCCGTCGCATTCGCACCACTTACCGTCACTGCCGCGCTCGCCGGCGTAAACGTAAAGCCAGCCTTGCTCGGAGTGACTGTGTAAGCGCCATTCGCCAGGCCCGTAAAGGAATAGTTGCCCGACGCATCAGCCGTGGTCGTTGCTGTAGCTGCTCCGGTCAAACTCACCGTCGCGCCGCTGCCACCCGTTCCGCTAATCGTGCCGCTGACCGTGTAAGACACCGTCGCAAAGTTTGCCGTCGCATTCGCCCCGGCGACCGTCACGGCCTGGCTTGCCGGCGTGAAGGCGTATCCGGCATTGTTTGGCGTAACCGTATAAGAACCGTCTGCTACTCCAGTGAATGTGAAGGTTCCTGCAGCGCTCGCTACCACCGTGGCAGTGGCAGCCCCACTCAGGCTGACCGTTGCACCCGCACCTCCGGGCCCGCTGATTGTGCCCGTAATGCTGGACGTTGTGGTTGGCGTGAATACCACGTCGACCCAATAATTTGTCGCGTTAAAGCTGTTGATCGGGAATCCGCCGCTGGCCGCATAGAGGTACACGCCATTGGTTCCGTCAACACCGCTGGCAAGCGCGTGCAACGGGACAGAATCCACTCCTGAGCTCGCGAAGAAATTGAAGTCGCTCGAGTAGTGGCCTGTCGGAGTGAAGTACGACGCAATGTAGGTCGTGTTTGCCTGCACCGGCACTGGCGACGTGAAGAATACCTGCTGCCAGCCGGAACTCCCCTCGCTCGCGAATGTAGCCGTCGCGAGCAATGTCCCGTCGCTCGACCAAAGTTCGCCTGTGTGGATGCCCGTGTTTAGCGCCGCCTTGTAGAAACGGATGCCCGAGATATAACCGCCCGAATCTGTGCGGAACTTCACACCCAGTTCAATCGCCGCGCTCTCCCCGTTGTCTGCGACGATAGGCGCGTTCCCAGGTTGCCAGATCGTATTGCACGGGCAATTCGGAGGCACCGTGAAGTTCGCTGCAGTCACATTCGCATTTGCCACAACCGCGTTCATGCTGGTTGGCGTGAACACTGATCCCACCAGGGACGGAATAATCGTGTAAGTGCCGTTCGCAAGCCCCGCTATGCTGTAGTTTCCTGAAGCATCAGCAACCGTGGAGGCGGCAGTCGTGCCGGAGATGCTTACCGTCGCACCTGCGCCGCCACTGATCGTTCCACTAATCGCGTATGTGAGCACAGTCGTCGTGAAATTAACGCCGCCTACGTTCGCACCATTTACAGATACGCTCTGGCTTACGGGACTGAATGCCAATCCCACTCCGGAGGGTGTTACTACATACGATCCATTCGGCACACCAAAGCTATAGTTGCCGGATGCATCCGTCACCGTGGTCAGCGTCGTTGAACCAGTCAACGTGACCGCCACCGCTGGCCCGTTGGTCACTGTTCCTGACACTGAGAATGTAGGCACCGCAGAGGTGAAATTGATCCCCGGCTTATGCGCGCCACTGATCGTGACCGTCTGGCTCGGCGGCGTAAACAGCACACCCGCTGCACTTGGAGTTACAACGTAGGTGCCATCCGCTAGCCCAGCGAAACTGTAGTTGCCTGATGAATCGGTTGTCGTTGTCGCGCTCGATGTTCCACTTAGAACCAATGTGGTCGTCGCGGCCGCGGGACCTGTAACTACACCCGAAAGCGTGTGCGCGCTGGTCGTCGCGAAAATAACGTCGACCCAATAGTTAGTAGCGTTGTAGCTGTTGTTCGGGAACAGGCTGGCCGACGAATACGCGTACACACCGTCCTGGTCCACTCCCGTAGCCAATGCATGCAGCGGAGGAGTGTCGACTCCCGCGGTCGCAAAGAACGCGGAATCGGCCGAGTAGTGCCCGATGGGAGCAAAGTAGGAAGCAACGTATGTCGTGTTAGCCGTCACCGGTACCGGGTTGGCGAAGATAACTTGTTGCCATCCCGATGCGCCTTCATTCGAGAACTGGGCCGTGGCGAGAAGTGTCCCGCTGGTGGTCCACAGGTTGCCGACGTGAGTGCCCGTGTTCGCCGACGACTTGTAGTAGCGCACGCCAACGATGTAACCATCAGAATCTGCGCGGAACTTGACGCCGAGTTCAACCGGGTGTGCATCGCCTGAATCAATCGTTCCTGGTTGCACAGTACCCTGCCAGATCGTATTGCACGGGCAGATTGCGAGCGTCGTGAAGTTCACACCGGTAAGATCGGCTCCGCTCACCGTAACATTCTGATTGCCCGGAGCAAATATGATCGCGTTCTTCGACGGAGTAACTGAGTACGTTCCGTCATACACGTTGCTGAATGCATAGTTTCCCGAAGCATCCGCAGTTGTTGTTACGGTAGTCGTTCCGTTGTTCAGCGAAACAGTTGCGCCGGGTCCGTTAGTCCCCGCGATGTTTCCGCTCAGGCCATGCGGTTGCAACGGCGAAAACAATACGTCTACCCAGTAATTTGAAGAGTTGAAGCTGTTCGACGGGAAGGTCGGGCTGTTTGTAGTGTAAGCGAAGACCCCATTGGAACCGTCGACCCCCGTGGCCAAAGCGTGCAATGGCGGGTTGTCAGCGCCTTTTGTGGCAAAGAAGTTTGAGTCGACCGAATAATGTCCTGACGGCGCAAAGTACGATGCGATGTAAGTTGTGTTTGCCGCCAGCAATATCGGCGTTGCGAACGTCACCTGTTGCCAGCCCGATGCCGTCTCACTCGTGAATGTCGCCGACCCTAAACTGGCGCCCGAGCTTGTCCAGATGTGGCCGACATGCGTCCCCACATTGGTGGCTGCCTTGTAGAAGCGCAACGCAGTTACAAATCCCGCGGTATCGACTCTGAACTTCACGCCAAGTTCGACCGGGGTACCGTCACTGCTATCAATCACCGACGGAATTGCAGACGGTTGCCATATTGAAATGCAGTCGCACACCTGTCCCTGAAAGTTCACTCCCGGAACACTGGAACCCGACAACACCACCGTCTGCGTGCCTGGTGTAAAGATGAGCCCCGTCTGCAGCGGCGTCACGCTGAAGGTGCCATTCAACAGTCCATTAAACGCATAGTTTCCAGACGCATCCGCGGTCGTTGTGGCTACGACAGACCCGCCAAGCGAAACCGTTGCGCCTGCTCCACCGGTGATCGTGCCCGAGATGCTAAGCGGATTCGAAACGACCGCTGTGAAATTCACGCCGGTTACAACGCCGCCGTTAATCGTTACGGTCTGGCTGGCAGGCGTAAACGTCACACCTGAGTTAGTCGGAGTGATGGTGTAGCTTCCGTTAACCAGACCGTTAAAGCCGTAGTTTCCAGAGCCATCCGCCGTGGTCGAACTCGATGTCGCACCGCTGAGCGTAACGGTCGCTCCTGAACCTCCGTAGCCGCTCAGCGCTCCGGAAATGTTATAGGTGTTCGAAGACGTGAAAACAACATCGACCCAGTAGTTACTGAAAAGCGAGCTGAAGCTCGGGAAGCCGCCGGACGTTGTGTATAGATAGACGCCGTTCTGTCCATCAACGCCGTTTGCCAGCGCGTGAAGCGGAGGATTATCAACTCCCGACTGCTCAAAGTACAACGGATCGTCGGAGTAATGTCCCGCGGGCGCGAAATACGAAACGACATACGTCGTGTTTGCCAGTCACCGGAATCGGCGTTGTGAAGTTCACCTGTTGCCAGCCAGAGCTGCTCTCAGCTGTAAATTTGGCGGTGCCTAGCAATGCCCCGGAACTCGACCACACATGACCAATATGCGCCCCGGTATTTGTGCTCGCTTTGTAGAAGCGCACGCCGAGAATAGAGCCGTCCGAATCCGCACGGAACTTCACTCCAAGCTCCACCGCCGACCCGTCGCCGCCATCAACCGTGGTAGGCGAAGCTGCCGAATTCCATATCGTGCAAGGGCAGGTTTGCGGAGTAACGGTGACAGGTATGCCATTAATCGGAGTCTCAATGTTGCCGCTGTCGTCCACTGCGCGGCTCAGCAGTGTAGTGGAACCCACCACCTTGGGACTCCAGCTATAGCTCCAATTAGCGCGTCCAGTTGCAGGATGCCAGGTTGCGCCGCCGTCACCGGAGAACTCAACTCCGCCCACCAATCCGCCCACATCCGTCGCCGTGCCGGTGATCGTGACCGAGCCGCCTGTTGTCAGGTTCGCGCCTGAGGTGGGTGAAGTGATTCGGGAGGATGGAGCCGTCACATCGGCTGAAGCTGTCGCCGCAACTACGCCAGACTGCAGGGTCGCAGGCTGCACGCCCATGTCTGCAAACAGGTTTACGGTGGCCTGTTGCATGTTCGTATCGGGATCTGGATTTACGAAACCATAGCGGATTGTCATGCTGGCTGTTCAGGCCCCACGACCAGTTCACGGTTCCGGCGCCGAATACCAGCGCTCCGCTCGGTGCACGGTACAGCATGAGGTGATGGATGGCCGTTCCCGCTCCGTAGGTCCCGCCATAATCCAGCAGGAGATCAGACGACATCGGATAGGTGGTTGTCGACAACTGGAAAGCACCGGCGGGACGTGCACCGTTATCTACATCCATGTCCCACTCGTAACCCAGCGATCCGGTCGGCATCGTGTACGTCGCACCCGCCGCAAGACTGGCGACCGCGCTGTTGCGCCAGAAGCGCATCTTGCCATCAGCAGACGGCACCTTCATCGTCAGGTTGCCCGGATTATCGGGGCCCGGGCCGTTCACCATGAACAGCGTTCCGGTTAAGTTATTCTCCGGCTTGCCACCATCTGACGGCGGACTGAAGCTGGGATCTCGCCACGTACCTGTCCACGTTGCGGTGGGGTCAAGCTTGGCGAAGGCGAGCGTCTCCTTGTAGCAGACCAGCGTGCGATTGGGTGTGTTGGTCCCGTCGTAGCTATTCTCCAGACGAGTCTTCCAGAACATCTCGTTTCCGCTGAAGAATGCAAGATTAACGCCTGCATCCCGCGCTGCCTGAACACTGGCGCGATGCGGTCCCGACCAGTATTCGTCGTGCCCCGTGTCCATGTAGATCTTGTGGTTCTTGATCAATGCCCCGCTGCGTGCCGCGTCGATCCCCGTAAAGTAGGTCACGTCGTAGCCGTTCGCCTCAAGCCACTCGACCATCGGAAACTCCGCTCCGAAGACCCAGGTGTTCGATTCCGGATAGGAACTCCTCGCGTCGAAAACGGACGGTTGTAGCTGATCTTGTAGGAACGATTGGTCAGGTCAAATCCCGACGCCACCGGACCATAAAAACTTCCGTTGCCGTAGTTGTTATAAGCCTGCCAGGTTTCGTCGGCCGTTTGAAAAAGAACAGCCGAGTTGCTCGAATCGTTGCGCACAACGAAAACGATGTGGCTGTCCCCGCCCGTGTCCGTTCGCTTTAGGTGCGCAAAGTAAATTCCGGAAGTTGCATTCGCTGGAACCTGCCATTGAGCCGACACCGCCCAGTTACCGCAATCAATCAGTCCAACCGTATTGTCCTTGTAGCAGGCGGGCTGGGTCTGCGGCAGCGTTACAGATGGCGTAATCGAGGCCACCTTGCGCGCGCCATTTCCCTGGTAGTAGCCCATGCGATAGATATCGATCGTGTATGCACGGGCGGGAGTGCTGATCTTGAAGAAGACCGTCCCCCCCTGGTTCACGCTGATGTCAGTCGCGAAACCCTGGATCGTCGAATCGCCGGCGTCACCAGTACTCACGTCCCACTGAGAGGAATCGTTGCCAGGCAGGCAGTTCTCCGCCACGATCGCGTTTGCCGGACTGCTGCATTGGGAATAGGCGTGTCCTGTCAGCCCAATCAGCACAACCAGAATCATCCCAACCAGTCTCAGACTGGTGCGCTTCGACGCTAACTGCAGTAGGGTGCCCATGGCATTCTCTCTTCCTGGAAATTCCGTTATTGGCGCAAAAATGAGCCGTCCGGCAGATCTCAAATCCGTAAGAAACAGCTAACGCCTAACTGAAATAGCACGCGAAGTGCCGAAGTAGTCATTAACGATACCTTTGCCCCCTCCGGTTACTCGTGCACCGAAATGTGCAGAAATGTGCGCATATCTCCCCAAGTCCAAGCGCGACCCTACCGGCGCTGCATTCTCTCATCCCTCAGAAAGCAGTGCGAAATTGCAGTGGTACCCTGAGACCGAGAGGCACTGCTTCCTCAGTGCCGGCATCCGGGCGAACGCCACATCATGGACTGGTAAACAGCCCACATAACATGTGCATCGCGTTGCGCATTCCCTCGCCCGGCAAGACACAGCATCCTGCCTTTGGCAGCCTCCGAAAATCGGCTCAATTTTTGCAGAGCAGTTCGCAACCTTGTGCAACTACTTAGTAGGCAATGGATAAGAAGAAATGAGGAGAAAGGATCCCCACTGGGCCTTTGAAAGGGTTGCCCCTGGAATGATCGGTGAAGCGTGGTTTTGTCTGGAAAGATGGCCTGAATTTGTCCTCTGCAGCGTCAAAAACGATGCATTTCGTGCGTTTTTGTGCGCTTTTTGACGCCTTAAACGACCACTTTTCGCACGAAAAAGCGCGCATATTGAGGGTGTTTTCTCAATATGCGCGCTGTGGTTTGCGAGCCGGAAACTGTGCGAATTTACGGTACAGTCACCGAGATCGTGTTGGACGCGTCGCTCTCAACGCTGTTGGCATCAACGCTCTTGATCATGTAGTTGTACGCCGTGCCGCTCACTACAGCAGTATCGATGTACGTTGTGGCCAGAATCAGGCTGCTGTTCACCATGGAATAGCCCCCCGAGCCTGTTGCGCGATAGACGCGATAGCCCGCCACGGGATCGGGCGAAGTGCTCGGCGCATCCCAGTAGAGATCCACCTCATGCGGCGTTGCTGCACCCGTTCCGCTCAACGACACAGTCGTCGTGCTGCCTGTGGTGGAGTTGCTGCTGATCGTCACCTGGCCAGTAGCCGCTCCCGCAACTGTGGGATCGAACTGTACCGTCAACGTCGCTGTCTGACCGGCATTCAACGTTGTCGGGAAACTGCCCGCGACGATTGTGAAGCCTGCACCCGTGATGGCTGCGGAGTTCACCGTCAGTGCCGAGGTACCGCTCGAAGTCAACGTCACCGACAGTGTCGAGGGCGTGTTCAGCGTGACACTACCGAAGGCCAGACTTGCCGCGCTGACCGTCAACTGTGGATTCGCTGCCGCTGCTCCCGTTCCGCTCAGCGCCACGGTCGTCGTGCTGCCGGTGGTCGAGTTGCTGCTGATCGTCAACTGGCCTGAGACTGCGCCAGTTGCCGTCGGCTTGAACTGGATCTGAAGCGTGACTGATTGACCCGCGTTCAACGTTGTGGGGAAACTGGCCGCGACGATTGTGAAGCCTGCACCCGTGATGGCTGCGGAGTTCACCGTCAGTGCCGAGGTACCGCTCGAAGTCAACGTCACCGACAGTGTCGAAGCTGTATTCACCGTGACACTACCGAAGGCCAGGCTTGCCGTGCTCACAGTCAGCTGTGGATTAGGCGCCGCTGCTCCCGTTCCGCTCAGGGCCACCGTCGTCGTGCTGCCGGTGGTTGAGTTGCTGTTGATGGTCAACTGACCCGAGACTGCGCCGGTTGCCGTTGGCTTAAACTGCACCGTCAACGTTGCCGACTGACCTGCGTTCAGCGTTGTCGGGAAGCTGCCCGCAACGATCGTGAAGCCTGCACCGGTGATGGCTGCAGAGTTTACTGTCAGCGCGGAGGTACCGCTCGAAGTCAACGTCAACGACAATGTCGATGGCGAATTCACAGTGACGCTGCCGAAGGCGAGGCTCGCCGTGCTCACGGTCAATTGCGGATTCGGTGCAGCCGCTCCTGTTCCGCTCAGCGCGACCGTCGTCGTGCTGCCGGTGGTGGAGTTGCTGTTGATCGTCAACTGGCCTGAGACTGCGCCGGTTGCCGTTGGCTTGAACTGCACCGTCAGCGTCGCCGATTGACCTGCGTTCAACGTCAGCGGGAACGAGGCTCCGGAGACCGTGAAGCCTGCACCCGTGATCGCTGCGGAGTTCACTGTCAGTGCGGATGTGCCGCGCGGACGTCAGACGTCACCGACAGTGTCGATGCCGTATTGACCGTGACGCTGCCGAAAGCCAAGCTCGCCGTGCTCACGGTCAGCTGCGGATTCGCCGCCGCCGTTCCCGTTCCGCTCAGCGCGACCGCAACCGTGCTGCCGGTGGTGGAGTTGCTGCTAATCGTCAGCTGACCTGAGGCTGCGCCGGTCGCTGTCGGCTTGAACTGCACCGTCAGCGTCGCCGATTGACCTGCGTTCAATGTTGGCGGGAACGAGGCTCCGGACGATCGTGAAGCCTGCACCGGTGATCGCTGCGGAGTTCACTGTCAGTGCCGATGTGCCGCGAGGACGTAAGAGTCACCGACAATGTCGATGGCGAATTTACTGTGACACTGCCGAAGGCCAGGCTCGCCGTGCTCACAGTCAATTGCGGATTTGCCGCAGCCGCTCCAGTTCCGCTCAGCGCGACGGCAACCGTGCTGCCAGTGGTGGAGTTGCTGTTGATCGTCAGCTGACCAGAGGCCGCGCCGGTCGCTGTCGGCTTGAACTGCACCGTCAGCGTCGCCGATTGACCTGCGTTCAATGTTGCCGGGAAGCTGCCGGCCACGATCGTGAAACCAGCGCCGGTGATCGCTGCTGAATTAACGGTGAGTGCCGATGTGCCCGAGGACGTAAGAGTGACCGACAATGTCGATGGTGAATTTACTGTGACACTGCCGAAGGCCAGGCTCGCCGTGCTAACAGTCAATTGCGGATTTGCCGCAGCTGCACCACTTCCGCTCAAGGCTACGGCAACGGTGCTGCCAGTGGTGGAGTTGCTGTTGATCGTCAGCTGCCCTGCGGCCGCGCCGGTTGCCGTCGGCTTGAACTGCACCGTCAGCGTCGCCGACTGACCTGCATTCAACGTCAGGGGGAAGCTCGCTCCGGAAATCGTGAAGCCCGCGCCGGTAAGAGCTGCAGAGTTTATCGTCACTGCCGAGGTACCACTCGAAGTCAGCGTCAACGACTGTGTCGATGTCGAATTCACCGTGACATTGCCGAAGGCGAGGCTCGGCGCGCTAACGGTCAGTTGCGGGTTCGCTGCCGGCGCGCCTGTTCCGCTAAGTGCAACTGCCATTGAGCTGCCGGAGTTGGAATTGCTGTTGATCGCCAACTGACCTGACGCTGCGCCCGTCGTCGTCGGCTTGAACTGCACTGTCAGGTTTGCCGATTGGCCCGCGTTCAAAGTCAGCGGGAAACTCGCTCCCGAGACTGCGAACCCCGCGCCGGTAAGCGCTGCGGAATTCACCGTCACCGCCGATGTACCACTCGAAGTCAGCGTCAGAGTCTTTGTCGAAGCCGTATTCACGGTAATGCTGCCGAAGGGCAGACTTGCCGTGCTCACCGTCAGTAGTGGATTCGCGGCCGCGGTTCCTGTTCCATTCAGCGCCACCACCGCCGCATTGTTTGTGGCTGAGTTGCTGCTGATCGCAAGCTGCCCGGAGGCTCCTCCGGGGAGCGTGGGAGCGTATTGCACCTGGAGCGTCACTGATTGGTTGGTGCTCAACTTTATGGGGAATGCAGCGCCAGTGATGGTGAAGCCTGCGCCCGTAATCGAGGCCGCCGAAATGGTAAGGGCTGACTTGCCGGTCGAAGTCAAGGTGACCGATTGTGTCGTCGAAGAACCCACCAGCACATTGCCAAAGTTCAGGCTGGAAGCGCTGAGCTTCAGCTGCGAGTCGCGCGAGCCGTGGCCAAACATCGGCACTTGTGCGAGTGGCTTGGCCGAAGCATCAACAAAAGTCACCTGTCCGGAATAGTCCGCAGTGGTCGCCGGCGCAAAGGAGACCTGGAACGTGTGTGTTCCGCCAAACGGAATCTCAACCGGAAGTTTCTCGTCGCTGGGCAAGGAGAACGTCTGGCCCGCGATAGTCACTTGAGAGATCGAGACGTTTTTCGGCCCCTCATTCACAACTGTCACGGTGCTGTTCACCAACTGGCCGACAGTGACGTCGCCAAAATTGATGCTGCCGGGCGTAACCACAAGACCATATGTGGCGGACGCGCTCCCTTGATATCCGCAACCCGAAGTCATCGCCAGCAGGCAGGCCGCAAGCAGAACGACCACGACGCCGCAGAACCTGTTCACTGCCGGGAAGGGTGACCATGCAAAACTGCGTGTCCGGTCGATACTGCCGGATGCGCTGCTCGAGGTCGTGCCGGATTCTAACGAAGAGAGGTTGGTAGCGAAACGTGAACTATCGATGGCAAGCACTAACATCACCTCTTAAAAAGTCCAAAACGCGCATGGAAGAGGCAGAACAGAAAAGTACGAAAAGTAATGTTACTAAGCAGTGCAACGTAGTCGTGATCTGCTCGATTCGGAGAGCCACTGATCACATTTGGGAATCTATTTTTCTACCTGGGAGCGAATGACCGAAGCTGCCCAACTAGCCGAGTCTCTTTTCCCTTGTGCTATAACTGCAATTATTTAAATGCTTTAGTAACCAACATGAACTGCGGAAGACATGGAGTGCCGGCGATCCTCGCCGAACTTCGAGAACAGGATGACACTCCCTAATGGGTCACGCAATCACACCTAATGGTTACTGAATGTACTAACTTTCGATTTTCAATCTGTTACCTGCCTATGATGAACCCTCTCATGTCACCATTGTTTTTCGGTTCGCTCACCACTTACAAACTGTCCTCCAGCGCAGGCGCAGATAGCCTGCGACAGCCGCGCCTCACAATGAGACTGGCTACTCAAATTGCGTACAAAATAGGGGCAGATTATCGGACGGCGAATGGAATGCGAGCTAATTCAAGAACGACAGGTTGCTTCCTTCATGTTGGACAACTGTGTCCACGATGTACTTACCGATCGCGAGAGAAGCAGTGGCTGCGGGCGAAGGCACATTACAGACGTGAATCATGCCCTGCGTATAAACAAAATGAAAGTCGTCGATCAGCTTGCCGTTAATGCCGAGGGCCTGGGCTCGTACACCCGATCCTCCGGGAACCAGGTCATCGGAGGTCAACTCCGGCATCAGGCGTTGCAATGCTTTGACGAATGCTGCCTTGCTCCACGAACGGTGATATTCGCCCAGAGACATTTGCCAATGCTTTGCCGCCAGAACCCAGAAGCCGGGGTACGTTACGCAGCCCAACGCATCAACAACATTGAATGAGCTCTTGGAATATCCTTCCCGCTTAAGCGCGAGCACGGCGTTGGGGCCTGCTTCGACGCCGCCGCCAATCCGTTTGGTAAAGTGCACTCCGAGAAACGGAAACTGCGGGTCCGGAACTGGATATAGGAGTCCCTTCACATAGTGATGCTTGGCCGGAACGATGTCGTAGTATTCGCCGCGAAAGGGCACGATCATCAAGTCAAGCTTGGCATTCGCCATGCGGCTCACCCGGTCGCTCTGCAGCCCAGCACAATTAATCACGAGCTTGGATTCGATGGCGCCCTGCGTGGTTTCTACGATGGTGTTACTGCCAGAGCGCTTCAACCCGACAACTTCATGCGAGAGATGAATCGCACCGCCGCGTCGCGTTATCAACTCGGCAAATTTCTCCGCGACCTTGCCATAATCCACAATGCCTGTGCCGGGCACGCGAATCCCGCGGATGCCGGCGGCGTGTGGCTCGATTTCGTGGATCTGCTCGACGTTGAGCAGTTGCAGCCCCTTCAGACCATTCCCCGTGCCGCGCCGGTATAGCTCATCCAGCTGCGGCAACTCGCTCTCGCTGGTCGCTACAATCACCTTCCCGCAAATGTCGTACGGCACTCCGTGTTCCTGGCAGAAGGCGAGCAGCGCGTCCACACCCTCCACGCACAGGCGGGCCTTCAGGCTGCCGGGCTTGTAGTAGATGCCGGAGTGAATGACTCCGCTATTGTGACTTGTCTGGTGATTTGCGACTTTTGCTTCTTTGTCGATTACTGCCAGCGATAAACCGGGAAAGCGGCTCGATAACTCGATACCAGTTGCCAGCCCTACAATACCTGCGCCGATAATCGCAACATCTACCTGAGAGGACATGTTCCCTGCTGACCCTTGTCGACTGCTATTTCTTGATCGCGTGGCACAACGCACTCTACTGCTTCGTAGGCGCCGTCTCGCTGATGGATTGCTCCCGATCAGCCTAAGCGATGTTCCTGTAGTGGTCAATCGGCATACGGTGGCAAACAATGAGTGAATCAGTGCAGAAGTGATCAGAATCACCGGAGCTACCCGGAACCAGCTACAGTCACTATGCTGTTTTCCTGCGAGACCGGGAATCCCACGAAGTAGTAACCTTGCTGCATAGATTTCAGAAACAGTACAGGAGTGAGCATGAAAGTGCGGGGAGTAGTGGCTGTTGGCGCTGGAATTCTTGTCTTGTCCGGATTGTTCGCCTTGGCGTCCGATGTCGCGGCAACTGAGCCCGGGAAGGTGCGCGGCATCACCAAAGACGGCGTGATTTCGTACAAGGGAATTCCATACGCAGCCCCTCCTGTTGGCGACCTACGGTGGCGCTCGCCCCGTCCCGTGGACCACTGGAAAGGCGTACGCTCTGCTGAGAAGTACGGCCACGACTGCATGCAGCTTCCCTTCCCGAGCGATGCTGCTCCGCTCGGCACTACTCCGGCGGAAGACTGCCTGGTGCTCAACGTCTGGACGCCGGCAGAAAAAGTCAAAAAGGCCACCTGCCCGTAATGGTTTGGATCTATGGCGGCGGATACGTCAACGGGGGCAGCTCTCCTGCGGTTTACGACGGAACGCAATTTGCTAAGCAGGGCGTCGTCTTTGTCAGCTTCAACTACCGCCTGGGCCGCTTCGGATTCTTTGCTCATCCCGCGCTGATTGACGAGGCCGGCACCGGTCCCGCGGGCAACTACGCATTCATGGATCAGATTGCCGCGCTCAAGTGGGTCAAGGAGAACATCGCGGCATTCGGCGGCGATCCCAACAAAGTTACGCTCTTTGGCGAATCTGCCGGAGGCGGCTCGGTCCTGACCATGATGACCTCGCCATTGGCGGAGGGACTTTTCCAGCGCGCCATCATAGAGTCGGGGGGAGGCCGCGACGGTTTGGGAGGCATGCCTCTTTTGAATGCACCTGGGCCAAACGGCAGGCCCTCGGCGGCGTCCGTGGCACAGGCCTTTGCCCAGGCCAAGGGAATCAAGGGCACAGATGCCGCAGCGCTGGCGGAGTTGCGCAAGCTTCCGGCAGAGCAGATCGTCGACGGGCTGAACATGGCGAGCATGTTCCAGGCCGCCACAACTTACTCCGGACCAATGATCGACGGCAAGCTTGTCGTGGAGACTCCGCAGGACGCATTTCTTGCGGGGCACCAGATGAAGATACCCGTGATGATCGGCGCAAATAGCCGCGACATCGGCTTCTCCTTCGCGAAGAACATGGATGAAGTGATGGCCCCCTTCGGCGCGGACAAGGATCGCGCGATGGCCGCCTACAACCCGAATAACTCAACCGACGCGAGAGCCGTGGGTACAACCATCGCCGCGGATCGCCTTATGGTTGAGCCGGCACGCTACATTGCAAAGTCGGTGGCTGCGTCAGGACAGCCCTCCTTTGAATACCGCTTCTCCTATGTTGCCGTCTCCATGCGCAAGGAGTGGGACGGTGCTCCGCACGCGACCGAAATCCCATTTGTCTTCGACACGGTGAAGGCCCGCTACGGTGCAGCTCTCGACCCGGCAGACAGCGCGACCGCAAAGGCTGCCAACACCTACTGGGCCGCCTTTGCCAAGAACGCCGATCCGAATAGCGAAGGTCTTCCGCACTGGCCGGCCTATGACGCGAAGGAAGATATACTCATGGACTTTACCAATGCCGGACCGGCGGCGAAGCCCGATCCCTGGAAAGCTCGACTGGACGTAATCGAAGCGCAATCCGCCAAGCATCCGTAGACGATTTGTTCACCCCGAAATAACGGGTCAAAGCCCTGTGTACTCTACATCCTGGGTTAAGACCGTTCTCTCAACGGAGGGATTATGTTCCTGCTGGAGGCTGTTGGGGTGTTTCGGGTGTTGTTTATGATATTCGTCATTTTTGCGGTGGCAAAAGGCGTTTATTCCGGCGTTTATTCCTCGTCCCAGTCAGGATCGAAGAACCGCAGACGGTTGGGATTGATCGGGTTGGTTGTCGGGGCTTGCTCCGCTTTTCTTTTCGCATGGTTCTATATTCACGTTTGGGTCTTCGATAGTCTGGTGGCTCATGGCTCTATGCTTTGGACGTATACCGCGTTGGGGTTAAGCCTCTCTCTTGCCGGGTTGGCGACTAGCTCTACAGGAATCGGGTGGACAGCTCAATCCGGCCTATTCATCTCTCTTGTCATGATCTTTCAGTGGTCGAGGGAATTTCTAGTCAGCATGAGCACTAAGCATTTGATGGATATCGGCATGTTTACGACGCTTGCGGTATTTGGTTTGACATTGCTCGGACGGGCGTATCTCGTCCGCAGTCTGCTAAACGAAAATTCTCACAACAAGTAAAAAGCGGGGTCAGATGGTTGTCTGACCCCGCTTTTACTTTTCACTACACCGCCACCGCACTTCCAGCTAGCAGCGGACGATCTTCTCGGACGTGATGCCTTTGGTTGCGTTGCGTGAGTCCACAACCAGCCGCGACTTGTTGACGATCTCCTGGTAGTTGTAATCGGAGTGATCGGTCACGATCAGAACGCAGTCATATTGTTCCAGATTCTCCAGCGGCGTCGACGTCATGTTCAGGTTGTAGCGGCGCCCCTTGCCAACCTTGGGGAAATAAGGATCGTTGTAAAGAACCTCCGCGCCTTCCGCGCGAAGAAGCTCAATGATGGTCAGCGAAGGCGACTCGCGAAGGTCGTCGATGTCCTTCTTGTAAGCCATTCCCAGCATCAGGATTCTGGATCCGTTCACGGCCTTCTTGTGCTGGTTGAGCGCTTTCGAAACGGACTGCACGACATGCGCGGGCATTGACTCGTTTACTTCCCCGGCAAGCTCGATAAAGCGCGTGCTGAAGTCATATTCCTTCGCCTTCCAGCTCAGGTAGAAAGGATCGATCGGAATGCAATGTCCGCCCAGACCCGGACCCGGATAGAAGGGATGAAAGCCGAATGGCTTGGTTGCCGCCGCGTCAATCACTTCCCATATATCCACGCCCATGCGCAGCGACAGCAGCTTGAGCTCATTCACCAGCGCGATATTCACGCAGCGGTAGATGTTCTCAAGCAACTTCGTCATCTCAGCCACGCGCGTGGACGACACCGGAACTGCGCGGGTAAAGATGCCTTCATACAGCGTGGACGCGAGCTTGGTCGCGATCTCTTCATGGCCGCCGACAACCTTGGGGATGTCGTGACGCGCTACCGTGTCGTTACCCGGATCCTCGCGCTCAGGCGAGAAGGCGACGTAGAAAACACCCTTCTCAGCGGCTGAGCCCTTCGACTGCACCTTGAGCCCCAGCACGTTTCGAGACTCGAGGATCGGAATCAGCATCTCCTCGGTTGTTCCCGGATACGTCGTGCTTTCGAGCACCACGAGCTGCCCTTCCTGAAGCCAGGGAGCGGCGGACTTCGCCGTGTTCTCGATATAGCTCAGATCCGGCTCCCGGTGGTCAGTCAGCGGCGTGGGAACGCACATGATGATGGCGTCCTGGTCGGCGAGCCGGGAAAAATCATTGGTCGCCCTGAAGCCGTGTTCCCGGGCACTCTGAATTTCGGTATGAGGAATGCGGAAGATATACGAACGTCCGTCTTCGAGATCGATCACCTTCTTCGAGTCGATGTCGAATCCGGTCACCTTGAAGCCGGCCTCGGAGAGAAGAAGAGAAAGCGGCAGGCCGACATAGCCAAGCCCGATGACACCAATTCGGGCGGTGCGGGTCTCCAGGCGCTCAAGGCGCTCCTGTGCAATTTGCGGCAGAACGAGATTGCTCACGATGGACATACCGTTATTGTTGCATCCCGCTTGCCACACTTCTAGCGCGACCCAATAAATTCAATCTGGTGCAACATAAGGGCTTACGGGCAATTATAGGGCGGTTCGACTGCCCTGTGCAGGTTTGCAAATGTCTGCATACTTAACGCAAAACAGGGTTTGCGAGCGGGAACCGTGCATCGGATCACCAGTTACGGGAGAACCTGGTACCGGGCCACCATGCCGCCGGTGAAATGGTCTGCTACGTGGCAATGAAAGAGCCATATTCCCTCGTTATCGGGAGTCATGTCTGCCGTGGCCATCGCCATCGGGCCGAGGAACAGGGTGTCCATCCGCATGTTATTCCAGACGACAGTATTCCCGTGCCAATGGGCCATATGCACGTCGTCTTCATTGCTGTTTGAGAGTAGGTACCAGCGCACACGTTCGCCTTTTTTCATGGTCAACAGCGGCAGATTGCCTTCGATAAAGCCGTTGATCGAATACAGAAGATTCTGCTCGCGCAATACTGGATTTGAGGCTTTCAGCCGAACGGCGCGTATCTCGCGGCCGGCATTGCCTTCGAAAAACCAGCTATCCGTCTCGTCAAATACCGCATAATCCGTGATGAATTCCTTATCCACGTCCTTTGGCGATCCATCCGGCCTGGCCATTCCGCGCTTGGTGATGATGATCGGACCTATCAGCCCGGTATTCATATCCATCGACTCGACAAAGTGGGAGTGGTACATCCACAGCACGGAACTGGCATCCATCGCTGCCGGGCCGCTTCTTTCGGGAACCGTCCAGATGTATGTGTATGTGCCGCCGGGCGCGATCTTGTCGTCGGCTTTCACGCTTCCGGCGGTGCCGTCGTTGTATAGGGCACCCTCGGCATCTTTCTTGTACTCAAGTCCATGCGGATGCATCGTGACCGAAAGATGGGTGTTGTTCTTGAAGAAAATCCGAATGGAATCGCCAACCTCTGCGCGGATCAGCGGTCCGAGTATTCCGAGATGCTCCCAGGGCGGAGTTCGGGTTTTCAGCGTCTTGAAGGTCGCATCGGTGTATTCGCGATAGATGGCCTTGTGATAGATCCGGTGCTGGATTCCTGAACCGGATTCATCGTCTGCGGACTCGACGTGGGGCAGACCTGTGATGTTCCTACCCTTTGGCGTGTAATCCCAATCCACTTCATCCGCGGCAATGTAGTACGTGCGAACGACCCCCGGCTTCTCCGCTTGAGCCTGCGCCTTGCTTGCTTGGGCGCCCTGGTGGGCCTGCATCGACATCTGTTGCTGCCCGCGAGACGGTGTCGTCGCCTGCGCGACAGTATTGTCTGAGTTCCGGTCCTGAGTGGCATCCGTGGCCCGGCCCTGGGCGTGGCTGACCGTCACCCCCGCCAGCAGCAGAAGCACCCCTGTAAATCCGCGAGCTATCCGGCTACTGGTCATTTCCTGACTTCCCCTCTCGCAGAACTGCACGCAGAACTGACACCGCTCGCTCGATCCGGCACGCGGAATTCCTCATTTACGACGCCGAATGTGCACAGAATCGCCAGCACACGGTGCGTTATGACGTCTGAATATTGGCTCGACTCAACGATTATAGGCACGAAGAGACCCAGAGCGGGCGGCGAAGTAGCTCATCGTAACAGGCGTTACATCCGATAGATCCCCGTGTCCGGCCAGCGAGTCCCTCATCCTATGCAACCGCGCCATGAACAGAATGTTGGCAAATAAGTACGCAAGCATTTGCACACTTTCGCTGCATAGGATGGAAAGATCGCCGTAGATAACGGTGCAACGTAATGGCACTTTGCGTGCACATCACGGGTAGTCGCAGGTTTCTGCGCGCTGGAACGGGCCCCGGTATGGCAAGAGAGCGGTTTACAGAATTCGCGCTAATCGTCGAAAAATCGTCGAGCAGCGAATCATTGCCTCCGGGATACAAAAACTGTGGGACTTACTGCCTTCCTGGAGGACGCCGGCTCCCCCGCCGGTCCCTGGAGAAGCTGCCGCTGTTTGATCTCTCAACACTTATATGTAGTGCGCCAGTGTTCTCGGACCGCTGCTCTCCATGAGCATCGTGTCCACGATCAGCACTGCTGTTTCATGCCAGGGTTTGAAGAAAAAGAAAAGGGATCGTCCATGTTCAGATCTTCTCAGCGTCAGCCGCGATATTTCTCCCTGTTGAACCTCGGGCTCGTAGCAGTGGTGCTTTTCTGCCTTGCGGGTCGCGCCTATTCCCAGTGCAGCAATCCGGCGAACGCCATCGTCGCTGAGAACTGCAAGCCGGGAAACATCCAGGACGAGTGGGACGTATCCACCGCGGATGCCGGAGACCCGACCATCCAGGGCTTCGCCAGCGACATCAGTGTGAACCGCGGCGACACCGCCTTTTTCAAGATCAATACCGATGCGGCTGCGTACACGATCAACATCTACCGCATGGGTTATTACGGTGGACTCGGCGCGCGCAAGATCACGACAATCTCGCCCTCCGCTACTCTGCCCCAGGCGCAGCCCGCTTGCATCACAGATGCCACCTCTGGACTGATCGACTGCGGGAACTGGGCCGTATCTGCGTCCTGGCAGGTTCCGGCAGATGCAGTCTCTGGAATCTACTTCGCTCATCTCATTCGCGGGGACACGGGCGGAGACAGCCACATCGTCTTCATCGTGCGCAATGATTCCAGCCATTCGGATGTGCTGTATCAGACGGCCGACCAATCCTGGCAGGCCTACAACTATTACGGAGGTGGCAGTCTATACGGACCCTCTTCCGCAAGCTTTGACGCGGCAAGCCGTTCTTATAAGGTCAGCTACAACCGGCCGTTTTCGACCCGCAGTTTTGATTTTGAGAGTGACACCTGGGTATTCGGCCCCGAGTTTCCCATGGTGCAGTGGCTGGAGCAGAACGGCTACGACGTAACCTACTCCACCGGCGTAGACGCGGCGCGCAACGGCGCACTGATCAAGAACCACAAGATCTACATGGATTCGGGTCACGACGAATACTGGTCGGGTGAGCAGCGCACCAATGTTACGTCTGCGAGAGATGCCGGGGTGAACCTGGCGTTTTTCAGCGGCAATGGAATGTTCTGGAAGACTCGCTGGGAAAACAGCATCGACGGAAACAATTCTCCTTACAAGACACTGGTCAGCTACAAGGAGACTTTCGCATTCGCAAAGATCGATCCCAGTCCGCTTTGGACCGGCACATGGCGCGACCCCAGCTTCAGCCCGCCGGCCGATGGAGGCAAGCCAGAGAACGCGCTGACTGGCAGCCTGTACATGGTGAACGGTCCCGGAACAGACAACGATGGAAGCATGACCATCCAGGTTCCGTCCGACGACGGCAAGATGCGCTTCTGGCGCAACACCGCCGCCGCTACTCTGCCGGCAAATGGAAGCTACACGCTACCCACTGGCACCCTGGGCTATGAATGGGACGAAGACATAGACAATGGCGCGCGGCCTGCTGGCGCCTTCCATTTATCGACCGCGACCAACGACTTAACGACGGATCTGTTGCTGGACTACGGCGCAACCTACGGTGCGGGATCGGCGACTCATCACCTCATGCTGTACAGGGCCGCCAGTGGAGCGCTCGTTTTCGGTGCGGGCACCGTCAACTGGTCGTGGGGCCTCAATAGCAATCACGACAATCCCTTCGGCTTCGTAAATCCCGATCCCGATCCCAACATGCAGCAGGCTACCGTGAACCTGTTCGCCGATATGGGCGTGCAGCCATCGAGCCTGCAATCCGGCCTGGTATCCGCGAGCGCGTCCACTGACACGACGCCTCCTCAATCTGTGATTACATTCCCAACGGCGGGCTCCACTCTCAACACGGGAGGAGCGATCCTCGTCTCAGGCACGGCGAGCGACACGGGCGGAGTGGTTGCCGGAGTTGAGTTTTCAGGAGACGGTGGACTAACCTGGCACCCGGCAACGGGGCGCGGAAACTGGACTTATTCATGGACGCCGACCGCCGTGGGTTCGACGACGCTTTTGAGCCGCGCCGTTGACGACACCGGCAACCTGGAAGCGCCACACGCGGGAACCATCGTCAATGTAGTGCCCCAGGTTTGCCCATGCACCATCTGGCCCGGATCCGCGGTACCAACAGGAATCGACAGCGGCGATGCGACTTCCATCGAAGTTGGCGTGAAGTTCCGCGCGGATGCCGACGGCGAAGTTCTGGGTGTCAGGTTCTACAAGGCTCCCACAAACGTCGGCATTCACGTGGGCCATTTGTGGTCCAGCGGCGGAGCTCTTCTCGGTACCGTAACCTTCACCAGTGAAGGCGATTCCGGCTGGCAGGAAGCCAGGTTTGCCAATCCCATCACCGTGACCGCAAACACGACCTATATCGTGTCCTACTTTGCGCCGATGGGGCATTATTCAGCGGATGCGTCGTACTTCTCTCTAGCGGGCGTGAACGATCCCCCGCTCCATGCACTTGCGAACGGTGCAGACGGGCAAAATGGAGTTTACTTCTATAGCTCGGCGGGCGGATTCCCGTCCTACAGCTATGGATCGACCAACTACTGGGTCGACGTCGTCTACTCATCGTCGAATACTTACGACATCATCGGAACCATTAGCGGCGTAGGCGCCGCAGGAGCAACCGTAAGTCTAAGCGGAGCAGCTTCCGCAACCACCACCGCGGACTCATCCGGCAGCTACGCTTTCAACGGACTCACTAACGGTGCTTACACCGTTGCTCCCAGCAATCCGGGAGTCACCTTTACGCCGCCAAGCCAAATCGTGAACATCAACGACTCCAGCACAACGGGTGTCAACTTCACGTCAGTCGTCACCAACCCATTGTCGATCTCGGGAAATATCAGTGGCGGTTACGGCGCATCTGTAGCACTCAGCGGGGCTGCAAGCTCGATCGTCACAGCTGATTCTTCAGGCAACTACATTTTCACGGGATTGCTGCCAGGCTCCTACACCGTCACGCCCTCCCTGGCAAACACGCTGTTTTCGCCGTCCTCGCAAAGCGTCGTCCTGAATTCCTTCAACGCTACGGGCGTGAACTTCCAAATGCAGTTCTGCAATTGCACGTCAATCTGGCCGGCGTCTGCTACGCCTGGCACCATTGAAGGCGACGACTCCTCATCGGTTGAGGTCGGCGTCAAATTCCGGTCTGATAATGCCGGGTACATTACGGCACTTCGCTTCTATAAAGGCAGCACAAACACCGGTACACACGTTGGACATCTCTGGTCGAGCACGGGAACGCTTCTGGGAACAGCCACCTTCACGGATGAGACCGATTCTGGCTGGCAGCAGGCGTCCTTCGCGTCCCCCATTCCAATTGCCGCGCATACAACCTACGTGGCTTCATACCTTGCGCCCTCTGGACACTACTCGGTCGATCCGGATTACTTCACTACATCCAGCGTAGACAACGTTCCCCTGCATGCATTGGCAAATGGCATCGATGGAGGGAATGGTGTCTTCGTGTATTCAACCGATCCAGCCTTCCCAATCAACAGTTTCAATTCTGCCAACTACTGGGTCGACGTTGTGTATACCGTTCCGCAGCCGCGCACGATCAGCGGAACCATATCCGGCCCGAATGTCGCGGGAACAACAGTGACGCTGACCGGCATCGTCAATGCAACCACTACGACCGATGCCTTTGGCAACTACGTATTCAACGGCGTATTGGACGGGCCATACTCAGTCACTCCGAGCCAGACTGGCTTGATATTTGTTCCGGCGAATCAGAATGTCGTCGTCAACGAAGCGGATGTTGCGAATGTCAATTTTGCGGTTGCGCAAGGCTGCCCATGCGACAGCATCTGGAAGGCTACAGACCTGCCAGTCAACGTAGACTCAGGCGACCCCAACCCGGTTGAGCTTGGCCTGAAGTTCAAAGTCGACGCCGACGGCTATATCGTGGGTGTCCGTTTCTATAAGTCCGACATGAACGTCGGAGTTCACATTGCGAATCTGTGGTCTACAGCGGGATCAGGCAGCCTGCTCGCCAGCACAACTTTCACGAACGAAAGCGCATCAGGATGGCAGCAGGTCACCTTTGCCAGCCCGGTGCCAGTGAGCGCGGATACGACCTATATCGTCTCCTACTTCGCGCCTTCCGGACACTACTCAGCCACTTCGGCATTCTTTGCGGATGGCGGCGTCGACAATCCCCCGCTGCATGCCCTGGGGAATGGCGTGGACGGAGAGAACGGCATCTATAGCTATTCGCCCACCAGTTCATATCCCGTCAGCAGCTTCAACAGCACCAACTACTGGGTGGATGTGATTTATGCGCCGACCTCGACCTATAGCATCTCCGGTGCGATCACCGGACCAGGTGGAGCAGGAGCAACCGTAACATTGGGACGGAGCGAAGCCGCAACTGGCACGACCGTATCGGATTCTCTCGGACGGTACACGTTCAAAGGCCTTGCGAACGGAAAGTACACAGTCACGCCCAGCAACTTTGGATTCTCATTCGCGCCTCCGAGCCAGACCGTCAGCATTAGTGGCACCCATCAGCTTGCGGTGAACTTCGTTTCGACCGCACTTACCTACAGCATTTCTGGAACGATCAGCGGCGCTCCCGGAGCGGTTGTTACTCTCACAGGTACGGCTCAAGCGACTACAACCGCAGACGCCTCCGGCAACTACACATTCCCCGCCGTGACCAATGGCTCCTACTCGATCTCCGCTACGAGCCCGGGTCTCATCATCAGCCCTGCCACGCGACCCGTTACGGTAAGCGGGGCAAACGTCAGCGGCATCAACTTTAGCTCTGTGATCCAGACCTACTCCATCGCCGGCACCATCACCGGGCCCGGAGCTGCTGGGGCTACTGTCACCCTCAGTGGAGCCTCATCCGCCTCCACCACCGCCGACAGTAATGGCGCTTATTCCTTCGCGGGTCTGGCAAACGGAAACTACATCGTCACACCCTCGGGAACGGCACGTATCTTCCTCCCCGCCGGCCTCTCTCTCTCCATCCAGGGTGCAGCCATCACCGGCGCCGACTTCCAGATACCCTCCAACTGTCCATGCAACACCCTGTGGCAGCCCTCCGCCGTACCTGCCGTCATCGACTCCAGGGACGGACACACCTCGGAGCAGGGAGTCAGGTTCCGCGCCGACTCCGATGGGTACATCACCGGAATACGCTTCTACAAGGCCGCAGGAAACACCGGAACCCACATCGGAAATCTCTGGTCCAACTCCGGCACGCTGCTGGCGGGCGCTACCTTCACCGCCGAGACCACATCGGGATGGCAGCAGGTTCTCTTCGCTACTCCCGTCGCCATCTCCGCCGGATCCACCTACGTCGCTTCCTACATCGCTCCCGCCGGACACTACTCCATCTCTGCCGGAGACTTCTCCAGCGCAGGCCTCGACACTCCGCCACTGCATGCCCTGGCGAACGGCGTCGACGGTCAGAACGGAGTAGCTGCCTACTCCAGCACGCCCGTCTTCCCCGTCTACGGCACCCCCGGCATGAACTACTGGGTCGATGTCATCTTCGTCCCCGCCGCCACCACTGCCACCTACTCCATCGCCGGCACCATCACCGGGCCCGGAGCTGCTGGAGCTACTGTCACCCTCAGTGGAGCCTCATCCGCCTCCACCACCGCCGACAGTAACGGCGCTTATTCCTTCGCGGGTCTGGCAAACGGAAACTACATCGTCACACCGTCGGGAACGGCACGTATCTTCCTGCCCGCCGGCCTCTCTCTCGCCATCCAGGGTGCAGCCATCACCGGCGCCGACTTCCAGATACCCTCCAACTGTCCATGCAACACCCTGTGGCAGCCCTCCGCCGTACCTGCCGTCATCGACTCCAGGGACGGACACACCTCGGAGCAGGGGGTCAGGTTCCGCGCCGACTCCGATGGGTACATCACCGGAATACGCTTCTACAAGGCCGCAGGAAACACCGGAACCCACATCGGAAATCTCTGGTCCAACTCCGGCACGCTGCTGGCGGGCGCTACCTTCACCGCCGAGACCACATCGGGATGGCAGCAGGTTCTATTCGCTACTCCCGTCGCCATCTCCGCCGGATCCACCTACGTCGCTTCCTACATCGCTCCCGCCGGACACTACTCCATCTCTGCCGGAGACTTCTCCAGCGCAGGCCTCGACACTCCGCCACTGCATGCCCTGGCGAACGGCGTCGACGGTCAGAACGGAGTAGCTGCCTACTCCAGCACGCCCGTCTTCCCCGTCTACGGCACCCCCGGCATGAACTACTGGGTCGATGTCATCTTCGTCCCCGCCGCCACCACTGCCACCTACTCCATCGCCGGCACCATCACCGGACCCGGAGCGGCTGGAGCTACTGTCACCCTCAGTGGAGCCTCATCCGCCTCCACCACCGCCGACAGTAACGGCGCTTATTCCTTCGCGGGTCTGGCAAACGGAAACTACATCGTCACACCGTCGGGAACGGCACGTATCTTCCTGCCCGCCGGCCTCTCTCTCGCCATCCAGGGTGCAGCCATCACCGGCGCCGACTTCCAGATACCCTCCAACTGTCCATGCAACACCCTGTGGCAGCCCTCCGCCGTACCTGCCGTCATCGACTCCAGGGACGGACACACCTCGGAGCAGGGGGTCAGGTTCCGCGCCGACTCCGATGGGTACATCACCGGAATACGCTTCTACAAGGCCGCAGGAAACACCGGAACCCACATCGGAAATCTCTGGTCCAACTCCGGCACGCTGCTGGCGGGCGCTACCTTCACCGCCGAGACCACATCGGGATGGCAGCAGGTTCTCTTCGCTACTCCCGTCGCCATCTCCGCCGGATCCACCTACGTCGCTTCCTACATCGCTCCCGCCGGACACTACTCCATCTCTGCCGGAGACTTCTCCAGCGCAGGCCTCGACACTCCGCCACTGCATGCCCTCGCAAACGGCGTCGACGGTCAGAACGGAGTAGCTGCCTACTCCAGCACGCCCGTCTTCCCCGTCTACGGCACCCCCGGCATGAACTACTGGGTCGATGTCATCTTCGTCCCCGCCGCCACCACTGCCACCTACTCCATCGCCGGCACCATCACCGGGCCCGGTGCGGCTGGAGCTACTGTCACCCTCAGTGGAGCCTCATCCGCCTCCACCACCGCCGACAGTAATGGCGCTTATTCCTTCGCGGGTCTGGCAAACGGAAACTACATCGTCACACCCTCGGGAACGGCACGTATCTTCCTGCCCGCCGGCCTCTCTCTCTCCATCCAGGGTGCAGCCATCACCGGCGCCGACTTCCAGATACCCTCCAACTGTCCATGCAACACCCTGTGGCAGCCCTCCGCCGTACCTGCCGTCATCGACTCCAGGGACGGACACACCTCGGAGCAGGGAGTCAGGTTCCGCGCCGACTCCGATGGGTACATCACCGGAATACGCTTCTACAAGGCCGCAGGAAACACCGGAACCCACATCGGAAATCTCTGGTCCAACTCCGGCACGCTGCTGGCGGGCGCTACCTTCACCGCCGAGACCACATCGGGATGGCAGCAGGTTCTCTTCGCTACTCCCGTCGCCATCTCCGCCGGATCCACCTACGTCGCTTCCTACATCGCTCCCGCCGGACACTACTCCATCTCTGCCGGAGACTTCTCCAGCGCAGGCCTCGACACTCCGCCACTGCATGCCCTGGCGAACGGCGTCGACGGTCAGAACGGAGTAGCTGCCTACTCCAGCACGCCCGTCTTCCCCGTCTACGGCACCCCCGGCATGAACTACTGGGTCGATGTCATCTTCGTCCCCGCCGCCACCACTGCCACCTACTCCATCGCCGGCACCATCACCGGGCCTGGTGCGGCTGGAGCTACTGTCACCCTCAGTGGAGCCGCTTCTGCCTCCACCACCGCCGACAGCAACGGCGCTTACTCCTTCGCGGGTCTGGCAAACGGAAACTACATCATCACGCCCAGAGCGAACGGCTTTGCGTACAATCCGACGTCGGCAAGTGCCACCATCAACAACGCTCATGTATTGGGATTGAACTTCAATTCGAACTAGGCATTCTCAACGGAACCAGCGGTAGGAACCACGAAGAAGAGCGGCCCTGATTTGGGCCGCTCTTCTTCGTGGTATGAATGATCGCTGTAGTTACTGAGGTATCCGACGGCAGCGCTGCGTCTACGATCCGACGGTCGCTTGCTCCGCCTTCGTTGCCGAGCGCCACTTGATCAGAATCTTCAGGCCGGTCTCAAGATCGATCTGGCCGCGGAAGCCCAGCATCTTCTCCGCCTTTTCGATCGCGGCACGGCGCGCCTGGACATTGTTCACCTTGCGGGCCGGCATGTACTCCGGCTTTAACGACGAGCCGCTCACTTTAAGCAGCAGGTGGCACAGTTCATTCAAGGTCGTCTGCACACCCATACCAACATTGAAGACTTCATCTGTCACATCCGACACAAGCGCGGCAACATTCGCGCGGGCTACATCTTCCACAAACACGAAGTCCATTGACTGCGAGCCATCTCCAAAGATCTTAGGCGATTGACCGGCCTCAATTGCGTCCATCCAACGCACCAGCACTTCCGTGTAGACACCGTCCAGATCCATCCGCGGCCCATAGACGTTGAAGTATCGAAATGCCACATAGGGCAGCGCGAACATCTCGTAGTAGGCCCTGAGCACCTGTTCGTTCGCGATCTTCCCCGCCCCATAGAGCGTGCGGTTATTAAAGGGATGATTCTCATCCATTGGAAGATAGGAAGGATCTCCGTAGACGGAAGCGGAGGATGCCGCGACAATCTTCTTTACCTTGTGGCGCACTGCGCTTTCGAGCACATTGGTCATCCCACCAATGAGCACCTCAACGCCTTCGCGCGGCGCCTCGGCACAGCGGGTAATACGGAGAGCGGCCTGATGGAAGACATAGTCGACGCCCTCAACTGCTGCATCCACGGTATCCACGTCGCGCACGTCTCCATCGATCACCACGACGTTACCCTTACTCTTAGCGCTGGCGAGGTTGCGCATCGTGCCACGGATGAAGTTATCCAGCACACGGACCTCAGCGGCCCCAGCGTCCAGGAGCTGATCGGCAATCGTGCTACCGATAAAGCCAGCACCACCCGTGATCAGTATTTTTGTCCCTTGGATCGGATTCATACAGTACTCTCCCGTAGCTCTTGCAACCCTGAGCCTAATGATAACCAGTTGTGGTGTGAATTGGATCTATTTGAGCGGAACCCACTTCCCGCATTCGCGGCGGGAAGCGAATCGAGCCTCATCTCAGTTCGTTCATTCCGGGCATCTCTCCCGGCGCCTGGTAGGGAATCTTTGGCAATGCCGGCTTGGCTGTTCGGACGGACGGCAGCCCCGCTTCCTTGATCTTGTACAGCAGCGCGCGATAGCTGATGTCCAACGACCGTGCCGTTTTTCTACGATTCCACTTGTGCGCCTGCAGAACGCTCAGAATGATCTTCCGCTCGAGATGCTGCACCGCCCGCTTCGTCTGGACCCTCAGGGGGGTTGTCAAATCGATGGCTTCCGGCACCGCAGGACGCATCTCCTCCGGCTCGCACAGCACCGAAATGATGTGCTCCTCGCCACCCAGCACGACGTATCTCTTCGCCAGATTTTCCAATTCACGGATATTGCCGGGCCAGTGGTACGACTCCATCAAGCGCATAAACGAGGCGCTCGGCTGCTCCGGCTTTCCACCAAACCGCTGCGCGTACAGGCGGATGAAGTGATTCATCAGGATGGGTACATCCGTCGGACGCTCCCGCAGGGAAGGCATCTCGATCCGAAGCACGTTGATGCGGTAGAACAAATCCGTCCGGAAAGCACCTTTGGCGACCTCTACCTCAAGATCGCGATTTGTGGCGCAGATCAATCGAATATCAACCGTGCGCTCCTCAACGGCTCCCAGCCTGACAACACGAAAATCCTGTAAAGCATGCAGAAGCTTAGACTGGAGCGCCAGGTCCAACTCCCCGATCTCGTCCAGAAAGAGGGTTCCCTTGTCGGCTTGCTCAAATTTGCCCGCCCGGGCCTCCTTTGCCCCTGTGAACGCACCCGGTTCATGCCCGAAGAGCTCGCTCTCGAAGAGCTGATTGGGGATCGCCGGACAGTTCACCTTCAAGAAATTATGCGCACGGCGGCCACTCAAATCATGCAACATTCTCGCGGCAAGTTCCTTGCCAGTCCCGCTCTCGCCTGTGATAAGGACAGGAACCTCGGTCAGCGCCGCCTTCCGCACTTGTTCGCGTATTCGCTGGATCGCGGGTGAGTTGCCCAGGAAAGCTTCGGCCGCTGGGCACTCCTCTATATCGTGCATGCGTACACCCTCAACGTCTCTAGGGAAGCACGTAGATGACCAAAGCTATTGGCCATAAAGTACAAGCCAGACCCTGCACCGATTGATTTAATGCTCTTAAGCAAGCCGCCGCATGCTCGAATAGGAAATCGCTTTCCTGCTGCACGACGCTTGCGGACAATCCTATTCAGCAAGCGCAGCTTGCTCTTGCTCCCGATGCCGCCTAATGCGCCCAGCGCCCGTTCCGACCCTCGCATGACCAATTGGTCATAGGAGTTGCAAGTTACTGGAGTTGCATGCAATTTCTTGCACACTTTGTCGCACGGAGGAGCGGTGCTTGCGACCTTGTTCAAACGTTTCAAATTGGGCTTTGGAGCCTAAATCGCCTTTCGTAATTATCGAAATCCAACATCATCTGTTGCTGGCTCTCACCCCCAGTAACTGCGCACCACGGCTTGCAGAGGTGCATACTTGAGGAGATTCGAATCACAATCCGGTGGAGGATGAATGTCCCTGTACTTGATCACAGGCATTGCTGGTTTTATCGGCTCAACGTTGGCACACACCCTTGTCAGTCAGGGTCACGAGGTTCACGGTATCGATAACCTCTCTACCGGGAGCATGCAGAACCTCGCCGATATCAAGCACGCCATATCATTTCGGGAAATGGATCTCAAGGACGCGGACGGCCTGCGAGAGGTATGCAATGGCATGGACTACGTCCTCCACCAGGCAGCTCTGGCCTCTGTACCCAGATCGGTCAAGGACCCTCTTTCGAGCCATGAGTCCAACATCAACGGCACACTCAACATCCTGCTCGCCGCGCGGGATGCAGGCGTTCGCAGGGTTGTCTACGCGGCCTCCTCGTCGGCCTACGGAGACCAGCCCACCCAGCCGAAGCATGAACTCATGTTGCCGCTTCCCCTATCGCCCTATGCGGTGCAAAAGCTGGCGGGCGAGTACTACATGCAGGCATTCTGGCGCGTTTACGGGCTGGAAACCGTGTGCCTTCGCTACTTCAATATCTTTGGGCCCAGGCAGGCGGCGGATTCACCCTATTCCGGCGTGATCGCGAAGTTTGTCTACAGCATGATGAGCGGAGAGACCCCCACCATCTTTGGCAACGGGCTACAGAGCCGCGACTTCACGTTTGTCGATAATGCGGTCAACGCTAACCTGCTGGCATGCGTTGCTCCGCGAGAAGCTGCCGTAGGTCGCGTATTCAATATCGGGACGGGCCAGAATCGCACGCTGAATGAGGTCTATGCTGCGATCGCGGGCCTGTTGGGCTTCAGCGGACAACCGAAATACGGACCACCGAGAGAGGGCGACATCGAGCACTCGCTGGCTAGCATCGTTCGCGCCGAAGCCGATCTCGGCTACAAGCCCGCGGCCGACTTTAACGAGGGATTGAAGAAGACGGTGGAGTGGTACGTCTCCCAACAGAAGTCCAGCGTTCAATAGAGCACTTTATTTTTCACGACTCTTCGCCCACGATGGGCGCCCCGATTCCGATCCTCCGGTAACGTGTCTCCGACGCCCTCGGTTCATCCTGCGCGCGACGCTGCCAAGCACCGGCAATTTTGCCGACACGTCTATTTACTGAATGCTTTGGGGTTTGCTTCCAGTGGGCGGAGTCGACTGCTTCGAATGAATTTTTACTACGAATCACACCGCCAGAAAGCCGTTTCTCTTATGAAATCGGAGTGTGCAATGGGTACGTAAAGGTTACCAAAATCTATGCCCGTAACTAGCAGACTTTTTACAATTCGTGCAGGAATTCACATTTTTCTCGCGACTGAAATGTTGGCGTTACTGGTTCATTCCATGACACTTAAGTGTGACAATCCGAGTATGCAAAATATATGCACATCCCTCGCACGTTTTTTTATTTGACACTTTTGGGGGATGGCGCTACATTCGGCCTGCTTCTGGAGTCTGGGACGTTTCCAAGAGCTTTAATACAAGCCAGTAAGGTAACGTTCCGGGCCGTTACGACACGATAGTAAAAGTAGTCGGAGTGAGCTTAACAAGATCTGCTTTCGCTACTCGACAACGATCGGATAGCGGGTTGTTTTTTCTGCGAAGGTTCTATGAGCTAACTGCACAGGATGTGGTTTCAGATCCGTAGCAGTCAGCCATGTGTGAGGGGCTTGAGAGCTTTGGTTCGATCGATTACCCTCGATCGCTTCTCTCCAGTTTCCCCAAAACGGATCATCGCCAGCATTTTCTTAATCTCCTTGAGGTGCACCGATGACGCATGCCGTCCAGATTCTCGCCATTAGCGACGACAATGATATCTGCCAAATGATTCGCACTTCCCTGGACTCGGAAGGGTACCAGGCAATGTGCGTTCCCTCCGCACATGAGGCTCTCGACCTCTTGAATAAGGGCCTGGTAGCGGATTATGTTTTGTTGGATGCTGCCAAGAATAAGTCCCGGGACGGGCTTTTTGCTCCGGCGCTCCTGCAGACCGTAGGCAGCGACAGACTTTGCATCCTCTCAGAGATGGGAGATACGTCCTGGAGGCCCCAAGCGTCTCGCTGGGGCATACAGACGATTCTGACCAAGCCTTTGCTGCGACGCGATCTCGAGGTGTTCACCTCGCATGCAGTGCTGCCCAAGGTAGAGGTAATCAAGCCGGCCGTCGCCGCGATGCCCTCGCCTAATTGCCATATGGAGGAGCTGGACAACAACCGCTTCTTCCTGGCTGCCTCACCAAAGATGATGCAGATCTACCGGGACATTCGTGTCCTGGCGCCGGTGGACATCCCGGTTCTCATCCTGGGCGAGAGCGGCGTGGGCAAGGAAATCGTGGCCATGCTGCTGCACAAGTATCATGCCCGCTCCGAGAAAAAATTCGTCAACGTGAACTGCGCCGCACTGCCCACCGAGTTGCTGGAGAGCGAACTCTTCGGTTACGAAGTTGGAGCCTTCACTGGCGCGGTCAAGGCGAAGCCCGGCAAATTCGAGCTGGCCAACAAGGGAACCCTGCTGCTGGATGAAATCGGCGAGATGAGCCCAGCCATGCAGGCCAAGCTGCTGCATGTTCTGCAGGATGGATCCTTCAGCCGCCTCGGCGCGCGCTCAACCACCCAGGTCGATGTCCGCGTACTTGCGGCCACCAACATCAACATGGAAGACGCAATCGCCGACAAGCGGTTCCGCGAAGATCTTTATTACCGTCTGAACGCATTCACGATCACGATTCCTCCGCTGCGCGAGCGCCGCGAGGAGATTCCCTTCCTCATCGATCAGCTCATTCATCGGGGCGCTGCTGAACTGGGGCAACCGGCGTTCTCGTTCTCCGGCCGGATTATGGAAGCAGCACAGGAATACAACTGGCCCGGGAATCTTCGTGAACTGCGCAACTTCGTTACGCGGAGCCTGGTGCTGCAGGATCAGGAGTCGGCATACAACGATCTGCGCACCAAGACGCAGGCAATGGCGGCGTCGGCGCGGTCCGTTAACCCCACTCAGGCTACCGTGACGGAGATCTCAGCTCCCACCACGACCGGCATGAAGGGCATCGTAAACAATGTCAAGAATCAGACTGAGATTCGTATGATTCAAGACGCGCTTTCGGCAACCGGATGGAATCGCCGCCGGGCTGCCTCCAATCTCAACATCAGCTACCGTGCCCTGTTGTACAAAATCGAGCAGCACGGACTGACCGCTTAACCCTTTCCCAGATCGTGCGACCAAAGAGGGGATGCGCCAGCGCATCCCCTCTTTCATTGATGCCATATTGCAACTCTAAAAGTGATGCAGCCTTTCCTCGGTAGCGCTTTCGGGCGGCCGCGCTACTTCCCTTTCGAGCGAGCGGCTCACCAGGTCGCGGGAGCCCAACCCCACGGCCAGAGCCAGTGCCAGCACAATGCCGCCAAAGAGGATGCCGAATGCAAGATCCACAATACCTCCCGCAATCGATAGGTGATCCAGCACCATAGCTCCCGTCAGCACCAGCACCAGCCACTTGATGCCTGAGGCCAGGAGCCGCGCGTACTGCAGATTCATGTTTACGGCCCCAATTAGAACGCTGCGGGAGACGAACCGCGCAACAACGTTTCCTACGAGCAGGATCAACACCGCTCCGACAATCCGCGGCAGGTACGACAACAGGTAGCCGGCAAAGAGCGACTCGGCGGAGGCGGCCTCAAACGCGGAGAGTCCCACCATGACGCCGGCAAGCACAAACGCCCAGAAAACAATTCTGCTCACCAGTAATGTGGGCGTTTGCGTTGGAGACCACTCAATCATTCTGCTGGTGCTGCCACGGAGCCTGTCATCAAATCTTGCCGCGTTCAGTATCCAGCGGATGAGGTATGCCGCGAGCCACGCGATGGCCAGGAAGACGAGGAGCGCCAGAAAAAAGGCGAGGATTCCCGGCACCACCATCGCCACCTTGGTAAACACTCTCTCGACGGACTGATGGAGCGACTGCTCGATTTGATTCCACATAGACTTCCTTCTTCCCCGCCGGCAGTTTACGGATTAAAGCGATCCGGCCACCGCCAGCGCGATAGCAGATAGGGCTTGCCCGCCTCGAACGCCTGCGCAAGCAACTCCAACCTAGCGTCCGCAACAGCCTGCCCGGCGTTCCCCACTTCGAGGATGTATGAGGCTACCCAGCCCAGGTAAAGAGGCGTGAGAGCGCCCAGGATATGACTACGGCTGATGGAGTGGAGGCGATAGGCCAACGCGAAGTCGTAGACGATCCTTGCCCACAACGCATCCGGGATGCGGAACTGCTCCGGCGCAAGGCGGGTGAGGTGTTTCAACTCCAGCAGAGTGACAGGAGGCAAAATGATGGACCACACTTCGGGCAGGTTGAGGGCGCCGAGGCGAAACGAGTCAAGCAGTGGGCGAACTTCCACTGGATCCCGGGGCGCGGGCATCGCAGAGGGAGTGCCCATCACGGGAACCGCCGCCGATCCCCGGATTCGCTGCCATATGGATGCGTTCCCTTCCATCTCGCCAAAGAGCGCTCCTAAAAGTCCGCCGAGCACCGTGGCAAGGTCGAGGCCCTCATGCTGAATCTCGTGGCGCACCGCAACGTGAACCTGCGATGCCCTGTTCTCGACGCGCGAACTTTCCACCGCAGGCCAGACCACCTCTTGCCGCCGGCCCGCAATTCCATATTGCGTGGCATCGGCCAGGGAGTTCAATACGTGTGCGGAAAGCGCGAAGTCCGGCGCCAGGGGAAACAGGATGCGCTTGCCGTAGAGCGAGCGCGTGAGGGGGGCAAGGATGCTCTTGTTCAGAAGATCGTCGAACGAACCGCTGGGATAAACCGGCATGCAAACGTCCGTCCTGCCCTGGAGCACTGGATCGCCCAGCATCTGTATCGTTGCTCCATCCATTGCCGCCAGGTCGGGGGCGACTACAACACACGCGGCCGCGCCCGTCGCGGACGATATTGAATCGACTGCACGGAAGGCTGCAGGGCTCCCCAGCCACGGAACAATGGATGGTGGTCCATCCGGGAGCGTGTAGGGTTCGAATCGCAAACCCGGTATTTCCTCACGCATTGCCGGCTCTGGTGGAGCGCCTGCCGATTGGGGGTACGCAATCACGCAGCGCAACCCGGATGTTGTTGATGCTAATCCTTCAAAGGTACTTCGCCCCAGCCCGGCAAGCTTCTCCGCGTCGACAGGGGAGGTCACAGCGATCAGAAGATCGGCCGCGCCGCTGCGTTCTTTTTTATCGAGCAGCTCCTCGGGAGCTTGCATTCTTTCCATTACTGATTTTCCCGACTATCACCTTAAGGGGCCACGAAAGCTGTCCGGTACTCTTTAATGGAGTCTAAAGCGGGGCTGGCGGTTGTTCAGACCAGAAAGAAAACCACCCATCTGGCCGTTTAAGCCCGGTTGATCGCCCTTCGATAGACTGAGCATAGCGAAATCCTGCTGCCGGGGCGGTAAAGTATTGACACAGATCGAGCAATGGACAGAGTCGATGCTACAGCCGCCGCTGGCGCCGGGCACGGTGCATGTGTGGTGCTGGCGGCATGGCACCGCAGACTCGGCTGACGAGCCCGATGTATCGTCGCTTAGCCCCGATGAGCTTCGCCGCTACCGGCGTTTCTATTTTCGCGCAGACCAGCTGCGCTTCGCCACGTCCCACCTGAAGATGCGAAGCATTCTGGCTGGCTATCGGCAACAATCGCCAGCAGATCTAACGTTCTGTTCAGGAAGCAGCGGCAAGCCGCGTCTTGTCTCGGCCGACGAGCCGACGCTTGAATTTAATCTCAGTCACTCACGCAACTACGGATTGCTCGCTGTGGCCCGCGATCTCGAAGTCGGCGTGGATGTTGAAGAGCCTCGCGCAATCCAGCCAGGCATGCCGAAACGATACTTCTCAGCCGCAGAGATCGCGAGTCTTTCACAACTCGAAGGCGATGCCTGGCTCTCCGCTTTCCTGCGCTGCTGGACGAGAAAAGAGGCGCTGCTCAAGGCTGAAGGCGTGGGCCTGCGAGTGCCGCTGGAGGCCTTCGACGTCTCGCTGACTACAGATGCCCCGGCGGCGCTCTTGGGAGTGCGCCCTCCAGCCATCTTCCGCCATCCATGGGCACTCTTCGATGTGCCGCCTGGTACCGATGCCATCGCTGCACTCGCCGTATCAGCGCCACCTGCCAGCATTGCGCTCTTCCGCTACAAGAGTTAGGTCGCAGGCGTAGTGGGCGATTGCAGTTCAAACCACAGAAAACTATACGGGCCAAGCGTCAGCGGATACGGCTGGGGCCCAATTGTCGGAAACTCAACATAGCCGAGCATCTCCACCGGCACCATGCCCGCATATGCCTGAAGGTCGAGCTGGAATGGCTGAGCAAAGCGCGAGAGATTGGCGACGCACAGAATCTTTTCTCCGTCCCACTCCCTTAGATACGCCAGGATTCTTATGTTTGCAGGGGTGAGAAACTTCAACGTCCCCCTACCAAACACATGGAAGATTTTGCGCAGCGCAATCATATTTCGAGTCCAGCTTAGCAGGGATGAAGGATCGCCCTCCTGCGCCTCTACGTTGATCGCCTCGTATCCAAAGACCGGGTCCATGATGACGGGACTGTACAGGCGTGCGGGGTTTGCGCGCGAAAAGCCCGTGTTGCGATCGGCGCTCCATTGCATCGGAGTGCGCACACCGTTCCTGTCTCCCAGGTAGATGTTGTCGCCCATGCCGATCTCGTCGCCATAGTAGAGAATCGGCGTACCAGGAAAGGAAAATAGCAGGCTGTTCAACAGCTCAATGCGGTGACGATTGTTGTCCATCAATGGCGCGAGCCGCCGGCGAATTCCAACATTGATACGCATCTGCGGATCGGTGCTGTAAGCCAGGTACATGTAGTCGCGCTCATCGTCCGTGACCATCTCCAGCGTCAGCTCGTCGTGATTCCGCAGGAACAAGGCCCACTGGCACGACGCCGGAATGGGGGGCGTCTCCGCCATGATGTCCGTGATGGGTTCGCGGTCCTCCTGCCGCAGCGCCATGTAGATGCGCGGCATCAAGGGAAAATGAAATGCCATGTGGCATTCGTTGCCGTCTCCAAAGTAAGGCAGCACGTCGCTCGGCCACTGATTGGCCTCGGCCAGCAGCACGCGTCCCGAGTAGTGCCTATCGATCTGCGCGCGGATCTTCTGCATGATCGCGTGTGTCTCCGGCAGGTTCTCGCAATTCGTGCCCTCGCGCTCCACGAGGTATGGAATGGCATCCGTGCGCAGGCCATCCACGCCCATATCCAGCCAGAAGCGCATGATCTTCAGCACTTCTTCCAATACCCGGGGATTGTCGTAATTCAAGTCGGGCTGATGCGAGAAAAAACGGTGCCAGTAGTACGCATTTGCCACCGGATCCCAGGTCCAGTTCGACTTCTCCGTGTCGGTGAAGATAATTCGCGCTTCCTTGTACTTCTGATCCGTATCGCTCCACACGTAGAAGTCGCGCTCCGGCGATCCCGGTGCGGCAATCCGCGAGGCCTGGAACCACGGGTGTTGATCCGACGTGTGGTTCACCACCAGCTCGATCATCACCTGGAAGCCCCGCTCATGCGCCGCGTCGAGGAATTCCTTGAAGTCCTCCAGCGTTCCGTAGCTGGGATGAATGCTCATGTAGTCCGAGATATCGTAGCCATCGTCGCGCAGGGGTGAAGGGAAAAATGGCAGCAGCCACAGGCACGTCACGCCCAGGTTCTGCAGATAATCGAGCTTCTGGATCAGCCCGGGAAAATCTCCGATGCCATCGTTATTTCCATCGAAGAAGGCGCGCACGTGAAGTTCATAAATAACCGCGTCCTTGTACCAGAGCGGGTCAGCCGCACTTCCGCGTTTCCTGACCGGCGGTGCTTCTGTTGTTGGCTGGCTCGGCAAGCCGGGCGTGCGGTCGTATTCAGCTTTCAATGGCTATCTCCGATGGTTTGCTCTGAACCCGAAGTCGCTATTCACGTCCTCTTCATCTACTCAATGTTCAGGAAGAGGTTGTTCAGAGACTCTGCCAACGTTGGATGCGAAAAAACACCATCCCGCAGCGTTGAAACGCTGAGTCCGCCCATCATTGCAAGCTGCAGCATGGAGGCGATCTCGCCGCCCGCGATGCCCAGGATGGCTGCACCCAGAATCCGCTCCCCATCCGCGTCGATGACCACCTTCATCACACCGCGAGTCTCGGCTGTCTCCAGGGCGCGCGCAACGGATGTCATACGCATGCGTGCTATGCGCACCTTTTTCCCGTCCCGTGTGGCTTCTGCCTCGGTCACTCCGATTCGACCTAGCTCCGGGTCCATGAACACGGTGTACGGCACCATGCGACCCGCTGTCGTCTTACTCTTGCCCTCAAGAATGTTGGCTCGCAAAATCCTGAAGTCGTCGTACGAGATATGTGTGAAAGCGGGGCCGCCCTTGACGTCGCCAATTACGAAGACCCCCGCCGCGCTCGTCTCCAGTCGCTCGTTGGAGCGGATAAAGCCTCGTTCGTCGACGGCAATCCCAGCAGCCGGAAGATTCAGCTCACTCGTATTCGGGGTCCGTCCAACTGCAACCAGCAGATGCGATCCGCGGATAGTCTCCTCCCCACTACCCTTCGATAGTGTCAGCGCAATGCCATCCGCGGTCTGTGCGGCGCGAGTAGCTCTGGCATCCAGGTGCAGGGTGATTCCGTCTTCGGCAAAAATCTTCTGGACCTCTTCCGCTATATCGGCGTCTTCATGGTCAAGCAAATGAGCACCCGCATGAACAATGCTTACCTGCGCGCCGAAGCGGCGAAACATCTGCGCAAACTCGACGCCTATGTAGCCGCCGCCGAGAATCATCAGGTGCGCGGGCACAGAGTCCAGTTCCATGATCGAAACATTGTCGAGGAATGAGACCTTGTCGAGCCCATCCAACTTTGGAACGGTTGGTCGAGTGCCCGTATTGATGAAGATCTGCTCCGCCGACACGGTCCTCGTCCCGCCGTCACGCAGCTTCACGTTGAGTGTCCGTGGCGCAGCGAAGGATGCTTCTCCCCAGATCAATTCCAGGTGCTTCGCCGACCCAAGCCTCTTCTCTTTGGCGCCCCGAAATTCATCCACGATGGCGCGTTTGCGCTGGCGCACCACCTTCATCTGCATCTGCAGCGGAGCCGTGCCGGGCAGACCGACACCATACTCGCTCCCGCGTCCGGCCAGGTATGCGACGCGCGCGCTGGCCACCATCGTCTTGGTCGGCGTACACCCGTCATTGATGCAGGTTCCGCCAAGGTGCTTGCGCTCAATCATGGCGGTCTTGCGGCCAGCATTTGCCAGCGCCTCGGCCAGAGGATTGCCGCCTTGCCCTGATCCAATCACAATCGCGTCATATTGCTCGGCCGCCATCGATCCTCCCGGCACTCCGTCGAAATCACACCTTGGGGGTTAGAAGCGGGAAACGATGAATATGCCGCACACGATGGTGATCAGGTCCTCGGCGATCGCTACAGGAAAGTCAGGCAGCTTGAAGTGCCTCTTTAGCTCGCGGCGAATCGTATAGCCGCCAAGTCCCCCTGCGATCCCGCCGATGCCGCCGAGCAGGAAGCCGATGATCCACGACGCGTGACCGGCAATCGCCAGCGCCGCCCCGCTCAAGCCGCCGAAGAGGAAGCGCGCCGCCAGCGGCCCGGGAGTATTGCGTCCTGGGATGTTCGGCAGCTTATCCGCCACTAGCTCCGCAATAGCCAGCAGGCTGAAGATCGCCACTGCCGCCGTGTGTCCGAGAAACGCCAGGTGCGATCCGGAGAGGTCGATCCATCCCAGGTGGGCGGCCCAGCAAACCAATGCTGGAGCAGTCATGGAACGAAGGCCAGAAACACAACCTATAGCGAAGGCCAGTGCCAACACCAAAATCAAGCTCATGAACGCCTCCATGGGTAGCGCTGTTGAGAAAAGTCAATCGAAGAAACCAGGAAAGAGCCCACTTGCGAACGCTAAAACAGGCTAATTGACCAGCAGCAGCTTGCCCGTCGTCCGGCGAGCTTCCAGATCGCGATGCGCGTCGGCAGCACGGGACATCGGATATTCAAACTCCATTCGTACCTTCAGTTGGCCGCGCTGCACCCAATCCAGCACGTCCGTGGCCCTGCGCTCCAGCTCCTGCCTTGTATGGATGTAGTGGCCGAGCGTTGGTCGCGTAATGTACAGCGAACCTTTGCTTGAAAGCTGAATCAGATCGAAGGGAGGCACCGCGCCGCTTGACCCGCCGTAGAGAACCATCATGCCGCGCGGACGCAGACAGTTCAGCGACTTGTCAAAGGTCGTCTTGCCCACCGAGTCGTAGACCACGTCAACGCCGCGGCCTTCTGTTAGGCGCCGAGTCTCCTCCTCAAAGCAGCACTCGGTATACAGGATCACTTCCCTCGCGCCTGCCTGCCGCGCCAAAGCAGCCTTTTCTTCCGTAGATACGGTGGCGATTACATGGGCGCCGATCTGGGAGACCATCTGCGTGAGCAGCAGGCCAACTCCGCCCGCCGCCGCATGCACCAGTACCGAATCGCCGCTCTTTACCTTGTAGGTCGAATACGCAAGATAGTGCGCGGTCATTCCCTGCAGCATTACGGCTGCAGCTACTTTCAGATCCATCCCCTCGGGTACCTTCACCAGCTGTGTAGCAGGCACGACGGCATATTCGGCGTAGCTGCCCAGCACTCCGCACCACGCCACGCGGTCTCCGGGATGAAGACCGTTGTTCACGCCGGGACCCAGCGATTCGACGATGCCTGCACCCTCCTGCCCCAGCACCAGCGGCAGGTCTGCCTTATACCGCCCTTCGCGAAAATAGATATCGATGAAGTTCACACCCGAGGCTTGAACCTTGACCAGCACCTTGCCCTCTCCCGGCGCGGGCGCTGGAATCTCAACATACGACAGCACATCGGGGGAGCCGGTTTCGCTGATCTGAATCGCTTTCATGGCAAGGTAAGCATGCAACAAGGGCCTTGCGCGAGGCAAGGCCCTTTGGAAGATCTACCGGATTTGTTCACCGAATTGTAAAGCCCGCGACCTGGACCTTAGTTGTCGCGAAGCATGCTCGGCTGCTCCGGACTGCGCAGCCTGACCAGCCGGTCGATGGCGTAAGGAGCACGATGCGAGGACGTATGGTAGTGCCGCACCTGCAACTCACCCAGCAGGCCGATGGCGATCATCTGGATGCCGGCCAGAATCGTGATACCCGCAATCACGAACAACGGCCCGTGCTGATCCATCACATGCTGATGCGTCATCACCTTGAGCACCAGGAGGAACATCGAAATCGCAGATCCCAGCAACACGCTGAGCGCACCAAAGCCGCCAAAGAAGTGCAGCGGACGGCTCATGTACTTCAGCAGGAAGCGGATCGTCATCAGGTCAAAGAAGACCCTGAAGGTGCGCGAGATGCCGTAGTGCGACTTGCCCTTCTCGCGGTTCACGTTCTTGATAGGAATCTCGCAGATGCTCGCGCCATACCACGACGCCAGCGCCGGAATGAAGCGATGCATCTCGCCGTAGAGCGGAATGTTTTGGATCACTTCGCGGCGATACGCCTTGAACGTGGTGCCGAAGTCGTGGATCTCCACGCCCGACAACCTGGCCATCAGCCAGTTGGCGCAACGTGAAGGAATGCGCCGCATGATGAAGTTATCCACGCGCTCTTTGCGCCATCCGCTCACTACGTCGTAACCCTCTTCGAGCTTCGCCAGAAACTCGGGGATCTCTTCGGGCTCGTGCTGCAGATCGCCATCCATCGCCAGGATGAACTCACCCTGGGAGTGATCGAAGCCGGCTGCCAGCGCAGAGGTCTGTCCAAAATTACGACGCAATTTAATGACGAGCACGCGGCTATCCACCGCTGCGATCTCTTCTAAAAGCTTGTAGGTGCGATCCCTCGAACCATCATCGACAAAGACCAGCTCAAAGCTGTCGCCCACCTGCTCCATAACCTCCTTCAGGCGGTCATAAAGAGCGGTGACATAGTCTTCTTCGTTGTGAAAGGGAACCACGACGGAGTACTTAGGCATATCTTAAAAGTATACCCTGCTTCCACTTGGCAAACCACGCAAAACCGCCCTCGTCATGCGCCTGTCGAGCGGGAATCAAGAGTGGTACATCACTGGGTTCCGTTACACGATTGTTACTTTTTAGCTAACTCCTCTTCCAGCAACGCCGTCGCCTGAATACACGCTGCGCGGTCCACATCGTGATGTGTAACAAGACGAATTGCGTGCGATCCAACATGGCCCAGCAGTACCCCGCGAGACTCGAGTCGGGCCATCAAATCAAACGCGTCGCCGCGATCCTTGAGATCGAAGATCACGATGTTCGTCTGCACGGAATCCAAATCAAGAATCGCCTGCGGCATCCGCGCAACTGCCTCTGCAATCAGGCGAGCATTCGCGTGATCCTCTGCCAGCCGCTGTGTCATCTCCTCCAGCGCAATAATGCCCGCGGCCGCCAGAATTCCCACTTGACGCATGCCGCCGCCGAGAGCCTTGCGGTAGATTCGCGCCCGCTCAATCAATTCCCTGCTACCGACGAGCATTGAGCCCACGGGAGCACACAGCCCCTTCGAAAGGCAGAACATCACGCTCGTGAATCCCCGCGTCAGATCCGTCACCGGCACGCCAAGCGCAGTAGAGGCGTTGAAAATGCGCGCGCCGTCAAGATGCGTTGGCAGGCCCGCCTTCGCAGCTCCATCCCAGATCTCTTCCAGCACGGGCAGCGGAGTCACAGTTCCTCCGGCCATGTTGTGCGTGTTCTCCAACGAAATAAGCCCCGTCTGCGCGCGGTAGTAAATCTTCTCGCCGATAGCCGGTCTGTATGTCCTTCCACGTCAGGATGCCCCGATTCGCATACACCGCGCGAAGCTGGCAGCCAGAGAATGCCGACGCCATCGCCATCTCCCACTCGTGAATATGGGCCTTTGATTCGCAGATCACCTCTTGTCCATGCTGCGTGTGCAGACGAATGGCGACCTGGTTGCCCATCGTCCCTGTAGGAACAAAAATCGCCGCTTCGCGCTCAAAGATCGCTGCGGCCTTCTGCCCCAGAAGATTCAGAGTTGGGTCTTCGCCGTAAACATCGTCGCCCACCTCGGCAGTCGCCATTGCGGCACGCATCGCCGCCGTGGGACGCGTAACCGTGTCGCTGCGAAGGTCAATCACCCTGGTGGCCCGTTGCTTCGAATCCTCAGTAACAGCAAGTGTTTCAGTGGTCATCTCTTCTCCTGAATGCGTCTCTTCAAATCACAGTAATCATTTTTGTGGGCAAGGGATCTTCGCTCTCAGCAGTCAGAAAGCGAGCGAAAACATCGTTCGAAATCAAGCGTCCACGGCTCGTCAAGCGAACGCTTCCACTATGCTCTTCGAGTAGCTCCTGAGTGATCAGTTCACCAAGAATTGGCAGAAAATGATCGACTGAATCCCTGCCATATTTTTCTCTCAGCGTGGCGAGGCGCACACCCTCGGCCAGCCTCAGCCCCAGGAACCACTCCTCTTCCATCTGCTCTGCCTCGCCCAGGTGCAATTCGATGGGCGCGCGCGGACCTGCGATGAACTCGTTCAGATCCTCGGTGGTCGACAGCCGCATGCAGTGGCCATCCTCACCTAAGAGCATGGAGTGGGCATCGACGCCGAGCCCCAGGTATGGCTTCCGCTGCCAGTACTTCAAGTTGTGGATAGACTCGGCACCGAGCCGCGCGAAATTCGATATCTCATACTGAGCAATTCCCTGTCGCCGCCAGATACTCGATGCCCGCCAGATACATATCCGCCATGGCATCGTCGTCCGGCACCGCCGCTGCGTGGTAGCGCCCGCCATCGGCCAGCAGTTCCCTGCCCAGCCGCGAGTCCTCATCAACCTCCAGCATGTAAATGCTGGCATGATTCACGCCCGCGCTCACTAGTACCTCAAGCGACTCCTTCCATGAATCCGTTGTCTGGTAGGGCAGGCCCGCAATCAGGTCCAGATTCACCGATCGGATGCCCGCCGCCCGTACCCGCTCCACATCGCGCAGAGCTGTCTCCCGGTTGTGCAGGCGACCCGTCACCGCCGCCTCGCGGTCCACAAAGGACTGCACCCCAAAGCTGACACGATTCACGCCACAGGAGAGCATCGCCGCAAGAAACGCATCGTCGATCTGGCCCGGCGCACACTCAATGGTGATCTCCGCCGTATGGGGCAACCTCGAATTGATCCCGAATCCCCGCAAACAGCCTCTGCAGCAGCGCGGGAGGCAGAATGCTGGGAGTGCCCCCGCCAAAGTAGATGCTATCCGCCTTCGCCGGCAAAACAGTCTGGTGTCGATCGGCCCAGCCCCGAATCGCGCCCATATCCTCGCAAATGCGGTCAACATAAGCTGGAAATTCGCTCGCCGGATACACTCCCGAAGCAAAGTTGCAGTAGCTGCACTTGGACCTGCAGAAACGGATCGACATGTAAAGACCAAGTGAATCCATGGCGGGAACCGTCCTTCCATTCTCCCATGCCCGGGCAGCCTGCGGCCTTTGGATGAAACAAGTTTCACCCCGGGTCACCAACGCACGCCAGCCACACCGTAGAATAGGTGCACGGGACCATGGCTGAAGAGAAAACGAAGAAGACTCCCCAGCAGGACGACGACGTAGTCGGCAAGGTTTACGACGGACGCATGATGCGCCGGCTCGTCGCCTACCTTCGCCCCTACAAATGGCAGGCCGTCGTCTCCCTTCTGGCGGTATCTCTCAAGGCGGTCTTCGATGTGATCGGCCCCTTCCTCGTCAAGGTCGCCGTCGACCGCTACATGACGTCGAAGCCCGAACAGCACCTCAACTGGTTTACGCGCCAGCTCAGCCCCAATCCCGCTGCACGGAATCACCGCAGCTGGCCGGCAATCTACCTGGCCTCGCTGATCCTGAGCCTTTGGACTCGAATTGGCTCCAGACCTACCTGATGCAGTGGACCGGGCAGAAGGTCATGTTCGACATGCGCAGCCAGATCTTCCGGCACATCTGCAGCGCATGCACGTCGGCTTCTTTGACCACAACCCCGTCGGCCGCCTGGTCACGCGCCTCACCGGCGACGTGGACGCGCTGAACGAGATGTTCACCTCCGGCGTCTTCTCCATCTTTGAAGATGTCTTCGTGCTCGCCGGAATTGTCATCATCATGCTACGCATGAGCTGGTGGCTGGCGCTGATTGCCTTCTCCGTGCTGCCCTTCATCCTGCTGGTCACGCGCATGTTCCGCAAGCATGTGCGCGAGTCCTACCGCCGCGTGCGCGCCGCTATCGCCCGCATCAACTCCTACACGCAGGAGCATGTCAGCGGCATGAGCGTGGTGCAGCTCTTCAATCGCGAAGAGCGCTCGTATCAAGGACTTTGAGAGCGGTCAACAATCAGCACATGATCGCCTTCAAAGACACGATCCTGGCCTACGCGCTCTACTACCCCGCGGTGGAAATTCTCAGCTCCATCGCGATCGCGCTCGTTATCTGGCTCGGTGGCTACGGCGTCCTACGGAATACCGTTCAGCTTGGCGTGCTGGTCGCGTTCATTCAATACTGCGCAGCGCTTCTTCCGCCCCATTCAGGATCTGAGCGAAAAGTACAACATCCTGCAGGCGGCCATGGCTGCCAGCGAGCGCATCTTCAAGCTGCTCGACACGCAGCCGCAAGTGGTTTCGCCTGCGCATCCCAGGCGAGGGCGACGGCAGCGCGCGCGTCGAGTTCCGCAACGTCTGGTTCACCTACCAGCAGCTCGACGACGGAGATGGAAGGCACGCATCGCCAATGCAACGCAAGGAAGAAATGGCCGCTCTTGGCAGCGAGATCGAATGGATCCTGCAAGGACGTCTCCTTCACCATCGACCCCGGACCAGACCGCGGCCATCGTCGGCCACACCGGCGCGGGCAAGACCACCATCATCAGCCTGATGATGCGCTTCTACGACGTGCAGCGCGGCAGCATGATGGTCAATGGCGTCGACGTGCGCGAGCACAGCCTGCAGAGCTTGCGCGCGTCAATTCGGAGTTGTCCTGCAGGATCCGTTTCTCTTCAGCGGAACGATCGCCGACAACATCCGCCTGGGCTCTCATTGGATCACCGATGAGCGCATGATCGAGCGCGGCGGAAGACGTCAACCTTCTCGACTTCATCGACGGCGCTGCCGGGCGGCTTTCAAGAGCCGATGCGCGAGCGCGGCAACAGCCTTTCCACCGGCCAGAAGCAGCTCATCAACTTTGCACGCGCGCTCGCGCACAATCCCCGCATCCTGATCCTCGACGAAGCTACTTCGAGCGTCGATACCGACACCGAATTGCGCGTGCGCTCCGCCCTCGAACGCATGGTGCGTGGGCCGCACCTCGGTCGTCATCGCTCATCGCCTCTCCACCGTTCAGCGGGCCGAGCAGATCCTCGTTATGCACAAAGGCCAGCTTCGCGAAATGGGCACGCACCAGGAGCTGCTCGCCCGGCGCGGCATCTACTGGAAGCTCTACCAGCTCCAGTACAAAGACCAGGAACTGCCCGAAGTCCGCCGGCTCTCAACTGCTTCGCGCGAACCAACTCGCGCGGACTGGATTAGAGCTTGCCATGGCACGCATCTTTCTTTCGGCGGGCGAGGCCAGCGGCGAACACTACGGCGCGCTGCTGATCGAATCGCTGCGAAAGATCGACCCCTCCGTCGAAATTTTCGGCATGGGCGGCAAGCGCATGGAAGACCTCGGATGCCGCCGCATCGTTCGCTCGGAAGACATGGCGGTCATGGGATTCTCTGAGGTGGTCCGCCACCTGCCGCGCATCTCATCGCGAGTACCGCCGCATCGTGAAAAGCCTTCGCGAGACGCGGCCCGACGTCGCCGTTCTCATCGATTATCCCGGCTTCCACCTTCGCCTGGCGCGCGACCTGCACCGCCTCGGCATCCCCGTCATCTACTTCGTCAGCCCGCAACTATGGGCATGGAAGAAGCATCGCATTCGCATCAGGTGAAAAGTTACGTGGACCGCATGCTGGTCATCTTTCCTTTCGAGGAAAAGTTCTATCGCGACAATGGCGTGAACGCCACCTATGTCGGCCATCCGCTCGCCGACCTGCCCTTGCCCGCGATCTCTCGAAGCGACTTTGCTGACCAATATGGTCTCGACGCGTCAAAAGATTGGGTCGGACTGCTGCCGGGCAGTCGCGACAAGGAGATTCGTCTGAACCTGCCGGAGATCATCAAGGCCGCCGGCCGAATTGAAGATGGATTGCGAATTCCTGCTGCCGCTGGCGCTCCACGCTTGAAGCCGAAGCACGTTCGCCCCATCCGCGGACGATGCGCCCGGCCGGTCGGCGTCCGGAACTCCGCGCATTACGCTCGTCAACGATGCACGCGCGGCGCTCCATCACGCCCGCGCCAGCGTCGTCGCCAGCGGCACCGCCACCGTGGAAGCGGCGCTGATCGGCAATCCCTTCGTCGTCGTCTATCGCGTTTCAGCGCTCACCTATGCCATCGCCCGCCGCATGGTTTCGGTGCCGTTTGTCGCCATGGTCGAACCTGGTTGCTGGACGTGCGGATCGTTCCTGAACTGATCCAGCAGGACTTTACGGCGGCCAACATGACGTCTCATCTCCGCCGCCTGATGACGGACGAGACGGCACGCGAGAAAATGCGCGCAGATCTGGCGGAAGTTGCGCGCACTGCTGCATGCGGGACGTTCAGCAACGGAAACGGCCATCGACCAGGTCGCTGGCATCACACTAGAATGACGAAGCATCTTCGTCACGATGCAGTGCCGGTCCAAGCACGATAATGACATGACGCGGAAAAGCTAAGATTCAACACACGGGGAACGCTGATCGAATGCAAGCCAGACGCTGCGGATTGTCTCTCCTGATTGCTGCCTTTGTCGCCACGATGCTGCGCTTCCCTACGCCGGCTGCGCGCGCAGGGCAAACCCAGCTTTCAGATCAACACCTACATCATCGACGCCGACATTGATCCCGACCGCACCACCTTACCGCGACCGCGCAGGTGAACTTCACCGCGCTCGAGAACCTGCGACACGCATTGTCTTCCAGCTGCACAACGCCCTCAAGGTGAACAAGGTGACCGATGACGTGAACCGCGCCGCTCATGACGGGCGAGCGCGGCCAGGACTCGACCATCCGCATCAGCCCCAAGCGTCCCGCTGCAAAAAGGCCAGACCACCACTTACACCTTCCAGTACGATGGCGAACTCTGACCGGAGCACGAAGACGGGCCCGTCGAAGGCCTGAAGCTCACCTCGATCGGCGATCCCATCAGCTATCTGCTCTACGCCGGTCGCTGGTTCCCCATGACCGGCTATCTCACCAACCGCTTCACCGCCGAGATGCACATCCGCGTTCCTGCCGGCTATCGCGTCATTGGCAGCGGCAGCACCGGTGCACCGCACTCCACTCCGAAGGGCGAGCAGTACGATTTCAACTGGAACAAGCCCGGCTTTCCCGGAACCATCATTGCCGGCAAATTTGAAGAGCCGGTCTCCGTGGCAGGCAGCCGCAACATCCGCGTCTACACCACCGCCGCCCATCATCAGGGCGCAGTCGGACTACGCCCAGACGGCCAACAAGCAGTTCGCCTTCTTCACCAGCCACTTCGGCATCTCGCAGTCGACCATCTGAATATCGTCGAACTGCCCATCGACACAGTGCCCGCCACCTGGGCTCCGGAAATTGCCGCCATCGCCGGAATCGCGCATCGGCGAACAAATCCAATTCGACGCCTGCTGGCCAACACCATCGCGCACCAGTGGTGGGGCAGCGAAGTAAGCCCGGCGACGCTGAACGATGCCTGGATCACCAACGGCATGTCGCGCTATGGCGAGCTGATGTACCTCGAAGACGTCTCCGGCAACGGACGCGCTCTCCGTCCGCCATCCAGGACGTCTCAGCGGGAGCGCTCGCCTACGACACGATTCCGCTCTCCATCCGCTGGACGCCTCTCGCCCTTCTCGCCTGAGTTCCAGTCCATGACCCTGGAAAAGGGCGCCATGGTCTTCCACATGCTCCGCTGGGAAGTGGGCGACGAGAACTTCAAGAAGATTCTGCAGCGGCATTCTCTCGCAATATGCTGGTAAGCCCGTGCGTACCGCCGACGTGATCAAAGTTGCCGAGGCGCAATCCGGCGGCAGCAGCTAACGCCGTTCTTTGCACAGTGGCTCGACGGTACCGGCGCTCCTCTCTTCACCAACAAATACACCGTCTATCGCCTCGGCAATAACAAGGGCTTTCGCACCATCGGCGAGATCGACCAGGACCTCGACCTCTTCAGCATGCCCGTGGAATTGCGCGTCGAAACCGACGGCAAAACCGAGATCCAAGCGCATCGATGTTGTCGGCACCGAATCGCAATACGTCGTCGATACCTTCGGCCGGCCGCGCCGCATCACCATCGATCCGCACAACTGGGTGCTCAAGAATTCACCCGACATGCAGGTGCGCGTCGCCATCCTACGCGGCCAGCAGATGGTGGCCTGCAGGAGACTTACGCCGAGGCCACTCGCCGAGTATCAGAAAGCGCTCACCGCCAATCCGCAACAGCTCGCTGGCCAGCTATCGCGTCGGCGAAGTGCTCTTCACGCAGCGCAACTACCAGGCGGCCGCCAACGCCTATCGCGACGCGCTGCGCGGAGACGACGATCCGAAGTGGACCGAGGTCTGGAGCCACATCCAGCTCGGCAAAATCTTCGACGTCACCGGTCAACGGGATCGCGCAGTGAATGAATATCGTCAGGCCGTGCAGACCAACGACAATACCCAGGGCGCTCTGAACGAGGCCCGCAAAGTACCTGCAGACGCCGTTCAAGCGCGAAGAATCCGACTAGCTAAATTCATCTCACGGACGTGGAAATCCGCGATCGTCCACACGATTCCACGGCAGACGATCACAGCGCGCTCCATTACTGCCGACGACTCATCGATCAATTCCCCCCTGCGATTTCAGAAGCCCCCACTGCGTTATGATTGCTCCGCGACTCCTATGGCCTCGTCACGTAAGAAACACGGAGATTCGGAAGCTGGAACTCCGGCGCCACCTCCATCGGCACATCACGACGCGTTTGAAGGCGACTATCGCCCCTCGTCTGCGGCGACGTTCGCCAAACACCCGCGCGAGTCGACCCCGTTCAGCTCGACTATCTCCTGCAACTCGCCGATGCGCTCAACACCACCCTCGATCTGCAGACTCTGCTCGAGCGCACCGCTGACCTTGCCCGCGCAGTCATCGACTACCGCATCTTCGCAATCCTGCTGCTCAACGACCGCACCAACGTCCTGCACATGCGCTTCCAGATCGGTCACACTCCGGAAGTGGAACGCATGCGCATCCGCATGGGGCACGGCGTAGTGGGAGAAGCCGCGAAGCGGCGCGAGGCCGTACTGGTGAATGACGTAACCCAGGCCTCCAACTACATCAACGTCAATCCCGATGTGCGCTCTGAGATGGCCGTTCCCCTCATCGTAAAAAATCGCGTCATCGGCGTCATCGATATCCAATCTGAACAGGTCGGCTATTTTCGTCCCGAACACCTGCGCATGCTCACGCTCACCGCGTCGCGCATCGGCCAGGCAATCGAAAACGCCCGCCTCTATAGCCGCGCCTCTCGCCAGGCGCAGACCCTCGCAGTCCTCAATGAGATAAGTCGCGAGCTCACCTCAATCCTGAATCTCGATGCGCTGCTCGAGCGCGATCGGGCAACTCTTGCGCCGCCTGATCGACTACCAGATGTTCACCATCCTGCTGCGTCAACGACGCAGGACGACGAACTCGACATCCGCTACTCGATCCGCTTCGGCGAACGCTTCAGCCAGCCGAGTTCCCGTGCCGCATCGATGGACTCGTCGGCGCCGCCATCAGCGAACGCAAGCTCATCAACGTCTCGCGACGTGCGCAAGGACCCGCGCTACGTCATCGTGAATCCCGAATCGCGATCAGAGATGGTCGTTCCGCTCATCTACAAAGACAAGGTCATCGGCGTACTCGATCTCGAACACACGCGGACCAACTACTTCAACGAAGATCATGAGCGGACCCTGGTCACTCTGGCCGCGCAAATCGCCATCGCCATTGAAAATGCGCGGCTCTATCAGCGCGTCGCCCGGCAGGAGCAGCGCCTGGAGCGCGACCTTGCCATGGCGACGCGAGGTGCAGCTTCGCCTGCTGCCCCCGGTGCGTCCTGAGCATTCGGCCACGCGGAATTTGCGGCACGCTTCCTTCCTGCACGAACCATCGGCGGCGATCTCTACGACTTCCTGCGATATGGCCCAGAGCGCAGCGGCATTGCTCTCGGCGATGTCAGCGGCAAGGCTGCACCGGCCGCGCTCTATGCCGCTCTCGTCAGCGGAATCATGCGCTCGGCCGCCGCGCAGCAGCCTTCACCCTCGGCAGATGCTCGTCATCCTGAACGATGCCCTGCAGGAGCGCCGTCTCGACTCCCAATATGTCGCCATGCTCTTTGCCGTGTGGGACGACGCCAACCAGACCCTCCAGCTCGCCAACGCCGGTGCCGTCCAGCCCCTCTTCTGCCGCGCCGGCGAAGTCACCACCGTGCGCGCCGAAGGCATCCCTCTCGGCATGTTTCCCGATGTCGAATACGAAGAGTTCAGCCTCTCCACCCAACCCGGCGACTCCATCATCTTCTTCAGCGATGGCATCGTCGATGCGCAGAACGCCGGCAAGGAAATGTTCGGCAACGAACGCCTTGTCGCCATCGTTCAGGCCAATCAGCACAAGTCCGTCGGCCAGGTCTTGCGGATGCCATCCTCAGCGGCCTGTCTGAATTTCAAGGCGGCGTCGATCACTTCGACGACGAAACCCTGGTCATGCTTCGCGTTCTTCAATCCCGAGCGATGCGAGCCCGCGATACGATAGAAGGACGTTCTTTCGGAGACTCCTTGACACTGCTGGAAATCAAACACAACACACAAAGAATTGTCGCGCCTGCGCGCAACCTGCTGGGCAGCCTTCGCTTGCCCGGCGACAAGAGCATCTCGCATCGCTACGCACTGCTCGCCGCGTACGCCTCGGGCACAACGCGCCTGCGCAACTTCTCCACCGGCGCGGACTGCGCCAGCAGCCTGGGCTGCGCCGAAGACCTGGGCGCACAAACGTCGCTCAGCCGGAAAGCGGCGTCATTCAGATTCGTCGGCACCGGCGGCACAGCTCGCTGCGCCCGACGGTCCGCTGGACTGCGGCAACTCCGGCTCAACTATGCGCATGCTGGCCGGCCTCCTCGCCGGGCAGCGAGGCCAATTCACCCTAACCGGCGACGCATCGCTCAGCCGCCGCCCCATGGAGCGCGTTCGCAAGCCGCTCTCGCAGATGGGCGCCAGAGATCACGCTCACCGACGGCCACGCACCCATCACCATCACCGGCGGCAAGCTTACGGCGATCGACTACACCACGCCTGTGCCCAGCGCGCAGGTGAAAACCGCTGTCCTCTTCGCGGGACTGCAGGCCACCGGCACCACCACGGTGCGCGAGTCAGTTCGCACCCGCGATCATGGCGAACTCGCGCTGCGTGCCTTTGGCGCAGAACTCACTCGCAGCTCCGACTCCGTTTCCATCGAGGGCGGCCAGGCCCTTGACCGGCATCGATGCGACCATTCCCGGCGATCTTTCCTCGGCGGCATTCTTCCTCTGCGCCGGCGCTCTCTTCCCTGACTCGAATCTCGTCTTCGATCAGCTCGGCCTGAATCCCACCCGGGCCACTCTGCTCGACGTGCTCACATTCCCTGGGCGCGCGCATCAGCGTGCTCAACCTCGAAGAGAAGCACGGCGAGCTTAGTCGGCACGGTGCAGCTCACCGCTCCGCGCGAAGGCCTGGGAGCCACTACCATCTCCGGCGCTCTCGCTGCGCAGCTGATCGACGAGCTGCCGGTGCTGGCCGCCATCGCTCCCTACACCCGGCAGGGCATTCGCATTCGCGACGCTAAAGAGTTGCGCGTCAAGGAGTCGGACCGCATCGCCCTTGTTGCTTCGAATCTGCGCGCCATGGGCGCCGAGGTGGAAGAGTTCGAAGACGGACTTGATGTTCGCGGCGGACAGAAACTTCACGGAGCCGAGATCGATTCCGGCGGAGATCATCGCATCGCCATGGCCTTTGCCGTCGCGGCCTTGCGGGCCACAGGCGAGTGCGGCATCCACGGTGCGGACGCAGCCGCCATCTCCTTCCCGGAATTCTTCGACCTGCTCGACCTGGTCGCCGAACGATAGAATTACATGCTCACGCAAAAAGAAAAGAGTCTGATCCTGAGGCATATTGCCTCCGGAATCAGACTCTTTTTTGCTCCGCCATCGCTAGCCGCTCTTGGCGGAAGCCTACTGCTGTTGGCTGTTGCTGTTGCGCCGGAGCCGGGATGCTGGGTTCCTTCGTGTTCTTCGGCGCTTCCAGTCCGGGGATCACGGGCACGGAAGATACCTTGCCCACTGACCGCATCGCCCAGGCTGATTCCGTAGTGCTCGAGCGTGTTTGCCAGCACCTGGCTAAGCGCCGCACGATCCTTGCCATACGTTGCCTTCGCCACAATCAGGTTGTTCTCCGCCACCGCCAGGTTGCGTTCCTGCTGCAGAACGTTGGCCGTCGTCGAAGCTCCAAGGTGATATTTCTTCTGCTCCGATTCAAGACTCTGAGTCGCGAATTCGCGAGCTGCGAGCGCCGCCTGAACCTGCGCACGATCGTTCGTCAGCGCGAACTGGCCGTTGATAACCTGGATGCGAATCTGGACATAAATCTGTTCCAGGCGCAGCTCGTTCTGCCTGTATTCCAGCACCGAACGTGCTTGCGTCGCTCTGCGCCACCCGGTTGCGGATCGGGATGTTAATGTTCACGCCGACGCCCTTGTCCGGCGCGCTGCTGTTGAACAGGTTGCTGAATACCGTGCCATAGCCGACCGTCGGATACTGGGTCTCGGTGCAAGGCCGACCAGTCTGGAAATTCAGGCAATTCGGGTTCAGAGCGCCGCCCAGTCGCCGCTGCGCCATAGAAGCCGTAAGCATCCACTACCGGCAAGCAGTTCGTTCTTGATTGCCTTCCGGGATATCTTCGCTGTTCTTAAGCTGCAGAATGTTCTGCTCGATCTCGGGCCGGTTGGCATAGGCCTGGTTTACCAGCTCTTCCACCGACATCTTCTCTTCCGGCGCCTCAATCAGGCTCACGCGGTCGGTCGGAATAATCGGCGCCTTGCTCAAGATCAGGATCGCTCAGGTTGCGGGCGATCGCCTGCTTCATGATGAGCTGCTGATACTCCAACGCGCTTTGCGACGAGATCAGCGCCTGCTTGTCGGTAGCTACCTGGCTGTCGGAATTTACGACATCGAGCGGAGCCAGCGTTCCAATCTGCAACTGCTTGCGATTGTCGGAGGTCAGCTGCGTCGACTGCTGCAGGGCGCGCTCCTTTGCCTGCACATCTTCGTACGCGCTCACCAGTCCCCAGTAGATGTTCTCGATCTGGTTCATCGTGTAAAGGATCTGCTGGCGGAACGAAGAGTCGGTGATGCGGCGATTATTCTTCGCCTGCACGATGAATCGGCCATTCACGCCCCAGCCAAATCCGTTCAGCAGATGCTGCGTGACCTCTGCGCGGAAGTTCGAAGCTGACTGCGGACTGTAGCCGCTGAAAATGCTGTTCGTCGTCTGCCGGGAATTGTTGAACCCAACGCTCAGCGCCGTTCCTGTGATAAATCCCTGGTTATAGCCAAAGTCGTAGGTTGCTGTTCCGGTAGTCACGAACCGGAGCACCACCGAAGGGGTTGGCCTGCGGCTGCGCCTGGTTTTCGTACTGGATCGTCCCCGTAAGCGAAGGATCAAGATTTTCGGGATTCGGACCCGCGCCGCTGGTATTGAGCACCAAACCGCCGGCGCCTGCACCGGCGCCGCCAGAACTGATCGACGTGCCGCCCGGTCCACCACCGGAGACCTGCAGAGATTGGCCCGCGCCGCCCAGCGTGCCCGTCACAACACCGGCGTTGACGCCGCGAAGCGGTTGGCCCCGCCTTCGAGCACAGAATGTCCGTGTCCGCGATATCAAGGTTGTAGCGCGCAATCGCGATGTCGTAGTTATTCTCCAGCGCCAGCGTGATCGCATCGCTCAGGCTGAGATAAATCTTGCCGTTCTTGCACCAGGTTAGTGCAGCGTGGGAGTTCGTAAACCGTGCCGGCTCAATCGCTGATCGACTTGTACGGCGCCAACGGATTCGGAAAATAATTCTGCGCCTTGGTGAAATCCGTCGGCGTCGACCGCATGTACATCGGCTCGGTGTAGTTCGGAGCCGGTGCCGGTCGGCAGATCCTTCATGCCCACTGGCGGGGGCACCGCCGGAGTCGCTGCCGGCGCTGCGCTGCGGTGCCGTGCTGTGCAATCCGTAAGGCGACGCCGTCTAAAGCATACAACATGGCCACCAAGGCTGCCGCAACTTGAAGTCTTGGACTGCCGGCCTTGATACTGGGTGAGAGGCACTTGCCTCGCGAGTCGTCCCTGGTTCAACGTTCAACGTATTACCTCTCCACTGCCGGTCGAAAAAAAGGACATTCGCCCGTCTCCACTTTTGTAAGGGCATGCCGACATCTTTGAGACGCCGCACGAGTGCCCTGAGACTCATCAAATTGCTGAAAAATAACCAAATAGCAGTGCCGGACCTTGAAGCGTATTCCGGCTGAATCTCGATACGCTTCCCAGCCGTGCTTCGTTCCGTCGAATCGGTCAGATCGGGCGCAATCTACCCTCATCCGGCCCGGAATCACGACGATATCCTGATCCGAAATCGGTAACCCTGAGTATATCGCAGCGACTCCGTCCCCTGCGTGCGCTATCCTCGGCTCGAAATGATCTCTTCCCCAATCGGATCGGAGCCGCCGCCCCCAGCCCAGAAAACCCAAACCTGGAAGCTGCGTCCTCTCCTACGATGGAACCGAATTTCACGGCTGGCAGGTGCAGCCCACGCTCACAACCGTCCAGGGCGAGCTGGCCGCGGCCATCGAGCGCATTACCGGCGAGCAGCGTCCTGCCTCAGGGCTCCGGACGCACCGACGCCGGCGTGCATGCCCTGGCGACAAGTGGCTTCCTTCCCGCTCTTTGCGCCCATTCCCGCCGACAAATCTCCAACGCGCGCTCAATCGCACCCTCCCTGCCGCTATTCGCATTCATTCCGCGGAAATTGCCTGCGAATCCTTTCACGCACGCCATAGCGCGCATCGGCAAAACATACGAGTACCGCATATTCCGTGGCGAAATCTGCCCGCCATTTCTCGCGCGCTACGTCTTCGCCCTCAACTGGCCTCTCGATATCGAAGCCATGCAGCACGCCGCCTCTTCTGTCCTCGGCGAACACGACTTCTCCTCCTTCGCCGCCAGCGATCCCGACCTCACGCAGCGTAGCTCGCCCCCCGAGGAGCCCACCAACATCCGCACCATCTTCGAATCAGCCTGGAGCACCTCCTCCAACCACGATGGAGATCTGCTCGTCTATCGCGTGCGCGGCTCGGGATTCCTGCATCACATGGTTCGCAACCTTGTCGGCACATTTCTCGAAGCGGGCCGCGGTCATATCCGCGCCGACGCCATTGGCGACATCCTGAACGCCCGCGACCGCTCCGCCGCGGGAGCCACCGCGCCTGCCCGCGGCCTCTTCCTCGTTGCGGTCGACTACCCCACTCCTGCTTCGCCCGATTCGCACGATGCTAACCTGAAGTGAATCATGCCTTCTCCCCCGGTAGCGACGGCCTTTGCCCGCATCAACCAGATCGCTTCCATGCGCGCCGTTCACGAGGCCTTCCAGTGGCTGCACCTGCAGGATCAGCAACTGATGCGCTGGCAGATGGACATGGTCTCCATCCCTGCGCCGCCCTTCGGAGAGGGACCACGCTCCGCCTGGGTGCGCGAGCGCTTTCTCGATCTCGGCCTCACCGACGTTGAAGCCGACGAGCTGGGCAACGTCCTCGGCATGCTGCCTGCAACCACAGACCACAGTGATTTTCCCTCCGAGCGCCCTTGCATCCTGCTGTCGGCGCACATCGATACGGTCTTTCCCGCTGGAACTCCCATCGATCCCCACCTCGACGGCCGCCGCCTGACCGCCCCAGGAGCATGCGACAACGCCGCCGGAGTCATCGGCCTGCTGGCGATAGCCGCGGCCATCCGCCATGCCTCCGTGCCGCTTCCCTGCGACCTGCTCTTCGCCGCCAATGTCGGCGAGGAGGGCGAGGGCGATCTACGCGGCATGCGCCATATCTATCTCCACTCGCTCTACAAATCGCGCATCGCCGCCAACATTGTTCTCGACGGCCCCGGCCACGAAGTTGTTGTGGGACAGGCGCTCGGCAGCCGCCGCTTCCTGGTCACCATCACCGGCCCCGGCGGCCACTCATGGAGCGATGCCGGATCGCCCAACCCCATCGCCGTACTCGCCAGCGCAATCGCCCGCGTCAGCGCAGTCTCGCTTCCGGCTGAGCCCCGCACAGCGTTGAATGTGGGAACCATCGAAGGCGGCACCTCAGTCAACTCCATTCCTGAACGCGCTGCGGCCCGCTTCGACATTCGCTCTACTGATCACGCGCAGATGGTGAGCCTTGAAGTAGAGTTGCACCGCGCCGTCGAAGATGCGGTCGAAGCGGCTAACAAGCTGAAACCCGCGAAACCACTCGCTTTCTCTATCCAGCTCATTGGTGATCGCCCCGCCGGCAAGCTCGCTCCCAAGGCTGCAATCCTCGAATCGCTGCGCGCCGTCGATCGCCACCTGAAGCTCAAAACAGGAATCCGCATCGGCTCGACCGACGCCAACATCCCCATATCGCTCGGCATTGAAGCCATCAGCATGGGAGCGGGCGGAGACGGCGGCAACGTGCATACCCGCGCCGAATGGTACGACGCAACCAACCGCGAACTCGGCCTGCGCCGCGTGCTGCTGCTCGTCCTCGCTCTCCTCGAACATGCTGGAGAAAAAACGCGGCCCTGAACGAATCTCGATCCTTTGAATGAAAGTTCCCCTATGAAAAACGAGCCTCTCAACCGCACGAAGTTAGTCGCCGCTCTCGTCATCGCCAGTTGCGCCGCGCTGCTTTCAGCGCAGAGCGCGCCCGTCGCCCAGCCCGCCAAAGTGCTCGCCTATGCCGACGCCATCTACTACAACGGCCACATTCTGACTGAAGCGCGGTTAGCGGAACCCGGCAATTCGGGAGCGGCACCCCTCATTCAAGACCTCGCGACTGCGCTCGTCATTCGCGACAGTGAAGTGGTCATCGTCTGCAATGATGAGGCCGCGATGGCCTTCGCCGGTCCCGCCACCCGCAAGATTGATCTCAACCGCGCCTTCGTCATGCCCGGCTTCAACGATGCCCATGTGCATCTCGGTCACGCCGGCATGATCAAACTGCAGGTTGACCTTACTGGAAGCACCTCTCTCGCCGTAATGAAGCGGCGTATTCAACTCGCCGCAGTCGCAGCACCAAAGAGCCACTGGGTCACGGGGGGCGGCTGGGATCACACTCTGTGGACAGACAAGACACTTCCCACGCGAGCAGATCTTGACTCCGTGACAGCGGGCCATCCCGCCATCTTCGTCCGCATCGACGGGCACATCGCCATCGCCAACTCGGCAGCACTCGCCGCCGCCGGCATCACCCGCTCTACCCCCGCCCCCCCAGGTGGCAAGATCGACCACAACGCACAGGGCGAGCCTACCGGCATCCTCCGCGAAGCCCCTGGGATGAACCTCGTCCGAGGGCACATTCCTCCGCCCAGCGAAGCAGAGCGGCGCCGCGGCCTCGAACTCGCAATGGCCGACGCCGTCTCCCACGGCCTCACCTCCGCGCAGGACAACTCCGATTGGGAAGACTTCCTCGTCATGGAGAAGATGGAGCGCGAAGGCAAGCTGCCCCTGCGCATCACCGAGTGGCTGGCCTTCAATGCGCCCATCGACACTCTCAAACAGCAGCGCGCAGCTCACGATCCCGCGGACCATCTGCTGCACACCGGCATGCTTAAGGGCTTCATGGATGGCTCTCTCGGCTCCCAGACCGCAGCCATGAAATCGCCCTATGCTGACGACCCCGGCAACAGTGGCGTGGCTGAGTACGAACAGGCGAAGCTGGATGCCATGACGAAAGAACGCACCCAGGCGGGATTCCAGATCGGCTTTCACGCCATCGGCGACCGCGCCGCTGCCATGGCCCTCAACGCCTACGCTGCCGCCGGAGTCAATGCCTCCATGCGCGACCGCATCGAGCACGCACAGGTCGTCGACCCCGCCGACATTCCGCGCTTCAAGTCGATGGGCATCATCGCCTCCATGCAGCCCAACCACCTGCTCACCGACATGCGCTGGGCTGAGTCGCGACTCGGTCCGGAACGCGCGAAATATTCCTATGCGTGGAGCGCATTCCTCAACGCAGGCGTGCCCCTTGCTTTCGGCACTGACTATCCCGTGGAGCCAGTCACGCCCTTTCGCGGCGTCTATGCCGCAATCACCCGCAAGGACGAAGCAGGCCAGCAAAGCTTCTATCCGGATGGCGCTCTGACCATTTCGCAGACCCTCTACGCCTACACCCAGGGTTCGGCCTACGCAGAGTTCGCCGAGACCTGGAAGGGCAAGCTCGCCCCCGGCTACGCAGCCGACTTCGTCATCCTCGACCGCGACATCACCGCCATTCCGCCAGCCGAAATTCTCAAGACAAAAGTTCTTGGCACTTTCGTCGGCGGCAGGCAGGTCTACGTCGGCGGCATAAAGACGGCCAGCGCCCACTAGCAATCATTCGCGCTACCATAGATGCAACGGCCATCCAGTCAGGAGCACAGCAACCTGCGTCTTCGCGCCCATGTCCTCATGCTCTCGGTCGTCTTCGTATGGGGCGCGACCTTTGTCCTGATCAAAAACGCCCTCAGCGATATTTCGCCGCTGCTCTTCAACCTGCTCCGCATGACACTGGCGACGGTGTGTCTCGCGCTCATCTATCGCAGCCATCTTCGCGGCCTCACCCGCCGCGCCTGGATCGGCGGAGCCGTCGTCGGAGCCTGTCTGGCCATGGGCTATCAGTTCCAGACCGCCGGCCTTGCTCTCACCACGCCATCGAAATCGGCCTTCCTCACGGGCCTTGTCGTGGTCATGGTTCCCCTGCTCTCCGCCATTCCCTGGCTGCGTGGCCCCGGTGCCCACGCCCCCGGCTGGAGCGCCCGCGCTGGCGCGGTCCTCGCCTTCATCGGAATCGTCCTGCTCACCTCGCCGCCCTCCAGCAGCGGCCATCCCTTCGCCTATGACTTTGCTGCCATCAACGTGGGCGACATCCTCTCCATCTTCTGCGCGCTCGGATTCGCCCTGCATGTACTCGCCCTCGCAAGAACCTCGCCGCACATTCCTTTTCAGCAGCTTGCCGTGCTGCAGATCGGCTTTGCCACCGCTCTTTATGGCCATCAGCACGCCGCTGCTGGAGAAGTCCTGGATCCACTTCACCCCGCGCCTTGCCTTCGCCATCGTGCTGGCTGCTGTCCTTGCCACCGCCGTCGCCTTCACCATCCAGTCGTGGGCGCAGAAGTATCTGCCGGCTACGCATACCGCGCTCATCCTCACCATGGAACCGGTCTTCGCGTGGATGACCTCCTTCGTCCTGCTTCACGAACGACTTGGCCTGCGCGCCTCCGCTGGGAGCCATTCTCATCCTCGGCGGAATCGCCCTCGCCGAGCTCATTCCCACCCGCATACAACCAACTGCCCACGAAGGTGTTCCACTGGAAGAAGGGGAAGCCTAGCCGTCGCAGGATGCGGCTCCTCCCATCAATGTGACCGTTTGGTCGTTACAAACGTCTATTAGAGGTATCCCCCGGGGGGTTGCTGAATGCCGCACACCCGCTGGATATACTGCATCTAACAGGCAGGAAATCGCAGAGTTTTTTGTAAACTGAGAGTTACGGGGCGGCTTACCCCGGCTCAAGAATGCTCGAAAGATATGAGGTAAGACCTGAATGAATTCGTTTCTCGAACGCGTCCGTGTTCGCCGGCTGACTTCCGCCTTTACGATTCTTGCCACCCTCTCGCTCGGCATCCTTGTCGGATCGGTGATGGCCCATGGTGTCAAGGGTAAAGAGGAACAGGCAGATAGTTCAGACGCGACCCCATTGAAGATCCCGAATCCCGTCGTTCTTTCCAATACCTTTTCGCAGATCGCGAAGCAGGTCGGCCCCGCAGTCGTGAACATCAACACCGAGACCCTGCCCAAGCAATCCCTGAAGCCCAAGAGTGCCAATCCCCACGTGCGCCGCACCCCGGTCCCGAATTCTCCTGACGGTGACGAGAACGGCGATGGCGGCGGACAGGACGGCCAGGATGCGCCAGAATTTCCAGGACTTCTTCCAGCGCTTCTTCGGCGGCGGTGATGGCGAAGAGGGCCCGGACGATGGCGGCGGCATGCGCCAGTCCCTCGGCTCCGGCTTCATCGTCGATCCCAAGGGCTACATCATCACCAACAATCACGTCGTCGAGAAGGCCGACAAAATCTACGTCAAGCTCTCCACCGACCCTGATGGCGGAGACACTGGGACGTCCGGCCCGCGTGATCGGCACCGATAAGGACACCGATCTCGCTGTCATCAAGATCGACACCAATGAGCCCCTGCCCACCGTCAAGCTGGGCAACTCTGACTCTGCGCAGGTGGGTGACTGGGTAATCGCCATCGGCAGTCCCTTTGCCCTCTCCCAGACCGTGACCGCCGGCATCGTCTCGGCCAAGAACCGGACCATCCAGCCCGGCGCGCAAGGCCAGTTCCAGCACTTCATCCAGACCGACGCCGCCATCAATCCCGGCAACTCCGGCGGCCCGCTCGTCAACATGAACTGGGCGAGGTCGTCGGCGTAAACACCGCCATCTTTACCCAGTCCGCTGGCTATCAGGGCGTTGGATTTGCCATGCCGCCAACACCGTCATCGCCACCTACAACGACCTCATCGGCCCATCGCACAAGGTCACGCGCGGCTCCATCGGCATCTCGTTCCAGCCGAACCTGCCCAGCGCCGTAGGCCGTGTCTACGGCTTCAAGACAGGCGTCCTCATCAACGCGCGTCCAGCCGGGTCAGCCAGCCGACAAGGCCGGTCTCAAGGCGGGCGACATCATCGTCAGCATCGATGGCAAGCACATCAAGGATGGCGACGAACTCGTAGCCGAAATCGCCGCCCGCAAGGTCGGGATCCACTGTCCGCATCGGCTATCTGCGCGATGGCAAGGAACAGGCCGCCAGCGTCACCATCGGCGACCGTGCCAAGGTCTTCGCTCCGACGCGGGCGCCGGAAAGCGACAACAACAACGCTCCAGCACCCAGGAGATGTGGGACAGACCAAGCTCGGAATCGCAGTACGCGATCTGCCCGCCGAGGTCGTCACCAAGACCGGACTCCACGGCGTCCAGATCCAGTCCGTGAAGCCCGGTTCGTTTGCCGACGAAATCGACCTGGCCAAGGACTGGTCATCATCCAGGTCAACAAAAGCCCGTCACCAACTCGATCAGTTCCGCAATGCTGTGAACGGACTTGAAGTCCGGATCCGATGTCGTCTTCCAGATAGTCGACCCGCGGGCACCAAAGTGCGGTATCAGCTACGTGGGCGGGACGCTCCCGTAGCTCTGCCAATAACCCGAAAGTTACGCTGGGGCTCAGCGATTCTGCTTGAGCCTCAGCTTCTCCTGTTGCATTCTTGAAGACTCTGGTTATACCCTTCTTTGGTTACTGGTTCGTTATAATTGAAACTATGAGGTCATTTCGCATGCTTTCAGTCCGAGCAGGCCTGTCCCTAACGCTTCTCGCAGCCCTCTCTACTTCCGCAGTTCTGGCAACCCCAGTCCACCACGCACCCACCAGCCAGCACTCCCATAAGAGCAAATCAGCTAAGAAAACAAAGCTCAAAGGCCAGAAGCAGATCGACCCCGAACGCGCCCGCCAGATCCAGACGGCCCTCATCCACGAGAACTACCTCTCCGGTGAGCCCAGCGGCAAGTGGGATGCTGAGTCGCAACAGGCCATGCAAAAGTTCCAGGCCGACCACGGCTGGCAGACCAAGATCATGCCCGACTCCCGCGCCCTGATCAAACTAGGCCTTGGCCCCTCCACTACCCAGGAAAACATGACCGCCCTGGGCCTCAAAGGGCCGGAGTTACCTCCCGCTCCCGAGACCTCAATCCTGGAAGGCGACCACAGCCGCGCCGCAACCGACCACGCTGGCCGCGAATAACACCACGCAGATCGCAAACCACACATAGACTTGCGCTTGGACGCCAGAGCACACCGTCTCTGCCCATGCCTGATCAGCTACGTGGAGGTTACCGTTTCCCGAAGCTCCCGCTCAAAATGGCTCCTCATTGTTCGTAAATTAGCAATCACCCAATAACTTGTCCCATAAAATCTGCGTTTAGATAGAGCGCTTTACGAGGGTGTTGCGTTCAAGGGATACCTTTGATATAAACACTAAGAACACTTTAGAAACTAATTAATAGCACTACAGTAATCGTTCGCAGTTTGCCGCGTTACGAATGACACATGCTCAGCATCCTCTGCCGATAGCGATGTCAGCTTTGCCCTTGTAGGTAGATCGTCATTACCTCTTTTCCTTTTTTGCCTCTGCTTTGCACTTTTTTGGCTTCACGAGGTAATGAATGACTAAGAGTCTCCTTTTTCGCGCTGCAGTCGACGTCGCATCAGCCACTAGCCCCAGCCTCCCCGCCTCAGAACAAATCAGTTCGCATCCGCAGCCAACCACGAAGCTGTTCCGCGCATTGCTCAGCGCACAATTTCTTGTATTGGCCTGCTGCCTGTTGCCCGCCGCATCCGCTCACGCGCAACTCACCATCATGAAGTCGACACAGCGGCCCGCGGTGATTGACACGGGCGACACCCATTCAGTTGAGGTCGGTGTAAAGTTCAAAGCCGACAGTAGCGGCTCTATCACCGGGTTGCGCTTCTACAAAGCAGCAGCGAATACCGGCACCCATGTTGGACATATTTGGTCCAAGTCGGGAACTCTGTTGGGTAGTGCCACCTTCTCCGGTGAGACCAGATCAGGCTGGCAACAGGTGAACTTCGCCACGCCAATCAATGTCACTGCAAACACCATCTACGTAGCGTCCTACTTTGCCCCCGCAGGACATTACTCGGCGGATGTGAATGGAATGGCGAGTGGCCTCAACAGCCCGCCCCTGCACGCGCTGGCGAACGGCGTCAGCGGGGCAAATAGTGTGCGCCTCTATGCATCGAAGGGCGGCTTTCCATCCATCGGCTACAACGCCATCAACTACTGGGTGGACGTGGTCTACTCAACCTCTCAATCCACCAGCCCAAATCCCAAGTTGACAGTCAGTAGCACCAGCCTTGCCTTCGGAAGTGTCACGGTCAATGCATCCTCCACAAAGACTCTCACGCTGACATCCTCGGGCACATCGGCCCTGACGATAAACTCAGTCGCGATTACGGGCACAGGCTTCACCGCCTCGGGAGCAACCTTCCCGCTAACTCTGAACGCAGGCCAATCAACAACCTTGTCCGTCAAGTTCGCGCCGACAAAGACAGGAGCCGTCTCCGGCCAGTTGACCATCAGCAGCAACTCCACCACGGGCAGCTCGGTGGCGGTGCCTCTCAGCGGGACAGGTGTAACCACCACCTCGTCGCATGAAGTGGATCTCTACTGGAACGCGCCAGGCAGCTCACCCGACCCGGTCGCTGGCTACCACGTTTACCGTGCGACGGGCACAGGAGCCTACTCAATGCAGAGCGGTAGCCTGATCCTGCCTACCACGTATGTCGACACCAATGTGGCAAGCGGCACGGCGTATAGCTACATGATCAAGAGCGTTGACTCCAAGGGCATTGAAAGCGTCGCCTCCAACACCATCTCTGTGACTGTGCCGTAAGCCCGAATCAACAATGCGTGGCCTGCAATTCATCTAATGTCGCGATGAATTGCAGGCCACCAGTTATCTAGCTAGGCGGGATCTCCAACTCCGCACGAAGCATGTCATCCACCGTCTCGCGACGTCGAATCAATCTCGCGCTGCGCCCTTCCACCAGTACCTCTGCCGCACGCGGCCGCGTGTTGTAGTTCGAACTCAGCGACATTCCATAAGCGCCGGCATCCAGGATCGCCACCAGGTCGCCGGGCTCAAGGCGCGGCATCTCGCGGTCACGCGCAAAAAAATCGCCCGACTCGCACACTGGTCCAACCACATCCACTACGCGCTTCTTCCCCGCCCTCGGCTGCAGTGGAACAATTTCGTGGTGCGCCTGGTAGAGCGACGGCCTAATCAGGTCGTTCATCGCCGCATCCGTCACCACGAATGTCTTCTTGCCGTTCTTCTTAACAAAAAGCACTCGCGCCACCAGTGCTCCCGCCTGCGCTACGAGGAATCGCCCCGGCTCCAACAGCAATCGCACCGGAAGATCCCCGAGCGCCTTGCTCATCGCCGCCGCGTACTCTGTTACCTTTTCCGCCGGGCTGAAGTTGTGCCCTGCGCGATACTCAATGCCAAGGCCGCCCCCGGCATCCACCATCCCAATCGGAAAGCCCTCCGCTCGCAGCTTGCGAATCAATTGCGCCACCCGCGCCATGGCCGCGCCAAATGGCTCTGCGGAGCGTATCTGCGAACCGATATGCACGCTCACGCCCGCCGGCTCCAGCCAGCGCGACTGTGCAGCCTCGCGGTACACGCGATGCGCGGCCCGGATATCGATTCCGAATTTATGCTCACGCAGCCCCGTCGAAATGTAAGGATGCGTCTCCGCGAAAACATCAGGGTTCACGCGCAGAGCAAAGCGTGCGCGTATCTTCTTCTTGCGCGCGCGCTCCCCCAGCAGCGTCAGCTCAGCCGCGCTCTCGACATTGAAAATCAGGATCCCCGCGTCAAGCGCCAGGTCCATCTCCGCCGCGGTCTTGCCCACACCGGAGAAGACAACTCGGGTCGCCGCTTCCCTGCTCACCTTCAGCACCCGCTCCAGTTCTCCGCCGGAGACAATGTCGAATCCCGCGCCGCGCTCGTCCAGCAGCTTCAGAATCGCGAGGCTGGAGTTCGCCTTCACCGAATAGCACACCAGGTGCTCCCGATCCGCAAAGGCTGTGCCAAACATCTGTAGCCGGTTCAGCACTTCGTCGCCCGAGTAAACATACAGCGGAGTGCCAAACTTGCGGACAAGTGCATCCATACGAACAGGGCCGCATTGCATCGGCGCATTTTTCGCGGGATAGTGGAAAGGTCGATTCGCAGTCACGGGTCCTCAGGGCAACAGAATTCAAACATGGTTGCTTCTGAGACTAACGAGGAATGCGAAATTCTCCAAACCGGGAGCCGCGTTGGCACCATGCGCGGCATCTTTAAAGCCAGGGCTGAGATCGGTGTAACCTGAGGAGTTCAGCGTGACCGTGAAAACCGCTATGCTCACCAGAATCGCAGTGGCTCTCATTTTTCTCGCCTCGGTTGTCCAGGCACAGCCAGCGCCGGGTGGAAGCGCGGGTGCCGTCACGCCCGAATCCGGATTCATCAGCCCAGACAAGTACACCAGCGCATTCTTCGGATTTTCGCTTCCACTCCCGCATGGCGCGCCCCTTCACGATCTCTCCATGCCCTCGCAGCTGGTTGGGGCCTTCCTTTACGGCGCGCAGGCGCAGGATTCCGGCCTCACCATCTTCACCGTCACTGCACTTCCTTCGACCAACCTCTCGCCGGATGAACTTCGCAAGGCGGCGGCTCCCCCAAAGGGTGAAGGAGCAAAGCGCGTCGAAATCGGGGGCAAGGAATTCTGGGTCAGCTCTACTGAGGAACACGGCTCCGCGGGCAAGCGGCACAACCTGAAATACGTTGCCGCGCTCAACGGCTACCGGCTTGAGTTTTCCGTGCTCTCCTACGACTCCAAATTGACCAAACAGTTGGAACACAGCATCGAATCCATACAATTCTTCGATCCGGCCAAGGCGAAGGAGATGGCGGGTGCGGGCAGCGGTCCTTATCCTCCGCCTCCATCTGCAACCCCGTCGGCGCCCGCGCCCCAAGGCCCGCAACTCAGCCTCGGCATTGTCGCGGCCAATCTCTACACCAACGACGAGCTTGGAATCAGTTTTCGATTTCCCCCGGGGTGGGCCGTGGCTGATCAGAGCTCACAGATAGAACCGGATCACCTCGCGTCATGGGAAGATGAAAAGCAATTCAAGACCGCGCAGCGCTGCACGCAAAATCTTCTCTGGGTAAGCAAATATCCTGAAGGCTCCGAGGTCCGCGAGTTCAACCCTCTGATCACAGTCATGGCGACGGATATCGACTGCCTCAAGAACTTCAAATTCCCCACTTCCACCGACGACAAGAAGCTCCTCAAGTCGGTCGCGCACCAGGTGATGCACTCCTTTGCGGGGGCACCCTACGTAGCTCAAAGCGAGAACTCGGTGAACGTAATCAACACGCAGGGGCACCTTTTGATCAGCCTCATGGGCACCTCGCTGCTCAACGCGCCCGGGCGGGACGATCCCATCATCACCGTCACCTGCTTCATCTTTACCGAGCTGAAAAATTACCTCATCGCCTGGCAGTTTGTGAGTGGAAGCACCGACGGCATTAAGGACATCCTGGGTCACTCGACAATTCAGTTCCCGCCACCCGCCGCCCTGCCGCAGCCGAAGCCGGCAAATCCACCCACCAGCGTCCAGCAGTAGCTGTAGCTGTGGTCGATTTGCAGCGAGATCCTTAGCCGCCACCCAAAGAATTAGCTGGATTCCGGATCGCAAACACAGCACAATTTGCCAACCTGTGCCTAATGCGACATTGGGGTAATTCAATGCCTGAAAACGAAAGCTCGGAAAGCGGCACGTCTCGCCGGCAAACTGCACCCTCCGCACCGCCAACAGGAAAAGAAACGGCCCTGGTCTCTTTGGTCGTGGCCGTACTTCTCCTCCTGTTTCTCGGCGTGATGGGCTCCTTGATATGGTGGTTGGGCCTTCATCCGCCTGCGGCACTGCTAAGCCAAAACGATGCCTATCTTGGGTGGCTTGATAGGCAAGGCACTATGGCGATTGAAGTGGCAGCAGTCGCAACTCCGCTTGTGTGGATCGCGGTCTGCCTCATAATCGTGTTCCTGTGCATGCGGTTCGTCGGCGAACGCCCCAGCAGTAGCTCCCGCTGGATCTACTTCGCCTTCTTTGCATTGGTTTTTGCGGAGATCGCTCGAGCGGGCGTCTACCTCTATAACCACAAAATCTACGAGGAGATGTCCGCGCGCCACCACACGTTTATCACGGTCATGTTTCGAACTGACTTCGTGATAGCCCTTCTCATCCTCGGGCTTGGCTTATATGCCTTCAAAGAGCAATCGAAATTGCTCTATGGCTGCGCTGAAATCATCTTCTCTGTCATCTGCAATCTCAAGCTGATCAAAGATCTCGATCTCTCTCAATGGCCTCGCTTCAAAGTGGACACGCCAGCGATCATCGCAATCGCAGCTCTTACCTATGTCTTCAGCAAAGGCATCGCCAATGTTGTGGAGGGAATTGCTGAGGATAAAGAGGAGGCGACCGGCGCAACATCGCCCACTCCAGCGATCGCCGCGCCCAAACCCTGACTCAATTGCTCAGCAGCGGTGAATGCGTCGGCGTCGCTACGAACTGCAGCGGTCTAGAAACGTACGCAGCAGGCCCCCCGCGCGCTCCGGTTGTTCGAGCGCCGCAAAGTGGCCGGCATCCATCATCAAGTGAAACTCCGCGTTGCGCGCGGATTGCGCCAGCACTTCCATCTCCGCCGGAGTGCTCGAGGCATCCTCTCCACCCGCCACCACCAGCAGCGGAACTGAGATCGTTCTCGCGGTAGGAACCGAGTCAGGCCGCTCACCCAGAGCCTTCTGCACCGCGGTCACGGCCTCGGGCTCCATCGTCATCATCTCGCGCGCCTTCGCCAGCAGGCTCGCATTCCGCCGCTTGCTGGTCGACCCCAGCAGCGACTGCGACATCGCCTCAAAAAACGCGTCCGTGCCATGCGTGCGAATCTGGTCAATTGTCTCTTTACGTTTCGCCTTGTTTGCGGGAGTATCCGGCTGCGGCTTAGCGCAAAAAATCGCCAGCGCTGCGATCCGCTCCGGCGCTCTCCGCCAAAGCTCGTAGAGCACATAGCCGCCAATCGAGCAGCCGCAGAAAAATGCCTTCTCGATCTCCAGCCTGTCCAGCAGCTGCACCACATCCTCCGCCAGCACGCTCATCGACAGAGGCCCGGCGCCAAGCTGCGAGCGCCCGTGCCCGCGCAGATCCGGCAACAGCAGGTGGTAACCCGCCATCGTATCGGCAAGCGGAAGCCAGAATTCGTGATTGACCGGAGTAGGATGCAGCATCACCAGGTTGGGCCCGTCGCCGCGGCTCGCGTAGAAGAGCTCCGCATCTCCTGATTGGTAGATCATCGAGCGTGCTCCTCCAGCGCCTCAGCTTCGGGCCCCTGGCCCAATCGGTTTTTACATGCTCGGGGGAGTCCCCGTAGACGACGGCAATATGTAAGGCTCGTCTGGCATCGCCACCCACGCCACGATATAGGCGATCTCAGGCAGCGGGAAAAGCAGGAACGCCCCCACCACCATCAGGATGCGAACCAGCACAAGATCCCACCCATATGCCCGGGCAAACCCCGCGCACACTCCGGCAATCTGCCGCCCCACACGCGGCCGCACCAGCGGACTGGTCACCGGCACCCCGGCGGGTGGAGGTGCTGCAGCAAATCCGGTTGGCGTTCCACAAGCTGAACAGAACCGCACACCATCCGCCATCGCCGTGCCGCAACTTTTGCAATACTGTGCCATAAAGTCCTCTCGTCAAGCGCAGTCAGGATACGCTATCAGCCTACAAATACGCTCTCCGGAGCCTGAAAGTTCCTTCCCAAATACCAGCAATAACTTACGCCTCTGCAACCGTCGCCCCTGCTAATGACCCTTGTAAGGAGACTTTATATACCCCCGCGCCAGGTCGGCCTGAGTTGACTCCGGCCCCGCGTCGATTGCAGCATGATAGCTCGCAAGCGCCCTGTCCCGCTCGTGATTCAAGTCAAAACACTGGCCGGCTGCAACCAGCGACCTGCGCTTCAGCTCGGCGCCTGCTCCCGGAGCCCACGCCGCCTGCTCGTATGCCGCCGCCGCATCGCCATACAGCCGCTGACCATGCAAAGAGTCCGCCAGCCCAAACCACGCAAGGTCCAGATGCGCCGAGGGAAAGTATCCCGGCTTGCGTGCCTGCTCTATAAGGCCGCGATACGTAGCAATCGCCGCCGGGCCGTTGCCCGCATCCTTCAGCAGGTTTGCCTCTTCCAGGCAGATAAGAAAGCTCCGCGGATACTCCGCCTTAAGCTGCCGGATAATCCCGATCGCCTCCTGGTACTTCGCCTCGCGCCGCAGAAAAAGCGCAATCACCGTCCTCGACTCCACCTGCGTGATCACCCCGCGGCTCGCCGAGTCACGCAGCAACTGCATGCCCGTGGACTTCGATCCGTGAATCCCCGCAAAGCCCACAATAATCTTGAACGCGAATGGCAGCGCCCCCACTACATACTCGTAGATTCCCACCACCATCTTGGCGTCAACGTAGTTGGGATCGATCTCGAGCACCCGCTGATGATCGCTGCGCGCCGCCAGCGCAACCCGAAGCCCAGCGCTGAAGGCACGCTCCACCATCGCCATGTACGCGGCTCGCAGACTCCTCGCCCAGCCCCGCGCATACAGTGCGTTCGTATCGTTGGCATTCGTCTTCAGTCGCGCGTCGCACAGGCTCACAATCCGGTCGCTCAGCGAGAAGATCCTGTCCCGCACCTGCGGATCTTCGGGAACCGGATGCTTGCCCGTTAGAAAACCGTCATTCGCATAGAACGTGGTGTCCAGCAGATCCAGCCGGTACAACTCGCGAAAAACCGTGGCGTTCAGCACGTAATCCAGCGCCATCGGGTTGTTCGGATGAGCCTCCGCCACCTTGTCAAAGCGCACCAGCGCGCCGTCGTAGTCCAGTATGTAAAAGTGCTGGTAGCCCTCGCGAACCAGCGGCTCATAGTTCAAGGGATCGGTATCCACCGCGGCGGCATTCGCTTGCCCAGGCAGAAACCCGCAGCAGACCAGCAGCACCAGCACTGCCGCCCAAACACGGCTGCGCACCCGCTTCCGGCCATCCCTACCGCGGCGTTGACAGCAAACGATGATGAAGCCCCCACACTCAACTAGAGTCTAATCGCAAGCCGCCTCTGAATAGACAGGGGTTGCCAGATGGTTACCTTTCCCACAGGGTCATGTATCTTTCGTGTCTTGACGCAACGCTCCGGGACGGATATTTTGGCTCCATCCACCACTGTTCTACTCGGGCCAGCATCCGGCCCCTCAAACCCTGTCTGCAGTCACAACCACATGCGAGGAATCTGCATGACGCGCGAAGCACTGCTCCGCATCCTGTTGAGCCAGGCCAAGGCCAACGGTTTTGAGTTCCGGAAGTGGTTTGAAGGACACATCGAGCCGGAATGGCCGGGCTCGAAATCCGCTCTGCATCTCCTGTGCAGGGGCTCCCGCTACTACGCTCTCCTCTTCTCCCACGACTTTGCACGCTGCTTCTGGAAGCAGGGCGCACAGATGAGCTTTGTCGTTCCCGCCGTCAGCTACACCAAGGCCGCCGCCGGAGGAAGAATCGTCACCGTCTCCCGCAAGGCATTCACGCGCCGCACCACCAAGCCGGACGCATGGCGCTACCACCTCAGAGAGATGGCCGCCTCAGAAGACCCGCTCCGCTATCTCAAGCGCTTCACCCCAGTACAGGAGGATCTGGCTGTCACCAGCCATCCTCCAGCTAACCTTGAGCGCGTCCATGCCGTCCAACTCTCAGGCAGCGTAGAATAAGACCTCGGCTCAGGCCGGTGTCTCCGACCTAACCGCCCCTCTCGCAGGGCCTCGCCGAGCTACCAGGGAGAACAGAAATGCTTGCCCGGCTGCTTTTGGCTGTCGCCGCTTCTGCTCTGCTGTCCCCAGCGCTCACCGCTGAGGATCTGCCGTCCGCTGCCACAATTCCAGCAGGCGTTCCGCTCCGTATCGCCCTCGATCATCGCTATTCCATCCGCACCGGTACCCGCGTGGAGGGCCGGCTCACCTCAGCCGTCTATCTCGTCGACCACGTTGTGCTGCCAGTCGACACCCCCGTCTACGGAGTAGTCGTCGGACGCCACCCCGTTAAGAAAAGCATTCGCATCAATGCCCTTCTCGACGGCGACTTCACCCCACTGGCCGTACCTGACGTTCGCTTTGACGCCCTGCAGTTGCCCGATGGCAGCATGTTGCCCTTCTCCGCCCCCGCCACGGAACGCGACGCGGTCACGGTTCGCATGACATCAGCCAGCGCGGACAGATCGGTGAAAGGTCGCCTGAAGACCGAGTTCAGCGCACGCCGTCAGGAATTGATGGGCACCTACATCAGCAAAGGCAGAGTCGAGCGGCTGGAGCAATACTTCTACAAGATGCTGCCCTATCATCCCCAGAATTTGTGGACCGGCCAGCAATTCGACGCGGACCTTGAGCAGCCCCTCGCCGTTCCCCAACCAGCGGGCCAGCCGGCCAGTCTCCCGTCAGGTAATTTCACCGCCACATCCGGAGGAGTGCTCGAGGCCCGGCTCACGCGAACCCTAACCTCTGCCACCTGCCCCGCTGGCATGCCCATTGAGGCCGTCCTCTCCAAGCCATTGTTCGACCAGAAGCACGAACACCTTCTCCTGCCCGAAGGAACCGTGCTCACCGGATCGATCGTGGAGTCGCACCGGGCCCTCATGTTCGGCCGCAACGGACACCTCCGATTCACCTTCCGCAAAGTGGAGATGCCCGAGAGCACTGCCACCATTCACGGGATCCTGGTTGGCGCTGAGAGCGCTCCCGGCCAGAACCTCTCCATCGACTCTGAGGGCGGCACCCGCGCCTCCTCCCCCAATCCGGCTCTCGGGACGCTGGCGCTCGCTGTCCTTGCCGCGGCCTCCCACGGAGATGATGGCGGAACGCCGCTGAACGCAGCGATCGTCAGCAACGGGTTTGCACTCGTGGGCCGCTTGGCCTCGGTTGCCAGCGGCAACAAAGATGTGGCCTCGGGATTCGCCTACTATGCCCTTGGAAAGAATGTCTACCGGCGCTATATCGCCCGCGGCAAAGACGTCGTCTTCCCGCAGAACACCCGCGTTCAGATCGAACTCGCCGAACGATAAAGACGCCGGCTACGAGGCTGTTACAAAGCTCACCTACCATTACAACGAGTTCGCGGTTCAATTCCTTCGATTCACCTTCTCAGGACTGATAGGGCATAACGGCGAGTAAATTGCGATTATGTGTCAAACACGAGCCGCTTCTTCCGAGAACGGCGTTTTCGGGGAGTAATCCGGACAAATGCACGCAATCGGCTATCAATGAGCGGTTTGGCCTGTTCTCATCCCTCGAGAACGAAGTTCAGTCACAGCTTTCATCCTAGTACCAGGGAATTATGGTAGCTCTGCCCGCCATCACCGGATGAGTGAGGACGCAAAGGCATGCCACGCCGGGCTCGGCATCACAACTACGGCGCACAAGTTATCCACTATAAACATGGCAAGCGCCACCCAGAGCGACACAGGGTGGATTTGGCGCATTACGATCCGGTCATGGATCGCGCTCACCGCAAGGAAAGCTCCGACGATCAGCGGAGTCAGAAGCGGCTTATCGTGAAGGAACGCATAATGCCCTGTCAGGTGAGCGATGGGCGCGGGCATCAGCCCACCGAAGACGGCGAGCAACATGAGCCGCTTGTGAATTGCAGAGCGACGCCGGTAGAGATATGCGGCAACAAACAGCACTGTGAACACGGCGATATCAAGCAACGGAAACGCGATACTGGCGAGCGGATCGGACCGAATCCCGAGATCACCGCTCAGGTCAAAACCGCGCCGCGCCATCGCGATAGTGGACTGATAGCCGAGCACCACCATAGCAGCGGCCAAAACTGCCGACCACATCCCGAGTTGGCGATGAAGGGGCAGTCTTCCTGTCCGTGCCAGGATTGATTGCGCGAGAAAAACGAGCAGCCATGTGAAGAAGACAACTCCGTGTGCAGCCAGCAGACCAGTTGGCGGGCCAAGGCGCACCGAGGTTTGCATTAGCGATGGAATGAATGCAGCGATCGAGAAGAGTATTGCAAATAGCGCCATGCCAACGTAGAACCACTGGGCTCGTGGCTTGAATATGGGCTGCGTGGCCACCAAAATCGGTGCTGTCGTCATGGACTGCCTCCGAGTCAAAATGGTGCGGGTCGTTTCGTCGGAAGAGTACATGACCTGTCAACAAGGGGATAGTAAAATAACGGCGCTAAATTCTTCCAAGACCCGAAGAAGGAATCCTGGGGCACTTCGGCCATATTCGAAGATTTGGAAGGCAATAAATTTGTGCTGAGTTCGCGTTAATCCTTGGCTGAAGTTCGAAACTATTTCGAATGGTCTCGATAGACGCCTTACGGTCCCGAAGTATTTCTGGAATGAGGCAAAATCGCGAATGCACTCTTCGACACCCGATTACTCCCGGAATGTCGGCTTGTGTTTACTCATCCTGCCGCTGCGAATCTCAACCGGCGACAACAGAACAATGCACTGCTGGGGTTTCGACCGAAGATCGCTAAGTGCTCACCGTGTGCCTCTCGTTCTCTTGTAGTTGTATTCAATCTGCATCTCGGAAGTCACGCTCTCAACACAAACCTGCTCGATGCAGCAGAATTCACGAGAGTTCTTCATCAAGCCTGACATTCCGGGGCAATACCGCTTGATTCCCAGCCTCGGCACCTTGAACGTGATTGATTCGTCGTCCTTACCCAAGTGCGATTCGTGACCAGCTCGCCTACTTCACAGCCTTGCCGGGATCAAAAGTGATCAACAGGTCGATCACGTGCGTGTCCTGGTGCTCATATTCCTTGTAGGTCGCGGTCCATCCTTCCAGCGACGGCACCGACTTCACGATTCGGTCCAGGAATGCCGGCGCATAATTCGCGTTATAGACGTCGCCCGCGTGCATCTCCCACGCATTTGCGAACGCCGCCTTTCTCTCCTCGTTCAGGTTCTCCACGCCCACCTTGCCCATGTGATAAACGTCGCGGGGCGTCACCGTAACCACGTAGCTCACCGTGTGCTGCGCGTGATCGTAGGCGGGAGCGGCGCCAATCGTAGCCCGCAAATACCCACGCTCCTTGTAGGGCTCAGCCACGGCGGAGAGCGTCTGGCGTATCAGGTCCTCATTCACAATCTCGCCCGGGTGGATCTTCGCCTCCCGGGCAAACTCGTCATGCGTGATCAGCACGTCGCCGGTAAGCGTCATGCTCGACAGCCTGTACTGCGCCCCTGGCTCAATGGTCGCGCTTACCGGGACGATGACCTTTCCCCCAGCCATTTCCGGAGTGCCCGGAGCAAAGCCGGTCATGGCTACCTCCAGGTACCCCAGGCGGCGGTAAAGGTTCCGTATCTCCACCCGGAGAACTTCCTCCGTCGTGCTGTTGTACGTTTGCCCCGCCGCGGCCCGCTCAATTGCGCTCACCCGCGAAACCAGATCCCCCGACACGCCCGAGAATTTGACCTCACCCGTCTCCACCGGGGGCGCCTGGATGTGGAACGACACGCCGGTGCCTTCGCCTGTCTTGCTATCCACGCGTGACGTCGAGACTACGGTAGCCTCCACACCCTTCTCGCCCACCAGTGTCGTCAGAACTGCCTTGATCTGCTGCTCCAGCCCGCTATCCGGCGCTACGAAACCATGAAACAGGGGCGTCCGCGCCTCCACCAGTTCCGTCAGCGTCTTCGAGTCCCACCACGGAAAATTCTCGAAATATGCCGCCCCCAGCCCCACGCGCCGGCTTCAGGTCAAAATGCAACTCGTTGCCCTGAAATCGGAACTTCACCTCGGAGAACATTCCCGTCTGCGACAACTGGTCCGCTGCGGCATCCATGTCCGCTGGAGTAATCACCACCCCCGGCTTCAATCCGGCTGCGTCCATCAATTCCTTGTCGGTGGCGTTGGGGAATCCGGAAAATGTGTACTTCGTGGGCAGGGCTTTTTGTTGCGCTGGCACCTGTTGGACAAGAACCAGGCAAAACAGCGCCGAGGAAAAGACACCGGAATCCCATAGCGCCAAGATATTCGAATCAAGGTTTCTTCGATAGCAAAACCGTGCAGAAAAGCGCTCGAAAACGCCCTCTAGCGTGTCAAAAAACGACCATTTTTGACGCGGAAAAGCGCCCTTAAATGCCCTTTGCGAAGCGGAAAAGATGGTGCATTGGCCCCTTTCCGTGGCCAATTGGATAGGCCGTTTTAAGCGCCATAGCCACATAAGCCTTCGCATCCGCTGCCGCATCGTAGGCGGTAAACCCCGCTATCAGCCCACACAGCAGCGCCGATGAAAAGGCGCAACCCGTTCCATGTGTTGCACTTGTGGCAATATGCTCGCCGGGAAGCCAACATCCCGTTCCGTCGGCGATCAACAGATAATCATCTGGCGGGAGAAGCTGGCCGCCCGTAACTACAACATTCAACTCCGGATTCCCCGCCGCTGCCGCCATCACCTGCAGCTCGCGCGCCCCCGCCAGCACCGATTCCCGTCCCTCAATTGGCCGCCCGACCAGCGCGGAAAGCTCCTCCCAATTGGGCGTAATCCAGCCAATCCGCGGAATCAGGCGATTTTTTAAAAAAATAATTCCATCGCCTTCCAGCAGTTCCCGACCCGAAGATGAGCGAAAAACCGGGTCAAGCACCACCCTGCTCCTTCCGGGCAAAGCGGGACCCCCGGCCTCAAGAAACGACGCAACAGCCTCCACATTCTGGGCCGAGCCCAACATCCCGATCTTGATTCCGGCGAAATGGACGTCGTCCGCCAGGCAATCAAGCGTCTCGCGCAGCAGAGTTGCCTCTATAGGCTGGCTGCGGCGTACTCCCTGTGTTGACTGGACGGTAAGAGAAGTGATCGCTGCCATGCCGTATAGGCTATTGGCAGCAAAGACTTTAAGGTCGGCTGTAATTCCGGCTCCCGAGCCCGGGTCAAACCCGGCAATCGTGAGAGCAACCTGCCGCTCCATGGGGGGCATCCCTTCTATGTGTGTCGGGTGACTGCCAGGAGTCTTGCTCATGAAAAATCCTCTCAAAGCAGAATCTCATCACCCCCACAAAGGTGTGAGCCAGATATCCCACTTTTGTTGTATGCTAGCGGATCATCGGGCGGGCACCTAAAGCGGCAAATTGTCTACCACACTCCGTCGGATGATGCAACCAAAAAAGCCACTAAACGATTGCATCCATTTGACTTATGGTCTCCGGAGTCCATACAATTTGTACCTGGAGGGTTATGAGCGCTATCGCAATCACAACGAATCCGAATATACGCTTACCTATCATTGCCGGCATGCTTTTGACCACGATTCTGGGTCTTACCGGTGCGAAGGCCTCTGATATGGCCGTCACGAATCCGCAGTCGCAGGCGGGTAAACAGATCTCCCACGACCCTGCCGCAAACGCAGCAGCGGCGACAAAGAAACCGCAACGCCGTTGGTACCAATTCGGCCGCGCATCCTGGTATGGTGGCTTCTTCCAGGGCCGCGAAACCGCCAGCGGGGAAACCTACGATATGAACAGCATGACCTGCGCGCATCGCAGTCTGCCGTTGGGTTCCCTGATTCGCGTAACCAACCTGCACAACCACAAGACCGTGGTGGTGCGCGTAAACGACCGTGGCCCTGTTCCAGACACCCGCGTCGTGGATCTTTCTTATGCCGCAGCCAAGAGCCTTGGCTTTAGCTACAACGGCACTGCACCAGTTAAGCTGGAACTCATAGCTTCGTCCCAGAGGACAGAAGCGGCGCCCTTCCGCTAGCGCCCAGCCCTGCAGCACTCAGGCAACCACTGCCTTCGATTACAATCGGTGAAGTTATGACACCCAAGGAGCGACTTCAGTCGAGCCCTCCCGCGCCCGTTGCGTCTCCCGCGGACGCGCGGGAGCGGCTGATTGTCGCCCTGGACTTCCCGACTGCCACCCAGGCTTTCGAGCTGGTGGATCGGCTGGACGGCTCCTGCCGGTGGTTCAAGGTTGGCCTTGAACTTTACCTGGCCGCGGGCAACTCCGTCGTGAAAACCCTCAAAGATCGTGGATTCTCTGTCTTTCTTGACCTGAAACTGCACGATATCCCCAATACAGTCGCCTCCGCCGTGCGCTCCGTCGCTGGGCTTGGTGCTGGCCTGCTCACAGTGCATGCCTCAGGCGGCCCGGTGATGCTGAAGGCTGCCGCCGAATCCGCAGCAAGAGTGGAGCGTGGCCCGACGCTGCTGGGGGTGACAGTGCTCACCAGCATGGACGCTGATCAGCTTCACTCCGTGGGGGTTACGGGAACTCCGGGGAGCCAGGTATTGCGCCTCGGCAGAATGGCCCGGGCCAGCGGTATTCATGGGCTGGTCTGTTCGCCGGAAGAGGTTGGAGAGTTGCGCCAGGCGCTGGGTACGCAGGCAATTCTCGTCACGCCAGGAATTCGCCCGGCAGGTTCGAGCGCTGGAGACCAGAAGCGAATCGCCACACCCACGGCGGCTATTGAGGCAGGAGCCAGCTACCTTGTGGTCGGGCGCCCCATTACGCAGGCAGCCGATCCGGCAGCCGCAGCGCGCTCAATCCTCGATGAAATTGCGGCCGCTCTTTAGAAGAATGCTCTCAGTGGCCGAGAAGGTCGATCGGGAGCATGACCAGGTATAGGACCACGCCTAAGATCGAGAACACTGTGAAGAACCAACCTAAGATTCTGAAATATTTAATCGCGAATTTAGCGCCAATTGCGGGTTCGACGCCAAGAGTGAAGAACCGGGAGGCTGGCTCGGGATTGTGAGCTATGTACCAACCCAGCCTTGCCACAGCAGCGGCAAAGCACAGCATGACAAAATGCACCAAGGCGGCCTTCATATTCAGGAGTTTAGACGATACTCCGTCGCCCATGGGGGAAGCTTTCTTCTCATAACGTGCAGAACCCCGCCAATAAAAGCGGGGTTCCTGCCTGCACTAATATCCAATTCTTTACTTGATGTTATTTCGCTCAAGTAATTGTATCTAGAGCTTTTCGTGGAACTCACAAGCTGAGCAGGAGATGTAGACTCCGCCCGGTGCGCTACGCTCGCGGTCCTTGACGCGCTTCACGATACGCGTCGGCTTTCCGCACTTCGGACAATCCGTCGACTTCGACGTGTCCATAACTTTTTCTCTTCCAGCAATCTTGGCAATTTTGGCCATGGGAACACATTTCTCCTCAAAGTGTCTTTGCACACACGCAGCAAAAGCCTCTCTGCGCGGCTACGACGTCGCGGCCTGACCTCCATGCTTTTTCGTTCATCGGGATCCCGCAGAGCGGTGCTCTTTGGGGTGGAAGGACGATACAGAAGAATGTCGACTCGCTTCAGTTATTTTACACAATCAGCGCGATGCGACGTCGGCATAGTGCGATGCCGGTGGCGAAGCAGGCGTGGGCGCGGGATCCGGCTGATTCGCAGGAACGCCTCCGGGATTCGACTGCTCGGTCGGCTGTTGCAGGTCCGGCGGCAGCGGCTTGGGCTTGCCCATGCCTTCTGGGAACTGAACCGGCTTCATCTCACCGCTACCGTAGCCGCCAGTACTATCCGGCAGAGGAGCGTCTCCTGGCTTGTGCAGAGTAGGCGGTGCCTGGGGCGCCGAATGCGGATCGGCCGGAACATCGCCGAGTTGGATCATGCGCTGGTTGTCAGCTTCGACGATGGCTTCCACTTCATTCTTGTCGCGAATGATGGGGTCCTGTCCGAGCTTGGCGATCTCAACACGAATGACCCGGTTACCGTTGATGCGTACGAACTGGACCTCGTGCGGAGGATCGCCGTAGATCCATTCCTCATAAGGCATCTGTCCTTCGACCTCGCGTGATTTGTGGTCGGGCTTGCCAACGGCGTAGATCACCATCTCCGTGCTCATGCCTACGAGCACCTCGTGATCCAGAATCGCCTTTCGAATTTGTGGCGGCAGCGGATCGACGAAGGCCTGGACGGGAGATTTGAAGTTGAAGTCGATGATGGGCTCGAGGAGCGCCTTGACCTGCGGCCCGGTCACCTCTGGTATGTTGCCTTTGAAGAGCAGGGTGATGCGGGAACCCGCCGGTTCGACGGGATCGTCCTGCACGACGGGCGAGGTGCTGCCCTGAGCGCCGATCTGAACATGGCGGAGCCACTTGTGCTTTCTGTCGGGGCCGCCGTTCAGGTCAAAGACGATCCGATCCTTCTCAATTTTTACGTCGCTGAGGATGACGCGGTCGCCCGGCTTGACCGAGACTCCCTTCTCATCGAGCGCGTGGAGATAGTTTGTTCCGCCGGGATCGAGCTGGCCATTGGCATGCAGGCCCAGGCCGTGTCCACCTTTGGGAACCGGGCGCACGGCAAATCCCTGCTCAGCGTCGAGCATGCGGATAAGCTCCGTGCGTGTCTTACCGGTGAGTGGGGTGCTGGGGAGATCGACCTGTGTGGGTTGGACCTTGGCATAGCGGGCCCAGGCTGAGCCCGGACCGACCGTGAGCACCTGGGCAGGCGCAACGCCTGCGGTCAGCGCCAGCAACAGCACACCGCCAGCTGCAAATCCCGGCGTACGCAACGAGGAAGGAAAGTTCGCCGTGAAGCCAGTCATAGGGCCCCCACTACGAATAAGGATGGCGCGAAATGAGAGCAATGGCAAGTGGCACCAGCAAAGTCTTTGAAGTGATGCACCACGCCCGGAAGCCAGGCTGACAATCTACTCCGCTGCCGGGTCGCCGGCTTTGGCCGCGATAGCCTCGACGGCGGCGATATTCGCCATCAATGCCGCGGAGAAGCCGTGCCGTTGCTGCAGATATGCGGGAGTGTTGTAGCTGATCCAGACGCTGCCGTCCGAGTCCTGGGAGACGAGGATCTTCAATGGCAGATCGAGAGCGACGCTGGGTGTATCCAGCATCAGCGGTGTACCGGCCTTGGCGTTGCCAAAGATGACGAGCTTGGTGGGAGGCATGGTGAGCCCGGCGCGTTCCGCGTCGCCGCTATGATCCACCACAACGAAGAGCTTGATGCCCTTCTCGCGAAGCATGGCTTCGATGCGTGAGACAGTTTCGTCAACGGAGTAGCGGCTGGCACGACGGGCGATGCCGTGGTCGGGGGATGTCATCGTTGCCCCTCCTTGGTTCGGCGTTACAACAGTTCAGCGTTACAGCGGGGGTTCGGTCTCAGGAGGTAATTCGGCCTCGACCTTCGCCGGCGCGGCACTCTGAAGATGAGATGCATCCACGCCGGGCATCGCTGATGGCGACTGCGAGGTGCTGGGAGCAATCTGGATGAGCCGGGGCGCGGCGGGCTCGGATGCGTTGGCCTGCGCTGCCTCATGTACGCGGGATTGCGCGGCGTCGAGATCGACGGGATAGCCTGCGGCGACGATCACTGGCTGGGCGTACTTCCAGGCATAGTCGCGGGTAGTGCGAACGAGAACGACGAGGCCGATCACAAGTACGATCACGGCGGTGAGGCTTCCCTCGGGCCCATAGGCGCCACCGGTGAGCCAGACCGGGCCTACCGGATTGCTGTCGACGACTGCGGAGAAGTTGAGGCCGCTGACGGGAAGTCCGAAGAGCAGGGCCATCGCCCAATTCCATCCGACGTGAAATCCCCAGGGCAACCACAACGCGCGGGTCTGCAGATAAGCCGTGGCCAGCAGCACGCCGCTGAGAACCGTTACCAATGTGCTGGCGCTGGAGGCTCCAGGATTTCGCAGATGGATGAGGCCGAAGAAGAGGGCCATCAGGATGGTCGCGGTGGTGGGACCGACAGCTTCAATGAGCCGCTGGAAGGGATAGCCGCGAAATGCTACTTCTTCAGCCAGTCCCGCGACGCCCAGCACGAGGATGTTCAGGAAAAAGAGGCCGTACTGGCGTGGGGTATTCCAGAGTGTGACGACGAGGCTGCCGAAGAGGGCGATGGGCAGCACGCAGGCGACGATGCCTCCCCAACCCAGGGCAAGCCCCAAGCCGAACTCTCTTTGCCAGCCGGGACGCAGCATCAGGCCCATAGCTTTGATGGGTTCGCGCTGCGACTGGAAGGCGAAGCCCATGCCCGCGTATCCGACGAGCAGCAGGAAGAGAAGGATGGAGCGCGCCAGAAGTTCGCGCGTGTCTCCCGAGGTGAGGCCGCGAGCAGCACTGCCGGAGACCTGGACGGCGAAGAGAAAATACACCAGTGCGAGGACGAAGAATCCGAAGGCCCGCAATCTCTCCCCGGGACGGAGGCCTGTACGAGGACCGAATTGGCTCAACAGGAACCCCCTGGGCAGCACGCTATCGCGCTCGAACGGTGCGCGCTGAGAACCTTGGTTGCTCGCGACATCTGCAGGGGATCCATCTTCAGGTGGTGTAGAACTGCGCGATCGTACGGAACTTTGCCTGCCGTTTGCGAATCATTTCGTCGAGAGGCATGGAACGCAGGTCGTTCAGGTGCCACTGCAATTTTTCGTCGAGCATCACCGCTGCGCTTTCGGGGTCAGTGTGCGCTCCGCCTTCAGGCTCGGATACTACGTCGTCCACACAGCCGAAGGCCTTCACATCGGTGGAGCTTGTCTTCATGGCTTCCGCGGCACGGGCACGATTAGCGGCGTCGCGCCAGAGGATCGATGCACATCCTTCGGGCGAGATCACCGAGTAGACAGCATTCTGCAACATCAGCACGCGGTCCGCGACGGCCAACGCCAGCGCGCCGCCTGATCCGCCTTCGCCGGTAATGGTGGCGATGGTGGGAACGCGCAGTCGCGACATCTCGCGCAGGTTGCGGGCGATGGCCTCGGCCTGCCCACGTTCCTCGGCGCCGAGCCCGGGTGCGGCTCCCACCAGGTCGATCAGCGTGAAGATGGGGCGGCTGAACTTCTCCGCGATCTTCATTGCGCGGAGAGCCTTGCGATAGCCCTCAGGATTCGGGCTGCCGAAGTTGTGACGGATTTTTTCCTTGATGCCGCGGCCCTTGATGTTGGCTATCACCAGCACTTCCTCGCCATGAAAGCGGGCCATGCCGCAGGTCATCGCAAGATCGTCGCCAAAGGCGCGGTCGCCGTGAATCTCGCTGAAGTCGGTAAAGATCTTTCCGATGAAATCCATGGGGTCGGGACGTTGCGCGTGACGCGCGAGTTCAGTGGTCTTCCATGCCGCGGGAACCGGCTCCGCTGCCGCCTGCACTTGATCCAGTTTCTGTGCTGCCTGCTCTGTCATGAGTGGTGTGTGTGCTGCCTTTGCCAATGAGCGGCGCTCGCGGCCGCTCCGGGAAAAAACATTCTCCTGATTGTATGGGTGATAGTCGCAGGACACAAATGGCTTCGGAGTTGGGGGGGATGAGGGGTGCGGATGCTGACGCTACACTCCATTTTCTGCCCATCGCCATGAGCATCGCTTCTGTATTCAAGGATGGAGTGCCTAGTCTTCATAGTCAGCGCAGAAGTAGTCAAAGGAGTTTGAGCCGTTGGGATTATTTTTGAGAGCCTTGAGCTGGATCTGAACCTCGGGGACGGATTTCTTTTGTGAGCTCAAGTACTCCTGATAAAGAGTGATCGCTGCCTGTTTTGCATTCCTGGCGCCTGGCTTGTAGCGGGCTGGGGAATAGTAGTTTGTATTGGTTTCGACCGATAAATTCCACCAAGTCGCATATGCATTTGCGGTCTCGAGGCGGATGTCATCCGATATTTCGGACTTCGGATAGTCAGCGAGGAACTTCGTGCCGTGCTTGATCACCTGGCGAAATTGATCCGGACCTTCCATGCAACTGCCCTGACTCCAGCCAAGTTGGGTCATGAGCAGAAATGCTTCGCGTCCCCAACGCGAATAGAGGTACTTCGCGGCGAGTTGATTCAGGTCTACGGGATTTTCACGGAGGACCCAGGCTCTGTCGGGCTCGTAGTAGAAGTACTTGATGCCCAGTTCCTGAAAGTCATCTACGGTGGGCGTAGGCAGGATCTCCGACTGCGGTGTGGGCGATGCCTGGTCTGAGCTGGGAGGCAGTTTGTTCGGGATGAGCTCGTGAATGCACAAGGACCGCGCAGGGTAGAGCGTGGATGTCGCCGGAGTGGCCCGCCATTCCTTGAGTGCGCCGCCGACTACGCGGAGGATCGCGGCAGGATCGCCGCGCTGCATTGCCTTGATGATTTGATTACTGTGAGTGAAATCAGCTTCCCGGCAGGCGCGCAGCGAAACTGCGGGTGTTGCCCGCGTCAGCCCCGGCCCATAGATAGCCTCGGCAGGAAGAGTGCACACAAACAGCATCACAGCCGACAGCCAGATGCTTTTCATGAAGGTCACCGTGTTCCGAGCCATCCTAAGCCTGTTGCCAATGGACAGCAATGGCGCATGCGGTGCGACTGGATCCCTGCGTGGCTGATGAAAGAAATTCGCGTTCGAATCGCTAAATAGTAACGGCTTCGACTTCTTTTAACTCCGCTTCTTTGGCGAGGCGGGCCTGGTGGATTGCGTAGCGTGAAGCCGAGTAGTGAGCTCCGCCAAGCAGCAGCAGGCCGGAGACGTAGGCCCACATCATCAGCCCCACCGAAGTCTCGAACGGCCCGTAGGCGGCGCGCAGGTCGAGGTGAGGAAGAAATGCCGTGTAGAGAAATTTGCAGGCTTCCCAGATGAGGCCGGTTGTGATTGCCGTGGGCAGCACTGCGAAAAACGGAATCCTGCGATTAGGCAGCAGCCAGTAGGTGAAGAGGAACATGGCGATGCTGGCGAGGACTGTCGTGACCTCGAGCAGCGACAACGCAACCGTGCGGAAGACGAAGTTGTCCGTGTGTCCCAGGAACAGGAATCCAAGCACCGCGCGGTTGGTTGCGTTCAATACGGCAACCATTGTTGCGAGCAGCACCATGAGGACGGCGAGTCCCAGCGCAATCACCTGATTCATGAGGTAGGAGCGGCTCTTGACCACTCCCCACACCTGGTTCAGCGCCACTTCAAGCGGCAGGAAGACTCCTGTGCACGAGATGAAGAGCGTGACGATCGAGATGAAGGCGATGTGGTGATGTCCCGCGACCACCTGCCCCATGTTCCTGACGACGAATTCCTGATCGGAGTGGGTAGTGGGCAGGAAGAAGCGGATCATGTCTCCGATGACGAGCCACATAGCTTCGGAATGGAAGACATATTGCGCCAGCGCGTACATCATGACGATGAACGGAAAGAGCGAGAGCAATGCACAGGCAGCCACACTGAAGGCGTAGGTGTGCACCTCGGTCTGCATCAGGTAACGGGCGAGAGCCACGATGCTGCCAACCAGGCCGAGGCCCGGACCCGGCGCCGCAGGTGGCTGGGCTGGTGGCAAAACCCGGTCATCAGTTATAGAGAGGGGGCGATCGTATTTAAACACTTCAAAATCGATGGTAGCAGAGCATAAAGGTGACTTAAATGCTCCAAAGAGGGGATGGGTACCATTAGATAGGCTCTTTGGTAACCGTAACGGATTGTTAAACATCGAGAGTTTTACCTTGCATCCGCGCACCATTTCCTGCCATAAAAGGTAGATATTTTTCTGCCTGAGAAAAGCCGGGCAGAATTTCTGGGAAGGCCGTTAGTTGGTTATTTGGAGTCATAAGTCTTCGAAGTGTCCCCGGGATTTTTCAAGCTGCCGGATGGGTTGATTTTCAACGCATCCCGGTGGCTTTTGGCGTTTTTCGGGCATCTTTGCAGGCATATAAGGACAGCATTTGAAGGGGGAGTACAGGTGAAAGAGCACGGGGTAGTTAAGTGGTTTAACGGGGCCAAGGGTTACGGATTTATTCAACGTTCGACGGGAGAAGATGTTTTTGTGCACTTCTCTGCGATTCAAGAGAACGGCTACAAGACCCTGAACGAAGGGGAAGGCGTCGAGTTCGAATGCCAACAGGGTCCGAAGGGCCTGAGTGCAGCTAACGTGATGCGCAGTACTGCTTAGTGCAGTTCGGTTCCCGGGTACGTCCCGCCAGGCACGCTGAAGGATCAGCCGAAGGCCGTTGAATTTCTCTATGAGGATTCAGGGCGTTGGGCATCGGGAGGATTCTGCGCTCACCCTGCTGTGTCACTTGGACGACATATAAATCTGCGAGATAGCCCATTTGGCCGTCTCAGCCAGTACTTCGTCGCCGGCCGCCGCCCACTCTTCCAGCAGCGGTAGAAACCGGGGGAGACCGCTGTTTCCCATCGCTATCGCGACGTTTCGCCGTAAGCCGTTGAATTTCGCGCGGCGAACGGGAGAGCCGTTAAAGACGCGATTGAAGTCCTCCTCTTGCATCTCTCCGAGCCAGTCGAGCGCTGGATTGACCAGTTCCCTGCGCGGCGCAAGCTGATCGTCGGCCGCGATGGACGCGCGGCGATTCCATGGGCAGACTTCCTGGCAGATATCGCAGCCGAAGACGTGCCGCCCCATTTTCTGACGCAGATCAAGCGGGATCGCGCCACGCTTTTCAATCGTTAGATAGGAGATGCAGAGGCTGGCATCCATCTGGTAGGGCGTGAGTGCGTTGGTGGGACAAGCCTCAATACAGCGGCGGCAGCTTCCGCAGCGATCTTCGGCTAAGCTGGTGTGCTCCTGGGCCGCGAGTTCCAGCGAAGTGACAATGACACCAAGGAAGAGCCAGGAGCCCAGTTTTTCGTTCAAAGTGCAGGTATTTTTGCCGGTCCAGCCAACGCCTGCGTAGCGGGCGAAGAGGCGCTCTACGATGGGGCCGGTATCGACGAAGGAACGCGACTGGAATGGGCCGCAGTGGGCCTGCAGACCGTCTGCAACGCGCTCCAGACGCTTGAGCAGCACTCGGTGATAGTCGCTGGGAACGACGTTGCCATCGGTCTCCTGGCGGCTGGTAATGGCATAGCTGGCAATCCAGCCCTGGCCGGGATCTGAGGAGTCGATGGAACGCGGCACCGAGGGGTGGGAATTGTAGTTGGCGGCGCAGACGATGACGGATCGCGCCCAGGGAAAGACGTGGCGCAGAGACGAGCGCAGCAGGGCTCCGGAGTCATTCCGCCGCTGCAGATATTCCATTTCGCCAGAGGCTCCGGCGGCGATCCACTGCTCGTAACGCTGCAGGTCACGAATGTCTTCGGGGGAACCGGGCGGGGGCACGCGAGCGATGCCTGAGGCACTGAATCCCGCTTCATTTGAAAGCGAGGTTAATTTTTGCGATATGGAAACTTCGGGGAACATTGCTGCGTACCAGTATCCAGTATGAGTTAGCTGGATAGGCAACATATTCACCGATCATTTACGAGTCTTTACCGGGTGCCTGACGTCTAATAGGTAGATTGTAAAACGTTTAAGGAGAACATTTATGGCAACTCAAACCCCCATCGACTGCATTCAGGCAACACGAGCAGGCGCGCGGTTGCTTGTATGTCCGCCTAAGCTTGTTCGCGGGACCGAAAATGCGTTACTGAAAACTGTACTCGCCACGGTAGAGAGCTCAGGTGTGATTCTGGATATGTCTTCAGTGAAGGCGATCGACGCGGCAGGAGTCGGAATGCTGATGACGCTACGACAGGTGGCGGACCGCTCAGGCACGACACTGGTTCTGGTTAACCCCTCGCGCCGGACTCGCGAGATTCTATCGCTGTTGAAGCTGGACGGCGTGCTGTTGTGCAAGGACGAAGCATAACGTTGGTGTACGCGGGCCACGGAAGTCTGGGCCTGGTGAAAAGCTGATCTGCAAGCTCGTTATTCTTCGTCATCATTTCTCAACAACTACAACGAAGTCCCAAGCTGGAGCGCTCAAAAGGCGCTCCAGTTTTATTTGCGGTGGTGTGCGCGGTCGACATTTTTCCGTCAAAACAAAGACGTCTGAGCCGTTCCTCACAATCTTGTTTGTTTCGTGTGATTTGCAGCGCGGTAAAACGCGAGGGGCGGAGGCGGGTGAAGGCAAAAGCACCCCTATTGAACGCCCAAAGAAAAACAATTGCCACATACGCATGTCTGTGACAGCCAACACATACTGTTGTTATCTCGAAGGCTAACAATCCACTGTTTTCTAGAAATCTCCTCCATTTGCAGTCCTGCTAATTTCCGTGGACGCCGAAGAATGGGATTTCTGCGCGGAATTGCCTTGCGGCATGTTGTGCGAATTGACTAGAAAGAAGCAGTTGGAACGGAGGTTCCGAATGAGCGTGATGACAGTGGATGATAAAGCCGTAACTGTACCCAGCCCTTCGCAGGTGAAAACGCAATATACGTTTTTCTTCGGCGGGGGGTCAGCAGAAGGCAACGGAAAGATGAAGGATGTGCTGGGCGGCAAGGGTGCCGGTCTGGCGGAGATGACCAACGTTGGGTTACCTGTACCTCCGGGATTCACGATTCAGACCGATGCGTGCCGCGAGTACATGAAGGGTGGATTGCACCCGGATGTAGATGTACAGATGCACAAGGCTCTTGATCGGCTGGAGAAGCTGCAGGGCCAGAAGCTGGGCCAGGGTGAGAATCCCCTGCTGGTTTCAGTACGCTCGGGCGCGAAGTTTTCGATGCCGGGCATGATGGACACGATTTTGAACCTGGGGCTCAATGACAAGTCAGTCGAGGCGCTCTCCAAGAAGACGAGCAATCCCCGCTTTGCTTATGACTCCTACCGCCGCCTGATCCAGATGTTTGGCGACGTTGTGCTTAACGTGAAGAAGCATGAGTTCGAAGCGATCTTCGACGGCATGAAGAAGAAGAAGCATTGCAAGCTCGACACCGAGCTGAAGGCTGAAGATCTTCAGGAAATCATCGTCGAGTACAAGAAGCTGATCAAGAAGCACACGCACAAGGATTTTCCGCAGGATCCGCTGCAGCAGCTGGTGATGGCGCGCGACGCCGTCTTTGAGTCGTGGCAGAATGAGCGCGCGAAGACCTATCGCCGCATCAATCACATCGACGACATGCTGGGCACGGCTGTGAATGTTCAGGCCATGGTATTCGGCAACCTGGGCGATTCGAGCGGTACGGGTGTGGGCTTCACGCGCAATCCGGCAACCGGCGAGCGGGAGTTCTTCGGTGAGTTCCTGATGAACGCGCAGGGCGAAGACGTTGTCTCCGGCGTACGCACTCCAATGCCGATCTCGCGAATTGCAGCGTCTGATGCCGCATGTGTACGACCAGCTTCGCAGCCTGACATGGAAGATGGAAAAGCACTATCGCGATCTTCAGGATTTTGAGTTCACCATCCAGGATGGTCGTCTCTACATGCTGCAGACTCGCAACGGCAAGCGCACCGGCCTGGCCGCTGTTCGCATCGCCATCGACATGGTTCGCGAAAACCTGATCACAGAAGAAGAAGCCATCTTCCGCGTCGAGCCGAACCAGCTATATGACTTCCTGGTTCCACGGCTGGACGAAAAGGGTGTTGCGGTTGACGTGCTTGCTTCGGGCCTTCCGGCATCACCGGGAGCGGCGGTAGGACAGATCGTCTTTACCGCAGAAGACGCGGTGAAGTACACCAACAACGGCCAGATGAGCTCGATCATCCTGGTTCGCGGCGAAACCACACCGGAAGACATCGCCGGCATGGAAGTTGCGGCCGGCATTCTGACATCGCGCGGCGGCATGACATCGCACGCAGCAGTTGTAACGCGTGGCATGGGTAAGTGCTGCGTGGCCGGCGCGGGCGACATTGAGGTGAACGAGAAGAAAGCCGAGATGCGGGTGAAGGGCAAGGTCTTCAAGGAAGGCGACTGGATCTCGCTGGACGGCACTACCGGCCGCGTAATTGGCGGCACGGTTGAAGACGCTTGCCGGCAACGCCGGACGATCCGGACCTGGTCAAGTTCATGGCCTGGGTGGATCCGCTTCGCAAGCTGCGTATCCGCGCCAATGCCGATATTCCTCGCGATGCACGCCAGGCAGTGATGTTCGGCGCCGAAGGCATCGGACTGTGCCGCACCGAGCATATGTTCTTCGCCGAGGACCGTCTCCCGCTGATGCAGGCGATGATTCTTGCAGACAACGAGAAGGACCGCATTTTGGCGCTGAAGAAGCTGCTTCCGATGCAGAGAGCAGATTTCCTTGGCTTGTTCAAGACGATGCATGGCCTGCCGGTAACGGTTCGCCTGCTCGATCCTCCGCTGCATGAGTTCCTGCCGAAGCGCGAAGACCTGCTGGTCCAGATCGCCAGGCTGGAAGTCACCAAGCCGCGTTCACCCAAGCTGAAGGAGCTTCACCAGCTTCTGCGCCGCGTGGAAGAGCTGCACGAGACGAACCCGATGCTGGGTCTTCGTGGTTGCCGTTTGGGCATCACCTATCCGGAGATCACCGAGATGCAGGCACGCGCGATCTTTGAGGCTGCAGTAGCGGTGAAGAAGACCGGACAGGAAGTGCATCCGGAAATCATGATTCCGCTGATCAGCACCGTGGATGAGATGAAGAACCAGGCAGCCATTATCCGCCGCGTCGCCGAAGAAGTTTTCGCCGACAAGGGCATCAGGGTCGAGTACATGGTGGGCACGATGATCGAACTTCCGCGCGCCGCGCTGGTGGCCGATCAGATTGCCGAAGGAAGCCGAGTTCTTCAGCTTCGGAACCAACGATCTGACGCAGACAACGTTTGGCATCTCGCGCGACGACATCAACAAGTTCCTGCCGGCATACATGAAGGCTGGAATCTTCAAGCAGGATCCGTTTGCGGTGCTGGATCAGGACGGTGTGGGTCAACTGGTGAAGGGTGCCGTAGCCAAGGGCCGCGCTTCCCGTCCGAACCTCAAGGTGGGTATTTGCGGTGAGCATGGCGGCGAGCCGGAGTCAGTGAAGTTCTGCCATAAGATCGGCCTGAACTATGTTTCCTGCTCTCCTTATCGTCTGCTTACGGCGCGTCTTGCCGCTGCGCAAGCGGCAGTGGAAGAGAGCCACGCATTCAACCCGCATGCACTGGGCGGAACGCGATAACCATTTAACGCAACTGAGTAACGCAATAAGGAAAGGGTCCGCGATCAAAACGCGGGCCCTTTTCCATTGCTGGGTATGTGTAGTGCGCAGGTACGGCGGCGGCTGATTCCAATTGACTTTAGCTAGGCAACGGGAGTAATTCTGCTCAAAGCGCCTTGCACGAAGAATGCACGCTTATCCAGGACACACGATCCACAATTCACGGAGGATTTTGATGAAGAAGCTTTCTACAGTTTTGGCCACGGTGATCGCGGGCCTGATTATCACGAGCACTGCACTCGCATTCCAGACGACCTCGACGCCGCCGCCTGGAACTACCACTCCGTCCAAGTCGACGAAGAGTAATTCGAAGGCCGCTACAGAGCCGGCTGGCGGAGCTTCGCAGACGACGGCGGCGCAGCCGAAGTCCCAGGCGGCCGCAAAGCCGGTGGTGGCGAACGCCACGCCAGCGCAGATTGCGGATGCGAAGGCCAAGGGGCTGGTGTGGGTGAACACCAGCAGCAAGGTCTACCACAAGTCCGACGACAAGTATTACGGCGCGACCAAGCACGGCCAGTTCATGACGGAAGCCGACGCGCAAAAGGCCGGAGCACATCTGGCGAAGTAGTTCTCGTTCACTGGCTGCACAAGAAAGAAGGCCTCTCGATCGAGAGGTCTTCTTTTTGTTTGATTAGAGATGGAAGAGGTGGTCGGCATCCTGCAGTTCGTGCAGGATGAAACTCTTCAGAACTGGCCAGGATTCGGTTGCTGAGTGAAGGCTTGATCCTCAAGACTTTGCGATAGCGCGGAGGGGATCAGGAGTTCGAGGGCATCCGGGACCTGGGCGTTGGCAAGCGCGGCTCCGGCGAGAACGAGCACTGGTGCGGGGCCGGGCACATGGTTGGCGAGATCGCGGAGCGTGGTGCGTTGCGCCTGCTGATCTGGCTGCGCGGCGCGGCTGACAACGATGCAGGGCAGCGAATCCGGCAGGCCTTCGCGGCGCCACTCGGCGGCCAGAGAGGTGAAGTCGCGGCCGGGCATATAGACGATGCGCGTAGAGTCATTCACGGTCTGCGATTTCGGCTCCGCGTGATGGCCGGTGGAGAAGAGCACCGAGGACGCGGAACGCCGATCGGTAAGCGAGCATTGGATGGCAGCGGCAGCGGCGAAGGCCGCAGTGATGCCGGGAACGACGACGCACTCTACGCTTGCGGCGCGGAGAGCATCCATCTCCTCCGCGGCGCGGCCGAAGACGAGAGGATCGCCGATCTTCAGGCGCACGACGGATTGCCCCTTGCGGGCCTGATCGATCATGAGGAAGTTGATCTCCTCCTGCGTGACGCGCTTCATGCCGCAGCGCTTGCCAACGTTCAGGATCCACGCGCGGGGATTGGCGACGGAGAGTATCGCTGCGCGGAACAAGGTCGTCGTGCAGCACTACGTCGCAAGTGGTGAGCAGGCGCGTGGCCTTGACGGTAAGCAGATCAGGATCGCCGGGACCTGCGCCGACCAGGTAGACCATTCCCTTGACGCTTCCCTTCCCTGGCGCGCTCATCGCGACACCGCCGCGTGCTGTGGTGCGAAGGCTGACTGACGCGAGGGGCAGGTGGATGAGGTACAAGCATCGCGCTGAGCTAAGCTGGTGAAGCAGAAGCTTTCGCGATTCGCCTGCCGGATATGTGGCGAGGACGTCGCGGCGTATTTCGCCCACGGCTGCGAGCCATGGGCCGAGATCTTCGGGGAGCTGCTCATCGATCTCGCGGCGCAGGCGCTGCGCCAATGCTGGGCTTTCGCCTGCGGTGGAGATCGCGATCTGCAGATCTCCGCGACGCACCACTGAGCTGAAATAGAAATCGCAGTTAGGCGGATCGTCGACTGCATTGCAGAGAATGCCGCGCTCGACAGCGGCGGTATATACGGCGTGATTCACTGCGGCAGTGTTGGTAGCGGCGATGACGAGAAATGCGCCGTCGAGATTCGCTGGATCGAATTCGCGGCGGTGCCAGGTGAGTTTGTCGGACGCAGCAAGTGCCTGGATCTCGGGCAGAGCCTCGGGTGCGACGACCTCAACGAGCGCATCCGATTGGAGCAGGCTTTGAATTTTGTCGAGCGCAATGTTGCCGGCGCCGACGACGAGCACGCGCCGCGATACAAGTTTGAGGAAGATGGGTAGGAGGCTCATTCGGCGGCTCCATGAGGCACGCGACCCGCGGGCACGTCGCGCTCCGCAGCCTCGACTACGGTTCCCGCCAGCTGAGCGCGAAGCTCTTCATCGCCGTGCCGGGCAAAGTATGCGCGGAGATTTTCCTCGGGCTGGCGATCGCGCAAGTAGGAGCGGAGCAGGCGTTCGAGCGACTCCGGCACCAGGGGCGCAGGGCAACGGTAGCCAACGGGACGCGCGGTGCGCGCATGCTGGCCGACAGCGCCGCCGACGCAGAAGTAGTAAGCGTCGGTGAGCTTGCCTTCGTGCTTGATCTTCTTGCCCTCAAGGCCGATGTCGGCGATCCAGTGCTGGCCGCAGCTGTTCGGGCATCCAGTGACGTGGAGCTTCAACTGCTGATCGAATCCGGGAAGCCGCTCCTCCATTTCCCGCACAAGCCAGCGGCCGAAGCCCTTGGTTTCAGTGATGGCGAGTTTGCAGAACTCGGTTCCGGTGCAGGCGATTGATCCGCGAAAGAAGTTTGTGGCCTCGACACGCAGGCCCGCCTGATTCAGCTCGCGGGCAAGCTCAGCCGTTTTCGCGTTGGGTACGTTCAAGATGATGAGGTTCTGCATGACGGTGGCGCGCAATTCGCCGGAGCCGTAACGCTCAGCCAACTCCGCAGCCTGCTCAAGCTGGTCGCCGCTCAGACGGCCGCCAATGATGGAGGTGCCGATGTAGCTGAGGCCTGACTGCTTCTGCTGGTGGATGCCAACGTGGTCGCGGTAGACGTCGTCTGGCACCTGCTCTTCTACGCCGGGATCGAGCTTGAAGCCGATCTGCTTTTCCAGTTCGGCAAGGAATCGCTCGGCTGTCCATCCCTCGCGTAGAAAGAGGTACTTCATGCGGGCGCGGTCGCGGCTCTCGCGTAGAACCTGCTGATCGCGGAAGATTTCGATCACACCCTGCGTGACTGCGACTGCCTGATCGGGCCGCACAAAGCAATCCAGTCTCACGGCCAGATGCGGCTCGGTAGAGAGACCGCCGCCTACGCGAAGTGAGAAGCCGACCTCGTCTCCGCGGCGAACGGCGGTGAGGGCTACGTCGTTGATCTCAGGATAAGAGCACCAGACGGGGCAACCGGTGACGCAGACCTTAAACTTGCGCGGCAGGTTGAAGAAGTCAGGGTTGGCGGTAAGCAAATGGGCTACCTCGACCGCAATTGGCGAAGCATCAATCAACTCATCGTGAGCAACGCCGGCGAGTGGGCAGCCGGTGACGTTGCGCATCACGTCTCCGCAGGCGCCCTTGGGGGAGAGGTGTACAGCATCCAACACCTCGACAATCTCCGGCAGTGACTCAATGGTGAGCCAATGCAGCTGGATGTTCTGGCGAACTGTGATGTCCGCTAGATTGCGCGCGTGCTTTTTGGTTATGTCCGCGATCACGCGAAGCTGGTGAGAGGTGATCAGCCCATTGGGGATGCCGATGCGCATCATGAAGTACTCGGTGGCTTTGCCCTCGCCGCCTACTCCGCCGACAGCACCCACGCCATCGCCCTGGGTGTAGACGCCCCACCACTTGAAGTAAGTGGCGGCCCACTCCGGGGTGACGCTGGCGCGCCCTTCCCGGGCAAAGGCGCGCACTTCATCGAATGCAGCCCACGGGTTCTTTTCCCGCTTCAGGCGTTCGGCTTTTTGTGCTTTCGACTCTTTAACTGGAATATCGCTCGGCATATTTCCCCCGGAAACAGAAAACCCGCGCTTTCAGCTTTCGGCTGTAGCGCGGGCTCCGTTCAGACTCTTAGGATTCTAACCAGATCAGAGGCTCAACTAGGAAGACGCCGGCTCAGCATGTGAGGACACATGCAACAGAAGCTCGCCGGTACGGTCCAAGTAGAACTCATTCTGGAAGTCTACGGTGGCTGCATTGGCTCGTCAAGGCAGGTGATGGCGCCCGGGAGTGCCAGATTGGTGCAACCAATTACATTCTGCTTGCTCGGTGGGCTGTCGATCCCCGTGAAAAAAAGTGGCTTGCCGGGTTCCTCAGAGCCTTCCGAGGCAACCTTCGTGGCGCTCTTTCGTCCTAATTGCCAGAGAGTTGCGGTCAGCTTTGGCGCGAAGGAGTGAAGTGCTCTGGTTTGGGATGGAGGGCACCTTCTAAACGCGGATGGTCGGCTCGGCGAGCCATTCTGCCCGACTCGAGGGACAGACGTGAGGGCCGTAGCGTGCAGAATTTTGCGAGACAAGTTATGTCGCGCAGTACTACTGATAGCCTGCGCGGGGGCACCTTGCACGTCGATTGCGCAGGAACAGGAGCAGCTGCCGACGCTTCCCGATGCACCAGAGCCGCAAATAGCGCCGACCTCGCAGGCGCAGGATCCGCCCGCGTCTTCCAGCGCGCCTGCCTCCAATGCAAAACAAAGTTGTCCGCCATCGGGGCAGAAGGATCCCAAAGCCGCATGCCCGGCGAGGTTTGACGTCTTCTATCCGCTGGGGAAACCTCCTGCGATGGGACGGCTGAGTTCAATGGACAAGCTGCGCATTGCGGCGAGCAACGTGGTGGATCCCTTCAACTTGATCACGATTGGCGTGAGCGCTGGGATCAATATTGGGAGCAATCCGGACACCGCGTACGGGCCGGGGATGAAGGGCTGGGCAAAGAATTCCGGCACCCTGCTAACCGAGGATATGACGGGAGCGTTCTTCGGCACATTTCTGGTGCCGTCGATCATGCATCAGGATCCACGCTATTACCGCATGCCACACGCATCCATTCCGCGGAGAATTGCCAACGCAATTGTGCAGCCAGTGTGGTCAAGGAGCGACAGCGGGAAGCCTATGCTGAACTACGGAAGCCTGATCGGGACGCCGATGACCATCACGCTGGCGAACGTATATGTACCGGGGCAGGAACAGGGTGTGGGGCCGGTCGCAGAGAGCTCGGCGATTGCGATTGCCTCTGCACCAATCGACAACTTCATCACCGAGTTTCTTCCGGACGTGGCGGCGCACTTCAAGATACGAATTGTGATTCTGCAGCGACTCGTGAATCACATCGCCGCCACGGGCGGGCAGCAATAGCGCGGCCCGCCGGCCTCGATTCTTTAACTGAAGCGATCAGCCTATGGCTTGGCTGGGTGGATCCAGATTGCGTTGCCGCCGCCTGGCGCCATGTGGACCTTCAGAACTGTCTTGCTATCCACGGGCTGGGTGGCGAAGGTGGAGTGCGTTGCTTCGGTCGCCGCATCGGGAGCATCGGCATATATCTCAGCTGTGTACTTGCCTGCCCCGAGAAAATCAAGCGGCAGGCTGACATCGCGCTCGCTCCAATTCGTGATGGAGCCGATGTACCAATCCTTCCCGCTGCGCCGTGCGACAGAGATGTTCTGCATGGGCCGCCCGTTGAGTACGCGGATTTCATCCCATGTAGTCGGGACCTGCTTGATGAAGTCGAATGCCTTTTGTCCCTTATAGTGGGCGGGATAGTCGGAGACCATCTCAAGCGGACTCTCAATCACGACGTAGAGAGCGAGTTCGTGGGCGCGAGTGCCGAGGGCCATTGGACGTTCATTGCGGGGGATGAAGTTCTCGCGAGTGCTGTTGCCGAAGGCTCCGGGAGTGTAGTCCATTGGCCCGGCAAGCATGCGCGTGAAGGGCAGCGTGGTGTTGTGAACCGGAGTGACGCGGGCGCTCCACTTGGAATACTCCTTGCCCATGACGCCTTCGCGGGTCATCAGGTTGGGATAGGTGCGGCGCATTCCGTCGGGCTTGTAGGCGCCGTGATAGTCGAGCATCAGATGATTTGCCGCTGCAAGTTCAACGACGCGGCGATACCACTCCGTCATCCACTGATCGTCGCGATTCATGAAGTCGATCTTCACTCCGGCTATTCCCCACTTCTCAAAGGCCGGGAAAGCCTGCTCCATATATTTGTCGACCGATGCCCAGTGCGCCCAGAGCCAGATGCGCACGTTCTTCTGTTTGCCGTAGCGAATAAGCTCGGTCATGTCGATGTCGGGATTCACCTTCGTGAGATCCACAACTTGGGCGTAGTCGTCCGCTTTGGTTCCCGGCGCCGCAGCCCATCCCGCATCGATCAGCATGTAGGGGAAACCCGATTCAGACGCGAAGTCGATGTAGTGCTTCATGGTCTCGGTATTCATGCCGGGCTTGAAGGTTGCACCTTCGACGATTTGTCCTGACCACCAGTCCCACGCTGATTTGCCGGGCTTGATCCATGAAGTGTCCGCTATTTTCGATGGCGGATTGAGGTTGAGAATTATGTTTGACTCGACCAGGCGGCCGGGCTCATCGCCAATCATCAAAACGCGCCACGGAGTCTCAATCGGCGTTGTCGTTTCGACTGCCACGCCGGGCATATCGACCCGCGGAGAGAGTTCAGCCTTCAGCGTGTAGCGCCCCTTGCCGCTGCGCAGATACATGCCTGCGTAGGTGCCGATGTTCGCCTCGGTGATGGCGACCCATCCGCTGCCAGGTACTTCTCCAAGCAGGGGTAGCCCTACGAGCCATTCGGGATGCAGGCTGCTGACGGTCCGCATCTGGTAGTCGTCTTCGTAGGAACTCTGGAAGCCGTCGAGCACGAGCGGATATAACGTCGCGTCTTTGCTGTATTGAAATTCTGTCAGCTCATGTGCGATGCGCATGGTCTTCCCAGAAGATGCGCCGGGCACGATGTAGCGAAAGGCGGCGCCATCGTCAAAGACTCGCACTTCGATGGAGAGCTTACGGCCGGGCGCGGATTGCTCCTCAAAATCGATGCGCGCGGAGTTGTAGTGATCGCGAACTGTGCTCGTCTTGCCGACGGGAATCGTATAGCTGTCGTCGGCGCTGGAGGCCTTGGATGCGGTCTTCTTCAGGCCGGCGCCGAGGGCCGGCTCGCCTTGGATATCGAGGCCTAGGGCAGAGTCTTCGATCAATGGCTTGCCGTGGAACTTAACCGAATAATGAAGAGCTGCGGGGGCTGAAGCTACTGCAGCGCTGGAAAGAGTGAACTCAATCTGCCCGTTGGGCGATAGGACGCGCACCGCATCCGCGTCTGTTCCCTGGGCGAAGGTGTAACCGGAAACCAGCCATAGCAGCGAGAGCGACAGCAGCAAGCGCAGACGAGTCATCTTTTCTCCATGCGAAATTATTTCCTGGCGTTGTGTTCGCAACCACTTTATTCCGGTGCGATTCCGGTGGCAAGCGTTGGTGGAACCAGAGTGTGTGATGGCCTGCAGGCAAATTGTGTGAGCCACGAACGCGACCCGCATGAATGGCTGGCTTATGGAGTAAGCGGCATGCTAGCTTTCTTGCCATGGGCATGCTATCACGATACTTTTTACGTCTGGGTATGGCGATGGCGATCCTGTCGAGCTTGTCGCCGGGAAGTGCACTATCGCAAAGCTCGACGGCTTCCTTCTATCAATCACCCGGCGCGAAAAAAATGGGTGAGCTTCTCGCCAAAATTTACACTGAAACTGACTGGAAGACCGATCCCAACAAGCCTGGGGTGCGGGCCGAGTATTACAAGGGCCTGCTGAATACGAAACTGACTCCCAAGGATCAGGTGCTGGTGCAGGAGGCGCTGGGCAACGAGTTACTCAGCGCAGGCGATAGCGAAGGTGCCATCCGCGCTCTCGAGCAGGCGCGCACCATTATCAAGGAACAATCAATCGCGATTCCGGCGCAGGTTGACCGCAAGCTGCACGAGGAACTGGCCATCTCCTACCTGCGCCTCGGGGAGCAGGAAAATTGTCTGCACTATCACGGGCAAAAGTCGTGCCTCTTTCCGCTGCAGGCCTCGGCGGTGCACAAGCTACCGCGAGGAGCCGAGGGCGGCATACACGAGTTGACGGCACTGCTGGAGAAGTATCCCGGAGATTCGTTATCGCGCTGGCTGCTGAATGTGGCGTACATGCAGCTCGGCAAATATCCTGAGGGCGTGCCACGGAAGTGGCTTATTTCTTCGCAGCTGTTTGATTCCGAATATGACGTCGGCGAGTTCCTTGAAGTGGCGCCATCGGCGGGCGTATCAGTAACCGGCCACTCCGGCGGCGTGATCATGGAAGACTTCGACGGCGATGGGCTGCTGGATCTGATGGTGTCATCTTCCGGTCCGCTGGATCCTCTGCACTTCTTTCACAACAATGGCGATGGAACCTTCAGCGACCGCAGCCGCGAAGCGGGTCTCACGGGAGAGACAGGAGGCTTGAATCTTGTTGTAACGGACTACAACAACGATGGGCATCCCGACGTTCTGATCCTGCGCGGAGGCTGGTGGGGCACGCACGGGAAGTATCCCATGTCCCTGCTCCGCAACAACGGCAACGGCACGTTCGACGACGTGACTGAGAGCGCTGGCCTCCTTTCGATTCATCCCACACAAACCGCCGCATGGGCGGACTTTGACAACGACGGCTTTCTCGATGTGTATGTAGGTCATGAATCCACCAAGGAGGATCCGCATCCGTCGCAGCTCTTCCATAACAATGGGAACGGCACGTTCACTGAGGTGTCGGTACCTAATCACCTATCAGAGGTGGGCTTCGTGAAAGGCGTAGCCTGGGGCGATTTCAATAACGACGGCAGGCCGGATCTATACGTTTCAGTGAAGTATGGCCGCAATCATCTCTTTCGCAATGACGGCCCCATTGATCCGAAGCACCCGCGAGCGGAGCAGTGGAAGTTCACCGACGTAACTGAGAAGGCTGGAGTAGCGCAGCAGACTGAGACCTTCGCGACCTGGTTCTTTGACTACGACAACGATGGATGGCCGGACATTTACGTCTCAGGATATTCCGTGGGTTCGATGCAGGATGTGGGTGCGTTCCAGATGGGTAAGCCTTTCACTGCCGAACTGCCTCGCCTGTACCACAACAATCGCGACGGCACCTTTACGGACGTGAGCAAAGCGATGCATCTGGACCGGGCGATCCTGGTAATGGGAGCGGGGTTTGGCGACCTGGACAACGACGGGTGGCTGGATGTCTACATGGGCGATGGCGAGCCCTCCTACCAGGCTCTGCTGCCCAACAGAATGTTCCGTAATAATGGCGGCAAGAGTTTTCAGGACGTAACTACTTCGGGCGGCTTTGGGCACCTGCAGAAGGGCCATGGCATCGCCTTCGGAGATATTGAGAACGATGGCTATGAGGACATCTTTGAAAAGATGGGCGGAGCGTTTCCCGGCGATACGTACCAGAGTGTTCTGTACCGCAATCCCGGCAATGGGAACCACTGGATCACGCTGGAACTGGAAGGCGTGAAGACTAATCGTGCGGCATTTGGCGCGCGAATACGCGTGACGCTGAACGGCGCCGCCGGCAAGCGGGAAATCTATCGCACTGTGGGATTTGGTTCGAGCTTTGCAGGCAATCCGCTGCGGCAGCATATCGGCATCGGCAAAGCAACCACGGTGGAAGAGGTGGAAGTCACCTGGCCCACGAGCAAGCCGACGCAGAGCTTTCGCTCGCTGCAAGTGGACCATATGTATCATCTGCGCGAAGGAGACAGCAAAGCGCGCATGGTACCTCTGAAGCCGGCGCTGATTAGCTCTAAGCCCATGTCCATGCCGATGGAGATGCAGCACTAAGCAGGTGCATCGAGGCGTACGCGAGGGCTCGCCAACCGCTACAATCTTAGATGTCATGAAAAGGCTTATTTTGTTCGTCCTGATGGCAGGGCTCGCTGCGCCCTGCTCTCATTCGCAAAGCTCAACGAAAGCGCCGACCTCAACCATGCAGTCGGCGGACGCAGCATTCAAGGCCGGCGCTGCCGCGCTGGCGAAAAATGACCTTCCCAAGGCACACCAGGAGTTCGCAAAAGTTGTGCGACTCGCGCCCAAGGTAGCGGCGGGTCACGGCGCTCTGGGCGCGGTAATGCTGGCCGAAGGCGACGTGCCAGGAGCGATTGCAGAGCTTGAGAAGGCCCATGCGTTGGACCCCAGCGACAACTCCGCGACCATCAACCTGGCGATCGCGTACAGCAGACAGAAGTCGTATCAAAAGTCGGTCGATGTTTTTCACGGCCTTGAGGCAGCAAACGTTCAACTGGCCGCAGCAGAGCTCGCGACCTACGCGAGGGCTCTGGATGGAATCGGAGATTTGCCGAAGGCGGAGGGAATTCTACGCGCAGCGCTTCAGGCCTCGCCCGACAACGCTTCCCTGCACGACAACCTGGGCACAGTACTTGCGGAGCAGATGCGGTTTGCTGACGCCGAGGCCGAGTTTGCCAAGGCTGTTGCGCTCGATGATCGGTCGGTAACATTTCAGCTGCATTTGGGTTCCCTGCTGATGGTCGAGGGCAAGATGAACGAAGCGGTCGAGCATCTTTCTACGGCAGTCGGCCTTGGACCGAACGACTTCGACGCAAATCTGCAGCTTGGGAAAGCTCTGCAGGCTGGGGGTGCAGAGGAAGACGCAATTCATGTCCTGCGTCACGCCGTGGACCTGAACAAGAGCTCCGTCGAGGCCAAGTATCAACTGGCGCTGGCGCTGCAGAGTCACGGAGACATTGCCGAAGCGCTGCCCCTGTTGCAGCAGGTGGTGACTGCGCGACCGCAGGATTCGGCCGCGCTGATCAACCTTGGGCTTGCGCTGGTCCAGTCAGGAAAGGCAAAAGAGGCGCTGCCCATCTACCAGCGCGCGCTGGCGCTGAGTCCGGAGAATCCGATTCTCCACCAGAACATGGGAGTCGCTTACCTGCAACAGAGCGATCTTGATAATGCGATCGCGCAGTTCAAAGCCGGCCTTGCGATCCAGCCGGAGAATCCGCAGCTGCACTACGACCTCGGGCTGGCGCTGAAGTTGAAGGATCGCATTCCGGAAGCGATTCCGGAATTTGAATTGGCTGCCAAGGAAGATCCCAGCCTGCCGGATCCTCCGTACACGCTTGGGATTTTGTATATGCAGATGGGCAAGTTTGACGATGCGGCGCGTAACCTGCAGGCGGCGCTCGCGCTACGTCCGGATAACGGCGACGCCTGGTCGATCCTTGGGAGCGTCTACAAACAGATGGATGAACCGGATAAGGCCATCGATGCTATCCGCAGGGCCATTCCGCTGCTGCCGTCACAACCGAGTCCGCATATCACGCTGGCGGCCTTGCTCGCCGCGCAGGGTGACACCAAGGGAGCGGCAGCCGAACGCAAGATCGCGGCCGACCTTAGCCGTGCTGCCGTGGCGAAACAGCGCGCCACCTTTGCGCTGCAGAGTGGTCAGGCATTCCGTGAGCGTGGGCAGTTGGACCAGGCGCTGCAGCAATTGCAGGTGGCCGTGGCTGCCGATCCTAACAATGCCGCCGTGCATCGTGAGCTCGCCATGGTTCTGCAGCTACAGGGCAAAGGCGCTGACGCTGCGGTGGAGAGAAGCAAGGCGGATGCTCTGGACCCGGACGGAAAGACGCCCTAGGCACTTTCGCATATGAAGGGGTGCACCGTGGCCGGCAAGCAATTGTGTGAGCTCTGCGCGACCACTATACTTAGAGATCAGGAACGCATTCGCATTGGCCATGCCATCGCAGTGGGAAAGCAGGAGTTTTGATCTGGAGTCGTCGCGGTTTTCTTCGTTCACTCTCACGCACTGCGCTGGTTCTTTCCCTGGAAGACGTTTTTGCGATGGCGATGCCGCCGCAGCAAATGGGCACGATGGGACAACAGATCGGCTCCCGGCCCACCTATGATGCCAAGCCCCACGCCGCTAAACTGACATCTCCGCTGGCTGGTACGCCGCTGGGAGTCAGCTTCGTTGATGTCGCGAAGCAATCCGGTCTGAACGCAAAGATAATTTACGGAGACGAGCACAAGAACCGGTACCTGCTGGAAACAACCGGATGCGGCGTCGCCTTCTTTGACTACGATCAGGACGACTGGGTAGATATATTTCTAGTGAATGGCTCACGGGTGGATGGCTTCCCTAAAGGCCAGGAGCCGGTGTGCCACCTATTCAAAAATAATCGCGACGGCACATTTACCGATGTCACGGTGAAGGCTGGACTGGCGCGCGCCGGCTGGGGACAGGCGTGCTGCGTTGGCGACTACAACAACGATGGCTGGAATGATCTTTTCATCAGCTACTTCGGACAAAATGCCCTCTTTCGCAACAACGGCAACGGCACCTTCACGGATGTGACGGAGAAGGCTGGGCTGCTGCAGTCGCGAAACAGGTGGAACTCCGGCTGTGCGTTTCTCGACTATGACAAGAACGGCCACTTGGATTTGTTCGTAGCCAACTACATTGATTTTGACTTCAAGACTGCACCTCTGCCGGACGCCGCTGGCTGCACTTACAAAGGAATTCAAGTGGCGTGCGGACCTCCCGGATTGCAGGGTGGAAAAAACGCTCTCTACCGTAACAATGGCGACGGGACATTCACCGACGTCTCTGAAAAGAGTGGCATGTGGGACACGATCGGCACTTATGGACTGAGCGTTGCCGTTTCTGATCTGGATAACGACGGCTGGCCCGACATCTATGTCGCCAACGACTCGACCGCAGCCACTCTCTACATGAATCAGAAGGACGGCACGTTTAAGGATCTCGCCATTGAAGCAGGCGTGGCCTACTCCCCTGACGGCAAGCCACAGGCTGGCATGGGCGTCTCCATTGGCGATTTCAATCGCGATGGGCTGCTGGATATCGTAAAGACCAACTTCGCCGGAGACACGGACTCGCTGTATTTGAACCTCGGCGACGGCTCGTTTGAAGATCACACTTACCAGGCCGGCCTGGGAATGAATACCCGCTTCCTGGGATGGGGCGTGGGATTCTTCGACATGGACAACGATGGATGGCTAGACATCCTGGTGTCGAATGGACACGTATATCCCGAGGTTGATGGCACGCAGGTTGACGCGCCCTATGCCCAGCACAAATACCTGTATCGCAATTTGCGGAATGGTCAGTGTGAGGACGTCACCGCGTCAGGCGGTCCGGGCATCAACGAGGCTGCGCCAGCGCGAGGGTGCGCATTCGGCGACTTCGATAACGACGGCGACATCGACGTAGTTGTGAACTGCGTGAACTCCACTCCACAACTGCTGAGGTGCGACTCCACATGGAACCGCACGTGGATCAAGATCCGCATCGTTGGCACCAAATCAAACAAGACCGGCATCGGCGCAAAGATCAAGGTGACGGGCCTGTCGCCCGATGGCAAGAAAGGTCTAGTTCAGATCGACGAGGTGCGCAGTGGCGGAAGCTACTACTCACAAAATGATCTGCGCATTCACTTTGGGCTCGATGCTTCAAAGAAGGCAGACGTGGAGATCGTGTGGCCGTCGGGCCAGAAGGACTCGCTGGCTGCCTTGGATGCAAATCGTCTGTATGTCATCCAGGAAGGCGGCAAGGTCCTGAAATCGGAAGCGCTGCGACCTGCTGTTGCGCCCTATAAATAACTACTCAGGATATTTTTCGCCGGCGCGCACGATGCGAATGTAGTGATCCGTGAATGTGGCATGCGCTGCCCATATGTCGTACTTCTTCATGTGGCAGGATACGCAATTCACATTGCTCACGGGACACGCCGCAGCCTTGGCGATAGCTCCTTTAGCCTCTCCCTGCGAGGTCTGGTGACAGGTGAGACAATTCTTGTCATACGCCGCTGCTTCGCGCACGATCTGCTGGTGAGGATCGTGGCAGATGAGGCAGGTGATCCCACTGCCTTTTCTCCAACACTTGCTTTTCTGTAGACGATAGGGCTGAAAGCGCACACCGAGCAGGCCAAGCGTGCCGGGCGGAAACGAGGCAACATCTGCCGAAGAGCGATGACAGGCGCCGCAGTAATCGACTTGATCTGCTGGTTTCAATCGGCCCGGATCGAAAATAGCCTTGACCGCGCGATCCAGTTGACCAGCCTCGGCCGCTGCGACATGCTTCGCTCCCGGTCCATGACAAGCTTCGCACGTTACGCCGGGAGTCGCCTGCGTGGGGTCGAAGCGATCCTTGATCATCGACCCGGTGGTGTGGCAACCGAAGCAGAGGCGCGTGTCTTCCTCCTCCATCGGATGGCCGACGGCCTGCTTCAGGTTCTTGGGCGGCCCGGCCATTTGTCCCGGCGTCAGGTCAAGTCCGTGCAGGGCCGGGTAGTACGAAACATGGCTCTCCAGAAAGTTGCCGTCGCGCTCGAGTATGTATGTCTGTCCAATGTCGCCTGCGCCGAAGATCCAATTGAGAGGGCCTGAAAGCTGATCCTGCCCGGACCACACACGGTACTGGGAGCCACTCGCTGTGCTGGATACCTCGTACATATACTGCCCCTGGCGCGCAGAGAATGTAGGTTGATGCCCCGCAGAGCTTGTGCCGGAGGTCCCTGCTTTGGCCATCGATGTCTGTGCCTGCCGGGCGTAGATATCGCTATGGCAATCTGCACACCTGGCGCTTCCAACGAAGTCCTTGCGCGATGCATCACGGCGTGTGGGCCACCAGCCTGCAGCGTGAATGCGATCTTGAGTGGTCATGCCCGCAGCCGGCTGAGATGAACTTTGAGAATGGGCAGACCCCACCCACAGCAGGCAGAGAGATAGCAGATGAGCTGCGAATTTGGTCGGGCGAAGCAAGTTAGATGTTTAGACGTGACGACTGGCGGAAAGCCGCAGCATCATCTTCATCCGGCATAGTTGGTGAACCTGGTTCGCTATTGCTTTGGCGCGGAATCTGTCTGCGCTCTCTTGGCATTCTGCGTCAAGGTGTTTTCGCGGGCCGCATCGTCGCTTCGCCCCATGCTTTTGTATGCCTGACCAAGCAAGCTGTGGATCATGTAGTTTCCCGGATCCATCTTCTCTGCCCGCTCGAGATAAGCCGCGGCGCTGGCAGGATCTTGCCGTTTGAGCAGCACTTCTCCCAGCAAAATAAGGGGTCCGGTGGTCGCAGGTTCCAGCAGCAGAGCCCGCTGCAGAGCTTGTTGCGCCTTCTGATATTCGCCCAGGCGCTCGTAGACATCTCCGAGGCGGTCGTAGATTGGTCCGTATAGCGGGTTCTGCGTGCGTTCTTTCTCAAACTCAGGGAGCGCGTCTGCCGGCTGCTCAGAACCGAGCGCAATCTCACCCAGCAGCAAATGTGCGAGAGGCAGTTGCGGATTCAGCGCGAGGGCTTTCCTGGCAAACTCCTGCGCCGATTGCAGATTCTGCCTGCGCATGAGCATGCGCCCCGTCAAGAGGTAAGCTGGCGCTGAGTCAGGCTCAAAGCCATATTGACGCGCGAAGGCGTGGCGGGCGTCGTCGTAGCGATGCACATCCATATAGCAAAGCGCCAGGATGTAGCTCGGATCGACGCGGGTGGTGGGCGCCCACTCCTGCATCCCCTCAAGCAAGGTGATGGTCTCCGCCGGCTTTCCCAGGCGATAAAGCGTGAGACCACGCATCTGTGCGGCCTCGACATCTTTGCTGTCCTGCTGCAGTGCGGCGGCAAAAGCGCGATCGGCCCCGGCGATGTCGTTTTGCGCATAGAGGGCGACGCCGCGCAGGCGCTCCACCCCGGCCGGCTCCGGCTTTTGGACGGCCATCTGGTCGAGTTGCTTCAGCGCATCTGCGGCGTGCCCCTTATCGATGAGCATACGGATCGCAGCCAGATCCTGCGCGGGCTCTGGAGTGGCCGCCGGAGCCTGCGCCTGCTGCGCAACGCCGGCAAGGCCACCGAGCCCACAGAGGAGCAGGAGGAGGCTATTGCGGAGGATTTGGGTGCATGGCAATACGAGGTGCGCCCCACGCGCTGCCGGCTGCTTAGCCTCAATCATTTTCCAGCCTTCGCGGTAGCCACACCGACCATCGAATCCGCGCACCCGTAGTAAAGAAACCACCCGTTCTGGAAGAAAACCAGGCCTTCAGCAAACGTCGTGCCGGCAATGTACTGGCCGGTCTTTTCATACGGCAACTCTGGCTTAAGCGTGGGCGAATCGTCCCGCGCCAGCAATTTCGAAGGATCGTCCGCGCGAAATAACGCCTGCCCCGCGGCGTAGGCATTGGCGCCGAGCGCTGGGTCGCCGGAGTCAGGATCATTCTTACCGTTGTAGAGTACGACAATGCCGCGCCCCGTGAGCACCGGCGGAGGACCGACCTCGGGAAATCCACTGTCGAAGTGACCTGCCCTCCGCTTGAGAACGACGAGCGGCTCGCCCGATGCGTCCTCCACGGGAGTCCATTGGATAAGATCGGGGGACGTAGCCAGGTGGATCTCACCCTCACCCCAATACATCCAGTATTTGCCATGAATCTTGACGGCCTTCAGGCGGCCACCCGACATGGCAGTCACCATGCCGCCTGATTTGTACTTCAAGTCGGCATACTTGCCGTTCTTCGCCGTCAGGAACGCGGGTCCGTGCTTCTCCCAGTTGACCAGGTCCTTTGACGTGGCGATTCCGATCGAATACGTGACACGATTCCATTGCGTATAGGTCAGGACATACGTGCCGTCTTCGCTCTCGACCACTCGCGGATCTTCCACTCCACCAGGCCACTCGCGGCCCTTCTGGCTGTCATCCGCAGGGAAGAACACCGGAGTAGGACGGCGTACGAAATGAACGCCGTCGGAACTTTCTGCGAGGCCGAGGCGGGAGGTGTGTCCGCCGATAATGAGCTGACCGGAGTCATCCTCGGCGCGATAGAGCACGACGATTTTGCCGGCACGGACAATCGCGGCAGGATTGAAAGTGTGTAGTGCCTCCCAATGCACAGGCGCTTTGCTCATCGGATCAGTAAAGAGGTTTTCGGGTAGGGGTGTGATGACCGGGTTACCCTGCTGCGGCCTCACGAAGGGTCCCAGTTGCCAAGCGGACGAGGCGGGAGCTTCCAGTGCCACCGCGGCGGTGGCGACAGCGACCGCTAACAGAACTGCAGAAGCTCGCGATTTCAGAGCTCGATCCAACATGCATCTCACCGCCAATTTCGAGTTGCGATCAGTCTAAATGTAATTCCCAGGACGGCGCCTGTTCTGAAGACACGATCCAGGCTCCGCACAAAGAGGATAACTTCGCCATGTTGAGAACACTGCCCTCGCGCATGACCGATTCAAATGCGCCGGGCAGTAAAAAGCGAGGGGAGCAATTGCTCCCCTCGCTCAGGTTTAGGTCAGTTTGCTTAGAACTGGAAGCGCAAACCGAACTGGAGGTAACGAGGCAACGTTCCAGGAGAGCATGGCCGTGATATTGCCGGCGCTTTCAATGTTGCCGCCCGGGTTACCTGGATTGATGTGGTTGAAGACGTTGAAGAAGTCCACCCGGAACTGAGCCTGGAAGCTCTCGTGAATCGGAATGTTCTTCTGAACGGCCAGATCCATGTTGAAGAAGCCAGGACCGAACTTGTTGTTGCGGCCCGAATTTCCGATCTGATCCAGTCCGGGAGCGGTGAAGCCGTTTGTCGGGTGGAGTCAGGATGTTGTCGCTTACAGCCTGGTAGAAGTTACGGCTTCTGCGAGCACTGGATTGAAGCCGCAGAGGTGAGTCTTCAGGCCGCCTGCGCGCCCATTGGGATAGCAGGGTGCTGAAGTACCACCGACCGAAGCGTTGCACTCGTTGTAGCTAAGTGTGAACGGCTGGCCGCCCGACCAATTCACTACTGGCGAAACCTGCCAGCCGCCGATGAAGCCATCGACCCATGCATTGCTGTTGGCAGCGTACGTCTTACCTTTTCCGAACGGAAGTTGATACACGCCGTAGGCCACCAGCTGCTGCTCGCGGATGTCGTTGTTACGACCGCGGCCAGCTGCCACATTCCAGGTCGAGTAGCCGGAGTTTTCATCCCAGCCACGGTTCCAAGAATAGTTGACGTTGTACGAATTGCCCTTGCTGAACTGCTTGGCAATGGTCACCTGCAATGCATCGAACTCTGCATTCAGGTTGTCCGAGTAGTAGGAGATGCCTTGTTCCAGCCGCACGCTTCCCGGAGCAACGCCAACAGGCGTGACGTAGGCAGGATCCTGGCAGGCTGCCAGTGTTCCGCCGTAGTAGCGCTGCAGGTACTTGCCGGTCTTGGTGCCGCCATCCGGAGCGATGCCAGGATACTGCGCAAAACCAGGCGCGTAGATGGCATTGTCTGCAACTGTCGAATCCCAGTGAAGAGGTGCTCCCACCACGCTGTACTGTGCCGGAAGGTTGAGTCCTGCTTCGTTCGGGTTCGTGTTGTTGTTGTCTCCGGCACCAAGCGTGTGGGTTGACTTGTTGCCAACGTATGCCATGGTGACCGAGAGGGTCGGTGTGATGGAATGCTGAACGCTCAGATTCCAGGCATCAACCGTGGGTAGACGAAGGCTGTTGGGACGGGACTTCGGGCTGACTGCGTAGCCAGGAGCCGGCAGCAAACCGTTGGAAGGAACGGCGGGCGAGACGTACGTGCTCGGGCCATCCGCAAGGTTGAAAGCATACGTTGTTGCATTGCCTGGCTGATTGATGACCTGGTTAGCCAACACAGGCAGGTTCTGCGTAACCACGTGGCCGAAGATGGAACCGAAGACTCCGATGTCGAAGCTGCGGCCATAGCCGGAACGGATTACTGTCTTGGGACCGAGCTGATAGGCGATGCCTACGCGCGGGTTATAGGTGTTGGTGGCCTTGCTCCAGCCCATGTTCATGGGAACTCCACCGACGCCGGCGACGTGCAGGTAGCCGGTGTTGATATCCATGAGTGCGCCATTGCCTGCGCCATTGACATACTCGGGGAAGTAGAACTCGTAGCGAAGACCCAGGTTGACGGTCAGGTTTGGCGTTGCGCGCCAGGTGTCCTGTCCATAGAAGAACCAACGACGCTGGTTCTCCTGGGCATTGGTCGAGTTGCTGACATACCGCTGGTAGCTGGTTACTTCACCCTTTACAAACGTTGCCATACCGAGACCGCCGGCAGCTCCCAGGGTGGGATTGCTGGTCGGGCCATTGTTGAACTCGATCTGGCCGGTACGGTTGTTGTCGCTAGGTACGCGCAGGTTGTTGGCGAAACGAAGATCAGCACCAAACTTGACTGCGTGCGGGCCAAGAATCTTGGTCCAGTTATTGACGTACTGATACTGGTGCTCCTGCTCCTTCAGCTGGCAGTTGCAACCGTTGACGTTCAGTCCAGATCCGTAGAACACCGTTTGCGGTGTTCATATCGATCTCGAATGCGGGGGCACCACTCGTAAAGGAACTGGAGGTATTCATTCCAGGAATACCAAGGTTCTCTGCGAAAGGCACGCCCTGGTCATACTTGGAGGTGTTGATGCCGTAGTTGTAGTAGCCAAAACGAATGTCTGTTACCAGTGTCGCGTTAATGGCTATGTCAACGCCGGTTGCCAGGCTCTTGTTGGAGCCCTTCGAGGTACCGCCGTAGTTGTTGATGCCGAAGCCGGAACCGCCGGCATCGCCAAAGAGTGTCTTGCCGGAGAGCGTGTCAGTGAAGGCGCTGTAACGGCCAAATACGTGGATTTTGCCGTTCGCCTGCCAATCACCGCGCACATCCCAGGAATCGCTGTTGAAGAGACCTGTGCCGCCACCAGCGTATTGATCAGTAATGCCGCCGGAAGACTGCTTGTTTGCCGGATAATTCGCCAGGATCTTCATCAGGTTAATTGACTGCTGCGACACTTCAGAGTTGGGAATTATATTGCCAGGATAAGGAAGACCGTTCGGCTGGTAGATAATTCCTGATCCGTAGGCCTTGTTCCCTGCGTACTCGCTGAAATCGCAACCAGTACCTGAACCAGGCAGCTCGATAACACCCTGGCCGAAGGCACAGTGCTGGAGGCCGTAACGCCGGACTTCTGGCGCAGACCCTGGTAGTCGCCGAAGAAGAACACCTTGTTCTTCAGAATCGGGCCACCGATAGATCCACCGAACTGGTTCTTCAATCCCGGAGGAACATTGGGGTTGAAGGGGTTGGACGCCTGATTGGCCTGGCTGGTGCGATAGTCGAAGGCCGAACCATGGAAATTGTTGGTGCCGGACTTGGTCTGCGCAGTCACGATCGATGAAACTGCTTTACCAAATTCAGCGTCAAAATTCTGAGTGGTGATCTTGGTCTCAGAGAGCGAGTCCATGTTGGGGTTGATAACGATGATTCCAAGGATCGGATCCTGGTTATCAGTTCCATCCAGTTCGAATGCCACACCACCGAAGGCCTGGCCGTCTACCTGGATCTGTTTGCTTGCCTGCGGATTTTCGCTGGCCGCGTGACCCCAGCTCAAGGGCTGTGCACCGGGCAGGAGGAGTTGGAGATTCGTGAAGTTACGGTCGCCTACTGGCAGGTCCTGAACTTCCTTCTGGCTGAATGTCGTCGAGACATCGGCACGGTCGGTCTTCAGTACCGGAACCGCGTCGGCATTGACTTCGACGCTCTCAGTCGCTCCGCCAACTTCCAGCTTTGCATCCACCTTTAGAGAAGAATCGGCATAGACGATAATGCCTGTGGTCTCTGAGGTCTTAAACCCATTCGTGGTCACCTTAACTGAATAGGTGTCCGGAATGAGGTGCTCTGCGCGGTATTCACCAGCGCCGTTGGTCTTAACTTCGTCGCTCGTGTTCTTGTTTGTATCTGTGATTGTCACGGTGGCGTTTGGAAGCGCGCCTCCCGAACTATCTGTAACGGTTCCATACAACGAGCCGTAGACAGCCTGGCCAAAACTGCTGGCCGGGACCATCAACATGCACGCGCACAGTAGCAACAACAGTGCTTTGTACCGTTGAAATCGCATTCGTGATACCTCCCCTTCAAAGTGTTACTTGGAGCTGTTTTCCAGTCTGGTAGCCGAGCCGGATAGACCACACCAACCCATAGCTTCCAGTTCTAATTGGTGACTAAACTGGCCGCTCGATTTTTCGCGCCCTGATTCTCCACCATGGATAACCCTATGCACAGTAAGGCTTGCAGAGTTGCGATGTCAATGAATTCCGAACCAAACAGCCGGGGGCTTTGATAATACGTTTACAGAACAATGTAAGTAATCGATACAGTAAATCGGATGAGTAGCCAATTCTCCGAATGAGCGCCCATGGGAGAACCAGCATGTATATGTTTTTAAATTACTTACAGAAATACGGCTAATTGTTACATAAGTTGATACTGGCGTTAAAATCACTCAAACGTTTTAGCCAGCTCAGCCTCGTGGAGCAAAGAACTTTCCTGGCCCCTATACAAATCCAGACAATAAGTATATACATTTCAGAACTTCGTAAATACCACTGGGAGATGCGCGTGCGATGAAAGCAAAATCGAATGCAAACCAGCACGCGAAGACACTCCACCTCGACGCGGGTTTACCCAAGCATCGTCAAATCTTCGAACAGCTGCTGGGTGAGATTCAGTCAGGAGTATTCAAGCCCCAGGACCGCTTGCCCAGCGAGGCCGAACTCGGCAAGCGCTTTGATGCATCCCGCATTACGATCGCCAAAGCCGTAAAGGAGCTGCAGTCTCTCGGACTGGTCTCGCGGCGGGCGGGCGCGGGCACCTACGTCTTGCCGAAAGCTTCAATTTCAGGCCTCGTATTCGGGCTGCTGATTCCAGATCTGGGGCGAACGGAGATCTTCGAGCCCATATGCCAGGGCATGATGCGTTCCCCCTACGCGCGTGCGCATTCCTTGCTGTGGGGACCCGCGATGAATCTGGACACGCACCTGGAAAGAGAGGCAGAGCAGCTCTGCCATCACTACATTTCTCAGAATGTTTCAGGAATATTTTTTGCGCCGCTTGAGTTCGCCGAAAACAATGACACGGTGAATGCTTTGATTGCGAAGACACTCGAGAGTGCCGGTATTCCGATCGTCCTTCTGGACAGGTGCTATATGCCTTATCCAGCGAGATCCAATTACGATTTGGTGGGCATCGACAATCGCCGCACCGGCTACCACATTACTAACCACCTGTTGGGTCTGGGTGCGCGTCGCATCGTGTTCATGGCGCTTCCAAGGTCCGCTGCTACCGTCGACGCCAGAATAGCGGGGTATCGCGGCGCTCTTTTTGCTGCTGGGATACCACCAGAGCAGGAGATGGTCTGCCTCGGCAATCCGGATGACCCTGACTTCGTAAAGGAGATGATGCGTACCTGCCAGCCAGAGGCGATTGTCTGCGCCAACGACCTGACCGCGGCGCGATTGATGCCTACCTTGTCAGATCTGGGCATAAAGGTGCCGGAGCAACTGCGAATGGTGGGCATCGACGATGTTCGATACGCAAACCTGTTGCCGGTGCCGCTGACCACACATCATCAGAATTGCGCCGATATCGGAAACATTGCGTTGATGACGATGCTGGAGCGCATCGCCAGGCCCACGCTGCCCACCCGCGACATTCTGCTGCAGACGAGCCTTGTGGTGCGCAAATCCTGCGGCTCGTACCTTGGCCCCATCAAACATTGAGGAGTCCAGCAAGGTTTCAACCGCTAATTACATGTGAGCGGGTTTATAGTTTTGACCGAAATAATAAGGGAGATATCAGTCATGTTCAATTTACGCCGTCGATGCAAGGCACTTCTGCCGGGTCTATTCATTCCGTTGTGCCTCGTGATGTGCGGCAATGCTACCGCCGCAGCTGCACCCGCCGCGGCAGGCTCCGCTTCAACGCAGGCGACAGATGGTACATGGTGGAAACACGCTGTCCTCTATGAGATTTACCCGCGCAGTTTCCAGGATTCGAACGGTGACGGCATTGGCGATTTGAATGGCATCACCAGCCGCCTCGACTATCTGCAGTCGCTTGGGTGTGGATGCTATCTGGCTCTCGCCTATCTACCCCTCTCCGCAGGTCGACTTCGGCTACGACATCTCCGACTACGAGAACATCGATCCGCAATACGGCACGCTGGCCGATTTCGACAAGCTGGTTGCTGAAGCAAAGAAGCGCAATATCCGCGTCATTATGGACATGGTGCTCAACCATACTTCCGACAAACATCCGTGGTTTATTGAGTCCGCCAGTTCGAAGTCAAACCCCAAGCGTGATTGGTATGTGTGGCGCGATGGCAAAGGCCCCGGACTCCCTCCGAACAACTGGCAAAGCATCTTTGGGCACTCGGCATGGAAGTTTGATCCGAAGACAGATCAGTACTACTACCACATGTTCTACGTCGAACAACCCGACCTGAACTGGCGCAATCCCGCAGTTGAGAAGGCTATGTTCGGCTCGATGCAATTCTGGCTCGACCGCGGTGTTGCCGGCTTTCGTCTTGACGCTATACCGACGCTGTTTGAGGATCCGAAGCTCCGCGATGCAAAAGAGACCGGTGGAACCAATGCGTTCGGCGATCCCAATCTTGACGACACCTACGTTCAGAATCTCCCTGAAGTTCACGACGTGATGCGGCGCATGCGCAGCATGGTGAACAAGTATCCGGGAGACCGCGTGCTGATAGGAGAGACCTATCTGCCCAACGTGCAGGAACTGGACAAGTGGTATGGCGGATCGAAGCGCGACGAACTGAATCTGCCGATGGACATGCAGGTTGGCTTCACCAACAAACTGGATGCCAACCTGTTGCGGCAGCGCATCGAAGATGCTGAGACCAAGATCGATGGCAACCAGCCGCTCTTCGTCTTTGACAATCATGACAACGGTCGAAGCTGGGAACGTTACGGCGATGGCGTACACAACGACGCGATCGCGCGACTGATTGCCACCATGCTCTTCACCACGCGTGCCACCGCGCTGATGTACTACGGGCAAGAGCTTGGCATGCAGACCACCGTACCGACTCGCAAGGAAGATGTGAAAGATCCCGTGGGCGTAACCGGTTGGCCAAAGGAGAAAGGCCGCGATGGCGAGCGCACTCCGATGCAATGGAACGACACAGCCAATGCCGGTTTCAGCACTGCGCCGACGACTTGGCTGCCAGTCGCAGCCGACTATAAAACTGTGAACGTCGCAGCTGAAAGCAACCAGCCTGATTCGCTACTTAATTGGAATAAGAAGCTGATTGCGATGCGCAAGAATGACCCAGCGTTGCGCGACGGCTCCATCACCATGCTCGATAAGACGAATGCCAACGTGCTGTCCTATTTGAGACAGGGTCCTGCGGGCAAGCCTTCGATTGTCGTTGCACTGAACTTTACTGCGCAGCCGCAGACAGTTTCTCTCAACGGCGTAAAAGGCAAGACAGTCCGCACGCTGCTAACTAACGATCCCGCCCTCGGGACCGAGACGAGCCTCAACAACCTGACACTGGCGCCATTTGCTTCCTGGGTAGGCGCGGTGCAATAACAACACAACTGTGAGATACACCCGACAAAGAGTGCCGCTGTTCATTACGAAGACAGCGGCACTTTTTTTGCACTAAGCAGCGTGATGAGTTGTGCCGAAAATGCCTTGCGAGAATGCAATTCCTACCTGCTGAATCGCCAGCACACGCTGCCCATTTAAGATTGAGGTGCTAATCCCGCACGCTCATGCGGATGCAAGGACAAACTAACTTATGACTTTGCTCGCCTTACTTATCGGTCTCTTCGTGGGTGCCTTCGCCGGCGTGGTCGGCCTTGGCGGCGGAATTCTTCTGGTTCCTGCGCTGGTCTACTTCTTCCACATGAGCCAGCACCGGGCACAGGGCACCTCGCTCGCGGCCATGCTTGCGCCCGTGGGGATCCTGGCATTTCTTGAGTATTACCGCAATGGCAACGCTGACCTGAAGACGGGCCTGCTGCTGGCTGCCGGTTTTACTGTGGGAGCTTATTTTGGAGGCGTGGGAGCTCAGCACGTTCCAGAACTGATGTTGCGGCGGGTATTCGCCGTGACCCTGATCGTCATAGGCACTCGGATGCTCTTTGGCAAGATCGGTTAGTCTGCCAGACGCCTCGCTGAAAAGCGTAGCCGCACGTAATCGGCAGTCCAGTTCCCTGCCTCGTCGCACAGCGAGGGACGAAGCAGGTCTTCGGCTTCCTGGATGACCGCCTCTCTCTCCATGGATTGAAACTGGTCGAGCACGCCGCGGCGAAATGTCTCCAGCCATCCCCGCATGCCGCTTGCGGGTAACGGTGTGGGACGGGGAATCAAACCGATGCTCACGACGCGAAAACCATGCCGCTCCAGGCGTGATGCATATGCAGCCGGCGTGGGAAAGTAATTCGTCTCGAGTTTGCCCGGGTCCATGCCCTTTCGCAGGCAAACTGCGCGCAAGGCCACGGCGATCGCTGCGATATTACCGTGGCCGCCCATCTCGGCAACGAAGCGGCCTCCCGGCTTCAATGCACGCGCCACAGAAGCGAGCACTGCATCCTGATCCTGCATCCAGTGCAACGCGGCGTTCGAAAACACCGCATCAAACTCGTTCGCAAAATTGCAGATTCTCTGCCGCGACCACTCGTGCATCCAGCCCCGCGCGCTTTGCCTCGGCCACCATTGCTGGCGAGCTATCGACGCCAGTGACCACGGCCCCGGTGGCAGCGATCTTCGCGGTAAGCGCACCGTCGCCGCAGCCAAGGTCGAGAATCCTTTCGCCGGGCTCGGGAGCCAGAAGGTCAAAAACTCCTCCCGCAAGATCCGCGACGAAGCGGCCATTTTCGGCATACTGAGCCGGAACCCATGGTTGCTGCATAATTTGATCCTCGTTGAATGTTCCCGCGAAGGGCTAGATGGATTGCACGGGCAGCAAGGTCAGGTCGTCGACCAGGCCGACCTCCTTCTGCACGAAGGGCTCGGCGTAGCGAACTCCCGCCAGCAATCCGTAATGCCTCGCCATGGAAAATGTTCGCTCGCGAATCTCATCCTCGGGCACGAACAAACCGCCGCCCTGGGCCTGATCGGCATACTGAGAACGATAGGCCATCAGCGATGCGAAGCGCTGCTCAATATAAGGGGTGATGTCGACTACGAAGCTTGGTCGTACGTCGGCGTAAAGGCTGGCATACACGATCTTGAATGGCCTATGCGGCGTCTGGCCGGTATCGAGTTTCGCCAGCCCGGAAAGAAAACACGCCTCATATCCGAGGATCGACGCGGTGTAGTGGTCAGGATGGCGTCCTTGTCCTATTGGCAAGATCACAACGCGCGGCCTCACCTCCCGCAACACGCGCACGACTTTCAGCTTGTTGTCGTAGGTGTTCTCCACTCGTCCATCGGGAAGATCGAGCGCCTTGCGCCACGCAACGCCCAGGATGCGAGCCGCCTCGGCAGCCTCAGCGCCGCGTTCCTCTGCAGTGCCTCGAGTACCCGCTTCACCCTGCGTCAGATCGAGAATCGCGGTGCGCAGACCGAGCGCCGCCATGTGTAGAAGTGTCCCACCACAGGTCTGCTCTACGTCGTCACGATGGGCTGCAATGGCAAGGATGTCGGCCGAGGTGTCTTCAGGCATAGAAGAAAATCGCCTTGCGGAAGGAGGTCAGGCGCGGAGGAATATCCGCGCCTGCCGAAGTCTAATAGTTGGCGTTGTTCCCGTTGCTTCCGCCGTCCATAAACGCAACGTCGAAGGCAGTGCCGGTCACGGTCACATTGGTGTTGTCGAGTTCGTGGCCGTCCTGCGTCGAGTATATGTGGACCTGTCCACCCTCGGCGACATACAGCTTGTGCAGCAAGGTCACGGCTGCCAAACCGGTAAGGTCTCCCTTATACGAATCCAGCAGGACAGCATTCGTCGTGGTGTTGAACATGGTGAGACAACCGGTCGCGGCCCCGGATCCGCCGGCGGACTGCGACTGCTTATAGCGTTCGCCTTCCTGGCACAGCTTCGAACCGATCCACAGCGTGTTGTCGTCAGCAAGAATCATCTTACCGTGTGAGCCGTCGCTAATTCCGTACTGTCCCGTCACCTTCTGCGCGATTGAATCAATCACGGTCAGGTAGCCTGAGAACAACCCGTCCGGTTGCAACTGCTGGCCTGCGACATACAAATTGTTGCCATAGGGCAACGCATTGCTGGCCCCGCCCGGCGTCAGAATCGTGGCCTGCAAGCCGAGATTCGCTCCGCTCGGCACAGGCGTGCCGCTCTCAATGATGATTCCTGCCACCGGCAGCACTCCAACGCTGGCCTGGGTGCCGCCACACTCCGGACCGCAACTCAAAACATAGGCTGTGCTGCCGTCGGACGAGAAGACCGCCTTCACGGGCCGATCAAACTTGATCGGGTTGTTAGAAGCGTCTGTCACCGGTATGACGCAGTAAATTGGCAGGTTCTGCGGTTCGCAGTCCTCCGCATTGGGTGGCGCCGGCTGGTTGGCCTGCAGATGCAGGATCCTGTAGGCGTAGTCGGAATTCTGCACGAACGCCATCATCACCGAGCCTGCTGAATTCACCGAAATGCGGTACACCCCCGGCAGATTCAGGTAGGTGACCGTGCCAATCAGGGAATCGATGATCGTCAGCACATGCGCCTGCTGGCTTGCGGCGAAAGTGTACCGCAGGTTCTGCGTCTCAAAAATACTCGACGACAGGCCCACCAGCCCGCTCGTCGCCTGGGCAGACGCTTCGGTGGCATAGTTGATCGGAACGAAAGTGCCGTCACCTGAGCCATAAACGAAGCCCATTTGGCGCTCCGGCATATTCTGAATGGTCAGCGGCTCTGAGCCCGAGTAGCTGATCGCATAGGATGGAATCTTATTGTCGTAGCTATGGCGAATGTCATAGTACGCATCCACCATCTGGAGTGAGCCCTTGGTAAACGACCCGGGGTTCTGAACTGCTATCAATACTCGGTTTTGCAACTTGCTCGGTGGCAGTGTGCGCCCGGCAAAGTAGTAGTTGTTTCCGCAGCCTGTTGCCAGAAAAAGCGCGCAGCAAACCACCGCGCAGAACCATCCAAAGAATCCACTTCTCTTATTCAAACCGTTAGACCTCACCCAGCTACGCAGACAAAACGCGCGAGACTTAAGTATAACAAAGGGAAGCGCAGCCGATTTCGACGTAGGGCCCGGCGGACGCTCAGAAGTCTCACGCGATGACAAGTCGTTTCAAGCACATATTCGGGGACCGGTTGGTCCTGTGCGACGGCGGCATGGGCACTTCGCTGTACGCTCGCGGCCTTTCCTTCGACCGCTGCTATGAGGAACTGAATCTCTCTGCCCCCGACTTGATCCAGTCGGTCCACGAAGAATTTCTGCTCGCTGGCGCTGAGATCGTCGAGACCAACACCTTTGGAGCCAACTCGATTCGCCTCGCCCGCCATGGACTGCAGCATCGCGTGATTGAAATCAACCAGGCCGGCGCAGAGATCGCTCGCCGCGCAGCGCAAATCACAGGCAGGCAGCCCGGTCGGGTCTGGATCGCAGGTGCAATCGGGCCGCTCGGCGTTTCTCTCGCACCTAACGGAGCAGCGACTCCGCAGACGGCACTTCGCCGCATTCTCTGAACAGATTCGCGGACTCGCCACGGGCGGCGTCGACATGCTGATCATCGAGACTGTGACCGCCCTTGATGAAGCTGAACAGGCCTTTGCAGCAGCACATCACATCGCGCCGGATCTTCCCGTCATGGTGATGGTGACGGTGGATCAGCACGGCAATTGCCTCGACGGATCCACGCCAGAGATCGCTGCGAAGCGCTGCACGGATTGGGGTGCCGACGCCGTCGGATCCAACTGCAGCCACGGTCCAGCCAACGTGCTGCAGGCTCTCGAGCGCATGGCGGCCGTTACAGATATGCCTCTTGCTGCAATGCCGAATGCCGGGCTTCCACGCGTCGTTGACAGCCGCTTTGTCTACGATTGTTCTCCCCAGCAGATGACCGGCTTCGCCCGCAGATTTGTCCATGCAGGCGTGCAATTTCTTGGTGGGTGCTGCGGCACCACTCCCGATCACATCCGCGAAATCGCGTCAGCGCTGCGCGCGGCGGATGCCGAAAAGCTTCTCGCCAGCAGCAATCGAGCCGGGACAGATAGAATTGGCGAGATGCCCTCAGTCACCAACAACACTCTCGCAAGCACCGGCAGAGGAAAAGGAATTCGCCTTGGCGACATTTGAAGAGTCACTGAAAAAACTGGAAACCATCGTCGATCAACTGGAGCGCGGTGATCTGCCGCTCGAAGACTCGATCAAGCTGTTTGAAGAGGGCGTGCGCCTTTCCAGCGCGTGCAAGCAGGATCTGGAGGCCGCCGAGGCCAAGGTGCAAATCCTGCTCAAGCAGAAAGATGGCTCCATGAAGGCGGAAAACTTCCCCGGAAACAGCTGATAGTTCAACGCCGAAACGCCCTCAACGATGAGCATGAGCCTGCGCTTTTTTGCTGCCCGTCAGGTGATGGCGCACAAACGTCGCTAATTCTTCCGAGATGCTCTCAGGCGGCGCAATCAAGAATTTCTGCTTGCTCTCCAGCAGGGCGGCAGTCTCCTGCGGCCACGCAGCTTGCCGCCGCGCGGAAGTTCCTGACCGCCAGACGATCGCATCGGCCCGATCCAGGTACAGGCTGGTCGACGCCTTGAAGTCTGAAGTATTCGGGTCGAGCACCACCAGGTAAAGCTCCGGCCGCAGAAACTCCATCACGCCATTCGACTCGATGATTACATTCTCCGCCGTTGCGCAAATCTCCTTGAGCATCGGCATGGCTTCCTGCAGACTGCCCTGCTTGGTGCGCAGCAGAAACGACTTCACCGCGCCTGCATAGAGAAATCGTGCACTGTCCTTGCCGGAGGTCCGATTCGTCTCCTCCGTCAGTTCCACGGTATGCGCCGGAGGCATGCAGTTGCAGCCACGGCCGCTGCCGTCGCACAAAAGATGACCATGCTGCGTGACCTTGAAGGCAGTCCAGTGCATTTCTGGAAGTGCCGCGATCAGGCTCGCCACCACCGACGTTTTGCCGATGTTGCGCGAGTTGCCGCCCACTACCACCACTGCCATTTCGTCAGTCCTTGTTCTTTCGCGCCTGCCGGGCCAGGGTGGCCAGTTCGCGCAAATACTGCTTCACCGGCTTCGCAGGAGTGCCCCAGAACAACATCCCCGCGCCACGCAGATTTTTGTGCGGCAGCACGCCTGCCTGCCCTCCAAGAATCACTCCTTCGCCCACACTCGCGTGATCGCCGATGCCCACCTGCCCCGCAAGTACAGCGCCGTCGCCCACCGTGCTTGAGCCGGAGATGCCCACCATCGATGCAATCACCACGTTCCGGCCGATCTTGCAGTTGTGCCCGATGTGAACAAGATTGTCGATCTTGGTGCCGCGCCCGATGCGTGTCTCTTCCAGCGCTCCACGATCGATCGTGGAGTTGGCGCCAACCTCCACATCGTCTTCCAGCAGCAACGTGCCCTGCTGCGGAAACTGCAGATACTCGCCATTCTCAGCGTTGCGCACGTAGCCGAAACCATCCGCTCCCAGCACGGCGCCCGCGTGCACTACTACCCTGTCTCCCAGCGTGGTGCCGGGATAAATCGTAACGCGAGGATAGATCACGCAGTCGCAACCCAGCACGACGCCTTCTCCAATCACAGCGCCCGCTCCAATATTGCTTCTGTCGCCGATGCTTGCGCTCCGACTTACCACTGCGCCCGCGCTAATGCTGATTTCTTCGCCAAGCTTCGCGTCTTCTGCAACCGTCGCGGAGGGATGAACCCCTGTCGCCGGATTAGCTCCACGCAACAAGCGAGCTGCACGGGCAAACTGCAGCCGCGGCTGCTTCGCCAGAATTACTGGCTTCAAACCGGCTACCTGCGCAGCCAGAGGGGGAGTAGTAACGACCGCAGCAGCCCGCGACGCCAGCGCCGCGCTCAGCGCGTCGTGATCCTCCGCAAAGACAAGCGCGTCAGGTCCCGCTGTGCCGCTGCCGGCAACCACGCGAATCAGCGTCTCGCCACCGTTCGCCGGGAACTTCCAGGCCCAGCATCGCCGCGAGTTCTTTGAGAGTCTTCATAGGCATAGCGGGTGTTCGTGCAAGTGTAACGCCGTCTCGCTCAGGAGGTGTAAATTGGCGGTTCCCCTTCAGGCCGGGTCTTCCAGCGACGATGCACCCAGAGCCACTGGCCGGGGTAGCGACGAATGTATTCCTCGGTGACTTTCGCAAAGAGCGCCGTGTTCGCGATGATATCGTTCTCCGGCGAATCCGTGCGCACCAGCTCCAGTGCTTTGCCGAAGTGCAGCACGTATTTCTGCTCAGCTTCCTCCCACAACAGGAATCCGGGCAAGACCGCGGCGCCCGTCTTCAGCGCAACGCGCGCCATGCCGGAAGCAGTGCACGCAAGGCGCCCGAAGAAATCCACAAACTCGCCCTGTGGCGGAGTCATATTCGTATCCATCAGGATACCGACCGTCTCGCCTCGACGCATCGCCGCCAGCAGGCCGCGGGCAAAGTCGTCCTTATGCAGCACGCGATTGCCGTGCATGCATCGAATCCTGTTCACCAACTCATCCACTCCGCTGTTGTCCAACCGCCGAATCACCATGCTCATGGGATATCCCATCAGCGAATGGTAGAAACTGGATAGCTCCCACGCGCCCAGATGCCCGGTCAGAACGAAGACACCCTTCCCCGCTTCCTTCGCCGCCAGGTAGTTCTCAAGCCCCTCGTAGCGCACAAATTTGCTGGCCGAATCGGGCGTATAGCGCGGCATCTGGCAGAACTCCGCCAGCAACCATCCCAGGTTGCGATATTCCCTCTTAAGCAGTCGATTTTGCTCCTTTTCGCTCATTTCCGGGAAGGCAATGCGGAGATTCTGCCGCCCCACACTTCTCAGCCGAGGCAATACAAAAAAGGCTCCGGAGCCGATCCAGGCCCCGATGGAGCGTGCCACGCTGCGTGGCAACCAGCCGAGCAGCCGTAGCAACGTCCATACGACTCCCAACTCCAGTTTTTCTCGAATGGTCAAGATTGGAATCAGTGTAATGGCTGGCGGCGGGAAACGCGATATGGGCGGGTTAACGGGGCACCCTGAGCCCAAATGAGAAGGGCGGCCCTATCGCGGCCGCCTGCCTCAAACTCAGCTTGCAGCCTGCTTACTCTTTGTTCTGGGCTTCGACGAAGTACTTCGCAACCGTGCGCACAAACGGCTTCGCATTGTCCGGAACCGCTACATCACCTTTCAAAATCTCATCGGTTGAGTGCGCCTTGCCATAGTAGGCCAGCGTGTCGTCCTCGCTCTGCGCTGATCACCGAGCCGGTCAGATCGACGCCCGCGAAAAGTCCCTTACTGCGGGAATATGTCAGCAACTCGGCCTTCATCTTCCAGTCTGTCGCTGCCTGCGAATTGCGCCCGACAGGGCCGGCCGCAGCGGCAATGTCACCGCCCAGCTTGACCTTGTTCTTCAACAAATCCTGAAAGCCGCGGTCGTTCACGGCAACCAGCACCAGGTCAGTGGACTGACCGCCCGCTCTGCAGGCCAAAGATCCGCCCGTCAATAAATGAACGACGGTGCGCTCCAACCATGGCCCGTCCGGCATGTGACCACACCGCGGCCATATTCACCGCCCACCACGAAGGCCGCCTTCTTAAGGCCGGGAATAACTCCGACGCAGGTCGCCATCTCCCATGATGTTCATCGGAATCGATTTGTCCTTGGCCATCATGATTTGATCCATCACCGTTTTGGCGTTGATCAATCGCTGGTCGATCGTGGCCTTATCGCTGGCAGCGTTCGCTGACAGCCGTCAACATTCCGGCGAGACACAACACGAAAAAAACTTTTTCATTCGTATTGCTTTCTCCGGGCATTTCGCTTGCGCACGGAATTAGTCCATTGCGAGAAACGCGCTCTATGCGCCTATACAGCTTTCCAGCATGATTACCATTTGCATCAAGTGGGTTGACGTTTTGTAGTCGGATGGCGCGATTTCTGATTTGGATGTTGATGCGGGTGTTAAGGGGGAAAAAAAGGGGGCTTGCCAAGTAGCGGATTACCGCAACCGTTGGGAGCCCCTTCCCCAGATCTGCGTTGTTTCTGGTACTGTTGTAACCGCATGCAGTAACCCATCAATGGCACGAAAGTACTATGCACATAAGTAACCATTTAGGCGTGCCGGCTTCCGCTGGATGTCCCCCTTTCGCTCACATCTCGCTTCCGTAGCCGTTGTGGAAATTAAGGCCGGGGTTAGCAAGTGGAGATGGCGATTGGCGCCTGAATCGGCCCGCTCTTTCAGTCCAGGCCGATTCCAACATGCGAAGCGCGATTTTGCGCAGGAATCAGCGCGTGTATCCTACTCCGAATGGCAATTCCAAACTCTACAACTTCGGAAGACACGATTCCCTGCTGATTTTGATATTTACCCTTCCGGTCGGCGTAACTGACTTCGCAGACTTCGTCCGACTGGAAGAACAGGATCTGGCACAGCCCCTCATTCGCATAAATCCTTGCTGGTAAAGGAGTTGTGTTCGAAATCTCAAGCGTTACAAAACCCTCCCATTCGGGCTCAAAAGGGGTCACATTCACGATAATTCCGCAGCGTGCGTAGGTCGATTTGCCGACGCAGATTGTCAGCACATCGCGAGGAATCTTGAAGTATTCCACCGAGCGCGCAAGCGCGAACGAATTGGGCGGAACAATCACCGAAGGTCAGCTTGAACAGTGACAAAAGAGCGCTCATCGAAGTTTTTTGGGATCGATAATCGCGCTGTTGACGTTCGTGAATATTTTGAACTCGTCGGAGACTCGAAGGTCGTAACCGTACGACGAGAGGCCGTAGGAGATAACACCCTCCTTCACCTGTTTTTCACTGAACGGTTTGATCATCGCGTGGTTCAGGGCTTGTTCCCGAATCCAGCGGTCACTCTTGATGGCCATGCTTCTCCTTGCGCATTCCGCAGCCGAGACTTATGGTCGCGGTTGGCTACTATTTGAATGAATACTGAATCTTACGAGAGAGTGCTTGCATTGACAATGGCGGCAAACTCTCCTAGCATCACCGAAAGTGGACGGTTGCTGAATCCACCAGTTCAAACCCGAGGCGAATACGTTGATTAAACAAGACATAATTCATCACGTAATCGAAAGGACCGGGCTCCCCCGAAACAAGGCGGAGGTCGCCGTCGACACGGTGTTTGAAAGCCTCAAGAAAGCCTTGGCTGGAGGCGACCGTATCGAATTGCGCGGATTCGGCGTGTTTAACGTGCGCCCGCGGAAAACCGGCATCGGACGTAATCCACGCACTGGCGCGGAAGTTACGATTACGCCTGGCAAGGCCGTTCGCTTCAAACCCGGCAAAGAGCTGCATTTGCTGGAGGAGAAGGAAAAACCGGCAGCACCCAAGGCCGAATAGCGGGCTCCCGAATTCGTCGGGTCGTAACAAGTGGCTGCCTAGACGCACGCTCGTGCCGACCACGGCTCGTCTCGGGATCCAGTAGATTTTTCCATCGGGTATCTCTGCGGTAAACCAACGGGAGTACGGGCTCGCGTCAGATGTGAATCGTCCAGTAGGCGAAAGTGAGTCCTATGAGCAATCCGTACGAAATTCAACTACATTCAACGCCGTCTCGCCGGCGTTTTCTGGCAATGGGCTTATCCGCAACCGCAGCAGGATTGCTCGCTCGCGGCATGGATGTGGCCGCGCAAACTCCAGCCGGCGTGCAGAATCCAACTACCCCCGCAGCGGCCGTCGCTGAACTGGTGGCGGGCAACAAGCGCTTCGTTTCGGGCAAGACAACAGCTGAAGAATATGACCGTACTATTCTCCGAGATCACCTCGTCACGAAGCAGGAGCCCTTCGCCGCAGTATTGTCCTGCGCCGACTCCCGGGTGCCGGTAGAAGAAGTTTTCGACCAGACCATCGGCCACCTCTTCGTCACCCGCATCGCGGGTAATTTTGTGACGCCGGAGATTATAGCCAGCCTCGAATACGGAGCCGCTGTTCTGGGCACCAAGGCCATCCTGGTGCTGGGACACGCGAATTGCGGAGCCGTTAAAGCGACCATCGAGGCGAAAGCCGTTCCAGGGCAGATCAGCGTGCTTTATCAGCATATCCAGCCCGCGATCAAGCAATCGGGCACAGACCTGGTGGCCGCGACCAAGGCAAATGCAAAGGCCCAGGCAACGCTGCTCAGCGAGTCTTCCACCGTGATTGCGGCGCTGATAAAAGAGGAAAAGATCAAGGTATTGGCTGGTTACTACGACGTCGGCAGCGGAGAAGTCACGCTGCTGGATTAATGCGCGGGCCTTCCCTACATCAGGTTCACGGGATCTACGTCCACGATCAGCGCCTTGCGCGGAATCCCCACCGCTTCGGCATGCGTCAAAGCAGCGCGTAATGTTCGCGCCAGAACCTGCCGATTTTCGGCCTTCAGCACCAGGTGGAAGCGATAGATGCGCTTCAGCCGCACAATGGGCGCTGCGGCAGGCCCCAGCACGCGCACGCGTTCCAGTGGCGTGTTCTGAAACCATTTGCCCAGGCTTGATGACCACCCCGCAGCCTCTTCCAGCCGCGGACTCTGAATCATGATGTTGGCCAGGACTCCAAAGGGCGGATAGTGCATCCATCGGCGATACTGCAGTTCCTTTTGCACGAAGCCCTCAAAGTTGTGTTGAGCCGCGAAGGCGATGGCGTAGTGATCCGGATGGTAGGTCTGCACGAGGACGGTTCCCGGAAGTTCGCCACGTCCGGCGCGACCTGAGACCTGCGTCAAAAGCTGAAATACCCGCTCCGCAGCGCGAAAGTCCGGCAAGGTGAGCGCGAAGTCGGCACCCACAACACCCACTAGAGTGACGCCATGGATATCGTGCCCCTTGGCGATCATCTGCGTGCCCACCAACAGGTTGATCTCGCCGGAATGGAGGCGAGCCAGCAGACGCTCCATGTCGTGCCTGCCGCGTACTGTGTCGCGATCCATGCGGCCTATGCGAGCGCCGGGAAAGATCTCCTGTAGCCGTTCTTCGCCCTGCTGCGAACCCGCGCCAAGAAAATACAGGTACTCGCTCTCGCACTTGGGGCAGGCCTTCGGGACCGGTCGACGGAAGCCGCAATAGTGGCACTGCAGACGCTGCCCAGCCTGGGCATGGGCGTCTGCCTGCGGAGGCTGCTTGTGGTATGTGAGCGAGATGGCGCAGTTCTCACACTCCAGCTTTTCTCCGCACGCCCGGCACATGACCACGAAGGAATAGCCGCGACGATTCAGCAGGATGATGACCTGCTCACCGCGGTCGAGCGTGGCCTGCGTCTCCGTGATGAGCGCGCGGGAAAAGATGTGCTCCTGCCCCGTCTCCTGAAACTCGCGGCGCATATCAACGAGCTCGACGGCAGGCAGCGGACGATTGGCGACACGCTCCTTCATTTCGATGCGCATGTACCGGTTGCGAAGGGTGTTCTGCCACGACTCCAACGAGGGCGTCGCCGAACCCAGCACCACGGTGGCGCCGGCCAGCTTGGCCCGCATCACGGCGACGTCGCGGGCATGGTAGCGCGGCGTCTCTTCCTGCTTGTAGCTGGAGTCGTGCTCCTCATCGACGACGATCAAGCCGAGATTGGAGACCGGGGCGAATACAGCCGATCGGGTGCCCACGACGATGCGCGCTTCTCCGCTGCGAATCCGGTGCCACTGTTCGGAGCGCTCGTCTGGCGTGAGGGCGGAGTGGAGCAGGGCGACATGGGTGCCAAAGGCCGAGTGCAGCTGCGCGGCCATGGCCGGAGTGAGCCCAATTTCCGGAACCAGCAGGATCGCCGAGCGCCCGCAGTCCAACGCTTTCTGCATGGCGGCAAGGTAGACTGCGGTCTTGCCGGATCCCGTAATGCCGTGCAGCAGGCAGGGGCGAAAGCCGCCATCGGCCAGGGTGACCGAGATCTCCTGCAGAGCGAGGTACTGCGCCGGGTTCAGCGTGTGGGCGACGAGCGACTCGCGCCCCACGGCGGAGGAGAGATGGAATTCCGCTGCGCGCTCTTCAATCCTGACTAGGTTCTTCTTTACCAGGGTTGCGAGCGTGGAGGCGGGAACGGCCAGTTCGCGCAGCTCACTAACAGCAAGGTCTCCGCCGGCTCCTGCCAGTTCGGCAAGAATCGTCTGCTGATTCGCGTTGAGCTTCGGCAGGCGGGTGGCGTCATCGGGAGCAGCGATTACCAGGACGGCGTAGCGCACCAGCCGCCTAGCGTCGCGCTGCGCGGCTGCCGTTTCGCGGGCGATCCACTTCTTGCGCGCCATTCCAGCGAGCAGGCTGGGCGTGGCAGAGGTAGACGAGCGCAGGGTGCCGATACGAACCGGCTCGCCATGCTCCAGGGCATTCAGCACGCGATACTCTGCGTCCTGCGACTCCTCCGGCAGGCGGCGAGCGCCGAGAACTGCCGTGCTGCGAACTTTGGAAGAGAATCTTGCGGCCCACGTCCGTGATGCGATAGAGGACCTGCGTGCGCACCTCCGCCATGAGCGGCAGCATGGTGCGCAGCACTTCGCCGATCGGCGCCAGGTAGTAATTGGCGATCCACAAGGCCAGTTCCATCAGCTCCGGCGAGATCACCGGAGTGGTGTCCATGGCGAGCTCTATGAGCTTCGCCTCGACCGGGGGTGGCTCGTCATGGAGGCGCGTTACCACGCCGATCATCTTCTCGTTGCGGAAGGGCACGACCACGCGGCAACCAACTTCAGGCGCGCTATCCCCAGCCCCTACGGCGTAGGTAAAGGTTCGATCGAGGGGAACGGGAAGCGCGACATCGCAAAAGGCAGGCATCGGAGACGAGATTAGATTTGATTTGTAACTCTATTATTTACGGCAATTTACTGACAGAATCTAAAGCTATGCTTCGGGATTCCTTGGAGCTTTGGGCGGTGGTTTCAGGCCTAGCTCCCGCATCGCAATCTGCAGATCTTTCCAGGCTTCAGCCTTCTGGCGCGGATCGCGCAAGAGGAAAGCCGGATGGTAGGTGACGATGAGGCGCGCTCCTCGAACCGAATGCAGATGGCCTCTGAGGCCGCTGAGAGGGCTCTTACTGCCCAGCAGATAGGTGGCGGCGGTGGCGCCCAGGGCCACGATCACCTCAGGGCGAATCACGTCGATCTGGCGAAAGAGAAACTGGCTGCAGGTGTGGGCCTCGTCGGGCTCGGGCACGCGGTTCTGCGGAGGGCGGCACTTGACGACGTTGGCGATGTATACCTGCTGGCGAGTGAGGCCCATAGCGTTAATCATATTGTTGAGCAATTGGCCTGCACGCCCAACAAAAGGAAGGCCTTGTGCGTCTTCATCCGCGCCGGGTCCCTCGCCCACAAACAAGAGCCGCGCATTGGGGTCGCCGTCACCGAAGACGATCTTATTGCGGGCTGCTGAGAGGGCGCAGCGGGTGCAATCGCCTATATCCTCGCGAATGATGGCCAGGGCCTGGGCGCGCTCTGCTGGTTCGACCAAGGGGGAGATGGCGGGGGCAGCTGGGAAAGGCTTGCGTACGGGAATCTCGAACTCCTCTGGTGCGGCTGAATTGTCGTTGGATAGGTCGGCAGGAGCAAGGCCTTCTAGAGCCTCAAGCAGGGCCGAGTCATTGACGGGCTCGCCTCGCCGATAGAAGTCGAAAATGCCCATATCGCGATAAAACTGCATGCGAGCCGCTAGAAGGGTCCTGGCATCGGAGGCAGGGTTTTGCGCGGATGAGTCAGGCGAGTTTGCAGCCATATCTCATCCTACTTCGTTACGTGGGCGCTGGTTTCGGTAATGACGGAGAGTGGCCTGCGCAGGGCCATGGTCTCGTCGAGAATGCGGTCGGCCAGGTGGCGCTTTTCCATCTCGGGGAGTTCTATCGCGGTCTGCGGGGTGAGAAACGTCGCTGCATTGCGGTCGGAATCGAAGCCTAGTCCCGGGCGCGCCACGTCGTTCACCACGATAGCGTCGGCACCTTTTCGCAGCAGTTTGTCGCGACCATTTTCGAGCCAATCCTGCGTTTCGGCAGCGAATCCCACCACCAGGGTGCCGGGCTTACGGCGGCGCACTACGTCGGCCAGAATGTCCTCAGTGGGCACCAGTTCGAGCGTCAGGGGGCCTGAGCGCTTGATCTTCTGCTCTGCGCGCACGACGGGGCGGTAGTCCGCCACAGCCGCCGCCTTGATCACGACGGTCACCTGGTCCAGGCGGCCAATTACGGCGTTGCGCATCTCTTCCGCAGTGATTACCTGGATGACTTCACAATCGACCGGAGGACGCAAAACGGTGGGTCCGGTGACGAGGATGACGCGAGCTCCGCGGCTCTGAGCCGCCTCCGCGATGGCATACCCCATTTTGCCGCTGGAACGGTTGCCAAGGAATCGAACCGGATCAACGGCCTCGCGGGTGCCGCCAGCGGTGACGAGCACCACTTCGCCAGCAAGATCATTGCGGTGATTGAGCACTCGCAGAACCTGCTCAACGATCGTCTCGGGCTCTGCCAGGCGGCCTTCGCCCACCATGCCGCAGGCGAGATAGCCCGCAGCGGGCTCTACTACCTGTACGCCGCGGCTCTTGAGGATTTCAAGATTGGCCTGTGTCGCTGGATGCTTCCACATATTCACGTTCATGGCCGGGGCGACGACGACCGGGGCCGTGGTCGCAAGATACATGGTCGTTAGAAAGTCGTCGGCAATGCCGTGGGCGAATTTAGCAAGGATGTTGGCCGTGGCGGGGGCGACGACGAGCGCATCTGCCCACTCGGCCTCTGAGATGTGTTCAATGGCAGAATCGAGGTTCGCCTGGGCTGAATCTCCTGACCACAGTCCGGTGATCACCTTGTGCCCCGTCAGAGAGGCGAAGGTTAGCGGCTGAACGAATGCCTGAGCAGCCTCGTGTCATCACCACATGAACGTCCAGGGCGCTTCGTTGCAAGGTGCGCACCAATTCGGCAGCCTTGTAGGCTGCAATCCCGCCAGAGACGCCGACTGTGACCTTCATAGCGTGATTGTACCCCGTTCCTGCCGGAAAAGAGCTTCCGGCGGTGGGAGCCAAGTTAGGTTTTATCCGCGACTAGCTGTCCGCGAGAATTGGGATGATCCTGGCTTCAATCTCGGGCTTTTGCACCGGGACCGGTTTGACGTAGGCCACCTTGCCCGCGGCTATTTCTTCCTGGGCCACGCGGCAGGCCTTGCTGGAGTGGGTGGCACCAGTGGCTGAGAACCGCACTGGAGCTGGCGGGCACGCCGGGCTGCAACCAGAACATAGCTGTAGCTGCTGTCGAATCCCTCTCAAGCTTCATTCAATCGCCTCCGTTAGATCAACGATTCGATGGGGACGAGCTAAATTCCCCAGGAGTCCAAACGAGGCGAGAACGGGCCCCAGTCGCTGCATCGAATTGTTGCTGCCGGCAAGCTTCGGCAATTGTTATCAGCCGGGCTGCTTCGGCGTCGATTGGTGCTGTCGCTTCGTCGAATTCGCTCTGACGAAACTATCGCTTCCAACTCTTCGACCGCACGATCCAGTATGTCGTTGACCAAAATATAACCGTACTGGCGATAATTCTCAATTTCCTGTCGCGCTTTTGCCAGACGGCGATCGATAACTTCCTGCTCTACATGGCCTTCTGCGCGACTTCGATTGCGCAACCGGGTGGCCGAGAATCTCCGGTGTAGGCGGCATGACGAAGATGCTGACGGCATCCGGCAGTCTTTCGCGGACCTGCGCCGCGCCCTGCACATCGATGTCGAGCAGGATGTCTTTGCCCTCGCGCTCCGCGTCGCCGAAGGAGTCTGCCGCGCTGTGCCGTAATAGTTGCCGAAGACCTCGGCATACTCGAGGAATTCACCGGCGGCGATCATGCGCTCGAACTCGTGCGCGGTTGGTGAAGTGATACTCGCGACCTTCTTCCTCAGAGCCACGCGGAGGCGCGCGTGGTGTAAGAGATGGAGAACTCCAAGCCGCCTGACGAGCGTTCGCAATTGGTTTACGAGAGTCGATTTTCCTGAGCCGGATGGCGCAGAAATAATGAACAGGATTCCAGCCAAATGCCTTTCCGCCTTCCTATTGATCTCGCCAAAGCGCCCCGTCTTCGCGGCGCTACTCGAGGTTCTGCACTTGCTCGCGCGCCTTTTCAATCTCCGATTTCATTCCCAGACCCAACTCGGTAATTCCGGCGACCGTTGCCTGAAACTCCACTCGTTTTCGACAGCAGCGTGTTGGCCTCGCGGTTCATTTCCTGCAACAGGAAGTCGAGTTTCTTTCCCAGCTCTCCGCCCGCATCCAGCAAGGAATGGAAGTGCTCGATATGCGTGCGCAGGCGCGCGATCTCTTCTTCGACGTCGCTGCGCTCCGCCAGCAACGCGGCTTCCTGCAGCACGCGGTCGCGATCGAAAGCGCCGCCGACCAGTGTCGCGAGCCTCTGGCTTACGCGCTCGAAATAGGCCTTTTGCACATCGTGGCGAAATCCGGCAACGCTATCGACGAAGTTGCGGAGGCGATCCAATCCAGCACGCATTTCCTCGACCAGCGCGCGGCCCTCCTGTGCTCGCATCTGGTTGAGTTCGGCTACGAGACGATTCGACCTCAGCCGCAACTGTATCTTCGAGCTTCTGCACTTCATCGTCGTTGGAGGAACGGGCCTCGGTGCTGAAGATGCCCGGCATCGAAAGATGGTGTTCAGATCAGGCTCGGCGGTTAAGTCCATTCTCTTTTGCAGCATCGCGAAAAGCCGCAATGTAGGACGGCGACGAGGGCATGATCGTACTTCGATTCGGCGCGGTTGGTTCGATCCAACGTGAGCGTCACTTCAACATGACCGCGCATGAGTTGCTGCTTGAGAATCTTGCGCAATCGCATCTCAAGCGCGTCAGTCCCAGCGGGCATACGCATATGCAGGTCGAGAAAACGATGATTCACGCTTTTCAGGCTGAGCGTGTAGCCGAGACTGTCGCTGATGCGCCCCGCGACTCGGGCGAACCCAGTCATGGAATGAACCGGTGCGGGAGCCGTTGCCAGCGGCAGAAGCGTCGGATTCAATTTTGGCAGCAGCGGCTGGAATCTTTTCTTTTGGAGTCATAGTGGGCCTACTCATGTGGCTGTAGCGATTCGCTGGGTGGAATATCGACGGCGTCCATGAATTGCAACTGGTAGAGACGCTGGTAGGTAGGCGAAATGTGCAGTAGATCGTCGTGCGAACCGATCGCGGTAATTCGACCATCCTCAAGCACTGCGATTCGGTTAGCGCGACGAACAGTGGAGAGGCGGTGCGCGATCACAACCGTAGTGCGTTCGTCATCAAATTGGCCAGCGCGATCTGCACCAGCGACTCGCTTTCAGAGTCGAGAGCGGATGTCGCCTCATCGAGTATCAGCATCGGCGCGTTCTTCAGAAGCGCGCGGGCAATCGCGAGCCGCTGACGTTCGCCGCCGGAAAGCCGGAAGCCTCGCTCGCCGATGATGGTGTCGTAGCCTTCCGGCAGGCGAAGGATAAAGTCATGCGCAAGCGCCGCCTTCGCAGCCTCAAGCACGCGGCTCATGGGTACGTCCGGCTGCCCATAGGCGATGTTGTTCCGCACCGTGTCGTTGAAGAGAATCGTCTCCTGCGTGACCTTGGCCATCTGGGCGCGAAGAGATGCCAGACTCACGTCGCGCACATCGTTGCCATCGATCAGGATGCGTCCCGTGGTGACATCGAAGAAGCGCGGGATCAGGTTTACCATCGTCGATTTCCCTGAACCGCTGGGACCGACGATGGCCACCACTTCCCCAACGTGTACTGCGAGATCAATGTCGTGCAGAACTTCCTTCTCACCCTCTTCATCGTTATAGGAGAAGCCGACCTGGTCAAATCGAATGCCCTCCCTGAATCCCTTTAGGACGACGGGACGTGGCTTCTCCTGCACATCATCCTGCGAGTCCATGAACTCGAAGATGGTGGACGACGCGCCGACGGCCTGCTGGAAGCTGTTGTTGAAGAGCGCGAACTTACGCACCGGGGCGTAGAGGCTGAAGACGGCGATGATGAAGGCGAAGAAGACGCCCTGCGTCATGTAGCCATGCTTGATCTGATTTCGGCCAACCCAGAGCAGCAGCGCGATCGCGATGGAACCGATGGTGTCCATCAGCGGCGAACTGATGGCTTGGGCGCGCACGGAGCGCAGGTTGGCGCGGAAGAGGCGGTTGGCCGCGCGCTTGAAGCGCACCATCTCCCACCACTCCATATTGAATGCCTTGACGATGCCGTTTCCGGTGATGGTCTCATGCAGAATGTTCTGAATCTCCGCCAGCTTGTCCTGGCCGCGACGCGTGGTCTGCCGCACCTCCCGGCCGATCTTGCGGCCTGAGGTGATGACGACGGGCACGAAAATCAGCAGGATCAACGAGAGCCACTTGCCCAGAAAGACGACGACGACGACGGTGAAGAGCAGCGTAAAGACCTGCTGCAGAAATTCCGACAACACCGACGACATGGCGTACTGCACGCGCTCGATATCGTTGATGAGTGTTGAGAGGATCGTGCCGGTTGTGTGCTTCTGAAAGAACGAGACCGAGCGCCGCAGGATGGCCTCGTAGAGATCGTCGCGCAGGTCGGTGATCATCCCGAAGCCGGCGTAGTTGGTGAGGTAAGTTCCGATGTAATCGCAGATGCCCTTGACCACGGTCGAGCCCACCAACGCCACGGCGACAACGGTCCACTCGTTATGAAAATACGACGGAACGATCTGTCGCAGATCAAGGTGGTACTGGGTATAGGGCACCGTGAAGAGCTGGATTGGCCCGTCGGGCATGTTGGGATTGAGAGCGCGATCGGAGATGGGACGGACCAGCAGCAGGCGGAAGGCGTCCATGAGTCCGACGACGGCCATTAGAACGACTGCCAGTATAGCCTGGAACGTGTACGGCGCAAGATATCGGAGCAGGCGCAGCAGGCGTTTCAACGCGTCGCGCCTTTCGGGCACGCGTCACCGGGCGCCGAAATAATCCCCGATCCATGTTTGCGAGTCATCGGATTTATTGTACCCATCTCTCCCCATCCAATGCGCCGTTTGGGAACCTTACCGTGGCATATCGCGGTGCGACGACTTGACGCGATAGCCTTCCTTGCTTAGCCGCTTGCGTATCTCCTCCGCAATCATCACCGAACGATGTTGACCTCCGGTGCATCCGAATGCAACGGTGAGATAACTCTTCCCTTCCGAAATGTAGTGAGGCAGAAGAAACAGCAACATGTCGGTAGTTCGCGGAGAAACTCGTCGGTCTGCGGGAAGCGTCGAACATAGGCTGCCACCTTGGGATGCTTGCCCGTGAGACGGCGGAATTCCGGAACGAAGTGGGGATTCGGCAGAAAGCGCACGTCGAAGACGAGATCGGCTTCGAGCGGCACTCCGTTCTTGAATCCAAAGCTGATACACGAGATCAGCAGATCTTTTTCCGTGTGGCCGCGCTCGAATTTGTTCTGGATGGAGGCACGCAACTCGTGCACGTTGAAGTTGGTCGTATCCAGGTTGATATCGGCCAGGTTGCGCACCGGGTCAAGCAGTTTGCGTTCCGCACGCAGCGCACGCACGACTGAGTTCGAGCGGCCCAGCGGATGTGGCCGACGCGTTTCGGAATAGCGACGCAGGAGCATTGCGTCGGCGGCATCGAGGAAGAGCACCCGCGTGGGAAGGATCTTGCGCACATCGCGCAGCAGCGCCGGGAAGCGATCCAACGTTTGCCCCTCGCGGACATCAACGACGATGGCGGCACGGCGAATCTCGACGGACTGCCGAACGAGGTCGGCAAACCTCGGGATCAATTCCATCGGCATGTTGTCGACAGAGTAGAAGCCCATGTCTTCAAAGGCCTTGAGCGCCGAGGCCTTTCCTGCGCCGGACAAACCGGTAAGAATCACAAGTTCGCGGGGATGATCCTGAACGACCAGGTCTGAGGCTTTCGGCTTGGAACTTTTCGGCTTGCCGGACTTCGGCGCAGGCGGCTTCGCGGGTTTCTCAGTCGAGGTTTTTACGGAAGACTTCTTGTTGCGCGGCATGGCCTCATCCTAGCACTGAGCGGCCCGAGAATCTGCTCAACGATTGCGAGTAACAGGAACCGCAATGGGCTTGCTAAATGAGTCTTCCACGTACTTCGCTGGTTCGGAATCCCCTGAATCGGTGAGGCTACCCGGATTATGCTTTACACGAATCCGGGCAGTCGATGTTTGTATGTGTCGAGGAATAATTGCTGGTTCTATGGGAGCTTCGATTAATTCCATCTTGCCGTCGCGTTTGCGGTGGAGAACCATTACGGTGCCTTCAAGATCGCGGAACACAAATACGTCACGATCACGGAACTCCGCTTCTTTCACAGCTTCATCCAGAGTCATGGGACGCAGCGCGACAGAATCCGAGAACGGACGACGTGCGGCTCGGGAATGGGTACTCGAGCGGGAAACGAATGAACCGTAACGGGGAGAACTGCTTTGGAGCGGCCTTTTCCGTTTGAGGCGGCTTTGGTTTCCGGCTTTTCCGCTGCGGCCGCAACGGGTGCGCCAGGACGGCGCGAGCGAGCCAGTTCCGGCTCGTGCGCGTGCTTCTCTTCCTTGGGAAGGCGCTTGCCATCCCGCTTGCGTTCCTTGGTTCGAATTGCCTGGTTTACGGCTTTCTCCAGGGCTTCGCGCAAAGCTATCTCGAGGTTGGTCGATTCGGAAGCGCCGAGAATTGTGAGCAGGCGCGATCTTGACCGTGACTTCGGCCATCTGCCTGTATTTCTCTGCTGTGAGTACCACGTGAGCGCTGGTTGGTCTTGCCCAGAATTTTGCCGATTCGTTCGATTCCTTCGTCGGCCATTCCTCTTAGTGCCTTGCTAATGGTCACCTGTCTGCCGGTGTATTCAATCTGCATCTCTACCCTCCGGGCGAAAAGTAACTGTAAGGAACGCGATTCTACATCAATCGCGAACGCGGCGTTGGTGGGTGCTCGGGAATGTGCATATCCTCGCGATACTTGGCTACCGTCCGGCGCGTTACGTTGATGCCATTTGTCTGTAGCACCGCTGCGATCTGATCATCGGTCAGCGGCTTGTGCGAGTCCTCCTCTTCTATGAGTTTCTTCACCTTGCGTTTGAGCAGCATCAGCGGCGTTCCTGCTCCTTCGGGTCCGTTCACACCTTCCGAGAAAAAGAAGCGCAGTTCGAAGACACCCTGCGAGGTATGGACGTACTTGCTGCTGACGGCGCGGCTCACGGTCGATGGATGAACGCCTATCTCCTCGGCGACTTCCTTGATCATCATGGGCTTCAGCGCTTCAACGCCATATTCCAGAAAATCTCGCTGACGGCGAACGATGGATTCGCAGGTCCTGAGAATCGTATTTTTGCGCTGTTCAATATTTCGCATCAACTGGAGCGCAGAACGATAGCGCTCCTTTACGTAATCCTTGACCTCTTTTTCGGTTCCATCCTGCGAAAGCAATTTTCGATAGCCCTGGTTCAGGCGGAGAGTCGGCAAGATCCTCTTCGTTCATCACGACGACATACTCGTCGTCTCGTTTGACGAAGGCGACGTCGGGCTCGATCAGCCGCGCGTCGGAGCGGTTATAGCGTTGCCCGGGCGCGGATCGAGAGTGCGGATGAAGTCGAAGGCCTGCTGCACCAGTTCGAGTGTTGTGCCAATGACCTTGGCAAGTTCGCGAAGATCCTGCTTCTGCAGCAGTGGTCAAATGCGATTCAACTATGCGCGTCGCCCGGGCAAAAATCTGTCGACGCGACTCGACATCTGCTGGGGAAGGAGGCTTCGACGCGATACCGTCGACTGCCTTTCCATACGCTTCCTCAAAGGCATCTTCGTCTTCGCCCGACATCGCGACAACTTCACTAGCCGCCTCGGCTGCCAGCGCCACGTCTTTGCCGCAGGGCGATTCACCCTGCACCGGGTGCTTCGACGCAACAGATCAATTCATATTCGGTGCATTGCGCGCGAATCTGAATCAGCAGGCAATCCCGGAGATCGCGCGCTCCGATACCGACCGGATCCAAACCTTGCACAACAGCAAGAGCCGCACGGAGTCGTTTTCTGGCGCGTGCCGCTTCGGGATGTCCCTGTCCATTCGTTTGAGCCTGGTGGGCACTTGCGGCATCTGCCGAAGCCTCTGGGGCGATAAGGTCAGACCCTTCCCGCGGCGCTGATGCACTTCTAACTATCGCGTGCTGCAGGTCCACATGCTCGCGCAGAAAGCCTTCGAGCAGTTCCTCTTCATCTGCGGGCAAGTAGCCGTCTTCGTTGAGGTTGCCGATGATGTACTCGGCAGCCTCGCGCACGGGCTGGGACAGGCTGAGAGAGCCCAATTGCCACAGGAGATGGTCGGTGAGGGTGCTCGGCTGGGATAGAAAATTCTCGAACGACGGCTTGTCGCTTATCTCGAAGTTGCTCTGCGTTCGATAGCCGGGATCGAGGTAATCCTGGAAATAGGACCCGAAGTCGATTTCGTCGAAGGGATCTGCCTTCTCGTCTTTGGCCGCATCTGCCGCGACCTCTTCTACCGAGCGCTCACGCTCGGCCTCGCGGCTGGCAACCTCGTCGAGGAGCGGAACATTTTCATCCAGCTCTTCGAGGACGGGATTCTCGACAATCTCGGCGTTGATCATCTCCTTCAACTCAAGCTTGTTCAGCGCCAGCACGCTGACCATCTGCATGAGACCCGGGGTGAGTATCTGCCGCTGCGATACTTTCAGGCTCAGTTTGGGCTGAAGTAGGGACATATCCTTAATGAATCGTTACTCTGAAATTGACCTCAAGAACATTCTACGCAAGGGGCATGGTATTAGATCCGGAAGTAGTGCTAGGGTGTTACGCGAGCGAAAACCCTTCTCCGAGATAGACCCGCGAACCTCGGGATCCCGACCCAACTCCTCCGGCGTTCCCGCCATGAATATTTTGCCTTCGTTGATAATGTAGGCCCGGTCTGTCACAGAGAGGGTCTCACGAACATTATGGTCTGTAATGAGCACGCCGATACCGCTGGCTTTCAAGTCAAAAATGATCTGCTGCAGATCGAGTACCGCAATGGGATCGATTCCCGAAAAGGGCTCATCAAGAAGGATAAAAGACGGCTGGATGCAGAGACACCGCGCAATCTCCACCCTGCGGCGTTCACCGCCTGACAATGCATAGCCGCGCGTCTGGCGAATATGACCAAGATTGAGTTGGTCGATGAGTTTTTCCGTTCGCGTCCGACGCATCTCCCAGGAGAGCGACTGCGCCTCCAACACAGCCAGGATATTCTCTTCCACGGTGAGCTTGCGGAAGACACTCGCCTCCTGCGGAAGATAGCTGATCCCGTACTGGCGCGCGCGCATGTACATGGGAACACGGGTGATATCGACAGAATCCGCCAGGATTCGTCCGGTTTCCGGTGCGAGCAGGCCGACGATCATGTAGAAGCTGGTCGTCTTGCCTGCGCCGTTCGGCCCCAGCAGACCAACCACCTCGCCCTGAGAGACTTCCAGGCTGACGCCGCGCACCACCTGGCGGCCCTTGTACGACTTGCCGATCTCGTCCGTTGAGAGCTTTTGCATTTACCTGGGAACGCGCGTCTCGGTGACGGCGCCCGACTTTCCTCCGCTGACACTGACGCTATCATCGCGACTATTGAAAATCAACGCGTCCCCGGTTACTGTTCCGCGCTGGGGATCGCTGAGGCGAGGCGGGGCGGAAGGGCTGCCGCTCAGCACGAAAAGTCCACTCTCGGTGGTATAGACGAGACGGTCTCCTGTTCCCTTGCGGCCTGCCTGTTCCAGGTTCACATGCCCGGTCGCAACCATGTGATCCACCAGCGCCGCCCCGCTGCCCTTTTGGCCCGGGGCTTGTTGAGCAGGAGCCAATACAACCTCTACCTGGTCAGCGCGGATGGTGCCGGTTGAGTCCTGTGCAACCACGGAGTTGCGAAAGACAGCTTTGCGCTCGGCATCAGAGTAAAGCAACTGCTGGCTGGATAGGCGCACGACCCCCTGTGCCATGCCGGTGGAGGAGGGACTGAGGAACGATGCGTGCACCGCTGCCTGACCTCCCGGACCGTCTCCGTGCGCCTTGAGGGTCTGCTGAGTGCGGGAGAGTTCGATGACCGGCGCTGCAACCGAGTTGGTTCCCTGCCACAGCCGGGCCTGCCCGTAAAAAACGGCGTCTCCAGTGGCATGCACAAGGGTGGCCTGCTGCGCCACGATATGAACGGGCCCCTGACCGCCAAATACGGTGGGAGTAGCCACACCTCCCTGCTGGAAGGTGGACTTCACATCTCCTTTGGCCAGGGCGTCGCCGCTGGTGCGCGCTAACTGGAAAGACTGTGCTGTCATCTCCAGGCTGCCATTCGAAATGCGGGGCTCACCGTCGAGTACCAGTAGCTGATCGCTCGACGTGTACAGAGCGCGCTGTGCTGTGGCTACCATGGGCGGCTGGGGCGGCCCCTTGCCCTCCACTTGCGGCGGCGCCTGCGTCACCTTCACGTTCCCCTGCTGCAACGCGGATTGAAGCTCGATGCTACCGGAATGCAACGGCATCGCACCGGGGGCTGTCGACTTGCCAGCCGTCTTCTTCGCGGGAGTCTTGCTCTGCGAGGCCGGCTTGAAGTTCACATGGAGCGTGTCGGCTGTACTGGTCTCGGTGGATCCGTCAGCAGCGACATTCGTAAGCTTGGTGTGGCCTTTGCCGTCGAGATCCGTCAGTCCCATGCCGGGGCCGATACTGGCCAACAGCGTATCCGCCTGCAGTGTTGTGTTTTGCTGGGGGGCATTTGAGCGAATCGTATGCAGAACAACCGCGGCATCGCCGGTTGCGAGCACCTTCTGCGGCGCAGAATGGCGCTCCTCGTTCGTCACAAAATCAACATCAATCTGCTTGGCACGGATCTGGCGTGTCGCCGATCCGTGAGCATCATCGGGAAGAACAAGTTGCTGGTCGACAAATGACACAGCATTTCGCATCTGCGCGTGCTTCAGGGTTGACTTGTCGCCGAACTCGATTGTTCCCTCATTGGCAGTTCCCTGCAGATGGTGCTGCTCGTCCTGTGCATGAAAGAGCACTCCACCGCCGAGGCGTGCCGTGCGGGGCTGGCTCTTAAGATCGAACAGGGCAGATCCATTCTGCGCGGTCAATTCGCGGCCGTCTGTGCTCGCGAGGCGGATGTGTCCCTTCGCATCGAGATGATCCGCTGAGCCGTCTGTACGGAAGTACAGGATCACCTCATCGGCAAAGCCCAGATCCTCGCGAAACTCCGATGCCACCTTCAGCAGGAAGGCCTGCCGCGTATCCCTGAGAAATTCAGCGTGGCCGCAGCGGACTACAAAGGCCTCGCCATTCACGCTGCTGTGCAGTTCAACCGCACTGCCCAGGACCAATAATCCCTTCGACGAGTCGAAACTTGCGCCAATGGCTTTTCCGGATGCCTGGGGAAAGTTGAATTCCACAGGGTCGGCTGTAGAGGCCATCCCGGTATTGCGGTCGAAAACCAGGCCGCTGGTCTTCACGTGGATAGTAGCTTTGGCGGAATCCAGCGGCGGCGCATCCTTGGAGTTCGCCGTAGCGGCCGACGCCGGCGCCTGAATATCAAGTTCGACGTCGCCCTGCGCGCGGGCAATTCCTTTTGCGGGATCGTACTCAAAGTCGGCGCCCCAGATGCGATCTGCGCGGTCTCCCTTTTTGCCGTACAGGATGATGCTTACGTCATGCAAAGCGGCTCGGCCACCGCCCTTGTACTGCAGAACCTTCGACGCATGCAGCGTGAAGATGGTGCGTCCCTTTTCCGATTTTGAGAAGGTGAAGCCCTTGGAGGAAGACTGGATCTGGATGCCCAGCTTTTCAGGAAGATCGTGGGCCAGCAGGCGTCGCTTGTAACGGTCCACTGCGAAAAACAGCAGGAGCGCTCCGACCAGCAAAATTGCCAGCACGACGATTCCTACCCGGAGTCTCTCAATCGTGAAGCGCATTCAATCCATCTTCTCATCTTCTGCAGACAATTCGTCGAGGTACGCACGAGGACGTGTAGGAAGCGCCGCTGGAATCATGCCCTAGTTCAACCTTTGCAGCCTTGCAACCAGCTTCTGCGCGAGATTTTCGCCGGATTCGGACCACAACAGGCGGCTGCTGATTCCGCAGTTTCGTTGTATGGCGTTGGTAAGATCCACCAGCATGGTGACGTTTCTCTTCACGTATTCCGCGCCTTCAGGATCGAGTTCGACATCTTCGTGGAGAAAGAAGGTATCCAGGCCGAAATCAACGCGCACGTGGCCATTCTGTTCGTAGGCACCCCCGTCAAACTCTGGTCCAAAGCCGACAACGCGCGCGATGCAGGGCTCCTTCTTCCAAACCAGGTCGAGGCCGCCCTCCTCCACCGGAGTCCATAGGTCCCACTTGAGCTCAAATTCGTAGGCGCAATCGTCGTGAAGCAACTCCATGGCTTCGGGCACTGCCTGGTCGAATGACGCCTCTTCCGCGTCGACAAAAATGCGCTGGAAGATAGGCGCCTCATTCCACGACAGGGGATACGCGGCCGCCGCCGAGAGAGACGACGCGCCACCGACGAGGGAAAACTGCTTCAGCACCGCGATTACCGCAAGGGGGAGCGCCTCCAGGCGGAAGTTCGGAAACCACAGGCTTAGATAGATTTGGTCTGCCATTCTGCAAGTTTAGATGCTCGCAGGCGACGTAACGGAGCAATTGCTTCGAGTTGGGCCCAGCACCAAGGAAAAGAATCGAGCGGATGGCCCGCGGCCGCCGTCATTCCGTGTAAAGAAAACTCACGCGAGGGAAACATGACGACCAGAGATCCACGATTAATGTTTGCAGCGACCATCCTGGCGATTGCCTGCTTCCTGCTTGGCCAGTGGAGTGGAGGAAAAACCGTGCGAGCCGCTGCGGCCGACGAAAATCCGCTCTTTGAGGTGCGCGGAATCGATTCGCACAATGCTCTGCTGCTCTACTTCCCCAGTCAACGGACCATCTACGTTTACCAGGACGTCATGACCGGCAATTCGGCGCTGCAATGCTCATACAAGTTCAAGCTGGGCGACGTCGGAGGCCTCATCCGGCGTCAGCAGTGCGACGTGCAACGGCTGATTCCCTAAGCTACTTCTCCGTCACGATCTCGCTGAAGTCGGCGATGCGGGAAAAGCCCGTCAACACGGATGAGATCAGAGCCAGCCGGTTGCCGCGCAATTCAGGCTCCGGAGCCATCACCATGACCTTGTCAAAAAAGCCGTCGACCGCGGGACGCAGGGTTGCGATCTGCTCCAAAGCTTCTTTGTAACTCTGACTGTTACGAAGCATCTCGACCCGTGGCGCCAGTGCTGCGGCCTGCTCCGCCAGCAGAATTTCTGCCGGGTCTTTCAGCAGCGAGGTGCTCACGGTCGCAGCAGCCGCTTCGCCCTTTTCTCCCGCCTGGCGCAGGATGTTCTTGATACGCTTGAATGCGCCCGAGATGGCGAGGAAGTCTTCCGAGCCACGGACGGCCGTCAGAGCCTCACCCCGAGCGGCGGCATCCGAGACTGTCGTTATCGTTATCGAGCCATCAATGTTCGCGCCCAGCACAGCCCTGACCACGTCATAGGCCAGCCCTTTCACGTCACGGAGGTAGAACTCCACGCGCTCGTTCAGGAATTTCAGGACTGCGGATTCGACCCTGGGAACGTTTGGTTGGATTGATGTGCGAATGGCGTATTCAACCAGATGCCTAAGCTTAAGTGGCAAATTCGACTCATCAAGAATCTTGACCACTCCATTAGCTGCCCGCCGAAGTGCGAAAGGGTCCTTCGATCCCGTCGGCTCCAGCCCAATCGCAAACATATCGACGATCGTCTTCATGCGGTCGGCCAGTCCTAGCAGTTGTCCTTCGACAGTCGCCGGAATCCGGTCTTCCATCGACGCTGGAGTGTACTGCGAGTAGATCGCCTGCGCGACGGTCTCGCCATGGCCCTGCGCACGCGCATAGAGCCCGCCGACGATGCCCTGCAGCTCGGTAAACTCCTTCACCAGCTCGGCGGTAAGATCCGTCTTAGCGAGGCGGCGGCCGCGCTTATGACACGAGGTCCACATCAACGTCGAAATCCTTAACCATCGGCCAAAGCTCCAAGCCAGCCTCAGGTTCGTCTCCAGTTTTCGCGTGGTAGCTGCCCAGGTCCTTCTGGAAAGTCACAGACTTCAGCAACTCGACGCGGTCGTCCAGCGGGATCTTTTGATCGTAGTTCCAGAAGAAGCGCGCATCGTTGAAGCGGGCGCGCAGCACGCGCTCGTTGCCGTGGCGGATCAGGCCTCTCCGGATCACCGTCCGTATTCAGCACTGCGAGAAAATGAGGCGCCAGCTTGCCGTCCGCGCCTTCCACGGCGAAGTACTTCTGATGATCGCGCATCACGGTCACGAGGACTTCTTCGGGAAGCGTGAGGTACTCCTGCTCAAAGCTGCCGAGCAGCACCGACGGCCACTCGGTGAGATTCGCAACCGTGTCGACGAGGCTCTCATCCTCGCGCCAGCGCGCGCCGGGAATCGTTCGCGTCGCCGCATCCAGCGCCTTGCGGATCTTGTGCCGGCGCGCCTCGGCGATCCACTACTACCATCGCCGCAGCGAGCGTCGCTCACATAGTCGGCGGGTGCGGCAACTCGTGACCGCCGCATCGCCGTGCAGGACGCGGTGACCATAGCTGACGTTCGATGCGGTGATGCCGGCGAACTCGACCGGCACCACCTGATCATCGAGCAGCGCCAGCAACCAGCGCAGCGGCCGCACGAAGCGCTCCGGCTTGCCCGGGCGCCAATACATATTCTTCGGCCAGTAGATCGAACCAATCTCCTTCGGCAGTTGGTCCGTTAACACTTCGAGCGTGCTGCGACCGATTCGCTTCACCGTCGTCGAAACATACTCGCCCTTGGGCGTGGTGAGCCTGGCCAACGCAGTGACGTCCACACCGGCTTTCTTGGCGAAAGCAACTGCGGCGGGTGTAGGCACGTCTTCCTTGAACGCAATCTTCCACGACGGCCCGGTCAGCACTTCTTCCGCGTCGTCCTGCTTCAGCAGAAGGCCGCGCACCAGCACCGCCAGGCGCCGCGGCGTTGAGTATGCTTCCAGGCGAGCGTGCTCTGCCGGCAGCAGACGTTCGCGCACCAGCAGCGACTCCACGCGGTTTGAGAGATCAGCAAGGGCGGCGGCGATCATCCGCGCGGGAATTTCTTCAAGTCCAATTTCGAGTAAGAAGTCAGCCATTTCTCGTTCTATCGTTTTCCGAGGGAGATGCCCTCAAGGGGTCGCAGCCCCGATTGCTGAATATCAAAAATTTGCCTCGTGGAACCCAGTACAGTCTGGCGCTAGCCCGCTGTGGCCTGTGCGGCATAGGCCTTTGCCACACCTACTGCCAGTGCCCGAATCCGCGCAATGACGCCGACGCGCTCGGTTACGGAGATCGCTCCGCGAGCGTCGAGCAGATTGAACAGGTGCGAGCACTTGAGGCAAAGGTCGTATGCCGCCAGCAGCGGGAAGCGTCGGCGCGTGGCCTCATCCGCATCTTCGGGGATCTGCCGCGCCAGATCGATCAGGGACTGGCATTCGGCCTCGTACAGGCGCAGATGCTCCCACAGCTTTTCAACGTCGGCGTACTCGAAGTTGTAGACGGAAAATTGCAACTCTTCCTGCAGCCGCACCTCGCCGTAGGTCACGGCACGCCCGGTTCCCGGCTCATGCGCCCACACGATGTCGTAGATCGAGTGCACGTCCTGAAGGAATTGCGCTATGCGCTCCAGACCGTAGGTGATCTCGCCGGCGATGGGGTCCAGGTCAATACCGCCGCACTGCTGGAAATAAGTGAACTGGGTTATCTCCAGCCCGTCCAGCATTACCTGCCAGCCGATGCCCCAGGCACCAAGTGTGGGCGACTCCCAATTGTCCTCTTCAAACTTCAGGTCGTGCTCGCGCAGGTCGATGCCGATCGCAGCCAACGAGTCGAGGTAGATCTCCTGAATGTTGACCGGCGGCGGCTTCAGGATCACCTGCAGCTGCGTGTGTTTGAAAAGCCGGTTCGGATTCTCGCCGTAGCGTCCGTCGGCGGGCCGGCGCGAGGGTTGCGCATAAGCCACGCTGAACGGCTTCGGCCCCAGCACGCGCAGGAAGGTATCCGGCGACATGGTGCCCGCGCCTACCTCAACATCGTATGGCTGCTGCAGCACGCAACCACGGTCAGCCCAGAAGGACTGCAGACGGAAGAGCAGTTGCTGAAAGGTGAGCGCCACAGGACGAACGCCTGGCGCGGAGGTGGTTTCAGTCTTCGATGAAGTGGTCAGGGCCACGCCGGCAACTCTCTGGCAATTGGATTTGGTCTTCCTGCGATTCTAAACGATGGCGGCGGTCGAATTGCTCAAAAGGCCGAAGAGTTGAGCCAGTCAGCCGCCCAGCCGTGCCAGAGCGGCTACGGAATTTAGCTTGCGCTCCATGTTGCGCTCAAGGGATTGGAGGGCGAAGCGGCGCAGGTCTACCGCACGGCTGCGCGGCCAGGGATCCGCGGCCAGCGCGGAAATGGGTGAGCGAAAGACACGCAGGGCAAGCGCATGTGAGTCCGGGGATAGCTGTCCATAGCCGCCCCGCTTGTGCTCAGGGCAAAAGAGGCCGTTCACCTGCGAGTGGAGATACACGGCCGAGCCCGCCAGGGGCCGGTTGCACACCACGCATCTGGACAAATCAGGAAGCCAGCCCATCAGCCGGGTAACCCACAGTGCAAAGTAAGTGAGAGGCATCCAGGGCTGCTCCACGCGTGTGTACTCCAGCGCGGCCAGCACCAGGCGGAAGACCGTCTCCTGCGGATCGTGGTCGGGCAGCGTATCTTCGAGCACCTCGCTGAAGAAGGCGAGGACCGCGGCCCGCACATAGTCCACAGGCTGGGAGAGGGGCGAGCTCAGAATCTCGCAGGAATCCAGCCGGACCAGCTCCTGTTTGGGCTTCTCGACATAGCTCGCCCTAACATAGGTCATCGGCTCAAGAGCTCCACCAAAGCGCCGACGCGACTTCATTGCCGCCTTGGCAACGCCTTTGATCTTGCCTTGGTCGCGGGTGAAGAGCGAGACAATCTGGTCGGCTTCATGCAGGGGCCAGCAACGCAGGATTATGGCCTCTGCCTGATGTGCGATCACGCGTACCCCTTATGACAAACAAAACGCGCAGCCCGAAAGCTGCGCGCTGTTGATGTTGCTCGCGAGACGTTAGCGCCCGAAATAGGCAGCATTCTTCTCGGTAAAGTGTGCCCACTTCTCCGGCAGATCATCTGCGGCGAAGATCGCCGAGACCGGGCAAGCCGGTACGCACGCGCCGCAATCGATGCATTCTACCGGGTCAATATAGAGCATCTCAGATTCGGCATGTTTCGCCTCGTCTTTCTTGGGGTGGATACAGTCAACGGGACACGCATCAACGCAGGCTGTGTCCTTCGTACCGATGCAGGGTTCCGCAATCACATATGCCATAGAAGCCGTCTCCGATTCGAGCTAAATTTCAAATGAATTGTAGCAGCACAAGTATGCCGCAAGCTTGCCGGCGATCCAGAGGAATGTGAACCCTGCAAATAATTTCCTTTTACTTGGGCAAATCCGCTGCGCGAGCGGCCCTTCGGGCGGCAAACTCGGCCGGGGTAGGAATCGGCTCGAGTCCTCGCCCGGCAAACATCTCCCGGAACAGGAAGCTGATCTCGTTGTGCAGCAGACCGTTGCTGGCCAGAACTTCCTTGCTGTCGAGCAGAAACGGCGACCCATCAAATCGAGTCACGGTGCCTCCCGCCTCGGTCAGCAGCAGGTATCCAGCGGCGGTATCCCAGGGGTTCAGGAAGAACTCCCAATAGCCGTCAAAACGCCCGCAGGCCGTATAGGCCAGATCCAGGGCTGCCGATCCCTGGCGCCGCACGCCGTGGGAGCGCAGGGTGATCTCCTGATAAAAGTGAATATTCGGGTTTTCGTGGCGCTTGCGGCTGGGAAAGCCAGTTGCCAGCAGCCCTTCCGCCAGGTCAGAGACTCCCGAGACATGGATTGGCCCGCCGTTCAGGTATGCGCCACGGCCTTTTTCGGCGACAAACAGCTCATCCCGCATGGGATCGTAGATGATCGCGGCCACAACTTCCCCATCCTGGCCGGGGGCCAGATCAGGCGGCCTGTATTCCAGTCCCATGCTCACGCAAAATACGGGGTACCGGTGAGCAAAATTTGTGGTGCCGTCCAGGGGGTCGATGTACCACCGGTAGGCGCGATCCATGCGGTCGCGGGTTCCTTCTTCCCCGTAGATACCGTGCTCGGGAAATACCGCCAGCAAACGCTCCTGTATCAGCCGCTCCGAGGACCGGTCGGCCTCGGTTACGAGGTCTACTTCCCCTTTGTATTCCGTTGCCACGCCACGCTGGTAGAAGCCGCGAACCAGCTGGCCCGCCTCCACTGCAATTTTTGCCGCGGGTTCAACGAAGACAAACCCTGCGCTCTTCGGCGGTAGCGTCACTTTCCAGCCTCGTCCACGGGCGTGGGGACACCTGGCGTCTCACTCTCGCCCGTTTTGGCTGCACTCCGCCGGTTTTTCTCGCGTCGCGCGTGCTCCGTGATGGTGCGAATCTGGTGCTTGTAGATGAAGAGATTGGGCTTGCCTTCTCGCGTCAGGCGGATCATCCGGTCGTCGAAATACTCGATCCAACCCTGGACGCTCTCGCCGTCGCGCAGCTTCACGATGACGGGCACCTGTTTCTCGCTCAAGAAGCGCAAATAGAGCGCTTCCTGGCCGGTCTCTCCCGGAGGAGGACCCTTGGGCCTGCGACGCGGTGCGTTTTCCGTGGGCATATCCGTATTGTACCCGCCAGCGCTTCCCCGGTTTCCGCTAGGGTGTGGAGGAGTAGTACCCGGTACGATGCCGGACCTGGAAGCTGGAGCTCTGGGCCGCAGTTACTTTCACTTCCACCCGACGAAAGCCGGGATCGGCTGGGCGATGCGCCGGATAGTAGCCGAGGAGGTATTGCGTGCGGAGATCGGCAGAGATCTGGTCGAAGGCCTTCTCCATGTTTGAGCCCTCGGCATAATAGTACTTGCCACCCGTTTCCTCTGACAGTGTGATCATGGCGTGCTCCCCGCCGAGGTCACGGCCAGCGCTGGCTTCAATCGGCACGTCGATGATGCTGTAGACCATCACCTCCGAACGAAGCGCCTGCTCCAGCGCCTTCTGGTAGTCCACGCCCTTCACGGTATTGCCGCCGTCGGAGATCAGCACCAGCACCTTGCGTCCCTGCCTAGCGGCCAAGCTCTGCGAAGACAGATAAACGGCATCATAGAGCGCCGTGGCGGGCCCCAGCCGCAGGCTTTCCAGTCCGCGATCAATGCGCTTCACCTGGTTGGTAAACGGGACCACCTCGCGCACCTCGGAGGAAAACTCGAAGAGGCTCATCTGATCCACCGGCCGCATGATTGCGTTGGCAAATCGCCGGGCCGAGCTCTGTTCGATCGCCAGATCTTTCTGGACGCTACCGCTTGTATCGATTGCCAGCAGGATGGCAAGGGGCATCTCGGACTGCCGCTCAAAAATCGCTATTTTCTGCGGAAAACCATCCTCGGTTATCACGAAGTCGTCTTTAGCCAGACCGCCGACAACTGCGCCATTTCTATCGGTGACGTTCACAAAGAGATTCACCAGGCGCACGTTCACCTTCAGGGTCGTGGAGGAAGGAGACGGTTCCTGCGCATTCAATTGCAAAGCTGTCAGGCTCAGAATCAGGACCCGGAGGGCTCGCCTCATTTGCCTGCTTCCCCGCTGCGCGCCTGCGTCGCTATGCCATCTGGAAAAGGCTCTCCGGCTACCCAGACAGCGCCGTCTTCGAAGACTTCCTTCTTCCAGATGGGCACGGTGCTCTTCAAAGTGTCGATCAGCCAGCGGCACGCATCGAAGGCCTGGGCGCGATGAGCCGAGGCAACTGCGATCAGTACGCTGGTCTCGCCCACTGCCAGTTTCCCAACACGATGAACCAGCAGAACATCGCGGACCGCGAACTTATTCCGCGCCTCCTCCGCCAGCTTGACCATCTGGGCTGTCGCCATCTCTTCGTATGCTTCGTAAACGAGGTGCAGGGTTCGTCGCCCCCGTGTGTGGTTGCGCACGATGCCATCAAAGACCACCACAGCACCGTCCTCGCCGCGCTTGAGCGCCTCGACCAGAGTGGCAGTATCAATCGGATCCTGAACGAGCGCTATGTATGGGCCAGATCCGCTCCCGCCAGAGACGGGTGGCAGCAGGGCCACCTCATCGCCCTCCGCCAGCAACTGGTCTGCACGCGCGAATTCCTGATTGACGGCGACAGCAATAGCGCCCCAGAAGCTGTTCTGCTCGGGCGCGGTGGCGCGAAAGTGTTCGAGCAGTGTGCCTACCGTCGCGCCTTCCGACAGCGAGAGGGTATCCTTCTCGCAGCGAAAGATCTCCCGCAGGGCACCAAAATAGAGAACGATAATCCGCATGAGGAAAGAATACCCTGCGGGTTAGACGAACCGAGCCTTGATTTGCTTCGGATCAATCACCGGATGATGAAGTGGGTGCAGTCGATAACAACTCGCCGGTCTCCGCCGGATACCAGACGCGGCTTCCATCGACTTTGGCGAACAGGGTCAGGCTATGTGGATTGCGCCGGCTATCCCCGCCAGCGCCGTAAAGGATGTGTTCCACATCCAGACCACGAGCGGTTAACGCGTCAGCTACGAGCGAGCGATGACACCTCCAGGGCACGGCCTCCGCACATAGCAGACAAACGTCCGCGACGCTGGCCAGGGCAATCAGCTCTTCGAGAGCCCCCGCAAATTCGTCGGTCTGCATGTAGTCCGCGTATCCCCGAAAGCTGGTGTTGCGCCAACCCATATTGACTGAATCCCGCGCCGCTGGGCGCAAGCCTCCGAGCGACGGCATCCAGTGATACGGAATACGCTCTTTAACAAGCGTGCTGATTAACGCGCGTTGCTCAAACTGTGGGTTATGGCGGGAGTGCGGGATGGATCGCACATCGACCACACGGGGTTCGCCGTTCTGCCTAAGAACGTGAAGGAAGTCCTGTATGGGCAAGGTCGAGTGTCCCAAGGTAAGAATCGTCATCGCAGGCTCCTCGGAAAAGCGTCTATCTGTAAGAAGCGTTGTGCTACCATCACGTTCGCATGAAAACCAAAAATATTTTTCAGATCACGGCGGGCTTCCTCCTGCTGACGTTCCTCCCTCTTAGCCTCACGGGCCAGCAAACGACCCCAGCCAAGCCGCCCGTTCACCACACCACGACGGGGACTGCGGCTACTGCCCCCAGGCCGGACGCCATCAAGCTGCCCGCCAACATTCCGGCCGTCCACGGCGTGGTGAAAACTGAATACGCATTGCGTTATATAGACGTAAAGGTGGGCACAGGGGCACTGGCTGGACCAGCCATGATCTACACCGTCCATTACACAGGCTGGCTATATGACGGCACAAAGTTTGATTCTTCAGTGGATCGGGGAACTCCCTTCGAATTCCTGCAGGGCCAACGCCGCGTCATTATGGGATGGGATACCGGCTTTGAGGGCATGCGAGTGGGCGGCAAGCGGCGCCTCTTCATCCCCTACCAACTCGCCTACGGCGAAACCGCCAAAGGCCCGATACCTGCGAAATCGAACCTGATTTTTGATGTGGAAATGGTGGCAGTCAGGGACCCGAACGCGCCGCGGCCCGATCCCGCCACCCCGCAACAATAGCTAAACGAGGGACGTACGATCGCAGGAAGGGTGGCCAAGCTGTGCCCACCTGTTCAGGCTAGTCTTTCCGGTTTGCACACTAGTGCTTAGGCCCGATTAGCCGTTTCTGCGGCTGGTTTCGACCCAGATTTCCACTCGCCGATAAAGAACACGAAGATTCGCCAACTCCATCTCCGTCTGCGGCGCCAGGTCCAAGACCATGGCGGAACCCTCGGTCAGCGTGAGCGAAGCTTTGTGGTCTTGCGGATAATCTGCGTAGGGATAGAGATTCAGTGTGAGCTTCTCGTCGAACGGCGCGCGATAGATTCCGGGCTCGGTCTGCGTCCACTCCAACTCGCCACGTTCAGTGCGCAGGGATACGTTCTTCAAGAGATCTGCAGCTATGGCGTCCATCTAACACCTCATGGCGGCCCCATGATATCCATGGACACGGTGTGGATGCAATCGGGCCGCTGGTTGGCAGACCCGACTGCGATTCACGAACGGTTTATGCGTCGGCGTGGATTAACACGCTCTCGCGAATCTCCTCGTCCTTACGCGCCTCGTTGGTTGACTTCGGCAGCGCTACGGCAAGGACATCCTCGATCCGGCTGGCATAGTGGATCGTCACACCCGAAATCTGTTCCGGAGTCAGATCCTCTTCCACGTTCTGGCGGTTCTCAGCCGGCAAAATTACCGTGCTGACGCCGGCCCGTTTGGCGGCCAGGAACTTCTCCTTGATACCTCCGACCGGAAGTACATTTCCGCTCAGCGTTATCTCGCCGGTCATGGCGGTCAATGGGTGGATCGGCTTGTCCGTCATAAGCGAAACCAGTGCGGTGGCCATGGTCACGCCGGCCGAAGGACCATCCTTGGGGATCGCGCCGGCCGGCACATGGATGTGCAGGTCAAGATCCTTGGTAAAGTCCTCCTGCAACCCGAGGGTCAGCGCGTTCGAACGGACCCAAGTCAGCGCGGCCTGCATGGATTCCTGCATTACCTCGCCGATCTGGCCGGTCATGGTGAAGCCGCCCTTGCCCTTCATTCGGCTGGCTTCGATGAACAAAACATCGCCGCCCGCGGGAGTCCACGCAAGACCAACGGCGACACCGGCGCGCCTGGTACGTTCCGCGATTTCGGTATCCACGCGAACTTTAATTCCGCCCAGGAACTCCTGCACAACTTCCTTGGTCACCACCAGCTTTTCGGTGGAGCCCTCGGCCACGCGCCGCGCCTGTTTGCGGCATACCGTGCCGATCAACTGCTCCAGGTTGCGTACGCCCGCCTCGCGCGTGTAATGGCGCACGATGTACGAGACGCTCTCCGCTGGGAACTCGATGATCTCCGACGATATACCGTTCTCCTTTGTCTGCCGGGGAATCAGGTAGCGGAAGGCGATGTGCACCTTTTCCTCTTCTGTATATCCCTGCAGTTCGATGATCTCCATACGATCGCGCAGCGGCTCCGGAATCGGATCCAGCATGTTCGCCGTGCAGATAAAGAGCACCTTGGATAAATCAAACGGCACATCAAGATAGTTGTCCCGGAAGCTGAAGTTCTGCTCCGGATCCAGCGTCTCCAGCAGAGCAGAGGACGGATCGCCGCGGAAGTCCCGGCCGAGTTTATCGATCTCGTCCAGCATAAAGACGGGATCGTTGGTCTCAGCGCGACGGACGCCCTGAATGATCTGTCCCGGCAAAGCTCCGATATAGGTGCGGCGATGACCCCGAATCTCGGCCTCATCGTGCATGCCGCCCAGTGAGATGCGCGCGAACTTGCGCCCCAGCGCCCGGGCGATGCTGCGGCCAAGCGAGGTTTTACCCACTCCCGGAGGCCCGACAAAGCAGAGAATCGGCCCCTTCATATCCGGCTTCAGGCGACGCACGCTCAAGTAATCCAGGATGCGGTCCTTGACCTTCTTCAGATCGTAGTGGTCCTCGTCCAGAATTTCCTTGGCCTTGAGGATATCCACTTCGCCGCCGGAAGATTTGGTCCACGGCAGTACCGAGAGCCACTCGATGTAGTTGCGAGTCAGCGAATAGTCGGCTGCCATGGGAGACATACGCGCCAGGCGATTCATCTCCTTGAGCGCTTCCTTCTTTACATCCTCCGGCATTCCCGCCGATTCAATTTTCTGGCGCAGGTCATCGATATCCTTCTGGCCCTCGTCCATCTCGCCGAGTTCCTTCTGGATGGCCTTCAGCTGTTCGCGCAGGTAGTAGTCCCGTTGCGATTGCTGTACCTGGTCCTGCACTTCCGACTGGATCTTGTTGCGCAGTTGCTGCACCTCAAGCTCCTTGGCGAGGTGCTTGTTAATGCGCTCCATACGCACGACGATGTCCGGAGTCTCCAGCAGTTCCTGCTTGTCTGTCGTGGCCAGAAACGGCAGGGATGAGGCGATAAAATCCACCAGCCTGCCCGGCTCCTCGATATTCATCGCAATGGTCTGCAACTCATCGGAGAGCGTAGGGGACACGTTCACAATCTGCTGGAACTGAGACTGGACGTTGCGCTGCAACGCTTCGGTTTCGGAGTTCTTCGCCAGGGCCTCAACGGCAACCGGCTCGATGCTCGCCAGCATGAACGGCTCAAGCTGGCTGAATTCGCCCAGCTTCACACGTTCCGCGCCCTCTGTGAAAACAAAGAGGCTCTGGTTCGGCATTTTCACAACTTTATGAACCGTTGCCAGCGTGCCATAACTGTAGAGATCTTCGGGCCCGGGCGCGTCCAAACGCGCATCCCGCTGGGCCACCACGACGATGGTCTTCTCTTCACCAAGGGACTGAATCAGCTGAATGGAACTCTCGCGGCCAACCGTGAGCGGAAGCACCGCGTGGGGAAAGAGCACCGTATCGCGGACAGGAAGGATCGGCAGCACGCGGGCGGAGGTGTTTTCGCGCTGTTTGGGATCGCTCGGCTGGATGATGCTCAGGAAATCGCTTGCCATGAGTCTACCTCTATCAAGTAATTAGCTATTAGACGCCGCAGATATTCAAAAGTCGCAAAGGATCCATCACCGCCCGGTAAACCGCATAAACTTATCATTCCACATCTACTTACCAACACTCTTCGTGGAAACAGAGCCCTTGGGTTGAGAGACGCCTGTCGTCATCGCAAGCCGACCTGCACTCTACGATGCCTTTTTTGCCTGCTGCACCGCGCTTCTTCTGGTTATATCGGCGAAAAGAATCATGGGGTGAAAGCCCCGCGGGAATGATACGCAGGTTTCGCGGTGTTGGTTTGCTAATATTTCTGGCTCTGCTGAGGACCGGGATCAGGATGCATCTTGAGCATGGCGATAGGCGCCCAGTTCTTTGACCATGGAGCAGTGGGCCAGCAGTTGTTCTAATGGCACCTTCATCTCTCCCGGCGCTGAGAGTTGGTAATCGGCATAGAACACGTACTGCCAGGGCTTACCGGGCACAGGCCGCGATTCGATCTTGGTGAGGTTCGTTCCGTGATCGGCAAACACCTGCAAAACCTGAACCAGCGTGCCTGGCCGGTTCTCCACGGTGAACGCCAGGCTGACTTTGTTGGCTTTCGGATCTGGCACTGCCAATGCTTTGCGACGAACGAAATAAAAGCGAGTGAAGTTCTGCGGGTTGTCCTCGATTGCGGCTGCCAGCACTTCACCGCCATAGTGGCGGGCCGCTGCAAGGCTGGCGATGGCAGCTGCATGATTGTCACTCTGCTCCATAAGCTGTTTCACACTTCCCGCTGTGTCATAGAACGGAGTGATCTGCATCTTCGGATGCTCCGCAAGAAAGCGGCGGCACTGCGCCAAGGCGACGGGGTGAGAGTACACGCGAAGAATGTTGTCGATTGAATTGCCGGGCATCGCTATCAGGTTATGCCGTATCCGCAGAAGAGATTCGCGCTCGACGGTCACCTCATGCTCAAGCAGAAGGTCGTAGTGCTCGACAACGGGGCCCGCCAAACTGTTCTCGATAGGAATAACCGCCGCATCCACTTCCCCCTCCACAACGCTGCGGAATACCTCGGGAGAAAATGCGCACGGAACAATGATCGAGCCAGCCTCCATCTTGAGTGCAGCTTCGTGGCTGAAAGAACCTGGTTCTCCCTGGATCGCTATCTTCATTTCTCTGAGTTCTCTCCCTGAAACTTCAGTGTGGGCGGCAACCTAAAAGGTTTTAAGCGCACCTTATCACACCGTAGACAAATCGTACTGAGGAGAAGAACGAATGCTCTGGACAATCTTTGTGGTGCTTCTGGTCCTCTGGCTATTAGGATTCGTTGGCTTCCATGCATTGGGCGCCTATATCCACATTTTGCTGGTCATCGCACTGGTAGTACTACTCATCCAACTGATTTCGGGTCGCAGAGCTGTTTAGCAGGCAACCACAGTACGAAAAGGTGTACGAACCAAGGTGCAGTACAAATGCAGTACAGGAGTGTTGCAATGAACAAGGATCAAGTCGGCGGCAAAGTTGAACAAGTTACCGGTCGGGTAAAGCAGAAGGTCGGTGAAGCATTCGGCAACCAGAAGATGGCCAACGAAGGCACGGCGGAACAGGTCAAAGGCGCGGCCAAGGAAACATGGGGCAACGCGAAGGACGCTGCAGAGCACGTAGAAGACCGCCATCGCCACGAAGCACAGGACAAAGCTAACGCCACCCGGGACCATATCGTTGAGTCGACCGAGAATCTCAAGCACAAGATCAAGGACGGACTCGACGACAAGTCACGCCGGTCCGCTTAGAACCCGGGCAATAATTCAGTAAGCAAGACAAGAGAGGTCCGGTGCTCATGCAGCGTCGGGCCTCTTGTTATGTTGCGGGGGAGAGGTTCGCTCAGCGATGAAGCAGGAGATCCGCAGCGACCGCCACGAAGAACAGGATTGAGATCACTCCATTCAGCGTAAAGAAAGCGGCATTCATTCGCCGCATATCGCGCGGCGATATGATGGAGTGCTCATACAGTAGCAATGCGGCCACAATCGCTAAACCTACCTTGGCAATGGCTCCCAAAGCAAAAACATGAATAAGCCAGATCAGCAGCACAAGCATCACCACGTGCATCGCACGCGCGGTCCAGAAAGCTGCTGCTACCCCCATCGACTGCGGGACACTGTTGAGCCCTGCGCTTTTGTCGTGCTCTGCATCCTGGCAAGAATAGAGGATGTCGAATCCTGCAACCCAGAAGAGCACAGCGGCAGTAAGAATAAGAATGCGCGGGTCAAAGGAAGCGCGTACAGCGATCCATGCTGCGGCAGGTGCGATGCCGAGAGCCAGTCCCAGGAACAAGTGCGACCAGCGCGTGAATCTTTTTGTGTAGGAATAGAAAAGCACCACGAACATAGCGAAGGGCGAGAGGAACAAAGTGAGCCGGTTCAATTGCGAGCAGGCCACAAAGAACAGCACGGCCATGGCCGCGACGAAGAGTCCAACAAACTTCCGATCCAGCAATCCAGCCGGAATAGCTCTGCTGGCAGTCCGCGGATTGGTGGCATCGAGATCTGCATCTGCCCAGCGATTAAAGGCCATGGCAGCCGAACGAGCACTAATCATGCAAACGATGATCCACGCGATGGTTCCCACGCGTGGAAAGCCATGAGCGGCGAGCATGGCCCCGGTAAGCGCGAACGGCAACGCAAACACCGAGTGCTCCCATTTGATCATCTCCAGCGTGGTGCCGACACTGCGCAGCAAAGACATCCATAGCCTCCAACAGATAGTTTAATTAGGCCGGGATGCTCTTCGCAAAGAGGATTGAAATCGCCGCCCGCCACGGAGCAAAGATCGAGTTCTTAGCGATATCGCCGGTGGATTTTCACGACCGTACTGAAGACGCCGTTTTCATCTCTCAGCGCAACCACAGAGACGTTTTGCGTAAGGTTCACTTGCGCTTCAATCAACTGCTGCGCTGTGCTGTTCACGTTGGTGGCGTAGGTCAAAATAAGAGACTTTGATACCTGCTGTTGCACCGTGATTCGAGCTGTGGCGTTGCCAAGCGAGCCGGCGTAAGTCGGATCGATCTTCACGCTTCCCACACCAAATAACTTCTGCGCTCGGCTGCTGACGGTGGCGTTCAGTGCTCCGCCCAGCAAAGCATTGGTGGTTGCGTTGGTACCCTGGTTCTGCTGCTGCTGGGTGTACATGCCCTGCTCTTCCTGGGTCCGCCCCAGCGCAAGCAAGGCGATTACGTCGGCCTGAGGGAGCGGCGGTTCGGACCGGTAACTCACACTCAGCTTGTTCGCAGTGCCGTGCAATCCTATGGTAATGTCGTAGTTCTCTACCCGTGCCGTGGCCTCCAGATCAATGGTTGGATCGATGCGCACTGGATTGCTGAAGAAGACATCACCATGCTGCAGCTGATACTGGGTTCCGGCAAAGGTAGTACTACCCTCGGTGACATTAATTCTTCCCAGCACCGAAGGTGACGCAATCGTTCCACCGAGTCGAAGGTCTACATCACCAGCCAATTTTGCAAAGGTGTTCTGGAAGTTAAGCGCCGGAGCAGACGTAACGTGAATGTCCAGCCTTACGTGGTTCGAGGGCGCGTTGGGGTCCACCGGCGGCGGCACGCTGGTTGCAGGATTTGCGAGCCCCGCAATGTCAAGATTCGGGCTAAGAGAAAATCGCGTAATCAGAACGTTGCCGCTCAGCATCAGATTCTTTTGCGAACCTTGTAGCCTGAGAGTGGCATCGGCCATCGAGCTCACTCCGGCCGGATATCGAATCCGAATATTCTTTCCCGTTGCGGTCAGATCCCCGTAGAGGCCCTGGATATAGGTGATGTAGCCGCCCAGCTTTAACTGGCCGCCACCGGTCTGCGCGGTAAGGTTCTTCACATCCAGACGATCCTGATTGAACTGCAGCGTTCCATTGATTTGGCTCAGGCCATTCGGGAGATCCTGAAGTGCGACCGCTGCATTGGAAAAGCGCACCTGTCCGGTCAGGTCGGGACGCTCGAAAGTTCCACGTGCGTCGAGCGTGAAATCGACCCGACCGGACGAGACGATATCGGAATTAAAAGTCTGCGCGAGTTTCAGATTAACTTCGCCTTCGGCGTGATAATTCAGATCGCCGTGTCCAATAATGTTCATCGTGCCCTTGGCCCGCAGGTCGGTATCCTGACCTGTCACATGGACGGGATCGATCGACAACAGGCCGTTCTTCAGAGTGGCGTGGACAGGGCCATCGCTCTGCAGCTGAACGCCAGAGAGCGATACGCCAAACTGGCTGACGTTCGCTTCGCCATTCAATCGCTTCGGCTCCTTCAGCGGCCCGCTGACCGTCAACTCGCCTTCAACTGAGGAGTGAGCAGTCAAGCCCTCGATGCCTGTCATTCGCAGGAAGGGGTCGATGTCCAGTTCGGAAAAGACGAGCTTAGCCTGTGTAACGAAGCCGTCATGCAAATCGGTCTGACCGGTAATCTTCAGCTCGGTTCCCTGCATACGAGACTGTGTTGTGTAGAAAATAGATCCGTGTTCAGAATGAGCATCGGCCTCTACATCTCCGAGAAGCTGGCCTCCCAGCTTGAGATCGGCGAGGTGTGCATTGCCGTGGATAATTGGATTGTCCAAGGTGCCGGAACCCTGCGCCTCAAGATCAAGCTTCCCTGCCAGCGCCAGCTTTGGTCTTTGCAGCTTCTGGATATGCGCAAGCTGGAATCCTTTGCCCTGGGCAGTGGCGTGAAATGTCTTGTGGCCCATGTCGTATGCTGCATTCGCAACAATCTGTCCGCCGTTCTGCAGCAGAGTCAGTTTCGTAACACTCACTTCACGACCGTCGAATTGCATTTCGGCGACCAGGCTCTTGTAAGGCTCGCCATCAATTGCGCCGCCATTCACCAGGATGTGGCCACCACCGTTCAAGTTGTCGAAGGTGCCTCCCGCGTGCACGTTGAGGGAAATCGTGCCGGTGACGGGAACCTGCTCCTGGCCAGCGATTTCCAGCACGTCCGTCACGCTGGCGTCATCAACTTTCGCTGTCGCGTTGATCGCAGATAGCTCATTAAATTCCGCGGTGTGCAGACCCGTGCGGTGAGGTCTTACAAGACCAGAGGCGTGAACCAGCGTTTTCCCACGTGCAATCGTAGCCTGCTGAATCGTGATCTGGTCCAGCGCATACTCACCGGTTACGTCCGCTCTATCCCAGCGAATCACTCTCTCCGGTGCAGTGGGTGGCGGTTGCGTCGAAATGGCCGGAGGAGGATGCGTATTGCTTGTCGGCACAGGTACGGCTGCGCTCGCGGCCGGCAATATGGTTGCAAAATCCGTCGCGGTAAGATGGCCTTTCACATCCGGCTCGTTGATCGTTCCGGATACCTGGCCGTGAAACTCTGCCTGCCCCTGCAGTTGAAGCGGAAGAGCCTGCACACCTTGCTTTCCGTTTTCCACCAGGCCTGCTGCTGTCAGGGTACGGTCAAACTCCGCCAGGTCGCTGGTGTAGAGATCGACCTGCAGGCTGGATGGACGATCAGGGGATGAAACTCCCAACGAACCCTCAACCGTCAAGTGAGTGCCCGGTGTCTTCACGTCAAGAGTCTGAATGGCCACTGCTCCGCTGCGGTTGAAGTACTTCGCGACGACGACGCCAGACATAGGAACACCGCGGTCCGAAGTGCGCGTGTTTGTTGGGGCGCCTGGTGCGAGGACCAGATTCCCATCCACGGTCAGGTCGTCTCCAACGCCGGTCCAGTCTACATTCACCGGGCCGCTTGTCGCGGTATCAAACCCCAAATCCTGATAGCGCGACGGCAGCGTAGCGGTCAGAATGGTTCGTAGCTTCACGCCGCTGAGCTTCGCGCGAATGGTGCCTTTGGTCACGGGCGCCTTTGCGGGTGCGGGCTTCACAGTTGCTACTTTGCCCTGCGGCGAAGTACCTTTACGCTTCACTGCACCGCTGGCTGCAGTTGCGGCATTTGGTGGCCCGCCTTCTCCCGGCAGCCAATTCTCGAGTTGAAAATCAGCTTGAACAGCGCCTCCATCGCGAAGCTTGGCAACAAAGCCAGTCAGACTAAGACGCTGCTCGGTCGCTCGAATGCGGGTCGTAGCATTTACTTCTGCCAGCTTCACATCGGGTGTCTTGTAGCTAACCTTGTCCAGACGGGCGTCGCCTTCTACCGTAAAGGTTCTCGCGCCCTGCCCATCGCCCTGAATGCGGAGATCGGCAGTGCCACCCCCCAATCCTTCTACTTCTGTCAAAGCTTCAAGCTCCCGCACGTCGATTTTTCCAGTGGCAGCCATGTGCCAATTCGGGTCGGAGAAATTCTCAATCGCACCCGATGCTTCCAGCAGTGACTCCCCAGTTTTCAGTTGAAGGGACTTGAGCTCAGCGGCGTTGCGGCCCAGGGATACATTCACATCGACCGTAGAGTGCACCGGCACCTGCTTGCCACGATGGGCCATTAGATCAGCGACGGTTACATTTGCGAGATAGCGATCCGTGCCATTGGGAGCTGCAGAGTAGGTGATAATCGCGCCCACATTCTGCGCCGACAGGTCGAAGGGAATCTTGCGTTCGTTGACGACGGCGAGACCGTTACTAACTTCCACGCGATCAATAGCCAGATCAAACAGCGTATCTCCTAAAGGTTTGCCCTCGCGCACGGTCTTCGGCTGCGGCTGGTTGGTGCTTCCATCGGGATAAATCAGAAGATGAACGACGGGGTGTTCTGCCGTCAACAAATTCAACCCTATCTTTGGCCTGAAGAAGGAAAGGATCTTTGCCTGCACGCTTAGCCGGTCGACGTGCGCGTAAGGAATCTCATTCGGCGCTTCAAGACCGTGGATCGTGAGATCCTCCGCGTCGATCTGCAGGTGAATCAATTTCCATCGGAACGACTTCAATTCGACGCGGCCGCCCGTGGCCTGCTCGATGGTTGCAATCACCTCTCGGCGCACCCGATCTTGAAACTCCTGCGTATTCGCGTACCAGGCCAAACCTGCGACACAGGCAGCAAGCAGCAACACTACTCCACCGAAAATGAGCAACAGATGCCGCCAGCCAAAGCCGCGCCGGGCTGGTGCTGGCGGTGGAGGTGTGTCCGGCAAGCTTTGCAAGGTGGTCATGCGGCGCCTCCCGGCAAATCACTCTGCAAAGGATTACTCTTTCCGTAAGCGGGATCCAAAATCAGCACGTTACCCTGATCCCGCAGGCTCTTCACCCAGTCCTGCAACATCACGTTAACTTTTTGTTGCAGCAGTATCTCTTCAATGCGCGACTCGATTGTCTCCAGCGGAGGAGGAGTCACCTTCTCCTTGGCAAACTGCGGCAGCAGATCATCCTTGTAGTAGGCTTCGATATCGGCGCGGGGCACTCGGATCCCTGAGCGGAACCTTGCTTCAGTGAACTGCAGGATGCGGAGGCGTTGGCGCCAGCGATCCTCCACCTGCTGCTCAGTAAAGCCGTGCGCATCCAGAAAATCGTGCCAGCCTTCCGCAGTCTCGCATTTATATCGCTTGCATTCAGGAATCGCTTTTCTCAGTTCAGAGATGCGCGCCTGCACCTGCTCGTCAGTAGGGGGCGGCAACTTTAGCTGCTGCTGCGGATCGTCCATCTGCTGCAGTATCAAGGTGCGGTTCACCAACCGCTCTGCGGCGACCATGCGGCCGGTGTCGCGCGTCGGGTTGCTATAGGGCTGCAACGCAGCGAATCGCATCTCGCTCTGCACATCGCTTTCCAGCAGCACATCACCGTTGATGACCCCGATCACATGATCGAGCACCACTGCCTGCCCTGAAGCATCAGGCCCCTGGGCGTTCGGCGGCGGAGCAGGCTGCGGAGTTTGTGGAACTGGCGTCGGGGCTTGCGGAACAGACTGCGGAGATTGCGCCTCTCCGCGTGCCAGGCATGCACCTAGTAGAGCCAAGCTCATCAGTCCAACCCGCGGGATGTGTCGCATGTGCATTAGAAGCTCTGTCCAATACTAAAGAAAAAATTGAAATGAGCAGCCTGTCCAACATAGGGTACAAAGTTGGGATCGGTACTGCTATAGGTAACGGGATAGATGGGTGGATTCAGGTTCCAGCTGAAGTCTCCGCGCAACGGCCCGATCGGTGTGTTGTATCGCAAGCCCAGGCCGATGGCATGGGAAAAGTAGGCAAAGCTGCATGGGTTATTGGGATCCGGCGTCCCGAGGTACTTGCAGGCGCTCTGATTTGGCTGGGTGACGCGAAGAAAGCTGGGCCATATCTGCTCAGGCTTTTCGAATGCATTGCCCATGTCGTGAAATATCACAAAGCTCACTGCGTTTCCGACAAATGGAAGTGTGGGAGCTGGTGTTCTTAATTCCAGGATGTTTACGAACACACCTTGACCGCCGATGGGATAACCCGTTTGAGGGTCGCGAGGTCCTGCGGCATTGATAGCAAATCCACGGTGAGAGGTCGCGCCTCCGGCATACAGCCGCTCCGGCAGTGGTACCAGTTCTTCTGCCGCACTTCCATATGGCAGTTCGAATCCGTAGCGTGTGCTCCTGGCCAAGACCCAGTGACGCCTGCCGAATTGATAGTAGCTGGAGTTGATGAAATCAATTCGGTTGAAGTCGGCTTGTGAGCCGAAATACGATGCCGCAAAAAATTCCTGCATGCTGTTGTAGGTGCCGCGGTGAGCATCCAGAGGCTGGTCGCGCGTATCTCTGACCCACGTAAGTCCGGGACCGCCTACGCGCACTGGTTGCGACAAAAGCGGGATGGATTCGGGCGCCACTTTCAAGCTGTTGGGATCAACCTCGACGCGCCGATACGTCATGGAGTAGATCAGAGTATTCGCACGGCTGAAGCGGCTGTTTGGTGAGAGGAATCGCTCAGTGACTCGGAAGGATCCTTCGAGCCATGCAGCCGCATATGTCGTAATGTCCTGGGCATTCGTGTAGCCACCCGAAAATGAAACCGTGAAATTCGGGTGGTTGAATAGATGGGGTGTTTCATAGACGGCCGTCGCTCGCTTCTCAAGCGAACCGTACGCGGTGCGAAGGGAAAACGTCTGATCGCGGCCTCGAATATTGATGCGGCTCAAATCAAACTGAACTTTGGGGCTTATGCCCGTCTTGCCTTCGGGAGTGCATCCCGGGACAGTGCAATTGGTTGAGGGCGTGCCGGTCTGCGCTTCAAAGCCAAAGCCATAGTTGATATCCCAGCGTCGCGCCTCGGTCAGTTGCAGTAGCACGTTCTTGCGCAGTTCGTCGCCGGTAGGATTCTGCACCGCTGTATTCACCTCGTTGAACAGGGCGAGATCGTAGAGACTTCTCTGCGTCTCCAGCACAGCGGTCTCATCCAGAGTGTCTCCCGGGTGGATTTGAACCTTGCGGTCAACAACCTCAGGCTTCGTGTAGTGAATTCCTGAGATAAGCACCTTGTTGACGAAGAACTGATCACCCTCCGTCACTTTCATCGTGATGTTCACAAGCGAGGCGTTTGCGGGATCATCCTCCTGCAAGACCTGCACCTGCATGTGCTCGAAGCCCTGGCTCAGGTAGAAAGAACGGATGGCATCGCGGTCGCCCTCGACGTTTTGTGGAGAATAGGGCTGCCCCACTTGCGTATTCAGCAGCGGCCGCAGTCTATCCACGGGAACTTTGCCTGTCCCTTCGATATCGAATCGACCTACCTTTTGCTGAGGGCCCTCGTCGATTTCATATGTGACCTGGAGATGCGCCAAATCTTTGGGAGCGTTTTGTCGCGAATCAGAATCATCAACAGTAGGCGTCACCTTCACGTGGTTGAAGCCATTCATCTGGTAAATTGCGGTGATCCTGTTGATATCGGCGTTGACCAGGGACTGGCTGTAAAGCCCGTGGCGGCTGAAGACGTCCGCCTTGTGCACAGCCAGGTTCTCCAGCAACGTGTCGCTATCAAAGTACTTATTCCCCTCAACTGCTACTGCGTCCACTCGGTGAATGGGTCCCGTATCCACCTGGAAAATAACCTTCGCATGACCGGAATCCAGTGTCGCCAGCGCATGCGTTGCCTTGACGTCAAAGTATCCCTGACGCTGGAAGTAGTCGCGCAAATTCTTCGCGCCTTCGTTCAGCAGGTCCTCGTCCACCGCGCCTTCTTCGAACACCGGAATCAACTTCTTCATCTTCCCGGAGCTGAGGCTGACGCCCAGAACCTCGACCGTGACGATTGGACCCTGATTCGCATTGAATCCGTAATCCACGGCGGCCTGCGGCGCGCGATACTGCTTTGAGTCCAGAGTGACATCCGCCTCAAGCCGGTCTTTCTTCTGGTAGTCCTTTCTCAACCGCATAAGTGCGCGACTCACGGTATTGCGATTTACTTTCGATCCTTCTTTCAGCTTCGCCTTCTTGCGAAATGCGTCCACAGGCATCCCGCTATCGCCCTTTACCGCCACGTCGCCGACCCGGGCCCTCTTGCCCTCCGTCACGGTATAGACAACATTCATCTGCAGATCCGCAGGCTCCTCGTGCTCGACGCGCGAGATCTTCGCCTCATAGTAGCCACTGTCCGCCAGCACCTGTTGCAGCAATCGGTCGGATTCGGCCAGCCTATCTTCACTGTAAGCAGTTCCAGGAGTAATCTTCGTCGCACTCTGCAATAGCGCGGTCAGGCGGTCGCTCTTGACGCCCTCCACGCTCACGCGGCCAAAGAAAAAGCGCGGCTTGCCCTCAAAAATCAGCACCACTCCCTGCGCCGTACGAATCCCCCTGACCTCAATGCCCTGGTACAGCCCGGTGGAGAATAGACGACGCAGGCTTTGGCGAACAAGTTCCGGATCGAGCGGACTGTTAGGTTGTTGGGCGAGGAGCGAAGGCAGGGGATCCAGTTTGGCTGCATCCACGCCTTCAAACTCGATGCGCTCCACTGTCTGTCCCTGCCACGCGCGAAGACTGGCGCTACCGGGAGTCGATGGCACTGTAGTGGCCTGACCAAGAGCACTAGAAGCCGATAGAAAGTGGAAGGTCAAAAACAGGATAGCTCCCGTCACACCGGCGGCGCGGGCGTTGCGAGCGAATTCTCTGCATTGTTGCGGAAAAAACAATCCGTCCCCTTGGCCTGCACGCCGTTCCACTGAATACAAAGGTGAGATGCCGCACCGGTCCATCCCGCTTACCTTGGAGACGGTAGCAGGGCTACGCCCCCATGCCGACGAACCGATCAACCCACCTGACCTGCCCTGAACTTCTTCTCTATACTAATGATGGAACGTCATGTCTCAACACACATTGGTGAAATTGAGCGAGGAGCGTTACTCCCGGCAGGTACTCTTTGGCGGCATCGGCGAGGAAGGCCAGTCGAAGCTCCAGCTCGCGCATGTTGCGCTGGTGGGTTGTGGAGCTACTGGCGCCGCGGCGGCCGGCATGCTGGCAAGGGCTGGCGTCGGCACCCTGACAATTATTGATCGCGATTTCGTAGAGCCCAGCAATCTGCAACGCCAGGTCCTCTTCGACGAGGCCGACGCCGAAGCATCCCTGCCTAAGGCTGAGGCGGCGCGGAGAAAGATCGCGCTGTTCAACAGCGAAGTTCAAGTCCATGCGCACATCGCCGACCTGAACCCGTCCAATGTCCAGGAGCTGCTGGGCCCAGCCCACCTCATCCTGGACGCCACGGACAACTTCGAAACACGTTACCTCGTCAACGATTTCGCGGTACAAAACAACCGCCCATGGATCTACGCTGCCGCCATCGGAGCCTACGCCGTCACGATGAATATTCTGCCCGGCGAGACCGCCTGCCTGGCCTGTATGTTCCCAAAGCCTCCTGGTGGGCCGGTGGAGACCTGTGACACGGCTGGAATTTTGAACACGGCAGTCAACCTGGCTGCCTCGGTTGAGGTAACCGAAGCTCTCAAATTCCTGGTAGGGAAACCCGAGACCATGCGGCGGACGCTGCTGTCTCACGATTTGTGGGCGAACGAACGGGCAGAAGTCTCCGCAGCAAATCCGCGAGAGGGATGCAGTGTCTGCCAACTGCGCGACTTTTCCCACTTGCGCGGCGAAGGCCGGGCGCACATCACCCTGTGCGGACGAAATTCGGTCCAGATACACGAGCACTCCCGTCCAGTGGACTTTGCCGAGATGAAAGCCCGCCTGCAGCCGCACGGGAATGTTCGTTTTAACGATCTTTTGCTACGCTTTGAGCGGGGCGAGCACACCATCACATTGTTCAGGGACGGTCGCGCCATCGTTCAGGGCACCACCGACACGATGGTGGCCCGAAGCCTGTATGCCCGGTTTATTGGTAGTTAGCGCTCGCGGAAAATGAGGGTAGGACTCGATTTAGCAGGCAACCTTTTCGCCCTCAACTGACTTCCTATCAATGATTCCGTGACAAGATCGTAGTTTAGATAACGCATGACAAATATGGCCTTAGACGCGAACGAAGAGCCTGGTCAGGACAACACGCCCTCTACAGCTACCAGCGCGGTCGCAGATGCAGGCGCTCCTGTTCGGGCTGTGAATCAGCACACGCGGCGCAATCCCCCAATAGCCGGAGAAGCCGAGGCTATTGCCAGGGCGCAGTCCGGCGATGCGAAAGCATTCGAGGATCTGTATTCGCTGCATAAACGTCGCGTTTATTCGCTATGCCTGCGCATGCTGGGCAACGTGGCAGAGGCGGAGGATCTTACCCAGGAGGCTTTTCTGCAGCTCTATCGCAAGATTGGCACCTTCCGGGGCGATTCTGCATTCTCAACGTGGCTGCATCGGCTCGCCGTCAACGTAGTGCTGATGCACCTGCGCAAGAAGAGTCTCCCCCTGGTTTCATTGGAGGAGACCCTTGAGCCCTCTCAGGAAGACGGTCCGCGCAAGGACCTTGGCGCCCGCGACCTGACGCTGTCAGGCTCCATTGACCGTGTCACGCTCGAGCGAGCCGTGGAGAACCTTCCCCCGGGCTATCGATTGGTTTTCGTGCTGCACGATGTGGAAGGGTATGAACACAATGAAATCGCTGGAATGTTGGATTGTTCGATCGGAAACAGCAAGTCGCAACTTCACAAGGCTCGCATGAAACTCCGCGACCTCCTACGGTCCGGTCAGCGGAAGGAGGCAGCTCTTTGACAGAGAAGCCGTTGCCTATAGATGGAAGACAAATGACCTGTGACGAGTTTCAACAGCAGTTACCTGAGCTGTTTGAGTCTGGGATGGACCAGGACAAGCATCCGCACCTCCAGACGTGTGACAACTGCGCCGCCCTGGTACGAGACCTCAACTACATCGCCCAGCAGGCTAAGCTGCTGTTGCCAATCCGAGATCCAAGCCCGAAGGTCTGGGATAACATCAAATCCGCACTTGATCGTGGACCGGAAGAGACAGAGCCTTCCGCTGTTAAGCGCCGATAACCTAACGGCCCAATCCGTTTCGGCGCCTTCCTTCGTATAATTCGAAGAAAGATGACGACATCTGCTGCGGGAGTTCCGAAGTTTTCGCGAATCGTGCTCCTCGGCTTCATGGGAGCCGGCAAGAGCACGGCTGGACCTCTCCTTTCCAGCCGTCTGGGGTGGGCTTTTTTTGACGCCGACGACGTGCTGATTCAGCGAACTGGCCGCAGCATCGAAGAGTTGTTCATCGAGCACGGCGAATCCGGCTTTCGCGAGCTCGAAGCAGCAACCGTGGCTCACCTCTTGCAGCAGGACCAGACCGTGATAGCACTAGGTGGAGGAGCCCTCGAGAATTCAGGCACTCGCGACCGCCTCGCTCAGACGCACGATACTTGCACGGTCTTTCTTGAGGCCCAGTTGCAGACAATGCTCGACCGTTGCGATCGCTCAGCTATGGTGCGCCCACTGCTCAAGGATCGAGCGGGACTCGCTGAGAGATACGAGCGTCGCCTGCCTCACTATCGCAAAGCGACCATTACTGTCTCGACTGACGGACTCACCCCGGAGGCGATCGTCGAAACACTTCTTCGCCGCATCGCAGCGCCAGCGGAAGAAACAGAAACCGCGGCACTGTCTACAAGGCCAATCCCCTGAACCATTTCTGAACCTCCGCATGAGGCCTCCGACTTGATCTCGATCCCGCATCACTCCGTTCGCAGCAACATCACATTCGCGTTTGCCGTCGCCCTGGCCATTGCATTGGCCTGGGATTTACGCAGCGTGATCATGATCGTATACATGAGTGCGCTTTTCGCCGTGGTGCTGATGCCCATTGCCCACGCCATCATGAACCTCAGGCTCGGTAGAGGAAGAATCACCCTCATCCACGCCATCCTCATTCAAATTTTCATCACGATTGGCGCGATTGTGCTGTTCGCCACATTCGCTCTTCCACCCATTGCCCGCGACCTGCAGGAGTTTGCCAAGGAACTCCCGTCGCGGACGCCGGCCCTTGTTGAGCGAACCCACCACATCCCCTTCATTCAGCACCTGAACCTGCAGGCTGTCACAAACAAAATGCAGGATGCGGCTTCCAATTTTGCTACGTACGTCTTCCTTTCGATTGGCAATTGGGCCGGCAAAGTTGTGAATGTGATCACCACAATCGTGCTCACCATCTACTTCATGTTAGAGGGGAAAGGGACGTACGCCTGGCTGCTTTCCTTCTTTCCGCCAGCACCTCGTCAGAGGCTCGATCTCACCCTGCGCCGCGCCAAGGTGCGCATGGGAAAATGGCTGCTCGGACAAGGCGCACTCATGGTCATCCTGGGCGTCGTCAGCACTGTGGTCTTCCTCTCGCTACATGTCCGCTATGCCTATGCTCTCGGCGTGATGATGGGGGCATTCAATATCATTCCGGTCGCGGGAGCGCTGGTATCCATGGCTTTCGTCTTGCTGGTTGCGGGGGTCGACTCCTGGGGTCGCGTAGCTGGAGCGCTTATCTTCTATGTAATCTGGGCGCAACTGGAAAACACCTTCCTCGTTCCCCGAATCATGAAATCAAGCGTGGGCCTTTCCGGTCTCGCCGTTCTGATTGCCCTGTTAATCGGAGGGGAGTTGGCGGGCATCGCCGGGGCCTTGGTCGCAGTTCCTACGGCCGTATTGGTGGCCGTGCTGATGGACGAATACCTCGTCAACCACGACATCGTACCGGCCACCCTGCCCGCTGACGAGTAACCGGGAGTTTCAGCCGCGTGTGCATAGGATTGAAAGTCGCCCCGGCCTGTTGGCCGTCGCCTTGGTATCATTAAAGTCTGGTTCGAAACTGGCGCTGTAAACCGCTCGACAGCGACGCGCCGTCCATTTGAAAGCCTCACATTTCTTTGCGCTCTGGCCGGGAAGGACTTTTCGCTCGTGATCCCAATCATTCAGGCACCTGCCGGGCTTCCCAGGACCGTTCCTGACGAAGAGCCCGCAAGTTCGACCCCGGCGCCTGGTGTACACCCGTCGCACTCCATTCACGCCCCGGCGGCAGGCGAAACTGCCTCTCGAATCAATGACTACCGCGACCTGTTCAAGTTCCGCGTTACCTCCATGGTCGTCATCACTGCATGGGCTGGATTCTATCTCGGCTCCATGATGTCGGGGATCAGCAGCGTCCAGCGCGGCCTGCTCGACACCCTCATCGGCATAGCGCTCGCGACTGCCGGATCCAGCGCCCTCAACGAAGCCATGGAGCGCAAGACGGACGCGCTCATGCTTCGTACCGCGCAACGTCCCATGGCAGCCGGCCGCATCAGCCTGGCGCACGGCATTATTCTCGGCCTGGTCGTTCATTGCCGCCGGTGGCGCGTGGCTCACGATTCGCACCAACCTGATCACCGGGACGCTTACCCTCATCACGGCGTTCAGCTACGTGGCTGTGTATACACCCCTGAAGCGCCATACAACCCTTGCCACCTTCATCGGAGCCTTTCCCGGAGCGATGGGCCCCCTGCTCGGCTGGACGGCCGCGCGAGGCCGCATCGAATGGCCTGCAGTCGCGCTCTTCGCGATTCAATTCGTCTGGCAGTTTCCTCATTTCATGGCCATCGCCTGGCTCTATCGGGACGACTACGCCCGCGCCGGAATCCAGCATGCTGCCAGTAGTCCAGCCCGACGGGCGCTCAACCGTGATCGAAGCCCTCGTCTATGCCGTGCTCATGATTCCCGTCAGCCTGGTCCCCGTCTACCTTCACATGACCGGAATCCCCTATGGCGTGGCGGCCTTCGCGCTCGGCCTCGTGTATCTCGCCTACACCATCCGCTTTGCAAAGATCACCAGCGCAAAATCGATGATTGAATCGCGCATGTACGCGCGCGATCTGCTGAAGGTGAGCGTCATTTACCTGCCCCTGCTAATGACTGCGTTGATGGTGAATGCGGCTGGAAAGAGATGATCCGCTTGGCAACCATGAGTGAACACCCGCGAACCACCTCTCTCGAAAATACCCAACACCTGGCGCCGATCCAGTTGCAAGGGCTGACCCACGACTACGGCACCCGTCTCGCGCTCGACCATCTCACCTTCGACGTTGAGCCGGCGCAGATCTTCGGCCTGCTCGGACCCAACGGCAGCGGCAAGACCACGCTCTTCCGCATCCTCTCCACCCTGATGGTGCCATCGGCCGGACACGCGCGCATCCAGGGCTTCGACGTCGCCACGGAACCAAATCGCGTACGCCAGCAGACCGGCATCGTCTTCCAGGCCCGTAGCGTGGACATCAAGCTCACCGTCGCTGAGAACCTCAAGCATCAGGGCCACCTTTATGGCTTGAGCGGAGCGCATCTCAAGGCTCGCATTCACGAAGTGCTCGGCCGCGTGGGACTGCGCGACCGCGCAAAGGAACTGGTCGAAACGCTCTCCGGCGGCATGCAGCGTCGCGTGGAACTGGCCAAGGGCCTGATCCACTCCCCATCGGTTCTGCTTCTCGACGAGCCTTCCACCGGCCTCGACCCCGGAGCGCGTCGCGATCTGTGGCAATACCTGCGCACACTCCGCGACCAGGAAGGCGTGACCGTGCTCGTGACCACCCACTTGATGGAAGAAGCCGAGCACTGCGACAAGCTCGCGATTCTCAGCGAAGGCAAACTGGTGGCACTCGGTTCGCCCTTTGACCTCAAGTCTGAGATAGGTGGCGACGTCGTACGGTTTGAAGCGATCAGCGAAGAGTCCGCGCATTCGACAGCCGCGCGTATCGAGGACCGGTTTCACGTTCACACCTCGGTCTTCGGCAAATCCATTCATCTCGAGCAGAAACATGGGCACCGCTTCGTGACAGACGTCATAGAAGCCTTCCCCGGCGAGATTGACGCAGTTTCAGTCTCCAAGCCTAGCCTCGAGGACGTCTTCATCCAGCGCACCGGCCACCGCTTCTGGAACGAATCCGACAGCGAAGACGCCCTCGCCCAGAAAGCAGAGAAATAACCATGGCCACAATCGCCCAAACTGCCGCTCGCGCGACCCAGGTCTCCTCGCCGGGAATACTTCTGCCCTCCTACTCAATCTGGCTGCGCGAAATTGTTCGATTCTTTCGTCAGCGCGCACGAGTGGTTGGCGTCATCGCATCGCCGCTGCTCTTTTGGCTTGTGCTCGGCTCCGGTTTCGCCCACAGCTTTCACCAGGGCGGCAGCTCTTCCAGCCAGTATTCCGCCTACATCTTTCCAGGCTCCGTCGCCATGATCGTGCTCTTCACCGCCATCTTCAGCATGATGTCGCTCATTCAGGATCGCAATGAAGGCTTTCTTCTGTCGGTCCTGGCGGCACCCGTGAGCCGTTCCGCAATCGTGCTCGGCAAAGTTCTCGGTGGCACCACGCTCGCCGCCATTCAGGGAGTAATTTTCCTGGCTTTCGCCCCGTTCGTCGGCGGGCACCTGACGCCCGCGACCGTTGGACTCGCCGTAGTGGTCATTCTGCTCATGAGCTTCGAGCTCACCGCGCTGGGCTTCGCTATCGCCTGGCCGATGGATTCACCGCAGGCCTTCCATGCCATCGTCAACCTCATCCTGCTTCCGCTTTGGATGCTCTCCGGTGCACTCTTCCCCGCAAGCGGCGCCTCCGGCTGGCTGAAGCTGGTGATGCGGCTCAATCCACTCACCTATACGGTCGACGCCCTCCGCAACGCACTTTTTCCGGCGGCGCATACTGACTTCCCACTCGCGGTCAATCTTGCCGTCAGCGTGGGATTCTGCCTGCTGTGCTTCGGCGCATCGTGGGCCATTGTGAATCGCAGAACCACCAAGCCGGCAGCATAGACTCCGGCGAACCAGGAAGAACGATGCCTGTAGCAACTTCGAGTACCCGCAAGCCCATCGCTGCAATCCTGATAGTCAGCGCGGCGGCTATTGCATTTCTGCTCTGGCTCATCTACATCCACCATGCGCCCCCGGCCTTCGCTGACCGCCTGCGATTCCTGCCTGCGCTGAACGCCCTTCTGAACGCACTCGCCGCGGTCGCACTCATCACAGGCTTTGTGTTCATTACGCGCAGGAACATCCCAGCTCATCGCGCATCCATGATCACGGCCTTCGCGTTCTCATCCTTGTTCCTGGCCAGCTACATCACCAATCATGCTCTGCACGGCGAGTCGCATTATCCCGGCCACGGCACCATCCGCACCCTCTACCTGCTGATCCTGCTCACCCACGTGCTGTTGTCGGTGGTGGCTCTGCCCATGGTGCTCACGACATTCTTCTTCTCTCTCAGCGGGCGCATCGCACAACATCGCAGGATCGCGCGGTTTACCCTGCCTATCTGGCTGTATGTGTCCGTCACAGGAGTGGTGGTTTACTACATGCTCTCAAACGCTGTGCGGTGACCCGAAAGAGATGACAGCAGTGACCTCCGACGACCTGGACACAACCCGCAACTCCACGACGCAGTCTGAAACTGACGGCACGAATCAGTTGCTGCGCTGGGGTGCCACTACGCTGCTCGCCGGAGTCGTCTTCGCCATTCTCACGAAAACCGTCTTCGGAGGAATCGGCGATCAGGGCCCGCACACAAACTCCGGATGGCTGGGCCTGATAGTCACCATGATGTGCCTGCCCTTCGGCTCAATGCTGTTCATTCTGGGCGCGGCCAAATGGCTCAGGAACCGCCGCCACAGCAAATAGGCCCCTGCCGCAACGTAAAGGCCCCGGCAACGTTATTCTGATATTCTTTTCGACGAATGGAGATGGAGAGATCATGGCAAAGAGCGTCAACAAGGTCATCCTTTTGGGGAATGTAGGCAAGGATCCCGAAGTCAAGTTTCTTCCCAGCGGTTCGGCGGTCGCTAACTTTTCGATCGCCACAACGGAGCGTTTCAAGGACAAGGGCGGCGAATGGCAGGACAAGACCGAATGGCACAACCTGGCTGCCTACGGAAAGCTCGCCGAGATCATCCGCGACTACGTGAAAAAGGGCGCGAAGCTCTACGTTGAGGGCCGCCTGACAACCCGCTCGTGGGACGACAAGGAAAGCGGCAAGAAGGTCTACCGGACCGAGATCATTGTGGGAGATATCTCTCTCCTGAGCGGCCGCGGCGAAGGCGAAGGCGGCGGAAGCTACGCCAAATCCTCCAGTTCCAGCACCGCGTCATTCGACCAGCGCCCCTCAGGACCCGCCGAAGACTACGGCCATGCCGCCGAGATTACCGACGACGACATCCCGTTCTAGTCTTCCGCATGAAGCTGGGGAATAATCGGGGCTCAACAAAAACGAGGCGGAAGGATCCACATTTGGACTCTTCCGCCTCTCTGCTTTGATAAATCCCACCTCAAGCCGAAGCCCGTCTCCTGCCCTTCCGCTCAAAGTGTTCTTCGATCTCCTCCAGCGTCTTGCCCTTTGTTTCCGGAAGGAAGAACACAGTCGTAATCAGGTAGATCACGGTAAACGAAGCAAATACAAAGAACATCGTTGAGTATCCGTATTTGCTCACCACAGGCAGAAAGATTCCCGCAAGCGTGGTCGAGACCATCTGGTTGATCACCAGCGCGAAGCTCATCCCGTTAGAGCGGATGCGCGTTGGCATCAATTCCGACAGCGCCAGCCACACGCACACTCCCGGCCCCATCGCATAGAAGGCCATGAAAGCATAAAGCAGAATCGCGACCATCCAGCCATGCGCCGCATTCGGTACCCGTCCCAGCACAGCCTTCTCAATCTTCAGAGGTGCCGTGCGCGCAGCTTCCAGATCCGCGAACGGGTTCTTGAAAAATGCTTCGACCTTATTTGTCGGAACGCAGCTCGCGCGCGTGATCAGCAGGGGAGCGGCCCCGGCGTCGTCCGAACGAACGAAACTCGTCTCCGCCGTGAAGTCCCCGTAAGAGTAAATCACTGCAAAAGACGCCCGATCACCCGCTATCTCGCCACCGGAGTATCCATTAGCTGCAAGCAGCTTGTTCGCCTCCGCCGGATCGAATCGCAGCGATAGAGCCTGGTCGGCTCCAACCATAGCCTGCACTTGCTCACGGCATTCAAGATTCAACTTCTCTGTTCGCAGGAAAATAATTCCCGTCGCAATCATCGAAACAATAATCCCCGACGTTCCCACGATCAGCAGAAACCTGCGACCCCTGCGGTCGACCAGCGTCATTCCGATCGTGGTCATTAGGAAGTTCACAAGGGTAAGTACGACGTAGCCCCAGTGAGCGCGCACATCCGATAATCCGCTCTGCAGCAGGATGCCAGTGTTGTATCCGATAATCGAATTGACACCGGTTGCGGTGTTACAAAAAAGAATGACGCAGGCCAGCACAAATGGAATGACGTATTTCCGGCGTAGTAACGAATCCTTGATCGGGGTCGACGAAGCAGCCTGAGACTGCACCATCGTCTCTTCCATTTCCTTCAGTTCGATGCCAGCCTGTTCCGCAGTCCTGGACCGCAGGAGTGCCTCGTAGGCAAGTTCCTTCTTCCCTCGCCGAAAAAGCCAGCGGGGCGACTCGTCAATCATCAGGCTTCCCGCAACGAACAGCGCGCCCGGAGGCAGGGACATCCAGAATATTCGCCGCCATGCCTGGTTCTTAAACGCGAGTATGCTCGCGGCGTCTGCAATCCTCGCCACAGCCTCGACGCGATAGCTGTAATAGATTCCGATGAGTGCCGCGCCAAAGATGCCGAGCGTCAACAACAACTGAAAGATTCCAGTACCTTTGCCGCGACTGGACGCGGATAAACACTCAGCGAGATAGAGCGGCACCACCACTCCGATAAGTCCGCCGCTGATTCCCTGCAGCAGGCGTCCCATGAACAGTGGGCCATAACCGTGAGAGAGAGAGATGACCGGGATGCTGAGGATGAACGCAACACCGCTAAGGATCATCAGCGGTTTGCGCCCCATCCAATCCGCCAGCAGCCCGGCAAATAAGGTCGAGATCACGCTCCCCAGAAGCACCGCCGCAACAATAACGGAGGTCTGCCCAGCATTGAGGCCGGAAGTAGCCTGAAGGTATGGCAGCGCACCGCCGATAATTCCGACATCAACGCCATACAACAACCCGCCCAGTCCCGCGACGAGCAGGAGAAAGCGGTTATAACTCCTCTTTTTAGGGTCCAGGCCTTGCACTGAATTCACGCCGTAGGAATCAAGAGTCATGAGCCGAAGGAACCTCTCGAAGTAAGTAGTACGTGAGTTACACGAACAGGGCCATTACATGTAGTTGAATCTCTGAACGAGTTATCGCCCATTGCTATTACTTCGGAACAGCCTGAACTAATACTCCAACCGCCGGAGCAATCATGTTGACCAGAACCGCCTGAGGTTTCTCTGACTTTTTCAGGAACGCCAGTGCTTCACTGCGCTCCGCATCAGTCATTGCCTGGTGACTCTGCAATTGATCCAGCACCTTCAGGCCCAACTCTGCCACCTGCCGCAAATTAGCCGACAAGGGAACAAGCTCCACCGTCAGCTTGGAACGCAGCAGTACAGGTTGAAGCCGCGCATCGTTGTCACGCCACAACGTCAGACTCTGCCGCGCTTGCTTCCAGTCGTCCTCGCTAGCCGTGCCCGCCGCAATGCGTTTCGCCATGAGCATGAACTGCCGCGCAGTTTCGCTCTCAGGCGGTACCGCATCAATCAGCCGATTCAGTGGCATCAGGCTGTCGTCGTTGCCATAGGTCCCACGCTCGTAGCCCTCCGGGGGCTGCACCACGCTCGCCAGTACCATGAGCTCAGATGGATTCTCCAGTCCCGTCATGCGTCGCAGCATCCTTCGCGTAACCGCGCGGGGCTGGATGCCGAGATATTCAAGCTTCTCCGACACTAGCTCCATGCGGAAGTACATTGACTCAACGTCCTGTACGTTTTGCGGAGACCACAGACGCTCCGCAATGGCGGCCGTGCGGGGCCATATGCGGCTTTCAATAATTTCCGGAGAGGCATATTCTGACCACATCGCCGCCTCCCCTCCCAGAATCCGCGTCTTCTCTTCCGCGCTCAGCGTGGCCGCACCCGCACCCAGCGGATCCACAGCATAATGCTGCGAGGCTGGCTGATTAAGGTCGATGTAGTATCCGAACGAAAGCAGCCCGCGATAACCCCCGCGCGCTGCAGCCGCAAGCGACTCCTGTCCACGCCACGATTGGATAACAACATCCTTCGGCGTACCCGGCTGCAGCACCTCGTCCCATCCCTCCATGATCTTTCCGTGCTTCGCCACAATCTTTTGCACACGCGCAGTGAAGTACGCCTGCAGTTCTGCGTTGTCCTTCATCTTATGGTCGCGCTTGAAATTCTGGATCGCGACATTCGCATCCCACTCCTTCCCGTTGCATTCGTCGCCTCCAATGTGGAAATAGGCGTCGGGGAAGATCGCAGCCATCTCACCGATAAAGCTATCCAGGAAGGTGTAAGTACTCTCGCGCGTCGGATCCATGCCCGAATCGGCAATACCCCATTCGCGCATGATTTGGTACGGTCCTTTGCCGCTCGCCAGTTCGGGATAACCCACGAACCATGCAGTGGTATGGCAAGGCATATCGAACTCGGGTATGACCCGGATGCCGCGATCGCGCGCGAATGCAATCACGTCACGTATCTGAGCCTGTGTATAGTACAGGCCGTCTGAACCATCCTTCTGCAGCAACGGGTGCTTCAAGCTTTCGACGCGAAAGCCCTGGTCCTCAGATAAGTGCCAATGGAAGACATTCAGCTTTACTGCCTCCATGCCATTCAGGCTGCGCTTAATAACTTCAACCGGCATGAAGTGGCGGCCAGAGTCAATCATTAAGCCGCGCCAGGGAAACCGTGGACCATCTTCGATCTCGACGGCCGGCACCACAAAACCGTCGGGAGTAATCTGCACCAGTTGCAACAACGTTTGCAGTCCACGCAGAACACCTAGCGGATTTGGAGCATCGAGTCGAACTTCCTCGGGCGTCACCTTCAGCTGATAGGACTCATCCTCGCCCAGCTTCTGCACTTCCGCCGAAGGGCCTTTCGTATGGATAAATATCTTCGGCTTATTGCCCATCGTAGGCCAGATCAGAATCCCCGTCTCGCCTGACAGGCGTTCAAGAAACCTGTCGCGAGCAAGCTCCAACCGGGGTTCCGTGTAACCTTCCAATGCAACCGCGATGGAGCGATCAACGACGAAAGAGCCCGAGCCACGCTGCGAATGCGCCGGCAGCGGCATGACCGGCAGGTCGGAGATCTGTGCCTGAACCATGCCCCCAGTTCCAAAAACAAGCAGAAGAGTTAGACCCAACATCGAAATGGAATTCCTGCCGAAGTTATTCAATTCCTCATGACCCCTTATCTGTCGAGCAATAGCTATCACTGAATTACGTGAACCGTTCTAACTCGCCGACACGACTTCTCCGGCAAACTAACTAAGTCCTATTGCCGAACCATTCCTTTTCTTCCATAGTCCGCGAGTAAAATCAGGGAACTTCATCGGAGCGCTTCCCTCTCCCACTGACGACCTGCTCAACGGTCCGGGCGCTGACCAGGCTGCGGCATCGTAAACGTCAAAGTCTGGTACCAGGCCCTCGCGCATACACTGCAGCAGGCGATACACCATGATGAAGTCCATCCCGCCGTGGCCACCGAGCTTGCGCGCAATCTCGCCCTCTTTCTTCCACAGGGCATTCTCGTACTCATCTTTGAAGCTGTCGATCGTGGCCCACGCCTCGCCACCCTTCTGCCCATCCAGGTAGATGCGCGGAGGATAGTCAGCAAACACGCCCTTGGTTCCGCCGATCACATTAATCCGGTCATACGGATGGGGATTCACAGTGTCATGCTTCAGGGTGATCGTCAGCCCATTCGCAGTCTTGATAAGTGAAGTATTCAAATCGCCGTTAATATACTTCTCTGCCATCCGAGGATCACTGGCTTGTAAGTGAGTCTTGCGATATTCATCCAGCCCGCGCTGTGGCGTACTCATCGATACCATGTACGCGAAGCGATCGCCCCGGTTTATTCCCATGTAGTTGGCCACGGGCCCCAGTCCATGTGTTGGATAAAGATTTCCATCCCGCAGCGTATGAGCAGTGCGGCGCCACAAACCCTCACCCTTCGCTGAGAAAAGCTCGTCCCGCAGATCGTGCAGGTACGCGGCCTCGCCGTACAACGGATCGCCGAAGCGCCCCGCGCGGACCATATTCAGGATCAGCGTCTCGTTGTAGCCATAGCAGCAGTTCTCCAGCATCATGCAGTGCCGCTGGGTTTTCTCTGACGTATCCACCAACTTCCAGCAGTCCTCCATCGTGTAGGCTGCGGGCACTTCCGTCGCCGCATGCTTGCCGTGCTCCATCACAAAGACCGCCATCTTTGTATGCCAGTCCCACGGCGTAGCAATCACCACCAGATCCAGATCGTCGCGAGCCGCCAGCTTCTCGTACGCGTAATCGCCCTGGGTGTAGAGACTCGGCGATTTCTGACCAGCCTTCTCCACCATTGCCTTCGCGTTTTCCGCCTTCTCCGCCACTACGTCACAGATCGCGAGCACCTGCGCATCTGCCGCCAGAAAATCTTCCAGCAGCGAGGTTCCTCTTCCTCCCACGCCGATGAAACCGATTCTCGGATTCGCCGCCGCAAATGGCATCCCCATCACCGACTTGGGAGCAGGCTTAGTCTCTGCGGCGTTCGACTTCTCCAGTCCCAACGCGGCCGCAGCCATGGCCCCCAATTCCAGAAAATTCCGTCGTGAAAGCAACGAACGAATCCCCGAATCACCCCTATCCATTTCCAACCTCCCGATCTAACGCCCCTAAGGTCCAGATTGCACTCGTATCGCTGCTCAACCTCGCAGACCTGCACCGTCTTCGTTCCGACTGCGAATCAGGCGCTGGAGTCGCCTGATTGTATATCACCATCCGCACGATTCGAGCCTGCAGGCCTTACCGCGCAGCATCTTGCTTTACACTGGCTTCCATTCGACGTATAAGGCTACCTTATAAAGACTTGGCTGGAGATGCGGATGCTTTCACCGACAGTTACGCAGGACGAGCCCGCGGTAAATTCGAAGGTCTCAATCGGTGACCCCGTCACCACGTCGGCTCCGGTCGTTCGCAACATCGCGGTGGACGCATATCGCGGATTCGTCATGCTCCTGATGATGGCCGAGGTGCTCCAATTTGCCCACGTCGCGCAATCTTTTCCCGGCAGTACCATCTGGAAGATCCTCGCCTTCAATCAGAGTCACACAGAATGGGCGGGATGTTCGCTGCACGATCTCATCCAGCCCTCCTTCACGTTCCTTGTCGGCGTTTCCCTGCCCTACTCCATCGCGAGCCGCGTCCGCAAAGGGGAGTCCTTCGCGCGTATGTTCGCGCACACCATTTGGCGTTCGTTTGTGCTCATCGCGCTCGGCATTTTTCTGCGCTCCATGTACAGCACGCAAACCAACTTCACCTTTGAAGACACGCTCACCCAGATCGGCATGGGCTACACCTTCCTCTTCCTGCTGGCTTTCCTCTCGCCGCGCTTGCAATGGACTGCCCTGGGCGTCATCCTCTTCGGCTACTGGCTGGCCTGGGCTTTGTATCCCACTCCCGGCCCGGCATTCGACTACGCCGCCATGGGAGTACCCGCAGATTGGCACCACAACTTCAGCGGATTCGCCTCGCACTGGAACAAGGGCAGCAATCTCGGAGTCGCCGTCGACCGCTGGTTCCTCAACCTTTTTCCCCGCACCTCGCCACTCATAGCCAATAGTGGCGGCTACCTCACCCTCAGCTTTGTGCCCACTCTCGGCACTATGATCCTCGGCCTCGCCGCGGGACGCTGGTTCCGATCCTCAGCCCCAGCCATTCCCATCAAGCGATTCGCTCTAGCGGGCGTAGTCCTGCTGGCCGCCGGCCTTGTGCTTCACTTTCTCGGCATCTGCCCCATCGTCAAGCGCATCTGGACTCCGAGCTGGGTGCTCTTCAGCGGCGGAGCCTGCTTCCTCTTGCTCGCCGCCTTCAGCGAGATCATCGACGTCAGAGGCCATCGCAAATGGGCCTTCCCGCTCATCGTCGTCGGCACAAACTCCATTGCTGCCTATCTAATCGCCCACGTTGGGGAACGCTTCATCACAAGCAGTCTCCTCATCAACCTGGGCCACGGAGTCTTCCAGATCTTAGGTCTCGCACTCGAGCCGTTGCTTCTGGGAGCCGCCACCCTGCTTGCCTACTGGCTCTTCTTGCTATGGCTGTATCGCCGCAAAATATTCCTCAGGATCTGAACTGGCCCTTTCAGCCAGCCGAAAGACCGAATCGGCCAAATACACAAGCGATCTCGAGCGGAGGTACGGACGGCCATGAAGGTCATTCTGTTTGGAGCCACAGGAATGGTGGGCCAGGGCGTGCTCCGCGAGTGCCTGCTCGATCCCAATGTCGAACTGGTCCTCGCTATCGGACGAACGGACACCGCCCAACGCCATCCCAAACTCATCGAAATACTGCACGCCGACTTCTTCGACTTCACCGACATCCAGGAACAGCTCTTCGGCTTCGATGCCTGCTTCTTCTGCCTCGGCATCTCCTCCGCCGGCATGAGCGAAACAGAGTATCAGCGAGTAACTTACGGCTATACCCTCGCCGCAGCGGAGACACTGGCGCCGCGCAATCCGGGCATGACGTTTATCTACGTATCCGGCACCGGCACAGATAGCTCAGAAAGTGGTCGCGTTATGTGGGCGCGGATCAAGGGAAAGACCGAGAACGCTCTGCTCAAACTCCCCTTCAAAGCGCACTACATGATGCGCCCCGGCTTCATCCAGCCGATGCACGGCATCCAGTCGAAGACCAGGCTTTATCGAAGCCTTTACGCTGTCTCCGCACCGCTCTTCCCCCTCTGGAATGCACTGCTGCCCAATTACGTCACCACCACCGAACGCGTCGGCCGAGCTATGATCAGGCTCGCGAAAGATGGCTCTCCTAAAACCATCCTTGAGAATCGCGACATCAACGCCCTGAGTGCTTAGCGCGCCGATTCGCCGCCAACCCCCAGCCGTAAACCATGCGTCATGTGATTTACATCACTGACCAGTCTGCGATCTCGCATAAACTAGCGATATGTCGGCGTTTCTCTCAAAACGGGCACTGGTCGCAATGGCGCTCTTTCTCGCGCTCCTCGCACCCGCCGCCGCATGCTTCGCCTCCAACACCGCCCGTTCGATGCACAGTTGCTGCGCACTCAGGCCCAATCAGCACCACGACACGCGTTCCTGCTGCTCCAACTCTGCGATACCCAGTGCAGTGGTAGTCGCCGTGCACCAGCAGGCCGCCCCAGTTGCCGCACTGTCTGAAGCCCCGGCTCCAATGGTCAGTTCCGGCCGCCATACACCGAACTTCCACCCCGACTCACACCCGCCCGGTCCCCCAGCCAAACCCTCCGTCCTCAGACTCTAGCTTTCGCTTCTCTCCGTCGCCGCCCGGCTCGCACAACCGCGTCCGGACAAAGCCCCTTGCAGTCCAACTGCGGAGTTAAGCGTGAAACAGCTCTACTCAACACTCGTCCTTTTCCTGGCGCTTGCGGTCACTGCCGGTGCGCAGGCCAACCTTGACGCCCATCCCAGCGTTCTGGCCCCCATCACCACGGAGCAGGCCATCCAGATCGCCCTCCGGGACAATCCCGAGATCCGTGCTGCGTCACGCCAGATCTCCACCGCACAGGCCCGGACCGAAACTGCCGGCAGCCGCGAAGATCCCATGTTCCAGTATCGCGATTGGGGAACCCCTCTCAAGCAGCCCTGGGACCTGAATCAGGCGCAGAACATGTTCATGATTCAGCAGACATTCCAGCGCAAGGATAAGCGCGCTCTGCGCACCGCGATCGCCGGCGACGACGTGCAGATGGCCTCCGCCGAGATGGAAAAGACTCGGCAGGATGTCACCGCCTCCATTCGCAAGGCCTGCATCGATCTTCTGCGCAATGCTGACGAGATGCGCCTGCATGACCGCGAGGCCACCCTCATGCGCGAGGCGCTTGCCGTGGCCATGGCTAAGTACACCGTCGGCAAGGTTCCCCAGGCCGACGTGCTCCGCGCCCAGATCGTGCTCACCCGCCTCAAGGAGCACATGCTGCAGCTTGACGAAGAGCGCGACACGGCGCGCGCAGAACTCAACACCCTGATGGGCATCGATCCCGCGAATCCCACTGAGGTCCTCGGCGTCTATCGCAACCCCGCCACGCTTCCCTCTGCCGACGAACTCGAACGCATTGCCATCGCCCACCGCCCAGAACTCGCCGCGATCCGCCAGCAGATGGCCTCCAATCAAGACCAGGTCAAGCTTGCCCGCCTCGCCTATCAGCCCGACTACACCGTGGGACTCGGCTACATGGTGATGCCCACCGGATCGCCCTTCCGCAATGCATACATGGCCGAGTTCTCCATCGATCTTCCCTGGCTCAACCGCCAGAAGCACGATGGCGAAGTTCGCCAGGTTGCCACCGCCATCGATCTTCGCCACGCTGAAATGGACGTGCAGCAATCCCGCGCCCGTCTCGAAATCCAGCAGGCCCTCACCAAGGTGCTCACCGCTCAGAAGCGCCTCGTGCTCTATCGCGACACCCTGAAACCGCAGGCCGAAGCCACCTTCCACGCCTCGGTTGCCGCCTACCAGAACGACCGTACTGAGTTCCTGAACCTGATCGACAGCCAGAACCTGCTCCTCGATATCCAGACCGCAACCTTCAAGGCCGCGGCGGATATGGATACGGGCCTCGCAGATCTCGAGCGCGCGATCGGAGCCCCGCTGTCCGGCTCAACCGACGACACGCCAAACGCTACGCAAGGGGAAAGCAAATGACCCACAACGAAAAGAAGCTCTTCGCCTTTGGAGCGGCTGCCGGAATCGCCCTCGCGATTCTTGCCGGCGTCCTCGCCATCAACTGGCCGCGCCTGCATGCTGCCAAGGGAACCGCAACCGCTGCTGCCGAGCCTGCACCGGCCCCGGAGGTTTCCGTCCCGCAACCCGGAGCAACGCTTCAGCTCTCGTCCGACGAGATAACCGCCGCGGGAGTGCAGGTTGCTGCAGTCCACACCGCACGCCTCAAAACTGACATCGAGTCCTTCGGCCGCGTCGAGCAGCCCGAAGCGCAGCTCGCCGTCATCAGCGCGCGCATCGGCGGACGCATCGACAGGCTCTTCGTGCAGTACACCGGTGAGAAGGTCCGCCGTGGCCAACCTGTAGCCGAGCTTTACAGCCCCGAGGTTGCCACCGCTACCGAGGAGTATCGCCTCGCCGTCGATCATCGAAGCCAGCTAGATCACTCCAGCGATGCCGATGCGCAGTCGCAGGCCGACGCACTCGTAACCGCCTCCCAGCGCAAGCTCGATCTGTGGGGCGTCAAGGACATCAAGCCCTCAGCGGCCAACGGAACACCGCACGTCACGCTCTACGCAAACGCCTCAGGAACTGTCGTCGATCGCAAGGCCACGCAGGGTCAATATGTGAACGCTGGAGATGCGCTCTTCACCGTGGCGGACCTTAGCCAGGTATGGATCAAGGCCGACGTATACGAAGCGCAGCTCCCCCAAGTGCGCCCCGGCCAGGTCGTCGAAATCTTCTCAGAAGCGCTGCCCAATCAAACCCTGCACGGCCACGTCGACTTCATCGAGCCTGCAGCCAATCCGCAGACGCGCACCGTTCCCGTCCATGTGCACGTCGCCAACCCCGGTATGCGCCTCGTCCCGGGAATGTTCGTGCGCGCCAATCTTCTCAGTCCTGCTGACCGTGAAACACTCGTCGTTGCGCGCTCCGCCGTCATCGATACCGGCATGCGGAAGATGGTCTACCTCGCCCGCAACGACGGCGTCTATGAAGCCCGCGAAGTTGAACTCGGCGCTCCCTCCGAAGATTTCTTCCCCGTCACCAGTGGTCTAAAGCTCGGCGACAAGGTCGTCATCAACGGCAACTTCCTCATCGATTCGCAAACCCGCCTCAGTGCCGGCGTTGGAGGCCAGTTCGGAGGAGCCAAACAATTCAGCGGCACTGACCAGCAGCAACAGGCCGGCACCGTCGCCGTAGCTAAATTGAGCCTCACCATTGACCCCGATCCTCCCAGGGGCGGCGAGGAAAACAACTTCCACGCCCAGCTCACCGACTCCGCCGGCAAGCCTATCCCGGGCGCAAAGGTCACCGTCACCCTCGTCATGCCCGCCATGCCCTCAATGAATATGCCGGAGATGCGCAACTCCTTCGACCTGCCCGAGATGGGTGGCATGTATTTGGGCAAGGGCCAGGTGCAATCCGGCGGTTCGTGGAACGTGGTCGCAACCGCAACCAAAGATGGCAAGACAATCGCCACTTTCCACACCCATATCAACGCAAGGTAAGAGGCAGCGATGATTAACCGCATAATCGAATTTTCGATGAAGAACCGCTGGATCATCGTAGCCTTCTATCTCGCGTTCGCCGCGGCAGGCTACTGGGCGCTGCTGCATACGCCCATCGACGCTATCCCTGACCTCAGCGAAAACCAGGTCATCGTCTTCACTGACTGGCCCGGCCGCAGCCCACAGGAGGTCGAGGATCAGATCACCTATCCCCTCACCGTCAACCTGCAGGGCCTGCCCAGCGTGCGCACCGTGCGCTCCGCCTCCGCCTTCGGCTTCTCCATGGTCAACGTCATCTTCGAAGACAGCGTCGACATCTACTTCGCGCGTACGCGTGTCCTGGAGCGGCTCAACCTCGCCAGCAGCTTCCTGCCACCCGGCACCACACCTCTCATGGGCCCCGATGCCACCGGTGTAGGACAGGTCTTCTGGTACACCGTCGATGGTCCCTACGACAGCGGCACTCTCCGTTCCATCCAGGATTGGTACGTCAAATATCAACTCAACTCCGTCCCCGGAGTGGCGGAAGTAGCAAGCATCGGCGGCGCGGTCCGCCAATATCAAATCGACGTCGACCCGCTCAAACTCCGCGCCTACAATTTGCCGCTAAAAGACGTGGTCGCCGCCGTCGAGCGCAGCAACAACAACATCGGCGCCAAGGTGCAGGAGGTCAACGACACCGAATACATGGTGCGCGGCATTGGCCTGGTCAACGGCGTAAAGGATATCGAGCAGATCTCAGTCGCCTCAGCCAACGGAACCCCCGTCTTCCTCCGCAGCGTGGCCAGCGTGCAGCTGGGTCCTGACTTCCGTCGCGGCGTGCTCGACAAGGACGGCAAGGAAGCCATCGGCGGCGTGATCATCATCCGCTACGGCGCAAATGCGCAGGAGGTGATCGCGGCGGTCAAGCAGAAGATCGCCGCCATTCAGCCCGGACTTCCGCGCGGCGTTACTATTGTTCCCTTCTACGACCGCAGCATTCTCATCGGCCACGCCGTTGACACGCTCAAGCACGCTCTCATCGAAGAGATCATCCTCGTCACCCTCGCCCACATCCTCTTCCTGTGGCACTTCCGCAGCATCCTGGTCGTCACGTTACCCTTGCCCCTCGCGGTCCTCGGAGCCTTTCTCTTCATGAAGGGCGCGGGCATCTCCTCCAACATCATGTCCCTCGGAGGAATCGCTATCGCCATCGGCGTGTTAGTTGACGCCGGAATCGTGATGACCGAAAACGTCATTCGTCACGCCGAGCAATACGAAGCGAAGCACGGCAACTATCGTGAACACATCTGGGAGATCACACTCGGCGCCGCCAAACAGGTAGGCCGACCCATCACTTTCGCGATGGTCATCATCATCCTGGCCTTCGTCCCCGTCTTCGCGCTCACTGGCATGGAAGGCAAAATGTTTCATCCTCTGGCCTTCACCAAAACTCTCGCGATGGTCGGCTCCACCATCCTTGCCATCACACTCGTTCCCGTACTCTGCACTTTCCTCATCCGCGGCAAGCTCCACCACGAAGAAGACAACCCACTCATGCGCGTACTTCGCGCTATCTATCAGCCGACGCTGCGCTGGGCGCTGCGCCATCGGGCCATCACTCTCACCATCGCAGTCCTTCTCTTCGCCGCCGCTATCTACACTGCCACCACCATCGGATCTGAGTTCATGCCGCCCCTCAATGAAGAGACTGCGCTCTTCATGCCCATCACAGATCCGCGCATCTCTCTCACTAAGGCGACAGAAATTCTGCGCCAGCAGGACCGCATCCTCCGCGCCGATCCCGCCGTCGCCATGGTCGTGGGCAAGGTAGGACGCGCCGAGACCTCCACCGATCCCGCGCCCATCAACATGGCCGAAACCACCATAGTCTTCAAACCCAAAGAGGAGTGGCCCAAGGGCCACCACCAAGGACTCCATCCTCGCGCGCCTCGACGACAAGCTGCGCATCCCCGGCGTCACCAACATCTGGACGCAGCCCATCCGCAACCGCATCGACATGCTCTCCACCGGCATCCGCACCCAGGTGGGAGTCAAAGTCTTCGGCCCCGACATCCAGGTCATCGAGCAGAAATCCGAAGAGATCGAGCGCGTCCTGCGCACCGTCCCCGGCGCCAGCGACCTCTATGCCGAACGCATCACTGGAGCGCCTTACCTCGAGATGCACGTCAATCGAGCCGCTGCTGCTCGCTACGGCATCAACGTTGCCGACATCGAAGACGTGATCGAAACCGCGGTCGGCGGTAAGATCCTCACCACCACCATCGAGGGACGCCAGCGCTTCCCCGTCCGCGTCCGTTACGCCCGCGATTTTCGCGACAACATCGACCAGCTCGGAGACATCCTCGTCACCGGAGAAGCGGGCTCGCAGGTGCCGCTGCATGAAGTCGCCGACATCCGCACCGCCATGGGCCCATCCATGATCAGCAGCGAAAATGGCCTGCTCCGCGGTGCCGTGCTCATGAACGTACGCGGCCGCGACGCTGGAGGCTTCGTCGAAGAAGCCAAGCGCACTGTCAGGCAGCACGTCGCAATGCCCCCCGGCTACTTTCTTGAGTGGACCGGCCAATACGAAAATCAAATCAGCGCCAAGCGGCGCCTCGAACTCGTCATCCCCGTTGTCCTGCTCATCATCTTTGCGCTGCTTTATCGCACGTACGGCTCAATTAAAGAAGCTCTGCACGTGCTCCTGGCCGTCCCCTTCGCCCTCACCGGAGGAGTCTTCCTGGTCAAATTCCTCGGCCTCAACTTCTCCGTCGCCGTTTGGGTGGGATTCATCGCCCTCTTCGGCACCGCCGTGCAAACAGGAGTCGTGATGGTCATCTATCTCGAAGAAGCGGTCGCCCGTCGCACAGCACTAGACGGCATCCTCACCCGCGAGGGTCTGCACGCCGCCGTAATGGAAGGGGCCCTCCTGCGCCTTCGCCCCAAGGTCATGACCGTGGCCACCGTGGTAGCCGGCCTTCTTCCGCTCCTCTGGTCTACCCGCACCGGCGCGGAATTCATGCGCCCCCTCGCCGCACCAGTCCTGGGCGGAATGATCAGTTCCCTCATTCATGTCCTCATCGTCACGCCCGTCATCTTCACTTGGTTGCGCGAGCGCGAAATTCGCCACATGGAGGCGGCGCAGACCTCATAACTCGTGATGTCGCGGTCACTCAGGTGCCGGTCACGATCTGCATTCCATAACCACAGGTCACACCCCTTGCTCTTCAAATGCGCTACACTGCTATCCGGCGGAAGCAACGTGTAATTCGCGCTCTCTCCCGTGACGTTCAAGAAAACAACTATGCCCAATCCATCTCGCCGCAGCGTTTTGCAAGGGGTCCTCGCAGGAGCAGCCTTGGCCTACACATCACCTATGTCATTCTCTGAAACCAGCCCGCCAATTCACCGCAAGGATCGCATCCACCAGTCCGTCAGCCGCTGGTGCTACCAGAAGATTCCGCTCGACGACCTCTGCGTCTACTCCGCGCACATCGGCCTCAAAGCCATCGACCTGCTTCAGCCCGAGGAATGGGAAATACCGCGCAAATACGGACTCATCTGCAGCATGGGCTATGCCGGCGGAGGCGAAATCAACTCCGCCCTTAACCGCGTCGAGAATCACGCCCGCATCGAAGAGGGATTCCGAAAGAACATTCCGCTCGCCAAAAAAGCGGAAGTCCCCAACGTCATCACCTTTTCCGGCAACCGCGACGGCATGTCCGACGAAGAAGGTGCGCGCAATTGCGTCATTGGTCTCAACCGCGTCAAGAAGATCGCGGAAGACAACAACGTCACCATCTGTATGGAGCTGCTCAACAGCAAGATCGACCACAAGGGATATATGTGCGACCACTCCGCGTGGGGAGTCGCCGTGGTCAAGGAAGTAAATTCACCCAACGTGAAATTGCTGTACGACATCTACCACATGCAGATCATGGAAGGCGATCTCATCCGCACCATCCAGCAGAACAGCCAATGGTTCGGCCACTACCACACCGGCGGCGTCCCCGGCCGCCACGAACTCAACGACACTCAGGAAGTCCAATGGGACGGCGTCATGCGCGGCATCGTGGCCACAGGATACAAAGGCTACGTAGCCCACGAATTCGTCCCCACAGGCGACCCGCTCGCGTCCCTGCTCCAGGCCGTAGACCTCTGCGACGTGTAGCAATGGAAGATAACTCGCTCAATGCCCGGCTCGCTGACTTGCTAGCTCGCTAACCGCTTCTTAGCTAACCGCCTCTTAGCTGAGCGGTTAGCTCCCCAGCGCATCTGCGTCCGTAGGAGTATCAACATCAAACTCCCCCCCGGGAAAATCTACGCACCGGACTTGCGCCGCGTGCTGCATGACCACTCCGCGAGCACCGCGGTCCCCACTCAGCTCTGCCAACTCCGCGAAGTAGTCAGCGCCAAACACCGCCGGCACACCAAATACTCCCTCATATCGCGACGCCGCGATCGTGCCGACCCTTCCGCCCTGCTCCGACATCAGCGCGCGCAACAGCTTCACACTCACATTCGGCTGATCGCACACCAGCAGCAACACCGCGTCCGGCTTGGTCTCGCTGGCCAGCAGCGAAGCCATCGCACAGCGCACCGAGGATCCCATCCCCTCCCGCCACGCTTCATTGACCACCGTTGCCACATCCAACCCGTCGAGTTCGCGGCTCATATCCCCTGCCGCGGCGCCCAGCACCACCACGTTCGGCGCGCAGCCTGCCTCCACCGCCATCCGCGCCGTCCTGCGCAGCAGGCTCTCCCCGTCAACCTGCAGCAACTGCTTCGGCTTACCCAGCCGCGTGGAAGCACCCGCCGCCAACAGTATCGACGCGCAATTCGCCATGGCTATCGCCCGCCCTTTTGCGAAACTACTCGCCAGCACAACCTTACGCCGTAATCTCCATCGCGCCCGATTCCCTCTTCTTCACCAACGGCCCTGCATCTCCTCGGCTCACCACCGATTGAATCTCCGCAACAATCGCCAGCGCAATCGTCTCCGCCGTATGCCCACCAATATCCAGTCCAATCGGCGAATGCAGTCGCGCTGCTCCCGCCATGCGTTCCCCGCCCGTCCCCACATCCGCCAGAAGCTGTTGCGTCCTGTGCCTCGGTCCCAGTTGCCCCAGGTAGCGCAGTGGAGTCGCGAGCAGCGCCATCAGCAGTCGCTGATCCTGCTCAAAACTATGCGTCATCAGCACAACGGCGTCATCCTTGCGCAACCCACATTGCACCGGCAACTCCTCCACTGGACCAGTCACCACATTCGTAGCGTTGGGAAAGCGCACCGTCGTCGCCAGATGGGACCGCCCATCCGCAACCGCCACATCCCATCCCATCACTCGCGCAATATGAACCAGGGGCTTCACATCGTCGCCGGCTCCAAACACCACAATCCTCTGTCGCGGCGGCAACGCCTCCACCAGAACCTCAGCGTCGCCCAGCGTCAGATGTTCCAACGCTTTGCTTTCGGCAACCCGCTGCAATGCCTCGCCTACGGATGCGCTCGCCAAAACTCCGCCGCGTGCCTCCCCGGGAAACAGCCGCTGCACGCCGATCTCAGTTCCGCTCAGCACAGTGGCCATCGCAGCATACGCCCTGGAACTCCGCAAATCCCGCAGCCGATCCAGCCGCTCAGCATCTTCGGGAGTCACTCGCTTCAACAGCACATACAGTGTCCCGTTGCAGCCCAATCCGTATGGAATGCCGTCTTCGCCGGAAGTCTGGTAGCGCTCCACCACCGGGCCCTGCTCGGTCAGCCACCAGGCCTTCTTCTGGATCTCCCCTTCCAGGCACCCGCCGCTCATCCCACCCGTGCGCTCACCTTTATCGGTCAGCAGCATCCGCGCGCCCACCCGCCGGTACGACGAGCCTTCCACCTTCACCAGCGTCGCCAACAGACAGCGGTCTCCGCCTCGTCGTGCAGACTCGTACGCAGCTAAAAGTTCATCCAGCTCTTTCACATCGCACCCTTATCAAAGATAATCTGCCCTGTTACTTACTATCTGAAACTGTATTTCATCTGCTTGTAACCAGGCCTGCTGCTTTGGTTACACGTGCCCTTTGAATACCGTATTATTACCTAACATTCTGCGCGTCGCCGAGTGGCCCAAGGGGGTGCCCCGTTGTCTGACACCGAAAAGCGAACCGTTACACGCCGCGGTTTTCTCAAAGCTGCCGGCGCTACAGCCGCCTCCACTGTCGTCGAATCGGCGCAGGCCATCACCAAAGATCTCCGCGAAGCTGCCAGCCAAACGCCGACCCGTGGCCCGGGCGCTGTTCCTGTCACTCTTCACATCAACGGCTCGCCCCACACCGTCTCGGTTGAGCCGCGCACAACCCTTGCCGAAGCGCTCCGCGATCACCTCGCCATGACCGGCACCAAGGTCGTCTGTGATCGTGGCTCCTGTTCCGCCTGCACTGTCTGGCTGGACAAGGTCCCAACCCTCTCCTGCATGACCCTCGCCATCGACGTAGGTTCCCGCAAAATCACCACAATTGAAGGCATCGGCACTCCCGAGCACCTCCACCCCGTCCAGGCCGCCTTCGTCAAGCACGACGCCCTGCAGTGCGGATTCTGTACCCCCGGCATGGTCATGAGCTGCGTAGCTCTCCTCGAACAAAATCCCAATCCCAATCTCAACGATGTTAAACACGCGGTCAGCGGCAACCTCTGCCGTTGCGGAACTTATCCCAAGGTCTTCGCCGCAACTCTTGAAGTTGCGCAGGCTCAAAAGTCGCTCGTGCAACCACTCTCCTCCACCAACGGCAAGGGGGTTATCCATGGATAGCGAAGCACTCGAGCAGGCACAAGCAAAAGCCTCAGACCACAGTGCGCAGAAGGCCGCACAGCCCAAGCCAGCGCCCACCAAGACCGCGCATCCCGCTGCCAAGACAGAGGCCAAGCGCACCGACAGTTTCCTCTACGGAATTCCCCAGCTCGGCACAACTCACGTGGATCGCCAGGTGCCCATCAGCGAACCGCCGCCGCTCGCTGCTAACCCTGACCTCAAGTTCGTAGGCAAGCCTACACCCCGCTATGACGGAGCGCTCAAGGTCACAGGGAGCGGCAAGTACACCGCCGACGTCCACCTCCCCGGCATGCTCTACGCCCACATGGCAGGAGCTACTGTTCCCCACGGCAAGATCATTTCCATCGACACCACCGCTGCGGAGAAGCATCCCGGCGTGAAAGCCGTCCACGTCATTCAGCACGTCCTAGGAAGCGCCGAACTGCGCGACCCCTCCAAGGAGATTCCCTCTCGCTACCCCATCGTCCGCTACTACGGTCAGCCCATCGCCGCTGTGGCCGCTACGTCGCAACAGGCAGCCAACGACGCTGTCGCCCTCATCAACGTGAAGTACGACGCCATGCCCTTCGTAGTGGAGCGCCACGCAGCGCGCGCCTCCGATGCCCCCCTCGTCTATCCCGGACCCGCCGACGAAGCCGGAACTGCGGGCGGTGGCGGAGGTCCGGCGAATGTTCCCCAGGTCGGCAACGTTCACGGTCCCTCACGCAAGACCGTAGGCAACGTCGAAAAGGGATTTGCTGAGGCCGACGTCGTCGTCGAAGCCGAATACTTTACCCAGGTCCAGACCCACTCCGCGCTCGAAACACACGGAGTAGTCGCTGACTGGAAACCCGAAGAACTCACCGTCTACGCCTCTACCCAAGGCACCGCCAGCGTGCGCGACGAGTTCGCCAGCTACTTCAAGCTGCCCAAGACCAAGGTCCGCGTCATCACCGAGTACATGGGCGGAGGCTTCGGAGCGAAATTCGGCGCCGGCAATGAAGGTGTCGTTGCCGCCGAACTCTCTCGCAAGACGAAGGCGCCGGTTCGCCTCATGCTCGATCGCCGCCAGGAACACATCGTCTGCAATCGCCCTGACTCGCACCAGCATCTCAAGATCGGCGCAAAGAAAGACGGCACTCTCACCGCCATGCAACTCACCAGCTATGGCACTGCGGGAGTAGGCACCGGAGCCGGCACCGCGGGCCCCGTCACCAACATGTATAAGTGCCCCAACCTGCTCACCGAGGAATACGACGTCTTCATCAACGCCGGTCCTGGCGCAGCCTTTCGCGCACCCGGCCATCCCCAGGGCTGCTTCGCGCTCGAACAGTCCATCGACGATCTCGCTGAAAAACTCGGCATGGATCCCCTCGAATTTCGCGACAAGATCGACGAAAGCCCCGCCCGCAAAGTCGAGCGGCAGCTCATTCTCGAGAAGACGAACTGGCGCAATCGCCACGCCGCCGGCGCTGATCCCGGCCCGCTCAAGCGCGGCATCGGAATCTCGCAATCCGTCTGGTACCGCTTCGTCAACCTCAACTCCTCCTGCGAAGTGCGCATCTCGAAAGACGGTTCCGTCGAACTAATGTCCGCGGTACAGGACATCGGCGGCGGCATCAAGACCGTCCTCGCCCAGTGCGTCGCGGAAGAGTTCGGCATCCCCCCGCAAAGCATTGTCATCCGCGTCGGCGATACGCGCTACCCCATCGGACCAGACTCCGGCGGCAGCATCACTACGGGATCCATCTCTCCCGCAGCGCGCAACGCCGCACATCAGGCCAAGATGCACTTGCTCGCAGCCATCGCACCATCCCTGGGAGTCTCCGCCGATCAGCTCGTCGTCGCCGATGGCCGCGTCAGCGTGGCCTCCGATCCCTCCCGCTCCTGGACCCTCCGTCAGGCTGCGGCAAAAATGCCCACCGACGAAATCTCCGCCCGCGCCACTCGCGTACCCGACTACACCCGGGACCGCATTACCTATGGCGGAGTCGATTACGTCGAAGTTGCCGTCGATACTGAAACCGGCCGCGTACACGTCGAAAAAGTCTTCGGCGCGCACGACTGCGGACGTCCCATGAATCCCCTCGGAGTCATCAGCCAGATCAACGGCGGCATTCTCCAGGGCATCTCTTACGCGCTCTTTGAACAGCGCATCATGGACGCCGGGAAGGGATACATGATGAACGCCAACCTCGAAAACTACAAGATCATCGGCGCCAAAGAGATACCCGAGATTGAAGTAGTCCTCATCGAGAACTACATCGCGCAAAGTTCAACTGACGCGGCAGGCATCGGCGAATCCGCTGGCATCATCGCTCTCGCCGCCGCCGTCGCCAACGCCTTCTACAACGCCACCGGCGTGCGCATGCGGCGCATACCGATGACACCGGCAAACGTGCTGGATGCTTTGGGCAAGTCCGGCAAGGAGATGCACGCATGAACAGCTTCACGTTCGTTGACTGCACCACCGTGGATGAGGCGCTAGATCATCTCAAGGGCGACGCCATTGCCAAGGCCGGCGGCATCGACCTGCTCGACCTCATGAAAGACGGTATCCTTACCCCGCCGACCCTCGTCAATATCCGCCAGGTCAAGTCGCTGCACGGCGTCGAAAGCACGGCGCAAGGCCTCAGCATCGGGCCCCTCACCACGCTCGCCCAGATCGCCGCACATCCCGTCATCCAGAAGCAGTACACCGCGCTCTCGGATGCAGCCGGACACGCCGCCACTCCCCAGGTCCGCAACATGGCCACTGTCGGCGGCAACCTCGTGCAGAAGCAGCGCTGCTGGTACTACCGCTCCGCCGAGTTCAACTGCCTGCGCAAGGGTGGCGACACCTGCTACGCCCAGAAAGGCGAGAACCAGTACCACGCCGTGATGAACAACGATATCTGCGCCATGGTCAGTCCATCGTCCACGGCTGTTCCCCTCATGGCTCTCGGCGCCCTGATCGAGATCACCTCCAAAAAGGGCAAGCGAACCGTCCCCCTGAACGAGTTCTACTTCAAGCCCGAAGACAACCTGCTTCAGGAAACTGTCGTATCTCCCGATGAACTGATAACGCGCATTCTCGTCCCCGCGCCACGACCAGGCACACGCTCGGCATACCAAAAATACGGCGAAAAAGAGAGCTTCGACTGGCCTCTCGCCGATGCCGGAGTCGTGCTCGTGATGGACGGCGATACCTGCACCAGCGCCTCCATCGTCCTCGGCGCCGCCGCTCCTACGCCTATTCACGCGAGCGCTGCGGAAGCAATGCTGCGCGGCAAGACCCTCGACGAAGCAACCGCCCGTGCCGCCGGAGCAGCCGCCGTAAAGGGCGCTACGCCTCTCGCCCAGAATGGATACAAGGTCCAGCTCCTCAGCACCGTCATCTATCGCACCATCCTGGTCGCAGCCGGACAGATGAAGAACGATCCCAGCGCAGTAGGAGGTATGGCATGAGTGAGTTGATTGCAGCAACCCGATGCAGCTGCCTGCGCAGCAAGTCGTCCTATGGCGTCTACGGCGAGGATCTCGAGCACCTCGAAAGCACCATGGGCGCAACCACCACCTACTGGTGCCTCAAAACCATGAGCAAGGCTGGTCCCGACGAGCACTACGCCCACAAATCGCTCTGCGTACCCGGCCGCGCCTGCCACGAGTCCAACGACGGCGGGTAACCGCTGATTAGCTAACCGGCCTTTAGCTAACCGCTCTTTAGCTAATTAGCCTGTAACCTTTCCCCTCGCGCTGAATCTCACTACCAGGGCGGACTCTTTCTATGGGGATAAAGTCGCGGTGGTCCATAACAACGATGGCAGTCGCCTCGATCCTCGCCTGCGCCTCGCTCTACGCGGCGGATAACCTCAAGCTCAATCAACATCTCGACTACACCAGCGATAGTCAGGATGGCCCCCTCATTACGGGTGATAATCTCGCCACAGGAACCACCACAGGCAAGCCGAACTACATCATCATCTACGCCGAGGGCTGCTTCAACTCCAAGCAGCAGGCTCGGCGAACCGTCAACCTCTACCAGCGCTATCGCGACCGCGTAAACTTCGTCATCGTCGATCTCGACCAGCATCCATCCACGGCCCAGCAACCGCTGCTGAAATCTTTTTACAAGGGATACATCCCCACCGTCGTCGTCCTCGACAGCAAGGGCGCAACTCTCTACTCGCGCGCGGGAGAAGAAGATGAAGCCGCCCTAAGCCACCTCCTCGACCAGGCGCTCCAATAACATGACCGCCACGCTCGAACAGGAGATGCAACTCATTGCGCGAATCCTTCAGGGGGAACGCGACCTCTACCACGACCTGATCCGGCCCTGCGAACAACTCGTCTTCAGAACCGCATACTCGCTGCTCAGAAATGAAGCCGAGGCCGAAGACGCCGCTCAGGAAGCCATCATCAAGGCTTTCCGTGCACTGCGAAACTTCCGCGGACAATCGCGCTTCAGCACCTGGGTCATCTCCATCGTCTTTAACGAGGCGCGCGCCCGCCTCCGCAAGAAGGACCGCGCCGCCACCGAGTCCTACGACGATCAGGAAACAGTCAACCCAGCGCTCCTTACCGACTGGCGCGAAATACCCTCCGAGGCACTGGAGAAGCAGGAGTTGATTCGCCACATCGAGCAGGCCATCGACAATCTTCCACTGAACTATCGCGAAGTCTTCGTCCTGCGCGATCGCGACGAGCTCGCGATTGAAGAGATAGCCTCGCTGCTCAGCATCACAGAGAATCTCACCAAAGTCCGTCTCCACCGCGCCCGCATGATGTTGCAGAAAACCCTCGCGCCCTATCTCAAGAGCACCGTCAAAGCGCGCAGGCCCCGCTTCTTCCAGACAGGAGGTGCACTGTGAGACTCGAGTGCAAGCACGTCTGGCAATATATCTCAGACTATATCGATGGCTCGATCTCGCCCGAGCAGCGCGCCGATATCGAAAACCACCTCGCCCACTGCGAGATATGCTCCGCTATTCTCGATTCGGTCCACAACATCCTCGTCCTCACGGCAGATGACCGCGTCTTCGCTCTGCCCCTCGGCTACAGCGATCGCCTGCACGATCGCATCGCGCTCGAACTCGCCGCCGCCGGCAATTCTAGTGGGGATGATGAATCATCGGATGGGTAATCCACTCGGCAATCAGACCGGCAAATGTCAGCACCGCCAGGCCAATTTGCCAACGCTCCGAGCGCAGCGTCTTCGAGCTAACCGGCTGCAGCCGCCACTGTGCCGCGGGCCGCTTCCGCAGTCGCCGCACTTGCCAGATCACAAATAAATTCAGCGTCGCTCCCGCGAAAGCAAAAATCATCATCGGGATCCGCACAATATCCGCGTGCCATCCCCGCGCCGGAGCATCCGTGCCCGCAACCGCCGCCAGTGCCGACAGCCCAATCAGCACACGAATCCCGCTATAAGCAATCACCGCCGGACACAGCGCCTGAAGCAGCGCAAACAAAAAGCTCGTCCACCCAATCCATTTGCGGCCAACTGCACCTGCACCCGTTTCCGCAGTATCCATTCTCTGCACTGTAACGGATTGCCTCCCACAGGTAAAACGCAGCAGCGAGCCAGCCGGATCTCCAGTCCACCGCAGATGATCGTTCAACACTGGAAAACTCTCTGACTCGCTGACTCGCCTATTAGCTGACCGCTGCTTAGCTGTTTAGCTGATCCCCACCTTGTACCGCGGCCACAACGGCCGCATCGCCTCATGATCGATCGACGGCTCGCCCTCGCATTCCACCTCAATCACCGTCGAGGGATTATCCGGAGCCGCAATAGGCAAAGTCGTCAGCCGCAAATAAAACTCATCCTGCGTAAACGGAACATCCTTCCCTGTCCTCAGCAGCCGCGCAGACTTCACCTTCGTCCTCAACCCGCCAATCGCAATCACCGCGCCCGGCTGGAAGAAACTCAGCCACTCCGCCGCCGGAGTCGTGCCCGGCCAATAATTCTGCAGAATATATAAAGTGTTCCCACGTCGCGTGTAGTTCGCGTTAGCGTTGCCGCTGAACGTCCCGCGTTCCGTCCCGTAAATCGCCTTGCCATTACCCTCCAGCCACTTCCCAACCTTCTCCAGTATCTCCACCGACTCTTCCGGAATTGATCCATCCGGCTTCGGCCCGATGTTCAGCAGATAATTCCCGCCGCCCTGCGCGCATGTCGCCAGGTTGTTCACAATCGTCTTCGGCGTCTTCCACGAGTCATCCGCGCGATCAAAACCCCAGCTATCATTCAGCGTCATGCACGTCTCCCACGCACGCCCCGCCTCCGACGCCTCAATGTGCTGTTCCGGGGTAGAAAAATCTCCCGGCAGTCCATTGCGGTTGTTCACAATAATCTCTGGCTGCAGCTCAAACACCATCTGGTTCATGCGCTCGGACTCCCACTGCTCCGCCGTCAGCGGCCAGTCCACGTCGTACCAAAGCACATCGATCTTTCCGTAGTTCGTCATGAGCTCGCGGATCAGCCCATGCGTGTACGCCACAAATCTCTTCCGCGCCGCCTCATCTGTCTTGCACTTCGCGCCATCGGGATGGTGCCAGTCCATCAGCGAATAGTAGAAGCCCACCCGCAGCCCTTCCGCCCGCGCCGCTTCCACGTACTCGCGCACCAGGTCTCGCCCCGGACCCTGCTTGATCGCACAGTAATCCGTCAGCTTCGTGTCCCAATGGCAAAACCCCTCGTGATGCTTTGTGGTCATCACCATGTATTTCTGCCCCGCCCTCTTCGCCAGCTTCGCCCACTCACGCGCCGCATTTGGCTTGGGAGTGAAGTGCTTCGCCATCAACTCATATTGCGGAATCGGAATTCCCTCCACCTCCATCGCCCACTCGTGCTGCCCCAGTACGCTATAGAGCCCCCAATGGATGAACATCCCGAACTTCGCCTCGTGCCACCACTCCATCCGTTTCGCCCGCGTCGCCGCCTGCGCCTTCTGCGAATCTGTAACCGGAGCTGCGGTCTGCCCCTCCGCAGCCGCGCTCACCGCCGCCCCTGCACCCGTAAACGCCACCGCACTCGTGGCCCCAAGACTCTTCAGAAACGACCGCCGCGTAAACCCCTCAAAATTCATAGCTTCCCATTCCCCTTCTCAAAGCAGACCACTCGCAACAACTTCGTGCACTTTTTGCAATCGCTGAAATACTAACCGTCCCAAACTTCCAGGCCAAGAGCCGCGGGTGTAATGATTTTTAATAATCGTGCTTCCAGGCCATGTGTGAACGCCCAAAATCCGGCTGGGATGCCGTCGCCTCAGAAAACAAGTTGCCCGTCCCCCTGCAGGCTCGCGGCGAATTCGAATACGTAAAAGCCAAGCCGGACAAACCACCGCACAAGTGGTCGGCGTCCCCATCAGGTCCTACGTAAGCCTCAGCTGGACCTACTACTTCAATCGATAGGCACTCCCCGCATCCGCTGGCCTCCAACCGCCCATTCGTCTATCGTCGTTGCATGTCGATTCCCCCGGCCAAATGCTCTAGAAGCAGTTCCACGAAGCGGTCCTGCACACGGACTCTCGCGTTTGCTCTGGTACTCGCACAAAGCTGCATGGCAGCAACCGCCTCTGCCTCCGATCCCACGCAGAATGCGAAACAGCCTGCTGCCACCGCTGCACATGCCCCAGACCCCCTCGGCGACCTGGATTCGAGTTTCCTTGAGGCTTACACCTCGCTCATGGCGTCGGTCAGCAAGGCAGGCCAGCCATATATCGTTGTCGCTGGCAATAACCTCGTGCTCCACCGCAATGGCCAGCAGGAATCCGTGCGGGTCATCCCGGAGATCTACCACGCACTCAAAGACGTCGCGCACGTCCCCTTCACCATCTATCTCGAGCTCGCCACCGCGGCCACTTCTGCATCGGCGCTTACTGACGAACAACTCGCTCAGCTCCGAACTTTTTCTGCTCAGCTCGTCTCCGGTCGCGCCGCGCTTCCCGCCGTCGGCTTCGACGCAAGTCAACTCGGCCGCCAGCAAAAGATCTTCGATGACTCGATGTCGTTTCTGGACGCAACCATCAAGGCAAAACAAATTTCCAAATCCTCCCTCGAATCATTCACCCGCACAATGGCGCCCCTGCTACTCGCCGATGCCGACGATGCCGCCTGCTATCAGGTCCAGGCAACGCATAACCAGATGATGAAGTGGAAGAGCGTCCTCACCAGCGACGAATGGAACCACCTCGTCGTCGTAAATATGAGCGGACATCAGCCCCGCTACCGAAACGTGGAAACGCAATACTTCGGATGGCTCCTGAATACGCGCGGACCGCAGTGGTCCTACCCGGGAGAAAGCGCGCGCATGATCTACGCCGAATCTCTCTCGCCCGGGCAGGGCGCTGCCGACGAACTTGCTGCGGTTGAAATAGACGCCAACGCAGCCCGCGCCTTCTTCGGCAATGAGTGGCGCTTGAGCGAAGACCTGCTCAGCGACGGCGCCGCCAAATGCATCGCCAAACTACCCGCAAGTGATCGCCAGTGGCATTGAGTGACCTACAGAATGACGACTTACTCAAGCTGAAAAGTATGAGTAAGTGGTGACGACTCAGATCGCAGCGAGTGCGACTAACGCTATTCCTATTCGCAGCCGCGTGATATCCTCCCGCCCTATGAAGAAAACTTTGTTTTCGTTGATTGTGACTGCGGCGTTCTCCGCAACGGCGTGCGCGCAAGGCCCCCGCCTGCTGGCAGTCAATCAGGGCGATAAGACGCTTAGCATCATCGATCCCGCTAATAATAAGCAGGTTGCGGCGATCGACGAACAGCAGACCACAATGCACGCGCATGAGTTCGCTCTCTCGCCCGATAACCGCAGCGTGTATCTGCCCATCTATGGCAACGCCGGCGTAGGCCAGCCCGGCCTCGACGGACGCGAGATGCTGGTCGTCGATTGGCCCACCGGTAAAATTACAAACCGCGTCGATTTCGGACACGGCGTGCGCCCGCACTGTGCAGTATATGAACCGGTCAGCGGAATGCTATACGTCACCACCGAACTCGACAACGCGGTCACCATCATCGATCCCAAATCGCTCAAGATCGTCGGCCAGGTTCCTACCACGCAGGAACAGTCCCACATGCTCGCCATCACGCGCGACGGCAAACACGGCTACACCGCCAACGTCGGACCCGGCACTGTTTCCGTGCTCGATCTCGCCGCGCGCAAGACCGTCAAAGTCATCCCGGTCTCGTCCATGACGCAGCGCATCGCACTTTCCGCCGACGACAAGTGGGTCTTCACTTCAGATCAGACCACGCCCCGGATGGCCGCCATCGACACCTCCACCAACACCGTGGCAAAGTGGATCACCCTTCCCGGCCTGGGTTACGGATCGGCCGCCACCAGCGATGGTAAGTGGCTTGCTCGTCGCCATCCACGATAAGGACATGGTCGCCGTCGTCGACCTCACCACGATGAAGGTCGCACGCACCATTCCCGTCGTCGACCAACCGCAGGAAATGCTCATTCGCCCCGACGGAAAATTCGCCTACGTATCCGGCAGGCCATCCAACAAGATCGCCGTAATCGATCTCGGCCAGTGGAAGATGACAGGAACCATCGAGGCCGGCGCCTACCCCGACGGCCTGGCCTGGGCCAGGTAACGCTGCGCTCAAGGCGGGTTAGTTTCTACTCGGGGACAGCGAAATCCCTCTCGAAAATCGCTCATTTTGAGCGCGAAATTGCATACAAATCGTCGTTACCTTTATCGTTTTAAGTGTGTCAAAACGCGCGTTTTTGTACGAAAAAATGACCCTATGTACGCAAGTGTCCGCGTGGCACAGTAAGGGTATGCGCTGCGGTAGTCTAAAAGGGTAGCCTTCTGGTTTGACGCCGGCGGGAGGCGGGGCTACCATTATGTACGATAACTTCATCGCTTAAGGAGCAGCACCAAGTGGCAAACAAGCTGGACAAGTTAATCGTCGTGACTGGCGCAGGAGGCTTCATCGGCGGAAACCTCATCCGCGCCCTGAAAGACCAGGGTCACAGCCGACTGCGCGGGGTCGACATCAAGCCCCTCGAGCAGTGGTACCAGAAGCTGGACGGGGTCGAGAACCTGTCGCTGGACCTGAACGACAAGAGCAGCTGCGAGGTAGCCACCGAGGGCGCCGTCGACGTCTACAACCTGGCCGCCAACATGGGCGGCATGGGCTTCATCGAGAAGAACAAGGCGCTCTGCATGCTCTCCGTGCTGATCAACACCCACATGCTGATGGCCGCCCGCAAGTATGGCGTGGAGCGCTTCTTCTACTCCTCCTCCGCCTGCGTCTACAACGGCGACCTGCAGCATACCGCCGACACCGGCGACCGCTTTACCGCGCCCTCGCTCAAGGAGGAGGATGCCTATCCGGCCCTCGCCGAGGACGGCTATGGCTGGGAAAAGCTCTTCTCCGAGCGCATGTGTCGCCACTACATGGAGGACTTCGGTCTGCACGCCCGGGTGGCCCGCTTCCACAACGTCTACGGCCCCTGGGGAACCTGGTTCGGTGGACGCGAGAAGGCTCCTGCGGCGATCTGCCGCAAGGTGATCGAGGCCAAGTTGAGCGGCAAGCACGAGATCGAGATCTGGGGCAACGGCCACCAGACGCGCAGCTTCATGTACATCGACGACTGCGTTCAGGGCGTGGAGAAGATCATGAACTCGAAGATCCTCGAGCCTATCAACCTGGGATCGAGCGAGGCGGTCAGCATCAACCAGCTGGTCGACATCGTCGAAGACATCGCCGCCATCAAGCTCAAGCGCAACTACAACCTCGACGCTCCGAAGGGCGTCAACGGTCGCAACTCCGACAACACCCTCATCCAGAAATACCTGGGATGGGAACCCAGCATCACCCTGCGCGCGGGCCTCGAAAAAACCTACGCCTGGATCTACGACCAATACCAGCGCAGAGAAAAAGGCCTCCAAGGCGTCGTCAGAGAAGCTGTCGAAACCATTTAGCGCGAAACGGAGAGAGCAGACGAAATGCCAGGGCCGTGGGATTACCTGATCGTCACCGCAGCGAACAAACTGCAGGCAACGGCTTACGAGTCTCAGATCGAGACCCGCAGGCGGCTGGGGCAGCTCACGCAGGTAAAGCAGGTGATGGTAGTCGCCGATATTGATGGGCGGCGCATCGGCAGTGGCGGGAGCACCCTCGACTGCCTGAGGCAGGTGGTTGCCCGGGAACGGCAGAATAATTCCTCGCGCTCAGCAGAAGAGATTCTCAACAAGCTGCGGATTCTAATTCTTCACGCAGGTGGCGATTCGAAGCGCCTGCCAGCCTACTCGCCGTGCGGCAAGATTTTTGTGCCGCTGCCGGGCGAAAGCTACAGCGCTCTTGGCTCTACTCTCTTTGACCGCATCGCGCCGCAATTCATGGCACTTCCGGTCACGGCGGGCGGGCAGGTGGTCGTCGCTTCAGGGGATGCGCTCATCAACTTCGATCCATCCTCTCTTCGGTTTTCGCGCGCTGGTATGACCGTATTAGGAACGCACACGACTCCTGAAGAGGCTTCGCGCCACGGCGTATTCTGTCCGGGAACGAATGGCTCCGTTCGCCTGTTCCTGCAGAAGCCTAGCATGGCAGAGCTGATTGTTACGGGCGCACTGGACCGCCGCAGGAAAGCAGTGCTTGACGTTGGCGTTATGAGCTTCGATGCCGGCGCGGCGGCGCACCTGCTGAATGCTTTTTGCGTGTTGGACTCGCCTAGCCTGTTGCCATGGAAACCGGCTATGCAGACGGCGATCCTCGAACACGGAATCGATCTCTATCGCGAGATCTGCTGCGCGCTCGGGACGGAAGCGACTCTCGACCACTACATTCGCTCGGTGCGCTCAAGCGGCAGCAAGCTGGACGATTCTCTGCTTGCAGAATTGTTCCAGGCGCTGCGCGGAATTCCTCTCAACCTCGAGATGCTGGCCCACTGCGGCTTTCTCCACTTTGGCGCGACGCGACAGCTGATTACGAGCGGCATTGCTCTGATGACGCAGGACGAGGGGGCGGTGCCGATAATGACCACGCTCGCCATGAACAATGATGTAAACGGCGAAGGCGTGATTGCGGGCATCGATGCGTGGGTGGAGGGTTGCCGTGTGTCGGCTCCGCTCAGGCTTGAGCGGCGCAACGTAGTGACCGGGATTGACGTGACCTCGCAGCTAACGTTGAGCGAGGGCGCGTGCGTGGATGTTTCCGCAGGTACGAGTCGCCACGGAGCGCAGGTGTGGTTCGTGCGCTGCTACGGCGTTGACGACACATTTAAGCACAGCCTGAACAACGGCGCGACGTTCTGTGGTATCTCGCTGGCTGATTGGATAGAAGCGGTGGGCGCGACGCCCTCGCAGATTTGGCCAGATGCACCGTTGGACGAAGAGCGAACATTGTGGAATGCCCGCCTCTTCCCTGCGGAGAGCGACCCGCAAGCTTATCGAGGATGGTTGTGGTTCTTTGATGTTGCGCATGCTACGCCTGAGCAGAAGAGTCGCTTTCTGTCGGCCGATCGCTACAGTGCGATGGATGTCGCAATGCAGGTCGATCAGGCTGCGTTTTATGAGCGCAGGTCTGCAACTCGATCGTCAGAGGTGGCGCGCTCCCTGCCTCGATTGTTTGCTACCGGAAGCCGCTTTTCGTCGCGTGATGTCGCTTATGCGCTGAAGCGATCACTTCATCCAGCGCATATGGTTGCAAGCCTGCTTCAGCTCGCCCACGATCACCAGGTTCCCGACGAGACGCATACTGATTTCGATTTCTGTCGCATTACGCATTCTCTTGGCAGCGCGCTCGATGAAATGAGCGAAGATTCTGGGAGCGCAGATGTTTCGCTGGATGCGCTGCTTCCGGGGCTGGCGAACGAACTGTCGCCCGAAATCAAGAACTGGGCGGATGCACATTGTCTCTCACTGTCATCGGGCAGAAGTGCCGCAAGTTGGGCGGAGCGCTTGCGGAAACTGGCCTTTCAGCAGATCAACGAGACGATTGTGAGCAGTTCTCTCGGATCGGGTGCGCGACCACGCAACGCGTTGCGGCCCGATGAGACCATCTGGGGACGCTGCCCGGCGCGCATCGAACTGGCGGGAGGTTGGACCGATACGCCACCCTACACACTGGAGTGTGGTGGAGACGTGACCAACACCGCCATCAACCTGAACGGCCAACCTCCGATCCATTGCTATTGCCGCATTCTTGACGAGCCGCTGATTCGTTTGAATTCGATTGACGGCGGGATGCGACTGGAGATCACAGAGCTTGCCGAGCTCATTGACTATCGCAAGCCAGGCGATCGTTTTGCGCTTACAAAGGCTGCGCTGGCCATCTCAGGATTTGCGCCCGGAATGGCGAATTGGCCGAATGACATTACGCTGCGGGAAATGCTCGAGTCCTTTGGCGGGGGATTTGAGATCACTACGATCGTAGGCATTCCGCAAGGCAGCGGACTGGGAACATCCAGCATTCTCGGCGCGGTCATTCTGGGAGTCATCGCCAGAATGACAGGGCGCATACTCAATCAGCAGGAACTCTTTCATGATGTGCTGCGTCTTGAACAGGCATTAACTACTGGAGGCGGCTGGCAGGACCAGGTCGGCGGCTGCGTGGGCGGCACCAAGATCACCTCAACGCAACCGGGCCTCTTCCCAGATGCACGCATACACTTTGTCCCCAGCGATGTGCTCGACCCAAAGCTCAATGGCGGCTGCACACTGCTGTACTACACGGGGCTGACGCGCATAGCCAAGAATATTCTTGAAGAGATTGTTGGCGGATATCTCAACCGCGATCACGCCATCCTGGATGCGCTGGCAGATGAGCATATCGCCGCGCGCGCAATTGCCGATGCCATGTCGCGGAAAGATATCGCGGCATTTGGTGAGGGCGTAGATGCGGCGTGGGCGCTGCAGAAGCGGCTTTGCAAGACCGTGACGAATCCGGCTATCGAGGCCTTGCTTGCTCGCGTCCGCCCCTTTGTTCACGGTATGCGCATCTCTGGAGCAGGCAGCGGAGGGTTTCTGCTGCTGATCTGCAAGTCTCCGGAGGATGCGGCGCAGGTGCGCAAGCTGCTTGACGAGGAACCACTCAATGACCGATCTCGTTTCTTCGACTTCGAAGTGAATAATACCGGGCTGGAAGTAACTACCTGCTAAGCGAAGCTATTTTGCTGCGGTGCAAATTGAAAGGGGCCTAATGATATCAGATAGAAATTGCTGCTCATCCTTCAAGTCGATGCAGTCGGGCGCGCAATTCTCTTTGTGCACGTTCGCATTTGCAGTTCTACTTGCCTGCACAATTCCACTTCATGGGCAGGCCTCGAGCACCGCGCCCACTGCAGGCCAGCCTCCCGCCTCGCTTGATCAACAATGGCAGGCCGGCAACAGCAAGTATGACGCGCAACGAAAGAACATCCTGCAAGACGTCGACAAGGTGATTCAAGCCGGTCCGTACAGGCCGGACTATGAGTCGCTCGACAAGTACCAGGTTCCGGAATGGTATAAGGACGCGAAATTTGGCATCTTCATTCACTGGGGCGTTTACTCGGTCCCTGCCTACGGTAACGAGTGGTACCCGCGAGAGATGTATATCCAGGGCTCTGACATCTACAAGCACCACATCGCAACGTATGGTCTGCAAAACAAGTTTGGCTACAAAGATTTCATTCCGATGTTCAAGGCCGAACATTTCGATCCCCAGGCATGGGCGCATCTGTTTAAGGAGTCCGGCGCAAAATATGTAGTCCCCGTCTTTGAACATCACGACGGCTTTGCAATGTACGATAGCGGGCTTTCAGACTGGACTGTTGCCAAGATGGGACCACAGCGCGACACCAGCGGCGAACTGGCAAAGGCGGTACGCGCCGAGGGATTGCGGCTGGGAGCGTCATCGCATCGCGTTGAACATAATTTCTTTCTAGGCGAAGGCCGCAAGATTGATTCGGATGTAAATGATCCGAAGTATGCCGGCTTTTATGGGCCCGCACACGCATGGCTTGAGAACAAATCACCTACTCCGCTCTCGAATGACTTCACCTATTTGTCCGATGCTTACGGCGATGATTGGCTTGCTCGGTCGTCCGAGATTGTGGAGAAGTATCATCCCGACATCATGTACTTCGACTGGTGGATCGGCCAGCCCGGACTGCGCAACAGGCTTGCCAAATTTGAAGCCTTCTACTACAACAAATCGCTGACCTACGGCGATCATGTCGGAGTCATCAATTATAAGGACTATGCGATCGAAGAGCACTCCGCGGTTTTGGATCTCGAGCGCGGTCAACTCGCCGATATTCGCCCGCTGTATTGGCAGACGGACACTTCGATCAGCAACCAGTCGTGGGGATATATTCAGCACGATACTTTCAAAACACCGGAGTTTGTAGTTCACCAGCTCATCGACATCGTGAGCAAGAATGGCAATCTCCTGATGAACATTGGCCCGCGCTCGGATGGCACGATTCCCGACGAGGTGCAACAGGTGCTGCTCTCTGTAGGCGCATGGCTTAAGGTGAATGGCGATGCAATCTACGGAACGCGTGCATGGAAGGTCTACGGCGAAGGTCCATCCAAAGTTGTCGGTGGTTCGTTCAATGACACGAAGGCGGCAGACTACACCGCGGCAGACTTCCGCTTCACAACGAAGGGCGCGGTCCTTTATGCCATCGAGATGGCTTGGCCGACGAATGGCGAGGCTGTGATTCACACCCTCGGGACCAGTCTGGGTAAGAAGGTGCAGTCGGTCGCGCTGCTGGGCTCTGAAGGCACGTTGAAGTTCCAGCAGGAAGCGGATGGCCTGCACATCCAGGTTCCGTCGCAGGCGCCGGGCAAATTCGCCTACGCCTTCCGCATTGATGTGGCGGCACAATAGGCTCGTGCAGTAGTGCGCGTTGTCTGGAACTTGAAGCTAATTACTCGGGGCAGTTCATAGATGCCGAATACTGCGGACCGTGATGGACTGCCCCGTTTCCACACTACTTACGCAATCCAAACGTGAAGGTAGTTGTCGAACGCATCGTTTGCCCGGGCATGAGCGTCGTTGTTGGAAAACTCGGCTCGTTGGGCGAGTTCGGAAAATGCTGCGTCTCCAGGCAGAGCCCTGTGCGCTTGGTATATTTGGCACCATGGCGGCCAGTGAATGAGCCGTCAAGGAAATTGCCCGCATAGAACTGAATTCCCGGCTCCGTTGTCTTCACCGTCATCAGACGACCACTCAGTGGCTCGTAAAGTTCTGCGGCGATGTTCAGTTCGCCGCTAGCCCCATTGACGACAAAGTTGTGATCGTATCCCCCGGCCCGCGTAAGCTGTTCATTTTCTTCGTCGATGCGCGTGCCTATGGTCTTCAGCTCGCGGAAGTCCAAGGGCGTGCCCGCTACCGGTGCCAGTTCTCCCGTAGGAATTAGCCCGGCGTCTGCAGGCGTAAAGCGATCGGCGTAAAGCTTGAGCTGGTGTCCAAGGATATCGCCCACGTCATCGCCCCTCAGGTTGAAGTAGGCATGATTCGTGAGATTGATAACGGTCGCCTTGTCGGTAGTGGCCAGGTAATCGATGTGGAGCGCATCGCCGATCAGCGTGTAGCTGACCTTGACTGTGAGCGTGCCGGGAAAGCCCATGTCGCCATCCTCGCTCACAAGCGTCAGCTCCACGCCACCCGGTATCTCTCGTGCAGACCACACTTTCTGGTCGAATCCTTCGGTGCCGCCGTGCAAGGTGTTCTGCTTGTCGTTGAGCGGAAGCTGAAAGGCTTGGCCGTCGATGGAGAATCGGCCAGAGGCAATGCGGTTGCCGAAACGTCCAACGATGGCGCCGAAGTACGTCTTTCTATCTTCGAGAAAGCCTTTGAGAGAATCGTAGCCGAGCACAACGTCGGCCATTTTTCCGTTTCGGTCGGCGCTTTTCACGCTCACCAGCCTGGCGCCAAACGTCGTCACCCGCGCCTCCACCGTGGCGCCCTTGAGCGTGTATAGCTCGACGGCCGCGTTGTTCGGACCGTTCCCCCACTTTTCCCTGGTCAGCGTTGTTGCTGCCGCCATCCCCTCAGTAGTTACGTTTGTAGTTGAGTTCATCAGCGATGCATCCTTATCATCTTCAAGTTCTGCTATTTGGATGACCCACTCGCGGTCGACTGGAGTGTCGTCGACAACCATCATAGCCCCTGATCCGAGAAGAAATCGTCCCTCACGGGCTCCGTTCGGGAAAGTTGCGCCCAAACCTGAGTATCCCCAGCGAGCCAAAAAGAAATCCGGGAAGGAGGCGAGCGAATCCTGCCAGGTGTGCTCAACAGAGCGCCAGTTGTAACGCTTTTAACCGAGCCCGCACTATAACGTTGATAGCTCTTCTCCGGGCCGTCAAAATTAATCAAACAGGTCTCCCCAGATCCCGGATGAGTGGCTTATAGTGTTGTGGGACAGCACTGCGATATCGCGAGTTGCGGCCTGATCAGCTATCTGCTCGTCGCCGGTATACCAAGCGCAGCGCCGGCTCTGCAACCTGGGATCGTCCTCTTCGGGCCCCATGAAACACTACACTTCTCTGCTTCCGCGGAGTTTCTGCCAGTACATGCTACTGAGCGCTTGAACGAGAACAATCAAGTCATCAAGGATTACGAGAAGGCCTCTTAGTGCGAAGTTGGCGTTCCGGCACATGCCAGGAAGTTGAGGCTATGCCTTGACGTCTCACCCTCTTCGAGAAATATTCGCCTGCCGCGGTAAAGGGGGCACATGCGATACGACCCTTCGGATTCGGAACTACAGAGAATCTTCCATCAACTGGGATTCGTGACCGGGTCGCCTCTTCTGCTTCCCGTGCTGAGGCGCGCGCGTAAGGCTGCAGAAGTCAGCGATGTGACTGTCCTGCTGGAGGGTGAGACGGGCACTGGCAAGCAGGTCCTCGCGCATGCGATACACATGCTCGACGACAAACGTAAAGCCAAGTCCTTTGTCACTGTTCACTGCAGCACAATCACCGAAGCACTGGCCGAGAGCGAATTGTTCGGCCATCAACGGGGGGCTTTCTCTGGCGCGGTTACTAATCGCAAGGGTCTATTCCAGTCGGCGCACGGAGGCACGCTTTTTCTTGATGACGTGAACGATTTGCCTTTGCAGATACAGCCCAAGTTACTGGATGTTCTGCAACGAGGAACCGTTCGGCCAGTGGGGTCGGATACTGAAACTCCCGTCGACGTTCGCATCATTGCGGCCGCCAATCAGCCTCTGGAAACAGTCACTCGTAACGGTCAATTCCGCTCGGATCTCTTTCATCGGCTTAACGTGGTGCGGTTGGCGCTACCACCGTTGCGCGCCCGGCATGAGGATCTCACCAGCCTATTGCTCGCCTTTGCGTTGCGCCATCGCAACCTCTACCAGCCGATCTCGGATATCGAACCCGGCTTGCTCGATTTCCTCGCCACTCTCCCACTGTCGGGAAACGTCCGAGAGCTGGAGAACGCGGTGCAGCGGATGCTTTTTTCGAAGACGCAAGGCATTGCTCTCGGGCTGGAAGACTGGATGAGACAAGTAGGTTCAGAGCCCTTCCAGGAAGATGCAGACTTGTTCGCCGAGACCGCGAGTGCCGTCTGGCGAACGATCTCGAGACGCGGCCTGGGCTATGATCAGGCTCTCCTTGAAGTCGAGAAGAGAGTGCTGGAGGCGGCGATCAATGTTCCGGGATCGACCCGGCGGCAGACCGCGGAGCAGCTTCACATCAGCGAACGCGCACTGTATTACAAAATGCGCGCATGCGGCATAACCACTCGCTAACATCCCTTTCTCTTCTAAACCTTTAACGAGCCCATCCAGGCCGATTCATTGCCGGCCCTTTCGACGCTGCTCGCAAACACGCTACTGACAGAACTTGCAGTCCTAACTGCAATGCGCTTCACCACACCCTTTCCAGCGCGCGATCTCATTCGAATCACAGGGAGCTTGGATGACATCGCGAGGGTCCTTTTCGAGGGACTCTCGTTTACCTGCTGAATTCCTACTGCCTGATTTTGCGGCGACGGCTGCATTGAATTCCGCGCGAAGGATTAGAAGCTAGGGCCTGATGAGGAGTATTGCAGCCAGCATCTCCATGTCGCGATAGGAAGTTACCAGCCTCACCGCGTGCTCCCGCGGAATTCGTCAGACAAAGTATCTGCTCTGGCCCATCCCGTGCAATGAGTTGGTCCGCATAGTTTCCCCCTCTCGGCCCTAAGTCGCACGCAAGGAGGTCATCAGATTCGCGTGGGAGACAAAGTTCGGTTTCAAGTTGCAGACATTTTTCTGCCTACGCGGGACGACCTGCCGCAGGTGCTTGCGTCCGCGCAGGAACTGGAAGGAACTGTCACGGATTTCTCTGACTCCGGACCGCAGCCCTGCGTTTTTGCCGTGGTTGATGTCGTGTCTCACCACAACGTGGTCCTTCCCGTGGACAAGCTGAAGTTGCCGGGGCCTTCGGAGATGTCTGGACGGCCTGAACCTCAAGTGGGCTGAGTACCCAGCGGTGAAGTAGTGGGTTGGTAAAGCTCGAAAGCGTTCGCGCGAGAAACGGAGATGATCCATGCCAGTTACACCGACTTATCCCGGCGTCTATATCCAGGAACTCCCCAGTCCTGTTCACACCATCACAGCAGTCGCGACATCGATCGCCGCCTTCGTGGGATACACGCCGCGCGGCATCGACAACCGGGCGGAGGAAATCTTCAGCTTCTCTGATTTTGAGCGCCTCTTTGGCGGCCTCGCACCCAACAGCGAACTCAGCTATGCAGTGCAGCAGTTTTTCCAGAACGGTGGCTCACAAGCTTACGTCGTGCGAACGCCGATGCACTCTGCTACGGGTGCGAACGTGGTCTTCGACGGGATCCAGTTCACCGCACTCAGCAGCGGATCATGGGCGGACGGACAACTGCTTGTTGATGTGGATCTGCTGGGTGTGGACCTCGTTGCCGACCCGCTTGCTTTCAATCTGACGATCACCGATCTCGCAGACCAGACCTCAGAATACTTTCCCAATGTCACCTTGGCCAGCACCAGCAGTCACTACCTGACGGCGGTAGTCAACGATCCAGACAATGGCTCGCAGCTGGTCAAGGCGTCCTTTCCTGGAGTTCCGCCAACCACTGCAGTGACGATGAGCGGAGTGGTCGGCGCCGCGCTCACGGTAGCCAATGTGAATACAGCGGTTGGTGGAACCGCGACGACGACTGTGGCCTCAGAAGACTTCAGCCTGCAGTTGTCGACAAGCCTTCCGGCTTCAGCGCCCTCTCCCCTTCCCATAACGATCAAGGTATTCGGCAATGGCACTCCGATCCCGCAGACCTTGAGCGGGCTGGCTGCAAAACTGCAATCGGCCCTCAATGCTGCGCTGTCGGTCAAGATGCCCGGTGCATCCATCCAGTGCACGTTAGCGCCGAGTGGGACTGGACAGGGCATTCGCGTGAATGCATTGCTTCCGCAGAATCCGGATGCGGTACTTCATTTTAGTGCCCCGGCAAGTGGCGGCAACGCCGCATCGGCTCTCGGCTTGTCTGCGCTCACCGTCACGAATGTGGCGCACTACGCACTGGGCACGACCAATGCATTCGAAAAGCAAACCAGTTCCGCCAAGGGTTCGGATGGGTCCGGACTGCCGCAGACCGCGGATATCATCGGTGACCCCGCGGCCTTCAGTGGAATATACGCGCTGTTGAAGGTTGATATATTCAACCTGCTAAGCATTCCGGATGCGACGCGCGCGATTCCCAGCAATCCCTCGTCGCTTGATCCCAACATCGATACCACTGCAATCTACAGCGCTGCGATTAGACTTTGCGATGATCGTCGCGCATTCCTGTTGGCCGATGCACCGCCGAACGTCGCAACCGTATCCGCCGCTGTCGATTGGATTTCAAGTCAGCTCGCGGTCGTCGATCCAAACGGCGCAGCGTTCTTTCCACGGCTTCGCTTGCCAGATCCTGTCAACAACTACCAGCTGCGCACGTTCGCACCTTCCGGCGTTGTGGCTGGAGTCTATGCAACCATCGATGGATCGCGCGGCGTGTGGAAGGCGCCGGCCGGAATCGAGGCCACGCTCAATGGTGTCCAGAGCATGGTTTACAAGTTGAGTGATGCGGAGAATGGAGTTCTCAATCCACTCGGCCTGAATTGTTTTCGAACATTTCCTGTATACGGCTCGGTCCTCTGGGGCTCTCGCACACTGGTGGGCGCCGACGCTCAGACCAGCCAGTGGAAGTACGTTCCAGTAAGGCGAACAGCGCTCTTCATCGAAGAGAGCCTATACCGCGGAACCAAGTGGGTGGTATTTGAGCCGAACGATGAACCATTGTGGGCTTCGATCCGTTTGAACGTCGGTGCATTCATGCAGGACCTATTCCGCAAAGGAGCCTTTCAAGGTCAGACCCCGGATCAGGCCTACTTTGTGAAGTGTGACAGCGAGACCACTACACAAACTGACATTGACAACGGCGTCGTCAATATCCTGGTCGGCTTTGCTCCATTGAAGCCTGCTGAGTTTGTGATTATTCAGATTGAGCAACTCACCGGACAAGCGAATTCCTAATTGAAAGGGTGACCTATGACAGAGTTTGTCGCAAACGCGAAGCGCTTCGATCCATATAAGAATTTCAAATTTCGGGTGAAGTGGGACGGTCGCTACGTCGCAGGCATTAGCAAAGTGTCGGTGCTGAAGAGAACTACCGAAGTGGTGAAGCACCGCGAAGGTGGAGATCCCAGCACCAGCCGTAAGTCTCCGGGTCGAACTGAATTCGACGCCATCACTCTTGAACGCGGCGTGACTCATGACACCGAGTTTGAAGTCTGGGCCTCCAAGGTGTGGCAGTTGAATGCGGGGCTAGGCTCTGAAGTCTCACTGGCTGATTTTCGCAAGGATGTCATTCTCGATTTCTACAACGAAGCCGGACAGCTTGCTATCAGCTACCTGGTCCATCGCGCATGGGTATCTGAGTACCAGGCTCTGCCTGATCTCGATGCAAACGCGAATGCCGTTGCCATCCAGCACATCAAGCTTGAGAACGAAGGTTGGGAGCGCGATCTTTCGGTAACTGAACCGACGGAGCCCACCTTGACACCGAGAACCTAGGGCGTTGGGGGAAGAAATGCGTGCGTTGAGCGGTGAGCTTCTGCTGGAAGCATTTGACAAAGGGATGACGGAGCACGATCTAGCTCGTGCGCTGAGCATGCTTGCTGTCGCCATCCCCGAGAGCAGTCGACAACAACTCGCCGAGTGTTCCATTGCAGAAAGAAATCTATTGCTGCTACAGCTCCGGGAAGCCACCTTCGGCCCCGTAATGGGCGCGCTCGCCAAGTGTGCGCAGTGCGGTGCTCCTCTAGAGTTCGCCTTCGACGCTCGCACGCTGATCGCGCAGCTCCAAAGCCAGCGTGGGCAACAGTCTGTTGGCTGGAGAGAGGGCGGCCGAGACTTCCTGTTGCGTGCCGTGAACAGCAACGATCTGCTTGCGTGCCTGACTCTGCCCGATGCTGAAGTAGCGCAACACCATCTCCTTAGCCGCTGCCTATCGGTGTCGGGGCAGTTGAGCGACGCGGCAGACCCAACGTCTTCGCCTGCAGTGATCGAGAAGTTCGACGAGTTACATGGGACAACGGAGCTTAATCTCTCCGTCGAGTGCCCTGAGTGCTCCCGAAGCCAGCTGATCGATTTGGACATCGGGCGCTTTCTGTGGCTCGAAGTGCGCAATGCGGCGCAGCGACTGATGCATGATATTCATGCATTGGCATGGGCCTATGGCTGGAGCGAAAGCTGTATCGCATCGATGAATGCAAGCCGCCGGAATCAATACATGGAGATGCTGAGCGCATGAGCGTGATTGAGAGAATGATCCAACGAACTCGCGCACAGGATACGTCCGGCGTTCGGCCTCTATTGCCTCCGCGCTTTGCCGCATCCGTAGTCGCGCCTGAATCGCACACCGCTCTTTTGGAGTTGCACCCCGTCAACTCGCTCGATTCGAGCGCAGACTTACCAGCGAGTGTCTCCCGCACGAGAGCTTCGTTTGGCGAAGACTCCGAGACTGACTCTTCTTCTCCCACACTTCCCGAACGCTCACTTCGGCAGGAACCAGAAGGATTCCCACTTGCAGATCGGCGGCGGAGCAGTAACAGTCGTGGCGACGAAAATCCCATTTCAGCGATACCGCAGGTCGCCAACAGGCCTCCTTCGCAAGACCGGAAAGAAATCGCCGCAGGGAATTCTGCAGAACGCTCTCCGCAGAATAGCACGGAGCCCATCCATTCACCTTTCACCCAATTTACCGTCGACCGAGTGCGCGCAGTTTCGCAGCAGGACGACATGCAGTCTTCAGTTTCAAACAGTGCGCCGCACCGATTCAGTTCCGAGAATGACTCTGGAGAAAAGAGAACAGCGCCCGACGTAAGCATAACGATAGGGCACATCGAAGTGCATGCTGCGCAGCCAGCCGAGCGAATATCGAGACCCGTGTTTCGGCCTCGCGTTTCTCTGGATGACTTTCTAGGTCAGATCAATGGAAAGCAACCATGAGCGATTACCTGGCAGTCGCGGGTGTCAGCGCAGTGCTGCGTTCGTTGTTGACAACGGCCCTCACCAGCGGCGGCCCCAGCTCGATCATCGGTTCGTCAACCACCGGCATTACGGCTACTTCGCCTGATCTGATTACAACTGGGCCGAGTGAGCAGCCGCAGGTAAATATCTTTATGTACTACGCCAGCCTGAATCCCGCACTGCGCAGCCTTGGCTTGCCTTCGGCGAATGCACAAGGCGCGCAGATGAGCAACCCTCCGCTGGCGCTCAATCTCCATTACCTCGTCTCTGCCTATGGCGGAACACAGTTTGATCCTGAGATTTTACTGGGTTGGGCGATGAAGGTCTTTCATGACAGCCCGGTGCTTTCTCGCCAAACAATTCAAGATGCTCTCACCGGCCTGCTGGCTCATCCCAACCCTGAAACTCAATTAGTCGCTGGTAGCACATTGCCCAATCAAATTGAACAGATTCGCATCACCCCTGAATCACTCACCACCGATGAAATCTATCGGCTCTGGACGGCTTTTCAGACGAGCTATCGGCCCACGACCTCTTACCAGGTCTCCGTCGTAGTTATTCAAGACACGAAGGCCTTCTCGTCTAATCTCCCTGTGCAGTCGCGAACTGTAATGGTGCTTCCATTTGAATCGCCAGTCATCGATTCACTAACGCCCGCCATGGTTGGCAGCGGCCAGGTACTGACCATCAACGGAAGCAACTTCCTCGGAGACTCCGCTGCAGACACTCTTGTTTCTTTCGACGGGGCGCAAGCGATCACACCCGATACGGTGCAGGCGAAAACCATCCGCATTACGTTGCCCGCATCGTTGCGTGCAGGCACCCGCGTTGTTCGCGTGATCCGCAACGTTACTTATCCGAGTTCCACGACACCGCACAGCGGCTTCAGTTCGAATCCGACACCGTTCCAACTGGTGCCCACAATCCAAGGGGCATCTCCCTTGCAGGCAACGCAGGGCACGCCATTTACAGTCACACTCGCGCCGGTAGTGGACAGTACGCAGCAGGCGATCCTCTACATCGGGGATGCTGCGATTCCAATCGAAGCACGCCCGGTGACAGGTCCCCCTTCCTCTGCGACTCTCACCTTTCCGATCCCACCTACTCTTCCAATCGGGCTCTTCCCGCTGCGCGTGGAAATTGACGGAGCACAGAGCAAGCTTACATTTAACAGTGGTCATTTCGAGCCGCAGGTCCAGGTGAAAGCATGACAACGACACAGACACCACAGGACTTACGAACTGCCTCGCTCAAAGAATCTCTCGATCGCGTATATCGCCTATTGGTGGTCTCCTCTGGCCTGGATGACCGCGGTAAGCATTCCAGTTATATAGCCTCCGCGCAGCCGTGCCATGGCTTGCAGAGATTGGAATCTATTTTCGGACTTACCCCCTTTGAATGCGATCTGCTTCTACTCTGCGCCGGCGCTGCGCTGGAGGGCAGGTTTCTTGCGGCGTTCGCCGCCGCACACGGTGATCCGCGCACCACATGGCCCACATTCGGATTAGCGCTATCTGTACTGGAAGATCCGCACTGGAGCGCGATCAGCCGCGCCCGCCCGCTTCGTTATTGGAAATTGATCGACGTGGCAGGCGCTTCAACACTTCACGCAGAGTTACGCATCGACGAGCACATCCTACAGTATCTAGTGGGATCGCCATCCATCGATGACCGCCTCGAGGCGCTGGTGCATCCGCTGGCTCCCACGTCATCATCGGCAATAGCGCGAAGCGGAAGTATGGAGGAGATTCTGCGCGCAGGCCTACGCCACTGGCAGCAAGTACCACCCGCCAGGCAGCCCATCCTTTTGATCGCAAATCACGATTCGACTCGTCTGTCTGCGTTTCGATATCTCTGTGAGCAGGCCAACATGCGACCGCATTCGTTGCATGCGGCTGATATTCCTTCGACACCAGCAGAACGCGAGCAACTCGTCCGGCTGTGGACACGCGAGTATGTCCTTGGTGCGGCGGCGCTATATATCCGAACGTCGGAGATAGATGACATCCGCAACCTTTCGCCATTCGTGCAATTGTTGGAGACACCTGTTGCGATCGAAGTGCGCCTCGGCAGCCCTGTTGAACGGATGGAGGGCCTACGACTTCACTTGTCTGGCATGACCGCATCGGAACGCAAGCAGGCATGGACGACACATCTGGGAAGTGTTGCCCCACGTCTGAACGGCTATCTTGATCGCATTGTCGAGCACTTTGAATTCGATGAAGAGGCTATTCAGATCGCTTCAACGTCGGCTCGCCAGGAAGTAGCGGCAACCGGCGGAGATGCCGGCGATCTTACCTGGCGCGTCTGTCGTCAACATGCGCGCCGCTCTCTGGACATGCTTGCCCAGCGCTTGAACCCGCACGGTAGCTGGGAAGATCTCGTCCTGCCCCCGGCACAAATGGAGTCTCTTCATCAGATCGCGATTCACGTTCGGCAGCGGTCAATCGTGAACGAACGGTGGGGATTTGCGGCGAGATATGAGCGAGGGCTTGGCCTCAGTGCTCTCTTCGGTGGCGCCAGCGGAACCGGCAAGACAATGGCGGCGGAGCTGATCGCAGCAGAACTGGATCTGGATCTCTACCGCATCGATCTCGCCTCGGTCGTGAGCAAGTATATCGGCGAGACAGAGAAGAATCTGCGCAGAATTTTCGACGCGGCAGAAGAGAGCAGCGCCATTCTCCTGTTCGACGAAGCCGACGCATTATTCGGCAAGCGCAGCGAAGTGCGTGACAGCCACGATCGCTATGCAAACCTTGAGATCAGCTACCTTCTGCAACGCATGGAGTCCTACCGCGGGGTGGCAATTCTCACGACAAATATGCAGCACGCTATCGACTCGGCGTTCATGCGGCGCATTCGCTTTATCGTGCAGTTTCCATTTCCAGATGGGGCCTCGAGGGCTCGTATTTGGAGTCGCATCTTTCCCGCCGCTACGCCCGTCGGATCCATTAACTACGAACGGCTTGCACAGTTGAACGTCTCGGGAGGCATCATCCGCAATATAGCGATGCAGGCAGCATTTCTCGCCGCCGAGGATCAGACAGCGATTGGCATGAGTCACCTCTTGGCTGCCACTCGCTCTGAGTACTCCAAGATGGACAAGCCTCTCACCTCGGCAGAGACGCGGGGGTGGCTATGAGACATAAACCCACCATGTCTGCTGCTCGCTCGACTCCATTGCCCGCGGCAGGTGTGCAGAATGCGCATCAACCCGCTTCGATTCATTTCAATATCGGCCGCATAACCCTTCATGGGTACACCACTACGAATCAAAAGCGCTTCACGCATTCGCTTGAGAAGTCCCTTGGAGAGCTGGTCGCGGCACACCCCGACTACAACTGGTCCAACTTAGCATCCTTGAAGATCCGCAAAATGAACGGCGGCAGAGTGAACGCGGACGCCTCGCCCGAAGAAGCGGCTATTCATGTAGCGCGACAGATAGTACAACACGCACTGCAACCAAGCGGAGGAAGACCCCATGCCTAATATCTCTCCGCGATTGCAAAAGGGCGCAATCCTCACATTCGATCCGACGACTGGCGTCCCGCTGGGCAAAATCATGCTTCAGTACAACCCGGATTCGCTGACGCGGAGCCTGAGGCCGCAAAGCGTCGGCGAGTCGCCGGACCGCAGCGAAATCCTCCGGCTCAAGGGACCGCCCGTCGAGACTATCAAGTGCGACGTGGAAATCGACGCTACCGATCAGCTCGCAACTTCGAATCCGACGACGCTTAGCCTCGGAATTCAACCACAGCTTGCGGTGCTTGAGCTGTTGGTCTATCCATCAAGCTCCGTTCTGATCACGAACGAAGTGCTGTCACTTCTTGGGACTATCGAGATTCTACCGATGGAATCCGCATTGACGGTATTCGCATGGAGCAAGAGTCGTATCACTCCCGTTCGCATCACCGATCTCCAGATCACCGAAGAGGCCTTCGACCCGCAGCTCAATCCCATTCGCGCAAAAGTCTCGCTGGGCATGAGCGTACTGAGCGTCAACGATGTCGGCTTCCAGACACCCGCGGGAGCACTCTACATGATCTATCAAACCACCAAGGAATCCCTTGCGCAGCAAGCGTGAATAAGGCGAGGTCACTCATGGATAACGCATTGGCATCTCTCATCACCTCGGCCGCGGGCACCGGTGGTCCAAGCAGTACCAGCAGTCGCTACTATGGTGCGCAAATTCAACAGTACGTCTCGCCGGATGGCACACCGGTGAAATACCTGGCACGTCGCATCATTCCGCAGCCTCAAATCTACACGTCGCTTCAGAATTATGTGATCGTCGACGGAGATCGTCTCGACAATCTTGCTGCCAGGTTTCTCGGTGATCCGCTCCTCTACTGGATGATCTGCGATGCGAATGGGGTGACTGATCCCGACAATCTGACGCTGCAGGCAGGCCGCACAATCCTGATCCCTGTTGCCTCTGCGATTCCTGCGGGTGCACGCAATGGCTAGTCCACTCTACCTCACGCTGCTGGCTGGTCCGGTGGAAGCAGTGCCGGTGCCCAAACCGTTAATCGATGCGCTTACCTCAGTTGAGGTGACCGAGTCGGCCACCGGTCGCAGCGGCTTTCAGCTGACCTTTACGCTGGCCAACAATTCCATCTTGCAAACCCTGTTCCTGCTCGCGGGCGGAGCGCCGATCCCGGTTCTCCGCGTCATTCTCGTTGTCAGCTTCGGTGGATTGCCACAAGTCATCATGGATGGCATCATCCAGCACCACGAGGTCGTGCCTGATGCCGCTCATGGAGCATCGAAGCTCGTCGTCACCGGTCAGGACCTATCCGCGCTGATGGACCTCATCGATTTCACCGGCCTGCCCTATCCCGGGATGAGTCCGGACATTCGCGTGCTCACCATCCTAGCCAAGTACGCCGCCTTCGGCATTGTGCCGGAAGTCATTCCGGTCCCAGTGCCAGACGTGCCGGTTCCGCTTCAGCAGACCCCTCGCAGGAGGAACCGACCTCGCTTACATCCAGCAGCTTGCGCAGGAGGCGGGATATGTCTTCTACGTCGCGCCCGGCCCGTTGCCGGGCATGAGCCAGGCGTATTGGGGACCGCAGATTCGAGTCGGAGTTCCGCAACCTGCGCTCAACGTCAACATGGATTCCTGGACCAACGTCGAAAGCCTGAACTTCCGCTATCAGCCGCAGAACTCCGTGACGCCTATCGTCTATATCCAGGACCAGACGACGAACGTCACCATTCCGATTCCGATTCCGCCGGTGACACCGTTCAATCCTCCTCTGGGCCTGGTCGTTCCTACGCCGCAAAAGATCGAGCAACTGACATCGACCGCCAAGCTCTCTCCCGGCGCAGGCGCTGATGCGCGGCTATCGCTCGCGCGGTTGAGACCGCCGATGTTGTCACCGGCGATGGCACGCTCGATGTCCTTCGCTATGGCCAGATTCTGCGCGCTCGCAGTCTCGTCGGCGTGCGCGGCGCCGGCGTGGCCTTCGATGGCATGCACTACGTCGACAGCACTACACACAGATTGAAACCCGGCGAGTACAAACAGAGCTTCGTGCTCAAACGCAATGCGCTGATCTCGAATGTTCCGCTCGTGCCCGCGCTTCCGTACTAGCGATTCAAGGATGAACACGTGAGCACGTACTACGGCAAATATCGCGCCACGGTACTGGACAACATCGATCCGTTGCAGATTGGGCGCCTCCTGGTGCAGGTGCCCGACGTCTCGAACGTCATCCCTTCCACATGGGCCATGCCGTGCCTGCCATTCGCCGGATTACAGTCCGGCTTCTTCGCTGTGCCCGCAATAGGCAGGGGTGTGGGTTGAGTTCGAGCATGGCGATCCTGACTATCCAATCTGGGTCGGCTGTTTTTGGGGATCGGCTGCAGATATTCCAGCCCTCGCGCTTGCCGCGCCACCAGGCGTTCAGCAACTCGTCATCCAGACCACGGAACAGAACACGCTCATGGTCAGCGACGTTCCCGGTCCCACTGGAGGCATCCTGCTTAAGACCTCTACGGGGGCATTGATCTCGATCTCCGACACTGGAATCGTCATCGACAACGGCCAGGGCGCAACACTCGCCCTGACTGGCCCCGCCGTCTCCGTCAACGAAGGCGCAATGGAGGTGATCTGATATGCCCGGCTTTCTCATACAACAAGGCGCCACCGTCCTGTGCGTGCATGGCGGTCAGGCCTGCCCCGGTTCCTAACCCCGCCGTCACGCTCGACGGTATGCCGACTTGCTTGCTGTCGGCTCCGTGGATGGTCGCCGGCTGCCCCGGCATTCCGTCCGCCGTACCACCTTGCGTCACCGCGCAGTGGATCGTCGGCACAACGCGCGTCACCTCCAACGGCCAGCCGCTGCTTGTTCATGAGCAGCCAGGCGGTCTGTACTCCGCCGGAACACCGCTGCTCTCCTCGTCACACAAACCCGGGTCACTGCGATCTGAGGCGTCATGAACCTGGCCTATCCATACCGCTTCGACGCGACCGGACACACCGCGCAGACCGATCTGCTGACGCACATCCGTGACATGATCGAGCAGATCCTCTTCACCTCGCCGGGCGAGCGCGTCAACCGTCCTACGTTCGGAAGCGGCACTGCGCAACTCGTCTTCGCGCCCAACAGCGACGTACTCGCCGCCGCGCAGCAACAGGCCATTCAGGCCGGACTTCAGCAGTGGCTCTCCGATGTCATTCGCGTGCAGTCAGTAAACGTCGAAGCCATCGACGCGACCTGCTCACCTCACAGTCGTCTACACGGTCCTCCAGACGCAACAGCAGCAGACGCAGCAGTTCGTCTACGGAGGGGCACAGGCATGATCTACTTTTGCTCCCAGAAGAACCGTCGCGCCCTCGTGCTGCAAAAGCATGGCCTCAACGGCATTGATTTCCTCGAGGTCGTCGGCAGCGCAGGATGCGGCAAACAACTCGCCGTAACTCTTCTTAAGGATGCGCGCCAGCTCGCGCTCTCCCCCGACAACATCGCCATCACCGGCGGCGCCCCGGTCAATACTGTTTCCATCTCTCCGGCAACGGACGACGATCCTTTCGTACTCGTCCTCAACCTTGACGCAACCGGCGACTTCTCGCCGTACACACTTGCGATCGTGGTTGCCCAGAACATCGCCGATCCACCTGACGGCTTTGATCCGCAGCTTTCATCGGTTGAGTTCTCCTTTAAGGCCGGATGCCCGTCGCCAGCCGATTGCCTTCCGGATAAGTGTTGTCCCGGCCCGCCGCAGACGCAGCCGGATATCAACTATCTTGCAAAGGACTACGAAGGTTTTCGTCAGGTAATGCTCGACCGTCTCGCGGTCACCTGCGCCCGCTGGACCGAAACACACGTTGCCGATCTAGGTATCGCCCTCGTCGAAACACTGGCCTACACGGCAGATCACCTCAGCTATCAGCAGGATGCCGTCAGCACGGAAGCATATCTCGGAACCGCGCGCAGTCGCATCTCACTGCGTCGGCACGCGCGCCTTGTCGACTACCAGATCGGAGAAGGCAGCAATGCTCGCACATGGGTCTACCTGAACGCCGCGTCAGACGGAATCACTGTTCCCACATGCTCGTTGTTTTACGTTCGCGTGCCCGGCCTCCCTTCGGTCGCCAAATACGGAGACGCCGTCGCACAGCAATTGGCGAGAGGTGCGCAGCCCGTCTTCGCCAGCATGCAGAACGTAACGCTTTACCAGGATCACAACAGCATGGACTTCTACACGTGGGGCGATACTGATTGCTGCCTCGATCCGGGAGCCTGCGAAGCAACTCTGGCTGGCAGCCATACCGCGCTCCAACCCGGCGACGTGCTCGTATTCGAAGAGGTGCTGGGTCCTGACACCGGAGACGCTGCCGACGCAAACCCTGAGAATCGGTGGGCGGTCTGTCTCATAAGTGTTTCCTACACCGACTACCAGAATCGGCTGCTCGTCGATCCACTCAACGGCGAACCGATCACGCAGATCACCTGGGCTGCAGACGATGCCCTTCCCTTTCCTCTTTGCATCTCATCGACCAGCGATGTGGAACACGGCTCCGTTGCGGTTCACGGGGTCAGCGTTGCGCGCGGCAATATTGTCCCCGCAGACCACGGAGTGTGCGATCAACTCCGAGCCGCTCGGCGAAGTGCCGGCCGCCCCGCCCTCTCCAGACTTCAGCGCAGGGCTGCAGCTGCGGTACGTCAGGCCACCGTCTCGCGCCCCTTCCGCGCTTTCTATCCGGAGCTTGCAAATTCGCCGCTGACCTTCAGTGCCCCCTTCACAGGCATTACCTCGGCAAACTCCCTTCATGCATCCGAGCCCCGCCAGCGCGACGCCGCAGATCTCGCTCAACAGCGATGACCACGCCACGTGGCTTCCACAACAGGATCTACTATCCAGCAACGATACGGATCATGTGTTTGTATCTGAGATAGATCGCGATGGTTCCGTGTTCTTGCGCTTCGGAGACGAACTCTACGGCAAAGCGCCAGATACAGGCGTCTCATTCAGTGCGACGTATCGCGTGGGCAACGGCAGCGCGGGCAACATTGGACGCGACAGCATCGCTCATATCGTTTTGCCCGCCACCTTTCTTCCACCACTCGCCAGTATCAACGCCACGAGGAACCCGCTTGCAGCCGCCGGTGGTGTTGACCCTGAAGCGATGGAGCATATCGTCCAGTACGCACCCTTCAGCTACCAGACCCAGCTTCGATGCGTCACCGAGGCAGACTACGGTCAGGCCGCGGCTGCATCCAGCTTGATTCGCGAGGCTCGCGGCACTCTCCGGTGGACTGGAAGCTGGTACACAGCCTTCGTATCGATCGACCCCGTCTCCGCCGTCACGCCGCAAATTGTCAGCGACACCACCAAACGCTTGAACCTCCTGCGCATGATGGGCACGGACCTCGCGGTCGAAGGCGCCGTGATTGTCGGACTGCGAATCGAGATGGAGATCTGCGTCGATCCCGACCACTTCCAGGGCGATGTCTATACCGCACTTATGAAGGTCTTCATCACCGGTAACCACTGCAACGGTCAGGCCGGCCTGCTAAACGCGGCAAATTTCACCTTTGGAGAGACGGTGTATGCCAGCCCACTCATAGCAGCCGCGCAGGCAGTCGAAGGCGTCCTCGCAGCCACACTCACAGTATTCACGCGCATGGATGATCCCTCGATTGACGGCGTAGCAAACGGATATTTGGCCATGGGCCGCCTGCAGATTGCACGCTGCGATAACGATCCTAATCATCTCGACCACGGTGTATTCCAGCTCCACATGGATGGCGGCAAATGAGCGGCGAGTGTGTTATCCCGAATGAACAACTGTGCGGCTGCTGCGCCGGAGTGACGAGTGAGACACCGGAGGTAATCAGCAACCGGCCTGCTCTCTCTTCCATCGCATACCGGGCGGGAAGATATTCGACTTTTCGCGAGAGCATGCTCGCTGCCCTCTCCGACCCATCACTCCCAGCACTCGCCTTGCTACGCACACGCAATGCATCGGACTTCTCAATAGCGCTGCTGGATGCATGGTCCGTCACCCTTGACATTCTCACTTTCTATCAAGAGCGCCTTGCTAACGAGGCTTTTCTTCGTACTGCGATCAATCAACGCTCAGTCTTTGAGCTCGCAAGGCTCGTGGGTTATGTGCCTTCTCCCGGAGTCTCCGCCTCTACGGTCCTGGCCATCACGCTCTCAAGCGCGGCAGGTTCGCCGGATAACGTTGTCATCCCTGCAGGTACGCGCGTGCAAAGCGTTCCTGGGCCCGGCCAGAAGCCACAGGTATTTGAAACCTCCACCGATTTGACTGCAGTGATTGCGTGCAATTCAATTCCCGCACAGACCTTGCTTCCCTGGCAGCTATTCGGCGGAGATACGAGCACGTGGATCGCGGGAACCACCAACAACATCAGCGTGGGAGACGCGCTGCTGTTCCTCTCTGCGACAGCAGGCCAGCCCAACGCCACAGGCCCAGCGAGCTTCCACTACGTTACGGCTACCAGCATCGATCCGATCTCCGGCAACACCCGGATTACCTGGAACAACCCACTCTCGGCTTCCTTCACCGCCGGCATGACATCGCAGGATGTTTTGATCTATATCTTCCGCAAGAAGGCCGCGCTCTACGGCGTGCAGGCGCCAAATCCGCTCACCCTCTCAGGGGACCACGTCACACTTATCCCGGGATATCCGACCGTCGCCGCCGGAGCTGACTGGATTTTTTCGTACACGGAATACAGCAACCAGATTAACCTCGACGCGTCCTATCCCGGTCTCGCGCCCCAGGCAAATGGGCCCATTCAGTGGATCGTTCTCACCGGCCTTGGCTACACTTCCTTCTTTCAGATCAAACAGGCGGTGGATTCCAATCCCGGACGCTACACACTCACTGCGAAAACCACGCAACTCACACTTGCTCTCGGAGGAATTCTCAGTGGAGATACTGCCCTCACGCTGAACGAATTGCTCTGGGAGTTCGTACAGGAAACCCGCAACATCACCGCCTATGTGCAGAGCGCGGCGCTTAAGCCGGCCGACCTCCCCAACACCGTTTGGCCCTTCGGCGCAATCTATCCGCTGGCCGACGGAATGGTTGCTCCCGTGCAGGGAACGTCAGTCTTCATAGTTGGAGGACAGCAGATTGCCACAGGTCAGCCCATCGGCATCTCCGGCAAGCGCGTGCGCCTCAACATCACTGCAGGCAGTAGTGCAATTTTTGTTCCCGTAAATTCCTCCGCATCGTTAGCTGTTACCGGCGACCAGGAATTTCTCGTCGACAACTTTCCTCCTGTGACTGATACATCCACAGGCAGCGTCATCTGGGAAGTTCTCACTACCAGCGGTATCTCAGGTTGGCTCGTAGTTGATGGATCAATTCAATTGTCTCCCGCAGACAAAGACGATCCTCTTGTCGGCGAATCTGCAGTTGTCAGCGTTGCAAACGTCTCCGGCAACATCACGACGCTCAACCTGCTGTCAGCCCTATCGCGCATCTACGACGCGAATACCACGCGGGTGAACGCAAACGCCGTCGAGTCCACCAATGGCGAGACGGTGCAGGAGATACTTGGATCCGGCGACGCCACCAACGATGCCCTTCAATTCACCCTCAAGCAGGCACCCCTCACCTACATTTCCTCGTCCGGCGGTAATGGCTCCCAATCAACCCTGCAGGTCTGGGTCAACAACCTTCGATGGAGTGAAGTGTCGAATCTTCTCGCCGCGGGCCCTTCGGATCGGGTCTTCGTCACACGCGTCAATCCCGACGGGAAGATCATCGTTCAGTTCGGAAACGGTACGCAGGGCGAGCGCACACCAACCGGGCAATCGAATATCCGCGCCGTCTATCGAAAAGGAATTGGCTCTCCGGGTATGGTGAACGCCTCTCAGCTGTCGCAGCCGCTGGATCGCCCTCAGGGGCTCAAGTCTGTCACGAATCCTGGACCCGCCTCAGGAGCAGCAGACCCGGCCAGTGCGGACGATGCGCGCGCCAGTGCGCCGCTACCAACGCTCACCATCGGCCGCGTCGTCTCCCTCGAGGACTACCAGAATTTCGCGCTAGCCTTCGCCGGTATCGCCAAGGCAATCGCGACGTGGACATGGTTCGGCAGCCGGCGTGGAGTATTTCTTACCGTTGCAGGCGAGAACGGTACAACCCTGTCCAACAGTGACCCCATCGTAAGCAATCTCATCGGAGCCATTCAGTCCCGCGGCAATCCATTTGTGCCTTTGCAGGTCGCGTCGTACGTGCCGATTCTTTTCAGCTTCTCCGCCGGCTTAAAGATAGATCCGATGTACGACTCAACCCTGGTTCTCGCGCAGGTGTGGCAAAACATTTCCAGCGCATTCGCCTTCGACAACAGGCAACCCGCGCAAAATGTTGTGGCCAGCGAAATCATTCAGATCGTTCAGCAGACACCCGGCGTCATCGCAGTGCAACTTCAGTCGCTCCAGCTAAGTGGAGAGCCGGGTACTGGCATAGTCCCTGCGATGCTCTGTGCTTCAGCACCGCAGCCGCCGCAAGGTGCCCAGATGCTCCTGCTCGATCCGCAGGCACAAAGCAACATTGGAGTCTGGTCATGAGCCTGAACGCCGATCAGCTTTTCGCGCTTCTCCCTGCCGTCTATCGGACGCGCGACGCGGCCAATGGGAACCCGTTGCAAGCGCTCTTCACAGTGCTGGCGGCGCAATCAGGCGTAGTGGAAGAGAACATTCAGCAGCTCTACGACGATCAGTTTATCGAGACATGCTCTCAATGGGTAATCCCCTACATCGGCGATCTGATCGGCTATAACTCAATCTACGAAGTCGCATCCTCCAACTTCGATAGCCGCGCCGAAGTTGCCAACACCATAGGCTACCGGCGGCGCAAGGGCACGCTCCTCGCATTGGAGCAGCTAGCCATGGACGTCTCAGGGCGACCTGCAGTCGCAGTCGAGGAATTTCGCCGACTCATCACGACTGAAAGCATGCGCCTTATCCGTCCGCATCACGGTGCGACTGTGAATCTGCGCAACATGTCAAAGTTGGACAAGCTCAACACCGCCTTCGACAAAGAGAACCGCACCATCGATGTGCGTCGCATCGCGCCGCGCTTGCGGGTTGCCGCAGACCCGGATCCGACCCCTCTCGACATCTCGCTGCATGGTCCCGGACGCTTCAACATTCCCAACATCGCCATCCACATGTGGCGCTGGAGAAGCTGGCCTGTTGTCGACGCTCCCGCGTTGGCACTTGGCGGCGGCCGCTACATGTTCAGCCCCTTAGGCCATAACATCGCGCTCTTCTCGCAGCCCCCTGCACGCAGTTCCTTCAGCAGTCTCACAGAGCGCATTGATGTGCCTCAACCCATCGACCGTCTTGAGTTTGCGAAGAGCCTCCGCGCGTGTCACACTCCCATCGCCAAGGGTCCAACGTTTTATGGCCTATCGGCAAGCATTCTCCTCACCACCGACGGCACGCCCGTCGATTGCGACCAGATCTGCTGCGCCAACCTTTCAGATCGAAGCGATGGATCGTGGTGCACTGTGCCTCCAGGCAAAATCGCAATCGACCCCGAGCTCGGACGAATTCAGTTTGCGGCCGATATTCCGCTGCCGCAATCTCTGCGCCTGAACTACTCTTATGGCTTCCCCGCCGAGATTGCGGGTGGTCCGTACGACCGCTCAACTTATCTCTCTCTACTGAATCCGCCCAGCGCAAATTTCTTCGCCATCGCTGGCTCTGCGGATTTCCCAACTCTCGAAGCTGCGATCCTCGAGTGGAATCAGATGGCGCCGGGATCATCCGGCCTCATTGTCCTTCCCAACTTCGAGCGCATGGAGATCGAACTCACAGGTGCATCGGCAATTCTCCTCCCTGCAGAAAGCACGCTCTCCATTGCATCTGGTCAGCCCATCCTTACTGGGGGCCCGCGCGATATCGTGTGGAGCAACTCATGTGTAACTCTTATTGGAAACATTGAAGTCAACGGCGTGGCTGGAGCGCCGCTGCCGAATGGCGAGATTCCTCCAGCCGGACAACTTCTGATCAGCGGCGTGTGGATCGCAGGACAATTGTTCGTGAGCGGAGAAACGGCGACGGTTCAAATCTCCGATTCCACGTTGGTCCCCGGAGTTGCGTTAACCCACTGCGGCGATCCCGTTTCGCCGGGAGAGCCCAGCATCGTAATCGATGCGTCGGAGGCTAGCCTAAGCCTCACGCGCACTATTAGCGGACCGATCGCCGCCGGCGTGGGCGGCGCCACTCGCATCTGCTCCAGCATCGTGGACGCGACCTCTCCTTGCTGCGTCGCCTATGCGGCCTCGGATCTTGCTTCCGCCGGCGCCGACCTTCACGTTGAAGACAGCACCATCATCGGAAAGGTCCATGCCCGCACGCTTCCGCTTGCGTCCAACACAATTTTTCTCGCACGGCGTCCGCGCCGAGATCCTTGGCCCGCAGCAGTGTGGATCAGCCGGAAGCAGACTGGCTGTGTTCGCTTCTGCTTCCTACCTTTCGACTCCCTCACTCCGCGGCGGTATCGCTGCCTTCCACCGGACGCCGCCAGCGAGTCCGCTCTGCAGCCCACATTCGTTGCTCTTCGCTATGGCACACCCGGTTATTGCCTGCTCAGCGGCGATGTTCCGCTGGCGATCTGGCAAGGCGCTGACAATGGGTCTCAGATAGGTGTCTATTACCAGATTCAGGAAACCGAAGCGATACGAAATGTGCAGTTACGCGCTCCGGAGAATCTTCCAGTGTGCCTCGAGAGCGGCATCTTTATACATCCGTCGCATCCACTGCGCGAGGTTGAACGCCCTCGCATCACATACGGCTCGGGGATAATTCGCCGTTGCTGCGATGACGGCGATGATGAGCAAAGCTTTGTCGGGATAGGTAGTGCGCTTATCTAAAATGCTGTAGCGAAAAGAAATGGTCAGGTGCCCGCTATGAAAGGTGACTTCAGTCGGATCCGATTCAACCCCTCGAAGCAGTACACCTCTGTGCTCGAACAGCAGGGCCGCGTATCGCTGGACGCGGACGCAAATGAGCAGTGCGCCATCAACAACCATCTACGTCGCACAGAAACAATTGATGTAGTGGGGGAATTCGGCGGCCCGATCGGCGACGAGGGATTCGCCATCACCATCGATCAGAATCAGATACTCATCGGCCCCGGCCGCTACTATGTGGAAGGGTTGATGTGCGAAAATCCGTCCAGCATCGCCTATGGCAGCCAGCCATTCCTCATCAATCCTGATGAGAGCGACGCCGATCTGTTGTCACTGCTCGCAAATTATCAAGGTCGAGCAGCGATTCAGGTCTACCTTGAGGTGTGGCAACGATTAGTGACGGCGCTGGACGATCCCTGCCTGCGAGAGCCTGCGCTCGGCCAGGCCGACACCACGGCAAGGCTGCAGACGGTGTGGCGCGTCGTTGCCGAAGTGATCCTTCCATCCATCGGCACCAAAACCGAGAAGACCGGATTGGTCAAGGAAGACGCGCACGCCACTGCAGCGGCAGCCACACGCTCCGCCACGTCAAAGGCCTTCGCGCCTTTTCCCCGGCCGCCAATTATCGTAAAACCGATACCCAGACCCAGACCGATTCCCAAACCTCCGCAGCCACCCGTCGTTGTCGGCACGCTCGACTGCTGCACTGAAATGTATTCCAACACTCTGCCGCTCAGCACAGGCACCATGAGCGCGGCCACCAGTGGCGGCACCGCGGATTGCTCGTGCCAGCCAATCTCCTCTGCTGGATATCAGGGAATCGAAAACCAACTCTATCGCATCGAGATACAGCAGGGCGGCACTGAAGCCACCGCAACTTTTAAGTGGTCGCGAGAGAACGGCTCTGTCGTCGCGGCTATTCAAAATGTCTCCGGTGCAACCATCACGGTGGACTCCCTGGGACCCGACGCAAATCTCGGATTCCAGGTGAACACGTGGGTCGAAATTCTCGATGATTCCTACCTCTTCGGTATGACGCCGAATCAGCCCGGAGCGCTCTACCAGATCCAAAGCATCGACTCTGCAAACTTGTCGATGACAATGACAACTCCGGTCCTCCTCGTGGACAAGAACCGAAATGCACGCGTCCGCCGCTGGGATCAGAGCGGTGCTTCAGCGGGAGCAGCCGGTGTCTCGCTCTCGGCCGGTAACTGGCTGCCTCTCGAAAATGGTATCCAGGTAAACTTCAGCGCCGGTTCCTATCAGTCAGGTGACTACTGGACGATTCCCGCGCGCACTGCATCTGGTCAGATCGACTGGCCACCTTGCGGCGGCAACGGCAACCCTTTCCAGTCTCCGCAATCCATCGCCGTTTACATGGCGCCTCTCGCCTGCATCCACTGGATTCCCGAGAAGGAATCAGCGCGCATCGACGATTGCCGACGCAGCTTCTCGCCCCTCACCGCGCTTACCGCGCCAGCCGCCACGCAGGCTCTCCACGTCACTGCAATCAACTGGACCAACGACGCGGTCGTTACCGCCGATCAGTGGGTGGCCAATGGATTGAAGGTCGTGCTCGATGGCGCCCCGGTAAGCCCAATGACCGGCGGCAATTTCCAGGTGACGCTTGAGTCTGTCTTTAATCCGTTCAATGCATTTGTGAGCGCAAAGACCGGCGAATTCGAACGAGCGTTTGTGTCGGAGATTTTGCCCACCACGATCCTCCGCACCGAGCTAATCATCGATTCGAGCATCGCGGTCAATGGCGCTACGATCGCCTGGAGCATGCCTTACAACAACGCCAATAACCTGCAGAAGGCCACGGTCAATGCAATCGATGCCGCTCTGCTTTTCGGCATGTTGCTCGGCCAGTACGGCAGGGTCCGCATCAAGCTACTCGGCAATGCAATCTATTCCAGCAGTGGAAACTCGCAACTGTATCTCGACGGAGAGAGCATGGGCCAGAATGCCACCAACGCTGACGGAACAGTTCGCGTCGATCTGCAGTTGCCTTCCGGTAACGGCGACAAATCCAGCAACTTCGAGTCATGGTTCTACGTCGCCCCCACGGTGCTCATCACCGGTCTAACAGTGCTCTACCCTGCTCTCTTCGCCCTCGTCGACTCCAACAACAACGTCACTGGCGTGCAGGCTTCTCCCTCCGGGCCCACCGTCAGTCCCTATGCCACTGTCACGGTGAACTATCCTGCGCTTGTAGACACGCAGGTCACGCTCACACTCTCTGACGCAACTGCCACCATTCAGTCCCCCATCACGATCCATGCCGGCGAGAGATCGGCAAACGCCTACATTACTGTCGTCAGCAATCCGCCCAACGACAGCACGATCACAGAGACCATTAGCTGCGCGATTGCAACAGCGCTCGGGCCCATCAGCGGACCTACAGCCACTTTCACCATCACCGGCACTACGCCGTCTCCCGGGTAGACTGAATGAAATCAAGCGCACCTATAAGAGCTGTCTGGTCGTTCTGGAGCAAGCCCTTTCAACAGTACAAGGGACGCATCTGGCATAGCCCGTTGCATCACTTGCTCGCGTGGGGGCTTTCGCTTTCACTTGCCCGCAAACATTATCCTGAGACGATGCTGGTTACAGACACGGCAGGCAAGGCCCTGCTGGTCGACTACCTCGGCCTATCCTTCACGCATGTCTCGACCGCGCTGGATTCCATCCGCTCGGCGGACCCTGGTTGGTGGGCACTCGGAAAGCTGGCCGCTTACAGCTTGCAGGACCAGCCTTTCATCCATCTCGATACCGATGTCTTTCTATGGAAGCCGCTGCCGCTTAGCCTCACGAGTGCACCCGTCTTCGCGCAATGTCCTGAAGACCATCCGCCCCTCGCGGAATGGTGCGGCCCGCACGAGGTCGAGCCCGCCTTTGCCAAACATGGTGCCGACTTACCCGCCGAGTGGGAGTGGTCGCGGTCGCGAGGACTCTCCTACTACCGCGAAGCAAATTGCGGCATCCTTGGAGGAACCCGTCTCGACTTCATTCATTACTACGCCAATCTCGCAATGGATCTCGTGCTCAATCCCGCCAACGCGAAGGCATGGGCATCCTTCCATGACACCTCCGGCTTCAACATGGTGGTCGAGCAGTTCCTGCTCGCTGCCTGCGTCGAGTTCCATCGCTCAAATCCTGATTCGCCGTTTCGAGGAATCAACATGCGCTATCTCTTCTCGTCCTTCGAAGAGGCGTTCAATCCTGACTACGCGGCGCGGGCGGGCTTTACTCATCTCCTCGGCGACGCCAAGCGGGATATCTTCGTCGCGCGACGCCTCGAACAGCGCATGCAGCTACAGGATGCAGCATTCTACAAGCACTGTATGCAACTGAGCCGCAACGACGACCTTATGGCGAGAATTGGCGCGTAACCTCGTCCTTCTTCAGAACCGCAAAGTGAATCCCGCAAACTGGCCACCTTGCGGCGTTGTGATCGGTCCGAATGTGTCCGGCCCTCCAGCTTGCGGCGCAACGTTAAAGTCCACCGCCGGTCTCTGCTGGTCCTGAAGCGTCAGGCTTGGACCCACCTGGAATGCCAACTGAATCTTGTTGCTGAACGTCGCAGTCACCTGCAGCCCAGCCTGCACCTGCAACGTAATTGCTCCAGATGCTGATCCAGGGCTCTGCGTAAGCCCCGCCATCAATTGCAGAAATGCTGCGCCCTGTACCGCCACTCCCAGTACTCTGCCCGAGCGCGTCGCCTGTAGCTGTATGCCACCCATCGATTGCACAGCACGGGTATTCAAGTCGACGCTTATCTGAAATACCTCCTGCACGGCGCCACTGCCGTGAGAGAACTGGACCTGCACCGTCGAGGATGCAGGATCCCTGCTATTCAGATGAAACGCCCACTGCCCCCCCACTGCCGCATTCCAGTCGCTCAGAATCGCCGGCGTACTCCCACCCGCCGCAGCACCACCCTGCCCCGCACTCTGATCTGCGCCGCTCTCTGGAGGAATCGTGAACTGAAACGGATCCGGCCCCGGGTATCTCTGTCGTGTGCATCAGCAGGATGAGCCACCGCCCCAGCACCGCATTTCTAACTTCCTCTCGCGGGATAATCGGCAGCACCACTCCACGCGCCTGGTCCGCCAAATCATCCAGCGTCGTCGGCCTGCCAAGATACATCGGCTCTATGTGCGGACCCACCGCAAAGTTTCCCACCGCGAGAAAATCGCGAATAGCGTCCCGGTCCGAAGGAGTCAAATGAAAGCCCAACTGTTGAGACAAGACCGAAGGCCTTTGTCGCGGTGGCCGACTCAGCGACACTGGCGGCAACGGATCATTCAGTCCCTGTCGCTGCACCATCGCATGCGGAGCGCGCTGCACTGCCGCTCCCTCCGCCAGCACTGACACCGCATTTCTCTCCAGCGGATCATTCCTCTCGGCGATCTCCGGCGTGGCAACGGGCGCGGCGGCGGATTGCTGCGCTACATGCACAAGCTCATGTGCCAGCAATCTCTCACTCTCCTGCGCCCCCTGCTGAAACCTTCCAGCGTTGAAGACGATATCCCTGCCGACGGTGTATGCGGCCGCGCCCATCGCTTGTGCCGATGCAGCAGCCTCAGCGCCGGTATGAACTCGCACACCGCTCAGATCCCCGAAGTGAGGCTCCATCTGCCGCAGCGTAGACGATCCCAGTGGATCTCCGGACGACGTAACTGCAGACGATGGATGCACCGGAATCTGGCTGATGTCCGAGGGCAGCAGTCCTCTGGCAGGATCGTGGACTTCCGCCGATGAAGTCGCCTTGCCCTTCGAACGCGAAGGAACTCCAACCTGGGATTGCTTCGTCTTGGCCTCGAGAACAGAGGTTTGAGTGCTCATGGCAACACCCTCCAATAGCCCGTGGAGCCATCAGCCTAGCTCGCTCGCTATAGCTCCTGCAAGCTCAAAGATGGCCTCAAAGCCGCGACCGCAGCGTCGTCCAGCTCGTGTCCCGCCGCGGCGAAACCGAAACATTCGCGGCGCACCGTACTCAGGCATATGATCTCTTCTGAGCCCGTCAACTCAGCTTTGTAATCTTGCAGGAGGATGTTGGTGTCAGAAGATCACTCGAAATCCGTACTCGTCTTTGATGTCGGCGGAAGTCACATCTCCGCCGCGGTTTGCGACTACCCCGGCTTTGCCCTGCATCAGGTTGTTCGCGCTGATTTGCCCGAGCGTCAATCCGCGGATGCCTTCGTGGATGTCATTGTCGAAGCAGCCACGCAAGCGGCGAGCGGAATCGAAATGCCACCGGGAGCTTCGCTTGCCATCGCCGGGCCATTCGAGTACGACAACGGCATCAGCCGCATGCGCCACAAGCTCGAATACCTCTATGGCTACGACCTCAGGCAGGCCATTGCATCGCGCTTCAACTGGGCTCCGCGGAACGTCAGGTTCCTGAACGACGCTGCTGCCTTCATGTTCGGAGAGGTGCATGCCGGCGCCGTAAAAGGTGTCGCCCGCGCCGTTGGCATCACGCTCGGAACGGGTATCGGCTCGGGCTACGCAGTCGACGGCGAAATCGTGACCACGGGTGTCGGCGTGCCCAAGGGCGGCGAAATCTGGGACTTCCCCTACCACGGCGGCATCGTGGAGGATGTGATCTCTACTCGCGCCATTCAGGCCAGCTACGAGCGTCTCACCGGCATTCGACTCGAAGTCTCCGAGATCGCGGAAGCAGCAGCGCACAACGCTGACGCCCGCCGGGTCTTCGAAGAATTTGGTCGCGATCTCGGAACAGTAGTGAGATCAACGATGGCGGAATTCGCGCCCCAGGCCGTCGTCATCGGCGGAGGCATCGCTCGATCCTCGCAACTATTCCTCCCCACCGCCGAGCTCGAAGTGGCCGCCCTAGGAATTCGCCTCGTCATCGCAAGTTTGATGGACAACGCGCCGCTTGTAGGAGCCGGCGTGAAATGGATGAAGGACAGCGGCGAGCGCTTCTAACCAACAAACCTGCCCCGGCACGCTCTCGGATTTCGCGAGCATGCTGCTCGATTAGCGGTGAAACATTTCGCGCGCAGAGGACTTACTTCTGGGAATCTTCGTTCCCAGCTCCAGCAGGAATCTCCAGCCCATCGAGCAATACAAGGCTGCCCGCAGATGTGGCATCCAGGCGCAGGTGGTGTACAGCCTCATATTCGGGCGATGCGTACCAGGTCTGGGCTGCTTCGCGCGAGGGAAACTCGATGATCGTGACGAGGTTCGCTGGAAGGGTGCCTTCGCGAACATCAGTGTGAGCCGCGGCCACAAGTACCTTGCCGCCATTCGAAAGAATCGTGGGCTTGGCACCTAGGCGGTACTGGCCAAACGTCTCTTGATCGGTCACGTTGAACTGAAGCAAAACGTAAGCTTTAGGCATGACTTACTTCCTGGGTTTTGGTGGACGCGGAAGGAATCGAACCTTCAACCTGTCGGTTAAGAGCCGAATGCTCTGCCAGTTGAGCTACGCGTCCAGGATGTGCTGCCTTGGGGGCAGGATTGCAGAATCGTGATGCGGGAAGGCAAATAAAATCAACATTGCGCTCAACAAAATATAACACATGGGCACAGGCTGGCACTACTCTGCGACGAACAAATGAAGGGGGCTTGACAGCGTGCGGAAACGCGAGGGAGACGACTAGAAGGTGAAGGAAAGTCCGCCCTGGATAGAGCGCTCTGTCTTGGCAAAGTAGAGTGTGCTTCCATCGCTCGTCACGAATGGACGATAGCCCTCCGCCAACAGATTCCGCACGTCAACCAGGGCTTCCATGCCGTTGGGCAGAATCTTGCCGTAGTGAATTGGCTGACGAAGATATAAAGCGAGATAAGCGTCTGGCAGGCTTGAATCAAATGGTGCAACTTCTGTCAGGCTATCGGATGGCTGCCAGCGATACGATGCGCGCCACTTCGTTCCATAGCGATTCACGCGCCCGTTTACTACCGCGGCATACATCTGCGACCGCTCCGGCCGAATGCTGTGGATTGTCTGCGTCAAATTTGCCGGCTGACTAAATTCTCCCAGTTCAAGTGCGGAACCGGTGGCATAAGCAAAGGATACCCACGTATCACCGAAAACTCGTGTCTGGAGTTCGCCCACAAAACCGTCGGCGGAATAGTTCGGCCCCATCACACGAAGCAGCTCGCTGGCCGTATCGTATAGAACCTGACCCTCAGCAAGATCTGCCTCGGAGACATCTCCTCCACCCGTGATTACCGGGGAGGTCAGCTCATCTGTGTACACAGCCAATTTCATGTGGATGTTGCTGTCGGCGTGCTCTACCGCCAATTGCTGATGTAATCCATGTTCAACACGGAGAACACCGTTCGCATTGGAAATCACCGGCACCGTCGACCTGCCTGCGTCTACCTCATCTGCGCGCTGCAACTCCCGCGATGTTGCCAACCGGTACGACGCGGAATTGTGGCCGTCGCTCCAGACCACTCCGGCAAACGGGTGATTCGATATCTGCGTCTGGCCCAGCCGGACCGCCTGCATCTCGTTGCCTGCTTCGGCATGCAGCTCCGGAGTAATCTCCAGCGTCTGCGAGCTACGCACTACCATGGACTGGGCGCCAACCTGATTCGGCGTACCCACAATCTGCGGGCTGTCTTCGACGCAAATACCGTGCGCAGCGTCCGTCCCGGGCCTAGATCCTGGCGGTAGCCAACCATGGATTCGAAAGCCGAACTGCCCCCGCCGGCGAAACTCGCCCGAAGAATCAGTTGCTTCCTGTCGCTCTTGGTCTCGTGATTTCGAATGCGTTTCTCAGGCCGCCTTCGCCAAAGGTGTGATCGGCGCTGCTCAACGTCACCCGCGCCTTCATAACCGGACGATTATCGCTGTCGGACTGCGTCACGATCACCAGCGGGCCATCTTCCAGCATTCGCAGCAAAGGCCTATTTGAGGAGGAACGCAGCGTCCAGATCCAGTCGTCGTCGGGCTCACTGCCTGAACGCTTCTGCGCCGGAATAAACTGCACCGCCTCAAACAACGAGGTCAGCGTCAGATTCACAACCGTGTCAGTTCTCACCTTCAGATTTTCACGAAGCGCGGGAAGAAACGCGCTGCCTACCGCCTTCAGGTTGTAAGTTCCGGGATCGATATGGCGAAGGAAGAATTGGCCGTGCGCATCAGTGAACGTGGTAGCGACTACCAGTGCGTTGGCTCCCAGCAACTCCACCATCGCACCGACTTGCGGGATCCCCTCAGTGTCGCGAACCATCCCCGTTACCGACGCGGGTCCGCTGGCTGCCCCTGCGTGTACACACACCGCTAGAAGCAACGCAATCTGTCCGCCGAGTTTGAGGATGCCGCGATTCACTTAATCAGTCGCTCTTACGCTCCCTGGCCTGGATTTCCAAAATTCAATCATGAAAAACGTTGCAGATCTGGGTGTCTGCTCTGGCAAAACCCTTCAACTACCGTTCTTTAGACTCTATTCAACCGAAAAAGGAGCCGATTGCACAATCTCCTGTTTGGTCACACTGTCATTGATCTTGATGACAACTTTATATTTTCCCGGGACCAGGTTCGTCAATGGGACACTTTTCTCAACAGTCATTTGGTCCGAGTTGGACTGCCCCGCTTGCTTGCTGTCCTCTGACGTATCCAGCACCATCTTGTTCAGAATCCGTATTGGTAATAATGTACTGCACCGTCGCCGAATTCGACTTGCTCTTTTCATCAATACCTAAATTGTAAACCTGCATCCAGAAATTCAACTTCTGCCCGCGAGTAAAGCTGAACCGGCGTTACCGGATTCGCCGCCACCCGGGGCCTAACATACGTGTTGCCAATAATGAAGCTACCGCTGCCAATCTGCTTCGACGGTACGCGCTCCATCTTGTCCGCGAGGATCAGTGACGAAGTCTCCAGCTTCTCATCGTCATACTTGGGGACCTTTACACCCTGCGCCCACACACCCACGTGGTCCGGATTGTTCACGTCCTTGATCACAACATCGATGCGATACATCCCCGGACGAAGCGGCAGCGACTTCCAGTAAAGCGACTGGTTATCGATGGTCTTCGCTAGTAACTCACTAGGTACCTGGACCTCAACCGTGTCCTCAAAAGTCTGCACTGGCCGGCGGGAAATCGTCGATACACGGCCCAGGATGTTCACCACGCCCTTGGCAACGCCGTCCTTGGTGTTGAAGGTGATATCCCGATTCTTCACCTGGATAGTGATCGGTACCAGCACCGTATCCGCGGTCACCTTGATGTAATCCGTCCGCACGTCAAACGGGAATACTGGGCCAGTCAGCAGCTTGTGCTCCGTCATGTAGCCCTCAAGATCCTTGAATTTGATCGGGGGCGGCGCACTCAGCTTGGCGAATAACTCCAGCCGATCGAACTGCTTGCTGCCATTGCCCTGCGTCCCAGGACCCGTCCCAAGATGCTCGATGCTGTTGCCGTTGAACCGGTCGGCCTTCTTTCCCATGCCCATCGATTCCGCCTGCGTGAGCCCGACGCCCGGAACATGCAGCAGCGCATCCTTCTCAGAGCGATCGATCGTGAAGTGATAGTCGCCGCACATGCAGGCATCTACAAACTCAATGTCGATGTTGTCGCCAACACCCTCAAGATAACGGTAGTGCCACTGCTCGAACGGGAAGGTCGACGTACTGCCGCCGCCCTCTTCCACCGGGCGATCGTAGGCGCCACCCGAGGGGTGCGATTCAATGCTGTCAGGCTTGCCAAACGCGATATAGATGTGTCCGCGATCCGTCTTCCAGCCCGGCCTGCCTGCCGCAAAGTGTTCATTCGCATAGGCTATACGCCGATAATGCTCTTCGCGAAACTCGTTTTCGGGCGAATCGGGATTGGGATTGCGCCTCAGCCAGAATTGCTCGATAAAGGCGTCGCGCTCCTCATCGTTACTCAGACTCTTGAAGGCACTTCTCTCCTGGTCGGTGATGATCCAGGCAACATCCTCGTTCAGCCAGGTCTTGTACGGGCCTTTCAACTCCTGCCTGACGGCCTTCTGGCGCTCAAATTTCTCTTTATCGGTCAGTTCGCGCTTGAGCGGATCAGCGGCGGGTGCGTCGTTTTGAGTAGCGGCCTGGCCAGTTGCTGGCGAGGGTTGAGACTGCTGTGCCCGCATAGCTGGGAATGACAACAAAACCACTCCCGTCGCAAAGGCAAACAGCAGTGAAGAACGGCCCTTTGACATAGATTGCTGGTACTCCTATCGAACTATACGATTTTAAGGTCTGGTACATGATGGAATCAAGCGCACGCCCAGCTTATTTGAAACTCCCCCGGCGGAGCCACCGTCTCCAGTTCCAAGAGCCTCGCCAAACTGAAGTCACGTCAGCAGATCCCCTGTTATCATTAGGTGCCTACGTGCCTTGGGTTTGACGTCGCTATAGACCGGAAAGTAAGCGGTGCTGCAAGCCGTTTTTTCACGGGAATGTGCCCTTTCCGGGGAACTTCATCCTCAGCAGCACCGTACCTACTCCGAAAGAAGCCTTGCGCGGGACAAAATAAGAATGAGCCTGAAAAAGATCCTTATCATTGCGGGAGTCGTGATTGCAGCGGCAATCATTGTAGCCTTCACGATTGTGCGAGCCCAGTCCGGATACACCAAAGTGGTAACCGGCAAGGTCGCCGGCAGAATCTGAGCTCGGTCGTCAGCGGTACCGGACAGATCAAGCCCAAGACCTTCGTCAATGTCGGCGCAACCGCCATGGGCCGCGTCACGCACCTCTATGTTAAAGAAGGCGACCGCGTCAAAAAGGGCGAGATCGTCGCCACCATTGAAAATGTCCAGCAAAGCGCAAACGTCGAAGGCCAGAAGGCCACCATCGCCGCCGCCAAGACTGACATCAACTCCTACATCGCCGCCGAGAACACCGCCGCGCCAACATTGGTAAATCCAAGGCGGATCTCGAGCAGAAGAAGCTCGACTACGAGCGCGCACAGAACCTCTACAAGGAGCAGCTGATCGCCAAGCAGGACTTCGACGCCAAGAAAGCCGCCTATGACACCGCTGTGGCGACCCTGGCGCAAAGCGAAGCCGCCTTGGCACAGGCAAAAGCGCAGACAGAGTCAGCCCGCGGCCACGTCGAAACCCAGGTCGCGGCCCTGCGCTCGAACACTCGACCTTCTCGATCGCACCATCGCCGTCGCTCCCTTTGACGCCATCGTGACCAACGAGCCCATCCGTGAAGGAGAAACCGTCGTTATCGGTATTCAGAACGCCGAAGGGCTCCACCCTCATGACGCTGGCCGACATGTCCGTGATCACTGCGGAAGTCAAGGTGGACGAAACCGACATCGTGAACGTGAAGATCGGTCAGGCTGCCGACGTCACCGTCGACGCCTTGCCGGGCAAGATCTTCAAAGGTCACGTAACGCTGGTCGGCGACCAGGCGCTGCTCCGCTCCACCGGCATCGCCACCAGCCAAAGCACCAGCGGTACTGAAGAAGCCAAGGATTTCAAAGTTGTCGTGACCCTCGATGGCTCTCCTGAAGAGCTCCGCCCCGGACTCTCGACCACAGCTAAGATCACCACCGCGCACAAAGACAACATCCTGACGTGTTCCCATCCAGGCCCTCACCATGTACTCGCCCGGATCGGAAAACAAGGCGCATATCGAGAATGCTTCAGCCCCCGCCGCAGCCACCAAGGATGCGCCCATGGTTCAGGGAGTCTTCGTCCTGCACAAGGATCACGGCAAGCTGAAGACACAGTTCGTTCCCACCACGACCGGCATTACCGGCGCAACCGATATCGAAGTTCTGACCGGTGTCAAAGAAGGCGACGAAATCGTTCTCGGGCCATATAAGACCCTGCGCACACTGAAGAGTGCCGCGCTCGTCAAACGAGACAACACACCGACCCCGGTAAAGGACGGACGAACTAAATCCTAATCGCGTAAGCCGAAGTAGGCTGGTGAATAGGAAGAACTAACAGGCTTCGGCACGCACCGGGAAAGGCCGTGCCGACGAATTCAGACCGGGCTGGCAACAGGAATCCAGGTTCGATGAAGGAAACAGGAGTATCGGATGGCGACTGAGATGACAAGCGAAGCGACCGCGACCAGACCGCCCGTTGTACCCAACGGAGACGTGATCGTCGTCGAAGACCTGTGGAAGACCTACGACATGGGCTCCGAACAGCAGGTCCACGCCCTGCGCGGGGTCACGGTCAAGCATCAAGCACAATGAGTACGTCGCCATCATGGGACCATCCGGTTCCGGCAAATCGACGCTGATGAACCTCATCGGCTGCCTCGACTCCCCCAGCCAGGGCAACTACTGGCTCAACGGCCACCTGGTCAGCGAACTGAACGACGATGAACTGGCCCGCATCCGCAACAAGGAAATCGGCTTCGTCTTTCAGACATTCAACCTGCTGGCACGCGCCACCGCTCTGCACAACGTCGAACTGCCGCTGATCTACAACGGAACCCCGGCAGCAGAGCGCCTTGAGCGCGCACGCACCGCCCTCAGAAACGTCAACCTCGAAGATCGCATGGGCCACAAGCCAAACGAGCTCTCCGGCGGACAGCGCCAGCGCGTCGCCATTGCGCGAGCCCTGGTAAACAGCCCATCGATCATCCTCGCCGATGAACCTACCGGTAACCTCGACTCCAAGACCGGCGACGAAATCATGGCGCTCTTCGACGATTTGCACGCAAAAGGCAACACCATCGTCCTCGTCACCCACGAACCGGACATCGCGGAGTACGCCCATCGCGTGGTTCATATCAAGGACGGCTCCATCGCCTCCGATGTCATCTCCGCGCGCGGCCAGAGACTGGCCGCCGGTGGATCTGCGGAAATGCACAGCAAAAGCCATCACTAAACATCTGACCACCGATTCCTGAAACGGGAGTGCCTCAAGGCACCCCGTTTCTTCTTTTGCTCATCTTTTGGCGGTGGCTGCCGATAGACCCCACAGACATGAATCCAGCAGCCACCAGCGAATTCCTGCGCGTCGTCCCGCGCATCCTCCTGCCCAGCCAACGTGAAGTCCATCCCCCACCTGAGCAGCCGCGACCCGCCGCCCCGCCACTCGCCTCCGGTCATACGCGCATCCTCGGGCGTTCGCCTGCCATGCAGCGCCTCGTCGAGCAGATGCAGCGTGCCATTCCGCACCTCAGCGTATGCGCGATCGAAGGGGAGAGCGGCACCGGCAAGACGCTCGTTGCCTCCGAATTGCATCGCCTCGGCCCAGCCTGCGATGGACCTTTCGTGCCCATGGATGCAGCTAGCTTTGAACCCAGTGCTGTGCCCTCCAACGGCGGCATGCTCGTTCTTGAACAACTCGACAAAATGCCCCCCGACCGGCAAGGCATGCTGCTCAACTTCCTGCGCTGCCGCGATTCCTTCACCGTGGAACCCTCCCTCATCCCTCTGCAGATCGTCGCCTCCTCCTGGACTCCCCTGCGCCTGCTGGTCGCAACCGGCTTCCTTCTGCCGGATCTCGCCTACCGCCTCACCGCCGTCCGCTTCCATCTGCCGCCATTGCGCGAGCGACACGAAGATCTGCCCGTCCTTGCGCAGCACTTCCTCGATCGCCTGGTAAAGAAATATGGCAAGGCCATCCAGGGCCTCGGAGCAGGCACCTGGACGCGGCTCTTTTCCCATAGCTGGCCCGGAAATGTGCGCGAACTGCGAAGCGTGCTCGAGTCCGCTGTCCTGGAATGCGATGGCCAGTGGATCCGCCCGCTCGACATCTCCCTGACCCCACCTCTTCCCCTGCGGCCCATGGAACGATCACCGAAGACCCTGTCTCCCGACAGCGACATGTCACTGGACGCCGCCACACGCACTCACGTGGCCAACGTCATGGCCTACGTCAGAGGAAACAAGAAGCGCGCCGCAACACTGCTGTGCATCAGCCGCTCCACCCTCTACCGCATGCTGGAGCGCGTATAAAGCCTCTACGCTCCAATCCGCAATAATCCAAATCTCCGTCCCCCTCCTCATCCCGGGCGCACAGCTTTGACGCCCGCGTCCTCCCAGCTATGCGCTCGGTGCCATTTACAGATAAACTTCGCTTAGCGCACCCGCTGCAATTGCAGTTCTCAAAACATGACAAAATCCAGAGTCGTTGCCCTCATTCTCTTCGTATCCGCGTCGATCGCACCATGCATCCTTTCCGGCCAGAGTCCAAATAGCCACGCCAAGGCCCTGAACGCAATCTATGCCGACATTTGGCAGGACCGCCTGCGTTCGGATCCAGAGTTTGCCTCCTCCATCGGCGATACCCGCTACAACGACCAGCTCTCCGACTACACCGTCAAGGCCTATAACGACCGACTTGACCGCGGGCGGCAATATCTCGTCCGCCTGAGCGAAGTGGATGCAACGGGCCTCACCCAGCAGGAGAAACTAAGCTACGACCTCATGATTCGCGAGCTCGTCAGCCAGCAGGACGAAGCTGGCTTCAAACCCTGGCAGATGCCCGTCAGCCAGTTCAGCGGCCTGCAGATTGACCTGCCCCAGCTGGCCCAGCTCGTCACCTTCAACACCGTCAAGGATTACGACGATTGGATTGCGCGCCTGCACAAGATGCCGCTCGCCATGCAGCAGGTTACCGACGATATGTCCCTGGGCGCCGAGGCTCACCGCACCCCTCCCCGGTACCTGATGGAAAAGGTGCTCGTCCAGGTGAACGCCCTCGCCGCGATGACACCCGAAGACAGTCCCTTCGCCCTGCCGTTGAAGAAGATGCCAGCAGCTTTCTCGGCCAAAGAGCAGGCCCGAATCCGCGAACAGATGATCGACGCCATCGGCAAGGAAGTGCAGCCCGCGTACACCCGCTTCGCGCGCTTCCTTGAGAAGGACTACATTCCCCTCGCTCGCACCGAGCCCGGAATCTGGTCGCTGCCCGACGGTGATGCTTACTATGCCTTCAGCGTGCGCCGCAGCACCACCACCAACCTCACCCCGGACCAGATCCACCAGATCGGCCTGGCCGAGGTGAAGCGCGACGAACAGGAGATGCTAGTCATCGCGCAGAAGCTCGGCTTCAAGGATCTCAAGTCGATGCAGGCAGCCATTGCCAAGAACCCCAAGCTCCACCCCGCATCGAAAGAAGCGTTGCTGGCCGCCTACCAGGGTTATCTCGACCAAATGCGCCCCAAGCTGCCCCAACTCTTCGGGCGCCTCCCTAAGGCCCCTCTGATCGTCGAGGCGATGCCTTCCTACATCGAGAAGGATCAGGCCGCGGCCTTCTACGAGCACGGAACCCCCGACGGATCGCGCCCCGGCAAGGTCGTCGTCAACACCTACAACGCCACCACCCGCTCGCTCGCCGACGTTGAGGCCGTTGCCTACCACGAAGGCCTTCCCGGCCATCACCTGCAAATCTCCATCGGCCAGGAGCTCGAAGGACTCCCCGAGTTCCGCAAGCACACCTACTTCACCGCCTTCACCGAAGGATGGGGCCTCTACTCCGAACGCCTCGGCAAGGATGCCGGCTTCTACCAGGATCCCTACTCCGACTACGGCCGCCTCGAAGCCGATATCTGGCGCGCTATCCGCCTCGTGGTCGATACCGGCGTCCACTCAAAGCATTGGACCCGCGACCAGATGGTCGACTACTTCCGGCAGCATTCCGCCATCGACGAAACCAACATTCAGGCTGAAACAGACCGCTACATCGCCTGGCCCGGTCAGGCCCTCGGCTACAAAATAGGCCAGCTCAAGATGATTGCGCTCCGTGAAAAGGCGCAGCAGGAACTGGGACCCAAGTTCGACATCCGTGCCTTTCACGATCAGGTCCTCGACTCGGGCGCGCTGCCCCTCGATCTCCTCGAAGAGCGTGTCAATGCATGGATCACGCAGCAGAAAGCGGCGAAGTAGCCTCACACCAGCAGCGCCGCCGCCTGATATAAAGAGTACAGTTCAGAACCTTCAATTCAGGTCAGGCGTTTTCCGGCTCATGCCGGTCAGATCCGAGGCAGTGATGAACGTAACCGACACAGTTACAGATATAAGCAACCTCCGCATCGCCGTGCTGGGCGCGGGCAAGATGGGCGGCATTCTTCTGCAGGCCTTCCTTGACCAGAAGCTCTTCGCCCCGGAGCAGATCCTCGCTACCGTCGCACACCTTGATCGCGCCGCCACTCTCTCCACGCAATGGGGAGTCAAGGTCTCCACCGATAACGTCGCCGCCGCCGGAGCCGCCGACCTCATCCTCCTCGGCGTCAAGCCCTTTCAGATTCCCGGCCTCATGGAGGAGATTCGCCCCGCCCTCACCGGCCGCAAAGTCCTCATCTCCTTCGCCGCGTCGGTCAAGACCAGCGCCATTGAAGACGCCGCAGGAATGGAAATTTCCGTCATCCGCGCCATGCCGAATACGCCGTCAATGCTCGGTGCCGGCGCCGCCGCCCTGTGCCGCGGACGCTTCGTCCGTGATGAACAGATGTCCCTCGCAGAGCGCATCTTCCAGACCGTCGGCCGCACCGTGGTCGTCGATGAAAAGCACATGGATGCCGTCACCGGACTCTCAGCCAGCGGTCCGGCCTTCATCTACATCATTCTGGAATCACTCGCCGAAGCCGGTGTCAAAGTCGGCCTGCCCCGCGACGTCGCCACACTGCTCGCCGCGCAAACCACGTATGGAGCCGCGACGAATGGTGCTCGAAACCGGCTCGCATCCTGCCCTACTCAAGGACCAGGTCACCACTCCCGCCGGTTGCACCATCGACGGCATTCTGGAACTCGAAGAAGGCGGCCTCCGCGTCACACTGATCAAGGCCGTCATGCGCGCAGCGCAGCGCGCCAAGGAACTCGCGAACAGCTGAGCATTTCCGGCGCCTGAAAACGAGCGTTAAATCAGGTGCGGCCTCCTCAGGCCACGCATCTTAAGTTTCATGGCGCGCACTATGCTTCCATTTCACGTCACATTCACGATAAAGAGCGCGTGTTGCTTGTGATAATCATCACCAGCGCAAACACGGCCCGCAAGATACCCTCATAGCAAGCCGACAACTCTGCGAGGTTCTACCCATGAATGGTCCCCTCAGTCAGGAACTTCTCGTCAAGATGCACGCCTACTGGCGCGCCGCAAATTATCTCTCTGTTGGCCAAATTTATCTCAAGGACAATCCCCTCCTTGAAGAACCCCTCACCATCGAGCACGTTAAGCCCAGGCTGCTCGGCCACTGGGGTACCACCACCGGATTGAACTTCATTTATGTCCATCTCAACCGCCTCATCAATGAGCGCGATCTGAACATGATGTACATCATCGGTCCCGGCCATGGCGGTCCCGGACTGGTGGCTCACACTTACCTTGAGGGCACCTACAGCGAAATCTATCCCGCCATCGAGCAGAACCGCGACGGCATGAAGCGGCTCTTCCGCCAGTTCTCCTGGCCCTATGGCATCCCCAGCCACGTTGCTCCGGAAACGCCCGGTTCCATTCACGAAGGCGGCGAGCTTGGCTACTCCGTCGTGCACGCCTATGGCGCTGCCTTCGACAATCCCGATCTCGTCGTCGCTTGCATTGTTGGCGATGGCGAAGCTGAGACCGGAGCCCTCGCAACATCCTGGCACTCAAACAAATTCCTCAATGCGAAAACCGATGGCGCGGTCCTGCCCATCCTCCATCTCAACGGCTATAAAATCGCCAACCCCACCATCCTCGCGCGCATGCCCCAGGCGGAACTGGAAGATCTCTTCCGTGGCTACGGATACGAACCCTTCACCGTCGCCGGCGACGATCCCATGACAGTGCATCAGGAGATGGCCGCCACGCTCGATACCATGATGGATCGCATCGCCGCCATCCAGAAGAGCGCCCGCGAAGATAACAACACTGAGCGTCCACGCTGGCCGCTGCTCATCCTGCGCACCCCTAAGGGTTGGACCGGACCGAAGGAAGTTGATGGCAAGCCCGTCGAAAATACCTGGCGTTCGCACCAGGTTCCCTTCTCTGAAATGCGCGAGAAGCCGGAGCACGTCCACCTGCTATCTGAGTGGATGAAGAGCTACAAGCCGGAAGAACTCTTCGACGAAAACGGTAAATTCCGCGCCGAGTATGCTGACATCGCTCCCCGCGGCCGTCGTCGCATGGGCATGAATCCCCATGCCAATGGCGGATTGCTGCTTAAGCCTCTGCGCCTGCCCAACTTCCGCGATTTTGAGGTTAAGGTCCCCGCGCCCGGACAGGTGAATGCGGAAGCCACCCGCGTCCTCGGCTACTTTCTCCGCGAAGTCATGCGCAACAATCTCGCCTCCAAAAACTTCCGCGTCGTCGGACCAGACGAGACTGCTTCCAATCGCCTCGGCGCTGTTATTGAAGTGACCGGCAAGTCGTGGATGGAGGAGGTGCTCCCCGTAGATGAGAATCTCTCCGTCGATGGCCGCACCATGGAAATCCTCAGCGAGCATATGTGCCAGGGCTGGCTTGAGGGATATCTGCTCACCGGACGCCACGGCTTCTTCTCCTGCTATGAAGCCTTCATCCACATCATCGATTCGATGGTCAATCAGCACGCGAAATGGCTCAAGGTAACTCGCGGTTTGCCCTGGCGCAAGCCCATCGCATCACTCAACTATCTGCTCACCTCGCATGTGTGGCGGCAGGATCATAACGGCTTCTCCCATCAGGATCCGGGCTTCATCGATCACCTCGCAAACAAGAAAGCCGACGTGGTCCGCATCTACCTGCCGCCGGATGCGAACACGCTGCTCTCTGTCGCCGATCATTGCCTCAAGAGCCGCAACTACATCAACCTCATCGTCGCCGGCAAGCAGCCAGCGCCCGTCTACCTCACCATGGATGAGGCGGAGAGGCATTGCACCGCCGGGCTTGGCGTCTGGAAATGGGCCAGCACCGACGATGGCAAGGATCCCGACGTAGTCATGGCCTGCTGCGGCGACGTGCCAACGCTGGAAACGCTCGCCGCGGTGGAACTGCTGCGTGAGCAGGTGCCCGACATTCGCATTCGCGTGGTCAACGTCGTCGATCTCATGACGCTGCAGCCACAATCAGAGCATCCCCATGGGCTCGCAGACGAAGACTTCGACGCACTCTTCACCGCGGATAAGCCGGTTATCTTTGCCCATCACGGGTATCCCATGCTCATCCACCAGTTCACCTATCGCCGCCGCAATCACGCCAACATTCACGTGCGCGGATACAAGGAAGAAGGAACCACCACTACCCCCTTCGATATGTGCGTACTGAACAACATCGACCGCTTCCAACTCACCGTCGATGCAATCCGGCGCGTGCCCCGGCTGAAGGATGTGACCGACAAGGCCTACCAGACTTACTCGGAAGCAATCCAGCGCCACAAACTCTACGTCTCCGAATATGGAGAAGACCTGCCCGAAATACGAAATTGGAAATGGAAAATCAGTTAGAGGAATAGATGCCAAACAAACCCATACTTGTCCTGAACAGCGGATCGTCTTCGATCAAGTTCTCTCTCTTTCATGCCTCTGAGCACGATCGCACCAAGCTCTTCGAAGGCGCAGTGGACGGCATCGGTACGCGAACGGGCAAGTTCTGGATCAAGGACGCCGACGGCAACAAGCTGCGCGACGAAACTCCAGCATTGCCGACGCGCAACGTCGCCTTCAAACTTGTCGCAGACGCACTCAGTCAGCCTCCATTTCCCTACCCTTCTGCGATCGGGCATCGCATGGTAGCCGGTGGTCCGCACCTCACCGAGCCACCAGCGCATCACGCCTGACAGTGCTGGACGAAATGGAGCGCAACGTCGCCTTCGCGCCGCTGCACACGCCCATCGCCGTCTACATCATGCGCGAGGCCGAAAAGCTCTTTCCCGGCGTGCCCAACTTCGTCTGCTTCGACACCGCATTCCACACCACCATTCCCGAAGTCGCGCAGCGCTTCGCCATTCCGGAAAAGTATTGGGAGCAGGGTGTTCGCCGCTACGGCGCGCATGGCATCTCGTACGAATCCATCGTCTATCAGCTCGAGAACGCAGAAGGCCTGTTCCCGAGCGCCTCATCGTCGCTCACCTCGGCAACGGCTCCAGCATCACCGCCATTCGCCGCGGCAAGTCGCTCGACACCAGCATGGGACTCACGCCGACCGGCGGCCTCATCTCCGGCACGCGCACCGGCGACATCGATCCCGGCGTGCTCCTCTACATTCTGCGCGACATCAGCGCCACCGCGCCGAACACCTCCGATGCAGCCGATCAACTCGAAACCATCGTCGCTAAGAAGTCCGGTCTGCTCGGCGTTTCGCAACTTTCCAACGACATGCGCGATCTGCGCGATGCAATCGCCGCTGGAAATGAACACGCGGCGATGGCAGTCGCCCAGTTCGCCTACTCCGTCAAGAAATTCATCTCCATGTACATCGGTGTTCTCGGCGGCCTGGACATGCTGGTCTTCACCGGCGGCATCGGCGAAAACGACATCGCGACGCGCGCCGGACATTTGTGCCGGTCTCGAACATCTCGGCATTGTTATCGATCCCAAAACGCAACAATGTTCGCGGAGAAGCCGTGATTTCCAGCGACAAGTCGCCGGTTCTGTGTTCGCGTAATTCCCCCGGCAGAGGACCTGCTGATCGCCAATCATGCGTACAAACTGATGCACGAAAAGTAGCAGCTCCGGACGTAATCTTCGACGCACGATTTGAACGTTTTTTAGCGCGAAAGGAACGTGATCTGTATCACGTTCCGTTTCGTGTTAATGCGCAAAACAGCGCCTTTCGGGTGCTCAAATGACGCGTAAAATGACATGATATTGAGCGCTCAGTTCGCGCGTAGAATTGCATCAATTCGGCCCTTCAACTCCCAGGAGAATTCTTTCATGAACGCGCACGCCGTTGCAGTCCCAATTCCCGCTCAGCGTCCCGGCTTCCGGCAATTTGCCGCGCTTTGCCTGGGGCCTGCTTGGCTTATAACGTCGCGGTCATTCTGTGGGGGGGACTGGTGCGCGCGACCGGCTCCGGCGCAGGCTGCGGCGAGCATTGGCCGCTGTGCAACGGCACCGTTGTGCAGCATTCGCCCGTCTGTTGAAACCATGATCGAGATGACGCACCGCATCACCAGTGGCATCACCGTCATTGCCATGCTCGCGCTGTTGTCTGGACATTTCGCGGCACCGTGCGCAAGCACATCGCCCGCGTAACGGTTGTGGCTGCAGCCAGTTCTGATGTTGAACGAAGCCTTCCTCGGCGCGCTTATCGTGATTCTTGGCAAAGTGGCCCGCGACCAATCGCCCTCGCGCGGCGCGTATCTCTCGCTGCACCTCGCTAACACGCTGATGCTGGTTGCCGCGCTCACCCTGACGGCGCACTTCCTATCGCGCAGAGTTGGATTTCTGCGCGGCGATGTGAACTACCGCTCCATCGGCATTGGCCTGCCTGCGGGCTAGTCGCGACACTCTGTCGTCGGTGTCAGCGGATCGCTCGCGGCACTGGGAGATTCTCTCTATCCGTCAACCAGCCTGAAGACCGCGATTCAAGCAGACTTCGCGACTACAAGCACGCTGCTGCTGCGCCTGCGCTGGCTTCATCCGGTGCTGGGCTTCGCCGCCGGATTCTTCATGTGCTGGCTGATCTACCGCAGCGTCTTTCAACGCGGCCATTGGAAGAACAAGCAGTTGGCCTTGAGCGTCATCGCGCTGCTGCTGCTGCAATACACGTCTCGGACGTTGCCGACGTCATGCTACTAGCACCGGTGTGGATGCAGATCGTCCATCTGCTGGGCGCTGACCTGCTGTGGATTGCGCTGGTGGTGCTCGCCGCGCGACTTTGCGTTCAGCCTATCAAGGCCTAGTCGAAGACCACAGTCTTATTGCCGTAGCAAAGTATGCGGTGCTCCAGGTGCCAGCGCACAGCCCGCGATAGCACGACGCGCTCCAGGTCCCGCCCCTTGCCGATCAGGTCCTGCAGACGGTCGCGGTGGGATACGCGGGTTACGTCCTGCTCGATGATCGGCCCCTCGTCCAGCACCTCGGTCACGTAATGACTGGTGGCACCGATGAGCTTTACTCCGCGCTCAAAGGCCGCGTGGTACGGCTTCGCGCCCACGAATGCAGGCAGGAACGAGTGATGCACGTTAATAATTCCGCGCGGGTAGCGGGCCACGAATGCGGACGAGAGCACCTGCATATACCGCGCGAGAATAACGAGTTCGACCCTATTCTGCTCGAGCAGAGCCAGTTGCTGCTGCTCGGCAGAGGCCTTGTCGCGAGCATCCATGGGCATGCAATGGAAGGGCACACCATAGAATCCCGCCAGTTGCCGCGCGTCCTCATGGTTGCTGACAACCATGGCGAGATTGCACGGCAGCTCACCAATCTGGTGTCGGTAGAGCAGATCGACGAGGCAGTGCTGGTACTTTGAGACGAAGATCGCGACGTTCGGGCGGCTTTCGCCAAATGCCAGTTGCCAGCGGAAGCCGTATTCTTCAGCGACCGGCGCGAATGCGGCAGCGAATCCCTGCTCATCCAGATCGAACTCCGCGAGAGACCACTCAATGCGCATGAAGAAAAGGCCAAGCTCGGCATCCTGATGCTGGTCAGCATGCAGAATGTTTCCGCCATGCTTCAGCAGAAACTGCGCGATGCCGAAGACCAGTCCCTTTCGGTCGGCGCAATACAGCAACAGCACGGCACTCGGGTCCATGGCTTCTCCGTTTACAGGAAATTACTTGGAACAGGATGGCATCGATCCGGCAGCATTGCCCGCCATATTACCTGCCACTGATCGCTTGTCCGAGAGAGGACGTATGCATCCTGTCCCGTCTCCTCATAGCGATTCTCGCCGAGGCTGTAAGCGATGCGCCATTTGCCGGTTACCACGGCTGTGTCGGCGACAACATGGATGACCGGCTCGTCAATTTCGCAGGAATGAACTGTGGCCTGCCGCCTGAAATCAACGTAGCTTTGGACTCCAGCCTGCCTACCCTGCACGACAGGTACAAGCCCTGGCCCTACAAAGACGACCTGCTCATGAAAATAGCACGCCATTGCATCGGCGATTTTATCGGGCTCATATTTCAACCACGCACTATTGATGCGCTCCAGCACGGCGCGAACGGCGTCTGATTGATCCTGCGCATTGGCGCCCGTGTCGCTCATCTCGTGCCGTTGATCTCACACCCTGCTGCCGATCTATTTAATCAGCACGCCTGTCGCCGTGTATCCCGGGTAACCACCTTCGATATCCAACTGCGGCAGATCCGGTGTCGGTGTAAGCAGTTCCCATCGTCCATCTCTCAGCAGCAGCGTATCTTCCACTTTGCCACCCCGGATGCTTGGGTTCCACGCAAAAGCCTGTGCGTCGACTACGGTCTGGGTCCCGGCGGGCGTGGCCACCCACTCGCGCTCGGCATATCCCGTGGGGCCGCCCTGGTGGTGCCGCTCCTCTTCCCCGGCAAAACCAACATCGCGATACGCCTTCTGCGCAACGGCGAATAGCTCCGCCGAAGTAGCGCCCACCCGCGTTGCGCTCAGGAGTGCATCATTCACCTTGGCGGAGGCGACAAAGCGCGTGGCCAGTTCAGTAGGCAGCGGGCCGAAGTGGACAAAGCGCGTCATGGAGACGGACAGTCCCCACTTGCGCGTACACAGGTTGACCATGCCGTACTCCTCCAGCCTGGCACCGCGCGCAACGGCGTGCTTGTAGCGCAGAACGCGATCATCGACTGCCATCAGCAGCACGGAGGGCAGAATTCCCCGGCGCAACAAAGCGTTGGCTACCTGGCCTTCGATGTCGTACTCGGTCATCCGCGGTTCAAGGCTGGTGAGCACTTCGACCGTTGCGTCGGCGGTCTGTTCGCCCAGCCAGCGGTAGCGCGTAATCTCAGCACTGGTCATGCCGGCGCGAAGAGGATAGAAGTCGACGGGGCTGAAATCCGCGGTGGGGTAGTCGCAGCCCAGGGGACCGCCAGCTAGCTTGCGTGCCTGCGAGAGCAGCTTGTCTTCGTACCACGGGTAGGTAACCGCCTCAAAATCCAGGCACTCAAATTCCTCTTCCGCCTGTCGCTTGGCCTCATTCTCCGTGGTCAGGTAGAAGCGGCGTCCCTGGGCTGTGATCAGCAGCGCGCCAACGGCGGTTTCCTGCGGGATACAAACACGCATCTCAACCGCGCCGCCCGTAGCCCAGGCGATATTCTCACCTCGCCGGATGAGCACCGCTGCAAGACCTTGTGCGCGCAGGAACTCGCTCAACCGGGCGTGTTTGCCTTCCAGTTCGGCGTTCCACTCCTCTTCCGTAACCAGCGTCTCGCCGCCAACAATCAATTCCCTGCCGATGATCTTCGCCATCCGTCTCCCGTTTCCTCCGGGGTCACTATACGGCGTCCCGGCCTTACATTGTCTTCTGCCTGGCTTCGGCTGCGATCGTGCGCAGCTCCGGCAGCACATCTCCAAGACTACAGGACTCCGCTTTACGCGATCCCAACGCGAAGTAAGACTTGCGCCACAACGCGTACAGCCGCTCGTAAATGGCCACGGCTGAAGGCTCCGGCTGATACGTTGTATTGCCGAGGCACATGGCCTTCTGCGCTTCTTCGATTGTGGCAAAGGCGCCCGCTGCGCACATGGCAATGATGCCCGATCCAAGACTTGTTGGCACGCCCGATGGAACCAGAACCGGCTTACCCAGCACGTTCGCGTAAACCTGGTTCAGCACAGGGTTATGCTGCGGAATGCCGCCTCCATTGATAACGCGGTCCACCGGCACGCCGTGCTCCGCCATGCGCTCAAGGATGATGCGTGTGTGGAAGGCAGTGCCCTCGATCGCCGCGAACAGCTCATCCTGCGCTGTGGTCAGGAGGTTCCAGCCAAAAGTGACGCCTCCAAGTTCAGGATTCACCAGCACCGTGCGGTCGCCGTTGTCCCAGGTCAAGCGCAGCAAGCCGGTCTGTCCCGCTTGATAAGACTCCAACCCCTTCGACAACTCTGCCACCTTCACTCCAGCGCGGCGAGCAATGGCTTCGAAGATGTCTCCCGTGGCGGAGAGTCCCGCCTCGATGCCGGTATAGCCGGGATGAACACTGCCGGGGACCACGCCGCAGACACCCGGCACCAGTTGCGGATCGTGGGCCATCGCGATGATGCACGTAGAGGTTCCGACAACGTTGACCACGTCGCCCTCGCGGCAGCCGGCGCCGAGCGCATCCCAGTGCGCATCGAATGCGCCTACCGGAATAGGTATGCCGGGCCGCAATCCAAGCTCGTGCGCCCAGTGTTCGCTGAGGTGCCCCGCCAGAAAATCCGAAGTCTGGTAGTCGCCCGCGAGTTTCTCCACGATTCCGTCGAGCAGCGGATCGAGGCTGGAGAAGAATGCCTGCGGCGGGAAGCCTCCCCACCGCGGGTTCCAGAGCCACTTGTGCCCCATAGCGCAGACGCTGCGCTTTACTTTCGCGGGATCGGTAATTCCGCCGAGCGTCGCAGCAACCATGTCGCAATGTTCCAGTGCGGTGCCCAGTTGATCGCGCTTATCAGGATTGTTACGCAGCCAGTGCAGCAGCTTGGCGAAGCCCCACTCGTGCGAGTAGACGCCACCGCACCAATCTATGGCCTCAAGCCCGGCGCTATGCGCGGCTGCCGTGATCTCCTGCGCTTCCTTCTTCGCACGATGGTCGCACCAGAGATAGTAGTCGTCGAGCGGCTGCAGCTTCGCATCTACGGGGATGACGCTCGATCCCGTGGTGTCGAGCGCGATCGCTTCCACCTGGCTGCCCTCGATGCCGGCCTTCGCGATAGCATCGCGCGTAGCCTTGGCGAGCGCGGTCATATGATCCGCGTGCGACTGAGTGGCGTAGTCAGGATCTTCGCGGCGGCGATGCAGCGGATACTCGGCGGTAGCCGCACCAAGCCTGCCTCGTTGGCTATCCAGAATGGAGACACGGACACTTAACGTGCCAAAATCAACTCCCGCAACAATCGTCATTTGCAGCTCTTTTCTTTGGCCCTTACAAAATATCAGAGCGAAGTGAAAACGAGGCCCGTTGCCCGTAAACGTTCTCTTTGTCAGCAGCCCGCACCTTGGTCCTAACGCTAATCAGGGGCGCCGAATTGAATCGCGCCCCTGACGTTAGCCTGAAACAATTAGCACTCTTCTTCTCCGTGGAAATGGCTCTCCCAGCCGAGGTAGCGGATGGCCGCTTCGTGGACGGCAGATGCGGTCTCTGAGAAGTTTGCGGCAACGTGATGCTCGAAGCCCTCGCGGCAAATGTAATTGAGGAGTTTCTGCATTTTCGGAATCTCCACGACGCCCGCACCACCGAAGGTAGTCAACGGATCGTCGGTGAACTTGCCTTGACCGGTGTAGCCGCGAATGACACCGCGGCGATCGTCGGTCGAATAGCGAGCATAGCTCATCGCGCCTGCCTTGACAGTTCCGACGCAGGTACCAAAGGTGTTTTCCTTTCCGACGGTTCCCGCGATGATGGCCTGGTAGTCCATCGTGACTTCCTTGAAGAAGTGTTTGGGCAGATTGGAGCAGTGGAAGCAGACAGCCTTATCAGGATTGTCGCCGTAGTTGTTGTTCCAATCGAGCAGGGCGGAGGGCGTACCCGATGCGAGTGCCAGCATGTACATGCTGAGCGTGCCGGGAACATCCACCTCGCAGGCGCTGGGGATGAGATTGTTCGACATCATGCTCATGATGGTGCAGGGCACGACTCCGAAAAATTCCTCCATCGAGGTCCAGCACTGTACTGCGCTGATGGTTACGTGGGTTTGCGTCATCCAACCGTCGATGACCGCTCCCAACTTGGCCATCTTCAGCAGGGCGTCTTCGGGAACGCCGTTGGTGGAGACGTAAGATTTGATGGCGGCCAGCTTCGCTTGCGCTGCATCGTCGCTGTCCTTCATCTTGGCGATCCTGCCGAAGACCTCGGAGAGATCCAGCGTTTCGATGGAAATACCGCTCGACTCCATGATGCGTTCGCTGTAGCGGACGGTGTTGAAGGCTGTCGGGCGCGCGCCAATGGAACCGATGCGAAGGTTCCTGAGTCCGCGAACGATGCGGCAGACCGCCTCGAACCACTTGAGATCCTTCTGGAAGACTTCGGACGAGACCGATTCGGTATGAAGGGTAGTAAGCGAGTAAGGAATCTTGTACTGCATCATGTTGTTGCAGGCCGACATCTTGCCGCAGAAGCTGTCGCGGCGGAACGCAATCGTCATCTTGTCTGAGCTGTCGGGAGTGGCCTGCACGAGAACTGGAACATTCAATCCTGAAAGACGGATGGCATCGACGATGCCTCTCTCTTCGCCAAAGTTTGGCAGCGTGACAATAATGCCGCTGATCTCTTCGCGGTGCTTTTTGAACAACTCTGCGCAGCGAACAGACTCTTCGTAAGTTTCGACTGCTCCGTGACGGCTCTCCTCCGGGCTGAGGACGATGGGTGTAATGCCTGCCGCCTGCAGAACAGCGATGATTTCTTCGCGGCCGGTTTTAGCAAGGTGGCCCGGAAAAAATCCACGATTTCCGACAATGACTCCGAATGTAATTGGCTTTGGTGTCGCCATTTTTGTTCTCCTGGTAAAACTTGTTATTTAGCGGTGGGCCTGAATTTAATGTCGTAGAACAAGCCAAGCGCAAGTAGTACCGCTCCCCACCATATCGGTGCGTGATAGTGCACTAGCTCAACGTTTGCGTAGTGTCCGGTCATGAATTCGAAAATGCCATAGCCCAGGATCAACGCGCCGTAAATCGTCAACAGCACGCCGATGAAGAACCAGATCGGAATAGTGGAAGATTGCATGTTTCGCTCCCTGACTCGACGTCGGTTACCAGAAGATGATGTTCAAGATGAAGAACACTACGATCACGATGGATGCCCAGAACCAGTGATTCTTATACAGAGGTACAGGGCCTTCATTCGGTATCGGCGTCTGTCCGTAGACCAGTCCGGAAAGCTCGGCGAGCGATTTCGGCTTGGTCATCATGCTTACGATAAAGGTGACTGAAACGCATATGACGAAGGACCAGAGAGCACGGTACATGTTCTCCGCCATGTCCTTTGCGTTGGGAGAGAACGCCACCTTGGAGAGTGCGCTCGGCTCCAGCTTCACCCACGCATACAGGCCGATGGAGGTCGCGGTACCCGAGAGCAATCCCCAGAATCCGCCGGCTGATGTTGCTCTCTTCCAGAACATGCCTGCCAGGATTGTGCCGAGCAGAGGCGCGATAAAGAAGCTGAAGAGCGCCTGTACGTAATCCATGATGCCCTGTGCATGCATCACCAGGTATGCCGTGCCGATCGAGACCAGCACGCCAAGAATCGTTGCCCAGCGGCCAACCACCACCAGATGCTTATCGGTCGCGTTCTTCTTGATGTGCGGCTGATAAATGTCGTAAGTCCACACCGCGGAGAAGGCGCTGACGTTTCCTGCCATGCCGGACATAAAGCCGGCGATGAGAGCTGTAATTCCCAGTCCCAGAAGTCCCGGTCCGCAATAGCGAACCATCAGCAGCGGCAGGACCTCGTTATAACTGTGCAAGCCGGGCGCCATCGCATTCTCGCCCACCAGGTGCATAATGCTGCCATCAGGATTGGTGAGTAGAACCAGGCCAAGCAGTCCGGGAAGGATCACGATGAAGGGCACGGCCATCTTGAAGACTGAGGCGATGATCGGGGCCATCTGCGCTGAGCGCAGGCTGTTTGCCGCCAGTACTCTCTGCACCACCAGGAAGTCCGTCGTCCAGTAGCCGAAGGCGATCACGAATCCCAGGCCAAAGACGATGCCGGTCCAGTGAATGCCCATCGGGTTATCGGCGAAGTGGCCCATGCCGCGCCACATGTGCGTGTAGTCCTGGTTGTGGTAGTTCAACAGGATCTTGGTCTGCAGATTGTGCCATCCGCCAGCCTGGATCATTCCCAAAATCGGCACCAGCAGGGCTCCGGCCCAAATCAATACGAATTGCAGCACCTCGTTGAAGATGGCTGAGCGCAGGCCACCTAACGTGACGTACAGTGCCACGGCCAGCGACGATACGAGGATGCTGAAGGTAATGTCCCAGCCGAGAACCACCTTCATGACCACGGCCATGGCAAACATATTTACGCCGCTCATCAGGATGGTCATGAAGCCGAACGAGACGGCCGCCAGCACGCGGCTGGACTCACCAAAACGCAGCTTCAAATATCCCGGCACCGAGTGCGTCTTCGACACGTAGTAGAACGGCATCATTACCAGGCCCAGGAAGAGCATGGCCGGAATAGCGCCGATCCAGTACCAGTGCGCCGCCAGGATGCCATACTGATACGCCGAACCGGCCCAACCCATCAGTTCGAGCGATCCGAGATTCGCTGAGACAAAGCTCAATCCGGCAATCCACGCGGTCATCTCGCGGCCTGCCATGAAGAACTCTTCGCTGGTGTTGGCCTGCTGCTTTAGATAAAAGCCAATCCAGAGCACCATCGCGAAGTAGACTGCGATCACCAAAACATCAATCGTCGAGAGATGCGCCAGCGATTTGCTGGGCTGGAAGAACATTGCCAAAGAGGCCGCGCTGTGGCCCGCCGCAGTAGTCAGGAGTGGAATCATGCTTTTGAAGCCCTCATGCCTGTTTCAGACTTGCCCTTAACCAAGGGTTTACCGTGAGCCACCCGCAACTTAGCCGCTGGTTGATCCTTGCGCGGGATGCCATCTACTTCGTTTCATTTGTCGAACGCTGACCGTACGTCGCCTTGTCTCCGTGCTTGCGCTCATAGTGACGGCGCAGCAAAGCAGGCGAAACAGGACCAAGCGCAGGCCGAATCAAACTCGCTCGGAAAGCTAATTTGGCAATGTACTCCAAAACCACTGCATTGTGCGCGGCAGCCGCAGGCGTCTTGCCCCACGTGAAGGGAGCATGGCCCCCGACAAGCACGCCGGGAACCGCATCCGGATCGAGATCCCTGAAACGGCGCACGATCACGGCACCGGTATTTTTCTCATATTCGCCGGCAATCTCATCATCGGTGAGCGGGTCAGTCACGGGTACTTCGCCGTTGAAATAGTCCGCGTGAGTGGTGCCGAAGCAAGGAATCGCCTTGCAGGCCTGCGCCCACGATGTAGCAAATTCGGAGTGAGTGTGGACGACTCCGCCAATCGTGGGAAACTCGCGGTACAGGAGCACGTGCGTAGCCAGGTCGGAGGAAGGGTTGAGCTTTCCCTCAACGATCTTGCCGTCAAGGTCGGTTATCACCAGGTCCGCCGGCGTCATTCGCTCGTAGGGGACACCGCTGGGCTTGATCGCCACCAGTCCAGCCGCCCGATCAATGCCGCTGGCGTTGCCAAACGTATAGAGCACGAGTCCCTGCCGCTGCAGTTCCAGGTTGGCTTCCAGCACCCGTTCTCTTAGTTCAGGAAGTAGCATGAGATTCCCTCAGAGATCGGACGCAGGCGCGAGATGTTGGCGGATATTCGCCACTGATTCCGGTAGCCGACAGGTTGTTGTTGTCATGGAGCGCATCCCAAAGTAAATTGATTTACGCTTGAGTTGTCAAGCAAAGTCTTTCCTCGAACGGCCGGTGTGCGAAAGCAGTATAGAGGCGTATCTCGCACCGCCTGGCGAAAGCATTTGACAGCGACTACCGCACAACAATACAACTTCTCAGGAAACGTTTACAACGGGGTTCTGACATGCAAAGCAATTTATTTTTGACCCGTCTCTTTTGCTTCGGGTCTGCCCGCCGCTCAAAATCGATCGGCTCAGTTCTGATCGTCATCCTCGCAGCCATGATGTTTTCCTGCCTCACTCCCCGCCTGACGGCGCAGGCAACCGCGTATCCCGGTGTACCCCCTCTGCTGGTGGGCGCGGCTTGGTATCCGGAGCAATGGGACGAAGCCGTCTGGGATCATGACCTTGCGCTGATGGAAGCCGGCAATATCCACCTGGTCCGCGTGGGGGAATTTGCCTGGAGCAGGATGGAACCCTCAGAGGGCCAGTACAAATTTGACTGGCTGGAGCGCGCCGTGGCCAAAGCCGCGGCACACCACATCGTGGTGGTAATGGGAACCCCGTCGGCAGCGCCTCCTGCCTGGCTGACGACCAAATATCCTGAGACGCTCCGCATCGACGAAAACGGCGTACGTGACGAACACGGCAACCGTGCGCAGTTCTCCTTCGCCAGCGCGCGCTATCGCGAGTTCGCGCGAAAAATCGCGGAGCAGATGGCAATCCATTTCGGCCACACCCCGAACGTCGTGGGCTGGCAACTGGACAACGAGTACGGCAACGCGTCCTACGATCCCGAGACGCGGACGCAATGGCATGCCTGGCTCAAAGCGAAATACGGCACAGTCGACAATCTGAACACGCACTGGACGACGAGCTACTGGTCTGAGACCTACGACACCTTCGACGAGGTTCCGGCTCGCCCCACCGGCGAAAATCCGGGATTGCTGCTCGACTGGAAGCACTTCGTCAGCGATACCTGGAAAACCTACTCGCAGAATCAAATCGACGTCATACGGGCGCACGCCGATTCTCGCCAGTTCATCACGACCAACACCATGGGCTGGTTTGATGGCTTCGATCACTACGTCGTCCACTCGAATCTGGACCTCGCGGCATGGGACGACTACGTGGGCGCAGGCCCTTATGATTTCGCCTACAACGGAATGACCCACGACCTTGTCCGCGGCTTCAAGAACAAAAACTTCTGGGTGATGGAGACGCAGCCCGCGTTTGTGAACTGGGCACAGAACAATGCCAGCGCTCAATCGAGGAGAGGTTCGCGACATGGCGTGGCAGGCAGTGGGCCACGGCGCCGATGCGGTCGAATATTGGCAGTGGCGCAGCGCATTAAATGGGCAGGAGCAGTATCACGGCGTCCTGGTAGGTGCGGATGGCATGCCCGTCCCGGTCTACGACGAGGTGAAGCAGGTGGGCGCCGAGTTTGACAAGGCCGGCGCCGCCATCTCCGGCACCACCACGCATTCGCAGGTCGCCATGCTGCACACCTATGACAGCGTCTGGGCCATCGATTTTCAGCGGCACAATAAGGCATACGACCCGCTGGATGCCTTCGCGCAGTACTATCGCCCGCTTAGAAAAATGGCGCAGTCCGTCGACATCATTTCACCGGATGCCCTGCTTAACCAATACAAGCTGATCGTGGCGCCGGGCCTTAACGTCCTTTCGCAGAAGACAGCTGAGCGCTTGCTCGAGTATGTCAAGCAAGGCGGCAACCTGGTGCTGGGGGCGCGCTCGGGGATGAAGGACGAATACAACTCGCTCAATCCGCAACGCCAGCCCGGCCCGCTAGTGGACGCGCTGGGTGGGCGAGTCGAGCAGTTTTACTCGCTGAAAGATGCTGTTCCTGTGGCAGGAGAGGCTGGTTCCGGCTCAGCCACCATGTGGGCGGAGCAATTGAGCACCAAGGATCCCTCGACGAAGATCCTGCTGCGCTATGGTGCGAGTAATGGATGGCTGGACAACCAGCCCGCCATGATCACGCGAGCGGTTGGCAAAGGAACCGTCACTTACATCGGAGCCTGGCTTGACGATGCCCTCTTGCAATCTGTGACCGCAGGATTCCTGAAGGCGAGTGGCGTAAAGCCGATCCTCGAGGGTGTGCCGGATGGCGTTGAGGTTTGCCAGCGCTCAAACTCCGATCACAGCGTTCTCATACTGATCAATCACAACCCGCGAGCCCAAAAGGTGGCCCTGCCTTCAGCAATGCAGGACGTATTAGCCGACGGCTCGCCGCAGCGCACCAGTGTGGAACTGCCTGCCTACGGCGTCGCAGTTCTCGAACGTTCCGCCAAGTAGCGTCCAACGACGAAGAGAGGAGATCCCGCTGAGGGAGTCCTCTCTTCGTCGTATCATTCTTCGCTTGAATTGCCTGTGGTTAGCCGCGCAGGCGCGCCAGCAGGTCTTGCGGATGCACCGGCTTGGCAAGGATCTCGAATTCGTGGCCCTGGCTGCGGGCGCGATCCAAAAGATCCGCGGTCGCCGCCTGGCCCGAAAACAGGAGGATCTTGCAGGTGGGAAGCAGCGCGCGGATCTGGATTGCCGCATCGATGCCGTTCAGGTCCGTCATGATCACGTCGCTGATGAGCATGTCGGGCTGCATCAGCCTTGCTGCTTCAACAGCTTTTTCCCCGCTATAAACAGCTGTTGCGTCGAAACCGCTCTGGTTGAGAATTATGGCCAGCGTGTCCGCAATTACGCGCTCGTCGTCGGCCACCAGGACCTTAGGCTTGCTCTGATTGTCTGACATTCGCTCCTTGAACTACCCCACTACCTTGAACGCAAATTGAGATGCAGGCCTGTGCGGCAGCGCCCGTTGTTCCACTTCTCAGCAACCATCCAAGAATCCTAAAGTATGATGATACCCTCAGCATCACAGGATGTCTTCATCACTCTGAAACCCTGCCTTTTTACAATAGTTTCGCACCGGCCAGGAAGGCACTCCCGCTTCCACACTCGAACTCAGGAAATGGTATGTCAGACACGATCATCCGTGCGCAACAGGTTGAGAAATATTACGCCCAGCCCAGCGAGAACCGGATCCAGGTAATTTCTCCCACTGACCTCTCGATCGTCCAGGGTGAGATTGTGGCGCTGCTGGGCCCCTCCGGTTCGGGAAAATCCACTTTGCTGCGCATGCTCGCCGGACTCTCCAAGCCCTCGGCAGGAGAAGTCTTCTGGCACGAAAAACCGATCTCCTCCGTTCAGATCAATGTCTCGATCGTCTTCCAGAGTTTTGCTCTCTTCCCCTGGCTTACGGTGCTCGACAACGTGGAGGCGCCGCTGAAGGCCCGCGGGATGAGCGCAACGGAACGCCGGGAACGCAGCGAGAAGATACTTGATACCGTAGGCCTCGACGGATTCCAGGCGGCATTCCCGAAGGAGCTCTCTGGCGGCATGCGGCAGCGCGTGGGCTTTGCGCGGGCGCTGGTCGTGGAGCCAGAGGTGCTCTTCATGGACGAACCCTTCTCGGCCCTCGACGTGTTGACCGCTGAGAATCTCCGCAGCGAACTGCTGGAGTTGTGGGAGAAGAAGACCATACCCACAAAATCAATCTTCCTGGTGACCCACAATATCGAGGAAGCGGTACTGCTGGCTGACCGCATCATCGTCCTCGGGCGCAATCCGGGACACATCCGCACCAACTTCACCGTTGGACTTGCCCAACCCCGCGATCGCAAGTCCGCGCCTTTTACCCAACTGGTTGATTACATCTACAAAGTGCTGACGCGACCGGACGTGGCTCCCACTGAGGCTCCCCAAATCTCAGGCGTTAAACAAGTCCGCGATCAGCGCCAGATGCATTACCAGATGCTGCCTCACGCGCGGCCGGGTGGCATCGCCGGCTTGCTGGAGTTGCTGATCGATCACGGCGGCCGAGACGACATCTACCGACTGGCCGACGATCTGGCATTTGAGATCGACGATCTGCTCCCGATCGTGGATGCGGCACAGTTGCTCACCTTCCTCACCGTCGAAGAAGGCGACGCGGTCATCACGCCCGCAGGCCGCGAATACGCTGAGTCCGAAATTTTGCGCCAGAAGACGCTCTTCCGCAAAGCTGCGGTGGAGAACGTGCTGTTGCTGCGCCAGATTAGCCGCGCCCTCGAAACAAAGTCCAACCACACCATCCCGGAAGAATTTTTCCTGGACATGCTCGACGAACAATTCAGCGACGAAGAAGCCCAGAAGCAGCTGGAAACAGCTATCAACTGGGGCCGTTACGCCGAACTGTTTGACTTCGATGCCTCCCGTCGACGCTTCATCCTACCGGAGCATGAGGAGCCTGAAACCGTCGCCGAGGAAGCTGAGTGAAGAGCCCGTACACACTCTCACGCGCGCTCGTCCTCGATCGTCGCTGGCCCATACTTGTAGATCTGGGCGTTGCTGGCGTTGCGCTGGCGGGATTCTTTGCGCTGATAAAAATCGCCAGTTACTGGCTCGGCAGGCCTATTCCCGCGGTCGACATTTCCCAGTCCATCAGCGCACTTCCGCTCTATGCCTTCTACTCTGTCGTCCGCATTGGAGCGGCATACCTGCTGAGCCTTGCCTTCGCTATCGGCTACGGCTACATTGCCGCTTACAACCCGCGAGCCGAAGCGCTGATGATCGCTGTGCTCGACATCCTGCAGTCCATTCCCGTGCTCAGTTTTCTTCCGGGAGTCATGCTCGCAATGGTGGCGCTGATCCCAACGCGCCAACTGGGCATCGAGATGGGCGCAATCCTGCTCATCTTCACCGGTCAGGTATGGAACATGGCTTTCAGCTTTTATTCGTCGCTCAAAAGTATTCCGCGCGAGCTCCGCGAAGCCTCCAACATCTACCGCTTCTCTGCCTGGCAGAGATTCTGTCAGCTCGAGTTACCCTATTCCGCTATTGGCCTTGTCTGGAACTCCATGGTTTCGGTGGCCGGTGGATGGTTCTTCCTGATCGCCTGCGAAATGTTTGTCCTGGGCGACCGCGACTTCCGGCTGCCCGGCCTCGGCTCGTTTTTGCAAACGGCTGCCAACGCGGGTAACACGCGCGCCGTCATCTGGGGACTGGTCACCATGGTCCTCATCATCGTCGCCACCGACCAGCTGGTGTGGCGTCCGGTAATCGCCTGGTCCGATCGCTTCAAGTTTGAGATGTCCGAGAGCAATGACCGCGTGCGTTCGCCGATACTGCACCTGCTGCAACGCTCCAGCTTCGTGGCCGCTCTGAAGGAAAAGACGATTCAGCCTCTTCACGAGCGCATTTACAAAAACCTTGCGCACCGCCGTACCGCGCAAACAATTCATCCGCTCGACGAGCCTGAGAAGAAGAAGATCCCTCCCCTGGCCATTGTGCTCGGACTTGCTACCGCCGCCGTCGTGCTCTATGCCGCAATGCAGGCCCTGGCGATGCTGAGGCACATCCAACTCGGCGAGGTGAAACTGCTGCTGATGGGCGCCGGTGCTACCTTTCTGCGCGTCAACACTGCCCTTCTCATCGCTTCGATGTGGACAATCCCCGTTGGCGTCATGATCGGCTTCAACCCGAAGCTTGCGCGAATCACACAGCCCATCACGCAGATCGCAGCATCGTTTCCCGCGCCTTTTCTCTTCCCCATCATTCTCATCGGGCTGCAGTATCTCGGTCTCGGCCTGGGCGTGGGATCCATCGTACTCATGCTGCTGGGCACTCAGTGGTACATCCTGTTCAACGTGATCGCAGGCGCAATGGCAATTCCATCCGACCTGCGCGAGGTCTCTGATCTCTTTCACTTCAAGGGCGTTCAGCGTTGGACCACCGTCATCCTTCCTGGCATCTTTCCTTACCTCATCACCGGCCTCGTCACCGCATCCGGTGGCGCATGGAATGCCAGCATCATTGCGGAGTACTACAGCCTGCGCGGACATACGCTGCAGACGCTCGGACTTGGCGCCCAGATCAGCGCCGCATCAGACAAGGGTCAGTTTCCTATCCTGCTGCTGGCCACCATGATCATGGCCGGAATGGTAGTCACCATAAACCGGCTGGTGTGGAGAAGGATGTATCGACTCGCAGAGACACGCTACAAACTGGAAGGTTGACTCTTTCGCCTGGGACCGTAAGCTGACTGCCGCGGCTCGACATGCATGAGTCACGAATCGACCGCTACAGAGAAGCTGCCAGGATGCTCTAATACACCGAATGAATTTCAGCTAGAGAGGTTGCTGTTTGTGGCGGATAACATACGTGCAGGCGTCATAGGATTCGGGCCGGCGGGCCAGCTCTTTCACACTGCCGTCCTTAACGCGGTCCCCGGCCTCGAACTCGCGGCCATCGTGCAGCGGCGTGGAGATGAGGCTGCCCGTGCTTACCCCGGCGTCACCATCTATCGTGACGCGGAGCAGGCTATTGAAGATCCCAATCTGCAGCTCATCGTCGTGGCCACACCCAACGACCTGCACTTCGAAATGGGCAGGCGCGCGCTCCAGGCAGGTAAGCATGTAGTCATCGACAAACCTTTCACGCTCACCGCCGCCGACGCTGCTACTCTCGCCGCGCTGGCCCGCGAAAAGAACCTCGTCCTCTCCGCCTATCAGAATCGACGCTGGGATGGCGACTTCCAGACACTTCAGGATCTGCTGGCCTCAGGCGCCCTCGGCAAAACTCTCTCCTTTGAATCGGACATGGACCGCTGGCGTCCGCAACGGAAGCCCGAAGCCTGGCGCGAGAGCGGAGCGACGGGAAGCGGGATCCTGTGGGATCTCGGGCCCCACCTTATAGACCAAGCCCTCGTGCTCTTCGGACTTCCCGAGGCGGTACTCGCTGACGTTCGCGTTGAGCGGGAGGGCGCAGTCTCCGTCGACGCCTTCGACGTGCGGCTCTACTACCCGGGCATCTCTGTCTTGCTGCGCAGTTCCTACTCCGCCATCGTGCCGCGGCCACGCTATCGGATCTATGGTAACCGTGGCTGTTACATTAAGCACGGAGTCGATCCACAGGAGGATTTGCTACGCGCCGGACAACGCTTCGAGTCCCCGACATGGGGCACCGAGAGTCCGTCCGATTGGGGCACGCTCACGCTGCAGGAAGACGGTGCCGTGGTCGCGAAGCTGATCGAAACTCTTCCCGGGGATTATCGCGGCTACTATGCGAATGTCCGCGACGCCATCCTCGGCGGCGCTCCGCTCGCAGTTACAGCGAGTCAGGCGGCCCGGGTCATTCATATTGTGGAACTGGCCATCGAAAGCAGCCAGCGCCGCGCAGCAATGCCCTGCGAGTTCACCATCCTCAACGACTAGGATGCTCCCCCATGTAAGGCGAACAGCAGGGCTGCGCTACTGGACGGAACTCCATCAACTCCGTCCGCGTCTGGTCGCTGTCGTACAGGTTCAGCTGCCACTTGCCGTCGCGCCCCAGTTGTGGCTTCTCGCGTTCCGAAGGCTTCCAGCCGGTTGCACGCAGCGCTGCATTCACAGCCTGGATGTCTTTGACGCCGAGCGCAATGTGATTCATCACCCCACGTAATTCCGCAGTTGGCGTCCGGACCGATGTTCAGCATGTACTCCATCCAGTCCGTACCGTCGGGCACCTGCATGCTCACCCAGTCGGTCTTCTCCTCCTGCATTCCGCCCTTCCAGTAGAGATGGAAGCCGAGGATGTCGCGATAGAAGCCATCTTCCACCGCGGCATTGTGCACGATGATGCCGGCATGAATCAGGTGCTTGCTGACAGGAACTCGAGGTGACGTCGCCGGTGGCGCAGCCTGCCCCGATCGCTGCACAAATTCGACAGGATTTCCTTCCGGGTCAGTAACTGCAAACTCCAGCCCTCCGCCGAATGCATCGCCACACTTGGCCGGAACCTTCACCCCTTTGGCCCCAAGATAACGGCGCAGCGCCTCTGCATCGGACGTGGCGAAGGCGACATGATCGATGCGGCTGCCTCTCTTTGGCGGCCCGGTAATCGTCTCAATGGACTGCGCAGGATTCACGGCATAGCTATACGCCGCGTCTCCCGAAAGCGAGACCCGCGAGTAGCCGAGCAGCTTTACGTAGAACTGTTCGGCATCCGCCTGGCTGCTGACCAATATCGCAACGTGATCGACGCCCGTAATCTTGGGTCGGGCTGGAGCCGCGCTTTGACTCTGCGAGAAAGAAGACATTCCGACCATCACGAATACCGCCACCAGCGAACGGCGAAGAAAAACCTTGGCAACACCCAATGACATGAGAAACACCCCGCGTAATTGTCGCGGAGGATGAGCGCGCATGCAAGCGAAAGATCAACTCGGATGCCGCGCACCTCTCCGCCTCCGTTGCGCGAATGGGAATCAGGAATCTGAATGTTGCGCCCTGGCCTTGACTCGGCCCCAGTTCCAGCGTGCCTCCATGGGCCCTGATCATTGCGCGAGCAATTGCCAGGCCCATCCCCGTTCCCTGGACCCTGTGGCGCTGTCGCTGCCCGCGATAGAACTTGTCAAAAATGAGCAGCCGATCGGCATCGTCAACTCCAGGACCGGAATCAACCACGCTCACCGATAGGCGATCGTCCACCAGGCGGACCTCCAGTCGAATCTCGGAGCCGGCAGGAGAGTACTTGGCCGCATTCTCGATCAAATGACGTAGCACGCGACGAATCAGCTCGCGATCCAGATCAAGCAGAGGCGGCACATCCGCAGCTATATCCACGCTCGTCCGGCGATCGCGCAGCAGCCTGCCGGAGTCTTCCAGCGCCTGCCCAATCACATCCTCAATGCGCTCGGGCTTCAGCCGGACCGTGATTCCCTGCGAATCCAGCTGCGCCATCTCCATCACCTGGCCAATCAGGCGATCCAGCCGGGCGCTCTCCTCGTCAACAATCGCGATCATCTCGCTGCGTTCGCTTTCCACCAGCGATGCCTGGCTCGAAAGGCTTGTTGCCGCAGCGCGAATCGCCGTGAGCGGTGTACGCAACTCGTGTGCAACGGAGTCCAGCAGCGCCGTGCGTAAGCGCTCGCCCTCGCGTGCAGCTTCCACCCGGCTGAATCGCTCAACAGCGCTGGCCCGCTCCATTGCAATCGCAACCAGGCCGCCGATTGCGCTGTACATACCATCGGAATACTCGCCCTCGCGCATTGCCAGCGCTCCCACCGGACGAAGACCCAGCGTCAACGGCGTCAGCCTGATTCCTGGCGGGGCCGCACTCTCGCCGTCCACTGCCTCTGCCGCAACCTGGAGATCCTTCAGCGACACAAATGTATCGCCGGCATTGGAGTAGTACGCCGCCTGCTGCCCATGCACATACAACGCAACCGAATCGAGGTGAAAGACGCTGGCAATCATGCGGGGTGCATTGCGCGCCAACTCGGACATATCCTCCTGCAGCAGCAACTGCTGGCTGAACTCATACAACCGCTCCACCTCTGCACGCCTCTGCTCGGAGAGCACTGCCTGGCGATGCTCGCTCTCCGCCAAGTGGCTGACGATGATTGCGGCTCCCAGAAACGCAAGCAGCGCTATCCAGTTTTGCGGATCTGAAACCGTAAAAGTTCCCACCGGTGGCAGGAAAAAGAAGTTGTAAAGCAGCGTGCACAGCAGAGAGAGATACACCGAATATAAAAGCTGCCAGCGCGATGCTACAACCAGCACGAGTACCAGAAAGGTCAAGGCAACGGTCGTCTGGTTGACGTGGAAGACAAGCCGATAGACGGCGACCACCGCCAACGCCAGCAGCGTAAGCAACCCGCTGCGCAGCATTTTTCTTCGGACTGAAATGTAGGACTTCATCTCAGACGCAACGCCTCTCAGCGCCGATGATACTCGAACTTCCCGTAACAGCATGCGCCCATGTTGTATCGTGTGATGGACGGAAGATTGCAAAATGGCAGATTGCAAAATGGCAGAACGAATCCTGGTCCTGGACGATGAAACCCAAATCACGCGCGTGCTGCGCGCTTCGCTCAACGCGCAGGGGTACGACGTGCGAATTGCCAACGATCCGGAAGAGGCCCTGCTGCTCTTCGACGAGTGGAAACCTGATCTGATGATCACCGATCTTATGATGCCAGGCATGACCGGCATCGACATCTGCCGTGCCATTCGCCGTAAATCCACTACGCCTATCCTGGTGCTCTCCGTCCGCGATCAGGAGCGCTCTAAAGTCGAAGCACTCGACGCCGGAGCCGACGACTACGTGACCAAGCCATTCAACATACAGGAGCTGCTCGCTCGCATCCGCGCGCATCTGCGCCGCGCACCGGAACGCTCCACCTCCGCCGTCGAGCTCGGGGACTTCATCGTTGACCCCAACGCGCATTCCGTCACCGTCAGCGGCAACGATCTTCACCTCACTCCCAAAGAGTTCGACTTGCTTCTGTTCTTCGCGCGCAATGCCGGCAAGGTGCTTACACATCGTGCGCTGCTCACCGCTGTGTGGGGAGCCCAGTCGGCACATCAGCCGGAGTATCTGCGCGTCTTCGTCAGCCAGCTTCGCCGCAAGCTCGAAGGCGACAGCGCCAAACAATACATCCAGACCGAACCATGGGTCGGATATCGCTTCCTCCCGGAAGGCACGCCTCAGTAGTTCCATCCTGCGCTTACAACTTCCTTACGAATCGCTTACGCCCCTCTTACCGTGGACAGCGTCTACTCGGAAGAGTAAGCCGGGTCGTGGCTCCACGCTCGATTCGGCATTGCTGTAACAGGAAAGCAGGCTCTGAATGCAGGACATCCTCATGCTGGTTTTCACGCTAATTTTCTTCGCCGTTGCGCTGCTGTATGTGCGCGCGTGCGAGAAGTTGAGGTAACGCCATGACGCACCATCCTCGTCCTTTTCCTCACCGTCATTCTGTTCGGTTACCTCGTGGTAACCCTGCTCTACCCGGAGAAATTCTGAACATGACTGCGAACGGTTGGCTGCAGGCAGCTCTCTTCTTCGCCGTGCTGCTTGCGCTCATGCGCCCGCTCGGCATCTACATGGCCCGCGTCCTCGAGGGCCAGAAAACCTTTCTTGATCCCGTGTTGCGTCCTGTCGAACGCATTCTCTATCGCGCCTGCGGCATCAACTCCGCACGCGAAATGAAGTGGCGCGAATACACCTTCGCCATGCTTCTCTTCAGCGCTGTCTCTCTGCTGCTCACCTACTTCGTCGAACGCGCGCAGCATTTTCTGCCATGGAATCCTCAGGGACTGGCAGCAGTCGCTCCCGACCTTGCGTGGAGCACCGCGGCCTCTTTCACCACCAACACCAACTGGCAGTCTTACACGCCTGAAACCACCATGAGCTACCTGACGCAGATGCTGGGCCTTGCCTATCACAACTTCGGCAGCGCAGCTTCCGGCATCGCAATCGCCATGGTGATCATCCGCGGCATCGCCCGCAAGCAATCCAAAACACATCGGCAACTTCTGGGTGGACATGACGCGCTGCTTCCTCTGGATCCTGCTGCCCATCTGCCTCGTCTACGCGCCCGTGCTGGTATCGCAGGGCGTCATCCAGAACATGAAGTCCTACACTGTGGCAGCGCCGCTCGAAGCAGCCCAACGCAGACCCAGACGATTGCTCAGGGCCCGGTCGCTTCGCAGGAAGCCATCAAGATGCTCGGCACCAACGGCGGCGGCTTCTTCAACGCCAACAGCTCACATCCCTTCGAAAACCCCACACCCTTTTCCAACTTCCTCGAGATCCTCTCCATCTTCCTCATCCCAGCGGCGCTCACTGTAACGCTGGGCCGACTGACCGGATCGCCCGGACACGGATGGGCTGTATTTGCAACCATGACTGTGCTCTTCATTGCCGGCTTCCTCACCGTCTATTGGGCCGAGTCGCAGCCGCACCCGCTGCTGCATAACGTCGCGCAGCAAGGCACGTCGCTCTGCCCCCGGCGGCAACATGGAAGGCAAGGAAGTTCGCTTCGGCATCTCGCAGTCCGCGCTCTTCGCCACGATAACCACTGACGCAAGCTGCGGCGCTGTCAACAGCATGCATGACTCCTTCACTCCCCTCGGCGGCATGGTTGTGCTTACCAACATCATGCTCGGCGAAATCGTCTTCGGCGGCGTCGGCTCAGGCATGTACGGCATGCTCATCTTCGTCGTGCTCTCCGTCTTCATCGCCGGCCTCATGGTAGGCCGCACACCGGAATACCTCGGCAAGAAGATCGACTCCTACGACGTGAAGATGTCCATGCTCTACGTGCTCATCTTCCCCTTGCTCATCCTCGTAATGAGCGCCATCTCGCGTGCTCTCCCCGCAAATGGGACTCAGCAGCCTGAATAACAACGGTCCTCACGGGCTCACCGAAATTCTCTACGCCTACACATCGGCCACTGGCAACAATGGTTCGGCCTTCGCCGGGCTGAACGCGAACACGCACTGGTACAACGTCAGCCTCGGCTTCACCATGCTCATCGGCCGCTTCCTGATGATGGTGCCGGTGCTCGCGCTCGCCGGAAACCTGGCGCAGAAGAAAAGTGTTCCGCCTTCACCTGGAACCTTCCCTGTGAATACAACCCTGTTCACCGTCCTGCTCGACTGGCGTGATCCTGATCCTCGGCGCGCTCACCTTCTTCCCGGCGTTGAGCCTCGGCCCCATTCTGGAACACCTCTTGCTGCGCGCAGGTCAACTCTTCTAAGCCAGGAGAAAGACAATGATCGAAAAGAAAAGTCTCTGGAACACTGCAATCCTTCGCCAGGCCGTCGATCGATTCGTTGATCAAACTCGATCCCCGCAAGATGATCAAGAATCCCGTCATGTTCGTCGTGGAGGTGGGCAGCGTGCTCACCACCGTGCTGCTCATCCAGGACACCATCCGTCACGCAGCCCGGCCTCGGCTTCAATCTGCAGATCACTCTTTGGCTCTGGTTCACGGTGCTGTTTGCGAACTTTGCCGAGGCCATGGCCGAAGGCCGCGGCAAAGCGCAGGCCGATACGCTGCGCAAGGCCAAGGGAGAGACCACCGCATTACCGTCTCCGCGCCGACGGTAGCACTGAAGCCGTCGCCAGTTCGCTGCTGCGCTGCGGAGACATCATCCGCGTCGAAGCTTCGCAATATCATCGCGGGCGACGGCGAAGTCATCGAAGGCGTCGCTTCGGTCGACGAGTCTGCCATCACCGGCGAATCGGCGCCGGTCATTCGCGAGGCCGGCGGCGACCGCTCCGCCGTCACCGGCGGCACGCGCGTCCTCTCTGACTGGATCATGGTCAGGATCACCTCCAACCCCGGCGAAACCTTTCTCGACCGCATGATCGCGCTGGTCGAAGGCGCACAGCGGCAGAAGACACCGAACGAAATTGCGCTCAGCATTCTTGCTCTCCGGGCTCACCATCGTCTTCCTGCTTGGCCGTAGTCACGCTGCAGCCATTCGCCATCTATTCAAAGGCTCCGCAGACCGTCTTCGTATTGGTCTCGCTGCTTGTCTGCCTCATTCCCACCACCATCGGCGGCCTGCTCTCGGCCATCGGAATCGCCGGCATGGACCGGCTCGTGCAGTACAACGTGCTCGCCATGTCAGGCCGCGCGGTCGAAGCTGCCGGCGACGTAGATACCCTGCTGCTCGACAAGACCGGAACCATCACCCTCGGCAATCGCCAGGCGACTGAGTTCTTCGCCGCCCCCGGAGTCACGGACGAACGCCTCGCCGACGCCGCGCAGCTGTCATCGCTCTCCGACGAAACACCCGAAGGCCGATCCATCGTCGTGCTGGCCAAGGAGAAGTACAACCTGCGCGGCCGCGATCTCAGCGCCGATGCACGCCGAGTTTGTACCCTTCACCGCGCAGACGCGCATGTCCGGCGTGAACCTTGCCGGGCACGCATGATTCGCAAAGGCTCGGCCGACGCAATTCATCGCTTCCTTGAAGAGCAGGGCTCGGGACTTCCCATCCGCGTCCGCGAAAAGGTTGAGGAGATTGCACGGCTCGGCGGCACTCCGCTCGTAGTCGCGGAAAATAGCACCGCGCTCGGCGTCGTCTACTCTGAAAGACATCGTCAAAGGCGGCCTCAAGGATCGCCTCGCACGCCTGCGCGCCATGGGCATCCGCACCATCATGATCACCGGCGACAATCCGCTCACCGCCGCCGTCATCGCGCGCGAAGCCGGCGTCGACGACTTCCTCGCCGAAGCCAAGCCCAAGGACAAGATGGATCTGATCCGCCGCGAACAAGCCAAGGGCAAGCTCGTCGCCATGACCGGTGATGGCACCAACGACGCTCCAGCATTGGCCCAGGCCGATGTGGGCGTCGCCATGAACTCCGGCACGCAGGCGGCGAAAGAAGCCGGCAACATGGTCGACCTCGACTCCAACCCGACCAAGCTGATCGAAATTGTCGAGATCGGCAAACAGCTGCTGATGACCCGCGGCGCGCTCACCACCTTCTCCATCGCCAACGATGTGGCCAAATACTTCGCCATCATCCCGGCCATGTTTGCCGGAGTCTTCCCGGTGCTGAACGCGCTAAACATCATGCACCTCAAAACGCCGCATTCAGCCATCCTGTCCGCCGTCATCTTCAACGCGCTCATCATCATCGGCTTGGTGCCGCTGGCGCTTGAAGGGCGTGAAGTATGAGCCCAACTCCGCGCAGGCACTGCTGCGGCGCAACCTCATCATCTACGGCATCGGCGGCGTCATCGTGCCCTTCGTCGGCATCAAGCTCATCGACGTCGTACTGACCAGCCTGCACCTCGCCTGAAAGGAAGAAACTTCATGTTCAAAGATCAACTCATCGTTTCCATCCGCTTCACGCTGGTCACAGCAATTCTGCTGGGTATCGGCTATCCCCTCGCGATCACGGGATTCGCGCACGTCACCATGCACGACAAGGCCGATGGACAACTCATCTCGCAGAATGGCCACGTAATTGGCTCCCGCATCCTGGCCCAGAGCTTTACCAGCGACAAGTATTTTCATCCGCGCCCCTCAGCCGCAGGCAATGGCTACGATGCCACCGCGTCAGGTGGATCGAACTTCGCGCAGTCGAATCAGAAGCTGGTCACGCGCATCCAGACGGATGCCTCGGCCCTAGCAAGAAGCAATAAAGGAGATCCGGTGCCGATCGATCTCGTCACAACATCTGGCTCAGGACTTGATCCGGACATCACACCTGCGGGCGCTCTCTACCAGGTGCACCGTGTAGCTGCGGCTCGGGGCTTGAGCGACGATGCAGTGCACAAACTGGTCGACGAACACGTCACAGGGAGACAATTTGGAGTGCTGGGTGAAGCCCGCGTCAATGTGCTGGAGTTGAATCTCGCGCTCGATCAACTGCGCCCCCAACTCGGGCATGTAGGAATGAAAAAATCGTCCGCTAAAGTTCGGGATTCTTGCCGGTACTGTTGCGAATGATGAACTGAGGCGAGATCCGGTATTCCGAACCCATCTGCTCTTCTTTTGAGTTCTCAGAGAAGAGCGCATGGAACGCACGATCCGCCAGTTCCGCCTCGAAAGCCGCACCGTGGTCAGCGTCGGATGCGTCAGCATACAGAAGTCGATGTCGTCGAAGCCTGCGACCGATATATCTTCTGGCACCCTCAATCCACGCTGGTGGATCGCGCCTATCGCTCCAATTGCAGTCAAGTCGTTTGACGCCATGACCGCGGTAGGCCTCACGGGACGGTCCAGCAGCCGACCCATGGCTGCCCCTCCGCCGTCTGCGCGATGGTTGGCCTCCTCAATCAGATCCTCTGGCACCTCAACACCAAATTCCTTGGCGGCGGCAAGAAACGCATCGCGGCGAATAACTGCGGAGGGTAAATGCATTGGCCCTGAAATAAACGCGATCCGCTGATGCCCGAACTCCGACAGGTGCGCCACGACCGCGTGAATGCCGGTGGAATAATCGATTACGATATTGCTCACGCCTTTTCCCACCAGCCCTGTATCCAGAAATACGATGGGGATGTCACGGCTGTTCAAGCGGTCGATCAGATGAGAATCCATCTCGGAAGTCATGATCGCGACGCCATCCACCTTGCGTTCCAGCATCCTTTGCACGCAGAGTTCCGTGCGCTCAGAACTGTAGCCGGTGTTCGCGACGATCACGTCCTGTCCGTGCGTAACAGCCACATCCTCAAAGCTCTTTACCAGGTCTGGAAAAAATGGATTGGTGATGTCGGAGATGATCAGACCAAAGAGCCGGCTTCGTCCGGAGCCGAGAGCCCGCGCATTTGTGTTGGGATAGTAATTCAGTGCCTGGCGATCGCAAGCCGAACACGCTCCGCCGTTTCAGGCGAAACCTTGTCTGAGCCGTTGATTGTGCGCGAAACTGTCGCGGTCGAGACGTTAGCCTTCCGGGCTACCTCTCGAATATTCATACGGATCCCCGGGGCAATAATAGTGCTGAGCGCAGTCTATGAGATAAAAGCTGAAGAAACAACCGCTTTCATTCGCCTGCGGGATCATTCCAAGAGTTTGGACTGCCGTTCTGGCATCGTCGGTGGTAGCCTCTTCCGCTGCTCGCGAGCCCGAGGAACGAGACCTTCGGATCGCATTCTCCTCGCAAGCGCCCGGCACCAGCACTGTACTGTACGGTGCTATCCCACAACCGTAGAATGCTCACCAAGGCTTTCCTGGAGGAGCTTCATATGCTCCGACCGTTTTCCACGCTTCAGCCAATCCTTCAAACAACTCCTGCGTGGCCGCGATCCTGAACCGCAGGATCCATACGCCTATGTTGGAGTGCCGCTGCGCAAGGGCCCTGCAGGCCGATCCAGCGCCGTAGCTCTTGACGAGCCGGACGAGCCCTCGCGTACCTCTGCTCTTTGGCCGGAGGCCAGGCTATTGCGTGTAGATCAGCATCAAACTTCGCGCCCGACCACTTATCACAGGCTGCCAGTGATCCGAAACACATCCGACAGTTTCCCAAGGTGGGATTCTTTGCCGAGACAGGGAGATCCAACATGTTGGAACCTGGCAGCCATCGCTGGAGCAAGCCGGCTTCGATCCTCGTCGCTACCGATCTCGGGGATATCGACCGGCTGTTTCCCATTGCACTCGAGCAAGCGCAGGGAGAGCGGCGCACGCCTGTTCATCCTCCATGTCCTCACATCCACAAATTCCGTGGTCGTTGATCCCGGCGGCCTGCCCTACTACAACCCCACAGAAGCGATTGACTATGCCGAGAAGTTTCTCGCGTCATACTGTGCCGAGGCGCAGTCAGGCCAGCGTCCATTGCGAAGTTCTGGTCCGCGAAGGCGCGGCTTCGCAACAGATTCTGTCCGTCGTCCGGCAACGGCAAATTGACCGGGTGCTCCTTGGCACGCGGAGCCGAGGCAAATGGGGGAAACTGCTTCTGGGCTCCGTTGCAGAGCAAGTGCTGCGTTCAGTGCCGGTCCCGGTACTCACCTTGGGACCTGAAGCTCACACCGGCGATGCTGCAGTCGATGGTCCGATGACTATCCTGCACGCAACGTCGCTGAGTAAAGCTTCCCACGCAAGCGCAGCACTTGCTTGTGAGATCGCCCGAACATCTCGCGCTCGAGCTCGATGCTGCATGCACGTGCTCCTGCCGGCCCAGGAGACCTGGAATCATGGATCGCGACCCGCGAGCGCGTAGACCGAACTCTCATCCCGCCGATCTCGCATGCCAGTGCTCCTGCACAACAAGTGTTGCGAAGGGGAATGTCGCGATTGAGATCCTGGCCGAGGCGTCGCACCGCGAATGCCGGGCTCATCATCCTGGGAGCCGCTCACAGTTCTCCCATGAGCTCAATCGCGCGGGAGGGAACCGTGTATCGCGTACTGGCGCACGCACACTGCCCTGTCCTCACACTGCGAGAACAGGACTCTGGCAAACGGAAACAAGGCTCACAAGAACGACGCGTCCTTGCACTCATAAATTTGCACGGGTGTAATCGAGCGCTGACCGGAGAATCACGCCGTCAGTTTCTCGAGCTCAGCGGTTTAAGGATAGTGAGCGCGGTGCCGTGGATACTGATCAATTGGCTGCGCCGGAACTGATTCAGCAGGCGCGTCACCGTCTCGCGGGAAGTTCCCGCCATGTTGGCGATCTCTTCGTGCGTCAGCGCCAGCGTGAAGCGGATCTCCGGCTTGCCACAGGAGACCGAGTTTCCCCAGTCCAGCAACAGCCGCGCCAAACGTCCCGCAGCAGAGCCAGACAGCGCCAGCCGCTTAGCATCGTGGAAAACGGTCAAATATTCGCTCGAGAGCGATTGCGCAGCGTGCATGCTGGCGATTCCGTGCTTGCCCAGGAAATCGACGAACTCCTGCTTGCGAATCGCCTTCACCTGGCAAGGCTCAATCGCCTCTGAAGTGACCTCATACGCAACGTTGGCCAGCACCGCGCTCAATCCCAGCACGTCACCCGGACCCGCGATCTTCAGAATCATGGTCTTGCCTTCGCGCGAGGTCGAAGAGATCTTGACCTGCCCGCTGCACATGATAAAGACGTTTCGCGCCGCGTCGCCCTCGGTAAACAGCTTCGCCCCGCGCGCGTGACCCATCAACATACCAATGGAATCGAAGTCTTTCAGGGCTTCCGGCGTGAGGTTACAGAACATCCGCAATGTGCGGTGCTCGCAATGCAGGCAGTCTTCAGTAGCGTGATGACCAAGAGGGGAAGACATAGTTGTCACGTCGAGGAATTCGTCCCTAGTATAACGCAGTTGGAACCGTGTTCACCGGGGAGAAAACCTCTATGTCCTTAACCTAACATAAGCAGTTTACTGGTGCCCCTCCAAATATCCGCCCACGCGGCATCTCGCCTCGACATCAACTGGCGGTCGCTATGTGGCGCACCCTCGTCTTCCGCGCCACATAGACCAGTCCATATGCGCGGGAAACCTCCCGGCCAAGCTCCTCCAGCAGGTGCATCCGCAGCGGGGGGTACTCCTCAAAGGCCGCCTGTAAAGCGCTCATTGGAAAGAGCAAAGCGGCAGCGGGTGCCACCGCCGTCATAGTGTAGTTGTGCCGCGAATTACCCAGCACCGAGGCCAGATCCACAAGATCCCCGGCGTGCAGAATGCCCAGGTTCAGCCGCTTTTCCCGGCGCTGCGCCGAGCGGGAGAACTCTCCAGCCAACAGAAGGTACAGGCCCGCACAATCCTGATCCTGCGAGAAAACTACTTCGCCCACCGCGTAATCGCGTCTCTCTGCGTTGGCCCCCAGCATCTGCTCCAGAGGGCCCGGACACGCAAGCAACTCCGTCAAAGGTCTGGGTGCGACGGCATACAGTCCGTGTCGTTCATCGTGGTCGTTCATGGGATCCCTGTCTTTCATCACGAAACGGCTATCGGCGAATGGTGACTTGCTGCCAATTGGCCCCCCAAAAACATCAGGCGAAGCCCAAAATAGAGTGCGTACAATCCAACCGCCTGGGTTGCCATTGCTTCCGTTCCCAAGGCCCCAATTACCAGCATTACTCCAAGAACTACAAAGAAAAAGCACGAGGCCAGCAGCATGTTTCGCTGCCATGGATGCCGCGTCAGGCTTGGCAGCAACGCCAGGTCAAAGGCCGTCAGCAACAGCGCATGACCCGCCGCCGCCACCGCGACTACTCCCATCGTTACCCGGGGAGCCAGCATCACCGTCAACCCCATCGCCAGGCCCACCACACCCGGCAGCCACCACATCAGCGCGTCCCGCAGCTTGTGCCGGTGCGCCGCCACGTCCACTCCAATGACCAGATCCAGCAGCCCCGCCGCCACCAGCACGAAACTGATGCTCAGCAAAACTACGATCGCGACAAACGTTCCCAGCAGCCGGTCTTCTATCAGAGGACGCAAACTAAGCAGCCCCACTCCAAGCAACACTGTCAGCCCGCCCTGCACAAAGCAGATCCAGCGGTGCTGTATCAGTTGCTTCAACATGCAACGACCGACCTCTCGCCACTGATCTTCTCCGCCTCGATCTCCGCCTGCGGAGGAATAAACAACACCGGCGTCCGCGCCCGGGCAACAACTTCGTAAGCCGTCCCGTGCGCCGTCTTGCTGCGGCTCTCGCGATTCACGCCAACCACAATCAGGGACACCGCATACTCAGCGGCCACCGCTGCGATCACGTCCGCCGCATCGCCGTCTTTCACCAGGCAGCGAGTGTGAACTTTGCTGCCCGCCGCTTCCTCGGGAAAAAGCTCAGCCGCCTCTGCACACGGATCAATATGGGCCAGCGCCTCATCCGCAGTGCGCGCATGCAGCAGCAGCACGCCTCCGCCCAGCCGCGATGCCAGCATCCTGGCAGCGGCTATAGCCTTATGTGAGGCTGCATTTCTCTCTACCGGAACCAGGATCTCGCCTCCAGCCAGCGCGTCAGCCCCTGTCCTCACCACATCCGAGGCAACCGCCATCACTGGGCATGGAGCCAGCCGCACAAGCTGTTCCGCCACAGTCCCCACCACCACCGGGCCTACGCCCTTGGCGCCGCGCGTCCCCAGCACAACCAGGTCCGCCTTGTACTGATCAATTACCTGCAGCAGCAATTGCGTAACTACGCCCTGGCGTACCTCGGAGTTGCTCGGAATGCCCGCGCTCAAAAACTCTGCCGCCAGCCGCTCCATCTCGCCGCGTGCTGCGCCGGTCATCTCCTCCAGCACCTGCCGCGGCACATCGGAAAGATTCGCGTAGGAGACCGGGTCCACCACATGCGCCAGCACCACGCGCGCCCCATAAGCCGTGGCCAGCAACCGGGCATAATGCAGCGCTGCCGACGATGTCTGCGACAAGTCGGTCGCCACCACAATGGTCTTAAGCTCCTCGCATGCGGTGTGGGACATAGGTCACCTCTATAGATCTTGTAGTGTGCGGCGACGGTTTCAATAGAGACAGTGACAGGATTCACGCCTCCCTGTGACTCGCATCACATGGCCGTTACATCCTTTACAAAGACTCGATCGGTTCGTTAGGCTTGTGCGTTCCCGGAGCCAACTAAATATGCACTTCAAATCGACTTGTCTCGCATTCCTCCTGTCCGCCTCCATCTCTCCTTTGCTCGTGCAGGCCCAGGCCCCCGTACCCCTCACTCCCGCCATTACGCAGAGGGCGAACGCCATTCTTGGCAAGATGACCCTCGAAGAAAAGATCGACTACATCGGCGGCACAGGATTCGCGATCCGCGCCATGCCCAACCTCGGACTTCCCTCGATTGAAATGTCCGACGGACCCTACGGCACCCGCAGCAACGCTGGCTTTCCCTCCACCACCTACGCGGTAGGCATCGGCCTCGCAGCCTCATGGGATCCAAAACTGGCGTTCCGCGCTGGTGAAGGCATCGGCAAAGACGCCCGCGCACGCGGCGTTCACTACATGCTCGGCCCCGGCGTGAATATCTATCGTGCCGCCAACAATGGCCGCAACTTTGAGTACTTCGGCGAAGATCCCTTCCTCGCCTCCGCCATCGCCGTCGGCTACATCACCGGTATGCAGACCACGGGAGTCAGCGCCACCGTCAAGCACTACATGGGCAACAACTCGGAGTATCTCCGCCACGACTCCGACACCATCGTTGACGAGCGCACCCAGCACGAAATCTATCTGCCCACCTTTGAAGCCGCCGTCAAGCAGGCGCACGTGGGAGCAATCATGGACTCCTACAACCTCGTCAATGGCACGCACATGACGCAAAACGGCAACTTCAACATCGATGTTGCCCGCAAACAGTGGGGATTTGATGGCGTCATGATGTCGGACTGGGTGGCAACCTACGACGGCGTCGCCGCGGCCAACGGCGGCCTGGACATCGAAATGCCCACCGGCGCATTCATGAATCGCAAGAACCTACTTCCCGCCATCAAAGACGGGAAGGTCAGCGTTGCAACCATCGATGAGAAGGTCCGGCGCCTGCTCGAAACGTCCATCCGCTTCGGCTGGCTCGATCGCGACCAGACCGATCTCTCGCTCTCCACCTACAGCGGACCCAACCAGGCAGTTGCCCTCGACGGCGCCCGCGAAGGCATGGTCCTGCTCAAGAACGACGGCAATCTGCTGCCCCTCGACAAGAATGCTGTAAAGACGATCCTCGTAGTCGGCCCCAATGCCTATCCCGGAGTAGCGGTGGGCGGCGGCAGCGCCGGCGTCCGCCCCTTCCGTCTGGTAAGCATGCTTGAGGGCATCGGCAATCTCGTCGGTCCCGGCGTCACCGTTCTCTACAGCGCGGGCCTGCCCGCCGTTCAGGACATCGTGATGCAGACCGAGTTCCAGACTGCAGCAAGCGGCGGCCAGCCCGGCGTCAAGGTTGAGAACTTCAAGAACCTAGACCTCTCAGGAGCACCAGCAACCACTACCTCAGCCCACACCATCAACGACAACGGCCTCAGCTGGGAAACACTGGCGCAGGATCCAGAAACCTTCATGGCTCTCTTCGCTTCCAACGCAAAGACTGAAAAGTCACGGCGCTGGACCGGCTACTACACCGCCAAAACCGAAGGTCCCTATGAACTGGTGCTCGAAGGCTCCGGCGAAGGCGCAGGCAACCGTGTATTTGTGGACGACAAGCTCGTCATCGACGACTGGAAGATCGTTCGAGCCTTCCAGCCGCACGTAACCCTGCAGCTCTCCGCGGGCGCTCACAAGGTTGTCGTCGAAGACTGGCAGGGTTCACCTCTCGGCGGCAAGCTGCGCGTCGGTATCGCCGATCAGCGCACCATCGTGTCGCCGAAGGCCGTCACTTTGGCCTCCAAGGCTGATGCGGTCATTCTCGCCGTCGGCTACGACAATGCCAGCGAAGGCGAGGGCGGAGACCGTACCTTCTCTCTCCCCATAGGACAGGATCAGCTCATCAGCCAGATCTCCGCTGCCAACAAGAAGACCATCATCGCCATCACTGCTGGCGGTGGAGTCGACATGCAACCCTGGATCGCCAAGGTACCTGCGATCCTGCACAACTGGTATGGCGGCGAACAGGGCGGAACCGCGGTAGCAGAGGTCCTCTTCGGCGCTCGCAGTCCTGAAGGCAAACTCCCCGCCACCTTCGATCGCTCCTGGGAAGAAAGCCCGGTACACGACAGCTACTACTCCACCACCGGCACCGACGGCATCGAGCACGTCAAGTACACAGAGGGCCTCTTCTACGGCTATCGCTACTACACCTCGATGAACAAGCAGCCGCTCTTTCCCTTCGGCTTCGGCCTCACCTACACCACCTTCGACTTCTCCGGACTGGAAGTATCGCCGAAGAGCGCCAAGGGTGGCGACGACATCACCGTCTCCTTCGACGTAACCAACACAGGCAAGCGCGACGGAGCAGAAGTCGCGCAGCTCTACATCGGCGATCCCTCTGCCACCGTCAAGCGCCCCGTCATGGAACTCAAGGGATTTGAAAAGGTTCGTCTGGCCCCCGGCGAGAAGAAGCACGTGACGCTCAAGCTCGACAAACGCTCCTTCGCCTACTACGACGTAGCCTCGCACGACTGGAAGATCGATCCCGGCAAGTTCACCGTCGCGGTCGGCAACTCATCCGTCAACACACCGCTGAAAGGCGAGATCACTATCACCAAATAAACTCGATTCTCTAAAACAAAATGCCCGGCCTTCTGCACCTCGCAGGGCCGGGCATTTTTCTTGGGCAATTACTCAACGCGTCGCGGGCTTGTAGAACGAAGCGACAATCAACCCCAGGATCAGCATCATCGGCAGCTCAAATAAAATCTGCCTCGCCGCCAGCCCGTAAGACCACGGCTGTATCGCGTAGTACGTAAGATACCGGCTCACCGTGGCAATCACCCACACAGCCAGCCCGTAACGGATACCCTGCATCACCCATGGCGCACTCGATACGCCGCAGGTGTAGATCCACACAAACGGCGGCGCGAACGCCAGGAAGCTCACCAGCAGAAAGATCGCGTGGCTCTGCGAGTCTGCGGGGCTACGCATCAGGCTGGAATACGTCAGGTACTCCGGCTGCAACAGATATCCGTGAATCAAGAAATTCAGCACCGATGTAGCCACGAAGACCGCCAGCGTCGCCAGCGCATACTTTTTCCAGTTCATCAGAACTCTCCTTTGAGAAATTCATCGATCAGAACCGCCATCAGTTACCCGCCCTGCCTTCAGCCTGCGGGTGCGGGCTAGCATACTCACCCCGCACAGCTTGTTCAATGGAAGATTGCCCCTACTCCGAAATCATCCCGAGCGTCCCCAGCCACGTCTCCACCAGTTCAGGCCATGCGGTCGCCGGAAACTTCGTACGCCGCAGCCCAAATGCATGGCCGCCCTGCGCATATAAATGCATCTCCACAGGAACCCCGGCCTTCTTCAGCGCAATGTAGTAAGACAGCGAGTCGTTTACGTTGTCCACGTGGTCATCCTCGTTCTGCAGCAGAAACGTAGGCGGTATCTGGCTCGTGACATGTAGATCGGGATTCAACGCAAGATCCTTCCCGACATTCGCCGCATGGGAAACCGCAACTTTTTTGGCGACCTGCTTAGCGTCCCACTCCGCCGCCGCAAGCGACAGATGCCCCGGATAGATGACCACCGCGAAATCCGGACGACAGCTCACTTTGTCTGCCTCGTCCACTACCGGATACAAGCGCCTCTCAAAATGAGTGCTCATCGCGGCCGACAGATGCCCGCCCGCAGAAAACCCCAGCACTCCAATCTTGTGCGGATCGATGCGCCAATCCGCCGCATGAAAGCGCATCAGCCCCACCGTCCTCTGCGCATCTTCCAGCGCCATCGGTGACTCCGGATACGGCCCCGACTTCGGATAAAGCCCCTCACCCGGCACGCGGTACTTCAACAGCACGCACGTGATGCCCTTGGAGGTCAGCCAGTCACAGACCTCAGTGCCTTCGAGATCTATGGCCAGAATCTGATAGCCCCCGCCCGGAAACACAACAACCGCAGCGCCAGTATTCTTCCCCACGGGCGAATAGATCGTCATCGTAGGCCGCGAGACGGGCCCCACATAAACCCACGGCCTGCCGGCAACCAGCGACTCCGTCCCCGTCATCGTTTCGACCTCGGGCCCCGCGACAGGCCGCGCGTCCGGCGCCGTCCCCGGCCATATCGGCACTTGAGTATGTCCCGGCGATGGCTGCCACACAGCCTTCTGCGCGTTCAGACCACCACACGCAAACAAAACACAAAGAACAGAAATCCAACGCTTCATCGCACTCCCCTCACCTGACCAGCACTCAGCTTCGACGAGTGTACGGCGGCCTGCGAAGGACTCCGCCCGTCGTTGCAACGGGAATCGACTCAGTTACCTTGGCGTCCGATTTCTGGCGCCCGGTGTGGTGGGCGCCTCAAGTGGCGAGCTCACAATGAGCACATTTTTACTGGACACTTCCTTCGCCATTCGCTCAAATGCCTTTGAGTATCGGCCCCGCACCGCATCTATATACCAGTGTCAGCTTCACTACTTGATTCGCAACCATTCCCTCACGAGGATACCCATGATCAAGCCCTTATCTTCCCAGCAAAATTGGCCCGCGCTTCCGTGGAACGAGTGGAAGGACACCGCCGACACCCTGCACATGTGGACGCAGATCGTCGGCAAGGTCCGCCTCGCCCTCAACCCCCTGCGCAATCACTGGTGGAATGTCCCTCTCTATGTCAGCCCTCGCGGTCTCACCACCGGCAGCATCCCCTATCTCTCCGGCATGTTCGACGTTGAATTTGATTTCGTTGAGCATCAGCTCATCATCCGCACCAGCAGCGGCTCCAGCGTCGCGCATGCCCTGAGGCCGCAATCCGTCGCCGCCTTCTACGCCGAATTCATGGAAACCCTGCACTCCCTCGGCATCGAGGTCGCCATCTACGCCAAGCCTGTCGAAGTCGCCGACGGCATCCCCTTCGCCGAAGACTTCCAGCATGCCAGCTACGATCCCGAATACGCGCATCGCTTCTGGCAGGTCCTCATGCGCGCCAACTCCGTCTTCACGCGCTTTGAAACTTCCTTCCTCGGCAAGGCCAGCCCCGTCCACTTCTTCTGGGGCAGCTTCGATCTCGCCGTCACTCGCTTCTCCGGCCGCCCCGCCCCGCCGCGCGAAGGCGCCGATCCGATCACCGTCGAAGCCTACTCGCACGAAGTCATCAGCGCCGGCTTCTGGCCCGGAAATGGCGGCTATGGCCAGGCCGCTTTCTACTGCTACGCCGCCCCCGCACCCGCCGGTCTCGACACACAGAAGATCCTTCCTGCCAAGGCCTTCTACAGCACCGATCTGAAGGAATTCATTCTGAATTACGACGACGTGGTCCGCTCAAGCACTCCCAATGCAGACGTGCTGCAGTTCGCCGAAAGCTGCTACCGGGCGGCAGCAACCCTCGCTAAATGGGACAGGCATCTTCTGGAAAGATAGATCGTTTTGGATTACAAGCCGCGGCTACGTGCTGACCTCAGAACTCGTCGCGGCAATCCGCTCCGCCGCGGGCGCGCATTGCCGCAGAATCATCGTCGCGACATACGCTGCGCCAAATCCATTGTCGATGTTCACCACGCTCACGTTCGGCGAGCATGAGTTCAGCATGCCCAGCAACGCCGCCACTCCGCCAAAGGCCGCGCCATAGCCAACGCTCGTCGGCACCGCGATCACCGGAGCACCCACCAGCCCGCCAACCACGCTCGGCAGCGCTCCCTCCATGCCCGCGCACACAATCACCGCCTTGGCCTGCGCCAGCACTTCCCGCTGAGACAGCACGCGGTGTAACCCCGCCACCCCAACATCGAACACGCGATCGACAGTCACGCCCATCGCCTCAGCCGTTACCGCCGCCTCTTCCGCCACCGGCAGATCGCTTGTGCCTGCGCACAGCACCGCGATGCGCCCGCCAATCTTTTGCGCCGCGCCCTGGCCCAGCGTCACAATACGCGCAACCTCGTGATACTCCGCTTCCGGCACCAGCGCCTGCACGGCTTCAAAGGCAGCGCGATCCGCGCGTGTCGCCATCACATCGCCGCCCATCCGCGCCATGCGAAAGAAAATCTCGGCCACCTGCTCGGGAGTCTTGCCCGCCGCATAGATCACCTCCGGCAAGCCAATCCGCAGACTGCGATGATGATCGATCTTGGCGAAGCCGGCGTCCTCAAAAGGAAGATGCGCCAGCTGTCCCAGCGCCTCACCCGGATCGACAATTCCGCTCTGCACATTTTTGAGCAGCGCCAGCAATGCGTCCTTGCTCGTCATCGAACCGCCTTTGCAGATGCGCGTTCCTCGCTGGCCGCAGCGATAGCCGCCTGCAGCACCAGCTTCACTGGAACTCCATGCTCTGCCGCCAGCCGCCGGCAGTCTTCATACTCGGGAGCAAAGTTGTACTCCACTCCACCCAGCATCCCTGTCTTGATGCGCACCCGCCCATACTCCGTCGCCACCTCCGCCCACGCGCGCTCCAGGCACGCCCGCTCTTCCTCGCGCACGCGATAGCCCAGCGTAGTCGTCTCCCGCAGCAGCAGCTCGCCAAACTCCTCGCCACGTTCCGGCGGAACCAGCAACGTCAGCAGCGTTCCCAGCCGCCCCTTCTTCATCGTCACTGCGGTAGACATCGCGTCCATCGCACCCAGCTCCAGCGCCAACTGCATCACGTGCGCCAGCACCTGCGGACTCTGGTCGTCGATCGCGCACTCCAGCACCGCAATCCTCTGCCGAGGCAACCGCGCTTCGCGCTCCGCCTGCCCCACGCTCATCCTCACCACGTTGGGAAACTTCTCCGGATTGCGATTCCCCGCTCCATACCCGATCGCCCCGCTTCGCATCCGCGGCTGCTCGCCAAATTCGCAACCCAGCGCCCGCAGCAAAGCCGCTCCAGTCGGCGTCACCAACTCCATCGCGATCCCCGAAGAATATGTCGGCGCGCCCATCAGCAACTGCGCCGTCGCCGGTGCCGGAACCGGAAACAGTCCATGCGCGCATTCAACGTTGCCGCTACCAACATTCAGCGCAGAACACACCCATCGATCCACTCCCAGTTCAGTCAACCCCACCGCGCTGCACACGATATCCACGATCGCATCCACCGCGCCGACTTCGTGGAAATGAATCTTGTCTTCCGCCACCCCGTGGATCTTCGCCTCCGCCGCCGCCAGCAAACGAAACGCATCGCTCGCCAGCCTCTTCGCTGCCGAGGATATCGCCACGCATTTCTATGATCGCCTGGATCTCCGGCAGGTTCCGCCCATGCACATGCCTGTGGGCTTGACCCGCCACCTTATGCTCATGATGCTCATGCGAATGTTCGTGTTCGTGCGAATGCTCATGCGAGTGGCCATCCGCCACATGTGCCGCTGCGCTCTCCGCCGGCTCGCCATCCACCAGCACATCCACCTTCACTGCCTGGATGCCGCTGCGATTCACCCGCGAAACCCGCAGCACCGCGCCAATACCCAGCGCCGCCGCCGTCTCTTCCAGCTTTTCAGCAGGCACGCCCACATCCACCAGAGCCCCCAGCAGCATGTCGCCGCTTATGCCCGCGAAACATTCGATATATCCAGTCTTCATCTAGCTTTCTTTCAGCCTGCCATCGGCGGCCGCACGTCCTCCTGTCAGCACCTCGACAGAAAGAATCTCGTTCATCGATCCCGAACGGTACCCATCACAGTCGATGGCCACGTAGCGAAACCCTGCTGCCTTCACCACCGCAGAGATCGCCTTCAACCTCCCCACATCGAGCGCCGAATCTATCTCCTCTTCCGCAATCTCAATCCGCGCAATTGTGCCGTGGTGGCGCACGCGAAAACGCCGATACCCCAGCCGCTGCATCCCTGCTTCCGCGTCCTCGATGCTCTTCAGCACCTCGGGAGTCACACGCCGCCCATACTCCACCCGCGACGACAGGCATGCCGAAGCAGGCTTGTCCCACACCCGCAGCCCCGCCTCGCGCGCCAGTGCCCGCACATCTTCCTTGGTCAGCCCCGCCTCCGCCAGCGGAGCAACGATCCCGTGCTCCCGCGCAGCCCTCTGTCCGGGCCGAAAATCCTGGTTGTCATCCAGATTCAATCCGTAAGCAATGGCAGCAAAATCCCCCGCGTCCGCCTCGCGCTGCATCACGTCGAAGAGCTCGCTCTTGCAGTGGAAGCAGCGATCCGAGTCGTTCACCACGTACGCTTCATGCTCAAGCTCACTCGTCTCCACCATGCGCAGCGGAATCCCATTCTCCGCCGCAAATCGCTGTGCATCCTCGCATTCGCTGCGCGGCAGGCTGGCGGAGTCAGCCAGCACCGCAACCATGCGCCCGCCCAGAACACGGCTGGCCTCGTAGGCCAGGTACGCCGAGTCGATGCCGCCGGAGTAGGCAACCATCATGCTGCCGATCTCCTTCAGCCGCTCCTCCAGCCTTCGCCTTTTATCGTCCAGACCCATGCTCACACTAGTGTACTTCCGCAGCGCGACATCCTGCCTAGCCCAGCCACTGCGGATTGTGTCCGGTCCCATCAAATGTCGTGCTCGTCTTGTACTTCTCCAGTTCACCTGTAGCCGCCTCGCTGGAGGCGCGCGCAACCAATTCCTTCATCGCCGCCGTATCCATCGGCTTGAAGTTCCGCGCCAATCCCAGCGCCTGCTGCAGAATCCCCATCGAATCGCAGCCCGTAATCTGGCAGTCAACCTTCTGGCTGATCGCGTAGTGCAGGCACTCCACCGGCCTCACGGTCTTGCTCTGCATAAAGACGCCGCCGCCCAGCCCCTTCATTCCCAGAATCCCCATCTTCAGCCCCCGCGCCACAGGAATCACCTGGTTCGCAAAGCTGTTGTACTGCCCGTCCATCACGTTGTTCGGCATCTGAACCGTGTCAAACGTGTACTTGTGCTTAGTTGCCACATCAATCATGTGCAAATGCATCGCCGGACTCTTGTGCCCGGTAAACCCGATGAAGCGCACCTTTCCCGCCTTACGCGCCTTTTCCAGAGTCTCCATCGCCCCGCCCGCGGCGAAAACCCGCTCAGGATCGTCCATCCGAATCACTTCGTGCACCTGGATCAGGTCAATATGGTCGGTCTGCAGCCGGCTCAGAGACTCATCCAGCTGTTTCTGTGCGGCTTCACGCCGTCCTCCCGTCAATCTTGGTCATCAGGAACGCCTTCTCGCGATAACCATCTCGCAGCGCCTTGCCCATCCGCCTCTCACTCTCCCCGCCGTTGTAATCCCAGCAGTTATCCAGAAAGTTAATGCCCGAGTCGAGCGCTGTGCGAACAATCCGAATCCCCTCTTCTTCCGCCACATTCGAAGACCCAATGTGGTAACCACCTACTCCAACTACTGACACCTCCACCCCCGTGCGGCCCAGCACCCGGCGAGTGATGTCGCCCGTAGACGCAAAGGCCTCGGCCGAGGTGCCGAGACCCGTAACCACCGCCGCGCTCGCGGCAGACTTTAAAAACTCTCGACGCTCCATATAGCTCTCCCCCTCCAAACCTGGATATAACCCCTTTGGATGCCGATTCACGGTTGCACGTCCCGTCGACCTGCAACCTATTACCGCGCCAAACGTCGAACTATATGTACTTATTAGAAAACGTCCGGTTGCGATACACTTTTAGAGAATCTAGCTAAACAGTCATTCTTTTCTTTTCCCTAGCCTCCTGGCACAGGCACTGGGCGCAAATGGAATGGCGTTCTACGCGACCACTGGATCAGGGCATGATAAACGGAAAGCGAATTGTCGTTGTGCTTCCTGCGTATAACGCGGAGCCAACTCTGGAAGCCACGGTCCGCGAAATTCCCGCGGTGGTCGACGAAACCATCCTGGTTGACGATCTCAGCACCGACGGAACCGTAGAACTGGCCCGAAGCCTCGGCCTCACCGTAGCTGTCCACGATCGCAATCTTGGGTACGGCGGTAACCAGAAGACCTGCTACGCCAAGGCCTTATCCATGGGAGCCGACGTCGTCGTTATGCTCCACCCCGACTACCAATACTCCCCCTTGCTGCTCACCGCAATGGCCAGCATGGTCGCCTATAACGCCTACGACCTTGTCCTGGGCTCCAGAATGCTGGGCGGCGGTGCCCTCAAGGGTGGCATGCCGCTCTACAAATACGTGGCCAACCGCGCCCTCACCACCTTCCAGAACCTGATGCTCGGCGCCCATCTCTCCGAATACCACACCGGCTACCGCGCATACAGCGCTGAGTTGCTGCGCGCCTTGCCCCTGGCCCATAACTCCGACGACTTCGTCTTCGATAACCAGCTCATCGCCCAGTGCATCCTCCTCAAAGCCCGCGTGGGCGAAATCTCCTGTCCCACCCGCTACTTTGAAGAAGCCTCCTCCATCAACTTCTCCCGCAGCATGAAGTACGGATTGGGCGTCCTGGCCACCACCATGCAATGTATGTTCACCAGGTTTGGCCTGGTCAGTCCTGACAAATTCCAATTCCCTGAACCATTTACTCCTCAGGAAGAGCCGGAATTCGCATTTCAGGATACTCGCAGGTGAGGGTTGCACGTCTGCAAGACCCCTATCTCAAGCTCTTCTCTGTCGCCCTGGGTGCGGTGTTTGTTCACGGCTACCACCTCGGCACCGACGACGCAGCTATCTACGTTCCCGCCGTAAAACATGCCTTTGACCCACAGCTCTACCCCTTTGGCGCGGAATTCTTTGAGCACCACGGCCGTCTCTCCATCTTTTCCTGGCTCGTAGCCCAGACAACAAAATTCACCCACCTGCAGGTGGATCTCACTCTCTTCCTCTGGCACATCCTCGGAATATTCCTCATTGTCATCGCCGCATGGCGATTGGCGAGCCTCTGCTTTCAGAACGCCCCGGCACGCTGGAGCGCCGTCATCCTTACCGCCGCCGTCCTCACCGTCCCTGTCGCCGGCACCGCGCTCGTCATCATGGATCCGTATCTCACGGCCCGCTCCATCTCCACGCCGGCCACCATGCTTGCCATTGCAGCCTTTATCGCCGGCCGCAGAAAAGAGACCGTCGTCTGGCTGCTGCTCACCACCTGCATTCATCCGCAGAATGGCGCTTACGCCGCTGCGCTGTGTGCCATGCTCGCCCTGCCTCTGCGCTGGCAAACCGCCTCGGAACCGGCTCCCGCCTTTGCCTTTATCGTGGCGGACCGCCTGCCCACTGGCTTTGATCTGCAGCCCACCCAGGGCACCTACCACGACGTCCTCTACATGCGAACTTTCTTCTTCGCCCAGATGTGGCAGTGGTACGAGTGGATCGGCGTCATCGCGCCCATGATCATCCTCGTCTGGCTCTCGCGCATCACGCCCCGCGGCGTACTCCCCGGCTTCCGCCGTATCAGCCGCGCGCTCATACCCTTCGGAGTGATCATCACCCTCGTCTTCCTGGTCTTCTCCTCATCGCCCCGCCTGGAATCCTTCGTGCGGCTGCAGCCGATGCGGGGCTTCCTGCCCCTCTACATCCTTTTCTTCATCCTGCTGGGGGGCCTACTCGGCGAGTACCTGCTTGAGCGCCGCATCTGGAGATGGATCGCGTTCTTTCTCCCCATCGCTGCCGGAATGCTCTTCATCCAGACCACCGCCTACCCCCACAGCCAACACATCGAGTGGCCCTGGGCCAAGCCCAAGAATCAGTGGGTCCAGGCCTACTACTGGATTCGCAACAACACCCCGAAAGATGCCGTCTTCGCACTCGACCCCAGGTACATCACCCTTTCTGAAGTCGATCAGCACGGCTTCCGCGCCATCGCCGAGCGCAGCGTCCTCTCCGACTACTACAAGGACAGCGGCGCCGTCTCCCTCTTCCCCCTCCTCGCCGACGAGTGGGGCCGCGAACAAACCGCGCAGCAGGGTTGGCAGAATTTCACTGTCAGCGACTTCAAGCATCTCGCCACCGAATACCCCGTCACCTGGGTCATGCTCAACCCCTCGCAGGCTGCCGGCTTTGAGTGTCCCTACACAAATTCCGCCGTCAGCGTCTGCAGGATTTCTATCACCTCCACCCCCTAACTCCTGCGCTCCCAATGGCCACAGCGCCGGATCCCAATTCTTGTTCCGGCAAACTCGGGTATCCTTTCCTTGAGACTGGTTATCGATGCTGACCCTGCTGCAAAGGCTGATCATCGGATGTGGACTGCTCCTCGCCATCGTGCTGGGGCTTGGCCTCTCCTATCGCAACGCCACCCGTCATCTGGTTGCACTCGATCACCAGGTCCAGTCAGCGGACCGCGCCCTGCTGTCCCTCGAAAAACTTCGCTCCTCTGTTCGCCATCAACAACTCCTCGACCTGCGCATAGCCAACGGAGATAGCAGTCTCCGGGCCGCACGCGATGCCCAGCAGCAGGAAACAGCGACTCTCTACTCCGCCGCCGGCGACCTGCTCTCCGGCCTTGACCCGGCAGCCACCGCAACCCTCAAAACCATCAGCCAGAAAAACTCCCTCGACTCCGCCACAGCCGACCTCGACAAACTCATCGCAAGCGAGTCCTCCCGTCGCGATGCCGTTGCCGGACCAGCTCTCGGCCAGCGCGAATCCCTGAAGCGCATGATCCCGCTGTGGGCCGCAACCGCCTTCTTCGGCGCGTTGCTCATCGTCGCGCTCACCATCCTCTCCATCCTGCGCCCGCTCCGCACTACAGCGAAGAGCGCTCGTCTAATCGCGCAAGGAGATCTGCAACAGCGCATCGAGTGGCGCGCCCACGACGAACTCGGCACCATCGGCACCGAATTCAACCGCATGGCCATCCGCCTGCGCGACCTCCGCGACACTGAGTCCGGCCGCCGTCAGATGGAATTCCAGCTCAGCGATGCCGTCCTCCAATCCATCTTTGAACCCGTCATCGTCACCGACGCCAAGGGCCACGTGCTCAAGCTCAACCAGGCCTCCATGGACCTGCTGGGCGACGCCGCCGGCGATCGCATGGCCCTCACCAACACCCCCGGCGGAGAACGCATCCTCAGCGCCGTCCGCGAAGCCGTCTCCATGCAGCGCGCCATCGCCACCGAGGGCGAGGCCGCCATGCTGCCCATGCGCATCGGCAAGGCGCAGCGCAGCTATCGCCTGCGCACCACCCCCATGCGCGATTCCGAAGGCAAGCTCCTCGGCGCTGTCACCGTCCTCGAAGACGTGACTGAAATGGAAGACAGCGACCGCTTCAAAACGCAATTCATTAGCGTCGCCTCCCGTAAGCTGCGGGACCCGCTTCGAGAAGCTGCGCCTCAGCCTCTACACTCTCGCCCGCGGTTATAGCGGCGAACTCAAACCTCTTCAGGCCGACATTGTCTACGGCGCTTCAGAAGAAGTGGAACGCCTCAACGACCTGATGGCCGACCTCATCGACGTAGCCGAACTCGATATGGGACAGCGCCGCCTCAACCTGCAAAAGCTGCGGCCGCTCCAGCTACTCCAGGAGGCATTCGACCGCGTGCGCGACCAGGCCAAGTCCCGCAACATCGAGATCGAGATCCGCTGCTTCGCCGACCTCTCCTACGTCAGCGCCGATCGCCGCGCAGTGCGCAGCATCCTCGACAACCTGCTCAGCAACGCCCTGCGCTATACACCCGACAACGGCGCCATTCGCCTCGAAGCAGAAGAGAGCGGCGACAAGATCCAGTTCCTCGTCCGCGATTCCGGCCGTGGCATAGAAGCCGAACGCCTCCCAGGAATCTTTGGCCGCTTCAGTTCTTCCAATGAATCCAGCACCGGCCTCGGCCTGGCTCTCGTGCGTCGCCTCGTCGAATCCCTTGGCGGACAAATCTCCGTGGAGAGCCGCCTCGGCCACGGCACCACCTTCCGCTTCACCCTGCCCGTAGCCACCCTCACACCTTCCCGGCATCCGGTGGAGATAGGTTGACACCATGACCGGCATCCCTCCAGAAGAAGAGTTGCCACTGCCGCATTCGCTCGGCACGCCGCTCGATCCCACGCCCGATTCCCCGCTCGCCGCCATTCCGCGCGAAGGCCCCGAGCCAGGCAAGCTGCGCATCTACCTCGGCGCTGCGCCCGGCGTTGGCAAAACCTTCGACATGCTGCAGGATGCAAACCGCCTCCGCCAGCAAGGCGTTGACATCGTCATCGGCCTGGTCGAATCCCACGGCCGCGCCGATACCGAAGCGCAAATCAAGGATCTCGAAATCATCCCCCAGCGCGAGATTCCCTACCGCTCCGTCGTGCTCAAGGAGATGGATCTCGACGCCATCCTCGCCCGCAAACCCAACACCTGCGTCGTCGACGAGCTGGCCCATAGCAACGTGCCCGGCTCGCGCAACCACAAGCGCTACGAAGATGTGCTGGAGCTGATCGACGCCGGCATCAATGTCTTTACCGCCGTCAATATCCAGCACCTTGAGACGCTCAACGACACCGTCTCGCGCTCTGCCAGCACGCAGATCCGCGAAACCATTCCCGACAGCTTCCTCACTCGCGCCAACGAAGTCGTCAACGTCGACATCACCGTTGACGAACTGCGCTCACGCCTGCGCCAGGGAAAAATCTACAAGGCCGACAAGGTTGAGCAGTCCCTCTCAAACTTCTTCCGCAAGGGCAACCTCAACATGCTGCGCGAGCTCGCCCTGCGCACCACCGCCGAGCAGGTCGGCACCCGCGCCGCCGAATACCGCCGCGTCCAGGGCCTGGAGCAGGCCCCCATTCCAGAAAAAGTTATGGTCTGCCTCTCCACCCGCCCCGGCACCGAGCGCCTGCTGCGCGTAGGCTCGCGCATCGCCGGCCGTCTCGCTACAGACTGGTACGCCGTCTACGTCGAGCGCCCCGACGAGGACAAGCGCCACGAAGATCCCGAGGGATTTCAACGCATGGAGCAGGTGCAGCGCATGGCCCGCGAACTTGGAGCCAGCGTCGTCACCCTGAAAAGCAAAAACGTCTCCGACGCTCTCGTCGAATTTGCCAAGCGCGAAAACATCTCGCACGTCGTCTTCGGACAACCTGCGCGCTCCCGCTTCGACATTCTCTTCCGCGGCTCCGTCCTCAACCGCTTCCTCTCCGAGGTTCGCGACATCACCGTACAGGTCGTCCCCATGAGCAAGGACACCGGCAAGCCCCGCCGCTAAGACCCGCTATCGCGTCAACGCCACATTGTCGAACTGCGCCTTATTCCAGCCCGTCCCCAGCGCGAACATTCCATGCGCATGCCCGCCATCACTCACCTTCGCCAGTTGCACACCATCCAGCGTCGCCGTGATCTGCCCACCCTTGAACGTCATCGAGAAATGATGCCACTGTCCCGCTGACAACTTCGCCGTACCCGAGGCCAGCGTCACCGTGGGTTTCTTGTACGCCGCCGAAACAAGCTTCCACCCGCCATCCTGCTCCACGCTCAGTACGTAGCCGCTGGGATACACCGCATCCCCGGCAAACACATCGGAGCTATCGATCCTCCCCATCAGCGTCGCAACGCCCGCGCCGCTCAGCAGAAAATCGCTGCTCACGCTGTAGTCCGTCCACGCCACATCTCCTGCCAGCGTGAAGGGATCGGGCAGAGGACCCCACGGAATCGGCTTCTCCGTGATCACCTGCTCCAGGCATTTCCCTTTCCGCCCTTCGCACGCGTGCACCTCAAACGCACCGTCCTGGTCGGAAAGATACTTCGGCGCACGCATCATCTCGGCGCTCTCAAAGTCATCGCCATACGGCATGGGGAAGGCCTTCGCCATCGGAGGCTTCGCATCCCCCTTGTGCTGACCCGTAGTCGTCGTCAGCGAGTACAGCGACTCCGGCTCGAAGGTATACGTGAAGGCCCCGTCCTTCGGAGTCACCTCTGCCACCTTCTCAAAGCTGCGCTTGCCGTTCGTCTCCCATATGCGCACCGTCCCCGCCGAGAGGCCGCCCGCAATAGCAAACTTCACCTGTTGCGGCCTCTTCGCGTTGATTGTCTCCAGCACCACGCTCCAGTCCTTCTGGTTCGCAGACTTCAGCGCCACATACGTGCCCGCCTCAGGCAGGTAGCCCGACGACGCATCCAGGTACTGCCAGCCCGGCTCGGCAAACTGCGTGGTATGTGCCGTCACCCATATCGTCGACTGCACATCGTAGTAGCCCGACCAAGGAGTGTTCGCGTACATCAGCCCCGAGTTCGGCGCCGCCAGAGTGTCGTAGTAAGACGTGATCGGGCTCCAGATCTCCGTCTTCGTCATCGCGCCCTCGAGATAATTCTTGTTGTAGATGTTCGCCAGCACACGCCCGCCAATCGGCCACGCGCGCGAAAGTATCGGTCCCGCGCCGCTGTTCGGCTGATCCTCGCTGGACCACAGCGGCTTCCCGCTCTTGCGCGCCTCTTCCGTCGTCGTGATCTTCCCCTTCTCCAGCGGATAGTGCACTCCCACCACATCCACCGCAGACCTCAGATCCGCATCCGCCGCCATCTCATCCGCAATCGCCCACTGCCCCTTGCCCTCGCCGATGTACTCGTCGCAGCACACCACCTTCGTCGCCAGGTGATGCCGCTCCAGCGCACGGTGAAGCTCCTTCACATACGCGGCGTCGTAGACCTTCTCGTTCCAGATCCCGGCGTACGTTATAACCAGCCCGTACTTCTCCTTCGCGCCCGCAATAAAGTCCGCCATGTACTCCGCCATCTCCGGCGTATACAGCGTCCCCTTGCCCACCCAGCCCGGCGCACCCCAAGGAAGTATGTCCAGAATGATCTTTGGATTGCGCTTATGCGCCTCCACCATCAGCCACCACTCGTAGCCCCGCGTGTAATCGCGATCCTGCGGCGTGCGCATGTGGCTCGGCTCCGAGCCATCCGTAGAATTCACGTCGCCGCCCACCTCCACCTTCAGGTGCTGCAGCCCCGCCCCATAATTTGGCTTGAAAAGATAATCGAGAATCTGGCTCCGCTGGGGCTCGGGATAATCAATCAGCAGCCGCGAAGAAGCTCCGGCACTCAGTGCGCCCAGCCCCTCAAACACGCGGCCCGCGCTCTGCCCGTCAATCACCACAGCCTTCTGCTGTGCAGCGCAATGCGTCGCGCCCGTCCACACCATCGCGGCCAGCACAAACCCGGCCACCACACTCCGCACCGCGGCCACGAGATTCATCAACGATCTCCTGCGCCCCGCTGCCGATATGTGTACCTGGAAGCGGCGCAGCAGCCCCGCCATCCTTCAGCCAACATCAGGCGCGGACCCAGTGTACGGCACCGACCCGCCCCTTCACCTACGGAACAGCATGTGTCTCCGCGACATCCGCTCGTTGCTCATCCCCGCTCGACACCTGCGCCCCGTCGCCACCGAGCATCATGCTCGCGGCCTGCCCCAGCCCCACGACAGAGACGCACAAAATACGCCACAAGCTGCGCCAGGGAAGATCGCTCCCCCGCCCATCGCCCAGCCCCAGCCATGCGCCCGCCTGCGGATTCATCACCTTGTCCAGTTGCTCCTGCTCAAAAATCGTCAGCGGGCTGAACTGAAACCGCAGCGTATTCCCCTTATTCCCCACCAGTCTCGCCGGAAGATCCACCGGCCCCGCCGCCGTTGAAAAATGCAGCTGAACCACGTCTCCCGTATCGATCCCGGCTGCTCCAGAAAATCGAATCGCTGCCCCGCCAGCGGAAATATCCACTGCTCCGCCCGCAAACGTTGCCCCATCCCTCGCCACCACCGCCGCCAGCAGCGTGCTTTCGAAACGCAGATTGCTGCGCCGTTGCTGCGTCTCACCGCACACCGCCACCGCCGTACCCAGGATCACCACATTGAAGAGCGCCCAGGCCACGTTCACCAGCACCGTCCCTGGAGTGCTCCTGTCCCACCAGACGAAGCGCCCAATAGCCGCCGCCAGTCCCGCGAAATTCAACAGCAGCAGCAACAGGAATGGCCGTGCTATGCGCGTCTGAAACATCTCACGCCTGCGCTGCGGCCTGCCCCGGGTAGGATCCAGAAACGCCCGCGCAGCATGCACCAGCAGATGCGGCGCCAGTATCGTCTCGTATATCTCGTTCCAGAAGGAGTGCCTGTCGTGCCCCACCACCCGCGAATGTGCCACCTTCCAGAGCGCCAGGTGCGGCAGCGCATACGCTGCCAGCGCCGCCCAGTACCCGGGAATGCTCACCCGCGACAGCAGCAGGTAAATCAACGGCGCCGTCAGAAATACCAGCCGCGGCACCGCGTAGAAAAAGTGCACCATTGCCTTGGCGTAGCTCAGCCTCTGGTGCACGCCCAGGCCCTGCGCAAACAGCGGATTCTCCAGTCGCAAAATCTGCGCCATCCCCCGCGCCCAGCGAATACGCTGCTTCACATGCCCTGAAAGACTCTCCGTCGCCTGCCCCTCTGCCTGCGGAAGATTGATGAATGTTGTATTCCACCCGTTCCGTTGCAGCCGCAGCGCAGTGTGCGCGTCTTCTGTAACAGTCTCGGTTGCAATTCCGCCAATCTCGTCCAGCGCCGATCGCCGCAGCACCGCACTCGACCCGCAGAACAAAGCCACGTTCCACAAATCGCCGCTGTCCTGCGCCGCATCGCGCAGCATCTCCCCTTCTCCCGCAATCTCGCGCTGCAGCGCCCGGTTCCGTTCCAGCGGATCGGGCGAATAAAAATGCCGCGGCGTCTGCAGCATCCCCAGCTTGGGATCGTGAAGAAAACACCCCATCGTTACCCGCAGAAAATTGCTCGCTGGCAAATGGTCAGCGTCGAAGATCACCACGAAGGGCGCATGCAGCCGGCTCAGCGCATGATTGATGTTGCCCGCCTTCGCGCCCTTGTTGTCCGAGCGCGTCACGTAGCCCACACCCGCCTCGTAGGCAAAGCGCCGAAACTCCTCCCGCTTGCCATCGTCCAGCAGGTAGATCCGCATCTTGTCCACCGGCCAGTCGATATTCATCGCCGCCAGCAGGATGTGCCTCACCGCACTCAACGGCTCATCAAACGTAGGAATCAGCAGGTCCACATCGGGCCACTCGGCGGCCTCGTCCAAGGGCGCAGCCTTCTCGCGACGCCCCGGCCACACCCGCTGCAAATAGCCCAGAAACAGAATCCCGACGGCATAAATCTCCGCCGCCAGCAGCGCCACCACAAAGAATGTGCTCGCCCATCCCCGCTGCGCCACAGGCTCGCGAAAGTAATCCGCAACCGTCGTCAGCCGCCACCATCCATACCGCACCGTGGCAAACACCGACAGCACCATCAGCATCAGCGCCACCGTCTGCGAGCGCGACCACCGCCCCAGGCAGAACGCCAGCGCAACCATCCCCACGCCAACCGCCGCCTGCTCCCACCACGCCAGCGCCAGCAGGGCAAATGCGTAAAGACAGCACAACCCCGCAACAATCAGCACCCATTGCGCGAGTTTCGACAACAAACCATGGCCCAAAAGCATCTACACGCTTCCTCGTCCCTTAACCCGGCCTACGCGGGCATTCCCCTGCCCTCATATAGGCCATCGCCTACGCCAATGCGCACACTACCTCTCTGCTTGGAGACGCATTTCTGGATCAATACCGAGGCTAAGTCACATCACCCATGGGAGCCCATAATCCCTAAGTACTTTCGTTCGCACTTTCGGGTCATATGTTCCCAATTCGGCACCCCCGCATCCGCGCCCATCAACGCAGGTGCGCTCTTCAGACCAATCCCATTACACTTCCGTCATGCCTCCAACGCACTCATCACGGGTGATGGGCAACGCGCTCATCACGGGAGTCGGGCGCACCGCTGGAATCGGCGCCGGAATTGCCCGCAAGCTCGTCTCGGATGGCTGGAATGTGGCGCTATCCTACTGGGTGCCCTACGACGAGCGCATGCCGTGGGGTCCCCAGCCCGCCGACGTTGAGAGGCTTGTCAGTGAACTATCGTCAGCGGGCGCGCGCGTAACTTCGTATCCCGCCAACCTCGAAGATCCTGCCGCCGCCCCATCGCTCATAGCCGCTGCGCGCGAAGCCCACGGCCCGATATCGGCTCTGGTCCTCTCGCACTGCGAGTCGGTCGATTCCAATATCCTCGACACCACGCTTGAGAGCTTCGATCGCCATTTTGCGGTGAACACTCGCGCCAGTTGGCAACTCATTCGCGAGTTTGCCCTGCAGATACCGCCCGGCGGAGGACGCATCGTCGCCCTCACCAGCGATGCCACCGTCGGAAATCTGCCCTACGGAGCCAGCAAGGGCGCGCTGGACCGCATCGTGCTCGCCGCGGCTCGCGAGTTCGGAGAATTGAAGATCACGGCCAACCTGGTCAATCCCGGCCCGGTTGACACTGGCTGGATGGACGACGCCACCCGTGCGGCTTGCCTAGCACGACAACCCTCCGGCCGCCTCGGAACTCCAGCCGACGTAGCCAGTGTGGTGTCGTTCCTTCTCTCCGACCAAGGTGCCTGGATCAACGGCCAGCTTCTAAAGGCCGACGGCGGATTCTCCGCCTAGGGACGTCTGGCACCGCGTGTTTCCACCACGTAACAATCAGCGCCGACGGCGCGACTTTCGGCACCCAAGAGCCTATTTGTTGCCGGGTCCGATCGAAGGATTGGATGTTGCGTATGTCAGAGACAGTCGTTGATCGGTTGCTTGCGGGAGGCGGTCCTGCACGGTCAGAATCATCAATGCTGAAGTGATCCTGAAAACCAATTTGGAGTCGAACTCTTTAGCAGAATTCGACCGACTTCATCACCGACTTTACTATCGGTATTTCATTCAGCGTGCGACAGTGCGACGAGATCTCCGGTGTTTCATAAGAGGCTTGGACCGAATGGGCAAATGCATTCCTGATCTTCTTAATATTGCCGAGCATTGCAAATTTGGCCTCTGAAATCAAGCCAACAGCAAAAGACAGCAGTATACGAGATGAGAATGTACCAACGGGAGCATTGAAGCCATCTAGCAGTTTTGCAAACGATCCTTATGCTTACCAAGTGAGACTCAAGATACTCTTTCAGCATTTCGTCGAGACACAGCCGCCACAATTAGCGCATGGCCTCTATCGCTTTCTCCCTTTGACGCCGTTGCCATTCGAGTTAATTTATCGAGTCCTGGAATAAAGTCCGCCCGGTCACCACTAATAATCATTTTTGGAGTTCCCTCGCGCGCTCAATCCTCAACATCCCCGCTAAACATCCAGCCGATTAGCCGCCGACACCCGCCCATACCAAAGTCCCGAATCCTTGATCGTTCTCTTCTGATTCCGAAAATCGTTATAGATCAGCCCATAGCGCTCGGTATAACCCTCCGCCCACTGGAAGTTATCCAGCAGCGTCCACGCATGAAAGGCGCGAACCTTGGCCCCATCGGCAATCGCGCGCGACAACTCCGCCAGCGTTTCTTTGAACCACTGGATGCGCCGCACATCGGGTATACGCCCGCCCTGCTCTTCGTCCGGCGAATCCAGATACCCGCAGCCGCATTCGGTAATCTCAATGATCGGATTGTTGTAATCCTTCGAAATCTTCGTCACCAGGTCGTACATGCCGCGCGGCCACACTTCAAGCCCGGCATCGGTCAGCGGACCCTCCGTCGGCATCCCGGCGCGGAAGCGCGTGTAAGGATCGCGCCCGCCCGGCGAATTACTCTCAATCTCCGTGCCGCTGAAAGCGCCTCCGCCCTCGAACTTCTCCTTGCTCGCATCGGAGACGATGCGCCGCGTGTAGTAGTGGAAGCCCACCCAGTCCAGTGGCGCATACAGCAGCTTGTCATCGCCCGCCTTGTATCCCATCACCTCCAGCGGCGGCTCGCCCACAAATGCCTTCGGGTACTTGCCGTTCATCGCCGCCTCCAGAAAGAAGACGTTGTTCATCGCGTGGTACCGTGCCGCCGCCGCGCGATCATCATCGGTGTCCGTCTTTGGGTATGCGGGAGCCATCTCGTACGCGCTTCCAAACTGTGCGCTGGGAGAAGCCGCCTTCACCGCGCGATGAGCATCCCCCTGCGCCAGAGCCAGCGTATGCGCCGCTTTCAAGAAGTCGCTGAAGCTCGTGCGGCACGGCGGGAATGCCCCAGCGGCATAGCCCATGAAGGCGATCGCCCACGGCATATTGAACGGAGCCCACAGCTTGATTCGATCCCCCAGATGCTTCGCCAGAATTCCGCCATAATCTCCGAAATATCCCGCGAGATCCCGGTTCGGCCAGCCGCCCTTGTCCTCCAGCGCCTGCGGAAGATCCCAGTGGTACATCGTGCACCAGGGCCGAATCCCCGCCTCAAGCAGCGCATCCACAAAGCGGCTGTAGTGATCGATCCCCTTCATGTTCGGCGCGCCCGTCCCTGTCGGCTGGATGCGCGGCCACGAGATCGAAAACCGCTGGCTCTTCTGGTTCAGCTTCTTAGCCAGCGCAATGTCCTGCGGATAGCGGTGGTACTGATCGCAGGCCACATCCCCCGTCACCCCTCCACGCACCTTCCCTGTCGTATGCGTGAACCTGTCCCAGATCGACTCGCCCTTGCCGTCCTCGTTCCACGCACCTTCCACCTGGTAGGAGGCCGTCGCCGTTCCCCAGATAAATCCCTCCGGAAACCGCGCCTTCTGGATCTGCGAGTCGGGCACCGATCCCGGAACCTGCGCTGCGGCCTGCGGCACTGCGGCGTAGCTCGGATGGCGATAGAGCGCCGCGCCTGCAGCAGCGGCCAGCGAACGGGTTGCAAATTCACGACGGTTCATAGTTCTCCCTTTCAAATGCCTGTCACAACGCTCTCAGTTGTCGATGGGGTTTTAGCGGGCGATTCACACCCCTGCCTGTGATAACTTGGAGATGGAAGCACTGGTGTGAGCCTGTAGCTCAGTTGGTAGAGCATCGCCCTTTTAAGGCGTTGGTCCTGGGTTCGAGTCCCAGCGGGCTCACCATGACCTTCCATCCCCTAAACCCTACGTTTTCAACGTGAAATGCAAGTCCGGCAGCACGCGCAGCCGCTCCGCCGCGCCCTCCGGCGTAATATCCCGCTGCGGCATCCCCAGCATCTCAAATCCCACCATGAACTTCTTCACCGTGGCCGACCGTAGCAGCGGCGGATAGAAGTGCCCGTGGAAAGTGCCACTCCGGATGCTCTCTTCCCATCCGTGGGCGTCTGGTGGAAGCCCATCGTGTACGGAAAACTCGTCTCGAAACAGATTGTCGTAGCGCGTCGTCAGTCTGCTTCAGAATCGCCGCCAGCGACGTCCTCTGCCCCTCGCTGAACTCCGGCATCGAGCCAACATGCTTCTTCGCCAGCACCAGCGTCTCAAATGGCCACACCGCCCACCACGGCACCACCGCCAGAAAATCCTCGTTCTCGCACACGATGCGCGTTTTCTCGGCTGTCTCCGTGGCCAGGTAGTCGCAGAGCAGGCAGCTTCCATGCTCCCCGTGATACGCCGCCAGCGCCTCACTCTCCGTCGCCGGCTCATCCGGCACATGCTCCGTCGCCCAGATCTGGCAATGCGGATGCGGATTGCTCGCCCCCATCATCGCCCCGCGATTCTCAAACACCTGCACGTAGTTGATCTCGGGCCGCGCTCCCAAGTTCCTCGTATTGCGCCGCCCATTCATCCACCACCCGCCGAATATCCCCAGCCTCCATCCGCGCCAGCGTCAATCCATGGTCGGGATGGAAACACAGCACCCGGCAGCGTCCCCGCTCCCGCTCCGCCAGCAGCAGTGCAGGCCGCGTCGCGGTCCCGGGATCGGGCGAATCCGGCAGCAGCGCCGCATAGTCGTTATCAAACGTAAAGACCCCGTCGTACACGGGATTCTTCTTCCCGCCCGCCCGATCGTTCCCCGGACACAGGTAGCACTTGGGATCAAAATGAATATCCGGGAAGCCCGTCGAAGTATTCACCTCGCCCTGCCACGGGCGCTCCGTGCGATGCGGCGAAACCAGTACCCATTGGCGGCGAAGAGGATTGTAGCGTCGGTGCGGAAATTGCCATGCGGAATCAGACATGAATACTGTTTCGCTTTCTTTCTGCTGTTTTCTAGTGACCCTAGTGTACTGTCCCAGAACTTCGCGTCATATTTGCTTTGTCATCTTGACCGCTTGCGTTGTCATCTTGAGCGGAGTTTGGCCGGTTTTTCGGCCAAAACGGAGTCGAAAGACCTGCGGTCGCTCCTTGCCACCCTTAGTGAGCAAGTGTGTCTGGCGGCGGCGCGACTCGCGCAGAACCGCTCCAGAAATTGCTGGCTGTACTCCTCCAGCAGCGTCCGGATGCGCTCCGGATCAGGCGACTGCACAATCAATCCCGCATGGTGATGCTTCTTCATGCGATACACAATCTCCTGCGCGTCAAACGCAGACGTGTCCGGCTCAGTGGTCTTCGCCAGGCACAGCACGCTGCCCGCGTATTGCGTCTCCACTGACGGCAAGCTGGTAGCTCTCGCCGCGAAGATGCGCCACTTCAATCCGCGCCCACTCCGCCCACAAATCAATTCCCGTGGAGTACTGCACCAGGTCCGCGATGAACGCCCCGCCTACCCGCGCCGCCACCTCGAGAAAGTAGTACTGCCCATCCTCTTCGCCGCGAATATACTCCGCATGCGTCACTCCGCGAACCATGTTCAGCGCCGGCATCAACCTGCTGTTCAGCCAGCGCAGCGACACCGCATCCGCCGACGCCGCGATCCACATTCCGCGTCGTGAACACCCCGCCCTCGTGCATCACCTGCATGGGAGGCTTACCGTACTGGTGAACCTCCGCAAACACCACCGTGCGCTCGCTCGAGATCGCGTCTACGTGGTATATCGTTCCCGGAACAAACCTCTCCAGCAGGTAGTCGCTCTGCTTGTCGCCCAGCTCATCCAGCGTCCGCCACAGCCGCTCCGGCTCATGGATCTTCCTGATCCCCACAGCCGAGGCCTCGGCACGCGGCTTCAGCATCCACGGCGCCGGAACCTCCGCCATGTACGTCCGCAGATCGTCATAGTTCAGGATCGGAGTAAACTCCGGCACCAGGAACCCCGACCGCTTCGCCTCTGTCCGCATGGCCAGCTTGTCGCGAAAATGCGAGGTCGTCGAAACTCCCATCCCCGGAATCCGCATATGCTCCCGCAGCCGCGCCACGTTCAGCAGGTCGAACTCATCCAGCGCAATAATCCGGTCGAACTTCCGCCCCCGCGCCAGGTACGTCACCGTGTTCTGCAGTTGCTCGTAGGTCAGCCCCTCGGGAACGGTGAAAAGCTCTTCCAGGATCTCCCGCGGCCAGTGCGCATTCGCCAGCTTCTCCAGCGTCAGCAGCATCACCCGGCAGCCCAGGCGGGCAGCCTCCCGCAGGAAGCCCTCACCCTTCTCGTAACTAGCCACGCATAGAATCAGTTCCTGGCGATCCATAGGTAAAAGCCGCTTTCTCAGTAGGGCCTTGTAACGCTATTGCGATCAGTGGCGTGGCGAGTGCCATCGAGCCTTGGTATCCTCGCTGTGCCAATGCGATAGTTCTACCATAAGATCGCATGGTAGCTTCTGAATCCCGGCAGCACCACGCCGAATTCTGCACCCGGCCAGAACGAGGTCTCTAGAAGTATGCTCTCGGCAGCAAAAATTGCGGCACTCCAGGACGACCTCTCCCTACGCTGGCATCAGCATTCCCCCGCCGTTCCCGACGATATCGCCGACGAACTCCTCAAGCTCGTCGCCGCCCAGCACCTCGCCAACTTTGAACTCTGGCACGAGGAAGACAAGGCCCGCACCCCCGGAGCCACCGACCACGAGATCGCCGTCATCAAGCACTCCATCGACCGCATCAACCAGCGCCGTAACGACCTGGCCGAAGCCTGCGACGTCCTCCTCATGCAGTGGCTCGCCGCCCGCTCGCTCCCCATCGCCGACGCCGCCCCCCACTCTGAGACACCCGGCCTCATCATCGACCGCCTCTCCGTCCTCTCCCTCAAAATCTTCCACACCCAGGAAGAGATCGGCCGCACCGACGCGCCCCCCGGACACGCCCAGCGCAACCAGGAGCGCCACCGCATCCTCACCGACCAGCAACGCGACCTCGTCGAATGCTTCGACCGCCTCTGGCAACAGGTCCTCGCCGGAGAACGCCGCATCCGCATCTACCGCCAGATGAAGATGTACAACGACCCCACCCTGAACCCCGTCCTCTACAAACGCCGCAAATAGCCTTCAATCTCGTTTTGCGTGGCTCGCGGAAACACACGATTAGAGGAAATAACTGACGAATGGCCCACGGCACTTCCGTAGTCGTCAAAGTACCAGTCAGTACAATGGTTTTCCATGCCAATCAAGATGAACTTGCGTGCTGCCCTTGCAGCTCTGACGAAGGCATTTAACCGCAGCGTGAAGGTTGCGCCGATTGAAAGTGAACCGTCCTCAATTGTTCTTCTGTTGCAGAGGTCTGAATTTCCGAACTTGAAGCAAATGAGTGCATGCGCTGAAAGAGCATTCAACGTACCTTTTACAACTGAGAACTCGACGAACTACTGCGTCTTTCAGAAGACGCTCTTTACTCTCATGAAAATCGGTCCTCATGTGCTGAGTTTCACTTTCTACGCCAAGCCATATTTTGAGGCCAATCCTGACTTTGCGCGTGCCTTACCGCTAGCGTCACAGCGAGAAGCATGTGAGAAGCACACTGCATGGTTAGCGGTGAATTACGCCAAAGGACCAGGAAGCGAGGACATCCGCTACGCCCTGCTTTCCCGGTTGAGCATGGAAATGCTCGACATCAATTGCACCGGAGCGTACATTCCCGGCAAACAGCTTCTGATTCCCAACGGTGGTTCTCTGCGTCATCAGTTGCAGCGGAACGTCCCAATAGTGCACGATTTAGGATTGCGGGCGGGAGGCCCAGATCTCTAACCCTAAACAAATGCCGGGGCCCCACATCTTTTGGATCCACAAAAGAAGAACTACTCAATGCAGTGTGAGGCGAACCATTAGCGAGCCGGATTTGGCAAAACGCTGGGCTTGAGGCGGTTTCCCCACGTCCGAAGAATCCGGAGTGGGGCACCCACGTATTAAGCTGCTCTTCCTGAACTTACCTGATGATCAGCAGCGTTCCCTGCTGCGGAGGCGTCTGCGCTACCGCAACGCTCTTGCTCAAGTGAGCGTTCACACTTTCGGTCTTGACCACCGTTGCCGAGATCTTCGATCCCTTCGTCACGTTGTCATACGAGCTTTCCTTCCCATTCACGTTGAATGTCGCGTGGTAGGGAACGACGTAGATCTTCGATGTGCCGTCATCGAGGCGCAGCGTCAAATTGCGTCCGCTCTTGCTGAGAATGGTGCCATTGACCTGGGTGACGGTGGTCACGTCGGCTTGCATACGCGCATTCAGCTTTGCATGTGCGAGCGTCATGCCCGGCTTGAGATCAGCCGCAGTTCCCGGTTTGCCGTTAATGGTAAGAGAAGTGCCGGGATTCAATTCGAAAAGCCGCACGGCGCCGTCTGGCATCTTCAGCACGACATCGTTGCCGGAAACGTACAGGACCTGGGCGGTATCGATGGTGACCCATTTGACGCTGGATTTCGGCGTCGCGGTTGTGGTTGTGGTTTCCTGGGCCGACGAGCTGGGTGACAGACTGAGAGCGCTTCCTGCCATCACGATTGCGGCCATCCAGAAAAAGAGCTTTGCGGGAGAAGGCATTCGTTGGTCCTCCATCTAGCTTCTTTCGGAAGAGCGATTCTAATCCGGAAATATCTTGCCACCAAACATGCGATTTTGGCGAAATAAATTGCTAAAGTAGCATCTTTGGCGGATGGCCCAGAACTCAATCTTCAACCAGTGCGGGTGCCCCACATCTCGCCTTTGAGATGTGGGTCTTTCCCAGCAAACTTCGACCGCCTCTGGCAACAGGTCCTCGCCGGAGAACGCCGCATCCGCATCTACCGCCAGATGAAGATGTACAACGACCCCACCCTAAACCCCGTCCTCTACAAACGCCGCAAATATACGTGAATCCCGTTTGGGCTGCCAACATCCGACCGGGATTCCCGGCAAGTAACTGACGAGTTGCCGCAATCGGCTCCGAACTAACACTCGGACGGCAACAGCCCGACTTATCCATTTCACACGTCGTTCACAATGAATTGGTAACCTCAGCCGTTATCTTCGAGCGAGCTACAAATGAAGTTCCTGGAAAGTTCCCAGGGGGGGTCGAGTGAAATACGAATTTGGAATCCAGCGCGCCATTCGAGCCCTCTCTGTACTGATCATTGGAAGCGCAATCTGTCATTCGCAACCCGAGATCAAGCTCGAACCGGCTACCGTGGCAATTCTGGACGCGTTTCGGTCGCACGATATCGTGATGCTCGGCGAAGGCCACGGCAACAAACAGGAATACGAGTGGCTGCGCTCACTCGTCGCGACTCCTGAATTTGCTGATCGGGTTGATGACATCGTGATGGAGTTTGGGAACTCTCTCTATCAGCAATCAGTCGACCGCTATACGCGAGGGGAGGATGTCCCACTGGATGATGTTCAGCGAGCGTGGCGCAATACCGTGGCTTCGGTCGGTCCGCCATCTCCGGTCTATGCCTCTCTTTATCAGGCAGTCCGCGAAACCAACATGCGACGAAGAGGCAAACACCAGATTCGTATTCTTTGCGGAGACCCAAACATCAACTGGCAGGAGGTCAAGGAGGGTAAGGACATCTTGCCATTCCTGCAGACTCGCGAACAGACGTACGCACGCGTGGTCAAGGATGAAGTCCTCGTCAAACACCATCATGCTCTCTTGATCATGGGAGCGTTCCACTTCCTGCGTCACTTTGGCTTGATGCCAAGCCGAAAGCAATTTGACATCGAGCAAGAGTTACGAGCTGACGGCGCGAATCCATATCTGATCGTAGTTGGCACGAACACGACGGGAGGGCCTGAAGGACTGGATCACCGCTTCGATTCGTGGCCGGCGCCGGTCATTGTGCCATTGAATGGGAACTGGGTGGGCGATCTACCTGCAATCCCCGTCGTGACCGAAGGGCATGGTCCGCCGCTTCAAACTCCCAAGCTAAAAGATGCGGCTGACGCACTGCTATACCTCGGACCGCGCGACAGTCTGGTTGTTGTTCTTATGACACCGGCCGAACTGCAGGGCACGCCATATGGAAAAGAACTTGAGCGCCGCGAAAAACTCCAAATGAGTCTGGAGAAATAGGCCCTTCCTAATTTGAGCCGTTTGGCGGGTGGCCCACATCTCGCCTTTGAGATGTGGGCCTTTCTCTCCTGTCGACCAGAAATTCCCCTTGACACATAGTTTCCAAGGAAACTAATATAGTTTCCATGGAAACTAACCCGGCAAACCCCCAGAAGCCAACTCAACTGGAAAGCCACCTCGGGTATTGGCTCAGACGCGTCTCTAACGCCGTTTCGGGCTCATTTGCCCGCGCTCTCCAGGATAAACAAACCTCGGTTGCGGAATGGGTGCTTCTGAGCGAGCTTCACAAGCGCGGACAAACCGCTCCCGGCGAGTTGGCCGACAGCCTGGGTTTCACCCGTGGCGCAGTTTCCAAAATCGTCGACAAGCTCGATGCCAAGGGCTGGGTCCAAACGGAAGCAAAAGAGGGCGACAGCCGCTTCCGCCTGCTTTCCCTCACACGCGCGGGACGACGCAGCCTCCCCATTCTTGCTGAGATTGCCGACCAGAACGATGCCCGCTACTTCGATTGTCTCAGTGCAAGTCAGAAGAGCACCCTCCGGCAACTGCTTGCCAAACTTGCAGATCATAACCGCATCCACGATGTCCCAACCGAATAAGGAGAAATCTCGTGAGCAAAGCAATTGAGAACCTCACTGAAGCTATGAAAGTCGCAGCAGCTGGTCGTCCCCGCGTGGGAGGTTTCCCATACCTGGCCGAAGTTCTGCGGAAGGCCGGCGTGAAGCGCAATGTATGGTCGCTGCCATCCTGCCAAAGCCTCTTCCTCACGAACGATGGTCCAGTCGTCATGCAGGGCGCCCCGCTGGTCAACGGGGCCGTCGATGTACCCGCCTTCGATGAGGCAGCTCTCATCAAGGCGCTTCGCGTGGATCAGGCCGGTGAAAGCACATTTCCTGAATTCCTGAACGCTACGTGGCAAGCGGGTGTCGTAGCGCTATGACGTGGATCTGGAAGCACGCACCGTGACCTACAAGGGTTGCAATGACGAGAAGTACATCGAAGCCTATCCCGCAGTGACTGTCGTCTAACTGTGAACGGGATGCCCGTTCGCGTGACCCGGCACTCACAATGCCTTAGCAGGTCCCTATAAATTGCCAGGTGATAATTCAGAGTTCTCTGGAGGCTGCATGTTTCAAATTATCTTTACGCTGATTGCAGTTGTAGGCGCATCTATCCACCTTGCATTCTCACGCGAACGCCGAAGCAGCGGAGCGGCAATTGCCGGAACATACCTGCTCTATCTGCTCTTCTTCTATGTCGGCCTCATGGGAGTGCTCACTGCATATGCACACGTCTTCCGTCCCGTTGAGACATCGGCGTCCATAGGATGGTCAACAAGCCCCTACGAATACGAAGTCGGAATGGCCGACCTCACCGTTGGCGTTTTGGGCATTCTGTGTCTGAAGTTTCGGGGCGACTTCTGGCTGGCGACAGCCATTGCAAACGCAGTCTGGTTGCTGGGCGACGCCGTCGGCCACGTTCGTCAGATGACGATTAACAACAATCACGCCTCCAACAACTCAGGCATCTTCCTGGTCACCGAATTCATCATGCCCCTCGTAATTCTCGCCTTAACTCTCTACCACCGTCATCGGCAGGACAAACTCTCCTGACAGCACACGCGATTTGCCCACAACGCCGCTAACCCTTTGCAACCATTGACCACCAAATCGCCCATAGGCGTACAATCCTGTGCCATGAAACGGATCGCGTGTCTGGTGCTCGCCCTGTTCGTCACGGTTCCCGCATGGTCTGCCGAAAAAATCACTGTCGCCGAACTGAAACAGCATCTTCAGTCCCTCCACGACACGCAAAAGACCGACCACGATGTAGCGATGAAGTTATCTGAACTCGAGCTCACCGAAAGCTTGTCCGCGGAAAACATCACTTCGATGCAAAGCTTTCTGCCGGGGAAGGAGTCGCGCGCGTGGTTGAATTTCCTGGCCGCACAAAGCGCGATCCTGCCGCCACCCGTTTCAGAGATCCCCACCTCACCCATCCCCGACCTGGCCACACAGAAAGCCATCCTCGCCAGGTGCGTCGACTACGTCACCAATGTCTATATGCACAATCCCCATTTGGTCGCGACTAAAACAACCACCCCCTATACATTTTTCATCATGGAAACTAGTCGAAGGGATATGAATACCATCGTCTATCGACTGAAGCCGTCAGCCACAACAAGTTATACCTACAACCTCTCGGTGGATGTTGAAAGCGAAGACGGGATTGAAACGGCCGCTCCGCCAACTCCTAACAAGATGTACGGGGTTGTCCAGTCGCAGACATCGACTGGGCCCGCACTCAGCCTCGTGCTGCAGCAGGCTATTGAAGGAGGCCATCTGTCATGGCTGCGCTGGCAATTAATCGGTGGCAAGCCAGTCGGCGTCTTCTCCTTCGCCGTGGACAAAACCAAATCCCAATACCAGGTCAACTACTGCTGCTTTTTGAGGCTGAACTCCATCGGTGGAATCAATGATTCGGTGCCCTATTACGACCCCAGGTATGAGCCATTCAAGAAGACAGTTCCCTTTCACGGAGCGTTCTTCATTGATCCGGAAACGGGAACTGTAGAGCGCCTCATCATGCAAGCGGAACTCTCCCCAACGGCTCCCGTGCATCGCGAAGACACACGCATCGACTACGCCTCCGTCAAAGTCGCAGACACATCGGTGAGGGTGCCCGTCGAAACCTACAAACTCACGGCGGTCGTGCCAAACGCCAACAGCCCGCTGGGCTATCGCGAAAATCGAAGCGTCTCAGAAGCCGCCTACACCAACTACAAGCTAGCCGACAAGCATCCATAGCAATCGCGGGAAAACTTCCGACTGACCCACGATTCTCCCGGAACTCTCTGGGCGACGGCAGACAGGCCCGTAATACAATGTCGGGCAGAGGGGCAACAATGCGCATACGAAATGGAGCACTGCTCGTTGTAGTTGCCGTCGTTCTTTCATCTGCGGCGGGTGCTGAGAAGCAAAAGGGAACCGCATCGCTCAAGGACTTTCAACCTGCCGGGACGACAGACAAGAAGAACAAGACTCAGCAGTTCGATTTCATCTTCGACACGACAACTCATGAATACACCTGCCGGGCGAAATCGAAGATCAAGGCCACCGACTACCCGGTAGGGAGCCCGATCAGCTACCAGGTGGACAAAGACAAGGGCAAAGTGAAGAACGCAAGCGGGAAGGAAACCAGCTGCACCATCGTCCGCGTGGAACAGTTGCGGTCCACCCCAGCCGCCTCGCCTAGATAGGCCGAGAGCACCAAAAATTCTACTGACCGCCCGGCTACTCCGAAGCATGGGCCGGTGGCCCATTCCAATGTCAAACCAATGTGGGTGCCCCACATCTCGCCTTTGAGATGTGGGTCTTTCACCAGCCATTCGACCAGCTACAAATAGTAGTGAAGCTCATTTTGCGCGGATACCTGAAAACACGGCATTCCCAGAAAGTATCTGACGAGTTGGCCACCACACTCCCGGAACAATTGGTTTATCTTAATGGCAGAAGCCCTTTCAACAATGAACCTCCGCGTGCTGCATCTGCTGACTCCCGCACTCTTGGCTCTTTCTATGCCCTGCTTCGCCCAGATGGGAAAGGGTACGGTGACTTTCTATTCGATCGGGCTTTCTGCCACAGATCAACTTAAGGACGCTGTCATCCCCGTGGGGACGGGCCCATTTACTGGCTGGCTTTTCGATGGCGTTCAGAAAATGGCGCATGCCCAGCGTGGGCGCTTTATCACCTTCCACCTTACTGCTGGAGAACACGTATTCACTGTTCCTTACCACTCCGACCGCCCCGGAGAGACTGCATTGCGTTTAGCCGTCGAGGACGGAGGGCGTTATTGCGTCCGGCTCAGCGCAAAGTATAAGAGTGGCTCGATTCTAGTTCCGCTTTATTGGTTGGACAGCCAAATCGAACAGGTATCCTGCCCGCAAGCCCTGACGGAGGCCGGGAGCCATAAAAGGATCGATCTCAAACGGATCGATCCTGCCGTACGTGCCGACTTAGACAACTCCCCGAGCTTCACAATTGAGAATTGAGATGTCGTACTCATACGAGTTCTTTGGCGGTTGTCCCAGATCTCCAATGTCAAACCAATGCGGGTGCCCCACATCTCGCTTTTAAGATGTGGGGCTTTTGCCAGTGACTAGAAAGTAGCTGATGAGTTGCCACGATTCTGCCTGAATCGCTTGTTGGTGTGATGGCGGGGCTGTAGAATTCGAGCGATTATGAGATCGAGGCGTACTCCAGGTAAAGGTATTGCCCAGAATTTGCGGTGGCTTCCTATGGCTCTCTTCGTCTTGAGTCTGACCCTAACGAGCTACAGTCGGACGGTGCATGTCAGAGAGCAGATGGTTTGGGAATGTGCACCTCAAGAATACAATCCGGGCTTCTACGCCAAGGCCTGATGAATATGTCCGGTTTCGCTACTTAGAGAATCCGCATTTCTTTGAATTAGAGTCCTCCAAAAACTTCTGCGCCGAATTGCGGAAAGCCGGGCGATCAACTGTAAACGTGGAGTTTGAGATTTGGGGTCAAGGGCAAGAAGGTGCGCGGTTACAGAATGATCGCCGTTGATGGGCGTCCCATTGAAGACGTCGGTGGCTCGGGAAGTTCAGGTGCAAGTGACGACACAGGCCCTTCACCTATAGATGACGCGTTTCGCTCGCATTGACCTACCGGCTTCAAATCGACACCGAGACGACGCACCCACCGCCTGCTTGGAGCAGCCCACCCTCCCTCACCCCCTTCCGATTGTGCAATTTATAAATCGTGCCCGGCACCCCACCTATATCCCCCGAGCGAAACCCTGTACTCTGGTAGCGGAATCTCAATGCGGCGGCAACGAAGAATGCAAACTGGATCCATGCCCATTTACTCCACCTCCGACCGCACTCCATCGCGGGCGAGTTGACTAGGGGCCCGGTTCTGCGTATAAAAACGAATTCAACAGGAAAGGACAATTCTGCGCACAGTCTTCTCGCAGTATGCTTGCCGCCTGTGCTGAAATGAATGGCGGAACGTAGCCTCCACCCTTCAACGGAGAAGGAATTCTCGTATGCAAGAAGCTCGTCAAGGTAATGGCACTCGTCGCGCACCCCGGCCGTCGCTGCCGGAAAACCTAGGCCGAGAACAGCGGCGTGTCCCACACATTGTCATCGCACAAAGCAATGAACGAATACCAGTCCGGCCTTCAATGATGCAACAGGGCAAATTTGAAAAAGCTCGCGTCGTCTTTCAAAAACTGGTCGACGCCGGTCCGCACGAACTCCTTGAACGGGCCCGCGTCTACCTCGTTGCCTGTGAACGAAATGTCCGCGACTCCAGCCTCACCTTCGCCGAATACCGGCGAACAGTACGACTATGCCGTCTCCCTGCTCAACACCGGAGACTATGAAGAGGCCCGCGACCAGTTCGAAGACATCCTGAAAAAGGATCCGAATGCCGACTACGCGCACTATGGACTGGCGATCCTGCAGAGCATGACCGGGCAAGCCGATGAATGCCTCGATCACCTCCCGAAAGCCATCGAACTCAACACCCGCAATCGTATCCAGGCTCGCAGCGACTCTGACTTTCAGGACATGACGGATGACCCCCGGTTCACCGAACTCCTCTATCCCGAAGTCTCCTGACACTCCCTTGCCGCAAGAGAACGATCTGCCGAACTCACCCCCCGCCTATCCCGCGACGCGCCTCCGCGTCGTCGCCATGGGTGGCGGCACCGGCCTCTCCACCCTGCTGCGCGGCCTCAAGCGATACGTAGCCTCACCCACAGCCTCAGCCGCCTCCACCGCAGGCGCAGAACCCGCGTTGCCGTCCCTCATCAGCGACCTCGCTGCCATCGTCACCGTCACCGACGACGGCGGCTCCAGCGGCCGCCTGCGCAAGGACTTCAACATCCTGCCCCCCGGCGACCTGCGCAACTGCATGGTGGCCCTCTCTGAAGATGAACATGCTCATCTCCCGCCTCTTCCGCCATCGCTTCCGCAGCGGCGAGGGGCTCGAAGGGCACAGCTTCGGCAACCTCTTTGTCGCCGCCCTCGCGGAAATTACCGGCGACTTCGCCCAGGCCATCAAGCTCTCGTCGCAGGTTCTCGCCACCCGCGGCCACATCTATCCCGCCACCGTCGCCAATGTCCGCCTCGCCGCCCGCATGGAAGACGGCTCCCTGGTCCAGGGCGAAACCAACATCACCGCCAGCAAAAGCCGCATCGTTCAGCTAATGCTGGAGCCGGCCGAAGCCGCTCCCCTGCCTGAAACCCTCGACGCCATCGAACCGCGCCGACCTCATCACCATCGGCCCCGGATCCCTCTACACCAGCCTCATCACCAACCTGCTGGTAAAGGGCATTCCCGAGGCCCTCGCAGCCGCCCGCGGCACCCGCGTCTACGTCTGCAACCTCATGACCCAGGCCAACGAGAGCCTCGACCTCACCGCCTCACAGCACATCGAGCCGCATCTACGAGCACACCGGCGGACGCCATCTTCGACTACGCCCTGGTCAACACCGCCCCCGTCTCCGAGGAAGCTCCGCCTCCGTTACGCCAGCGAGGGCGCCGCCCCCATCGAGGCCGATATCGAGCAGCATTGAAAAATGGGCGTGAAGGTCATCACCGGCAACTTTGCCTCCGAGGGAAACGTCCTGCGCCACGCCGCCGACCACGTCGCCGACACCCTCGTAAAGCTGGGACTGAATCCAGCACCTTCCCTATCCCCGCCCGCCACGACGTAGACCTCTAGCCTGACGAGTGCGTGAGACCCGTCCCTTCGCTTAAAAAAATCAGGGTGCCCCATTCAAGCCCGCCGTTGGCTTGGGTGGGATCAAGACATAGCCGCGTCATCGCGCTCTATTTTTTAACTCGCTCCAGCGTGCCATTTTTTGGTCAATTTTGCCCGCTGCAAAGCGTGGTTTTTCGACGCTATAAGTCGCTCCAGCGTGCCATTTTCTGCCATTTTTACGCGCCGATTGTGCGCTTCAACTGGCCACACGCCGCATAGATATCCCGCCCTCTGGGACGCCGGATAAACGCCGCAATTCCGCCCCCTATCAGCCTCGCCTGGAAGCGCTCAACATCAACGGATCAGGCATTTGGAACTCAACCCCCGGCCCCGGATTCCAGACAATCAGGTTCACCTTTGACGGCAGATTTGCCCGCCGCAGCAGCGCACCAACTTCGTCCGCATGCTCCGGCCGGTCGTTCACCCCACCCAGCAAAACGTACTCGAAAGTGACCTTCTCTTTCGGCGCAAGCTGCATCTTTCGAACCGCCTCCAGCACGTCCCCGATATCCCATTTCGCGTCACCGGCATGATCTGTTCGCGCACCTCATCGTTCGAAGCATTCAGCGAAATCGCCAGCTTCGGTCGAACTGTTTCCGTGCGCAAACCGCTAAATCCCGGGCACATACCCGAAGTCGAAACCGTCATTCGCGACTCCGCAATCCCCACTTCCTCCACCAGCAGCCGCACTGCGTCCATGAACGCGTCGTAGTTCAGGAACGGCTCCCCCATCCCCATGAAAACAAGGTTGATACGGTCACGGCCGATCTTCGCCTTGCTGGCGCTTCAGCACCGCCACCACCTGCCCCGCAATCTCCCCCGCCGTCAGATTTCGAATGCAATCCCAGCTTCGCCGTCAGGCAGAACTGGCAGTTCACCGCACAGCCTATCTGGCTGGAAACACAGATAGTTGCGCGCAGATGATCCCGCCTCCGCCTCCGACCCATCGCCCTCTTCCCCGCCATCGCCATCCGGCATCCAAACCGTCTCCACCGTCTGCCCGTCGCCGCACGCAATCAGATATCTCTCCGTCCCATCGACCGAGACGAAAAGTCTCAGCAATTTGGGCAAACCAACATGAAAACCCGCTGCTCGATCAGCACTTCCCGCAGCTTTTTCGGTAGAGTAGAGATGTCGTCCAGACGTGTATGCCACTGCCGTAAAGGGCCTCTGAGAGCTGCTTTGCCCGGTAAGCAGGTGCCGCCAAAGCTCGTCGACCATGAGCTCGTAAGCTGCTCATTTGAAAGGCCAAAAAGTAGGCGCTCCGATTGGCCTCCCGAGCGTCTAATAATTGAACATACTGATTCCCGCCCGGCGTCATTCCTCCTCATAGTCCCGACGTTCGTTTCGACGAGCATAGCACCGTCACTCCCCGGGCAAACCAACCGCATGCGAGCGGTCATGAAAGAAGCAGAAGTAAATGGTTCACAAACGAAATATTCGCAACACCGTCCTCCCCAACGGCCTTACGATTCTCACGCGAGCGCATGGAGCACGTACGCTCCGTCGCCATGGGCGTGTGGATCAAAGCCGGATCGCGTCACGAATGCCGCAGAAATCAACGGCATCTCCCATTTTGTCGAACACATGGTCTTCAAAGGCACCCGCTCGCGCACGGCGCAGAGCATCGCCCGCGAAGTGGACGCCATCGGCGGCAACCTGGATGCCTTCACCGGCAAAGAATCCATCTGCTTGAACATCAAGGTGCTAGATGAACATGTTCCGCTTGCCCTCGACGTGCTCTCCGACATGGTGATGAACCCGATCTTCGCCAACGACGACATCCTGCGCGAGCGCGGCGTCATCCTCGAAGAGATCAAGATGGACGAGGACAATCCCGACTACCTGATCTCGGAAATCTTCACCCAGACCTTCTGGAAGGACCACCCGCTCGGCAAGCCCATCCTGGGCACGCGCGAGACGGTGAAGAGCTTTGAGCACGATACCCTGTTCGGCTACTACGGCGAGCGCTTCCACGGCGGCAACATCATCTTCTCCGCCGCCGGAAACCTCGAGCACGACGACCTTTGTCGAAAACGTGATGCAGCGCTTCGAGTCGCCTGCCCGCAGGCCAGAACCGCGAGCCCGGGGAAACGCCCAAGACCGTCTCCCGCATCATCCTGCGCAACAAGAAGGCGCTGGAGCAGGTGCAGCTCTGCCTCGGTGTTCCCGCACCGCCCATTGCCGCACGAGCAGCGATACGTCAGCGCTGCGTCCTAAACACGATCCTCGGCGGCGGCATGAGTTCCCGCCTCTTCCAGACCATCCGCGAAGAGCGCGGCCTCGCCTACTGCCATCTACAGCGATCTGAACCCCTACCGCGATACCGGTTCGCTGTGCGTCTACGCCGGAACCCCGGCGGCCAAGGCGCTGCAGGTAATCCAGCTCGTCATGGAGCGAGTTCCGCCGCCTGAAGAAGGAGCCGCTTGACAACCGACGAACTGCGTCGCGCCAAGGATCAGCTTCAAGGGCAACATCCTGCTGGGCCTCGAAAGCTCCATGTCGCGCATGTCCAACCTCGCCCGCCAGGAGATGTACTTCCAATACTTCTTCAGCATGCAGGAAGTAATCGACATGGTGGAGCAGGTGACCGCAGAGCAGGTGCATGGCGATGGCGGAGACGCCTCTTCAAGCCGGAGAATCGGTCGCCGTAACCCTGCTGGGCCGTCTGGACGGCCTGAAGGTGAACCGCAGCCAGTTGGAGTGCTGAGCATCCCGCGCAACAAGGCTGCGGAGGTCCTCTTCTGAGCACTCCTGTTCACCTTTGCGTCCTGTTAGATTAGGATTGCCATCGGCGGCCCAATTCCCACACCCGGGCCGCGCAGGAAGCGGAGACAGATGAAATCCAGTTTCGCTCAAATGCTTATGGGAAACACTTTGCTCACCCGGGCCAGATCCGCACGGCAGCGCCACAACGGCTCCTCCACCAGCGGCTTTACGCTGATGGAACTGCTGATCGTCATGTCCATCATCCTCATCCTCATGCTGATCGCCATTCCGAACTTCAGCAGCATGAAGAGCCAGGCCAACGAGACGTCGGCCATCCAGTCGCTGCGGGCCATCTACCAGGCCCAGATTCAGTACCAGACCACCTATCCCGCCAACGGCTTCGCCTGTGCGCTCAACACCCTGGGCGGCGTGGGAGGCTCTACCGCTCCCAGCGCTACCTCCGCGCAGGTGCTGCAGGGCGACCTGGCCACCGGCAACAAGAGCGGCTACACCTTCTCCATCGTGAACTGCACCAAGGTGACGGTGAACAACCAGGACATGTACACCTCCTACGAGGCGACAGCAGTTCCCCAGGCGATCGGCAAGACCGGCCATCGCGGCTTCTGCATCGACCAGGCAGGTGAGATCAAGGCCGATCCCGCAGGTGGAACCAACTGCACCGTTCCTCTGCAGTGATGCCGGTTTGCAATTCCAGTGTGGGCCGGAAGCGCAATCGCTTCCGGCCCGCCGTGCTTCTCGCTGCTGCGGCTGTCTTATGCGCCTCAAGCGCGTCGATCGCAGAAGACGCGGCCTGCACGAACCCTGCGCTGCCTGCCAAGCCCGATATCGTGTGTTCGGCGCAAACCATTGCCGCCGCCGTCGATCATCACTACAACGCGCTTAAGAGCCTGCGGGTGAAGTTCTCCCAGCAATACGCTGGAATGGGCATGAACCGCGAGGAGAGCGGCACACTGTTGCTGAAGAAGCCGGGCCGCATGCGCTGGACATATGCCAAGCCTGCCGGCAAGCTCTTCGTGCTCGACGGCAAATATGCCTACTTTTATGCTCCGGGAGACACACAGGTGCAGCGCGTTCCGGCAAAGCAGTTGGATGACCTGCGCTCACCGCTGCGCTTCCTGCTGGGGCATACCCAGCTTGCCAAGGAGATGAACGGCCTGACCGTCGTCCATGCTGGACCGGCAGGGATTGGTGGCGACGGGACCGTGAACGCCGCTAACGATGCTTTCTGGCTCACGGGCGTGCCTAAAGGGCTGGAGAAGCGCGTCGAGAAGATGAGGCTGGGAGTGAAGCGCGACGGCAGCATCTTCCAGATCGAGGTCGAAGAGGTGGACGGAGCCAGGACGGTCTTTTCGCTCAACGACGAGAAGCCCAACGCACCCGCCGCCGATGCGGAGTTTATCTTCCAGGCACCGAAGGGCGTTCCCGTGGTGGATGGCCTCCCCCCGGTTTAAGCTGATCCTGTTCTATTTGAGGCACTGAATGCGCAAGCTGACCCTGCTTCCTTCTCTTCTGCTTCTGGCTTCCCTGCCCGCCCTGGGCCAATGGGAGATGGAGAGTTCCCATACCAAGGCGGACCTGCGCGGCATTCACTCGGCGGGCGGAGGGGTGGCCTGGGCCAGCGGCACGGCGGGCACTATCCTGCGCACGGAGGACGGCGGCTACCTGTGGCAGAACTGCAATACCCCGCCCGATGCCGGCGCGCTGGATTTCCGCTCCATCTGGGCGTGGGACGCGCAGAATGCCGTGGTCATGTCTTCAGGCAAAGGCGATGATTCGCGCCTCTACCGTACCAGCGATGGTGGCGCGAGTTGGAAGCTGCTCTACACGAATCCCGATGCGGATGGCTTCTGGGATGCGCTCGTTTTCACCGACAGGAAGCACGGCATTATCCTGGGCGACCCGGTGGCTGGAAGCTTCGTGGTGCTGCGCACCGACGACGGCGGCCTGCACTGGCGCAAAACGGAGGATCCCGGCCTTGCCGCAAGCCCGCGGGGCGAAGGGGCCTTTGCTGCCAGCAACTCTTCGTATGTCGCCATACCTTTCTCAGGGAAATACACCACGGATACGCCCCTGGGCGCGGCGATGGAGTTCTTCGGCACGAGCGGACCGGGCGGACCGCACGTCTTCTACATGGCGATGAGAGACCTGGAACCGGCGGCAGGCAAAGGCGCGCACGCAAAGGCAACGAGGGAGCCGAAGATGGCTCCCAAGTGGCTGAAGAATTCCGTACCGCTGGCCAAAAGCGCGGCTTCCATGGGCATCTTCTCGCTGGCCTTCCGCGATGCGTTTACCGGGATCGCCGTGGGGGGAGATTACCTGCAGCCGGACGAGAGCACTGGCACGGCTGCCTATACCGAGGACAATGGCAACGGCTGGCTGGCCGCGGCCAAGCCTCCCCACGGATACCGCTCGTCGGTGGCGTGGAGCGAGCCGGACAAGGCCTGGGTGACGGTCGGCACGAACGGCGCCGATGCCAGCTACAACGACGGCAAGACCTGGCAGCCGATTACCATTTCGCCCGACGGAGGGCCGTGGAACGCGCTGGGGCTGCCCTGGGTTGTGGGGCCGAAGGGCAGGATTGCGAAGCTGGTATCGTTAGGGAAGAAGGCGGCCAAATAGCGGGACGTATGAATGCAGGCACTTGCGTGGGAATGACTACCGCCTGATCTTTTAGATTCAACACTTCGGGCCACGGGCTCGGAGTGGATTTCATAGGGGCACGATGGCAGAGTTTGTCGTAAAGCTGGCGGATGAACGCGGCCACATCTCGGAACAGGTGCAGGCGGCCTCGTCGGCGGAGGAGCTGCGGCAGCGCTTCACGCAGGCGGGCTACTACGTCTACTCCGTACGCCCGCACGGCTTCGGCTCCAGCATGAAGAAGAAGGTGAAGCTGGAGACCTTCCTCATCTTCAACCAGCAATTCCTGACGCTGGTTCGCGCAGGACTGCCGATTCTCGGCTCGCTGGACATGCTGGCCAAGGGGCAGAAGAACACCGCTTTTGCCGCGCAGCTTAACGACGTGACCGCGCGGGTCCGCACCGGCGCATCGCTCTCAGAGGCCTTCACGGCGCAGGGCGGATTTCCGCTCATCTACACCACCACGTTGCTGGCCGGCGAACGAAGCGGCAACCTTGAAGAAGTGCTGGGACGCTATCTTGCCTTCCAGCGGATCTCGCTGACATTTCGTAAGAAGCTGCAGGCGTCGCTCTTCTATCCCGCGCTGCTGATCTGCATTGTGATCGGGCTGTTCGTATTTCTCATCAGCTTCGTGGTTCCGCGCTTCGCGCAACTCTACGACCAGATCGGCACCAAGCTGCCGGAGCTGACGCTGCTGCTGCTGGCGCTCGGTACACATGCGCAACACTACATGCTCTACGTGCTGCCGGTGCTGGCCCTGATTGGCTTCCTGCTCTACCGCTGGGCGAAGACTCCGCGGGGCGCCGACCGCATCGACGGCATTCGCATCGCTATGCCGATCTTCGGCAAGATCTGGATCAAGTACCAGGTGGCGCTCTTTGCCCGCACACTCTCGACGCTGCTGACGGGTGGCCTGCCGCTGGTGCCATCGCTTGAAACCGCGGCCCGCAGCATTTCGAGCGGACGCATCGCCAAGGCCGTCTTTGCTATCGGTTACGAGCGTCACGTGAGGGGAAAGGCCTGGCGAACAGCCTGAAGACCACGAAGGTCTTTCCCGAGCTATCGACGGAGATGATCGAAGTCGGCGAGTCGACCGGCGCATTGCCGCAGATGCTGAACTCGGTGGCCGAGTTTTTTGAGGAAGACGTGCAGACCGCGCTGACCGCGTCGCTCGCACTGATTGAACCCGCGATCCTGATCGTGATGGGCGTGGTGGTAGTTACGTAATTTTGATTGCGCTGTACCTGCCGATCTTTTCCCTCGGGCAGGCCAGCAGCGTGCGAAGGTAAGAGGCTATGGCAGAGTACCCCCTTGTTGCATTGCCCCTCGAGTTCGATGAAGCCGGCCCACGCGCAGATGCTCGCCGTCGCGCTATCGCTGCGAGTTCGTCGACCTGAAGAACTTTCCGCATCCAGCACGACCTGTTCCGCACCGTGCCGGTCGACATGATGTTCCGCTACAACTTTGTTCCGCTGGAGCAGCCGGAAGATCATCTTGTGATCGCGGTCAGCGATCCCAGCCGCCTGATGATGATCGACGAAATCTCCGGCCTGCTGGGCCAGCGCGTTGTCACCCGCGTCGCCACCCTCAGCCAGATCACCGATCTGCTGAAGAAAACCGAGCAGTCGCAGCGCGTGCTGGACGAAGCGACCGAGGGACTCACCTTCGACGTGATTCCGGAAGAGAATCCCGACGAGAATATCTCCATCGAGAAGCTCACCTCCGAAGAAGACATCAGCCCCATCATCCGGCTGGTGGATACGACCATCTTCACCGCGCTCGAACGCCGCGCCTCTGATATTCACCTTGAGACCTACGACGATTCGCTGGTGATCAAGTACCGCATCGACGGCGTGCTGCAGGCGGCCATGGCGCCCATCGCCCGCGAGCATCACTCCACCATTCTTTCGCGCATCAAGGTCATGAGCGAGCTCGACATTGCCGAGCGCCGCGTGCCGCAGGACGGCCGCTTCCGCGTTCGCTACAAGAGCCGCCTGATCGACTTCCGCGTCTCCATCATGCCCACAGTGCATGGCGAAAACTGCGTACTCCGCGTGCTCGACAAAGAGTCGATGAGCGAGAAGTTCCACAAGCTCACGCTCGATGTCGTCGGCTTTGGCGATGACGATATCCGCCGCTTCCGCCGCTATATTCGCGAGCCTTACGGCATGGTGCTGGTGACGGGACCGACCGGATCCGGCAAGACCACCACGCTCTACGCCGCGCTCAACGAGATCAAGAGCGACGAAGACAAGATCATCACCATCGAAGATCCGGTGGAGTACCAGATTCGCGGCATCACGCAGATTCCCGTCAACGAGAAGAAGGGCCTGACCTTTGCGCGCGGACTGCGTTCCATTCTGCGTCACGATCCGGACAAGATCCTCGTCGGCGAAATCCGCGACACTGAGACGGCGCAGATCGCGATTCAATCCGCGCTCACCGGCCACCTGGTCTTCACCACCGTCCACGCCAACAACGTGGTCGACGTGATCGGCCGCTTCCTCAACATGGGCGTCGAGCCATACAACTTCGTCTCCGCGCTGAACTGCATCCTGGCGCAGCGCCTCGTGCGCACCATCTGCGAATATTGCGACAAGCCGGTGAAGTACGACCGCGAATTCCTGACGCTGAGCGGCCTGGACTACGACGAGTGGAAGGACTTTGAATTTCACGAGGGCACGGGCTGCATCGAGTGCGGCGGCACCGGGTACCGCGGACGAACGGCGATCCACGAACTTGCTGGACCTGACCGACTCGATCCGCGAGCTGATCCTGGAGAAGAAGCCCAGCTCGGAGATTCGCCGTGCCGCGCAGGCCGAGGGCATGAACTTCCTGCGCGAGTCGCGCCCTGCAGCGCGTTCGCGCCGGACTGACTACACTGAAGGAGATCAACAAAGTCACCTTCATCGAGGCAAGTCGATAGTGCCGAAAGCCACCACTCCCTTCCGCATCTTCACGACGAACTCCGTGGTCACCCTGCGTCCTCGCCTGGCGTGCGAAATTCTGCCCGAAGGCGTCGTGGCAGCGCGCCAGGAGAGTGCGCTGAACGAGAGTGCCATCACCACCTTCGCGCCTCTTCCCGCGGGCGTGCTCGCTCCCGGGCTTGCCGCTCCGAACCTTCTGAACCGGCCCGTGGTTGTAGCAGCCATGCGCAACGCGCTCGACGATCTTTCGCCGCGCGACCGGCAGATCACCCTGGTGGTTCCCGATGCCGCGGTGCGAGTGCTGCTGCTGGACTTTGACACGCTGCCATCGAAGACCGCCGACATACTGCCGGTGATTCGCTTCCGCCTGCGCAAGCTTGTTCCCTTTGAAGTGGACGAGGCGCATCATCAGCTACCAGCAGCATCGGCACAGAGGGTTCCGCGCTGGTGCGTCTGCTGGTTGCAGTAATGCCGCAGGAAGTTCTGGCGGAGTATGAAGGCGCGGTTCGCGAAGCGGGTTACGAACCCGGCGCAGTTCTATCCAGCAGTCTTGCGGCCGTCGCGGCAGTGACATCAGAAGAACCAGCGTTGATCGTGAACCGCAACGGCACAACCGTTACCACTGCCATTACGCTCCCCGGCGACCTGCTGCTGCACCGAACGCAGGAATTGCCTGCAAACGGGCAGGATCCCACTCTTGAGCTGCAGCGAACTGTCAGCGTGGCGATGGCCTACTTTGAAGACACGCTGCGCACTCGGCCACAGACTCTTTTCTACGCGGGACCCGGAGGCGCGGCGGAGTTTGCGCCGGTGCTGAACGAAGAGGGATCTGCACGTGCGCGAACTGGTGCCCATGCCGGCGACAGGAGTCTCCGCCGCCATGCCGAAAGGTTTGTTGTCAGGGGTTGTGGGGGCGCTCGCCAACTAAATGCGCATCACACTCAATCTCGCGTCGCATCCCTTCATCGAATTGCGGCCCCTGTACACACGGCTTCGCTGGTGGATTGCGCTGCTGGCTGTGATGGCCTTGCCGCTATGGTTCCTGTTGCGGGTGGAGCAGCGTCGCGCTACCGCCGCGCAGGCACAGCAGGCTGCGCTCACGCGCAACATGCAGAAACTGCGCGACGAGCAACAGAATTATCGCGCGCAGATGCAGCAGCCGCAGAATGCAGCAGTGCTGACGCAATCTGAATTTCTAAATCAGCTTTACAAGCGCAAGTCCTTCTCCTGGACCGCGGTAATGATGGATCTGGAGACCGTTCTGCCCGCAGGCGTGCAGGTGACCAACCTGGAGCCGGTAACCGCGCCGGATGGGCACGTGACGATTCGGATGCGCGTCAGCGGTGGACGCGATCGCGCAGTGGAACTGGTTCGTAACCTGGAGAAATCGCATCGCTTCGTGTCACCAAGACTTGCTGGCGAGACGGCGGAGACACTCGGCGCCGGAACCCAGGCGGTGCTGCAGCCGGTCAGCGCATCCAGCAATGTGAGCTTCGAAGTTCTGGCGGATTACAACCCCTTGCCGCGTGACATTGCTGCTCCAAAGGGAACACCTAAGGAGACGCCCAAGCAATCCACGCCGAAGACTAAGCAAGCCACTCCGAAAGCAGCGCAGGCGACGCCCAGCAAGCAGCCGACTCCCACGAAGCAAGCCGTGGCGCCGCGTCAGGCCGCTCCGCCCAGTCCCCACTCGGTCCCAGGAGGCACCCGATGAATCTGCGCCTTCCCGGGAAGCTGCTTACAATTCTGAATCTGCATATTGCCGGTGTGGCCGTTCTGGCGCTGCTCAATCTCTTTCTCCTGGGAAGGCTGATTCTCGCGTGGCACGACGCGCACGCGCAACAACCAGAGATCGTGCAGCAACAACAGTTGACGTACAAAGCGCTTGAGTTGCAGACAGTTCCGCTTCGCGGCCTCTCAGGCAAGGTCGAGCTGGCGCGCACCGGAGCCGCTGACTTCTACTCGCATCGAATCCCCGCCACGTATTCCGCCGTCGCTTTTGAACTCGGAGATCTCGCGGTGAAGAATGGCGTCCGCCTCACGCGCGTGCAGTACACACAGACCCCGGCACTCGAGGGGCTGGCTGAGATTCGAATGGATACGGCACTTAGCGGCGAGTATCGCGGACTGATGCGCTTTATCAACGGCCTCGAGCGCGACAAGACATTCTTCCTCATCAGCGGGCTTACACTCACCGGGCAACAGGGTGGCGTAGTCAACCTGCGCATGCGCGTGATCACTTACCTGCGCGCAGCAGATGCTGCGGCCGTGCCTGCCACTGCGGCAGATGCTGCGACGGCGCCCGCACCTGCTGCTCGGGAGGCGCAATAATGGCCCTGCGCATGGGAGCGGAAGACAAGAAGAAAGTTGCCATCGCCGGCGCGCTGGGAATCGTTGTCCTGTTTCTTGGCGGCAGAATGCTGATGGACAACTTCAGCACGCCAACCGTTGGCCACGCCACCGCCGGCAGTAGTAACAGTGCAGCAACCGGCAAGCAGTGCAGGGCGTCCTGCGGCGAAGGTCGTCTCCGCCAACCTTGACCCGACGCTCCATCCCGAGTGGATGGCGGCGACCGAGTCCATGACGTATTCCGGCAATGGCCGCAACATCTTTTCACAGGAGTCCGCGCCAGTTGAGATTGAAAAGCCCAAGGCTCCCGCGCGGCCTGTTCAGGTAGTGGATACAGGTCCGCCACCACCACCGCCACCGCCGCCCATCGACCTGAAGTTCTTCGGCTTCTCCGCAGCGAAGTCCGGCGTTCGCCAGGCATTTCTGCTGCGCGGCGAGGATATTTTTATCGCTAAAGAAGGCGAGATCGTGGACAGGCGCTACCGCGTTGTGAAGATACTTCCCTTCTCGGTTCAGGTGGAAGACGTGCCCTACAAGAACACGCAGACGCTGCCTTTGATCCAGAATTGAAGCAAAACACAGGCTGGCAATTGATCGCGTTGCACGGTTCAAGCGTCTAATAAATACATGCTGAAGTGGCTCTCCAACCCGATACCCTCATCCATCCGCCCACGGCGGCGGAGCGGCGAAGAGGGCTTTATGCTCATCGCGGCGCTGGTGCTGGTCGCCATGATTTTTATCGCCCTGGCCGTTGCCGCACCCAAGATCGCAGTCGAGTTGCAGCGCGACAAAGAGGATGAGCTGATGCATCGCGGATTGCAGTACGCGCGCGCCATCCGCCTCTACTACAAGAAGTTTGGCCGCTACCCGGCAAGTATTGACCAGCTCGAAAAGACCAATGAGATTCGCTTTCTGCGTAAGCGGTACCGGGATCCGGTGACGGGCAAGGATGAGTGGCACCTGATCCACTATGGCGAGGCCAAGGTGAAGCCTACGGGGCTCTTCGGTCAGCCGCTGGCGGCTTCCGGCCTGGGCACGGCAGCAGCCGCCATGACCAACGGTATCGGCAGCAACGGGGCCATCGGCGGCGCAGGCATGAACAGCTCGTCCGCCTTCGGAGGGCAATCCGGGAGTAGCAGCAGCGCCTTCGGTTCTTCAGGAATCGGCGGCAACAGCGCATTCGGGTCTTCAGGTGCCAGCGGCAGTGCTTTCAATTCAGGCACGCCAACGCCGACGGCTCCCACCCCAGATCCAGGCACCGGCGCAACGCCCATCACGGGCGCAACAGGAGCGACCGCAACAACCGGCACGGCGGGAACTACGACCGGCGGCTCCACGACCGGCGAAGCCTCCACCAGCGCCTTCGGAACGCCTGCCACCGGCCAGAACCAGACCTTCGGCGGAGCTGGAATCGTAGGCGTCTCCAGCACCAGCCTTAAGGCCTCTATTCGCGAGTTCAAAAAGCAGAAGCACTACAACGAATGGGAGTTTGTCTACGATCCGCAGCTGGATATGCTGAATCAGAGTGGAACGGGAGTCCTGCAGGGGCAGGGTGGAAACACAAATCTGAATGGCCCGAACGGATCGCCCACCGCCCCGGCAGGATTTGGAACGCAGGGTTCAGGCTTTGGTACTCCGGGCTCAAGCTTTGGATCGCAAGGTGGCATAGGAACCACGCCGACGCAAACACCAACACCTACTCCGACCGCTCCGCCGCAGCAATAGAGGCGCAAGCCAAATCAAAAAGGCCCCGCTCAATCGAGCGAGGCCTTTCCATTTCTTATCTCTGAATTACGCGCTGAAGGAAGAACCGCAGCCGCAGGTGCTCTTGACGTTGGGGTTCTCAAACTTGAAGCCCGCCGCTTCCAACGTCTCAACGTAGTCAACGACGCAGCCGTTCAGATACATGAGCGAAGTCGCATCGACATAAACCTTGAGGTCGGCAAAGCTGAAGACCTTGTCCATCATGCCCGCTTCATTCTCAAACGACATGGAGTACTGGAAGCCGGAGCAACCGCCGCCGACAACACCGATGCGCAGACCCGCGGGCAGCGGATCCTGGGTCGCCATAATTTCGCGGACCTTGTCGATGGCAGGGGGGGTTAGCGTCAGTGGTGCGCTCGTCTGGATGCCGTCGGATGCAGGGGCGGACGTGGTTGTGGTTGCCATTATGGTGACTCTCCCTCAAAGTTTCGAAGATATGCCGTCTCCAGTTTAAACCGGTAAACGCGGCGCATCAACAGAACTCTTCATAAGAAGAGATGCGGCAGCGAGCTCGCCGACTCAGAAACTGTCTCTGGTCTAGCGCGCAGTTACCTGCGGCGAGATGCGCTCAAACTGCGATTCGCTCAGTATCCCCTTTGCTACCAGGTCGTGCGAGGATCCGTAGGGCCTGTCCTTCAGGATCTGGTCGGCCTTCTTCAGGTCGATGCCCGGCAGAGTCGATATTTTTTCCGCGGTCGCAGAATTCAGGTCAATGCGCGTGTTGCTGTTCAGACCGTCCTTTACGCCGGCGGCGACGGCGTCCAGCTTCTCCTCTGCCTTGGCGGCGGCTTTCTTGGTTTCGGCCGCCGTCTCCTCCGCCCCCTGCTTGACTGTGGCTGTTGCCTCGGCTGATTTCTGGCGGATCTCCTTGTCCTCCTCCTGGGAGGACTTAGGCTGCTGATTACAAGCGACTATCGTGAGTCCGAAAGCCATGAGCCCAGCCGAAAGTAGAGCAATGCGGCTCGCGCGGAAAGTATTCATCTCGTTCTCCTTGCAGATGTTAGCCCTGGAACATGGCCCGAATCTGGTTCTAAGCGAAGGTGGGGGTCCAGGGTCGTGAAGTTATCCCCTCGCTTGAGGAAATGCCTCCAACAACCCTATTGGTTGCCCTGATTGGTGCCCGAGGAAATAAATAAATCCCTGTTCAATTACCACTTTTTGGGGATAACATGCTCTCCGGACGGCCCAATCCACCTTGCGGGCCCAGCTCCCATTCTCTGCCGTCCCGCACCGTCGAATGAGACCGTTCGAAGTTATACCCGAGGTGCGGTATGAGCGTAATTCCTCTTATGTGGACTCTGTGGGCCGGACTGACTACGTTGTTGTTAGTGCTCCTGCTCTATCGCAGCAATCTCACCCGCTACGAAGAGGACCAGATCTTTCTCGACGAATCTTCGGAGCACCAGAACCGTGAACAGCAAGCATTGCTCAAGAAAGTCAACCGCGTTACTCCCCTGGTGAGGATCGTTACGGTCTGCACCTGCGTGATGACCGCAGCAATTCTTGGTGTGTACGTGTGGGACGCAGTAAAACAGTTTTACATGTAAGCAAAAATTCGGCGACGAGTACGCAAATATCTTCATCGCCGGGACTTCCCCTCCCGGCGATGTATAACTCGATCCGCTGAGCGAAGTACCTCTTGCGCCACATGGCGCGTTCCCCAGATCGTGCGTTTTCCATCACACTCGCCGGGCGTTGCCCAGCTAGTTGTGCATGCCCTCGATGGTGCCGTGCGCCACCACGTCGACGGAGACGTCTTTGCCGACCTTGAGCACAAAATTGCTCGGATCCTTCAAACCCCAATCCACGTACGGAACCACGAAGTGGGTGGTCGCGGTCACGTTGTTGTTGCCATCGAGCTGCACCTTCACGCCCATGCGCAACGGATGGTCGGCGCCGTGGATATTAAACGTGCCATCCACCGTCATATCCTGCGTGTTGCCCGGTTTTGGCTCTCCCGCAACCTTGGCGGGATGGAACGACACCATCGGATAGCGATCCGTTTCCAGAACGGTTTTCTTCATCGCCTTGTCGCGCATGCCACTGCCGCTCTCGCCGGTACTGGCGTCGACAGGCAGTTCGCCCTCCGCCATGCCCGTCTTTGAATCAAAGATCATCGTGCCGACTCTTGAGCTTGAAGGTTCCGTGCACGGTGTGCAGCGTGTCCGTCAGTGTCCACTGAATCTCGGTCTGCGCCGGGTCTAGATGCACTGTCATCTTTTGTGCATGGACAGACTGGCCCAAGGCAAGACACACAGATACAGCAAAAACCGCAAAGTAAATCCGCTTACTAAAAGGTTTCATGCATCTTCCTTGATTGATTCTACAGGCAGAAGGCTATTTAGATGCCTGCCGCATGCAGGGGCGAGTATCCGCCACCCCAGGTGCAGCCCCTTTTCGTAAACGAAGCGGGGTAAAGATTCCTCTCCCATATGGACTCCCAGCAGGCGGGAGAATATTGCGGGCTCGCTTGCCAGCGCGCGCATGGCGCGATCGCGGAAGAGCGGCCAACGGTCCATGGTCAGCATGACCCTCGCCATGGTCATGGGCATATGCAGAATTCGCGGGATGACCCGCAGCATAATGCGCCAGATCGCCGCGTTTCACCGCCTCGGCCAGCAGCGTAGCGACTGGCGAAACACCATAGCCAGTCCTTCCCCGGTAATGGCATCCGCAGATCCGGAAGCATCGCCGATCAGTGCAATCCTTCCGCGCGCAACGGATCTGAGCCGGCGCGTCGTGGTTACGGCTCCCCGATGCTTCGCTAGCTCGTGTCAATGCCACTGAGCCGCTCTCGCAGGAAGGGGATGCTGTCCAACACCTGGTCTCATGCGTGACCTGCGGATCGCTGGATATCGTGGCGATACAATCTCCTCCTGTCCCACAGGCGTAACGTATGCCTGACCTCGAACGCCCCAATGCACCTCGACGTTTTCGCTCCAGGGCTTCACCTTAAAGTGGCGGCGGAAGCCAAAACGGGTGCTCATCAGCGAACCGCGCTCCAACCCTGCCCAGCGGCGCACAGCGGAGCGCCTGGCCGTCGGCGCCGATCAGATGGCCGTACTTCACAGGCTTGCTATCCACCAGCACCTCGCCCTGCTTCCCCAGTCCAACATGCACACCCCAGGCGATATGTACGCCCACTTCCATGGCCCGTTCCACCATGCGCTCGTGAAGATGAACCCGGCGCACACCCAGCCCGATGCCGTTAGCAAACTGCGCAGAGACACAATCTTCCCTTCCGCTGTTGCGATTAGCGAAATGGATGCCGCGAAATTCTCCGCCCTCCGCGGGATCGAGCGTGATGCCAAGCTTCGCCAGTTCCACCCGCGAATCCGGCATCAGGCCCTCACCGCAGGCCTTGTCAATGGGAGGCCGCTGCGCTTCTACCACCTGGACCGCGGCGCCACTCTGGGCGAGCGCGATTGCGGCAGACAACCCCGCGGGGCCGCCGCCGATAACCAGCACATCTGTTCCCGTGATCTTCACTGCATCTCCATCACCACTCCAGCAACAACATCTCTGCGCAGAATCCAGGGCCCATCGCCGCCAGGATGCTCCGTGTTCCTGACGCGGGCCGATTGTTCTTCATCACTTCATCCAGCACAACCAGCACAGACGCCGACGACAGATTGCCCACTCGACGCAACGCGTCCCAGGATCCGCTGAGTTCGCCATCCCGCAGATCCAGAGCTTCCGCGGTTGCCTCAAGAACCTTGGGTCCGCCCGTGTGCATGATCCATGTGCCAATATCGGAGCGCTTCAAGCCGTTCTTCGCCAGAAACGCAATCCACGTTCTTCCCCAGATTCTCATTTACAACCTTGGGAACATCGGGCGAGAGCACCAGGCTGAATCCCCTTTCAGAGATGTCCCAGCCCATCACGCGTTCCGTGTCGGGATAGAAGACCGCATGATTCGCGACGACCTTCGGTCCCGGCAACTTCGTCTCTGCACCCGCCACCAGGACCGCCGCGGCCCCGTCGCCGAAGAGCCCTGAGCCGATCAGGTTTGCCACCGATACGTCATCGCGCTGCCACGTCAGCGAGCAGAGCTCAATGCTCAGCAGAATCGCAAACTGGTCAGGATAGGCACGAACATAATCCGATGCGCGCACCAGCCCCGCTGCTCCTGCCACACAGCCCAGCCCGAAGATCGGATTTCGCTTGATCTGCGGATTCAGTCCCATCCGGTTCACCAGCCGGGCATCGACCGATGGACTTGAAACTCCCGTGACACTGACAAAAAAGAGCGCCCCCACCTGGCTGCGATCCACCCCCGTCTGCTTCAGTACGGAGTCGATTGCCTCTTCTCCAAGAGCCGTCGCGACCTCGATCCACACATCGTTCGTCTTGCCCCAGGTATCGAGCCCATAGTATTCGACGAGTGGACGGCAAAAATAGCGTCCATCCACCCCGGTTCTTGAGTGCAGCCGCTCAATTACCGCGGAGTTTTCCATCCCCTTGTCCCAGTACGTCAACAGTCCCTGCACGACTTCCTGTTGCGTGAAATAGTGCGGAGGATAAGCCGTGGCCGTTGCTGCAATGCGCATAGAATCTCGTCTTCTTTCTTGGTTGCGAAAATGATCCGGCGTACTGAAGTAATGCAGGAGTGCAATTGCCAGGTAAGTCCAGCACGGAGATTCGTGGACAGGCTAAATCTTTACTGCGCGACCGGCCAGTGAAAGCGCGTCTTTCCAGAATTGGACCGAGGAGTGAACCGCCTCCATGACGGAGACGATTGCCAGGAGGAATGCGTCCAGGCTCTCCTCGCTCGCATTCAGCGGCGGAGCAGCCTTCAAAACCAGAAAATCATTGCCGCAAATCTGCGTCAGGATGCCGTGCTCGCGATACAAGCGCATCACCAGCATTTGTCCGAACATGGCCGGATGCACGCGGTTGAATGCCTCATAGGAGAGTCGCAGACCCAGCGACTTGGGCGCGTGGAAGACGATGCCCGAGAAAAAGCCCGCGCCGCGAACCTCAGCAACCATCTCGTACTTCGCCAGCGCAGACCGCAGGCGTTCGCGAAACTGGTCTCCCAGAGCGGTAGCCCGCGCTCCCAGTTCTTCGTCCTCCAGCACGGCCAGCGTAGCCAGACCAGCTCGCATCGCGAGGCTGTTTTCGCTGTAGGTTGAGGTGTGCACGATTGCGCGGCGCAGCGATCCATAGACGCTGTCGTACACTTCGTCGGTCATCAGCACGGCGCCAGACGGGACGAGTCCGCCGCTTAGCGCCTTGGCCAGGATTACGATGTCGGGATCGAGGCCATACTGCTGGCTGGCGAGAAATGTTCCCGTGCGATACAGCCCTGTCTGCACTTCATCCATCACCAGCAGAGTGCCGTACTTGCGACAGAGCGCCTGCGCACCTTCGAGATAACCCGCCGGTGGCAGTACGATGCCGCCTTCTCCCTGGATCGGTTCGAGAAAAAGAGCCGCGGTCTTTTTATGCTTCAGCACGCTCTCGAGAGCAGCCAGATCGCCGAAGTCGACAAAGGAAACATGCGGTAGCAGCGGTCCGAATCCACCCGACCAGAAGCTATGATCCATGAGCGAGAGCGCACCGCAGGAGAGACCGTGAAACGCCGCGCGCGCAGCTACCAGGCCATCGCGCTTCGTGAATGCGCGGGAGAATTTGATCGCCGTCTCCACGCCTTCACTGCCCGAACTGCAGAAGTAGGCCTTCTGCAAACGCCCGCCGGCCTTGCGGCAAAGTACCTCAGCAAGTTCCCCCGCGGTCTCTGCTACGTGACTCTGCAGCATCGACGGACCGTTACGCTCCAGTTCTTCGTGCAGCGCCTCAATAACCGCCGGATGATTGTGCCCGATGTTGTAAACGCAGTAGCCGGAGAGGAAATCCAGGATCGTTTTGCCGTCCTCGGTACGCAGCTTTTCGCGGCGGCACTCCACGTAACGCGCATTCATCTCCAGCAATTCCAGCAGCCGGACCCACTGTGGATTTACGTGCGCTTGGTAGCTTGTATTCGCGGCATCCTTGCCCGCAACCTTCGAGTGAGAAGTGCGATCGGTGGAAGTAGGCATAGGTAAGATGTCATCCCCTTGGAAAAGAAAACTCGTGACAACAAGTATTCCTATCAGACGCGTGAGACTGGCTTTGGTTACATAAATCCACTTGCATGGGATGGGATAATTACAATTCATGCAGCCTTATATCGTTTCGGGCTCGCCGGGGGCAGACGAGGAATGTCGAAGTATCTCTGGGTTGGGGTAGGCGGCTTCGCCGGATCCATTGCCCGCTATGCGCTGGGAGTGTGGGTGTATGAGCGCATGGGCACTCGCTTCCCCTACGGAACGTTTGTGATTAATATTTCCGGCTGTTTTCTCATCGGAGCCATACTCACCGTTCTGGATGCCCGCATCGGCCTGTCGCCCGCGTGGCGGCTTGCAATCCCCATCGGCTTCATTGGCGCCTACACCACCTTTTCCACTTTCGAATACGAAACTTTTCGTGCTGCGCATGCCGGACAGCCGTCCATGGGCCTGCTGAATATTGCGCTGAGCGTTGTTGTGGGCTATTTTGCTGTGTGGCTCGGCGTGGTGGTCGGCCGCACGCTGGCCTGAGCCCTCAGACCACCCAGGAGATCGCTATGCTAACTCCTACCAACGCTGTGCGCGTCACCATGTACCTGAAGGAGGCGCGTGTTGCTGCAGTCCTTGATTTTCTGTTTCACCACAACGTCGCGGGTGCAACCGCAGTTCACGCCTATGCCGGATTCGGGAGCCACCATCACATGCACACATCTGACCTGGTCGACATCTCCGTCGATCTGCCGGTGATTCTGCAGTTCGTGGATGCTCCGGAAAAGCTGGAGAAGTTTTTCCCCGCGCTGGCGGAGGTGGCAAAGGGTGGACTCATCTCCACCCAGGAAGTGATGATCTTCCGTCCCCAGGCGGCAAGTGTGCCCACGGCTTGATGCACGCTGAAATGCCGGCCTAATCGATGGCCAGGCTAAGCTGGTGGCGAATATCTGCGCCGCGCACCCAGAAGATCACGTCTGTCGCGATGTTGGTCGCGTGATCCGCGATGCGCTCCAAAGCACGCGAAATCAGGATCGAGTTCAGCGCCTGCATCGTATGCTCGGGGTGTTCCTGAATTACTTTGATCAGGTCCGCATGGGCTACGCGGTTCATACGGTCGATCTCGTCATCCATCTCAAGAACTGAGTCGGCGACCTGCGCGTCCGCGTTCAGCAGCGCCTGGATCGACGTGCGAATCATGCGCCCCGCAAAGCCACCCATCCCTTCAAAATCCACCGGAAGTTCGACCGCCGGCATGCCGATCATGTCCTTGGTCCGAATGGCGATGCTCATCGATTGATCGCCAATGCGCTCCAGGTCGCCATTGATTTTGATGACAGCCAGGATGAAGCGCAGATCGATGGCCATCGGCTGTTCCTTGGCCAGAAGCTCGTAAGCCATCTCATCAAGATCGCGCTGAGCGGTATTAATGGCGGTCTCATTCTCGCGTACATACTCGCAGAGCTTGAGGTCACGGCGCAGATTCGCCTCGACGGCAGACTCGACCGCCTGCTGCGAAAGCGCGGCCATTGCCAGTAGTTTGTCTTTCAGTTCGGCCAGTTGCTGCTGGAAGTGGATGCGTGGCAAATTGAAGTCTCCCAACCTGAATTGTGCACCATCCAGTGTGACAAAGTCGCCAATTTTTCGCCTTTTGAACCGAGGTACCAAGCGATCAACGGTCAGCCCAATCGCAACTCAGCCTGCTGCGCCGCCTCGTATATCTGCTCAAACGATTCAACGGCGTAGAGCACCGGCTGCATCTCCGACGTGGCAAATTGCTGCTCCATGACCTGATCCAGGTTGAAGTTGCGAATCTCCGGACCGCCACTGACGACGTAGTCCGATTCACCGGGCGAAGAGATCAGGCCGCTGCCGTAGAGCTTGATTGCTCCTCGCTGCCGAATCACTCCGAACTCCACCGTGAACCAGAAGAGACGACCCATGCGCTCAAGGTCATCCTTGCTGCTGAGCCTTGCGCATACGCGGCCATAGTGCTGCAGAAAATCCGCGAAGACCGGGTGGGCATGCATCGGCACGTGCCCGAAGACATCGTGGAAAATGTCCGGCAGCGGCGTGTAGTCAAACGATTCGCGACCGCGCAGATACGTCGTGGTCGGAAACTGCCGCGCAGCAAGCATGTCAAAAAACGCGTCTGCGGGTAGAAAGCCGCTCACAGGAGTAGCACGCCATCCGGTCCGTGGTTGCAGCCGCGCGTTCACGTCTGCAAGGTTGGGAATCGAATCCTCGCGCAGGCCAATCAACTCGAGGCCATCCAGGTATTCCTGGCAAGCATGCTGGCGCAACTGCGCCATTCGCCGGCTCACCAGTTCGGCCCATAACGCATGTTCCTCCGGCTTGTAGGCCTTCCAGTCCTGCTCGACAAGGTAGGGGTTTGCAACCGGCAGACTTGTTTCCGGAATTTGTGCCAGATTTCTTTCGTTTTTCATATTCGTGACTTCAACATTCATAGACGCTCTTTAGACGCTCGAAACGTGCCAAAACTCGTCAATAATTCACCTTCGATGAGCACAAGTCAATTCGGGAGGCCCGTCGCTAAAATGCCCACTTTCATGCACTAGGCAATCAACCTTCGTGGGATGTATTGTATGGTGCGCTGAGTAATAAATGACCGCTTCAGTCGGCGCACGCATCTCAGCGTTTGGAGAGAAGCATGTCCACGATTACACATCCGGCACTTGAAACAAAACGCGACTTTCTGCCTCTGCATGGGACCGATTACGTTGAGTTCTACGTTGGTAATGCACGCCAGGCCGCCTACTTCTATCGCACCGCATTCGGCATGAGCCTGGTGGCTTATGCAGGGCCAGAAACAGGTATGCGCGATCGCGCCTCCTACGTTGTTCAACAGGGAGCCATCCGCTTTGTACTCACCACTCCCCTTCGCCCTGACTGCGAAATTGCAGAGCATATTCGCCGTCATGGTGACGGCGTTCGCGACGTAGCACTGTGGGTGGACGACGCCCGCCAGGCATGGAAAGAGACCACCCGCCGCGGCGCCCGCAACGTTCACGAACCTGAAGAGAAGACTGACGAACACGGCACCGTGCGCACCGCCACCATCGCTACTTATGGCGACACGGTGCATACCTTTGTCGAGCGCGGCAACTATGCGGGATCGTTTCTGCCCGGCTATCGGGCCGTCGCGGCCGATCCCCAGGCGCGCCCAACAGGCTTGCGCTACATCGACCACATGGTGGGCAACGTCGGTTGGAACGAGATGAATCGCTGGGTCGACTACTACCGCGACATCATGGGCTTCGAGCTCTACCAGAGCTTCGACGACAAAGACATCTCCACCGAGTATTCCGCACTGATGTCGAAGGTGATGAGCAATGGCAACGGCCGCGTCAAGTTCCCCATCAACGAGCCTGCCGAGGGCCGCAGGAAGTCGCAGATTGAGGAGTATCTCGAGTTCAACCATGGCGCAGGCGTGCAGCACATCGCCATGGCTACCGACGACATTCTGACCACCGTTGGTTTGCTGCAGAAGCAGGGTGTGGAGTTCCTCAAGGTGCCCCACTCCTACTACACGGAACTGGAAGCGCGCATCGGAGAGGTGGACGAGCCACTGGCCGAACTGGAGCAACTCGGCATCCTCGTAGATCGCGACGAAGAGGGCTACATGCTGCAGATATTCACGCGGCCCGTTGAAGATCGGCCAACGCTCTTTTTCGAGATCATCCAGCGCAAGGGCAGCCGCAGCTTCGGCAAGGGAAACTTCAAGGCGCTTTTTGAAGCCATTGAGCGCGAGCAGGCAGCGCGTGGCAACCTGTAAGGCAGGCGGATGAAGCTCTGTACGTTCGAGGTCAGCACGCAGTTGGGAAAGTTCCGCCGGCTGGGTGTTGTAACTGCAGGCGGAGTGGTCGATCTCAACTTCGCGGCGGCGCACCATCTCGGCAATCAGACGCACGCCGATGCGCTGGTGCCCGCTTCTCTACGCGGCTGGCTGGAGGGTGGCGCTCTTGCGCGCAAGACGGCGCAGGAGGCTCTTGATTATCTGCCGGAGGAGCTGCACCGAGACAAGAATGGCGCGACGCTGCGTTATCCACTCGACAAGGTTCATCTGCTCACTCCCCTGCCCGACGCGCGCTCACTGCGTGATTTTTACGCCTTTGAGGCGCATGTGAAACTGGGCTTCGAAAAGCGCAATGAAGCCATGCCGAAGGAATGGTATGAGATGCCCGTCTACTACCAGACCGGGCATCACAACCTGATTGGTACAGGACAGGAGGTGCTGTGGCCGCGCTTTACCGAGCGCTTCGATTACGAGCTCGAACTCGCAGCGATCGTCGGGCGAGAAGGCCGCAACATCAAGGCCGAGCATGCGCATGACTACATCGCGGGGTACACCATCCTGAACGACTTCAGCGCTCGCGATATTCAGAAGCGTGAGATGAAAGTCCGTCTCGGTCCTGCGAAAGGAAAGCACTGGTGCTCCGGCCTGGGACCGTGGATGGTCACCACCGACGAACTCACCGACCCCTACGACCTGGTGATGATGGCGCGGGTGAACGGCGAAGAGTGGTCCCGCGGCTACTCCGGCGACCTGCACTGGAAGTTTGAGCAGATGATCGAATTTCTCACCGAGGATGACACGATCTATCCCGGAGACATTATCGGCTCGGGAACCGTGGGCACGGGATGCGGACTGGAACTGGACAAATGGGTCCAGCCCGGAGACACGATTGAATTGGAGATAGAAAAAATAGGAATACTGCGCAACCGCGTCGTGCGGCCGTAGCCATCCAACGATTCAGGAGCATTGTATGTATCCACTCAAGCGCGGAAAGACCACACAGCAGGCGCACGTCGCATTGCCCGAGGGAACCTTCGAAGAGGAGCATGGCCGCAAGGGTTTCTATGGCAAGGCCGCACATCTCTACCACTCGCACCCGCCCACCGACTGGATCCGCTTCGAAGGCAAACTCCGCCCGCATCTCTTCGACCTGAACAAGCTTGAACCTACGGATCTGCATGACGCCGAGGGAGAGCCGGTGACGTTCCTGGGCAATCAGGACGTGTTGGTCTCAGTATCCCGCAGGTCTCGGCCCATGCCCTTCTGCTTTCGTAACAGTGACGGTGACGAATTATATTTCGTCCATCGCGGCCACGGCGTGATTGAGACCGACTTCGGCCCGCTCCCCTATGAGAAGGGCGACTACATCATCCTTCCCCGCTCCGTCACCTATCGCGTTATGCCTGAGGACGAGGACAACTTCTTTCTCATCATTCAGTCGAAGGCGGAGTTTGATCAGCCCGATCGCGGCCTGCTGGGCCAGCACGCACTCTACGATCCTGCGGCCGTCACCATACCCGAGCCACCAGCCGTGCAGCATGACCAAGAGGAGGATCGTGAGTGGGAGGTCCGTATCCGCTGTGAGGGCGAATACTCCAAAGTCTTCTATCCCTTCAATCCCTTCGACGTAGTGGGGTGGAAGGGCGACCTTACAACCTGGAAGATCAACCTGCGCGACATTCGCCCGGTGATGAGCCATCGCGCACACCTGCCGCCCAGCGCGCACACCACGTTCGTCACCCAGGGCGCAGTAGTGTGCAGCTTTCTGCCGCGTCCGCTTGAGCAGGATGCCGACGCGCTCAAGGTTCCCTTCTTCCATCGCAATACCGACTACGACGAGTTCATCTTCTACCACGACGGCGACTTCTTCAGTAAGGACAACGTCAAGCCCGGCTACGCCACGCTGCATCCGCGCGGCATCCACCATGGGCCGCATCCCAAGGCACTCGCCAACCAGGGGAAGAAGACGCATACCGACGAATACGCTGTGATGCTGGACGGCCTGAATCCGATCCATGTACTACCCGCGGGTGAACAGGTGGAGTGGGCCGACTACTGGGCAAGCTGGGGCGCGAAAGACCGGATAAACCGCAAGCCGGAAACGGTACGATAGAGGAATGCCGGAGCAAGATACTGCAAAGATGCTCACCTTCAACCCTGCCGACCATGCACCGCAGGATATCTACAAGCTGCTCGTAGGCTCCATTGTGCCGCGGCCGATCGCATTTGTATCAACGATTGATACAAATGGCATTCTCAACCTGGCACCTTTCAGCTTTTTCACCGCGGCCAGCGCAAACCCTCCTGTCGTCTGCTTCTGCCCGATGGTTCGCCGCGGCGCCTCCGCGAAGAAAGACACGCTGCGCAACATCGAAGAGACACGCGAATTTGTTGTCAACATCGTGTCGGAAGAGATTGCCGAGCAGATGAACATATGCGCCGCCGAGGTTCCTCCCGAGGTCGACGAATTTGAGCTTTCCGGCCTCACTGCCCTCGCCAGCGAACTCGTCCGCCCGCCGCGCGTGGCTGAGTCGCATGTGCAGATGGAGTGTCGCCTGCTGCAACTCGTTCGCGTGAGTGAAAAGCCAATGGGCGGCACCATCGTCATCGGCGAAGTCTTGCGCTTCCATGTTGCCCAGGGCTTCGTCGAAGACTTCCGCATCGATCCCGCCAAACTGAAGGCAATAGGACGCATGGCCGGGTCTACCTATGCCCGCACCACCGACCGCTTCGACATGGAGCGCCCCGGAGCGTCGCGCTAGATTTATGTATGCCGGAACCTCTCTCCTCACACGAAGCCGACCACGAATCCGGCACCCTCGGGGGGAATGCTCTAGAATCATCCAAGATCAAATGACACGCCTTCTTGATTTCCTGGTTGAATCGTTCGTAGCAGGCTTTGGTATCACCCGGCCCCGGCCTGAACAGCAGGGCATGGTTCGCCTCATCCTTGGCGGAGCACTGCTGGCCATCGCCTGTGGTGCCATTGGCGTTGTCGCCTTCTTCTGGATTCAACTCCGCTAACCCCGCAGGCAAAAACGACTTTCCCCGACGATTTGGCCTCCTCCGAAGCAACTTTCATTGCGCTGGGCCGTCTTACTCCCCCAGTTGTCCCAGCCGAAACACCGTTCGTCAAATATTTGTTGCAACGAATATCAATTCCTGTCATCCATTGAGAGGAACCAATTCCCCGCCGGCGATCGAGCGGCTCGGTCCGGCATACAAATGGTGTTCAGCCTAATAAAACGAGGAGATCGAAGAATGAAGATGAAGACATTGGCAGTGGCGTTGATGTTTGCGACGGGTGTATCGCTCGCAGGCGCACAGACCTCCACCTGGAAACTCGATTCGGCCCACAGCTCGGCCAACTTCACCATCCGCCACATGGGCTTGTCCAATGTTCATGGGCATTTCGGCAACGTGACCGGAGTCGTTACGCTAGATGACAAGGACATCACAAAGTCGTCGGTGCAGGCGAAGGTGGACACCACCACAGTCGATACCGGTGTGGCACAGCGCGACACCCACCTCAAGAGCCCCGATTTCTTCGACGTAGCCAAGTATCCTGACATGACCTTCGTCAGCAAGCAGATCACCAACAAAGACGGCAAACTGCAGATGGTTGGCGATCTCACGATGCACGGCGTCACCAAGCCTGTGACGCTGGACCTCGACGGCCCCAGCAAAGAGATGGTTGACCAGAAGGGCACAGCTCATCGCGGCATGTCTGCCACCACCAGCATTCACCGCGCAGATTTCGGCCTGAATTTTGGCAACGGCATGTTGGGCGACGATGTAAAGGTCGAGCTCGAAGTCGAAATGATCAAGCAGTAAGCAGCAAAACTCAGCAGTAGCAAGGAGACGCTGGCGGCGAGGTTAGCTGGCCCGCGGCGTCTCCACGCCTCTGCCTTTTGCCGAGCAGGTTATATGGTTAGAAAGCTGCAACAGGAGATTCGACAGTCGCAACCCTTCGCCTCACTTGAAGAGGAAGCGATGCTGAATCTTGCGCGCACAGCCGATCGCATGCAGAGTTCTGTGCGCCAGATGCTGAAGCCATTTGGGCTGACCCCGAACCAATACAACGCACTGCGCATACTGCGTGGAGCCGGTCCTGGAGGCCTTACCTGCACTGAGCTCGGGGAACGCCTTATCAGCGAAGATCCAGACATCACCAGACTGCTGGACAGGCTGGCAAAACAACACCTGGTGAGGCGCCGACGCAACGAGGGCGACCGCCGCGTTGTATACACGGAGATTTCCCAAGAGGGACTCGAAAAGCTGAAATTGCTGGATCCACTGGTGACTGAAGGCGTGCAGGTAAAGATGAAGCACATGAGCCAGGAAAGACTGGCTCTGCTCATCGATCTACTGGAAGATGCACGGCAGGCGGCCAGTCCTGACTCGTCAAGCTAAGTGACCCCGTGACTTTAGTGGTTTGAATTCTCCGCGACAGCAGCGGCGTGCCCGTTCGACTTGTGGGATCCACCGGCAGCCGGTGCGGGCGCATTCTCAGTAGCTTCACCGGGCGAGTTCTTGTGCAACTCGTGGTGCAGGCAATAGAGTGCCAGTTCCAGCCTGTCGGAGACGCCCAGCTTGTCATATACCTTGCGCAGATAATTCTTGATTACCTGCTCAGTGGTGCCGAGCTGGAAGGCAATTTCCTTGTTTCTCTTGCCCTGCGTTATGCAGGTAATAATCGCGAGCTCCTTGGGCGAGAGTCGCGGCTGGGTGCGCGGGCCGGAGGTGCTGGTGGCCTGGGACCTGTACGCATCAATTACCCAATTGACCGATTGATTATCGATCCACGTCTCGCCGGCGGCGATCTTGCGCACGCACTTCACCAGCAGATCGGGCGAAATTGACCGGGGAATGATGCCCCGCACGCCCCGCCGGTAGAGCTCGACGGTATTCGATTCATCCGAGGCCATAGTCTGGATGATGATCTTGACATTGGGCGCACGGCGGACGAGCTCTGGAATCGCGTCCGTTGTCCCGCTCAGCAGGTTACCCTCAAGCATCACGATGTCGCACGGAAAGCTCTCGACAGCGGAGTGGAGGCTGGCGACCGAATCTACCTGGGTGACAACTCGTATGTCGTCTTCCAAGGCAAAAATCTTGCGCATGCCGACACGATAGATGGCCTGTGAGTCCGCGAGCAGCACACGAATTACATTGCGCGATAAGTTCGCGGTGATTTCGCTCTGCTCGGACCCTTGTTCGTCGAAGGAATCAGCTTTGGCAGCAACCATAAAGGTATCTATTCCGAGAATCGATATTCGTCGATTACGGCCGCCGTTTGAAATCCTGGCGGGCTAGGGTAGGAGCGCACCACGTGCCCCACACATTGAATAACCACGTCAGCCGGAACTCCCAGCGTGACGGCAGGCATGGTCAGCGAAAACTGTACAGTCGCGTTGACCGGGAGTAGTTGGTCGAACTCAAATAAAACGCCGCTCGACGAAATATTTGCAGTAACAGTCTCCAGCGCCCCTTGGTCAGTTATGACTCTTATTGGCAGCCGGAGCGGAAAACGGGTTGCAGACCGATCTTCAGTCCCACTGGGTCGCCGCCGCTCGTCGTTATAGCTCGCCATATTCCTGGTGAAAAGAGCGCGACACAGAACTCCCGGTACCCAGGAAGTTTCTCCACAATAGCGCGAATTTTTACAAATTGGTAGTGACTAAAGTTTGAAATCACACCAAAGTGTTAGCAAGTGCGTAAACAATTTACCCGGACAGGCAAATATTTGCCGATTTTATGGGAAAAACGCTGCAGAAGAACCGACCCACTCGAGATTACGATTGTGGTCCACTCCCATCATTTTTCCTCGCCCCAGTCTTGCCAGCGAAATAAGCGGCTCAAGCCTGCCGCCGTCCGGCCAGACGTAGAGTATGCGGATCTCCGCCTGGGTAGGGCCGCAGGGAGTCTCGATCACGGGCTCGAAAGACACCCGCTGCTGCAGCAGGTACTCCCCGCGAGTCGCCACGGGAATCGCCTCAAGGTCGGCCAGCGCGGGGCTGAATTCGATCCCCTTACCGGCAAAAGAGAAAAGCGGCTTAAGCAGGAGATTCTCGTAGACGACTCCCCGAGGCGAGGTGGTCTCACCCGCGTCGAGCCGATCCCGCCCCTTCCCCTCCAGCCAATCGCTTAGGAAGACTGCCGGCGGAACCGCGGGATGATCCAGGTACGGCAGTGAGAACTTGCTGATGTGAAAGTACCAGTTGGGATGGCCCGCCCACTCAACGTCAAAAGCCTCGGTGCAGTCGAATTGCAGCTCAACCTGCTTTCGGATCAGTTCATCCACGATCGCCCGGTTGTAGATCCGCTTGATCGGTACCAGGACCCCGTCGGCCCGGCGATAGTGCAATTTGTCGCCCTGGGGAATGAGATCCGCGATATCGACAATCTGGATCCCGAGAAGCTCCTGCGTCACATGAAAATCGGCGAGGGTCTTTTGATTCAGTGGGTCCACATCGGTCAGAACCACATTCTCCGGGTCATGGCCGTTCAAAATAACCCGCCCCAGCGCTTGCCAGTACGACGCCTCGGTATGGCCGCTCAGGAAGCTGCGCAGGGTGGTGTCCAGATGGTAAACACTTCGATAAGCATCTGAAAGCACAGCCTGATACCCAAATATGGAGGGAAAGGCCTGCAGCTCGACCAACTGTGGCGCCAGGCTGCCGTCGCTCTGTCGAACCAGTCCGAAGTCCGCGGTCATGAAATGCGGGTGGGCATCACGATTCGGCACCCGGTATTTCCTGGGTATTGACTGGAATGACGCCTCCAGATAATCCGCATCTGATACCAAACGATGCGTCAACTCCGCGCCAATTGCGGACATCTCAAGTAATGTCGCCTCGCGCAGGAAGCAGGGCGTTTCAGCAATCCGGAAGCCGACCTCGCAGCCAACACGCCTCTGGACCTCTGCCAACAGCGCCTGATAGGCGTTTTGCCGAAAGGTTCGATTAAAGTCGTTGCGAAATTTGGGAATCATACTCAGCAGCCTGTGAGAACAGAGTTCGATGCTACAAACCTAAGCCATGACTTGAAGGAATAACGTGCACTCGACTGCAGGCAAAGCGGTAAAAAGGAGCAACGATTGACTTTAACAGCAAAAAAATATTCGCTAAAGGGGCCAATTCGGACTAGTCTTCGGTTACACGCACTTTTACCCTGAGGAGATTTTATGTCGACGAAGCTGTCTTTGAATGCCGCGCCCCTATTCCTAATCCTGTCACTCGTTTATTGCGGGTCTGCCTTCGCGTCGAGCCACAGCCCGGTTGCACCGCACCCTATTCCTGGCCAGCACAGCGCGACCATCGCCGAAATGAGCCCAGTTGCACCGCATCCCATCCCTGGGCAGCACAGCGCGACCATTGCTGAAATGAGCCCCGTCGCACCGCATCCCATTCCCGGCCAACACAGCGCGACCATCGCTGAAATGAGCCCGGTCGCACCGCATCCCATTCCCGGCCAGCACAGCGCGACTATCGCCGAAATGAGCCCGGTTGCACCGCATCCTATCCCTGGCCAGCACAGCGCGACCATTGCTGAAATGAGCCCAGTCGCACCGCATCCCATTCCTGGCCAGCACAGCGCGACCATCGCCGAAATGAGCCCCGTCGCACCGCATCCCATTCCTGGGCAGCACAGCGCGACCATTGCTGAAATGAGCCCCGTCGCACCGCATCCCATTCCTGGCCAACACAGCGCGACCATCGCTGAAATGAGCCCGGTCGCACCGCATCCCATTCCCGGCCAGCACAGCGCGACTATCGCCGAAATGAGCCCGGTCGCACCGCATCCCATTCCTGGGCAACACAGCGCGACTTCGCCCACATTGGGAATGGTGGCCTAGGTTTTTGTCGTAATAGTTGGGTTCATAAGGTATCCTGCAGCGCATAGGTGAGCGATGGGGTTACCGGATATTGACAGCCTTTTGTGGATCTTAGGCTACGCCGGAATTGCGGTTCTGGTGGCTGCGCTCTTTGCGCGCGGTCTCCATCGAACCTTCCCCATCTTTACCGGTTACCTGATATTTGGCCTGCTCACGGATCCGCTCCTCTACTACGTCCATTCCCGGCTGCTTCCCTACTATTTCAGCGTCTATTTCGCGGTAAATGTTGCCGATTATCTCTTCCAGCTTGGGCTGTTGCTGGAGATAGCGTCTAACGTCCTGCGGCCGGTCAAGCGCTCGCTTCCCAGCGGAGTGTTGTGGGTTCTGGCCGGATTCGTGCTCGTCGCAGCCTGCATCACTCTCCTTTTCTCGCTACATTCAGGCTCTCATTTCCAATCAGCTTTGGGCGTGCTCTTCGTCAGGCTGAACCTGGCGATGGCGTTGCTGCGGCTGGGAATCTTCGTGGCAATTGCCCTGTTCGCTCAGATGCTGGGCATCGGATGGCGAAATCACGTCCTCCAATTGGCGACCGGGCTGGCTTTTTTCTCCGCAATCAGCCTGATCGTCACCTCCATTCAAAGCAGCAAAGGACTTACTTCCCAGTTCCACGCCCTGGACCAGATGCAAGTCGCTAGTTACATTGGTACATTGGCATATTGGATCTGGTCGTTTGCCCGCCAGGAAGCTCCAAGGAAAGAATTTAGTCCACAAATGCAAAATTTTCTGCTATCAATAGCAGGAAGTACACGGTCGGCCAGAATAGCTGTTCAATCGGAAGTCAACGAGTCTTCGAGTCGAAAGCGATAGGAAGCCATGGTTCTACCCCTGCTTCAGGTTTTGGTTACGATGCTTCTTCTTGTTTACGCGGGCCAGTGGCGCCTCCGTCAGTCAAGAAAGGCGAAAGCGAGTTGGGAATCTCTTGTTTCCCAGTTGCACGCCAATGATTGGGGTATGGAGGAAGTCTCCGAAAAGTACCTCTATAGCGGCGCGATTACGGTGTCCACGCAGGAGATCTGGACGAAGATCAAGGGCGCCAAAGGTCTCTGGGCCATGTACTGCAATGCCCCTGTGCTGGTTCAGCTTGCGGACTATGCCGCTGTTCACGGACAAGGTGTGCCGGAAGAGCTGCTGGAATCCCTGCGAAGCGATGCTTTCCAGATCAGAATCTGCGTGCTCATGGCACTTGCGCAGCATGTGATGTCGAGGTCCTCGGTAGCGGCAGAGGTCAATGCGCACCGTGCGACAGAAATCTACGGCGCCATGCTGAACAGGTTGACGCTCCTGTTCCAGGAACACTCGACCCTGCTCTTTCCGCAGTATCTGCAGGCGATGTAAGGATCAAATAACGTCATCTTACAAAGGCGCGTACCTTCGGGTATGCGCCTTTTTCATGTACCCGTACGTCTGCGCCGCGTAAATACTACACTGCGGCTGATTTAGCTGACTCCGTTGACATTTTCAGAAGCATCCACGCCGAAATGGTCCCCGCGTCCTTGATGGAGCCGCTGCGAATTGCCTCTTCGAACTCCGCAATCGTCATCCGTCTGACGACGAGATCCTGCTCTTCCGGATCGAGACTGGTCTCGCCCTGGTGAAAGCCGCCGGCGCGGAATATATGAAATCCCTGGTTTGACATTCCATAGGCGATGAAGAGGTGCCCGAGGTAGTTCATCTCCGCCGCTATTAATCCCGTCTCTTCCTGCAATTCTCCGCGGGCTACGTCGATCGGGTTAGCGTCGGGCTTCGTCTCCCACGTGCCCTGGGGGAACTCCAAAAAGCGCGCTCCAACGGGATAGCGGTACTGCTCCACCAGGTAGACGTGTCCATCTTCAATGGGGATGATGAGCGCGAAGTCAGGTTTCTCGATCACCCCGTAGATGCCCGAGGTTCCATCGGCGCGCTCGATCCCATCTTCACGCACACGCATCCAGCGATTCTGGTAGACGGTCCGGCTTGAGACGGTTTTCATGGGAAGGCTTTCAAGGCTCGATGATAAATTTGCCGGCGTTCATGATCTGCTCTTCGCCCTCCGCCGTGCCCACCCAGATGTTGAAGCGCAGGCCCACCACATCAATGTGCGTTGTGGACTTCCACGGTGCGCCGGTGTGGTTGCCGTAAGGGTCGCCAAAAGCAATATGGATGCCGGGAAACTTTTCGTCCTGCAGGATATTGCCGATCACGCGCTCGACGCCAATGTTAGTGCCGATAGCGAACTCCCCGACACGGTCGGAGTTTTCGTCGGTGTGCGTGTAGGCCCAGAACTCGTCCTGCAGTTGCTGATTCGCTGAAGTGCATTTCGTAATGCGATTGCCGCTGATCTCGATGGTGAGAGGAGTTGCTTCCAGCAGTCCATAACGCGCGCACAGGTAGTCCCCGACAACGCCATCCACCACAAATGTGCCGTTCACTTCTCCGGGAGAGGTAAAGCATTCTCCGCCCGGCAGGTTGCCCCACTTCTCGCGCGAGATGATGCCCGATGTCTTGAACCACTTGTAATTCGGATTCAGTTCGGCGCGGATATTGGTACCCGCAGCCGTCGTAGCGCGGACGTAGCTCGCACTCCGCACCTTGTCCAGAACCTTCTGAGAGAGGCGATCCACCAGGTTGAAATCTGCACGCATGCCATCGCACATAATCTGCGGCGTGATGTTCACCATATGGGCATGCTTCATGTGGCGCCGATTTACCACGTCGGTCATCTGCATACGCGAGTGCAGCTCATTGCGCTGTACCTGCACCGCAAAGATGGAAACGTCTGATGTCTCCATGTCTTCGAGTATCGGAGCCGGCATCTCGGTCACCGGGCGCTCAGCGTAATCCTCGAGCAGGTACGCGTTCCAGCGGCAGCCATTCCCCTCAAGCTCATGAGCAATGGCCGCGGCAATCGGCGCGGTGACGCGATCGGTGATCAACGTAACCTTCTCTGCGGGATCGATGCGCAGACAGGTGTTGACGGCGGAATGAGCGCCCCGCGTGAACTCCGCAGGAAATTCGGTGGACAGCAGGACGTTGGCTTCCGGGGACTGGTTGTGATTCATTCGCTGGCTATTCTTCCTGATTGGAACGGGCAACGCCGATGCGCGTCGCCGTCTTAATAGCTTAGCGTAAAGCGCCCTCCGCAGCAGCGGCGAGCGGCAGAAAGCGTGGCCGCGCATATTTTTTAGCGACGCAAAGAGAAGGGGAAGACGTGAATCTGAACCAATGGATCGAGTGACCTAAGTCGATGCGGTAGCATAGCCCGCGTGTTACGCTGCAAGTCGATGGCACAGGAGCGTACCACCAAAATCGGTATTATCGGCGCGGGCAGCGTCGGCGCAACCATTGCGTATGCCTGCATGTTGCGGGGCGTGAGCCAGCAGATCAGTCTCTTCGACCTCAACAAGGACAAGGTTCATGCCGAAGCTCTCGATCTGAACCACGGGCTCCAATTTGTGCCCGTCGCCAACGTCAACGGCTCAGACGATGTAAATGTGCTGGAGCGCTCCGACGTAATTGTGATGACCGCTGGAGCCAAACAGAAGCCCGGGCAAACCAGGTTGGACCTGGCCGAGGCCAATGCGAATATCTGCCGCAAGATTATCCCAGACGTGGTGCGCGTTGCTCCTGAAGCAATTCTGCTGATGGTGACAAACCCGGTTGACGTGGTGACGCAAATTGCGCAGAAGCTGAGCGGATTGCCGCCGGGGCGCGTATTCGGAAGCGGCACGGTTCTGGATAGCTCGCGCTTTCGCTACCTGATCGCGCGGCGCTGCTCTGTGGCGGTCCAGAACGTGCATGCCTACATTGTGGGCGAGCACGGAGACAGCGAGATTCCGCTATGGTCCAGCGCCAGCATCGGCGCAATCCCGCTCGATCAATGGGCAGTGCCGGGGCATGGGCAACTTGCCGGGAGCGATCGCGCACACATATTCGAGAATGTGCGCACGGCCGCGGACAAGGTGATCACCGGCAAGGGCGCGACCAACTACGCTGTGGGTCTGGCGGTCGCCAGCATTCTGGAAGCGATCCTGAACAATGAGAATCGCGTGCTCCCCGTCAGTTCCCTGCTGAACGAGTATCGCGGCATCTCCGGCGTATGCCTCTCGGTCCCTTGCATCGTCAACCGTCATGGCCTGGAGGCGGCTCTGCCTGTTCCAATGAACGTGGACGAAATGGCGGGACTGAAAGCGAGTGCCGACAGAATCCGCGATGTCAGCTTCAACCCTCGGCTTTTGAGGATTGCTTCGATGGACCCGCGGCGGAAACAACAGCGGCGAAGTTGTTTGCATCTTGTAGTGGAGAGCAACGCAGGCGGAGCAAAACTGCTGGGTTCGCTCTGGCTCTCCGCACACGTCGCGGGAGTTGAAAGGAATCAGGACTGGCGGGGGTGCGTGGGTTTTCGCGATTTCCTCCGCTCGCTACCGGCGAAGGAGAATCGCGCCAGCCGGTGGACTCCGTCAGTCACTGCATTGCGACTTGTGCTGCACAGATCAGAACAGACCGGCGCTGGTTTCCTCCACCATGTAATCGACAACCGCTTTGAAGTCGCCGCCTGTCTCTTCGTAGCGCCGCAATTGGCGATCCGCACCCGTGCCCGTCTCAAGCATCCTGCGAATGATGTTCATCTCTGCGCGACTATCCAGCTCGTCCACGACTTCGTCGACAAATTCCAGATACTCCAGAATCAGTTCACGTTCTGGAACTTCCTGCTCTTTGCCGAAGTCGATCAGCTTCCCGTCGAGGCCGTAGCGAACCGCGCGCCATTTGTTTTCCATCAGGAGCGCGCGCGAATATTGGCGGTAATCCTGGTTGCGCGTGTGCAGGTTGTAGAGCTTCACCGCGGTCGCCTGGATGAGCGCGGCAATAGCAAGCGACTCCTCCGCGCGCAGAGGTATGTCGCAGATGCGCACCTCTACGGTGCTGAAGAAGGGATGTGGCCGAATGTCCCACCAGATCTTCTTTGCGTTGTCCAGGCAGTTGGTCTTGATGAGCACGGCCACGAAATTTTCGAACTCGCTCCAGCTCGAAAAGCTGTCCGGAATATTTGTGCGCGGAAACTTGTCGAAGACCTTGGCGCGATAGCTCTTGAGCCCCGTCTTCATGCCCCGCCAGAAGGGCGAGTTGGTTGAGAGGGCAAGGATATGCGGGAGGAAGTAGCGCATCGAGTTCATAACGCGAATGGCTGCTTCACGATCCTCGATGCCAACGTGCACGTGCAGACCGAAGATCAAATTCGCGCGAGCCACCAACTGCAGATCCTCAACCACGCGGGCGTATCGCGGGTCGGGATAGATCTCCTGCGAGCGCCAGTCCGCGAAGGGATGCGTCGCTCCCGCAACCAGCACCAACCCATGCTCCCGCGCCAGCAGAATCATCTGGCGGCGCAGATCGAAGAGATCCAGCCTGGCCTCTTTCACCGTGTGGCAGATGTTGGTGCCCACCTCCACCACGGACTGGTGCATCTCAGCCTTGACGCGCTCCTCCAGTCGGAGCTTGCCATGGGCCAGCATCTCGGTCGCGATGTGTGAACGCAGATCCCGTGTTACCGGATCAATCGTCTGATATTCCTCTTCGATGCCAATGGTGAAGCTGGGCCGCATATATACAAGTCCTCTCGCCGGACGGGATAGAACCTAGTTGTAGGCCCGGAGGGAAAGCATTTCAAGAGGAATGTGTGCGAGGGATTCGCGCAGGATGAAAAACGGCTTCTCACCCTGCGCCTTCGATCTACAAATTACTTGGATGGAGCCGAGCCCTTCGTCGCCGCCTTCGCCGCCGCCTTTGGAGCCGGCTTTTTTGTGGCATTCTTCGCGGCAGGCTTCTTCGCAGGTGCCTGCTTCTCCGCCGCGGCAGCTCCAAGGAACTGCGCCCAGCGCAGCTCCAGTAGATGCGGCGCGGTCTTGGCTTTCTTCACCGCCAGGTTCGGCCACTTCATTCACAATCCACTCGAAGCTCTCTGCGCCAACGGAATTCAAATCGGCGTCAGGAGCAGGATTCATAAAGTCGATGGCATACGGAATGCCGTCCTCCACAGCAAATTCCACCGTGTTCAGGTCATAGCCGAGAGCCTTGCACAGCGTGACAGCATCCTTCTTCACGCGAGCAATCAACTTCTTGTCGTAGTCCGGCGGATCGAGTACATAGCGCTCGGCATGCGGACGCCGGGGATCGTACGGCATGACGCGCACATGCTCCTGGCCAACCACATAGCAGCGGAAATACTCCTTGAAATTCACCGCTTTCTGAAAGGTCATGCAAAGGTCGCGGCTTTGATCGTAAGCGTGAAAGAACTCCTCGCGGTTATGCACGTGAAAAACATCGCGCCATCCGCCGCCATCCACCGGCTTCAGGAAGCTGGGGAATCCTACGTAGGAAAATACAGCCTCCCAGTTCAGCGGATATTCCAGGTTGCGCATGGAGCGATCTGTCGTTCCCTCAGGATGTTTCTTGTGCGGCAAAATCGCTGTCGCGGGCACAGCGACGCCCAGCTTTTCGGCCAGCGCGTAGTTAAAGAATTTGTCGTCCGCCGACCACCAGAAGGGATTGTTGATGATCACGGTTCCGTGCAGCGCGGCATGCTTAAGAAATGCGCGGTAGAAAGGAATATCGTGCGAGATGCGGTCAACAATGACCGAATATGCAGGAGGCTTGTCCAGCCGCACGCCGCCCACCTCAACAAACTCGGCACGAATATCCTCAAGACCCATCGAATTAATGCGTTCGACCAACGCGCCAGGAAAACTGTTTTCCATTCCAAAGAGGACACCGATTGTCTTCACGTTTCTTCCCCAATCAAGAATCGGGCGAGCGCGATATTGTCAGCAGCGCCCGTGCAGCCCTGATTCCACCTTAGCCCAGTGGACGGTGCCGACGCAAAACAATGCGATGAATTCCAGAGTCATCCTTCAGCGCGCCGCTGCGGACGTGTCAGTCTGCTCCATGTAAGAAATCAGCCCCAGCAGCGCTCCCCAGTGATAGAAGCGGTCGCTGCTCGTCACGTCATCGCCGGTACCGGTCACCGCGTTGTAGTTCTCATGGACGTGCCCATTCTGCTTCCATTCCTTCAGGAAAAGATTTAGGGACTTATCCGCGAGTTCCCTGCGCGCCCGCGGCTGATCGTAGTTGCACAGGCCAAGGTAGACGAGGTAATTCATCGGTCCCCAGATGCGGCCGCGCCAGTACTCCTGATCCTTGAAGGCGACATCGTTGCGTGCAATCGAGGGGATGACGTACGTGCCACCAAACTCCTCGGGGTTCTGCAGGTGTTCGCGCACCATGCGGTCAGCCTGTGCGGGCGTCGCGGCCTTCGCCAGCATCGGGTAGAAATTCGTCGGCGAAAGCCGTGGGCTGAGCTTGCCTGTCACTAGATCCTTGTTCAGAAATATCCCCGTCTTTTCATCCCACAGTGTCGCCAGCGTCTTGCGATACTTCGCCGCGCGTCCGCTCAACTCCACAGCCTCGGCAGTCTTGCCCAACTCCGTCGCAATTGTTGCCAGCGCATCACAATCGGCAATGTAAAGGCCCATCAAGCCCACATCCGCCAGCATCATTCGCCCAGTCTTGCTGTCGAACGGAACATCGTCGTACATGGGCGAGTTATCCAGCCCGGATTCATAACGCGCACCCTGCAGCGTGCCGCAGGAGATATCCTCACCACACTCCGGCCGCGGATGCTTGTCGCTGCCCCAGACCAAGTATCCGTCGACGTCGCGATTGGCCGCCCACCAGCGATTCCACGCCAGCAACCGATCAAAGCTATCGCGCAACAACCACTTGTCGTGAAATTTGCGATAGAGCCCGAGCAGAGTGATGGCGCCGACGGGTGGCTCAGAGCGATCATCACTCTTCCAGTTGCCCGCCCGCCCGAAGTTGGGAACAAATCCTTCCGGCGTAACCTCGTTCAGTATCTCCAGAGCATCAGCATACGCGAGATCGCGGTCGCCGATCGCTGCCATCGAAGCGGCAAAGAAAGTATCCCAGTCGAAGAGCACATATCCGCCCCAGTTCACTGACCACACGCGGCTCACCGGCGAGATTACTCTCTCGTTCTCGGGATCGTAGATCGTGTCCCAGCCCAGCACCGTCTGGATCGCGTCCGCGGTGGAGGCGCTTGCCCCGGCTTTTTGGTTCGAAGCTTCGTAAGCAGCACGCTGACGATCAAGAATTGCCTCGACCTCAGCCACCGTGCGCAGCTTGCCGGAAGAGAGAGCTATAGGATTCGCAAGATCCGCCGCGAAGTAAGGGCTCGTGACCGGCGCATCGAACGCAGTCGTCTGCTTGCCATCCAGAAAAAATGAAACATTGCTGGCCCTTGAATGCGCGACTATTTCATCTGCGCTGCGCTCCACTGTGCCCGGCCTGTTCCACAGAAAGCCCACTGAGAAGACCGCTACCGGTGGATTCGCCGACGCCTTCGCCGTTGTGCCCAGCGGAGTGACCAGCACCACCAGGTCGCCTGAGTCTGTGCCGCTCTGGATGCGAAGAGACTGGCCCTGCCAGGTCAGGCGCAGATCCGTATAGCTGCCGTCGTAAGCATGCGGCCCGGGAAATACCTGTTCGGCATCGGCATTCAGTCTGCCAATAAGCGCTGTCGGCAGAAAGTTGTCGCCTGTTATCCGCATCTTCTTCAACACGCCGATCCGAACGCCCAAGCCCTCCGGCAGCAGAACGTGCGTGGTCACGCTCTGCGTGTCCCACGTATTCCAGCCACGACTGAGCCGCTGCTGTACTTGCGCATATTCGGGAGATTTAAGGCGAGCCGGAGCTGACGGCGAAGTCTGCGCAAAGCAGACACTGGAAGCTAGAAGCAGCGAGAGAGAGGCTAAGCGCATAGGGCTTCGAGAGATCGGCCACAGTTATATCACTTCCGGGCCGCACTCATTCTTCAGCTTCGACGTGCTAGAGGTACGTCTGCACCATGCGCTGCCAGGTAGGCCAGTCGTGGCTGTTGTATGAGTCCCATATCTCCAGCCTGCAGCCCACGCCCTTGCCGTGCAGCAGCGATGCCATGTGCTGATTGCCGCCCAGGCACTGGTCGTCCCAGCCCGTCGCCAGGATGTACGTATTGCGGCGATAGCGCTCCAGGAACCAGTGATCGTGCATGTTGGCGATGTAGTGCGGTGGAAGATTGAAGTAGCAGTCGTTGTCGTAGTAGCCGTGCAGAAAATTGCTGATATCGAAAGCGCCGCTCATCGACAGAAAACCGGTGAAGACATCCGGATGCCTCAGCGCCAGATTCACCGCATGGTAGCCGCCGAAGCTGCAGCCCAGCGTGGCACGATGCGGATTCCAGTTCTTCTGCCGCACCAGCGGCATCACTTCATTCAGGATGTAATCCTCGTACTGCATGTGGCGTGCAATGCGCCAGCGCGGAGGCACGTTGCGGTTGTACCAGCTCTCGTTGTCCACCGAGTCGAGGCAATAGAATTGGATCTCCCCGTTGTCGATCTTCCCCGCTACCGACGCCACCATCTGGCGATCTTCAAACTCGTGAAATCTTCCGCCGGATGTTGGAAACACAAGAATGGGCACGCCCCGCATGGCCAAACACCAGCAGTTCCATATCGCGCCCCAACCGGGGAGAAAACCACTTGTGATATTCACGGTTCATCGCTGTTCGAGCCCCTCTTTAAAACCTGTGGATCATCGGCTAATTCGTTCCTGCTACTGTATCAGCAGGGCTACAGCAGAAAAAACGCCGTTCTTCGGCGACACCATAAAGGACCGGGTTCAGCGGCTTTGGAGACAGATTCAACCATCAAGTTTGGAGCCCACAGTCCACCCGCCGAGGAAGGTCCGTTCCCGCGCATGAGAATTCATCCGCGCTGGCACAGCCACTTTCTGCCAGACGATCGCGACGTCCTCGTCTACCTGCCGCCGGGCTATGAAGAGAGTCCGGAGCGGCGCTATCCCGTGCTCTACATGCACGATGGGCAGAATCTCTTCGACCCGAGGACCTCCTTCATTCCGGGCAGAACCTGGCAAGTGCGCGAGCATGCCGATGCAGAGATCCTCGCCGGGCGCGTAGAGCCGCTCATCATCGTGGGGCTGCATAACTCCGGCGAACGGCGCCTTGCCGAATACACGCACACTCCCGACTGGAAGATGGGCGGCGGCGAGGCGGAGGCCTACGGCAAGCTGCTGATGCGCGAACTGATGCCGTTCATCGACGGGACCTACCGCACGCGCAAAGACGCCGCCAGCACCGGCATGGGCGGCTCCTCGCTCGGCGGCCTCGTCACCCTTTACCTCGGGCTCAAATACGCTGATACCTTCGGCAAACTGGCCGCTCTCTCACCCTCGATCTGGTGGAATCACAAGAGCATCGTGGGATACGTCAACGAGGCCGCACAGCGCCGTCATCTGCGACCGCGCCTCTGGCTGGACGTGGGCGACGCTGAAGGCAAACGCACCTTGGCGGATGCCGAGTTGCTGCACCGCCGCCTGGTAGCCAACGGTTGGCACGATGGCCAGCAGCTGCACTTTGAACGCGTTCCCGGCGGAACCCACGATGAAACGGCCTGGTCAAAGCGCGTAGCCCCCATGCTTCGCTTCCTCTTCCCCGCCGGGCTTTAACGCTATTCGCTATAGTGGTGCAAAGCTGGTTCTCGCAAGGAACTCAATGACCCGATCCCTCCTATGGCAGTCGCTCTACTGGGCATGGCTTGCCTCTGAAGTCGCCATTCTCGTCCTCACGCGAACGCGCAACACCGGTGGCAACTCCCACGATCGCGGATCACTGATCATCCTCTGGGCCACCATCACGATCTCGCTCACCCTCGGCAGCTTTTACGGCGAAACTCATCCCCACACCATCTTCAGTGGCGCGCCCTGGGTGCGTACTCTCAGCCTGCTCGTCCTCGCAGTCGGCCTCGCAATTCGCTGGACGGCCGTCCTCACCCTGGGCAAATCTTTCAGCGCTAATGTCGCCATCCATGCCACGCAGACAGTCCACAAGACGGGGCTCTTCAGCATCGTCCGCCACCCTTCCTACTCCGGACTTCTGCTCATCTTCCTCGCCATCGGTCTGCACACCCGCAACTGGATCGCCCTCGCCATCGTCTTCCTCCCAACGACAGCCGCCCTTCTCTATCGCATCCACGTTGAGGAAGCCGCCCTGCGCCAAGCCTTCGGCACGGAATATGAGGACTACAGCCGAAGCACGAAGCGCCTCATTCCCGGCATCTACTAGGCCCCGATTCGCGAGTAAAATACGCCTATGTCGCATTTCTTCACCACCTCCTATATCCAGGATTCGCTCGAGCTCTTTCGCTATTACAAGAAGCTCGCCGAACGAGCGATGGAGCAAGTGACCGATCAGCAGCTGTTTGCCTCCCTCGATCCCGAATCGAATTCCATCGCCATCGTCGTAAAACACATGGCCGGCAACATGCGCTCACGCTGGACAGATTTCCTCGCTACGGATGGCGAGAAGCCCAACCGCGATCGCGACACTGAATTTGAGCAGCCACCGGCAACCCGCGACGCCCTGATGCAGTCGTGGGAAGAAGGCTGGGCACTCGTGTTCAGCGCAGTCGAGCCCCTGACGGAAGCGGACCTCTCTCGAACCGTGACAATTCGTGGCGAAGCACACTCGGTTATGCAGGCCATCAACCGCCAGGTGGCCCACTATTCGCTTCACATAGGGCAAATAGTTCTACTCGCCAAGCATCTGGGCCAGGATCATTGGCAGTCGCTCACTGTGCCCCGCAATCGTTCAGCGGAGTTTAACCAGCGGGTCGCCAGCGGCGAGGCGAGCCAACGGTAAGGCATGCCGGTAACACGTTTTGCTCCGTGACTGACCATGGCAGTCGTCCAGCCTTGCGAAAATGCCTGAATTCAGCAATACTTAGGAGTTGGGAAAAGTGTGTCCGAGCCGTTGCAACTGGCTCCGGCCGCCTTCTCCCTTAAGCCCTAACCGAGTTCGAAAGGATTTCACACAGTGTTGATGATTCGTTTGGCGCGCTTTGGTGCGCGTAAGCAGCCGCATTACCGGGTAGTTGTCATTGAAAAGGACCGCGCCCGCAACGGCCGCTCCATTGAAGTCGTAGGCACCTACAATCCACGTACCAGCCCGGCAACGCTTGATCTCAAGCGCGACCGCATCGACCACTGGACCAGCAAAGGTGCGCAGTTGTCTGAGCGCGTCGCCAAGCTGGTGAAGTCGCTGCCGGTCGAGACCGCCGCCTAATACGTTTAGGCTAGTACGGCGTGATGATCCGCAAAACGGTCAGCACGAGTTTGAGAACGGCAGCCAGGGTCGCGGAGCATCTTCCCGGCCCACGCTGGTTCCCCTCCCCCGAAGTAGAGCGCACCAGACGCAACAGCACTCTTCTGATGCAGGCAGAAATCCTGCTCCATCAGACTGTTAGATCGTTGCGTTTGCTGGTAGTATTGCGCGTGTCTTTCGCGGCAGGTCTCCGTTGAGGTGGAACGATGACAAAGGCTGACAACATGCAGGAGCTGGTCGCGGAGATCGCGCGCGCCCTGGTCGACGATCCCGCATCGGTCGTGGTCGAGTCCGTCCAGCACGATGAGAATACCGTCCTCAGGTTGCGTGTTGCACCCCAGGACGTTGGCAAGGTAATTGGCAAGCAGGGCCGAACAGCACGCTCGATGAGAACCATACTCGGGGCCGTCAGCATGAAGCTGCATCATCGCTTCACACTCGACATCCTTGAGGAGGATAAGACTCCTCCCGCGTCACACGAGTGAAGTTCCTCTCCGCGCGGCTGCCTTGCTCATGGAGCCACACGGATGACCAATAGTGAATGGGTACTGCTCGCCCGCCTCGTACGTCCCCAGGGACGCCGCGGTGAAGTTCTGGCCGACCTTCTTACAGACTTCCCTGAAAAATTCAGCGAGCGCAAACGAGTCTTCCTGCTGCCGCCTTCCAACACAAAAAAGCCCACAGAACCTCGCGAGATCGCACTCGATGAGCATTGGCTCCACAAGGGCCGCGTCGTGCTTAAGTTCGCCGGCATCGACTCCATCAATGACGCTGAAACTCTGCGCGGCATGGAAGTAGCCATCCCCCGCGAAGAACGCGCTCCACTCTCCGACGACGAAGTCTACGTCAGCGAACTAGTCGGCTGCCACGTCTACGCGGGAGAAACGCAGGAAGACATCGGCGAGATCACCGATGTCGATTTCGAATCCACCGCTATGCCGCTCCTCGTCGTCAAACGCCCACGCGGAGACGAGGTGCTCATCCCCTTCGCCAAAGCCTTCCTCAAGCGCATGGATGTCGGCGCGAAGCGCGTAGAGATGACGCTGCCCGAAGGCCTGCTGGATGTGAATGCCCCACTCACTGGCGAGGAACGCCGCGCGCAGCAACAGGAAGCCGCCGAAGACACTCCCGAGAACCAATAACAAAACTTGTCAGCCCGACCGAAGTTCTAGTCTGATTTGTCATCCCGACCGGAGCGAAGCGTAGCGGAGTGATCTGCGTTCGGCAGCTAGTTCATCCTGATCGGCGAGAAGCTTCCATTCCCGCTGATCGCAAGCTGGATCGCGCGAGGCGGCCCGGCAGGGGGCACCGTTACCTCCACCCACAACTCTTCACCCGGCTTCAAAGACGGCATCTGCGCCGTGTCAGGAATGTAAAGCTCCGTCCCCGGGTTGAGTATCGCTCGATCGCATGACGTGTTCTTTGCCAGCCAGATTCTAACCATCTCGCCGCCGCCTTGCTTTGGACTCGGTATCCCAATCAGATGCCCCCCCCGCGTGGTGACTTTGGCATTCCATGAGCGGCTTCGTTGCTCGGGCGACTCGGGCAACGGTGATCCGTTTGGCATTGGTTCTGCCCAACTATAGTCCCCCTCCTTCGGCAATCCACAGGCATCCACCCTCAGCGGCAGCACCAGGTACCTGCCACGCAGCGGCGAGTCAGGATCCACTTGAGCGGCGCGCGTCCACACTCGCGGGCAAACCTTGCGCTCGTACAGAAATTTGCCAGCAATGAATGAGACCAGCAGGACCTGGATCACGATGAACAGGATTGCAGCTTTGCTGATTTTCATGCGGCCTCCTTCGGAGCATCGCCAATAATCAGCACAAGCCGCCTTCGCAGACGCTCCAGCAGCCACCCACCTGCCAGGAATAGTATCCCGAGCCCGATCAGGCTGAACGAGCGCCCCAGCTTATCCATCACGCTGGAGAAGTAGAACCACAGCACGGTTGCAGCAAACGCAACGCTGCCCAGGTTGATCAGCACTCGACTCCGCTGGTTTACTCCGTACCACGCAAAGAATGCAGCCAACGCTGCGGTCAGCGCATACACCAGCAAGGTCGGCTCCTGGTAGGTGTAGGCATACTTCCCTGTTCCTTCGGTTGTCCAGTGCCTTGCAAAAGGAAGCACAAGCGACCATGCCAACGTAGCCGCAACAGGAAGTAAGCTGGCCCGATGGAAGATCGCAGCCACCACGAAGACCGCGAGGATCACCAGCCATGCCGCGACTCGGAACTTCATGGGAAGCGAGCCGCCCACTCCAAACGATCCCCTGTCTGCGAGAACCACCACCGCGATCACCATGGCGATCGTACCCACCGCGATGCAGAGCCCGTCCACAAGCCGCTTCTTCGAATTTAGAAATGCAGTGAGGTAAAGTGCCGCGATTACCGCCAGCATGCGACCCAGGTACACGTCACTCCATGCGTAACCATCCGTGCGCACTCCCCACTCGCAGAGTATCCACGCAGGTAGCAGCAAGAGCGAGATCGTCTCCTGCACCTGGTCGCGCAACAGCCACCACCCCGCCAGCGCACACAACAGCCACAGCAGAATCCCCGCCGGCCAATGCTCCTCGATATTGAAAATCTGCCCCACCAAAAAGACTGCAGCTCCGGCGGCCAGCGTGCCCACTCCATGCAGTGCAACCGCCAGCCCGTTGAACTTCGCGCGAACAAGGTCCGCAGCCAGGTGAAAGCCCACCACCAGCGAAATCACAATCGAGAACCGGCTTGTCGGCGATAGAGCGTCCCAGTGTGCCGCCACAAACAGCGCCACGCCCGCAGCCAGCAGGATCGCCCCAAAGGCCAGCGCCAGCGTCACCTGCCAGCGCGCGCCGCTGGGCTTTCTCTGCGACAATTCATATTGGCGAATGCGATCCGCCGTGGCCTGATCAATCAGCGCCGCCTGGGTCCAGCGGCTTAACTGCTCTTCCGTACGGGTGTCCATTTTCGTGCGCTTTCTTATGGCAGGATCGGGATGCGCGCAGTACACCACAGGCCCCCGGCGGGGTCAAGGCTACACTTCACACAGGGTTAACGAATGCGCTTCGACATCATCACCATCTTTCCGGAGTTCTTCTCCGGCATCCTCGACAACGGAGTGATGAAGCGAGCCATCGCCACAAATCTCATCGGCGTCCATGTGCACGATCTGCGCAGCTTCACGCACGACCGTCACCGCACCGTCGACGATCGCCCCTTCGGTGGTGGCGAAGGCATGGTGCTCAAACCCGAGCCGCTCGCTGACGCTGTCGAGTCGCTTAGCATCGCCCCCAAGGCGGACCGCGACACCACCCGCGAAGCTGTCGTCCTGCTCTCCGCGCAGGGCAAGCGCTACACGCAATCCACCGCCCGCGAATTCGCGCACATGGAGCGCATCGTCATGATCTGCGGCCGCTACGAGGGCGTCGACGAGCGCGTATCGCAAACCCTCGCCGATCGCGAACTCTCCATCGGTGACTACGTGCTCAGCGGTGGCGAACTCGCCGCAGCCGTCATCCTCGACTCCACCATGCGCCTGCTGCCCGGCGTGCTCGGCAACGAAGCCTCCAGCGAATTCGAAAGCTTTGGCCGGGCCGACACTCTGATGGCGACCAGTGACGAACGGCCCTCCACGCTCCACGCACGGTGCGGGAGGCCTGCTGGACTACCCCCACTACACCCGACCCGCCGAGTTTCGCGGCCTCGCCGATTCCCGAAGTTCTTGCGGGCGGCAATCACGAGCAGATCCGCAAGTGGCGTCGCGAACAGGCGCTCGAAAAAACGCTGCGCAACCGCCCCGACCTGCTGGAGAACGCCGAACTCACCGCCGAAGACAAGAAATATCTCAAGCGCCTCAAAGGCAGCTAACCAGCGCCAGCCACAATGCCGTATGCTGTTGCCTCAGCTTCCCACTCGCAGGAGATTCGCATGGAACGACGCCGCTTCCTCACTTCGTCTCTCGCAGCATCCGCAGTAGCCATGGCCAGCCAGGCCGTCGCACAAAGCTCGGCCGCCAAGCCCCGTGAGTACTACGAACTGCGCCGGTATCATCTGCAATCCGGTCCGCAGACCAAGCTCGTTGAAACCTACTTTGCCGAAGCTCTCATCCCCGCGCTCAATCGCCTCGGCCTCGCGCCCATAGGAGCCTTCCATCTCGACATCGGCCCGGAGACGCCCGCGTTCTACCTGCTTATCCCCGGCTCCGCGCTCGATACTCTCGCCACAGCCGAGCATCGTCTTCTCGCGGACGATCAGTTCATGAAGGCCGCCGAGCCCTTCTGGAGCGCACCCGCCACCGCGCCCGCCTACATCCGCGTCGACAGCTCCCTGCTCATCGCTTTTGAAGGCTGGCCCAAGCTCACTCCTCCGCCAAAGGGCGAGCACCCCGAGAAGCGCGTCTTTCAAATGCGCACCTACGAGAGCCCCTCCAACCGAGATCACGTTCTCAAGGTCGCCATGTTCATGGATGGCGAATTCGACTGCTTCCAGCGCGCGGGATTCTCTCAGGTCTTCTATGGCGATGCCCTCATCGGCCCCCGCCTGCCCCACCTCACCTACATGCTCAGTTATCCCGATCTTTCCGAGCTGAACACGAAGTGGGATGCCTTCCGCAACGATCCCGCCTGGAAGAAGCTTTCAACCAATCCCAAGTACGCCTTCGAAGCCATCGTCAGCAACATCACCAACCTGATCCTCGGGCCCACGTCTTACTCGCAAATCTAGGGTGTAACGGGCAGCCGGGGCATACACCCGGCTGACCGTCCGCAATCTCCGGCCAAAGGCCCGGAAACCACCCTCCGGCCTTCGCGAAATCGCCATTTCCGTGTAAACTAAAGATTCTGAATTAACGATAGGAATCAGTCATGTCTATTCATCCGGTTATGCAGCGTCTGGCCGATAAGCTCCAGCGCACAGATCTACCAGAGTTTGTCGCGGGCGACACCGTTCGCGTGCAGGTCCGCATTAAAGAAGGCGAAAAAGAGCGCCTCCAGGCTTTTGAGGGCGTCGTCATCGCCACCAAAAAGGGCCCGCAGGGCAGCTTCACCGTCCGCAAGATGAGCTTCGGCCAGGGCGTCGAGCGCATCTTCCCCTACAACTCCAAAGTTGTGGACAAGGTCGAGAAGGTTCGTTCTGCCCGAGTTCGCCGCGCCAAGCTGTTCTATCTGCGTGGCCTGCGTGGCAAGGCTGCCCGCCTCAAAGAAGCAGAGCGCTCCTAAGCACTCGCCTCACATCTGGGCATCAACATCGAACGCCCCGGCAATGCCGATCGCAACCGGGGCGTTCTCGTGTCGCCGCATCTCTCCCTCTGCGGCCCCGGCATTCGTCTCTCTGCCTCGCACCACCTCGAAATCATTCCCCGCAACGTCCCAGTCTTCAACACCAATTTGCCTTAAACTCATCGCAGCACCATGCGACTCACCGCACCCCTGGCCGATCCCGAACTCGAGTGTTTTGACGATGAGCCTGAAGTCTCTGCCGCCACGCGCAAACTGCGCATGTTGCGAACCCTGGTCTGCGGCAACAAATATGAACGGGCAGCGCGGGCAGGAGGCGCCACCTGCATCGCGGGCGTGGATGAAGTAGGCCGCGGCGCCCTCTTCGGCCCCGTCGTCGCTGCCGCCGTAATACTCCCCGAAGGCTCCCGCATCCGCGGCCTGCGCGACTCCAAGCAGCTCACTCGCGAGGAGCGCGAGCGCATGGCCGCCACAGTCGAACGCAAAGCTATCTGCATCGCGATCGCCGAGGTGGATGCGGCCACCATCGACCGCGTCAACATCTACCAAGCCACGCGCATCGCCATGACGGAAGCAGTCTCCCGCCTCTCGACCGCGCCCGATCATCTCCTGATCGACGCCATGCGGCTTGACCTGCCCTGCACCCAAACGAGCATCATCTACGGCGACAGCCTCAGCATCTCGATCGCCGCCGCCTCCGTAATCGCCAAGGTCTACCGCGACGCCCTTCTGCGCAAACTGGACGAGCAATACCCCCAGTACGGCCTCGCCTCCCACAAGGGATACGGCACTCCCCAGCACCGCGCCGCCCTCGAGCTTCACGGCCCCTGCGAACTGCACCGCCGCAGCTTTCAGCCAGTCCAGCAGTCCAATCTGCCGTTTGAGGAACCATCCGTCGACTGAAACCGTCCAATACTTCAGGATGGGAGCGTCAGGAAGCAGAATGCCAAATCTCTTTCCCCGCTGTTGCGTGCTTCTTTTACTGGCAGCTACGAGCGCCGTCGCGCAAAGGCAGACCGACGTAGCCTCCCCCGGCACAGGCTCTGTCACGGGGCATGTCTACTGCGCAGACACGCAAAAGCCCGCGCGCTTCGCCGAAGTTCGGCTCGCCTCGGTTCCACAATCCGGCGCTGGAGGATTCGGCGGCGGTGAGCGCTTCGGCGGCATGGGCCGCGCCACCACCGGTCCGGACGGCAGCTTCCTTCTGGAAAATGTGCCTCCCGGCGACTACCTCATCACCGCCCGCACTCCCGGCTACATCGATACCGGCCGTCTGCTCATGTCCACCGTCATACGCAATCCCAATGATCCGCCGCCAGCCGCGCTGGTTAGTTTGTTGACCAGCGTTCACGTAACCGCTGGCCAGCCCGCCACGGCCTCGGTCACGATCTATCGCGGCGCCGTGCTCGCAGGAGTTGTCAGCTACGACGACGGCACACCTGCCTACGGAGTCACCGTCTCTGCCATCGCAGCGGACGGCACCCAAACCGGCGCCAACGCCATGAGCGACGATCGCGGAGTCTATCGCGTCACCGGCTTGCTCGACGGAACATACATTCTGCAGGCACGTCCCTTTGGCCCCAACTGGACCCGCCCCCTGCCCGTCTACTACGGCAACACACTCATGAAGACTGCTGCGAAAAAGCTCGAGGTCAAGGCGGGAGACGAGCGCGACGGCCTCGACCTGCAGATCCAGGTCAGCAATCTCCGCCAGGTCAGCGGCATCGTGCAGTCAGCCAAGGATGGTCACGGCCTTGGACGCGCCACCATTTCCATGACGCTTACCGGCGAAGGCGGCGAAGCGATGAACACCTCCTCCCTGCCCGACGGCAGCTTCCGCTTTCAGAATGTGCCCGATGGCAAATTCACCGTCAGCGTGAGCGGAGCGCAGGACCGCAATACCTCTGGAGACAGTTCACTGTCCTATAGCGGAGCGCAGCAAAACATCGAAGTGCACGGCGGCGACATAGACCACGTCGTCTTCAACCTTACTACCTCGGGCTCTCCCTCCCCCGGAATCGCCTCGCAATAGCAGTCGAAAGGCAGCTAGAATTCTGTTGGCGAGGCACCACGTGAACAATCATCAGGGCACCCCGAAAGTCTATCGACGCGGTGCATTTGCATTGTTGATGCTGATCGTCATCAATCTCGCGATGATCGCACTTGGTGTCGTGCGATATCCGCAATTTTGGCTCCAGCCGGGAGCACGCGCGTTTGTAGCGGAGCCGGTATGTGTCCTGGTCGCCTATGCGATCGTCGTTATCTGGATTGCGAGAACCCAGGGCGCATATTGGGATGGGATTCTGAGAGCCGCCGCCATCTTTGGCGTACTTACCGGAGCTCTCGAAATCATAAACATCGGAATCGAAAACGGTGTCCCGTTCTCTGTCCACGGTCCGGCTCTACAGATACGTCTTCATGCTCAGCGTCTTCACATTATGGGGATTCGCCGGATATCGAACAGCACGCTCACTGAGTTCGATCCGCGCCGGCTTACTTGCAGCGGTTTCGAGCGCAGGCATTTGCATGCTCATCGCGGTGGCTGCTGGATTCCTTATTCAATTCTTCCTGATTGCACCTAAACCCGACTATGTTTCGACGTGGGCGGAATTCAAGCGAAGCGAATGGACTGACCCGCGCGCCTTTGAGATTGCGAACACCCTAGATTCAGGATTCACTCATTTCATCATCGCGCCATTCGTTGCGTTAATCTTCGGCGGCGGCGCCTCTCTGCTTGCTCGATTTGCGCTTCCAGGAACGGCTCCAGTTAGCGCTCCTCGCTGACCATCCGTACCCAACGCGCGCAGAATATCTAGACCGAAGATTCCACCCGCTCGCCAGCCGCCTGGCGGCGCTTGTTGATCCAGTTCAGCACGGGCCGCGCCAGCAGCACCAGCGCGAGAGCCAGTGTGATCCAGGTCGGCGTCAGCACTCCCTGCTTCACCAACCACCAGTAGTGCAATACGCCAAGCCCGGCAGCGAAATACACCAGCTTGTGCAGCGTCGTCCAGCGCTTGCCCAACCTCCGGATTGAGCCCTTCGTGGAAGTCAAAGTCAGCGGCAGCAGCAGCAGCCATGCCGTCATCCCGGCCAGCACATAACGCTGCTTCAGAATGTTTTCGCCCAGTTGCCGAAAATCCCAGTAGGAATAAAGCCCAATATAAGTAAGCAGATGCAATGACGCATAGAAGAAGGCAAACAGCCCCAGCAACCGCCGAAAGCGTATCGTCCACGCCAGCTTGGGAGTCAATCTGCGCAGCGGCGTAATCGCCAGCGAAATGACCAGCAGCCGTATCGTGGCCAGCCCGGTACAGTAGGTGATCGTACGCGTCGGATCAGGCCCCAGCGATCCGAAGAACCCGCCATACAGCAGCTTCAGCAGCGGGTACAGGCACGCCACCCACACCAGCACCTTGAGCACAACGATCTTCCGGTTCGACATAGGAGCGGTCACCCTGGATGCGTCAGTAGTACTTCTTCAAATTCATTCCCGTGTAGAGCGATGCCACCTGATCGGTGTAGCCATTAAACATCAATGTCTCGCGGCGCTGATGAAACAACGACTCGCCAATCCTGCGCTCATATTTCTGCGTCCACCGGGGATGATCGACGTTGGGATTCACATTCGAATAGAAACCATACTCATTCGGAGCCATCTCGTTCCATGTCGTCCGCGGCTGATCCGCCACAAACTTTACCTTCACAATCGACTTCCCTGACTTGAAGCCATACTTCCACGGCACAATCACGCGCACCGGCGCGCCATCCTGGTTCGGCAGTACCTGCCCATACAAGCCAAATGTCAGCAGCGTCAGCGGATTCATCGCCTCATCCATCCGCAGCCCCTCGGAGTAGGGCCAGTCCAGCCGTGCGGTGTTCATGCCCGGCATCTGTTTGGGATCGGCCAGCGAGAGGAACTGCACGTACTTCGCTGTGCTGAGCGGCTCGCAGCGCTTGATGAACTCCGAGAGCGAGTAGCCTACCCAGGGAATCACCATGCTCCACGCTTCAACGCAGCGGAAGCGGTAGACGCTCTCCTCCAGCGGCACCAGCTTCATCAGCGCGTCGATGTCGAAGGTCTGGTTTTTCTTCACCAGGCCCTCCACGCTCACCGTCCAGGGCCGCGTCCGCAGCTTGCCCGCGTTGTGCGAAGGGTCGCTCTTGTCCGTTCCAAACTCGTAGAAATTGTTGTAAGTGGTAATGTCTTTCAGCGAAGTGAGCGTCTCCCCCGTCGTCGACAGGGGACTCTTCACGGTCTGCAGCTTGGTATCATCGGCGTACACCCGGGTCGACGGAGCAATCAGTTGTTCCGCCCCCAGCGCCACTGCGCCCGCCGCGGCCGCGGCGCCAATAAACTGGCGGCGGTTCAGATAAGACGACTGGGACGTGATCTCGGACGATGGAATATCACTGGGTTTGCGGATAAGCATGGGGGAAGCCTCCAAATGTTAGACGCGCTAACCCTTTCAGGATTACAGTGAGATTCCGAAATGGGCAAACGGGGTTCAGCCGTTTAGCCGGAATCCATATCCAGCAGGAAAGAGACAAGTATGTCAGATCAACCAGTTGTGAGCGCACAGGATAGGGATCGTATGCGGCAGGCCGCCGAACTGCTCCTCCAGGCGAGGCGCACCGTCGATCCCATTGACAGCCTTCCCGAACCACTGCGGCCCCGAACCCTCGAAGAGGCCTACGTTCTGCAGGACACGATCGCCGAGGCCCTGGGCGATATCGGCGGCTACAAGGTCGGAGTACCTCAGCCCGATGCGTCTCCAATCTTCGGCCCCATGCCGCTGATGGGCGGCTTTTCCGCCTCCGGCGAAACCCTCACCGCCGTCTACCACCGCCTGCGCGGCCTTGAGGCCGAGATTGCTTTTTGCTTCGGGCGCGACCTGCCTCCCCGTCACGAGCCGTACACCCGCCAGGAAGTCATCGACGCGATCGCCTCCTGCCACCCCGCAATCGAGGTGCTCGAGTCCGGCTACACTGACCCCGACAAAGTTGACCGCCTCTCCATGATTGGCGACCTGCAGATGAACGGAGGCTTCGCTCACGGTGCTCCCGTTCCCAACTGGCAGGACTACGACTTCGGCACCGAAGCCGTTTCAATTGCCGTAGACGGCGCGGTCCGTGTTGAGGCTCGCGGATCCAGCGGTGCCGGCAGAGACATCGTCCGCCTCCTGGTCTGGCTCGCAAACGAAGGCCAGTATCGCACCGGAGGACTGGACGCCGGAGACTGGGTCACCACTGGAAGCTGGACCGGGAAAACGCTGGCTGAGTCTGACTCGCATGCCCGTGTCCACTTCGAGCACTTCGGCTCCGTAGCCCTTCGATTCAGCGCAAAACAAGACTCGATGTACCCGCTCTAGGAGATCAATTCGCCCGCGTCGCGAAAGGCCACTCGCGACGCATCCGCGAGCGCACCATGAAGATCACTGTCCCTGAAACCGCCACCGCGGCGGCGTAGGTAAATTCGCGCATTGCCTGGTGCCGCGAAATCAGGATGAACAGAAATCCCGCGAATGCCAGTATCGGCGGCAACGGATACAGCCACATCCGAAAAGGACGCGGCATCTTCGGTTCGCGTATTCGCAACACGATCACGCCCACCTGCTGCAGCAGAAATTGCAGAACAATCCGGATCGCCACCAGCGCTGCAATCACGTGCGGCAGGTCAAAGAAGCAAAAGATCGTCGCCACAACGCCCAGTCGCAACCAACGAGCGGTACGGAAAATGGTGCACAGGATGCAGCTTGCCGAAGAAGCGAAAGTAATTTCCGTCAAGAGCCGCTGCATACGGTACGCGTGAGTATCCGAGCACCAGCGAGAACACCGACGCAAATGCCGTCCAGATCACCAGCGCCGCAATGGCCCGCGCCGCGCACGGACCGAATGTCCTCTGCATAACCACTGCCACCACCGCCAGCTTCGAACTCACGTCCGAGCCGGAATGGATCTCCTGCCAGGGCACCACGCCCAGCACGCTCACGTTCATCAGCAGGTACAGACTTGCCACCAGCACAATCGAGAGCAGCACGGTGCGCGGAATATTGCGGCCGGGCTCGCGAACCTCCGCCCCCAGAAAGCTGACGCTGTAGTAGCCCCAATAGCAATAGGTAGCCAGTAGCGTCGCCTGCCCGAGCCCCTCAAAGAATGGCCTGGTCATGCTGAAGGCGTTCGGCGGCAGCGTGAACGCCATCGCGGGATGAAAATGTGTGAAGCCTGCGAAGATTACCGCGCCGACCGTGAAGATCGTGCCCGCCCAAAGCACCCACGCCAGTCGCGTGATCGATTTCACGTTGCGATAAAGCAGCACCACCACCAGCACGCAGGATCCCGCGGCCAGCAAGCTCGTGTAGTGCAGGAATCCGAAGATCGGCAGCGACGGAAAAACCCGACCCGCCAGTGGCGGCCAGAAGTAAGCCGCATACTGTGAGAGCCCGATGCACCCCGAAGCAATCGAGAGCGGCGCGCTGAAACCTACCTGCCAGACGTAGAGAAATGAAAACAGCCGTCCCGCCCCCTGCGGCCCGTAAATCTGGCGCAGAAACGCGTACGATCCGCCTGCCTTGGGCATGGCCGCGCCTAGCTCCGCCCACACCATGCCGTCGCATATCGCAATGATCATGGCTAGTACCCAGCCCAGCATCGCCTGGGGCCCGCCCATAGCGATGATGATCAGCGGCAGCGTTATAAACGGCCCCACGCCGATCATGTTCAGCATGTTCAGAGAGACGGCGCTGCCGAGGCCAATCTGCCGCTCAAGCTGCGGCTGAGACACTACTGCGGGCTGGACAGGGTTTTGCTCTGGCATCAAGGGTCGATATCTAGCGTGATCGCAACAGGATTGTAAACTGGCTATACACAACAGGCGGCCACGCGGGAAGCGGAGTGAATGATCTTTCGGACCATCGTTGCAAGGGAAAGTACTAGCCTTACAAGCGAATTCTCCTCAGAACAGCGACCCGGCTGCATTTCGCGCAAGCCCGCTGTCTGCCGCATTGCCACGGCAACCGGGCTCTGCGGCCTTATGCTGGCGCAGCTCTCTCTCCCCATCACCGTCGCTGCCCAGGCTGTTCCCTACGCCACCAGCATCACTCCAGCCGTCTCACAGGACACGCTGCCCGAAGATCGCGGAGCCGCCGGACTATGGCAAACGCTGCGCAAGCTGGACACCTGGGCCAGCCTGATGATCATCGTCGCTCACCCCGACGACGAAGACGGCGGCATGCTCACCTATGAATCCCGCGGCGCAGGCGTGCGCACCATCGCGCTCTCCCTTACCCGCGGCGAAGGCGGCCAGAACGTCATGTCCGGCGAGACCTTCGACGCCCTCGGCCTTCTGCGCACGCAGGAACTGCTCCGCGCCGATCAGTTCTACGGCACCGAGCAGATGTGGGCCCGCGTCGCCGACTTCGGCTTCTCGAAGACCATCGACGAGGCATACGCGCGTTGGGGTCACGAGCGCGTGCTCTACGACGTCGTGCGAGCCGTGCGAATCCAGCGGCCCCTGGTCATCACGGCAATTTTCATCGGCGGCATCACCGATGGCCACGGACAACACCAGGTCTCCGGCGAAGTCGCGCAGGAGATATTCAAGGCCGCAGGCGATCCCAATGTTTTTCCTGATCAGATCAAGGACGGACTGCGTCCCTGGTCACCGCTGAAGGTCTACGCCCGCGTGCCCACCTACTCCATCAGCAGCAAAGGCATGTTCGACTACGCCACGGGAAAGTGGGCTCCGGCACGCTTCTACGACTACGTTGACCAGAAGTGGAGCGACAAGGCGCCCGAGACCAACGTGGAAATCGCCGAGGGCATCTACGATCCCGTCCTCGGCCGCTCCTACGTGCAGATCTCGCGCCAGGGCTGGAGCGAGCAGAAATCGCAGAACGGTGGCGGAAATATCCCGCTCCCCGGAAACTTCAGCGTTCCCTATCACCTCTACGGCTCGTACGTGCCCGTCGTATCCCAGCGAAAAATCCTTCTTCGACGGCATTGATACATCTCTCGTCGGCATCGCCACGCTCGCCCACGGGGACAAGACAGCTCTCACCGCCGGTCTCAAGGGCATTCGGCAACACGTCACCACGGCCATGCTCGGCTACATTCCTTCTTCGCCGGAAAAGATCGCCCCCGAACTCCGCGCCGGTTATCTCGCGACGAAGAAGCTGATCGATCAGGTCAACGCAGGCCCTTTCTCCGCCGACGACAAGGAGAACATCAACCACGAACTCAACATCAAGCTGGTGCAGTTCAACACCGCGCTCGTCGATGACGCTCGGCCTGGACGTGCGCGCCATGGTCACCCCCCAGACCGCGAATCCCGCTGGCGCCTTGCCTCTCGCTGCAGAGGAAACCATCCGCGCTGTAACGCCGGGCCAGGATATCCGCGTGCGCGTCCACATCAGCACCGGCAACGGCCTTGCCAAGCTCGGCAAAGTCTGGCTCGCCTCTCCTGAAAAAGAGAACTGGAGCACGCAGCGTGTCGGCGCGCCGGGCCTGGACGACCCCAAATCCACCGCTGGCGACGTAGTATTCCAGGTGACCGTGCCCCTGAACGCAGCCGTCACTCGGCCCTACTTCACCCGCCCCAACACTGAGCAGCCCTACTACGACTGCTCGACGACCGCTGGCTCAACCTCTCGTTCGCGCCCTACCCCCTCGCGGGATGGGCTGACTTCGACTACGACGGCGTGCCCATCCGCCTCGGTCAGGTCGTGCAGACGGTGCACCGCGTCCAGGGCGCGGGCGCAGTCTACGAGCCCCTCATGGTCACGCCGGAGGTCTCCGTCACTCTCGAACCGCCCGCGGGCATCGTCCCCCTTCCCGGCGCCGACTTCCCAGTCCGCGTAGCCCTGCACAGTGAGGCAGATCAGGCCGCCATTGGCTCCCTCCACCTGCACCTGCCGGAGAAGTGGACCGCCACCCCTGAAACCGCGCCCTTCCATCTGGGAACGGGAGAAGACGCCATCGTCACCTTTAATGTCCATCCCGCGGGACTCGCGCAGCAGCTGTACACCATCAAGGCAGTCGCCCACAGCGGCAACTTCGAGTACACCGAGGGCTACCAGAAGGTCGGCTACCCCGGCCTCCTGCCCTATAACCTCTACCGCCCGGCCACCTACAATCTTCGCGGAGTCGATGTAAAAGTCGCGCCCGGCCTCAAGGTCGCCTACCTCATGGGCACCGGCGACAGCGTCCCTCAGGCACTCGCCAACCTCGGCATCACCGCCCACATGCTTAGCGCGCAGGAGCTCGCCTCCGCCGACCTCAGCGGCTACGACACCATCGTTCTCGGCATCCGCGCCTATGCCGCCCGCCCCGAACTTGCCCGCTGGAATCGCCGCCTGCTCGACTACGTGCGCAACGGCGGCTGCCTGCTCGTTCAATACAACAGTGGCGAGTATGACCACGGTTACGGCCCCTACCCCTACACACTCGGCCGCTCACCAGAGAAGGTCGTTGACGAAAACGCCGCCGTCACCCTGACCGACCCCACCAGTCCCGTGCTTCGCTGGCCCAATCAAATCACCTCGGCCGACTTCAACGACTGGGTTGAGGAGCGCGGCCACTCCTTCATGGAGTCGTGGGACCCGCAGTTCGCCGCCCCCACTGAGACCCACGACGAGGGGCAGGACCCCCAGAAAGGCGGCCTCCTCGTCGCCCACTACGGCAAGGGAGTCTACATCTACACCGCCTTTGCTCTCTACCGGCAACTTCCTGAAGCTGTGCCCGGCGCCTACCGCCTTCTCGCTAATCTCATCAGCGCGGGCAAGAGCCCGGCACTCGCAAAATAACGGTAACGAATTACTTCCAAACCAACCATTGTGTTACCGTCAACCGCCTCCAAGTGACTGGCATTTAAGGGTTATTCATCTTAAATTCGTCAGATTTTCACGCAGCTCTGCGACCTTTAAGCCAGTGCTGACACTCCAGCGTTTGCCGGGCACATCCCGATGCCAGAACTCCGGCCATCCTCTTCCGGCATCCGCGCGAGCCAAGCGCATTTTCCCTTCGCCGAATGAATCACCGTCTCGTCGAAGCCGGACTTCGCACTGGTTTTATTGCATTTACACACCAAGAGAGGCTAAATGAACACTCACCTGAAGGCGCTGACGAGTCTATTGCTTGCAACGACGATGGTCGTTGCCCAGGCACAATCGACCGCGAGCAGCACAACCGGAACTGCTACCCCCAAAAAGACGACACGGAAGACGTCTACTAAGACGCCCCCGAAGCCGTCTGTTGAATCGCAGATCGAGCAGCTTCGCATCGACATGCAGACGCAGATTCAAGCCTTGCAAAAGCAGCTCGCGGATCGCGATCAACAGCTCACGCAGGCCCAACAGGCAGCAGCAGCGGCGCAGGCTGCGGCAGTCCAGGCGCAGCAGGCAGCCAACGCCAACCAGCAAGCCATAACTACCAGCAATCAGAACGTTTCCACCCTCTCGGGCGCGGTCGATGACCTGAAAACCAATACCACTTCACTGGTCACCACTATCCAGGACGACCAAGCCAAGACCAAGGCAGCCATCGAGAGCCCAGCCACGCTGCACTATAAGGGCATCAACCTGACTCCTGGAGGCTTTGTGGCGGCTGAAACTGTGTGGCGCCAACACGCTACCGGCGCTGACATTCCGACTCCTTTCAGCGCGATTCCCTACGAAAACGCCACCGCCTACCACCTAAGCGAGTTCTACGGCTCAGCCCGCCAATCCCGCCTCTCCCTGCTGGCCGAGGGCAAGTTGAACTGGGGATTGCTGCGCGGCTACTACGAGTCAGACTTCCTCGGTACCGGTACATCCTCTAACGACAATCAATCCAATAGCTACGTAATGCGCCAGCGCACCGTCTGGGCTCAGGCCGCTATGACCAACGGTTTCAGCTTTACCGGCGGCCAGATGTGGTCGCTCGCTACTGAGCAAAAGAAGGGCATGGATGCCTTCAGCGGCAACATCGCAAGTCCCCAGAATATAGACCCGAACTATAACGCCGGCTTCGTCTGGACCCGCCAATACAGCTTCCGCGTGGTCTACAACAAGCCCAAGGTCTCCGCCGGTATATCGGTGGAAAATCCCCAGCTGATCTACTCCACCGCAGTGGCGGCAAATACGCCTTACGCAGTACTCGGCAGCGGCGGCAACAACGGCGGAAACTATAACGCCGCCGTCAGCGGCTGCGCCACCGCCGTGCTGACTGCCAACCCGGTTACGGGCGTGGGCACACCAACCACCACTTGCTCGTACCTTGCTACCCTGCCCTTCAACTACATGCCCGACCTGATCCTCAAGGCCGCCTTCGATCCCGGCTACGGTCACTATGAAATATTCGGCATCGGTCGCTTCGCTCACGAACAGGTCTACCCCGGCGAATCCGCTACTAACTACATCTACGGCGGCGTCGTCGGATCAGGCGGCGCGGTTAGCCCGATTGCGAAACCCAGCGTCGCAGGCAACTACAACAATAAGATCGCTCTCGGCGGATTCGGCGGCAGCGCTCGCATTCCCATCACGAAGAAGGTCGACTTCGGCGTGAAAGCCATGTACGGCCCAGGCGTAGGCCGCTATGGCAACACCACCCTCCCCGACGTCACCGCGAATGCGGGCGGCGAGTTCTCGCCGGTTCACAACCTCTCCGGCCTGTTCACACTGGAATGGAACCCAACTCCCCGCCTGGCCATCTATTCCTACTACGGCGGCGACTATGCGGGCCGCGCAGCCTATGTAGGCTTCGCATCCGTACCCACCTATAACGCAACCACCAACACCTGGACGGTAGTTACCAAGCCGGCGGCTCAGGGCTACGGCTCCAAATTGGCCAGTTCCTCCGCCTGCCTAACAGAAGCACCTACCGGCTATCAGGGCGGCTCCACCGGCTACTACACCTCCGGTGGTTGCGGACTCAACACCCGCGACGTTCAGGAAGCCACTCTCGGTTACTGGTATGACTTCTACAAGGGACCGAAAGGCCGCCTGCGCCAGGGCTTGCAATATAGCTATGCCGTTCGTGAAGGATGGTCCGGTGCTCCTGTCGCAGGTACCGCTCACTATGACAGCAAGGGCATCGAGAACATGATCTGGACCTCGTTCCGCTACTACCTCCCATAAACCGCTCGTCTATCCAAACACTAGGGGCATCCGTAATGGATGCCCCTCTTTCTCGCTCTCGAACTGGCCGCCTCGAGTATCGTCCCCTCTCACCCGACGACAGCATAGCGAAGCGGCGATCCCTTTCCTACCCCACAGGGAAGGTCGTCAGTTGAATCGCCAGCATTGACTTCACCCAGTCCACCGCATACATCCTGATCTCCTCGCAGGCAGGCATGCCGGGATTCATATTGCAGGCCTGGATCTTCTGCATCAATTGCGGACTCGTTTCCGTTATCGCGGCAGACCCGATGAACATGTTGTTCCGCACTGCCAGTACCTCGAACAAATACTTATCCTGGTACATCGGGAACGTATGGACATGATCGTAGCCGCGCCGCCGAACAATCAATCCATCGAATCGTGTCAGCGGAGCCGCGTTAGTAAATTGCAGATCAGAAATCCAGCCCTGAGTCTTCCCGTTAACCAGCGAATTCTCGAATTGCGAAGACTTTGCCTGTGCCTGCATCGTCGAGGCAAGCACTCCGAGTTCGATGCGCAGTTGCACCCTGCCTGACGGAAGGTTTGCCATGCAATCCCCGTTCGGGGCCAGCTGCAACACTGCTCCCTGCGGCAGCACGAAAGTAGCCCCGGATGGCAGGTGTTGATACACGTCAAACGTAGCGCGGCTCACATCGAACTTGAGAATTTGCATCGTCTGAAGCATTCCCGCCGGGTCGTCCACCGATTTCACCAGGTCGGCTAGCGTCGCGGTCCGAAGCTTGGTCAGCGTCATGCCCGAACATGTGGTCTCCCCCATGTTTCTGGTTTCCGATTCCGATGCGAAAAGCACAGCATGCGACGCACCCACCGCCGCCACCGTACTCTGCGGCTGCTCATTCGATGCGGCAAGCTGATTCAAAAACTGCGCCGGAATTCCCCAGCTCAAAGCCGCCGCGCCATTCTCCAATCCGCCGTCCGCTATGGCCACCAGCTTGCGCTGCTCGTTGAAGATCGGCGCTCCCGAGTGCCCCGGCAGCAGATGCCCTTCGATGCTGTCGATCTCGAGATCCAGGCTCGGCGATCCACCCGACAGTGCCTGCGCCACCGATTCGGGCACAATATTGCGCAGCGTCTTGCCGCCATAACGCAGTTGCAGCGAAGTGCTGCTCATGCTGGGAAGCTGCAGAGGATATCCCAGCGTAGAAAGCTGATCGGTGAGAGAGGGTGGCTTCGTGTCAACCACCAGCACGCGCGAGTTCGGCGCGTTCGTAATCTTCAGCATCGCCAGATCAGCCCGGCGCAGCACCTTCACCACGCTAGCCTGGCGCGACACCTTCAGCGCTTCGTAATAAACCGTGATGTTCCCACACCCCGAGACCACATGCAGCGCGGTAACAGCAGTGTCGGAGCTCGACCAGAGAAATCCTGTTGCCGCCTTGTTACTGCAGGAGATGCGAACGACCGACGGCTTCACTTCGTCGTAAACAGCTTCGCTGAATTGGAATGCCAGCAATGGCCGAGCAGGGGCAAGCACCAGCAAAGCCACGCTCAATGCACCCCAGCGCAGACCTTGCCATGCTCTACAGCGGACAGTAGAGAAGCCTGAGCGACTCCAGCACCGACTTTTGCTGTCCGGCGTCCAGCGTCGAAATCTTCTGAGCATATTCCGCATACTTCCCCCCCAACTGGCGAAGAGCATTAAGTTGCTCGGCGGCGTCCTTGTAGCGATTCGGATCGAAGTGCTGACACTCGCCCGAATCTGCGCCCGCGAATAGTACGCTTCCTGCCACCTGCGCGGTTCCGCTCGACGGTGACGCTGCGGCGCTGCCTGAGCTACCCGTTCCAATCCCCAACACTGTGCCGACATTCTTGTACGCAACCCACCGGCGTGCCTCCTCGGGACTGTAACCGGCCTTCTGTACATCTGAGACCTGGTCAGCAATCGACGGAGAAACCCAGTTGTGCGTACGGATGAACAGGCCCAATACCACTGCAGCCGCGCAGGCTATGCCAAAGCTGCCCAGCCGAATCACCGACCCCTCAAGGTACGAGGAGTCCCCTTCTTTCGTGCTCCGCGCAAAGCCGAGCAGCGTCACCATTCCCCCCGCCAGCGCCCCCACTACCACCGACACCACGGGAGAAGAGGAAAGGCCCACTAATACACCGACCAGCAATCCCAAGCCGATTCCAGCAAATAGTTGACCGAACATTTTTCCCTTACTCCAAGGCGCTGAGTATACATCGGATTAACCATGATTCAGTAGATCGTTTCGGCAGTGCCGCCCGGTAAACCTTCTCCGTTGCGAACAGAAAAGCGGACGCCCCTGGTAGGAAGCGCCCGCTGAGTAGTGCTCAATTATTGATTATCGTTACGGAAGATCGACGCTCGGAAGCACGCCTGTCCCCTCGACACGCACCCCATCGAGCGCCTGAGGATTGAGCCCAAGCGCCTTCAGGATCGTGGGCGCCACCTGCGCCGTACCCACCTCTGCCTTTACCGTGCGCCAGGGGAAGCTGGGGTTGGAAAGCAGCAGCATCACGTTCGTGTCGTCGTGGCCAAACCCGCCATGCTCCTCCTGCTTCTTGGTGCTGCCCGTGTAAACAACTCCCACGTTCGGGGTCACAATAATGTCGGGAGTGCGCGGATCCTGCTTCGGATTGTTGTAGACGAACGACAGCGACGGCCCATAGTAGATCTGCCCCAGCCCGATCGCCGCGGCATTCTCCTCAAGAATCTTCACCGCGGGAATCGTATCGGCGAAATCCTTCAGCCAGATCAGCGAAACATCATCCTCCGTCGGTCCAATGCCGTTGGGATTGCTCGGCGCCTCAGACAGCGGAATATATCCCGCATTGTCGAGCAGCGTCGCCGGCGAGGAACCCGTCTTCAGAATTGGATTGTAGAGGTTGGGATCAATGGGAGCCTGACCATGCTTCGCCGTAATCACCAGCAGTGTGCTGTCGTACAATCCCTTGGACTTCAACTCGGCGACAAACTTCCCAATCGAAGCATCGACGAACTTGATCTCGCCAAGCAGCGCTTCCGTCGGCGTTCCCGCCGCATCCAGGTAGCCGCCAGTTGTGTTGTTGCTCTTCTCGTTCAGCTTCTGGCCTACGCTTACCGCCTGAAAGTTCATGCCGAAGATAGTGGGCACCTGGGTCTTCTTCATACCCATGTGATCCTTGCCGTCTATCTCGTTCACGATGGCATTTACCTTCAGCGTGTCGTAGCACTGAATGTTATCGAAGCTGTTGGTCCACGCCGTCACATCCGACCCGGGATCGCGTACCGTGACGCATGAAACTCCCGTCGGAGTTTGCACACCCGGAAGACCAATCACGTTCGAGTTGATCTCCGGCGCGTAGAAATCATCGAGTGCCGCTGGACCAATGCCGCTCGCCACCGACGAGTATGCGGGATGCTTGTCACTCCATGCAGCGTATCCGCCAGCCGAATGAATCACGCTGAAGATGCTGTTGGCACGAACGAATTGCCACGGATATACCGGATTGCAACCGTTGGCGGGATCGCGTGGCAGCCTCTTAGGCTCGATCGAGTTCAGCCCCCCATCCGTCAGTGCCGCGCCAGGAGCGCCGCCATTCACCTTCGACTGGTCGATATCAATGCCTTCTTCATATTCCGTAGTCGTGCCGGTCGGTGCCGCACCCGCCTTGCACGGACCCGCCTGCACCCCGTTGCCCGTCGTCATCTCCGGAGCATCCAGATTCCGCGCGTAAGCAACGTCGTAATACACGCCCGTCTGTGCAGGGCTTGCGCCCGTCACGATTGCCGTCAGTCCAGGAAACGAATCAGAAGGTTTGGAGGTATTCGCCGCGATGTAGTTCACACCCGTCTTAGCGAGCGAAGCCAGTGCCGGGCAATAAGGAGCGCCATTATTCACCGTGGCCAACCCCTTCGCGCAATTTGCAAAGTCCACGGCATGCATGCCGTCGATGCTGATTAGGAGAACGTGCTTGATGTGACCTTGATTGTTGCCGGAATCTTCGGCGAGCGCAGCACCCGCCGCGAAAACACTTGCCAGGGAGAGGAATGCAAGTACCTTCTTCATTGTTGCCTCCGGCATCCATAGTTAATGGCGCACTTAGGCGATTGCATTGCTCCCAGATGAATTTTCGTTGAACGAAATGTTACTGGCTGGAAACAGAAATCGGCGGCCGCAAGTTGTTCGCGATACTAAAAAAGTATTCGCATCTCCGATATCAGGTTGTGGTTATACAGGTGGAAAGAAGTTGTCGCAATCTGCATACCTGCGTCGAAAACAAAAACGGGATGCGTAGGCTTCCACTCTTTGCCTTTCACAACGTAGTAAGCCGCGGGAGTTACAAAATTCTGCGTCTTGCCGCTGAGGGGTCCGCCCATATTGAACGTCGTGTTGTTCTCCACGTCGACATATACGCGCGGATCTGCGTGCCACTGCAGTGTCGCATTCCACTCGATCGCGCGACCCTGCAAATCCACCTTGCTCGTCGGCAGCATTCCGCCCAGCGTCGACTGCACATTGAAGTGCCCGCGAGCAATGCCCGCCGCCAGCTTCGGCAAATACACTGACGTCAACAGGCCGTTCTGATAAATGCGCGGGGCAAACCCGTAGGCCACAATCGCAGTCACAGCAAAGTTGCCCTGCTCCGCATTCCCCGAAGCAATCCGATACTTCACCTGCGTGAAAGCATTTCCAAATCCATCGCTCACCGTCGCCGAGTGGTTCTGAAAATAAGACGGCGGATTAAAATCGAACTGGAACCGTCTTGCCGCAATCACCGATACGCCGTGATTGTTCCCGTAGCTGACCGTGTGCGCCCCGGGCGCGTAAAAATTAGCGAACGACACCCGTACAGCCTGGGACAGCCGCGAGTCAGACTGAATCAGCGGACCCATCCACGTCGGCTGCACCTCGGTCATCTCGGCATTGTGCCTGCGCTGCGCCTCTATAAACGATTGCTGCGCAAAGGATGCGCAGGAACCAGCCACAAGGGTCGCGGCTAACACCGTAAGGGAAATGACTCTAAATAGCTTCATGGCGGAAGACGCAGTATTCCACGCCCACCGCAATAAAGGCTGTATCTCCCGTCACATCGCAATCCGCCGGGCCGGCAAACCCCCTCTGCCGATCCCGTGAGCCGGCCCCTTCTTTCTCCAGCTGATCCTGCAATCAGCCGTTGTAAACTTCTCTTCTTGAACGAGGAGTGAACTATGGCAGCTCTAAATCTCAACCCCAAAGTCGACGCCTACATCGCCAAGGCCAGGCCCTTCGCCCAACCCATCCTCAACCACCTCCGCACCCTTGTGCACAAAGCCTGTCCCGACGTCGAAGAAACCATCAAGTGGAGCCGCCCCTTCTTCGAATATCGCGGCGCCATCCTCGGCAACATGTCCGCCTTCAAGGAACACTGCAGCTTCGGCTTCTGGGGTCAGGAGATCGGTGTCGTCCTGCGCGAGGCAAAAGTTCTGCAGGACGATGGCATGGGTTCCCTCGGCCGCATCACCACCGTGAAAGATCTGCCCTCCGATAAATCCATGCTCACCTGGATTCGCCAGGCCGCCGGATTTGTCGACAGCGGCCAGTACACCAGCCCCATTGCCGCTCGACGCCAAGTGGTGAAGGCGCCCAAACCCGCCGTTGAGGCCCCTTCCGAGCTCACCGCTGCACTAAAGAAAAACAAAGCCGCTGCAGCCGTCTTCGCCAAATTCAGCCCCAGCGCGAAACGCGAATACGTCGAATGGATCGCCGACGCCAAGCGCCCCGAGACACGCGACAAACGCATCGCCACCGCCATCGAGTGGATAGCCGAAGGCAAGCAACGCAACTGGAAATATCAGGATTGTTGAGTGCGATGGTTCGTGCTCGGACAATTCCGAAGACGCCGCGAATTTAACGTGTAATCTGAGTCAGAAATCTCCTCGAACCCAGAGACCCTTGCACCGATACGCGCATGCTGTACATGCGCGGAGCCACACCCATAGGAGCACGACATGGAAGGTAGCAACCGCCGTTTGATGTGGCATGGCATGTTTCTGTTCTTGATCGGCCTGTTCACTGGTTTCGCCGAATCCCACTTCGCCAACACGCGCATGGGCCTCGCCGCGCACCTTGAAGGCGTTATGAACGGCACCTTCCTCGTCGCTCTCGGAGCCATCTGGAACGAGGTCAGGCTAACTCCGCGAGTCAAAACGATTGCCTATTGGACCGTGCTCTACGGCACCTACTTCAACTGGGTCATCACCACGCTCGCCGCCATCTTCGGCACCGCTGCCCTCTCACCAATTACAGGCGCGGGCCACACAGGGCAACCCTGGCAGGAGAGCCTCGTAACAATGGGATTTATGTCCGTGGGAATCGCGATCGTCGCAGCATCCATCATGGTTCTGGTGGGTCTGCGCGCCAAGGCTTCGGCCTAGCTCACAGCCACGCCCGCGAGCCGAGATTACTTCGCCAGGTACGCCAGCAGGCTCAGGGCAATAAGCGCCGCGCCAAACGCCGCGAGCAATCGCGGTTGGCGGAACTCAGCACGCTTCCGGGATGGAAGCACAAGCTGCAAAGTGAACCGCTCGCTGAAGTCGCGCACACTCGTCGCCATGGTTTGAAAAAGCCCCGGCACAAGCCCGAAGCCGATCAGCACCAACCCCATCAACACGCCCATCAATACATGTCTCAAGTCGGTCATGGGACGATCCTGCCTCCACTTAATCCTACAGGTTTCGCAGCGGAGAGATGCCGCGAAAGCACTTGCACCTTACTTGCTGATTGTGAAACCGGCACCCATATGCAAGACGCAGCCCGGACTACGGTCGCTCAAGCGGGAAGTTCTGAATCCCCGGGAAAGCCCGAAGTCCACAGGGCCATCCCCCAGCGATGCGGTTGGCCATCTTTGACCTTCAGCCCCAGGCTCACAGACACCTTCCACGACAAATCGGCCTTACGGAATGAGATGTAGAACTCCGAAGCGAAGTGCCTGGTCCTGTTTGCGCTGACCACCATGTACGACTCATCGGGGGCAATGAAGAGGCCGCCATTGAATCCCGGCCGGCCAAGCCTCTTAACGCTCACATCGCCGCTGGAAATCGGAAACCGGCTGGAGAGGTACGTTCCAACGCTCTCCACCAGCATCCTCGGTGCAGCCAGCACCGACGTTCCGGAAGGTTGAACTTGCCACGAGCAGGCGGCAGGAGCATACCGCGAACTCCCCTCCGCTTGCAGCATTGGGCTTATCAGGGCCGCGATCATCACCAGACTTGCCAGATTTCTGTTCTTCATGGTCTCTGGATCCTTCACGCGCGAGATGCAGGGCTTCCATGCGCCGTACCATGGAATAAGCACGTTGCGTGCCCTTTCCGAAGCCGCTGAACGCCTCCCTCGACCCAAAATCCTCCATATTTTTCAATGATTTACGCCGCAGGCCCCATCGTCACACCTAGCCGCCCTGTCCAAAATTGAGATTGATCGTCCGCAAACGAACACTTCGTTGCTGACGCGGCCGGGCAACCCCGCTGACAGCAATCGTTTACCCGGCCGATCCCACCCCTACCGCACCGAATAAACCGCGAGTTGCTGCCCCGCCATCTTCACCACCAGCGCTCCACCTTCAAACCGTGCCCCATCCTTCGCATTTAGCAGGCCGGTCAGCTGCGTGCACCCCGCCAGCGCAGTCCCTGGTATCGCCACTCGCAGGTCCCTGGGATCGGTCGCCTTGTTCATCACCACCAGCACTCGATCCTCCCCACCGTTGCAGCCCTCAGCTACCGACTTCGCCCGCACAAAAGCCAGCGCGCTCGCGTCAACGAACACATCCTGCTGCTCCCCCTCGCGCAGCGCCTTATGCTGGCCCCGCACCTTAAGCGCCCCGCTCACCCAATCGAACATCTGCGCCTGCTCCGCCGTTCTTCCCCGCCCCGTAAACGCGCTCGCCGCGTCTCCCGCAAATCCTCCTGGAAAATCATGCCGGTTCTCCGGATCATCCCCACCGGTCATCGCAATCTCGTCACCGGAATAGATCTGCGGCATTCCCCGCATCGTCGCCAGCAGCCCGAACGCCAGTTCCATCCGCGCCGGAGTCGCACCTGTCTCAGACAAGAAGCGCTTCGTATCGTGGTTCCCCATAAACACCACCAGCCGCTCGGGGTGAGGATACAGCCAGTCCTGCCGCCACACGTTCGTCAACTCCGTCACCGGCTTGTCCTCGGCGAAAACCTTCCTCAACGCAAAGTACGTCGGAAAATCAAATGGCGTATCCAGACCTGTATCCACCCCGCGCCGCGTCACTCCGCCCGCAAAAAACGCAGTCACCGTCGGATCCCCGTTGAAGACTTCTCCCACTGTCGTCAGCTGTGGATACAGCGCGTGCAGCTCCGCGTGAAAATCCCGCCAGAACTCCCGCCGGATATAAGGAAAAGTGTCCAGCCGCAGACCATCCAGCCCCGCCGTCTCCACCCACCACACCGCGTTCTGAATCAAATACTGCGCCACCACCGGATTTTCCTGGTTCATATCCGGCAGCACATTCGCAAACCATCCCGTCATCACATCGCGCGCTTTCACAGGATTGGAATGCGGATCGGGAATTACATCGAAGTCATAATTCGGCTGAGAGTGTTTCGCCACCGTGCCGTGAAACCAATCCGGCATCGGCGGATCAGCCGCCCAAGGATGCCCCGCGCCCACATGGTTCGGCACCGTATCCAGCACCAGCTTCATTCCCCGCGCATGCAGCGCCACGGCCAGCGCCTGGTAGTCCGCCAGGGTGCCGTACAGCGGATCCACCGCATACATATCCGTCGCGCCATAGCCATGATACGAATCCGGCGAGCCCGTGTTGTCATACACCGGAGTAGTCCACACCGTCGTCACGCCCAGCGCCTGCAGATAATCAAGATGTTGCGCAATCCCCCTTAAATCTCCGCCGTGCCACGCATGCGACGCGCTGCGATTGAAGCCACCCGGTGGCTTTACCGCCTTGCTTGCCGAAGCACTCCCCTCCGCAAATCGATCCGTCATGATCAGGTACATCACGTCGTCCGATGAGAATCCGCGAAACCCCGCGCTCGCCGGCTTTCTTGCCTCCAGCGCAAACGCCGCCGTCGCCGTGCCACCAGCCGACCGCGCCTCAATGCTAAGCCGCTGCGGCGCCGCCCCCTTCGTCGTCAGCCAAAGAAAAGCCCAGTGCCCATTCTCTGAGACTGTGCTGCGCGCCAGCGAAACACCCTTGCCCGCGACCACAAACTTCGCCCCGCTGAAATTCTCTCCTCGCAGCAACAACATCGGGTCCGGCATGCCCGCAAACCAGTCCGGCGGATCGATCTTCGTGATCACCGGCTTCTGCGCCCCAGCCTGCTGGGCCACGCTCTCGCGCCCACCCACACACAGCGCCAGCACAACCACCAGTCCAACTCCGAACCATGCAGAGAGAGTCTTCTTCACGCCATTCACCCCGAATAAATCCACCAGATTCGTAACTCAGCAGTCTACTCGCCCGACCCCGGAAATTTATTTTCACCTTTCACCAATCCAGTCCACACTCCCACGCGTTCTACCAACACCCAGGGAGACGGGCAATTTCCCCAGACACTAAGCGCCCGCTCTCCGGCCATTTGTTAAGGAGGGTAGATCATGAAGTTTTTTAGCGAGAGTGAAACCGTCAACTCACCCGATGAAGGCGCAGCTGACCTTTCAAGACGTTCGTTCTTCAAGCGTGCCTCCGTCGCCGGAGCCACCACCGCCGTTGCACTCAGCGGATTCTCCACCATCGCATCGGCACTGAATCCACAATCCGAATCCAGCAACAACGCAACCGCCAGCAGCGGATTGACCTCGGGTGACACCGCCATCCTCATCGCCGCCGAGATCGCCGAGGCCCTCGCCGTCACTACCTACACCAACATCACCCGCATCGCGCCCTTCTTCACCCGCCTGCCCGACAGCGATCAAAACTACCTCTACGGCGCCCGTCAGGAAGAAATGTCGCACTACCTGCTGGAAGAATCCGTGACCGGCCAGCCCTCGCCGTACACCTCGTTCTTCTACCCGCACAACATGTTCTCCGACGCGCTCACCACGCTCAACACTCTCGTCACGCTCGAAGACGCCTTCATCGCTGCCTATCTCGTAGGTGTGCGCAACTTCAGCACCTCAGACCTGCGCGTCACTGCCGCACGCATCATGGGCATCGAGAGCGACCATCGCACCCTCGCCCGCGTCATCGGCGGCGACGTGACTGCTCAGGATAGCGGTCCCTTTCCACGACTCACCGGTGCTCAGGGAGTCCCGGAAAATATCCAGCCACCCAACAACAACGGCTACGAGCGAACCCTCTGCTGGTCTTCGATCGATCAGGCCGTTAACGCCCTGCTGCCCTTCGTGGATGCGAAAGCCGCAAAGGCAGCCGGCTTCGACACCACCACGTCCTACAAGTTCGAGCAGTTCTCGCCTCACATCCCCGGGCCCCTCGGCGAGTTCTTCTCTTTCAAGGGCTGCTAAGCGCTCCCACTCCACTCACCATCACCCACCCTTGCTGCGTGCCAGCGGCAAGGGTGGATTAACCCACAACTCCTACTTCTGCCCGCTCAGCGCCGCAGCCTGCGCGGCTCCCTGCAACGCCCCGCGTCGCCCCGGAGCATTCGCCAGCGCCGTCTTGAACTCTGCCGACGCAAGCTCCGCATGGCCCTGCTCCAACAGCAAATCGCCAAGCTGCTCGCGCGCCGGAACAATCGGCCCCGGCGTCACTGGCAGCTTCTCGATCGCGTCTTCCTCATCCGCTGCCTTGCGCATCCATGCCACCGCCTCATCCGGATGCTTATCAGCCTGCGCGGTCCACGCCATCACTTCGCGCGCCATGATCCTCACCTGGCTTGCCCAATAATCATTTCCCGCCGCCCCAAGCTGCTCTGCAAGGCGCCGCAGTTCCTCTGCTTCCTTATGTGCATCCGCCGCACGCCCGCTACGCGCCAGGCCAATCCCCCGTGCCCACACCGCGATCGCCGCCACCTGCGGCGCCGCTCCCGCACCCGCATTTGCAGTGCCTGCAGCATCCGACCATTTCCGCCGCTCTACCGAATAGCGCACCGGCATCGCTGTAGCCGCATAGCCAATCTTGAAATCGCCGCTGTTCAACTGAGGCATCTCCTTCAGCCCATCAATCACCTGCTCCGCATCTCCATCGCTCCCCTTTTGCAGATAGGCATACACCAGGTAGTCCATCGCATGCAGCTCTTCTCCCGTATCGCCCTGCTGGTGTGCCGCGCCCCGCGCCGCGATATTGCTTTGGATCGAGTCATCCCACAATCCCAGCAGCGTAAAAATGTGCGAGGGCATGTGCAGAGCATGCGGTGCCGAAGGCGCAATCTTCGCGTACTCCCTCGCCGCCGGAAGCCCTTGCGGAGCCATCTCGGGATTGTCGTACGCATGGATCAGGTAATGCGGCATTCCCGGATGCTGCGGATTCATCCGGTACAACGGCTCAAGCACCTCAGCTGCCTGCTTCTGCTTGCCATGCGTCTTGTCCGTGGGAGATACGTTCGCCAGCAATGCCAGCGCATAAAACACCTGCGCCTCCACATCCTTTGGATTGGCAGCAGCCAGCTCCCGCATCGCGCGCTCGTAATTCATCGTCCGCGTGCGATACGGAACGCTCGCCGCATGCGCGTAGATGAGCCCCAGCGCCCGGATGTACCCGCGCTCGCGCTCGGAGCCTGCCCCGATCCGCTCTGCTCGCTCGATCTCCCCTTGGCCAGTCGAAACGGTAGCCGCCGGAAGCGCAGGCTCCCACAGCGGATGGAAGTGCGTCATCGCCATCCCCCAGTACGCCATCGCACACTCGGGATCCTGCTTCGCCACTTCCTGAAATGCCTCATCGGCAACCGCGTAGGCGAACGAGTGCAGCAACGCCACCCCGCGGTCAAACTGCTGCTGCACTCCCGTCTTGCATGTGATCGGAAATGAAACCGCGCCCAGCTTCTCCGGCGCCGCGTGATCGTGCGCATCCTGCGCGCTTAACGCAATGGCGGCGAGCAACCCAAGGCCGCACAAGACTCGCCATCCATGGAGCATTCCCACCTCCTCGAATCACCACTGGAACCACCTGCGGTCCTGATGACCAACAGCCGGCGGCGGCCATCCATGTTTCTCGCTGACTTGTAACTCGCTACCTGCTGACTCGCTCCACTGCAGGGTGCCCCGAATCTCGCTTTGGGACCTGGGATGTTTTCCCCAGCGAGTCCTCCCCTACTTCGAATCCTCCACCGCAGCGTGTGGCCATCCGTCTCCCCACGTCAGCGTAGAGATGTGCAGTGCGGGTTTTCCGGTCGCAGAGTCATAGGCATGGAAGACGATGATGTCTCCCTCGGGCTGCTGCAGCACAGATTCTCCACCCGGGCCCAGCCAGTTCCCGTTCGCACCCAGCAACAGGGTTCCGCCGCCTTCCAGCATCAGCCTTCCCGCCCGGTCCAAATAAGGCCCCGTCACCTTATCCGCCCGCCCCACCATCGTGCGATACGTGCTCTTCGTTCCGCGGCAGCAAAGATCGAACGACACAAACAGGTAGAAGTACTTTCCATGCCGGACGATAAACGGAGCCTCCACCGCCTGCCAGTCATCAGGCAGACCCTCGCGCGCGGGAGCGGCGCTCTCTGGCTTTACGCGGCTCGCGAGCGAATATGTCTTCGTGTCTCCCGCATACAACTTCCCAGTAGCCGGGTCGATGCGCCTCATCTTGATCCCGCTCCAGAAACTGCCGAAGCTTATCCACGCCTGCCCCTTCGAATCCAGCACGATGTTCGGATCGATCGCATTGAAGTCGTCCCCGGTTACTGACTTCAGCACCAGCCCCTCATCCGCCCAGCGATACCTAGGGCTCGCCGCGTCCAGCGTCTCGTTGGTTGCCAGCGCAATGCCCGATGTGTTTTTCCCAAACAGCGAGAACGCATAGTACAAGTGGTACTTCCCAGCGAAATACGAGATGTCCGGCGCCCATAAATCCTTCGTCCCTGGACTCGTTTCATGAATCCAGGCCGGAATCTTGTCAAAGACGCTGCCGCAGTGCTTCCAGTTCGTCAGGTCTGTTGAACAGCGAATCGCCAACTGGCCTCCGCCCGGAGCCGCGCCCGTAGCGAACACATACCAGGTCTTTCCCTCTTTCATAATCGAGGGGTCATGCGTTCCCTCAAAATCACCTGCCAGATGATAAGCGCGCGGAGTCACAGCCTGTCCCGCGCAAGCTACGCCCAGCAGAAAAAAACAAGCCGCTATCGCGATAAATCTTGGCGCATATTGCAACGGGCGATCCTGGTCCATACAAACAGTCTCCGGGATATTTGCAGGATTTTTTTTAGTTTCTCTGGCGTAGTTTGAGGAGGAGCACTTCCACCCGATCGCGATCGAATCGCCAGCAGCGCTAACCGCACTTCAGCTAACCGTACTTTAGCTAGCCGCTTCTTAGCTAACCGGCTTTTAGCTGACCGCCCTTTAGCTGACCGCTCTTTAGCTGCCCCACTACCTTTTGCTCGATGCGCGAACCACCAGCGTAGGCTCGACGAGGATCGACTTCTTCTTCGGCGGCACCTTGGCCTCCAGCAAAGCCAGCGTCAGCTTAGCCGCACGCTCGCCGATCTGCTGCGTGTTCTGGTCGATCGACGACAGCGGCACGCGCAGCGAATCGTTGTAGTGCAGATTGCCGCAGCCCACCACTGCAATATCCTGCGGCACGCGCAGACCCGCTTCCAGTATGGCGTCGATCGCGCCCATGGCAGTGGGATCGTTGAAGCAGAAGACCCCGTCGGGACGAGGCTTCAAGGCCAGCAGTTCGCGCATCGCCGCCGACCCATTCTCGCGGCTGGCCACGTCGCTCGCCCGTGTGGCGGAGACATAGCCGGGCAGCACCTTCATGCCATGCTTCGCCAGCGTCGCGCGATAGCCCTCCAGCCGTCCCACTCCTGGGCTGTGATCCGGGCCGCGCAGGTGCGCGATCCGCTTGCATCCCATCGCCACCAGATGCTCGGTCGCCATGGCTCCGGCCAGTTGATCGTCGACTCCCACAAAGTTGGTCGCCAGCCCCGCGAAGCTGCGGTCCAGCAGCACCAGGGGCGGCCCTTGCCGCTCCAGCCGTTCGAAGGTCGCAGGCGTTGTCATCGAGGTCGCAATCACCAGCGCGTCCAACCGACGGCCCAGCAGCTGATCGATCTCGCGCGCCTCCAGCTCTGCATCCTCTTCTGAAGAGGAGATGATCAGGTAGTAGCCCTTCTTCAGCAGCGCCTTCGACAGCGCCTTGGCCACCTCGGCGAAGAACGGATGCAGCAGGTCCGGCACCACCAGGCCTACCAGGTAGGTATGTCCCGTCACCAGACCGCGCGCCGCCAGGTTGGGACGGTAGTTCAGCTCTCGTACTCGATCCAGAACCCGCTTGCGAGTGGCTTCGCTGATGTCGTCGTGGTTGCGCAGCACCTTGGACACGGTGACCACGGAAACACCGAGATCCCGGGCAATATCTTTCATAGTCACGGGCATATGGGGAACTATACTACACGGCTTTAACGCTTTCTGTGCGCACAACAGCGCTTTCATGCCGCTTTCCCCATTCCCCGGCGGGTGACTATACTGGTTTGTCGTTAGCGATTACTTTAATCGGCCTCCCGCATCGCTTTTGGGGAGAGTTTGCGGAAAAGGACAGGCATGCTCGAAAAGGGAATTCTGAACCCGGCCATCAACTCACTGCTCAGCCGCGTCCGCCACACCAATACGCTGGTCATTGCCGATCGTGGCTTCCCTTTCTGGCCGGCCATTGAGACCATCGACATCTCACTGGTGGACGATCTGCCCCGTGTCCTCGACGTACTGGCCGCCGTGCGCGGAAACTTCCGCATCGGACGCGCCTTCATGGCCGAGGAGTTTCGCGCCTCAAACCCGGAGACAACCCAGGCCGCTTTCACTCAGGCGCTTCACGGCGTTCCGGTCAACTTCGAGGCACACATCCAGTTCAAGCTGCGCGTGCCCCACGCCATCGGCCTGATCCGCACCGGAGACACCACGCAGTATGCCAACCTGATCCTCGAGTCGGCATAGAAGATCCAGCACCAGCACAACAGCACCGCGGAGGGACGAGGTGAGAGCAGCATGAAGTCAACAGCAGAAGTTCGGCATCCCGATACACCCTTGTTTGCCCGCCGCTACCTGTGGCCCTTTCTGCTGGTCACCTCGCTCTTCTTTCTCTGGGGCATCGCCAACAACCTCAACGACGTGCTCATCCGCCAGTTCATGAAGTCCTTCGAGATGACCCGCCTGCGCGCCGGCCTCATCCAGTCCGCCTTCTACATGGGATATTTCCTGCTCTCGATGCCGGCCGCCCTCCTCATGCGCCGCTTCGGCTACAAGACAGGACTGGTCACCGGTCTCCTGCTCTTCAGCACCGGGGCCATGCTCTTCTGGCCGGCGGCCCTCTTGTGGAGCTACGCCTTCTTCCTCATCGCCCTCTTCATCATCGCCGGCGGACTGGCCTTTCTTGAGACCGGAGCCAACTCCTTCATCGCCCAGCTGGGCGACCCCGAGACCTCCGAGCGGCGGCTCAACTTCTCCCAGGCCTTCAACCCCCTGGGCGCGGTCAGCGGCGTACTCATCGGCACCACCTTCATCTTCTCCGGCGTGGAGTTGACGAATGCACAGGTGCTCTCAATGAAGGCGTCGAACGCCTATGCCACCTATATGCGCCATGAGACGCTGCGGGTCATTCCCACCTACGTCCTGCTCAGCCTCGTGGTGCTCGTCGCCGCCATCCTGATGATGAAGACCAGGTTCCCCTCGAACGAAGGCCCCAGCCAGACAGTGGTCTCGACCCAGGAGGGCAGCTTCTCAAACCTCCTCCGCTATCCCCACTTCATTCAGGCTGTAATCGCGCAGTTCTTCTACGTAGGCGCCCAGGTAGGCACATGGAGCTACTTCATCCAGTACGTGCAGGACTACGTGCACGCTTCAGAGAAGACCGCCGGCCTCTTTCTTACCGGCACCCTGGTAGCCTTCGGCGTAGGTCGCTTCAGCGCCACCGTGCTGATGAAATATGTCCGCCCCAACCGCCTGATGGCGCTCTATAGCGTCATCAACGTTCTCCTGGTTGCCCTCGGCGTGCTCTTCCCCGGCTGGCTGGGCCTGTGGGCAATCTTCCTTACCAGCTTCTTCATGTCGCTCATGTTCCCCACCATCTTCGCGCTTGGATTAAAAGAGCTCGGCCCCAACACCAAGCTGGGAGGATCGTTGATCGTAATGGCTATTATCGGCGGCGCGGTCTTCACGCCCCTGATGGGCCTGGTCTTCGAGCACACCCACAGCATGGCCGATGCAATGTTGATTCCATTGGGCTGCTACCTCTTCATCACCTACTTTGCGCTGGTGGGCTCGCGGGTGCGGCCGGGTAGCCTGGCACAGTAGGGGTATTGGTTGCGGTAGTCTAAAAGGGTAGCCTTCTGGTTTGACGCCGGCGGGAGGCGGGGCTACCATTATGTACGATAACTTCATCGCTTAAGGAGCAGCACCAAGTGGCAAACAAGCTGGACAAGTTAATCGTCGTGACTGGCGCAGGAGGCTTCATCGGCGGAAACCTCATCCGCGCCCTGAAAGACCAGGGTCACAGCCGACTGCGCGGGGTCGACATCAAGCCCCTCGAGCAGTGGTACCAGAAGCTGGACGGGGTCGAGAACCTCTCGCTGGACCTGAACGACAAGAGCAGCTGCGAGGTAGCCACCGAGGGCGCCGTCGACGTCTACAACCTGGCCGCCAACATGGGCGGCATGGGCTTCATCGAGAAGAACAAGGCGCTCTGCATGCTCTCCGTGCTGATCAACACCCACATGCTGATGGCCGCCCGCAAGTATGGCGTGGAGCGCTTCTTCTACTCCTCCTCCGCCTGCGTCTACAACGGCGACCTGCAGCATACCGCCGACACCGGCGACCGCTTTACCGCGCCCTCGCTCAAGGAGGAGGATGCCTATCCGGCCCTCGCCGAGGACGGCTATGGCTGGGAAAAGCTCTTCAGTGAGCGCATGTGTCGCCACTACATGGAGGACTTCGGCCTGCACGCCCGCGTGGCCCGCTTCCACAACGTCTACGGCCCCTGGGGAACCTGGTTCGGTGGACGCGAGAAGGCTCCGGCTGCGATCTGCCGCAAGGTGATCGAGGCCAAGCTGAGCGGCAAGCACGAGATCGAGATCTGGGGCAACGGCCACCAGACGCGCAGCTTCATGTACATCGACGACTGCGTGCAGGGCGTGGAGAAGATCATGAACTCCGAGATCCTCGAGCCCATCAACCTGGGATCGAGTGAAGCGGTGAGCATCAACCAGTTGGTAGACATCGTTGAAGAGATCGCGCAGATCAAGCTCACGCGCAACTACAACCTCGACGCGCCCAAGGGCGTCAACGGTCGCAACTCCGACAACACCCTCATCCAGAAATACCTGGGATGGGAACCCAGCATCACCCTGCGCGCGGGCCTCGAAAAAACCTACGCATGGATCTACGACCAATACCAGCGCAGAGAAAAAGGACTGCAAGGCGTCGTCAGAGAAGCTGTCGAAACCATTTAGCGCTGCATAACAAAGAGGTGAGGCCACAAGCCTCACCTCTTTCGTTTGCGTGCACATCTCCGCAGTTTATTTCGCTACTGCCCTCTCCATCGCCCGCAGTACGCCATCCGGCTCTGCAACACCGCTGCTCGCAATCGCCTCAGCGCGACTCTGCGTATCCGCCACAGCATAGATACGCAGTTCGTCCGCATTCCCCGACGGCCGCAGATGCGCAATCTCCCCGTTGCAAAAAGTGATCCTCACGCCATCGATGTAATTCAAAGCCGCGATAGCTTCAAATCCCTTTTCTCCGCTGAAATATGTTGAGAGCTCGCCGCGAATCTTCTGCAGTTCCGACGTGCGTCTCTCGCTAGCGGGCATCACCACCCCGCCTTTGTCCCGCACCACTACTTCGTCTGTCGTGAAGCTCGCTTCCCCAATCGCGGAATTAGAGGGAGAAAAGCGATCGATGATGGCTAGTGCAACAGCTCTAGGAAACTGCTTGAGCAGCGCCGCGCGACTGAACCGTTGCGGCAGCCTTGAAAAAAGTTCAATCAGCGTTACGCGCTTCTCATGCGCGCTAAAGAGCGTACACAGAATCGGGAGAACCGCGTCCCGCGTTGGCAGCGGCGCGAGCGTATTGCCGTTGCGCACGAATTGCGAGCCCGTCAGGAAACCGCCATTGGCCTCCCAGCCGCAAACCCTCTGCTTCCCTTTCGCCAGCGCCGCATCCATTCCCGCGATCACGTAAGGCGAGCCGATGCGCGTCTTGGGCTCCAGCACCTCGGCGAGTGCTCCGCGGTCGATGCCATCGTTGCAACTGATTGGCACTACCACCGCGTCAGTCCCAAGAAATTCCGCCACCACCATGCCGACAAGATCGCCTCCGAAGAAGCGTACCTGCGACGTCGCCGGATCTACGCCCAACAGCAGCGGGCGATCGCTATCTCCATCCATCGAGACGATGGCATCCACCATCCCATGCGCCGTAATTCCCGCGCTCGCCAGCGATTGAATCGCGGCCAACTGAGCGTCATCTATATTCTCCGTATCGATGGGAACGAAGGTATCGCTGCGCCCTACCGGAATGACTTCGGCTCCCAGCCTGCGCAGAATATCGACGACAATATCCCGCCCCACTGCCGAGTGCTGGTAGAAAAGCAGCCGCATTCCTGCGAGCGATGAGCCCTTGAAGAAATCTAAGTATCGCTGAATATATGCATCCTGCGCGCGAGGATCTTCCGCGCACAACTCGCTGTGACCTGCCCTGATCAGGCCGCTCTCGTTGAATAGAGAAGTACTGCAAGGCTCAGCATAAACGCGTTCACGGATCCGCTGAACCGCCGACGCGATCGGCTCTTCATGCTTCTTCAGCAATTCTCCGCGAGATGTATTTGTCTTGTAGCCATTGCGATCGAAAGGAATATGGCTGCCCGTAATCATCATGCTGCCCTTGCGCGCAGCAATCGCGTAGGAGGTGAGCGCGGGCGTCGGGATGCGCCCCAGGTTCACAGGCTTCATGCCAGCATCGACGATCGCACGCTCAACGGCCTGCGCCAGCTCGCCCCGTCCCTTTTCTGCCGCAACATACTCACTCGAACTGGGACGGAGATCGTAGGCATAGAAAAACTCGTCGCCACTCACGATGCCGCCGTCTTCAGCCGACAGGCTCTTGAGATACTCGATCTCAGCCAGCGCGTTGATGTACACCTCAAGTTGCGTGAGATCAGCGACCAGTCCTCTACGTCCACTTGTCCCAAACTTCAACTCGCGTGGTTCGTAGTTCAAACAAGAACCCAGGGTCGACAATCCAGCCTCCGAATTAGATATCAGCATGTCAGGCTTCTATTCGCTCCACACTCTGCTACTTCAAACCATCAGGAGCAGCGGGTGCTTCAGGAGCCGCAGCGTCAGCAGGAATTGCTGATCCATAGAGCAGGTCGATGACCGCATGATACATGCGATTGCGCATATCGAAACGATCGCCTGCACGCGTGACATATCGAATGACGATGTCCGTTCCCGATGCCGCGGGGCGCATGTCGATCGCTGGAGTCGTGTCCAGCTTGCTCAATCCATTCTGCCGCGCGACACGCTGCCATTCTGTTGCGGCAAGATTCGCGTTCTCCTCCGCCTCTTTCAGCACCGCCTGGTGAATAAGCTCCATCCTGTGCTGACCGTCGTTGGAGGCGGGCACATTGACCTTGATCTCGTCCCACATCCACTGGCCCACCGTCGAGAAATTAAAGTACTGCCCCGCAATCGCATACTTATTCAAAAACGATACGCGCCTGCCCGTCGGGTGACCCTTATCCGTCCAGTTGCCTGTCTCAAGCAACACGGTTCGGAAGAGACCAATCTCCACAACCTCGCCGCTCACGGAATTAATCTCTACCCAGTCCCCGACGCGAATCCCGTTCTTGCCCATCAATACGAACCAGCCGATGAACGCAATGATGAAGTCCGACAACGCGACGGTAAGACCAGCGGTGGCCAGGCCGATGATGGTCGGCACCTGGTTCGGCGTGCCGAAAAGTACAAACACAATCATCAGCAACGCGATCAATTGTGTCGCCAGCATCAGGATAGTTTTTAGCGTCTGCTTCCGCCGGCGATCCATCGAGGAGCTATCCAGCACCGTCCGCACCAGCGAACCTATCAACGCGGCGCACAAAATGATGAACGCGATCCACGCGAATGAATTGAACATCATGTGCAGAACCACGCGGTGCTGCAGCATCACCTGCGCGCCCCACTTGTCGTAGATCGTCGACAGCTGCCGTTGAGTCTGCAAGCGATCGTTCAGGATTCCCTGGATCGTGCGTTGCGAGGCCAGGCGTTTCAGCGCCGCCAGTCTATCTGCCCTGCTGGTTGGGGGCGCCGTATTGGCGTCACCGGCAGGTGGTGCGCCTGCAGCATTCGCAGCCTGCGCCGACGCAGCCTGACCTTCCACCAGCGATGACGACGCATCGGATGCAGCGTCCATCTTGTCGTATTGCGCCTGCAACGTGACCGCGTCCGCATCAGCTTGCTGCTTCGCCTGCACAATCAGCGCATGGCGGCTTCGCTGGTTAAACCAGGCAATAATTCGGCTGTACAGCGTTCCCCGGCTGCGCAGGGATGCCGTCGCAGTCGGCGCCGGACTGTTCGCCAGATCGTCGTAAGCCTTCATCGCGGCTTCGTGTACCGCGAGTTCCTGTTGAATAGTGCCGCGCTTGTCGCCGCTCGCACGCGCCAACTCGTCGGAGGCGTCATTCAACACATCGGTGTCGAGAGTAAGTTGCGCCTTCGCAAAATCAAGATCGTCGGCAAGGTCGGAGCCGTTCGCGCCTTTTGCAGCCTGCGTAAGACTATCGACGCGTGCCTGATCTTCCTTCACCGTCTGCTGCAAATCACTCACTTTGCGCGACAGGGCAAGCGCATCGCCGGTGAGAATTCGCTGGTCAAGGCTGGCCTGACGAAGCGCCATCGCAAATGCCTGATCCACTTCATGGTCGGCAAGTCGTTCCGCCTCGCGAGCATAGCGCTGCTCTTCCGAGGACACGGCCAGTGACGCCAGGCTCTGGGCGGTCTGCCACGGCCGCTGATCTACGATGCCCGCAGACTGACCCCGTCGGAAGCTGACATTGTTCATCGCGTCGCGGGTCAGAAAAACAGTGACCATGCAGACCACAAGGGCAGCCGCTGGAATCAGTATGGCGAGTGCGTTCGCCCTCGTCATTGCATTGAGTATGGCCTGAAGTCGATTCTTGATAATGGTTCCTCAGCTAAGAAAGATGCGCCTGGCCGGCGGTGGGTTGACTTGCATCGTTACACGCGAGGTTGCACCTGTACAGTCAATGGGATGTACTCAGATTCTCTCGCTCAGCATGCGAGCAGCGCAAGTACATGCTAATATCGTAATATAGTCATGTCTGAATTGAGCACATTCAAGGCCGAATTCTTTAAAGCCCTCGCACACCCGCTGAGAATAAGAATCGTGGACGAGCTGCGAAACGGCGAACTGGGCGTGAACGATCTCTGCGGCCGGCTGGATGCAGAGCAAAGCACGCTCTCCCAACAACTCGCCATTCTCCGCAGCCGCAATCTCGTTACCGCCCGCAAGGATGGGCTCAACGTCTTCTACTCGGTCCGCGATCCTGACATCTTCCGGCTATTGGACGTGGCTAGAAAAATCTTCAACAAGCAGCTTGTCGGAGTTTCCAAAATGCTGCGCGAGCTCTAGCCATGACCATGCCGCCCTGGCTCCATGAACAATTTGCATTCGCTCTAGATTCTCGAGGGGTCGAGAAGTGAAATTTTCTGATGCAGTACCGAAATCCGTTCTTGCGCTGCGACACTACACTGCGAAAAAGTTCAGCAGCGATCTCGCAGCCGGTATCACCGTGGGGCTCGTCGCTCTACCGCTCGCCATGGCCTTCGCCATCGCTTCGGGCGCGCCTCCTGAGGCAGGCCTGTATACCGCCGTCGTAGCAGGCTTCACCATATCCGCACTGGGAGGATCGCGCCTCCAGATAGGCGGCCCCACCGGCGCATTCGTCGTCATCATCTTCGGCATCATGGCGCGCTATGGCTTTAATGGGCTCCTCGTCTGCACCCTGATGGCGGGCGTCCTCCTCATCCTTCTGGGAATCACCGGCCTCGGAGCCGCCGTAAAATTTATCCCCCGCCCCGTCATCGTCGGCTTTACCAATGGCATCGCAATCCTCATTGCCAGCACTCAGATCAAGGATTTCTTCGGCCTGAAGACCGGCATCGTTCCCGGCGATTTCATCGGCCGGTTGCGCGTGCTGGCCGAGAGCGCTCGCACAGTCTCGGTCGGAACAACGCTGCTCTCTGCTGCCGCCCTGCTGCTTATCATCGCCATGTTCCGCTATGTGCGCCGCATACCCGGCTACATTGTTGCGTTGCTCGGCGGCACCGCGCTCGTCTATTTTCTGCACCTGCCCGTTGAGACGATCGGCACTCGCTTCGGTGGCATTCCCTCAGGCTTCCCGCGATTTCATCTGCCCGTCTTCGAGTACCACATGGTCAGGACGCTCATCTCCCCGGCAATCACCGTAGCTCTGCTGGGCGCGATTGAGTCGCTAATGTCGGCGGTTGTCGCCGACCGCATGAGCGGTGACCAGCACAACCCCAATGTTGAACTCGTCGCCCAGGGAGTCGCGAACATCTTCTCCCCGCTCTTCGGCGGCCTGCCCGCGACTGGCGCCATAGCCCGAACCGCGACCAATATTCGCTGCGGTGCGGTCTCTCCCGTTGCCGGTATGATCCATGCCCTCACCGTGCTCGCCGTTCTACTCTTTGCCGCGCCACTGGCGAAGTTCATCCCACTCGGTGTGCTCTCGGCAATCCTCTTTGTGGTCTGTTACAACATGGGCGAGTGGCGCGAGATACCCGAGATCATGAAGCTCCCCAAGCTCGAGATCGGCGTGTGGCTCATCACCCTGCTCCTCACCGTCTTCGCCGATCTCACGGTTGCGGTTGAAGCAGGAATGATCCTCGCCGCACTCGTCTTCATCAGGAAGGTCACGCTCACCACCACCATAACGCGCGTGACGGACGAAGATATCGAGAGTGGACGCCTACACGTTCTGCAGGACAAGCAGATCCCCGCACACGTCGCCATCTTCCGCATCCATGGACCCTTCCTCTTTGGTGCGACTGAGAAGATCGACAGCATTCGCGAACAGCTTTGGGAATTGCCGGAGATTGTCATCCTTCGCCTGCGCAACATGACCGCCATCGACTCCACCGGCCTGCAGGCATTCGAACGCCTCGCGGATGAGGTTCGCACTTCGGGCCGATCACTCCTCTTATGTGGCGCCCGCGAGCAGCCTGCGCAGTTCATGCGGCGCGCTGAATTCGAACAGCATGTCGACCGCGAAAATATCTGCCCTCACCTAACGCAGGCGATTGCCCGGGCCAATGTCATCCACGACAGCCAGATGCGATCCCTTTTGCCCGAAGCGGCGGATGGGACAATCCGATGAACATCCTGAACGTGATGGTCGGGTTTTTCTTCGGCTTTTCCCTGGGGGTCGGATGCGCGCTGGCCGTCATGTACTCCATCTACACCGGCGGCTATCGCAAGGCAATCGCGGATTCCCTGTTGAAAACAAAGCCTGAGCGCTATCTGCGGCTCTTCAGCAAGGCTGTCGCCGAGCGCAGGGAACAGGAATAAGCAGCTTTTTTTGCCCGAATCCTACCATTTTGGAATTGTTTCCAGTTTGTAGGACCATTAGCCGATTCTCGCAATGATTCCCCGCCGGGTATCTCTTTGATGCGATAAGCTGAGTGGTGGCCTTTTTCCGCGCGAAAACGTCACCTCAAGTCGCACAATCCTTGAATCGATAAGTTGGTCTCATGTTTCTGTTTCAGCAGCAGTTGGTAAATGGCCCTCGTCCGTCTTCAAGTCTGAAGTTCTCCACTCGGCGATTCTGGAATGCATGCCTGTTGGCGACGCTCGCAATCTTCTGCGCAGTGCCCTCCATGCGCGCCCAGGAAGCGAATGCCGCACCATGGAGCGGCACCGTCACGAACAGCACTGGAGCGCCGCTCAGCGGTGCCACCGTGCAATTCGTCATGGGCAAGACCAAAGTGGTGGCTAAGACCGGCGCCGACGGCAAATTCCAGCTTCCCTCTGCTGCCAAGGGAAGTTATTCGCTCTCGGTTGAGGTGAAGGGCGTTGTAGCGACATATGCTCCGCTCGTCACGCTGCCGCCGTCGGAGTCCCTGCAGATCACTATCCAGGATTCAGGCGCCATCTCGCTGAAGACGGCCACCGCGACCACAGCAAGCAGCGGCGGCGAACAATTGTCAGGCAAGGAAGTGTCGGGAATTCCCCTCAACAAGCGCGACTTCAGCCAGTTGCTCCTCTTGGCCGCCGGCACAATGACCGACACCAATGGCTCCACGAACTTTACCGCGCAATTCGCCATCAACGGCCAGCGCGGAGTGGAAGCCGTATTCGCAATGGACGGCGCCGACATCAGCGATCCTGAGATGGGTGGCGCGACCTTCTCCAACTTCAACGTCGATGCCGTGCAGGAGATTCAATCCAGCTCTGGTTGGCTCCCCGCAGAGATTGGACGCGGTGCCGCCGGATTCACCAATATCGTCACGCGCTCAGGCAGCAGCGGCTTTCACGGCTCGATTTTCGAGTTCATTCGCAACTCCGCTCTCGACGCTCGCAACTACTTCGATCACACCAACCCTGAAGATCCCCGCCGGATTCCGCCCTTCCAGCGGAATGAATTCGGCTTTACCAATGGCGGCCCCGTAGTTATCCCGCACATCTATGACGGCCGCGGCAAAACTTTCTACTTCGGTGAGTATCAGGGCTTCCGTCAAAATCTTGGGACCACCCAGGTACTGCCCGTTCCTACTGCGGATGAGCGCGCCGGACTCGATTCTACCGCCTATCCTGGCGACGTCCTCTACGTGCCCGTGAACGCAACGATCGCGCCGGATATCAATCGTTATCCCTTGCCAAACAATCCTACGGGAGCCTTCGGCGTGCATACCTTCGCAACATCTTCGAAGGTGGTCACGAACGCAGATCAGTTCGCCATTCGCCTCGATCAAAAACTCTCTGACAAGGCCCAGTTGCTCATCCGCTTCAACTACAACGACCTGAATGGCCCGACAACAAATCCCGATCAGACCGCGATCGATCCCAGTTGGGGAGTCGAGTATCTCGACAGGCAACGCAATGGCGTAGTCACCTACACCCGCACTGTTACTCCCAACTACTTGTTTAACTCCTCGGTCAGCTTCACTCGGACCACGCCGTCTTTTCCCACCGCCAATCACACTGATCCTGCATTGACCTACGGCGATGGCGCATTTGAGCCCTTCAACTCCGCGGGCGGATCGGTGATGACCGCCTACGGCAATCTCTTCCAGGCGCAACAGGGCTTCGTCTTTACCAAGGGACGACATGCCTTCAAGATCGGCCTGAGGTCAGCGTGAACCGGGACACTACCTATTTCGGAACACAGCCGAACGGGAATACACCTTCGGCGGCGGCACAGCCTATTCCCCCGTCGAGATTCACTCGTTGAGCGGCACTCACAATATTGCCGTCGGTGATCCACTGCCCGACACTCTCAGCGGATTGCTCACCGCCAGCGCCTTCGGCTACTCGCTGGCCGTTGCGCCATCCTACTTCCCCCAGGGTGAGCACATCGGCGCTGCCGCAATCTCGCGCGATGCGGGCGGAGCTTACTTCCAGGACAGCTGGAAGATGACGGAACCATTGGTCTTGAACTACGGCCTGCGCTGGGAGGTGTATTCGTGCTTCCGCGAAGAGCCAAACGGACCTCCGCGAACGTGAGGTCGATGGCGAGCAGGCCTACGTCATCAATCCGCAGCCCGGCTACAAGCTCGATTGGAACGGTTTGGGCCCGCGCGTCCAGGTATGCTATACCGCGCGAAAAGACACCGTAATCAATGTCGGCGGTGGAATCACGACAATCCCGCCAAACATCTGGCAGGACAACTTCCTCACCGGCAGCACGCCATTCGTCGTCTATCCCCGTCTGACTGCGTCTCCCGGCGCACCCATTCCCGTTCGGACAGCAAATTACTCCTGCGCAACTACCGCTCGTTTACACGCCGGCCGGAGTAAACATCTTTCCCGGCGGCAACACCACCAATGTCCCCGCGAACACCATCATGGACGTCAACCGCTTTGAGCGGGACATGGCGGCGGTCACATCCGATCACCAGATCACACCGCTCAACCTTTCCAGCATCGACGTGCAATTTCGGAAATGGTTACATGGCAACCTGGGTCGCGGGGATAGAGCAGCACGTCGGTCCCCTCACCGCCAACATGACGTACGTGGGAACAGCAGGCGTTCACCTGCCGCGCATCAACTATCCCAATGCCTACCCGGGCGCCGAACCCGCCTTTGCGCCGCACACGGAGTTCGACGAGGCAGGCAATGTCATCGGTGGTTTCGGCACGGAATCGGTCATTCAGGCCACCGCGCATTCGTCTTATAACGCCCTGCAAACTGGCCTTCAGGCACCATCCCCAACGGCGGCCCAACCATTTCAGCCAGCTACACCTGGTCGAAGTCCATCGACGACACAAGTACCGTCTTCGGCGGCTTCGTCTCCGGCGGCTCAGGTGCTGCCGCGAATTCGGCGCCTCAAAATCCTTATGACGTACCCGCCGAAAAAGGACCATCGACCTTTGATGTGGCGAACTCTTTCTCTCTCAATCTTGCGCAGGATCTCCCCTTCAATTCGGTGGACTTCCTTCGGCCCCTCGGCAGCAAGGTCAACGGTGGATGGCAGGCTGCTCAGCATCACCTCGGCGAGCAGCGGATCGCCCTTCACAATCTATTCCGGAGTGCAGCAGACGGGCGTAGGAGCCAATGGCGTTGACCGTCCCGACCTCATAGAAATGCCGAAGCTTTCAACAAGCCGCGAAGCTCGTCAGGACTACTTTGGCCGTGGCGCAGATAATGGTTCCTTCTTCTCCATCCCCATCAATGTGGCTGGCGGCACTGGACCGAACCACGGCGTATTCGGCACCATGGGACGCAACACATTCCGCGGCCCCTATTCCTCAACTTCGATCTCGCCTCATCAAGAACACGCCCTTCGGCACCGCGGCGGCGGCGAAATGTTCAACGCACAGTTCCGTGCGGAGTTCTTCAACCTCTTCAACATTGTGAACTTCGGTCTGCCGTCGAACACCATCAAGGGATCAGGCTTTGGCCAGATCAGCCGCACCGCCGGCACGTCGCGCCAAATCCAGTTCTCGCTCAAACTGCAGTTCTAAACACGCCAACCCTGCAGTCGATCAAGCTGTACCGAAGGCTCAAAGGCTAAAGAACCTTTGAGCCTTCAGTATTTTCACCCGGCGCCGCTTCAGCCGGATCTTCGGGCTCAGTCTCCACTGGCTCGGTCTTCCTCGCCACCAGATCCACCGCCTTGCTGTCGTCACTCTGCGCCTCCACCTCAACCTCGGGCGCTGCTCCGTTCTCCGGAGCTTCCTCAATCTCAGGTTCGTAGCTCTTCAGCAAAACGTCCAGCCGATATCCCGCTGCTTCAGCCGCCGCAAGATCATGAGCCACTGCCGTGCTCATTTCAGCAAAGGCCCTGCGATCAGGCACCCTCTCGCCCGCAAGTCTCGACAGGACCGGAAGCTGCAGCCACCACAGCAAATCCTCGTACGACTCCTTCAGGAAATACGTGTGCCCTTCTGCTTCATGCGCACCCGTCAACCAGCGAACATCAGGATCCTGCCACAGCGCCGTCGAAAGAATTGGCTTCGTCTCCACTTCCTTCGGCACCGCCGTCTCTGGCTTCGAAACCTTCCCGGCATCCACCGCAGCCGTCATTACCACTGCCGCCAGCTCCTGCTCTTCCGCAATACCCGATCCCAGCAGCAGCGCAACCTTGATCCGACCCGCGACACGCCAGTTTTCTTCCTTCTCAAATCCCAGCGCAGCGAAGGCCTGGCCCAGTGGTTGACGCAGCCGCAGGCGGTCAAACAAATCCATCGCCGCCGGCTCAGGATTCAGCGGATCGATCGTCTCCGCCAGCAACTCCAGAATGCACCAGCTCAACACCGGTCCCCACATCGCCGTAGCCGTCAACTTCGGGCTTGGACTTGGCAGAACGCGGCGAGCACCCACCGTCCATGGGGCCGGGAAGTGACTTTCGAGCGCTGGAATCCGCATCGCGCCACGAATCCTCTCGCGAAACTCCTCCGCCATCAATCCCGCAGGAATCGGCTTCGCTGTCAGCGGATCGACCCGTCGAGCGGCATACGCAGGCTGCGCAAGGCGCATAAATGCATCGCAGCGCTTCCACGCCGCCTCGAAAAATGCTTCCCTCTCGTGCGCAAGGTTCTTCAGCTTTTCTGAGCCAACTGCGGCTCGCGAGGCCTCCGCCACGTCCGCCAGTTGAATCACGATCGCTGGATCCAGCACTCGCCGCAGCGCGTCATGAATAGGCCGCAATTCAAGGTTGATCAGCGCGTCGTCCAGATTCAGCCACTCCGCTGCCATTCAGCTGATCGCAAAGCCGGTCCCACGGCTTTTCGGCAGTCGAGCGAAGCTCCTGCCAATTAACAAAGATGTGGCATTGATAGGCATGAAGCTCAAAGCTCATACCCTCCTGCTCCACTTTGTTGGCGCGCCGCAAATACTGCAGCCCCGTCAACGAATCGCGATAGCGCAGGATGATCGCCGAATCGCCACTCAACGCCAGACCGTGGCTCAAGCTGCTGCTGGCGTTGCTGCCCCGATCCCTTATCGGCATACGCAGCCGACTGGTGGATTGTCCCCCGCGCCGTGCCATAACGATTGTTGTAGAGGAACAGTCCACGCTCACCGCCGCGCCGATTCGAGTAGGCGAAGACGTTCTCGTCCACCGTGCCGTCCTGGTGATAGAAGTCATAGAGCAGAAAGTTGTGACTCTCCGCAAAGAGCGACCGCTGATGCAGCAGCGGAGCAATCTCGCGCTCGTGCCGATCCACCAGCCACTGGTCCGGCGTCTCGTCGTAGCGCGGCCGGCGATACTCCATGCCGTACTTCTCGGTGTAGCCCTCAACCTGCCCGTGGCCGAACATGGGTAGCCCCGGCAGCGTTGACATCATCGCGGCCACGCCGAAACACTTGTCGCCCGTGCCGAACTGATCGATAGCGGTGCGTTCATCCGGATTGCTCATGAAGTTGACATACCGCTTCATGATGTCCGGATCGAACTCCAGCGTGTTCTTGATCACCGATCGATACTTCTCGTTCTCCTCGTCGCGCATCATGTTCATGAAGGCGCTGTTGTACACGCGATGCATGCCCAGCGTGCGAACGAAGTAGCCTTCCATCAGCCAGAAGGCCTCGGCCAGCAGCAGCGTTCCGGGCACCTCTGCCGCCACGCGGTCCACCACTTCGCGCCAGAATTCATCCGGCATGTGCGCGTTGAACTCGGCATCGCTCATGCCGTACTCCGCTCGCGAAGGAATCGCGCCGCTGCTTCCCGGCCCCGGAAACCAGAGCCGATGAAAATGCCGCTTGGCCAGCGTCATCGCCGCGTCAAAACGGATCACCGGAAACAAGCGCGCCACATGCAGGATCGTCTGAATCACCTGCTCGCGCACCGCGGGATTCAGGTAGTTCGAGCTGCGCCGTGTCGTTCCACGGAAAGCTGGTGCCGTCGTTGCCGTGATAGATGTAGCGCGTCTCGCCCGACGGCCGATCGCGCCGCTGAAAGACCACCGCGGCATCCGTCTGCTCGTAGTAGTGACGCTCGATCTTGATCTCGACCCGCGGATCAGGCGAGAGATCAGGACCATCGAAGTTGTACGCCGGATACGGCGGCTCCTGTCGCGAGATAAACCAGTCCGGATGCTCCACCACCCACGGCGAATCGATGCCCATGTGGTTCGGCACCATGTCGCTTGCCAGCCGGATTCCCCGACGATAAGCACGATCCCGCAGATTGATGTACGCGGCTTCCCCACCGAGATCATCCGCGATGCGATAGTCGAAGAGCGAGTAGGCCGAAGCCACCGCATCCGGTATTCCCGCAAAGCTGCTTGATCGTCTGCGAGGCGCGGCTGCGCTCCCATATGCCAATCAGCCACAGAGAATTCAGCCCGCGATGCGCCAGCGTCTCAAGCTCTTCATCCGGCACCTGGTCGAGCCGATAAATATTGCGCCCGTACTGCTTGCTCAACTGCGCCAGCCACACATACGTGCTCTTCGCAATCAGCACGGTGTTCGGCATCCAGTCCACGTCGGGACTGAACTTTTCGTATTCGTGCGCAGGATCGCCAAACACCGGCACATCGGAATGGCTCGTAACCGAAGGCCACTGCTGTTCCCCGCGCTCGCGACGAAGACGCGCCGCCTCGGCTGCCCTCGCCTTGGCCTCCGCCTCTGCGGCTGCCTGTGAACCCTTGGGGTTGAACTGCAGCCAGATTGCCAGTTCCTCTTCATGCAGAATCTCGCCCGCCACCAGCAGAAAGCGCTCCAGGTTGTCGCCCAGCAGCGGCTTCCACTTCCTGCGGATCACTGCCAGTTGCTCACTCAGCGATAGCGGTGCTGACAGCGCCGGGGCCAGCAGCAGGTCAAAGAGGTTTAGCTTCTCCGCGCCCTCAACTTCAATTAGCGGACGTGTAGCAAAATATGCAGGAAGCTTTTCAGCGACGCGCTTGTAAGCCGTCTGCTCGGCAAGGCTCTTGTCTTCAAAAAGTTCGTCAAATGGACGGAACGCCTCGTTGCGGTTCGCCATCCACAGCAGCATCATCTCTTCCAGCGCTGCTTCGCGATGAGAGGTGCCCCCAGTGGACCCGGCCAGCCACTTCTGCGGAGTTTCGTAGCCCTGGTAAACGCTTGTGCCCGGGAATTGCTGCACAAATGTCAGCAGCATCTTGTCCAATGCTTCTGAGCCAATCTCGGTCGAAAGCCACGAGAGCGCGTCGGTCATCGCGGCCGGATCATGGTCCTGGCGGTAGCGCGCCATCACCGCATGGCTCGCTTCGTCAATCAGGCCCATCACATACAGCGCACCCGCATGCACGGCACGCTCGGGATTCTTCTGCACATCACGAACCTGGTTCATGCGGTGGGCAAACTGCCGGGCGCCCGCAATGTTGGCGAATACCACGTTGCCCGTAAATGAAAAGAGGTTCCCCGCAAACTGGTAGCGGTCTCTCGTGCCCTTGGAAATGTGGAATTCCATCATCTCTTGCTCGTCCCCGGATATCTAAACTTCCATGATGCCAGATGCGTCATGGAATCGGCATTCCACCATCTTAGAGGCAATCCAGTACCGCTGCAGGTCCCGCCCTGCGCCGCCGAGAATTGTAGAGCGAACGGGGCATGGCCGTCCCAATATTCTTGCCGGGAGCCTTCTCAGTGAACTCGAGGCGCGCTCTTTCCCGCCACACCATCTGTCAAAAAGCACGATGATTCCCAGGGCTTCCCTCCTTGCCTGCTTCTTCACCCCTGAGTTCGGCCCGATCCGAGCCAGCAATGCGGTCCAATCTCACCGGCATCCGCCGCAGGCAGATCAGGTGCGTATTGAGATGCGACCCTCTCAATGGGAACACCTGTTGCTTTCCCAAAGGAGTTGTGAGATAGTTCCTGTGGGAAACCAAAAGGGGCTAGACAGTGAAGCAGAAATCCGATGTGCAACGAGGCACCTTGGCACTCATGGTCCTCAAGACCCTCGACGTCCTCGGCTCCCTGCACGGCTACGGAATCGCACGGCGCATTGAGCAAATCAGCGGTGATCTTCTCGCCGTGAACCAGGGCACCCTCTACCCCATACTTTTAAAGTTGGAGCAGGAAGGCGCCATCGAATCGGAATGGGGCGCCTCTGAGAACAATCGCCGGGCACGCTTCTATCGCCTCACGCAGGATGGACGCAAACAGCTGCAGGCCGAGACCCAGGACTGGAAGCAGACCGCAGAGATCATTGGCCGCTTCTTCGAGGTCAAGGCGGAGGATCTGGCATGAAATCCCTAAAGTGGTTCTTCGCGCGATTGGGCAACTGGGCAACCAGCCGGCAACTCGACGAACGCCTCAAGGAGGAGATGGAAGTGCATCTCGCCCTCCAGACCGCGGAGAATCTCCGCTCGGGCATGCCCCCATCGGAAGCGCGCCGCCAGGCGTTGCTCAAGTTTGGCGCGCGTGAGGCGATCCGCGAGGAGTATCACGCCGAGCATGGTCTGCCCTTCCTCGAAAACCTCCTCTACGATTCGCGCTTTGCCCTGCGCATGCTGGCAAAGTCGCCGGGCTTCGCTGCCTCCGCGATTCTTGTGCTCGCCCTCGGCATAGGTGCGCTCACAACCGTAGCGACCTGGACGAATGCTGTTCTCTACAATCCCTGGCCGCAGGTAGCCGCTCCCCGCGAACTCCGCTTCATCGATGCCACTGTCCTCGGCGGCGAAGGCTATTCCGTCAATTATGGCGAGTACAGTTTTCTGCGCGACTCGGGCCACTCCTGGCAAAACTCCGTCGCCTTCGCCCTGACGCCGGCAAATCTCTCTGAACCGGGAAAGCAAGCGCAGGCCATCACCATCGGCACTGTCTCCTCCAACTACTTCCACTTCCTCGGCCTCCAGCCAAAGAGCGGTAGCTTCTTTCAGCCCACCTCAGACGATCGCGCGTACGGCGCCGCCGACCAGATCGTGCTCTCGAATGCGCTGTGGCGCGAACGCTTCAACGCCAGCCCCGCCGCCGTGAGCCGCACCGTCGCGGTCAACGGACATCCCTTCACCGTCGTCGGCGTCGCTCCAGCCAATTTCGCCGGAATCTATGGAGGCATTGGCGAATCGGCGTGGGTTCCCCTCTCAGCGCTGCGCGATATGTCAGCAGATTCCCCTCCCGATCCTTTGCAGCACTACGGCCTGCAAATGGCCGTGCGCCTCCGCCCCGGTGTACGCGATGCGGCAGCAGCGGCTGAGGTTCATTCTCTGGCCCGCGCCTACGCTCTTCAACACCCAGGCAGCAACCTCGATCATTGGGACCTCAACCTGCGCGACGCTGCCCACTTCCAGCGCGGCCTCTTCGGCATGATCGGCGAGCAGTTGCCCGTGCTCGTAGTCGCCTCCCTGCTCCTCATGGTGCTCGTCTGCATCAACATTGCTTCTCTGCTTGGTCAGCGCTCAGCGCGCCGCCGGCATGAAGTAGCCATCCGCGCCGCCCTGGGAGCCACGCCGGCCCGCATCGCCGCGCAGATACTCACCGAAACTCTCCTGCTGGCTCTTGGCGGAGCCTTGGCAGGATGGGCGGCCAGCATCGGCATGGCCCGCGCCCTCTACGTGCTGCTGCCAAACTTCGGCTTCTCACTCGCCTTCAATCTGCACAGCGACAGCCGCATTCTCTTCTTCGTCATCGCCCTCACCTGCGTCGTCACGCTTGCCTGCGGCATCTATCCCGTACGCCAGTCCCTGCGCATCTCGCAGAGCGAGGCCCTTCATGAAGGCGGTGCGTCCGTCACCGGAGCCTCCCGCAACAATGGCCGCCGCATCTTGCTCGGCCTGCAGCTAGGCATCTGCTTCATCGTCCTCGTCTGCTGCGGTCTGCTCACGCGCACAGCGTTCAATATCACGGGCCGCACAATCGGCTTCGACCGCGACAACTGCCTCACCGCAAGCCTCGATCTTTCCCGCGCCGGATACACCGAACCGCGTGGCCTTGCATTTCAATCGGCGCTCGTCGATCAGCTTCGCTCCGAGCCCGGCGTATCTTCAGTCGCACTCACTTCCCACCTGCCCATGGGAGACTCCGGATCGGGCAATACTCAAGCCATCAGCATTCCCGGATACGTCCCCGCCAAAGGCGAAGACATGGCCGCAGTCACAGATTTTGAGAGCTCTGACTTCTTTCATGTCGCCGGCATTGCGATGCGCGAGGGCCGCGAATTCAGCGCACAGGACAATGCTTCAGCCGCCTCTGTCGCGGTCGTCAACGAATCGATGGCGCAGCGCTACTGGCCCAGAGGCAACGCTGTGGGCAGCAACATCATCGTCGACAAGCGCCCCCGCCGCATCGTCGGCATCGTCCACGATTACGCGTACGCCGACCCCAGCAACACCGACCCCACGCCGCTGCTCTTCCTCCCCCTCGCGCAGAACTACAACAACCGCGTCTTCGCAATCGTTCGTTCGCTCACCACCCCGTCTGCCGTTTCAGCGGAACTGCGCCAGGCCGTCACGCACCTCGATAGTTCGTTGCCACTTGAAGATGTGCGCTCGCTCAAAGACGTCACCGAGGAGCGCTACCAGATGTCCCGCGTGCCGGCGGAGTTGCTCGGCGTCTATGCCATCTCCAGCGTCCTCGTGGCCATGCTCGGCCTCTATGCAGTCATGGCCTACTCCGTCATCGAGCGCCATCGCGAGTTCGCTCTCCGCATCGCCCTCGGCTCCACACGCGCAGCCATCTTCCGCCTCGTGCTCACCGGCAACACCTGGACCGTAATCCTCGGCCTCGCAACCGGCGGACTCGGCTCCATCGCAGCCGTGCGCCTGCTGCGCTCCATGCTCTTCGGCGTCACCCTCTTTGACCCGCTCAGTTATTTTGCTGCCGCAGCATTCCTCCTGCTCATCGTCTTGCTCGCCGGATTGCCGCCGGCCCGGCGCGCCGCATCTGTCGAGCCCATGCAGGCCCTGCGCATGGAATAATCCCCGCCCCACCAAAAATCTCCGCAGCGGTCGCCACAAGATCTGCCTTTACTATGAGACAGTGTCAGAAATACTAACGACAGCACATCTCACAGCAATGCGCGGAGGAAAAGCTTGAGCAAGAAACTTGGTGTCGCCATCATCGGCGCAGGCATGAGCGGAGTAATCCAGCTTCGTGCGGCACAGCTCGCAGAAGCCACCATCGAGGGCATCTCCGCGTCCACGCCGGAGCGATCCGCCGCCATTGCCGAGAAGCTGAGGGTTCCCTCCTTCGCCTCAGCCATGGAGGCGATTCACAGCCCCGCTGTCGACGTCGTCCACGTCTGCACACCAAACTCTTCGCACTACCAGCTGTCGAAAGCCGCTCTGCTCGCGGGCAAGCATGTCATCTGCGAAAAGCCTCTCAGCAATTCCGTCGCTGAGGCCGAGGAACTCGTAGCCCTCGCGAAGAGCACCGGCCTCGTCAACGCAGTCCCCTTCGTCTATCGCTTTCACCCCATGGTGCGTGAGGCTCGCGCGCGCGTCGAGGCAGGCGAGATAGGCCCGCTGCACCTCCTGCACGGAAGCTACCTGCAGGACTACCTGCTCAATCCAATGGAGGGCAACTGGCGCGTCGACGAGCAGCACTCCGGCCCCTCTCGCGCCTTCGCCGATCTCGGTTCGCATTGGTGCGACCTCATGGAGTGGATCACCGCCGACAGGTTTGCTGAAGTCGTAGCCTCACTCGAAACCCGCATTCCCGAAAGACCGCTCAAGTCCGGCACCACCTTCACCACATCCTCTGATACGCCCGCCAAGCTGCACAAAGTCGTCACCGAAGATGTGGGCATCGTTTTGTTGCGCACGCGTCTTGGCGTGCCCGCCACCTTCACCGTCAGCCAGCTTTCAGCGGGACGCAAGAACCGCCTCTGGTTCGAAGTAGACGGCGCCAAGGCCAGCCTCATCTTTGATCAGGAAGAGCCCGAGCGCCTCTGGCTCTCTACTCTCAAGTCGATGGAGTTGCTGGTGCGCGATCCCAACGTAGGATCGCCCGAGCAGCGCAGGCTCGCCACGCTTCCCCCGGGCCACGCGCAAGGCTACGCGCAGTGCTTCGAGGCCTTTGTTGCGGATACCTATGCGGTCATCCGTGGCGAGACTCGCATTGGTCTGCCAATATTTGCCGATGGCCTGCGCGCCGCGCAGATTACCGACGCAGTCCTCCAGTCTTCGAAGAGTCGTGCCTGGGCCACCATCGCCGCAAGCTAGCTGCTCCGCGCACGCTTCACCCACGTGCACCACAGACACCGCATCGTTGCTCGCTGCGCGCGACGCATTGACTCGCTCGCAGCGCCTCTGCGAGACTTCAACATATGCAATACAAAGGAAAGTTGGAGTTCGCGCAGCAGCGAAAAATGCGCGATCGCAACACGCGCCTCTATCGCCTCGCGCATTGGCCTATCTGGATATGGGTCTTCTTCCTCGTCCCCGGACCACTGGTCTTCTCTCTCTTCGCGCACGGCTTTGGCCGCGGCAACTTCATCTGGCTGCTGGCTGTTCTCGCGGCCACAGGAGTAGCAGCTCTGCGCGGTCGGCTCCCCGGCGCGGAACCCGGCCCCTACATCCTGCGCTTTGACGAGGACAAGCCAAACCCGCTCTACCGCCGCGTCTGCTACACCTTTGCCTGGAGCGCTGTCCTCACCTTTGCGCTGCTCAACCTCGCCGGACTCGTCATCGCGGTCGTCACCGGCACCTGGTACATGCATCAGATCTATCTCTACGCCTACTTCCCGTTAAGCGGAACAATTCTGCTACTCGGCGCCGCCGGCAAGTTACCACGCGTAGGCCCGTCAACCAAGGGCGAAGGCACTGAGCGCAGATACTTCTACGGTTCGGTCTGGGCCGTCACCGTCGCACAAACAATCCTGCTGCTCGTGTGGAAGACGCTGCCGCAAACGCGAACCGCCAGCCTCGTCAAGCTCACTATCTATGTTGCCGCCCTCGCGCTGATGGGCCTCGCAGCCTACCGCGGCACCCTCCCCCGCACCCGCCCCATAGTCCCCGGCGAACTAATGGTCGCCGACTAGAACGGCCGAGGGATCATGCACATGCCTAACGCCAATATAGTGAGCGCATATTTGGGACTCGGCATCTTCTTGTTGGGAGTACACGGGCATCGGTATATGCAGGCTCGTGTTCTTGGTGGCTGGAATCGAGTGAAGATCAACCATGACTTAACTGGAAAATACCGAGCCTTGATCCGTGAAGGGCATGCACCGCTCTGGCCTTTAGTACTCTTTAGAGTGTGTTGCCCATTGGGCATCGTCATATCCTTCGCATCCATACTTTGGGTAAAGGGATGGGGATTGGCACACCCTTGACCTTGGCCGGTGGCCAACTCTTTCGACACAAGCAATGAGGGTGCCCCATCCTTCGCGCTCTTTGCGAAGGGTGGGATCAATCAATGTTGGGCGACCCGGGCTAAACTTTCAATTTCTTAAATACCCAAAATGCTCGGGCTACCCACCAGCTGTCGTGAAAGGGAATACGTTATGGATCGCCAGAAGCAGTTGAAGTTGTGGTCATGTTTCTTCGCGGTGGCGCTCACACTCGCTGCAGGATGGGCAGGCCTGAAAGGCACCAGTCTCACGCTTTTTTATGTGGGAATAGTCGGAGCCATTCCTATGATCCTGATTGAGGGGGTGCATGGAGGCGGAACACACGTAGAAAACATCATCGGCGGAGTTGTTTTTGTTTTCGTAAATGTCATGTTCTACTACTTCGTCCTCAAATGGATACTTGCACTCATATTCAGAATGGCGGGCAACCGACCCTCTCGATCCCAGCAATGAGCGTGCCCCATTCTTCGCGCTCTTTGCGAAGGGTGGGATCAATCAATGTTGGCTGGCCCACGCTAACCTTTCAAATTTCTCAAATACCCGAAATGCTCGTTGCCCCATTCAAGCCCGCCGTTGGCTTGAGTGGGATAAACTCAGCCTGACGTCATGCCCACGGGGCTAAAGAGATTCCAACAATCCGCGCAAACTCACTTTGTAACCGGCACACACAGTTAAAGGGAAGGGAGACTCAAAATGCGATTCAACAATGATCGACTTTCGCATTGGTATGTCATGGCTCTCTTCACCTGGTCTCTGGGCTTTGTTGTTCTTGGTATTCCGATCTTCCACCAATGGTTGGGATTCTCAATTGCAAAGATCGCCGTTTCGGCGGGGATTTTCTGTGGGTCGCAATTGATCGTTACGCCATGGTTGTACTCCGCTAGAAGCACGTCTCAAAACCCAGACGGTCTGCCTGGCGTCCGTACCGCCGCGGTGTTTGCTTGGCTTTCGTTGACCGTGCTCGTTCTCTTCTACTACGTTCAGCGCGGCTGGCCTGGCGATCAGACCGCGCATCAAGCTCGCATTATCCTGCTCGTGTCCATCGTTGCCATTTTGATAGTCTTGGGCGTGCTCTTGGCCCGTGGCCGACACTTTCGATCCAAGCAATGAGGGTGCCCCATCCTTCGCGCTCTGTGCGAAGGGTGGGATCAATCTACCGTGGGCGGGTGGCACAACCTGGACCTCAACACCAAGATGATTCGGGTGGCCCGTTCTAGCCTTCCATTGGCTAGGGCGGGTGGCCCACCCTAGACCTCAACACCCAGGTTGATCCGTGTGGCCCGTTCTAGCCTTCCGTTGGCTCGGTGGCCCATTCAAGCCCGCCGTTGGCTTGAGTGGGATAAACTACGCCAGAAACTAAATATTTTCAAAACCGGAAATGCCAGAACCGGAAATACTCCAACATTGGAATATCCAACACTGGAGCATATTTCAAAAATAAAGCATGCAAAAAACGACGCTTTTTGCGTCGTTTTGCGTGCTAAAAAGCGCTGTTTTTGCGCCGAATTTGCCACCAAAAGAGTCGCGTTTTTTGCGCCTCTTGTTTATCAAACGATAACTACCTGGATCCCCTGCGCTCGAAACAGTTCGACCATCTCAGCGTCAACGCTGTCGTCGGTAATGATCGTGTGAATCTTGCCCGGCTCGCACACCTGGTTTGCGCTGATCATGCCCACCTTGCTGGCATCTGTAACGGCAATTATCTGCCGCCCATGCTTCACCATCTCCCCTAGAATCAATGCCTCATCCGACTCAATCACCGTCAGACCGTGTTCCGGATGGACTCCCGTAGCGCCCATGAAAACCTTGTCGAAGTTCAGCCTCTGCAGGGAATGGAACGCCGTAGCGCCCACCATCGAGAAGGAACCGGGCCAGCGAATCGAGCCTCCAGTAAGAGTCACATGCGCATTGGGCAGGCTGGAAAGTTCCATTCCGATATTAACGGCAGTGGTAACTACATGAATGCCTTCCCGGTGCCGCAGGCTGCGAGCAACCTGCGTTGTAGTCGTTCCAGGCGAGAGCGCGATCGTATCCCCCTCCGCCACCATCTCCGCGGCTGCCAAGGCGATGCGCCTCTTTTCCTCGGCAAAGCGCTCCTCGCGCAGCGGAAACGCTGCGTCAAAACGGAAAGGCTCGTATGTTAACTTTCCTGCCAACTCCACGCTGCCGTGCGTGCGATTCACCAGCCCGCGCCGCTCCAGTTTTATAAGGTCCCGGCGAACGCTAGCCGGCGAAGCATCGACCGTCACCGCCAGATCGTCAACGCTGCTCGTCCCCTTCTGCAGCAGCAAATGGAGTATCTGATTCGCGCGATTATGCGTCTTTGGGCCCACTTTCAAGGTCCTTTCCAGACCATTTCTTAAGGACGCGCAAGTGTAACCGAAACTCACTTTCTTCATGAGTAAAACATTGTTTTGATTATTTGACACATAATTTTGCAATATTGTGATCAATCTCATTGACTCTGATCCGAAACCCTGTCTATGCTCAACCGCACGGTAGCTTTACGGGCTCGGCTAACCCCGCCCGGCCGAATTTCATGATCGACAGTGTTCGTATCCATTTATTCCCTGGCGAACGAGGCCGGGAACTCAGCCAGTAGACGAATTGAGGATTAGCTATGAGAACAAGGTTCTTCCGCATTTTTCGCAGGATGTGCCCTTGCGGTCTTACTTTGCACGTCGCTAGCGATCGCGCAAACAGTTACTGGTTCGATAACAGGCGAAGTCACCGATCCCAGCGGAGCCCTCGTCCCCAACGCCAAAGTAACCGCTGAAAATACAGCAACTTCAGTCAAGACTGAAGGCCAGACGAATGACTCCGGCGTATACACGATTCGCTTCCTGCCGATCGGAACGTACAAGGTGACAATTGAGGCCGCGGGATTCACTTCGCAGAGCGTGCCTCCCTTCTCGCTCGAGATCAATCAAACAGCCAAGATCAACGTTGCACTTAAGGTCGGCGCCACCAGTACGGTAGTGGTGCAGGAGACGAGCGAGCCGACGCTGAACACCTCGGACTCTTCGCTGGGAATTTCACTTTCAACCAATCAGATCTCGAATCTCCCTCTCAACGGCCGCAACTTCTCCTCGGTCACGCTATACCAGCCCGGTGCCGTGGCGACGGACCCGCAGGGCATGACGGGTAACAATGCGATTGAGCGCAGCACCTATAACAATGGCATCGCGTCAATCAACGGCAACCGCAATCAGGCAAACAACTACACGCTGGATGGGGCTGATCAGAATGAGCCGCAGAATAATCTGATCGCCTACAATCCCGCGCCAGATGCCCTGGCTGAGGTGCGCGTTATTTCGGCGAACGCTCCCGCAACCTATGGCAACGCTAATGGTGGCGCGGTGGTTTCGGTCCTCAAGTCCGGCTCGAGCCATTTCCACGGTTCAGCCTATGGTCTGCTTGAGAACGAGAATCTGGATGCGAACACCTGGGGCAACAACCACAACTCTCCTATTATCCCGAAGAACTCTTACACGCAAACCATCTTCGGTGGCACGCTCGGCGGACCGATCATTAAGAACCTCTTCTTCTTCGTGGACTACGAAGGAGTACGCAAACATACGGGAGGCACCAGCAGTGCCAGTGTTCTGACGCAGGCTATGCGCAACGGTGACTTCTCTGCCCTGCTGCAGCAGGGATCGGGCAGCATCCAGCTCTACGACACGCAGAATAACTTCGCGCCGTATGCAGGGGACGCGGGTCTACCTGTTCTCAATCCCGTAGCTACATATCTGTTTGCCAATCCCGCGTTGTATCCACTGCCGAATGCGGCGCCGACGGATGGCTTGCTAGCGAATAACTTCCAGGGTGGGCAAACAAGCCACATCCTCAACAACCAGGGCGACATCAAGATCGACTGGACTCCGGGACAATCCAATAAGTTCTCGGCGTTCTATGCGCAGTCAACGGCAAGCGATGGATCGACTGCCCTGATGCCGGTATTCTTCCCTTCGCAGAATGTCTATCCGACGAAGCTGGGCGGCGGCGCGTGGATTCATACCTTTTCGCCTGCCGTCGTAAATGAAGCCCGCATCGGCTTTACGCGTGTTCGCTGGGATAACAGCATTCCTACGGATCCATCCGGCGATTTCGGCCTGACAGGTAACCAGAAGGTTGGCATTCCCTTCGGCACGCAGCTTTATCCTGGCTTCTCTGGGCAGAGCTTCGGTGCAAGCTACATCGGCACGAATGCCAACACGCAGATCCTCCGCGACAATACGTACAACTACTACGACAACCTGACGTGGCAACGTGGCCGCCACTACTTGTCTATCGGCGCGCAGGCCACGCGGTACCAACAGAATTACCTCAACGCATCCAACTACGGATTCCTGGGTACGTTCAACTACTCCGGCGCATTTACGAGCAACCCGAACGTGGAGAATGGCGGAGGCGGCTACGGCGCGGCAGATTTTATTCTCGACCGCGTATCCAACAACCAGCTTGGTTCCACAATCGGCATCGTCGGCAATCGTCAGTGGCGAATCGCCGGATACATTCAGGACGACTACAAAGCCACTCCCGCACTCACACTCAACATCGGATTGCGCTACGAGTACGATCAGCCGTGGTATGAAGTGAACAACAAGACGGCCAATGTGCTGCTGGATTCCGGCACGGTGGAATACGCGGGCAGCGTTCCGTCAGGAGCAGTGGAAGGCTCGGTCATTTGCCCGCAGCGGGCGTGCTACAACGCAAACTACAAACAGTTCATGCCGCGATTGGGCTTCGCCTTTCAGGCCAATCCGCACTTCGTGATCCGCGGCGGCTACGGCGCATCGAGCTTCTTTGAGGGGGATGCGTTCAACCAGCGCCTCACCTCCAGCCCTCCATTTGCACTGGGCAGCAGCCTGACGGCCATTGTGCCAACGGCAACCACACCGGGCTCGCCGTTCAGTATTCAGGACGGTTTCACGCCGGAATTCAGCGCCACCAGCGGATACTCCGTATGGCCGCAGAATATGCAGCCGGCATTCATCAACCAGTTCAGCCTTACAACTGAATACGCAATCAGCAACCAGTTGTCACTCTCGGTTGGTTACCTTGGCGAGACCGGCCAGCACCTGGCTGACTATCGCAACGCCAACCAGCTAACGCTGCAGCAGGCTACAATCATCGCGAATCTTCCGGACGGTGCTCCCATTCCGCCCGCGGCAGTGGCGCCATATGCGAACCTTGTAGGCCAGTATGGCGGACTGCTGATCACCGAGTCGAGCGCGATGATGAACTACAACGGCGGCCAGGCCACGCTTCGTCAGCGCGCCTGGAATGGGCTGGAGTACACCCTCAACTATACCTACGCGAAGGCGATGACCAACTCGTCAGGTAACTATGGGCAGCCGGGCATTAACGGTTCGAATGGCTCCTACCAAAATGGCTATAACGGCCACGCGGATTACGGGCCATCAGGACAGGATGTTCGACAGAATCTGAATTTCGCCGGCGTCTATGCCGTTCCGTTTGGTCGCGGACAGGCGCATGGAAACCAGATCAATCCGTTCCTCGACGCGCTGGTAGGCGGGTGGAGAGTATCAGCCACCGCGATCCTCTACTCCGGATTTCCAATCACCATCAACGGGCCTGGCAGCAGCAACACCAACAGCTACGGCCAGTCGCGGTCGAACCACTACCGGAAGATTTCCGTCCACGACCGTTCAATTAATAATTGGTGGGGCACGGATCCTTCCGCAACGGGCTGCTCAGCCGGCGGTGACAATGGGGTATGCGCTTACGGTGCATCCGCGCCTCTCACCTTTGGCACAACCTCCATCAACACCGAACGCGCCCCGGGTTATCGCCAGGTCGACACTTCGGTCTTCAAGGATTTCCGGGTCTGGCACGAACAGGTCTTCAGCTTCCGCGTCGATTTCTTCAACGTGATGAATATCGCCAGCTACGGCAACCCGGACAACGGAGTAACGGATAGCAACTTCGGCCAGATCAGCGGAGTCCGCTCTCCACCGCGACAGATCCAGCTCAGCGGAAAATACTCCTTCTAGTTGGCCGCTCTCTACCAGCACTCTCAGCGCCGACTCTTTACATTGAGTCGGCGCCGGGCTCTCGCGCCATTTACTATGTTGGAAAAGAAATTCAACTTATCAAGTTTGCACAAACGGTGTGTTGGCAATGCGCACGATTGTCTTTGAACTATGCGCCGAAAACATCCAGGCCTGCCTTGTCGCGAGAGAGGGCGGTGCGAGCCGCATTGAGCTTTGCTCGGCGCTCAGCGAAGGCGGCTTGACGCCCAGCCATGGATTGATCCGCGAGGCCGTGAATCGCAGCGGTCTGCCCGTGCACGTGCTGTTGCGCCCGCGTTGTGGCGACTTTGTCTATAGCGAGCCTGAGTTCGAAGTGATGGCCGAAGACCTGCGGCACGCCAGGGCCCTTGGCGCAGCCGGCGTTGTGCTTGGAATTCTGCGCATTGACCGCACAGTGGATATGCAACGCACCCGGGAGTTGGTGAACCTCGCCGGACCAATGGAGGTTACATTCAACCGTGCCTTCGACCATACCGACTCGCTGGAGCAGGCGTTGGAAGACTTGGTAGGCATCGGTTGCAAGCGAGTTCTGACTTCCGGCGGTGAGCGTGATGTGGTCGGCGGCGAGGAGTCCCTGGCACGATTGGTGAAGCAGGGAGCAGGCCGGATCGATATCGCTGTGGGCGGCGGACTCACGTTGAAGAATGCCGCAGCCGTAGCCCAGGCGACGGGCGCACGGCATTTTCACGGGTCACTGCGGCGGCTGGGCAAGGATCAGATACTCGACGATCCGACCGACGAACCTGCTGCGCAGAGCTTGTTCACGAAATCACGATTTGTAGTGGACGCCAGCGATGTTCGCACGATGATTCAGAATCTTGTCGGCGCATGAGCCAGCAGCGAGCGTGTTGCGCTACTTGCGATCTGGCAGAACGCTCCAGATTGCAGGATCCTCTTCCCCCAGCACCCACGCGCAAATGCCCTGCAGGTGATTTTCTTTCGCGAGATTATAGCGATCAGCAAAGCCGCGCTTGTCCGTGTAGAAGACCCATTCCCGCATCTGGTCGCGATAGAAGAAGAAGTAGACGGTGTGGTCCAGTGCATCCCATTGCTCCTGGCCACTGTAAGTGTCTCTGAGCGCCTGCGCATTGATGGCGCTGATGTATTCCGCCGTGATGTTCGGCTTCTGCTCCTTCTCCTTTAGACCTGGATCGCCGGTAAACCAGTGGTAGCCGTAGAGCGCGATGCCGAGGGAGAGCTTCTCCTTGGGAACAACTTTCAGCGCGTATTCGAGATTTGCATTCGTCCAGATCCAGCCACCGACTGGGCCGGGCGTGGTCCAGCGAGTGTGCTGATCGTAAGTCATCAGGCAGAGAAGATCGACTGACTCACCTATTGCCTTCAGATCGAAAGCGCCACGCCAATCGGTAAAGATCCACTTGTCGAACGCCGTGTGTCCGGGGTGACCGGGCGCATTCGGAACAACAGCGATTTGCAATTGGAGATGCTCCTGGTGCAGAGCATCTGCAGTTCGCTTGACGACAGCCGAGAGCGCATCGCGATCAGTCCACAGGATATTTTCGAAATCGAGTTGAAAGCCGTCGTAGCCATTCTGCTTGCAGGCATCGATGAGAGAGCGGATCATCGCCGCTTGCGCCTTATCGTTTCCGAGAAGATTATGTATCGCATTCTTGTCGAATATCGCGACTATCGGAAACAGCGCGATGTGATCCTGCCTGGCGGTGCGCAACACTACGGGATCAGGCTCGCCGTACACCAGCCCAGTCTCATCGACCCCGTACCACGTGGGCACAACGATATCGATCTTCGCACGATGCTCCATGAAGTCGCGGACTGACTGTGGCTGATCGGTCATGTAAAAGAGCGTCTTCGTCTGGGCAAAGGCCGCGGTTCCTGCCATCACGAGCAACAGAAGCAATCTCTTCATAGAGGGGCACCTTCTCTCATCTCGAACATATTCTGCGCGGCCTTAGTCCTGAACCGCATTGATCAATGAAGCAAGTGGGTCAATGAACGTGAAGCGAACAATACCTGCCGGCTTGCGGGCTGCGTCGAGTTTTGCCATGCTGCTCTGCTTCCAACCTGTGGGGGCTCTTTCACCGGCAGAGAGAAAGCCTATGGCCTGCTTCGCTATTGTCGAGAGATCCGGTAATTGCTGTGCGCGCGCTTGCACCTTGGCCAGCAGTGGGGACTGCTGCATCTGTTGCTCGACAGCGGGGACGCAGGATTCCATCGCGGTGAACCACCCGAGAAGCGCATCCTTGTCCGCAGAATCTGTTCGCGGGTCTTTTAGAAAGTTTCGGGTGAGACGCTCAATTTCATAGCGAGAGATTGGATCGGGCCTCACCGCATCAACGAAATTGTTGAGCACCGTGAGTTGCGACGTCTTTTGCTGATCGTAGCGCTCACCAAAGCTGACAGGCTCCAGCACCGAAGCGAAGATGCGCAACTGATCAATCTGTTGCGTGCCCGCCATCTCGCGCAAGCCGACATCGCGCTGGCTTAGATGATGAAGTCCGAGTGCCTCAAGCTGCAGAGAAACGACTAGCAGACGGCGGTACATATCATCGACATCGTTGACTTGCTCAGGCGACCAGAAGCGTTCTGCGATGGCCGCCGTTCTCGGCCACACGCGGGAGTCGATGGTGCGCGCATCGAGTTGCTCTGCCCACATGCAAACTTCACCGCCAAGAATGAGCTTTCGTTGCTCTGGAGTTAGCGGCGCACTGGCAGGTAAAGGATCGGCGAGGTAGTGCTTGCCCGCTGGCTGCATGCCGTCCAGGTAATACGGCGCTGAAAGAATTCCCTGGTATCCCTTCTCTGCGCCCTGAATCAGAGAAGCCCCGCCGCGCCACGACTGCACGACCACATCCTTGGGTAGCGCGGGATTCAGAATCTCGTCCCAGCCCACCATATGTTTATGGTGAGTCTCCAGAATCTTGAGTATCTTCTGATTGAAATACGCCTGCAGCGCATCCGGATCCTTCAGGTCGTGCTCCCGCATAAAGCTCAGAATCCTGGGATCGGACTTCCACTCAGGCGACACGGTTTCGTCTCCCCCAATGTGGAAATATGGATCGGGAAAGATTGTGGCCATCTCTCCGAGAAACTTATCGATGAACTTGTATATCTCCGGATTGGTAGGATCTAGAGCGTAATCGGAAACGCCAAATTCCCTGCGGATGGCTTTGGGAGCGCGTCCGCTGGCGAATTGTGGATACGCAACCAGCCACGCAGTGCTGTGACCGGGCATCTCAAACTCCGGCACAACGCGGATGCCGCGCGCCCGTGCGTACTCCACAATCTCCGCTGCCTGCTGTTGGGTGTAGAAGAGGCCGTCGGAGCCGAGTGCGGTGAGTTGCGGATAGATCTTGCTCTCAATGCGAAAACCCTGGTCATCAATAAGGTGCCAATGGAAGACGTTGAGCTTGACCGCAGCCATGCCATCCAGTGTGCGCTTGAGCACCTCAATCGGTTCGAAGTGCCGACCGCAATCAATCATCAATCCGCGCCATGGAAATCTGGGCGAATCCTGGATCGAGACTACGGGCAAAACGAATTGGTCGCCGGAGGACTGCACAAGTTGAACTAGGGTTTGCAGTCCGCGCATGGCGCCGACCACTGTCTGCGCTTCGATTTGAATACCGTTGGAAGTGACGTTGAGCGAATAGGATTCATCCTCATCAACGGATTGAATCTGCTCGCCCGCACCCTCGACAGCGATAGTCATCGTCGCGCCAGAACCAGCAGCCACAGGTTCCACCGCTATCGACATTCCTGTCCTCTGCCTCAGTTGATGCATCGCGAGCCGAACAGCGCCATCGAGCCTCGAGTTGCGAAACTGAGTAGCAGAGACCGAGAATTGCGGCGTGATGACTAGAGCGCCTGCGCCGGGGTGGATCTGTGCCGGTTGCGGCATCAGATTATTCGCAAAGGCGGCACTCGCATTGCTCGTCTGACTGAGTGCAGGGAACGGATTCGAAAGAACAAACATGGCCAGCGCTAGATGAATACAGGATATTAATTTCATAGCTTAAGAGTGGATTTCTCGCACCTGCGCGTATCTTCTCAGCTTTTGCAGCGCATGTCACTCAATGCGGACGCAATCCGTTGAACGTGGGCTGGGCGCGGTTAAACCTTGCTGTGGGCTTTGTGGGTATGTCCACTCTTATGCGCGGTGCGAACAGTCTGGGGCGAGTGCCTCTTGTGACGCGGGGTGGGCCGAGGACGAATAGAAACCAGCACTTGCTGTTCTGCTGCGCCTGGATCATCGGCATAAGCCGGATCAAACATGGCAATAACTGTGGCGGCGCGTATCGAATATCGCTTTGCCCACTGGCTCTCCATGAGCGTGCTCTGAACCGCTCGCCAGTGCTGACCACTTGTCTCCATACCGCCGTCGGTTTGCAAAGCCACGCTCAGGCTTGCGTCGTCATTTATCACGCTCAGAAACTGCTCAAATTCCTCGAGATTCACACCCATTTGGTAAACCAGCTGGCTCAAGGCCATTTGCTGCCATCCATTGAGCTGATCGAAATTGCGACAATAGGCTCGCGCATTCACCACCGCCTGTTCCGCGGATATCCTGAGGAGTTGCGTTGCCTCCTCATTCGTAATCTCCGGTGTCAGTGTGTGCTTTTTTATCTTTCTGCGATAGTTTTTCTTCTGCCACGTCTTCAGGTTCTTGTCGTACTGATCAAGAATCTGTTGCAGTCGATCTTCATCCAGCCCGGCCACCTGCCATAGTTGTGCCGCAGATGGCTCAATGAATGGATGGGGGTTGAGCGGATCGCGTTGCGCATGCGGGGTAGCAGCAACATCCAGACTGAAGCCCGCGCCTATCAGCGGCCGGCTCGTCTTGGGATCGGGATATGCCGCCAGCACCCAGCCTTCGTGTTTGCTGTCCTGCAAAATCCTCATCAAGTCGACAAGATTGAACTTGATGTCAGACTCCTTGAATGAGCGGAGCACCTCAAGATCCTGGGCGGAATACGACGAATCCGATTTCGACTGATCCAGGTTTTTGAATAGGAGAGAGCCGGACGGTACTGATAACGATGGCGAAGATACTTGCGGCGTGAGAGGCGGCGCAGATTGTCCCAAGGCCATCCACGCAGGATGAACCAAGGCAAAGGCGAGTGTTGCAATAAGAATGCGCCGTCCAGTTACCGTCATCTTGATGTGGTGCCAGGCAGCGGCTTCGCGGCCAAATGGAGCACCGCAGAGTCGCTTCGCCAACAACAGAATAGCGCTTCTACCTTAGCGCGGGCATGGCTTAAACGGGGCATGAGGTGGCAGGAATCCCGATAACCAACATCTGGCATCCGAATTCCCGCACCGATCCAGCATCCTCTTGCTCTTACTATTGTGCAGGTGGTGGAGTCGACCCAATCTTCGAACCAATCACCTCGCCGGAAATAACGATCTCGACGCGGCGATTTTTTTGCCTGCCAGCCGCAGTGCTGTTGTCCGCCATCGGATTGGCTTCGCCGAGTCCAGTTGCAGTCATCGAGTCTGGACTGAGTCCTTGCGCGGTCAGGTATGCCATCACGCCATCCGCCCGCTTTTGCGAGAGCGTCGCATTAAAGTCGGCGCTCCCCGTGCTGTCCGTGTATCCCTCAATGGAGAGGTGAAGTGAAGGGTAGTTTGTGAGGATGCCGGAGAGCCGGGCGAGCGCAATCTGCGCGGGTGCTTGCAGGTCGGCTTTGCCAGTGTTGAAGAGGACATCGCCCATGTTCAGCACCAGCCCCCGCGGCGTATCCGTGGTGGGAAGAACGCGATTGAACTGCTCAAGCAGCTTGGCACGCAACTCCTCTTTTTCCTGCAGAGCTTTCGCTGCTGCAGCCTGTGCCTTCGCGGCCTCTGCCTGGGAAGCTGCGCTGGCTGCGGCGGACTTGGCAGCGGCTGCATCCGCTGCAGCCTTCTGCTGCTCAGCAATTGCGCGCTGCTTGGCTTCCTGCGCGGCCTGAGCCTGTGCTTTATCCTGAGCTTCCTTCGCCGCCTGCTGTGCATCTTCCGATGCCTTCTGCTGCGCCGCGATCTTGTCCTGAGCAGCTACCTTTACTGCGATCGAACGCGCATCCTCCGCGGCCTGCACCGCCTGCCGCGCAACCTGCGGAACAGAGTTCTTCTGCTTGCGGGCCTGGTAATCTTCGGCCTGCGCGAGCGCTTGTTCTGCCTTGGCAAGAGCCTGGGGTGCATATTGCGCTGCGCCCTGCTCCTTCGCAATCCTGATTGCGTTGCGAGCCTGATACAGATCAAGCGGTACGTTCGGATCTACCAGATATCCTGTGGTGCCTGCATCGTCGTATACGCCGCGTTGCAGAAGCTCGAGATTTGCGTTGACCTGGGAGACCATACCTTTCGTGTCGCTAAGCACGGTGTTGGCCAGTATCACCTTCTCGCTCGGGAACGTCACCGCGAAGTATGGCTCTGCCGTGACCATCATGCCGAATGTTGGAAGCTTCGTCGAGACGTCCACTTTGCTCTTTGCGTCCTTGACTACAAGCTGTCCCAGGTTGGACGCTCGGCCCTCGGGCGTGATCGCCCACAAAACATACACCAGGTACCCCAGTCCAAAAGTCGAAGGCGAAGCAAGCCCTTTGAAGTCACCCTGAATCCCGACGCTTCCCTTCTGGCTCTCGACCTTCGCCTGGCCCTCGGCGCGCGGCAGTAACGCCGTACCCTGAAAGCCCACCTTGGTTGATCCACGCGACGAATAGTTCACCGTCGGCAGCGATTGCGAAACTTGAATATTGATCAGTGAGCCAGAGTTCTGACCCGCTTGCTGAGCTACTGCAGGAACCACAAGCGAAATCGCGACGCAGGTGCCAAGGATAGATCTGAAATTCATGCTCTTCTCCGAAAATTTCCTAAGATCGCTCAACACAAGCGAGTGTCGCCAACCGAAGGTGGTTGATTGTCTGAATTTTACCGCAATGGCTGGAGAGTCGTGCGGAATCGGTCTTTCTCGCGTTACTGTTTTGCGCGACGGATTGCGCAGCCTGCCGCTCTGGTTTCGGCGACAGCTACCGGCTTGCCATCCAGCACCTCTTCGATAGCGTCGCGCAAAGCCTTTTTTGTAACTCTGGAGGCGTTGGGAGAATCCTCGATGTAGCCCCGATATCGCATGATTCCTGACTGGTCTATCACGAACGAATCTGCCGTGGTGTGAACGGCAAAACGATCTGCCACCTCGTTGTTCACGTCCTTGTAAACGGGAAAATCAAATCCAACCTCTTTGGCGTAGGCCTTCACCTCTTCGGTCGCTTCATTGGAGTTCGAGTCCACGACGATGAAGTTCACGCGGCCTTTGAAGTCGTCGTATAACGTGTTCCTGCGATAGTTGAATGCGTTGGAAATCGGACAGCGAGTAGAGAAGAACATGACCACAGTCACTCTGCCTTTAAGTCCGTGATAGTTCTGCGCGTGGCCATTCATGTCGCTCACTGAAAAATCGGACACCGGAGCACCCAGCTGAAAATTCTCAGCACGCAGTAGCTGGCTGCTCGCCGTCGCCAGGACTGCCACCGCGAGTATCAATACTTTCATGGCTGCTCCCTTGCGCTCGCCTCGCTCCATTTTCGATTTCCTCATCATGGCACCTGGACAAATGGAGCGATGGAAGGCACCCCAGAGCTATTGACGATGAACAACATGTAGTAGCCCGGTGGCGCAAGATTCGCGTTGGCTGGAGCGGTCACAGTGAGCCCCCCGCTTGTCTGCGTGAAGCTGAGCGGCAGGTACCGCTCATTCTCGTCGAAGAAGTGCGTCACCGCTCCGGTACGAATCAGTGAAACGCTCGCGATCGTCGCGCCATCGGGCGTACCCACGAAGAAATTTGTACCGTACTGTATCTGCCCAGGCGACGAGGTGATCGTTGGCCTGGAGCCCTTGAACAAGTAAGGCGGCGAATAGAACTCGGCGCTCTTTTCGTCAGGGACATTTCCAAAGTCCGCGCCCATGCCTGACTCCAGCACCCTGCCATCCGGCAGTAACAGCGCGGTGCCATGATACTCGCGTGGCGTGTGCATGGAGGCCATCGTCGCCCATGTCTTCGTCTGTGGCGACCATAGTTCCGCAGCATAGACTGCGTTGGCGATCGTGCCGCCATTCTTGTCCGTCTCACCGCCCGTCGCGAGGACAGAACCATCCGGCAACATAGTGAGATTGGGATAGCTGCGCGGGTATGCCATGGAAGCAGTCTGCTGCCATGAGGGAGACGACTGCGTCATGTCGAGCACAAACGTTGTGTTCGATGAGGCACCGACGCCCTGGCTGTCTGTTGCGCTGCCCGCCTTCACAAACTTGCCCGGCGAATACATCGTCGCGCTGCCACCATCCACGATGTGCGAGTCGATCACCGACCACGTGTTTGTGGTCAGGTCCAGCACATCCGTATCGGTCGCATACTCCGAACCGCCAATGTGGATCACTCTTCCATCCGGCATCAGGTACATGAATGGATAGGTCTCGAATGGATTGTTGGCGTTCGTCAACGAGGTCCACGCATTTGTCGCGGGATCATAGATCTCCGAGATGCCAGCATTCGAGTGTGCGGTGGTCTGCCAACCAGCGGTCACCAGGATGCGCCCGTCCGATAGCGTAGTTGCAGTCGGATACCAGCGCCGATATTGCATATTGGGCACTGGAGTCCATGTCAATGACACGGGATCAAAAATCTCCGCATTCGAGATGCCGATCGTGTTGCTGCTTTCTCCGTAGCCTCCGACCACCAGAACGCGGCCATCAGCCAGCAGCGCGTGCCCCGAGCAGAAGAGGTTGGGCGTCACGGGAAGATTGGTGAAGGTGCCAAGCTGGTAATCCCAAACCGTCGGCGTCGCGCCATCCTGGTAGAAGAGCACTTTGTTCGTATGCAGCAGAATCAAATTCACCGCCACCGCAGGCAGAGTAACTGGTGACGACCAACTGCCAACCACTGACGCACTCGATGAGTTGTCAACTGTAATTGCCACATTGCTCGATGTCGTGAAGAGCCCGACTGTGTCGCCCGCTTGAGCCGCCAGCGTGTGCGGACCATTCGACACTGTAGTCGTGTCCCAGGCCATCGAGTACGGAGGTGTGGTGATCACGGCGCCCAGCGGGTAGCCATCCAGCAGGAACTGCACTCCGGAAACTGCGATCGCATCGGAGGCCATCGCGGAGACGGTCACCAGGTTGGACACCAATGCGCCCTGGGCCGGCGATGTCATCGATACGGTAGGCGGTGTCGCAATTGCACCTCCGCTACCGGCAAGCACCTCTACGATGCTCAGGTTATATCGATCGCCAGTTGGCGCGGAGTCGTTGATCGTCGCCGTTGTTCCTGCTAGAGAAACTGGATTGGTCTCTCTCTGAACCCAGTAGGTATCGCCTGTCGGTGTCAGATACTGATGCACCAGCGTTTGCCCCGAGCCAACAGCTCTGGCAATGGCGTTGTCGAAATCATTCCCAACTCCGAGCACCCACGAATTATTTGCCGTCGTTACCAGCGATGCTGTGGGCGCGGCCTTCGCGGCGCTCTTGCTCGCAATGGCCCCAATCGCACCCGATCCGTTGGTGCCGGAGGAATTCACTCCAGCGAAACTCATCACCGTGATGGAGGAGATCACGCTCTGCGACAAATTCGCTGTCACAGTCGAAGCACTGACTTGTGCAGATGCAAAGGCTCGCCAAATCTCGGAAGAGCCGCTCTGCCCATTGGTTCTTACCACCAGTGTCCACGCCAGGCCTCCGCCAGTTACACTCAGCACGCTGGTGTTTGTGCCACCCAGGTAATCCGTCGCGACGAACGCGAGGATCAGTTCATTGCTCGTCGATGTGCTGAACGATGGACTCGTGATAGAAGTACTGGCGCTCGCCCCATCCTTCGACATGTCCACATCCAGTGTTATCGAGTTCGATGGCGCCACAGCCGCAAAGTTGATCGCGGTCTGGTTAGACCCACTCACCGTTACCTGCTGGTTTACTGGCGTGAACGTGTACGTGTTCTTGCTTGGAGTTACCGTGTACGAGCCGTTTGCAAGTCCCGTGAACGTATAGTTGCCGCTGGCATCTGCAGTCGTTGTCGCGCTCGCTGCCCCACTCAGCGTGACCGTTGCACCAACCCCGCCCGCTGCGGGAGAGATCGTGCCAGCGATGCTCCAGCCAGCGCCCTGAGCCGTGAAATTAATTGCGCTCTGATTGGCTCCATTCACCGTCACCGGCGAATTCGCTGGGCTGAACGTGAAGCCACTCTTGCTCGGCGTCACCGTATACGAGCCGTTCGCCAACCCTGTGAATGTGTAGCTCCCGCTGCCATCCGCAGTCGTAGTCGCGCTCGCCGCTCCGCTCAGCGTGACCGTTGCGCCGCTACCGCCACTGATCGTCCCCGAGATGCTCCAAGTCGTCGAAGTCGCGGTGAAATTCACGCCACTCTGATTCGCTCCATTCACCGTCACCGCTGAATTCGCCGGGCTGAACGTTAAGCCACTCTTGCTCGGAGTTACGGTGTACGAGCCGTTCGCCAATCCTGTAAACGTATAGTTCCCGCTACCATCTGCGGTCGTTGTCCCGCTTGCTGCTCCGCTCAGCGTAACGGTTGCACCGCTGCCACCGCTTATCGTGCCCGAGATGCTCCAAGTCGTCGAAGTCGCGGTGAAATTCACGCCACCCTGATTCGCTCCATTCACCGTCACCGGCGAATTCGCTGGGCTGAACGTGAAGCCACTCTTGCTCGGCGTGACCGTATACGAGCCATTCGCTAAGCCCGTGAATGTATAGTTCCCGCTGCCATCCGCGGTCGTGGTCGCGCTCGCCGCTCCGCTCAGCGTAACGGTTGCACCGCTGCCACCGCTTATCGTGCCCGAGATGCTCCAAGTCGTCGAAGTCGCGGTGAAATTCACGCCACCCTGATTCGCTCCATTCACCGTCACCGCTGAATTCGCCGGGCTGAATGTTAAGCCAGTCTTACTCGGCGTCACCGTATATGGGCCGTTCGCCAATCCTGTAAACGTATAGTTGCCGCTGCCATCTGCGGTCGTTGTCGCGCTCGCTGCTCCACTCAGCGTAACCGTAGCGCCGCTGCCGCCACTGATCGTCCCTGAAATACTCCACGTCGTGGCAGTAGCTGCGAAGTTCACGCCACCCTGATTGGCTCCATTCACCGTCACTGGCGAATTCGCCGGGCTGAACGTGAAGCCACTCTTGCTCGGCGTCACCGCATACGAACCATTCGCCAATCCAGTAAACGTATAGTTCCCGCTGCCGTCCGCGGTTGTCGTCGCGCTCGCCGATCCGCTCAGCGTAACCGTGGCGCCACTGCCGCCAGTGATCGTCCCAGAGATGCTCCACGTCGAGCCGACGGTTGTGGCCGCCACCACCTCAACGCTGCTCAAGTTATACCGATCCGCTGTGGGCGCAGTGTCATTGATGGTGACCGTCGTCCCCGACAACGCGATCGGATTGGTCTGCCGCTGAACCCAGTAGGTATCGCCAGTGGGCGTCAGATATTGGTGTACCAGCGTCTGACCGGTGCCAAGGGTCCTTGCCACCGCCTTGTCAAAATCATTTCCAACCCCAAGCACCCAGGAGTTGCTGGCTGTAGTCACCAGCGATACAGTGGGCGCACCAGATGCAGCGCTCTTGCTGCCGGTCGCACCAATCGCTCCCGATCCGTTTGTGCCGGAAGTATTCACACCCGCGAAGCTCATCACGCTGATCGACGCAACAACGCTCTGGCTTAGCGTCGCCGTTACCGTGGCGTTGCTGACAGGCGCGGCCGCGAAGGCTCGCCAGATTTCAGAGGAACCACTTTGCCCATTCGCTCGCACCACCAGCGTCCAGGTCAAACCCGCTCCAGCAACGCTCTTCACCGTTGTATTGGTGCCGCTCAGATAATCCGTCGCAATGAAGGCCAGGATCAATTCATTGGGAGAAGATGTAGCGAATGTCGGACTCGCAATCGTCGTGCTCGCTGCGGAGCCATCCTTCGATGCCGACGCGTCCAGCGAGATCGCGCCCAAGGCGGAACTACCAAACAACATCGCCAGGCACAGCAGAGCGATGAAGAATCGCGTCGCCCGCAGGCTGTGAGTTTCGCGTCGTGGGGATGCGCTGGCCCGGAAAAGGTCAGCCATAGAGGATTGCGATTGAGAACGACACGCGGCCATGTTGCCTCACAAGATGCTCTTTGCCGCGGCTGAAAAACCTCTTTGGGATTGTTAACGCTCAGCTGGCCCAAATCGCTATCGCCGCAGTTATGCCCAGTTAGCCCGAAACTATCCGTAGATTCGTAGGTATGCTTTTAAGCAGAGTAAGAGTGCGTGGCCCGTAAGTCGCAAGGGAGAGTAGCAATTGAATGGCCATCGGCTCAGGCTCAAGCCGACTTCCGTTAAGGGCGGGCAGCACAAACATCAGAATCTCAGCAGCAGATCCCGACGCGATCCTCACACAATTTCCGCTCTAGGAACTTCGCTCGATCACCGCTTCCGGGCGCTGGGCGTACTCCGCCCATGATCCGTCGTACAGCGTGATCTGCGGCGCGCCCACAGTCTCGAGGGCAAGCGAGACCACCGCTGCCGTAACTCCGGAGCCGCAAGTCGTAGTGATTGGCAGCTTTGTATCCACGCCCTTCTCATCAAACAGAGCTCGAAGTTTCGCGGCGGACTTCAACCGCCCATCCTCCACCAGCGCGGTGTAGGGCACGTTGATCGCTCCCGGCATATGACCTGACGATAGCCCCGGCCGCGGCTCCGGCAGCGTTCCGCTAAAGCGCCCCTCAGAGCGGGCATCCAGAATCTGTGCGCGTTCTGCAATCAACTGTCGTAATTGTGCGAAGTCTTGCACAGCAGCCGCATCGACCTTAGCGTGAAAGGAAGCTGGCATACGAGTGCTGAAACCGCTTGCGACCGGGAGACCAGCCTCACGCCAGGCACGCAGATCTCCGTCTAGCAGGTAGACCTCTTTCACTCCAAACGTTCGAAGCATCCACCTCGCCCGAGGCGCTGAGTAGACGCCCTCCTGTTCGTAAACGACGACCGTCATGCCATCGCCGACGCCGAGCTCCGACATTGCGCGGGAGAACGCCTCGGGCGAAGGGAGCATGTGCGGCAGCGACGTGGCGTGGTCCGACAGCTCCTCGATATCAAAGAAAACCGCACCCGGAATATGCTGCGTCTGAAACCTGGCGCGCGTGTCAGCCGGCGGACTAACGCCCACTGCAGGCAAAGTGGCGTCAAGGATTACCGTGTCGGGATTGTGAAGTCGGCTGAGCAACCATGTCGCTGAAACAAGAGGTCCCATGGCAAATAGTTTACCTGCGTCATTCGCGTCTGGTGCGCGACGGCGCGTTCCCGACGCGACCAGCTAATTGACCAGCGCTGATTCTGATCCAGGAAACGGGCCTGCAGATTGGACCCGGTTTCGTCCCAATTTTTTTGCCTGGTAGAGTGCGCGATCTGCGGCATGCATCAGCAGTCCTGATGCCGAGCCGGCCCGTGGCTTCAGCGTTGCGCATCCCACGCTCAGCGTTACCAGGCCACAGGGATTTCCGCTATGCGGCATCGCAAGATCTTCCACCGCTCGCCGCATTCGTTCCGCCAGTTGTAACGCGCCGTCGGATTCGGTTCCTGGCAGCACCACCACAAATTCCTCGCCGCCGTACCGCGCTACAAGGTCGCCGGAGCGGATCTTCTGCTGCACCGCACCCACAATACTCCGCAGGCAGTCATCTCCCCGCAGGTGCCCATAGATGTCGTTGTAGGACTTGAACAAGTCGACATCCATAATCAACAGCGAGAGATTGGTTTGCTCGCGGCATGCCCGTAACCACTCCTGCTCAAGCACCGCGTCGAAGCGCCTCCTGTTGGCGATTCCAGTCAGAGAATCGGTGCTGGCCATCTGTTCTACTGTCTCGAAGGCGCGGTTCCGCTCTTCCTCCTGAGCCTTGCGCCACGAGATATCCCTCGTCACGTTCACAAAACCCGCGGGCGTCCCACTCTCCGAATCGTGAAAGAGCCGCGGATTGACCTCAAGCCAGATGTACGTGTTGTCTGCCTTGCGGCAACGGTATTCCATTACTCCATGAGCGACTCCCGCGAGACAATCTTGAAACAAGTGCTCCAGCGCGCCCACATCCTCGGGATGCACAAAGTCCTGGTAGCGCCCGCCTAGAACTTCTTCCTGCCGCCAGCCCAGCACTTCAAATACTGACGGAGAAATGTAGTCGTGCCTGCCTTCAAGATTGGTAAGCAGGATGATGTCGTTCGAAGCCTCGGCCAGCAGGCGGAAGCGCCGTTCGCTTCCTTCCAGATCAGCCTGCAGATGCCTGCTCTCAGATATCAAGACCTCGTTGACGTAGAGCAGGAGCATCGCAGTGGCAATAAAAAACTGAAAGACCCTGTCCCTCTGCGCAAGAGTATTCATGTGCATCAGGGCGACGGGACCATGGCCTGCCGTCGTAAGAAATCCACCGATGATTGAAACCAGAAGTAGTCCCAGGGCAGAACCTGCCATGCCGAGTCTCACCCCCAGCAGCAGTAAAAAGGGCGTCATCAGGAAGAGAAAAGGAAAGCGGGTCTGCCAGAAAATCGCAACGGTGACGACGCTCAGCAATGCAAACAGACCAACAACCTCCTGCGGAGACCGCCCCGGAAAACCCTCCTGATCCTGAAACGCAAGATACAACGGCGCAATGGTTGCCATGCCTAGAGCATCCGCCGCAAACCAGCTTGGAAACTCGTGAATGGCCATAAGAGAAAAGTGGCCCGAGATCATGAACGAGGCGCAGAATGATGCGACAAACGGTGCCAGCACGACCCCATAAAGCAGGAATGGGATCAGCTGCCGGCGCTCGGTGAGGTCAGGTTTGGGGGCAATTATGGGATACAGCGGTACGGCCGCCAGCAGCACCTCAAGCAGGTTGCAGCCGGTGAAATAAAAGCAAACATGCGGCGAATAATGAAGGCTGAAATTGACTGACAGATCGATCAGGCAGCCAACTGCAATGTAGGCAGGCCATTGGCGCTTGGGATTGCACAGCAGAACGCCGGCCACAAAGGCATTGGAAGGCCAGAGAATCGTATCCCCGCCGGACGACCAGCTGCTGAGATTCAATTGCCTGCTGGCAAAGGTGAGGAAGCCCAGCAGAATCGCAACTTTGATTAGGCGAGACAGCGGTGGGATGCGCGGCTCAGCGTTGCCGCCCCGATTATCCAGGATTTCGTTTTGCATGCGGAAATGCCATCGCTCAATAAAGCAAAATCGCGCCGGCGTTCAAATGCTCGTCGCTCACGTCTGGGGTCGATTCGTGTCTTGAAGATTATCTCAGAAGACCCGGACGCCATGCGATCGAATATCCAACTGAGGATATATTTCAGAATCGCTACATCGTGGCCGTCCGACCCGCAGTCGAACTGGCCTCGTGACAGGACTTTGCCAGCGTCCCCGGCTTCAGGGCTCCCGCCGGCCTGCGGCTGGAACTGCTCCCGCCGGCGGCCCCCTTCATCTCATTCAGCTCCTTCACCAGACGGCTCATTCCCTGCTCACGCGCGGTCTTGTTGCCCGGCACTTTATCCGTCGGATCCTCACCCGCCCGCATAAAACCGTGGCCCGCTCCGTCATAGGTGACCGGCTCAAACTTCTTCCCTGCTGCCTTCATCGCGTCGGTTGTGGCAGGAAGCGTAGCCCCAATTCGGGCATCGTTACCCGCGTAGAAGCCGTAGACGGGCGCCGTAATCGTCGCCACATCTGCTGGCCCCGGCCCGTAGAAAACGAAGGCGGCAGAAAGATCTTTGCGGTGCGTGGCAAACGCAAAAGACTTGCCCCCTCCCCAGCAGAAACCCACGGTGGCTATCTTGCCGTTGCCCGCTGGCAGGTGCTTGCCGTAGTCCGCTGCCGCATCAAGATCAGCTGTAACGCCGTCCGGATCAAGGCCAGAGACGGCTTTGACAGTCGCGTCCTGCCCGGCAAATTCACTTGATCCGCCGCCGTTTGGCCCGTAGCCCGAGAGCAGGTCAGGCGCGACAACAATGAATCCCTGCGCCGCCAGCTCGTCCGCCATCTCCTTCGCCCAGTCCGAGAGACCGAAGATTTCGTGGATCAGAATCACCACGGAAGCCTTCGACTTGACCTCTGGATAGACAACGAACGCCTGCAGACTGCGATTGCCGTGCTTCAGCGTCACATATTCGCGATGGCGCGGTGAGGCCTCCAGGCGGGCCTTCGCCCACTCCTGTGCCTGGCTCGAAACGGTGGCGAATAACAGAATCAGAACAGGGACGACTGCGTTGAGGGCACGACGCGTCTTCAAAGTCATAGGCGTGAGTTTAGTTGCAAATAGGCTCACTCACAAGACCCGAACGGGGGTTTTGTTAAATGGGTCCACCCGGGCAGGAGAATAATTGGCCCGCGCCAGCCAAGCATAAGAACTCCGGCGTCCAGCGCAAACTATGAATTCTCTACTTGTTCTTTATGAAACTCTTATGCCGCAGATTCTCTAATGAACCTAGCCGGACAGGCTGATTCTGATATTCGAGACGATGCAATGATCCATCAGGGATGCGGATTTGAATCGGATGTTGACAGTGGTGCGCCCCCTACAGCCGGTCTACACGACGGCCGTCGCCCTGCCATCTCGGTCATCTACACCAACATCGAGGGAACGCTCGCCGCCCTCGACGCCGCAATTCGTCTGTCCAGGGGCCTTGAAGCAGAGATCGTGCTTATCGTCGCCGAGGAAATCGCGCCCTGTTACCGCCTCGATCATCCGCCCAAAGCTACTGCCTTTTTCCAAAACGTCTGCAAGGCGATTCTTGCGGAGCTGCAATTAGATGAGAATGCAATTCCGCTTCAGATCTACTTCTGCCGGCGTCAGATCAAGTGTCTTGAGACTGCCCTGCGTCCACGATCGATCGTAATACTGGGGACGAGGCATCACCTGTGGCGGCGAAAGGAAAGCAAGCTGGCCCGCACTTTGAAGACATTCGGACATGATGCCCTGCTCGTTCGGGGCACCGCCTTCGCCGCCGCCCTTGGCAAGCTGGTGATGCAGCGCATGTCGAACGAAAATGGTGAATCTGAAGTCGGCATGGCGTCGCACCGTAGAGCTCGCGGACCCGCTTGATCACGTCCCGGGCTGTTAGGCGGATGCATCAAGCTCCGCGCCGCGTGACTCTCGCCCCTGGCTTGTAATCAATGCAAGCAGCAGTGCCACAATGACCACGGTGGCCGAAAGCACCCGGCCGAAGCCACCAAAGCGCTCCGCCGCGCGAGCCTGTATCACTCCGTTCTTTGAAGTGATCAGGTTGCCTAGCTGGTAAGCGAAGCCCGGAAATGTGCCCCGCACTGGTCCCGGCGAAAGCTCGCTGAGATATGCCGGCACCACTCCCCACGCCCCCTGCACAAAGAACTGCATACAAAATGCCCCGGCGGCGACCACATACACCGAGTGAGAGAGCGCATAGAACGGGATGACCGGCAGCGTGAGCAATGCCGCTGTGATGATCGCCCGCTTTCTGCCCCAGCTCTCCGAGAGTGCGCCGAAGAGGATCCCGCCCGAGATCGCTCCCAGGTTATAAACAATGCCTACCACGCCAACCACCGATGGCCGAAATCCAAGCTCCTTCTCAAGGAACGTCGGATAGAGATCCTGCGTGCCGTGGCTGAACGCCGTGAACGCCGCCATCAGAATCACCATGAAGAGAAACGTGACTCCGTACCGGCGAAACGCATCCAGCATGCCCGGAGGCGATCCCCTCTCCGCACGGCTCGCGCCGGATGGCGACTGTGCCCATGCAGGCGACTCTTCGACTCTGAACGCGATATAGAAGACCAGAACTGCCGGTGCCGCTCCTAAAAGAAACAGACCGCGCCAGCCGAGCAGATGAAAGAGCCCTCCATAAGCAGCGGCGGCCACCAGGTAGCCTGCAGCATAGCCCTCCTGCAGCAGTCCGGAGAAAAAGCCGCGACCCTCGCGAGGCAGCGACTCAAATGCAAGCGCCGCGCCCACGCCCCATTCCCCACCCATGGCAATTCCAAAAAATGCCCGCAGAATAAGCAGCGAATGCAGCGACGTCGCAAAGGCGCAGCCTACCATCAATCCTGAGTAGCAGCAGATGTTGAGCATTAGAATTGGTCGCCGCCCAAAGCGATCGGCCAGCCTGCCAAAAAGGAGCGCCCCCACCGGTCGAAATGCCAGCGTCAGAAAAATCGCCTCAGCCACATCAGCCGTCTTGCAATGAAAATCTGCGGCGATTGCCGAAAGACAAAAGACCAGTAGAAAGTAGTCGAAGGCGTCCAGCGTCCATCCCAGAAAGCACGCAATGAAGGCGTGTCGCTGTTGCCAAGATAGGGCCCGAAACTGGGAAGCCAGGATCATCCGGAACGCTAAGCATAGCTGGCAAGCGACCCTCCGGCAAACCTGCATTCAAGCGTCTCTGCGGCCCGGCAGCCTTGCGCACTCGTCGGACAATAGCTCTTCCAGATCGGAAACTCACCGTGAAATAAATCCGAAAGTGACGACATAGATGCGGCGGAATGTGCGCTTTTAGCAGGGAAAACGGGCGTTTCCGGTGTGGTAATCAATCCAATTTCTCTAAAGTAACGCCCGGTAACTCCTTGACAGCTTGTCGCATTCTGTCCATGCTAATGAACGTTTAGGGTCAAAAGGCTAGGCACATTGGCGTAGCCTGATCTTGGTCAGCTTCACTGGACGTCCACACTGTTGCACTCCCTTGAGGTGCCTTCGGCTCCTCAACGCAGAGTTCGCTTCAAATGAGTTCCGCCGTTCGCTAGATCAACGCGGCACTCACCTCGGCCCCCGGTTCCCAATCAAACAATTCGGCCCCCGGCAATCTACCAGATTTATCAATCAGGAGGTTCTATGCACCGCATCGCACGGTATTTGTGTGTTGCCGGCCTCGCGCTCGCTTCTGTCAGCATCGCTGCTGCGAAACAAGGACGCGACTTCGCTGGAACGTACCAGCTGAGCAATATCTCTGAAGCAGGAAATTCAGTCCACGTAACCATCACTCTCAAAGTCTTCAACTACAGTGGTGCCGACATTCGTAACAGTGGCGTGGCTCTATTCAGCTCTGACGCCAACCATGAGGCCATCGGCGCATTTGCGGTCGTCAAGCTTTTCCCGAATTCTCGCTCTGCCACTCTCGTTCAGGCATTCACCGTCCCGAAGACAGAATTTCAGCGCTGGCAGCTAGGCGCCCACCCCAACTTCGGATTTGTCTCGCAGGCTCCTAACGGCGCTATCCAGACTCTCAATGTGGACGTTATGCGCGAAATCGAAGCCCCACCTGCAGTTCAGTAGACGTAGTGAAAAGCGAGGGAGAGACCTACATGAACATTTACAAAAGCGCATTCCTTTGCGCACTACTGTCGCTGGGACTGGTGTTGTCAGCGGCCGCGCAGGATGTCATCACTACGATTGCAGGCGGAGGCCCGAATGGCATCCCTGCAGTGAACGCCGACCTCAGCAATCCCTATGAAACCGCGATCGACACCCAGGGCAACATCTACGTTGCCGTCGAGAGCCAACAACGCGTCTACAAGATCAGCACTGCCGGAGTCATCACCATCATCGCGGGCAACGGCAGCTATGGCTACAACGGCGATAACATCCTTGCCAAGAACGCCACCCTTTACAATCCGCATGGCGTTGCCGTAGACACCGCCAATCCCGCCAATGTCTACATCGGCGACTACAACAATTGCCTCGTCCGTAAGGTCAGCCAGACCACCGGCATCATCACCACCGTGGCAGGATTCGTAAATCATCCGGCTACCGGAAATCCGTATCCATCCTGCGGCTATAACGGCGACAACAAAGCTGCGAATGCAGCGGAGCTGTACAACCCACAGGGTCTCGCAGTGAGCCCAACCAATGGTGACCTCTACATCGCCGACACCGCCAACGGGCGCATTCGCAAAGTTAGCGGCGGTAGCCCCACTGGGAATATCACCACCGTCGCTGGTGGCGGAGGAAGCACCACGGCTGGCAACAATTGCGGCGGTACTGCACCCTACGGAGATGGCGCGGCCGCAAGTAGCGCCTACCTCTGCAGTCCAAATGCGGTCGCACTGGATACCTCTGTCAGTCCCGCAAACGTTTTTATCAGCAACTATGGCGGAGGCGTCTGCGCCGTCCGTGAGGTGGTTGGTTCGAGCGCCAAGATTTATCTGGTTGCCGGAAACTACGCTTTGGGTTGCGGCTTCAAAGATAACGTCGCCGCTAACCTGGGCCAGCTATATGACCCCTGGCAGATGACTGTCAAGGTCGCTGCCGGAGTCACCACTGTGGCTGTGGCCGATTACTACAACGCGCGCATACGCCAGTTCACTCTCACTTACACATCCGCAGTGCCAAGTCCCGGCACCCTGCTCACCGTAGCAGGCAAAGGTTCGGGAGGATATTGCGGAGACAACGGGCCCGCCCTCAGCGCCTGCATGAGTCCGGTTGGACTTGTTGCTGACACTGCCGGCGATCTCCTCATCGGCGATTACGGATCAGACCGCGTGCGAAAGGTCCTCAAGAGCACGGGCTACATCAGCACCATTGCTGGATGGGGCCCCAACGGCGGCACGAACACTCTCTACTCCAACCCGGTTGGAATTTCCAACGTACCCGGCGGCGGAGTCTCCCTCTACTATCCGTTTGGCATCTTCGCGGATACACGGTCCACGAAGGTCTACATTGGCGGCTACAACGGCCAAGCCGACTACTGGGTGGATAGTGCCACCGGTAACATCTCCAACCTTGCCGGCAACGGCGTAGCCGGTTATGCCGGAGATGGCACCGCCGCAAATGGCGCCGGAACAGAACTCTACAATCCCGTGGGAATCGTCAAGGATTCCAGCGGGAATGTGTACCTCGCTGACCAGGGCTACTGCGTGGTGCGCATGATCAATCCCGCCGGCATCATCTCCACCGTAGTGGGCGGATCCAATGGACACTACAACGGATGCGGCTACACCGGCGATAATGGCACCGCCGTAAACGCTCAAATCTACACACCCTGGGCCCTGGCGATAGACAAGAGCAACAACTTGTACATCTCGGACCCAGGCTACTGCGTCATCCGCAGAGTTACCGCTGGCACGAACATCATCACCACCTACGCGGGTAGCGGTACCTGTGGCTATTCGGGCGATGGAGGCTCAGCGACCGCTGCTAAGATCTACCAGGTCTATGGACTCGCGGTCGACGCCAACTACAACTTGCTCCTTGCCGACACATACAACCAGCGCATTCGAAAAGTGACCACTTCCAAGGTGATCACCACGATTGCTGGAACCGGTGTGGCCGGATATACAGGAGATGGCCTCGCAGTTGGCAATAGCTTGTATTACCCCAAGGGCGTGGCTACAGATGCGAATGGAAGCATTTTCATCTCAGACACCGATAACAACATCCTCCGCTGGATCGACACCAGCGGACAAATGATCACCTTCGCCGGCAATCCTCCCCCCAGCACTCTTGGCAGCTATGGATTCGCTGGAGACGGTGGCGTGGCCACCAAAGCTTTGATGGCCTATCCCGCCCATCTCGGTCAGGATGCCTCAGGCAACTACTATGTGGCGGATCAATACAACCACCGCGTCCGCAAGATAACTCCATTTGCTGGCTTGAATCGCTCGGTAAGTAGCCTGGCCTTCACAAATACACCAACAGGCACAGTGAGCAACTTCCTGCCCGTCAAACTTAGCGCCATCGGCTCACTTCCAATTAGCAGCATCAGCGTTACGGCTGGCTTCTTTGAAGTGGACGATTGCCCGGCAACGCTGGCTGCTGAACAGTCCTGCTACGTCGACGTCTACTTCTCACCCACCTCGGCTGGAAACATCACGGGAACGCTCACCGTGAATTCCACTCCATTCTTTGCGGCAAACCAGAAGACTGTGGCTCTCTCGGGAACCTCCGCGGGCATGACTGCAACCGGATCGCTCGCGTTCGGAACTGTTCTTCTGAACACGGCCCTCGCAAAAACGCTAACCGTCACCAACGGTGGTGCCGCCGCTGTCACCCTCGGCACTGTCTATCTCACGCAAACTACCGACTTTTCAATCACCGGAGGCACCTGCCCACTTACCGGTGGAACCCTGGCCTCCAAAGCCAGTTGCACGGTCATCGTGACCTATAAGACCGCGACGATTGGCTACAAGAAGAGCACCCTGGTCGTAAACTCCAACGATGCCGCAAGTCCCCTCATGACCCAGGCAACCGGAACCGGGACAAGCGTTAAACTCTCAGCCACTGCGATCAACTTTGGCGCCGTCACCCACGGAACCAACGTTGTTAGCAACTTGACGATCACCAACGTCAGCACCACCGCTGCGCTAACCATCACCAGCGCCGTCACCGGTACTGGTTTCGCAGTCCTCACCACAGGCAACACATGCACGGTGGCCGTCGCGGCAACCAAGAGCTGCGTGCTGCCAGTGCAATTCGCTCCCAGCGCCGTGCAGGCTTATACCGGCACACTAACCTTAACAACTAACGGAGGTTCCAACCCGACCGTGAGCCTCACTGGTTCTGGTAAGTAATAGCAGTCGCTCTAACAGGCCTGGCAGGAATTCCACGATCTTCCTGCCAGGCCTTTTCACTTTAGCGTGGGCCACAGTCCAGCACCGGTCGTATGCATGTCTGTTGTCCCCTCCGCTTTTGCCGACCAGTAACCTGGTCGCGCCTGTTGTCTGCAGGCTCTTTTGATACGAATCCCTGCCTGCCCACACTATCTCCCAGATTTATCCGGCCCCTCCCATAGGCATCCCCCATACGTTCGCCAGATACACCCGGAGGTTCAAATGACATCTATCCGTTTCAACGCAGTGCATAGCACGCGCCGATCGGCCTGTGCCCGGACTTTTCCAGGCATTATGTTATTCACCATTCTCCTCATTGCTTCATTGCCCGCATCGTCTCAGGTTGCCGACAACGTGGGTCATGCACAGCCAGTTGCGAATCTGAACGATTCTGCTTTGGGCAGAGCTCGCACTCCGCAGGAAGTTTTAAACGGAACAGCTCGCCTCGTTGGGCGCTTTGATCCGAACTCAAAGCTGCGTGTCGTCCTTGGACTAACTCCTCCAAAGCTTGCGAAGAAGAACAGTTCCTCAAGGAGTTACAGGATAAGAAGTCACCTAACTTCCCATAAGTACCTGACAGCCGCGCAATGGAATGCGCGTTTCGCTCCCTCTGCTGCAGATGAACAAGCAGTAGTCGACTGGGCGACCAACAACGGCCTCACGGTTACCAAACGCTTCCCGAACCGCCTGATAGTTGACGTCGAAGGCACCTCCGAAACTCTCGAGAAAGCCTTCGCTGTCGACGTCAACGACTACCAGCTAGGACTCACCACCGAGTTCTCCAATGATCGGGATCCGGTAATCCCCGCGCACCTCGCGGGCATTTTGCACTCCGTCGGCGGCCTGAACAGCATCCAGCGCGTGCATGCTCCACACGAAGGCAATACCGCTCAACAGAGCGCCCAATATCAGGCGGGACCCGTCTACCGCGTTCGGGATCCTCAGCCCATGGCGACGGAAGCAAAACCGCATTCGATGAGGCTATGAAGGCTGCCAGGACGCGGCGCTTCATCCAGATCGCTCAAGGGACTTTCCGCGGGCGGCAATGTGATCCCCGACGTAACCAGCAGCTACATTGACCCGACTGACATCTATAGCTCCTACGGATACGATTACGCTGCGTTGCAGCGCCAGGGACACTGCTGCAATCCCACCCATGACAGCGGCGGCTCAACCCCAACCAGCTCAATCGCAATTGCCACGGCCTACGCCTTTGCAGGCAGTGATATCACTGGCTTTCAAAGCCGGTATAGTTATCTCGCCTACTACTACAACAGCGTTTATATCGACGGCACGCCTTCCTGCTGCAATGACGAAACAACTCTCGATACCGAGTGGGCGATCGCAACTGCAAACAGCTTTGGATCCTATCTCGATACTTCCCATGTTTGGGTATATGAGGGAGCTAACAACCTTCTCTCCACCTTCACAGATGTCTATAACCACATGCTCAGCGACGGCCATGCCCGCTCTTTCTCTACTAGCTGGGGATGCGCTGAGTTCAGTTGCTGGGATAGCGGAACGATGGATACCGACCATGCCATCTTCAACGCCATGCTGGGTCAGGGTTGGACTCTCGCCGCTGCTTCCGGTGAACAGGGCGCGGCAGGCGGTTGCGGCAACGCAGATCGCGTAATCTATCCTGCTTCAGACCCCGACTTTATTGCTGTCGGTGGCACCACCCTTTTCCCCTCTATTCCGATGGCACCTTCTTCTCCGAAAACGCGTGGCAGGGCGGCACATCGAGTGGCTCGTGCTCCAGCAACAATGGAGGCTCCGGAGGTGGCTGCAGTGCCAAGTTCGCCGCACCCGGTTACCAGACGAGCCCGTTCTGCGGATCTGGAAGCCGCAGCGTTCCTGACATCTCTCTCAACTCGGGTGCTGGACAGAACGTCTACTTCAACGGCGGTTGGTATGGCTTCGGTGGAACCAGCATTGCAACTCCAATGGTGGCTGGCTTCATTGCACAGGAAAATGCCTACCTGCTGGCTATCGGCCTGGGTGGCGCTCCCATAGGTTGGGCAAACTACCCAATCTACTATGAGGCACACAACCCAAGCTATGCAGCCCACTTCCCCTACTACGACATTAAGTCGGGTTGCAATAACAACGACATCACAGCTCTCTACGGACTAGGCTACTACTGCGCAGTTGCAGGGTATGATCGAGTTACCGGCTGGGGATGCCTTCAACGCTCTGCAACTAGCACGAGCAATCAGCACTTACCATCTGGGAGACTTCGGTGCGCCTGTGGTCACCTTCAGTGGGCCAACGGTCAGCACCACCGCAAATACCTGGTTCAACACTGACCAGACTGTAAGTTGGACTGTGACCGATACTGGTGGCGGCTATTCTCCTACGGGCGTCGCTGGCTTCTCTCAGGCGTGGGACGTCGCTTTCAGTGACCCCACATCAGAGCCATACCAGGGAACAGGCAACTCCTTCTATAACGGGCCACAGTTCCCCAATTCGACGTCCGGCTTCCTGAAACTCTCCTCGGCGGGTCAAGGGTGCCATTACGCGACGGTAGATGCGTGGGATAACACGGGTATTTCCAGTGGCAACAGGTACTATTACTGGCTGTGCTACGACACGATTGCGCCAACAGTAACGAAGGCTAATTCCCCTGCGCCAAACAGCTCAGGCTGGAACAAGGGTCCGGTAACTGCCACCCTGACCGCCTCGGATAGTGGAACTGGCGCCTCGGGTATCAGCGCTACGTACTATATCGCTGACAACCTGGGTACCTGCTCCACCAGCACACCCGCTAACTGCCATCCTTACACCGGTCCCATAACTCTGACCTCTCAGGGATCACGCAAGATCTACTACTTCACCAAGGACGTCGCAGGTAACGTCAGCGCCATGAATGTGGATAACATCTACATTGATACCGACGCGCCTATTACGACCTCAACCCTCACCGGTACGTTGAATGGTGCTCACTACGACACAGCTGTAAAGGTGACGTTGGCATCCACCGACATCCGCAGTGGCGTCGCCAGCATCACCTATCAAGTGGATGGCGGTGCAATCGACTTACTCGGCACCCATCACCGTCTCCGCCCTTGGCAACCACACTGTGACTTTCCATGCCACGGATCGTGCGGGCAATATTGAAGCAACTAAGTCAGTTAGCTTCTCCATCGCCTCGCTCACCACAACC
>CAWKHY010000010.1:0-415582 GCA_963849505.1 uncultured Acidobacteriaceae bacterium | reverse complement strand
AGATCGGCTGGTGACGGCTACAGTGTCACTCGAAGCTCTCGCACCATCCTCTGGCGAAGGGATCAGCCCTAAGCGACTCTTGAACGTAGCAGACAGTTGCGAGCAGACGCGGCTGGCGTTAAAGAGATGCGGTTCCCGTCGCCCAGTAAGTGGCCGGAACTCGCAGGGGGCGAAACGCCGAACACGCTGTCTCCGTTGGCCGACATGGAGAGCACGCTGGATCAGATCGCCCTTGCCGTGCCTGATGGCAAGCTTTCTTCGGCTGAATCCGCTGCGGTCTCCTCCCAAAAACCGGGTATCTTTTTACCAGACGCTTTTACGAATGCCGACTACCTTCATTTCGCGATCAAGGGCTCGCTGGCAGCGCTGATCTGCTACGTGGCGTTTATCGGGTTCGACTATCCGGGCATCTACACCTCGGTTATCACCTGCTTCGTCGTATCGCTGTCGACCATCGGCGCCAGCAACCAGAAAGGCATCCTCCGTTTCGGCGGTGCCGCTGTCGGCGGTGTGATGGGTCTAATCGCCCTGGTGTATCTGCTTCCCAGCGTGGAGACGATCTGCGGCTTCTGGCTTGTCTTCGGCGGCGGTACCGCCGTCGCCGCGTGGGTGAACTTCGGCACTCCCCGTATCTCCTATGGCGGCTACCAGATCGGCCTCGCCTTTTACAAGGCCGTCCTACAGGGTTTTGGCCCAGCCCTCAATCGACCGCCATTCGCGATCGTTTGGTTGGCGTATTCTTCGGTCTCATCGTGTTCGGCATCGTCGAGCATCTGCTGTGGCCCGTAAGCGCAGCAAAGACGTTACATATCCGCGTTGCCGAATTAATGCATATGCTGGCGGAACTGGCCCAAAAGGAAGCTGGAAACGAGGCGCAGGCAATGACCATGAAGGACATGGATTCCTGGCGTCGACAAATCTCGATCAAGGTCGAAGAGATCCAAAGCCTCATCGAATCGTCAAAGTTCGAATCGAATACGGCGAACATAAGCCTAATCCAAAAGCATATTGGGGACGCCCAAATAGTCTTCACATTGTTGGTCGCGCTTGTTCGCAGAGGCGGGAAGTCACCCAGCCAGATTGGCCCCCACCGCAGCGAGCGACGTAGATAACGACATAGCGACGGCCCTACTTGCCTTGGAGACTCGTGTGACCACTGGTCGTCGCCCCGCGGTACCGAATCTTGAAGGCGCGGTGGATGTTTTCGAACGGTCCGATGGTGGCACGGAATCGCATCATAAAGGAATTCGCCGATCCTCGCCTCGGCCGAACGGTTGGCCATTTATCGCGCTCTTGTCGCCGCTATAAAACGGCTCTCCGCCGCAATGAATTTTGACGATCAGTGGATCGGGCAAAATCTCCCCCTGAATGAGCACATCCCGAACCATAATCCGGTGTGACGCAGCATGGCGGACACGAGTTTAGTCTTCAATAACTAGCAGCTCCTATATCGCCTATCGCCGTTCCAGAAACAGACCAGAATGCCTGGCGTGGTCTTTGATTGAAGTGACTACCAAGGCAATGCGGATGCCTGTCTGGATGCCGAAGGGTCTTGGAAGAGACACAATCCCTAAGCCTGGCGGTAAGCGCCCGACGCTACGAAGAAATGATTGGCCTAGAGTGTCCGAAAAACCGCGTGCATCTCGCGATAATTCGAAAGAAAAGTGTCTGACTCATTGATAGGAGTCCCCGCATGCCGCAAATGCATCGCTTTCTCACGCTGTTTGTGTGCGCCGTTGCCCTCACGGCTGTAAATTTGCAACCGGCAATGGCTTTAGACGTCGCTCTGCGCCCCAACTGGTCATCCAGGCGATCGGACCAGGATTAGTGCCGATCGATGGGCAATGGCAGTTCCGACTTGGCGATGACCCGCAGTGGGCCAGTCCGGAATATGACGACTCTCAGTGGGAGCAAATCACAGCAGACGATACTTGGGGAAATCAATCGCGTCCGTCCTACACCGGATTTGCGTGGTATCGTCGTCACCTCAAGCTGTTGCCTGCGGCCGTCGCCAATCAGAAGCTGGCAATCCTGATGCCGCCCGTCGACGACGCGTATGAGCTCTTTTGGAACGGGCAAAAGATTGGAGGTTTGGGCACGTTAGAGCCGCCGCAGAAATGGTTCTTTGAGCATCGCCAGTCTTTCGCGCTCCCGACTTCCTCTTCCGGTACGACGGATGGTCTTCTGGCGGTCCGGGTATGGAAGTTGCCGCTCAATGCATACGATCTTGTGATTGGCGGCGGGCTGAATGCGCCACCAGTTGTGGGAGAATCGGCCGTCATCGCCGCTGTGGTGGAGCAGGGTGACTTCTTACGCATGCGGTCGAGCCTTTACGGTCGAGCGATCAGCCTTTTTTTCCTGTTGATCGGTACGGTCGCCCTCATCGCCTGGTGCGGGACCACCAACAAAGGGTCTTCCTTTGGTTCGCGGTATGGCTGCTGGCAAAAGTTGCTCTGTAATCTTTCTTCCGATCGAATGATCGAATGGATTTCCGAGAAGACGTTCGCTGACGCGCTTCTGGCCCTGCATTCCATTGTGGACTGCTCCCTTTTTCTGCCTGCTTCTGATCTCTTTAAACTTCAAGACAACCTCCGCCGTTGGACATCGATAGCCATTGGAGTCAACGTCGGCCTCGCAGTCGTTAATTCAGTACTTTTGGAGTTCTGGGCAAATGCTGGACCCACCTGGCAGCGGGCCGATATGGCGTTCACAGTCCTTTGGACACTGTCGGAACTGTTTGTGTTGTTCTCATCTATCAGGGTTGGCAGCGCAAACCCGACTTGCCGGTCAAGGTGGTAGCTATCACGGCCCTTTTGGTTTACGTGCACGAAATTGTGCGACTTGGCGGAGGCCAGGGACGCCGGTTCACGCATGGATCCTCTACCAAAAAATGTCCCCGCCACTCTTTCATGTTCTGGGAGCGGGAGTTATTCACGGCAGATCCTTGAGACTCTGCTGCTGATATCTCTAGCATATGCACTGCTGCGCTATGCCCTGGAACAGCGCAGGCATGAACAAGAGATCGAAATGGAATTGAAGTCCGCAGGAGAAGTGCAGCGAATCATGATCCCGGAGGTTGTGCCGAATGTCTCCGGATACGCCATCGAGAGCGCGTATCAGCCTGCACTCGAGGGCGGGAGGCGACTTCTCGGATCATCCCCCTTGAAGATAAGTCGACCCTTGTCGTACTCGGCGACGTGAGCGGCAAAGGCTTGAAGGCCGCCATGAATGTCTCGCTGATCGTCGGCATCCTCGGGGCGTTGGCCGAGACCAACGCAAATCCCGCCTCAATTCTGTCGGGACTCAACCACTCTTGAACGACCGACTTCAGGGCGGCTTCGTGACTGCCCTCGCCTTTCGTGTCGATGAAATCGGCAATTGCAGCGTCGCTAATGCGGGACATCTTGAGCCGTTCCTCAATGGCAAGGAACTGGCAATTGCAGGGTCCATCCCTTTAGGGATCTTTTCTGAGACGGAATATGAACAGCAAAACTTCAACATGAGTGAAGGCGATCGTCTGGTCATCTACACCGATGGAGTGCTCGAGGCGCGCAACAATCAGGGTGAACTATACGGACTCGAGCGCACAAGGATTCTGTTTGGAAGCAATTCGTCTGCAGTGTACATTGCAGAGACGGCGAGCGCGTTTGGCCAGGAAGACGACATCACAGTCTTGACCATCCATCGGCTGCCGACGGCTGCTTCGTCGAGTACTACTGCTCCAAACGTTGCGATCTCGTAAACACGTCGAAAGATGCCGTAACAGACGATAATCACACTCCCAACTTCTCCTCGAATGTTGCCAACGCTTGGCTGGAGTTCTTCGCACCCGCGGGTTAGAACTGAATTGCGATGGATGAAATTGTTTTCACCGCAATTCAGCTGGGCTACCTCCGGTGGCATCGGCTTTTACAATCGCCCGCAGCACTGTTGGGCGAAAGGCGAGCGATACTCCCAAAGGGATAATGCAGCACATCATTTCCAGAGCGGACTCTTCCGTTGCACGCAATGGGTCAGGGATAAACGCTCTGTAGGTGCTTGGGAAACTTTTGGCCCGGAATCACTTTGCGGTGGCTCATCAGCCTCAGGTGCGCTAATAGCGCCCTGCCTCTATTAGCGCTATACGCGATAAACGAAAATAGCGCGGCCTCTTATTTGCGTGCGAGATACATCTGAGAGACATTCAAAATGGAGATAAGATTTTTAATATCTGTAACATGGATAGATCAAGATTAATCTTGATCTATGATAAGTTAGCGTGTCAGAATAGGCATTGAGTCAGAAGGCGGAGAGATGACACCCAGCATTACCAAGAAGTTCACGCCAGAAATCGACGCCCAACTCTACGATGAGTTTGTTGCGGTTGCTGAGAAGAACGGGCAGACCAGGCGACATGTTCTCGAAGAGGCTCTCAAATTCTACTTGCACAATGTCGTTCCGTCTCAGCACCTGGTTCGCACTGAAGTGATGGATGCGTTCGAACAATCGGTGGACCACAACCGCGACCTGTTGCAGCGTCTCGCCAAGTAGATGACGGATTACCTGACGGTGGCGGAAGTCTACAGAATGCAGCATCGACTGATCGAAATCTTCGGCGGCCTTTATGGTGTCCGCGATAAAGGTGCTGTGGAGGCCGCCGTTTTTCGTCCGCAAACCGGCTATTACGCATCGATCCAAGAAGAGGCTGCTGCTCTGATGGAATCGCTCGTCAACAACCATGCCTTCCTGGACGGTAACAAGCGCATCGCATTTACCGCCGCTGATGTTTTCCTGCGACGCAACGGCTTTTACATAGAGGTCGAAGGCATGGACGGTTACGCGTTTATCTCTGGCTCGATGGAGAGAGGCGAATTCCGTTTTGCCCAGATTCTCGACTGGATCCGAAAGCATCGCAGGCCGATCGAGTGAATTGAAGCCGCTGCTAGCTTGGATGCATTCTGAGAATTCATCAGGAATTGGAGGCGACATGAAGATCGATTTCTCTGGACTCGTGGTGGCCGTGGCCGGTGGCACGGGAGGATTGGGGCGAGCCGTTAGCCTCGCCTTCCTCAATGAAAGTGCCAAAGTCGTTGTGACGTATCGCAATGAACATGAGTTGGTCTCGTTGAGAGAGTCCGCAGGTATGAATCAGTCTGCGCTTGAAGGATACCCAGTCGACGTAACCGACGAGGCCGCTACGGCTGAATTCATCAATGGGATTCTGGCGAGGCATGGAAGGCTGGATTCAGTCGTGAATGCTGTGGGAGGGTATGCCGGAGGCGTGAAGCTGTGGGAGATGCAGACCAGAGTCCTCGACCAGATGTTAGCCCTGAACCTGCGGGCGGGTTATGTACTAGCGCGGGCGGCGCTGCCGGCCATGCTAAAAGCGGGCAAAGGTTCTATCGTTAACGTCTGCGCAAAGGCCGCGTTAGATCATGGAGCGGGTGCAGGCGCGTATGCCGCCTCCAAAGCCGCGGCGCTGGCGCTCATGGATTCGCTGGCTGGAGATACCAAGGGCACTGGTGTCCGCGTGAATTCAATTCTGCCAAGCATTATCGACACCGAAGCGAATAGACGTGCGATGCCGAACGCGAGATTCTCAGATTGGCCAAAGCCCGAGGACATTGCGAGCGTAATTCTGTTTTTGTGCAGCGACAATGCCAAGGTGATTCACGGAGCGGCTGTGCCAGTCTACGGAGACAGCTAGCGCAAGGGAGCTGGCCGAAGAAGTGAGACAGCGGCTTCAGGCTTACCGCAGCTATCACCATGCGCTGGTTGCGATTGGTCGTTGTTCGCGGTCTAGGATCCCATTGCGTCATGGTGCTTGAGGATCTCATCGATGTATCCCATTGAGAAGTAATTCAATCCAATTATCCGCGCGACCGAGCGGAAAGCGGGAGGGACTATAGCCAGCGCTTCTTCCTTATCCGCAACGTTCGCGATGATCCACGCACGGTGATCGCCGTCTATGCAGCCCCAGTCGGCCTGGCCCAGGAAATGTGATCCCGAAGAGAGAAAAACTTTCACCACTCGAGCGCATGCTGCAACTTCTTTCTCGTGCGGTACTTCAATTAGAAATCTGGGCATTTTACCTCCGCAAATTGTCGCGTCTCTGATTCGACGCGCGATGTGGTACGGTGGACAACCACCCTGGCCTAGGCTGAAAGCGGGGGCGAGTAGATCTGCCTGCAGTCCATCCACGGCAGATTGCGAGTGACGCCGAAGCAATTCTGGCACTCGAGCCATACGATGATTGCTTCGGCGATTTCGTGAGCCTGTTCGACGATTTGAGTGAGGCTCCTGATAGTCGACAGTTCGAAGTGAGTCAGTGCAGGTGCCGCGCCAGCAAGCTCCTTGGTCGGTCGATAGAAAGCCCCGCCTCGCTTTGGCCTGAGTGCATTGTTTTTAAGGACCTCCTTCGCATGATGTATCTGTTTGTTGAAGAGCGCTACGGTGTACAGACGTACCTGGCTATTCGTGAATAGCCCGATATCCTGCAGCGCCGGAGATTGAAGTGCCGTCCGGCTCGTTGAGGCAACCATGAAAGTCTGTGCAATTTCAGTGGCGGCAGCGTATGTGACGAGCAGGGCTCTACCAATACGCATTGCGGACTTGACGAAGCACAAGTCCGAATCGGAAGGTAGCTTCGCGGCCATCAAAGCTCGAGCTTGCCGTGCGATGCTACCTTCAAGCGCGCTCAGCTCGAGCCTGGCATCGAGGACATCCCGGCTGAATTCGGGTCTGGCCAATTCATACGCTTTGATGGCGTGGTCAGTGGCGCGTTGCGACAGTCTCGCCATCTTGAGGAGCCGAATGCGTAAGGAGCTAAGTTGTTGTTCGGTCTTCATAGTCACTCTCGATTCTTGAATGCGACGTTTTATCGGCTCATGCGTAGCTATTAACCCTCGCAGCCGGCCGGATATTCTGATTCACCCTGAAGAAGTTGTCTGGATCGAATTTTGCCTTCAATTGGGCTAGCCTCTCGTAATTACTGCCATAGCTAGCCTGAACACGGTCATCACCCTCTCCGTCCATCATGAAGTTGACGTATGCTCCGCCGGCGCCATATGGATGCAGCGCTTCCCAGTACGTTTTTGCCCACGCGGTGATGCGATTCTTATTGGCTGGATCTGGGTCTACGCCGACGATTACTTCGCTCCAGTTGGCGTTGCGATAGTTCCACGGAGTGTCGATGTTTCCTGCCTTGTGTGCTGCGCCGTTAATTGGGTACAAGTGCATGGTGGAGTGCAGAGAGGGAAGCTCCGAGCCATGCGTAATGTGGAGAGCGATAGCCTCGTCACTCAACTCATTCACGAAGTCCGCCTTCCAGTACCACTGCAAGCCCGGCGTGTAGAGGCCGTCGAACATGCTCTGCAAAATTGGGAACGGCATTGGAACGAAAAACTCAAAGACCGGCGACCGGAAGTTGCGTAGCGGTTCCAGAATTTCGTTGGCTCGCTCCAGTGGACCGTTGTAGCACCACACCAGGGCGCACATCTTCTTGAAGTGCAGCGCTTCAGGAAAGGGCGGCCCGGGCGGTACGGTAATGAAAGCGAAGAATCCGTTGATTTCTTCGGGTGCGTGGACGATGAATTCGCGGTACCACCGCATGATGTCGGCGGCTTGAGCGAGATTCCAGAGCATAGGTCCGGCGCACACCATTTGCACTGGATGAGCCTGGAATAGGAATGATGTCACCACTCCGAAGTTTCCGCCGCCACCGCGAATTGCCCAAAACAAGTCGCTGTTCTCGTCGGCACTAGCGACGACGCATCTACCATCGGCGAGGACGACGTCAGCGGCGAGGAGATTATCAATGGTCAATCCATATTGGCGCGTGAGGTGTCCCATGCCTCCCCCCAGAGTCAAACCCCCAACGCCTGTCGTCGAGATGATTCCTGAAGGCACAGCAAGCCCGAAGGCATGAGTTGCATGGTCAACGTCACCCCAGGTGCAGCCGGCACCTACGCGCACAGTCCTTGCCGCTGAATCGACATGCACATACTTGATGAGCGAGAGATCGATGACGAGGCCGTCGTCGCAGACGCCCAGGCCTCCTGCGTTATGGCCTCCGCTTCGAATTGAAACTCGAAGGTCCTGCTGGTGGCCAAAATGAATGGCGGCGATCACGTCGGCCACGTCTGCGCACCTGGCGATCAATCGCGGCTTGCGATCGATCATTGCGTTGTAGACTTTGCGCGACTCGTCATAGCGTGGGTCGGTCGGCTCGATCAACTCACCGCGAAGCTGACCCTTGAACTGAGCAATGGCTTCCTGATCCATAGCATCCTCCTGTCCGGAAAATATCGCGGACTTGAGTACTACTTTGCAATGGGGAGCGTTCAGAAAGCGTTCTAAGCGAGATGGAATTAGCGTTCTGCAGCATCTCACGGTGCGTTCTTGGCTTTGTCCAAATCGCGGAGTCGCGCGGCGGCGCGAAGTTCAAACAGCTTTGAACCGATCTGTCTGGCCGATTCGACGGCACGCTGATAACTGGTTCGCGATAGAGAAACATCGCCGCTGTTTCGGAGCAGATCTCCATGAATCCGGTGCATTTCCGGGCCGATCCAGAGTTCGCCATTTTTGCTGAGAAACGCGAAGCCGCTGGCGATGTTCGCCAATGCTTCGCCTGAGGCGCCTGCCATTCCATTTACCTCTGCCAACAGGGCGTAGTAGAAGGGCAGTCGTAGCTCCGCGCCTGTAGACCTCAACGTATCGAGGCCACGGCGCAGTTGTATCAGGCCTGCGGCGGAATCGCCTTCTATGCCGGTCGCCCATCCAGCCATAATCTCCGCCAGAGCAAGATAGTAAATGAAGCCGTGTTTGCGGCATATATCGGACGCCTCCACGGCGCGAGCCAACGCGAGCTTGCTGTCACCTCGATACACGTGAAGCATGGCTGCGTAGTCCAGCGCGATCCCGAGGGTGAAGGGATGAGACACCTCTCGCGCTCGAGCGATAGACTCGTCGCTTCTTGCCACGGCCTGATCGCCCTCGCCAAATTGGCAAAGCAAATGCGACAAATATGCTCGCCGAAAGACGCCAATGTGCGGGCCGGCGAAGTGCGCGAGGGCTGGATGGGAAGCAGAGTCTGACGACGGTACTGCCTGGTCGATCTGCTCCCATGAACCCGCCAGTTGACCCAGATGGAATAGGCTGGCCCCCAGAAGAAACTGCCCGGCCATCTGCTGATCGGTGACCCCCTCAATGCGAGCCCCATCGATGCAATCCTGCGCCAACTGTCTGGATGTTTCAAGCTGACCCCGCACCATGTGAAATAACCAGGCGCCACCCAAAAGCGAGAATAGGTACTTACGGTCACCCGACCGCTTCGATAGCAGCAGCCCGCGTTCATAGGTTTGGCCCACCTCCGGCATGCTGTAGCCTTGCGTTGTAACCAGGGAGGGGCCGAGCGTCACGAGCAGCTCAAGCTCCTCCGTGTCGCGTTTTGGAGATTCGGGAAAGTCGCTGCATATCCGCAGTGCGCGGCGGATGAGGTCAGCCGATTCCGCGTCTGCAAATCGCTGCCTGGCCACGGAAGCGGCGACGACGTAATAGCGAATCGCTTGTTCCCCAGAGCCCGCCGCGTCATAGTGTGCGGCAAGCCATCCGCTCACAACTTTCAAATCGGAAGCATAGAGTTCTTCCAGCGCGCGCGCCACACGCCGGTGCATGGATCTCTGGCGTATGGGACTCAACTCTGCGTATGCGACCTCTCGCAGCAGATCATGTGTGTAGTCATAGAATCCTGCTCCCTGGCCCTCGACGATGCGGCGCTGCCACAACTCCTCCAGGGCGCGTGACAGGCTGTCCTCGTCCCAGTCGGTTGCTTTTGCGAGTAGGTCGAATGTGAATGGCCGGCCGATCGTAGCTGCGAGGCCCCCCAACTCGTAGGCTGGCGGCGACAACTGGACAAAGCGTGCGGCGATGACGGCCTGTACACGCGCTGGGATCGACCCTTTTCCTGCATGGTCCTCAAGCGATGCGCGCACGCTCTCAACAACGAAGAGAGGATTCCCACGTGTCGCCTGGTAGAGACCATCCAGAAATGTGGGATCACATTTCTCTGGCGCGATCTGGGCAGCGAGAGTCGCGGTATCGGCGAGTCCCAGCGGCGCAAGCTCGATTTCGGTCAAATGACCGGACAAGCGGATCTCGCGCATCAGATCAGCAAGGGGATGGTCGCGCCCAGTCTCTTCCAGACGCACAGTACCGAGCAGGAGTGTGTGATTGGCCGCTCCAGAGCGCAGGAGGGAGTGAAGCCATTCGAAAGAATCGCGGTCACACCATTGCAGGTCGTCGATAAGAAGTAGAAGTGGCTTTTGTGCTACGCGGAACGCTGCGTTCAGGGCCTCATGCAGGTGAAGGCGTTGCCAGCTTTCGCTCAGGGGTTGGGGAGGCGCGATCTCCGGGTTCTCAGCCAGAATCTCAGGCAGTACTCGAGCTAACTCTGCCAACTGTGGCTTGGATAACCGTGAGCGTGCCGACACCAGCGACGGCGCTCGCAGCCACTCAGCGATGGGGCCATAGGCGAGTCGGCCCTGCGCAAAATAGCACCGCGCGCGTGCGGAAGTAAAAGTCAAATCCCGTGAACACAGCTCAAAGAGTTCATCCGCGAGACGAGACTTTCCCACTCCGGGTTCGCCCATAATCAAAGCTAGGTGCTGGTCACCGTTCGTTGCGAGATGCCAACAAGCGAGCAGGCGCTCCCACTCTTTACCTCTACCTACCATTGGCGAAAGATCCGATGCAGCGTAGGAAGGCCGTAAAGCTGGCGTGACTGGCAAGTCTTCCGATTTCAGCGCCTGCATGAAGAGACTCTGCGTGTCCCTGTCGGGACTTACTCCGAGTTCGCGCTGCAAGTTACGCATGCATTGGTGGTACACGCGCAGAGCACTCGAACGGTCGTGGTTCCGGAGGTGCAGCCGCATCAGGCTTTGATAGTATGTCTCTCGCAACGGATCGAGAGCGACAAGCCGCGCGGCATGACGAATTCCCGCCGGGTAGTCGCCGAGTTTCTCAAGCAACGCTGCGAGACGGCTGAGAACATCCGTGAACTGTTGGCGCAATTCTTCCCGTCGTGCCCGTAGCCAATCGTCGTACAAGTCAGGTAACAGGTCATCCTGATAAAGCCGCGCAGCTTCCTCAAGGGCTTCACGAGCTGCAGGCAGATCGCCTTCCTTCGTATTCAGTGACTTGTGAACCGCAGCTTCGAATTCAATAACGTCGATGGCGCAGGAAGTGTCGGGAAGCCAGCGCACAGTCTGATTGTCCGCAACCAGAAGGGAACACTCCACTGGGAGAGCCCGGCGAAGATTGTGGAGCAGTTGCCTCAGGTTGGTGCGTGCCTGCGCCTCACCTGACTCGGGCCACATAAGAAACGCGAGCTGCTCACGAGATTGGACAGAATCGTTGTGCAACACAAGATACGCGAGCAACGATCGCATGCGGTTAGTGCATACGGTCGTCAGCGGGGTTTGGCCAAAGGTAAACCGGAGTTTCCCCAGCAACTCTATACGAATCTGCGTGGATGAAGGTTGTGTGTGGGTAATCGTCGAGGAAACCTCCCTCTTTATCAATTCAAATTAGCTACCTGTGGTCGTTCACGCCAATCGCTGCGTCCTGTGGAAACTGGCCCCGACAGCGAATAGCACGCGGATAGGAATTGTTCAAAGGGTTGATTGGTCGAGCTCCAGCAACTAGCAAAAGATGCTAACACAAAGGATTACTGTGGCAGATTCTGGAGGTAGCGGGTCAAGGCGTTACGTCCGGAATCCACTGCGATGGGTGCCTCCGGCCTCGGCAGATCTATCGGGAAGGGCCGTGACGACCGTCACGGCCCAATTTCTCTTCGCACTCGATAATGAAAATGACTGTCAACTTCAATTGCCGCAAGCGAGGGCCAATTCGGTTCGAACCGGTCCAAGGGAGAAGTGTGCCATGTGGAGAAAAGAGCAGAGAACATGCTGCCAGGGACTTCGATTCAGGGTCATCGGTCTCATCCTGCTGGGGCTAGCGCTGTCTCACTATTGTCATGGAGTTGAATCGCCGAAGCTTTCAGGGACTGTGACAGATCCGGTTGGGGCCGTCGTTTCGGGAGCGACAGTGGCGATCCGAAATACAGACGAATCTGCCGCGCAGAGCAGCACGACGAATGCGGAAGGCCAGTTTGAGCTGTGGATGCCTGCAGGCCACTATCGAATGGTGATTGAAGCTCCGGGTTTTAGGCCCTTTGTTAGCGATGACCTTAATGTTGGTTCCGCCGAGACTTCGCAAGTCGATGTGCAACTACAAGTTGAATCGCAGGCAGAAAGCGTGGTGGTGAACTCGGATTCTTCGGCCATGGATACGACGAGCGCACAGATCGGTGAGGCAATATCGCAGAAGAAGATAATCGGAGTGCCATTGAATGGTCGCAGCTTCACAGACCTTCTGGCCCTTCAGCCCGGAGTAATTCCCGCCAGCTCAGCTCAGTCCAACGCTGTAGTCATGTCCGGCTGTACTAGTACACCGCCGTCCGGCGATCTTAATCCCGGAAACATGTCGGTGAGCGGCCAACGTGAGACTGCTAATGGTTTCGCCGTAAATGGCAGCTCAGTTGAAGAAGACTTCAACAATGCAGCGAGCGTAATTCCGAACCTCGATTCCATTGCCGAGTTTAGAGTGCTGACGAGCAACTTCGATGCTGAGTATGGGAATTTCAGCGGCGGCCAGGTTTTGGTTACCACCAAGAGCGGCACGAATCAGCTGCATGGAAGTGGTTTTGAATTCTTTCGCGATACGAGTCTTGATGCCGAGAACTACTTTGCCCAGGATCGAGCACAGTACGATCGTCATCAATACGGCGGCACCGTTGGTGGCCCTATCGTGAAGGACAAGTTGTTTTTCTTTGCCGATTACCAGGGCACCAATATGACCCAAGGCATCGAGACAGGATTGATCTCGGTACCATCATTGCGGCTCCGGACGGGAGACCTTTCTGACCCGGCAAGTAAATCGAAACTGAAGAGTTCCCGGGTGAGCGGTAACTACCTGGCGGCTCTGCTTGCGGATCGTCTCGGATCACCCGTCACGGCGGGCGAACCCTACTATTTCCAGCGGGGTGATACTGCACCCGATGGCAGCGTCTACTCGTCGGATTGTGTCTCTGCGTCGCAGTGCGTTTTTTCCGAAGCACAGATCCCCTCGGCAGCATGGTCCGCACCCGCCAAGGCTCTCCTCGCGTATATTCCGAAGCCGAATGCGGGTGAAGGGTCTTTTGCCGATTCATCGCAAAACGAAATTCTTCACGATAAAAAGGGGGCGCTGCGAGTCGATTGGACAACAAACAAGGGGATATTTTCCGCCTATTATTTTGCCGACGCATACGACCTCGACAATCCATATCCGACATCTCAAGGGGGCGCTTCGATACCCGGGTTTAGCGCCACCTCTCATGGGCTGGCTCAACTTATTAATCTTGGCTGGACGAAACCATGGGGAGCGTCCACCGTCAACGAGCTTCACTTCAGCTATATGCGCAGCTCCAATGTAATCGGGCAGCCGGTGGGTGGCGTTGGACCAACGCTGGCTTCGCAGGGCTTTGAGGAGGGCGAGGGAACTCTCGGTATCGTACCGTTGAATAAGAGTATCGAGGGGATCGAAAATGTTTCCTTCAACGACTTCACCATGGGCGTAGACGTAACCGGAGAACAGCAAGTCAACGACACGTATCAATGGACGGATAGTTTATCCCGGGTGGTTGGGCAACACTCGCTTAAGTTCGGCGCGAACCTGCACCTCGATCAAGTCAACATACGCTCGAACTCGATCAACAATGGAGCGTTCATGTTCCAAGGCACCGAGACAGGACTGGACTTTGCAGATTACGTTATCGGAACAGCCAGTAATTATGAGCAGGGAGACGCGAGCCCCTTCTACATACGCAACAAATACGCGGGAGTATTCGGCCAGGACAGTTGGAAGGCAACGCGCAATCTGACGGTTAATTATGGACTTCGCTGGGACGTTCTGCCGCCGTGGCATGAGAAATACAATCAGCTGCAAACTTTCGTTCTCGGCGAACAATCTGTGGTGTACCCGGGAGCTCCAGCAGGAATCGTGTTTCCGGGCGACCGAGGTATTCCTGACACGCTGGCGCCCACGCATTGGACTGACTTTTCTCCTCGGCTTGGAATTGCATACTCGCCGGACTTCGCTGGAGGATTGCTCGGCAGAATATTCGGCTCGTCAGGCAAGAGCAACATTCGCGTTGGATTTGGGATCTTTCACACAGCGATCGAAGGTTTGTCCGCCGGCATCATGAGCGCGTGCGCCCCATACGGCTACGACTATGACAGCACTGGTGGGCGTCCGCTCTTCAACGAGCCGTTTCGTTCAGCCAGCACTGGAACCACCAACGGACAACCATTCCCGTCGCCTATCCCTGCATTTGGAGCGTCACCAAGCCATCCCAACAACACGGTCGACTGGTCGAAATATAGTCCTATCACTGGAGATCCCGCGTACTATTACGGCAACACATCGCCTTACACCGAAAGCTACACGGTTTCGATTGAGAGGGAACTGCGCACCAATACAATCTTGAAGCTAGGCTATGTGGGAGCCGGTGCGCATCACCTGCTTGTACTCACGCCGGCTGATCCTGGAGATGCGGCTCTCTGCAAATCTGTGAGCCTGCCGTCGCAGGTGGAACCCGGCACGCGAACCTGCGGACCCTTTAGTGAAGGCGGAGTTTTTGCGCGCGCCGATGGCACACAAGTCACCGTGCGCGGCCCGTTTGGGGCGGCGTTCGACGGAATTACCTATCAGAAGACTATTGGAAACTCCAGCTTCAATGCGTTCGAGGTCACGCTGCGCCATACCGGTAAGTCAATCGAATTGCTTGCTGGATACACCTACGGCAAGTCGCTGGATAACTCCTCGAGCCTCTCAGAGGAAGTGAACCCGATTGATCCGCGATCCAGCCGCGCGGTATCCGCCTTTGATGTCAGGCAAAACTTCGTCGCGAGTTACAAGTACGATCTTCCGGTTGCCGATGTATTTCGAAAGCAGAATCGCTGGACGCAAGGTTGGTCAGTCTCCGGAATCACGCGCCTCAGCAGTGGGATGCCCGTGACTCTATACAACAATGACGACACTTCTTTGCTGGGTTCTATGCCGAATGGAATTAATAACAACGGTGTGGACACGCCCGACTATACCCCGGGGAATTTAAGAGTGAACACAAATCCAAGGAACGGGCGCGCGGCATTCAACACAGCTCTAATCTCAATACCTCAATCTGTGGATGAGTATGGGCACGTGGGAACAGCACGTCGCAGGTTCTTCTACGGCCCCGGCCTGGAGAACTTCGATATTTCCTTACAGAAGCGAACTGCTCTTGGAGAATCAACATCTCTCGAACTGCGAGTCGAATCGTTCAACGTCTTCAATCACGCGCAGTTCTTCGGACCAGAGGCAGTCAATGGAAATCCGGACAGCACGAACTTTGGATCGATCGTGAATGCGGATGCGCCGAGACAGATGCAGGTAGCTGCCAAGTTATATTTCTGAGCAGTATTCAGCCTATTTGCGGAGAGGCTGTGCTTTCTTCGCACAGGATGCACAGAGGCCGATGATTTGGAAGAAATGCCGGGTGGAGGAGTAGCGGAACTGCTTGCCGATTCGCAGTTCCACTTGTTCGATTTCGGGCGAGAAAAACTCAACCGAATCTCCGCAGGAAGTACAGACCATGTGGTGATGATTGCGCCGGTTCAGTTGAGGTTCATAGCGGCTGATCCCGTCATGGAGTTCAACCTCGGATGCAATGCCGCATTGCGAGAACAGCTTCAAGGTGCGATAGACGGTAGTGACACCGATCCTGGGATCGAGCTTTTTCACTAGTTGATGCAGTTCTTCGATCGATAAATGATCTCTTGTTCGCAGGAAGACCTGCAGGATCGTTCTCCGCTGGCCCGTCTGCTTCAGCCCGAGTTTGGCGAGGTGGAGTTCGAAGAGTTTTTCTGCCTCCAGAACCGTTTCTTTTGAGACGCTGGGAAGATCGTCAACTCGCTTGCTTTTTGCCATTTGCCGAAAGCTGCCCTCGAAATGAGTTTATAGCCTGACGATCTTGAAGGGGATTGCGCGGCGCCTCTTGGTAAGTCTGTCGGGCCCCTTTTGGTCAGCGCCTTCTGTTGCAACAAGTCGCAAAGGGAGTGCAACAGTCTTTTCGCCGATTCCATTGACACCGCTCTAGCCCGAAACTACGATCAATTTAGTCCTATTAAGAACTAAGACATTTGAAGGGCGAGCTTTGGACTGAGTATACGGTCGAACTACACATGCAACTCAGTCGCATGTAAATATGCAAGAGCCTCATTATATGGGGTTTGAATCGACCATGCCAGATTGTAAAATCCGAGCGCAACCCCTGAAATTAGTTGTCGGAAACCGATCGCAGCAAATTTGAAACCCGACTTCGGAGGATAGAACGTTGCTAGTACAACTTCGCAGGAAGGCCCGGCTTCTCTCGACCCGGACAGCTATCCTGCTCCTTTTGCCAGGGTGTCTCGTACCCGGTTTTCGCATGGCGGTGGCTCAGCAGGAGCAACCCTACTTTGTGACCTACTCTTCGCTGCTTGAAGAGCCGGGCAATCTTGAAATTGAAAATCAGAATGTCGCGGCTGCGCCGAAGAATGCAAATGCCTTCTTTGCGCCAACGCTCGAATTCGAATATGGCGTGACCGCGTGGTGGACAGCGGAAGCTTATGTCCAAGGACAAGCCACCGCGAATGATTCGGCGGTATTCACCGGGTTCAGGTTGGAAAGCCGCTTTCGTCCGCTGCCTCGCGAGTACTGGATCAATCCCGTTCTCTACATCGAGTACGAGGATGTGAACGCGGCGGACAAAAGCTTTCTTGAGATCACCGGCAATAACAGCATCGCCACTCTTCAGGTCCCCAATGCTGAGCTGCGGAATGAGGTGGAGCGTTCGATGGAGGGAAAACTGATCCTCTCCAGCAATGTGAAGGGTTGGAATCTCTCTGAGAATTTCATCGCTGAAAAAGAAGTGACGGGAACAGATCCCTGGGAATTTGGATATGCTCTCGGTGCATCGCGTCCGCTCACTTTAACCGGAGCCAGCAAACCCTGCGTCGTCTGCAGGCAGAGTGTGGCTCTCGGAGGTGAACTTTTCGGCGGCCTGGGTACAAGCCAAAACTTCGGAGTGGGTCAGACGCAGCAGTACCTGGCGCCGACGGTCGCGTTGAGCATCCCGCACGACCTGACATTCAAGTTCTCGCCGGAGTTTGGACTGAATGACAACTCCGCCGGAGTTCTGTGGCGATTTGGCGTGACGTATGAGATCCAGCAGTTCCGGGATTGGTTTAGGAGGACGAAGTGAAGGGCCGGGCTTTCGTTCTGACGGCACTCATTGCTGCCTCGGCAGCGTGCTTTGCAACGGCGGATGGATCGTGGCTCAAAAAAGTGGGGCAGTCCGATCGCGATCGCGTTAATCCATATGCTGCGAGTCCCGATGCAATCGAGGCTGGAACAGTTCTCTTCAACAACAATTGTGCCAAGTGTCACGGCGAGAATGGCGTCGGAAAAGGCTCCCGGCCCAGTCTGCAGAGTGAACGAATCAAAGACGCAACCGATGGCGAACTCGCGTGGCTGCTGAAGAACGGCAATGTTTATAAGGGTATGCCGGGATGGGGCGGACTGCCGGAGCGGCAACGCTGGCAGATTGTCACCTATATTCGCAGTCTGAATTCGCAAGGTAAGGCAGGACAACAATGATAGTCACGCGCCGAGTATTTCTTGGTTTTCTCTCGTTAGTATTCACTTGCATCATCGCTGGAACCCTCGCAGTGGGTTGCGGATCAGGCCAAGCCCCGGCGGCGCCGACCGAAGCGGACTCAACTCCTCCAGCGGACTCGATCGGGGAGGCACTCTTTCTCGATACCCGTTTCGCCCAGTATTTTGCGGCAAATATGACGGATGTAAATGCGCCTTTAGCAACTGGAGATCCAGCGGTTGCACAGGTGCAAACATTGGATCAACCACTTCCGGGTCCATTTGCCGGGCAGTCCATCAATTGCCGGTCGTGCCACTTTGTTACGGAATTCCAGGGAGTGACGGGAGCAGGGAATCGGACGTATGCGGACTTCGCCACACACAGCCCGATGCCCAGGGCGCAGGCGAATGGGTTCGACCACACTCCGCGCAACTCGATGCAGATGGTGGATTCTTTCACTGCTCGTTCAGGACCGCTCTTCCTGCACTTTGATGGGGAGTTTGCCTCTGGAGAAGATCTCGTCGTAGGTACCATGACGGGCCGCAACTTTGGGTGGCAGCCGTCCCAATATAACGAGGCTATCGCCCATATCGCCCAGGTCATTCGTAAGGATAACGGCAGCAGCCCATTGGCAGCCGATCGGCTGTATGGTCTCAGCTATTCCGTCCTCTTCAAAGGAACCGATTCTCGAATCACCAAAGACTTGCTGCTTCCTCCATCGCAGAGACTAGACGTGGCAACTGCAACTGACACTCAAGTAGTCAACGAAGTGGCACTCTGTACAGCAACATACATGCGGGATCTCTTATTTCAGCGCGACTCATTCGGGCGATACATAGGCTCGCCCTACGACAATTTCCTACGCGTGAATCACCTGCCCCCCGCTCCACTGGCCGGGGAAACGAAAGCAGCGTACAGCCAGCGCCTGGCGCAGCAAATAGCTGCGCTGAAGAATCCGATCTACATTACGAGTAAGGATGGCTCATTCAATTACCACTCTCAGCCTTACCAATTTGGAGCGCTGGAGTTGCAGGGGCTGAAGATCTTTCTGGCATCTGCTACCCCGGGGGCCGTGAACGCCCACGCCGGGAACTGCGTAGCGTGCCACCAGGCTCCGGACTTCTCTGATTTCGTTTTCCACAATACCGGGGTTACGCAGGAGGAATACGACGCCGCGAACGGAGCCGGATCGTTCATGACAATGGCGATACCGACGAATACGCAGCGCCTGGCCAACTTCGATGCATTCATGCCGGTCTCGGCATTGCATCCAAACGCAACGGAATCTCTGCGCCATCCCGCAGCAGCGGGCTCACCCGCCTATGCTGATCTTGGCTTGTGGAACGTGTACTTAAATCCTGATATTCCAAATCCACAGGCGAATCTGAAGACGTTTGTGTGCGCGACGAGGAAGGATTGCTCCGCTGACCAGGGCCTCGCCTCTACAATTGCGCAGTTTAAGACACCGGTATTGCGCGACCTGGAGGACTCAGCACCGTACTTTCACAATGGCAGGGCAATAAAATTGGATGACGTTGTGAGTCACTACATCAAGATGTCGCAATTGGTGTTGGGAAGTAATATTCGAAATTCACCGCCGGAATTCTTGAATATGTCTCTAAGTCAGGACGACCTGGCGGCGCTTGTAGCATTCCTACAATCGCTGACCGAGGACTACGACGACGCCTAGATGTTTGCATTGTCGATAAATATGCGGCCCGCTCAAGGTGCGAGTCCGGGCCGCGTTGTTGCGAGTCGATCAGAAGCTGAAACGTGCTTGCAACTGCACCGTTCTGCTGCCCAATGCATTGCCAGCCACCCCAAAATCGGCGTTTGGAGTGATCGTACCGTCGGGCGCAACTGAACCGAGGTTCGTGTCAATTGAGGCAGTGTTGATGTTGGTCTTGTTGAACAGGTTGTAGATGTCTGCGCGGACTTCCAATCGCGAGCCTTCTCCAAGTACCTTCATTTTCGGCAAGCCAAAGGCCTTGGTCAGACTTGCGTCCACACCGTTGTATCCCGGGCCATTCAAACTATTACGGTGTATTCCGGGGACTGGTGCGGGTGAGAAGGCTGGAAAGACCGCGCCCTGAACATAAGTGGGAGCCCCGAAGAACTGGGTCGCGTTGCCGCCGTAATTTGCGTTCGTAGCCTGCTGAAATGTCTTGTTACTCGTGCTTGAGCCGGCACCGGACAGACGGGAAGCAGGACGAAGCGGGCCATAGCTGCTGCCTTGGTAGTAGATGCCTGTCGTGTTATACGTGGCATCGTATGGGAAGCCGCTGTGTAAATTCCAGATGCCGCTTAAGGACCACCCGCCCATAACTTTCTCCATCCAGCTATGACTTCCGTGGAAGATAACAGGCTGCCATAATCCAAACAACTTGAAGGCATTCTGAACGTTGTAGTTAGACCGCCCATACGCTGCGTGTGTGTCGTATGGATATGGATCCATGTAGTACGGGCCGGAGTTTTCATCCATGGCCTTTGCCCATGTGTATATTGCCTGCGCCTGGAAGGTATGCGAAAAGTCGTGCTTCAGAGATGCGATCATCGCATTAAAGTTCGCAGAACCGCTGTTCTCCCAGAAGTTCAGGAAGTTCACCTTGGGATTCAGCGCGAATCCTTGCGCCGCACCGATCGCATTCCAGTTGTTGTGAATTAATACGTGGCGAGTCACATTGCCCTGATAGCCCAACGACATCACGAGGTTGTACGGCAACTGATATTGCGTATCGAGCGACCAGTGATAGTTAGCGATCGTCTTGGGATTAGCGGGAAATCCGGTCACTGAGGCCACGCCAGTCAGTGGCAGATTGTCTGGTCCGAATTGTGTGATCGCATTCGGGTTTGGAGCGTATCCAAAGATGGAGTGAACATCGTTGGCGGTTTGATAGAGGATTCCTGTGTTCGAGCACGTGGGGTTGTTGGTATATGGAAAGGGACATGTGTAGCTAGCCTGCACCGCATTGGGAGGGTTGCCGACGCCGTTTGAGGTGATAGCAATTTCGTTCTGGTTGTAATTGATACCGAAGCCTCCGCGAATCACAAGTCTGCCCTCGTACTTGCTAGGCTGATATGCAAATCCAAGCTGCGGTCCCCAGTTGTTTTTTTGCGGGTCGTAAAGACGTCCGCCCACACGGACATACATTCCGTCGAGGGGGTTAGTCCCGGTGCCGAATTTGAAGACATCAAGATTGTTTTGTTTGGAGTCGAACGCACCGAAATATGACCAGCGCAGCCCCAGGTTAATGGTCAGATTTGGCAGAACCTTGTAGTCGTCCTGTACAAAAAATCCCCATAGGTTCTCGCGATTGTCCTGGCGATTTGCAATTGGCGCGCCCGTCTGAGAATCAAACTGGCCACTCTCAAAATAGGGCGCGTCATTTGCGAAGTCCCACAGATTATTGAAATTGTATTGCGGGCGGGCAGCAGCAACGGGGTTGTTGAGATAGTAGAGCCGGGTATATTCGCCGCCGGTCTTAATGCTGTGTCGGCCCTTGATGATTGTGAGGACGTCGTTGTAGGTATAAGTCCATTGGTTCAGATTGCTGGGACCAGGAGCCCCGAAGAACTGCGGATTCGCGGAACCAATGTTGCCGATGTTGTCCTGGGGAAGGCCGAAGGGAGCTTGCGGATTGGTGGTCACTTCATTCCAGCGCCAGCCTGCTGCGTTGGCGCGTGCCTGGTTAAGGAGCGTTGGCGAGAAGGTGTGATTCCAGATTACCGAAAACGCATCGTTGACTTGTGAGTGATGCCAGAGATTCGCTGTTCGGATTGGACCGTTGAAGTTAGTGTTATCAACCGGCACCCAATAGATAGCAAAGCTGATGCGGTCGTTCTTTGTAACGTTGGCATCGACCCGACCGTTATATTGCATCTGCGAGGTTGTGGTCGGATTCACTGAGTTGAAGTATGCGAGGTCAGGTATTCCATCGAGCCCAGCGCCCACTCCGGGATTATTTGAGTTACCAGTGTAGGTGAGGTCCTGATGTCCCAGACCTGTCGTCAATGGCGAGCCCACGTCCAGGCCGCCGCTGGTCGTTATGCAGTTCACGCCTTCCTGAAGACCAACTGAAGCGCAGGTGCGCTGAATCATTCCATTGGAAGAAACAGTCTCACCGGGATAGCTGAGATATTGTGCGGCTATGCTGCCTGGAGCTGCGGCAGAGGCGGTGAATTGTGAAGTTTCATACCATCCCTGCGCAGTGCTTGTTGCGGCCAGCGGGCTGGTCTCATAGTTGAAGAAGGCAAAGATGCGATCCTTCCAAAGAGGTCCGCCGAGACTCCCACCATATTGGTTGAATCGATTGTTATCCCGATTCACGCCTCGCTCTGCGGCGGTGCCCGGTTTATTCGAACCAACGCCATTCCAGCGCTGATAGGCGTTGAGCCCCGGCCTTGACGCTTTAAAAAAAGCGCTGCCGTGCAGGGAATTCGTACCGCTCTTTGATGTGACTTGAATCTGCGCGCCGCTGAAGCGTCCGTTCTCCGCATCGTAGCTGTTGGAGACGACCTTCATGTTGTCGATGGAATCTTCGCTGGGCGTGATGATCGAGGTGCCGCCCCAGACCGCACTCACCGTACTGATGCCATCAACAGAGATGCCGTTGGTCTCGTACTGGCCACCCGCGCCCTGCACCTGTGGGCCATTCTCGGTTTGAAATATGCCGCCGGAACCACCGCCGGTTCCCCCCGGCCCCTGGTTTCCCGGTAGGTTGAAGGCACCCCCACCACTACCTTGCGACGAGTCACCAAAAACCCCCGGCGTAAGCTGGGCGAGCTGAAATACATCGCGGTTAAATGATGGCATGTGCTGAATTTGTTCGTTCGTGACAACCCCGCCGATCGACGCGCCCTGCGTATCCAATGCCGAGACTGTGGAAGCATCGACGGTGACGGTTTGTGCAGCACCTCCAACCTCCAGCACCACGTTGAGCGCGTTCGGTTGTTCTGGAATCAAGTTGAGGTTGTCCAGTTGCTTTTTCTGAAAGCCTTCTTTTTCTACAACCAGCGTGAAGCGAGCCGGCGGTAAGGCGTTGAAATTGAATACGCCCACCTCATTGCTGGTTCGAGTGATCTTGTCGTTTGTAGCAGGATTTGTGAGCGTCAGGGTCGCGCCTGGTATCACGGCGCCGGTCGCATCAGTCACTACGCCCTGGATGGATGTTCGATACTGCGCGAGGGCGCCGGGTACGAAGAGGGCTAAGCTAAGTACCGCGATCACCGCGCGAGCAATTCGACTATTGACCCAAGTACTGAATCTCATACTGCCTCCGAAAAGTAAGCCATTAACTACGTTTGTGATGGATGAGGTTTGCAAGAATTTGGATTTCCCGCCGTACGACCCAAACATGCGTGGGACTAACAGAGCATTTATCTGTCACGATGCGACATCAAATCGGGGTGGACCAAACGCCAGGACGTACCGCTAAGCGCACATCTCCATGCTTAAATGCTCGGCGCAGGGAAGGAAGAGAGCGGTACTCTTGTGATGAGCCGAAAACATGGAGATGGAAACACATGGCACGTCCGGACTTGCGGCACAAATTTGCATCTGTTTTTCTGCTGGCAACTTTGGCGGCATTCGCGACATCAACAGCGGGCGCACAAAATCCGAACCTGATTGAGGTCGACGCCAGCAGCGCTTCCGGTCAGCCCGCTCCCACTTCATATCGGGGCGGGACCTCCGTATCTCCGTCTCATCACACGCTTGCACTCAATAGTGCTTATCTCACTCTTGACGGAAAGCCCTGGCTACCGGTGATGGGCGAGTTTCACTTCAGTCGAGTCCCAGAGGCGGAGTGGGAAGAGGAGATATTGAAGATGAAGGCTGCCGGCGTACAAATCATTGCGGCCTACATCATCTGGATTCATCACGAGGAGCTCGAGGGGCAATTTGAATGGTCGGGCCAGAAGGATCTGCGGCACTTCGTAGAGTTATGCGACAAGCATGGCATGTATGTAGTGGCTCGGATCGGTCCGTGGGCCCATGGCGAGGCAAGGAACGGTGGCTTTCCAGATTGGTTGCTTGCGAAAGGGCCAACGCGCAAAAACGATCCTGTCTACATGAGCTTCGTTGCCAAATGGTATGGCCAGATCGGCAACCATCTAAGTGGACTGCTGTGGAAGGATGGCGGTCCCATCATCGGGATACAACTCGAGAACGAATACTCGGGACGTGGCCCGGGCGAAGGTGAAGAATACATTCTTGCCTTGAAGAAGCTCGCCCTCGAGAGCGGACTCGATGTTCCCCTCTACACGGTGACGGGCTGGGATAACGCCGTGGTGCCGAAGGTGCAGGTGCTCCCAGTGTTCGGCGGGTATCCGGATGCACCGTGGGACGGATCGATACAGAAGCTTCCGCCGAACGAAGTTTATATGTTTCGCTTTGGCAGTCGAGTCTCCGGCAGTATGGGCATGATGGGAACTGTCGCTGGGACTGGCAGTGCGCCAGCGAATGCCTACGACACGCCCTTCATGACTGCGGAGATGGGCGGAGGCATGCAAGACACTTACCATCGGCGACCGGTGATTGAGCAGGACGACATAGCTGCGATGATTCCGGTAATGCTCGGTTCGGGCGTGAATCTCTACGGCTCTTATATGTTTCAGGGCGGTGAGAATCCGGATGGCAAACTAACCGCGCTGCAGGAGTCGCAAGCCACCGGATATCCCAACGACTTGCCGGTGAAGTCTTATGACTTCCAGGCACCCTTGGGAGCCTACGGGCGCGAGCGCGCAGTACTCCGCAAGATGAAAGTCTTCGACTACTTCATGAACGACTTTGGCGGACAGCTGGCGCCGCTGCAAAGCTATGCGCCCAAGCTCCTCCCCACTGGCCCGGCGGATTTTGCCGCGCCACGAGTCTCGGTGCGTACCGATGGGAGCAGTGGCTTCGTCTTCCTTAACAACTATGTCCGCGGCTATTCGATGCCCCCCCGCTCTGGAACGCAGATCACCGTCAAACTGATCGGCTCGACAATCAAGATTCCGGCAACGCCCATCGATATTCCAGCAGGCGCATATTTTATCTGGCCATTCCATCTCGATCTTGGCGTCGCATCGCTCCGCTACAGCACGGCACAACTTTTCACTCGAGTCCGCAACGGCGCGGAAGAGACCTGGTTCTTCGAAGAGATTCCCGGCATAGGCGCAGAATTTGTGTTGGAGAAGACTGCGGGACTTGCCGTGACCGCGTCGGGAGCGACCATCCGCTCCACCGGGGACACCATATCGATTACCTCAATTCATACTGGATTCGAGACTCCGATGGTGCTTCGCGGTGCGTCCGGCGCTGAGACCAAGATTGTGCTTCTGACTCAGCAAGAAGCTGAAAATTCCTGGAAGGCGCGGATCGACGGTCATGAATCGCTCGTCGCAACGGCGCAGGACTACTTCGCCGATTCACAGCACATCTATCTTCGTTCCGAAGGCGTTCCAAAGTTCACCTTCAGTGTGTATCCAGCGACTGATCATGCCCTTGATGTAGTCGTCCCTGCAAGGCTCACGCTGCGTCAGAGCAGCGGCATCTCTATCTACAGCGCGACACAGTCGGAGAAGCATGTGGCGCTCGCAGTCCGGCAGATTCACGAAGGCGAAAGTGTGCCACCTGTAAAGATTGGACCGACACCGTCCTGGCGTTCTACAGGGGTCGCGCTGGCTCCCGACGATGCGGCCTTCCAAGCCGCGGCGAAATGGCAACTCACAGTTCCCGCAGATTTCATGTCTGGCGTCAGCAACGTCTTCCTGACCATGGACTACACCGGAGACGTGGCGCGTCTTTCAGCAGATGGACATCTCTTGGATGATGATTTCTACAACGGTCTGCCGTGGTCGATAGGTCTCAGGAGATTCGCGGGATTGATTCACCAGGCCCCTTTGGAATTGAGCATCCTGCCCCTGCGAAAGGATGCGCCCATCTATCTCGAATCCCAATTCCGTGCGGACTTTGGCAGCCAAAGTCAGCGCGTGCAACTGAAAGAGGTGAGTGTGACTCCCGAGTACGAGTTCGTGTTCACTACCGGCCGGAATTAACGCTCGACGTCAACCGCCAGTTGCTCAGAGCGAGTGAATAGAAGAGCTTTCAACTCTCTCTTGTGCTACCTGGTAGGATTTTGCTTCTTCCTCGCCGCGCAGTACACGGAGCACGCCTTCGGCCAGAGCCTTGAGCTCGTCTTCTCCCGGATAAATCGTGACCGGTGCGATCCATCTGACGGAATCGAGCAGCTGCGTAACCAGTTTCTCAGAGTGCGCCATTCCTCCCGTGAGGAGCAGTGCATCGATTCTTCCCTGAAGCACGGTTGACATGGAGCCGATTGCCTTCGCGATCTGGTAGACCATCGCATCGAAGACCAGGCTCGCAAACTTGTCACCCGCTGCGATACGACGCTCTACTTCTTGCAGGTCCCGAGTGCCCAGGTAGGAGTAGAGGCCACCCTGACCGAAGAGCAGCAACTCAATCTCGCGCTGTGAGTAGCGCCCGCTGAAGCAGAGTTGCGCTAGCTTGATCACCGGTAGTTCTCCCGTGCGATCGGCGCAGAAAGGGCCCTCCTGCACGGCGGTCGAGTCAATCATGCGGCCGTCCTTGTGGGCCGACACTGTGACACCGCTGCCAAGATGCACGATCAGAAGTCGAAGGTCGGCATATGGCTTGCCGCTCTCCTTAGCAAAGTGACGGGCAATTGCCTTGGTGTTCAATACGTGGCCCCAGCAAATGCGCTCCGTGAGAGCCGAGCCGGATAGTCGAGCTACGTCCTGCCATTCATCGACGGTGGGTGGATCAACAACGTAGGCCTCGACGCCGGACTTCTCCGCAATCGATTGCGCGAGGATAGCGCCAAGGTTGGCGGGATGATCGCCATGCTTTGCATCTCGCAGCTCTGTAAGCATCGTCTGATTGACGCGATACGTTCCGCTGCTGACAGGTCCCGTCAGTCCGCCCCGCCCCACCACTGCGTCAAGGCTGGCCATCGGGATTCCCGCAGAATTCAGCTCACGCTCGATTTCCGCACATCGAAAATCAAATTGCGTCAGAGCAGGCAGGCCGTGAAATTGCTTCATCTCATCGTCGCTATGGCGCAGGTTCCGAACTAATTCAGGATCGTTTCCGCTGTATACGGCCAGCTTGGTGGAGGTCGATCCCGGGTTGATTATCAGAACCCTGAAATCAGCGTTGGGCAAGCCGACCTCTGAAGGTGCGATTGATTCGTGGGGTCTTGCCAACTCGATCACCAATGGGGGAGAGAATATTCTGGAGCCGAGCAAGTATATCCGATCGGAAGGCCAGGCATCGACGTTCAACGCCGTCAGAGAGCGCGATTTACCCGGCCCACTCTGCCGGAGCAGGTAAAAAGCTCAGCTCCCATCATGGAGTCTTTGAGCTTCCCGGCCCAAACGGAACAGAATAAGATACATAGCCGCAGAAATGGAAATTGACTGACAGCATATTCATTCGTACTATCAGTCAATCCTGAGGCATTTCCCGCATGATAGACACCACATTCTCCCATTACCGCATCCTTGAGAAGCTTGGCGGTGGCGGCATGGGTGTCGTCTATAAAGCCGAGGACACCGATCTTGGGCGTTTCGTCGCGCTCAAATTCCTGCCCGAAGATGTAGCCCGCGATCCCGTGGCCCTTGAGCGTTTTCGTCGCGAGGCGCGCGCCGCATCCGCCCTCAATCATCCAAATATCTGCACCATCTATGAAATTGGCAAGCATGGCCAGGAGTCGTTCATCGCCATGGAGTATCTGGATGGGGCCACGCTCAAGCATCGCATCGCCGCAAAGCCATTCGATGCGGAGTCTCTGCTGGGGCTGGCGATTGAGATCGCAGATGCCCTGGATGCGGCACACAGCAAGGGCATCGTGCACCGCGACATCAAGCCGGCCAACATATTTGTTACGACGCGAGGGCACGCTAAGGTTCTTGACTTCGGCCTCGCCAAGGTCGGTTCACCGGGGACGCGTCAGCCGCAGCCTGATCCGTCCTCGGTAGAGGCGACCATTGATGCAGAGCACCTCACTAGTCCAGGCACGACGATGGGGACAATTGCCTATATGTCCCCCGAGCAGGTGAAGGGAAGAGAACTGGACGCTCGCACGGATCTATTCTCCTTCGGCGTCGTGCTGTACGAAATGATCACCGGCAGCCTTCCGTTTCGCGGAGAAAGTACCGGCCTCATATTCGACGCCATCCTGAACCGGGAACCAGTCGCTCTTGTGCGGCTGAATCCTGACGCACCCTCCGCGCTTGACGAGATCATCCACAAGGCGCTGGAAAAAGACTGTGATCTGCGCTATCAGAGTGCCGCCGATATGCGGGCCGATCTTAAGCGGCTAAAGCGGGACACGGACTCGGGTCGGTCGCAGGTGTTGGCGCAGGTGCCGGCAAACTCAGCGTCACAGGTTGCAACCCCGCTTCAATCAACATCGGCGAATTCAACGGTTGTCACGCCTACAAGCAAGCGGGCGGTGTGGCTGTGGCCAGTCGTTGGGCTTCTGGCGCTGCTGCTGGCGTACTTTTTACGTCCCACGCTCCCCGCGCCGCGAGTTACGGGCATTACGCAAATCACCCACGACGGAATGCCAAAACTATTTCTCGCTGGAGATCCTCCTCCGCCTCTGATTACGGATGGATCGAGAATCTACTTCATCAGGGGAGAGTTCCAGGGTGGGGCCGAAATAATGCAGGTCTCCACCGAGGGGGGAGAGTCAGTTCCGCTGCAGGCCCCGTTCCGCTTGTTTGGCATCACAGACATCTCACCAAGTGGATCAGAATTGCTGGTTGCCGGGCCTCCTGCAACTGCAGATAAAGCCGCAATGTGGATCATGCCCGTTCCGGGTGGCCAGCCACGCCGCATAGGGAGCACCCTGGCAAGCGACGCGGCATTCTCGGTAGGTGGGGGCGGAATCTACTACGTCGCAGGATCAGATATATTCGCCGCCAAGAGTGACGGAAGTCAGGCACGCAAAATCCTCACAGTCAAAGGCCTTCCATTTTGGCTTAGAGTCTCTCCCGATGGCGGTCGTCTCCGCTTCAGCGTCTTTGATTACAAGCTTCGCACCAGTTCAATGTGGGAGGCGCAGCCAGATGGAAACCACCTGACGCAATTGCTCACCGGTTGGGATAATCCCCCGAATGAGTGCTGCGGTAGCTGGACAAGCGATGGAAATTACTACATTTTTCAGTCCCCGAGGGCAGGAATTCCGATCTTGTGGGCTATGAGAGATAAGCGGGATCTGTGGCGCAAGACCAACATGGAACCCGTGCAGTTGACTCTTGGACAGAATAGCTCTCAGGCGCCGTTGCCGAACAAGGACGGAACCAAAGTTTTCTTCATCGGCTCCAACCCTCGCGGCGAAGTGATGAAGTTCGATCAGAAGACACGACTGTTTTCTCCTTTTATTTCGGGTCTTTCGGCAGAAGGTTTGGCCTTCTCGCAGGATGGCTCGAGAGTTGTTTACGTTTCATTCCCAGAGGGCATCTTGTGGCAGAGCAAGATCGACGGCAGCGACCGTCACCAGCTTACCTTCGCCCCGATGGAGGTGGGATTGCCCCGTTGGTCGCCCAATGGCGCACAAGTCGCTTTCGCCGGCCACGAGCCCGGGAAATCCTGGAAGATCTATGTTCTACCGGCAGAGGGTGGCAATCCTGAGCAACTGACTTCGGGTGAACTCGACGACCTAGATCCTACCTGGTCGTCGGACGGAAATTCTTTGGCATTCGCAGGACGCGACACACTGGCGAGGAACTCAAAGGAAAACGCGATACGCGTACTCGACTTGAAGACTCGACAGGTGACAACATTGCCGGATTCCGCAGGACTGTTCTCCCCGCGTTGGTCGCCCGACGGTTCCCACTTGATCGCCATGGCGGCGGACTACTCAAAACTCAGGCTTTACGACTTCGCCACGCGTAAATGGGAAGACCTGATCACCGTGCCATCCAGTTATCCTGAGTGGTCGCACGATGGCAAGTGCGTGTACTACACCGATTCCTTCGCAAAGAGCCTGCCCGTCTACCGCATTTGCCTGAGCGACCGCAAGACGGAGTTGGTCGTCAGCTTTACGGCCGCCGGCAAACTCGCCTTTGGGCACTTCGGCTCCTGGACCGGCCTTAGTCCGGACGACTCTATTTTGGGCATGCGCGACATGAGCGTGGAAGAAATCTATGCCCTGGATACAAAGCTTCCCTGATCCGCTATATCACTTAGCTGCCAGGTGAGCCACGAGCACACTTTGGAATTGCGCCAGCCACGCCGGGTGTGCAGGCCATGCCGGCGCAGTAACTAGTTTTCCATCTGTAACCGCGTCGGTTACATGTATGTCGGCGAAGACTCCACCCGCTAGTGCTACCTCAGGCGAACATGCCGGATAGCAACTCACGCGTTTGCCCGAAATAGCATTTGACGCGGCCAGCAATTGAGCTGCGTGGCAAATGGCGGCAATTGGCTTATTCGCCGCAGGGAAATGCTGGACCAGTGCGATGACCCGCTTATCCAGGCGAAGATACTCCGGCGCGCGACCGCCCGGCAGCACAAGCCCGTCATACTCTTCAGGATGAACGTCTGCGAATGTCGCATTGAGAACGAACCTATGACCAGGTTTCTCTGAGTAAGTCTGATCCCCTTCAAAATCGTGGATGGCAGTGCGGACGAACTCTCCGGTTTTCTTATCCGGGCACACCGCGTGCACAACATGCCCAACCATCTGCAATGCCTGGAAGGGAACCATGACTTCGTAGTCTTCAACGAAGTCACCGACGATCATAAGAAGCTTGGCGGAAGGCATTGATGGATTCTCCTTGTTACGGGACAATTCTCTCACCGCCGGACGCGAGCGGGAAGACTGGCTGCTCGGATGAACATTGCTTGCAGCATCAGCAGGCGGGTGGCTGGGTATCGATCGGAGGAAGCTTTTTCGACAGCCTTACTGAGGGAAGAGTATCGGTGCCGGAGGCGCGTCCTTCCACGAAGGCACCGAAGAGTGTCGTATATAGACCCTGGTGACTGGCTAACCTATCTCGCCGTGACCGCAGAAAGTCGAATCGAAACGGCGAAGAGCGCTCCGCTCGTGCAACGAATCCGGGAGAGAATAATTCGTGCGAGTCTGCGACGGCGTTGACAATGAGCGAACGCCAACTCGTCCGCAAGAGCTCCTTTAGTACAGGAGTGCCGTTTGGCAGCGTGTCCATCCGGGATGCGACTCTGTCGCTAAAGCCGAGCAGCTGGACTACCAGGCGGTCCAGCGGCTTTCCTCGGGCGGCCTCGCGTGTGAAGAGAGTCACCGATCCGCGATCCATGTCGTCGCGCACGTCTTGCAGATCATCCCCCAATTGCAGCAGCACTCCCCACTCGAAGGAGAAGCGACTTTCCTCCGCACTTAGCCAGCCGCGGGCCAGGCACGCATCAGCCAATACAGAGGTTCCGCCCTTTGCGCAGCTCATCCGTAACACAGCGTTGTCTTCCCAATCGTTGTCACGCTTGAGTTGAGCGATACTCTCCTCCTGAGCACGATGAATCGCCAACAGGCTGGCATAGACCTGGGGATACGAGGCACGAGGATATTGCTCTTCGATCAGCTTCACCAGTCTCCACAACGCAGCTTCGCGGTAGTTCTGGGCCGGCGGATTTTCACCGCGCAAGCGCTCGCGAAAGCGCTGACTGAAGCGAAGCTTATCCTCGGCCGCGATATCTGCGCCGTCCAGGTAATTGTCGCTATAGGGATACAGCAGGCTGTATCCAAGAATGGCCGGTGTAATTCCCACGCGCTCACCCAGCAGCGGCTGCAGCCCACACGCGGTCCAGGCATTTCGGCAGGCCTGGAGTACGTCGCTCATCTCCAGTGCGGGATCAAAGCGTTTAGCCCAACGTGCAAGCTGCGTGCCGACTGGAAGGAAATCGTGCATAAGCAGATGAACTGCTTCGCGCTCAAGGCCCAGGGCCGTTGCCGCAAATCGACCAAAAGCAGCAGTGATGCGGCCCTGGGTTGCGATACGTTCCGATCTGGTCCGAGGAGCCGTTTTCACTTCTTGCTCGACGGACATGAGAGCTTCGTCGTACGCCTTTTCGCGCTGGACCTGTTCCTTCTGACAGTACTCTGTGCCGCTCTGCGCGGTAGACGCAACGCATGCGTTCCAGACGTCGATCGTGCTGGCGACCTGTGCCTCAACCCATGGCGCGCTGTAGAGTTCGCTCATGCTCTTCTATCGTTACGATAAGCCGAAGCTAACGGTTCCACATCCTTCACAATGTAAATCCTATGCTCGGCCCACGCGGGGCGGCGAGGCTAGAGCTTGTTAGGCTCGCCTGGAATTTTCTGAACGATATCGAGATGTTCCTGAATACGGTATCCTTACGGCCATACGGTGCACGGATTGACGACAAAGATGAACCTGAATCCAACCAGGCTCCAGCGAGCCGCGTGGCGCGACAAGTGGAACGAGATAATCTACGGCCACGAGACGTTTGCAGGTCGCCTCTTTGATGTCGTCCTGCTCGTCGCAATTCTTCTCAGCGTACTCACTGTTCTGCTCGAGAGCGTGCCCAGCATCAGGAACTCCTATGGCACTCCTCTGCGCGTGGCAGAGTGGTTCTTCACGGCCTTGTTCACGATCGAATACGTAGCTCGTCTGCTGACCGCAACAGACGCCCGCCGTTATGCCCTGAGCTTCTTCGGAATGGTCGATCTGTTTGCTATCGGCCCCACCTATCTCAGCCTGATATTCCGCTCCGCTCATTCTTTCAGCTTGCTTCGGTCGCTCCGGTTGCTTCGCGTCTTCAGGATTCTCAAACTGACGCAATTCATCGGGGAAGCTACCGCCCTGCGCGTCGCCGTCGCCGCCAGCATGCGCAAGATTATTGTGTTCCTCTTCGTTGTCCTGACCGTCGTGATCATCGTCGGCGCGCTGATGTATCAGATCGAGGGCGAACAGAGCGGCTTCACCAGCATTCCCGTCGGGATGTACTGGGCCGTGGTCACTGTCACGACCGTCGGCTACGGCGACATTTCGCCTGTAACCCTGGCTGGTCGATTTCTTGCCTCCATCCTCATGATCCTTGGCTATGGCATCATCGCTGTTCCCACCGGAATCGTTTCGTACGAGATGGCTCGCGGCGCCACTCCCGGATCAAAGCGCGTATGCACTACCTGTGGTCTGCAAATGCACGACAAAGATGCCGCCTACTGCAAACACTGCGGCGCCGCCCTGGCCTGATTCGCCGACCCCACATCCGCTATTGCCCTCTAGAGCCCACCATCACATGTCCGATTCTGGGCACTTGGCGGCAAAAGCGGACGTACTGTCCTTCATTCCACAGCGATGCCGCTCGTCGAATGAGCAAGTTGGCGCTCCGATATTCTGGCAGCGCAGTTGCATGAAGCATCCAAGGTCTTCAGGAGATCCATTGCATGCAGGACATCCGCGTTGCGCTTCGACAGTTCCGCAAGTCGCCCGGCTTTGCCCTCACCGTAATCCTCACCATCGCCCTTGGAATCGGTGCTAACACAGCGATCTTCACGCTGGTACATGCAGTGCTTCTTAAATCGCTTCCCGTCACCGACCCTAAAACGCTCTTTCGAGTGGGCGACCGCGGCGACTGCTGCGTCGAAGGCGGCTTCATCAACGACGATGGCGACTTCGATATATTCTCCTACGACCTCTATAAGCATTTCCGCGATACCACTCCTGAATTTGAGCAACTCGCCGCCATGCAGTCAGGCGGCAACCGGATGACTGTACGCCGTGGTTCGGAGCCGGCCAAATCCGAACGCAGCGAATATGTCTCTGGCAATTTCTTCTCCACCTTTGGCATTGGCGCCTTCGCCGGACGCGCCATCAACGAAGCAGACGACACGCCCAGCTCGCCTCCTACGGCGATGATGAGCTATCAAACCTGGCAATCCGAATACGGTGGCGATCCGTCAGTAATCGGCGGCACATTTTATCTGCAAGCCAGGCCCGTCACTGTAGTCGGCATCGCACCGCCAGGATTTTATGGAGACCGCATCAGCAGCAGTCCTGCCGCGCTTTGGATCCCTCTCGCCGCCGAGCCCTATATCGAGAAGGAGAACTCGCTACTCCATGTTCCCGACAGCAATTGGCTCTACGTGCTTGGCAGGGTAAAGCCCGGCGTCAACACTGTGGTCCTGCAGCAAAAAATGTCCAATACTCTGCGCCAGTGGCTGCCATCGCAGGGCACCTACACCAGAAACGGCGCATCGACGCTCATCCCCCGGCAGCACGTCGTGATAACTCCTGGCGGCGCCGGCATCCAAAATATGCAGCAGGAGACGAGCAAGCAGCTTTATCTTTTGATGGCCATCTCAGGCCTCGTGCTCTTGGTCGCCTGCGCCAATGTCGCCAACCTCTTGCTGGCACGCGGAGCCACTCGCAAGGCTGAGACATCGATTCGTATGGCCATGGGCGCGTCACGCCGCAGGCTGATCCGGCAGATGCTGACTGAGAGCCTTCTGCTTGGCTGCATGGGCGGCCTCGCAGGACTGGCGGTTGCGTATGCTGGAACGCGGATGATTCTCTCGCTCGCGTTCCCTGATTCACCCCATAATCCCATCCAGGCAACCCCATCACTTCCTGTACTGGGGTTTGCATTTCTGCTGTCGCTCGTTACCGGCGTCGTCTTCGGCATCGTGCCCGCATGGGTCACCTCGCACTCTGACCCTGCTGAGGCAATGCGCGGCGCCAACCGAACCACCCGCGATCGCTCGTCCATTACACAAAAGTCCCTCATCGTAGTTCAGGCCGCGCTCTCCGTCATGTTGCTGGTGTGTGCGGGCTTGCTGACGAAGAGCTTAAGCAACATGGAGCACCAGAACTTTGGTCTCCAGACGAACAACCGCTACGTCGTCCACATTGATCCGGCCGGAGCCGGCTACACTCCGGAAAAGCTGCCCGCACTCTATCAGCAGCTTGAACAGCGCTTCGCAGGACTACCAGGAGTAAAAAGTGTAGGCCTGGCGCTCTACAGCACCCTGGAAGGTAACAACTGGGGCGAGGAAGTATTCGTGCAAGGACGGCCCGCGCCGGGACCAAACCAGGACAGCGGCTCCTCCTGGGATCGAGTGAGCCCGCGGTTCTTCGAAACCGTCGGCCAGCCCGTGATTCGAGGACGCGGGTTCACTGAGCAGGACACGGCAACCTCGCAAATGGTAGCCGTTGTGAATCAGGCCTTCGTGAAGAAGTTCTTCCCCAAGGAAGATCCTATCGGCCAGCACTTTGGCGACTTTGACCAGAAGTTTTCCGGTGCCTTTGAAATCGTTGGCGTCGTAGCGGATGCCAAGTACACTAATCCTCGCGACAAGGTTCGCTCGATGTATTTCCGTCCCCTCACGCAGCAGTTGCCGGGCTTGACGGCGCCGAACATGATGATGGCTGAGGGCAGGTCGCTTTACATCAATTCCATCACCATCCACTTTCAACAGACACCGCAAAACGTCGACGCAACGATTCGACAAACCCTGGCGAATATCGATCCGAATCTGACCGTCCTCGATTTGAATTCGCTCGACTACCAAGTGGCGGGAAACTTCAATCAGGAGCGGCTCATCGCGCGTCTGGCAACGCTCTTCGGGGTCCTTGCGCTGGTGCTGGCTTCCGTGGGTCTCTATGGCATCACGTCTTACCAGGTGGCCCGCAGGACGAGTGAGATCGGACTCCGCATGGCCCTGGGCGCAGACCGTTCGAGAGTCGTGCGCATGGTCCTGAAAGAGGCCTCTATTCAGGTTGGCCTTGGTCTCTTGATAGGCATTCCGGTCGCAATCATTGCAGCACACTACATGGTGGACCAGCTTTACGGAGTGAAGTCGTACGATCCAATCAGCATGCTCATCGCACTGCTCGCGCTGTCGGCGTCCGCAATGGTAGCTGGCTTCATCCCGGCACGGCGAGCGGCCAGCATTGAGCCAACGGTGGCATTGCGCACGGAGTAGTCAGCAGCAAATACGTGGAGGCCAGCGAGTACACTGGCCTCCCCTCAATCCCGCAGAATTCCATTCCTTCTAGCCTTTCTAGGCTGCAGCGATGCGGCGCGTTAGATCGTTCTGTTCACTCTTCGACTCTGCCCCAATCGTGAATGCGTCCAGAACGCCCGTGCCCAGCGCATACCGGATCGCTTCTGATGGCTTATCCCGCATGTCGCCCTGCCCTAGAATCTTCATGCCGACGATACCCTTGCCCTGAGCGCGCATCTCCTTGATCACGCTGATCACCGTGTCCGGATCGGCATCCATGTGAGAGCCGATCGGGTTCAACCGGACAAGATCAATGTCTACCCATGGCGAGGCGGCAGCCGCCCGCAAGGCCTCGATCGTGTGGCACGACACTCCGTGTGCCCGGATGATGCCTTTCTGCTTGGCCTCCGACAGTACATCCATCACTCCGCGATATTGTGTTGTCCAATCGCCGATGCGCACATAGTGGATAAGCACAATGTCGAGGTAGTCGGTGCCCAGTTCCTTGCGGAAGCGATCGAGATCTGCGCGGACTCCGGCAGCATCGCGATTGTCGGTCTTCGTTAACACCGTGACTTTGTCGCGCGGTAGCTGCTTCAATGCACCGGCCACATAAGGATGGCTGCCGTATGAGTCAGCGGCGTCAAAGAAGCGCAGGCCATTCTCGTGGTATCCGTTCAGCAGCAGAGTGGTGAACTCGTCGGTTCCCAGATGTGTCTGATTCGAGCGCCCACCGGAGCCCATCGTGCCCGTGCCCATGGCCAGCAGGCTTGTCCGTATGCCGGTCTTTCCCAGCACCACGTCCTGGTGTGCCTGGTACTTGCGCGGTAGGGGAGGCTGGTCGTTTAACGCGGCTGCCGAGAGCTTGCGGGTCAGCCAGGTGGCCCCAATGCCGGTAACGGAACGGCGAAGAAATTCTCTTCTCAGCATGGCTTCCTCCTGTTCGAAAACAGCATACCCCGATTGTGCAAACCGCGAAAAGCCACCTTGCGAGCCGCAAAATCGTTCAGGGATGAATCGCCGAGCCCAAGTTATAGATTCTTTGACGCGGCGCAGTCGGATTAGTTGGAGGAATTTTTGGCGGAGAGTCAGCCGCCTTTGAGGAAAATACTAGAGAGCCATGAGCGCTACGCCGCAGCACACGAATACGGCGGCGATCCAGCGGCGGCGATCTACCGCTTCGTGCAGGAAGAACTTCGCAGCAACCGCATTGCTCACAAATGTGAGGGATGCAGATGCCGGAGCCACTAAACTCACGTTGGCATTGCTCACCGCGAACAGCAGCGAGAAGAAGCTAAGCGCCATGCAGATCACTCCCACCACGAATCGCCCGCTGCCGACGACCGCGCGGATCGCTCCCAGCAGGCCAGATTTCGCCTTCACAACGTCAAGGTCGCCAATCTTGCGCATGGCGGAGGCGGTCAGCACATCGCCTGCGGTTGCCGTCAGTACGATTGCCGCAATCATCGCGGCGCTGTGCCACGCGGGGGTGGTCATGGCTGGCCCACCTCTTCTGCTTCAGGTAGACGCGGTTCTTCAGCAGGCGAGTGTTCCGTATACGACGGGCCGCGGGTCACAAAACCTACTCCCGCCACAATCAACAGAATCCCCGCCCAGCGAAATGGGGAGATGTGTTCATGCAGCCAGAAGCGGGAAAGCAGCGCCACCACTACGTATCCAAGAGCGGTGGAGGGAAGCACGAAGCTAAGATCGGCCCATGAGAGTGCCGTTAGGTATGAAGCAAAAAAGCAGAGCAGTAAAAGAATGCCCGTGATGACCCAGGGATTTGCGACCGCAACAAACAGACTTCCCAGGTGATGAATGGAGACGGGACCAAAGTCTTTCATGCCTCGACCGAGACAAGTGTCGCCGATGGATGCCGACAGCATAACCGCGGCCAGCACCAGGTACCGGCGAAACGTCATCGTCGATAGAGCAATTTTCTTCATCGTCCTGACTGCAAACTGTGTCGCATCACGCGCAATAGAAAAGCGGCCATCAACTGGCCGCTTTGCCATTTTGCTGCTGCGGCAGCTTTGTTAAACGTTGGCCTTGGCGGCGGTGCTCGCTGCCAGTGTCTTGCTGTCGCTGACGACCTTCATGCGGGCGCGGCGCAACTTCAGGAACGCCTTGGCCTCAATGTAGAGTCTCGGCACGTCGCGATTCACGATGGCCTTCCACACCACCCGGAATGCAGCCTTGGGCCGGAAGTAGTATTCGTCATAGAAGCGGTGCACCATCTCCAGCACGTATTCCTTGGGCAGGCCGGGGTACTCGATGTGAGCCATCTGATGACCGCCCTCATCCGACATTGCCGCCGTGTCCAGGTTGGTGATGAAGCCGTTCTCGCGGGCAAATTCGTAAAATTCCGTGCCCGGATAGGCATGCGCAATGGAAACCTGAATTGTCTCCACGTCGAGGCCCTTGGCGAAGTTGATGGTGTTGCGGATCGACTCCTTGGTTTCACCGGGCAGGCCGAGAATGAAATCGCCGTGGATGGTCAAACCGAGGTCGTGGCAGTCCTTCGCAAAGTCGCGTGCACGCTCTACAGTTGCGCCCTTTTTGATGTTTTTGAGGATCTGTGGATCGCCCGATTCGAAGCCCACAATCAACAAACGGCAGCCTGCATCCTTCATGGCCTTGAGCGTATCGCGGTCAGTGGTAACGCGCGAAGTGCATGACCAGGTTAGGTTTAGTGGCTTCAGCTTCTCGCACAGCTCGATGGTGCGTGCCTTCTGGATGTTGAAAGTATCGTCGTCAAAGAAGAACTCCTTGACGTCAGGGAAGATCTCTTTTGCGTGCGCCATTTCCGCGGCAACGTCGTCCGTAGAGCGCTTGCGCCAGGCGTGGCCGCTCAGGGTCTGGGGCCAGAGGCAGAAGGTGCATTGGGCCGGGCAACCGCGCGTAGAGTATAGAGCCACATAGGGATGCAGCAGGAACGGCACGTTGTAGCGGGTCACATCCATGTCGCGTTTGTAGATATCTGTAACCCACGGAAGTGCATCCAAATCATCGACTTGCGGGCGATCAGGATTGTGGACTACCTGGCCATTTTTGCGATAGCTGATGCCAAGCAAGTCATCGAGCGGTTTGCCTTCTGCAAACTCCTTGACGGTGTAGTCGAACTCGCGACGGCATACGAAGTCGATTACTTCGCACTCATTAAGCGCCTTGTCAGGGGCAGTGGTTACCGGCGGGCCGACGAAGGCGATTTTGATCGCGGGGTTGGCACGCTTGATGGCCTCGGCGAGGCGCTGATCACCCTCCCAGCCGACGGTGCTGGTGAAGAGGACGAGGAACTCGAATCCCTTGGCTATCTCGATTGTTTCGTTCGCGGTAACGTGATGCGGCGGCGCATCCAGCAGCTTGGAACCCTCGAGCATTCCGGCTGGATAAGCCAGCCAGACAGGGTACCAGTAGGATTCGATTTCGCGTGTTGCGGGCCAGCGTGAGCTGGCGCCACCGTCGAAGTTTTCAAAGGAGGGCGGATTCAGAAAGAGCGTTTTTAGAGGCATAGGCGTAACCATAAGTTTAACACTTTGGATGGGGATTTCACGGGGAATAGCGCGGTCCAGGCGCCCAGTTAGATACGATGATATGCGTGTTATTTGGACTCATTTTGACGCCTTAAGTGAGCAAAAAGCGCACATTTTGGCACGCTACGTATGAGTCCATTACGCTCACATTCGGGGCATCTATTTGGTAGTTGCCGCAGGGTCGTTGGGTAAACTCCTGGCCCAATCTTCCACCGAGCCGACGGTACGGAGGAGAGAAAGCCGGGCGCGAGTGAGTTCGAATTCGGCATCGAGGGAATCTTCGAACCTCTGTCTCTCTTCGATGCGTGCCGTCTGCTCGTCGCGGGGAGAAAGCGGAGTAGAACCGGACTGTCCGTTGCCGGTGGTGAGTTGTGCGAGGACTGTCTCAAGCTGGCTTTGAGCGAGGTCACGCTGCAGCGAAGCGACCTCAGCCTGCAGGGCGAGTTCAGCCAGACTTTTTTGCAGCCGCAGAGCCTGCTCTTCGGTCTGATCGCGCAACATGTCTGCCTGGGCATATGAGCGGGAAGCGTCCGCCGCCGATTCGCGTGTCTTGGCGCGCTTCACCATGTCGAAGAGGGGAATAGTAATCTGCACGCCCACGCCGAAGTTGTTGGATTGGAAATTCTTGTAGTACAGATCGTAATTGTTGTAGCGGGCGTAGCGATTGTATTGGGCGTTGAACGTGATCTGCGGATAGTATTCCTGCCGATTGTCGCCGAAGGCCGCGTACTGTTTGGACTTCGCGGCGGCGTAAGCGGATTGCACACCCTGGTTGGCGCCGGCGATAAGCAGATTGAGGTCGCCACCCGAGCGAAACTCCGGCGTGGCTGGAATGCTCTTGGCGTCGGTGATGAAACTTGATGCCGGCAATCCTGTCTGGTGCGCGAGTGTTTCGCGGTAGGCGGCTGCTTCGTCCGCGAGGTGCAGGCGCTTGAGGCGGATGCGTGCATCGGTAAGCCTGGCGCGGGTTAACTCGACACGCGGCTCAACTCCGGCGTCCACGCGTTGCTGTTCTATTTCCAGCAGCCTGGTTGAGTATTTTGCTTCTTCGTCGAGAGCAGCAAGTTCATCGGTAGTCTTGTTCAACAGGATGTAGTTGAGTGAGGTATCGAGGACCACCTGCTGGCGTGTGTCCCTGAGCGTGAGTTGGGTGGCTCTCAGTCCTGAGCGTGCGGCGCGAATGTAGTCGGGCTGGGAGTAGTTGAGGACTGTTGACTGGGCAGTCATATCCCAGATGGAAGGCTGGCCGACCGGAAAGCCGTAGGAGTAGCCAATGCCCGATCCTACATAGAAAGACGGAACGTAGACGTCGCGTGTCTCGCTGACAATGGCTTCGGCCTTTTGCACGTCGGCAGTGGCGACGCGGACGCTGGTGCTGTTGCGCAGAGCGAGGTCGACCGTAGTGTAGAGCGACACCTGTGCGTGCGCAGCCAGTGGGATACACATGGCTGTGGCGATGAAAATTGCACGCTGGAGTCGCTGCTTCACCTGAGATGTCCTCTGTCCCGCCAACCGTGACTCCCCATTCTAATGTTTTGCGGCAGCGCTGATAGCTGGCTTGTAGTCGTGCGCCAGCGCGAGTGCGGCCTGATATTCACTCTGCGCACCGGTGGAGTCGCCCTGCTTTGCCAGGAGATTTCCGAGCCAGACATGGACAGCAAAGACAGGCGCGTCTTCCGACTTCTGGGAGGACGCGATGTAGTCACGCAGCATCTGGCCGGCGAGGGGCAGTTCGCGCTGGGTTCTGATCAGCGTGGAGGCGCCGTCCACCTGGGCGTCGGTGTGTGCCTTGTCCGCGGCAATGCCGGACTTGATGGCCTGCACCATTTCGTCCATGCGGCCGCGCTTGCGATAGAACGAAGCCAGTGCCATCCACTGGCTTGCCGGGTGGGGTGAAGCGGCGATTGCAGCTTTCAATTCGCTTTCGGCCTTGCCGTAGTCTTTCTCTTCGTCGGCAATGCGAGACTGCAACTCGTGTCCGCGCACTGGGTCCACCGCGAGGAGTTTGGGCGCGAGATCTTCTGCTTTTCCGGTGCCTCCGCCGACTACTGAGGGCGCCGAGCAATAGAACTCTCCGAGGTCGGACATCGCTGCCACATTGCGCGAGTCGAGCGACACGGCCAACTCAAATTCCGATTTGAGCTTTCGAGCATAGCTGAAGGCTGAAAGCATGGAGGAGCGCTCAGCCTTGAATCCATAGGTGCGTCCGAGCCACAGGTGATAGTTGCTGTCCCTGGCAGAGAGAGCGACGGCGCGCTCGCAATGGGAGACTGCTTCGTCCCACTGCTCCAACTGCACAGCTACGCGGCAGTAGAGGTTGTGCGCCTCAGCATTCTGATCGTTCGATTTAAGCGCGGTCCTGAGGTGTGCCAACGCATCGTCGGCGCGGCCCTGTACCAGATCGGTTCGCGCCGCATCGAGACCATCGGCATTCGCAGCCTGCAGCGGGCAAGGAAAGAGAAGGACCGCAACCACTGCTACGAGGAACCCCTGTCGGCCTGGCGTCACGATCACTCCGCAACTCTCGCTGGGGCTCCGTCACTGAGTGGCTGGCCGTTGGTCGCTCCCAGCGCGACCACGTCTCCCTCGTGTAGTCCGGAGACGATTCCCACCTGAGTCAGGTTGATGGTGCCATGAGTAACCGGTGCGCGATGCAGTTTTTCGTCGCGAAGGATGTAGACAAATTCTTTGCCGGCCTCAGTGTGCAGCGCCTCGCGGGGGACCCTGAGAATATTCTCTTCATGCTGAGTTGTAACCGTGACGGTTACGTTTGTATTGGGCAGCAATGTGCCGTCGGAGTCGTGGACAGCGACGAGCACTTCGCCTACATTTCGGGTGCCGTAGGTGATTACAGTAGATGGAACGTGTTCAATGTGGCCGTGCCATATGCGACCCGGCTTCGCATCCCACACGATGCTGATGGGTTGTCCGACTGCCAGCTTGCCAAGCTCTGGTTCGTCAAAGTATGCGCGGACCTGGATGCGCGTAAGGTCGGCCATCTGCAGCAGCAACCTGCCTTGCTCAACGAACTCGGTGCGGGAGACGGGCAGGGAATACACTGTCCCGGCGAAGGGTGCGTGCACATTACATTGGTTGATGACGGACTGAGCCGCGGTGTAGGCAGCCTGGGCGTCGGCGAGTGATGCGCGTGCGTGATCCATGTCGGCGGTGGCGTAGCGGGAACCCTGGCGCTGCTCCAGAGTATGCAGGGAGTTGTTGGCCACATCCAGCCGTTCGCGGGCGGCAGCTACTTCATTGGCAGAGGCGGCGCCGGACTTTTGCAATTGCTGCAGAGCAGCGAGGTCGCGGGCAGCCTGATCGCGGTCGAGAGTTGTGCGGCCCACGTCGCCGGTGAGCGAGAGCCTCTCCTCCTGGGTGCCGCCGCGTTGCATGGCGTCCAGGTGAGCCTGGGCGCCTTTTACAGCGGCGAGAGCTGATGCCAGACGGGAGCGTACCTCGGTATCGTCCATCTGCAGCAGGAGTTTGCCCTGCGGAACCTTATCGCCTTCGTGGACATTCAGGACGGTGATCGTGGCAGCAGTGGGGCTATGTGCTTCAAAATTAATCTGGGGCTCGACTTTGCCATTGGTGCTGCTCTGGCTGGTGAGATCTCCGCGAGTTACCTCTGCTACGCGCACCGTGAGACGCTCACGCGTGGCGGCCCGGACACCATAAAAGATAGCCAGCAGAACGAGTAATGCCGCGATCCAGAGATATCGCCTGTCGAATTTCTGCGTAGCCGTTTCGGTCATGATCTATCCGTGGTCAGTATATCTGACGCAGAAAGAGCGCTTTGAGCGTCAAAATGTAGTTTTCGCGGGGAGGCGGAGGAGTTAACGGCAGGGGTTGGGCCAGTCGGCGGGATGTTGCGTACAATGTCGAAATGACCACCTCGCCGCGCTACACGGATGAACACGCCAAGGCAGGGCTGGACTTTCAGTTTCCCGCCATTGAGACCTGGCAGAACCAGTTTCCAGCATATGAAATATTGATTGACGATCCGGAGTTCACCTCAGTGTGCCCAAAGACGGGCCTCCCGGATTTTGGAGTGATCACGCTGCGGTACATGCCGCGCGATCGCTGCCTGGAACTGAAGTCGTACAAGGAATATTTGTTCTGTTATCGGAATCTCGGAATTTTTCAGGAGAATATTGCGAACCAGATCCTTGAGGATGTGGTGAAGTCAGCGAACCCTGTGTGGGCGGTGGTGAAGGGCGACTTCCGGCCTCGCGGTGGCATATCCACAATTGTGGAAGCGCGCTGGCCGCGGCCCAGCCCGGAGAAATAACGCTTGGCGACCCTCGATCGCGAGCGTCCGATGCTGTATGCGGCGAAGACCGCAGGCATGGCGCTGTTCCTGCTGACCTGCCTGAACCTGTTCAACTTCATTGACCGCTACATTCTGCCGGGTGTGCAGCCGCTGATCAAGACGGAGTTTGGCGTAAGCGATCAAGCGGATGGGCGCGCTTACGACGGCGTTCTTCATGACCTACATGATTGCCGCGCCGATTACGGGATGGCTCGGGGACCGCTTCCCGCGCAAGCCGCTGATCATCGCCGGGGCGCTGCTGTGGAGCGTGGCCACGCTGCTGACGGCGTGGGTGCATAGCTACGAGACGCTTTACTTTCGGCATGCGGTGGTGGGGATTGGCGAGGCTACGTTCAGCATTTTCGCGCCTGCTTTGCTGGCGGACTACTACCCGGAGATCGACCGCAATCGGATACTCACGATTTTTTATACGGCGATCCCGGTGGGCGCGGCTCTGGGATATTTGACGGGGGGGATGCTGGGTCCGCGGTATGGCTGGCGTGCTCCATTTTTTATTGCTGCGCTGCCCGGCGTGGTAATTGCGCTGCTCTTCTGGATATTTGTGAAGGAGCCGCAGCGAGGCGCGGCCGACAGCATTGCGCCTACGCTGAATCGGACTACAGTGCTGGGGCTGTTTCGCAATCCCGCTTACTGGGCGGCTACTTTGGGAATGGCGATGATGGTTTTTTCGATGGGAGGGATTTCGGCTTGGCTGCCGACCTTCTTCAATCGGTGCGCCGGTTATTCGCTACAGGTGTCCAACCAGTTCATCGGGGGCATCACGGTGTTCGACGGCATCGTGGGGACATGGTTTGGGGGATGGCTGGCGCAGCGCTGGTTGAAACGCGATCATCGGGCGCTGTACCTGCTTTCGGCGGTGAGCGCGGGTCTGACGATTCCGTTTGCCGCAATAGCGTTCTTTGGGCCGCGGGTCTTGTTGCTGCCGGCTGTGTTGGTGGCTGAATTCTTTCTCTTCCTGAACACGGGGCCGCTGAATACCGCGATCGTGAACTCGATTGGGGCGTCCGTGCGTTCGACGGCAATAGCGGTGAACTTATTTGTGATTCACTCGCTGGGCGATGCTTCGTCGCCGACGATTATCGGATGGATTTCAGACCGCAGCTCGTTGCCGGTGGGCATGGGTGTCACGCTGATTTCGCTGGTGGTGTCCGCCGTGGTGCTGGTTCTGGGATCGCGCTTTGCTCCGCGGCTGGAGGGCTCAGAGAGCGTGATGCCGTCAACTCTCCTGGGCTGGATCTTGCTGGCTGCGGGTTGGGCGGTGGGGCTGGCGTGGATGTGGCGTGCGGCTGCGGCGATTCGCGGACTGTCGAGCATGCCGGACCTGTTGCGCATGAATGATGTTGGGCGAGAGGCGGGCACAGGGGAGCCTCCTCGGCTGAGTGTCGTGGTGCCGGCGCGCAATGAAGAGAAGGCGATTGAGGCTACGTTGCGCTCGCTGCTAGCGATCGAAGGTGTTGCGCTGGAGATTGTGGCGGTGGACGATCGCTCGACCGATAGGACCGGGGCGATCATGGACCGGATCGCGGAAGAGGTCGGCTCGGGGCTGATTGCTACGCGGCAAGCTCTGCGGGTGCATCATGTGGATCATCTGCCGGAGGGATGGCTAGGCAAGACGCATGCGATGGCGATGGCTGCGCACATGACGACTGCCAAATGGCTCTTGTTCACCGATGGCGATGTGCTGTTTCGCGAGGACTCGCTGGCGCGGGCGCTGGCTTTTGCGGAGCGGGATGGAGCCGACCACCTGGTTTTGTTTCCAACAATGATTATCCGCAGCCGGGGCGAGCGGATGATGATGGGATTTCTGCAGGTGTTTTCGGTGTGGACGACGCGGCCATGGAAGGTAGCAGACCCCAAGGCGCGGGACTTCCTGGGCATGGGGGCGTTCAACATGATCCGGCGCAATGCGTACGAAGCGATTGGGGGCTTCGAGCATTTGCGCCTGGAAGTGTTGGAGGATCTGCGGCTGGGCTACGAGGTGAAGCGGCGGGGATTTGCGCAACGCGTGGCCTTCGGGCCGGAGTTGCTGCACATTCATTGGGCGGAAGGTATCTCCGGCATCATGAACAACATGACCAAGAACGCCTTCGCAGTCTTCCGATTCCGCATGCTGTTGTTGCTGATGGCTTGCGGCGGGATGGCGCTCGTTTGCCTGATGCCCTTTGCCGGGGTACTGCTGTGGCGCTGGACGGGTGTTGCGATCTTGCTGGGGAGCGTGGCAGGCATTGGGTCGATTATGGCTTTGTACAGCTTCTATCGAAGGTTCACGGGGACGAACGTGTTGTACGCATTCACCTTCCCGATTCCGGCGTGCCTGCTTTTGTACACCGTGCTGCGATCGATGGTGCTTACGCTGCTCCGCGGCGGAGTAATGTGGCGCGGTACGCTCTATCCTCTTCGAGAGTTGAGGAAACAGTGTGGCCCTCTGCGGTAGCCAAGGCGGCGATTGGCCAGATGCGTATCGACTTTGATCTTGCGAAAGCGGATCTATGCGGCGGGCAGGCAGATTGGACCGCTAAATGCGAGGAAGCCGCTTCTGAGCAGTAGAATCATGGCGAACGGCGCATTAGTAGGAGATTCCAATGAGGAATCAAGTTGCTGTATTTTTCTCCTCACTGCTAGTAGTTTCTGCCCTTACCCTTTCCGGATTCGCGCAAAGCGAGACACCCGAAAGCGCAGCATCGGCAACACCTTCGTATGTAAATAACAGCACCGCCGCGGACTTCTACGTCGCGACAAATGGCAATGACGCGAATGCAGGCACGCTGGCTGCGCCATTTCTAACGGTAGACCGGGCGCGGCTTGCAGTGCAGGCATTGAAGGCCCACGTGAGTGGCCGCACCATCCGGGTGCTGATACGGGGCGGTGTCTACTATCTTCCGTCCACCTGGACGTTCAGTGGCAACGATTCCGGCACCAGTTCAACGGGGATTCTGTATGCAAACTATCCCGGCGAGACGCCGGTGATCAGCGGCGGGCAGGTGCTTACGGGGTGGACAAAGAACGCGCAAAACTACTGGCAGACGACGTTGCCCTCGGGCACATACTTCAGTCAGATGTGGGTGAATGGTTCTCGGCGTTATCGTCCGAGGACTACGCCGAGCGGTTATCTTTACATCACGGGCGAATACAGCACCACTGGCAGCACGACGACAGTGGATCAGCTTTCCTACCAGACGCATTATCCCGGTGGGGTTCCTGCGAATATGGCGAACCTGTCAGACGTGGAGCTGATTGATTTTGAAGCGTGGGATGTGCCCCACATGCGCGTCGCGTCGGTTGATACGGTGGCACAGCGCATTGTGACCACGGATGCCTTGAGCAGGCTCACAATGTTCTCAGGATTCATTCCCGGTCATCGCTTCCTGCTGGAGAATGTGAAGGAGGCGTTCAGCAAGCCGGGGACCTTCTATCTGGATCGCCCAACCCACGTGCTCACGTATATCCCAATTGCTGGCGAGTCGATGGCCACGGCAGTGGTAGTAGCACCGCGCCTGCAAACGATTATGTCGGCGGCTGGTCTGAGCTATGTGACTTTTCAAGGCCTGACATTTGCGCACAGCGATTGGCAACTAGGTGCGGCGAGCTACCTTGGGGGACAGGCCGATAATGCATTTCCCGCTGCTCTCTCGCTGAGCAACTCAACGGGCGTCATCTTCGATACTGACACCATTGAACACACGGGCGGGTACGGCGTTGAGTTTCTGGGGACGGGAATTGCGGGGGGTGCCCCGTACCTTGTGCAGGTCAAGAATAGCCTGGTGACGGATACGGGCGCAGGCGGCATTCGTGTTGGTGAACAGGGGATATGCACCGGGCCTCATGCTCATAACGATCAGAACGTGCCACAGCATATCTACATTGGAAATAACTTGATCACTGGTGGCGGGCGCGTGGGAGTGGTAGGCTTCGCGCTTCTTATAGGTGATGCTCACAACGTGTACGTTGAGCACAACGAGATCTCAGACTTCTACAACACAGGCATTGCTGTTGGTTACAACTGGGGATACACCTGTAACTTTGCGCACGACGATGCGGTTGTGTACAACTACATCCATGATCTTGGACAGGGTGTAACTGACGATCTGGGCGCGGTCTACTATCTCTCAGGCGTGAACACTGGAAACAAGATATTGAACAACTGGGTTCACGACATCGACCAGGATCCAAATGCTGGATATGGCGGTTGGGGCCTGTATGTGGATGCGGGTGCGTCAGGCGTACTGGTTGAGAACAACCTCGTGTATCGGACGACGGACGCGAGCTTTCATGACAACTCGTGGTACCAACCGGCGCCGACCAACCCACCACCACCACCCAACATTTTTCGAAACAACATTCTGGCTTATGGAGCGATGGGTGTGATGGATCGTCACAACGATACGACTTTCCTGAACATGATTTTCGACCACAATATCTTTTACTACGACAAAGCAACGATCCAGTATGGCTATTGGTATTGTCAGGGAAAGCCAACCTGCACGAGCTATTTTCAGTTCGACAACAACATCTACTTCAACAAGAGCGTAGTTGGCGGGCAGCCTAGCCAGCCGTTTTTCAAGACGCCGGTATTTCCGATGAATGGTGGACAGCAGCCGCCGATCACCATGCTGACATTTGCGCAGTGGCAGAGCCAGGGAGAGGATAAGCAGTCGCTGTTTGCCGATCCACTCTTTGTGGACGCTACTCCGGGCGTGGACAACTACACACTGCAGGCTAACTCTCCAGCCTTCAGTGTGGGGTTTGTGGCATTCGATCCTTCAAAGGCTGGGCGGCTACCCACAGCCACGCTGACGGCGCCTGTTAATGCGCCAGCGTATCCGCTGCAGCTAATGGCACCTAACAACTTTTAATCGCGAGTTAGAGTAGGCCCGCGTCGTCTCCTGGTTATCGGAGTTCGAGGCGGTGTGTCTTGATGCGGCGTCTAGTTAGGCCGGGAGAAGCTGCTCTGGTGATGGCTCGACCGGGTTGCGGGATCGGTGAATGGGGTTCGGGAGTCCTGGGCGGAGAAGCCCTTGAGCAGTGCCGGGTTGGCGCGAAACTTCTCGCTGCCTCCATGAAATTGTTGTTCGCGGCTAAGGATGATTTGAGCTCGATAGTTGAAGGGACGAATGATTCCGCGGATTTGAATATCCTGCTGGCGGTAGCGTGCGAGATCTCCTACGTCTTTGCGATCGGCGTTGAGGCTCACGATGGAGAATCGGCATTTATCATCGGGAGTTTCAGGGCTGCAGAGATCGAGAAAGCGAGTGCCATCGGATAGCTCGATGACATCGTAGACGTGGGCATTCACGCACACATCCTTGTTGAGATAGTCGCGTGTCGATTCCGGCGAGATGCATCCCTTTGGCATTGCCAGCGCGGGTAAGGCGCTGAAGCCGAGGATGAGAATCCATGCGGTGAGGCGCACAGTTGTTCTCCACAGGGCAGATGAATGATGGCAAAAGTATACGCGCATGGCGTGTGCGAAGGGAGGAATTGAGAGGCGTAGTATTGCTGTCGAGCGGTCTGAGCTGTTTTCACTGGGGGAAGAATGGAATCGTCTGCCGGTAATGCGCTGATCTGGTTTGTGGTCGGGATCGTTGTTGTGGTGCTTTTGTCGATACTGAAGGGGGCTCTCTTCACCGTGCGAACTGCCGAGGCTGCGGTGGTGGAGCGCTTTGGGAAGTTCAAGCATGTGGCCAATGCGGGGTTGAACTGGAAGACGCCGTTTATTGAGAAGTTCCATCGCGTGAACCTGATGACGCAGCAGTTGGAAGGCAGCATTGAAACGAAGACGAAGGATAACGTCTTTGTGACGCTTCCGGTGAAGGTGCAATACCGTGTGATCAAGACTGACCAGGGTATTGCCGACTCCTACTACAAGCTTGCCCAGCCGACAAAACAGATTGAGGCGTACCTGTACAACATCCTTCTGGGCCATATTCCTGACACGGAGTTGGACGAGGTATTCATCACGCAGCCGAAGATTGCAGAGCGCGCTACGGCGGAGCTTTCGGGAGCGATGAAGGACTATGGGTACGAGATTGTGAAGGTGCTGATCACGGATATCATTCCAGACGCGGGCGTGAAGACGGCGATGAACAGGATTAACGAGGAGATCCGCAACAAGAGCGCAAACGAGGCGCAAGGCGATGCCGAGAAGGTGCTGAAGGTGAAGCAGGCCGAGGCCGATGCGGAGGTGAAGCGCCTGCAGGGTCAGGGCGTGGCGATGGAGAGGGAAGCGATCGCCGAGGGATGGAAGCAGTCGATTGAAAATGTGAAGACGGGGACCACGCTGACGGATGAGGCTGCGACGTTCCTGCTGTTGTATACGAACTGGACAGACATGCTGCGCGCGGTTGGGACGACTAAGAATTCGACGATGGTGTTTATGCCTTCGGGACCGGAAGGGCTGCAGCATTTTCAGCAGACCATGACGAATGCGTTGCTGGGAAAGGCTTCAATCGCGGCGGATAATGGGGCTGAGCCGAAGCGCGGTGCATGATCTGTGGCTAACGCAAAAGCCCCGCCTGAGAGCGGGGCTTTTACTTTGCCGATGGCGGCGGGGCAGCTAGCGAACCTCGACAAGCGAGTCAGCATGTTTGCCGGAGCCGTAGCGATTCTGCACGTACTCATCGAGGATCTTTTTGAAATCGGCGACGATGGTATCGCCGCGCAGGGTGGTCATCAGGCGGCCATCTACGTAGACAGGCGCTACAGGCTCTTCGAAGGTGCCAGGGAGCGAGATGCCGATGTTGGCGTGCTTCGACTCGCCGGGTCCGTTAACGACGCAGCCCATAACGGCGAGCTTGAGCTCTTCTACTCCCGGATATTGCTCTCGCCATGCGGGCATGCTGTCGCGGAGGTAGCCCTGGACCTGCTGTGCGAGTTCCTGGAAAAAGGTGCTGGTGGTTCGGCCGCAACCTGGGCAGGCAGTGACCTGCGGGGTAAAGCTGCGAATGGAGAGTGACTGCAGAATCTGCTGCGCGGTCTGCACTTCTTCCGTGCGGTCGCCGTTGGGCTTCGGCGTGAGGGAGACGCGAATGGTGTCGCCGATGCCAGAGAGCAGTAGTGGAGCGAGCGCGGCGGCGGAAGCGACAATGCCCTTCATGCCCATGCCGGCTTCGGTGAGACCGAGATGGAGGGGATAATCGCAGCGGCTGGCAAGCACGCGATAGACGTCGATCAGGTCGCGTACTCCGCTGACCTTGGCGCTGAGGATGATCTGATCGTGGCGCAGGCCGTAGGTCTCGGCGGCTTTCGCGTTGTCGAGGGCGCTGACGACCATCGCTTCCATCATGACGTCGCGGGCTTCCAGCGGCTCTGCCAGCTTTGAGTTCTCGTCCATCATGCGCGTGAGCAAGGCCTGATCCAGCGAGCCCCAATTGACGCCGATGCGGACCGGCTTCTGATTCTCGACAGCGCACTCGATCATGGTGCGGAAATTATCGTCATTCTTGCGGCCTACCGAAACGTTGCCGGGATTGATGCGGTACTTCGCGAGCGCGCGAGCGCACTCTGGATACTTGCGAAGGAGTTGGTGACCGTTGTAGTGGAAGTCGCCGACGATGGGAACCGTGATGCCAAGCTTGGCGAGACCTTCGACAATGGCGGGGAGAGCTTTCGCGGATGCGTCGTTGTTGACGGTGACGCGCACGAGTTCTGATCCGGCGGCGGCGAGGGCTGCAACCTGCTGAATGGTTCCGGGGATATCTGCCGTGTCGGTGTTGGTCATCGACTGGACGACGACGGGGGCGTCAGAGCCTACACGAACATCGCCAATGCGGACCGTGACGGTCTTCCTGCGCTGAATCTCAGACATATAACTATTTTACAACCACCGCAGTTTTCTCGGCTTCCGCGGAGTGGGGGTTGCTGCCCGGAAGGGAGCTTTAAGTAGGCAGTGTATGTGCAGGCAACAAAGGAGATAGCTGCCTGCACGGAAAGCCGAAGACCGCATCAAGGTTAAGTTAGGGCATTTGCCAGGGAGCGCGATAGGGCCGCGTCATCAGCTTGGAGGCGGCGTTATCATTGAGGATCTTTTCCTGCGCCACGTCCCATTGAATCTTTCGCCCGACCATCATGGAAATCAGCCCAAGATGCCCCGGCAAGGTGGAGTGATGAGCGACTTCGACGGGCGCGATGGTGGGGTTGCGGGACTTTACGCAGTCAATGAAATTGCGCTGATGGCCGTTGGTTTCGTAGAGCTTAACCTTGCGGAGGCTCTGCGCAAGGGAGTCTCCCTTGAGCCACTCAGGATTGGAGGCATCAATTCCGCTGCGATCGACCCAGACCCAACCATCGCTGCCGATCCATTTTGTGCCGCTCTTGATTTCGGGATAGCCGCCGGCGATCGTCACTGCCACGTCACCGGCGTAGTGCGTGACTTCCTTGCGATAGGTGCACTCCACCCGATATTTCGTCGCTGTGTTCCACACCGCATTTTCTGCTGGGAACTCGCCGTGACCTTCAACCTCGGATGGACCAGTAAGATCGAAGCCCAGTCCCCAGTGTGCGATGTCGCCGTGATGGCCGATCCAATCCAGTAGCTGGCCGCCGCCGGTGTTGTAGTTCCAACGCCAGTTCTGATAGACGCGCGCCGCGATGTAGGGCTCCATCTTCGAGGGGCCAAGCCACATGTCATAGTCCAGGTCGGCGGGAGGCTGCGTGACTGCCAGATTCCACGCGGGCGTTCCGGGAACGATCTGCGTGGGGCTTGTCGGTTTATCCGGCAAGGTGGCGAGTTTCTCCATTAGCGCAGGAACCGTATTTGGGAAATCGTGCGGGGCGCCGGGCAAGCCAATCTCGACATGAGTGACGGTGCCGATGAGCCCGTTGCGAACTATCTCCGCGGCCCTGTGAAAAGAGGCAAGGGAGCGCTGCCACGAGCCTGTTTGCCAGATGATGTTGTTTTGCTGAACTGCCTTGACGATGGCCTGCTGCTCAGCGATGGTGCGGGCCAGTGGCTTCTCGCCGTAAATATCCTTCTTTCGTTTCGCCGCTTCCGTTGCGATCAGCGCGTGCCAATGATCCGGCACCGCAATCATGATGGCGTCTATATCGTCGCGTGCGAGCATCTCGCGATAGTCGTGGTATGCCTTGCAATCTTTGTTCCCGTATTTGCCGTTGATGGTGTCTACGGCTGCCTGAAGATGATTCTTCTCAAGGTCACAAGCGGCCACAACCTGGCAATCACTCTCGGCCAGAAATGCTTTGGTGTTGGCTGGCCCCATCATGCCCCAGCCGATAACGCCTATGGTGATGCGATTGGAAGCAGAGACCGGATCCGTGGCCGCCCAGGCGCTACCGGGAAGGGCCATCGCGGCTCCAGCTACCTTGATGAAATTCCGACGGGTGAGAGAAGAACGCGAGTTGGAACCGGATGGACGGTTGCTCATTACTGCCTCCAAAGGCCTGTCGTTAGCGCATCTATTCGAATGAAAGATTTTCAGCACAACCACCCTACTACATTCACTGGCACACAATCCGGCATAAATATTTATCGGCCTTTACTTCGCGCGCGCAGTCTTCGACTTCGTGGTGGACTGCCTGGCACGTTTAGCAGAACTTGTAATAGGCGGCGGAGCGGTCGATCCACGCACAACGAGTTTTGTCGGCAGCGTTACTTCCACTCCCGGCCTCTCATCTTCCACGGCGGAGAGCAAGAGTTCGACGGCGGTCTTGCTGAGTTCGCTCTTGGGTATGTCGATCGTCGTCAGCGCAGGATTCATGAATTCTGACAAGTAGGTGTTGTCGAACCCGACGACTGAAATATCCTGCGGGATCCGCAACCCTGCTTCGATTAGTCCTCGATACGCGCCGAGCGCGACCAGATCGCTGATGGCCACGACCGCAGTGAATTTCTCGTCTTTCAGAGCGGCCTCGATTGCGCGCAAGCCGGCGTTGGCTCCGGGACCGGGAATGTCAAAATATCGTGCGCGCACGCCCCTCCGGCGATACTCGTCGATGGCGCTCTTGAAGCCGGCACTCCGATTGCGGTGCGAAAGCATTGAGGGATAGGACTCAGTATCGACAGAATTTCGGAGTAGAAGAATATCGCGATGACCCAGGCCGGCGAGGTGACGTACCGCCAGGGCCATGCCATTCTTTGTGTCGACGCAGATATTGCTCATGCGACCGGAGGCTTTGCCGACGTCAAGAAAAACGGTTGGCGTGTCAGACTCGTCGATGAGCTTCGACGCCTCTGCGTCAAACTCTGAAGTCATCACCGCGAGGCCGGCTAACCTTAAACCGAGCATCTGCTCCACACACGTTCGAAGTTGAGAAGATGAAAAGTTGGTGGCAGCCAGAGAGACCTGGTATCCGCGTTCATGGGCCTCCTTCTCGAAAGCCTGTGCCGTTTCTGCAAAGAAGGGATTCACAAGATCAGAGACGATCAATCCCAACACACGTGTCTGACGTCGCGCCAGGTTGCGCGCGTAAACATCCGGGCGATAGCCAAGGCGTTCAATCACGTCGAGTATGCGTTGCCTGGTGGCCGCGCGGACGACCTCTTTGCCATTCAACACTGCCGAAACGGTACCTACAGAAACGTCGGCGACTTCCGCGACCTCCTGGATGCGCACTCTGCTCATGGGGCTAGCGTGTCCCTTTCCCCAGACGTAGGATTGACGGTCTGGAATCCGATGAATCTTGCCCGCTCGCCGAGATCGCGCTCTATGCGCAATACTTCATTCCACTTCACCATTCGCTCACTGCGTGAGAAGGAGCCCACCTTCAGCTGCCCAGCATTTGTGGCCACTGCAAGATGCGAGATGAAAGCGTCCTCCGTATCTCCTGAACGTGCCGAAACGATTGGCTGCCAGCCCGCAGACTGGGTTAGACGAATAGCTCGCATCGTCTCAGTTACAGTGCCGATCTGGTTCAACTTGATAAGGACAGAATTCGCCACCTGCCGCTCGATGCCAGTGCGAATCCTTTCGGTATTTGTGGTGAACAAATCATCGCCCACAATTTGAATTCGATCCCGTAGCTCATTGGCAATCGTGCTCCAGCCCTCCCAGTCGGTGTCTGCCATGGGGTCTTCAATGGAGACGATGGGGAAGCGACTACACCAATCGACCATCAAGCCGCAGAACTCATTCGAGGTAAACTCTTTGTCTTCGAGGCGAAAGCAATAGCGACTTTTTTTCTCGTCGTAGAGATCACTCGCGGCAATATCTAAAGCAATTGCGGCGTCACGTCCCGGCATATAGCCTGCAGCCTTTATCGCCTCAACTATCAACTCCAGCGCGCCTTCATTTCTATCGAAGTCAGGCCAGAATCCGCCTTCGTCTGCGACGCCGAAATATCTGCCACGGCGGCGCATGATATCTCCGGCCGCATGGTAGACATTGTGAGTTATCTCCATGACCTCTTCAAAACTCTTCGCGCCAATGGCAATCAACAGAAAGTCCTGCACGTCTGTCCGCCAGTTAGCATGAGCCCCGCCGCCGAGGATCTGAATTTCAGGGATAGGCAGCACCGTGCCCTGGCCTTTACCGAGATATGCGTGCAGAGGTTGGTGAGACGCCGCCGCCGCAGCATTTGCAGCGGCCATCGAGACTGGCAATATCGCGTTGGCGCCAAGTCGCGCCTTGTTCGGAGTGCCGTCCACTTCGATAAGCTTCTCGTCGAGCAACTCCTGTTGCATTCCGTTCGAGCCGATCAGCGCGGCTGCAATCTCGTCCTTGATATTCGCGATGGCCTTGAAGACAGATTTGCCCCGAAATCTTCGTAGGTCCTGGTCACGCAATTCGAGCGCTTCAAACTGGCCCGTAGATGCTCCCGACGGCGATACCCCGAGGCCCCGGCTTCCGTCTTCGAGAGTGACTTCGGCCTCCACAGTTGGTGTGCCGCGCGAGTCGTAGATCTGCCAAGCGTTGATCGATGTAATTTTCATGAATTGGCCTGCACAGTCTGCAAAGTCTTCACCATTTGAAACCATTCTCGCCGCAGTTCGCCGAGGTTCCGCGGTAAGCGACGCAGTCGCTCTGCTGCGAAATCGCGAACGAACTGCTGCTTGTGAGGCGAAAGATATTCCACGGGAGATTTGCCATCGACGCGCGCTAACAACAGCATCAGCAATAGAGGACCGAGTCGCTGCTCCACGGTGGAGGCACCGGCCTCGTTGCGCGCTGCCGTATAGCTCTGCCAGAAGGCAGTCACCATGTCCTCAATTTCGCAATCCACCGGAGCATGGTAGAGCGACTTGAGAAGGAGATGACTTAGCAGGAACGCGACGTCAAATGTTGGATCACCGTACCATGCCACTTCGCAATCCAGCAGCACCATGCGGTCACCACGGATGAGAATATTTTTTGGGCTGAAGTCGCCGTGGACGAGCGCTTCACGCCTGCCTTCCATGCGTGAAGCTTCACGATAGAACACATCCCTTAGTTCAGGATGCAGGTCTCCGGTTCTGTGGAGATAGGGATCGAGGCGCAGCTGACGAAAGCTTGTGGTTGTGTCGAATTTCTGCTGGAGTTCTTCATCCCCGCTGGTCCGCTCGTGAATCTCCGCAAGTATGGCGCCGGCTATCTGGGCGTGGTTCACGCGACAATCGCCACTTAGCAGGAGCTGCTTCCAATTCGCGAAATCGTGGCCAAAGAACTCCATACCAAAGTAGCCGCCGGTGGGCTCGGCAAAATGAATGCGGGGCACAATACCGGGTCTTATGCGTCCAACACATTCGAGATAATTGCACTCGGTCGTGTTGCGCATGGTGTCCGCAAACCAGTCATCCATGACCTTCAGCTTGGCCAGCGCCCGCTTGACGACAAACTTTTCCGCTCCGTCGTGAACCAGGTAGATCTCGCTCGAGACGCCTCCGCGCAATGGCTCAATCTGCGCGTCCGCGTTGCGGACGTGGCCATCGTTACGCAGTGTTTCGAGAAAGTGTGAAGCTTCGTTCATGAGGTTATCGGGCTCGCAATTGTCTGCGAGCGCAGATAGTCATTGAAGGTTTCCGGGCTATTTACGCCGCCTCCGGTGCCGCTCAGGTTCACGCCGCCATACGGCATGCCATAGGCAAAGAGGTTATGGGCATTGATCCAGCTGTTGCCGGCCACCATTCGCTCGGCTACGCGATTGGCACGTTTGAGATCGCTGCTCCAAACGCTGTTGGCCAGACCGTAGGCGAGCTTGTTCACCTTGGCGATGGCGGCGTCTTCATCGCTGAAGCGCAGCAAGTATGCGGAGGGCCCAAAGATTTCTTCACGGCAGCAGAGGTTGTCGTCCTCGCCCTCCAGCAAGCTTGGCTCTACATAGAAACCCCGCGATACGCTAGAAGGCAACGCGCCGCTGCCGTCGAATAGGATGCGCGCGCCAGCCTCCTTGCCGCGTTCGACGTAGCCGAGGACTCGCCGGCGTTGAACGTCACTTACCAGCGGCCCCATCTGCGTGTTGCGATCCATGCCGGGACCGATGTGTATGCTCTTCAGCACATCGGTTACTTTCTGCGCAAAGCTGTCGTAGATTGCGTTGTGGATGAGCCAGCGAGTTGCGGTGCAGCAGACCTGGCCTGTGTTTAGCGTGATTGCGCCGGCCAACTGGGTCGCTGCGAAGTCGATGTCGACATCATCGAAGACTACGGCCGCGCCTTTGCCGCCGAGTTCAAGCTTGCAGGGAACGAGATTTCGTCCGCAGGCTTCGCCTATCTTACGGCCAACCTCGGGCGATCCAGTGAACGACATCCGCTTGATGCGGGGATGCGACGACAGCGCTGTTCCGGCCGCCGGGCCATTGCCCACAACCACGTTGAACACGCCCGGAGGCAGGCCCGCCTCAGCCGCTATCTGAGCCACATATAAGGTGCTGAGCGGGGTAACTTCAGAAGGCTTCACTACGACGGTGTTACCCGCGGCCAGTGCAGGCGCGACGCCCCAACACATCAGGGTGAAGGGAAAATTCCACGGGAAAATGAAGCCGCAAACTCCATACGGAGTGCGCCAGGTACGCGCATCCATGCCGTCAATATTCAGCGGCACACTGTACTGTGCGGAGCGGGAGAGATCGGCGAAATACCGCACGCATTGAATCCCGAAGGGCACATCGAAGGCCTCGGCCGCGGTGATCGCTTTCCCAACATCGAGCGATTCCAGTTGCGCCAGTTGGGTGGAGTGATTCTCCAGTGCATCGGCGAAGCGATGGAGTATCTGGGCGCGCTCGTTCGCAGGCATTGCCGACCATGCGGGGAAAGCCTTCTCCGCCGCAGCGACCGCAAGCTCAATCTCGGCCTCGCCACCCATCGATACATGAGCAAGAACCGAACCATCCGATGGGTTCGTAACAATGCCGACAGGAGACATATGTGCATGTCCACCGATGTGATGTGGCAGGGGTTTCAGCAGGAAGTTCTGGACGTCTGCGTGAATCTCGTTTGTCATGATCTGACCTCACTGTCCAATGTCAGTAACGTTGTTGTTGGCTGCGAATCTCTCTGTTCAAGATGTTGTCTGAGTGGCGCTGTCAGCATGGAAAGGTCCGCGCGCCTCATCGACTCACGCGTTGGCAAATTGGAACGGCCGCCAAGCTTGAGCGCCACCTGCGCTGCGACCCACGAAGCGAATTCCATACGTAGGCGCAGCGGCAATCCGTCCAACAGCGCCGATGCATAGGCTCCGTGATAGGCATCGCCGCAGCCGGTCGTATCCACGGCTTCTACCGGGAATGACGGTTGATGCAAGACGCCGTTCTGAGTGAGCGCCCAACTGCCGTTGACACCATCGGTCACAATCAACTGCCCGCTGGTCCACGCGCTCAACTTGAGGAGGGCAGCCGGCGCGGACGTTTCGTCACTCAGCTTGAGTGCGGCAGCATAAGGAAGTATGGAGTCGGTGCCGAGTCCAATCATTTGTCGTAGCGTCGCGGGATCGCCGGCCTCCGGATCGAGTACCGAGCGACATTCAGTGCCCCGCGCTGCCTCCAGCATCGCGAGCGCCGCCTCAGTCTCGTAGCCGTCAACCAGGATCAGTTTCGCGCACTTCACATCCGCAATAGGAATGTCGTCGCGCGTTAGAGAGCGATAGGCATTCAGCGAATAGAAAACAGTGCGCTCGCCGCTGGCGGGGTCGATTTCAACAATTGCCACGCCCGGCGCAGACTCCGCGTCGTGTATGAAGTAGTCTTCCAGAACGCCGTGACGAGTTAGCTCAACCTTGGCGATGCGGCTCAGCGTATCGTCGCCCATTCGCGCGATGAAACCGGTTCGCCAGCCAAGTGATGCCAGCATGCACGCAGCGTTGCCTGCAGGCGCACCACCTTGAATCACCACTTCCTGAATCGCGTGTTTGTCTCCGCGCTGAATAGACTGGGGCATGCGGGCCAGCACGTCGACAATCGTCAGGCCTGTTACCAGCACATCGACTGATTGCGAAGTGCTCATGGCAGGCTCAGCCCAAATGTAGAGGCTTGACCAGTCACCGCGATCTCTTCAACGCCCAGCCAGTGGTGGAGCATGGCTAAATCCTGCTTCCAATGGCCGAAGCCAAGGCTCCAATGATGATCGAGGCCGCGACTCATTATCGTGTTCATAATGTCGCCCGCGGTGTGGGGCTCCGACGGCTGCATCTCGCAATAGTTCCCGCGAAACTTCAGTGGCGTCTCGAGTAGATCTCCCTCAAACGAGAATGCGCGCGAAGCCGCAGGGGACTGATAGCGCAGTACCGTAGCAGGGCCAAGCTCCAGGAGAAACTCGAGCATTAGTCCAACAGATGCTTGAGGATCTGCATTTTCAAGAATGGAATGGCGTCGCGCTTCATACTTTGTACCCTGCTTCAACCAGCGCGTAGGGGAAGCGCCGCAGTGCCAGATGCCGATTCTGTTCCTCTCGATATCAAGCTGAGACAGGTCCATCATTGTTGAGACGGACTCGCCCCCGCTTAAGAAGTTCATCGCGAGGGAGGAGAGCAGCCCATTCATTTCGCCTTCTTCAGCAGTGCAAAGGCCAATGTCGTTGAGCATGGAGACGCTTCCGTCGGTCGTGCACTTGTATTGATCGATCAACTCCGGCCAGCTCTTCACAACGCACCCGACGTAGTTCTTCGAGGCCGCCATGTCGAGCCCTGCGAGCCCGATGCGCAGAGTCTGCAGGATCTGGTCGTCGGGCACATCGTTGCGTGCGCAAAGCGGCGAATTCACAATTACATCCCGCAGGCGCAGAAGGTCGGCTTCTTTGAATTTGCGAGCATGATCAAATGCGGCCTGCAGGTCAATGCGATCGAAGCGCAAACCGAAGCGCCGCATCACGGCCAGCTCATCCACCTCGCCGTCGTAGAACGCCGTTACGCGTGAGCCGCCAATGTGCAGGACTCGTGCATGCAGGAACCTGGCGCGGGCGCGCGCAGTACGGGCAAAGCGCGCAAGGGCGTCCGCTGCTTCTTCGCCAACGGGCGCGGTCAGCCAAGCGTATTTCACGCCGATCCGATGCAGCATGTTAAGAAGAAAGTTTTGGCAGCAGAGGCGATTGCTCTCGAGCCTTCCGCTCTCGGTGGCCGACTCCGGTACCGCCCAGCTCAACAGCGGAACTGGATGATCCAGCAACCAGCGCCCCAACTGCGAGCCGATCTCCCCGGCCGTGTAGGCGGCATGGAAGAGAACAACGCCGTCGACACCCTGAGAAAGCTGCCCATTGAGAAATGCAATCATCTCGTCGGGGTCTTCCATTGGCGCCGTAGCAGCGGCGATGGTGTAATGTCGCGAATCAAGTTGCTGGCGAAGTGCGCCGACGGCATCATCAAAACTCCTGCATGCGCGGTCCCACGGAAAGTGAATCTTTACTCCGCACCCAATCACAACTATCCGCGTAGGAACGGGTGTCGGCAGGGAAGGCATGAACTCGGCGAGGAGATCGGTGGTTACGCCGCGTGTCGGCAAGTGCTGAACTGCAGTCCGCGTCGAGGTGGTAGATTCTGAGGTCGGTGCTTCGAATGTCTTCATGGAATTATCAGTCCTGGTAATCGTGCTCATATTCAATTCGCTTTCAGCCAACTAACTCGCGTTCAAGCTGCTCCAGCGTCTTGCCTTTGGTTTCAGGCAATCTGAAATAGATGAATACAAATCCGGCGAAACAAATTGCCGCGTAAATCCAGAAACATCCTGCGAGGCCAAAGCCGTCGTACATCAAAGGAAATGTCTGGGAGAGAAGGAAGTTGCCCGACCAGAGAGCCACCACGGAGATGGACATCGCAGCGCCGCGAATGCGGTTGGGGAAAATCTCCGACAGGATTACCCACACGATCGGCGCGAGAGTGCAGCAATAGCAGGCGATTGCCGCGACCACCAACACCACCGGAAGAATGCCGGTAATGTGTGCGTGGTAGGTCCAGCCGGTAGCCAGGTAGAGCAGCGTTAGTCCACACGCTCCGCTAAGCATCAGCTTGCGGCGTCCCCATCCATCGACGACGCCAATCGCGAGGAATGTCATCAGCACTCCGACCACGCCGGTGACGATGATGCTGAACAGGATGCCCGAGACCGCATAACCCGCATCTGCGAAGATGCGCGATCCGTACTGATAGATAACGTTGATGCCGCACCATTGCTGAAAGACGGCGAGCACGATGCCAAGTGTCAGTATCCTGAGCATCCTGGGGGCGAGCAGTTCGCGCAGATCAACTTTGTCGATCTCGTTCACGAGAGTCGCCTCTATCTCGTTCAGAGAGCGCTGCGCGTATACATCTCCGCCAATCCTGGTGAGAACTTTCAGCGACCTCTCGCGTCGTCCCTTCTTGGCCAGCCAGCGCGGGCTCTCGGGTGCGAGCAGCATGGCCGCAAAGAAGATTGTCGCGGGGATTGCCGTGACGCCGAACATCCAGCGCCAGCCTACCTGCACGTTCCATGAGTCGAATGGTATCTGGGCGACCGTCGTGCCCGCCGCCATGGGCCGAGCGATCAGCCAATTCACTATCTGCGCGCCCATTACCCCCGAGGCAATCGTGAGCTGGTTGATGGCTACCAGGCGGCCCCGCATGCTGGCCGGCGCGACTTCAGCGATGTAGAGCGCCGACAGGCTTGAAGCGATACCAATGGCCAGGCCGCCCAGCATGCGGCTGATTACGAAGAGCAGAAATGTCGGGGCCGCTCCGGTGCTAAGTGAGGTAACTATGAACAGCAGTCCAGCAGCAAGCAGCAGTGGTTTGCGTCCAAACTTATCGCTGAGGGCACCGCTGAACATCGCGCCGAAGAGTGCGCCGATGAGCGCGCTGCTCATGGCCCATCCGATTTGCGCTGCGCTGGTGAGATGGAAGAATCTCTCGTAGAAGATTTCGGCGCCACCGATGACGACCCAGTCGTAACCGAACATCAGGCCGCCCAACGCGGCCGTCAACGAAATCGCAAAGATGTACGGGCGATCGAACTTTGCATCATGATCTTCGATGGTCGAGGAAGGATGGATAGCCGTTATCACGCACGAAACTCCTGGGCCTATTTCGTGGCTGGAGACGCGTTCGTGGTGCACGGCACTGCACGAGACGCGAGCACATTCCTCCGAGAGTTTCGGCCCTCAAGGCAGCAAAATTGAAACGTTTCAATTTGCACGACAAACTCTAGTACCGGCAACCACGGGTTGTCAAACGGGCGTCGAGAAAACATGGTGACGAGGCTTTGCCGCTGACGTCGGGGATTCTGTTGATCTTCGGGACGCGCCATAATAGCTATAGGGTGAGAGAAGGGCCAGGGGATTCGTGACAGAACGAGCCGGAAACCTTGTTACTGCAGATCCGGACGCTGGCCGTGCCGCCCAGAGGTACTACCGCCCGGAGTTGGACGCTCTTCGATTCTTCGCCTTCCTCTGCGTCTTCTTCTTCCATCGAATGGACTATGTAGTCACGGATCCTGTACGGAACATCTGGTTGTATCGCATCGGAAATATCGGGCCATTCGGTGTCCCGGTCTTCTTCCTGCTGAGCGCGTTCCTCATCACCGAACTCCTGCTGCGGGAGAGTCAAAGAGTTGGCAGGATTCACGTCAAGGCCTTCTATATCCGGCGCATTCTTCGCATTTGGCCGCTTTATTTCGCAGCCTTTTTCGGGCTTGCCTTTCTCAATCATTTCGTCCCGGGCGTCGGCAGCGGGGATCCTTTCGCGTGGCTCGCTTTTACTTTTTTCGCGGGTAATTGGTACATACTCCATCACGGCTGGATCGCTGGCCCCGTGGATCCGTTATGGAGTATTTCAGTCGAAGAGCAGTTCTATATCGCCATACCTCTTCTCGCCGCGTTCGCCGGGCGCCGCGCGGTCCTCATAGCCAGCTATTGCCTGCTGGCGGTCGCGTATCTCACGGTGCTCTGGTATGCGTTGCATCCGGTGGCGGGAGATAACGGCGAGTGGACAAACAGCTTTCTGCAGTTTCAGTTCTTCAGTGCGGGCACGCTAATTGCCCTGTTTTTGCGAGGAAGACTTGTAACTCTGGCGATGCCCATCCGTCTTGCCGGCTTCGCGCTGGCGTTCTGCTGCTGGTTTGCGGCGCTTCTACGCTTCAATGTCAAAAGCTGGGAGCCGCATCCTACGCCAATGGGCGCCATCCTTGGCTGGCTGCTCGTCCTGGCGGGTGCCATGCTGTTTTTCATCTGCACGCTCGGCATACCCGCTCGTTTCATCCCGTCGTGGCTTGCGTACCTGGGGCGCATCTCGTACGGACTCTACGTAGTCCACTCGCTCGTATTCTTCCTCGTGTTTCAAAAGGTGCTGCCTTACCTGCATCGGCTTCTTCCGGTGGTACGCCCTGCCACGGTTGCGACTGACACCCTTGCCACGGTGGCCGTCTTCCTTTTCAGCATCGCCGTCGCGCATCTCTCCTTCCGTTACTTCGAGCGCCCTTTCCTTCGCCTCAAGGAGCGCTTCACCTTTGTGCCCGCCCGCGAAGAAATCAAAGAAGTGAAAGCCCAGTAGCCCACGAGATCGCCTTTGGTGGTAAAGTTTCTGACTAAATGAGAAAACTCATCCTGACCCTGCTCTTTTCCTGCCTTCTTCCGTATGGCCTCCGCGCACAGTCCGGAGGTTCGCCTTCATCCGAGATACCGCACCTGGAACAACGCGGTCAGACTACCCAGCTGATAGTCGATGGCAAGCCCTTCCTTATGCTCGCGGGCGAGCTGCATAACTCCAGCTCATCGAGCCTTGAGTACATGAAACCTTCGTGGCCCGCATTGGCCGCGATGGGCTTGAACACAGTTGTAACTCCGTTGTCGTGGGAGCTCATCGAACCTACCGAAGGACACTACGACTTTGCTCTTGTGGATGGATTGCTGGCGCAAGCGCGTAGTCAACATCTCCGCATCGTCTTCCTCTGGCTCGCGGCGTGGAAGAATGGCATGTCGAGTTATCCGCCAGTTTGGGTCAAGCAGGATACAAAACGCTTTCCCCGTGTAATTCAGAATGGCAATCCGATAGAGGTTCTCAGCACGCTGGCGCCGGCCACTGCCGAGGCGGACGGACGCGCCCTCGCCGCGGTGATGGCTCACATAAAGGAAGTAGACGCGCAGGATCATACCGTCCTCATGATGCAGATCGAGAACGAGGTGGGCATTCTTGGATCTTCGCGTGATCACTCCGCGGCAGCCGAGCGCGCCTTTGCTCAACCGGTGCCTGCGGAACTAACGCGCTCACTCACTGCGCATCGTAACGCGCTCAATCCTGAATTACGCGCGCTGTGGGAGCAGAACGGCGCCAAAACATCGGGCACTTGGACGGAGATTTTCGGCGACAGTGCTCGCGCCGACGAGATCTTCATGGCGTGGAACTATGCACGCTATGTGCAAGGTGTAAGCGCCAAAGGGAAGGCGGCCTACGCGCTGCCGACATACGTCAACGCCTGGCTCGGCGGAGACTATCAGACGCCGGGGACCTATCCCAGCGGAGGACCCCAGCCCCGCGTCATCGACGTGTGGAAGGCTGCGGGAACGTCGATAGATCTATATTGCCCTGACTTATATTCGCCCGACTTTTATGGTTGGAGCGAGCGCTTTCACCGCCCCGACAATCCACTGTTCATGCCGGAAACCAACGGTGGCTCGGCTGGCGCGGCCAATGTTTTCTTCGCTGTCGGTGAGCATGCGGCTCTGGGCTTCTCGCCGTTTGCGATCGATGCGGGCATGCACGGCGCGGCGGACGGCCTCCCCAATGCTGAAGCAGCGGCGAAGGGAAGAGCCGATCTCACGAACAGCTATAAATTGCTCGGCTCGGTGCTTCCGAAAATCCTTGCGGCGCAAGCCGCGGGAAGCATCCACGGCTTCGTGCTTAACAGGGCACGACCTTCACTCGATTTCGTAATGCATGGCATGACCGTGCATGTGACTCTCGATGAAATATTCGGCAATCACGCGGAGGACGGCTACGGGCTGATCATCGAAGAATCTCCGAATACTTTTCTTGGAGTGGGCAAGGGATTTCGAGTTTCCTTCACGCCGCGCGATCCCGCGGCGCCGCGCGTCGGAATTGCATCCGTGGACGAAGGCACTTTTCAGGACGGCCAGTGGGTTGCCGGACGACGCTTGAACGGGGACGAAAACGACCAGGGAAATTACTGGCGCTTCGATCCCAGGGAGGCGAAGATCGAGCGGGCAACGACCTACGAGGTGCACTAACGTCAACCAGCCGCCTGCGAATTAGCGCAATCAAATGCCTAATTCGCCCGCGGCTAGTTGCGTGCCTTCGACCCTCGCGCGAATCTTGCTGAAAGCGATATCGCGAGCAGTGGAGGTGTCGTCGGCGAAGGGGGAGAAGCCGCAGTCGTCGGTGGTTCCAAGTTGCGCCACCGGCAGAATCCTCGCAGCCTCCAGCACACGATCGCGAACCTGCTGCGCAGTCTCCACCGCAGGATTGATCGGGTCGATGACGCCGATAAACACTATATGTTTCGGCCCCATCGCCTGTTTTACGATGCCCAGGGTTCGCTTGCGGTCGACCTCGCTCGCCATCTGCAGATAGAAGCGGCCAACATTCATTTGGAAGAGTTGGGGAAGCAACGCTGCGTAGTCCACATCAGCGCTGTGCGTAGAATCGCGATCCCCTCCCGGACAAACATGAACCCCGATGCGCAGCCGCTCCCTGGGTGTGAAGCGGTCGAGAACAGCATTGTTCAGTGCGATAAATCTACGCAACAAATCGCCCGAAGGATCGAGCTTGAGTGACAACCTCGCCTCAGTAAAATCGATCTGCACGTTCACAGCCCCGGCATCGAGCGCGCCACGGATATCAGTCTCGGCCTCATCAATCAAATCCACGATAAACGCTTCGCGCGGATACCCGGCTATCTCCGCCGCAGGATAGAGAAGGCTGAGCGCGGAAGCCGAGATCACCGCCTGTTTCATGGGCAGCTTGGTTAGTTTCTTTGCCGCGCTCAGATAACTGCCGGCATGCACGCCATAGCGAAAAGGCCCAGCGGTAAGTCGAGGCAACTGCCGAACGTGTCCGTCTGCAAAAGGTATGACGACACCATCGGGCGCGAGGTTGCTGATTCCCGACAGTGGATAAGTAGCGAAGCTGGGCTTGGTTTGCTCTCCATCTGACATGACCGGCGATCCCGTCTGCCGAAAGCGCTCAAGGGTGTCGCGGAGCGCCTCGGAGTAAGCTGCGTCGAGATCCGGGCGAGTTATGCTCCCCGCCTGGAAAGCTGCGAGCGCTTGCAGTAGCGAGGCGGGACGGGGAATGCTGCCAATCGGTTCGGTCGGGATAGCCATGTCGAAAGGAGTGTAACTCTTCCAAATGTCGGGGCCATCCATCAAAAGATTGAGTACTTGGACTTAGTCTCGGAGAAATTGAGTCCCGCTGCAAGTTAAGCGAAGATCGCGACGAGAACCCGAGGCGACCATTTTCAGCCCTCGCCGCATCCATTTTGGCATGATTCGAAAACTGAAGTCTGGCGAATACAGGTTGTACTCACGCAAGCAGGATCCTTCAACCGGCAAACGGAAGAACCTCGGAACTTTTGCAACCAGGGAGAAGGCAATGAAGCACGAGCGAGAAGTGCAGTACTTCAAGAAACAGGGATAGCTAGTCTCCGTGCAAGGAGCATCTGCCCCTTTGGAGGGGAGTATTGCGCACCGACGCAGGAATCAGCAGTTGGCAATACCGCATCTTACTGATCTGCGCGTGCCGCAAATAAGACAACGTCAGGAGAAGTTATGGCAGAAACAAAGAAGTGCGACCATCCCGCATGTAGCTGCATGGCTCGCGATGGTTCGAAGTACTGCAGTCAGATCTGTGAAGATGCTAAGAGTATGACTGAGATAGCCTGTAAGTGTGGTCATGCGGGCTGCAGGGGAGAGAAGTTGACAACCTAGAAGCTACAAGGATTGGCGCTTGTGGCCGATTTGGCTGCTAACTGATAAGTCGACCGGCCGAAGCGCTCTCGGTCAACAAGAATTCAATTGTACTGAGCAGGTGAACAGACGATGCAGGCGTACTTCCTACGCATGCGTCGACGCGTAGATTTTGTGCTGAGCCGGTACTCGGCTCGAGAGCAAGAAGTAATACCTGCGGAAACTGAAACCGGCAGACCGCAATCAGCTTCTGCGCCTCATCCATTGACAAGGTGTCACTGAGAACGAGCAGGTCGGGAGCTTCTAGTTGTAACTGTTCAAGAGCCTTCTGGGGTCCAAGATGCGACGCTTCCCAATGATGATTCAGAAGGATCAGACGTACCGCGGGTCGCAGCTCATCGTGTCCGACTACCAGGATTCGATTCTTCATGTCGAACCTTCTCCACCTGATTATGTTGACTGTCATTCCGAATAACAACACACAGTTGCGCGTTTCTGCCGCAGGGAATCACGGGAGGTTACTCTCCCAATGGACTAATGCGGAAGGGAATGGTATCGCTGTGCGCGAGCAAATTTCTTAGGGTTTAACTAACAGACTACATAGCAAATGCAACACACGGCCACACTTGCTTGGAAGCTGAGCGGCGCATAATGGCTGCATTTGAACAGCGGGGTTGACCGCAAACACACTGGCGGAGGCCAACGGCTAGGTGTGCATAGAAATAACTTCGTCGCTGATTACGGCAAAGTAAGTCAGATTCGCAATCCCGAAAGCGGTAGTGATGGCAACATCAGACGCATCGCGTCCCACGGCCATGAGCACGCGCGCCTGGCGGGGATGATTGTGTCGCGCGTCAACGTTCCACCATTGGCCATCGAGATAAACCTGAAACCATGCACTGAAGTCCATCGGAGTGCCGGTCGGCGGAATTCCAATGTCCCCCAGGTAGCCGGTCACATAGCGCGCCGGGACGTTGAGAGCTCTGCAGAAGGTAACGGCCAGATGCTGAAAGTCTCTGCACACGCCAGTCCGCTCAGTGAATACATCGAGTGCGCTCTTGGTGGCGCGCGCATGCTGGTAGCCGAAAGTCACCTTTGAAAATACCCAGTCGCATACGGCGGCTACCTGCGCCCATCCTGGCGGGATGCTGCCGAAGAGATCCACGGCAACTGCCGACAGACGATCCACTTCGCAATAACGGCTGTTCAACAAAAAAATCAATGTCTCGCTGGGCAGCTCCTCAATGGGATGCGCGCGGGCGTGCAGCGGAATTGGGTCCGGATCTCCCGAATCCTCAATCAAGGTTGAGCCCGTCAGGCGTGTGTGTCCCGGCTGAGCCAAAAAGCGCGAGCACCGGTTGCCGAAGCTATCAGTGTAGGAGGAAACCTGGGCGTCCGGGCTAACCTTCATTTCGTCAGGCTCACGCAAATCCGGTACACGCGACGGATGAACGTGTAGCATCGCGACAATATTTACGGGAGCAGGAATATCAAAACCAAGTTCGTAGCCTAGGCGGATCAGCATGCGAGGCAGGGCCTTCCTGAATCAATTTCGTCTCCGGCTGTATACGGCAGCATAAACCCGGAACCTACACTTAGGATGCAGAAAAGCGGTTCGGCGGCAGCTCGGCTGCTGAAGAGACCTGCCGGGGCGCCTGTGGGCGCTGATTGAACAGTAAGATCTATCTCGTATATTTGAATGGATCGAATGAAGAAGCCCCTGGATTTCAACGGTCCAGATGGGGCGATAGGAGCCCGGATTTGGCCAGCCAGCGATACCAGGCCTTCATATCGTACAGTCACCAGTCCGATGCGCGACTGGCTTCGTCGCTTCAGTCGTCGCTCAGCCGCTTCGCCAAGCCCTGGTACAGACTGAGAACGATGCGGATCTTTCTGGACAAGACCAGCCTCGCGGCAAACCCCGCTCTCTGGCCCACAATCGAGCAAGCTCTGGGTCAGTCTGAGCATTTCCTGTTCCTGGCATCTCCCACGTCGGCGAATTCGCGCTGGGTGCAGCAGGAGGTTCAGTGGTGGCTGCAAAACCGATCCGTGGAGAAGCTGGTGATATGTCTGACGGACGGCGAAATTCTTTGGGATAGCCAGGCTGGAGACTTCAATTGGGAGAAGACAACTGCGATCCCGCTGATATTGAAGGGCGCATTTCCAGCTGAGCCTCTGTATGCCGACTTCCGTGGTGCAAAGGCCGCCGATAAGTATGCTGACTCCGATCCGGCGTATCGAGGCGCTCTGCTTGACGTTGCGGCACCTGTGATGGGACGGCCTAAAGATGATTTGGATGGCGAAGATATTCGCCTGCACCGCAAAGCTGAACGGACGGCCTGGGCTGTGTCTATCTTTATCGTGCTGTTAGCAGTAATCGCCGGAGTGGGCATGAGCATGGCGCACCAACGCCAGAAGTTAGCTGCCTCCCGGGCCTTGGCCTCAGAGGCCACATCGCACGTCGATGATCGATCGCTGGCCATGTTGCTGAGCATTGAGTCCCGCCGAATTGCGGACACGGTGGAGTCGAGGCGCTCCCTGCTGGCGCTAATCCAGCGCGTGCCTCATGCTGAAGTGTTTCTCTGGGGACATACCGATGCTGTGACAAAGGCCATCTTCAGTCCCGATGGCAAGACTGTCTTGTCCGCGGGTTGGGACGACCGCATCCTGTTATGGACTGTCGCTACTCATCAGCCAAACGGTTCGCCCATTGCGACTGCAAAGGGACTTGTGAGTGTTGCCTTTAGTCCGGACGGTTCTCGGTTCGCCGCGACATCAAACGGCGCGGTCACCCTCTACGACACGCGCTCTCATCGGCCTGTCGGTGAGCCCTTCGTTGCGAAGGAGAATTTCGTCCACGTTGGTTTTTCGTTGGGAGGCAAGCTTCTTGCTGCAAGCACGGATGCTTACGGCGGTCACCCCGCGAGCGTTTTCGTTTGGGATATTGCCAATCACCAACAGATTGGGGAGCCGATACCGGGATCCTACTTCGCGTTCAGCCCGGACGACTCTCTGCTTGCCATCGCCCGATATGATTCTGTCGTTCTATATGATCTTCGATCTCATCACGAGGTACGGCGCGCGCTCACAGGCCCTGGAAAGAATATTGCGTCGCTTGCCTTCAGCCCGGACGGAACCATAGTGGCCGCTGGAGGCGAAGACCAGACGATTGTTCTTTGGGATCTGCAAAGCCAGAAGCAGATTGGCCAGTTGGCGGGACACACCTCGACCGTAAATACGTTGTTCTTTGACCCTGACGGCGAGACCCTGCTCTCCGGCAGCCTGGACGGAACAATCATCCGCTGGGATCTGGAGGACATGAAGGCAATAGACACTCCGGTCAAAGGATTCGGCGCATCCATCTCCTCGATATTCATAAGTCCGGACGGGCATCTGAAGTCGTTGGCCTTGGACAAGGATCGCGTGATCATCCTCAACGTGAATGACGATCCGCCGCTCGGCCGTCGCATCAAGGCGCCGGGCAGCAGTTCGGCAAATGTCGCGCTTAGTTCGGATGGCCGCTTACTCGCTTCCAGCGGAGAGTTTGGTGACGTTGCGGTGTGGGACGTTGCCAGCGGTGAAGAAAGCGGCAGTCCGCTATCTGGCCATGAGCGGCAGGTAAGCAGCCTTGCTTTTGCGCCCGATGGTAAACAGTTGGTCTCTGGAAGCATGGATGGCACAGTCATCTTCTGGGACGTGGCTTCACGCGCTGCTCTCGGCCCAACAATCAAGGCGTTTCGGTCTCCAGTCTGGAGTCTGGCTTGCAGCCCCGATGGAAAGACAGCGGTCGCTGGGGGAGACGCGGTGCTGGTCTCGTGGGAGCTTGCCACTCGAAAGCAATTGGGTCCGCCGAACCGATCGCAGAAGGATCGCATTTGGACGCTTGCCTTCAGTCCGAGTGGAGATCTTCTCGCTTCGGCGGGCAACAATCTCGTTGTCGATCTTTGGAAGGCCGGTATCCAGAGTGATCCTTTCAAGACGTTTGGAAGCCCGATGCAGGACGACATATTTGAGCTGATGCCTGTCGGCGTCGGCTTCAGTTCCGACGGCACGCTTCTGGCGAGTAGCACGCGAGATCATTCTGTAACCCTGTGGAATGTACGGAGTGGAAAGCCGCTACCTCCGCTGCTCTACGGCCACACTCAGGCGGTCACTAGTGTCTCGTTCAGTGGCGACGGCAAAGTTCTGGCATCGGGCAGTGCGGACGATACCATTCGCCTTTGGGACGTGCAGACCCACGAGCTGATCGGAGTCCTCGACGCGCAACAGAAGGCCGTCAATCACATCGTATTTGCGCCACAAAAGGCCACCCTGGCGTCTGTGGGTGACGATGATTCCATCATTTTGTGGGACGTGGATTTCGATGGCTGGGCCAACCAAGCCTGTCGAATCGCGAACCGAAATCTCACGTTAAAGGAGTGGAACACTTATATTGGTTCCAGACCTTACAAGAAGACATGTCCGAACATTCAGTAAGAGATGTAAGGCCAAGGGCGGCCGATCCATCTGAAGTTGCTCGCCATCATGAAAGTGAAGTGACCCATGGAGCCATATTCCGTAATCGACGCTGAAGTCTCCACTTCAAGTACGCCGGAGCATATAGAAATCAGCGCGTCTCGTGTTCCGAAATACCTGATGAATATCGTTGGAGTGTTCTGCATCCTCGGTGCGACGCTTGTATCTGCGCAGTCGGGAAAGGCGACGACAGCATGGAAGGACGGAAACTTTCATATTGGGAGAGAGGGAATCGTCGGGCGCTCCGACGTCATTCTGCAGAAACCAAATCCGGATGCGACGCACGCAATGCCCTTGGGCAATGGGCGCCTCGGGCTGGCTGTATGGGCAGAGGGTGGCTACACTGCGCAGTTGAATCGCGGAGATACTTTTCCTCTGCGACTATCGCCGGGACAAGTGGTTGTGCCGGGTCTCAGCAAAATCACGCAGGCGGCTGATTATTCTGCGCGGCTGAATATCTACAACGGTGAGTTTCGCGAGAGCGGCGGCGGCATGTCGGCAACAACCTATGTAGCCGAAGCCCTCGACGTGATGGTGATCTCCGTTACAGGAGCGGAACCTAACGTCGAACAAACCGCGGAACTCAAACTGTGGCCGCCGAGACAGCCGCAGGCAATTGCAAAGAACAGCATCGGCATACTCAGCGAGACCTGGCTGGATAACAAGGAAGCCGGGGCGAGTGGCGAGACCTTTGGCTCGTTGGCCGCGATTACTGCAGATGCGCTGGCCGTTCACGCTGAAGTGAGCAGCCCGCTTTCCGTCAGAATCACGTTTCGTCCGCACCCCGACGGCTCATTTCGCATCCTGGTAGGCGCGCCGGGCTGGCGTGGCGGCGATGCTTCTGCAACTGCTTCAACATTGCTTGCCGCCGCCGCAAAACTTTCAGCGGAAGAGCATCGCGTATGGTGGCACAATTTCTGGGGACGCATCGGCCTGATGAAACTCTGGTCCCCGAACCACGATGCCGAGTACTTCGAAAATCTGCGGATCATCGATCTCTTCACAGCGGCCGCCGAAAGTCGAGACAGGCTGCCTGGCTCGCAGGCTGGTATCGGAGATCTGTTTGCCTCGACCCGCGATGAGCACAAGTGGGGCCCCTCCGCATATTGGCATTGGAACCTGCGCATGCAGACGAGTGCCAATATTGGCGCGGGGGCGTTCGATCTGAATGAGTCGTACTTCGCGCTGTATCGAGAGAACCTAAGCAACGTGGAAGCCTGGACCAAGCGGCACATGGCGGGCCGTCCTGGCGTCTGCGTCCCGGAAACGATGCGCTTCAATGGACAAGGCTACGAGAATGAGACGTGGACACCGGCCCCGGGGATGAATTGTGCCGCCGACTCAACGCCCTACTACAACGCGCGGACGCTCTCGACCGGTGCAGAGGTTTCTCTTTGGATCTGGCAGCAATATCTATTTACCGACGACAAGCAATTCCTGGTAGAGAACTATCCCGTCATGCGGGAATCGGCGGTGTTCCTGCTTGCCTATGCAACTCACGATGAAAAAGGAATACTGCACACTCACCCCTCAAATGCGCATGAGACAAAGTGGGATGTGCACGATCCGACCACGGATATCTCCGCCATGCGCGCAGTCTTCCCAGTGGTAATACGGGCCGCGACCCTACTCAACACCGATGAGAAGTTAGTCGCGCAACTGAAGCGGGAACTCGCCTTATTGCCGCAGTTTCCCATCGTGGCGGCATCTGCGCCGAAGGTTCTGGTGGCTGAGGGAGCAGGCCCTTCAGACACGGTGATCACAGAGAGCTATGATCCGCTCGCCGAGACGCACAACACTGAGAACATCGGCCTTGAGCCCGTCTGGCCGTACAACATCATCGGAGACGACGGTCCTCTGCACGCAATCGGCGTGCGCACATTTATGAACCGTCCAAACAAGAATGAAAACGACTGGAGCATGGACCCGATACACGCGGCGCGCCTTGGTCTTGCAGACGAATTCAAGTCGAGCGCTCTCGCCTTGACGATGAAATATCAGACCTATCCTTCCGGCCTCGCGAGTTTTATGGGACCCGAATTTTATGTTGAACAGGCTGGCGTGCTGACGGATGCACTGCAGAGCGCGTTGGTCCAGGACTATGACGGACTCGTGCGCATAGCTCCAGCATGGCCGAAAGATTGGTCCGCCGATGCGACGGTGTATATCCAGCATGGCGGCAAAGTCGACGTGCAAATCCGGAACGGCGAGCTTGTTACCGCGGGCATAGAGGCGGGTGCAGCTGGAAGAATGCGCGTTCGCAATCCGTGGCCGGGCCAGACCGTCGCGGTGATCGAAGCAAAAACTCTGGCCGTGATTCCGCAAGAAGTGTCCGGGGCTGAGATCAGTTTCTCGGTGCTGGCGGGCCATCACTACCTGTTGAAACATGGAGCGGGCGCGGAGACCAACTTACCATTCGAAGTGGTCTCTGGCGTTCCTGCCTCCGCGCCAAAATCTCTGGGCTCTCGTACTATCGGAATTCCCTAGAGAATCCCGATAGCAGCAAGAACGTTGTCCGAAGCCTCAGCAAAATCACGGTGTAACCTTCTGCGAAAGTGCTTTCGATTTTCCAGAACTGAAGCTCGTGCTTCCATAATAAGTCGCTGTGATTGAGTGTATGCCTGCACTGAGAGCACTCGTGGTAAATGTGCCTTGTCCCGAGGTCAGCGTAACAACGGCAATAGTTGTGCTGCCATCCTTTATTCCCACACTTCCTGTTGGCGTAGAGTTGCCTTTGAAGCTGGGACTCACGCTTGTCTTGAAGGGTCACCGCACTGCCGTGGGGCAGGCTATTGGACGAACTCGTAAGTGCTACTTGTACGCCGCCCTGATTAAAGAACACCGTTGTGCCCATAGACCCCCGGCCCGTAGAGCGCCAGGTCTGGCGCACCGTCTCCGTTGAAGTCGCCAGTAATAGCCTGCACGCCGGCGTCGGAGCCGCCCGAAAAAAGAATCGGCGCCTGGAATGTGCCGTCACCGTTTCCAGGCAGTATGAAGAAGCTCTGCCCGGCTCCTACCACGATGTCTTCAGTGCCAAGCACTTCGAAAGAAGCCTGTGAGATTGAGGTGGACGCTCCGCCCGCAGCGAAATTGTGGAATGCCTCAAACGTTCCATCGCCGTTGCCCAGCAGAATGGCAACGTTCGTTCCGTTTGCAACCGCGAGATCGATCTTGTTGTCGCGATTGAAATCGCCCACGATCATTACGTTGGGAGAAGTTCCAGCAAGAAAATGATGCTCGGCCTGGAATGTACCGTTGCCGTTGCCCAGCAGTACGCTGACATCATTGCTTCCCTGGTTCACTACCAGCAGGTCTGATTTGCCATCGCCATTCACATCGCGAATCGCAAGCGATACGGGATTGTTGCCGACAGTATATTGCTGAGCTGCGGAGAAGGTTCCGTCGCCCACGCCGAGCATCACCTGCAGGCTCGAGCCGTCGGTAAAGGCGATATCACCCTCGCCGTCGCCGTTGAAGTCTCCCGCTACAATCGCATTTGGCTGGCTTGGCAGATCGACGACAGGCCAGCCACCAACGAATCTTTGAGTGGAGGAATAGGTTTCAATCTGTAGTTCCTGGTTGAAATCCACGTAGCACACATCGGTGAAACCATCCCGGTTGAAGTCAGTGACTGCCATCAGGAAGATATCCTGCAGCCCTGCTTCAGCGCTGGCCGAGGTGAAACTAGCCTTTGGGTTGCCGAGAAATGCGTATACCTCACCATACGGGTCTCTGAATGCCTGGCTATTGGATATCTCCGCTATGTCGACGATGCCGTCGCGATTGAGATCAATCGCAACTGCTGCCGCTGCAGTTTCGCCCGCGTCTACTATGACCGGAGCGCGGTACACGCCTCCACCCAGGTTGAGGAGCACGGAAAGGCCATGCGGTTCCCCTGAAGCGATATCGGGTTTGCCGTCTCCGTTGAAGTCACCCAGAGTTATCGTGGTGGGGCCGCGATTCACGGCGTATTGAACGGCGGATGCAAAGCCGCCACTACCGTTATTGAGCGAAACCGTTATTGCCCCGGCGCTCGAATTAAGAGAGAGGATATCCACCTTTCCATCGCCATTCACATCGGCGAGTGACAGGCCGCCGAAAAAGAATGCGGCGCCTCCCAGTGGGAATGTGAGCGCGTCAAAGGTGCCGTCGCCGTGGCCTTTTGCAATTATGAAGCCGCCGTCACCTACGCCATCCGGATAGTTGTCTCCCGCTTGAGCAAAGACCAGATCGACCTTGCCGTCTCCATCGACATCTGCTGCGGCGCACTGAATGAGCGAGAGCTGAGCATTGGGGTCGCCGGTTACCCGCGTTAGGGCCGTGAAGGTGCCATTATGATGTCCGATCAGAGTCTGCAGATCGCCAGCAGTCACCCACAGCTATGTCGAGACTGCCATCGTGGTTGAAGTCACCTGTCGTAAAGAAGGAAGTTGTCGAAGAGACAGCAGTGTTGGTATGCAACGCGGCCGCAAAACTGCCAGAGCCGTTATTGACCAGGACATTGATGCCGTTGGGGGTTCCAACTACTATGTCGAGGGAGCCATCGCTCGTTATATCGGCAGACTGCAGTTGGTCGGACGTTGATGAGACGGTTGGAGACGTCCCGTCGGCGAAGCCAACTGGCGCCTGGAATGTGCCGTTGCCGTTGCCACGGAGTAAGTAGACTTTTATGCCGGGGAGCGGAAGATACACGAGGTCAAGTTTTCCATCATGATTGAAGTCGCCCGCAACGATTTGCGAAGCAGTGGAAGTGGGGTGGACAATCGTGACCGGGGCTGCAAAGCCACCATGGCCGTCGCCGGCCAAAAACGTTATCAAACCATTTGAATTGCTCGTCACGACATCCAGCTTGCCATCTCCGTTGAAATCCCCAGCCACAGAATAGACAACGGAGCCCCCTGTCGCGTAGTTGCTGAATCGCACAAACCGATTCGACACAGAGCTATGAGCGGGCTCGCAAAAACTGAGGGTTAAAACCGCCAGGATGCTGAGTACCCCCAGGCTCCTGCAGGCTATTTGGCGGCGAGAGGAAACAGTAAATGACAGACTCGACTTCATCTGCGGAGAATCACTCAAATGGTTTGCCCGAGTCATATTGCCTCCATTCCATGAGAACCGCCATCTCTCGTTGAGAGATGGTGTGCAGAACGAATGAGGCGTTTCAGTCGAACTGTCACTGACAGATCTGCTCACATCAGTGTGCTGCGGGCTTGAGCGAATAGACGGCGACAGCTAACTGAAGGCCTCAGTGTTTGCAGGGATGGCCCGTCGATTCGCGACTGCGCTGCTGCGGAAGGAATTTCCTCCAACCTGATGGGGTTGGCTGGCCGGAAGTGTACACGCTTTACCGAGCATGGTGGAAGGCATATCTCCACTGAAAGCCGAAAACATCGACTCAATTGCTAACTAGAGCCTTCGATACAAAAGCTGAGCAGGAACTACCAGCCTGTGGATGCGCTTGGCTGCGGCCCGGTGTAGGGGGAGCAGCATGGCTCCTTGACCGGCTTGAACTCCATGAATTCAATTCGCGTTCCATCCGGATCATGCAAGTCAAGCTGCATCTTGCCGTCGACGCCAAGTATCTGCGGATTGCTGTTCGGCTCGGGTTTCCAGCCACGTTTCTCAAGCGCCGACTGAAGCTCTGCGACGCTGGTAACGCCCGGTGCGAGGTGGTTGGCACTGCCAAGCTGCGCAAGCGAAGGCGTCGCAGGCAAGTTCAGCATGTACTCGAACCAGTCAGTCCCGTTCGGCACCTGCATCATCACCCAATCGATTTGGGTGTCCGGATTTCCACCCTGCCAATACAAGTGAAATCCCAAAATGTCTTTGTAGAAAGTGTCGAGAGCCGCGCGATCGCGGACGACGTAGCCCGCATGCATGATGTGTGAGCTGACGCCCTGCAGTGCCGCAGCAGGCCTCGGCGGCACCGGCCTGCCATCCTGTGTGAATATAACCTTGTTTCCCTCAGGATCGTGGACCGAGAAGCTGCGGCTTCCATCCGCATCTACAGTAACCGCCTTCGGCACAGCGACACTTTTCGCGGCGAGGTACTTGCGCAAGGCCTCAGCGTCCGTGGTGGAGAATGCCACTGACTCCAGCCGATCCGCCAGCCCGGCGCGCGGCGGAGATACCAGTTCGACATACTGCGCATGATTGGCATAGAAGCGGACCCCTGGCTTTGCTGCGGCAGCAGGAACCTGATCCCACCCGAGCAGGTCCACATAGAATCGCTGAGATTTCGCTATGTCGTCTGCATACAGCGTGACGTGGGAGATGCCCGTGATGGCCGGCCGAGGTGCGGATGCAGGTTGCGCGATAGCAAGTGTCGAGAGAGATATAGTGATGGCTGCGAAGAAAGCCCTGAGCATCGTTGTTAACTCCATGGGTCACGGGATTTCAGCGGGATGTCAGACGCTGACGGACCTCACGATTCTTAATCCGCAGCTCCGAACTATCCACTTCTCGCGACTTACCAGCATACTCGCAAATTGGAGCTTCCCCTATTCATCCCGCAATGTCTTCGCAGGATCGATCCCCGCGATGCGGAGAGTCGGCAGGATCGTTGCAGCCAGTGTCACTACGGAGAGTGTCAGCAAGACGGCCAGGATCGTAGGCAAGTCGTATACGCCAACGCCATAAAGCACGCTCTGCATGGCTCGCAATGCCGCTGCACACAGGATCAGTCCGATGACCAGACCCAGTGCCGAGGCGCGCACTCCCGGCGCTCCCACATTGATCATGGCGCGGCGAATGGTTGAGCCCAGCGCAATGCGAATACCGATCTCGCGGGTCCTATGTGCCACGATGTTCGCTATCAGGGAAAAAATCCCGATAGCACTCAGCAGCAAGGCAAGAGAGGCCATGGCACTTAGCAGAGCCACTTCAACGCGCTGTGTGGCCAGCGTCTTTGCCAGCAAATCGCGCATGCTGTAGAAGCCCGAGAACGGCAGGCCCGGATCTACACTCGCCATCGCGCGCTGCATCTCGGCTGTCAATCCGGCAACAGGGCCGTTCGTGCGCACAATCCAGCTTGGCTGGAACCAGATGTGGACAAGCGGCAGAGATCGGGCATCCATTTGCGCCGCGGGAATATACATCGCCTCCTCGCCGCTCAGTGGTGCTGTCGCATCCAGTCCGGGCACGATGGCCACATCTTCCACCACTCCGACGATCATCGTGTTCTTATTCACGTAACGCCCCACGGGATTCGCTCCGTTGAAGAACTTGCGCGCGAAGGTGCGGTTCACCACGGCAACAGGCTGCGAATCCGGGCCGTCCGCATCAGTGAAAGATCGCCCGGCGAGAATCGGGACCTGCAGCGCTTCGAAGTAGCCAGGAGTTATGTAAGACTCGCTCGTCATCACCTGGCGTCCTGCTTCCTTCCCATCGCTGAGCATCACACCGGAATTCAATGCGCGCTCGTACGGCAGGCTCAGGCCGACCGCAGCCTGCTGCACGCCGGGGATGCGCCGCATAACCGCAGTGCTTTCAACCAGCAGTTTTCGAAATGCGGAGGCATCGTGATACCGTGCTTCGTCGAGGGACGCTCGCGCCGTCATAACTCCAATGGGGTTGAATCCCGCCGGCAAAGTCTCAAGGTGGATCAGCGTTCGAATCAGTAGCCCCGAAGCAGCCAGCAAAACCACCGTCAGCGCAACCTCGCTCACAATCAATGCCTGTCGCAGACGCAGGCGGTCGCCTCCCGTCGCGGTGCGATTGCCGATGGCGGAGCGCAGATCAAGCTTGCTCGACGCCAAAGCCGGAAGCATCCCAAAGAGGACGCTTGTGGCAAGCGAAAGGGCCAGCGTAAATGCCAGGACGCGGCCATCGAGTGGCACGTTGGCGACAGGAAGAAAATGCTCCGGCAGTAGCAACAGCAGCCCGCGCAGGACGGCGAATCCCACGACCACGCCAGCGAAGCCGCCGACAACGGCAAGCAGAAGATTTTCAATCCAGAGCTGCATTTGGATCTGCCAGCGTGAGGCGCCGAGAGCGAGCCGCGTTGCCACTTCAGGAGTGCGTCGCAGCATGCGCACCAGCGTGAGCCCGGCAAGGTTGGCGCAGGCAATCAGCAGGATAAATCCAGCAGCCAGCATCAGCGCCATCACCTGCGGGCGCAGTCTGGCGCTTTGACCCTGCTGAAGAGGCACGGAATAGTAGCTCACTTGGGCGCCACTATTTTTCTTCAGCTCATACATATGCGCACGGTGGGACCAGGCACGGTTAATCTCCGCGTTTGCCTGCTGCCAGGTCGCCCCATCCCGCAGTCGCGTGATGGCCTCGTAGTTCGTTCCGCCTCCTTCGCCGTCCCGAGCAGGCTGCAGCGCCGTGTAGAGATCTGCGTTCAGCGGAGTGGTTGCTTCGTCAGGCAGTACACCGATGACGGTGAACGGTTCACCTTTCAACAGAATGGCCCGTCCCAGAATATTCGTGTTCATGCCGAAAACATTTCGCCACAAGCTGTAGCTCAGGATGACTGTCTTAGGACCGTGCGGCCGATCCTCATCCGCCGAAAAATTCCGGCCGAGCATGGGGTGAATCGCGAGTACGTCGAGGTATTGAACGGAGATGCGTCCCGCGTGTAGATACTGTGCCTGGGAGTCCGCCAGCAGATTCACGCCTGAGGTTGTCGTAGCTGCAACGGCCGATAGGAGTGATGGAACGTTGTCGCGCAACAACTCCCACTGTTCACCATCCACGTGGTGGCGCTCATCGGATGGCACAGGTCCCTGGATGCGCGTGAAAATTGTGCCCATCCGTTCGGGTTGCGAATAAGGCAGGCTCTTCAGCATCAGCGCGTTCACAAAGGAAAAGATCGCCGTGTTCGCGCCTATAGAGAGCGCCAGTGTAGTGATCACCGTAGCGGTGAAACCAGGATTGCGCCACAACTGGCGGAGCCCGTAGCGCACGTCCTGCCAAAGCAGTTCCAGTCCGGCACCGCTGCGCTGGTCGCGCACGGATTGCTTGACCTGCTCCATGCCGCCAATCTCTACGAGTGCGCTTCGCCGAGCCTCGGAGGCAGGCATTCCCGCAGCGATTCCTTCGTCCGTCAGCAACTCCACGTACGCACAGACTTCATCATCGAGTTGGCCTTCGACTCGATCTTTTCGGAAGAGGTTCCGCAGCATGCTTTTCATTCGCGACCAGACATTCACTTGTCGCCTCCTAGGTTGCTTTCAGCGCATTCGTCATTGCCACGGCCACCCTTGTCCACGCTTCCGTTTCGACTTCGAGCTGACCCTTTCCTGCCTTGGTGAGCCGGTAGAATTTTGCCCGGCGATTATTCTCGGATTCGCCCCAGAACGAGCACAGCCATCCTGCCTCCTCCATGCGGTGCAGGGCGGGGAAGAGAGATCCGGGTTTTACGACGAACGTCCCGTGGGTGATTTGCTCGATGCGCCGCGAAATCCCGAGACCGTGGAGTTCCCCGGTCCCAAGTGCCTTTAGAATCAGCAGATCCAGCGTGCCTTGCAGTAGATTTGTTTGTTTCGCGCTCACTGCCCAGTCCTATCGAATGACTATATGACTCTGAACCCGGTTCCTATAGATTGTCAATAGGAGCAAGGGTGCGAAATCTGGGCATCTCGAGGTCGGCGCTGCCACGTAGCGCCATCCTCCAAGGCGGTAAGTTGACCGTCTGGTTATAATTAGGAGATGCGCTACCTGCGAATGCGACTGAGCTAATTCGAAGTGCGGAGATGAACTCAACAGTGAGTTCTGGCGATGTGCCTCCTGCTTCGCACAAACATTACACATACAGGCATTTACCACGCGCCGAAATGCGTGTTCGGAAAGAACTACAGTAAACGCCGTCCGGCATTCGCTGCTTGCCTATTGTGTTCAGGTCACGAATTCACAACTCGGGCAACACCGCTGCTCCCGACACTGCCACGTTCAGGACGATAGGAGTGAAAATGACTACAGCCACCCAGCACCCACTTTCTAAGATCCTCCAGAGCCGCATAGCCATTATTGATGGCGCGATGGGCACGACGATCCGCACCTACGGCATGACCGAGGCGGACATTCGCGGGGAACGCTTCAAGGATTCCAGGAAGGATCTGTTGAACAACGGCGATCTATTCTCGTTGACGCAGCCAGAGATGATTGGCGACATCCATCGTCGATTTCTTGAAGCCGGCGCCGACATCATCGAGACGAATACCTTCGGGGCTACCAGCATCACCCAGAGCGAATTCTTCGTGGACGATCCGCGGGAGCACGGAGGTAGGAAGGATCCTGACTTCTATCAGAAGATCATCGAAGATCCGTTTCTCAACAAACTTGCGTGGGAGATCAATGAGACATCGGCACGTCAGTGCCGTGAATGGGCCGACCGCGTAGGAGCCGCGACCTCGCGTCAACGCTTCGTCGCGGGAGCGCTTGGGCCACTGACGGTGTCACTATCCAACTCGCCTGACGCGGACGACGCTGGCTTCAGGGTGGTCACATTCGATCAGGTTAAGTCAGCGTATGCGCACCAGGTGCGCGCGCTCATTGCTGGGGGCGTGGATCTGCTGCTGGTGGAAACGATCTTTGACTCGCTCAACGCCAAGGCTGCTTTGGTCGCCATACGCGAGGTCTTCGATGAGGACGGTAAGGAGTTGCCGGTGATGATCTCGGCGGCAGTCGGGCGAGGCGGCGAAACGCTTATATCCGCGCAGACCACTGAGGCATTCTGGAATGCGGTGCAGCATGTGAAGCCGATCTCGGTGGGCCTCAATTGCTCATTGGGCCCGGACTTGATGTATCCGTTCCTGGAGGAGCTATCGGAAAAGGCCAACGTGGCAATCTCGTGCTACCCGAATGCGGGCCTGCCTAATCCGCTGTCGGAGACTGGCTTCGATCTTGGGCCGCAGGACATGGCGCGCTATCTGAGCGAGTTTGCGCGAGGAGGACTGATCAATATCGCCGGCGGATGCTGCGGGAACACTCCAGAGCATATCGCGGCCATTGCCAAGGCACTTGAAGGTCTACCTCCGCGCAAGTGGCAGCCTGAAGCTGCCACGGAACAATACGCGGGTCAGAGGGAGGAGATAGCTTGAGCTTAGTCGACCTTGCAGAAGTGAAGCCCCTGCGGCTCTCGGGATCACAGCCATTTACGCAACAACCCGGCGTCTACATCATGATCGGCGAGCGGACGAACGTCGCTGGTTCGCCGAAGTTCGCGAAGCTGGTCAAAGAGGGCAAATATGAAGAAGCAGTAAGCGTGGCCCGCCAGCAGGTGGAGAATGGCGCCAACGTCATCGACATCTGCATGGACGAAGGCATGATCGACGGCGTAGCCGCAATGACGCGCTACCTGCAGCTACTGGCCAGCGAGCCCGAAGTCGCCAAGGTGCCCTTCATGGTGGACTCCTCGAAGTGGGAGGTCATCGAGGCGGGTCTGAAGTGCCTGCAGGGCAAGGGGATCGTGAACTCGATATCTCTTAAAGAAGGCGAGGAGAAGTTTCGCCAGAACGCCGCTACCGTGCTGAAGTTTGGCGCCGCTGCCGTAGTGATGGCTTTCGACGAGCAGGGCCAGGCCGCGACCTATGAGGACAAGATTCGCATCTGCGAGCGTGCCTACAAAATCCTTGTCGACGAGGTTGGCTTTCCGCCTGAAGACATCATCTTCGATCCCAATATCCTCACGGTCGCCACAGGCATGGAGGAGCACAACAACTACGCTGTGGACTTCATCAATGCGACGCGCTGGATCAAAGCCAATCTGCCGCACGCCAAGGTGAGTGGCGGCGTCTCGAATATTTCGTTCAGCTTTCGCGGCAATAACAAAGTTCGCGAAGCCATGCACTCAGCGTTTCTCTATCACGCGATTGCCGCCGGCATGGATATGGGCATCGTGAACGCCGGCATGCTGGAGGTCTACGAAGAGATCGAGCCTGAGCTCAAAGTCCTCGTCGAGGATGTGCTGCTCAATCGCCGCCCCGACGCAACCGAACGACTCGTAGAGCATGGCGAATCGCTCAAAGGCGCGGGCGCAGTTGTAAACGAAAAGAAGACCGAAGAGTGGCGCAACGGCACGGTCGAAGAACGACTCTCCCACGCGCTGGTGAAGGGAATCGACACCTACATCGAAGTCGACGCGGAAGAAGCTCGCGTAAAACTCGGCCGCCCTCTGTTGGTAATCGAGGGGCCGTTGATGGATGGCATGGGTGTGGTGGGCGACCTCTTCGGAGCGGGCAAAATGTTCCTGCCCCAGGTGGTCAAGTCCGCGCGCGTGATGAAGAAAGCAGTCGCGCACCTCACTCCGTTCATGGAGGCCGAGAAGGCGTCGCTGGTTGCCGCCGGCCACGTCGTGAAGGCGCAGGGAAAGATCGTGCTTGCCACGGTCAAGGGAGACGTCCACGACATCGGCAAGAATATCGTCGGCGTCGTTCTCGCCTGCAACAACTATGAAGTAATCGACATGGGCGTGATGGTCCCGTGCGAAAAAATCCTCGAGCGTGCCAAGGCGGAGAAGGCGGATCTCATCGGCCTCAGTGGCCTCATCACGCCATCTCTCGACGAGATGGTTCACGTCGCCAAAGAGATGGAGCGCCAGGGTTTCAAACTACCGCTGCTCATCGGCGGAGCAACCACCAGCCGCGCGCACACGGCCGTCAAAGTTGCGCCACACTATAGCGAACCCGTGGTGCACGTGCTCGATGCAAGCCGAGCTGTTCCGGTGACGACCAGCCTCCTGAGCGAAGATGGCAAGGACGCATTCGTAGCGCAGCACCGAGCTGAATACGAAGCTCTGCGGAAAGCCCACCTTGCGCCGCGTCAGGCGCTCGTTCCCATCGAGACAGCCCGCGCAAGGCGAACCCAAATCGAGTGGCGGCCCGAGGATCTGCCAACGCCCGAGTTCACCGGCGTGCGCGTGCTTGATAATTTCCCCCTCGCGACGCTGCGCGAGTTCATCGACTGGACCCCGTTCTTTCATACCTGGGGACTGAAGGGAGTCTACCCCCGCATCTTCGACCACGCCGAACAGGGCGCCCAGGCACGCCAGATCTTCACCGAGGCGAATGCGCTCCTGGATCAGACCATTGCGAAGAATCTGATCACCGCGCGCGGCGTCTATGGCTTCTTCCCCGCGAGTGCAGTGGGCGACGATGTCGAATTGTACGCGGACGATAAACAGAGCCGCGTGCTTGAGCGCTTTCACTTCCTGCGTCAGCAGGCCAACAGGGAAGGCAATGAGCCGTGTCGCTCACTTGCCGACTTTATTGCGCCGAAAGAAAAAGGACTGCCAGACCACATCGGCGCCTTCGCCGTTACCAGCGGGATCGGTCTCAAGGAATTGTGCGATCGATACCGTGCGCAGAACGACGACTACAACGCAATCATGGCGGAGGCAATTGCGGATCGTCTGGCGGAAGCATTCGCCGAGTGCCTGCACAAGCAGGTCCGCGATGAATGGGGTTACGGCCGCGAAGAAGGCTTGAGTCCCGCAGACCTGATCCAGGAGAAGTATCGCGGCATCAGGCCGGCCGCTGGCTATCCCGCATGCCCCGATCACACTGAGAAAGGCATCCTCTGGCGCCTTCTCGATGTGCAGGCAAACACCGGAATGCAGATCACAGAGTCCTTTGCCATGTGGCCCGGCTCAAGTGTCAGCGGGCTTTACTTTGCTCATCCGGAGTCGCGATATTTCAGTCTCGGCAAAATTGGCCGCGATCAGGTCGTTGACTATCACGAACGCAAGGGCATGAGCGTGGCAGAGGTGGAACGCTGGCTCGGTCAAAATCTCAACTACGATCCAGCCGAGTAGCACTGAAATGGGGGCATGCGATCCATGCCCCCATCAACAGTTTTCAAACGTCCCCTTACCTCTGAACCCGCCGCAGAACAACCGGGATGTCCGGCGGCATCTCCCATGATGAATCGATCGATGGATCCGAGCCATCCGGCGGCGGTCCAATCGCGGGACGCGGACCCGGCGGCGGCTTCCGGGCGACGATTCCATTCGAAGGGAAGCTTGATCACTCGCTTCAGTTCGAGACGTTCACCGTTCACCGTCCCGGTGTAAGTACTGCTGCCGGCCGTGAACGAGATCTTGCCGCCATCCACTGTGCCATCGGTCAACGGGAGTGGCGCATCACTGCCGCCGAAGAAGCTGATGTCGCCGCCTTCCACGCTACCGGAGAGCTTGCTTCCGTCCTGGCGCAGCGAGTACAGCGTGCTGTCTCCTCCGGTCAGGAAGGCCATCATCGGGTTCGCGTTGTCCGTAGGTACTGGACGCCACAGACCGGTGATGCCGGGCCCTTTCGGAACTTCGCGTTCCCACACAGCAACCTGCGGCTGCAACTTCACAGCCTTGGCGGTAACTGTGGTGCTGGCTGATGTCAGCCCGGGCGCTGTAGCTTCTACGGTGATGTTCCCCGCATCTTTGGTCGCTTGCACTACTGCCATGCAAAGACCAGAGAACGCCTTTCGCGAGTCGCCCGTATCGGGTTCCTGGTTAGTGGGATCGCCGTTGCCGGTGCCCATCAGTCTTCCCGCACCGGTCACTTTGAAAGTCACTTGATTGTCGGTGACCGGCACAACGCGTCCTTGCGCATCCTGCACTTCGACTGCGAACATCGCCACGTCTACGCCATCGGCGGAGATCTCCTTGCGGTCCGCCGTCATCACAAGTTTTGCAGCGGAGCCAGTTGTTTCACGCTTCGTACTCATCACCTGCTTGTCGCCCTTGTATCCCTTGGCCTCAATCGTGCCCGCCGCGTACTCAACGTTCCAAGCCAGGTGCGAGTCCTTCTTCATTTCCTTCATGCCGAGACTCTTGCCGTTCAGGAACAGCTCAACCTTGTCCAGGTTCGAATACACCCAGACTGCGATTTGCTTGCCTTCCATGCCCGGCCAATTCCAGTGCGGGAAGAGGTGAAGAACCTGCTTCGATGGTCCACCAGGATTGGTAGTAGTAGAAGGCATCTTTCGGAAAGCCGCAGGTATCGATGATTCCATATTGCGAGCTGATGTTCGGCCATCCATCTGGCGAAGGCTCACCACGATAGTCAAACCCTGTCCAGACGAAGCCTCCTGAAACCCACGGGCGTGAATTGCAGAAGCTCCACCATCCCTCAGCGGAGGCACGGCCGGTCGTGGTGTATGGATCGTACGAACTGACGTAGCCCTTCTTGGCATCGGTAATGTAGATGCCGCGCGTGCCCACAGCACTCACGGTTTCTGTACCAATCACAGGATTCTCAGGATGAACTTTGTGGTAGGCCTCAGCCTGCGGGTCCATGTAGTTGTAGCCCATCACGTCGCATACCACGAGTCCGCCTGCGCCAATCGCCCCCGTAGGTGCAATGGACACCGGCCGCGTGCCGTCATACTCGGTCGCTACCGCTTTCATCGCCGTCAGAATGCCCAATCCCTTCGGCGTATTCGCCTGGCCTTCTTCGTTTCCCATCGACCACATAAAGACGCTCGGACGATTGCGGTCGCGGCAAACAAGATTCGCGAACTGACTTAGACCTTCAGGGTTTGAAGACATCATGCGTGTCTCGTCAAACACCAGCATGCCCAGCTCGTCGCAGGCATCCAGCAACTCTGAAGTAGGAGGGTTATGCGAGGTGCGCAGCGAGTTACATCCCATCTCCTGCAGTTTGCGGATGCGATAGTACTGCACCGCATCCGGCACCGCCGCGCCCACCGCGATATGGTCCTGGTGATTGCAGGTTCCCTTCAGCTTCACTGGCTTGCCGTTCAGGAAGAAGCCCTTCTCCGAGTCGAACTTGATAGAGCGAATTCCGAATGGCGTCTCGTAGCGATCGACAACCGCGCCATTCGCTCTCACTTCGGTCACCAGCTTGTAGAGATTTCTCTCCTCGAGAGACCACAACGAAGGCCGCTTGACCGATATCTTCTGTTCGTAGGTCTGCTCTTTGCCTTGCGGAATCGACAGTGCGTCGGTTGCCGCGTTCCCGACTTCCTTGCCTGTCGGATCAAGAATCTTCGAGACAACGCGCGTGCTCTGGGCTGTCTTGTCGTCGTTCTTCACCTCGGTGCGGATCGACAGCGTCGCGTCGTCGCCCTGGATCTGCGACCGAACAAATGTGCCCCATTGCTTCACATGCACCGGGCTCGTCTTTACTAGCCACACGTGCCTGTAGATGCCCGCACCCTCATAGAACCAGCCATCGCTTGAGGTGGCATCCACGCGGACTAGTAGCACATTTCTGCCACCGGGATTCGCAAACGGGGTGACGTCAAAGCTGAACGGATCATACCCGCCGCTATGGCGTCCGATGTAAAACCCGTTGAAGACCACCATCGTTTCCCGATACGAGCCATCGAACTCGAGCGTAATCCTTGCACTGGCATCAGAGGCCGGGATATCGAAAACGCGCCGGTACCAGCCAATGCTTGTTGCGGGATAGTTTCGCCCCAGCGGATAGAAGCCCTTGTTAGCGAGCTCGCGGTCATTGGTGAATGGAAGCTCGATCGCCCAGTCATGGGGCAGATTCACGCTCTTCCAATCGCCGTCATCGAACGCCGTAGTGCCGCAGGGAATAAAGTTTCCTGTTTTCTGGTAATTTCCGGCAGAGTCGCTGCCAAAGTTGAAGTCTTTTGAGAGATCGTTGGCATTGCCCAGATGAAATCGCCATCCGAAATCCAGCAGCAAACGCTCGCGCTCGGCGCTGGACTGCGCAGACGCCGCCGCTCCCGCCGGACGTGGATCGACATGCTCCCCTGCAGTTTGCATTGCGCTGGCCATCGGAGTCATTCCGTGGGCTACTGCTGCGGCCGGCACCAAAAGACTCGACTTCAACAAGTCGCGACGAGATACGTTTTTCATTCTTGCCTCCTGCGTAAGGTCCTGCGGGCAAACTTCGGCCCCAGTTCGGAACGGATTTCTGCTTTAGCGTTTAAGACACGACAGTATACCCCCTTGCAGCCGGCCGCTGGCGAAGTCAGAGAAGCCAGGGCGCCGGTAGCCTTTTTGCCTAGCAAACCGCGAACTTGCGCTGTCGTGCTTCTTCCCTTTAATATGCAACCAAGAGGTTGCATATTATGTCGGATCGTATCGAGAAACAAATCGAGCTGAAAGCCCCCGTCTCGCGGGTCTGGCGCGCCTTGACGGACTATCGCGAGTTCGGCGAGTGGTTTCGCGTGAAGCTGGAAGGGCCGTTCGTCGTCGGCGAAGTAGCCAGTGGATTCATCACCTGGCCCGGATATGAGCATCTGCGATGGGAGGCCGTCGTCGAGAAGATAGAGCCGGAGCACCTATTCTCTTTCCGGTGGCATCCGTACTCGGTCGATCCGAATATCGACTATTCGAGTGAGCCTTCAACGCTCGTCGAATTCAGGCTTGAGCAGATTGCGAGCGGCACGCGTCTTCTGCTTACTGAGTCTGGCTTCGACCAGATTCCGGAGGGGCGCCGTCTTGAGGCGTTTCGCAGGAACGATGGAGGATGGGCCCAGCAGATGCAGAACATCGAAATCCATGTTGCGCAAAAATCGTAAGAACAGGGCGGATGCATGGCGTGACAACGCACCAGTCTTCGCCGCCCTGGGCGATCACACGCGCCTGGCGCTGGTGGCGAAGCTCTGCGGTGGGGAGCCTCAATCGATCTCGCAGCTAGCCAGTGGTTCGACGCTTACACGCCAGGCCGTCACCAAGCATCTCCGAGTTCTGGAGAAGGCGGGCATTGTGCGCTGTCGGCGTGCCGGTCGCGAGAGTCTCTTCGCACTTGATCCCGCGCCGATTGACGAACTCAGGCAATACCTCGACCATGTCTCGGAAGAGTGGGATGAGGCCCTCAAGCGGCTCAAGCTGTTTGTCGAAAATTGACGACCGGGGCCAGTTAAGAAGTCGGGGCTATTCACTCTAATATTCACAGTGTTTCGCGGAACTTTCCGCGAAACACTGCGTAGTTGCTTGCAAGGAGAGGTGTGCCATGGAGACCTTGCTTCAGGATTTGAAGTTCAGCCTTCGGATGCTGGTCAGAAACCCCGGCCTCACCATCACCGTGCTGCTCACTCTCGCGCTCGGTATCGGAGCCAATACCGCAATCTTCACGGTGGACTACGCCACCCTCCTCGCCCCCATGCCATACCCTGAGCCCAATCAGCTGGTCATCGTCTGGTCAAAAATCCAAGGCTTCCATAATGGTGTCTCCGCCGGCGACTTCACCGACTGGAAGGAGCAGAGCAAATCCTTCCAGGACCTGAATGCCTGGACCGGTGGCTCCTTCAACATCGCCACCCACGATCAGCCTGAATACCTCGAAGGCCAGAGAGTCACGACCGGCTTCTACAGCATGATGGGCTACCCTCTGCAGCTTGGCCGCCACTTCCTCCCCGAAGAAGGGCAGGATGGCAAGAATCACGTCATCGTAATGACCAATAAGCTGTGGAAGCACCTCGGCTCCAATCCCAAAATCGTAGGCACCACCATGCGTCTCGACGGCGAGCCGTACACCGTTGTGGGCGTCTTCGCGCCGGGCATCGCGGACAAGGGCCAGGCCCAGCTAGCCGTGCCCCTCGTCTTCAAGCCAGAGCAGATCAATCACGATTTCCATTGGCTCCTCGTTATGGGACGCCTCAAGCCCGGAGTCACCATCAAGCAGGCCCAGGCTGACATGGATGCCGTGACGACTCACATCTCTCAGATATATCCGCGAAGCAATAAGGGCTGGGGAAGCTACGTGGAACCTCTAAAGAACGACTTCCTGCCCAAGGAGCGGATCCTCACCCTCTGGCTGCTGCTTGGCGCAGTCGCGTTTGTTCTGCTCATCGCTTGCGTGAACGTGGCCAACCTGCTCCTCGCCAAGAGCATGACGCGCCAGAAGGAAATGGCCGTCCGCAGTGCCATGGGCGCAAGGCCGTCAACCATCATGCGGCAACTACTCACCGAGAGCTTGCTTCTTGCCCTTGTAGGTGGAGCGCTTGGCGTTGGCGTCGGCTACGCCATGCTGCAGGGACTGGTCGCCGCGATGCCGCCCGACACGTTGCCCTATGAAGCAGACCTGAGTCTCAACATTCCTATCCTGCTCTTCACCCTGCTTGCCACCACGCTGGCCGGACTACTCTTCGGCTGCATCCCTGCCTGGTACGCCTCGCGCACCGATCCTATCGAATCCCTTAAAGAGGGTGGCCGCGCTGGAACCAGTGTCGGCAGGCATCGGCTTCGTCGCCTGCTCGTCGTCGGCGAATTCGCCCTGGCGCTGGCTCTGCTCGCAGGTGCGGGACTCGCGATTCACAGCTTCATCAATCTTTTGCGAGTTGACCTTGGCATCAAGACGGATCACGTCCTCACATTCTTCCTTCCGATCCCGGATGCGCGATCCAAGGAGCCCGACCGCATCATCGGCTACTATCGTCAGATCCTCGCCAGCGTGAACGCAGTGCCGGGTGTCTCCCATTCCACTGCGATGACCGGCAGACCGCTCAATGGCGCAGGCTTCGGCATGCAGTTCACCATCGTTGGAAATCCGGCCTTTGCTGATCCCTCGCAGCGTCCCGGCGCGGGATACGGCATGGTTACGCCCGACTACTTCCAGACATTCGGCGTCAACATGGTCAAGGGGCGCTCCTTCAACGAACAGGACACCGCTGCCACCGTCAAGGTTGCCGTCGTCAACGAGGACTTTGTCAGAAAATATCTCAAAGGAGATCGATCCTCTACAAAAGCGGCTCTCAGTCGAACAGCTCATTCCCGGCGTCACCAAGCTCGGGCCTCCGCAGGATTGGCAGATCGTCGGTGTCTATCACACCGTAAAGGGCGGCGGATTCCGAGATGACAATCCTGAGATCCTGATACCCTTCTGGCAAATTCCCTGGGATAGTGCGGGCATCGCCGTGCGCACCTCGGGGGATCCGGCAGCAATGCTCAAGAGCGTGGCTGCTGCGGTTCACTCTGTCGATCCTGAAGTTGCATTAGCCCAGCCGCGCACAATGGAGCAGGTAAGAGACGAGGTCCTGGCCAACGACCGCTTCACTGTCATCCTCTTTGCCAGCTTTGCGATCATCGCGCTGCTGCTCGCTGCACTCGGAATCTATGGCGTCATGTCCTTCTCCGTTGCGCAGCGCTCGCATGAGATCGCCTTGCGTATGGCGCTCGGCTCAACTCGCAACCGCGTGGTGGGGCTGGTCATCAAGGAGGGCATCACCCTGGCCTGCATAGGATTGGGCCTAGGCCTCATTGGCGCCTACTTCCTCGGACGCACCATGCGAAGCATGTTGTTTGGTGTCGGCGCTATGGATTTCTCCGCTTTCGGAGCCGTGGGGTTCATTCTGCTGGTTGCGGCGCTGTTAGCCTGCTACTTGCCCGCTCGTAGAGCGGCGTCAGTGGAGCCGATGAAACTCTTAAGACTGGAATGATCTCAGGCGGTCGAGGCTTCTACGGACTGCCGTACTGTCGGTTCCGAATAGCATTTGAAACAAGCAGCGTAGCGTGTGGCTGTTACCACGCGCTACGCTTTTTGCATTCCCCAAGGTCCATCCGCACCGGACTACTCCGCCCGCAGTGCGTTCACCGGATTCACAGTTGCCGCTCTACGTGAAGGCAGGTAGCACGCCACCAGTGCGATTGCCACTACGCAGAGTGTGGTCAGGATGTACGTCATCGGATCCACCGGGCTCACGTTAAACAGGATCGAAGACATCAGCCGCATCGTAACGAATGCGACCACCAGCCCGGCTCCAATTCCAATACATGTCAGCAATAATCCCTGGCGCACAAACATGGCTGTCAACATCTTCCGTTGCGCACCGAGCGCCATTCTTATCCCGATCTCGCGCGTGCGCTGCGCCACGGAGTAGGCGATCACTCCGTAGATTCCCACGATTCCCAGCAGCAGTGCCATCGCGCCCGCGACGCACAGCATCACCAGCGTGAAGGAAGTCCGCGCCATGGATTTCGTATACAGCTCACCCAACGTGGAGACATCTGCAAGGGGTAAGTCGGAATTAATCGACCAGACAACGCCTTGAATGTCCTTCATGAAGGCAGAGGAACCCGCGCGGGAAGAGCGAATGGCAAAAGTAACGCTTCGACGCTCGATTTCCTTTTGGCCTTCGAAGCGATCCATCAGCACCGGCCAATAAACGGTGGTAGGCGCAGGGTTATTCACCCCGTCGACATGCACATCCCCAACGACGCCGATCACTTCGCGCCAGTCGTCGATGTTGCCCACGCGAATCCGCTTACCGAGAGCGCTGGCGGGATCGTGCCAGTATTCCTTCGCCAGGTTCTCCGAGACGATAGCCACCGGCCTCTTCTCATAGGTATCGGTCCAGGTCAGGTCGCGTCCTGCGATGAGCGGAGTTCCGAGGGTACTGAAAAAACCGGGAGAAGCGAATTTGAACCTGCGAAGCGGTGGCAGCTCGCCGTCGGCATAATTCCGATCCTGCGCAAAAATGGGATCGTTGGAGTCGTTGCCGTCCATCGGCATATCCGTCGCAAATGCAACGGAGCTTACCCCCGGAATAGCCGCGAGTTTGTCCGCGATCGCCTGCTGCATGCGGACCACTCGCTGGTGATCGTCCGCCGGAACCTGCGCCTCCGAGATATAAACGCGGAATAGCTGAAGCGAATCTGGATCGCGGAACCCCGGCGAGACATGCTCAAGTGCGTTGAAGGTGCGGATCATCAACCCCGAACAGATCAAGAGAACCAGGGCGAGCGCAACCTGAACAACAACGAGAGACTTGCGCGCACGATGACGCTCGCGGCCCTGGCTCTGGGCTCGGCCGCCTTCGCGGAGGTCACGATTCAAACCCGTACCCGCAAACTTGAGAATGGGGATAAGCCCGATGATGATCCCGACAAAAAGAGCAAGACCGAGAGTGAACATCAGAACCGGCAGGTTGATGGATATCTCGTGCAGGCGCGGCAGACCTGTAGGTGCCATGGCGACAAGAACACGCAGGGCGAGATACGCCAGCCCAAGTCCGAGCAGACTTCCGGCAAAACCAAGCACGAGACTTTCAAATAGAAGATCAGCCGTCATGCGGCGTCGATCCGCTCCCAGGGCGCTTCGGATGGCGAGTTCCTGCCGGCGTCCCTCCACGCGCACCAGCAACAGGTTGGCAACGTTGGCGCAGGCCACCAGCAGGACGATCGCAATTGAGCCCATCAGCACCCACAGAACGTTACCGATATCGCCGATTACATCCTGCTTCAGCGGCCGCAGACTGGGTTGGAACTTCGCCTTCTCAAACAATCCAATGCTGAAGCCATCGGGCGCGGGGAAACTGCGGATCGAGATAGCGAAGAGACGAGCCATATCCGCAGTGGCCTGCTCCATCGTCACTCCCGGCTTCAGGCGCGCGAGAGCGTAATAGCTGAAGTTGCCGAGCTTGACCTTGGCGCGGTCCCACTGGAACGGTAGGTAGAGCGCATCTTCCCGGCGATCAAGAAAATGGAAGTCTTTGGGAAGCACTCCGATGATCTCGCGCGGTTTGGCATCCACGGTAATCGTGCGGCCGATGACAGATGGATTCCCGCCAAATTTGTCGCGCCAGTAGGCATACGAGATCAGCACCGTTTCCGGTGCGCCGGGGGAATCGTCGTGCCGGGTGAAGAGACGCCCCAGGACCGGCTTCACGCCGAGGATCGGTAGCGTGCCGTCGGTGACGTCCAGGCCGCGTACGTGCTCTGGCTGGCCCGCCCCCGTCACGCTGAGCGAGTCACCTCCGTACGCACCAATATCCTCGAGAGTAGTGTTCTGCTCGCGGTCGATAAAGTAGGCCGAGGGCGACATGTTGATCTCTTTCAAGCCAATGCCCGGAGCCGAATGCCATACGCCGATTAGCTGCTCCGCGTGGGGATAGGGCAGTGGCTTGAGCAGCACACCTTCAACCACGCTGAAGACAACCGTGTTCGCGCCGATGCCGATGGCCAGCGTAAGGAGCGTGATAAAGGTAAACATCGGCGCTCTGCCTAGCCGTCTTAGCACCTGTTGAAGTTGCTCTCTGAATAGCGTCATGCACCCGACCTCCGACGATTCGAATGCGGCTGGGCGCAGTTTCGCGCGACCGTCATAGATGGTCAGTACGTTTTGAACACATCCAAAGTTCGGCTTCAGTCCTTTGAATTCTCGGCCGCGGAAGCAAAGAGAAACACAGGTTGCTTATTTCTCCTTTTGTTCGCCATAATCTCTTCATGGCTGCGATCTCGAGCGCAGAGTTGCGTCGCGACATAAGCCGGAGAAACATCGCCCGGGCTGCGGATCACGCGCATGAGCAGACTTGGGGCGCTGTGCCGGGCGTCATCTATCAGGAAGAAGAAGGGAAGCACGGCAATTTTCTTCCTGCGTCGTATCGCGCGATCTGCGCGCGGCCTGAATGGAAAAAGCGGCTGGAGAAGAGCTATACCGCCGGGAAATGGGTCCCCCGCGCATGGGAGCGAAACCGCTGCGAGCTTGACTGCGCCAGCAGTTCAGACGCCTTGCTGATGAATGTTTTCTGCTATCCCAGGCTGCTTTGGCGACCCGCAATATGCGCGTTTTTCGGCATCGAAGCTGGCCTGGATCCCGAATTTGGCTTCAAACCGCGCATTCCTCTCCTCAATCGCCGCACCGATCAGACTGAAGTCGATATGCGCATTGGAGGCGCCCTAATCGAGGCAAAACTGACCGAAAATGGCTTCCAAACGGCCTCTACGAAGCTCCTGAATCGTTACCGGGATTTGCTGGAAGTCTTTGATATTGCAGACCTTCCAATAGTTGGAGACACCGTCCATTCCTACCAGTTAATCCGCGGAACCCTCGCCGCCTATGCAGGAAACTGCTCGTTTGTAGTCATTTGCGACGGACGCCGGGAGGACTTGATCCGAAGCTGGTTTGAGGTGATGCGGGCTGTGCGGAGCTACACTTTCCGAAATAGCCTCAAGTTGCTCACGTGGCAGGAGATAGCTGCAGCAGCGCCACCCACATTAAGGCATTTTCTGGCCAGAAAATACGGTATATCGCCGGAGTAGCACGGGATTGCGAAACAGATCGCTCAAACTACGCTTTTAGGTATCTCAAAACCTGCTATAAGTGGCTGTTTCTGCACCAAAAAGCGTCCATTTTAGCGCAACCCCATCCCCAGCGACTGCAGTTTTATGCAGCATAAACGCAGTACTAAAGTCACATAGTGATTATGGAGTTCGGTAGCACCGCTCTTCGCTAGTATGGAAGCAAGGCCGGAGGCGTTTTCCGTCGAGCGAAGGCTTGCTATCGGAACCGGACCGCTTCGCTATGTCATTCATAATAAGTATGATATAGCCGTATTACCGTAGTTGCGAAGACGGAATCCCCGGCAATCCCATGGCCATCTCTCGCCTGAATTTCTCGCTCCTGCGCCGGGGGAACCAATATGGAGTCCGGAATTTTTTCTACAAAATTCTGCAGATTACTATTTACCAAAGAGTAATCCTGAATTAATCTACAAGCATTAATTCCTGACACTCGATAACACGTCATCAGATGGTTGCCTTTATTTGGGGCGGCTCACTGAGAAACCTAACGGGGTGAAGCACTTACACCAACCGTGCGCTAGAGGTTTGCTAAAAATCGACTGCCAGGAATTCCGAACGTAAATTCAGTATTCCTGAGGTGTCTATGGGGGCCAAAAGCCTGCTGTTTCTTTTCATTAGCGCAATTCTGGCCATGCCAGGAATCAGGGCGGACGCGCAAGCGAACGTCGTCGAAAATCAGAAAACGTATATCTATGTGGATCAGAAAAGCGGCTCAGATGCGAATGTTGGAACGTGGCAAGAGCCTTTGAAAACGATACAAGCGGCGGTCAATAAGGCCAAGGCGAATAACCTGAAGTCCATTCCTACTAAAATCCTCATAAATCCCGGCATATATAGAGAGTTTGTAAATATTCCAGCGAGTTACCAGCAGACCGCGGCCCTTATTGCCCTCGAAGCCGTACAGGTCGGAACAGCGGTGATTGCGGGTTCCGACGTTTTCACGAACTGGTCGCGAGACGCGGGCAATTCTGCCATTTATGACCATTCCTGGCAGCGCAATTTGGGTACCTGCGCTGTGCCTTCAGGTTGGCCTGCGACAGTTGCGCCTGTGGTGCGACGAACCGAAATGATTTATGTCAATAACGTTCCGATGACGGAGGTGATGTCATTCGGTCAGCTGCGCGAGGGCACTTTTTATGTCAACGAGGCAGCCGACGTGATTCACCTGTGGCCTTCGCACCTCACAAACATGTCCACAGCACTGGTCGAGGTGGCTACGCGGCCACAGACCATGTCGGTGTCTGGTCGCAGCAACATGGTGTTCCGTGGACTGGTATTTCGTCACGCGGCAAGCTGCATCAACGAGCATGGAGCTGCGGTTGGAGGGAGCAGCAATATTCTCTTCGACAAAGTTCAGGCTCTGTGGAACAACTGGGGTGGGCTGTCGATCAGTCACAGCAGCAACATTACGGTGCAGAGTTCCGTCGCAAGCCACAACGGCGGAGTTGGCTTTGCCGGGACTACGGACAAAAACCTTCTATATCAATTCAACGAGAGCGATTACAACAACTGGCGTGGAGCGATGGGAGCTTTGTACGACTGGGGTATGGGTGGAACTAAACTCATGCTGACGCACAATGCCACAGTCAAGAATCACTACTCATATCGTAATCAAGCACAGGGTCTTTGGTTTGATACAGACAACAAGAACATCACCATCGCGAATGCCACACTTTCAGAGAACGTACTTGCCAGTCTTCAGTTAGAGGCGAATGAAGGTCCGATTTCGGTGACCGGGAGCAAGCTGTGTTCGAGCGGGTCGGGAGTTAACCTGATCAACACTGAAAAGCTGACGATGTCGGGGAATACGTTTTACAACAACAGCGGCACCAATAAATGGCAAGGCCAGATTTTCCTTGCGGGCAAGCCCGGTGGGCGGCAAATCAATGATTGGGAAACCGACCAGGCCTATTACCTGTACACCGCTGGCACTGTCATGACCGGGAATATTCTGCAGGATGCAAAGGCCGGTCAATTTGTATTTGCCACCTACTTGTCAGGCAGTGACTGGACTAGATTCGCTGATTCGCTTTCTTCGAATAACAACCACTGGTACGACGGCAGTACTAAGAATGCGTTCAAGATACCAAACGGAAAGGTAGTAGATCTGGCTTCATGGCAACTTGAAACGCGGGTGGATCTCGCATCATACTGGGGCACGGTTACGACAGCGGCGGCCTCCTGTACGGTACCGTCCTCGTTGTATACGGATTTCAGCGTTAACTCAGACAATTACGCGTACACGATGAGTGGCGGAAAGGCAGTTGTTAATCTAAGCGTGAATTCGTTTGGCTTTGGCGCGGTTTCTTTGGTCGCTTATGGCGTTCCTGCCGGGGTGACGGCCCACTTTTCTCAATCCAGCCTGGTGAGCGGCGCAACACAGTTAACGCTCACATCCTCCACAGCCGCTGTAACGCAGACCGTGCCTATTACGATCTTTGTAAACAGTGGGGCGCGGGTACATAGTGTTACTGTTTCGGTTGCCGTGGTACGTACGTAACAATCGAGCGACAAATGGGCTGGCTGCGGAGTTTATCTCAGCCAGCCTCTTGCTTCTCCGTGATAATGCTGGTGAAATGAGAGCTACGGATGTTGAACCGTGGATTGCATTGTGGCGTCCCTGCTGCAACTGAAGCGCGAACCGGGGCATCTTAGGTGAATGAGTCGAAAGAATGATTACGCAGAGCGCCTGCGGCCGTGCTGGAACACGGTGGTAACGAGATGCTGGAACGCTTCAATCAACAAATCTAAAGTGCGGATCCTTGAATGATGCCGGGACGCAAGCACGAGTAATAGTCAGCCTGTTTCGCAGTGCTTTACAGCTTAAAGAGACTTCAAAGATTTTGCGATGAAGTCCGTTGCGCCCGCAGTCTGATATCAAGAATTAATTTGAGCGTTGGAAGTGCCAATACCTATGAAATTGGACTGGGGGAAGCCATGCTAAAAACAAACCGCAAAATTCCGACTCTATATCTCATACTCTGTGGGGTCATGGCGTTTTATAGTGGCGCAGATTCAAGGGCACAGGTTGCGTCGCCAATTGCAAATGCCATTGCGAATACAGCTACGGTTTCCCCCAAGGCCTACCAATTTCCCAGCCAGGCTACTCAAAGCACCAGCACACCATTTGCCATCGCATTAACAAATAATCAGAGCACCGCGATCACGATTTCGAGCATTCAAGTGGGTGCTCCATTTTCGCAAACCAATAACTGCGGCACTTCTCTGGCTGCGGGCAAAAGCTGCAGCATCAGCGTTCGATTTGCACCCACCGCTGTGGCGTACTACACCTCTAATCTCGTAATCACGGACACAGCGACTGGATCTCCACAAACGATTCCAGTGTCAGGTAGTGGAGTGGTGCCGGTTGCGACGGTACCAAAGACCGGTGGGTTCTACTTCTATAACCAGATTGTAAAGACGCCGAGTACTCCGCAAACGGTATCGCTGACCAACAACGAAACCTACGCAGTGACTATCAGTTCGATCAAGTCGACGACTGATTATCCATTTACCACTGACTGTGTTGGGAGCGGCGGCAGTGGAAGCCTGGCGGCCCACGCGACGTGCACGGTGCAGGTAACTTTTCTGCCGCAGGCTACCGGCAGCCGCCCGGCTACTCTCACCGTAGTTGAGAGTGCGTCTGGCACCCTAAGCTTTCCACTGCAGGGATCGGGTATCGCGGGAGATCCTGGAATGACGGTGAACGTTGCGCCCAACGCGCCGTGCATATTGCCTTCAGACACGCAGCAGTTTAGCGCGATCGTTACCGGGACCACCAACAAGGGCGTGAACTGGTATGTCGACTACATTCTGAACGGCACCTCCGCGACTGGCATCATTACTCCGGCGGGACTGTACACCGCTCCGGCAAATACGGGAACACACGTCATCAAGGCAGTGAGCCAGGTTTCGAACAAGGTTGCGGGCAGCACACCTATTTCAGTTACATCGGCGCCGGCCCTTGAGATTTATCCATACGTTGCTTCTATCCCGGTCCGCGGGGAAACGAAATTCGAGTCGCAACGTTGTTCCGTTCCATATAGTGGTCCGGTCAGCTTTAGTGTGGACAATATTCCTGGTGGCAACGCCACCGTGGGTACGGTGACTTCCACGGGTGTCTACACTGCTCCAGTGACGGCTGGAAAACATACAGTTCGCTTAACGGATCTGACGCTGAACAAGACTACCGGCGCGGTTGTGAATGTGTTCTCGAGTATCTCAACTGACTTTGGTTCGCGAACAAACCATGTTCACCCAATACCGGCGGATATGTTCGGTACGGCGCGTGGTGAGGGAATCCATTCGGATACTGACAGGAATTTGTTGACGCAAGCGGGCTTGACCACGTCGCGCATCAACGCTGCAATTCCGTATGTGTACAAAACGACGACTCCGGACTGGACCAAGATCGACCCGTATATCGCATCGATTAAAAATACGGGAGAGCACCCGATTCTGCAGATGACTCTCTCCCCGCCGTGGTTGCAGCCGAGCCCGAATCCTTGCGGCGCGGGGGCCCAGACTGTAGTTCCGACGGACATCAATAAGTGGGCACAGATAGCAGTTGCGTACGTCGCGCATATGGATGCGACGTTCCCCGGTTTTGTGCAGGACTATGAGATCTGGAACGAGCCTAACGCGGCAGGAATGTGCGCGACGGACCACTTAGGGTCTTATATGTCGATCTACGCTGCAGCGGCTCCGGCTATGAAAGCTCAAGCTGCGAAGGATGGAAAGACAATTCGAGTCGGTGGTCCTGCGCTGTCGAATTATTCACACATCTGGCTGAATGCCTTACTCAACACAGCATCCACGGCGCCCTACGTGGACTTCGTAAGCTATCACCAGTACATGTTTGGCAGTACCGCACTGCAGGTGGAATGGGACAAATACAACGGCAACATGTCGCTGTACCAGGCTACTCAAGAACCGAATCTGGGTGCGGTGGGCGCGTATAACAAGGTGCTGTCGGAGGTGATGGTTGGAAAGCAGCCACTGGGAGCGAACACGCCGGTGTACCTCTCGGAGTTCAACACCAATTGGGCATTCTTCAAAGACTGCTGCCGGAATGATGCTACGTATGCGCCGCTGTGGAACTCTCTTTATGTTTCGTACCTGCTGAATTCGGTGTACACAGGATCAGTCTCGGTGCCTAAGAAGCTAATCTATTTTGCAGGCACGGCTTATCCGTGGTTCTGTACGATTGGCGTGCAGGATGCCGATATGGATTGCTTGTACTCGACGGACCAGACGAACGTGCCGTATCCGCAGTACTACGCATTTCAATTGCTGGCCTCACCTAGTTATCTGGGCTTGGCGGGCGGCGGCTACATGGCTGCGTCTGTATCTCCGGGATCGGGCGGCGGCGGCCTGGTAACTACGGCTTTCTATACCTCGACACAGGACGCTCTGGTGATCGTGAACCCAACTTCGACGGCCTATTCGGCGATTACATTCGATTTCGCGAACGTCGGATTTGCCACACCACGCGGAACGCTATACGAGATCGTCAATGGAGCGTCGATCAGTTCGTCGTCGGTCGCTCTGTCAGCAAAGGGAAGCGGGTTCTCTACGACGATTTCTGTGCCGGCCTACTCAGTGCAGGCAATCTCGTTGAAGGCGCAATAGGCCGGTGCCGGAGGCCGAGATAAGGAATTCGCGTCGGATTTAAGGCATCGCTCAACTCGTATACCAGGTAAATGACCCGCGCGTTTGGGAGAATGCGCGGGTCGTTGTTTGGGTGGAAGACGAGCTGTATTCCCGCTATCTCTCACAAACCGATCTAGTTAACCGCCATGGAAAATAATGCAGAAACTACTTGACGTCATACACTGTGTCACATACAGTGTGTGTAGTACAGGATGTATGACACGGTAATGACACCCATCGAGAACACGAATTTATTTGAGAACCTTCGGCTGGAACTGCGGCGTGGGGGGCTGGTGCTGGCTGTCCTGGGGCAGCTCAGAAAAGAGCACTACGGGTACACCCTGCGCAAGGCGCTCGCCGATCAGGGCATGGAGATCGACGAAGGAACACTTTATCCGCTCCTTCGCAGGCTTGAAACCCAGGGGCTGCTCGAGAGCGAGTGGCGCGAAGAAGCAAAGCGAACGAAGCGGTTTTATCGACTGTCAGCCGAGGGTGGGCGGATATTGCAGCAGTTGTTGGAGGAGTGGCGCACCCTGAACGCCTCGATCGACAAAATTCTGGAAGGAAACGAGACGATATGAACACGGACATGCTGGAAAGATATCTGCAGGCGGTGCGGAAGAATCTACCCAAGTCTCGACAGGAAGACATCATCAAGGAGCTTCGAGACAACCTGCTGTCTGAGATGGAGGATAAAGAGCAGGCGTCGGGGCATCCGCTGACCGAAGAGGAGCAGGAAGCGGTGCTGCGGAGCCATGGTCATCCGCTGGTTGTGGCGATGCGCTACCTGCCGCAGCGGCACCTTATTGGGCCGACGATCTTTCCTTTCTATTGGTACGTTTTAGAGAAGGCGCTAATGATCGGCTTCCTGGTTTACACGATCAGCAATGCGATCACGCTGGCACTGCAGGCACCGGTTGTATCGAGATTCATCGGGGTTGTGCTTGGCTTCCCCTGGGTTGCCTTCATGATTGTTGCGTGGGTGACGTTGGTTTTCGCGGGGATAGAGTTTGCCTTCACGAACTACCACAAGCAGTGCGAATGGTTCACCAACTGGAGTCCGCGCAAACTCCCGCCGGTGGATGCGATAGAGCGCAAGCATCCCATCATCTACGATGTAGCGGGCTTTATTGTGAATGTGCTGGCGGCGGTGTGGTTCCTGGTGCTGGTGCCGCATCATCCCTATCTCATACTCGGGCCCGGCGTCTATTTTTTGAAGACGCTGCCGTTCGCGGTCTCTCCCGCGTGGCATAACTTTTATTGGCTCTTTGTGGCTGGAGTGGGGGTGCAACTCTTGTTGCACCTGGCGCGCATTTTCGCACAGCGGGCAACTCAGAGGGATATTCTCAGCCTCGCGGAAAAGGCTATGGGAGTTGTGTTGACGATTATTCTTTATCGGATTCACGAATATGTATTGGTTGCTCCGTGGGCCGATCCGGCGAAATTCCAGAGTGCGGCTGACCAGATCAACCGATCCATCTTGCTGGGATTACGCATTGTGCTGATGATCCAGGCATTGCAGTTGATGTGGAACGCCGGGCAGATGATTGTGACGAAATGGCAGGGGCGCAAAGTCTTAGTGTTCTGAACCGTTGTGACCCATGTATCGCCGCCGGCCAATTGATCGGCGGCGATGCATGGTGAGAATTACGCACTCAGCGAGGCGTAGACTCACTGGCCCGTCTGATAGCGTATGGCTGCAAGCGATCCCTGGTAGGCATATCTGGCGCTCGCATAACCAATTTCAGCGTCCGTCTGTGCGAGTTGGGCCTGGCTCAGTTCAACGATTGAAGACAGGCCCATCTTGTATCGAGTCTGTGCCAGATCGAAGGCCAGGTTTGCCTGGTTAAGAAGCTGCTGGGTGACGGAGATGCGCTGAAAGTTTGATTGAGCCTGGAGTACCGTTGTTCGCACATCCCGCGCGATGATTTGACGAAGCTCTAATACCTGTTGATCCGCGGCATTGGCCCTGAGATCCGCTTCCTTCGCCCGGGCCGAATATAGGAAGCCATTAAACAGCGGCACACTTACATTCACTCCCACTGCCCCATACCACGACGAGTTGATCTGGTCGGTTCGAACCGGCGTGCCGCCAACGGTGCCGAGGGCGGAGATGGTTGGTCGCCAAAGATCATGCTCCGCCGCACTGAATTTTTGTGCTGCGGCAAACTGTTGGTTGAGGGAGATAAGGTCGGGCCTGGATTGAAAAGCGAGATTTACAAGAGGCTCTAGATCCTCTGGCGCAGGCGCGGGTGCAGGCGGTGTCTCATCCACGAGCGAGTAAGCCATCGGACGTTCTTCGCCCATGAGCGCATTGAGAGAGGCCAAGGCCTCCTGGTTGGCGTTCTGTGCATCGAGCAGCAGAAGCTTGGCCTGAGCGAGATTCACATTCGCAAAGCTCAGATCGAGTGTCGACTTCAGTTTCGCATTAGTAAGGGCGTTGACCTGGTCTGTGGTGTCTTGACGTGCCGCTACAGTTTGGAGCGCGACCTTGAGGATAGCCTGACTACCGAGCGCCCTATAGAAAGCCTCATCTACGGCGAGGGTGACATCAGCCGTGGTTGCGGCCTGGGTGCTCAGTTCCGCGCTGGCGCGAAGCTCGGCACTTGCGACGAGATTATGCATCCGGCCGAAGTCGGTGATGAGCTGACTTAGAGTGACTCCGCCGGCAGCACGCTGATAGACGATGGGATTGTTGAGTGCCCCTGCTGTGATACGGCTGTTGTCGTGGGGCTCGACCGCTGTGAGATTACCAGTGAGCGAAGGCAACTCGGCTGATCGAACCTCCCGGGTGACCTGGCCTTGAGCGAGAGCGAGCAGGCGCGCCACGGCGATCCGGGGATTATTCTTCAGCGCGATTTGTTCTGCTTCAGAAAGTGTGAGCGGTCCGCCGGGGGAAGAAGCGGCGCTCTGCGGTGGCGACTGAGCCTGCATCGAGGGCACGACGGAGGCCAGGAAAAGTAAGAAGGCAAAAGAAGTGAGTTTCATCTATGCTCCTACGTCCGCTGTGGCCTTCTCTTCCTTGCGATGCACTAGCAAGTAGGCTGCCGGAACGACATAGACCGTGACGATGACCGACACCGTCAGGCCGCCGATAATAGCGCGCGCCAGCGGAGCGTACTGTTCGCTGCCGGCTTCAAGTGCGAGAGCCATGGGAATCATGCCGAGGATAGTGGCGAGCGAGGTCATCAGAACCGGCCGGAGACGCACCCGGCACGCCAGGGCAACGGCTTCTTGAATCTCCATGCCGGTGCGTCGGAGGCTTCGAGTGAATTCGACTATGAGGATGGAGTTGGATACAACGATTCCCGTCATCATGACGACACCCATCAGGGACATTACGTTCAGCGTGGTGTGAGTGATCAGAAGAAAGACGATTACGCCTGTGATTCCCGGTGGAATGGCCAGCAGGATAATGAACGGATCGATGAAGGATGCGAATTGCGCCATCAAGACAAGGTAGACAAGCACGATGGAGAGGACGAGGCCGATACCGAAGCTGGTGAAGGATCGTCGCATGCCTTCAACCGAGCCGCGCATCGTGATGCGGAGATCTTCAGGAACGTGTGTGTCGGCAATGACTTTATCAACGCGTTTTGCGAGGCCCCCGAGATCTTCGCCGGACGGTGAGACGTAGATATCGATGACGCGACGAAGCTGGTAATGGTCCACCTCAGTCGGGGTGTCGATGGATCGAATGTCGGTGACGGCTCCCAGGTTGGTGGTCTGCATTCCTTCATGAGATCGAACCGGAATCTGTTGAAAGTCGGTCAGGGATTTAATTTGGGTTTCAGGGAACTGCACTGTCAGCAAGTAGTTGTTCCCATTGCGGGGATCAACGTAATAGCTGGGAGCGATCATGCCGTTGGAGGTAAGCGCCGTGATGACGTTGTCGACAATCTCGCTGGACGTAAGGCCCAGCCGTCCTGCCATCTCGCGATTCACGTTGAGCTGCAGGCCGGGGTAGTCAATATCCTGTGGGATCAGCACATCGCTGACGCCCTTCAAGTTTCTGATGTTGCCGGCGAGTTTTGTCGCAGTCTCGAATGCCTCGCGCATATTATTTCCGCCGACCTGGATGTCGATTGGGGCGGGTAGGCCGAGATTTACGACGGCATCCACCAGTCCTCCAGTTTGAAAGTAAGTGGAGAGCTCGGGTAGATCGTCCCGCAATTTATTTCGCACGAGCCCCATGTAGGCGAAGCTTGACTTCTTGTGACCCTCCTTGAGGCTGACCTGAACGAAGGCCGTATGCTGGCCGGAGTTGCTGGTGTAGATTGCCGAGAAGTCGGGAGTGATGCCGATGTTTGAAACGATTATTCCAAGGTCGTCGCCTGGAATTGTGCTGCGGATATCTTCTTCAACTCGTGCGATGTACTTGTCAGTGAGTTCCAGGCGAGTTCCGCTTGGTGCCTTGATGTTGATGACGAACTGCCCGGGATCGGTGCGTGGGAAGAAGGACAGACCCATGAAGGGGAAGAGTCCCAGGCTGAGGAAGAATATTCCGATAACTCCGAGCACGACCGCAGTGGGACGCAAGAGACTCATCCGGACGCTGATGTCGTATCGCATCAGCATGGTGTAGTAGCGGTGATTGAACCATCGCACGAAGCGATTGAACCAATTGCCTCCGGCATGGTGCGCTGCCTCGTTGTGCGCGTTGCGAATGAAGCGAGCACAGAAGAGCGGCACCACCGTCATGGCTACCCCATAGGAGGCGAAGAGTGATAGCACCACTGAGAGCGCCAGCGCCGTGAATAGGAATCTGCTGACTCCATAGAGAAATACGACGGGGAAGAAGACGATCGCGGTGGTGAAGGTGGCCGCAAGGACGGGCAGGGCTACTTCGCGACCACCCTTCTCGGCTGCTTCTTCTGGTGACTCGCCCATTTCGAGATGGCGAAAGATATTCTCGAGGACTACGACGGAGTTATCGATGAGTCGAGAAAAGGCAAGGGCCAGGCCTCCCAGCACCATCGAATTGATTGTGCCGCCGAGGACGTTTATCGCAAGGAAAGCAGCGAGCGCAGAGAGCGGAATGGAGAGCATGACTGCGAGAGTGGCACGCACATTTCCCAGGAAGATAAGAATCATGACGGCGGTAAGGATGAGTCCGATGCCGCCTTCGCTGCCCAGGTTCGAGATGGCCGTCTTCACGAATGCGGATTGATCAAAGACGACCCTGGTCTTGAGCGATTTCGGAATATCGAGGAGCTGGCGGATCCCTTCGCGGATGCCGTTGACCACCGCAATGGTATTGCTATCGCCGCCCTGCTTGAGGATGGGAAGGTAAACGGATCTCTGTCCATCCACGCGCACGATATTTGTTTGAATTGCCGCGGCGTCTTTTGCCTCGCCAATATCGGAGACAAGGAGCTGGCCGTTGCCAACAGTCTTGAGAGGTAAGCGATCGATCTCCGCCGTAGTAGGGAATTGAGAGTTGGTGTAGATGTTGAAATCTCTCGGCCCGATCCTGACGTCTCCCGATGGCAGAATTGCATTCGCAAGATTCACGGAGCGGACGACATCCATTGGGCTGAGTTGATGCGCCTCAAGCTTTATTGGGTCGACGTAGATTTGGATCTGCCGATACTTGCCGCCAAAAGGCTGGGGGACAGAGGCCCCGGGAACATTGGCGAGTTGGTTGCGAACATTGAATTGAGCGAGATCGTGCAGCTGCGTTTCGTCGAGTCCCTGACCCTTGAGGGTGATCAGACATACAGGCAGGCTGGAGGCGTCGAATTTCAGAACGACTGGCGGGAGTGTGCCCGGCGGCAGGCGTCTCAACTGTGCCATCGCTAGATTCGAGATGGTGGTGACGGCCGCATCCGCATTTGTGCCGGGCTGAAAATATACGCGGATGAGGCTGACGCCGGTGAGTGAGCGCGACTCGATGTGATCGATGCCGCTGCCGAGCGTGAAGAAGCGCTCAAACGGATTCGTGATGTTCGATTCGATCTGCTCGGGCGGCATGCCGTTGTAGAAAGTGGCGACCACGACAACCGGGATATTGATTTCGGGAAAGAGATCGACGGGCATCCTTGCGACCGTGGTTGCGCCGACGACCGCAATGACAAGGCAGAGCATGACGATGAAGAACGGATAGCGGATGGCGAAGCCAGACATAGCTACTGGTCCTCCGCGGAATTGCTGGAGGCGCCCATCGCACTGGGTTTGGGTGTGACGATTTCTCCTGGCTGGTAAGAGGCAAGATTGGCAAGGATGACCTTGTCGCCGTCTTTCAATCCGCTGAGAATCTCGGCGCGGTCAGCGGTTGATACACCCAGACGGACAGATCTTTTTTCAACCCGGTTGGCAGTGCTGACAAGCATCACGAAGGGCTGAGCGCCGCTCTGGTCAACGGCCTGGATGGGGACTACGAGTGCATCCCCTGATCTGCGGATATGCAAAGTGACGTTGGCATACATGCCCGGCGTCAATGAACCGTCAGCGTTTGGAACGTCGATCTCAACTTGTAAAGTTCGGGTTGACGAGTCAAGAGATGCAGTACTTCTGGTCACCGTTCCGGGGAATGTTTTGTTGATGGCCTGCACTTGAATCGTAGCGGTATCGCCCGATCGTACGAACGCCGCCAGCGTCTCAGGTACGGGGAGTCTAAGCCGGAGGACGTTTACCTGCGCGAGTTTGACCACTGGCATCGACGATGCGTTTGAGGTCCCTGCCTGTATCAATGATCCCGTGTCGGCATAGCGCCAGGTCACGACACCCGCGAATGGGGCAATGATGCGCGAGTAGCCGGCGAGAGCAGAATAGTGCTCGCGATCCGCCTGCGAGACGCCCAATTGTTGTTCAGTAGCCGACAACGCGGATTTGGCTGAGTCTACCTGTGCCGCTGCGACCCTGTCCTTTGCCTGTGCATCCTCGAGTTCCTGTTCGGCGATCAGTCCCGGGCGCGCGTCGGAGACTTGCTTGAGGCGCTGAGCGGCGGAGTGAAGAGCTTCGTAATTGGCTTGCGCACGCTGAACCTCGCTCTTGGCCCGGGTAATTTGTTCCTGTGACTGGCGCACTCCGGCATCCGCGCCTTGAACCTGCGCGTTCAGTTCGGGAATATCAAGGGTTGCGAGTACTTGTCCCGCCTTCACTTTGTCGCCGATATCAACGTTGATCTGCCGGATGTAACCTGTGACCTTGGCGTGGAGTTCGACTTCCTGGAAAGGGATGAACTCGCCTGCGACCGTGAGCGTGTTGGCTAGCGGGCTGCGAACTGCAACTGCAACAGGGGCGATGGGAGCAGCGGCGGCAGGATCCTCGCGTCCCGCGCCAGCGCCGCTGCAGCCTAGCACGATAAGGAAAGGCGAACACAACAGGCACTTGAGCATGTGTGCCTGCATAACTGAATTGAGTTTCATTCTTAACACTCGCTGGGCTGAGAGAGAATCCGTGCCTGTAGGAAAGACACATTGCCTGCGCCGAAAGGCGCAGGCAGGAGAGGGGAGTGTTAGTCTGCGGGCGGGGGTCTAACGGATCGGACTGGAGAGAACCAGCGAGGGCTGGGGCGAACAGGCTGGCGATGCGATAGCTGCCAACGAGTCACAAACTCCATGCTTAAGAGCAAAGATATGAAAGCAAGAAAAAGATGTGGGTAGAGGATAGGCCGAGGTGGGACGGGTATCGCGTTGTTCTGGCATACCTTAGTGGCTGCCATGAACCTGGCTGCCTGTTGCTCTGGATGATAGGAAGCGACTTTTGCGCCGACCGCGAAGATGAGCAGCAGAGTACACAACAAACCCGCGAACAGATAACGCAACTTCACGGAGTTACGTGGTTGAGCGGAATCGGGCACTTCTGCAGTGTAACGCATCGTTATCTTACTCATCTAATTCACACAAGCAATTGGAACTGACGAAACATAAGGCAAACTGGTTAGCAAAAGGCAGTGGCTAGTGTCACTGCACAGTCGAAGCATCATGCAGTTAGATGCACGGTGTGGCCTGTGTGGTGAGCCTGATAAGGGTCAGTGTTGAGGATAAGGGCTTTATCTTCTTCGGCTGGAGCTACCTCCGAGCAGTGATCCCAGGACGCCGCGGACAATCTGGCGCCCCACAGTGCTGCCGATAGTCCGGGCCGCGCTCTTGGCCATGGCTTCTGCCAGGCTGTCGCCGCGATGCGTAGCTCCCCCGCCGACCGAGCCGCCAAGTGTGCCCATGCCTGGCAAGTTCGCATACCAGGGCTGAGACTGCGGCTGCCCTGCGCCTACGCCGGGAGCAGGAGGCTGCTCTGCCCGGCCCTTCAAGCGCTCATATGCTGACTCGCGATCAACCGGTGTGTCGTAGACGCCCTTCACAATTGAGGTGGCCATCAACTGCTGGCGCTGCTCCGGAGTGACGGGTCCGATCTGTCCATGGGGCGGGTAGATGAGCGCTCGTTCAACAATGCCGGGTGTACCTTTCTCGTCGAGGAAGGAGATCAGGGCTTCGCCGACCTCGAGCTGGGTGATGACGGCTTCGATATCGAGCTTTGGATTGGTGCGAAAAGTCTGGGCAGCGGCTTTCACAGCCTTTTGATCTTTTGGTGTAAACGCTCGCAGCGCGTGCTGCACGCGGTTACCAAGCTGGCCAAGCACATCTTCAGGAATATCGATCGGATTCTGCGTGACGAAGTACACGCCAACACCCTTGGAGCGAATGAGCCGGACGATCTGCTTGACCTTATCCGCAACAATCGTGGGCAAATCTGCGAAGAGCAAGTGAGCCTCGTCGAAGAAAAAGACGAGCCGCGGCTTGTCAGGATCGCCGGCCTCGGGCAGCTTCTCAAAGATCTCGGTCAGCAGCCACAGAAGGAAGGTCGCGTAAACACGAGGCGAACGAATGAGCTTGTCCGCTGCGAGGACGTTAACGATCCCTCTGCCGCTGGAGTCGGTCTGCATAAGGTCGTCGATGTTCAATGCAGGCTCGCCGAAGAACTGGCTCCCGCCCTCCTGCTCCAGCGTCACGAGGCCGCGCTGAATGGCTCCGATACTTGCAGACGAGATATTGCCATACTGAGTTTGAAAGTCCTTGGCATGATCGCCAACGTGCTGCAGCATTGCCTGCAGATCTTTCATGTCGAGCAGGAGGAGTTGGTTTTCGTCTGCGATTTTGAAGACCAGCGAGAGCACTCCCGACTGAGTGTCGTTCAGATTAAGCAGACGGCTGAAGAGCAGCGGCCCCATCTCTGACACGGTTGCGCGCACTGGATGGCCCTGCTCGCCGAAGACATCCCAGAAAGTGACCGTGCTGGCTTCAAATTTGAAGTCGTCGATCTTCAGCTTGTTCACGCGGTCAGTGATCTTGGATGAGTCTTTGCCCGGTTGGCTGATTCCGGAGAGGTCGCCCTTTACGTCGGCGGCGAACACGGGAACGCCAGCGCGGCTGAATGCCTCCGCCATCACCTGCAGCGTTACGGTCTTGCCTGTCCCGGTGGCTCCCGCTACCAGGCCGTGCCGGTTGGCCATCTGTGGCAAGAGTTCCAGTGGCTGAGTGCCTTGAGCGATGATGAGAGGTTCTGACATGCGAATGAGCTCCGAGAATTGCGGGAGGATGCCGGTTAGGTCCGGGCCTCACATTCTAAATCTTATGGATTCAAAGGGGAAAGGGGCATTGAGTGGACGCCTGGCACATAGGTCTGGATCTGCAATTGTGCGCGAGCGGGGAACAAGGAGGGGAGTCCTCACAGACCGGTGAGCTGTTTCGTGGGGAAGCAGGCTTGCTCGTGGGTCGAGCTTTGCCCGCTGCCCCGGTGAGAGAACGTTCAGCAATAAAGGCGTTCAGGTGCAAGCGCGATCAGGAATGTTTTTTTGATGACTGAGTGACGACTACTTCATGCATTCCATGGAAGAAGTACGAGCGCAATAACGCGGATGGATCTGTGCGGGGAGTTTCTTTTGTGAGGGCAATATGAATCAACTAATCGGGCGGCAGCCGTGCAGGGCGATTTGAAAGTGTTCCCTCCGCCACCGGTTGGCGGCGGAGGGAAGCGGATCAGCAGCCGACGCTCATGTCGCTGGACGTTCCGCCAGCGGCGGGCACATAGCACTTCGTGGTGTAGTCCATGACCATACGGTCGGCATTGAATCGCCAGCCGAGTGTCCGGATCGTCCGCTTCATGCGCTTGATCCATCCGCGAGGCAGGCCGTCGCGATCTCTCATGTAGTAGAGCGGGATCACCTCTTCACGCAGAACGCGATACAGGTCCTCACCATCGCGAGTATCGTGCACGTCCATCCGGGAGTTGGTTCGCCCTGTGCCGATCGCGAATCCGTTCAGGCCGTCGTAGGCCTCTGCCCACCAGCCATCAAGGACTGACAGATTCAAGCCGCCGTTCAAGACCACTTTCTGTCCGCTTGTGCCGGATGCTTCCAATGGCCGCCGCGGATTGTTCAGCCACACATCGACGCCTTGCACCAGATGCCGCCCTACGTTGATGTCGTAGTCCTCGACGAAGACAAATCTATCGCCGAACTTCGAGTCACGCATCAGCTCCGCAATCTGCTGCAGAACGCGCTTGCCGGGTTCATCGCGAGGGTGCGCCTTTCCAGCAAAAACGAACTGCACAGGACGCTTTGGATCGTTGACCATCGTGGCCAGCAGTTCGATATCCGCGAGAATTAAGTTGGCGCGCTTGTAGGTTGCAAAGCGGCGCGCGAAGCCAATGGTGAGAGCATCGGAGCTAAGAACCTTGCCAAGTCGCTGCAGAATGGCTGGCGATTCATCGCGACGTTCTGCTTGTTCGCATGCCCGGCGGCGCACGAACTCGATCAGTTGCGACTTAAGGCTAAGGTGCGTCTCCCATAGCTCGCCGTCGTCCACATTCTCAATGCCTTCCCAGATGCGGGCCTCCGCGCTTCGCTCATCCCAGCCCGTGCCGAGATGCCGGTCGTAGAGTCGGAACATTTGCGGAGCGAGCCATGAGGGCACGTGCACGCCGTTGGTGATGTGGCCAATGGGGACGGCGTCTTCTGACTTGCCGGGGTAGAGCCCGGTCCACATTTCGCGGGAGACTTCGCCGTGGAGAGCGGAGACTGCATTCGCGCGCCGTGCCATTTTCAAGCCGAGAACGGTCATGCAGAATTCTTCGCTGTGGTTGTTGGGATCTTCTCGCCCCAATGCCATCATGCCGTATTCAGAGAGACCCAGTTCCTCGCGCAGAGGTCCAAAGTGCTCCTCGATCAGGCTGGCGCTGAAGCGGTCGTGTCCGGCGGGCACTGGGGTATGCGTGGTGAAGGCAACCATGCGAGAGACGCGCGACACTGCCTGGGTGAAACTAATACCCTCTTCGCGCATGCGGCTTGCGATGGCTTCAAGGACGGCGAAGCCACTGTGCCCTTCATTCAGATGCAGCACGCCGGGAACGATGCCGAGCTTGGTGAGCGCTCTGAATCCTCCCACGCCAAGCAGCAGCTCCTGGCGGATGCGCACACGGCCGTCTCCGCCATAGAGTCGGGAAGTCAGCTCGCGATCTTCGGGGGCGTTGCCTTCGACATTGGAGTCAAGCAGGAACAGATCGCAGCGCCCTACTTTGACGCGCCAGACCTTGGCGCCGATGGAGCCGCTGCGTGTGTCGATGTTGATGGTGACTGGTTCACCATTCACGCCGATGGCGGGCTCCATGGGAAGTTGGCTGATGTCGGTCTCGAGATATTCTTCCTGCTGCCAGCCTTCCTTATCCAGTCTCTGCAGGAAGTATCCCTGGCCATAAAAGAGGCCAATGCCTACCAGCGGAATGCCGAGGTCGGAGGCACTCTTGATGTGGTCACCCGCGAGGATGCCGAGGCCTCCGGAATAGATGGGAAGTGACTCATGCAGTCCGAACTCTGCCGAGAAGTATGCGACCGGACGAGGCCGCAAGACGCCAGCGTTTGCTGCGCCCCAGGTTCGGTCCGCGTTTAGATATTCCTGCTGCCGACGGTATGCGTAGTTGATGCGGCTGTGCAAGACGAGTTCCGCTGCGCGCCGCTCGATCTCTGCCAACGGAGTTTCCGAGAGCAGGGCGACGGGATTCTGATTGAGTTGGCGCCAGCGTACCGGATTCAAATCGCGGAAGAGACTGATTGAGTCGTGATCCCAACTCCACCAAAGGTTTCTCGCGAGAGCCCACAAGCGCTCCTGCGCGGGAGCGATAAATCGATCAAGCGTGCGCGCCTCGCTCACTACGGGGGCCACTTGCGATGCCGCTTCAGTCAGCATTCGGATTTCATCGTCGAGGAAGAGACGCTGTTCGATTGTCTGGACGACAAGCACGCCTTGCAGCGCTCCGCGATCAAGGAGCGGGACTCCGAGGAACGACTGGAAGTTGTCTTCATCGGCTTCGCGGAAATACTTGAATCGCGGATGAGTTTTAACCTGTTCGACAGCCACGGGCGAGACTCGCTCTGCCACCAGGCCTGCGAGTCCCTCATGCAAGGCAAGCCGCAGGGCGCCCACACAGTGCGGGCTTAGCCCAAGTGTCGCAGCCAGCACCAGGTTCGCCCTGTCCGGCTCAAGAAGATAGGCGGAGCAGACATCGACCTTGAATCTTTTTGCTATCAGGGCGACGACATTCATCAGCGTCTCGGCTGGCTTGCCACCCTCCTTGGCTAACGCGCCGATCTCTTCCAACGTCAGAATGTAATTGGCATCCAGAGTCGAACTCATGTTGGGCTTACCTCCAGAGATATATGAGTGCAACAACAGCCGAGAACCGCCGCGGAAGCAGGTGCTTTCACCATCAGAGAGCGTCGTGGTTCTTTCACCTACGATGTTGAGTCCAATTCACGAATGGCTTGCGGAAACGGCCCACATCATGAATTCGCCGGGCCATACGCATCAGTCTAAGCACAAGCATGGGGGCGGGCAATGACTACTTTAATTGCAAGAAACAAGAGGTGGAGTGCCATAAGCCGGGTTAATGGCCTGCATTAATTTGGCGTATAGGATGGTGTGTTCTGAACAGCTTGAGGGCGATTTGAGCGCATTTGCCGGAGGGATTGTCTTCCGGCCGTGGGGGTCGTCTTACGACGCGCCTTCCATACTGTGATCATTTGATTTAACCTGATGCGCCGGGGGGGGACGCGTGGACTGGGATCGATTTCGACAGGCCTATAGTTCCGCCCTGCCAGACGGCATCATGTTGAGCCGCATTCGTTTGGTGCAGTCGTGGCTGGCGTTGTCCCCGGAAGCGGCTTTTGCCGCGGCGACCGACTCTGGAACTTCTGACACGGACCTGCGGCCTTTTTTCCAGGCACTGGGGCTCATTCAGACAAAGCTCCAGCGGGACATGGGTATCCCCATCGCTCCGGAGTCTCAGCAGGTCACCTTCAAAATACTGTCAGAGTTTGAGCAGGGTCGCGGCACCGATGCGGAAAAGGAATTCGCGAAGCGCGTCTTCAGCGGCGCCCAGTTTGCCTCTTCGCTGGCGCGGGTCTGTCCCTCACTGTTGAACCCGCTCACCCCGGCCGAACTCGCCAAGACGAAACTGCAGGAGCAGGTGCTGGCATTGTGTCCACGCCTGAATGAGTTCGCGACCACCTACAGGCCGGGACAGATGACCGTCGCGCTTCTCGATTCAATGAAGGAGCTTCTGCTGGAGTTTCAAGACGTTGCTAACGCCGCGGCCCCGGACAATCAGGGGCTACCGTTCGCGTACTCGCAGATCGCTCATACCACTGAGCTGCTTGCCAAGGGATGCATCGACCTCGGCAAGAACGATGAGGCTCTTCTTTGGTTTGGGCATGCCGCAAATTGGTTTGAGACAGGAGAGGAGCCCAAACACGCCGAGGCTTGCCGGTCTGAGGCAAAGACTTTGCAGACGAAGCTGGCAGGTGATCTGGATGCCGCCGCAGGTGAGGCGTTGAATGTTCTGGTTGCGCCAGCGAAAGACGCTGGGCCGCTTGATACCGCCGCGGCCTATGTAAACCTGAGCCAGGTTGCTAATGATGCTGGTGATCTTTTTGAGGCTCAGCAGTATGTTGACTCGGCCGTGAGTGAATTGCAGACTTGCGGCTTTCCCGATCCTCAAACGGTGGGGGTGGAGGCCGCCGTTTCTTCGTGGTTTGAAACATCGGCCCGTGAGCTGACTGGCATCCCGCTTTTAGGACAGATAAACCAGTTAGAGCAATGGTTCCTTTCGATCTACACGGTCAGAATTGCAACGATGCTGAAGAAGGACGAGCAGGCCGCCGCGAAGCTCCTGACGCAAGTGGAAGAGTTGAAGGCCATGATCCATCGCATCGATGCTGAGGCCGACATAGCGCGTGAGCAGGTTGCTCGCGAATTGCGCGAATACGTTGCTGGTCCTGCAATGCCACCTGTTCCATCGCCACAGGTAGCTGCGGATCAGAGTGCCCATGCAATGCAAGCGGTTGACGATGCTTTGCTCGAGACAGCAAAAGCATGCAATAGCCGCTCCTGGGGCAGCGATCCGATGGACGATCTGCTGGCCCGGCTCGATCAGATCAAGGTCGATGCTGCCGCTCTGCAGATGCCGCTGTACGACGCCAAAGTAATGCTTGAGCGCGCCTACGTGTTGCAAGCCCTGGGCCGTGGCGCGGATATGCTTCCACTCGCAAAGCAGGCGCGCGCCAGGCTATTGGGCGATCGTCTGCCGAGCCTCGGATCCTTCAGCCAGGGCTACGAAAGGTCGAGCTATCTCGACACCTTTGCTAAACAGGCTGAGGCGCAGATCATTACGGGTGACCATGAGGGTCTGCTCGCCACCTGTGAAGAAGTAATTCGCGATTTCGAGACCGAGAGGTACAGGGTCAACAGCCCGTTCCGTCAGAGCGCGCTTCTGAATGCTGTAGTCATCTTCTATAAGTGGGCGGCCTTCGCTGCGTTCAAGTTATCGCGCTGGGACAATATGCTGGAGGTGATCGAGCTGATCAAGGCGCGTTCTGCCATCCATAGCCGACTGCTTCCGGAGACGCCTGACCTGTCGGAGTCCGCGCTCACAAAGGAATTTGAAGACGTCAGCAAGGCGCTGGAACTCCAGGGCGCGGGTGCAGATCCCGATCTCGTGGCTCGCCGCCGCCACCTTTGGGATTTGCTCTCTATCGCACGTGCGCACGGCGCCAGTGCAAAACAGTTGCCCGCGCTTACGTTATCCGCAGTCCAGACAGCCTTGGCCGAGGACGAAGCACTGATTGGATACTTCTGGCTTAGCGACGACACTCTTCTTGTAATGGCCGTCGATCATCAACGGTTCGAGGCAAACCGCGTAACTCTCAAGCCGGATGAGCTGCAGGATCTGAATGACTTCATTAAGGCGCTGCAACAGTTGCGCGGGGTCAGCAGAGGCATGGATAAAGCGTTGCGGCGTTTTGCCGACATCCTGCTACCCGCATTCTGCCGTGACTTCATCGCGACAAAGAAGCGGCTCATCGTATCTCCACATCACGCTCTGCATCTTATCCCGCTCCATGCTCTTCCGTGGGAGGCGGAATTCGTCGCCACACAATTCGCAATACGTTATGTCCCAAATTTCAGCAGCCTGCTGTTGCCTTGGGAAAACAAATGCGAGAACCGTGTGCTCGCCATCGGGATCAAGCAGTTTGCCGACCCAGCTGTTATGCCCCTCGCAAACGTTGAGGACGACGCGTCGGCGATTGCACAGTTCTATACTGATCGGGGTGCAGAGACAGACTTGTTACTGGGGTCAAGTGCAAGCCGCGAGCGCATTGAAGATCTTCGCGAGCAGGGAACCACCGGCCGCTTCCGATGTCTGCATCTGGGTACTCATGGGCTAAGCGTGTTCGATACTCCAAATCAACCTCTCGAATCTAAGCTGCTCCTGCAGGACTCCGCGTTGGATAGTATGGACATCGCGGGACTTCAGTTCAGTGCTGAGCTTGCGGTTCTCAGCGCATGCCATTCGGGACAGAGGGCGATTGCTGGACGCGATCTGGGTGAGTTTCCTGGTGACGACATCTTCGGCCTGCAGTCCGCGCTGTTTCAGTCTGGAGTGCGGTCTGTTCTTGGCACGCTCTGGCTGGTGGAGACGGAGAGTTCGTCGGCCATCGTCCGGGCATTTCATAAGCACTTCGCTGAGGGCAATTCGGCAGAGACGAGCCTGCAAATGGCCGTCAAGCAATACTTGAGCAGTGATACCAGGAATAAGGAATGCTTCTATTGGGCTCCCTATTTCATTTCTTCCCTCGGAAGTTTCACCAAGGCAGCAACAGCTTAGGAGGCTGGCATGGCGGAGTTGACGTTGCATTTTGAGACGGCCCAAGGCACTGACATGGAAACCGCAGCTGCCGACTTGAAGCAGAGTCTAGCCTCGGTGGCCGGAGTTGAGAGTGCGGACACCACTCCACAGCGCTTTCAGGCAATTGGACCGGCGGAGATATTGTCCGTCATCGCCATTGCGACCACCGTCATTCAAAGCACGTCTACATTGCTGAAAGCAGTCGCTGAGCTGCACGACGCCTGGGCGAAGGTCGCCGCTAAATTTCCGGGCCTGCATAAACCGACTGTAGAGGTTGGTATGAAGAAGGTGCCAATCGACCAGCTGACAGATAAGGACGTCTCGGAATTGCTCACGAACTGATTTCGAGAATAGCTGCGAAGGCGTAGATGTGCGTTGAGCCAGCTGCGCGTAGACACCATCAACGAAGTGGCACGTCAGAATTGGAATGAAAATGGGATTGCTGGACAAGAAAACTGTATTAGTAGCTGGAGCAAGTCGCGGTATCGGGCTCGCGATTGCAACAAAGATGGCTGAAGAGGGCGCAAAGGTCATTTTGGCGTCCAGGTCGCTAGATGCGCTCAACCAGGAAGCCAGCAAGCTCCAAGGAGTGGCGTTGGGGCTCGACGTTACCGACGACGCGTCGATAGATCGTGCCGCCAATGCCGCTGGAGCGGTGGACGTTCTGGTGAACGTAGCCGGCATGAATATTCGCAAGGCATTCGAGGATTTTTCAAAAGAGGAGATGGAAAAGATTCTGCAGACGAATCTGCTGGGCCTGATGAGACTTACGCAGCTCATCGGGAAGTCTATGATCGACCGCAAGAGCGGCGGGAAAATCATCAACATCGGCGGCCTGGTCTCGCTGGTTGGCATCCCTTATATCTCTGTATACGGCGCGTCAAAGGGAGCCATCGCTCAATGGTCGCGCTGTCTCGCGGCGGAGTGGGGACGGTACAACATCCAGGTGAACTGCATCGCGCCGGGCTTCATCTTGACCGACCTGAACCGAAAAATGTGGCAGGACGAAAGATTGCTAAGCTGGCTGAAGGCGAGCCAGCCCAATCCTCGGCTCGGTACGCCGGAGGACATCAGCCCGATGGCGGCCTTCCTTGCCAGCTCCCAGTCGGATTACATTACGGGCCAGGTAATAACAATCGACGGTGGACACGCGGTCACTGCCATGTGGCCTTATACTCCCGATTGGTAATGCCCGATACCGAAACGCCGCCGAGCCTGTCTGCCGATGCGAGCGGAGGGGTGATCTCATACGTCAATAGACTGGAGAGATTTGCGGCTGGGCACTCCACGCCAAGCTAAAATGGAAACTGGTAGCATCAAGTAAGCAGTTGGCTCCAGAGTAGTTGCGGGGCAGGCGGTAGAAGCTGATCGGAGAAAGCAGAAGATGAAACCAGATGTACGCGAGCCAATGAATCGGACAGGAAAACGTTTGGTTACACCTGTCGCGGGATTGATTGCTACCTTGGCACTACTGGCCTGCTCTGCATGCGGCAAGTTTTTCGTTGACCCGACGTTGACTTCGATTGCTGTTGCGCCTGCCGGAGTCACTATCCTCGTTAAAAATACTACGCAGTATGTGGCGACAGGGACTTACAACGACGGCAGCACCAAGACCCTTACCCCTGAATGGTTTACCTCTTCGCAAGCTACAGCCACCATAAATGCCGCGGGTCTGGCAACGGGCGTGGCAGCTGGGACGGCTACGATTACGGCCAGTTCGGGTGGTTTTAGCGGGACAACAACTCTAACCGTTCAGACAGCCCCGCTTCAGTCCATTGCGGTCACTCCTGCCAATCCATCGATCAGTCTGACGACAGGTGCGATCACCCAGCAGTTCACCGCCACCGGCACCAACACCGACGGATCGACCAACGATTTGACTGCCTCGGTCACCTGGAGCTCAGGCACTCCCACAGTGGCCACCATCAATAGTGCGGGATTGGCGACCGGGGTTGCTACTGGAACCTCAATCATCACTGCCACGTCGGGAACGATCATCGGCTCAACCACAATGACCGTTGTGAAGTAACTCGGCCGCAGACTAGCGTTAAATAAGGGGCGTCCCCGGTGAAAGGGTGACGCCCTTTTCGCGCTCGATGTTTTTCCCCAGATGTGATTCCCGCCGCCACACCACGCTATCGGCGCCGTGTTGACACGTTCTTGTGTTTGGTAATAAAACCTAGCTGGTAATCCGTTTACATTCTCTGCGTTACGAATCCAGTTGCGGCCGGGATTCTGTGTTTGTGGAGCGCTGCGGCAAGGTGCCGAGTGACTCCCACCAGACGGTCGCAGGAATCCTGGAATTTGATCGCAGTCTGGAGTCCTTAGGCATGTCATTGTGGCAAGTTAGGCATTTCGCGCCGGTACTGTTGATCGCATTTTCAGGTATCATGACCATGAATCTGACAGCTCAAGAGGGTCAGCAAAAGACAGGCATCGCGCTTGATTCCGGCTGGGAGTTTCGACAGGTTCCGGCGGCAAGTTCGCCCGCTTGTTCCGTGACCATGCCTTGCGACTGGCGGCCCGCCCAGGTGCCTGGAGACGTCCACCTCGACCTGCTTGCGAACAAGCTGATCCCCGATCCTTTTTACCGCGACAATGAGGCCAAACTGCAATGGATTGAAAATGCAGACTGGGAGTACCGCAAGACAATCCAGGTAACGCCTGAGATGCTGCGCCACCAGAACCTTGACCTGGTCTTCGACGGACTCGATGCCAATGCCGATGTCTATATAAATGACAAACTGGCGCTCACTGCTGACAATATGTTTCTCGGCTGGCGCATCGATGCCAAAGCGCTGCTGAAGCCGGGCGCCAATCTACTGCACATAGTCTTCCCGTCTCCCATTGCGGCGGCCGAGAAGATCGCGGCGAAGGATCCCTGGAATACCCGCACCAAGACCGCAGCGAAGACCTATATTCGCAAGGCCGCCTACGAGTATGGATGGGACTGGGGGCCGCGCTTCGTCACCAGCGGCATCTGGCGTCCGGCTCGCCTTGAAATGTGGGACAAGGCAAGGATCGCCGATCTCTACATTCGCCAGAAAGACGTAACCGCGGTCGTCGCGCACATCTCGCTCGAGGCTGAGGTGGTTGCCACCGACGATGGGGCCGCGACATTCTCCGTCGACTACGGCAATGGAGGTAAGCGCGGCAATGTTTCGCGCACTGTTATGTTGGCCAAGGGGCTGAATCACGTCGTAGTGCCGGTCGACATCAATCAGCCGGAGCGCTGGTTTCCGGTTGGCTACGGTGCTCAACCAATCTACAAGTTCAACGCCAAAGTCACGATCAACAAAAAAGTGGAAGCGGAGAGGCAGGCGAAGGCCGGGTTACGCGCTGTGGTGCTGCGCCGCGATCTGGACCAGTGGGGCCGGTCGTTTGAGATCAACGTCAACGGCATTCCTATCTTCGGAAAAGGCGCCGACGTAATTCCGTTCGACTCATTTCCCAGCCGCGTCACCACTGCTCAATATCGACAGGTTCTGCAATCGGCGCGCGACGCAAATATGAACATGATCCGTCACTGGGGCGGAGGTTACTACGAGACAGAAGAGTTCTACGACATGTGCGATGAACTCGGCATCATGATCTGGCAGGACTTCATGTTCGGCAATGACTGGCAGCCCGGCACCTACGCCTTCAAACAGAATGTGGAGAAGGAAGCCGAGTTCCAGATCAAGCGTCTGCGCAATCATCCCAGCATCGTCATCTGGTCGGGCAACAACGAAACGGAATCGGCGTTTACCTGGAACAGGAACAACGCTCCAGCAGAAGCACGGTTACAGATGTGGCAGGACTACCTGACGATCTTCAGCGGAATCCTCGACCGCACTGTGAATCGCCTGAATCCTGAAACACCCTATTGGCCCAGTTCGCCGTCCGCAGATTATGAGGAACTCTCAGACAGCTACCAGTCCGGCGACATGCACGACTGGAGCGTCTGGCACGGCCGCGTACCCTTCACTGAATACGAGAAGCACTTTCCAAGATTTATGACGGAATTCGGCTTCCAGTCCTTTCCTGAACTCAATACCGTTGAAGCCTTCACGCTTCCCGAAGACCGCACCAGCATCTTTACTCCGGTCATGCTGGCTCATCAGAAAAACGCGGCAGGGAACTCAATCATCCGCGACTACATGCTGCGCTACTACGGCACGCCGAAGGATTTCAATAATTTCCTGTATAGCAGCCAGGTGCTGCAGGCGGAGGCAATGCGCATCGGCGCCGAACATTTGCGCCGCACCCGTCCGCGCGCGATGGGGTCCATCTACTGGCAGTTGAACGATTGCTGGCCCGTCGCCTCGTGGGCAAGCCTGGACTACTATGGCCGCTGGAAGGCGCTTCAATACTATGCACGGCGCTTCTATAGTCCATTGCTGGTCTCGCCACATGTTGAGAATGGCGCACTCGCAACCTACATCGTCTCCGACAAGACCGCGGCAACCAAGGCGCAACTCCACATCCGGCTGATGAATTTCGAAGGCAAAGTGCTGCGCGACGAAAATCAAAGCGTCGATATCCCGGCTCTCTCCAGCAAGATCTACAGTACATGGCCACTCAGCGAATTCGCCAATAAGGAAGGCACCAACACTGCGCAGATCTTTGTCGTTGCCGATTTGTCAGTCGGCACCGAGAAGGTCTCCAGCAACGTAATGTATCTCGTAGAGCCGAGGCTGATTCACCTGCCTCCGGCACCGATCGAAGCAACACTAAGCGCATCCGGCGATGGATACACCGTTAGCCTTGCTTCGAAAGTCCTTGCGCGTAGCGTGTATGTTTCCTTCGGAAGCAACGATGTGAAATTCTCAGACAACTACATCGACCTGTTGCCAGGCGAGTCGCAACAGATCCACATCACCGGCAAAGCGCAACTCGAGGATTTGCGCTCCAGCATGAAAGTGGTTTCACTCGTGGATGCCTTCGCAGCTGAAGACGAAGTGAAGGGGCCTGTGGGTAGCCATTGACGTAGCAGGGTGAGTAGGAGTCGGCGCAGGTCGCGATTTGCTTCTTGATTTGCACTCTTCACAACCAGGGGAACACAACCGCGGTTATACTTCGAGGCATGACACGCGCAGAGATACTCGTTGAAATAGAAGCGGAGATTGCAAGGCTAATCGAAGTCCGCCGCATCATGGTGGAGAGCGCCAGGGCGCAAAGAAAGATTCACGCTGTTACGAAGAAGACTGTCGCGGCTGCCACGAAGAAGTCACCGCCGAAAGCAGTGCGCAAGAAGCACAATCTGTCTCCAGAAGGACGCCGCAGGATCGCCCTCGGTCAGAAGAGGCGTTGGGCCCGCCAGCGCGCAGCGCAAAAGAAGGCGCGGAAGTAGCTCATCCCTGAAATCTATGCTGTTGCACCCAGCAGACGCTGCCACCAGCGACGCAGCGATTTCACCATCCATGTCGTGAGCACAATAGCGATCAGCGCCAGTCCTACAGTGATGCCGGCTGCGGTCCATGGATGTTGCGTCACCAGCCATGAGAGGCCGATGGCGATGCCGTCCTCGGTTGTACTCAGGGCAATGTTTGAGATCGGCTCCGGACTCGGAGTCACAGCGGCCCTCACTGCGGTCTTCCATCCATGCGAGGCAAGTGCGATGCTCGCGCCGGCGGCAGTTGCGAGAACCTGCATCCCGGGCGACAGATGGGACGATGCGCCGTAGGCCACCAGCGCCGCAATAGGGACACGGATGAGCGTGTGCATTGCGTTCCAAACCATATCGAAGCCTGGAATTTTGTCTGCCACAAACTCCGCTGCGAAGAGCGCCGCGCTGATTCCTATCACCCACCAGTGCGAAAGAATATCCAGGCCTTGGGGCAACTCCACCCAGTGAGCGTGAGCCAGCAACCCGAGTGTGAGCACGGTTGCATACACATTCAGGCCAGCGGCAAAGCTGGCTGCGATTACCAGGGCAGCAATCGTGCTGGGAGTGAAGCTGGTCATATACCAATCTCCTGCATGGACAGATATTAGGCTTCGTTGGGAGGAATGTCAGTTGCGGAAGTTAATTTCGACAGTTGGTTCCAGAGCAGGTTTGAGGGGCGGAGGTTCTGTACTTTGAAAATAAAAGCGGGATACGAGTTTGATTCTCGCATCCCGCTTTGTGGTTGTTACTTGACTGTGACTGTGAAGTTCGCGCTTGCCGTGATGCTGGTATTGACGCTGTCTGTTCCTGTTACCGTCACGGTGTAAGTGCCGGGCTGCGTTCCGCCGCCCGTGGGCGGGGTACTGCTTCCACCGCCGCCGCATCCAATTCCGCCGAGCAGCACTCCGAACAAAAGCAGGCTGCTAAGCACCGTCCAGCGCTTGCGGCGCAGTCCCGGAATCCCGAGAAGGAAGATGCATCCGAGAGCGGCGCCTCCGCCAGCAACCAGTCGGCTCGCCTGCGTGGTATGCCGCAAGTTGGCCGCGGGCCCTTTCTGCAGGGAACCTGCGACGGTTGTGATCGTGATGACCGAAGTCCCTGTGCCGCCGCTTGTGAGTGTGACCGCGGACGGGTTCTCTGAACCATTTGCGGTCAGCGTCGTGGAACTGGCAGTCAGGTTGATCGTCCCTGCATATCCTTGTACCGACTTCAATGTGATCGTCGATGTTCCGGAATTTCCAGCGCTCGCCGAGTTGATCGTCATGTCGGTCACCGAGACGGTGAAGCTCGGATTGACGACTGTCACCACCGTGGTGCCGGACGAAGCACCATGTGTTGCATCGCCACCATACGTAGCAGTGATGGTGTTTGGGCCCACCGCAAAGCCTTGTCGCGGCGTTGCGTCGTTCACCAGGAATGTTGCCACTCCGCTGCTGTTTACAACGGCGCTGCCTACAAGTGCATTTCCGTTAGTGAAATTGACGATGCCGCCAGTCGCCGAGGCCACGGTGGCTGTCAGCGTGGTGGATCCATAAAGAGAAATTGTTGCTGGGCTCGCAGCCACAGTCGTGGTGGTCGGAGTGACGGACGACGCGGGCACAAAGGTGAAGATGGCTGAGTTGTTCGACGGCAGGTATGTGGTGGTGCCGACGTAGGCTGCCGAGATCGTGTGCAATCCACCCGTCGCCACACTCGCTGTTGCGGTAGCGACTCCACCGGTGACTGTTCCCGCAATCGCTGTGCCGCCGTCGATGCTGAAGTTGACGGTTCCGGTCGCAGCGGCTGGTGTAATGGTCGCCGTCATCGTAAAGGTTGTGGATATGGTGGGGCTGGTAGGCGTAACGGAAAGCGCGAGGGTGGTTGCCGTCCGGTTAAAGGCAGCCGCGAGGAGCGTGGCGTCCACTGAACCCAGGCCGGTAACCTGGTCATAGCCTGTCCCTGCCTGGTAGCCAATGATGCCACCGCTCGGACAATCGGCTGTGCCAATGGAGCAAGGCACACCGTTGTCGCCGATGGTCACATCGTGGAAGACCAGACCATAGGTGGTCGGGTCAGAGGCGAGGGCGTAGAGCGTGGGATTTATGTTTCCCACCTTGCTGCCCACCTTTTGATTTATCAGCGCAACGATTCCTGAGAAGCCCGGAGCACCTGCGGACGTTCCGCCTACGACCTGCAGGCTGCCGTCGGTAAAGCGGAAGGTGTTGTTAGTGCAACTCGAACTGTAGGTGCTGGCTCCCTGCGGCTTGTACTGGGTGCAATAGAGATATCCATCGTGATTTGGCGACGCGTTCAGCGAGACATCGGGGACATCTCTTGCTGCATCGTTGGGAATGCCGACTACTCCCGATTGCCAGTACGGCTTGGCAAAGAGGAAGCTGGTGCCGCCGCCTCCCGCGGATAGCCCGCCCCCGGCGCTGATGGATGCGCTGGTATCGTTCCATGTGGCTTCAGGGATGTAGGACTTGGCCGAGCTGACAACGTCGGTGGTGCTCGAGCCACTGTCGGTCCAGTATGGAGTGGCGTGGGTATTATTTCCTTCGTTAAACGAGTTGCCGCCAAGGCCGGTAACGTATGCGCTGCTGGCTGGGTAGTCGACGCGCAGGCCGTGGGTCGCAGAAGTAACAGGAGTGCTGCCGCCGCTGTAGTCGCAATCTGCCGCGCCGCTGTCGCCGGCGGCGGACATGATTGTTTGCCCCTGGCTGTTTGCCTGCTTAAAGGCTGCTTCGAAGGTCGCGATATCTGTCGCTGCAAAATTCGGTTCGCAGTTGCCGTAGCTGATGCTCAGCACGGGCAAGGTCTGGCCGTTGACTGGGTTTTGAATCGCGTAGAGCAGGGATCCGAGCACGTTCGTGGAGTTGACGTAGATGATATTGGCGCCCGGGGCTGCCGCACCGCTCCATTCAACATCGAGGTCCGCTTCCGGCAGATCTCCATAGCTGGTTCCGGGATCGGCTGAACCGGGGACCAGGAAGACGGTGGGATTATTCGCAGAAAGGTTTGAGGCGGCGCGGAAGGAGGTTACGTCAGCCATCACGATATCGGTCTGGCCCATTACGCCGATCGAAACGCCCTGACCATTGTTTCCTGCGGTAAGCAGAACCTTGGTGTTGTAGATGGTGGCGAAGTCGCCGGGGGCTACGAAGTGCAGACCAGAGGATCCTGAAGTGAAATTGGCGTGAACCTCGTCCGGCTGGATGGTGCGCACTTTAACGTGAGCCCGCGGGGTGAAGTTATCCAGGCCGCGAACCCCAAAAACAGCCGCCGAGAATCCGGTGGGGAGAGCGATGGCGGTCGAATTAGCGAAGTGAGACTCGCCATCCATGAGGTATTTATGAATCCGGGTATGAAAGGCTTGTTCAGCGACGGCCACTGTGCCGGTAAAGCGGATCGAATTGCGGCTTGCTGCCACGCCATCGATTGAAAATCCTTGCGCCTGCAGCCACTGCGAGACCTTTGCGATGTCCGCCTCACTCATGCCGAAGCGGTCAGCAAACTGCTGCTGTGTCAGCCACTGGTGATACAGGGGCGACGAGGGATCCTGTTGCGCCTTCAGCAGGGCATCCAGGCTGGCTTCCTGCGTGGCGGTCGGCCGGAAGCTGAGCGTCATGCCATGCAGCACCGTTGCGCTGTCGAGGAGACCCTGATCGAATTCCTGGCGAGCAAAGGGGTGGACCGTTCCCTTGAGCGTCGAAACTGAATCGCCGTCAACCGACTGAATCCGGCTTTGCTGGGCGGCTTGCGCGGTTCCCGAGAGGGCGATTGCGGCCACCATGGCCAGAAGCGGCAGCATACTCAAGAGACGTCCAATGATCTTTTGCATTGTTCCCTTATCCTCAACTTTCGAACAACCAACGCGCAACCTTTTTCGCGCGCTGACTTACCTCAAATGCGTCTGGAAACGAAGTGGTAATCGCGGAAAGAATCGACCATCTGGATACATCGGCAGGTTGCACCCCGAAGACTACTCCCCATAACAGGCAATGACATGCGGGGAGATTCGATCAGCCCGCCCAGATTTCCAGATTCAGATTTCGTGCCGGCCCTCGATCGCTCGGGACATGGTGACTTCATCGGCATATTCGATGTCACTCCCAGCGGGTACCCCTGTCGCGATGCGTGTTACTTTGACGTTCGCGGAATGTAAAAGGTCAGCAAGGTAAACGGCTGTCGCTTCGCCCTCGACCGTCGGGTTGGTGGCCAGAATTACCTCATCCACCTCGTTCGCCTGCACCCGGTTGAGCAGCGTTCCCATGCGCAGATGCTCGGGCCCGACCCCGTGCAGCGGAGAGAGGGTACCGTGCAGCACATGATAGACACCGTTGTAGCTGCGTGTCTTTTCAACGGAAGAGATGTTGGTTGGCTCCTCGACCACGCAAACCAGGCGCTGGTTGCGGGAGGGGCTGGAGCAGTAGATGCAGGGGTCCACGTCGGTAATGTTGTTGCAAATCGAGCACAGGCGCAGCTTTTCCTTCAGTTCCCGAACGGCCTCAGAGAGAGCGCTGGCATCCTCTGCGCTCGACCTCAAGATATGAAAGGCAAGCCGCTGGGCGTTTTTTGCGCCAATCCCGGGCAGTTTCTTTAGTTCTTCAATCAGCCGCGACATCGGCTCGGCAAATCTTGACAAGCTCACTCCCTCGCACAAAGACGACCAAATTCTATGTCAACCCCGGTAGATTCAAGCCACCCAGAACCCCGCTCAGGTTGGACTTGATAGCTTCGTCTGCGCGCCGGCCGGCGTCGTTGAATGCGGCAGCTATCAGGTCCTCCAGCATCTCCAGATCCGGACCTGATGCACTCAGACTTACGACGGCATTTGGGTCGATTTTGACCTTCAAAACCTGCTTTTGGCCGTTCATTTGAACGCTTACCGCACCACCTCCGGCCGCACCTTCCACGACCGTTTGGCCCAGTTTCTGCTGAACCTGCTCCTGCATTTTCTGAGCCTGCTCCAGCATCTCTTGCATTTTAAAGGGGTTCATTTGACCCTCCGTTTGACTTCGATTCTGCGCCGTACCGACATGGTTTCAGTGCTTTTCGCTGAGGTCAATCACACTACGGACTTCGGCCTTGAAAAGCTCCTGCGCCTGCTGTATGAGCGGGTGCTTGAGGGCGCGTCCATGGGCGTTTCCCCCTGAAACTTTTCTGGGTGGAGCGGCGACCTTTTCTGGGGTTTCGCCCTCGGCCGAGACCAGGGAGAGCTTCTGTGGCCAGCCAGCGGCGCGCAAGGCGGCTTTGGCGATCTTCTCCGCTTCGCTGTTCATCGTGAGCGAGAGCATCGTCTTTTTGACGGCGATGGCAGCCTGGATAGTGTTGTCAGCGATCGTCCAGCTCGCCGACGACAGCAGGGCAGCGGCGGTGTGGTGACCTTCGTTCTCTAGTGCGGACGCGACTGCCTCGCAAACCGCAGCCAGGTCAACATCTGACCGCACTGCGGCGGTTTGGGGCTCTACAAGGAGTGCCAGGGAGCCGGCGGTGGTACTTTCCGTGGCGCTGGCAGCCATCGCGGGCTGGCGAGCAGGCTCCGGAGCAATCACGGGAGCAGACGGGCGTGGCTGCGAAACCACTTCGATTGGAGACGGCGGCCGTGTGGGAGGTAGCGGAGTGGCTGGGACTGTCTGTGCCGCCTCGACTACCGGAGTGGCGGACATCGACTCCCCACCGGATTTGCGGTTGCGGTCCACCTCAAAGGGTGAAAAGGCCGGCGCTGCTTTCGTTGCGGGAGGCGGGGCTTGCGGGGTCGGTCGCGCTGACGGAGCCGAAGCCTGATCTCTCGGGGGAACCGCTGCGGAAGTGCTGCGGACCGTCGCGGGGAGGGCTGCCGGAGCTTTTGTGGCTGCCATACGCTGGCCGCCGCCCGACGGGAGCTGGCTGAGGAATTCCTCGATCGGCAACAGGCGCTGCAGGTGCACCAGCTTCAACAGGCCGAGTTCAAGGTGGAAGCGCTGCTCCTGGCGGTAGTTGAGCTCATCGAAGGTGCGCAGCATTACCTGCAGGAAGCGCGCCAGGTCCTCTTCGCTGAAGAGGCTGGCTGAGCGGGCAGCGCGGGCACGTTCGTCGGGAGAGAGCTGGATCAGTTCTGTCGCGTCGCCCCCCAGGCGAGCCATCAGGCAATTGCGCAGGTAACGGACAAACTGCCGGGCCAGCTGAGAGGCGCTATGCCCCGCGTTCAGCAGTCGGTTGATCTCTTCGATCACGCCGGCACTGTGGTTGGCGTGGATTGCCTCCATCAGCCGCTCGAATACGGTGTTTGGAACAGAACCCATCAGTTCGCGGATCTGATCGGCATCGAGCCGTGGACGCCCATCCTCGACGGGTGCGCTGGCAATTGCCTGATCCATGATCGAGAGCGCATCGCGCATGGATCCGTCGCCCGCCTCAGCCAGGAGAGCGAGGGCGGCCTCCTCGGTCGTGATCTCTTCGGCCGTGGCTATGGTGCGAAGCTGCGTCAGGATGTCATCGAATCGGACGGCATGAAAGCTGAAGTGCTGGCAACGCGAGCGGATGGTCTGCGGAATGTCTTCCGGCTGGGTAGTGGCCATCATGAAGATCACATGATCGGGGGGTTCCTCAAGGGTCTTCAGCAGGGCATTGAAGGCCGCGTCTGTGATCTGGTGAGCTTCGTCCAGGATGTAGATCTTGTAGCGGTCGCGCGCAGGCGAGTAGCGGGCGGCATCGCGCAGCTCTCGAATCTCATCAATGCCGCGATTGGTGGCGGCGTCGATCTCGATAACATCCACGGCATTGCCGGCGCGGATTTCAGTGCATGACTCGCAAACGCCACAGGGTTCCGCGTCAGGCCGCAATTCGCTGCCAACCGCGTTGCGGCAGTTGAGAGCCATGGCCAGGATGCGAGCGATGGTTGTCTTGCCGATACCGCGGTGGCCACTAAAGATGTAGCCGTGAGCGATGCGGCCCTGGGACAGGGCATTCATCATGGTGCGGGTCACGTGGTCCTGGCCGGCGACGTCAGAGAAGCGCTGTGGGCGGTATTTGCGAGCTAAAACTAGGTAGGCCATCGTCTCTCGGGGTCTTTTATCTGCCAGGCTCGCCTGCTGCGCAGTCGTTCCCGGATGCCTGATTGTATCCGCTCAGTCGCCTTGTTGCCTGTCGGGAAATCTACCGCGGCGCTAAGCCACGGACGTTGTGGGTGAGACTAGCGGCGATACCACATCCAAGCCAGGAAGACGGCGAAAATCAGCAGCGCGAAGGTGACAAGCAACTGCACCCTTTCGGGCTTGTCGGATGAATCGCGTTTTAGGTGAGGCCCCAGAAAGGCAATAGAATTTCCCAGGCCAAAGGCCAACAGCCCGGTCACAAAATAAACGCTCAAGGGCAGGGGACCCGGAATCAGCGCAAGCAGCAGGAGGCAACCACCTACCGCCACAATATTCATCAGGACCAGCCTTTGCCATGCGTGCATCAGGACCCCATTTCAAAAACGCGAGCTTCCGACTCGCCTGCTGCCTTGCCTCTCCAGTTATTTCGGGCTGGAATCCGCACTTCGGCGAGTCGTTCCGGTCGATTTCTGCCTGGAGTTCTTCGCGGCGTCTTTGCTTGCCTGGCTTTTGAGCTCGGCGGCCCTGGCGGCACGCTTGCGCCGAAGAATCTCCTCCGCGGAATACATTGTCTGGCGGCATGACTTCGCGCCGCAATTGCAAAATGCGTCGCCCTCATCGCCGTCGTAGAGGTTGTAGTCGTAGGTGAGTTCCTCTCCGCTCTCAATGTGGCGAATTGCGCGAATCCACACGCGCCCATGCTTCTCGTCGGTCTCGCAGTTGGGATCGCAGGAGTGGTTAATGAACATCGCAGTGCCGTGACCGTCAATGACAACCGATCCGTCCCCAATGCCAAACAGATAGGTGGTCAGCGAATCCTGGTATTTTTCGTCGGCCTGCTCTTTTGTTATGCGGGGACCGGTGTACTCGACCACGCGGGTGCCCGAAGCAATCGAAGCCGTGGTGTAGCATCCGGCTGCATGGATGGCGGAAGAACGAATGATTAGACCCATAGATTCAGTATGTTCTCAGGCCGAGTATAGCAACCCGCGAGGCAACTGCATCCCATTCCTTCCACGATGCGTCTAGACTAAAGAGGAAATGTTGCGTTTCACTATTTGCGTCGTATTATTTGCCGGCTTTACGTTAGCTGGCGCGCAGGAGCAGACTCCCCCTGCCCCAGCGCAGAAGTCCGCCGCGAAGACAGCCAAATCGCCCGAAAATGACAAGGCGGCGCCGCAGCCTGCAACGGATGCCAACCAGGCACCGAAGAAATCGAGTGCCGAAGAGAATCCCTTCCCTGAAGAGCAGTCGAAGGACGCTGCAAAACAGGTAGAAGAGGGCAAATCTCCACCTCTTCCCGCTGATTTGGGAGGCGATGTGACGCCCGCGCCCAGGCCTGACAGTCCTGATACGTGGCATGGGGACGACGGCGTAAGTTCAAGCAGAACAAGGCTTGAGGGATTGGACGACAACGATCCAGACGCCAAGCGAAAAGAGCAGGCTAAGGTCGCAGAGCCGGTCCACAACTCCCAGATGTCGGCCAAAGATGTCTCGATTGCGAAGATGTACTTTCAAAATGAGAACTATCGGGGCGCGTATATCCGCTACAAAGAGGCCCTATCCCTCGATCCGGAGAACGCGGATGCGGCCTTTGGCATCGCTGAATCGGCGCGGAGATTGAATCAGACGCAGGAAGCGATCGATAACTATCAGCTTTGCCTGAAGATCGATCCGGATGGCCCCCGGGCGAAGGCGGCGCGCAAGGCGCTGAACGGGTTATCAGCAGCAGCAACCCATTAACTGATCGGGCACCGTCTACAACGTTTGTGACAGACCTTTGCGCGATTGTGCTGTTTGCAACTAACATAGGCAGTGCTAAGCTCACCTTCAACTTATATAAGTTCCGCTCAGACGGAATGCTGTTCCGCGACGCCATGGTCTCTTCCTGTTGATATTTCCCCCAGGAACTGCTCGTAACGCCGGGGATCGCTTCCAGCGAGACACTGATTGGTTCGACGTGTGTCTGCTTGCCAGCGAATCTGGGCAATGGGCCGAGTAGATTGGTGGGGCAGCGTAGCAGGAATTGCCAGCAAGGCGAGTAGCAGCGTACCCCGGTGAAGGAGTGGAATGCACCCAATTCTGCAGAATGTAGAGAGTCAGTTTCATAAGATTCTCGGGCCTTTGGATGCTGAGGAGACTCAGCAACATCCCGGCGGTAACCCATTGCGCTGGAGTCCACAGCAGGTCGTTGAGCATTTGATCCTGACCTACCAGCTATCCAGCAAGGAGTTGGCAATTCGGCTGGAGAAGCGTCGCCCGACGAAGGCTCGTTGCACTCCGCTGGAATGGTGGTTGCAGTTGATTGTGCTGAGCCGCGGACGCATGCCCAAGGGAGCGCCTGCACCGCCTGAAACCGTGCCCAAACCCTCACTTCCACTTAGCGGCCACGAGCTCGCATGGAAGCTGGCGAGCGAGGCCGAAAAGATGGATGACCTCCTGACGCAGTGCCGAGCCCAGTTTGGACTCGAACGAGTTGCCAGCCACATGGTTCTGGGACCGCTTCGCGTGGACCAATGGCGACGCTTTCACGTCATACACGGAATGCATCACCTGGAACAGATCCAACAGATCCTGCACACGGTTCCCACGAAGAGCTTCAGCATACCCGCTGCAAGCAGGCTAACCAGTTGGTCGTCAAAAGAGGCCGAGATACCAGTGAATCGTACTCCAGCCTAAGAAGAGCGAATACAGGGCGGCTATCGACAGGAATGTGCCCAGTGGCAGCCGCTTTTGCATCAAGCTTGTGTCGGCTGGCCGTCTCTGCGTGAGTAGAATCGCGATCCCAATGAGGGCGCCGGCGACAACGGCAAGAAAGAACCCCAGTGCGGTTCGCTGAATCCCCAGCCAGGCCGCAATCATAGCCAGCAATTTTGCATCTCCCAGCCCAAGACCTTCCCGCCCGCGAAGCCATTTGTAACTCCAGCGAATGATCAGGACAACGCCCGCAGCCAGCAATGCGGCGGCTATCGACGCTGCTGCGGCTCTCAATGCCGCGTGAGGCAAAAGCGCGCTGGTCCAATTCGCAGGCACGAGAGCCGCGAATACGACGCCCAGGGCGATTCCAGGAAGCGTAAAGGTGTCCGGCAGGCGCATGGTTTCGGCGTCCATTGCGGCGAGGCCAAGAAGCAGGAAGCAGAGGAGCGCTGCTCCGGCAAATGAGACCGTCATGCCAAAGAGTTGAAAACAGCCTATCCACAGAAGCGGCAACGCCAGTTCGACGAGGGGATAGCGGAGAGCAATGGGAGCCTTGCACGCGCGGCAGCGGCCCCTGAGCCACAGCCAGCTAATCAACGGAATATTGTCAATTGCGCGAATGGGCTTGCCACACCGCGGACAATGGGACCGCGGCGATACGACCGATCTGTGCTCCGGCAGCCTGGAGATGCAAACGTTCAGGAAACTGCCGAAGGCTGTGCCGAAGAGTGCGACAAAGACAAGGGTGAGAATCGTCATCTGGCTTCAGCGGCAGTATACGGGTTAGGCGGGAGGCTGTTCGGGTTAAAGTGTTAGGCATGGATCCCAGTGAAGAAAGTCCTCGCGAGCGGCAGGCCGGTTCCGCGTTTAGCCGGGCGGTAGAGATTATGGCTCATCTTCGCGCGCCCAATGGTTGCCCTTGGGATCGCGAGCAGAATTTCGACACGATTCGCCGCTACACGCTGGAGGAGACCTACGAGGTTTTCGACGCGATTGAGCGCCGCGATTGGTCCGAGCTGAAAGAGGAATTGGGCGACCTGTTACTCCAGATCCTCTTCTATTCGCAGATGGCGGCAGAGGCGAAGTACTTCACCGTGACCGACGTGATAGATGGCCTTAACCGCAAGCTGATCCGGAGACACCCGCATGTGTTCGGGGATGAGGCATCCGCAGCGGCAGGGAATTCAGTGACGAATCTGACAACGGCTGGAATTGACTCTGCGCAGGTGCTGCGTAACTGGGACGAGATCAAAGTTGCGGAGAAGGCAGGCACGGGAAACGAGCGCACTTCGCTGCTCGACTCTATTCCTCGGTCGATGCCGGCATTGTTGGAGGCGGCAAAGCTGGGCTCCCGCGCTGCCAAGAGTGGGTTTGACTGGCCGGAAGTAGACGGACTTTTCGAGAAGCTGAACGAGGAGACTGCCGAACTGAAGCAAGCGATGTCAGAAGCAGAAGCTGATGGTAGTGAGGCGGCGCGGACAGCAGTGGAAGCGGAGGTTGGAGATCTTTTGTTTACGGCGGTAAATCTTGCACGGCGATTGAAGGTTGATCCTGAGATGGCGCTTCGCGGCACAAACGCGAAATTTCGCCGGCGCTTTCGTGCAATGGAAGAGAGCACGCGCGAGCCGCTGGAGTCTCTTTCTTTGGAAGCGCTGGACGAACTTTGGAACGCGGCTAAGCAGCGGGAGCGCGATGCGCATGGATCGCGAGAATGAATGATACCGTTACTGTTACAAATAGGATCCTGATTCGGGCGTGTGAAGGCTTCGATGAATTAACGGCATGCGTTGATCTGCAGATCCAGGTCTGGGGCTACCCCGGCGGAGATGTTATTCCCCGACGATCGTTCGTTGTCACCCAGTACATTGGCGGCCAGGTCTTCGGGGCGTTCGACACATCCCTTCCTGGAAGCGCAGTTCAGGGCGACGCTGGCAGCCTGATCGGATTTGCTATGGCGATGCCTGGAATTCGTAACAGTGACAGTTACTTACATTCGCATATGCTCGCCGTGAGCCCTGCATATCGCAACCGGGGCATCGGGATGCGGCTCAAGTTGAAGCAGCGCGAGGAGGCCCTTGCCAGGAATATCAGCCTGATGGAGTGGACTTTTGATCCCTTGGTCGTCAAAAATGCCTACCTAAACATTCAGCGGCTCGGAGTAATCGTGCGCCGCTATACTCCTGATTTTTATGGCGGATCTTCGTCCCAATTGCAGGCTGGACTGCCCACGGACAGGCTACATGCTGAATGGTGGATGAATTCCTCTCGCGTAAACAGGGCTGTCTCGGGTAATCTTCAAGCGACAGACATTTCGGCCACGATCGTGGTTCCCTCTGAAATCGAGGAGTTAAGATCTGCAGGAAATCTTGCAACCGCATTAGAGGTACAGTCGCAAATACGCCGGCAGTTCCTGAATGCTTTTTCTGAGGGACTAGCTGTATTGGGATTCGCCAAGGACGTTCAAGGTAACGGAGTTTTTCAACTTGGCATCGCGGAGGAGAATATCTTCTCCTGACGCATCCAAGGATGAGGAGACACTCAAGTCCATGAAGATAGACGCTATTTTTCTGCGCGAAATTCGCATGCCTCTCGTCAAACCTTTCGAAACTAGTTTTGGACGCACGACAGATCGCCGTATTCTGCTGGTGGAAATCCGCGCGGAAGGATTGACTGGATGGGGAGAGTGCACGGCAGGGGAACATCCTTACTTTAGCGATGAGACGATTGACACCGCATGGAGCGTGACGGCGGCGGAACTTGCTCCCTCTCTTGCGGCGAGCGACGTAGCGCATCCCGGCAAGTGTCCCGGAATATTGGGCCGTGTGCGTGGGCATCGAATGGCCAAGGCCGCGCTCGAGAATGCAGTTTGGGATCTGCAGGCGCAGATGGACCGCGTTCCGCTGGCAAGTCTGCTGGGTGGCGTCAGAGAAGTGATCGCGTGCGGCGTCTCCATTGGGATTCAGCCCAGCGTGGAGCACCTGATGGCGGAGATAGAAACGGCACTCGCTGCGGGCTATCAGCGCATAAAGCTGAAGTGCAAGCCTGGCTGGGACCTTAACGTTTTTAGCGCGGTGCGGCATCGCTGGCCGGACATACTCCTGAGCTGCGACGCGAACTCCGCTTATCGCCTTCGAGATTCCGATCACCTGCTGAGCTTTGATGAATTTTCGCTCCTGATGATTGAGCAGCCGCTTTGGGCCGACGACTTCTATTTCCACTCCATGCTTCAGAAGCGCCTGGCGACGGCGATTTGCCTCGATGAATCGATACGCAACCGTCGCGATGCGCTGGCAGCGATTGACATGGAGTCCTGCCGGATCATCAACATCAAGGTGGGTAGAGTTGGAGGGTTCAGCGAAGCGATCGCCGTCCACAACGTTGCTCAAGAGCGGGGAATTCCAGTCTGGTGCGGCGGCATGCTTGAGACCGGAATCGGTCGCTCTCACAACATCGCTCTTTCGTCGCTTGAAAATTTCACTTTGCCGGGCGACGTCTCCGCGTCCAATCGATACTGGGCCGAGGACATTATCGAGCCCGAAGTGACGGTGTCTTCCAAGGGCGAAATACGAATTCCGAAGTCGGCTGGCCGGGGCTTCGAGGTGAAGACCCAGCTCGTCGAGCGACTGACGGTGCGCAAGGAAGAGATTCGAGCGATGGAGCTCGTGTCGTAGACAAGGAAGCGAAGAGTTGCGATTTCTCTATGGCTTCTGGATGTGAGCAGAGGTCGCGTGCTGCAACATACGGATAGCGTCTTTGTAATCCATCCCAGTGGGAACCGGTTCAAAATCCGTCGCATCTTCTGTGATGTGGAATGTAAGGGTTTTGACCATGAGCGCCTTGCCGGTCAGGTCCAGTTTCATGTGTACCAGCTGCCAGTTTCCGTTGCCGATGTCGGCGTTCTCGATGCGAATGTTGCCGCCCTTGTAAAGCCTGCCGATAAATCCCCATCCGAAATCCACGTCGGTAAACAGGTGCGCGTCGAGACGCACCATGCGCTCGCGCTCCTTATCAATCAGTAGTTCGCCGGCGATTCCGACAGCGATGCGGGTTTCTGTATCCGGAGGCACAAAATGGGGATTGGGTTGAAAACTTAGCTTGACTGCCGGACCCGTGGGGCCCTGAACAATTCCCTGGTAGGTATAAAGGAACGCCACTGGCATGATTTTGATCAGCTTATTTGAGCGCTCCGTATCCTCCTGTTCTCGCTTCCTGCGCCGCTCCTGTGTCTCTGGCTGCTCCATCAGGCGATCCAGGCGCGCGGCCTCGTCTTGTTCCTGATCCTCGGTGAGGGGCTTGCCGTCTATCGTCAGAAGGCGGGCCACGGTGCCGTCTTTTGTCTGGACGACTGCCTTCGTTGTTGTGCCTTTTTCATTCTCTTTATAGAGCCTGAAACGAACGGGCTGCTGGCTGTGGCTCAACCGATTTTCGTTGGCGCGCAACTCATTTGCCGCAGCGCGCTCAACCAGGGCCATGGGATCGATTGGCTGGGTGGCTGTGGCCTGTGCCAATATGGGGGCCTTCACGGCAATGCCGAAGCCAAGGACGAAAATGACTTTGACCCGTGCAAAGCGCCGGGTACCTGCCGTCTTTTTGAGGGGCCACATTGTCAGCAGATTTCCCAAGAATAAAGTCCAGTGTAGTCGATTTACACCTCTCAAAGTCGACTGTCACTATAGACGGAATCGAACCGCGCAACGTACGCATGGGGCGCGCGAGGGCAGTTTCGGGTTGCGATGGTGCCGAGAATGGTACGACGCGCTTCTTTCCTGTTGGCGCAAGTTGCGGCTTTTATCTGCCCCTCGTATAGTTCGGTTAAGTTCTCAAACGCGAATAGGAGATGGCAATGATTCCAGGTGAGGGTGCTGCAGCCGTGATTGGCAAATCAGTCGAGATTCGTGGTGAGGTGAAGGGTCACGAGGATTTGCTGGTGGACGGCCAGTTGGAGGGAACGATCACTTTGTCCGACAGCAGGCTGACGGTTGGTCCGAATGCCCATGTGCAGGCAAACGTCGTGGCTCGCGATGTGGTGGTACTGGGCACGCTGACGGGCGATATTACAGCATCGGGCAGGGTAGAACTGCGGCAGGGAAGTCATTTAATTGGCGACATTCGGGCTGCACGACTCTCCATTGAAGAAAATGCAAGTTTTACAGGCAAGGTAGACTTAGTGACAGCACCCGCGACGGTTCCGGGCGCTCAAGCTGCCGCGCCTGCCCGCGGCTAAATCAGCCAGTGCAAGTGGTGGTTGCAGGTTTGCCGCCGTGGGAAGATAAGATCGTGCTTCGCAATATTTTTAACAGAAGTCAATCGGATCAACGACGCTCTGAGAGTCCAACGCTGCTCTCAGGACCGCGTGTGCCTCGGCACTCAAGCGGTTGGGCGGCGATGCTCAAACACCTTCAGACTGAACCGGGCCTCAGAATTCTGGATATAGGCCCGACCTCTCCTTCGAATATCAACTTTCTTACCGGCCTTGGTCACAGTGTCTACATGGCGGACATTGTGCACGAGGCTATGAAGCCGGATTGGGTGAAAGTCGCCAAAGGGGCCGAGGAGATTCCGGAAGAGGAGCGCTACGACACGGAGGCCTTTCTCAAACAGAATCTCGAGTTCTCCGGAAGGCTGTTCGATGTCATTCTTCTGTGGACGACTCTTGACTACATGCCGGAGCCGATGATCGCGCCGGTCATCCAGCGATTTCACGCGAGCATGGTTCCTGGCGGCAGAATTCTCGCCCTCTTCCACACCAAGAAGACGGGAGACGATACCTCCTACTGTCGTTACCATTTGACGGATTCGGACAACATCGAAACCCAGGAAAGCGCACATTACCCTGTGCAGCGCGTCTACACGAATCGAAGCATAGAGAAACTGTTTGCAAGCTTCAGCAACTACAAGTTCTTTCTTGCGAAAGATAACGTCTACGAAGTGATCATCACTCGCTAGTGGTGACTTCGCAGCCTAGTTGCTGAGTGCTGATGTTGGAACGGCGACGTAAGAGTGCGTCGAGTCCAGTTGGACAACTGACTGGACTTTCTGTGGCGAAAGGAAAATACATTCGATGAGCAACTTAAAAGGCGCTGTTGTCACGTGGCTTGGTCACTCGGTAGTGCAGGTCCTGACGCCTGCGGGAACCCAGGTGATCATCGATCCGTTTCTCGAACAGAATCCCTCATATCCCAAAAATTATGCGCTCCCCGAGAAGCTGGATTTGATCCTTGTTACGCACGGCCACTTCGATCACATAGCTGATGCCGCACCGCTGGCGAAGAAGCATGACTGCACGGTCGTGTCGATCTTCGAGATTGCCAGTTGGCTTGCATCGAAGGGTGTTCGAAAGACCAGCGGAATGAACATAGGTGGCTCCTTTCGATTTAAGGACATCGTGATAACCATGGTTGAGGCGAGGCACTCCTCGGGAATTCAGGATGGCGATGCAACTCTCTATGGCGGCGAACCTGCGGGATTTGTACTGACGATCGACAACGGACCCGTGCTCTACCACGCTGGGGATACGTCAGTCTTCGGCGACATGAGCCTGATCGGGGAGATGTATCGTCCCGCCACGGCTATGCTTCCGATCGGCGGGCATTTCACCATGGGACCCCTTGAAGCTGCGCGTGCAGCGAAGATGCTTGGTGTGGAGAGCGTGCTTCCAATTCACTACGGAACTTTTCCGCCGCTTATTGGTACGCCAAAGGAACTAGCCGAACATCTGGCGGGTAGCGGGATCGAAGTCGTACGCGTGAACGCGGGAGAATCTGTGCGCTAGTGCTGCAAAATGAAAAAGGCAGATCCATGTGGGATCTGCCTTTTTTTTCACGATCTGCTTTTAAATAAAATTACTTGCCTGCCTGCTGCTTTTTGCGCTCTGCCCAGCGACGTCTCATCGCATCGGCAATGCTCTTGCGGCCCTCTGGACTCAGTCGTCTCTTCGTGGCCTTCTTTGCTGGTGCTGGTGCGCTCGTCGCTACTTTCTTCTTGCGGCCGCGACGAACCTTAGGTGTCTCGCCCGCCAGAAGCGCCCTGACCTGCTGCAGTCTGGCAATCTCTTTATCGATCTCAACCAAAATCTCTGAAACTTGCACTATTCCTCCTCTTACGCCCCCTTAGCAAGCAGAGCTTGGGACTTTCCTGACTTTCAAGATACCCACAACACTATGACTTTGACAAATAGCAATGAGCGTTTCTTAATGCTTTAGGATGCATGAATCATGCCCACCAACAAGCATGGCCGACAATTTTCATGACCTTGAAGCAGGTACATGGGCCTATAAATCGTGTGAGTCGGAGTCGTTGTAGGGCTTGGGTGCGGGCATCGCTAAGTCAGGAGAACCTTCCGGCAATTCAGGATAGGATGCGCCAAGACCTCGCGCATGATGTCCGCTCATGATAGCGCGGCGCATATCCTTCAATGTCTCTTGCTTATCGCGTGCATACTCACTGGCCAGGCGAGTGAGTGCATACGTGACAACGTCGCTATGATGCAGGCCTTGCATCGAAGGATCACGCTGCACATTCAGCCACAGGCGATGGACGAGTTGCACATCATCCGCCTGCAGCGTGGGCACATGCGGGCCGATGTGGAAGGCCTGCGCTTCGCCATCGGGTCCAATTACGAAGAAGGTGAATTGACGTTTGGGATCCGGCAAATTCTCCCAGGCCTGACCTACATGGAATGCCTGATCCTGCGCGGTCATACGACTGGAAAGGCCAGAAACTACGGCATCGGCTTCGAGTGACGTAGCAGTCTGCACGAGTGCGGCGAAGACATCTCCTGCCGGTACTACGAGAAGGGAAATATGTTTGCCGAAGCTCTCTGCCACCGAAACAGCCTTGGTAAAGATCATCTGCTCGTGCTCGCTGAACAGCTGCTCTGAAGCTTCAAGAAACTCGGGACCGCCGGCACCCATCATTCGGGCTGTCAGGACCACGATGTCCTGATCGTCGGTGTTGGTCCTCGCCAAGGTCCACTTCAGTGCATAGGGATTGGCCGAGTCGCGCATTGTTACCATGACACACCCGGTCCTGATATTCAGCTGTTCCCGGCCAACTGTGTCCTCGTGCTCCAGCTGGAAATGTTCCTTCATCTGCTGCGCCGCAAGAGCATGTCGCTGCTTATTCTTGCGCTCGGAGAAGCTGAAAATACAGAAGAAGGTTGCCGCGAATGCCACTCCGCTTACCGTCGCAACTTCCTTGGTAAAGAAATTTACGATGGCCGTACACACCAGGACCATAAATACAGATACAAGCCCAACAGGAATTTCGAGTTTGCCAATACGGAAGTTAGGCGGAACCTTCCAGCCGCGTTCGCCCTTGTATTTGTAGCGCAGCACGAGCATCGCCAGGCTATTAAAGGTGAAGCTCCAGATGACACCAAAGGCATAGGCTTCGCCCAGGGTGATCACATTTCCACGGCTGACGATGATCGTGAACAGTTGCAGGCAAGCAACCATGTTTACGATGCGGTAGCTTGTGCCATAGCGCTTCTGCGGCTTGCGGAACCAGTCGGTGAGGACGCCGTCCTCGGCGACCCTCATCAGCACACCGGTGGACCCAATCATCGAAGTGTTGATGGCGCCGGAGAGAATCAGGAAACCAACCACCACCACGAAGACGCGGAAGGCGATGCGGAGTACCTGCGGACCCACCATGTACATCGCCATGCCGGCGATGAGGTTATCCCGATAGATTGGCACGCGGACCGAGTCAGGAATCAGCATAACCGCAAGCATGGATGCCATTCCCGTGAAGATGCAGCTATAGATGGCGATAACGATCGCTGCGCGCTTCAGATTCTTTAGCTTGGGGTGCTCGATCTCGCGATTGACCTGGGCGAGAGATTCCTCGCCGCTCATGGCCAGTACGGAATGGCCGAATGCCACGATGATGCCGAAGAGGCCAAGGGCGCCGGCCATCTTCGTATGCTTGAAGATGCCCAGCGCATCGTCGCTGAAGTGAAGATGCGAAGGAGTGGGGAAGGGCGGCAAGTTTCACGCCAAGGTGGATCGCGGAATAGATTCCCCAGATCAGAAGGATGACCACCATGACGGTAGTAATCTTCATGACTTCCATAGCGCGATCGCTGGATTCCTCGATTCCCTTAATGTTCTGCCACCAATAGAAGACAGTTACCGCCACGGCAAATACTGCGGCGGTACCATTCATCGGTAGTTGTACGGCGGTATGGCTGGCGATCAAAGAGCATGGGGAAGCCATCCGTGAATCGCCCCGACCACCATCAATTCATTGAGCAGGCCAACGATATATTGGCCGGCAGACACACCGGAGATGGGTCCGGTGAGAATGTAGTCGAACATGAGAGCGGAGACGCTCAGCTTTGCAAACGTTCCACCCAGAGCTTCCTTGACCACGCGGTAGACACCGCCGCGAGTAAACATGCGAGCAGCTCTCGACATAGACGGCTCGAACCGCGAAACGAGAAGAGCATGACGCCAAGGATGAACCAGGGAGCCGCTTTGCCGACTGCTTCTTCGGCGATGCCCCCGGCATAGAAGGCCGAGGATCCCAGATCATTTAGAACGATGGCGGCCGCGCGCCAGAACGAGATGAAGGTCAGCATCACCGAGGATGCGACCACCAGCCGAACGCGATTTGAAGGAGCCTGGGTGGTAGTTCGATCCATGGATACTGTTCGTTTCAAGGCTAGACCGGAAGCAGAGTGTGTGCCCCGGTTGACGCCCAGCGCTGAGTGTATGTCTGAAATTCGACGTAGTCAACAGTGTCTTCTCCGCAAGGTAACGGTGTCGTCACTCTTCTCCAAAGAGTTCATTAAGGTCTTCGACGAAACTGATCACCACAACGATGGCACGATCCTGCCATGCCTACGAAAAAGATGTAGGTCAGGACGTGCATTGCGAAATCTGAAGCAATTGCTGTGCCATGATGCTGAATTGTACCGCGAAGCTGACCGGCGGAACGGAATAATGAGAGGACAGCTGGGATGGTAGACTCTCGCCCGATGAGGAAACACCTACTTATGCCGTGGCTATCTGCGGCGTTGTCGGCTTTTCTGCTGCTGTTGCCGTTTTCAATTGCGGGTCCTGTTCCCTGGTGGAGAACCGCGTTTGCATGGATCGCGCTGGTCCCGCTTTTATATGACGCTGGTGCGCACGAAGCGCATTAACCGAACGCCATTACCTGCGGCAAAGTGCTCTGCTGGCCTATTTCACCGGGGTGCTCTGGTACCTGGGGAACTGCTACTGGATCTACCAGACGATGTTCTTCTACGGCGGAATATCTGCCGTTGGCATCGGCCCGAATCCTGCTGGGCTACAGCCTTGTGCTGGGGCTCTACTTCGCGCTCTTTGGATTTCTGGTTTCGCTCATTCGGAAAGACTCTCGGCGGACCGCGTCCTCTGATGGCGGTGCCGTTCCTGTGGGTGGCGATTGGAGTATGCTGCATCGCGAATCACCAGCGTGCCCTGGGACCAGCTGGGCTACTCACAGGTGGACAACTATCTGGCTTACGGGCTTGGCACCGTACACCGGAGTTTACGGCATTGTCCTTCGTGCTAGCCGGGACCAGTGCGCTTCTCGTTGGCTGCGTTGGTTGCGACCAATGCGTCGCTTGAGGCTGCGATGTGCTCTGCGCGGGTCTGGACTGTGTGGCGCGTTGCAGTTGGGACATTTCTTTCCACCTCCTGCCCAGCCAACGCAGGCTACTGCAGTACTGATGCAGCCGAACCTCAGCGTGAAAGGCGACCGCGACTGGGATCTGTCGCCGAATACGACGCGAACGTGGCGGTCTTTTCCAGCCTCAGTAAGCAGACCTGCGGCACCTACATCGCCGGTCTGCCGCAAACGAATGCCCCGAGCTCGTGTTACGCCGTGCACTGATCCACCGCGGCGCCCGGATCTGATCGCATGGCCAGAGGCGCCCACAGCCTTTCAGGACATCGATCCGCGCTTTCAGGAGGCGATACGCCGACTTGCCACCGAGACCGGCGCGTCGGTCATCGCGGGCAACGTCGGCATTGATCCCAAGGCCGGGCAGCTACGACCTCTTCAACTCCGCCGTGGTAGTGTTCGCCCAGGGCAACTTCGTGGGACGTTACGACAAGATCCATCTGGTTCCGTTCGGCGAGTATGTTCCGTTTAAAGACCTTCTGTTGCTTCGCCGGCACCTGACTCGCAACGTGTCCAATTTCGGACGTGGAGACTATCGCAAAGTTTTTCGCACCGGGGGACATCGCTACGGAGTCTTTATCTGCTACGAATCGATCTTCGCCGATGAGATTCGACAGTTTGCGGTCAATGGCGCAGAAGTCTTCGTAAACATATCCGACGACGGCTGGTACGGAGACACCAGCGCGCCATGGCAGCATCTGAATATGGCAAGGATGCGGGCGATTGAAAACCGCCGCTGGATTTTGCGTGACACCAACAACGGCACCACCACGATCATCGATCCCTACGGCAGGCTCACCGTCAGCATCCCGCGGAACATCCGCGGCGCTCTCTCTGGCAGTTATGGTTTCCGCGACGATCTCACCTTCTACTCGAGGTACGGCGACGTATTCGCGATGCTCTGTGCCATAATCGCCATAGTGTTTACAGCGCGGGCGAGCAAGGTGCTGTTCCGAGGTAACCCAACTGCTTTCAAGAAGACAGGTCCAGCCTAGTGACTCTGAATGAACTCGAATTCGCCTACACCCAGGTAAGCGAGAAAGTTCGCGACCTGCGGGAGTATCTTTGACCCCGCAACGCGCAGCGCAACGAACTTAGCCTCGGTCGAGGCGAAACTCTCCGATCCCAAGCTCTGGTCTAACCCCGCGGCTTCGCAGCCGCTCATGCGCGAGCGTAAGCGCATTGAGTCGAGCCTCGCCGATGCAGACGAACTGAATCGCCGCACGCGGCGACATAGAAGCCTACTTCGAACTTGGACGCGAGGGTGAATCTGTCGAGCCGGAACTGGAGCGCGAGATTCATGCGCTCGGCGAGTTTGTGGACGCGCTGGAATCGCGCACCATGCTTTCGCAGGAGACAGATCCACTGAACGCCATTGTGACGGTGCATCCCGGCGCAGGCGGCACCGAGTCACAGGACTGGGCCGAAATGCTGATGCGCATGTATCTGCGATGGGCTGAGCGTCTGGGCTTCAAGACGGAGATCAACGACTACCAGGATGGTGAAGAGGCTGGAATCAAGTCGGCGACGTTCACCATCACTGGTGAATTTGCCTACGGAATGCTTTCGAGCGAAATCGGTGTTCATCGGCTTGTTCGCATCTCGCCATTCGACCAGGCCAAGCGGCGCCACACGTCGTTTGCCAGCGTGTATGTTTCGCCAGAGATCGACGACTCCATCGAAATCGACATCAAGTCAGGAAGATCTTCGCATCGACACCTATCGCTCTGGCGGCAAGGGCGGTCAGCACGTGAACACAACCGACTCCGCCGTGCGAATTACACACCTGCCGACAAACATTGTTGTGCAGTGTCAGAACGAGAGATCGCAGCACAAGAATCGTGAACGCGCGATGAAGATGCTTCGATCCCGCCTGTATGAATTCGAATTGGAAAAGAAGCGCGCGGTCACCAAGAAGGTAGAGGACTCAAAGCTGGAAATCAACTTTGGATCGCAGATCCGCTCGTACGTGCTTCAACCCTACCGAATCGCAAAGGATCATCGCACCAAAGTTGAAGTGGGCGACGTTGACCGCGTGCTGGACGGCTATCTCGAGCCATTTATTCGTGGCTACCTTCTCATGAGGCGGCAAGGCGGAGTGCCTGCCGCCGTCGCGGCAGGGGATGACCTCGACTTGTAGAAGCGGCATCTAAAAATTGAATGAGGCGCCAGTCGATGAACGAGCCAAGAGCAATCGAAGAGATGCTGGCGAAAGTAAAGACCATCGCGGTGATCGGTCTTTCCGACAAGCCGGGCCGAGCGAGCTTCGGGGTTTCCCGCTACATGCAGAGCAAGGCTATCGCATCATTCCCGTCACTCCGCAAGGGCTAAGAAATTCTCGGCGAGATCTGCTATCCGACCCTCGACGATGCGTGTGAGGCAGTTGGCAAGATCGATCTGGTGAATGTCTTCCGCGCTCCGGAGTTTGTTCCAGGTATCGTCCACGATGTCATCCGACTGAAGATCCCTTACCTCTGGCTGCAGGAAGGCGTGATCCACGATGAGGCGGCCGGATTGGCTGAGGCTGCGGGCATCAAGGTTGTGATGGATCGCTGCCTCTACAAGGAGCACGCCCAGTTGCGTGGGTAACTCGTGCGTCGGCATTTGGCGTACTTTCCTTCCGGACACATTAGAATTTGAGTTAGAAGGATTTTTGGTTCTCCCCAACGCATGAAGGCATACACCCTCAGAACGCTGTTTCTCTATCTGCTGATCGTGGGCGCATTTTCCGGGTGGCTGAAGGCCGCTCCGGTTAGCGCTCCGCATCTGAAGGTGGAACTGCTGACGCCGACTCCTTCGGTAGCGGCTCCCGGCACACTTCAGCTGGGCCTATATTTCAAACTCGATCCCGGGTGGCACATTTACTGGCAGAATCCGGGCGATTCCGGACTGCCGCCCACGATCAAGTGGACTCTTCCCGCTGGGTTTACTGCCCAGCCAATGCAGTTTCCTGTGCCTCGCCGTTTGCCTCTTGGCCCCTTGATGGATTTTGGCTATGAGAACGAAGTGCTGTTTCCCATTGACATGAAAGTGAACTCGGCGCTTAAGCCGGGACAAACCGTGACGCTGGCGGCGAAGGTGGATTGGCTGGTGTGTCGTGAGGTGTGCCTTCCGGGAAAGGCGAATCTGACGCTGGATGTGATCGGTAGCGACACCACATCCGCTCCTGATGTCGAGACGCAATCGCTGTTCGATCGTATGGCGAAGACGATGCCTCAGCCGCTGCCGGCTTCAGCGCAAGCGAAGTTCGCGAATACGGCGCGCGGATTCCGCATGGCTGTTATTACGGGCAAAAGGGAAGCCACGGCACAGTTTTTCCCTTCCACGCCCGACCAGATCAATAACCCGGCGGTACAGGAAGTACAGCCGCTCGCGAACGGGCTCCTGATTGACCTTACGAGAGACGACAGCCTGAAGATCCAGCCGAAAAGTCTTCGCGGCCTCATCGTGTTGGCGGATGGTGTTGGCTACGTTGTTGACGCGGTTCCGGGGAGTCTGCCCGCAGCCCCGACCGTGACCGCTTTTGCCAGCGCGGGAACCATCGCGCGCATCGTGGTGCTGGCGACGCTCGGCGGGTTGCTGCTGAACCTGATGCCTTGTGTTTTCCCAGTGCTCTTCATCAAGGGCCTGGCGCTGGTGCAGTGCTCAACCGAAGATCGTCGCCGTATGCGCTTGCACGGGCTGGTCTATGGCTTCGGCATCGTGGTGTCGTTCTGGGTGGTGGTGGCTGTTCTCCTGTTGCTGCGCGCAGGCGGCAGACAGCTAGGCTGGGGTTTCCAGTTCCAGTCCCCGGTATTTGTCGCCTTGATGGCGATGCTGCTCTTTTTCCTGGGACTATCGCTCGCCGGGCAATTTGAGATTGGCCTTTCTCTGACAAGTGCCGGGGGCGGCCTGGCGAAACGCGGCGGTTATGCGGGGAGCTTCTTTACCGGAGTGCTCGCCATGGTCGTGGCGACTCCGTGCACGGCTCCGTTTATGGGGCTGGCGATCGGCTTCGCTCTGGCGCAGCCCGCCGTCGTTACGTTCATCATCTTCACGGCTGTGGCGGTCGGCCTGGCTCTCCCGTATCTGCTGCTCGCATTCAATCCTGGATGGAACCGGCTGCTGCCGCGCCCCGGTGCCTGGATGGAAGTGCTGAAGCAGGCGACGGCGGTTCCGGTGTTTGGCACGGTCATCTGGCTGGTGTGGGTCTTCACGCAGTCCGCGGGTGGCAACGCCCTTTTGGGACTGCTGACGGCCTTCCTGCTATTGGCTATCGCGGGCTGGATCCTTGGCCGCTGGCCGGCTAGGCGCGTGCCGCTCGTCGTTGCGATCCTGGTGATTGCGATCGGTGTGGCGATCCCGGCATACACGGCTCGCACGCTAGGTGCGACAACTGCGTCGACGACATCGAGCGGGCTACAGTGGGAGCCGTTCACCCCTGCGGCGCTGGAGAAGTATCGCTCGCAGGGCAAGCCGGTATTCGTCGATTTCACGGCCAGTTGGTGCCTGAGCTGCCAGGTGAATGAGCGGGTGGTGCTGAACCGGTCGGACGTGCAGCAACGGCTGAAAGATAGCGGAGTGGTCCTGATGCGGGCTGACTGGACGCAGCGGGACGAAGTGATCGCGCAAACACTGGCGCAACTAGGCCGCAGTGGCGTTCCAACCTACGCACTCTATCCGGCAAGCACATCGCAGCCGCCGCACCTGTTGCCCGAAGTCTTGACCTCGGGCATAATCTTCGACGCGCTGGATGGGTTGCGCCAAAAGTAGCTATCGTTTGTCGTGATCGTGCTTTTCCGCGCGGATCTTTCGGATCTCATCCATGCGCTGTGCCAGTAGCTTTTCCCGGCCTTCCTGCGTGGGATGGTAGTAGGTATGGCCTTGCAGGCTTTCCGGCAGGCAGTTCATGTCGGCAACCTTACCCTCTTCATCGTGAGCGTAGCGGTAGCCCTTGCCGTACTCGAGATCTTTCATCAGGCGGGTGGGTGCGTTGCGCAGATGCAACGGCACAGGCTCGGCGCGCGTGGCTTCGATATCCGCGAGAACCGCGCCATATGCCGTGTAGACCGCATTCGACTTGGGCGCCAATGCGAGGTAAACGACTGCTTGCGCGAGGGCCAGTTCTCCTTCAGGAGAACCAAGGAAATCCATCGCATCTCGCGCGGAAAGGGTTAGATTGAGCGCTTCCGGCGACGCCAGGCCTATGTCCTCGACCGCCATGCGAACGATGCGGCGCGCCAGGTACATGGCATCCTCGCCGGCCTTCAGCATCCGGCCCAGCCAGTAGAGGGCGGCGTCGGGATCGCTGTTGCGGACAGACTTGTGCAGCGCGGAGATCAGGTTGTAATGCTCTTCTCCCTGCTTGTCATAGAGCAGTACGCGCTGCTGCAGCGCCACCCCGGCGGTTTCTTTTGTGACTTTGCCCTCTTCCGCCATGCGCGCAGCCATTTCGAGTGCGTTGTAGGCATTTCTGGCGTCGCCGCTGGAGTAGCCCGCGATCATCTCGAGCGCGTCTGCATCCACGTCCAGGTGCAGAGAGCCCAAGCCACGCTTTTCGTCTTTCAGTGCGCGTTCAAGCAGCGCAATCAACTGGGGCTCGGTGAGAGGCTGCAGAGTAAAGACGCGGCAGCGCGAGAGCAACGCAGCAATTACTTCGAAGGAAGGATTCTCTGTCGTTGCGCCGATCAGGCGGATCGTTCCGCGTTCGACATAAGGCAGAAAAGCGTCCTGCTGCGCCTTGTTGAAGCGGTGAATCTCGTCGATAAAGAGGATGGTTCGCGAGCCATAGGCCGCAGCTTTCTCCGCGTCCACCATCACCTGCTTGATCTCTTTGATTCCTGAGAGCACGGCGGAAAACTCGATGAAGCTGGCTTTTGTGGTCTCGGCGATGATCTTGGCGAGGGTCGTCTTGCCAACGCCGGGCGGTCCCCAGAAGATCATCGACGCGGCGTCGTCGCGCTCGATCTGTACGCGCAGCGGCTTGCCCGGACCGAGCAGATGCTCCTGCCCGGCGAACTCCTCCAGCGTGCGCGGGCGCATCCGTTCCGCCAACGGCGCTGCCTGACTTTTGTCGTGAGCGCGAAGGTCCGGAGTCTGCCCAAATAGGCTCATGGCGAGGTGACTTTCCGTCCTGCATTGGAGGCCAGTTGGCCGCTGTCGGGATGCTTCATAGAGCAGCACGCTTCCAGCGACCGCTGCGTTCAGGGATTCGACCGGGCCGGGACAGGGAATGGTCACCAGCGCATCGGCGGCCGCGATGAGCGATTCCGGCAATCCGCTGCCTTCGTTTCCGATGAGCAGTGCCGTTGGCTGCACCAGGTCCGTTGCGTCCGAGGGCTACGCCGCCCTTCACGGTGGTCGCCAGCAGGCGAATGCAGCGCTGCCGCAGCATGGTGAGCAGTTCTTCCTGGCTGGTGGAGACGAGCGGGAGCCGGAATGCTGACCCCGAAGAGGCGCGGAGTGCCTTGGGGTTCCATTGGCTCACGGTGCCGGGCAACGTCACGATTCCGGTAGCGCCAAAGGCCTCGGACGAGCGAATCAGCGTTCCGAGGTTGCCGGGGTCCTGAAGCCCAGCGGCCACTATCACCAGCGGAATTCCCAGGAAGGCGTCGTTCTCAGCGAAGACGGGTGGCCTGACGAGTGCAGCGATGCCCTGCGGGGACTCAGTGGAAACGGCGCTGGCAAAGACATCGGCGGGAAGGATTAGGACTTCGCATTCGTCGGAGAGGGTCAGAGTGTCAAGCAGCGATTCGTCGCCTTCGCGGACAAAGATCGTCTCCATCACCAAGCCGCTGCGCTGGGCTTCCTCCGTAAGGTGGAGGCCCTCAATTGCGATGCGGCCTTCCGGGCTGCGTCCTCCGCGCCCCAGGGCGCTGCGCAGTTCTTTTACCCGGCTATTCTGCCGGCTCTGTACGGTTCGGGTACCCCTGCGGCTATGGACCGTCTGCATTAGTGCGATTCTATCCCGTTCGACAGGTTCTGGCTGTTGGGTGCCGAGGGTAACCAGCCAAGGCTGTATGATAGTTTTCGGCGTTCAACAAACGATTACCTTACCCAGCACGGAGTGACCTTGTCTGCGGAAATCCTGCGCGTCCATCCCGATGAACCTGAAGCGAAGCATATTCAATACATCGTTTCCTGCCTGAAAGGCGGCAAAGTTGTAGGGATGCCGACCGATACGTTTTACGGGCTCGCTGTCGATCCGGTAAACCTGCATGCTGTGGAGCGCATTTACCAGATCAAGGGACGTTTGCGTCACAAGCCGCTCTCGCTGCTTGCTGGCAAGCACCGCCCAGGCCTTTGAGCTTGCGCGCGACATCGACTCGAATTTCGACAAGCTGGCCGAGCGCTTCTGGCCGGGACCGCTGACAATCATCGTGAAGGCCGGGTCGAGGCTGCCCCTGCGCAGCACGGCGAATACCGGCAATGTGGCTTTACGCGTGCCGGATTGCGCCATTGCCAGGGCAGTGGTGGAGGCCTTCGGGCTGCCCATCACAGCTACTGCTGCCAACCTGATGGGAGCGCCGGAGTGCACGCATGCCGCCGGTGTGCAAGCCCAGATCGGCGAGAGGATTCCGCTGATTGTGGACGGAGGGCCAACAGGACGCGCAGTTCCCACAACAATTGTCGACCTTTCCGGCGACGCGGATTCGTGGCAGATCCTGCGCGAGGGCGCGATCCCGACCCACGAGATCGTCATGGCTTTGCAGCACTAGGGCACCAGGGTGTTCGCAAGATGATCGTTCCCGATGCCAATTCACGTCCCGCTCGCAAGTTTCAAGTGCTGCTGATATGGGTACTTGTCGTTGCGGTGGGCTGGTGTGTTTGGATCTACCTGCAGATTCAGCAGTTTGCCGGTCACGACCAGGCTCGCCCAGCGGACGCGATCGCTGTTTTTGGAGCCGCGGAGTACGATGGCCGTCCATCTCCAGTGCTGCGTGCGCGTCTTGACCATGCCCTGGGGCTCTACGAGCAGGGAATTGCGCCCTTGATCATCACTCTAGGCGGCGCTGGAGACGAAGCGCACTCCGAGGGCGGTGTGGGGCACGACTACCTGCTGGCCCGTGGCGTTCCAGAAAGCCAGATTATTGCCGAAACCCAGAGCACAAATACTGAGCAATCGGCGCGCAGGCTGGCGGTAATCGCTCGGACAAACCACTTGCAACGCATCGTCATAGTCAGTGACGGCACCCACCTGTTTCGGATTCATGCGCTGTGCGCCGCCGAGGGGCTTGATGTCTACACCTCGCCACGCCCGCCAGGAAAGAGCATCACGTTCATTGAATCTGCCGAGCGCATGATCCACGAGATCATCAGCTACACGGCGTGGCGGCTCCATGTCCACTAGGTATCCGGGCGATCTACCGAAGATGCATTAGCATAGCTGCGGTCAGGGCAGCGGCGCCTGTCGAGAGAAAGTTCACGGCATCATTGTTGAGCCATCCCCAGCTCTCCAGGGTTGCACCCAGCAGGCTGTCAAAAAACAGGCCCACGATTGCGGCGCCGATAACGATAGTGGTGGTCGCCCCGGACAGACCTAGTGCAGCCATCGATACCAGCGCAACTATCCCCGCGGCAATGCACCCTGCGGCGGTCCCGGGGAGGCTTACCGCGCCGTTTGTGCCGGGTGGCACTTGCTGCAGGGTTGTCACCAGGCGAGGATGCCCTGATAGCGCCTGGCCGATCTCAGAGGAGACGGTATCCGCCGCAGCTTCCGCCAGAGCCGCAATCGTGGCCGGGAGAACATCCATCTGCCAGAAGGTTGTCCATGCAGACGTATGCACCGGTTCGCGGAGCCACAAGGGCAGGACGTAGAGAGGCATGCATGATGCCGCAAATCCGACATTGGCGGCGATCTGGAATGCTGAACGGCCCGTTTTTGCTTCGGAGGTGCCGCGGCTTTCCTTGCGTTCCCGTCGAAAGCGGGTGGCGAGGTGCGTCAGTACGAAGAGGACGAGCACGGCGACAAGCGGGGAGCGCCACCATTGGCGGGGATATCCGGAATTGTAGAGGCTTAAACAGAGAATCGCGCCCACAACCGCTGCCGGAAGGGTGACCGCTCGCAAGGCCCAGGCACCGACCGCGAGCAGGAGAACAATGGCCGCTCCATATGCGAAGGGTGGACCGCTTGCGCCGAACAGAGTCGATATCAGGATCCAAGGGATTGTGAGGCACAGGACTCCGGTAAGAATGGCGCGGGATTGCCACTTCAACGGATTTGCGGGTTGTTCATGATGAGTCATGTCGTTGATATCAACCGTGCCCCGGACTCGAATGCCTTCCGTGATTTACAATGATATTTCTAACTAGGTGTAGAAGATTTCGTGAGGTATTTAAGAGTGCTGAGTATGGCAGGGCCGAAGCGCCCATTGTTAGCGACCTGCGGGTTGCTGATTCTGGCCGCTGTTTGCGGCTGTGGAAGTACCTATCGTCCAGTCGTAGCGCCCATCAATCCGACTGGGCCGGCGCCCCAGCCAAATTTGCTGGTCTCCGTCGTGTCACTTCAGAACCCTCCCGGCCAGCCTGCACTTGCCGCCACACCCGGTGTCGTCACAATTCTCGACTTTTCGGGAGATAGTATTGTTGCCCAGGCGTATGTCGGGCCCGGTCCAACCGGCTTTGCCGTCAGTGCCGACGGCGGTTCCGCATACACTGTTAACAACGACAATACGTTGAGCAGTTTCGGTGTGTCCGCGAACCTGATGACAAAAAACGTACAGGTGACCACCCTTCTGCCCGCCACGACAACGTCGAACATCTCGGCGGTTTCCGGCGCAATCTATCTCGCAAATGCGGCCCAGAACGAGATCGACTATCTAACCGGTTCGCCAGTTTCATTCAAGCAGTCGGTGGCGGTTGGCCTCGGCCCCGTCACGGTGGTGGGAATTTCGCCCTCTCAACGGGTATACGCAATCAGCCAGATGGTGCCTCTCGACCAGAATACCGGCGGGACAGTCATTCCTGGCGCATGCAGCAACCCGACAGCGGTGACTACTCCTGGGAACGTATATACGATTGAAACTTCGACCAATACTGTTTCGAACGTCATTCCGGCAGGAATCTGCCCGGTCTTCGGCGTCGCCAGTCCTGACAATCGCCGCGTTTTTATCATGAACCGTGGTGATGGGACGGTCACCGTCATCAACAGCCAGACCAATTCGTTCGACCGAACGATCAAGGTGGGTGCTGGGCCGGTCTACGCAGAGCTTTACCAGAACGCAAGCATCCTGGTGACCGCGAATTACGATTCAAACACTGTCAACTTTATCGACGTATCGACCGATGTTTACGGGAATGATTCGCCGACATTCGGAAACGTGCTCGCGACTGTTCCGGTTGGGTTTCACCCGGCAACAGTTGCGGTGATGCAGGATGGCAGCCGAGCCTACACTGCAAATGAGGGAGACGGGACTGTCAGCGTCATCGATATGACCAGTTTCCAGGTGAAGAAGACCATTCCGGTAATCGGCCATCCCCGCGCCGTGGCTGCGGTTTCAAATTCGCTGATCGGCAAGGTGTATGTGACCTCGCCCAGCAGCAGCCAGGTGACGATCATCCGCACCGATACAGATACAGTTACCGCCACTGTGCAGTTGCCGGGAAATGTTGTGGAACTGCATCCCTCGGCACAAGCCACCGGCGGCAAGAATTCCATTAACACAAGCCGTATCCCCGGTTCCGGAACGCCGTAGACACCTGATCCGATGAAGATACGGCTCGATAAGCTTCTGGTGGAGCGAGGTGTGATCTCCACCCGCGAGCGTGCGCAAGCCATGATTCTGGCAGGGCGCGTCCTTGTAGACGAGCAAAAGATCGAAAAACCTGGCTCTCCGGTGCAGCAGGACGCCGTTCTGCGTCTTCTTGGGGAAGAAATCCGCTACGTAAGCAGGGGAGGGCTGAAATTGGAGGCCGCCCTGGCTCACTGGCAGATCGATCTTACTGGTCGCTTTTGCCTCGATATTGGCGCGTCTACGGGCGGTTTCACGGATTGCATGCTGCAGCACGGAGCTTCGCGGGTACTCGCGATTGATACTGGCTATGGCCAAATTGCACAATCCCTGCGGTGTGACGCCCGGGTTACGCTGATGGAGCGTACGAATGCTCGTTTGCTTCAGCCCGGAGAACTGCCTGCTGATATCACGTTTCTTGCGGTTGACGTCGCTTTCATCTCGGCAACTCTCGTTCTACCCCCGGTAATCATCGCGGCGTTTCCAAGCTTTTCCTCTCTGGCCGAGGCCGTGGTGCTGGTGAAGCCCCAGTTTGAGGCGGGCAGGGAAAACATCGGCAAGGGTGGAATCGTTCGCGATCCCGCCGCACACCAGCTGTCGGTCGAACGAGTTCGCCAGTGTGTTGTGAACCTGGGTGGCCGGGACGTGGAAGTAATTGACTCACCAATTACAGGAGCCGAGGGGAATCGCGAGTTTCTGCTTCACGCGCGATTCACCGAAGGTGAGGCGCACCGCAGCGTGAACGCGCAGGCTCCGTTACACTGAAGGTCCCATGCGATCTGTAGCCATTATCTCCAAACCGCAAAAGGAAGAGCTGTTCACACTTTTGCCCGAACTCGTTCTGTGGATGCGGGCTCACGGTTTTCAGCCTGTACTTGACGCGGTGAGCGGCAACTATACGCAGGAAGCCCCCATCCTGCCCCGGCACGAGCTTCTGGCCGCGAAGCCGGAGTTGATCGTGGTGCTGGGCGGTGATGGAACGCTGCTAGCCGCTGCTCGTGTTTTTGCCAAGGCAAATGTTCCGATCCTCAGCGTCAATCTTGGTTCGCTGGGTTTTCTGACCGAGGTGCGATTAGCCGACCTGTATTCGACACTGGAAGGCTGGTGCCAGGACTGCTGCACAATCGAGCAGCGAGCGATGCTGCATGCTGAGCTCTTTCGTGATGGCAAGTTGCACAGCTGCCACGAAGCGCTCAACGACGTCGTCCTCTCAAAGGGTGCAATCGCGCGTATGGGCGAGTTTACGATCAAGCTCTTTGACCAGGTCGCGGCCAGTTTTCGCGCAGACGGTGTGATCGTATCCACACCTACGGGATCCACGGCTTACACGCTTTCGGCCAACGGCCCGATTCTGGTACCGGACGTGGATGCGATGGTGATTACTCCGGTCTGTCCGCATCTGCTGACGATCCGTCCCATGGTGGTGCGCGGGGATTCGCAGGTGAGCGTCAGCATCGAGGGTGTTCCCGATCAGACGTTCCTCACTATTGATGGGCAGGAGGCAATTCAGCTTCGAGTTGGCGACGAACTGCACTGCCGGCGTTCCGAGCACAATGTGAAACTTGTGCGGATGGGCGCTACGGGCTTCTTTGACGTATTGCGAACCAAGCTCAAGTGGGGCGAGAGATAGCGCTTCTCATCGCCCAAGTTGGTCGTCAAAGAACTTCGCCATCAAGCCCTGCGCTTCTTTCGTCTCGGGCAGATCGGGATTATTCCAGAAGGCATGTGGTAGAGCCTCGAAGACGACAAGTTGCGCATTCACACCCGCGCTTAGAAATGCTCGATGGAGAATGGTTGTTCCACTAAGAAGCAGATCGCGCCCGCTGGTGATGAAGAGCGTGGGCGGAAAGCCTTTCAGGTCGGCATAGACCGGGGAGAGAACAGGGTCCTTCAGGTCGAGATCCCCAGCATATTCGCTATGTGCCTTGGTCGGGGGTGCGGGAGGATCAAGGTGACCCGAGAACCCGTTGAGTGCATACAGCGCCATTGAATCGCCGGGCTGACTGAAGTCGCCCAAGCCGGAAAAGATTCCCAGGGCCGCGGGCAAGGGAAGCCCGAGTTGGCGCAGGCGCACAGCCACCTCTGCCGTGAGGATTGCTCCTGCAGAGGTTCCATATAAGCCGATGCGCTCAGGTTTGTAGGTCTTCAAGAGCTCGCGGTAGACGGCGATAGTGTCGTCGACAGCCGCCGGAAACGGATGCTCGGGTGCAAGCCGGTACAACACGGCAATGACCTTGGTTTGAGTCATCGAGGCAATTGGTATCGACTCGGTGAAGGATCCCGAGTCTGAGTTGAAGCCTCCCCCATGAACGTTAATGAGCACCCGGTCGCGCTTGTTGTCAGGAGTTGCGAGCGGCGTGATGACGCGCGTGGGCACGCCGCCAATCGTCTGCGACGCCACATTCACCGGATATAGTTTCCGAAATGCCTCGCCGGCTCCGGTCTGCCATACGTCCGTCTTGCGCCTCCGCTCGGCCAGACTCTCTGGCACAGCAGCATCTGACGCTGGGCGGGCCAGCATCTTCTGGGCTTGAGGACTGATTGTCGTGGGCACGGGCACGATCCTTGTCACGTGTGCGGTGCCGTCAGCAGCGATTACGCTTGTATCTGCGTCTGTCGGAGTTGATGGGTGCGTTTGTGCCATAGACATGGCACTGATCAACAACGCTCCTAGAGGGAACACAACAGATTTCCACGCTGACTTTGCTTTAGTGCTGATTCTCATTACTCGTTCCCCTCACAAACTATGCAGACGCATCCAATGATTCTGGATGTCTGCAAGACTACACAGAAATTGTCAGGTTGGCAGAACAGATTTCACACATCTGTCGCGCGTGCTGCTCTACGTCGCCTTGGTGCTGCCGGGTTGGCTGGCTTACCATGAACAGAGAATGGTATTTCACAAATGGAAATGATCACGCGTGTTCAACGCTGGCTCCGCGACCCGCGTTTCCTGCTGGCGCTGGCGGCCGGCCTTATCGCGCTCATCGTGCAGTCCGGAGAACTTGGCTCCGCCGATACGATGCATCGAGTCCAGTCCACGCACGCTTTCTGGACTGCCGAGCCTCCCGTTTTTCCTAATGAATACCCTGAGTTTGGAGTGCACGGCCGCGATGGAAAATTGCAGAGCTGGTATGGCATTGGCCAGTCTCTGCTGCTGCTGCCCGCAGACATCGTCGGCACGTATGTTGAGCGACTGCCTGTGTTCAGGAACTACAACGGCAACGATCCCAGCATACGAAACATCGTTGTGGTGTACTCCATGAACGCCATCGTTGCCGTTCTGACTGCCTTGATAGCGTTTCGCTTTTTGGGCCAGCTAGGCTTCAGAACAAGCTATGCAGCGGCCGGAGTGCTCGCTCTCTTGCTGGCCACTACGCATCTGCACTACACGCAGAACATGATGGAGAACAACTACATCTTTCTGCTGACATTAACGGGATTCTCGTATCAGTATGAGTGGTTGCGCTCCGGAAGCCGTCGCGCACTGCTAGCAGGGTCTGGGGCGCTCGGTCTCAACCTGCTCACCCGTCTTACGACGGGAATGGATTTGATCGCGGCGGGTGGATTTATTCTCCTGGCACTGATCTTTGAGCGTTCGGACCGCCGAGTCCTTTGGGATCGATTTCGCGGATATATTGCGATAGCGGCGCCTGTTTATGTGGCCTTCGGTCTGCTGGATCGCCTGTACCAGTTTTATCGCTTCGGATCCTTCTTCAATACTTACATCACCGTTGTGACGATCGAGCAGAAGCTTCGCAACCCGTCGCTGCCTGCGAGTTATCCGTTTGAGACACCACTCCGTGTCGGTCTTTTTGGCGCACTGTTCTCGGCGGAGAAGTCGATCTTTCTCTTTGATCCGCTGCTTATCGTCCTGATCCTTGTCTGCGCTTTGGCGTGGAAGAAGTTCAGTCCCGCAGTTAGAGCCTATCTCGTCGCAATGGTCCTTTTGCTGATTGCATATCTCGTCTTCTACGCACGGTACACGGTGTGGAGCGGTGACTTTGCGTGGGGAGATCGCTACGTTTCTACCACGGTCGAACTCGCAGCCATGATGGCCGTGCCCTTGTTGTTGAAATACCGGCACGAGGCAGGACGTGTGGTCTGGGCCGTGGGGATTTGCCTTGTTGTGGTCAGCCTGCTGATACAGATTGCGTCGCTCGCGTTTTGGCTACCGCTCGAGATATACCAGATGGAGACTTTCGGTCATCCCACCTTCGTGATCGCACTTCGCTTCAAAAATATCGCGGCGTTTGCGCTGGGAAAGATGGCAGCGTGGGGGCTGAACACCCACGCCATGACGGAAGATCCCTGGGACTACGTTCACATCACATGCTGGAACTTCCTGCCGTCGCTGCTGAGACGGGCAGGAGTTGCACCGTCATGGATTGTGAATCTGACGCTGGCTCTTTGGGTGGCAAGTCTCGCCGCACTGGCAGGCGTTCTATTGCGCCTGCGAAGTGTGCTCTCAACGTCGTCAAACGATAGTGAGCGGATCTAAGAGAGTGTGACCTGGACCGCGACCTCCGTGCGTTGGTCAGTGGGCGGGGCCACGACGTTACCGTCCACGGAGACACCATCGACAACCAAAGCAACTGCGTTGCCTTCGCCCTTTCGCGTCACGTCTATGTTGTAAGTGACCCCACGGAACTTGCGCGTCGCTTTAAAGCCCGGCCACTTTTTCGGAATGACCGGGGCGATTTCGAGTCCGCAAAGGGAAGTGCGAATACCGAGAATCCATTGCACAATGGCGTAGTAATTCCACGCGGCGGTTCCGGTTAGCCAGGAATTTTTTGCCTCACCATGCGTGGGTGCATCCTTGCCCGCGATCATTTGCGAATAAACGTAGGGTTCCGTGCGATGAAGTTCGCTGATCGATTCGCGCGCTGAAGGGTTGATCCGCAAGTAGTAGTCCAGGGCAGCGTCGCCATTTCCAACACGCGTTTCAGCAATGATTACCCAGGGATTGTTGTGGCAGAAGATTCCGGCATTCTCTTTGTACCCGGCTGGGTAGGAGGAAATCTCGCCTAGTTCAATGTAGTAGTGAGAGTACGCGGGCTGCTGCAGGACAATGCCGTGCGGCGTTGCCAGGTGCTTGCGTACGGAGTCGAGAGCACTCTGCGCCCTGCCATCCTCTAAGCCAATGCCCGCGAGCGGGCAATAGCCCTGCGTCTCGATGAAGATTTTGCCTTCTTCATTCTCGTGCGAGCCCACTTTGCGGCCGAAGTCGTCGTATGCGCGAACGAACCATTCGCCATCCCATCCATGCTTTGCGATGGTGTCTTTCATCCTGGCGGTAGCACAAAGGATGCTCTTTGCTTCGCCTTCGTTCTGGCGATGCCGGGCGATATTCGCCAACTCCTGACCCGAGTGAACGAAAAGCGCTGCGATGAAGACCGACTCCGCAACATTGCCTTGCTTGTTGGTGGTGGTTTGGAAGGACTGTCCGGGCGTGTCGGAGAAGCAGTTCAGGTTGAGGCAGTCATTCCAATCGGCGCGCCCAATCAACGGAAGACCGTGTGGTCCAAGACGGTCGAGCGAATACTGAAAGCTGCGCTGCAGATGTTCATATAGCGGCGTCTCAGAGCCCGGCTGATTGTCATATTGCACCGGCTCGTCGAGAATGCTCCAGTCTCCCGTCTCCTTTATATAGGCCGCAACGCCGATGATCAGCCAATGAGGATCGTCGTTGAAACCACTTCCCACATCGTTGTTCCCGCGCTTGGTGAGAGGCTGGTACTGGTGGTAAGCGCCGCCACTGGGTAGTTGCGTGGCAGCCAGATCCAGCACGCGCTCGCGCGCACGCGAAGGTACCATGTGTACGAATCCAAGCAGGTCCTGGTTGGAATCGCGGAAGCCCAGGCCGCGCCCAATGCCGGATTCATACAACGACGCCGATCGGGACATGTTGAACGTTGCCATGCACTGGTATGCATTCCAGATGTTCACCATGCGATTGGTGTGAGGATCAGGAGTCTCGATGTGGCAGATGCTCAGCAGACTTTCCCAGTAATCGCGAAGCTGCTGGAAGGCGGCGTCAGCATACGCCGGCTGCAAATATTTCGAGAGTGTTGCCTTGGCAGCTTTTTTGTTGATGATTTGAGAGCCCGGTGGATCGAACTTCTCGTCCTTAGGTACTGCCTGGTATCCGAGGACGAAGACGATCTGCTTGGTTTCGCCCGGTGCGAGCACGAACTTCACGCTGTGAGATCCGATCGGCGCGAAGCCGTGGGCGATGGAGTTATTTGAAGAACCTTTCTCTACCACCGAGGGTTTCTCAAAGCCGCGATACTTTCCCAGAAAGGATTCGCGCGCCGTGTCGAATCCAGCAAGCTCGCTGGAGCAGGCGAAGTAGGCGAAGTGATCGCGACGCTCGCGATATTCGGTCTTGTGGTAGATCACACCATCTTCGACCTCAACCTGTCCGATGGAGAGGTTGCGCTGGAAGTTCGTCGCATCATCCTGGGCGTCCCATAGGCAGAACTCAAGCAAAGAGTATGTCGAAAGATGAGCAGTAGTATCGCGACGATTGGTGATGTTGAACTGCCAGATTTCGAGGCTTTCGCCCATGGGAACAAAATAGCGCGTGCTTGCTTCAATGCCTTTGTACGTCGACCCGATCACGCTATATCCCATCCCGTGGCGGCATGAGTAGTTCTCCAATTCGGTGCGCGTGGGCTGCCACGAGGGCGACCAGAACTCTCCACTTTCGTCGTCTCGCACATAGATGTAGCGCCCACCGATGTCGGCGGGTACGTTGTTATACCGATAGCGGGTGAGCCTGCGCAGGCGCGCGTCTCTGTAAAACGAATATCCACCCGCGGTGTTGGAGATGATGCCGAAGTAGGCTTCGCAACCCAGGTAGTTGATCCATGGTGACGGAGTGTCAGGCCTCGTGATGACGTACTCACGGTTTGCATCGTCGAAGTGGCCGAATTGCATAAAACATCCCCTAGGTACAAATTTCTGCAAGTTTTGCGGGAACATGGATCACCACAAACGCTCTTTGGCGCGTGGGAAACCTGCCCTTTCCATGAAGCAGAAGTATACGTCTGCAAAGACGAAATTAGCCAGAGAATAAACGTTTTAGTATAGTTTCTTGAGGTGCCGGCCTGCCGCCAGGTTTGCGCTCGAAACTTTCGCGATCGCTGAACGGAGGAGCCGACGACACAGGTACGGCGCAGGGCGTTCGAGAAATACGAGAAACACGTCGATTCGTCCATTTTGGACGAGTATTGCAGTGTGGAGTTGACCCGGTGGATACATCCTAATGCTCGCTAGATCGTGTTCTAGTCGCAAGAGTTCTCGCAACAGGTGGTTAGTCGGTTTGCTTTCGCAGACGGCGCTCCTGCTGTTGTGCATGCCGTCGGCGCTCGCTTCAGACGGTGCCTCTTTGGCAATAAAGATTGACCAGGTCGGCTATTTGCCACACGCTACTAAGGTCGCATTGTTAACCGCCCCGGGAAAGACGTTCGTGGTTAAGCGCGATTCCGATGGCTCCACGGTATTGGAAGGAAAGCTGGGCGCTGCGGTCCCCAGCCACGACACGGGAGACGTAGTGGCGGCGGCCGATTTCACCGCGCTCAACGCCCCCGGAAGCTACTACATAGAAGTGCCAGGCGTTGGACGAAGTTTCTCCTTCGCGGTCAAGCCAGATGTCTATAACCGCGCCTACTACCTTGCCACGCGTGCCTTCTACGGGCAGCGCTGCGGCACCGCTGTCGACATGGGAAGCGAATTCCCAGGATACTCACATGCGATCTGTCACCAGCACGGCGAGTTTGATGCTTCATCGGGAAAGCAAGGGGAGCGCGACAACATAGGCGGCTGGCACGACGCCGGCGATTACGGTCGCTATGTCGTTAATTCCGGCATCTCTACGGGCGCACTGATGTGGGCGTGGGAGATGAATGGAGACAAGGTGCGAAAGGTCTCGCTCAACATTCCGGAGAGCGGGAATGGCACGCCTGACCTGCTGAGTGAGGTGCGCTGGAACCTTACATGGATGTTGAAGATGCAGGACGAAGACGGCGGAGTGTGGCACAAGCAGACGAGTAAGCAGTTCTCAGGCTTCGTGATGCCGCAGGATGACAAACTGCCCAGCGTCGTAATTGGAACCGGCAGCGCGCCATTCAAGAGTAGTTGCGCCACTGGTGATCTGGCGGCAGTCGCTGCCATCGCAGCACGCGTCTATCAGCCCTACGATGCAGCGTTTGCGGCGAAGGCTCTTAAAGCCGCGGGGGCTGCGTGGAAGTGGCTCGAAGCGCATCCCAACGTGACATTCAAAAACCCGCCCGGCATCAGCACCGGCGAATATGGCGATGACCAATGTGGCGACGAGATGTTGTGGGCGGCGGCTGAACTGTGGCGCACGACGGGAGATGAATCCTTCAATCGCTACTTCCTGGCTCATCGCTCTGAATACATGAGCAACCTGAGCGTCGTTCCCGCCGAGAATTGGCGCGAGGTGGGAGCAATGGGGTTGTGGACCTACGCATTGGGCAACCGGAAGGGTAGTGACGAAAAGGTTGTCGAGGAGATCCGCAGCGGAACGATCGCGGCGGCGCAGAAGATTGTCGAGCAGACTCGCGCCAATCCATATCATGTAAGCCTTCTGACAAAGGATTACGTCTGGGGCTCGAATGGAGTGGCTGCCAGTTATGGACTGGAGTTGATCGTCGCGAACCGATTCTCGCCAAACCCGGCATACATCGAGACATCGCTGGATAATCTTCACTATCTGCTTGGTCGCAATGTCTTTTCCCTTTCATGGGTGACGCAGCTGGGGAGCAATCCGTTCAGTCATCCCCACCATCGTCCCAGTGGTGCCGGCTCGACGCCGCATCCATGGCCGGGAATGCTTTCGGGCGGACCGAACGCAGGACGCCAGGATGCGGTGCTGGCCAAACTGCCGGTGGATCTTCCTCCGGCCCGGAACTATGTTGACGATCAAAATTCCTATGCGTCGAATGAGATCGCTATCAACTGGCAAGCAATGCTCGTGTTTCTAATCGCTGCGCAACTGCCGTAGCCGACTGCACGAAGAAAAGCAAAAATGCGCGCCCACGTCGGACGCGCATTTCTATTCGGGCCCCGAGCTTTTGGATGAACGGCGTGCTGAATTATCGCTCGTGCGCCTCTGCGAGTTGTGATTTCTCAGCGAACTTCGGCTCGCGCGCCTCAAGGTGGTCATACCAGGTGAACTTCAGGATTGCTGAAGTCGCGAGGATAATGACGAGGGAGATGAGGGCGCGTTGATAGGAATGAATCACGACGTAGATTGGCAGTGCAACCAGGGCGGTCTGCCAGATGACTCCGATGACCACGTTGAACATGTCTTTGAAGAAGTCGCGATTTGGTTGAATGCTGGGATCCTCCGCCTGAACCATCTTGAGGATCGGTCCCCAGAATCCCCAAGGCCGCACACGTCGATAAAATTCCTTGAGCACTTCGTTGTCTTCCGGCTTGGTGAGAAGTGTGCCGGCGATGCATCCGATGAGCGATAGACCAAAGACCAACGAGAAGCTAAGGGAGACATCAAGGTTCAGCGAGTGAGCATGCGCGAAGGCTTGCAGCGGTGCGATCTGGCCCAGGATTACTGGGATGGTTAGCGCGGAGCCGATGCCAGCGGCCATGCCCCAGAAATAGCCGTAGCCGTTAAATCGCCACCAATACCACTTGAGGACGTTTGAGGCCATGTAGCCGCCCCATAGCCCGGTCACAATCCACTGCACCACATTGCCAACTGAAGTGACGAACCATCCAATGGTGACGCCGAGCAGCACAACCACAAACGATGCCAGATAGCTGAGCCGGACATACGTCCTGGGATCGGCGTGTGGGTTGATGAACCGCTTGTAGATATCATTGACGAAGTAAGGCGGAGCCGCATTGACCGTGGCGGCAAAGTTGGACATGAAAGCTGCGAGCAAGCCGGCAATCAGGAAGCCGAGCAAGCCAACGGGCACAAAGTGGCCAAGTGCATATGGCAGGACCAACTCGAAATCCATGTGGTCCTTCATTCCCGGGTTATCGCTCACGTAATAGACGAGGGAGAGAACCGTGAGGCCGGTGATGAGGAAGTAGCGGGGAGGAGTGAGGACCAGGTTCACCCAGCCGCTCATCATGGAAGCCTCGCGCGGATCCTTGGAGGAGAGGATGCGCTGCATGTCATAGTTCGGCGCTGGGCCGGCAGCACTGATTAACACGCCCTTGAAGAGCAGCATCATCACGAAGAAGCCAAACAGGCCGTAGCCATCCGAGGCTATTTTGTCCATAGCGGAAGGCATCAGCTGGGACCAATTCAGATTGAGGTGCCAGCCAAAGAACACGTTGTCCCATCCGGCAGGGATGAATCGCTGCAGGAGCTCTGGAGAGACCTTGCGCATCGCGATAATTCCAACGGCAAAGGACGCAATCGATAGGATGCAGAACTGGATAAATTCCGTGATCACTACGCTGATCATGCCACCCTTGATTACATATATCGCGGTGATTGCGACGAGGATGAGGGCGTATTCATTGGGCGATAGGTGCCAGGGGAGAAAGCTGGCCGCAAATTTTCCGATTCCCTTGAAGCCATATGTAAAGAATCCGATGATGCTGATGAAAGCGTAGACCACGACTATAATGTGGGCGAGCTGAGCACCTTTGCCGGTGCCAAATCGTGTCTGGATCCACTCCGCGCCTGTCATAGCGTTTGACCGTCGCAGCCACGAAGAAAGATAGACCATCAGGAAGATCTGGTTAAACGTGGGCCACAGCCACGGGATCCATACGCTCTTCAGCCCATAGACGAACATCCAGTAGACAAGAAGCATGGTTCCGCTGATGTCGAACATACCGGAGGCGTTCGAAATGCCCAGGATGTACCAGGGCATGCTGTTGCCGCCAAGGAAGTAGGCCTTCATGTCGCGAGAGGCGCGCTTTGAAACCCAGTAACCGACGCCTACCGTGGAAAGCAGATAGGCAACAATGATCGCAATATCAATTATGTGAAGATGCAAGAAACACCTCTCTTCGCCTCTGCCAGTCTGAATGTCGGGCCGCTGGCTTGCTCTGTGCTTTCTGCTTTGGGACGATACAATCGCCCATCATTCGCGAACGTGTTTTCATGTCTCGGAAAGTGCCTGCAGCATACTCCATCCCTTCGCTCTTGAGACAGCGCTTTCTTTTCTGAACAACGACGCAAATATCGACCTGTGGTATATCACCGAAAGCTCCCCAGTATTTTCAGATTTCTGCGGATCATTTCGCAGCGTCGTTCAACGCAGAGGTGGCTTAGAAGAGGGTCTTCCGGCGTGTTTGTCACGTAGTCCAGCAGGCGATCAACGCTACTGGTGGCGACATGGAGTCGCGTGTCAGACGAGGCGTAGTAGATCAATACTTCGCCACTGCTGCGCCGCACCCATCCGTTGCTGAAGAGCACATTCGAGACATCGCCCACGCGCTCGGCGCCTTCAGGAGCCATGAAGTATCCCGCAGGCCGATGAGTAATTACCCAGGGCCGTTCGCGCTCTGCCAGCATCAGGTAAAGCACATAACGAAGCCCGGCGGCGGTATTGCGGACGCCGTGCGCCAGGTGTAGCCAGCCCCTCTCGGTCTTGAGTGGCGCCGGGCCCAGACCATTCTTCACTTCCTTGAGGGTGTGATATTCACGGTTATCGATGATGATCTCTTCTTCAATCACCGCATGCTCAATGCTCGTTGAGAGGCCCCAGCCAATGCCGCCGCCCTTTCCAGCCTGGATGAACTCGTCCTGCGGGCGCGTATAGAACGCGTACTTGCCATCAATGAATTCAGGATGGAGAACGACGTTGCGCTGTTGCGGAGACTTGGTCTTCAAGTCCGCCAACCGTTCCCACGATTTCAGGTCTTTTGTGCGAGCAATGCCGCATTGCGCGGTAGCCGAGGATGTGTCAGATGCCGGCGCATTCTTGTCTTTGCGCTCCGTGCAGAAGAGGCCATAGATCCAGCCGTCCTCGTGCTGTACGAGTCGCATGTCGTATACGTTCACGTCGGGATCTTCGGTCTGAGGCATTAAAACGGGGTAATCCCAGAATCGAAAATTATCGATGCCGTTTTGACTTTCTGCTACCGCAAAAAAGGATTTGCGATCAGCGCCCTCGACTCGCACCATAACCAGGACTTTGCTCCCGAGTTCAATAGCGCCGGCGTTGAAGGTTGCGTTCACCGCCATCCGCTCCAGAAGAAAAGGATTCCTCTCCGGGTCGAAGTCGTAGCGCCAGGTGAGTGGGGCGTGCTCCGCTGTTAGCACCGGATGTCTGTAGCGCTCCACAATGCCTTTGTCTTTCGGCTGCGTGGAGTTCTTGCGACGGATCAACGTCTCATGGTTGGCGAAAAGTTCGAGCACCCTGTTATCAAAATCTGTATTGTTCCGAGTCATTGACTCTCCTCGCCGATGTTCATAATCGCGGAATCTCTCTGCGGCAATCTCCGCAATCGGTGCAGCGCCTCAAGGCAGGCTCTGCTGTTGTGGTAAGGACACTTCCAAGCGTCGATCTTGTATTTGTCGTTGCTGACTACTCCGTCGCGCGACACCTTCCAGAACCACTCTCCATTCTTGTGATCGACGACGTATTTTTCGATGAAAGCCCAGCTGTTCTCCGCCGCTTTCAGAAAGTGCTCTTCGCCGGAGATGTGGTAAGCATTGAGAAAACCCACGACGGTTTCTGCCTGTGGCCACCAGTGTTTATCGGTATCGATCAGTCCGTTGGCATTGGCCTCATACAGCAAGCCTCCATCGGCGTCGAGCGCCTCGTCGAATACCGCTTGCGCCATGCGAACGGATGTTGCCTTAATTTCACGGAGCACGGATCGGTCGCCCAGAGCCTCGGCAGCTTCCACCAGCAGCCAACTCGCTTCAATGTCATGACCATAGGAGATGTGATCAGACTTCGGCTCCCATTTCTCGTCGAAGAACATCAGCATGTGGTGATTGGCTGGATTGATGATGCGTGTCCGGAAGAGATCCAGTAATTCACGCAGCCGTTTGCGGAGCGTCTCATCGCCCCATTGCTGCAGAAGAGTGGCGTAGGCTTCCAGAACGTGCAGGTGGGTATTCATGGACTTCTTTTCATCCATGTCCACTTCACTGAGGCGCTGGTCGCTGGCCAGCCTCCAATCACGTTCATAGGTTTCGAAGTAGCCCTGGTTAAAGCCGTCGTAGCTGAACTTTTCGATGGACCTGTGCGTCTCAATGGCCAAATCAAGTGCGCGCTGCTCGCCGGTCGCACGGTGGTACTCCGTTAGCGCATAGATGGCAAACGCTTGCCCATAGATTCGCTTACGCGTGTCGGTCGCAGCGCCATGGTAGTCCACCATCCAGTAGAAGCCGCCGTGAAGGTCGTCATGAAAGTGCCTCAGGACATATTCATAGGCACGTCGAGCGGCGCCTCGAAATTCTTCCTTGCGATAGACGTCGCAGACTCGCGAGAAGGTCCAAAGGATGCGAGCGTTAAGAATGAGCCCCTTATCGGCCCGCGGATCGATCTTCAGGTCGTTGCTGACCCGGCCGCGAAAGCCGCCGAATTCGGCGTCGATGCCGTACCTGAGCCAGAAGGGCAGGATATTGGTGAGTAATTCGTGTTCGACCGCCGCGGATAACGACTGCACTGCTGGCCTTTCTGCTGCTCTACTTACTAATAAAATCAACTCCGGAGCACTATCATTTCCACTGCGTCCCGCTGCAGATCGTTACGTGGGACAAACCATCGGGGCAGGCTGAAGGAGTCGCATACCATATTCATCCAATGAAGGGGATAGTGGCAACTAAAAGCTTTGATCGCTGGCACACTTCGTTGTGCAACGCTGCGATTGTGATTCGTGAGCTATACTCGGGTGCAATCGCGCAACCCGAGCGCCAGATTTCGTTCAACAGGATAAGGCCGACTAATGCCAATGTCTCGTCGCGAGTTTTCAAAACTGGGAGCTTTGGGGCTCGCATCTCAATTCGTTCCCAGGGTGGCCGCTCAAGCAGCGAACCAAAAGGTCGGTTACTGCGTAATTGGACTCGGCCGTATAGCAGAACATTTTATGCCGGCCGTTAGAGACTCCTCAACGTCGCAGATCACGGGACTTGTCAGCGGTCATCGCGATAAGGCCGAGAAGATTGCCGCGCAGTATGGTGTGCCAGCCAGCTCGATTTATAGCTACGACAACATGGATGCCATCCGCGACAACAAGGCCATTGACGCCGTATACGTGGCACTCCCCAATAGCATGCACGCCGAGTACACAATCCGCTCTGCAAAAGCAGGGAAGCATGTGTTGTGCGAAAAGCCGATGTCCACCTCTGTCAGCGATGCGCACGCTATGATCGACGCCTGCAAAGTGGCACAGGTGCATCTGATGATTGCGTATCGCTGCCACTATGAGCCGTCCAATCTTCAAGCGATTAAGCTGATACGCGATGGCGTCCTGGGCAATGTGCAGGTAATTGAAAGTGCCTTCGGTTTCAACATCAGCCCTGGAGAGTGGCGCCTCAATAAGAAGCTGGCGGGCGGAGGCCCAATGATGGACGTAGGCATCTATTGCCTCAATGCCTGCCGCTACCTGACTGGTGAGGAGCCAACCGAATTCTCGGCATACGCCTCCACCATTGACCACGACGGCCGCTTCGATCAGGTCGAGGAGAATTTGTCCTGGATTACGAAGTTTCCTTCCGGCATCGTCGCGAGTTGCAGCACCACCTATGGCGCAAGTATGGAAGGCTACTATCGTGTGCATGGCGCGAAGGGCTGGCTGGAACTCGACACTGCATTTTCCTACGAGGGCCTTTATCTAAAGGGACACTATGATGCAAACTCGAAGTTAAATCGACCTGGTGCCGACATCGATCAGCCCAATCTGGAGAAGGATCCCATGCACTTCAAGCGCGAGGCTGATCATTTTTCCGAGTGCATTCGCTTAAATCGCACTCCGAAAACGCCTGGGGAAGAGGGACTTCGCGACATGCAATATATCCAGAGGATCTATCAATCCTGCGGCCTTACGCTATAGCGGAGATTGAAGAACGGTTTACTCGCTGTAAGAAAGAATGCCGGAGCCATTGGTTATGGCCCCGGCGAAACAATGCATTCAGTGAAGTCCAGACATTTCTTCTGCGATGAAATCGATCACCTAATTCAATTCATCTACATAGCGAGCCAGGATGACCGGTTGGCCTGAGACCGGATCTTTGAGCAGCAACCCCACGACGCGCACGTTAGTGGTCCCTGTCAGGCTACTCAGACTGGTAAGTCCACTGCGATACTCGGTCTTGTTGCTGACGACTACGGTCGCTGGACCCGGGATAAGCTGTCCCGCAAACCCGACTACATTCATCTGGAACGTGTTGCTGGCAATACTGCTGGCGATGGGAACTCCGTTGAATCCCCAGTTACGCAGCACGACTCGCTTTACGGTGACGGCCTGTGGATTTGCGGCGCCACTTGCCGGTCCGCCGATTGAAACATGCTGGCCAGGTAGCAGAGAGCTTGAGTTGAACAGGAATTTCGTCAACGGATTGTGCATCCAGTAGATGAAGTATTTCTCGCTGCCGCTCAAATTTACCTGCGCGATCTGTCCTAGTGTGAGGCCCGTGGTGGTGGGGAGCAGTTCGCGCACGTCGAGATCAAAGTTTGTCGCCGCGCCCGAGGGTGGTTGCACGTATGTGACCTGGCCGGATGCGTGGAAATGATCCTGCGAGAGGATCGCGACGTCGGTCGCATCGATGGTGGAAGTAGAACGATCGATGGTTCCGGAGATCTGGACGATACTGCTATTGGTGAGATCGGTGAGACTGTCGTTGCCTTCAAACTCCGTCTGTCCGTTCACAAGTACCGTGAACTGGCGTCCATGCGGTCCCTGGATGACGAAGGACTGACCCGAGGCGTTTACGCTGACGACAGCGGCGTCGAAGTCATCGATCATACCGCCAGCGTCTGTGGGTAGTACGGCCTTGACGTCAAAGGTCGGATTTACCTGACCTGTAATCTGTCCGCCACTATCGACCTGGATAGATCTGTGCAAGTCGAAGTCGAGGCGCAGCCCCACGGGCGACGACTGGGCTACGACAAGAGGGCTGCTTAGCGGTATTGTCACTGTGGACTGAGTCAGCATGGCAGTCTGGGTTTGAATCGTGGGTGCCTGCCCGGACGTGGTCTGCAGATAGCGGATCGACCCTGCTCCCAAAGTCACATTGACGCTGGTGTACGTTCCAACCGGCACATCATTCAGATCCAACAACGTCTGCAATCCGTTGTAACGTGCGAAGTCAACCGTAGGGGAACCACTTAGCAGCGGAGTCTTGGTCCCACTGGCGTCCACTGCATCTATGCCTTGTATCTGGATTGAGAATGACAGTACTCCTGCCACCGGCGCGTCGGTCCCGATCACGAACGCTGGGCCTGTTGTCGTGTTGGGGTTAGTTATTGCAGTGACAGGAGCCGAACCGCCTCCACAGCCAGCCGCGAGAGCAGCGGTAATGGCGAGGGCTATTGACGAACAAAGGGACGTTCTCACGTGGTTTCGTGCGGACATGGTCTTCCACTTTCTTTCCGAAATCCAGACGCTGCGTCGTATGCGCGATTGATCTCTGCCAATCGTGAGAGCAGAAGCCTTGAGAAGAGGATCCGATCCAGACGCGCTAACTCGCTTCATCGCATGGTGCGAATCCGTCACGGAATGATCCTTTAATCAGTAAAAGACGGCTGCTGCACAGATACAGCGCTGGTCCGGAGAATCACCGGAACTCCAGAATTAGCGACAGACATAGTGCTAACTGCCACTGGTTAGGGAAACCCCGTCAGAAACGGAAAGTTCTGCAAAATATGCAGTATGCCCCAAAAGTGTTAGTGGCGAGGTTTTGCATTTGCGTGGGCTTCGGCGCGCTAGAGTGCAGGTTGATTCTGCTGCCTACGGTGCCATTTGTACGCAGCGATCGAGTTTTTCCAGAAGTATTTCTGACTGGCAGCTGCACCCTTGCTCGCAACGTAGGCACGGGCCAGCGCTAACGTGTCTGAATAGGGAGCGACGTGATCACTATTCGGCCAGTCACTTCCAAAAAGCAGTCGATCTTCACCGAAGACTTCCCATATAGCGTCCAGTCGAGTCCTGTAGAAATCGGGGTTCAGGGGAACCTCATTGTTGACTCGGACTGGAATTTCGGACAGCTTGACGAAGACCAATGGGTTGCGACTCAGATGACGAAGGTCGGACCAATACTCATTTTGGGCGTCTGGGTTCTCCGGTTCGGCTGCGTGGGGCAGATGGTCGACAACTATCCTCAGCGAAGGAACTTGGTCTGAGAGTTCGGCGATAGCGTGGATAAGCGCAGGATTTGGGTTCGCGCTCTCCAGTACCAGCCCCGCTTGCGCGAGAGCCGTCAGGCCGCGGATGAAATCAGCCTGCTTCATATCCACCGCCAGATCACGGTCCCACAGATTGCCGTACCGGATGCCAAGGAAGAGAGGATTTTTATGTAGCCGATCCAAATCTTTCAGAAAAGACGGGGCACCAGGAACGAGATCGCCAACAATGCCGACGATGAAGGGATTTTGATTGGCGACCTGCAAAAGCCAGTCATTGTCAGTGAGCAGCGGGCTGGCCTCGATCGCAATCGCCCCAACCACTCCGTGCTGTACCGCCAAACTCATCAGGCGGTCGGGCAATGCGGGCCGGTAGAGAACCGAGTCAGTCTTCTCAGGCCAGGGCACACCGCCCGGCCGAGACGTATCAAACAAATGGACGTGCGCGTCGATTATCGGAAGAGCCGGGGCGGCCGAAACGGGCGCGCCCAAGGCTGGAGCTATGCGACTTGCCGCCCACGCCGCCGCTCCGGTTCCTGCGAATTTCAGAAGTTCACGCCGCTGCATTGTGCTCTCCAGAGTGGCTCGTCCAATTCCATTCAATATCACACATCCTTCACAGCCAGGCGAGCCCCCTTTATCCATCTCATTGCCGCGCCGGGTTCGCTCCGAGGTGGCGCAAGAGACGAAAACATGATGATTTTCCAACAACTAGAAACTATTTCACTCCGTAATTATTTGCCTTCTAACCCCATCCTGCGGCGTGCTATGATCCACGTCGCCGGAAATAGTCGATACGGAACGAGCCTCCGCCGAGCTGCGCAAGATGATGCACGAGGAGCGGATACCTGATCCCAGCCAGGAGAGAGATTGCAAATGATGACAGACAAGAGTTCCACGATTGTGCGTTCGGGAAAGAAGCGGATTTTAGCGGCCTTGACCCTGGCGATGATGGTGGCGTTTGGCGCTGCGGCTCAGAACAGTTCGGATTCTCTAAAGAGTGGCTTCGAAAACCCTCCCAGCGGCGCAAAGCCTCGTGTCTGGTGGCACTGGATGAATGGGAACATCACCCAGGAGGGCATCAAGCTCGATCTTGAATGGATGAATCGCGTTGGCCTCGGCGGCTTCCAGAACTTCGATGCGGCACTCGGAACACCGCAGGTAGTCGAGCATCGTCTGGCCTACATGACCCCGGAATGGAAAGAAACTTTCCTATACGCGACCAAGCTGGCGGATCAACTGAATCTGGAAATGGCGATTGCCGGTTCGCCCGGATGGAGCGAAACCGGTGGTCCCTGGGTTCCAGCATCCGAGGGTATGAAGAAGTATGTCTGGGGCGAAACACGGATCGAAGGCGGCAAACCCTTTACTGGGGTTCTTGCAAAGCCTCCGTCCAATACGGGACCGTTTCAAAATATCTCCGGTCACGAGGAATTTGGCACCTCGGGCGCCCCAGCAAAGCAGTTCTATGCTGATAGCGTGGTGATCGCTTATCGGCTGCCCCAGAGCGAATTGCAGGCTGATGCCGTACCGGCCACGATCACCTTCAGCTCAGGATCGCCGGATGTAGCGATGCTCTCCGACGGTGACCTCGAGAAAGCGGTCCAACTGCCTATTGCACCCGAGGGTGGAGTTTCGTGGGTTCAGTATGCCTTCACTCAACCGCACACAATCCAGGCATTGACCTTCGTCCAAATTGACAACAGCTTGCCGTATGGGCTGGGAGGCCAGATAACCAAGACGCTCGAGGCTAGCGATGATGGACAGACTTTTCGTGCAGTGATCTCCATCCCCAGCGACGGAGCTGCTCAGCACACTTTGTCTTTTCCACCCACAACTGCCAAATTCTTTCGCGTGACCTTCAAGCAGGCGCCCCCGCCTCCCAAGCCTTCGTGGATGGGCGACATCGACATGGCGACTATGGGGATGGGCGCGATGAAGCCTCCAACTGACTACTTAATTTCCGAGTTGGTGCTGCATCCTGGCCCACGGGTAAACCGATTTGAAGAAAAGGCAGCATTCGCCACCATGCTGGATCTCTACCAATTCGCAACACCTGAAGTAGGCGTTGGAGACACGGTACAGAAGGCTGATGTGGTCGATCTGACTTCGAAGATGCACGCCGACGGCACGCTGGATTGGACACCGCCGACGGGCAACTGGATCGTACTGCGCTTCGGCTATTCGCTGCTCGGCATTACCAATCACCCGGCCACCGCTGAGGCGACGGGACTTGAAGTGGACAAGCTCAATCACAAATTTGTGAAGAACTACATGGATCACTACCTGGACAACTATAAGAGCGCCGTGGGTGGTGACCTGATGGGAAAGAAGGGCGTGAAGTACGTAATAACCGATAGCTGGGAGGCCGGTGCTCAGAATTGGACCGACGAAATGATCGTCGAGTTCACCAAGCGGCGTGGGTATGACCCACGGCCCTGGATGCCTGTATTGACTGGGCGAATCGTGGGAAGTTCAGAAGCAAGCGATCGCTTCCTGTGGGATTTTCGCAAGACGATTGCAGATCTCACCGCGGACGAGCACTACGGCCAAGTGGAAGCCTCACTGCACGAGCGCGGCATGGGGCATTACGGCGAATCCCACGAGAGTGGGCGCGCGTTCATCGCAGACGGCATGGAAGTGAAGAAGCTCAACGAAGTTCCCATGAGCGCCATGTGGACCCAGCGTCCCGGCGTAAATAATGAGATGTACGCGTATAACGCGGACGACCGGGAGTCAGCATCCGTCGGGCATATCTATGGACAGAACCTTGCCGCCGCTGAGTCGATGACAGCTTCCGCAGCGCCGTGGGCATGGTCGCCCTCAACCTTGAAGCCGACCGCTGATAAGGAAATGGCGGAAGGCATCAACCGCTTCGTCATTCATTGTTCCGTTCATCAGCCCCTGGTGGGCAAGGCTCCCGGACTTGGCCTTGGTCCATTCGGCCAGTGGTTCACCCGCAACGAAACCTGGGCTGAACAGGCAGGACCATGGGTAAGTTACCTGGCTCGCAGCTCCTACCTGCTGCAGCAGGGTCACTTCGGAGCCGACATACTTTATTTCTATGGCGAGGATTCGAACCTGACAGCCATCTTCGAGAAATCCGCTCCCGCCATACCTGCAGGCTACGGCTTTGACTATGTCAACGCCGATGCGCTGATCCATATGTTTTCTGTGAAGGATGGGCGGATCACAACCGCAAGCGGCATGAGCTATCGCGTGCTGGCGCTTGATCCCTACAGCAGCCACATGTCACTGCCGGTCTTGCGCAGTATTTACGAGCTTGTGAAACAAGGCGCAACAGTTGTTGGCGCGAAGCCTGTGAACACGCCGAGTCTAGCCGACGATGACAAGCAGTTCCGCTCGATCGCAGACGAGTTGTGGGGAAGTGGCAACGGTATCCGCGCAGTGGGCAAGGGAAAAGTGTATGCAGGAGAATCCCTGAGCGATGCCTTCACGTCGCTCAAGCTCGCTCCCGACTTCGACTACAACAAGGCGAAGAGCGAGACGAAGATACTCTTTGTCCATCGCAAACTTGCTGACGGCGATCTCTACTACGTGGACAACCGCAACGACAGCGACGTGCAGGTGGACGCAGCTTTCCGGGTAGAGGGCAAGGAGCCCGAGTTGTGGCACGCGGAGACAGGTAGGACCGAGCCGGCTTCGTACACGATAGCCGGAGGCCGCACTACTGTGCCATTGCACCTTGAACCGTGGGGAACCGTCTTTGTAGTCTTCCGCAACGCGGCAAAAGCAAATACGCGCTCACTGCCCAAGGCTGTCGAGACGCAGGTGGCAACTATGGATGGGCCTTGGACTCTTGCTTTCCAGGCGGATCGTGGTGCTCCACCGACAGTCACACTCGATAAGCTTGCATCCTGGAGCGACAGCCCGACAGAAGGCGTCAAGTATTTCTCCGGCATCGGCACATATACCAAAACCGTGAATGCGCCCGCAGACTGGTTCAAGAAGGGAACACACCTTTGGATTGACCTCGGCGACGTTAAGAATCTCGCCGAAGTAACCGTCAACGGGAAATCACTTGGGGTAGTGTGGCATTCACCATATCGTGTAGATGCCACATCGGCTCTCAAGCAGGGGCCGAACGAGGTAGCCATCAAGGTTGTAAACGCCTGGGTGAATCGTCTGGTAGGCGACCAGCAACCGAACGCCACAAAGTACACCTTCACGGTCATTCATCCGTATAAGGCAAATTCACCGCTATTACCCTCCGGGTTGCTTGGACCAGTGCAGGTAATGCAGGTGGCAGCACAATAATGTCAGGCGATCACTCTGTTAGCCCTATGCTGAGCCATAGGGCTAACTAGTTCTCGAGCGCACAATCACTAAACAGAATTAGGGATCTTCCCGCCAGGATCACTGATTCACCCGCTACGTGTGTGCGGAATGGTTGTGCCTCGTCTTCGGTGTCCAAAATTTGTGCCCATGGCCGGCCATCTGGTGGCGGCGGCAGTTTGAATTCGACGCCTTCGTGCGATGCATTCACTATCAGCAGGAAGCTGTCGTCGATGACAGGGCTTCCCATTTCGTCGCTCGTTTCCATTGTTTTGCCGTTCAGCATAACGGCCAGCGAGCGCATCCAGCCCGTGTTCCAACTGTCGTCTGAGACTTCGTTTCCATCTGCGCCATACCATGCGATATCCTGCACCCTCGATTTTCGAATCTCACGGTCCTGAAAAAATTTCCTTCGCATCAGATTCGGATGTGATCGCCGCAGATGAATCAGCTTGCGCGTGAATTCGAGTAGCCTCTGCTGCATTGCGTTCCATTGCCACGGTGTCCAGGTCAGTTCATTGTCCTGGCAGTAGCCATTGTTATTACCGTTTTGAGTACGCGCGACCTCATCTCCACCGGCAATCATGGGCACGCCCTGACTCAATACAAGTGTCGCCAGAAAGTTCCTCATCTGACGCTCCCGTAGGGCAAGGATCGCTGCGTCGGCAGTAAATCCTTCAGCTCCCATATTCCAGGAGTTGTTATCGTCGGTGCCGTCGGTATTGTTGTCTCCGTTCGACTCGTTGTGCTTGTTGTTGTAGCTTACGAGGTCGTACATGGTGAAGCCGTCATGCGCCGTCACAAAGTTGATGCTCGCCGATGGCTTGCGGCCATCAAATTCGTATAGATCGCTGGAGCCGGTTATCCGATAGGCAAAGTCGGAGAGCTGTCCATCGTCGCCCTTCCAGAAGCGCCTTACTGTGTCGCGGTACTTGCCGTTCCACTCCGCCCACAAGACGGGGAAATTCCCAACCTGGTAGCCGCCTTCGCCAACATCCCACGGTTCCGCTATCAGTTTCACGTCGGCCAACGTGGGATCCTGATGAATAGTGTCGAAAAAGCCGCTCAGCCGGTCTACGTCATGCAGCTCGCGAGCCAGCGTTGAAGCCAGATCGAAGCGGAAGCCGTCAACATGCATCTCAGTTACCCAATAGCGCAAGCTGTCCATCATCAGCTTGATTACCTGCGGGTGCCGTGCATTCAGAGTATTTCCTGTACCGGTGTAGTCCATGTAGTAGCGAGGATTATCCGCAACTGTTCGATAGTAAGTGGTGTTGCAGAGCCCCTTGAGGCTGAGCATCGGCCCTTTTTCGTTGCCCTCGCAGGTGTGGTTGTACACCACGTCGAGTATCACTTCTATTCCCGCCTGATGCAGGGCCTTCACCATTCCCTTGAATTCACTTACCTGGCCGCCTCGATCACCGCCAGAGCTGTAACGCGCATCCGGCGCGAAATAGCCGAGCGTGTTATAGCCCCAGTAATTGCTCAGGCCGCGTTCCAGTAAGTGCCCATCGTCAATGAACTGGTGCACCGGCATCAACTCAACCGCTGTTACTCCGAGTTTGTTTAGATAGTCGATGCTCGAAGGATGGGCTACACCGGCATAAGTTCCGCGCAATGATTCAGGCAACTCGGGATTCAGCTGGGAGAAACCCTTGACGTGTAGCTCGTAGATAATTGATTCGTTAAGCGGTGTCTCCGGCCGGCAATCGCCTTCCCAGTCGAAGTTGCTATCAATGACGACCGACTTCGGTACCGCCTTGCCGCTATCCTGATCGTCTCGCTCCAGGTCATCGCCGCTGCCGATGTTGTAAGGGAAGATCGGTCCCTGCCAATCCACCGAACCGGCAATGGCCTTAGTATAAGGATCGACGAGCAGCTTTGCGGGATTGAATCGCTGGCCGTGTTCTGGATCCCATGGACCTTCAGCTCGGATTCCGTAAAGTTGTCCCGGCCCTATCCCTTTTACAAATCCATGCCAGACAAACGCAGTTCTCTCTCTGAGGGTTATCTTCTCCGTTTGACGGCCCTGATCGTCAAACAGGCAAACATGGATCGCTGTGGCGTGCTCTGAGTAAACGGAAAAGTTAGTGCCTTTGGGAGTCGGGTTGGCGCCAAGCGGGTAGGGCTTTCCTGGTAGGAGCGTACGTGCCATCCATATTCACCTTGAACTCTCCCATCAGATTCTCCTTGTGCCATCATGGGTTGCTTCGCGTCATTTCGGCGGAGTAAGCCGAAGACCTGGGAGATCAGGCGCTGCCTTCTGCAGAGCGCGCGCTTCGATGTCTGACGTGAGGTTCTGCTGGCGATTCGGGCGTTGTTACCCGAGCTGTTCTTTCTTCGACTGGAACTGAACCAGGCGAGTATCAGACTGCAGATTCAGCTTGCGGGCCAGCCTGTGCAGGTACTTTGGATGGATATTCAGCAGCCGAGCGGCCTCGGGAAAATTTCCGTTGGCTTCACGAATCGCACAAAGGATCAGGTCCTTTCGAGTCTGATCAATTACCTCGCGATACTGCGTACCGATGAGTCTTGTGTTCTGTTCGGCACAGATTGAACCAGGTAGATCCTCCGGCAGGATCTCCTCGGCAATGCCCATGATGAGCGCGTGCTCCATGGCGCTTTCCAACTCCCGAACGTTTCCTGGCCAGCTGTACTGCATTAACAGAGCGCGAGCCTGGCGCGAAATCCCCTTGAATGGACGTTTACTTTTGCCGGAATATTTGTCGGCGAAATGCAAAGCCAGCAATGGAATGTCTTCACGGCGCTCGCGCAGTGGTGGAATCGTAACCGCGACCACATTGAGCCTGTAGAACAAATCCTGACGAAACTCTCCCGCCTTGATCGCCGCCTCAAGGTTTCTATTCGTCGCGGCCAGTACGCGTGCATTGAACTCAAGTGAGCGATGCCCTCCAAGCCGCTCAAACTGTCTTTGCTGCAAGACGCGTAAAAGTTTCGCCTGCAAAATCGGCGCTAGCTCTCCAATCTCATCTAGAAAAATAGTACCGTGCTTCGCGTCTTCAAATTTTCCCGTCTTCACACTCGTTGCGCCTGTAAATGCACCTTTTTCGTGACCGAAGAGCTCCGTCTCAAGCAGAGCCTCTGGAATGGCAGCGCAATTGATCGCCACGAAGGGCTGATGCGATCGCGGGCCACTCTCGTGAATAGCCCGCGCCACCAGTTCTTTGCCTGTTCCACTCTCGCCCATTATCAAGACGGTGGAGTCGCTGTCCGAGACACGCCTGACAAACTCCATCACTGCTTTTACCTGGGGGCTGGTTCCGAGAAGCTGAGCTGTCGTGCCCCCGGGCTTCAGTCGAGGCCTGTGATTCTTCAGTGCGTCAAGGGAGAGGATGTATTCAAGAGGAACCGAGGCAATCTGAGTAGCAGCTGTGAGGAAATGCACATGATCATCACAGAATGGCGACTCGGCCTCAGGCGAGCTAAGATAGATGACCCCGATCACCCGCTCCACCGCAACAAGGGGAAGGCACAGCACGCTTTCAGTGTCGTTGAATTCGGAGACCGCGCTGCATTGAACAACTCCGCGCTCCCAAATTGCCTGGCGAACTATATCCTCGTGAATTCTGATTTCTTGCGGAGTTTCAAAATGCCGGCTCCAGCTGCATACGGAGTGGGGACCTTCGTCCCCTTGATTGCGAAGCACAATGGCGCCATTCTCAGCCGGGATCACTTCGAAAATGAGCTCAAGAATTCTGCGTTGCAAGAGGTCGAGGTCCCGCGTCGATGTGATCGCGTTGCTAATCTGTAACAGCGCGGCCAGATCGCGTGCCATTCGCCCGACCAAATGTCCAAAATCGGGAAGCGTCGTAAGCTGATCCACTCTGCTCGTCCTCAGTTGGGGAATGCTGTCTTGCAACAGAAGTTCAGAACCTCGGCTTCCTGCTATACGACAAGTTTCTGCGATTAGTTCCCGTTCCGATGGCATAAATGATTACCTGCCTGCGCTATTGCACTCATTGAAGAAATGAAAGCGAACCTCTTGCGGCGGAGGAAAACATTCTCTCCGTCCTCCTCGCTGATTCTGCTATGCTTCGCGGCCCGGTAACGATAAGAATCACTTGGCTAGTGGCGCCCACATCCTGGACTTGCGTCTCATGCCTTGAACTGCCAGTTGCAACAGATAATCTGCAACGTGGTCGAACAAGCTGGCGTGGCCCCAAGGATGCCGAATTAGACTCCCGTCTGCTCGCGTGCGGTAGCAAGATTCAACATGTCATTTGATGCGAAGCTGAATCGTAAACAGGTGACTTCAATTTCGATCTAGGAACTTTTCCGTTCCTTGCGGTATCCGATCAGATACCAACGTGCAGGGATGCACAAGAGTCCGGGTTCGGTTCATCTGTTGTAACCCCTAGTAAATTCAATCGCGATAACTACCGTGGTGCGGCCGCTCGACTTTGGCGCGGCACATGCTTTATCTCACCCCGTAAGTGATCACGGAAACAAAATCCAGTTCGGGTTCCACTGTGAGGAACCCCACTAGCTAGTCGGAAGCGGACGCAGTGGAATGGAGACCTCAATGAAGCGGATCATCTCAACACTCGCACTCTTCGCAGCATCGACATTCGCCTCGGTACCCGGCGCCTTAGCGCAGGACCACTCGGCCAAGGCAACGATTCCATTCGACTTCACCGTCAACGATCAGCTTCTTGCACCCGGAACCTACATCATCAGTTACTCGCCAACCTGGCATCAGGTGAAGGTTCAGAGTAGAGACGGAGAGACCAGCGTCGTAGCCATTAGCTTCGCTGATGACAAGTCATCGCCAAGTCAGGCCAAGTTGGTCTTCGATAAGATTGGCGACCAGTACTTCCTGACGGAAGTAGTCTCGACCTCTGTTAGCGGTAGCGCTGTTTTGCCGAAATCGAAGCTCGAGCAGAAGGCGACGATGGTTCGCGCCGACCTTCGCACTCCCTCTACAGTTACAGTAGCGATGCGTTAGTGTGAAGGAGCAATAGTGGGCCTTGGAGTAGTTATCATCAAGGCCCATTTTGCTGGCTGCTCCCAGGCGCAGGTCGTTTGGTGAAGCGGCACACGCCATTGGTCAACGATCTCGCGCAGTTCGTCACTTTAATTATTCAAACACCGCCCGTCACCGTCCGCGACAACTCGAGGACCGCCAGTCGAAGACAACTTCTGCTCCTCTCTCATTGGTGCGGGCTGTCCAGCTTGGATCAGATGTTATATAAATCAACAGCATGAATCGCTGGATGTTTTTGTCACGCGTGTTTGCGCCTAACACCTCGAGATCACTCTCATGAAGATCACCGAGGTACGAACACGTGTCGTTCAATGGACAGGGCAGACCGCGCCGTTGCCGCCTCATTTCTGCACCAACCCCATGGATCTTGTTGCGTTTCGTCAACCCTCAATGAGCAACTTCGCTTTTCACGGCTGGCTGCTCGTTGAAATATTTACCGATGCGGGTCTCGTCGGTCTGGGTAACGCAGCGCTCTCTCCCTTGGTTACCAAGTCGCTCATCGACACGTATCTGCGCCCCCTGCTGCTGGGCGCCGACCCGTGGGATACCGAGTACCTGTGGCAGCAGATGTATCGCCGCACCCTGGCATTCGGCCGCAAGGGCGTGGCCATCACTGCGATCTCCGCCGTAGACATCGCGCTGTGGGATTTGCTCGGCAAGGACGCCAAGCAACCCGTCTTCCGCCTCCTCGGTGGACGCACCAAAAAAAAGATTCCCGTCTATGCCAGCCGCCTCTACGCGATGCCAATTCCTGAATTGAGAGCGGAGGCGCAAAACTACAAAAGTCAGGGATACAAAGCTATGAAACTCCGATTCGGATGGGGACCCACCGATGGCGCCGAAGGGATGCAGAAAAATATCGAGCTTGTTCGCAGCGTGCGAGAAGTAATCGGCGACGGCATCGATCTGATGGCCGACGCATACATGGGATGGACCCTCGATTATGCAAAACGTATGCTGCCCCTGCTGGAACCGTTTCACTTGCGTTGGTTGGAAGAGCCGGTCATTCCTGATGACACGCGCGGCTACAAAGAACTGAAGAGTTATGGCACCGTCCCCATTGCAGGCGGCGAGCATGAATTCACCATGTTTGGCTTTCGCGATCTATTGGAAAATGATGCGCTCGACTACATCCAGTTCGACACCAACCGCGTTGGAGGCATCAGCCAGGCACGCAAAATCTGCGCGCTTGCAGAGTCATTTCAAGTCCCCGTCGTGCCTCATGCCGGCCAGATGCACAACTACCACGTGGTGATGGCCAGTTTGAACTCGCCCATGGCCGAGTTCTTCCCTAAGGTGGATGTGGAAGTCGGCAACGAACTCTTCTGGTATATCTTCGACGGTGAGCCCACTCCCAGCGATGGATACATTGACCTCCACGACACCACACCGGGACTAGGCCTGACGGTAAACGAAGAATCGCTGAAGCGCTTCACGATAATTGAGTAGCGGAGGGAACGTGGCTCGTCTCATGCAAATCGGCACGTGCACCTTGCAACGCGTCGCGCAGTCCTTAAACCTGATCACCATACAGTAGGTCAATCCAATGAAACTCTATCGCACAGCGCACGGCATCTTTGTGGAAGAGCAGAATCACTTTTATTCGGTTGAGGCAATCGATTGGGACGATCTCATCAGTAGCGGCAATCTCCACGACCGAATTCAGAAAGCCGCCAGTGGCAAGGCAGTGGGAGACATCAACCCCGATAGCATTCTTGCGCCGGTAGGGAACCAGGAAGTTTGGGCGGCAGGCGTAACCTACTTTCGCAGTCGAAGTGCTCGCATCGAGGAATCAAAAGATGCGGGCGGTGGCACCTTCTACGACCGCGTCTACCACGCAGAACGCCCCGAGCTATTCTTTAAAGCGACGGGCCGCCGTGTAGTCGGCCATCGCGGTGCCGTGCGCGTTCGTTCGGATGCCAAGTGGTCAGTGCCCGAACCCGAGCTGACTCTGTTGATCAGCCCCGCTGGCAAAATCATCGGATACACCATCGGCAACGATATGAGCTCGCGCGATATTGAAGGCGAGAATCCACTCTACCTTCCGCAAGCCAAAGTTTACGACGGTAGCTGCGCCTTGGGTCCGTGTGTACTGCTCGCAGCAGAGCCCCTCTCAAAGACCACCGCTATCCATATTGAGATTTACCGTTCCAGCAAGGTCGCCTTCACCGGCTCCACGACAATAGCCGAGCTGAAGAGGGAACCAACCCAACTCGTCGAATACCTGTTCCGCGACAACAGCTTTCCCTGCGGCGCATACCTGATGACAGGCACAGGTATCGTGCCCGGCGACGACTTCACCCTGGCAAGCGGTGATCTCATCCGCATCAGCATCGATGGCATCGGAACACTGGAGAATGTGGTGACCTAGTCGCGCTTCAGATTGCCGTTTACCATGCGCATAAGTTGCAGCGGATTCGTCTGTTGCAATTCGAGCGGCAGGGAGGCATCGGGAAAATCCTGGTAGCAAACAGGGCGTGTAAATCGGAAGATGGCTCGCGTGCCCACCGACGTCGAACGGCCATCTGAAGTTGCTGGAAATGGGCCGCCATGCACCATTGCGTGGCAAACCTCCACGCCCGTAGGAAATCCGTTGTATAGTATCCGGCCAACCTTGCCTTCCAGCACGCGAACTAATTCGCCTGCATTGGAGAGGTCTTCGTCTGTTCCGTGTATCGTCGCCGTCAGGTGCCCATGCAACTGCCGTGCTGCAGCCAGAAGTTCATCCCCAGAGCCGTAGCGCACCAGCAGCGTTGTAGGGCCGAAGATCTCTTCTTCAAGCGAAGGCTCCTTCAAAAAATCTCGAAGCGTTACTTCGAACAGCAATGGAGAACAACTTGCGTGGCTGGCCAGGGCGCCCGGTGCTGTTCCCGCGATGTTTTGTGCCTTGTTTTCATGCAGCCGTTCCAGAACAGCGTCTTTATATTTTGTCGCGATGCCCGCCGTCAGCATGCCCTGCTGCTCCAGCGAGTTCACGCCGTTCCTCAGCGCCTCCATAAATTTCCGATCATCCTTCTCGGGTACAAACACCAATCCTGGCTTTGTGCAGAATTGTCCCGATCCCAAAGTGAAGGAACTTTGCAACGCCTGGGCCAGCGCTGGTCCGCGCTCTCGTATAGCGCCCGGCAGAATGAAGAGCGGGTTACTACTGCCCATCTCGGAGTAGCAGGGAATCGGCTCAGGTCGCTGCGAAGCTAGCCGCATTAAAGCCTGACCGGCTGTTGCTGAGCCAGTGAAGGCAACAGCCCTCACATCGGGGTGCTCGACTAAAGCAGTGCCCACTTCGGTGCCGGCGTCGAACAGCAGCGCGAATACGCCGTCGGGCAGGCCACACGCTCGTGCTGTGTCCTGGATAACCTTTCCCACAACCTCGCTGGTCCCCGGGTGCGCGGGATGTGCCTTTACGATCACGGGATTTCCCGCCGCAAGTGCAGAGGCCGTATCGCCCCCCGCTACAGAAAACGCCAGCGGAAAATTACTCGCGCCAAAAATCGCGACTGGGCCAATCGGTCGCAGCATGGATCGCACGTCGGCGCGAGGAATCGGTTTGCGCTCGCGGTCAGCTTCATCGATGCGGGCGTCCACCCACGAGCCCTCCTCGATCAACTCCGCGAAGAGTTTGAGCTGTCCGGTCGTCCGTGCCAGTTCACCCTGCAATCGCGCCACCGGCAAGCCAGTCTCGGCATTTGCGCGTTCGACAATAGCCGCACCCGCCGCCGTCAGGCCCTCCGCGATCTTGCGCAGGAACTCCGCTCGTTCGCGACCGCTCAGTTTGGCGAAAGGTGGAAACGCGTCCGCCGCCAACCTCGCTGCAGAATCAATATCGTCCAGCGATGCCGTGTAGTAAGCGGGTTCTAGCGGGAGCGCGTTCGCAGGATTAACACCCCGAAAGCTCAGGCCCGTGGGCTCCGCCTTATGGCCTGCAATCAGCGACAAGCCTGCAAGCTCAACATCTTCGATATCCATAACGAGCTGACCTCTCAATTCCTCCATTAAACACGCTCAGTCAAATGAATAGCACGCTGGAGTGCACTATCGGGTGCCAGTCGTATCGCTGTTTGACGCTTCAGTGCTATTTCCAAGGCACCGGCGAATCTCATACTCTCCGCAACATGAAGACCGTAGATGTCCAGGAAGAATATGACGTCGTCGTTGAGACTTACTGCAAGGTAGTAGGGACTCAAATGCAATTGCAGGCACTTCTCGCGAACCGCAGTCTTGGCCCTGCTCAGGAAGAGTCGGTCTCTGCCGCCGTCGAACGGTACGAGAAGGGAATCAGGAGCCTGTTTGAACAGACCATGACGCTGAAACAGAAGGTCTACGGAGAGCAAGCCGAAATGGACAGGTCCCTGGACGGCTTCGAGAGGCTTTGCAGGCAATTCACCTCGTTGATGACCCAGCTCCACGAGAACCGGGAACGCTCAATGCAGGTGTCGGCGCCTGCTCATTAGCCAGCGCCGATCTCGTCTTGCTTATCGCCGCTGATTGACAGCGGCATGTACCCGCGCGTTATCTCAGTCCTCAATTCTTTTATATTTCGCTATTACTAAGTTCGCAAACAATAGCCCAATCACGAGTACCGTGGTAATCCCCGTTGGCTCTCAACCGGCACGCAAACCCTTGAAAATCTGTGCCTTGAACGGCGCCCCCTCAGCGAAACAATGGTAAACTTTCGCATTAATCCACATCGCGGATCTCCATGCGAAGGCCGCTGTGTGCGATTGTTAGAGGGTCCAACCATGGGTAACCTTTCGCCCGCTAAGGCGGCGAGTTTGTGCGTCAAGTCCTGGTTCTCATCGATTAGTTCCCACATTCGTTTGACGAATTTTGCCGTTGCCGTGTTGATTGCGGCGGCTCTTTCAGCGCCCGCGCAAGCCAAGGTGACCACGACCATCGCTCTGGCGGTATCGTCCAGTTCAGGGCCGGTGACCACGGTTCCCTTCGGCACCGCTGTCACGCTCACAGCAACCGTGACGCCTGCATCAGGCACAATCGGCGCAGGCCAGGTGAATTTCTGCGATGCATCCGCAAAGTACTGCACCGACGTTCACGTCCTCGCCACGGCGCAAATCACGAGCGCGGGCACAGCCACCTTCAAATTCAGGCCGGGGTTGGGTAATCACAGCTATAAGGCTCTGTTCGCCGGGACCAATGCGAACGCCGGAAGCTCATCCGGCCCCATGTCCCTGGCCGTGACGGGCACGACCGGCCCATTTGCGAGCACGAGCACAATTGCGGAGACCGGGAGTTGGGGCGCCTACCACTTGACCGCGACGGTGACGGAAGCCGGGGGAACTGCGCCGCCCACGGGGACCGTTTCTTTTATCGACACCTCTAACAGCGGTAAGGTTTTGACTACCTCGACTCTCGGCGCAAGCGTCGCTGGGGTTAGCTGGCCAAATCCACAAGCGCTGACCACCGAAACTGCCGGCCAAGGTATAGCGATTGGAGATTTTAACGGGGATGGAATCCCGGACCTGGCAGCGACTGCGGGCGACTCCAGCCGGGCCCTCAAGATCTGGCTGCGCAATGCCAGCGGAACGTATACCGCTGCTCCCTCGCCCGCCGTACCGTCGAGCGCCTTCGGTCCTCTCATCGTGGCAGACTTCAACGGCGATGGTAAACAGGACCTGGCGCTCTTGAACGACTACAGCGGTGGCGCGATCATAATTTTGCTGGGCAACGGGGATGGGACCTTCACAACAGTCGCTTCCAGCCCTTCGACACAATCAGGCTCCAACCACTTTGTGGCCGCCGATTTCAACGGTGACGGGATCCCAGACATCGCCGTCACCAGCAGTTCCTCCAAGTCGCTGCAGATTCTGTTGGGCAACGGAGATGGGACATTTGCTGCAACCGCCACCACTCCCGTGGTCGCCGGTTACCCCACTTCCATCGCAGTCGCAGATTTGAACGGGGACGGCAAGCTGGATGTTACAGTCTCCGACTACAACGATGATGAGGTCTCAGTTCTGCTTGGTAACGGGGACGGCACCTTCGCAACCGCAACCAGTTTTCATGGCGCGAGCAACGGATCCCCGATCGCCCTGGCAGACTTCAATGGGGACGGCAAGCTGGATCTAGCCCAGGGTGTAGCCGGCGCCAGTGGCAGCAGTGACTCAGTCGCGATCCTCTTCGGCAATGGCGACGGCACCTTCGCCGCCCCCACTTCCAGCCAGATTGGGAGTATCAGTTCCACCGTGCTTCCCACGCTCCAGGTAGTTGACTTCAATGCGGACGGAATCCCCGATCTGGTCGTGCCCAACTCCGCTACCGGCATTATTTCAGTATTTGTTGGCGATGGGAGTGGCTCGTTTACCTCGACGCCTGTACCCTTGGTGCCGTTTGTCTACTACGGCTATGTTCTCGCTAGTGGAGATCTGAACGGAGACGGCAGAACGGATCTGGTCTTCAGCAACACCTACACCAACAACGTGTCCGTTAACCTGACTGCACCAACCGAAACGGCAACCGCAACAGCCTCACTTTCTATGGCAACGGCAGGCCAGCATCTGGTGGACGCGACCTATAGCGGAGACACAAACTACCACGCCAGCACTTCGGGGACGCTTCCACTTTGGGGCATCCCGCCTGCTACTACCAGCCTGCTGACCGTTACCGCCGGAGGAAGTCCGGTGACCACCGTGACGCCCGGCACCGTTGTCACGCTTACCGCCTCGGTGAAATCAGGCGCCAGTTCTCTAACTTCAGGCAAGGTGAACTTCTGCGACGCCGCTGCAAGCCAGTGCGCAGATATTCATTGGCTGGGAACAGCCCAACTCACCAGCAATGGGACAGCTATCTATAAATTCGTTCCTGGCGCCGGACTGCATAGTTACAAGGCTGTCTTCGTGCAGAGCGGTCTGGGCATTAGTAGCTCCTCCAGCGCGGTGGGCCTTTCAGTTGGTCCAGCGAAGGCGCCTGTCTACACCGCTACGAACTCACTGGCGGTGAGCGGGTCATCAGGAAACTATTCGCTCACGGCGACGCTGCAGGGATTCGGCGGAAGCGCGCCGCCCACGGGGAGCATTTCTTTCCTTGATACGAGCTTCGGCAACGGCGTGCTCGGAACGGCGCCCCTGAGTTCAGGTACAGCCGGCACGGGCTGGCTGATGTCGCAAACTTCGGCCCTGGGCGGCTATCCGGCTTCTGAAGTGACAGGTGACTTCAATGGGGATGGCATTCCCGACGTTGCGTTCATTTGGACTCCAAATACGTACACCATCGGCGTCCCATATTCCGTCACCATCTTCTTCGGTTCAGCCAGCGGTGCATTTACGGCGGGGCCAACGACAGCCGTGGCTGCCGTCCAGTCAACACCGGTCATGATCGCGAGTGATTTCAACCGGGATGGGAAGACGGATCTGGCTATATTGGCTGCTTCGCTTAGCGACAACGCGAACTATGTCACCGTCTTGACGGGTAACGGCGATGGAACATTCGCTGCGCCGCAGACAAGCCAGGCTTACAACCAAGGCCCGATTGGCGGCGATGTCGTTACGGGGTCCATGGTTGCCGCCGACTTCAACGGAGATGGAAAGATGGACCTGGCCGTTGTGGGCGGGCTTGTCGCTTCAGGTGAAGTCACCATTCTTCTGGGCAACGGAAGTGGAACGTTCACTTCCATGGGAACTAGCTATGGGGCTAATGCAAGCTTCAGCCAGATCGCCACGGGTGATTTTAACGGCGACGGCATCCCTGACCTGATCGCATCCAGCTACTTCTCCCCAGGCGGTGCCACCATACTCCTTGGTAAAGGCGATGGCACGTTCACCGCGGTCACGGGATCGCCGGCGGTAGGCACCTTCGGAACTTCCATAGTCGTGGGTGATTTCAACGGCGACAGTAAGCTCGACGTGGCTTTCGGGGCAGGTGGAGGCGCGGATGTCTACCTCGGCAACGGCGACGGAACATTCGTCCACGCATCCGCTAACCCTGGCCTTTCCGGGGGCACCAGTCTTGTCGCTGGAGATTTCAACCACGACGGCAAACTCGATCTGGCTGGCATCGACAGCTACAACAACGTGATTGATATTTCCATTGGGGCGGGCGATGGCACCTTTACCGCAACCCCCACATCCCCAGGGCTTGGTCAGAATACCCCGATTGGAATTGCGGTCGCCGACTTCAATGGCGATGGCGTTCCCGATTTGGTGTTGACATCACGGCTCGTCAACACAGCATCCATCCTGCTCACAGAACCCACCCAGACGGTCAGCGCTACCATAAACGGCGTTGCGCCGATTGGTGCCGGGACCCACAACGTGGAAGCAAGTTTTCCCGGAGACAGTCACTACGCAGCCAGCGTCTCGAGCCCAGTCGCGCTGACTGCGGGGCTGGCCCCACTTGTGATTTCTCCTGCCGCCGGCACATATACTTCGGTGCAGTCAGTCACGATCACCGAATCCGTTCCCGGAGCGACAATTTATTACTTTGCATCTGGGAGTATCGATACCAATAACGCCTATATTCCATACACCGGTCCCATCCCGCTCAGGCATGGAGGCATGGCGTACATTACGGCGTACGCCACGGAAACCGGATACCAACAGAGCGATTACCTTACCGCGAACTACGCTCTGGTTTTGCCTGCAACGGCAACTCCCGTAATCTCGCCCGCTGCCGGATACTACGCTGGACCTCAAACCGTAACCATCACCGATTCGGATTCGTCCGCGAAGATTTATTACACCACCAACGGCACATACCCCACGACAAGCTCGACGCTCTACTCCGGGCCGATTACCGTCTCTGCCTCGGAGACGCTGGTTGTCACCGCGTTATCGGATGCTCACTCTTACAGCCAGTTCGTCTCAGCGCAGTACTTCATCGGAACCTCTTCAGTCCCGTTGATCTACTCCGTGGCTGGAAGCGGCGGGTATGGATATTCCGGCGATGGTGGGCCAGCAACCCTGGCGCAGACCTCGAATATCTACGGAGTCGTCAAGGATTCCTCGGGCAATCTGTATTTCAGCGACGAATCCAACCACATGGTCCGCAAGGTCGCCGCGGGAACCGGAATCATCTCGGTCGTGGCCGGCAACGGGTACGGCGGCTATGCCGGGGATGGGGGATTGGCCGTCAACGCTGAACTCATCTATCCCACGGTGCTGGTCCTGGACAATGCAGGAAACCTGTTTATCGCGGACAACGGCAACTACACGGTTCGCGAAGTCAACCTGGCTTCAGGAGTGATCTCGACCTACGCAGGCAACCCCAACGGTATTACGCCGGGAGATGGCGGCCCGGCAACAGCCGCAAATCTCTATTACATCGGCGGAATGGCATTCGATTCGTCGCACAATCTTTACATAGCTGGAACTTCCACAGGTACGATCCGGCAAGTGAATAACAGTACTGGAATCCTCACGACAGTTGCGGGCACTGGACTGTACGGTTTCGCTGGCGAAGGCGGGCCCGCCTCCAACGCCGAATTCCGGGGGGCCTACGGATTAGCCTTCGACTCGAGCGGTAGCCTGTACATCGCCGACTCAGGCAATGATTTGGTCCGGAAGATTATCGCTACCAACGGCGTCATCAGCTCCTCCAGCATTATCACAACCATCGCGGGCACAGTTCCTCAGGGCTTCCTTACGTGGGGCGGCTATTCGGGAGATGGCGGGCCAGCGACCAGCGCGCAACTCGATAATCCCGTTGCCGTAACTCTGGACAACTCGGGAAACCTGTTTATCTCCGATGAATACAGCGGCGCAATTCGCGAAGTTACCGCATCCAACGGGATCATTTCGACCGTCGCCGGGAACGGGCTCCTGTGTGGCTCTATTGGCGGGGATGGCGGTGTCGCTACCGGCTCTTCTCTCTGCGATCCGCTGGGAGTTGCAGTGGATAGTGCTGGAGATATCTACATCGCCGACCAATTCCATCGGATTCGCGAGGTTGTGATAGCCCCCGCCCCTCCCAGTTCACAGGCAGCGGCACCCACGTTCAGCGTAGCTGCGGGCACTTACTCCGACCCGCAAACCATTACTATCTCGGATACAACCCCCGGAGCCTCCATCTACGTAACCGTGGACGGAAGCACACCGATAACGAGCTACTCTTACGGATACAGCATGCCCTTGAGTGTCACGGGCACCTTGACGATCAAGGCTGTTGCCAGTGCTCCCGGTTTCCTTACCAGTCCTCCAGCCTCAGCGACATACCATGTCAGCGCCTTTGCGCCATCGATTACGACGGTCGCCGGCACAGGCACGGCGGGATTTTCGGGAGCAGGAGGTCCGGCGCTGAATGCGACATTCGCAGCGCCGAGTGGCATCGCCTTTGACAAAGCCGGCAATATGTTCGTCTCCGATGCTCCCAACAACGTGGTTTGGATGATCTCAGCATCGACGAGAGCCGCATCCATATACGCCGGAACCGGCACCCGGGGGCGGACCGGCGATGGCGGAACGGCGATCACGGCCACCCTGTCCTATCCGCGAGGACTCGCCTTCGACAGTGTGGGCAATCTCTATATCGCGGACACTGACAATGATGTGATTCGCAAGGTGACCGCGAGCACTGGGATCATCTCGACGGTTGCTGGCGGCGGAGGAACCATCGGTGATGGTGGTCCTGCGACATCCGCAGTTCTGTCGTCACCCGCCGCAATAGCATTCGACGGAACCGGAAATCTCTACATCGCGGATACCCAGGACCGACGAGTCCGCAAGGTCTCGGCGACAACTGGCATCATCACGACTGTGGCCGGGAACGGTTCCTCAACCTACAAGGGAGATGGCGGTCCCGCTACAAGTACAGGTCTGCAGCCGGTTCAGTGGATCGCCGTCGACAAGGCGGCGAATATTTTCATTGGGACCGACGCAAGAATCTTCAAGGTGACCGCGTCTTCGGGACTAATCAACACCATAGCCGGCCTTAAGGATCTGAGTGGAAATACCGGCGACGGCGGGCAGGCTACCAGCGCCGAAGTCAGCCCGACTGCACTAACTCTCGACCCAGCCGGCAATCTATACGTCTCTAATTGGCCCGGCGAAGTTCGCGAGATCAACTCCGCAACGGGAGTCATCACAAAGGTTGCTGGCTTCGGCTTCCCAGGGTATAGCGGAGATGGCGGCGCAGCTGCTGTCGCTCAGCTCACATCCCCGGCACAGGTCGCGTTTGATGCCGCAGGCAATCTCTACATTGCGGACGCATACAACTACCGCATCCGCAAGGTGACCCTCGCCGCTCCAACAGCGGCAACTCCGGCGTTCAGCGTGCCCGCCGGCACGTATACCACTCCTCAAAGCGTCGCACTCACCGATGCGACTCCGAACGCCACGATCTACTACACGACCGACGGCAGCGCACCCAGCCTTTCGTCAAATCCCTACACCACGCCCATCACGGTGAGTTCGTCTGTAACCATCAAGGCGATTGCGATTGCCTCTGGCTATAACCAGAGCGCCGTCGCCAGCGCTGCATACGTCATTACCATGCTCCCCCCCACTCCATCGGTGACGAGTCTGTCCCCGCAACTCACCAGCGCGGGCAGTGCGCAGTTCACCCTGACAGTCAATGGATCGGGATTCACCAGTGCGTCCTCGGTGTACTGGGGAACCTCGGCATTGACCACGCAATTCGTCAGTGCCACGCAACTCACAGCCACCGTTCCTGCCAGCGACCTCACAGCCGCGGGAGTCGTCGCCGTGATGGTACAGACACCTTCTGCCAGCAGCGCATCCAACACCCTTCAATTTGAAATTGATTCAGCCGGTTCAGGGGCGCCTCCCTCATTCCCGACGCCGTCTGTCACCGTTACGGCAGGCGAAACAGCGACCTACCTGGTCACTCTTCCCACATCGGCAACCAACGTGTCTGTGCGTTGCCTTAACCTGCCTACTGGCGCAACCTGCAGCTACTCAGCCACAACAGGAATGCTCACCGTCACTACAGCGGCGTCCACTCCAACCGGAACGTACATCATTACCGCCGCATTCACCGAAACGCTTCCGGGAGCCGCAGCCGCTGTTTTACTGCTGCCTTTCCTGTTGGCTCCATTCGCCGACAAGAAGCGGAGAAACACAACTCAATTGCGTCTGTTGGCAATCGTTGCTGCGATAGGGGTGTTCGCAATCGCCGTCGGCTGCGGAGGCGGTGGGGGCGGAGTAGTTCCTCCCCCTCCACCAGCGACCCATCAAGTGACGAGTTCTGCCACCATCACGCTGATCGTGAAGTAAATGGCGGACGCGAGAAAACCGACGTCGCAGTCTCCTGGCGATCGGGACGCATTGCCGATTAAGGGGGGAATTGGAGGATTATCGCGCTGCTGCCGCTAAAGAACTTAGTGACTAAAGTGGCGGAGAGAGTGGGATTCGAACCCACGGTACCTTGCGGTACACACGCTTTCCAAGCGTGCGCCTTAAGCCACTCGGCCATCTCTCCGCTCGGGTCGCTCCTATTAAAGGTAACACACGCTCGCACGCATCCTTGGCATGCCTCGCACCACTCCTGATAGCGTGAAGGGTGCCATGACCACAGGAGCGAATCAGCGCAACCCGGCCCTTCTCGCAACCGCCGCTGATCCACGCGCCGAGTTCCGCGCTCTCCTTGCCTTGGCCATCCCTGTTGTAATCTCTGAGATCGGCTGGATGGCTATGAGCATCGTAGACACCATCATGGTCGGCAAGCTCGGACCAGTCGCAATCGGCGCCGTCGCCATCGGCAGTTTTGCGTATTATTGTCCCGCGCTTTTCGGCATTGGACTACTGCTCGGACTCGACACGCTGGTCTCGCAGGCGCACGGCGGCCGCGATTTCGATGAGTGCCACCGCTGGCTCGCACAGGCAGTCTATCTGGCTGCCGCCTACACGCCCGTCTGCATGCTGCTTTCGCTCGGCTTCGTCCAGCTCTTTCCTTTCTGGGGCGTAAACTCCGCGGTTGGCGCTGAGGGCGCGCAATTTCTCTACGTCCTCAACTGGAGCACCCTCCCACTGCTGCTCTATGCCGCAGCGCGCCGCTATCTCCAGGGAGTGGCCCGAGTTGCCCCTGTCACCTTCGCGCTGCTCACCGCGAACCTGGTCAACTGGGCAGGGAACTGGCTGCTCATCAGCGGGCATCTCGGCTTTCCCGCCATGGGCGTTCGAGGCTCGGCTCTCTCCACCTGCATCGCACGGGTCTACATGGCGGCCGTGCTCTTCTACGCGGCGTGGCGGTACGAACGTAAGCGCGGCCATCCGCTCTTCGCCCACTGGCCGGGGCCGGAGATCCGCCGCCTGCGCCGTCTGCTGCAACTCGGGCTTCCGGCTGCAGGCCAGCTCATCATGGAAGTAGGAGCATTCGGCGCCGCCACCGTCATGGCCGCGCGGCTGGCTCCCGAGGCCCTCGCCGCTCACCAGATCGTCCTCAACACGGCCAGCCTCACCTACATGGTTCCCCTCGGAGTTTCAGCCGCCACCGCCGTTTCTGTCGGGCATGCGGTGGGCGCGGGCAACGGGGCCAAAGCACGTCGCGTTGGATGGATGGGCATGGCAGCCGGGGCAGGATTCATGGCTCTCGCCGCGGTATGCTTCCTGGTAATTCCGGGACCGATCATTCGCGTCTACTCCGCAGACCCAGGCATCATCCGCCTCGGTGTGCCACTCTTCGCCATGGCAGGAGTTTTTCAGATCTTCGATGGCCTGCAGTCTGTCTCCACCGGCGCACTGCGCGGTCTGGGCCAAACCCGCCTGCCCATGTACGCCAACATGGTCGGCTACTGGTGCTTTGGCCTGCCGCTGGGATACGTGCTTTGCTTCGTAAAAGGATGGGGCGTCCTTGGCCTGTGGCTAGGCCTCTCGCTGGCTCTCATCTTCATTGCCATGGTCATTCTCAATAAATGGGCAAAGCAATCGCGGTGTCTATCCTCTAACGTCGTCGAAGCCGGCGGAGGAATCGCCACATAACTCACGCGCTGGCAGTCATATAACCGTGAATAGCTGAATCATGACATGAAGGCATCAAGTCGGTAACACTCCATAGGCTTTCCACAGGACTACACATCTGCAGGGCAGCGGGGATAGGCAGGGAAGTCACCCTGCCCCGGTCCAGCCCGGCATCCTAACGCCGCAATATTCGGCACAGGCGGACTGCACTCCACGGCACTTGAAGAGGGACGATTCAGCGCACTCGCCCAAGGCAAGTTGAGTTCTTTCACTGCATGCTCTTAGGAGTTGTTTTCGGAAGCTGCGCCTTGTGGTACGGTAACAAGTCATCCACTCCTCTACACCAAAAGGGACTGAAATATGTCGAAAGAAAGAGCAACAATAGGCATCGACGGTAAGCCACTTCCAGTGCTCCCGCCGGATAGAGATGCACGCGTCTGGGCTCGACTGGTCAGGGTGATGTTCTATCTGCCCGGCTTCATGGCTCTGCTGTTGATCAAGTCAGGAGAGCCGACCAGCTTCGGCATCAGCGTCGAGCTCCTGATGCTCTCCAGCGCCGCGGCGATCGTCGGTGGCCTGTTTATCGGCACGCAATCCACTGGTGCGGGAGCCGACTCAGCTTCCAAGGTCGGCGCCTGGGGCGGGGGATTGGTCCTTGAGCTTCTCTCCGCGGTTCCATTCCTCTGCGCGCTCCCATCTCTCTTCCATGAACTGGCGCACAGCGCTCTACTGCACTCCAAGGTGGCCGATACTGTTGACGTTAGTCTGGGAGCCTCGGAGCTGCTGCCAGCCATTGCGATTCTTCCATTCCTGCTCTACCAGTTGGCCGGCTTCGGAACCATGCACTACATCATGCCCAAGGTCGCCAATTGGATCATGAATGTCGGAATTTTCGTCGTCATCATGGCCAGCTACTTCGCTTATCGCCAAGGCAATTATGTACTGGAGAAACACTTTGCCGCAGCCTTGGTTGTGATAATGGCGTTTACCGTCCTCTACGGCGTCCTGAAGCTGAAACGGATGCAGGAGATCTTCGACGCCAACGCCCCCCACAAAGAAAAAGACAAAGACAAAGACGACAAGTAGCAGCGATTTCGCTGTCTACTTCGCCAAGTAGTGTCCGTTCCGCTCGCGGTTTGCAAATGTCTCAAGCCCTCGCCCGGCTCGTATCGGAGCGGTGCGTTGATTCCTGAATCGAATGCCGAGCACGAGTAGACTTGCCCCTGATCCTGAGTGTTGAACTCCGGTCAGGGGCGATTGCTTTCTGGTGGCTCATGAAAGCTACTGTAGCGGGCAGGTTGGCGGAGCTGTTACCACGTCAATCCGGCGCGGCGCACCATTAGCAACCAGCTGCACAGCAATGCCGGTCGCAACGCCGGCGCTCTCGTTCCGAATCAGGTGCTCGTCGTTCCCGCTATCCACCAGGGTCGGACCATTTGGCGTTCCCGGCCCGTACACTTCCGGTTTACAGTCGGCATGATATTGGGTTACCTGTCCCGAAGTGATCACAATCAGGCTATGGCCAGGATGCTTGTGCCAACCGGTACTCCCACCAGGCTGCCAAGTATTGTTTAGCAAATAGAGGTCTGACGGGCCCTCGGTCCTCTCAAAGGCCCACCACGTGTTGCCAGGGTATGTGGGAGCAAGCGTTTGAAGCTGGGATCGTGTCAGGAGATTGAAAACTTGAAAGTCCTGGAATGTTGCGAGACCTGCAGGGAAGGTGTCCGTGGGCAACATAGATACGCCTTTGAAGCCGGAAGCCGTCGTCGCCTGCGCAGACTCCACATGATAAAGAGCCACGATTCCGACTGCGCTCATGCAAAGTGCCAACAACATAAGTTTACGTAGCATCATCGATTGATCTCCATAGTCTGAAATGTGGTGCCGTTGCGTACCGTACCGATCACGGTGTCGGACGGCAATGCAGGCGCTCTGAAGAGGAGATAAATTTTGTATGAACCGCTAAGTTGCTGTTGGGCTTGATTAATTGGCCGTTAGTGAATCATCATTCCGGCAATGACTATTCGGCCACATGAGGGATCTTCGGTCCAGAAGTTCCATTTCGGCGAGTTCACTCTTGATCAGTCCAGTTATCGACTGCAACGAGGCGACCGCCGTCTGCACCTGGAAAGACTCCCGATGGAGTTGCTCATCTTGTTGGTTCAACGCCAGGGAGAGTTGGTATCACGTGACGAGATCGCCCGGCATATCTGGGGCGGAGAAGTCTTTCTTGATTTGGATCACAGCATCAATACCGCCATTCGCAAGATCCGCCAGGCGCTGCAGGATGACCCTGAAAAGCCCCGGTTTCTCGAGACCATAATTGGTAAGGGGTACCGTTTTGCTGCCCCGGTGACGGCCAGCAACGGAAATTCCAACCCAGCAAACCCTGATGAGTTGAGCAGGATTGTGCCGCTGCCGATGGTTCAGGACACGCGACCCGGAACGAATGGAAGCCAGGTAGCTGCAAATCTTGGGGAAGAGAAAGTGCCTGACGTGGCGACCGCTGTTCAGACGCAGGGTCCTGGCGAACCTCGAATGCTGCGAACGTATCGCTGGCCGCTTGTCGGTTTGGCAGCGGTGCTGATTTTTGGGTTGGCCTTTGTTCTACTGAAGAGCCGCCATCCGGACGGAATTCCTCCGAAGATAACGTCGCTCGCGGTGTTGCCTTTGAAGAATCTTTCCGGCGATCCCGCGCAGGGATACCTCGCAGACGGAATGACCGAGGAACTCATCGGACGCCTCGCGGGGATCCATGGCTTGCGCGTCATTTCACATACGTCGGTGATGCAATTCCAAGACCCTAAACAGACGGTCCCCGAGATTGCCAGGACACTCGGAGTGGATGCGATTGTTGAAGGCTCAGTGATACGGGACGGCAACCACATTCGCGTTCATGCGCAATTGATTCGGGCAAGCAATGACGAACACTTCTGGTCGCAAACATACGATCGCGATATGGGAGACGTGCTTTCGCTTGAAAGCGACATCGCGCAATCCATCGCCGAACAAGTTGAAGTCACGGTCAGCGGCAGGGAACATACCCTGCTGGCGGCAAGTCGACAGGTGTCCCCAGAGGCCTATGAGAGCTTCCTGAAAGGCGTCTATGCCGATCACAACAGCAGGGCAGGTCTCGAACAAAGCCTTGCCTTTTTCGAAGATGCGATCAAAAAGGATCCCACCTTTGCGCCTTCGTATCTGGGGCTGGCAAATGTGTACGGAATCCTCGGATCTCCTTATGGTGGGATCTCGCCCGCTGAAACCAGCCCCAAGGCATTCGCGGCAGTGCACAAGGCACTCGACCTTAATCCGGACCTTGCGGAAGCGCACATGTTGTTGGCTGCAATGTACGAAGAAGAGTGGAAATGGCAAGAGTCCGAAGCTGAATACAAGCGAGCGCTCGCGTTGAAGCCCAATGACGCGGCTGGGCATCGGGGCTATGCAGGTTGGCTGTTGAGTCAGGGGCGACTGGAGGAGGCAGTCACCTGGGCCAAAAGTGCCCATGAGCTGGATCCCCTGGATGTTGGCATGCTTGTCGATAATGGCTTTCTGCTATTCCAGGCCCGGCACTACGACGAGTCCATACAGACTCTGCGGGACGCTTTAGCGGTGCAGCCTGACGATGTCTCTGCCCATTGGTTTTTGGGCTACTCACTGATCGCTAAAGGACAACCTGCGCAAGCGATCGCGGAACTGGAGGAAGCGGCTCGACTTTCAGATCGCAACGCAGTGGTGATCGGTGTGCTGGTGCGGGCCTACGCCCATGCTGGGCAGCGAGATCATGCTCTGCGGCTGCTTACCGAATTGAAGACGCGCAAAGAGGCCGGCTATGTTCCGTCGGCTGCATTTGTGAACGCGTACCTTGGACTTGAGGATAACGAGCAGGCAATTGCCTGGCTCGAGCGAGCCTACGAGGAAAAGTCCAACATCGTAATGTATCTAAAAACGCATCCTTACTTTGATCCTCTCCGCAGCGACCCTCGTTTTGCGGATCTGCTCCACAGTGTTGGCCTGGACCGGGAGTATCAATCGTCTTTGTAGGCTCACCCGTCTGCGGGGCAGCGCTGAGTGGGAGAACTCCGAGCAAAGGCACTCAATGAACGTGAGTCAGTGTTAGGTCGCGCGATTAGTTTTGGAGCGCATGTTCGGTTCCGGCGAGTTGCTGCCAAAACGGGCCATCGCCGGTCGCAAGGTTGAGCTACTAGTCATGTCCGATAACGCATATTCTGTATAGTGCACGACTGGAGTGGCGAAACAGGGCTTTCCCTGCCATGTTTCGCCGCTCCTTGGGCGTTGAGTTACATCTTGTAGCGGCCGAGATCCTCGTCGTTCAAGCCTTCAAGCCAGCGCCGCATTTCTTCTGCAGATGCATTATCGTTCGAAACTGGCAGCACTTTTGCCAGTTGCAGCACCTGGTCGCTGACGAAGATTGGGCAATCTGCACGCAGCGCCAGCGCAATGGCGTCAGATGGGCGCGCATCGATGGCGACCGGCTCGCCGTCCTGCTCCATCCATACAACGGCGAAGAAAGTATCATCCTTAAGCTCAGTGACTACAATCTTTTGCACGCTACCATTCAAGCCCTGGATGAAGTTTCTGAGCAGGTCGTGCGTCATCGGCCTGGGGGCCGCTATCTTCTCTATTTCCAATGCGATAGCGTTCGCCTCGTAGAGCCCGACCCAGATCGGCAGCAGAGTCTCGCCCTGTACGTCCTTGAGGACGACGATAGGCATGTTGGTGGATGGATCGACCATTAAGCCCCGGATTTTCATCTCAATTTCCATCTTCCACCTCTCTCCGCGCCCTTTAACCCTGCGCCGGTAGTACCGCTTTCCCCACCAGGCTGTTGGGGAAACTATTGGTAATACATACACTTAGATAGCTTCCAGGGGCCGGAAGGATGGGTTGGCCCGTGGTGAAATTCACCGTTTTGTTCTGCGAGGTGCGCCCCATCGCCTGCCCGCTGCGCACGCTTGCACCTTCGACCATCACTTCAACTACTGACCCTATCTGGCTGGCGTAGAAAGACCTTTGGGTCTCGCGTTGCTGGTCCAGCAGGATCTGCAATCGGCGGCTTTCTCCTCATCCGGAATCGAATCTTCCATGGAAATCGCCGGAGTATTGGGCCTGGGCGAGTAATTAAAGGCGAAAACGGCGTCATATTCGACCGTTTTTAGCAGCTCTAGAGTGCTCAAAAAGTCGTTTTCTGACTCACCTGGGAAGCCCACAATGATGTCTGTCGTGAGGCTTATAGGCCGCTTTGCAGCCTTGACCCAGGAGATGCGCTCAAGGTATTGCTCGCGGGTATATTCCCGATTCATCCGCCGCAGGACGTCGGAGGAACCACTCTGTATCGGCAGATGGACGTGGTCGCAGAGCGTGGGATAGGCCTCAATTGCTTGGACGATGTCGCGGGTGAAGTGTCGCGGGTGCGAGGTCATGAAACGCACGCGGCGGATGCCGGGGACCTGGCCGACGGCGGTGAGCAATTCCGCGAAACTCTGCTTCCCTTCCGGATCCACATAGGAATTGACGTTCTGGCCCAGCAACTGGATTTCGGTATAGCCCGAGTCAGCCATGCGGCGGGCCTCGTTGAGCACCGAGGTGGAGGTGCGGCTGCGCTCCTTGCCGCGGGTATAGGGCACCACGCAGTAGGCGCAGAACTTGTCGCAGCCCTCGATGATGGTGATGTAGCCGCGATGGGGATTGGTGCGGGCGGTGAACTCGGTCTCGAAGGTCAGGTCGGTCTCGCGGTCATCGAGGCCGGTGATGTGCTTCTCGCCCAGTTCGAGCTGGACCAGCATCTGGGGCAGCTTGTTGTAGGAGGCCGATCCGGAGACGATGGAGACGTAGGGGGCGCGCTCGAAGATCTTTTCGCCCTCCTGCTGGGCCACGCAGCCCAGCACGGCAAAGCGCTTGCCCTGCTTGTAGAGTTTTTTGTAGTCGTTCAGCCGGTTGAAGACCTTCTGTTCCGCCTTGTCGCGGATGGAGCAGGTGTTGTACAGGATCAGGTCGGCGGCATCCTCAGTCTCGACGCGGCGGTAGCCCTCGTGCTCCAGTGTGCCAACGACCTTTTCAGAGTCATGGGCATTCATCTGGCAGCCGAAGGTTTCGAGGAAGAATGTCTTATCGGTCGCCATGATTACCAGAGTATATCTCAGTTAACCCCATGATTTCGGCTTCCCTCGTCTCCGCGTGAGCGCAGGGACCCCAGTCGTAATCAGGGTAGATTGTAGGTGTGGGCTTCGTGCTTCCCACAGTCCCGTTGGGCGGAGGACGTAGAGCAATGAGCAAGCTGATTCCACTGGCGCACGGGGCGCCGAACCATTGCTTCGGATGCGGAGCTGCCAACAGGACTGGACTGCGGCTTAAGTTCTTCACCGATGAGGAGGGGCGAATCCTGAGCCGCATTCGCGTTCCCCGGCGCTTTGAGGGTCCTCCCGGACACATGCACGGCGGGGCTATCGCCACGCTGATGGACGAGGCCATGAGCAAGGCCAATCGTGCTCACGGCGTGGTGGCGATGACGCGGCAGATGGAAGTGGAGTACCTGAAGCCGGTGCCGCTGCTTGTTCCCCTGCTGCTGGAAGGACGTCTGTTGAAGGCGGAGGGTCGCAAGCACCATTGCGAGGCGGAGTTGACCGACGCTTCGGGCCGCCTGCTGGCGCGCGCCAAGGGTCTGTTTCTGGCGATCGATCCGGCGATCCTTAAAGCGGGCTCTCGGCGACCGAGGAAGGCCTCGCGGCAGTAGTAGACGCTTAAGGCGAAAGCGCTGTGATTGGCAGGGTGACGGAGCCGGAGCGGCCGGAATTCTCGTCGAAGACGATCAGGCGGATGGAGCCGACTTTCGGCATCGGGTTGAAGCTGCGCTGATAGGCGAAGCCATCGGCCACCATGGATGCGTAGGTCTCGGGCTTGAGGTCGAATTTCACGGCTTCGCCGCTGGTATTTGCCCGCCCACCATACTCCTCACGCTGCACCAGGTAGACATCGACTTTGCCGGTGCGACGATCTCCCTGCGTCTCCATGGTGACGTCTTTGAGGGCGATCATGAGCTGCACCTTGGACGGGCGTATGGGAGACAACCTTGGCGGTGAGGCCGATTTCGCTGGGATCGACGGGCTGCCAGACCGCTTCCTGGAACTTTGCCTTGGGATCGGTAGATTCCTTCTGATAGAAGTAGCCGCTGCGGTAGCGAAGGGTAATTCCCTGCCGGCTGGTGACTTTCAGGGTGATCTTGTGGAAGGTGCCATCGGGCGAAGTGTCGGGCGTAAAGCTCGCCATATACGTTGCCTGCGTGTCGCGCAGGATGGAGTCGAGCGAGTTTCCAATGTCGCTGGCGCGCCGCAGGGCCTTGCCGCCGGTGGATTCAGCAACACGGCGAATGGGCTCCTGTATGCCGTGCATGTCGTTCTGCATTTGTTCGGAGGCGCGGGCATTCCCGGGAACCGAACCCATGTGGCCGCTGGTGGGGGTAGCACCTTGGCCTGCGGTGGTCGTCGGCTTAAGGCTCACTGCCATGTCGCCAAGGCTGGCATCGACGCCACCAGCTTCGATTGCCGAGGCATCGAGTGCGTAGAGCGCAACGTGCGCCTGGTTCAGGGCTTCGCCTGCAGAATTTGCGATCTCGTTGAGGTACTCCTTCTTATTCTTTTGAGGACCGGTGAGCGATACCTGGTCACCAAAGTCGGCCATCGCGGCGTCGCCTGAGACCCAGATGAGGCTCTTGTGACCGGGTATTGGCGCCAAATGCCGGGCGATTGCGATGAGCACTCGCAGAGACTCTCGCCCCGGGTTCGCTCCAAAGTCGCGCAACTGCAGATCGAGAGGTGCGGAAGCGCCCCCGAGGCCGGCGGAGGATCCCGCGCTATCCGCATCCGAGATGCGGTTTCCATTCACGGTTTCGAGGTCGGAGGCGTTCTGCACCTCGTCGATATGGCGGGTGTTTCGATCTTGAGTCTCCTGCGCATTTGACACCGTGCCTGCCGATGGGGTCCACGCCTTCAGCTTGGCGGCGAGCTGCGCGTGATCCTGCGTCATCTCGGCCAGGACGTGGAAGCCGATGTCGTCCATGGTGTAGAGCGCCACGGGCTGAGTTGGAGCGAGTTTGTTGAGGAATTTAATGGTCGCATCGCGCGCGAATTGCAGGTCCTGCCACGGCAGGTGTGCCGCATCGATAAGCAGCACAGTCGCCGAGGGCGTAATTGCGCTGGCGGCGGTGGCCGAAACCGCGACCGGCTGGTTGGAGAAGGTGTCGGTGGCTGCTGGCGCGGGAGCGGGAGCCGCCGCTACCAATGCAGAGGGGGTTGCTGGAGCGGCCTGGTAGAAGAGCCGCACCTGCTGCTGGACTCCATTGTCGAAGACAGCAATTTCGTCCTGCTTCAGATCGGTGACTGGCTTGCCCTTCTTGTCGTAGGCCACGAATCCTACGTCGACCAGGCGGGCGGTCGTCTTGATGACGAATCCGGCAGGAGTGGCAGTGGTGAACGGATCTCTTTCGATAGGCGCGAGGCTGTACTCCGGCGCTTCGACTACCTTGGGGGCGGCGGCGGCGCAGTCGGTTCTGGTGGGGGTGCGGCCGCTTCGGCGACTTCCACATCGGCCGCAGGCTGAGACGCGTCTCCTGCTGTTGAAGCTACGGCTGTTCCACTCCTACCGCCGGCGGTAGAGGCTTTCTCCACGGGAACGATCTTGGTGGTGGCGTGGAAGAGGTGGTAGTCCTGGAATTGGACATCGTTGAGGAAGGTCTGCCAGAGGACGGCGCCAGAGCTTTCGGAGCCGACAGAATCAGAGGTGGTATCGAGCACAGCGCGCGAAACTGCGATGCTTTTTGTAGGGCAGGTATATGTGTAGCCGCCGATATCGACGGGGGCATATTCGACAAGGATGTCAGCTTTGCTGAGAGGGTCTGAGGGCTTGAAGTCTGCCTGAGCCGTGATCCTTCGAATAACTCCGGTTGCGGGGTCCACCGCGATCTCTCCGTGATAGCCGACAAGCTGCCTGAATTCTTTCCTGGGATCGACGAGGTTGTTGGGATCCGGAACGCAGCAATACGTGACTTGATAGTGGGAGTTTTCCTGAGGAACGGAATAGGCGAAGACGGCCCACTGAGCGGCGTCGCTTTGCTCCCAGTGGCTCCACGCCAGCTTGTTCTGGGCGGCGTCGACGAGCACGATTTGAAGAATGGGGCCGAAGACTCCCTGGGTCTTCAGGCCGGGCACAGGCGCTTCGGATTTCTTGACCTTGACCGGCCCGGAGTCGACTACTTCCCGCCCGTCGCGATAGAAGACGGTGGACGTTGTGACGGTCCCCGCGGCGTGAAGCGGCTTGTAGAACGCGGCGGCCGTGGTGACTGTCGAGCGCCTCATGGGCTGATCTTCAAAGTGAGTGGTGAGTTGGCGGGCAAAAAAGTTTGGTAGCTGGTGGATAGTGTCGGCCACGTAGTTTGCCACCAGGCCCATGATCTGGCGCTGGTTGGCGAGGCTGGGGGCTGGCGGTGCGCCTCTGCAGCAGGAAGCTTGAGGAATGCAGAAGCGTCGGCGATGGCGAGGAGCGATTGACGCGTCTTGGTGCCGGGAAACTGTACCTGCAATCGAGTGAGCTGCGCGCTGCTGAGGCGCTCGGTAAGCTCCAGGTCCCATAGCTGGCGAGCCACATCGGCGTCGGGCTTGCCCTGGGCCAAGGCCAGCAATTCTTCCAACTGCGCAAGCGTAACTTGCTTGGCATAGACCGGCAGCGTGAGACCCAAAAACAGCAGAAGGAAAGCGATTTTGCTCTTCACACAGTTCCCCCGGGTCCTGACACAGAATGGTATACCTGCTGTGACGAGTCTGCAGGGGGCAAGTTTCAATCTCTCAGCAGGATTTGCAGGGAAAATTCCCAGCGCAGGAATATGGGATTGCTCTCGTGTTTGTTAGCGTTGGCGCTCGGTGGCGCATTGCCGCCCCGGAAGCTGTTAAACTTAAGTATCAGCATTAGTCGCCCGCCGAGAGCTTCCGGAACAACCTTCGACGAATCATACGAGTGCGGCTGGCGCATATTTTGGGAGACACGATCATGGCAGAGTTGAACAGCAACGGCAACTACTCGGGCAGCACACAGCTACGGCTCAAAGTGGGGCTGGCGGAGATGCTCAAGGGCGGCGTGATTATGGACGTCATGAGCGTGGAGCAGGCGCTGCATTGCCGAAGCCGCAGGCGCTACCGCCGTGATGGCGCTGGAACGCGTTCCTGCGATGATTCGTGCCGAGGGCGGAGTGGCCCGCATGGCGAAGCCGAGCCTTATCCGCGCAATTATTGCCGCCGTGTCGATTCCGGTGATGGCCAAGGCGCGTATCGGGCACTTTGCCGAAGCACAGATGCTGCAGGAACTGGGCGTCGATTTCATCGACGAGTCCGAAGTGCTGACCCCGGCGGACGAGGCTCACCACATCGACAAGCATGCGTTTAAGACTCCGTTTGTGTGCGGCGCACGCAATCTGGGTGAGGCTCTGCGGCGCATTGCCGAAGGCGCTGCGATGATCCGCACCAAGGGCGAGGCCGGCACGGGAGATGTTGTTCACGCAGTGAAGCATATGCGTCAGATTGTGAGCGAGATGCGCGCGCTCACCGTGCTGGGCGAGAGGAACTTTATACGGCGGCGAAGAATCACCAGGCTCCGTATGAATTGATCCGCATGGTGGCGAAGACGGGCAAGCTTCCGGTGCCGAACTTCTCCGCCGGTGGCATTGCCACTCCCGCAGACGCGGCGCTGATGATGCAGTTGGGAGCCGAGGCTGTCTTCGTGGGCTCGGGCATCTTCATGAAGGACGGCGCGACTCCTTTGGACGTTGTGGTGGACAAGGATCGCAGCCTGTTCGACAGCCAGCAGAACTTCGATGCGGCAGTTGCAAGGCGAAGGATGAGCGTGCAGAAGCTGAATCGAGGGCAAAGGCCATCGTGATCGCGACGACGCACTACAACGATCCCAAGGTAGTGGCGGAAGTGAGCGAGCGGTTACCGGATCGATGAAGGGTCTTGCCATTGCCGGGCTCGAGGAATCGCAACTGCTGCAGACTCGTGGCTGGTAGCGGAGCAGGCCAGGTGGATTCAGGAACGACGCAAGCAGACGCCAGGGAAACACAGGCGAGCACACTGGTTACGATCGGTGTGCTCGCGCTGCAAGGGGACTACGCTGCGCATGCACTGGCGCTGACAGATGTAGGCGCGAATGCTGTGTTGGTCCGCAATGGCGGAATTGGCGGGGCTGGATGGGCTGATCATTCCGGGCGGCGAATCGACTACATTTCTCAAGTTTCTGGAACGCGACGGCTTCTTGCTGACCTCGCAGACGTTCGTGAGGACGAAGCCTACCTTCGGCACATGCGCGGGTTGCATTCTGCTGGCGGACGAAGTGGTGCATCCCGCGCAGGAGAGCCTGGCCGTGCTGCACGCAACGGTGGAGCGCAACGTCGTACGGGCGGCAGATCGACAGCTCCATCGAGCACGCCGCTACGAAGCTGGGCGGCGATCCGCTTGAGATGGTGTACATCCGCGCGCCGCGCATTACCAAGGTCGCGCAAAGATGTAGAAGTGCTGGCGGAGCGCGACGGCTTCCCTGTTCTTGTGCGCCAGGGCGATTTGCTGGCGGCGACCTTCCATCCTGAACTCTCCGACGACCGTCGCGTGCACGTCTACTTTGTCGAGATGGTGAAGAGGTCGTCAAGCCGCGAACGTACTGAGCCCGAATGAATCGCAATGTCCGCTCGCGGCGATTTCGCGACTCGCCGGCCGCACTCCCTTCTGGATGCCGCCAAATGCCTCGCTGCACGGCATTGCTGTCGATCGGCTGATGCGCGTGAATCTTATCGCGCTCGGCACTCTGTTTCCTGCTGGCACACGTGCTGCTGATTTTTGGTGTGCTGCGGCGGAGGCGCGCTACTGTGCCCGCGCTGCCGAGCGTGTGGGTGGTGGAAGTGTTCCGATGGTGCTGCTGTGCGTTCTCTACGCGTGGATGGCATTCACCGCACAACGGCTGTGGGCTGCGAACCGATTCGAGGGCGCATCGCTCGAGGCGCTGCAGGTGGAGGTCATGGGTGTGCAGTTTCAGTGGTATTTCCGCTATCCCGGCGAAGATGCCGCCTTTGGAACGGTACGGCCTGAGATGGTGAAAGCCGCGGCGGGCAATCCGCTGGGGCTCGACAAGCGCGATCCTGCAGCGGCGGACGACATTGTTGCGAGCGAGCTGGTGCTGCCCGCGGGGCGCGAAGTCGACCTTACGCTTGCGCGCGTCGATGTGATCCACGGATTCTTCGTTCCCGCGATGAGGCTGAAGCAGAACGCCGTCCCCGGCATGGTGCTGCATGTTCACTTCACGCCGCAGAGGTGCGGGCGAGTATCCCATCCTGTGCAGCCAGGTGTGCGGCCTGGGGCACGCAAGAATGCAGGCGACGATGCGTGTGCTGCCTGCCGCAGAATTCGCGGAGTGGCTGGCGGCACGCGAGGCGCGGGTGCGCGCTGCGAACTCGGCGATGGGGGGCCAATGAGCGATCCCATCAACTTCGCACCGGGAGCAATCGGCGGGATGACGCGTGCCATTCCCGGCCGCCGCGGCGCTCGTGGATACGGCGGTGCATCTTCACGACAGATCATCGCATGGTCGGGATCCAGTACCTGGTGCTGGCGCTGATGGCGGTGATTCTGGGCGCTTCCCTCTCGCTGCTGATGCGGATTCACCTGGCTTGGCCGGAACTGCCGATGCCCTTCTGGGGCGCGATGAAGCCGGAGGATTACCTGGCACTGGTGACGATGCACGGCACGCTGATGGTCTTCTTCGTGCTGACACGGCTCCGCAGAGCGGCTTTGCCAACCTTGTGCTGCCGGAGCAGATCGGCGTCGGCACGCATGGCGCTTCCGGTGCTGAATGCCGTTTCGTTCTGGCTGACTGCGCTCTCGTTGCTGTTGATGATCTCGGCGTTCTTCGTGCCGGGTGGCGCACCAATTTCCGGCTGGACGAGCTATCCGCCCTTCAGCGCCGTACCGGCAGCAGGTCCTGGGCAGGCGCTGGGCATGGATGTGTGGCTGGTGAGCATCGGCATCTTCTGCATTGCGGCGGCGGTGGGCGCGGTGAGCCTGCTGACCACCATCGTCGCCGAACGCTGCGAGGGAATGACGCTGACTCGGATGCCGCTGACGGTGTGGTCGTGGCTGGTGAGCGCGATGGTCACGCATGCTCGTATTCAGCGTGCTGTTCGCTGCCGCCTCCATGCTGCTCTGCGACCGCCATCTCGGTACGGCGTTCTTTGTGCCGATGGGCGACCTGGTCAGCGGACAGATCGTGGGTCATGGCGACGGCACGCCGCTTTTGTGGCTGCATCTCTTTTGGTTCTTTGGGCACCCGGTGGTGTACGTCGCCATTCTGCCGGGTATGGGGATCACGTCATCGCTGCTGGCCAATTTCAGCCGGCGGCCGGTGCTTCGGCTATCCCTTGATGGCGATTCACGACCGTGCTGATCGGCTTCCTCGGGCTGCTGGTTTGGGGACATCACATGTTCGTGAGCGGCATGAATCCTTATGCAGGCACGGCTTTTGCGTTGATGACAATGGTGATTGCCGTGCCGAGTTCGGCCAAGGTTCTGAGCTGGATTGGGACGGTCTGGGGCGGCAACCTGCGACTGACCACTCCAATGCTCTTCTCGCTGGGCTTCGTCTCGCTATTCATCGCCGGGGGCGTGACCGGGCCGCTGCTCTCGCTGCCGATCCTGAACACCTACCTGCACAACACTTTCTTTGTGGTCGGCCATTTTCACCTCATCATGGCGATGGCGGGAGTCTTTTCGATTTACGCCGGCGTCTACTACTGGTTCCCGCTGATCTGCGGGCGGCATCTGGACGAGCGCTGGGGCAAGGCGCACTTCTGGATTACGTTTGTGGCGGCGTATTCGACATTTCTCCCGATGCACTTTGCGGGGTTGGCGGGCGAACCGCGGCACTATTCGCAGCTTACCGGGGGAGCGGCTCAACTGGCCGCGCTGGTGCCGCTGCAGCGATACATTACCGTTTCAGCGATCGTGCTGGTTTCGGCGCAGCTTGATTTTTCTGGCTGAACCTGGCTTGGAGCATTTTTCACGGGCGGCAGGCAGAGGCAAATCCGTGGCGGGCTACAACCCTTGAATGGTCAGCGTTTGGGCGGGTATACAAGGGCGTTTTTCGTGGCCCATATGAATATCGCGTTCAGCCGGGAAAAGTAGATTTTGTGCCGCAGGATGCTCACGAAGCAAATCCGGAGTAATCTCTTGGTTAACGGAGATTGTGATGGCCGTCACTTTTACCCGAATTCCAGTCGACACCGAGCGTAAAGATACCGGCATCGGTGGCAAGCCGCCAGTCACGCGCCGTCCTACGGGCGGGGGCGGCGACGGCGATAACTGGGACGGGCAGCGCGGCAGGAACGGTCCCCGGCAACTGCTTACCCGCTGGCGCCTGGGCATCTTCTTCGCGCTGATGGGCGACATGATCTTCTTTGTCGCCATCGTGAGCTCATTTTTCTTTGCCCAGGGCGGCGGCCACATCGATCCGCGCACGCAAAGCTATGTTTCCACCTGGCGCCCCATCTCGATGCCGTCGATCCTGTGGCTGAACACCGCCATCCTCGTTCTGAGCAGCGTGACGATGGAGATGGCCCGCAGGCAGCTATTCAGAGAGATTGACGTGATGGAGGAGTGGCTGGGATTGGGCCGTCCCGCACTGCGCCGCGCAACGCCCTGGCTGGCGGCGACCATGGTGCTGGGTCTCGTCTTCATGGCAGGCCAGTGGGTGGCCTGGACGCAGATGTGGACGGACAAGTCCCTGCTCGCATCGGATCCTGCGCGATACTTCTTCTACCTGATCACGGTAGTTCACGGCGCTCACCTTGTGCTGGGGTTGCTGGCCCTGGGCGGCGCGCTGGTGTCTCTGTCGCTGCTTCGCCGGGTTGAGTTCCGCCAGATTCTAGTAGACTGCACGGCATGGTACTGGCACACGATGGGCGTGTTCTGGCTCTTCCTGTTCGCGCTGCTCGTCTACGCGCAATGATGCGCCGGATGGCGTTGATGACGACGCTGGCCGGAGTATTGGCCTTCCCTGCTCTCACTCACGCACAAGGCTGCAGCATGTGCCGGGATACAGCTGCGGGCAGTTCTCCGCAGATGCGCCAGAGCCTGCGTAGGGCGATCCCCGTGCTGGGGATACCGGCAGCAATCGCTTTCGTGGCGATGCTCGGCGTTACGTACCGCTTCAAAGAACGCCCACGTAGCTAGTTTTCTACGGCGCGACCAGGGCGAATTTGTCCTTCACTTCTACTGAGAGAGTTTCGGCTTTTGGATCGGTCACCCGATACATGGTGGCGTCGATGCGCTTACCGTGCAGGTTGAGCACGATGTAGTGGTAGTTGGGAAAACCGGAGTCCTGATAGAGGTCGTCGGGGCTGCGAACCAGCACCGGATAGGGGATGGCTCCTCCTCCGCCGCTGATGAGGTAAGTGATTCCGCCGTGCTGGAAGCGCTCGTAGTTATGGATATGTCCGCTCACGGTGATGTAGCGAGCGCGGGAGTGTGCAGCCTTCTCTTCCAGGTAGCGGCGCAACTCCCACATCTCCGGCGAAGGCAGGTTGACGATGACCTGCGATTGCACGTCGGCCATCAGCGGCATGTGCAGGAGAAAGAATACGAAGTTGACCTGCGGCGGGATGTTGGCAAGCTGAGCGTCAAGCCATTCGAACTGCGGACTTCCCTTTTCGACTTTCTGCGTGGTGTCGAGCGTGATCAACTCCACGCTGCCCGCGACCATGGAGTAGTAGCGGTGCTGCTCAAGCTGGGGATAGACGGCGAAGTAGTTCTTCAAGCCGGCAGCCATTCCGCCGATGCCTTCGTGGTTGCCGAGGGTGGGATAGACGCGCAGATGATTCTGGGTCCACGAAGCGGTCTCTGAGCGGTAGATCGCCCAATCCTCGGGATAGGCGCCACGATGGGGCATATCTCCCGAGAGAAAGAGCAGGTCGGGCTTTTCAGTGCCCACTTTTTCAGCCAGCCATTTGCGCACGCGGGGGTTGGTGTCGATCGTGTTGGTTGTGGCGGTGAATCGCATGTCGCCATAGGCAACGATCTTTAGATCGGCGCCGGCCGCTATGTCAGGGAGCACGAAGGTCGGCTTCCCATCCGGCGCGGTTGGTTGTGCTTGCGCACGCGACAGGCTGGGCTGCAGACATACGAGGGCAAGAAGCGACAAGAAGATGCTGGCAAGAGAAGCTCTGCGCGGGAAAGCCGATTTTCGATTCATCTTGGCTGACTATATCGCAGGATGTGCCGGAAATTAGTTCGAATCGGAGGCGAAGGGGCTGCTGCCACCGCCGACAAAGTGCACAATTTCGAATTTATCGCCGTCGGCAACGGGGGTGGTAGGCCAGGCCGGACGAGAGACGATGTTGCCATTGTGTTCTACGGCAACGCGGTCGCCTTTGAGTGCGAGCGCCTCGATCAGGGCGTCCAGGGTTGCGCCCGGGGCCAGGGAGGGAAAATCCCGGTTCTGTCCGTTGATGGTAAAGGTCATTGCAGCATCAGAATATCATCGGCGCTTCGGCGCGGATGACCGTTCCTGTCGGATCGCGGTCTCCATTCTGCGGGAAGAACGGCTTGCCTTAATGATGCTCAAAGAAACTGCGGATCCGCTCGCTTAAGGACGGAATCACTGGGCACTCGAAGTAGACGCCTCGATTGGCCGCCATCAGGAGTTGGATGGCCTCGACGCGCGGATTGTTCGGCCCTCCCAGACAGCCGTCGTGGATGTATTCATCGGTGAGGTATTCGATGGCGTGGCCCAGTTTTTCAAGTGCGTGACCACTGACCGGCGGAATCCGGCGGCGAGCTAATGTCGAAACGGAGCGCTCCAGCGGGCGGGCATTCTGAGGTATGGCAGCGGGAACGGAATACGGATTGTGCGCGTCCATTGTTGACGAATTCAGAGCATGCCTTGCCATGGCGGTCTTCTCCCTGAAGACTGTATCGGCCGGTTAGTCGAATCCCTTGAGAAAATATTTCTTTTGCGAGTTCCAGATTCGCGTTGTTGGACTTGATATCTCTTTGGGTTCCGCGAGAAGACTCAGGGTGATGCCGCTCACAGCCTGCGATATACCTTTCCTGATATTTAAGTACTTAGCACCCGATCGGGGTCGAGGGTGGGGTGTGGGTCGCTTTTGAATTTCGTGAGTGGGTGAGGGTTGGCTGAGTGGAAGTGATTGAGCGAGCTGGGGGCATTCTGTTTCGCGATGGTGCGCGATGCGCGTACTTCGTGCCGGCGGAGATGCGCTTGTTTTCGCTTGACGCTCCATCCGATATTCCGCTCGAAGTAGTAGCGCGGATGGCGGAAGAAAAGCACTCTCTCAGCTCAGAAGATTCGCAGTGGGATGGCACGTATGCCGAGCATCCTCGTGAGGCAATGTTTCCCATCCTGCGCGCGGGTGACGAGCAAGTGCAGTCAGGCTCAAAGCCACGACTGGAGCGGCTTACTCTGAACATCAGCAACATGTGCAATCTGGCGTGCAGTTATTGCTACGCTGACCAGGGCCGCTACCACGCATCCGAACGTTTGATGACGGCGGCGCAGGTTGAAGGCGTGTTGAAACGCGCCCTGGAGTTGTACGGGCAGATATCCGTAGTTCACTTCTTCGGCGGCGAGCCGTTGATGAATCTTGAAGCGATCGACGCAGCAGCAATGTTTCTTCAGAACGCAGTGGCCGATGGAGTGTTGGCACGCATGCCGCGACTTGCGTTGACGACGAACGGGACATGGTCGGGGCCTGCGGTCATCGACGTGCTGAACCACTGGAACATTGCGTTGACGGTGAGCTGGGATGGGACGCGCGAAATACAGGATCACTGCCGGCCGATGTTGTCGGGCGGATCGAGTTATGAATTGCTGGCGGAATCAATTCGTCGCTTTCGCGAGAACGAAATTCCCTTCGAGATTGAGTGCACGTACAACGGACATCATCGAGCCAATGGCATCTCGATCGTGGACTTGATGAATTTTTTCTACGCGCACACCGGGCAGAGGGTTCTGCATATCGCACCCGCATTTCTTCCGCGTCCGGCGATGTTTGAATTGAGCAGCCGCGCCGACTACGTGGATCTTGCGAGTCTCGCGGAGGACTATCGCGTGGCGGCCCGCTTGTCGATTGAGAACCTGGCTCGCGGTGAAGGGCCCGTGCTCCAATTTGCTTATCGCGTGGCGGAACACCTGGCGACGCGCAGACCAGCGGAGACATACTGTCCGGCGTTTTTCACGCAGATCACGGTGGCCACCGATGGCTCTGTTTATCCCTGCTTTATGCTGGCCGGCAATGTGGCGTATTGCATGGGCAATTTGCTGGATGGAAGCTATCCCGGACCCGCGGCGGCGCGGGTGTTGCGAAATTACTTTGCGGAGTTCAATGCTCGTCCTCAGGCCTGGTACAACGCGCTGACGGAAGGTTGCGTGGCGGGCGAAGCGATTGTTGCCGGCACGATGAGCGAGCCGGTATTTGCGCCTATTCAGCAGGCGATTGCAGAAGAGTGTGTGTTGCAGCTTGCGGCTCATGTGGGCAAGTGAATGAGCCGGAATACAAGGTAGTGATTTAACCAAAAGGAGAAGGCTAATGTTGGTTCAGGAAGTGGAAATGCAGGAAGTCTCAAGCACAACGCTGCGCGAAATGTTGCACAAGGCTGCGGGCTTTAACGCCGATGCGATGGGCGATGCGTGCGGTGGCGGTTGCGGCGGACGTGGAGCGAACTGCCATTTCCGCAGCGAAGAGATGGAAGAAATGGTTTCAGAGGCCGACTGATCAGGGCTCGAATAGCAGCGTGATTGACATGTAGTGCGGTGGTTTGGACGGACCGTTTTCAGAGCTGGCCCGGCAGGAGATTTCTCTCCTCCGGGCCTGTTTTTTGGGGCAAAAAAACGGTGCAAATTTGGTCGTTTTTGGCACGCTGGAGCGACTTATATGCGCATTTCAGCGCAGTAAGTGACGGCGGTATTTCGTGAGTCAGATCACGTGTTTGGGCGCAGTGGGCGGTCTCGCTGCCAAGTCAGCGATTAAGGGAAAAAAACGGCCGCGCCAATGAATTTGGCAATCTTTGGTAACGCAGCTACTGGCGAGTTAGTTAGAGGAAGGTGATTTACATCACCTTCATAGAGAAAAAGGTTGGGCGGCCAGTTTCGAGCTATCCGGAGTATACTTCTCGACCAAGAACGCACCGGTGAGCGGTCAGGCGTTTCGTAATACGCAGCCCTCCTGTAAGCGCGGCTTTTAGTCAGCGCTCACCTAGCACGGGAACCTGGGCCATCTACCAATTCATTTGCAACGACTCTGCGCCTGCATGGGCGTTTGAGGTGTTGCCTAGGAGATGCCGTGATGCAATCAACGTTTCGTTGGAACGAATTTCTGCCTTCAGGGGTCGTGCTGACGACGATCCTCGCCATAGCCACTTTTACCAATGCGACGGTCGCGCAGAATGCGGCGGCTGCGCATCCCGCAACGGACGAGGCTCGTTCGCGGATGAGTGCTTCGTATGGCAAGTTGCCAATCAGCTTTGAGGTGAACCAGGGGCAGACGGATGGGGCGGTCCAGTTTTTGGCGCGGGGGGCGGGGTACACCTTGTTTCTTACGCCAGGTGAGGCAGTATTATCGCTGCGCGCCGAGGACAGGGGCGGGGCTAAAGGTGCGCCAAGGGCCCATGCTCCAGCGGCCGATAAGTCGGCGTTGATGAGCACGGTGGGGTTGAAGCTGATCGGGTCGAACACGAAGGCTGAGGTTGCCGGAGTTGATCCGCTGCCGGGTAAGAGCAACTACTTTGTTGGCAGCGATCCTGCGAAGTGGCACACGGATGTGCCGACTTACGCGAAGGTTCGGTACAGCAATGTCTATCCGGGTGTGGACCTGGTGTACTACGGCAACCAGGAGGGACGGCTGGAGCATGACTTTGTTGTTGCGGCCGGGGCCGATCCGAATGCGATTGCGATTGGTTTGCAGGATAGCGATGGAGTTGTGGCGGAGAAGGATGGTGGGATTACGCTGCACACCAAGGCTGGGGATCTGACGTCTGCACAGCCCGACGGTGTACCAGACTATTGGCGGTGAGCGAAAGACGATTCCCGCGACTTACTTGCTGGCTGATAACCAGATCAAGTTTCAGCTTGGGAGTTATGACAAGAATGCGCCGCTGGTGATTGATCCGGTGCTCGTGTACTCGGGCGTCTTCGGCGGGTCCGGCTACGACCTCGGAGGTTCGATCGCCGTCGACAGCGCGGGCAATGCGTATGTCACGGGCTTTACCCAATCGACCAACTTTCCTGTCGTCAATGCGTTTCAGGGAACCGGGCCCAGTTCCGAGTTAGTGAAGAACGTGTTCGTGTCAAAGATCAACGCCGCAGGGAGTGCCCTGGTTTACTCCACTTATCTTGATTGCGATGCATCGGTGGGTTGCAGTGGAAGCCAGATCGCCGTGGACAGTGCGGGGCGCGCCTACGTCGTGGGATATACAGGACCCGGTTTTCCCGTCAAGAGTGCTTATCAATCCAATTACGGCGGTGGAGGGGACGCATTTCTCACCGTCTTTAGCCCGGCGGGAAACAGCCTGGTCTACTCGACCTATCTTGGCGGACCGGGCAGCGATTCGGGGATCGCCATTGCTCTTGATAGTTCAGCAAACGCTTATATCACCGGCACCAGCGACGTCGGTTTTCCCACCCTTCACAGCATCAAGGCACAAGGCGACGTGTATGTTGCGAAGTTCAACAACGCAGGAGCTCTGCAATACTCGAGCATTCTGACTGCGGCGGTGGCATACCCTCAGGGCATCGCCGTCGACACAGCGGGGTCGGCATACATCACCGGAGCTACAACATCCACCGCCTACCCGACCGTGAAGCCGGCGTTTCAGTACGGGTGCAAGGCGTGTCCTGATCTCAACGGCTTCGTCACGAAGCTGAGCCCGGCGGGATCGCAACTGGCTTATTCCACGTACCTGGGAGGGCCTAAGCAGAACGAGGGCAATGCGATTGCTGTGGACACTTCCGGGCAGGCTTATGTCGTGGGCGCAACGGGCGATGGATTCCCCATTACCGCAAATGCCTTCCAGAAGAATTTTGGTGCCGGCAATACCCATGGCTATATCACAAAGCTGAATGCTACCGGTAACGGCCTGGTCTACTCCACCTATCTGGGGGGCAGCGGCGATGACTTCATCACGGGCATGGCGCTGGACCAGTACCGGCAGGTGTACGTCACCGGCGAAACAACCTCACCAGACTTCCCCCAGAAAGCGTCGATCCAGGACTTTACCGTGGATAATTCGGGCCAGCAGGGATTTGTGACCACGCTTTCCGCTACGGGAGGGTCGATCGTCTATTACTCGACTTACTTCGGTACTGGCGGCTACACCACGACTATTGCCGTGGACAAGGCGCTCAATGTCTACCTTACCGGCTACACATTCCCCGACTGGATACCGATCACGCCTGGGGCCATTGACCTTCCCCGCGCTTCGTTCGACGTGTTTGTATCCAAGCTAGTGATCATGGATGACATCGAGCTGGGGCTGAGTGCTTCGTCGGGTACGGTGGCGCATGGAGGGAACCTGACCTACACGATTGCGGTGACAAGCGCGGGTCCGGACTTTGGCTATAACGTGCGGGTGGCGGATACTCTTCCGGCGGGAACTACCTTTGTGAGTTATGGCGCGGGCGGAGGTACGTGCACTGCTCCGGCTGTGGGTGGGACGGGAACGCTGAATTGCACGTTGCCGCGGCTGGAACAGGGCGCCACGTGGAATGTGACGCTGACCGTGAACGTGAATGCGGCGAGCGGGTCGACTCTGTCGAACACTGCTGCTGCGATTTCAAATATGCAGGACTTTGTGCCGGCAAATAATTCCGGGACGTTGACTACGCACGTGAACTGATGTTGACCGCGGTTAGCTCGCCGGATGATTCGCGTAAAAGGGGCGGACCTGGCACGGAGCTCTGGGCCATCGACCAATTCATTTTTGCAACGACTCTGCGCGCCTGCCTGGGCGTTTGAGGCGTTGCTTAGGAGATGCCGTGATGCAATCGCCTTTTCGCTGGAACGAATTTCTGCCTTCAGGGGTCGTGCTAGCAACGATCCTCGCCCTCACCATGTTGACAAGTTCGACGGTCGCGCAGAATGCGGCGGCTACGCATGGGGATATTCAGAGTCAAACAGGCTTAACGGCGGTGCCCACGCCAGCGGTAGATGCCGAGGCTCGTTCGCGGATGAGGGCTTCGTATGGCAAGTTGCCGATGAGCTTTGAGATGAACCAGGGACAGGCGGATGGGGCGGTTCAGTTCCTGGCGCGGGGAGCCGGGTACACGTTGTTTCTAACTCCCGGCGAGGCGGTGTTGTCGCTGCACGCGCCGCAAGATGGTGCAGACAAGCACAGCAGACTGGGCGCGAAAGACAGTCTCAATCCAACGCAGTCGCAGCTGAGTGCGACGACGCCCGCCAGCACGGTGCGGCTGCAACTGATCGGGTCGAATACGAAGGCTGAGGTTCAGGGCGTGGATCCGCTGCCGGGTAAGAGCAATTACTTCGTCGGGAGCGATCCTGCGAAGTGGCACACGGATGTGCCTACGTACGCCAAGGTTCGTTACAGCAATGTCTATCCGGGCGTGGATTTGGTGTATTACGGCAACCAGGAGGGACGGTTGGAGCATGACTTTGTGGTGGCCCCGGGGGCGGATCCGAATAACATCGCGATTGGCTTGCAGGATAGCGATGGCGTGGTGGCGGACAACGATGGTGGGGTTACGCTGCACACCAAGACTGGCGATCTTACGTTGCACAGCCCGACGGTTTATCAGACTATAGGTGGCGAGCGGAAGACAATCCCCGCGACTTACTTACTGGCTGGCAACCAGATCAAGTTTCAGCTTGGAAGTTATGACAGGAACGCGACGCTGGTTATTGATCCGGTGCTGCAGTATTCGGCTGTTTTTGGCGGCACTAATGCCACTTATCCAACGGGAATCGCCGTTGACGGTGCCGGCAATGCCTATGTTACGGGCCAGTCCGATGCCGTAGACTTTCCCCTGGTTCATCCGTTCCAAACAGCGGCGACTGGCGCAAGTGCCTTTGTCTCGAAGCTGAACGCGTCGGGAACGGCGTTGATTTATTCCACGTACCTGGGGGGCGTGGACGCTTATTCAAATGGAAACGGCATTGCGGTTGACAGTAGTGGGCGCGCTTACGTAGCGGGCGTATGCTCGGGGGGCGGGTTTCCGGTGAAGAATGCTTATCAATCGGAGCCTGGCGGGGGCTACAATCCTTTCCTTACAGTCTTCGGTCCCGCTGGCGACACGCTGGTGTATTCCACGCTGCTAGGAGGTTCTTACAACAGCTATGGACTCGCCCTTGCGCTGGATGCCGCCCAAAATGCGTATGTCATGGGGAGCTATGACAATGGATTTTTAGCAACTCACAACCCTCACACTACCGGGGCGGGCGTGTTCGTTGCGAAATTCAATGGTGTGGGCGCTCTGCAATATTCCACTACTTTTGGAAGCAGTTCAACAATTCCAAATGCCATTGCGATCGACGGAGCCGGATCTCCATATGTCGCTGGATTCACGGTTAACTTTGCTTCTGCATTTGTCACCAAGCTGAATCCTGCGGGAACCCAGGTGGTTTACTCGGCTTCGTTGAAGAGTTCCGGCCAAATCTCTGGCGAGACGATTGCGGTGAACAGTTCAGGGGAGGCTTATATAGCCGGTGAAACTGGGCCGGGACTTCCTGTGACAAAGAACGCCTTCCAAAAGACCTTTGGCGGCGGCGGCTTCGATGGTTACATTGCGAAGCTGAACTCCACTGGTAGCGCGGTCGTTTACGCTACTTACTTAGGCGGCAGTGGCTATGATGACATCAACCGTCTCGTTCTCGACCAATACCGGCAAGTCTACGTCACGGGCTATACGGAGTCGCCGAACTTTCCCTTGAAAGCTTCGTTGCAGACGAATCCTAATAGCGATCCCCAGAGATTTGTTTCCACGCTTACCGCGCCGCTCGACTCGATTGTCTACTACTCGACTTATTTTGGGACCGGCGGGGATGGCAGGGCTCCAGCTGGTATCGCGGTGGACACATCTCTAAATGTCTATCTGCTCGTGACCGGGTTTCCCGATGGCAGTATTCCGGTAACACCGGGTGCATTAAATATTCCGGGCCCCTCATTGAACGTGTTCGTGTCCAAGTTTGTGATCATGGATGACATTGCGCTGGGGGTGAGTGGTACTCCTAGTCCTGTGGTGCATGGCGGCAACCTGACTTACACGATTGCGGTGACGAGCAAGGGGCCGGACTATGGCTATAACGTGCGCGTGGCCGATACTCTTCCGGCTGGTACTACGTTTGTGAGTTATGGAGCGGGCGGAGGTACTTGCATTGCTCCCGCTGTTGGAAGCACAGGAACTCTGAATTGCACATTGCCGCGACTGGATCAGGGCGCCACGTGGAATGTGACGTTGACGGTGAATGTGAATGCGGCGAGCGGGACGAATCTGTCGAACACTGCTGCTGCGATTTCGAATATGCAGGACTTTGTGCCGGCGAATAATTCCGGGACGTTGACTACGCATGTGAACTGAAGTTGATGTGATGGGAAAAGCAGAAGCCCTCGGCTGTTGCCGGGGGCTTCTTGCTGGTGGCTTCTTGCTGGTGGTGAGGGGCTAGGAGTCAGTTGATTTTGTTGACTTGGCGGGTTGTTGCTGCTGGATGGAACTCCACTGGGCATGTTCCTGCGAAACGAGGGACTCGATGCGCTCGGCCAGGAGGGCATGAGGATTGGCAACGGCGGCGTAGGGTCCGGCGGTGGCGAGGTAGGTGTACTTCTCGTGCTTGAGGGCTTCGCAGGTGGAGCGGTAAGTGCTCCACAACTCCTGGTACTGGTTGAGGTGGAGGATGCCTTCAAGGATGGTGATGAGTACGCCGAGCCCGGCGGTGACGAGTTTGTCGTGTGGGAAGGTGACGCCGGCGAGGAAAGGGATCATGGCGGCGGCGAGTATCTCGACCACCTTGATGCGTTTGAAGGTGCGTCGCGCAGAACGGCTGTTGCGGTCGTACCACTTGATCTGGTCTTCGAGGCGGTCGGTGATTGGATCGCCGGAGGGCATGGGGTCGGTCGCTTCAGCCATGAGGAGATCTCCTTCCTGCAGTGTCTGGATATCGGGGCCCGTGGGGTGGTTGCCGGTCAATAGTACAGGCAAATGGCTGATTCCGAACATCTGAATCCATCGGTAGTGCGCGGATGGGAAAACGAAGCGATGGAAGGAAAGGTCTGTCTCATTCTGTAGTTGCGATGTTATAAGAGGGCGATCACCCGCCCGCCGGTGGCCTACTTCAAACGGACTGGAGCCATGCATCGATGAGACTGCTAGCCAAGTTCAATCTAATCCTGCTGGTGATTTTCGGAATTGCGGGGTTGCTGATTTCGCAGGTTGCTTACCGCTTCCTGGTGGGCAACGCACGGCGGGAAGTGCTGCAGGAGGCGCAGTTGATGATGGCCGGCGCCACGTCTGTGCGCGACTATACTTCGACGGATCTTGCTCCTCTTCTGAAGCAGAATCCCCGGCACAAGGTGCACTTTCTGGCGGAGACAATTCCTTCGCTGGGAGCTACTACGACCTTCAATAATCTTCGCAAGAATTATCCGGATTACACGTACAAGGAAGCGGCGCTTAATCCCACCAATCTTGAGGATCGCGCGGTTGACTGGGAGTCGGATATTATCCGGCAGCTTCGCGATCATCCCGATAAGACGCAACTTACGGGTGAGCGCGAGACTCCGTCGGGGACTTCGTTGTACCTGGCAAAGCCGCTGAAGGCAGATCCACCGTGTCTTGAGTGCCATAGCGTGCCCTCGGCCGCGCCGCCCGCCATGCTTGCGGTGTATGGCTCGGCAAATGGCTTTGGATGGAAGGAGAACGAGATTATCGGCGCGCAGATCGTCTCGGTGCCGATGTCGGTGCCGGTGGCAATTGCGAATCGTGCGTATCACCAGCTATTGCTGTTCCTGGTAGTGACGCTATTGCTTGCGATTGTGGCGCTCGACGCCAGCGTCTACTGGTTTGTGATCCGGCCGCTGGGGCTGGTGTCCGCTACGGCAGATCGCGTGAGCCGCGGCGAGAAGAACGTTCCGCCGGTGCAGGTGAAGGGGAAAGACGAGATCGCGACGGTGGCCTCGTCGTTTAACCGGATGCAGGTGAGCCTGGCTAAGGCGTTGAAGTTGATTGAGAAGGAATAGCTGGAACGGGAGAGGCTAGCTGCGGCAGGAGCGTAGGAACTTGGCCTGATCCCCTTGGTCATCGATCTCGCTGGCTACTTCGCGGTATAGGTCTTCGAGGGAAGCAGAGCGCCGCGCTGCGCGTTTAACGACCAGATCGGCGATCGGTCCGATGTATACGGCCAGTTCCCTGCTGATGCGTTCGATGTCCTGAGTTTCGATATTGGAGAGTGGGGGCGCCGGGGCCTGCGCCGGTCCGACTGGTAGTGCTGTAGAGGTTTCGGGCGCTTTTCCGGCAGCAGCCGGGTTAATGGAAGGGACGTCGTCTTCGGGCGAGTCAATATAGGGTCGGATGGCCCGGACCAGGACTTCAACGTCGGATTTCCAGCGGGCATGGGTTAATTCCACGGCGTTTCTGAAGGCCAGGTCTTTGAGGTCGTCGGGGAGCTGCTCAACGAGGGGCATCCTTGCTCCGCGGACCAGCACGGGTACCACGGGGATATCGCGGCGAAGGGCGGAAGCGAGCTCAATTCGCACGAAGTCGTTGGGGTCGTCCAGGCGGCGCTTACCTAGAGAATCTCTGCAATCGAGCCATTCCTGACCGATCATTGCCAGCAGGACGTTGCAGTTGGCGACGCTCTGGTCAATGGCCTTGCGGAAGTCGCGTCCCGGCTCGATTCCCGCGACATCCATAAATACGGATTTATCGCTGAAGCGCGCAGTCAGGTCGTCAAAGAGGCGGCCAGCCTCCCCTGCTGAGTCATTTCTTCGATAGTTGATGAAGAGAGAGCGCAGAGCAAACCTCCCGACGAGGGAAAGCGAATTTCAGGCAAGCGGTGGCGGGTTCCGATGGCTTTGGCTGGCAAAAGCCGCCTTGTCGGTCGCGTCCGGATGAGCCCCGGTTCACTTGTCGTTATGTCGACTGAGTGTACTCCAGCGCTTTGAGGGGTTCAATGGCGGAACTGGGGAGGTTGTTTGGGTGGGAAAGGGGTATGGCGGCAGAGTTTCACGAGGCAGGATGCGGGGTGGACTTTGCTTGACTCTGAGGGGGCGAAAACCTAAAGTCAAAAGACGGACAAATATCGCTTCTAAACCGAATCCGAAGTTCGTGAGCAGGCACGAGATAATGAACCATCCCTACTTCTGGAACTATCTTCCGCTGATGCTGCAGGTGCTTGCCGTGGTGGCGACTTGCCAGCCTGATGGTGCTGGCATCGTGGTTCGTGGGCCGGCACCGCAACTCGCGGGTAAAGCTGGAAGCCTATGAATGCGGAATTGTGGCGCAGGGCGATGCGCGCGGGCGGTTTTCGGTCCGCTTCTACATGGTGGCGATGCTGTTCATCCTGTTCGACGTGGAAGCCGTGTTCATGATGCCGTGGGCGGTGATCTACAAGCAGCTGCCGCACCTTGACCGGCTCGAGAATGCTTCGGGTTCTGGGAGATGCTGGTGTACATCGGCTTTTGTGTTGGTCGGGTTCTTCTACATCGTGAAAAAGGGCATTCTGGACTGGTCGTCCGACAAGGCGGATCTGTAGGCATGACCTCTTCCCTTGCCAGGCAAGACCGGGTTTTCGCAGAGCATGGCCGGATCAATCCGGCGGTTGCAGTTCTGCGCGCGTGGAAAGCCGATGCTGTGGTGGACGCGAAGTTCGAGTTTGACGAACTGACGGTCACGATTGCGCCGGATGATATCCGCGGTGCGTGCCGTGCGGTGCTGGCGGCGGGTTACAACTTCCTTGAGGATGTGACCTGCGTGGATTGGTATCCCGTGCGAGCCTCGTTTTCACGTGACGTACCACATCCTGTCGCATGGCTTGAAGCAGCGGGTGCGGCTGCGGGTGGTGGCTGACAGCGATGGATCGCGACGTGGACAGCATTACCGAGCGTGTGGCCTTCGGCGGACTTTCTACGAGCGCGAGATCTTCGATCTATTCGGAGTGCGATTTCAATGGGCATCCCAACATGCGGCGCATCATGATGCCGGATGACTGGGAGGGGCATCCGCTGCGCAAGGACTACCCGGTGGAGGGCTACCGCTGATGGCTGATTTTCTGAGCACACCCATCATTGAGAGCCGGCCGGACGATCCGTCGCAGGATCGCACGATGGTCCTGAACATGGGGCCGCAGCATCCCGTCGACGCACGGCGTGTCTGCGGCTGGTGCTGGAGATTGACGGCGAGACGGTGAATCGGGTGGTGCCGGACATTGGGTTTCTGCACACCGGGATTGAGAAGACCTGCGAGGCGAAGTTCTATCAGCAGGTAGTTCCGCTGACGGACCGGATCGACTACCTGAGTCCGATGTCGAACAACCTGTGCTACTGCCTGGCGGTGGAGAAGTTGCTGGGGCTGGAGATTCCCGCCACGGGCGCAGTGGACGCGCGTGCTGCTGAATGAGCTGACGCGGCTGAATTCGCACCTGGTGTGGCTGGGCACGCACGCGATGGATATTGGCGCGCTGACGGTCTTTCTGTACACCTTCCGCGAGCGCGAAGAGATCCTGAACATCTTTGAGATGGTGGCCGGTCAGCGGATGATGACGTCGTACTTCCGCATTGGCGGGCTGGCGCTGGAGCCGCCGCTGGATTTCTACAAGCGGGTGCAGGCGCTGATCAAGATTCTTCCGGAGAAGATCGATGAGTACTCGAACCTGCTGACGGGCAATCCGATTTTCTACAACCGGCTGAAGGGCGTGGGGCTACTGATCAGCGGGCGGATGCGATTGCGCTGGGCGTGACGGGGCCGCCGCTGCGCGCGAGCGGCGTGGACTGGGATCTGCGGCGCGACATGCCGTATTCGAGCTACGAGAAGTTTCAGTTTGAAGTGCCGATCTCGAACGGATGGCGACGTGTGGGCGCGCTACATGGTGCGGTTGAAGGAGATGCGCGAGTCGGTGAAGATCTGCCAGCAGGCGCTGGACGGGATGCCGGCGGGGCCGATCAAGGCGGATGCGCCGAAGGTGGTGCTGCCGGATCGCGAGCAGATGAAGACGCAGATGGAATCGCTGATCCATCACTTCAAGATTGTGACGGAGGGGTTCGCGGTGCCTGCGGGCGAGGTGTACCAGGCGATCGAATCTCCGCGGGGCGAGATGGGCTACTACGTGGTGAGCGACGGCACGGCCAAGCCGTATCGCGTGCACATGCGGAATCCTTCGTTTGCAACGCTGCAGGCGTTGCAGACGATGTGCCAGGGAAGGACTGCTGGCAGACGTGGTGGCGGTGATTGGTTCGATTGACATTGTGCTGGGAGAGATAGACCGATGACCGTGTATGTGACTCCAGAGACCGTGCTTCGCGGCGAGATATGGACATCGCTGGTGGCGATGCTGCGCTCGTATGCCTCGGTGCACCCCGGACTTTGGGTGAAGGAGCGGACATGGGCGGTCTGGATATCGCGATCCTGGAGACGGAGCATGCGGACCTGGAGCTGGATTTTCGTCCGGGCCGGGGTATCGGGATGTGGCACCTGAAGAAAATCGGCGTCAAGGATTCGGGCACCTTCGAGGTGCAGCAGGACGGAACGCTGATCCTGGGCGGCAAGCCCGTGGAACTGGATATGGCGGCGATGGACCTTGTGGCAGCGCCTCATGTCCTATGAGGGTGGCGCGGAGGGTGACGGAGCGAAATGAGCACTGCGAGCAATACCATCTTTTCGCCGGAGCTGGCTGCGCGTTTTGACAAGCTGGTGACGCTTTATCCGCTGCGGCGCTCGGCGCTGGTGCCGATGCTGCTGTATGCGCAGGATGAGAAGGGCTACCTGTCAGAGGAGGTGATTGCGGAAGTGGCGGCACGGATTGGCGTGACGGAACTGGATGTGCGGAATGTGGCTGAGCTACTACTCCCTGCTGCGCATGCATCCCGTGGGCAAGTATCACGTGCAGGTGTGCACGAACATCAGCTGCATGCTGCGGGGTGCGAACGAAATATTCGAGCACTGCAAGAAGACGCTGGGTATCGAGCAACAAGCAGACCACGCGGACGGAATATTTTCGCTGGAAGAAGTGGAGTGCATCGGAGCGTGCAGCTGGGGTCCGGCGGCACAGGTCAACTACGACTTCTATGAGAATCTGACGCCGGAGGAACTCGACAAGATGCTCGAGAAGTACCGGACCAACGCGCCACGGAAGGCGAAGTAGGAGTTACCAAGATGGCGTATCTCGTCTCCCATCCCGATGTTGTGCCGGTGTCTCTTCAAGCCGCTTTGGCAAGGGCGCGACCGCGATCGACAAGTACCTTGAGCTGGAGGGCTACCAATCTGCGCGCACGGCGCTGGAGAAGGGCGCCGACTGGATTATCGCGGAGATGAAGGCTTCGAATCTGCGCGGGCGCGGGGGAGCTGGCTTCCCTACCGGGTATGAAGTGGTCGTTTGTGCCGAAGCAGTCAGAGAAGCCGAAGTACGTGCTGGTGAATGGCGACGAGAGCGAGCCGGGCACCTGCAAAGACAGGCTGATCTTTGAGCACGATCCCCACTCGGTGATCGAGGGCGTGATTATTGCCGGCCTCGCGATCAACGCGAAGATGGGATTCATCTATCTGCGCGGCGAGTATCGCTACCTGCTGAAGATCATGGAGCGCGCGATTGAAGAGGCATACGCGAAGGGCTTCCTGGGAAAGAATATTTTTGGGAGCGGCATGGACTTCGATGTCGTGTCGCATACGGGCGCGGGCGCGTATGAAGTTGGCGAAGAGTCTGCGTTGATGGAATCGCTCGAAGGCAAGCGCGGCATTCCGCGGATCCGGCCTCCCTTCCCCGCGGTGGTGGGGCTGTATGGCGGCCCGACGGTGATCAACAATGCCGAGACGATCGCCACGGTGCCGCACATCCTGCGCATGGGCGGAGCGGAATACGCGAAGCTCGGGACGGAGCGCAATGGCGGCACGCGCCTCTTCTGCCTGAGCGGGCATGTGGAGAAGCCCGGGGTGTATGAGCTTCCGATGGGCTACAACCTGAAGAAGATGATCTACGAAGTTGGCGGCGGAATTCGCGGTGGTCGCGAGTTGAAGGCCGTGGTGCCGGGCGGGTCGTCGACTCCGGTGCTGCTGCCGAATGAGATTGATATCGGCATGGACTTCGACCAGGTGGCGTAAGGCCGGAAGCATGCTGGGCTCAGGCGGCGTGGTTGTGCTGGACGATACGGTGTGCATGGTGGAGTTTGCGCTGCGCACGATGAAGTTCTACGCGCATGAGAGCTGCGGATGGTGCATTCCCTGCCGCGAGGGAACGGACTGGCTGAAGAAGACGCTGACGCGCTTCCATGCCGGCGGCGGCGTAAGCAAGGATATCGACAACATTAAATACCTGGCGGAGAACATGATGGGCCGGACGTTCTGTCCGCTGGGGGATGCAGCGGCGATGCCGACGATTGCGTTCGTTAAGAAATTTCGCAAGGAGTTTGAAGATCACCTCGACGGCAAGCCTTGCCCGTATGCACATGATCTGGTGGAGGTGTGAAGTATCGAGACTTCCTTCGTATGATTGAAGAAGATGGATGGCAGCATGTTAGGACAACTGGAAGTCATATGCAGTTCCGCCATCCGGAGAAGCCCGGGACTCTTACCATGGCTGGCCACCCAAACAGCGATATACCGCCGGGAACCCTGAACAGCATGCTCAAACAAGCCGGACTGGAGCGGAGGTAACTATGAGATACGCGGTGATTTATGAAAAGTCGGCTACGGGATATGGAGCGTATGTGCCCGACCTTCCGGGGCTTGGCGTTGTGGGCGAAACGCTGGAAGAGACAAAAAAATTAATCCGCGAAGGGATCGAGGTTCACATCCGGATGATGCAGGAGCAAGGCGAAGCCGTACCCGAGCCGACAAGTTCAGTGGAAGAAATAGACGTACCACTCTCAGCATGATGCCTGTTATTGAACAGCCGCGGGTTAACGGGAACAGATTGCCAGTTAGGAAAAGTTGAAGATGGCTGACGTAACGTTCACAGTAGATGGCAAGCAACTGACGGCGCCCGCGGGCACGCTGCTGATTGATGCCTGCCGCGAAGCCGGCATCGAGATTCCTGCGTTCTGCTACTACCCGGGGCTCTCGCTGCAGGCGGCATGCCGCATGTGCGTGGTGCGCATTGAGAAGATTCCCAAGCTGCAGACTGCATGCACGACTCCTGTTGCGGAGGGCATGATTGTCGCCACCGAGACGGATGAGATCAAGCAGGCGCGCAAGGCGACGATTCAGTTGCTGCTGGGGAACCATCCGCTGGACTGCCCGGTGTGCGATGCGGGCGGCGAGTGCGAACTGCAGGACATGACGTTCAAGTATGGCGCGGCTGATTCCTTCTACACGGAAGTGAAGCAGCATCGCGAAGAGCAGCAGTGGTCTCCGGTGGTGTACTTCGACAGTCCGCGTTGCATTCTGTGTTATCGCTGCGTCCGCATGTGCGGCGAAGGCATGGATGTGTGGGCGCTGGGTGTGCAGAATCGCGGCGTAACCAGCGTGATTCGCCCCGAATGGCGGCGGACCATCTGGACTGCGAAGAGTGCGGCGCATGCATTGATATTTGCCCGGTAGGCGCGCTGACTTCAGGGACGTATCGCTACAAGACGCGGCCGTGGGAGATGAACCACGTGGGCACGATCTGCACGCATTGCGGCGATGGATGCAAGACGACGCTCGGTGTGCGCAGCGTGGATGATGGCGCGGAAATTATTCGCGGAGACAATCGCGACAAGAGCGGCATCAACGGCGATTTTCTCTGCATCAAGGGGCGCTACGCATTTGACTTTGCCAACCACAAGGATCGCCTGACGAAGCCGCTGGTGCGTCAGGCTGATGGCAAGCTGCTCCGGTGACGTGGGAAGAGGCGCTGGACTACGCAGGCAAGCGGCTGGCGGAGATTCGCGACGCACGCGGCGGCAGCGCGATGGGCGTGATCGGCTCGAATCGCACGACCAATGAAGAGAATTACCTGCTGCAGAAATTTGCGCGCAAGGTGCTGGGCACCAACAATATCGATCATCACGCACGGCGGACTACGCTGCGTTCTCACGCGCGCTCTGGCTGGGCAAAAGGGGCGGACGGCAACCTGCGCGAGACTGGCAGCGCTCCGGCGATTCTGCTGATCGGTAACGATCCGACGGAGCAGCATCCGTTGCTGGCGTGGCAATCTGCGGACGAATCTTCGGCATAATCGAGCGCGGATCTATGTTGCGAATCATCGCGAAATCAAGCTGCGGCGGCAGGCGAAGGCGTCGCTGATGATTGCGGCGGATGGCTACGCGGGATTGGTGAATTATCTGGCGCGGAGATGATCCGGCGCTGGCCGCGAGCGATGAAGCTGCGGCATTCCGCGAGGCGATCCGCAAGGAAGAGACGCTGCTGATCGTGTTTGGATGCGGAGTATCGCGGGCGCGATATGGATGCGCTGGTGAAGTTTGGACTCGGGACTGCCGGGAGCGAAGTTTGTCTGCCTGGGAGACTACGCGAACTCGCGCGGCGCAGCGGACATGGGCTGATGCCGGATATGCTGCCGGGGTATGCAGCCGGTGTCGTCAGGCGGGCAGTTTGCCGAGGAGTATGTGCGGTTCCCTCCACTGCCGGGCTTGACCTGGTTGCGATGTTCGACGCGGCGGCGCGGGGTGAACTGGCGGCGCTGTACGTGGTCGGGATCGAATCCGGTGAGCCGCTACAACATTCGATCCGGAGTCGCTGAAGAATACATTTCTTGTGGTGCAGGACATGTTCCTGACGGAGACGGCGGTGCTGGCGGATGTGGTGTTGCCGGCGGCGAATCTCTACGAAAAGACAGGCACGGTTACAAATACTTACGGCGATCTTGCAGACTGGTGAAGAAGGCCGCGGACAAGGCCGGCGTTCGCAGCGATTTCGAATTGATCGTGCGGCTGGCGGACCGCATGGGCGCGAATCCGCAAGAACTTGTGCCGTATGGCGCGGGTATGCGCGCGGATATGGGACAGAGCCGTGGTGTGCAGTCCGGCGAAGCGGACCGGCACGCGGTGTGGCTGTCAGCGAATAGCCTGGAGCCGAAGCTGAGCCCGTTCGATCCGTTTGCGATTCTCGATGAGATTCAGCGGCTGGTGCCGGGCTACCACGTGGAGCGCATGACGCTGCTGGCCGGGCAGGACGAACATACCGAGCCTGGCGCTGGTGCAGATTGAAACGCCGGCGACGCGTGCCGACGGCGTGCTTGCCGGCACAGGATACACTCTTTACATCCGGAACCCTTGGTCGATACAGCAACATCCTCCACCAGGTGATTGAGTCGAGGGAGACACGAAGCTGCAAGCGCCGAACAGCAGTTGGCGGTGAAGGACGATAGGAACGCGTGAGCATACTGACGTTTCTGCTGTTGAGCCTGGTGAAGGTGGCCGTGGTAACGGTCGTTCTGCTGATGGCGGTGGCCTATACTGTTCTGCTGGAGCGCAAGCTGGTGGCGCGGATCCAGAATCGGTGGGGACCCAGCCGCGTCGGTCCGTTTGGCTTGCTGCAGCCGCTGGTCGATGGCGCTAAATCGTTTCTGAAGGAAGACATTATTCCCTCGGGCGTGTATCGGCCGCTGTATATTCTTGCGCCGATTATTGCGCTGTGCTGCGCGCTGCTCTCGATTGCGGTGGTTCCCTTTGGGCCGGAGATTCGTTTTCACGGCGTGGACCTCTTTCAGATCACGGATCTGAATATCGGGCTGCTGGTGATTCTCGGCGTGACGTCGGTCGGCATCTACGGGATTGCGCTGTCGGGGTGGTCTTCGAACAACAAGTATTCCCTGCTGGGATCGCTGCGTGCGAGCGCGCAGGTGATCAGCTACGAACTGGCGCTGGGGCTTTCGCTGGTGGGCGTGGTGCTGCAGGCCGGATCGCTGAGCCTGCGCGACATTGTGAACAACCAGTCGGCGCACGGAATGTTGTCCTGGAACATCTTCGGCGGATTTCAGTTTGTCGCGTTCTTCATCTACCTGATGGCGGCGTATGCGGAGACGAATCGCGCGCCCTTCGATCTGCCGGAGGCCGAGACGGAGCTGGTGGCCGGCTATCACACGGAATACAGCTCGATGAAGTTCGCGATGTTCTTCATGGCGGAATACGCCAACATGATCACGGTTGGCTGCGTGGCGACGCTGCTGTTTCTGGGTGGCTGGACGAGTCCCTTCGGCAACCTGCTGCCGAGCCGACCAGCGGATTCCTGTGCGGGGTTGATTCCGCTGGTCTGGTTTGTACTGAAGGTTTTTCTTTCCTGTGTCTTTATGTGTGGGTGCGCGGTACGCTTGCCGCGTTTCCGTTACGACCAACTGATGGCCTTCGGCTGGAAATTCCTGCTGCCGCTGGCTATTGCGAACATCATTGGAACGAGCCTGTGGCTGGCGCTGCGCACCAGTTAGTGCGTTGATTTACAATGCACCTTCCGATCACAAGTTCTCCGATTGTTCTTACCAGTGCCGGTGAGCGACCCACGAACATGCAACTAGTTCTTTTCTTCATCTTTGGCGGGCTGTGTGTGGCGGGGGCGCTGAACCTTCTGCTGCACGCGCCATCCTATTAACAGCGCGCTCTCGCTGATCGTGGTGATGACGTCGCTGGCGGTGCTGTACCTGCACGCTGGGGGCGGAGTTCCTGGCAGCGGCGCAGGTGATCGTGTATTCGGGCGCCATCATGGTGCTGTTTACGTTTGTGATCATGCTGCTGAATGCGGGCGAAGAAGTGCGCACGCGGGGCAGTCGCGCGGCCTACCTGGTGGGCGTCCCGGGCGTGGCCGATTCTGCTCGGCGTGCTCTGCTTTCGTTTTTCTATCGCAGGGCAAGAGCCTGGGCAGCGCGAGATCTGCAGAATCCTACGACGCTCTATGACCTGAGCACGGTGCTATTCCGCGACCTGCTGCTGCCGTTCGAGGTGACCTCGATCCTTGATCCTGGTAGCCATTCTCGGCGCGGTCGCGCTGGCGCGAAAGGAGCACTGAGCCGATGGTTCCCATCTGCCTACTACCTCGTGCTGAGCGCCATCCTGTTTTCGATTGGCGTGGCAGCGTTCCTGATCAAGCGCAACATCATCACCGTCTTCATGTCGATTGAGCTGATGCTGAATGCGGTGAATCTTTCGTTCGTGGCGTTTGCTTACAAGTGGTCCGCGGTTCGCGGACAGATCTTCGTCTTTTTCGTGATGGTGGTGGCGGCGGCGGAAGCGGCCGTGGGGCTGGCCATCATCATTGCCATTTACCGCACGCGCAACACGTTGAATGTCGACCAGATCGACCTGATGAAACTATGAACGGTTCTCTGCATCTCTGGGTGATCGCGTTGTGCCCGCTGGCCGGCTTCGCGGTGAATGGGCTGCTGGGGCGTAGGCTTCCGCGCGCGGCGGTGTCAGCGATGGCGCTGCTGGCGACGCTGGTCCCGGCAGCTGCTGGTGGCGAACATTGCGCTGCACATCAGCCAGACGACGCTTCCCTATATTGAGAAGCTGGCGAGCCCGTGGATCCAGACTTCGACGTTCACGGCTGACTTTGCCTTCGCGCTCGATCAACTGACGCTGGTGATGTTGTGCGTGGTGACGGGCGTTGGATTTCTGATTCACGTCTATTCGGTCGGCTACATGGCGGATGAAGAGGGCTACTGGCGCTTCTTCGCGTATCTCAACCTCTTCATGTTCTTCATGTCGGTGCTGGTGCTGGCGGAGAACTTCCTGCTGATGTTTGTCGGGTGGGAGGGTGTGGGCCTGGCGTCGTACCTGCTGATCGGATTCTATTTCACCAAGACAGTCGGCGGCGGATGCGGGCAAGAAGGCATTCATCGTCAACCGCATTGGCGACTTCGGATTCCTGCTGGCGATGTTTTTGCTGATGGCACACTTCGGGACGCTGAGTTTTTCAACCATCTTCGGTCAGGTGGCGGCACATCCGGAATGGCAGGGCGGATTTCTGACAGCGATCGCGCTTGCTGCTGGTGCTGGGTGCAACGGGCAAGTCGGCGCAGATTCCGCTGTACGTCTGGCTGCCGGATGCGATGGAAGGCCCGACGCCGGTGTCGGCGCTGATCCACGCGGCAACGATGGTGACCGCTGGCGTCTACATGGTGGTGCGGACGCACGTGATCTTTGACCGCTCGACCTTTGCGCTGGGCGTGGTCGCGATCATCGGTGCGGCGACGGCGTTCTTCGCGACGACGATGGCGATGGTGCAGACGGACATCAAGCGCGTGCTGGCCTATTCGACCGTTTCGCAGCTGGGATATATGTTCCTGGCGTGCGGCGTCGCGGCGTATTCGGCGGCAATCTTCCACCTGGTGACGCATGCCTTCTTCAAGGCGCTGCTGTTTCTGGCGGCGGGTTCGGTGATTCACTCGCTGGGCGGCGAGCAGGATATGCGCAAGATGGGCGGATTGCGCGAAGAACATCCCGATCACCTTCTGGACGATGACTTGCAGGTGTGCTGGCGATCTCCGGGATTTTTCCGTTTGCGGGATTCTTCAGCAAGGACGAAATTCTTTTCGAGGCGTTCTGCGCTCGCCGTACGGCGGAGTGGTGCTGTGGTTTGTTGGGCTGGCGGCCGCGTATATTCACTTCGTTCTACATGTTCCGGCTGTGGTATCTGACGTTCCTGGGCAAGAGCCGTGACGCCAGGCACAGGAAGGATCGGGGCATGCGCTGCATGAGAGTTCGTGGATCATGCTGGGGCCGCTGGTGATTCTTGCATTGCTGTCGTTGATCGGCGGATGGATGGGTTGGCCGGAAGCGCTGCACGGAGGCAACTGGTTTGCGCATTTCCTTGAGCCGGCATTGAACACCGTTCGCGACGCAGGTAACGGGGCGCTTGTGGGAACGACGAAGGTGGAGCTGGTGACGAGTTCGCGCCTGGAGATGGGGCTGAGCGGACTGGCGATGCTGGTGGCTGCGCTGGGGTGGTTTACCGCGCACATGTTCTATCGTCGCAATCCTGAGTTGCCGGGCAAGATGGCGAAGAGCTACGCGGGTATACGAACGATGCTGGTGAACAAGTACTGGGTGGACGAGTTTTACAACGCGGTGATTGTGCAAGCCGTGGCTGTTCATCTCGCGCTACGTGCTGGGCACGGTGGTGGAAACGGGACGTGGTGCAGGGCGGCGGACTTGCTGGCCTCGGGCGCGACACTGGGGCTGGGAGGGCTGTTCCGGCGCATTCAATCGGGCAACATTCGCTCGTACGCGGGATGGCTGGCGCTGGGCGCGGCGGCGGTGTTGCTGATTTCGTATTTTGGTTTCGGCACGTGGTGTCGGCTCAAAGCTATTCATCAAGATCTGGTAAGTGAAGGAACAGCGACTATTGCAGATTGATTCCATATTGACGCTGACGACCTTCGTACCCCTGGCGGGTGCGGCGGTAGTGGCTGTGCTGCCGCGTCGCGGGCGCGTGATCCAGGGATTCACGCTGCTGGTAACGCTGATTACGTTTGGGCTCTCGTTGCACCTGCCGGCGCACTTTGTTTATGGGCAGACGGGATTTCAGTTTGAACAGAATGTTGCCGTGGATCCAGTCCCCTGCCATTCGCTATCACCTTGGAGTTGACGGCATTTCGATGTGGCTGGTGGTACTGACGGCGTTCCTGGGGCCGATCGGCGTGCTGGCTTCGTGGAAGGCGATCGAGAACGGACGCGGGAGTTTTACCTTCTCTTCCTGGTGCAGCAGACGGCGATGATCGGCGTCTTCGTCTCGCTCGATCTGTTTCTCTACTACGGATTCTGGGAGCTGTCGCTGGTGCCGATGGCGATGCTGATTGCGATGTTCGGCGCGATCAGAAGGGTCCGCAGGCGGCACTCAAGTTTTTCGTTTACACGTTTCTTCCGTCCGCGCTGTTGCTGGTAGCGATGCTTGTGGCTCTACTGCGCAGACCGGCACGTTTGATTTTGTCGAGTCTGCAACAGGCGATTCGCAGGCGACTCGACGGGATTTACGGCACGCGGACTGTCTTGGGCGTCGCTGGCGTTTCTTGTGGCCTTCGCGGTCAAGGTGCCGGTCTTTCCGCTGCATGGATGGATCGCGGACACCTTCAGCGAAGCGCCGACGGCGATGGGCATGGTGGTGGCCGGGCAAGCTGGGGCTCTACTCCATCCTGCGATTCAACCTTGGGCTCTTCCCTGCGCAGTCGCGACAGGTTGCGCCGTTGATGATTGCGCTGGCGGTGATCGGCATCCTGTACGGAGCGTCGCTGGCGCTGGTGCAGAAGGATCTGAAGCGGCTGCTGGCCTTCTCGACGGTCAGCCATTTGAGCTTCTGCACGCTGGGCATTTTCTGCTTCGCGATCTGCCGGAGTGGATGGCGCGGTGTACCAGATCCTGAACCATGGCATTTCCGGCGGCGCGCTTCTTCCTGCTGCTGGGCTTTCTGTACGAGCGCTATGGAACGTACGACATTGCCGGCGTACGGCGGGATGGCCGCGAAGCTGCCGTGGATGGCGACGATGTTTGTGATTACATCGCTGTCGCTGGTTGGGCTGCCGATGCTGAATGGATTCGTCGGCGAGTTCCTGGTGCTGAGCGGAAGCTATCCCGGGTCATGCGCGGATGGACAGCGGCGGCAACGATCGGCGTGATTCTGAGCGCGGCGTACATGCTGTGGATGGTGCAGCGACGTGTTCTATGGAGCGGCGTCGCAGATGGTGACGAACGAAGGCTGTCCCGGATCGTGACCTGGCGCGAGAGACTTCGCTTTGGCCCGATGGCTGTGCTGATGCTGGTGATGGGCGTGGCGTCGCCGTACTGGATTCGCGCGATCGATGGGCAGGTAACGGCGCTTGTGGGAAGCGCCGACGAGATGCACACGCACATCGATGGATGAGCCGCCAGGCTGCGGCTGTGTCGACCATGGAGCCGGAGAAGCGATGAACTCGACTCCCGACATTCTCCGAATCTTGCCCGAGGTGATTCTCACGCTCACCGGCGTGCCGTGATGATGATTGAGGCGGCCTTGCTGCAAGAGGCGAGCCGAAGCCGCTGGGCTGGTTCGCTGTTGGCGGCGTGCTGGCCGCGCTGTGGGCGAGCCTGGTGCAGTTCCAGATGCCTGCCGGGACGGCGTTTCACGGAGTGGTGCAGACGGATGCCTTCAGCGGTTTCTTTCATGTGCTGATTTGCGGGATCGTGCTGGTGACCTGCCTGATCGCGCTGGACAGCTTTCCCGATAAGCTGAAAATCATGGGCGAGTTCTTTGCGCTGGTGCTCTTCGGCGCTGTGGGCATGGTGCTGATGTCGAGCGCCGTGGAATTGCTGCTGGTCTTTATCGCGCTGGAGATTTCGTCGATCTCGACATACATCATGGCGGGATTCCGCAAGCATACGGTCAAGGGGCCTGAGGCGTCCCTCAAGTATTTTCTGCTGGGCTCGTTTGCGACGGCGTTCTTCCTCTATGGCGTTGCGCTGGTCTTTGGTGCGACGGGCACTACGAATATTCAATCGAGATCGCCGAGAGGCTTCCGATGACCGCCACGCCGCGTTTGCCGTGATTGCGCTGGCGATGATGCTGATCGGGATCGGCTTCAAGGTTTCGGCCGCGCCGTTCCAGGTGTGGACGCCGGATGTGTATGAGGGCGCTCCTTCGCCGGTGGTCGCGCTGATGTCGACGGCGCCGAAGGCCGCGGCGTTTGCCGTGCTGCTGCGCATTGCTTACGGAATCTTCCCGGCGCTGCACGCGCAGTGGTCGCACGCTGCTCTGGCTGATGGCGGCGCTCTCGATGACGATTGGCAACCTGGGCGCGCTGCGGCAGCAGAACGTGAAGCGCATGCTGGCCTACTCGTCGATTGCGCATGCCGGGTACCTGCTGGTTGCCTTCTCCGCGATCTCGGCCGAATGGCATCGCCGCTGCCAGCTTCTATGCGGTGGCGTATGCCGCGATGAATGTTGGCGATCTTCGCCGTGGTGAGCCACGTGGGTGGATATGACGAGACGCTGACCTCGATTGAGGACTATCGTGGGCTGGCGTACCGCTCACCGCTACTTGGCGCGGTGCTGGCCTTCTTCCTGATTTCGCTGATCGGGATTCCCTTCACCGGCGGCTTCTTCGGCAAGTTTTATGTCTTCGCCGCGGCGATGCATTCGGGAGCGCGATCTGGCTGGCGATCATTGGCCTGCTGAACAGCGGCATCGCGGCCTACTACTACCTGCGGCTGCTGACGACGGCGTATACGCGGCGGGACGAGGATGCTCCGGAGTGGAAGATGGCTCCCGTCAGCCTGGCATTGATGCTGGCCCTCGTGCTGACGGTGGGGTCGACGCTGATCCTTGGTATTCTTCCGGGACGGATTCTTGGTGCTGCGCACGAGGCGGCGGAGACCTACTCCATGGATGCTCCGCCTACGCCGCAGGATGCCGGTGTGGCTCTTCGGGCGCCAGGCAACTAGAGTCGTCGCGATGTGAAGGGAAATTCAAAGGCCCACGGAGCGATCCGTGGGCCTTTGAGTTTGTACTGATGGAAGTCTGCTTACTTGACCTTCATGAAGATCATGACGAAGGTGAAGAGCGAGAGGGATTCCATGAAGGCCAGGCCGAGAACGAGCAGCAGCTGAATGCCTGCGCGAGCGCCGGGGTTGCGAGCCAGGGCTTCAGTGGCTGAAGCAGTAGCGCGGCCCTGACCGAGGCCGCAAAGGCCGGCGGCAAGCGCCATACCGACACCGGCGCCGATTGGCACCAGGCTCATCGGCTGGTTGGTGGCCGACTGTGCATAGGCTGGAGCCGCCATGAACAAGGCTGCCAGCGCCATAAAGACGTACTGAAGTTTCCGCATTGCACTCTCCTTGCTTCCGTAAGATTCGCCGCCAGTGGGTGGTTGGCGCTCACCGTGCTGGCACCCTCACGCTTGCGGCCTTCTCTGTCGGAGTGGAAGCGTCTCCGGAGAGAAGATGTTGTTTGCCCAGCCGAGCCGGGCAGAAACTTTAGTGCTCGTGCTCAACATTCACAGCGATCGTCAGGTAGATCATCGCCAGCAACATGAAGACGTAAGCCTGGATAACACCGACAAATACGTGCAGCCCCAGGAACACTATTGGCAGGCCGATGGGGATGATCGAGAAGAAGACGATAGTCACAAGTTCGCTGGCGTACATGTTCGCAAAGAGACGGATGGTGAGCGACATCATGCGGGCGAGATGGGAGATTACCTCGATGGGGAGCATCAGCCAGGAGATCCACCAGATGGGCCCCATAAATTCCTTGAGATACCCAACTGGGCCCTGCACGCGCAGACCGTGGTAGTTGTAGTAGATAAACGTCAGGATCGCGAGGCCGAGCGGTACCTTGGGATTCTCTGTCGGTGTATCGAGGCCGGGAATCAGGCCCAGCATGTTAGAGCAAAGGATGAAGATCAGGATCGTGGTGACGAAGGCCTGAAAGCGCTCATACCCAGGCCCGATGATCTGGTCAGCCTGCCCGCTGACGAACTCGTTGATCCACTCCGCCGTGTTCTGCACCGGGTTGGGCTCTTCGACGTTGAGAGTCATCCTGACAAGAACGAAGAACAGCAGCAGAACGATCCCGAGGCCCAGCTCAGTTGCAAATGTATTCGTAAAGGGGGCGGCGGCATCAAAGCTCAGCGCGTCGGTCCGTCCGCCGATGGCAGGATGCATGCCGATCTTGGTGAGCAGAGCCGCGAGCGGGCCGCCAAAAGTGTGGTTCAGGAAGTTGGTAAACGCGAGTGACTCGTGCATAAATCCTTTTCTGCCTTTGGCTCTCTGAAGCGCTTATCGGGTTAAACCCGGACCAGGCGCACCGCTTCAATGGACAGTCCGACAACAGCGAGCGCCAGACCAGCAACCAACGCGTAAACGGAGCCTTGGAAACATTTTAGACTAACATAGACGACCACGCCGGCGATCAGCAGGCGCAGTAAAAACATTGCCACTACTGGTCCCACCGGGCGGGGATTTTCAGCATTGTCGAGGCGGGCGTTGACGGCGCTGATCAGGCGTTGCCACTCGTAGACTCCGCTGATGGATACAGCCGCTCCAACGACCAGCAGCGCGCCGCTACGCCATCCCATGGACATGGTTACGATGACGAAGAGGATGGCTGCCAGGATGGCAATTGTGCGCATGGTGCGGCGCATGGCCGCCTTCAGGTCGTCGTCGGTAAACTCAAGGAAAGAATTCTGTTCGCTCAAATATCGCCTGCTTCGTCTTTCCCTGCGTGCAGCACGATCCGGACCACGCTGAAGAGTCCGGCTGCCGCTCCGAAGATAAGTCCCGCAATGTTGATCCACGTCTGGTGCAGGACTTTGTCCAGCCAATATCCGATGACGTAGCCGATGAAGAGCGACGCTGGGAGCATGATGGCGATCTGCAGGTATTTTTCGGCCTGGATGAGGGTCTTCAATCCGCCGTTGTCGCGTCTGGGAGTCGGGTCTGGTGCCTGCGGTGTCATGCCATCTCCAGTATTGTCGCCACTTGCGATGTTACAACAGTGCGGCAGGTTGTTTCGGTGACGGGCAAGGTCGTTTGTGGCGGCTATACTGGCAGAGGTCGCTAACGATACTTATCAACGAGGCAGAACGTGTTCGAGTCAGAGTTTGAGCGGAATCTTTTTGCTCTTCGCCAGGAGAAGCTGGGCCAGATTACCGCCCTGGGACAGCAGGCCTATCCCAATCATTTCAACGCTACGCACAGCGTTCCGCAGATTCTGGAGCAGTATGGGGAGAGTACCGGCGAGGAGTTAGAGGCCGCCCGCGTGCCCGCGTCGATTGCCGGAAGGCTGATGACGATCCGCGGCCAGGGCAAGGCGGGTTTTGCGCACCTGCAACAGGCCGGCCAGAGGCTGCAGATCTACGTCCGGCTGGATGCGGTTGGGGAGCAGGCATTCCAGTTGTACAAGCTGCTCGATCTGGGCGACCACATCGGCGTGAGCGGGTACCTCTTCCGCACGCGGACGGGTGAGCTGAGCCTGCACGTGGAGACGATCACATTCCTGGCCAAGGCCATGCTGGCGTTGCCGGAGAAGTACCACGGGCTGGCCGATGTGGAGTTGCGCTATCGGCAGCGGTACGTTGACCTGTTCATGAATGTGGATGTGCGCGAGACATTCGTGAAGCGGGCAAAGATTCTGAAGGCTGTGCGCAGGTTCTTTGACGACCGGGGCTACCTGGAAGTGGAGACCCCGATGATGCAGCCTGTGGCGGGCGGAGCGGCGGCGAGGCCATTTACGACGCACCACAACGCGCTGGATATGGATTTATTTCTGCGCATCGCTCCAGAGCTTTACTTGAAGAGGCTGGTGGTGGGCGGGCTGGATCGCGTGTACGAGATCAACCGAAACTTCAGGAATGAGGGAGTTTCGACGCAGCACAATCCCGAGTTCACCATGCTGGAGTTCTACCAGGCGTACTCGAATTATCACGACCTGATGACGCTGACACAGGGGCTGATTGTGCAGGTTGCGAAGGACGTGAACGGAACAACGCTGACACATTTTGGTGGAGTTGAGATTGATCTGGCGAAGTGGCGGAAGTTTTCCATGCGCGAGGCGATCATTCACTTCTGGCCGGATGCAGCGGGAGAAAAGCCTGCAATGCAGGAGTTTACGCAGGACGAGGCGGTCGTCGCCATTGTGCAAAGGCTGAGGGCGGCCGGCGTCGGTGTAGATTTCAAGCCGGGCGAGCCGCGAGGCAAAACGATTGCAAGCGTCTTCGAGGCGGTGGCAGAGGACGACCTGATACAGCCGACGATCATCTATGACTTCCCTATTGCTGTGTCGCCGCTCTCGAAGCAGAAGCCGGACGAGCCGGAGTGGGTAGAGCGATTCGAGTTCTACATAGGCGGATTTGAGTTGGGCAATGCTTTCAGCGAGTTGAACGATCCAGAAGAGCAGCGCAAACGCTTTGAGCAGCAACTGAGCGAACGGGAGCGGGGCGATGACGAGGCTCACCAGATGGATGAGGACTACGTTCGCGCGCTGGGCTATGGGCTGCCACCGACGGCCGGCGAAGGAATCGGAATCGATCGCCTGACGATGATTCTTACGGGCTCGAAGTCGATTCGCGACGTGATTCTTTTCCCATTGATGCGGAAGATTTCGGCACAGGAGAGTGAGGACGCGAAGCCGCCTTCAGAGTAGGCTCCGTGCGTTGGCGGCGGATCTCAGTGGGGTTGACGCCGGAAAAGCAAGGCTACTTCTTCGCTTTGTCTTTGGGGGCGAGTTTTTTGACCAGCTGGCTGAGCGTAGTCTGGTCCAGTTCCTCTTCCATTACGCCCTGCAACGCCCCAAATACCTTTTCCAGGGCACTGCCGACGCGCGTTGAGGCGGCGCTGGCGAGCTCGGGTGAATGGAAGAGCGGGCCTTTCTCCAGTGCGCGGTAGACATTCCGCAGGGTGATCGACTTCGCCGAGCGCGAAAGTTTCGATCCGCCGTTGGGCCCCTTCTGACTGGTCACCAGGTCGGCCTTCTGCAGCGATGCGAGTACGCGACGAATCACGACCGGATTGGTGTTGAGCTTTTTGGCAATGTCATTCGAAGTCTGAAGCGCCTCAGGTTCTGCAGCGAGAACGACGAGCGTGTGGACCCCGGTTGCGAAACGAAAATTGGCAGCCATGCCGAAAAACTAACACAAGTTGATTAATTCAGCACCCGTGTTTGTTTCTTAATTACCCCTCTGGCAGCGAGAGGTACGCGTGGTGTAACGGGCCAGCCATGCTACGATCACTGATTGGCCTGAGGTTACAGCCGTTGATGGAAACGATCCCTGGATTGGAGCGATAGTTCTCTTGCGCATTCTTTTTGTAGGCGATGTCTTTGGCAGTCCGGGGCGGCGCATAGTTCGCGAGCATCTGGGCCATCTGGTTGAAACCAACAGCGTAGATCTGATTATCGTGAATGCGGAGAATGCCGCAGGGGGCTTTGGTGTCACTCCCGCAATCGCGGATGAGCTCTTCGATCTGGGCGCTCATGTTCTGACGACCGGCAACCACGTCTGGGACAAGAAGGAATTGATTGAATATTTGCAATCGGTACCCGCGGATAGCCACGCGCGCGCCCGCAGGATTATCCGGCCCGCCAATTATGTGGCTGGCACGCCGGGCTACGGAGTCTACGAGGGCGCGCTACCAAACGGGCAGGAATATGCAGTGATCAATCTGCAGGGGCGCGTTTTTATGCACTCCAGTGACGACCCATTTCGCGTGGCGGATTCGCTGCTGAAGCAGATAAAGGCGAAGGTAATTTTTGTGGACCTGCATGCCGAGGCGACGTCAGAAAAGATTGCTCTTGGCTGGTACCTGGATGGACGCGTAACAGCAGTGATTGGTACGCATACCCATGTGCCAACGGCGGACGAGCGGGTTCTGCCCGGGGGCACTGCCTATCAGACGGATGTGGGCATGAGCGGTCCGTATGACAGCGTGATTGGAGTGGAGAAGGAGTTGGTGCTGGCGCGCTTCCTTACCGGCATGCCGGGCAAGTTTGAACCCGCTCGCGGCGATGCACGTCTCTCCGCTGTGCTGATTGAGTGCGATGGCGGCACGGGGCGAGCGTCGGCTATTCAGCGTATCCAGTTGGGCGAGTAGCCGCTACTTCGGTGGCGCCGGTGCGGAAATAAGATCGGTCTGCGTCTTCAAAGTCCGGATCGGCGTATTCAGGGGACGCGGCACTCGGGTGACTTTCGCCAGTTGTCCGTGATTGTTGAACTCAAGATTCCATTGGACTGTCGCCTTTGGATCATTCACATCGCAGAATTCGAAATTGATTCCGCCATTTGATTCGAGCCGGCGAATCGGCACATTCACATTGCGCTCGTAGGCCTCGCCATAGAGAGTGTCGGTGAGCAGCGTGGTGGGATGATCCCCGGTGAGCTCGGCATAGCAGAGAGCCAGCTTTACCCAGGTATCGTTGTGGCTCATGGAGGCATCGTAGACGCTGACCTTCTCATCCGTCATAAGCTGATTGAAGATGCCGATGGTGCCTTCGCTCTTGTAGGAGCTGAATGAGGAGTTACCGGCTCGCGTGACAGGTACGACGCGCACTTCAGCGGTGCCACGGGGTACAACGGCGACGAAGCGGTCGGCGTGCGTAGTGCCCTCGTTGCTGCTGAAGCGCACGAAGACTGCACCGGGAAATACTGGGCAGGCGGATTGGACCTGGGTCCAGCTTCCCTGCTGCAAGTCATAGCCAGCGGCCGCAATCGCGGCATTCATTTGCTCTTGTCGCGCCGAGATCGTCTCGCGATCCGCTGCGCTCATTGCGGCGGGGGCGTGCTCCTCCAACTGCAACAGAATTCGGTGCGGCGGAGAGACCGGAGGCGGCTCCTCGTCCTGCGCCCGGACGGTTGCGGCTCCGGTTGCGACGAGGAGGAAAAGTGCGAGTAGAGTGGTTCTGTTCATCCCTCTCAACCTTACCACTCCGGGCCATGGGGAGCCACGATTCCGTTCACCAGTGGCGGCGGTTCAGAGCGGTTGAGACGCGAGGAGACCACGCGCGGTGCAAGTAAAAAGGGGCAACCCTGATGGGCTGCCCTTTCTTGAGGATACGACTGGTCGTCTACTGCGCCTTCTTCTTCGGAGCAGCGTGCGTAGCAGCGGGCTTCTTCGCTGGGGCGGCTGGCGGTTCGCCATCCTTCAGCGTGATCATGGCAGGAGTCGCCGTGTAGGAATCAAACGTCGCGATGTACTCGACGCTGGAGCCGACTGCGGGCGGGGTTGCCAAAGGAGCCTTCATGTTGACGGTGAAGTCCGCAACCTTTGAGGTCTTGGCGTCTTCGCTGACAGCCAGCTGAACCTGGGTCGGGGTGGCTGCAATTACCACACCGGGGATCTTGGTGGTAACGCCCTGAAGCTGAGCCCAGAGCTTGTCGGCGTCTTCCTTCTTGCCGTTGGAGAGGATGAATTCCTTGTCGGAGAGCGCGAGGCCCTTCATGTCGGGAGTTTCAGCCACGATCTTGGCAACGATGTCCTGCGGCGATGGGGCAGGCGCGATCTTGTAGTCGGCAGTTGGGAAGACACTGGTCTTGGCCAGGGCCTGGACAGCTTCGTAGCCGTCATCTCCACCGTGATAGCGCTTGTACCAGTACTTGGCCTGGGCATCGATCTGGCTCTTGGCCGGCTCTGGAGCGTAAGCTGCGGCGCGTGCCAGGTACCAGATACCGTTCAGCAGATCCTTGGGGTCCATCGAGACATAGGCGGTGCCCATTTGGTAGGTGTCCATCAGCGCTGGACCGGCGGTGGTCTGCTCGGCGCTCACGGATTCGAGTTCGGTGTGGTATTCGCCAACCGCGCCCTTAAAGTCCTTCTTGGCTGCATCGTCGGCTGCAATGGCGCTGTGGAAGATCGGCGTGGTGGCCTTCTTCAGCTTGTCATAGTCGGCTGCTGACATAGCGGCCGGCTTGGGCGCGCTCAGGCCGCGCTGCGCGAGGGCGGCGGCGTCATCCAGCAAGGGCTGGGCGCCGGCGGGATTCTGGGCAGCCTGGGCCTTCTTGATATAGACGGAGAGAGCGAGGGCGCGAAGGTTATTCGGGTCAACCTGCAACAGGCGGTTGGCCGCATCGACAGTCTTGTTCAAATCGCCGGATTGCTGGTAGGCAGCCATGAGCTGCTCGAGCATGTCGGTCTTGACGACGCTCTGAGGATACTGGGTAAGAAAGCTTTCAATGGCCGCTGCTTTGGTTTTCGGATCGGACTGGCCTATCGCATTCGTATAAGCGTTGTATTCGGCTGCATCCTTGATAGTTACCTGGGAAGTATCCTGGGCCAAGGCAAACGGCACGATGGTGAGAGTGGCGCTGGCTACCGCCAATAGAGAGGCAAACACGAACTTCTTCATTCAACGCTCCTAGGAAAAGCGAAAATCTGATCTGTGACTCGCTGCCGAAACAGGCCGGCACGCGGTGGAAAAACGCGTCTCGAACGGCTGACGGGTTTGAATCATAGCGCCCAAATGCATCCGATGCGAGTTGTGGTGGATTATAGAAATGACTGGACGTGGTGACAAGTTCGTACTTTCTCTCGTTCTCAGACGTTGCCTCTAGGCAGCTTATCGGCGGACGCCTGCCGATTGAGCGTCGTCGAGAAAGCATACACTCTGACAACACTGTTGGCATCCCAAAAGTTATCGTAAAAGAATGAGAGGCAAAGCACAATGGACGATTTGGATACTGGCTTTGAGCAGAAAGTTGCCGTGGTGACAGGGGCCGCCCGGGGGGCCGGCGAGGCTATTTCGCGTCGACTGGCGTCACTGGGAATGACGGTGGTTCTGCTGGCGCTCCACCAGGAACGGCTCCAAACCGTGCTTGCCGATATCGAAACCCGGGCGGGCAAAGCGGAGGCCTACCCCTGTGATCTGCGCGATGAGAAAGCTATCGACGCGCTGAGCAGCCACCTCCGCAAGAAGTACGCTCGCTGTGATGTCCTGGTGAACTGCGCGGCCATCGGCCAGACGGGCAAGCCACTCCACGAGATGTCCGTAGCGGAGTGGGATGACTTAATGGCCACCAACCTTCGAGGTCCTTTTCTGATGATCCGGGCACTGGCGCCGCTCATGATTGAGCGCAGGAGCGGGCACATCATCAACATCTCTTCCCTGGCTGGCAAGAATCCTTTGCCGAACGGGGCGGCGTACTCCGCGTCGAAGTGGGGCTTGAACGGGCTGACCTACTCGGTGGCGGAAGAGTTGCGGAAAGACAATATCCGGGTGTCGGTAGTAGCTCCCGGCTCAATAAACACAGGATTTGGCGGCAAGGGCGACCCCGGTGAGTTTAAAGACGAAGCATGGAAGATCCAGCCCGGCGACGTTGCCGACGTGGTGGAGATGCTGGTTCGTCAGCCTGCGCAATCCTTTGTGAGCGAAGTGCTGATGCGTCCCACGCGGAAACCTTAGGCGTGTTCTGCCGCACAGACAGGCCATCGATGCGCGCTCTACGATATCTTTCAAGGCCGGGCTGATTGGGATTGAATGCCTCCCTGCGGCGGGCCTGGTATCTACATCGGAGAGAGCATGACCGAGATTCTGAACGCGCTGAAAGCACGCAGGAGCGTGCGCGCCTATACCGCTGAAGCCGTCGATAAGAAGGTCATCGAGGAGATCGTTGATTGCGCGCGTTTTGCGCCAACCGCGATGAACGATCAACCCTGGGAGTTTGTCGTCGTTACGGGAAAGGATCATCTCAAGCGCATTCCCCCGCTACTGGGTCACGCGGCGTTCATTGCGAATGCGGCCTTCTGCATTCTGGTTCTGGCACGGGCGAGCTCATGCGCTGTAGAGGATGCTTGCGCTGCCACGGAGAATCTTCTGATTGCCGCAGAGGCATATGGACTGGGTGCATGCTGGGTAGCTGCGAATCAGCAGGCGTATGCGCCCGTCGTAGCGGAAGCATTCGGCGCACCACCGGAGCTTCAACTCATCAGCATCGTCTCGGTGGGTCATCCAGCGGAGACGCCGAAGGTCGAGAAGCGGCCTCTTTCAGAGATGCTGCACTGGGAACGATTCTAAGGGCGTGCCTGCTTACAGGTGCATGATTGCGAGGCTGTATTCGTCGGAGTTGATTTCGCCTTCGATGTAGCGCGCGGCCAGGACCAGGTGCAGTGGAGTGGGTTCCTTCCCGCTGGCGCGATCCGCTTCAATTGCGAATGTCACTTCGGCGCTGCGTTTATGGCGCTCTGCGTCGTCGATTTCAAACGGCGGCTTGCCTGCCTCTTCGCGGCGCTCGCGAATTCTGCGCCGAGCCTCCGACAGCGCCTCTTCGAGTGGCCTTGGATTGCCCGGACCGGAGTCCTCGTCACCCTCAGCTTCGGGAGAGTGATACATCGCCATGCCTTCGCGCCACTGCTTGACGACCTCGGCGAGAGGAGGGCCGCCGGCCAGCATGCCTTCGAGCCATGCCTCCAACCGCCGCTTTCGCTCTGCGGCTTCTTCAAATTCCTGCCGGCTCGCGGCTGGTTCTTTTGGATCGTCACCCATATCCCTATTGTGCACTAGAGAGATTGGGCGGGCGCATAGAATGATTTCGAGGTTCCCATGAATTTGAATGCTGCGTTAATGCAAGCAAGACAGCGCCGTGGATCGCTTCCAAGGAGTTTTGCGGCGGCGCCTTTCTCTGTGCTACTTGCAATCTCAGCCTCCGGTGCATTTGCGCAAGGTGCCTCTCCGACAGTAGCCAAGCCCGATTTGCTGGTCATGCACAACGGAAAGCAGGTTCGCGATGCAGCCGTTTTTGTGGAGCAGCGCAGGCCCGAGATATTTCTGGATGTGCAGGAGAATGTTTACGGTCGCACGCCGCAGGCGAAGTTGCCGGCTCACGTCCATGTGACCTCGACAGATCCGCAGGCGCTGGGCGGCTTGGCAATTCGCAGGCAGATCACCGTAACAATCGGCAACAAGCAGCAGCGGCAGATCCACATTCTGCTCTACCTTCCGGCGCATGCAGCCGGGCCAGTAGGCGTGTTCGTGGGACTGAATTTTGATGGGAACCAGACGGTGAGCGATGATCCCGGCATCGATCTCAGCACCGTGTATCTGCCTGATCCCGCGCTGGACAACGTACAACTAGCAAAGGAATTGAAGGGGCACATCCGGCAAACGGCGAAGCCCGAAACGCGAGGGACGAGTGCCAGCCAATGGCAGGTTGAAGCCATCGTCCGCGCAGGATACGGGCTGGCGACTGTCTACGCTGGCGATATTGAACCAGACTTCGCGACGGGGATCGGCTATGGCGTAAGGCCGCTCCTCTTCAAAGACAAGCAGTGGATTCCAGAGGCGGATGGGTGGGGCGCAATCGGCGCATGGGCCTGGGGAATGAGCCGCATGGTGGACTATCTCCTGACCGATCCGGCGATCGATGGAAAGAAGATCATTGCTTTCGGTCACTCGCGCTTTGGCAAGACGGCGCTGTGGGCGGGCGCGCAGGACTCGCGCTTTGCGATGGTGATCTCGAACGAGTCAGGCCAGGGCGGCGCCTCTCTCTCAAAGCCGCAGAGAGAGGAGACGGTGGCTCACCTCAACATCGCGTTCCCCTACTGGTTCAGCCCGAGCTACCACAACTACACGGGCCGAACCGAGGCGCTTCCTGTCGACGGACACTTTGTGCTCGCGCTGATTGCGCCGCGACCACTCTATGTTTCAAGCGCGATCGATGATCCGTATTCGGATCCGCAGGGAGAGTTCGAATCGGTGGTTGCGGCCAGCGCTGTGTATCGCCTATTTGGAAAGCAAGCTGTCGATGTGACCGCGATGCCGCCGGTTGAGCATCCCGTGGGCGGCGTTCTACACTACCATCTACGCTCCGGGCCACACGACGTAACCGCATACGACTGGCAGCAATATCTGAAGTTCGCCGATGATCAATTCAAACACTAGGACCTCGCAGAGATGAAGCACGCCACACCATCGCGGACGGCGCTGCGGGTGGCTCTGCGCCGCGCTGCTCACCAGATCTACGATTCGCCGCTGGTCTTTAAAGATCCCATAGCGGTTCCGATACTTGGAATGACGTACGCTGAAGAATTGCGGCGGACTCCGGTGCGTGCGGATCGTCCATTCTCCGTCGCGCTGCGTGCCTTCATCGTAGCCCGCAGCCGCTATGCCGAAGACAACCTGCGCCAGGCCGTGGCGGCTGGCGTGCGGCAGTACGTTCTACTCGGCGCAGGACTGGACACATTCGCTTATCGCAATCCGCATCCGGGGCTTCGCGTCTTTGAAGTGGACCATCCAGCGACCCAGGAGTGGAAGCGCGATCTGCTGGCTGCGAGTGCTATTCATGTGCCGACGAATCTGGCTTATGTCCCCGTCAATTTTGAGAGCGAGTCACTCGATGGTGAGCTCAAGGCTGCGGGCTTTGACCCCAGCGCCCCTGCATATTTCGCATGGCTGGGAGTGGTTCCCTACCTGACGCTTGACGCATTTCGGCAGACGATCAATTTCATCGGCGCGCTCGCAGTCGGCAGCGGCGTGGTGCTGGACTACGGTCAGCCGCGTTCTGCGCTGCCGTTTCTGGAGCAACTTGCACACGATTCCCTGGCGTCGAGAGTGCAACTGGCGGGTGAGCCTTTCCAGCTTTTCTTTACGCCGCCGGAAATTGCCGCGCAACTTTCCCAGTTTCACAGCATTGAAGACATTGGCAGAGAGGAGATCAACGCCAGGTATTTTCATGGCCGCGCGGATCAACTCGCTGTTCGTGGAAGGGCCGGACGTCTTCTAAGCGCGTGGCTGTAGGCCTGGAACTTTCGTCCGCCCTGCTGCGTAGATATCATTGGAGCGGCGGCAGGGCCGTGTGAACCCCTGTGTCGGCAGCAAGAAAGGTGCGTATGCTCAAGTTCCTGCTGTGGTGTTTCCTGTTTATCTGGTGCTGGCCGCTGGCCTTGCTGGCGATCCTGCTGTATCCCTTTGTGTGGCTGATCCTGCTTCCCTTCCGCCTGGTAGGCATCGCGGTTGGAGGCGTGCTTGAGTTCATCGGTGCGCTGATCACGCTGCCCGCACGGATGCTGCGGGCTGTCTAAAGATCGTCTATTCGAAGACGGGTGTCAGCAGGCGCACCAATTGCTCCGGCTCGGCCAGGAACGCGTCATGGCCTTGCAGCGAGGCCATCTCGCGATAGTCGCAGTGTGTGCCTGCAGCCCGGATGATGGCGCCAAGCGAACGAATGTCCTCCGGCGGAAAGAGCCAGTCGGTGGAAATGCCCACCAGCGTTAGATGCGCCTGGATGCGGCTATATGCCGTGTAAGGCGACTCGTGCGCACGCACCGGGTCAAAGGTGTCCATGGTGCGCGTGATGCAAATGTACGAGTTCGCATCGAAGCGGTCGTTGAACTTCACGCCCTGGTAGTCAAGAAAGCCCGCAATGTCGAAGCGGCCGTTCTGTCCAGCAGCCTTTGAGATCCACGGATTCTCTCCGTTGCGATTTGGCTTGCGCGCAAAGCGCTGCTCAAACAATTCGACGGATTTATAGCTGATGATGCCGAGAGATCGCGCCAGCGCCAGTCCGCCAGTGGGCTGCTGGTCGGGCGAATAGTAGCCGCCCTTCCACGCCGCATCCAGTTGGATCGCCTGCCGCTGCAGATGGTTCAGGCCAAGCCCCATCGCGCCCAGAGGCGCTGCGCCTATGCTGATGGCGCGCGCGATGCGCTCGGGATACTGAATGGCCCACTCCAGAACCTGCATGCCGCCAATCGAAGCACCGATGGCCAGCTTCAGTTGCTGAATACCGAGCGACTCGATGAGCATGGCCTGAGCATGCACGATGTCGCGCACGTTGATGAGCGGAAAGGTGGGGCCATAGGGCGCGCCGGTATCGGGATCGATAGAGCTTGGCCCCGTGGATCCGTAACAGGATCCGAAGATGTTGATGCCGATGACGCAGTCGCGTTCCAGATCGAGCAGGCCGCCCGGCGCGAACAACTGCGGCCACCAAGTTGCCACCTGTGCTGAACCAGAGAGCGCATGACAAGCCAGCACCGCGTTGTCGCGTGCTTCGTTCAGGTGTCCGTAGATGGCGTAGTGGAGGGTGGGGTACGCAAGAAACTCGCCGCTCTCGAGGGAGAGAACTTTGTCGATGACAAAGTCTCCCTCGAAGGTCGGCTTGGGGATCGTGAACACGGTACAGTCTGCCGGAGTGCTCATCGTGCTGCCAGCTCTTCTTTCGTGTCAGCGGAATGCGCCGTTCGCTGCTGCTATCGCCTGGTCCAGATCAGCAAGGATATCGCGAATGTCCTCAATGCCGACAGAAAGTCGCACCATCTCCGGAGTTACGCCGGTTGCGGCCTGCTCCTCCGCGGATAGCTGCTGATGCGTGGTGGATGAGGGATGGATGACCAGCGACTTGCTGTCGCCGATATTCGCCACATGCGAGAAGAGCTTGAGCGCGTCGATCAGCTTCTTCCCTGCCTCATATCCGCCCTTGATGCCGAAGGTGAGCAGCGCGCCCTGTCCGTTGGGGAAATACTTCTTCGCGCGCTCGTAGTACTTGCTGGAGGCGAGGCCGGGATAGTTCACCCACTCCACGCCGGCATGACCTTCAAGATGCTTCGCGACCGCGAGGGCATTCTGCGAGTGGCGCTCCATGCGCAGGTGCAGGGTCTCGGTCCCCTGCAGCAGCAGGAAGGCATTGAACGGCGACAATGGCAGCGCCCGTATCGCGCAGGCCCTGGACACGTGCCTTGAGAATGAAAGCCAGCGGACCGAAGGCTTCGGTGTAGGAGAGACCGTGGTAGGAGGGATCCGGCGCGGTGAACTCGGCGAAGCGTCCCGAGGCCTTCCAGTCAAATTTGCCCGCGTCCACGATGATGCCGCCGATGCTGGTGCCGTGACCGCCGATGAATTTCGTTGCGGAGTTGATGACGATGTCGGCTCCCCACTCAATGGGACGCACCAGCGCTGGCGTGGCTGCAGTGTTGTCGATCACGAGCGGCAAGCCATGCTCATGCGCGATGGCTGGCCAGCTTCTCGATGTCCGCTACATCCAGCTTGGGATTGCCCAGGGTCTCGGTGTAGACGGCGCGCGTGCGCGAGTTGATGGCGGCGCGCAGGCCGTCGAAGTCGTCCGCATCCACGAACCGCACGGTGATGCCGAGGCGCGGCAGCGTGTAGTGGAAGAGATTGTAGGTGCCACCGTAGAGCGACGTGGTGGAGACGATCTCGTCGCCGGCGGCGGCCAGCGTGGTAATGGTAAGCGTCTCGGCGGCCATGCCCGAAGCGGTGGCCAGTCCGGCCACTCCGCCTTCGAGCGCAGCGATGCGCTTCTCAAAGACGTCGGTGGTGGGGTTCATGATGCGGGTGTAGATGTTGCCGAATTCCTGCAGGGCGAAGAGGCGGGCGGCGTGATCGGAGTCGTTGAAGACATATGACGTCGTCTGGTAGATGGGCACGGCGCGGGAGCCGGTGGCGGGATCGACTGCCTGCCCGGCGTGGACGGCGAGAGTGGCGAGCTGCTGCTTCGGTGTTTCCTCTGACATTTCCCTGCTCCTTCGTTCGTTGGACTGGATTGGTTAGACCACTTTGCCGCAGACAGAACGGCCCGAATCCTCTTCGGGACCCGGGCCGTATGGAATCTGAAATCTGCTTGTCGCTCAGCTATTCAGCGTATCTCCACGCGCACCATCGGTCCCATTTGCATACACATGCACATGGCCATGGTGAGGGTGTTGTTGGTGTGCGACGACATAGCGGCATTATTCTTGAAAACAACCCTAAGTGTCAAAAAAATATAGGTGTGCCAGTTTTGGAACATGGGAGCGGATACAGAGCCAAAACCTGCCCTGGAAATGCACCTAATACCCATTTCTTTGAGTTCCGTACGCCTTATCCACAAGATGTTGGGGTGTATGTGTTGACCATGCCCCCTCTCCTCGCTAGAGTTTTCTCTAGGGCAAGCCGTCTTAAATGCGCTGGGCGCAGGCTTCCTTATAAGCTGAAAGTACCGTCAAAAGGAGTGATCCCATGTTGAAGCTGAAGAAAATCCAGATCCTGGGCTTCAAGTCCTTTTGCGACCGCACAGAAGTGACGCTGCCCGGTCAGGGCATCGCCGTCGTGGTGGGTCCGAACGGCTGCGGCAAGTCCAACATTCTGGACGGCGTGAGCTGGGTGCTCGGCGAGCAGAGCGCCAAATCCTTGCGCGGCGGCAAGATGGAAGACGTCATCTTCGCCGGCTCGCGCGACCGCAAGGCGCTGGGCATGGCGGAAGTGTCGCTTACGCTCATCGATCCCGAAGCCTACGAGGTGGCCCGCTTACCGATGAGCCCGAAGTCGTGATCGAAAACGAACTGGATCACGATTGGGACGAGGACAAGTGCGCGGCAGGAGAGAGCGACTGAAGTCGAAGAGATTATCGCCGAGATCGCAGCCGGGACAGGTGATCGAGGGCGAGGTTCACGCTGTCGACCGCTCCCCTGCTGATCGAAGCCAGATGCGCAGCACGCTGAGCAAAGCCAGTGGTGCTGAAGATTCGCCGCCGCAAGTTCCAGAAGACTCCGCAGCAGGGCGAGATGGTCGTCACGCGCCGGCTCTTCCGCACCGGCGAGAGCGAATACCTGCTGAACGGCAAGCTCTGCCGCCTGCGCGATATTCAGGACATCTTCATGGGCACCGGCCTTGGTCCGGAATCCTACGCAATCATCGGACAGGAGCGCATTGGGCAGCTGCTCAGCTCGAAGCCCTACGACCGTCGCTCCATCATCGAAGAGGCTGCGGGCATCACCCGCTTCAAGACGAAGAAGCGGCTCGCCGAGCTGCGACTGGAGCAGGCCAAGCAGAACCTCGCGCGCGTCAACGACATCTTTGAAGAAGTAACGCGGCAGATGGGTTCGCTGAAGCGGCAGGCTGCCAAGGCCGAGCGCTATCGGGGCCTCCGCGAAGAGATGCGCGCACGGCTGCGCGTCGTTCTGGCCAGCCGCATCGCGCAGATGGATGCGGAGCAGGCAAGGCTTGCCACGGAGATCGCGGCGCTTGGAACGCAGATCGACGAGCACAGCCACCACGTCGAAACCTGGAAGCCGAACAGGCAGCCGGCACCACGCGCGGCTATGAGCTGGAAGCCAGCGCCAAGGAGGCGACCAATCGCGCGAGCCAATCCGCCATTGAACTGGAGCGCGCCATTCAACGCCGCCGTTCCAACGAAGAGCGCATCGCCGAGCTGGAGGCACGCAGTGCGGCCGGAGTTGCCGAGCTTGAGCAGGCAAAGCAGCACCTGCAGGGGCTGACCGCTGAGCGCGACTCGCAGCGCAGCTTTCTTGGAGACTGCAGCCGCGGAGGCTGCAAGCTTCCGCGAGCAGGCGCAGGCATGCAATCAGAAGGCGCAGGCGGCATCCCGCCAGGTGAGCGAGGCGGATATCAGCCTTGAAGCTCAGTCGCCGCTCCACGATGCAACTGCTGACGCTGGCCGGACAGGCTCGCAACCAGACGGCGCAGGCAGAGGAATCGCTGGCTTCGCTTGAGCGCGAGGCCGAGCGCCTGGAAAACGAGCGCAATGCCGCCAAGCGCGAGGCCGAGTCTCTTGGAGCGGAGCGCGGCCAGGCTTCGCTGACATTTGAGTCTGTGACGGAGGCTCTGAAGCGTCTTGAAGGCGAGATTGAGTCGCTGCGTGCAGAGATATCGAGCAAGCGCGAGCAAGAGTCGGAAGTTCGCCGCCAAGGCGATCGGATTGCGCGCCGAGCTTGCCACCCTCAGCGGCCGCAGGAATTCGCTCGATGCGCTGATTCGCGAACACAGCTACTCCACCGACACTGTGCGCAAGCTCTTCCACTCCAATTCCCTAGGTGGCGGTCTCGCCCCGGTGGGAATGCTGGCCGATTTTCTAGAAGTGAATGAGCAGTACGAGAGCGTCGTGGACGAGTTCCTGCGCGATGAGCTGAACTACATCGTCGTGAAGAGCTGGGAATCTGCCGACGAAGGCATGCGCCTGCTGAAGTCCGATGTGGATGGGCGCGCCACGTTCCTTGTTCATCCGGATGATTCGCAGGCGAAGTTTTCGTTCGCTACCGATGGGCGAGAGGCTGGCTACCGCCAGCAGCATGGCGTCGTTCGGCTTCGCGACTGCGTTCGCGTGCTGGATGGCTTTGGCAGTTCGCTCGAAGTAATTCTGCCCAAGCTGCGCGAAGGCTACGTTACGCCCGATGCAGGCACGGCTCGCACTCTGGCCCTTGAGAATCCCGACGCATTCTTCCTGGCACCATCGGGCGAGTGCTTCCACAACGTCACAGTGACCGGCGGCAAGCCGAGGGCAGAAGGCCCTCTGGCTCTGAAGCGCGAGTTGCGCGAGACGCAGATGAAGCTGGAGAACGTCGCCGCCGCTCTCGCTACCTGCGAAACGACAGCCGCCACTCTGGTGCATGCCCTGGCCGAGCTCTGCGCGGATTCTTGAGGCGAAGAGCGAAGAGCGCCGCAACGCGGAGCGCGAGAGCGCCAACCAGAGCGCTGCACTGCGGCAGATGGATGCCGAGGTTCAGCGGCTGGAGCGCCGTCTGCAGGACTGGCTCCTGCAGGCCGAGCGTAACAAGGATGCTCGCCGCGCCAAGCAGACTGTTATCGAGCAGAAGACCGACGAAGCCAACAAGCTTGAGTCAGAGCACGAAGCAGCGGAGGCTAAGCTGGCGGAGTTGCAGCGTGGCATGCTCGAGCTGCGGGATGCACGCGAAGATGCCATGCAGGAAGCTGCGCAGGTATCGGCACAGCTCGCCGGGCTTGGAAGAGCGCCGCAGCGGCGCGCAGGCTGCCTTCGAGCGCATCGATCGCATGTACGCCGATCTGGAGCGCCGCGTGGCGCATCTGCAGCAGCAACTGGCGTCTGCGGCTGCAGAGAAGACGCAGCGCGGCATAGAAAACACCAGGCTGGAAGAGCAGCAAACATCGTTGGTCGCGGCGGGCGAAGAAGCCCGGCAACAGGCAGCCCAGTGGAGCGAAGAAGCGCGTGCCCTGCGCGCCGCACTGGCCGAGACCGAGTTGCAGCTGAAGTCGTTGCGCGCGGAGACGGATGCCCTGCGCGAAACCCGCAGCACCTGCTCAGCAAGTGCCGCCAAGCTCTCTGCAGACCTGGTGCACGTGGAGGCCGCATGCGTTGACGATCTCGGCGTGGAAGCAGCCGAGCTTCGCGCCCAGGAAGACATCTCGCGACTCGAAGACGAAACCCTCGCAGCCGAAGAGGAAGCCTGCCGTGGATTGAAGCAGCGCCTGGAAGCGATGGGTCCGGTGAACATGATGGCGCTCGAGGAGTACACCGAGATTGCCGGACGTCACGAGTTTCTCGAGACGCAGCGCAAGGACCTGCTCGATTCGATCGAGAACACGCAGTCGACGATCAAGGAGATCGATCAGATCTCGCGCACGAAGTTCGACGAGGCGTTTGCGCGCATCAACGAGAACTTCTCCGTGACCTTCGCCCGGCTCTTTGGCGGCGGACAGGGCTTTATGCGCCTCACGGACGAGGAGAACTCCGCCGAGAGCGGCATTGACATCGTGGCATCGCCCCCGGGAAAGAAGCTGCAGAACGTCCTGCTGCTTTCCGGCGGAGAAAAGGCTCTCACAGCGCTCGCGCTTCTGGTCGGCATCTTCCAGTACCAGCCCAGCCCGTTCTGCGTGCTGGACGAAGTGGATGCGCCGCTCGACGAGTCCAATGTGGGCAGACTGGCAGAGATGCTGCGCAGCATGAGCCGGGATACCCAATTCGTAATGGTTACCCACTCGAAGCGCATGATGAGCTACGCCGACATGATCTACGGCGTCACCATGCAGGAGCCCGGTGTCTCCAAGGTGGTAAGCGTCCGCCTGGGCGGGCAGCCCCAGCGCGCAGAAGAGCCACGCCGCGCCACCGCTTAGTCGAATCCTGGAAACAAGTCCTGGAGCCTGCGAGCAATCGCGGGCTCTATGTCGTTAAGCAGCTGTTCGAAAGTTTCTGTGATAGAGCGGGATTGCGCGCAAAAGTAACCCCCGGAAAGTATTCTCTTCCGGGGGCTGTAGCGTGATACAAGAAACGAACAGGTTGGCAGTAGTCGACGCCGGAGGTCGGTAGCTTCTGACTACTGCAAATCCCTGTGGATCAACGAAGACAGTTTTGGCTTCCCCTTTCCAAAACTATCCTCTGTCGTGTGCGCGCGATGCTCTCGTTCGGCCTCGTATGCAACTTGACGAACTCAGTGTCTCCCGGATCAAAAAACCGTACAGTGACAGCTGTCACAGGCCTACGTGAGAAATGAACACCGTTGTTGCGAGAGGCAGGGTTCCAAAATGAATCCCTTCTCCGGCCGCACAATCGATTCGTCTTGACAAAGTCAAGGGACGCATGTTGAACAGAGGATTCTACCCAATAGTTGCAGAATTCTGCGCGTTGACAAAGCGTTCCGGTAAACAGACAATCGGGAAACAGTCGCATCTCACGGAAGGCCTCACCCGTTGCCCACACTACTCCAAACTGAGTTCACCTCTTTGCCCTTGTTTGCCCGCGGCAAGGTTCGGGATCTGTACTCCATTGGCGAGTATCTGCTGTTTGTTGCGACTGACCGCATCTCCGCGTTTGATCATGTTCTCGGATCAGGCATTCCCGGCAAGGGAAAGGTCCTCACGCAGATTTCGCTCTTCTGGTTTGACTTGCCTGAGCAGCGTCGTTCCGAACCACCTGGTCACCGCAAATCTCGACGAGTACCCAGCCGAACTGCAGCCCTATGCAGACGAGCTGCGCGGCAGGTCAATGCTCGTCTCACGTGCGCAGATGTTCCCGGTTGAATGTGTGGTGCGGGGTTATCTTTCAGGTTCGGGGTGGAAGGACTATCAAAAAACTGGCAGCGTCTGTGGCATTCCCCTTCCGGCTGGGCTGCGTGAATCGGAACGGTTGCCGGAACCGATCTTCACGCCCTCCAGCAAAAGTCTTGGCGGCGAGCATGATGAAAATATCTCCTTCGACAGCGTGGTGGAGCGTGTTGGGGGACCGGTTGCCGAAAAGCTGCGCGAACTTACCCTGGCTATCTATGCGAGAGCTTCAGCGCATGCCGAAAAATGCGGATTGATTCTCGCCGACACCAAGTTTGAGTTCGGGCAGACGGCGCGCGGCATTGTGCTGGCCGACGAGGTGCTTACTCCGGATTCTTCCCGATTCTGGCCTCGTGAGGGCTACCAGCCCGGGGGAGCGCAGCCCTCGTTCGACAAGCAGTTCGTTCGCGATTACCTGGAGAGCATTCACTGGAACAAGAAGGCTCCCGCTCCCGGATTGCCGGAAGATGTAATTCGGCGGACGCAGGAAAAGTACTTTGAAGCATACCGACTGCTCACTGGAAAAACGTTGGAGCTGTAGCAGAAAGTCATGGCAATAGCGGATTGGGTAATAGCCGTAATTCTTGCAATTTCTGTATTGAGCGCGTTTCGGCAAGGCTTTTTCGTATCGCTGTTTTCGCTGGGAGGCCTGGTGCTGGGCTTGCTGCTGGCCAGCTGGCACTATCAGCAACTCATGCCGGCGGTGAGTCGGTTTGTTCATTCTGAATCCGCGGCAGAGGCTGTATGCTTTTTGCTGGTGGCGCTACTGGTGATGGTGATCTGCGGAATCGCCGGAAGACTTTTGAAGGCTTTGTTTCACACGATTGGATTGGGCTGGGCCGATCGAATACTTGGCGCGGCATTTGGGTTGATACGCGGCGTGGTACTGGTAACGCTGGGGGTGATGGCAGTAGCAGCCTTCCTTCCTCATGTAAGTTGGTTGGATCAGTCAAGGTTGGCGCACTATTTTTTGAATGCAGCACATCAGACGGCGGTGGTAACGCCGGCTGACCTTGAAGAACGCATCAGGGCGGGAGTGAAGACGATTCAAGAGGCGCAGCCCTTATGGCTACGCCCCCCGGCATGATCGATTTGCAACAGCACTTTTTGAGGAAGCATCGTTTCTGAGTGGATGTATAGCGCGAATTGAAAACATCCCCGGTAGACCTACAGGGGGGAAAGAGGTTTCGGTGAAACGCGAACTGGAAAGCCTTGTGGCACAAATGCACTCAGGCGGAATTACCTATTCTGAGGCGGTGAGGGAGTTCAAGAAGCGTTACGTGCTCGAAGTGCTCGCAAGTCACAGGGGAAACCAGTGCAAGGCGGCCAAGGAATTGGGAATGCACCGAAACACGCTCAGCCGCACGATTGCGGAGCTGAACATAAATCCGCTGCAAATTCGCGCTGGGCTCAAGCGTCCGCCGCTCAGCGAGCGTCAAGTATCTGAGAACAGGCGTGCGCGCCAATCCTGAACCCAGGACCGAGCCGCGAGGGAGAGCGACATCGAGATGACCCAGACAGCCCCGGACGAGCAGAAGAAGCCGGAGCAGAGCCTGGAGCCTGCCATCACCCCCGAGCCGGGACGCGTGACCGTGCAGGACGGATTCGTCTGGGACCGGCAGGCGGCATATCTCTTCGATATTGACGGTACCCTGCTGCGCAGTCGCGACCGCGTGCATTACGACTCCTTCGCGCATAGTGTGAGGGCAGTCCTGGGCCACGAACTCAATCTGGAAGGTGTGCTGGTGCATGGCAGCACCGACACGGGAATCCTTCGCGATGCCTTCCTCGCGTCCAGCATTGATGAATCCGAGTGGAAACCCCAGCTTGAGACAATTCTCGCCCTGATGCGCGAGACTGTCAGCGAACAGCGAGAGCTGCTTCAGCCTTACCTGATGCCCGGGGTGGAAGCCACGCTGCGCCACCTGAAGGACTCCGGCGCATTGCTTGGCCTTGCGACCGGCAATCTGGAAGTCATTGGATGGCTTAAGGTTGCCGCGGCAGGTTTAAAGCAATGGTTTCAGTTTGGCGGTTTCAGCGACATCTTTCCGGTTCGCGCTGACATGATTCGTCACGCCGCTGAGCAGGCGCGTACCGTTGTGGGTCCGAAGGGCACAGTTTGTGTTGTGGGTGACACTCCCTGGGACATCTCCGCCGCGAAGGCCAATTCCCTGCCTACCATCGCCGTGGCCACCGGGCATTACTCCTTCGATGAACTGCTGGAGCATGCGCCGGAGGTCTGCGCGTCTTCTCTGGAAGACCTGTTGCGCGTAACCGCAACGCAGGCGATCCCATAGGCATGATGCGTCCGGTACATTTGGCGGGCAGCAAGCGACGTTCGCGCTCTCGGCTCTTCCTCTCGATCCTGGTGCAGGCCGCGCTGGTGGTATCGCCGTTGGCAGCCCAGCAGGATCCGGCATCGAGCACGCCGGCAGCACCTCCGCCAGCGGCTACCTCCGCTCAGCCTTCAGCTACAGTTCCCGGCAAGAATCCTTCGAATCGCGAAAGGAATAAGGCTGCGAAACTCTATGCCGATGGCGCAAAAGCTATGGAGGCCGGCAATCCGCGGCAGGCTGCTGAGGACTTTGACCAGGCCGCCCAACTGGATCCCGCCAACCACGACTACAAGTTCGCGGCTGAGATAGCCCACGAACACCTGCTGACGCAACTGGTGCAGGAGGCGGCCAAGGCGCGGCTGATGGGCAACGACGAACTCGCCCTCAGCAAGCTCGAAGAGGCACTGAAGATTGATCCCCAGAACATGATCGTGAAGCAGCACATCGGCGAACTTGTCGATTCAACCGCTGCCCAGAACGCCTCGTCACCTTACCTGCCGTCAGACTACGCATCCATCCAACTGGCGCCCCAGGCGGCCAGGCATGACTTCCATGTGCGCGCCAATTCCACTGAGGTGCTTCGCCAGGTCTACTCCGCCTATGGCATAACTGCCCTGATGGATGACTCGATTCGGCCGCAGTCCATTCGCCTCGACGCCGATGGGGTGAGCTTTAAAAAGGCTACGGAGCTGGCCAGTCTGCTTACGCGCACGTTCTTCGTGCCTCTGGACCCAACCCGCGTACTGATCGCGGCCGATACCCGGGAGAATCGCCAGAAGTACGAGCGACAGTACGAAGAGACGGTCTATTTGCCCGGCATGACTGCCACCGAGCTCAGCGATATTGGCAACGTGGTGAAGAACATCTTTGAGGCCCAGCAGGCCGTAGTGCAGCCACAGGCCGGCACCCTGACCATGCGCGCCCCCGAGGGTACCCTGCGGGCGGTGAACGCCACCTTGACGGGCCTGGTGGAAGGCAAGGGGCAAGTGCTGCTCGAGATGCGTATCTTCGAGATCGGCCGTACCCGCGCCCAGAATATCGGTATTCAGCTCCCGCAGCAGGTAACGGCATTCAACGTTCCCGCTGAAGTACAGAACATCCTGGCGCAAAACGCCACCCTGGTGCAGCAGATTATCGCCAGCGGGCTTGCGAAGGCCGGAGACTACGCCGCGATTGCGGCGATTCTAATTGCGACGGGCGCCATTAGCGGAGGCGTGCTTACGCAGCCCTTCGCTGTATTTGGCGGCGGACTGACGCTGACCGGCGTATCGCTCGGCACCACAACCGTTAACCTGAACCTGAATTCTTCAGACTCGCGGATGCTCGATGAGCTCCAGGTGCGCGTCGGAGATCAGGAAGCCGCGACATTCCGCAGCGGCACACGCTATCCCATCGTGACAGCGCTCTATTCTTCATCGAGCATCGCGGGCGCAATACCGGGACTGAACACGCCTGGACTTTCAAGCACATTGCAGAACCTTGGCATTAATCTGCCCGCCGCCGGCGTATCGCAAAATACGCCGCAGTTTCAGTATGAGGATCTCGGGCTTACGCTGAAGGCGACACCCCGTATCCAGCGCTCGCGTGAAGTCACCCTACTGCTGGATATGAAAGTGGATGCGCTAAGCGGCGCGACAGTGAACGGAAACCCCGTGCTCAACAACCGGCAGTACACAGGAACCATCACCGTCCGCGACGGCGACACGGCAGTGCTGCTTAGCAATCTGAACAGGCAGGAGTCTCGTGCCGTCAACGGCATTCCCGGCTTCAGCGAGGTCCCGGGATTCCGATCGACCACCGATGTGTCGAACCAGGTGGACGTATCCAACCTGATGATCATGATCACGCCGCACATTGTGCGTTCAAGGGCCAACCACCAGGAAGATCCTATGGTGATGATTCCCCGCCATTGAGCCGGACAAATCCCGCAACTAGGCACGAAGCAAACGAGAAGAGCGTCCAGGTGGACGCTCTTCTCCGTTACTGATAACGCTGGCTGGAGCTTACTTTGCCGCAGCCTGAACGCCATCTGCCGCCGCCTGGAAGTTGATCAACTGGATCAGCGTCTCGACGGGCAGCGATGCCAACGGCAGCAAGCGGCCATTCACCGCGAGCGTGGGTGTCTGGTTGATGTTGAGATCCTGCGCCAGTTTCACTGAAGCATCCACAGCACTCTTGGCTTCCGCCGTGGTGGAGCATGCTGTGACCTTGGCTGCATCGACGCCAACCTTGGTAGCTGCATCCTGCAGCGCCTTGTCGGCACCTTCAGGAGTCAAGCTATCCTGCGCATCATAGACGGCCGTTGCGTATTTGAAGAATGCCTCATTGCCACCAAGCTTGGCGACGCAGACGCTGTACGCAGAAGCCTTGAAGGCGTTGGGGTGAATCTGCACAAGAGGATAGTTCTCATAGACGAAGCGTGCATTGGGAAACTGCTGACGCAACTTCTCCATGGTGGCCTGCGCTTCTTTGCAATGAGGGCATTGAAAGTCAGCAAACTCGACCAGGAGCAGGTCCTTGGAGGCCGAGCCTAGAGCCGGGCCATCCGCTCTCTGCTGCAGCGTGGCGCGATTTTCTGCGAAAGGCTTCGTGCCGAATGGAAGCACGTCGTCGGCGATGATGTGTTTGCCGTCGGGAAGCACGAAGAACTGCAGGCTCGCGATCTGCGGCTTTCCACCGGCCTGGGCGTTCTTCTGCGCCACCAGCACAACCACCTTGGTCACATTGGCCGCGGCGGTCTTCATGATCGCCTGGATCTGCCAGGTGCGATTGGGATCATATCCCCACGACAGCTTGAGGAACTCATTGATCGTGTCGGCCGTTGGGCTATCCGCCGTGAAGTTCTTCGGGTCCGGCTTGGGAAACGGATTGGCCGGATCGGCGGTTGGGGTGATCTCGAGAGTCGAGATCGGCGAATTCGAATTCTTTTTTGCTGCTCCCGCCTGGCCGGCAGGGGCTTGCGGTGCAGCGCTTCCAGCGGCCTGCGCCAGCGCGATCGGAGCGGCGACGGGCGTCAGAACGGCGAGCGCGAATACCGCGGTACAGAGGGATAAACGGAGTTGCATTGAATTCCTTTCTTCCTGGTAGTTTTAGAGCCCGGCAACATCCGGGCCTTCCTGCTTAGAGTCTCTTCACATCAGGCTCTATACCTGAACCTTCACGGCGATGGGGAAACGTCGTCCCATGCCAAACGACTTCTGCGTAACCTTCAATACCGGTGCAGCCTGCTGGCGCTTGTATTCGCTGCGCTCTACCAGCTTAACAATCCACCGCACCATGTCGAGTTCCAAATGTGTTGCTGCGGCAATCTCCTCGGGCGTCTCGTAGCGTTCCACATAACCCTCGAGAATCGGATCGAGCAGGTCGTATGGTGGCAGCGAATCAGTATCCTTCTGGCCGGGCCGCAGTTCGGCTGAGGGCTGCTTGTCAATGATTGCCTGCGGAATCCTCTCCTCTAAACGATTGACGTATTTGCATAGCTCGTAGACGCGTGTCTTCATCACGTCGCCAATCACCGCGAGGGCGCCCACCATGTCTCCGTAGAGAGTGCAGTACCCCACCGACATCTCCGATTTATTGCCAGTGGTAAGAACCAGCGAGTTGAACTTGTTCGACAGCGCCATGAGCAGGGTGCCGCGAATGCGCGACTGAATATTCTCTTCGGCAAGATCCGGCCCATAGCCACTGAACATGGGCTCAAGCGCCCGGTTGTATTCAGCAAACAGATCGCTGATGCCAATCACCTCAAAGCGAATGCCGAGCTTTTCTGCCAATACGCGACTATCGTCCACCGAGCCCGATGAAGAGTAGGGGCTGGGCATGCCAATGCCAAGAACATTTTCCGCGCCCAGGGCATCCACCGCGATGGTGGCTACAAGGGCGGAATCAATGCCTCCGCTCAAACCCACGAGCGCCTTTGAGAAGCTGCACTTGCGGACATAATCGCGCGTCCCCAGCACCAGCGCCTGGTAGATGCCTGCAATCTCATCCATGGGATCAGGTGCGGGAATCGGCGTGTCGGCATGCAGCGCGGCCGTATCGACAAAGACCAGGTCTTCCTCGAAGGATTTGCCCTTGGCGAGAAGGTTGCCATTGGCTGCGATCGCCAGGCTCGTGCCATCGAAGATCAGGCTGTCGTTTCCGCCCACCTGGTTCACCATCACCACAGGCGCTTTATGGCGGAGAGCCAGAGCAGTAAGCATCTCCTGGCGTCCCCTGCGCTTACCTTGCCAGTATGGTGAAGCGGAGATGTTAAGGATCAGCGAGCCGCCCATGTGCATTAACTCTTCTACCGGATCGCGCTTGTAGAGGCTATCCTGCCAGAAGTTCTTGTCGTTCCATGCATCCTCGCAAATCGTGATCGCAAGATTCTCGCCTTCGAAGACAAACAGGTTTCGATGTTCGGCTGGAGCGAAGTATCGTTGCTCATCGAAGACATCGTAAAAGGGCAACAGCGTCTTCGACTGAATGAACTTGATACGCCCGGCTTCCACAACGGCGGCGGAATTCAGAACATTCTTCCCGGCTCCCTGAGGCGCAGGCGTCACATAGCCACAGATGATCGTGATGGGGTCGCCTGCCGTGGCGGCGGCTATCTCGTAGACGGCCTGGTCCGCGCGGGCTACAAACGAGGTCTTCTCAAGCAGATCCGCGGCGGGATAGCCGCAGACAGACAACTCCGGAAAGATTACCAGGCGTGCTCCACCTTCGACTGCACGCTTGGTGAACGCCAAAATCTTCGCGGTATTGCCTTCGAAGTCTCCAACGGTCGGGTTAATTTGGGCGAGAGCGATCTTCACTTATCCAGTGTAAACAACACTGGCGTCAGGACGAAGGATTTGCCGCTGGAAGTGCGATCTTAGGTGCCGGTTCCACGGGCTACGACGGCCACAGTCCTGACCAGGATCTTGATATCGAGCCAGAAGCTCCAGTTCTCGATATAGGCCGTGTCCAGGGAAATATAGCTGTCGAACGAGGGATCCTGGCGAGCCTGAACCTGCCAGAGACCGGTAATTCCGGGAGTCACATCCAGGCGCCGCAGATGGCTGAGCTCGTACTGCTTTACTTCGCTGGCAAGCGGAGGACGGGGGCCCACGATGCTCATATCCCCGCGCAGCACGTTATAAAACTGCGGGAGCTCATCGAGCGAGTACTTCCTGAGGATGTGGCCAACAGCGGTGATGCGAGGATCGTTCTTGATCTTGAAGAGCACGCTGTCGCGCTCGTTCATGTGCAGAATATCGGCACGCCGGCGCTCTGCGTCCCGCACCATCGTGCGAAACTTCAGGCAGCCGAATACTCTACCCTTCTTGCCGATGCGCTCAGAACTATAAAGAATTGGACCAGCCGAATCCATCTTGATTGCAATTGCTACCGCGATCAGCAGCGGCAGCAGTAGCAGCATCGCGCCGCCCGCCATCATCACGTCCAACGACCTCTTCAGGAGGTAGCCAAACTCATGCGCTTCGCCGCGGTGTAACGGAATGGTCGGGAACTGGCCGATGTATTCAATCTCGCTGTTCCACGCCAGGCCATCGTAAAGATCTGGCACGACACGAATATCGATGCCCGCTTCCCGCGCCTGCTCCACAATGTGCTTCACCAGGCCGCGCTCACACGGACTCGCAACAAAAATCTCGTCGACGAAGTGCTCGCGTGCAAGGTTGAAGATGTGATCGACCCCGCCTAATACCTCTCCGCTCATAGACGGAATATCCAGGTCCACTCCGGGCACGTGGATGTATCCCTTGAACGTGTATCCGAGGTGGCGAATGCTGTCGATATGGTGTCTCAGGGCCTGGCCGATGCGGCCAGTGCCGATGATCAGAATATTGCGCGTCTCAATCCCGCGTTCGAAGCGGCGGTAAATGATCCCTCGCCAGCAGAGACGGCGCAGGCACAACAGCGTAGCCGAGATTACGATCGTCAGCAAAACCAGTACGCGAGATACAACTTCTCCGTGAACGAGGTATAGACTGCCCGTCAACAACAGGCCCGCAGTGAAGGCTGCCTGCAGCGTCATACGCTGTTCATGAAGAGCACTGGTGATGCGCATCGGTTCGTACAGATGATAGCGGCGGCTGATCATTACCAGCCCGGCTATAAACCAGACCGAGGAAACTTAATATCAACGCTCCCGGATGACGGAATGCGGGCAGATTCGATGCCGAGGAATGTACCGCGTGGAGCCCTGCCATTATGCCGCCAAACGTCAACTTGAAGGCGATCAACAGCGCTATGCATACTGTGCTCACATCGGCGAGTATCCACATCACAACAGTGCTGCGCGTGGACTTTGCCGTCACCACAGCAGGCTTCCTGTGGTGATCCGACCCGTTTACGCGGGGATCTTTTTGTGCCAGCCGTTGCAAAAATTCTGAGGTAGCCATACGTCGAATCTTGACCTATGTTCCGCACTTGGAGAGGTTAACCGCGAGATTCAAAAACGAAGACGCACTTACGCCGAACAGCCTGGTTATTGATGCGTGGTGGATCGTTATCGTCCTTTTCGCAGCGGTGAGGAATACAAATAATTCAGGAAACTTGCTCGAGCGTTCCGTCATTTGAGTGCACGCGGAACTCTCGAATTTGAAGGGATCTCGGCGTCCTTCGGCTTCGACTCCCGAAGTACGCGGAGGGCATCGCCTGCCACGCCCGCACCAAAGACGGCGATTGCATGTTACCGTCTCGCCATCGCCTAGCCTCACCTTATGAGACTGGCTGAGTATTGTCTCTATTATAACCGCCTGCTTAAGGGATGAACAGTTCAGTACCGTAATTCTCACCAGTGCCAGTTACGAAATGCGTTACTTACGGCTATATTCAGAATCCACCCATGCAGGATAGACCGCAAGCAAATTTCTTGTTAAGACACGAAAGTTGTACTGATGAGCTATTTACCCCTCTGGCACCTCAAGTGCATCCAGATCAAGAAATTGCCGGAGCACAGGATCCTCACTTACCCTGAATTCACTGAGCGTCCCAAAGAACCATGCTTTGGCCTGATGAAGAAAGAGCACTCGATCTGCAAGGCTCTCCGCAAAACGCATATCGTGTGTAACAACAATGCTGGTGAGTCGCAACTGGTGCTTGAGCTTCTGAATCAGGTTGCCGAGCAGCTTTCCCATTAACGGGTCAACCATCGTTGTCGGCTCGTCATACAGGATCGCTTCTGGTTGAGATGCCAAAGCACGGGCAATCGCCACAGATCTTTTCATTCCAGTGGATAAATCTGACGGAAGAAGATCCGCCATCCCTGAAACGCCCACCATGTCCAGCAATCCGTTAACAACTTGCTGAATCTGATCTTCCGCCAGCTCATGCCGCTCGCGTAGCGGGAAAGCGACATTCTCGCCGACCGTCAGAGAATCGAATAATGCTCCGTTTTGAAACACCATCGTGACCTTTTTGCGGATAGCCTGCATCTGGCGCTCATCCAGATGTGTTATGTCTTCACCCGCAACGTAGATCTCGCCCGAGTCGGGCTTCAGAAAACCCATGATTTGCTGTAGAGATACAGACTTACCGACTCCGCTTCGTCCCAGGATGCACAGCGTTTCACCCGGCCGCACAAAGAAGCTGACATCGTCGAGCACATTCAGATCACCAAAGGATTTGGATACGTGCTTAAAAGCAATGTATGCCGCATCCTGCGGAAGATTCGACGGCTCAGGTCGAGTCTCTATCAGGAGTTCCGGCACATCCGTGGTTTCAGGATCAGTGCCTGCATATTGTTCTTCCGGGAACGAGCTCAGGGCAATCTCCTTATTAGCAGGATATTGGATGTTGCCATGCGCCGGAAGAATTCTCATTCCTGGGCCGGATCGCAATTATCCAGATCTCGTGGCGTATTCATGTTGCGAAACCACTGGCATACGGGGAAATCGCTTTCAATACCTGAGAATTGACCGCTCGCCGAAACGCTCTCGATCGAGAAAATGTCGATTGGCTGAGCAGCTCCGACCACCTTCGCGGCAACTGTGAAAATTACGTTAATTGTTTTTCGCGCGCCCGCTTCCAGGCTCTGCTCCAGCCCCGGCAACAGTGTCCTATGGTAAACGGCGACCAGCGGCTGCGGTATTCCCGCAATCGTGGGCAAAGTAGCAAGAGCGCCTGTCTGTCGCACTCTGTTCAGCATCCACTGCAGGTACGCGGTCGGCAGTAACGGCATATCTACCGGCAGAAAGATGTTCCAATCTGACTCGGATGCAGCGAGAGCGGCGTGGATTCCTGCCAGCGGACCAGAGTCTTTCCAGCGGTCCGGAATTGTGGGCGCAAAGCGCTCTAAATCGTCGCGATTCGCTGCAATTCTGACCGTATTTGCTACTGTTTTGAGCTGTTTCAGCGCACTCAATATGAGTGGTTCGCCGGCAAATTCGATCAGGGCTTTGTCCCGGCCCATGCGGCTGCTTCTGCCACCGGCCAGCACAAAGCCCTCAATCTCTTCCGGCCATCTCACTTCCCTACTTCCTCCAGGAAGAGGATGAGCGAATCAATTCCGCGATGGAAATTTGCGATGTGGAATTTTTCATTAGGGGCGTGCAGGTTATCATCCGGCAATCCAAATCCCATCATCACGCTGGGAATATCCAGGTTGCGTTCGAAGTCGCCGACGATCGGGATCGAGCCACCGGAGCGGATGAAGACCGTGTCCTTATGCCAGACCTCGTGCAGCGCCTTTTCAGCAGCCTTCACATATGGATTGTCCGTGCCGATCACAATCGGGTCGCCCGAATGGATTAGGCGCACTTCCAGTTCGATGCCCTTGGGTTGCAGTGATTCCACGAACTTCTTGTAGAGTGCGAAGCTCTCTTTTGGAGTCATGTCGGGCACAAGGCGCATGGAGACCTTGGCGACGGCCTTCGCCGGAATCACCGTCTTCGCACCCGCTCCGATAAAGCCACCGGGCATGCCGTGTACGTCAAGCGTGGGCCGCGCCCAGGTCCGCTCCAGAACACCATAGCCAGCCTCGCCGGTCAGAACACTCGAACCCACCTCGTGCTTGCGGTACTGCTCTTCATCGAAGGGCAGGCTGGCCCACGCCTTTAGTTCTTCCGCGCTCGGCTTGGCGACCTTGTCATAGAAGCCCGGAATCAGGATGCGTCCCTCGGCATCCTTCAACTGCGCGATCACCTGCGCCAGGGCCACGAAGGGATTCGGAGCGGCGCCGCCATACATGCCTGAGTGCAGATCGGTCTTTGCTCCGCGAGCCTCTATCTCGGTGTAGATCATTCCGCGCAGTCCAACGCAAAGCGTCGGCAGATCCGGCGCGAACAATTCAGTATCGGAGATAAGAGCGAAATCCGCCTTCAGTTCTTCGGGATGCTCCTCCACAAATTTGGCGATAGCTTCGCCGCCAACTTCTTCTTCCCCTTCGAGGATCACGCGGATGTTCAGGGGCAGCTTGCCCTCTGTTTTCAAGAGCGACTCAAGCGCCTTGATGTGCATGTACATCTGCCCCTTGTCGTCTACCGCACCGCGGGCGTAAACGTTGCCATCGCGCACTGTGGGCTCGAAGGGAGGCGACTTCCATTCATCAAGCGGTTCCACGGGCTGAACATCGTAGTGTCCATAGCAGAGGCAGGTGGGCTTGCCCGCCGCATGAAGCCAGTCTGCATAGACCAGCGGATGCCCTTCTGTATCAATCAGCCTCACATTCTCCATGCCAATGCGTTTCAGCTCAGCGACCAGGAGTTCCGCAACGTGGCGCACATCCCCGGCATGTTCCGGCAGGGTTGAGATGGAGGGCACACGCAACAGGGCAAACAACTCCTCCAGAAATCGATCTTGCTGGGAGTGAGCGTATTCAACGGCTTTCGATGTCATCGGTCGAACTTCCTTTCCGCCACGGCGGGGAATAAATCAGCCGCGTATGTTTCGCAGCCGAACTAGTGAGTATAAGCGCTGCACGGTTGATTGGCTCGATTCCGGGATCAGCAACAAACGTGAGTTCTGCGGATCTGTTCCGAAGCGGCAGACGGAGGTAGCGCTTCGTAGTAGCATGTTGCGATGAAATCGGAGCCCTTCTCCGCTTCCGGCGCCTCATTTGCCATCCACGAGTGGCAAGGCGCTGGCCCCGCCACACTTCACGTCCACCATTCCGACGACGAGGCCTGGCATGTCCTCGAAGGCAATCTTACTTTTCGCTATGCCGACAGAACTGAAACCGTTGCCTCCGGAGATACAGTGTTTGTTCCGGCAGGTGTCGCCCACACTTACACCGCCTCAGACGATGCCCGATACCTGATCGTCCTCACACCGCGCCTGAGTGCCTTGATTGCGGCGCTGCATGAGGATCGTGATCCGGTCCACCAAAACGAAATCTACAGGCGCTTCGATTCAGAATTGTTGGAATAGAAGATGCGCTGCTTGTTACAGAATCTGTTGTATGTCACGATAAAGTGCTAAGAAGCGCCGTTACTGGGTAGATGCCCTGGCACGAGGTTCGTGATTCAGATCACAACTCTCAAAAAGTAATCGCGTGATGCTTAATAGACATGTCCAAATACTAATAACCTGGTGTTCCTGACAGCCGCTACGGTTGCATCCTTTTCGAAGCTGGTCTTTTTTTTGAATTCACGGACCATGCGTTCCTGCAGTTTCGAGAGTCGCGAGTTGAGTCTACTTAGTGAAGAGGGCCGAGTCGTACAAATCGTCATCGTAGGGAAATGCGAATGTTATATCCGTCCGCTGTTGAAGCTTATTCCACACTCGAGAGCGTTTCGACTGCTCCCAGACCGAGCTTCGATGTGAATACTGCTGACCCCGGCTTCTTCAAGGGGCTGCTGGACCACATGGCCGACGGTGTGTATTTCGTGGACAAGGATCGGCGCATCCTCTACTGGAATGAGGGGGCCACTCGTCTGACGGGATACAAGGCCGAGGAGATGGTGGGCCGATTCTGCCAGGACGACACGCTTTGCCACGTGGACGCCGAGGGAACCAGGCTGTGCCGGAATGCCTGCCCGTTAACCGCCTGTGTCAGCGACGGCGAAGCTCATGATGCGATCGTATTCCTGCGCCACAAGCAAGGCACGCGTGTGCCGGTGTCGGTGCGTGTGCAGCCGATCCGCAACGCGGATGGCGTGATATTAGGTGCGGTGGAGATCTTCAGCGATGTTACCGCCCAGTACGCGGCTCATCGCAGAACCGAAGATCTGGAAAAACTGGCCTTCCTGGATCCATTGACACAACTGCCAAATCGCCGTTACCTGGAGAGAACCCTGCAAGCTGGCCTGGGCGGTCGCGCGATAAAGAAAGAGCCCTACGGTTTGTTGTGGATCGACGTCGATCGGCTCAAGTCAATCAATGACCACTTCGGGCATCCTGCCGGCGACCGTGCGCTGCAGGAAGTTGCAAAGACCCTGGCTGCCGTAATGCGCGCAACCGACGTGGTTGGACGCTGGGGCGGCGATGAATTTGTTTCCATCGTGCGTAATGTCAGCCCGGACGGACTCCAGATTCTCGCCGAGAGATGTTGTTTGCTGGTTGCGCAGTCTTCGATCGAGCTCCCCGCCGGTGGACGAATACCGATGTCGGTTTCGATAGGAGGATCGCTGGCCCGACTGGACGACACGGTGGAGGCCCTGGTCGAACGCGCCGACGGATTGATGTACCGCAGCAAGAGCCAGGGGGGCGGCCGCGCGGTGGTGGAATAGCGCGAACCAAATTGCCGATACAAATGAAAAAGCCCCTGCCATGGCGGGGGCTTTTTTCATGGGATATGCTTACCTGCTTATGACTGCTTGTCCCAGACGATGGTGTAGGGTTCCTTGCCCTCTCCATCGGTTCCCTTGGTATCGAGAACTTTTCCGTTTGACGAGAGCTTGTACTCCTCAATTGAGGTCGTCCTATTGTTCAGTTTCTGGACGAGTTTGAAACCTCTCGTACCCATCTTGGAGATGGCGAGCGTTACTCCGGCCGGGGTAGTTCCGCCAGTTACGGGATAGTCTTTGCCGTCCCATTTTGCGTTGCAAGTGGCCTTTTCGGCGGGAATCGAGAGGGTTACATCGTCAGCGCCTGAGGAGGCAAAAACGAGGCTGCTTGGCGACCCCAGCTTCACGTCCTTGCTCTTCCATGAGCCCACGAGTCCCGATTTACCTGAAGTTCGTTCATAGACGCTGGTGTCCTCGTAGGTTTCGCCGTTCGCCTTGATGCCCTTGAAGTCAATGGTCAGGCGCTTATCGTGGTCGCTCAGCTTCCACGTGCTGCTCCCTAGCGGGGTGCCGTCGCGCTTGCTGGCTGCCTCGTAGGTAGTGGCATCAACCATTTTGAAGGTACGGTCGGACCCGGTGGGCGTCTTGAATTCGCTGCCATCGGTCTTGAACGTGTAGCTGACTGCAGAATCGGTGTATTTGAGCATGCCATCGCCAGCCGCATCGAAGGTCATGGTATCGCCAGCCAGATGGCTTTTGTTCTGGTTCATGATCCAGGTGCCGTCGAAGGGGCTTTGGGCGAATGCTGCTGCGGCGGTAAATGCAAGAAGCGTGGGGATTAGTAAGTGCTTTAGCTTCATCGGTTTTTCCTTTGGTAAGAGGGCCCGGCGCGGCTAACAGCAGAAGAATGCGCCAACGAGGGGCGTTATGCAAGATTCAAGTTGCAGTTTGTCGGCAGAAAATATTGATGTGAAGAGTGTTGCTCACCGCCAGATGGGCTAATACCGCGGAACTTTGGGGTCCACTTTGACAGACCAGGCGTCGATGCCGCCCTGCAGAGACTGTGTCTGCTCAAACCCCTGATTTCTCAGCCACACAGCCACATTCATCGAGCGCACGCCCGCGTGGCACAGGGTCACGATGTGCGCGTCGGGATCGAGTTCCTGGAAAGCTCGATTGGGGACCTCGCCCATAGGCATAAGTTGACTGCCCTCAATGTGAGCGGTGGCAAACTCCCACGGTTCCCGAACGTCCAACAGGACGAACTTCGCCGGAGCATTTCCGTCTGTCAAAGCAGCAGTTCTCTCATTCAGGAGCGTTGCCAGAGTTGGTGCGTCAATCTCGTAAGGGAGCATTAGGACAAGAATACACGGAGATACCCAGTTTGAGCGCCCCTGGCAGGTGACCAACGGGGACAATACTTTACGGTGTCAACGTGATACAAAAGGGGTAACTACTACGCAAACGGACACGATGGCCACTCAAGAAAAGGTACTGATCGTAGAAGACGAGATGCATGCCTTGATGGGGCTTGCCGAATTAGTATCGGGCTGGGGTTACCGGACTGAGACTGCGGGCGACGGAGTGGAGGCCCTGGACAAGGTCGGCGCGTGGTCGCCGGGCATTGTGGTCACCGACCTCAAAATGCCCCGCATGGACGGCATCCAGCTGCTGGAGCGGCTGAACGAACTTCGCCAAAACTTCGTCGTTATCGTCCTCACCGCTCAAGGCAGCATTGAGCGCGCCGTTGAGGCGATGAAGATGGGGGCCTACGACTTCATCCAGAAGCCGGTTGACCCTACCCGGCTGCGGACCATCCTCGCCAATGCCAGCCGTCAGCGCGAGACTGAGCGCGAACTTGAAGTTACCCGTCGCAAGCTGCGGGACACCGGCATCCTGGGGCCGCTGGTGGGATCCTCGCGCAGGATGCAGGAGGCTTATGCGCTGATTGAGCGCGTAGCCCCGAGCAACGTGTCGGTGCTGATTACCGGCGAGAGCGGAACCGGAAAAGAGCTGGTAGCGCGAACGCTGCACGAATTGAGTCCTCGAAAGCTGAAGCCCTTTGTCGCGGTGAACTGCGCTGCGATTCCCGAAACCCTGATTGAGAGCGAGATCTTCGGCCATGAGAAGGGCGCATTCACGGGAGCGATGGAGCGCCGTGCCGGCTGCTTTGAGCTGGCCGAAGAAGGCACCCTGCTGCTCGACGAAATTGGCGAGATGCCGGTAGGCACCCAGGCCAAGCTGCTGCGCGTATTGGAAGACCGCAAGCTGCGCCGCCTTGGAAGCAAGCTGGAGATCCCAATGGATGTGCGAGTGCTCGCCGCCACCAATAAGAATCCCGAAGAGGCCGTTGCCGGCGGCCAGTTGCGCGGCGACTTGTACTTCCGGCTCAACGTTTTCAATATCCATATGCCGCCGCTACGTGAGCACAAGGAAGACATCCCCGCGCTCGTGGAGTCGATGCTGGCCGAGATGAACGCCAAACATGAGCGCAGCGTCAGCGGGGTCGACGGCGAGATGCTGGCGCGCTTGATGCTGTACGACTGGCCCGGCAACGTTCGTGAGTTGCGGAATACCCTGGAACGAGCCGTGATTTTGTGCAACGAGGGCTATCTGACGCCCCACCACCTTCCCCCCAGCTTCGGTAAGGGAATCCGCATGCCCAGCAGGGACAACGGTCCGCTGAACACCGTCTCGCTTGAGGTTGGGACAACAGTGGATGAGGCTGAGAGGCGCCTGATTCTGAAAACGCTGGAATCGACGCACAATAACAAGACCAAGGCTGCGGAGATACTGGACATCAGCCTGAAAACCCTGCATAACAAATTGAAGGAATACGGCAGCTCTTCTGCGGGCAGCGAAGTGGCCGAAGGGTAGCCGGGATCCACCATGCGCCTCAAGACAAAGCTCGTACTTGCGATCACCGGCCTCGTCTTCCTGGTGGCTACTGTTCTGTCGATGCTGTATCTCACTGAGCTACTGCGGCAGCAGATTGCACAGTCCTACCAGAACACCGATCTTGTGGCTCACCAGGTTCTCTTCGCTACCCGGCATGCGATTGAGACGGGGATGACGAATCCTCCCGCCAATCCCAGCGACCACGCTGCCCTGCGTGTAGCCGTCGCGAACACACTGCGGCGCGATGAGGGCCTGGCTTCCCTGCTGAGTTCGGTGATTCGCTACTCCCCCACAATTTTTGACATTGCGATTGCTGACACAGATTCACGCGCGTTAATCAGCTCGGATACCGGGGCGACTGACCGGGTACTGCCGCCGCGTCCGCAATATATCGATTTGCGGGAAGGTAGCGTCATCCGGCTGTTGTTCATGGTCTTCGGACCGCCACGAGTCTATGACGTGGTGTTGCCACTGACCCGCGAAGGACAGCCATTTCTCACGGTTCGCATTGGTGTCAGAACCACCTTCCTGAGGAACGTTTTCGAGCCCTGGATGCTGGCCGCCCTTACCTTTACAGGACTCGCGATGCTGACATCGTTACTGGTGGCGGCATTGGTTTCCAATCTCGCACTGCACCCGTTGGTGGAGATTGGCGAACGCCTGGACGCTTTGACCCGCGCAGAGGTGGCCGGGGAGTTGGAGGCGCCCGCGCCAGAGACCGATCAAGTCGTGCTCGTCTCCAACAAGATCGAACGCCTGGGACGCCGCATGCGCAATGTCGAGGAGGTCTTCTCCGCCCTCAAGGAGAACCTCGACCAGATCCTCAGTAACCTGCAGGACGGCATCATGCTGTTCACGCGCGATGCCCGCGCAGTTCTGGTCAGTTCATCGATCGAGCGCTTCCTGGTGAAGGATCGCGATGCCATTCTGGGCGCTGAGGTCCACGACATCTTCGAGCGCGACAGCCTGCTGGGGCGCATTGTTCGAGAGGCCTTTGACGGCGGCATTTCGCTGGTGCAGGAGGAGATCGTCACTGAGACCGGCAGGCGGGTCGAGGTCTCGCTGGATTTCATTCACGACGAGAATGCGGCCTCAAGCGCGCTGGGAGCGCTGTTGACGCTGCACGATCTGGAATCGGTGCAGGAGATCGAGAGCGAGTTGGAGCTTTCCCGGCGCATGGCGGCCATTGGCCGACTTACCTCGGGCGTGGGCCATGAGGTCAAGAATCCCATCAACGCCATCGTGGTGCATCTTGAATTGCTCCGAACCAAGATGGACAGCTCCGATGCACGGGCACTGCGGCATCTGGAAATCATACAAAGTGAGATTCAGAGGCTCGATCGTGTGGTACAAACGCTGGTAGATTTCTCTCGGCCAGTCGATTTGCGTCTGCAGGAAAACGACCTGCGCAGCGTTGTCAATTCAGTGCTGATGCTGGCGTCCGCAGAGATGGAGACGCGGAACGTGCAGGTTACCAGCCGGTTACCTGAGCGGCCCGTAATGGTGAAGGTGGACACGGATCTGCTACGGCAAGCCCTGCTGAATGTGATCCTGAACGGTGGCCAGGCAATGGCGAATGGCGGCAAGCTGGAAGTTCGATTGGTGGAAGACGGACGAACGGCAATGCTGAGTGTGCGCGATGAGGGAGAGGGCATCCCCGACGAACTTAGAGAGAAGATTTTCGACCTGTACTTCACGACGAAAAAAGAGGGTAGTGGTATCGGACTCGCCATGACATACCGCATTATCCAGTTGCATAATGGTGGTGTGGATGTAGAATCCGTGCCGGGAGAAGGCACAACTATTACACTTCGGGTCCCATTGAGTACTCAGCAAGAATCCAGGCTGCGCGGCCAGTTATCTTCAGTGGCCACTTCGCTGCAGGAGCCTCGGGGATGAGCAAGGCAGGCAAGATCGTCCTATTGGCTCTATTTCTTGCACTGTTGCCGGGTTGCGCCTCCAAGAAGACAAAGACCAAGGCTCCTGCCGCTGCGCAGGCGCCGACTACGACGACCACCTCAGGCCAGGCCGGTGCGATGTATCCGCCACCCTTCCCTGAGAAGACCGAGGCTCCGCCTCCACCAGCTCCAGCGCCGACGCAGGCTGAACAGACCCCAGCGCCTGAGCCGCCTCCACAGAAGAAGCCAAGTACAAAGAAGAAATCCAGCACCGCGAACAAGAACAAGCCCTCCGCGGCGAAGCCGGCAACAGGCGAGGTGGCCTCCACGAGCACTGCCGGAGCAGGGACAGCGGCAGCGCCGGCGCCGGTACAACAGACCGCCAACGTTGAGCCTGCGGGCGTTTCTCCCATCGGCCAACTCGCCAGTGGCGAAGGTTCAGCCAGCGCTACAAAACGCCATGAAATCTCGGACCTGATCAACAACACCGAGACGGGGCTGAACGGCATCAAGCGTACTCTCAGTGAGACAGAGCAGGAGACTGCCACCCAGATCCGCACGTATCTCAAGCAGGCCAAACAGGCCCTCGCGGTGGACGACGTGGATGGCGCCAACACCCTGGCCACCAAGGCTAAAGTTCTGCTGGAAGAGCTGACTAAGCCTTAAGCGCACCCAATCGACAATTCGACCTTATGCCTTTAAAGAGGGCTGCAGCGCCAGGTTCTCCTTGAACCATGGAAGCGTGAGCGCTAATCCTTGCTGCAGGTTCACCTTGGGCGACCAGCCAAGGATCGCCTTCGCCTTCGTGATATCCGGCTTGCGTTGCTTCGGGTCATCCGGTGGCAGCGGTTGAAAAGTAATCTTGCTGGCCGAACCAGTGATCTTCAGGATCTCGTCTGCGCACTCCAGCATGGTGAACTCCTCCGGATTACCGATATTTACCGGGAGGTGTTCTTCGCTGCGGGACAACTTCAGGATGCCATCCACCTGGTCAGAGACGTAGCAGAAGCTGCGTGTCTGCTTGCCGTCGCCGTAGATGGTGAGGTCTTCGCCGCGAAGGGCCTGGCTTAGGAAATTGGAGATGACTCGTCCGTCCCTGATCTGCAGGCGGGGGCCATAAGTATTGAAGATGCGCACCATGTGCGTATTCACCCCGTAGTAGCGGTGATAGGCCATGATCAGCGCCTCAGAGAATCTCTTGGCCTCGTCATACACCGAGCGAGGCCCGATGGGATTTACATTGCCCCAGTAGCTCTCAGGTTGGGGATGCACCAGCGGATCGCCGTAGCACTCTGAGGTTGAGGTGTGCAGAAAGCCCGCGCCATAGCGCTTCGCTATCTCCAAGGCTTCCCGCGTTCCATAGGAACCCACCAGCAGGGTCTCCACGCCGTGCAACATGTAATCTACGGGACTGGCGGGACTGGCAAGATTGAAGACGTAGTCCACCTTACCCACATCGAATGGAACGATGATGTCCTGCTTCACAAACTCGAAGTTTGGGTTGCCCTTGAGGTGCCCAAGATTCGCCTCGGAGCCAGTGACCAGGTTGTCCACTCCTACCACCTGGTTGCCTTCCGCAAGTAGTGCATCCACCAGGTGAGATCCAAGAAAACCGGCTGCGCCAGTGACGAGGACCCGCATCTACTGCACCGCCTTGTCGATCACGGTTGCGGTAGCTGGTTGCGCTGTGTAGGCGGGGCGACCAACGCTCATGTAAGTAAATCCAAGAGCCGCCATGCGCTTCGGATCCAGTAGATTTCTGCCGTCCAGCACAATCGGATATTTCAGCCGCTTCTTGATGTCTTCGAAGTCCAGGTGGGCGAACTCCTTCCAGTCGGTCAGGATCACAAGCGCGTCTGCCTGGTTCGCAGCCTCTGCCGCATCGTCGACGAACGTCACGTTCTGCCCGGTAAATAGCTCCACCGCATTGGGCATGGCGGCGGGGTCAAAGGCCACAACCGAGCAGCCCTCCGCCAGGAACGACTTCACCATTCTTATTGCCGGAGATTCGCGGATGTCGTCGGTGCCACCCTTGAAGGAAAGCCCGAGTACACCAAGTTTCTTTCCGCGAAGGGTCCACAACGCAGAGCGTACTTTCTGCAGAAAGCGGGACTGCTGGCTTTCGTTGATCAGTTCGACGCACTTCAACAGCTCAAGATCCAGCCCCATTTGCGCGCCCACTGCGCGGAAAGCCTTCACGTCCTTGGGAAAGCAGGAGCCGCCGTAGCCAAGCCCCGCATTGAGAAAACTGCGTCCGATGCGCGAATCCGTTCCCATGCCCCGCGCCACTTCCGAGATGTCCGCATTCGCTGCTTCGCACATATTGGCAACGCAGTTGATGAAGCTGATCTTCATCGCCAGGAAGGCGTTCGAAGCGTGTTTGATGAGCTCGGCGCTCTCCGCTCCAGTTCGGATGAGAATCGCAGGGCTGACGGAATTGCAGCTGCCAGGTACGCTGGCTTCCTGTTCGTAGTATTCCCCTGAGGTCAAGGGCTTGTAGATGGCGTCCATGATCGCGAAGGCGCGATCGCTGTGCGTGCCGACCACTATGCGATCGGGATGCAGAAAGTCGCCCACCGCCGTGCCTTCGCGCAGGAATTCAGGATTGGAAACCACATCGAAGTGAGCCGCGGGAACCTGGTTGCGCGCCATGATGCGGGCAATCCAACCACTGGTATACACCGGGACAGTGCTCTTCTCGACGATGACTTTATAAGAGGTCATGGTACGGGCAATCTCCGCCGTCACTGACTCGACATAGGAGAGGTCGGCGTCCCCGTTGTCGGTCGATGGCGTACCCACGGCGATGAAGATTACCTGGGAACTCTCCACCGCCTTGGCGAGCTCCGTGCTGAACGTCAGGCTATGGCCGTTGTGCCGCTTAAGCAGCTCCGGCAGCAGATCTTCATGGATGGGCACATGGCCGTCTTTGAGCGAGGCCACGCGATCCTGGTTGTTGTCTACGCAAATGACCGTGTGGCCAAGCTCTGCAAAGCAGGCTGCTGCCACCAGGCCAACGTACCCAGAGCCAACTACTGCAATTCTTACGGGACTTTCCAGGGGCGATTCGGAAATCGCAGAGAATCCTTGAAGATCGGACATGTCTACCCCTCAATCGATTTAATTTCAGCGGGTTCTCAACTCAGAAATGCCAAAGCAGAAGGTGTCTGTGATCGACGGTCCAGCAGTACAGGGACCTCCGAAACCGTTTTTTGGACGTAACTCGCACTACCTAACTCCTAGTTTACGGAAAGTCGACCTCGAAGTCATCGAAGAACTCCGCCTCCGTATCCCGCGTGCCCCGGAATCTGCTCTACAAAGTGGTTAGCCGAATAACTTTCGTGGGAGTTTCCAATCGAGGTGCAACTGACATAATTCCTTTCAAGACATAGAGTCAGCGGAAATCACATCGATCTCCGAACCGCTTCAATCACGAATTTTCAGCCTAGTACGCCGGGTCCATGGATGGGCAACATCCCTACCAAAATAGTGATCGCAGATGTTAGCCAGACGAATTGCGATGAGTTGGCTCGCGCACTTTCGCGGTTTCCCGATCTGCGATTGGCGGGTTACGCAATCACCACATCAGAACTCTTGAAGCTGGCTGCGGATAACCACGCCAATGTGGCGGTAGTAAGGGAAACGCTCAGCGAAGGTCCCCGCACTGGGCTCTCTGCCATCCAGAAGCTCGCCCGATTTAATCCGTCCACCCGTTCCCTGCTGCTCGCCGAACATCTCGATCGCGACGACGTCGTTGGCGCCTTCCAGTCCGGTGCACGAGGCATCATGGGATATCCGCCGACGGGAATCGAACTGCTAGCCAAAGCCATCATGCAGATTGACAACGGACAAATCTGGGCCAACAGCCTGCAGCTGCAATACCTGGTTGAAACTCTCTCGCAGATCAAGCGCTCGCCAATCGTTACCGCCGACGCCGAAGCACTGCTCAGCAAGCGCGAGCAAGAGGTTCTCCTGCTGCTGGCAGAAGGTTTCAGCAACAAGGAGATCGCGGCATCCTTGCACGTCAGCGAGCACACCGTGAAAAACCACCTCTTCCGCATGTTTGAGAAGCTCGGTGTCTCCAGCCGCATGGAGGCTGTGCTGGCGGCATTCGGTTCTGCGTCTTCCCTCCCCAGGCCAACCATCCAGTAGCTTTCCTTCTTCCACATTTCAGTGGCGATCCCCCAGGCTATCCTCAATAGGAATCAATAGATCTCAGACGAGTTGCTTCGCGTCGCTGATCGGGTATCCGCTTGTTGTGCCGGCGCTTTGATAATCTGGGACGACATGAACCTTCCTGCTTCGCACTTCTCTCCCGGGCAAACCCTGCTCATCGACGCAGACGACACGCTCTGGGAGAACAACATCTACTTCGAGCGCGCTATCGCTTCTTTTATCGCCTACCTCAATCATCATGAGTACTCGCGGGAAGAGGTGCGAGAGCAGTTGAACCTGGCTGAGCGCGAGACGATCCGCGAGCACGGCTACGGGCTCAGCAGCTTCAGGCGATCCCTCGTCGCATGCTTTGAAAAGCTCTCCACCGCACCCGTCACGGAGGAGAAGCACCAGCGGATTCTCAGCTTTGCACAGGCGATAGCCGATCAGGAGATGGAGCTTCTTGACGGAGTACTCGACGCGCTTCCCACGCTGGCCTCCCGCCATCGGCTCATCCTGATGACGAAGGGAAATAAGCTGGAGCAGGCCGACAAGCTTGCCCGCTCAGGGATTGCCGATTTCTTCGCGGCAGTTGAAATCCCTCACGAAAAAGATCCTGCGGCATATGCCGACGTCTGCACGCGCCACGATCTCTGCGCCGGGGAGACGTGGATGATTGGCAACAGTCCGCGCTCAGACATAAACCCGGCTCTGGCCGCTGGCCTGCACGCAGTCCTGGTGCATCATCCCCACACATGGGTGCTGGAGCATGAGCCGCTCAATCCCGCGCCCGCAGGACAGCACCTGCTTGAGATCAATGGCTTCCGTTCCCTTCTCGAACATTTCTAACAACATGCGTGTTTGTCGCTCACGGCAAGGCATGCCTGGGCAGTGCGTTAGGCCGCCCAGCGAGACGGAGCCTGCCGCGATCTGGCAAAATATGGATAGGAGATTCCAACATGGAGCGACGCGATTTCTTAAAGCAAGGCGCACTAACGGCCGCTGCCGCGGCTGCGGCCGGTGGGGTTTCTGAGGCATTGGCTGAAACCACAAACACTCCCATCGCTCGACGCTCATTGGGCAAAACAGGAGAGAGTCTTTCCATCATCGGCATGGGCGGAATCGTAGTAATGAACGCCGACCCCGGTGAGGCCAACAACATCGTGGCCGAGGCGGTGGACCGCGGCATCAACTATTTCGACGTCGCACCCAGCTACGGCAACGCGCAGGAGCGGCTCGGTCCCGCGCTCGCGCCCTACCGCAGCAAGAGCTTTCTCGCTTGCAAGACGGATGCCCGCGACAAAGACGGCGCGCGCAAGGACCTTGAAAATTCGCTGAAGCTGCTGAAGACCGATCACCTCGACCTCTACCAGTTTCACGCACTCACAAAGATGAAGGACCTCGACCAGGTGCTCGGCCCCGACGGCGCCATGGAGACATTTGAGGCCGCTCGCAAGGAAGGCAAGATCCGCTTCATCGGCTTCTCCGCCCACTCTGTGGAGACGGCCCTCTCCGCCATCGATCGCTATAACTTCGATACCGTTCTGTTTCCAATCAACTGGGTACTCTTTTCACGCGCCAACTTTGGTCCACAAGTACTGGACCGCGCCCACGAGAAAGGCATGGGCGTGCTGGCACTCAAGGGCATGGCGAAGACTACATGGAACGAAGAGCAGGCGAAGTCTCATCCCCAGCCAAAATGCTGGTATCAGCCCGCAGGCTATCCGCTGGAAGCTTCACTCGGATTGCGCTGGACACTCGGCCACAAAATCACAGCAGCCCTGCCCCCGGGGGATGAGACGTATTTTCGCCTCGCAATGAATGTTGCGCAGAAGTACAAGCCTCTCGACCCCGCAGAGGAGCAGGCTCTGCTCGCCCGCGCACCAGGAGTCACTCCGATCTTCCACCTCGGAAACTCGGCGTAGTCAGGCCAAGACAATCCATGTCAAAAGGGGCAGGCAGTTGTCTGCCCCATTCCGAAAGACACAATCAGTGATTCAGTTCCTGCTCCGCCAGCACAGCGAAGAACGAGTGCCCGAAGATCGTCGGATGCACACCGTCCCAGAAGTAGTTAACGTAAGGATTGCTGCACAATGTTGCCGGCGATACAAACGTGTTCAGGCAGGGATCGGTCACGTCGGTGAATCCATAGTGCGTGCCGTCTTTGACCACCGCCTGCAGCAACGCGAACGTATCAATGCGATACAGCCGCGTTTCGCGAGAGAAGGATTGGAAGCGCAATCCTTCGTCGAGTGTCTTGTTCAGCGCTGCTGTCGCTGCCGAGTCAAAGGCCGAAGTCCCGAGTATCTGAGCTTCGGGCGTCAAGCCGATGTCAAAAAGCCGCGGCACAAAGAGAAAGCGCGCGCCTGAGCGCTCCAGAAGGCAAATCGTTTGCAGCAGACTGAATCCAACCTCGACGCCCAGCGTGGTGGGCGATCCGCCGGTGGCGTCCAGAATGTCGTTGCCGCCGCCTTCGACAATGTAGAGTGCGTTGGGATCGGCCTTACCCTTGTGCTGGCTCAGGTACAGTTCCACTTGCTGCGGAACGCTGGGGATACTGCCCGTGCCAAATGGCACCGCGGCAAGAACCTGAGCGCCTCCAAACGCGTAATCGGTGCCCCCGGCCAGTGACGGAGCCATCGGCAAGCCGTACGTCCCGGCAACGTGTTCCACCCACAGCGGTCCATTTGAGAATCTTCCCTGGTAGTACGGTGGGGGAGGATAAGTCTTTCCGCTGGCTGCGTAAAGGTTGCCGACATCGTTGTAGCTATCGCCAAACACATAAATGGCATCGAATTTCGGATGAGAGCCCGCTTGCGCAGCACCACTTGCCAAGAGCATAAGAGTGGCCGCCAACACGACACGACTGCATTGTGACAAATGCATGGGAATGCTCCTTTCAGATTTGAACCGGGGTTTCTGCGATACGGCGGACCAAAATATCCCTCGTTTGGCAATGACGTGTCAAGAACCATTACTCGATATCCAGCTCACCCCTCGAGCAACAGCACTCTCTCCGGATCGAGCTTGATGCGCCACGGCTGCGGCTGAACGCTCAGAGATCGCCATAACTCCTTGGGCAAGTCCGCCTGTAGATGGGGTAGCTCTCCCGGGGTCGGGGGTTGATGCAGGCGAAGATAGAGTGTCATCTCATGCGGCGCCTCACTGGTGCTTACCAGCCAGCACGGAAATACATTGGCACCGACGGCGCTCTCCTGAAAGAGAATGTGATGGGAGCGGTAGCCGACGTGCGTAATCGACTCGGGAACCGGCACAGCACTTACCAAGTCGCAGCCCCACCCCTCGACCGAGATCGTGTTGGCACTCTTGCGTCGCGCAGGCACGATGTTTTTGCAGCCCGTAAGCCGCGCCGCCACTACTGTTCCAGGATCTTCGAAAAGCTGCTGCCGAGGGCCACTCGCAATCACGCGGCCGCCATCCAGCACCAGCAGGTCGCTGCAGAATCGGAAGGCTTCCTCCATATCGTGAGTCACGAATAGGACAACGCCGTTGTAGCCAGCCAGCGTCTCGCGCAACTGCTCCTCCATCTGCCGACGAAGGTGAGGGTCGAGAGCTGAGAATGGCTCGTCCAGCAGTAACGCATCCGGCTCAATCGCCATGCACCGCGCGATGGCGACTCGCTGTCGTTGACCGCCGGAAATCTGGCTCGGGTATCGCGTAGCCAGCTCAACTATACGCATCGCCTCAAGCTGATGGCGCACGCGTTCGCGGCGCTCTTCGCCAGAAAGCGCATGCAGACCGAATTCCACGTTCTGCGCAACCGTCATATGCGGGAAAAGAGCATAGTCCTGAAAGACCACTCCGATTCGTCTGTTAGCCGGCCTTACGTTTTCTCCTGATCGGCTGTCGTACAGGGTGCGTCCGTTCAACACAATGTGTCCGCGATCAGGGGGCACGACTCCGGCGATGAGGCGGATCGTCATGGACTTCCCTGCACCGGACGCGCCCAGCAAACCCACGGCACCGGGGCCGGTCTTGAGCGCCGCGGACAAAGTGAAGTTCGCAAGAGATTTTTCGACGTCCATCTCGAGCGTTGCCGAAACCTCGCGATCAGCCCCGTTCCTTGGTCTCACCAATGGCAGCGCGGGTCCATCTATGAACGCGGCAGTCGTCGTCCCCTGCTTCTGCCAGGCCTTCCGCGCCGTTCCCTGCTGGTTGAGCAACCGAATGATGGCCAGCGACAGCACCACGATCAAAGCGACCCAGATAGAGGCAGCGCGCATATTCCCGCCCTCGGCAGCTGAGAATATCGCGATGGGCATCGTCTGCGTGCGGCCCGGAATATTTCCTGCCAGCATCAGGGTCGCACCAAATTCACCAAGGGCGCGTGCGAAGGCAAGCACCGTGCCCGCCACCACGCCGGGCGCCGCAAGTGGCAAAAGTATCCGACGAAATATCCGCCATTCGGAGGCACCCAGCGTGCGGGCCGCGTCCAGCAGCGTGGGATTCACCTGCTCGAACGCGCCTAGCGTCGTGCGATACATCAGCGGGAACGCCACAACCGTCGCGGCAATAACCGTGGCTGGCCACGAAAACACTATGGTCACGCCGAGATGCTGCAGCGCCTGACCGACGAAACTGCGACGGCCAAATATCACCAGCAGGAAAAATCCGACGACTGTTGGCGGAAGCACCAGCGGCAACGTCAGGATGCCGTCAACCCACGCGCGAAGGCTCCCGCGCGACTGATACATGAATCGAGCGGCCATCAACCCCAGAAAAAATGTGGCCACTGTGGCCGCACACGTGGTGGCAACCGAAATAATGAAGGGCGATGGATGGATCGATGGCATCACTGTGCAGCCATGGTAAATCCATGTGTTGCAAAAATAGCTTTCGCTTGTGGACCGCTGAGATATTCAGCGAACTCACGGGCAGCCGTTTCGTTGCGGCCAGCGCGGATCACCGCCACCGGATAAACTATGGGATCGTGCGAGGACTCAGGCGCAGTGGCCACAACACGCACCTTGTCGGATTTTTGCGCGTCCGTTCCATATACGATGCCCGCGTCAACGTTCCCCATCTCCACATATGCCAGCACCTGGCGAACATCCTTAGCAAGCACAAGCCTATCCTCCACCTGTTCATAGAGGTGCAGAGCCATCAGCGTCTGCCTGCCATACTGCCCGGCTGGTACGGTTGCCGGATCGCCCAGCGCCATCATCCGCATCGAAGGATCGGCAAGTCCCTGAAAATCGCGCAGCGATGAATCGCGCGGAGCAATCAGCACCAGCGTGTTGCGCAGCAGGTTGCGACGCGTGTCGGCCACAATGAGACCCTTCGCCTGCACGTCGTCCATGGGCTTCTCTGCGGCAGACAGAAAGACATCGACGGGCGCACCCTGCTCGATCTCCTGAGCCAATATGCCGGAGGAGCCGGAGTTATTCCGTATCTCCACGCCCGCATGCCCTTCCATATAGCTCTGCTCAATTTCAGCGATGGCATCGGTCAGACTCGCCGCCACTGAAACCGTCAGCACAGTGCGATGCTGCGAGCGGCAGCCAACCGCGAGCAATGCTGCGACGAGCGCCACCAAGCTGAGTAACCTACGGCGAACGTTTGAGCCTGTCAGTCCCATAGCATTCTCAAACAACAATCTCTAGTAACTGAGCCTCAGCCCGAACTGTACCACTCTCGGATCGGTGAAGGTCGCCGAGATGCTGCCGAATGCCGGTGACCCAAAGCTACCGTTGGGCTGCGCAAACCCCGGCGTGTTCGTGAGGTTGAACATCTCTGCGCGAAACTCAACATCCACGCGCTCTCCAACCTTCGTGTGCTTGATCAGCGCGATATCGCCATCTCGATACGCGGGTCCTCGTACGGGATTTCGCGAAGCATTTCCCAGCGTGAACTGCGGCGCAACCGCGAACGCGGCGGTGTTGAAGAATCTCTGCGGCGTCCGCTGCGACGCAGGCAGGCTGGTCTTCGCCACAACGTTGGGCCTCTGCAGAACGAACCCGGCGAAGCTGTTGTTGTTCGTTGCCTGCGTCACTGTCACTGGCATCCCCGATTGCACAGTCGCAATGCCGCTGACAGACCATCCTCCCAGCAGCACCGCGGAGATGCCGCTCGACGCAAAGCTATGTCCATGCCCCGCCGGTAAGTCGTAGGTCACGCTCGCAACGAAGACATTCGGCATATCACCTGAGGATGAGTCGCGCTCCAGCAGCGGATCGTATGTATCCGCGGCGATCAGGCTGCTCGAATTAGGCGACGAAAGCACAGTGGTGGAGAAGACCGAAGATGCATCGTCGATCAGCTTGGAGTGCGTATAACTCGCCACGAATGACAAGCCATGCGCAAGCCGCTGCTCCACCTTCGCTTCGAAAGCATTGTAATTTGATTGACCCGTGTTATTGCGGTACGCGGCGATGTTTAGAAACCGCGGATAAGGCTTAATGGCCTGCGCATATGAAATAGTCTTGCCACCGATCGATGAGGACGCAGGCAGTTCGCCATAGTATGGGTTGGGCACCTTGGCCAGCAACGCATTGCCCTGCGATAACTGCTGTACGGTTAGCTGATTCAGGTTCGTATCCGGCATGCCGACGTGGATAACATGCGATCCCACGTAAGCAAAATCAACGGATAGGTTGCGTGTAATCTCCCGCTGCACTGCCAGGTTCCATTGCTGCACGTAACCAGATCCCAGTTGGCGAGTCGCCGTGTAGACGCTTTGCCCCAGTCCGGCATTCGGCGTCAGAGGAATGGGCGCAACCGTCGGTCCACCCGAAAGCGTGAATGCCTCGTTCACACTATCCTGCGTTCTCTGAACCACGTTCTGGATAAAAGGAAACTGCGGCGTGGTGAATGGCGTGGTGATTCCAGACTGATCGAAAAATACTATACCGAAGCCGCTGCTCACAACTGTCTTCTGTGTCAGTTGATACGTGAACCCAACCCTCGGCCCCAGGTTGTCCCAGTGCAGTTCGCGCGCACTTCGCGGGAATCCATCCCGGCCGAAATACTGCAGCAACTGCGTATTCAGGTTGAAGACAGCGCCCTGGTTCGTCTTCTCTGTCGAGGCAAAGTTGAGCGTCCATCGCAGGCCCGCGTTCAGAGTAAGACCGGGCAGCGGCTTCCAGTCGTCTTGCGCAAAATATTCCTCGGTCATTGCGCGAGGCCGCATAATGCTCTGCTGCAAATCAATCTGGAAGTTATCGACCTGCCCAAGCAGAAAACTCGCAATCGAGTTGCCGCTGTTTGTTATGCCCTGCTGATTCGTACCCGTCGTAGTGAAAGCGAACGCTCCAGTCGGATTGCCGGGAGCGACTGCATTCAACTCAAACCAGCGAAAGTCCATGCCAAACTTCAGCGTATGCGGCCCAGTAACATGCGAGAACGTGTCGACCAGCTGTGTGACCGAAGTCTGGTAGTTGGAAAACGTCCCGCTCGATGGGCCCAGTTGCTGAATGCCTGTAAGTGTGAAGAGCGGCAGAGCGTTGTTAAACGCCGCGTTCGTAGGTATTCCAGGAATGCCGAGTGCATCGGATGCGGTCGCGGCCAGCGTCGCCCCGGTAATGTCATTCGAACGCCGCGTATAGCCAAAGCGCAAATCATTCAGCGTGAGCGCGCCAAAGGTGTGCGTCTCATTCACCACCGCCTGCTGGCCCGTCACATACGAGAGTCCCGCCACGTTATTTGTCCCCAGCACCGTACCGGTGATCGCGCCGCTCCCGTCTGGCAACGGCGTCACTGGTTGATCTACGTCGTGAAAATAGGAGTAGCGCGCAAAGGCCGCGTCCTTCTGGCCAAACACTCCGTCCACTCGCACGTCGAATTGATTCTGATGATCCTGATCGTTGGCCACGCGCGTGTAGTTATTCGCCGCCCCGCTCTTGGTGGGCATCGGATAACGCTGAAGCAGCTCCAATGCTGCCGAGTCCAGTGGTGTGTTGATCACATCGTTAGGAAATTCCTTCCGAACATACTGCCCTCCAACAAACTTCGTCGTAGAGGGATCGTATATCTTCGCCACGCCCGTGAAGGTGCCGCTCCGCTCCGGCACCGTCGGCACCGTCGATGTGCGCACCACGCCAATATTCTGCTTTTGCCCTTGATAGTCAGCGAAGAAGAACAGATGGCTCCTCGCGATGGGACCGCCGATCGTGCCGCCGTACTGGTTGCGACGGAACTCCGGCTTGGCCGTGTTTACAGGCGTAAAGTAGTTTCGTGCGTTCAGGTCTTCGTTGCGCAGGAAGTCGTAAATGCTTCCGTGAAATTGATTCGTGCCCGCCTTGGTCGTCAGGTTCACCACGCCGCCATTGAACCTTCCAAACTCCGCAGGCACGGCATTCGTCTCGACATTAAACTCCTGTATGTCATCCACAATCGGAAAATATGCGACCTGTCCCGGCTCCGGCTGCAGAGCGGAGATGCCGTCAAAGAGATACTCATTCGTTCGAGGACGGCCCCCGTTGATGCGTGGTAGTTGCGTACCCGGCGGCAGCGCCACGCCCGGTGCAAACGTGGCCAGTTGCACAAAGTTACGACCGTTGAGCGGCATCGCGGGAATCGCGCTTCCATGAATCACCGATTGGATATCCCCCACTCCGGATTGCATCGCGCTTGCATCCGCCGATACGGTTACAACTTCGCTGGCCGGTCCCAACTCGAGCGTCAGATCCAACGTGACATGTTGCCCGGTCTCTACCAGGATTCCGCTGCGTTGCACCGCCTTGAAGTTTGCGGACGCGACATCAACCCGAAAGTGTCCCGGCTTCAATTGCAGGAAGACATAATCTCCGCTGCTCGTTGTCAGGGTATGCAGGCTCACATCCGTGTCAGTGTTGGTTGCAGTCACCTGCGCATTCGGGATGGCGGCCCCGCTCGGGTCCAATACCCTACCCGCCAGCTGGCCGGTTCCAAGTTGCGCAGTCGCAGGAAGGATGGAGGTAAAAAGACAAAACAACGTGGCGAGACTAGATCCCGTGAGCCGCATTTCTTGCCTCTCCTTCGTGCGAGCGATCGATCGTTGAGCACTTCAGTTATTCGTGAAGCATGTTGCGAGATGAACACTCGGGCTAATATCTGGCGTCGGTGCAGCTAGACAAGAAGGGCCGCGAATGTCAGTTTTGCATACCATTGTCTTGTATACAAGACACGCCGGTCGCGTATACTTCCCTGCATAGGATGCGGCGATGAAGCTCGAGAACAGCCTCTCTCAATTGCGCACAGCACGCGGACTTTCAGCCGCGCAGCTGGCCGATGCCGTGGGCATCAGCCGGCAGACAATCTACGCCATCGAATCCGGAGACTACCTGCCGAATACTGCCGTCGCGCTCAAACTCGCCGCCGCCATGGGCGTTGCCGTTGAGCAGATTTTTAAGGTTGAGAAGAGTGAGCTATCGACGAACCATGCCGAGGCTGAGGTTCTGACGCATGGGGATCCCATCAAACCCGGCCAGCCGCTCCAACTGTGCCGCGTCGACGACCGGTTGATCGCAGTCGCACCGGAACTCGGCACCTGGAGCCTGCCCCATGCTGACGGCGTCGCCACCCACGCGCCCAAGGGAGCAAAACAATCCAACAGGACATTGGTCAAGCTCTTCGAGCCTCTGAGCACATTCGAAAGGCGCCTGCTCATCGCCGGCTGCGATCCGGGAATTTCCGTGCTCGCGCGTCATCTGCAGCGCCAGGGAGTTGATCTGGTTGTCGAGCATCGCAATAGCCTGCGCGCTCTGCAACTTCTTCACGATGGCGTGATTCACGTCGCTGGCTGTCACATTCGCGACGAGAAAACTGGGGAGTCGAATCTGCCGGCAATCCTGCGCCTCTTTCGCCGCCAGGACGTGGCCGTTCTCTCCTTCACGCTATGGCAGGAGGGCCTCGTCGTGGCCCATGGTAATCCCCGCAAGATTCGCGGCGTTGCCGATGCCGCACGTCCTCGCATCAGCATTGTCAATCGCGATATCGGCGCCGGTAGCAGGCTGCTGCTCGACGAACATCTACACCAGTTGGGAATCAGCAGCCGCAGCGTTCGAGGATACGATCGCATCGCAAACGGCCACCTGCCCGCGGCCCGCCGCGTCCAATCCGGCGAAGCCGATTGCTGCGTGGCCACTGAAGCAGTCGCGCGCATCCTTGGCCTCGACTTTGTGCCGCTTGAGAGTGTTCGCTACGACCTTGTAGTCCGTAAGCGCCACCTGCAACTACCCCAGGTACAGGCTCTCTTCAACACTCTTACGCGCGTTGGATTTCGACGGGAGCTGGAGTGCCTCGGCGGCTACGACACGTCCCAATCTGGAGAGCGCTTGATGTAGCGGCTCAAGGAATCTTCAAGTGGATGCTACACGCCGATCATCACATTCGACGCCTTGATGATGGCGCTGACGCTGTCCCCATCCTTCAGTGTAAGGGAGAGCGCGCTCACCTTCGTGATGCTTGCGACGATTTCGGCGCCTCCGCGAATCTGGACGACGACCTCGCTATTGACCGCGCCTTCCTGGACCTTGGTCACCACACCGGACAGTACATTTCGTGCACTGAACTTTCCGCCGTTTACACCCTTCCCAATAATGACGTCCGATGCCTTGATGATGGCGAACGCGCTGCAGCCACGACTCAGCGTCAGCGCATCTACGCTGGCATTGGTGATAATCGCCACCATCCTTTCGCCGCCCTGCAGCGTGAGATCGACCTCCGCGTTCACAGCTCCCTTGATAACGTTGTCGACCTTACCCGTCAGGATATTGCGCGCGCTGATTTGCATACGAAGATCTCCTTTTATCTAAACTACGAACCATGAGCTGCTGGCCTGCCGCCAAAAATCCTCACGTCAGGATAGCTCACAATTCCAGGAATCCCCTTTTCTTAGGATGCCGCAGTCATTTCCCCGTGGCTTCGGAGGTGCGTTTGCCTTGCAGTCCACAGCCGGGCACGATACCATAAAAGACGCGGTCTACTGCATGCTTCGTTAAGTGCTTTTCGGACGAAAGCAGTAAAAGCGGGTCAACTTTGTATCCTCATACGAAGTCTGGCGCGCAGTTTGAGAAGCATGATGTAAGCTGTTAAGAACAGACGTTTTATGGATTGCGGAAGTGGCGAAATTGGCAGACGCACTAGCTTGAGGTGCTAGCGGGCGCAAGCTCATAGGGGTTCAAGTCCCCTCTTCCGCACCAAACGAACACAAAATTTCCGGAGTACCCTCTTCCGGCTGAGGTCATTCAAGAAATATCCGTATGAGCTTCCTTCTAGGTTTCATAATCCTGTTGCACATCATCGTCTCGTTCTTCCTCATTGGCGTAGTCCTGCTGCAGCAGGGCAAGAGCGCGGACCTCGCCGGTGCTTTCGGTGGCCAGGGATCGCAGACAGCCTTTGGACCGCGCGGCGCAGCTAACCTGCTCACACGCCTTACGACCTGGTCGGCAATCCTCTTCACCTGCACCTCCATCGGACTCACCATCCTTATGGCGCGCAGCCACGGACCGCACTCCGTTCTCGAAGGAACCACTACCTCCGCTCCGGCAAAATCCGGCAAGTAACTCCCGGGCAATCTCATCAAGAAGGCAGGCCATTGAGCCTGCCTTTTTCCTTCTCCATCAATTCCCTGCAAAAATCCTCCGCGCAGTGACTTTAGTCCTGTTCAATCGCTCCTCTATTTAATTAAGTTGTTTCAGCCGGCGTGCAAGGCCGTGCGAAGGTCTATCCCCCGAGGCCCGCCCATGTCCTTTCGCTCGATATTTGTAGCTGTAGTCATTGCTTTCGCTCTCATCCTCTCCGCCTTCCTTGTGAACCGCGCTCGTCCCAAGGCGGAGATCCAGCAGCCCACCGCTGACTTCGTTCGCGCCTCCGGCAAATGCGCCGAGTGTCATGCGCGAACCCAGTACTCCGTAGTCCACGAGTTCGAGATGAGCGCCCATGCAAAGAAGGGCGTCAACTGTCTCGATTGCCACCAGCCCGCGCCCAATCAGGCCAAAGAGGATCATCACGGATTCGTCATCAGCCCCCACCTCACCGCCGGCAATTGCCGAAGCTGTCACGAAGGCATCTACCAGGAATTCCTCCACAGCCGTCATGCCGCGCCATCGTGGGCGGCCGTCTATGGCGAAAAGGGCCTCACCCCGGAGCAGGTCGCCTTCTCTGAGCAGTTCCAACCCGGCGGCACGCGTCGGCCTCCGCACCCTTTCGTCAACCTCGAAGGCGATTCCGCAATGAAGGGCGGCTGCGATCAGTGCCACGCGGTAGGCAAGCCCAATGACGACGGCACCATCGGAACCTGCACCAATTGCCACTCGCGCCACACCACATCCGTCGCGCTCGCCCGCCTGCCCAGCACCTGCGCGCAGTGTCACATGGGACCAGACCACTCTCAGATAGAGATCTACGACGAGTCAAAGCATGGCGTGATGTTCGCAGCGCAGGAGCATCTGATGAACCTCTCCGCGCCGTCAAAGTCGCTCACCACCCGCGACATGTTTGTGCCCACCTGCGCCACCTGCCACATGAGCGGCATCAACGGCCTCAAGGTCACGCACGATCCCTCAGAGCGTCTCTCCTGGTACCTCGCCAACGCTGTCACTGAGAGGCGTCCCAACTTCGTTCGCGCCCAGGCAAACATGCAGCAGGTCTGCATGCAATGCCACACCAAGACCGTCGTCGACCGAGTCTATTCACAGGGCGAGCAGGTTATCTCCAATACCAACGCGCACGTCGTCGCCGCGAAGGCCATTGTCGACGGCCTGCGAAAGGACGGCATCCTCACCGGCCCGCCCTTCTCCAACACCGTCGACTTCGTCTACTTCGACCTGTGGCATTACGATGGCCGCACGTCAAAGCATGGAGCATTCATGGGCGGCGCGGACTTCACGCAATGGCACGGCAACTATCCCATGCTGCAGAAGACCGTGCAGTTGAAGCAGATGGACGCCGACCTTCGGAGGCAGCATGGCGGCCGCTAGTCGCTGGCGCATTCTTTCGAGCCCCGGTATCGCGTGGCTCTATGACGCACAACTATGGGTTGAGCTCTTCGTCACCGCCAACCTCGCCATCCTCGCTGCGGATATCTACATCGCTCACTCGGTGAACCAGTTCCGCAAGCCGGCGGAGTATATCCCGCTCTACTTCTCCATCGCCGCGCCAATACTGCTTGCGGGCTGCATCCCTCTCAAGTGGATCTGGCATAAATCAGAACCGTGGCGCGACATTGGCCACCTCATCGGATGGCTTTCGCTCCTCATCGGCCTCGCCGGAGTGCTCTTTCATCTGCAGAGTCACTTCTTTCTTGAGCGCACGCTCAAGAGCCTCACCTACGCCGCGCCTTTTGTCGCTCCACTCGCTTATTCGGGACTGGGCTTTCTGCTGCTCATGAATCGCCTCGTCGATCCCCTGCGCATCGACTGGTCGAAGTGGGTCATCTTCCTCGCCCTCGGCGGCTTCTTCGGCAACTTCGTACTTTCACTTACTGACCACGCCTCCAATGGCTTCTTCATGAAGACCGAATGGATCCCCGTCATCTCCAGCGCCTTGGCAACGGGCTTTCTTCTCGTCCCGCTCATCATGCCAGTGCGTCGACGCTTTCTCGATCTCTGCGTTGCCGTCATGATCCTGCAGGCGCTCGTGGGAGTCCTCGGCTTTTGGTACCACCTGCAGGCAAACCTGATCGCGCCCGGCCTCAGCGTCTTTGACAAACTCGTAAACGGAGCCCCGCCCATGGCTCCCCTGCTCTTTCCAAACCTCGTGGGACTGGCGCTCATAGGCCTTTGGAATCTCGCGAGTCACTTGCCGCCAGACGAGTCATGGCTCGGCACGGCGCTCGGATGGCTCCGCCTGCAGCGCGGCATCACAGAGAACGGCGCGCCGTCGCTCGATGAATTTGAAGTGTGATGTAGGGTAGAGGATTTCAGATCTGGTATCGCGGAGTATTCAGGATCGCTCTCGCAGAGCAACGTTTTAGCTTTTTGAGTCGAAGGGCCGATCGGCATCCCTCTACCCTTAGAATAGCAACCCTCACTCGCCACAAACAAGACTATATCTCCGCGCACTATTCAGGTAACGTCAGCAATCGACGCATCGTTCAGCTTGTTCGCGAAGCCTCTTAATTCCTAAAATTCGACGGAGCAGCACATGATCCCCCCAGAAAAACAAGCCGCTCTCGCGCGTGGCCTCAGCGAAGCTTTCGGCGTAACTGAGTTTGAAGACATTCGCATGCTGAAAGGCGGCATGACCTCGGCACTCGTCTTTCGCATCGTCGTGCGAGGAACGCCTTACCTGCTGCGAATCATCATGCGCACCGATTCGACAACCGAGCGCCACCTCGCATGCATGAGGTCAGCAGCCGAAGAGGGTCTCGCGCCCCGGGTCTGGTACACCAGCCCGGAAGATCGAATCTCCATCACCGATTTTGTTGAAGCTGTGCCGTTTCCTGAATCTGTGGCGCTTCTCCGCATGCCCACTGTGCTGCGCAGGCTGCATGCCTTGCCGCCATTTCCCGCGGCCTTGCCCCATCTCAACACCACATGCACCTTCCTGCTGAACAAAGGGCCAGCGCTGGATGGTTTCTTCCCAATGATTCACTCCGCGAACCTTCTTACCAAAGACGTGAGCGCGGAACTCTTCACTCGCTACGCGGAGATTGCCGCAGCCTATGCGCATCACGATCCTGACATGGTGCCAAGCCACAACGACTTCTTCAAACCGGACAATATCCTCTTCGACGGAGATCGCGTATGGATTGTAGATTGGGAGGCTGCCTTCCAGAACGACCGCTACGCCGAACTGGCAACGGTGGCGAATATGCTCGTGAGCAATGAAGCAGAGGAGCGCGCATTTCTGCAGGCGTATTTTGGACAACCGCCGGACGACTACCAACAGGCCCGGTTCTTCCTGATGCAGCAGGTCGCCCACATCTTCTATTCGCTCGTCTTCCTCTTGCAGGGCTCGCCAGGTGTGCCGGTCAATCTGAGCGAGCAGGCGCCCAACTATCGCGATTTTCAACGGAACTTCTGGGCGGGAGAGGTAAAACTGGAGGACAAGCAGGCGAAGGCCACCTACGGCAGGGTCCACCTGGACCAGCTCCTGCAGAGCACGCGCCTACGGCGCTTCAAGGAGTCACTAAGAATCGTTTCAAAGCAACCGCTCCTATGAATCCGAGATCACCGCGAAGTATGCGCCAAAGTACGTCGGCAGAAACGCCTTGTCATAAGGGGTGCAAACCAGAGACGCGAAGTAACGCCCCGGCAATACATTCACTCCCGTGTTGGTTTGCAGATTCCAGCCAATAATTCTCGTCCCCGCTCCAAGGCCTACATGTCCAAACATCTTGGCAAAAATTGGTGCGCCCTTTGCGCTCTCGCCCTTCCAGATCTGAAGACGAATGGCCGAATCGGTCGATAGATCCAGTTCAAAGTGACCTCCGGGCGGCTTCGCTGGGTCATCCTTGAAGGGCGCGGCCAGCGACATCTGACGCAGGCGAGTCGCGTCCGCCGTCTTCTCCTGCGTCAGCACAACGGCTACGCTGGGCCGTTTCGCTCCGTCTGGCTGCATCTTCATCTCCACGCCAAATTTGCCGGGCTTCGTATCCTTTGCCCACTGCATCTTCGCCGTCACCGAGTCGCCTGCACCCTTGACCACCCACTCTTTTGAACGAACAGCTTCCTGTTGATCCCCGCTCATCACCAGCATCTGGCAGCGAGTCCCGGCGGAGGCAGTCACAGCGGACATGATCGGCAGCGTCGGATCGAATTCTGCCTCCGGCAGACTCAATGTGAAGGCAGCCGCATGCTCCTGGGCCAAGCCATCCCAGCAGACGCTCGCGGCGGCAGCACTCACAACAAATTCGCGACGGGATATGGGCATCGCTAATCCTCCAGCAGCAGCTTGATCAACACATCCAGGGCCCGTTCCACCACTTTGAAAATCAGCAGCGCGACAAAGCCGAGAAAGACCAGCAAAAAGCTGCGCTCGGTATATGGCTTGTCGAGAATATCTTCAACCAGGCTCGGCAACAACTCGTGCCCATCCTGCCGCAGCGACACTGCCTCCACCTCACCATGAAAATGCAGCGCCGGCGACATCTTCTTCTCTGCCGCATTCACCAAGGTCAGAGACAGCGTCTTGCCCGACTCCGCATCTATCTCCAGGTTCACAGGGTGGCCCGTCACCACGCCCGTCGCGCTCTTCCCGTCGATTCGCAGGTCAGGGTTGAACGCGCCGTGAAAATCGAGCGCCAGCTTGCCCGTCGGATGCGTGTCGTCGGAGTTCACGTTCAGCAACTCAAGCTCTCTCGCACTCTGGCGAAAGGTGAGAGTGGCATCGAACGCGGTCTTCTGAGGCGGACCGGATGCAACCTCGACAACCATCAGCGACGTCCCGCCACTCACTTGCCGCGCAAAGGAATCCGGAGACTTTGTCGGGAAGAGTTCCGGAACCGTATATCGCTCGAAGTCCATCTGCGCCGCCCGACTCTCCAACTGAAAGCGCGTGTCACCCTTCTCAGCAGACTTGATGTTCAGAGAGGGCGGCTCTCCCGGGGACACGAAGCTCGACAGAATCACGCCTGCCTGTGCGCTCATCTCCATCTTGCCCAAGCCGTCCGTTGGCACCTCGGTCAGGTAGGGAGGGGTCGGGTCCGTGCTTCGCCCCAACGTAAGCTTGCCCTGCGGAACAGCCACGGGCTTGGAACCCTCTGCGGAGACACTCGCGACGCGGGTCACCTGCCCATCGAAACCGGACAGGACAACATGCTGCAGTTGCGTTGGAGCGTGGTTCAGATTGAGTGTGATCGCCATCGGCACCTGGAAACGATCGCAAACGAAATCGAATTCCAGCGTCTTGGCCGATGGCCTGTTCCATGCCAGCAGGATTATTGCCGGAATCAGTGCAGCTACCAGGTAGGCTCCCGCCCTGAGCGCTGTCTTCCACTTGGGGTGCGTACCGGCAACGGCTGAACTCATAGAACTCGCTTTCGAATGAGTTTTTTTGCGTCGAATTCGGCCTCTAGCGTGTCAAAAAACGCGTTTTTGTGTGCGTTTTTCGCGCCTATAAAGTCTCCGGACAGGGCCCGAACTGGACCAGCAATTCGTCAATATTGACGCAAGTCTTGGACCTCCAAGTCTCTTCGATAGAGCGGTTTAACCCGGAAGCAGAGGTCTCCTCTTCCTTGCAGACATAGCTCAAAACGCGGTCCTCAGGATCATCCGTCCAGTTATTTTTTCCCAACAATCGAGTAGCCCCCCGCGACCACCCCCGCGGTGTTAAGTGCCATTCAGTCCATTCACGTCTCGCTGCCATGGGTGCATCGTAGCACCTCGCAAGTGTTGAGTAGAATGGGGATATGATTCGCGAGACTTTTGCGGTGGGGCCGCTCCAGTGTAACTGCACAATCCTTGGAAACGAAACGACTTACGAGGCAATCGTGGTCGATCCGGGTGACGAAATTGGTGCGATTTTGGCACGCTTAAAGGCACTTAGATTGAGTTTGAAGCAGATTATCGTCACCCATGCCCACATCGATCACGTCGGCGGAGCCCTTAAACTGAAACGTTTAACAGGTGCTCCTATCTTGATGAATGAACGCGACTTACCTCTCCTGAAAATGATGGATATGCAGGCCGGATGGCTGGGTATTGCGACGCCCGACGTGGCTGCGCCGGATACGAGCCTGGAGGATGGATTGGTGGTTGGTTTGACTGAAATTCCGGCGCAAGTCATTCATACTCCTGGACATACGGAGGGCAGCGTGTGCCTGCATTTCGCGCGGGAGAAATTGCTGCTGGCGGGCGATACGTTGTTCGCGGGCTCGATCGGACGCACGGATTTGCCAGGTGGTAATCCCGTAAAGATCATGGAATCAATACATGAGCGGCTTATGGTGCTGCCAAAAGACACCCTTGTGGTGCCGGGTCATGGGCCGGAGACGAGTATTGGGAGAGAGATTCTCGTCAATCCATTCTTGCGATAGCCCCTAGAATGTGACGGATACGATACATACCTCATTAAACACTTTATGCGGCCGCTATTTTTATTAGCAATAACTAGTCGTAAAAATATCGAGTTAGACTATATAAGTTCATGTGTGGATTTAAGGAATCAGAGTCGGTAGTATCTACTTTGGTTCACGCTCTAAACAGCTTCGCGACCTGCTGAAATCCTGTGGAAAAGTCGGCTATGTTGCTGATTAGGCTCACCACCAGCCAGCCTGACTCCGGTAGCCCAAAGAAGTATCCGGGGTGGACGGACACACCATTCGTTAACAGCTGAATTGCGGTGTTTTCGTCACGTTTTAGCGCAGGTATACGCAGTATTGCGCACCATCCGCCCTCGATTTTGAGGTGGGTGACGGGCTGGTCGGCAGGCATGCTCTCAAGCACGGCGACGTTCTGACGGACACGCTCACGGATCTGATCCTGAATTCCCTGCCTCCCGGCAAGCCAATGAGGTAACGCGCACTGGACGGGAGCGTTCATGGACAGGAAGGTGTCGGCGATGATTTCCAGGCGATCCTCGGCACGACGCTTCTCTTCCTCGGGCCCTCGGCAGACGATCCATGCCGCCTTCATCTGAGGCAACCCCGCCACCTTGCTGAGGCCGCTGAGTACAAAGGTGAGGACGGATGCTTCGCCCTGCGAGAAACTGAAGGGCTCCGACGCTGCGAAGGGATAGTCCAGAAAGACCTCGTCGACAATCAGCGCCAGTCCATGCTCGCGGCAGAGGCTTTCCAGCGCCTCCCTCTCCCAGGGCTTGGTGTAGTGCCCGGTGGGATTGTTGGGATTGACGAGTGCGATGGCGCGAGTGCGGGGAGTGATGGCGCGGAGAATGGATTCTAGGTCGAGCTGCCAGCCGTGGTCGTAGACGAGCGTATAGGGGACGAGGCGGACATCGTCCAAGTCGGCGAGGAAGTCGAAGAGCGGATAGCTGGGCTGGGCGATGAGCACTTCATCTCCAGCATTGCAGAGGAGGCGGAAGAGAAAGCTGTAGGCCTCGCTGGTGCTGGTGGTGAGGAAGACGTCTTGCGGATCGACGTTGGCGGAGTGCGAGGCGTAGTAGGCGCAGACCGCTTCCCGGGCAGCGAGCATGCCGCGTGGGTTGGGATCGTAGTCGAGCGCGGTGGTGGCGGAGAGCGGAGGAAGCAGAGAGGCTGCGTCGTAATGGAAGCCGCATCGCGTGGGGTTGGAGGCGGTGAGGTCAAGCAGCGGCCGACCCGAGGCGTGATGAAGGCGCAGCGCCGCGGCCAGCGAAGTTTCCGCGGTGTCCCATGCTGTGCGTTTTGAAAATGGGGTTAGCACGGCTTCCCTTTTCATTGTGTGCGGCTTGCTGCTGAATGAGCAGGTACAAGGATACCTTGTGGTGCGGGATTCTCTGGAGACGACGTTTCTCTCGATCCAGAGATGAGTTAGCCTTTGAACGAAGGTTAACGACCCCGCCCAAGCCAACGGCAGGCTAGAACGGGCCACCCCGATTATCTGGTTCGAGGAATGAGAATATTAGTGTGGACCAGTGCCAATGAAAGATAGCCTCTATATTCCTTCTGCTCTGATTGTTTACTTGGTCGTTACCGGGCTTCTACATACAACTGCTCAGGCCAAGGCCACGCGGCAGGTTGATGCGTTGCTGTTTGGTCCCACGACAACCGTACGCTACCTTCTTATCGCCCTAATTCTCGGCTTCGCCTGTGGCAGTCTTTACGTATCCTTCACTCCTCCGCAGTCACTTCCAGGAGCCATAGTCTTCGGGTTGATTTCGGTGGCGGGAACATTAGCTTTTCCAGCAAACATTGTGGTGACTGGTTTAGGGGTTACAGAGGTTAAATGGTGGGGAGCCCAAAAGACCATTCTTTGGGAGGATGTTGATCGTATGGAATATCACTCGGGACCAGCCACGACCGTTGTCGTGAGCAAGACCGGGACAAGGATTGTTCACTCAGGCTGGAATCGCGATACGAGTGGTTTCCTCGAATCTTGCGAAAGGAAGACCGGACTGTACCCGACGACCAGCGAGCTGTGACTTAGGTGAAGATCTTCACTTACGACTCGCGTTTCTGTTCATTCGTACAAGTTCATCGGCAAACACTATTTCGGGGCCAGGTAGTATGGGGCATCTCGGGTGTTGAGACTTTTCGTTTCTCTCGGTCCAGGAATGAGTTAGGCTTCTTCTATGCCTTGGAGTCTGCTCCGATTCCAGCAAGCCCGGCACTTACACTTCATCACCTTCAGCTGTTATCGCAGAAGGCCGCGACTCTCCCCACAAAATCGGATTGTATTTGAGCAGGCGTTGGAACGTATGCGGCGCAAGTATGGATTCTTTGTGGCAGGTTATGTGCTGATGCCGGAACACTTGCATCTGCTGATGAGCGAGCCGGCGCGACGGATGCTGGCGACTGCGCTGCAAGGGATCAAGCAGGCTGTATCCCGCCGCGTAGGCACTCAGGATGGGGAGCCGTTCTGGCAGGCTCGCTACTACGATTTCAATGTCATCAGCGAACGAAAGATAATTGAGAAGCTGAAGTACATGCACCGCAATCCGGTAAAGCGCGGGTTGTGCGCACGTCCCGAAGACTGGGAGTGGAGCAGCTTCCGCGAGTATGCAACTGGACGGGTAGGACGAGTGGAGATTGAGTGTGGCTGGACGGCTCGAAGGAGAGAGAGGATGGGGGTGGCGCTTCGAGCCAGGATAACAACCCCGCCCTAGCCAAAAGAAGGCTAGAACGGGGCACCCCGATCATTCTGGGTATTGAGGAGTGAAATGTTAGGGCGGGTCACCCGCCCATGACAACGTGTCCCTAGACGCACAACCGAAAGCTTTGTATGACGGGCTGAAGGACGATGGCCTGAGTTTATCCCACTCAAGCCAACCCAGGGCTTGAATGGGCCACCCACCCGAATGCACTGAATCCCACCCTTCGCGAAGGGCGCGAAGGATGGGGCACCCCTACACGGGAAACCCGGCGGGAGGGCTTTGCTATCTGAATCTATCTGCCTTGAAAGTGGATGGTGATATCGATGGGGAATTCCTTTGGTGATCCTTCGCAGTTGCCGGGAGTGAACCGCCAGGTGCTTGCCAGTTTGATCGCATCCGCGTCGAGATCGGGGCGGACTGGCTTGAGCACTTCCGCTCCGGTGACTGCGCCCTGCGCCGTGACGGTGGCGTGCACGGTAACGTCGATGACAGGCGCGTTGGGTGCGCCACCTTTGGAAGACGGCTGCGGAGAGAACGAGACAACCGGGAAAAGGACTGTCTTACACAAGGTGCCGCGTTTCCATTCGGCGGAGGCGGCGAGTTCCTGCGACGGCTCTGCATCGAGAAGGGTGAACTTAACATCGGCCGTGAGTGAGAAGGTGTCCCCTTCGCGATAAGTGAAATTGCTGGGGAGGAGCGCGCCTTTGATTGAGACATACTCCGAGGCTTGCCATGAGCGCCGGCTATCGTGCCATTCGAGGACAGTGGAGTTGGCGTCGGAGACGCAGATTTCTCCGGGGTTGCGGTCGTCGCCGCGAATGGTGACGAACTGGACGCAGGTGGCCTGCTGGCCATTGACTGAGCCGGGGTTGAGGGACTGAATGACGTCTGTCTCATCGAAGCTGAGGGGAGAGTACGGAACGAAATCCATCAGCCTTTGCACCGCATAGGGCGGGTTGGACCAGGGACCTTGTTCGGCGACCTGGTTTTGCTGCTCGATGCTGGAGGCGTGGAAGTCTCCGAAGGATACGTCTTCGCGAAGGCCGCCGTTGGCGCTGCGAACGCGCGTGTAGGTGCCCTGTTGCGCAGTGCCCTTGAGGACGGCGTTGAAGGTGACCTCGGTGCGGATATTGGTTGGCCCGGAGAGGTGGCTGGCCAACTGGGCACGATCGAGCAGGTGGACCGCACGATTGCGCAGGTCCTGATCCTCTGCCGCTGCGAGGTGAATCGCGCCGAGTATCAAGAGAGGCAGGAACGTCAACTTGCAGGCGTATCGCATACCGGGAGCATAGTATGGACTTCCTGGATTGATAAATCAACATTTGCTTTGAATGGGCCACCCGGTGGTGGAGGAAGTTCCTTATGGCAATGACAGAGACCAAGGCGACTGTTTCAATTGTTCGCGGATGCGCCGCAATCACGGCGTCGTTTGTACCTGTTCAGTGGTACTACGCGAAGGGCCTCAATGGCACCACGGTCTCAAATCGCCCAATGCCGAAGTGGGTCTCCCGGACGATGCTCTGGGTGGTGGGACTTATTTTTATCCTCGTCGGATCAGCATATTTTCTATCCGATCGATGATGGCAATCTGGCTGCATGGCGACGCGCCAATGGCTACGTTGAGGTATGAGAAGAGTTCCGGGAGTCCGGCTTGCTGGAGAGGCGTGCGGACTCCCGGGGATGTTGCTGTAGCTACTCGGTTTTCAGGGATGCCATGTCGATGGAGAAGCGGTATTTCACGTCGGCCTTGAGGAGTCGTTCGTAGGCCTCGTTGACCTTCTGTATGGGGATGACTTCGACATCGGAGGTGATGTTGTGAATGCCACAGAAGTCGAGCATCTCCTGCGTCTCTGCGATGCCGCCGATGGGAGATCCGGAGAGACTGCGGCGACCCATGATGAGGCTGAAGGCGGGAATCTGCATGGGCTTGTCGGGTGCGCCGACGAGGGTCATATTTCCATCGCGGGCGAGCAGGTTGATGTAGGCGTTGACGTCGTGGTTGGCGGAGACGGCGTCGAGGATGAAGTTGAAGCTGCCGGCGTGCTTCGCCATCTCGTTGGCATCTTTGGAGAGGACCACTTCGTCGGCGCCGAGGCGGAGAGCGTCGTCCTTCTTGCCGGGCGAGGTGGTGAAGAGGACGACATGCGCGCCGAGAGCGTGAGCAAACTTTACGCCCATGTGGCCGAGGCCGCCGAGTCCTACGATGCCGACCTTCGTGCCCCGGGTGACGTTCCAATGGTGCATGGGCGAGAAGGTGGTGATGCCGGCGCAGAGGAGCGGCGCTGCTCCTGCGAGGTCGAGGTTGGAGGGGACGCGCAGGACGAATCGCTGATCGACGACGATGCTGTCGGAGTAACCGCCGTAGGTGACGCCTCCGGTGTGCTTGTCAGGGAAGTTGTAGGTGAGGGTGAAGTTGGGACAGAACTGTTCGAGGCCCTGGCGGCACTCGGGACAGGTGCCGTCGGAATCGACCATGCAGCCTACGGCGGCGGTGTCGCCGATTTTGAATTTGGTGACGCCGGAGCCGACGCTGGTGACGCGGCCGACGATTTCGTGGCCGGGGACGCAGGGGTAGACGGTGGGCATGAACTCGCTCCACTCGTTGCGGACCTGATGCAGATCGGAGTGACAGATGCCGCAGAAGAGGATTTCAATCTGGACGTCGTTCTCGGTTGGATCGCGCCGCGCAATCGTAGAGGAGGCTAGCGGCGATGTTGCACTGGCAGCGGAGAATGCTTTTGCGTTGTACATATCTTCAGGGTAAGATGCTCGACGCAGAAGGATGTATGCAAAAGTTCTGAACGCGCATTGGGGACTGGCGAGTGCGGCTTAGGCCAACAATGAATATTCACTCGCAAAGGAGAACCGGGATAGTGAGGACGAGAATCGCGATAGTGCTGCTACTGATGACTGGCCTGATGGTACATGCGCAGACGCCCGCTGCGCCTAAAGCGGATGCCCCGTACTACGTTGTATTTCTGAGGCCTGCGGCCGACCGGAAGACGCTGACGAAGGAAGAGGGCGAGCGCATCCAGGCGGCGCATATGGCCAACATTCACCAGATGGCGCAGGATGGCGTGCTTGTCTCCGCGGGGCCGTTTGATGATGCGACGCGAACGATAAGCGGGATATTTATCTTCAAGGTCGACTCGCTCGAAAAGGCCCAGGCAATTGCGGCTAAAGACCCCACGGTGGTTGAGCATCGCAATACCGTGGATGCGCATGCGTGGCTGGGGCCTGCGGGAATTGGCGATGAATATAACCGGCTGCACAAGCTGGATCCGACGACGCCTGAGAATATGCAGGTACATCCCTTCTGCATGCTGTACCGCGGCGCGGCGTGGGAAGAGAAACAGAGCGAGCGCGAGTCGCTGATTGCGGCACACAAACAGCATGTTGATCGGCTGAGGGCAGATGGGAAGCTGAGTGCGGCGGGTGCGATCAAGCCGCCGGATGAGCTGGTTGGCCTAGTGATCTTCAAGGCGATTCCGTTTGAAGAGGCGCAGAAGCAAATGGAAGATGATCCCGCGGTGAAGGCGGGCGTGCTGCGAGTGGAGTATCACCACTGGTGGTCAAGCGATCACGTGCTGCCGTGGTGAGTGGGCTGGCAGAGTTCTCTTGCTGCGCCGAATCTTTGTTAGGATCGTCGGAGAATTGATTCCAAGTTATTTGGAGTGAGCCTCGATGCGCATTTCCTGCCGAATCATGCTCGCTTTGCTGGTCTCGTGTGCAAGCGCAAATGCCCAGAGTGGCCAGGCTCACACGGAGTGGCCTGTCCAGAACGGCACCTATGTGATTCCGAATTTTCACTTCGGCAGCGGGGAGACAATACCGGAACTGAAGCTGCATTATCTGACACTGGGCAAGGCTCATTGGAATGCCGCGGGCCAGACGGATAACGCCATCCTGCTGCTGCATGGGACGGGCGGAGATGCCAATTCGCTGCTGAACCCGGTGTTTTCAGACGTGCTGTTTGGGCCGGGGCAGCCGCTGGATATTACGAAGTATTACATCATCCTGCCCGACGATATTGGCCACGGGGAGTCGAGCAAGCCGTCTGATGGTTTGCGGATGAAGTTTCCGCAGTACGACTATGACGACATGGTGGCATCGCAGCACGCGATGCTGGTGGATGGTCTGAAGGTGGACCATCTGCGACTGATCCTGGGCACGTCGATGGGCTGCATGCAGTCGTTTGTGTGGGGCGAGACCTATCCGCAATTTGCCGATGCACTTGCGCCGTTTGCCTGTCTGCCCGTGGAGATTGCCGGTCGCAATCGTATGTGGCGATATATGGCGATGCAGATGATCCGCAACGATCCAGCGTGGAAGAACGGCGACTACACTGCGGAACCGGCCGAGGGGCTGCGCGGTGCGAGCGATCTGCTGGTGATTGCAGGATCGGCCCCGCTGCAGATGCAGAAGAATTATCCCACGCGCACCAAAGCGGAGGCGTATATCGACCGCACGGTGGACGCGATCATTGCACGCACGGATGCTAACGACTTTCTCTATTACGTGAATGCGTCGCGCAACTACAATCCCGAGCCGAAGCTGGGCACGATTACCGCTCCGGTGTTGTGGATCAATTCGGCCGATGACTTTATCAACCCGGCGGAACTGGGCATCGCTGAGCGGCTGGTGACGAAGATGCCGCACGCGAAGTTCATACTGATACCCATCTCAGACGCTACACGCGGACATGGAACGCATACCCAGGCAGCGGTGTGGAAGGATTACTTGATCCAATTTCTAAAAGAGACGGAGAAGTGATTCGGGGCAGCTGATTCGACGTCGCAGAGCGGGTTCGCGCAAATGCGTGTCGCTCTTGCATAATGAAGAGGTTGGTTATCCTAGCACCGGAGAATTCATGGCTGCTTTACCGGATCTACGCGCCGTTATCTTTGATTATGGAATGGTGATCAGTGGTCCCCCCGACCCGGAGTCGCGTAAGGGTCTGATTCAAGTCTTCGGCGTTGATCCCGAAATCTTCGAATCAACATACTGGCAGCACCGTGAGCAATTTGACAGTGGCGAACTCAACGGCCAGGGCTTCTGGCATCGAGTAGCTGGGGATGTGAGCGTCGTCTTGAGCGACCAGCAAATGGCAAGGCTGCTGGAGTTGGATGCGCGCATGTGGATGTCGATAAATGAGCGCGTACTGGAGTGGGCGCGACAGGTGCGTGCAGCAGGTGTGAAGATCGCGATCCTATCGAATATTGGCGACACGCAGGTGACCGCGATGCGCGAGCAGTTTGGCTGGCTGGCAGATTTTGATCACAACACATGGTCCTACGAACTGCGCACGACAAAGCCGGAGGCTGCCATCTATCTGCACACGCTGGAAAAGCTGGGCGTGGAGCCGCAGCAAGCTTTGTTTCTCGACGACCGGATTGTGAACGTGCGCGGCGCAGAAGCTGTCGGGATGCAGTCAATCGTTTTCACAACTCTGGAGCAGCTTGCGCAGGACCTGAAGCAGCGCGGATTTGACCGCTTGCTGCCCCTACCCACGACGCACCCTACCGAAACGCTCTAGGTCACGGAGAACTGGTGCCACAACCCTCGCTTGCAAAGCCCCAAACCATTTACTACACGGAGCCACGCTGGCCCTCGCTGGTGGCGCTGCTTGCGGTGGGCGGCCTGCATCTTTCGTTGCCTCCCGCGCTGACGGCGGGACCGGGATGGCTGCTGTTGGTGGTGGTGGTGGTGCTGGCTGTGCCGACGGTGATAGCGCATCGAACGCGGCGGTACAAAATGAACCAGATCCTCGGCTACCTTCTCAGCGTCGTGGTAACACTGGCCATGCTGGCTTCGCTGTTTCTGCTGGTGCGAGCGTTGCCTCAGCACAAGGAGGCGCCCATTGAGTTGCTGCGATCGGCGGGGTCCATCTGGGTTACGAACATCCTGGTGTTTGCGTCGTGGTACTGGAGACTGGATGGCGGCGGACCACATGCGCGGTCGTTGCGCCAGGTACACTCCGACGGCGCGTTCCTTTTCCCGCAAATGGCGCAGCATCCGGACGCGAAGGGGTCGGCCGGCAGAGGGTGGCGGCCGGGATTTGTGGACTACTTATTCCTCGCGTTCAACACGAGTACCGCATTGTCTCCTGCGGACACGGCTGTGCTCTCGCGTTGGGCCAAGGGTCTGATGATGGTGCAGTCGATGATCTCGCTGATGACGATCGCGTTGCTGGCTGCGCGCGCCGTAAACATTCTTTAGCGCGACGCCCGTCGCAGCGGCTTGTAAGTCTTCCACTTTGCGCCAGTCCTCATGTTGTAGCTATTCTTGACGCTCCATTTGCGAGAGGAGCGAACATGAATTCACGCGAACCGATGAGGCGCCCGGGAGACTGGAAGACCGAGCGAGGCTTGTTGAAGCATCGCTGGATGGTTCCGTTTAGGGGATTCAACTGGGTGTGGGAATGGGTAGCGTATGCGCTCGCCAACTGGAGCTTCCTCGCCGTGCTGGAATCGCTGGGCAGCTTCTCAGTGCTGATAGGCGTGATTTTCTACTTCAGCGAATCGGGTGATCGCATCAAGCTGAAACACTACCAGGCGTGGCAGGTGATCAACACCGCGCAGGGCAAGGGCGGCAGCGGCGGACGCATTGAGGCGCTGCAGGAGCTGAATGCGGACAAGGTTCCACTGGTCGGCGTGGATGTGTCTACGGCGTTCCTGCAAGGGCTGAAACTGGAGCGCGCGAATTTATTGCGGGCTGACTTCAGTGCAACGGATCTGCGTGACTGCGACTTTAAATCCGCCGATTTTACTGATGCCAATTTGCAGTGGGCAAATCTGCGACGCGGGAATCTCGAAGGCGCATCTTTTGCAGGAGCAGATATGAAGGACTCCGACCTGGTAGGTGCTGATCTTGCGGGCGCCAGGTTTGACCGCGCCGATCTTGGAGATGCGGATCTGAGGTTCACTGATCTGAAGGATATTGAGTGGAAGAAGATCAAGACGATCAGTAAGGCGAATATTGTCGGAGTTAAGAACGCGCCGGATGGGTTTGTGGAGTGGGCACTGAAGAACGGCGCGGTACAGGATGCTGCGGCGGGAGATTAGGGAGATTCACGACGGAGCAGTTACTTTGCGGGAGCCAGGTTACGACGAATGCAGCCAGTGTAATCGCTGAGGAACTGATCTCGCAGCGCCGAGTATTCTTCCATGGTTGTAAAGCGCCGGGGCGGTTCCTGATTCAGAAAGTAGATCGTAGTCACAGTGCGGGTTGCATCGTCGAAGAGCAGGTAAATTCCAAGGACACCGCCCTCGCGCTTTGATCGGTCCAGTCCCTGAATCTCGAAACCATTGAGGGATGGTTTCAATTTATAGTTTCGCTGGTTGTCTCCCGACGCAAGAAGATAGTCAAAATTCCCAATGAGCGCCTTCTTCGAATCAGCATAGCCAATCGCTGGAAGGATCTCCACTTTGACATTTGCATAGAAGTCCTCTGCAGGGTAAGCAAACATGATCCTGCGACCCTTCGAGATTGCGACGTCGTAGGATCCCATGATGGTCTTGACGCTGCGTGTCGTAACGCCGGGAGCGAGTGGTGAGGTTTCTACGACGGAAAGCCCATCGCGAAGGCTACAGGAGGTATACGGAGCGAATGTATCGGACTGCGCGCGGGCCGCTATACACGTGACGAGAACCGCGCTAATGAACACAGCTTTCACGCGGCCATGACTGGTCGATTTGTGAATGGCATTTCTCATAGTTGGGAAAAGAGGACGACAGTCCAGGCGTCGAGCTTGCGGTGAATTTCCATGCTGCCGTTGGCATCGGCTTTTACGATTTCCTTCGATGTGGCCCAGGCTAGTTTGCGCAGCAGCGCGGTTTGCTCGCGAGTAGGTGTGTCGGGGCGGCCCATCGCCTCCCATGCTGCGACGGCGTTGCCATGATTGCGGTCGAGGGTCTCAATGGCAAAGGGCGTATTGGCTGGTAGGCCGGTGAGCTTGAGATTGAAGTCGCGAGGGCTTCCCTGTTTGTCGATTGCGTCGGCCTCGTCGACTGTGTTGGTGAGAGGAATGGTGATCCGCACCTCTGGCGGATAGTTGTAGGCCACGGCGGTGAGCTTGCCGGTCTTGCTGTCGCGCGTGACCACTCCGCCGACTACCTGCTGCAGCATCTGGTCGCCGAGCGCGTTCATGAAGCGGTAGCCGTGGAAGGCGGGCTTGACGATCTGCTGATAGTTGATGAGCCCGAAGCCGCCGTGAAAGATGGAGTCGGTCTCGCGGTTCTCTTCGAAGACATCGGTGAAGACCCAATAGGAGAGCGAGTCTACCAGTCCGACGGATTCGAGATTGGTCTTGACGACGAAAGCAGCGGCCGCGAGCGAATCGTGGGTGTGATCGGTGGGCGAAGGGCTGGAGCTCCACTCGGTGAGCTGGATCTCAGCGTGGGGATAAGGGCTCGAGTCAATCATCCTGCGCAGCATGCGCAGGTCGTCGCGGGTGGCGTCGATGCTGCGGCGAAGATGCTTGCCACCGTTGGGCAACTTCGGATCGTCGATCTCGAAGTCCTGCGGATAGGGATGCGTCGAGACGAAATCGACAGGCAGGTTGTTCTGTTTGCAGTAAGCGAAGAAGTCGTCGATCCAGACGGGCTTCCACGGTATGGCGAGCGGGTCATAGGGTTTGCCGGATGCCTGGGCCTGCTTGATCGCGGCCTGATCGAGATCGAAGTTACTGGTGGCGGGGCCTCCTACCTTGAGTTGCGGATCACTCTTCTTGATGGTCTCTGCGGTGATCTTGTAGAGGTCGAAGTATTGCCGCTGAGTTCCCTTGAAAAAACCATCGGTAAGGTTGGGCTCGTTCCAGACTTCGAAGTACCAGCGGCGCACTTCGTCGATGCCGTAGCGCGCGATGCAGTGATCGACGAAGTGCTGCACGAGGGCGGCCCACTTGTTGTAGTCGGAGGGCGGACCTCCGTTGGCCTTCCACCAGAAGGTGGTGCCCTTGGCAGTGGCCATCTCAGTGGGAGCGAAGCTTAGCTCGACGAAGGGCCGGGCACCGGTCTGCAACATGCGATCGAAGAGATCGTCGACGTATTGGAAGTTGTAGATGGGATTGCCGGCCTTGTCCTCGCGATAGACGAACATATCGTCGTGGAAGAGTCCGTGAAAGCGCACGTACTGGAAGCCGTCGTATTTGACGGCGGTCTGCAACTCTTCCTGCCAAGTGGCGCGCAGGCCCTCGTTGGCGCGGCCTGCTCCAACTACCTTGCTCCAGAAATGGACGAGCGGCTGGCCGGTGGCCTTGGCGTCTGCGGCGAGATGGATGGAGGTGTCGGCGGTCGCAGATTGCTGGGCCGCAGTGGGCGCAGGAAATGCAGAGCAGGCGAGTAGGGCTGCAAGAATCCAGTAGATTTTCATTCGAGCCAGAGTACTCTGCGCTCTTTTACTTCGCAATGATCTGCGAGGTTCCTGCGTGGAACTAGACGGGCTGGTGCGATCCTTTGGGCCAGGGATATTTGGCTCCGCCGGGAACAGGGATCTGCTCAACGATTTCGAGATCGAAGCCCTCGAGCGCCGGGATGTGCGTTGGCGTATTGGAGAGGAGGCGAATCTTGCGGATGTTGAGGTCGGAGAGGATCTGGCCTCCCAGGCCCACGGCGCGGAGGATGCGCTGATTTCTCTCTTCGCGCTGCTCCAGTGCTCGCAGCTCGTGATGAAAGACGAGGCGTCCCGGCGGAACGGATCGATCAATCTGAAAGCCACGGCTGGTGTTGTGAAGATAGACGAGCGCTCCCCTGCCGGCGTCTGCGATCGCCTTCAGGGATCGCTGCATCACTGAGTAGCATTCGCAGCTGGTGGCGCCGAAGATGTCTCCCTCGGTGCAGCGTGAATGTACGCGAACCAGGACCGGCTCGGTCGCGGTGGCGACATCGCCCATCACCAGGGCGACATGGCTTTCGCCGCCGTCGACTTCGCTTTCATAGGCGATCATGCGGAACTTGCCGAATTCGGTGGGCAGTACATTTTCAGCGACACGGTAGATATAGCGCTCGTGCTGCAGGCGGTAACGAATGAGCTCGGCTACGGTAAGAATCCTGAGACCGTGCTCGTGGCAGAACTCGATGAGGTCGGGGACGCGAGCCATGGTGCCGTCGGCCTTCATGATTTCGCAGATGACTCCAGCGGGAATGAGGCCGGCCATGCGAGCGAGATCGACGGAGGCTTCTGTTTGCCCTGCGCGGACAAGGACTCCGCCGCGGCGGGCGCGCAGGGGGAAGACGTGGCCGGGACGGGCGAGATCGTTGGCCGAGGAGCGCGCGTCGATGGCGACCTTGATCGTAAGAGCGCGATCGTAGGCCGAAATGCCGGTGGTGACGCCTTCGCGGGCCTCGATGCTCTCGGTAAATGCGGTGCCAAAGCGGGAGGAGTTCTGCTGGGTCATGGGGCCGAGGCGGAGGTAATCTGCGCGTTCCTCGGTGAGCGTGAGGCAGATAAGGCCACGACCGTGGGTGGCCATGAAATTTATGGCCTCCGGAGTGACAAATTCGGCAGCCAGGGTAAGGTCGCCCTCGTTCTCGCGGTCTTCGTCGTCCACGACAACGATTACGCGTCCCGCCCTGATCTCTTCCAGAGCGCCGGGCACGTCGATGAAGGGAGGCTTCGAATGCATATCGCTATATTATGCCCGCGACGTGAAACGCTGGTGAGATTGGTTGCACTATCGAATCGGGCACACAAAAACGCCGCCCCGGTGGGGAGCGGCGTCTTGTGCGGAATCGGAGAGCATTCTAGAGAGTGGATTCGATTTCGAAGCCCCATGCTTCAAGTAGCGCTTCGGGGATATACTTCGAGTTCTTGTTACGGCGCGCCCATTCGCGCAACCGAGTAGAACGAATGTATTGATCCGGGGTGAGTTTGAATTCTTTGACGATCTGCTCGAAGGAGGTTACAGTGGGAACCACGGGGCCGATTGGCTCCGGCTTGCCCCAGTTAGGATTTCCTCGACGCTTTGCCATTTGATCAATTTGTCCTTTTGCTAAGAAGTGACGTGCGGAAAAATCCGGCGAATACAGCCCGTGAATAACAGGTTCACCGGTGAGTCACAAACGCCTAAGTATAAGCAATTTCCCTACAAAAAACAATAGAAAAAGCGGTTACACCCCAAATCGTGTACGCGATTACGTAGGTGTCTGTCAGCGACCGTGCTCCGCGACAGCGCGCATCAGTTTAAGCTCTGCGATATGAGCAAGATGAGCCCTGGTAAATCACGTGGTCAGGTCGTGCTTATATTGACGGAATTGGGCACATTTCGTTAGCAATTTCCTATTGAAAATGTAAGCCCTCCCGTTAGCCCGTCGGGGCTAGCACATTACGTGTGTGCCGGCTTGCGGTACTGAGTGGTACTGTGGCAAATCCGCAACAATAAGCTGCTTCTGCAAATCTCGAGTTCAGACCGAAATCCTGGCCGCGCGAAGCTTATTGGGGTCTATGCTGAGCGGTGGAAGATCAACAGGGACTCGGGGACATTCTAGCGAACGCAATCACGCATGGCGTGGGCGCGGTTGTCGCGATTGTGGGAGCAGTTGTACTGATCGTAGCTTCGGTGGGGTGTTCAACTCGCCTGGTGGTCGGATGCTCTGTTTTTGCCATTACGCTGATCCTGGTGTACGTCTTCTCTACCCTGTATCACTCCTTAATTCGGACGCGAGTGCGCCGCGTCTTCCAGATATTCGACCACTCTGCCATATACCTGCTGATTGCGGGTACATATACGCCGTTCACGCTGGGGCCGCTGTACGGGCGGACGGGCTGGCTCCTGCTGGCTACCGTGTGGACGCTGGCGGTGGCGGGAGTCGTCTTCAAGAGCATCGCGGTAGAGCGATTCAAGGTTTTGTCGGCGATTGTGTATATCGCGATGGGCTGGTTGATTGTGCTGGCTACCGGTCCGTTGATTCGCGCGGTGACGTGGCATGGAGCAGCGTGGCTGCTGGCCGGGGGAATTTGCTATACCGGGGGTGTGCTCTTCTTTGCGCTGGATCGCTTTCGCTTCGTGCATGGTGTTTGGCATTTGTGTGTGCTTGCGGGGAGTGTATTCCATTACTTTGCTGTCTGGTTCTACGTGCTGCCGCATCGAGGGTAAGTCAGAGAAGCGGGACAGGGATTTATTCTCAGGCGGCGAGGAGTAATCCGATGTTTCGGTATAGAATTGCGGCATGTGTAAGCGATTACAGCAGCTGCTACCTACTCTCCTAGCGTTCGCCGCCAGTGCTTCGATTCTCACAGCGCAAGCGAGACCGCCGGCTGTTCCGCTGGTGGCGCACGATCCCTATTTCAGCATCTGGTCAATCACAGACAAGTTGACGGATAGCAACACTCGCCACTGGACGGGCACAGAACAACCGCTGGCTGGGCTGGTGAGGATTGATGGCGCGACCTACCGCATTATGGGTGCTGAGCCGCGCGAGGTTCCAGCATTGCCGCAGTCGGCGGTGAGAGTGACGCCTACGCACACGGTCTACACATTTGCAGGAGCGGGAGTCGAAGTGAAGCTGACATTCTTCACTCCGGCATTTGTGCAGGATCTCGATTTGTTGTCGCGTCCGGTTACCTATCTGAGCTGGGATGTGAAATCGGCAGATGGCAAGGGGCACGAGGTTTCAGTGTGTCTCGATGTCGATCCGCGGATTGCGGTGAACTCCGGCGACGAAGAAGTGGTGTGGGGACGCTCGCATACGCGCACGTTGACGGTGCTGAATGTGGGATCGAGGGATCAGAAGGTGTTGAATCGTTCCGGCGATAACCTGCGCATCGACTGGGGATTCTTTCATCTGGCAGTACCGGAAGACGAGCACGCGACGACGGCGGCAAGCGACGCTGCGCTGGCCGATTTTGCGAAGACGGGCAAGCTACCGGCCGACGATGACATGGAGATGCCGAAGCAGCCCCGCAGCGGCGCCGCGCACATGGCCGTGGCGTTTGACCTGGGACAGGTGGGCAGCCAGAGCGTTAGCAGGCACGCGCTGCTGAGCTACACCGAGGAGTACGCGATTGAATTGATGAATCGGAAACTGCGGCCTTACTGGCAACGCAATGGACAGTCAGTGCAAGCAATGCTGGCGGATGCAGAATCGCAGTACGTTGCGCTGGAGGCTCGCGGCACAACGTACGATGCCGAGTTGACCGCGGATCTGGAAAAGGCTGGCGGCAAGGGCTACGCAGAGCTTGCCGTGTTGGCCTATCGGCAGACGCTGGCGGCGCACAAGCTGGTTGCGGATATCGACGGGTCGCCTGCCTACTTCCCCAAAGAAAACTTCAGCAATGGGTGCATTGCTACGGTGGATGTGCTGTATCCGTCGGGACCATTTTTCCTGCTGCTGAATCCGAAACTGCTGGAAGCGCAACTTCGACCGGTGCTGGATTACTCGATGCTGCCGCGATGGAAGTGGCCGTTTGCTCCGCATGATCTGGGGCAGTATCCGTTGGCGAATGGACAGGTGTACGGCGGCGGTGAGCGCACGGAAGAAGACCAGATGCCGATTGAAGAGAGCGGCAATATGCTGATACTGGTAGCGGCGCTGGGCAAGGCTGAGGGCAATACGCATGTGGCCGCGCAATATTGGCCCTTGCTGACGAAATGGGCCGAGTATGTGCGGCAGAAGGGCTCTGGACCCGGAGAACCAGTTGTCCACCGACGACTTTGCTGGTCACCTGGCACACAATGCGAACCTGTCGATTAAAGCCATCGATGCTCTCGCAGCCTATGGCCAGATGGCGCGGGAGCTTGGCAAGACAGCTATCGCGGACGACTACAGCAAGGCGGCAAAGGAGATGGCAGCGCAGTGGCAGACCATGGCCATCGACGGCGACCATTACAAATTGGCCTTTGACAAGCCGGGCACATGGAGCCAGAAGTACAACCTGGTGTGGGACCAACTGCTGGGTTTGAATATCTTCCCAGCTAAGGTGCGAGAGACAGAACTTGCGTACTACGAAAAGCATTTGAACGAGTATGGACTGCCGCTGGATAATCGTGCGGATTATACGAAGCTTGACTGGCAGATCTGGACGGCGACACTGACTGCAACGCCGGAGCAATTTCAGATTCTGTTTGCGCCGATTCCGAAGTGGGTAAATGAAACGCCGACGCGGGTTCCGCTGACCGACTGGTACGACACTAAGAATGGGAAACAAATTGGTTTCCAGGCGCGCTCGGTGGTGGGCGGAGTCTACATCAAGGCGCTGGCCGACAAGACGATTGCGGAGAAGTGGCAGGCACGCGCGAAATAGCGAGATGATGATCGCACCGATGCGGGGAGCTTAGTACGCCAGTTCCCTGTTTAGCTCAGCTTTCTCGGGAGAGATTGCAAAGATGATCGCTGATATCGCAGCTCGGTGCCGTGTCGTGCTCAGAAGCTTCGGAAATGCGGTGCGTCGAAACCGCGCCGTGCTGGTTCTCGCGGCGAGTGTGATTCTAGCGACTCCCGTCTTCGCGCAACAGGCGTTGCGGACCATCGTCTTCATGACGGATTTTGGTCTTCAGGACGATGCGGTAGGAATCTGCCGTGGAGTGATGAATGGGATCGCGCCGGGCGTTCACATTTTTGACATCACGCACGACGTAACGCCCTTCGACATAGCCCAGGGTGCGCGATACCTTGGCGGATCGGCACCCTACTTTCCCAAGGACGCGGTGTTTGTCGTTGTAGTCGATCCCGGTGTGGGGAGCGCGCGGAAGGCAATCATCGCGGAATCGCGAGTCGGGCAGTTCTTTGTTCTGCCGGATAATGGGTTGATCACCGTGATTGCTGATCGCGACGGGATTGTGGCAGCGCACGAGATTACGAATCCTGATTGGATGATTGGATCTAAGTTGTCGTCGACCTTTCATGGGCGCGATATTTTTTCGCCTGCGGCTGCGCACGTTGCACGAGGTGATGACTGGACAAAGGCTGGTCCGGCGCTGGACGTTGCAAGGCTTGTTCATCTTGATATGCCGGCGGCAAGCATCGATGGGGGCGTGCTGCATGGCCAGGTCATCGGGACGGATGGCCCGTTTGGCAACCTTGTCTTGAATGTGCCGGCGGAGATGTTTGCGAAGCTTGGGTATCGCCTTGGCGACGTGGTCCCAGTGACGATTGCGGGCAAGGCGTACAGCATGCCGTTTAAGAAGACTTTCAGCGATGTGGCGGAGGGCCATCCGCTCTTCTACATTGATTCGCGTGGCCGGCTGAGCATTGGGCTGAACATGCGGAACTTCGCGACTACCTATGACATCAAGCCGTCGGCCGATCTCCTGATTCCCGCAAAAAAGTGATCGCAGAAATCAGGATGATCTTGTCTCGCGGCATGTACCGCTGCGCCGATTGACGAGTTACTTTGGCGCCGGTGCTCCGTCGAGTATTGGCTTGTTCAATCCTTCGAGTGAACGGGCCTTGCCGCCTTTCAGATCGAGGACTACTACTTCATTGCTTCCCTTCTTGAGCCAGGAGGCAGGAACGTAAAGTGTCTTCTGTGGCCCGATGTTCCAGACGCGTCCCAGTGCGCGACCGTTCAGCCAAACTTCACCTTTGCTGAACGCGGTGGTGTCGAGGAAGGTGTCGCCGGGCTCGTCGACGTTGAAGGTTGCGCGATAGAAGCAGACTCCGATGCACGGCTCGTCAGCGTAGGTGTAAGAGGACGTATTGGTCATGGGAAGAGAGTAGATGTCCCATCCTGTAAGGGGCTTGCCTGCCATGGTGACTTGCTTGGTAATTCCCTGCCTCTCTCCACGAAAGACTTCCGTGGTCTTCATTCCGGTGAAGTTGATGCGGCCGGTATTCTCAACGAGTATGTCGAGCTGAGTTAGAGGAGTGCTGAGGTCGACAGAGATCTGGTTCTGGCCGAGGCGGCGGTCCAGAGTGCCGCCGAATTTGCCGTCAACGTATACCTGGGCGTATTCGTGCAGATCTTCAATTACGAGCTTGCCCTTCACGGGGCCTTTCAACTGGGTGCGATAGAGGATGTAGCCGTAGCCCTGGTCCAGATCCTCCATCGTCTTGACCTGCGCGGAGTGCACGGGCGTGGGAAGCGTCTTCCAGAGTGAGGCGGTTTGGGTCAAAGCAAACTTCGGCAACTGGATCGGGGGAGCGACTTCGGGGACTGCGGGTAGATTCGCCTTCGTGATGCCGCTGATTACGTCGCGGAACATGAAGTACTTGGGAGTGGGACGTCCGCTCTCGTCGAGTGGTGCGTCGTAGTCATAACTGGTCACGTCCGGCTCGTAGTTCTTGCCGTTGGTGTTGGCGCCATTCATCCATCCGAAGCTGGTGCCGCCGTGGAACATATAGATGCTGACGGAAAAGCCCTGGTCGAGCATCCACTTCAGTTCGTCAGCCTGCTGCTTCGAGTCGGTGACGGCGTGCTTGCCTCCCCAATGATCGAACCATCCCGCCCAGTATTCACTATTGAAGTAAGGGCCTTGCGGATGATCTTTCTTGTAAGCCTCGAAAGACTGTTTCGCTTCGCCATGGCCGAAGTTGATGCCGATGGGCACTCCGGGCAAGCTGCCGTTTGGCACCTGCTCCACGCCATCGGCGGTGTAGAAGAGAGTCTTGTTGAAGCCAGCGTCGATGAGAGCCTGGCGCATCTGAGACATATACTCGTGGTCGTCGCCGAAGGTGCCGTATTCGTTCTCTATCTGCACGGTAAGAATGGGGCCGCCGTTCGCGAGTTGGAAGCCTGCCACCTCTTTGCCCAGGCGATCAAGCCACTTGCGCGCTTCCGCCATATATTTGGGGTCCTTGCTGCGAATGACCATGTCACGGTCCTTCAACAGCCACGCGGGATAGCCGCCAAACTCCCATTCGGCGCAGACGTAGGGGCCGGGGCGCAGAACTACGTAGAGGCCCTCCTCCTGCGCCTCGCGAAGAAATTCCGCGATGTCATTATCGCCGGTGAAGTCGTAGACGCCGGGCTTAGGCTCATGCAGATTCCAGAAGACGTATGTGGTGATGGAGTTCAGCCCCATGGCGTGGGCCATGCGCAAACGCGCACGCCAATAAGCACGAGGCACGCGCTGATAGTGCATCTCGCCGGAGATAACCTGGAAGGGCTTTCCGTCGAGGACGAACTTGCCCTGATCGACACCGAAGGTGTGCGGCGTATTAGCTGCCATCGAAGGGGGCGAGACTATGAGGATTGCTGCTGCGAACACGAAGCCTGCGATCAAGCGATTCAACAAGGCACATCTCCTAAGATTGTCCAGCACTGGCTTGGACTATTGCGTTGGTGAAGCGGTTAGCTCACGCAGGATCTTTGCTTCCTGCTCACGATACGGAGTGCCGTCCGGACGAAACACATCATGAAACCAGACTACGGGCGGCTGCTGGGTGTAGGGGTGCTCCCATGAGTCCCATGGGAGATTGGTTTGCGTCTTGCCGTTGACGAGACCCCAGTTTATTGCGCCGACTTTGTACTTCTTTGCTATCGGCAGGACTCCATCGAATGTGCTTCCCACGGAGCGCGCCATGTATTCGGTGCAGATGAGGGGCCTGCGGTATTGCTGCAGATAGACGACTTCCTGCTCGAACTTCTCAGGCCAGCTGTAGTTGTGAAATGAGATTACATCGGACTTTGCGAGTTGAATTGTAGAGACCGGCGTGAGCTTGGTGGCATAGTCATCCTGAAAGATGCCGCTGGTGAGAGGCTGAGTGGGATGCGCAGCGCGAGCCCATTCAAAGGCTTTCGGCAGCAAGGCTTTCACCTCGGGGGAGTCTGCGGGCTCGTTCCAGATATCCCAGGCAAGGACGCGATTGTCTTTCGCAAAGGCGCCGACAACGCCCTCGACATACGCCTGCAGGCGGGCATACTGCGCGGGATCCTTGAGGGCGGGAATGCCGGGACTCTGCACCCAGCCGGAGTTATGCACGCCGGGGATGGGCGGATGCTGCGGACCGAGTTTAGGCGCGGGCTCCCAGCAGGAATCGAAGAGGACGAAGATGGGCCGGATGTGATGGCGATCAGCGATGGCGAGGAAGATGTCCATGCGTTTCTTAAAGCCATCGGGATCCTGTTGCCAGAGCAGGTCGTGAAGGAAGACGCGCATGGTGTTCATACCGACGCCCTGTGCCCATCCCAGTTCCTGATCGATTTTCACGGGATTGAAGGTCGCGGCCTGCCACATTTCGAGCTCGTTGATCGCGTCCGCGGGAACGTAATTCGCGCCGACCAGCCAGGGCTGGTGACTGTACCATTGCTTCGCCTGAGCCTCAGACCATCGCTGGGCGGGGGCGGCCAGCGCGAACGCACACAGGAGGAGAGCGAGCAGTGATATCTTGCGCATCATGCGTTTGAGATCCAGGGAATATGCGGTTTTATATGCACCAGCAATCTTATACTCTCCAGACCAGCGATAATGGGAAGCTAGCCACCATTGTTATAGAGGCCAACTGTTATGAATCCTTTACTCACGGTTGTTGAGGCGCGCGTGCTTGGCGCACTGATCGAGAAACAGGTTACTACGCCGGATTATTATCCCCTGTCGTTGAATGCGCTGATGAATGCCTGCAATCAGCGTTCAAATCGTGAGCCGGTGATGGACCTGGACGAAGACGCTGTTCGGCAGGCAGTACACGCGCTGGAGGAGAAGCGCCTAGCCGGCAGGGCTCGTGGGTCCGATAGCCGCGTGGCCAAGTATGAGCACTGGCTGCAGGAGGCGTTTAACTTTACACGCGGAGAGACTGCCGCCATCTGTATGTTGCTGCTTCGCGGGCCGCAGACGCTGGGCGAGATACGCGGACGAACGGAACGGCTGTTTCATTTTGAAGAGATCAGCGATGTGCAGGCCACACTGCAGCGACTGATGGATCGCGAGCCTGCGCTGGTAAAGGTGCTGCCTCGACAGGCGGGCACCAAGGAATCCAGATATGCCCACTTGTTTTCAGGAGATGTAGAGGGGTTTGAAGTGCAGACGGCGGCTGCGAAGAGTGGTGGGAATGCCTCAGACGACGGTGAGCGCATTGGCGCATTGGAGCAGCAAGTGTCAGGACTGCAGGCGGATGTGGACACCATGAAGTTACAGCTGGATCGGCTGCTTCGGCTCCTTGATTAGCTATAACGCGTGGAGATTTATTTATTGGCTGCGGGAAAGCGTAAGCCACTAGTATGGTTAGTCGCCCCGCTTTCGTTTTCTGCGACATGAGCAATTCTTGAAATATTGAGAGGCACTATTCATGCGACGTTCAGCACTTGCCGTTTTGCTATTCAGCTTTCTTGTACTGGCCGCATTCCGGGCAAATGCCCAAAGCCCGATTCTGGCGGCGACACCGCCAATGGGGTGGAACAGTTGGGATTCTTATGGGTTGACTATCAACGAGACCCAGTTCAAGGCGAACGTGGACTGGCTCAATAAGAATCTCAAAGCATTTGGGTGGCAGTACGTCGTGATTGATGAGGGCTGGTATCTGAATCATCCAGAGAACCAGGGCAAGCCCGCGTGGGAGTACACGCTGAGTGGCGATGGTCGCTACATGCCGTCGGAGAGTCGCTTCCCTTCGGCGGCAAATGGAGCTGGCTTCAAAGCCTTGGCAGACTCGGTGCACGCACTGGGGCTGAAGTTTGGCATTCACATTATTCGAGGTATTCCCAAGGAAGCTGTTGAGAAGAATCTGCCGATCGCGGGAAGCTCGTTTCACGCGGCCGATGCTGCCGACAAGAGCGATCTGTGCGAGTGGAACCCGGACAACTACGGGCTGAAGGCCAATGCCGCGGGGCAGGCCTACTACGACTCGCTGGCACAGTTGTATGCAGGCTGGGGAATCGACTTTATCAAGGTAGATTGCATCTCGAGGCCGTACAAGGATGACGAGATACGCATGATGAGCCAGGCTCTGCAGAAGACTGGGAGGCCGATTGTCTTCAGCCTGTCGCCCGGAGCTACTCCGCTGGATAAGCAGGCAGAGCTTGAGAAATATGCGCAGATGTGGCGTATTTCCGACGACGTATGGGATTTCTGGGAGCGTCCCACAGGTAAGGACTGGGCGCCACAGTCGCTGAAGGAGCAGTTCAAATTTGCCGCTGCGTGGGCGGGACGCGCCAAGCCAGGGCATTGGCCGGACGCCGACATGCTGCCATTTGGGCACCTGGGGCCGGTCCCGGGATACGGCCCCGTCCGTGACTCCAAGCTCACTCCGGATGAGCAGCATACGTTCCTGAACCTCTGGTGCATCTTCCGCTCGCCCCTGTTTGTGGGAGCGAACCTGCCGGAGAGCGATGCTAGCCTGCTGCCGCTGCTGACCAATCGCGAAGTTCTCGCGGTCGATCAGCAGTCCAGCGAAAATCATCCGGTTGTAAACACGGCAAAGACGGTGATCTGGCTGGCCAAGGCGGAGGCAGGCACGGGCCCTTACGACGAGATAAAGATTCGTCCTTCGACAACGGCGACAACGTCGCTGGATACGGTTGGGCGGTACTATCTTGCGGTCTTCAACATGAGCGATGATGAACAGACGGTCGCCTATAGCTGGAAGGATTTGAAGTTGACTGGCAACAGCTACAAGGTGAGGGATCTTTGGCAGGGCAAGGATCTGGGTTCGGCGAAGTCGCTTAACGTGACGCTGAAGCCGCATGCATCTGTCATGTATCGCGTGAGCCAATAGCTGTAAGCCGCAGTACAAAGAGGGTAAGGACGCGAGCCCCTACCCTCTTTTTAGGTGGAGCAACAAAGCTACGGCAAAGTTGATTCGAAGGGCGATGCCGGAAGCCCAGCGGCGTTATAGAGATTGCCGTCTGGCACGTCGCTCCACGAGTAGCGAACATAGACGGGATCGCTAACCTGGCTGCTGGATGCGACCACCGACTGGCCATCGATGCGAGCTTGCGCGGGGAAATATTTCCTGTCGGATCCTGCAATCTCAAATCCCTTGAGTTCGCCACCCTTGGCTACCAGCCCCTTGCTGTGATCGAACCACAGGCGGAGTGCGTGGTCGCCGGGCGACTGCATGCGGAAGAGAGGCCCGGAGTATTCGAGGGTCTCGCCATACGCGATTGCGCGAGCGGCGAGAGACAGACGTCGGCCAACTTCCTGCTTGTTGGTGGGGTGGATGTCGTCAGGGTTGCCGATGTCGATGGTGACCGCCATCCCTGTATTCCTAAGCTCAAGCGTTCTGCGCTGCGCATCGCGGGTCTCGGGCCAGTGCGCGTCCGGACCGGTCTTCCAATTGGCAATCTGGACGAATAGGAAGGGGAAGTCTCCCACTCCCCAATGGGCGCGCCAATCGCGGATCATGGTCTCGAAGAGGTTGTTGTAGATGGGTGCGCGGATAGCATCGGCATTCGCCTCGCCCTGATACCAGATTGCTCCGCGAATGGGAAACTGCGTAAGCGGCGAAATCATCGCGTTGTAGAGACCGCCGGGAGAATACGACGGTAGTTCAGGATGCCAGGGAAATTTCGGTTCCGGCTTCCCTTCGGCTTTGGCTGCTGCCCGCTCCTGGTCTTCTTCAACGCGAGCCAGCTTGTTGTGGGCCTCGTCATCGGTCATCTGTGCCCAGGTTTGGAAGACAGGCATGAGCGAAGCATCGGCGGAGATAGCCTTCATGCTGGTCCAGGCCTCGGCGGGGGTTCCGCCCCAATCCGCTTCCATCAGGCCGATGGGAACCTTCTGGTCATCCTGGATCTGCCGGGCAAAGAAGTATGCGACTGCGGAGAATTCGCTGACCGACTCTGGCGTGCAGGCCACCCAGGTCTTCGCCGTTACGTCGTCCAGTGCGTACATGGAGGAAATTTTTTCAACGTGGAAAAGCCGGATATTGGGCTGGTTGGCGTGCTTTAATTCTTCCTCGGCGTTGAGAGTGCGCTGCATGGGGAACTCCATGTTGGACTGCCCGGAAGCCACCCAGACATCACCCACCAGAACGTCGGAAAAAGTAACGGTGTTGGTGCCCACAACTTCCATGGTGAAAGGGCCGCCCGCCGCGCCGGGAGGTAGTCCGACCTGCCATTTGCCGAACTTGTCAGCGGCAGTCTTCGCAGTTGCACCGCGAAAGGTGACCGAAACGGCTTCGCCGGGATTGGCGCTGCCGTGCACAACTACTGCCACCTCCCTCTGCACGACCATGTGGTCGGCATAGACGGCGGGCAATTTGACCTCGGCCAGCGCAGATGTGGCCGAGACTGCCGCCAATAGCACTGCACAACTAAGAAGCTTGCGGGAGTTCAAGACAGACATTCTTTTCTCTTTCATTGGTGAAATGTTTTGGCTCTTACCGGAGCTATAACAGCGTGATTTTTCCGGATGACGCGGTATGTTCCGCGATCGCGGAACGCATGCGCTCTTCGGCCGCATTGCTCCAGTATCCGCACTGCAGTTCAAAGAAGACTGAAGAGTATGGAATCAGGAGAGTGGTCTTGAGCAGGAGGATGTTGAACTCCCGCGCAGCATGGGCGAGATGGGCGATGATTTGCTCGTGCTCGATGGTCCGAACAGGAAATGCAGCGAGGACAGCCTTGAGGTAATGACGATAGGAGGCGACGCCGGGTGCATCCTCGGCCGCAACGAAGGCGAGCTCGGCATCCATGTGGGCAATTGGCCGGATGTGGGGTGCGTTCTCGAATGCCGAGAGCAGGGTGGCGAGGACCTCTGGTGCGGGTGCTCCGGTAGCGATCATTTCAATGCCCGGCGAGCTCTGAATCGGGTATGCCGCATCGACGACGCCGATCCAATTCCGGTGGCCCAGGAGCGGCAATCTGTGCCGCAGTGTCGTGGCCCAATTGCTTGAGCTTGCTTCCGTGCTGTCTTCCGCCATTGCTGATCCAGACCCCCGCGTTGCTCTAGCTGTGCTTATCAAGAAAGTCGGTGATCGTAGTGCTTATGGAGGCTACCAGGCGGTCGATATCCGCTTGCGCCGGTCGACCGTTGCTGCTGCCCGTCACGGCGGCCTTCACCGCGGTCGTCAGCGGCTTCTCCTCTTCGTCTGCGGCGAAGCGCGCGTCGGGTAGGCCCAGCGATTTTTTGATGGCCAACAAATCGGCAATTTTGTCGGGAGGAATCTCTTTGAGAGGCTTACCGAGTTGCGAAGCGATCATCACTGTCTTGCAATAGGTGTCAATAACTTCGGTGTACCACTCCGCGTGCGTAACGGTATCTGCCCAGCAGACGATGCCATGATTCGCCAGCAGGATGGTGTTGTGCTGTTTTACGAAGGGCAGCACAGTACGGGCGAACGATGTTGTGCCCGGAGTGTCATAAGGCGAGATGGCGACAGGGCCGACGAAGACTTCCATCTCTGGGATCAGGTTTCCGGGCGGAATCACTCCAGCGATGGCGTGCGCCGTTGCGTAAGGCGGATGACAGTGGATTACGGCCGTCGCCTGGGGAACTGCTTTATAAATCTCCAAGTGAAGCAGAATTTCGCTGGTGTGCTTTCGATCTCCGCAGATGCGATTGTTCTCGAGGTCGACGAGCGAAAGATCCTCTAGCCGCAGATCGCCCTTGCTGCACAGAGTGGGCGATGAGATGACATACTCCGGGGTAATGCGGGCGGATATGTTGCCACCGTTGCCGTCAACATAAGCGCGCGCCCAAAGCTTGCGGCCGGCGTCGATAATCTCGTTCTTGAGAACAAGCGCTTCGGGCGAATGAAACAGGTCAATCGCCTCTTCGCGGGTAAGGCTTCCTGCATTCGGTGGCGGCAGGCATTCGGTGATTGCACGCTGGACGATATTACGCACTTTTTCCTGGCTGAGAGTATTCATTGATCGGTCCCACGCTTTCAAATCCGGAAACTATTTCTGATTATAAATTGTCGGTTGAGCCGCCGCCGTAATCCTGCGTTAAGTCCCGCAGCGGTGTACCTCGATTCCGAGTTCAGCGAGCATGGCTGCCTTGGCTGCGAGCGCCTTCTCAGCCAATTCAGGCGTCGGTGCATAGGCCACGTTTACATGGTTGGCACGATGCCGCGCCATGAACTGATCGCGGCTAATTCCATGCAGAATGGCGTTCATGATGGGCCACTGCGTGGTGGCTTCTTTCCAGCGACGGGCAGTTTCAGCCGCAGGCAAGTCAATCGCTGTAGCGCGACCAATGTCGCAATGGAGGTGGCCACCCTCAACGAAGACACGGCTCCAGACGATTTCGCCAGCCTTTGATACTCCCTTGAGCGTGCCGCCGCCGAGCCTGAAGTACATTGCCGGCTGCCGTTCGCTGATGGACTTCGCGTAGCCGCCTTGAAGATGCGACGCAGGTACGGCGCCCGAGATCTGGAAGAGCCAGACGAACTCATCGATGGGCTCACCGCTACTGGTGGGGCCTTGATAATGCTCACCCCAGCGAACGTCGTGCAGGGTAGTTGCGGGATCAAGGTGCATCGCAGTCCACACGCGATTGGTTACGACAGCGTCTACTCCGGCGCACTCATCCACTTCGTTGAAGTGCGGTAGAGGCGCGTTTGCGTAGAGTTCCTGTCCGTTGGCGTCGAGAACTGGCGGGCGTTCCACGTTATTCAGCAGCGCTTCCACCAGGTCAGAGGCGGGCGCCACGTCTTTGAGGCCCTGCTGATATTGAATCCCGATAGCGTCGCAGCCAAAGTCGTTGGCGATGCGCACGGCGGCAATGTACATCTTGCACTGCTCGAGGATCTGTCCGTCGGTAAGATCGCTCTCCGGGTTCGGGCCGGTGACGAAGGTGACGCCGCGCTGGTCAAGCCAGTCACGCACCTTTTGAGCTTCGGCATCGGGAATCGTCTTCATCGCCGCTGCCAAGGCCGACTGGCTCAGCCGCTCCTTGTACATGCCTGCGCGATTGAGCAGATGATCTTCGACGATGGCGTTGTACATGCCCATGCAGCCCTCGTCGAAGACTCCCAGGATGGCCTTGCGTTTTTTCAGATCCCGGGCAAGCGCCTCGCCCAGCTCCCTCTCTGGCGCGGCGACAGCGGAGAGATCAAAGGGATGAACATGGCTCTGGTCGTGCGTGATGCGGTGTTCGGCCAGCCACTCACGAATCCCTTTGCGGAAGTAGTCGTCGTCGAAGTCCTTGCTCCAGATTGTGCTGAACTCGATTCCCGCTTTGTGCAGACAGCCATTGAGGTTGAGCATGCCCACCAGTCCCGGCCACTGCCCGGACCAATTGGCCAGGGTGAGAATGGGGCCGCGGTGGTTCTGCAATCCAGAGAAGACGTTGTGGCTGTATTGCCAGACCGCTTCTGCGACGATGATGGGCGCGTTGGGATCTACGTTCATGAAGACATCCATGCCCATGCGCTGGTTGTAGATGAATCCGTGACCCAACGCTGGGTCGAAAGGATGCGCGCGGTGAATCCGGATGCCTTCTGCGGCGAATGCATCCGTCACCTTCCGCTCCACTTCCGACTGGGCCTGCCAGCAGACCTTGTTGGCGGACTGGCGCAGGTCGCCGCTCGCGACCAGGTAAACTTCGTCAACGGGCAGACTTGCGGGATTCTCTAAAACTGGCACTGCATAAGAAGACATAGTCGTAATTCTCCTGGTTACAACCGTTCAATTTGTCGGCTCGAATAGTCACCTGAGATTCTAGGCCACTCCGGTGGATTCGAGATGCTGAAAACGCAAGTATGTTTGCTGCCACGGGTTGCCGCCCTGGGGCGAATACTCGCGGCAGGTGACCGAGCGAGCGATGGCCCTGCGGCCTTCCCTGACGCTGGCAAGATGTCCCGTCGCAACCGCCTGCATCATGACGTTTCCGAGCGCCGATGCCTCCACGGGCCCGGCGACGACAGAGCATTCGCAGGCATCCGCTGTCCATTGGCAAAGGAGAGAGTTCTGGCTACCCCCTCCCACCACTCGGATCACGGGCGAAGGACGTCCGGTGATGCGGCGCAGCTGATCCAGAACCGAGCGGTAACGGCAGGCAGAGGCTCTCAAGACAGGTGCGCGCCAACTCGCCGACCGTTTCCGGCATGGGCTGGGCGGTGCTGCGGCAGTAATTCTGGATTGCTTCCGGCATGCTGGCGGGAAGCACGAAAGGCTGGGGTCGTCCGGGTTCAGGATCGAGCGGAGCGGCTCGGCTGCCTCTGCCAGGCGACATCAGCTCGTCCCAGTCTATGCTGTTGGCCTTCGGCCTCTCCACTGGCGATGACACTCCTGCAGAAGCCAGAGGCCCGTAACGTTTTTCAGCAGAAGGATGGTGCCATCCACGCCGCCCTCGTTGGTATAGTTCAGCGCGAATGCCTCTTCTGTCGTGACTGGGGCATCTGTTTCCACGCCCATCAGGCTCCACGTTCCACTGCTGAGGAATACGCTGTCAATGTCGAGATTGGGAATGGCTGCTACGGCGCTGGCGGTGTCGTGCGTGGCTCCTGCAATGACCGGGAAGGTGGACGCAGAATCCCGCAGCGCCGCCAGACCTGAGGCAGCACCTGGCCAAGGACGGTGCCGGGATTGACGATCCGCGGACAGGATGCCTGACCGGGATAGCGAGCCGGTCGAGCAGCGCGCGAGCCCAGTCCCCTGCTGCCGGGGAATACATCTGCGAGGTGGTCGCTTCGGTAGTATTCCACTACTTTTTCGCCGCACAGAAAGTAGTGGAAGAGATCCGGGATCATGAGCAGCGTTTTCGCCTGCGCGAGCTGCGGGCTGCCACTTTGCACCATGCTATAGAGCTGGAAGAGGGTGTTGATCTGCAGCGTCTGGACGGCGGTTTCGTTGTAGAGTTCGCGCGGAGAGACATGGCTGAAGACGAGTTCCGGCATGCCATTAGTTCGAGCGTCGCGGTAGTGGACGGGATTACCGATCATCTTGCCCTGGCCGTCCAGGAGTGCGAAGTCCACTCCCCAGGCATCCACGCTGATGCCTCCGGGCAGTGCGTATCGAAGCGCGCCGGGTATTTGGCCAGTCCAGTTCGATCTCAGACCAGATCTGAGGCACATCCCAGTAGAGTGTCCCGCCGATGCGAACGCCGCCATTTGAGAAGCGGTGCAGCTCTTCCAGGGAAAACTTGGTCGCCATCCCATAGGCCCACCAGAAGGCGTCCACTGGAGGCCCCGAGATCGACCGCTAGGAAATGCGCCGGATTGTTCATATTCTGTGTCCCAAATTATATGGCGCGCGTTGGGCGGCGAGAGTGGTCGACATGATGGCAGCGACTTGTCACACGAGCCGCAAAGGTACGCGAACACGGACCCCGTGACGTGCGGCGTGACAGAGGGCACAACGGTCGGTGCCTCTGCGTAACGGGCGGCAACCGGAATGTCTAGCCGAATGACTGGGTAATGTGGCAGACTTGCAGGCAGTGAGGACTGACTGCAAACTATGAAGTCGCTACTGCTCTCCGCTTATAACCAGCTTGGAAATCATCGACGACGCACAACCTTCTCCCGCCCGCGGCGAGGTGCTGATCCGTGTGGCGGCATGCGGCATCTGCGGCAGCGACGTGCACGGCTACGACGGCTCGTCTGGCCGGCGAATCCCTCCCATCGTAATGGGGCATGAGGCCGCCGGGAACGATCGCCGCGTTGGGCGAGGGAGTGACGGGCTTTGCGGTTGGAGACCGCGTGACCTTTGACTCCACGGTTTATTGCGGCCAGTGCGCCTACTGCCGTAGAGGCGAGGTAAACCTCTGCGATAACCGCCAGGTGCTGGGCGTCTCCTGTGGAGACTACCGGCGCGCCGGGGCGTTTGCGGAGTATGTCACGGTGCCGGAGCGCATCCTTTATAAATTGCCGGACAGTCTCTCCTTTGCCGAGGCGGCAATGCTGGAGGCGACCGCGGTGGCCCTGCACGGCGCGAGCCTGTCGCACACTGACCCGATGGAGACGGCGCTGGTGATCGGCGCCGGGCATGATTGGCGCTGCTCACCCTGCAGGCGCTGCGGGCTGAGGGCTTCTCACGAATCTACGTGGCGGATGTGGACGCATCGCGTCTGCAGATGGCAACGGATCTGGGCGCGGATGCCACCCTCCTGCTTTCAGGAGAAGAATTGGTGGCGGAGATACTGCGGCGAACGGGCGGTGTCGGTGTCGATGCTGCCGTGGAAGCGGTGGGCCGCGACGTGACCGTGCGAGCAGCGATCGGCTCAGTTCGCAAAGGCGGTACGGTGACGTTGGTGGGCAACATCACGCCGGAAGTGACGCTGCCACTGCAGATAGTGGTGACGCGCCAGATCCGCGTACAAGGATCGGCAGCCTCCGCCGGAGAATATCCCCGGGCTATCGAGCTAATGATCAGCGGCGCTATCCGCGTCAAGCCGTTGATTACCGCCATTGCCCCGCTTGAAGATGGGCCAGAGTGGTTTGGCCGTCTCTACGCGCGCGAGCCGAACCTGATGAAAGTGGTGTTGACGCCCGGCGAGAGCGTCTAGAACACAATGCGTGGGAAGAATTGTCTGCAACGTGATGAATTGCTCGAAAGGAAAACCACATGAAGCAAAGTGGTGGAAGTTGGGTCCGCGCCGGCTTGGCCGGGAATTTGATCTGTCTTTTGGGTCTCCTCACAGTTGCGGGACTGAGCGCGCGAGCCTATGCCGCGCCGGCGAAAGGTGCTCTTGAGGTTTACTTCATCGACGTCGAGGGAGGCCAGTCCACTCTCTTCGTCACGCCCGCAGGCGAATCGCTGCTAATCGACACTGGCTGGCCGGGCAACAATGGCCGCGACGCCGACCGCATTGTGGCGGCTGCAAAGCTTGCCGGCCTGAAGAAGATCGATTATGTGCTGATCACCCACTACCACATCGACCACGTAGGGGGACTGCCACAACTCCTCGATAAATTCCCTGTCGGCACATTCATTGACCACGGACCGAACCGGGAAACTGGCGACGAAGCCACCGTAAAGGGTTGGGAGGCGTATCAGAAGGTGCTGACCACTCATCCGCAACGATTGATTGTGAAGCCCGGAGACAAGCTTCCGCTGAAGGGGCTGGATGCGACGGTGATCAGCGCGGACGGAGCACTCATTGACAAGGATATGTCTGCCAGCGATGTAGCGAATCCATATTGCAGCGCAAGTGTTCACTACGACGCCGACACTACTGAAAATTCGCGGTCGCTGGGAACGTACTTCACCTTCGGCAAGGTGCGCCTGCTGGATCTGGGAGACCTGACCGCGGACAAAGAACTGCAACTGGCGTGCCCTGAGAACAAGATCGGCAAGGTAGATGTCTACATCGTCTCGCACCATGGCTGGTACCAGAGCAGTTCGATGGCGTTGGTGAACGGGATTTCGCCCCGCATTGCCATCATGGATAATGGCGCCAAAAAGGGTGGCATCTCCGGCGGTAATCGACACAATCAAGCGCTCGCCGGGGCTCGAGGCTCTGTGGCAGCTTCACTACTCAGAAGAGGGCGCTGCTGCACACAACACGTCCGAGCCATACATCGCTAACCTGGCTGGACCAGACACGGGAAATTACCTGAAGCTGACCGTGAATGCCGACGGCAGCATGGAGGTCTTCAACCCGCGCACGCAGAAGTCACAGCACTACGCCGCCAAGTAATGAATCGCGGCGTAAGTCAGGACGGTTCCGGGACAGGCTCGATGCGCCCGAGCAAGAATACGTAGCCCGCGACCCCTAGAAGCAGATACGCTGCCGCCGCTGCAAAGGCCCATGCGAAGGAATGCGTGGCCGCGGCGATATAGCCGGTGATGATTGGCGCGGCGATTGCGGAAATCTGATTGCCGAAGTTGATGATGCCGCCTACTTGTCCTACGCTCTCGCGTGGAGCGATCAGCGATGGGATGGACCAGGCGACGGGCGCCGCTATTGATAGTCCCGTAAGCGAGATCGTGATCCAGAAGAGGGCCGTCGCAGGAGTGTGGGAGTAAGCGGCGCCTAAAATTCCCAGCCCCATCGAAGTGCCCGCCACCAGCACGATCTTGCGCACGCGCGAAGCATTCCGGCCGCTGCGCACGAGCGAATCCACCAGCAGTCCGCCAATCAGTAGATCGGCAAATCCAGCGATCAGCCAGGGCACCGCCGTGTACATAACAGAGTGGAGCAGATCGATGTGCATGGCAGTATTGAGATAGCTGGGCAGCCAGGTAAGCAGCAGGTAGAAGGTGTAGTTGTAGGCGGCAAAGCCCAGGGCGAGCCCCAGCACTTTGCGCTGGCCGAGCAGGTAGCCGAGCGAGGCTCCCTTCTCCGCGTCCACCGGTCTCTCGGCCTGGGCTCCCCCTTGCACGATAAATTGCCGCTCGGCCTCGCTGAGATGCTGATCTTCGCTGGGATTGCGGTAGATGGCGTAGAAGAGCAGGAAGTAGCCGAAGCTGATAAAGCCGGTGGCGGCGAAGCTCCAGCGCCAGCCAAAGTGAAGCAGCAGGATCCCGATAACGGGCACGCCCAAAGCGGAGGAGAACTTGGCCATGGAATCGAAGATGGCGGTAGCCAAGCTGCGCTCCTGCTTGGGGAACCAGTAGCCGATGGCCTTGGCGTTGGCGGGAAAAGTGGGTGCCTCCCCAACGCCAAGCAGGAAGCGCGCGGAAAACAGCCCGCTGATGCCGGTGGAGATGGCCGCGCCGAAGGAAGCAAGGCTCCACAACAGCGAACTGTAGCGGCCAATTCTCTTCACACCGAAGCGGTCCAACAGCACGCCGACCGGCAGTTGCAGCATTGCGTAAGTCAGGCTGTAGGCGCTCAGCAGGTAGCCGAAGGTCACAGTTGAGATTCCGAATTCGGAGTGCAGCGCGCCTTGGGAGACGGAGAGATTTACGCGGTCAAAGTAGTTGACCAGCACTCCAAAGCCGAGCAGGCAGGCGATTCTCCAGCGGCGGCGAGGGATGGGCTGCGCGGGCAGGCTGCGAGTTGATATCGGGGAGGAATTGGTCACGTCTGTCCGAGCGATTGTATTGGGTTAGAGGGAATGTGGCCAATTCAAACGGACCCGTACCGACTCGATCGGTTGCAGGACCATGCACAGCGTTCCCATCATTTGCTGGTGGCGGTGGTCAGAGTGATTTTGCTTAGCGGAATTTCGAGTGTCCCCGCTTTGCTGGACTTCAGATCGTAGACGCCAGTCGCCAGAAAGACGTCGCCTCTGGGCACGTCGATCTCAACGTGAGCTGGTACGCCGGATTTCTGAATTGACTCGAAGATCTCTGCCTTCAGATTCATGTTGGTAACGCCACCGACCCAATTCAGGGCCTTGCCGTCACGATCGTAGGCGATCAACTCGACGCGCACCTTGCCCTGGTGGGAACCGTCTGGCATCAGGTCGAAGCTAAGGTCGGTCCAGCGGATCATGAAGTCGAGGCTGTAGCGCGTGACCGGTCCCGCGAGTTTGGCGTTGGCCCCTGCGTGCGGTGCGTTTGCTGCAGGCTGGGGCGCGGTGGGAAGCACTCGAACTCCGTAGAGAATCTTGGTTGAAGCAGGCGCGCCGCGCTCGAGCAGCGGATGCAGTGGATCGCTGCTCTCGGGCGTCGACTTTGCGTTTAGCGTGTCAAACGCGTAGTAGCCGCGACGGTAGGCGAGCCTGTAGTCGCCCTTGTTCAGCTTGACCTGGATTGCCCGAATCTGCCCGTCCATCTTCTTATCCGTAGGCGTGTAGCTGATGGTGTAGTAGTGCGATCCATTCTGTATGGCTCGGGAGACGGCGTGGCTCAGGTCATTGGAATTCTTGAAGACCTCGCCGCCTGTCTCGGCTGCAAGTTCCGACATGGCAACTGCATTGTTGGCGGCCTCGGCATCGTTCATCCCCTGCATGGTCGTAGTAACTTTCATGCTGGCGCTCTGCGGGTCGAACATGGCGGGATTTTCCAGTCCTTGAGCGCCCACCGGGTAGATCGCCACTTTGGAGACGGCGAGCATATCGGCCGTATCCTTTACTGCCTGGTTGCGCACCCCAATTGCCGCCTCGTGGGAACTTCTGACACTTGAGGTCGGGAAAAAGGAGATGGGGAAATCACGCGCAAACCAGATGAGGTTTTTCCGCCCAGAAATTTTGGCGAGATAACGGGAGAGATTCTGTAGTGCCTCGATCGTCATCATGATGCGCTGGTCATTCTGATAGTTCTTTGTAGCGGCCTGCGCACTCTGTTCGGCGTCGATCGCTTCCGTCGACCCATTGCCATTATGGACGCCGGAATCGGTCGCCATGCCCATCGACGCACCATGGGGGCCGGCGTCGCCCGACATCATCTTTCGCAATTCGATGTGTTCCAGATCGGCCCGGTCGTCCTCGGGCGAATGTGACACTCCGGTTATCTCCGGCCACACACCTGATTTTTTGTCCTGCAAGGACGCCAGCAGTGCGGAACTGTCAGTCGTGAATCCCTGAACCATGCGCAGCCTGGTCCCGAGCGTGAAGACGGCTAACTCGGTTCCTGGCGGCATCTGCTGGAGGAATTGAATGGTCTGCTCGCGCACCAGAACCTGATCTATTTTTGGCGTGTTCAGGGCGTCGATCAGGAGCACGTTGACGGCGCCTCCTCGCGGCGCTGTCGGCACGTTGGTGAAAACGTTCGGCGGCATCGGAGGCATTTCTACCGGCGGCGCCTTGGGTGCAAAATGCTCTTCAAAGAAGGCGATGGCTTGCGGGTCACCGTTCTCGTCTGACCTGAAAGTCCTCTTTGCGCAGGCCCGTGACAGCTTCATCTTTGCTGTTGGTGACAACAACGTCCACGATGACCGCTTTGGTGCCAGCCTTGAAAGTCGGCATCTGTCCCTCGGAGTTGGCGACCACCGTTTGAGCGTGGGATGGCAGGAAGCTGCACGAGCCAAGAGCAATTGGCAGACGCAGACACGAAGGTTCATAGAACTTTCCTCCCCGAGGAAGCGGCCCTAGCAAATGTTTGACGAATCACGGGAGCGAAGGTGCTGAAAAATCAACGCCTTCGCTCTACAAAATCTACTTCTGCGAGTTTCCGGGTCCACCAACCGGATAGACGCGCGGCAAGCGCTGATCTACCGGAGGAAGCTCAGGAAATTTTGCGTGGGGTTCGGTCTGATACCAGTAGGCCACGGAAAAGAAGTTGTCGGAGCGATGGTTTGCGTGCCCATGCTCAATGCCTGCCTTGAGCGAGGTAGTGAAGGGTATCGGCGAATCCAGGTGGAAGCGATAGAACGAGGAACGGCTCCCGGCACGCTCACTTCCCTTCACCGGCGCTCCGTAGAGACCGTAGGCGAAGGGGTGATCGCCGAAGCCCCATGCCCCCAGCAGGTAATCCTCTGAGCCAGTGCCGTTGATGGAAGGAGTCTTCTCTCCATCGATGAAGAACATGTCGTCGCCTTCTCCAAACCAGTCATCCTGATTTTGCAGGACGGACATGGTAACACCGACGAAGTGGCCCTTGCCGGTCGCCTCCAGCCAGGTGTAGTTGCCTTCGCCATCGAGGTTGGGCTTATTGCCCACGCGAGGATCGCCGTTGTTCTTCCAGTCGCTGGTCCAGCCTTTGGCCGGTGAGGCTTGCCGGTATTGGGCATGGAAGTACATCGTGTCTGCAGGGAGCGGATGGTTGCACTTCTGGTAGTCGATGTTGAAGTAGAGCGCGTCCACCTTGTCGTTGCCTTCGTTAGTGAGGGTGATGCGCGCGTGCTTCTGGAACGGCATGGGGAAGAATGCGTTCAATGCCTTGTCCGAAGCTACCTGGAGAGGCACGGACTGGTAGAGGTAATAGTCGCCAAGCCCAAGGCCGAAGAAGTCGCCCACGGGGGTTTCGATGCTGGGTGTCTCCTCGCCATCCCAGTAGGCTCGCAGCACCAGTTTCTTCAGGTGGTAGGTCTCAGGCGAAGCAATGGTGATCCAGATGTGCGTGATGACTCCCGGGCCCTGCTCATCGAGCATGGTGTAGGTCTGGCCGGGCGGAACGGGGCGCGCATCGGCATTGCCGCCGCTGCGGTCATAGCTGGAAATGCGCTTCTGGATGTAGTCATGCGGCCTGATCAGGCCGGTAAGCATGCCGTCCGCAGAGTTTCCACACTGGGCGGAAGCGGAGACGCCTCCCGCCAGCACAATTGCCACAATGCATTTCCACACACTATTCATCTGTTTCTCCGCTCTCATGCCTTAGCTCCACTTGAGTGTGACGATTGAGTCGTGAGGCACCGTTACGCTTGCGGACTTCGATCCAGTCCGCAGCGAGACTCTGCGCTCCTCGCCAATGTTGGTCAGGATGGCAACGAACCCGCCATCCGGCTGCTGCAGGGCGACATGCGACAATCCTGTCGCGTCAGTGCGGCTGCCGACGCGAACCGCTCCGCGCTTGATGTGCTGCGAAAAATGCCGGATGGCCCAGTATTGACCGCTCTGGGTGACAGTCCCGTCCTCGTGATAAGTAACCAGACCGCCGCATGGGAATGGCCCAATATTTGGCTTGCCCTTCTCGTCAAGAATAAAGTTCCAGCCGATGACGCAGCGGCACCAATTCTCGAGGATCTCGGTCATGGTCTGTGACCACTTTGACCAGTCGGTAGTGTAATGAGGATCGGTGATATCGGGGCCGCCCTCGGTCCAGTAGAAGGGGAGGTCGGGAGCCGACTCGTGCATCCGGGTCATCATGTCGGGAGTGCCGACATAGCCGTGCCATGCCACGCCATCGACATATTTGCGCAGTTCGGCATCCTGAAGCTGCCACTTCACGCGCTTCCAGAGGTCGTAGTTGTGATCCAGCAGCCAGATCTGCGTTTCGGGGCTCTCCTTCTTCAGCAGAGGGCCGAGGTGATCGCGAATGAAGTCCTTCTCCATCTCCGCCGACCAGAAACATGCGGGCATGCGCCCATCCTGGTCGGTCTCCGATTCATTCTGCGATGTAAGCGCATTGATCTTCACCCCAGCCTTGGCGTAGTCCTTCACGAACTGAACCAGGTACCGCGAATACGGCTCAAGAAACTTGGCGTTCATCCAGCCGCCAAGCATGGATCCATTCGTCTTCATCCACCCCGGCGGACTCCACGGACTGGCGAGCAGGAAGAGTTCACGATTGATCTTGGCGGCGTCCCGCAGCGTGGGCAGGATGTAGGCCTCATCGTGATCGATGCTGAAGTGTGACAAGGAAACGTCGCCGGGAGTGTCGTCAAAGCTGTAGACATTCCGCGAGTAATCGCTGGACCCGACGCAGCATCTGCCCACGGTGAGATTCATCTCCTGGGGAGAGAAGAGATCGCTCATCAGCTTTTGCCGGTTTTCCGGCAGCATCGAGCTGAACATAAGGCAGGATGCATCGGTGAAAGCCGCGCCGAAGCCGAGGACCGGCTGGAAACGCCGCGCAGCATCGATCACGACTTCGTCACCGCCCGTAGCGGCAGCGCCTGCTTCCCACGAGATCGCGGCCATGGCTTCGTGACGGCGGGTTGGGTCAGTTACGAAGCCCTCAATGCCTTTGCTGGCAGGTGTTTGCGCCAGGGCAGTCCATCCAACTGGAATAGCGGCGGCAGCGGCAGTGGTGCAGGCGGTCTTGAGAAACGATCTACGGTCGTACACGCGATTCACGCTCCGAGGTCTGGAAAATGAGTATTGAGGACGTGGCCTTTATAGTCCAAATTGGCCTCAAGATGAAGACCCAAAGACAGGCCGCTCCTACTTTGTCATAGCCCGCACGGGCAAATGGTTTCCTGCGCCGGCATCGCAGCCGAGGTAGCGGAACCAAATCTCGTGATCCGTCGTATCCATTTACAGCCAAATGGCAATCATTCACGGCGGACTTTGCGATCGCGATGCCGATTCTTGAAATTTTGAAGCAAACGGTGCGGGCCTTGTGGGAACAGAAGTTGCGAAGCTTCCTGACCATGTTCGGGATTGCATGGGGCATCGCCTCGGTAATCCTGCTGGTTGGGCTCGGCATCGGCTTCAGTGCTGACCAGCGGCGGCAAATGCGTACCATCGGCACCGACATCGCAATCGTCTGGGGAGGCAAGACGGGGGCGCAGGCAGGTGGATACGCCGCGGGCCGGGACATTCATCTCACCATTGACGACGCCCGCGCCGTACAGCGCGACTGCTCCCTGATCAAAACGGTGAGCCCGGAGCTAACGCGCGACGTCGCCCAGGTAAGCGCCTTCAACGCGGCCAACCGGGCCGTCCGCGGAGTGTGGCCGGAGTACCAACGCTTCCGCTCGCTGGTGGTGAGCGATGGGCGCCTGATGAATGCCGCCGACGAAGAGAACGGCTATCGCGTCGTGATCCTCGGCGCAGAATCGAAAGAACAGCTCTTCCCTGGCGCTATGCGAGCGGTGGGCCAACAGCTGCAGATGCAGGGTCGGCCATACACCGTGATCGGCGTGCTCGCGAAGAAGCAGCAGAACGGCAGCTACGGCAGTGGTCCGGACAACTCGCAGCTGTTTGTGCCCTACTCCTCGATGGCTCGCGACTTCCCTCCCGAGGACAAGCCCGGGGTCATCAAGGGCGGCATCAACAACCTGGTTATCGAACCCGTCAGCCCGGAAAAGCATGAAGAAGCCATTAAGCAGCTCTACCGCGAATTGGGAGAGCGCCATCGCTTTGAACCCACAGACAAGGATGCCCTCTTCATCTGGGACACACTCGAAGGCGCCATGCTAGTTGAGCGCATCTTCGACGTCATGACGATTTTCTTCGGTGCGGTGGCGCTCCTGACGCTCTCACTGGGCGGCATTGGCGTGATGAACATCATGCTGGTTGCGGTTACTGAGAGAACTAGAGAAATCGGAGTGCGCAAAGCCCTGGGAGCGACGGCGCGTGACATACAGCGCCAGTTCCTGGCTGAATCCGCGACCATTACGCTGATGAGCGGCGCTCTCGGGTATGGCGCCGGCGTCGGCATCGTGCTGCTCATGAAGCTGCTTCCGCTGCCCCCTTTCGTGCCTCATCCGGTGATATCGGTGGCGGCCGTCACTCTTTCACTTCTTACTCTTTCCGTCATCACACTCACCGCAGGTACTTATCCTGCACGGCGGGCGGCTGCGCTGAGCCCGATTGAATGCCTGCGTAGCGAATAGGGGCCACTGACATGGGAATGCGCGAGATGATCCGGCAAAGTGTACAGGCGCTGTTGCGGAATCGCCTGCGCTCCGGGCTCACTATGCTGGGCATTATCTGGGGCCTGGTAACGGTGGTGCTGCTACTGAGCTACGGCCGCAGCATTGGCACCAGCGTCTTCAGCGCATTTCTTGGAATCGGCAACAGCGTTGAGATGATGTGGGGCGGACAGACCAGCATGCAGGCGGGTGGAGAGAGATCTGGAAGGCCAATCCGCTTCAAGTACGAGGACATTGCCGCGGTTCAGGAAGGCGCTCCGCTCGTGAGAGCCGTGAGCCCGGAGAGTGACGATGCTTTCTCGTATAAGTACGGTACCCGCGTCGTGAGCATTTCATCCAAGGCGGTTGAATACTCCTACGGCGATATGCGGCGCTTGAAAGTGTCTGAAGGGCGCTTCTTTGAGAAGGATGATTTTGCACAGCACCGCAACGTTGCGATCTTTGGGCCACTCGCAGCGAAGAAACTTTTTTCTGGGATGACGGCGGTAGGAGAAAGCATTTCGATAGAAGGCCATCCGTTCACCGTGATCGGCATACTCAGCCACAAGATCCAGAATGGATCGAACAACGGGCCTGACAACGAAAATGTTTTTATCCCATTTGCAGCCCTGCGCGATTTGCGCAACAAGCGTGACCCCGACATGATCGTGTTTCAAGCGGTTTCGCCGGAAAAGCATGTGGAAGCGCAAAAGCAGGTGCGAGCGGTACTCGCGGAAAGGCATCACTTTGATCCGCGCGACGACAAAGCCGTGCCGGTCTGGGACACGGTTGAAGACGGGCAGCAGATCATGCAATTCTCCATAGCCCTGCAGATCATGATGGGCATGATCGGCGCGTTGACGCTAGGCGTGGGCGGTGTAGGCGTGATGAACATCATGCTGGTCAGCGTGACGGAACGTACGCGTGAAATTGGCCTGATGAAAGCTCTCGGTGCGCGGCGCAGGGACATAATGCGGCAGTTCCTGATCGAAAGCTTGACGCTGACCATGCTCGCTGGTGCGGCTGGCGCGGTGCTCGCGGTACTCGTGGCTCACCTTGTGCCACCGATGCCGCTCTACTCGGAATTATTCAAGTCAACCAATCATGAAGGTGACATTGTTCTGAGGACACCTTTCGGCATCATGTTTGCGTCGTTCATAATTCTGGCGCTGGTGGGTGTGATATCGGGCATGCTGCCGGCAATGCGCGCAGCCCGCATGGATCCGATAGAGGCTTTGCGCCACGAATAAAAAAGGCCAGCGTGAGGATTGCTCTCACGCTGGCTGGGGTGATACACGCACTTTGCTATTCGGTCAGTTTCAATTCCTGCTCAATAGTCAACGGAACCTCGACAGATGGAGCTGACGTTCCAGGCTGTCCTCCACCAATGGTCAGAGTGTATTTGCCTGCCGCCACCATCCGGTCTCCTTCGTTATTCACCAGGCTCAGGTCGCGCGGACTGAGATCAAAGTGAACGTGCTGGGTTTGACCTGCTGCGACGGAAACGCGGGTGAAGCCGCGCAGGGCGCGGAGAGGCGCGCCGGCTGCTCCCTTGGGGAAGGTGAGATAGACCTGGGCAACCTCCTCGCCATCGCGTTGGCTGGTGTTGTGAACATCCACATCTATTGCCAGCGAGTCGCCCGCTTTGATTGATCCTACGGACAACTTGGCATTGTCATAGCTGAACTTTGAATAGCTAAGACCATAGCCAAACGGATAGAGCGGCTTGCCCGTGAAGTAGCGATAGGTACGGTTGTTCATCGAGTAGTCTTCGAAGATGGGAAGCTGACTGACGCCGGTATAGAAGGTGACTGGTAGACGTCCGGCGGGATTGTTGACGCCGGCAATCGTCTCTGCGATTGCCGTGCCGCCTTCCTCACCCGAATACCACGACTCGAGTATTGCGTTTGCGTTTTCGTTCGCCCAATTCACTGAGAGAGCGCTGCCATTCATCAGGACAACGACGAGCGGTTTGCCAGTAGCCTTGACTGCCTTGAGCAGGTCCTCTTCGTCCTTGGGCAGATCGAGGCTGGTGCGATCGCCGCCCTTGAATCCGGGGATCGTTGACATCCATCTCCTCGCCTTCAAGCCGCGAGGTAATGCCTACCACGGCAATCACCACATCAGCCTGTTTGGCGGCGGCTACGGCAGCGCCCTTGGGGTCTACCAACAGCGGAGCCCAGACCAGCCTGGTCATAATTCCCATGCCCAGTGTCTGCTCGATCTTGATGGCGTACTTCTTGCCCTTCTCGACCTGAAACTCGGCGGTCATGGGTTGAGGGGCATGCAATCCCGGATCGTCGACAATCTGCTTGCCATCGATGTACAGGCGATCGGCAAGGCCATCGAGACCAATTGTGTACTTGCCAGATTGGGTTGGTGTAAGGAAGCCAGTCCAGCGTACCGAGAACTCCGTTACGCCTTCCGGCGCGGCGAGGCGCGAGTCCCAACCAAAGTCTACGCTGGGGTCTACGCGTGTCAGAATCACGTCTCCTTTTAATTCCTTGCCGGCGAAGTACTCGGCTTTCAGTCCGGGCTTGCCGTCTGGAGTGGTGAGGAACGCGCCCGCAATGGGCGATGGCGGACCGCAGGAAGTCGGTGCCTGGCTCAAACGAGACCTTCGCATCGGGAAACTGCTTCTTGATGCCATCCAGTGCCGTCGTTGCTCTCGAAGGCTTGCCGTTGTAGTTGCCTTCGAGCACATCGATCTGGTCGGCCAACGGGCCTACGACCAGGATTTTCTTGGCGGTTGCGGAGAGCGGCAATACTCCGTCGTTCTTGAGCAGCACCATCGTCTTGCGCGCCGCCTTCAGTGCCAGTTGACGATGAGCTTCTGTGTCGTTTTCGCTGATGGAGATCTGCGCATACTTCACCATCTCCGGCGGATCGAACTGCCCCAGTTTGAAGCGCGCCATGAAGAGACGGCGGAGGGAGACATCGAGATCAGCCTGCGAGAGGAGTCCCTGTTTTACGGCGTCGATGTACTTTACGTAATCCGAGTTGTCCTTATTGCGGGCGGCAAAATCGGCGCATTCATTGTCAGTGCCGGCCTTGAGTGAAACTGCCGCTGCCTCAGCCATGGTATTCACGTAGTGGTGGCCGTTTTGGATGTCCTCAACCGCACCGCAATCAGAGACTACGTAGCCCTGAAAGCCCCACTTGCCGCGAAGTGTGTCCTGGAGCAGAAACGTATTCGCACAGCCGGGCTGGCCCTTAACGGAGTTGTATACGCACATGACTGAGCCGGCTTTGCCATCCGTTACGGAGGCGCGGAACGCGGGCAAGTAGGTGTCTTCCATGTCGTGCTTGGAAACATCGACGTCGAAGAAATGGCGCATCGGCTCGGGGCCGCTATGCACCGCATAGTGCTTCGGTGTCGCGATGACGCGGTAATACTTCGGGTCGTCTCCCTGCATACCGGTTACAAACGCAACGCCCATGCGGCCGGTCAGGAATGGATCTTCGCCGTAGGTCTCCTGGCCGCGTCCCCAGCGGGGATCGCGAAAGATGTTGATATTGGGCGACCAGAACGTGAGTCCCTCAAAGATGTCGGTGCGGCCCTGGCGAACGGCTTCGTGGTGCTTGGCGCGGCCTTCCGTGCTGATGACCACGGCGACTTCATGCAGCAGGGGTGTGTCCCATGTAGCGCCCATGCCTATTGCCTGCGGAAACACAGTGGCTATGCCACTGTTGGCGACGCCGTGGAGTGCTTCGCTCCACCAGTCGTAGGCGGGGACGTTCAAGCGGGGGATGGCGCGGGACTGGTTGACCAGCTGGGAGGCCTTTTCTTCCAACGTCATGCGGGCTATGAGGTCGTCGACGCGCTGCTCCATGGGGAGGGCGGGATTCATGTAGGGGGCGTTCGCGTTCTGAGCGTATCCAGCGGCAGCCATTAGACCCGCAAGTAAAACGATTGCGCCGAGCCTCCAACCGTGGTTCAAATTCATGCTTTTTCTCCCGTGATTCTGGTTGCTGAGCCGCGTCGCTGGGCGCGCGGGTTTGGATTGCGATAAAGCGATTTATTGCTTCCGATCTGAAACATTATTTGTATGGAAGAAAGGTGTCAAGAAGTGATATCTAGAGGCCGTTTTCGATGCAAAAAACGCACATTTTGGCACGCTACGTATGAGTTGGTTACGCTAAGATCTGGGGCTCCTAACGCCCTGTATCTGAGCACGCTGGACTCATGTTTGGAAACGCCAAATTACCAGTCAGTTAACGTTCCGTCGAGTTTGCGGGCTACCGGGAGGTAGGCGCGCTGGTAGGGGTACTTTGCCGCCAGGGCTTCATCGAGGTCGACACCGAGGCCGGGGGCATTTCCGGGGTGCATGTACCCAGAGTCGAAGCTGTAGTGGTGGGGAAAGACCTGATCGGCGAGAGCGGTGTGGGGCATGTGCTCCTGAATACCGAAGTTGTGGATGGCGATGCCGAGGTGGAGCGCCGCCGCCATCGTGACGGGCGAGAGATCGGTGGCTCCGTGATAGCCGGTGCGAACCTGGTAGAGGGCGGCGAAGTCGGCGATCTTTTTCGCATGGGTGATGCCTCCGCCGTGAACGACGGAGATGCGGATGTAGTCGATGAGTTGCTGGCGAATAAGCTCGTGGGCGTCCCAGATGGAGTTGAAGACCTCTCCCGTAGCGAGAGGCGTGGTGGTGTGGCGGCGGATGAGGGCGAAGCTCTCCTGATGCTCGGCGGGTGTCGGGTCTTCCATCCAGAAGAGGTGGTAGGGCTCCACCTCTTTGCCTAGTCGCGCGGCCTCGATGGGGGTGAGGCGGTGATGCACGTCGTGGAGCAGGTGCAATTCGTCGCCGACGCTGTTACGAATCTGTTCAAAGAGCTTGGGCGCGAAGTTGAGATAGCGTTCGGAGGACCAGAGACTCTCGCCGGGGAGGCCGCGTTCGGCGGGCTCATAGGGCTTGCCGGGCCCAGGGACACCGTAGCTGGAGGCGACTCCGGGCACTCCGGCCTGAGCACGAACGGCGAGGTATCCCTGATCCATGGACTGCTGCACGGAATCAATCGCAGCGGGGATGTCTGCCCCGGTGGCATGAGCATAGACGAGGCAGCCCTGACGGCTGGCTCCGCCGAGAAGGTTGTAGACAGGGGTGTTGAGGGCCTTGCCCTTGATGTCCCAGAGGGCGACGTCGACGGCGGCGATGGCTGCCATGGTGACGGGGCCGCGACGCCAGTATGCGCCGCGATAGAGATACTGCCAGATGTCTTCGATCTGCGATGGGTCGCGGCCGAGGATGCAGGGGACGACATGCTCCTTGAGGTAAGCAACGACGGCGAGTTCGCGTCCGTTGAGGGTCGCGTCTCCCAATCCATAGATGCCCTCGTCGGTCTCAATCTTCAGGGTGACGAAGTTGCGGTCGGGCGAAGTGACGATGACTCTAGCGGCGGTGATCTTCATTGCGTTCCTCTGCTGCTGGTGCTGGGCTCGTTCGATGGAGTTATCTCAATGTAATCGACCGGGGCCGGTTCTTTCTGGTCAGGCTGAGCGCGCAGGGTGATGCGGTCTCCGGGCTTGAGCGACACGTTATGCGCGGTGAAGCGTGTGGAGGTGTGGCCATTGGGCTCGGGTTGCACGACGGCGGGAGGAAGGACGTCATCTGCGAGCCAGCGTGCGACCGGGGTGTCGTTCACGAGTAGATCATAGTGCGAGACACCAGTGCGGAGATCGAAATACTGCACGGCGATATCGTAGTTGCCAGCAGCGGCAGAGAAGGTAGTGGTGAGGCTGCATGCCTGTGCGCGATTGCAGGCGACAGCCTTGCCGCGTGAGGCCGTCTCCCAGGGATGAACATCGATGGGGAGATAGCCATCGGCGGTCATGGACTCGGCCTCGATGCGTCCGGGCCAATTCCCTACCCGGTGCTGCGCGTCGTCGATGCCGCTGAGCTTTTGAAACCACTGATTGATGGCGTCGCGCCAGACGTCGGCATGGCCAGCCTGATAGGTAAGCAGGTCGAGTGTCTGCTGGTAGCGCTGGGGATCAACCTTTCCCTTCAAGGTGGACCATTGCGGCGCGTAGGTGGCAGCGGTTGCTGCTCCCTCGTAGTGCGAATCGTAGATGTGCTGGATCACGGTCTTTCCGCTGTGCAAGACGTGGGTGTAGGGGACGTGGTGCATGAAGAGGAGGAGTTCGTCGGGGCAGGTGTTGAGCGACTCATATTTGGCTGCGAGTTGAGGCGGGTATTGGCCGATGTAGCCGGTGCCGGTGGCGACGGTGCGGTCCATGCCGATGCCGTCGTGGTCGGCGCGAATCCACATTGGCCCCAGCCGTTGTGGTCGGCGGTGTCGATGCCGGGGCCGAAATGGACGCCGAGAATATCGGTGAGCGTGCCTGCGCCGAGTGGTCCGGTGTAGCTCTCGTAGGCATGCCAGCTTTCAAGCTGCAGCTTGTCGATGGTGGCGACTACCTGCGGGTCGTTGCCGAAGGTTTGTCGGGTCCACTCCTCTACGATCTCTTCCGCCGACAATTGCGGGTTCCACGCCAGGCGACCGAAGCCGTAGAGGTTTGCCACGGCGAGCGGATGATGAAGCCAGTTTAGGTCCAGTCCCACATTGGCGACTCCGACGAAGCCGCCGAGGGGTTGCTGGAAGCGCTGACCGCTGACGATGTCGCGAACGAAGGTGGTTTTGTCGTCGACGCGCAGGTCGGTATCGAGCGCGGTCTTCCACATGGGGACGAGATAGAGGAGATGGCGCTGCTGCCCGGTGTATTCCTGGGTGACCTGAAGTTCGATGGCCTGACTGGTGTGGCGGAGTGCGGCGAAGAGCGGCGAGACGGGCTCGCGCGCTTGAAAGTCGATTGGGCCGTGCTTGATCTGGATGACGACATTGGGCTCGAATTTTCCATCGAGCGCGGCGAAGTTGTCGTAGCCTGCGCGGGCGCGATCGGCCTTGAGGTCGTTGTAATCGAGGTGATGGTTGTAGACAAATCCGCGATAAAGGACGATGCCTTGATGGGGAGCGAGCGCACGGGCGAGGACGTTGGCGGCCTCAGCGGGAGTGCGGTGGTACTGCGACGGGCCTGCGCGGCCTTCGCTGTCGGCCTTGACGACGAAACCGCCGAAGTCAGGGATGAGCTGATAGATTTCGTCTGCTTTGGATTGCCACCACCGAATGACGTTGGGGTCGAGCGGATCGAAGGTGTCGAGGCCACCGACGACCTGCGGGCTGGAGAGATCGACGGAGAGCGAGAGCGCGACGCCCCAGGGGCGGAAGGCATCCGCAATGCGGGCGAACTCAGAGAGCATTTCGGGGGTGAGCGTGCGGAGATCGGAGTTGACGTTGTTGACGGTGACGCCGTTGATGCCGGTTGAGGCGAGGAGGCGGGCGTAGTCGCCGGCGCGAGAGAGATCGTCGCGCACATGACCCGCGTCAAAGAAGATGCTGCGCCCGGCGTATCCGCGCTCGATGGAGCCATCAAGGTTGTCCCACTGATTGACCCAGCGAATGGGCGTGACGGGCGCGTCAGAAAGATGGTTGAGCGTATGAAGAGGCTGCTGGCGTGCGATGGCGGCGATGAAGCGGAAGACGCCGTAGAGTTGGGCGCGGGGGGAGTTGCCGCAGATGATCCAGTAGGTGTGGCCTGCGTGCTGATAGCTCTCGATGGTGAAGGCGTCGGGCGAGGTGGCGAGAAGCTGCGGTGCGTGGCCGAGCATGTCCTTCGCCGCAGAGGGCGAAACGAGGATGAAGGCATCGGCGTCGTGCGGCGGGGCTTTGCTGAGGGTGAGGATGATGCCCAGTTGCGAACTGAGAGCGCGCGAGAGTTCGTGAGCGGCACTTTGCGAGACGGGATCGTCGCCGGGCTGAACGATGGTGCGCGGAAGCAGGAGGTACTGACGAAGCATGGAGGAGTCTGAGACGGGTGCATAACGAAGCCAGCCCTCTGCTCCCGTTTCGGCGGATGTGGGGAGGGCGGCGAGCAAGGACAGGAGCGCGAGGATGGATGTTGCGACGAAGCCTGCGCGCGGGTGTTTCGTCATTGCGGCAACCGGAGCGAGGGGGTTTGGAGCATAGAAGGAGTGTATGACGCAATTGTGCCGGGGTGGGGCGGGAAATTGATTTGCTATTTGGGGGCGGGTTGTCTGTCGCAAAGAAAGCAATCGAGTTAGGAGACGCGAATTGGGTGATCGAGCTGCGTCTAATGGAGTGCACGGGCCGTCTATGGAGCAGGCTACGCCTGGGTTGGCGCGAGGCCAGGAGAGAGATATGAACGTTGCGAAGCGGTTGGGGCTTTTGGCAGTGGCGGGCGCATTTGTGCTGGCGGTTTCACTCACGGCTGTGGCGCAGGATGCACCGCAGCGGCCCGAGGGCGGCGGTGGCGGCATGATGGGGCGCGGGCAGGGTGTGGGTGGCACGGTGACCGCTATCGCGGGGAGCGACTACACGATCAAGACGGAAGACGGCGACGTCTACAAAGTAACGACGACGGTGAACACGCGGATCATGAAGGATCGACAGCCGGCGAAGGCGGCGGACATCCACGTGGGCGACATGCTGATGATTGGCGGAGTGGTGGATGCGAAGGCCAAGACGGTGGGTGCGGCGTTCGTGGCGGTGGTGGATGCCGAGCAGGTGAAGAAGATGCGCGAGGACCTGGGCAAGACCTGGGTGGCGGGCAAGGTGACGGCGATTGACGAGACGAAGATCACGATTCACCGCGTTGACGGAGTGAACCAGACGATCGCGGTGGATGAGAATACTTCGTTCAAGAGCCGCAGGGAGAGCGTGACGCTGGCGGATGTGAAGGTGGGTGACAACGTGAGTGCGCGCGGCGCGGTGAAGGACGGCGTCTTTGTTGCGGCGGAGCTGGGTGTGGGCGGCCCGGGCGGCGGCGGGATGATGATGCAGGGCGGCGGACGGCGTGGTGGTGGTGCGGGTGGTGGAGCTGGTGGGGCGAGTGCTCCGGCTGCGACCGACGGAGCCAAATAGATTGCGGGGACGTCTATCCAGAAGCACGCCTATTTCATTGAGGAATTGCGATTGAGGGATGCGAGGACCAGTGCCGGTAGTGTCGCCCGCGGGCTTGCCGGGATGGTGCTGGGAGTTTTGCTGCTGAGTGCGGGGGTGGCGTGGGGGCAGGCTGGTGCTGCTGCAACGCCGGGTGCTGCGCCAGTCGCTGCGCCTGCTGAGGCGTTGCCGGCGGCGCCGGTTCCGGTTGCCACGCAGGCTGGTGGGACGATTCACGGCACGGTGAAGTCGGGGAACATTCCTCTGCCGGGCGCGAGCGTGACGGCGAAGAACACGCTGACCGGGAAGATGTACTCGACGACTACGGACATCACGGGCGCGTATGCGATGGCGATTCCGCAGAATGGGCGGTATGTTTTGCGGGTGGCGCTGGCGGCGTTTGCCTCGACTACGAAGGAGGCGCTGCTGAATGCTACGTCGCGGGATCAGCAGGCTGATTTCGTGCTGGTGCTGGCTTCGCGTGCGGCGGCGCAGGACCAGCGCGAGCAGGCGGGTGTTGCGGGAGCGCTGCGGCAATACGGCGTGGGCACGCAGAATCTGAATTTGCTGGGGGCGGCCGCAGGGTTGATTGATGCAGGGGCGGGCGGAGGCAATGCGGGGGCGCAGTTGCCCTCGATGGCTAGCAATCCCGATATCTCGGGCGACTCGGTTGCGGTGAGCGGGCAGAACGGCACTAGGAGTCCCTTCGCCGGAATGAACGGCGACCAGATGCGGATGAACTTCGACAACATGGAGCAGCAGCAGTCGCTGTCGCAGATTCCGGGGCAGCAGGGTGGGGGCGGAGGTCCGGGAGGCGGTTTCGGCGGTGGTGGGCCGGTCATGTTTGGTGGTGGCGGGCGCGGAGGGCGCGGATTTAATTTTCGCAATCTGAAGCCCAATCAGCCACACGGAGCTTTCTTCTGGAATGGCGGCAATTCGGCGCTGAACGCGCAGCCCTACGATCTGCGGGGGCGGGCGCTGGAGCAGCCGGGCTATAGTTCGAATCGCTTTGGACTGACGTTCGCGGGTGCGCCTTATATTCCCAAGCTGATGAAGAAAGCTAGCACGAAGGATTTCCTCTTTCTGACGCTGTCGGGGCAGGTGGTATCTTCGCCATTCAACCAATATGGAATTGTGCCTACGGTGGCGGAGAGGTCGGGCGACTTCAGCGGGCTGACGGACTCACAGGGGCAGCCGGTGATTATTTATGACCCGACAACAGGTCAGCCTTATCCGGGGAACAAGATTACTAGCGGCATAAGTCCGGAGGCACAGGCGCTGCTGGCGTATATTCCTGCGCCTAACGTTTTCACCTCGACGCAGAATTATCATCGGCAGACTACGCAGGACAATAACAACATCACCGGTGGAGTGCGCTTCGTGCACAATTTCGGCGCGAGTGGCACCGGCGGAATTCCGGGATTGATTGCGCAGTTTCTTGGCGGCGGTGCGGCGGGGTTGCACCAGAATATGAATGTGAATTTCAACACCAGTCATGCAACGAGCGACGTGGTGAACCTCTTTGAGAATCTGGGCGGCAACCAGGAGAGCAACAGCTACTCGCTGGCGGTGGGTTACACGCTGGGGTACGGCAAATTCAATAACACGCTGACCTTCACCTGGAATCGCACCAACTCGCAGCTGAGCAACTTTTATACGAACAAGACGGACGTCGCCACTGAGGCCGGGATCCTGGGGCCGGATGGTAACCCGGTCAATTCGAACCCCTTCAATTATGGCGTTCCGAATTTGGTGATGAGCCAGTTCAACGGGTTGAACGAGACGCAGCCGAACTTCCGCGTGAACGAAACTTACTCGCTGGCTGAATCCAGTTCATGGAACCATGGCAAGCACAACATCCGTTTCGGTGGGGACTTCCGTCGGGTTCATCTGGACCTTGCAGGCGGCACTAACTCGACGGGCAGCTTCTATTTCACAGGACTGTTCACGCAGGAGCCGGGCACAACGCAGAACGGTAATCAAGGCAGCTCCGGCAATTCCTTCGCGGATTTCCTGCTAGGGATGCCGCAGGAGTCGACGATACAGGCTCCGCAGCAGAAGGCGTACATGCGGGCCAATGTGTGGGATGCGTTTGTTCAGGACGATTGGCGCATCGCTCCAAAGTTCACCGTGAATGTGGGGCTTCGCTATGAATACTTCTCTCCCTATTCAGAGACGAATGACAGGTTGGCCAACCTGGATCCTTCGACGGGCTTTATCAACGTTGTTCCCGTGTATCCGAATGAAGAGAGTCCGTACTCAGGAAAGTATCCTCGAAGCCTGATAGAGCCGGATCGTACAGCATTTTCTCCGCGCATCGCGTTCGCGCTGAGACCGATCAAGGACACGGTGGTACGCGGCGGCTACGCCATCAACTACACCAACGGCCAGTATGCGGGGTTCATACAGGACCTGGCGTACCAGCCGCCCTTTGCGAATGTGCAGACCAACGAAGTGACGCAGGGTGCCGAGATATCGCTGGCCAACGGCTTCCCTGCTCCGCAAACGATTGGGAACTACGGCATCAACAAGAACTACAGGCTGCCCTATGTGCAGGTGTGGAACTTCGATATTCAGCGCACGCTACCGCTGGGGATCGTGTTGAATGTTGGCTACAACGGGGCGAAGGGTACGCGGCTTTCCATCATCAGCGCACCGGGAATTTACGACAACGTTCCGGCGAGTGGTGTGCTGTTTAACTGGGAGGACTCACTGGCCTTCTCAAACTTCAACGCGCTGGTGGTGCGTACTCGCAAGCGTTTGCAGGAAGGGATCTCGATGGGCGCGACGTATACATGGTCCCACTCGATTGATAACGCATCGTCGGTGGGCGGCACGTCGCCCATAGTTGCGCAGAACTGGCAGAATTTGGTGGCGGAGGAGAGCAACTCCAGCTTTGACCAGCGGCAGGCGCTGCGCGGCGATGCGATGTATGAGCTTCCCTTTGGCCCGGACAAGCACTACCTGAGCAATGGAAGCTGGCTGTCAAAGACGCTTGGAGATTGGAATCTGCAAACGACGTTCACTTTCGCAACCGGTACGCCATTGACACCGAGCATCGCGGCGGCGGTGTCAGATGTAGCTCGCGGCACGGCAGGGTCGCTGCGCCCGAATCGTGTGCAGGGCACGTCGATCACGGCGGGTGGCGGGTCAGTGAACAACTGGTTCAACACGGGCGCATTTACAACGCAGTTTGCGCCAGGGCAACTCTATGGCACCGCGTCGCGCTTCTCAATCGCGGGGCCGGGGACGATGGTGGTGAATTTTTCACTTTCAAAGACATTCCAATTTGGGGAGACGCGTGGATTGGAAGTGCGGGCAACGGCGGCGAATGCGCTGAACATTGTGCAATACGCGGGAGTGGATACGCAGTATGACTCGCCTTCACTGGGCCAAGTGACCTCGACGCGCACGATGCGACAGATTACGGCGTTGGCGCGGTACCGGTTTTAGGAGATGCGGATGTTGCAGGCAGGTGTGCGGAGGGTCGGCTGGATTGCAGCGCTGTTGAGCGCAGGGCTGTGGTGCGTTGGCGCCATTGCGCAACAGTCCGCCGCGCCGCAGAATGCCGCGTCGCAAGATCAAGCTCAGGCGAACGAATACACCTTCAAGGTAAACAGCGACCTGGTGCTGACGAACGTTGTGGCGCGCGACAAGAAGACGGGCGCAGTCGTGACGGGGCTGACGGCAAATGATTTCACGATCCTGGAGAATGGCAAGCCGCAGCACATTGTGAGTTTTGATTTTGAAAGCATCGACCAGGCGACGCCGCTGAATGAGGCAACGATCAGCGGAAGGTCGGGGCCGTTGGTGCTGGGCAAGAACAATGTCGCGACGCCGGAGCAGCTTCGCGATCATCGGCTGATCGTATTTTTCTTCGACCTGGTATCGATGCAGCCGGAGGATCTGGATCGTTCAGTGAAAGCGGCTCGTGACTATGTGAACAAGCAGATGCAGCCTGCGGATTTGGTGGCGCTGGTGTCGCTGGATACGGGGCTATCGCTGGATCAGGATTTCACCTCGGACAAGCAGGCGCTACTGGTAGGGATTGGACGCTATAACGGCTCGCAGGGCCAGGGCATGCAGGCGGGCGCGACGAGCACGAGCAACCAGGTTGAGGACTCGAGCGGTTACACTCCCGACGAGAGCGAGTACAACGATGTAAATACGGACCGCGAGCTTTACGCGATTGGAGCGATTGCGAAGTCGCTGGCCTACATCAACCAAAAGAAGTCGCTGCTGTATTTTTCCGGCGGGCTGACACGCGATGGCATTGAGAACCAGGCGTCGTTGCGGAGTGCGATTAACTCGGCCGTGCGCGCGAACCTTTCGATCTACAGTGTGGACACGCGAGGGCTGCAGGCGATTTCGCCGCTGGGCGATGCGAGCACAGGCAGCGTGCGGGGTACGGGTGCCTTCAGTGGCGCGGCGCTGCAGAACAATATGGATTCGAATTTCAATTCGCAGGAGACGCTGGCGACTCTGTCTTCAGACACTGGCGGCAAGGCGTTCTTCGATTCGAATGATTTCGCGCCGGCCTTCCAGCGGATTCAGCAGGACACGTCAGCCTATTATTTGCTGGGCTTTCGCTCGACGAATCCTGTGCGCGACGGGCGCTATCGCAAGCTGACGATCAAGCTGAACCGCAACGATGTGAAGCTGGAGTACAGGGGCGGGTATTATGCGCCGGCGGATTATCGCCACTCTAATAAGGAAGACCGCGAACGTCAGTTGGAAGAGCAACTGGCGAGCGATCTACCGGCGACGGATGTTGCGGTGTATCTGCAGGCGCTTTATTTCCGGCTGGACGACAATCGCTATTTCATTCCGGTATCGATTGTGGTGCCGGGATCGCAGATTCCATTTGTGAAGGGCGGCGACCGCGAGAAAGCGACGCTGGACATTATCGGCCAGGTGAAGGACGCGCAGGGCCGCGCGATTGGAGATGCTCGCGAGACGGTGAAGCTCGCGATCGACCAGGCGCAGCAGGTGGAGCGCAAGAATATCCAGTATTCAACGGGGTTTACGCTACCGATTGGGAAGTACCACCTGAAGTTTGTGGTGCGTGAGAACGAGACGGGGAAGATGGGCTCGTTTGAGACGGACATCACGGTGCCGGATCAACGCAAGAGCCCACTGAAGCTGAGTTCGGTGGTGCTGGCGAGCCAGCGTGTTCCGAACACGAATAAGAAGGCGGATAGTCCGCTGGTTCGCGATGGGGTGGAGATGGTGCCGAATCTGCCGCATGTTTTCCGGCAGGATCAGCATCTTTATTTTCTGTATGAGGTGTATGCGCCAGCGAAGGCTGCTGCGGCCCAAGGGACGGCGGCGGGTGGCGCGGCGGCGCCTGCTACGGCCGCAAAGAATGGGAAGAGCGCGGTTCGCGTGCTGACGAGTATTGAATTTCTGAGTGGGACGAACAAGGTGTTTGAGACGCCGCTGGTGCAGGCTACGGAGATCAACGTGCCGAGTCGCGATGCGGTGGCGTTTCAATTTGATGTTCCGCTGGCGGATCTGAAGACGGGCGTGTATATCTGCCAGATCAACGTGATTGATGATGCGGGCGGGAGCTTCAGCTTCCCGCGGACGGCGCTGTTGATTCGTGATGCGCTGCCGGCGGCGGCGGTTCCTGCTGCTGCGCCTGCCGCGGCACCCTCAGGGCGCTGACCTACTTTACGGCGGACATGCCGGGCTCGATCCAGGAGAAGAGGAAGCTGGTGACCTCAGGGAATTGTGAGGCGATGAGGCCTACGAGCGGGATGCCGACCATGGATGCGACCTTGGCGTAGAAGTCGAAGTCGAGCTTGCCGGGTGTCTGCTCGGTGGTGCGGCTGAGGATGGCGTCGCGATTGATTGAGGCATAGGTGGCGATGATGACGAAGGAGAGGCCGCCGAGGAGCGCGGTGAGTCCGACCATCAGCGTGTGGCGGTTGATGTAGGGGTAGCTGGTTATGGTCCAGACGAGGAGCAGGTAGAGCATCGCCGCGGTGGCGAGCCGGTTGCGCACCTGCACGAGGACGAGGCGGATGTAGTGGATGTAGATGAGTGCGAGCCACTCCTCGCGAAGCTCGCGAATGCGGTCGGCGACGGGGCGTTTCTCATCGGCGTCGAGCTTCACTTCAGTATCTTTTTCCTGCAGGCTGTCTGAGGCGGTGATGCGGCCGACTTCCTCTTTCCACGAAGAGCAGAGTTGCTTGAGGACGGAGTCGGCGGCCAGGGAGAGTTGCGCCTGCACATGCTTGAATTTTTCGACGACCTCGGCGGGGTTGGGCGTCTTCTCCTGAATCTTGCTCCACATCTCGTTGGTGGTGCTGCGCAGACTGCTTCCGTCTACCGGCTGAGTGGCCACGTCGTTCATCACGGTGCGCTCTGACTGCTCAAGGGCGCGCATGAGGGCACGGTACTGCGTCAGTCCTGACTGGGGGATGAGCCAGAGGTCCTTCCATGTGAGGCCGCTGATGGCACTGAAGCCACGGCGCAGAGGGCAGGCTTCCAGGGGGTCTAGGCAATACTTTTTGAGGCGGCTCCAGAGAATAAAGGCCATCAGCAGGTCTCGCAGCATGAGGGTGAGAACGATAAATACCAGGAGGGTGATGGCGGTTGTGATGTGCGAGCCTTCGAGGGTTCGAGGGCGGAGTTGCATGGTGAATCCCAAGGCGAGGATGGGGCCGACGATGAGCGCGGTGACGAGGAGGTTCGCGTGATGGGCCTTGGAATGCTTGGGCCACTGGAGCAGCTTTGTGACTGGCGAAACCGATTCCTCAGAGGGGCAGTTGGGAACGCACTCCACGTTTGCGGGGAGGCGCGGGGCGAGCGAAGTGCCGAAGGTGAGGCGGCCGAGATAGTTGAAGAGGGCGAGAGCGATTCCGCCGAGCGCGAGTAGCAAAGGCAATGTGGGCGAGTCGCCGCTGAAGGGATAGGAGGCTCGGTATAGGAGGAACTGCGGTCGACCGTCGAAGGTTTGAGAGGAGTATGGGATCCAGAGCCAGACGAGTATCCACAACAGGCACGCTGCTAGAAAGAACGCGAGGCTGTAGGGGATGAGCTGCGCGATCGTGGGCGGCGGCGGGATGGTAGCCTCTGGCTGGAGTTTTGTTTGCCGCTCGAGGCGGAGTCTCCACCACAGTTTTGCGGATCCGAGCGAGAGTGCGATTACTCCGAATGCAATCGCGGTGGTGGTGCGGTAATCGGGAACGAGTGGGATGCCCCTGGGAACCGCGAGCAGGCAAAGCATGAGGACGCCAAGCGCGCACAAGGCGAGTTGCAGCCAGAGTTTTGCGGCGCGAGTGGATTTGTCGGCCAGGCTGTAGCGGGTGCCGGCGATGGCGGCCATGAGTGGGAGTTCAAGACACTTGCCTGCGTGCAGGAAGGCGAGGATGAGGGCAAGTGCGATGGCGAAGCGGAGCGAGCGTGGCACCAGGTCGGGAGCGATTCCCTGCAGTCCTCTTGTGTCGGTGGCGTCGAACGGGATCGCAGGGAGATTGATGGGAGCTTTGTCCCCGGTGTTTTCGAGCACAGCGAGGGGCCAATAAGCGCCGTGTCCGATGGCTGAGAACCATATGGGCGGGCGCGCTGTCCTATGGATGGGCGAACTGTAGTCGAGCAGCTGGACTGCCTGGGGATCGCGCGGGCCACCGTGATACTGCTGATCCAGCAGATAGGTGGTTGCGTTATAGACGCCCTCGGAATCGCCGTTGGAGAAGGCGCGCATCCTCTTTCCGTTCGCAGCGAAATCGTTGGCGAGCTTGCTCCACTCGCGATCGCGCTGGATCAAGGGCCAGGGGCTGACTGCAAACATGTTGTGATAGACACCGCCGTCTCCGGAGCGGAGGAAGAGGACATCAGTGCCCCTGACGATGACCATGACATTGGGAGCTTCACGCGCGAGCATCTGAGCGACGAAGAGTTCGTCGAGCACGTCGGTGGCGCTGAGCAGGACAGCCTTGATGTGGCGCTGTTCCAGGATGGCGGCGATTTGCCCCATGCTGCCTTCCTGCGAAACGGGAAGCTGCTGGCGAGCGTAACTGGGAACCGAATCCTCAGCTTCGTGCTGCTCGTCGAAATCAAGGGTGAGGCTGACGCTGGCGGGGGCGTTGGTGCTGCCGAATCCCCAGACGCCATTTTTCTGGTAGGCGGTGCGCAGGTGCGAAATGCCACGGGGGAAGCCGAGCTTGAGAGGCTGACTGCCAATGTTGGTCTCGTTCTGGCTAAGGTTTCCGAAGCCGCTCTCATCTTCGCTGAGCTGCGCGATTTCATTGGGCTGCAGGTGGCCGTTGGCGAGCAGGAAAGCAATGACCTGCTCCATCTCGACATTCACGGGAGAGCCGAAGGAGACGAAGGTATCTGCTGCATCCTTGCTGTCGGTGCAGACGGGGTTCGCACCTTTCAGCGTTTTGCCGGCTGGTAGAAAATCGGAGCACTCCCAATCGCTGACGGTGCCGCTGGCGAGGGTGACCTTGGTCGTCTCGAGGGGAGCGCCCTTGCTCTTGGCTTCCTCGAGCATTTCACGCAGAGAGTTGGCGGAGCCGGTGAAGGTGGGTCCGGCGATGCTGAGATGATCCTTGTTCGCAGCAAAGGCTGAGAACTCGCGAAGAGCTTCTTGAAACTGTGCGCGATTGATACCGCTGGTAGGCGAGTCAGTGACGAGGAAGAGCACGATTGACGGTCGGTTCTCCAGCGCGGGTCTAAACACGAGCACGCCAGGATACTTTTCGCGTCCCTGTTCATAGAGGCGCTGCTGCTGGCGGCTTTTCAATCCGTCGGTGTCTGACTTGGTTCCCGCAGAGACGGACCAGGGCAGCCAGTAGCCCTGATATTGCCAACCACTATCCTGCAGCGCGTCTTCGTAGGCATCTATCATGCGGTCGAAGATGAGAGCGAGGTGGGTGTGCACGGGGTCGGGAGCAAAGGCGATCATGACCTGAGGAGCTTTGGCGCCCAGGGCGGCAACAGCAGCCGGATCAGGAGCAGGGGCAGTGCTGGATGCGGTGCAAGTGGCAGCGGGCAGCCCCATGAAGGCGCACAGCTTTTCGCCGAGCGATCTTTGCGCGGCCAGCCGCCCTGCCTGGCCGGGATCGGCATCCAGTTCCTTGGCCCAGGAAACCGTAGCGGCAGCCTGCGGCGATTCGCTGCTGACTGGCTCAGGTGCGGAGCTTGAGGTGACGGCCTCAGAAGTAGCGAGCCCGGATGGCCGGCCCACGTGAAGCGCAGTGGCGGCCATACCTACCATGAGAAGACTTGCCAATAGCGGACGCTGGGACATGAGCGACCCCACTGCTGAGTATGAATAGGACGTGCGAATGAAATGGCCGAGTGGGTTCCAATTCAGATAAAGAGGCCGGGTATGAATTGAAAGGAACCCGATTCAATGGTGAACGTGCAGAAGAGAACGTTTCACCGAATCCACAGGGGCATGCCGGCAGTCAAGACGGGCCCGGAACGAGATCAGCCGCTCTAGGTATCGATGCGGATGCTGACCGTTGGCGCGGGAGTGACAGAGAAACCCGCTGGGCGAAGTGTATATCGATTTCAGGTTGGATGGTTGGCAAAAGTATGCACCAGGGGTGGTGCGTGCTCAAGATCGACACGATGGGGCAGGAGTCGACTCAGACCTGCAGCACGTCGCCGTCGCGCGCGACCATTTCGTAGAGCACCGGGTTGACGAAGAATCCGATGAAGAGGCGGGAGATGAGGCCGGCGACGATGACGATGGCGAAGGGTTTCTGCGTGTCGGACCCGATGCCGGTGGAGAGTGCGGCGGGGACGAGGCCGAGGCAGGCGACGAGGGCGGTCATCATGATGGGACGCAGACGCAGCAGCGATGCCTCGCGGGTAGCCTGACGAATTCCCTTCCCCTCCTGACGCAGCTTGTTGATGTAGGAGACGAGGATGACGGCGGTTTCGACGGAGACGCCGAGCAAGGCGAGCAGGCCGAGGATGGAGGAGACGCTGAACGGGGTGTGCGTGAGCTTGAGCGCAACGAGCGCACCTACGGGCTCAGTGATGATGACGCCGAGGGCAATGGTGACGGGAAATTTGAAGTTGCCGTAGAGGGCAAAGAGGATCATGAAGATGAGTACAACCGCGAGCGGACCGATGAAGTACATGGCCGAGCGGGACTCGAGGAACTGGCTGTATTCGCCTCCCCATGCCATCTGATAGCCCTGCGGGAGGGAGACGGCTTTGCTGACGGCGGACTGGCCATCGCGCACGGCACGCTCAAGGTCGCGGCCTTCGATGCTGTACTGCACGCCGATGTAGCGCGAATTATTTTCGCGATAGATGAAGGCGGCGCCATTGCCCTGGCGGATGTTCGCGAGTTGGCTGAGGGGGATCTGCTGACCATCTGGCGTGCCGACGAGCAGGTTGCCGATCTCGTGAGCGCTGCTGCGGAATTGCGGCTGCATGCGGACGACGAGATCGAAGAGCTTTTCACCCTGAATGACCTGCGTCACGGCCTGACCGCCTACCGCGGCGGAGATGACGGCTTCGACGTCAGCGACGTTGATGCCGTAGCGCGCGATCTTGGCGCGATCGACGTCGATGAGGAGACTGGGCTGGCCGAGTTCGCGAACAACTGTGAGGTCAGTGAAGCCGGGCACCTTCGCAAGGGCATTCTTGATCTGGATGGCCTTGTCCTGAAGGACGGTTAGGTCCTCGCCATAGATTTTTACGGCGAGAGAGCTTTTGAGTCCGGTGAGAGCCTCGTCCACCGCGTCTTCAGCGGGCTGCGTGTAGTTGAAGATGATTCCCGGAAATGCGCCGAGCTTTTTGTTGATGGATTCGATGAGCTGCTTCTTGTTGCTGATGTCGCCTGACCAGGACTTGTCCTTGTAGGGCTTGAGGCCGACGTAGAATTCGCAATTGAAGAAGCCGGTGGGATCGGTGCCATCGTCGGGGCGTCCCAGCTCAGAGGCGACTACGGTGACCTGCGGATAGGAGCTGAGAATCTCGCGGACCTGCGGGGAGATCTTGCTGGCTTCCTCGAAGGAGATTGTGTAGGGCATGGTGGCGCGCACCCAGAGCGCGCCTTCGTCGAGGTGCGGCATGAACTCGCCACCGATGAACGGGACAAGCAGAAGGCTGGCCCCGAAGATGAGCAACGCAATCGCCATGGTCCAGCGGGGATGGCCGAGTGCCCAGTCGAGCTGCTTCGCGTACTTCGCTTTCATCCATTCGAAGGGGCGATTTGTTTTCTCGCGGACGCCGCTCTTGAACCAGTAGGAGGCGAGCACGGGAACGAGGGTGAGCGTGAGGATGAGTGAGCCCACGAGGGCGAAGGACATGGTCTCGGCCATGGGATGAAAGAGCTTCCCTGCTGGTCCGCGGAGCGCGTAGATGGGCAGATATCCGGCGAGGATGACGGCGACGGAATAGAAGATGGGGCGGTCTACATCTTTGGCGGCGGCGAGGATGACGTCGTTGAGCTTGTAGTCCTGGCCTTCGCGCAGGGCAAGTTCGCGATAGATGTTCTCCATCATGACGACGGTGCCGTCGATGACGATGCCGAAGTCGATGGCTCCGATTGAGAGGAGATTCGCGGCTACGTCGTGGGCGTGAAGAACGATGAAGGCGAAGAGCAGCGAAAGCGGAATGGTGATCGCGACAATGATGGCGGCGCGGATGCTAACCAGAAAGAAGATGAGGACAACGAGCACGAGGAGCATGCCACGGAGGAGGTTGCCTTCGACGGTATCGGTGGTGAGGTCGACGAGCGAGTTGCGGTCGTAATAGGGATGAATTTTTACGTCGGGAGGAAGGACATGCTTGTTTAGCTCCTCGGTCTTGGCTTCCACACCTTTGAGGACGTTTTGAGTCTGCTCGCCGCGGAGCATGAGGATGACGCCTTCGACAGCGTCGTCGTTCTTCTGATAGCCGAACTGGCCGAGGCGGGGGGCGTGGCCTATGGTGACGTCGCCGATGTCGCGGACGCGGATGGGCACTCCCTTGTTGGCGCCTACGACGATGTTTCCTATGTCGTCGGTGCTGCGGACGAGGCCGATGCCGCGGACATAGTAGAACTGTCCTCCCTGGGAATAGAAGCCGCCTCCGGCATTGGAGTTATTGGCGGTGAGAGCCGCGGTGACCTGGGGAACGGTGAGGTGATAGCCGTAGATGCGGGCGGGATCGAGGAGCACCTGGTACTGCATGGTGGTGCCGCCGAAGCCGGAGTCGTCTGCCACGCCGGGGACGGAACGATAGGCGCGTTCGACATCCCAATCCTCGATGGTCTTTAACTCCTGCGGAGTGCGGTCGGGGCTCTCAAGCACGTAGCGGTAGACGAGGCCGCTGGGGCTGAAGAGAGGCGCGATGCTGGGGGTAACCCCGGTGGGGAGGGTTGCCTGCGCGAGACGCTCGAAGACGATCTGGCGTGCGAAGTAATCGTTGGTGTTGTCTTCAAATGTGAGACGGATGTCGGAGAGGCCGTAGAGAGAGACCGAACGCATGACGAGCATGTGAGGCACGCCGTTCATCTCGAGTTCGAGAGGAAGGGTGACGAGGCGCTCAATTTCTTCGGCGGCGTGATCGGGCCACTGCGTAATGATTTCAACCTGCGGAGGCGAGAGGTCAGGATACGCGTCCACGGGCATGCGCTGGAATGAGAGGATCCCGCCGAAGGTGATGAAAGCGGTGAGCATCAACACCATGAACCGCTGACGCAGAGCCGCTTGGACGATGGTATGAATCATTCCGTTTTGGTGGCCACTATCCTAACTTCAGATTCTGAAACACTGGCGCAGCTATTAACGTTGCAACGAATTTGCGAACTGCAGGAACAGGCTGCCGTTACCGATGACCTGGTCTCCGGGCTTTAGGCCGCCAGTGACCTGGGTTTGTCCATTTGAACTTTCGCCGATGGTCACGGGTCGTCTGCCGAATTCATTCGGCGAGGAAGCAGCGTAAACAAAGGGCTGATTCTCACTGTCGCGCAAGATGGCGGCGTCGGGCAGAGAGATGGAGTTCGGGATGGAGCCCGCGTTGACGGTGGCAGTGACGAACATATCCTTCTTTAACTTCTCGCCGGGATTGCTGGTGTCGATGCGCGCCTGCAGGGTGCGGGTGCTGGGATCCAGTGAGGCGGCGACGTAGGAGATACGGCCGTGAAAGACGTCAGGGTAGCTCTCGGTCTGGATGGATACCTGGTCGCCAACGCGCACGAAGGGCAGGTCTTTCTGATAGACGTTGACCATTACCCAGACACTGCTGGTGTCGGAGATCATGAAGCACTGGGTGGTGCCGGGCTGAATGAGCTGGCCCGCGGCAATATCCTGTTCGACGACCAGTCCGGCGATGGGTGCCCGAACAGGAACCTCGTATGCCTGCGCTCCCTGGGCAACGGCATCGAGGTCGGTAATTCCCAGCACTTTGAGCGCCGCCTGCGCGGCCGCGAGATCGCCGCCTGCCTGAACTTCAACGGACTCGGCCTGCTCAACGTTCTGCTCGGCGATGGCCTTGTGGGCGTAGAGGTCCTTGGCGCGGGAGTAGGCCTTCTGCGCGAGGGCGTAGGCATCCTTGGCCTTCATATAGTTGGTGCGAAGCTGGGAGTAGTCCGGGCTGGAGACGTACAGCATTGGCTCGCCCTGATGCACTCGTCTGACCGGGGACGACAGCGACGCGGCTGACGGGGCCGCTTACCTGCGTGATGACCGGAGTGGTGCGGAAGCCGTTATAGGCCACTGCGCCCGTGAGGCGCAATGTGCGGGTGAGGGTGGTGGGCTGGACGTTGATGACCTGCACGTGGGACATCTGGTCCTGCGGGATGGAGAAGAGTTGTGCTTCGTCGGACTTCTTGGCGGAGTCGCTGTTTGCGGCGGTGCGGTCGCAGCCCGCAAGCGCGAGCGTGAAGGCCGCGACGGCGGCGAGCGGAAACAGGAATTGCCAGCGGTACAGACGCCCGTTCATGGAAGAGTCCTCGTTCCCAGCGCTTCTTTCAGTTGTTCCATTGCGGTCATGTATGAAGCGAGGGCCTGACGGTACGCTAATTGCGTTGACCGGTAGCTGCGCTCGGCATCGAGGTAATCCAGCAGGCTGGCGGCTCCCCGCTTATAAGCATACTCGCTGATATCGCGTGAATCCTGCGCCTGATGCAGGTAGCCGGAGACATAGAGTTGCACCACTTCGTCGTTGCTCTTGACGGCGTCGTAGGCGCTGGCGACATCAGAGAGGACGGTATCGCTGGCGGACTGCTGCTGCTCCTGCGCCTGCGTGAGGGCATGGCCGGTGCGGGCGATCTCGCCTTGATTGCGATTGAAGAATGGCAGCTGGAAATTGACGAAAAACGAGGCGGTGTTCTGGCTGGCGACGTGGGTGTAGTCCATGGTGCCGTTCACGTCGACCTTCGCATTCGCTTTGGCGAGGTCTATCTGGCTCTGGGCGGCGGTGATGCCGAGTTGAGCGGCGCGATAGTCGGGACGGGAGCGCAGCGCTTCTGCCTGCAGGTCTTCGCGATTGCCGTGCAGGGGCTGATAGGCCAGGTCGCCGACGACATCGAAGTTCTGGGGGACGGCGTCATAACCCAGCAACGCGCGCAATGCGGTGAGGGCCTGCACGCGGGCCAGTCGAGCGGAGGAGACGTCGGTTTGAAACTGGAGAAGCTGCAGCTTGATTTTTAGGTAGTCGCCTTCGCCGATATAGCCCGCTTTGAGCTGTGCTTCGCTGATATCGACGGTCTGCTGGAAGCCTTTCAGATCGTCAAGGGCGAAGTTCAGGGTTGATTCCGCGAGCAGGACATTGACGAACTGCTGACCGACGTTGAAGGCGAGCACGCGCTCCATATCAGCAACCTGAGCGCGGGTAACAGCGGTTTGATCCTTGGCGGCCTGCAGGCGGTTCTGACGCTTATGACCGCGCTCGAAGAGATAACCGACGCCGATATCGAACTGCTGGTTCTCATCAAGATTGTCGACCGAGAACTGGCTGGGCTCGAAGATGGGGACGAACTGGGCATCGGCAGCCAGGGTGGGATTGGGGCGGAAGTTCGCGGTAATCTCCTGGGCTTCGCTCTGTAGAACGAGGGTGCGACTGGCCTTGATGGCGTGGTTGTGGGCGAGAGCGAGGTCGACGGCCTGATCGATGCTGATGAGGGTGGGAGTCTGTGCAAGGGCCGAGGCTGTGAGGAGGCAGAGAGCGCAGAGGGCAGCGAAGAACTGGATACCCAGCGGGGCAAAGTTGAGTTGCGCCGGTCGTTCCTGGAAAGCCGCTCTAGTTCTCAATGCTGTTGAGCGCTCGCCAGGGTCGGGCATCTGTTCATGATTCCTCTGTGTGGGAGTGTGAACTGCCCCGAGAGCCATTGTAGATCAGTGGCAATCTGGAGAGCCCGTGAAATCGGGCTGCGGTGTATGGACGCCGCAGCAGAGAGTATGTGAGCCGCCTTGACGGGTGACGGCGCTGGGTTGAGACTGCAAGAGCCTGTCACGAACTCGTCTGTCCCTGCCCGGATTTTGAGCGCACTTCCGCCAGCAGTCAGGGGCGACGGATTCCCCATCAGAAGATGGACGGGCAACAATCCTCTAAAGTCTCAACCGGGAGAGATGCATGAAGACCACAGGAAACACGATGTTGATAACGGGCGGCGGGTCGGGCATAGGCCGCGGGCTGGCAGAGGCATTTCATAAACTCGGCAATACGGTGATTATTGCCGGGCGGCGTGAGGGCGTGCTGCGGGAGACGGCAAAGGCTAATCCCGGCATGGAATTCATCGCGCTGGATACTTCGAGCGCTGAGAGCATCGAAAAGGCCGCGACTGAGCTGGCGGGGCGGTTTCCGAAGTTGAATGTTGTGATCAACAATGCGGGCGTGCAGCGCGTTCACGACTTTGGCCAAGAGGGCGGCTTCGACGACAGGGCGGCTGATGAGGAGATTGAGACGAACATCAAGGGCGTGGTGCGGATGGCGAATGCCTTTCTGCCTCTGCTGAAGCGGCAGGCCTCGTCGGTGATCGTGAATGTGTCGTCCGGGCTGGCATTTGTGCCAATGGCGCGATATCCGGTGTACTGCGCGACGAAGTCGTTTGTGCACTCGTTCAGCATGTCTCTGCGGCACCAGCTGAAGCGCACGAGTGTGCAGGTGTTGGAGTTGGCTCCGCCGTGGGTGAAGACGGAGTTGGATGCTTCCCACACCGCACCTACCGCGCATGAAGGGATGAGCCCGATGCCGCTGGATGACTTCATTGCCGCGGCGATGGCGGAACTGGCCTCGGACGAGGTTGAGCTGAAGGTGGCCGGGGCGAAGTTTCTGTATGGGGGCGGCATAAGCGACCGGCTCTATGGGACCTTCGAGCAGATTAATCACTGATGGGAGCGGCCCGGGCAATCCGGGATTGTTCATCGGGGCGAAGGCGCGTAGAGTTGTCGCTGAGCAACCCACACTACAGATCTAACTTCCCTGATCGGCGTGTGTTCGTGATGCCCAATAAAATCGGTTTCCAGTGAGGCAGAATGTTCTTTCCTACTAGAAGGCAGTTTCTCAAGGCTGGTGGCGCTACTGTTGCATGCAGCACCGCGCTGTTCTCCCCTCTCCGTTTGCTGGCATCCCCGTTCGGCCTGCCGCTTGGGCTGCAGCTTTACTCGGTGCGTGAATTGCTGCCCAAGGATTACCTGGGCACGTTGAAGAAGCTCGCGGCGCTGGGCTATCGCGAAGTGGAGGCGGCGGGATTCTACAACCACACCGCGGCTGAGGTTAAGCAGGCGATGAAAGATGCCGGGCTGAACTGTGTGAGCGCGCACTACTCCTCAGATACCCTGCATGCCGATCTGGAGAAGATCATTGAGTTCCACAAGGTGCTTGGGGCTGAGTACATCGTCTGTTCGTATCCCGGGTACAAAGACAAGACACCGAAGACTCCTCCGGCGGCGGGTCACGAGCGGTCGTTCACGATGGAGGACTGGCAGTGGAATGCGGAGCAGTTCAACATGATGGGCGCCAAGGTGAAGGCGGCTGGATTTAAGTTTGGATATCACAATCATTTCCTGGAGTTCCGCGCAGAAGACGGCAAGGTTCCGCTGGACGAGATCATTCGACTGACCGACCCGGGGCTGGTGACGTTTGAGCTGGATTGCGGATGGGTGACGGTGGGCGGCGCCGATCCCGCAGATTACCTGAAACGGTATCCGACGCGGATCTCAATGCTTCACGTCAAGGACTTCAAGAAGATGAACGGGCCTATGTCGCCGGAGAACAGGCCGGAGGCGGCGGATCTTGGTCATGGAACCGCCGACTACAAGACCATTTTTGCCGCGGCAGACAAGGGGCAGATCAAGCATTACTTTGTCGAGCAGGAATCGTTCGACAAGCCTCCCTTTGAAGCATTGAAGATTGATGCGGACTACATGAAGAACCTGACTGTGTAGGTGTCAGTGTCGGGTTTGGTGGCCCAAGTTGGTTATCATGCCAAAGCGTGTCGCACATCACAGCCGAAGATGTGCGACACGGGATAACGTGCCGGAAACATCGTGATTCCGGCCGAACTTCTCTGAAACAGCTCCTCGAGCCGGGACGCGCCGGCCCTGTGGAAGCCTGAAGTATGGGAGCTCGAGTTAAGCTCTTCGCGTTCGTTGTATCGCTGGCCTTGATTTTCTCAGCGGGCCTGGCATCCGCAGCTAAAAAACCTACGAATGACGCTTGCCTCGCCTGTCATGGGGATTCGACCCTGACCAAGGACGTGGATGGCAAGCCAGTGAGCCTGCACGTCGATCCTGATCACTTCAAGAATTCGATTCATGGCACGGTTTTGTCGTGCGTGGATTGCCACAAGGGAGTGAAGGCCGAGCCTCACGAGACGGCTCCGGCAAAGGTGACCTGCGCGCAATGCCACGCCGACGAGCAAGCAGCCTACGACCGCAGCTATCACGCCAAGGCGAATCGATCTGGCGAGCACAAGGCAGCGACGTGTGAGGATTGCCACGGCGGTGTGCATGAACTTCTGCCGTCCTCGGACCCGAAATCGAGGGTGAGCCACGCCAATGTTCCGGCGACCTGTGGGCAGTGCCACTCGCAGAAGTTTGTGATGGAGGCGAGCGGTCATAGCGCTCAGCCTTTCATGTCGTACCAGGAGAGCGTGCATGGACGGGCTGTGGCCGCAGGCAAGGATGGTGCGGCGGTCTGCACGGACTGCCATGGGACGCACGAAATCCTGGCGGCTAGCGATCCCAAGTCGTCGATATTCAAGTTCAACGTGCCGGGTACGTGCGGAAAGTGTCACCAGGCGGTCGAGACCCAGTTCATGCAGAGCATTCATGGGCAGGCGCTGGCCCGGGGGAATGGGCAGGCTCCCGTGTGCACGGATTGCCATGGCATCCACTCGATCAAGGCGCACATTGACCCTAATTCGTCGGTCTCGGCACTGAACGTTGCGCGAACGACCTGCGCCCGCTGCCATGAGGGGGTGCGGCTCTCGCAGGAGTTCGGCGTGTCGCATCAATCGGTATCGACGTATCTGGACAGCTACCATGGGCTGGCTTCGCGAGGCGGGTCGCAGGTGGCGGCGAATTGCGCCAGCTGCCACGGCGTACACAATATCCTGCCGTCGAGCGATCCGCGATCGACGATCAACAAGGCCAACCTGGCGAAGACCTGCGGAGTGTGCCATCCAGGAGTGAACGAGAAGTTCACGCTCAACAAGGTGCACGTGGATTCGCGTGCCTCGGCGGATGTGGGCAGCATTGCGGTGCGCTGGATTCGCCGCTTCTACCTGGTGGTGATTTTTGGCGTGATTGGGGCCATGCTGCTGCACAACCTGATTATCTGGCGGGCCAAGGCGCTTGCGCGGCGGAGGGCGGAGGGCCCGCTGGTGAGCCGGATGAGCACGAATCAGCGGTGGCAGCATTTGCTGCTGCTGGTGAGTTTTATCGTGCTGGTGGTGACCGGATTTGCCTTGAAGTATCCGGATTCGTGGATTGCGACCGCTTTGGGCATGAGCGAGAGGCTGCGCAGCCTGACGCACCGGATCGCCGGTGTGGTGATGATTGGCGCGGGGGTCTACCACCTCTTCTATATAGTGTTGAGCCGCAGTGGGCGACGGCTGATTGTTGATTTCGCGCCACGGCCGAAGGATGCCGTGGACGCCTGGGGTACGATGCGGTTTTACCTGGGGCTTAGCCGTCGGAAGCCTGAGTTTGCCCGCTTCAGCTACGCGGAGAAGGCAGAGTATTGGGCGCTGGTGTGGGGCATCGTGCTGATGGCGGCGACCGGGATTATGATGTGGGCCAAGGTGTGGGTGGGCGACCTGCTGGCGCGCTGGTGGGTGGATGCCGCTACGGCGATCCATTTCTACGAGGCGGTGCTGGCGACGCTGGCTATTGTTGTGTGGCACTTCTACCAGGTGTTTTTCGATCCGGATGTCTATCCGATGAACTGGGCGTGGTGGGACGGCAAGATGTCGCGCAAGCACTATAAGGACGAGCACCCGCTGGATACCGAGACGGTCGGCGAGGGTTCGGCTGGAGCGCCAGCGGATGGCGGGGAGAAGCCGCCGGCGGATGAATCGGATTCTGAAATATAGCTTGGCTTTACGAGTGGAGGACTGGGCATGAAACACGCGATTATCGCAGGAGTGCTGGTGATGGGGCTGGCAACGATGGCCTCGGCACAGGATGGGGCGAGCATCTACAAGTCAAAATGCGCCAGCTGTCATGGTGCAGAGGGCCAGGGAAAGGGCAAGGCGCTGCCGAAGGTGGCGGGGACGGCCAAGACCGAGGACGAGATCGTGGCCATGCTGACCAAGGGAGGCGCGACAAAATCTCCTCACATCAAGCCCATGGCGGCCATGACGGCTGATCAGGCGAAGGCCGCGGCCGCGTTTGTGAAAGGGCTGAAGTAGTTCCCTCTTTGTGGCGGGAAAGAATGATAGCCGGCTGAAACAGGCGAAGGGCGATTGACCTTTGCTAAAGCTAATGTTCTTATCGAAACAAAAGCTCGACCGGAGCCACTTGAACTTTCAACTCAAGTTTGTGATGCCAAGCCATCCGCATTATCTGCCCGTCGTCCGCGCGGCGGTCCACGAACTGTGCGGGATCTATGGTTTGCCTGAGGATTCGTGCCACGGGGTTACGCTGGCGGTGGACGAGGCGCTGGCAAACATCATTCGACATGCCTACAAGAACCATTATGATCAGAAGATCGATTTCACCTGCGAGGTGGACGCGGAGCACATTGAGTTCAGGATTCTGGATTGGGGTGAGCCGCCCGATCCGGGGCGGATTTGCGGGCAGCCTCTGGACGAGGTTTCCCTGAGCGGCCGGGGAACGCACCTGATGAGAGCAATCATGGACGATGTGTGCTATCTGCGGGTGGCAGACGCGAACCAGGTGAGGCTGACCAAGCGTCTTCCCGCCAAGGTGAATGTTGAAGGCGAGTGATCCTGTGCAAGGAGTTGGCGGTAGGCCGACTAAGGCGTTGCTGATACGCGGTTCTTGAAACGAAAACGCACGTAGAGGCTAGCTCCTTAGCCTAGCGAAGGACGGACATGGAAAGATCGCTGAAGTCTTCGACCCGGATCGAAAAAGGAACCACCATCGTTGATGTGGTGGGACAGATTGACCTCGGCACTTCGCCGCCGCTGCGCAAGACTCTGCTGGATACTCTGAAGTCTACGGATATCGTGGCGGTAAATCTATCTGAGGTGAAGTACATCGACAGCTCGGGCATCGCGTCTTTGCTGGAGGTGCTAAAGGAAGCCCGCAAATCCAACAAGCGGTTTGTCCTGTTTGGACTGACCCCTTCGGTGCTCCAGGTGCTACAGCTCACGCGCCTTACGGGCGTATTCGAGATTAAGGAAAACGAGGAAGAAGCGCTGAAAGCTTAACTCTCGGATTTAGAGAGCGAGCCTTGGCAGGCAGTCGTTTAACGCAGGGTGCATTCCATCGAACGGGAGCCGCAGGCATTGAAGGTCGGAGACAGAATTGTCGCGGTGCCAAACCGGGTCGGTGTGTGGGCTCTTGACAGCCTAGCGTACGTGGGCGGCCTGGCCACGCTGGCTGGCCAGTCTGCTTATTTCACCTTCGTTGGTCCATTTCGTGGACAGCGTTTCCGCCCGCAGCGGGCCATTCATCAGGCGATGGCAGCCGGCGTCGAAGGCATTCCGATCGTTTCGCTGATTACATTTTTTGTGGGCATGATCATGGCGCTTCAGAGCGCCTACGAGCTGCGGCAACTGGGCGCGATGCAGTTGGTGGCAGCGACGGTGGCTATCTCGATATTGCGCGAGCTTGGTCCCCTGCTGACTGCGATCGTTGTGATTGGCCGCTCCGGATCGGCCTTCGCCGCGGAGATCGGCACAAAGAAAGTGACCGAAGAAGTGGATGCCTTGAGGACGATGGCATTCGATCCGGTCAACTTCCTGGTGGCGCCAAAGTTTCTGGCCATGCTGGTGATGATGCCATGTCTCACCATATGGGCAGACTTCATGGGGGTTGTAGGAGGAAGCGTCTTCGGCGTGGCCGGAGCGAACTTCACCTTCGCCTCGTACTTCCAGGCGACGCGCGACGCGATCGTGATGCGGGACGTGTACACCGGCCTGATCAAGAGCGTGCTGTTTGGGCTGGTGATTACGGCGGTGGGCTGCAAGGAGGGCTTCTCGACTGGTGCTGGAGCCGAAGAGGTGGGACGCTCGACGACTTCGGCCGTGGTGACTTCGATTGCGCTCGTGGTGGTCGTCGACCTGATATTTACGACTTTGTTCTATTTGCTGGAAGCGAATTAGGAGAGGCAGGCGAAGATGAGTGACTCCGGCGCTGACGATGTCTCGATAGCTGTGAAGGATCTGCGCGTGGCCTATGGCGATCGCGAGATTCTGCATGGGATCACGTTTGATATCAAGCGCGGCGAGACGATGGTGATCCTCGGCGGCTCCGGGTCGGGCAAGAGCACGCTGCTGAGGACGCTGGTGGGGCTGGAGAAGCCGAGTTCAGGGGAAGTGTGGATTCAAGGGGTGGACACGGCGAAGATCTCAGAGCGCGAGATGGACGCGATCCGCAAGAAGATGGGGATGTCGTTTCAGGGCTCTGCGCTCTTCGGATCACTGACCGTTGGTGAGAATGTTGCGTTGCCCCTGCGCGAGCACACCGATCTTGAAGATTCGACGATCGAGATCATGGTGCGAATCAAGCTGGGACAGGTGGGGCTGGGCAACTTTGAAGACTTCATGCCGTCGGAGCTGAGCGGCGGAATGAAGAAGCGGGCGGCTGTGGCGCGCGCGCTGGCCATGGATCCCGAGATCCTGTTTTTTGATGAGCCATCGGCGGGCCTGGATCCGATTATCGCAGCCGGGCTGGACGAGCTGATTCTGAACCTGAAGAAGGCCTATGCCATCACGATGGTGGTGGTGACGCACGAGTTGGCGAGCGCTTTTCTGATTGCCGACCGCATGGTCTACGTTGATCGCGGGCATATCGTCGCGCTGGGCACGACGGAGGAATTCAAAGCGAGTGACTCATCCGCGGGTTCGGCAGTTTCTGGACCGTCGACCGGAGCCAGAGGTAAACGAAGAACTGGATTATCTACAGATGCTTACAGGGGATCGTGCGGCCAAGAAGAGATTGAACGGTATGAAGCCTTTGAGAATGAGGACGTTATGAATAGCAAGAGCGAGCAGGTTGCGGTTGGGGTGTTTGTCCTGGTTGCCGCGGCACTGTTGATTGGCACGATCCTGGCCGTCTCCGGCACATTCTCTACGGGTGGTGTTCCGCACCATACGTATTTCAAGTCTGCCGGCGGGCTGCGTGCCCGGGGCGATGGTTCGCTACGGCGGCATGAAGGCGGGCAAGGTAGATGCGGTCAAGGTGGACCCGCAAGACTCCACGCGGATTGAGATCGACTTCAAGGTTGACCCGCGGCATTCCGGTAAAGACCGACAGCATGGCCAAAATCTCCTCCCTGGGCGCGCTTGCCGACAACTACGTGGAGATTGGAACCGGCACGAAGGACGGGCCGCTGGCGCCTGCGGGAAGCGAGTTGAAGTCCGTTGAGTCGATTGGGCTGGGAGATATCGGCGACATGATTGGCGGCCTGACGCCGGTTGCGAACAAGGTGCTTCAGAACCTGAACCAGCGCCTGGTGGAACTGCAGACAACGGTGGCGCGGGTGAACGATCTGCTGAACGACAAGAACCGCGCAAGCGTGGGACACAGCCTGGGGAACCTGGATGCGATGCTGGCCGACAGCCGGCCCAAGGTTGCGGTGAGCCTGACGAATGTTCAGGCTGCGAGCGCGAAGCTTGTTCCCCTGCTCGACAACCTGAAGGTCACGATGGATGAGGCGAACACTACCCTTTCGCATGTGGACGCCATGGTGGTTCAGAATCGCGAGGACATTCGTGCCATCGTTGATCCAGCTAAGGGAAACGATGCTCAACGCTTCAGCGCTGATGGAGCAACTGAAGAACACGACGGATAACAACACTGAGAATATCGACCAAATTATGGTGAACATCCGTGAGTCAACCGAGAACATCAGGGAGCTGACGGATTCATTGAAGGCGAACCCGTCTGAGCTTATTCGCGGGAACAATGTTAAGGATCGCAAGCCCGGCGAAAAGGTGAAGCAGTAGCTGCGACGGGAGAGTAGAGAGATCAAAGCCCCTTGAATCGAAAATCGAGGGCACACGGAAGAGGTTTCTATGCACGGAACGGCGCGTCCAATTCTGATATCGATTCTCGCTTTGACGCTGAGCGGGTGTGCCAGCAGCAAGCCCATCCGGTACTACACGGTGCAACTGCCGGTGGCGCCCGCGCTCGTGCCCAACACGCGGACGGTCTCTCTGCTGGTGGGGAATATCACGGGGCCGGGAATCTATCACGACACGCCTATCGCGTACCAGGTTGGCACCAACGAGATTGGCACCTACCAATACAGCCGTTGGGTGGCGCCTCCCGTCGAGTTGCTGAAGAGCAAGCTGCTGCGGGTGCTGAGCACGAGCGGGGACTATCAATCTGTCACCAGCCTGGGCAGTAATTCCAGTGCGCAATTTGTTGTTCGCGGACAGCTTTACAGCTTTGAGGAAGTGGACGGGGCGAGTATATCCGGGCTTGTTTCGATGGAGTTTGAGCTGTATGACCGCAAGTCGGGGAAGGTTGTCTGGTCCCATTTCTATTCTCAGTCCGAGCCGGTGCAGGGCAAGGAAATTTCTGCGGTTGTAACCGCGCTGGACACGAATCTCGACCGTGGATTGAAAGAGGTTTCCGCCGGGCTTAACCAGTATTTCTCGGCGAACCCTAACGGGAAATCGTAGGCTGCGGGAATTCATCCGAGTCTGCATGGATCGGGTTGGCGAGTGTGCGAAACGGGGTCGCGTCGCGCGCTCGGCCGGCTCGAAACGCGCGACTCCAGAGCGGCGACCTTCAGCCTGAGGACAGCATTGGCGCGATTGGCCCGACACCGATAGACTCCAGAGTTGACCCCCGGAGAAAAAGATGGCTCTCCTCAAAAACCTGAAAATTCGTACCAAGCTGCTTCTGGCTGTGACACCGCTGGTGGTGATGGTTGTCGCGGCAAAGATGTACTCGAGCTACGAGAGCGTCAACATCGACGCGGGCTACACCGAATTGATCGAGCATGATGTACGGACGCTGCGCAGCCTTTCTGTGACTCGATCGCATACCAACCGATTTGGTCTCTTTCTGTATGAGGAGGTGACCGAGCCGAATCCCGACAAGCGCCAGTCGCTGGACGTGGAGCTAGACAAGATCTGGAGGGACTACCGGGCGCGGGTTGCAGAGTCGTTAGCACAGAGTCCCGCTCGTTCCAAGGAGATCCAGGCGGCAGCAGCGCTATTCGACAAAGCTGTGGCGGACGCGCGGCCGATCAGGGCAGCGGCCCTTGCGGGCAACATTGAAAAGGCGATGAGCCTGATGCCGACTGTGGTTGGGGTGGATCTTGCGAACGCGCGTGAAGCCGATATCGAACTGGTAGAACAGATTCAACACTCAGTCGACGAGCAGTCCGCGACTCTCACCCGCAGAAACCACCATGGGATTATCGTCACGTGGTTCTTCATAATTCTGGGGCTGATCGCATCGACGGCATTTGCCTTTTACGTGATCCAGACCGAGGTTGTGGCTGCGTTACTTGCTGTGCGAGGGAGCATCCAGGATCTCGCCAGCGGCAAACTGAACCAGGTGATTCCGAATCTCGACCAGCGCAATGAGATCGGTGAGATCGGCCATGCACTTGGAACGCTGCAGATCGGCGCTCGTGAGCGCGAGTTGCAGCATTGGGTAAAGGGTGAGGTGTCGACGACGGTGGAGGAGCTTCAATCCGTTCAGGATTTCGCAAGCTTCTCCCGCATCCTGCTATCGCACCTGTCGGAAGCCATTCCGATGCTCTACGCCGCTGTATATGTCGCCGATGAGAGTCGCTCATCTTTCTCGCGAGCCGGCACGTTTGCCAGCGTTGATACAGGAACCACCCGCGAGTATGCGCTGGGCGAAGGCCTTGTGGGGCAGGCTGCCGTGGAGCGGCGGCCGCTGAAGGTGACAGCGGACAATCAAGTGCGGATTCCAGCCGGGATGGTGAGCGTGACGCCCGGGGAGATTCTCTTTGTTCCGATGGTGAACAAAGGCGGCGTTGCGGCTGTGATTGAACTGGCGCCGATGTCGACGATCACGGAGCGTCAGCAGGGTTTGCTCGACGCGTTGCTGCCAATGGTCGCGCTCAATGCCGAAGTGTTGTCCGGCAACATCAAAACGCGCATGCTGCTGGAACAGAGTGAACAGCAGGCTGAAGCCCTTGCCGCGGTGGAGGAACGGTCGCGGTTGATCCTGTCTTCCATTGATGAAGGCATCGTCGGCCTCAGCTCCGATGGGCTGATGTCGTTTATAAATCCCGCTGGCGCAAGGATGCTTGGATATGAGCCGGCAGAACTGATCGGCAAGCCGATGCATGCGCCGATTCACTACGCGCGGCCCGATGGATCTCGCTTTCCCCGCGAAGAATGCAGCATGTACTTGACGGCGCAGGATGGGCAGCGCGCGGACGGTGTCGGACGAAGTGCTTGTGGAAGAAAGATGGCACCAGCGTGCCGGTGGAATACTCCACTACGCCGATCATGAAGGACGGCGCGGTGGTGGGTACGGTGGTTGCGTTTCGCGATATAACGGAGCGGCAAAAGGCGGAGAAGCGGCTGCAATTTACGCAGTATGCGGTGGACAATGCGGCCGACGCAGTGTTCTGGATTCGCCCGACGGATGGCGGACTGGAATATGCGAACAACACCGCGTGCAAGAGTCTGGACTACACGCAGGAAGAATTGCGGCACTGCCGATCAGCGAAGTAGCAGCGGAATTCACGTCGCGAAACTGGCGGAGATCTGACGGAGGCTGCACGAGAAGGGCGTCTGTGACGCGAGAGACGAAACATCGAACCAAAGATGGACACATCTTCGACGCGGAACTACGCTCTACCTTGCGGATTTTCTGAACCAGGAGATCGTCGTCTCCAACGTGAAGGACATTACCGAGCGCAAGCAGGCGGAGAAGCGCGATACGGAGGCGATGGAGGCGGCGGAAGCGGCGCACGAAGGCGAAGTCGAATTTCCTTGCGAACATGAGCCACGAGATTCGCACGCCGATGAACGCCATCATCGGCATGTCGCACTTGACATCTGCGAACGCAGTTGGATACGCGGCAACGCGACTACGTAAGAAAGATTCAGCAATCCGGACAGCATCTGCTGGGGATCATCAACGACATCCTGGACTTCTCGAAGATTGAAGCGGGCAAGCTGTCGGTCGAGAACATCGATTTCGATTTCGAGAAGGTGCTGGAGAATGTCAGCAACCTGATCTCAGAGAAGGCGACTGCGAAGGGACTGGAGCTGATCTTCGATATCGAACCTTCGATCTCAAATCATCTGAAAGGTGATCCGCTGCGGCTGGGGCAGATCCTGATCAACTTCTGCAACAACGCGGTGAAGTTCACGGAGAAGGGCGAGATTGTCGTCAGGGCTCGCGTGCAGGAAGAAGACGAGCGTTGGCAAGCTGGTCTATTTCTCTGTCAGCGACACGGGCATAGGGCTGACGCGATGAGCAGATGGGGCGGCTTGTTCCAGGCCTTTGAGCAGGCGGATACAACGACGACGCGGCAATACGGCGGCACCGGACTGGGGCTGGCGATTTCAAAGCAGCTGGCGAAGTTGATGGGCGGCGACGTAGGAGTTGAGAGCGAGTTGGGCAAGGGCAGCACGTTCTGGTTCACGGCGCGGCTGGGCAAGAGCGAAGCGATGACGAAGAGCATTCCGCGGCCTGATCTGCGAGGGCGGCATGTGCTGATCATCGACGACAATTCGCAGGCGCGTGAAGTGCTGGCGAGCATGCTGAGCAGCATGACGTTCGTAGTGGATGAAGCGCCGTCGGGCGCGGAAGGCAGTCGAGATGGTGCGCCAGGCAGCGGACGCCGGGCATGCCATACGAGATTGCGTTTGTGGACTGGCAGATGCCGGGCATGGATGGGATTGAGGCGGGCAAACGGATTCGCGCGCTGCCGAATCTTTCGATGCCGCCGCATCTTGTGATGGTGACGGCGTACGGTCGCGAAGAGGTGCTGAAGCAGGCGGAGAACAACTCCTTCGCCAGCGTGCTGGTGAAGCCGGTGACGGCTTCGATGCTGTTCGATTCCGCTATACAGGTGCTGGGCGAGAGCCATGACAGGGTGGATGACGTGCAGGCGAGCTCCGGGCCGTGGACCTCGAACAACTTCGAGGGTCGCGCGTGCTGCTGGTGGAGGACAACGAGCTGAACCAGGAGGTCGCGATGGGGCTGCTGGAGAACGGCGGGAATGTCGATTGACCTGGCCGACAACGGGCAGGTTGCGGTGCGCATGGTGAGCGAGAAGGAGTACGACCTTGTGCTGATGGACATGCAGATGCCGGTGATGGATGGCATTACCGCAACCAAGAGCAATCCGCTCGAATCCCCGATTTGATTCGCTGCCGATTATTGCGATGACGGCGAACGCGATGGACAGCGACCGCGAGACGTGTCTGCAGGCAGGGATGGTGGATCACGTGGCCAAGCCGATCGATCCCGACCAGATGTTCGCGACGATCAAGAAGTGGATCAAGGTGAAGCATCCTGGTGAGGTGACCGCGCCGCGGAAGCAGCGACGGTAAAAGAGTCGCCCCGCCGCGCAGGCTGCTGAGAAAGATTCCTGAGATCGAAGGTGTCGACTCTGGCGGACGGACTGAAGCGGGTGGGCGGAAATTCTCGTTTGTATCGGGAGCTGCTGGTGAAATTTGCGGCGAAGTTCGATCACGCCGATGAAGACAGTAGATGCAGCGCTCAAGAGCGGAGACCGCGAAAGCGCACAGCGGCACGGCGCACACGGTGAAGGGCGTGGCGGGAAATCTTGGGATCAAAGGCGTTCAATTGGCGGCGGAGAAACTGGAGAAGGCGATTCGCGAGAACGATGCTGCAGTGTCGTCGATTCTGAAGGAGTTCACTTCCCTGCTGCATCCGCAGATCGCGATCTCTTGATAAAGCGCTTTGGGACGGGAGTTGCGACTCCATCCTCGACAATGGAGCGCAAGAAAACTTTTGATCCTGCTGCGGCTGCACGCGGGTGGCACGATTGCGGCACCTGCTGGAGCGAGTGATGGGGATTCAGAAGAAACTTTCGGACGCTGCAGGAGTATCTTGTCAGGGCACGTGGAGCAGGCGCGACTGGATGCACTGGGCGCCGACATCGGCGAGTTCGAATTTTCCGGAGCAATCGAAGAAGCTGGACGAGATCGCCAAGGAACTTGGCTTGAATGAGAAAGAGGTAAAGGGATGAGTGTTGAAGTAAAGACGGTACTCCTTGTAGACGATGAGCCGGCAAATATCCAGATCGTGAATTCGATCCTCAAGGATACTTACAAGATTCGCATTGCGACGAATGGCGCGAAGGCGTTGGAGCTTGGCGAACCAGGTGCCTGCGCCGGACCTGGTCCTGCTGGACGTGATGATGCCGGGGATGGATGGCTACGAGGTTTGCACGCGGCTGAAAGGCAGTGGCCGACACGCGCGATATTCCCGGTAATTTTTCTGACGGGCCAGACACAGATCGATGATGAGACGCGAGGCTTTGAGGTGGGGGCGGTGGACTACATCCACAAGCCGTTCTCGCCGGCTGTAGTGCAGGCGAGAGTGCGCACGCACCTTGTGCTTCGCGGGATTCGAGAGCAGCTTGCGAGCCAGTTGCACGAGATGCAGACGGGAGATGGATACGGCGCGGCAGATTCAGCTTTCGATTTTGCCGCAGCAAGTTCCTTCGATCGACGTGCCTGGATATTGCGGCGCGCTATATTCCGATGACGGCGGTGGCTGGCGATTTTTACGACTTCATTGTGATTGATAAGAACCGGCTTGGGATTCTGGTTGCGGATGTATCCGGTCATGGCATGCCGGCGGCGCTGATTTCGTCGATGTTGAAGATTGCGCTGGATGGACAGAAGGAGTTTGCTGCTGATCCAGTGCGGGTTTTGACGGGTTTGAATCAAGTTGCTCTGCGGGAAGTTTCAGGGGCACTTCGTTACGGCGACGTACATCCTGATCGACACGGAAAAGAGACGATCCTCTATGCTGGCGCGGGGCATCCGCCGCTGATAGTGAGGGACAAGCGGCAGAACTACGAGGGAGTTTGCTGAGAACGGATTGTTCTTGGGTTCTTTCCGGGGGCTACGTACACCGCGATGGAGATTCCGTTCAAACAGGGGGATTGGGCGCTTTTGTACACGGACGGAATACCGGAGACTACTACGCCGGCGGACGAGCAATTTGGGGTGGAGCGGTTCAAGCAGTTTCTGCAAGTGCATAACAAATCAGGCGCTAATGACTTCGTGGATGGCTTTTTGGAAAAGCTGAATTTGTGGGCAGATGCGGCTTCGGGGCGGGAGCCGGAGGACGATATCACGCTGGTGGCAATTCAGTTTAACAACCTTTAGAATGTGCTGGTTGTGGTGCTTTCCTGAAGTGCCAAAGGTGTGCGAGGTAGAGGGACTTTTGGGTGTAAATTGCGCGCATTTTGGCACGCTAGAGGCACTTTCTGGAAAATAAATGCTTCAGTGTTGGATTATTCAGTATTGGATTATCGTTGCTGCGGAGTAATTGTGGTCTCCAGGCTGGAGTGGGGCACGGGAAGATCTGCCGGGCGTTTGAAATATGCAGCAATCTGAATGAATTAGGGTAGCCTAACAAGAAGCAGTTTTCGCTGGACGTCCGGCGCTAACGGGGAGTCACAGCGTGAGTTTCTACCGGACCAGGACTTAACGCGTGGGCCGCATGAGGGTGGATGGGAATAACGGTTGCTCTGAATCACCGGACACAGTACCGGTATGACAAAGCTGTATCCCTTGGTCCGCAGGTTGTACAGTTGCGTCCCGCCCCGCATTGCCGAACCCCTATTCTCAGCTACGCCCTGAAGATCAAGCCCGAGAAGAACCTTCTCACCTGGCAACTTGACGCTCACAACAACTACGCGGCGCGGATTCTCTTTCCGGAGAAGGCGACGGAGTTTGTGGTTGAAGTGGACCTGGTTGCGGAACTGACCCCCATCAATCCGTTTGCATTTTTTCTTGAGCCGGGGGTTGAGGAGTTCCCTATCCAGTATTCGCCGGAGGTGATGCAGGATCTGCAGCCCTACCTTTGGCTGGAGTATGCCGGTCCGTTGCTGCAGGAATTTCTGCAAAGCATTTCGCGGGAACGAAGGCCGACGATCGGCTTCCTGGCCGATTTGAATCACAAGGTACGCGACGCGGTTGGGTACACGACGCGGATGGATCCCGGCGTACAGACTTGCGAAGAGACGCTCAAGAAGCAGACTGGTTCCTGTCGCGATTCGGCGTGGTTGCTGGTGGAGATTCTGCGGCACCTGGGAATTGCTTCGCGTTTTGTTTCGGGATACCTGATACAACTGGCGCCTGATGATGAGGGTGAGGGCGGAGGTCCGCGCGAAGACAGCGCAGATCTGCACGCATGGGCTGAGGCATTTCTGCCGGGTGCGGGGTGGATCGGGATGGACCCCACATCAGGGTTGTTTGCGAGCGAGGGACATATTCCGCTGGTGTGCACTCCCAGTGCCGGGAAGGCTGCGCCGATTGGTGGCACGGTTGAGCCCGCGAATGTGGAGTTCGGTTTCTCGATGTCGATCCGGCGACTGAATGAAGCGGTGCGACCTTCGAAGCCCTTCACCGATGCGGAATGGGCGAAGGTGGAAGAGGTAGCGCACGCGGTTGATGCCGACCTTGTGGCGCACGATGTTCGGCTGACGATGGGCGGCGAGCCTACCTTTGTGGGGATCGACGAGCCGGAGAGTCCGGAATGGAATATTGAAGCAGCGGGACCGCGAAAGCGCGCACTGGGGCTGTCACTTATTCAAAGCCTGCGTGCGAGAAACGCGTCGGGAGCGATGCTCCACTATGGGCAGGGCAAGTGGTATCCCGCGGAGGCGCTGCCGCGCTGGGCGCTGAGCTGCTACTGGCGCATCGACGGGGTTCCGGTGTGGGAGAACGCGGAGCTGATTGCGCGCGAGGATAAGGATTGCGGCTACGGCGCTGCGGAGGCACTTGCCTTTATGGAAGCGCTGACGCGGCGACTGCAGGTGAGCACGATCAACATTCTTCCCGCGTTCAACTTCGGGAGCGATTCATCGACGCCTGCGGGGTATGTACTTCCGCTTCGCCGCCGTCAGCCGGATGGGCAACTTTGCTGGTCGAGCCAATTGTGGTTTCCGCGAGGCGGTCGCTTCATGCTGTCGCCGGGAGATTCGCCGATCGGGTTTCGGCTTCCGGTGGAATCGATGCCGTGGGTGGCGCCGGATGAGTTGACGTACGAGTGCGAGAGCGCTCCATTTGCGGATCGAGTAGTGCTGCCATCGCGTCCTACGCGACGGATGGATCTGTTTTCGAAAGAGCCTGAAGACGATCCGTTGCCCGCGCTGTCGAGCACTGCAGAAGAAGCGCGCGAGTTGATAAGGCCATCGCTGTGCGTGGAAGCGCGACAAGGACGGCTGCATGTGTTTCTGCCGTACGCTTCGAAGCTGCCGGATTATCTTGACGTGCTGGCGGCGGTGGAAGATACGTGCCAGCACTTGAATATGCCGGTGTGGCTTGAGGGGTATACGCCGCCTTCTGATCCGCGGCTGACCTCGTTCAGCGTGACGCCCGATCCCGGGGTGCTGGAAATAAATCTTCCGCCCGCGAGCAATTGGGATGATCTGGAGCGGATCCATACGGTGTTGTTTGAGGAGGCACGCCGCAACCGATTGACGGCTGAGAAATTTTCCTACGCAGGTGCGCATCAGGCTACGGGTGGCGGAAGCCACATCGTGATTGGCGGCGCGAGCGTGCTGGACAGTCCGTTTCTGCGGCGTCCGCAACTGCTGCGCAGCATGGTGGCGTTCTGGCAGAACCATCCTTCGCTGTCGTACTTGTTCTCGGGAATGTATGTGGGGCCGACGAGCCAGCATCCACGTGTGGACGAAGCGCGCATGGATGCGCTGTACGAACTGGAGATTGCGTTCGACCAGATGCCGAAGGAGAATTGTCCGCCCTACATTGTGGATGGACTGTTCCGCAATTTGCTGGTGGACGTTACGGGGAATACGCATCGCGCGGAGTTCTGCGTGGACAAGCTGTATCCGCCGGAGGGGATGGGGCTGCGACTTGGCCTGCTGGAGCTGCGGGCGTTTGAGATGGCTCCGCACCTGCGCATGGGACTGGTGGAGTTGTTGCTGGTGCGCGGGCTGATTAGTGCGTTCTGGAAAGAGCCCTTCGATGGCGGACTGGTGCGCTGGGGTAGCGCGCTGCATGATCGCTTCCTGCTGCCGCATTTTGTGAAGCAGGATTTTTGCGATGTGCTGGCGCTGCTGCGACGTGCTGGATATGCGTTCGAGGAGAAGTGGTTCGGGTCGCACTTTGAGTTTCGTTTTCCGAAGATCGGATCGCTGGAAGTTGGCGGCGTTGATCTGGAACTGCGACATGCATTAGAGCCGTGGAACGTGCTGGCGGAGGAGACGGTTTCAGGCAGCACGGTGCGCTCAGTGGATTCGTCGCTGGAGCGCGTGCAGGTGAAGCTGTCAGGCTGCACAACGGAGTCGCGTTACGTGGTGACGTGCAATGGTCGCAAGGTTCCGCTGCATGCATCGGGCGTGGCGGGCGAAGCGCTGGCGGCGGTGCGGTTCCGCGCGAGGAGATTGTCGACGGCGCTGCATCCGACGATTCCGGTGCATGCTCCGCTGGAATTCGAGATTCTGGATTTGTGGAACAAGGTATCGCCGGGTCGATGTACGTATCACGTGGGATCGCCGGACGGGCACATCTATAGAAGTCGTCCTATGAATGTTTCCGAGGCGGAGGATCGACGCAAGGAGCGCTTTAAGACGTCGGATATATTGACGAAGATTACAGAGGTTCCGGCAGATGAGCGGAACCCGATCTTCCCGATGACGCTGGACATGCGCTGGCCGGAGCCCGAAGCGAGAGTACGCGACGACAAGCCGGGGGGGATGGGATGACGACCGATCTCTATCAGCCTCCGCTGCGTTTGAAGAACACGTATGACGAGTTGTCGGCGGATGGGATGAATCCGCGTGCGCACTGGGCGCACCTGATGGAGTCGCTGCGGGAGCTTGGGCCGGAGGAACTGGAGCGCCGCTGGATGCGCGCGGAGCGCAGGATTCGCGAGCACGGCATTACGTATAACGTGTACGGCGATCCTGAGGGCGTCAACCGCGCGTGGAGCCTGGACATTGTGCCGCTGCTGATTTCGGCGGAGGAGTGGCGATTTATTGAGGCCGGCATTGTGCAGCGCGCGGAGTTGCTGAGCAAGGTGCTGCAGGATCTTTATGGAGAGCAGCGGCTGATTGCGGAGGGCCGCTTCCCTGCTGCGCTGCTGTATGCGAACCCGGCATTTCTGCGGCCGCTGGTGGGCGTGAAGGTTCCTGAGCACAGCTATCTGCATGTATTGGCGGTAGACCTGGCGCGATCTCCTGATGGGCAGTGGTGGGTGCTGGCGGATAGATCGCAGGCGCCGTCGGGCACAGGATATCTGCTGGAGAATCGCATCATCGTTTCGGAGGCGCTGCCGGATTTATTTCGTGCATCGAATGTGCCGCGGCTGGCTCCGTTCTTTCGCGCGCAACGCGAGACGCTGACGAATATGGCGGGGGTGAGTAATCCGCGCATCGTGCTGCTGACTCCGGGGCCATATAACGAAACGTATTTCGAGCACACATACATTGCGCGGTATCTCGGCTTCACGCTGGTGGAGGGCGCGGATCTAACGGTGCGCGACCGGCGTGTGTTTCTGAAAACAGTGGATGGCCTGGAGCCGGTGGATGTGATTCTGCGGCGCGTGGATGATGTGTTCTGCGATCCGCTGGAGTTGCGTGGCGATTCCCTGCTGGGCGTGCCGGGGCTGGTGGATGCAGTGGTGGCAGGCAACGTGAAGGTGGCGAATGCGCTGGGCAGCGGCCTGATTGAGACGGCGGCGATCATGCCGTTTCTGCCGGGGCTCTCAGAATATTTATTGGGCGAGAAGCTGAAGCTTCCGTCGGTGGCGACGTGGTGGTGCGGGCAACAGTATGCGCTGGAGTGGGTGCTGGATCATCTCGACTCAGTGGTGGTGAAGCCGGCGTTTCCGTCGCGTGGAATGGAGCCGGTGTTTGGGGCGGAGTTGCCGCAAGCGGAGAAGGGAAAATTTGCGGAGCGGCTGAAGATGCGTCCGCATGAGTATGTGGCGCAGGAACAGATTGCGCTGTCGACTGCTCCGGTGTGGGAGAGCGGGTGTTTGCATTCGCGCAGCGTGGTGCTGCGGACTTATGTGCTGAACACGGGGAATGGGTGGATGACGATTCCTGGTGGGCTGGTGCGAGTGGCCGAGGCGGAAGGGTCGGTGGTGTCGATGCAGCGCGGCGGTCACAGCAAGGATGCATGGGTGCTGTGGGATAGCCCGGTGGATACATTCAGCATGCTGCGACCGCGGCATGAGCCGGTGGAACTGCGGAGGATTTCGCGGGCGGTGCCGAGCAGCGTGGCCGACAATGTTTTCTGGCTGGGGCGATATGCGGAGCGCGCAGAAAATATTGCGCGGATATCGCGGTCGATGATTCCCCGGGTGCGCAGGGCTGAGGAAGACGAGCTGAGCTGCCTGGTGCGGCTGCATGGGTGTTTGGAGTCGCGCTACAGCAAGCTGCCGAAGGCGAAGGGGCGACGGGCGACGGCGGCGGAGCTTGAGCGGGAGATGATTTCGCTGGTGACGGATCGCAAGCGGCCGGATAGTTTGGCGTCGGCGCTGGAAGAGGTGTCGCGCATTGGGGATAATGTGCGCGAGCGGATGTCGGGCGACATGATGTTTTTGATTGGGCAGTTGCGGGACGCGATCCAGATTGAAGATAAGTCGGAGTTCCTGGAGTATCCCGCGACGCTGACGAAGTGTTTGGAGCTGCTGTCGGCATTTTCGGGGATCGAGCGGGAGAATATTAATCGCGGGCTGGGCTGGCTGTTCATGAGCATTGGGCGGCGGCTGGAGCGGGCGATTTATTTGACGCGGCAACTGCGGGAGATTGCGACGCCGCTGGCGGAGCAGGATTATTCGCTGCTGGAGAGGATGCTGGAGGTGGCGGATAGTTCGATGACTTACCGGACGCGCTACTACACTACGCTGCAGCCGCTGGCGCTGATGGATGTGCTGATGGCGGATGAGACGAATCCGCGGTCGCTGGATTTTCAGCTAAGTCATTTACTGGAGTTGTATGAGAAGCTGCCGCGGAATTCGCCGGACGATGTGAAGGCGATGGAGGCGGCGCTGGCTATGCTGCGGAATTTTGATTTGCAGTCGATGCATTATCCGCTGCCGGGGGCGTCGACTACTTCGAACGGAAGTGACGGGCTGGTGCGGCTGGAGCGGTATCTGAAGGAGCTGGAGCAGCTGCTGCCGTCGTGGTCAAACAACCTGACGAGTCTTTACTTCAACCACGCGCGGACTTTGCCGATCACCATAGGCCAATGATTTATCGAATCGTTCACAGGAATACTTACAAGTACAAATACAGGGTGTCGATGGGCAATCATGTTGCGTGCCTGACGCCGCGAGACCTGCCGCACCAGAAGTTGTTGTCGCATGAGCTGCTGATTGAGCCTACTCCGGCTACGCGGAGTGAGCGTGTGGATTACTTCGGGAATCGGCTGTGCTTCTTTACGATCCAGGAGCCGCATAAGCACTTGCTGGTGGAAGGACGCAGCGAGGTGCTGATATCGCAGGCTGAGGCTTGGCCGGTGCATCGAGTCTCGTGGGAGGATTCGGTGAGGGCGCTTGCGGATGATCACAGCGCCGAGGGGTTGGAGGCATTTCAGTTTCAATTTGAGTCGCCGCGGATTCGCGTGCGGCCGGAGTTTGGGGCGTATGCGCTGGAGTCGTTCAGGCCGGGGCGTCCGATGCCTGATGCCCTGCTGGATTTGACTTCGCGAATCTTCAGGGATTTTCGATTTGATTCCAAGGCGACCAATGTGCGGACTCCCGTGGAGGATGTCTTCAAGAAGCGGCGCGGGGTGTGCCAGGATTTTGCGCATGTGCAGATTGCCTGCCTGCGGTCGTTGAATATTGCTGCGCGGTATGTGAGCGGATATCTGCGGACTTATCCGCCGCCGGGCAAGCCGAGACTGATTGGGGCAGATGCGTCGCATGCTTGGGTGTCAGCTTATTGCCCGGGAATTGGGTGGCTGGATGTGGATCCCACGAACAACGTTGTTCCTTCCACCGGGCACGTGACGTTGGCGTGGGGGCGGGATTATGGAGATGTGAGTCCTCTGCGCGGGCTGATTCTTGGCGGCGGCGCGCACCTCTTGAAAGTAGGGGTGGATGTGGAGCCGATCGAGGCGGAGGCTTTGGAAGCTTGATTGGGCCACCGACCTGGAACTCACTTCGGCCACGCCAACAACCCCGCCCTACCCAACGGAGGGTAGGACAGGGCACCGGCTTTAGTTGATTACACCCTTCACAAAGAGGGCATCCAGCACCAAACGCAGTTCCCTCCACTTCGCTTTGCTTCGGTCGGGATGACAAGTTGGGCTTTTGTTGATGGGAGCGCGAGAGTAGGGCACCCGAGACGGGCTGGGAGAGCGAGGGTGGGGCACGCGGCTGTGCTTTCCCACTCAAGCCAACGACGGGCTTGAATGGGGCGCCGAGATTATCTTGGGTGTTGAGGAATGAAAGGTCTAACCTGGGCCACTCACTCCGGCTTTGAGTTGTCGTTTCGCGCTTAATCTAATGGCAGATTAGAATTTGAGCACTGGGCTGGGGTGAGCTGGAACTCACTTCGGGACCGGGCTAACAACTCCGCCATTGCCAATGGCAAGGCAAGACAGGGCCCAAGTCACACTGAGTGTTGAGGAATAAGTTTTAGCGTGGGCCACTCGACGGTGGATTGATCCCACCCTTCGCAAAGTCGCGAAGGATGGGGCACCCTCATTGTTGCGAGAGCGAGGGTGGGCCAGCCGCCTGTGCTTTCCCACTCAAGCCAAGGGAAGGCTTGAATGGGCCACCGAGATTATCTTGGTGTTGCGGAATGTAAAGTCTGTCCTGGGCCAATTGCCGATTCATATCCGTCCTTGAGGAGAATGACATGAATTCCAGATCAGCTATTTGGAACCCTGTACTTGTGGCGATCGTGATTTCCAACTTGTTTTTTGCAACACGGGCTTTTGCTGCCGATATCAACGGCCAGGTGCTGGGCGCGGGTGTGCCCATCGCGCAATCGACTGTGACGCTATGGGAAGCGAGCGCGGGGCCGCCGAAACAACTTGGGCAGACTAAGGCAGACGACGACGGCAAGTTCGTGATCCATGGCAGTGGGGCGGCTGACTCCAGCCTCTACCTGGTAGCTACCGGTGGCATCTCTGCAGCGAATCGAGGAGCGGGTAATAATCCGGCGATTGCGCTGATGACGGTGGTGGGAAGCACTGCCCCAACGCGCGTCACCATCAACGAGTTCACTACGATTGCGTCGGTGGTGACACATGCGCAATTCATCGACGACACCACCATTAAAGGCTCCGCGCTGCAGTTGCGGATTGCCGCGGGCAACGTGCCCAACTTCGTCGATTTAGAAACCGGCAGTTGGGGGCCGACGATTCTCGACGGGCTCAACAGCGCGCAGACACCGACGATGGCCAACTTCGGCACACTGGCCGACGTGATGGCTGGGTGCATCACGCGGGTAAGGCCCGATGCGTGCAGCCAATTCTTCGCGGCGACTACGCCTCCCAGCGGCGGTGCTCCGCCGAATACGCTTCTTGCGACGGAAGTGGTCGCATTCTTCCCCTGGCACCAGCCGGACAAAATATTCTCGTTGCTGAACGAGTTCTATCCGCTGCCGAAGCCCGGCACTCCCGGCAAGCTCTTGCGGGATACACCGTACGTGCCGTATCTGACGTTCGCACCGAGCGCGTTCGTGTTCCCTCTGAAATTCACGGGCGGCGGCGTCAGCGGGGGCGGCAAGCTCATGATCGACAGCGAAGGCAATGCCTGGGTGGCTGACAACTTCACGGTCGGGGCGCAAAACCAGGATGCCTCGTGGACGGGCGGTCTCAGCAAGTTCGCACCCAACGGCAAGGCACTGTCGCCCAGCCCGTTGGGCTTCAGGGGCGGAGGTATCGCAGGCCCCGGTTTCGGATTGGCGCTCGACGCCCAGGACAACGCATGGGTGACCAGCTTTACCGGCCAGAACGTTACGAAGTTTGATAACAGCGGCAAAGCTTTGTCGCCACCAGAGGGTTGGAACTTTAACCGCCAGATCAGCCAGATGCAGGGCATCATCGCTACGCCTAGTGGCGACATCTGGACGCTTGACCTGATCAAGGGCCAGGTTCTGAAGCTACCCCAGGGCGATCCATCCAAGGTCGAGTTCTATTGCCAGAACAAGACAGGCGATCCGATGAAGAACCCTTGCAAGCTTGTCGGACCCTTCGCTCTCGCGATTGATCAGCAGGACCGAATCTGGGTTACCAACGCCGTTACGGACCGCGTGGTTCGTTTCCCAGCTTCCGATCCCAGCAAAATCGAAACGTTCAAGGTGGGATACTCTGCCAGCGGCCTCGCTATCGACAGCCTGGGCAACGTGTGGGTGACGAACAAACTGGGCAGCTCGCCCAAAGGGGCATTGAAATTCGGGGAGATGCTGGCGGCATTTAAATTCAACTTCGACAACGATCCGGATGCGGGAGCAAGGGCTACCAAGGTGTTGGTGCCTGCCATGGCCGCGGAGAAATCCGGCTACGAAGGCGGCAGCGTTACGGTGTTGCGTCCTGACGGCAGCGAGGCGCCCTTCTCTCCGGTGTATGGCAAAGGGATAGTCGGGCCCTGGGCTGCTTCCGTCGATGGCAACGACAATGTCTGGATCTCCAACTTCAGCTCTGCGTCGGCGGGAATCGTCGAGTTGTGTGGCTTCCGCACGGAGCACTGCCCACCGGGCGTAAAGACGGGTGACGCCATCTCGCCTGCAGGCGGTTACGTCGGCGGCGGATTGCAGTTGCAGGTTGATGTTGGCATCGGTCCCGCCGGAGACGTGTGGGTTACCAATAATTGGCAGAACTACGGGGAAGCCCTGGGCAAGGGCGATGAAGCATTACAGACACTCGGCGCGGGCCAAGGGGTGGTGGTCTTCTACGGAATGGCAAAGCCGGTTAAGACTCCGCTGATCGGCCCCGCTCGCCAGCCGTAGAGATGAATTTAGCTACGGGTGACTGCGGATCGCTGAATCTGCTGAGCTGGCCGTGGTCACCCGTTTTGTCGTGGCAGTTTCATTGCTCTAACATTCGACAAGAGCGACTCGCGGAGGTATGGCCCACGGAGCCCTCTCGGGATGAAAGGCCTCACAGAGGGCTCTATACTTCTGCATCCTGCCTTGGAGGCCGAGCGTGCGAGTTGGTCATTCTGCTTTGATTGTGTTTGCGGCCTCAAGCGTGATGGTTGTTGCGCAGGGGGCGCCGGAGTTTCATTTCGCGTTCACTGAGAAACCGGGGCAGTATTCGGTGGGGCTCAGAGTCGCTGAGCAGTATGATCGCTCGCGCGTTTTCACGACGACAATAGACGAGGATGGCAAGCCGGTTAGCAAGGAAGGCCCTCGGCCGCTGCAGGTGCTGGTATGGTATCCGGCAGAAAAGTCCAGCGCCAAGCTGATGACGTTTGGCGATTATGCAGCGCTGATCAGAACTGAGACGAGTTTCGTTAAGCCGGTTGAGCAAGGAAAACCGCAGGCGTTTGTCGAGCAATACATGCATGGAGTGACGGCGCTGCCGACGTGGGCTGTGCGCGACGCCGCCATGCAGGCGGGGAAATTTCCCGTAGTGATCTATGCGCCGAGCGTCAACGCGCCTGCCTTCGAAAACATTGAACTGTGCGAATACCTGGCGAGCAATGGTTACGTGGTGATGGCGAGCGCGAGCATGGGGGCGTCCTCGCGAGCTATGACAGTGGACCTGGCTGGCGCAAATGCGGAGGCGAGAGATATATCGTTCCTGATCGACTATGCGAAGACACTTCCGGACACGGAGATGTCGGAGGTCGGAGAGATCGGATATAGCTGGGGTGCGATGGCGGCGCTGTTCGAAGCGGCGCGGGATCGACGGGTGGATGCGCTGGTTTCGCTGGATGGTTCATTTCGCTACTCGGCAAGCGTGGTGCAGGAAGCGGGCGACGTTCATCCGGATCAGCTGACGATCCCGCTGCTGGTGTTCAGCAGAGCGGAGGAGACGCTGGAGAGTTGGGATGCCTCGCGTCACGGCAAGCCGCAAGATGCGGCACCGAACGTACTGAATGAATGGACTCGCGGCGATCTGCTGCATATTCATTTGCTGGGTGTTTCGCATATCCAATTCAGTTCCCTGTACCAGCGAAGCGAGCGGTTCGCGAAAGAGGCGCAGCACTTTTCACCGGCGGACTATTCGCTGGAGGAAGGCGCGGAGAGTTATAACTGGATGGCTCGGTACACTTTGGAATTTCTGGACGCTTATCTGAAGCGGAGTGCTGCGGCGAAGGAGTTCTTAAAGCGGACGCCGGCAGAGAACGATGTACCGAGGCACCTGATGTCGGCACAGTTCCGTCCGGCGGTAAGCACGCCGGGGACAAGCGCCAAGTGACACGGGCAGCGGTCATTGTTCCTGCTGCTCACGCGCGACTACTTGCTGGCCTGCGTGGGGCCCCTGCATTGGTTCAGCGATTTACATCTGGGTCACCCGCGACACGGGGTGAGGAGCGCTAGCGCCTTGATTGACGCGGTTATGGCAGCCATGTAGCATTTTCGAATCAGCAGTCAGCTTTTGATTATGATTGACACGACCATCTCGCATTACCGGGTCCTGGAAAAGCTGGGTGCGGGTGGAATGGGTGTGGTGTACAAGGCCCACGACACCCGGCTGGGGCGGTTCGTTGCCCTCAAGTTTCTGCCTGATGAGTATGCTCACGATGTTCAACTACGCGAACGTTTTCAGCGGGAAGCCCGTGCTGTCTCAGCGCTGAACCATCCCAACATCTGTACCATTCACGACATTGGCGAAGAGAACGGACGCCTCTTCATCGCAATGGAGTTCCTGGATGGTACGACGCTCAAGGATGTGATTGGTAGTAAGCCTCTGGAACTCGATCGGCTGATTGAGCTGGCCCTGCAAATGGTCGACGGTTTGGAGGCGGCACACGCGGAAGGAATTATCCACCGCGATATAAAGCCGGCGAATGTTTTTGTAACCCGCAAAGATCACGTGAAGATCCTGGACTTTGGACTGGCCAAGATCTCAAATCAGAAGTCGAAAGCCCCTACCGATCCAGACGAAACTGTGCTCGAAACCAATTACTCCACCAGTGGTGGAGGCACACTGGGCACGATCGCCTATATGTCGCCGGAACAGGCTTTAGGGAAGCCACTCGACTCCCGCACGGACCTGTTCTCCTTCGGCACAACGCTGTACCAGATGGCAACCGGACAGATGCCATTTCAAGGCGAAACTACAACGATCGTGCTGCTTACCGTGATCCAGGAAGCTCCTGTTCCTGCGGTTCGGTTGAACCCAAGCGTGCCTGACGAGTTGGAGCGGATCATCCAGAAGTGCCTGGAAAAAGACCGCGCACTTCGTTACCAGCATGCCGCCGACATCCGTTCTGATCTGCAACGGTTGAAGCGCAGTTGGGACTCGCGAGAACGTGTGTCAGTTGGAGTGGAAGCGCTACCTTGGGGCGACGCGACTGCAGTGCCTGTAGGTCAGCCGACCCCATCAGCGTTGCAGCCTTCCAGTGCCGCAGTAGTTCCCCCTGGGCCAGCGCCCCGATCCAAACGTTTGCTTTTTGCGGTCGGCGCGATCGCGGCGATTCTCGTTGCATGGCTCGTTTGGCAGTTTGGGTTTCGGTCGGGCGGAAAGATCGATTCCGTTGCCGTGTTGCCTTTCACCAATGTGACCGGCGATCCCAATAGCGAATACATAAGCGAGGGCCTGACTGAAGACCTGATCAGCAATCTCTCGCAGTCGACGGATGTTGCGGTTCGTCCCCGGAGTTCGGTGGCTCGCTATCGCGGTAAGGATGTGGATACTGCTGCCGCGGCCCGCGAACTGGACGTTGCCGGCGTGGTCTCAGGACAGGTGACGGTTCATGGTGACTCGCTCCATGTGGACGCCGAACTTGTTGACGCGCGCCGCAATCGGAATCTCTGGAGCGCCCGATACGACACGACGACGCAGGACCTGATGACCGTTCGGCGGCAGATTGAAGATGGGGTGGGAAACCATCTGCGCGCGGGCGCGGCCTCCAGCGATCAGGTTGCGCGAACTTCACACGGTGGATCCTCGGATCCTGAAGCGTACCAGCTCTATCTGAAAGGGCGGTATTACTGGGAGAAACGGACCAAGGAGGACCTGGACAAAGCGCGCGATTATTTTGAGCAGGCTACTGCCCGCGATCCGCAGTACGCACTCGCGTATGTTGGATTGGCGAACTACTGGTCCGTGATTCCGGACTATTCCTCCATTCCACAAAGTGAAGCTCGGCCGCGCGCCAAGGCCGAGGCTGAGAAGGCGCTTTCGCTTGATGAGGCGTTACCGAACGCCCATCTTTCTCTCTCCTCTTATTACCTTACGGACTGGGAATGGGCCGCCTCGGAAAAAGAGGCCAAGCGAGCTTTGGACCTCGATCCGAATCTTTCCGATGCGCACCACGTGTATGGGCTTTTGCTTTCGTTCACAGGCCGCGACAAGGAGGCGATCGAGCAACTGAAACGCGCTGCCGAACTGGAGCCCGTCAATGTTCAATACAGCTACAATCTCGGCAACGGATACGGGAATGCGCGCCGCTACGACGAGGCCATGGCGCAATGGAAGAAGACCCTGGAACTGGATCCGAATTCTGCCGTCACTTATTCGCGGATGGGAAAGATCAACTTTTTGCAGGGGCATTACCCTGAGTGGCTCGCAGATTGGAAGACTTCCGCTACCCTCTTTAAGAATACGCAGGGACTCGCTCTGCAGGCTATTGCGGAGAAGGCCTATGCCAAAGGTGGTGTGCGTGCCGCCGTCAACGCCATCATCCAGGAGCAGATGAGGTTGCGCGCTGGGGACTCCTACGTCGATCCCACTTACATTGCCTACAATTACGCCTTCCTAGGCGACGCAGACAACACCTTTCACTGGCTCAATATTGCGTTGCAGGAACGGGGGCGAGGCCTGCAGTACATCAAGGTCACTCCCGAACTCGATTCTCTCCACTCCGATCCGCGCTACAAGGCGGTCTTGAAGCAAATGGGTCTACCTGAATAATCCAGGGCGCGCCCGGATTTGTGCCGGCCGGCAGACTCACTGTCAACGACCTTTGATGACAAGGTCTTTGTGGATGCGCAATTCCAATCCTCAACTCACTCGGGCACCTATCTCTTGCGATGGAAACTTGGGCTACGATGATCGCAAATTGTCATCCAGCGTCGGATACCTGCAAAGTGAATAGGGGGCGAGTGTAGCGCAGGCTTGCCATTACCTCCGAGAGTAACCTTCGTAACAGTGACAGCTCGGGCCAAGACCGGAAAAGAGCGCACGGGTGGGAAGTGATCGGCGTGGAGTTATGGGGCATACAGAGGGGCTGAGCGCATGATAGACTCGCCCGAACAGTACGGAGTTCAATCGTTCCTGTGGTGGAAAGCTGCCGTGGGTATCCCGTTCCGCCCATTGGCTGTGAGTGTTCCCTGAAGCGATGCTGAAAAGACCCTGGGTTGCATTGTTGTTCCTGTTCCTCTGTTCTGCGTTGGTTGCCACGTTTCCTGCCAGATCACAGGTTTCTGAAGATGCGGGAGTGCGGCCGCGTATTACGCAGAGGATTGATGAGTCCTCGCTGTTAACGCTGCACGGCAATACGCCTCCGCAGGCGTATGCGCGAAACGATATTGGAGTGGCTCCGGCGTCGCTGGCTGCGAGCCGGCTGACGCTGGTGCTGGCGCGAAGTGGCGCGCAGGAAGCATCTCTCCAGACGTGGCTGAACTCCGTCCAGAATGCAAATTCGCCTGACTTTCAGAAGGTGGATGGCGCCGGAGGAATTCGGCGCGCGCTTCGGTGTGTCAGAGGCCGACCTTGCGCGAGTTGAGGAGTGGTTGCAGAGTCACGGCTTCACGATCAACAAGGTGGCACCGGGGCGGATGTCGCTGGAATTTTCCGGGACAACGGCGCAGGTGGAATCGACATTTCACACGTCGGTGCACAGCTTCCTGGTAAACGGGGTGAAGCACTGGGCGAATATTTCCGATCCACAGATACCGGCGGCGCTGGCTCCGGTGGTGGCCGGAGTGGCGAGGTTGAACGACTTCTACCCGCGATCGAATGCTGTGCGCGGTCCGGGCGGGGTGTATAACTCGGCGACAAATCGTATTGAGCCTTCGTATACCTCTGGGAACGCTACGAACGGCTACTACATTTTTCTTAGCCCGGCAGATGCGGCAACGATCTACAACACGCCTACGAGTTTGAACGGTAACCACGGCAGCGCGCTCTATGACGGGACAGGCGCGACTATCGGCATTGCCGGTGATTCCAATATCGACATTCGACAGAATGCAAATTACCGCGCGACATTTGGGCTTCCGGCGAAGGCGACGACGGTGGTGGTGGATGGCGATGATCCGGGCGAGAATGGCGACGCAATCGAGGCGTACCTGGATACGCAGGTGGCGGGGGGCATCGCGCCAAATGCCAACGTTATTTTGTATACCGCCTCAAATACGTATCTGAGTGCGGGATTGTTTCTGGCTATTCAGCGGGCCATCGACGACAACCAGGTGGATATTCTGAATGTCAGCTTCAGCGGGTGTGAGGCGAACGAGGGCGCGGCGGGAAATCAGTACATCAATAATCTTTGGCAACAGGCTGCAGCGCAGGGCATTTCCGTAACGGTATCGACGGGCGACAGTGGATCTGCGGGGTGCGACAACCAGACCCAGGTGTACCAGGCGTCTCTGGGCCTGGCGGTGAATGCGCTGGCATCGACTCCTTACAACATCGCCGTGGGCGGAACGGATTTCGATACGCTGTACAGCAACTTCCCTGCCAGCTTCACTCAATATGTGGACGTGAACAACACGCTCGCTAATCATCGAAGCGCTTTGAAATACATTCCCGAGCGTCCGTGGAATGATTCCACTTTCCAGGGGAAGAACACGACGATCGACGCAAATATTCCGTGGACGGCGACGCAGTATTCGAGCAACGCCAATATATGGGCGGGTGGCGGCGGATTCAGCGCGTGTGTACAGCAGAGTGGGGGCGCGTGCTCGGCTGGCTACCCTGTTCCGAGCTGGCAAACAGGATTTGCGACGACTAGTTCGGGACGAAATGTGCCGGACGTTTCGTTGATGGCGGGTGACGGACTTTACGGCGCGGCATGGGCTCTGTGCACAGATCAGGAGTATGACAACTCAAACAATCTGATTGTGAACTGCAGTGGAACTCCGACGACGGGCAACAATTTTAACCTGACGGGAGTTGGAGGGACTTCGGCGAGTGCTCCGGCATTTGCAGGAATGCTGGCGCTGCTGAAACAGAAGAACGGCAGCCGGCTTGGCCAGGCTGACTACGTGTTGTACGACCTTGCGAAGAGTAAGTACAGCACGGTCTTCCATGATGTTGCGACGGGCAACAATTCAGTGGCATGCGCGGGTTCAAAAGATTGCATAGTGAATTCCGGCACCTTCCGTTTCATGACGGGCTACAACTCCGGGGCGGGCTTTGATGAAGCTACGGGTCTGGGCAGCATTGATGGAACGCAACTGCTGAATAACTGGGCAGGAGCGGGAGTTACCGCGACCACTTCTGCGTTGACGCTGAACGGAGCGACGACAGCACTGAACATTACGCATGGCGCGAGTGTTGCCGTACATGTGGGCGTGACGGGGAGCGGGGGTACGCCAGCGGGCGATGTGGCACTGGTGGACAACATTAATCCGGCTACGGTTCCGAATTCAGGGAGCATTGATGTTTTCACGCTGACTGGCGGCGGGGTGTCAGGGACGACGAAGAATTTGCCGGGTGGCAGCTACAACATTTCAGCGCACTACGGCGGCAGCCAGAGTTTTGGGGCGAGCGATTCGAACTCAATTCCTGTGACGGTGAGCGCCGAGAGCAGCACGGTAAGCTTGAAGGTCGCAGGATATTTCGATCCTCTGACGGGAGCTGTTGCTACGACGCCCTTCTACGGCGACATCTACGTGATTGATGCACAGCCTTTTGGGAAGAGCGCATCGGTGTCGAATCCCAACGGTGTGGCAACGGGAAGTGTCACTTTCAAGAGTGGCACCACCACCCTGGGAACCGCGACACCTGGGAGTGATGGAGTCGCAGAGTTGCAGACTACGAAGCTTTCGGGCGGGACCAACAACCTGACCGCGGTGTTTGCGGGAGACGCAAGCTTTCAGGCGAGCACGAGCTCGGTAGTGCAATTCGCGGTTCAACGGGCTGCGGTCGATCTCAGCCTGTCGCCGTCCCAATACTCGGTTTTCGCGGGCACTCCTGAGACATTTAATGTAAGTCTGAGGTCCGGAAGCGCAGGCGATCCGCCCACGGGCACAGTGACCTTTATGAATGGTTCCAGCGTGGTCGGTTCAGCGCCGGTGGTTGGTACTCCGGCCGTGGGTCTCCAAGGGGCGGGAGGCTCAGCAAGTTTTTCGTCGAGCACTCTAGTTCCGGGATTGTACAGCCTGTATGCCGTCTACTCGGGCGATACCAACTACCGAAATTACGCATCGGTGGGAATCTCGGTGAACGTTCTCCCGGTGGACACGTCGATGCTGGTGTATCCACCCTCCAGCGCGACCCCGGTGAATCAAGCGATCCCGGTGACATTGAAGCTGTTTTGGAGCGACGCGAATGGCCTGCAGAGTCCTACGGGGACTGTCACGCTGACGTACAACAACGTAACCTCGGCGCGGTGAACGTCTCCAATGGGACGGCCACTGTGGTCATTCCTGCGAATTCGCTAGCCGTTGGAAGCACGACCGTGACTGCGAATTACAGCGGAGATCTCTACTACACATCGAGTTCGGCCACGGCGCCCGTGAATACGATCGGGGCGGGCACGCTGAAACCTGTGATCACGGTGACAGCGCCGACGGGCGTGGTGAATTATCCCGTAACTCTCTCCGTCACCATCAAGGGGACGAGTGGAAGCCCCACGCCCACTGGAAGCGTGAGTCTTACCAACGAACTCAACTTCGGTACGTCAGCGCCGCTAACAAATGGCGCGGCGAACTTCGTGGTTCAAAGCAAGGATGGTCTGAACGGAGGCCTGAACCCGCTGCATGCGACGTACCTTGGGGATTCAAATTTCACGAGCGGTACGGGCACAGGCAGCGTAACCATGATTACGGATACGCGGCTTTTCTTTCAGACCTGGTCTCCATCCCTCGTTGTTAATGAGCCTCTTAGCGTATCCCTACAGGTGAATCCCGCGTCTAACAATCCTCTTCCTGTTCCAACCGGCACTGTCACCTTTACATGTGGGAGCTATTCGTCTTCTCCGGTAGCGGTGGTGGCGGGTTACGCCAATTTGACCATACCAGCGAACTCGCTAGCCATTGGTGCAGACACACTTACAGCTTCCTATAGTGGCGATGGCTATTACAATCCGTCTACAGCAAGCGATCCCGTTACGGTTATGGCGATACCAGTACCCGGCATCGTGGTGAGTGGCACGCCGATATCAGTTCAAGCTGGCGCCAGAAACGAAAACGCTGAGTCGATTACGGTGACAGGGAGCGGAGGATTCTCAGGCAGCGTGGTGCTGACTGCCAGCATCGCAAGCAGTCCTGTGGGTGCCGTGAACCTGCCAACCTTCAGCTTCGGAGTTACGAGTCCGGTGAACGTTGGAAGCGGCTCGTCGGCCGTCGCGACCCTTACCGTGTTGACCCAGGCGACCACTACTGCTGGAGCGCGTGTTCCTGAGAGACCGAGAAATATTTGGTATACCACGGGAGGGGCGGCGCTTGGATTCATTGTGCTGTTTGGAATTCCGGCACGGTCGCGCAAGTGGAGAAGCATACTGACCGTGGTGGCACTCTTAGGCATTCTGGGTGGTGGTGTGGTCGCATGCGGCGGCGGTGGCGGTGGGGGAGGTGGCCCGGTGAAAACCACGATTCCCGGGACCACGCCGGGGGCCTATACCGTGACAGTAACGGGCACCTCCGGGTCGCTCACATCCTTGGGCACAATAACCGTGACGGTGTACTAGCGACGAGTTGGTCTTCGTTTATCGGAGTCGCCGAAGCGCTCTGATGGAGAGTGCTTCGGCATCCGCAAGCGAGGGGATTACGAAGTCGATTCCGCATTGAACTATTGCGGTGGAGACTTCACGGTGTCGCCGGTTTTTGGCATGCCTTGACCGGTGAAGGACCCGACGGCGGAAGAGGCATCGACGCTGGTGATTTTTATCTGTCCCACACTGTCTTCAACCGTGCGAATAGGCTGCCCTGTAGCTGGGTCCTTGATGACGCGTGCGACGCGGGTGATGAGCAGCGTCTGGCCAACCTGGACGCCGGCCTTGCTGCCAACGTTGATAGTGATTTCGCCGGCCGATGCATCGGCGACCAATCCTGCGACCGGCGCGGCTTGCGCCACGGGCAGGCTGGCGGATTTCTGATCGAGTCCCTGAGCGAGTTGGGTGACGGCCTGATTGACTGCTTCGCCGATGATGGTCTCAGCGAAGTTGGTGCTGTTCATGCCTCCGGCACCGCCGCCATAGGTGCCGCCGCCACCACCCGCGCCGAGGAGATTCGTTCCGGATTTGGTGGACTCGCCCTTCCCTGTTACGGAGGCGAGGATCTCGCCGGTATTGACGTCGATCATGCGCGCGGTAATGGCTACGACGGCCTTTGACTTCTGCGTGCTTACATTGCCGACGCCGTACTTATCCCAGCGCCCGAGGACGCCGCCGAGATTTTTATTCTGATCGTCGCGTCCGAACTGGGTGATGTCTCCGGTGATAATTGCGTCCACGCCGAGGACATGGCCGATCTTCGCAGCGGTCGAGGTGTCGGCGCGATTGCTGTTGGAGAAGTTTTGCTCCGCAAGCACCTTGTTGAGCGCATTGCGCTCGATGACGCGATAGGTGCCCTCGTTGGTGAGGCGGTCGATGAGGATGTCGGAGATGCCCTTGCCGATGTCTTGATTGGTTCCGAAGACGGCCTGGGAGGCGGACATGACGGTGGCGTAATTGAAATCCAGCACAGCAATGCGATGCTTCTGCGGCGATGTTTCGCCGAGGGCAGCGGCGCTCATCGAGACGAGAGTGAGGATAGCAACGAGGGGTGCGCGCATCGTTAAGAGTCTCCTATTTACCGAGAAAGACTTCCAGCTTGCCGAGTTCAAGTTCCGCTTTATCCATGTACTGATTCGCTTGAGCGAGATCACGTACGCCCAGGGCCCGGTTCGCGGATTCCAGGTAGGCGTTCATGCGACTGAGCGAGGCAGCGATGTCCGAGCGCAGGCCGAGGCCATCGGCTTCCTGCTGCCGGCGCAGTTGCTCAATTGAATCGCGTGCTGCGGTGGCGCGGGAAGAGATCTGAAGCAGACGCTCGGAAGCTTCTCGCAATTCGTGTTGCATCGGATCTGCGGAAGCATGCTCAGCGGCGGTTATAACTTGAGGATTGCTAACGCTGACTATGCTCGGCATTGGCGCGGCGCTGGTGCTTGGTGGAGATGTGTGCGCGGCGGGATTGCGTACGGCCGTGTCTGAAGCAGGCTGCTCGCCTGACGATTGTGTTGGCGGCATTGATGCAGGTGGTTGCTCAGGGATCGCGGCGGGGGGAGTTTGCGCGGAAGCCTTGATGGTGGTGTCGCCGTTGGAGGTCGCGTGAGTGGAGAGGAATCGCGGCAGTACGGTGGCGGCGGAGATCATTGCGATCAAGGCAGCGGTTGCGCCGAGTCCCACCCACAGGCTGCGATGGCTGTCGCGCGGCTGAGGCGGAATTGCGGGCGGGACAGGGACGGGCGCGAATGGTGGATCGGCTGAAGGCGTAGGCGTGTCAGGCTGCAACTGCGCCGCGGTGGGCGCTAAGAGTTGTTCATGCGGAGGCACAGTTGACGCGACAGCAGGCGGCTGGATGAAGGTGGCGGCGGGCTCCATGTTCAGAGTGCGCAAAGCATCGCGAAATGCGTCGGCGGATTGGAAGCGTGCTGCGGGATCCTTTGCGAGTGCGGTGAGGACGATGTTGTTCAACGCGGGTGGGAGCGCGGCGTTGAGCTCGATGGGAGGCTGGGGCACGGTGTTCAGTTGAGCATGCAAAACACTGAACGCTGTATCGGCCTGAAAGGGACGCCGACCGGTAAGGAGTTCGTAGAGTGTGACGCCGAGGGAGTAAATATCCGAGCGAGCATCGACAGCGCCTCCGCTGACCTGCTCGGGAGACATGTAGTAGATGGAGCCCATGGTGGTGCCGGGCTTGGTGTGCTGCAGTTCGTCCTTCGACTTGGCGATGCCGAAGTCCATGAGCTTAACGACGCCCTGCGCAGTGACCATGATGTTCGCGGGCTTGAGGTCGCGATGGATGACTCCGCGGCCGTGGGCATAGGAGAGGGCGGAGAGGACCTGGGAGGTGTAGTCGAGCGACTGAGCGATGGGGATGGCCGACTTGCGCGCGCGGGTCTCGAGGGTGACGCCCTCGACAAACTCCATGATCATGATGAGCTGGTTGTCATGCTGGAAGGCAGTTCGGAGCTGGGCGATGTTGGGATGATCGAAGCCGGCGAGGGTGCGGATCTCCGCGGTGAAACGGGCTGCGAGCTCGGGCATCGACACGAGGTCCGGCAGCAGAATCTTCATCGCTTCGATGCGATTGGAGATTACATTGCGCACGCGGTAGACGCGACCCATGCCTCCGGCGCCGAGGAGGCTGAGGATTTCATAGTCGCCCAGCCGCTGTCCGACCTTCGCTTCCATTGAATTCTCCTCTGCTATTCCGGGGAGAAAGGTACCCTCCCACCGGCAGGAAATGGCCCGATTCTACTCACAAATGAGGCCCTTATGCCAGAGGTACCGATATGGAAGTCGCGATACGCAACGCTGAGGATTCTACCGACGCCAGTTGATCGGGCCGCTCCTATCCACGAATGGTGAGGGTAGGAGGGCCAGCGTTTCAGGTGGAATGATACTTCAGAACTGCGTTCAGGGTGGGAGAATATTCGGCGTAGAGCGTCGTTGCCAGGCAGAGCGGCGAATCTATTCGTGCCTGAGTGCCTGCATGGGGTCGACGCCTGCGGCTCTGCGCGCAGGCACCCAGGCGGCAGCCAGAGCGATGGCGGCGAGCAAGGCCGCGGAGAGGGCGAGCGTGGTGGCATCTGAGAATTTGAGGCCATAGAGGAGGCTGGCGATGATACGACCCATGGCGAGCGCGGCGCACAGGCCGACTGCGATACCGATTGCCGCCAGGCGCGAGGCCTCACTGAGGATCATGCGGAGGACGCGTTTTGGATGTGCGCCGAGAGCCATGCGGATGCCGATCTCGTTGGTTCTCTGCGAGACGGCGTAGGCCATGATGCCGTAGATGCCGATGCACGCGAGGACCAGGGCGAGGATGCCGAAGCAGGCGGTGAGGGTCGCAAAGATGCGTTCGCGGCGTTGATTGGCACGGATCTGTTCATCTTGCGTGCGCACATCGAGCAGTGGAAGATTCAGATTGAGGGACGCGACTGCTGCGCGGATGGAGGGGACCATTGACTGTGCGTCCATGCGTGTGGCGACTGCAAAGGTGGCGCGCGAGATGCCATTCGCCTTCTGCGTGTAGAGGGCGTAGTAGGTCGGCTCAGCATCGTTACGCAGCGTGTAGTATTTTGCGTTGGCACAGACGCCGATGATTTCCATTTTCGTCGGATGATTCCATCCCGCATAAAACGTGCGGCCGATGGGATTGACGTTGGGGAAATATTTCTTCACGAGGCTCTCGCTGACTACCGCGACCTTGGTGGATGTTTCCGTGTCATCGCCGGTGAATCCGCGACCGGCGAGAATCGGAATTTGAAAGGTGCGGAAGAAGTCCTGGCCAACTTCATTGACGAGTACGCTTGTTCTTTGCTCCGGGGTGGGGTGATGAGCCTTCCGGCACAAATGTGCCATTCATCGCGTTGCCCGAGAGCAGGGGGATAGCGATCAATGTTGCGGATTCCGCTCCGGGAACTGTGCCTAGTTTCTGCTCGACCTGCCGCATGAGAGGGATGCTCGTTGCTCCGGGGTAGCGGGTCGCGGGCAACTCCACGCCGAAGAGCAGCATGTTATGCGAACGGAATCCCGTTGGGGTGTGGCCGAGTCGGACGAGCGTTTGCACGAATAGTCCGGCGCCGACGACCAGCAGCATTGAGAGCGCCACTTGTGTGACCACAATCGTTTTGCCGGCGAGACCGCGTCGACGGCGCGTCACGGTTTGTCCTGAATCCTTGAGGCCGCTGCTAACCTGTGTGCGCGTGGCCTGCCACGTCGGCGCCAGTCCGAAGATGAGACCGGTAATGAGCGAGATTGCGGCAGCGAACGCGAAGATTTGCCAGCTGAATCGCGCAGAGAACGCAGGGGGGTTCCACGACTCTGAGAGGAGGCGGGGAATCAGGTTGCGGGTGGCCCATGCAAGCAGTAGTCCGGCGGCGCCTCCCATGGCGGACAGCAGCATGCTCTCGGTCATCATCTGTCGCACGATGCGGCCGCGTTCCGCGCCGAGCGCCATTCGCACGCTTATCTCGCGCTGCCGTGCTCCGGCGCGGGCCAGCAGCAGGTTGGCAAGATTTGCGCACGCCAGCAAGAGCACGAATCCGCCAAGACCCATTAGGACGATCATCGGCTTCTGCAATTCGTCGGCGTTGGGATTCTGTCCCCGGCTGCCATCTTCCAGTTGAAGGCGCGGAATCTGGCTGTCCTTCTTCACGGTCATGGTGGCGTGCACGGCTGCATTGAATTGCACATTTAATGCGGCCGCAGTGGTCGCGTCCGCGTTGCCCGGCTTCACGCGTCCCATGACCAGCACCCACCACATTTTTTTATTCACCAAAAGTGAGCGCGGATCGTCTGGATCGAAGGTCTGTGGGTCAACGAGCGCCTGCATGCTGAAAGGCAGGAAGATATCCGGCGAGGTCTGCGCTGAGTACGCGCCTGTGAAGCTCGGCGGATTCACACCGATGATGGTCATGGGAGTGGCGTTCAAAAGAAGCGTTTTTCCGATGACATCCGTTGCGCGCCCGAAGGCCCGGGTCCAGAACTTGTCGCTGATCACAACTACTGGTCCACTTCCCTCCTCCCGGTCGTCCGAGTCTTGAATGGCCCGCCCCAGTTGCGGTTGCACGCCGAGCGTCGAGTAGTAGTTGCCCGAAACCATCTCGGTGTCCGCCGACTCAGCACGGCCGCTTATGGTTGCCGTCATGCGTCCGTAGGGCTTGAATGCGAAGACGTCGGCAAGGGCTCGATTCTCGTTGCGAAGCTGCTGGTAGACGGGAAAGGAGAACGAGGTGGAGCGCTCGCCACCCTCAGCGAGAGTGTCAAACTCGCCCCACATATTCTCGACGACGCCGTCTTTCGGCTCTGTCCAGGCGAAGAGGCGCAACTGCTCAGGATGCGGAACGGAGAGTCGATCGAGGAGCATGTGTTGCGCTGCGGAAAAGATGACGGTATTCATGCCGATTCCGAGCGCCAGAGAAGAGACAGCGATGGCGGTAAACCCGGGGCTGCGTGCGAGCATGCGGAATGCGTAGCGCAGATCCTGGCGCAACTCATCCCACCAGCGCGCGCCCCACGCCTGCCGGCAATTCTCGCGGGTTGTGAGCGCGCTTCCCAACTCAACGCGGGCACGCCGCATTGCCTCATCCGGCGCAACCCCGCTGCGCATGAGGTCCTCAGCGTAGCTGTCCATGTGAAAGCGCAACTCCTCATCAACCTGAGCGTTTATCTCGGCTTCGCGCGCTGCGGCGTGCCACCACGTCTTCAGTCGGCTGGTGAGGCTCATAACGCCTCCGGCTCAGTCTTCAAAATTGTTCCAATGACGTCGGCGAATTGTCCCCACTTCTTTCTCTCCGCTTCGAGGCGCCGTCGCCCGGCAGCGTTGAGGTGATAGAAACGCGCACGCCTGTTGTTCTCGCTCTGTCCCCACTCGCCGACGATCCAGCCCTCATGCTCAAGGCGGTATAGCGCCGGGTAGAGCGATCCCTGCTGAATCTCAAGTCGGTTCTCGGAGATTTGCTGGATGCGCAGCAAGACTCCGTAGCCATGCAGTGGGCCCAGCGATACGGCTTTGAGGACGAGCATATCGAGCGTGCCTTTTAAGAGATCAACGGGAGTTTCGTGGGCCATGTTCTGGGGCTCTCCTAGGATGTCTTGGAGAGTAGCTTCTTCTCTCCTAGAATGTCAAGGAGAGAGCTCGGGGGATAGGTGTCGGTGGCACTTCAGGGAGATGGTCCCGACTCGGGCGGGCAAAGGGCAAGTTATGCTAGGATTTCGGGTTACCGGACATAGCGTTGATTAGCGGATTGGGGGGAAGCTTTGGAAACCCGCAGAGACGTGCTGAAATATCTGACTGGCGCGCTGGGCGCATCGATGTGTGGATTGGATGCGCTGGCAGCCTTTGCTAACCAGCTAAGTGGCGAGGGCAAGAAGCCGAACATCGTCTGCGTTGTGGGCGAGGGGCTGCGCTCGGATGAGCTATCGTCCACTGGCAACAAGCTGATCAAGACGCCGAACCTGGATCGCATTGCGCGGCAGGGTTGCACCTTCCGGAATGGATTCGTGGTGAACGCACTGTGCCTGCCTTCGCGCGCGACGTTTCTAACGGGCATGTACTCGCATACGACGGGGGCGGTGTCGAATGTTGAGGGCAAGATTCCGGATCGGTTCCCCCTCGTCTCGGATATTTTGCAGAAGGCCGGATACGAGACTGCATTTCTAGGTAAGTCGCACATTGAAGGCGCGCTGATGGATCACTACTGGGACTACTACTTCGGATTTGTAGGCCAGGCGGACTATTACAGACCGAAGATTACGGAGGGAGTGCGCGGGAAGTATGGCCCGGCGAAATTGTATGAGGGCGAATATGTGGATACGGTGCTGACTCGCAAGGCGATTGAGTGGCTGAAGCAGGAACGCAGCAAACCCTTCTGCATGTTTCTGTGGTTCTATGCGCCGCATGCACCGTTTTACAGGCCGAAGGATCTGGTCAACGATCTGAATGGAGTGGCGATACCGAAGCCTGCGAGTTTTGATGAGGATCTGAAGGGGTATCCGGGAAAGCCGCGGGCCGTTGCCGATGCCGATAACAAGATTGGATACTCCGAAGTGTTCAGCGATGATCCGCGATCGCTGGAAGAATTGGTGAAGGACCATAACGTAGGAGTGGAAGATAACGATCGCAATGTTGGCGCAGTATGGCAGGAACTCGAGCGGCAGAATATTGTGAACGATACGGCAGTGCTTCTGAGTTCTGATCACGGCTTCTTTCTTGGGGAACACCATCTCTACGACAAGCGGCTGATGTACGAACCTTCGATTCGGGTTCCGATGATCGTGAGCTTTCCCGGGCACGTGAAGCCGGGAACGAAATCGGATGAGATGGTGCTGAACCTTGATCTTGCGCCGACGATCCTGGAGATAGCGGGGTTGACTGTGCCGGATGACATGCAGGGCAAGAGTTTTCTCCCACTGGCTGAGGGTAAGGCGAAGGTGGCGTGGCGTAAGGACTGGCTTTATGAGTATTACGAATATCCGGGCTTCGAGAACGTGCGGCCCTGCAGGGGCGTGAGGACGGAGCGTTACAAGCTGATTCACTTCTTCATTGAGCCGGAGGAATTTGAGCTCTACGATCTGAAGACTGATCCCGATGAGATGAATAATCTTTACGGGAAGCCTGGATACGAAAAGCTGACAGCGCAACTGAAGGAGCAGTTGGAAGCACTGCGCACGGAGACGCACGACACCTATCAATACAAGCCTAGCGGCATTCCGCTGCATTGGGATCTGGGCGTACAAACTGAATCGGGATTGAAGAGCACTAAGTAGCGGGCGGGGACGGGGGGAATAATGCGCTACGGAATTCTGGCGGTGATTTGCGCTGTTGGGCTGATGACGGCGGCACATGCTCAGCATAGCCATTGGGCTACTCCGGACGACAAGACGGCGAAGTACATGATCGACATGGAGAGCAAGTGGGCCGAGGGCGTGTGCACCAACAACGGAGTTATCGCTGGGTTGCTGGCTGAGGATTTTCAGGGCACGACTACGCACGGCGAGCGCTACAGCAAGGCCGATGAGATGCGCGATGAAAAGGGTCCACACACAGCGCATGGCTGCGCACTCGATGACGCCAAGGTGCGCTTCTTTGGCGACGACGTGGCAATTATTTATGGCAGCGAGCATGCGACGGGTAAGGACAAGATGCATCCGGATGCAAAGGTGTGCCAGGTGTGGACCGATACGTGGTTGAAGCGCGATGGAAAGTGGCAGATCGTGGCGGCGCAGGACAACCGGGTTGATTGCAAGTGAGTGCTGGCCGCACGGGCGGACTAAAAGACCAGGCGCAGGGGAGAGTTAGCTGCAGGTAGTACACTGGCTGGTTCCTGAAAATTCGGTAAGTCGATGTGCATCCATATGCGTGGCGCTTGTCACGCCAGCAATGAAGCTGGAAAGAAGAGGGATATGTCAGATAGAGTCAGTCGTCGCGAAGTACTTAAAGGTATTGCCACCGTCGCTTCGGTGTCGGTTCTGTCGTCTAGTGGATTAGCGGAAGTACTCCCGTCATCCGATGTGGGGACTGCGGGCACGCAGAGAGAGACGCTATTCGATGATGGCTGGCGCTTCAACCGAGGGGACGTTTCCGGCGCGGAGAGTGCTGCGTTCAACGATACGGCGTGGCGAACGCTGAGCTTGCCGCACGACTGGAGCATCGAAGATTTGGCGGCGCATCCGGCGAGCGATGGACAATCTGCGCTATGGGACGACTGTGGATGTCCGACTGAGATTGGCCCGTTCAGCAAGGTCCAGAGCGAGGGCAAAGGCGCGACTGGCTGGGTGGTGGGAGGCATTGGGTGGTATCGGAAAACGTTTGCCACGCCTGCGCAGGCGAAAGGCGGCCGCGTCTCGGTTCGCTTCGATGGCGTGTATATGAATGCCGAGTTCTGGATCAACGGAACGAAGCTTGGCGAGCATCCTTACGGCTACACGACTTTCGAGTATGACCTGACTCCTCATCTGCGCGCAGATGGTGACAATGTTCTGGCGGTGAAGGTGAACAACAATGGGAAGAACAGCCGCTGGTATTCGGGCTCAGGCATTTATCGCCACGTGTGGCTGACGGTGACGGGCGATGTGTACGTGCCGCTGTGGGGGCTGTTTGTAACCACTCCTGAAGTATCGCAAGCGTCGGCCACGGTGGCGGCCTCGGTCCAGATTAAGAACAGCGGATCGGCGGCGAAGGATGTGAAGGTGCGGCTGCGGGTGCTTAACGCCGACGGCAGCGTGGCAGCTTCGACGGAAGTGGCGCAGAAGATTCAGCCGAGAGCGCCGGTCGAAGTGAAACTGGCGCCGGTTGTGAAGACACCGCGGCTGTGGTCGCTTACGACGCCGAATCTTTACAGCGCCGAGGTGGAGATTGTGGTCGACGGCAAAACTGCCGATCGAGTAGCTACCACTTTTGGCATTCGCAAGGTAGAGGTAGATGCGGCAAAGGGATTTCGCATTAATGGAGAGCCACTGAAGCTGCGCGGTGGCTGCATGCACCACGACAACGGCGTGTTGGGTTCCGCAGCGATCGATCGCGCGGAGGAGCGCCGAGTTGAGCTGATGAAGGCGAATGGATTTAACGCAATCCGGTGCAGCCACAATCCGCCGTCGCCTGCATTTCTGGACGCATGCGATCGTCACGGCATGTTGATTATCGACGAAGCGTTCGACATGTGGGAGAAGGAGAAGAATCCCCAGGATTATCACTTGTACTTCAAGGATTGGTGGCAGCGGGATCTGGATGCGATGGTGCTTCGCGACCGTAATCATCCGAGCGTGATTCTGTGGAGCATCGGCAACGAGATTCCTGAGCGCGCCGCACCGGAGGGCGTGGCGATTGCGAAGCAGCTGACGGAGAGGATCCACCAACTGGATACGACGCGGCCCATCACGGCGGCTGTGCCCTTTGCCTTCGAGGGGTTCATGAAGACGGGCAAATTTCCGAAGTGGGCGGAACAGGATCCTGCGTTCAAGTACCTGGATGTGGGTGGATACAACTACATGTGGAACCAGTATGAGAAAGACCATGCGCGGTTGCCGGAGCGGGTGATGCTGGGGACGGAATCATTTCCGATTCAGGCGTCGGAGATCTGGGAGATTGTCGAGAAGCTTCCGTACGTGACTGGAGATTTTGTGTGGACCGGCATGGACTATTTGGGAGAATCGGGTATAGGCGCAGCGCGGCTGGCACCCGCGCCAAGCCAATTCCCGGGCGCCCCGGAGGCGCAGCATACGCCGCCGATCCCAGCGGATGCTGACATGAGCTTGCCGGAGGGAGCGACGTTTGGCGGAACCGATTTTCCATGGTTCAACTCAAACTGCGGGGACATCGATCTGATTGGAAATAAGAAGCCGCAAAGTTATTTCCGCGATGTAGTGTGGGGGAGAAGCAAGCTGGAGATGGCTGTTCTGCGGCCAGTACCGGAAGGGCGAAAGGAGCAGTACACGGCGTGGGGATGGTTCGATGAATTGCGCAGCTGGACGTGGCCGGGGCAGGAAGGCCTGCCGGTGACGGTGAGAGTGTACACGACTGGCGACCACGTGAAGCTGATGCTGAACGGGAAGGAAGTGGGCAGCGCGGAAGTATCGTCGAAGACCAAGCTGACCGCGGAGATAACGGTCCCTTATGCGCCCGGCGAACTGAAGGCGATTGCTCTGAAGGATGGCCAGCAGATTGCGGAGATGAGCTTCAAGACGGTGGGCGCTCCATTCCGCATCACGCTGCATCCGGATCGCTCGACGCTGAAGCGGGATGCGAACGATCTTTCGTTTGTGATGGTGCATGTTGAAGACAAGGATGGCAATTTGATTCCCGACGCAGTGGCCGAAGTGAACTTCAAGATTTCAGGCGCGGGCGAACTGGCGGGCGTGGGTAATGCAAACCCGAAAGAGATGGCGAGCTTCAAACATCCTCGCAGACGGACATACCAGGGACGGGGCCTGCTGGTGGTTAGCCCCAAGGGCGGAGGTGGGGCGATCGAGATACAGGCGAGCTCGGAGAATCTGGAGGGAGCCACAGTGAGTATTCGGGTGATGTAGGCGGCTGGGTAGAGAGTTAAATTCGCGTGTTTCGGTGAAGCGGGCCGCACCACTGTAGTGAGTGCGGCCCGCTTCATCTTTCGCAACTAGCGACCGCTTGCCTTCGTTCTTCACGGCCAGCTGTGAACGATGGCAAATCAATGTTTCAGATCCACGTCCTTCAGCTTCTTCGCTGCTGTGCCGAAATCTCCGAGTTGATAGACGGACGCACTCGCCGGATAGAAAGTGAACGAGTCGAAGGGTTGAGCCAGCATCGTGTCCAGATACTCTTTGGGAGCGATCCCGGTAGTGACGTGCGGATTGAACTTTGTGCCTGAACTTTCCGGCACAAACGCCGAGACGTAGCCGATGAGAGCAGGCTGGATGTTGGGTTCTTTCGGCGTGGTGTAGAACGCCCCCGCCGTGGCAGTGGGGACCGTGAATGGAGCGACAGCATCGATTAATGCCTGTTGCAGTTTGAGCAGTTCCGGCGTTGGCTCTGCGACGATTCCAGCGAGACCGACAGGGCCGGCGGGAATGTAGTAATCCTTGACTGCCTTCATGTGGAGGTCTTTCAGATTGAAACCAGCGAGGACCTTGTTGGCGGCGGCATAAACCTGGTCGAGATCGGCGGTGCGGACATAGCGCTGTAATAAGGTGACGTGTGGACGATGTGTGGTGTCGAGTGCGAAGCCCTTCGGGTAGACCGAACGCAGGCGGGCATTGACTGTTGCCGCGTGCTTCATCATCGTCTCATCCGGATTGAGGAGGATGTCGATGGCGGTTACACCGTCGGTCTGGTATCCCATATCCAGTGCAGAGGCTTCCGCCTTGCAATCGCCTGACGGTGCCAGGTTCTTAGCGCGGATTGCAGCAACTTCAGCTCTGGCGGCTTCCAGATCCGCGCGGAAAGTGGGATCGGCATGCAGTCGCGCGACGGTAGCGGCCCCCATGAAGCGGCCCCAAACTACGTCGCTATACCAATGATGGTTGACGACGGTGCGGCTTTCTCCAAAGGCTCGGCCTCGTGCGAGCAATTCGTTTTCACGGTCGGGCGCGACCTCAGTGAGTATGAGAGCAAAGCCCCAACCCACCGCCGTGTGCCCCGACGGATACGAGGGATCCTTCTCGAGAAAATCGCGCGCTTCGGGAACGCCCAGGGGCTCCTTGTTCTGCTGGAACGGACGGTCGCGCAGGTAGTGATTCTTTGCGACGTACGTTGACATGGCTAGATCACTGAAGGCACGCGACAATAACGTATAGAGATACGGAGCGTCTTCTTTGGTGATGGGGGCGTTGAGCGCGCAGGAAAAATCGCTGGTTAGATGAGGGAGTTTGAGGTCGAAGTCAGAGGCGGCCAAGGCGAAGCGTGGCGTATCGCGCAATGCAAAAGTGCTTTTGGCGACCTCCTCGTCGTGGGCAAATGCGGCTGATCCTGCGAGTGGAGGCGGTGGGATGAGTTCAAGGCTATTTGGAAGCGCCTTGGGATCGAGATAGCCTTGCAATGCACCGAGGCCGAGTTCGGGATGGAATTCGGGAACCGTACCAAGCTTGGTGCGGGCGTCTTCGTTCTTCGTTATGCAGCCCGTGAAGATACTGAACGCCAATATCGCTGTAAGCCCCGCGCTAAGAAACGTTCCGTGGCGGTGAATGATTTTCATTGTCGTGCTCTTTCCTGAGTGTGTTCTTTTATCTATAAGGCCGCACCCGATGTTCGTCGGACGCGGCCTCAAATGCAGTTCAGTTGGTCAATTCGTCAATGTCAGGTTTGCCACCGAACATCTTGAGCTACTTCGGCTCGTTAGCCTCGCCCATTTCTTTCATTACTTCATCCATGTTGAAAGCGGCTGCCTTCTGCCGCTGGGGAAATTCCTTGAAGCTCGCGAGGAATTGACCCACGTACGCCTGTGCGGGCACCAACAGGTAAACGTGATTGATCTCCCAATCCCAGTAGGTGTTTGATGTGACGTCTGCCCGCTCATACGGGTCGGTGCGGAGGTTGAACATCTTCGGGACTCGCAGACTAGTGAACGGGTTTGCCCAGATGAGCATCGTTCCGTTGACCTGTTGCTCCATGAACACCATCTTCCAGTTGTCGTAGCGCAGGGCAACCAGTTGCTGATCGTCGTTGATGTAGAAGAACGATTCGCGCGGGCCTTTCGCAGTCTTGCCATTCAGATACGGCACAAGACTGTCGCCGTCGAGGTGGACCTTGTAGGTCATTCCGCCCACCTTGTAACCCTTCATCAACTCTTCCTTGATGTTCGGATCGCCGGCCATTTCCACAAAGGTAGGAAGCCAATCCAAGTGAGACACGATCTCGTTGGACACCGTGCCCGGCTTGATATGACCCGGCCAGCGGACCATCCCCGGCACCCGGTAGGCGCCTTCCCAGTTAGTATTTTTCTCGCTGCGGAATGGCGTCATTGCTGCGTCCGGCCAGCTGTTCATGTGCGGACCGTTGTCGGTGGAATACATCACAAAGGTGTTGTCGACCATGCCCAGATCATCCAATGCCTTGAGGACCGTGCCGACATTCTTATCGTGGTCGATCATGGCGTCGTGGTAGGTGTCCTGCCAGCGGCCCGACTGGCCAATACTCTCCGGCTTGGTGTGAGTGCGGAAGTGCATATGCGTGAAGTTGACCCAGACAAAGGCTGGTTTGCCTGCCTTATTCTGCCGCTCAATAAACTCCACGGCGCGGGCAGCGATGTCGTCGTCAATCGTTTCCATCCTCTTTCGGGTTAGCGGACCGGTATCTTTGCAGACCTGCTTGCCAACCTTGCCGAAGCGAGGATCTACGGTTGCATCGTCGGTGGCTGAGGCCTTGCAATCCATCACGCCGCGTGGCCCAAATTTGGCGCGGAAGGCCGGATCCTTCGGATAGTCTGGATCTTCCGGCTCTTCTTCGGCGTTGAGGTGGTAGAGATTGCCGTAGAACTCGTCAAAGCCGTGCACGGTGGGCAGATACTCATTGCGATCTCCGAGATGGTTTTTGCCGAACTGGCCAGTTGCATAACCCTTCGCCTTCAACAGTTCGGCAATCGTCGGGTCTTCCTTTTGCAGCCCTACCAGTGCTCCCGGCAAACCAACCTTGGTCAAACCAGTGCGTAAGCCCGACTGGCCCGTGATGAACGACGCCCGGCCAGCGGTGCAGCTCTGCTCCGCATAGAAGTCGGTAAAGATGATGCCTTCCTTAGCGATACGATCAATATTGGGAGTGCGGAAGCCCATGAGGCCCATCGAATAGGCGCTGACATCCGTCTGACCAATGTCATCACCCCAGATGATGACGATGTTGGGTTGCTTTGGGGCCGCGGCCTCGGCGTGAGAAGTTGCGCTGACGCTCGCCAAGAACGTCGAGGCAACCACTGCTGCCAAGGAAAATCTCTTCAAAATCGTGTTTGGATCCACTGTGACTTTCTCCTTTTCGTGCAAAACATATCCTGGGACGAGCAAAAGCTTCGTCCACTGATCTGCGCCGCTTTTAACAGTTGGAGATCGCAGACAAGTCGACGCTGCGGGAAAGGGATAATCGATGATGCAGCTGGATAGGGGCCTGAGGGGCTTCGCCCGTCACTTCCCTATTTGAGTTCTATGTGGACGAGATTGGCAGGAAGACGCGCACAATCGTGCCGTGATTCTGCGGGTCCGTGCTGCTTTCGATCTGGATCTGGCCGCCGTGGCCTTCTACGAGTTGTTTTGAAATGAACAAACCGATGCCTGTGCCTACAGTGCTGCGAGTTGTGAAGAAGGCATCGAAGACTCGCGGGAGACTTTCCGCTGAGATGCCGACGCCGTTATCCCGGATGGTCATTGTGACTCCGCGAGAGGGAGATGTCGCATCGTTGACGGATAGGGAGAGAGTGCCGCCTGCAGGCATCGCGTAGATCGAGTTTGAAATCAGGTTGGAGATTACCTGCATTATTTCTCCACGACGCAGCATGATTTGTCTGTCTGAATCAAGGACTTGTTTGATTTCAATGCGGGCTGCTGTGCAGCGTGGCTGGTAAATAGTGATCGCATGACGAACGAGTTCTGACAATGACGTGCTGCTGGGCGAGGCGTTTTCGCGGTAGTAGCCGAGAGTTTGTTTCGCAATATGCGAGACGCGAGCGAGTTCGCTTTCGATGGAATCAAGGAACTGAATGCCCTCGGGATCGCTAATCATTGGGCGCAGCAGGTAGTGCAGGTTCACCACAGCTTCAAGCGGATTGTTGATTTCATGCGCGATGGTCGCGGCCATGCGTCCGGTAGCTGCAATTTTCTCGGCCTGGAGAAGAGATTTCTCGAGCAGCTTTCGCCCGGAGATATCGCGGAGAATTTTGGATGCTCCAATGACCTGTCCATGCTTATCTCTCATGGGCGAGACAGTGATGGAGACTTCGAGGCGCTGACCTTTCTTGTTGAGACGTATTGTCTCGAAGTGCTCGACCCGGCGTCCGGCGCGAATGTTTTCAATGATGAGTTTTTCGTCGGAGTGAAGGTCTTGAGGAATAATCTTGAGGATCGACGCGCCGATCATCTCGTCTGCTGAATAGCCGAAGAGGCGGGTAGCAGCTGCATTCCAGCTGGTGATGATGCCGTTCAGATCCTTGCTGAGGATGACATCTTCGGAGGAATCGACAATGGATGCGAGCTCACTAACGCGCTTGGAACTATCCTGCAGGGCCTGCTCGCTTTCCTTTATCAAGGTGATGTCGCGGATGGTGCCGAGGATCTCTCCGGCTGATTGGTCCGATTGCGATTGAAGCTGCCCGTTGACCTCTATCCATCGTACTGCTCCGTCGGGGAGACGAACTTTTCCCTCGAAGTGGAATTTATCTCCCCTCTGCAGGGTGGCAGTCATCGCCTGCCGAAACGCGTCGCGGTATTCAGGAAGCACCACTTCGTGGAGGAATGCAGTGCCATTGACGGGGCCATCCTGTGGCTTCCTTCCGAAGATCTCGTACATCTCGGCGTTTTCCCAACTTGCACGGTCTTCGGCGGTATGCCATACGAAGACACCGAGCCTGGCAACTTCGGTCGCCAGTTTGAGCCTCTCTTCACTTTCACGAAGCTTGCGAGCTCCCGTGACCAATTCAGTCATGTTGCGGTAAGTGTCGTAGACTCCAGCGATCCTGCCTTCCTCATAGATCGGGATCAGGGAGTAGCTCCAGTAGTGATTTTCTATAACGCCGTTGAGCAGGACAGGGATGAATATATTGTCCCGAACCGGTGTTTCGCCTCTTAGATAGCACGCCTCGATATCGTCTCTGACCAGGTCATATGCTTCTTGAAAGACCGTGCGATAGCAGCCGCCAAGTGCCTGCGGATGTTTTCCCATGACAGTTGGGATCGCAGGGTCGTTGTACAGGAAGACCATCTCCGGTCCCCACGAAATGATGGTGGGGAACGGCGAGTGCAACATGAGATTGACGGTGGCGACCAGAGTTTCAGACCAGGAGGCGATGGGGCCGAGCGGCGTTCGGGCCCACTCGTAATCGCGGATTAGGCGAGCCATCTCGCTGTTTCCAATGATCAGGATCGCGATCGGCGTGGCGCTCTTCTCGTTGGAATCCAGGTCGATTGGCGAATCAGACATTCCGGTTGGCCCCTTGTTTGATATCCCTCTTGCTGCCTACCTGCGATTGCCACGTCGTACCCTAAACACGGGGGTCTCTTTTTGCGCTTCAATCATACTAAACGGAACGCCATCTGCCGACGGAACAAGATACTGGCGTTGTCCGGGGATGCGGATCTGGCTTATGACGGGAAAAACACGTCGAAGATCCGGCCCAGAATCCGGCGGAGTCCTTTCTCAGTGAGGAGCTCCGGTTCAAAGTGGCTCTCTAGAATCAAGCCCGAGACAATGGGGCCCAATGCAATCAAGGCGAGTTCGTTCTCCACCTTTTCGAGCCGGGTAAGTTTGCCGAAGAGTTGATCTTCTGTCCCGCTTTCGCTGGTTGCCTTGGACATTTCGAAGGCCTTGCGGAGACGCGCCTTTGACTCAGGGTGCCGGAGTGCATAGAGCTTGAATTCGAGGCTGAGGATCGGCCATGCCCTGTCCTGCACGAGATCGACATAGAAATCACGAAATGCTGCGAGGCTCTGCTTGCGTTTGACACTTGGAATGACGAATGAGCAACTTGACGAAATCCTTGACACGGTTCGAGCCGTCGTCGCTGCTCGCGCTCCAGCAGGGCTTGGAGACGGAAAAGCGGCGCCGAGCAGCAAAGACAAGCTTAATTAGCTTCACCGAATTCACCTACCCGCGATATCAGCCGGCGGCTATTCATAAGCAGATTGCGGAGCAGCTCGAGCGCGTCGAGCGGAGGGAAATTGATCGTCTGATGCTTCTCGTGCCTCCCAGGCACGGCAAATCGGAATTGGCTTCCCGTCGTTTTCCGGCCTGGTTTCTCGGACGCCATCCGGACAAGCAATTCATCTCCGCATCGGCGAGTGCCACCCTGGCGGAGGATTTCGGTCGGGATGTGCGTAACCTGATTGCGTCTCAGGAATATGCGCAGGTGTTCGAAACGCGGCTTTCCGAAGACGCCCAGGCGCGCGGACGTTGGACGACGCAGCAGGGCGGTAGCTATTTCGCGACCGGCGTTGGTGGCGCCATCATGGGGCGCGGAGCCCACGCTTTCCTGATCGATGACCCGTTTGGCTCGATGGCCGATGCTCGATCCGAGATCGAACGCAAACGGGTGCACGAGTGGTACACCGGAACCGTATACAATCGCCTGGAAAAAGATGGGGCGATCGTCCTGATAAACCATCGCATGCATCAGGATGATCTGTCGGGTCGTCTCCTCGCGCAGCAGGCGGGTGGCGGGGATAGGTGGGAAGTTGTCGAGCTAAAAGCGGTTTCACCATTCGGCGAAGCTTTGTGGCCCGAGAAGTTTGATGCAGCTGCCCTTGAGCGTATCAAACGCAACATCACGCCACAGGATTTTGCTGCGCTTTACCAGCAAGAGCCAACGCAGGAAGTCGGGACGTTCTTCAAGGACGAATGGCTGAAACCCTACATCGGTGACGCTCCGAAGTTTCTCTCGGTCTATGGCGGATCCGACTATGCGGTGACGTCTGACGGCGGCGACTACACGGTGCACGTCGTCATCGGGATTGACCACACGGAGCGGATGTTCCTGCTCGATCTCTGGCGGGAACAAGCGGATCCGCGGGAGTGGGTCGAGGCGTATTGCGATCTCGTGCTGAAATGGCGGCCGAGCTTTTGGGCCGAGGAAAAGACGCAAATCACGTCCGGTATCGGCCCGTTCATTGAGCGCCGCTCGATCGAGCGCAAGGCGTGGATCCAGCGGGAGCAGTTTCCGACGCGAGGCGACAAAGCGACGAGGGCGGCGTCGATCCGCGGCCGGATGGCGCTGATCGGGCTCTATGTGCCGGCGGATGCGCTGTGGCTTCCTGATCTGCGTGCCGAGTACTGGCGTTCCCAACCAGCCGACATGACGACCAGGTAGACGCCTTGGGTCTGTGCGGGCAGCTGATGGATCGCTTCGCGCCGGGCTACGTGCCCAAGAGGCCGGATCCCGACACTGAATGGGACAGAGCCTATCGGCCGGCCGACGAGATTTACGGAAACCTGCGAGACAGCTTCATGACGCTGTAGACGGAGACTAGACCTTTGGATACGCCCTTTCACGGCGGAAACACGGGTTCGATTCCCGTAGGGCGCGCCAGCGAAATCAATCACTTAGCAGAATAGCGCCTCCGCAAAGACCAGTTTAAGTCCACTCTGTGGTCTCCAGCCCGCCCAAAACTCGTGGCTTGGCGTGGATCGCAAAACGCACCCGCGCCCGCCGTATTGGCTTGGCGCCCTAATGAAGGTCTGGCCATCACTTCAGGCGCTCGTGCGGCGGCGGTGCAGGTTGTGGATGGATCACCAACGGCACAGGCTGCAACGGGGTGGTGCTCGGCGGCGAGACGGTCTGACAGACCTTGTCATCCGCTCCGCACTTGACCCACTTGCCCTGGGCGTCGAGCAGGTAGCGGGCCTCGGCGGCTGCGCTGAGCAGCACCAGGATCAACATGGTTAGAGCGAGCCTCACCAGAGTATCCTTCTCGCTTGCGCCTGCTTAGGCTGGGCGCGGGCGGCCGCTTCGGCGGCAGGGCAACATCCCGCATAGCGGGACCTTTGGATTTCCTACGCATACGCAACAACTCACGCAAACTACACAGACCTCGAGATAGTGCCCTCGTCAGGTGATACGAGTTTAGGCACCCAAGAAGGTCGCAGTCAGCGCAGCGCCCGGGTGATGGCGATCAAGATGGGATCAGAGACGCTAGTATTCGCTGCAACACCTCCAACTGCTAGCCGTCCGTCATGGCCACCACCAAGCATCCGCCCGGCCCGCCGATGGACCTCGCCAACATGCGTCGGCAATGCGTGCACCACCTGATTGTTACTGCCTCAATGACTCTTGGCGCGCTTTTTTTGCTTACTCGCGGGTCAGGACATTCGATCCGGGCGGCGGCGGGTCAGTGTCCAACGCGTCCAGCGTCGGCCAAGCCGGATCGCGATAGCCCCAATCCAGATCACATGACACCGCCTTGATGTATTTGGTGCGGACCCAGCCGGCGGTGAAGCCGTGCATATTGTCGCGCGGAGCGCCGTCCATGCGATGCACGCTGTAGACGTGGGTGTGGCTGTCGGTGCACTCGCCGTCGTCCCAGATGCTGCACCGGCTCGTGTCAGCGTACAGTAAATCGTCAACCACAAGCTTCGCCCGCACCCCAAACTTGCTACCGGGTCCGTCGTGCAAAATGATGTAACCGGCCGGCGCGCTGATCACGACCGCGCAGAATTCCAGTTCGTCAGCAGCGCGGGCTGGGATGATGAACAAGCCAAGGATGGCCGCAACAACGATGCGCATGTTGGCCTCCCCTTGTTGGACAAGAGAGGCTTGCACCAAAGCGATTGCTTGGAAGTGATCTCGATCACGCGGTCAGGAATTTGCACGCAAAGAAAGGGCCGCCTGGCAGCCCACCGTGAGCAGTCTGGTGGGCTCCTAACTGATGCCGGGTCCGGCATCCAACTCAATGAACAAATCGAGCACGTCGACGGCGCGGTCGTGTTCCGGCAAGCGTGCGTCATGGGGGCTGGAGGGCATCGTCGCCAAGCGGCGCGACAGCCGCTACCGCTCGGGGCGCTCGCCGGACTGGATCAAGATCAAAAACATGGCACATCCAGCCATCGAGCCGGGCGATGCTGATCGCTCTGAGCAAACGCCAAACGAAGCGCTGAGATGAAAAAGCACGAAAGCCAAACAAAAGGGCCCGCCATTTCTGACGGGCCCTTGGGGTTGGTCTCAAATCAATTGGGGAACGAACGAGCTGAGCTTCGCTGATTACGGCGGCATCGTGAATATATCAGGCGATAGACTGGCGTTCGTGCAAACAAATGCATGATATTCCCCGCGGACGGCCGCGCGGCGCGTTCGCTGGTTGGTTTCAGCCAACACATGGGAACGAGGACGATGCCCTGCTGCGGCCGTCCACAATATCTTGGGCAGGACGCGCTTGGCCGCGCGCCTTGTCTGGGGCGGCGGGAGGTATGCCTACTGATCCCGCCGCCCGGTCCTTTGCCGTTTGTGGGCGATTGCGGGGTGGTCTAGGCTGGATGTTGGAAACAACGGGTTTGGAGCGAACTGATGTTCATTGGGCTGCTGTTGTGGCTTTGGCTCCTCCTCGCGCCATTGGCCGCGCTCTGGTGGATGGAAAGACGGTTAGATGATCGGCCGCAGCCAGCGCAGCCCTCGCGATATTTCTGAATGATGCGTGACCCAACCGGCGACTGGGAACGTGGCCGGCGTGAACATCGTCGTCGGTCTATCGTTATCTTCGCTGCACTTGTGTCAGCGGTGCTGTCGATCACAGTTGCGGCGGCAATCTTAGCCGTCGCAGCTGGCAAGTTGCGGGTGTTCGGATCAAACGACACGCTCGGCTTCGCGGAACTACAGTTCTATCCGCTGATAGAGTGACCCGCGACAGCTCTGGTACTAGCCTTGCAGATGGTAGGGCTCAGCCTCCACAAGGCTGACTATCTCCCTGCCCTCACGCGGCGGGGATGTTGTCGAGCCCCGCCGCGACCATGTTTGAACTCCAAACATTGTGCCGGCATTTGCCCACTCCTCCTTCGCGTATATCCAAGGGTATTCCCGAGCCATTGACGCTCGGTTATGCTCTCTCTGTCTCCACTTACGCTTACTCAATTCTGGGGAGAGCGATCAATCACGACAGTGAAGTGAAAAGGTTCGCCCAAACCGGGGCGGTCTCGATGTGCAATCACCGCTTCAAATCTCGCTCCCTCCTGCTTTAACTCAGTCTGAATTAGCAATTTGCACTCAGCGGCGGGACCGTATTTCCGTCGCGCCTGCCACACTGCGAAAAGGTGCGCAGCGTGCATCATGTCATCCGCATCTAAAGGGTAAAATCCGGCACAAATGTAGGCCGTTCTGCTTGAAGACATCGGCTTACGCCCCGGTAAGCCAAGCCGCCCTTTGCAATAATATTACCCCACAAAGGGCGCAAACACATACATCTCATGATAGAGGGCCTAAAATCCCTCCGCTGACCCTCGACGGCGTGACGGTCTGGCCGGGATAAAATTTGCAGGCCATCCCATGAGGTGACCCCCAACCACCAATCACCCCATGCCCGCCGAGACGTTCGGCAACATGCGCGAGCTTGGGTACATCACTTGATCAGTATTGCCTCTCCCTATAGACCAGCACGGTGAACCGATGCAGCTCGCGCGAGCAACCGCCATTCGTGTTGGTGAGAGCGACTTCGAAGGTCGCTCCCTGGGCCGACTTCTCGCCTGCAGATCTAACCGAGTGCACGCGGCTTGGGGGCCAAATTTGCGCCGCGCCATCCAAATCGCAAAAAGGAAACGCAGCATGCATCAGGTTGTGTGCCGTGACCGGGTAAAAGCCTGCGCAAATGTAAGTTTTGCATTCTGCCAAGTGCGGTGGCT
>CAWKHY010000009.1:340000-1307566 GCA_963849505.1 uncultured Acidobacteriaceae bacterium | reverse complement strand
GCGTCCTTCCTGGCGATCGGCGACGCCTCGCCCGTCGATTCCGATGGGCTGCCGCGAACCTCGACGCCTCGAATGGCGTCTGGAATCCATCGAATGATACGGTGCGCCGGACGATACCCGCAACGTGCCGACGGCAGACCCGCGACCATGGTGTCCGAGAAGAAGCGGCGGAAGCTGTCGTCGATCGACCGCCGGCTGAAACGCCCGGCGCCGGCGAAGCCCAAGGACGGCGACCGCCGACATCGCGGTGCCGACATCGCCCGGCTGGAGCAACAGCGCAAGGAGGCCGCGCGGGAGTGGAACCTCGACGTGGGCTGGACCGATGCGCCGGCGGAGCCGGAGTGAGGCCAGCGTCCCCACCGATGTCCCCACGTCGGCGGCCGGCGCGCCTTGACGGCGCCTTGTCCGAATTGTACAATGTTCCTGTACAAGTCACGAGGACGACTTCCATGCCGACCGAAACCACCTACAGCCACGCGCGGGCCCATTTCGCGGCCCTCTGCGATGAGGCGATCTCCACGCGCGAGCCGATCATCATTCATCGGCGCGATGCCGAGGATGTCGCCCTGATCGCCGCCGCCGAGTCCGCGGCTTGATGGAGACGGCCCACTTGCTGCGTTCTCCCAGGAACGCGGAGCCCTCTGACGGCCCTGGCTCGGGCCCGGTGCGAGGATCTCCCGACGGAGACGGTGGATGACCTTCGCCGGGAGCTCGACCTTGGCGAAGCGCGATGAGCCAAAAAGGGATGCCGGTGACACAGGTGGAGACGCCGGGGCTGCATGACTCGCTGGTGTGGCGCGATAACCTCATCCACTTTGCGCCGCTGCTGTTTCAGAAATGAGATCAAGTTTGCCGCCATTTCCTGCTTCCACGGCCCGGCATTCATTCATTTCGTGCGGTGCGGGTTCGCTGAATGATTACGCCGCGCCCGCATTCATTCATATGGTGAAGTCAGCTGCCCTCGACCCCAGAGAGCTAAGTTGCCGCGGAAAATTCATCGCCTGCACCAGTTCGTTAAAGCGCCGGTCGGAGCGCAGCGGGTCTAGGTAAGGATCAACCCTGATGAAGGCAAGCATCGGGTTCCGTTCGCAGCGAGCCCTCTCGAGACAATTGAAGGCTTGCTCGATTTCGCTCAGGCCAATATGCAGGATTGCGAGCAGGAATGGGGAGAAGTAGCTCTCTCGTGCCGCCGATTGCAGCTTGTTCAGCACAACTCGGGCCTCGGCGAATTTGCCTGTCTTGCAATACGCGCAGGCGACATAGGTCAATCCCCACGCGTGCAGATCATCTCCGCAGAGGTCAACTTCCCTTTGATATTGCCGAATAGCCTGCTCGTACGATCCGGCTCGCAGGCAGACTTCGCCGTGAAGTCGCGCCGCACCAGGAAACGTTGGATCCATTTGCTCCATTTTTTCAACCTGGGCTGCGACCTCGTTATAACGATGCGCCCACCAGTTAGTCGCGGCCACAGAGTATGCTGCTGCCATCGAATCAGGCTCAAGTTCGCTCGCCCTGGTTGCATGGGAGATAGCTTCGTCGTGCCTGCACATAGCGGATAGATACCATGCGTAGAGACGATGCGCCTCGGCAGACTTCGAATTGCTTTGAATGGCATGACGGAAGTCCCGATCCGCGCCCAGCCAATCCCAATCTCCGAATGCACGTACCCAGGCGCAGCAACTCACCGCTTCGACGAGCCCGGCATCGAGTCCAAGCGCCGACCGGGCAGCCCGGCGGCTCTCCCGGAATGCCTCCGCCGGTGACAAGGGACCGTATCCGAAACCCATCTGCAGATAGGCAATGGCAAGTCCGAGATAAGCTTCGGCATAACCATTGTCAAGGGCAATGGCGTAGCGGAAAAGTTGAATTCCTGCAACCAAGCCCCCGGCGCTTCGTTTCCGTGCATAGGTTGCCTTGAGATAAGCTTCGTAAGCTTCCGGAGTCCTTCGCGGCAAGGACCTCAGTTGCGCACGATCCTCAGGAGTGAATTCGACTTTTACCCGTTCCGCGATCGCACGCGCCAGTCTGTTCTGTAGCACCAACACGTTCTTCCATTCGGCTTCGTACGACCCTGACCACAGATGACGGTCCGTCGGCGCTTGGATCAGGTTTGCTGATACCCTGATCCGATCGTCGTAACGGGAGACGGTTCCCTCTACAACGGCGTCCACGTTCAGTTCTCGCGCAATTTCGGGCAGGCTCTTTTTTGTCCGCTTGAACTGCATCGCCGTGGTCCTGGAGATCACCCTCAGGGCATGAATCCCGCTCAGAGTACAGATGAGGGCTTCAGTCATTCCGTCGGCAAAGTAGTCCTGCTCGGGATCGCGAGAGAGATTCTCGAATGGCAAGACGGCGATGGAGTTGACTCGCAGCTGCCATGAGCGGAACGCCTCAGCGATGGGGCAGATGAAGCGATAGCCCATGGTAGCAACAGTTTCGATGAATCGCGGCTCATGCGGGTCGTCCCCAAGAAGCCGCCTGAGCACCACGATTGTCCGGACCAAGGCATCCTCGGTCACCGCAGTGTCGCCCCACACCGCATCCAGCAATTCGTTCTTCCGTATCACCCGCCCGGGATGGCGCAGCAGGTAAAGCAGAACTCTCAGCGCCTTCGGCTCCACAGTCAGCCGCGAACCGTCTCGCGTGACCGAGAAGTCGGTCTCGCACACCTCCACATCGCCGAAGCGGAATATGGAATACGAGGCTTCTGTTTGCGCCCTCATGAGATCCTCGGAACCTTCTCGGGAAATCATCGGGATTTCATCGAGACTTCGCTGAGGCCTGGACGGAAGATGCATGTAGCCAGCACGGCAGAACATGCATCCAGGGACCAAGCACCCTCGCAGGACATTATCTACCGAGCTTCTTGGCAATGCCACTGTTCGGTGGCGTTGCGGCTTTTGAAAGGAGGCGTGATGTGAGGACGCTCACACTCAGGACGCCTGCATCCGCACTGAGCGTTGGCACTATGGCGCCCAAGCTCAGACGAACTGAGATCAGGTGCGTCTTGTCCGTCTCGGGATTCTCCCAAGACGGTCACCATGAATGTGGTACTGATTCAGACCGGATGATCACCGGTTTTCACAACTTGCTTTCGAAGATCGAAAAGGAGACGTGCTATGAAAAGGCTTTCGGCGGCTGTACTTGCACTCACCGGTTTCATTCTGACTCCTCTGGCCATGGCTTCGGCGCGCCCCGACGAACCCGCCCAACGAGTTTTTCAGTTGGCGACCTCCCTTGCTTGCGCGGAGAAGGCGATGCATTGCCAGGTACTGGACGTTTCCAGACAAGAACTTGGGCAGGACCTGGCCTACTACCGGGCCCTCATTAAGGTCGACTCCGGAGACGCCGATGTGATCGCTTTGAATCGAGTGGTTCTCGAGCGCCGGCGCAGAGTTCAGCTCCGAACGGCTGGTTCGCTGTTCTTTATCCATGGTTCGGGCGGCCAATTTCGCATGCTGATGGTCGTCCCACATGGCGGAAATGGTCTGGCCGTTTTCCTAGGAAAGCACAACGTCGATCTGTGGGGAATCGACCTCCGCAACGTGCAGATACCGGCTGACGCCGTACAACTTCCCAACGCTCATAACTGGAATCTTGAGCTGCAAGTCAAGGACGTGAGGTTAGGGACGAGAATTGCACGGTGGGTCCGCGCTCTCACAGGTCAGGGGGTTGACCGTCTGATCCTCGGCGGCCAGAGTTCCGGTGCAACCGTGGGCTATGCTGTCGTAAATGCCGAAGCGGCAGTTCCAAAACCGCAGAGGGACACAGGCGGCTTCATTCCGATGGATATGGTTTACAAGCTTCCCATGTGGGCAACCGACCAGATTCAATTATCCTGCAACGTGGCGGCCGGTAATAAGTCTCTTAACGACGCCGGTACTTACTTCTCCAGCAATCTTGCGGCGATCTCTATGGCGAAGCTCGCCCAGACAGATCCCAACGGCGTTTCAATCTATGGCCCACCTCTCACAAATCTGCAGTACTTTCTGAAAGCAGCCAGCGGCCTGTCGTTCTCGCCGGCCTATCCCTTCCACCGTTTTGCGGCGGCTTTCGACGACTCGGGTATTCCGTCTGAGGGTCGCTTTACGCCGGCGGAAGAGATCGCGAATATGCAGGCCAGCGCGGCTCCATTTCCGATCCCGAACGCTTTGATATCGGATATGTTCGCTGTTTCTTGCCCGACGATGGATACGCCCTACGATGACAATCTGTCAGAAGTAGAGATCCCGATTTTTTACATCGGAATGGCTGGAGGGTTCGGGGCACTCGGAGAGTACACGACCGATTTGCTTGGCAGCAGGGATGTGACGAAACTGATGATTCAGTTCCTGCCGGATGCGAACGCGGTGAACGATTTCGGGCACATGGAAGAATTTACTGCCGACGACGCTGAGCAACTCGTATGGGAGCCGATGCTTAAATGGATTATTGATCATCAGCCCCATTGAGCATTCGGACGACCAAGTACTGAACACAACGCGCGGAGAGTCGTCAGAGAATTTTGGCAGGACAATGCTGACCGAAAGCCCGGAAGGATCCGGGCTTTCTTCATAGAACGTCTTTGACCGTTTACTTGGAATGGCATCCTTGCGAAGCCGAGCCAAGCTTACGGTCTCGGGAGTGTTACCGCCCTTCCGGAAGTGTCGTTAGCAAGTAGAAATGTCCGCTTTTGAGAGCAAATGAAATGTCCGTTTTCATAAGTTAGTAGTCGTAGAGGCGGTGGGAAAGTGCGAATCGCGCGTTCTTTGCGGGATTTGCAAGTGGGGTGGGAAAGTCTGCTTTTTGACTTTTCCACTCCACGTCTTTTCCACGGCCTTGATCTGTTTTTTGCTCAGCGGCGTTAATAGCTTTCCTTCCGCGCTGTAGTGTCCGATGCGATGTCCAGCGATCATGAGGGTCAGGCTGGTATCCAGGTGCTGATGGATGATGGCCTTGCATCCGGCCAGGGTAGGGCGCCAGTGAGCACGCTCAAGCTGCATCACCAGGTTGTTAAAGCGAACCGTGTTGTCCCGATCGACGGTGCGCTCGTAGCGTTGCGTAAAGACCATTTCCAGGTTCCTGTTCCGGCAGGATAGAAATGCTGTTCCTCGCTGTGCTGCCGGAACTGTAAAGCGGCGGTTGAACTCGGCGATGTAGTGCTTCGTGAGAAACTCGTTGGCCCCATCGAGAGTCCGGATCCCGCGCAATCGCAACTCCTGCGGCAGCCGTCCCTGCCAGGTGGAGAAGTTGCGCTCCGAGCGTCCCCGCGCCTGCGGTGAGTAGGACGGGATCATATGCACTCCCAGTTCCTTCATGGCACGTCCTACCTGCGTAGGACGCTCGTAATCGACCTTGCCACCGCTCTTCGGCGTATACCAGAAATGGGCTCCGCGGTCGGAATAGAGTGAGCAGAACAGCCCCTTCCGTTCGATCACCGCCCGCAACCCGGCCATCACTGTGGCGGTTGTTTCTTCTTCGGCCAGCTGCGCATAGTAGATCTCGCTGGTGGCATCGTCCAGGATCACGATCAGGTCGTGACGGCGCTCATCCTGAAACCACTGGTGATCGCTGCCGTCGATGTGCAGCATCATCCCCGGCAGTGGACGGCGCTCACGCCGCCTGCGATGTACGCCTCGCCTGGCCTTCCGCTTTACCAGGCCGGCTGCCTGCAGCGCCTGCTTGACCCACGTATAGCTCAACCCGATCTGATGTTCCTCGCCGAGCTTCTCATGAAAGTGCCGCACGTTCAGATCGAAGTACCTGTCCCGGTACAGGCTCAGAACCTCGTCCGCCTGCGCCTTCGGCACCCGCCTCGCACTCGGCTTCCGCCTTCGCCGATCCAGCAAGCCCTGGCAGCCTTCCGCCTCATAGCGCGCCCGCCATCGTCGCATCTGCCGCTCGCTGATGCCGATCAACTCCGCTGCCTGGCACCACTTGATCTTGCCCGACGTGGCGCGTAACAACACTTCCTGTAGCTTCATCGCCCGCTCCGCCGCGGTCCTCGGATAGATCTCCATGCTCATATGCATGGCTCCATCTTCGCCGCCCGCTAAGCGGACACATCACCTGCTAAAAACACCGGACATATCATTAGCTAACGACACCGCCCTTCCCGAAGTTAGTACTCGGTAAATCCCGAATGGCCAACAACCTGGCGTCCAGCCACAAATGGATGGTGGATTGTCGCTATCAGGCCGAGTCACTCATCCAGTGGTGTCCCGGAACGGGTGGTACCGGCCCGGTTGGACCAGCCATACAATTCCGAGGTATCGACCGGCAGTAGTAGCATCATAGTTCTAGATCCAGGCAGGACGGCCCTTCCGAGACAGTAATCGCGAGTAGATTGCGAATGCTTGAGGGGAACAATACGGGAACAACCTGAGGAGGAAATGATCCCAAATCATCCCAATGGATCCTAAATCGGCAATGCTCTAACATCATTCGTATCAAGCCGGTCCGCTGACTTCAAGCCAGTCAAGTGCATTGGTAGAAGGCCCTGAAAAGGCCGGCGTCGGCGGTTCGATCCCGTCTCTGGCCACCATTTAGAATCAGTAACTTAGACCTATATTATCCCCAAGATTCTCCGACGCCGTTTCACACTCCGGGACCCTAAAGCATTGAAAAGATTGCATCGACAATGTTCCCGTATTGTTCCCGGAACGTAAATGTCCTCGCTGGCGAGACGAGTTAGTTCGACGCCTCGCAATAACCGTTGAAAAGATTGAGCCCAAGATGCTCCCATATTTTCCCGTCATGTAAGGAATCTCGCTGATACGTAAATCTTCCCGTGTCGTGTGGTGCGCAGGCTTGGAGGGATTGCTTGCATGCAACGCTTCCAAGTGCGGCGAAGGTTCTGCGGGAAATCAAAGCTGCTCGGTCTAGCGAATCGGTGACTTACGACTCGTAGAAAAGGCCGTGACGATCCAATTAGCAGACTTCACTTGTCCGGACGTTAGACGTTAATCGGCAACTCGTCACAGTTATAGGCCGATTTTAACGGCTCAATGCGGGCGTTGCCCTGTTAGCGACAGTTGAAGCTTTATCCGAGACAATGTTGGAATTAGGCAGACTTCAAGGGATATGATCCGATGATTCGTGATCTGGCCGTGAGCGTAAATCATTAGATTCCCGCTCACTTCGAAACGCATCCGAAAGCCCTCTAAAAGCGCTACTCTTGTGGGCATTCTCCGATGGGGTTTTCCGCTCACTCCATTAGAGCGTTTCTCGAAACTGAGACTTTGCTGAATGCTTTAGGTAGATGCGATTTCATGCAGCCAACCTGATTTAGTGAGGAAGAGTCTTTGCCGGTCATCGGCGGGAGGAACTAACGGCCGTTGATGGTCACACCCCTGGTGTTGTTTGGCGCCGTTGTCGGCAGATCAGCCATGGAAGCAGAGGCAGATGCGTCGGCGGCTGCAACTGGCTTCAAAGTTTCCGCGACTGCCGCAGTCTTCGGTTCGGGAGAGACCTGCGAATTGACGGACGCAGCGCAAAGAGAAAAGAACATTAGGGCAACAACGGGGAGTCGTTCCGGGGGGCGGGTTCAGAGTCTCTTCCTTAAATTCTCAAGGGTTCACCATCATCTATGGTGTTCGGGGCGCGGGACGCCGGATTCGCTTCATTTCGGGGCGGCTTGCAATGCTCGCATCAGGCTCTCGCCCTTGGTCTCGTCGAATGTGCCTTCGGCACGCCACAGCACGTTCCCCGAATGGTCGACCAGAAGAGCGTACACCGTTTTCTCGGTAGGAAGCTGCAGCGAATTCTTAAAGGGCTGCTTGTCGATGTACAGTGTGATGGTGCGCGCGCGGGCGTTCTTGTCAGGGATGCCGCGGCGCATGCCGCTATCGATGAACCAGCGAGCCACCGGATTCAGTTTGTCAATCGTCGGCAACTCGTAGTATTGGAATTCCGGATCGACCTCCTGAAAGCGCTTCATCTCCTTCAGCCAGGAGTCGAGTTGCTCCTGCTGCTCACGTTGGAAAGCAATCAGCACGAGGTTCCGCTCCCCGCCGAAGTCGTGCGGCAGATTGAACTCGCGGCTCTCAAGATTTGAGGCTTTGAGCTCGGGAAACTTAGCCGAGCCGGCGACTGGGGGCTTGGCATCGGTGGCAAAGGAACAAGTGACTAACATAATGACGGCTAAAGCAGCTGCAAAAGACCTCATTAGCGGCTCGCGGGCGAGCTGTTGGGCCAACGCAAAGTGGGTCAATAGCCCGCAGTTGCCCGGCTCCCCCATCCGCCGATAATACTCCAGCAGCTCTGTCAGCGGTGTAGTTCTCATTCCACGACATTCCTATAGGCATTCGCTATCACGCTATTCCTTCACACTTCATATTGGGTTAAAGAAATAAAGAAGTGGAGCGTCGAGTGAGGCACGCGACGCCCCTGCAGAGGAAGCTAGTCTTCATCGTTGTCGCACCACGAAAGGAAGGCAACGACCTTCGCGGTGCCGATGTCGAATCCGCCCTTGAATGCGGATACGTGGAAGACGTTGTTGAGAGCGGTAGCGGCGTTACTGTCAAGGGAGACGCCAACGCCCTTGAAGCTGATCTGGCCGTAGTAAGGCTTGAGCGGGAGAGTGATTCCGCTGGGAAGGGCAAGATCGAAGAGTGGCAGGCGGCCGAGAAGTTTTCCGTTCACAGAGACGAGTCCGGTGATGACAGGGGCGCCGGTGGTGTCGATGATGAAGCTCTGGAGCGTGACTTTTGTCTGTCCGGCGCTGAGGGTAAGGCCGCCGGAGTGGAGTATCTGGCTGGCTGCAGTGTCGAGGTCAATGGCGCCGCCGGTAACAGGGAAGTTGACGGCGCCGTTGTAGAGCCGTGTGGGGCTAACGGTTCCAGGCTTTACGCCCAGGCTTTGGAGTGCGGAGACAAAGCTGCTGGCAAGTGTGACGGTGGTGCGACCGCCTTCGATTGTTTCAGTCTTCTGTGCAGATGCATTGTTGGCGGAGACCATCATGGCGAGAGCCACGATGGGAGCCGCAAGGGAGAGACGTGCGGTGAGACGCATGGGAACACTCCTCTTTTTGTTTGATTGGCCGCATTAGCCGGATGAACGGAGGGGAAGAGCAGCCCGGCAACATGCGCCCCACTGATTAGACAAAATCGCATTTCAGGCGGACAGCGGAGAGAAGATCGGCCAGTGATGAAAGAGGAAAGCTAGAAGCATTTCGTCGATCTAATGAAAATTGCATCCAGAGAGACGGATGAGGGTTCCGTTGTGCTGGCGAAAAGCAGGTTCCGGGCGGAATGTTTGAATGCTGGGTCTGGGGGAGCACGGGGTGTTGCGAAAAACATAAGTCAGCATCGAAGCTGATTCAGAGAACTACCTCGGAGCGTTCCCAAAGAAGATATGTACTTCGTTGAGCCAGCGGAGCCATGCGACAAACCGAAAGAGTCATCTGACCAAAGGCGTGCGGAATGCTACCGCCGCCAGCCAAACTTGCAGGCCTCTTCCGCGGTGAGGTGGAGCAGGTAGAAGAAGCCGTCCGGGCTCTCGATGTGGCTCAGAACGTCGCGAACATCGGAGCCGTTCACCAGCAGCGGGTTCACCGTACGAATCAGCTCGTACTCATCCGAAAAGGCGCGCTCATGGGTGCCCGAACGGCTGCTTCCCCGCGCTGCCCAGAGCCGGATGGTCGCCGTATAACGGCACTCCTCGCCCCCCTCGCGCGTGCCAAAGAGATGAAGCAGGAACCGGTGCCGCCGTGGCGCGGACTTCGATCTGGATTTGAGTGGGGTCATGGACGCGCGACCAATTCACTCCGGTTGTTTAGGAGACGGGTAATGGCCATGCGGTTGTACCGCTGCGCAACGATGCACGGCAGATTCACGGCCACGGCATAAGCGAACATCACGCAGCAGGCCCACGGCGGGTTCCACAGAAGGAAGATTGGGAAGCAGGCCAGCATGCACCAATGCGCAATCTCAGCACGCCGCGTTTCCACAAGAAACTGTGCAAGGTAGCGTGGATCGTGCGCATTCAGCTTCTTCTTTGAGAAGCCCCCGAGCCATGGCGCTCCGTCAGGAAGCATCTGTTTCCATTTGCGAATTCGAAACCAGTGCTTGTACACGCGTCCTCCGCCTTCCCAGCTTCGCTTCGCGGTGATCCAGTTGTCCTGCGCAAATCTATCTGCCGGCAGCCGCAGCGAGACAGCGCTGATGGCGATATGAATGGCGGGCCACCCGAGGATGTTCGCTATCCAAACAAGGATGCTCACACTTCACGCCCCCGCCAGAGAGTCTTGCGGCCAAGCGCACGTCGTAAGGCAGAACGGCCGAACGTCGCGCAATAATAGCCAAGCGGCAACGGATAAAGGAGGCAGCCAAGAAGGTTGTAGTTCCCGAGTTGTCGCGCGAAGTACGCAAGCTGCAAGCAGAACAGTGCGAACACAATGGCCAAACCGAGATGTCCCGCAGGGCGCGGCGTCACCAGCATGAGCACCGTAGACCAGAGCGCAGAAATCCACACGATTGAAGAGGCGAGGATCACCCCTCCTGAGTCCGACGCTCCCTGAATGAACGCCTTCGCCCAGCTCTCCGACATCTGCCGAAGGCCCTCAGGGAACATGCGCGTGTGCAATGTCCCCCGCCCACCGAGGCAGAGCAGCCGGGCGCCCGCACTGCGCAGTATCCGGGCAAAACGCAAATTTTCGAGCACAATGCCCCGCACCGCCGCGTGTCCGCCTGCCGTGAAATAGGTCTCGCTGGCGATCAGCAGGGACTGGCCAAAGAGTCGTGGCTTTGAGGACGCGCCAAACCCACCGGCGCCGGACGCCATCAGGATGTTGAAGAAGACCGAAAGCTGCTCATACGGTGCGCGCATCGCATGGTAAGGCAGTAGCGACACCACAGCGCTCCGGTCCTTCCGGCTCAGCCAGTACCCAATCATGCGGTCAAGGCCGCCGGGAACAAAATACGTATCGGCATCAAGAAACAGAAACACGTCTCCGGCAGCTTGTTGCGCTCCCTGAAAACAGGCCCAGCACTTGCCCGTCCAGCCATCGGGGCACGGCTTCGAAGGAATCACGCGAGCGCCGAGTTCACGCGCAATGGCAGCGGTCTGGTCCGTTGATCCGTCATCAACAACCATCACTTCCATCGGGCGAGTCCCTGACTCAGCAATCGACTTGAGAAGCAGCGGAAGATTCTGCTCTTCGTTGCGCGCAGGGATGATAATGGAGAAATTTGCTGCGGTCGACGGCCCTGCCATCGGACACTGCGGCACCCGCCGGATCAGCATGAATCCGGCCGGCAGACCGAGCGCGCAGAAGAGGGCTTCGTGGATCATTGCTTCTCTTTCGCGTTCTGCTCGGTAATCATGCGCGCCACGTGCTGGCCGCTCAGCGTCACCATCGGCATGCCTGCGCCGGGATTCACGCTGCCGCCAACGAAATACAGATTGCTAAACTGCACGCTCTTCTTGGGTGCTTTAAAGGCAAAGTTCTTACGGCGATCGCTGACGACCCCGTAGATCGATCCGCGATTCGAAGCATAGCGGGCCTCAATGTCAAAGGGAGTCCAGAAATCCTCAACGACGATGTGCTTCCGAATATCCTTGAGCCCCATCCGCTCCATCTTGTCCAGGCAAACTTCCTTCAACCGAACGTAGTCCTCACGCGTGTACGGCTTCTCCTTGTTCAGCGCTGGTATGTGCGGCAGGATCTTGATGTTGTCGCAGCCTTCCGGCGCTTGGCTGGGATCGGTCCGTGTGGGTGCAACCACATAGAGCGTCGGATCGTCGGGCAACTCGCCATCGCGGAATACACGCCGAAAGTGCGCATGAAGATCGCGCGAGTAGAAGAAGTTGTGATGTGCAAGCTGTGAGTAAACGCGGTCCAGGCCAAGATGCAGCACGATGCCGGAGCACGACGGCTCAAATCCGCGCATCTTCCTCATCGCTGCGGGCCGTGAATTCAGCAGCCGCTCCATTGCCGGAATCACTTCCATGTTTGAAACGACGTAGTCTGCAGGGACAACTCGCGCGTTGCCATCTGCGCCGCGCACCAGAACACCTGTGACGCTGATGCCGCTTGTCTCGATGCGCAGAACCTCGTGCTCCAGGCACAGCTTTACGCCCGTCTCTTCCAGCCGCCTGCGGAACGCCAGCGCGAGCTCGTAGAGTCCGCCCGACACATACCAGAGGCCGAACTCCATCTGAATATTCGGCATCAGGTTCATGAAGGCCGGCGAGTCGAGCGCGCTCGAGCCCACATACTTGATGAAATATTCGAAGATGTCGCGCAGATACTGATTACTCATGCGTTTCGAGATGCTGCCGGACATCGTTCCCAGGTAGTCCAGGTCGCGCGCGTCCTTCATGCCGTAGAACCGCATGAACTGCCAGAAATTGTCGAAGCCGTGGCGCAGATACCCGCTCTCGACAATGTCGTATTGGCGCTTGCTGTAGCCGAGAAAGGCCTTGTACTCCTCGAAGACGTGCGACCCAAATTGCGCCAGCTCACCACGCATCTTTTCAGAATCTTCCCAAAGGTCGATCACCTTACCGTCATCAAAGAAGTTCCGCCATTGTGGGTCCACACGCTCAAGCTTGATGTAGTCCTCAAGCCGCTTTCCATCCCCTTCAAACACCGGCCGAAAGATCTGCGGCAGCGTGAAGATGGATGGCCCTAGGTCAAAGCTGAAGCCCTGCGTCTGCAGCCGATTCAGCTTGCCGCCCACGGTAGCGTTCTTCTCAAGGATCGTCACTTGAAAACCACTCCGCGCCAGCATGATGGCCGCGGACAAGCCCCCAAGCCCGGCTCCAATTACAACAATGTGTTTGCTTTTCGACATAGTGGTCATGATCCAGACACCAGATTGATGGTTATGGCTTGGTCAGTGGCGCCGAAGCGGAAGGAGCACTCGTCAAACTGTGGAGGTCCAAAGTGCGGATGCGGATTAGACGACGCACCCACCGGTTCCCGCGGAATGCCGAGCATGTTGTAGTCGAGCTTGTGGTTGCTGTTGAGGTCTTCATAAACGCTCACTGCATAATCGCCCGGCTGTAGACTAGTCTCAATAACCAACTGTCGCGCCCCTGTTGGTATCGGCACGAAACCATGACGGACAGCCTTCGATACATCCCCCGGAAATCCTTTGGGCGAATCGAAAACGAGATACGCAATCTGGCCGTGCGCATTCGCCGGCAGCCGCACTTCAATTGAGAGGCGCGATTCAGCACAAGCCTGCGCAGAAAGCCCCGCAAGACACGAGGCCAGAACCAGGCACGTAAGCAATGCGCGGCTCAACAGTCTGCCAAAACCTGCAGCTCCGTGTCTGAAGCGAAGCAGTCCCGCAAGCTTCCGCCTCGTGCGGCTATTGAATGGAAACCAGTTGATATCGCGAGCCTTTCGGTCGCCGGAATACATGACGGTCTTGGTCCGCGAGAAAGCAAGCAAACCTTCCTTACCGTGGTACCGTCCATATCCACTCAGGTTATTGCCGCCAAATGGAGCATATGGATTTGCAATCACGCTGATGACGCTGTTCACGGCGCAACTGCCGGCCGAAAGCTGCAATGCAACCCTGCGCGCACGCGCGCGATTGCCTGTCCATATGCTGCTGCTCAGCGCGAAGGGACTGGCGTTGGCCAGTGCAATGGCTTCATCTTCCGAATGAAACGGTGCAACGCACAGTACAGGGCCGAAGCTTTCTTCACTCAGAATTCGTGCCTGCGGCGGCACATCCGTCAGAACTACTGGCGTTGCCCCTGCCTCCATACAATCCTCCGGATATTGCAACGTTGCCCCGAACGCAATCGCGTCCACGACCTGCGACCCGAGCCCCGCTCTCTGATCCTGCGGCAATGGAATGAAGTCCGACTCGTAGTCCGCACCGATCTGCATTGCGGCCATGCGCTCTTTCAACCGCGCCAGGAATTCCTCGTAGATCGAAGCTTCAACGTAGGCCCGCTTCACCGCAACGCAAACTCGCCCGGTATTGGAGAACGCACCGTACGTGATGCCCTCGACCGCCCGTTCCAGGTGACAATCCGCAAAGACAATGCTTGCGTCCTTCCCCCCAAGCTCCAGGATGACCGGAATCAGATGCTTCGCCGACCGCTCTGCCACCCTCAGGCCGTTGATGCTGCTGCCCGTGAAGAAAATCAGGTCCGGGTGGGCGTCAATCAACTCCCCTGACTGTTCCGGTGCGTCGCATACCACCTGCACCAGGTCGGCAGGCAGCCCCGTCTTCGCGCAAAGCGCCTCAATGCAAGCCGCGGTTTGTGGCGTCCGCTCAGAGCACTTGAGCACCACAGCATTGCCAGCAGCCAACGCAGTTACGAGCGGTATCATCGCAAGCTGAAAAGGGTAGTTCGACGGGCTGAAGATGAGCACGACACCGTGGGGCTCAAAGTGCGTCTCGAAGTCTGCTCCGCGATAGAAAAACGCAGGCTTGCCGGGCCGTTGCGTGCGCAGAGTCTTCCCGGCCTTCCCTTCGCAAAACCGGATATGCTCAAGCGTCACAAGGACATCTCCCGACAGCGCGTCCAGCAACGGTTTCGAAGTCTCGTGCGCCACCGTCTCAGCAATCGACTCGCACTGCCGCGCGATCTCACGGCTCAGATCGCCGAGGAAGGCGCAGCGATTCGACACGCTTAGAGCCGCCCAAATGGGCTGCACCTCACGAGCACGCGCGAGCATCTGGTCTGCGGTCGGCTTCTTCATACCAGCGCCAACTTCAACGGCTTTGCCGCAGGGTGAGGAATCTCGTACTTCTGGCAGATCAGGTTGGAGGAGATCCGCGCCGACTCAAAGATCGTCGGCAGTCCGCTGCCGGGATGAGTCCCACCGCCGACAAGGTAGCAGTTTGAAAACTTTTCAAACTCGTTGTGGGGGCGCAAATAAAGCATCTGGTCCCAGCTGTGTGCCATGTTGAAGGTCGCGCCAAGAAACACCCCGTACTTCTTCTCCCAATCCTCCGGCGTGATGATCAGCTCTTCGCGGATGTGCGGAGCTACATCACCATACGGTGTCCGTTCACGCAGAGCGAGAAGAACGTATTCGCGCATCTGCGCTTTCTTCTCCTGCCAGTTCACTCCACTCATGTTGTTGGGAACCGGAATCAGTATGTAGAGCGCCGAGTGCCCGGCCGGCGCGCCAGAGGGGTCCGTCTTGCAGGAGTTGCGAATGTACATCGACATGTCATCGAAGCTCGCCTGCCCCTTCGAGATCGCTTCGATGTTGCGCTTGTAGTCCTGCGCGAATGAGATCAGGTGGTGTTCCACATCGTAGGTGCGATCGAGCCCCAGGTACATCATGAAGGTGGAACACGAAAACTTCTTCTTGCGAAGAGCCGCCGGCTTATACTGGCCAAGCCCCTCCTGATCGAAGAGAGTGCTCATGGCATGCCCGAAGTCCGCGTTGATCACCACATCGTCGAACTCAAGCTTCTCGCCGCTCGCCAGTTGAACGCCGCACGCCCTCTTCCCGTCAAGAAGCACGCGAGCGATCGGCGTTGATGTGTGAATCTCAGCGCCCTCTTCGCGACACACCTCAGCAAATGCCTCGCAGATTTTCGAGAGCCCGCCCATTACGTGATACACACCATGCGCATGCTCCGTGTAAGGAATCATGGTGAAGAGACCGGGGCAGTCCCATGGCGACATGCCCAGGTACTTCGACTGAAAAGTGAACGCGAGACGTAGCTCCTCCGATCGGAAGTAATCGCCGAGCACATCGTAGAGCGATCGGCCCGCCGCAATGTGTGGCGCTGCTGCAAGCAGGGTGGGGCTGATCAGGCTGGCAACAGTGCCGTAGGGCTTCTGCAGGCAAGGATAGAGTTTCTTGAATCGCGTGCTTTCACGCTCGAGAAAGCGCTCAAAGCTGGCTCCCTCGCCCGGGAAGTGCTTCTCGATCTCCGCCTTCATCGCGTCCGGATTAGACCGAACATACATCGTCTTGTTTGGAAAGCTGAGCGCGTACATGGGGTCCAGCTTCCTGAACTCCAGGTAATCCGTGGAGCGCCGCCCGCCCTCGGCAAACAATTCGTCGAGAAGGAACTTCATCATCAGGAATGTTGGGCCAAGATCGAACCGATACTCGCCCAGTCGCAACTCGGCAGTTCGGCCGCCAATGACGTCCTGCTTTTCAAACACTTGAACTTGGAAGCCGCGCTGCGCAAGGAGCATCGCAGTTGCGAGTCCGCCAGGGCCGGCTCCCACGATCGCAACACTCTTCTTTCCGCTACGACTGGGAAGGCTCATGACCTAAACTTAAGCCGGATCCGGATCAGATTGGCGACGTCAGCCCTCGATGAGAGTGATTGATTGTCTGCCACGCAAAGAAGTCAAAGATTCTTGCGCACAAGTAAAGTGCCCCAGTTTCCCTGTGCGATGAGGGCGGCGTGAACAAACAGAAATGCCACCGCTCTCGGTCATTCAACTCCGGGCGCTGAACGCTCGACAAATTAGTCGCCAGCCTTCTCGCCGAACTACTTTGGGTTCCCCGTCGTGATCACGACGGCTGTGCAGGGGGCCTTGCTCAGGCTCCGATACGTATGCTTCTGCATCGCATCGAAGTAAATGGAATCACCCGCAGCCAACTCAAACTTCTCAACGCCGATGGCGATTTCAAGCTTGCCCTCAATCAGGTAGAGCAGCTCGACGCCCGGGTGGAAGTGGGCCGTGAGCTTTTCCTCCGCCACCCGATGAAAATGCGCCAGGTAGCCGTTAAGCTTGCGCTCATTCACTCGAAAGTCCAGGCTTTCAAAGTGCCAGGGAATCGGGGATACTTTGGGATCAGACGGAAACACCCTGCGCTCGTCCCGACGCACCAGGGCCACTACATGGCGCTTGCGAGGATCGGTAAAAAAGTAGTCGAGCCCTACGTTAAAGACAAGGGCGATGCGAGTGAGCGTAGGAAGCGTGGGCACAAGCCGGCCATTTTCGAGTCGCGACAACATCGCGGCGGAAAGACCAGTGTGCTCCGCAAGCTGGGCCAGCCCCATGCTGCGGCGCAAACGCAATGTGCGCAGTTTATCGGCGATCGCATAGGGCCTTAGCGAATCTTCAACGACTTCGGGATCGGTGACCTTGGCGGTCGGCTTCTTCTGCTTCGTGGCCATGGGCTTCAACACTCTCTTCGTAAGCACCTGAGAGCACGATCTCTATTTACCCAAAATCAACTTTTCTTGCGCAGTTGTCAATCCGCCACGTCGGTCGAAATGCCCACCCCGGCGCCCTTCCGTGCGGGAAGACGCGCAATTGTTAAATCCCCGGCTTTCGCCCGCCGTGCACTCTGGGGCTCGTTAAGGGGCTCAAAGGAGGAAGTCAGATCGCCAATCGACGTCGCGAATTGCATCTCCTCCAGCGTTGCGCTGAGGCTGAAATGCGAAAGCAGGAAACGCATAATGGACAACCAGCTGAGCCTGCCATCTCAATTAGCAATGCAATAATGCCTGTGGAAATACCCCGATTCTAAAGGCTCGTATGGGCCATCCCTCAATTCGTATTCGATGTTGAGTCAGGACGTTATTGACGAGAGGTCCAGGAGTGGAGGTGCCCCTTCCCGGTTGAGTTTCCGAAGTACTTTTCCCCGAAAACGAAGCCAGAGTCGGCTAGTCTAGATTCAAGTTCAACTTCTTCACAAGGCTTTGGTACCGTGGCTCATTTCGTAATGGAGCATAGTGAGGGGCGGCAGCCAAGGCTAGGAGAAAGGTATTTCCCTCTTCGAAGCCTCGTTCAAAATAATCCAGGGCGTCGTCGTAGCGTCCCATGGCCAGGTAGATTTCGCCGATCCATTGCGAGGCTATACATTCCTGTGCCGACCGACTCTTCAACTCTGCGATCAATTCTTCTGCCTCTGCGGTGCGGCCAGCTTGTGCATAACCCACGCCGAGGCTGGCTACCAGCATCTGATGGTGGTCAGATGCAACGGCAGCGCGAAGATTCTCTGAAATGGCCTCCTCAGCGCGCCCACGAAGCGAAAATATCCAGCTGCGAATCCAGTGAATCATAATTGCTTTTGGTTCGAGGTCAAGTGCGCGCTCAATGTATTCCGCAGCAACATCCAGGTCACCCGACCAGAACATTGTTGCTGCGGCTAGATAGCTGATCAGTCCCGAATCCGGTTCATCAGCAATGGTTAACATCACTTCTGACTTTGCACGTTGCCAATCTTTACGCGTGCCGAAAACGAGCGCGCGATAGACTCTCGCAACAGCGAGCTTTGGGTCCAGTTCTAATGCCCTTGTCAGCGAAGCTTCCGCGCCTGCCCAATCGTGTTCCATCAGTAACTGAATCGCGCCCAGAGAAAGATGTGCTTCCGGAAGATCAGGATCCAATTCAAGGGCTCGCTTCGCCAGCCCCAATGCCTGAGGGTAAGTCTCCTTGTGCGATCGGATGGAGTAGGTCGCCAGCATCACAAAGCAGTCGGCCAATCCGGAATGCGGCAACGCGTATTCGGGATCTGCCGCGATGGCCTGTTGGAAGTATGTCATTGCACTCTGCAGAGACGCGCGGTTTCGCCTTTCCCAAAGATATCGGCCTTTTAAGTACATCTTGTAGGCTTCAAGATTCTGCGTGGAGCGTCGTACCCCGGGCGCGGAATCAACCAGCCTGATCTTCAAGTTTTTCACTATCGCTCCGGCAATCTCATCCTGGATGTCGAAAACGTCACCTTCACTACGGTCGTAACGCTCTGACCAGATTTGCGAGCCGTCTTTTGTGCTCACCAACTGTGCCGTTACTCGTAGACGGGAACCTGATTTTCTGACCGTTCCTTCGAGAACGAATTGAACACTGAGATGCCGGCTGATATCGTTCACGTCCATGCCCTTTTCGCGACATCGGACCGAGGAGGTTCTCGACATAACACGCAACTTTTGAATGCCACCCAGGGCGTTGATGATCTCGGCAGCCATACCCTCGCAGAAAGGCTGCTGGCTGCGATCCGGACTGAGATCTTCGAAGGGGAGGACGGCGATCGACGGAATTTCATGAAGGGCCAATTATTGGGCTGCTGTTGTCGCTGAATGGCCTGCAATTGATCTGCAACTTCTCTCGCATTGCCATAGCGGGCGACGGGATCCTTCTCGATGAGGCGCTGAATTACTTGCTCGAGCGAAGTAGGGATTGTCGGTCTGATGGCACTAGGAGCTTTGGGCCGGCGCAACTGGATTGCCTTGGACACCCTCTCTGCTGTCGGACCACCGAAAGGATGTTCTCCGGTCGTCATTTCGTAAAGAACGATTCCGAAAGAGAACAAGTCGCTTCGTGCGTCTAGAGGCTCGCCGCGTGCCTGTTCCGGCGACATATAAGCAACTGTTCCGGGGCGCTTCCCGGATTGGAGATCCTCTCATTACCCGGAACGGTAGCTATTTGCGAATTACGGTCATTGACCACTTCCGCTGGATTAGGCTCGGTTTTTATCCGAGGTTCAGCCACCTTGGCAAGGCCGAAGTCCAGGATCTTTACCTTGTCGCGCGGCGTAACAAAAATATTGGCAGGTTTGATATCACGATGGATGATTCCCTTCTGGTGAGCGGCGTCGAGACCTTCAGCAATCTGGATGGCGATGTCGAGTAGCCGATGGAGGCTGAGTTGATTTCCCTGCGGTGGGGAGGAGAATTCAGCAATAAGATCCCGCAGATTCTTCCCCTCCAACAGCTCCATGACGATAAAGGGATGACTATCGTGCTCCTCCACCTGATAGATCGTGCAGATGTTGGGGTGGTTCAGAGAGGAGGCGGTGCGGGCCTCTCGCTCAAATCGCTTTAAGGGTGACAGGGTCTTTGGCCACCTCTTCAGGAAGGAATTTGAGTGCGACGGGGCGAGTGAGCTTCACATCCTCGGCCTCATACACGAGTCCCATGCCGCCCCCGCCTATGACCCCAAGCACGCGGTAATGTAAAACTTTCTGGCCGATGAGAACTCTGTTTTTCGGCGGTGGCGGCAGACCTTCAACCTGCTTTTTTTCAACTACTTGAACCGCAACCAACAGGCGATATCCACGCCTTGCCACGGTTTCAATAAATCGAGGTTCGTCCGCGGTGTCACCCAGCGCAGATCGGAGTTTCATAATTGCGGCGTTAATGCTGCGATCAAATTCAACGATCGTGTCGTTAGGCCAGAGCTTTTTTTGGATCTCCTTCCGAGAGATTACCCCGCCTTCGCGGAAAAGAAGCATTTGAAGAATCTGGAACTGCTGCTCAGGAAGGCGCGTGCTTCGACCGTCGCACGATAAGTCCCCGGACGCGAGGTCAAGCACAAAGGGACCGAAGCGGATTGAGCTGGGCAAACTTGCGTCCGTCATAGGCGGAAAAGTTCAAACCGCGGAAGCGATTGTACCGTCGCTCACTGACTTAGTCACTCAAAAATCACTGCCAGATGACATCCAGACGATTGTTTCAACTTCCGCTGTGAGCGAATGTGATGTGCACGAAGGAATCGCAGATCTCGATCTTTCGGGGCTCTTGAGATTTAAGAATGGCTTTCTATGAGTTGGACTGGGCATTTTATCCGGGAGGATATCGATGAAAGTACTCACGCGCCTTAGCCTAGTGGAAGTTTTGCTTCTTCTCCTCGCAACCTTCGCTCTCGCGAAGCCAGTTCATCCTAGATTCGATCTAGATTCCAAAGACGGCAGTCCCTTTCCGACTGATCGTTTCACCGTTGAAGATAACAGCCAGTTGACGGGATTGCGCGTCAATTTGCCAAAGCCAAATTGCGTAACCGAGCCTTCGGAATGTGCGGATATTAGCATCCTCAACACCCTGGACGGCTTTAATCCGCAACCGCGCCTATCTATCCCGTTTGATGGGGCTATCGACCCTAACACCGTAAGCAGCAAAACTATCTTCTTGCTGCGCCTTGGAAAGCCACACAGAGGAGACATCGACGAACGTCATCCTTCGGTTATAGGAATAAACCAAGTAGTCTGGGATCCTGTTCGCCTAACATTGCACGCGGAATCCGACGCCTTTCTGGATCAACACACTCGATATGCGATTGTTGTGACCGACGGGATTCTGGACAGCGGCGGCACCCCAATTGAGGCCGCCCGAACTTTCCGCCATTTCTTTGAGCATTGCGAGGACGCAGACCAGAAGGACTACTGTCATGAGCTCCGCGATGCCATTGACCGAGATGACCTTCCTGAGGGCATTCGATGCGACCAGATTGTTGCGGCCAGCGTTTTTACTACCGAGAGTGTGACCGCAACACTCGAGAAGATCCGCGCTCAACTCGCAGCGACCCAACAAAGCTCGGCAAATTTCAACCTGGGTTCGGGTGGAGAACGCACTGTCTTTCCCCTTAGCTCAATTAGCGGGATTACATGGAACTATCAATACACCACGAATCCCGACTTTCTTCCCATGCCCGTTCCTGTAAGCGCTCTGCAGATCTTCCCGGGAAGTGTTGCAACCGTCGCCTTCGGAAGTTTCACATCGCCGAATTATGAAACTCCTTATGGGGTTCTTCCCCCGGTTGCTACCAAGACTGGCAAGCCAAAGGTTCTAGGTGAGAATCAGCTTTACTTTGTATTGTTCTTGCCCGCAGGCCCAAAGCCCGCAAATGGATGGCCCGTGGTCATCTTCGGGCACAGTATTACTGACAGTAAGCAAGGCGGCCCGTTCGCAGTTGCTTCCAGTATGGCCAGCCGCGGAGTAGCTACTATCGCAATTACGGCTGTAGGACATGGAGGAGGCCCGCTCGGCACGCTGGTCGTCAATCAAACATCCGGCGGGTCGGTTACACTTCCGGCGGGAGGCCGAGGCGTCGACCAGAACGGCGACGGACAGATAGGCGCCTTCGAGGGACTCTTCGCGCTACCTCCGTACCTTTCGGTAGTATTTCGCGACGGAGTTCGTCAGACCGTTGTCGATCTAATGCAGCTGAACCGTCTTATCCAGTCGGGAATTGACGTTGACGGAGACGGAAAGGCAGACTTGGACGCTTCGCAAGTCTCTTATGCAGGACAATCTCTCGGCGGACTGTACGGAACTGTTTTCCTGGCCACAGACCCCGCCGTCAAGAGTGGGGTTCTAAACGTACCCGGTGGACCGGTTGTGGATATTGCCCGGTTGAGTCTTGTCTTCAAGCCGATTGCCGGTGAAATTCTTGCAGCCCATGCTCCTTCTTTGGCCAACCTTGGCGGTATTTCGTTCGACGATAATATCCCGCTGCGGAATCAGCCACCGCTCGTGAATACTGTTCCGGGAGCGGATGCGATTCAGGAATACTTTGATGTCGTGTCGTGGATCGGGCAATCCGGAGATGCACTCGGATTCTCACCTCACATTCGCAAAGATCCCCTGGATGGCGAAAAAGCGAAGGCTGTGATCGTGCAGTTTGCCAAGGGAGATGAGGCTATCCCGAATCCTGCCGCGACTGCGCTCATTCGCGCTGGAGATCTGAGCGATCGAGCGACCTATTTCCGAAACGATATTGCATATTCCCTGGGGGTTGGATTCGATAAAAACCCACACACTTTCTTGACCAATCTTGGCGGGACCGTTCCTGTGGCAGAGGTTGCTGTCGGGGCCCAGGAACAGATGGCCGTCTTCTTCGCAACGGGAGGTGTCGTTGCAATCGACCCGGATGGCCCCGGACCATTGTTTGAAGTCCCCATCGCTGGAGCTTTGCCGGAAGATCTCAACTTTATTCCTTGATCTTCCGCTGGAAACCTCAACCCTTGCTGGGCGCGCATCCACCGGTATGAATGCGCGCCAGCGAGATTTCATTTCGCAGTTCAATTCCAACCGGGTGCTCAAACTTTGGCCGGCGGCCTGGTACGCGCATGCCGACTTGATTTCGACCTAGGAGCGGGAGTGCTGTGATATTGTTCTGAGCCTGATTTATCGAGGTGAACTATGTCTCTTTGGAAAGGCTTCTGGCGAAAGCTGGAAGCCAGTAACAAACCGTTGGAAGAGGAGCCGGTAGGGCCGTTGGAAGCACAGCCGTTCTTCCCCTGGGCCGCGAACGCCGCGGGAGTGGAACCCTCAGACTCTGCGAGCGGCGGAACTGCCTTCTCTGTGCAGTCCTTTGGGCTGACACTGCTGCGAGAAGAAATCGCTCGAGCTCCGGAAGAGAACGTTTTGATCTCTCCCCTCAGCGTATTTCTGGCGCTGTCTATGGCCGAAAGCGGAGCCCTCGGAGAGACAAAGATCTCGATCCGGAAAGCACTTGCGCTGCCTGCCGACGCGAGCGACGAGTCCATACATGTTCTTGCCGCGAAGTTGCTGAAGTCGTTGCGGGCGGAGGGTGAGGCGGAACTGGCGATTGCGAATGCGATTTGGATGGATGGGCGATCGACCATTTCCAGTGACTTTGAACGCGTATGCCGTGAAATATATGAGGCGGAGGCGCGGACTCTGGACTTTCAGAGGCCTTCAGCGGCGGAGACTATCAATGCTTGGGTCTCTGAAAAGACACAAGGCAAGATTCCTTCCATCGTGACGCCAGAAGCGGTTCGTGGGGCCTACTTGATTCTCACGAATGCCATCTACTTCAAGGCAAAGTTTCAGAAACCGTTTAAGAAACGTTGGACCCAGCGTCAACCCTTCTACCTCGCCAATGGGGGCGAAAAGGAAGTGGAGATGATGCGGGTTGCCGGCCTTGAGAACGCATATCGCAAGGGAAAAGGGTTCGAAGCTGCGGTGCTGAATTATCGCGATACCGAGGTTGCGCTGTACATGGTTTTGCCGAATAAAGGTAAGGCGCCTGAGCAGGTGTTGACGGAGGAGTCGCTAAGGGAAATGGTCCGTTCCAACTATGAGACGAAATTACATTTGGAGATGCCGCGATTCACGATGGATTTCAGCCACAGCTTGCAAGACTCCCTTAGGCGGATGGGAATGGGCGTTGCGTTTGAGTATCCGGGGGCAGATTTCTCCGCGATGGGGTCGCCTCTGGCATACATAAATGAGGTAGTGCATAAGACGCGGCTTGAAGTAGATGAGGAGGGAACGGTGGCGGCAGCGGCGACGGCAGTCTTTTCGATGGAGGCGGCGGCTATGAGGCCACCAGAGCCGAAAACATTGGTATTCGATCGTCCGTTTGCCGTAATGCTGAGAGACAGGAGAACTCGCGCAGTTTTATTTCTCGGCGTCGTCTATGAGCCCTGACATCATGTTCGAGCATCACGAAACTCCCGTTTGAGGCCCTCGAATTGCCCTCGCGTTCACATCGTCATTGCCCTCGATCCTTGACGACTCAGAACGACCTTGCATCACCAGGCCGACATTGCTGCGGCGCACCAAGGGCTCTAGCAGCACGAGAACTGGGTTCTAGGCGACATTCGCGAGAAGGAGAGAATACATATGAAGAAGCTAACTCTGTCTGTATTGTTAGTTTGCGTTTTGAGTGTTCCCGAGTTGGTGAATTGTTCGGTCGCACAAGACGCTAGCCCACAAAACGCGCCCAGGAATGATTCGAAGGCCGGCGGGTTCATTGTGTTCAACGTACCGGATGCCCTGTGCGGGGCTGGCCTCCCGACGTGCACAATTCCCGTGGGAGTGGATGCCGAGGAAACGGTCGTGGGTTATTTTCTTGACACGATTGGCGCATCCCATGGTTTTCTAAGGTTCGCAAACGGCACGATTACCAAGTTCGATGTACCTGGATCGGTATGCGTGAATTACATGAGCCATTGCGCCATGCCGACCGGCGTCAACTCGGCGGGCTCTGTCGTGGGATCCTACGCCGATGCGACTGCAACCCACGGCTTCCTTCGAGAACGGGATGGCAATTACACCACGTTCGATCCGCCCGGCGCGGCTTTCACCCAACCAAACGCGATCAATTTGCGTGGGGCGATCACAGGAATGTACTGCACTACCAGCGCTTGCCTGGGTTTTGTGCGCGACAATCATGGCAAGTTCACGACGATTGACTATCCTGGAGCTGTCAACGGCACGGTGCCAATGTCAATCAACGACAGGGGAGAAATCGCGGGACTGTGGTACGACGCAGCGGATACGAGTCACATTTTCCTGCGCGAGCGCGATGGTACTCTCATTGGTTTGGACCCTCCAGAATCTATTTATGTGTTTCAAGTTGTGATCGACAATGAGGGGAAGCTGGTCGGCTACTATGCGGACACCAAAGTGACATACGGATTTGTCCGCGATCGACTTGGGAACTTCGAGACGTTCAATGGCAATGCCGTCGGCATCGACCGCAGTGACACGATAGCCGGATGGCTCTCCCATCCGAGCGGCTTCGGCTCCGAGGGCTTCTATCGGCTCAGGAGCGGCGTCATTAGAACGTTTCTTCCGCCGAATGCAGTTATCACTACCGTTACTGGAATCAGTCCGCTAGGGCAAATCATTGGATGGTACACCGACCCAACCTATGTGAGTCACGCGTTCATTCGGGAAGCCGACCGACACGGCAGACGCGACTGGAAAGTGGAAGATTAAACCACGGCCGGGGTGCTGGATTGGCGCTGGGGACATCGAGAAATTCCGAACGACGAGTCCACCACCAATCCGCACTCGGAGCGGCGGCCTCGTCCGTAGGAGCAAGGCCAGAGCGGCACTTGGCAATTGCGTCACATGCCTGGTCTGGATGCACCGCCGTTCGTCGGCTGGAAAGCGTCGATGACGGACGAGCAGTGGGTGGACTGGAATGCTTTAAGCGACGATGCCTGGTATGACGCAGTGCAGCGGGACTTCGGTTTGGACGCCCGTGGATCGTAGTCCTGCTCTTGCCTGGTTCCAAGCGGGTTGTGATCGTCGAGGCGATTGATGCCAAATCGCCAATGCACTCGTCTAGCCATCACGTACGGAAATTCCGATTCCTCGCGAATCATCTTCTAACCGGCAATGATTAGTTGAGCAACGGTTACGGGATTCTCTTATCAAGTAATTTAAGGGCGGCAAAGGCTCTCCTATGACTTTATTTTAACGAAGGTAGCCAGCCGCGAGTTCAGTGTTGAAGTTTGCTCCCCCGGGACATCCCCCAGGCTTTGAGGTGTTTAAGGTCAGAATCACGCGTTCCAAAGCCGACCTCGCGCTTGCCAGAGTTGCTAATCAAATACTGTGGCGACATGGGGGCCGCAGGCACGAAGGAATGCCTTGGTACTCTTTGGAGCGGTCTCTTGGGCGGGAACAATACGGGAACAATCTGGGGAGGAAATGATCCCAAGTCATCGCAATGGATCCTGAATTGGCGCTGCTCTAACATCATTCGTATCAACCGCGTCAGCTGATTCCAGGCCATTTAGGTCTATTGGTAGAAGGCCCTGAAAAGGCCGGCGTCGGCGGTTCGATCCCGTCTCTGCCACCACTTTTGAATCCAAGACCTACCCAAGAGCGATCCCAAACTCACAACTCTTATAGATTTCAATGATTTCCCGTCCGACCAGTCCCAGTGATGACCATTGAAATCCCAACGCCTCCGGGGGGCAACATTGCGGGCAAGAAGAGTTCCCTTTAGGAGCTGCCCCCATGCCGCTCACTCACGCCGCGATCCAAAATGCCATTGCTTAAGGCAAAACCCGCAGACTCTCCGATGAGAGGGGGCTATATCTGGAAGTTTCTCTCCGCAAGGCGGAAAATGGTGGCGGCTCAAATATCGGTTCAACGGCAAGGAAAAGCGGTTATCGCTTGGTGTTTATCCTGACGTCAGCCCGAAGGAAGCTCGCGAACGGCGAGAGGCATCACGCAAGCTGTTGGCGGATGGTGTCGACCCGAGCGAAAACCGCAAGGCCGCGAAGTAGGCACGTGCTGATAGTGCGACAAATAGTTTCGAGGTAGTCGCTCGTGAGTGGTTTGCCAAATATTCCCGCACCTGGGCCGCGGAGCATCTTGATAGGGTCATCCGGCTTTTCGAGCGTGATATTTTCCTTTGGATCGGCGCGCGGCCAATTATCGAGGTTACAGCTCCAGAGGTTCTGACCGTCGTGCGTCGAATAGAAAAGCGTGGCGCTGGATACCGCACATCGGGCTCTCGGCACGTGTGGCCGGGGTTTCCGATATGCTGTCGCGACGAGACGGTGCGAGCGTGATCCGACCGGAGCAGCAGTGGGCAGATTATCTTGACGGGTTGAAAGCTGGAGGAGGAGTGATCCCGATCGATTCGGAGGGCTTGAGTTGGACCTGAACACCAGTTCTTGAGTTTCCAACCGTCCCAGCTCAGTGCCGTAGTGGGTCCGCAAGCCGCGAGTCAACGATATGGGTTACGGCGAGTTCATACAGCCATTCGTTGTGAAGCCCAAGAGTTTGCAGCGAATTGATAGTTGGGGGCGCTGAAGTCTGAGAGTTCGAGGAACGGTCATCAGGAATATGTTTCACTTAATATTCGCAGGTCCTTACCTCCATAAGTCTCCCCCTGAGCGAACAGACCATCTATCAAGTTGTCCCCGCGAATGCGCGAGCCGGAGTTGCGAGGACGATTGGCCCAATTCTCCTGAAACGTGCTCGATGTATCTCAATCAGAGGATTGAACTGGTCCAGGAAGTTCTGGAAAGTCCAACCGCCGGTTCACGGTACTGTGGGCTGGTGGTTGAGCGAGGCTGCGACAGGTGCTCCTGGCTCTGATGGGAAGAGCACGTGAAGTATGCCTAACGCAGCGGCAGTCAGTGGTGCCGCGAGAGCCACTCCGATAGCACCAGCGGTAACTGCGAGCAGAAGCTGAACCGCCAAGGTCAGGGCCGGAGGGAGGGTTACAATCTGGCGTTCGAGCAACGGCGTTACGACACTGCCCTCGAGCAGGTGCACCAGGCAAAACAGAAGTAGTGTCAGAATGCCCTTTGTTGGACTAATGGCGAATGCGAGCAGCGAAGCAGGTAAGACGGAGATCACCGGACCGAGGTTAGGAATGAAGGTCAGCGATCCTGCGATCATGCCCAGGGTTCCGGCCAACGGAATCTGGAGGGCCCAGAGGCCGAGCGAAACGAGAGCGCCGACGGTAATCATGGAAATCCCCTTCGCGATAAGCCACGATCGCAGCATCTGAGTTGCGCCAGCCATGCAAAGCTCCAGCATGTGCCGGTACGCCGCGGGAGTGATTTGATAGATCCCACGCAAATAGGTAAGTGGCTCCGCAGCAACGTACAAGCTGACCGCCGCAATCACAAAGAGGCCTACAACTGTGGAGACGGTGGTGATCACCACTCCCCCGATTCTCTGCAGTGCGAAGGCTAGCCCTTCGGAAAACTGCCTCGGATCTCCGTAGCGAGAAAGCAGCCAGCGGCCTAATCCCTGCGCCTGCAGACGCATAACAATCTTGTGCACTGCGGTGGGAAGATCAATCTGCAAATCACTAAACTGCTGGGCGAGTGCGGGCCCACGCATCCAGACCCCCATAACAACGCCAATGACAAGAAGCGCCACCACTACCGCCAGCGCCAGACCTCGACGGATCTTTAGCTTCTGCTGCGTCCAATCGGTCAGAGTTGAAAGAAGGAGAGCACCGATGACGCCTGCGAAGAGCAGAAGCAGAATGACGCGTGTCATCCACACCAAGGTGACGGCACCAGCCACAGCGGCGCAAACCGCGATAACAAAGATCGCACGTGTCCTGAAGTTATCGGCCATGATCGAGTCCTCGGGGTTCGCGATTAGGATGGTCTACCGCTGGCTGCTCGGCACTACGCTACCAGTGTGGAAAACGCACCGCGGGATGTGTCCTTCGCGCCAACCGCTGACGGCAAATGAAAATCGCTGAGAGGTCCCGTCGGCAGAATCATCCTGAGAGAATTCAGGATCGCGAGAAGATCGATCACTTCCTGCAGAATGGCGCCTTGAATCGGTGTGAGGTATCCCGCTGCTGCAGCACCCATTCCAGCTAGACTCAGCGTCATTCCGCCGAGAGCGCTTAGAAGCGCAATTCGACGCATGCGGCTGCCGATATGGATTAGTTCATCCACGCTTGACAGGGATGACTGGAGGATCACAGCGCCGGCAGCTTCGGCAGTGATGTCGCTGTTGACTCCAAGCGCGACTCCGGCAGTCGCGTTCAGCATGGCCGGCGCGTCGTTGATGCCGTCTCCGAGGTAGAGGGTCGGAGCTTGCGCAGTCATCGCACGAACAATCTCTACCTTCTGTTCCGGACTCTTGCCCCCATATGAGTCAGCGATTCCCATGCCGGCAGCGAAGAGAGAGACTTCAGCAGGGCGATCCCCGGAGAGAAGAACGACCTTGTCAATCTTGTGCCTCGATCCGAGATGCCGGAGGAAGTGCTTACTCTCACGTCGTGGTTGATCCTGAAAATGCAGCAGCCCTGCGAGCTGTCCGTTGATCAGAACGACACATTCAAGACCGGGCACAACGGGAGATAGTTGCCGTGCCAAATCGTTCGGCAGTTTACCTCGACCGGTAAGCGTCAAAGAGTAGCCGTTCACTACGCCTGCCAGGCCTTTGCCCGGAGACTCGGAGACATTTGACGCCTTCAGGACAGACAAGGCCTTTCCTTCAGCAGCCGTCGTGACAGCGCTCGCCAATGGATGCTTCGAATATCGTTCGAGGCTCGCAGCGAGTTGCAGCAACAGATCCTCAGTCCACTGCCCGAGGCACTCAATTTCAGAGAGGATCGGTTTACCGTAAGTCAGAGTACCGGTCTTGTCGACAATCAGCGTCCTGCATGAGTCCAATTTTTCCAGAATCGAGGGGTCCTTGATAATGATCCCATACTTCGCACCAACCGATATTGCACCAATAATTGCCACGGGAATCGCAATCAGCACCGGACACGGGGTTGCGATAACAAGCACCGCGAGAAAGCGCTCCGATTCTCCGCTGAAGAGCCACGCTGCCACCGCAACTGCCAGGGCCAGCGGCGTGTACCAGCCTCCGATTCGATCTCCAAGTCGGCGTATCTGCGGACGATTCTGTTCCGATGCGTGAAGCACCTCGACAATCCGGGCGTAGCGGGAATCACTCGCAAGGCGCGTCGCCTGGATCGTGAGTGCTACCTCACCATTGATTGCGCCAGATAGAACATTTGTGCCGGGAGCCTTGGCCATCAGGAAGGGCTCACCTGTCAGATAGGATTCGTCCATCCCTCCTGATCCCTCCAGCACCGTGCCATCCACGGGACAGAGTTCATGCGGATAAAGGAGAATGCGGTCGCCTACTTCGATAGACTCGGTGGAAATGTCATCTGTAGAGCCGTTCGGCCCGATGCGATGGGCGATCTTGGGCATACGCTTGGCAAGCGCGCCCAGAACAGAGGACGCGCGACGCGTGGCAAACTCTTCCAGAGCCTTGCCACCCGACAGCATCAGGATAATTATCGCCGCCACCCAGAATTCCTGGAGAAGCAGGGCAGTCAAAATTGAAAGAGAGGCAAGGATATCAACGCTGAAGTTCAGCTTCAAAACAGCGCGTGCGGTCTCGATTACCATCGGAAGGGCAGAGATGGCGATCGCGATCAGCAGGATGGTGCTCACTGCTTGCTTATGATGGAAAACGAGCAGAGCACACAGCGCAGCCAACATGCCCACTGAGATGACGACCGCGACGGTTGTGTGAGCGACGGAACCTCGGAGCCACTGGTCGAGTGTTGGTGGACTTTGCTCCGTTCCTTGTTCCTTGATCACCTGACCGCCTCCTCGACCGCCGGTTCACAATCAAGCGGTGGATAGATGCGAATTGGAGGCTTCGATGCGTCAGTACGCCTTTGCATTGCCGGGTCACATGGAACGCCGAGGTATCGGGGCCTGAGAACGACACCGGAAAGAGTCCAGCGGCAGAGCACATATATCTCGGTGCAGTCGACACAGAGCCAGAAATACTTCGCCGGTAGTGTGCGCATCGGAAAACCGTTATCCTCATTGGCTTTCGCCGGGTCGTACTTCACCTCGAGTTCCATCAGCCACAGGGAACCACCTGGCTGGTCGAACAAAGTCGAGCGGCATTCTGGATTTGCGCAATGCATTGTGAGCCCTGTCTTTCTTTTTTGCGAGGATTAAGTCTCGCAACTTGCTCAGGGATGGGCGAATGTTGATTCGGTTACAGCCGCGTCATCAGGATTTTCGACTGAGATCGAAGAATCGCAGCCAAGAGTGAGGACGGGGCATTGAGCTTCGACAACCACACGATGCAGAACACTGTTCGTCAAAAAACGCGACACTGCGGACGGGTGGGGTGAGCCCAAGATGAGAATGTCCTCCGATAGCGAGCTTGCTTCCTCAAGGATGACCGCGGCTGGATCACCTTCGCGGATCAAAATAGTGAGTTGCGGCATATGGCCGTTCTCTGGCGAAATCAAGGCACACAATCTTCGCACTGCAGATACACGAGCAAGATCCCGCTCGGGCCCAGACAAGCCCGCATTCTCGAGGACATGAAGGAGTGTGAGGTGCGAATGGCTTGTAGTCGCGAGGGTGTTTGCAAAACTCGCGAGGAGTGGACTTCTTGAGTGGAGTGACGTCGCGAGCATGATGCGCTCCAGCGGGGTGCGGCTCTTCCGCGGGAGGTGAGCCCGTCTGCCCACAATGCAAACTGGAACAGGAAGAGTCGTGACAAGGTCTTCCGTCACCGAATGTTCCACCAATCGAGCGACTCCCGAAGCATACCTCGAAGCGACGATGACTCTATCCACAGCTCGGGACTTTACAAGTTCGCAGATCTGTTCTGCAGGATGACCGTTAAGAATGATCGGCTCGCACAAGACGCCTGCGTGCTGAAACTCCATTGCTATTTCATCCAGCGTGGCCTTGATTCTTTGCACCGCAGCACTGGGAACAAAAGATGGCGCCTCTTCAACAGCTTCGGCCGTTACATCGGGAGGCCGAACCACATGGACAAGGAGAACTGCGGCGCGACTGAGTTTCGCCTGGTGAATCGCGTGCAGAATCAGCGTCTGCCCTTCAAGAAGGTTCGTCGCAACAAGAATCAGATTTGGGTTGCTCCAACGGGCTATGACTCTGTGATCCATAAGTGACCTCGAGATTCTGTCTCACCTGCCGATAGTTTCACTCGCTCTTTCCGCAGTGGCCTTCAGCGTTTTATGTCGCTTAAGCTCATGAGCGGTAAGCTCAGGCAAATATCGGTCTGAAACGGGGCAATGCATGTTCTTCGCGGATGTTTAAAAGAGCCCGCACTACGCCTCCTTTAGAAGCGCTTCGTTCACTTGGGATGGCTTGCCAGTGGCGAGCGAAAACGTAACGACCGGGCACCCGCATTTCCCTTCCAGGCTACGAGCCAGAGACTTGTTCTTGTCTCTGGTGGATCCGTCGAAGGCGAGGGCGACGAGTGTAGCCTTGATATCTCTCGCCCTTTTCGCTATCACATCTTCCGGGCGACCGAATAGCAGAAGCGCGCGCACGTCCCTTTTAAGAGTTTTCATACTGCGAGCCAAAGCTTCGAGGCAGTATTGAACTCCGATCTGTGCGTCTGGCGTTGACGGTGTTTGTTCCGGATTGACGACGTGAAGCAATTCAATGTGAGTCCCGTGCTTCTCTGCCAACTTGGAGGCGAATTGAAGAAAGACCTTTCCGTCGCCGAGGAAGTAGGTCACGCAGAGAAGCGCTCCCATGTCGGAATCGCTCGTTGTTAGTCGTTCATTTCCACGAATTGCCATGATCACCTCTCATTCATCTCGGACACAGCTTCAGACCGCCTCTTTCCCGGACAGACGTGAAAAGTTATTTGAATACCGGCCTCGTCTGCGAAGGGGAGGGCCGTCCACCTACAGTGCACGTGGACACCCGAACTTGGCTTTGCTAATATCCATTGTTTTCGTATAGATAGGAGATCTGGCTGCTTACTCCGACGCTGACGTCCAAATCTTTTGACGCGATCGTCAAAGGATTCGGACGGATGTCAGTCCTTGAGACGAGGCATGCAATCTGCGAAAGGGAATGGATTGGGCTCATATCAGAATAGGGACCGTGGCTCTGAGGCAGCGGCGAAAGAACATCCATATCGCACGAGTATCCTTGAGCGGACTCGGATTCCCGGGCTCCGAGGCTCTGAAGCAATGCCGGAGGACGACAACATGGTTCTGAAGACAGCACGGTCGAGAGACGAGACTCCGATGCAGGAGTTGTGCCGGCAGAAGTCGATCTTCTGCGTCATTACCCTTCTCGTCGTTGGAATGCTGCTCTCCCTGCATACTTTATTCGCATCAGTTTTAGGCCAACCCTCGCTGACTGTGATTCTGCTACTTCTGCTTGCACTCGTATTGGCTATCACTGAGTTGCTGTGGCTTCGAAGATCAAATCTGACTGAGAAGGCAATCAAGGTAGAGAGCATCTTCTCAATTACATGTACCTTCATTCTTACTGCGCTCTTGACCTACATAACGAATCGGGATGAAAGCCCCTACTTCGTCTTTCTCGCAATTCCAATTCTTCAATGCGCGTATATCTTCGGATTGATCCCGACGGTAGTAACAATCGTGGCTGCAGACGGAATGATTTTCCTCTGGCTATGGCATTTTTTTGTACTGCACCCACCTGTTCGGATCTCGCAATACCTTGAGGGAGGGATGCTGTCGGTCATTTACGTTCAGATGGGATTGTTGGTGTGGTTTCTCGTCGACCGCCTCAAAAATAATCAGATGCGGCTCTCCACAACCCTGACAGAACTCCAGGCTACTCGCGAACGATTGATCAGTGAGGAGAAGTTGGCGGCGATCGGGCGTCTGGCCAGTGGTATCGCACACGAGATTCGCAATCCGGTCGCCATGATCTCGAGCTCACTCTCAACTGCTTCGCACCCGGAGAGTGAGCCCGAGGTCAGAGAAGAAATGTTTGCAATAGCCACGCACGAGTCAGCACGACTCCAGCATCTTACAGAGGACTTTCTCACTTACGCGCGTCCTTCGCAGCCAAATAGATCGCCAGTTCTAATGAAAGACTTGCTCTCTTACGTTTCGAGCGTCACCAAGGCACACACCGCAAAGCGGACCATTGCCATCTCATCTGAAGTGGTAGAAGACCTCCCCATCGAAATAGACGTTTCTCAAGTGGAAGGGGCCCTCCTGAATCTTGTCTTGAATGCAATCGATGCAACAGACGAAGGCGGAGCCGTCAATCTGAGTGCCGCGTTCGAGGGTGACATGCTTTGCGTGGATGTTCAAAACTCCGGGCCACCCATTCCGGAAGGCGATCTAACTAGAATCTTCGAACCCTTTTTCACAACCAAGTCATCCGGAACCGGCCTGGGTCTTGCAATTGCTAGGGGCGCGGCACGAGCACACGGCGGAGATCTATGGTTAAGCAGCAATAGAGATGGACATGTGACATTTACCATGAGCCTGAGTCGAACAACGGCCGAGTAATCTCTGAAAGGTAACAGCAGATGGGAAAAGTACTGATTGTCGATGACGAACCTAACATGAGGCGGATCATCAAGGCCAACCTCCGTATGGATTCTCACATCTGTGTTGAAGCCGCGAACTCATCAGAGGCAGTTGGCGTCCTTTCAAAAGAAGACTTCGATGTCGTGATTACGGACCAAAAGATGCCTGGAGGCACGGGCCTTGATGTTCTTCGCGCAGTCCAGGAAAGTGATCCTACAACGTCGGTAGTCTTTCTCACAGCGGTGGGAACTCTGGAACTGGCTGTTGCGAGCATGCGTGCGGGTGCTTTTGATTTTCTGACCAAACCTTTCGATATAGACATCATGAGGGCAACGATTCGCCGGGCCTGCGAGAGGACCGGCCTGCTACGCGAAAATGCTGTGCTGAGAACAACCGTTAAGAAGCTCGAAGGTGCCGAAGAGATCCTCGGCGACTGTCCAAGTATCCAACGCGTCCGTGAACTCATTGGCCGGGTAGCTGGAACCAATTCGACCGTCCTGATCAGCGGCGAGACCGGTACAGGCAAGGAACTGGTCGCCCGGGCAATCCATCGCAATAGCCCAAGAGCGCATCGACCGTTCATCGCGATCAACTGCGCCGCGGTGACTGAAACCCTTTTAGAGAGTGAGCTTTTCGGCCACGAACGGGGTGCATTTACAGGAGCAGACAAGTCAAGAGCTGGCTTGTTTGAAGCAGCTCACGAAGGCACTTTATTCCTCGATGAAGTAGCTGAGATGTCATCGGGTGCACAGGCAAAGCTTTTGAGAGTCCTGTCAAGCGGGGAGATTCAGAGGGTAGGATCAACGGTCACGCGAAAAGTCGACGTGCGGGTGCTCGCGGCAACCCATCGCGACCTGCAGGAGCGAGTGCACGAAGGTCGCTTTCGTGAAGACCTGTTTTATCGACTCGCAGTCGTACCAATCCAGCTACCTCCTCTGCGCGAGCGCAAGGAAGACATTGAGGTACTATGCAGGATGCTGTCGGCAAGAATTGCGCGGGAAATGAAAGTTGCAGGCAAAGCGCTCAGTCAAGGTGCCCTCAAGAAACTGGAGAGCTATAGCTTCCCTGGCAATATTCGGGAACTGGGTAACCTCCTGGAACGTGCTCTCATTCTCGGGCAACAATCGGAGATGGAGCCAGAGGATTTCCCACTCCCAGTGCCTGGTTCCTTGCCGTCCTCAAAGGAATTCTCCATTGAGCAACTCACTGCCCAGTTTCCAGAGCAGATCGATATCCGTGAAACTTTCGTGCAGTTGGAAAGAAGTCTGATGGAGCGCGCTATCGCGCTGTCAGGAGGTGTACAGGCAGAAGCTGCAAGACGGCTGGGCTTGTCACGCAGTGACTTCGGCTACAAGCTGGGCAAGCACTCGAGCCCTTCACGAAAAAGCTGATCGTCCTAACATCCAGTCCAATGTAATACTCGGATTTCGTGGCTCTTCGGGCTCGGCGAGCTTAGGCTTGATTCAAGCTTTTGGCAGATGCAAGTATTCCGTCGTTCGACACTCTGAAGAGTGAATCTCTTAAGAGAAGAGTTTTCCTAAGGCAAGGGCCCATCGCTGATTCAAAGTTTCGACTCGTGTTCCGCTTCGTAGCGGGTGCCTGGCCACTCCATCCGGCTTAGCAGAACCATAATCATCGAGTTTGCGAATCAATAACCGATCTTGTCTCTGTTCATCGCCAGGCGAACGCCTTCCCTGGTGTCGTAAATGCTCAGAAAGCCGATCCTCGATCTGTCCCTGGAAGGTTCTATCTATTTCAATTGTCCACATTCATGGCCGGCATCATGGGTTCTGCGGTACTTGTCCCGGGGCCGCTCGATTGCCTTGTCCGTAATCAAGTCCAACTTCAGGATTTGTAAAAGTGGAATGGATCTCCTCATATAGCGGCGCAAGAATGGACGCAAGAGTATCAGACAGACGGAACATGTCTGAGACTTCAGGAGAAAGTTGTATGCCGAGTTCGCCATGCGACGTGCGGATATCCTGCTGAAGCTTTGCGGCAGATGCCCGTATATTGGCGGGCGACGGCGACGGCTTCCCTTCTACGTCGTTCGCCATAGCACGCATGACGCACGCGACGTCTGTTTCAAATGCGATATGAGCATTTGCAATCGACGCGGGTAGATCCCTGAGCGGCTTCTGAAGGCGGTATTGCGATGTTGTAATTTGCACGAGCAGCAGTGTGCGGAGGGATGGCAACCAGCGCCTGAGATCTTCACGGATTTTCATCTTTCGCGGGCGCGAAGGGCCAAATTCGAAGAGAAGGGCATCGGCCTGGGCATTCACGGCCTGGAAGCCGGCGTTGATACCATCGCGCAGCTTTCGAATTTGTCTGACGGCTTCATTGCGGTCATCCTTCAACAATTGCTCGCTCAACTCCGCAAACATTTCGAGGATTCGGGCAAAGACTGTTTGCGTTTCATCGAGAGCATTTCTGACCCAGAGCCGGTCGAAGAGCAGCCACATGAAACTGAGTCCGAGGAATACGCCGAAGACGCGATCGCGGGCGATGGCGAGCGAGGTTTGTATTGTAAATTCCTGCAGGTTGATGAGGAAGAAGGCCAAGGCTAGTTGCACTCCAAGGTAGGAGAGCCTGGGAGTGGAGGTTGCGATCCACGAGGCTATCAGGGTAACGACGACGAAGAGCATGGTGAATCCGGCAATGGAATCGAGATAGGGGAGTATGAAGATCTGCGCCCCCATGCCGAATATCACGCCACCGAGGATGGTTCCGGCGAGTCGAAGAAATTGCTTTTGCCGCGACGCGCCAAGGGTGGATAGGGCGGTGATGATGCAGGTTGCAATGGAAGTACTCAAGCCTGGCCACGCGATGGATGTATAGAGGACGTAGCATGCAGCGGCGGCGAGCATTCCTCGTATCGCGAACAGGATATGAGCGGGATTCGAGAATGCGTCGGGGACAAGGAGCCGCTCACGGATTTCTTCATTCATGGGCTCCGGTATGAATTCCTGAACGGATGTGGAGCCGGCAAATGCGTCCGGGATGAGCGCGACGGTTCGCTCCATCGACAAAAGGAATGGAAGACTGGTGGGCTCCTGCCGGGGAGGGAGATCAATCTTGCCGGGCAGCCGTCGTCGCAGCAAGTCGGCGCGAAGAGATGCGATCGCATCAGCGAGCCGGCTGCAGCGGTCGCGGTCTGCACTGCTGACGGCGAGCAATTGATCAGGATGAATGAGGAGCAGGCTCGCAGCTAAATCCACGAGGCGGCCCAGGAGCGCGACGGTGGCATTCATCTGGGCGATGAAGTGATATCCGTATCCGGATCGATAGAGTAATCTCCGTAGCCTTGAGGTTCCGAAGCCGGAATAGAGGGCGACATCCTTTTCCAGTTGGTGGTCGGCTGGGCTGCCCGAGGAGATATTCCTCAAAACTTTTTCTACTATGCTGAGCCGGGTCTCGATGCCCTTGAGCGAGATCCGTTGTGGGGTGCACTCTGCGGAAAGCATACTCGACAGCAATGGTGACTGCAGCACCGACAAGGACGGCAAAGGCGAGCCACAGCGTGTTCTCAACGCGAGCATTCACGCTGAGCCTGGTTTCGTCCCACAATGGAATTGCACCGGCGGTCATAAAGCCAAAGCCCACTGCTGTACCGTAATCGGGAATGATTCGAATGAGGTAAAACGCAATAAACAAAGTTGTGATGATCCAGAGAAAATGAGTCAAGGGATCGCCGAGCAGCAGAGTTATGCCAACAATCGTATAGGCGGTGGCGACCGCGAAGGCCGCAACAACGCGGACTCCTGCGCGCAACGTCGCCGTGGGATTCTCGCGGCTAAGAAAGAGCGTGAAGATCGCGCCGAGGAATCCGCTGGGGAGGCGGAAGGTCATGACCAGGAGCATGACGATGGTGGCAGCGATGGTCATACGGCCAACCGTCCATGCTCGCCCGGGAAAAGGCGAAAGCTCATTTTTCAGGAAGTTCCAAAACCATTTGCCGGCCTGGTCTATCGCGCCGGCCGACGAGGTTAGTGGAAGCGCTGCACCGCGAGATGCCATGCTTACTTCGTCCGCCCGGAAGAGTTACCGCGGATCACTACGACAGCAGATTCGCTGATGCGGAAGGGCTCGGACTCAGGGGCATTGATGCGTACGCGCACGGGATAGCGGGTGGCGAGATGTACCCAGTTGAGAGAGCGCTGGACATCGGGCAAGCTGGAGGAAAAGGAACCCACCAGAGTGGTGTCAGGTAAAACGCCGAAGCCCACGCTATCCACAATTCCATCGTAGCGAACGTTGGGCCGCGAGAGAGTATATACGTCGGCATGCATGCCGGGCTGGATACGCCTGAGCTGGGTTTCGCGGAAATTTGCGACGGCCCACCAGGTGCGGGTGTCAATGAGAGTAAAGACCTGCTGGCCGGCGTGCGCGTAAGCTCCCTGGGAGATCGTGAGATTGGTAACTCGCGCATCAAAGGGCGCATAGACAGAGCAATTGTTCAGGTTGTACTCCGCATTGCGGATCGCGGCGGTTTTGCCTTCACGCTGCGCAGTGAGCGGCTCGATCGTAAGGACGCTATGCTCGGACTGGCCGAGTTGCGCGTTGCTCTGCAGTCTCGCGGCTTTCGCCTGCTCATAGAAAGCGTTGGCTGATTGTACCTGGGCCTCCGCCAGCAGCAGTTGAGATTGAGCCTGGTGGACGGCCTGCTGCCGCGCGGTAACGGCAGTTCTTGCCTGATCGACCTGGTCCACAGTGACAAACTGCTTCGCCAGCAATGGCTCAATGCGGTGGAGGTTGTTGGTCTGATACTGCAGCTCCGCGTTGGCGCTATCAAGCGCGGCCTTTGCGGTTGCGACATTTGCCTTCGCTTCGTTTACGGCAGATGCTGCCCGGTCGACATTGGCGGATGCTCCTACGGTATTAGCCTGCGCCGCTCCCACGGCGCTGACCTGGGAGGAGATGATCCTGCGCTGGTCGGAGATTTGACCTTCCAGGGTACTCGAATCGGATCGCGCCTTTTGCAGCGCATATTCGTAGGGACGCGGATCGATCTGAAAGAGCAGACCACCCTGCTTGATAAAGGCGTTGTCCTGAATCTCGAGGCGCGTGATGGGACCGTCGACCTGCGGCGCTATACCAATGAAGTTAGCAAAGACTTCCGCATCATCGGTACGAGGGTATTCATTGGTCTGATGGACGACGGCTGCGCCGGTGATGACGGCGCCGGCAATGATGGCGATGCTCACAATCCTGCCAAGGCGTCGTCGCTGCGGAGTCTGTTCGTCTTCAAGCATCGTATCTCCTGTCGCAATCAACTGAAGAACAGCAGCCAGAACGAGAATGTGAAGAAGGCAACCAAGCACGGATAGACGACGATGAGGGGCGAGAGCTCCTGCTCAAATTTGAATCTTACAAACAGCAGCCGTACCGCTACTGTGAGCAGGATGCCAAAGAGCCAGCAGAATATCCATGCAGGGAAAAAGGAGCCGAGGATGTTGAATGAGGGAGCTCGCGAGCATCCCGCAAGCAACATCGCGGCGGCAGAGCCGGCAGAGATTGCGGGAGTCCTTATCATTCCATTCATGGAGCCGGATTCTTTGCTCACTCTAGGGCACCTTCGCGTGGAGTAGATCGCCTGTTTGATAGGCCAACGAGGCCATGCCGATCAACAACTGCGTTCGCGCACTCACGTCTGCCGTGCGGGCTACAGCCAGCGTGCGCTGCGCGGCGACAACGTCAATCTGGCTTCGCACTCCGTACTGGTACGACTCCAGCGCCGCGTTGTAGGATTCAGTCGATGCGGTGAGAAGTGCAGCTGCTGCTTTTTGCTGTCGGATCGCGGTCCTCGCATTGGAGTATGCGGTCCACACCTCATTTTCCACCTGGTCGCGAATCGCATCCACCTCTGCCTTAGCCTGATTCTGATCGGCCCTTGCACGCCTCAGGCGATTTTCTCGGGCCAGTCCGTCAAAAATGGTCCACGTAAGACTTAGCCTTGCATTCCAGGTTCCTTGCGTGGAGTAGAACGTGCCAGGCACGTTGTTCTGCTCTCCTGAGGTTCTTGGCAGGGCAGCATCTCCATCGATGCTGAGGGTGGGGAAGTAGTTTGACTTTGCGGCTTTCACTTCGGATGCGGCGGCGCGGAGTTCGGCCACACGCTGCATAAGATCAGGGCGCTGAGCAAGAGCGCGATCAATCGATTCTTCAACCGAACCTGTGAGGTCCTGCGGAATAGTGAGGTCCTGAATAGCCTCGACCTGAAACTGATTGGTGGGAGAGATGCCGAGAGCGGTTGCCAGGTCGCCATGGGCAATCTCCGCGGCGCCAATCGTAGCCTGCAGGTCATAGTCAGCCTGCGCCGTCGCACTTCGCGCTTCGAGCACATCCGGCAGAGTTGCCAGCCCCTGAGCGAGACGGGCCTCGGCTGCGTCCTGTACCGTCTGCGCATTCCTTAGGTTTGCGTCTGCGGCATCCTGCTGACCTTTCGAGTTAAGGAGGTGGTAGTAGGACTGCATCACCAGAAAGATGATTCTGCGGTGAGCATCATTGAATTGAAAGTTGGCCGCGCGCAAGTTGTCTCTACTTATCGAGACAGCGTCGGACCTTCTGCCGAAATCAAAGATTGTGTAGTCCAGAATAAATGTCGGAGAGAAGGACCACAGGGTCTGTTGAAAGTAACTGGGAGCGAAGAAGAGATTGACGCGATCATTCTCAGCAAGCGCCGCCGCCGCGAGGGTGGGATACAGACTCGCCTTGGCTATTCCCAGGTCGGCTGCGCGTGCTTTTGCGTTCTCCCACGCCACGAAAGTCTCAGGATTATTGTGCTCGGCGATATCAACCAACTCAGGCAAGGTATAAGTTTTGGCAGGATCAGGGGTAAAGGCGGGAGTTGGGCGAACCACCATACTCTGCTGCGGGTTTGGAGCGACGTCCCAAGGGCGATTGGGCGAAGCAGGCGCCTTCTGTGCGGGCGCGATCTCCCCCGCAATCAACATGACCAACATCATGAATGGTGCGCGAAGTGGAAACATGCCTGCTCCAAAAATGACATGCGGAGGCGTCCTGATGGAGTTGAATAATAACATGGTGCGATCTCGATGGCAGCCACAGGGATTCTGAATCTCGAAGGCTGAATCCTCAAGTTGTCGCGGCGAAAAGTAGACGTGGCCAGCCGTGGCATTGCCCAGCACAAAGATCGCATCTTGGCTCGTTGCACCCCAAGGTAATTATTTGCAGAGATGGAATCCTTCGCACTGTCGTGATAACGAAGTCTCGACCTCATCAGGGATTTCTGGCAAAGAGTAGTTGAGGTAATGGTAAGCGGCTCGGCATTCACGATCTGAGGCCAGGCATGAAACTCGAGCGGACCATCACCACGACTTCAATTCCTAAGACCATCACTGAAGTCTGATAGGCACACCCGGCTGGCAAAGGGCGACCAGATGCGGGCAAAGACCCGTACTGACACTGCATCTGCTTTGTCGTGACTTTGCGTGACATTCCGTGACATTCAGCGTGACCTTGTTCTCGTTCACGTTTGTCTCCGTTTTCTTTCCGCAGCCTTTTCCCCTGGTCATCCGCGTCGCGCATCTCCCGGTATTTCCGGTAGTTAATGAGTTGGAAGCCGCCGTCAATCTTGCTGATGCGCTGCCCCTCGAAGTCCTGTGAGTTGCTGTAGGACCGAGCCAAAGATGCGCCCGTTCTTGTCGGCCATAGCTAGCAGGGTGACCCAAAGAATCCGCGTCGAATTGTCCTCACGCTAGATGGTTGAGGCAGTGATTGAGAGAATAGCTTCGTAAACGTCTGACTCACTGTTTTCCTCCCAGTCGTGCAATAGCCGCAGAGCAGCCAGTCGGCCAATCTCGAGAACCAGGCGGCATCAAAGGCGCGGGAACTTAGTGCCTAAGGTTCCGCTATGGTGGTGTCTGTCTTTCGTCGCGGCAGAGATTAACATTTTCTTCGGCCGTGACAACAGAAATTTGAGATCCCATATTTTCTTGTGAGAGACGAAGAGAGAGCACAACGCAACCGGGCTCCGGGCGATCATTTCCGCGCGGGCAGTACTGCGCCTGTTCGCAGCGGAATCTAGACTTTCAATAATTGAAGGAGAGAGCGCGACGCCAGTAGATAGGTCTATGGGGTGGAAATTCAGGACGAATAACTGCAGAAGGCGATCGGAGCAGTCGGGCAATCGCACTCAAATGGTGGCGGTGCTAATGACGGGCAACTATCGGAAGTATTCCCCACATAAATCAGTAATATCAAACACTTATGCATCAATTTCGATAGCGTCTCTGGCCATCACTCAGAATAAATAGCTTAGGGGATAGAAGTCGACCTAATCTCCGAGTCTATTCTTGGTCCTTCCCTGTAAATCAAACAAAACATTGAATCGACAGCGTTCCCGTTTGTTCCCGCGGGACAGCTATGAGGACCACGACGATTGCCTTGACCGTAACTGGAAATTGATTCTGCATTCCTGGCGCTCTTCCCGGAGGAGCACGCCGATGCCGGATGGCGATCGCAACTTTTGCCGCTTCTTCCGAGCCACGTTCGGGCAGGGCAGCGCTATATTTGCGGTCGCGGAGGGTTATCCTTCACACGCTGATACGCTTCGACCCATTGCACGGTCATGGGAGGCAACTTGTGGCCGGCAGTGACGCTGGGGTGTCCGGCGGCCGATGAGTAAGTAATCTGCGCTTCCATCGGCGACGACGACAGGTTCAAGATAAAGAGCATGGACTTCTCACCGTTGCTGCGCAGCGAGGTCCACACATTTGGATTGCTGCAGAGCACTTTCTGCTGCAGGCCCAGTTCGTGCAGCAGGCTCGTCACCAGGTATTCGTGCTCGTGCATGGCGTGGTACCAGCGGAATCCCAGGAAGATTACTTCGCCGCCGCCTTCGGTCTTGAGGCACCACGCAACGGTCTCGCCGGTGCTCTTATCTTTTCCAATCACCTGTGCCTTTGGCGGCAGGGTCTCCGTTACGAAACTCCCGACGTTGCACTCAACATTGACGATGCCGTTGACGGTGATCCGGGGGAAGGCACTGGAATTGGGGCGCAGCTTCGCGCCTCCGAGAAAATCGCTGAGCAGAGTGCATGGTTTGAAATTTTCATCATGCGTAGGAAGCACGGGAAGAATGATCGCCTTCCCTCCCCCGCGCAAAAACTCTATAACCCCTTGCTGTTGCGCGGCTGACATGCAGGCCGATGAAACTATGGCCACTGGCGTCGTTTTGTCATTGCTCCAGTCGCTCGCGCGCAGATCGCACAACACAGGAGAAAGACTGGCGCAGAAACTAGAATTCAGCACACCGCGCTTCGCCAGGTCCCATGCTTCGAAATCGCTCAGCAGCAAGTCGCCATGCGATTTCCAATAGTGGTCGCCGATGGAGTTATGCAGGCTGACCACGACACGAAAATCGTATTGCCGTTCCGCTTCGCTCAACCAGGGGTGCGCCAGCAGAAAATCTCCCAGCTCTTTCTGCACGGGATACAGAGGGCGCGTCTCACCGGTGGCGCTGATGGCCGCACCGTAGTCGTAGATGTCGGTAGTCGTGCCCGCATGCGGTGGATTTGGACCACCGGTAAAGATATAGAAATTGGTGCCCTTCATCCCCAGTGCAAGATTCGTCCAGTAGCACGCCTTCGTATCTTCGGGCGTGATTGGTGGCCAATCGGACGCGCTACCACCGGGCATTTCCAGGACTGTGGGCGGAAAGCCCATGAGGCGCAGGCTCTCAAGCGAACAAAAGATGTTCAGCGCGTATTGCGGCGTCGGGTTGTTCTGCGCCCAGCTCTGATCCAGGTTGTAGTAGTGGTCCGACCCGAGCAGGAAGCCGGGTTCAAGCGCATGCACCACGTCCTCGTAAAGCATGTCCATGTCAACGCCGCCCGCGTTATGAACCAGCGGAACGTCGATGCCGTGGCTGCGCATCATGGTTGCAACGATCAATGCGTACTCGCCGATGGAGCTTAGGTAAAACTCAAAATAATCTTTTGCGCGAAGGATCTGGGGAGGTGTCGCTTTTGAAGACGCCGCGATGGGCCTGACCGCTTCGAAAGACGAGAAGTGGGTACCGTAAGCTGCATTCAGCGCGCCGATCTCGACATACTTCTTCTGCAGGTATCGAGGATATCTTCCGTCCTTTCTGCCGATCCCCATTGCGTCGACGCTGTAGTCGACACTACCGTTCCAGAGGTGCACACCCATCATCTCGTTATCGATTTGCACGAGGGCGATGGAGCCGCCCTTCGACACGGTATGCCGGGCCACGATGGGGCAAACTACGTTGAACCAGGCCTGGGTCTTCTGCAAAAAAATCGGATGCAGATACGACATCGAGTCAGCATGAATCGGCTTGTTATCGATATCGCGCGCCAGGATTTCCGGATACTTTTCAAAGAGCCAAGCAGGCAAACCGCCGTATTTGAGCTCGGAGCCTTGATAGGGGCCGGGACGCGCGAGCACATACAAGCCAGCTTGGCGCGCCGTCTCCTGAAACGTCTCGAAGTCTGTCAATCCATCTGCACTTCCAAAATTGAATTGCCCCTCCTTCGGCTCGTGCAGCATCCACGGCACGTAGGTCGCGATGCAGTTTCCGCCTGCTTCGCGAAAGAGATCCATCCTTCGCCGCCAGTCTTTCTTAGGGACGCGGAAGTAATGAAACTCGCCTGAATATAGATAGAAAGGCTGCCCTTCGACTCGATAACAGAGTTTGTCAAAGCTAATAGCGGGCATTGCTTTCCGCACTTCATTTCCGACGCCAGTCTGTCCGGTTACCGCGGATAGTGAGCGTGGCTCGATCGCGGCACAGATGCCGAGCGAAGCCATCAGTTGATCGAAGCTCGCCTATCTATTTTGCGCGACTCCGACGTGCTTTCACTTTCCATTAATGATCCTTGCTCGAACAAAATTCCTCTATCGTGCTGGTCGGTCTACTCCGCCGGCAACAACAGAAAGATGTGCAGTACGGCGCCGTTTGCGCGACAGAGATTAGCGTCTGTCGTGAACCGATCATTCTACGACTGGAAAATTGATTGGCGAAATAAAGGCGGCTGCACGGAGGGATCATCGGCACTCCTCTGCCGGTTTGAAGCTCCTTCAACTGCGAGGCACCAAGTGCCAACTCTGCCGTTTTGCATTGGCTTGGCAATTCCGATATGCTGAGTGGCCGAAGAGGTTCGACCGTTCATGCTTAATCGATTTTTTGCAGGGTTTCTGCGCACTTTCATCCTCGTTATCCTTTCGGCTTTCTGTTTGCCCGCGTTCAGCGGCGATTTCACAATGCAAGTTGCCGGCAACGACTACCTGAGCACGCAGGGTTTCGACGTGATGCTTTACGACAACGCGTTCCACCCTGTGTTCGTCGACGAGAAGAACACAGCCATGCAGATGATTCTTCATGGCGAACGAATCGCGACCAACGGCGACGTGCGGCTGATGCCTACGCCGGAGCAGTGGGATCTGGTGGCCACGCTGAAGGGGCGGCACGCTGATAAGGAGCACGGCCGCTTGAGCGCCGATCTGTCGTTCGCCAGCTACCAGGTAGACTATCGCCTGGAAGTGGCCGCAGAACCTGGCGGGATACGTGTAAGCGTGAATCTCGCCAAGCCGTTGCCGGAGAAGCTGGCCGGACGCGCCGGATTCAACCTGGAATTTCTGCCGTCAATTTACATGGACAAAACCTATGCTGTCGACGACCGCATCTTTGGCATTTTTCCTCGCAGCCCGCAGGAGCAGATGCACAAGGTCCCGCTGTCGGCAGACGATCCAAAGAAGCTGCCGTACCAAGAGCAATGGGACGCAGAGAAGGGCTACACGCAGCCGCTACCGATCGTGAGTGGGAATAGCATTCTGTTTGCACCGGAGGATCGGCTGCACTCAGTCAGCATCACGTCGGAGACGGCACCGCTCTCGCTTTTTGACGGACGCAACCGCGCGCAGAATGGCTGGTTTGTACTGCGCACGCTGATTCCTTCAGGGAAGACCGAAGGTGCAATCGTCTGGCACATTCGCCCGAACGTGATTCCCAACTGGACGCGGCCGCCAATGGTTGCGCATAGCCAGGTTGGCTACGGGCCAAGGGCTTCCAAGATCGCGATCATCGAGCTTGATCCGAAGTTCGATGCGCCCAAGACGGCGAAGGTAGTGCGCCTGTCCGAAGATGGGACGTACAAGCAAATTTTTGAGGGACCGATTTCCGCGTCGACGCCATGGTTGCGATACACCTATGCGAAGTTTGACTTTTCTCCGGTCAAGGATCAGGGCCTTTACGCGATTGAATACGCCGGCGCTCGCACCGCGCTGTTTCCCATTGCGGAAGATGTGTACAGCAAGGCCTGGCAGTCCTCGCTCGACGGATATCTCGCGGTGGAAATGGATCATGTCTCCGTGCGCGAGGGTTATCGCTTGTGGCACGGTGTTTCGCATCTCGACGACGCGCGCCAGGCGCCCCCAAACACGCGCCATTTCGACGGAGCGTGGATGGGAGCAAATACCGATTCACATTTCAAGCCCGGTGAGCATATCGCAGGGCTGAACGTGGGAGGGTGGTATGACGCGGGCGATTACGACATTCGTGCGGAAAGCCAATACGCGGTGATCGAGAATCTTTCGCTGGCTTACAGCGAGTTCGACTTGAAGTGGGATGAGCTGGCGGTGGACGAGGCGGCGCGTACTGTCGAGATGCACAGGCCTGATGGGGTTCCCGATACGGTTCAGCAGGTGAAGCACGGGGTGTTGGGCGTGCTTGCACAGATCAATTCCGTCGGCCATCCATTTGGGGAAATCATGGAGCCCACGCTGCGTGAGTACACTCATCTGGGCGATGGCGCCTCCAAGACCGACGGGCGTATCTATGATGCGAAGCTCGGCCTGCACGAGGTGAAAGGCGACTACTCCGGCGCTCCCGATGATCGCTGGGCATTCACCACGAAGGAGGCACGATTGCAATGGGGAGCTGCGTCCGCGCTGGCTGCGGCGTCCGGGGCGCTTAAGGGCTGGGACGATGCATTGGCGAAGGAATGCCTGGACACCGCCATCAAACTTTGGCAGGAGGAACTCACACATCGAACAGTTACTCAGTATCCAGAAGACTGGGGCTTTCCCACGAGTTGGGCGGATGAGGTTGCCCGCAGCGAGGAGTGGAAGGCTACGGTACAGTTGCTGATTGCCACCAACGGCGGTGAAAAGTACAAGACGCACCTGGTGGAGATGTTTCCCGCGATGCAGAAGCGCTTCGGAATGAATGGCTGGATGGCCGTGCTCGCACTGCCCTACATGGACGAGGAGTTCAAGAAGCAAGTCGAAGCGGCAGTCCACACCTATAAAGCTGATCTGGACAGGGAATTGGCTGCAACTCCATTCGGCGTGCCACCGAGCCTGCACAGCTGGGGAGGCTCGGAAGCCGTGATCGACTTCGGCGTGCGTATGTACTTCCTGCACAAGGCGTTTCCGGATATCGTTGGCCCTGAGTACACGCTGCGCGCCGCAAACTACATCCTCGGCACGCATCCTGTCTCGAGTACGTCGTATGTGTCTTCTGTTGGAACCGTCTCGAAGCTGAAGGCCTATGGAAACAACCGTTCAGACAACACGTTTATTCAGGGTGGAGTGATTCCGGGCTACATCATTATTAAGCCTGATTTTCCAGAGTGCATCGATGACTTCGGCTTCCTCTGGTTCGAAGATGAATATGTTATCGACGTAGCGAGTCGCTGGGTGCTGGCGGCAAACGCTGCGAATGCACTGACGCAGTAGAAGAGCCGCAAGACGATGGTGGCACGGCACAGCCGGAAGTTCGTCAGCCGCAACGATTATCGAAGGGGAGGCGCGTGCACACGGCCCGAGCGCGGTGATTCCAGCGAGTATCAGTGACTGGAGTTGCCGCCTCGGAGCAGGGACCGGACGCCTGACTTCCAGCATGGATAGGCAAGTTGTGACATCCGCCTGGCGCCGCGGGGGGTGGGCTTATTGGCTCGCGACATTCTCTTCGCCCACGGGCATGGGCATCTGAGACAATTGCTGTTCACCTCATAGAGCTAATCTCGCTTAGGCTTTTTTGAAGCGACGAGATTCGTGTCAATTTGCATGGCTCTGCTGTGCGAAGAGTTGGTGATAACGACGAGTGATTCTGCGTTTCTGATACTGCGTCTTGATACTCAGGAGGATCCGTGAGCCGACATCTGAAAGCGGCGCTCTACCTTTCGATTCTGGTTGCCAGCAACGCCTTTGCCAGCGGCAATAACTACAAGAACTTCGATGTCGCGGTATACGCTACCGTGCGCGACGTAGTGCTGATGAAGGATCCTGCGTACCTAGAGAGTCGGTGGGCGGGAATTTCCAAGTACGTGAAGTACGACAAGATCTATCTGGAAACGAGCCGAGATTTGATTGTCGCGGACCAGGCGAGCATAGATGACGGAAAGAAGTTTTTCCTGGGCAAAGGGCTAAAGGTCTCGGGTGGGATCACGTGGACGGTGGATGAAAGCAATGGCGTGACCTTCTGCTACTCCGATCCTGTGCAACGACGCAAGGCGATAGAGATCATCCAGTTCACCGCGAAGAATTTCGACGAGATCCTGTTTGATGATTGGGGCTTCACCAATTGCAAGACTGATGCAGCCATCGCCGCCAAGGGGAATCAGAGCTGGAGCCAGTATCGTTTGGCTCTGATGGACCAGGTTGGGCGAGAGCTGGTGGCCGCCGCGAAGGCCGCCAACCCCAAAGTCAAGGTCATCATCAAGTATCCGCAATGGTATGACCACTACCAGGAGACCGGGTTCAACCTTGAGACTCAGCCGAAATACTTTGACGGTATTTACACTGGCACCGAGACTCGCGACCCCGTTAACAACGTGATGCAGATCCAGCAGTATCACGGCTACTCCATCTCGCGGTACCTCAGCAACCTGAACCACAATGACCGTGGTGGCTGGGTCGATGCGGGCGGCAGCGAGATCCCGAACCGGTATGCGGAACAGCTGTGGATCACGCTCTTCGCCAAGCTGCCCGAAATTACTTTGTGGCCTATCTACACACAGTACGAGCCCTCAATGCGCGCTGATGGAACGATGGTGCCGGATTCGAAGCTGGGGCGCATCGCCGGTCAGGTCTTCGAAGAGGTGGATCAGTTCATCGGCAAACTCGGCAATCCTGTGGGGTTGAAGAGCTACAAGCCATTCCATTCTTCGGGCGAAGATTATCTTCCCAGCTACCTGGGGATGGTCGGGATCCCGATGGAGATCGTCCCTGAGTTCCCCACCGATGCACAGACTGTCCTGCTGACAGAACAGGCGCGCTTCGACCCTGCAATCGTGTCCAAGATCAAGAAGCAGTTAGTCGACGGGAAGACGGTGGTGATCACTTCGGGTCTGTTGAAGGCGCTTCAAGGTAAGGGTATCGAGGATATCTCGGACCTGGTATACACGGGGCGGACCGTCTCCACCCACAAATTCATGGCCGAGGGAAAGTTTGTTGGCGTGAAGTCTGACTCCGAGATCCTTCTTCCCCAGATCACTTTTTTCACCAATGACGCCGGCTCGGCGATCAACGCTTACACTTCTGAGTCCGGGACATCGGGGACTCCGATCCTTTTAGAGACGAGATACTCCAAGGGACGTTTGTACGTTCTGACGATACCGAATGCGATGGGAGATCTTTATAGTTATCCGCGACAGGTGTTGAGCGGGATTCGCGAGGTGCTTGCCAAGGAGATGTTCGTGCGGCTGGATACTGCCAGCCAGGTGAGCCTGTACGTCTACGACAATGACAAGTTCATCGTCGAGTCCTTTCGGCAGGATCCGACGCGAGCGGTCGTTATCACGGACAAACGCATTACCAGGATGCGCGATCTGCAATCGGGACAGCTGATGACGGGAACGGCGCAGGCGGGAGAAACCGTGTTTGAAATGCCGCTGAATCCGGGCTCCTACCGGGTGTTTTCAGCCGAGTGAAAGAGGCAAAAAGCAGGTCCTGCTTCCTATGAAGAAAGATGGCTCGTGATGCCGAGCTCTTAAAGTTAAATAGTTGTATCCAGCACATGTCGGAATATGTTTTTCTTAAGTGCCAATGGAAAGGTTCGTCATGCTCAAAAATAGGTTCGCGACTCTCAGTCTTATTAGCGCCATAATCTTCGCTTTTTCGATAAGTGCTTTCGCCCAGGTTTTTTCGCCTAATGCAGGCGACGTGCAGCGGGCTCAAGCCCTGCTGAAGCAGATGACAGTGGATGAGAAGGTTGGACAGCTGACTCAATCCGCTGGTGTTCAGATACCTGGTCTCGGATCCGATAAACCTGACGCGATGATTGTGCAGGGCAAGGTGGGCTCGGTGCTTTGGCTGATCGACGTGAAAGAGATCAATCGGCTGCAACACCTGGCGGTAGAGAAATCGCGGCTTCACATCCCGATACTTTTTGGATTCGACGTGATTCACGGCTACCGCACAGTCTTCCCGGTACCGCTGGCGATGGCGTCCTCCTGGGATCCTTCCGTCGAAGAGCAGGCGCAGAAATTTGCCGGCTCGGACGCTCGGGCGGCGGGCATTCAATGGACGTTTACACCGATGGTGGATATTGCGCGCGATGCGCGTTGGGGCCGCATAGTGGAAGGTGCCGGAGAGGATCCATATCTCGGCTCTGCCATGGCCCGGGCACAGGTGCTGGGCTTTCAAGGTTCCACGCTTGGCCACGATAGCGTGGTGGCTTGCGTGAAGCACTTTGCCGGTTACGGCGCGGCAGAGGGTGGGCGGGATTATGATTCTTCCTACATTCCTGAAGTGCTGTTTCGCAATGTGTATCTGCCGCCGTTTCACGCTGCTGCAGAGGCCGGCGCCGGCAGCTTTATGAGCGCCTACATGGATCTGAATGATGTGCCGGCGAGCGGCAACCCCTGGCTGCTGACGGACATTTTGCGGAAGGAGTGGGGATTCAAGGGATTTGTTGTCTCCGATGCTTTTGCTGTGGCAAGTCTGCAAACGCATGGGTATGCCAGCGATCCCGCAGATGCGGCGTACAAAGCGATCAGCGCCGGGCTGAACATGGATATGGCCAGCCAGACCTACGCACAGAATCTGCCGAAGCTGGTTGCCGATGGGAAGGTGACACAGGCGCAACTCGATGCTCTGGTTTTGCCGATCCTGGAGATCAAGTATGCGATTGGACTATTCGATCAGCCGTATGTGGATGAGGCCAAGGTAGAACCAACTTTGAATCGTCCCGAGGGACTGGCGTTGGAACGGAAGATTGGCGCTCGCTCGATGGTGCTCCTGAAAAATGAGAACCACACTCTTCCGCTGGGAAAGAATCTGAAGAAGGTAGCAGTGATTGGGCCGCTGGCGGATTCAACGGCTGACATCGAAGGCGGGTGGACAGTGGAAGGCCTGTTTGGTGGTGGGGCAAAAAATCATCCCATCACAGTACTGGCCGGGTTGAAGAGCAGGCTTGGGTCTGGCGTGCAGGTAACGTATGTGCCGGGGCCGACGCCATCGCGTGTGTATCCGTCAATGTTGGATGCGATGACGGGCAAGAAGCCGCAGCCGGCACCGACCGCGAGCGAGATCGCGGAGTGGCTGGATAAGACAAAGGCAGCAGCAGCAGATGCCGACGTAGTGATCGCGGTGATGGGCGAATCGGCGAACATGAGTTCTGAAGCGGCGTCTCGGGCGAACTTGGAACTTCCGGGGATTCAGGAGCAGATGCTTGAGCTGGCTGCACAATCGGGCAAGCCGGTAGTGCTGATACTTCAGAATGGCCGGCCGCTCGACATCCACTGGGCAGCCGAGCATGTGCCCGCGATTCTTGAAGCGTGGTATCCGGGCACTGAAGGTGGAAACGCGGTGGCCGATGTTCTCTTCGGAGATGTAAACCCGGGCGGCAAGCTGCCGGTGAGTTGGCCACGCACTTCGGGGCAGGAGCCGCTCTACTATAACCACAACCTGACGCACGAGCCAGAAGATCGGCCGACGTTCACTTCGCGGTATTGGGATGTCTCGAGCAAGCCGTTGTATCCGTTTGGGTATGGGCTTACGTATACCACATTCACGTTTGGGAATCTGCGCCTGAGCAAGACAAGTCTCAAAGCGGGCGAGACGACAGAGGTCCAAGTCGACGTGACCAACACAGGCTCGATCGCGGGGGATGCTGTTGGTCAGGTTTACATCCATCAGCGCTCCGGCTCGGCGTCGCGCCCGGTTCGCCAACTCAAGGGTTTCAAGCGGGTCACGCTGAAGGCGGGCGAGACGCAGACGCTGCATTTTGCACTGGGGAAAGACGAACTAAGTTATTGGAGCCCGGAGAGCAAGGCATGGACGGTTGAGCCGGCGAGCTTTGACGTATGGGCCGGAGAGGATTCCACCGCAGCTCTGCACGCTCAGTTCGACGTGACCAAGTAAGCCGACGTTGACTTAAGGCACGCAATCGAATTCAACACCTAGCGGATGAGGAGAAAAGAGTTTTGAAAAACGCAAACCAAGGCAGTTTGTTGCGCTCCCCCAGCAAGGCCCGCACGATGATGCTTTGCGGGCTTCTCGTTTCACCTCTGCTCGTCTCAGCGACCAAGCCTGCCTTGGCCTCTGATGCACCGGGATTGACTGGGCGATGGAGTGTGCATAACAAGATAGCCGGCAACGAAAGCGACCAGTTATGCACGTGGACGCAAACCGAGAAAGTGTTGAGTGGCAGTTGCAAATCTGACCAGAGCACGGTAGAGGTAACGGGAAGCGTCGACGCGAAGAAGCTTACCTGGCAGTACAAGTCCGAATACAACGGCACTCCGCTAACGCTGATCTACACTGCCACGGTCGATGATCCGGCCAAGATTGCCGGAGCTGTCGAAGTGCAGCCATTTGGCGTTACAGGTGAATTCACGGCTGTCCCGGCGCCTGCTGACACACCGGCGCCTCCAGCAACTCCGACGAAATAAGGGTTCTGCCGAAGCACGCTAGCCACAGCCGAATCGAGGAGATCTGGCTGTGGCTTCGACTTTGGCCTGCGAGGCGCCAAGCCTCTCGTGCAATGTGCCGCGGGATTAGCTTTATCTCGCCGGTGCGGCCGCAATCATCGCTCCGAGCATTTTTCACAGCAACCAACACCCCTTCAAAAAGACCCACGTCAAATTGTGACGCAGCGGTCTTGCTGCGTTTCGATCCAGTCTTACTGGTTTGACAAACTTGTTAGCCGACCGCATAGTGGATATAGGTTATAATGCATTATTGCATAAATATGCACTTCGGGTAGATAAAATGGATTTGCCAAAAACTTCGGCTAGCGATGCATGTCTAGTCGACGATCCCTCCGCTCTGCAAAAGCTCGCTAACGAGATTCGCTTCAGCGCGATGACGATGACGAACCACTCTGGTCTTGGACACACGGGTGGAGACCTATCGTCGGCCGATATTCTTGCGACATTGTATCTCGGAGGCATTCTCCGCGTGGATCCGGCGAACCCTACGTGGCCGCAGCGAGACCGGTTTGTGATGAGCAAGGGGCACTGTTCAGGAGCCTTCTATTCGGCGCTGGCATTCAGGGGATTCTTCCCGCGCGAGATGCTATCGACATTCATGGATCCTCTGTCGAAGCTGAATGGCCATCCGGACCGAAACAAGCTCCCGGGTGTGGAGGCCAATACAGGACCACTGGGGCACGGGCTACCGATCGCTGTGGGCGCTGCGCTGGCGGCGCGAATGCGAGGAGAGAGTTGGAGAGTCTTTGTGCTGACGGGTGACGGCGAACTTCAGGAGGGGTCGAACTGGGAGGCCGCGATGACCGCCCAGCACTATGAACTCGACAATCTTGTGGTCATCGTGGATCGCAATCGAATTCAGCAAGGAGACTTTACCGAAAAGGTTAGCCGCATGGACCCATTGGGAGAACGATGGGCTGCGTTTGGATTCGCCGTTGCGGAGGTTGACGGACATGACCCTGCAGCGCTGCTGGCGCGCTTGTCGCAAGTTCCGATCGAGCGGGGCAAGCCGAGCTGTATCATCGCGAATACTATCAAGGGCAAGGGAGTATCGTTCGCCGAGAACAAACCGGCGTGGCACCACGGCGTTCCGACCAAGGAGCAGCTAGCCGCCGCTGCGGTGGAGCTTGGCGTGGAGGTGAAGCAATGAGCTCACCTGCTGCCACGCAGTCGGATGCTGATTTGACTGCCAAGCTTTATGACTGCCGCGATGCGTATTCCCAGGCGCTCGAGGCCATGGCCGAGAACGACGTGCGGGTTTGCGCGGTGGTGAGTGATTCAGTGTCGTCTACCAAGCTGAAGAACTTCAGCGTGCGCTTTCCGGAGCGCTTTGTTAACGTAGGCATCGCCGAACAGAATATGGTCGGCGTGGGCGCAGGATTGGCCAACGGTGGAATGATTCCGTACGTCTGCGCCGCATCGTGTTTTTTAACAGCTCGCGCGATGGAGCAGGTAAAGGTCGATCTTGGCTGTTCGAACCACAACGTGAAGCTGTGCGGAATGTCGTCAGGCATGGCGTACGGCGAGTTGGGTCCGACACATCACTCTATTGAAGACCTAGCGTGGACACGCATCATCCCGAACCTCACGGTGATCGTTCCTGCCGATCCGCTGGAAACTGCAGCGGTGATGCATTATTCACTTCAGCACATGGGTCCGATGTTTCTGCGTATCAGCCGCATGCCTGTGCGCGCGGTTCATGCGGAGGGTCATCAGTTTACGCTGGGGAAGGCGCCGGTGCTGCGCGAAGGTAATGACGTGACGCTGATGGCCAATGGGGTGATGGTCTCCCGAGCGCTTGATGCGGCCGATTCTCTGAGCGCGATTGGAATACATGCGCGCGTTCTGAATATGAGCAGCATGAAGCCAATGGACGCGGACGCAGTGCTGAACGCGGCGCGCACCACACGCGGCATTGTCACGGCAGAGGAAGCGCTGACCGCTGGCGGTCTGGGCGGCGCGGTGGCTGAACTGTTGGCGGTGAATCATCCGGCGCCAATGCGCATCCTGGGTGTGCCGGGAGTCTTTGCGCCTACGGGGTCGGCAGAGTTTCTGCTGCAACACTTTGGACTGACTGCGCAGGGAATTCACAATGCGGCACTGGACTTGCTGGGGGAGAAGAGATAGATGCCGGCGGGACTGATCTTGGCTATTGACCAAGGCACGACCAACACCAAGGCTCTGCTTGTCGGCCGGAGAGGCACTCCTGTTTTTCGCACGTCTTCGCCTGTTCCGCTCATCGTTACAGCGGGTGGCTTTGTTGAACAGAACGCGTTGCTGATTTGGGACTCGGTGAGTAAATCCATTGCCGACTGCATGGCCCATGCGGTTGAGACTGGCAGCATGATTGAAGCGATTGCCATTTCAAATCAGCGCGAAACCGCTGTCGCCTGGAATGCAGAGAGCGGCCTGCCTGTGGCCAACGCAATCAGCTGGCAGTGTGGTCGAGCGACTGGGATCTGCAATCGCTTTATGCAGTTTGCGCCCGAGTTCCGCGCAAGGACCGGTCTGCCGCTGGCTCCACTTGTCTCGGCTGGGAAGTGGGCGTGGCTTCTGGAAAATGACGAGGTCACCAAGGTTCTTGCCAGTGAAGGCAAGTTACGTTTCGGCACAGTCGACTCGTGGTTGATCCACCAGCTTACATGCGGCGAAGTGCACGCCACTGATTTGTCCAACGCTTCCCGCACAGGATTGCTGAATCTCCATACGTTGGAGTGGGATTCGGATCTGCTGAAGATCTTCTGCATACCTCGAGAAGCTATGCCACGTTTGCAGCACTCTTCCAGCTCGTTCGGACTCTGCAAGGCAATACCGGGGATGGAAAAGGGGCCGATTCTCGCGGCGATCGGCGATTCGCATGCTGCCATGTTCGGTCACGGATGTTATGCGCCCGGAACCACGAAAGCTACATACGGAACAGGTTCATCGTTGATGGCACTAACGCCCAGGCTAGCGGAAGACACGCCGACACTGGCACGCACCGTTGCGTGGTCTACCGGCACGCAGACTCAGTTCGCTGTTGAAGGCAACATTGCAATGACGGGCTCTGGCGTGCAATGGGTAGGCGAATTTCTTGGGCTTAGAGACCCCGCGGTTGACGCGGCCGCACTTGCCGCTACGGTAGAAGATGCGGGCGGAGTTTATTTTGTTCCGGCAATGGTGGGTTTGGGCGCTCCATATTGGGATGCGGATGCGCGGGGTACAATCGCAGGACTCGACAGATCGCACACGGCGGCACACCTGGCTCACGCGGCAGTGGATGCAATTGCCTACCAGGTTGCCGATGTCCTGTTCGCCATGGAAGACACGGGAGGGCTTGCGATTCGTGAACTCCATGCGGATGGAGGCGCCACACGAAACTCTGCGTTGATGCAGTTCCAAGCGAATATCCTGGGCCGCGAAGTGCACCGCTCGGCCGATGAAGAGCTTTCCGCGCTGGGAGCGGCCTGGCTGGCAGGACTGGCGCTGGGGTGGTGGAGTTCGCTGCAAGAGCTTGAAGCGTTGCCTCATCCTGCTGATGCCTTCGTTCCTGCCATGAATAAGGCAGATCGCGGCCGGCTCTATCGCGGATGGACCAATGCGGTTCGACGTGCGCGTCTTGCCGTGGAGGTCGAGGAATGATCACGCCGAATGCCGCGATCATTCTTGAAGCGCGCAAGATTAGCAAACGGTATCCGGGTACCGTGGCACTGGATGGTGTGACTTTTCGCGCGCATAGGAATTGCGTCAATGTGCTGATTGGAGAAAACGGCGCGGGCAAGTCCACACTGATGCGCATTCTTGCAGGCGTGGAAGCAGCGGACGAAGGTGAATTGCTGCTTGACGGCACGCCGATCGTGATCAGATCTCCGCGCGAGGCGGCGCAACATGGAATCTCGATCGTGCACCAGGAACTCTCTGTCATTCCGAACTTCGACATTAGCGAGAATATTTTTGCCGGGCGTGAGCCGATTAAGGCGAAGGTGCTGCTGGATCGCGAGACGGAAGATGCGCGGTCTGCAACCGCTCTGCTTCGTCTGCGCAAGCCGATGCCGGTTCGCACGCGAGCGGCACATCTGTCTCTAGGCTGCCGCCAGCTCGTGGAGGTTGCCCGTACGCTCGACCAAGGCGCAAAGGTTCTGATCCTGGATGAGCCTACTTCTGCGCTCTCCACTGCCGAGGCTGACTCGCTGTTCAAGGTGATAGAGGATCTGAAACGCTCTGGCGTTACCATCATCTACATTTCGCATCGGCTGAATGAGCTCCTTCACCTGGGCGATCAATTCACTGTTTTGCGCTCGGGTCGCGTTGTTGGTGAAGCACCACGCGCAGAGGTTTCGAGGCAGTGGATTGTGGAGCGAATGTCGGGACGCATCGCAAGCGAAGGAGTTGCGGAGCGGCCTGCGCTTAGTGAGAGGGTGGGGCTGCTCGAGGTCAAAGGGCTTACTCTGCCAGCATCGGCGGCCGACGAAGCGGCACAGGCACCGCTGCACGACGTGAGCTTCACGCTGCGACGAGGAGAGATTCTTGGGATCTATGGGTTGCTGGGTGCGGGAAGAACGGAACTGCTGGAATCTCTTGCCGGACTAAGGGATGGGTTTAGCGGCGAAGTGAAACTCAACGGCGCCAGGCTGGGCATTCCCGGCGTCGCGAACGCGGTAAACGCCGGTGTGGCGCTGATCCCCGAAGATCGCCAGCGCGATGGACTCATTCCTGAAATGTCGATCCGCGAGAATGTGGCTCTCGCGTCCGCGGGGGGCTTGTTTCTGAATCGGAGCCGTGAGATCGACCGGGTACGCGAACTGGCTGCTGAACTGAATATTGTGGCCAGGGACCTGGAACTGCCTGTGACTGCGCTCTCTGGGGGTAATCAGCAAAAAGTTCTGATCGCGCGCTGTTTGATGCGTTCGCCTGTACTGCTTTTACTGGATGAACCGACGCGGGGCGTGGATGTCGGAGCCAAGGCAGAGATCTACTCGATCCTTCGCAGACTCGCGGACAAGGGGCTGGGGATTCTGTTGAGCTCTTCGGAGATTGAAGAGACGCAGGCGCTCGCAGATCGTGTTCTTGTGCTGTGCCAGGGTCAAATCTCAGCGGAATTTTCTCGCAGCGAGATCACCGATCAGGCGCTGTTTGCTGCTGCCAGCCCAGTTGTAACGATATTGCCCTCGGGCGCAGGAGTTGCCCTCGCATGACGTCCTCCGCAATTGTCCATCAGCCCCCTGACCGCCTTCGCACATCAACGGTGCGCACATTGCTCTTTCTTCTCCGTGCTCGAGCAGTGCTGGTTCTTGTTGCGCTGATCGTACTTTTCTCTGCGATGGCGCCGTCGTTTCTTACCGCCAACAACCTGGCCATCCTGACAAAGCATGTGGCCATCTCGGCGATCCTGGCCATCGGCATGACCTTCGTTGTGCTGACGGGAGGAATTGATCTTTCGGTGGGTTCAGTCGCAGGGCTCGGCGGAATGGTGATGGGCTACTTGCTAACGCAGGGGATTTCGCTCGGCGGCACGGTACATTATCCTCCGGTGATTCTTGCGACCTTACTGACTACCGTAGTTTGCCTTACCGTCGGGATGCTAAACGGTTGGTTGGTTGCGAGGGCCGGCGTTGCACCCTTTATCGCGACGCTGGGGACACTTTATATCGCGCGCGGCGCAGCCCTGCTTCTCTCGAACGGGAAGACTTATCCGAACCTCGCAGGCGAAGCGGCGCGAGCCAACACCGGTTTTCCGTTGTTGGGACAAAGCCATGTCGCAGGTCTGCCACTGCCGGTCTGGATCATGCTTCTGCTTTTTACAGTTGCCGCGATTGTCGCCACGAAAACGCCGCTGGGGCGGCATATTTATGCTGTGGGCGGTAACGAGCGGGCTGCTCGATTGGCAGGCATTCAAGTGCCTCGCGTGAAGCTGATCACGTATCTCATCTCATCGCTGTGCGCCGCGACGGTAGGACTCATCATCGCTTCGCAATTGGAAGCCGCACATCCCGCGACGGGAGAAAGCTTCGAGCTGAATGCCATTGCTGCCGTGGTACTTGGAGGCACTTCGCTGATGGGCGGACGCGGCTCTGTCACCGGCTCGCTTATCGGCGCATTCGTGATCGGCGTGCTATCCGACGGTCTGGTGATGCTCGGCGTATCCGAATTCTGGCAGATGGTTATCAAGGGCACAGTTATTGTGCTTGCCGTTGCCGTGGACCAATTGCAGTCGCGCCTGCAGGCAAAGTTCCTGCCGTATCTGACGAGCTCAAGCATTGATGGAGTGGAGTGATGCGCGCTTCGGTGGGAATCATCGTAACTGCAGCGGCATGCGTAGTTTCTGCGATGACTGCTTGCCATCGCGATGAGATGGCCAAGCCGCTCATCGTTATCCTGGTGCCGTCGCAGGACAATCCGTTTTTCAAAGCGGAGGCCGATGCGGCCGCGGCTCGCGCAATTGCACTGGGCTATCGGGTACGGGTCGACGCGCACAACGATGACGCCTATCGCCAGGACAACCTGATCGACGCGGCCATTGCATCGAATGCCAGCGCGCTGATTCTCGACAATGCCGGGGCTGATTCATCCATCGCGGCAATTCGCAGAGCCACTAAGGTTGGCATCCCGTGCTTTCTAATCGACCGTGAGATTCAAGCCACGGGGATCGCGAAGGCGCAGATCATCGCGGATAATGACCAGGGCGCAAGAATTGTTGCGGACGAATTTGTGAGCGCGGTAGGGACAGAGGGTGGCGAGTATGCCGAGCTTCTGGGGCGCGAGTCGGACACAAATGCCCAAGTTCGCACGCGGGGATTTCACGCGGAGCTCGTCAAGCATCCATCGTTGAATCTTGTGTCGGCGCAGTCCGCAAATTGGTCGCAGTCGGAGGCGTTCCAAAAGACAGAGACGATGCTGCAGGGACACGGTGGAATTCGAGGCATCATTGCTGGTAACGACACCATGGCGTTGGGCGCTTTGGCCGCCGTAAAATCTTCAGGTCGCAGTGGGGTTGTGATTACGGGCTTCGATGGCAGCCCCGACGCAATAGCGGCAATTCGCTCCGGTGGTCTACGAGCAACGACGCTACAGCCGGCAGTCTTCATCGCACGGCTTGCAGTGGATGAGGCCAATCAATTTCTCAAGTCAGGCAGTACCGGCAAGCCCGAGCGGCAGGTGATTCCATGTGACCTGGTCACGCAGAGCAATGCCGGCGATTATGGTGAATTTGAAAAGATAAGGTGAACTGATATGGCGATTACTCTTGGCGTGCTGCTTGGCAATCGAGACTTCTTTCCGGATGCGCTTGTCGCTGAGGCGCGGCGCGATCTTACCAAGGTGTTCAAGGATCTTTCAGTAGAGCCTGTGTGGCTGAGAGAGGCTGACTCAAAACTCGGCGCCGTGGAGACGTGGACGGATGCCGCAAAGTGTGGCGAGCTGTTACGAACCAATCGGCGGCGCATCGACGGGATCCTAGTGTGTCTTCCAAATTTTGGCGATGAGAAGGGCGTGGCCGATGCCATTCGTCTCTCGGAATTGAACGTTCCGATCCTTGTGCAGGCCTGTCCGGATGATCTGGATCAATTTGGACTGACGCGTCGCCGCGACGCTTTCTGCGGTAAGATTTCCGTCTGCAATAACCTGCGCCAGTACGGCTACAAGTTCACGTTGACGCGCGATCACACCACGGCAATTCTCTCTGACCGCTTCCGCGAGGACCTCGTGAATTTTTTCTCGGTGTGCCGCGTGGTGAAAGGAATGCGCCGGGTACGGATCGGCGCTGTGGGCGCCCGGCCCAATGCGTTCAACACAACGCGATTCAGTGAGAAGCTGCTCGAAGCTGCGGGTATTTCGGTGAACACGATTGACCTCTCAGAGGTTTTTGGCTCCGCATCGCTGATTGCGAATGAGGATGCCAGGGTGAAGCAGCGCGTCGAACAAATTCGCGCGTATGCGGAAAGCTCCGCTGCGCCGGTGGAATCGCTGCTGAAGATGGCCAAGTTTGCCATCGTGGTAGACGACTGGATGGCGTCACTTGGTTTGACCGCCACGGCCGTGCAGTGCTGGAGTTCCATGCAGAAGAACTACGGCGTGAACGTCTGCACGGTGATGAGCATGATGTCGGAGCAGATGCTGCCGTCGGCCTGCGAAGTTGATATTGCCGGCGTGGTGAGCATGTACGCTCTGCAGTTGGCGAACGGACGACCGAGCGCTCTCGTAGATTGGAACAACAACTACGGCGACGATCCCGACAAGTGCGTCTTCTTTCATTGCGGTAACTGGGCGAAGGATTTTCTTCCCGACGTTCGCATTGGCACAGCGCCGATCCTTGGCACGATGCTGGGCGAAGAGAATACGGTAGGTGCGCTGGAGGGCCGCACTCCTGCCGGGCCGATGAGCTATGGCCGCGTCAGCACGGACGACACGTCGGGTAAGATTCGCGTGTACCTGGGCGACGGACAATTTACGAACGATCCGCTCGACACGTTTGGCACTCGAGCGGTTGTCCAAGTTCCCCAGTTACAGGAGCTAATGCAATACATTTGTCTGAACGGATTCGAGCATCACGCAGCAATGAATGCGAGTCACTGCGCGGCGACAACAGCAGAGGCGCTGGGCAAATACCTGGGTTGGGATGTTTACCTGCATGGCCCTGCCAAGCGTTAGGCTGCTCGTGGAATGGGAGAATATTGTTTTTATGTCGCGATTGGATGAGATGAGACTGATGGCCAAGGTTGCGCGAATGTATTACGGCCAGGGGATCCGACAGCAGGAGATCACTAAGCGGCTCAATATTCACCAATCGAAAGTGTCGCGCATGCTTAAGCGCGCGAGAGAAGCGAATATTGTTCGCATCAGCGTAACGACTCCCGCGGGTTTCTTTCCCGAGTTGGAAGATGCGCTCGAGGCTAAATTTCGACTTAAGGAAGCAATCGTTATCGACTCGGATGGCGGAGAGGAGCGCATCGTGCGCGACCTTGGCGCCGCGGCAGCCTTCTATTTGGAGACGACCATCAAGCCGGACATGGTCATTGGCATCTCTTCGTGGAGCAGATCTTTGTTTGCCATGGTTGAAACATTGCATCCGAGTGAAGGGGGCAGGGGCGGTAAGGTCGTCCAAATTCTTGGAGGAGTAGGAAACGCGAGCACGCAGTATCAGGCAACGCTTCTGGCTCAACGGCTGGCGAACCTGATTGGCGCTTCGCCCGTACTGCTGCAGGCGCCCGGGGTGGTTGGCTCAGCCGATGCGAAAGCCGTGCTTGCGTCAGACCCAGCGGTGGAACAAGCGGCGAAGCTCTTCAAAAAGGTGGACCTGGCCCTGGTAGGAATTGGCTCACTTGAGCCGTCGAGCCTGTTGGCGAGCAGCGGAAACACTTTCTCAATCCATGAGCGACAGGCGTTGCAGCAACAAGGCGCCGTCGGCGATATTTGTTTCCAGTTCATCGACAAGAATGGTGTGCCCGTTGACTCGCCGCTTATGCAGCGCGTCATCGGCATTGACCTGGCTACGCTGAGGCGTGCGTCGCGCGTGGTTGGGATTGCTGGAGGCGCTGGAAAAGTGGAGGCCATACTGGCGTCGTTAAGAGGTAAATGGATCAACGTACTGATTACGGATCGTCAGACAGCCGAACGCCTGATTGATCTCGAGAAGGAGCCAGTTGTTGCGGCTCCCCGCACGACGAAGCGCACGAAGAAGAAAATCACTTCTTTGGCACGTTGAATCCGTGGTGCATCTATTGCGGCTTGCTTTGAGTCCCTGTCCTTAGGTTAGGAGATTCAGTCGCTGCTGCGGCATTCAACAGGTCCAGCGCGGAGCTCTGGCGGGAAGCATCCACGCTGTCGACCGGCCCAGTCCAGAAGAAACCAAAGCGATCTGATGTGTCCCGATCCTTCTTCCAGAGACTGTTTGCATTTGCGATCACGAATGCCTGAAGGCGGCGATTGGGACTGACGGCATTCAAAATAGACAGGTTGCGCACGAAGATGCCCTTGAATTGAGGAGCATCGGCACCGGGATCATTTTTTGTTGGCTCGTGCAGGATGCCAGCGCCGTCCGCGAGGTGAGTGATCGTCGCGAGTGCAACACTGATAGCCATCTTCTTGAGATTGGGATCGTGGTCAGCTTTGTCGAGTTCCACCAAACCGCCGAGGATCACGCCCTGATTGTAGGTCCAGGTTTCTCTACCGTTGTTACTGCAAACTCCGGAACCGGAAATCTCGAGGCCGTCGTTGATAAGGTGCTGGCCGTTGATCATTCCCGAGTGGAGAAACCATGACCACTCCTTGTGCGCCCACTCGAGATCGTCGCGTCGACGGGTTGCATCTGGTTCGCGGTTGGCGAGTGAAGCGGCTACAGCCAGAAAGAGCTCGTTGGCGATTGCGTTCTTATACTTCTTGTCCTTGCTCCACCAGATTCCTCCTCCGCATGTAGCTGGCTCCCAGCCCAACTGCATGTCAGCGAAGATTGAGTCTGCCATGCGCAGATATTGGGAATCGTGCGTAAGGTCGTAGACGTCGATCCACGCGAGCGCCCACCAACCTTCATCATCGTAATAATTGTTCAGGAACCCATGGCCTCCGTCCTTGGAATCAGGAGCCACCTGCAATGTATTGGCAAAAATGGCGAAGTATTTGTCGGTGCGCGTAAGCCTGCTGAAATCTGCGAGGGCAGTGATAGCATTTGCGGAGTTCCACCACCCGGTTGTGCGATACAAGCCGGTTGCTGGGACGTACCACCGCTGAAGTGCATCGATTGCGGCCTGAGCCTGTGCCACGTGGGAGTTTGAGACGCTATCGCCTGGAGTCGTCCCTCTCGCGTCCTCCGCCAGCGACAATAGAGCGAGCAGGACCACTATCGCAATCTTCACTAGGATCCTCATGGGGTGCAGGCGCCGACGGAGGTTGACCGGCGCCTGCAGTAGGGCGCTATTGCACAGCGCTGGCAACTGCTATTCGTCCCGCTGAAGAATAATCCTGGCGACCGGCAGGAAGGACGCGAAGCAGGTAAGTGAATTCAGAAGGATCGGACCATATAACGTAGCGATCCAGCGGACGCGGGCCACAACTGTTCGACCCGACACCGAGCGTGCGCGCATCGAGAGTAAGCACAGTCGCACTCGTTGGCGGCAGATCAACCGAGTACGCTTCGCGATCGAGTTGTTCATCGGTGTAAGGGAGAGCAGAGACCTGCATCAGGTTCCCGACACTGACAGCCATGAGAGGAGGCAGTCCCTTCCCTGCTAACGCAACCCAGCGAGTGTCTTCGTGATTGCCGGCTTCCATCGGCTTTGAGTAAGGCGTGAGTTGCTCGCGCACCGAACTCGAATATAGTCCAACGTCGGAGCCGCGATCACGATCGGAGTAGTTTTCCATGGGGCCGCGACCAAGGTAGGTGAACTGGTCATAGCGTTTGTCCAGCATAAGGCGCACACCGACACGCGCGAGAGGAATACGTGGTCCTTCCGGAGTGAAGGAATTCTTGACCAGTATGGAGCCGTCGCCAGAAACGGTGTAGACGGCCTTGTGAGTGGCCGACCATCCGGCCTGCCCTTTTTCGACGATCACAGATTCGACGCGCACAGCGGTGGGTGAGAGTTGTGAGGCTTTGATGCTGACGACGTTTGGCTGAAGCGTATTGATGCCATAGGTATCCCATTCCTTGGATGCCCAAACGTCATCGTTACGATGTGGCGCGCGCCACAGGTAGAGTTTGGGACCACCTCCCTGCGCTAGGAGGGAAAGCTGATCACGAGTAATTTGCGAGATGAGGCCTTGTGCCTTGTCAAAGGACACGCTGAACTTCTCTCCCGTTACCTGGATCTGATTTGCGTCCTCAGTGAAGCTCAGATTGCTTTTCGCGGCGATTGACGTCTCGAGAGTCTTCTCAACGGGCAACACGAATTGTGCAGTGGCAACCTCGTATCCTTGCTTCGCCCAGATCTCAGGCGTGGCGAGGTTGAAGGAGATCTGCAGGAAATATTCGCGGGCCGGCTTGGCAGCAACCTTCTTGTAGGGAATGGTGATCTCGGTACTCGCGCCGGGAGCAAGGTCAAGCGATGACAGATCGCCTTGATCGACCGGTACGCCATCTTCGCTCAGGGTCCAATGCAGCGTGAACTTCTTGAGATTTGTGAATGCGTAACGATTGCGAATGCCTATTCTTCCCTGCGCGAGATCGAGCGGGGTGAAGCTGATCCACTGGTAGGCGCGTTTCAGCTCAGGGTAATGCGGCTTGAGCGAGCGATCGGAGAAGACGACGCCTTTGTGTATGAAAAATTTATCGTTGGGGAAATCGCCGAATCCACCGCCGTAGGCGAGGAAGGGATGGTTGGGGTCACGACGATTCCATATACCCTGATCCTCCCATTCCCAGATGGCGCCGCCCATAAGCTTGGGATACTTGTCGAAAAGATCGTTGTATTCGCCAACTGACCCCATTGAATTATTCATCGCGTGGGAATACTCGCAGAGGTAGAAAGGCTTGGTCCGATTTGGATCTGTGGCGGCAGTTTCAAGCTCTGCCACGCTGGTGTACATGTGGCTCTCGATGGCAGCAGGTAAGGAGGCGCCGCTACCGAAGGGCTCGTAGTGCGTGGGGCGGCTGGGGTCCAGTTCCTCCACAGCCTTGAGCGCGGTACGGAAGCTGGATCCGCCGCCACACTCGTTGCCGAGCGACCAGATAACTACAGAAGGATGGTTCTTGAGGTTTTCGACATTTGCAATGTTGCGATCAACGATGCTTTTCTCATAGCGCGGCTCATGGTCGAGAACGCCATAAAGCCCATGGCACTCGACGTTGGCCTCTGCTACAAGGTAAATGCCGTATTCATCTGCGAGTTCGTACCACCGTGGATCATCAGTGTAATGAGAAGTGCGCACATGGTTAGCATTCACCTGCTTCAGCAATTCAAGGTCACGGATCATCCGTTCTTCGGAGACGTAGTGGCCGGTGTCGGGCCAATTCTCATGACGATCAGCACCCTTCAATTTCACCGGCACACCATTGATCATGAAGACTGCATTCTTGATTTCGATTTTTCTGAAGCCAGTGCGCGCAGAGAGGATCTCATCGCTGTGCTTGTCTTTTGAAAGAGTGAGAACGACGGTGTATAGATTGGGCGTTTCGGCAGTCCACTTAGCCGGATTACTTACAGGAAGCGATGCGGTGACGACTTGCTCTTTTCCTGGCTGCAAGGCAGGAACATCCACCGATACGTGAGCTAGGTCTGCCGGGCGGGCGTCGCGGGTTATGAGTTCGACGTTTAATTGGCGGGCGGGCTCCGCTGCAGCGGAGTAGTTGTGAACCTTCGCAGATACCTTTAACGTCGCGTCGCGGTAATTGGCATCGAGGTCGGTTGCAATAGCGAAATCTCTGATGTGTACGTGAGGGGCGCTCCATAGGGTGACGTTGCGAAAGATACCGCTGAGACGCCACATGTCCTGGTCTTCCATGTAGCTGCCGGAGCTATAGCGGTAGACCTCCACCGCAATCATGTTCTTCTGACCAGGTTTGACATAACGCGTGATGTCGAACTCGGCGGGGTTACGGCTATTGACGCTATAGCCGACCTTTTCCCCATTTACCCAAAGAAAGAAGGCAGAGTCGACGCCGTCAAATTTCACAAAAACTTCGCGACCACTCCATCCGGCGGGTACGTCAAAGTCGCACCGGTAACTGCCAACAGGATCGCGTTCCTTATAGGCCGTATATTCCTTGGGAGGCTCGCTCGTAACATGGGGCCAATCCTTCTGGAAGGTATAGCCGAAGTTGCGGTAGAAGGGCGTTCCATAGCCCTGGATTTCCATGTTCGATGGCACCGGGATTTCTTTCCAGGAGCTGACATCGAAGTCGGGCTTATAGAAGTCAGTGGGGCGTTCTTCGGGACGAGCCACCCAATGAAATTTCCAATTCCCATTCAGGCTTCTAGCCAAGGATGACGCCTTCCGGTCGGCGGTCAACGCCTCCGCGCGGCTGGCATAAGGCATCAGCGTAGCGTGGTAGGGCTGCTTGTTGATGCCAAGTACCTGCTCATTTTCAATTTCCGCAGGCATCGGCGCTTGGCCAGCGCGCGTGAGTGGAACAAAGCTAAGCGAGGCAAGCAAGACAGAGAACACAATTCGACGAGAGTGCATGGATTTGGTTGCTCCTGGAGTTGTCTAAAGCTGACGCGACAATGATCTCATGGGAGATTGAGTTGGGCGGGGATGTGACTGGAGTTGTTAAGGGAGAGGCTAGCGCCGAACTGCCTTTTTCTCTCTTAGATAACCTGCATTTGCAAATACTTACAACATTGGCGCGGAGTGCGTAGCGGCATCGTCCACCACATGGTTGGGTCACATCTGGCTACCTAGCTGCTGCGTCAGGACGCCTGATATTTCGGCGGCCTGCGCAGATATTTGCAGATGTTATGCATAGGGTCGCCCCTTAATACTTTGTGCGACCGTAACTGCAAGATCCAGGTGCAATGAAAATTTCACGGCCTGAAACACTGCAGTGATCAAAAGCTGCGATTGTTGACTTTATGAGCAATATTGCACATCTAAATTTGCTTAGCAGAGTCAAATAGGGCATAAGCTGTTACAGATATTCAATTGACCAATTAAGCTTGGTTGAGCGACTAAATCGCGAAGCTCGCTGTCTCGTTGTGTAAGCCGTCGGCAACGAAGGGTGGTTCCATCCATCTTTCATTGCCCCTCGGAACACGCGGACGGTTGAGCCGCGTGAAGGGTGAAGGTCTGCGCCTTGCCCCCGCAGGCTTTCCAGGGCTTATTGCGCCCGAATCCCGGCGTGTTTCGAACTTGTGTGTTGAACAATTTGAGGGCTGGAGAGTGTGTGAATGATCAGTCTAAGCAAATCGTCGTCGAGTAGCCGGAGAAGCTACTCCCAGGTGTCCACGAGCTTCAATACCGTGTTACACCCTTCATGGATCACTTCCCTCAAAACTGCAGATATGCGATTCGCGCTGATTGCGGTTTTGATTTTTGTATCATGCGCCCATGCATGGGGATTGCTGGCGATCGATGCGAACCTGTCGACGAATTCAACATCCGCCAATAACTCGGTGAGCACGGGCGCTTTCTCGACGGCGTCCGCCAACGAATTGCTCCTGGCGTACGTCGCAACCGACTGGAAGTCCGGCTCTAATACTGTTGTGAACAGTGTGAGCGGCGGAGGGTTGAGTTGGAGCCTGGTGAAGCGCACCAACGTGCAGAGTGGAACGGCGGAAATCTGGGGAGCCTTCGCGACGGCACGTCTAACGAACATCACGGTTACTGCCAGCTTGTCTCAATCCGTATACGCGAGCATTACGGTAATGAGTTACACCGGCGCGGATCCAGCAGCGCCGACTGGAGCAGTCGGCTCTGGTAACGGTACGTCGGGTGCGCCTTCAGGGAATATAGTTACGACGCGGAACGGCTCATGGGTATTTGGCGTGGGCAACGACTTTGACAACGCTATTGCACGAACCCCTGCTGCGGGGCAGAAGGTGGTGAACCAGTACCTGGCACCGGTCGGAGATACGTATTGGGTACAGATGCAGAACACTCCCACGACCAGCAGCGGCACAACGGTTTACATCAATGACACTGCTCCTAATGGGGATCGTTATAACGTCAGCGTGGTGGAAGTGCTCCCCCTGCAGGGATACACAATCTCGGGAGCCATAACGCCCTCCTCGCTGGGTGCGGGTACGGTTGTCACATTGACGCAAAACGGTACGGCAGTCGCCACAGCAACGGCAGACGCTACGGGGGCCTATGCATTCCCGGGCGTGGCAAATGGTTCCTACGTGTTGTCTGCCACCAAAACAGGCTGTGTCTTCACTCCGACGACGCAAAATATAACGATGAACGGCGTGAATGTGACCTCCAATTTCACAGTGTCCGCGATTATTGGTGCTTATAGCATCAGCGGCACTATCACGGGAGGTGCGGGCTCACTCATCACGTTGAGCGGAAATGCCTCCGCCAGTACCAATGCCGATTCCTCGGGTGCCTACACGTTTAGCGGTCTCTCGAGCGGCTCATACACTGTAACGCCAAGCCACAGCGGCTATACATTTTCGCCGGCCAGTCAGAACGTCACGATTAGTGCTTCCAATGCAACCGCGAATTTCGCGGCCCAATCTCAGACGTGGAGTTTATCCGGTAACGTCACTCCTGCCCTTGCCGGCATAGCCATGACTTTGTCGGGCGCGAGCAGTGCTTCGACAACAACCAATGGATCGGGGTCGTATAGCTTTGGTTCGCTGGCGAATGGAGCGTACACTGTCACGCCAAGCCTCTCTGGATATGCATTCTCGCCAACCAACCGAAGTGTGACTGTAAGCGGCGGGAATGTAAGCGGCGCGAATTTTACTAGTACTTCGACGCGGACGTGGAGCATCTCGGGCACGGTGAGTCCGGCCGCGGCCGGAGTTACAGTTGCGCTTAGCGGAACATCCACGGGCAGCGCCACGACTGATTCATCCGGAAACTACAGCTTTGCCGGCCTGGCGAAAGGCAGCTACACTTTGACGCCGAGCCAGAGCGGTTACACCTTCGCACCAACCACATTGGCGGTAACGATCAATAGGTCCAACGTGAGCGGTGAGAACTTTACGCGGCAGCAGACAACGTCGGGCTCGATCTCAATCGACGCCACGGTGACAGCGAACAGTGCGGTCGCACAGAGCAGTGTGTCAAGTCCATCGCTTTCAACGAATGCTACCAATGAACTTCTGTTGGCCTTTGTAGCGAGCGATTCTCCATCCAGCCCTAACACCACGGTTAACAGCATTACGGGAGGAGGATTAACGTGGACGCTCGTGCAGCGTACGAATGTGCAAGCCGGGACAGCTGAGATATGGCGTGCATTTGCCACTACCCAACTGACAGGAGTAAGTGTCACTGCATCACTCTCACAGTCGGCCATGGCCTCAATCACTGTGATGAGTTATTCAGGTGTGGATGGGAGTAAGACCGACGGATCCAGTGCGATAGGCGCTGTCGGCTCGAACAACGCTTCCTCCGGCGCCCCATCGGCGAGCATTGTCACCACAAGAAACAACTCGTGGGTATTCGGCGTGGGCGTTGACTTTGACAGTGCCACCATGCGCACGCCGGCTGCCGGGCAAAGCCTGGTCGGTCAGTATCTGACGATAAACGGAGATACATTCTGGACGCAGATGCAGCAGGCTGCCACGCCGAGCAGCGGCACCACGGTGTATATCAACGACACTGCGCCAACGGGGGATCGCTTCAATCTCAGCGTAGTTGAGGTTCTACCAGGAGCGGCGCAGGGTACTTGGAACATTGCAGGAAACATCAGTCCGAGTGCAATTGGCGCCGGTGCGACGGTCACGCTGAGCGGTGCCTCTGCAGCTTCAACGGTTGCGGATTCGTCGGGCAATTACTCCTTTGCTAATCTAGCGAATGGCAACTACGCAATAACACCTTCCGCTACGGGAGTCAGCTTCTCGCCGACCGTTACTGCAGTCAAGGTAAGTGGCGCAAATACCACTGGTGTCAACTTCACCGCGGCCATTGCACCGCCGACTTACGGACTTGCCGGAACCATCAGTCCGGCGAACGTTGGTGCGGGCGCAACTGTCACGATCTCGGGTCCCGTTTCCGCATCAACCAGCGTCAACGCGTCCGGCTACTACAGTTTCGGCGGCTTGCTTGCCGGCACGTATACGGTAACTCCGACGAGCTCAACCGCTACTTTTTCACCTACGAGTCAAGGCGTCACGATCACGAACGCGAGCTTGACCACCGTGAACTTTACAGCCACTGCCACATCGAACATCGTCTTCTATGATGACTTCACAGGAACTTCCCTCAGTCCTGACTGGACGATCATCTCGCGACACGGCGAGTATGCGCAGAATGAGACGGAGTGCAACACGCCCGGACAGGTATCTGTCGGGAATAGCCTGCTGACCATAACGACCATTGCGCAAAACACAGTTTGCGGGGACTTCAATCCCAACGGCAGTGTGCGCACTCCCCCATCGACGTGGCCATACGCCACTGGCGACGTGCAGTGGAGCAACTTCAACTTCAAATATGGCACGGTCACAATCAGGGGACGTATGCCTGCATTTGGAACTGACCTGTGGCCTGCGTTCTGGCTACTGGGATCCAATTGCCAGCAGACCAACCCAATGACCGGCGACACAGGCATTGGAACATGCCCCAATCCAGGAACCAATGGATATACGGAGATTGATTTCCCTGAGTGCTATGGCGGGACAGCAAATACCTGGTGCCAATTCCACGTCGCCAACCCCAGTTTTGGTATGGGTGGAGGCTGCGACGCCAGCTACTCGCTGGATACCAACTACCACATCTTCACTTATGACTGGACGCCCAGTGCCATCACTGTCTCCATCGATGGGACCAAGGTGTCGACATGCAACACGGCGATGACATACGGGCCGATGTTCCTCATCATGCAGATCCAGACTGGCGGCTCGGGAGGAACACCGAACAACTCGATGCTTCCTGCATCGCTGGCGGTGGACTACGTAAAGGTGACGCAGCCCTAAGCTGGCGTGATCGATTTCGCGAGAGGGCCGAGCACGGCTCGTGCCCTCTTCGCGACTGCTCACAACATCAATGCGCCGGCTGCCTTTCGACTGTACGCAGCAGCTCTATTACTTTGGGCGCACCGGGCTGCTTGTAGTCCGGGGAGAGTAGTCCGTAGGTTTCGAGAGAATCGTATTTGCGGCCAACCCCGCTGGACTGACTGCCGTTGAGAGGCCAGTAGCTCCACGCGAGTTGATTCTCCTGCACGTAGTGGATGTACATGCGAAACCAGTCGGCGTTTGCGCCGCAATCCATTAGCTGGCAAGTGCCGAACTCGCCCACCCAGACGGGGACGCCAGGCTCGGTGTGCAGCAGGAATCCCGCGCGCGCATCGTAGACCTGCTTCATTTCGTCGTAGGTGGCGAAAGGATGCTCAGCAGAGTAATAGGCGTGTGGCGAATACACCAGCCGATGCGCCACCTTGAGTTGCACAGGTAACTTGTCAAAACCTGTGAAGTTCGTGGAATACTCGGGACTTTCCACCATGACAAGAAGTAGAGGATTTGCAGCTAGTATGGCGTTGCCCCCGCGTTCGGCGGCGGCGTGCCAATCCAGCTTGGGATCCGTGCCTCCCCAGGCCGCGCCACTACGCAGCTCGTTACGCAGGTCTGCTCCGACGACCCAGGGCTGATGCTTATATCTGCGCGCAATCGTCTGCCAATCCGCAAGCCACTTTGATTCTGGATATTCGGCGTTATACCAAAGGCCGTTGCCGTCGGTCTCGCTGCAGCACCAGTCTGCGGGGCTGACGTGATTGTCCAGAATGACCATGATGTGGGCACGCGCGAGCTCGCTGATTACCGCGTCCATGATTTCCATGGCGTGTTTGCCTGCGAACTGTGGATTAGCCTTGATCGCATATTTTGGCGGAAGCGGATTGTGTTCAAGCGTTTCGTTAGCCCATGGAAGGCGGACCGAGTTTACGCCGAGGTCGCTGATCTGCTTCACGATGGTGGCAAGAGGCGCGTGGTCAAGGCCACCGGGCACAAACTCCTTCTGATCGAACCCGTACCAGTTGACCGAGGTTAGACGCACCGGATGGCCCGCAGCATCGAGAATGCGATGACCATCCGTGTGCAGAGGAGGTTGAAACTGCGCTTGTTGCGCCCGGGATGCAGACGTGGCCAGACTAAGGCAAGCAACAGCCAGAGAGAGTTTAAGGAAACTCATCGATCGGAGCATGACAAAAATCATACGCCCCGCGTTCCTAAGCGAGGCAAACGAGTTCAGGCATAGCAGGCGGAAGAAGCTAGCGGCGAGGTAGTGTAGCACTGTGGGCCGGAGGGGGCGGCCCAACTTCGACTGGAGCCAGCGTGGTGGAAGGGGCCTGACCGGACAAGGCTTCAGCCGCGCCTGCATCGAAGCTTCGAAGATGCAGATCCCGCTGCGGAAAGGGCACTTCGATCCCGGCATCGCGCAGGGCACTGGAGACACGAATTGCTACTTCACTCTTGAGCTCGAACCAACCCTCCTGAGTGGCAGACCAGAAACGCAGTTCGAAGTTGAGTGCGCTGTCGCCGAAGCCAAGAAAGAACGCGCGCGGCTTGGGATCGTGCATCACTCCCGCAACTGAATCAGCCGCCGCCACCAAGAGCTGGATAACGACTTCTGGATCTGTGCCGTAAGCAATGCCAACGGGGATCTCGACACGGCGGCGTGGGGACGAGAGCGTCCAGTTGATAACCTGATTCGAGAGCAGAATGTTGTTGGGGACGATGACTTCAGCACCTTGTGCAGTCTGAATGGTGCTGGCGCGAGCGCCGATCTTGGAAACCGTGCCGAGGAGGCCATTGACCTCAACGATATCGTTGACGCGAATCGGCATTTCGAAGAGCAGGATTACACCGGAAGCAAAGTTGCTCACGATATTCTGCAATCCAAAGCCGAGGCCAACACCAAGAGCGCCGGTTATGACGGTGAACTTGTTGAGCTCCACGCCGGCCTGCATGATCGCCAGCAGCAGCACTCCCACCATCAGGCAGTAGTACGCAATCTTTGAGACCGCATAAGGCAGACCGGGCTGCGACGGCATGCGCGAAACCAGGATGCTGCGGACCAGCAGCGTTGAGGCCTTCGCAAACACGAAACCGATGCCAAGGATGAGAATGACCCCAAGCGCATTGCCGAAGGTGAACTGCACCTTGGGCAGCGGTAGAGGGTAATTCAGCAAACCTGAGATGGCTCCCATGACGCTGTCGTGGACGGTGAAGAGGTAGAGTTCAAACCTCAGCCACAGCAACGCGGCAATGACGGCGATGATGCGGAAACTCCAGGTCTCGATAGCCTCCAGACGTCCCGCCCGGAGCGTTGCGGCCCAGTCCCCCTGTAGAGACACAGATAGGACGATATGAAGCATGCGCACCATGCAATACATCGCTACAAGAAAGAAGGCGCTGAGCAGCGTGCCGGCCCCGGTTACGTATGCCAGGGCGACGAAGCCAAAGAGATTAGCTATCAGGGAAATGACCAGCAGGCATAGGCCCAGACGCATGGCGACGGTGAGAGCGAGTGCGCGGCGTTTCGGCAGATGGAGGTCCGCAAGCTTGTCGCTCCGGGCGATCCAGCCCAGAGCCAGCAGTGCAATGAGCACACCCCAGGTAAGCAGAGTGCGTTTGAGCATGGGAGAGAAAGGCATCCAGACGCGGAATCCTTCGAAGAGGCCGGTCGCGGCAAGCACGAAGAGGAAGCGGCGCAATCCAGGCTCAATCAATGGAGGAAGCAGACGTAGGGTGGCCACGATCCAGAGGATGTAGAAGAGTGAAGCCACGCTGGCAGGCGCGGTGGCCAGTGGCTCGCTCAGCGCCATGACCGAAAGTAATAGGGCCAGGGCATAGGGCCTCTGCAATCCCTTTTTTGCGTATACGACGGCGCCTGTTGCGGCACCGCTGTTGACGCGAGACCGGAGCCGGAAAGCTACTAACAAGCTGATCAGGTAGAAAACAACGGTTAGGAATAACCCTCCATAGTGGGCACGCAGGTACTCTTTGACCGTGGAAAAGTCCCGATCTGCCGAGCGCCGCAGGGTGCGGGTAATGTCAGGATCGAGGCTGCGCAACTGGCTCGACGACCAGAGGGGATGGCTGTCCTGCTCGAAGAGACGAGCGCGGAACCTCTCCTCGGCATCATTGAGCTTGATCATTACTTCGGCGACGGTCCGGCTGGTTTGCGATGTCTGATTTTGTAGCGTGAGAACGAGCTTCAACTGATCGCCGGCAAGGGCACGAGTCTTCCCTATCGCATCGAGTTCCTGACGTACGCGCGCGGCGACGGCTTCAATGCCGGTGGGATCCTGAATACCGTCCCAGGTGGCCTGCCACTTGGCCTGCTGTTCGTCGAGTTGTGTGATTGCACTTTGCAGACCGGCAGCGCGCGTGGTCAGCGCCCTTCTTTGCGCCGTAACCTGCTGGCTCAGTGGACGCCAGTATGCATCTTCGTCGCGAATCTGCAGTGAGCTGGGCGTTCCGGAAAGCAGAATATCTACTTGCTGCGCGCGGTCACGTACCTCCTGCTCGCGAGCCTGCGCCGCCCGGTTTTGATCGACGAGGTTCGGCCCGTCTTTCATTTGCCTGGAGATGTCATCGAGCAGGCGATCCAAATCTTCAGCGCTGTCCGCCACCTGCGCCAATGGGATTGCCTGAGCGGGAGTCAAGGGGGAGGCGGTTGGCGCAGGTGTGGCCGGCGTCTCCGCTTCTACGAGGGCCTTTTCATGAGCGGCTGTGGCATCGACCGGCTTTGGTTTAGACGGCAACTGGGCGTGCGCTGCGACGGCAGCACCCACTATCATTACCAGGAGCAGCACCGTCGGCACCGCACGGATCCGCGAGAGAGCAGATCGCAAGGCAAGATTGGTCTCGCTTCGAGATGCATCGGGTTGTGACCCAGCAACCGTGGTCGGCATAGAGACTGCTAGTTTACATCGTTGGAAGATGCCAAATCTCTTGGCAAACAGCACGGTGCGAGAATGCTCAGTCCTTATCGGCAAGTCACCCTTTCGCTTGGACCGCCGCCAGGCTGTTTGCGCGCATAGCAAATATAATCGTGTTCGAGCGTCCCCTCTGCGGTGATGCGTCCACTCTCAAAAACTGCGGTTTCTCCAGGGGGCGTAGTAAATGAAAAGGCTTCTCGCACCGGCCATTCTTTTGATCTCCAGCGTGGCGTTTGCAGAACCCTGCACGTTGCAAACTTACGCGTCTTCGTGGATGGCAACCGGCACGCCATTTACAGTCCAATGCCCCTCGGGAGCGTATTCGGGCACTCTTGTTGCAACTCCGGCGCGTCGATTCTTTCGGCGCGGTCACTTGATGCTCAAGTTTGATCAGCCTGTCACAGTGATCTCGAAGAACACGACAGACGAGGGGAAAATTCAGCCGGGGCGCGGCAAGCAGATTGCGAGCGTCCTGATAGCAGGCGGCGTGGGAATCGGCGCAAAAGATATCACCGACGGTTTGTCGGGAGCTGTGTACAAGTCCTGGTACGCGATTCCGATTGCGGGTGTGACGATGGCGTTCTTTTCCAACGGCGGTGACGTGAATCTCAAGCCCGGATACAAGCTTGAGATCACGACGTCGAGAAACTGAACAGGCCAGAACGGAGACCAAAAATTAAGGGCCGCGATCTTTGATGATCGCGGCCCTTTGAATTTCAGTTTGAAGTGTGGCTACTCGCGGACGCCGTCTACGAAGGCTTTGAGCTTGCGTGAGCGGGAAGGGTGACGTAGCTTGCGGAGTGCCTTCGCCTCTATCTGGCGAATGCGCTCGCGGGTTACCTGGAAGCTCTGTCCTACTTCTTCAAGGGTGTGCTCAGATCCATCTTCAAGGCCGAAGCGCATCTTGATAACACGTTCTTCCCGCGGCGTCAGGGTACGCAGCACCTGCGACGTGTACTCCTTGAGATTGACGCTGATGACAGCGTCGGAAGGAGAGACAGCCTGGCGATCTTCGATGAAATCGCCAAGGTGTGAATCTTCTTCTTCGCCGATCGGCGTTTCGAGCGAGATGGGTTCCTGCGCAATCTTCAGAACTTTGCGGACCTTGGCGACCGGAATATCCATGCGGCGAGCAATCTCTTCCGAGGTCGGTTCGCGGCCAAGCTCCTGCACCAGCTGACGCGAGGTGCGGATGAGCTTGTTGATGGTCTCGATCATGTGCACCGGAATACGAATCGTGCGTGCCTGATCTGCGATGGCGCGGGTGATGGCCTGACGAATCCACCACGTCGCGTAGGTAGAGAATTTGTAACCGCGACGGTACTCAAATTTATCAACTGCCTTCATCAGGCCGATGTTGCCTTCCTGAATCAGGTCGAGGAACTGCAATCCGCGGTTGGTGTACTTCTTGGCGATGGAGACGACGAGTCGAAGGTTGGCTTCGATCAGTTCGCGCTTGGCCTGTTCCGCATCCATGTCGCCCTGAATCATCTCGCGCTGTGTGCGCTTGAGTTCGGCGATGGAGACGCCCGCCTCGGACTCGAGCTTTTCGAGATCGGTGCGGCAATTCTTCTGCTGGCGGCGATATTCCTTGCGCAGCTCTTCGCTCTTTGAGGCGTCGTGCTTCACCTCAAGAGACTTGACCTGGCGCTCCAGGGTACGCATGGCATCGACGGTCTTGTTGACCTTATCCAGCAGGCGCTTGCGTTCCTGGTTGGTGTACTTAAGTTCGCGAACGATGCGCGAGATGTAGCACGCGCTCGCGGGCGATGGCCCAGCGCGTCTTGCGCAGTTCCTTCGCCTTGGTCTTAATGTTGAGTGCGGGCAGCTTCTCAAGCAACACGGCTGTCTTCTTCTGGTGCTTGAGCAGCGCGTCAACACGCGAAACAGTCTGACGCACACGCGCCTGGAGAATCTCTTCGGTGAGTTCTTCTTCGTCGAAGATTACGACTTCCTTTACGTTGCGCACGCCGCGCTTGAGATCTTCGCCGAGAGCGGTGATCTCGCGGATGACGATGGGCGAACGCGAAATTGCCTTGAGCACGCGGAGCTGACCACGCTCGATGCGCTTGGCGATTTCCACTTCTCCCTCGCGGGTAAGCAGCGGAACGGTGCCCATCTCGCGCAGGTACATGCGAACCGGGTCGTTGGTTTTTTCGAGAGTGCCGGGCGTGAGGTCGAGTTCTACATCTTCGCTCTCTTCGCCTTCGGCTTCGAACTTCTCGGCCCCGAATTTGGGGCCGCCTTCGAGTATGTCGATTCCCTGCGTCCCGATCGTGGTGATCAGGTCGTCGAGATCGTCGGGTGAATGCAGGTCGCCGGGAATGAGGTCATTGACCTCGTTATAGGTCAGGTATCCCTTTTCCTTGCCTGCCTCAATCAACTTCTGGATGTCATCTTCGTACTTGTCTTCGATAGCCAAGCGGTATTATTCTCCCGCGAAATGTGTTCGGATCGGATCCGTGCTCGGATGGAGGACAGGGTGCGAGGCAGGCCATTTAAGGCTTTATCCCTTAGCGCACGATGTGGCGCAGGGCAGGTAGACGCACGTCCTTCAAAGACTTACAGGATACCACGAACGCACCAGAACCCCCGCGGCTGAATCTGCCATGAGCGATTGTTTGAGGGGTGGGAGTGTTCGTGTCACAATCCGCCTAGTATTGGACGCAGTTGAGGGCCGGATTCGCTTCAAATTAGCTAAAAGCGTGCTAAGAAGCGATTAGCTAAGTCGGTTCTAAGCGGTTTCAGCCAAGCTCAAACGGCTACAGCGGCCTATCTCCGATGTCGCATCGCGGTCGATGGCGAGCTTTTCGGCGGTCAGTGTGGCGAGCAGTCCCCAGTCCCCTTTGCGCTCCGCGTCCGCGATGGCGGCGCGGAGGGTCGCTGGCGGCCCTCGAGGTAGCGGATGCGCAGATTTTCGAGAGCAAAGTCGGCTTCCTGCTAGGAGACGGGCTCTGTTTCGTCGAGCAGAATCTGGGCGAGAGGGCGCGGATCGCGGCCCTCAGGGACGGCCTCGAGTAGGCTGGGCGGCTCCGCGATTGCGCAGGCCGTGCAGAGCCGTGCGTAGATGGTAAGGCCCTCAAAATGAGCAGGATCGCGTAGATATAGCGAAGCGGCAAGCGCTAGCAAGACGGGTCGTTCGGTTCCGAGCAAAAGGCGCGCAGGAGCATCTTCTCCACCTGGCTGACGCCGGCGGTCGGCGAGGCGATCTGGTCGCGGCGGCGGGCGGCGGCCTGTTTGAGTTCTTCGCGCAAGACGGCGGAGTCGATGCCGAGCTTCTGGGCGGCATCGGCGGCGAACTCGTCGCGGGTGAGGCGGTTGGGCATGCGGCGGATGTGCGGCAGGAGGAAATTGAGCGCTTTGACCTTGGTCTCGGCATTGTGGCCCGGGAAAAGCTGGCGGGCGCGGTCGATGAGGTAATCCTGCTGGCGGCGGGCGGCGCGCAGTGCGGCGATGTAGGCAGGCGCGCCGCGCTCGCGGATGTAGCGGTCGGGGTCGAGGCCGTCTTCGAGGGTGACAACCTTGATCTCGAATCCCTCTTCGGTGAGCATGACGATGGACTTTTCCGCGGCGTTGGCTCCGGCGGTATCGGGATCGAAGTTGACGACAACCTTGCTGGTGAAGCGCTTGAGTAGGTTGACCTGGTGCTCGGTGAAGGCGGTGCCGCTGGTGGCGAGCACGTTCTGGATTCCGGCGAGGTAGACGGAGATGCAGTCCATCTGGCCTTCGACCAGGATGACGAAGTCGTGCTGGCGGATGGCTTGCTTGGCCTTGTCGAGATTGAAGAGCACCTGCCCCTTGGAATAGAGCGGCGTCTCCGGCGAGTTCATGTACTTGGGGCCGGCCTTGTCGCCGGAATCGAGGGCGCGGGCGGTGAAGGCGATGACGCGGCCGGACTCATTGGCGATGGGGAAGGTGATGCGCTTGCGGAAGCGCGAGTAGAGCGGGCCGGCCGAGCCGTCCTCCTGCTCCTTGAAAGAGAAGAGGCCGGAGAGGCGCAGGGTTTCCGCGTCGGCCACACCTTGCAGGCGCTCGCGGAGGGCATTGAAATTGTCGGGCGCGTAGCCGATGCGGAATTTCGCGATGGCCTCCGGCGTGAGGCCGCGGGCGGTGAGATATTCGCGGGCGATGGAGCCTTCAGAGGAACGCAGCTGCTCTTCAAACCACAGCGTTGCCTGCTCATGCAGCTCGAGGAGCTTGCCGCGCTGGCGGCCTTCGCGAGCTTCTTCCGGGCTGGTGAATTCGCGCTTGGGCAGCGGGATGCCGCACTTCTGGGCGACGATGCGGATGGCTTCCGGGAAGCCTACATTCTCAATTTTGCCGACGAAGGAGAAGACGTCGCCGGAGAGCTCCGCAGCCGAAGCAGTGATAGAACTGGCGGACGGCGTGGACGGAAAACGAGGGCGATTTCTCTTTGTGGAAGGGGCAGAGGCCGGAGTAGTTCTGCGCGCCGGCCTTTTTGAGGCGCACGTATTCGCCGATGACCTTGACGATGTCAGCCTGCTGCTTCACGGATTGAGCGAAATCCGACATGTGAGGAGGTACGTCTCAGAGGATACCGCGAAGGCGGGCTGAGGGTATCAGGAGGCTTGAAGCGGCTGAGGATATTCGCGGGCGTTTCTCCGCGCTGGCGCAAGGCCTCGGAGAGCAAGGGCGTCGTGGCGCTTGGCGAGGCGTTGGCCGGAGGCTTCGGTGACGAGAGGACAGTGATACCACAGTGGCGGGGCGAGCCCGAGGGCGCGGTAGAGCAGGAGCTGGCGGGCGGTGGACTTGATGAGGTCGGCACCGCGAACCACTTCGGTGATCTGCATGGCGGCGTCATCGACGACGACGGCGAGTTGGTAGGCGGGGACGTCGTCGCGTCGCCAGACGAGGAAGTCGCCGAAATCGCGGCCAGCGACGAAGCTCTGTGAGCCGAAATGCTGGTCGTGGAACTCGATTGGCTTCGCCGTCGGGAACCCGGAATCTCCAGTTGACTCCCGGCGGGAGATGGGGCGCCGGATTGGCGATTGTCGCCGGCGCCGAGGACGGCAGGTTCCGGGGTAGAGCGGCTCGTCGTCTTCTCTGCGTGCCGCCCGACCTTCGTGCGGAGCCTGCGCGGAACGCTCCAGGTCCTTGCGCGAGCATTTGCAGGGATAGATGGCCCCGGATTGCAGCAGCTGCTTCCATGCGGCGAGGTAGAGGTCGCAGCGCTGGCTTTGGGCGTAGGGTGCGAAGGGTCCGCCGACGTCGGGGCCTTCCTGCCAACGAATACCGAGCCAGCGCAGATCCTCAAACATTGCCTGCTCGAACTCGGGGCGCGAGCGCTGCGGATCGAGATCCTCATTCCGAAAGACGAGTGTGCCAGCGGCATCCCTGCAGCGTTGATACGCAACCCAGAATGTACGCGCGTGTCCGGCATGCAGAAGTCCTGTGGGCGAGGGCGCGATGCGTCCGCGATAGTGTATCGTCACGACACTCAGTGTAGCGAGAGAGGAGGGACCGGTCGAACTGGACAGAAGAGAAGTCGAGGCCTTTAGGAAATGGCGAAACAGTGCAAGCATCAGCCGAGTTAAGCCTCCGAGTAGACACCTTCTCCATTCACGAATCGGATATAGGCTTACGGTCAGGAGTGGCCCATGAAGAAGTACATTCGTCGATTTACGTTCATATCGGTGCTGGTTGTCTCCATGGCGGCCAATGCCCAAACCGGAATCTATGGCACCTTTACCGCTGCCAGCCTGACCAATGCCACTTCCAATTGGATTTACGGTGGCAGCGGCGGAATCTACTTTGACCGGTGGCACTTCGGGTTGGCCAGTGCCGGGCTCGACTTGCGCGGCCAGTTTCTTGGGACCAGCACAACCACGCGACTCAATAGCGGGCTGGGCGGGCTCAGAGTCGCAATTACTCCACATGTACTGCCAATAAAGCCGTACGCGGAAGCCCTGGCGGGAGTGGGCTATGTGAACGAACCGGGCTTTGGCACCAGCACGGATTTTGAATACACGTTTCTAGGCGGGCTGGATTTTACGTTCTTCCCGCGACTCGACTGGCGGGTGATCGAATTCAGCTACGGTGGAGTCTCCGCGCTGAATGGCACACTGCATCCGTCATCCTTCAGTTCAGGACTCGTCTTCCGCATCCCCTGATCCCGGCAACGATTCAGAAGAGATCCGGGATGCTGGTGAAGGCAATGCGCGTGGGTGCTGCGGCCTTGGCGAGAAGCATGCTCGCGACGCAGAGCATATCTGTACCGTATTTGTGATTCACGCTATCCATGACGCTTGAGAGCCGCGTACGGCGTGATTCTGTTTCGAGCGAGGCGAAGAGGCTGAGCGTGTGGAGATGGTCCGGTACGAGGTTGTCGAGCCCAACGCCAACATAGAAGGGTTTCTCGAATTTTGGGCCGACCGGCCTTGCCGCCCATAGCTTCTTGAGAGCCTCCACGAGGGTCTGATTATCCTGGCACTCGATGATGGAAAGCCCTTGCGACCAAGCCGACTGGGGAATGCCGGAGTTGTGCTGCGATGCTGCCTCGGCCTTAGGAACGGCGTAACGGATGGACAGCGTTATGTGCGTGGCCCACAGCCGGGCGGTGCGCAGACGCATGGCAGCCTTGTGCAGAAGCTTGTGGGCGACGGCATAGGAGCCTTCCGGATTTCGCAACTCGGGCGGCAGCACATGTGAGTGGCTGACCGATTTTTGATGTTCAAGCTCGGCATCGTTGAAGTCTTCCCCGCGCAGCCAATACCAGAGTTTCTCGCCGGGATTGCCTCCCCACGTGCCGTTCATCTGCTCACAACTGAGCGCGAGCAGATCCTGCATTGTGCGAATCCCCGCGGCATGCAGGCGTTTTTCCATGCGGGCGCCGATGCCAGGCAGATCGCGCGGCGTAAGGCGCAACAGGGCGGCTTCCAGGATGTCGGGCGTAAGGGCGACAAGGCCATCGGGCTTTTCCATGTCGGAGGCGACCTTGGCCAGGTAACGGTTGGAGGCGAGACCCACTGAGCAGCGCAGCGTGGCTCCGGCATGCTCGCGGACGCTCGATTTAACGTTCCGCGCCAACTCCATCGCGGCGAGGAGCGGCCGCTCTCGACCGATAAGACGGCAAGCCATTTCGTCGATGGACATGACTGCAGCCACTGGAATGCACCGCTCGACCGCCTCAACGATGCGGTGATGGTAGTCGACATATTCCTCGTGTCGCGCCTCGACAAGGATGATGCCGGGGCACATTCGCTTGGCTTCGCCAACCTGGGTCCCGGTGCGAACGCCAAAGGCTTTTGCCTCGTAACTGGCCGCGATGCAGCAGGTTGTGTCCGCCATGAGGGGAACAACGGCGACTGGTTTCCCCCGCAATTCGGGACGTAGTTCCTGCTCAACCGAAGCGAAGTAGGAGTTCAGGTCGAGGAAAAGCCAGTTGAGCTTCGGCTCGCCTTGCGCCACCGGTACGTAAGGGGGCACCCATATCCCATCTTCGCCTTTTCTTCGTAAGACGACAAGTACATTTCTTTGCCAGTCCACCCGTGATACATTCACGTTGCTGAGTGATTCTTTTTTTTGCAAAATAGGTACCCGGTCGCTTATTAGCGGCTTCAAAAGAACACAGGAGTCAGTTCTATGTGGTATCCAAATCTGCAAGGTGTTACCGGATGGTTTTTCCAGCACGACGCCTTGACGCTTGGCACCATCGCAACCGTGGCCGCGGCAATGCTGATTGGTTGCGCTCTGGGCTGCGTCTGCACGCCCTGCAAGGAGAAGGACGAGATTTTTCCACCGCACGGTGTATCTAACCGCCCATCCTAGGCATTGCCGGACAGTGCGCGTTGGGAAAATCGTTCGTCCTGAAGACCCCCCTTTAATTCTATTTCGAATCAAGCGATCGATGCGCAGACGCGCGTCCGACTTGCTTCCCCGTCTATAATCCGCAGGCATGAGCGACGACGCTGTTCTCGCGTGGATTCACCTGAAGGAACTGGAACGGCGCAACGGCCTGGCTGAAGAGGGCGGAGGCGTAGGAACGGCGCGATCGCCAGCACGCGAAGGGCAAGCTGTCCGCGCGAGAACGTGTCGCGCTGCTGCTGGACGAAGGCACGTTCGAAGAGATGGATAAGCTGGTAGTCCATCGCTCGACCGACTTCGGCATGCAGGACAAACGCATTCCGGGCGACGGATTTGTAACGGGCTACGGTCGGATCGATGGGCGAACGGTCTTCGTGTTCGCGCAGGACTTTACCGTATTCGGCGGATCGCTCTCTGAGACCAATGCCGCGAAGATCGTAAAGCTTGATGGATACCGCGATGCGCGTCGGTTCGCCGATGATCGGACTGAATGATTCCGGCGGGAGCGCGCATCCAGGAGGGCGTGGTCTCGCTGGCCGGGTATGCGGATATCTTTCTTCGCAACACGCTGGCGAGCGGAGTGATCCCGCAAATTTCGGCCATCATGGGTCCGTGTGCGGGCGGTGCAGTCTACTCGCCGGCGATCACCGACTTCACGCTGATGGTGGACAAGACGAGCTACATGTTCGTGACGGGGCCCGGACGTCATCCGCACGGTTACGCATGAAGAGGTTACCTAAGGAAGAACTCGGCGGCGCGACGACGCACAACGAGATCTCCGGCGTCGCGCACTTCATCGCGCAGGACGACGCAGAATGCCTGGCGATGATTCGAGAGCTGCTTGAGCTTTCTGCCTTCGAACAATCTCGAAGATCCGCCGCGCCGCGCGTGCAGCGACCCTGCGGACCGCGCTGACAGCAGCCTCGACTCGACTGGTTCCTTCGCAATCGAATCAGCCATACGACATGAAGCAAGTCATTACAGCATCGTGGACGATGGCTACTTCTTTGAAGTGCACGAGCATTTCGCGCGGAACATCGTGGTGGGCTTTGCGCGGATGAATGGTCGGCCCGTCGGTATCGTCGCAAATCAGCCGGCATATCTTGCGGGTGTCCTGGACATTGACGCGAGCGTGAAAGCGCGCGCGCTTTGTGCGCTTCTGCGATGCATTCAACATTCCGCTGATCACGCTCGAGGATGTGCCGGGATTTCCTTGCCGGGACTGGAGCAGGAATACGGCGGCATTATCCGGCAGGGCGCGAAGCTGCTGTACGCCTATGCGGAAGCGACTGTCCCGAAGCTGACGGTGATCACGCGCAAGGCGTACGGCGGCGCATATTGCGTGATGAGTTCAAAGCATCTGCGAACGGATTTGAACTTACGCATGGCCGACGGCAGAGATCGCGGTGATGGGCCCGGAGGGTGCGGTAAACATTGTGCACGGCCGCGAATTATCCGCAGCTGCTGAAAGAGGCAGAAATGCGGTCTGGTCCGCTGAGCGAAGAACAAAAGGCTGATGTGCTGGCAGAGGCGCGATACACAAAAGGTAGAGGAATTCCGCGAACAATTCGCCAATCCATACATCGCAGCGGAGCGCGGATTTGTGGACGCGGTGATTGCGCCGCAGACACGCGGCGGCGGCTCATCTCCGCCCTGGAGATGCTGGACGGCAAGCGGGACAAGAATCCGCCGAAAAAGCACGGAAATATTCCGCTGTGATGTAAATGACTGGCTAGCAAGAACCTTTCCAGCTATCTGTCACAACTACTGCTACATATCGATCAAGAGGCGGGCTTCGAGTTTCGGCTTGCCTTTATCGCTCAGTTCGACGTAGCCCATTGGATGTCATGATCATGGGTGAAGAGCACCAGCCACTTCTCGGGAATGGCGCGGGAGTAGAAGCGCTTGCGTTGCTCAATGCATGTGAGCGGGTCGAGGTCGTAGCCCATGACCCAGGTGACGTCGAGATGAGCACTGGTGGGAATGAGGTCGGAGATGTAGCAGGCGCGCTGACCGGCGGAGTCGATGTAGATGCCCATCAACTGCGCGGTGTGCCCGGGATATAAATCGACGGAGATGCCGGGAACGATCGCGCCGGGCCCATCGAGCAGCGTCATCTGCCCGGCTGGCGATCAGCGGTTCGTAATTATCGGAGATGTAGCTGACGGCGTCCCGTTCCAACTGCAGACGTCCATGTTCTACTTCGCCGCGATGGGCGAAGTAGCGGGCGTTGGGAAATGTAGGAACGACGCGGCCATCAGGGGTCAGCGTAGTATTCCATCCACAATGATCGAAGTGGAGATGCGAATTGATCACGACATCCACTTCTTCCGGACGAATGCCGGCAGCGCCTAGTGCACTCGGCAATAACTGCTGCGCGCCGAAGATGTGGCGCATCTTCGGCGGTAGCTTGTTGCCGAGGCCAGTTTCGATCAAGACTGTCTTTTTTCCGGTACGCACGACGACGGTATTTGTGCCGAGCAGAATGCGGTTCTCCGCATCGGCGAGAGAGCGCCTTTGCCACAACGGCTTGGGCACGACGCCAAACATTGCTCCGCCATCGAGAAAGAAGACTCCGTCGGTGAGTATTGTCAGCTCAAAGTCGCCTACTGTCGCCCTTGCCCGCACCAGGTCGCCCGAATGCGGGTTCAGCGAAGGATGCGTCACTGCGCGGCTCCGGAATGAGTATCAGTGCCGGTTACATTTGCCTGTGGATTCATCAGGTATTGGTCGAAGTGGGAGACTATCCGACTGAATAGATGCGTGCGGGCTTCCTCTCCCGAGATCGAATGCGTCTTGCGCGGATAGAGTTGCAGATCGTATGGAATGTCCGCCGCGATGAGGCGCTGGATGAACTGAATAGTGTTGGCCATGTGTACGTTATCGTCACCGGTTCCGTGCACCAGCAGCAGATGCCCCTTTAGGTTCTGCGCGCTGTTGACCACAGAGAAATCACGATATCCATCGGGATTGCTAGCAGGTGTTCCCAGGTAGCGCTCGGTATAGGCGGTGTCGTAGTTGTGCCAATCGGTAACCGGAGCTACTGCGACTCCTGCGATAAAGCGCGACGAATTGGTCATAGCATTCAGCGTGAAGGTGCCCCCCCAGCTCCAACCCCACCAGCCCAGACGATTGGCGTCGAGTTGCGGATAATGCGCAAGGACATCGTCCAGCGCGTGCAACTGATCCTCCAGCTGCACCTTCCGGAGTTCATGTAGGCGGCCTGGGCGAAGTCGCGCCCTCTCCCTCCCATGCCGCGATTGTCCACTTCGCAGAACAGCATAGCCGCGCTGCGTCAGCAGTTCGTTGAAGAGATTACCCGCGGACCAGGCGTCGCGCACCGTCTGTGCATGCGGGCCTCCATAAGGACTGACGATAAGCGGAACGGTTGCCTTGGCGATCTTTGCCGGGCATCCACAACTCGGCGTAGAGCGTGGTCCCGTCGGAGGCCTTCAGCTGAAGCTCCTCGGGCTTGGTCAGCGCGTAGTCCTTGATCGACTTTGACTGCCAGAAGCTCTTACACGAACCGCCAAAGTGGCACATGCTGATAGCGGTCGGGGTCATTAGATCGGAGTGTTTGTCAGCGTAAAAGCCCGAGTCTACCGAAGGGGTGATGTCGTGCCAACCGTCGGTGTCAGTCATTTTGCGCTTGCCGCTTCCGTCGGTCTTGATCATCCACAACTGCCGCTGCCTTGGATCTCCCTCGTTGGAGATGTAGTAGAGCACCTGGTGCTTCTCTGACATATCGACAACCGAGGTCACCTCAAAATCTCCCTTGGTGAGTTGTCGGTCGAGTTTCGCCTGGCCCGGATTTCCAGTGTCGAAGGAGTAGAGATATATCTGTGTATGTCCGTCTTGCCAGCTGGTGAGCGCGAACCGCGATTCAGAAAAGGTTATGTCGTAGGTTGCGTCGAAAAACTTGTCGTCGTTCATGGCCAGCGCGAGTGTTGCGTTGCCTGAGGACGCGTCGGCGAAGTACAGATGTTGCGGTGCTTTTGATCGCGGCTGATGGTCTCGATCCACAGGGTCTTATGGTTCACCCATCCAAACCGGGGAATGTAAGCCTGGTTCTCCTCTGCTGGAAGCTTGACCCACTCTGTCTTTCCGCCGTTGGCGCTCACCGACTCCCACGCGGACCACGGGGTTGTTGCCACCCGGCTGCGGATAGAGTTGCAGATCCACTGAGGCATGGGTTGGGATCCAGTCCACGAGGGGATACTGCGACACACCAATCTCGTTCATCTGGAGATAGGCTATCTGCCGGGAGTCCGGCGACCAGAAATAGTTTGAGCGCGTCTCCAATTCTTCGAGGTAAAGCCAATCCACTTCGCCATTCAGAATGTTCGGCTCTTTGTTGTTGGTGAGCGCGACAGACGGACTGCCCGGTTTATGCAACTCGCATAGATACAGGTTGTGGTCTCGGATAAAGCTGACGCTGGTTCCGTCGGGCGCAAACTTGGGGTCGTCGCCGCTACCTGATCCCGTAGAGGTAAGGTCCAGGCCGGTTCCGTTATGCAAGTCATAAAGCCAGAGCTGGCCATTCGAGTCGAATAGTAGATGCCTCGAATCCGGCGCCCAGATGTAGCCGGCCATGTTGTAGCGTTCGCGGTGGTCCTTGTCTTTCTCGGGCGTGTTGGAGTTGATGAGGCTGGCCAGCTTGGCATGGCCGACGAGCACCGAGACTTTGCCGGTCTCGGCCTCCACCTGCATCAGGCTGTCATCCTCGCCTACGTAGGTAATGCGGGCTCCGTCGGGAGACCACGTAAGGTCGTCCGGGGCCCTCCCGGTCAAACCGCCCTGGCGATAGAGACCTGCAACCGTTAATGGCTTGGAGGGCGGGGCTTGTCCCGCAAGAGGTAGAGATATGAGGGCGGCAACGACGAAGGTGGAGGCAGACAAGATTCGATTCAAAATGAAGACCCCAATTCGATATTCAATCAAGGAGTGTATTACACGGGCTCGTGACAGCCCATGCCGGCCAGTTGATCCCGTTGAAAACACTACTGTAGCGAGTCCAAAAATCAGCTGCAGCTATGGGAAAACGATTCGTCAACATGCATCCTTGGCACATCCCGCGTACAAGCGATAGGACCCGGGGCTGGTGCGGATGCTAAACTCTGAAGTATCGCATGAATCCACTCGCCGAACTCCTCATTCGCCTCCAGGCAGCCGATGAGCAGACCGCTCATCTGATGGCAGCTATCGCCGCGTTGCCCAAGCACCTAGCCGCGCTAGAACAGAAACTGGAAGGCCAGAAGCAGGCCGTTCTTGGCTTTGACAAATCGATCAAAGCCGAAGAAGCCAAGAAACGCAGCCTTGAGGGGGACATCAAGGATCATCAGCAGAAGATTTCGAAGTATCGTGAACAGCTGACCGGGGTGAAAACAAACGATCAGTACGCGGCTTTGCAGCACGAGATTTCGTTTGCGGAAGAGGAAATTCGCAAGCTGGAAGAGCAGGAGCTACTGTGCATGGATCGCAGCGAGAAACTGGTAGCCAGCCTCGCCTTGGAAAAGACCGAGCTTGCCGCTCAGACAGCACATGTTGAGGCAGAGAAGGAGCTGGCCAGGGCCACCTCTACGACCCAACAGGCAGAGCTCACTGCGCTGACCGCCGATCGGAACTCGATCAGGGCCGGGGTTGAGTCGACTGTACTCGCGAATTACGATCGGATTTCTTCCTCGAAGAAAACGGCTCTGGCACGCGCACAGGGCCAGCAATGCACCGGCTGCCAGATGTTTCTTCGACCGCAGATGTGGAATATGGTTCGCGAGGGCGGCGCACTGCTTACCTGCGAGAGTTGCGGCAGGTTGATGTACTACGACCACTCCAAAGAGCCGGTTCGTGAGCCAAAGGTTGAGGCCAAGCCCAAGAAGCGCACCAAGAAAGTGCCGCAGGAAGCGGAAGCGACCGAGGCCGCCGGCGCGTGACGCAGAAGGTGCGAAAGCGGATCGCCGTCGATATGGACGAGGTACTTGCGGACACGCTCAGCGAACATCTTTCGCGCTATAACCTGGAACATGGCGAAACCGTTACCAAGGCCGACCTGACAGGGAAATGGATCTGGGACATTGTCTCGGCAGACAGGCACGAGCGGCTGAACGCCTATCTTCAGGCAGACGATTTCTTTGAGAATCTGGCGGTTGTGCCGGACAGTCAGCAAGTGTTGGCCAACTTATGCGAGCGCTACGACGTCTATATCGCGACCGCCGCGATGGAATTTCCGAACTCGCTCGGGCCTAAATTCCGCTGGCTGCAGAGACATTTTCCCTTTATTTCGCCATCGAATTACGTGTTTTGCGGGGATAAGGCGGTTGTCCGTGCGCATTACTTGATTGACGACATACCGAGGAACTTCCGGCGATTTGTTGGCCAGGGAATCCTGTATACGGCACCCCATAACCTTGGGGTCTCCGGCTACCACCGCGTTGACAACTGGCGGCAGGTAGCCGAGTTTTTTCTCAAGACCGACGAATTCGACCCCGAGACAACCGACTAAGCTTTCGTTCCCTCAGTGGGCACGGTCCTTAAGGGCGACATGCCGAGCGGCTTTGCGGCAGGAGTGCCAGGTTGCCGTGAACCAAGGACGGCAGTTAGCGGCTTCGATCCCAACGCTGTTCCCATCGGCCGCAGGTTCATCGTCGGCTGGCTTGTTGCCTGCTGATGCATGGTGACAATAATCGCTACCGCGGGAGTTTTGCCCACGCACCTGTAAGCGTGCGGCGTGCTGGCATCAAAGTAGACGCCATCCCCGGGCTCCAGCGTGTGAAGCTTGTCCGAGTGGCGGATCTCCAGCTCCCCTTCCAGCAGGTAGAGAAATTCATACCCGGGATGCACGTGTGGCCGGACATCTGTCGCCTTCTTCAGCGGCACAAACTCGGCATAGTAGGGATCAAGCTGACGATCCGGGACCATGTAACCGAGGCTCTCAAAAAAATAGGTCGGGTCGTCCACTCCCGTTTGCGGAAGGCGCACGCGCTCGCTCTTCTTATGAACCCGGAAGAGCGTGTGCGGCTCAGTCTCAAAGAAGTAAGAGAGATCCTTACTGAAGACCATGGCTATACGGGCGAGGTTCCGCAGTGTGGGAACTACGCGTCCAGTCTCCAGCTGAGACAAAAAGCTGGCAGAGAGCCCGGTATGACGACCGAGTTCTACTAAACCCATGGATTTTTTGAGGCGGAGGCGCTTGATCCTTTCGCCAATCCGTTTTTCAGCAATAAAATTCTCGGCGCTGCTTGGATCTATGGCCGATGCGTTGATGTCGTCTTTGATCTCGAGCTTGATCTCAGCTTTGGTGTTCATGGGGGAACCCTCTTTTTCGATCTCACACAGTAGATGCAACTGGCTGATTAAATGTTGCTGAAACTGAAAGATATTCCTTCCCAGTGAAAGGCAACTCAAAAGGCTCGATTGGCATAACCTCTCAAGTGGGGTGGGAAATTTGAAGCCAACTAAGGTCTTACTTAGCGGCGGTTCAGGATTAATTGGATCTGCGCTAGATGAATCCCTTTCTTTTCAATCAATTACGACGCTACGCCTCGTTCGTGGCAGCTCTGACCTTGCTCGTGGGCTGATTCGTTGGGATCCAGCCGCTTCAAATCCGGAAGACTTCCTGCCTTCGATTCCGGAGCCCTTCTTGCCCTTAGACGCGGCAATTCATCTCTCCGGAGCAAACGTGGCTGCACATCGCTGGACGCCGGCGTATCGCCGAGAGCTCTTCGAAAGCCGCGTAACCACTACCGAGACTCTTTGTAAGATGCTTCTCCGCCTTCCGCGACCGCCTGGCGTGCTGGTTTGCGCCTCCGCGATCGGCATCTATGGGGACCGCGGCAACGAAATACTCGACGAGAGTTCCAGGCCGGGCAAAGGATTCCTTGCAGACCTCTGCCAAGAATGGGAGGCGTCGTCGCGACTGGCGGAAGAAGCCGGAATTCGGGTGGTTCACCTGCGCTTCGGTGTAGTGCTGAGCAAGTCAGGCGGTGCCCTGGCCAAGTTGCTGCCAGTCTTCAAACTTGGGCTCGGGGGCAAGATGAGCGACGGCGAGCAGTGGATGAGCTGGGTGTCACTGACGGACGTCGTGCGGGCAATTTTGTTCGCGGTAGAGACGGACGGCATGCGCGGCCCGATCAATGTCGTCTCTCCAAACCCGGTGACCAATACTGCATTCACTCGCACTATGGGTCGAATTTTGCATCGACCGACGCTCTTGTCGGTTCCTGCGGCAGCTCTTCAGCTGGCATTAGGCGAAATGGCGAAAGAAACAGTATTGGCAAGCCTGAGAGTCGTGCCAATGCGACTGTCAGACGCCGGATTCCACTTCCAGCAAGAAGCAATCGAGCCTGCCCTGCGAGCGGTGCTTGCGGATTGACAGCCCCGCTCTGCTAGGCTGATGGGAAGATGATTTTCCAGCCGGAGATTCCCTGCATTCGCTTGGGCAGACTGCGTCCGACTACGCACGAGATTTGTATGACGCGCATTCGCGTGGGGGGATTTCTGCTCTTTTTAAGCGCGCTGGCATTTTTAGCCGGGTGCGGAATGCCGGCGCAGCCGCTCGCGCCAACGTTGAAGCTTCCGCTGGCCGTCAAAGATCTGCGAGCTAGCCGCAGCTCAAATTCTGTAAAGCTGAATTGGACAATGCCCAGCCGAACCACCGACAACACGCCTCTTGATGGCCGAGTGCCGGTATACGTATGGCGAAGCACGAGCGATCAGAGACGTGACCTGGTGGGTGACTTCAGCGTAGAGCCAGGAAAGCCGGGAGAGTATTCTGACATGCTGCCGCAGGAGATGCAGACTGGTCCCCCACTCTCGCTAACCTATGCCGTTGAGCTGTTGAATCATGCCGGTCACTCGATCGGGCTGTCGAACGTCGCGTATTCGGCCGCCGGAAGCGCGCCGCCTTCGATCACCAATCTAACTGCGAAGCTGGCAGATGACGGTGTTCAGCTGAGTTGGGAGGCATCGGCGACGGCAACTGGCGCGGTCCGAATTCACAGAAAGCTCCTGCAACCACCGCCTGCCAAGGGTGGCACACCGCCAGGGAGCGAGCAGGAGCCTGCGGCGGTAAGTCTGCTGGTAGCTGCCACAGGCGGTAAGGATTCCGGGGCAGCGCTGGATGCTAGCGCCATCTTTGGAAGGCAGTACCAGTATTGGGTAGAGCGCGTGCTCTCAGTGAACGTGGGCGGGCATGCGGTCGAGATTGACAGTTCCCCAAGCAACACGGTGGATGTGCAAACGAAGGACGTGTTTCCGCCAAAGCCTCCGCAGCAGGTAGTTGCGGTTGCTACAGAAGGTGCTGTCGATCTGTCCTGGGCCGCGAATACGGAGCCGGACCTTGCGGGATATATTGTCTATCGCAGTGATTCCGGCACGAAACCTGAACGAGTATCGCCCGCAGGTGCACCATTGATCGCACCGGCCTTTCGCGATACTTCCGCCAAGGCGGGTCACACGTATCGCTACTCGGTGAGCGCCGTGGACACGAGCGGCAATGAGAGTTCGCGCTCCCTCGAGGCGGAAGAGACACTGCCACAGTAACGTCATACCCGAGCGGCGCAGTAGGAGAAGGCTGTCAGGGCTGCTATGGGGCTGCCTAAGAATTATGTTGTGGCTGCCTGCGCGTCCTTCCATTGATGTCCGCAGGACTCGCAGAACCATTCGTTAACGGGATCGGCGGCCTCGAGGAGCGGATCTGGCGTACCGCACACGGGGCAATCGGGTGTTTGAAAGTCACCGGTCTCCTTGGCTGACTCGTACTGATCCATCACCTCCGCGGACGCGGGCTGCGACAGCACTTGCTGCGATCGCTCGGCATCCTCAGGAGCGACCTGCAGGCGCGGTATGGACGATGGGCCCGACGGCGGCGTAATAAGCTTGGCCGGGATACCAGCAATCTCCAGTGCCCAGTATGCAATCGTAGCCTGCTCTATCGATTGGAAATTCCCAATCAGCACGTTTCCGTCGGGGGAGACATCAAGGTCGAGTGAAATAGGGTCGCCGCCAGTGTGATCCTCTTCCGCTGGATCTGCTGCCGGCGTTGGCAGTTCGAGCTTGCGGCGCAGCAACTCGTCGCGTAATACAAGCTGCGCGGTATCAGTCAGATCGTCGTACTCCGCCGCCAGCCTCAGCAACTCCTCGTCATACATGCTGCTGTAGCGCTTTGCCAGTTGCTGATACTCGTCCGCTGATTCACTCATGGTCCCGTGCTCCCGAAAGATCCCTGAGAGCGAAGTATAACGGAGACGCATTCCGCGCACAGCAAAAGAAAGGGCGCCGACGAATCGGCACCCCTGTGTAAGGCTGCGTAACGCGCGACGGCGCTATTGCAGCAGCGTTCCGCTTTCCGGTTCGACCTTGGCTTCTTCGGGCGGAATGACGACCGCCGCCGCGACCTTGTCTTCTTCTTCAAGATGCAGCAGGCGAACACCCTGGGTCGAACGCCCCGCCGCGCGGATGGTCTTCGTGTCGATGCGGATGATCTTGCCATACTGGCTGATGACCATAAGTTCGGATGACTCGTCGACCAGATTGATCGCGCTGACCTTGCCGTTTCGGGACGTCGTCTTGACGTTGATAACACCCTTGCCGCCACGGGTCTGGAGACGATATTCGTCCACGTCGGTGCGCTTGCCGTATCCCTGATCGGTGACAGACAGAATCAGGCAGGCACAGTCGATACCGCTGTTCTCCTTGACGCGCTCGAGAGGAGTGACGGCCACGCCAACGACATAGTCTTTCTTTTGCAGATCGATGCCGCGAACGCCCCGGGCAGGGCGCCCCATGGATCGGACATCGTTCTCGTCGAAGCGGATGGCCATGCCCTCGTGGGTAGCGAGAAAGATAATCTGCTTGCCGTCAGTGATTCGGGCTCCGATAAGTTCGTCATCCTCGTCGATACCGATGGCGATAATGCCGCGGGCCATCACGTTGGAGAAGTCCTTAAGAGGCGTCTTTTTGACGGTGCCTTTGCGTGTGGCAAAGAAGACAAACTTACCCTCTTCTTCAAGATTGCGCACCGGCAGGATATTGCGCACGGTTTCACCCGGCTGCAGATTGAGCAGTGAGGCCATTGACTTGCCTTTGCCCGCAGCACCAACGTCGGGAATCTCGTAGACCTTGAGCCAGTAGACCCTGCCCGTGTTTGTGAAGCAGAGCAGATAGGCGTGGGTTGAGTCGACGATCAACTGCGAGACAAAGTCCTCCTCGCGCGTCTTCATACCGAGTCGGCCCTGCCCACCGCGCCGCTGCTGGCGATAGGTGGAGATGGGCGTCCGCTTGAGATAACCGGAGTGGGAAACGGTGACGGCCACCTGCTCGTCTGCGATCAGGTCTTCGAGCTGGAGTTCCGCAGTCTCATCGAGAATCTCGGTGCGACGGGCATCACCGTACTGCTTGCGCACGTCTTCCAGTTCCTGGATGATAACCCGGCGCAGCTTCTTCTCCGACGCAAGGATCGATTCGTACTCAGCGATCCTGCCGCGAACCTCAGCCAGTTCCTTGAGGATTTCGTCGATGGAAAGTTGCGTGAGGCGATAGAGCTGCAATTCGAGGACGGCGTCAATCTGCTTGTAGCTGAGGCCTGTTTCCTGGTCAAGATTGGTCGTGTCCTTGTCCAGCTTGATGACAATGTCTTTGCTCTTGCCAAAGCGGAAGAGGTTTTCGCGCGCATCGGCGCGGCTGCTGGATCCGCGGATGATCTTGATCACCTGGTCGAGATTGTCCAGCGCGATCTTGTAGCCCTCGAGAATGTGCTCGCGCTCGCGGGCCTTGCGCAGAAGGAACGCCGTGCGCCGACGGACTACATCGACGCGATGCTCGATGAAGAGGCGGATGGCTTCTGCGAGACCAAGTTCCTTCGGCTGGTTGTTCACCACCGCCAGGAAGATCATCGAGAAGCTTTCCTGCATCTGCGTGTGTTTGTAGAGTTGGTTGAGCACGATCTGCGCTTCAGCGGTGCGCTTCAGTTCGATGACGATGCGCATTCCGTCGCGATCACTTTCATCGCGAATATCGGAGATGTCGTCGATGATCTTATCGTTGACGAGTTCCGCAATGCGCTCGATGAGCTTGGACTTGTTTACCTGGTATGGAATCTCGGTAACGATGATCGCCTGTTTTTCCTTGGCAAGCGTTTCGATCGCAGCGCGGGCACGCATCAGGAATCGGCCGCGGCCGGTCTTGTAAGCCTGCGCAATGCCGCTTCGTCCATAGAGGAAGCCACCGGTAGGAAAGTCCGGGCCCTGGACGTGCTTCAGCACTTCGGCCAGCCCGGCGTGGGGATCGTTCACCAGTTCAATGGTGGCGTTGATCACCTCGGTCAGATTGTGCGGCGGGATATTGGTCGCCATGCCGACCGCAATTCCATTGGACCCGTTGACGATCAGGTTTGGAATTCGCGTGGGCAACACCGAGGGCTCGAGTGTCGACTCGTCATAATTGGGAACGAAGTCGACCGTTTCCATGTCAATGTCGGCCAGCATGTCACCGGCAACGCGCATCATGCGGCATTCGGTATATCGCATGGCGGCTGCGGGATCGCCGTCGACGGAGCCGAAGTTGCCCTGGCCATCGATCATGGGATAGCGCAGACTGAAGGGCTGAGACATGCGCACCATCGTGTCGTAGATGGCGGAGTCGCCATGGGGATGGAAGACGCCCATCACATAGCCCACTACCTTGGCGCATTTGGTGTACTTCTTGTTGTACTGCAGGCCCATGTCGTGCATGCCGAAGAGAATCCGGCGATGCACAGGCTTGAAGCCGTCGCGAATATCGGGCAGCGCGCGGCCGATGATGACCGACATCGAATAGTCGAGATACGAGCGACGCATCTCATCTTCGATATTGATTGGGACGATGCTAAGGGCACCGGTGGTGTCCGGCCTGAGGCCGTCCTTGCCGTCGCCGCCGAGGGGTAGCTGGGGATTCTGATCGTCTGCCATAAAAGGTGGGGTTGCTCAACAGGCCGGAGGGGAAATTGCCCCGGTAACGCGATTATTGTCCTGCCCTGAAACTAACCTAACTCTATGATACGCAAATAGTTAACCCAAGGCAAGCCGGTTCGGTCCCTGGTAACCTCAATGATGCGAGTGACTTGCAATTCATCTTGCGAACATGGGCAGAGCAGCCAGTGAAAGAGCAGCCTGAGCGAGCAAAACACCGCCCGTTGCGAAGAGGAAAATGCGGCGGTGCCGGCTCTCCAAAACGTCGGCAAACACCCCTCCGATAAAGGTCAGAATGAACGGAATTGCCCACAACCAGGGTTGCGCGGGAATTCCTGTTGTGACCAGAACGAGGAGCAGCAGAGCCACCAGAAGCGGAGTGGTGTTGCCGAAGTAGCGCGAGCGTCTCATGACGAGGTAAAGAGCCATCGCGGCTGCAGCGGCAAGTGTGACACCGGCGTTGGGCACGCTCGAAAAGTAGGTGCGTGCCCCGGAGAGCGAGAGCCACATGCGCGCTGCTCCGCTGCGAAAGATGTAGCTGAAGGCATCCGGATGAAACGAATAGGAGGCAAAAAGCAGCAACAGCGTGCCCAGACTCACGATCATCAGGAGAGGGAGGACGTAAGCGCGGCGCCCCTCAGCAAGATAGACAAGAAAGAGGAATGCCAGCAGGAAACCAAGAAGTGCCGCAGAGATGTGTGCCGCCGCTGTAAAGCCGAAGGCCGCCGTCAGCAGCAGGATGCGCGGCCGCCATTTGTGTTGCGGCCCCTGCATGGCATGAGCCACTCCAATGGCGGTATAGACGGCGGCATATAGGCCCAGTGCGGCAAGAATTTCATTATTCGGATAGGTACAGGCTCGGATGATCTCCGGAGAAAAGCAGTAGAGCGCCAGCGCGACAAACCCGCCTTCGTTGCCGTAAAGCCTTCGCGCCACCCACCACAGTTCCGCGCCCAGGGCGAGGCCTGCGAAGATGAAGGGTAAGCGCATCAGCAGCAGTACAAAACTAAGCTGATGGCGAGCCTCCCACGTGGAGGTTCGCGCCGACTGCCCGGCAAAAATTCGCTGAATGGTTAGCGGCAGCCCCGCCGCACGATAAGCCAGTGTCCCATCGTGGATATTGCCGCATGTTGTGAAGTATCCGGCGAGCGGTGAAGGCTGCTCCCACATCTCCCGCCCGCAGCGTGCAAATTCATAGTCGCGCTGGGTGAGCGTCTGCCGGTGGACGACCCATAGGCACTGCGATAAAAGCATGAGGAGAAGCAACGCGGCAAACTGCTGCGGACGCTCGAAGCGAAATTTGCGGATCCTGGAAAACATTATTGGGTGGACTAACTGCCTCCAGTGTAACGGAGCGACTGGGAATGGTTCGTCATTGTTCGACGAAGAGCTATGCTGGTGGCGAGAAAAATCCGGCCGGCACAAAGATAGTTGAACGGAATTACATCCGCCGCGGTCTTTACTTGTGACCGCGCAAAACGGGAGATGGCGATTGGGAAGAAGGGATGAGACGCGGGAGGAGCAGTTTCGAGGTCTCGTCCACCGTCAATCTCGCTTTGTCTTTCAGGTTGCCTATGGCGTGCTACGAAATGCTTACGATGCGGAGGACGTGGTGCAGGAAACCTTTCTGAAGCTTTATCGTAGCGACGCGTGGAGAGAGATGAGGGACGAAAAGGCATTCCTGGCTCGAACAGCCTGGCGAATGGCGGTGCAGAGATTGCTTAAGCGCAAGGAAGAGGAACTGGATTTCGAGACCGCATCGACTGCCAACAATCCGGAAGCCAGCGCAATAGCCGGTGACGCGAATGCGCTGGTGCGGCAGATGATCGATGCGCTGCCGGAGGAGTTGCGACAACCACTGGTACTCTCGGCGCTGGACGAGATGGGTTCGCCGGAGATCGCAAAAGTGATGGGGATACCCGAGGGCACCGTGCGAACGCGGCTGATGCGCGCACGAGCAATGCTGAAGGAAAAGCTGGCCGCGGTAACGGATGGACGCTATGCGAGATGACGAATTAGAGAAGCTGTTGCAAGCCGGGTTGCAGAGCTACGGGAAGGCCGAGCCACTCTCGGGCCTGGAGGAGCGCGTGCTCCGGAGGGTGCAGGAAGAGCATCCACCTCGTCGCTGGGTTTGGGTCCGCTGGGCGACTGCTAGCGCGTGTGCCTGCGTGCTGGTGGCCGTGGTTGGGTACAAGAGCATTACTCCCATCCCGCATAAGCCGGTTGAGCCAGCGCAATCGGGGATAGCGAAGGTCGAGCAGGGCTCGAAGCCATCTGAACTGGTCTCTACATCTACGTCTGATGAGCCCATCCCGCCAGCGGTACATCGGCGAGAAACCAAGACGGTCGAAGCAAAGCAGAATAAAGCAGCTGCAGCGCTTCCCAAATTAGATGTGTTTCCAATACCGCACTCACTCACGCCAGAGGAGCGCGCGATGTTGCAGTTCGTAAATCAGGATCCAAAAGCAGCGAAGGAAGTCCTTGCCCAAATAGGTGCGGGGAGCCCGGAGCAAATTCAAATTGCGCAGATTCAGATCGAGCCATTGAAGATCGGTGGCTCACAACAGGAGGAGACGAATGCGAAAGATCAGTAGCGGGTGGATTGCGGCGTGTGTTGTCGGGTTGATGATGGTGGCTAGCGGATGGGCGCAGGATAACTCGGAAGCAGCGAAGCCAGCTCAAGCCGCCAAGAGCGCACTGCCAGGCCAGTTCTATCATCTGGATTTTTTGGTGAAGGAGGTGGATAGCGCTAAGACAATTAACAGCCGCACCTATTCCACATCGATTGTTGGGAACGGCCGTAACTCCATTCGGGCTGGATCGCGAGTGCCGATATCGATTGGAACAGGTCCAAACCTCCAATATATGGATCTGGGCGTAAATTTTGACTGCAGCGATGTTCGCGAAGTGGATGGCAAACTCGCGTTGAGAGTGCAGGCTGAAGTCAGCAGCATACCGCAAGGTGAGCAGACGACCCAGTCGCAAACTCCGGTGCTGCGGCAAAATAAGTGGAGCGCCGATGTGATCGTGCCGATGGGCAAGCCCACGATGATCTTCTCGTCCGACGATGTGGCGGGTAAAGGCAAAATGGAAATTGAATTGACCGCCACGCTGGCTAAATAGCTGGGGATGTACTGCAAGCGCTCCCAATTTGGGGGCGCTTTGCTTTGTTGCCTTGTCGGCGTTAGACTCCGAGAGAAATGGCAAAGATGGAAAGCAATCCGGAGCGGCTGATTTCCGCCGCACGCGCCGAGGAAGAAGATCCGTTTGAACTGAAGCTGCGTCCGCGCCGGCTGGCGGAGTTCATCGGCCAGGAAAAGGCAAAGGAGCAGTTGGCGATTGCGCTTGAAGCGGCGAAGACACGCGGCGAAGCGCTCGACCACGTGCTTCTCTTCGGGCCTCCGGGATTGGGCAAGACAACGCTGGCTACGATTATTGCCAATGAGCTGGACGTTGGATATCAGCAGACCTCAGGTCCCGCGCTGCAGATCCAAGGCGACCTGACCGCGATCCTGACCAATCTGCGGGATCGCCAGGTGCTCTTCCTGGACGAAGTTCACCGCTTGCAGCCCGTGCTGGAAGAGAAGCTGTATACGGCGCTCGAGGACTACAAACTGGACATCATCATCGGACAGGGTCCGGCGGCGCGCACGCATGTCATGGATATCAAACCCTTCACTTTCGTGGCCGCCACAACCCGCCCGGGACTTCTTTCCTCACCACTTCGTTCGCGCTTTGGCATATTACTGCGCCTGCAGTTCTACACCGAAGATGAGCTGCGTTACGTGGTAGAGCGATCGGCAGAAGTATTGCAAATTCCGATTGAGCGCGACGGGGCGGCGGAGATTGCGCTGCGCTCCCGCGGAACACCGCGCATCGCAAACCGCTTGCTGCGTCGCGTTCGAGACTACGCCCAGGTGAAGGGTACCGGCGTGATCGACATGCCAACCGCTCAAGCCGCGCTCAAATTGCTGGAGGTCGATGCCCATGGCTTTGACGAACTGGATCGGAAGCTGCTGCTGACTATTATCCAGAAGTACGATGGTGGACCCGTGGGTCTGAACACGCTGGCGGCCTCGCTGGCGGAGGAAGAGGACGCGCTCGAAGAGGTTTACGAGCCATTCCTGATCCAGATCGGCTTTCTGGACCGCACCCCCCGCGGACGCGTGGCCACAAAGTTGGCCTATGAGCACTTTGGGCTCCCTCTGCCGGGCAGGCAGCTGCTGTTTTAGTGATCTCTGCCCTCCCTGTGGCGACAAACAACATCTAACGTAGGGAGGACTCATTATGGCAAGAACTGAATCCGTAATGCCCCCGTTGCACACGCCTGCGCCGGATTTCGCACTTCCCGAAGTGACGACCGGTGCTGTTGTTAAACTCAGTGATTTTGCTGGTCGCGACGCTCTCCTAGTGATGTTCATTTGCAGGCACTGCCCATTTGTACAGCACGTGGAGAAAGGACTGGCCCAACTGGCGCGAGACTACGAGAAGGACTCGATCGGAATCGTGGCGATCTCCAGCAATGACATAGACAGCTTTCCCGAGGACAGCCCTGAAAGCCTTCGTGGGCAGGCGTTAGAGGCAGGCTTCATCTTCCCCTATTTGTTCGACGAATCGCAGCAGGTAGCGCACGAGTTTGGCGCGGCCTGCACGCCTGACTTCTTCCTGTTGGATCGCGATCGAAAGCTCGTCTATCGCGGACAACTGGACAACAGCCGGCCCGGGAATGAGATCCCTGTTACAGGTAAAGACCTTCGCGCAGCTATCGACGCGGTGCTTGCAGGCAGGCCGGTGGATCCGCAACAGCAACCCAGCCTTGGTTGCAGCATCAAGTGGAAGTGACGCCTGCTTTTTAGAGCGAAGAAAAGGGCCCGCGTTGCCACCAGCAGCGCGGGCCTTTTTTGAAATGCAGCGACTCACTTCAGCGAAGCCGTTGAGACAGGTTGACCGTATTCGATGCGAATGGTCTGAATCTCATACGGATGTATGGCAAATGTCAGCTTCTCGCCAGACAAGCTGGCGTCGCCCGCAATTGGGTTCTCCATCAGGTCAGAGACGGAGACAGACTTTGCCCCGGCAGGAATTTCGGCGGTGACCGTTGCAGCTTTGCCGGCCCACTCATATACGCGCAGGAGGAGCGCGTTGCCGTCTTCAGACTTCTTCAGTGCCGTCAAAGCCACATTCTCCGGCGTCACCGTCACGAAGGAGTGTTCGGCAGGCCACTGACCGGCATGCGCTGAGACCTGCATGGCCGACAGCGGATAGTTTGTTTCGTAGCCATGGCGCAGACTCATCGCTGTCTTCCAATCCCCTGCGTGAGGGTAGAGCCAGAAGATGAAGTGCTGCGGACCGCGATCTGCATCCGCGTCCGGCCAGGTGGGCGAGCGAAGCAGGGTCAGGCGCAGAACGTTGTCCTTCGCGTCGTAGCCATACTTGCTTTCATTGATGAGCGTGAAGCCGTGTTGCCCGTCGCCGAGGTCTGCCCAGCGCATCGCAGGAACTTCGAATTGTGCTGACTCGACGCTGTTGCGGCGGGTTGTAGGCCGGTCGATGGTGCCGTAAGGAATCTCGTAGGTGGCCTTGGCGCTGGAAGCTGCGAGGGGGAAGGCGGCCTTGAGAAGAACATGCGTCTCGTGCCAGTCGATGTCGTTCGTAACCTTCACCATCGACGATCCTGCCTCAAGGGAAATGTCCTGCACAAACTTCGAACTTTGCCATGTGCGGGTCAGGCGAATTGTGGCGCGCATCGGGCCGCTCTCGGTGAGATTGATGGAATCGACGCTCTCGATCGGCGTAAACGAATCCAGAGTGCCGGGATCGATGTTCCAGGCATCGTAGTCCTTCGGAAGATCTTTGAAGGTTTGCAGCTGATTGCCGCAACCGCCTTTCGCGATGCTCTCGAAGCTGGCCTTCTTGTCGTAGACGCTGGTAATGCAGCCGGTCTTGGGATCGACGGCTACGCGAATCAGGGCATTCTCCAAACCGGCCGCAGTTGCTTTCAGATCAGAGCCACCAATAGCGGCCTTAGCTGAAGGGACAGCGTAGAGAACTCGATAGCCAAGGGCAGGCACGTCCGTCATAACCTGCACCTGGAAGGTATGCGTCTTGACGTTCGTTACCTTCACATCTGCAAAGAGCACCTTGCCCGAAGCATCAGAGATCTGGATAGAAGGTGTTGTCTCGGGCATCTGCACCGAAAATTGCACTGATTCCGAGCGCTTCCATGCTAGCGGATTGAAGACCACGACGGGAACGCCTTTGCCGGTGGTGTTGATGTTACTGGCCAACGTGTCGAGTGCGCCGGACTGAGCTTCTTCGGTTTCCAGTCGAACGACCTGGGTGTCCTTGTCCGCGTCACGGTAAATAACGCCAATGCCCGATCCGGCTGCAAGATCGTGAAATTGGTCAAACAGAACTTTCTTCCAGCCGTCATTCAACTTTGCCTGCGGATACTCCCGGCCCTGTAGCCATGCGAGCGACGAAAACTTCTCGGCGTTCAGCAGTAGCTCCTCACCCTCACGCATATTGCGTTTGTGGTTGGCCTGCGTGGTCATCACGCCGCGATGATACTCAAAGTAAAGTTCATCGTTCCAAACCGGCAGACTAACTTTGCCCTGTGGCGGCGCGGGTAGCGTGGTTGTCTTGGCAGCGAGAGTGGAGTAATTCCACACAGGCGCATGCTCGGTATCGAGATTCCCTTCCACGTCGTTAAAGAAACTCTGCGCTGTTCCGAACTTTGCCTTGGGGTAAACAACATCGGGACCGGTCCATTTCATTCCGGCGTCGAGCATGGCGCGGGTTGGGCCGCCTCCATGATCACTAACACCGAATAAATGCATGATCTCGGTGGATCCGGGATTGAGTTGCCGCGCCTTTGCCACGTCATTTGCCATGAAGACCGGTTCAATGCCGTTGCCATAGTCATGTGGGAAGTACGTCAGCACGCGGCTGCCATCCGGCGATTGCCACCAGAAGAGCTTGAGCGGTAGCTGGTTCGTGTCGTTCCACGTCATCTTTTGAGTCACGAAATAGTCGATGCCGGACTTCTTGTAAATCTGCGGCAGTTGCCAGGTATAACCAAAGGAATCGGGGTTCCAGCCAATGCGCGCCACTGCACCGAAAATATGTTTGAAGCTGCGCTGGCCGATAAGTATCTGCCGCACCAGCGACTCGCCATCCGGCATGTTGAGGTCAGGCTCAACCCACATGCCGCCGACGATTTCCCAACGCCCCTGCTTGTACGATTCCTTGATCTGCTGGCACATGTCGGGATACTTGTCGCACATCCAGTCGCTGTAAGCCGCAGCCGATTGAGTGAAGGTGTACTGGGGATATTCGCGCTGCAGCTGAAGTGCAGTCGCCCATGTTCGGTGCACTACGTCCACCGTCTCTGTCCAGGGCCACAGCCACGCCGCGTCAATGTGAGAGTTGCCGGTAAGCCGAATATTAGCCTGCTGCAGAATGGGCTTGAAGGGCTCGAGAGCAGAATTGGCTGCTCGCAAAGATGCGTCGAATGCAGTCTGATCAGCACGATCCAGCGCTCCCAGGTCCACCAGAGCCAGCGCTGCATCCAACTGCGGCATCTTCGACCCAGCATCCAGTGCGGGAAGGAGGACTTCCGCCGAGCGCGCCTCCGCGATGAGGGTGTCGGGATTGGGGCGCGATTCGACGAAATCAATTCGCGCCGTGGCAGCCTCGAATGTCTTCGTATCCACCGTGTTCAGAAGCTTGACCGCGACAAGAATCTTCTCGCCCGGCTTGGCGGGCTCAAAGAGAACGATGGGTTCGAGGTCCTCGCCCATGGCGACGCGCCGGCCGTTGAAATAAATAATTTGCGGCATAGGCCCGTTGGCCCCCGCGTGGAACTGAAACCAGATGCGCGCGCCGCTCAGATCGTAGCCGTCGAGAGTCTTGGGAACTTCAATCCAACGCCTGAACCAGATTGCTTCGGCTGGAAATTTTGCCTTCGCCTCTGCCTTGGCCCATTGCGAGTCGTCCAGCGCCGGCGACTCACCGTGCGCGATGTCGCCCTCGTGGTAGACCCACCCATTAACCGGGAGGTTGCTTAGCGACGCGAGCCGCTTTATGACATCGACGCTTTTTGCATTCAATGCCGGAGCGCCGCCTGACGACTGTGCCAGGGCGGGAATCTGGGTGCAAACCAGAGCAACTGCCAAAGAAACAATCCTAAGGCAGCAAGAGGATCTCAAGGATAAACGCGAACCACTACGAAGCATGATCTTCTCCGGCAAATGCCGCGAAAATGGCGGCATGAATCAACCGAGAAGTATATAGGCTTCGCAGAAATGGAGGAAAGGTTTCCGAGCAGGAACCAACGTCCCTGCGTCAGCATTCATCGAATGTGACCTCAAAGAGACAGAGATTTGAGATATTCGCGGAACGGTGGCCCCAGGTCTTCGCGCTTCAACGCGAACTCAACAGTGGCCTTAAGCATGCCAAACTTGTCGCCTGCGTCGTGTCGCTTCCCCTCGAAGGTATAGCCATAAACTTTTTCGTATTGCAGCAGCCCTTTGATGCCATCCGTCAGTTGCAACTCGCCTCCGGCGCCGGGCTTGGTGTTTGCCAGAATTTCAAAAATCTTCGGGGTGAGAATGTAGCGCCCGATAATTGCCTGCTTTGAGGGGGCATCTTCGAACTTGGGCTTTTCCACCATGTTCTTGACCTCCAGGACGCGCGGAGAGCCCGGAACCTGCATGCAATCGAGCACGCCGTAGGACGAAATGGCCGGCCCGTCTACCTCCTGCGTGGCGAGGACAGAGCCCTGCATCTCGTCAAAGACGTCGATCATCTGCTTCAGGCACGGAACTTCGGCGTCAATCACATCATCGGGCAGTATGACCGCGAAGGGCTCATCGCCGATCAGATCGCGCGCCATGAGGACCGCATGTCCCAGGCCAAGCGCCTCCTTCTGGCGCACAGCGATAATATTCGCCATGCTCGAGACCCGTCGGGTGAGCTCGAGGAGATCCTTTTTCCCGCGTGCCTCCAGCAAGGTTTCCAACTCGTAACTCTTATCGAAGTGATCTTCGATTGAGTCCTTATTGCGGCCCGTGATCACGATAATGTCTTCACAGCCGGCCGCAATGGCCTCCTCTACTCCATATTGAATGATTGGCTTGTCAACCAGGGCGAGCATTTCTTTGGGAATTGACTTGGTTGCCGGCAGGAAGCGCGTGCCTAAACCCGCAGCCGGAAAAACCGCCTTGCGAACTTTCATCTTCATCGAAATCCTTTCTCGAATACCCAACAGAGCCAACCCTCTCGAGCGCAAACACGCTCCCGCTTAGCGAATCCACCCAGACTCATTCCTCAACCGGGCGAAATTCTACGCCGTCTCGATTGTGATGCACAGTAGGATGCAAACTTCCTTTGCCCGGTTCTCGCATCCTCTACAAAGTCGGCGACGAGTCTCCAAGCATGGCCTTGCGGACCATTGCAATCGGAGGAAATCCCTGGCGCAGAAAATCGTCGTGAAACTTTTGCAGGGTGAACGCATCCCCCTGCTTCTTTTTCATATCGGCTCGCAGCTTCATGATCTGCAATTTGCCAAGAGTGTAGTAAAGGTAGGTGGGATCTGAAGTCCCGCGCTTGGTCTCGACCAATGCGCTCTCGTGCGATTGGTAGCCCTCTTTCACAAAGAACGCCACGCCCGCGTCGAATGTCATCTTGCCGGTATGCATCTGGATGCCGATGATGAAGCGCGCATCGCGCAGAAGGGCATCCTGTAATTGGCCGAGTCGAAGCAGCTTAGCTTCGCGAGCATCCTTCGCTCCCGCGCCCGGTTGGCCATAGCCGGCATCGAGCATCATCTGCTCGCAGTAGTGCGCCCATCCTTCAGAGTTTGTGTTTGCACCGAGAAGCTTCCGAACCTTGCTGGGAGCCTCTGGGACCCACAGGAATTGAATGTAGTGGCCCGGATACGCCTCGTGCACCGACGTGCTGACGACGGTGCCTACATTGAAGCTGGCCATGTACTCAGAGACGTGCTGCGCGGACCAGTCCTTCTCCGGCAGAGTGACATTGAAATAGGCTTCGTGCGCGACTTTTTCGAATGGGCCGGGCGTGTCCATGGAAGCAAAAGTGGTAGCACGCATGAAAGGCGGCGTCTCTTCGAGAATAGGGCGAATGTCGGATGGAATCGTGACGATCTTGTTCTGCTGAATGAAGGCGATGAGGCTGTCGAATGTATCTCTGAAGGCTTGCAGAAGGAGATCTGGGCGCGGGATGATCTGACCCGAGACTATCAAGAACCTCGCGGGCTGATTTGTCGGGGCCCACCTCTTTCGCGATCCGATTGAACTCGGCCTGGTTCTTATGTAGATCGGCGTACCCAATCTCGAGAAGTTGGTCGAGCGGCGTGTCGACCATCTCGTCATAGTGGAGCTTCAGCCGAAATGTCTCGGCCCCAATGCGGAAGTCGCCATTCGACTGCGGCAGCAGGTCTGTCTTCAGCCACTCCTGGTAACTCTGAAGCGCCGCAATCACATCGGCATTCGACTTTGCGAAATCTGCCTTCGTGGTTGGATTGGTAGCGTCCTTGAACGCAAGCGGTACGTCGTTGCGGAAAAAGTTGATAATCCCCGGCAGCTGCTCAATTGCAATCGCCGTGTAGATGCGCGGCGGATTCTTCAGGTTCTGCCTGGCCGCAGCAAAAGCAGCCGGCATCAGGCGCTCGCGGACTACCAGGGACTTCAATCGCTCATCGGGCGAGGCAAACTTTCTTTCCATGATCGTGAAAGCGCCATTAGCGATGCCGCTCGAATACGTATCTGGATTCTTTTCCCAGGGGCGAACGACCTCGAGTGTTAAGAGAGTGGACTGGATGTTATTGCGGACGAGAGTCAGATCGTCCAGGGTCACCGAATCGAGTCCTGTCGATGGGACCGCCGCGAACTTCTTGTCGTAGACGTGAAGAGCAGCAATCTGGCCGTCAACCGCAGCGCGGGAATAATCTTCGAGCATCACGTCATACTGATGAAAGCCGGCAAGGGTGCCTGTAGTTGGCGCATATTTGAAGTAGACGTCGTCGAAATACTGATCGGCCAGCGCGCGGAAAGAAGCCACGGCCGGATTCGACGCAGCATTGGACTGCGCAGACCCAATTTGGCTCACACCCATAATGCCTCCCACTACAAGCACCGCAGCTACAACTCTTTGAATCACGTGACTCCCTCGATATGTAACCATAGTTGAACTTATTATTTTCAAGCCACTTCCTGAAGCTCTAGCTCCTCAAGCAACGAACGCAGCTGGGCAAAAACATCCTCCGGCTTCATGGCCGTCAAAGGGAAGCGCAGGATTCCCTGTGGCGTAAACTGCGCACCCCTCTTGGCATTCTTCGCGACTAGTTCCATCAGCCTGCCCGGATCTACGTTGGCACTCTCAGTAAATCGAATATGCAATTGATCTCGCTTGCGATCGACCTGTGACACCCCAATACGTTCGCATTCCAACCGTAGATTAGCCGCCGCCAGCAAGTGCAATGCTGACTCAGGAAGTTCGCCGTAGCGGTCTTCCAGCTCAGCCCGGACATCGGCGATGACCGCTTCGCTCTGCGCGCCTGCAATCTTTTTGTAAATGCGAAGCCGTTGATTTTCTTCCGCGATGTACGACTCATCGACGCGAAGACTGATACCGAGGTTCAGCTGGGTTATCGCATGCTCTGGCCGATCTTCGCCCTTCAATTTGCTGACAGCCTCTTCCAGCATGCTGGTATACAACTCGAAGCCGACAGCCTCGATGTGGCCGCTCTGTTCGCCGCCAAGCATGTTTCCCGCGCCGCGCAATTCAAGATCGAGCGCCGCGATCTTGAAGCCAGCCCCAAGATCGGAGAACTCCTTCAGTGCGGCCAGTCGACGGCGGGCTATCTCCGTGAGTTCCTGCTCCGGCGGGATTAGCAAATACGCATATGCCCGGCGATTGGAACGACCCACTCTGCCTCGAAGCTGGTACAACTCCGAGAGACCGTGGCGGTCGGCGCGATTGATAATCATGGTGTTCGCCAGCGGAATGTCGAGGCCATTCTCAATAATCGTGGTCGCCACCAGCACATCGTATTCGTGATGCATGAAGGCAAGCATCACGCGCTCCAGTTCCGCCTCGCCCATCTGACCGTGTCCGACAACTACGCGCGCGGAAGGAACCAGCTCATTGATCCTCGAGGCGATTTCGTAGATTGTCTCGACGCGATTGTGCACAAAGTAGATCTGGCCGTTACGCTCCAGCTCTACCTCGAGCGCTGAGCGAATCAGTTTCTCATCGAACTTCGCCACGACGGTTTGAATCGCCATGCGATCTTTTGGCGGAGTCTCGATCACGCTCATATCCCGCAGGCCCACGAGAGACATGTGCAGTGTGCGTGGGATCGGCGTAGCAGACATGGCCAGCACATCGATCTCACGGCGCATCTGCTTCAGCCGCTCCTTATGGCGAACACCGAATCGTTGCTCCTCGTCCACGATGAGCAAACCAAGATTCTGAAATATCAGATCCTTCGAGAGAAGCCGATGCGTGCCGATCAGGATGTCGACTTTGCCCGCTTCCACTCGCTCAAGAATCAGCTTCTGTTCTTTCGGAGTGCGGAAGCGCGAAATCATCTCCACGATGATGGGGAATTGCTTGAAGCGCTCCTTGAATGTCTCAAAGTGCTGAAAGCTGAGCACAGTCGTCGGCGTAAGCACGGCCACCTGGCGACCATCCTGCACAGCCTTGAACGCGGCGCGCATAGCCACTTCGGTTTTGCCGTACCCAACATCTCCGCACAGCAAGCGATCCATCGGCAGGCTCGACTCCATGTCGCGCTTGATATCGGCGATGGCGGAGAGTTGATCGTCGGTTTCGTTGTAGTCGAATGCGTCTTCAAACTCACGCTGGAACTGGTTGTCCGGAGGGAATGCGTGCCCTTGCGCAGCCTTCCGTTGCGCATAGAGCTTGAGCAGTTCGTCAGCCATGTCCTGCATGGCCTTCTTGACGCGAGCCTTGGTCTTGGCCCATTGCTGCGATCCGAGGCGATTGAGAACCGGAGCGGGCCCGGCGTCGGTGGACCGGTATTTCTGGATCAGGTCAAGTCGCGTGAGGGGCACGTAGAGGCGCGCATTTTCGGCAAACTCCAGGATCATGAACTCGACGGTCATGCCGTCCTGCTCAATCTCCTTCAGGCCAACGTAACGCGCAATGCCATGCTCCACATGAACGACGTAGTCTCCGACCGTGAGATCGCGGAAGTCAGAGACAAATGCGGCCGTCTTGGACTTTGACCGGGCCGGGGCGGGCCTCGCCGCGACATCCGCTTCGTCGGAGAGATCGTTTGCGCCAAAAAGAAAGAGATTGTGTTCGGGGAAATTGACGCCGTTCGCGATGGGACTGCGAAGCACGATAGGCGTACGGTAATCGCCTGCTAGGTAACTGGACTCATCGTAAATATTCTCGCTGCCCATGTGCTGCGCACGGCTGCCGAGTCGATAAGGCAATCCATATTCGCGCAGCAACGAAACCAGCCGCTCCACTTCGCCCTGGTTCGGCACTGCGAGCAGAATGCGCTGATCCTGCTGCATCAGAGAGCGCACCTGCTCAAGAAACGCGGGTATTGCGCCATGAAAGCGGAGCGTGGGGCGCGTGGCAAAGGCGATTTCACCCAGCGTCGTGTCTTCTTCCAACACGTCGACAACGCCCAGCTGATCGAGATCAAGCCCCGGCAGAGATGACAGACTCGCCAGCAATAGCTCCGGCGAAAGATAGATGTCTTGCGGAACAATCAGCGATCCGATACCGCTGCGATCGTGGCGCTGTTCAACTTTATTCCACCAGCGTTCGACCTGATTGCGTATCATCGCCGGCTCTTCCACGAATACGCGGAAGCGCGGGAAGAGGTCGAGCAGTGTGCCCTCAGTGCCGGCGATTCCTGCAAAGAACTCCCATCCTGGAAAAACGCTGACACCACCGGCTGCCACGGCTTGCGCCACCAGGTCGTCGTCGGCTGACTCCAGCCGTTCGCCGGAGAGACGCGTGTGCACAGCCGCCAGCAGGCGCTCGTTCACCGGCGTTTCGGTAAGAGGCAACAGTTCAATCTCGTCCACAGCAGTTGAAGAGCGCTGCGTCTCCGGGTCGAACTTGCGCATCGACTCAATCTCATCGCCAAAGAACTCCACGCGGATTGGCCTGTCAGCCTCGGGTGAGTAAACATCGAGGATGCCGCCACGTCGGGTAAACTGGCCCGGCATCTCAACCACATCCATCGCGGTATAGCCCACGCTGGCCAGGTGCAGCACAAGAGCTTCCGGATCAATTTCTTCCCCGCGCCGGAGGGTGCGCGCGAGATCGGCGTAATACTCGCGGCCGAATAGCCGCATGGCCGCCGCCTCGACGGGTGCGATTACGATGGCTGCAGACCCAGTCGCTATCTTCCATAGCGCGGTAGCGCGCTGCTCCTGAACATCGGGATGGGGAGAGAGATTTTCGAAGGGAAGCACGTCGTGCGCCGGGAGCTTGATGACTGCATCGGCAGCGAACGCGCCGGTAAGCTCACAGCCCGCCTGCACCGCTGTCTGCAGCGCGTCGGCGGCTTTGTTGTCAGCCACAATCACGATTACCGGCGAGCTTGCAGCACGAGCGAAGAGGGGTAAAAAGATTGAGCGGGCGGTAGAAGTAAGCCCCGAGACACGACGACGCCCTCTGCCGAGGGCCAGGTGCCGTCGGACACGTTCAAAGGACTCCGAATGCTCCAAATCCGCAAGAAGCTCGCGGACAAACGGGAGGATCATGCCTTATCGAGTTTACCAGCGTCGCGCCGTGGACGTGTTTCGGGAAGATGACTGGCGCCGGAAGGAGATACACTTTCTATGGAGGTATACGGTCCATGCCGAACGTCCAGCCGAAGTCCACAAACCCGACGAGCCGCGCCACGGTTGTGAAGCGGAACCCCCCAAAGGTCAAGCTGCCATCGCCGGTCAGGATTCCCAAGCCCCCCGCCAGCACTAATAAATAAAGGGGCCGCATGCCAACCACCGCTGCCTCTCTCCAGATCCTGTTGATTCTATTGCCGGGTTTTGCAGCCGCCTATTTTGTGCAACTGCTGGCTGTGCGCGCCAAGCAAACCGATCTGGAAAAGGTGATCGAGGCGCTGCTCTATAGTTTTCTCATCTACGTTTCCTACACGTTTCTGCGAGGTGCAGACGCACCCTTCCGCCTCGTCCATTCGCCGGCCGGCGACCAAATCCAGGTACAACGCCTCAACCTGCTGCTGGTCGCCGCACTCTCGGCGGGCTACGCGCTGCTGATGATTCTCTATGTGAACAAGGATGGAGCAAGGCTCTTTCGCTGGACTGGACTGACCGAGCGAACCTCGCGCAACTCCATCTGGAACGATACCTTTCAGGATGTGCAGCAGACGGTCGACCCCAGCGCTGGCACCATTGTGCAGGTAGAGATAGGCGACGGTCGCAGCGTTATGGGCGTGCTGCACTACTACTCCGACGCCGCCGACGAGTGCTCCCTCTTTCTGCGTCAGGCGCAGTGGGTCGGCGAGGAGGGCGAAGTAATTCCTATCGACGGGCCTGGCATCCTGTTCACGCAGAATGCGAAGATCACTTCAATCAGCTTTCTCAATCCCCCGCCCGAAGACGAAGAAAATGACGACGAGGAAACGCAGCCAGATCAGGACGATCGTCGGCTACCGGGCTGAGCTGATTGCCTTGAGATACCGGTAATAAAATTCCACGCCCTGATAGTACGATTCCACCGGCAGGCGCTCGTCCTTGCCGTGCGCGCGCATGTCGTTGCTTTCCAGTGCAATCCCTGAGAATCCGTAGCTGGGAATACCCGCGGCCGCCGTGTAAATGCTGTCCGAAGCGCCGGTCTCCATTGTGGGGACCACCGGTGCGCCCGGCCATAGTTCTGCGGCAATGCGTTCCAGCGGCTCAAAGACCTCAGGCAGCGGCGGCGGCGGCACAATCACCGTTCGGTCCGGCGCGACATCAGAGACTACACCTGCATCGCTCATGTATTTCACGGTCACCTCGGGATCATGGAACACACCGATTAGCTGTTTGCGGATCTGCTCCGGCGAGTGGCCCGGAATAATTCGGCAGTTCACAATTGCCTGCGCCGTCTGAGGCAATGCGTTATTAGCGTGTCCCGCGTTCAGCCGTGTCGCAACGCAGGTGGTATGCATGGTGGAGTTGTAGAGCGGATCTTCACTCAGCCGACGGATGGCCTGAGAATCCGGCGTTGGCTGCAGAATCGCCTTCATATCGACTGCAGTCTGGCCGGTGCTGCGCGTCGCGAGCCGCTCAAAGTAGGTTCGCGTGACCGGATTCAACTCAAACGGAAACGTATAGTGCTGCAGCAACACCAACGCATTCGCCAGGTGATAGATCGCATTGTCTGATCTTGGCAGAGAGCTGTGACCGCCTGGATTGGTAACCGTCAACTGGTAGTCCGCATAGACCTTTTCAGTAGCTTCGACAGCGACCAGCAATGGCTTGCCGTGACTCAGGTCAACTCCACCTGCGTCAGGATTAATGACGAACTCCGCGTCCACCAGTTCGCGATGATTCTTGAGCAGCCAGGCGACGCCGTTGGATTTGCCGCCCTCTTCGTCGGCAGTCAGGGCGAGGATGATGTCGCGATTGGGCTTGTAGCCTTCCTTCCATAAACGGATAAAGTTAACGACAAAGATGGCGTCGTCTTCCTTCATGTCCTGCGTGCCCCGCCCGTAGTAAAAGCCATCCTTTTCAATGAATTCGAAGGGATTCGTGGTCCAATCTTCGCGGTTTGCTTCCACCACATCGAGATGCGCGATGATCAGGATCGGCTTCCTGGCTCCCGTTCCGCGATAACGAACCACGAGATTCTTCTTGCGGTCGTTGGGGCCGAGCACCTGCACGTCGGATGCGGGAAAGCCAGCGTCCAGAAAGCGCTTCTGCATCGCCTCGGCCGCTACGGTCGTGCTTCCGACGGAATCTGTAGTGTTGATCTCAATCAGCTGCTGGAAAATGTCGCGAGCCTGCTGGCGGCTGGCGGGATCAGCCTGCTGCGCGAAAGAAGAAGGCATCACGACGAAGAAGGCGAACAGAGGCGCGGTCATCCAGATTCGGCGAAAAACTCTCAGCATGCTGGCTCCGGGAAGGTTTGAACGCGTTAGGAAGGAAGCGTTGCAGCAATTGTATCCGGCAGAGAAGAGCCGCAGCGCCGGGTCGAGCCGACAAACAGCTTCGCCGCCGCTCCCCCGCTGCTAGAATTGGTGTCAGATATGGCTGCCACAACCAGCATTGCCCCTGAGATTCTTGCCAAGTATGAGCCGGTAATCGGCCTCGAGGTCCACGTCCAGTTGCTGACGGAGACCAAGGCCTTCTGCGGCTGCTCCGCCAAGTATGGCGCCGAGCCCAACACGCATATCTGCCCCAACTGCCTCGGCCTTCCGGGCTCGTTGCCTGTGCTGAACTATAAGGCAGTGGAGTTCGCAGTCCTGGCGGCGATGGCTATCCACTGCGAGGTGCGGGAGCGCTCAATCTTCGCGCGCAAGAATTACTTCTATCCCGACCTGCCCAAGGGCTACCAGATTTCGCAATTCGACAAACCTCTCGGCGAGCACGGTTGGCTCGAAGTGCCTACAGCAGCCGGCATCAAACGTCTCGGCATCACGCGCCTCCACATGGAGGAGGACGCGGGCAAGAGCCTCCACGAGGGATTCCGCGACTCCAGTACGCGAACCTACGTCGACCTGAACCGTTGCGGCACTCCGCTGATCGAGATCGTAAGCGAGCCCGACATGCGTTCACCCGACGAAGCTTACGAATACCTCACGCGGCTGAAGGAGATACTGCTCTACACGGCCGTTAGCGACTGCAACATGGAGGAAGGCTCCCTGCGCTGCGACGCCAACGTGAGCGTGCGCCCTCGTGGACAGAAGGAGTTCGGCACTAAGGCCGAAGTGAAAAACGTTAACAGCTTCCGCTTCGTGCGTGCCGCGCTGGAGTATGAGATCGAACGCCAGATTGAAGTGATCGAAGGCGGCGGACGCGTCATCCAGGAGTCGCGCACATGGAACTCGCAGGAAGGCCGCACCTATTCCATGCGCTCCAAAGAGCAGGCCCACGACTATCGCTACTTTCCTGAGCCGGACCTGCCACCGCTGATCGTCAGCGCGGAGTGGAAAGCTGAGATTGCGAAGCGTATGCCGGAGCTGCCCGAGGCTCGCCGCGCACGCATGATCGCGGAGTACGACCTCTCCGAGCAGGATGCGCAGACTCTAACCGCAACCCGCGAATTCGCCGATATCTTCGAGGCATCTGCGAAAAAAGCAAAGAGCCCGAAGCGCCTCACAAACCTTTTCCTCAGCGAACTGACGGGACGCCTGAAGGCAGCCGGAATTGAGTTGGAACAGTCGCCGGTCACCATGGATGGCCTGGTCTTCGCGGCGGACCTGGCCGAGAAGGGCGACCTCTCCAGCAAGCAGCTCAAGCAGCTCTTCGATACGGCCTTTGAGAAGAATGAAGACTTCCCTGTCGTCTACGAGCGCGAGAAGCCGCAACAGATCAGCGACCCGGCAGCCATCGAGAAGATGATTGACGAGATTATTGCGGCCAACCCGAAACAAGTGGAACAGTACCGCGGCGGCAAAAAAACTGTGGCGGCCTTCTTTGTCGGACAGGTGATGCGACTTTCGAAGGGGCAGGCAAATCCCGCACTGCTCAACGAACTTGTCACCAAGAAACTCGACTCCTAGTCGAAAGCGGCGAATGCGCGCGGCGCAGATGCCAGGATTGCGGAGGAAGTGATTGACCGGCCAAAAGGCTCTTGAGGCTGTAGTTCGCGAGATTCCTGCCGAAAAAACACCGCTCGCATATCGCGCAATGTTTGCCTTGCGTGAGAACCGCCCCACCATGGCTACACCCGAGAGTTTCGCGGCGTGGGTGAACGGAAACGCGCGGCCCGAAGGATATCGCCTTGCGGGGTCTTTCATACCGGGTCGCGAAGATGCAGTTGCGGTGGCCGGCTTCCGCTTTCTGCACACGCTGGCGTGGGGAAAGCTGCTCTACGTCGACGACCTGGTGACGCTGCCGGAGTTTCGCAGTGGCGGCCATGGAGATCTGCTGATGGAGTGGCTAGTCGCAGAGGCTACGCGGCTGGGTTGTGAGCAGCTGCACCTCGACTCCGGACACCATCGCCACGGTGCACACAGGTTTTACCTGAATCATGGATTGCGCATAGACTGCCACCACTTCAGCCGCGTGCTCGGCTCTTGAACTCTGCCTTGCGCGGCAAGCTTTTCTTACCGGATCGCGGGACTGTCAAGAAAGTCCTGCGGCCAGCCTAGATGAAACCCGTTTTGCCGCAACAACGTACTGATCTGTGCCCAATGTCGGATTGAATGCATGATGGTGTGAATAAACACCTTACGGCGGCTCACGGACAGTTGGCGACCAGTCCGGATCGTGAAATGAATAATTTCGTCGGCATGCTTTTGATCCGTCTTTGTAACGAACTTGGCGAGATTCTGCCGACCCTCCCCGCTCAAGCCGAAAAGTTCTTCCAGGCCTACTACTGGATCGTTCTCGTATCCATGAATTGGTTGACCGAGCAGTCGTTGCGAATGGCGCAATTGCACGACAAAGATGTGATGGACAAGCTCACCTACCGTCTTTGAGCCCGCGACGTCGCAGAGCACCTCCAGCGCCTGTGGGTGCGCCTCAAACCATGCGTGCCACTTAGCCGTGCTGGCTTCGTTATCCGCCAGCAGCTCAGCGAATGAAATCCCCGGTGCGGTCATACATGCTGCCTCTTCCTTTTTGCCTTTCGTACTTAGCGTTTGGGCTTCAGCGCACGATGGCCGATGTCCCGTCGATAGTACATTCCGTCAAAGTGGATCTTGGCAAGTGCATCGTAGACCAGCCCCAGCGCTCCCTCCAGGTCAGAGGCTGCGGCGGTCACGCCAAGCACCCTCCCCCCGCTCGTAAGATACTCGCCTTCCACCAGCGCCGTGCCTGAGTGAAAGACCTGCACTCCTGGATAGACCTGGTTCAGCCCGGTGATCCGCTTGCCCGTGGTGTAGCTGCCGGGATAGCCCTCCGAACTCGCTATGACGCAGGCGGAGGCACCCGGCCGCCAGCGAAACTCCGTCTCACTCAGGCGGCCTTCAACACAAGCCTCAAGCCCCTCTACAAGGTCGCTCTCCAGCCGCATCAGGATGGCCTGCGTTTCCGGATCGCCAAACCGCGCGTTAAACTCCAGCACCATCGGGCCGCGCGCCGTCATCATCAGGCCGACGTAAAGCACGCCGACGAACGGCGTGTCCTCCGCCGCCATGCCGTCGATAGTGGGCTGTGCCACATGGTGGATCAGCCACTCTGTCATCTTGGCGTCGAGGATCTCGTCGGTGGAGTAAACGCCCATGCCGCCCGTGTTAGGGCCGCTGTCACCTTCGCCGATTCGCTTGTGATCCTGGGCCGGAACCAGCGGCACCACATGCTTGCCATCGCTCAGCAGCAGAAACGAAACCTCTTCGCCCTCAAGAAACTCTTCGATAATTACCGATTGCTCCACGGTGCCGAGCAGTTTGCCCGAAAACAGTCCAGCCGCAGCCTCCAGCGCTTCATGCTTTGTCTGGCAAATCAGCACTCCCTTGCCCGCCGCCAGGCCATCCGCCTTCACCACCAGCGGCGCGTGGAACAGGTCGATGGAGTCGCGGGCCTCCTGCTCACTGCTGCACACCGCGTAGGCCGCCGTGGGAATGTTATGACGCTGCAGAAAGCGCTTGGCGAAGGCTTTGCTCGTCTCCAGCATGGCTGCGGCCCGCGTAGGGCCGAATACCGGAATGCTGCGCCGCCGCAATTCATCTACCAGCCCCAGCGAGAGAGGCAGCTCCGGGCCAACCACCGTCAGGTCAGGATTCTCCGCACGCCACCACCCGCAGCAGGTCCCCCAGATCCTTCTGGCTGGCTGGCACACACCGGGCGACGGCGGAAATTCCGCCGTTCCCGGGCGCACACACCACCTCGTCCACTCGGCGAGAGTTACGGATGGCCCAGGCGAGAGCATGCTCGCGACCCCCTGATCCGATGACAAGTACTTTCATGGTGGCCCACTCCTCTTCCATCAAACTGCCAAAGGGTTATCTCAGCAAACGCTACCCCCAAAGTCAAACCCAGCGACGTGACCGCCGACACTGTCCCGCCTGCGCTGCCTCAGGCATCTATACTGAAAGGCAGCAAGCTCTTGGCGATCTCCAGCTATACCGCTCGCGATCAGCGTCCCACACATGGCACTGGCTACCCCACCGGCGATGCAGTCCCCTCGAAAGCCGCACTGGCGCTCGAACCTCAGGCTGCCAAAACTGCGGACGGGTGAGCTGTGGTACTACTTCGGCCCCGCCTTCGTTGCCAGCATCGCCTACATCGACCCTGGCAACTTTGCCACCAATTTCGACGGAGGAACCCGCTTCGGCTATAAGCTCCTCTGGGTGCTGCTGTGGTCCAATGCCATGGCAATCCTCATCCAATACCTCTCCGCCAAGCTGGGCATAGCCACCGGTCATACGCTGCCGCAAAACTGTCGCATCCACTTCTCCCGCCGAACCACCATCGGCCTGTGGATTGCCGCCGAACTTTCGGCTCTCGCCACCGATCTCGCTGAATTCCTTGGTGCATCGCTGGGGTTCTACCTGCTATGCGGCCCCTGGCTGGCCCGCTATGGTCTCTCCAAACCGACAATCCTGATGTTGGCAGCCCTGGCATCGGCAGTCTGCGTCTTCCTCATTCTCGCCTTCGAGCTATGGGGCTTCCGCAGCCTCGAAATCGCCATCATGGCCTTCGTCTTCGTGATCGGCGCCTGCTACCTGGTCGAGCTTTTCTTCGTGCATATCGACTGGAAACAGATTGCCTTCCATACCGCTGTCCCCATGATCGATCGAAAAAGTATCTACATCGCCGTGGGAATGCTGGGCGCAACCGTCATGCCGCACGTCGTCTACCTCCACTCAGCACTGGTGCAGCCACGCGTGCGCTCTGACAGCCATAGCTCGCCCAAAGGGGTCTATCTGAAGCGCCTGCGGCACCTGCGCTTTGAGGCCGTAGACGTCTTTGCCGCGATGAACGGCGCCTGGCTGGTTAACTCGGCAATGGTCGTAGTGGCCGCCGCCGCCTTTGCCGGAACCGGCCGCGCAGGCATGTCCATCGAGGAGGCACACCAGACGCTGGGACCGCTCCTCGGCCCTATCTCCGCAGCCGTCTTCGCCGTTGCGCTGCTGTGTTCCGGCCTGTCGTCCTCCACCGTCGGCACTATGGCCGGGCAGATCATCCTGGAAGGTTTCCTGGAGGTTCGCTTCAGCATCTTTCTCCGGCGACTCCTCACGCTTCTGCCTGCTCTCATCGTTATCGCCATCGGGCTCGATCCGCTCAAGATCCTCATCATGTCGCAGGTGGCGCTCAGCTTCACGCTTCCCTTTGCGCTGATTCCGCTGCTCATCCTCACCAACAATCCCGCCGTCATGGATCGCTTCGTCAATGGCCGGATTACGCGCACGCTCGGCTGGGTGACGGTCGCAGTCATCATCGGCCTGAACCTGATGCTGATCGGCATGACTGCCACCGGAAGCTAGTTCGCGGGAGCCGACATCTCTTTGAGGTAAGCCGGGCTGAATGTCGCCTTCTTTTTAGCGATGGGCAGCAGCGTGGGGTAAAACTGCACGAAGGTCGTATCCACGGCGGCATGCTCAGCGTGGCAGGAATAGCAACTCTCGCTCGGAGGAATCAGGTTGCCCTTATCGCTTTCAAAATCAAAGAATGCCCACTTGCCGGGAAAACGCGCAGTGTCCTTGATGTGTACCTCGAGGCCCATCTTCTCCGTGCTTTGGTAGTGGCCGCTTTTATTGATCGACCCCTTGCTCTCAGCGCCGCGCACTTCAAGCACCAGCACCGTCTTATCGGGCCATGTCCCCGTCTCAACAAATGACCGGTAGGCTTCGGGATTGACGAAAACATTGTCGAACATCACATGGTCCATCCCCGCAGTCATAGGGCCGTAGTTCATTCCCAGGCCAGACGTCAGGAAGACCCACTCGCGATAATTCTGCGGCAGCAGCAGGTGCCCCTCTTTGGTGTATTCGGGAGCATAGGCATGCGCGCCGGCAGGGCTCTGCGCGAGGCTCGGCACTTCCACCGATGCAAAAACCAGGGCCAGGCCCAGCAGTGCTAAAGCAGAATTTCGCGACAAGGCACACCTCCATGTGTGAACGAATACGGATCCGGCACCGCGAAGTTCCGCGGAAAGTTCACAACATCTTGCAGTTACAAAACATCGTCAAAATCTGGCGCGCAGGCACGATTCGGAAGGGCAGCACCGAATCTAACTAGACTGTGAGGAGGCGCGCATGATGCACACACTCGATGTAATCACGATCGTTTGCACAGGACTGCTTGCAGGAAACGAGCTCGCCGTGTCCCTCTTCGTGAATCCGGCGGTCTGGCAACTTGATGAGGGTCCGCAAATCAAACTTCTCAGCATCTTCGCCCGAACGCTGGGGAAGTTCATGCCACCGTGGTACGGACTGTGCCTGCTTCTGCTCCTGATCGAGGCATACATTTACCGTCACCAGCCGGGTTTCATGTTGTTGCTCATCGCTGCGGGCTTGTGGCTGGGCACCATCCTGCTCTCCGTCTTCGTCCTAGTCCCTATCAATAACCGTATTGCTAGGATCGAGCCCGGGACAGCATCCGCAGAGTGGCGCACGGATCATAAAAAGTGGGACGCGCTTCACCGCCTGCGGATTGCCGTGCTTGTACTCGCGGTTGCTTGTCTATCGTCTGGGATTCTGGCAGGCGGGGTTTGAGCATTGGAATCGACCCAGCTCTGATTAGCTCATCGAATGCTATTCCTTTGACCGGATTTCGGCGCTAAAATATTTCTAGGCGATGAATATCTACGCTGAAACCCGCACCTCCCGTCCCGCCCGGCCACTCCGCCGTTTTCGCCGCGGGCGTCCCGACCGTGGACGAATTGCCATCCGCTGACTAAGCTACTAATCCTGAGGATTTCCCGCCGCTGAGCCCACCCCTGCGCGGATAACCTCGCGACCCCTCGACGTACCCGACACACACTCGAAAGGGAAGGTTTGGCATGAACACGATCAGCAATAGTTTTGGCAGCCAGTCCCAGCTGAAGGCTGGCAACCGCACCTACGAAATTTTCCGCCTCAGCGCCTTGGAGCAGAAGGGCATCCCCCTGGGTCGCCTGCCCTTCAGCCTGCGCATTCTGCTCGAAAACCTGCTACGGCACGAGGACGGCAAGAGCGTCACCGCCGAGGACATTGAATTCCTCGCAAAGTGGGACCCCAAGGCCGAGCCTTCGCGCGAGATCGCCTACATGCCCGCCCGCGTGCTCATGCAGGACTTCACCGGCGTGCCCGCCATCGTGGACCTCGCCGCCATGCGCGACGCCATGAAGGCACTCGGCGGCAACCCCGAGAAGATCAACCCCCTGCAACCCGCTGAGCTGGTAATCGACCACTCCGTGCAAGTGGACGAGTACGGCACCAACAACTCCTACGATCTGAACGCGATGCTGGAGTTCCAGCGCAATCGTGAGCGCTACGCCTTCCTCAAGTGGGGACAGTCCGCCTTCCGCAACTTCTCCGCTGTGCCGCCGGGCATGGGCATCTGCCATCAGGTCAACCTGGAGTACCTCGCGCGCGTAGTCTTCACCACCGAGGTGGACGGCGTGCTTCGCGCCTATCCCGACACCCTCGTCGGCACCGACTCCCACACCACCATGATCAACGGACTCGGCGTTCTGGGCTGGGGCGTCGGCGGCATTGAAGCCGAAGCTGCCATGCTCGGCCAGCCTGTCTCCATGCTCGTTCCGCAGGTCGTGGGCTTCAAGCTCACCGGCAAGTTGAAAGAAGGCGCCACCGCCACCGACCTCGTGCTCACCGTCACCCAGATGCTGCGCAAGCTTGGCGTAGTTGGCAAATTCGTAGAGTTCTACGGCTCCGGCATCAGCGAGCTTTCTCTCGCGGACCGCGCCACCATCAGCAACATGGCCCCCGAGTACGGCGCCACCTGCGGCATCTTCCCCGTCGACGCCGAGACTCTGCGCTACCTGAAGCTGACAGGCCGCACCGACGAGCAGATCGCCCTGGTGGAGGCCTACTACAAGGAGCAGGGCCTGTTCCACACCGCGCAATCGCCCGAAGCTGAGTACACCGCCACGATCGCGCTGGATCTGTCCACAGTTGAGCCAAGCGTTGCCGGACCAAAGCGCCCGCAGGACCGCGTCCTGCTGCGCGACGCTGGATCCAGCTTCAAAGAGCAATTGCCCAACCTGCTTGGCCCGAATGGCAACAAGAATGGGTGTACGGCAAGTGGAGCGCTGGGAGGGCGAAGGCGGTCATCCCTCTGCAAACGGCTTCCCCAGCTCCTCAGAGGGCGCGCCGGAGCAAGGGCCGACCGTCAGCATCAAAGGCCGCTTCGGCATCGACATCGACCGCTACATGGATCACGGATCCATCGTGATCGCCGCCATCACCAGCTGCACCAATACTTCGAATCCCTCCGTGATGATTGCCGCCGGTTTGCTTGCCAAGAAAGCCGTCGAAAAGGGTTTGTCAGTTCCGCCGTGGGTCAAGACCTCGCTCGCTCCCGGTTCGCGCGTTGTCACCGACTATTACGACAACGCCGGCCTGCTGACTTACCTCGACAAGCTGCGCTTCAACATCGTCGGCTACGGCTGCACCACCTGCATCGGCAACTCGGGCCCGCTGCCCACCGACGTCTCGCAATCGATTGAAGATCATGGACTCGTTGCAGTTTCGGTGCTCAGCGGCAATCGCAATTTCGAGGGCCGCATCAACTCCGATGTTCGCGCCAACTACCTGATGTCGCCACCGCTCGTCGTAGCCTACGCGCTCGCGGGGCGCATCGATCACGACTTCGCCAATGAGCCATTGGGCAGGAGCAAGGACGGTCAGCCGGTCTACCTGAAGGACATCTGGCCTTCGCAGCAGGAAGTCTCCGAGACCGTCGCCTCGGCGATGAACTCCTACATCTTCCGCAAGGAATACGCCACCGTCTCCGACGGCGATGTCAACTGGCAGAACCTCAAGTTCCCCGTCGGCGGCACGTACGGATGGGAACCGGATTCGACCTACATCCGCAAGGCTCCTTACTTCGACGGCATGCCCGCAACCCCCGCGCCAGTCAAGGACATTCACGGTGCGCGCGTGCTCGCTGTTCTGGGAGACAGCGTAACCACCGACCACATCTCCCCCGCCGGCTCTATCAAGGCCAACGGCCCGGCTGGCAAGTATCTCTCCGAGCACGGCGTCAAGCCTGCGGACTTTAACTCCTATGGCTCGCGTCGTGGCAATCATGAGGTTATGGTTCGCGGCACCTTTGCCAACGTTCGCCTGCGCAACAGCCTCGCGCCCGGAACAGAAGGCGGCGTAACGCGACTGCTTCCCGAGGGCGAACCGATGAGCATCTTCGACGCATCGGTAAAGTATGCCGAACGCAACGTGCCCCTGGTCATCCTCGCAGGCAAGGAGTACGGTTCAGGCTCGTCGCGCGACTGGGCAGCGAAGGGCCCGCGCCTGCTGGGTGTGCGCGCAGTCATCGCTGAGAGCTACGAGCGGATTCATCGATCCAACCTGGTTGGCATGGGCATCCTGCCGCTGCAGTTCGCGGATGGGCAGAATACCGACAGCCTGGGACTCAACGGCGAGGAAGTATTCGACTTCCCTGGCCTCTGCGATTTGCTTGAGAATAAATTCGCCGATGGCCGCACCCTCAACGTCACTGCAACAGCAGCCGACGGCAAGAAAACACGGTTTTCTGCGAAGGTCCGCATCGACACGCCGCAGGAGATTCTCTACTACGAAAACGGCGGAATCCTGCAGTTTGTGCTCAGGCAGCTGGCGCAATCTTCGAAGTAGGACGAGCGATGGCGGGCGACCGAATAGGCCGCTCGCCCACCTCGCATCATGGCCGCAGTTTGGCCAGCAATCCCACAATCTCCTTGGTGGATTTCGCTCCGGCGATCTGGCTTGCCACCTGCGGATCGCCCTGCTTTGCAGCCGCATCCGCAACAGCGCTCTTCAACGTGTTGCCGTTAACGTAGGCAGTCAGCCATGCCGACCCCGCAAGCCCCACCACCAGCGTTTGTATGGCGATCATCCCCAGCGACGAATATGTCGGAGTGCTGACATTCGTCCAGCGATCCGCATTCGGCGCCAGCCACGCTACCCCGGAGAGTATCCCGATCGTGATGTTCTTCCACGAACCCAGATCGAGCTTGCCCGAAATGCTGTCGCGCGTGACTCCGCTCAGCCCCTCACCCAGGACGGCGTTGCCAAAGCCGCCGATCAACCCTCCAGCACTGGCGGATATCAGAAACTTGAAAAACACGTCCATGTCGAAACCTCTCGCGATTGCTGCATGCCGGATCGAAGGAGACTTCCACATTGCATTCAAACGAGGAGCGTCGCCCTTCCGGTGACAGGATCAAATCACGCAGGAATTCGCAGGGTCAACTAAATAAGCTGGACGTGTTTACAGGGGACAATGCGAGACGCTGGACTAACCTCGGCGCCTCGCTCGAACAGAGGGCGCCGCTCAACGGCAAAGCTGCACTTCCACAGGGCACACATCCATGCCTTACATGCAGCGAGGCCCGCTGCATCGCTCAGCAAAAATGCCCGTGGTTAGTGCTTAAATTCCCACTCCATAATCGGCGGAGTACTGCCCGTCTCCGGCGTGCGAGTAGAAATCGATCAACGTGCGGCGCTTGAATTTGTAACGCTGACGAAGCTCCCGACCCACGTATACGCCAACCGCCGCTACACCGAGCGCTACCGACGCCCAGCCGATTGTCTTGATGGTGTTAGTTCCGCAATTGCAACCCGACAGAGTCATATCGACGATATCCTTCTCTCCCCGCATCTCCAACTTCTCGTCTAGTCGAGCGCGGTCAGCGTGTTCCAAGGCAATTCCAGAAGACCAACTTTCTGACGCCATCATATCGCAGGCGTCCCCGTCGGTGCTCTGGCACCTTGATGCTATATCGGCATACTTGCGTATAACTCTAGGGCCTGTTCCCACTCCTGGGGTGGATGGCGTTGCGAGCGAAAGTCGGTCCAGACGAGGCGGAGTACGAAGGCTGTGGCGGGCCCACAGTCGAGTACGACAACGAAAGTATGGACCGATTTTCTCCGCAACCCTGCGGGCCGAGGCTAATTTTCCCGATTTCCGCGTCGATCGTCACTGGCAGACACCCGGTATGCGGCGCTCCTCACTCCTTGAACTCGCAAAAATTGGCTCCCGGCGCCACCGCCCCCGGGAGTGGGAACAGGCCCTATGTCATCGATTCGATTTGATGCAGGATCGCAACCTTGCGTTCAGGCTCCAGAAAACTAGCTTCAATGGAGTTCGCGGCAAGCTCCCGCAGATGCTCATCGGTAAACTCGAACTCACGCTGCGCCAGGTGATACTCACCCTCCAGATCGCTCTCGAACATCGCTGGATCGTCGGAATTCAACGTCACCATTAACCCGGCATCAAAATACTTCCGCACCGGATGACGCTCCGCGGAACTACAGCAACCCGTCCGCAAATTCGACGAAATACATATCTCCAGCGGCACTTGCCGCTCCGCCAGTACATCGAGCAGCTCCTGGTCTTCCACCGCTGACAGAACATGCCCCAGCCGCTCCGCGCCAATATTCATCGCCGACCAGATTCCTTCCGGGCCGACCGTTTCGCCGGCATGTGCAGTCAGGTGCAGGCCCGCATCGCGCGCCTCGGCATACAGCTCACGAAATGGCTCGGAACCGGTGCGACGCTCGTCGCCGCCAATACCGATGCCCACAATGCTGGGGGCCGTCCGCCTAAGTTCCTCCGCCTTGTGAAAGACCCGCGCGGCCTCCTCCGGACCGAAGTGCCGAACAGCGTCGAATATCCAGAACAGCGTCACGCCAAAATCGCGCTCACCCCGTTGCCGCCCGCGCTCCATACCCGCAAAAATGCGCTCCACAAACTGCGGATCGGCCTCGCACTCCACCCGCCGCCAGTAGTAGATGACGCCGACCGAAACATAAACCTCGGCGTGAACTACACCCTGCCGCCCCAGGCTCTCGAGCATGCGGTATGTGATCAACTCGTAGTCTTCCGGAGTGCGCAGCCGCTCAGTAACCGCCTTGAAGGCAAGCATAAAACCGCTGAAGTCCTTGTACCGGTAAATAAACCTGGCTTCGTCGAGCGTCAAAGGGAGCTTGCCCAGAACGCGGTCGTGCCTCTGGCTCAGCTCGACCAGGGTTGCCGGTTCAATCGTGCCTTCCAGATGCAGGTGCAGTTCGGCCTTCGGCAGCCTGCGGATCCAATCGCCTTGCTGGGTAGCGCTCTTCATCCGCGTGTCACATCATCCACGTGGCCGGGGGCGAAATCACTGCGATTGCGGCTATAGAAGAAATAAATTACCAGGCCGATCGCCAGCCATACGAAAAAGCAAAGCCAGTTGAAGATGGGCAGACCCGCCATCAGCAGCCCGCAGAAAACCAGGCTCAGCACGGGCACCACCGGTCCTCCGGGCGTCCGAAAACTGCGATGCCGGTCCGGCTCACGAAGACGAAGTATCAGCACACCAATCGACACCAGCTCAAAGGCAAAGAGCGTGCCAATATTCGCAACATCCGCCAGCGTGCCAATATCCAGCAGCCCCGCCGGAATCCCCACCACAAATCCCGCCATCCAGGTGGCAGCCGAGGGCGTCCGAAACCGTGGATGCACCGCGCTGAACCACTTCGGGAACAGCCCGTCACGCGACATCGAAAACCACACGCGAGCCTGGCCCATCTGGAAGACGAGGATCGACGAGATCATCCCCAGCATCGCGCCAAACAGGATCACCAGCCGTATCCAGTGCAAATTCGCGCCACCCGGCTGGAGCGAAAGCTTCTTCAGCGTGTTCACCACCGGAGCAGCGTTCCCCACCAGCGAATCCCACGGCACCAGTCCCGTCAGAACGACGGCAACCGCTACGTACAGCACCGTACATACGATCAGCGTCGCGATAATGCCAATCGGCAGATCGCGCTGGGGATTCCTGCACTCCTCCGCCGCCGTGGAAACAGAGTCGAATCCGATGTAGGTGAAGAAGATAATGCTGCCGCCGGTCAGCATTCCCGACCAGCCGTTCGGGAAGAATGGATGCCAGTTGCTCGGCTTCACGAAGTGGGCTGCCGCGAAAACGAAGATCAGAATTGCGGAGATCTTCAGCAGCACCATCACGTTGTTCGTCTCGGCTGACTCGCGAATGCCCCTCACCAGCACGATCGTGATCAGCATGACGATCAAAAATGCCGGAATATTGAAGCCGAAATGCCAGCCAGGAGCATAAATCGTCGCTCCGTCGAAGTTCTGCAACCCCGATGGCAGGAATGCAGGCGAGATCCATCGCACCGTCGGATGTATGCCAAACCAGTCCAGCAAATCGACCATGTGCGCGGCAAATCCCACGCTCACCGCCATATTGGAGACGGCATACTCGAGGATGAGATCCCAGCCGATAATCCACGCAACCAGTTCGCCCATCGTGGCGTACGTGTAGGTATATGCGCTGCCCGCGATAGGAATCATCGACGCCATCTCGGCGTAGCAGAGACCCGTAAAACCGCACACCACCGCCACCAGCAGCATGGAAACTGCAAGCGCGGGTCCAGCGCCCGGCCGGCCAATCAGTGCATGGTGATGAATCAGGTAGTCGAGCAGCGGCGTGTTAACAATCGACGAAGTATCGAACTTTTCCCCGGCGATAGCAGTCCCAATCACCGTGAAGATGCCCGAACCGATAACCGCCCCAATGCCCAGCGATGTCAGCGACCATGGCCCAAGCGTCTTCTTCAGCCGCTGTTCAGGCAGTTCGGAATCGCTGATGAGCTTGTCTATCGACTTGCGGGCAAAAAGCTGACTAGACAGATCCAGGCTCCTTCTTTGATCGGTGCACCTGCGGCGGCGACTTTACGGAAAGCTAGCTCGGCGAACACTCCGGCTTGCCGAAAAAGGATTGCGAACTTCGAGAGACAGATTCACCTGCCGCCCAATCAGGCGCGGCAGGCTGTATTCTCAATGCCCGGACTTCTGTAGCTCGCGCGTACCTAGCGCTTGCTGGTACCGCGTGCCATCTTCTTTACCTTCTGCTTGTTCTCGCCGCGGGCGCCGGTACGCGGTCCCTTGGGTGCGGCCTTCTTGCGCGCAGCGCGCTTGATCTTCTTCCGCTCAACTTTGTCTTCGATCTTCGTTGTATTTGCCATAATTCCTGATTTCTCCAAAATTTTCTGTGGCGATTGCCACTTGCTTCGCACTGCACATCGCAGCCACCGGCCGGGCCTTCACTCTCATGATGACACGCTGCCTTGCTGCGACGCTCCTTACAACCTCTCAAGCTGGGCAAATTTCTCCACCAGCTTTTTTATTCCGAATTTTGCAAATTGTACCGTAATCTTCGCATCTTCACCGTCTCCCTCGCGATGGAAGACCACTCCCTCACCGTATTTGGGATGGCGTACACGCTGCCCCTTGCCAAACCCTCGCGCTCCCTTCGGCTCGGGAATCTCCATGCGAGGACGCGCCGCTCCCGTACCCCGCGACGAAAAAAACTTCGCGATGTTGTCGAACGATCCCACATCCGGCCGTTTGACGGGCGCGGCTGAAGCGCCATAGCCTCGCGTGCTCGCGCTCTGATCCTCGTCCTCGTAGCTGTAGTGACGGCTGCCTTCAAAGCCCGACTCGCTGCGCTGCCTGCGGCCCTGGTCCCGCCCCGGATAAGGCGTGGAATAGGCATTCCAACCCGCGCTGCGCTGCATGGCTCCACCCAGATCTTGCAGCAGTTGAAACGGAACCTCCTCCAGAAAGCGCGACGGCAGGCTCGCTTCCGGCATATCGTTGCCGTAGCGCCGACGATAGCGCGCCCGCGTCAGGATCAGCGTATCCATCGCACGCGTCATGCCCACGTAGCAAAGACGCCGCTCCTCTTCCAGTCCGTTGGGATCGTTGAGCGTCCGCGAATGAGGAAACAGACCTTCCTCCATGCCCGCCAGCAGCACCAGCGGAAACTCCAGCCCCTTGGCCGCATGCAGGCTCATCAGCGTCACTCGCGAATCTTCGTTGTACTGGTCGGTGTCGCTCACCAGTGCCGCGTGATCCAGAAACTCCGACAGCGTTTCGCCGCGCTCCTGCGCATCCTGCGCCGCATTCGCCAGTTCCTTCAGATTCTCAATCCGCGAGAAGGCCTCCGGCGTGCCTTCTTCTTCAAGCGAACGAATATACCCGGTGCGATCAATCAGAAAGCGAATCAGCTCAGGCAGAGTGGCTGCATCGCCGGGCTTGCGAAAACCTTCCACCCCCGCCTCGGATTCAGCCGCGGGCTTGTCGCCGGCATCACGATTCTTCTCCAACGGCGTCGCCTTGCGCAGCGCAGCAGGAGCAGCTTCGAGAAATGGATTGAAGTCCACCGCATTCAGGGGCAGTTCTTCATCGCCTCGATCAAAATCTTCTCGATCAGCATCGTGCGGCACAAGATTGAGCCGGCCCTGCGAATCGTCGCCGAAATCGAAGCTGACATCCGCTTCCTCTGTCGGGCTCGGCCACCGCCAGTTCTTCTCCGGCCGCAATCTCCGCAACATCTTCGGTCAGCTTCTCGGCGAAGCTCGCCCCCACCATCGCCCGCGCGTCCTCGATGATGGCGCGGAATCCCTCCAGCGCAATGCAGGCACGGGCCGGCAGTAACCTCTGCTTTACCGCCTGGCCGATCGCGCTCCACGTGCTCAACCCCGTCTCCAGCGCCAACCGCTCCAGGGTCTCCATCGTGGTCTTGCCGATCCCGCGCGCCGGAACATTCACTACTCGCTGCAGCGCCACCGAATCATTCGGGTTCTGCACCAGCTTCAGATAGCTCAGCAGGTCCTTGATCTCGGACCGGTCGTAGAACGAGAAGCCGCCGACCATCGTGTACGAGATCGCATAGCGCCGCAGCGCCTCTTCCACCAGTCGCGATTGCGAGTTCGTGCGATACAGCACGGCGACCCGGGGCGTCTCCTGCTCCTCTGCCGCCTTTCGCAAATACTTCTGAATGTAGTCCGCGACAAACAGCGCCTCGTTCTCGCCATCGGGAGCCTCGTAGTAGCCCACCAGCGAGCCGCCTTCGCGCTCCGTCCACAGCTCCTTGCCCTTGCGCTGCGTATTGCGCGCCACCACCGCCGACGCAGCCTCCAGGATGATCTGCGTCGAGCGGTAGTTCTGTTCCAGGCGAATCGTCTTCGCCCCCGGAAATTCGCGCTCGAAATCAAGAATGTTTTTGATATCCGCGCCGCGCCACGAATAGATGCTCTGATCCTCGTCGCCGACCACGCAGATGTTGCTGCTCCGGGCCCGCAAGCAGCTTCATGATCTCGTATTGCGGACGATTCGTATCCTGGTACTCATCGATCAGAACGTAGCGATAGCGCCGGTTGTATCGCTCCCGCACTTCGCCGGAAGCACGCAGCAGACGCACCGTCTCCAGCAGCAGATCGTCGAAATCCAGCGCGTTGTTCTTGCGCAAGTTCTTTCCGGTAAGCCTCGTACACATGCGCCACCCGCTCCGCCGTGGGGTCGGTGGACTGCAGGTAAGCCTCCTGCGGGTCCAGCATGTGATTCTTGGCCCAGGAGATGCGCGAGAGCACCACTCGCGGCGTCATCTGCTTGTCGTCCATGGCGAGCCGCCGCATAGCCTGCTTCACCACGGCCTGCTGATCGCTCTCGTCGTAGATCGCAAAATCCCGCGTCAGCCCCTCGCCACCAATGCGCAGCGCCTCAATATCCCGCCGCAGCACCCGCACACAGAAGCTGTGAAAGGTGCACAACAGCGGCTTGGCCAGCGAACTGTGCGCGAGCAGCTTATCCACCCGCTCGCCCATCTCCGCCGCAGCCTTGTTGGTGAACGTAACGGCGAGAATCGAGTCCGGCGCCACTCCGCGCTCCTCGATCAGGTACGCGATGCGGTGCGTGATGACGCGCGTCTTCCCCGACCCGGCTCCCGCTAGAATGAGCACCGGACCGTCAATCGCCTCAACAGCAGCCCGCTGCTGGGGATTCAGTTTGTCGAGTAATTGCTGCAAAATCCTTCTCTCGTGGAGGGCGGTGTTGCCGGAAAAATCTCTCGTCCGCAATAAGTTGCTGCTTATAGTGTATCGCCCATAGCCCTCGGCGCGCGCCGGGCACTATCCTGAATACCAGCCATGACTAACACCCACAAATCGCTCAACTTTCCGCCGCATCTGCGTCTTCTGCGGTTCAAGCGATGGGGTCAACCCCGACTATCTGCAGCAGGCCGTCAACCTGGGCCGCGCCCTCGCCGCCAACGGCATGGGCTTGGTCTACGGAGGCGCCTCCATCGGCCTGATGGGCGCACTGGCCGACGCAGCTCTCGAAGGCGGCGCCGAGGTGATCGGAGTAATTCCCGAGGCGCTCGTCGCTCACGAGATCGCCCACAAAAGCCTCAGCGAACTCCATGTAGTCGGCAGCATGCACGAGCGCAAAGCTCGCATGGCCTCGCTGGCAGATGCCTTCATCGCATTGCCCGGCGGCTACGGCACGCTTGACGAGTTCCTCGAGATCCTCACCTGGGCTCAGCTCGGAATCCACCGCAAGCCCTGCGTCCTGGTGAACACGGCCGGCTACTACGATGGCATGCTGCGCTTCCTGGACCATGCGGTCACAGAAGATTTTCTCCGCAGTCACAATCGCGCACTCATTCTTCTGGCCGAGGATGCCAACCACGCTCTCGCGCTCATCCAGGAATCGCCCGAGCCACAAACCATCCCCGATGGGATCGGGCGATTGCCGCTGCCCTGAGCAAACCTCGCCCCTTATGCCTTGTGATCGTCCTGCGGAATCTTCAGATCCGCCGAGCGGCAGGCATCGCAGGGGCAAGTACGCCGCAAATATTCCCAGGAATAAATGCCGCTCTCGTGCCCGTCAGACCAGTGAAAGCTGATCGCATAGCGGCCCACCGGCGTCACCGTCTGCGGGCGTGCCGGCGGCTCATACATGGGCAACAAGTTCTTTGCGGCTGCCTTGGGCTCTCCCGGCTGACGCCCCGTACCCTTGCGCTCCTCGTTGCAAGTGGCGCAAGGACAGGCGTTCCGCAGCCACGCAAACGTCCATGCGCTGTGATGCCCATCCTTCCAGTCAATCTCCATGCCCTTGCCGTCAGTCTTGTGCACGCGAACCTTCAACGGCTCAATCGCTTCATGCGTCAACTCGCGTTGCGCTTCCTGCTCTTTGCGGGCCTGATCCTCTGACACCAGGCGAATTCCTTCGTGACTCATAATTCCTCTCTACCTATTGTGCCTGATTGTGCATGACTAGCGCGCCACCCGCCAATTCGAAGCCTCACGCCTGCCGCCAGAAAAAATACGCAGCCATGCCCAGCCCCAGAAACACGATCAGTCCGCGCATCCACCGCCCGCTCAACCGGCGAGAGTAATGAGCGCCGAAATATCCGCCCAATAGCAGCCGTAACCATCATCAGAAGGCAGTACTTCCAGACGATCTGCCCGCGCACGATGAACGTAACCACGGCAATCCCATTCGCCAGCGAAGTAGTCACAACCTTCAGCGCGTTGATCTGGTTCATCTCCTCGATTCCAAACAACGCGAGAACCGAGATGATCAGAAAACCCGCGCCTGCCCCGAAGTATCCGATGTAGAAGCACACCACCACCATCGCCGCAAACAACATCGGGGAGGATGGCTTCGCGCCGCGCGGATGCAGCGAACATGTCTGCAGCCAGCGCGACACCGGGCCGCTCGCCGCAAACAGCAGCGCCGCCAGCAACAGCAGCCAAGGCACCATGTGCAGAAAGCGTGCCTGCCCGGTGCGCAGCAGCATGATCGCGCCCAGCACTCCGCCGATCAACGCCGCAGCACCCAGCGGCAACAGCAACTTGAAATTCCCGCGCAGGTCGTGGCGATATGCCGCGATGGAAGTGAACTGCCCCGGCCACAGGGCTACAGTGTTCGTCGCGTTTGCCTGGATCGGCAGCACGCCCACCGCCAGCAACGCCGGAAACGACAGGAACGACCCGCCTCCCGCCATCGCATTCAGCGCGCCGGCAATCAGCGATGCGAAAATCAGCCAGGTACCATGCCCTTGCGGCGCCACCATCATTTCAGCTGATTGTAGCTTTTCCCGCCTTATACCGCAGCGCTGCCGCTCATCCCCAACTCGGGCGTAGCCGCCAGCAGCGCCTGCGTGTAAGGATCACGCGGGTGCTGGCAAACGTCGTCACTCGCGCCCGTCTCCACCAGCCTGCCATTGCGCATCACTGCGATATTCCCCGCCAGGTACCTCACCAGCGGCATTGAGTGCGAGATGAAGAGATACGTCAGGCCGAAGTCGCGCTGCAGATCTCGCAGCAGGTTCACAATCTGCGCCCCCACGCTCACATCCAGCGCCGATACTGGCTCATCCAGCACCAGCAACTCCGGGCGAAGCGCCAGCGCCCGTGCAATGTTGATGCGCTGCCGCTGCCCGCCGGAGAATTCGTGCGGATAGCGCGACAATGCCGACTCGTCCAGCCCCACCGCCCGCAGCAGTTCCCTCGTCTGCCGCCGCACGCCTTCCGGGCTGCCATCCACTTCAGCGTCGCGACGGTGAATCACCAAAGGCTCCGCAATAATATCCGCAACCTTCATCCGCGGATTCAGCGCCGCGAAAGGATCCTGAAATACCGGCTGCATCCGTCGCCGCAGACCGCGCATCTCCTCGCGGCTGGCCGCCGCCAGGTCCGTTCCTGCAAACTTCACACTGCCGCTGGTAGCCGGAATCAACCCCAGCAAAATGCGTGCCACGGTGCTCTTGCCCGATCCCGATTCACCCACCAGGCCAAGCGTCTCGCCCCTCTCAATCGTCAGCGAAACATCCGTCACCACGAAGTGCTCTTCGTTGCGCAGACCGTTGCGCCGCGGATAGCTCTTCGAAATGTCGCGTAACTCCACCAGCGCCATTCCCGGATGTTAGCACCCCGCCCCGTCGCCAGGATTCACAGGACGCGGTACCATTTTCTTTCCTTGTTCTGCATCTTCCGGAGGCTTCTGAAATGACCACGCCAGGTACTCATCGTCCGCAACTGCAACACCTCACCGCCCAGCTGGATGCACTCAGGAAAAACGGCACCTACTTCCACCTGCGCGTGCTTGAAGATATGCAGAATCCGGTCTGCACCTACGACGGCAAGCAGGTCATCAACCTCGCCTCCAACAACTATCTCGGACTAACCTCGCATCCCAAGCTCATTGAAGCGGCCCTCGACGCCACCAGCAAATACGGCGTCGGTTCCGGTGCGGTTCGAACCATCGCGGGCACCATGCGAATCCACATGGAACTGGAAGAGAAGATCGCCCGCTTCAAAAATGTCGAAGCCTGCGTGGTCTTTCAAAGCGGCTTCGCCGCCAATGCCGGAACCGTATCATCCATCCTCGGCAAGGAAGACTTCATCTTCTCCGACGAGTTGAATCACGCCAGCATCATCGACGGCGCACGCCTCTCCCGCGCCAAGATCAAGGTCTTCCGCCACAAGGACGTCGCGCACTGCGAGGAACTTCTGCGCGAACTGCAGAATGAGCCCGGCCTGAAGCTCATCATCACCGACGGCGTGTTTTCGATGGATGGCGACATCGGCCCGGTGGACAAACTCGCAGCTCTTGCCGAACGCTACGGCGCCATCATGATGGTCGACGACGCGCATGCCTCCGGCGTGCTCGGACGCAACGGGCGCGGCAGCGTCGATCACTTCGGCTGCCACGGTCGCGTCGATGTGCAGGTCGGCACGCTCTCCAAGGCGATCGGCTCACTCGGCGGCTATGTCTGCGGATCCCGCGACCTGATCGACTACCTCTATCACCGTGCGCGGCCGTTCCTCTTCTCCACGTCGCATCCGCCGTCGGTCGCCGCCACCTGCATTGCGGCATTTCGATCTCCTCGAGACAGAGCCCGAACGCATCGAGCGCTTGTGGGAAAACACGCGCTACTTCAAGACGGAGCTGGGACGCTCCGGATTCAACATCGGAGGCATCACCACGCCCGCAAGCGAAACGCCCATCACCCCGATCATCGTGGGCGACGGCCGAGTGACGATGGAGTTCTCGCAAGCGCTCTGTTTGACGCGGGCGTGATGGCAACGGGCATCGCCTTCCCTACCGTGGCCGAAGGCAAGGCGCAGCATTCGCACCATCATGACCAGCGAACACACGCGCGAACAAATCGATCAGGCACTCGAAACAATCGAGACGTTGCCCGCAAAGTTGGTGTGCTCGGATAGCTGCCGCCGAGTTTAGCTGACGCGAAAAACCACTCGGCCTTCGCTGATGGTCGCGTGCACTTTGCCCAGCATGGTGTATCCGTCGAATGGGCGTATTCTTCGACTTCGACGGGACTGCTCCGCCTTGAAGACCCATTCCTTCGTGGGGTCGAAGATCACTACATCGGCGAAGGACTCCAACGGCAAGACTGCCGCGTCCCTTCAGCGAAAGCACGGCCGCCGGCTGTGTGCTCAACAAGCTGATGACGCGAGCTAAGCGAGAGCTTGTGCGGTCTTATGTAACCATGACAGTGACAAACCCAGCGCCGTTTCCAATCCCGTAATACCATTCGGAGCGCGCTCAAACTCCTGCTCCTTCTCGTGTACTGCGTGAGGAGCATGATCGGTAGCGATCGCATCCACCGTTCCGTCCACGAATCCCAGCCAGCATGGCGTCGCGATCCGCCGTGCTACGCAGCGGCGGATTCATCTTGGCATTGCGTGTTGTAGAGCCCGACTGCCTCCTCGGTCAGCAGGAAATGATGCGGGGCAACCTCGCAGGTCACGCGCAATCCATTTCGCCGCGCGCGACGCACAGAATCAAGCGCTGCAGCGGTGGAGACATGTGCCACGTGCAGATGAGGTCGCGCGTCCTTCAGCTCGGCAAGCAATCCGATATCGCGATCCACCAGCCCCGACTCGGCTTCCGTCGGCATGCCTCGCAAGCCCAGGCGAAACGCCATCGGCCCGGCGTTCATTGAGCAGCCAGCCGTCAGGCGCGTATCTTCCGCGTGCTGAATCACCGGGAGTCCCGCGCGCGCCGCAGTTGCCAGTGCCTGCCGCATAATCAGATCATTCAGTATCGGCTTGCCGTCGTCGGTAACGGCCACTGCACCCGCCGCCTTCAGCGATCCGTACTCTGTGAGCGCCTCGCCCGAGCTTCCCCGCGTCGCCGCCGCAATCGGAAATACTCTCACGGATGCGCCGCGCTCCGGACTCTGCATCCAGCGCGTCGTCTCCGGCGAATCATTCACTGGAATCGTGTTCGGCATCGCGCAAACGCTGGTGAATCCACCCGCCGCGGCCGCCGCTGTCCCGGTCGCGATCGTCTCCTTGTATCCCTGGCCGGGCTCGCGAAGATGTACGTGAATGTCCACCAGTCCCGGCGCGACGACCAGCCCCTTCGCATCGATCACTTCCACTTCTTCATCCTTACTCGAGCTTTATCTTTCCGGGTGCCTCAACCGCCGCAACCTTGCCGTCGCGCAACAGCACGTCCTCTCCGCATCCACCGAAGTCGCGGGATCAATCAACCGTCCGCCCTTAATCAGGATGGTCTTCATGCGCGCTTTCCTTTCGCGGCTTTCTGCCGCCTTGCCGGACTTTCTTGCCGCTTCCAGCGCGCGCAGCACCAGCGCCATGCGGATTGCCACTCCATGACGCACCTGCTCGGCCATTGCCGATTGCGGTCCGTCGGCCACGTCCGCCGTCAATTCCAGCCCGCGAATGATCGGCCCGGGATGCAGCATGAGCGCCTTGGGCGCATGCGTTGCGAGTCTCTCCGCGCTCAGTTGGTAGCGCGTCTTGTATTCCTCGAGATCCAGCTGCATTCCCGCCAGCCGCTCTGCCTGAATGCGCAGCATCATCACCACCTGCGAGCGCGCGAGCACGCTGTCGAAGTCGCGATCGATCTCCACGCCGGGTCCAATCTCAGCGGCCAGTGTCGGGCAGCAGCGGCGCGGGTCCGCAGAACACCACCTTCGCGCCCCAGCCGCGGCAGAAGCAAGCGCATTCGAACGCGCTACACGGCTGTGAAAAATGTCGCCGACGATGGAGATCGTCACGCCCGCCAGCGTCGTCTCATTCACAGTCTTGGCCTTGGCCTCGCCGAATAACCGCGTCAGCATCGTGCGCAAATCCAGCAAGAGCCTGCGAGGGATGTTCATGCATGCCGTCGCCGCCGTTCAGAATCGGCAGGCCGGTAGACTGCTCCAGCAGATACGGCGCACCCGACGAGAGGTGGCGCATGATGATGCACTCCGCTCCCGAGAGAGCCTTCAGCGTGATGCCGGTGTCCTTCAGCGACTCGCCTTTTTCAATGCTGGACGATTGCGAACTGATCAGCGCCGTATCCGCGCCCAGGCTCTTTGCGGCCAAGCTCGAAAGAGGTGCGCGTGCGTGTGCTGGACTCATAGAAGAGCAGCGCAACCCGGCGCTTTGCCAGCCTGCGTCGCGCGGACGAGCGGATCTTCGCCCTCCAGCAGCGATGCCATCTGCAACACGGAGCTGAAATCCTCGATTGCTGAGATCGTTGACCGAGATAACGGATCCGGGAACGCGGTTGGTTGGACCATTAGCGAAGTGCGACTTAGGCGAACTTGCAGATGCTTGCTCTTTGCTATCGACATTCAGGCGCCTGGCTGGCTGCTATCGTCCAGCCCTCGTAGTTAGTGCTGCGGTTGGAAGATCCCGCTATCGCAGGCATCGCGGTTTCAATCCACTCGCTCCATCAACAACACTTGTTCGTCGTCATCGATCTCGCGCAGCTTCACTTCGATAACTTCACGATCGGTAGTCTGCACCACGCTGCCCACAAAGCTGGCCTCTACAGGCAATTCACGGTGCCCGCGATCGATCAGCGCCAGCAACTGCACGCGCTGCGGCCGCCCATGGTCAAAGAGCGCATCCATCGCAGCCCGTACCGTTCGCCCGGTGTAGAGAACATCGTCCACCAGGATAATGTTGCGGCCGTTGACGTCAAACCCGATCGCTCCATCGCTTACCACGGGCCGCAGATCGCGCGTTGAAAGATCGTCGCGGTAGAAATTGATATCCAGCACACCGGTATCGACGTGCTTCTTCTCGATGCCGCTGATCAACTGCCCCAGGCGCTCTGCCAGCGGTACTCCGCGGCGCTTGATGCCGACCAGGCCGAGGTTATCGGCCGCCGTTATTCTTCTCGATGATCTCGTGCGCCAGGCGAACGAGCGTCCTCTCAATCTCCGAGGCGGACATGATCCTGTGCTTTTCGCGCAGGGTGGATAGGGAGTGTCGTATTTGATCTGTCATAAGGCTCTTGGCGGATGATACGAGTCTATCGCCGGTGGGGCAAGAGCAGCAGAAGAAACGCTGGTTAAGAATGACCGATCTGGTCTGCGCCGCGCGGCAAAGCGCCACGCCCCCAGTGCGCCGCCCAGAGACGCGAGCACGATCATGAAGACAGCAGCGGTCGCGGCACTCGTCAAGCTCAGAAAAGCCTTCCCGTCCGGCGACAACAGAAAACGGAAGTAGGCTGCAAGCTGCGCCTGGGTCTCCGGCGTCGTCTGCGCCATGTGTCCGCCCATCTGCGCCACCATCGTCTTGATATTTCCGTCTACCGAATCGTCAATCGCCTTGCCCATGTGAAGCACATAGCGCTGAAACAGAAGCATCCGCCGCGTTGCAGGCCGTCGCAATAAACGCCGCCACCACGCCCGCCACCATGCCGATTCGCAATCCGGTGCGCGTATTCAGGTAGCCGTTGTTGGATCGACGCTGATACAGCACCACCGCCGCCATCCTCCGCCACCACCCACCACAGCAGGGCGCCCGCAGCCAGCGGCAGCAACGACGAGCTCAGCACTCCCATCGGCAGGCCCATGATGGCTGCAGCCGCAATCGCGTGCTTCCACGACGTGCCCCGCGCCTCAATCGCCTCGGCTGACATCTCGCCGGTGCCGGCCACGCCTTCCATCTCTCCGTTCGCCTCCAGCCGAAGCTGGGGCGCACCGCAATACGCGCAGAACATTCCGTCGGAAGTCAGCGAGTTACCACAGCGATGGCAAAGAGATTCCATTCCTCTTTGAAGCTACCCCACGCCATCTCCAAAAGCAATGAATGAGCCCCAAGGCCTCTGTTGGTGATTCGCATCACCAGAAACCATACCCGGCCGTTACTTTCGTGTTTTCATCCTGTTAGCGAGACAGGTTCTTCCGTGACCACTGTCACATCGCTCCATACCTCCCGCAGGCGTAGTATCCCCATCCGGAAGGAGGGCTTATGCCGAAGCGTTTTATGTTTCTTGTTATGGCGGGGCTGGTTGCCTGCGCTACTTTCGGAAATGCCCAAGAGGCAGTAAAAGCAGTACAGATAAAGACAGTCCCGGTAAAGCAAACATCTGCCGTATCCGGGGAAAGCATGTATGTGAACTATTGCGCCGCATGTCATGGCGCGAACGGCAAAGGTGGCGGTCCCGCGTTGCATGCACTCAGCACGCGACCCACGGATCTCACCACGCTCGCACGCAATAACGGCGGCAAGTTCCCCACAAACCACGTTGTCGTGGTGCTTCGCTATGGCTTGACGCGGCCCGCACAGGGCTCCGTCGATATGCCGGCGTGGGGACCGATTCTTGCCTCCATGGATCAGGCCAACCAGGCCGCCGAGGAGCAGCAACGAATCAGCAATCTCACTCGATTCCTGAACACGATGCAGGTCAATTAGGCAACGCTACAGGTACGTTGAACAAAGCAAGGGCCGCGAAATCTTCGCGGCCCTTCTCCATTTTCACTCCTTGACGATCAGGCTAGTTGGTTTCCCTCTGCTCGTCCTTGCCCTCGTCGGCCTTCTCCGCCGGCAGATCCAGGGCGATCAGGGCGAAATCCGTCCCGTCGCTGTCCGTCTTGTCGATGCCCATCAAGTGCTGGTGACGATGCGAACCCGCCTTCAGCATTACTCCTGAATCGGATTGCATGTTCACGTTGTCGTTGTGGGGATGCCCCTCTTCCTTGCAGCCCAGCCCCTGCCGCGTAACTGCGGGAGTGCCCACCGGCTCGTCGCCGCGACACTCGATCACGTCGCCGTAGCGCCCCAGGGCCTTGCGATAAAAGGCCATAACTTTGTCCTGGGAATCAGCGGTGTGGTACTTCAGCACCTTCATCCGCATCTGCCAGCCGCCAAAGTGAATGTCGATATCGGCATTCTGGTCGTGCTTGCCATCCTTGGCCTTGCTCGCCGTCGGGGTAGCTCCGGGATAGGCCGGCAAACCCGTGTCAGACGCCGCCATATCGTTCGTGTTCACATGAACACCGCCAAAGGGTGTCTGAACCTTGACGCTCTTTTCCTTGCCATCTTTGGTCGGGTCCACCTGGATACTGCAACCACAGGTGGCCAGCAGAAGCCCCGCCGCCATGGCAATACCGGTTCTCCGCACGAACGTTGCATTTGCGATCATCGTTTTTCCCCATACCCTACTACCGGACTCATAAAGATACGCGCTCAGCCGCCTGCAAGTTCCAGATTGTGGTCACGCCGGCGATTTTGGCTTCAGTACCAGCGACGACACACCTTCCGCGTCATCTTCTGCCAGTCCGGGTTAAAGCATCTGTGTAAACAGGGTGCGGACGATGATCCGCCCCGGAGGGTCCCGCAAAATGAACGCGCAAGCCAGCCACACTTATCTCCGTAAACCATTGATGAGCATTCTCTTAGCAACCCTTTTCCTGCTAAGTCCGCTCGCCCTCCTCGCCGACGCCGACGATCCGCCGCAGCGTGTAGCTCGCCTCGGCGAACTGCAGGGAACCGTCTCCATCGAGCCTGCCGGAGTCGACAACTGGAGCGCCGCAGCAGCGAACTATCCCATCGCCACCGGCGACCGCGTCTACGCGGATACCGATGGCCGCGCCGAAGTGCAGATCGGCCAGACAGTCGCACGCATCTGGCACAATACCGACCTCAGCGTCACCAACCTCTCCGACAACATGATCCAGCTTGGCCTGGCGCAAGGCACACTCCGCCTCAGAACCTACGGCCTCGACCCCCAGACTGAAGTCGAGATTGACACCCCCAATGGCGCGCTCACCATCACCCGTCCCGGCGACGTACGCGTCGATTCCTACCCCGGCGACGGTGGCACTGTCGTCACCGTCGACAGCGGCGAAGTTCAACTCACTGGACCCGGCCTCTCCGAACAACTCCAGCAGGGACAATCCCTGCGCCTCGTCGGCACCAACCCCATCGAGCTTGCAAATCTCGAAATGCCCGGCCTGGACGAGTTCGATAGCTGGAGCCTGGACCGCGATCGCCACGCCATGAACTCTGTTTCCGCTCGCTATGTCAGTCGCGACGCCTCCGGCTATGACGATCTTGACGACTACGGCGACTGGACCCCCCAGTCCGACTACGGCCCGGTGTGGTATCCCCGCAACGTCCCCGCCGACTGGGTCCCCTACCGCTATGGTCACTGGGTCTGGACAGGCCCGTGGGGCTGGACCTGGGTTGACGATCAGCCCTGGGGCTACGCGCCCTTCCACTATGGCCGCTGGGCCTACGTCGGCAATCGCTGGGGATGGGTCCCCGGACCCGTCGCCGTTCGACCCGTCTGGTCGCCCGCCCTCGTCGCCTTCGTCGGCGGACCCCACTTCAGCGTCGGAATCGGCGTCTCTGCATGGTTTCCGCTGGGTCCCGGCGAAGCCTACAGGCCCTGGTACCACTGCAGCCCGGCATACGTGAACCGGGTCAACATCACCAATATCCGCGTCACGCGCGTCGTCAACGTCCGGCACGACTACAACGTCGTGAACGAAACCAACGTCACCTATGTCCACCGGACCGCCGCAGTAACAGCGGTAAACGGGCAAAGCTTCGGCTCTGCACGCCCGGTGCAGGCCAACCTCATTCACCTCGACCAGCACCAGATCCAGCAGGCCCAGGTCATTCCACACCCTGACATCCGCCCAACACGCCAGAGCGTCGTTGCCCAGCCTGTCTCCAACCTGCGCGTCCCCACCGCTCGCCCCACCCTGCTTACCCAGGGAGGCAAGGAGGCGGCTGCGGTACCCGGCGCGAAGGTTCAACCCGTGCCCTACAAGCCACTTTCCCCCAATGCAATGCAGCACGCTGAGACGGCTCACCCTCTCAACACGCCGCCCCCGGCATCCACCGCTCACTCCGGTGCCACGCCGCCAGTCAACCAGCCAAGGGAGACCTATAACGGAGCCAACCAGCCCCACGGAAATCCTCCACAAAACACGTTGCAGCACTCTCCACAGCAACCGGCCAGCAGCCATCCGCAGCAGCCGGTTATGGCCCCGCCTGCCCAGAATCCGCCGACTATGAACAACCATCCGCAGCAGCCCGTAGCAGCCCCACCTGCCGGGCAGAACCCGCAGCGGCAGCCCTACAACCCGCCTCCTGCGTACAGCCACCCGCAGCAGCCGGTTACCACCTCGCAGGAGCAATACCAGCAGCGCCAGCCCACAGCCCAGCCTCTGCCGCCTGTAACCAATCAGCAGCAGGGACAAAAGCCGCTGGTCTACCGCAACGAGACGCCCGCGCCGCGTCCCACCTTCGAGCAGCAGCAACCCGCCATGAACCAGCATCCCGGCAGGCCGCTCGAACCACAGCAGATCCAGAACATTCAGCAGGGTCGCCCAGCAGGGCCGCAGAAGGATCAGGAACTGATCCCGCACGCGCCACCGCAGCAGCACAATCAGCCGATGCCCCAGCAGGCACCTCCGCCGCAGCACAACCAGCAGCCGGCACCACAACATAACCAGCAGCAGTCACCTCCTCCGGCAAAGGAGCAACCGCACAATCAGCAGCAAAAGAACAATAAGGACGACCAAAAGCACAATTAATGACTCCTGGTGATACACAAAGGGCCGCGGCTCAATATGCTGCGGCCCTTGCTTTGCCCTCCACTTGCGTCGTTCGCTCGCGTCGAAACATCTCATAGGTGAGCGGTTGCCCCATGACGCCGCAATTCAAGCATCACCAGCCACTTACGAGGCATTCTTTCAATGAGCCAGTCCGCAGGTCTTTTCTCGCCCTACACGCTGCGCAGCGTTACCTTCCCCAACCGCATCGCCGTTTCGCCCATGTGCGAGTATTCCAGCGAAGACGGCTTCGCCAACGACTGGCATCTCGTTCACCTCGGCAGCCGTGCTGTTGGTGGAGCGGGCCTCGTGCTCACTGAAGCCGCCGCCGTGACGCCGGAAGGCCGCATCACGCCTCAGGACCTCGGGATATGGAAGGATGAGCACATCCCCACCCTGCGACGCATTGTGGACTTCCTGCACGCTCAAGGTGCCCATGCAGGCATCCAGCTGGCCCACGCCGGACGCAAAGCCAGCATGACCCGACCCTGGGACCTCGGTCCGGCCGGAGATCAGAAGCTCTCACCCGCCGAGGGTGGATGGGAGAACGTAGTCGCCCCCAGCGCCCTCGCCTTCGCCCCCGGATACCCACTACCCATCGCCCTCGATCGCGCAGGAATCGATAGCGTCGTCGAGGCCTTCGTCGCCGCCGCACAACGCGCTCTTGAGGCTGGATTCGACGTCGTGGAGATCCACGCCGCGCACGGCTACCTGCTGCACCAGTTCCTCTCGCCCCTCAGCAATCAGCGCACCGACAACTTCGGCGGCAGTTTTGAAAACCGCACCCGCCTCGCATTGAACGTCGTCGATGCCGTGCGCGCTGTGTGGCCCGAGGAACTCCCGCTCTTCGTGCGCATCTCTGCGACAGATTGGGCCGAAGGCGGCTGGAACATCGACGAATCCGTCAAGCTATCCGCCCTGCTGCGCGCCCGTGGAGTCGATCTCATCGACGTGTCCTCCGGCGGCCTCGCACACGGAGCTAAAATCACAACCGGCCCCGGCTACCAGGTTCCCTTTGCCGAGCGCATCCGAAAGGAGAGCGCCGTCGCCACCGGAGCCGTTGGCATGATCACCGATCCTCATCAGGCCGAGCAGATCATTCAAAGCGGCCAGGCAGAGATCGTCTTGCTCGCTCGCGAACTGCTTCGCGATCCCTACTGGCCTCTTCACGCGGCCGCTGCGCTGGATGTACCCGCCACCTGGCCACCTCAATATCTGCGCGCGGCGCCACGCGGGAGCGTTAAACGTCTTTCATTGGCGCCTTTAGCCGTACCTGCACCGTCAAAATGACACTAAATACGTACCCCTGTAGGCTCTGGGCGACAAAAAGATAGCGCTGAATGCAGTGGCCGTGTCCTATACTTTTGCAAGTGGATTGGCCAACGAGCCCTTCCACCACACGGCATGCCTAGTCACCAGACAGCGCGACGCGCTACCGATAAGACAGAGATTCCCGACAAGCTGTACTTCCGCATCGGTGAGGTCTCCCGTCTCTGTGCAGTGGAGTCTTACGTTCTGCGCTTCTGGGAGAGCGAATTTCCCCAGCTGAAACCCAACAAGAGCGGCACCGGCCAGCGGCTGTATCGCAAACGCGATGTCGAGATGGCGCTCCGCATCAAACGCCTGCTCCACGGCGAGGGTTACACCATCGTCGGAGCGCGCCAGATCCTGCAGGCTGAATCCCGCCGCAAGGGCGGCCAGCCCGACCTGCCGTTGCCTGTGCCTGCAGCCACTGTTCTAAAGCCTCAGGCTGCGCAGGAACAAGGCGTCGCGGCTACCCGGCAGACTGCCGTACGTGTTGAGAAATTGCGCCAGGAACTGCGCGAATTGCTTGGGATTTTGTCGACACCAGCCGCAGCCGAAGTAGCGCGCCCACGCAACCTGCGACGCTTCAAGCCGCCTACCGCCAAGCTCTTCGAAGATTAGGGTCGCTCAGTACGCTGAAGCGGTGCCTGCGCCGGATGTCGCGCCAATGCTACCCGTCGTCATAAACCGCTCCATCGCCTGCATGGCGCAGCCCTGGCCGCACAGGTGATACATCTCCGGATTGCGACTCTCTGAGGCATTCCAGGGAAAGAGCGTGAACCTCTGGTTCGGCTGGTCGTCTTCCCAGCACGGAACATCGCCCAGCATCAGCATCCACCAGTGATTGCTCTCGCCCTTTTTCTTGCCGCAGATATCGCAGTTAAACGCTACGTCCCAGGCCATATTGCACTCCCAAGATCCGAATGTGGCACCGGCTCTCAGCACTACAGTAGCCTAGAACGCCGCTCACCAGTCAATGAAAAGGTGGTACTGTGGAAAAATGGACGTCGTTTTCGACGACTGAACCCGCCAGCGGTATTCGGCATCTCAAAAGGTACTGGATATGATCTGCGCGAATTGTTCTTCATCCAACTTTCGGCTGTCGCGCTTCCGGTGGAAGGATCTGGAGAGGCTGGCCCTGCTCCAGTATCCAATACGCTGCCGCAACTGCCATGAGCGTACCTACGGCGGCGTTATGCTTGCCCTCTACATGGCTCAAAGCCGCCGCGCCCGCCGACGCAAGAAAACCCTCGAAACTCCGTAAGGTCCTCCCTCACAAGCTCTACGCAGCAAAGCCCAGCCTGATAGCTGGGCTGTGCCTTCTCGCGATCTGTTGTCCGCCTTTAAGAAGCCTTTAGCACTGTCAATGTTGAGCGACCTCCCGAAGACACCTCCATTGCTTTTCCGCTGACCGCCTTTTAGCTAACCGCTTCTTAGCTAACCGCCTCTTAGCTAACTGCTGCCTTTCTACGGATAGACCCCGCGAATCTCCACAGCTTCAGCCACGCGTCCGATGCCCAGCATGTTGGCGGCAATACGCATCGGCACCTGCCGATCCAGATGGATCTTCAGCACATCCTTGAAGGCCGTCTTCATCACCCGCTCCAGGCGGTTGTAGACGTCCTGCGCCTCCCAGAACAAGTGCTGCTCATCCTGCACCCACTCGAAGTAGGAGACGGTCACTCCGCCCGCGTTGCACAGAATGTCCGGAATCACAAAGACTCCCTTGCTCTCCAGGATTCTGTCCGCCTCCGGCGTTAGCGGTCCGTTGGCCGCCTCGGCCACGATCGTCGCGCGCACCGCGGACGCATTCTCCGCGTGGATCGTATTCTCCAGCGCCGCCGGAACCAGGATGTCGCACTCCAGCGCCAGCAGTTCGGCGGATCAATGGCGATGCTCTCCGGGAACCCCTCCACATGTCCGGTCAGCGCCTTCATGTGAATCAGCTCCGGAATATCCAGGCCACTCTTGTTGTAGATGCAGCCGGTTGAATCGCTCACCGCAATCACCTTTGCGCCCGCGGCATGCAGCAATTGCGCTGCAATCGATCCCGCGTTGCCAAAGCCCTGCACCGCGACGGTTGCGCCCTTCAGCGGCATGCCCAGATGCTCGCAGGCGCACTCGATGGTGTAGAAGACGCCGCGCCCGGTCGCCTCATTGCGGCCCAGCGATCCGCCCAGGCTGATCGGCTTGCCCGTCACGACTCCGGGAATCGCATAGCCCTTGGTCATGCTGTACGTATCCATGATCCACGCCATGGTCTGCGAATTGGTGTAAACATCCGGCGCCGGTATATCCTGCTCCGGCCCAATCAGCGGAAGAATCGCGCTGGTATAGCGCCGCGTCATCCGCTCCAGTTCGCCCTGCGACATCTGCTTGGGATTGCAGGTCACTCCGCCCTTCGCGCCGCCGAACGGGATGTTCACCACGGCGCACTTCCACGTCATCCACGTCGCCAGAGCCTTCACTTCGTCCAGCGTCACCTGCGGATGGTAGCGGATGCCGCCCTTGGCCGGGCCGCGCACCGAGCTGTGCTGCACCCGGTAAGCCCTCAAAGCGATGAATGTGCCCATCGTCCATGCGAACCGGAACAGCCACCGTCAGCACCCGCTCGGGATACTTGATCATCTCTCGAACATCGTTATCCAGCTCCATTGCCTTGGCTGCGGAATCGAAATTCTCCATCGCAACGTCGTATGCACTTCTGATCGTTGTTGTCGTCAACATTTACTTCCTCCTTGCTGAACCCACTCCACCGCCCGCCTCAGGCGTCAGCTAGCGGCTCATAGCACGCCCACCTCCGCGATGCAGGATCGAGTCCTGTTTCTCCGCCTTCCGTGAAAGGTAAACCGGAACCAGCCACTTCCTGTAATCCCGCAGGTGTCCGCGCGTCGCATCGAAATACAACTGCTGCAATTCGCGTGTGACGGCACCGATAGCTCCGCCTTTAACCGGCCGATGATCCACGCGCACAACCGGCGCAATTCCCACCGCCGTCCCGGTGAAGAACAGCTCGTCGCACACATAGAGCTCGCTGCGGTCGATGGGCCGCTCCACCACCTGATGCCGAGTTCGCGCTGCGCCAGTTCCATCACCGAGTCGCGCGTAATGCCTTCCAGCACGTTCTCCGTCACCGGCGGCGTGATCAGCTTGCCCTTGCGCACCATGAAGATATTGCAGGTCGCGCCTTCGGCCACGTGCCCGCTCTCGTTCAGGAAGATCGCTTCGTCGAATCCCGACTGCGCCGCGCTTCGTCGCTGGCCAGCGCGCTGTTCACATACGCCCCGCAGATCTTGGCGCGCGCCGGAATGGCGTTGTCCTCGATCCGCCGCCACGAACTCACGCCCGCATGCAGTCCCTTTTCCGCGTGCAGATAATCGCCAAACGGCAGCGCGATCAACGCAAACGCATCCTGATCGTCCGTGCTCACGCCGACGCGCTCCGCGCACTTGTACGCGAGCGGCCGCACATAGACATTTGTCCTGAAATCCATTCCGCCGCATCAACTCCAGCGTGATCTCGCACAGCTCTTCCGGCGACGCCGGAACATCGATGCGCAGAATGCCGCAGTTCTGCTTCCAGCGCTCGTAGTGCTCCATCGGGCGCATCACGAACAGCTCCTCCGCGCCTCATCCCAGTGCGCGCGAATCCCGTCGAACACGCCCGTGCCGTAGTGCAGCGCGTGCGTCAGGATGCCGACCCGCGCCTCCCGCAGCGGCATGTATTGTCCGCCGAAGTACACAATCAGGTTCGGATCCGCCTCAGCTTTCATGGCACAACTCCTTCCATCGACTCCCGGTACAGTTCCCGTCCCCGCGCTAGCGCGCGCTCGTCCAGCTCAATCCATTTGGCATTCTTCACCAGGTGTCGCAGAGCCGCGTCAATACTGGCCTGCGGCAGTACATCGGCGTCTCCAGCAGCGCCCCCAGCATCACCATGTTGGAGGCGCGCGCGATCGCCCAGCTCATCGGCAACTGCGTGAAGTGCCGCGCCAGCACATGCACATCTGCCCGCACGCAATCCTCGGGAAAGCTCTCGCCGTTGTAGAGAATCCATCCGCCCGGCCGCACGCTCTCGTAAAACTTGCGCAGCGAAGGCTCGTTCATCGCCACCAGCACATTGGGCATCGGTCACCAGCGGCGAATCAATCGGCCTGCCCCGACAGCCGCACGTGGCAGTTCGAAGTGCCCGAGCGCATCTCCGGTCCATACGACGGCAGCCACGAAACCTCCAGCCCCGCATCGAGTCCCGCCTCCGCCAGCACTTCGCCCAGCAGCAGCACGCCCTGGCCGCCGAAGCCCGCCACGCGCACGCGCAGATCGAGGTCCTCTGACTTCTGCGCGATCGCTGCGGGATCGTCCGTCGACAAGATCCTCTTCAGCAATCCAAGAATCTCCGGAATCTCCTCGAGCGCAGGCGGCGCCGCAGGCAACGCTCTCGCGCTGCGCCTCTTTGTGCGATCGCAAAACACGCCCAGCGGAAAAGTCTTCTCCATCACATCGCGTACCCAGCGCTGCGCCTCCACCGGCGTCTTCTTCCAGATCGTCGGGCACGGAGACAGCACCTCGACCAACGAGAAGCCAAGTCCGCGCACCTGGTTCTCCACCGCGCGCCGAATCGCCCGCGTCGCCTGCGCAATCTGCTTGTTGTCGCCCAGCCCCACGCGCTCGATGTAGACCGGAGCCTCCAGCGTCGCCAGCAGTTCGCTCATGTGCAGCGGATAGCCTTCGTTCTCCGCGACTGCGCCCGCGCGGAGTCGTCGTGCTCTTCTGCCCGAGCAGCGTCGTGGGCGCCGTCTGCCCGCCCGTCATGCTGTAGATCGCGTTGTTCACGAAGATCACGGTGATGTTCTCGCCGCGATTGGCCGCGTGCAGAATCTCCGCCGAACCGATCGCCGACAGATCGCCGTCGCCCTGGTAGCTGATCACGATGCTCTCCGGCCGGCTGCGCTTCGCCGCCGTAGCCACCGCGGGCGCGCGGCCATGCGCGCCCTGCACGTTGCCGACGTCGAAGTAGTAATACGCGAACACCGAGCAGCCCACCGGGCTCACCAGGATCGTCCTGTCCTGAATGCCCAGCTCGTCGATGGCCCGCGCCAGCATCTTGTGCACGATGCCGTGGCCGCATCCCGGGCAGTAATGCGTCTGATGCTGCAACTCCTGCTTGCGCTCGTAGCGCTCGTAGAACGCCTTCGGCTTGCCGTGCGCCACTTCGTATTCCGTAATCATCTCGCTAGACATGAGCCATCCGCTCCTTCTTCCGCAACTCGCCGCCAGCCAGGTGACGCAGCGCCTGCTTCGCGCACAAACTCCAGCACCTCCTCCGTGCGATGGCACATTGCCGCCCATGCGGCTCATAGAACTCCACCGGACGCGCGCCATTCAGCGCCAGCCGCACATCTTCCACCATCTGGCCGTTGCTCATCTCCACCACCACGAAGACATGCGCGCGCTGCAGCCAGCCGCTGCAAATGCGTCTTCGGGAATGGATAGAGCGTGATGGGCCGCAGCACGCCCACATTCAGCCACCCTTGCGCGAGCCTCCGCGGCCACGGCCTTCAAAATCCGCGCCACGATGCCGTAACCCACCAGCACGATCTCCGCGTCCTCTGTCTGCCACTCTTCCGCGCGCACTTCGTGCTGCTCCGCCAGCAGATACTTCGCTTCCAGCTCGCGAACGTGCGCCTCCAGTTCATCGCAGTCCAGGTGCAGCGAAGTGATCAGGTTGCCGCGCGTCTCCGCTGTGCCGGCCACTGCCCACTCCGGCAGATGCGGCGCAACGGCCGTCTGCGGAAACTCCACCGGCTCCATCATCTGCCCGATGAATCCGTCGGCCAGCAGCACCACCGGATTGCGATACCGATCCGCCAGTTCGAATGCCAGCGCGGTCAGATCCGCCATCTCCTGCACCGAATGCGGCGCCAGCACGATCGTGCGATAGTTGCCGTGCCCGCCGCCCTTCACCACCTGGTGATAGTCGCTCTGCTCCGGCGCAATGTTGCCCAGCCCCGGACCGCCGCGCGTAATGTCGGCGATCACGCACGGCAGTTCCGCGCCGGCCATGTAGCTGATGCCTTCCTGCATCAGGCTGATGCCCGGCCCGCTCGACGACGTCATGCACGCGCACGCCCGCAGCCGCCGCGCCGTACAGCATGTTGATGGCCGCCACCTCGCTCTCGGCCTGCAGAAAGACTCCGCCCACCTGCGGCAGATACTCCGCCGCCGCCTCGGTAATCTCGCTCGCCGGCGTAATGGGATAGCCGTAAAACGCGCGGCATCCCGCCAGAATCGCGCTCTTCACGATGGCTTCGTTGCCCTTCATCAGTTGCTTGCGCATTGGCTCGCTCCAGTCACGCTCGCATTCGCGCTCGCACGATTCACAAGGCGCAGCACCGTGATCGCGCCCGGCTCAGGACACACCATGAAGCAGATGCCGCATCCCGTGCAGCCGATGCCTGCATACGTCGCCGTGCGATAGCCGTAGTGATTCAGCCGCTCGCTCATCCCGATCACCCTGGGCGGACACGCCTCCACGCACAGGCCGCAGCCCTTGCACTCGTTCCGCATCCACCCGCAACAGGCCTCGATCTCGCTTCTGCCATCACGTGCTCCTTCTTCCGCCGTCGTTGCTCACGCAAACGTAACAGCTGCCGCTTTGCGCTCCAGGTAATGTGAGCGCATCAGCAAAATCTTCCAGACTCGTCTTGAAACTTCGGATCGGCAATCGCGATCAACGCTTCCGCCCGTTCCCGCAGCGTCTTGCCGTGCAGGTAGGCAATGCCGTGCTCGGTCACCACGTAGTGCACATCCGCGCGCGACGTCACCACGCCCGCGCCCGGCTCCAGCATCGGCACAATCCGCGAAACGCTGCCGCCGCTTCGCCGTCGATGGCAACGCGATAATCGGCACCCCGCCCGGAGCGCGCCGCGCCGCGAATGAAATCCAGTTGCCCGCCAAATCCGCTATACGGCTTCGTGCCCAGCGAATCCGCGCAGACCTGCCCGGTCAGATCCACCTGCAGCGCGGAGTTGATGGCCACCATCCGGTCGTTGCTGCGCCACCACAAACGGATCGTTGGTATAGCTGACTGGAGCGGAATTCGAAGCTCTGATTCTCGTGGACAAAATCGAACAGCCGCTGCGATCCCAGCACAAACGCGACCACCACCTTGCCGCGATGAAACGACTTCCGCTCGCCATTGATCACGCCCGACTTCCATCAGGTCGATCACGCCGTCGGAACACATCTCGCGTGTGAATACCGAGATCGCGCTTGTCGCCCAGGCATGCCAGAACCGCGTCGGGAATGCCGCCGATGCCCGGTCTGCAGTGTCGCGCCATCGGGAATCAGCGACGCCACGTTGCGCGCCACCCTGCGATGTATGTCGGTGATGGGTTCGGCGCAGAGTTCGAGCAGCGGCCGCGAAGTCTCGACCATCGCAGGTAATGCGGCTGACGTGAATGAAGGTATCCCCATGCGTGCGCGGCATCCTGGTCGTTCACTTCGGCAATCACGACCTTGGCATGGCGCGCCGCCGTCAGCGTGCAGTCCACCGTGGTCCCCAGGCTCACAAAGCCGTGCGCGTCCGGCGGCGACACCTGCATCAGCACCACGTCGAGCGGCAGCGCGCCGCTCACAAAGAGACCTTCAATTTCGCTCAGGAAAATCGGCGTGTAATCGGCGCGGCCGGCGGCTACCGCCTCGCGCACATTCGCGCCCAGGAACAACCCGCGATGGCGGAAGTGTCCCTCAAACTCCGGTCGCGTGTAATCCGCGCTGCCCAGCGTCATCATGTGAACGATTTCGACGTCGTGCAGCTCTGCGGATCTCGCCACCAGTGCATTCACCAGCGTGGAAGGAGTTCCGCATCCCGACTGGATCCATACCCGCTCACCCGACTGAACCGCCTTAAGCGCCTGTGCTCCGTCCATGCATTTGCGCCGATATTCGTCTCGCCAGCTCATATGGTTCTTCCTCCCCTGGCGTGGCCCCGGTACGCTTTTCGATCCCTTTTACCGCACCGGATTTTCACTCCGAACAAATACTGCGGCTGCACTTTCGGCCTCACAAATCCTGCCTTCCCAGGGCTCGCTGCAACTCTGTAATATCCCCACCCCGGGCGTGGTTCTACGCCCCGCCGATAACGGGGTGCAGTGATGGCCATCACCCCTCCATTTGGAAAATTCGCTGGAATTTCATGGCATGGGGATTAGCGAAAGAAACGCATCTTTTTGTGCACATTTAGCGTTAGCTTTGCAGCCGAAACGCTGCGCTGGATTCCGTGCGTGGTAACCCAACCCCTCAGCTTGAGGAGAGATGCGGAGAGTTCTTCAGCGCGATGAAATGTGTGAGCTGGATCACCAGGAGATTGGTTTGCAGAATAATTACAGGAAGCAAATGCCCGGGAAAATGGGCGGAAATTAGCCTCTCCAGCACGCCAAAAACGATGCATTTCGCGCGTTTTTGACGCCTTAAAACGACCACTTTTCGCACGAAAAAAGCGCGCATATTGAGGGTGTTTTCTCAATATGCGCGCGTGTAGTTTGCGAGCCGGAAACCGCGCCAATTACGGTACAGTTACCGCAATCGTGTTGGAAGCGACGCTCTCAATACCGTTGGCATCGACGCTCTTGATCATGTAGTTGTACGCCGTACCGCTAACCACAGCGGTATCGATGTACGTAGTCGCCTGGATCAGGCTCCCGTTCACCATGGAATAGGCTCCAGAGCCTGTCGCACGGTAGACGCGGTAGCCCGCCACTGGATCGGGCGAACTGCTCGGCGCGTTCCAGTAGAGATCCACCTCATGTGAAGCCGCCGCACCCGTTCCGCTCAGCGCCACCGTCGTTGTGCTGCCCGTGGTTGAGTTGCTGCTGATCGTGAGTTGGCCGGAAGCTGCTCCCGCCACGGTGGGATCGAACTGCACCGTCAGCGTCGCCGTCTGACCCGCATTCAGGGTTAACGGGAAGGTTGCTCCCGAGACCGTATAGCCTGCGCCAGTGATGGCTGCCGAGTTCACCGTGAGTGCCGACGTTCCTGAGGAAGTCAACGTCACGGTCTTCGTCGACGCCGTGTTCAGCGTGACACTGCCGAAGGCCAGGCTCGCCGCGCTCACCGTCAACTGCGGATTTGCTGCCGCTACACCTGTGCCGCTGAGTGCCACCGTCGTCGTGCTGCCCGTGGTGGAGTTGCTGTTGATGGTCAACTGGCCCGACACTGCGCCGGTTGCCGTTGGCTTGAACTGGATCTGCAGCGTGACCGATTGGCCTGCATTCAGCGTGGTCGGGAAGCTGCTCGCAACGATCGTGAAGCCCGTGCCGGTAATGGCCGCGGAGTTCACTGTCAGTGCCGAGGTGCCCGAAGACGTCAGCGTCACTGATAGCGTCGCGGCCGTATTCACCGTGACGTTGCCGAAGGGCAGGCTGGATGCGCTCACCGTCAATTGCGGATTCGCTGCCGCTGCTCCCGTTCCGCTCAGTGCTACCGTCGTCGTGCTGCCGGTGGTGGAGTTGCTGCTGATCGTCAGCTGGCCAGAGACTGCGCCCGTTGCTGTTGGCTTGAACTGAACCGTGAGCGTCGCGGATTGACCCGCGTTCAGGGTCAACGGGAAGGTGGCTCCGGAAACCGTGAAGCCAGCACCCGTAATGGCGGCCGAGTTCACCTTCAGTGCTGATGTGCCTGAGGAGGTCAACGTCACAGTCTTGGTCGATGCTGTATTCACTGTGATGCTGCCGAAGGCCAGGCTGGCTGCGCTCACTGTGAGCTGCGGGCTTGACGCCGCCGCTCCAGTTCCGCTCAGCGCTACCGCTGTCGTGCTGCCCGTGGTGGAGTTGCTGCTGATCGTCAACTGGCCTGAGACTGCGCCCGTTGCCGTTGGCTTGAACTGCACCGTGAGCGTCGCCGACTGACCGGCGTTCAAGGTCAGCGGGAAGGTTGCTCCCGAAACCGTAAAGCCTGTGCCAGTAATCGCTGCGGAGTTCACTGTCAGTGCCGAGGTGCCGCTCGAAGTGAGAGTCACAGTCTTGGTCGATGCCGTTTTGACCGTGACGTTGCCGAAGGCCAGGCTGGCCGCGCTCACTGTAAGCTGCGGGCTTGTCGCAGCTGCACCAGTTCCGCTCAGCGCTACTGCCACTGAACTGCCGCTGGCGGAGTTGCTATTAATCGTCAACTGGCCTGAGGCTGCGCCGGTCGCCGTCGGCTTGTACTGTACCGTCAGCGTTGCTGACTGACCCGCGTTCAGCGTCAGCGGGAAGGTCGCTCCCGAGACCGTGAAGCCGGTTCCGGTGATGGCGGCTGAGTTCACTGTGAGCGCCGTTGTGCCCGAAGAGGTCAGCGTTACAGTCTTGGTCGACGCCGTATTCACCGTGACATTGCCGTAGGCCAGGCTTGAAGGGCTAACCGTCAGCTGCGGATTTGAAGCAGCCGGATTCCCGGGTGAGAAGACAACGTCCACAAAATAATTCGTCGAATCCCAGCTGCTGCTTGGAAAGCCGGCGGAGGAGGAATACAGATACACGCCATTGGAGCCATCTACGCCGTTAGCCAGGGCGTGCAGCGGAGTGTTGTTGATTCCCGCCGTTGCAAAGGCATTCTCAGTCTCGGAGTAGTGTCCCGTGGGAGCAAAGTACGATGCGACATAGGTGGTGTTTGCCGCGACCGAAACCGGAGTTGCAAAGCTAACCTGCTGCCAACCTGAAGCGGTTTCGCCTGAGAAGGTCGCGCTGCCCAGCAGAGTGCCCGTGCTGGACCACAGATGCCCGACGTGGATGCCGGTGTTGGTGCTTGCTTTATAAAAGCGCAGGCCTGTGACATGGCCGGCGGTGTCGGATCTGAACTTGACACCGAGCTCGACAGATTTGCCGTCACCACTGTCGACGGTGGCGGGGGTCTGCGTAGCCTGCATGAAGGTGAGCTGCGCGCTGGCAGATGACACCATGACCAGGCAGCAAGCGAGCACCAGAAACAGCGTGCTGAAGTTTCCACTTCTCTGGCTGCGCTTTGCGAGTTTTGAGCTTACAGATAAGAGAAGAGTGGGGTTGAGGGTTGGCGTTGATACAACATGACCTGTGGACCTGATAGCGGTGCTGCCATGAGACATAAATACCTCATCGAAATCGAGCAAAAATGGTTCAAAAGCAGAGCAAAAAAGGAAAAGAGAAACATGTCTCACTCCTTACAAAATCAGGCTGCTTGTGTTCCCTATCGGCTGAAAGTCGCCAATAAGTCACGCAACCATAAAAATAAAATGGTTACTATGCGTTACTTAGGTGTCTCTAAATGGAATCTAAAGTGTTGTCCTTGTTTATACCAAAGATACTGCACGAACGCAAACAAGCATTCCCCGACAAGCACTTAGAGGGAGATTACGACGTCGTTTTGGATGTGGCAGAGTGAGGGCAGGAAAACAAAAGTGCGGCGGGGGTAACGTTTTTTAGGGTGCCCCCAGCGGTATTGCGTCTGTCCAATCCCGGCGCTACCGCGAGGCCAATCTGAGCCATTCAGGCCCTGATCCTGCCTCTACAAATACTTCCGGGATGAACTGGATTTCAATGGTCGGGACGACTGGATTCGAACCAGCGACCTCACCCACCCCAAGGGTGCGCTCTACCAGGCTGAGCCACGTCCCGACACTCGCAGAACTGCGCGAAGGTCTTTCTAAGTGTACACGACCATGGGGTCTCCGGCATCAACGCGATCCGGCGCTCGGAAGGCGGCTTTAGCCGGGGTCGTGTGGCGATCCCAGAGGAAAGGGGAGGCAGGCCCACCCTTTCCCAGGAGCCTTGCTCACGCGGTTGGAGGAACGTATTCCTTGGGTTTCTGTCCACCGGCGCCAAAGAGAAACTCGTTCATCTGTTCGACGAGGAAGGTTTGGGCTTCCTTGGTCCAGGGCTGCAGACGGTACTCATTCAACAGCATCTTCTGGTGGTCTACCCACTCGCCCCACGCCTTTTTTGAGACGTTGTCATAGATCTTTTTGCCCAGATCGTTGTCAAAGGGCAGTTCGTCGAGGCCCTCCATCTCCTGCTTGTACTTCGCGCAAACAACCATGTGTGCCATCAAAATCCTTCTGCGATGCCCGCGGCATCGTCGTCAATCTGTCTGGGCGTTAAGCCCTTTTTTCCATTGTATGAGAGGGCGGGCATTGGAGGCGAACTCTGCGCAACTCGAGCCTGAAAAGTGCTCGGAGCGATTGCCGATGCGGGCCAGGACAGCCGTGGAAAATCGCGCCGATCTCAATCGTTTGGAGGATGCCGGGCCACGGGCAAATACTCTATGCTCCCGGGATGAATACGTCGGCAGTAAGCTCCCCCGTCCATCGGCAAAAAACCTTTGAATTGGCCATTGCGGCAGTCCTGGCCCTCTCAATTGCCAGCATTTTCTGGAGCGTACAGCGTTATCCCGCGCTGCTGAAGAAATTGCACGCGGGGAGTGCGGTCTCGGTCAAGGGAGCGCTCTCCTTTGACGCGCTGCTGAAGGTGACGTCGGAGATGCCTGCACCGGAGCGGGTTGCGCGTACGGCGACGAACTGGCTGTGGACGAATCGTTTCGGCATGTATTTTGCCCTGCCGTTTGGCGCGGCAATGATGACGATGCTGGCGCAGACCAATCGGCCAAAGCGTTTCCAATCGACGGCGGCGAACATCGTCTGCGGGTCGCTGGCAGGGATGCCCGCGGGAGTTTGCACGAACTGTGCTACGCCCATTGCGCAGAGCCTGCTGGTGAGCGGAGCCAGCACGCGGCTGACGGTTGCTGCGATGATCAGCTCTCCCTCATTCAACCCCGTGGTTGTGGCGATGGCATTTGTGTTGTTCCCATGGCGGCTTGCCGTGGCGCGCATCGTCGCGCCTGCGCTGCTGCTGTTGCTGCTGCCGTTGCTGGTGAAAGAGAGGGCGGCGAAGGGGCTGGGAATTCAAATGGAAGATCTGCCGGAGCCTGCGGGTGAGCGAGCGCTCAACTTCGCGAAGACCTTCCTGCACAACCTCGTACGACTCACGCTGCTGACGCTGCCATGGATGCTGCTGGCTGCCGTGCTGGGCGCGATCGCTGTAGAGATGATTCCCGCGTACGGAACCCATCTGCCAGTCTCGGCGCTGGGCATCGTCGCGTTGGCGATCTTGGGCACTCTGCTGCCGGTGCCGATGGCGTTTGATGTTGCGTTGGCATGGGTGCTGTACCGGGCCGGTGTGCCTGTGCCCTACGTTGCCACGCTGCTGTGCACGCTCGGAGTGGTCAGCGTGTACTCGCTGTTTGCGCTGGGTCAGCAACTTGGACGCAGCGTTCCGCTCAAACTGGCTGGAACGGTGGCAGCACTGGGGACCGCTGCAGGCTTGCTGATGATGATGCTGCCGGGTGCATAACGGTATTGCCTGAAAGACCCGCTAATGGCTATCTTGCTGCATTGAGGCTCCGCGCAGATCAGGGGCTTTTCGCGGCGCAGGGAGACGATGGTCAAGATGCCAAAACGCGTCGGCAAGGACGGGCTCCCCATTCTCGGCTTCGCATGCCTCGCGGATTGGGAGCAGTGGTTATCGACTCAGCCGAGAGAAGCCAAGGGCCTTTGGCTGGAGCTTGCTAAGAAGACCTCGGGCATCGCAAGCGTGTCGCGGCAGGAAGCAATCGATGGCGCGCTGTGTCATGGCTGGATCGATGGCCAGTTGCAGAAAAGCGATGACCTGCACTGGCTGATCCGCTTCACTCCGCGGTCTGCTAAAAGCAAGTGGTCAGAGATTAACAAGACCAGGGCTCAAGAGCTTATTGACCTGGGGCGGCTGACGACGGCTGGTCTGGAGCAGGTGGATCGGGCGAAGGCGGATGGCCGCTGGGAATCTGCCTATGAGCCTCAGAGCACGGCGGTTGTGCCTGCGGATCTCGAGGCCGCTCTGGCGAAGAGCCGTAAGGCGAAGACCATTTTCACCAAGCTGGATAGCAGAAATCGCTATGCGATTCTGCATCGCATCCATGGCGTGAAGAGGGCGGAGACACGCGCGTTGAAGATCGAGAAGTATGTGGCAATGCTGGAGCGCGGCGAGACGATCCATCCGCAGAAGCTCAAGAAATAGGTCTGGCCAGGGCGCTTCCCGGGTAGGCGGTGGCGCTGGCGTTCAATACCGCTGAGGAATTAAAGTATTTTGCAACTGCTGATCTTCTGGCGCGGCGAAGAAGATTCTTCGCTCTCGAGAGGAGCCCAAAAATGACTACAGAAACAAAAGTCGCAGCAAATGTGAAGCTGGCCGTACCGTTTTTCATGGTCAAGGATATGGAAGCCTCACTTCGCTATTACGTGGATGGGCTCGGCTGCAAGATGGCCAACAAGTGGATTGACGAGGGAAAGCTGCGCTGGTGCTGGCTGGAGATTGGCGACGCTGCGCTGATGCTGCAGGAGTACCGCCCCTCACGCGTGCCGGAAGGCAAGGCGGGCAGCGGCGTTTCCATCTGCTTTCAATGCGAGGACACGCTGGCACTCTATCGCGAGTTTACTTCGCGCGGCGTGACCGTACAGACGCCCTTCGTGGGCAACAATATGTGGGTCGCGAACATAAAGGATCCAGACGGCTACAATCTCTCGTTTCAAAGCCCGACGGACGTGCCGGAAGAGACTGTCTTTTCTGACCTGGAAAAATAGCAGGCTAGGTCTTGCGCCGCTTGGGGCGTTTGCCTTCGCCGCGGCCTTTGCGGTTGACGCTGCCCGGCGCGGAGGGCGAGCGGCGTTTCTCGTTGCGTGACTTGCGCTTCGGCTTGGCCTTGGCCTTGCCGCCTTTGTTTGGCGTGGGGCGGGCTGCTCCCTCGCCGCCGTTTTCATCCAGCATAGCGAACTGCAGCCTGCGCTCCACAGCGTTCACGCGATCCAGCAGCACGCGTACTTTGTCGCCCGGCGAGTACTTGCGCCCGCTGCGGTCGCCTAGAATCTGTCGCGTGTTTTCGTTGAAGGTGAAGCGGTCGCCACGCAGCGTGTCGATGGGCACGAGGCCTTCGATGAAGAGATCGTCCAACTCGACGAACAATCCGAACTTGGTCGCGTTCAGGATCATGGCGTTGAAATCTTCTCCCACCCGGTCCTGCATGAACTTGATCTTCTTCCACTCGACCAGTTCGCGCTCGGCATCGTCGGCGCGGCGCTCGGTCTGGCTGCACTCCTGCGCGATGGCGGCCAGCTCCGACTCCGGCACCGGTGGATCGTGCGCGAAGACAAATCGTCGCGGCGCGGGCGGGGTTGCTGCGTGCCCTCGCTGTAATGGTGCCACGGACTCCACGCGCGCTGCGTATCCATATCGCCGTGGCCGTCCACTCCCGCAGCCAGCACGGCCTTCACCACTCGATGCACCATGAGGTCGGGATAGCGGCGAATCGGCGAGGTGAAGTGGGTGTAGGACGGCGCGGCCAACGCGAAGTGGCCTTCATTTTTCTCACTGTAGCGCGCCTGCTTGAGCGAGCGCAGCATCAGGTACGACACGATGCGCTCCTCAGGAGTGCCCGCGATCTTTGCCGTCAGTTTCTGATACATGCGCGGCGTCACCGGGATGTCTTCTGGTATTTCATGCATGCGCGGATTCTTTCCGCGCCCGTGCTGCTGGCGCCGTCAGACTTCATCTGCACCCGTTTGACCGGCAAGGCACCCAGGCCCAGCGAATATCCGAAGCTCGCGGCGATGTCTTCGAACTCGACCACGCGGCGGGGTTCCGGCTTCTCGTGGATACGATAGATCGACGGTACTACCCTGACCTTCCAGCCAGCTTGCCACGCACTCGTTTGCCGACAACATGAACTCCTCTATCAGGCGATGCGCCCAGTTACGCTCCGAGCGAACAATACTCTTCATCGCACCGAACTGGTCAAACTCGATGATCGGCTCGGGAAGATCGAAATCAATGGAGCCGCGCCGTTGCCTCTTGCCGTTGAGCAAGCAGCGCCAGCGTCTTCATGCGCTCGAAGTCAGCCACCAGCGGCGCGAACTCAGCACGCGTAGCTTCGTCGCCATCGAGAATCTTGTGCACCTGTGTGTATGTCATGCGGCGCGCCGAGCGAATTACGCCCTTGCAGATTTCGTAGCCCTCGACTTCACCCTGCGCGTCGATGCGCATGATGCAGGAGAGCACCAGGCGATCTTCGTTCGGGCGCAGGCTGCAGATATCCGTCGACAATTCCTGCGGCAGCATAGGCACGGCGCGATCCGGGAAGTATACGGACGTACCGCGCAGACGCGCCTCCAGATCGAGATCCGTGCCCGGTCGCACATATTCCGATACGTCTGCAATGTGGACCTGCAATTCGTAACTACCATCGTTACCTTCTGTCACCAGTACAGCATCATCGAAGTCTTTGGCTGTCTCGCCGTCGATGGTGACGATCGGAAGATCACGAAAATCGCGTCGCTGGCTACTTCTTCCGCATCAAGATGCGCCACCGCCCGGCCTCCGCCAACACTTGCGCGGGGAAGACATGCGGCAGGTGATGCTTGCGAATCATGATCTCCACGTCCACGCCGAAGGCATCCTGTTCGCCCAGCACTTCAATCACGCGTCCCGCGCGCCGGCCGCGATGGACGTGGGATAATCGGTAATCTCCACGTCCACCACGAGCCCTTCGAGATCCGTCTCATCCTCGCGCTCGAGAGGCATGCCGCGCCTCTTCGCCCAGCACGCGGTTGGGCGTGTCCGCAGCAGCGACCGCCACCACCTCGTCGCCGTCGAGCAATCAGAACCGGCTGCGTCATCCGGTCGTCAAACGGAGTGACGTAGTTGCCCGGGAAACGCGGCTCGTACTCCGCGCTGGCCGTAGCCCCGCCGCGTATCAGAGAATTCGCCGCCATAATGGAAGATCCCGACCACCGTTGGATTGCGCCGGCTCAGAATACGTACTATGCGGCCCATGCGGCGGCCATCCGATTTTGGAGTGGCCACCTCCACCAGCACCTGGTCGCCCTGCATTGCGCCGCTTGATCTCGTTGGGAGGAATGAAGATATCGTCGTTACCGCTGGCCTGTCGCACCTCCGGACGCACAAATCCGTAGCCGTCGCGGTGCAGATCGAGCCGTACCGGCCGCCAGATTGTCCCTGGTTACCACCGCGCGGGGCATTCCCCACTGTTCGCGGTCAAGCTTTACCAGTTGGCCGGCGGCCGTCAAACGCGCCAAATGCTCCAGCAGCAGCCGCCGTTCGCGTCCGCCACCCAGCCCCAGTTCACGGACAAGTTGCTTGTAACCCGCGCGTTGTCCAGCGGATCGCTCAATACGGTGGATCAGATCTCGGTCGGTCATGGACAGCCTGTCTTCATGGTACGCGGTGCCGGACGATACCACAAAAGATTTGGCGAAACGTGCAATTTCGCGCCCGCGAGTGTTTAAGATTCAGATAACGGCACTACAGGCGCAATCGAGCAAAGCGTAGCTATCCTTGCCAAAGGCTTCCGGAGAAGTTGTTCTGGCACCTGACGATTGCATTCAATTTCGGCTTCAACCTGCGTATGTCCCAAGCGGGCAAAGATTTCCCGGGGGAATTGCAAGGAGCCATAGCTGAGAAGAAAGGAATTACGACAAGATGTGGAAACCGAATCAATCCGGCAATTCTTCCCAGACCCCGAGCACCGAGCCAGTCCGTCCGGCTGTGCCCGCAACCCCCACGTTATGAAGCGCCCGGCGTCCGCGCCGCCAACGCTCGCCGCTCCTGCAGCCGACCAGGCCACGATCGGCAAGAGCCTCGTGGTCAAGGGAGAGGTTACCGGTTCAGAATCACTCTACATCGACGGCAAAGTCGACGGCACCATCAACCTCCCCGGCAACCGCGTCACTGTCGGCCGCAACGGCCAGGTGACCGCCAACATTACCGCCCGCGAGATCGTCGTCCTCGGCAAGGTACGCGGGAACGTCAACGCCAGCGATCGCGTCGACATCCGCAGCGAAGGCTCGCTCTCCGGCGACGTCGTTGCCCAGCGCATCAGCATCGAAGACGGCGCATTCTTCAAGGGCGGCATCGACATCCGCAAGCCCGGCACTCCTGAGAAGCCCGCCGCTACCACCACCACCACCAGCACTCCCGCCCCGGCGGCACAGGTTGCCGAGCCGGTTAAAGCCCTGTAAGAGCCAGTACATCGAACGAAAGCAATGCGAGAGGCTCCGGTTATTCCGGAGTCTCTTTTTTTTGGCTGGAAGCCGCTGATTAGGCGCGGCGGCGGAAGATGCGGCTCAGGGTGCCGGGCATCGCGATTCCGAGCATGTGAGTGATTCCGAGGTAGACCAACCCAAAGGGAATGAGCACGCAGGGGCCGATCAGGAGCGAAGAGTGAAGAGGAAGGACGAGTTTCACTCCGTAGCCCGCCGCCCCGGCCACGAGTGCCGCCAGCCATAGCTTTGCGAGGCGCTGGCCTGCGAAGGGAACCGCCCCGATCTGCCCGTGCAGCGCGCGGCGCAGGAGCGTGAACTCCACCCAGCCCGCGATGCCGGCCGAGAGCGTGAGGCCGGCTGCTCCCCAATGCTGGTCAATGCCCAGCAGGCGAGGCAGCGGTAGGGCAAACAGGTATCCCAGTGCGAGCGTGAGCCCCACCCGGATCATGGCGAACTTCAGGGGTGTTCGCGTGTTGCGCAGCGCATAGAAGGCCGAGGAGTAGAGGCGTCCCGAGGTGGAGGCGAGCAGGCCAACAGCGGATCCGGCCAGCACTCCCCGGACGAAGATGACGTCGGCATGTTGAAAGTGGCCGGTGCGGTAGATGAGCGCCACAATCACGTCTCCCAACAGCACAAAGGCGGCCGCTGAGGGCACGACGAAATAGGCAATCTGCTGCAGTCCCACGGTGAGGCGCTGGCGCAGGCTGGCGGCAATCTGCTCCTGGGTGCCGAGTGCACTCGACATGGTGGGCAGTTCGGCAGCGGAGACGGCCATGCCAAAGAGGCTGACGGGGAGGGTATAGAGCGTCTGCGCGTACCCGAGGGCGGAGACGGCGCCCTGGCCCAGCAGACTCGCCAGCGAAGAGTCGATAAAGGCGCTGATCTGCACCACTCCGCGGCTTAGCAATACGGGAAAGAAATTCTTCGACACTATGCGGACGTGCTCGGCCGCGCGCGGGATCTCGAGGCGGAGAGGCCACAGGTATTTGAGTACGGTAGGAAGCTGCACCAGGAACTGCAGTCCACTGCCAATGACGGAGGCAATCGCAATCAGTACCGCCAGGCGGCTTTGCGAGTGATGCCCTCCACCGACCATCGTGACAATCATCACGAGGTTCCAGATGACCGGGGCAGTATAAGAAAGAAGGAAACGGCGATGGCTGTTCAACACGCCCAGGCACCATGCTGAGAGAACCAGCAGGGCTGCTCCAGGAAAGAGAATCTGCACCAGGTGGATGGTCAGCAGGCGCTTCTCTCCGTGGAAACCGGGCGCGATGACGTAGAGCATCCATGGCGTGGCAAAGACCCCGAGGACAACCAAGAGGGATGTGACCAGAAAGAGCAGGGCGAAGATAGCCTCTGCAAGCTGAGAAGCTTCTTCATGACGCTTTTCTGCGTTCAAGCGTGCATAGACGGGAATAAACGAGGCAGAAAGGACGCCTTCTCCGAAGAGGTTCTGGAGGAAGTTGGGGATGCGGAAGGCTGCGCGGAAGGCATCGGCGGCGTCGGAGTTGCCGAAGTAATGAGCAAAGACGCGCTCGCGGACCAATCCGACCAGGCGGCTTGCCAGGATTCCGGAGGCGACGGCGAGAGCAGATGCCTTGCTGCCCGGTTCGGTCTGGGTTTTCTCGTTCAAACTCCGATTATAAGGTCGGCCGGATCTGTCTTGAGGCGAAGGCAGTCATTCAAGTTTTCGCCCTCTTCGCCGATAGGCTCATTGACCACCGCCAACGGCGCACTGCGGGTGGTGTGGCAGCTTACGGGATCGCCCGTGCGAAGTTCGTAAAAAGGAAACGAGTTCTATGGCGACTGACATCCCGGCTGTAGTACCAGTCCTGCCACTGGTTGAGAGATCGGGACTGCCGGCGTTGCGCACGCTGGCAATCCTTGATACCCCAAGCGAAGAAACCTTTGACCGCATCACGCGGCTCGCGGCACGGCTGACCGGCACTTCGGCGTCCTTTCTGCTGTTTGTGGACGACGGAAGATTCTGGGCGAAGTCGACATATGGAATGAGCTTGTACGAATTGCCCCAGCAGGACTGTTTCAGTTCCAGCGCGATCCTTGGGGAGGGCTGCCTGACGGTGCTCGATAGCCACAATGATGCCCGCTTCGCGCGTAACCTCTCCGCGAGAGCCGCGGGCAGCACGCGTTTTTACGCCGGGGTACCGGTAATGATGTCAGGCGAGGCCGTAGGGACGCTCTGCGTGACCGACACGAAGCCCCGGCGACGCTTCCCGGTGTCAGCCGAGCAGAATCTACTTGCCTTGGCCGCCATCCTCTCAGAACAGCTGGAGCTGAGGTTGCTACGCGCCGGCGCGGTACTGCCCACTCCGGTCAATAGCGTGGGCGAAGAGCGCTATGCTTTGGCCTCTCTGGCTGCATGGGATGGCTTCTGGGATTGGGACATCGAATCGGGAATTGTGTACTACTCGCCGCACTGGCAAGCCATTCTCGGCATGGATGAGACGGAGCGGATCGACCGCCTGAGCCACTGGATCGGCCGGGTGCATCACGAAGATCGGGCGCAGGTGATTGCGCAGCTCACGGATCATCGAACCGGCAGGACGAGCAGCTTCCGCAGCGAGCATCGGATTCGGCACAGCGACGGAACCTGGCGATGGGTTCTGAGCCGCGGCCATTCGCTGGAGACGTCGGGCGGTAAGGCTACGCGCATGGCAGGGTCCATGGCGGATGTGACGGAGAGCAAGACCGCAGACGCGCTGACCGGCTTGCCCAATCGATTGTCGCTGCTGGACCAGATAGAGAAGCGGCTGGAGCGCGCAGCGGCGACGGGGGACTGGAGCTTCGGCGTGATCTTCGTTGATCTGAACCGATTCCACCAGGTGAACGAAACACTCGGAGAACGTGGTGGCGATGCCACCCTGATTGAAGCGGGGATGCGCCTGTGCTCTGCAGCTCGCCGCACTCTGAAGCGGGACGACTTCGTGGTTGCGCGCATTGGTGGGGCCAAGTTTCTGTTGCTGCTGGAGGGCGTGCAGACCGAGGCGAAGGTAAGAGAGACTGCGGCATCGATTGCCGTCGAGCTATCGCGATCGTTCGAATATCAAGACGCCATTCTGATTCCGAGCGCCAGCATGGGAATTGTGATGGGAGCCAGCCGTTATCTGCATCCGGAAGAGATCCTTCGTGACGCGGAGACCGCGATGTCGCAGGCAAAGAATGAAGGCGCAGGCGCCTGCATCGTATTCACCCGGGAGATGCATGAGCGCTCTGCGGGGCGCCTGCAGCTGTACAGCAATCTGCGACGCGCCATTGATGAGCGAGAACTGGTTCTGCATTATCAGCCCGAGATCGATCTCGACTCGAACCAGGTGATCGGTTTTGAAGCGCTGGTCCGCTGGAACCATCCGATGCGTGGCTTGATTCCCCCCGGCGACTTCATTCCGCTGGCAGAGGAGACAGGTCTGATTTTGCCGCTGGGCGATTGGGGCATGGCGGAGGCCTGTCGCCAACTGGTGGCCTGGCGAGCCATCTCCGGCACGGCACTCGATCTGCGGATGAGCGTGAATCTCTCCGCCAAGGAGTTTGCGCGTCCGGGCCTTCTGGAGAGGGTTTCGAGCGTCCTGGCGCAGAGCGGGCTGGGCGCTGAGAGTCTGCGGCTGGAGGTGACCGAAAGCAGCCTGATGAACGATAGTGACGCGGCACTCTCCACCATGTGCGAGTTGCGCGAGATGGGGATCGGTCTTCACCTGGACGACTTCGGTACCGGGTACAGTTCGCTGAACTACCTGCACCGCTATCCCTTCGATACGCTCAAGATCGACCGTTCGTTTGTTCAGCGCCTCTGCGATCACAAGCAGAGCGTGGAGATTGTTCGCACCATTCTGTATCTTGCCAACTCGCTGGAGATGGAAGTGGTGGCGGAAGGCATCGAGACGTTGCCGCAGCTGGACCAGTTGAAGACCCTGGGATGCAAGTACGGGCAAGGCTTCTACTTTGCGCGTCCGCTCACGGCACAGGCCGTCGAAGCCGCGCTGCCCTCTCTGCGATACGGATGACAAACAACCGTGCGGACAAAAAAAGAAGCCCACCCTTGGTTGAGGGTGGGCCGAGTAGCGTGAGGAAACTTAGAAGTTTGCGCCAGCCGAGAGCTGCATCGTCTCCTGATGTCCGGGACTGGCCTGGTTGTTGATGTTGTCATACACATAGAACGGCGCGGCTACTGTTAAGTATCCTTGCCACGACCCAGCTGAATTGAAGTCGATTACCAGGTTGCAGCTTGATGACGGAGTAACGGGTGTACCAACATTGCAGTTTCCGGTACCCGCTTGTTGAGCAAAGTACGTAGTGGTGGTGTCGGTCCACGTAATCGTGAAAAAGAAGGTGAGTGTCAATGACGCCGGTTCACCCTGAGCGAAGCTGTAGAAGTTCAGGTTGGTATTTCCGATGTTGGCAACCGGAGCTGACATCGTGCTGGTCACCGCCGTCGGGAATGTAATGTTCGGAATGTTGTTCAGAGTGACAATCTGGTTGTTGTTAAAGTCCGGTGCCCAGACGTTGCCCTTCAGATCCACTCCCAGTCCGCCCCACACCTGCATGTTGGTCGAGCCGGCAGGCTTTACCAGGAGAGACGTAACCCTGGCGAGACTGGGAGATAACTGAAGAATGCGTGCATCTCCGAGCGGCTGGGTGCTTCCGGTGTAGTCAGTCGCCGTGTCGCCCTCAGCTACGTAAAGACCGCCCGATGAATCCACCGCGAGAGCGAATGGCGAGTACGTCGGGATATTGAGAGTGGACTGCGCGCCGGCTGAGGACACCTTCACGAGCCTGCCCGTCAAGCCGTTTGTGCTCTGGGGGAACCCGGTGTCCGCAATGTAGACGTTGAGGTTGGAATCCACCGCCACGCCCTGGGGATACGTGTAGCCCGAACCAACCAGACTCGGTGCGGCAAAGTTCAGTGCTCCGTTCGAACGAGCTACTTTGAGAACCCTGTTGTTGTAGGTGTCGGCAATGTACAAGTTACCCAGGTTGTCGAAGTTGATTTGAGACGCCAGCTTAAGGGCGATGTTGGAGTACTTAACCGTGATCGCCGTGTGCGCCGTGGCGCTGAGCGTTCCGTTGTTGTTGTTGACAACGCTGAGCCCGACTGAATCGACGACGTAGAGGTTGCCGGCGCCGTCGAGAGCAAGCGAGATCGGGTAGCTATAGGTGCCTCCAACCGCTGTCATGGTCGTGCTTCCCTTGGCAATCTTTACAACGCGATTGTTGAGGACGTCTGCGACGTAGAGTGTGCCGGCCGGATCGATAGCCACGGAGGTTGGTCCGCTAAGGCCGGAGAGTGCCATGGTTGAGGGCGATGCCTGGCCGAAGGAGAGCAGTGGGCCCTGTCCCGTTCCGCTTGCGGGCAGAGTAATAATCGCCGCTCCGGTTGCGTCATAAAGTGCCGCGCCACCAAGCCGCGTACCCGAAACGGTGGGTTGGAAGGTGAGAGAGAGAACGCACTTCGAACCAGCGTTGTAGGTCGTGTTTGCGCAGGTGTTGCCGCTGCCAACCACGTAATCTACGAGCGCGGTGCCGACCGTGCTGGGAACTCCCTGGGTCAGCGCTTTGACTGCGCTTACCGTGGTCGCAGCATTGAAGATCACCGTGTAGTTCTGGGCCGAAGTTGAATTGCCGATGGACAGGGGGCCGAAGTTGATTACATTCAAGCCCGAGCTCACCGTCATCGAGAGTGCGGGGCTCGAGGTCGATGCTGTATAGGTGTTGCCGCCGGTCGTGAGGGGTCCGAATGTTGCCGTCAGGAGGTTGGTGCCGAGAGCCATCCCAGTCGTGCTGGAATTAATCGTAAGCTTGGCCACCCCGGTAGTCGTTGTCGCCGTTCCCAAAGTGCCTGTAGCAGACTTGAAGGTCACGGTGGATCCGTCAGGGACACCACCTGTGAGAGTCGCAGTCAAAATCGCTTGCGAGCTGATGGTCACAGTTCCCGCCGCGTTAGGAACCGTCAGGATTGTTGACGTGCCGGAGGTGAGCGTGATCGTCGTTGTCTTGGTTGCCAAAGGTGACAGGCCTACGTTGACCTGGACGGCAGCCGATGCTGACGCCGCGTCGTTTGCACCGTCGCCAGGGAATACCGCAACGATATTGCTGGCTCCTGCACCGAGCGCCAAGCCCGTAACCTGCAGAGTAGCGACAGAGGAAGGTGCCTTGGACGCGATCAGGGTCGCGGTTCCGAGCAAGCTGCCGGTTGCGCTGCCCGAGTAGAAATTCACCGCGCCCATCGGCGAGGCGTACGTGGAATTCGTAACGGTGGCGGTTAGGGTTGTCACTCCACCGAAAGGAATCGTGGTGGGCGATGCAACCAGCGAGGTCGTCGTGGTGAAGGTGGTCGGTCCGGAGGTTGCGCCGACGGTCCAGCCATTGACGAGGTTCGCGAAGTTGATGCTGCCCAGGCCGGTCGCAAGGTCATATCCCTTGCCAGCCGGATAAGCTGCAACCTGGCTGGTTGCAGATGAGGAGAGCAGGCCGAAGGCGTCTTTCTTTGAACTTACAACGCAGTTTGGGGTACCAGCCGCGCAAGGTTGCGCGATGGAGTCAGCAATGGTGCCGCTAGTCGACTTGGGAACGGCATTGACGTCGTAGAACATGCAGCTCGTGCCGACTGCATTGCCCTTCAGGGAGCCGTTGCAGGAGGTCAGAGATGCATTGTTGGGTGCGGTCGGCGAGCCATACTCACTCGCAGCCAATGCATAGAGAGTGTAGTTCGCCTGGCCCTGACGTTCGTTGGTCTTCTGATTGACGAGAGCAATGAGGCCGGCGATCTGGGGGGCTACGAACGAGGTGCCGCCACCCGCCATGGTCTGCGCCGCGTTGCTATTGGACATGTCGCAGGCATAGCCAAGATCAGACTGGCAGACTGCGAGCGCATGACTGTAGATGAAGTTGCTGGCGAAGAGCGAAATATCAGGGATGTCGCGCTTGGCGTCATTGGGCACGCCGTACGCGCTCTGCCAGCTGGGCTTGGAATAGAGACTGCTGACGCCGCCGCCGGCGCCATCGAGGAATACAAAGCTGCCGTACTTGGCTACGAAGGCTTTGTTGTTGCACCAGGCTTCGTTGTTTGCTCCTGGATTCAGACCAAGATTGGATGCGTAGGAGAGAAGCAGCGGGCTGGCGCAGGTGCCGTTCCATGCCGTTTCAGGAACGTACGAGAGAGCCGACTCATAGCCGGCCTTGTTAGTGGAGCTCCAATAGGTGCTGGTGAGGTTCTGGTAGGTATCGGTAAAGTCGGTACCGCCTGCGGCAATGTTGTAGGGCGTGGATGCGAGTCCGTTGACTGCGTTGCCCAGGGTGGCCGGGCTAGGAGTGCTGCCTGTGAAGTAGTCACAACCAGCAGCGCCGCTGTCGCCGGCTGAGACGACCACGGTTTGACCTTGCGCCACTGCCTGCTGATAGGTGCTCTTGTAGAATGCATTGCTGGCGCTGCCCAGCGATGCTTCGCAAGCGCCATAGCTGTAGCTCATTGCGGAGACGCTGGAGGCCAGGTGATTCACGATGTACGTGAGAGCAAGGTCGGTACCCTGGGAGGTGTTGCTGCTGGCGCAGGAAACAACGTCGACCGTTGCGTTCGGTGCGATCGCACCCGCCCACTCTACGTCGAGGATGGCTTCTGCTTCGTCGCCTGAAGCTACGACGCCGGGATCAGCGCAGTAGCCCGACACTCCCTTGAAATAATTCACGCCGCCGTTTGCCGCATTCGGCGAGGCGGGATAAGCGGGCAAACCGAACTGCGAGCGGAACGCCGTGACGTCCGCAGGGTTCACATCGCTTTGTTCGATTACCGCAATCGTCTGCCCGGCGCCATTGATGCCGGCGCTCAGCAGCGGCTTGAGGTTATAGATCGTGTAGAAGTCCTGCGGACCTACGAGGCGTGCGTCGCCTAGCGGTCCGGATACGCTGGTCAGATTTGGTGCGAGAGGCGAAGACTGTTTCCACTCGCCGCTCGACTTGTCCTTGGCGAATGCGCCGACCATGTGGTGGAGGGGCTTTGCCTGGAAGTCGTGCAGCGCGCGGAAGCCAACGACCATCGATCCGAAGACCGCAGGAATCTCGGGATTGGTCGAGTTGGCAACGTGGTTCTCGCCGTTCACGTTGTAGTTGTGCATCTGAGTGCGAAAGGCCTGCCGAACCTGGGCCGCGGTGCCGGAGAAAATTACCGTAGCTTTACCGGGCGAAACTTCGTCGACCTTGAAGCCGTTGCTCTCAAGCCAACTGGTCAACAGCTGGATGTTCTGATCGGACGGGCCGAAGTTCTGGCCAAACTCCTCGGGCGTGAGCCAGCGATGGTACATCGGAGACTTGGGGTCGTGCAGCTGGTCGATCAACGTCGTCAAGGCCGCATCCTGCTCAGGCGAGCGCTGCAACACCAGCACCATGTGCGAGAGCGGCATGCTGTCTGCAACCGCGCCACGGTCATAGCGCGCCGTAGCCAGGGGATGGACCTGCCCTTGCAGTGTCACCATGCTCTGCACGTTGGTCACCCGCGAGACCTGAGTCGGCGAGGCTTCCGCAGTGCCTGTTTTAATTGCCTTCGTCACCAAGGCCTCTGCTTTTTCAGCGTGGGAGACGCCGGCACTTGCAATAGTCAGGACGAACAGGCAAGAGAGAAAACTTACGGTCTTTCGCAACATGGATGCACACTCACAGTGAAAAGGTTTTGACGCGTATAAATTCGTCGAACTGCCGCACATGGTCTCGCCAGCGCACTGAAGCGGCGCAGCGGAGACATCCTACAAAGCAAACCCGGGGAACAAGCGAATCAAGGCATTGCAGCCGTGCTTCTCAAAATCAGTCACGGTCAATGTTTCAGGCGGCGAACTCCTTCGCGGGAGTTCATCGCGTTTCTGTCCTTATCGAAGTGCCCGGATCATGTCCTGAAATCCGATCTCATCGGTAACGACACTGACCGAAAAATGTACAAAGGCCAGACCTGCACTACACACGTTTTGTCCCCCGTGTGTCCATGCAACTTTTGTCTAGGAACTGATACTGGAGATAGCAATAAGGCGGGAAAAAGTAACCATGCTGACGCAGCGTTTGCGCACTTCGACTCACTCAGAACGCGCGTCCTTTTCGGACATTTTGAGCAGGCTCAACGAGGAATTTCTTCCCCCACACGAGGAACAAAATGTGCGGATGAATATTGGCTCGCTTAGCGCCCACCCTTTGCATACAACACAACGGAGGTGCCGCGAGCAGGCAGATGGAAGCTGTCGTCCTTATCAAGAGGAAGTTGTCCCCACAAAATGGATGGACGAAGGTCTGCGGGAGTCTTCACCTGGCAGGTGGCCGGGGCGTCTCCCCCATTCGTAACCACCAAAAGGTACGCGCCATGGTTTTCCACAACCTGTATCAGGCATCCCGGCTGCGGTGATGGAAAACGAAATTCCGGTGCAGGTACAGCGGAAGCAAGTTCCCGCTGCAGAAACGATGCCAACGGGGTGGCGTCGTTCAACCATGCACCCAGTCCTATGGGCGAAGGAATCCATACGACGCTGCCTCTGCCGACCTGCAGTCGCGTCGCGACGATCTCGCCAGCAATCGTCCCCATAGTTTTTGCGTCTCTGTTCTGCAGGGTGCTGTACCAGAGATGCGATGGCAGCGTAGCGGCTGGCTCCGTGATCGGAAGTGACAGCTTGTCGCCGATGAAGTGAACCTCTTTCAGGTCGGCTCCGGTGACCTTGCCAAGTGGGAAACCAGCCAGCGGCCACGCCAGTGCGTGCGGATCGTAGAAGCCGGTCAGCCCGCTGATGATGAGCATGTTGCCGTTCTTGACGAAGGCCTGCAGGTCGTCGACTTGCGCGGATGTCAGCACGCGAATATCGGGAAGTATCGCTACGCGGCGTGACACACTCGAAGCGCGCCAATCGTAATCGCCAAAGTGTTTGATGGCCGGCGGAATGCCGGTTTGCGAAAGCGCCTGATAGAAACCGAGCGTCTCAAGAATCTGCGCGTTGCGGTCGCGCCCGGGATAATCGGTATCGGCGTATTGCGCCTCGAGCGTCATCGTCTCAAGGCTCACGATGAGAGTTACGGGAGACTGCACCGGATGAGCCTGAGCAAAGAAATCCTGATGGGCATCGATGATTTGCGCAATCTCCGACGCTGTCTTCAATCGTTCACTCGGCCGCTGTTGAAAGTCCAGCAGCGACCACTCGCCCGCCTCCACTCCTGACCGCCGCGCATTCAGCAGCCAGAAAATTACGCGATCCGCGCCCGAGCCGACGCTCGTCCACACCCACTGCGCAATGTCCTCCCGCGTAGGATCCATGGGCCGCGTTGAGCTGTAGATGTTGTTCCCACCCTGCAGCTCGGTTACCCAATAGGGCTTCGGCTCGATGCTTCCTCGCACCAGCGCATTCACGTAGGAGACGCCGAGTGCGTAGCGGTCGCGCGGGAGCAAACCGAAATGCCAGGCCGGATGAATGGAGCATCCCAGGGTGTCAAGAAATCCGCGCCATGCGGGAAGATCATCAGAGAGTGCAGCCAGGTTGCCCACCAGGGCGTGCGGATTGACATGCAGGGGATGGGCCGGATCCACAGCACGCACTTCCGATGCGAGCCACTTCAGCTCCTGTGTTTGATAACCGCGCCAGAAAGTCATCCAGTCTGTCGAGGTGTTCTTGTTCCACGCGGCGGCTCCGGTCGCAACTTCTACTTGATCGAAACTGGTCCAGGCACTTCCCCACGAGACATTCAACTCTGCGATTGATTTGTACTGCGTCGGCAGCCATTGTCGGTAGGCGGATATCGCGAGCGGATCCGCTGCGGGTGGTTGCCCGGGCTCGTTCACCAGCAGCCAGCTATCAAGCGCTGGGCTAGTGCGGTAGCGCTCTGCGACGCGACGAATGTAGTCGCTCGCTGCTGTCTTTCGCTCTTGTGAGGGAACCATGCCTACACCCTGGTTTCCATCCCCCCCGGCAAAGGGCGGGGGACCACTTGGAGTCAGGGTGGCAATGATGCCAACGTGATACTTCTCAGCGGCGCGGAAGGCAGTGTCGTACAGCGAAAAATTCCATTCGCCCGGACGCGGCTCGAGGTAGCTCCACATTACGAAAATTCGCGCTACAGGCATCTTTGATTGCGCCAGCTGATGAAACCAGCCGTCAATTTCAGCGTCGGTTTGTCCCGGTTCGATCCAGATCTGCGCTCCCAGCAACGGGCGATCGGCCGCATGTACAGTTCCGCCGACGGACCAAAACGCGAGTGAGAGTACAGCCAGTAAAGTACAGACGCGTTTCATCATCATGGCATCGCCCGCAGTGACGTAGAGAACCAACCAGCGTATCTCAACGCGTCATGGAAGACTACCTGGACTGCACTGATCGGTCAGCCTTCCAACACGATCTGTCCGCCTTCGGGTATTACGACTTCCTTGGCCAGCACAAAAACTACATGCCCGTTCTTGCGCTCGACTATGTGCGCCAGCGGCTTTCCATTCAGCATCGCTCGTCCTTCGGATTTGCCGCCGCTCGGAAATTCGAAACTACGCACGGCGAGCGATCCGGCGTCGAGGTTCAACTTCAATTGTGAAATATCTGCGCGGCTGACCAGCGAAAAGCCTCCCCATCCCGAAGCTGCCGACCAGAACGAGCGGAACTGCGATTCGCCGTAAGAGATTCGCGGAACAGCAGTAACAGCACGCTCCGGACCACGATAGCGAAATCCGCTCAGCGCAAGCACGCCGGACCACGACGCCATTGCGCGCGCGTAGTGATGTCCGCACTCCGCCTCATCCCACGGATTGCGCCGTACGCCGTCATACCGCTTGCGGATGTCCTGAACGCACGCCACACCACGATCAGTCATACCGGAGTAGAGCATCAAATTCGCAGCGGAATATTCGAAGCCCGTCATCACTTCAGCGTAGTAGGGGAAGGGAATTTGCGGACGTTTGCTCTTTGCGTAGTCGCAGATCACCATCGCTGATTCGTCATTGAGCGCAAAGGTCCGCTGCACAGTGTCATGCTGCGCCAGGCTGGCTTTGTGGTTGTAACGATAGATAGAGTCCAGTGTCTTGTGAATCTTCTCCTGGTCAAGGAGTGGGCCCAGACCAGCGACATCCGCAAGATACTGGCCGACGAGTTGGTCCACCAGGCATCCCGTGCCCACCTGGTATTGAGGATGCTGCGTATCGTCCGATCCCATGCCAGCGCGCAGCGCCGGCGCGATCTTGTCGGGCGGGTAGCCGATAATTTTTTGCTCGTAGTATTCGCCGTTGAAGAGGTTGGCATCAATCCAGCGACTACCGTTCTCGAAGAGTCGGTGATACTCCGCCGCGGATGTAGTGTCGCCCATCGCGCGCGCCATCTCCTCCGCCGCGCGCAGGGCGCCGAGATAATAGACGCCACACTGCGGGTTGGGTCCGTAGAACTCAACATCGTACGTGTTGTGCTGAACGCCTTCCAGCACGCCGTCGCGATTCGCATCCCAGCCGCCCGCCACCCATGCAAACTCAATCGCCTTCTTCGCTCTCGGCCAATACTCACGCAGAAAGTTGATGTCGCCACTCAGCTGCCAGTCGATATAAACCTTGATGATCTGGCCCATCTGCCCGTCGGCGGCTGCGGTGCCGAAGCGCTCGATGCCCGCAGGCAACATCTGGCGGAAGTGCAGAGCGCCGCGATCGTCCATGCAGTAACCGAACGCAGCCTTGCGCAAGGAGCGCGACAGCGATGGAAAAAGATGAGCGGTTGCCGTCTCGTAGTTCCACACGTGCGTGCAGTTCCCAAAGCAGCACCCCGACTTGTCGTCAGCCCCTTCGAAACCGTGGAACTCGCCGTCCGCGGTGCGGAAGCAGGTAGTGGACACCAGCGTGGAGAGGTTCGCCATCGCTGCTTCCTTGATCACAGCAGGCAGCGTGGATTCGCGGATTGCTGTGGCAAATTTCTGTGTCCTGTTTTGCAGGCTTTGCAGATTCGCCGCGGCGTACTCAGCCGCCGCCCACGCATCGGCAAATCGCGTGGCATAGAAGTTGCCGATGACCGTGTTCTCGTGCCCCTTGGGGGAAGACCATCCGCAACGGGCCGGAGTTCGATTGGGAAAATGCCACGCCAGCAGGAAGGTGAAGTCGGCCTCGCCACCAGCGGCAATCGTGCGTCGCAGGCAAATTGCTCCCACCGAATTATGCTCGTCCGTTTGCGGCCCCAATTCGCCGGTGGCAGAGAACGCGTCCCAGAAGAGCATTGGACTGTTCCACCAGCGACCGGCGGGCCAGCCACGCAATGCGCTGAAGTGGCCTTCCCCAGCATCGAGAGCCGTCAGCGCGAAACTACCGTACATCGCGTCTGCGCTGTCGACGCTGGTGTTGTGCATGAACAACCCGGAGACGCTCTTGCCCTCGCGGACCTCATTCACGCGCCCGTCCTTCGGCTTGGCTCCCGCCACATCGAGCGGGCGTGAAGGATCGAACGATGTGACGGGATTGTCGATCGAATAGGCAATGGAGACCTTCGCGGCCACAGCATTGGGATTCTTCACGCGATAGCGCAGCACGGCAACCGGCAATCCAGAGTCGTCGGCATCGCAAGGGATGAATGGCGTCCCCGCCTCCAGCCTGACTTCGACGGGCAGCAGGGGATCGTGAAACTCAATCGATGCGAGCGGAAATTCTCCGGTGAACTTCGCACTCTCCAGGCGAGGTAGTCCCGGCGCGTTGCGCGAACCCAGACCGTCCTGTCCTTCATATGGCGGCAACAGTCGCGACTCCAGCACCATCGCTACCGTTTTCTGCCCCTCCACCTGCGCCCAGATGGAAGCCAGAGTGTAATCCGGGACGTTGCCTTTATCGGCGCGGTTCGATATCTCCCAATCGCGAAGCTGTCCGCGGCCGCCAAGACTGATGCTGCCCGCGCCCACGCCTCCCAGCGGAAAGGCAATCATCGCCAACTGCGGCCCGGTGTACTCGCGCGGATAGCCCGGCGGCACTACTGCATTCGCCGTCAGCGCTGCTTCTGCGGCAGCAACTGCGGGTGTGACCTGCGCCAGGCCCGCCATGCTTGAGACCTTGAGAAAATTGCGCCTTGAGAAAGGCTTCATTCCTGTACTTCTTTCCAAATCATCTCGATGATTTCCAACGCCATGTTTACTCCGATGACCACATGAATCGTGCGAATCTCACTGCTGAACCTTGAAAATGAAGTATGCAAATGTCTTGCCCGGATCAATCAGCAGCTGATGCGGCACACCGGCGGAGATGTGAACAATATCTCCCTTCACCAGCTTCCGCTGCTGTCCACCTTTCACGCTGCTGCCGCTCGTCTCTCCGTTGGCGTTTTCCTTCGGATCAACAATGGAGCCTCCCGTAACCAGCGCGGCCTGCCCATCGATCACGACGAAAATATCCGCGTAGTGGGCATGGATCTCTGCTCCTCCGGTACGGACGCGCACATTCAGCATGGAATAGTGCGCGGGGTATTTTTCCAGCGTGATGCCCGCCGAGCCATTGGGACTGTCGGCTGCCTGCTTCATCAATGCCTGCGCCTTCGCCTCCAGCTCCGCCTGCGAATACACATCGGAGACAGCGGATTGCGCGACCGCTCCGTACGTGGATATCAGCGCGAGCATCGCCACGGCTACGCAGGCATTCAGCGTTGACTTATTCAATCTCAGAGACATGATTGGTCCTTTCACAATTGCTCCTGGCTCTCTACAAGAGATCCGAAATCTTCAGCGCATCCATATCGTCATATGCCTGATTCTCTCCACCCATCCCCCAGCAGAAAGTGTAGTTGCGCGTGCCCACGCCCGCGTGTATCGACCAACCCGGCGAGACAACCACCTGCTTGTTCGCAAGCACCAAGTGCCGCGTCTCCTCTGCAGGCCCCATCAAATGAAGCACGCGATCGCCCTCCGCGAGATTGAAGTAGAGATACACTTCAGACCGGCGCATATGCGTGTGCGGAGGCATCGTGTTCCACGCGCTGCCCTCAGCAAGCTGAGTAAAGCCCATCACAAGCTGGCAACTTTTCACGCCACCCATCCAGATATGCTTGCGGATTGTGCGCCTGTTGCATGTCTCCGGCGCGCCCAGCTCGAGCGTCTCAAGGTCCACCTTTCTCGATAGCGCCACAGGATATTCCTTGTGCGCGGGATAACTCAGTAGATAGAACTCGGCGGGATTCGCCGCATCCTCGCTGGTGAAGACAACCGACTCGTTACCGCGACCGATATACAGGCAATCAAGATTTCCCAACGCGTAACTCTCACCGCTGACGATCACTCGACCCGGCCCTCCGATATTCAGGACGCCGACCTCCCGGCGCTCAGTGAAGTACTCCGCGCGCAGTTCCGGAGCAGTCTCCAGTTTCAGCGGATCGTTCAGAGGAACAGCGGAGCCAATCACTGTGCGGTCAAGGTCGACGTACACCATGGCGATCTTTCCCGGCGTGAACAACTCGTCGACAAGAAACGTTTCGCGTAGTTCCGCTGTAGTCATGCTGGTGTAGCGAATGCGATCCGCCATTTGCAGAATCTTCATACTTCTCCATTTCGTTCAGGACAAATCATTCAACGTGAGGGTACTTGTTCAATCAACCAGCGAATCACTTCCTTGCCCGCGGCAAGGTTATCGAAGCTTGCGGGCAACTTGCGGCCATCCGTGTACTCGTTGTAAAGCCACGGATCAACAACCGCAAGCACGGTGCCTTTCCCGTACTTCGCCACAGCCATCACCGTGTTGCCCTCCCACGTCAAGGTGGAGCGGGCCGGCGTTGACGCGGCAATGCTGCATATCTCTTTCATGAAAATCTTATGCGCATGCAGAAACATCGCACCATCTGCGGGCACCAGCACTTTCCCCGGTTCAAAGTCCTTCCCCGGCACCTGGTTGTTCACCACGGGATTGAAGTGGATTCCGAAGCGTTCGGAGAGTTGGTTGAAGTGCTCAAACTCAGCGTTCTTGCCGTCGTTTTCCATCATCACCAACACGCCGCCACCAGCCACCCATTTCGCGATCTCATCAGCATCCTTCGCGGACATGTAGTTCGGATGAGGGTTCTTGATCAGGATATCCGGCGACGCGATCACGTAGATCTGCGCGTTGCTAAGCGAGGCCAATGTCGGAGCGGTATAGAGAGTATCCGTCTTCACCCCGTAGCTACGAAAAGCGTTGCCAAAGAAGGAGAATCCGCTGTCCGCCAGGTCCTCCCATTTGTAGTGAAAATAGACTGTCTGTCCGGCGGCGTTCTGCTTTTTCTGGCTGTTGAACCAGGCGTCGAGCAGAACCGTCTTCCCCCGGCCCAACAAGGCGGTGTCCGCCATTTCATCTTCGGTGCTGGCAAGCAGAAAGGCGCCGAGGATAGCAGGGTCACTCGTCTCCCCGCTCCCGCCCGTAGCACTCACCACGATGGAACCATCCGCTGCAGTTTTCGTGAAGCGGTGCAGGATTCCTGCGTATCCGTGCCTGCCGACCTGCTGATCTTGCACTGGCAGATAGCCGAGACGAACACCCTTCTCCAGCGCATATACAAAAAGGCATGAGTTAAGCAGATCCGGCTCACCCGCACTGCTACCGTTGGAGCGCGCGCTCCAAAGTCCTGAAGTTTGATTCTGCTGCTTCTTGGCCGTAGCGGCCTGTTGCTTGAGGGTCATGACCAGCCACTCGTGTTGCGGATTGTCCGTTGGGATGTAAGACAGCGTATCCACCAGCGCCATTGCAAAGTTGCCCGCGTCTTGCGGTGTGCGCTTCACGCCGCTTATCTGCCGGGCAATCTTCGTGAGGCGGTCCGGCTGCTGAAATGTCTTCGCGTATTCGGCATAGAAGGAGATGTCAGCATATGTCTCAGATACGTTCCTCTGCGAGCGAGAAGTGGCTGCGTTGTAGTACTTCGCATCCCCCGTCGCGCCGTAGAGCAGCAGCAAAGGCTCGCCCATCCCGGGATCGATTGCAGTAGCGCTACTCGAGAGAATCCGATCGACGGATTGCTTGATGAATTCGAAGTATCTCGGCGAAGCTGTGGCCTGCCACAGCGCGTCCATGCCCCGCAGCAGCAGGTCTTCGCCCGGCTGCCATGAATCCAGTGGGCCTTTCGCGATGACTTCATCAGCAGCCTGCTGCGACCGCGCGGGTGCCGTTGCAGCGGAATTCTCCGCGCGACAGGGCACCATTGTCCCAGCCGCTGCTACAAACACAACGCTCGCGGCCAGTAGGCGTAGAAGCTTCATTTACCCGTCTCCATTAGTGCAAATGGAATCACCGTCGGCGATACCGATACGGCAGCGTACTTATGCGCCCGCCATCTTATAAATTTCAGAACCGGCCAGCAGAAACGCGCCCACTCCATACACGTAGCTCGAGGTTTCTATGTACACGCCCGGCGCAGCGCCAACCGGCTGGATGCAACCGAGCCGCCCGTCTTCGTAGACATGCGACAACAGTCCGCCCCACGCTCGTTCGATTGCCGGCCTGTATGTTTTCTTGTCCAGCAGTCCAGTGTTCACTCCATACGCCAACGCGTAGGTGATGAATGCAGAGCCTGAAGTCTCGGGCAGGGGATAGGCCTTTTCGTCCAGCAGGCCAGGGCCGCCACAAGCCATCCGCGCCCTGCACGGCCAGCACAGCCCCCGCCATTTCCTTGAACTGCGCCTCGTATTTCTTGCGCGACGGATAATCCTTCGGCATCTTCTGCAGCACTCGCACCAGGCCTGCCATCACCCAGCCATTGCCGCGCGACCAGAAAATCTTTTTGCCATTGGCTTCATGTTTGTCGAGGAACGACGCGTCTCGCGAGTACAGGTGCGCCGCGGGATCATAGAGCAGGCCGGATGTGATCCACCATTGGCGATCCATGAAGTCGAGGTACTCTCGCTCGCCGGTTGCCGTGCTTAGCCTGGCCAGCACTGGCGGAGCCATAAAGAGAGCATCGCACCACCACCAGAGTGGCTTGTCCTGCGGATCGGGCAGCCGCATCATCTCATCGATGCGGCTCTGCGTGGGAGAGAGCATCGCCTTGTCCTTAGATCTCAAATAGAGTTCAAGGTAGGTCTGGCCAATCACCTGGTCGTCGGCATGCTCCAGGCGCGGACCCAGCTGCCAGTTGAACTTCTGTCCCATGCCCAGCATCGCATCCTGGTAACGGCTTCCCGCGACCTCCTTGGGCACTGCCATAAAACCCGCATAGAGCGCACCGAATTCCCACGTCTGGTTGAAGAGCGGTTGCGCACGCTGCAGTTGCCAGTCGCCCACCTTGCGCATCGCCTTGGCAATATCCGGCCTGGACAGCGTGGCCGAGAGATCTTTCGCAAGCGGCAGAGCCGTCGTTGGAGAATCTCCCGCCGCGGCAAGTTCCTGCGCGAAGGGCATTCCCTGCGCATGTGCCTGGGAGACGGCTGCGAATGCCAGGATTGCAATCCAGATGCTTCGCCCGACGCTGCCGCTCTTGAATGTTGTCAACGCCGTCTCCACCCTGAATTCACGCAGCCTTCAAGCCACACCCTCTCCCACTCTTAAAAAGAGAGGCGGCAAGATGTCTATGCTGCATTGTTCAGAATGTTAGACCAAGTGCCTTGCGCGTGCGGAGAAAGCGGGCCTTCGATGCGAAGGCCCTAGTAGTGGCGATAGACCCGGTAGCGGGGATAGTAGCCGTACCGATACGGCGGGTAGGCGTAAGGGTACCTGTAGGCATAGGGGTACGCGTTGGGATAGGGGGAGACATAGGGATAGGCGTAGACAGCCACCGGGGCCGCGTAAGCTGGCGGCGGATAGCTGGGACGGCGCTCCAGGTATGGCCCGCCTTGTGGCTGCGATCCCGCCAGCCGTTGCGCCTCCTGGTACGAAACCGGATCTACCGTAACGGGCCCTACGAGATGGAAGGGTAGGACCATCTCCGGTGGCAAAATCACGCGCGGCCCTGAGCTTGCCGACGAAGCCACGGCCCCGGTTGCTCCGCCGATCGCAGCGCCAACGGCCGCGCCCGCTCCCCCACCGGCGATGCCGCCGATGATGGCTCCGATGCTTGCGCCGGTAATTGTATTTCCTGCCGAGTAGGCCCCCTTACCATGGGAATTCCCTACCCAGATATCCGTATTCAGCGGGTAGGTGTGCCCTTCGAGTACGAGATTGTTCAGCCTGAGTGCAAGGGTCGAGTTGCCGCCAAGCGATCCTTTGGCCGACTCAGCATGCACCACCTGGCCCTGCAGCGTGGCTCCCCGTGGGATCGCAAGCACTCCGCCTACGTAGATATCGCTGGCTGAAGTGGCCTGGAAGAACGCCCCTTCGCCGGCTCTATGGCTATCCAGCGGCTCGCTGAGCCGCACATTCAGCAAGGTTCCTTGAGGAATGAGAATGGGGCCACTCGGCAGTGGGCGACCGCTTGGGTACTGCCGCTGCGGATATTGATTCTGTGGAGGCTGCGGGTACTGTGGAGCGCCATAGGATGGTGGCGGAGCGGTGGCTGTTGAAGGCGAGCTGCTCACTGGCGGAACTGGCTCCTGCCCTGCGGATTGCTGCGCTGGTTGCTGACCATCGGTGCCAGCTTCGGCGGCGTCCGGGGCGCCCATCGGAACGATTTCAAGATTGTTGACGACTGTGCGAACACCGCTCACTTTCTTCACGGTGATCTCGGCAAGGTCTTTGGATGCATTGTCATCCACTGAACCGGAGAGCGTGACCTGGCCAGCGACTGTGGACGCAGTAATGGGCTGCACGTTGAGAACCGGCGAATTCGTAATGGCGGCGACCACGTCAGCCTGCACGTCCGCGTCGGGCCGGACAGCAGATTGCGCGGTTTGCTGGGCATGCGCAGCCACTGCCGGCGCGAGGGCAAGGCACATCGCAAACGCCAAAAGAAGGGGTGAAAAGCCCTTAGCCGAATACAGGTCCCTGTTCATGGTCCACTCCACTCAACTTGCTCAAATCACTGCTGCGACACTCATTTGACGGCCTTTGCAGCTGTTCGCAATTAGTAAAACACGGCGGGGTGAAAATAGTTTTGCGGCGGTTGGGAGCATATGACTGGTTACTTGCACTAAATGGATTTATCAAGTACAAAAAGAGCGCCCAATATGACATCAAAACGACGCTTTTTGCGCAGTTTTAGACACCCTGGAAGGCTTAATATCGCGCTGTTTTTGACGCTGATTCTCGTCGGCCAGGCGGGGTTCGCGCAGATCCGGCCCATGCTGAAAAAGGCGACGGAGGTCCAGGGATCTGCTCCCGCTCCTAAACTCAGTGACGGTTCCGGGGCCTTTGCGACGGGAAAATATCGCAATCTGCTGGCTGAGGCAGGCCATTCAAACAAAGAGATCTCGACCAAGATTGACCAGGCCTTTCAACAGCTTTTCCACGGCGACCCGTCTTCCCAGGCGATCTATTTCCAGAAGGGCAGCAATGCCAATGGCCCGCTGGCGTACATCACGGACTGGAATAATCACGACGTCCGGACGGAGGGCATGTCGTACGGCATGATGATCGCCGTGCAGCTGAACAAAAAGGCCGAATTCGACGCGATTTGGAACTGGGCGAAGACTTACATGTACATCGACGATCCCAAACACCCGTCTTACGGCTACTTTTCCTGGTCGTGCAAGACGGATGGTTCGCCGAACGCGGAGACCGCCGCTCCGGATGGCGAGGAATATTTTGTGATGTCGCTGTACTTCGCCAACGCTCGATGGGGAAGCGGTAAAGGCATATACAACTACAAGTTACAGGCAGACGACCTGCTGACGACCATGCGCCACAAGATCGAGGTCACGGGGCCCACAAAGTTCGGAACGCGAACAGTCGGCTCCATGGTGAATGAACAGGCCAAGATGATCCGCTTCGTTCCCGACGTCATGAAGGAGGGCGATTTCACCGATCCCTCCTACCATTTGCCGGCTTTTTATGAGCTTTGGGCGAGATGGGGACCTGTCGCCGATCGGCAGTTCTGGGCGGATGCCGCGGAAGTGAGCCGGATGTTCTTTGTGAAGGCGACCAATCCGCGGACGGCGCTTGCGCCGGATTACGCCAACTTTGACGGCACGCCAAAGACCACGAAGTGGGCCCAGTCTGGGAACTTTGGATACGACGCCTGGCGAACAGCGAGTAACTGGTCAGTGGACTGGTCGTGGTGGCGCAAGGCGCCGGATGAGCAGGCCCTGAGCGATCGCATCCAGGCCTTTTTTGCCTCGCAGGGAATGGACAAGTATGGCGATCTGTACACGCTGGACGGCAAAGAGATCAAGGGCGGGCACTCGACTGGCCTGGTCGCCACCAACGCGGTGGCAAGCCTTGCGGCTACTGACCGCCGCAGCAAGGAATTTGTGAAGGCCTTGTGGAATGCGCCGGTACCGTCGGGGCAGATGCGCTACTACGACGGCATGCTCTACCTGATGAGCATGATGCATGTGAGCGGGCAGTACCGCATCTGGAGTCCGCGCTAGGCGCACGGTGCGTGGCGCGGACTATTTCGAGCCGGAACTCCATGTCTCGCGTTGTGCGCAATTGGTAGCTTGTCCGGTGGTGCAACTGCCGGAGGCGCCTGCATTGATGTTTACCGCGTCCTCGCCGAACGGAGTGAGGGTTGGATAGGCGAATGAGCCGAGTGCCGGATTATTCGCAAACTGCGGGATCAGGCTGTTCTTCTTGTATTCAAATCCCATCGGCGCGGGAGTAGTGCCGTCTGCTACGGGATCGAAGGTGAGGACGATGTTCTTGCCATCCTTCCTCCAGCGGGCATGGAACTTGGTAGCATCGTCACCCTTGGTGGTCTGCAAGACGGCGGTGCCGTCGGCGGATAGCTGCAGGGAGACCGTGCGCGGCCCATCGACACTCATGCCGGAGCCGGTCCAGTAGGTTTTGATCTTCTCCGCCTGGCCGGGTGTGACAAAAAGAAGAGCAGCTAAAACGAAAGCGATTTGCAGATGGGCACGCATACCGGGATGATACCGATTGCGAGGGCCGCAATCCAGCGTTTTCGGCTATGGCGACGGACCCTATTGCTGCGCCGCGGAACTTCTGAGTTGCCCGTCATCCGCCCCGGACTCGGAACCTTCGCGACCCAGCGCCCGCACTGCTCCACGAGCGCATCGGCGATTATGCATCATTCCCGGAGGTGATTGCCGCGAACCTCGCTTTAGAGCAATCTGCTCAAACAGCCCCACCAGAGACGTGTTATTTGACTAAGCGGTCAGGGAGCATTTCCATAGCTGTTCACCCCAAAAGATGGAAACCACGTAGAGGGCGGAGGCAACGGCCAAGACCCAGAGTCCCATCCTTGCCGCTCCGATTCCAGCTAATCCACCCAATAGAACCTGCGCTACCCCGAAACGTGGATCTCCTCCGACGAAACGCCATCTACGCTGGTTCGCCCGCTGCCTCAGCGACGGGTATCGCCCGACCGCGATAGCGACCAAGCCAAATGCAACACCTGTCCGTAGACTTAGGAGCGAAACCATGACGGCAAGCGGGATCAGGAAAGTCATGTCCTGCGTGACGAGCAGCTTCCACCCTGCTATCGGTAGGAGACGATAGCGCAGCAATGCTCGCCCCTCATCCAGACTGAGCATGCGTTGCCCAATCGTGCTCATTGCGATACCCACGAATAACGAGAGCATCGGAAATGCTTCGGGCTCTGGTGGCCGCCCGAACAGTCGATACAAGGTTCCACTGACAGCTATAAGCAGCGCGGTCCAAAAGTCTAGGGTTCCCTGCAGCTCCCGCCACATTTCTTGCGCGATTCCGCCGACCTTCAAGGGCGTCCTTGAGATGTTGAGACCTGCAGGCGTCCTTAGCTCGAACGGGAGACTGCCAACGGCGTATACCGTCCCATGAACGATTAGTGCCAGAAGAACAAAAAAGAGACCTGCGGCTAGACCCATCCAGAACAGGTAGCCAAAAAACAACACTATAAATAATGGATTCAACGCAAAACTTATGGAACTGAGCGAGAGTCTTTGTATACGTGTCAGTGGCCAAGTAGCGACTCGCTCCGGGGGCAACCTATGCTGTGTATCTATGGAAAAAGTAACAAGCAGAGGCGCAAGGAGGACAATTTGAAAGAAGAGCGTGCTCCAGAATGCAGCTTTCGGTGCCCTGCTTTCTAAACCCGCGGCCATAATGAAAAAGATGGAGAACAAAAAGTTGTTGAAACGCACAGAGGAAAAGCTGCCCAGTTCCTTCAACATCAGTTTCTTCAACAGGGACAGAAGGGCTAGGATCTGAGCCAATCCAGCACCTCCGGCTGTGGTTCGCCAACGATGCTGAAATACACGTCCTCAACTCGTTCGTCTGCCGTGGACGGGTTGAAATCTGATTCAATGCGACCTTGGTGAAGAATGACTACGCGAGTAGCTATTTTCTGAACTATCGACAGAATGTGAGAAGTGAGGAGAACCGTAACGCCATTGCGAAAGAGTTGGCTAAGCATCGTCTCAATGACCGCGGACGATGAGGGATCAATGCCTTCAAACGGCTCGTCAAGCAGTAGGACCCTCGGCTTGTGCAGGAGGGCCATAGCCAAGGCGGTCTTCTTCCGCATGCCGAACGAACAATTGCGTGCAACGGTGTGGCGTCCTTGTGTAAGATCGAGCAGTCCTAGCAGGTCCGCTGCTCGAGCTACTGTTTCGCTCTTCGTGAGTCCATAAATAGGTCCAACTGCCGTCAGGTTCTCGATGACCGTCAAAGACTCGAACAGCCCGAGCCCCTCGGGAAGTACACCCAGATTCCGCCGGATTTCAACTCCATGATCTCGGAAACCCAGTCCGCCCATGGACACGGAACCACTGTCTGGTTCGTCTAGCCCGGAGAGCAAGCGCAGCAGCGTGGACTTGCCAGCACCGTTAGCCCCTAATAAGGCACAAATGCCAGGTTCTACGACTAGGTCTATGCCTCGGAGAACAGGCTGAGAGGCATAACTCTTCGTCGCGGCTCTGCAGTCGATCACTCTGTTGCTCCCCCAAATCAGTTAATCATACGAAATAATCCGCGCCCGTTTAGCAATCCGAAGCTCATTCCGCGACAACAGGGCGATGCGCTCATTGAGCTCGAATCTAGGGTTCTCTGTGTCCTGGGCGGTTTGTTGGCTATTCGGAAGTTGGACCAGCGATGAGTTGTGCCAGAGCATAGAGTTCACAGCCCTCTATGTCGGCTCGGCGCCACAAATTTTTAGGCGCGCCGAGGAAGCGGAGGAAGAGGCCTGCCAGGCAACCGCCGATGAGCGGAATCGCAAAATTCGTGCTTGACATTAGCCAGACAATGCACAACCATATGGTTGTGGATAATCTGGGTACAACATTTGCGGCTTTGTCTGATCCGACCCGTAGGGCGATGATCGAGCGACTCTCCCATGGGCCTACCTCTGTGCATGGATTGACGGAGCCGTTTGCACTCTCGCAGCAGATGATTTCAAAACATATTGCCTACCTGGTGAGGGCGCGGATTGTGATCAAGACGAAGCGTGGACGAGAGAGTGTATGCACGCTTAGGCCGGAAGCGATCAAGAAAGTCAGCGACTGGGCGATTAGCTATCGCCGGTTCTGGGAAGAGAGTTTCGACAAGCTGGATGTGGTTGTGAATCAAATGAAAAAAGCGGAGGTCAGAGATGACAAAAGACACGGTTAACGAACTTGAGCGGATGGTTGTCACAAGAATTTTTGATGCCCCACGCGAGCTGGTCTGGAAGGCGTGGACAGACCCGAAGTACGTGATGCAATGGTGGGGACCGAAGGGCTTTACTGCGCCCGTTTGCGAGATGGATTTTCGCGTTGGAGGAAAACTTCTCTGCTGCATGAGGGCGCCGGATGGGCAGGAGTTCTGGAATGCGGTTGAATACCACGAGATTGTTCCCTACGAGAAGATCGTTTCCTTGATGTACTTTTCCGACTCGAAGGGAAACAAGGTTGACCCTGCGCAATTAGGAATAGAACATGAGGCCATTGACGGTGCGTACGACGTAACCATCTTTGAGGATCTCGGAAACGGCCAGACGAAACTCACCTTCATTGGAAATGAACCCATGGAGAGCGCGAGAAATAGCGGTCAAGTAGAGGGCTGGAACGAGATACTCGATAAAATGGCTGCGGTTATTGCTGGGCTAGTGCAGGCGAAATAGGAAGTTGAAGTTTTGACGATCGTCATGCGCGAGATACAGCTGAGAGTGGCGGGAGGCTGCTTGGTTCGGGCTTCTCGCCGCGCAGCCGAATAGTCGCTTGTCCGGATAAGTAAATTTCCAAGCGCCGCGGAAGCGGAGGAAGGGGCCAGCCAGGCCACCGCCCGTTACGGCTCGCCAAGGTATCGGCAAAATTGCGAGTTAGCGCGAGCGGCCACCATTCGTTCCCGGGGTTTTGCGTGGTTTTCGGATGAAGCCGTCCTGTTTCTCATCCGGATTGGATTCCCGTTGTATGAGATCTCTTATCCACATCTGCGCTGGATCGTCGCTTCTCTGCCTGTGCCAAACCATCCGCAGGACAAAGGGCGGAAGTCCAATGGGTTCGCGATGGCTCACCAGGCCAAGGGCAGGGCCATACCGATTCGCGGTTGACTCCTGAATGCAGGCAACCAGATTACTGGCAGCGACTGCGTGCAGCACGGAGAGGCAATGCGGAAGAGCCAAACGCAACTTGCGCCTCAGTCCGTGTGCTGCCAGCTCGTTATCAATCAAACCCCAGGGCTCATTGCGATAGATGACCGCCGCATGGTCGAGTTCCATCAGGCGCTTGAGCGTCAGCGTCCGTTTGAACGCTGGATGACCTCGCCGCGCAATCACGACGTTGCGCTCCTCAGACAAGGTCTCCATGACAAAACTTGGCGAAAGGGTTCGCGCATCGGGGAAGTATCCGATGGCGAGGTCCAGCGTCCCGTCGCGCAGGTCCGACTCGGGAATGACAAATATCCCGTCCAGACGCCGTGTTTGAAGCTGGAGTCTGCTGAATTGCATTGAATGAGCAAACAGCGAAACAAGTAGCAGTTCAACGTCATCGGCTAAACCTATGCGGAATCGTTGCGTGCTCGCCTTGGGATCAAAGGAGCGAGGTGCCTCCAGTGTCTGTCGCAGGAGTGACAGCGCGGAGCGAATGGGGGCGCCAAGCTGCTCGGCGCGTGGGGTGGGCAGCATTCCCCGCGCTGTTCGCACGAAGAGAGGATCCCCCAGCCGCACACGCAGGCGGCTGATGGCATTGCTGAAGGCGGGCTGGCTCAAGCCAACGCGATTAGCGGCTCGGCCCACGTGCCGTTCATCCAGAAGCGACTCAAAAGCGATAAGAAGGTTTAAGTCAATTCCCGTAATATTCATTGATAAAATAGTAGTTATCACCACTATCCATGTAAAGAATGACCTGTGTTGAGGTATACATCCTTCATGTTCCGATCCATGATCATTCTCCTTCTCACTTTGCCTGTTCTCATCGCGTCGGCACACGCTGAAACCCCCACGGTCCAGGTGCTGAACCAATGGCTAGTGGCAGTCGACAGCAGCGACGCGGGAAAGATAACGGAGTTCTGGCAGAAATACAGCCATGATTCTCCAGTGGAGCATGTGGCCCACGATCAAAGACTGGGGACGATGACGGGCGGATTGGAACTGGTGAAGGTGATCAAGGACGACGGCTCTCACATCGAAGCCCTGCTGAAAGAAGGCCGGGGAAGTTATTCGGAAATCGCGATTGACCTGACATCGTCCGATCCTCCGCTGATCCGAGGGATCTTCGGTCATCCGGTGCCTGATCCGGGTTCTGGGGTGAGCGATGCTGCTGGAAGTGATCAGGAACTGGCTGCAAAGGTAGAGTCCCATGTGACAGATCCGGCTGCGAAGGATCCCTTCTCCGGCGCAATTCTCATCGCGCACAATGGCAAGCTGATTCTCAATCAAGCGTGGGGCTTGGCGGACCGCGAGAAGCAGATCAAGAACACTGTTGATACGCAGTTCTGCATCGGGTCGATGAACAAGATGTTTACCGCAGTGGCCATCCTTCAACTCGTGCAACAGGGCAAGCTTTCACTGGATGGGACCATCAGCAAGTATTGGCCCGACTATCCGAACCACGACCTCGCCACCCGAGTAACGATTCGCGAGTTACTGAGCCACACCGGTGGAACAGGAGATATCTTTACGCCGGAGTATGACGCTCATCGGCTTGAGACCAGGAGTCTTGCCGACTACGTGAAGCTATTCGGCAACCGCCCCGTCAGCTTTGAGCCGGGCTCACGCATGGAGTACTCGAACTATGGTTTCATCCTGCTGGGCAGGCTGATTGAAATCGTGAGCGGCGAGTCGTATCAGGATTTTGTGAAGAAACACCTGTACGCGCCCGCGGGGATGATGCATACCGAATCACGTCCGGAAGTGGATCACGTACCGGGGCGCGCCATCGGCTATACAAAAGGCCCCGACGGTTTGCGTGCGAATACATCAGGCTTGCCGTGGAGCGGTACCTCGGCGGGCGGCGGCTATTCAACAGTCGGAGATCTTCTGCTCTTCGCCAACGCACTCGAGAGCGGCAAGCTGCTGGATCATGCACTGCTTGAGGAGGCGACGAGCGATCAGACGCACAACGGTTACGGCTACGGCTTCTATGTTTTCAGAGACGGGATCTACGGCCACGGCGGTGGCGCTGCCGGCATAAATGGCGAGATGCACATTCTTCCGAAGCAGGGATACGTAGTTGTGGTCCTGGCAAACCGCGACCCTTACATGGCAACCGACACCGAAAGGTTTATTGAAGCGGCGTTGCCGCAGAGTTAGTACCTACGGGCGGCTCGGCGCCAGCAAATTGCTAAGCGCCGAGGAAGCGGAGGAAGAGGCCTGCGAGGCCGCCGCCGATGAGCGGTCCGAGAATTGGGACGAGAGCGTAACCCCAGTCCGAGATGCCTTTGCCGGGGATGGGGAGAATGGCATGCGCGAGCCGCGGTCCCAGGTCGCGCGCAGGATTGATGGCGTAGCCGGTGGTTGCGCCGAGGGAAAGCCCGATGCTCCAGACGACACAGGCCACCAGGTAAGGCGAGAATCCCGGGGCAGCGCCGTTCGCGAGGACCAGCTTTGATCCGATGGCGCCGACGACGAGTACGAGCACTCCGGTGCCGATGGCTTCGCTGAGAACGTTGGATGGGAAATTACGAATTGCGGGAGCAGTGCAGAAGACGCCGAGCTTGGAGTCGGGGTCGGGCGTGACGGACCAGTGCGGGAAAAAGTGTAACCAGACGAGGCAGGCACCTGTGAAAGCGCCGGCAAGCTGGGCAATTGTGTAGGGCAGCATTTTGCTGAAGTCGTGCGTCTGCACGGCGATGGCGAAGGTGATGGCCGGGTTCAAATGCGCGTCGGGGCTGCCGCAGAGGAGCGCGGTAAAGACGCCGGCCATGACTGCGAAGGCCCAGCCGGTGACGATGACCATCCATCCTGCGTTCTCAGCCTTGGTGCGCTTGAGGACGACGCTTGCAACCACGCCATCGCCCAGCAGGACCAGGATCATGGTGCCCATAAACTCGCCAAACATTGGAGACCGGATCAATTCGTTTCCCTCGGAGGCACAAGGTAAGTTTCTGCAAGAGTGCGAAATGCTGCTAATTGGCGGCGAACCCAGGGATCGCCCTGCTTAAGCTCTTTGGCCATAATTTCAGCGACTGCGGGAGACATCTCAAGGGCTGCGCGCGCATTGAGGAATAGGGCCCTGGTTCGACGTGAGAGCACATCATCCACGGTTCGCGCCATCTCCTGCCTAACCGCCCACAGGACCTCCGCACCGCAGTAGGGCAGCGCGGGATGCAGCGGTTCGAGCAGCGACGGATCGTCCTTTGCCAGTGCGCGGACCGCGTCGGCATCCGAGCCATAGACCCACATGCTGCCGGTCTCCTGATCGTCTTCGCGATAGCCGTGGAGCTTCAGATTTTTGGTTACGCAATCGGCGTCGCGAAGTTTGCCCAGCGTGATGGCGTGGTTCACGCAGTCTTCTGCCATGTGCCGGTAGGTGGTCCACTTGCCTCCGGCGATAGTCAGAAGGCCGGAAGGGTCGATGTGGATGGTGTGGTCGCGCGAGAGCGAAGAGGTTTTCGCGGCTGATTCATCCTGTGGCTTGACGAGAGGCCGTACACCCACGAAGACGCTGAGCACATCGTCGCGCGTAGGTGGCCGCGTCAGATACTTGGCTGCAGTCTCAAGGATGAAGCTGATCTCGTCTTCAAACGGCAGCGGATCGTAGGCGACGTCAGGGATTGGCGTGTCGGTGGTGCCGACCAGCGTGTGTTCGTGCCAGGGGATGGCGAACAGGACGCGCCCATCGCTGGTATGCGGAACCATGATCGCAGTATCGCCGGAGAGGAAGGAGCGCTCGAAGACAAGGTGGATACCCTGGCTGTGCACGACCATGTTCTTCACGTTGGGATCGGCCATGTGCCGAACCTGATCTGCGAAAATGCCAGTCGCGTTGATCACTACTTGCGCGGGTGCGTTGTATTCCTGGCCCGTCTCTGCGTCTCTGAGGCGGACGCCGTTGGCATAGCCTTCTTCGTCCTTGGTGATTTCGAAGACAGGTGCGTAGTTCAAGAGCGTCGCGCCGTGATCGGCCGCAGTCGCAGCCATGTGAATGAGCAGGCGGGTGTCGTCGAACTGGCCATCGTAGTACACGACTCCGCCGCGCAGGCCGTCCTGTTGCAGGTTTGGCAGCTTCTCCAGCGTCTCTTCGAGCGTGAGCACACGAGAGCGTCCGAAGTTGTACTTGCCAGCGAGCAGGTCGTACATCTTCATGCCGATGCCGTAGAAAGGCATCTCCCACCAGGAGTAATTGGGCACGACGAAGGCGAGATCGTGCACGAGATGAGGAGCGTTCTGGCGCATGAGGCCGCGCTCTTTCAGTGCTTCCATCACGAGCGAAATATTGCCCTGCTCGAGATAGCGAACGCCGCCGTGCACCAACTTGGTGCTGCGGCTGGAGGTACCTTTGCCAAAGTCGTGCGACTCCAGCAGCAGGACTTCGAATCCGCGTGAGGCGGCATCCACAGCAACGCCGACTCCGGTAGCACCGCCGCCGACGATGACCATATCCCAGGGTGAAGTGCGCTCCGCGACTCGTTGCAGCATTGCTGCGCGATCCAATAATTTTTCACTCATACTGCTACTCCCCATCTTTCAACTCGTGTTCGCGGAACCATCCCTTGGAGCGTTCTACAGCATCGTGCCAGCGCTCTCTTGCGGCCTTCATCTTATCGCCGTGGTCCCTGGGTTCGAAGCGCGTATCTGGCGGGCGCAGCGAGCGGATTGCATCGGGACTCTCCCAGAAGCCCTGGGCCAGACCCGCGAGGTAGGCAGCGCCCATCGCGGTGGTTTCGATTTGCGCAGGGCGAACGACGGGAATGCCAAGCAGGTCAGCCTGGAACTGCAGCAGCAGATCGTTGGCGGAGGCGCCTCCATCGACGCGCAGTTCCTGCATCGGCGTTGCTGTGTCGGCGGCCATGGCGTCGAGCACATCGGCAACCTGAAAGGCGATGCTCTGCATGGCGGCGCGGGCGATATGTCCCGGCTGTGTGCTGCGGCGCAGACCAATGATCAGGCCGCTGGCGTAGGGGTCCCAGTGTGGCGCGCCGAGCCCCACAAAGGCAGGCACGAAGACGACGCCATCGGCGCTGGTGACGGAATTTGCCAACGCCTCAACTTCGGCGGATGCGTGGATGAGCTTCAGGTTGTCGCGAAGCCACTGCACCACAGCGCCACCGATGAAGATGCTTCCTTCGAGCGCGTACTCAAGCTGCTTGCCCAGGCTGCAGGCGAGCGTGGTGATGAGCATCTTTTCGGATGAGACGAATTTCGTGCCGATGTTCTGCAGCAGGAAGCAGCCAGTTCCATAGGTGTTTTTTGTATCGCCGGGCTTAAGGCAGAGCTGGCCGAAGAGAGCCGCCTGCTGATCTCCCGCGATGCCGGAGATGGGCACTGCGCCAAGGCCGAGGGTGGTGGTGACTTCGCCGACCCGGCCGCTGGAGCTTACGACTTCGGGCATCATGCTCTCGGGGATGTCGAGGAGGCGAAGCAGTTCGGTGTCCCAGCGTCCTTCGACGATGTTGAAGAGCATGGTTCGGGAGGCGTTGGTGTAGTCGGTGATGTGTTTGCCGCCGCTGGTAAGGTTCCAGATCAGCCAGCTATCGACGGTGCCGAAGGCGAGCTTTCCGGCCTGGGCCTGCTGGCGGGCACCGGCTACGTTGTCCAGGATCCATGCGACCTTCGTGGCGGAAAAATAGGGATCGATGCGGAGCCCGGTTTTTTCGCGGACGGTGTTCTCAGCGCCGGACTCACGCAGGCGCTCGCAGAGGGGCGCGGTCCGGCGATCCTGCCAGACGATGGCGTTGTAGATGGGCTTGCCGGTCTCGCGGTCCCAGACGATTGTGGTCTCGCGCTGATTGGTGATGCCGATGGCGGCGATGTCGCGGGGACGGACCGCGGCCCTTCCCAGGGCTTCGACCGCCGAGCCCAACTGCGACGTGAGGATGTCGTAGGGCTTGTGCTCCACCCAGCCCGAAGAAGGGTAGATCTGCTCAAATTCGTGGTGAGCCTGCGCGACGATCTTTCCGTCTGTGCCAAAAAGAATGGCACGTGAACTGGTCGTACCCTGATCGAGTGCCAAGACGTAAGACATAGTTCTCCTCGAAAGTTAGGGCGCGGTTAGGTTGGCCGCAAGTTTGAACTGCACGATACGAACAGGCTGCAGGAGGCGCTGTCAAACGTATTTCTCCTACAGCCTGCTAAATCAAAGTTCAGGCTTTTTCCGGTGTGCCCGGAGTGATTTCGATGCGAACTTCCTGCTTTCCGAGGACAGGATGCGTACCCGTAAGGCGTACAGATCCCGGCTGCTCTTTGACACGAATCCAGACGGCTCCCTGGCCCCCGACAATGGCGAAGGGATTGTCGCCGATCAACTCCGCGGGGCCTTCGAGATCAAACTTGATGGAATCGTTGGCGTACGGTCGGATGTTGCCGAACTCGTCGGTGACGCGAATGACAACGCGGGTGGTATCTGCACCGTCGGCCACCAGCGATGTGTCATCCGGCAAGAGCGCGAACTTCTGGTCGGTTCCTTTGCCGGAGAAGCTCTTCGAGACCACCTGCTTGCCCTGGACGTAGCCATCGATACGCAGCTCGCCCCATTTTCCGAACTTGGCCGCATCCGCGATAAACGGTGGGTATGTGAGGCTTGAGAACTGGCCGTGATCGGGGTCAGCCTCGGTAACGAGTTTGCCGTCGATGTAGAACTTCAGGTGATCGCAGTTGGACGACACAAGCGCCTTGGTGAAGTGGATGGACTCGTCGCCCGCAGCCCATGGGAACGCGGGCTCGAGAACAACCTCTTCCGCCGGGTCGCACTGTGACTTGTAGAATCCCGCAGCCCGCTTGGGTTCGCGGAAGATATCCGTGACGCCGTGATAGCAGATGCGGTCGCCGGAACCGAAGTCGGAGTGGGTGTTGTAGTCGAAGGCGCACCATCCGATGCCGCCCGCATATTGCGGATCCGACGCGAGCTGGTCGTGAACGCGGACATGACGAATGACGTGCTCGGTCTGGCGCTCAACGTTGTCGACCGTCTTGGTGGGATAGGTGTGACCGACGAATTCAGTGTTCAGATAGCGCGGATGGTTCGGCTTCTTGAGCGGCCAGCCAAAGTCGTTCATGGTGAAGACATCTTCGAGGAACTCCGACTCCTGGAAGTAGCGGATGCCTCCCGTCTGCCGGCTCGTATCCAATTTGTGAGCCATGGCATTGGTTGCGGTGTAGAAGTTGTGGTCGTCCAGCGACTCGTTGATGCGCACGCCCCAGAGAATGATGGAGGGGTGGTTCCAGTCGCGCCGAATCATGCGGCTGACGTTGTCAATGGAGATCTGCTTCCATGGCTCGTCGCCGATATGCTGCCAGCCGGGAATCTCCTCAAGAACGAGCAGGCCGATGCGATCACACTCATCCAGAAAGTGGCGTGACTGCGGGTAGTGCGATGTCCGCACGATGTTGCAGTGGAGGTTCTTGCGCAGGACGACGGCATCGCGCCGCTGTACGCGTGCGGGCATCGCCTGGCCGACCCAGGGGAAGGTCTGATGACGATCGAGGCCGCGCAGTTTGATGACTTTGCCGTTCAGCTCGAAGCCATGGTCGGTGAAGCTGGCCTGGCGGAAGCCGATGGTACGGGAGTCTTCATCCACGACCTGCGTGCCGTGCAGCAGGCGCACGTGTACGGAATAGAGGCGCGGATTCTTCAACTCCCAGAGGTCGATGGGGCCCAGCGTGGTGAGCCGCACCAATTGGGCCGCGGGCTCGGCAGATGCGGGTGCCGCCGGAACTTTGGCCGTGCTCGACACCAGAACCTTGTCGCCATCGCGCAGCGAAACCTCGAGCGAGAGAGGGTCTTTTGAAGCGTCAGTGTGCTGCAGGAAGCAGTTCACGTCGATGCTGGCGTGATCGGTGAGCACATCCTTCGGGAGGGCAAAGATGTTTTCCAGAAAGACGTTCGGCACGATTCTGAGCTGCACTTCCCGATAGATTCCACCGAAGGTGAGGTAATCGATCTGGTAGCCGAAGGGAGGGATGTCAGCGCGCTCGGTGGAGTCCACATCGACGACGAGCACGTTGTCCCCCTCGAAGTCGACATGGGGCGTCAGGTCGAAGGAGAAGGGTGTAAAGCCACCCTTGTATTCGCCCAGTCGAACGCCGTTGATCCAGACAGTGGAGGCGGTCATCACCCCTTCAAAATCCACGAAGACACGCTTGCCGCGCGCTTCAGGGGGAAGCTTGAAGTGCCGGCGATAGATCGAGATGAATTCGTAGTCCTTGTCGTCGAAGCTGTGCCAGGGGAGGCGGATGTTGGTATGGGGAACCACGACATGCTCGAAGCTCGAATCGTCGAAATCCTTTGCATGGGCTGCGTCGCTGGGTTTTGGGCTGTATCTCCAATTGCGATTAATGGGAAGAATGAGCCGCCCGGCGCTCACTTGCGCGCCTGAAGGAGCGGTTTGCGATGCTAAGGATCCATGCGTTAGTGTGGCGCCCGCAATGAGGGTGCCGGAAGTCTTGAGAAAGTCGCGTCGTTGCATATGTCCCCTGGTCATTTCGTTGTTGTCAGGTTCGAGAGCCATCTCCCTGGCGGAGGCAGCAAGGAACCCGCAATTTTCACAGATGTAACCGGTTTATGTTAATTGCCTACGGTTATCTGTTGTAGTTGTGGGAGGGGGGCGCGTCAAGGCAGTTTGTGGTCGGCGGTGACTGCCCAGCGGAGTAGGAAGGCCGGGGATTGCCCAGGAGCCCGCAATACGTGGAGAATCCCGGTTACGTGTTTAACCAACTGATTATTGTCATCGTCGATAACTAGGAACCGCGGGAAGTGGGGTGCGACTTGTAGGTCCCCGGCGCGTTCACCGCGTTTTTGGTGATCTGAATCACGGCTTTGGCTCGCGAATGCCTTCGGATCTGCCTTATAATCGCCGTCTGAGACGCCTTCTCTCCATTGCGATCCTGCTGGTCATCGCCGCACCGGCGATCGCGCCGCTGTTCGTGTTGTCTGCTACTACCGGCGGAGATCTTCCAGCTTGTTGCCGCAGGAACGGTAAGCACCACTGCATGATGCCGGAAGCGCAGCGGGCGGCAATGGCTGAGGGACGCGAACATCGGGTCGCTCAGGTCGGCGAGAGATGCCCTTTCCAGCCGAAAGCTTCGCCGGCGACCCGTAATCTGCAGACGATTGCCGACGCAAACTCGGCGGTCTTTGCAGGCCTTGTGATTCACCCGGTACCGACGCCCCAGAGCCGGTGCCTACAGCGCATTTCCTTCCATGATTCCCACCAGAGACGCGGCCCTCCCAGCAAGCTTTAGCTGAGCAGCCCTCTAACTCCCGCGTAACCACGAAATAACGCTGGGAGTTGAACGCTCGTCCCTTGGTCACAAAACGAAAGGAAGTCCGATGCGGAAGGCCACCTTGTGGTGCCTGATTTGCCTGTTGCTAGGCAGTGTGACGGCGCGCGCGAACATTTTTGGACAATTGCACGGCGTTGTGCATGATCCACAGCACCGTCCTCTGAAGGGTGCAAAGGTGGAACTGTTCGCTTCCAACTCCACTTTGGCCGCGACCGCCGAGTCCGGAGAGGATGGCTCGTTTTCGTTTGCCGCCGTTTCTCTCGGCGACTATGTCGTGGAGGTTTCGCAACCGGGATTTCAGACGGTGAAGCAAAGTATCTCGCTTGCGTCGGGTACGTCGCCGGTCCTGCACATTGAATTGCCGATCGCCAGCGTGGAGCAATCGATCTCAGTTAGTGGCGCCGCAATCGGAGTGAATGTTGACTCAGCCACAACGACGACGCTGATTACGCGAGCGGACATCGCGAATACTCCGGGAGCGGATCGCACGAACAGCCTGGCGATGATTACGGACTACGTACCGGGCGCCTACATAACGCACGACATGCTGCATATGCGCGGGGGTCACCAGATAACCTGGCAGATCGATGGCGTCGAGATTCCGAACACGAACATCGCCAGCAACCTGGGCGCGCAGATTGATCCGAAGGACATCGACTATCTGGAGGTGCAGCGCGGCAGCTACACGGCGGACGCCGGCGACCGCACCTACGGCGTGTTCAACGTGGTGCCGCGGACGGGCTTTGAGAGCAACCGGCAGGCGGAGTTGGTGCTGAGCGCGGGCAACTACTGGCAGACAAACGATCAATTCACGATGGCGAGCCATTCAGAGAAATCCGCATACTACGCGAGCGTGAATGGCAATCGGACTGATTATGGTTTATCGCCGCCGATCGCGCAGACGTATCACGATGCAGCCAATGGATACGGAGGTTTCGCTTCGTTCCTCTACAACCGCACGCCGAAGGACCAGCTTCGGTTGGTGACGCAACTTCGCGCGGATTACTTTCAGATTCCCTACGATCCCGCAGACGGGACGACGCTGAGAGATGGCCAGCATGAGAAGGATGCGGTTGTATCTTCGTCGTGGCTGCATACGTTCAGCCCGTCGTCGTTGCTGCAGGTGTCGCCCTTCTACCATTACAACCAGGCAAATTACGAATCCGATCCGAACGATTATCCTGTCGCGACGACGGCGGACCGCACATCGAATTATGCCGGGTTGCAGTCATCCATAACAGGCCAGGTGGCGCGCAACACGCTGCAGGGCGGCATCTACGCATTTGGGCAGCATGACAATTATCTCTACGGCTCCATCTTCAATGACGGTAGCTATGAGAATTTCTCCATGAGTGAGGGGGCGTCCGGGGGCGTGATTGAGGAGTATGTCTCGGACAACTTCAAGGTAACTCCATGGCTGACAGTGATTGGCGGATTGCGGCAGTCAAACTTTATTGGTGAGATCACCGAAAACACGACCAGCCCGCGGATTGGCGTAGCAGTACAGGTACCTCGTCTGAACTGGGTGTTTCGCGGATTCTGGGGAAAGTTCTATCAGCCGCCGCCACTACTGACCGCTTCAGGTCCGCTGGTTGATTATGCGAACAGCCAGAACACAACGTTTGTTCCGCTGAAGGGCGAGCACGATGAGGAGTACCAGTTTGGGGTTCAGATTCCATTGAAGGGATGGCTGCTGGACGCCGATCATTTCCAAACGACGGTGGATAATTTTCTCGATCATTCCAACGTTGGCGAGTCCAGCATTTACTTTCCCGTGACGATCGAAGGAGCGCTGGTGCAGGCGTGGGAACTCACGCTGCGTTCTCCGCGGCTATGGAACTTCGGCCAGATGCATCTCGCGTATTCGAACCAGATTGCACAGCAGCGCGGCGCGATCACCGGCGGTCTGATCTGCTATCCGACGACGTCTCCACAATGCGATGTGGAGCCGGGATATCAGCCGGTAGACCATGATCAGCGGAACACGCTCGATGTGGGATTCTCCGCCGCTCTTCCGTGGAGAGCTTACAGCTCATTCAATTTCTACTACGGCTCGGGATTTACGAACGGCGATCCGAACGAGCAGTATCCAGGTGCCTACCTTCCCGCGAACACGTCTTTTGATATGACGCTAGGCAAGAGATTCGGCGAAAGCACCAGTGTTTCAATTACTGGGCTGAACCTCGCCAATCATCGCGTCCTGTTGGACAACAGCGAGACGTTCGGGGGCTTTCATTACAACGATCCCCGGCAGATTTATGGAGAGATTCGCTATCGCTTCCATTACTAAGGGATTGGTCGGCACCGGACTTGCGTGGTGGCGCGGGAGGTTGCGGGGTGGAAATTCTTTCTCCCGATTTGGGAAGTAGAGTGATAACGCGGGTAGGGTCCGAGCCATATCGGGCTTCCGCCTGCGTTTGCGCTGCAAGCTTTGAGACGGCCATTGGACCCCTGTGTAACACTTATTGAGACTGCTCGTGCACGGGCCGAAATGGTCCGCTAGGGTCATAGGAGACTTGGCTGGCGCCACCTTGATTACAATAGGTAAGTCGACCTTCCCCAAGGGCCCATAGCTCAATTGGTTAGAGCAGCGGACTCATAATCCGTTGGTTCCAGGTTCAAGTCCTGGTGGGCCCACCAACATCCCATTTATGCTTCATACCTTTTCGGCGAACTCGGCCAGCGGTGGATTGTATTTCAACATGAATGTGTCCGACCATCTAGCAGTGTGGAGTTCGAACCGAATGATAGAACACCGGGGGTAGACTACCCTAGTGTGGTAGGTTAGGTGCCAGCGCTGAGTGGCTCGCCCCGATCGGGAGCTCTCAGCAAGAGAGATCGAGACGCACTTGAGCTAAGACAACCAATGCAAACTGTTGAAACAGATCTTCGTACTCAGCACGATACAACGCCTCGACCTCCCGGAGAGATCGAAATTTCGTTCCTGGATCTGTTGATCGCTCTGGCTAAACGAAAGAAGTTAATCATTCTGACAGCAATGGCGTTCGCCGCTGTCTCAGCGGTTGTTTCCCTGCTTCTTCCCAGCCGGTTCATGGCGACAACCGTCATCCTTCCGCCGCAAAGCCAGTCCGCGGGATCATCCCTTCTTTCACAACTGAGCACGATGGGCCCGATGGCTTCCCTTGCCGGGTCCGGCGGCTTTGGCGGCCTGAAGAATTCGAATGACCTGTACGTCGCCATGCTCAAGAGCCGGACCGTAGAAGACGCGATTGTGCAGCGGTTCGATCTCAAGAAGGAATATAACGTCAAGCGACAATCGGATGCGCGAAAGGATTTTGAAAGCGACTGCGAAATAGTGAGCGGCGCTAAAGATGGTTTGATCCGCATCTCGGTCACCAATCGCGACCCCAATCGCGCAGCGGAGTTAGCGAACGGTTATGTAGAGGAATATAAGAAGTTTTCCGGTAACCTGGCGATTGGCGAAGCAGGGCAGCGGCGCCTTTTCTTTGAACAACAGCTTATCCAGGCAAAGGACAATCTGGGCAACGCGGAGGAAGCGCTGAAGAAAACCGAGCAGACCACGGGCATGATCCAAATGGACAGCCAAGCTCGAGCCCTGGTCGAATCAGCTGCCGGGCTTCGCGCTCAGATCGCTGCTAAGGAAGTTGAGATCCAATCGATGCGATCATTCGCTTCTGAGGAGAATCCTGACCTCTTGCGGGCGCAACAGCAACTAGCCGGGTGGCGCACCCAGCTCAGCCGATTGACCGGCTCAAGTTCAGAGGATGACTTATTGCTGTCCAAAGGACAGGTTCCCCAGGCTGGCTTGGAATATGTCCGCAAACTTCGCGATGTTAAGTACTACGAAACAATTTTTGAGCTGCTGGCTAAGCAATTTGAAGTGGCGAAGCTGGATGAGGCGAAACAGGGTGCTCCGGTACAGGTTGTGGACATTGCAATTGCGCCAGACCGTCGTGCCTCCCCCAAGAGAACGATCATCGTCTTGATTTCGACCGCACTCGGACTCTTTCTCGCGATCTTATGGGTATCTTTTCAGACGGGTCTTGCCCTAATTGGGAGGGATCCGGGGAACAAGCGGCGACTCGACGAGTTAAGGACGAGTTTGACCGAGGGAACACCTCTCGGACCTAGCTGACGGATGGTGCCGAACGGTTCCTTTAGGCGCGCCCCATGCGTCGTTGCCAATCGTCAATGCGACTCTTTCTCGATTGGAAGAGTCTCTTCTTCAGCATATCGGTTGTAACACGACGGATTTCCGGATCGTCCCCTCGCTTCCAATGTTTGTAGACTCGATAGAACAAGCTGGCCGTATGGTATACGCCCGCAAGCATTCCCAACTCCAGATCCCAAAAGGCGCAACCCGCAAGCACGATGTTTTTGTAGCGGGAAATCGAGACCCGGTTTTTCATATCGAACATGGAGAATTCATGATCTACCTGAACATCTCCCATGATGAACACACGCCTGCCGTGACGATGAAGCTGGCGGTACATATAAGCGTCGCTGTTGTCGAGCCAGAACAGCGGATCGTAACCGCCGATTTCCTCGAGCGCGTTCACCCGCACCGTGGATGCGGAATTAAATGCATATGTATCGTGGTTCGAAATGCCAACAAAACCAGTTGCAAAAAATCTCGGAAAAACATCGAAGAGAAAAAAGTTTGGTGAAAGCGCGCGCCCCTCTCCTGTAATCTGCGGCACGATCGCCGCCACGGTCAGGTCCGATTCGACGCGACTGGCGACCTCCCGCAGCCTCACCAGAAAATTGACTGGCAAAATGGTGTCCTGGTCGAGTGTCAGCAACCATTGGAAGCCTTCCGCGGCAGCTATTTTCAATGCGCGATTATACGCAAAGGCCAAGCCTCGATTCTCTGATGCCGCCTCATAAGACACTCCCTCGGGCAAGTCGCTGGGTTGCTGTCCGCCCGGCGTGTTGTCATATAGGAGAATCTTCAAGTGGGAGCTGGAATTCCGCATGAGGGATCTGGCGGCGATAAGGGTCCGGAGGCTATCGGAATCTGCTGGAAGTGCCTTGTATAGGACGATGATCGCCATTAAGCTGAGCGGAGCGACGGGCTGGAGTGTCTGTACCGAGTTGATTCTGTGCTCCTTTTCGTCTGAGCTTTTCAACCGCAGATTACCTCCAGTGAGAATCGCCGCCACAAAAGGAGCCGATGCAACCCACCCTGGTTCGGGCTCAGATTGCTTCCTCCGCTTAGGTTCGAACAGAGTGCTAAGAGTCTTCTCACGCACACGTTGGAGCAAGAAAAACTGGTCCAACTGCCCATGATAACCTCTTTCTGGGGCCTGCCGAACGCACCCGCCCCAGACCAGCATGTTTCACTTCCTACTGAAGAGACGAGCTCCTGTATTGAAAGAGTTGCTCGTACGTCCGCGACCGATTCGCTATTGGGCGATCGTCGGATTCTTCTGTATCTATACGGCAACGTGCCTCGCGGTCTTCTTTTCATTCGTCCGGCCTTGGATCGATGGAGAGACCGAAATTCGGGTGGGCGCTGACTCGGATCGGCTTTGGGAGGCTACAAAACTCATCCAGGAAAACACCGAGGATGGGGTCTTGAAGTTAGTCACCTTCAGCGGTAACACACTTGGCCCATTTGCAATAGTGTCGTTAGCGCGTACCCAGTTTTTTGTCCTCGTGCTTAATTTCGTGCTCTTCTTCTTTGCGATCTATTACGCCGGATTTGTTCGTGGAGTTCGCAGGGATCTGCTTACGCTGTATTTGATCCTCAGTGCGGAAACACTTGCCAGCCTTACGACGTTAAACAAGGAAACCTTCGTCATTCTTTCCGCTCTGTTATTCGCCCGATACCTCTATTCCAAAGAGCGATCTCTTATATTGCTTTCTGTTGTACTTGTAACATCGATGCTTGCCCGGTGGGAGGAAGCGGCGATCATTCTGTTGTATTTATTCCTGACGCGGAAGGGTTCCATATGGGCTAGGAAACCTCGGCTCACCATCCTTGCCGTTATCGGCGGACTCACAGTGCTTTATTCCCTGCTGATTAAACTGGCGGGACCTGCAATGAGCCTCTTCCTGCACTACGCGGAGGGCGGCAATACAATCGACACCCTGAATCAAATTCAGGCGAATTTCGGATTTCCACTTGTGATCGTACCCAAGATGCTGATGACGCTTCTCGGTGAGTTTGTCAGGCCGTTGACATACCTGCAAAACCTGAAGATTCTTGGCTTTGAAGATTTTCATACCGAAGTCGTGATCCCGATGTCTTCGATGGCTACCGTGATTGCTCTCTTCGCCGGCTGGAGAAAAGGCATTCTGCGGCTCAATCAGCCAATCGGATTTCTGGTCATCCTTTACATGATTTTCACATCGGTGACCCCTTTCATCCAACCCAGATATAACTACTTTGTTTACGTGCTTCTCTGCTTTGAGCTGTCTCGGCGCGAACCCGAGCAGCAGACCGCGAGAGCCGTTCCTGCCGCCTCGGAAAATTCCTTGTCCCGGCCCGACGCAGTTTGACGGATGGGTCGGTCAATTCAGCTTAATTCTTCCATACAATTTTCAGCGACTAGGATTTGCCGCTGTCCGCGCACGTCAACGACGCGGGCGGCTCTCGGTTCAGTCGTGTCATACTGAATCTTCTCGAAATTTTTTCACGCTTGAGTTATGAAAGTTTACAGATATCTCGAGTCTGTGGGGGCAAGGCCGTTTGTCTGGAAAAATCAGTAAGGGATTCTCACTATTTTCAACTCTGGCGTTGAGCGCATGGCTTCTAGCTACGGGCTGCGGAAGCCCCTCGGGAACTCCTGAAGGAGCGGTTGTTGGCCGGGCTTCGAAATATGATTACTCACCCTCCGCGATTCAGGAAGGTGACGTGCAGAAGTTCTGGTGGTGTGGTGGGGCAGTGAATCCGAATCGGAGTTCGCAAGAAACGGACGCCATTCTCTATGAATCAATCAACGTCGTAACCCACCAAAAGTTCGGCCCGGTAACAGTACTGGGTGAGACTCCTGGTGCGTGGGACTCTGCCTACACTTGTAACCCAAAGGTTATTCGCGGAACCTTCACAAATCCCGTTGGGGACGGGCAGACATATACATACGCCATGTACTATGTCGGCACCCAAACCATCGTTGGCAACGTAAACAGTATCGGGGTCGCCTTTTCCAATGACGGCATCTCATGGAACAAGCTGCCCCAGCCGGTGATTCTCGCGACGACCACATCCGGTTACGGTGCCGCCCAACCCGCGGCCTACAACAGTGATGGCAAGGCAGGGATCTGGTTGTTCTATGAGGACAGCAACGCCGCACCATGGAATCGTCATGTTCAAACGATGTCAGTCGATGGTGTCCACTTCACTGAAATAGGAACCCTGACGACGAATGGTCTGGATCTGAACAACCCTGATGCCAGTTGGGGAGATATCGCATATGACCTGCAAACCAACTATTGGTATGCCGCATTCAATCTGCCCTCCCGCCAGCCATCGACCACGGGTCAAGTTACCGAACATGAGTCCTACGGTGTCCAGTTGTATCGAATACCAAGTGCTTCGCTTCTAAGCGGCTCAACCCCCTGGGAACGTCTCATGGATGCGGACACTAACTCGACTGGTTTTGAGTCCAATTTCATTCCCGGATTTTTGCGGGATGATTATGGAAATTTAAACATCGGCTCATATCCGACGATCCAAATGTATATCGCGGTTTCGAATCCTCGACCGCGATGGAATGACAGCCCTGCTTTGGCGGCGAAGTCCGCCAGGGTTTCGAGTTGGGATATAGCATCGCTGGTCTGGATTCCGGGTAAGCCAATGTTGGCCTTGAACCGCTATAAAAACAAAACCACTCACCAGGTAACGACTGGCTGGATCGACCCTAAGGGCAATTTTGAACAAGAAGATATGCTGGGTCACCTTTACCAGAGCCCGCAGCACGGCGCGGCCGTTCAGTTCTTTGGGTGCAAGGGAGGTTCGACTGATTACTTCGTTTCCCTGGACAAAGATTGCGAGGGACAGCGGATATTGGGATCAAACGGGTTCGCTTATTCACAGCCTGTCGCCGGCGCCAATCTAGTTCCGCTTTATACCTGCAGGACGTATCACGATCACTTTGTCAGCAAGCGGGCTGACTGCGAAGGTCAGGGCACGGGGAGTCTGCTCGGCTACGTCGTCCAGTAATTCGCCTAAGTCCTGCCCGTTTCATGGGGCTGTTTCCAGTCCAGCTTTCATCGACGTTTCGAAATGGCGAAACCCCAAAGTGTAATGGGACAGAAGGACGAATTTCATGAGCGGGTTTGGGCACCAGGCGGTCGTAAGGATCTCCGCAATCCATGTAATGGGGGCCAGCATCCAGGGATTTTTCAGCAGTGTTGTTCGCAAGAACTGGCGCAGCTGCGAACTCTGAACCTCGGGCATGGAATCCGGCCACAAAGCCTTGAACTGCTGAGCGGACAAGCCACATTTGAACATCCTGTTGCACGCTTGCCGGAAGGTAGTGGGATGGAGATGGAGCGCGAGTGCGTCGGACAGAAAGACGACCTCAAGCTGATGTTGTACTTCGAGCCGATACCCCAGTTCGATGTCCTCTACGGCCGCCCTCGTAAAAGACTCATTGAAAGGATTCGCCCGCAAGAACGCGGTTTTCAAAGAAATGTTGCTTGTATAGAAGTGTTTCCAGTCAGGATGAGTTCCGCGTAGCAAATCATTGTAGGCGAACTGCATTCCGCTATCGTCGAGCCACCGCATGAACTTCGTCACAGTCTGGCCAGACTCACTCCAGCGTGTCAGGCCCAAGGCTGCAACCTGCATCTCCGGCCTTTGCTGATGGAGCCTTAAATGGGCAAGTATCAGTCCTGGCGACGCAAAGATGTCGTCGCCGATCATCAGGCAGAGCGGGGTCTGGAGCAGGTCGATGGCGACATTCCGGGCACGCGCTGGTCCGCTGTTGTTTTGGCGGATCAGGCGTAGATGAAGAGAGGTATGTTGTCGGAACTCGGCTAGCATCTCCGGAGTGGAATCCGTCGATCCGTCATCCACCACGATCACTTCAAAGTTCTTCCAGGTCTGCCGTTCCAGGTGCTCGAGACAGATGGCAAGGGCGGCGGACCGGTTATACGTTGGAATGATGACGCCGATGGGGAATGACAACACGTCCGATATCATCTGCCCCGGTTGTGAATAGGTATCCATACCCAATGCGCTTATTATACAAAGGATAAACTCGCCGTTTTGCTATCAGGCTAACCGTTTGCTGCCGGTGAGTGGGTCCACATACAGATCAAGCGGATCTCTATGAGCAAATACCTAAACAGGCAGTCGTACTTTAGCGGTTTCAATCCGTGGATACTTGTGAAAAGTCTGACAAGACTCCCTGCATTTCTCAGGGACGCGTCGCAATACCAGAAGATGGATCCTCCCTCTGGATTTCGCATTACTCTGAGCGATGCATTTCCCATCCTAACGGACGCCACCGCCAGTGCAGGGTTGGTCGGCGGGCACTATTTTCACCAGGATCTGTGGGCTGCGAGGAAGATTTTTTCCAGGGCTCCGCTGAATCATGTCGACATCGGGTCACGAATTGATGGATTTGTTGCCCACCTGTTGACGTTTCGACAAGTGACTGTGATTGATATCCGGGCTTTGGAGACTAACATCAAAGGGCTGACATTCCTGGCTGACGACGCGACGAATCTGGGTCAAGTCAAGAGCGACAGCATCGAATCTCTATCGAGCTTGCACGTGGCGGAACACTTTGGGTTGGGACGGTATGGGGATGCGGTCGATCCGACCGCGTGCTTCAAGTTTATGTCTTCCCTGCAAAGGGTGTTGTCTCCCAACGGAAGACTGTATTTCTCGGTCCCAATCGGTCGCGAGCGGGTCGAATTCAACGCACATCGAGTATTCGCGCCGCGCACCATCCTGGACTGTTTTTCTGAGCTCGAGCTGGTTTCATTCTCGTTAATCGGCGACGACGGAAACCTTTATGAAGATGAGGATCCGGCTCATCTAGGTGAAATGGAATTTGCCTGCGGCCTGTTCGAGTTTACGAAGATCGTGCGACACTCTACGGCGGTTGCCGTCTCTCCCACGCCGATCGATGACAGACTCTGATTGGAGCTCAAGTGCGGATTGTTGTACGGCAGATCAGCGGGCTGGGGAACCAAATGTTTCAATATGCGGCCGGTCGTTACTTCGCCACTCGTTATAACGCTGAGCTGGAAGTTGCGGTAGATCACCCGCGCGATGCTTCATCACACGGATATCCCAGACCGTTTTTACTTTCTGAGTTTTCGATCAAGGCCCCGTTCCACGAGCTGACTGCGTATGATCGCCTGGTTCTTGGGAGACGAAAAAGCCTAGCGTCACTTTCCACAAGCCTAAAAACCATATTTGGAATAAACGAGGTCGCTCAGGAGTTTGACCACCGCCACACATTTCTGGAGCAACTTCCGATTCAGGATGGAGTCCGGACCGTCTATCTTGTTGGTTACTGGCAAGCACATCGCTTCGCGGAAGAAGTTTCCGATGAGTTGGGCAAGGAATTCACTCTCCGTAATCCAGCTACTGGCAGAAACCTGGAACTGTTGGAAGATATTCAGAAGAGAGAGCACCCAATCTCCCTCCACATTCGACGCGGAGACTACACCCTCGCAGCCGAAGGTAACATCGCTTTGCCGATCACTTACTACAGCAAAGCCATTCGTCACTTTCAGGGTCTATATGACCGTGCAACTTTTTTTGTGTTCTCTGACGACATTGATTTTGCACGGCGCCACTTACCACGCGATATCGATGTGGTCTTTGTAAACCATAATGATTCCTGTGCCGCACACGAAGATTTGCGACTCATGACGAGTTGCCGCGATAACATCATTGCCAATAGTACATTTTCCTGGTGGGGAGCATGGCTTAACCCACACCAGGCCAAAGTTGTTATTGCGCCAAGATATTGGCACCTCCATCCCGATAGCTACTATCCTGACTTGTTGCCCCAGAACTGGATACTTTTAGACCATAGAGCCTACGAGCAACATCTTCCTGTATGAGCAGGCAGAATACTCTGGACCAATCAATTACCATCAAGAAATGCCGATGGATCCACAGGACCTGTTGGAGTTTGACCCAGAACTGCGGCCAATTCAGGAACTACCTCCCGCGCGAAGGCTAAGTCTCGTTCGTGGACGCTTGGCACTACGCATCGTTGGTGGCTTTTTCCTTGGACAAGGAGCGTTGCAAGGTGTCCAGCTTCTGAGCGCATTGTTTCTCGTCCGTCAATTGACGGTGGAAGCCTATGCGCAATTCGGGCTTGCGCTTGCTTTCCAGGCAACTATCGGCGCGCTGATGGACCTCGGCTTCTCCAGCACCATCATTCCTCTGGTCGGCAACCGGGGTCAGGACCGTGCGCTCGTTGGCCGATATGTCCGCGCGGCCAAGTATCTCAGGGACTGGGCATTTTGGATCCTGGTTCCCTTTGCTACGATTGCCTTTCTGGCGATTATGTCTAAGCACAGCTGGGGCTGGGGGGTGCAGCTTTTGCTGTTGACTTCTGTCCTCATCACGCTCTATTCCAGTGGGTCTGTCTCGTATAATTCGGCACCACTGTTTTTGTTTGGCCGACTACGCGAATACTACTTACCGCAAACACTTTCGGGTTTGGCCCGAGTATGCGGATACGTGGGCCTTCGCGTTTTGGGGGGGCTCAATGCCTGGACGGCAGCGGCGCTGAACGCCTTGAACGTGACGGCAAACGGACATCTCCTCGGCAAGGAAAGCCACGAGTACATCGACTTGCCGGAGAAAGCCGATCCAGCCACGAATCGAGAGATGATTCAGTATATGTTGCCGTCCGTCCCGGCGATAGTGTTCTCCGCCTTCCAGGCTCAGATCTCGCTATTCCTGATCAGCATCTTTGGCCACACAGCGAATATTGCTCAAGTCGCCGCTCTCAGCCGGATTGGACAACTGTTCGCTGTTCTCATGACCTTCAACATTGTGATTGTTGAGCCGTATATTGCTCGGTTGAACCGCACTCGGCTTCTATCCACGTATCTGGGATTCTTTGCGCTCGCGGCGATCGTTTGCACTCCGATTGTTCTCGTCGCTTTTCTTTTTCCCGCACCCTTCCTGTGGCTGTTGGGCTCAAAATATGCTGGCTTGGGCGGCGTCGTCGGATGGGTAGTTCTGGCTGCGTGCGTTAACTATCTTTCCGGCCTGATTTGGATCATGAACCGCGCGAGGAGATGGCTTTTTTGGAGCGGTACCATACTTGAAATTGTCCTGCTGCTTGTCGTCCAGATCACATTCGTCTCCCTGGTGGGTGTACGCACAACACAAAACGCGGTCTTCTTCTCGGTGGCGTCAAGTGCCTGTTATCTGGTGGCACATGGGTACGTCGCGATTCATGGCTTTCACAAGGGGCCGCGCTAACCTCGTTCGTACACTGTCTTCACATCCCAGATCAGTAAACGAGAAGACTCGTGTCCTTTGACGGCATAACACCGGGCTAAGGTGCCCCGTTCCGACAAGTCTGCCACCAACGGTGAGCCAGATTCCACAGCAGGTTCGAACGCCATTTGAGCATTTGTGCAGCCGGTGCGTGTTGATCCGCCGTGGCATTCGCGGAATGTCTTCGGTACTGGATGAGCGGTTCCGCAACATAAACAACCTTACCGAAAATCGTGTGTAACATTCCAATCCATTGGTCGTGCATCGGGATTCTTGCTGGAATGGGAAGACAGTAGGATAGGGACGATCTCTCAAACGCCATTGCACAACCCAGAAATGAGTTTCGCGCCAGGTTCGAAAGCAGCCCAAAGCGAAAAGGCTTCGTTTCTGCCCGGGATTGCGTGAATACCTGGCCAGCCTCGTCAATCAGCTGAGCATCACTCAAGACCAGTGTTGCGGTCTGGTCCTCGGCAAAAGCTCTGCGGATGCGATTAACCTTTCTAGGCATCCAGCGGTCGTCCTGGTCACAGAGCAAGACGATATTCTTGGTGGCCAAGCCCAAGGCACGCTCGAAGCTTCGAATTGCACCCAGATTAATTTGATTCTGGTAGACACGGACACTCGGGCCCGTAGTATCGGCGGCGGTCCGTCTCAGAATATCCATTGTTCCATCGCTCGAAAGGTCGTCCACCACGACGAGTTCGTCGCCGGCGGCCAATTGAGGAAGTATGGTCGCAAGCTGCTCGCCCAAAAATTGGGCGCCGTTATGTGTAGCCATACAGACGCTGACGCTGAGTTCATCGTCTCTGGGGCTCTCCACGGGGCTTGCGGTCTCCTTAAAAATCATTTGTCTGCTGATCGATTCTGTCGCATTTATTGGTTGATTTGCGATTCGACTAAATCTTGCTCCTGGATATCAACCTCGCGTGTCTATCTCGGTTTGTTAATCTTAAGTATAGGTTGTGCAGTGTTTCCGAGGACAGCAATGCCATCGGTGACCAAGAGTATTTGCCGCTAAAAGGGGGAAGGTTGTCTACCAGTGTCACCGCCAGCGTCGTCCTGTATGGCCACCGGCTCGATGAAACGCGCAATCTGTTTGAGCGACTTTCGACCGACCCGGCGATCGCGCGATGGGCTGTTATCGATAACGGAGGTTCGGCGGAGGCGCTTGACCACGCATTATCTCTGGGCGCATTATGCCTGCGCCCTGGCCGCAACCTGGGATATGGTGCTGCCCACAATCTGGCGTTGTTGAATCTTGCTGACGTGGGAGCTGAATACCACGTCATTCTGAATCCGGATATTATGCTGGGAAATCGAAGCCTCACGGAGCTGGCTGCAGTCATGAACACACGTCCTGACGTGGGTCTTCTGATGCCGCGAGTAGTTTATCCGGACGGGTCAATTCAATTGCTCTGCAAGCTTCTACCCGCCCCATTTGATCTGCTGCTTCGAAGATTCGCCCCCGCATTCGTAAAGAAGCTGGCTAGAAAACGCATCGCGACGTTTAACCTTCAGAATTTTGACTACAAGACTCCGGTCTCTGTTCCCTTCCTTTCGGGGTGTTTCATGTTTGCAAGACGTTCCGTGCTGGATGCCGTGAACGGATTCGACGAACGTTTCTTCTTGTACATGGAAGACGTTGACCTCTGTCGGAGAATGGCAACGAGATCTGGGCTAGTGTACTGGCCCCAGGTGACGGTCACGCATGAGCACAAGATGGAATCGTACAAAAATTATCGAGTACTTCTGCTTCATCTCAGGTCAGCGATCACCTACTTTAATAAGTGGGGATGGATCTTCGATTCCAAACGAAGAGACATCAACCGTGCAACAATCGAGGATCTCCGGAGGCTTGGTTACGACATGTAGTTTTCTCAGCCACCGTTAGCACCGGGAAAAGGCGAGCATCATATTTCCGCACCGCCCACTATGCATCGGCAGGCCGGCTGACCTCAGTGTATGCCTGCGCCGCATTAAATAGTGCCTGCAGGCTCTGCATTCCGACGTCGCCCGCGGGTACGTCATCCAGCATCTCTTTCCTCAGGCCTTGCTTCAGTATGGTCGTCACTGCGTGGTGACCCAGATGTCGATAGCTCTCGAATTGCGCCTCATTGAAGAACTGGTTCGCGGTCGCCTCATGAGGGAAAGTTGGATGCGTTCGCGCATACTGCGTCACATCGGGAGGTTCGGCGCCTGTGATGCCCGCCTTGATGTAGAGCAGCTTTCCCGAGCGAGCGCAGCTTACCCGGTCAACATACTCATAGCGAATGTCGGCCAGTGCGCAATAGAGATTATCTTTGTGTGCCCCGGCCTTCATGCATAGGCCGTCTGGAAAGACAATCGGAATGCCAAGATCGATCTCGATCTTCCTGAGCGCGTTGCCCAGGTCTTCCAATTGGCACTTCGCGTCTGCTCCGGCGTCAACTACGACGATCAATTTGGCTCGTCGCATCACCATCTCGTATATGCCGAGATTCTCGAAGTGCCCACCGTCAGTCAACTCGATATAGGCGGAGAGATCGTCCGTGCCTCCCAACGCTTCTCGCAGCAAGGGCCCCAGCGCCAGGCGTGGCGCCTTCTTCTCAAGAAATCCACTCATCGGCATACGCAGCTTTTCGCATATCCACGCCTGCAATGGCGAGCGCCGATACTTCGGATTCGGCAACCACCATCCAAGTCGCACATTGAAGAGCGTCATCAGTAGTGTGACCAGGGGCGATGAATGATACCCCATGTTTGGATTGAAAGCTGCGCCGCTGATTGCCATAGCGGTGCCGAGCGACACGCCTCCATGCCGCCCATACTTTTCAGTTTTTACATAGCCGAGCCGCCAACCGCCGCAATGCAGTGGACTGAAGGTAAAGCCCTCTGCCTTCCGCTGGCGCCACGCCAGCTTTTTGGTACCCACCAGGTTCACAGTGGCGTTCACCAGGTGCAGAGGGAGACCTCGCCCCGCAAACATATCTTTCTCATAGACATTGTCCTTGTCGTCAAACCCAGTGAACGGGTTCGGCACTCTCTGCGTGTTCGATGCGCCCAGGAACGCGCGCATCAGGCGCATGCGGTACATGCCATGTAGAGAAAAAATATTGATGTTGATTGCCCAATTGATCAGCACGCCGACGATTGCTGCCACCAGAAATATTTCCAGGTGGACGCGGGTCGACTCAGTGCCGTTCATCGAAGACGCCATCCGCAGTTCAAGAACCGCCACCAGCAGTCCGAGGACGAGCAGCGCCAGCGAGCACAGCGCCGGCACCAACAAGTCAAATTTGTTGAGAACTTGTCCTATCTTGCTGACGTCACCTTTTTTCAGTGACGCTGCTCCCAGGCCTCCAGCCGTGCTTGCGCCGCCCAGCGCCCCAGTCAATCCTGCTACCAGCCCGGCAAGGGCTGCCACCTTAGACTTGTGCACGAAATCCATCATGGATGGCGCGATAACAACCACCGCTTCCGCCGCCACAAAAGCACCCAGCACGCACAGCATCAGTCCACCGGCACGCGCCCACCACTCTCGATCCACGTCTTCTTCGAATATCCCGAGAAAGCCGGAGAAGAGTGCGGACGCAGCGATCAGCAGCACCCATAGCGTTGGAAAGGCAAAGAGCACTACGCAACCGGCCTCAAAGCTGCTTCGATCGTGCTGTAATTCTCCGGTGGTTTCGTCCCGTGTTAATTGCTCTGCGGGATACTTCTTTGTTTCGCTATAAACAAATGGGGAAACGGCATGCAGAGTTTTTGCGTCAACATTCGAGCTCTGCGTCAGTTTCGGATTCGAGGGATCGAGATATTTATAGGCTCTGGCACCGACCGCGTACACACACACCGACAGCAGAACACTGGTCATGAGCGCGGACCCAAAACCCGCGGCAAGATATGCGAACAATCCGTGTTCCTGCCGCGCCACCTGGCGACCTTCTTTCGCAAAGAGACCGCGAATTACAGGAATGCTGAAGAATGTCAGGAACGTTGCCAACGCCATCCGGGAGACGATGTGATTTCTATTGAGAATCCAGCCGACTCCGGAATCCAGCCATAGCTCAATGAGCACGATGCTAGCCAGGATCAAAGGCAGGATGAAGACGCAAAACACAAACCCGAGGCCAAGCTGGTGCTTCACCTTGTCCTCCAGGTTGGTGGAGGGCATGCGATAGCCAGCCATGATTCCAGAAAAAACAACGAGCGATCCGATTGCCCACCACCATAGCGGGCTTTCGTAATGCGCAATTGTCGTCGAGAGCCCAAACAAGCCAAAGTGCAGAGTCTGCAGTCCAGCCATAAGCGCCAAAATCAGAGGCAGGATCATGGCCCAGTTCACTACCATGTTCCGCAGCACAAGTGCCGCGAGCGTCCAGGTATCAAGGGTCAGTCCGAGCTTCGGCGCTAGAAAGCTGGTGTACTCACGCAGATGTCTGAGGGCTCGCGGCGCGGGGTCGCCCGAGGTGTGTTCGGCGCAGCCCGCCAACTCGTTCGAGACGCTCTGAAACGCAGCCTTGGGCGAAAGCTTCTCGCTCTTTGCCAGGCGGGCGGTCCATGCCATCAGCCAACTGCCGATATAGCCGCCACCTGAGACGGTAGATAGATAATCGAACTCCTCCAGAGCAGAACAGGTAGCCCCATTCTGGCAAGGGCCGCCGCTGCCCGGATTGAATTGTGCCAGCGCCTGCAGGACCCCAAGTGAGAAACTTGCACTCCGGATTCCCCCGCCAGAAAGGCATAGAGCTGTTCGCGAAACTCGATGCAGAATCTCCAGCAGTGGCCGGTCAGCTTCAGCGCATGCAGCGTCTTCGCTCTGCCGATAATCCTTGCCTCTCTTCTTCTGTTCCAGCACCCCGTACTCATGTTCTGACTTCGCAATCTGTTTCCATAGCCTGTCATGCGCCGTGCCGGGACCGGGCAATAACTCATCAATCAGTGCCGTGAGCGTCTTTTCCCCCGGCAACGCCGAGTCGTCGCCGCGAATCGCAAGCAACTCTTCAAAGATCGTTGCAAATGGTAATGCGTGCTCTTCGGCGTATCGATGATGTCTGGTAGACGATTGGCTCATTCGCGATCTCCTGTGTGAAGTGCGAGAATCGAGGGCCGGAAGTGCTTTGCTACTGTTGCTGCGGAAAAGGTAGAAAGCTAATTTGCCATATTTAACCGCACCTGTATAGCTAAAGCCTGATCTACCAGATCGCTAGCCATTTCATATCCGCTTCGTGATCGCGGAGGCGCAGCCGCCCTAAGGGATTTGGGCGTCATTCGCGCGTTGTGCTGTTCGCTACGCGGGACGCGCGATTATGACGCGACTTCGCCCGCAAGCAGGATGCGAGTTGATTCCCTGACGATCAGCTCAGGCTCGACGACGATATCCTGCGGCGAGGGATTCTCCGCTGAAAGCAGCTTCAGCAAGTGCGTTCCCGCCAGTTCTCCCATGCGTCGCAATGGCTGTCTCAGCGTCGTGAGGCCAGGTATCTGGTACGCGGCTGCCTGGATATCGTCAAAGCCGATCACAGAAATATCCTGCGGGACACGCAGGCCGGCGTCGTGACATGCTCGGATCGCACCCAGTGCGGTGTAGTCGTTGAAGGCGATGATGGCGGTGAACTGCAGCTTCTTTGCAAGGAGTCGCTTCGTGATGAGGTAGCCCTCTTCAGGCGTGGATGGCGAGTGGACTCTTTCCTGGGACACGAGTTGCAAGACCATGCGCCTGTCGATCTTGATGCCATGAGCCTCGGCCGCCGCGGAGATTCCCCGAAAGCGTTCCTCGCTTGCCGGGCGCCATGCGTGGCCCTTGATCACCGCAATCTGCGTGTGACCTGACTCGATCAAATGCTCGGCAGCAATCCAGCCTCCTCGATAATTGTCGAGAATGATCCTCGTCATTTCGCCAACTGACGGCTGATTTCCTATTGAGACAGCCGGGCGGCTCAGAGGCTCGGTTATTGGCGTATTGATGAGAATGAAACCTTCGACGGCGCGTTGCATCAATTGACGCGGATACTCCCGTATCAGGTTCTTGTCGGAGTGATGGTTGGCTATGAAGAACGCATACTTCTTCTTCACCAGGGCGTCGTCGATCCCCCCAAGAATGGCTGCGGAAAAGCCTTCGCCAATCTCCGGCAGAAGCACAGCCACAGCGAAGCTCTTTTTTGAGAAGAGATACTTCGCGTACAGATCAGGGCGATAGTCGAACTTCTTGGCTGCTTCGAGCACTCGTCGCTTCGTCTGCTCAGGTATGGAGGCAGCGAGAGGCTTATCATTCAGGACAAGCGAAACGGTGCTTGGGGACAGATTGAGATATGCAGCAAGAGCTTTCTGGCTCAGAGGTCCCGCGGGTTTTCGCGCTGTAATCTTCAAGGGTCCTCCCTGAGCCTTTCAAACGCAGGTTGAATTCCGCGATTTCAACGCCGTCTTCCGGGCAAACAAACACTTGACAACACTCTTGAGAGAGGCGAAGAATACCGAAGTGTCAAACTATTCAACCGCTTGAGTAGAGCATACACGCCGCACCCACAGATTGGCGAGAATTTTGAAGAGCGCTCTTTTCAGTTACCGAAAAAGCATTGCGCCGGCCGTTACGGAGTCATGAAATGGATTTGAATCACGCAGATGCAGTTGACGTCAGATCCATAACTCGGCCGCCGGATACTTCGGGTCGCATGCGGTGGGTGCTATGCGGGCTGCTCTTTCTGGCTACTACTACCAACTATCTTGACCGCCAGGTGCTCGGCATTCTCGCTCCCGTGATCGAGCAGGATCTGCACTGGAGTGAATCGACATACGGCAACATCGTGTTCTGGTTCATGTTGGCGTACGGATTGGCATACCTGCTCTCCGGGCGCATCGTAGATCGATTCGGCACGCGCAAAGGATATGCGCTTTTTGTCGGCATATGGAGCCTTTCCTCCGCCGCTCATGCATTTGTAAGCAGTGCTTTTGGATTCGGCGTAGCCCGGTTTTTTCTGGGCGTTGGAGAGTCGGGCAACTTCCCCGCTGCCTTGAAGGGAATCGCAGAGTGGTTTCCGAAAGAAGAGCGCGCTCTGGCCACCGGCATTTTTAATTCCGGGTCAAACTTCGCCGCGCTGCTGGCTCCGTTGGCGATTCCATTTATCGCGGCGCGCTGGGGATGGCGCTACGGTTTTGTTTTTACCGCCAGCCTGAGCATGTTGTGGCTGCTGATGTGGATGGCCTTCCCCTACAACCGGCTGCGGCCCGCTGCTTTGCAGTTAACTCAAAGTAATGTTTCGCCGGGCGAACTCACTGAGAGCAGGTCCTTCTTATCTTTGCTGGGAGACCGCGGCACCCTGGCCTTCGCCATTGGCAAGGGGCTGACCGATCCCGCTTGGTGGTTCTACCTCTTCTGGGGCCCAAAGTTTCTTGCCAGCCACTTTCACATGTCGCTCAGCCAGATGAAGATTCCGTTGGTCGTCATCTACTTCGGTGCGAGCTTCGGCTCGATCTTTGGCGGCTGGCTCTCAGGCATGTGGATGAGACGCGGGCATTCCGTTAACTTCAGCCGCAAGGCCGCGATGCTGGTCTGCGCCGTCTGCGCGATTCCTGTCGTTCTTGCCGCACAGGTCTCGAGCTTCTGGCTTTCGGTTGCAGTAATCACGCTCGCCGCAGCCGCGCACCAGGGCTGGTCCTGCAATATCTTCTCCACACCTTCTGATTTGTTCCGCCCCGGATCAGTAGCGACTGTGGTCGGAATCGGAGGCACGGCCGGAGCTCTCGGTGGTGCCGCATTTGCGAAGTTTGCCGGGTACTTGTTGGATCGCACCCACAGCTACTCCACTCTGTTCCTGCTGTGCGGATGCAGTTACGTCGTAGCAATGGTGATATTCCAGGCACTCGTCCCGCAGCTTACGCATAAGCGCGGACGGTACAGTGTTGAGACGGGACACGATGACAATTCTTAACGATGACCGGCTTTTTCCTGCCGAAGTTGAAACGCGCGCAGTTGCCCGCAGACTCTATTCTGAGGTTAAGGGCCTTCCAATCCTCAGCCCTCACGGCCACACAAATCCTGCATGGTTCGCCACTGACGAGCCCTTCCCCGACCCTGCGCGATTGTTCATCGTGCCCGACCACTACATCTACCGCATGTTGTACAGCCAGGGCATACCGCTGACGGAACTTGGAGTGGGGCCAAACTCTACCGCAGACCCACGGGAAGTCTGGAGGCTCTTCGCTCGGAACTACTACCTGTTCCGCGGCACGCCGACGCGCATGTGGCTGGACTATGCCTTCGCGAAACTTTTCGGCCTGGAGGCTCATCTTTGCCCCGAAAATGCGGACGCGCAGTACGACACAATTGCAGAGAAGCTGCGTTCCCCCGAATTCCGGCCGCGTGCCTTGCTGGAGCAATTTCATATTGAGGTGCTTGCTACAACTGACTCGCCACTCGATTCGCTCGAACATCATAAGACGATCCAGGCACTGAATCTGAAGACGCGCATCATCCCCACGTTTCGTCCAGATCCAGTGGTCGATCCCGACTTCGCAGGTTTCGTCGAGAACGTGATTCAGCTTGGAGTTCAGACCGCTAAGGATACAAGCACGTGGCCCGGCTATCTCGCCGCACTGCGTCACTCCCGCGAGCGGTTCAAGGCGCTGGGATGCACGGCCACCGACCATGGACATCCCACCCCCGCTACAGCCGATCTCGACTTCGTGGATGCGACAGCGTTATTCCGCAAGGTGCTTACTCAAAGCGCCTCACGACAGGAGCGCGAACTCTTCCGTGCACAGATGCTTACCGAGATGGCCGCTATGAGTCTCGACGACGGACTCGTAATGCAGATCCATCCGGGCAGCTATCGCAACCACAACTCTCGCTTGTATGAGCAGTTCGGCCGCGATGTGGGAGCAGACATACCAACGCCAACTGACTACGTTCACCATCTTCGTCCACTTCTGAATCGCTTCGGCAATGAGGCTGGACTCACAATCATTTTGTTTACGCTGGACGAATCAACTTACAGTCGCGAACTCGCGCCACTGGCCGGGCACTATCCCTGCCTCAGGCTGGGACCCGCATGGTGGTTCCACGACAGCCCCGAGGGCATGATGCGTTTTCGTGAGTACGCAACGGAGACGGCTGGCTTCTACAATACGGTTGGCTTCAACGATGACACTCGCGCCTTGCTCTCCATCCCGGGCAGGCATGACGTGGCCCGGCGCGTTGACTGCGCCTTTCTGGCGCGCTTAGTCGTCGAACATCGGATCAACGAAGATGAAGCTCGCGAGTTGGCCAGGGATCTCACCTATGGTCTTGCTCAGCGCGCATACAAGTTGTAATGGCACTCGCACAAGGAGAAGAACGCAAATGAATCTCGGCTTCCAAATCCCCGAAAAGGGCGCGCTGGACCTTCTATCCCTGGGGGCTCTCGTCCATCGTATTGATCCGGGAATTATCCCTTTTCGCAAAGCCACAAGCTTCTCCATCCACGTGAGTGGAGGCGAGTTCAATGTTGCAGCCAACCTCTCGGACTGTTTCGGCCTGCGCACTGGCGTTGCTACTGCGATGGTGGACTATCCGATCGGAGATCTGATAGCGGAGCGCGTGCGCGGAATGGGCGTGCGCCCCTTGTATCGATGTTTCGAGCACGATGGCACGCGCGGCCCCAACATGGCAACGGTATATAGCGATCGTGGCTTCGGCGTGCGACCGCCAGTTGTTTTCTACAACCGCAGCAACGAGGCCGCAGCTCTGCTCAAGCCTGGAGACTTTGATTGGCCAGCGATCTTCGGCGAAGGTGTCAGGTGGTTCCACAGTGGCGGCATTTTTGCTTCGCTCTCTGAGACGACGTCGGAGCTGGTGATTGAGGCGATGCGCGCTGCCCATCGTGCCGGAGCTATTTGCTCCTTCGATCTCAACTACCGAGAGAAATTGTGGAAGACGTCGGGTGGCCCGGCCCGCGCACGCGAGGTGCTCGGCGCAATTGTCGAGAACGTCGATGTGCTTGTCGGCAACGAGGAGGACCTGCAGAAGGGCCTTGGATTCGCCGGCCCGCAAGCCGCTTCTCAATCCAAGCTGGATCCTGCTGCATTTCTATCGATGATCGAGCGCGTCGTGGAGCGCTATTCCAACGTCAAGATCGTTGCCACCACGCTCCGCGATGTTCACTCTACAAACCACCATAGCTGGAGCGCAGTCGCCTGGGTCAATGGCACGCCTGTCTTCGCTCCCACCAGTGAATTGAGCATCTACGATCGCGTCGGCGGCGGAGACGGTTTTGCATCTGGGTTTATCTTCGGATTGCTGAACGGCGAGTCGCCGGAAGAAGCAATCAAGCTCGGATGGGCTCACGGCGCACTGATGACGACATTTCCGGGCGACACCACCATGGCTACGCTTGAACAAGTGAGGGCCTTCGCGAGCGGCGGATCAGCGCGCATTCAACGCTAAAGACGTGCTCACCGATGTCACCTGTTGCGCACGCCAATCCGTGCCAAAGTTCCATGACTTCCTACGAGGCTACATATGTTTAGACGCACCAGCTTTAATCTCCCCTTTGCAGCAGCCTTGATTGCAGGTTCCATCGCGATGTCTCCTGCAGCAGCTCTTGGCCAAAACGCCGTTGCTCTGACGCCTGCAAAGATGCCACGCCTAGGCACCATCGATGAGCGCTTTCAGTCCTACAACATCGAGATGGTGGAGGTTACGGGGGGCCGCTTCTGGGCTCCGTACAAGCACAGCGATGCCGCACCTGCGACCGCTCCGGATACAAAGCTTTCGACTCCTTCAGGCATGGATCCGTCACTCTATCGCTATCGCGCGCCGATCGATCTCTCGAATCCGAAACTGCGCAAGCTTGCTGCCGGCCTTGGCCCCGCATACGTGCGAGTAAGCGGCACATGGGCCAACTCGACTTATTTCCACGACTCGGATGGCCCCGCCCCCAAGACTCCTCCTCCGGGTTTCGGCGGAGTCTTAACTCGACAGCAATGGCACGGCGTCGTGGATTTTTCTCACGCGGTGGATGCGAAGATCGTTACGTCGTTCGCAATCAGCCCGGGCGTGCGCGACGCCGATGGTGTGTGGACACCCATTGAGGCAAAGAAGCTTCTAGCGTACACAAAGAGCGTTGGAGGCAGTATTGCCGCAGCGGAGATGTTCAACGAGCCTTCGTTCGCGAGCATGGGTGGCGCACCAAAAGGCTACGACGCGGCAGCTTACGGGCGCGACTTTCACGCCTTTCACGCCTTCGTATCGCAAGCCGTACCCGACATGAAAGTGCTTGGCCCGGGCTCGGTGGGTGAATCAGGAGCCCTCGGGGGACTGCCGGCCTTCTTGATCAAGTCCGAAGACATGCTCAAGGCAGGCGGCCCTGGTGTGGACGATTTCTCATACCACTTCTACGGTGCCGTTTCCACGCGCTGTATGCAAATGGGAAAAGCCGGGCAGACCACTCCGGAAGCAGCCCTCACGGACGACTGGCTCTCGCGAACAGATCGCGACGAGGCATTCTATGCCCGCGTGCGCGATCAATTTGAACCCGGCAAACCCATGTGGCTCACTGAGACGGGTGAGGCAGCGTGTGGTGGCAATGCCTGGGCCGCGGACTTCATCGACAGCTTCCGTTATCTGAACCAACTCGGCAGCCTGGCGAAACGTGGCGTGCAGGTCGTGATGCACAATACGCTAGCCGCCAGCGACTATGCGCTCATCGACGAATCCACTCTCAATCCCCGCCCCAATTATTGGTCGGCCGTATTGTGGCGCAGGTTGATGGGAACCACCGTGCTCGATGCCGGCGCGGTCGCAACTCCTGGTCTCTACGTCTACGCGCAATGCCTGCGAGATCATCCCGGCGGAGTTGCATTGCTTGCCATCAATGCTGATAAGACTGCGTCGAGAGAACTCACTCTTCCGACAGCCTCAAGCCGTTTCACACTGACAGCGAACAATCTGATGGACACCTCTGTCCTCTTGAATGGAACTGAACTGAAGCTTTCGCCAGATGGCGATCTGCCAACGATTGCGGGGGTAAAGATGCCTGCAGGCAAGGTAACTCTCGCGCCAGTAAGCATTTCGTTCTTTGCGATTCCGGGCGCCAACAACAGCAGTTGCCACTAAAGCGAAGAGCTGTGAATGAAGGGTTGAGAATGAAGAGAGCTGCTTTGAATCGAGCCGCCCATATCGCGTGTTTTCTGGCACTGTGCGCGAGCACTGCTTCGATGTTCGCGCAGGACAAGTACTTCACCAACTGGCCAGCTGGCGCCGATCCAAAGACTGTTGGGGATCGCGTGGCTCAGCATTTTCTCGATAGCCCTCGCCAGGGAACATTTGTTAACTATCCCGAAGTCTGCATTTGGTACGGCTCATTGGCCTATGCGGATGTTACTGGTGACGCGTCGCTGCGAGCCAAACTGCAGGCACGCTTTCAGCCCTTGCTTACGCCGGAGGGCCATGACTTGATCCCGGACAAGGAACACGTTGACTTCGAAATTTTCGGCGCTGTGCCACTGCAGATCTACATCGAAAGCAAAAACGCGGACTTCAGAACCATGGGCCTTCGCTATGCGGACCGACAGTGGAGCAAGCCTCAGCCCGACGGCCTGACCGCAGAGACCCGCTACTGGATAGATGATATGTACATGATCACACTCCTTCAGGTGCAGGCGTATCGCGCAACTGGCGATCGCAAATATCTCGATCGCGCAGCACTCGAAATGGCCGCCTACTTAGTGAAGCTCCAACAGCCGAATGGCCTCTTCTTTCATGCGCCGGATGTGCCTTTCTTCTGGGGACGCGGTAACGGATGGGTTGCGGCCGGCATGACGGAGTTGCTCATTTCTCTGCCCGCGGACAATCCCAATCGGCCCGCGATCCTTGCCGGATATCGCAAGATGATGGCGGAGTTGATGAAAGATCAGGGCGCGGATGGAATGTGGCGTCAGCTCATCGACCATCCCGAATCCTGGACCGAAAGCTCGAGCACCGGCATGTTCACCTTCGCGATGATTGAGGGCGTGAAGCACGGCTGGTTGGACGAAGCGACCTTCGGGCCCGTAGCACGGAAGGCATGGATTGCACTGACCGGCTACGTCGATCAGAACTCCAACGTCACCAATGTCTGCGTCGGCACGAACAAGGAAAACAGCTACGACTATTACATGGCCCGGCCACGGAATACCGGAGACTTCCATGGTCAAGCGCCCGTAACGTGGGCCGCACGCGCGCTTCTGGAAAAGTAACTTTGAGCGGTCCGGATTCCGAAAGCCTTACACTCGCTTTTCTAATCAGATACGATCGTCTTCGTGGCCGCCATTCTGGAAGTTCGCAATCTGTCGATCTGGTTTCGCACGGAAACAAGCGAAAGCTGCGTCGTTCACGACCTGAGCTTTACCCTCGAACAGGATCACGTGCTGGGGCTGGTCGGTGAATCCGGCTCCGGAAAATCTGTCACTGCGCTGGCAATTCTCGGCCTGCTCGACAAGGCTGCACGCGTTGAAGGATCAATCCGCTTTGCCGGAGAAGAACTACTTGGCATGCCCACAGAGAAGCTGCGCCGCTACCGAGGGCAGAGTATCGCGATGATATTCCAGGAGCCGATGACCGCTCTGAATCCGGTCATGCCGGTTGGCGAACAGATCGCAGAGGCACTTCGCACGCACCATCCTGAGCTCGCCGAACGCGATGTCCGCCTGCGTGTTCTCGAGGCGATGGAAGCAGTTGCGATTGCAGAGCCATCTGCTCGCTACCGCAACTACCCGCATCAATTCTCAGGAGGCCAGCGGCAGCGCATCCTCATTGCCATGGCCATCATCGGCCATCCTCGCCTGCTGATTGCCGATGAACCAACTACCGCACTGGACGTCACCGTGCAGGCCCAGATTCTTGACCTGCTGCGGCAGTTGCGCTCGCGCTACGGTCTCTCCATGATCTTCATTTCACACGACCTCGCAGTGGTTGAAAGCATCGCCGATCGCGTACTCGTAATGCGAGGTGGCTATCTTCTGGAAGCAGGCTCGCGAGCCCAGATTTTTGCGCAACCTGCTCATCCTTATACGCAGAGCCTGTTGGGTGCGGTGCCTACACTGCGGACAGACAAGTCCCGCCACCTCGCGACGCTCGCCGCCGCGCAACAAGAGATGGTCGGACAGATGGTGGATTGCGGCCCAGGCCATCAGGTGCGTCAGAAATCTTAGAGCGATCCCCCACAATCAAAAGCAGCCACCCATCCAGAATTTGGCAAGCGCGCCGTTTGTCTATAGATTGTGGAAGGGTTCTTACGAACAATCGTCATGCGAGCGCTCATTCTCTCCGACATTCACGCCAACCTCGATGCTCTCGAAGCCGTGCTCGAAGCTGCGCCCGCTCACGATACCGTATGGAATCTTGGCGACATTGTCGGCTACGGCGCAAATCCAAATGAAGTGATCGACCGCGTGAAGGATCTCGGCCAGGTCAGCGTTCGTGGAAATCATGACCGCGCCTGTTGCGGCCTGGAGTCGCTCCTCGACTTCAATCCGATAGCTGCCTTCGCTGCACGCTGGACGCGCATAACGCTGACCGACGAGCACATCAAGTGGCTCAGTGAGTTGCCGGAAGGCCCGGTGCTAAGCGAAGGAACGGAAGTGAATTGCGTCCACGGCTCCGTGCTTGACGAAGACCAGTACGTAACAACTCTGCGCGACGCCTGGCAGCCGTTGCAGCAATCCTTGACCCGCATTACCTTCTTCGGTCATACGCATCTGCAGGGCGGCTTCGCTGCCAACGAGGAAGAGTGGTTCAAGCTTACGCCGCGCTACCATCGTCACAACGAGGCCGAGGAATACGAACTGCCGCTGCGAAATAACCTGCGATATTTGCTGAACCCCGGCGCCGTGGGACAGCCCCGCGATCATGACTGGCGCGCCGCGTGTGCCGTCTTCGACAGCGAGAAGATGACCGTCACATTTTGTCGCGTACCCTACGATGTTGTGACGGCTCAGCAGCGCATCCTGCGCGCAGGCCTGCCCGATCGCCTGGCCTCTCGGCTTCGCGAGGGAAGATAGACCTCGGTCACAAAATGTGGAGTAGCTACTCAGGCGGCAGGAATTCTTTTGTCACTGCAGGCTTAGGAAGCGGATGCGCGAAACGGCCCAGGCTAGCCTGGAGAGCGGCCCACGATGCGTGACCCACTCTCCGGCACAATGACTTATCGCGACGCTACAAGCTCCGATGTTACTCGGCAGCTTCGTCTTCGCGAACAACGTTCACCTTGAGGTGAGCGGTGACTTCGCGATGAAGCTTCACGGGAACATGAAATTCGCCGAGCGCCTTCAACGGCTCTTCCAGGTGAATCTTGCGGCGATCGATTGCAAAGCCTTTGCTCTCGAGTTGCTGCGCGATATCCGCCGAGGTGACCGACCCGAACAGGTGATCGTTCTCGCCGACTTTGCGGGCAAAGCTGAGCGACACTGCGTCGAGCTGCGCGACCAAAGCTTCCGCTTCAGTCTTCTCGCTTGCCGACTTGCGCAGAGCCGATGCCTTCATCTGGGCAATGACGGCCTTGTTCGCCGCGTTGGCCTCCATGGCCAGTTTCTTCGGCAGCAGAAAATTCCTGCCGTAACCCTCGGCCACTTTCACCACGTCGCCGCGATGGCCAAGATTAACTACGTCTTCCTTCAGAATGACTTCCATTGCGATCTCCAGAGATCTCTTGTTGCGGTGCCTGCGGCAGCCGCGTTGTGTTGCAGCATGTCTGCTGAATCTCCAAGGCTGCCGTGATCAGTGTGAGCTTGCGCACAACACTGGCACACTCTGCAGCCGTCGATTCAGCCCTGTCCCAAACTAGAAACGCGCCGCGAAGGGCAGCAGAGCAATGTTCCGCGCCTGCTTGATCGCCCGCGTCAGACGACGCTGATGCTTGGTGCATACGCCAGTCAAACGGCGGGGCACAATCTTTCCACGCTCCGCCACAAAGCCCTGCAACAGGCGAACATCGCGGTAAGGAATCGCGTCAATCTTTTCCGTGCAGAACTTGCAGACCTTCTTGCGACGGAAGAACTTGCGGCCACCAGGGCCACCGCTGGGACGCCCGCCGCCACTACGTTGGCCTTGGCCTGAGGATGATGGCCCCGAACTGTGAGGCGCGCTGCTGGGTGTGTTTTCGTCTGCCATTGTGCTCTTCTTCCTTCTTGGCGGCCTGGCCTTAGCCTGTGCCGCGATCTTGTCTTCCCGTCAGGGAACGACCATCAATTCACTGCCCGGGATTTCCCCGGACGCAAGACTTCAAACTCTGCTGCTTACGCTGAAGCGGGAGTCGCTACCGGCGCTGCGGCTTCCACCGGAGCGGGAGCGGCTGCTTCGGCTGGCGCTGCGGCTTCCGCCACCGGCGCTGCAGGCGCTTCTACTGCCGCAACAACTGGCGCGGGAGTTGGCTGGGCCACAGGCTGCGCACTCATCTTCTTGCGGCTGGCGCGAATTGCGCGAACCTTGGTCAGACGCTTCTCTTCCTCGTCCATGCGCACCGTGATGTACTTGATGACCGGCTCAGTTACGCGCAGACGGCGTTCCAGCTCAGCGATCAGCTTGCCGTCCGCGTCCACCGTCAGCAAAACATAGTTGCCGTCGTTGAACTTGCGCACGGTGTAGGCCAGCTTGCGGCGGCCAAGCTTCTCGGTCGTCTTGATGGAACCACCACCATTGGTTACTGTCGCCTCCATTGCGGCAACCAGCTTGTCCAGATCCTCGTCCAGTACATCCGGGCGAACAATGAACATGACTTCGTAAATACGATCCATTCTGTTCTCTTTTCCGCTGGCCTTCTTCAGGCCTGCTATGCCGGTCCAGGCTTCCCCCGCACCAGCGTTCCCACTTATTCCGCCGGGCTGTTTCGCTCTCGACGGTTGAATTCGTTCATCGTCGCGCTCACACCCGACGTCAAAACCATTTCTACGGCACTCGCAACTCGATCCAGCACTTCGTCCAGCACGGCCATATCTGCCTTGCGCATCGGCGTCAGCAGGTAGTCCTTGCCACCGCGTCGCGCGCCTTCAGCTCCCGGCTCATCCGGACCAACTCCAATTCTCAGCCGAAGCCACTCGTCACTCTTGAGTGCTCCCGCTACCGACCTGGCCCCGTTGTGCCCGGCAGCGCTTCCGCGCTCCTTCATCTGCAAGCGTCCCAGTGGCAGGTCCAGATCGTCATACAACACAATCAAGTCCCGCAAAGGATCCGCGTCGAACTCGTGCAACAACGCCTGCACCGAAATACCGCTCAGGTTCATGAAGGTTTCCGGCTTCGCCAGAATCACTTCCTTGCCTGCGATCCGTGCCGTCGCCGTTAATGCCCGGCAGCGCCGGTTGTTCACTGCCGCCCCACAACGTTCCGCGATCCGGTCAATAGCCAGATGCCCGGCATTGTGCGGCGTGAACTGGTATTCCAGTCCCGGATTTCCCAGGCCAACCACCAGGAATGGGCCTTTGCGTTCCAATGCCCGCTCCGGTGCCCGTTCCGCGTTCTTTTCTGTGCCGGAGCGAACCAGCCGCTCCGGCCCTTCGTAGGCGTCGTCCAAGGATTACTTCTTCGCGCCCTTGGCGCCGGCATCGCCCTCTTCCGCATCCGCCTTGCCCTTCTTCACTACTTCGGGCTCTGCGGGAGCTGCAGCGGCAACCGCGTCGGGCGTCGCTACAACCTCTTCGCGAACAGCGGTCACGTGTGCAATCGTTGCATCTGCGTCCGTCAGGTACTTCAGCTTGGGGTTCACTTCCAACTCGCCAACACGCACGCCTTCGTGCATCTTCAGATTCGATACGTCGACGACGATGTGTGCAGGAATGTCACCCGGCAGGCACTCGATCTCCAGTTCACGAAGAACCTGATCCAGGATGCCGCCCTGCTCCTTCACGCCGATAGCAACACCCACCAGCTGAATCGGAACTTCGACCTTCATCACCTGGTCCATCGCGATGCGCTTCAGGTCGATGTGTATCAGCTTGTCCTTGATCGGCTCATACTGCCAGTCAACGATCATGGCCTTGGTGCGGGCTCCGGCAATCTCCACGTCGAAAATCGTGTTGTGGCCGGATTCAGACCACAGGATCTTCTGCATCTGCTTGGGATCGAGCTCGATGGCCTGAGCCGGTTCCTTCGCGCCGTAGATAACCGCGGGAATCTTGCCTTGAACGCGAACGCGGCGAGCCGCATTCTTATTGAACTTGCCCTCGCGGGCGACTGCTGTCACAACTTCAGGTGTTGTCATTTTTCCTCATCCTTCGGGCACAGCCTTTAAGAGGCCACTCCCTTTTCGGGCCGGCGAAATCCGCGCGGCCGGGTTCTTGCGACCAACTCAGCTGAAGAGCGTGCTGACGCTGGTCTCCATGTGGATGCTCTCAATTGCCGCCCCTAAAAGCCCGGCTATCGACAACACCTTGATCTTTGCGACCTTCTGCGTCTCTTCCCGCAGAGGGATGGAATTCGTCACTACCAGTTCCTCAAGGCGCGAATTCGCTATGCGCTCCGTTGCCTGACCCGAAAGCACCGGGTGCGAGGCGCACGCATAAACCTTTGAGGCTCCCTGGCCCAGCAGCGCGTCGGCGGTCTTCACCAGCGTGCCTGCCGTGTCCACAATGTCGTCGATGATCAGGCAGGTGCGCCCGTGAACATCGCCGATTACGTGCATCACTTCCGTTACGTTCATGTCGGTGCGCCGCTTGTCCACAATGGCCAGCGGAGCTCCCATCTTCTGCGCAAAGAAGCGTGCCCGTTCCACACCACCCGCATCCGGCGAAACTACCGTCAGATTAGGCAGATTCAACTCCTTGAAGTAGCTCACCAGTACCGGACTTGCGAACAGGTGATCCACCGGAATGTTGAAAAAGCCTTGTATCTGCGCCGCATGCAAATCTACAAACAACGCCCTGTCCGCGCCTGCCGTCGTCAGCAGATCGGCAACCAGCTTGGAGGAGATGGCCACGCGGGGACGGTCCTTGCGGTCCTGCCTCGCATATCCGTAGTACGGCACCACCACCGTGATCCTGGCCGCCGACGCCCTCTTCAGCGCGTCGATCATGATCAGCAGCTCCACCAGCGTCGAATCCACCGGGTAGCAGGTGGGCTGCACCACAAAAACATCTACGCCGCGAACATTCTCCAGCAGCTGGAAGTAAACTTCCCCGTCAGAGAACCGCTGCATCTTCGTCTCGCCCAGCGTCACCCCGACATGCTTCGCGATCTGCTCGGCCAGCGCCTTGTTCGCCGTTCCGCTGAAAAGCTTGAAGCGCTTGTCGTCGGCCAGCCGCCCTGTCCGCTTGCGCTCTGCCGCCGGCTTCACGCCGCCACGCTGGCTTGCACTGCCCTGAGTAGCTGGTGTGACTACTGTTTCGTCTGCGCCAACAGGCGCCACTCCTGCACCGTCAATCATCACAAGAACCCCCCAAGCTGGTTTGCGTTGGATGTTCAGGTTATGGGTTGGCCGGGCTTACACCCCCGACGCTGCTCGTTTCGCGTACCGCTCCCGGCCTTAACTACAACCCGCCGGACAACTCAAAATCTGGCTGGGCGACTAGGATTCGAACCTAGACAAGTGCCTCCAAAGGGCACTGTCCTACCATTAGACGATCGCCCAATACCACCAAGGGCAATTCGCCCCCGGCCCTTGCAGCCTACGCCCCGAAAACCATCTCGCGCCAGTACTTCTCGCGAGGAATAGTCTCGGTCAAAAACCCCTCGACACCCTGCGCCTGGAGACGGGAAAGTGCCGCCTGGGCTGCTGCCTGCGTTCCATACAACCCGAAAAGTGCCGAACCAGAGCCAGACAGGGACGCATACAACGCGTCATCCGCTGATGCCGGATCGCCTGAAACCGCAAGGGTACGCTTGATGAGACCGAGGAGGGGATGCTGCGCAAAAACAACTTCTTCAAAGTCGTTTTCAATCCCGGTTCGGACAAGCGCGAGAAGCGGGTTCTCGGGCCGGTCTTCTCCCAAAGAGAAGACACCGGAGGAGTGCGGCTCGCTGAATACGGACGCGAGAGAGCGACTCAACTCTTTTAGCTTATCGGAGTTCGCTGACAGGGTCAATGCGGAAGCAGCCTCAGACGCGGCGTAGCGAGCGTCCCAGTCGCGGAATGCCTGTGGCGTCGAGACACCCACTCCCGGCGTGGCCACCACGCACCAGGTCGCCGGTAAATCGGGCAGCGGATATACCTCTTCTCCATGCCCCAACCCCAGAACGCTGCCGCCAATCAGAAAAAGCGGTACATCCGAGCCAATCGTCGTCGCCAGCTCCAACCGCGCCGCACCCGTAAGCTGTTGATCTAGCTCGCATTCCAGTCCAACCAGCGCGGCGACGGCGTTGGCCGAGCCAGCGCCTAGCCCTCCCTGCACGGGAAGCCGCTTCTCAATGTGGATCCGCACTTCCGCCGTGACCTGCATTGCCTCAAGCGCAGCCGAAACCATCCTCCACGCCGTGTTACGCGCGTCGGTGGGCACGCGGCTGTCATTCGTGCTCAGATGCAGGTTGGTTGTCCCAGCCGGGCGGGCCTCCACGGTCACAACATCGTGCACTGCCAGCGTCTGGTAAACCGTCACCAGCCCGTGATAGCCGTCCGCCCGCGTGGGGCCGATTGCCAGGCCAAGGTTGATCTTCGCGTGCGAACGAACCTGTGTGGACATTTATCCCGCTATTGTAGCCAGTACGCGAAGAGTTGCGCAGTCTCGATCCACCGAATCGCTGGCAGTCGATTCAGCTATTCCCCCGTCCAGAGATTCACTCGCCCGGCGCGATACTCGATATCCGAGAACACAGTTTTGCAGCGATCGCCCTGCGGCGACTGCGATGAGAATCCGACGTGAAACTGTTGCGCCGGCAGCAGTCTGAACGCGCGGATGATCGACCACTTCTTCCCATCGGCAGATGCGTAGAAGAAGACGGCCTGCCCCGCCTTTGCAATCTTGAGATAAACAGAGTTCCCCTGGATCGGAATCGAATTGTTGTCGTCGGAGAGGGTGCGCGTTACCACCGAGACAATCGTTGGTTGCTTCTCCATCGACATCTCGAAGCACAACTTCGCCCACACCGCATCATTGCCGTAAAGCACCAGAACCCCGGCGTCCCAATTGGAATGGAAGTCGACGGTCACCTTCGCGCTCAGGACAAAATCATCGGCGGGCTGAAAGAGCAGCTTGGGAGAATTCTCCGTCTTCCCTCCGTCCAGCGGCGAGATGAACCAGTCCGTCTGCTTGCCTGCGGTGATTGAGAGCACGCTCCCCTTCTCGACATTCCACTCAAGCGGAGCATTCTTCCACGTCAGCGGTCCAGGAATGTTGTGCAGGTCGGGGGATGGAGTTTCGGCTATAAGAGCGGGGCCCGCCACACAAAGAAAGAGTGCAATGGTCAGCTTCAGCAAGGTTCGCAAGACGGTCTCCTCGGAGGCATGGCAGCCGTCTTCGGCTGTCTCTTCCAGAGATTCTTCCGCCATCGAACACTGCGTCTGTGACTGCCGATACTCCTTGCTGCTTTGCTCGCCCGCACACCGGCCCATTCGCCCCGGAACGCTCTTTTCGTTTACGGTAGAACTACGAAGCGAATACCAGCATTAAGAAGGCAAAAAGTGAGTGAATTGATCTGGGAATTACCTGCGGGCTGCCGCGGATTGATATTCGATTGCGACGGCACCCTTGTGGACACGATGGCCATGCACTTCCAGGCCTGGACTACAACCCTTCGCCGTCATTCGCTGGAATTCTCCGAGGAGCGCTTCTACCAATGGGCCGGGCTGCCGACCGACAGGATCATCGACCGCCTCGCCTCAGAGAAGGGCATGACCGTGGATGCCAAGGCCATCGCGGCCGAGCGCGACGCCTGTTTCCATAGCCAGCCTGAAAGCGATTTCCGCCCCGTTGAGCCCGTAGTTGCCATCGCCCGGCGCTTTCGCGGCCAGTTGCCTATGGCCGTGGCAACAGGCAGCACCCTGGTCTCGGCGCGCGCATCCTTGCGGGCCGTCGGCATTCTGGATTGGTTCGACGCGGTAGTCAGCTCTCAGGAAGTGGCTCACCCCAAACCCGCACCCGACGTCTTTCTCCTCGCCGCCGAGCGCATCTCGGTACCCCCAGCCGATTGCGCCGCCTTCGAAGATGGAGATGCCGGACTGGAAGCCGCTCGCGTCGCGGGGATGCACGTCATTGACATCCGTCCCATGCTGCGCCTCTGAACGAGATTCCGCAGCGCGGGACCCACCTGCGCAGTCACTTTCACGGCACCCGGCTGCAGGTCCGCCCTTTTGCCTGCCGATGAGGTGAGAAAATAGCCGCAGGGCGAACACCCCACCCGGCAGAACAGGGCTGCAGACGATGTTACGAATTATTTCGACACATGTTTTCCTTCGCCAGCGCTTACACCCGGGCTTGCTGGACCTGGTTACGCGCGGTGGCGTCGAGGGAATTGAACTCTTCGCCGCACGCCAGCACTTCGATTACACCGATCGCTCGCATGTGCGCGAGATTTCCGAATGGTTCCAATCCAGCTCGGTTGTCCCGTTCTCAATGCACGCTCCGCTCTTTCCTGACATGGAGATGGGCCGTGGTGGCGCACCTGCCGTCAACGTCATCCATCCCGACAAAAGCCACCGCATCGACGCCATGGACGAAGTCAAGCGCGCGCTGGAAGCTGCCGAGCAGTTGCCCCTTAAATATCTGGTCCTCCACTTGGGCGAACGGGAAGACACCTGGAATGCGCGAACCCTCGAGCACTCCCTGAGCGCAATCGAGCATCTCCAGGCCTTTGCGCGCCCGCTTGGCGTAACGCTGCTGATTGAAAACATGCAGAACGAAGTGACTGCGCCGCAGAACATCCTTGAAATCCTCGCGACCGGCCATTTCACGGATGTCGGCGTCTGCCTTGACCTGGGGCATGCCCACCTCGGCGAGGGAATTCCCGCCGTCGTCGCCTCGTTGAAAGACCGCGTCCGCTCAACGCACATCCACGACAATGAAGGCGACAAGGACTCGCACCTGTGGCCCGGAGAGGGCAACATCGATTGGCCAGCGACCATGCTCGAACTCAAGACCGTGCCAAACCTTGAAGGTGGAGTATTGGAGATCAGCTATACCCTGCCGGAGCCGCATGAATCGGTTGTTGCTCGCGCCGCCGAGAGCTTCACAATGCTGGGCCTCTAGGGCCTACTCCCATTCAGCGTGATGCACCGTGGTCTTACGAAGCTCCATGCAGAGGCGCGTTGTCGCCGCTTAAGGCTAGAATGGCTGGTGGTTCGTGAGAGCCGCTGCCTGCGCTCTTTGCGCCGGTTTCGACCTCACGATTTTTTTCGCAAGGAATCATAAATGTCAGAACAGACCCCGGAATTATCGACTGCACCCGTTACCACCATCGCCAACCTGGGCAAGCATGAAGGCGCCAGCGTCACCCTGCATGCCTGGCTTTATAACCTGCGCGCCAGCGGCAAGCTCCTCTTTCCAATCTTTCGCGACGGCTCAGGCACGATCCAAGGCATCGTCCCCAAAGCGGCGGTACCGGAAGCAGTCTTCGAGGCCATCCGCCATCTCACCCAGGAGTCGAGCGTCGTCGTTACCGGCAAGGTCCGCGCAGACTCGCGCGCCCCGGGCGGCTTTGAGCTTGATGTCGAAAATATCGAAGTCCTGCAGCGCGTCTCCGAAGAGGATCCCTTCCCCATCACGCTCAAGGAGCATGGCGTCGACTTCCTGATGGAGCACCGCCATCTGTGGATTCGTACTCCGCGCCAGTCGGCTATTCTTCGCATCCGCGCCGAAATCATCAAGGCTGCGCGCGACTATCTCGACGACAACGGCTTCACGCTCACCGATCCGCCGATCCTCACACCCGCCGCCTGCGAGGGAACCAGCACGCTCTTCCCGGTCAAGTACTTCGGCGACGAGGCCTACCTGACGCAGAGCGGCCAGCTCTACATCGAGAGCACGGCGCTCGCGCTCGGCAAGGTCTATTCCTTCGGTCCCACCTTCCGCGCGGAGAAATCAAAAACGCGCCGCCACCTCACCGAGTTCTGGATGGTTGAGCCGGAGATCGCTTTCTGTGGACTGGACGGCCTGATGGAGCTGGCGGAGAATTTTCTCAGCTTCATCGTTGAGCGCGTCCTGACCCGCCGCGCTTCCGAGCTGAAAGTCATCGGCCGCGATATCTCCAAGCTGGAAGTCAATCAAGGCGCCCTTCCCCCGTCTCAGCTACGACGACGCGGCAAAGATGCTCGACGATGCCCACGCGAAGGGCCTGATCGAGCAGAAGTTCGAGTACGGCAACGACTTCGGCTCGCCGGACGAAACCTACATCTCCTCGCAGTTTGACCGCCCGGTGATGGTGCATCGCTATCCCGCTGCAGTTAAGGCCTTTTACATGGAGCCGGACCCGGTCGATCCCAAGTACGCTCTTTGCGTGGACGTGCTGGCGCCCGAGGGCTATGGCGAGGTCATCGGCGGCTCCCAGCGCATCAGCTCCTACGATCTGCTGAAGAAGCGCATCGAGGAGCACAAGCTGCCACTCGATGCCTTCCAGTGGTATCTTGATCTGCGCCGCTACGGTTCGGTGCCGCACTCCGGTTTTGGCATGGGCATCGAGCGAGTGGTGGCATGGATCTGCGCCCTGGATCACGTTCGCGAGACGATTCCGTTTGCCCGGACTCTGAACCGCATCTATCCGTAGCGCAGAGCACACGCCGCAAGGACGGGTCTGAATGCCAGCAAACTCGGGAAAGCTCGACTCAGCACCGAACGCAGTCGCCAGCATCAAGCCTCCGCTCGGTGGCCTGCGAAAGATCCGCATCCTCGGCGTTCCGCTCGACCTGGGGCAGGCCCGCCGCGGCGTGGACATGGGCCCCTCTGCAATGCGCGTCGCCGGCCTCGACGCGCACCTTGAAGCAATTGGGCCACGAGGTCGACGATGGCGGAAACATCGGCGTCGCTATCGCGGAGACGCGCGCAGGCGGGAGCCGCAAATGCCCGCTACCTGAGCGAGATCACCGAGACCTGCACCAAGGCCGCCGAGCGCGTGCTGGCGACGCTCGAAGAAGGCATGACGCCGCTCGCCCTGGGTGGCGACCACTCCATCGCCGTAGGCACCGTCTCCGGTGTAGCCGAGTTCTATCGTCGCAGGCAGCAGAAAATCGGCCTCATCTGGATCGACGCCCACTCCGACATCAATACGCCGGAGACCTCGCCCAGCGGCAACGTGCACGGCATGCCCCTCGCCGCGCTCATGGGCCTGGGCCCGCGAGCCGCTCAGAAATATCTTCGGCTTTTCGCCCAAGGTCGCCCCGGAAAATACCGTGCTCGTGGGCGTACGCGACATCGATGCGACCGAGAAGGCCAACATCCAGCGCGCCGGCATCACCGCCGTCTACACCATGCGCGACATCGACGAGCGCGGCATGCGTACCGTGATGGAAGAAGCCCTGCGCGCCGCCAGCAACGGAACCGCCGGCTACCACGTCTCGCTCGACATGGATTGGATCGATCCCGAAGACGCTCCCGGAGTCGGCACTCCCGTCCGCGGTGGCGCCACCTACCGCGAGGCCCACCTGGCGATGGAAATCCTCGCCGACAACGGCGGCATGGTCAGCTTCGAAATCGTCGAAGTGAACCCCGTGATCGACGAGCACAACCGCACCGCCGATCTCGCTGTCGAGCTAGCGTCCTCCGCCTTCGGCAAGAAGATCCTGTACGCCGCAGATTCGCGATCTCAGCCTCTCTTACAATGAATCTCGACATGAAAAAACTACGCGTAGGTGTCCTCTTTGGTGGGCGCAGCGGCGAGCATGAAGTCTCGCTGCTCTCCGCCGCCTCAGTCCTGAATGCAATCGATCGAAAGAAATTCGACGTCGTCCCCATCGGCATCACCAAGGAAGGCCGCTGGCTTACCTCGACCGACGCCGAACGCCTGCTGGCCGGCGAGGCCTCCTCGCGCAGCCACGAACTCTGCGAGCAGGCGATCCCGCAACCACGGCCCCCGCCGCCGTGCTCGCGCGTGGCGAAGCCGGTGATTGTGCCCCGTCCCCTCGAGCACCGGCGCTCATCCCCTTTGAGACGCTGCCTCTTCCGCGAAGGAAGCCTCCGCCGACTGCCAATCCCTCGACGTCATCTTCCCCGTGCTCCACGGCACCTTCGGCGAAGACGGCACCATCCAGGGACTCTTCGAACTCGCCGGCATCGCCTACGTCGGCTCCGGCGTCCTCGGCTCCGCCACCGGCATGGACAAGGACGTGATGAAGAAGCTCTTCGCCGCCTCCAAGCTACCCATGGTGAAACACGTCACGCTGCTGCGTTCCGACCTCGAGGCGAGCCGCCCGCAAGGCCGTCGCACGCATCGAAGCCGCGCTCAAATATCCCGCTCTTCGTGAAGCCCGCGAATCTCGGATCTTCCGTCGGAATCAGCAAGGCGCACAATCGCAAGGAGCTTGGCCCCGCGCTCGACATTGGCCGCCAGCTTCGACCGCAAGATCGTCGTCGAGCAGGGCGTCGGCGGAGACTCTCGCAAAGCTCGCGAACTCGAGGTCGCGCGTCCTCGGCAACGACAATCCCCGCGCCTCCGTCGTAGGCGAAATTGTGCCCGGCAAGGAGTTCTACGACTACGAGGCCAAGTATCTCAGCGAAGGCTCCATTCCCATCATTCCGGCGAAGCTCACGCGCGAGCAAACCAAGCGCATCCAGCAGATGGCGATTGCGGCCTTTCAGGCTTGCGACTGTGCCGGGCTGGCTCGCGTCGACTTTCTCATGGACCCCGGCAAGATCGCAGCGCATCTATGTCAACGAGATCAACACGCTGCCCGGCTTTACCGCCATCAGCATGTATCCCAAGTTGTGGCAGGCCTCCGGCGTCGGCTATACCGACCTGATCACGCAACTTATTGGATTAGCGCTGGAACGCCGCCGCGAGCGCGATCTGAACTCCTACAGCGTCTAATCTTCAGGGCAGCACGCGGTAGGATAGTCACGACGAAGGATTCAGCGCCGGGAGGAAATAATCATGACACTGCTGGATGCACCAAAGTACGACGTGGCGGCCGAACATAGGCGGCGGAATATTCTGGATAGCCGCGGCAATCGGCGTCGTTCTGCTCGCCATCACCGTCTTCTGGTTCTGGAACTGGCCGGCCGAACACCGCGTGAATCGCTTCTTCAACGCAATCGAAGCGAAGGACATGGTGAAGGCTTACGCGATCTGGAACAACGATCCCGACTGGGAGAAGCATCCGCAGCAATATTCCGCTTACAACTACGGCGCCTTCCAGGTCGATTGGGGAGTCTCCAGCGAGTGGGGACAAATCACCAGCCACCACATCGTCATGGCGAAACGCACCGGCTCCGGCACCGTGATCGGCGTTGAACTCAACCACCGAAAAACGCTCACCTTTGTGTGGGTGGAAAGCAAAACAAAACAGCTGGGATTTTCGCCCGTTGAACTGGAGTATTGATCAGCACACAATCGAGCCTAACGCGCTGGCAGACTGGTTAAGAGCCCTGTCAGCGCCGTGCTCAAACCGTTCCATATAATCTGCACACCGATCGCCACAAGGATAAACGCTGAGAGACGAGTCAGGATGCTGGTGCCTGACTTCCCAAGCATCTTTACCAGCCGGTCGGCGTTGCCATAGCAGATCGCCACCACTACGCAGAGCAGAAACATCCCGACAAGAGCTGCGCTGTAGTGGCGAACGTAGCCATGCTCAAAGCCGGCACCTGGCGAGTGTCTCAGGTGCGCTCCCAACGTAATTGCAATCGAGATGCAACCCGGGCCAACCGTGATAGGAAGCGTCAACGGAAAGAAGGCGTGCTCCAGGGCGTCCTCCAATGTCGTCGGCGCCCCGGTTGTCGTGGGTTCGTCGTCCTTCTGGTTCAGCAAACTCCAGCCGGTTGACGCTACCACCAGTCCGCCCGCAACCTGCACGATCTGAACCGTGATGCCGAAGAAATCCAGAATTATTGTGCCGAACAGGAACGACACCGCCAGCAGCACAAACCCATATGCGGCGATCTTGCGCGCCAGGATCTTCTGCGCGTCTGCAGGATAGCGCCGCGTGAGACTAAGAAAAATGGGAGCATCCCCGATCGGATTGACCACCGGGAAGAGCGTCACAAAAGTCAGCACGAGAACCTTAATGAAATCGAAGACTGCCGTAGATGCGCCCGTCTGCATGCCAACGCCCCTGTTCAGTTGAGTACCGATATACAAGCTGGAAAGGTTGCTGCGATCGTTCTGTGGATCTACACCTGCATTTTGACACACGACTTCCGAAGGGACGGCACACGCTAAACACCCTTCGGTGCTGCGTATCCGGCCACGGCTACATCCTGGTCTACACTACCGGGCCGGGCACTGCAGCCTCTGACAGCGCCGCCAGCGTCTTCTCCAGGCTCACTGAGTCTTCAACGTGCAGGCACTTCTGATTACGATCAATCTGTCGCAGCAGTCCACTCAGCACGCGGCCCGGTCCCACTTCAATAAAGTGCGTAGGCTGCTCGCCAATCAACAGTCGAACGGACTCCACCCACAGAACCGCGCCCGTCACCTGACGGATCAGTGCATCACATGCCGCCGCACCGTTGTTCACCAGCTTTGCGTCCACGTTCACAGCAACAGGCACCTTCGGATCCGCGAATTGGATGGCATTCAGCAGCACCGCCAAACGATCCTGCGCCGGTTGCATCAGTGCACTGTGGAAAGGCGCGCTGACGTGAAGCATCACGACCTTCTTTGCGCCCCGTTCCTTTGCCAGAACCATGGCGCGCTCCACACCACCAACGGCGCCGGAGATCACGGTCTGTTCCAGGGAATTGCGATTAGCGGCAGAGACTACCAGGCCGGTTTCGCTGGCTGCATCATCACACGCCTTCACTACATCGCCCTCAGCCATGCCCAGGATCGCAGCCATCGTGCCTTCGCCCAGCGGCACTGCCTCCTGCATATAGCGGCCACGATTCCTCACCGTACGAACCGCGTCGGCCACGCTGATTGTTCCCGCAGCAACGTTCGCGGAATACTCGCCCAGCGAGTGCCCGGCCACATAGCTTGGCACCACGCCGTGCTCATGCCAGTACGCCGCAACGCTGCGATCGATGTGGTGAAAATGGCCGGCTGCGTATACTCCGTCATTCGGAGTTGCTCTTCGGGGCCCTCGAAGCACAGCTTTGAAAGGCTGAAGCCGACAGCTTCATCCGCTTCTTCAAAAACCTGGCGGGCTACGGCGAATTTTTCGTAAAGGTCGCGGCCCATACCAACAGTCTGTGAGCCTTGTCCGGGAAATAGAAACGCAAATTTGTGTGTAGTCATGCTCGTGCTATTCAAGAGAAGAATTGCGTGGGATGCAAGGAAGAATTACAGCAAGCAAACTTTAGCTGATGATCGGTTCGGGGCGACTTGCGAACTCGCGTTCGAGGCCCTCGTTCATGCCTGCCTGCGCAAATTCGGCGGCGACACGAATACCGTTGTAGACTGCCCGGTCGTTCGACGAGCCATGACCAACAATGCAGACGCCTCGCACACCAAGGAGCGGAGCACCGCCATACTCGCGATAGTCCAGGCTCTTCTTGAATTCCTTCAGCGCCTTGCGGCTCAGCAGCGCGCCTGCTTGTGCCGTCACCGTCTTCGTGAGCGACTCGCGCAGCAGGTCGTTCACCAGCCGTCCCAGGCCCTCGGATGCTTTCAGCGCAACGTTGCCCACAAAACCATCGCACACCACTACATCGCAACTGCCGTCAAAGATGTCTCGCCCTTCAACGTTGCCTACGAAATTGATAGGCAAGCGCTTCAACAGCGGAAACGCCTCGCGCGATAGCTCGTTGCCCTTGGTTTCCTCTTCACCAATCGAAAGCAAGCCCACACGAGGACGCCGGATCTTGAGCACGCGCCGGGCGTACATCTCGCCCATCACGGCAAATTGCTCCAGGTTCTGCGGCTTGCAATCCACGTTCGCGCCGACATCGAGCAGCACGCATGGCGAGCCGCTGGCGGTCGGCATCAGCGTAGCCAGAGCAGGCCGGTCAACACCCGGCAGCGCGCCCAGGACCATCTTGGCGGAGGCCATAGCCGCGCCAGTATTGCCGGCTGTGAAGAATCCAGCGGCTGTCTTCTCGCGCACCAGCTTCAGGCCAACTCGCATGGAGCTGTCGCGCTTGTTGCGGACCGCGTTCGCTGCCTTCTCGTCCATGCCAATCGTCTCGCTGGCGTGAACAATCTACGATGGGCAGGCTCTCGCCTTGAAGGTGATTGTAGAGGTGCGAACGCAGCTCATCCTCCCGCCCCACCAGGTGTACACGCACCGGCAATTGGCGACAGGCGAGGATAGCACCCCGGATCTCAGGATCTGGGGCCTTGTCCGAACCCATTGCGTCGAGAGCAATGTCCGTCAGCATCGGGATCGAATGCAGCTACTTCGCTTCCTTGACTTCGAGTACTTCGCGCCCTTTGTACGTCCCGCACTTCGGGCAGGCACGATGAGGCAGCTTGCGCTCGTGGCAGTTCGGGCACTCGCTCAGGCCAATAGGGGTAAGAGCATCGTGCGCACGGCGCTTGGAGGTACGGGCCTTGGAATGGCGCCGCTTTGGGATTAGGCATTGCAGATTCCTTTCATACGTCCGCGTGCTCAGCAAAAATCGGCCTCGCACAACTGGCTGGCCAAGACTCCGAATCCGCCGCGGAACGCTTATCTCTCTAAAGTTTTATCCGGCTGCGTAGGTCTGAGAGCGCCGTCCACCGCGGATCGGACTTGATATCCCCGCAGGTGCACGTCTCAGTGTTCAGATTGATACCGCAGCGCGGGCAAAGTCCTTTGCAGTCCTGACGGCAAAGCGTCTTTGCGGGCAGGGATAAAAGCACCTGCTCCCGAAGGACGTCTTCGAGCTCAAGACTACCTCCCTGATAATAACCGATTTCGGTCTCAGATGTGGTAATTGAGTGCTCCGCTGCCTCCCCATCCGCCCCTACAGGCCGAAAAAGCAGGTCAAAATCGGAGTTCAGTTCATAATTCACCGACTCCACGCAACGCGCGCACGGAACCTCAAAATTGCCGTCGTAATGCGCCCTGAATGCGAATATCGGCCACCACGTCGCGAGGACCACGATGCTCCTGCAGCAGATCCGCCCGCCCCACAACATGCACCGCATCCAGCTGCTTTACGTCAGAACCGTACTCAATGGCACCCGGAGCCACCCGCTGGTCAAACTCAATTGGCTCCCGCTCCAGATCCACCACGGTAATCAACATGTTCTAACCTCTCCCATCGAACAAAAACCGCCCATCGGCGTTGCCGCCCAAAGCGTCATTCCTGAGCTTATGGAGCGCGCGCTTCCGCGTCAATTCGACACCAAAACGGCCACTTTTGACGCTATAACTGCACGCTTTTCGCACTATAACTGCTCACTTTAGAGCCCGCCAATCCGTTCCCTGAAAGAGCTGTATGCCAGCGATTCCTGCCGCGCCCGCCACCACGCAATCCGCGGCGTTGTGAGCCGTAACACCCCCCAATGCATAGACTTGCACCGCCCCAGCAACCTCACACGCTCGCCGCAGCGCACCTAAACCAGCGCCCGGTACCACGCTGCCATCCGGCAGATTCTTGCCAAACACCGGTGCAAAAAGAGCGATATCCGCACCCAAATCCCGCGCCTTTTCGACCTCTGCGACCGAGTGGCAGGCGACACTGACCAGCGGCTGGCGGCTGCCGCATTCAGCGAAAAGTTGTCTCGCGATTGGTGCAGTCAGGCCGCTAAGTCCAGGCAAATGAATACCTTCTGCGCCCACCGCCAACGCTACGTCTGCTCGGCCATTTATGAGAACAGCAGTGTGCGTTCCTGCAACCCGGACCGCCTCCACCACCCGGCGCGCAAGTCGCTCCAGTGCGCCGGCAGCGAGGTTTTTCTCGCGAATCTGGATGAATGCCACGCCACCCGCCGCCCACTGGCTGGCCAGCGACACCAAGGCGTCCTCGCGGCTGCCCTGGTCGGCAGGCAGGCGCGAGGCATCGGTGATGGCGTACAGCTTCATGCTGAGAGTGTACGGCGAGCAGCTAGCGATAGCTGCGTTGGTAGGTTCGCGACAAGCGATCGTGCCAGCCCAGGCCGTCGTCGTCAAACAAGACCCACGCGAAGCCCATCCCCAGCGTGCAGGCGGAGAGCACCAGCGAGCCAATACGGCTGCGCATCTGCTTGCGGGTCGGATTCTCGTCCTCAAAGGTGCACAGGGCTATGCGCGCATAGCGCATGCCCGGCGTGCAATCGGAGTAGGTGAAGAACAAATACTGGTACAGGAGCAGGAAGAAGACCAGCGTGCCGCCAGCCGCCGCCAGGGCTATTTTGCCCGTGGGGGGATGGGTGGTGCAGGCGACAAAAACCGCCACAAATACCAGGAATGCGAGCCCCGACAGCGACAGGTCCACCAGTGCCGCCATCATGCGATCTCCCAGGGACGCCACAGCCATCGGCACGTCGAGATAGTTCTTCAGATGGGCATGCTCTTCGTCGGGCTCCGCCTCCCGCGCATCCAGGCGAATAGTGGACCACTCCGGCGCTGCATGCTCGATTTCGGGAGTCTGAGAAATGGACTCTGTATCGACTTCGAAGATCCTGAGCTGCGGGGTCTCATCGGCAGCGGCTTCCTCGCGCAGCGGGCCCTCGGCCAGCCGTGGGCGCGCACGACGAGGCGCGACAATCTCGCGGGGAAACTGAATCAGGTTTCCGGCGATAGATTCAACCGGTTCCACAACTTCGTCGGCGAAGAGGTCGGCGGTATAGGCTGCCGGCGGCGCGGACTCGCGCGCGCTTTTCGCCGCGGGGAGCGCAGGCTCCTCAGTAATATTCAAATTTGCCACTGGCGCTGCTGCGGGAGGCGGTTGGTTCGACTTCTTCCGGGGCGCTGGTGGTGCTGCCTGAGCCGGAGGGGCTGACCTCTCCATCTCTTCAAAAAGAGCCTGTGCTGCGTCACGGGCGTCCTGAGCGGCGGCCTCTGCCACACGCGCAGCTACGTTAGCCTCATTCGCGAGGATTTCGCTGTAGGAGGGCGCAGCGGCATATCGGGCGGCTACACGCGCAGCCACCTGAGCGGATCTTGACTCATTCGAATCCAGGCCCAGGGGAAGGCTTGTTTGCTCATCGGCCTTTCGAGGGTGCCGCGTACGATGCGCTGCCAGCCTCTCGTTGACCTCCTGTTTCCAGGATGGAACCACTTCCGGGGAGAGACTGCAAATTTGACGATGTACTCAACTAGAATCCTCGTTTCCTGCAAAATTCCTGCTGGGCCCGCATGTTAAACAGCCGACAGCCGCACTATATGCGTCTCTTGATTGTGAACATCAAGGGAGAGGAGAGAAGGCAACGGGCAGACGTGCGATCGGCCATTGGCACAGCTCCAATGTGGGCGACAGAACGTACTTTTGAAAGGCCAGAGCGGTGAACCTTCCTCCACTGTATGCCGGCTCTTTGCTATTCTAGCCTCGCCCCAGGTGATGAAAATCCACACCTTTTTGTGTATCACGCTGTTGTGCCTGTGTCATCCGCAGCTTTGGCCGCAGGAGTTAACGAAGGAGTTTCCTCGGGACACATCCGGGACAGCGAATTCGGCGCTCGACTCCGGTGCAAAGCAGGAAATCGCCGACGCGACCGCTCTTCCTGACGCACCCAGCGCCAGCTAGAATCCCTGTGGCAGAAGTGGAAGCCCCCGCAGAGACAGGTGTTCCGGTTCGCATCCGCGCCAACGAACAGAAGAAACAGGGCGACATATGGTCGCTGATCGGCGAGGTGGAGATCGATTATCGCGACTACATCCTCCGCGCCGACCGCATCACCTATGACTCCCAAACTGAAATCGCCCAGGCGGAGGGGCATGTGCAACTGCAGGGCGGCCCTGACGATGAACTGATCAGCGCCACTCACGGCACAGTGAACTTCGATGACCAGTCGGCGCACTTCTATGAAGTAATCGGCACAATCGGCGTTCGCCAGGCGGGGCATACGTCCGTCTACTCCACGCCCAACCCCTTTATCTTTACGGGTAAGGAAGTGATCAAGACCGGCCCGCGCAGCTACAGCGTGATCGACGGCTCCATGACTTCCTGCCGTCTGCCCAAACCTGACTGGCGGCTGCTGGCGCGAGAGATCTCGGTCGAGAACGAGTCAGCCAAAGCCAGCAAGGCGACCTTCCGCCTGCTGGGTGTGCCCATCCTTTACATGCCCTATGTCACGCATTCTGTGAACAGCCTGGGTCGACAGAGCGGTTTTCTTATCCCGACCTTCGGCACCTCGACCACCAAGGGCACCATCATGGGCGAGTCAATCTACTGGGTCATCAATCGCAGCACAGATATGACCTTGGGGTCGGAGTATTACAGCAAGCGCGGATGGGCGCCGTTCGGTCAGTTTCGCTATCGCGGATTCGACCTGAATTTTTTTACGGTGCGGTTTAATTCCATGCTCGATCGGACACCGGAGCCAAACAACCAGGGTGGCGTGGACATAACCGTCACTGGCCGCCGGGATTTCAATGACCACACCCGCGCCGTCTCCAATCTGGAGTACCTAAGCTCGTATGTGTATCGACAGGCCTTCACTGAGAGCTTTGCCAACGCGGTCAACTCCGAAGTGAAATCAACTGCGTTTCTAAGCACCGCGCACAATGCCCGCGTGGGCAGCGTGGTCTTCGACCGCTATCAGAGTTTTCAGAGCACGACACCCGGCGATGAAATTCGCATCCTGCACCTGCCCAGCATTCTGTACGAAACGGTAGACCAGCGCATTGGAAGCTCGGGATTCTTTTGGGGACTCAACAGCGCCGCAGCCGGATTGTCGCGATCGGAGCCCGGTTTCCAGACTTCGCATGAAGTGGGTCGACTGGACATCTATCCCCACCTTTCCTATCCGATGAACTTCGGTGGATGGACGCTGCGACCGCAGGTGGGCTTGCGCGACACCTTCTACTCCAAGAGCCAGTGGCCCGGCGTGGGAACTCCGGTGGAACGCGGTGCAACTCTCAACCGATTCGATCTCGAAGCAGGCGTCGAGTTTCGTCCACCCGTAGTGGAGCGAGACTTCACCTCGGGCTGGATGGTGAACACCTTCCAGCGCGAATTCCGCCACACCATCGAGCCGCTGGTGCAATACACGTTCGTGGGCGGCATTAACGATTTTCATTCGATACTGCGCTTCGACGAAACCGACGTTGCCAGCGATACAAACGAGGTCTATTACGGCATTACGCAGCACTTGTTTACGCGGAAACTGGCAAGCACTCCCTGCAAGCCGACTGACGACACGAACACGGCGTGCGAACGCAATTCCAGCGAGTGGATTACCTGGACCGTCGGCCAGAAATACTTCGTCGACGCCAACTTTGGCGGAGCAGTAGTTCCGGGACAGCGAAATGTCCTCGTGTCTACACTGGATCTGACTGGCGTGGCGTTCCTGGTGTTTCCGCGCGATATTTCGCCGATCATCTCCCGACTGCGCATGCAGACCACTACGCACACCGACCTGGAATGGGATTTGGATTACGACACCCGCGCCGGCCGGATCGAGGCCAGCAATGTCTACGCGGACTTCCACACCAACGGATTTGTCGCCGGTGTCGGGCACGCGCGGCTGGATGCACCGGAGCAGACCTCTTCTGGTAAAGGTGCGGTCGCCTCGATTTCAAATTACGATCAGTTACGCGTCTTTGCGGGCTATGGAAATATGACGCGGCGCGGCCTAAGCCTGGCCGGAAATGCCGGCTACGACTCTGCCCAGGGATCATTGGAGTATGTGGGCGCTCAGACAACATACAACTGGGACTGCTGCGGCCTCAGCTTTGAATACAACCGCTTTGCACTAGGCTCGGTGCGCACTGAGAATCAATACCGTTTTAATTTCTCTCTCGCCGGAGTAGGGACCGCAGGCAACCTGAAGCGCGCGGAGAGATTGTTCTAAAGTATCGCCGGGACCAGGTAAGGATCGCACCTCGTATGACACCGTTATCCAGCACCGAGCGCACCACCAGAAAAAGCATGCTAATGGTTGCCGCAGGGCTTGTGGGTCTGGTCATTCTAGGGAGCGCGCTGCTTCTTCGACATCAGCCGCACACCCCATCCGTAGCCGCTCCGGTCCGCACCTCCGCTACAGTAGCAATGGCTCCGGAGTTTTCTCTGACAGGAGTAAACGGCGAGCAGGTCAGGTTGTCCGACTTTCGCGGGAAAGTGGTCTTGATCGACTACTGGGCGACGTGGTGCGCACCCTGCAAGATCGAGATTCCCAAGCTCGTTGCGTTGCAAAAGAAATATGCAAATGACGGGCTGCAGGTCATAGGTATCTCCATGGACGACGGGCCGGAGCCGGTTAGAGGGTTCGTCAGGGACTTCGCGATCAACTACCCAGTCGCGATGGGCGACGTCAAAGTAGCAGAGGCATACGGTGGCATCCTGGGGCTGCCAGTGGCCTTTCTGATCGACCGCAAGGGCCATATCTACCGCAAACTGGTTGGTGATGCCGAAATGCAGTCAGTAGAAACTGATGTGCAATCCCTGTTGAAGTCTCGCTAGCTGTTTGAAGAATCGGGCTCATCGAAGCAGCTGAAACAAGTTTTGGCGCTTTCAATTCATAGCCAAATCCTCTCTCCAGGCCATCCGGGAAGCCTTTTGGAGTGAGATAATCGAAGATATCCTCGAAAGGTGGTCTGCTTGTCGCGTACCCGAATCCTCTTCTGCTGCCTGCTGGTCATCTTCTCCGCGGGCTGTAAAGCTCAGAACACCACCACCGACTCACAGCTCAATCGACGGATTGAGATCCAGGTTCGCAGCGTGTTCCCTGTTCCGGCCGGCTACACCATTACCGTTGGCGCGCGTACCAAGAGCGACTTCGCCGGGTACGACAATGTGCCGATCACCTTTCAGCGAGGCGCCAACAAGAGCACCATTACGTTCCTGCTGTCGACGGACAATAAAACTCTTGCGCGGCTGGAGAAGTTTGACATCAGCAAGGATCCGGCTGACGCCGTTGCCTATGACAACCGGCCGATACGCGGGAACCCGGCGGCGAAGGTTGTCCTGGTGAACTTCGACGACCTGGAATGTCCTTACTGCGCGAAGATGCACTCGGAGCTGTTCCCGGGATTGCTGGACCGCTACAAGGGCCAGATCAAGGTCGCGTATAAAGACTTTCCGCTGGTCGAAATACATCCCTGGGCCATGCGCGCCGCGGTAGATGCCAATTGTCTTGGGGATCAGAGCGGTCCCGCATACTGGAACTACGTGGACTACCTGCACGCGAACGGCGCCGAGGTGAGCGGGAAGAATCACGACCCGGAAGCCTCAAAGGCAACGCTGGACAGGCTGGCACGCGAAGAAGGCGGTCGCGACAAGCTGGATGCTCCCAAGCTCGAGGCCTGCCTCACGAAGCAGGACGAAACGGCGGTTCGCGCGTCAATGAAAGAGGGCGAGAAGCTGGGCGTAGACGGAACCCCCATGCTCTTTATCAATGGCGAGCGCATTGGCGGAGCAGTTCCGGAAGATGTTGTATGGGCAGCCGTAGATCGCGCGCTGACGGGAGCCGGCATACAGCCTCCTGCGACACCGCAGGCAGCGGCCCCCAGCATGGACAAAGAAGCAGCACCGGTCGGCAAGTAACAGCCGGGCCGTAAAATGGTGGTTGTTGGTATTTCAGAGGCAGACGCAGAGACTAGCGGCAAATGAGCTATGGCTAATCCGAAACACAGCGCTCTGAATGCTCTCTGAGGGAGAAAACTGTTGCAAGTCCATTTCGATCGTTCGCACGAATTCACTCTGCCGGAGTTTTCAGGCCATCGCAGATTCCAATCAGGTGTGATCCTGTTCGGCTTGCTGGTACTCTTCGGAGCTTCGTTCACGGGATGCAGCCGTCCTCACTCGCCGGATGTTTTGGCGACTGTGAACGGACAGCCGATTATGAAGGCCGAGGTGGAGAAGTACTACCGCAACGCCCTCGGTGAGTCGCAGCAGGAGCCTCCGCAAGAGCAGGCTGATAGCGCCCGGCTCAGCATTCTGCATCAGCTCATCGACGACGAGATTGTGCAGCAGCGCGCCGCCAAGCTGAACCTTGTTGCGAACGACGAGGAAGTGGACGCCAAGATCGCCGAATACAAGGCTCCTTTCACAAAAGAAGAATTTGAAAAGCGACTGAAGGATAAAAACCTGACGGTCGATGATCTACGCCGCGAGTTTCGCCGCTCGCTGACGCAGGAGAAGCTCTTGAACAAAGAGATCAACTCCAAGATCAACATCACGGACTCCGACATCAGCAACTACTACAACGCGCACAAGGCCGAGTTCAATTTGATCGAGCCGCGTTATCGCTTGTCGCAGATCGTAGTCACTTCGATTCCCGCTCCTCCGCAGCAAGCCGGCAATCTGCAGAACTCCAAGGCAACGAACGAAGTAGAAGCGCGCAAGAAGATTGAGGCGCTGCACAACAGGCTGGAGAGCGGCGAAGACTTCGGTGCAGTTGCCGCCAATTTCTCTGAACGCCCTGACACGGCGAGCAATGGCGGCGACATGGGCTTTGTGCCCGAGTCTCAACTGCACTCCGATGCCAGCGTCTACGCGGCCATCTCCAAGCTCAAGCCCGGTCAGATCACGGAGATTCTACCCCTGTACGATTCTGCCGGTTCAAAGCATGCCGTCGGCTATGCGATCTACAAGTTGGTATCGAAGGATGCGGCGGGACAGCGCGAGTTGAACGATCCCCGCGTGCAGCAGACCATTCGTCAGCAGCTTCGCGAGGGTCGCGCAACCCTGCTCAAGAACGCATATTACGAGATGCTGCACGACCAGGCCCGCGTGCAGAATTACTTCGCGGAAGAAATCTTCAAGAAGTCCCAATAGACATTTCTCTTGCAGGAGAGCGATGGTTCGCTTTGGCATACTAGGCTTCGGGCATCACGCAATACTGCGCCTGGTGCCCAGCTTTGCGGACTCGACCACCTGTACACTTGCTGGCCTGTGGCGACGCGACCCGGAGAAGGCCAGGAACGACGCAGCCGCCTACAACATCCCTCACAACTTTGCGACAGCCGAGGAGCTATGCGCTTCTCCCGAGATAGACGCCGTCTTCGTCACGTCGCCGGACTCGCTGCATCTTGAACATGTATTGCTCGCAGTAAAGTATGGCAAGCCCGTGCTCTGCGAGAAGCCGCTAGGCATGAACGCCACTGAAGCCGCGGCAATGGTCTCTGCCTCACGCGAGGCGGGCGTGCCCTTCGGTGTGGCACAGAATCTCCGATACAACGCGAGCATTTTGACGGCGAGACAATGGATCGCAGAAGGCCGCATCGGAAAGCCTCGTTTGACGCATGTGCAGTTCTGCCACGAGGCGGAGAAAAGTCCGCGCAAGTGGATCTACGATCCCGCTCTCGCGTGCGGAGGGCCCATCGGCGATGTGGGAGTGCACTGCATCGATGCGATGCGATTTCTGCTGCACGACGAGGTAACCGTCGTCTCGACACTTGCCATGAAGGACGCGCGTTCAGGCGAGGTGGAAGCGTTCGCCGCCATTGCGCTGGAGCTTGCCGGCGGCGCGCTGGGAATGGTGAGCGTGACCACCCGCGCCGAGTACCGTTCGCTCTTCGAAGTAGTAGGGGAGTGCGGCGTCATTCGATGCGAAGACGGCTTGACCGTATCCCGGCCGGTAGATTTGGAACTGCGGCGAGGCGGAGATCTTGTCGCGAGCGAGACTCTCTCCAATGCTGATAGCTACATCCGCATGCTCGATGGATTTGCAGGTGCGATGGCGGGAGAATCCGAGTTTCTGGCCTCAGGCGAAGAAGGCTGGAGAAATCAACGCGTGCTGGACGCCGCCTACGCTTCCTGGCGAGATGGGCAGAAGCAGACTCTCGCGCACGATTGATTCTCACTCGATAATTGCTAGCGGCTGACCAGAGTTCACCGCGGAACCGACCTCGACCATGATGCGGCTCACCCTGCCGGCCTTGGGCGCCTTAAGTTCATTCTGCATCTTCATAGCTTCAATCACCACGATTCCCTGGTGGCTGGCGACCTCGTCGCCTTCCTGCGCCAACACACGCACCACGCGGCCCGGCATGGGCGCCACAATGGAGACTGGTCCAGCTGCAAGGCCCTTCTTGCCTCTACGGGAGCCGAGGGAACGAGGATCTTCGATGCGATACGTATAGCGATTACTGCCCACGTAGATCGCGGGCGCAACTGGATCTTCATCGAGCACGCAGCGATAGGCCGTGCCATCCACGATGAGCGATAAGACGCCCTCGCGAAGCAGCCTTGCATCGACCGCAATCTGCTGCCCATCCAGAACGACGCGGTAGCCGCTCTCCTCGTCGATCTTTTCCAATTCCAGCTTGTGCAGGGTGCCGTTCACCTCGATGGAGAGAGTCATCGGCGTAATCCTTCACGCCGCGCAGTATCCTTCCACAGGGAAGCAGGTTGGTTCGCGGAGCTTTCTGGCGTAGCCGACCGTGCTTGGAAGAGCGCCGCTGCGATGGCCGCAATCCGTGATTCCTGTGTGCTCTCTGAGGCGCTCGGCGCGGTCTGGGCCAGGAGGCGGTCGAGGCTGCCGGTGTCGATGTTGCCGGCGCAAAAGTCGGGATCCGCAAGGATACGCCGGAATAGATTCAGATTGCTTCGAATGCCGCAGATTGTGTACTCATCCAGCGCGCGTTTCAGCCGCTGGATAGCCAGGTCGCGAGTAGGCGCGTAGGCAACGAGCTTCGACAGCAGAGGGTCGTAGTCGATGGGCACAACCCATCCTTCATAGACTCCGCAGTCTTCGCGTATGCCGGGCCCTGAAGGCCGTAGGAGGCGCGTGATGCGTCCGGGTGAGGGGAAGTATCCATTGTCCGGATCCTCCGCGTAGATGCGGCATTCGATCGCGTGGCCGCTGATCTCAACTTCATGCTGCGAGAGAGGCAGCGGCTCCCCTTGCGCGATTCGAATCTGCAGTTGAACGAGATCGAGGCCCGTGACGAGTTCGGTGACGGGATGCTCCACCTGCAGGCGCGTGTTCACTTCCAGAAAGTAGAAGTGCCCGTCCTGATCGAGGAGAAACTCCACTGTGCCAGCATTCGTGTATCCGGCAGAAAGCACCAGGCGGACGGCCGCCTCCCCCATGCGGCGACGAAGTTCATCACTGACCACCGCGGAAGGTGCCTCCTCAACAACTTTCTGATGGCGGCGTTGCAGAGAACACTCGCGCTCACCCAGATGAGATGCAGTGGCCGTGCTCGTCGGCCAGCACCTGTATTTCTATGTGCCGTGGGCGCTCCACCAGCTTTTCAAGATAGAGCTCCCCGGAGCCGAAGGAACGTTCCGCCTCGCTTTGGGCGCCGCTGTAGGCCTCCTGCATTTCACTGGCTGAGGCGACGGCACGCATTCCCTTGCCGCCTCCGCCTGCAGCCGCTTTCAGCATCACCGGATAGCCAATCTCGTTCGCCAACGCTGCAGGCTTCTTCGAGCGAAGACAGGCTGGCAACAGAGCCCGGGACACGCGGCATGCCACAGGCATCTGCGGCCTGTCGCGCACGCGTCTTAGAACCGAGGGTGCGCATTGCTTCGGGAGACGGACCGATGAATTTGATTCCGGCCTTGCGGCAGGCGTCGGCAAAGGCTGCATTCTCGGAGAGAAATCCGTAGCCGGGATGGATCGCGTCCGCTCCGCTGTGCGCCGCAATCTCAAGGATGCGCTGCCGCGGAAAGATAGGAGTCGGAGAGCGGGTGCCGGTCCAAGTCGATAAGCCTCATCGGCTTCGAGAACATGCAGCGCAGTCGCGATCCGCATCTGAGTAGACCGCAACCGTACGCGATGCCCAGCTCGCGTGCGGCTCGCTGAATGCGGAGAGCGATCTCACCTCGATTTGCAATCAGAATTTTTCGGATAGTGCTGCACGATGGACGAGAATTCTACAGGATGTGCCGGAAAAAGCAGAAGCCCCCGGAGTCCGGAGGCTTGTGCCAACTACAGAACAAGGTTGACTGCTTACTTCATCTCGATACGCTTGCCAGGAGTCAGCTTCGTTCTTCTTTTCTTCATTTGCCTTGCGGGTGCCCATCGACTTGTCGCGCCATGCATCAGCCTGGTCTAGATCTGCCTTGCGAGCTTCGTCGTTGCCGCACTCGAGATCAGCCTTGCGGCGATACACGAGGTTGATGTAGGACATTGCTTCGTCGTAGGAAGGACGGAGGTCGATCGCCTTTTGCAGATACTCGATGCCTTCCGAAACCAGCGGGGTGTTCTTCGTCTGCAACTCGGCGCAGGCAGCCTTCGGCATCTTCGCGTTGCCGTTGCCGTCGTCCTGCATGCTTCACGGCCTTCAACGCATCCACAGCATTTCTGTATGCGAGACGCCAGTCAATTACACCGATCGAGTAATGTGCTTCGGGATCGTTGGGATCGACGGCGATGACCTTCTTCTGCCAATCACGCGCTTCGTCGTACTTCTTAATATTGAAATAGAGCGAGGCAGTTCCCTTGAGCGCGGTAGGATCGTTCGGCTCTTTCGCGAGAACGTCCTTGAATCCGTCGATTGCCATCTGGGCGCTCTGCAGATTCTCGGGAGTCTCTAGATCGGGAACGACCTGTTGAGCATAAGCGGTTGCCAGATAGAGCTTTGCCATGGGCAAGGTTGGATCTAGCTGAACGGCCTTCTGGAAATGGCCAATCGCCTCTTCATATTTCGCGTTCTTATACGCTGAGACCCCTTTGTTCAGTTGGTCGCGGGCCTGAAGGCGATTGCACCCGGTCATAAAGGCCAGCAGTGACAGGACCGCCACCGCCAACACCGGAAAACGTGCTATTCGTTTCATTCTGGTTCTTATCTCCTTCGATCGCCAGGCTGCGCCTAGCATCTATGAACGCTTGCGGGCAGGAAAACTATAAACTTTCCGCGTTGTGATTGTAACTGGTTTCTGCCCGCTGGCAAGCCCTTTACACCAATCCGACCGAATTTACGCCAGGTTTACAACCCCGCGACACGAATGCTCTGGGGCTACTGCCCCATCGCAATCTTTGGCGTAATCAGTCCGATGTGATCGACACCAGCGCCATGGCCCATGTCAATTACCTCGGCGATCTCGGCGAAGTTCAGATCCTCGTCGCCCTTGACGAACATGACACGCTCGGCGCGGGAGGCAAAGATGCTGGTAAGCTTCGCTTCCAGATCAGCTTTGGCGACATCGTCCTGGTTGATCTTGTAGGCCGGAGCACCGCCGCCAGCGTGATACAGCACCTGGACAACGATCGTTCTGTCGTTTTCCTGCTCCTGCTGCTTTTGATCCTTTGGCGGCTGGGGAACCAGCGCATCCAGACCCTTTGGCGTGACCGGCGTGATGACCATGAAAATGATCAGCAGCACCAGCAAGACGTCGATCATCGGGGTGACATTGATATTGGAATTCAGTCCACCCGGTCCACTTCCACCACCCATTGCCATAAATATTTCCTCGTTTCCATTGGCGATTGAATTCCGCCAGAATCGCTTCCGTTATTTCGCTGCTGGTGGCGGAGGAGGAGTGTTGCTCTGACGCTTCTCTGTCAGCAGACCTACCTCGTCAATGCCAGTCGTCCGAACGTCATCGATTGCCGTCGTTACCGCACCGTAATGTGCGCGTGCGTCTGCGCGAATGAAAATCTGTTTGCTGGTTTTGTTTTCGAGCTTGGTGCGAACCTTGCTGCCCAGGTCGGCAGGCGATACCTGGTCCTGACCGAGGTAGAACCGGCCATCGCGCGTAACGGCAACGACGATCGCATCTTCCTTGTCGGCGTCCGGCATCGTTGTCGGGTTATTGGTTTTCGCCAGATCCACGCTGACCTTGTTCTGGAGCATGGGTGTGATAACCATGAAAATGATCAGCAGTACCAGCATGACGTCCACCATTGGAGTCACGTTGATATCCGAATTGATCTTCTTGCCTTCGTCTCTTTTATTAATACCCATGCCGCGCTCCGTAGTTCGAGCTTTGAGTGGTCTTCAGATTCAGCTTCGGAACTCCTTGCTTCGCCAGTGGCTGGATAGCCCTCTATAACTATCCAGCCATGGCGCAGGATTCCCGCTGCTGAGTGACAGATACCGTACCGACTAGCGGCTGGCTCTGCTTGATGAAGTAGTCGATCAATTCGCTGGAGGAGTTATCCATCTCGACGTCAAACGCTTCAACCTTGCTCGTGAAGTAGTTGAAGGTCATAACGGCGGGGATAGCGACCAGCAAGACCGAATGCGGTGGTTACCAGGGCTTCCGAAATACCGCCGGCGACTGCGCCGATACCAGAAGTCTTCTGGGTTGCGATTGCCTGAAATGCGTTCAAGATACCGACGACCGTTCCGAACAGACCGATAAACGGTGAGGTCGAACCGATGGTGGCCAGACCGCTCAGGCCTCTCTTCAGCTTGGCGTGGACGATCGCTTCAGAGCGCTCGAGTGCGCGCTTGCTGGATTCGATCTGATCCTCGGTGACTGCGCCGCCGCTGCCATAGTTGCGGAACTCCTGCAGACCTGCGGTAACAACTTCGGCAAGGTGCGACTTCTTGTTGCGGTCCGCAACCTTGATCGCCTCGTCCAACTTGCCCTCTTTGAGAGCGCCGGCAACGCGAGGAGCGAACTCACGCGACTGCTTGCGGGCTGCACTGAAATAGAGCCAGCGGTCGATGATGACTGCGAGCGACCAGATCGACATGACGAAAAGGATGATCACAACGCCCCTGGCCAGGTTGCCCATATTGTGCCAGAGATCGAGAGGGCTGAAGCCGACCGTCTGCTCCTGGAAAAACATGCCGAGAGCCGCGGGACTAGCTACGAGGTGGGTGAACTGAGCGAGAATCACTGATTCTTTCCTCCTAAGGAGTAACTACGTTATTTCGGTTACGCAAAGAGTAGATGGAAGGCCTAGCCGCGTATATACCACGGAGAGGTCAGGTTAAGCAGATTTCAACCACCGAGATTGAAGACCACGTTCACCTGGGTTTCCACCTCTACCGGATCACCATTGAACAGGTAGGGCTTGTACTTCCAGGTTCTGACGGCGTCCATGGCTGCCTGCTGCAGCATGGCTGGACCGCTGACTACGTGAAGATTTTCGATCGAGCCGGATTTGGAAATTGTCGCCTGCAGCACGACTGTTCCAGAGATGCGTGCAGCTTTGGCGATCGCCGGATAGACTGGCTGCGTCTTGCTGAGAAGGTTGCCCGCCATGACGCCGGAGGACACAGGAATCTTCTTCGGAGGAGCTGCCTTCACGACGGGAGCAGACTTCCCGATATCGCCCAGGATGCCGCCCATTGCGCCGCCGCCGCCCATTCCTTCGCCCATACCCGCAACGCCAATTTGTGCAGGAGGAGCTTCGGAACTAATCATCTTGATTGTCTTGGGGATCTTGGTTGGTGCGCGGAGTGCGTTATCCATCATTTCCGATACTGCCCGAACCTGGTGGACCTGAACTTGTGGCGGTGGGGGTGGAGGCGGCGGTGGGGGTGGAGGCGGTGCCACCAGCAGGGTCGCCATCGCCTGCTTAGGCAGTGCTTCTGGATAGATCAACGGGAGCAAGATCATTGTCGTGAGTATCTGAACCATTCAGTATCAGACCAACGATGGTGTAGTACTTGCTCTTCGTTTTGATTCTGCCGGTTGATTCAATCAGGCTGTCTTCAAACATGGCCTACCTCGATCGAGCGAGCTTTGTTCTTGGTATAGACACCACGCGTACAACTTTTGATCCCGGTTTTTGGTCGATTCGCGTTACTTTTTGAATCTTTTCTGGAATTTCTGCATTTACTTGGCGCGACGGGCTGCGGGCAGCACTGCAGTCTTGCCGCGGGAAGCTCGCCAGTCCTGGTATGCCACAAGCATTGGAGCCGCGACCGCAATCGACGAGTAGGTTCCAATCAGAATGCCGACAACCAGGGCAAACGAAAAGCCATTCAGAACTTCGCCGCCGAACAAATATAGCGACACCACTGTAAGGAACGTCAAGCCCGAGGTCAATACTGTTCGACTCAGAGTCTGATTAATGCTCCGATTTACCACGTCGGCAAGGTTCTCCCGGCGCGACATCCGCAGGTTTTCGCGGATTCGGTCAAAAACGACGATCGTGTCGTTCATCGAGTAGCCGATCAGCGTCAGGATGGCGGCGATCACCGTCAGCGTGATCTCCTTGTTGGCCAGACTGAAGAAGCCTACCGTGATCAGCGTGTCGTGGAAGACCGCCACCACAGCAGCCGCGCCGTAGATAAACTCGAAGCGGAACCACAGATACACCAGCATGCCCGCCAGCGAATACAGCGTGGCCAGCATGGCCTGCTTGCGCAGATTGCGAGCCAACCTGCGGCCCGACAATTTCAACGTTGCGCACCGTGAATCCAGACACGTACGCATCCTGCTTCAGTTCTGAAACAATTCCGGGATCGGTGACCGAGCCCAGCTGATCCATCGAGGGAATCAGGCCGCTATGATCTTTGTCGCGGTAATCGAGCACCGCTTTGGCAGCCTCGGCGTAGCGCTTCTCGGAATCGGGCGAGCTGCCCAGATGTAGCGGATCTTTCTGCTGCAGCAGATCGGTGAGGGCGCCGCGGCCGGCATTGTCCAGGTCAAGCTTGCCCTGGTTCGCCGCTCCTACAGCCGAGTAGTTCATCTGCAATGCCGTCACGATCGCATCGCGTCCGCTGTCCAGCTTGGCCTCTGCCGTGTCTTTCTGGGGCAGCGAGATGATGACTTCATGATTGGCGGCTGGACCGTACGCCTGGATCCGGGCATCGCGAATTCCGGCGTGATCCGTCGTCGCGCGAATCTTGTCGAGATCCGGGTTTTGGTCGAACTTGACGTACACCAGCGTTCCGCCGTGGAAGTCCACGCCCAGCGGGACGCCGTGCCAGAAGAGCATCGATAACACACCGGCGACGCTGAATACGAGCGAGAAGCCCAGGAAATACCACTTTTTCCCTAGCCAATCAATATTTACATCACGAAACAATTCCACTGAATTCCGCCTGATCCTCGAGCCGGGCCTCGAAAGCGCCGCACTCTAGATTTCTGTCTGAATCGGTCTCCGTACTCACGCGCATACTGCGCAGAAAACCGGATCCCAGGTAAAACCAACTTCGCCACGGCTAGCGCTCGCCGGATGCCTCTATCTGCAGAGGCATCAGATCGAGAGAGCTTCTCCACGGGTGTGATTGTTCACGTGCCAATCAAAGATCACGCGCGATACAAATACCGCCGTAAACAGGTTGGCTGCCAATCCAAAGCTCAAGGTGACCGCAAATCCCTTCACCGGGCCGGTTCCGAAGAGGAACAGGATTGCCGCTGAAACGATGGTGGTTACGTGGGTATCAACGATCGTGACCCAGGCATGTGCGAAGCCCTGATCGACTGCCGCCGAGGGTGCTTTGCCCGCTCGCAACTCCTCTCGAATGCGCTCAAAGATCAGCACATTGGAATCCACGCCCATACCGATTGTGAGGATCACTCCAGCGATTCCGGGCAAGGTAAGCGTCGAGCCTGTGAACCCCATAAACCCAAGCAGAATCACCAGGTTGAGGATCAACGCCAGATCTGCGTTAATTCCCGAACCGCGATAGTAGATCAGCATGAAGATCATGACTGCTGCCATGCCGATAATCGAGGCCATCACGCCCTGGTGAATCGAGTCTGCGCCGAGCGACGGTCCGACTGTGCGCTCCTCGAGGTAGCGAATGGAAGCGGGCAGAGCGCCGGTACGAAGCATCAGTGAAAGATCGGCTGATTGCTCCTTGCTGAAGCCGCCGGTGATGCGCCCCTGATCGCGGATGGGCTGCTGAATGTTTGCCACTTCGCGCACGCGGTTGTCGAGTACGACTCCCAGGCGGTTGCCGATATTGGCTGAAGTGAACTGGAAGAAGCGCTCTCCCGCTTCCCGCGTCAGGATGAAGGTGACGTCGGGGCGCTGATTTTCGTCGACCGAGGGCTGTGCGTCGCGGAAGTCATTTCCGGCCACTTCGGAGATGCGCTTGAGAATCCAGATTTGGTCGCCGCCTTCGCCGCCGGAGACGGTACCCGATCCGTGCATCAGAACCTGGTCAGGAGGAACGGCTCCGCCAACGGACTGCAGCGCTGCTGCTTCGTCGGGGAAGGGGCCGCCAAGAACCTGGTGAATCTCCAACCGGGCCGTGGACTGGATGATCTCTTTGACGCGACCGGGATCATCGACGCCGGGCAGCTCAACCAATATCTGGTTGGTGCCGAGGCCGTACTCCTGGATCACCGGCTCGCTGACGCCCAGCTTGTCGATGCGCTCGCGGATGGTCTCAATTGCCATTCTGCAGGGCATGTGCCTGTAGCGTCGTCAACTGCGTACGGCTTCATCGTCAGCGACCAGGTGTTGTCCGCGGTGGACGACACATCGTACTGCGTCGAATATTTCGCGTTCAGAGCACTGCGAACGTCGCCTGCGCGATCTGCTGGTGCGCCCAGAACCTGAATGGTCTCAGGGTGCTTCAGATCGGGCTTGATGACGGAGCTGAAAGTCAGGCCTGCCTGCTGCAGATCCTGCTCGACGCGCTTCATGGTGTTATCGGTCTCGGCATTCACGGCGTCGTCCACCATCACCTGAAGAATCAGGTGGGTGCCGCCACGAAGATCGAGGCCCAGCTTGATGCGGTCGGTAAGAGCAGTCTTCCAGGCCTTGCCATCCACGCCCTTGGGAATACCAAAGATGCCGTAGATGAAAAAGAGCAGGACCGCGACGATGGCAATGGTTTTTGTGCTTAGGTTTTTACGCATGGGAATCGCAATCAGTGTGACCCGTTAACATCGAGCAAATCTGGTTTGTACGACGGAAGGCCACGGTTACTTAACTTCCTCTTGTGTGGTAACGGATGCGATAGCGGTCTTGATGACCTCAATCTTCACGTTGTCAGGCGGGATACGGAGCTGAATGGCATCTTCTTTTATGGAAATGATAGTGCCGCGCATGCCACCGGTGGTTGTGACTTTATCGCCCGGCTTCAAGCTGCCCAGCATATCCTGCCACTTCTTCTGGCGCTGCTGATTGGGCCGAATGAGCATGAAATAGAAGACAACAACGATAAGAACGAAGGGCAGGAAGGTGATGTATCCCTGCGCTGCACCGGCGAGAAACATTGCAATAAACGTGAACACACGATCCTTCTCTTGAGCGCTCAATGAATGCCGGCGGCTCAGAACACCCTAATATTTGTCTTCGGGGAAGCCCGCTCGCAGAAAAACCAACCTAGCTCAGAATCACTCAGCTGTAGGGCTGGTTTCCGTGAGGGCTGGAAGGAGGGCGGCTCAGTGTTCGAAAAGTCCTGAGGAGGACCATGCCAAGATGTCCGAAATTGTGCGGACACCACTCTGGATGCGATCGGAGCCGAAGCTTCGATATCTTTTCCGTTAACTGGGCTGACCAACTGCCCGCTTGCTTCCTTATCAAATCCTTTAACAGGGTACCATTTCGGACCTTACTCGCCGGGACGCAAATCCTCTCGCGCGCGTACACGAGCCAGTAAAGCTGGAAGGGTGCCTATCGCAATAGCATCACGCACCCGCTTCATCGTGTCAAGGTAGAAGGCTAGATTGTGCAGCGTGTTGAGCACTGCCGAGAGCGGCTCCTGCGAGGCCATCAGGTGCCTCAGGTAAGCCCGCGAGTAGCGCTGGCACACCATGCAGCCGCACTCGGGATCAGCCGGCCCCTGATCCTCCGCAAATGCGCGATTTTTGATGTTTAACCGGCCCTGAGATGTAAAAAGCAGCCCGTGGCGGGCGGCGCGCGTGGGAAGAACACAGTCCATCATGTCCACCCCCATCGCCGCATACTCAACAATTTCATCGGGATAGCCCACTCCCATCACGTAGCGTGGCTTGTCCGAGGGAAGAAATGGCAGCGTCTGCTCGATGATTTCCCGAGTCATGGCGCGCGGCTCTCCAACGCTCAAACCGCCGATTGCATAGCCGGGGAAGTCCATCTCAACCAGCCGCTCGGCGCACTCGCGGCGCAGATCGGCGAACATGCCACCTTGCACTATCCCAAACAGGCTCTGTGACTTACCCGGATAGGCGTCGGCCCAGGGAACCTCGCCTTGATGCGCCTCGAAGTGATCTTTGCTGCGTCGTGCCCAGCGCAGGGTCAGCTCCAGCGAGGACTGGGCGCGGGCACGCTCCGCCGGGTACTCAGTGCACTCATCGAATGCCATCACGATATCCGCGCCGAGCGCGATCTGGACGTCGATGGAGTGCTCCGGTGAAAAGAAGTGCGACGAACCGTCGAGATGGGAGCGGAATCGCACACCTTCTTCGCTGACCTTCCGTAACTCATTGAGACTAAATACCTGAAAGCCGCCGGAGTCGGTGAGGAGGGCACGCGGCCAGCTAATGAACCGGTGCAGTCCGCCCATCCGCCGGACCAATTCGTGCCCAGGACGCAGATAGAGATGGTAGGTGTTTCCGAGAATGATCTGGGCGCCGAGTTCCTCCAGCAAGTGCTGGGGGACAGCCTTCACCGTGCCTGCCGTGCCGACGGGCATGAATACCGGGGTTTCTACGTCCTGGTGGGGCAGGCCCATGGTGGCCCGGCGCGCCGACCCATCGGTTGAGTGAATCTGGAAGCTGAGTGACATTCTCAACGATTGTACGGGGATTGCAGGCAGGGCGACGGCTCTACGACGCCTCGTCTGCCAGGATCGCGTCGTGCCCGGGGATTCCGAGTCTCTCACGCCAGATCTGAAGCAGGCATTGACCAATGGTGAGCACCACGGGTCCCACAACCAGTCCGGAGACGCCAAAGATCAGCAAGCCACCCAGGACGGCAATCGTGATTGGCACCGTGTGCTGATTCATGCGGGAACCGACAAAAATTGGAAACAGTACGTTGTCCGCGCTGCCCACCACCAGGCCGCCCCATCCCACCATGAGCAGAGCCTTGATCATGTGGTCGGTTAGCCCCAGGTAAATAGCCACCGGCAGCCAGACAATCATCGCTCCCGGCCCCGGAATAAAGGCTACGGCCATCGTCACCAATGTCCAGAGGAGCGCGCCCGGAACCCCGAGCGTCCAGTAAGCCAAGCCTGCCAGGCCTCCCTGCGCTGCCGCGACCGCCAGCCGCCCAAGAAAGGTGGCATTGATTGTGTTGCGGATAAGCACGAATAAGCGATCGATTTCTGCGTCTTGGAGCGGTATCAGGCGGCGAATTGCTCGCAGCGCGAACTCGCGATCGCGGTAAAGGAAGAAGAGGATAAACAGTAGGACGACGACCTGGACGATTGCGCCGAGCGAGTCAGTGAGGAGACCGCCCAGCCGGGGCGCCAAAAAGTCACCGGCCCGCTGGGTGGCGTGGCCGAGATCCACCTTCATCGCCGCCTTCTCCAGCGCGTTGCCCAAACGAGGATGCCTGTCCACCAGCTCGGTGACGGCTTGCTCCGCTGAGCCATCCTGCACGGCGCGAACCAACCCCATCGCTTCCTGCCCCACCCCGGCCACCACCAGCGTCATAGGAAGAATGACGCTTAAGATCACCAGGATGAGCGCTACCGTAGCAGCCAGCGCCTTATTGCCCAGCTTTGCTCTTAGCCAGTCGTAGGGCCGCTCCGTAACTGTCGCCAGCACAATCGCGCCGGTGATGGCTGGAAGAAACGGCAGCACCATTAGACCGCAGACAATCAGCAGCGCGGCCGTGACCAGAAAAAGGGTCAGATCTTTCCAATTCATTGCAATTCCCCAGGGATCAGGCCAGTTCTTTTTCAAATGGTGCTGCCAGCCTATCGGCTGACTGACATCCTTCGCCAGAGGAATCTTGCACAGTGAACCCACACTTCAAAATGAAAGAAGCCGTGCCGGGATAGGCACTGCGGTGTCTTCAATGCCGAGCGCCTGAGAGATTCCATCGCAGGCCAATGTTTCCAACCAGTGGCGTGCCGAGAGTGAGCAAAGGCGTGCGGCCAACCTGCATGGGTTGATCGGTCAGGTTCTCGGCCGTGGCAAATATCTCGTAACGGTGCCCGTCGCCGCCGCCAAAGGCACGCGCGAAGCGCGCGTCCAGCCGGAAGAATCCGTTCAGCCGATACTGGTTGGCGTCATCGTCATACTGCTGGCCGGAAGTTCGCATCTGGAGGCTGAGCGTGCCCATGCGCGCGGAGTGCAGGCTGGCCTGAAATGTCGCCATGTTCCGCGGCACCTGCGGAATCCAGTTCCCCTCCAAGTCGGCGTTCTGGGGTGCCTGCGTTACCGTCGCATCTGCGAACTGGTAGCCGCCGCCGAGAGATAGCCAGGGCCGGGGGGTAGATTCGAAATCCACCGAGACGCCTCGGCTTTCGATCTGGCCAAGATTCTCGCGCTGCTTCAAGACAACAGTGGGGGTCGACGACAGTGTGAGCGCCGTAATTGGACGGTTGACCTGAGTCCAGAAGTAGCTCGCGCGCACTATGACCGCATGTAGCGTTATCTGCGAGCCAGCCTCCCAGCCCGTTGCGCGCTCTGCCTGCAGCCGTGGATTTGCGAGAGTAATCTCCTGGCCTACTTGCCCATTGCGGTACAACTCATTCGGCGTGGGCGCGCGAAAGGCGCGGAAGGCCGACGCGGTGAGCGCAAAAACAGGGCCGATGCGGCGCACTAGGCCGATGCGGGGATCGACCACATTCTCGCTCAACTGCGGAAGCGGAGCCACGCCGGGTGGATACTGCACCGCATCGAAATTGCGGAAGAAATCAACACGAAGACCAGCCGTGAGAGTCCATCGGCCGGGCGTCCAGAGCCCTTCTGCGTAGAGGCCCGACTGGCGCTGGCGGTCGCTGACATCTGTTACGCGAAGGGTTGGATAGAGCGTTTCGTGATCCTCTGCGCGCACATCGAGCACATCGCCACCCGCGATCACGACGAGATTTTTTCCGAAGGTTTGCTGCCAGTGGGCCACAGCGCCCAATTCGCTGGTGGGAGTTTGCGCATAGCGCGTCAAAACTTCAGTGTTGCGATTTGGCCCAATTGCAGAGAAGGTTTGCCAATAATGTTCAGTGGCGCCGTAGAGAGTGACACCAAGGGTGCCGCCGCTGTGGTTGCCCCACTCCAGCCCGCCCGAGTAGCGCCACAGGCGAGTGCCATTGTTCTGCAGTGGAGTGCCGTTTCCGCGCTCCTCGTTGAATCCCGTGCCACGCAAAAATAAAGCGGTGCTACCGGAGTGGTGTCCGATGAAGACCAGCCCATTTTCTGCCTGAAGGGTGGATGGCACATCGACCGCGCCACGTGCATCGGGCGCAACAAGGATGAATCCGTCGGTGTTGAAGAAGCCCATGCTGGCGAGCGCGGCCCATTTGTTATGAACCCCGGTCAATTGCAACGCAAGGTCGCTGGTATTTTGCCCGCCATAGCTGGCCAGCGCCGTAGCGGAGTTCTCGCTAGGGTGCACAGGAATCATGTTGATGACGCCGCCGATGGCGCTGGAGCCGTAAAGATCGGACGCCCCGCCGCGCACTACTTCCACAGATTGAATGGCAAGCTGCGGCATCTCCTGCCAATGAATCCAGCCACCGAAGGGGTCGTTCTGAGGCACGTCGTCCGCTACCACCAAGGTGCGGCTGGCCGCGGTGGAGCCAAGTCCCCGTAGAGAAATCCCCTGCGAAGTGGGATTCGCCACCCGTGAACTCGACCGGCGAAATAGCTCAGTGCCGGCCACTTCGCGGAGCTTGTCGTCGAGGCTGATCGAGGCTGATTGCTGCATATCCTGCGTGGTCAGGATTCGAACACTCGCGGGACTTTCCTCGGTCGGCAGGGGAGTGCGGTAGGCGGTAACGGTAATGCTCTGCTGCGGTCCCGCCGCGCTCATGACTATTCGCGCCGTTTGCTCAGCTTGCAATGTAGCCGACGCTGTTACAAACCCCGTGGCCTTGAATTGCAACTCCACTCCCGCCGGGGCAGTAAACTTTCCGCTGGCCGTGGTGATCGCCGTCCAGCCCGAGGGGCCGTTGATAAATACTCCTGCGAGGGGCTGCCCGCGGGCATCCACCACTACTCCTGAGACCTGCCCGCCGGTCGCCTGTTGCCCGCGAAGAGGCAGCCCGCAAATGAGCGAGAGGACCACCAGCAGCGTACAGACGGGGGAGATCTGTCTCAATGTGCGTTGCTCCGGAGGAGGCCTATTCCTGTTTAGAATCTGCGATTCGTCTGACTGCTTCGATGCGATTTGTTCCCTGGTTGGGTAGGGCGGCCAACAATTCGGCAATTGTCTTTCTGAGAAGCGGGTGAACCAGATCCGGCGCAATCTCTGCCAGCGGCTCCAGCACAAATCGCCGCTTCGCCATTTCGGCATGCGGCAGCGTCAAATGGGGTGAATCAAGAATTAGATCGTCATAGACTAAGAGATCGAGATCCAGCGTGCGCGGGCCCTTCGGCTGAGTGATCTTCCTATCCCTGCCGAACGCGCGCTCCAAATCCAGCAGCCCGCTCATCAGCTCGAGTGGCGCCAGGCGTGTATGCAACCCAACCGCGGCGTTGATGAAGGCTGGCTGATCGGTGTTGCCCACAGCCTCTGTGCTGTACAGCGAGGACCGCCGTTCCACCTGGCCGAGCGCAACCAAAGCGTCCATAGCCTGCAGCACAGTCTCCGCAGGCGCGCCCCGGCGGGAAGCGAGGTTGGAACCCAACGCGATGTACGCCAGGTGAGGCATCGCCTTCTATTCTCTTATGGATTCGCAACCAGCGCGAGGGAGGCGCGAGTAGCCCGCATTGTCCCGGGCACGCCACAATGGTGCGCCTTAACGACGTCATCGCCGATTCCGGCCCATTCCGCGATAGGATGCTTCCTATGCGCATTGCCTTTTTCGGCGGTAGCTTCGACCCTCCGCATTGCGGCCACCTGGCCATCGCCCGTGCGGCTATCGAACATCTCCGGCTTGACCGGATTCTATTTGCGCCGGTTGGTACCCAGCCCCTGAAGCGGGACCAGTACCCGGCCAGCTTTGAGGACCGGGTTGCCATGGTCCAGCTTGCAATCGAAGGCGATCCCCAGCTGGCCGTCTCGCTGGCGGACGCTCCCCGCGCAGATGGCCAGCCGAACTACACCCTGCGCACTCTGCAGGAGCTGCGGCTCTCGTTAGCGCCGGAGGATGAGCTATTCAGCCTGATTGGCGCCGACTCCTTTCTGACGCTGAAGCAATGGCACGGTGCCGAGGACCTGCTCTTCGCCTGTGATTTTGTCGTGGCTGGGCGTCCCGGCTTCCCGGTGAGCGACCTTGGCTCGATTCTGCCCGACGGCGTGCACGTATCCGGCACTCCCAAGCTGCTCGAACCGGGCTGCCTCTCTGTGCTGATCGAGAACCCGGCGCAGCGGCGATCGCAGCTTTACGTGCTTCCGGACCTGCGGGAGGACATCTCAGCCACCGAGATCCGCACGGCGCTCAATGCCGCATCCAACTCTGAGCCGACGCATGAGGACCGCGTTCTGCCCGGCGCTGTCATCAGCTATATCCGGGAGCACAAACTCTACCGCTGATGCCACCGGAAGAATCAGCGATGATATCTAGCTTCGGCGGGGCTGGCAGGCTACGATAAAGATAGTCAGGAGAACAACCGAACAGAATGGCATCCCTAGAGACTCGCCGCATGGTGCTTGCTGCTGCCGACGCATGCGAAAGCAAGATGGCAGTAGATACCCGCATCCTGGAACTGGATCCAATGGACTCCGGCTTCACCGATTTCTTCCTCATCACCAGCGGCACAAACACGCGCCAGGTAGTGGCCATCGCTGATGAGATCGAAATGCGCATGAAGAAGGAGTTTGGCACCTATCCCAACTCGGTGGAGGGCCGCCGCCTGGGTGAGTGGGTCCTGATGGACTACGTGGATTTCGTAGTGCACGTCTTCCTCACGGAAAGGCGCGCCTTCTACGACATCGAGCGGCTGCGCAAGTCTGCCACGCTGGTCGACCTGGTTCAGCTCAAGGCTGCGCTCAATGAAAAGGTAAAGGCAGTGCGCCAGAAATCCCCAGCTAAGAAGGCTGCACCTGCGGCTGCAAAGAGGGCTGCTGCTAAGAGTGCGGTATCCGCCAAGAAAGCAACAGGCACTGTTACGAAATCTGCCGCGCACGCAAAGAAGGCCGCGAAACCCGCATCAGTAAAGGCTCCTTCGAAGAAGGCGGCGGCAAAGAAAGTAACTGCCACTGTGGCAAAATCGCCTGCGAAGAAGAGCGCTAAGAAGTAAGCTCGTGAGTTGAGTTCAACAGAAGGGGGCTGTCGCGATCTGCGACGGCCCCTTTTCTTTTGCACCGCACTGCCGGGTTGGAGAGCAAAACAGAAAGGGCGCTCGTGAGAGCGCCCTTTCTGCGTTGGTTTGACCGGACGAACCAGTTAGAACTGGATCGAACCCATAATCTGAACGATACGGCCAGATACCGCGGAACCGGTGAAGGATCCGTACGGGCTGCTTGGCGGTGTAACGGTCGAGGTGATGGCTCCGAAACTGCCGCTGGTCACGTCGTTCGTGGGGCTGGCGAAGTTCGGGTGGTTCAGGATGTTGAAGAAGTTGGCACCGATCTTGAAGTTCACGCCCTCTTTGATCGGAGTGGTCTTGGCGATGTTCGCGTCGGTGTCAAAGTACATGGGTCCACGGTAGCTGTTGCGTGACTGGTTGCCGAACCCATAGAGGTACTGGGTTGCGGAAGTCGCAAATTGATCCTTTAGGAGGCAGACGTCGTTGCCGTTGCCGCACTTGGCAGACTTGCCGCTGATGTGACCTGCAAGAACGGTGCCACCCGAACGGCTGCCGAGCAGGTTACCCGGGATCTTGCTGTTGTAGACGCTATACGGATAGCCGGTGCGCGAGTACAAGGTACCCGAGAGTGTCCAGCCCGCAACAATTGCGTTCGCGAAGTGGTTCCCGGTCTTGAACGGCATCTGCCATACGTAATTCAGGCTGAAGGATTGGCGAATGTCGTAATCAGCATTGCCGTAGTTCAGGTTATTGCCAGAGGGGTTGACCTGGGTGTTGAAATAGGTCGCTCCGTTGCCAAGGTTGAACTCGTTAAGGCAGCCGTTCGAGCAGGTATCAAGATCGTGGCTCCATGCATAGTTCGCATTGAGCATCAAGCCATAACGGATGTGGTGCTTGTACGACGCCGTGACTCCGTTGTAGTTGGCGTGACCCATGTTGGTAAGGTTGGTGATGATCTTGAAGCGCCTGTCCACCTGTGCGTTGGGCAGTCCGCCAAAGCCACCGGGGCAGTAGTTCGGGTTGGTGATGAACTGCCCCTCGTGGTTTGGATCGGGAATCACTGGCGACGCTGTTGCGCAGGCGGCGTAAGCGTTGGGGGTGGCGTTGTTCTGCAGCACGTTGTACGCATAGTTGCCTACGTAGTTGATGTCGATGGCGTCGAACTGACCGACCTGCTGCTGCCACTCGAGGTTGTACTCAAGATAGGTAGGATTCTTGAGCTTGTCTACGATGGAGCTGAATGCAGGAGTTGAGAAGTGGCCATTGGTTGCAACCGTCAGATCCGCTAGAGTTGCGCCGTTGGCGAAACCTGACTGGAAGGCGGCGTTGGACTGGGCAGCGATGTCGTATCCGTTGCCCGGTGTGCCCATTGCAACCGGAATATCGGCGCCCGTCGCGGTCACGGTGAAGTTCGTGACTCCGGGGGCGTTGAGAATGTATTGGTCAACCAGTTGCGCCGGGATCAGATCAGAAAAGAGGCCGATGCCGCCACGAATGACCGTCTTGCCGCCCTGGGACTCAGGGCTATAGGCAAATCCAAAGCGGGGCTGGACCAGGATCGGATCGATTGCTGGAAATGCATTCGAGAGACCGGTCTTGATGGACGTGTTGTAGGGCGTGGTTACCGAGTGGTCGATGTTGCCAAAGTCCGAGTAGAAGCGGTTAAAGCAGTTGTCAGTGCAAGTCGGATTTGCGTTCCTGTCGAAGCGAAGAGCAAAGGTCAACTTGAGCTGCGGTGTAGCGGCATACTCGTCCTGGGCGTAGAAGCCGAGCGTGTAGGTATTGATGGGAGCTTCCTGATTGAGAGCAAAGCGCTGCTGGATCAAGCTGCCCGTATTCCTGTTCAGTACACCATTGAAGTAATCGGTGTTGCTGAAGAACTCCGTGCGGCCGCTGCTCAGGACGCCGGCGCGAAGATCCGTGATGTCGTTGCGGCGGAAGTTGACGCCGACCTTCACCGCGTTCTTGCCCTTGATGATGGAGAGATCGTCCACGAACTGGTACTGGGTTACGCGTCTGCCCTGAGGGTAGTTATAGTCGGTGCCGCCGATATAAGCGAAGCCGAGACCATCGAGAGGGAGAATCGTGGTGGGGAAGACCGACAGGGCTGCGTTGATATCCGGAGGTCCAAAGATCGCAGAGTAGTAGGAGCCGGACATGATGAAGTTGTTGGTCATCGTCGGGCTGAAGGTGTGCGTTTCGTTCAGCTGACCTTCCCACTGGGGCTGGACGCTGTTGGCGTTGAATGCCGAGTTAATCGGATCGGTTCCGGTGGCCTGGACGCCCCAATCATGCTTGTAACGGTAGTTGATCTGATCCTTCGCGCCGATCACCTGGTCGATGCGGACGGAGTAGAGAGCTTCCGTATTGAGCGAGCCTGCCGTGTTCTGGAAGGTGTATGCGCAGGGAAGACCGGTCGCCGTGACATTACCGTCGGCGTCATAGGTCGAACCATAGAGCTGCCCGGCGTAGGTTGTTCCGCTGAAGTCGCCGCAGCCAAGATCCTGGTCCAGAGCCGTGGTTACTGCCGTTGCGCGTGAAGCGCCCGGACCGGTGTTATACAGGTTGAACTGCGTGGTGTACCAGGGAACCTGGGAAGCATTGTTCAACGCAAGGTTCGATAGGGTTGCAGCCTGGAATGCTGGGGAGGGCGTGTACGTAGGACCGCCGCCGGGAAGGACGTAGCGCAGACCTTCATAGTCCGCGAAGAAGAAGAGCTTGTTCTTGATGATGGGACCGCCGACACGGGTTGCCCACTGGTTTGAAACTGCGTGCGGGATTGGGGTGTCAGTCTGGACGTTGAACCAGTCGTTGGCGTTGAGCACGGTGCCGTTCCAGTAGTAGACGGCGTTGCCGTGGAATTTGTTGGTTCCGGCGAGGGTGGTGAAGTTAACCTGCGCACCAGCCATACGGCCGTACTGTCCGGAGTAACCGTTGCTGACAACCGCCACTTCCTGAACTTCGTTCGCACCGAGCGTCAGGTTGCTGGCGCCGGAGTTGTTCAGGTTGTTGTACGGGTCCATCGTGTCGTTGCCGTTCAGCGTGAACAGGTTCGACGTTGCCGAAACACCGAAGGCCGTGAATGCGCCGTAGCCTGCGCCTGTGCTCAGGTTGACGCCGGGGGCCGTGAAGGGAATGTTCGAGATGTCGCCGCCTGGAATCGGAAGCAGGGCGAGCTGCTCGGTATCATAAGTAGTGGTGATGTTCGCATTGTCGGGCTGAAGCAGTGCCTCGGACGTTGCGGTGACTTCTACCGTCTGGGCTGCGCCCACCGGCTGAGCCTTGATGTCAAGGCGCGTTGCGGAGCCTACGTTGACCGTGGCAGACTTTACGTCCGCGCTCAGGCCGTGGCCCTCAACAACGAGTGCGTAGTTGCCCGGCCGCAGAAGCGGGAACCGGAATGAGCCATCTTCAGAGGTCACAACGGTCGTGACGGCGTCTGTATCCAGGCTGGTCAACTTGACTGTTGCGCCCGCAACGGTAGCGCCCGTGGGATCGGTGATCCTTCCCACAATGTCTCCCGTGGTGACGGTTTGCGCATAGGCACTTTGGGACAAGAACGGTGCAGCCAAGGACCCAAACGCTAGCGTAGCGCCCAAGAACAGCACTGCGATTTGTTTCTGAAAGCTCATGTGATCGACCTTCCTATTGGTTTAATAAGTGTTTCAAGGCGAAAGGGTTAGAAGACTTGTGTACTGGCAAGTAAAGCCCGTCTATCCCAACTCCGCCCACATGCCTATCATGCCGGCTTAATTCCACAGAGATGAGTGCAATTCGGTCGCCAAAGCAGCTTTGTGCTGCCGTTTGACCGCAACATATTGATACTAAAGGTGTACACCCTGAATGACACGTACATGGGGTGGACCTCAACCTTTTGTGGGCTATGGAAATCCGTAGGATTCCAAAAAGAGAATATGAAAAGTGCCAGCCGTCACAGAAACGTTTGATAGCGAGGAATAAGGTACGGCGGGCGCTATATTTAATTGATGCCCTCGATAGGCTGTATCTTTTGCGGTGCAGAGATCCCGAATCGAGAGTGCACGCCTGCGACTCCAGCCTCCCTGCTGCTCTGACACTCAAACGAATCAGCGATATAGAGCTACTCGTCCGATAGCTGGACCTGCCGCGCTGCCGGCAATGGCACGGCGCGCTACACTCTCTCACGTGAAGATTCATCTCATTTCCATAGCTAACCGAGCGCGAAGTGATGGATACGACTCGCTGGCGAAGGTATATCTCGACCGACTGGCTCCCTACGTCAAGACGGAAGCTACGGTTCTTCGGAGTGAGACTGCGTTCTTTGAGTGGGCGGAGCGGCTTCGGGAGAGGACAGCGCCGGTCTTGACGCTGCTCGACAGCCGGGGGCGCCAGCTGTCGTCTGAGCTATTCGCGGAGTGGATGGGCAAGCAGCGCGATTCGGGCACGCAGAGCCTCGTGATGGCGATCGGGCCGGCGGATGGCTGGAGCACGGAGGCAAGGGGACGGGCGGATATGCTGCTTTCCCTCTCCAGCATGACAATGCCGCACGAAATGGTGCGTTTAGTGGTCGCCGAACAGCTGTATCGAGCATTTACAATTCTCTCGGGGCACCCGTATCATAGCGGCCACTGACGGTTGACAACGGAAGTTAACCTAAACACAGAAAGAGGACTTAACGATGCCTGAAGCGCCGGTAGAGGCTCGAAAAGGGCTGATTTTGATCAACACTGGACCAGGCAAGGGAAAGACCACCGCTGCCATGGGAACGGCCTTGCGCGCCGTCGGTAACGGTATGAAAGTATTGATGTTACAGTTCCTCAAGGGGTCGTGGCATTACGGGGAATTGGATGGGGTGAAGGGGTTTGGGGAGAATTTTGTTTTGCGGCAGATGGGGCGCGGTTTTGTTAAGGTCGGCGGGGCCGAGACCGACCCGGAAGATGTGCGTTTAGTTGAAGATGCGTGGGAGGAGGCGCGACGTGCGATCCTCTCGGGCGAGTGGGATTTGGTCATTTTAGACGAGATAAATTATGCCATCGGATACGGCATGTTGGACCCAGCTAAAGTACTGGAAACATTGAAGATGAAGCCCGAAATGGTGCACGTAATTCTGACTGGAAGGAACGCGCATCCTTCGTTGATTGAGATTGCCGATACGGTGACCGAGATGAAGGACGTAAAGCACGCATATCAAAGGGGTATTCTCGCTCAGAGGGGCATTGAATACTGAGGAAACGGTGGTCAAAAAATGGTCGTTTTTGACACGCTGGAGCGAGTTATAGAGAGTATTGCAAGAGCGGACGGAGAGGGAAATCATGTCCTGGTTTAAGCGGCAGGAATCGGAAGCGGACGGCACGAGCGAGGGGATGTCGAACCTGGTGGAGGTAGACGCCTCGGGCGAGAAGCGGGTGAAGACCGAGGGTCTGTGGATCAAGTGTGAGAAGTGCCGCCAGATTATCTGGAAGGCCGATCTGGAGGCGAACCAGATGGTTTGTCCCAAGTGCGACCAGCATTTTCGCATTGGTGCGCGGCAGCGTGTCGAGTCTGCTGCTGGAGCCGGGGTATGAGTTGGTGGACCTGGAGCTGCGTTCGACGGATCCGTTGAAGTTTGTTGACACGAAGTCCTACGCGGGGCGACTGGAGAAGGCGCGCAAGGACACCGGTCTGAACGATGCGATTGTGAACGCGCTGGGCTCGATGGGTCACCACGAAGTTGTGCTGAGCGTGATGGAGTACGCCTTCATTGGCGGCAGCATGGGCTGCGTGGTGGGGGAGACGATTGCGCGGGCGGTGGACCGTTCGCTGGCGAGCCGTCATCCGCTGATCATCGTTGCCTCGTCGGGTGGGGCGCGAATGATGGAGGGTGTGTCGAGCCTGATGCAACTGGCAAAGATCTCCTCCGGGCTGGCGCTGCTGGACGATGCGAAGGTGCCGTATATCTCGGTGATGGCCGATCCCACGACGGGCGGCGTGACGGCGAGCTTCGCCATGCTGGGGGATCTGAACATCGCTGAGCCCGGCGCGCTGATTGGCTTTGCGGGGCCGCGCGTGATCGAGCAGACGATTCGGCAGAAGCTGCCGGAGGGTTTCCAGCGGTCAGAGTTCCTGCTGGAGCACGGGATGCTGGATGCGGTGGTTCCTCGCCAGAAGATGAAGGAATATCTGATTCGCGCGCTGGATTTCATGCAGCCGGATGGAAAGCAGCTAGTTAGCGAGTCAGCTAGTTAGCAAGTCAGCGATAGCTTGGCGCTCGAAGCATCAGTGCTAACAACCCCGCCCTAGCCAACACAAGGCTAGAACGGAGCACCCCGATCATCTCTGCGATTGACTTAGCGTGGGCCACCCGCCGGTGGGCCTTTCAAGAACGGTTTAGGAAAGCCAGATGGCAAACAAAAGGGCCCCGCAAAGCACTAGGGATAAACGGACGGCTTTGCAGAAGAAGCACATCCGCGAGAAACGGTGGGGACTCGACCAAAAGGAGCCTTAAGAGACTGGGGTTAATCGGCCCAGTTTTTCTCGGGTCGCTCGCTATTGTGAGCGCACTTCCGAACCTTTCCATAAGCACCTCTGGTTCGGTAGATCCCCAGGATCCCCTGGCGACAGTTTTTGTGGTGACGAACACCATAGGCTTCCCTATCTATGACGTCAGAAGAGAAACTGAGGCGCTCGCTTTAGCCGGGCATGATTCTTCAATTCTGGGGTACCGCAAACCAGAACATCACTACGGTCAATAAAAGATAACCGACAAAGCCAATGCGACCGACAAGTAGGTCCATTTAGCCCAAAGGCCCTTCTTCTCAATCGAGAGCTCGTTCTTCAGCGTGATGACCTCGAGCGTCTGAATGGTGCCCGACAACGCTTTCTGGTAAGAACCTGCCGCTTCTGCAGCGTTCCAGCTCATACTGTGCTCAAAGCTTCGGGGCCACCGCGACGCTGCTCCACACGTAATCGCAAATAGCACACATAAATTTGCAAGTCCAAATAAGTGAGCTTCCAAATGAGGGTGTGTGCACTTCAAGCGGTTTTGGTCCGTCGCGAGTCGAAAAACAGCCGCCAACACTTGACCGACCACAACGAAAGTAAAGCCCAATGCGACGCCTGTCTTGCTGTCAATTTGGTCAAAGTTGTTAGCTTGCGCCGCGATCTCATCTTTTAGAAGTCTCAGATGGAACTCGTCGAGGGCGTTCTCCTCTGGGGGAGGAGTAGGTTCGTTACTTACTGTCATGCCGAGGATTGTATTACCGGACTCATCCGTTCCTCGGAACTTTGCACCAAATCTGGCTCGGCGGTTTCCATTACGGGACAAATGGACGTTTCGAGTCGGGAAGATCGGGCGTCTAGGCAAGCCAGGCGGCGTCTTCAATGGGCCACGGCCAAGCACGTTTTATCGGGCTATAGTTGGGAGCATAGTGAAGATCGACTTCAGCAAGACGATCCTAAAGAAAAAGTGTGGAACTGGTCATTGATAACATCGACTATTTTCTGTCTCTTCTCCATCCGCTCGAAGAGCACATGGAGGATGCGCATCTTGTAAGTTGCTTGCTGAAATCAGGGCGGCGTGCCTATCTTCATCTTCGCGCGGGATGGCACACCGATTCGACTCATATAGCCTGGGCTTGTCGGAATCTTCTGGAACTGCGAGTCTTTGCGGCATATGTGGTTGAGTCGCCGATGAACCGAGTCCGGTTCACAAATGACATGGCGGTGGATTCCATTGATCAACCAAAATAGTGGTGGAAATGGCGGAGCGTGACCGCCCGGGAGCGACTACATCGGACGACGATATTGTGCGTTTGCTGAACATCTCAAATGCTCTGACTGCTGAATCGGGCCACGATGGTAATAGCTTTCTAAAGCCGACTAAGGAGGCTAAAAGGCTTGGACTTGAACACGAGTTGAGCATCCACAAGCTCTGTTCGAAACTTGTTCATCCCACCGCGCAATCGGTGTTACTTATAAATCGCGAGAGCCAAGATGAGCGGGACGCGTTCTTCCTGCACGGCGGTAGATACCTGATCGAGTTGGTGAATGATCTCGGCCCATTTGTCGAAGGACTCGATGCAAGGTCGGCCGACATTGGACATAAGGGTCAGTAAGCTGCTTGAATTCAGGTACTTGTTTCTTCAGTTTTTTTTTCACGTGCGAGCGATGCCAAAGCAGCAGTCCGCCGGGGAGAAAGCCGCCGAAGATTTCTCCTGAGATAGCGGCAGGGTCACCACTGAAGCGGGGCAGAAGCTTGAGCGCGTTACTTGCGGCTCCGAGAATGAAGACAGCACCGAGGACAGTCTCCAGCCGGTAGACGACTTCCCAGGCGAATCGAGTTTCGGTCATGAGCGGCATCGTAGATGCTCTCCTGCACTCGGGAAGTGACAGCCGACACCACTCACTTCTTGCGTCCATACGTCCGCTGCAGCACCGCGCCCATTCATTCGACCAGAGAGATGAGCCAACCGAAGGCTTGAATGGGCCAACCGCGCCAGAAGTGATAAGCCACCCGCCCTCAATTAACGAATCGCGGCTTTGATGATGCTTAGGCGTTCGATGAGGGTGGCGGGTTCGATGGGGAATAGGTCGAAGCCTTGGGATTGGTAGATCTCTTGGTGGATCTTTTCGAAGCGGAGGGTTTCTTCGAAGGTGATTCGGCGGGCGGCGGTGGGTGTGACGAATCCTAGATTGCGAATGAAGAAGACTCGCTGCTGGTAGATGGCTTCTGCCTGGATGCGCGCGAGTTCAGCGGCTAGAAACGGTGTGTACGCATGGCCGAGATAGACGGCCAGGGCCGCAGTACAGACACAGCTACGGTCGTGAGACTGAATCTCATCCGGTTGATAAGACGCTCGAATCTCGCGGTCCTTTTGCACGTGCGCGATGGCATCGAGGAAGGACGGATGAAGCCAGGGTTCGTCGTTGCCCTGCGCATGCTGGGCCGCGATGACGTCGGTAGCCGCCTCTTCGACTACGCTGAATCCGTCGAGCTCTAACTGACGAAGGATCGCTGTCTTTCCCGATCCCGATGCTCCGGTGAGGATGAACCTTTTCATACGATTTCGTTTTCGCCTTTGCTGTTGGTGGGCCTGTTCCCACTCAAGCCAACGGCGGGCTTGAATGGGGCACCGAGCCCGGGGGCCGACGCGCGGCTATCACTGGGAGAGTGTAGGTAGCAGCGCTGGAATGAACTTTTAGCGTGGGCCAACCGCGCTGGCACGCCGGTGAACACCGGACCTGCGGCGGCCGCGTACCTCTTTGACATGAATGGGAACGGTAAGCTGGACTTGCTGGTTTCGCTGAACTCGACGAATCTTTACACACAGACGAGCATGCACCGGGTGTCGCTTTACCCTGGCAACGGCGACGGCACGTTCAGCGCGCCAAGGATGTACAACGGTCCTGGCGGCAATTGGCTTTCCTGGGTGTCTTTGATGTCATGGGTAACCATGCCGCCGATGTGGTGATGACCGAGATGACGGTGTTTGCCGGGGATGGCTACGGCTCGCTGCAGGGGGCGCCCATTACGCGCTCTCGCGGATGCGAATGCGATTGCGACTGGTGATTTCAATCGCGACGGCAAGACCGATGTCTTGGTCTTGAATACTCCCGAGTGCCAACAATGCGAGAGCACGCTTACGTTCTTTCCCGGCACAGGAGGCAACTGGTTTGGCGCGCCGAAAGTGTCGCCGACCGGCCTGACAAACGCTACCCCTGACGTAGCCGCACATATCGGCGTGGGCGACATCAACAAGGACGGCAAGCTGGATGTAGCCATTGCCGCCGCCTATGTCGTGAGAATTCTTCTCGGCAACGGTGATGGCAGCTTTCAGTCTCCCCGCGTCATTGACCTGGGATCGAACTTCAGCGAGGAGGTCTTTTTCGCCGATGTGAACAACGACGGCAAGCTGGATCTCGTGTTGGAATGCGGTGTGATGCTGGGCAATGGCGACGGCACCTTCGGAGCGCTCATCCCCCTTCCCACTTTTGCGTCTCGGGGAATCGTTGCGATGGGTGTTGCAGACCTGAACGGCGACGGCAAACTCGACATCGCTGTTGGAATCGACGTGTACACAGGACCTTACACATCGGATACGTATGATCTTGCGATTCTTGTGGGTGATGGGAAAGGTCACTTCACCAAATCCGCCGAGTGGCCTGTGAGCTCTTTGCCTAAACAGATTGTTCCAGCGAAGATGCATGCCGGCACCGCGATAGACCTGGTGGTTCGCTACTATGTCAGCTCGGGGTTCTCCATCCTTCTCAATGACGGGCATGGAAACTTCCCCGCCAATCCCAACGTTGACTATCAAGGGCCGGGAAATTTGGACATCGCGGTCGGCGACATTAACGGGGACGGCATCAACGACGTCGTGGGTATTGGCTACGACCAAGTCACCGTCATGCTGGGCAAGGGCGATGGCACGGTTGAACTCAGCGGGCCGCAGTACAACGCGGTGATCGGGAGAACTGCGCTCAGCGACATCAACCACGACGGGGCACTCGACGTTTTGGTCGCGAGCCCGCTGGGCGTATCGCGATTTATGAACGCAAATATTCCGGCTAAGTGAGGGTACAGGCTGGTGAGGGCGCCTACAGCGATTCCTCCAATATACGGCGGCGCTGCGACCATCACAGGGCCGACCGTTAGCAATGTTGCGTGCCGCTGAGAAACTATCCCCGGCATCTCCTCAAAGGCGCCGCTTATCGGTCTTCGTCTGGCGATTATCCGCACCGGAAGGCCAGTGGCGACGCCAGTTCTTTCGGCAATCTGCGTCTGATGAGAATCTCCCGCGATTTCGGACAGGATTCTAGTTCGACCGATCCCTGCAGCCGCAACAGTTGCTTTCAGTTTGCGCCTGTTGACAAGTCAGTTACCCCTGTCAGAACCTTTGAGGCACAGATCGAAGCCTTCGGTGCACGCCTGCGGGTGGGCATCAAGCCCCAAAAAAGAACAAGACAGCGGATAGCGGAGGGTTCAGTGACACGAATCGGAAAACAGGCCCGCATTTCCAGTCATGGTCCCTCCATTTGGGCGACCGCGGTGATGCCCCTCGGATTCGTTTGCGGCAACGCGAGCCTGTGGCATCAGCTGTGCTGTTCAGAGAAACCAGAAACTACCCGCGAGAGTTGGCCCAGCAACGACGAGCGACCATCACGCGTCGTCGCATTCTTCCTGATGGTTGCTGTATTGCTGGCTTCCAACGGGTGTGCGCTTCGTACAGGACCGAAGATGGTCCCCCGTGCCCGCTTTGATTATTCCAGCGTCATAGAGCGCTCGTGGAAAGAGCAGATGCTGTTGAATATGGTGCGGCTCCGGTACCTGGATCCTCCATTTTTTCTGGACGTGCAGCAGGTGATTGCCCAGTACACATTCGAAGGGTCAGGCACGGTGGGTGGCACCGATCTGGCGGGGAGCCCAACCGCATCCGCTGCCGTTTCTGGCCGGTGGGCGGAGAGTCCTACCATCACTTTGAACCCCATGACCGGTCAAAAATTTACCAAGAGCCTGTTGCAACCGATTAGCCCTGCCGACCTGTGGGAACTGGTGGAAGCTGGCTGGCCGATCTCGGATATTTTTATAGTCGCCGTAAGGTCGATTAATGGGCTCCATGCCACGACGACTGCCCACGCGCTGAAACACCCGGGAGATCCTGACTTCTACCGTGTCATCGGCCTGCTGCAGCAACTGCAGTCAGCCGATGCTTTTGGATTGCGGGTGGAGGAGCACGACGGCAGGGGGACGGCGATTGTGGCGTTTCTTCGTACCGAAAAGGCGGACGAAGCCTCAATTGAAGCGGCTCGGACCGTGCGACAGTTGCTCCGGCTCGACCCCGATGCAAAGGAATTCAAGCTCACGTTTGATCCCCTGCCACAAGATGACAAGGAAATTGCGATGTTGACGCGTTCGATGCTCGAGATCCTCATGGAAGCGACGGCGGGCGTGGAGATTCCTGAGTCTGATATTCAGGAAGGACGCGCATCGAGGATGGACGAAGTGGAAGCGTCGACGCCAGCAATGCACACCTTCAAAGTCCGCGTGCGATCATCAGCAGGAAAACCACCTGAAAATGATGCGTTCGCGGCCATTCGATACCGCAACCAATGGTTCTGGATCGATGACCGTGACTTGGCTGCCAAGCGAGGGCTAGGTTTTCTGATGATGTTGTTTACCCTGGTGGAGTCCGGCGCTACGGCAGCGCCACCGGTCCTGACCATCAGCAAGCCTTAGAATTTTCGCGGCAACTCTTCCTTGCCAGCTAGAGGGAAGGTGTGGCCAATCCTGGGCTGAAAGTAGAGTGTTTTTGATGCCAAAGAGCCTCGTCCGGTAGAGCATATACGGTCGAGGATTTGGTGAGGGTTGAGATCTGGCATCCGCCAGTGACTTATCTGGCAACTCCCCGTGGCGCGGGCTGAAGTCGCAGTGCCCGTGCCGTAGATCAGGAGTAAAATTTTAGTGAGGGTTCTGCTGGCGCTGCAGCATTTGTACCTTTGAGAGGAGGTCGTATGCTCAAGCCTGTACTGATCATCGCAGCAATATCGGTTGCGGGGATGACCGCGTATTCGCAGGAAAGCCAGACACCCGAGGCCGGAGCCCAGGCTCCAACCGCTACTCCCCAGGCGGCCAAGGAGCAGAAGAACCCCGTCAAGCCAACCCTGGAATCTATTTCCGCCGCCAAAAAGGTCTACGGCTACGACTGCGCCATGTGCCACGGGGAAAATGGCGATGGCAAGGGCGACACCGCTAAAGAGATGAAGCTCTCCATAAGGGATGTGCGGGATCCCAGCACCCTGAAGGATATGTCGGATGGTGAGATGTACTACATCATCGAGAACGGCAACGGCAAGTGTCCCCCTGAGGACGGCCGTGCCAAGCCGGACCGCATCTGGAACCTGGTGGTCTACATGCGCTCATTCGCAGATCCCAAGGTGCTCCCAACTAAGTAGCCGCATTAGATAAAGCGGGAGATCGCTATGAGTGGCGTTTTCCCACTTAAGCCGACGACGGGCTTGAATGGGCAGCCTCGGCAGCCTGGGGAGTGGAGGTAACAATCTTCGTTTGGGCTGCCGCTGGTGCTGTTCTTGATGTCGTGAGGTTGGGGGTGTCGTGTACTATCCCGCAATGTTTAACTTTTTCTCGAAGGCGAGGAAGGCAGCGAAGCCAGCCGAGGTAGCGGAGGCGGCGACCACGAAGAGTTATTCGGGATCGTTTCCGGTGGACTCCGTGGCGGCGGCGGAGAGTCCGCTGTGGACTCAACCGTTACATGAGCATCTGGCCAAACGCTTTGTTCGCAAGATACTGCTGCTTCCGGAAGCTGAGAGGGCTGTTGCGAATGTGCTGCACGACCCGTCAGCAACAGGGAGAATGCTTCAGAGGATTGAGCAGAGGGCCCGGACTACGGTCAGCAAGTGTCATCCGCTGATCGATGCGGTGGCTACGGCATTCAGCCAGCATCGGCCGCTGACGCTTTCTCCGGATTGCATCTGGCTGGCTATCGAACAGGGCTTTGCACACCATGTGGCAGAGAATGCTGAGGAGCTTCGTCCCCGGCTGGTGCGCCACAGCGGGAAACAGGATCTTAGTGCGGAGGTTCGGGATCTGAGTCTAGGCAGCTTCGAGCACGCAGTTGCCGATTGGTCTTCACAGATTCGGGAGGCATCGAACCCGGTATTGCACGAAGCCCTGATCTGCGATTTCTCTACGACGACGCCGGTTATTCGCACGGCAAGCGAAATTGTTCTGATGGACTGCTATGCCACTTACTTTTCTTATTCAATGCTTTGCATCTGCGGCATACCCAAGGTCACGGTGACGGGAACTCCGGAGGATTGGCAGCGCATGCGAGCGCGAATCGAGGTGCTGGAGACTTTCGGACTTGAGTGGTGGGTGAGCCGGCTGCGCCCGATCCTCGATGAGTTCGTGAAGACGTCGGAAGGGCATCCGTCGCTGGCGTTCTGGAAGGCGATTTATAAGCCGAAGCAGGCTTATGGCGCGGAGACAGTGACGGGCTGGATCGCGGATCTGTTCCCTTATTTGATGGAGGCACCTAAGCGCCGCCGTAGTCATATCTTCGACTATGAGCGGAGGGAGTGGGTGATTCCGGTTGAGAACGGCGTCAAGACGTCCGGGTTCGGAGAAGCTGGTTCCGAGATGGGTGTGGAGCAGGGGAAATTTCCTTCCGGGCTGGCGAGCGTGCCGCTGAACGTGACGCTGCCGGGCGATTCGGAAATAAAGCTGGACCTACTGGGCGGGTTTTTCGCGGTCGAGCAAGATCCGAATGATTTTGCGCTTTCGCCGGTGATTGGCTGGGCTATTGCGGAGCAAGGTCCAAAGGAATCCATTTGGGTTGCCGGTCAAGGATGAGTTTCCCGAGGGTGGTTGCCGAGGTGGTTGGGTTGGTATGCGCCTGATTCGCTAGCGGCTAGAATGGAAGCATGTCGTATGCGGCGGCGGTTGATAGTTTGTTTCGGCTGAGCGGGGAGCTGCATGCTGCTCCGGGAGCGCCACGGCGCAAGTTCCGGCTGGAAGATATGCGGGTGCTGATGGCCTCGCTGGGCGATCCGCAAGCGAAGTTTCGCTCGATACTGGTCGCGGGGACGAATGGCAAGGGATCGACCTCGGCAACGCTGGCCAGCATTCTGAAAGAGGCCGGGTACCGGGTTGGGCTGTACACATCTCCGCATTTGTCGCGGGTGAATGAGCGCATCCGCGTGAACGGCGAGACCATTACAGACACAGCATTTGCAGAGCGCTACTATCGCGTGCACGAGGCCGCGGTGGGGCTGGTGGAGCGCGGCGAGTTGCCGGGACTTCCCAGCTTTTTTGAGACGATGACGGCGATTGCGTTTTTGACCTACGCCGTTGAGCACGTAGATATCGCTGTTCTTGAAGTGGGCATGGGCGGGCGGCTGGATGCGACGAACATTGTTGAGCCGCTGGTGAGCGTGATCACAGATATATCGCTGGACCATACGGAGTGGCTGGGGTCGACGATCACGGCGATTGCGGGGGAAAAGGCGGGGATCCTGCGCAGAGACGGCGTTCTGGTAACGCTGCCGCAGCATCCCGAGGCGAACCAGGCGATTGGCGAACGGGCGGTGGAGCTAAATGTTCGCGGGGTGAACGCGGCGGAGTATATGCCGGCGGTGGCGGTGACGGGGTCGCGGAATGAGTATCCGCTGAGCGTGCTGGGCGGGGTGATCCACGTGGAGTCGCCGCTGGATGGCGTGCACCAGCAACGCAATCTGGCACTGGCGATTGCTACGGCTGTGGAGATTTGTAACAATCACGGTTACAAATTGGATGCGGGGGCGATTGAGGCTGGGATTCGGGCTACGAGCTGGCCGGGTAGGCTGGAACATTTCCCGGGAGGCGGGCTGCGGGCGGAGCTGGTGGTGGATGTGGCGCACAATCCCGCAGGGGCCTGGGCGCTGCGCTCGGCACTGTCGGCGCTGGGTCACGAGGGCGAGATGACGCTGATCTTTGGCTGCTTGCGCGACAAGGCGGTGGGGGAGATGGCGCAGATCCTCTTCCCCATATTTGACCGGGTGATTTTGACCGAGGTTGATTCGCCGAGAGCAGCGACGCTGGAAGAGATGTCGGCTGCGGCACGGGTGACGGGGGTCCAGTTCAGCACGGCCGGGGATGCGGCGTTGCATGCGGCGCTGGAGCAGACTCCCGTGAATGGGCTGGTGGTGGCGTGCGGATCGGTTTATCTTGTGGGCAAGGTGCGCGAGCTGATTCCATTGCTGGATAGCCAGGGTGTGTATGCGAGGACGACAGCGTGATTGAGAGGCCCTCTCCACTGCCGCTGCGCTACCGGCTGCTCTCTGATGTGGTGCAGGCGCCGTTGTTTGCGCTGAACACGATTGCGTTCGGGAGTATGTCGATTGCATCGTCGGTAATGGACAAAGATGGGCGGGCGCAGCACGCGATTGCGCGGGTTTGGGCAAGGACTACGATTGGGCTGAGTCTCGCCCGGGTGGAAGTGGTTGACGCGGAGAACCTGCGCAAGGTTCCCGTGGCGGTATATGCCTGCAATCACACGTCTTACATGGACACGCCGATTCTCTACAGTGCACTTCCCTTCCAGTTTCGGATATTGGCGAAGCAGGGGCTTTGGAAGATTCCGTTTATCGGCTGGCATTTGAACCGGTCGGGGCAGATCCCGATTGATATTTCCACGCAGCGTTCGTCGATAGCGAGCCTGGGTGCAGGGGTGAGGGCGCTGAAGGGCGGCTTGCCTTTGCTGGTATTTCCGGAGGGCGGTCGGACGTCCGACGGCCACCCGCAGAGTTTCCAGAGCGGGGCGGCCTACCTGGCGATCAAGGCACAGGTTCCGTTGGTGCCGATGGCGCTGGTGAATGCGTTCGGACTGTTGCCGATTCACACGCGGCATCTTCACCCCAGGCCCGTTCGGTTGATAGTGGGTGAGCCCATTTCGACCGAAGGAATTACCACGCGCCAGATGAACGAGTTGAACAACCGCCTGCGCGCGGAGGTTTGCCGCCTGTATTACGAGAATGGCGGGATGCCGAGGCCCGAGATGGGCGAAGATATTCCAGCGTCAGAATCCAACACATACGAGCAGACACGATGAAGGCTCCAAGAATTGCAGTGCCGGAGCCCACTTCGGGCGATCCCTCTTACAACCAGCGCTGCTGGCCGCAGTTTGCGCACGCCATCCAATCCTGCGGCGGGATTGCGGTTCCGATTCCCTTGACGGAGAGCCAGGCTAGCGTGGCGCGCACGATCAGCGGGTGCTGCGCGATTCTGCTGCCGGGTAGCCCTTCGGATGTTGATCCGCAGAAGTATGGGCAGAAGGCGGTGCCGGAGACGGCCAAGGCCGATCCTGACCGCGAGGCGGTGGACGAATTGCTGTTGCAAGATGCCTTCAATCTGCGCAAGCCGATCCTGGGGGTCTGCTATGGGCTGCAGTCGCTGAACGTGTGGCGCAACGGGACGCTGAATCAGCATCTGGGCGGCGAGGTGCATGAGCATCCCGACGAGAACTCGAAGATTTACGCGAGCCACCCTGTGGCGCTGATGGCTGGTTCCCTGCTGGCGGGGGCGCTGGGGCTTTCGGCGGAGGAGCAGGCTGCGGGCATCGTGGTGAACTCCAGCCACCACCAGGCGGTGGAAGTGGTGGGGGATGGGCTGGAGAAGGTGGGGCTGGCGGTGCCGGATGGGGTGGTTGAGGCGCTGGAACTGGCTGACGGATCGCAGTTTGTGGTGGGAGTGCAGTGGCATCCTGAGCGGACATTTGGTACGGATGCGCCGTCGCGGGCGCTATTTCGGGCGTTTGTGGCAGCGGCGGCGGAGTGGAAGCTGACGCCGATTCAGGATTCGGTGGTCGGAGCGGCCGGATCATCCAAGGGATGACGCGCCTTGGGGAGTTGCTAGCTGAGGCGGGTCTGGAGCCTGTATCGGGCGAGCAGGACGCGAAGTTCTCCGCGTACCTGGAATTGCTGCAGAAATGGAATTCCAAGCTGAACCTGACGGCGATCCGTTCGTCGGAGGAGATTCTGCGGCGTCATTTTGTGGAATGCATCTTTTGCGCGCGGAATCTGCCCGGCGGGTTAGGTACACTGCTGGATTTTGGTTCTGGGGCGGGTTTTCCGGGGATTCCGATTGCGCTGTGCCGACCGGAGATTGCCGTGACGCTGGCGGAGTCCCAGGCGAAGAAGGCCGCGTTTCTGCGGGAGGCGGTGCGGGTTCTGGGGCTGGATACCGAGGTGTATGGCGGACGCGCAGAGGCAATGACCGCGAGGTTTGATGCGGTGGCGATGCGGGCCGTGGACAAGATGGCGGTGGCGGTTCCGGCGGCGATCGAGAGGCTCAAGGTGGGTGGGCGGCTGGTCTTGCTGGTTGGCGAGGCTGGGGCTGGGCTGGAGGGGTATGAGGGACTGGACTGGACGGAGCCGTTGAGGCTGCGGGGGCTGGAGCGGTCGGTGATGGCGGTGGGTCGGCTGCGGGGATAGTTCCACGTGGAACATTGCTGACGGCATGGACGGAATTCCCGATGTTCCACGTGGAACATGTCCAGGGATTTTCGGGAGGCGTCAGGCGAATTTATTCCTGAAAGATTTCCACCGAGGGGCCCTTGGAGAGCGTTCGTCGGGGTGAGAGCGCCGGGTGATCGGAAACACAACGGAGATATGGGGTTCGAGCATATTCTGGATGGACGCATAAAAAGTTCTCCACAGATTCATCCACGTTCTGCACAGGCGGCGAGCCATTGCAGAACCCCACCCCGACCGATAGTCTGAGGGCTCATGGGCAAGGTACTGGCAATCGTCAACCAGAAAGGTGGCGTGGGTAAAACCACGACCGCAATCAATCTCTCCGCATCCCTGGCGCTGGAAGGACTGAAGTGTTTGCTGCTGGACTGCGATCCGCAGGCCAACTCCACCGGGGGGCTGGGATTTGCGCGAGATGACGATCGACACTCGATGTACGACGTATTTGCGGGTGAGGCCAGCATCGCCGAGATTCTGCTGAAGACCGAGATTGACACGCTGCACCTGGCACCGGGTAGCAAGAACCTGATTGGCGCGAATGTTGAGCTGGTGCAGGCCGATCATCGTTCGGAGAGATTACGGACCGCGATGGCTCCGATTCGCGATGAATACGATTTTCTGATCATGGACTGCCCACCCGCGCTGGACCTGCTGACGCTGAACGCGCTGGTGGCGGCGGATCGCCTGCTGGTGCCGATGCAGGCTGAATATTTCGCGCTGGAGGGCATCAGCGAGCTGGTAAGTACGCTGGAGCGGGTGCGGTCGGCGTTCAATCCTTCGCTGGGCATCGAGGGCGTGCTGCTGACCATGTATGACGACAGAACGAACCTGGCCCAGCAGGTGACGGAGAATCTCAAAGGATTCTTTGGCGACAAGCTCTTCAAGACGGTGATCCCGCGCAATGTACGGCTGGCGGAGGCGCCCAGCCACGGCAAGCCGGTAGCGCTGTATGACGCGCGGTCGCGGGGGGCGGAGAGCTATCGCGCCCTGGCGCTGGAGATCCTGGAGCGCAACGGTATGACGAGCCCGCGAAGCCTGAAGAGGGCGGCTGTGCCTGCCGCTGAGGTGAAGGTTAGTTTCTGGCCGTACGCTTAGCACCTCGTCCCCATCAAGCAAGATCTTTTCAAAGGAAGACCCTGAATGACCACCACGATCGACCATTCCAAACGCCGCGCATTGGGTAAGGGGCTTGAATCGCTGCTGCCGCGAGTAGCGCCGGCTATTACGGAGGCTGCAGAGCCGATTGCTCCGGCGCCCCAACCAGAGAGCGGCAGGCCGCGCGAGTTACCTGTTGAGCTGATTGACAGAAATCCATTCCAGACGCGCAGCCACTTTGACGAACAGCAGCTGAGCGAGTTGGCAGCCTCGATTGCGGCGACCGGGGTGGTGCAGCCGGTGCTGGTGCGGCCGCTGACGAACGGCAGATTCCAGTTGATTGCCGGGGAGCGGCGCTGGCTTGCGTCACAACGGGCGGGCAAGACTGTGATTCCGGCGATCCTGCGGCAGGTTTCGGACGAGCAAGCGATGGAGATGACCATCGTTGAGAACCTGCAGCGCGCGGACCTGAACCCGATTGAGCAGGCGCGTGCGTACGACCGGCTGAGCCGCGAGTTCAAGATGACGCAGGAGCAGATGGCGCAGCGGACGGGCAAGGACCGGGCATCAGTGGCGAATTTTCTGCGGCTGTTGAGGCTGCCTGCCGAGGTGCAGGTACAGGTGGAGCAGGGTCAGCTGACATTTGGCCATGCGCGCACATTGCTGGCGCTGGAATCGCCAGAGGCGATTCTAAAGGCGGCGAAGAAGGTGACGGCGCTGTCGATGTCAGTAAGGCAGACGGAGACTTATGTGCACGGGCTGCTGAATCCTGAAAAGAAGGCTCCGGCGAAGGCCGAGGTTCCGCTCGATCCCAATGTGAAGGAAGCACAAGATCGGCTGCAGCGTTCGCTGGGACTGAAGGTCCGTGTCGAGGACAAGAATGGGCGGGGCAAGGTGATTATCGAATACGCCCGGCTTGAGGACTTCGACGCGTTGATGGAAGCCATTACCGGGAAATAGCTTAAAGCGTAGCGCCGGGGGTGATTTGTGAGTCTTCTGGAGCGGCAGGGGTCCGCGCTGTCTTTGACGCGGCGGCAGAGCTTGGCGGGTTTGGCCATGACGGTGGGTGGGTTTGCGCTGGGCGCGCCACGAGCGTGGGCTGCCGCAGATGGTGGGTTGGTGCATACGGCAGAGGCCATTCACCAAGAGCCGGTGCTCACGGCTACTCCAAAGCGGATTTATGAGGCGCTACTGGACGCTAAGCAATTTCAGAAGATTGAGCTGCTGGGTGGCGAGATAAAGGCTTCGGATCTTGCGGCCAAGCCGGCAGAAATAAGTCGCGCGGCGGGAGGGGCGTTCACGCTCTTTGCCGGGCACATTGTCGGGCGGCAGATTGAGCTAGTGCCGAACGAGCGAATCGTTCAGGCGTGGCGCGAGGTGACGTGGGCTGCGGGGGCTTACTCGCTGGTGAAGTTTGAGCTGGTGGCGCAGGGGTCGGGGACTCGAATCATCTTTGATCACACAGGATTTCCGGCTGGCGCGGGCGATCACCTGGCGATTGGATGGAAGGGCAACTACTGGGAGCCTTTGGAAAAATACCTGAGCTGAGCGAGTAAGGATTGATGGTTGTTCCGCACTGCTGCACTTGATGCAAATTCCGCACCAACAGGACGACACCGCATGCAAGTTGAACGTCTTCGCTATTTGTCACTGTCACTGTTACTTATTATCGGCACAGCCACAGCGCAACAGCCAACCACGCCCGTAACGACGCAGAGGACCATTATTCATGCGGGTCATGTGCTGGATGTACGCACGGGCAACGAGGCTGCGAACCAGTCGATCGTGGTGAGCGGCGACAAGATTGTGTCCGTTGGGCCGGACCAGAAGGCGCAACCGGGAGACAAGGAAATTGACCTGCGCGGCATGACGGTGATGCCGGGGATGATCGACGTGCACACGCACCTCACCGAGGACACGAACTTCGATCCTTACCACGAGCTGACACGACGCCGATCAAGGAAGCGCTGATGGGCGTGGTGAATGCGAAGATGACGCTGCTGGCGGGCTTCACGAGCGTTCGCAATGTTGGCGCCGGCGGCTACGCGGATATAGCGTTGCGCGACGATATCGAAGCGGGCATGTTTGCGGGGCCGCATATGCAGGTGAGTGGTCCCGCCGCTGGGCATTACTGGCGGTCACTGCGACGAGAACCTGCTGCCGTTTGAGTATCACGGACGGCGGATGGCGTGGCCGACGGCATTGCGGGCGTGCAGCAGAAGGTTCGGCAGAACATCAAGTACGGGGCCGACCTGATCAAGATCTGCGCGACGGGCGGAGTGCTGTCGAAGGGCGACGATCCGCAGGCTTCGCAATACACGCTCGAAGAGATGCAGGCAATTGTGGCGGACGCGCATCGGCTTGGGCGCAAGGTCGCGGCGCATGCGCATGGCAAGCAGGGCATTCTGTGGGCGAGCGAAGCGGGAGTGGATTCGATCGAGCATGGCTCGTATATCGACGATGCGGCGATCGCGATGATGAAGAAGAATGGGACCTACCTGGTGCCGACAGCGTATCTGCAGCTATGGCTGCCGGAGCATGGCAACCTGCCACCGCTCTACCAGCAAAAGGCGAAGGACGTGAGTGCGGTGGCATTTGCGAATCTTCGCAAGGCGATCCAGTCAGGCGTAAAGGTGGCGCTGGGGACGGATGCCGCGGTGTATCCGCATGGCCAGAACGCGCATGAGCTCGAGGTCTACGTCAACAACCTGGGGATGAAACCGCTGGCGGTGATCCAGTCGACGACGATGAATGCCGCGGAGCTGATGGGCTGGGCGGACAGGACGGGTCGCACTCGAAGCAGGCAAGTGGGCGGACATCATTGCTGTGCCGGGCGACCCATTGGCTGACGTGAAGATTCTGCAGAGCGTTCCGTTCGTGATGAAGGCGGGCGTGGTGTACAAGAACGAGGCGGCCCAGCGTTGATGAAGGCCAGCGGGTTCGAGTTTCGTGCAACCGCGTAGTAATTATTGCGGCGATCTATGTGCTGGGCTTCGCGATTCCGTGGTATCTGCTGGGCAACGTGGCCGGCAGGGGGGCGTGGCTGACAATTTCGTCGCTGATATCGCGGACGGGATGGCTCGGGCTAAGCGAAGCCACGATATTCGTAACAGTAGTTGCGCTTATTGCTGGAGTGGCGGGAACGCTGCTGCGCATCTGGGGAACTGCGCACCTGGGCGCGGCTACTATGTCGAGCCGCTCGATGTTTGCGGGTCAGGTGGTTGCGTCGGGGCCGTATCGGCATGTGCGCAATCCGCTATACATAGGGTCATGGCTGGTATCTATTCCCATCGCGCTGTTGATGCCGGTGGCGGGGGCGGTCTTTGCGAGCGTCATCGCTGTGCCTGCTTTATCTGCGGCTGATTGGCGGAGAAGAGGCACATTTTTCGCAGAAGCTGGGCGCACCGTATACGGAGATATCAGACAGCACGTGCCACGACTGATGCCGAGGGTCTTCCCTGCTGTGGCGACGGATGGAACGCGGCCGCATTGGCTGCCCGCGATTGTGGCGGAGTTCTTTCCGGTGAGTTTCACACTGTGTTTTGCGGTGCTGGCATGGAGATATAACGCGTACCTGCTGATGCGCTGCGTCGCAGTGTGCTTCGGAGCGTCGCTGGTGGTGCGGGCGCTGAGCATGCCGGGGAAAGAATAGAGCGATTGCAAAAAAGTAGGGAGAGACGCTTGCCTTCGTCTCTCCCCATGCGTGCTGTTACTGGATAAGCCTGGCCTGAGTTTCTCTCAGGGCTCAGGGGTACTGCACATCTTGTCGAACTACTTCTTCGGTGGGGCGATGACGTCCTTGGCAGCCTTGGCTACGCGGAACTTAACAACCGTCTTCGCTTTGATCTTGATGGCTTCGCCCGTTTGCGGGTTGCGGCCCATGCGAGCCTTGCGCTCCGCCTTCACCAAGCGGCCCAGACCAGGAATCACGAAGACGCCGTTCTTCTTGGTTTCTTTGACAGCGGTCTCGGCGAGCAGATCCAGGAAGGCTGCCGACTGTTTGTTGGTGAGTGCGAGCTTTTCGGCCATATGCCGGACAAGTGCTGTCTTGGTCAAACCTGTTGCCATGTAAATCCTCCTGTTGGTACGTATCGATCTCTGCATCAGGGTTGCGCGTGAGTGTGCGCTCGACTCATTTCCCTGGCGCAGTCTGCTGCTGGTTTTCCGGTCTCTTTCCCTACATGCGAAGGAGTTTTGGGTCTTTTGCGGCCTGAGCCGGTGTGAGTCCAAACCCGGTATTCATGCGGGTCCGAAGAACCCTACCGCCGTTTACGATGCGGCTTTCAGAAATGTTTGTCAACGAGAAAAAGCCCATTTCCACAGGTATTTTAGGGTTTTGTGCCATTTTTGGCCGTTTTTATTGGTTTCTTGCCTGTTTTTCTCTATTTTGCGCGCACGAGACTGCGTCCAAGCATGGGAAACAGCGTTGGTTTCCTGCGTTCGAGGCTGCGTACGAGCGGTGTGTTGAGTGCCTGAATGAGCGGAGCAGCGAGGCGAAAGCGCTTGATGATTTCGCTGACGAAGTTGGGATTGAGCGCGGCTTCGGCGGGCAGTGTGGCGGAGACTCCCCACTGGCGGCAGAGAAGAAGATCCATTGCGGGGTGCTCCTTGGGAAATCCCTTCGGCGGGCGCGTGAGAGCGAGGCCTTCGAATGCGTTCATGAGGCGATGGAGCTTCTTGTCGTGGAGCAGGCGCCGGACTTCTTCGTGATGATCGAGGAGGTAGGTGCGAATGGCGAGTAGCTGATCGCGCTCGGGCATGTAGACGCCGGCAGCGATGACGACTTCTTTTGCGGTGACGTGGAAATAGAAGCCGCCGCCCGAAGTTTTTTCCAAGTCCGTCGCGAGACCACCAGGCGGCCACGTTGCGTTTGTAGGGGCTCTTGTCAGAGGAGAAGCGGGTATCGCGGTAGATGCGCATCATGCACTTTTGCGCGCGGGCGCATGTGGGCGGGCGAGAAATCGGCCATGGCGGCGGTGACCTGCTCAATGATTTCGAGCATGGGCTGCTTGAGTTCGCGTTCGAAGATTGGCTTACGGGGTTCGAACCATTCGCGGCGATTGTTGTTGGCCAGACCGCGAAGAAACTTAAGGGCTTCCGGAGTGAAGTGCGTGTGCGGCGGCGCAGGCGGAGCTGGCTTGCGATCCGGCTGTGCGGTGCTTTTGGTGGTGGCTCGGGTGCGGGAGGGCTGGCTGGATGTGCGCTTCGAGGATGCCATTGGCTTGATTTTAAGAGAGAGTTGCGGTCAAAATAACTGCGGAAAACTAAATTTGCGCAGTAACCGGCTCCGTCGGCACTGAAGCACACATCGAATTACACAGGACGGAGCGATCTCTGCAACCTTCGTGCAGCTTCGCAAGACCGCCGTTTCGCTCACAATGTTGATATGCAGCGCTTTTCATTCACAGCCGGGTTTCGTCTCTCGATGGTGCTGCTGGCATCGCTCATGGCTCTTGGCGCGCAAACCAGTACTAGTGTTGGGCAGATAACGCCGGAGCAGGCGCGCAAGGTGGCGATCCTGGTGGCGCGGCACGATGCGATCGCCCTGGATACGGACACGGTGGTGGACTCGATGGACGGGAACGGCGCGTTTGTTCCGGGATACTTCAGCTTCATCATCATCGCGGTCGATCAGCACAGTCCCGGAAAAGACAAGACGCTTGCGATGTATGCGGTGAGCTCGCAGACTGGGGATACGTGGGAGCTGAACCTGTGCAAGCACTACGACTTTCCCGAGCTGGAGCGGGTGCAGAAGTCCATTCGCAAGAAGACGGGCGCGCATATGGGCGATGAAGCCGCGGCGCTGAAGTCGATGGGCTGCGACAAGCCGCAGGAGTCAGATGAACAACTAGGGCCTCGCGCTGAGGTGCTAGCGAATCACCAGCATAGCGGCGCGGAAGAGTTCGTCGAAGTCTTTTGCCGCGGCTTCGTTCTTTGCAACCACATTTTCAATTGCCTTTTGAGCGGCCACGCGCTGGTATCCGAGGTTGACGAGTGCGGAGAGGACATCCTCTGCCGCCGGGCCTCCGACTGTTGGTACGGGCGCGGTTGCCATGTCGTCGAGCTTGTCCTTAAGTTCGACTACGAGGCGTTCGGCTAGCTTCTTGCCAACTCCGGGAATGCGGGTGAGGGTGGCGTGGTCCTGCGCGCGGATGGCGGCGATGGTGCGCTCGGGGTTGAGGCCGCTGAGGATAGTGATGGCTAGCTTGGGGCCTACGCCACTGACCTTGATGAGGCGCTCGAAGAGGCGCTTCTCGTTGCGATCGAGAAAGCCGTAGAGGGCGAGAACTCCTTCAGCAACCTGGGTGTAGATGAAGAGGGAGACCTGGCCTCCCTCAGCGGGGAGAGCGGTGAAGGTGGGCACGCTGATGACGACGTCGTAGCCTACGCCTCCGGCATCGACGATGGCCTGGCCGGGCTGTTTGGAAAAGAGCTTGCCGATTAGGTGAGCGATCATTGCGGCGATTGTATCAACTAGCAAGTTAGCGGGTTAGCAAGTCAGCAAGTCAGCGAGAGAGCGCCCGGCCGGCACGCCTGGACCGGGTAGATGAGATTGGGATCGGCCAGCTTGAACGATAGAATTGGCGGCATGCAAAGAGTGGGCCTGAAAACGTGGATTGCTTCTTTTCTATTCTGCATGGTCTCTTTCGCTACTGCTCAGGCTGACGCCACCTTCCACGCGGAGGGGCAATGGGTGCTGAAGTTGGGGCACCGAACCCTGATGTTGCTCACGCTGAAACCAACAGGCAAGGCCTCTCATCCGTTCTCTGGATCACTGTCCCGTCCGCAGCATTACCAGCCAGGCGACGACGGGTCGTTCTCCCAAATCAGTGGAAGAGTCGAAATCGAACAAATCATAGCTTCTGAATGGAAGGGGGGTTCCCTTTCGATCACTGTAGAAAACCCAGCGGATAAATCCGACCAGGAAACGTACCTTCTAAGCCTAAAAGATGACGGACACGCCTGGCTTCAGTTGGTGGGTGGAACGTTCCCGCCTTTCAGCCTTGTGCGTTCGAGCCACCCGGCTCCCGTTTTTACGAGGTGGGACGCGGCTAAGACTTATTCTCCAGACGACGGTATCTCCTCGAATGCTGAGATGAAGCACATTTTCGAAGAGGATCAAAAGGTGCGTCAGCCCGGCATCAAGATCGATTGGGCTTCCGTAAACAAATCGGATGCCGAGCGCCGTCAAGCCACACTGACGCTTTTGAATGCAGGCGCGCTCCATACGGGAGAAGACTTCATGTGGGCGGCTTTCCTTTTCCAGCATAGCAAGAGTCCGAACGATTATTTGCTCGCTCATACACTCGCACTGGTCGCATTGAAGAAGGGGAACGCGGATGCACTTTGGATAGCTACCGCGACGCTCGATCGCTATCTACAGTCCATCAAGCAGCCACAAATCTGCGGAACGCAATTCCTCGTTCCTAAGGATCTCCCCACAACCCAAGAACCATACGACCGCACGCTTATATCGGACGCGCTGCGTCGACAACTCGGAGTTCCGTCTCTCTCTGCCCAAGAAGAGCAAGCCAAGGAGTATGACTCGGAGCGGAAGAAGTAAAAGCTTCGCGGCCAGTTCAGGTTGAGACACTGCGGCGGAGCAATCACTTGGGCAGGCCCCAGCCTGTTAAACTAGCGGCGGACGGAATCGCTTTCGACTGGACCGCGAATGGACTGGACTCATCGAAGGTTAAGCTGGCGGATATTGGCGGCACTCGGGCTGGGTCTGTGCCTGGTCTTGCTGCTGGTTCATCCTGCGCCTACGCATCAGGGTCCGGTAGCCGGGTTTAATTTGCTGCCGATCATTCCGATTCTTCTTTTCGGCCTGGTGGTGGTACCCCGTTCTTTGTGGCCATGCTCCGATCTGGAGCAGCGATTCGTCGCTCCTGTGTTGTGTCGGGCAAATCTATTCCAACGTCCTCCTCCCTGCCGCAAGAACTAGCCTCTGAAAATCCTGATGCGCATTTGGTTCCTGTGGGGCCGCGTGCGCCAGTTCTCTCCTCACACGTGTTCCGGAGGAACGGATGGTTCTTGCATGGGTGGCAAATGGTTTCGTAGTTCTATTCATTGTGTGGGCAGCGGTGCACATGCTGCTCGAGCGACGTCGCGGCCGGAAGTCGAGGCGCGAGTTGGTCATCTCCCCGATGTCGGGGCTCGTCATGGGGGCAATGCTGCTGGGACTGCAAGCAATCGTGCAACCCCAGGCACGGCACGCGATCATCGAAGAGCAGAAAGAGGAGGGACTAGAAAACGAAGGTGGCGAGGAGCCACCCGGCGGGAGGCTATTTCATCTGCAGCTGCAGCAGATTCGGAGGGGAGAAGATGTGGAGGCGCTTACCGCCAGAGTAGACCCGCGGTTGGGCAACGAGCGTTCGACAGATGAGGCGCCGGAGTAGTCGGGCGAGTCAATGAGTTAGCAGAGGCTCATTTGGAGGCTAGCAAGCTCTGGACGTAGTCGAAGTCGATCTTGGCTGCGTCGAAGGAGGTCTTGCCGTGGAAGGGTGGATCCTGATCCACGATGAAGTGTTGGATGTGCTGCTTTTTGGCCTCCGCGACGATGGGCTTGAAGGGCACGATGCCGTTGCCCAGTTCGACAATCTGGTTCTCGCGACCGGTTCCCAGGGTGGTGACGGGTGGCTGCAATACGGCGAAGTCCTTGAAGTGGAGCAGGCGGAAGCGATCAGGATAGGCGCGCAAGAGCTGGAGCGGATTTGCGCCGCCGGTGGCTGCCCAGCCTAGATCGATTTCAAACTTCACTAGATCCTTGTCGGTCTCCTTGAGCAGGATTGTGTAGCCGGTCTCGCCGTTGCCGCAGTCGCGGAACTCCACGTTGTGATTGTGGTAGGCATACTTGAGGCCGCGCTTGTGAGCCTTCTCGCCGATTTCGTTGGCGAGTTGCGCCATGCGCTTGAAGTCGTCGCGGTTGAGGTTATTCATCAGGGCGAAGATAGCCTCAGGCGAGGCGCCGACGGGGGCATGCGGCGGCAGCATTGAGCTGACGGCATATTGCACGCCGAGTGAGTTGGCGTCATCGAGCAACTTGTCGGCATCTTCGAAGCCGAAGGCAAAGTGCGCGCAAGTGCAGGCGAGGCCCGCGTTCTGTACGGCGTTGCGGAATTCCTTGACGGCGTGATTGGCGAAGAAGAAGCCCTCGACATCCTTGTAGCCGATGCCCGCGAGTTTGGCGAGCGTGCCCGGCATATCGTGCTGCAGGTCGGCGCTAAACATGTAGAGCTGGATGCTGGGTCCGATGGGGGAATCGGCAGCACGGAGAAGTTCGGGCACGGTGGCCTCGAGAGCGGCGGCGGTGACGACGGCGGTGGAAGAGACCAGAAATTCACGGCGGGAGTGAGTGCTTGTCATTGTCTTCGTCCTTCCGTGCAGCTGAAAGCAGGGTACTTGAACCTGCACTTACTATCGGTGTTCGACAGATCTGCGAAACCCCACTCAAGCCAAAAGAGGGCTTGGATGGGCCACCGTGCTGCTGGAGTGAGTGCTTGTCATTGTCTTCCTTATTTTGTGAGGCTTAGACGCGGCGGCGGTAGAGGATTTGGAATTCGTAGCCGGGGTTGGGGGGAAAGAGGGTGGCAGATGTGGCGCAGTCGTTCCGCCAGTGCCGGGGCGGCGAGGAGTGGGTATTCGCGCTCGCGCAGGTCGGAGTAGTCGAAGTCCAGCGTGACGGCGAGCAGATAGATGGCGATGGCGTCGGCGAAGGCGGCTTCCATGAAGCTGTTGCGGGCGCGCTCGTCGATGGGACTCTCGGTACCGTCGGCGCGGCGGCGATCGATGGCGCGGCGACGATGTTCGTAGGCGTCCTGGCTGGTTTCGCCGCGCACGTCGGCCGTCGGCCTGCGACCAGACGAGATCGGAGAAACTGGTGGGGCACGCCCACTGCCTCAACGAAATGATGGCCGGCGTTGATGAAGAATTCGAAGGCAAGGGCGAAGCGGTCCTGCATCAGGCGGGTGGAGATGAAGACGCACTCCGAGTTGCCGAACTTGAGGTTGCGGTGGCAGACGGCTCGGTCGCGAGAGATCGACGGAGTAGCGGGGCGCGACAATGTCTCGCGGTCTCGCCGATGGTCAGGGGAACGAAGTAGTAGGCGCAGTGCGAAAGCGCGGCGGCGATGGAGACCGGGACCGCCTGCAGGATCTGCTCCAAGGTCCGCGGGGACGACGGTGGTATCGCCATAGGTGGTGTAGCAGATGCCGTTGGCGGCCTGCTGCACGGCAGCTTGCTGCGCAACCTTCGCGGCGGGAAGGAAGTCGATCTGGGCGGCTTCAGCCATAACGCTGTATTCTAACTGAGCAGTGGGCGCGCCGCTCGCGCAAAGGAATTATCACCATGACGCCAGTGCCATCCCGGAAGAATATCGCATTGAAGTCGCACAGACTACGGGGGCGTCAGCGAGCGGGCCATTTGGGTTGCCGATCGGTGATTTTGGGCTGTTTGCCAGCCTGCTGATCTCGTTCGCGTCGGGATTCCTGGCGTTCTTTCTGACCACGTTTGTGGGCATTGTCAGCATTTTGTTCTACAACTCCATCGGCCACCACTCCGTGGACTTCGCGCTGTCATACAAGGTGTTTGCGCTGCCGGTGGGGATTGCGGTGCTGGCGGTGTCGATGGTGGTTCTTCGGATTTCTCTGGATCCGGCGTACGCCACGCAAATTCGCTGGCAGGTAAGCTGTATGCCATGCTAAAGGGATCCGCCCCGGGGCCGGACATGGGCGCCAGTTTCAGCGGCGCAATGCTCTGGTATTCTCACAGAAATAAATATCCGTGAGTACCGGAGGCCCCTGGAATGCACTTCCCTTCCCGTTTGACTGGACTGGCAGCTTTGCTGGTAACAGTGTTCGCAGTCGCAGCCGACAAGCCTAGATCCGCCGCAGCGGCTCCCGCTGCCGAGACCGCCCAACCCGCAGTGGAGACTCTCGACCTGGACATGTATCAGCGCATCCGGGTGGAGGGGCTGACGCACTCGCACGTCATGGAGTTTGCCTCCGCGCTCTCAGACGGCATTGGCGGCAGACTGACGGGTTCGCCGAACATGAAGAAGGCGAATGAATGGACGCGCGACGAACTCACCGCGCTGGGCTGCGTGAACGCTCATACGGAGGACTGGGGCGAGTTTGGCATGGGCTGGCACCCAGCTGAATACCTGGGCGCGGATGACCTCGCCGGATACGGCAGTTTTCATTGTGCAGGCCATGCCCTGGTCGGCGATCACGAATGGTCCGGTAAGCGGAGACGCCGTGCTGGTCAACTGAAAGATGAAAAAGACATGGACCAATACAAGGGCAAGCTTGGCGGGCAAGATTGTGTTGCTGGGCGAGATGCGCGAGGTACCGCCTGTGACCAGGCGCTCTTCCATCGCTACGACGAGAAGGAGTTGAAGGAACTTTCCAATTATCCCGTGGCGACGGTGCCGCGGATCGGCAGGCGCGCGCTGAAGGCCTATCTGCAGCGGCAGAAACTGGATGCTGCCATTGCCAAGTTTCTCGCGGACGAGAAGCCGCTGGTAGTGATCCGTCCCAGCCGCGACAGCGAGAAGCATGGCGGATCGGGCGGCACAATCTTCGACGACAACGGCGCGACGATTGGCCGCGATCCGTACAAGAAGCAGAACGCCGTTCCCCTCCCAGTGGTGGTGACGGCGATCGAGAACTACGGACGAGTGGTGCGGCTATTGAAGGCGCGGAGTGCCGGTAAAAGCTGGAAGTGAACGTGGACACGAAGTTTACCGGCGACCACGAGCACGGATTCAACACGATTGCGGAGATTCCCGGGACCGATCCGCTGCTGAAGGACGAAGTGGTGATGGTGGGCGGCCACCTGGACAGCTGGGCAGCCGGAACAGGCGCGACGGACAACGGCGCGGGCATCGTAATTGCGATGGAAGTGATGCGCATCCTGAAGTCGCTGGACGTGCATCCGCGGAGGACGATTCGCATTGGGCTGTGGAGCGGCGAGGAGCAGGGTCTGTTTGGCTCGACGCGGGTATGTGAAGCAGCACTTCGGTTCAGCGCCGCTCGTCTGAGGCTCCAGACCAGAAGGAGATGCCGGAGTTTCTGCGCAGGGCGAGTGGTCCGCTGGTGCTGAAGCCGGAGTGGAAGACACTCGATGCCTACTTCAACCTAGATAACGGCACCGGTAAGATACGGGGCATCTATGCGCAGGAGAACTCGCGCGGTGGAGCCGATCTTTGCGCAGTGGATTGCGCCGTTGCAGGACCTTGGCGTAACCACGCTGACGATGCGGAACACGGGCGGCACCGATCATCTTTCGTTCGACGCGGTGGGACTGCCGGGCTTCCAGTTCATCCAGGACGAGATGGACTACGAGAGCGCGGACTCACCACTCCAACATGGACACCTATGAGCGACTGCAGCCGGCAGATCTGAAGCAGGCGGCGACGGTGGAGGCAATCTTTGTTTACAACACGGCGATGCGCGACCAGATGATGCCGAAGAAGCCGTTGCCTCATCCCGAACTCGAGGAGAAGCTGAATGCCCCATTGCCCGGGGTGATGCCGGGAGCGGTTGAACCAGAAAAGAAGTAAAGTGACGATGGAGTTGGGGCGCAGCCAGTCAAATAGCTGCGCCCTTTCCATTTTGGGGCTTACCTGGGAAGATTCGCGTGCCAGATGCCCCAATTGAGGGCGGACGCGAAGGTTACCCAGCAGAGGTACGGCGAGCATCATCCAGGCGGCAAGCGAGTAGACGCGCTGTAGGCGATGTCATGACAGAGGATTGCTGCCCACAGGACGAGGATCTCCAAGCGCGGCGGCGAAGATCAGATGCTGGTTGAAGAAGATCCAGCTCCAGGCGAAGTTCAGGAGCAGCTGGGTCCAGAAGAAGAACTAGCGCCCGGGTGCGATCAGATGAGTGCGGCATGCGCCAGATCGAGCCACGCGGCAATTCCCATCAGTGCGTAAAGGAGGTCCACACTGGCGCGAAGACCTGGTTGGGAGGGGTGAAACTGGGCTTGGCGATGCCCGCATACCAGGTGGGTATCGCCTGGGCGGTGGCGATAGCCGGAGACTGTCGGATACGAGAAAACAGACTGCCGAGAAACCTGCCAGAGCGAGCCATTGATTGGCCGGAGCTTCCATGTTCACCTTCCTTCGCGAGTAAGAGTAGCACTCAGAGGATCGCAGTTTGGCGGGTGGAAGACAGTAGCTTGATGAGACGAAACAAAATGGCAACCTGTTTGTCCAGTCGTCTCGACTTCGCCGCCGGGAGCCCATATTCTTGAAGTAGTACCTTCAACCGACACAACTATGAGTACACAGAAGACGCAATCCAGACTGAAATTCAGGTTCAACTTCCCGACGGCACGAGGAAGAATTTTCCCAGCGGCGCGACGGCATTTGACGTTGCCAGCAGCATCTCTCCGCGGCTAGCGGCAGCTTCGGTAGTGGCCCGCATCGCCCGCTGCATGCTATTGCTGTCGAGAGCGACGCACACGACGAGGCGGCTACCGAGGCTTCGATGTATGCCGCGAATGATCCCAACGCCGAGCGGCTGGTGGATCTGAGCACGCCGATCACGACGGATGTTTCGCTACAACTGCTGACTGAGAAGGATCCTGACGCGCTGAAGGTGGTGCGGCACTCGGCGGCGCACGTGTTGGCGACGGCAGTGCTGGAATTGTTTCCAGAGACCAAGCTGGGCCATGGTCCGGCGACCGATGCCGGCTTCTTCTATGATTTTTATCGGCCGACACCATTTACTCCAGAGGATCTGAAGCTGATCGAAGCGAAGATGGCGGAGGTGGTGGCGCGCGACGAGAAGTTTGTTTGCGAGCGCGAGCCGCGCGAGAAGGGGCTGGAAGAGTTCAAGGCCGGCGACGACTTCATGAAGGTGCATTTTGTGGAGAAGTTCACCAAGCCGGGCGATGAGATTTCTCTCTATCGCAACGGCAGCTTTGTTGATTTCTGCCGCGGGCCGCATGTGCCATCGACAGGGCGCGTGAAGGCGTTCAAGGTGCTGAGCCTGGCGGGCGCGTACTGGCTTGGGGACGAGAAGAATCCGCAACTGCAGCGGATCTACGGGACGGCGTTCTTCTCGCAGAAAGAGATGGATGCGCACTTTGCTCGGCTGGAGGAGGCTGCGAAGCGCGACCATCGCGTGATTGGCAAGCAGATGGATCTGTTTTCCATCCAGGAACTTGGCGGGAGCGGGGTTGATCTTCTGGCATCCGAAGGGAGCCATGATCCGCAAGATCATGGAGGACTGGATGCGCGACGAATGCGTACGCCGCGGCTATTCGCCTCGTGTACACGCCGCACGTGGCGCGCGTGAACCTGTGGCAGACGAGCGGGCACGAGGGCTTCTACTCGCAGAACATGTTCACTCCCATGGAGCTGGACGATGCGTTCTATCGCATGAAGCCGATGAACTGTCCGTTCCACATTTTGATCTACAAGAATTCGCCGAAGAGCTATCGCGATCTACCGGTGCGATATGCGGAGCTGGGTAATGTGTATCGCTACGAGCGCTCGGGCACGATGCACGGGCTGCTGCGGGTGCGCGGCTTTACGCAGGATGACGCACACATCTTCTGCACTCCTGAGCAGATTGAAGATGAAGTGGTGGCGTGCATTGATTTTGCGCAGGTAGTGCTGGAGACATTTGGCTTCAAAGAGTTCAAGGTGGAGCTGTCCACGTGGGATCCGAATGACCGCGCGCACTATGCAGGCACCGATGACAACTGGCATCGTGCGGATGCACTCGCTGGAGAGCGCATTGAAGCGGAAGGAGATTCCGTACAAGACAATTACAGGAGAAGCCGCGTTCTACGGGCCGAAGATCGATGTAAAGCTGGTGGACGTGCTGGGGCGGTTATGGCAGCTTTCCACAGTGCAGTTTGACTTCAATCTGCCGGCGCGCTTTGAGCTGGAGTATGTGGGCGAAGATGGCGAGCGGCATCAGCCAGTGATGGTGCATCGCGCGCTGTTCGGTTCGGTGGAGCGCTTCTTCGGGGTGCTGATTGAGCATTATGCCGGAGCATTTCCGCTGTGGCTCGCCCCGTGCAGGTGGGCCTTGTGCCCATCAGCGAACGTCATATTCGCTTACGCGGAAAAGATACAGTCACTGTTACAAAAGGCTGGAATCCGCGTGGAGCTTGATGGACGCAATGAAAAGATGAACGCAAAGATCCGCGATCTGACGATGCAGAAGATTCCTTACCTGCTGGTGATGGGCGACAAGGAAGAGGCTGCGGAGGCGGTGAGCGTGCGCACGCGCGGCAAGGGCGATCAGGGCTCGATGCCCTTTGCGGATTTCCTTGCGCGGGTGGAAGGACTGGTCGCGAGCAAGTCTACGGAGCTGTAGATTTGCGCTGTCACGTGGGAAGTATAAGGGCCCGTACCCATCGAGGTATTGGGCCCTTGCTTTGACCCAGCGCTGCTAACGGGTGGCTGCGCCGTATTGTTTTTCGATCCAGTGCTTGTAGTCGCCTGAGATGACCTGCTGGGTCCACGCCTGGTTTGCCAGATACCACTCCACAGTTTTACGCATGCCTGTCTCGAAGGTCTCGCTGGGCAGCCAGCTGAGCTCGCTGGCGATTTTTTCTGCATTGATGGCATAGCGGCGATCGTGGCCAGGGCGGTCCTTCACGAAGGTGATGAGGTCGCGGTAGTGTCCGCCGGCAGGATTGGGGCGGAGTTCGTCGAGCAGCGCGCAGATCGTTTCTACGACTTCAAGATTCTTCTTCTCATTGCATCCGCCGATGTTGTAGGTCTCTCCGGGCCTTCCGTTCTCTCGAGCACCACACGGATGGCTTCGCAGTGGTCGCCGACGTAGAGCCAGTCGCGCACATTCTGTCCATCGCCGTAGATGGGGAGGGGCTTGCCCGTGAGGGCGTTGGAGATGAGCAGCGGGATGAGCTTCTCGGGAAACTGGTAGGGGCCGTAGTTGTTGGAGCAATTTGTGGTGAGCGTGGTGAGGCCGTAGGTGTGGTGATAGGCGCGCACGAGGTGGTCAGAGCCCGCCTTGGATGCGGAGTACGGACTGTTTGGCGAGTAGGGCGTCTCCTCAGAAAACGCGGCGGCATCAGGCGCGAGGGAGCCGTAGACCTCGTCGGTCGAGACGTGGAGGAAGCGGAAGTTTTCGCGCTCGGCAGGCTCAAGCGAGCGGAAGTAAGCAAGGGAAGCTTCGAGCAGAGTGAAGGTTCCGAAGATGTTGGTCTGGATAAATTCCTGAGGTCCGAGGATGGAGCGATCGACATGGCTCTCAGCCGCGAAGTGGACGATGGCGCGCGGCTTGAAGGTCGCGAAGAGATTGTCGATGCACGCGCGGTCGCAGATGTCGCCGCGCACAAAGACGTGGCGGCTATCGGCATCGAGGTCGACAAGATTGCCGAGGTTGCCCGCATAGGTGAGCTTATCCAGATTGACTACCTGCGAGTTGCCAGTCTCAATGACCTGGTGAACGAAGTTTGAGCCGATGAATCCGGCGCCGCCAGTAACGATGATGGAATCTTGCATAATAGTTATCTCTGAAATCCTTAGTTGCTGACAGTCTGCCGGAGTTCCAATTCGCGGAGAACGGATGCGGTTGCGCTTTGCCAGTCGCCAAGGCGAAAGCCGAATGTCTGTTCAAATCTGGTGTTGTCCAGCAAGGAATTCATCGGGCGCTTCGCAGGTGTTGGATATTCCGATGTGAGTTGCGGCAGCAGGCGCTGGAGCTTTCGCGTTGGCGTCGCGTCAACGATTGCCTGGGCGAAGCCGAACCATGAGGTGCTGCCCGCTGCGGTCATGTGGTAGAGGCCTGCGGGAAATTCGTCCAGCGGGGAAGCGGCGAAGCGCTGCACGAGGCGAGCGGTAGCGCGCGCGATTTGACCGGAGCTTGTGGGCGCGCCGATCTGGTCTGAGACGATCTTCAGCTCTTCTTTCTCCTGCGCGAGACGTCGAATTGTGAGCAGAAAGTTTGCGCCGTGAGAACCGTAGACCCAGCTTGTACGAAGGATGATATAGCGGCCACCGGCGGCGGCCACGGCGCGTTCCCCTTCGAGCTTGGTGAGGCCATACATGTTGAGGGGAGCGGGTTCGTCAGACTCGACGTAGGGCGTCTGCTTCTCGCCGTTGAAGACGTAGTCGGTGGAGTAGTGGACGAACATGGCACCGAGCCTATGTGCTTCCTGGGCGAGGATTCCCGGGGCCGCGCCGTTGATGGCGCGGGCTAGATCGGTCTGCGTCTCTGCTTCATTGACCGCGGTGTAGGCTGCGGGGTTGATGATCACGGAAGGCTGCGTGTCGGCGACAAGGGCGCGCAGATCTTTTTCAGAGGCGAGGTCGCACTCGGCGCGATCGACGGCTGTGACGTCTCCCAACTGGCGAAGGAGCGGGGCTAGTTCAGTTCCAACCTGTCCCAACGCACCTGTGAGCAAGATACGCATTCTGAGTTCCTCTCAATTAAATACTTCAGCGTCTTTCAGCAGCGCCCCGGCTTTGTCCTTGGCGGAGAGGACGGGCTCTCCGTCGAGCGGCCAGGCGATGTTGAGTTCGGGATCGCTCCACAGCAGGGAGCGTTCGTAGGCGGGGGCGTAGAAGTCGCTGGCCTTGTAGAGGACCTCGGCCGATTCGGAGAGCACAACGAATCCGTGCGCGAAGCCTTCGGGCATCCAGAACATTTTCTTATTCTCCGCGGAGAGCTCAACGCCCACCCATTGCCCGAAGGTGGCGGAGTGGCGGCGGATGTCGACGGCCACATCCCAGACGGCGCCGGCAATGACGCGAATCAATTTTCCCTGGGGCTGCTGCAGCTGGTAGTGAAGCCCGCGCAGCACGCCGTGCGAGGATCGCGAGTGATTGTCCTGAACGAAGTTGCGATCGATTCCAATATCGCGCAAGGTTCGCTGGTTATAGCTTTCCAGAAAGAATCCTCGATCATCGCCGAAGACCTTGGGTTCCAGAATGAGTAGATCTGGAATCTTCGTTTTAAGGACGTTCATTTCGAACCTGCATAGGCGGAGAAGACTTTTTTCTCGTCGACGATGCGGTAGAGATATTGGCCGTAACCGTTTTTGCCAAGCTCGGCGGCCAATGCCAGCAACTGCGGGGTGTCGATGTAGCCGAGCCTCCAGGCAATTTCTTCAGGGCAGGCAATTTTGGTTCCCTGGCGCTTCTCAACGGTCTGGATGAACATGGAGGCCTCAAGCAGCGACTCGTGCGTGCCGGTATCGAGCCACGCAAAACCGCGGCCCATCAGCTTGACGTTGAGCGTTCCTGCTTCGAGGTAGAGGCGATTCAGGTCGGTGATCTCGAGTTCTCCGCGCGCAGACGGACGGAGGGACTTGGCGTATTCGACAACCTTCTCGTCAAAGAAATACAGGCCGGTGACAGCGAAATTAGAGCGGGGAGCTTTGGGCTTTTCTTCTATGGAGACTACTTTGCCGTTCTGGTCGAATTCGACGACGCCATAGCGTTCGGGATCGTTGACCAGGTAGGCGAAGACGGTGGCGCCCTGCGTGGTATGGACGGCGCTGCGGAGAAGGCCGGAGAAGTCGTGTCCATAGAAGATGTTGTCGCCGAGCACGAGCGCGGCGCGGCTGCCATTGAGGAACTCCTCGCCAATGAGGAACGCCTGTGCGAGGCCGTCGGGGCTGGGCTGGACGGCGTATTCGATGTGCAGGCCCCACTTCTGGCCATCGCCGAGCAACTGCTCAAAGCGGGGCGTGTCCTGCGGGGTTGAGATGACGAGGATATCGCGGATGCCCGCCAGCATTAATGCGCTGAGCGGATAGTAGATCATGGGCTTGTCGTAGACAGGGAGCAGCTGTTTGGAAACAGCCTGGGTCGCGGGATAAAGCCGGGTGCCCGAGCCACCTGCGAGTATGATGCCTTTCGTCGATCTGGAGCCCGCGTTCTGGATATCCATTGCCTCTCCGCAACACTGCCAGCTAACACTATATAGCTTGGCAGTAAACGCGCATCTGTGCCTCCAACTCCACCAATGGTTGTAGAGCGTGACCTATCCCGGGACCGACGACAATGCGTGCCTAAGCCTTTAATGTTTGAGATTCGCTGGATCTTGGCATCGTGCGCGCAATCAGCCTGCACGAGAACCTGGTGCTTGAGATGCGCGGCGAATTCTTTAATGCCCTTAACCACACGAACCTGGGGACGCCTGATCGCTTTGTGAACACAGCAGGCTTTGACTCGATCACAGAAGTGACAACTCCTGGGCGCAAGATACAGCTCAGCGCGCGGCTTGCGTTCTAAGGGAAAACTACTGTCCCACAATAGTGGTAGCAACTCAGCCTATCGGCATCCTTGTCGCCGAGCTGGGAAGACCTTCGCGCCGAAGGCTCGGCCTTGGATCCCTATTACTTTGTTGAGTTTCGCAGGTTTAAATGCGACTTATCGCCTAAGATGACGATTCATTCATCTATAGTTATTGGGCCTCGGATTGGCGCGATTTCCTTCCAATGCTGACCTTTTTCCACTAAAGTTAGTCCAATAAACAATCAATGGACAACACTTTGGAAACCAAGACCGAAAACCCTGGGCAGACAAAGCCCTTTCCCTCGTCGTCGGGACAGATGTTCCACGAGTACTTCGCTCCAGGCAAAAGCTGGAGCTTCAAGAAGAACGAAATACTGGATGCGCGTGCTCGCCGTCTTTTTGAGACCACGGCGTTGGGATGCTGGAATGACGCATACCCGTTCCAGATACCGTTAGAGGGAAAGTCCGGTCCGATTGTCCAGGCTGATGGACATGAAATGCTGATGTTGTCTTCGTATGACTACCTGGGTCTGATTGGAGATCCACGGGTCAACGAAGCGGCAATTGAGGCGGTAAAGAAGTACGGCACAGGAACGGGCGGCGCCCGCCTGCTGACCGGCACGCTGGACCTGCACCGCCAGTTGGAACGAGACGTTGCTGAGTTCAAGGGGACGGCGGATGCCATCACTTTTAGTTCTGGTTACCTGGCAAACATTGCGGTCATCACGTCGATCCTTGGTCCGGCCGATCGTGTAATTGCAGATTCACTTTCGCATCGCAGTCTTCTGGATGCCTGCCGGATGGCGGGCGTGCAGATTCAGCGCTTCCGTCACAACGATCCAGTGTCGCTGCGCCAGGAGATTCAGAACGGCTCTACAGCTAATCGCACGCTGATCATTTCGGATGGCGTTTTCTCGATGGATGGCGACATCTGCATCCTGCCGGAGTTGATCGCGATCAAGAAGGAATTTGGCTGCTTCCTGCTGATGGATGACTCGCATGCTTCGGGCGTGCTGGGCAAGCTTGGCAAGGGAACGGACGAGCACTTTGGTGTGGATACGAGTGAGGTTGATATCTGGACCGGTTCGCTGGCAAAGGCTATTCCTTCGAACGGCGGGTTCGTGGCCGTGTCAGAGGAGTTGGCGATCTTCCTGCAGCATGCCTCTGCGCCATTTATCTTTTCGGGATCGATCGCTGCACCGGCCGTGGCCGCTGCCCGGGCTGGCCTGGCGATCCTGAAGAGCGAGCCGGAGCGCGTGGCTCGTCTGAACAGCAACGCGGATATGCTGCGGAACGGATTGAAGAGCCTGGGTTACGACACGGGGATGTCAGAAACGCCGGTGATTCCGGTGCTGTTGGAAGACGAAAGGGCTACGGCTCTCTTCGCGCGCCAGCTTCGTGACTATGGCATCCTGGCGACGCCGGTGATGTTCCCGGCTGTGGCTTTGGGAACGGCTCGTCTGCGCCTGTGCGTCACGGCGGCTCACTCGACTTCGCAAATTGAGTTTGCGCTCGACATCTTCCAAAAGATGAAGACCGCCAACTAGAGATGTCGGTATTTCTGACTGGAGCGAGCGGATTCCTTGGGGGACGGCTGGCTCAAGTCCTTGATCGAACAGGGTGAAGAGGTTTTTGCACTCACCCGTCCCGGGGCCCAGACGGGCCACCTCAGCCATCTTCCAATACGCATTGTTCGAGGAGATCTGGGCGACGTCGCCGTGCTCAGCGCAGCGGTCAGGATGTCAGCCGCATCTTTCATTGCGCGGCCTGCGCGACAGACTGGGCGACGATGGATACCTTCTTTCGGGCAAATGTGCTGGGCACGCAGAACCTTCTCGCGGCTGCGCGGGAAGCTGACAACCTCGAACGTTTCGTTCATATCAGCACCTGCGACGTCTACGGCTATCCGCGTGTTCCCTGCGATGAATCGCATCCCCTGATCGACACTGGACTTCCCTACAACCAGACAAAGTGCCTGGCGGAGGCCGCCGTTTGGAAGGCTCAGGCGGACTTTGGACTGCCGATCACAATCCTTCGTCCGGCAACCATCTACGGTCCTCGCGGGAAGGACTTTGTGGTGCAGGTGGCGGATATGCTGCGGCAGGGGCTGATGCTGAAGATAGAGTCTGGCAGCGCTCCTGGAGGCTGGGCCTATGTCGATAATGTTGTCGACGCGGTGCTGCTGGCATCCGCGAGAGAAGAGGCTCTCGGGGAAGCCTTCAACGTCGCGGATGCGACGGGCGCGACATGGGCAGAGTACCTGGATGCATTCGCTGCTGAGTTGGGCTGTCGGCCTGCTCGGTTGAACCTGCCATTTGGCGCTGCCATGGCACTGGCACGATTGATGGAGGCTCCGCATCGATATTTGAAAGTTCCGGGACGCCCTCTGCTAACACGGCATGGAGTGTATCTGCTGGGAGTCGATCAAGAGTTCCCTATCGGCAAGGCGCAGCGAGCCCTCGGGTTTGAGCCGAAGGTGGGATTGCGAGAGGGGATCTCCCGTTCAGTGAAGTGGCTCAAGGATACCGGGCGGGCGTAGTTGGTCTAGTGGGGATAGGCCTTAAAGGCCAGCACGGCGTTGAGTCCGCCGAACGCGAACGAGTTGGAGAGACAAGCTTCCACATACTGGTTGCGTCCTTCATTGGGGATTACGTCGAGGTCGCAGGCAGGATCGGGAGTGGTGTAGTTCATGGTTGGCGGCAGGTATCCGTGCTTCAGAGTCAGGACACTGGCGACCGCCTCGATGGCTCCAGCGGCCCCGAGGGTGTGGCCGTGCATGGATTTCGTTGAGCTGATCGGAAGGTTGTTCGCATAGTCGCCGAAGACGGCTCGGATGGCGGCCGTCTCGGTGCGATCGTTGGCCTCGGTCGCCGTCCCATGTGCATTGATGTATCCGATCTGCTCTGGAGCCAACCCAGCATCTTTCAGCGCCGAGCGGATGGACCTTGCCGCTCCTTCGGCGGAGGGCTGAGTGATGTGGCTGGCGTCCGCTGACATGCCGAAACCGACGATCTCGGCGAGGGGACGCGCGCCTCTTGCGAGCGCTGCATCCAGCGGTTCGAGAACCAGCATTGCTCCGCCTTCACCAAGGATCATTCCACTGCGATCCGCCGAGAATGGCCGGCAGGTGTCTTTGCTGATGACTCGCATTGCTTCCCAGGCCTTCAGGCCGCCCACAAATATTGGCGATTCGCTTCCACCGGCGATGGCAAGGGGTGCGATGCCTGCGCGGACCATCCAAAATGCCTGGCCTATGGCGTGGGAGGCAGAGGCGCATGCAGTCGAAATTGTGTAGGCCGGGCCCTGGATGCCAAACTTCATGGAGATGTGGCTGGCACCAGCATTACTCATTCCAAGAGGAATTGTGAGGGGGTGGACGCGGGTTCTGCCGTTGTGAAACAGCTCCCAGTAGCCGGGCTCCTCTGCGCTTCGTCCGCCCATGCCGGTGCCGGTAACGATTGCGGAGGTCTCACGTAATTCGGGAGTCCATTCCACGCCGGACTGAGTGACGGCTTGTTGCGCAGCGGACAGCGCAAACTGCGTGAAGCGGTCCATGAAGGTTAGTTCTTTTTGGGAGAATTCATTTTCAGGAAGATAGCCGCGCACCTGGGCGCCAAATTTGAATCGGGGCAGGCCCAGAGTTTCGTCGTAATTATCCAGAGGTGTGATGCCGCTGCGACCGGCTTTAAGGGACGCCAGAAACTGCTCTTCGTCGAGCCCGATAGCGCTGATAATACCGAGCCCAGTGACGACGACTCGCTTCATCTCAGCTCTCTGGCGAAGCGGTGCGCTTCGCCTCCAGCAGCTGAGAAATGCCGGCAACCATCTCACCGACGTTGGTGACCTTCTTCGCCTCTTCATCATCAATCTCGATGTCGAACTCGCTCTCGAGATCGAACAAGATATTCAGAAGGTCGAGGGAATCAATACCCAGGTCCTCAAACGTGCTTTCGGGGCGCACATTCTCCAATGGAATGCGGCGGGTGGTTCCAATGACTCTGACGACTCGTTCCTGGATAGTTTCGGACATAGGTCCTTTGGCTGATGAGAACAGAAAATACTATCTGAAAATACACTTGTGACGCACAATTTTCTAGTTATTCCATGATTGTAATCAACGGAAGGCGGTGTTGGCTCCTGGATAGTCAATTCGCTTGACATCCGGGTTGGGGTGACGTGCGTCAGGCGAGCAATGAGCTAACGGCGGCGGCTCATACTCGCGGCCTGAGCTGGCGACCGGCTTCTCGTGCTGCCAGCCCCTGGGATAGAGGACGACGAAGCGATGGGCGCCCTCTCCGCTGCTGGCTGTTTCCAGGTCTTCAAACTCGCGCAGGGCGAGATGCAGCATGCGTCGTTCGCGGGAGCTCATGGGTGCGAAGCTGAATGGCTGACCGCCGCGACGCACGCGCTCTGCCGCTGTTTCCGCAGCGAGCCGCAGTTCGCGGGCACGAATGGCCTTGAAGTTCTCGGCGTCGAAGGAGACCTTGTCATGCTCCTCAGGCTCAAGGCGGATGATCTTCGCGGCAATATGCTCAAGGGAGCGCAGCAGTTCCCCGCCACGTTCCGTAAGCAGCGGCACGTCGGGTCCCGCAAGTTCGACGTAAATCTCGCGGTTCTCTAGGCCATCGGGATCTGCAGCCCCGCCACCGGCGGTAATCCTGTACTTCAGGCGGAGTCCCCCGGTAGTGGTGAGCGTCTTCAGAAAGTCGGCAATTTTCTGGGCTGAGGCGCGGTAATCTTCGATCGGCATCGCAGATAGTATCGCATTAGAGAGTGCGAATCGTAAGTGTTGTGGCGCGACAATCTCGCGCAAATGAAAAGGGCGCCCGGGCTCAGAATGCCCCGACGCCCTGAAAATTTCAGGCACGACTCATCTTCGAACAGTGCCCTTCAAGGCTCGCTTAGCGTTTCGTCGCGCGGCAATCTCTTTCATCTCTTTCCCCATCGACGTCTTATTCATCACGTATTGCTGTATCACGTTGATGATGTTGCCGAAGGACCAGTAGAGGGCCAGGCCGGAGGCGAGGTTCCAGGTCATGAAGCCGAAGAAAACCGGCATGGTGAAGGCCATCATCTTCTGCTGCGCCGGGTCAACGCCGGGAGAGGGGGTGAGGAACTGCACCAGGAACATGCTGACGATAAAGAAGACCGGCAGAATGTGGAGCGGATCGGGAGCGGCAAGATCGTGCAGCCAGAGCCAATTCGCGTGCCGCAGCTCGATGACATTCGAGAGCATCTTGTAGAAGCCGAAGAGCAGCGGCATCTGCACCAGCATCGGCAAGCAGCCGCCGAACATGTTGACGCCCTCGCGCTTCTGCAGGTCGAAGATCTCCTTGTTCATCTCCTGCTTGCGGGGGTCGTTCATCTTGTAGTTCTTGTAGCGATTCTTGATCGCGTCCATCTCGGGCTGGATGCGTTGCATTTTCAATGCGGACTTCATCATCTGCACGCGGGTGGGCAGCATGGCGAGGTTGATGAAGAGCGTGAGGACCAGAATCGCCCATCCCCAATTGGAGACTATGTGCTGATAGATCCAGCGCAGCGCCAGGAAGAAGGGCTTGGCAATGATCTTGAGCCAGCCGAAGTTAATGATCGGCTCCAGGCTTGGTCCTGTGAAGTTGCCGTCGGGCGAGGTGGCACGCACGGATGCGAGCACAGAGATAACCTTGGGGCCAGCAAAGAGCCGCAGGCGCGTGTGGCCGCTTGAATCGCCAACAGCTGCGCCTAGTACGGAAGCCTGGTCAGTAACAGCCGGATCTGGTGTTTTCCGATTGCGCGGAATCCTGATGTTGTTGTGCAGGCTGACAATGTTCGCGCGTGCCGGAACATCCGGCAGGAATATGGCTGCGAAGTAGAGGTCGCTGATGCCGGCGTAATCGTAGTCCCCAGCCAGGGTCGCTCCGCCCACAACCTTCTTGGGAGATTCGTAGTCGGCCTTGCCGGCAAGACTGGTGTCGAACTGGGAGTTGGTGTTGTAGCTCTGCAGTGTCTCCTGATCGCCCAGCCCCGAGGGCCACGCGAGCATCGCATTCACCGGCGTTCCATTGTTGGTGACAACAATATCGGCGGTGACGACGTAGCTGGAATCGAAGCTGAAGGTCTTGGTTACGCTCAGGCCACCCTCGGCATAGCTGAAGGAGAGCTTGTTTGGAGTCGTGAGATCTCCGGTGGCTGATGCCTCATAGAGCGCTTCGGATAGCTGCTTTGTCAGACCCGCATCGTAGGTATAGAGCGACAGGGGGTAGCCGTGTTGCGGAGCTGCCTCGCGATTCACGAGGTCGAGGGGCTTGCCGCCTTCATCAGTGTATTTCTTGAGGATCCACGAGGTAACCTGACCGCCGCGATTGGAAAATCGGATGCGGTACAGCTCATTCTCGACGATGGTCTCGCTCTCAGCCTCTGCCTTGACGCTGGCAACCCTTTGCCCCGAATTGACAGCAGGGGCATCCGCCATCGGCGGTGCGGCGATAGAGGACGGCTTAGCAGCCTGCTGCTGCTGTTGTGTAGCCGGAGCCGGGGCAGCGTTCTTCTGCTTGAAGTACTGCAGCCCGAGAAACATCAAGAGGAAGATCGTGGAGAATGCGAGGATGGTGCGCGAGTCTTGCCCACCGCCCTGCTGATTCGGGTTCTGAATTTCGGCCAAGGGTAACTTCCTGATTTGCAATGCTCAAAATTTGAGTGATGCCTGACCGGCTGACCGTGGAAAGGAGAAAACCCGCGGGCCACCAAACAAAGCAGACTCTCCTATGGTAACTGGCGCGGGGAAACTCTGCATGATTCTGTGTCGGGGGCGGCTTGCTCGGTGTGGACGGGTGGCCAGGTGCCGGGCACGGGATCGAAGCCTCCGGAGCCGAGTGGGTTGCAGCGGAGCACCCTCCAGAATGCAAACCAGCCTCCGCGAATCCAGCCGTGCGTCTCTACTGCGAGCACCGCGTATTCAGAGCAGGTTGGCTGAAAGCGGCATGCGCCAGATGTTCCTGTAAGTGAATGAAGCAGCGGGGAAAGCGTTCGCTTGTAGAGGCCGTGTATCGCTGTCAGGAGGCTGGCGGGCATCAGATTCCCCTCCTCTGGGCTGCGGCTTGCGGGCTTGATCGCGGGTGACCGGAGGCATCCTGCTGAACTGACCCAAATATGCGCTCCACTTCGGCATCCAGGCGGCCAAACTCAATCGTGAGAACCGATTTGCGGGGATGGAGGATCACGTCGACATCCGACTGGAGCAGCGCGACGTGGTGCCGAACAGCCTCTCGCATGCGGCGCTTGATGCGATTGCGCTGGACGGCATTGCCGAGCACCTTGCCGGCGGTCAGTCCCACGCGCGGGCCGGTCGGTATGGGAGTTTTAGAGATACCCGGGACGCGCACCGAAAAGAAATACGCCATTGATGGCGAGAATTGTTTACGGCTGGATTTGTAGACCCGCTGATAGTCCGCATGCTTGCGGAGCCATGGACCACTCTTGCCGGACGGAGGTAGTGGCGAGCCGAGCAAGCTTGGCGTGTTCATAGGCTTCTTCCGCAGGGAGCCTGTCATGCCGGGTGCGGACGATATAAAAATTCGCGTCCGGCCAGGTTCAGGCCAGTTGCTCCGCAATGCTACGCGCCAACGGAGTCTCGGTGGTACCAGCATGCGCGGTGGTCTTCGGCTCCACCAGCAGGATGTACGTCTCTTCGTCGGCGGAAGTGCTGTGTCGCATGCCTCTCGGCACCACGTACAGTTCCCCGGGGTTGAGCGTAAGAGTGCCCCCGTCCTCCGGCGATCGATGAATCGAAAGCCGTCCGCTGATCACGAGAAACAGTTCGTCCTCGTGCTCATGCGTATGCCAGGGAAAGACACCCCTGGCCTTGGCAATCTTCACGTATTGATCGTTGACGCTGCCGATGATCTTCGGGGACCAGAGTTGCTTCAGCAACTCTTTTGCCTCTGCGAGATTGACCGCTGTTGTCGTCATGGGACGGCTGACAAGAGGCCCGAAGGTGAAGGCTAGTCGCGGAATCCCGCGCTTACGGCAACGCGGACACGGCCACGTGCGCGACGGCGGGAGAGAACGGCGGCGCCGCTCTTGGTCTTCATGCGAGCCCTGAATCCGTGCACCTTTACGCGACGGCGACGGTTGGGTTGAAATGTGCGCTTAGGCATCGAACTGCGCTCCTGAATCCTCGAGAAAATTTCTGCCTTTGGGGCAAGTATTGAGTATAACGGATTGTGGAAAAAGCCGCAAAGGGTCATGCGCCTTATTGCGAGGGTTGGCGTATCTCCATGTGCTGGATAAGGCCGTCGTGAATGGCATAGACATGCTGAACCATCTGGTCAACGAGGACGCTTCCCGCTGGATCGCGAACAACCTGGTGAACGTCAACAATGGTTCGACCCGCACCGTCGTCTTTGAAGCTGACAGGCTCGACGCGAGGGTTCACGACACTCCATTGGCGGATCCAGTAGTCCTGCACTTCCTTGTGGCCGTGGACGCGTCCGCCTTCCATTCCATTGGGCCAGTCCACGTCAGGATGCATCAGCGAGAGTACCTCGTCGATATCGCGAGCGTTGAAGGCCTCGTAGGCAGCGGTTAGAATTTCTTGATTGGTTTTCATTGTGCCTCTCGACTCTTGTGCCTCTACAGACCATGACATTTTACGAGCATCTGCCGGCTCAAAGCGATGTAACGGTTTCATTCACAATGCGTGGTGCAACTCGGATTCAAATTGGCGAAATCGCACGAAAGAGGCGTCGATACTGTCTTGCAATTGTGCTAGTATCGGGTCCGTCTGAAGCGTGATAATCTGCACGTCCAGCTACCTTGAAGGTTTGACGTTTGTCGCTTTGCACGGGGAGTTTTCACTCTCCCTCGCAAACCCCCAGTATTGAAGAATCCGCTGCGCGCCATAGTCGTTCAGGCGCGTAGAGGAATTTCCATTCTGAGCGAGACGAAAACTTCAGGGCCGCGCGGATATTTGTGGTCAAGGAAACGAAATGTCTTTTGCAACAACGGCCACGGCCACCGTGAATCCCTGGGTCAGAATTCTCGGGGCACTCGAGAAGAAGGTTAACCGGCAGTCCTTTGACACATGGTTGAAGCCGACGCGATTCAGCCACGCAGTCGCGAAGATGCTGTACGTGCGTATACCCACGCCCGAGTTTCAGCACATTGGCGATCGCTATGCTGACCTGATTCAGGAAGCCATCGATGCACTGGAACTGGACTTCGAAGATGTCACCTTCATTACTGCGGAAGAGGATCCGACGGTAGTAAAGGTGCGCGAGGATGGCGGCTTTGCGCCCGTCCCGTCGCATGCCACGAATGCTCCGCGTACTGGTGCCTCGCGTGTCGCCGTACCGGCGCAGCAGGCGAAGTTCGACTGGAGCACCGCGGCGCAGCTCAACCCGCGTTATACCTTTGACAACTTTGTTATCGGCAACGGTAACCAGTTTGCGCGCGCAGCATCCGAGGCTGTGGCAGAGCGCCCGTCCAAGGCTTACAACCCGCTCTTCCTCTACGGGGGAGTCGGCATGGGCAAGACCCACCTGATGCACGCAATTGGTCATGAGGTGAAGCGCCGCCAGCCTGAAATTTCGATCTGCTATGTCTCCAGCGAGAAGTTCACCAACGAGATGATCAACTCGCTGCGCTACGACAAGATGACGAGCTTCCGCGACAAGTTCCGCTCGGTGGATCTGCTGCTGATCGACGATATCCAGTTTCTGGCGCAGAAGGAGCGTACGCAGGAGGAGTTCTTCCATACCTTCAACGCGCTGCACGAGAGCATGAAGCAGATCGTGATCGCTTCCGATCGTCCGCCAAAGGAGCTCGCTGAGTTTGAAGACCGCCTGCGCAGCCGCTTTGAGTGGGGACTGATTGCGGACATCCAGCCGCCGGATCTCGAAACCAAGGTTGCGATTCTGCAGAAGAAGGCGGAGAGCGAACATGTTCTTTTGCCGACAGATGTTGCCCTGTTTATTGCGTCCAACGTGCGCACCAACGTACGCGAGTTGGAAGGCGCCCTGGTGCGTCTCTTCGCGTGGTGCAGCCTGAATGGCATGGAGATTACGCTGCCGACGACACAGCAGTGTCTGAAGCAGTTTATCGACACGCAGGTCCGCAAGATCACCATCGAGGCGATTCAACGGGCTGTGGCGGAACACTTTGGCAAGCGGGTGGCGGAGTTGAAGCAGAAGAACAACTCCCGTGAAGTTGTGGTGCCGCGGCAGATCGCGATGTACCTGGCCAAGCAGATGACGGAAGCGTCGCTGCCTGAGATTGGGCGGCAGTTCGGTGGCAAGCACCACACGACCGTGATGCACTCCATCGCCAAGATCGATGAGCAACGCCGCACCGACAAGGGCATGAACGCGATGGTCAACGATCTGATGGAGAAGCTGAATACCTAGAGCTGCGAATAGGGTTGGATGACAGGCGGATACCTAAAAAGCGGCCCGCCTCCGCCCCCTCCGCTGTATGCTTTGGCTATGCGGTACTGCAAATCTTTCAGGGGCCTCCTGCTCCTGGCTATTGTGTCTGCCTTTTCCGCGCCGGTCCTGGCGCGTTCGCACGATACCGGTTTTCTCAACCGGCGTATGATGGTGAACGGCACATCCTACAAATTCCAGGTCTATGTGCCGGAGCAGTGGACTCCCGCTGAGCATTGGCCGATTATTCTTTTCCTGCATGGCCGCGGCGAGCGCGGTTCCGATGGGCTCGACCAAACACAGATAGGACTACCAGCGGCGATCCGCGCGCATCCTGAGCGCTGGCCCTTTGTAGTCGTGATGCCGCAAGTGCCCTATAACCATCACTGGTGGACAGATCCCGATATGATGGCCATGGCAATGGCCGCACTGAATGCTGAGAGCCGCGAGTTTCATGGTGACCCGCAGCGCACCTACATTACCGGGCTCTCCATGGGTGGCTATGGGGTGTGGGAGTTGGCGAAGACTCATCCCGGGACATTCGCCGCGATCGTGCCCATGTCGAGTGGCGTGTACTGGTCCTACGCGCCGCAGAGATGGCGCGACAGCTCTTTGCCGACGCAATACGCAGCCCGCATCGGGCGAACGCCGGTGTGGATGTTCCACGGCACCGACGACAATGTTGTGATTCCAAAGCAATCGGTACTGATGTTCGACGCGCTCAAGGCAGCCGGTGGCCATGTACGCCTGTGGGAGTATGCAGGGGTGAGGCACAACGCGTGGGACAAGGGTTACGCAGAGCCGGAGCTGCCCAGGTGGCTGCTTGCCCACCGTCTCGAAGGCGTAGCTAACACGCAGCCTCTGGCCGAGCGCACGGTCGTTCCGGTCCACCCCGTGCCGGTGTGGGTGGATGGCGCAATACTCGACTCCTACGTTGGCGACTACCACGATGGAAATGTTCTCGAAGTGTCGATATTTCGCTTGCACGATGGCTTGTATCAGAAGAATGGGCAGGGCGAGATTACCGAGTTGCTGGCCGAAAGCCCCACCACGTTCTTCTACCCGAGCGGCAGTCGGACGCGACTGACCTTCGAGAAAGACGCGAGCGGACAGGTAAAAGAGATTCTCTATCAGGACGACCGGCACGAGGAACGCTGGCTTCGCTCGCACGAAAAACCGTAGCAGAGGAAAGCTTGGAAAACGTGGCCGATGTGCAAAGGTAGGAGTGGTCGAAGCCGCTTTAATAGAGGCCAGTGACTTGGTTTCCACATTTGGTGCCGGGTTTCCTTCCACACCGGTGAGGATGGATTGTGAATGTTGCGGGGAACTGGAAAGGTTTGAGCGAGTTTCCGCAGGGTGTTCCTGCTTTTGCGATTTTCCTGGACGGTTTTTCTAAAACAGGACAATACCGCAAACCTGCGCTGGAAGGGGTTTTTAGACATCTTTCCACTTTTCCTAGCTGAACTGTTACTACTGCTAGAAAGAATGTCTATAAATATTCTTGTATTAAAAGCAGTAATAGCTCTTGCTCTTCAGTTTTAGCGGGGTTTGAGTCGCCGTTGTTGTTTCCACTTCACCGTACCGGTTTTCCAGAAAGAAACTGCGCGCCACGCGAGGTTTTTGTCACTAGAATGATGTGGGTTACAACCACGCGCCTCGAAATTGTGAGAAGTGTTGTAAAGATGTTCCAAATCTGATTCAATGGGGGGCGTATGACCATGTCTGGCGTAGGAACTGAACAGGAGCGACCGCTGGCGCAAGGCGCGACGATGGAGATTAGCGTAAGCCGGCAGGATCTACTTGCGGGAACTGACCGCTACGCAAAGTGTCGTAGAGCGCAAGACCACAATCCCGATCCTGTCGAATTTTCTCTCGAAGCGGAAGACGATCGTCTCACGATCACTGCCACCGATCTGGACCAGAGCATCAAGACTTCCTGCGCAGCCAAGGTCAAGAAGCCGGGTTCGTGCACCATTCCGGCACGCAAGCTCTACGACTACATCAAACTGCTTCCCGATGGCGATATCAGCATCAAGCAGATGGAGAACCACTGGGTACAGATTCGCAGTGGCCGCTCCAACACGAAGATGGTTGGCATGGCGCGCGCGAACTTCCCCCAGGTGCCGGCGTTTCCTGAGTCCAGTGTCACGCGCATCCCGACCGCTCGCTGAAGAGCATGATCAGCAAAACGATCTTTGCCATCTCGAACGAAGAATCGCGGTACACGCTGAATGGCGCGTTGCTGATTCTGAAGGTTGAGAGCATGGCGATGGTGGCGACCGATGGCCATCGTCTTTCGCTCGTGGAAAAGAGCGGCGAGAATCTTGCGAACGTGAGTGGCGAAAAGAAGACGCTGATTCCGCGCAAGGCTCTGGCTGAACTGCAATCGTTGTTGGGAACAGGCGATGATGAATCAGCCGAATTCGCTGACGACGAGCACACGCTATTCTTCCGCATCGGACATCGCGTGCTAACCACGCGTAAGCTGAGCGGCCAATTCCCGAACTACGAAGCCGTGATGCCGCGCGACAACAACAAGTTTGTAGTGGTGCGTAGTGCGGATCTGATGGGTTCCATCCAGCGCGTGGCGCAGTTTGCCGACGAGCGGTCAGGTGCGATCAAGATGCGGTTGGAGCAGAACGAGCTGAAGATTTCGTCCTCGTCCACGGACGCGGGCGAGTCAGAGGACACGATCGAAACGCCGTACAATTTCGATCCCATCGTTGTGGGTTTTAATTCCGTCTACATGATTGATTTTCTAAAGGCTGTGGGTTCGGAGGGTGAGGTCAGGCTGGAGTTTAAAGACGCTCAATCTGCCGGACAGATGAGGCCGGAAGACGCGGGCGAGAACTACAAGTATCGCTACATCATCATGCCAATGCGGATTTGAACGGATGCCATTGCGTGAGATTGAAAGATAACCTTGCCCAACGGCAAGGTTATCTTTTTTGTGACCAGCGATAAAAAAGGGAGTTGACTTTCCCACTGGAGACGACCAGGTGGCAGTCCGTCGTTAGCGTCAGATTCAGTGGCCGACTGCGGTAGGTTGCATCATGACGACCTGTTGCAGCCCGGCCGCGTCGATCGTCGCGCTCACCATCGCGTCGAAGCCCATGCAGGAATTCATCATCAGGTGGTAAAGGCGGCGGTCGGTCCAGTCGCGGTCGTGGAAGCGCCGAATGTAGGCTGCGCGGCGGCGGTCGGTTTCGAGCAGTTCCTGCTCAGCGATGCTGGCGTGCTCGGGAAAGTTCTTCTCGAACCAGCGAATCTTCCTTCCCATGGACGCATAGACAAAAACGTGGAAGGCACCGTGAACGCCGCTGAGGACCGATGCAGCTCCGCGGCCCACGACGACGCAGTTGCCCGCCTCGGTGGCCTCGTGCAGACATTCATCTACCAGCTTCATCGAGCTCTCGCTGTCGAATACGACGGCGTCGGGGATGCCCGGCATGCGCTCGATGCTTCCGTGCCAGAAGGCCTTGCCGACCCGGTAATACCACGGGTCCAGGCGTTCGTCGTAGCGCTTCGGCCTGCTCGCTGGAAACTCCGGCCTTGCGCGCAATGTCTTCAATCAGGCAGTGATCGATCAACTTCCAATTCAGCCTGCGTGCCAGCTGCTGGGCATACTCTGCGCCCTGGCTACCGTACTCGCGTTCCACCGTAATGATCCTAATCATCCTTGCTCCTCAATCACTCGTTATAAGTCGCTTCGGGGAGGATCCAAAATGGCTGACTCGTCGTCCGAAAAAATGCTAGCACCGTTTGATGGGCCCGCGCCACCTAAGGAAACCCGGGATGGAAGCTACTGCTTCAGCTCGGCGATGGTGACGCCCGCTCCGCCCTCATTGTGCGGCGGCTCGGCGATGGAGGCTACCTGAGGGTGTTGCTGCAGGTAAGCGCGCAAGGTTCGCCGCAATACTCCCATGCCGACCCCATGAACTACTCGGATGCGGGGCAGCCCTGCGAGAAATGCCCGGTCGAGAAAGTTCTGCAGCTCGTCGGTAGCTTCGTCGGCTGTGCGACCGATCAGGTTGATCTCGGCGCGCATATTTTCGTCCGAGTCGTTCACTGAGACGGTCACGCCGCGCCCGCGCGCAGCCTGCAGAGGGCTTGCGCCCGGGCCGGACGCTGCAGCTGAGCTGGCCACGACGGCGGCAATATCGTCGCGTGCGATGCGCATCTTCATCGCGCCCATGGTTACTTCGAAGAGGCTCTCGTCGATCTGGCGCCGCACTACCGCGGTCTTGCCGCCCATGGATCGCAGCTTAACCGTATCTCCAGCTGCAACATGCCGAACCACATGCGGCTGAGCATTGGTGTCGCCGCGATCGGCCCCGGTGTTGTGCGCCACCACGGTGGAGTTGAACTGCTCGCTGAATTCGCGGCGCAGACGGGCAATGCGACGCTCTGCTTCCTTTGAGAGCTTCTGTTGCGAGGCGCGGTCTTCGATTACGCGGACAGTCTCTCTCGCCTGGTATTCAAAGTCCTTGAGCAATGATGTGAGCTTCAGCTCCATTTCTCGCGTCTTGGCACGAGCCTCCTTGGCGCCCTCTGCCTCGAGGCGCGCCCTTTCACGGGCTACCTCCTGCTCGCGCTTGCGCAGTTCCGCTCGCTCCGAGCCAATGGCCTCCAGCTGGCGATGGAGCTGCTCGAGAAAGTGCGCGATATCCTCAGTCTGCGAGCCAAGACGAGCGCGGGCTGCAAGGATGATGGCCTCATTCAATCCCAGTCGCTCAGCGGTGTGGATGCCTGCCGATGTCCCCGGCACGCCGAGGCGCAACTGGTAGTTCGGCATCAACGTGCGTTCGTCCACACCCACCGCGGCATTCAATACTCCAGGATTGTTGGCCGCATAGACCTTCAGCGACGTGTGATGGGTCGAGATGAGGCACCAGGCGCGGGCCTGTAAGAAGTATCCCGCGATAGCGACCGCCAGGGCGGAACCTTCCTCAGGGTCGGTGGCGGAGCCGAGTTCGTCGAGCAGCACTAAAGAGTTGCCATCGGCAAGATGCGAGATGCGATCGAGGTTGAGGATGTGCGCTGAGAACGTGGAGAGATTCTCCTCGATCGACTGCGAGTCGCCGATGTCGGCCAGCAGGCTTTGAAAGATAGGCAGCACGGCGAAGTCGGCCGGGATGGGAATGCCCGCTTGCGCCATCAGGGCCAGCAGTCCAGTCGTCTTCAGGGAGACTGTTTTGCCGCCGGTATTCGGCCCGCTGATGATGAGCTGGCGAGCGTCGCCGGTGAGCGCAATCGATAGAGGGACGATGCCGCCACCAGTCGCTCGAAGACGCTTCTCGAGCAGAGGGTGGCGGGCGTTGGTCAGGTCGAGCGCCGGATTTTCCGGATCGGCGAAGTGAGGCCGCACACATTGAAAGTCATGTGCGAAGCGAGCCCGCACTACCAGCGATTCAACTTCAGCCAGCACATGGGCGCCGGGGCCGATGGTGCCGGCGTACCCTGCAACCTGTCGCGTCATCGCCATGAAAATGCGGTGGATCTCGGCCTGCTCCTCTTCGAGAAGCCGGACCAGCTCATTGTTTTGCTCGATGGTTTCCAGCGGCTCCACATACACGGTCTGCCCACTGGAACTGGCGCCGTGTACCACGCCGGAAACGCGACGCTTCCATTCCGCTTTCACGGGAATCACAAAACGATCGCCGCGAATGGTAATCAGGTCATCCTGCGTACTGCCGCCCTCGGAGAGCTTTCGCAGTGTGGCTCGCAGGCTCTCTTCAATCTGGCGCTGCTGCCGCTCCTGCTCGCGGCGAATGCGTCGCAGGTCGCTAGAGGCATTGTCGGCGAGCGTGCCGTCCGGCAGGATTTTTTCGCGAAGAGAATCGACCAGCGGGCGCAGGTCCGACGCGAGCAAGGGAGCGCTCATGGCCCGCAACTCGGGCAGTCGGTCCGCCACCCTTGCGGGAGGCGTCTTCATGACCTCCTGCCAGGACCCAATGTCGTCCATCAGGTTGAGCAGCGCACGCAGTTCCTCAGGCTCCAACGCGGCGCCGGGGATGCGCGCCTTATCCAGCAAAACCGTGGGATCGAAGAGCGAGGAGAGCGGGACCGAAACTCCCTGCTCCAGCAGCAGGCGCATCTCGTCCACCAGGCCGTGCTGACGTTCCAGCCAATCCCGGTCGCTGGAGGGAGCCAGATCGAGGATCCACTGCCGGCCGAGCTTGGAGTGCGAATATCCGGCGAGTAGTTCCAGCAAGCGAGGCCATTCAAGGACCAGGCTGCTGGTCTCGGCTACCGGCGACGGAATGGGATTCAGAAGTGCCACAGCGCTATGGTAATGCCACGGCGTCCGGCTGGCAGGATCTGGCCACCGGTTTCCGGTACGAGGCCCAACGTGGAGCGGCAGTTGGCGTTATCCTGTAGCCGAATGGAACCGAATTGTCCCGGTTTGCGTAGTCTGAACAATTGGCAGACGGCTCCCACGCCGTCAGGAGGCACCCAATGTTTTGCAGCGCCTGTGGCCAACAGTTGCAGCCAACCCAAACAGCCTGCCCGAAATGCGGCCGGCCCGTCACCACAAACATTCCGCCGAATCCTCAGCGGGTTCCCCTTGCGGCCGCGGGTCAGTATCCGGGTACTCTTTCCCGCGTGGAGCGGCATATCCACACACTCGGCGTCTTATGGCTCGTTTACGCCGGCTGGCTGCTGATTACATGGGCCTTTGCAGCCACGTTCCTCGCAGGGTTCTTCGGCATGCAGCATCACATGGGGCCGTGGGGGCACATGGGCCCGTTTGGATCGGAATTTCCCTTCGGGCGTGTGCCGTGGCTGATCCCGTTTATTACGCTCATGCTGGTTGCGCGATCGATCCTGGGTATCGTGACCGGCATCGGTTTGCTGCACCGGGAACGGTGGGGCAGAATTCTGGCGATCGTGGCTGGTGTCTTAGTCCTGTTGAAGCCGGTTCTGGGCACCGCGCTTGGCATCTACACGCTGTGGGTGCTGGTGCCGTCGGACTCGGCGCGGGAATATGAAGAGATCGCGCGGTGAGCTACGAGCAGGCCTAAACTCATTGATTCTTTTACCCTTCCGGCGTGCGAGAGACTGACTTCGTATGAGGCTGGCTGGCATGCCGGTATTTGGGAGCGAGCAACGCGAGCTTGAAGAAATTCGCATGGTCCCAAACAACCGGCGCCGCAGGCGCACCCGCCCGTGCGGCCAGCACCTAGTAGAATCAGTGGCATGGATTATCCCGTCACGCGACTCAGGCGATTGCGCCGAACCGAGGCGATGCGGGCCCTGGTGCGCGAAACTCATCTGCATCCCGGCGCTCTTATCTCCCCGGTCTTTCTGTGCCCCGGTGAAGGCGTCCGCCGCGAAATCGGCTCGATGCCCGGTGTCTTCAACCTCTCCATCGATGAAGCCGTAAAGGAAGCCGAAGCCTCCGCCACCCTGGGAGTTGGAGGTCTTTTGCTCTTTGGCCTGCCCGCAGAGAAGGACGAGCAGGCGACCGGTGCCTGGGCTGAAGACGGTATCGTGCAGCGCGGTTTGCGCGCCCTGAAGCAAGTGCGCTCACTCGACCGCCTGGTCCTGATTGCCGATGTGTGTCTCTGCGAATACATGTCGCATGGCCACTGCGGGATCGTGAAGAAGACCGGTGATGCCTACGAGATAGAGAATGATCCGAGCCTGGAGCTGCTGGCGCGAACCGCCACATCGCTTGCCCAGGCCGGGGCGGATATCGTTGCACCCTCTGACATGATGGATGGCCGCGTAGCCGCGATTCGGGACGGCCTGGACGACGCTGGCCTGGAAGGTACGCCGATTCTCTCGTATGCCTCAAAGTTTGCTTCAGCGTTCTATGGGCCCTTCCGCGAGGCGGCGGATTCGGCGCCCCAGTTTGGCGACCGTCGCAGCTACCAGATGGATGGAGCAAACCTTCGCGAAGCAATGCGCGAGATTGATCTGGATATCGGCGAGGGAGCGGACATGGTCCTCATGAAACCGGCTATGCCGTACCTCGACGTAATCCGCGCAGCGCGCGAGAATTTCGATGTGCCGATGGGCGCATACCAGGTATCCGGCGAGTATTCGATGCTGCAGGCGGCCTTCCAGCGCGGTTGGCTGGAGAAGGAGCGAGCGATGCTGGAATCGCTGCTCTCGATCCGACGTGCGGGCGCGGATTTCATCGTGACGTATTTTGCTAACGAGGCGGCGAAAGCTACTGGCATAGCCTTCGCCTGAATCGATTCTCAAGCGGTGGCATCGCATAATAGGAGTGGACGGCGAGAAGACCCGCATCGTCCAGGATCAAACGAACTTGACCAGATAAGACATCGAACGGAGCATCTCTTGGCAGACACAATTTATGACGTGGCAATTATTGGCGGAGGTCCCGCTGGATATACCGCGGCTATCCGCGCTGCGCAGTACGGCCTGAAAGTGGCACTCATCGAGAGGGAAGCGAAGCTGGGCGGAACCTGCCTGCACTGGGGCTGCATCCCAACGAAAGCTCTGCTGTTCAATGCCGAGATCTGGGATCACCTGAAGCACGCCAAGGAGTACGGCATCGATGGGGTGGGCGAAGTGACAGTGAACTGGGCCGAGGTGCTGAAGCGCAAGAATGCCATTGTCACCAAGCATGCCAAGGGCCTCGACTTCCTGATGCGGAAGAACAAGGTCACAACCGTACCCGGCCATGGGAAATTGACCGGCCCAGCCAAAGACGGGGTGCACACTGTCGACGTCACCAACGGCGATGCGAAGAGCACGGTGAAGGCGAAGAACATCATGCTCGCCACGGGCTCCGATGCGAAGATGCTTCCGGGCCTCACACCCGACGAGCGCATCCTGACCAACATGGAGATTCTCACAATCGGCGCGATCCCCAAGTCGCTGATCGTGATCGGCGCAGGCGCGGTCGGCGTTGAGTTCGCCTCTCTCTTCCGCAGCTTCGGCACCGAAATCTCGATTGTCGAATACCTGCCACGACTCGTTCCTGTGGAAGACGAGGAGATCAGCAAGGAACTGGCTCGCCTCTATCGCAAGCGTGGCATCGACATCAACGTCGGCGCCAAGGTAGAGAAGGTCGAGAAGACCAAGGACGGCGTCAAGGTCACCTTCACCGCCTCCGACGGCAAGACAGTGGTTAAGGAAGCGGAGAAGGTGCTGGTAGCGGTGGGCCGCGCACCGCGCACGGATAACGTGGGCCTTGAGAAGACGAACATCAAGACGGATCGCGGCTTCATTCCGACAAACGAATGGATGGAGACATCCGAGCCGGGCGTCTACGCCATCGGCGATATCGCCGCGGGAATGCCGCAACTGGCACACGTGGGCGCGATGGCGGGAATGGTTGTGGCCGCTCACCTCGCCGGCAAGTATGCTCGCCCGGTCAACCGCAATCGCATTCCCGGCTGCACTTACACTGAGCCGCAGATCGCCAGCGTGGGCTTTACCGAGGCGCAGGCCAAGGAGAAAGGCGTGCAATGTGAAGGTGGGTAAGTTCCCCTTCTCTGGCAACTCCAAGGCTTCCATCGTGGACTCGCACGACGGCTTCCTGAAGATCGTTACCGACTCGAAGTTCGGCGAAATTCTCGGCGTCCACATCATCGGTCCGAACGCCACCGAGTTGATTGCTGAGGCGGTGACCGCGATTGAGTTGGAAGCGACCCTCGAAGAAATGATGTTTACCATCCACGCGCATCCGACGCTCGCTGAGGGCCTGCTCGATGCGTACGGCAGCGTCGAAGGTATGGCCATCAACGCGTAGATATTTTTATGATCAATTATCTCTATCTCGGTCGCGTTGCCTATGCTGAAGCCCTTGCGCTGCAGCAGGAACTCGTCGAATTGCGCTACCAGCAGCGAATAGACAATACTCTGCTGCTGCTGGAGCATCCGCCGGTGCTGACGCTGGGTCGCAATTCGCATCGCGAGAACGTTATCGCGTCGACCGAATTGCTGCAGCTCCGCGGTGTTGAGATTCACGAGATCAATCGCGGTGGAGACGTTACGTATCATGGGCCCGGCCAGCTTGTCGGCTACCCCATCGTGGATCTGCGCAGCTTCACTCCCCGGCTCGGTGCCATAGAATTCGTGCGCAGTATGGAGGAAGCGCTCATTCGTTTCTGTGCGGAATACGCCGTTCATACCGGGCGCATCTGTGGACGCACTGGCGTGTGGACGACCGCAAATTGCGCCGCCGAAGAGAAGAAGATTGCCGCAATTGGCGTGCATATCTCGCGCGGAATCACCTCTCACGGCTTCGCCATCAACATCACTACGGATCTGCGCGACTTCAACCTGATTGTGCCCTGCGGCATTGCCGACAAAGCAGTTACCAGCCTTGAAAACGAGACCAGCCAGCGTGTCCCGACGCTGGAGCAGGCGGCAAACGAAATCTCGCGCCAGTTCGGATTCGTCTTTGGTCAACAGACCCTCGCGTGCGCCTCGCTGGATGATTTGCGCCGATCTGCAGTCCCTCAAAGTGCTCCCGATCCAGGTGTGCCGACAAGTCCTGCAGAGCAGAGCCGAGTTGTTCCCGAAGACACCCCTCTCCAGGTCCCCAAAGAGTTGCGCCAGCTCAGGGGCGAAGAAGAATCGTTTTGGGCGTGATGAAAGTCGAGCTCAGATAGTCGTGCATCACACGGATTTGACGGCCAACGGATTTATAATCCACGTTGCGTAGCTTCCGCACAACGAGCACACTTCTGCAAGATCCTTGGTTGCAGGGAATTTGGAAGGGGAATCAATGCCGACCGACGTAATCATGCCTCAGATGGGCGAGTCCATTTTTGAAGGGACCATCACCAAGTGGCTCAAGAAGCCCGGCGATGCGGTCCAGCGCGACGAGCCGCTTTTTGAAATCTCCACCGACAAGGTCGACGCCGAAATTCCGTCGCCTGCCGCCGGTGTGCTTACGGAGATCAAGTTTCCTGAGGGCTCGACGGTGCAGATCAACACAGTCGTCGCTGTCCTGGGTGAGGCCGGCGCATCCGCAGTTGCAGCTCCTGTCGCGCCTGCACCCGAGACTCCGACAGCAGAGCAATCGGCGCCGCCCGCCAAGGCGGAGGCGCCACCACCAGCTCCTGCCGAAGCTGGGCCCGGTACCGAAGTGATCATGCCCCAGATGGGCGAGTCGATTTTCGAGGGCACAATTACTCGCTGGCTTAAAAAGGTTGGCGACACGGTTCAGCGCGACGAGCCGCTCTTCGAGATCTCCACCGACAAAGTTGATGCGGAGATTCCGTCGCCCGCTGCAGGCGTGCTGACCGAAGTGAAGTTCCCCGAAGGCTCGACCGTGCAGATCAACACCGTGGTCGCAATTCTCGGCGGTTCGGGATCGGGCAGCGCCGCGCCGGCCGCGGCTCCCGCTGCCGCGCCTGCGACGAAGGCTGCACCGGCTGTTCAGGCTGAGGAGACAACAGCGGCTGAAGCCTCTCAAGACGTCCGGTCGTCTCCGCTCGTGAGGCGCATCGCCAAAGAAAATAATGTGGACCTAAGTCAGGTCAAAGGATCAGGCTCCGCCGGCCGCGTCACCAAGGAAGACGTGCTGGCTTACCTTTCGCAGGGAACTGCGAAGCCTGCGCCTGCGCCGGTGGCTGCTCCACCTGCTGCAAAGCCCGCCAGTGCCCCGCCGCCGCAGACAGCACCATCCGCCGCGCCTGCGCCGTCGGCCGATCTGGTTCCGCTCACCCGCATGCGGTCGATCATTGCGCAGCGTATGGTCGAGTCCAAGCGGACCAGCCCGCACGTTCACACCTGCTTCAAGATCGATCTCACTCGCATCGTGCGCATCCGCGAGAAAGAAAAGTCCAAATATGAGCAGCGCAACGGCGTCAAGCTCACGTACATGCCATTCATTACGCGAGCCATCGTCGCCACTCTGCGCAAGATGCCCATCGTCAACGCCTCAATGGAAGGCGAGGCCATCCGCTACCACAAGAATGTGAACATCGGCATCGCGGTGGCGCTGGATTGGGGCTTGATTGTTCCCGTGATCAAGAACGCCGAAGAGATGAGTTTTCTCGGCATCGCCCGCGCCATTGTCGATCTGGCCGAACGCGCGCGCAGCAAGAAGCTCAAGCCTGATGAGGTTGGCTCCGGCACCTTCACCATTACCAATCCCGGTATCTTTGGCGAGCAGTTCGGCACGCCCATCATCAATCAGCCGGAGAGTGCGATTCTCGGCGTCGGCGGCCTCTTCAAAGAGCCAACGGTTCTCACTGACGAGAATGGCTCAGACTCAATCGCAATCCGTAACATCATCCGCCTTACTCTCGGCTTCGATCACCGCATCGTGGACGGCGCCGACGCAGGCAAATTCATGGCGGAAGTGAAGAAGTACCTCGAGAACTGGAGCGAGGAAATCGGCTGACATCCTTCCAGTACAAAGCAAAAAGGCAGGCCATCATGGCCTGCCCTTTTTGTTTTCTATTTGTCACAGCCGCTGTTGCGCTTTCAAAACCCTCTCCAAAGCCTCTTCCGGCGTGGCGCCCACCGCGGAGAGATGCCCCATCTTCCTGCCCTTGCGCGGCAGCAACTTCTCATACAGATGCAGCCTAACCCCTGGAATCTCTAGCGCCAGATCGAACTTCGGCTCATGGTCAAGCCACAAGTCTCCGAGCAGATTCGCGATCGCAGCCGGACGCATGATGCTCGTGTCTCCCAGTGGCAGATCGCATATCGCGCGCACAGCCTGCTCAAACTGGCTGGTCACACAGGCTCGCTCGCTCGCGTGGTAGCTGTTATGCGGTCGTGGCGCCAACTCGTTCACCAGCAACGTGCCGTCTGTAGTAAGAAACATCTCGACTGCAAGCAATCCCTCCAGCCTCAACTGCTCAGCGAGATCGCGAGCCATCTTCTGTGCTTGAATCTCCAACTCGGGCGCTATCGAAGATGGTAAAACGCTCCATGCCAGGATCTGGTTCTCATGATGATTCGCAGCAGATGGAAAACTGACTACCTGGCCGCCTGGTCTACGCGCCACCATCACCGAAATCTCTTGTGCCAGCTCGACGGCTTCTTCCGCAACGCAAGGCGCCTTCCCCAGAAGCGTCCAGGCCTCGCTGCCCTCTTGCTCAAGTGTTCTGCCAGAATTCTCAAACCCGATCTTCACCTGGCTGCGACCGTCATAGCCGCCGCGCGCGCTCTTCACAAAACAGCGCCCGCCCAACTCGGAAAGCGCGTCGACCAGCTCATCCATTCTTAGTGCCGCGCGAAATCTCCCAACCGGGAAGCCATGATCGCGAAGCCAGCTCTTTTGCAAAATGCGATCTTGCACCATCCGCATCAGGTCAGGTCCCGGCCGCACAGGAGCAAATTTCTGTGCCGCTTCTAAAGAGGCCACCGCGACTTGCTCTATCTCCAGCGTCACCACATCGCAGCCGCGCGCCAGGTTGGCAGCCGCGCGAGCGTCGTCCCATGTGCCCTCAAAGCATGCGTCCACCACAAATCGGGCCGGACATGAGGGGTCAGGGTCCATCACCTGTACTCGATATCCAAGCGAACGCGCCGCCATGGCGGTCATTCGACCGAGTTGGCCGCCTCCCAGAATCCCTATCGTTGCTCCCGGCAGAATCGCGCTCACTCGGGCAACTCCATCGCCATCACTTCGCGTCTGTTGACCTCGCGCCACGCACGCAACTTCGCGCGCAGATCCGCATCCCACAGCGCAAGTATCTCCGCCGCCAGCAACGCAGCATTCGCCGCCCCCGGCTTGCCGATAGCAAGCGTACCCACAGGCACCCCCTTGGGCATCTGCACAATCGACAACAGCGAGTCGATACCGTTCAGCATGGTCGCCGGTACCGGCACTCCAAGCACTGGAACCAGCGTCTTCGCCGCAAGCATTCCCGGCAAGTGCGCTGCCCCGCCCGCTCCGGCGATGATCACGCGAAGCCCACGTTCCTCTGCCGTCTCGGCGTATTGAAACAGCCAATCCGGCGTTCGATGTGCCGATACCACCCGCACTTCGCAGGGGATGTGAAATTCTTTCAGCAGATCCACGGCGGGCTTGAGAACCTCGTAGTCACTCTTGCTGCCCATAACCACACCGACCAGAGCTTGTTCCATGCAGGTGATTATACTTGGGCTCTGAATAAATTCACTGCCGCGAAAACTGCCGGGGCGATCACGGCTACGGCCTGATTTGCGCCCCGGCTCTCCCCCACAAGTCTCATTTCAGCAACCTGCTGCACTTGCAGAGCAGCGAAGCTGAGAGATCCGCATTCCGCGCTTGTGGAAGATAACTTGTTCTTCATCAAAACAGTGATCGACTCTAGACCTTGATGCCAAAGGAAGCCAGGTCACTCTTGCACAGCGCGAGGAGCTGCTTCACCTCCGCGATCAACGCCGCATCCAGGGAGACGTTCACTCCTTTTGCCGCAGTCACGCTATCTGTTTTTGTCACCACGGCGGCCACTTCGCCCAGCAGCGCAAACGCCGTCCGCTCGATCGCGACTCCCGGCGGGTATATCAGCCCGGTAACTGCCTCGATAGTGGGCTCAAGGCTTGCTGCGGAAGTCTCCACCTTGGCCACGGCTATAGCCGCGACGTGCAAATCGTGAAATGCAGAAGCAAAGAAATGCCCGATTGAGCTGAAACTGATCATCCATTTTCCCCATTACTTTTCTATTGGTGACTGCTTAAGATAGGTCGCCGTGCCGAATGCCCCAAAAGTCAGGGCAACCACGGCGACATGCTTCATACCACTCGCGCTTGCGTTAAACGACGCGGGATCGACGATAGCGACCAGTACGCCACTGGCGATGCCGTGCAGAGCCGCCATTGCCAAACCTTTCACCCAGATACCGATGCCATCCATCAGTGTCCTCTCCATGTCCCCCTGCCCGGTCAGCTCAGCTAGCGTCGCCATATAACTTCCACCGCTAGGTTTAGAAGGGTGAACAGGACTCCCATGGCTGCTGCAAAACCCTTCGCTCGCTGCCAGCGCAACTCGTGGCATTCCACCCTTTGTTCCAAAGCACCCATACGCCCCGTGTTACCCTCACCCAGCAGCGATACCATTTGGCTCTTTAGTACGCACAGGTCCGCCAGCACCTGCGCCTCAAACTCACTCATTTCCCTTACCCTGCAGACAACGGAAGGCGACTGCCTTCCGGTCATAGCTTTCTCGACCACCGCGACCTTCAATGCTTCGCTCACATCGGTATATTCAGAAAAACCGCACTCGATACCCGCGAGTACACCGGCGGAGTCGACGCATCATACATGCGAACGTAATATTGCTCCGTAGCATTCCACCGCGGAATGCTGAAGTGCTGCACCGGGCTGCGCAAGACCAGGTCACTATCGTCGCCCGCGGCAAAGGCCCAATCCCTGCGACGAACTTCAAAGCCACCACCCGCCGGCGGTGCCACACCCGCGTCCACCGCGATCGCGCCTCCGCTCACGCTAACGGTCAGGCCACTCAGGCTATCCAGCACCGCCGCGTTCGGCGTCGACGGAATCCACACATCCGCCGCTACCGTTGAGGACACAGCCAGCGATAGCTCACTCGCCCAGTCATTCGCAAAGCCGATTGCGTAACTCATCAAACGTGGCCCACCCGACGCGATCTCAAGCTTGACGTCGCGCACCACAACGTTTCCCTGCAAACCATTTTCCGGAGCATTTAATGCGAGCAAATCCCCCGGCCAGACATCGCCCCCGGGAAGAGGATCGCCCTCAGCTCCCACCACGTCGTACCTGCCCGTCACAGCCGCCCAGCGACTGCAGGAAACATTCAGCAAAGCGAGCGAAGCATTCTCGCAATCCGCAGAACTCCTCGCCTTCGGTCGCGTCAGAGTACCGGCAAAAGCACAAGTGCCCGGAAAGCCCGCAACCCCTTCACGTTCCACACTCTCTTGTCGAGAATTCCTGGCAACCGCTCTTCGCTTCGTTCTGTAACTCACACTGATACATTCTCCTGCGGCCGGAATCGAGCCCGGGAAAAATCGCACACTGCCCGGGGCCTCCAGCCGACATTCGCCGCTGCTTACACTCGAGCCGATCCGCCTTGTAGTCCATCCACCACTCAATGGCGCGGACCGAACCCAGACGGGCGTCGGCCGCTCTACGAGTACGCTTCGTATGCTTCCCGTCAACTGTGTACTGCTCGCGACCACAAGGCTTGCCGTCGCTGGAGCTTCGCCGATAACTCCGTCATAGAACACCACGGCCGAGGCGGGCATCCCATTGATCAGCTCCTGAATCTCCATCACCACCCTTGCGGATGCGGCGATAAGATCCCCTCCAAAAGCCATCAATCCCGAGTCGCCCTCTGAATAGAAACTCTCCAGCACTCTCTGCTGTTCGCTGCAGTAAATACGCAGCCGTAATGTGTACACGCTACCTGCATTCACCAGCGCCGATGGGCCCGACTCTGTTCCGCCCGCGACCGCAACTACCGACGTAACCCCACCAGCCTGCTTTACTCGGAACCCTGCAAAGCAGTTCGCCTCGTTGGCAGTACCCTGACAGAGACCCAAGAGCAATCCATCGCTCCCGGCGTCTAACACAACTCCTCCCGCTTCCAGAAGGAGAGACCCGCCTGCCTCCAGGACGCTCGCCGCCGTCAGGGTAGTCTGCCCTGCAATGCCCGTGCCCCCGCTGAATGTAAGCCCCGCACTGGTCAGCGAAAGATGCGCTCCGGGATCTGCCACCCGCCAGGTGCGACTGTCGATTGCCGGTTCGTCGAACCTTTCGTTCAGCCATGTTTTGTCGCTCGCGGCAGTTGTAAATGGCGTATCTGTCAGATCGAAGAGAGCCGTTGTTCCGTCTCCCTCGAAGAGCTCCGTAACATAAGCAGACGGCTCCTCTTCACCGCAGAGCAGAACATCGTTTACCAGTTCCTTCGCCATCGTGGCCTTCAAAGCACCCACTTGAAGCGATCCGTCCCCCTCGCTCAATTCGTGCACAGCTGAGCCTATCGGTGCCATCGTCAAGTTGCCATCCACTATCCTGTAGCTGGCACGAGCCCTCGATGCCACTTCGCCGGCATTCTTTGACCACGTCTCTGTAGCCACCGCCGAAAAATGTCCCAGCACCCGCGGGCAGTCCAAACGATCGACATTTACCAGGCCCGCACCTATCTCGCCAGTCAACCCCGCCATTAGGCTCGACGCCGTTTGGCCTGCCGTCGAACTCATCCCACCGAGCATCTGTCGATCCAGCAGAACCTCGTCGCTGGCCGCAGAGACGTGCGCGATAAAATATCCACCTTCGCTGTCGCTGCCCAGGTATTCATTCATCGGCTCAGTCGCCAAGTAACCGCTGAAATAGCAGTTCCCATCGCTGTCTGAAATTCTCACTTGAGAATTACGTAACAACGGTAGTGACGTATTCATAGCAACGATGCCAAAAGTGCAGAGTGAGGGCTCATTCAACCGTCGCACGATTCGAATCGGATCTTTCGCGTCGATTGCTTGGCTGTAGTCCATCGGACCTCTACCATCGAATGCATCAATTGTCGCCTTCACACTTCCTCCGTCAGCTTAGTTTGTGATTCCACCCGGCAGACCTGCTGCCCGACGTCAGCGGCATCAGTCAGCTCGGCTGGCTTACAGTGGCATGCCTGGAGCCGGCAAGAAACTTCGATAGCAAAGCACTGACTGCCCATCCCGACCGTCCACCACCGGAAGCGCGCGAAACTCCCCCGTCAAGCAGACTCTCTCCAGTGTTCCTGCGATCGGACTCCCCACTTCCTGTGCACTGATAGCCGTTTGCAGACGCGGATAGTTGTAAAGGATTCGCTCGCCCTCCGCCCCCTGCATTACAAACAGCGCAGACCACTCCTGGAAGAAGGTCCCGCCCTCACGATCCATGAAGCCGACCACCGGTTGCACCTGCATCGACGTCGTGGGGGCGCCAGCCAGCAATGGTTCAGCCAGTTGCACGCCATTTGCAGTTACGGCCGAAACCTGGCCAACATTCAGAGTTACTCGGCGGATGTAGTGCACGTCTCCTTGCACCACCGACGGGCTCTGAACGTATGCCGCTGATGAGCCGCTTCCGATATAGCCCGTCTGCCCCGCGTAGTCCACATCCACCGCAACCGCTTGCCCCACATGGAACCTCGCAGCGTCCATGCCGCTCATCATCAAGGTTGTCGCGGTGGACCCCGCCGCCAGGGTCACCGAAGAGGCGTCCCCTGTCGCAAAAAGATTCCAGTGTTCGGAACCTGCAGCCAGCGCCATCTGGAGCTTCCCCCAGTGCAAAAACCTGAGACCCACAACAGCGTCCAATTGCTCGCGGATCTGCGTCTTGGTCGCCGCGGGTGCACCCACAGCCAGCACAGCTGTCCTGCTCGCTGACTTCCGCGTGAACTTGTCTACCCACCCCAAGTCAACCCAGGGTGCCGGCGGAGCCTCTAAATCAAACTGCCCGTATACCGAAGCGTCAAAAGCTACCGGACTTGGTAAGTTGCGATTCACTGCGGCGAAGTATGCCCGCACAAGCCCGGTCACCGGAGTGCACGCATTCTCTGCGCAGCCTTCCATCATCGAGTTGGTAGTCATTCATCCCCCTCCGCTATCCGTGCGAATACTGTCACTTTCACCACTCGCCCTAAGCAATCGCGATTGATGGTCGTCGGTCCAAAAAACGGCACAGACCAGAAAGTAGTGCCTCCAGTTGCAGCTGCCGGATTAACGTCAAAGCTCATCGTTGGCGTTGAAGCAGGCTCAAGCATTTCGCCAACCTCGCCATCCATGCTCGCCAGCGCTCTGCCGCGGTCCAACCCGCAGGCTGCATCGCTTCCTGCCGTGCAGTACTCGATCTCGCAGCTCAGCATCACCATGTTTGAGGGCAGGCTCAAGTCCCGAGACACACCCGTCCAGCGCAGCACGTAGACATCTCGAGGCAGCTGGCTTACCGCCGGCTCAGCCTCTTCCACCAGGATCCCCGGCCGTAATGCGCCCCGCACAACCATCGTCCGCTGCGGATTCAATAGCGTCAGTCTGTCTCGAAGTGCAATGTAAAAAGAGTCCTTTGCGTCTACCATCGTCCGACTTGCTCCTCGCTACTGTGCCTTGGGCTGTGCTTCTCGCAAAAGAAGCCTGTAGAGATAAACCTGCCCGAATGCCTCCGAGGACGAGATTGCATCAATCAAAAATGTCTTCGTCCCCACGATCAATCCCACTGCCTCTGCAAACAGAGTGTTCGCAGACTCCAGCTGCGCCGCGCTCACCTGCGCCTGCACCGAGCTTGCGGAAAGAAGCAGTTCCCACTCGCACTCGGCGCTCTCCTGCATGCTCGCGCGCACCCGACGAAAGACTGCCGGACTAAGCAGCAAGTCCTGGTAAGTCCGCTGCCCAGGCCGACCTGGTCGCCGTCCGCGCCGCACGGTTGAGAAGCTCGCCGCAGCTTTACTGACGTGCCTCCGAGAGACCGTAACAGTGCATTGGCCGCCCGCTGCGCTGCCTCCGTCGAACCTCGTACGCTCACATCTGATCCCATGCCGTCACCCCAGTCGGGACGATACATACGGCCGCAGCAGCGCCTTCACCTGCTCGTCCAGCAGCGTGGCCGCGAAGTAGTCCATGCGCATCGTGTCCAGCTTTGCCGATTTAACGTTCAGAGAGGGAGTTCCCTGCGCGCTCTTCACGATCTGCGCGCACGCGCTCTTCACTGCGTCCGGAATCACATTCAGTCCCGCCGTATAAGTCACTTCCACTTCGTTGTACGGCAGCCCGAGAATGTTATACGGCAGAGTTACTTCGCCGGTATCGCTCACAAAATCCAATGTCGATACAGTCCAGCGTTGTCCATGAACCAGGAAGCGAAAACGCCCATGCCACTTGCGACGTCATCGGCTGCAGCGCGATCTCTCCCCGCCGTGGCCGCGCAGTACCGTCGCACGTACCGCGACCAGCGGCGTTGTACACGGCATCATCCAGCAGCGTCAGCGGCAGATAAGTCAGTCGTACTGCTCTGGCTTCCCTCCACCACGCGCATCCGCTCCACGTACTGTGTCGTGCTCAGGCTGGGCCGCCTGCAGTGGGCGTCGATCAATGCAGAGGCCGCCGTCACCCAATCGTCCGTTGTGTCCGCAGCGAGGCCGAAATTGCAGTAATCCGTCGGCAGCAGATATCCCATGTCTACCCTTCATTCATATACGTCACAGTGAACTGCGACGAGTTATGCTGTACTCGCAAAACAGGAGTGCCGGACTCGTCAATCGATTGAGTCCGGCCCTACCCTGCATCGAAGTGGTTGTCTCCAGCCGCTGGTTGCCTGCTAACGCCCTCGCTCCAGCATACTCTAGCGATCTACCAGTACCTGGTAGTGCGCATAGCTGGCGCCCTTCACTACAACGCCGCCGAACTTCACCACGACATACTGCGAGGCGAGCGATCCCGGGTACGCCCAGCTGGAATACACGCGGAGAAGGATCGCTCAGCCAGTGATACTCGATCATGTCCTCGGTCACGATGTAGGCCGGCAAGCACCGCCGATCCCGAACCCGGAGTTCCGGTGTAGCTCAGCGCCCATTCCGGAATCAAGGGCAGTTCGCCGGCCTGCGTCGAAAGCGTCTTCACCGTGAATCCCGCACCGATCTCCTTGGTGTTCAGAACCACGTTGAACTCCGCTCTTCATCTCGCGATCGATCAAATCCAGCAGCACAGGATTGGCATAGATCGCCGTTGGGCGCACCGCAAAGCCGCTGCTCGGCAACCATCTGCGCAACCGCCGACTTCAGTCCGTCGACGATGCTCTGCGCCGTCCCGATCGTGGTGCGTGTTGCCGCCGGCCGCGATCTGCGCCGACGCGCCGAAGTACTGCGACGTCGTCGGAGTGCTCAGCGAAGTGTCAGTTGCCATTCCACAGTGCGACATCATGCGTGCGCATCACGCCGTCGATCGTGTCCACCAGGTCCTTCGCCTGCAGATAGGCGAACTGCTTCTGCTGTGTTCCCAGTTCGATGTCGAACAGGTTGTAGTTCAGCTGTGCCACCAGGGCCTTCAGCGGCACGCTGCGCTCCACCCGCGTCGGACTCACGACCGGTGCGATGATGTTGCGCGGATCCACGAAGCCGCGATCCACTGGGAGAAGGAATCGCCGGTCTCTTCAAAGAAGCGCGAAGGATGCCCGGTTGCCGGAACCTGCTTGATGCGCTGCCCAAACATGTCCGCGACGGCGAACGATGTCGGTGATCTCGGTCTGATACATCGGCAGTTCAATCGCGCCAGGTCCAATAAAATCAGCTGCGGAATGAATGTCGTAAGAAATTTGCGGTCATAGTTTCTTTCTGCCTGCTCTCAGGCGGTAGATCATTGCTTTTGTGAATTGCTCAAGTGCGGAAGCGCGCTGCGAATGAAAAGAGCGTCCCCAGACGCTCGACAACAACCGCGCGTCTGTCCTGTCGCTTAGCCCAGCGTCCCTGCTCGCAGCAATTGCGACTTCACCGCGATTCGCTGCTCCAGGCTCAACCCGTTCAAGCGCCGCATCCAGTGAGCCGCGTCCACGCGATCCAGATCCTCGAGGCCCTGCTTGCTCAGCAACTGCACCGTTGCCGCGGGCAGCGTTCTGCGCGTCGCTGAGATGCCGCCGTCGCGCAGCTCTGCGTCTTCAACTCCGCGATCTCAGCTTCTGCCGTCCGCCAGCCTCTTTTCCAGCTCGTGCTCGCGACGGTTGCAGTCGTCGTTCTGCTCCACCGTGGCCACGATCTTCTGCACATCGCCCGCAAGCGCTGCCTGTCGTTCCTCCAGCCACGCCACTGTCTTTTCCAGCAGCGTCGCCGCAGCTTCCAGCCGGCTCATGCTCTCGCGCGTCGAGTCCGATGCTTCCTGATTGCTTCCTTCCATCTGTTTCCTTCCCTTTCTCTCTGAAGTTGCCAATCGATTGCTCGCGGAATCACCTGCCCGTATGTCGCCGCTGCCTGCGCAGGCTCGGCGGCACTCGATGGCATCGGCCGCGCGTACGCTTGGCACCTTCCCGCGTCAAGCGAAACGATGTGCCGCGATACGCCGCCTTCTCGCGCAGCAGAATCGCCGCGCCGGTGAATGTCGCCCGGGTCAGTCGTCCAAACCTCCGCTCGCATGTCTTCCACGTGCGCGTCGGCCAGCTCGTACGACATTCCCATCGTTCCCTCGCGTCCGCGATTCAACTGCTCCTCGACCTCGGGAAAATCTCTTCCGAAGAGATAGCCGCTCACGCGAAGTTCGTTCCCTTCCACATCCGCCTCGGTGATAATTCCGCACTTTCGCCGCGCATCGTGCCCATCCCATCCCGGCCTGTAATCCACCGCCATCCCCAGCAGCGAGGGCAGCGCAGCCATCGCGCCGCCTCGCGTCAACATCACGCGATGACCCCTGCGCTCCCGATGGAGCCTTGTCACTGGCCACATCCACCAGCGTCAACACGCCCTCGAATGGAATCCGGTTCGGATGCCCCGCGACTGCAGGAAGCTTTACCGCCATCGCTTCAAGTCTCATTTGTTCTCCCGTCTGCCTTATGCTTCATCAATTCGCCCTGCCGCCTGTGCGCTCGCACGCGCTTTGCCTATTCGCCTCCTCGGCAATCACTCTCCGTCACCGCGCCGACTGCCAATCGGACCCAGCCCGCGCATCGACCGCACTTCGTTCACCGTCAGCACGCCGGCCTTCAGCAGCGCAGTCTGAATCTGCAACTTCGGTCATCTCATCGCGAGCATCCAGCTCGTTGAAGACGAATTCGAACTCCCGCCAGCCCAGCTTCTTCGCCAGCACATCGCGCGTCAGGTGTTCCGCCAGCAGCTTCGCCAGCGGCGACGATCGCGCTGCGGAAGGCCTCATCGCCCTGTTCCGCCGCCGTCGACCGATTCACATCGTGTTCCACGCCCAGCAGCATCGGCGGCAGCCAGAACGCATTCGCCACCATGCGGATCAGAAACTCCTGCCAGTTCAGCCGCAGATCGGCATCCGTGCCCGTGCGCGAAGCGCAGCACCTCCGGCTTCTGCTCCGTGCTCAACAGCGGCACTCGGCCCGTGCCTTCAATCTCGTCCTGCCACCAGCGAATCAGCCGCTCGTGTTGCGCCGGAGTCGTCTCGTTCAGCCACAGCGCATACTGCACCACCGAGTTGCTCGCCAGCTTCGACAGCAAAACGATTCGCGCTCAGAAACGCGTTCACCGTCTCGAACGCAACCTCCAGCGGCCCCAGGCCAAACGGCGTATGCGTCCGCGGATTCATGCGCAGGTAGATCAGCTCGTCATCGCTGCAGCGCAATCGATCCCTCCGGTCCCAGGCCTGCCCAGTCACCTGCGCATATCGCGGCGTCTCCGGCGTGCCGTCCCACTTGGGATTGATCCGGATCGTCGCGCCATCCACCGGCCACAGCGTGAAGGGCCTCTCCGGCGTCTCCGGTCAAGCTCCATCTCGATCGCGCCAAAGCCGCCCACCAGCGCGTCTTCCAGCACCTGCTCTACCAGCGTGCGAAACGAGTCCGTCTCGTTCGGCTCCTCGAGTGCCCGCGCGGATCGCCGCCATGCGCCCCGTGGCATCTGTCCAGTATCCGCGTAGCGCGTACCCGCGCTTCACCGTCACCTGCCAGTCCAGGCTCGCAATCCGGTCCTTGATGCACGTTGATTGCGCGCCGCACCACCGGCGTCTCCGCAAACTTCCGCAGGTTGGCCGACGTCGGCTTCGGCAGCAGATTCGCGGCCGATGGATAAGGAGACAGAATCGACGGCAGCATCAGCGTCCTGCGCTGCCCCTCTGCCTTCTCGACCTCACCGGCCTCCACGTGCTCCCAAACGGTTCCACGCATTGCGTAACGGTTCCATCAGCTTCAATGTGTTCGCTCTTCCTGATTTGCCGCTCGACCCAAAACTTCGTTCCCAAAACAAAAGCGGCATGGCCAGGTGTCATGCCGCTCTCGACAACGTCCCTGCAATTTCGTACTACAAAATCAAACGCGCAACTCTCTCCGCGCCGTCTCCGCCACTCGCGGCAAGATCGCTCGTGGTCAGCACGCGAATCGTCTGCTGCTCCATCGTCTCCACCGCAAATCGATACTGCGCCAGCCTGTCTTCGTCCTCGCCGGCTCCCTTCAACTCGCGCCAGCGGCTCGATCACCGCCGTCAACTCCAGCCCCGCCTTTTCCACTCGCGGCAACTCCTTCGGTCAGCGCCGGCGACGCTGAAGGCCAACACCTTCGCCATCTCCATATCGCCGTCCAGCGAAACGGCGTGGAACATCCGCACCACTCCGTTAGGCCGGTAACCGCAATCAATCCGCAGCGGATCCCCCGCCCGCGTGTAGTCCGATGCCGCAATCCGCTTCCGCATCAGGTCCCACACACCCGCCCTGTCGAACTGCTGCCGCATGCGGTTCAGGATCGCGCCCCTGCCCCTCGTCCGCGTCTCGCGCTGCCGCTTCTGCGGTTCCACATACAGGCGCATCAGCTGCTCCATCTCCGCCGGAATCGACTCCGCCAGGCAGCCCTTCGCGTCCGTCATCTGGATCGCATTCGAAAACGAATCCTCGATCACCTTCATCACCGGCACCGCGCATCGCCGGACTCTCTTCCGACAGCCGCCGTCCGCACCTCAACTTCCAGCGCCTCCAGCATCGCCGTGTCGGCATCGGGATCAATACAGCGCACCCGCTGCCCAGTCCCGTGTAAAGCGCACCTCGGCGTGCCCGGCTTCCCGCAGCAACACTCCGATGTTCACGAACTCGTTCTTCACCGCATCCGGCACATACCGGATCAGGAAGAACTCGCACTGCCTGCGCTCCGCCAATCGCGCAGTCTCCCGTACCTTAGATCTCTCTGCCACCACGCTCTCGATCGACGCCCACCACCAGAGCTTCACTACTTCGTGCCGCCATCAGGCTCTCACAACCAGCTCCGCATCCAGACAGCCCACCACATCATCGATAACCAGCCGTCCACTATCACCCACACCCACCGCACTACATCACCCACTGACTATCGTGAGGCCCGCCCACATCCTGACCGTACCCTTCTCCAGCTTTTCCTTCGCCCTCATCCAATTTGGAAATGGCTGCCGCGACGATTCCCGAAACATCTCCATCATGCTCCCGAACCCGCGTTCGCCGCTCAAGCAACTGCTCCACCAGCTGTCTCCAGCTCCGCCGTATCCCCGCCGTACCATTCCGGAGGAACCGTCTCCGCAATCGCCCATGCCTTCTTCCGGTGCAAGCTCTCAATCCGGCTCAGCCACGGCTCAAAGCTCTCCCAGCCCGCCACGTCCTGGTACACCAGGTTGCGCGCGTACACCCCGCGCAGCGGAGCATCCACAAACTTCCATTCCCCGGCATTGAAGCAGTATCCCTGGTCGACGAACGTCGCCGTGTACCGCTTCTCCCGCGGCTTTTTCAGAAAGACCGCCTGCCGCCCATTCACGTTGCACGTCCACTTATCCAGCGCCAGCATGCCCGGCGAACTCGTGCAGATTGCGCATCTCCAGCCAGCATCTCCTCCGGCAGATAATCCACCACCTGCCCCGGCATCAGGCCACCCACGAAGCGCGATCCGAACTGCAGCCCGCGCAGGCATCGCTCCTGGCTGCGCCCCAGGTCCATGCTGCAGCTCCGCCGTGTTCTCGATCAGCCACTCCGTCACCTCGACCACTTCGCAGGGAGGCACCGACAATCCCGACAGCCTCCGCCAGCCTCGTCGCCAGCAGCTCATTCGCCAGCACGCGCAGTGCTGCGGATTGTTCTGGAACTTCACCACGTACAGGTTCTCATCCGCGCCCAGCATCAAATGACTCTGCGCTCCGCCTCGCATTCGCCGAATCTCCTGCACCGCCAGTACAGCCAAGCAGCTTCATCCACGAAGCAGCGCAGCTTCAGCCGCACCACTTCAACCAGCAACTCTCATCCCCGGATTCTATCCGCATAATCATCCCCGAGCGTATTTGCTCTCTCACCATCGCCGTCCATCCACCAGCAACTCCGCTCTCACTGCAAGGCGATCGCCATCGCCATCACGCAGTCGTCATGCTCTCCGGCCCGCGCGCCTCGACCCTGCCATTCGTATGCCGCACAAAGACGCGACACTCCTGCAGCAACCGCCGGCTCTGGAAGATCTCGGCGTTTCTCCGCCAACGCGCTCCCCAGGTGCGAGATCAGCGCAGGACGGCGAGAGTGAAGTCGTCAGCCATCCATCCTGGCCGCCCTCCGCATAGATGTGCTCGTACCTGCAAACTGCTCCGCAGATACGCCAGCACTCCCGAGCCATGATTATTTCGCTCCACCACCAGCAGCGCGTCCGTTGTACTCCTTCGCCAGCGCCGCCGCACTCTCGCGCCAGTTCCAGCGCAGGCAGCTCTGCCTCGCAGCTCCGCACACTGCAAACCCGTCTCCACGTTCCACCACCTGCACAGCGGAGTAGTCGCCCGCAGCACCGCCTCCCGCCGGGTCTGCCGCCACCACGTACTCGCCGTCCCGGCACTGCGGAAACCAGATCAGCAGCGTTCCCGCCAGCCGCGTTTCATGCGGGCTCGTCAGTCTCCCGTAGTGCGCCGGTCGATCGCCTCCAGATCGAAAATGCAATCGCCGCTTGCCAGGAAGCATTCCTCCGCATCCTCGGCATACTCCTGCTTCGCCAGCCCGCGGAAATTGTTTGCCAGCCCACGGCGAAAGCCAATCTGTTCCCGGCTGAGCCCATGCTGCTCCATCAGTGCCCGCTTCATTCGCCGTCAAACTCTCTTCTGTAACCGCCGCAGTTACATATCCCTCTTCCCACCACCAGGGAAAGAAATGTCGCACCACGTCCGTCTCCGCCGCCTGCTGCCATTCGTCATAAAAGCATCCCGCTGCGCCATTCGGCGTCGACTCCAGCACCCACTCCCCTTTGGGGGCATCGCCGCCTTCAATCCCGCCAGCGTCTCCGCAGCATTGCCCGGCCAGCGCGCAACTTCCGAGCAGTGCAGATTCTGAATCGTCATCCCCCGTCCCGCATTGCTGTCTGCCGCGCTCTCCACCCGATACTCGCTGTCCAGCGCGGGAAAAACAATCTGCGCACATTCGATCGCGACGTCCTCAGACGCCCTTCCGCAAAGCCGCCGGAAGACACTCCGACAAAGCGGTGTACTGATCGAAAAATTTCTTCCGCCGCGTCCTGCGTGTGCGCCACCTGCACGGTAAGTGTTCCCGGCTGCGTAATCGTCTTCAGAAAAAAACGCGCCGCCACCCATGTGCTCACGCCCATTTGCCGCGCCTTCAGCACGATGTTTCTCTGCCCGCGCCGTCTCTCAAACTCTTCCTGCACTCGGTTCGGCCTCAGCGCCACACAATCCCCGCGACGATCGCGGACGCGCAGGAGTGTCTCCGCCAGAAACACTCCCGTCGTCCGCTCGCCTAGCGCCGCCCAGCGCTCGTCCAGCACCTCACCCAACCTGCGAAGCTCTTCCAGATCTCCCGGAACACTCGTGACGCTCATCTCTCTCCCAACATCTCCACAACCTGTACCGGAAGCTGTTTTCAAACAGCGGGCTGTCTTCCGTCGCCGCCCGCGCACGCAGACTACTGCGCTTCTCTTGCCGGAACCGCTTCGTCCTTCGCCGCCGGCATTTCTTCAATCTTCGCCTTTGCGTCGAACAGCGCAGTTATGAAGCTCGGCTCCTTCTTTGCCGCTTCCCGCTTCACCGGCTTGTCCTTGCCGCCGCCCAGTTCGAAGAGGAACTTCGTATGCGTCAAGCTCCCTTTCTTGGCCTGCCTCACCAGCGTGTCCACTATCGCGGGAAACGCCCGCGACAGCTGATTCTTCGCGTGTTTCCTGTAGTTCCTCACCCTCTTCACGGCCGCCGGCTTTCCCACCTGCGTCGCTTCCGTCTTCTTCGCTACGGCCTTCTTCGACCCTGCCTTCAATGCCGACGGAACAACTCCGTCTCCCTGCTTCGTACCGCTCTTCTTTTCCACTTTTCCCATCAAAAAAGGCAAAGGAGGCGCGGTCTGCGCCCCCTCTGCCTCTCTTCTCTTTCACGATTATTCTTAGAATACCAACCAGCACTACTTCGATATGCAAACTACTTTCGTTCTAGGAGTCCAATGCTTTCAAGCTCTTGGCCCCCTGCATCTCCTTTTCACCTCTTGACATGAAACGAGTCCGGGAATCGAAAGCAGCTTCACGCCCAGGAAAATAGCCGTCAGCCTGTCCACTGCCTCGCCATACTTCCTGACCACCGAGCGCAGGCTCATGCCCAGCAACTCGGCCGCTTCTCCCTGCGTGTATTCCTGCAACGCAATGCGCGCAATCAGCATCTGCTCGCCTTCATCAAGGCGCTTCAGGCACTTCTCGATGTCAAATACAAAAATCACCGCGTCCTCAAAACTCTTAACGCGATAACTCGATACCCGCCCGCGAAACATACACTCGCCCAGAACAGAGGGAACTCTGCCCATTTGCATCGACATGTGCATATAACGCCGCAACAACGACTGCGTGTGCCTGCGATAGAACGCCAGCTCCTCCGCCGGCTGCTCCTCGGTCTCACGCCTGGGCGCGCGACACCTCGGCGCCCTTTGTACTACCGCCTGCCTCGTACCCTCACCACACACATATGGCAACTGGAGAGCAGCACTCATGCCGCACCTCCGGCCAACGTGGTGACGTCTGTCCGGCTGTGCGTATGGCTGCGCGTACGCCTCGACCTGCGGCTTCCCGGTGCCGGAAAGTCCTTCAGCTTGTTCACGCAGCGATCACAATACACACCACCCTGTTCCGACCGGAACCAGAGGTTTCCGCAGCCCTCACACACCTTCAGCTGCACGCTTAAATACATCATGGCTTCTTCTCCAAGGCTCTGCACTCCACTGCGGTTTTTCTTGTAACATCGTTTTTCCGCAGTGCTTTGGAAGTCCCGCGGGCTGGCCGGGCGTCTGTTGGCTCGGCTCCGCCTCACGATCATGCTTCCGTTTCTTCCCATTCGTTATTGGCTCGCAGATCGATGGGAATGCAGTTTCCATGACGAAGACAAGCTGTCTCTGTCAAAATAACCTCTTCCCGTCTCGCACGCGGCGCGTACATGCCTGCAGGGAAGCATCTCCTTAGTTCCGTGCACCTTGGAGGGCAAGGCAATCCCCCCTTTGGTGCGTAGTTCTATGGCGATCCTGCTGGACTTGATCCGCTCCACGTTCGAATATCGGGAAAGTAATCGAAATCTAAAGCCTGGGGCGCGCAGCGTCAACGGGCATCAGCACAGAAATCAGAAGAGGTCGGTCCAGAGCCGGACAAGAACCACTCGATTTCAAAGGAAACACTTGAAGTTGCATTTCTGCCTGGAATATCACTATCCCTCGGTCTATTGCTGACTGGCAATTTTCCACACATGAACTTTTCTCAGCTCCACGAGCGATTGCGCCTGGAACTCGTGCGTCGTATTGATCGCGGTGTGCTCACCGGGACCATGCTCGCGCGACAGACCGGTTTCGGGCAGGCTCACATCTCGAATTTCCTGCGCAAGAAGCGAATCCTCAGCCTCGAAGGGCTCGATCGCGTCCTCGCTGCGCAGTTGCTGACCGTATCCGATCTTCTCCCTGACCAGTTCCTGCCTTCCCATCGTGCGGCCCGCGAAGAAAACGCTTACGACGCCGTCCCCCTCGTCTCCGACGCCACCGTCCTTCGTAACCAGAACATTCCGCGCCAGTACGTGCTCGATGTGCTGCGCATTCCAGCCGGTATTCTGCAGCAATTTCGCGCTCGAAAAGCCGATTCCCGCAAGGATTGGCTCCGCTTCGTTGCCATCCGCCTCGATGCCACCGAGACCAGGCCCATGGAGCCCATCCTCCAGCCCAACGCAATCGTGGTCATCGATCGCCACTACACCTCCCTGGTCCGCTATCAGCCCAATCAGGCCACTCTCTACGCCGTTCGTAACGTGAATGCGCTGCTTGTGCGCTACCTGGATTTCGAATCCAATCGCCTGGTCCTGCGTCCGCACAATCCCGCATTTCCCGTAGTCGTCCTGGAAATGGGCATGGCTCAGAACCCTTCCGACTACATCATCGGGCGCGCCTGCTTTCTGCTGGCACCTCTTTGACCCTTCTCTGCGCTCGGACACAGCATCGCGGCGAAAAGTTTGGTAGCATCGCCACGGAGGAGTTCATGGAACAGGCCCCCGCTACCCCCAACGGCGCTCGTCGCAACGAAGACATCGCCCTCGATTTGCTCAAATTTGTTGCCGGAACCACCGGCATTGGCCGCACTACGGCACCGTCCACCGGTTTCGTCCCGGCGGCCGCCACCAAGCCTGACGACCAGGTTACGCATCTGCTAGAGCTATACGCGCGCTGCCTTAAAGCCGTTGCCGGCAAGGGAGAGGCGCAGTAGCGCGACCCTTGTCAGATCCCGGAGAAAGTACTCAGCACCCTACGTTGAATGTCGCTGTTTTTGGAGCGGGCGCCTTTGGGCACAATCATGTGCGCGTTTATCGCGAACTGCAGGACGCAGGCCTGCCCGTCGCCCTGACCGCCATCGTTGAGCCGGATCCGGCCCGCGCCGACGCCCTCCACCAGAAGTACCAGGTGCCCGTCTATACGGCGTTGGATGAATGCCTCGCCGCCCGCACCGCTGGGCTGCGCATCGACGCAGCCTCCGTTTGCGTGCCCACCTCAGCGCACTTCAGCGTTACCTCCGAGCTGCTGCGTGCCGGCATCGACGTCCTCGTCGAAAAGCCCATCGCTGCCACCCTCGAGCAAGCCGACTCCCTCGTTGATCTGGCCACCACCCAGGGACGAATCCTGCAGGTTGGTCACCTGGAGCGCTTTAACCCCGCCATTACCGCAGTGGAGCCCCTGCTCAACTGCCCCATGTTTTTTGAGGTGCATCGACTAAGCGTCTTCAGTCCGCGCGCCCTGGATGTCGATGTCGTCCTCGATCTCATGATCCACGATCTCGACATCGTGCTCACCTTCGCCCGCTCTGCTGTGCGCGAAGTCCGCGCCGTCGGCCTGCCGATCCTGTCGCCCAAAGTCGATATCGCCAACGTGCGCCTGGAGTTTGAATCCGGAGCCGTGGCCAACTTTACCGCCAGCCGCGTCAGCACCGAGCGCGTGCGCAAGCTGCGCTTTTTTCAGCCCCGGCAATACGTTTCTGTCGACTACCAGCGCAAGGATCTGCTCATCATCAACGTCGATCGCGACGGCGAAAAGCCTTCCGCTCCACCGATGATCCCCATCCCCTCGCTTGCTGCAGGCCTGTCATTCGAGAAGCCCAGGATCATTCCCGGCGAGCCGTTGCGCCTGGAGATTGAGTCATTCCTCGCCGCCATCCGCCAGCGCAGCCGCCCGCGTGTCTCCGCGCAGGATGGCCGCGCGGCACTCGCCCTTGCGCTGCAGATTGACCGCGCCATCGCCAGCCACGCAGACCAGGCCGGCCTCAGCCGTTTCCACTTGTAGCGACTCCAACGCGCATGAATGGCGACATTGCCTAAAGCTCAGTCGCCGTCACTGTGATCTGCGGCGCGGGCGGCATCGCATTCGAGTACACCTCGTCACCCTTTTTCAGCGGCATTCGGTGCATTTCGTTCGTAATAAGCGTGGGCTTCCCCAGCACCACGTCAATCTGCCGCTCAAATACCAGCTGGCTATGCCGTGGTTCAGTGATACCCGGTAGCGGCTCCAGTGGCACGCTGTCCATTGAGAAGTCCACTTTGGCCGCCAGCCCCGTCTCCGTTTCGTGGATGTCCACGCACTGCAGGTTCTCTCGGTAACTCCCCTCAGGCTGCCCCGTCGAGGCGCCCGACGCAGTCATGCTTGTCACGCTGGATCGCCCCGCCAGGACCGGCACATCCAGCGCAAAGCTCTGTGAGGGCAGCTTGCCGTCAGCGTAAGCAAGCACGAACGTCAGCCGATAATGCTTCGCCTTCGACGCCGCAACCGGGGCAGTCGCCGCAGTCTGAGCCGCGCAGACTCCAGCCGCACAGAATGCGAGGATTGCCGCAACAATTCTGATCATGAGCTTCCCCTTAGGCCGCTGCGATCCATGCTAGCCGGGCCACTATGGATCCTGACGCGAGCGCGCTATCTTTCGCTCAGGACAAGTCTTGTCAATGTAGAAAAGTGTGCCGCGCGCCGCTACAGCTTCTGCGTCCGCTGTACTTCCCGCACGCCGGCAATGCGGCGTATCGAGGTCACCAGCCTATTCAGGTGGCGCACATCTTCCGTCTCGATCACGAACTCCACAATGGCCTCGCCATTGTCGTGAGATTTGGAATCAACGCCGCGGATGTTGGTGCCGTCATCGCTGATGACCGCCGTCAATTCCTTCAGCATGCCGGTTCGATCGTCGCAATAGATCGTCAGCTTCACCGGATAAGTAAGCCGCGCATTCTTGTCCTCGGGAGTGCGGGCCCACTCCACCGCAATACGCCGGTCGGCCTCGTACAGCAGGTTCTGCACATTCGGGCAACTCCGCGCATGCACAGCCACGCCCTTGCCACGCGTTACGTAGCCAACAATCTCCTCGCCGCGAATCGGATTGCAACATCGCGCGCGGTAGACCAGCAGATCGTTCTGTCCTTCCACTTCGAGTGAATCCGAACGCGCATTCAAGTGGACGCGCTTTACCGCGTCGGACATCGTCCCCGGCTTGGCCTCGACTCCGGTTGCTGCCTCGTTATCCGCGCCCTGCGTCGCGGTAATTCCCGGCGAAAGCTTGTTCAGAATCTGCCGCGCCGAGAATTTGCCGAAGCCGATCGCCGCCATCAAATCCGCGGCCGTCGCCACGCCGCTCTCACCCGCGATGCGCGCATAGTCTGCATCGTTGAAGCGATTCAGCGACACCTTGTACTTGCGCCCTTCGCGCTCCAGCAGCTTCTTGCCGATCTCAATTGCACGCACCCGCTGGTTCTCGTTCAACCAGTGCTTGATCTTGTTGCGGGCTCGCGGGCTCTTCGCAAACGTCAGCCAGTCACGGCTCGGCGTGTGCCCGTTCTGCGTCACCACTTCCACAATGTCGCCGTTGCGCAGCTTGGTGCGCAGTTGCGCCATGCGCCCGTTCACCTTGGCGCCCACGCAGGTGTTGCCCACCTCGGTGTGGATCGAGTAAGCAAAATCAATCGGCGTCGAATCCTTCGGCAGCACCACAACCTTGCCCTTGGGAGTGAAGGTATACACCTCCTCGGGATACAGATCGATCTTCAGCATCGAGAGGAATTCGTTCGGATCGGTCATCTCCCGCTGCCACTCGACCAGCTGCCTTACCCACGCCAGGCGCTGCTCATCGCGCGCGCTTATCGGCGAGTTGCCCGCCTTGTATTTCCAGTGCGCCGCAATGCCCTCTTCCGCAATGCGGTGCATGTCTTCCGTGCGAATCTGCACTTCAAATTGGTGCCCGCCCTCGCCCATCACAGTTGTGTGCAGCGACTGATACAAATTCGGACGCGGCATCGCAATGAAATCCTTGATGCGCCCTGGCACCGGACGCCAGATGCTGTGAATCAGCCCGAAGACGGCGTAACAATCCTGCACGCTCTTTGTGATCACGCGAATCGCCAGCAGGTCATACAGCTGATCTACAGCCGACTGCGACTTCTGCAGCTTCTGGTGGATGCTGTAGAGCCGCTTGATGCGCCACTCCACTCGCGCCTCAATACCGTTTTCGCGCAGCTTATCCTTCAGCGTTTCTTCCACGCCCTTCAGGAAATGCTCGCCCTCCAGGCGGCGCTCCTCCACTGATTCGTGCACCTGCTCGTAGCCGATGCTGTCCACGTAGCGGAAGGCCAGGTCTTCCAGCTCGCCACGAACCTTACCCATGCCCAGGCGGTGCGCCAGCGGCGCATAAACGTCCAGCGTTTCGCGCGCAATGGATTCCTGCCTCTCCTTCGGCAAGTGCTCAAGCGTGCGCATGTTGTGCAGCCGGTCAGCCAGCTTGATGATCACCACGCGAACATCCGTCACCATCGCCAGCAGCATCTTGCGGACGTTCTCCGCCTGCCGGTCTTCGCGGTTGGCGAACTCAATCTTGTCGATCTTGGTCACGCCCTCAACAATGTGCGCCACCTGCTCGCCAAACTGCGCCACGATGTCTTCGTTCGTAACCGGAGTGTCTTCAACCGCATCGTGCAGTAGGCCCGCAGCAATTGCCGTCGAGTCCAGCTTCATCTCCGCCAGCACCTGCGCCACCTCCAGCGGGTGGATCACATACGGCTCCCCCGACGCGCGCAACTGGCCATCGTGGTGACGGAGGCAGAATTCCCACGCTTTGCGGATGATTTCGGGGTCGTCGTTGGGGCGGCTGGCGCGCACCGTGTCCAGAAGCGTCTGGAACTTCGCCGATATCTGGTCGGGAGCCGGGTCGGACCCCAACGTCGATGGGTGCAACGTCGCCATAATTGATTATAGGCTGACTCCTTGAAACACCCCTTAAACCTCAGCGATGGGACTGCAAATCGTTTCACGGATGTGCAAAGCGACCCGCGAACCGATACTCTCAAAGCTATGCCCAGCCGCGACAAAACCAAGGTGCCCGGTGCCAAGCCCGCCGCCCGCAGCAAGACCTCTTCCCTCAAGCCCGCGTCCGGGCGTCCGGCAAAGCCTTCCGTACTCGCCTCCCGCGCCATCAAGCTGGATCTTCCGGCAGCCGTAATCTCGCGCCGCGCCTGCGATCGTTTGCGCGCGGGTCACGTCTGGGTCTACCAGTCCGATATCGAGCAGGTGGTTGCCCCCGAAGGCGACTCCGGTCTGCTTCCGGTCCTCGACAATCGCGGCATTCCAATGGGCACCGCGCTCTACAGCCCCTCATCGCAGATCGCGTTGCGCCTCGTCTCCACCAGCGTCATCGAGGATTCTGAGTGGCTCGACCTGCTTCGCGAGCGCCTGCGCCAGGCCATCGCGCGCCGCAAGCCCATCCTCGACCTGCACGACAGCAACGCCTGCCGGCTGGTATTCAGTGAGGGCGACGCGCTTCCCGGCCTCATCGCCGACAAGTACGGCGACCTGGTGATCCTGCAGCTGCTTACCCGCGGAATGGATCGCGCCGAGGTCCGCGCCGCCATCGTCGAAGTGCTGCGCGAGGAGCTCTCTCCCGCCGCCATCGTCGAGCGCCCCGACGCGCGTATTCGCGAACTCGAAGAACTGGGCGCGCCGTCAGCCGCGCCGCTCTACGCCGAGGATGCCGCACATCCGCTCACGGCTACCACCTTTACGCTGAATGGCTTGCGCTTCCACTACGACTCCAACTCAGGGCAGAAGACCGGAGCCTTTCTCGATCAGCGCGAAAACTACGTCGCCGCCGCCCGCTATGCTAAAGGCGATGCGCTCGACGTCTGCTGCTACCAGGGTGGATTTGCCCTGCATCTTGCGCGTATCTGCGAAAAAGTCACCGGCATCGACGCCTCCCGCGCCGCACTCGAGGTGGCCGAGCAGAACCTGCAATTGAACGCCGACATCGCCGACCGGGCCAGCGTTGACTGGGTGGAGGCTAACGCCTTCGATCTGCTGCGCGACTGGAGCATGGCCGGACCCGCCTACGACACTATCGTGCTCGATCCGCCCGCCTTCGCCAAATCCAAGCGCGCGGTTGAGGGAGCACTGCGCGGCTACAAAGAACTGAACCTGCGCGCCATGAAGCTGCTGCGTCCCGGCGGAACCCTGGTCACCTTCTCCTGCTCGCATCACGTCTCGTCAGAGGAGTTCACCGCCATCGTCACCGCTGCCGCAGCAGATGCCCAGCGCCGCGTCCGCCTGCTGGAACGCCGCGGAGCCTCGCCCGATCACCCCGTCCAACTCACCATCCCGGAGACGGAATACCTCAAGTGCCTGATCTGCGAGGTCGAGTAGTCCAGCCCGGCGCTCACCCATTCTTTTCCAAAACACGATACGAAGCGCGCCCCGCGCTCACTACCCTGCACGCAATGAGCGCCTGCAGATCCTGATTGGCAGACGAAAGTTCAGCACCTGCTCCACTCCTGCGATTCCTCCCCATTGAGGTACTTCCATGCCTATCGTTGGTCCTATCAAAGAAACTCTCGTTCCCATGGTTTATGACTCGGATGACCGCGGACTCGGCGGCCCCGTTGACATGAACGGTCCACAAGTCGGACTTCTCGCCTACAGCGAACCCGGCGACAACCTCCACCTCGATATCAGAATCGAGTTCGGCCGCCCCACCACCAAGTACGAAATCTTCCTCACCGCCGGTCCTTCCCACGCCCTGGCTGCCGGCTTCATCGGCATTGGGACGATTGCAACAGATGCTGCGGGAGCCGCCTCTGGGTCCTTTACGGTGCCCCATAACAGGCTGCTGGCCGCGCCCTTCGGTCCGGGCTATCGAACCGATCACGTCGACATGCTGGAAGCTGGAGGCTCCTTCTCCGGCGGAGTGCTGGTCGTAGGTGCAGTCAACTATTTCGTCTGCAGCCAGCGCGAGAAGACGGGCGCCGATCACCCGGGTCTCGCTGCCTTCGAAGCCCACAAGGGCAAAGAAGGTCAAGGCGACCCAATCGCCAAAAAGTAAGGGGCCCAAAACGCCTCGAAACGGGCCAAAATTCGCCACAAACACCAAGTCCCGCCCCACCCGGGACCGCGGTGCTGAGAGCCACCTCACCCGCCCCCCTGAACACGCCAAGCAGCTTTTCAACCCCAATCTCTCTGGCACTTTACCCCCCCAAATCGCACTGGTTTTACGATAAATAACTCAATACAAGCATTTTACTGTCCATTGTAAATATGATAGCAAGACGCGCATATTTTATGCATCACATGCGCTATACTTGCATCATATCCAGTGAGGCCGGTGTGCCCGGCCAAGCTAAACCAAGTGTGGAGGTATGCAATGCCAATCATTCGTTGGGATCCATTTCGTGACGTTATGAGTCTCCAGAACCGCATGAACTCGCTCTTCCAGGACTACACGCGAGGCGGCGAGAGCGAAGCCGTAACCACCGCCAACTTTGTGCCTCCGGTTGATGTGTACGAGGATGAGCACAAGGTCGTGTTGAAGCTCGAAGTTCCCGGCATCAAGCAGGAAGACCTGAAGATCCATGTTGAAAACAACAACCTGACCATCAGCGGCGAGCGGAAATTCGAAAAAGAAGAGAAAGAGGAGAACTTCCACAGGATTGAGCGCCGCTACGGCAGCTTCTATCGCGCCTTTACCCTGCCGTCCACTGTGGACGCCGAAAACATCCAGGCTAACTACGACAGTGGCATCCTGAAGGTCGAGATGTTGAAGAAGGCCGAGGCGAAACCGAAGCAGATTAACGTCTCCATCGGCCCCTCGAACGCTGCGCCGACGAAGCAGGTTGAAGGGACCTCCAAACCTCCGGCCTCTGCCCACACGGCAGCGTAAGGCGGTTTGCGCGTAATCTGGGGGCGGCGAAATACCGTCCTCTGAAGTCATCGTAACGAAGCGGGGGAAGGGCCACTGCGGCGCCTTCCCCCGCGTTGCGATTGCATCTATGTAGCTAAAGATTTGAAATTCGAAACAAAGTGAGCGATTTTTATGGCGATTCGTTGGGACAAATTCACGGTGAAGTCGCAGGAAGCGGTGCAAAGTGCTAGCTCCCTGGCCACCGAAAATGGCAACCCGGAACTGCTCCCCATCCACCTGCTGGCCGTTCTTCTCAGCGACAAGGAGGGCATCATCGTGCCCGTGCTGCAGAAGGTGGGCGTGCCCACCGACCAGCTTCAGCAGGATGCCAATCGAGTAGTAGATAAGCTGCCGAAGGTCTCGGGCAGCTCCTCGCAGGCAACGATGTCCAATGCCATGCAGAAGGTGATCGACCAGGCATTCAAAGAGGCGGAAAACTTCAAGGACGAGTACGTTTCGACGGAGCATCTGCTGCTGGCCCTCTCGAAGCAGAAGAACGATCCGGCACAACTGGCAATGGCAGCGCACGGCGCAACCCACGACGCGATTTTGCGCGCTCTTACTGCTGTACGCGGAACGCAGCGCGTGACCGACCAGAATCCCGAAGCAAAATACCAGGCGCTCGAGCGCTATGCGAAGGATCTGACGGAGTTGGCGCGCCGCGGCAAGCTGGACCCGGTGATTGGCCGCGACGAGGAGATCCGCCGCGTGATCCAGGTGCTCTCCCGCCGCACCAAGAACAACCCGGTATTGATTGGCGAACCCGGCGTCGGCAAAACGGCGATCGTCGAAGGACTTGCGCGACGCATCGTCTCCGGCGATGTTCCGGAGAGCCTGAAGAACAAGCGCGTCATCTCCCTCGATCTTGGCTCCATGCTTGCCGGAGCAAAGTATCGCGGCGAATTTGAAGACCGTCTGAAAGCGGTGCTCAAGGACATTGAAGATTCCAACGGCCAGATCATTCTCTTCATCGACGAGCTGCACACGCTGGTAGGCGCAGGCGCTGCCGAGGGAGCCATCGACGCCAGCAACATGCTCAAGCCGGCGCTGGCCCGGGGCGAACTGCGCGCCATCGGTGCTACGACGCTCAACGAGTATCGCAAGTACATCGAGAAGGATGCTGCGCTCGAACGCCGCTTCCAGATTGTCTACGTGGGCGAGCCCAACGTCGAAGATACGATTGCGATTTTGCGCGGCCTGAAAGACCGCTACGAGGCGCACCACAACGTGCGCATCAAGGACGCGGCGATTGTTGCGGCTGCCGTACTCTCGCATCGCTATATCTCTGACAGGTTTCTGCCGGACAAGGCGATTGACCTCGTGGACGAAGCAGCAGCCTCACTAGCCATCCAGATCGGCTCCGTTCCAACGGACATCGATCAGCTGGAGCGCGAGTCTACGTCGCTCGAAATCGAACGCACTGCTCTGAAGCGCGAGACGGATAAGAGCTCGAAGGAGCGCCTGCAGGTAGTGGAGCGCAAGCTGGCGGAGCTGAAAGAAAAATCGAGCGGCCTGCGGGCTCGCTGGCAGAAAGAGCGCGACGCGATCGCCCGGCTGAGCGCATTGAAGAAGCAGATTGAGGCGCTTCGCCTCGACCTGGAAGAGCAGACGCGCCGCGGCAATCTTGAACGCGCCGGCCAGATTCAATACGGCGAGCTGCCCAAACTGGAAGCTGAGCTCAAGGAATTGAACAGAGCTCAAGACGGCACCGACGGCAAACAGCGCATGTTGAAAGAAGAAGTAGATGAAGAGGACGTCGCTGAAATTGTGAGCAAATGGACCGGCATCCCCGTGTCCAAGATGCTCGAAGGCGAAGTGCAGAAACTCGTCCACATGGAGAACCGCCTGCGCGAGCGCGTGATTGGACAGGATGAAGCACTGGTGACGGTGGCCAATGCTATCCGTCGTTCGCGTGCAGGCCTCAGCGATCCCAAGCGGCCGATCGGCTCCTTCATATTCCTCGGGCCGACCGGCGTCGGCAAAACGGAAACCGCGCGCGCTCTGGCGGAGTATCTCTTCGACGACGAGCAGGCGATGATCCGCATCGACATGTCGGAGTACATGGAGAAGCACGCGGTCGCGCGCTTGATTGGAGCGCCTCCGGGCTACGTGGGTTACGACGAGGGCGGCCAGCTTACTGAGGCTGTTCGTCGCCGGCCCTACTCCGTTGTGCTCTTCGACGAGATCGAGAAGGCGCATCCGGATGTCTTCAACGTGCTGCTGCAGGTACTCGATGACGGCCGTCTTACGGACTCGAAGGGCCGCACCGTGGACTTTAAAAACACGGTTCTCATCATGACGTCGAACCTCGGATCGCAGGTGTTGCAGGGCGAGTCGCTCGATACCGAGAAAGCCTTCGAGCGTGCGCGTGAGCAGGTGATGGAGATTCTTCGCCAGAGCTTCCGGCCAGAGTTTCTCAATCGCGTTGACGACATCGTGATCTTCCGTCCGTTGGGCGAAGAGCAGTTGGGCCACATCATTGATCTGCGGCTGGATGACCTGAAGAAGCTGCTGAGCGACCGTAAGATTACGCTCGAACTGACGGATTCAGCACGACACATCCTGCTGGCGTCCGGCTACGACCGTGCGTATGGGGCGCGTCCTCTGAAGCGAGCGCTGCAGCGCATGATCCAGGATCCGCTGGCGCTGAAGATTCTGGATGGCGAAGTGCTTCACGGCGATCACGTTGTCGTGGATGCGGATCGCGGTGCGAATCAACTGCGCTTTCAAGTTGTGGAGCGACAGGGCGTGAAAATACCTGTGGGCGCGCTACACGGCAAAGCATAATCGCTGCGTCAAATCAGAAGGCCGGAGAGCAATCTCCGGCCTTTCTTTATGGTCGCATCGCACAGGCGACTCGCGGGATCTCCTGCAGATCCGCAACAAAGCTGACGTCGTTCCAGCCCGTAAGCAACTCTGCGATCCGCGCCTGTTGCCCGTGGCCAATCTCCATCAGCAGCCATCCCTTCGGCTTCAGCACTCGCTTTGCCTCGGGAATCAATCGCTCATAGATATCGAAGCCACCGGGCCCGGCGAAGAGAGCAGTGGCCGGTTCGTACTCCTGCACCTGCCGCGCGAGAGTGGCGCGGTCCTCTTCACCAACGTATGGAGGATTGGAAACGACCGCATCAAATGCGCCGCTCGCGAGGCCGGAGAGTAAATCCGTCTGAATGAAGCTGATCCGCGCGGCGAGATTGTGATCTTGGGCATTGGCTCGCGCCACGGCGAGTGCAGCTGCGGAGGTATCTGTAGCAGTGACGGTTACATTAAGCCGCGAATGTGAAATCGCGATGGCAATGGCGCCGGAGCCGGTGCCAACATCCACAATCGCAGCATGCTCCTCGGGCGAAATACGCGCCAGCAGCGCTTCGACCAGGTGCTCAGTCTCGGGACGCGGAATCAGGACATTGCGATCCACGCGCAGCGCCAGGCCATAGAACTCCACGGCACCAGTGATGTATTGGACTGGCTCATGCGTCTCCCGCCGTGAGATGCACTCGTCGTAGGACTCCCGTTCAGCCGGTGTAACAGGCCGCCCAGGATACGCAAGCAGATGGGTGCGGTCGCAGCCGAGCACGTGCATCAGCAGCAGCTGCGCATCCTGTCGCGCGGTGGCAGCCAGATCCGCTCGGCTCAGCCGAGCCTGCTGCAGCCGCAAGTACCTGCGCAAGTGGCGATCCATCGGCCATCTCTCAGTGGGCTTCCGCGGTCTCAGCCTTGAGCCGTTCATTCTGGAAGTGCGAGCTCAGCGCGTCGATGGTTGGCTGCAGCTTGCCCTCCATCACCTCGGCCAGCTGGTGATTGGTCAGGCCGATGCGGTGATCCGTCAGGCGATTCTGCGGGAAGTTATACGTGCGAATCTTCTCGCTGCGATCGCCTGTACCCACCTGCTGCTTGCGTTCCTTCGCCAGCTCAGCGTGCTGCTTCTCCATCTCCTGCTCATACAGGCGTGCGCGCAAAACACGCATACCCTTTTCGCGATTCTTGATCTGCGATTTCTCATCCTGGCAGCTCACCACCGTTCCCGTAGGAACGTGCGTGATGCGCACAGCGGAATAGGTCGTGTTCACCGACTGGCCACCCGGACCGGAAGAACAGAATGTGTCGATGCGCAGATCCTTCGCCTCGATCTTCACGTCCACTTCCTCCGCCTCAGGCAGCACGGCAACCGTGATGGCAGAGGTGTGCACGCGACCCTGCGTCTCAGTGGCGGGTACGCGCTGCACGCGATGCACACCGCTCTCATACTTCATCTGCGAGAAGACGCGATCGCCTTCAATAATCGCGATCACTTCCTTCAGGCCGCCAACGCCCGACTCTGAAGACGACAGCACTTCCACCTTCCACTTATGCTGCTCGGCAAAGCGCGTATACATGCGAAAGACCTCCGCGACGAAGAGCGATGCCTCATCCCCGCCGGTACCGGCGCGGATTTCGAGAATGACGTTCTTATCGTCGTTGGGATCCTTAGGCAGCAGCCTAACCTTCAGATCTTCTTCAATCGCAGGCAGCCGCGTTTCGAGTTGCGCCAACTCCTCGTTTGCCATGGCGCGAATCTCGGGGTCGCTCTCCAGCAACATTCCCTTCGCGTCGTCAATGCCGCTCTTCACCTGCTTGTACTCGCGATACTTCTCGACCACGTCCTCCAGGTCGCGATGCTGCTTCGCCACCTTCTGATATCTCTGCTGGTCGCTGGTGATCTCGGGATCGGCCAACTGGCTGCCCAGTTCTTCATAGCGCGCTTCCATCTGCTGCAGACGATCAAACATAAGTGCCTTTCCCCGCGACTGCCGCGGGCTACCTTCAAATGTGGGATTCAGGAAAACGGGCGCAGAGAAGCGAGTGAGCGGCGGGGCCGCTAGAGCAGAGCGTGGCAGGCAGCGCTGCGGGTGGTTCGGAATGGATATCCGGTCCTCACAACTTCTATTTTATCGCGAAACCGTGCGCGGGAGAATATCCGGAGAAAACTCGTAGATCATGGGGATTCCATCTGGCATCTATAGCCAGCATGGCTGCGAGTTTACTCGAATTCGCCCAGATCTCTGAGGCGCTGACGCTCACCACCCGCAAGCTGGAGAAGCGCGACCTGATCGCGGCCTGGATGCGCCAGCTTTCGCCGGACGACGCCGCGCTGGCGGCGCTGTATTTCGCGGGACAGCCCTTTGCGCAAACCGACCGTCGCGCGCTCAATCTGGGCGGGTCGCTGCTGTCGAAGGCTGTATTGCAGCTTACGGCGGCGAGCCCGCAGGCTCTTCACGAGGCCTACTTGCGGCATGGCGACCTCGGCTCCGCTGCCATGGATTTGTGGACAGCTCGGGATGTGGTCGCGCCCACCCTTACGCTCGCGGAGGTTGAGAGGAGCCTGACCGAAATTGCCGCAGCTCGCGGTACGCAGGCGAAGCTTCATCCGCTGCTCAGCCTGCTGGCGGGTGCTATGCCGCTGGAGGCGAAGTATCTCATCAAGCTGGCGCTGGGAGACATGCGCACCGGCGTGCGCGAAAGCCTCATAGAGGACGCGATTGCCACGGCCTATTCCGCCGATCCGGCAGACGTGCGGCGAGCCGGAATGCTGCTGGGCGACCTCCGCGAAGTAGTCACGATGGCCGCCGCTGCCACTTTGCAGCAAGCCCGGATGAGGCTATTTCATCCCCTCGGCTTCATGCTGGCAAGCCCCGTCGCCAGTGTTGACGAAGCTGTCGCGCGCTTTGCGACCGAGTTGGCCGAAGAGCAAGGTGCGCCCTCCGACGACGAAGCGGTGAATCCCCTTCCCGAACCAATCGAAGCGTCGGAGCTCTCTCTCGCTCTCATTGAAGACAAATATGACGGCATTCGCTGTCAGCTTCATTGTGGCGACGCGGCGAATCCTGAGCGAGTCGCGCTCTTCTCGCGAAGCCGCGAAGACCTTACCGAGAGCTTCCCCGACCTCGCGTCCGCCTTCGCTGCCATTCGCACGCCCATCATTCTCGACGGCGAAATTCTCGCCTGGGATCCCACTCGGCATCGCGCTAAACCATTCTCCGCACTGCAGCAGCGAATCGGCCGCAAGCGCGTCACCCGCGATATTCAAATGGACAACCCAGTAGTCTTCATGGCCTTTGACCTTCTCTACGCTGACGGCGACCTGCTGCTGCCGGAGCCGCTCGCAAAGCGCAGATCGATGCTCGAATCCCTGGTGCAACAGTGGCAGCGCCAGACGATAGCTGGCCCCCGCGATGGCAAAGTTCCACAGCAAGCGGGACTCTTTGGCGACACAACGGACGAAGGCGCATTTCCGCGGCTGATGCTCTCTCCCGCGGTAAGGCTGGAGTCGCCGCACCAGCTTGATCGGGCATACGCTGAGGCGCGCAGTCGCGGCAACGAAGGAGTCATGATCAAGTCGCGCAACAGCATCTATCAGCCCGGTCGTCGCGGGTTGGCGTGGCTCAAGCTGAAGCGCGAACTCGCCACACTTGACGTTGTGGTGACGGCCGCAGAATTCGGGCACGGCAAGCGCGCGGGAGTGCTGAGTGACTACACTTTCGCGGTGCGCGATGGAGCCCGCCTGCTGAATGTGGGCAAGGCATATTCAGGACTCACCGACGCGGAGATTGATGCGCTAACTGGATTCTTCCATGAGCATACGATCGAGGACTTCGGCAGGGTTCGCTCGGTTGAGCCGCTCATTGTTCTCGAAGTGGCTTTCAACAACATCATGCGTTCCGAGCGCCACGACAGCGGATTCGCGCTGCGCTTCCCGCGCATTCTGCGCATCCGCGACGACAAGCCGGTGGCGGAAATCGATACGCTGGAGCGAGTTGAGGAGATCTACAATTCGCAGCCGGACAAGCCGCAGGACGATCCTAGTGCGAGTGTCCGTGATGATGGCCGTGAGCGCCCACCTGGTCCACCGGAATAACGCAGCCATGCGCAATCTCGCACTCGGCATCTTCAAACTGAATCGTGGTGTGGTGGATGCGAAATTCGTCGCGCAGCGCCGAGTTGATTTCAGCGAGGATGCGGCCGCTTTCCGATGGCGGAATATCCGCGATGGTCACGTGGCAGGCCATCGCGTTGGTCTGCGAGCCCAGGCTCCAGACGTGGAGATCGTGCACGTCGAGCACTCCCGGCATCGCTGCCAGGCGCAAGCGGATGGCCGGAATCGAGACCCCGCGCGGCGTGCCCTCCAGCAGAATATTCAGCGTCTCCTTCACGATGGAGAAGGATGTCCACAGGATCAGCCCTGCAATCAGAAGCGACAGCGCGGGATCGATCCAGTTCCGCCCCGTCAGCAGGATGCCGAAGCCGCCAACAATCACCGCCGCAGTCGACAGCGTGTCTCCCAGCATGTGCAGAAAAACGCTGCGGATATTTACATCGTGCGCCACTCTCCACAGCAGCGCGGCAATCACGCCGTTCATCAACAGGCCGGCGGCCGCCACAATCATCATCAGCCGCGGCTGCACACTGACCGGCTGGCTCAGTCGATGGATCGCCTCGATCGCGATCCAGATCGCAATCACCACCAGCGATAGCGCGTTCAGAAAGGCCGCCAGCACGCCGGCGCGCTGGTAGCCAAAGGTCTTCTCGTCTGTCGCGGGGCGCGTGTGGAAGTAGACGGCAACGAAGGAAAGAAGCAGCGCCAGGAAGTCCGAAACGTTGTGACCAGACTCCGAAATAAGGGCAAGCGAATGGGCGCGCACACCAGCGAAGAATGTGAGCAACACGTAGGCCAGGGTTGCGACCAGTGAGAAGCGCAAAACGCGCTGCATCTTCTGGGTCGTGGCGCCATGCACATGCATAGTCTTCAGTTTAGCTGCGCCGCGTCTGCTCTTCAAACCGCAGCCAGGCGGCGGATGTCTATTTGTTGACGCGACGTGAAAGGCCGCTGCGGGCTCGGCTGCCCTGGGCCTCGGGCGGCGGCCCGAAGCGGATGGCGGCGGTACTGCGCAGCCCGCTCCAGTTTTCCGCCACAATAATGCTGTTCTCGGGGTTGTGCGCGTCGTAGCGAATCGAGGCGGGGAAGCTCAGCCGGCATTCGTAAATGTCCACAAAGCCAGCCATGTGAGTCACATCCTGCGAGCAGTTGTACACCACTCCCGCAATCTCGTAGCGATACAGGATCAGCTTCATTCCCTCCGGCCTGTCGCTCTCGCTGGGACTCAGATCGGCGATATCCACCACGGTGCCATCCACGATGCGGCCCATCTTCACCAGGGTCAGCCGGCGCTCCCGCTCAATCTCTTCATCGGTCGGCTTTTTGCGCAGCAGGGCCCAGGCCGTGACCCCGCCAACCAGCAGGATTCCAGCCGCCGCCAGCGCCTCCAGCACATCGGGATTGTGTAGGGAAATACTCGTCATTCTCGTTCCCGGTTCCCAGCCGTTCACAAAGTTGGCTCCGCCACTTTGTTTGCCTCGGAAAGCATACCTGCAGAATACCGCACCCGGATGGCGCGCCGTGCATTTCCCAGCACGCTTTTCCGGCCTGCCGTGGCTGCCGCCTGCACCGTCCACCTGCGTTATACTGAAACAGAGCATGTCCAACCGTTCGTCTCAACCGGCGGCCCCGTCCGGCGCCTCTCATCTCTCCGATTCTTCCAAGCTTCTTGAGACCCCTGAAGCATCCGGGGCTCCGCAGCTTGCGTCCTCCGCCACCCGGATTCGCTCGACCACCGTCCTGTGCGTTCGCCGCGACAAAGTGTGGTGATGGCGGCCGATGGCCAGGTAACCCTTGGCGATAGCGTCATTAAGCACTCTGCGCGCAAGATACGCCGCCTCTACCAGGACAAGATCCTCGCCGGATTTGCTGGTTCAACCGCCGATGCCTTCTCGCTCTTCAGCCGCTTTGAGTCCAAGCTGGAGCAGTATGCCGGCAACCTGGGCCGCTCCGCCGTGGAATTGGCCAAGGATTGGCGCACCGACAAGATGCTGCGCAATCTGGAAGCCCTGCTAGTGGTCGCCGACCTGGAACAGACCTACCTCATCAGCGGAGCGGGCGACGTGATCGAGCCGGACGAGGGCATTGCAGCCATCGGCAGCGGCGGCTCGTACGCGCTCGCCTCTGCGCGCGCTCTCTTCCAGAACACCGATCTCCCCGCCCGCGATATCGCCGAGAAGTCTCTGCGCATCGCCGGCCAGATCTGCATCTACACCAACGACCAAATCACCATCGAAGAATTGCACGCTTAAGAAACCTGTAATGGGAGGCTCCGAGAAGCGCCCGCGGGCTCACAAAGGAGCAGACATTATGGCCATCTATTTACCAGGAACAGCGGAAGATCAGGAACTCGCGCTTGAGGACCTGACACCGCGTGAAATTGTCGCCGAGCTGGACAAGCACGTCGTAGGACAGGGCGCCGCCAAGCGCGCTGTCGCCGTCGCGCTGCGCAACCGCATGCGCCGCCAGAAGCTCGCCCCCGATCTCGCCGAAGAGATCATGCCCAAGAACATCATCATGATCGGCCCCACCGGCGTCGGCAAAACGGAGATAGCCCGCCGCCTGGCCAAGCTCACCAACTCGCCATTCCTCAAGGTGGAAGCGTCGAAGTTCACCGAGGTCGGCTATGTGGGCCGCGACGTTGAATCGATGATTCGCGACCTCGTCGAGATCGCCATCGATATGGTGCGCGAAGAGAAGCTGGAAGAGGTGGAGGACAAGGCTGAGCTGAATGCCGAGGAGCGTCTGCTCGATCTGCTGCTCCCGCCGCCCGCCGTCACGCCGGCCGCGGCGCCCGCCACACCCGCGCCCGAAAGCACCACGACGATCACATTTCCGGCGGCCTCGAACGAGTCGCACACCCGCACCCGCGAGAAGCTTCGCCAGCAGTTTCGCGAAGGACGCCTCGACGATCGCGTGGTCGAGATCGACGTGCGCGAGCGCAATACGCCGTCGTTTGAAATCGTCTCCAACCAGGGCGTTGAGGAGATGGATATCAACCTCAAGGACATCCTGCCCAACATCTTTGGCGCCCGCACCAAGAAGCGCAAGATGAAGGTGGCAGAGGCCTTCGAATACCTGGTGCAGGAAGAGGAAGGCCGCTTGATCGATATGGATCAGGTGACGCGTTCCGCAACCGAGCGCGTGGAGAACTCCGGCATCATCTTCCTCGACGAGATCGACAAGATCGCCGGACGCGAAGGCGGTCATGGACCGGACATCTCCCGCGAAGGCGTGCAGCGCGACATCCTGCCCATCGTCGAAGGCACCACCGTCAACACCCGCTACGGCATGGTGCGCACCGATCACATTTTGTTCATCGCCGCCGGAGCCTTCCACGTCTCCAAGCCCAGCGATCTGATTCCGGAACTGCAGGGACGCTTCCCCATTCGCGTTGAACTGCAGTCGCTCACCGTCGAAGATTTCGTCCGCATCCTCACCGAACCCAAGTCGTCGCTCACCAAGCAATACGCGGCGCTGTTGGAGACGGAAGGGCTCAAGCTGGAGTTCACTTCGGAGTCGTTGGCGGAGATGGCGCGTTTCGCTTTCAGCGTCAACGAGACGACAGAGAACATCGGCGCGCGCCGCCTGCATACCATCATGGAGCGTGTGCTGGATGAGATCAGCTTCCTTGCGCCAGACCTGACCAAGGCGCACAAGAGCGATTCAACCATCGACCTGGCAGCGGCTGCGCAGGAGAACGGCGCAACCGTTACTCTGCCCGTAAGCGAGCGCGAAAACGCGGCGGGTGAGCGCGAGATCGTCGTCACCATTGGTCCCGAGTATGTCCGCCTGATGGTGGCGTCCATCGTCAAGGATCAGGACCTGTCGCGGTACATCCTCTAAAGTTTTGTTCAGCTGGTGGCGGACTACTGCCACCAGCTTGGAATGAAGCGCCACTCTACATCAGGTACTTCGGCTCGTCGCGGGGCGGCAGCGTGCCGGGACTGCGCCGCGCCAGCTCCGTGCGCACCAGCGTCAGTCCATAGATGCAGCGCTCGAAGTATTTTGAGAGTCGCGCGAACATCGCCGCTTCGTTCGCATATTCAAACAAGTCAAATGTGGAAACGACGTAGTAGCTTTCCTTGCCGGCGCGCACCATCTCCACAAAGCTCTCGCGCTGGCGAGAGCGCCACAGGTGCATCGACTCGGGATACATGCCGGTAAGGAACAGCGTGTAGTCGCCAATGTGCTTGCGAATCTCGCGCTCGGCGTCGAAGGACGGGGCGGTGCCATGCACCGGGTCCGATGCCACCAGCATCTCGCCGACCTCTTTAAGCGGACGCCCGTTCGCATCCAGAACGGGATAGAGTCGTTCGCTGTCACAGAAGTTAGTGAGCACGCGCGAGACATACGTCGCCAGCTCACGATCGAAGATTCCGATCTGCCCGTACGTGTCCGAGACCAGTTCGTGGAAAAGCTTGTGCAGGGGATGTTCGTCAGGGATCATCACGACCTCCATCGAATTCATACTCGCCAGCAGTGCACTTTCTACTACCTGTTGGAATCCGAGCTTACCGATCTTGTAGTGAATTTGCGCCAACGAATGTTACGTGAGACGTATCTTTTCTGGCACTCTCTGCGATTGAGTGCGACAAGTTGAGTAATTTTTCTCATCCAGCAAATTGAAATTTCTTATCGCTCCATTGACACAAAAACCGGTTCAGCATCAGTATGCTTCTGCACACGTGCCCAGGAGGTCGCTCCGTCATGGCCAAGCCTTCCCCCAGCAAACGCGCAGGCAAAAGGGTGCTTCGCCTGCCTTCTCCAGTGTCGGGCGACCCTCTCTTCGGCGAACCGCAGCCCAGTGCGGACCCAACCAAATTTCGTACGCCGCACGGCTCCGACACGCAGAAGTACAACGAGCTCATCAAGCTTTTGCAGCAGGTTCCTCTACCGCGCGGCGGCGCAATCGAGCCGGTGCTCACGCTCGCGGAGGTATATGGTTCCGCCGGCGCCGCAAAAGTTAAGTCAATCCAATCGGCGGGACAAATCGTCTTTCACTCCGTCGGAGATACCGGCAGCGTGCGCGGACCCAACACGCAATCGCTGGTCGCGGACAAAATGGTCTCCGACTTTACTGAGCAAAATTCTGCAGATATTCCGTCGTTCTTCTTTCACCTCGGCGACGTCGTCTACAGCTTCGGCGAGGCGATGTATTACTACGACCAGTTCTACGCGCCCTACCGCGAATACCAGGGACCCGTCGTTGCGATCCCCGGCAATCACGACGGCATGATCTACACCGGCGACAGTGCGCCGACGCTCGACGCCTTCCTGCGCAACTTTTGCGCGGCCGCGCCTGACCACACGCCCGAAGCGGGAGGCCTGCAGCGTACAGCGATGATTGCCCCCGGCGCCTACTTCACGTTTGACGCGCCCTTCGTCCGCATCCTTGGTGTCTACTCAAATGTGCTCGAAGATCCCGGCGTAATCTCCAGCCAGGGCAATGCCAGTTCCGCCGTGGATGATCGCCAGCTTGCTTTTCTTGTCGCGGCTCTCAAGCGCGCAAAGACCGAAAAGTTCAGCGGAGCAGTCATCGTCGCCATGCATCATCCGCCCTTCACCTACGGAACGGCTCACGGCGGCAGTCCGCGCATGCTGCAGGATCTGGATCAGGCGTCGCAGGAGGCAGGCTTCTGGCCGCATGCCTACTTCTCTGCGCACGCGCACAACTATCAGCGCTACACGCGCTCTGTCGCGAACCTCAACATTCCGTACCTGGTTGCAGGAGCCGGCGGCCACAACCTCGTGCCGCTGCAGAAGACAGGTTCCGGTGGATTGCGCACTCCGTTGGTGGTGAACAAGTCCTTGACGCTGGAGAACTACGACGACTCCGCCTACAACTATCTGCGCGTTGTGGTGGACAGTGTGAATCTCCGTATCGAGAACCATCCCGCCCCGGATGGCAGCGCAAGCAAAACGCCCAACGATGTGGTGACCGTGAATCTCAAAACCCGGGCCTTGTCCTAATCACTCAGCGCAACCCTGCCGCGCCCCGGGAACCACATTTAGCACTTCCCGCACTCCGCGGACCGCGCCTAGTATTGGAAGTTCTGGCATTCTCCGCGGTCCCGTTCATGCGTCGTTTTGTACTGTTGCTCGCGCTCGTGAGTGCGATGTTTTCGGTTACGGCGAAGGCTGACGTTCCGCGTCACAGTTCCGCCGCCACCCACACCCACAACGCAAAGTTGAGGTCGACGCACTCTGCCTCGTCGAGCCATCACGCTTCCGGCAAAGCCAAAGGCGGGAAGCCAGCCAATTCCGGCAAAAGCCACGCCTCCGCCGCCAGCGCCAGCGCTTCCTGTCGCCATGGGCACCACTGCGGGAGCGCACGAAACGCCGCCCTCACTCCTCGCTACAAGACTTCCAAAGCCACCCTCCGCAAGCGTCAGCTAACCGGCGTAAAGTTCGCGTTACCCTCTCCGCTGAAGGGCTCCCGTGAATCGCTGGTCCGCCAGAATACCCGCGCCGAAGAGGATGGGCTAACCCGGATCGAAGACGACGATGCTCTCGCAGAAATGCGCCGCGGCGGCGACCTGGTGGCGCTACCCATCAACAGCGGTCTTACCGTTGACCCGCGGCTTCCGGCCAACCGGCGCTATTGCCGCAGCTGGACAGCGGAGTTTCTTGCCGACGTGTCGCGCGCGCATTTCAGTCGCTTCCGCTCGCCGCTGCAGGTCAACTCCGCGGTGCGCACCGTCGAGTATCAGCGTCATCTTCGCGGCATCAACGGTAACGCCGCCCCGGCAGAAGGCGACATTGCATCTCCGCATCTCACCGGCGCCACCATCGACATTGGCAAAAAAGGCATGTCGCTGGCGCAGATCGGATGGATGCGCGCCTACCTGCTTCCCCTGCAATCACGGGGAAGAATCGACGTCGAAGAAGAATTTCAGCAGGCCTGCTTTCACATCACGGTCTACAAGGCCTATTCGCCTGCCGTCGCCGCCACCCCTGCCCTGGCCGGGCATGCAGGCGAAATGGTGGCAGCCGGTATCCACTAACCAGCAGGCACTCCCCGCAAAGAAGCAAAACAATTTCATGCTTATCCATACCAGACAGGGGTAGAATCGCGCACGGCTGTTTTCATACACGGAGGCACACTGAAAATGACGGACGGAACTACGACCATTCCCACCGCAACCTCTGATCCCGGCGTTCCCGGACTAACCCAGGTGCAGCGGGTCGTGTACACCTTCACTGCACCACCGAAGACGTTTACAGATATTCTCCGCAATACCAGTTGGTGGCTGCCCTTCATCCTGGGCCTGATCGTCAGTTATGCCTTCATCTTCACCATGACAAATCGCATTGGCTGGGAAAAGATGACTGAGAGCGGCATGAAGCAGAATGCCAAGCAATGGGACCAGGTCCAGGCCATGCCGGCCGAGCAGCGGGCGCAGACTATGCGGATCGCCGGAATGTTCACCAAAGGCATCACGTATGCCGTGCCGCTGATCAGCCTGCTCTTCGCAGCTATCGCTTCGCTAGTGCTGTGGGGAACGATCAACTTCATGTTCGGGGGCCGCGCATCCTACGGCCAGGTCTTCGCCGTCTGGATATTCGGCACCCTGCCGCTGGCGTTGCAGGGAATTCTGGGTATCATCACCATGTTCGCGGGCGTTGATCCTGACTCATTCAATGTCCAGAATCCCGTCGGCAGCAACCTCGGCTACTACCTCAGCAACGAGACCCCAAAGTGGCTTACCACGTTTGCCAACTCAATCGACATCTTCTGGATCTGGGCTATGATCCTAGTCTCCATCGGCCTCGCCATCGTGGCCAAAGTAAAGCGCTCCAGCGGATTGACCGTTGTGTTCGGCTGGTGGATCTTGATCTTGATCATCCGTATGGGCATTGCCGCTGTATCGAGCTAAGAGTTGTCCAGCGCAAACGAAAATGGCACCGCTTTTGCGGTGCCATTTTTATTCGTAACCAGCGCTGTGACTTATTCGCTCCAGCGGCGGAACAAGAGCGCTCCATTGGTTCCACCGAAACCGAATGAGTTCGACAGCACAACGTCGAGCTTCGCGGCCTGCGGCTTGTTGGGCACGTAGTTCAGATCGCAAGCCGGATCGGGATCTTCCAAATTTGCCGTCGGGGGAACCATCTGGTTTTGCAGCGCCATTACGGCGATGCCTGCCTCCAGGCCGCCCGCGCCACCCAGCAGGTGCCCCGTCATCGACTTGGTCGAGCTCACCAGCAGCGTGTGGTTCGTCGCGCGCTCGCCAAACAGCCGCTTCATCGCCGCCGTCTCCAACGCGTCTCCCAGCGGAGTAGCGGTGGCATGCGCATTCACGTAATCCACATCGTCTGCCGTGAGGTTGGCACTCTGGATCGCATGGCGCATCGCCCGGTAGCAGCCTTCGCCTTCCGGCGCCATCGAGGTGATGTGATAGCCATCCGCGCTCATGCCGTAACCAATAATCTCGGCCAGGATATTCGCCCCGCGTGCCTTGGCAAACTCCAGTTCTTCCAGGATCAGAATCCCCGCGCCCTCGCCCACTACGAACCCATCGCGGTCCTTGTCGAATGGCCTGCAGGCATGTTCGGGATCGTCATTGCGCGTGGAGAGCGCACGCATCGCGGCGAATCCGCCCACGCCCATCGGCGTAATGGCAGCTTCAGCGCCACCTGCAATCATCGCGTCAGCGTCGCCCCGCTCGATGATGCGATACGCATCTCCCAGGCTGTGCGCGCTGCTGGTGCAGGCCGTGGCCGTCGCTTCATTCGGCCCGCATGCGCCGTAGCGAATGCTCACCTGCCCTGCCGCGAGATTTATGATCGCCGCGGGAATAAAGAATGGAGAGATCTTGCGAGGACCGCCGGCAAGCATTGCGCTGTGTTCACGCTCAATCACATCGAATCCGCCGATGCCTGAGCCGATGTGCACACCGATGCGTTCATTGTTCTCCGGCGTAATCTTTAGCCCGGATGCTTCCATCGCTTCTTGCGCAGCGGCCAGCGCGAAGTGAATGAATCGCCCCATCTTGCGCGATTCCTTCTTGTCCACAAACTTCAGGACATCGAAGTTCTTCACCTCTGCCGCGAAGGTCACAGGGAAAGCTGAGGCGTCAAAGCCGGTGATCGGAGCCATCCCGCTCTTGCCTGCAAGCAGATTTGTCCAGATCTCGGGCGCTGTATTGCCGACTCCGCACAGGAGCCCGATACCCGTAACTACAACGCGCCTCGGCAAATTACTTGCCTGCCTTCGCGTGCTTGTCGATGTACTCGACAGCGTCCTTTACCGTCTTGATCTTCTCGGCATCCTCGTCCGGAATCTCGAGGTCGAACGCCTCTTCAAACTGCATTACCAGCTCGACCACGTCGAGAGAATCCGCACCGAGATCTTCCTGAAATGAAGCGCTTGGCGTAACTTCGGCTTCGTCTACCTGGAGCTGTTCAACAATAATCTGCTTAACCTTTTCTTCCACTGCGGCCATGCGTTTCTCCTGTCAATATTGAAGCGGCAAATCCATCATACGGGTCCGGGGCACTCTGCGGCACACCCCTTCCCATCGAAATTCTGAGCCGGTCGTGAGCCCCGAGGGCAGACGCGGCGCCAGCATCCAACCAGCATCTCGGTCGGTGGCTTCGAAACTCCAAGTCTACTTAGCACTTAGGGCGGTGTAAAGTCGCCCAACCCGGGAAAGATACACCCTGCTGGCCAGCCCGGGTTTTTCCGCCGCGACGGCCCCGCTGAAACGAGTAAAGTTGAAACAGGGACAGCCTCAATGATCGTAAGCATTCCAATTCTGCTTTTGGCCGTATTCATAGCCGCCGCGCTCGCCGGCTTTGTCGCCTGGACGACAGCCGCCAGCCGAGCCAACGCCGCCGCCGGAGTGCGTGAAACCGAGCTCGCCCGTCTCTCTGAGCAGGCCCGGCGCCTCCCCGAGCTGACCGCCGAGCGCGACCAGGCCCGCGCCCTCGCCTCCCAGATCGAAGCCGAAAAAGACAAGCTGCTCCAGTCCATCGGCAGCTACGAGTCCACCCGCGAGAGCCAGGATAAGCTCGTCGCCCGGCGTGACCACGACCTTCTTGAGCTGCAAAACAAGTACGAGCAGGCGCTGGCCGAGCAAAATCGCCTGGGCGCCCTGCTCGCCTCCGCCAATACCGCCCTCGCTGGCGAGCAGAAACAGAGTGCCGAAAAGCTGGCCCTGCTCGAAGGCGCGAAAGATGAGCTCTCCAACCAGTTCAAGGCCCTGGCGAACGAGATCCTCGAAGACAAATCAAAGCGCTTTACTGAGCAGAACCAAGCCAATCTGGGGCAGCTCCTCAACCCCCTGAAGACTCAGCTCGACCAGTTCCGCACCCAGGTCAACGAAGTCTATGTGCAGGAGAGCAACGGCCGCTCCGCCCTCACAGCGCAAGTCAAAGACATGATGGAGATGAACAAGCGCCTCTCCCAGGACGCCGACAACCTAACCAAGGCTCTCAAGGGCTCCTCGAAGACCCAGGGCAACTGGGGCGAGCTCATCCTTGAGCGCATCCTCGAAGCCTCAGGCCTGCGCAAGGGCGTGGAATACACCACCCAGAAAAGCTACCCACGGGAAGATGGAACATACGGCCAGCCCGACGTCGTCATCCACCTGCCTGAAGACAAGCACCTCATCGTCGACTCCAAAGTCTCGCTGACGGCCTATTCCGAGTACATGAGCGCGGATACGGATGCCGCGCGGGAACTCCACCTCGGTCGCCACGTCGAGTCCCTGCGTAGCCACATCAAGGGCCTCTCAGAAAAGAAGTATCAGGAGCTCTACGGCCTCAATTCCCTCGACCACGTCATCTTGTTCGTGCCGATTGAATCCGCGTTCATCCTCGCAACGTCCAGCGATATTAGGCTGTGGGAAGAGGCCTGGCGCAGAAATGTCCTGCTGGTCTGCCCCAGCACCTTCCTCTTTGTCGTGCGCACAGTTAGCCACCTCTGGAGGCAGGAGCAGCAGAACCGCAACGTGCAGGAGATTGCCAAGCGCGGCGCTACCCTGTATGACAAATTTGTCGCGTTTGTGGAAGATCTGCAGGGAATTGGCTATCGCCTCGGGCAGACAAAGGAAAGCTACGACAAGGCCTTCAACAAGCTCAGCGAAGGAAGAGGCAATCTAGTACGCCAGGCTGAAAATCTGAGAGACCTCGGCGTGCGTCCCACCAAGCGGCTCCCCACCGCGCTGGTTCTGCCGGATCTCGATGAACACGAACCCCCGGCCGACGAGCCCGCACAAATGTCCCTCGCAGCAGTCGAGGATCCGCCGTCCGACTAAAGTCTGCGCTTCGTGTCGAGCGCTTCCGCAACTCAGTTGCGCGGGCCATGTCACCGCTGAAGCCGTTCCTCCAGAAGCACGGTCACGGTGTCTCCCACATCCTTTCCAATTCTCTTGCGGATCTCTGCCTTCACAGGCAGCTTGTGAGTGCCGTCCCCGAGGGCCATAAAGGAGCTCTGAAATGGGTGGCCATCAATCTTTCCCCGAATCCTCACCAGCCCACGAGTTTTGAAAAAGTCAGCGGCATCGGGCCACACCACATAGGTCCAGCCACCCTTCGCTGAGCTTTTTTGCAACGTGGCTGTGAACGATTTGTGGATCACAGAGCTCCTTGACAGCCTACCTCTTCGCCTCTCCGGTGCCCGAACCAGTGGCGTGTTGTCCTGCAGGTGTATCGGGCAGGGGCTGCGCTGCGGGCCTGCCTTTGCCGTGTCCCGCAACATTCTTCTCCAGCAGTTCGCGTTGTTGCTCCCGCCCTGCGCCGCTCCGCGAGGCATCCTCCGGCTCTACCGGCTGCACGCCAGCGGGAGCCTCGTTTCTTGCGCCCACGCGTCGCTCCCTGGCCTCAGCCTCGGCTTGCTGCTTACTCCCCTTATCCAGCTTGTCGTCTTTCTCCGGCACGGCGCATCCTCACGTGGCAATTCGCAAGCCTCAACCTCGCCTGCGTGCCTGCAGTGCGGTTAGATGCCTGAGCTGTGAGCGCTGCCTTCCGATTCCGGCTATTTCACGTCCGCAGCGCTCAAGTGAGGCGCGGAAAACGCTGCGCGCATCTTTTCCCACGTCGCGTCCAGCGTCTCGGGCAGGATGCGTGTCTCCCCCACCACGGTCATGAAATTCGTATCGCCATGCCAGCGCGGCAGCGCATGCAGGTGCAGATGTCCCGCCACCCCCGCGCCTCCGGCCTTCCCCAGGTTCATGCCCAGGTTCATGCCGTGCGGCGAGTAGAGCTCTTCCAGAACCTTCACCGTTTTTTGCGCCAGGTCCATCAGCTCATGCGCGGCTTTGTTATCCAGCGCACCCAGCGAGGCTTCGTGCTCGTATGGGATCACCATCACGTGCCCCGATGTGTAGGGATAAGCGTTCAGGCACACATAGCAGTACTCGCCGCGAACCACCACGTGGGCTGCCCGCTCTGCTGCCTCGGCACTCATGCCGTGAGCCTTCGCGTACTCCACGCTCGCAATCAGGTTGCAGAAGACGCAGTGCTCATCTCCCGGCCACGCCTCGAGTTCCGCCGGAACACCCTGCCGCTGCCTCTCCCCATCCACTTGAGTGATGTAGGTGTAGCGCCATGGCGTCCATAGATGATCCATATCTCAAGCAGTGTAAGCCATCCAGCCTAGATCCCGCCCGCATGCGTGCGCACATCAGTCACGCAGATGGATCACCATCTTGCCGGTGTGGCTGTCGCCCGAACGCAGCAGGCTGATGAAGGCCGCCGGAGCATTCTCGATACCCTCCACCACCGTCTCGTAGCTCTTTACCGCGCCGCTCTTCAGAGCAGGGCCAACCTCGGCAAAAAACTCCGGTAGGCTGCTCATGTGATCGGAGATGATGAAGCCCTCAATCCGCAGCCGCTTGCCGATGATGCTCACCATATTGCGCGGCCCCGGCACGGGTGTGTTGTAGCCCGCAATCGCGCCGCACATGGCCACCCGGCCGCGCTCCTTCAGCGCCGTCAGGGCCGCCTCCAACTGCGGTCCACCAGTGTTGTCAAAGTAGACGTCAATGCCGCCCGGCGCGGCCTGCTTCAGGTGCTCCAGCGGCTCGCCGTCTTTGTAGTTGAAGGCATAATCAGCGCCCAGTTCCTCGCGCAGCATCGTGATCTTTGCCTCAGATCCGGCACTTGCGATCACCTTGCAGCCGCGCAGCCGCGCAAGCTGGCAAACCGCCGATCCTACTGCACCCGCGCCGCCCGATACAAACACCGTCTCCCCCGGCTTCAGGGCGCCTATCTTCCACAATCCCACCCACGCCGTCAGCCCCGTCACCCCAAGGATCCCCAGGAACGTACTCGGCGGCGCCAGCGTGGAATCAAGCACCTGCAGATAGCGCGCCGGAGCAACAAACGCCTCGCGCCAGCCATTCATGCTCAATACCAGCGTGCCTACGGCCAGGGAGGGCTCCGCCGAAGCCACCACCAGTCCCACAGCCGTGCCTTCCATTGCCTTGCCCACCGTAAAGGCCGGCACGTAGCTCTTGGCGTCGTTCATGCGGCCGCGCATGTACGGATCGACTGAGAAATAGAGGTTGTGGACCAGCACCTCGCCGGCAGCGGGCTGCTTCAGTTCCACCTGGGCCAGGGCAAAGTCTTCCGGACGGGGTTCGCCATTGGGACGAGCCGCCAGGCGTATTTCACGGGATTGCGTCAACATGTTCTTCGTCTTCCTTCCGCACTCGGTGATACCGCTGCCCCGGCAATCCTGCACATCCCGACACCGGGCGGCGAATTGGGGGCGCTGCCACCCTACCACCATGAGCCGCTTATGTTAAGAACGCATTGATTTGCACATCCACAGCGAACTTTCGTTGACTTGACTGGATGCGGTTGCTATAGTTCAAGAGTAGTTTCGCGCCGGGATTCATGCGCGAAGCTGCGACCGCCGCTGTTCATCCCTGCCTGCCGGATGCTCCCAAACGGAGACCGACGTAGTGCCGGGCCACTCACTCTGGCCACACTCTCCGTCTCCCTGAGAAATTCCGATGTTGACCCAGGGCACAACTCGCACGGTCCCCGTACTTCGCGGATCAGCCAGCACGTTCGAGCCTCTCCAGCGAAGAAGTCTGCAGGTTTCATCCCCTGGCCGTCTCTGCCGAGACCAGTGGTTCGTGAGCTTGCAGGGGCGGAAGCGGGAGCCGTCGAACAAGAATCCCGGAGCTGGCAGTTATGGCAGACGTCCTTAATCCTGAACAAACCGAGAGCAAACCCCTGAACACCGAACTGGAAACCCCAACGTTGGAAGCAGCGACGGAGCAATCTGAGCCGTCCATCGAATCAACCCTCAACCCCGTCGAGCACGATCTCCACGCCATTCCTGCTACTCCCGTCACCGAAGCATCTCCCGCCCAGCCTGAATCAGAAGCTGAGCCGGAAACCGTTGCGCATCTTGATGATGACTTTGATTTTGCCGCCGCACTCGAGTCCTTTGACCGCGAGCAGGCCGCAGAAGCCGCAACCCAGAATTTCGATGACAACATCGTCACGGGAACCGTGATCAAGCTTACGGACAAGCACGTCGTGATCGATGTGGGCCTAAAGTCCGAGGGCCTGATTCCGATCGAGCAGGTACTGGACCATACCGGTCAGCCCAAGTTGAAGCCGGGCGACTCGGTAGACGTGGTAGTCGAGCGCGAAGAGGCCGAGGGCGGCTTCCTGGTGAGCTATGACAAAGCTCAGCGGCTCCGCGTGTGGGACACGATCGAGAAGGCTGCCAACGAAAAGACCCTGGTCACCGGCACCGTTCTTGGCCGCGTCAAGGGTGGTCTCACCGTCGACATCGGCATCAAGGCGTTCCTGCCCGGTTCGCAGCTTGAGATCCGCCCCGTCCGCAACCTCGACGGCTATATCGGTCAGCAGATTGAAGTTCGCGTCATCAAGCTGAACAAGAAGCGCGGCAACGTCGTCGTCTCCCGCAAAGAGATCCTCGAAGAGGAGCAGACCGCCCGCCGGTCCACTACTCTCGAGCACCTCGAAGAGGGCACGATCCTGACCGGTACCGTCAAGAACCTCACCGACTACGGCGCATTCGTCGACCTCGGCGGCATCGACGGCCTGTTGCACATCACCGACATGTCCTGGGGACGCCTCACGCACCCCCGCGACCTCGTCAACGTCGGCGATGAGATCCAGGTCAAGGTGCTCAAGTTCGACAAGGATAAGCAGCGCGTTTCGCTCGGCTTCAAGCAGTTGACGCCCGATCCGTGGCTCGACGCCGTGGAGCGCTATCCCATCGGCGCACACGTCCGTGGCCGCGTTCTCAGCGTCACCGACTACGGTTCCTTCGTTGAGCTGGAACAGGGCATCGAAGGCCTCGTTCACGTCTCTGAGATGACCTGGTCCAAGCGCATGAAGCACCCGTCCAAGCTGGTCAAGCCCGGCGACGAAGTCGAGACGGTTGTCCTCAGCGTGAACCCCAGTGACCGCCGCATTTCGCTCGGCATGAAGCAGCTCCTTGAGAATCCATGGGAGCACCTGGCAGAGCGCTATCCTACCGGGCAGATCGTGGAAGGCCGGGTTCGCAACCTGACCGACTTCGGCGCCTTCATCGAAATCGAAGACGGCATCGATGGCCTCGTCCACGTCAGCAATCTCAGCTGGACCAAGCGGGTCAAGCATCCGTCGGAAGTCCTGAAGAAGGGTGAGAAGGTTCGCGCCGTAGTTCTTGGCGTCGAGCCGGAAAACCGCCGCCTCTCGCTGGGCGTCAAGCAGCTCCAGCCGGATGTGTGGGAGACCTTCTTCGCGCAGCATCGCGTCAACGATGTCGTCAAGGGCAAGGTTCTGCGCACCGCGCAGTTCGGAGCCTTTATCGAGATCGCAGAGGGCATCGAAGGCCTGTGCCACGTCTCTGAAGCAGCCGACTCCCACGGGCAGCCGGTCAAGCTGGAAGCGGGTCAGGAGTTCGAGTTCAAGATCATCAAGATGAACGCCGAAGAAAAGAAGATCGGCCTCAGCTTGCGCGCAGTGGGCGAAGAAGCCAGCCGTGCCGAGGTGGAATCCTACAAGCAGCCTTCCTCCTCGTCCTCCAGCTCCTCTTCCAGCTCCACCACCACTCTGGGCGACTTGATGAACTGGAAGCGCAGCGAGCACGCAGAATAATCAGCCCTCACCATCGCAATACAGAAGCCCCCGCTAACCCGGGGGCTTCATTTTTTGGTCCGCGAACACCTCGAAGAGTGATGAGGCAGCATTTAGCTTTCACTTCTCAGCAGCTCGCTTCTCGCGACAATCTCACTTCGGCGCAATCTTCTCCGGGAACTGTTTTGCCTCGAAATGGTAATCATGAATAGCCATGTTCAAGCGATCCCGAGGCCGGTGCGAAAGCGAATCAGATGCGGATCTGGTTCAGGCTGCGTGCCAAGGCAGCGGTGACGCAATCGGAGAACTCTATGAACGTCATGGCTCCATGGTCTATCGATTTACGCTTCGCATGAGCGGCGATGCTTCGATGGCGGAGGAGATCACGCAGGAGGCCTTTCTTGCATTTCTTCGTCAGCCACATCAGTTTGAAGCGCAGCGAGGCGCCTTCTCCACCTGGCTTTGCGGGATTGCGCGGAGGCAGCTATGGAAGCGCATGGAACGTGAAGAACCATTCATCGGTATCGATTCATTTGAGGAGCAAGTAGACCAGGAGTCTCTCCTCGACCCATACGAACTGCTGAGCCGAAAGAACGCCGTTGACGCGGTCCGTTCGGCGATCGATCAGCTGCCTTTGTGGATGAAAGAGGTAGTGATCCTTTGCGAATTGGAAGAGCTGACTTACCCAGCGGCGTCACTCATCCTGGGTGTGCCAATCGGCACTGTACGATCGCGGCTTCATCGCGCAAAAGCACGCCTTGGGGCGCTCTTGTGCGCGGCCCCCGCATGTGCGGGAGAGGAGAAAAAACTGTGAACAACCGGGACGTTCAACTCGAAGAAGCGTTGTCGGTAATTCGCCAGGAGCATCAGCGAATCGCTGCGCCGCAGGCTACTAAGGCTCTCCTCATTCAAGCCGCCCGAACGAGCGTCAAGCAATCCAGATCCCCTCGACGGCTTTGGCCGATGCCCGTGCTCCTCGGATCAGCGTTCTTACTAATCTGCTGGATCTGCGCCAATTCTTTCCTTGCATCCCATCCGGCGCCGAAGAAGGAAGCTCCCATCTCGACCGCGACACGTGCACAGCCTAATACGGAGTCCGTGCGCGAAGATCCGTTAGCCCGTCCCTCTCTGACGCGCACTCATGCACGGCGGGCAAGGGCAATCGGTCCCTCATCCTCATCGACGAGCAATATCGGCGAATTCGTTACGCTTCCTTCGAGCGAGGGGTTGCCCGCACCCACAACGACCACCGTCGTCCGAATGCGAATCAGGCGCGACGATTTACGCGAGTTAGGAATAGTCGTGCCTCCGACCACAGTTCAAGAAACACTATCCGCCGAATTTGTCATTGGAGAGGACGGCCTATCACGCGCCGTTCGTTTGATTCGATAAAACTTCCCATTGGAAAGGAATTCATCGCCATGAAATGCCATCGCATCGTCGACATCTTCCTCGCTCTTCTAGTCGGAGTTCTATGCACACCTACCCCTGTGTGGGCGCAGGAGCGCGAGCACCATGAAACGGACCAGGCACTCGAGATTCTCTCGATTGACAGCAAGCTGATCAAAGATAAGCCGTATTCGGCTGACACGAGCACGGACACGGTCCAGACACTCCCTGATGGCAATCGCATAGTACGCCATATCGTCAGCAAGTTTTATCGCGACGGCATGGGCAGGACGCGCCGTGAACAGACATTCGGAAACGTTGATCCGGCGCAACCAGGTCGGCACGAGGTGAAGATCTTTATCGACGATCCGGTGGGAAACGCCGCCTACGTGATGGACCCTGTCGAAAAGACCGCACTGCAACTACGACGGTCGCGCAAGTTCCTTGACGAGGGCGAAGCCGAGAGCGTACCCCACGTACGCAAACTTCCTCCTCTCGATGAAGCACGTGCGATCACGCGCGAAGACCTCGGCACCAAAAACATCGAGGGCATTCTCTGCCGGGGCACTCGACAAACCATTACGATTCCTGCCCGGCAGATCGGCAATGAGCAACCCATCGCCATCGTGACTGACACGTGGCATTCACCCAGCCTTGACGCGATTGTTCTGTCGTCAACGAACGACCCAAGATTTGGGGAGACCAAATACCAACTGCACAATATTCAGACGGGTGAGCAGGCCATATCATTCTTCGAAGTGCCGGCAAACTATCGAATCGAACAACCGAGGCGATAGAGTTACTACGAATAAGCCCCCGCTAACCCGGGGGCTTATTCTTTGTGGCGGCAAACGCGTCGACGAGTGATGATGGATTGCGCAAAGTTGCTACGCTGACTGCGCCATTTTCAGGCGGAGCGGAAGGCCTCCTGTGGCCCGCACCCGAACGCCATCGGCTGTCTGTGAAGCGGTGCCGTTCTCAATGCGCACCGTGTAGTTGAAATCACGGAAGCGGTAGCTGAGGGCATTTGCGGTTACCCCTTCCAACGCGCTCCGATCTGGAACCCATTCGAATACGAGCACAAGCTGGGTGTGCCGACCACGTCCGGTCAAGCCGAACGCGATCTCGCGTTCACCGAACTCAACCACGAGGCTGCCCCCATCCGCCAGCGGAACCGACGTTCGCAATGTCGAGTCAGCCTGGCTCACCGCGGGAATCCCCGCCATGGTGAGGGGAATGCTTTTCCCGCCCTGTCCGACGGCCTCAAATCTCCCCATCGCACGTCGCCCCGCATGCCCGGAGCGCACCTCGTCGTCGCTCCAGTGATACCCGTCGAGCACGGCAAGCATGCGCTGTTCAATGCCATGCTCCCGCACCGGGTTGGCTAAATAGGGCTGCGGGAATGCATCGCTGTAGACGTGCAAATCTCGGAGATAGAATTGATCCCCACGAAAGTGGAGATTGGCGCGGAGAAATCTGCTCTGGTACCAGACGGTTCGCTCCAACGGTGACGTGTGGCCGAATGGGTCCTCAAGCATGACCTGCGCTTGGGTCGGCGTGGATTTGAAACGCTGCTTGAAGCGGCGGCCTGTGTCACCCATGGTTTCTACAGTGAACCGGTCCGCCTGGCGCATCCGTGAGAGCTTCTCCATCTGCATGGGATAGGCCTGGCTCATCATGGGCCAACCAAAACTATTTTCCTGCCCGAGCTGCGCGTAGGCGAAAGACTGCGTTGGACCCTCAGCGATCATGTTGAGAAACCTGTCAACAAAGACCTCCGATTGGCCTGAGGGCCAGACTGGCTCCATGGTGTCCGGTTGCGGCAGCCGGTTGTCGTAGTAATAAACGGGGTCCTGTCCTAGAAGTCGAAACATCGGGGTCGCGATCTCGTTCTTCAATTCCAACGCAGGACTCCACGCGTTGTTTCGGCTGGGATAGTACGCTGCGATGGGAGCTCCCCATATTGTGTAGCCGTCCGTAGCCAGCTGATCCCGGCAGTTGGCGAACGCATCGATTTCATAGTGGTCAGCCAGATGCGCAATGGTGATCGCGTCAAGATTCCAACACGCTATTGACCTGGCGTGGTGGCCGAAGATTCGGCTGAAGGTGGCCATGGCTGTGTCAGCCAGCTTTCGCCGCTCCGCCGGAGTGTAACCGATGACGTAGGCAACGGGCACGTGGTAGTCCCACTCCCACTCCGGATTGCCGCGCCACGCAACGCCTGCATCATCACAGAGTTTGCGGTTCATCTCGAGCCAAATGCCCGTCTCATGGTCTGGCGGCATCTCGGCCTTCAGAAACTCGACGAACGTGCCTTCGACCAGCGCATCGTACTGCAGCAGCCACGTGGCAGGTAAATGGTGCGCTTTGATGATCTCCATCTGCTTGCGCAGGGGCAGCATCAGGTCCATCATCTCGCGCGGCTCTTCCGCGCGTATGAAGTTAATGACATTGACGGCGCGTAGCGGAGCTTCCTGGCCCAGCGCGTTTGCACCCAAGCCGCGCAGTGCGCTTGATACCATGAATGTCTTGAGTCCGCCCATCAGCAGCTCGCGCCGCGTGCAACCTGTTCCGCGACTTATTGCAGGCATGTTTCGACAGTCCTTTTCTTATCCGCGATCACCTGCCTGGCTCATATCTGCCCGGCTGAATTGTGTACAGTCGTTCATCCGGCAGGTTTCTTCAACCAGAGCACCAGCAATGACCAAACGGTATTTTGATGGTGCCAGAGAAGACAGCGTTGATGCGAATCGCTTTGGGTGCGTACGCAGCACTCTTCGTCAATTCCAGTACACCATGATTCGAGGCCTGGTAAATCGCTAGCCCCTGAGTTTTGTGGCGAAACAGACTAGAGCGCATCATTTCTGTCGCCACATTCATAAGGATCGGTCCATTTGAATTGCGGATCAGAGTGTGCAACTCGCGGACTTTGAAGTGATGTGAGATGAGATCAACTTGAAGTTCCGAGTGGATTGTGAGCAATCTGGAAGTTACTCCTTACCGCTCGACCGAAGCCCCCGCTAACCCGGGGGCTTCATTTTTTGTGGCGGCTTTACACCTCCGGCTGATACCGTCCTCCTGACGAATTTTCTCCCCGAGTGAGACCGATGCAAAGACGAGCATTCGTAAGCATGGCGGCCGGCGCGACAGCGGCCTTCGCGTTGAACCCGCGCGCATTCGCCTCCGAGCAGGAAGCGAAGCATCCCATCCCGTATCCCGATCCGGCGGTCGAAGTCCTCGATCCCCGCTTCGCAAAATATCAAATCATCAGCGCTGCGGTGGAGCGCCTCTACACCGGCGCGCGCTGGGCAGAAGGCCCCGTGTGGATTGGCGACGGAGGTTACCTTCTCTTCAGCGACATTCCCAACAACCGCATGCTGCGATGGCTTGAGGAGACGGGAGAGGTCAGCGTATACCGCAGCCCATCCAACTACAGCAACGGCAATACCCGCGACCATGAGGGCAGGCTGCTCACCTGCGAGCACGACACCCGCCGTGTCACCCGCACCGAACACGACGGCACCATCACTGTGCTCATCGATGGCTTCCAGGGCAAGAAGCTTAACGCTCCCAACGACATCGTCGTCCACTCCGACGGAGCCATCTGGTTTACCGATCCCGGCTACGGAATCATGTCGTACTACGAAGGCCACAAGGCCGCCTTCGAACTTCCCGCCAACGTCTACCGGCTCGACCCGAAGACGCGCGCCGCAACTGTCGTCAACGGCGACATTGCAAAGCCCAACGGCCTCTGCTTCTCTCCCGACGAGAAACTGCTCTACATCGTAGATAGCGCGGTTCCCAAACGCTCCGGCGACCCACGCCCGATCTTCGTCTATGACGTGGTGGATGGCGTCCGGCTCGGCAAGGGGCGCACCTTTGCGAATATGGCGCCAGGCACATCCGATGGCATCCGCTGCGATGTCGACGGCAACATCTGGTCCGCCGCCGGATGGGGAGGGGAACGCTACAACGGCGTGCACATCTTCGCTCCCGACGGCACCCTCATCGGCAAGATTCATCTCCCCGAATCGTGCGCCAATCTCTGTTTCGGAGGTGTGAAGCGAAACCGTCTCTTCATGGCCGCGAGCCAGTCTCTCTACTCCCTCTATGTCGGAACCGAAGGCCTCCCCATCGCCTGACCCTACGCTTTCTTACAGCCAGGCGTGGCCGTCATGTTAGACCGCTTCACCTGCGCCCGTAATCCGTGAAGACATAATCTTTTGTCTTCACCTTCGTGTGGCATGTGAATCCGCACTTGGCGTCGTTCCCCTGCGGAGGCTTGTCAGTTAAGTTGCCGAGTCTGAACGTACCGGAAGCAGCTTCATACTCGAATACGCCGTAACCCCATCCGCCGCTGTCCGCGAACCTCTTGCTGTCCTTCAGCATGAAATCAACGTCATGCTGGGGGCCCGGCACCGTCGGCGCACCGGGTTCACCGACATCCACTTTCGCGGTCCAATGCACCTTCGCCATCTTGGCGCCATCCGGAAAGGGCTTGCCGTTACCGGGAATGCCCGCCTTATAGGCGTCGATCATCACAGGATTCCCGAGGATCGCAGCGACCGCATTTCCGTTATGGCTGATGGCGATCACCGGCCAGTTTTCGTATCCTCTGAACTCAGAGAACGCGAGGCCATTCGGTATTTTCAGGGTGTACTTGTCCTGCGTGGAAGTGGCGGCTTGCGCCTGTGACTGGACCGCCGTGGAAGCGGAGGCAGCATTGAGGCGGGGAAGACTGTGGATGAATCGTGCAAGCTTCCAGGTGTCGTTTTCGGAGATGCTCGACTTCCAGGAAGGCATGCCTGTCAGGCGAACGCCGTTCTGAATAATCCAATACAGTTCCGCGTCGCTCCAGTGCTGCACGTGGGCTGAGGTCAGGTCCATCGCAGGGGGCGTCATGTTGCGCCCGATGGTAGTGTCTCCGCGCGCCTCCGGACCGTGGCATTGTGCGCAAGACCCAAGAAACACTTCCTGGCCCTGGCTCACGACCTCATCCGTCTCAGGCAACGGGTTCTTCATCTTTCCTGCCTCCAACGGAATGGTCACGTCTTTCGCCGCATTGGCCAGGCTGGTTTCCCCCTGGGAAGGCTGTCTGTCCGCTGAGCAGCCTTGAAGCAAAGCACCTAGCATTGCGCTGATCACGCCAAGCATCAGCGTGTGTTTCACTATCACACTGCGATCAACTCCGCGCCAACTGCCAATCGTCTTGAGTTCAGGCATGGAGTGTTCTCCTTTACAAAGAAGGTTTTCTAGGACGCGACCTGGCACGCGTCACCCCTTGGAAGCCTAGGATGTCCCGGGAATTGAAATGCGGGTGGTGGTCGACTTTACTCCGCCGCGTCACACCTCGAATGCGGCGCGACGTGATCTATTTTTACGCAGGTGCTCATCTTTTGGGAAGACGGCCTTTCATCTGTTGGCTGAAAGAGGGGATCTCAAAAAGTTCGCAGGTCTACACACCCCCCACACCGCTCCCTTATCGACCCCCGACGGCACCCTCATCGGCAAGATTCATCTCCCGGAATCGTGCGCCAATCTCTGCTTTGGAGGCGTGAAGAGAAACCGTCTCTTCATGGCCGCGAGCCAGTCTCTCTACTCCCTCTATGTCGCAGCCTCCCCATCGCCTGACAACGAGGGGCGAAGCCGCATCGCAGCGGCCACTCCTCAGGGGCCGACATTTCGCGATCACGAATCGCGTACTCTTCACACGACGAAGCGGTTGATAGATGATGGCTTACATGCCCAGCATTGTCGCAGGATTAGATTCCCCGCCTTGGCTCGAAGCTCTAGCTCGGGCCTCTCTCGCGTGCGACAGGAGCTCGCTTGAACGAATGATGTGGGACGATGTCTCCGGTTGGCGTAAAAAAGCACAACAGAAAAGCAGTCTCATTGATCCTGGCTTTTGAGGGGTACCCATGCTGAAAATTTTTCTCCGGGCCGCCGTATTGCTTTGCAGTGCAGGGACGGTTTGCACCGCCGTGGCTGAGCCCGCGATCGCCTTTTTGGGCAGGGACTTCAGTTTCCCAAACAAGGTGGAGACGCTTCCGACGAAGCTCTCCGACTTTACCGATCTTCAAATCAACTCGTTCCGGTCCAGCGATGGCGTCAAGCTGACGTACTGGGAAGCGGGAAGTGGAAAGCCGCTGATCTTCGTCCCCGGCTGGTCGGCGAACGGTGCGCAGTACATCAACATAATGTATCTCTTGCGGCAGCATTATCACGTGTTCGTTCTCGACCCGCGCAATCAAGGACTTTCACAGAGAGTGGATTACGGCACGCGTATCGCCCGCTTGGCAACAGATCTGAAGGAGTTCAGCGACCACCTCGGCTTGCAGAGGGCGTACTACTGCGGACATTCGATGGGGTCATCAGTGCTGTGGAGTTTCATTGACATATACGGCACAAAGCAAATAGAAAAGGCTGTTTTTGTTGATGAACCCATCTCCATCACGTCGCGCTCAGGCTGGTCGGAGCAGGAGAAACGCGACTATGGTTCGATGGTCGCGAACCCGGAGGAACTGGTGCAGATGATGTCACAGTTCCTGACCCCGGCGAGCGGCTCATTCAATAAGGCCGACGGTCCGAAGTTCTCGTTCGCCGGCCAGAGCACACCTGCCTTTGTGAACTCTGAGGGGTTCGCAAACGAGGTGGTCAAGAATGATCCCGCCTACATGCTCAAGGTGCTTTACGACCATGCCGCGAACGATTGGCACGACGTGATTTCTCACAAGATCACTGTGCCGACGGCTATCTTCAGTGGCGAGCTCAGTCCAAACCTGCCCAGCCAGCGGTGGGAGCACGAGCACATTCCTCGGTCCACTCTCTTCGTGTACACGAAAGAAGACGGCGGAGATCACCTGTTGATGTTCCGCAATCCGGCAAAGTTCAGTCACGATCTTCGAGCGTTCCTGGACAGTGGAGGAGATATGAGCGCCAATCGACAAGCAGGCAACGGCATTGAGATCCAGGAGTTGCTGCGTACGGACGCCTCCTGGAATGGCGTAGCGTACGGCAGCTATCCAGGAGGCATTGCCGAACCCGTCGTCGCGAAGATCATCATTCCGGCGCATCAGGAACTTGCTTGGCACTCTCACCCCATGCCGAGCTTTGCTTACGTTCTCTCGGGTGAAATTACCGTGGAAGACGACCAGGGCAACAAGAAGCATTTCACGGCAGGTGAGGTGATGCCGGAAACGGTGCATACTGCGCATCATGCTCTCGTCGGCGATTCCCCCGCGACCTTCATCGTCTTCTACGCCGGAACCAAAGGCATGCCGCTCTCTCAACCGGCAAGGAAGGCGGGAAATTAGTATGCGTCATATAAGCCGACAACTCATACCTCTTCTGCTCTTGCCAATGCTGGCTCCGGTCAGCATGACAGCTCAGTCCTCACTGTTGAACTCCGATAAGGCTTTGCAGCCGCACAACGTAGCCGTAGATCGCATTTCCTATAAAGGGAAAAAAGCGGTTCGAGTCAGCTCACTCCTGAGCGCGGACGCAACCTATGACTTACAGAAGTCGGTGACCGGTGGAGGCATCGTCATTGTGGAAGGCTCCACGTTCCACAATGGGACGATCGAGGTCGATGTCGCGGGAAAACCTCAGGCCAACGCGCCTGCCACAGCGCGTGGTTTTGTTGGAATTGCATTCCGCGTGCCCCCAGACGCCTCCCGGTATGACTACGTCTACATCAGGCCCACAAACGGCCGAGCCGACGATCAGGAACGACGCAACCATTCGACGCAATACGCTTCCTTTCCCGACAACGAATGGCAGAAGCTGCGCACGGAGTTTCCCGGCAAGTATGAGTCGTACGCCGATCTCATCACAGGCGAGTGGACCCATCTCAAGATAGAGGTCAGTGGCATCAAAATGCGACTCTACGTGAACGGAGTCTCGCAGCCAACGCTTCTCGTAAACGACCTCAAGCTGGGTGATCGCACGGGAGTTGTCGCTCTGTGGATCGGAGTGGGTACCGAGGCCTACTTCACAAACCTCCGATTGACGCCCGAAATGCCTTGATGGGAGCGGCCATCTTTGGAGGCGTGAAAAGAAACCGTCTCTTCATGGCCGCGAGCCAGTCTCTCTACTCCCTCTATATCGGGCCTCCCCATCGCCTGACCCGACCGCATCAACTGGCCCGTCGTCACGCAGAATAATCAATGCGCAGTATCGCTCTACTGAAGCCCCGCTAACCGGGGGCTTCATCTTTAGGATCGCGATCCGAGCGTCGAGTCGACGGAGACTACGCTTACGCCAGCCACTCCAGCCGTCGCGGCTTCCATCTAAGAACACGCTTCGCCTTCGCATTCGAGGCCCCGCTCAGCTTCGTCGCGTAGTACACCACGTCTTCCCCTGCGATTGCTCTTACTTCTGCCTCGCTCATCCTCGGGGGCTCCGGAGCACCCACAAATCTCGCGAACGCAGGCAGCCATACGGCCTGCGGAGAAGGGTCATCATCGACAAGGTTGTATACGCCCGGCTCTGCCGCCAACGCCGCGACAGTGGCAACCGCTGCATCGTCGATATGCACAAACGACGAAAAGCCTTCGCCCTTCCCCACCACCGGATTCTGTTGCCGCATCACCATATTCGCCGCTGCCTCGCCGGGGTAGTACCAGGTCTTCGGCCCATAGAAAAATCCATACCGCAGAGCCACACCCTCAATTGCGCCGGAACTGAAAAGCCGCGCCTCCAGCTCGGCATATGTCCGCGCACTCTGCGCGACTCCAGGGCTCGCATCTACATCCAGCGGAGACGACTCATCCGCCAATCTCCCCTCCGCTGCCTTCAAAAAGAATCCGCTGGACTGCTGCAGATATCGCCGCACACCGCTTGCGATCGCGGCACGAAACAGATTCCCTCCACCCTCCACCCTCAGCCTTCTGTCGCCCGCCGCATACTTCGGCATGTCGCCCTGCTCTTTGGGCAGCGACGTCAATTCGTCGATCACTGCTTCCACCTTCGCCCGCCGCAGCGCGGCCTCCAACTCGGCTGCGTTGAATGCGTCCGCGATCACTGCTTCGGCTCCCTGGCTCGTCAGATCCTTCGCCCGCGCCTCGTTCGTTGTCATTCCCACCACGGAGTGTCCCTGCCTCAACAACTCCGCCACCAACGGTCCGCCGATCGCTCCGCTTGCCCCAGCCACAAAAACTCGCATCGTCCTCACCTCTCAAACACCATCGCCTAACGATCAAGGTCGTTACGAACATGATAAGGGCATGAGGAACTCACCGAGTCAGCTTCCTCCACGCAACAACCGATGATTAGGATCTCGCGCTCGGCGGCCTCGCCGATGCCGCGCCTTGCTTCGCCTTCTGCGCCTGCCCCGCCTTGGTCTTCAAGCGAGATTGTTCGTACATCTCGATCCACTCCTCGCTCGAAATCGTCGAGATCAGCTTGCCAATCGCTTCGAGCGGCAAATCGTCCGGCGACTCAAAATGAACGCAACACTTCCCCATGTCGAGCTTCTTCCCCGCCGCCTTGAACGCCGCCTTCAGCTGCTCCAGCTGATCCGCACTCCAAAACGCGCCCATCAGGTAGAGCGAGCAGTAGTTCTTCTGCGACGAGAGCGCAACGTAGCAGATCGGCTGCTTGTTGTAAGTCTCTGGATATCGAGACAGGGGGATCGTCCAGCCGATCGTGCCCCAGACGAGGCACTCATCGTAGCCGCGCGGAATGTGCTTGTTCACAAGTGCGCGCACGGTCGCGATCGTCTTCGCACGGTCGGCGGGGAGTGAGGCGATGTATTGCTCTGGCGTCTTAACATTCGATGCTGGTTTCATGGATTCGTCACCTTCCCGAACGAAGTGTATCCGCGACCCTCATCATCCAAGGATAAAGTAGGCGTCACAAGCGGATCGTGGCCAATCCGAAAGGCCCCCTTGGACAATCTTCGGCCCACTAAAGAACTTTCTAACATTCCCTATCCAGACGGCTCTCACTCAAATCCAACTCCCGGATAGCCGGTCACTCGCCCGCAATCAGCAATTCCGAAGTTGTGGAAAGCGTAACTTTGCGGAAGTACGCCCACCCCGTATGGTATTGAAAGTGGCGAAATACAACTTGCCACCCTCGAAGCAGCATGTTGACTCATACCCGCTATGTCGGCCCGACCATCGCCCTCCTTGTCATGGGTGCAGTCGTTTGTTTAGCGACAGCCTTTATCGCCGTTATGACTGCGGGGTTCGGTGCTGATCCAATTCATGACTTCGAGAGCGGAGCAATCCTCTGTGATGTTTTGGCTGCGTTGCTGTCAGTTCCGATATATTTGACTATGTTTAGGTGGTGTGGCGTTGGCGCTATCGGAATGTGGTGCGTCGCAACATTCAGTTTCCTGATTTGCTTGCTTACCGGAATCGCTGGGCCTACCGGCTTGTTCACCGCGCTTCTTGTCGTAGAGGGCTTGATTTGCGCAGGCATCAACTCAGCAAGTGCCCACCAGAGAGTTCCGTAACCTCTACGCCAGCCGGCTCTCACTCAAATCCAGCTCGTGCTCCAGGTTGCGATGCAGGTTGTCCCCTATCCTTCCGCTCGCGCGTAACAGGTTCAACTCCTCGCGCTCCCGCCGGATCGTCTGCAGCATCAATTGGCCCATCGTCACGCCAGCACGATCTTCTTGCGGCATCATTCCGTTCGGCCCGCACTGCGCGATCTCCGTAATCTTGTGCTCGTACTCATGCAGCAGATCATCGTGGAGATGAAGTTCCGCTTCGCCCTCTACCGACTTTCTGCGCTCGCTCAGAAAGTCGATGGCTGCCTGTAACAGCAGAACCCGCGCTTCGCCCTCCTCGCACGGGCTCGTGTCACGCTGGACCAGCCCAAGCACTCGGATCACCCAAGGCAACGAAAGCCCCTGCAGCACAAGCGTCACCATGATCACGAAAAAAGTAAGGAAGATGATGAAGCTTCGCTGCGGAAACGGGCTGCCATCGCTCAGCGTCAGGGGCAGTGAGTTCGCCGCCGCCAACGCAACCACGCCGCGCATTCCCGACCATCCCACCACGAAGACCTGGTGCGAACCCGGCTTTGTGTATTGCTGACCCACGATGCGGGTTCGGATCCACCATGCGGCCCGCGCTGCCGGAAACATCCACGCCATGCGCAGCGCCACCAGCACCGCTGAGAATGCCAGCCCATAGCCTAGAAGGCTCATCTTGCTTTGGCCGCGAATCCCGGCCAGCACATAGGGGAGCTGCAATCCAATCAGCACAAACACAAACCCGTTCAGCAGAAACTCCAGCGCATCCCAGAATGCCATTGCCTGCAGGCGCACCTTGGGAGAGAAGAAACTCGAGCTCTGCCGGCTCACAAACAAACCGCACGTCACCACCGCGATCACGCCCGAAGCCTTCACCGCATCGCCGGCAAGATACACCGCGTACGGCACGATCAGCGACAAGGCAATCTCCACTGGCCCGTCATCAACCGATTTTTCCAGCCACGTTACTACCAGTCCCACCAGCAGACCAATGACCGCGCCTCCAATGGTCAGCCATGCGAACTCGAGCAGACCGTGGGTGAGCGTGGGCGTCGTTCCCTTCACCACCATCTCCACGCCAAACTCCAGCGCCAACAGTCCCGTCGCATCGTTCAGGAGACTCTCGCCCTCCAGCAGATCCACAATCCGCTGCGGCATTCCTACCTTGCGGGCGATCGACGTTGCCGCTACTGCATCTGTAGGCGAGACCACTGCGCCCAGAAGAAACCCGAGTCGCCAGTCGAATCCCGGCAGCAGCCACTGAGCCGCAAACGCAACGCCTATCGCCGTGAAGAACACCAGCAGGACTGCGAGGCTCGAAATCGAAACCAGGTTGTACTTGAACTCCCGCCACGAGGTCTGCCACGCCGCGATGTAGAGCAGTGGCGGCAGAAAAACAAGAAACACAAACGAGGGCGGCAGCTGTATGCGAGGAACATGCGGAAGCAGCGAACAAAGCAACCCGAATATCACAAGAACGATCGGGTAGGAGATGGCAAGCCGGCGCGCCACGCCCGCAACCGCCGTTACCGCGAGCAGCAAGCCAATCAACAGCACAACAAAGTAGCTCACGTGATCCATCAACGGGCAGAACCTCTCTCAATCTGAATCGTTCGCCTGCTCTTCTTTTATCGCAGAATCTCAGTGAATCGGATGCCGCTGGCTGCGAAACGGGATGGATTGCGCCGCTGAAGCGGAATTCCCTGCGTGCGCCGGAGCCCGAAAGAATATGCTTGACCTGTCTAGAGAAGACGGGTTGACGCTGGTTTCAGGGCAATGATGACGATCACCAAACTCGCTCGCAGCTGTGGGCTCTCCCGCACGACCGTGCTCTACTACGAATCGATCGGGCTCCTCCAGCAGCCTCCGCGAACCTCCGGTAACTACCGCGAATATTCGCAGGAGGACCTTCGCCGCCTGAAACAGATCTGCGTGTATCGCAGCGCCGGTCTTAAGCTCGACGACATTCGCACCCTGCTAACCAGCCGGGAGAGCGATGCCGCCGGGGTCCTGAAGGCGCGCCTGGTCGAGATGGATGAGGAGATCGAAGTCCTTCGCCAAAATCAAACAGCAATTCTGAAGCTCTTGCGGGCCGAAGAGTTTGCTTCGAGGACAGAAATGATTACCAAGGAAAAATGGGTCTCCATCATGCGTGCAGCCGGCTTCAGTGAGTCCGATATGATGCGCTGGCACGCCGAATTCGAGAAAAGTGCTCCGGAAGAGCACCAACAGTTCCTCGAATACCTTCACATACCCGAGCAGGAAGTGGCTTCGATTCGTGCCGCAAGCCGTCCCGCCTGAGCCTTCCAGAAAGCAACGAAAAGGCCACTTAGGGTGGCCTTTTCGTGCCAAAATGTGCGCGTTTTTCAGTACTCAAAAACCGGCAAAACCGGCTTTTCCTGGGCAAATTCTGCTTCGCGAAGCTCCAATACACGCTTCCCAATCGCATACTTCAAAGCCTCAACGCCCTCCCCGGTCACGGCGGAAATGACGTAGAAATCCAGCTTCTTGCGCTTGGCCATCGCCTGTAGTTTCTTCAACTTAGCAGGATCAGCCGCGTCGGCCTTCGAGGCCACAACCAGCAGCGGTTTCTCCGGCAGTCCGTGCCCAAAGCTCGCCAGTTCCTTCTGAATCGTCTTGAAATCCTCAACCGGGTCGGGACGCCCGCTGGCATCGGAAACATCGACGAGATGCACTAAAACGCGCGTCCGCTCAATATGCCTTAGGAACTGCACTCCCAGGCCGGCGCCGAGGTGGGCCCCCTCGATGAGTCCAGGCATGTCAGCTACGACGTAGCTCTCCTCGTTCGGTGCCTCGCCGATGGTGACCACGCCGAGGTTCGGTTGCAGGGTGGTGAAGGGGTAATCGGCAATCTTGGGGCGGGCTGCCGAAAGACGTGAAATCAGCGTCGATTTGCCGGCATTTGGATAGCCTACGAGGCCCACATCGGCCAGCAGCTTCAGCTCCAGGCGGTAGTTCTTCTCCTCGCCCAGCCTGCCCTCTTCGTGTTCGCGCGGAGCCTGGTGGACGGGGGTGGCAAAGTGCTGGTTGCCGCGTCCTCCGCGGCCGCCGCGAGCAATAATGACGCGCTCATCGGGCTTCTTGAAGTCGTGGACCAGCTCGCCCGTTTCCTCGTCATAGACGGCGGTTCCCACGGGCACTCGCAGCACCACGTCGTCGCCGTCCTTGCCGGTGCAGTTGGAGCCCATGCCGTGTTCGCCGCGCTCGGCCTTGTGCTCGGGGTTGTAGCGGTAGATTACGAGGGTATTGTGGCGGTTGCTGGACTCCATGATGACGTCGCCGCCATGGCCACCATCGCCGCCGGAGGGGCCTCCGCGCGGCACAAATTTCTCTCTCCGGAAGGCCATGCAGCCATTGCCGCCGTCGCCAGCCTTCACCCGGATTCGTGCTTCATCGATAAACATACGTACCTTCCAGTGTGGCGGGTCGCCCCCCTCAAGTCAACGTAGAGGTTGGACGTGAGCAATGGCAAACCTCTCGCCCCCAAAGACAATAGGGCCGGTACACTTACCGTACTCATGAACCTTCAACTCGGTGGCCTCTTCGCCAAGGCGCTCGTTCCGATAGCTGTCCTTGGCGGTCTCGCACTTTTCCGTAGATATTTACCGTCCAAAATGGACGATGCCACGGACCACGAAACTTCCATGGAAGTTCTCGATGTCCGGTTCCAACGAACGAAGTGGATGGCGACTGCTTGCATGATTTTGATCGGCATCGTGTTTGCATGGAGCACTCATGCCGCGCTGCTTTGGCTGAATCGACACCTTGCTGCCGTCGATGGACCTGCTGAGATCACCATCCTGTCCCAAGCTGCGACCTGGTGGTTCTTTCCAGGATTTGGAGCATTGGCTCTATCCTGGGAAATCACTCTTCAGCTTTGGTCAGTTTTGGGTAGCCGTAAAAAGGCGGACCAATACAGTGACTGGTCGAACACTCATGCTGGTATGGATTCGAGAAAAGTATTGCGCTGGATGGCGCTTCTTATAGCCCTTCCAATTGGAGTTCTGACACTTCTCGACGTTTCTGAGCACACAGTTCTGAGGCAGGACGACATTCGCGATTGTGGTTATGCGTTCAAGCCCTGCAAGATTTATCGCTATGCCGATGCGCGCCGATTGACGAGGATCGACGGTTTCCGCGACCGCGAGGGCAAGTTGCACCCCAGAGCCGGCATCGTCATCGAGTTCCGCGACGGCCGTCGATGGTCCTCAGCGGACACAGGCGATTTTAAGAAAACGGTGGATCCGGCTCTCGAAGCATTTCTACAAAGGAAAACTGGGCTACAGCTCGGTAATGCCGAGACAGAATCCGATATTCCCCAGCTCGGCGGCTAGGCTCATGGGCAGGCTAACTCACCGGCACCGTACCTCCCAGCGTGGCAGTTGCCCCCCTCAAGTCAACGTAGAGGTTGGACGCTAGGCGAGTCGTTTCCGGCGAATCAGGAATGCGGAAGGTCCTGTGAGCCGTCTGAATTCTCGTCGAGCTCCTCCCATTGCGCGCCGCAATCAACGCAAAGCCACACGTCATGATCTAGGGGAAGAGGTAGAGAGTCCACGCGAAGAGCGCCCAGCGGGGCTCCATGTGATGTTCCCGGCATCGTGATATCCGTCGAATTGCAACGGGGGCAATGGGGCTGGGAGAACTCAAGCTCTTCATCGAATATGATGCTTTCAGTGATGGGCTGAGCCAAGAGATGGGCTGCAGCCTGCCCATTGTCGGCGTCCACTTGGAGCCGCATGCCGCCGATGAAGTTGGATCTTAACCAGTCCATTCGGACGAGATTTTCGTCCCGAAGATAGGCGGGAATTCCAGCCGATTCGAGGACAGAGCGGGCGACAATTGCTTCAGTAAGGTCTCGGTAGCGTCGGACAGTAACGAATTCGTTGGCGCGCGAAAGCTCGGCATCTCCAATCCACTCGGGTTGCAGATTCCGGCGGGCGAACTCTTCACGGAGGGCTTCTTGAGCAACGTCGGCGAGCGAATCGTAAGAGCGTGCAAGCTCCTGCAATTCGAGGTCACCCAACCCCGCGTACTTTTTAACGAGAGCTTCCTTGCCGACATCCATGGAGCGAAATAGTAACAAAATCAGGGGAACAATACTTGATGCGCTTTGCGTGCCGACGGACTGTGCGGTGCCACTGTCATCGGTTGAGTGAAAATTCGCTGTTGAGTGCGATTTGATGTTTTCGCCCATCCTCCGTCGAAAGCTCGAAAATGACCCTGATCGGATGCCTACCGGGCTTTAGGTTCAGCTCACTCAGCGTCAATTTTCCAGACGCCACCAGCCCACGCACGCCACCGTCGTTAATCAACAGTGGCACCGCTAGTCCAGTGTCCAGCTCCACGCTTGCACTCCACTGCCTGGTGATGAGCATCCCGATCTTTTCACCAGGTAGTAGCCCGCGGCATCGGCGGCGATCTCATCAAATGCATCCTGTACATTGGCCGCAACCAGTCCTCCGGTTTCGTCTGCGGCGTATAAAAAATCTCTCCGAATATCGCCGCGGTTCGCGGTTCGTATGGCGAGTATCTCTGCCAACTGTTGTCCCGAGCCGTAGTCTTGTTGCTCCGCCGCGCCGCCGAACGGCACCACCGTCCCGGGGCCCGAACACTGAACGGTGTACATTGCGGCCTGCGCATGAACGGCTGCGCCGACGAATGCCGATGGACCGATCCTCAGGCGACGAGGATGTCGCGCTTCTGGTTCAGCAATGTCCGACTCGAAGTCGGAAGCGAAGACAATTGCATGCTGACCCGGTCGTATTGCCAATTGCTCGATCGCATAATCCGCTAATCCAGGCCACGGACCTATGTTGAACTGCGGAGAGCTCACGTGCTTCCGGAGCTTCTCGAGTCTTGAGCGAAGCGAATCGAGACTTTGGCCGAACGGAACAAACTCCCCTTCATCATCCAGCATTGCGATGCGCCAATCGGCCGTCTCGGGCCGCTTGAGAACCTTCAAAAGCCCGTTGATCGCGGAACTTCGACTCTGGGCCGACATCGGAGCTAAAACGAAAAGCACCCATGTCTGCTTCGGCGGCGAGGCTCCGTCCATGGCCTGAAGGGCGGGACCAATCGGGGCCTTCGATGTTTGCCCTTCCAGTGAGGTCTGGTCGGACCGCGATTGGGTAAGGCTTCGAACCTCTACGACAGTGTCTTGCGCTCCATGCTCGGTCAGAATGAAATCTGAAGCTGACAGTCCCGAGATCGGAACTCCTCGATCATCGCGAACCATCAGCTGAATCGAGGCGTTCCATTGCGTGGTCTGAGCGTTTGAATGGCTTTGACAGTACGAAGGACAGATACTCGCCGCAACGGTGAAGATCAGCGTAGCTATGCTGCCGAGACGAAGCTTCATACGGTCGGGCCCGAACTTCAGCTACAGATGATACGCTCCGCAAACGGAAGCCCTGCGACAGAAGCACGCTTCTCACCTGCACCTCGCGACGATCAGGCTGAGGTCATCCTGCTGGGGGCCGGTACTGAATTGCTGGACCTCTTCCACAATCGACGCAAGCAGCTCTTGCGCGGGCAGTCCGGCGCTATGTTTTAGTGCCGCAGCCAATCGGTCTTCGCCAAACTCCTCGCCGTCGCTGTTGACTGCTTCTGTCAGGCCGTCAGTATAGAGCAGCAGCGTGTCACCGGGATGCATCTGGCATTCGGCGATGGTGCAGGGCCAGTCTTCAAAGAGTCCCAGTACGGTGGAGTTGGATTCGAGCATCTCCAGCGTGCCATCGCCGCGCAGCAACATGCCGGGAAGATGTCCGCAGTTTGCATAGCGCATCTGGCGAGTATGGTCGCAGTATTCCGCGAAGAAGAGCGTGGCGTAGGCGTTGTCGGTGGTGTTCTGGTAGAAGAGGCGGTTCACCAGTTGCAGCATGCGCTGCGGGTGGTCCATAGCAATGGCGGACTGGCTGCGGAGATTGGCCTGCAGGTTGGCCATCAGCAGCGCTCCAGCGATGCCCTTGCCGGCGATGTCGGCCATCACCAGGCCGAGGCGTCCTTCGCCCAGGTCGAGGAAGTCGTAGTAGTCGCCGCCCACGTTGCGTGCCTGGATGCACTGGCCCGCATACTCAATCGACGTCAGCACGGGAAAGATCTGCGGGAAGAGTTTGGACTGGACCTGGCGGGCGATCTCCATTTCATGCAGTGCGTCGCGCTCGGCTTCCTGCCTGTCGGCTTTGGCACGCCGCTCCGCCTCAATCTGCCGCGTCATCTGATCGATGCCCATCAGCCCGAAGGTATTGCCGTCGGGGTCTTCGAAGAGGGTGACATTGCCTCCCCAGGATTGCAGTTGCGGCGGATTATGGAAATGCACGCCATGTTCCGACCAGGCTTTGAAGGTGGCCTCAATGTTCTCCGTGATGAACGACAGGTGCGTTGCTGTCCCAATGAGCGCATATTCCGGGGAATCGGCTGGGGGCGCAACCATCACGATCATCGCGTCGCCGGCAGGGGGATTAATGGCGACGATGCGTCGTTCCGAAGGCAGCACAACATCGAAGGCCACGCGAAAGCCGAGCTTGCCTACGTAGAACGCGATGCCGGCGTCCTGATCGCGCACGAACACAGTAGCGCTTTGCAGGCGCAGGTAAACATCATTTGGCGCGGGAAGCTCGTCAGCCATCGTGGGAGTCCTTCACCGGGAAAGCGAGTGACCAGTTTTGCATGACCGAGTATAGATCGGCTATCGGGTTCATTCGCGGCGCAGCCAAATCAGGGACCAAAGCCCGACGCTCCCTCCATCCACCCCAAAAGAGTGCTAGAGTCCCGCCGCCGGAAGGAGTATTCTGACAGCACTTCTCCCTAATACACCGGTGCGTTTCCTCCGGATGCGACAGCCCGTTTTGCGCAGGCTTTTTGCGTGCTGGCTGCCTTGGCATTTCTGTGGACGCGCGTGTTGTCGGTAGTCCACATTCCGTCACCAGACCCGCGAAGCCACGAGGCCTGGAACGGTGAAAGTAACTCCGGCCTGACGCTCCTGGTTAAGGTGCAGCGGGCCTGATTGAGAGCCTTTGCGTATGGCGCAACCGCCGGCGCTGCCATGGGAGCTGCCGCGAGCAACGCTTAAAACCAAGAGGCATTGGCTGGTGCCTTCATTCCGGGCCTGCCTCGCTCTGGTCCTTCTGGCCCTGCTGGGGCTGGCTGCACAAGCGCAGTCGCCAGCCAGCGGCTCCGTCGGCGGTAGTGTTGTGGATGCCCTTGGCAAGCTGGTAACGGGCGCCCGTGTGGAAGCCCGCAACCGGGCTACGGGCGTGGTTGTTTTTACTCTCACCGATGAGCAGGGGCAATACCGCTTCGGCGCGCTCGATCCCGGCAACTACGTTCTCGAAGTGAATGGGCCGGGCTTTGCACCCGGGGACCAGGAGTGCGTTGTGCCGGTGGGCCGCGTGGTTACGCTGGATATCAGCCTGCACGTTGGCGGCCCGCATGAGGCTATCACTGTCGAGGCGCAGGCGCAGCGCCTAGACGCAACCAACTCTGCGGTTGCGACCAACATTGACGAGGAGACGCTGAACTCGCTGCCGTCGAATGGTCGCCGTTGGTCTGACTTTGCGCTGCTGACTCCGGCTGCCGTGCCAGATGAATCCGGTTCGGGACTGGTGAGCTTTCATGGCACCAGTCCACTGCTGAACAACAGCATTCTGGACGGCGCTGCCAACAACCAGGCCTTCTTTTCAGAGGAGCGCGGGCGCACGCGCATCGCCTACTCCACCAGCCAGGCTTCCGTGTTGGAGTTCCAGGTGAACGCGTCGAACTACTCCGCGGAATACGGGCGGGCGGCGGGTGGAGTGGTCAACACGGTGACGCGCTCCGGCGGCAACGATCTGCATGGCCAGGTTTTCACCTACTACCGCACCAGCAACTGGGCGGCGCGCAATCCGTTTACAACGCTGACTACGGAGGCGTCTCCCGGAGTCTACGAAACGTCGCCCTATAAGCCACACGAGATGCGCTTGCAAGGGGGCGCGAGCGCGGGCGGACCAATCAGCACGCAGAGGAAGATCTTCTGGTTCTTCTCCTACGATCAGCACTATCGCGATTTTCCCGGCGTGGCTCGCGCGCTGCATCCCGACGTTTTTTTCGCCAGTCCATCGAACGGCAGCCTGCAGTTGTTGGGAGCGCGAACGCGCACAGATACAGCTACAGCGAAGGTGAACTACAGCGCGATTCTCGACGAGCTTGCGGGGCAGCTTGGCACAGTGGACCGCACTGCAAACCAGATCATCTTCTTCCCCAAGATTGACTGGCAGATTGGCGAACGAAATCATCTGACGGTGCAGTACCACAACCTACGATGGAATTCGCCGGCGGGAGTTGAGACCCAGCCATCGGCGAGCCTGGGCATCACCAGCTTCGGCAACGACAAGGCCAGTGAAGACTGGGTGATCGCGCGCTGGAATCTCTTCCTGACGCCGAACATGGTGAACGAGGCACGCTACCAGTACGGTCGCGACTTCCAGTCGGAGATGAACCAGCAGCCCACGGCATTCGAGCAGAGTTTCGCGAACAATCGCTGGGGGATGCCGCCGCAGGTTTCCGTTGCTAGCTCAAGCAACGGATTCACCATGGGCAAGCCCGCTTACCTGAACCGCCCGGCTTATCCCGACGAGAGGCTCAACCAGATCATCGACACGGTTACGTGGGTGCATGGCAACCACGTGGTCAAGGCGGGGTATGACTACAACCATGTCAACGACTACAGCAACAATCTCTACAACCAGACGGGCACGTACAACTACACCAGCATTCTGAACTTCGACTCGGACCTGCTTTCGCCGAACCACTGCGACGCCGCTGGAACAGGCCTCGGCAGTCTGCCCTGCTACACCTGGTACACGCAGGGGATCGGCCCGGCGGTATTTGAGTTCTCGACTGCCGATTACGCGTTTTTCGTCAGCGACGAGTGGAAGGCGACGCATTCGCTGACGCTCTCACTCGGCCTGCGCTACGAGTATCAACAGCTGCCCAATCCGCAGAAATCGATGTACAACGCAGACTTTCCGCAGACCGCGAGCCTGCCGCACGATGGCAACAACTTCGGACCGCGCTTCGGATTCGCATGGGATGCGCTGGGCAGCGGACGCACGGTTCTGCGCGGCGGCTACGGAGTCTACTTCGGACGCGTCGTGAATTCGACAGCACTCTCCGCGCTGTCGAGTACCGGGTCGGTGAATGCGCAGAGGAGCTACTACTTCCGCCCAACGGATACAGGCGCACCGCCATTTCCCTATGTCTTCAGCACGTCTCCCGCGCACAGCGTCGCGCCCAACGCAGTCTTCTTCGACGCACACTTTCAGAATCCGCAGATACAGCAGGCGGAGCTTTCTGTTGAGCAGTCGATTGGCCGGGGAACGAGTTTGTCGGTGAGCGGGCTGCTGAGCCTGGGACGCGAGCTGCCGAACTTCGTCGATGCAAATATCGATCTGACCAACGTTGGCACCATTACGTACGACGTGGTTGATCCCGGGGGACGGGGGCCGATCAAGAGCGCGACATATACCGCGCCGTTCTTCAATCAGCGGCTGAACTCCGCGTACCAGCAGGCTACGAGCATCTTCTCCGAGACGAACTCGCGCTATGAAGCCGCGCTTGTTCGCCTGAACCATCGCATGCGCCATGGCGTGCTCTTCCATCTGAACTACACGTTCTCTCACGCCGCCGACTACAACCAGAACGAGAGCACCTATGCCGATGGCAACGATGTTCTGGATCCGCGCGACTTCAGCCTGGAATACGGCACTTCGCGCTTCGATGTGCGCCAGCGGCTTGCGAGCGGTGCGGTCATTTCGTCGCGCTGGAAGGCGGCTGGATGGAAAGGGGCTCTGCTGAATGACTATGCCGTGGCGCCAGTAGCGCAGATCCAAACTGGGCTGCCCTATACGCTGCGGACGATTGGCGCAGTGCCGTCGGTGAAGGTAATCGACAGCCTGGGGCGAATCGAGACGGAGAGCGGACTGGGAGCAAGCATCAACGGCTCGGGCGGGGACAACAGGCTGGGAGAGGTGGGCCGCAATACCTACCGCTACCCGGCAACATTTGGAGTGGACCTGCGGGCATCGAAGAATATTCAGGCGGGAGAGAAATTCAAGGTGGAGCTGCTGGCCGAGTCCTTCAACCTGCTGAATCATCGGAACGCGACGCACATGGATACCTCCGGCTATTCCCTGTCAGGCGCATCCGGGCCGTTTACGCAACCGCATATGACGTATATCGACACATTTGGCACGGTTACGAATGCCAACAGCACCACGCTGATGCGCGAGCGGCAGATTCAGGTCGCTGTTCGCCTCAACTTCTAAGTGCACTGAAATGAGGGCAGTAAGCGCTTATTCATTGTGAAATTACGCTGGCACAATGCGTCGTTTGCCAAAAATTAACGATAAATTCAACGAGCTGTGGCAAGGTTGAGGAAAGACAGAAGGCATCGGGGCTTCCAACAAATCACCCGCAACGATTTTGCACAAATTGTGAGTCAATCTCGCAGGTGAAGGGGTTTGCCGGGGCTTTTTGTGGAGTTGATGGACATTAACTGGCACTTCGAAACGACTTTCCCGAGAGCGCGAACGCGTCTCGAATTGCTTTGGTTCGATAGAGATAGAAGCTTTTATACATACTTTTAGGAGAACCAGATGCTGCAACGCTTCGAGTTTTCTCGTTGTTTCGCAATAATCTTTTTTAGCCTTCTGCTCGTTATCAGCCCCAATGCCTTTTCGCAGGCGGCGGGTACGGGCACAATTACTGGAACAGTGATGGACGCCAACAAGGCGCCCCTCGCCAACGCGCACATTTCCGTGCGCAGCACCGATACGGGAAGTGAGCGGCAGATTACCGCCAACGATGAGGGGATCTACGTAGCGACGCTGCTGCAGCCCGGCGTCTACGAGATGACCGTGACGGCCACCGGATTTGCGACCTTGACCCGCAAAGGGCTGGTGCTCACGGTCGGCCAATCCCTCACAGTCGATTACAACCTGCCCCTGGCATCGGTTCAATCCACTGTCGAGGTCTCGGCGGAGAACCCTCTGCTGGATACGCAACAGACGTCCGTATCGCAAACCATCGGCGCCCAGATGATTACCAGCCTGCCTGTTGCCAGCCGTAACTGGAGCAGCTTTGCCCTCTCCACCACGAACGTGACCAACGATGGAAGTAGCGGCCTGGTCAGCTATCGCGGTATCTCCGGCCTCTACAACAGCAACCTGGTGGATGGCGCGAACAACAACCAGGCGCTCTTTTCTGAAGCGCGCGGTCGCGCATCCGGCGCACCGTATGTCTACAGCCTCGACTCCATCAAGGAATTCCAGGTGGATACCGCCGTATACAGCGCGGAATTCGGGCAGGCCGCTGGCGGACAGATCAACGCCATCACCCGCTCCGGCACCAACTCCACGCATGGCGATTTGTTCTACTACCTGCGCTATCCCTCGCTGAATGCGCTCGACTCCTACAACAAGTCGCAGGGATTGAAGCCGGGCGGCAACCCTGTTCTGCTCACGCCAACCGTTCGCCAGCAGCAGCAATTCGGCGGTAGCGTAGGCGGACCAATCATCCATGACAAACTCTTCTACTTCCTGACGTATGACGGCTTCCACAGAGTGGCGCCAGTTCTGTATACCTCTACCGCAAATATCTCGCTTACGCCCAGCGGACCGACTACCTCCACCAGCACCGTCACTCCAACGCAGTGCCCAACGACGATTACTTCGACGCAGTGCACGGATGCGATCACTTACCTGCTGAGCTTGTCGGGAGCATATTCCCGCGTCCAGGTGCAGAACATCTTCTTCCCCCGCCTTGACTACCAGGTCAACGACAAGAATCACGTCAGCGTGAGCTTCAACTGGGGAGACTACAAGTCACCCAGCGGCTATGCGGGCGGACCTTCCTACTCCAACACGTCCGTTACGACGAACGGCACCGCGTATTACCACGAGCGTTTCCTGGTGGGTAACTGGACGTCGCAGATCACCAACTTCTCGGTGAATCAATTCCTCTTCCAGTGGGGCCGCGACCTGGAGACGGCGGGAACAAACGCTCCCGGACCGAGTGTCTCCCTAAGCAACCTGCAGACGTATGGCATGCCCAACGCGCTGCCGCGTACAGCGGAGCCAGACGAGAATCGCTACCAGTTCACCGACATCTGGTCCACCACCCGTGGCCGGCACACGTTGAAGGCGGGCGGCGATGTGAACCTCATCCATGAAGTGATGATCAATCTCTTCCAAGGTGGCGGCATTTATAACTACAGCGGCACCACAGCATTGGCTAACTTCCGAAACTGGGCCGTGGACGTGTACGGCTCGGGTGGCAGCTCGGATCCCCTGGCTGGTCGCCACTACACCAGCTTCACGCAGGTTTACGATCCCATCACCAAGGTCGGCAAAGACGATTTCTGGATGAAGGTATTCGACGGGTTTGTGGAAGATACCTGGAAGGTGATGCCCACCCTTACCCTCAACCTTGGGGTTCGTTACGATCTGCAGTTGACGCCTCAGCCTCCGCAGCCTAACAAGAGTTCTGAGCTCGCGGCGTATTACACCCAGCAGTTGAAGACTGTGAAGGACCGGGTATTGCCTCGCCTGGGACTTGCATGGACTCCCCAGCCCGGTACGGTGGTTCGTGCCGGCTACGGAATCTTTGGCGCTCTGACGCAGGGCAGCACCTATTACGCCATGCGTGTTGAGAACGGTGTCTACCAGACAAGCTACAGCTTCAATTCTCCCACTGCGGCGGGCGCGCCTTCCTTCCCGAACCTGCTCTTCACCCCTCCAGGACCGGCACTCGCAGCGCCGTTTGATGGCGCAGCTACTCCGGAGGTCACACCCGGTGGATCGGCGCTCGTTACCAGCTTCCACGGACTCGATCCAAGCTTCGTGCCGCCGATCGCGCACGAGTATGAGCTGGGCGTTGAACAGGAACTTCCCGGCAAGCTGACGCTCAATCTCGGCTATGTGGGAACACGTGCTCAGCGGCTGCCGATCTTTATCGACGCCAACATTGCACCAGCTACTACCACGCGCAACTACGGCATCTACAATTCGGCCGGCACGCAAACCAGCCTGATCAACGTGCCCTTCTATACCACCCGCAAGGATCCGACGAATGGATCGATCAACACTGGATTCAGCGTCGTGAACTCCTGGTATAACGCCATGGCAGTGACGTTGAAGCGGCCCTTTGATCATGGCTTCCAGATGCTGTTGAACTACACATGGTCCAAGGCGATTGATTCGGGCCAGGTGGCGGGAGCTTTCGGCACATTCTTCGGTTCTGACTTCCCGGTGGATCCGTACAACATCAACGCGGAACGTGGACGTTCTGACCTCGATCAGCGTGGACGCTTTGTGGGCTCGCTGGTATGGGAACCGCAATTCTTCCAGAACCTGAGCAACAAGCCGGCAAAATATATTGCCAATGGTTGGACTTTCTCAGGAATCTTTACTAACGCGACCGGCTTCCCCATCACTGGGCAGATGACCGGCTATCCGCAAACGGGCTACAAGCTGAGCGGCGCTTTGGAAGGCGGTCTGACCGGAGGCGTGATGAGTTCCAGTTCCGGCCTGGCGACGGCGGGTAGAGCTCCGCAGATCCAGCGCAACAGCTACGTTGGACCTGGACTGCAAAACGCAGATGTGCGCCTTACTCGTGACTTCCCGATCCACGAGAATATTCACTTCCAGATCTTTGCGGAAGCGTTCAACGTTATGAACCACACCAACGTACTCAGCGTGGCTACCACGGCATTTTCGTACGTTGCTCCGGGTGCAAAGCTTCCGGGCAGCGGCGTGGCGTGCCCAACGGCTGCCGCCGGGGGAGACGGATTCACGGGCTGCGTCGCTCCGTTCGTGAGCAGCTCTTCTCCATTCGGATCAACAACTTCCACCAGCGGAATTCTCTTTGGCGCTCGGCAGCTGCAATTCACTGCCAAGCTGTTCTTCTAACTGCAAACTCGTATCAAAACCCAGCGCGGCAGCTTCGGCTGCCGCGCTGATCGTTTGGCGAAAGATAATCACTGAAAGCGGCGCAAGCTCCAGAAGCGTTGACCGTTCTACTAGAATCAAACAGTCGATGGCATTTACAGAACAATACGAAGTAGCGGTAGTAGGGGCGGGGCACGCAGGCTGCGAGGCGGCTGTGGCGGCTGCGCGCATGGGCCTGCGGACAGCGCTCATCACGTTGAACCTCGACCTGATCGCGCAGATGTCCTGCAACCCAGCGATTGGCGGAATTGCCAAGGGCCACCTGGTGCGTGAAGTGGATGCGCTCGGCGGCATCATGGGCGAAGTGGCTGACGCGGTGGGCATCCAGTTCCGGCTGCTGAATACCTCGCGCGGTCCGGCGGTGTGGTCGCCGCGCGCGCAGTGCGACAAGCAGCAATATCGCAACGAGATGCGGCAGCGTGCTGGAAGCGCAACCCAATCTCTCCATCAAGCAGGCCGAGGTCACTGAGCTGGTGATGGATGAGGACGGTCGTGCCGCGGCGCGTTCGTGGATTGAAGCTGCGCGATGGCCGCATCGCTGCTGGCTGACGCCGTGATCATCACGACGGGAACATTTTTGAACGGACTGATCCACTGCGGCGAGCAGCAGTACACGGCAGGCCGCAGCGGCGAGCCGGCATCCATTCTGCTGGGCGAGTCGCTGAAGCAGTTGGGGCTGCGTGGCTGCCGGCTGAAGACCGGAACTCCGCCGCGCCTGGATGGCCGCACGATCGACTGGAGCCGCTTCGACTGAGCAGCCCGGCGATGTCGATCCGACACCGTTCAGCTTTCGCACCAAGGAGATCAAGCAGCGGCAGATCTCCTGTCACATCGCCTTCACTACGCCGGAGACGCTGCGGCTTATCCGCGAAAATGTTTCGCGCTCGCCGATGTACACCGGGCAGATTCAGGGTGTGGGTCCGCGCTACTGTCCGTCGATCGAAGACAAGGTCGTCAAGTTTCCTGACAAGGAACAGCATCAGTTCTTCCTTGAGCCCGAGGGGCTCGATACGCACGAGATCTACGTCAACGGCATGTCCACCTCGCTGCCGATGGAGGTGCAGTACGAGATTGTGCGCTCGATTCCGGGCCTCGAAAATGCGGATATGCTGCGCCCCGGATACGCGATCGAGTACGACGCGATTGACCCGACGGAACTGGATCGTTCGCTGGCGGTGAAGAGCATTGCGGCGCTGTATCTTGCCGGGCAGATCAACGGCACCTCGGGCTATGAAGAGGCGGCCTGCCAGGGCATCATGGCGGGCATCAACGCGGCGCTGTGGGTGCGCGGGCAGGAGCCCTTCACGCTGAATCGTACTGAAGCGTACACCGGCATCCTGATCGACGATCTCATCAGCAAAGGCACAAATGAGCCGTATCGCATGTTCACCTCGCGGGCGGAGTTTCGCCTGCACCTGCGCATCGATAACGCCGACCGCAGGCTGACTCCGCACGGTCGTCGGCTGGGCCTGATCCCCGATGCTGCGTGGCAGGAGTACGAGCAAAAGCAGGCCCGCGCCGTCGCACTGGAGAAGCTGCTCTCCACCCGCAAGGTAAGCCCGGAACGCTTCGGCGAGGTGCTGCCGGAGCTTGCGGCAACGCTGGGCGCAATTGCCGGGCAGACCTATGCGCAGCTGCTCAAGCGGCCCGAGGTCACCATCGACATCCTCTTCCCTCTGCTGTGCGAGGAGCAGGCCGCGACGCCCGATGGTGAAGTGCTGACTCCGCTGCTGCGCCATGAGCCGGGCGCCCGCTTGGCGGCGAGTGTTCGCAACGAACTCAAGTCAGTGGAGACGGAGATCAAGTACGCGGGCTATCTCGACCAGCAGCGCAAGTCGATTGAGAAGCTGAAGCGTGCCGAGGAGAACGTGATTCCGGCGTGGTTCGATTACTCTGCCGTGAGCGGACTCTCGCGCGAGATGCAGGAGAAGCTGGCCCGGGTGCGACCGCAAACAATCGGGCAGGCCAGCCGCATTCCCGGCGTTACGCCCGCCGCAGTCACGCTGATCCACGTCTACATCCAGATTCAGGGCAAGGAGCAGGCCGCCAAGGCTTAGCTGCTCGTCCATCGTGGATAGCCGGTTCGCTGCTCAGGGCTTAGGCTGGGCAGCCGGAGGCGCGGTAGCTGGTGGTGCCGGATCGGCGCCCTTGTATACCAGCGGAACATGCATGGGCAGCTCGGCCGGGCTGGGGTTGTTGTTCTTCTTCTTGGACTTGGTCAGGTTCTCTTCCACAACGACGGTGCGCTGCGAGTTCACGCACTGCCACGCGGTGCGCACCCGCTGGAAGACATGGGAGAAGACGCCGCGCTCCTCCACCAATGCTCCGTTGTCGTGCTTCTGCATGGTGTAGGTGCCGTTCACAATCGCGAGGTCGCCAAACATCCTCACCGTCACCACCTTCTGCTTCAACTGCGCAGGGCTGCCGATTTCCTTCAGGAAGAGGCGCGCGATCTGCTGGTTGCGCGTGGTCACGTCGCCGTTGGAGGCGATGTCAATGAACTGGGGGGCGAGCACCAGCTCCAGCCCGTACTGGTCGCGCTTCGCCAGGGCATCGTCCCACAAGTCTTCCATGTGCTGCATCTGCGTCACTTCCGGCGCCTGTGACGTCGCGGGTGCGGCGGGTGCGGCCGCCTGCTGGCCGATTGCGGGGGAAGCGAAACTAACGCCAAGAATTGCGAGAACGGGGGCAAGAAGTTGAGATTTCATGAGCCTGAATGACACATGTTTATGATATCAGCCGCCACGATTTCCACCATTTCCACCGACTTGATTGATATGAACAAGGCCATGTCACCGTACACTTCATCCCTGAGGCATCGCACGCATGGCAACTACCGACTTCACCCTCGAACACGGTCTCCCGGCAAATCTCGACGCGGAGAAGTCCATACTCGGCGCCATCCTGCTCGATAATCTCGCCTTCAACGAGGCGGCGGAAAAGATTCGCGCGGAAGACTTTTCGCTGGATTCGCACCGGCGAATCTACGCGCGCATGGCGGAGCTGATCGACGCGGGGCGCGCGGTCGATATCGTCACCCTCTCAGACGAGCTGGCCAAGCGCAAGGAAGTGGAGGCCATCGGCGGCGTCGCCTACCTCGCGTCGCTCACAGAGGGCCTGCCGCGCCGCATCTCGATTGAGGAATACGTTCGCATCGTCAAGGACAAGTCGCTGCTGCGGCAGTTGATGGGCATCTGCTCAACTGCGATCGCGCGTGCTGCGGACCAGAGCGAAGAGGCTCTCGAAGTGCTCAACGCCGCCGAGTCAGACCTGATGGAGGTGACCGAGCGCGGCATCACCAGCGGCTTCGCGGGCATTCCTGAGATCGTCAACGACTCCTTCGGCACGATTGATGAACTGTACAAGCAAGGCCGCGAGATCACCGGACTGGAGACGCACTACAAGGACTTCGACCGCATGACCAGCGGTCTGCAGAAGTCCGAGCTGATCATCATCGCCGCGCGCCCCAGCATGGGCAAGACGGCATGGGCCATCAACATCGCGGAGAACTGCGCGGTGAAGGGCGGCAAGGTGGTCGCCGTCTTCTCGCTGGAAATGTCGAAGGAGTCGCTGCTGCGCCGCATGCTCGCTTCGCAGGCGCTGGTGAATACGCGGCACATCCAGATGGGCTACCTGGCCGGCAACGCGCGCGAGAAGCTGACGCATGCGCTGGCCGAGCTGGTGGAGTCAAAGATTTTCATCGACGACACGCCGGGCATCTCGCTCACGGAAATGCGCGCCAAGGCCCGCCGCCTGCGGCAGATCCAGGGCAACCTCGACCTCATCGTGGTGGATTACCTGCAGCTGATGTCGGCCACCGCGATCGGCTCCGGCGGCAAGCGCTATGAGAATCGCGTGCAGGAAGTGTCGGCCATTTCGCGCGGCCTGAAGGCGCTGGCGAAGGAACTGAAGGTTCCGGTGATTGCGCTTTCGCAGCTTAGCCGTGCATCGGAAAAACGCGAGGGCAACAAGAAGCCGATGCTCTCCGATCTGCGCGAATCAGGATCGATCGAGCAGGATGCCGACGTGGTCGCGTTCATCCACCGCGAAAGCTACTACAACAAGGACGAGAACGGCGAAGAGGATCCGGACAGCAAGGGCAAGGCCGAGATCATCATCGCGAAACAGCGCAACGGCCCCACGGGCTCCGTGCATCTCGCCTTCCTGTCGGACTACACGAGATTTGAAAATCTCGCGCACGAGAGTGAGCCGGATATTTAGTGAGAAGGAGCGGTCAGTCAATAAGCAGTCAGCTACGAATCGAGCTCGAGGGCCATGCGAGAAGCTAGTTGTGGAAACAGATTTTGTTGTAGTGGATGGTAAGCAACTGCAAATGCCGGCTAGCAAGTATCCTAGTGCATGTAATCAACAGTGCCGCGATCAGGCGAAACGAGTGTCGCAGCCACTTCGCATCGTTTTTGTTCCAAGATCCATCGCGGACGCAGAATATGGTGAAGTTATCAGCCGTTGACGCCGCAGACAATGTCCAAGAAACTGATCCAGAAGTGCGAAATAAGCCCCGAGCGACCAGCGGAACGTACTCTTTCCAGCTGTGCGATGGTAGACCGTCAAAGAGCGCTATGAGTAGCGGCCGCGCCTAAATATTTTAGTAGCCGCTACACAGCACCCGAGGATGAGCAGGCGGGAGTGCCCACCATCGGAACTTGCGTTGCACCGGATTTAAAAGAGCGATCATTAATTTCGCTTGCCCCACGTGACCTTTCCGCATTTCTGAGGAGTCAGGCCTCATCCCAACAACTTCAGCAATCCATCTTCATCCAGGATCGGCACGCTGAGACTCTGCGCTTTATCCAGCTTCGAACCGGCTTCTTCTCCGGCGACAACGTAGTTTGTTTTCTTGCTGACGGATCCGGAGACTTTGCCGCCTGCGGCTTCAATCTTTGCCTTCGCATCTTCGCGAGATAAGTTCGGCAGCGTGCCCGTCAGCACGAAGGTCAGGCCTTCGAGTTGCGTGGAGCGTTTCTTCTTTTCTGCGGTGAAGGTGAGTCCTGCTGCGCGCAAACGCTCCACCAGGTCGCGGTTGCGTGGCTCGTCGAAGAATTCGCGGATGGCCTGCGAGACTCGCGGCCCTACCTCATTCACGCGTTCGAGTTCTTCAAGGGACGCATTCATCAGTGCATCCATGGAGCCGAATTCCTCGGCCAGCAACTGCGCAGTGCGCTCGCCGACAAAGCGCATCCCCAAGTCCAAAGAGCACGCGGTCGAGCGGTGCCTTCTTCGAACGCGCAATTTCGTCGAGCAGATTCTGCGCCGACTTCGGCCGATCGCGTCTCGAGGGACAACAGCGTGGCCTCGTCGAGCGCATACAGATCGGCGACGCTCGACACAAGCTTGCGTTCCATCAACTGCGTGACCACTGCTTCGCCCAGGCCCTCGATGTTCATCACGTTGCGGGCGGAGAAGTGCAGCAGGCTTTCGCTCAGACGTGCCGGGCAATCCACGTTGACGCAGCGATAGTCGGCTTCGCCCTCGGCGCGCACCACTTCGCTGCCGCACACGGGGCACTTCGCGGGGAAATGGAATTCGCGGCGCTCGCGGGGATTTTCTTTCTCTGCAGGATCGGGCACCACTTCGACGACCTTGGGAATCACGTCGCCGCCGCGCTCCACCAGCACACTGTCGCCAATGCGGAGGCCAAGCCGCGCAATCTCGTCGGCATTGTGCAGTGTGGCGCGGCTTACCGTTGTTCCGCCAATCGATACGGGCGACAGAACCGCCACCGGCGTCAGCTTGCCCGTGCGTCCCACCTGCACGCGAATGTCATCTACGCGTGTGATCGCCGAGCGCGCAGTGAACTTGTAGGCGACAGCCCATCGCGGTGCGCGGCCAGTAAATCCAAGGCGCTGCTGCTGCGCGGTGGAGTCGACCTTGATGACCACTCCATCGATCTCGTAGCCGAGATCGGCGCGCTGCTTCTCGGCCTTGTGAATGAACGCGATCAGCTCCTCAATCGACGCGAGCGCGTCGCGATGCGGATTCACGCGAAATCCCGCAGTCGACAGGCCGTCAAGTGTCTTCACCTGGGTGGGGAAAAATGTTTCGCCATTTACGAAGACGAAGTAGGCATAGAAATCGAGGCGGCGTTGCGCCACGATGTTCGGCTCCAGCGTGCGGATGGTTCCGGCGGCAGCGTTGCGCGGATTGGCCTTCGGCTTCAGACCCTGCGCTTCCTGCTCCTCGTTCATGCGCAGAAATGCGGAGATGGGCATCACCACTTCGCCGCGCACCTCGAACGTCGCGGGCAACTCGGCGGCTTCAAGCTTCTTCGCAGAGATGGAGAGCGGCACGGAGCGGATCGTCCGCACGTTGTTGGTCACGTCTTCGCCAATGCTGCCGTCGCCGCGCGTTACCGCGCGAACGAGGTGCGAAGCTCCACCGGCTCCCGGCTCATAGTGCAGCGCCAGCGAAAGGCCGTCGAGCTTGAGCTCGGTGGTGTAGCGAATCTTCGCGCTGTCGCCCTTGGCAAGCTCGTGCACGCGCCGGTCCCAATCGCGCAGCTCCTCTTCGCTGTTTACGTTGTCGAGCGACAACATGGGGCGCGAGTGCGCCACCTTGGCAAAGCCCTCTTTCGGCTTGCCGCCGACACGCTGAGTGGGCGAGTCGGAGGTGACCAGTTCGGGATGCTTCGCTTCCAGCTCCTTCAGTTCGCGCGTGAGCGCGTCGAAGGCAGCATCGGAAATTTCGGGCGCGTCCTGCCCGTAATAGAGGTACTCGTGGTGGCGGATTTGTTCACGCAGTTCTTCGATTCGGTCGGCGGCCTTCATTCGAATGGATTATAGAAAACGTTGGAAAACTCTGCTCTACCAAGGCGCTAGCGGATGAAATAACCGATGGATCTCCACTCGCCGTTTTTCTCAGGCGTCATGGTCACCGTCTCAACAGCGGCTTTCTTGTTTTCAAAGACAGTGTTGAAGATCAGGACGACATATTCGCCGTCGGGGGCTCCCGAGAGGCTGGTCTTGTATTCGGCGCTCTTCAATTCGCGTTTTTCCAATTTGCCCAGCGGGCGACGGACGATCGTGAGGGCGTCCTGCCACTGCTGTTGGCTTATGGCATGTTTGAATGCAGAGGATGCGTTCTGCCAGCTCTCAGCATAGTTCCCGGCATCGACCAGGCTTAGCCATTGCTGGGCTGCTTCCTGCGCTACCTGTTCGCGAGTTGCAGCCGCTGCATGCAGGCCGGCGGTGATGATAAGGGCGAGAGAGAAGATGGCGAGAGCACGCCTCATTTTTGGGTCTCCCCGGAAAACGCTCCAGTATACTCGCGGCGAATCTACGGCGCGGTGAAAGGGCTCACCCCTTTAGAATGTTTGAGACGAGCTCAAGAGGAATTGAATCCCCATGGAACCTGTCACCCACTTCATGACCGGCGCATGCCTGTCCCGCGCCGGTCTGAACCGCAAGACTGCGTATGCAACCCTGGCCATGACACTGGCGGCCGAGGCTCCCGACCTGGATATCCTCTGGGGCTTCCGCGGCCCGGTGGCGAACTTCCAGCATCACCGTGGCATCACGCATACGTTTTTGGGCGCGCCCTTTGTAGCGCTGGTCGTGGTCGCCGTCATCTGGCTCTACCACCGCCGCCGAAAAAAGAAACCCGAGCAGCCCGTTCGCTGGGGCTTTCTCTACGCCTTCGCACTGCTGGCAGCGCTCAGCCACCTGCTGCTGGACTTCACCAACAATTACGGCCTGCGCCCCTTCTTCCCGTTCAACCCCCGGTGGTACTCCTGGGACATCGTCTTCATCTTTGAGCCGGTTATCTTCTGCGTACTGCTGCTGGCGCTGGTGGTTCCTGCGCTGCTCGGGATTACAGACCGAGAGATCGGCGTGCGCCGTAAGCCATTTCGCGGACGGGGCTGGGCTATCTTTGCGCTGCTCGCCGTCGTGCTGGTGTGGATCGTGCGCAACGCCGAACACGAGCGCGCCTTGAGCCTGGTGCGCAACAGCAACTTTACCGACGCCAGGATTCTCAAGGCCGCGGCCGAGCCTTATCCCGTCAATCCCTACAAATGGTTTGCCATTGTGGAGACGCCGGATTTCTTTCAGAGCGGCATGGTGAATACCCGCACAGGGGAGGCACGAGCCAACGACGTCGTCTTTTACAAGCCCCCCGTAACCATGGCAACGCTGGCGGCAAAGCGCTCCTGGCTCGGCCATGTCTACCTGGATTGGTCACAATTTCCCCTCGTGCGAGGATAAGGGCAACGAGATCCCCCCCGGGCTGGACGGCATCGCGCCGCAGGATACGACGGTCCAGTTCCGCGACCTTCGATTTGCCTACTCAACCATGTTTCTGGACGCGAACCGGGCCCCGCTTTCGGGCTGGGTGGTCGTTGGTCCAGAGCGGAACATCGATGCCATGCTCATGAATGGCCAGGAGCAGAAGTAGGACCCGCGTGGCGGATCCATCCACCACATCAAAGTCTATTGAAGCGTTGCAAAAACTTTAGCCTTGACCGCAGGGCCCGCGCTCCGCAGAATGAAGTCTGGAACCCAAGCGGCAGCGGGCCATTTCCGCATTCCCCTATACCGATTCCGATGAGGTGTTGATGTCGTCATTCTTGCTGATCGTGCTGGCCCTTGCCAGTCGCATACTGCCGCACTCCTGGCTGAATTTCACCGCGGTAGGCGGCTCTCTCGTGTACTTCGGAGCCCGTCGTCCGTTGCGCGAGTCGGTCGTGCCGGTCGCGTTGCTCATGATGACGGATTACTACCTGACAGTCTTCGTCTATAACTACGCATTCCAGGTGCAGGGTTACCTGCTGACGTGGGTGTGGTATGTGGCGGCGATTGTGCTGGGCAGCCTCCTGCTCCGCGACAAGGTCAGCGTCGGACGTGTTGGTGCGGCCACCGTGCTTTCGGCCACCTCGTTCTTCGCCATCAGCAACTTCTCGGTGTGGGCGAACGCCGGCATGTACCCCCATAACATCGCTGGGTTGACTGCCTGCTTCGCGGCCGCCCTGCCCTTCTATCGCAACGATCTGCTCTCCACCGGCCTCGTTCTGGGAGTAGCTTTCGGACTTCCCGCCCTGCTTCGCCGCTTCTCCGAGACAGAGCACAAAGCCGCAGCCTAAGCGCTTCTGGCAATCAAAAGGGGCAAGCCACACGGCTTGCCCCTTCGTTTTCTGTGCGCTATCGGATGTTATGCAGGCCCGTTCCCGGCGTCTTCCGCTTCCAGATCAGTTGGCCTTGCGCTTCGACATCGCCTTGCGCACGAAGTAGATGATCGCGACCGCGGCCAGAACACTCAAGCCAATGAGAAATCCACCGGCGTGCTTTCGTATAACCTCTCCAACCACGTGGACCATCTCCGGCCCGTAGCGGACGGTGATCCACGCGAGCAGCAGGTAGTGGATGAGCCGGCCAAAAAAGACTGCCGCCATGAAGTTGAGCACCTTCATCTCGAAGACTCCCGCTCCGAAGACGAAGGCTTTCCAAGGCGTGGGCGGAGGCAGCATCGAAGGAATCAGCATGGCCAGGAATTCCTGCCGTTCAAAGCGGTCGCGGATCTGCTCATACCTTTGCCGGTCTACCCGCTTCAGCAGGAAAAGCTCACCACCGGCCCGTCCCAGCAGGAAGGGCACCAGTCCTCCGATGGCGGAACCAGCCGCGGCCAGAACGGCGTAGAGGTAGGCGTGCGGTTTATCCGCCCAGATGTAGCCCGGGATCACAACGTCCATGGGCACCGGAATCGATGCCGAGTCGAGGATCGCGATTGCGCCCAGACCCCAGATTCCCAGCGGCTTCAGCGCCGCCAGCATGTAGAGCTTGTACTTCAGCAGCAGGCTGCCAATGGAGTGTTTCACGGTCTTTCAGATTCCTTTTCGTTCCCCGCGGGGTGCATTGATGTCTGCCGTATCGTGTTGCACGGGCGCTCCAGAGAGCAGCGCCAGTGCATGGGGAAGAATCGGCAACACCGCTTCCAGCGAATCGAGAGCGCCTTGCGGGCTGCCGGGCAGATTCAGGATCAGCGACGTGCCCAGTGTGCCGCAGACACCCCGGCTCAGCGGCGCATAACGCGTTTGCTTCAGTCCCTCGGCGCGCATCAGCTCGGCCAACCCCTCCACCAGCCTTTCGCAGACGGCGCGGGTAGCCTCCGGCGTTACGTCGCGTGCAGCCAGGCCGGTGCCGCCCGTCGTTACCACCAGGGGGGCTTTGCCACAGGCATTCCGCAACCACGCCTCGATCGCAGGTTGTTCATCCTGAACGACATCGTGGCTGACGACCTCAAAGCCGCGCGACGCCAGCAATCCCACCACCGCCGGTCCAGACGCGTCCTTACGCACCCCGCTGAAGCAGGAGTCGCTGACGGTCAGAACTGCAGCGCGAATCATGTTTTGATTGTAAGGGTTTAGGGAGTTGAATTCCCCGAATGCGAGAAAATGGCCCGGACCACGGTGGAAAAAGAATGAGAGAATAGAGATAGACTCCGTGAGTTCTGGCGTGACGAGCAACTAATCGACAGACTGGTGCGTTTTTTCTCAGTAAATGCCTATCACCGAAACGCTCGCAACCAGCGAACGGCCACCCGAGCGACCTCCGAAAGGGAAGCGCCGGTACTCTGAGCTAGAGCCGCACGAGCTTTTTTCCCTTATCGAAGAGTACGAAGACGAGCGCGCGAAAGCGCGCCTGCGTGAATCCATCTGGATCTCGATCATTGTTTACATGTGCCTCGCATGGTTCCTGTTCTATGGGCCGCATTACCTTTGGCATCAGCCGCATGTCATCAATCCCGCGGATGCGTTGAAGAACCGCAAGGATCTGACGTACCTCGATCTGCCTCCCGACGCGCTAAAAGCGGTTAAGCCGAAGACCCCCGAGTCTCTTTCCGATAAGAATCGGATGGCGGAATCGAAGCAGCCTCGCCTGGACAAGAAGACGACTCGAAGCACTTGAGGCGGCGCGCAAAGCCCGTGAAACCGAGGCTCCGGCGCCCCCGCAGCAACAGGCGGCAGCACCGATGCCGGATCTGCCAAAGCCGAGCCAGCCGTTGACTCCCAATCCGCAATCGGCCATTGAAGCACCTCACGTGGCTCCCAGCACCCCCAGCCTCAACTCCGGCGCAATGTCGCCGGGAGAGGCCATGCGTCAGGCTGCACGGGGCGCTCGTCCGGGCTCCGGCGAGGAGGGCGATTATGGGCAGGGAAGCCAAGGGAAGGGCTCCTCGCCAATCCAGGGTGGCGCGACCATTCTGAGCGACACGCTCGGCGTCGATTTCGCCCCTTACATGCAGCGTGTCATCCGCGAGACCTACCGCGCCTGGGATCCGCTGATTCCTGAGGCAGTGCGTCCCCCGATTTCGAAGCAGGGCAAGGTCTACATCCAGTTCATCATTGCGCCGGATGGCAGCGTAAAGAACATGAAGCTGATCGGCCCTTCCGGCGACGTCTCGCTGGATCGTGCCGCATGGGGAGCCATCACCGGCGCGAATTATCCAATCCTGCCCAAGGAATTCAAAGGCCCATATCTGGAATTGCGCTTCGCCTTTTTCTACAACATCCCCCGGGGAGGGTAGAAGGCCATGCCCGCGCCCCCGCCAGGAAAAGATCCGGCAATTGCATCGAACGCGAGGGCTATCGCTCATCGACGCCGGCAGGCAGCAGGTCTTGGCATCATTGCCGCTCTCATTCTCATCTTCAGCCTGTGGCGCGCCGGGGTGGCGGCGGTTTTTCCCGTGGGCTGGTGGCGAATCTGGTGAGCGAATCAGGCGATCTGCCCCTGCTGATTATTCTGCTTGGTCCAACTGCCAGCGGCAAAACTGCGCTCTCGCTCGAACTTGCGGAAGAGCTCAACGGAGAGATTGTCAGCTGCGATTCGGTGGCAGTCTATCGCGAGCTTGAGATCGGCACAGCCAAACCCACCGCTGTGGAACGGGATCGCATAACGCATCACATGCTCGATGTGGTCGATCCTCCGCAGCCCTACACCGCGGGAGACTACAGCCGTGGGGCCCGAGAGGCGCTGGCAAGCATCGTGGAGCGCGGGCGTGTGCCCATCGTCACCGGGGGCACGGGGCTGTACCTGCGTGCACTGGTGGACGGGCTCTTTGCTGGTCCCGCTCGCTCTGAGGCTGTCCGCGATCGGCTGCGCCAAGCCATGGAGCGTCACGGCGAATCGTCGCTGCATCGCATCCTCCGCCGCCTGGATCCTGCCTCAGCCGCACTGATTCATCCCAACGACACGCCCAAGCTGATCCGCGCCATTGAGGTCTCGCTGACCGCGGGCAAGCCGATGTCCATTGCGTGGGAGGCGGGCCGCGATCCGCTCGCCGGATACCGCATTCTGCGGATTGGCCTCGAGCCCGAACGCCAGGCGCTGTATCGGCGCATCAACCAGCGGGCGGACGCGATGTTTCGCGAAGGCCTGATTGCCGAGACCGAACAGCTGGTTGCGAAATACGGGCCTGACTGCCGCTCACTGGATTCGCTGGGCTACAAGCAGGCTCGGGCGGTGCTGGGTGGCTCGATGACCTTGGCCGAGGCTGTGAAGTCAGCGCAGCAGGGCCACCGCAACTACGCCAAGCGCCAGCTCACATGGTTTCGCCGCGAGCCAGAGGTTCGCTGGCTGCCCGGGTTTGGTGATGATCCTGAGGTCCGCACACAAGCGCGTCGCGTGATCGCAGAGACACTAGCTGAGAGCCTTTGACGAATCGTATGCCAGTCTGCAAGACGAAAGGGCACAGCCTAGGCCGTGCCCTTTGTAGTTCTCGATCTGCCTGCCCTAGTTCGTAACTGTCAGCGCCACATTGACGGTGTGAACGACGGCAACGCTGCCCGTGCTGGAAGTCGCATAGACTACAACCGTGCTCAGGCCGGAGGGTGTTCCTTTGTTTACAGTGGGCGGGTGGTGGTAGTAGTCGTAATTTGCGGAGCAGGCTACGAGGCCCAATCCACTGACTGCCAATAGGGCGATTGAGAGCATCTTCAGCCCGGGCAGCCGCTTGCGCGTCGCGCCCAGACCGGCGAGTGCCAGTATCCCAGGCAGCACGATGGCATAGAGAGGATGCTTTCCGATCGGAGCCATGGGTGCTGGACCGATCTTCGCCGTGCCCCCTGTAATCGCTGTGGTCTGAATATTCAGAGTCGCGCCCAGCGGTGTGTTCTTGCCATCCGGCGTAACGATGTTCGGCGTGAAGACACAGGTGCTTGCCAGCGGCAATCCCGAGCAGGAGAAGTTAACAAGCTGGTTGAAGCCATTCTCGGGCGTCAGCGTAAGGGCAATCGACGCGTATTGACCGGCCTTGAGCGTGACCGAAGTCTTATCGGCGGTCAGGGTGTAGTCGGGCACAGTCGTCGTGGTGGAATCGAGCGGCCTTGCGGGGGAAGTGGAGGTGGCAAAACTGGGAGTACCGTCGTAGACCGCTGTCACCTGTTGCGTGCCCTGCGGGAAGGCTTCCACGCGATAGGTTGCAAAGCCGTTTTCGTCCAGCACTGCCGAGCCGAGGGTCGTCGCGCCCATCCGGAAGCTGACGCTACCTGCAGGAATAGCCGGACTTTCCGGCGCTGTTACGTGGGCGGTGAATGTGGCGCTGGTCCGGGTATCACCTTCTTCGGCGGCGACGGAGAGCTGTGTTGCGGTAGGAAGTGCCTTCGCAGCATTGCTTTCGCTGGCCTGTGCCTGCAGCTGCGGCACCTGCGTTCCTAGTGCGGCCACGAGCGCCGCCAGGGCGACAAGCCCAGCCACCGACCGACCCCGCTTCACCGTATGAACCCACTGCTTTATTGCAACTACCATTCCCATCCGCACCCCATCGTCCATCGCTGGACCTCAAGTCTTTATAAACGAGGCTCGCCACACGGCTGGCCCCCCGGCAGATTGTGCCCGAACTACCATTGTATCTGGGCGGCGGCCAAAACAGGGCATTCGGCGCGCAAGAAGAGCCCTAAACGACACTTAATTACGCGAATTCTGTCGAAAAACCGCTGCCGGGAAGGGCTGAAAATCAAGGAATACAGGACCCCTTTCAGGGTCCCGTAATGGTGCAAAAACGCGACGAAAATGCGTTATTTTGCGCTCTTAAACATCCATTTCAACGCTTTTCCGGCATCTGCGCTGATGTGCGCTGGACGACTCGCAGCCTTGGCCAGATTGGGTGGGAAAAGCGGGTCATTTGCCGCGATTGCGCCCACATCTACCGGCGGAATCTTCAAACCCAGCGCGGCGTCCATGGTCTGGATGAACGCATTCGCGGTGATGGCGTAGCCAGTGTTGGTGGGGTGAATGCCGTCAAGAGAGTAAAACCCGCCGAGGAAACCGAAGTTGATCGGGTAGCCGTTGATTACGGGCGGATTCGCCTTCAAAGCGAGCGATGCCGAGTAGACATCCACCAGCGTTCCACCGGCTGCAGCCACCTGCTCTGCAATCACCTGGTTATAAGCCTGAACGGTCTGGCGCACGACGGTGGCTTCAGCCAGGGTCAGTGATCCTGCGTCACTTACCGGGCCCTGCTGTTTGCCTTGAAGAATGGCGCCAAACTCAGCTAACCCGTCGGGATTCAGCAGGTCGGTCTGCTGCACGCCGGTCAGAAGGCTTAATTGCGCGGCGGGAATACCGGTGATTTGCGAGTATTCGGCCAATACAAGCGCGCCCGGTGTCATATAGGCCACGCCGGTAACGTCGGGGATATTCGCGACGATGAGGTTGGCGCGGGTGTCGGCGACGAGTGCCTTCATCAACTGGGTGTATTCCGAGGTAAAGTCGCTGATCGGAGTCATGCTGGAGGGCATGCCGGTCTCGTCGGCCACCAGGGCGTCATTGTTGCCAATCCAGAGGATGAGCGTGGTGGGATTGAGCTGATGCGCCCACTGCAACTGGGTGTATTGAACGCCCTGCTGAATGCCCGGGAAGCCCAGTACGAGATAGGTGATCTGCTGCTGTCCCGGCGCCGGAACCAGCATCGGCTGGGTGTTGATGAGGTCGTATAAAGTGTGGCCGGGAACGGCGACGTCACTCGCCTGAATCTTGAGGTTGTCTCGTCCGGTGGTAGTGCCGGTGGTGGGTACAACCACGGGGGGCGGACCGAGGCTCTCCAATTGCAGCACGGGCGGTGCTCCCGGAGGCGCTATGAGGGGCAGCTCGATGGAGAATCCCGCTTGCTTCGCGATCAGGCTGGCGTAGCCATTCGGTTGCTGCGTATCCAACAGCGAGCCGTTCTGGAATCCCGCAGTCAGCGAGTCGCCAAGGAAGACCACGTTGCTGAAGTTGCCTGCGTTCTCCGATGGAGAGCCACTGAGCACGGGATTGGAGAGCTTGTCGCCACAGCCAGAGGCGACGAAAAGCAGTGCACATCCGAAGAACGGGAGCGCAGACTTTTTCAGACGGGAAGTTCCGGAAATCCTCACAATAGGGGCCTCAGATCAATTATCCACGCGGGGCAAGACGAAAATACCCTCTGGAAGCCGGAGTTTCACTGAATCGATCATCGACTGTCAAGGGGCGGCGGCCGTAACGCCGTGGAGTCGTGCGAACGCGAGCGACTGCATGGGCGAGAACGGCGCGCGAATTCCATTTAGGATGAAGATTCCATCATGTCCACTCGTCCGACCTGGGTTGAAATTTCCCGCTATCGTTTGCTTGCAAATTACCGCTACCTGCGGCAGCTTGCGGGTAATTCTGCTGACCTGCTTGCGGTGGTTAAGGCGGATGCATACGGCCACGGGCTGGAGCATTGTGCGCCGACGCTTTCTTCCGCTGGCGCCGACTGGCTGGGCGTCACTTCTGTTGAAGAAGGCATACATGCCCGCGCCCTGTGCGGTGCATCGCCTCGCATCCTGATCATCTCCGGGTTGTGGCATGGGGAAGCCGCTCCATCGCTCGAACACAATCTCACTCCCGTGGTCTGGGAGCATTTCCATCTCGACGAACTGGAAGCGGCTGCTGCGGAACGCGGGCTGGGACCGCAGTCCGTGCCAGTGCACCTGGAGCTGGACACGGGGATGGCGCGGCAGGGCATCGCAGCGCCGCCGGCCGGATCTGCGGCAAGCCCAACGGAGGCGAGTGGACTGGCGCAACTGCTGGCGCGCTTCCATCCGCGCTCAGCGCTACGGCTGGAAGGCGTGATGACCCACTTCAGCGCCGCGGAGTGCCTGGATTCCGTGGTCTCCCGTGAGCAGATGGCGCGGCTTTCAGCGGCGCTCGACGCGATCGCCGCGGCGGGGCTCAGCTTCAAGTGGCTGCATGCCGGCGGCTCCGCTACGCTGCTGGGCGGCCAGGATCTGGCGCCGATGCTGGGGCTGGCAAAGAAGCATGGTGCGCGATTGATGCTTCGTCCCGGGCTGGCGCTCTACGGATACGCACCGCGCTTCGCGCCACCGGGCACAGTGGCAGATGAAGCCGCGGCTCACCTGCAGCCGGTGCTTGAGTGGAAGGCACGCGTCGTTTCCACGCGAGTGATTTCGGCGGGCGAAGCAGTGAGCTATAACGCGACCTTTCGCGCGGAACGGACTACGCGGCTGGCGCTGCTTGCCGTGGGCTATGCAGATGGATTGAATCGCGCACTTTCCAACCGCGCCAGCTTCCTGCTGCGAGGCCAGAGAGCGCCGGTGGCGGGACGCATATGCATGGACCAGTGTGTTGTGGATGTGACGGATATTCCCGGCGTTGAGATTGGCGACGAGGTGGTGTTGCTGGGCACGCACAAATCGCATGCGATGGACGCCTACGAGCACGCCGATCTGATTGGAACGATTCCGTGGGAAGTGCTGTGCGACATTGGACCCCGCGTTCCACGCAAGCTTGCGGAGTAGCTATCCGGCCTTCTCGACGAATTCTTTCACCCGCGCATGAATTTCATCGCGCACCTTGCGGAAGACTTCGCGTCGCTGCTCATCGCTGACGCGGTAAGGTAGCGATCGAGAATCCCAGCTTGCGCAGCGCGGTGTTACTCATGCCCATTCCTTTACTTTCGGCCGTGCAGCTTGATGGAGGCGAGGGCATCCGCGGCCTGGCGCACCAGCGTGTCGGGGTTCTTGAGCGAGGCTGCCGAGACGGTGGAACCACAGCAGGAGGTCTTGCCCTCTTTGAAGCCATCCGGCGCAAGTACGGCGACCAGATCCGGACCTTGCGTGATGCGTGGGATCGACAGGTCGCGAAGACCCGCGGCCAGCGCGGTGTTGAGGTACTCCGTGAGCAGGCTGGCGCCGGAGATGCAGCCGACGTAGGCGCTGATGTCGCGCACCAATGCATCGGGCAGCGCCTTCAGCAGCACAATGTCGCTCACCGCGAAGCGGCCGCCTGGCTTGAGAACACGCGCAATTTCGCGGAAGACCGCGGGCTTGTCCGACGACAGATTGATGACGCAATTGCTGATCACATAATCCACTGAGGCGGTCTCGACCGGCAGATCTTCGATGAAGCCTTTGCGGAATTCGACGTTCGTCGCCCCACGCTTTTCTGCATTCTGCCGCGCCAATGCCAGCATGTCGTCGGTCATGTCTACTCCGATGACGCGACCGGATTCGCCGACACGGTTCCACGCCAGGAATGCGTCGAAGCCAGCGCCAGAGCCGAGATCGACGACAGTCATCCCGGGAGCCAATTCGGTCAGGGCCAACGGATTGCCGCAACCCAGGCCAAGATTCGCATCTCCTGCCAACTCTAACTCGCGCTCGGAATAGCCGATGGCGCGCGCGACATCATGCACCGGTGCTCCGCAAGGGGAGCTCTCTCCGCGAGCAACGGCGGCATAATGCTTCTCGACTGCAACGACTACGGCTTCGTCTTTCATTCTGTCTCCTCTACTTGAACAAGCTTCGCGATAGGCGCGTTGAGAGCGCAGCAACCGGCGGATTCAATTGCGTTGTTGAGTATTTGCAGAGCATGGAGGACTTCGGTGCGCTGCTTTGCGGGGATGGAGTCGATGATGGTGTGGGTGCGCTCGCGCATCAGCGTATCCAGCTGCTTTCGCGTGCGCCTGCCTTCGGCGGTGATACGCACAGTGGCAGCGCGACCATCCGCATGCTTTCCGCGGACGCGCTCAACCAGGCCACGGGCCTCGAGCTTCTCAAGGATGCGCGTCATCGCGCTGGGCGTAATTCCGGAGCTGGAGGCGAGGTCGGAGATGCGAGCGCCTTCCTTGTCCACCAACGTTCGCAGGATGGCGCATTGGCGCTGGCTCAGGCCTTCGCAGCAAACCTCGTCGGGACCGATTCGCCCGAGGACGCGGCCGAGGCGTTCGAGTTCGTCCCACCATTGTTTTGTGGATTCGTCTTTCATTGCAGGAATGGTAGGTAATATATTTGCTTGCGTCAAGCAAATATATTTCCGAGAAGTCCTCGCGACCGCCGACGCTGGTAAAATGTATTGATGCTGAAAAACCTTTACGCTCGGTGGATGTACGCATGGGAGACCGCGCTTACGACGCGCGATTCGAACCGTGTGGTCCGTCCCCTGGAGTGGGGTTTTGAGTGGCTTGACGATTTTGTTCGTCGGCGCGGGCTGACCGCGCAGGTTTACGGTCCGAGCGGCCAGCCGCCTACGGATGACGCCGCCGCCGAGCAGGCGATGATAGCCCTGAACGAGGCGGTAATCCGCCACAGCGAAGACTATTACGACTACACCACGCCGACGGATTTTCGCCTGGAAGACCGCTATCCGCAGCTCTTTCCTACGAACGTGCGTCCCGAGACGCTGGCGCAGGATGCACGGCTGGAAGAGCGCGCTCGCGCCGGCAAGATGAAGCAGGCGCAGTTTCTGAGGTTTACTTCGCCGGAGCGGACGCCGCATCCTGAGAACGACCTGGTGAATGCGCGCTGGTATCCGGCTGCGCCGAAAAGAATGGCGGGCAAGCCGAAGCAGGCGATTATCGTGATGCCGCAATGGAACGCGGATGCCTTCAGCCACAATGCGCTCTGCACGCTCTTCAACAGGTTTGGCATCTCGGCACTGCGGCTTAGCAAGCCGTATCACGACATACGCCGTCCGGCGGAGTTGGAGCGGTCGGACTACGCGTGCAGCGCGAACATCGGGCGCACGCTCTCTGCCTGCCGCCAGGCGGTGGTCGATATTCGCTCATCGATTGATTGGCTTGAGCAGCAAGGCTACGAGCAGTTCGGCGTGCTGGGTACATCGCTCGGTTCCTGCTACGCATTCATCGCTGCGGCTCATGATCCGCGGATCCAGGTCTGCGCATTCAATCACGCATCAACGTCCTTCGGCGACGTGGTGTGGACGGGGCAGAGCACGCGCCACATCCGGGCAGCATTCGAAGGCGTCATCACGCCGGAGAGCTTGTCGCGTCTGTGGGCGGCGGTCAGCCCGATTCACTACATGGACAAATTCGCGTCCATGCCGCGTAAAGTGCTGGTTGTGCATGGGAAGTACGACCTTACCTTCCTGAACGAGTTTTCGCTGCAGGTGGTGGAGAACTTCCGCGCCCGCGGCGTGGATTTCGTCGACAAGGAACTCCCTTGTGGCCACTACACGCTGGGCGAGACTCCGTATAAGTACATGGATGGATGGGCTCTAGGCTCGTTCGTGTACAACGCGTTCAAGCGCCTCGCGACCCATCCCTACCCACCTGTCGCGAAGGCCGATCTCGCAGAACTTGTGCAGCGCTAGACTGCAATTTTTTGCTGTTGGGATGCGGCTCGGCATTCTGTAGAATTGGCTCCCATGAAAGGTAATCCGCTAGTTCTAGAGCAGCTAAATCATGCGCTCCGCGAGGAGCTTACCGCTATCAACCAGTACTTTGTTCACGCTGAAATGTGTGAGAACTGGGGCTATGAAAAGCTCTCGAAGTACATCAAGAAGCAGTCCATCGATGAGATGAAGCATGCGGAGAAGTTGATGGAGCGCATTCTTTTTCTGGATGGAACGCCCAGCATGGAACCGCTCGCGCTGAAGATTGGCGCCTCCGTCAAGGCCCAGCTTAATGCGGATCTTGCGCTGGAGATCGCAGCCGTGGCCATGTACAACGAAGCGATCCAGATCGCAGTGGATAACAAGGACAACGGTTCGCGCGACCTCTTTGTGCAGTTGCTGAAGGATGAAGAGGAACATGTGGACTGGCTCGAAGCCCAGGAGCACCTGATCAAGGAACTGGGATATGAGCGCTATCTCAGCATGCAGATGAACGAGGAAGAGTAGCGCGTTCGTGCTGCTGCCGTGACGATCTGTAAACCGGGGCGATGACCCTCAGAGGTATTCGCCCCGGGTTATGCGGTTTCGCGCCCCATTGCTAGGCAGCCCGGGTAATCCATCTGCGTCGCCCCCGCAACGCTGCGGTGAAAGTACATTCTGAGTCGTTGCTCCAATCTGCTCCAATCACGATAAAATCCAAATATGTCTGACCGCATGCAGCTTCCACTCGCCCAGGCCGATCCCGCGATCGCCGCCGCCATTGAGAACGAAACCCGCCGCCAGCACGAGGGGCTGGAGATGATCGCCTCAGAGAATTTTGTGAGCGAAGCTGTGCTCGAGGCGGCCGGATCCGTCTTCACGAACAAGTATGCTGAGGGCTATCCCGGCAAGCGCTATTACGGCGGATGTGAGTTCACCGACGTGGTGGAGAACCTGGCCCGCGACCGTGCCAAGGAGATCTTCGGTGCGGAGCATGTGAACGTGCAGCCGCACTCCGGGTCGCAGGCAAACGCGGCAGCCTACATGGCGGTGCTGCAGCCGGGCGACAAGATCCTTGGTCTCGACCTTGCGCATGGCGGCCACCTGACGCACGGCCACAAGCTGAATTTTTCCGGCAAGCTCTACCATGTCGTGTCGTATGGCGTGCGTAAGGACACGGAAGTGGTGGATTACGACGAGCTGGAGCAGATTGCTGAGCGCGAGCAGCCCAAGCTGATTATCGGTGGTGGCAGCGCCTATCCGCGGTTGTGGGATTTCGCTCGCATGCGCGAGATTGCCGACAAGGTAGGCGCACTGTACCTGGTGGATATGGCGCACTTTGCCGGGCTGGTTGCCGGCGGCGCACATCCTTCGCCGGTTCCGCACGCTCACATCGTTACCACTACGACGCACAAGACGCTGCGGGGACCGCGCGCCGGCATGATTCTTGTCGCAGGCACAGTTTGCCAAGGACATTGACCGCTGCGTCTTCCCCGGACAGCAGGGTGGTCCGCTGGTGCACATCATCGCCGCCAAGGCTGTGGCTTTCCGCGAAGCGCTGGCGCCGGAGTTTCGCCAATATGCCTCGCAGATCGTTACGAATGCGAAGGCTCTGGCCGAGTCGCTCACCGCTGAGGGCTATCGCCTGATCTCCGGGGGAACGGATACGCACTTGATCCTGATGGACGTCTTCGTGAAGGGCATTCTGGGCAGCGAAGCCGAGTTTGCGCTGGGCGAGGCGGGAATCACGGTGAACAAGAACGCGATCCCGTATGACACCAATCCGCCGATGAAGCCGAGCGGCATTCGCATCGGCACGCCTGCGCTGACCACGCGCGGCATGAAGGAAGCCGAGATGAAGACGATCGGGAAGTGGATCACCGAGGCACTGAACCACCGCAACGATCCGCAGGCGCTGGCGCGCATCAAGGGCCAGGTGCTGGATATGGCGGAGCAATTTCCGCTCTATGGCTGGAAGCGTGCTCCGGAAGCAGTAGCGGCGCGCTGATCCTCAAACACAGTCGAGCAAAAGGACGGCCGGAGCGCACATTCTGCGATCCGGCCGTTATACGTAGGCAATGAGAAGCGTTGCTTACCTGCCGCCGACCTGGAAATCGGCGCGGCAACCGCGATCCACCCAGATGGCACCCTGGTTATAGCCCCAGGTCTGACCCTGAACGCAAGGCGATCCGCTACGCTGGTTCACCATGCGCACGCCGCCACGGGTGTCCACATTGCAGTAGTTCCGCTTGCCATCGTTGGAGGAGCAGGTAATCTGCTGGCCGCCGTTCCAGTTCCCACCGCCGCCTCCACCACCCCCGTTGCCCGTGACGAAATCTGCGCGGCAACCACGGTCCACCCAGATCTGGTTCTGGCCGTAACCCCAGGTTTGCCCCTGGATGCAGGGTGAGCCGCTGCGCTGATTCACCATGCGAACGCCACCGCGGGTGTCGGCGTTACAGTAGTTTCGCTTGCCATTGTCAGAGGAGCAGGTGACTTGCTGGCCACCACCGGGGTAGCCACCCCCACCGCCACCTCCGTGCCAACCGCCGCCAAGCCAGAAGTCCGCGCGACAGCCGCGATCGACCCAGATGCCCTGCTGGTTATATCCCCAGGTTTGGCCCTGGATGCAGGGTGATCCGCTGCGTTGGTTCGTCATTCTAACGCCGTATTGAGTAGTAACCTGGCAAAGATGGCGCTTGCCGTCATCCGACGCGCAGGTGACGCTCCGGCCGTTTTGCGCGGTGATACCACTCTGTGCCCGCGCCCCCGCACAGCTCAATGCCAGGCAAAAGGCCACTGCTAGGTATAGTCCCCAACTCTTCATCCGCGTCCTCACTGTTACCGGTTTGAACTTCCACTTGACCCATCCCACGCTTACAACTGTAGGGACGCCCATGGGTGATGTAACTGAATAGGATGCCGGTCGCGGCGTTCGGGGTCAATAGAGTCAAGCATTTGGTGCGCGTATGCAGGGCCGTGGCGTCCCGTCGCAGTCGCAAGCTGTTTCTTGATCCCCGGATTTCAACACCCTGAAAGGCAATAGACTCATCCCTATGGATCACCACACAAGCCCGGCGCAGCGGGACGCGCAGATGCACCCGGGCCGCATCGAGGTCATCACCGGGCCGATGTTCTCGGGCAAATCAGAGGAACTGATTCGTCGGCTGAAGAGAGCGCAGATCGCGCGGCGGCGGGTGGCGTGCTTCAAGCCGGACGTGGACCTGCGCTACCATCGCACCGCGATTGCCTCGCACAGCGCCCAAACGCTTGAGGCTATTACTGTTCCGAGCGTGGAAGCATTGAGGGTTGCGTTCTTTGATCAGGACGCGAAGCAGCCCATCGAGGTCATCGGCATCGACGAGGCGCAGTTTTTTGACGAAGGACTGGTGGGGCTGGCAGGCGAATTGGTGCGCCAAGGCAAGCGCGTCATCCTGGCAGGTCTGGACATGACGTTCAGCGGTGAGCCATTTGGGCCCATTCCCGCCTTGATGGCGGTGGCGGACGAGGTGCTGAAGCTTTCCGCAGTGTGTATGGTCTGCGGTGCCCCGGCGATCCACACACAAAGGCTATCCAGCAACCAGCAACTGGTGATGGTGGGTGCCGCAGGGATCTACGAGGCGCGCTGCCGGGCATGTTTCTGCCCTGACCAGGATGAGCATCATTCTGAGCAGTTGGAGCTGCCAACCCTGCACGAAAAGCCCTGAAAAGTGATTCTAGTGCGAGGGAAAATCAGGCTGCGACTGCCTGTGTTTCCATGCGCCGTTGGCGGCGGTATCTCCAGATGCCGAAGATAATGCTGCCCGCGAGGAGCACGATGAAGGTCCAAAGAATCGCGGTGGACCAACCGGCGAGGTCTCTCGTCCACCTTTGCACGACGATTCGCCCATAGGTTTTTGCTGCCCAGGCGATGAGCCCGTAGCGGAGAAGGCGCGCCGAGATTAGTGCGGCGAGGAAGCGATTCCGCGAGACTCCCAGGGCTCCGGCAGCCAATAAAAAAGGAGTTAGAGGGATGGGCGGCGGCAACAATGCGGCGGTAAAGACCGAGAGCACGGAGTGCTCCTTTGCCAGGCGCTCGAGGCGCTCAAGGAAGCGGGCAGGCACGGCGCGGCGCAATAAGGGTTCGCCACCCTTTTTCCCGGTGCTCCAGGTAAAGTAGCCGCCGATGGCACTCCCCACGATGGCGACGGCCGCCAGGAGGAACGGATTGCCGCGATGGGAGACCAGAAGAAGCAGGAGCAGGTCAGTGCTGCCCGGGAGTGGAAGAGGTATGGGGGAGGAGTCAAGGACCGCGACGGCGAGCAGCCCGAAGCCTCCCAGGTGAACGAGCCAGTGGGGCAGCAACGAGCGGTGGGTGCTCCTGGCGGCATGTTTCGCCAGGGTCGCAGCCGGTTTTGAGGGGGTCGCCAGCACATGTATTTTGACGCTGATCTTGCACTCGAAGACTCTATTAAGACGACAGCGCGGGGATAGAACTCGCCAATAACCTGCGCAAAGATCCAAGAATCGGCGCGGGTTACGGGAGGTAGGGCAATGCATTCGAACCGCTCGGCACCACCGGGTCCAGTCGTGCCAGTATTGGCCTATAGGGATGTGAACGAGGCGATAGCGTGGCTCACCAAGGCGTTCGGATTTAGCGAGCGGCTCCGGACCCCGCCTGAGCCCGATGGCACGATCCATCACGCCCAGATGGCGGTGGGTGAGGGCTCGATAATCCTGAACGGTAAGCTCGCCTCGGAGCACGGCGAGGCAGTACAGCGCATCTTTGTGCGGGCGGAGGATGTGAATGCGCACTTCGAGCACACCAGGGAGTTTGGCACGCGGATCCTGCGACCTCCAGCCGACTGCGCGTTTGGCGAAAGGCAATATACGGCGCAGGACCCGGCCGGCAACGAATGGACCTTCTCGCAATCAATTGAAGACGTGGAACCCGAGGCGTGGGGTGCGCTGAGGCCGGCAAAGTGATCCAGCTCAGTACAGTCACGCCGGCGGCCGCGTCTTGAGGGACGGGAATCTGGCTGGGGTAGGGTAAGATAAGCGTTGCAGGCGAGCTGGGCGGTCGCTGCCGGGGCGTTAAAAGCGCTTCGGGAGAGGAAAGTCCGAACTCCGCAGGGCAGTGTGCCGGATAACGTCCGGGATTCCGGCTTCAAGGCCGGAAGACGGCCAGTGCCACAGAAAAGATACCGCCTGCCGCCAAAAGCGGTGGGTAAGGGTGAAAAGGTGCGGTAAGAGCGCACCGCTCCGGCTGTAAAGCCGGGGGCATGGTAAACCCCACACGGAGCAAGACCAAATAGGGAGGGAATTCGCGGCTTGACCCACTGTCGCGAGTGCGTGCCTGCCCGGCGCGCCCAGGCGGGTCGCCACCTGAAAGGGTGGGCGCCGAAACCTCCGGGTAGGTTGCTGGAGCGCCGCAGTAATGCGTCGCCTAGAGGAATGATCGTCCTCGACAGAATTCGGCTTACAGGCCGCCTGCGAAATGTGGCCCCGTGCTCGGAAATGAGGGCGGGGCCACCGACATTTCGTCACATTTCAAGGACTTCAGTCTTTTTAGAGAGCTATACCGTCCTAGACTGTAAGCAGCCGTAGGGGAACTGTTGACACCGCGTTAGCGTATTCCCTTCAAGCAGATGTATTGGCTGAGTGGCGCCGAGTCTTCGTAAGTTAAATGTTGGGCCAACGTACTTCCGTAAGCTACCCATGAATTTTCTTGAGGCTGTCAAGATATCGCTGAAGTCCCTGTGGTCGAGCAAGTTGCGCTCGATCCTTACGCTGCTGGGCGTGGTAATCGGCGTGGCGTCGGTAATCGCCGTCATCACGCTGGTGAATGGCGCGAACAAGTTTGTCGCTACCAAGATTTCCGGCTACGGCTCCGACACCTTCACCATCAAGAAGACTCCGTCCGTGATTACCAGCGGCGAAGAGTGGCTGAAGTTCCAGAAACGCAAAGACGTCAAGAACGACGACTATGAAGCGATCCGGGACAACTGCAAGCTGTGCGAGATTACGGGAGCCTCGATCCAGGACACGACGCGGGTGGTCTACGGTACGCAATCCAGCACGGGAACGGATCTTCGCGGCTGGACGTGGACGATGCCTACGATCTCCAACCTGAACGTCGTGGAAGGCCGCTCGCTCACCGAGATGGACGAGAAGCAGGCTACGCACGTAGCGATCATCGGCTACGACATCATCGATAACCTGATGCCGAACGTAGATCCGTTAGGTAAGGAAATTCGCGTAGACGGGGTGCCGTACACAGTAGTTGGTGTTGGCGAGCGCCAGGGAAAGACCCTGGGCCGCAGCGAAGACAACTACGTCGATATTCCGCTTTCAACATACATGCAGACGCATGGCGCAAACAAGACGATCGATATCTATGCCAAGGCCGGCACGTTGCCGGGAGCGCTCGCCAATGCTTCAGACGAAGCGCGCGTGATCATGCGCGCGCGGCGCCACGACAGGCCTGGGGAGGAGGACAGTTTCTCCCTGGAGACGAACGATACTTTTGTCGGCATCTGGAAGAGCATCAGCTCGACCTTTGCCTCGGTGGTGGTAGGGATCGCGTCCATTTCGCTGGTCGTGGGCGGCATCGTGATTATGAACATCATGCTTGTCTCTGTAACTGAGAGAACGAGGGAGATCGGCGTACGCAAGGCGCTGGGCGCCCGTCGCAAAGATGTGATGCTGCAATTCCTGATCGAGTCCGGAACGATGTCTCTGATTGGGGGCGTTATCGGAGTGCTGCTGGGTGTCGGTGCGGCAAAGGCTATCACCATGATTGTGGGCTTCCCGACAGATGTGCAGATCTGGTCTGTGCTGCTGGGGCTGATTATGGCGACTGCGGTCGGAGTATTTTTTGGCGTTTATCCAGCGCGCAAAGCGGCGATGCTTGACCCGATCGTCGCCCTGCGGTCGGAGCTTTAGGCTGGTGGTCGAAAGGCGAGTATGAAGCTGAGTGACTCAAAAGAATCGGTGCGGATGGCATTGGAGACGTTGCGCACGAACAAGCTGCGCTCCGGGCTTACGATCCTCGGCATCGTTATCGGAGTCACCACTGTCATCACCATTTCGTCGGTCATCAACGGTCTGAACAACAATATCCAGGCGATGGTGCAGTCGATAGGAACCAATCTCATCTGGGTGTACCACATGCCGGTGATCGGGGTACGGCCCACGCCGGAACAGTTCAATCGCAAGAAGCTGACGCGGGAGGATGCCGAGGCGATGGCGCTGCTGCCGCATGTGGTGGCGGTCGATGCCGGAAAGCGCTATGAAGACTATCGCCTCGGGCTTGGCGGAGTTTCGGTTAAGCGCGGCGACAAGAAGATGCAGCACACCATCATTGAAGGCAATTCCGATTCAGTGAAGGACACCAATAACCTGGTTCTTACATCAGGCCGCATGTTCACCGCGCAGGAAGGCGAACGTCGCGCAAACGTGGTGGTGCTGGGCAGCGATGCCGCCGAGGGACTCTTTGGCAAGGAAGACCCGCTCGGCAAAGACATAAACATTGAAGGCGAGATCTTCACCGTAATCGGAGTGCTGGAAAAGCAGAAGCGGCCCTTTGGCAGCGGCAAGAACCCCGACGACAACAGCGCGTTCATGCCGTATGCGACCTTCGATAAACTGCACCCCGAGATCAAGGAAGTCTGGATCACGGTGAAGTACGACGACCCGAAGTTCAAGCCGATGGTCGAGGATGAGATTCGCGAACTGCTGCGGCGCCGGCGCAAGATCCACGTGCGAGCAGGACGACAATTTTGAGATATTCAGCCCAGACTCGATCACGCGGCTGTGGAACCAGATCACCAGCGGTCTCTTCGGCTTCATGATTGCGGTGTCCAGCGTTGGCCTGATGGTGGGCGGCGTAGGCGTGATGAACATCATGCTGGTATCGGTCACCGAACGCACCCGCGAGATCGGAGTGCGCAAGGCGCTGGGTGCAACAAAGAAAAATATCCTGCTGCAATTCACTCTCGAAGCGATCGACACTGTGCGCCACTGGCGGAGTTATTGGCGTTCTTCTCGGTTCGCCTTGTCACAATCATCGTCCGCCTGTTGATGTCCCGCTGCCCGCAACCATGTCCGGAGTCTGGGCGATGATCGGCTTCGGGGTTTCCTGTGGGATCGGCTTGATATTCGGAATCTACCCGGCATGGAAGGCAGCTAATCTCGACCCGATCGAGGCTCTACGCTACGAGTAGATCCGCCAGACGTTTGACCGTACTGCCCACGGACGATTGATATTTTATGAAGCTAAGCGATTCAAAAGAATCGGTGCGGATGGCGCTGGAGACACTGCGCACGAACAAGCTGCGCTCAGGCCTGACAATTCTGGGCATCGTGATTGGAGTGACGACCGTGATCACAATCTCCTCAGTGATCAATGGCCTGAACAACAACGTGCAAGATCTGGTGAATTCAATCGGGACAAACGTGATCTGGGTTTTCCATATGCCGGTGATCGGCGTACGGCCCACCATCGAACAGCTTCAACGCAAGAAACTCACCGCCGAGGATGCGGAAGCGATGCAGGCGCTGCCACACGTCGTGGCGTCGGACGCGGGAAAGCAGTATCAGGACTTCCGCTTCGGACTTGGCGCCGTCAGCATGAGCTACGGAAACAAGAAGGTTCAACACACCATTCTGGGGGGAACACCAGGGCTCAACTCAGATCGTCAATGAGTGGGTGCTGAGCGCGGGCCGCATGTACACCGCAGACGAGGACAACGGCGCGCGAATGTTGTTGTGATCGGCCACGACTCCGCGGAAGACCTCTTCGACAAGGAAAATCCGATAGGCAAAGAGATCAACATCGAGGGCGAGATCTTTACCGTGATCGGTGTGCTCGACAAGCAGAAGCGAGCCTTTGGCAGCGGCAAGAATCCTGATGACAACAGCGCCTACATGCCGTTGTCCACATTTAACAAGCTGCATCCCGAGATCAAAGATGTCTGGATCAGCGTGAAGTACGACGATCCCAAGTACAAAGCCCTTGTCGAGGATGAGATTCGCGAATTGCTGCGACGTCGGCGCAAGGTTCATGTGCAACAGGATGATAACTTCGAGATCTTCAGTCCTGATTCGATCACACGGCTGTGGAACCAGATCACCAGCGGACTCTTCGGCTTCATGATCGCCGTCTCGAGCGTGGGCCTGATGGTGGGCGGCGTGGGCGTGATGAACATCATGCTGGTCTCCGTCACCGAGCGCACGCGTGAGATCGGAGTGCGGAAGGCTCTGGGTGCGACGAAGAAAAATATTCTGCTGCAGTTCACGCTGGAAGCGATGACACTATGTGCGCTGGGAGGCGTGATCGGGGTACTGATTGGTGCGATGGTCACGCTGGCTGTGCGTCTTGCGGTGTCGTCGCTGCCGGCCAGCATGTCGACTTTGTGGGCTGCGATTGGCTTTGGAGTGTCATGCGCGATTGGCCTGATATTCGGCATCTATCCGGCGTGGAAGGCCGCCAATCTCGACCCGATTGAGGCGTTGCGGTACGAGTAGGGCGAAATAAACTACACTGTCTGAGCAGCGAACCGCTGCATCTCTATGAAGCTGAGTGATTCGAAAGAATCCGTACGAATGGCATTGGAGACTCTGCGCACGAACAAGCTGCGCTCGGGCCTTACGATTCTTGGTATCGTGATCGGCGTTACCACCGTGATTACGATCTCGTCAGTCATCAACGGTCTGAACAATAACGTTGAGGCGCTGGTGCAGGCGGTGGGATCAAACATTCTTTGGATCTTTCACATGCCGGTCATCGGCGTGCGCCCTACCATTGAGCAACTGCAGCGAAAGAAACTTACCGAGGAAGATGCCGTCGCGATGCGATCTCTTCCGCACGTTGTGGCCGTCGATCCCAGCAAGACATATCAGGATTTTCGCTTTAACCTCGGCGCTCTCAGCGTGAAGTATAAGGGGCATAAGATTCAGCACACCATCCTCGACGGCACCACTGCGGCGGTGTCGGATGTGTACGACCTCCATCTCTCGGGCGGACGGATGTATACGGCGGATGAGAACACGCTTCGCGCAAACGTCGTTGTGCTCGGACATGATGCCGCTGAGGATCTCTTCGAGAGAGAGGCTCCGCTGGGCAAGGAAGTGAACATCGAGGGCGAACTCTTCACCGTAATCGGTGTGCTCGATAAGCAGAAGCGGGCCTTCGGAAGCGGCAAGAATCCGAATGACAACAGCGCGTACATGCCGCTGTCGACCTTCAACAAGCTGCATCCGGAGATCAAGGATATCTGGATTGGCGCGAAGTATGACGATATCAAGAACAAGTCCATTGTCGAGGATGAGATTCGCGAATTGCTGCGACGTCGGCGGAAGGTCCATGTTCAGCAGGACGATAACTTCGAGATCTTCAGTCCCGATTCGATCACGCGATTGTGGAACCAAATCACCAGCGGCCTCTTCGGCTTCATGATCGCCGTCTCGAGCGTGGGCTTGATGGTGGGCGGTGTGGGCGTGATGAACATCATGCTGGTCTCAGTTACCGAGCGGACGCGTGAGATCGGAGTGCGCAAGGCGCTGGGTGCGACGAAGAAGAATATTCTGCTGCAATTCACGCTGGAAGCGATGACGCTGTGCGCCCTGGGCGGCGTGATCGGGGTACTAATAGGTGGGCTGGTGACCCTGGCTGTACGCTTCGCGGTGGCGTCGCTGCCGGCCAGCATGTCTACTTTATGGGCTGCGATTGGCTTTGGAGTCTCCTGCGCGATTGGCCTGATTTTCGGCATCTATCCGGCGTGGAAGGCCGCTAATCTAGACCCTATCGAGGCGCTGAGATACGAGTAAAGCGAAGCACTCAGATAAACTCATTGCGTGCCCAAGCTTGCATTCGCCGTTGAAATCGTCACTACCGTTCTTACATTTACAGGACTGGGTTACTACCTTGTCGCGCTATGGAGTGCCCGCAACTTCCAGCAAACCTTGCGGCGCAGCCGGCCGGTCTTTCACCCGCCAGTCAGCATTCTGAAGCCGGTCAAAGGCCTCGACCCACAGATGTATGAGAGTTTCGCCAGTCACTGTATCCAGGACTATGCGGGCGACTACGAAATTCTCTTTGGCGTAAGCAGCATAGACGATCCCGCTGTTGCGGCGATCGAGCGATTGCAGGCGGAGTTTCCGGAGCGCGAGATCCATCTCATCCTTTGTCCGGAGTCGCGCGGCGCAAACGGCAAGGTCAGCAATCTGACGCAGATCCTTCCCCGCGCGCGCTTTGATTACCTGATCATCAACGATAGCGACATCAAGGTTTCGCCGCACTACCTGACGCGTATCCTGGCGGGATTCCAAATGCCAGAACGCGGTGGCCGCGTGGGCATGGTGACGGCGGCCTATCGCGGGCGCGCCAGCAAGACGCTCGGCTCACGCATGGAGGCGCTCGGTATCTCAACCGACTTTATCGCCGGCGCTCTTACTTCGCGCTGGCTGGAGCGCGGCATTCGCTTCGGACTGGGCTCCACGCTGGCCATGTCGCGTGAGGCGCTTGATGCGGCCGGCGGATTGCTGCCGATCGTTGACTATCTCGCGGACGATTTCGAATTGGGATTGCGCATCGCACGCGCGGGCTTCGAGGTGGTGTTGAGCGGTGAGGTGGTAGACACTTTTCTCCCCGCATATACGTTCCCGAAGTTTCTCGAACACCAACTGCGGTGGGCGCGCAGCATACGCGACTCACGCAAGCTCTACGTTGCGCTGGTGGTCACGTTTGGGTTGCCATGGGCTGCGGCCAATGTGATTGTCTCAGGCATTAGTCTGCCCAGTGTCGCACTCTTCAGCGTCACGCTGGCAGCGCGTGTTGCGCTTGCGCTGACAGTGGGAGTGGGCATTCTGAACGATGGGCAGGTATTCCGCGACATGTGGTTGCTGCTGCCGCGCGATGTTGTTGGCTTATGGGTGTGGCTGTGGAGTTACGCAAGCCACACGATTACCTGGCGCGGAGAAGAGTTCCGGCTAAAAGATGGCAAGCTGGAGCGATGCTAGCCTCACAGACGGGCATTCCAATGCCCGCTTAAATCTTCACTGCTAGAAATCCGCACCGCCGGAGTTGGGTTGATTGCTCACGATTTCCTTGCCGCCGCTTTTTGCGACCACGTAGCTGGGGCCGGGCAGTGGAGGCATCTTTCCCGCCTCGGTGAACACAAAGATGCGGTTATTGCCGCTCCATTGGCTGGCCAGCCACGCATCGTGCTTGAAGATGTCGGGCGAGTCGGGAAAGTAGGATCCGTACCAGAGATCTGAGCTGCGGCCGTTCAGGATGTAGACAGGGCGCTCGAGATAGAAGGCAATCGATGAGCCCCGCTCATATTCGCTGTTCAGCACCACCAGGTCGTCGGCATCCATCTCCGGGCGAATGGCAAGCGCCAGCACCTGCGAAGAGACAACCGGCGAGAAGAGCGCAAGCGCCACGTGGGCCGAGATCAGGACGCCGCACATCATACCTGCGAGAAAGCAGTTGGCAATGCGTCTCTTGCCGTGCACGCGCAGCCAAAGATTCGCTACCGTACCGACGACCAGCGAAAGGGCCAGCAGCAGCAACGGCAGCCGCGACGCTCCCATGGAATCGAATGTCATATCCAGAAAGCGTCCAAGGGAGAGCGCGTATGCTTCCGGGCTGGGATCGACCCTGGCCGCGATATCCGTTGCCGGGATCCATGCCTGTGCGCGGACGGCGAGAAAGAGGCAGACAACCGCGCCCACCAGTCCAACGGCAAGCAGGCCCTGCGCGATGTGGAGGCCGGTCTTGCCCTGGACCTCTTTTTCGTCTGCGGCCAGCCACCCTGCGGCCAGCAGAGCAAGCGGCGGCAACGCCGGCAGGATGTAGTATTCCTGGCGCGCTGAGAAGGTGAAGAAGAGCACCACCACCGCGGCCCACAGGGTGAGGAAGACGCGCCGCTGGTCGGCATGATCGAGATGCTGGCGGAGAAGCGCCCTGCGAAACGGCACCCGCGTCAGCGGCCTGATGGCGAAGAGGAACCATGGAGCGAGCCACACCGCCAGAAATCCCCAGAAGAGCAGCAGCGGCGTGTTGGTGTAATCGCGAGGAATGCGCCTGCCGAGGAAGCGAAGCACGTGCTCGTTCACAAAGTAGAACCAGAAGAAGCCGCGCACATTTCCCTGCGTGGGCAGCAAACCGGTGGGATTGCCCTGTGTGGGATTGTGCAACCCGGCCAGCACGTGCCACGGCACAGCGATGACCAGGAAGACGAGAACGCCGACGAGAACGTGCCAGCGAAAGAGGTGGCGTATATTCCGCGTGATTACGAGGAAGAGAAAGACGATGGTCAGCGGGAAAAGAAGTCCGATGAGGCCCTTGGTGAGGACGCCCAGAGCGCACGCAGTGGCAAAGCCCACGGCAGTCCACAGTGATGGTCTCACCTCATAGAACGAACGCCAGAAGAAGAACATCGCCAGCGTCATCCACAAGCACAGCATCACGTCCGGAAGTATCAGGTGCGCGAAGAGAAAGATCCCGAAGGATGTGGCCAGGATCATTGCCGCGTAGAATCCAGCCGCGGTGGTGGCGAACATGCGCTCACCCAGCGCGAAGGCGGCGAAGAGCAACAGGAGCGTGTACAGCGCCAATGGCAGGCGCGCGGACCAGTCTGACGCGCCAAAGAGCCGGAAGCTGGCCGCCATGCTCCAATACATCAACGGAGCTTTCTCCATGTAGCGCACGCCATTTGCGTGCAGGGTCACCCAATCATGCCGCGTCAGCATTTCCCGGGCTGCTTCAGCGTGGACCGCGTCAGCTTCATCGAGCAGCGGGGGCACAAACAACGAGAACGAAGCGTAGAGCAGAACCCACAGTCCAAGAATCGAAAGAAGAAGGCGCTTTGCCGTTTTCAATGCAGGCATGAGTAGGAATCTCTCCGTAACTCTGACTGGCGCGAAGTGGGACTTCAGGCCAGTGACGCGATTATAGATACCACCGCAAAAGTATGCTGCAAATGAAGTGTGCAGCAACGGAGAATCAGCGTTGCAACCCTAGTGGGGCAGCGGAAGGACTGCATCCGCCGCGATATCCCCCTCGACCACCAGTTCTTCTACAGAGATTGAGAGCAGCGTTCCCAGCTCGTGGAACTTTTCTGTCCACTGATCCTGATCGATCATAGGCATCGCCGCAACCTCGGCCCGCGACCCCCGCATTGTTTCGTACCAGATATTCTGCGCCTGCCAAAGGTTGAGCTCGAAGGGCAACAGACGCAGCGTCTTTGCCATCAGGAGTGCGTCGTCGAGAGCCTGCATGTCGGTAGGTTTGGCGTGCAGCTCTGTCGTCGCGCGCTTCATGCGTTGATCGGCCATGTAGCCCAGCTGGCGGGTGTCGAGCACCACCTGATCAGCCCCGGCAAGATTCAGCAGCGAGCGAATCTGCATGGCATCCGGCGGATCGCTTTCCAAGGCGCGCCTTAACCCCGCATTGATTGCGAATCCGGCGGCCAGGCTCAACGCAGGAGGCTTCGGCAGGCCGCTCTGCGCTTAGGAAGTGGAGGAGAGAGTCGTGAGCATCATAGATGGTGCAGAGGCTGTTCTCGACCTCCCACAACGTCGAGTTCAAAATCAGCTTCAGGATGCGTCGCTGCTCATCGGTGAAGAGAGATGTGAGCGAATAGGCAGTCGTGCCGAAGTAGCCATCGAACAGGCGAATGACCTGCGGCAGATCGGCACGCACCGCGGCAGCCTGCACTCCAGAAAGCAGGCGTGCGAACTCTTCCCTTCCAATCTCGTTTTCCGTCGTAGCGTTTTACTCCGGCGGTAATGTTCTGATCGCCAAAATGGAGAACAGCGAACGTCACGACCTCGGCCTCGCGCGTGATCTTCGAGGCCACTTTCGCGCGCCCAACCGCGAGGCGCCCTCGGCCCGAATTGAACAACGTCGTAAGCCTGCCGGTGGACTGTGTAACAAAAGAGGCGGGCATCTTCCGGGTAGGTATCGAAGATCGAACTGATAGCGTAGTGCGCTCCCACCTGCTCCAGGCCGACCTGCATGGTTCTTCACCCGGCGCATGTAAACTTCGTAGCCATCCACCTCTTTGGGATCGTTGCTCTTGGCCTGGCGAAGGCAGCTCGAGGAATTCTTCCTCAAGATGTCGACCGCTGCTCAGGGACAGCAATGGAAAGATCTCCGACGGCCAGCTGGATCGCGCGGCTTGCATACGAGATGATCTGGATCGTCTCAATTCCAGAGATGTCGTCGAAAAACCAGCCGCAGCTGGTGTACATCAACTGAGCCTGCCGCTGAATCTCCATCAGCTTAAGGGCGGTGACTCGATCCATTTCGAGAGGCCGGGCTTGGCCATAGATCGCAAAGAAGTTTTCGACCGATGCGCGGCTGCGATCGAGAATCACGTCGATGTATCCATCGCGAGCGGCCCAAACGTCGTGGAAAAGCGTGTCTCCCAACTCGCTGGGTGGGCTCAACAATGGCATCGCGAAGCAGTCCAGCGCAGCCCGCAGCGGCGCCCGCCATTTCTGATTCCACCCAGCGTGGCCGCCATTACAGCCGCAGTCTGAGCGCCAGCGTTCCACGCCATGAGACGCAACTCCAACTGGTGTTCTCCGATGATCTGCGCTTCGTACGAGAGGTGGCGCAATGGAGAGGATACTCCCCATAATTCGTGAGCTTCGCCAGCTTCCTGATCTTCAATCCACTTCAGCGCATAGGTAGAGCGCCATTTCGCCGTGGCGATGATGATGGCCGTAGCTCTCGCCGTCGGTTGCTACATGGACAAGTTCTGGGACGTCGTGGCATTCTTGCTGAACCCGCCGAGCAGGCGGTTGCGCAAATTTTTCGCCGCTGTGCAGCAGCCCCTCAAACGCGATGGCGCGGGAGCGTGGCCCATCGTAGAAAAAGACCGCGAGCTTTCTGCCGCTGGGAAAACGCACCAGGTAGGGCCGCGTGGTGTTCACGATCCAGTTTGGGGTCTCCGTCCATCGCCTGCTTCGTTGAGCCGTCTTGGTCCGCGATCTGGACGCACCAGCGCGCACTGGTAAGGGCGCGAGCACGGTGTAGAGAATGCCGTGATCGGCGAGCAGTTCCAGCGTCTCGGAGTCGGCTGCGGTCTCCGACAGCCACATGCCTTCGGGCTTGCGCTGAAAGCGATGCTCAAAATCCGCAATGCCCCAGCGAATCTGCGTCACCTTGTCGCGCGTGGAGGCCAGCGGCATGATCATGTGGCTGTAGACCTGCGCCATCGCCGAGCCGTGGCCGCGAAAGCGCTCCCGGCTGCGGCGGTCAGCGTCGTGGATCATGCGGTATGTCCGGGGCGCATTTCTCCTCCAGCCAGGAGAGCAGCGTGGGGCCGAAATTGAAGCTCATCCGCGCGTAATTGTTCAGGATGCGGATGATCTGCTTCTTGTCGTTCAGGATGCGGGAGGCGCCGTTTACGGCGTAGCACTCGGCGGTGATCCGCTCATTCCAGTCATGGTAGGGCGCAGCGGCAGTCCTGTATTTCGACCAGTCTCCAGCCACGGATTCTCTCTTGGCGGCTGATAGAAATGGCCATGAACGCAAACGTAACGCAAAGCTGATTCCATGAGATTCCTTGACGCTTCATTAGAAAGCAGTCCGCACTGGACACAATGCCTGTCAGGGGGAGTTCACTGCGCTAAAGTATTACCCCAGCCCTTGACGAGGCTATTTCGGGGACGCTTCCGGTTTGGCGTCGGCCAGATCGCAGGCCCGCCACAGGTACCAGCTTGCCACCGAGCGCCAGGGTCGCCAGCGTTCCGCTCGCGCAGCATCTCGGCCGGCTTGGGAAACATGGCCGGGGTGAGCACTTCGCCCTTTGGGCAACTTTGCCGAAGGTCAGGGCAAAGCCGCGACGAACGCCATAATCCGACCTGGGCAGAATGTCGGGCCGTCCCAGGCGGAAGATCAACAGCATCTCGACGGTCCACGGCCCAATGCCGCGCACCTGCCGTCAGTCGCTCAATGATCTCCTCGTCAGACAGCGGCGAATCTTGAGTCAAGCGTCGGCACAGTGCCATTCAGCGTCTTTTGCCGCCAGGTCGCGAATTGCGAGTGCCTTGGCTGCGGAGAGGCCCGCGCCTCGCAGCAATTCATCCGGGACGGTGAGCATCTGCTCGGGCTGGGGATGAATCTCGCCGAAGACTGGTGAGACAGGCGTTGCAGAATGGCTGCTGCGGCCTTACCATGCAGTTGCTGGTAGACAATTGACTCAAGCAGCGCCTCGAAAGGCGAATGGGAGCTCTTCAGCCGCATGGTGAAGGGGCCGGCGCGCTCGATCAGCTTACCCAGCTTCGGATCGGCCTGCGGCAAGCTGGTCACAGGCCAGTTCGGCGTTATAGCGTACTGAGCGAAGACCATTTGCCATAAGAAGTTGAAGTATAGGCGAACGCCAGAGGCAGGCGAATGGCGAAGAAACAAGCGACGAAGAAACAGAGCTCGGGACAGAAGGCAAAGTCTCCGCAGACCGGAACGGTTGCCACGCCTTCGCGCCAGGCGGTATCCGGCTATCTGCTTTGCGGCAAAGAGCGACAGGCCGGCAAGACCTTTGCCGTGCTCTCCCCGTGGAACCAAGCGTAGTCGGCGGCGGTTCCGCTGGCTACTACGAGGCCCAGGCGCTGATAGCCGTAGCGGCGGCGGAGAAGAGCTTCTCCGCGACGATCCGGGCCCTTCCTGCCCATGAGCGGCAGCGGATCTTGGCCGAGGTGAGCGCGGGTATTGCCGCCAATCGCTCGGCGTTTGCCGCGACTATCGTGGCTGAGGCAGGAAAACCGCTGCGAGCGGCGCTAACCGAGGTGGATCGGGCAGTTTTCACCTTTCGCGTCGCGGCCGAGGAGGCCGTCCGGCAGGGCGGCGAGGTGCTGCCGCTGGACCTTCTGCCGGGAACCGAAGGACGCTGGGGCATGATGCGGCGCTTTCCCATTGGGCCGGTTCTGGCCATTACGCCCTTCAATTTCCCGCTGAACCTGGTGGCCCACAAGCTGGCGCCTGCGATTGCCGCTGGCTGCCCCGTCGTGCTGAAGCCGGCTCCTCAAACGCCGCTTGAGCGCTCTGGCGCTCGGGAGGCTGATTATCGAGGCGGGATGGCCGCCGGAGGCTCTCTCCGTGCTGCCGATGGCCAACGAGGACGCGCAACGGCTGATAGAGGACGAAGAGCGGCATTCGAATGCTCAGTTTTACCGGCAGTGCGCGGGTCGGGTGGGATCTGAAGGCCGGCCGGCAAGAAGCAGGTCACGCTGGAGCTGGGCGGAAATGCCGCCATGATTGTGCACAGTGACTGCGGCGACCTGGCTGCGGTGGTCGAATAGCGCTGTCGCGGGTGGCTTTACCTATTCCGGTCAAAGCTGCATTTCCGTCCAGAGAATCCTGGTCGAGCGGCCCGATTTTCCAGACCTTCACCTGGAAGATGGTCGAACGGACGCGCGCGGCTGGTCGAGCGGTGATCCCGCAGACGAGAGTACCGATATTGGGCCGGTGATTCGTGAGTCGGATGCCGCACGCATCGTGGAGTGGATCGACGAAGCGCGGCACCAGGGAGCCACGGATCGTCACCGGCGGCGTGCGTGACGGGATGATGGTAGAGCCAACGATCCTTTCAGGAACGCGGAGCCCGATGAAGGTCGCCGACGAGGAGGTATTCGGGCCGGTTGTTGCCATTGAAGCCTATGACGACTTTGATTCCGTCCTGTCGCGTGCCAACGAGTCGAGTTTGGCCTGCAAACGGGGCTTTTCACGCGCGACATGAGCCGTATTTTGCGGGCTTACGAGAGGCTGGATGTGGGCGCGCTGATCGTGGGCGACTCGCCGACCTGGAGGCTGGATTCGATGCCTTATGGCGGAGTAAAGGACTCGGGCGAAGGGCGCGAGGGCATGCGCGCGGCCATCCGCGGAAATGACACAGTCGAAGTTACTTGTTTTAGCGCGCTGAGAAATATTTCTCGAAAAAACTGCAGCCAATCCCAATGCTGTCACATCTTTAAGCGACATTGCTGATTTGTTCGGCTGGATGCCTCCCCCGCTTCCAGCGAGTTTGCAGCCGCAGATGTTGTTCGCCTTGTTTTCGTCTTTATCACACAGCGTTTCTTCCAATTTGGTTTCGATTTGGCTCAATAGTTGGGATTTTTTTTACTGTGGCATGGAGTGGTGGTTGCCAAGACTTCCAGCCTGCTATATTTATTTTTTCGCAGGCTTTTTTTGCCCTGGGTAATTCCTACCCAAATAATCGGGCTGTGAACATCACAGCGTTCAATCTTCCAAACTCAACGACTCTGAGGAAGCAGGACTGGACTCATGGCGCAGATTTTTGACCGCAGCTCGAACGCGCTGGCCCGGGCGAGCCTGATTTTGACCGGGCTGATCGTCATCGCGCTGGGCGTGACGCTGGATCAGTTGCAGAGGTCGCCGTGGGTGACCCGGCAAGGGCAGCGCGCCGACCAGCCGGTTCCCGTTCAGCCACAAGCACCACGTTCAGGGTCTGGGCCTGCAGTGCCAGTACTGTCATACCTCGGTGGAGAAGTCGAGCTATGCCGGCATTCCCGCGACCAAGACCTGTATGAACTGCCATTCACAGATCTGGACCAACGCCAACCTGTTGCTTCCAGTGCGCAATTCCTGGGCGACCGGCAACTCCATTCCTGGACCAAGGTCCACGATCTTCCCGATTTTGCCTACTTCAATCATTCCATTCACGTAAACAAGGGCATTGGCTGCTCCACCTGCCATGGGCGCGTGGACCAGATGCCGCTGATGTACGCGCAGAACACCCTGCAGATGGAGTGGTGCCTGAACTGCCACCGCAACGCCGGCGAAGAACCTGCGGCCGATGACTGAGATCTACAACATGGCGTGGCAGTCGCCCACGCACGCGACAAGCCGGTCTGGTGCGGAACCAGCGGATTGAAGGCATGGCGTGCCTACAGCGCAGACGGTCAATTGCGTTACGTCGGATCCGGCATTATCGGGTGCGCAGGTGGCTTCTCTCGATCTGCCAGCGACGAGCCCGCAAGGCGCCAGCCGCCACGGACGCCACCGCAGTCCCCGCTTCGATGAGCTACTCCAAATTCACCAGCCAGGACGACCTGGGCAAAGTACCTGACGCAGCAGTACAACATCCGCTTCCGCAAGAGCTGAGCAGCTGCGAGGTATGCCACCGATGAAAGAGAGTCGGAACGGACTATCCGCAGGGCACCCCCAATAACTTAACGGCCACGGGAAGAACGAAATCGTGGGAAAGTCGCATAACGTACAAGCACCAATGACGCCCTGGATAGAAAGCAGCAAGGGACTCGTAGCGATCGAGGCCGCGCCTGCCAGGCCCAGCAGAAGCAAAGCCCGCAGACCAATGCGCTGACGCTTGAAATGCGCGCGCGCAGATGGGAAAGAAGAGCGGGAAGAAGTACTGGCGCAGCCTGGACGAGCTGACGGAAACGCCCGGCTTCAACGAGATGCTTCAGCGCGAGTTTCCCGGCCAGGCGTCGGAGTGGGTCGATCCCGTGTCGCGTCGTGGCTTCCTCAAGTTGATGAGTGCTTCCATGGCGCTCGCCGGCCTCTCCGGTTGCACCAAGCAGCCAGACGAGCCCATCTATCCGTACATCAAGCAGCCGGAAGACCTGATCCTCGGCAAGCCGGTTTACTTTGCCACCGCGCATCCCTTCCCAACCGGTGCGGTTCCGCTGCTGGTGAAGAGCGATGCCTATCGCCCCATCAAGCTCGATGGAAATCCTGAGCATCCTTACAATCGCGGGACCTCCGACGCCATCACGCAGGGTACGTTGCTGGCGCTGTACGATCCGGATCGTTCGCAGCACGTGATCTATCACGGCAATGAGACCAGCACCTTTGCCGCGTTCCAATCTGCTCTTCGCGCGAAGCTGGCGGAGAAGAAGTCGTCAGGCGGGGCCGGCATTGTTTTCCTGTCGGCAACGGTCACTTCGCCCACGCTGGCGGCGCAGTGGAAAAAGGCCCAGGCTCTCTATCCGAACGCAAAGCTGGTGCAGTATGACCCCGTCAATCGGGACTCGGCGTATGCAGCATCGAAGGCAGCCTTCGGAGAGTATCTTGACGCGCAATACAATCTGGCCGCGGCGGACGTAATTGTTTCACTCGATGCCGACTTCCTTTCCGGCATTGCGCATCCCGGTTTCCTGAAGCTGGCTGCGCGACTACGCCAAGCGCCGGAAGCTGGAAACCGGCGTGGAGATGAATCGCTTCTACGCCATTGAGAGCACCACAACGACGACCGGGCTGAAGGCCGATCATCGCCTCGCGGTAAAAGCTTCGGACATTGAACAGGTGGCTCTGAAGCTGCAGGCCATGGTTTCTGGCCAGGGGTCGGCGGGCATCTGGCGGTCAAGGCGTCCAAGTTTCTCGACGCACTCGCCAAGGACCTGAAGGCGAATGCGGGCAAGTGCGTTGTTATTCCTGGCGAGCAGCAGAGTGCAGCCGTTCATCTTGCGGCCATCGCCATCAACCAGGCGCTGGGCAATGTTGGCAAAACGGTGGTCTACAGCGAGACGGTGAATCCGCTGCCCAGCGAGCAGAACTATGACATGCGCGGCCTGGTCGCCGACATGAACGCGGGCAAAGTGGAGTGGCTGGTGATCCTGAACGCGAACCCAGTCTATGACGCGCCTGCGGATCTCGAGTTTGAAAAGGCGCTGAATAGCGTCAACACCACAGCTCATCTGGGCGCGTACTACGATGAGACCGCCAAGCTTGCGGATTGGCACATGAACGCCTCGCATTACCTGGAGATGTGGTCGGACGCGCGTGCCTATGACGGCACCGTGACGATCGTCCAGCCGATGATTGATCCGCTCTACGGCGGACACTCAGCACACGATGTGCTGCAGTCGCTGCTGGATACTCCCGATGTATCGGCCTACGATGCAGTTCGCGAGAACTGGAAGCCGGTATTGAAGGGCGATTTTGAGCCGGCATGGCGCAAGGCTCTGCACGCAGGCTTTATTGAGGGTTCAGCATTTGAGCCGAAGAGTGTTTCGGGTAAGGCTGGAGCGTCGCTGCCGGCGTCGAGCGTCGCTAAGGGCGATGGTTATGAAGTCATCTTCCGTCCTGACCCGAGTCTGTACGACGGACGCTACTCCAATGTTGGCTGGCTGCAGGAATTACCCAAGCCGGTGACGAATCTCTCATGGGACAATGCTGCGCTGGTAAGTGGTGAGACGCTCGACAAGATCAAGGCTACCGAAGCTGACATCCTGGAAATCGATCTCAACGGCAGGAAGGTGCTCGCTCCTGTGCTGGTGATGCCGGGCCATCCCAACGACAGCATTACGGTATATCTCGGCTTTGGACGGCGGAACGCTGGCCGCGTTGGCAGCGGTGCTGGATTCAATGCCTACCAGGTGCGCACGTCGGATGCACCGCTCTTCGCATCGGGCGCCAAGGTTCGCAATACTGGGCAGCGCTGGGAACTGGCGGTCACCAAGAGCCACTACACCGACCACCGTTCGAAGGCTGACGGTGGCGACGGCAGCGGCACGCATTCGATCGAGGCCAATGAGGCGGAGGATCGCGGCATCATCCGCTATGCCACGCTGGAAGAGTTCCGTGCCAATCCCAACTTCGCCCACGATGGCGAAGTTTCAGAGCATGATCTTGGATCGAAGGACACAAGTCTCTTCCCCAACTTCACCTACGACAAAAACGCCTGGGGCATGGCGATCGATCTCAACTCCTGCGTGGGCTGCAATGCCTGCATAGTGAGTTGCTATGCAGAGAACAACATTGCGGTCGTCGGCAAGGAGCAGGTAAAGATCGGTCGCAACATGCAGTGGCTGCGCATCGATACGTACTTCGAGGGCGACCTGGCGACGCCCTCAGCGCACTTCCAGCCGATGACCTGCCAGCATTGCGAGAATGCTCCCTGCGAGCAGGTTTGCCCGGTGGGGGCGACGGTGCACACGCCGGAGGGCCTGAACACCATGGTCTACAACCGCTGCGTTGGTACTCGTTATTGCGCCAACAACTGCCCCTACAAAGTGCGCCGCTTCAACTTCCTGCTCTTCTCCGATTATGAAACAGAGAGCCTGAAGCTGATGCGCAATCCGGACGTTTCCGTACGCAGTCGCGGTGTGATGGAGAAGTGCACCTACTGCCTGCAGCGCATCAGTGCGGCGAAGATCGATGCGGACAAGGAGAATCGCGAGATTCGGGATGGCGATATTGTCACCGCCTGCCAGCAGGCCTGCCCGACAAATGCGATTGCCTTCGGCAACATCAACGACAAGAACAGCAAGGTGGCAAAGCTGAAAGCCCAGCAGCGGGATTACCAGGTATTGGCGGATTTGAATACGCGTCCGCGTACCACCTACACCGCTGGAGTCATCAACCCGAACCCAGAACTAGCCGAGGCGCACGCTGTGCATGCGCCCGAGAACAGCTAAGAGGTTGGACTGAGCATGGCAACCAAAGATACGCCCGTGCATGATCCGATGATTGACCCGCTGACCGGGGAAGTCCGCGTCATCGCGCCGGGACATACGTTCAAATCGGTCACGGAGAAAATTTCCCGGATCGTGCTCACGTCACATACGCCGCTGGGCTGGTTCGGCGGCTTCATGGTGGCGAGTTCGATTGCGGGTCTCCTGATGGTCGCGGTGACCTGGCTGTTCCTCAAGGGCACGGGTATCTGGGCGATCACGCAGCCGGTCGCCTGGGGCTTCGCCATCATCAACTTCGTCTGGTGGATCGGTATTGGCCATGCGGGAACGCTGATCTCCGCCATCCTTCTGCTCTTCAAACAGAGCTGGCGAAATTCCATCAATCGATTCGCTGAGGCAATGACGCTGTTCGCCGTGGTTTGCGCCGGAATGTTTCCCATCATTCATACCGGTCGTCCGTGGCTGGCCATCTACTGGCTCTTCCCGTACCCGAACACGATGAACGTGTGGCCGCAGTTCCGGTCGCCGCTGATGTGGGACGTCTTCGCGGTCTCGACCTACGCGACGATTTCGGTGGTCTTCTGGTACATCGGCCTGATCCCCGATCTGGGCACGATGCGCGACCGCTCCAAGACGAAGTTTGGCCAATACACGTATGGACTCTTCGCCCTGGGCTGGCGTGGTTCTGTGCGCCACTGGATGCGGTATGAGACTGCCTCGCTGCTTTTGGCGGGCCTGGCGACACCGCTGGTTCTCTCAGTCCACACCGTCATCAGCTTCGATTTTGCTGTGGCTGTTGTTCCGGGTTGGCACACGACCATCTTCCCGCCCTACTTTGTTGCGGGCGCCATCTACTCCGGCTTCGCGATGGTTGTCACGCTGGCCGTGCCGATTCGCAAATTCTACGGGCTTGAGGATCTGATCACCATTCGCCACATCGAGAACATGGGCAAGGTGATGCTGGCAACGGGCTTAATCGTCGCCTACGGATACGGCATGGAAGTCTTCATGGCGTGGTACTCGGCGAGCAAGTGGGAAAGCTTCATGATGTGGAACCGTATGTTCGGCCCGATGGGCTGGTCGTACTGGGTTCTCATCGCCTGCAACCTTGCGATCCCACTTACCACCCTGTGGTCGCGCAGGCTTCGGCGCAGTCCGCTGTTCATGTTCCTGCTGTCGCTGGTTGTGAACACGGGCATGTGGTTTGAGCGTTTCGTCATCGTTGTAACCAGCCTGTACCGCGACTTCCTGCCCTCCTCCTGGGGAACATATCGCGCTACCCGCTGGGACTATATGACCTTCCTGGGAACGATGGGCTTGTTCACGACGCTCTTCTTCCTGTTCATTCGATTCCTGCCCATGATCCCGATGTCTGAAATTCGCATCATGCTGCCGCAGGCAAAGATCAAGGCGGAGCCGGAACCAATGCACGAGGCTGGTGACTGATGGCCCAACAAGTAGAAGGAACCTACGGATTATTGGCCGAGTTCGATACGCCGTCTGAGTTAGTGGCAGCCGCGAAGGCTGCATACGACTCGGGATGGCGGCGGCTCGACTGCTACACGCCCTACCCGGTGGAAGAGGCTGCGGAAGCGATTGGCTTCCATACCAATCGCGTCTCGCTGGTTTGCCTGGTGGGTGGCTTGCTGGGACTGGCGGCGATGTTCGGTCTGGAGACCTGGGTTTCCGTGTGGGCGTATCCGTTAAACATTGGTGGCCGTCCTTACTACTCATGGCCGGCGTTTATCGTTCCGGCATATGAGTGGACGATTCTATTCGCAGGCTTATCGGCTGCGTTCGGCATGCTTGCAATGAATGGGCTGCCTTCGCCATATCACCCGCTGTTCAACGCGCCGAATTTCCGCAGACGGCGCAACGTCAGACAAGTTCTTTCTTTGCCTGGAAGCGAACGATCCGAAGTTTTCGCTGGCTGAGACCAAGACGTATCTTGAAGGCTTTCGGCCGGTTTCCGTGGTGGAGGTGGAGTATTAACGTGATCGAATCCAATCCGCTACGGTCGTTCCGCCCTGCTGACTGTTGGCATGGCGTCGCGCTTGCCTTTCTGGGTGGTTGCCGACAGGACATGCAGGACCAGCCGAAGATGATCCCGCAGCGTGGCAACGAGTTTCTTTGCCGATGGCCGCTCAGCGCGCCCGCAGGTCGCGGGTACCGTGGCTCGAGGTCAGCTTCGCGACAGATTCATACTTCTACACCGGAGTCGTCCCCGCTGCGAACGGCTACCGCCAGGAACTCGATGAGATGCCCTTCCCGGCGACAATGCAGGTATTGCTGCGCGGGCAGGAGCGCTTCAACGTTTATTGCTCGCCCTGTCACTCCCGCGTAGGCAATGGTGCGGGAATGATCGTTCAGCGCGGCTACAAGACGGCTGGGAACTTCCATGATTCTGTGCGTCGCTCGCAGAAGTTGAGCCACTACTTCTACGTAATGACCAACGGTTATGGAGCCATGCCGGACTACTCCACGCAATTGACGCCTGAGGATCGCTGGGCAGTTGCTGCCTACATCCGCGCGTTGCAGTTGAGCCAGGATGCGACCGAAACAGATGTTCCGAATGGCGTGCAGGTGGAGAACCTTGAAGGACGTAGCCGAGACGGCTCGGATATCCGGCCAGCTTTGCCGGCCCGTGGGAACTGCCCGCGACAGCAGTGCAGGCGCTTGCATTCGGATAAGGACCAGGGAACTCCGGCGATGGCTCCTGCTTCCGCAAACGCCGCCGCCGCTGGTGATCCAGGCTCCTGGCCTCGGCAGCACGCCAAGACGAAAACGACCGCTAACCCCGCCAGTGGCAAGAAGCCACAGGGCACGAACTAAGGACAGGGACGATCTCGATGGCACACGGACATCACGCGAGAACACTGCCCGCCGACCTCGGCGCACCAGCCTTTGTGAAGGGCTGGCGCAGCCGTGCCCTGATTGTGGGCGCGGTGTTCAGCGTCCTCTCCATTCTGCTGGCCCTGCTCGACAAGAGCGTGGACCACCTGCTGCGTGCCTGGCTGCTCGGCTTCATGATCTGCTTCGGTTTTTGCCGTAGGCGGCATGGCCGTGCTGATGGTGCAGTATCTGACCGGTGGCAAGTGGGGCCTGCTGGTTCGGCGACCGCTTGAAGCCATGAGCCGCACGCTGCCCCTGATCTTCGTATTCTTCCTGCCCATCGGCGTCTTCGCGAAGAAGCTCTATCTGTGGGCGGCAATTCCTGATCCCGAAGAGGCACTGAAGCAAGGTGTGATCAGCATGGCACAGGCTCATGCGATCGCGTTCAAGCGGCCAATGCTGAATCTCACGACTATGTGGATCAGCACGATTGTCTGCTTCGCGATCTGGGGTTTTTACATGTGGAGGCTGAACTCGCTCTCGCTCAAGCGCGACGCCGACACCGAATCCCATGTCCACTACTGGCAGCAGAAGTTTGAGAACCTAAGCGGTTCCGGAGTGCTGATCTATTCGCTCACCATGACCGCCGGCGCCATCTACTGGGTGATGTCGCTGGATCGCGACGTGGTACTCGTCGATCTACGGCTTGCTCTTCCTTGTCGGCCAGGGCTACGCCGTGCTCGCGCTGGTCATCATCACGGTTCTGAGCCTGGCAAAGGCGGAGCCGTATCAAGACGATTCTGCGCCTGACCGAACAGCACGATCTTGGCAAGCTAACGTTCGCCTTCGTCATGCTGAATATCTACCTGGCCTTCTCGCAGTTCCTGATCATCTGGAGCGGCAATCTTCCGGAAGAGATTCCCTGGTACCTGGATCGCTTCCGCGGCGGATGGGGCGTACATCATCACGCTGGACTTTATCTTTCACTGGCTGATTCCGTTTACGCTGCTGCTCTCGCGCGACCTGAAGCGGAATCGCAAGCGACTGATCATCGTGTGCTGCTGGATGATCTTTGCGCGTTGCTGGGATATGTTCTGGCTGATTGAGCCAAACTTCGCAGACGCACGCCGGAACCTGCACTTCAGCTTCGGGATACTTGAATATTGCGCCGTCCCGGTCGCGCTGATTGCCGTTCTGGCTGGCCTACTACTTCACCCAGTTGCAACAGCGACCGCTGGTGGCTGTCAACGATCCGCATCTCGCGGAAATTCTGGAGCCTGATCATGCCCACGCATAACCCCTACGATCCGGAAAAGCACATCGTCAATGTCCCGCAAGAGGATAGGACCCTGGGCTACGAGACGACGGACGTCAGCGTTCAAGGCGTGCTCGTGTTTCCTGGTCGCGCTGGGATTATTCCTCGGCGTCTTCTTCGTCTTCTGCTTCGGCATGGGCAAGGTGATTAACAAGGCCCTGGAAGAGCGCGACGGACCAGCAAACAAGTGGAATGCAAGCCAGCAGGCCTCGACAGGCAAGCTCGACAACATGGCGTCAAATCCGGCGATGCAACAGCAAAATCTTGCGGACCTGACGCGGCGCTTCCCTACTCCCCGGTTGCAGAGCGATGACGGCAACCAGGAGATGGCCGACATGCATGTACGCGAGGATCTCCTGCTCAAGCACTACTCCTGGGTCGATCGCGAGAAGGGGAAAGTGCGCATCCCAATTAATCGAGCAATGGAGCTGATAGCCCAGCGCGGCCTGCCAGTTGCGGCCAATGTCGCCAGCGCACCAATGATGACTGCGGATGGAAGCACCGACGTTTCGACGCCGCTGACCAACGGATTTGCACGCACCGGCTACGAGCAGGAGCAAATGCAGTTGCAGGAACAGCAGCAGCTGCATGAACACAAAGAGGCGAGCAGGCCTCCGCTGTGCCGCCTGCAAAGTAACTCGAGTTATGAGGAAGCATTAACGGGCCAAGGGAGTTGATTATGCAAAACAGCACGATAGAAAGAACAACACGTCGCAGCAGGCACAGCGGAGGCTTACTTGCCTCGGTGTTCGTCCTCGCCTGCTCTGTTTCTATCAGCTGCATGGCGCAGGTGGCCGCTCCCGGCGATAAGGTGATGGGTGAGCAAAACGATCACCTGCCGACAGTGCTGAACAAGGTGAAGATCACCCAGAACCTGAATCAGATGATTCCGCTTGGATGGCCAGTTTCGCGACGAGACAGGCAAGAGCGTTCGCATGGGCGAATACTTCGGCAAGCGTCCCGCGATCCTCGCACTGGTCTACTACCAGTGCCCCATGCTGTGCTCAGAGGAACTGAACGGCCTGGTGAGCGCGCTGGAGATGGTGAAATTTACGCCGGGCAAAGACTTCGACATCATCGTTGTGAGCATCGATCCCAGCGAAGGCCCGGAGCTCGCTGCGGCGAAAAAGGCGATGTATGTAAAGCGCTATGGTCGCCCTGAGACTGCCGACGGCTGGCACTTCCTCACGGGGCTGCAACCGCCGATCAATGCGCTAGCCGACGCCACCGGCTATGGGTATGTGCGCGTTCCCGGACCCGACGGCAAGATGACGCAGTTCGCACATGCCAGCGCTATTCAGATAGTGACTCCCGAAGGCAGGCTCGCGCAGTACTACATGGGCGTGGAGTATTCGCCGAGGGATCTGCGGCTGGGATTGGTTGAAGCATCGCAACACAAGATAGGTTCGCCGGTGGATGCAATTCTGACGTACTGCTACCACTACGACCCATCGCTCAACAAGCACAGCATGATTGTTGCGCGGGTAGTGCAGTTGGGCGGCCTGCTTACAGTACTGATATTAGGCGGTTTCATGGTGGTCATGTTCCGTCGCGATGCAGTGCGCGACGGTGAGTCCCGCAAAGAAACCAAAGTGAACGGATAAAGGGCGAACGGATAACAGGAATGTCTCATATCAGTCCAGTTTTATGGCAGTTTCTCGAGAAGTGGCTCACCACCTTCGCGCTCTTTCCGCCGGAGGCTTCGGCGATTGCGCCCTATACGGACGCTCTTTACTTCTTTCTTGTCCTGATCACTCTTGCTGGAATGGCGATCGTGACCCTGTTGCTGGTCGTGTTTTCGCTGATGTACCGCAAGGACAAGAATCCTGAAGCTACCCAGATCGAGGGCTCCACCCTGCTCGAAGCTACCTGGACGATCATTCCGTTGGCACTCTTCATGGTCTGCTTCGTGTGGGGAGCACTGCTGTACTTCCGCATCTACAACCCACCGACGAACGCCATGAATGTCTACGTGGTCGGCAAGCAGTGGATGTGGAAGGTGGAGCATCCGGGCGGCCAGCATGAGATCAACGCTCTGCATGTTCCGGTGAACAAGCCGGTGCAGCTCACCATGATCTCGCAGGATGTTTTCCACAGCTTCTCAATCCCTGCCTTTCGTGTGAAGCGTGAAGTGATTCCGGGCCGCTACACGACAGTGTGGTTTGAGGCGACCAAGATCGGCACCTATCATCTCTTCTGCACGCAGTATTGCGGCACAAACCACTCCGCCATGATTGGAGACATCGTGGTGCTCAGCCAGGACGACTACAAAGCCTGGCTGGCGCAATCCGTCAGTGGCGCATCGCTTGCGCAGAATGGCGAAAAGCTCTTTGCCAGCTTGAGCTGCAATGCCTGCCACTCTGGTGCTGCGGATGCGCGCGGCCCGAATCTCGCGCAGGTATACGGCTCGAAGATTCAGCTTTCGAATGGCTCCTACACTACCGCGGATGAAGCTTTCCTGCGCGAGTCCATTCTGAATCCATCGATGCACACCGTGGCGGGATACGCGCCGATCATGCCGACCTACCAGGGACAGATCAGCGAAGAAGGTTTGATCTCCGTGGTGGAATTCATCAAGAATCTGAACTCGAACTACCGTGTTCAACAGACGCTGAACACCAGCGAGCTTGCTCCGACGCAGGAAACGATTAAGGCCGGGGCAGCCTCGGGAACCGCAAGGTAACAACGGCGCCCAGCGTGCCGGGGATGGTGAAGTAATGAGCACAATCGTCAAGTTCCCCCGCAGGAAGGTGCAACCCTGCCCAGGAATAGCTACCTGAACGATGGCTATGGGCTAAAGAGCTGGCTGCTCACGGGAGATCACAAACGCATTGCGATGCTCTACCTGGCTCGATTACGTTCTTCTTCTTCCTCGGCGGAGCGATGGCTGGACTGATCCGCCTCGAACTGCTGACGCCGCTGCCGGATCTGGTTGCCTCCGACACATACAACAAGCTCTTCACCATGCACGGCGTCATCATGGTCTTCCTGTTCCTGGTGCCGTCGGTGCCGGCGGTGATCGGCAACTTCGTCATCCCGATCATGATCGGTGCCAAGGATCTCGCCTTTCCCAAGATCAATCTGCTGAGCTGGTATCTCTACATTGTCGCCGGTACCTTCACCCTCTCGGCGATGGTTCTGGGTGGAGTCGACACGGGCTGGACCTTTACAACTCCGCTGAGCACCCACTACCTGAACACGCATGTCATCACCGCGGCGCTCGGAATCTTCATAGCGGGATTCAGCTCCATCTTCACCGGTCTGAATTTCATCGTGACCATCCATCGCATGCGTGCTCCCGGCATGACATGGTTTCGCCTGCCCCTGTTTGTGTGGTCGCACTACGCCGCTTCCATCCTGATGGTTCTGGGAACTCCGGTGCTCGCTATCGCGATTGTTCTTGTGGCTCTCGAGCGCACCATCGGCATTGGCGTCTTCGATCCGACCAAGGGCGGCGATCCGCTGCTCTTCCAACATCTGTTCTGGTTCTATTCGCATCCCGCCGTCTACATCATGATTCTGCCGGGCATGGGCGTGATCTCCGAAGTGATCAGCACCTTCTCGCGTAAGCGCGTATTCGGCTACACGGCAGTTGCCTTCTCATCGGTCGCCATCGCGGTCTTCGGATTCTTTGTTTGGGCTCATCACATGTTCATCATGGGCGTGTCGAACTACTCCGCGCTGGTCTTCTCGCTTCTCACGATGCTGGTCGCGGTGCCGTCGGCCATCAAGATCTTCAACTGGTCGGCGACTCTGTATAAGGGATCGATCACCTTTGAGACGCCGATGCTCTATGCCTTCGGCTTCATTGGCCTGTTCACCATCGGCGGACTTGACGGGAGTCTTCCTCGGCTCCCTGGGCATGGACATTCACCTGACAGAGACCTACTTCATCGTGGCCCACTTCCACTTCGTCATGGTGGGAGGAATGCTGATGGCTTATCTCGCGGGTGTGCACTTCTGGTGGCCGAAGATGACCGGCCGAATGTATCCCGAGTCGCTGTCGAAGCTGGCGGCGGTGGTTACGTTCATCGGATTCATACCTGACCTTCTTTCCGCAATTCATCCTGGGCTACCTCGGCATGCCGCGCCGCTATCATGCGTATCCTCCCGAGTTCCAGGTGCTCAACGTGCTCTCCACGGCAGGTGCGACGGTGCTTGGCATTGGATACATGCTTCCCATGATTTACATGACATGGTCGCTGAAGTATGGTGCGATCGCCGGAGACAATCCCTGGCAGGCAACCGGACTGGAGTGGCAGATCCAGTCTCCGCCGATCTGCCTCGAACTTCGCTGTCACACCCGTCATGGACCATGAAGCCTACGACTATGAGTGGCTGGCGAACAAAACTAAGCACGAGGTAACTACCGTTGGATAGCCACTCGATCGACTGCCAGCAACAATCAGTCACGGGATCGCCGTGCAGGAGGCTCACGCAGGGCATCAGCTCACCCGGCGCATCTGCGGCACCACTTTGAAACGGTGGAGCAGCAGCGTGAAGCCTCGAGCTTCGGCATGTGGCTCTTCCTGCTCACTGAAATCATGTTCTTCGGTGGACTCTTCGCCGCCTACCTCATCTATCGCAATTGGTACTACCCCGCGTTCGTAGCAGGCAGCCACCAACTGAGTATCTGGCTGGGCAGCATCAATACGCTTGTGCTCATCACCTCCAGCTTTACCATGGCCATGGGCGTGTGGTGCGCGGAGATGAAGAACAAGCGCGGCTTGGTGCTCGCGCTCGGTGCTACGCTGATTCTTGGCCTCGTCTTCCTTGGCATCAAGGCCGACGAGTATCACGAGAAGTGGGAGAAGCATCACATCCCTGGCGCGAACTTCAGTATCGAGAATTTCGTTCAGCCGACGGACCCTAAGGAACATCCCCTTGCCGTGGATATGGCTGAGAAGACACAGATGTACTTCAGTCTCTACTTCGCCATGACCGGCATGCACGCGCTGCACATGATCATCGGCATCGTGCTTCTGACGATTCTTCTTCTGCGCGCTTTGCAGGGGGCTTATACAGACGGACACATGACGACGATTGAAAACTTCGGCCTGTATTGGCACTTCGTCGATATTGTGTGGATATTCCTATTCCCGCTTTTATACCTCATTAGCCGTCACTGACCGGGACGCACTGACTGAGAAAGGATCAGCAAATTATGTCGGAACACCCCAGCCATCCAGTCGCCGAACATCACGCGCACCACATCGTGAGCCCGGCCACCTACGCTGTGATCTTCGGAGCGTTGCTTGTCGGAACTGCAGTCACCGTGGGCGTGTCGTATCTCGATCTCGGCGAATGGAATCCCGTGATTGCGATCGCTATCGCATGCACCAAGGCCGTGCTCGTCATCCTTTTCTTCATGCATATCAAGTACAGTTCCCGCGTGATGAAGTTGACGGTGGCTTCGGGCTTCTTCACATTTCTCGTCCTCATCACCATGACGCTCAGCGACTACATCAGCCGCGCCTGGGGTCTCTGGTAAAAAGCAGCGATTCACTTGCGTGAGAATGGCGGCTATCAGCCGCCATTTTTCATGCGGTGCAATTCCGGCCTCAGAACGCACACCAGAAATCGAGAGCGACACCTAGTATCAAAAGTGTTGCTCTCGACTTCTTGAACAGGACTGCCCTGCCGTGCCTACCGAAGTCTCTCAGACCACGCCAAAGCCGCTGCAGGCTATCGCGGATAACCCGCGAATTCTGGTGCGTCGTGGTGGTGAGCCAGCGAAGGGGGCCAGGAGTGTCGTGTACTGGATGCAGCGTGCGCAACGTGGCGTGGACAATCCGGCGCTGGATGTTGCGATAGAAGTTGCCAACGAACTTTCCTTGCCCGTCGTGGCGTACTTCTCCGCAATTTCGAATTATCCCCACGCGAATCTGCGGCATTATGCGTTTCTCAATCAGGGACTGGTCGACATCGAGGAGGATCTGAAAGAGCGTGGCGTCGGCTTCGTTGTGCGCCGTCCTCCGAACAATAAGCTCGAGGCGTTTCTCGACGAAGTGAGAGCAGCCATCGTGATTGGAGATGAGAATCCATGCCGCGAGCCTGAGCGCTGGCGTCAAGTGCTCTCGAAACGCCTCACGATTCCTTTCTGGACCGTCGATGCCGACGTGGTGGTGCCGTCGTCTCTCTTTCCCCGGCGTATGTATGCTCTGCATATCTTCAAGCCCAAACTATTTGCGGAGCTTCCCCGCTATCTCGTCGCTTCCCGTCCTCCTGAACCAAAACATTTGTGGAAGAGGACTGCGCTCGATAGTTTTCCCGTCAACGAGGACATTACTGCAGGATGGAAGCAACTCGACCGCAGTATCGGCCCGGCAGAGCCCTTCACTGGAGGGACGCACTCTGCACTCAAGCGCTTGCACAATTTTGTAGCGCACGATCTCTCCCGCTATGAAAAGCAGCGCAACCACCCCGAAGCGGATGGAACCAGCCGTCTATCGCCCTATCTCCACTTCGGCCATGTCAGTCCGCTTACCATTGCGCTGGCGGTGGAGAAGGCTGCAAAACAGGGAAAGGTCACGCAGAGCGCGCGAAACAGCTTTCTAAGCGAACTGATTGGCTGGCGTGAACTGGCGATCAACTTTGTAAAACACACACCGGCGTATGACTCGATTGAATGCGCGGAGCCTTGGGCTCTCAAGACACTCGAGGCTCACTCTCGCGATCATCGTGACCCAGTATATTCGCTGCAGCAAATGGAACGCGCCGAGACCTACGACGACCTATGGAATGCTTCGCAACTGCAGATGGTCAAGTTCGGCTGGATGCACAACTACATGCGCATGTATTGGGCGAAGAAGATACTTGAGTGGAGCCCCAATCCCGCGGCCGCATTTGAATATGCTGTCATCCTCAACGATAAGTACGAACTCGATGGCCGGGATCCCAATGGCTACGCCGGCATCGCCTGGGCCATAGCAGGCAAGCACGATCGACCATGGTTCGACCGTCCCATCTTCGGAACCATTCGCTATATGTCCCGCGCATCAACAGGCAAGAAGTTTGACTCCGCGCGATACATCCGAAATGTAGTAGACACCGCTCCTGACGGGTGGGATCAAGCTGGAGAAATGTAAGCCTCTACTCCAGACCGTCAGGTATTCGATGCTTGAAGATCAGCAAGTAGCAGAGGGATCCGGCAAAGGTGACACAGGCGCAAACCCCGAGCGCCAGCTTGAAAGAGTGCGTGTGGTCCAGAATGACGCCGGTAAGAATGGGGGCGAAAGAGGCGCATATGAAGCTGCCGAAGTTCTGAATTGAGCCGACGGATGCAACCATGCGTGCCGGTGTTGCCACCTGCACCAGGCCCCATGCCGAGGTACCGGCGAAGTGGATAAAGAACAGGGCCATGCTGATGATCAGGACGGCCGCCGCGGTGCTCGTCGCAAACGCAACCACCATCGTGCAGACAGCCGATGCGACCATGCCGGACACGATCAGCAGTTTGCGGCTTTGGATCAGATTCCGTCCCCGGAGGGCCATAGCGTCCGCGACGACGCCATTCACCAGCATACCCATCGCTCCAGCCAGGAACGGCACCGTCGCGAGCCAGCCACTCCGGGCAATGCTCACGTGTCTCTCGACCTGCAGGTATCCGGGCAGCCAGGTGAGATAGAGCCACGCCGTGTAGTTGATTCCGCCGAAACCGAGCATCATTCCCCAAACAGATCGCAGCCGGAATAACCTCTTCCATTCTCCGAGCGAGATAGGTGAAATCGTCTCGGTAAAGCTTTTGGCATCCAGGTAGGCAGTTTCGTCCGGAGTCAGGGTTATTTGGCTGCGGTCATGGTTCAGTGGATACCACGCCACAGCCAGAGCAAGCCCCAGGACCCCGAGCATCACAAACATGCTGCGCCAGCCGAATGTGAGCATAATCACAGTCAGCAAGGGCGGAGCCAGTGCCTGGCCGAGCGCACCGGACATATTCACGATGCTCATTGCCCGTCCTCGATCCTCGACGGCGAACCAGTCGTTGACCGCCTTCACTCCGGCCGGTACGAAGGGGGCTTCCCCCACTCCGAGGCCCACTCGCAGCGGGATGAAGAGCCGAAAGCTGCTGACGAGGCCGGTTGCCATCTGCGCCAGCGACCAGAAAGCCATTGCTGCGCCGAGGACAATCCGGGTTCCAAGCCTGTCCAGCAGCGGTCCTACGGGTAGCTGCGCCAGTCCATAGGCGAAGGAAAAGGCAGAGAGCAGCGCTCCGATTTGAGTTGCAGAAAGGCCCAGTTCAGCCCGGACTGTGGTATTGGCGATGGAGAGGGAAGTTCGGTCCAGAAAGTTGATAACGCCCGCCATCAGCAGGAAGGAGAGCGTCATCCACTGAATTTTCCGGATGCGTGGCGATTTGTGCGGACGAACGAGCGAATTCATCTGCGAACTATCTTGTCATTCCTCTAAAGTTGTAGATAGTCCCCACGCCAAGAGAAGACGCTTGATTAGGGTTGGCTGCGGTTGTAAATTTTCATCGGGAGAAAACAATGAGATCGACGCTGCTTGTAACCATGTTGTTAGGTATTTCTGTTCTTATGGCTCCATTTCACGCGCCGGCACAGGCGAAAGCAACGCCTCAGCAGCTTGCGCAGGTTTCACAGGGAAAGTGGCTGCAGGAGCTTGATGCGGGAAAATATGCGGACAGTTGGATGGATGCGGCTCAGTATTTCCGCAGTCACGTCACCAAAGACCGTTGGGTAAACGGCATGAAGGCTACTCATGTGCCATTGGGAAAGATGGTGTCGCGCAAAGTCGTGAGCTCCAACTTCACAAAGACGATTGCCGGCGCTCCGGAAGGCCAGTACGTGGTGACGAAATACAACACCGATTTTGAGCACAAGAAAGGTGCGGTCGAGACCGTTACCGCTGTCTTCGAGATGGACGGTGAGTGGAGAGTCGCCGCTTACTACATTCAGTAGCCAACATAGCGGCGAGCAATCTGCAACGTAATTATGATTCGCAAGCGACCTGCTTGACGTCTTGGCGAGTCCCTACGCCAGAAATGATGCGTGAACAAAGTTCTGCTCGATGGGTCAGACGAAGGAATGTGCGCTTCAGATGCAAATGCTGCGTCGCCCGTCGCGAGGTATAGATCGAATGAAATCGGCCCCGATCGTGTTCTTGTTGTGCAGCATATTGGTCTTAACTCCTATTCAAGCAATCTCCCAATTGCAGCAGCTTTCGATTATTTCCGAAAAGCCTGAAGCGTTTGCGGAACAGGCCGCATATGCCTGGCTGCACCTCGTGGATTCGGCCAATTACGCAGATAGCTGGCAGCAGGCCGCGAAATCATTCAGAAAAAATGCCTCCAGGAAAGTTTGGCAAGGCCATATGGATGTAGAGCGCACGCCGCTGGGCAAAGTAGTCTCGCGCACGCTCAATACCGCGACCTACAGTAATGCTCTGCCGGGTGCGCCCGCTGGCCAATACGTCGTCGTTCAATATCACACCAGCTTCGAGCACAAGAAGTCTGCTGTGGAGACGGTCGCCTGCATGCTGGATAAAGACGGCACGTGGCGACCAGCCGGGTACCAGATTTTCTAGGTCTTCCCCTACTGATTCACTCAGCACAGTGCCCCACCGGAATTCGCAAGCCCTTTCGCAAATATTTTGCGGATCCGCCCCTTCGGTGTTCCATAATTGGACACCACTCTCTTTATGGAACCAGGGTCGCCCAACGCGCCTTTTTTGCGTTGTAGACTCTTTCCGCCCCGCAGACCATTGCAGGCAGGAAGCGATCTTGCACCAGCAAGCGTGGGGCTAAACCGTGGGATTCAATCGGCTCGTTATCGCAGTGTTTGCGCTCTCTTTTTTGGGCGCCTCGAAAGTATCGCTGGCAGCACAGCCCGAAGCACTGGTTGTTGTTGGGCTCTCACCTGTCTCCTCTGCGCCCGCTCGCGGCAGCGCTTTTGCGGCTCGGCGTATCGCTGCCTCCCGCCGAGGGGCGAACGCTGCTACTGCGCGACTCCTTGTCCGCGCCCGCCAGCAACACGCGGCAATGCCAATCGTCGTTCCTGCCACCTCAACTTCTCTGTCTGCTCCCTGGCAGCCCATTGGTCCAGCACAGGTGGTTTCTCCCTACTTCGGCAAGGTGACGGGTCGCGTTACCAGCGTCGCTGTAGATCCAGCGGACGCAACCGGCAACACCGTATATGTGGGCACGACCGGCGGAGGTCTGTGGAAGTCAACGAACGCGGCTGCAAGCGCTTCGCAGGTCACCTTTACGCCGCTCACGGATACACTACCCGCCTTCAGCACGGGAAAGACGGCCTCGCTCAGCATCGGCGCCGTCAGCGTGCAACCCGGTGCCACCGGAGTTCTGCTGGCAGGAACGGGCGATCCCAACGACGCAATGGATTCCTACTATGGCAGCGGGCTGTTGCGCTCTTTCGACAATGGCGTCACCTGGAACCTGATCGATCAGTCAAGCGATGCCCTGATCGGACCGTATTGGAATTTCTCATTCATTGGCGAGGGCTTCTCCGGCTTTGCATGGAGCACGACTTCGCCGAATCTCGTGGTCGCTGCCGTCGCTGAAGCGGCCGAGGGAACGGTCGTCAATTCTCCGAAGGAGGGCATCAGCGTTCAGGGCCTCTACTACTCCACGGATGCGGGCGCGACCTGGCACCTCTCGACCATCACAGATGGCCCCGGCAAACCTGTCCAGGGCCCCAGCACAAACTTCCAGGGATGGTCAGGCAACGCTGCGACATCGGTTGTATGGAACCCCATCCGCAAGAAGTTTTATGCGGCGATTCGCTACCACGGCTATTACGATTCACCCGACGGAGTGACCTGGACTCGGCTGGCCAATCAGCCTGGTACTCAGCTCACGACGGGACTTTGCCCGATTACGATCGCAGGTCCCGGCTCTCAGTCGTGCCCAATCTTTCGAGGCACGCTCGCGGTGCAGCCGGTCACAGGTGATCTGTTTACTTTCACGGTCGACCGCAACAATAAAGACATCGGGCTGTGGCAGGACCAGTGCAGCCTGCAATCAGGCAACTGCGCCGCTACGGTCGCCTTCCAGCTGCAGCTACCGACCACCGCACTCGAAACTTCCGATGGCAGTCATACCATTGTGCAAGGCAGCTACAACCAGTGGATGAAGGCGGTGCCATCGCAGCAGGACACGCTTCTCTACGTCGGAACCGTCGACATATTTCGCTGCAGCCTTCTGAATAATTGCGTGTGGCGGAACACAACGCACTCCACCAGTTGCGGGGCGGCCAAAGTGTCGCCCTCTCAGCACGCGGCGGATTTTCTTCCGGGCACGACGAACCAGCCCTTCCCCGGTTTGATGTTCTTTGGCAACGACGGCGGCTTGTGGAGAACCACCAACGGTATCAACCAGCAGTCTCCGGCCTGTTCGAGCGGATGACGCCACGTCCTTTGACAACTTGAATGGAAGCCTGGGTTCACTGGCGGAGATCAGTGGCATGGCGCAGCATCCCACAGACGCTTCAGTCTTACTCGCCGGCCTGGGCGCCAACGGCACAGCGGCGCCGGATTCGCAGGGCGATGCCGCGTGGCCGCAGGTGCTGGATGGCGAAGGCGCGACCACGGCCATCGATCCTGTGGTGCCGCAGAACCGGTACGCAACTTCGGCCGCGGGAGTGGCGATCCATCACTGCGGTGCAGGCTCGGCATGCCAGCCGGCGGACTTTGGCCAGCCAGCCATCGGCGAATCGCAAGTGAGCAATGACGGGCTAACAATGTCTGCGCCCGCAGCATTTGCTCTCGACGCCGTCGATTCCACGCAAATGCTGGTGGGCACCTGCCGCGTGTGGTTCGGACCCGCCAACGGTGCATCGTGGTCCCCGTCGAATGCCATCAGCGGTATGTTGGACGGCGCGCAGGAACCCTCCTGCAACGGCAACACGCCGATACGCTCGCTCGCAGCCAGCCCGTCGCCGACGGACGAGTGGCTCTTTGCCGGGATGGCGGGGCTGCTGGATGGCGGCGGCATAATGCCTGGCCACCTCTTCCGCGCCAAGTGGAATGGGAGCGCGGCGTCGGCCTGGTCCGACCTCGCGCTATCCCCGGTTACGAACAGCAGCCAGCCCTTCAATCCGGGAGATTTTGCGGTCTCAAGCATCGTGTCTGATCCGCACGACGCGACGGGCCAGACAGTGTACGTCACCATCGAAGGCTTCAGCGGGAATGGCATTTCCGCCGCTCTCGTCTACCGCTCGACGGATGCAGGCGCACACTGGACGAACATCAACAGCAATCTGCCATCGGCGCCCGCAAATAGCCTGGTGGTCGATCCTCAGGACGCCAATACGCTGTACGTCGCGCTCGATACCGGCGTGTATGTGACGCGACAAGTCTCTGGATGTGCAAATCCGCTGATCAATTGCTGGAGCGTATACGGCACCGGCCTTCCCAACGCACCGGTGACGCAGTTGCTGGCTTTTACGGGTGCAACGCCAATGTTGCGCGCGGGCACGTATGGGCGAGGTATATGGCAGATAGGTCTGGCTTCGACACAAAGTACGCAGACGACAGCAACTGTCGCGCCTGCGTCTGTCGCCTTCGGCGACACCCCCATGCAGACCACCGCGGCCGCGCAAACGGTGACGGTGACAAACACCGGCACGCAGCCGCTTTTGGTCACGCAGGTGACGACAAGCGGTGATTTTACGCAGCAGAATAGCTGTTCGGGGTCGTTGCCGGCCCAGGCGACCTGCAGCATCCAGGTCACATTCACGCCCGCTGGCCTGGGCCAGCGAAGCGGCACGTTGACGGTATTTGGAAACATCCCATCGGGCCAGGCGACCACCACTCTCAGCGGAAACGGGATCAAAGGCGCGGACATTGTTTTGTTGCCGTCCACGATGGACTTCGGCACGCTGGCTACGGGCGCGACCTCCGCATCGCAATTCATCACCATCTCGAACCTGGGTGGGACGACGATCAATCTCGGAGCCATCACCGTCAGCGGTCCCTTCGCCATAACTACGAATACCTGCGGAGTTTCGCTCGCCCCCACTTACGGCTGCACGGTAGGAATTGCATTTTCGCCAACCGCCTCAGGCGTCGCGAACGGCGCGTTCACTGTGACTGATGACGTCGGGACACAGACCGCCCCTCTGACCGGCCACGGCAGTTCACCCGCGACGGATGCTGTGGCTCCCCTGTCACTCGCTTTTGCACCTCAGATTGTAGCGACCAACAGCGTAGCTCAATCCGTCACCCTGACCAATGATGGTGATGCCGCGTTGACGCTGATCCGCGCGCAAACAACAGGCGACTTCTCCGCTACGAACAACTGTGGAGCATCCCTGGCAGGGCACTCAAGCTGCGCCTTCTCGGTTGTCTTTCACCCGACCCTGATTGGCTCGGAGACGGGTTCGCTCACCATCACTGATTTCGTCGGCGGGCATACAGTGACGTTTAGCGGAACTGGTCTTGCGCCAGCAGGAATCTCGCTGGCGCCTGCAAATATAGGCTTCGGAGGGGTTGGGGTTGGCGGCAGCAGCGCCCAGGCGGTCACCTTGACGAACCATGGCAATGTCTCTCTCGACGACATAGCCTTTGCCATCACGGGAGACTTCGCTGTCAATACAAATGGCTGTGGAGTCACGTTGGCGGCAGGTGCAAGCTGCGTTTTTCATGTGGTGTTTTCACCCACAGCAGCTGGGGCGCGCAGTGGCAATCTGACGGTGACGAGTTCTTCGGCGACGTCGTTTAACGTGCCATTGAGCGGCACAGGCGAAGATTTTCAATTAGTTGTCGCGGGCTCGGCGAGCACGACGGTTGTAACCGGTCAAACGGCCGCCTTTTCGCTCAGCCTGGTGCCGGTGCCGGGTTCGAGCGGAATAGTGACCTTCACCTGTTCGGGCGCTCCCAAGAATTCCTCGTGCACCCTTTCACCTTCAACGGTACAGACTGTGGGGGGAAATACTGTCTCCGTTGGCGTCTCGGTTGTGACGGGCGTGGCCAACGCCGCCGGTTCTGGATCAGGCGCTTTGCAGGGCGGCAAACTCCTGGGCGCGGCTCTTCTTACCCTTGCGCTGCTTTGCCCTGTTGGCTTCAGTCTGCGTCGCTCTCGTGCGCTTTGGATGATGCTGTTGATCGCCTGCATAGCCTTTGTGCCTCTTGGCTGTGGTGTGGGAGTGAGTGGAGGCGTGCCGTCGACACCGGCGAATCCGCCACCGGTCAACGCAACTCCCGCGGGATCCTATACCCTTACCGTCACAGCTTCTACTACCGGCTTGCAGAAGACAGTGACCCTGAACCTCGTCGTCGAGTAGCGTGATCGCTTCTTTTGAGTCATTTGCGCCAAGGGATTACGCAAGGAGCAGCACCAAATCGAGCAACTCTCCGGTATCCTGAGTAGGCACCTGGTCGCGAACCGGAAGGAGCATCAAACCTGGGAGATTCCCCGGGGAAGAGCTGCCGGAGCGGAGATCGTCTGCGTCGTTGCACTGATAACTCTATGAGTAATCGACAAAACTGTTTGCTCGTCGTTCTGCTCCTCTGTGCTTCCGTCGGTGCATTCGCACAGAACAATTCGGGATCCTACTCGGGCACCGGGAACGGGCAGGACAACACCTGCTCCCCAAGCGATCCCAACTGCCAACAGAACGGGCAGGACTATAACCGGGGAACAACGCCGCCCCCGGGCTATGGAACCACGACGATCACAACGCCCTCGCTGCAGGGCGAATCAATCTATGTCGATTCGGCGGGTCAAATTCGCCAGGGGATCCCCGGACAAAACAATCCCAATCAAAATTACCCGAACAATCAGACAAATCAGTATCCGGGCGTGGGCATGCAGCAACAAGAGGCTGATCCCATTACCGATTTCCAGAGGCTTGTAACGGCATCTACGGGACAGCTAGTTCCAATTTACGGACGTCAGCTCTTCCGCGGCGTGCCCACCACTTTCGCCCCTGTAGACCAGACGCCTGTTACGCCCGACTACGTAATCGGCCCGGGCGATGAGTTATTGATACGCGTCTGGGGACAAGTGGTCTTTAATGATCGGCTCACCGTCGACCGCTCGGGAAGCATCTACATCCCCAAAGTTGGTTCCGTCCACGTTTCCGGTATTCCATTCTCGGGCCTGGACAAGCACCTGCGCTCGGAGATCGGACGCGTCTTTCGCAACTTCGATCTCAACGTGAATATGGGGCAGTTGCGCTCCATTCAGGTCTTCGTTTTAGGTCAGGCCCGCAGACCCGGCAGTTACACCGTCAGTTCGCTCAGCACCCTGATCAACGCGCTATTTGCTTCCGGCGGCCCCTCGGTTCAAGGCTCCATGCGCAGCATCCAGCTCAAGCGCGACGGAAAAACTGTCGCCGACCTTGACCTCTACGCGCTTATCAGTAAAGGGGATAAATCCCAGGACCTGCGCCTGCTGCCGGGTGACGTGATCTTCATTCCTCCGGCGGGTGCGCAAGTGGCAATGACGGGAAGCGTGCGTATCCCGGGCATCTATGAACTAAAAGGGGAGACAACGCTGGACGACATCATCCAGCTGGCGGGCGGATTTTCCACGACCGCATCCAACACCCGCGCAACCTTGGAGCGCATCGAGGAGCACCGTGTTCGCGCTGCCGCCGAGATCACGATGGACGCGGCCGGGAAAGCGATGGTCCTCCGCGATGGTGATGTGGTGCGGGTATTCTCCATCACCGGGAAATATGACAAAACTGTGATTCTTCGCGGTAATCTCGCCAATCCAGGGCGCTTTGCATGGCATTCGGGGATGAAACTAAGCGAATTGATTCCCGAGCGCGAGGCCCTGCTCACCAACCAGTACTGGCGCAACCACAATCTTCTGGGCTTGCCGGGCCCCATGCTCTTCGAGCCAATTTCGCCGGCGAATCTCAACCGCATCCTGAATCCGCCCAACCAGAATTACCCGAGACAAACGTCCGGGCAGATGATGCAGGATTCGCAAAACAATCTTTCTTCCGGTGGACTTGATTCGAACGCCATCAACGCGCTGAATGGGGTCCCGCAAAGCCAGCAAAACAACCCGAATCTCAATCAATCCAACAACCCCAACCAAACCAACAACCTCAACAATGATGCGGCGTTGCAGGGGCTGGACCAGCAATCCCAGACATCAATGAATCGGTCCCGCACAAACCTTACGGCGGAATCGGAAGCGAGCCAGGGTTCTCTGGCCAGCCAGATGAACCGTGTTGTCTCGGGCGCGTCGGCGGCGCCGGCGCAGCATGTGGACATACGCCTGTCGGCGGCGGAGATTGACTGGGCTTATGCCGTGGTTGAGCGGCTCGATCCTGTCACTTTGAAGAACAGCCTGCTGCCCTTCAATCTCGGCGCCCTTGTGCTTGACCATGATGCCAGCCAGGATCTGGAGTTGCAGCCTGGGGACGTAGTGACAATTTTCTCCCAGGCCGACATTCGCGTGCCCCTCGCGCAGCAAACCAAGTTTGTGAAGCTGGGGGGCGAAATCGTCAGTTCCGGGACCTACAGCGTCCACAAGGGCGAAACTCTGCGGAAGCTTGTCGAGCGGGCCGGAGGCTTGACTCCGAATGCCTATCTTTTTGGGTCGGAGTTTACTCGCGAATCTACGCGCGTCCTGCAGCAGCAGCGGCTCGACGAGTATGTCAACCAGCTAGGGATCGATATGCAGCGGCAGGGGACCAACAGGGTATCGTCGGCCATTTCGCCGGAGGATGCCACGGCTACCGTGAACGTGATGGCCGGGCAGAAGGAAATGCTGGCTCGGCTGCGCCTGGTGCGCGCTACGGGACGCATCGTGATCGAGATTAAGCCCGAAGCCAACAATCTTTCAGCGATCCCGGACATCGCCCTGGAGGATGGCGACGAGTTCGTAGTGCCGTCGGTGCCTGACAACGTGAACGTTGTCGGAGCGGTCTACGACCAGAACGCCTTTCTTTTCAATTCGACGCGGCATGTGCAGGACTATCTGCACCTGGCCGGTGGCCCCAACCGCAACGCGGACTCCAAGCACGCGTTCGTGATTCGTGCAGACGGTTCCGTTTACAGCAAAGACAATACCAACACACTCTGGGGTAATACCTTCGCTCACGCCCAGGTTAATCCCGGGGATACGATCGTGGTGCCGGAGAAGCTCTTCAAGCCCTCGGCGATGCGAGAATTCATTCAGTGGTCGCAGGTCTTCTCCCAGCTCGCCCTGGGAGCTGCAGCGATCGCAATTCTGGTACCATAACGCACCTGCGCTGGTTGAAACATTGCGTGTGGCAAGAGCCAGGTTGATCGCGAAGAAGTTTGGCGTTTGAACAGAACATCAACGCGCACCCAGAACGGGCACGAATTCAACAACACCTTTATTTTCATTGATTTACTCGCTAATCGGCACAAGACCACCTGGAATATTTAGGTAGCTGCAAGTGTGCATCGGTACAATTCAGGGATGGGAAGTAGACCCCCGGCAGTTTCGCTGCCTGAATAGCACCATTCCCGATATGGGAATGCTGATCCAGATCTGAACGCGTACTTTCGTAACTCATTTGCGCATCAAAATATAATTCGGAGAGTCAGACCCCTTCGTTAAACTACAAGCGTTAAAGACTTTCATCCCTTGGATCGGATTGAATGCACCCAACACTCTTGTCACTCCTGAACGCTCCGGCAAATGTTACCGAGTTTCGTGGAGCTCAGCGTGTTTTGGAAACTAGTCATGTTACTGGTGAAGTGGGTCCGGTCTCCGCGGCAGAGGTGGCGTTGGCGAGCACGTGGAGTGTTTCGGCTGCAAAGCGCTTTCTTGATATCGTTACCTCGGTAGTCGCTCTCCTATTACTTTCTCCTTTCATGCTGATGCTGGCGCTCATGGTGGGATTTACCTCCAAGGGCCCGATCTTCTTTGCCCAACGACGAGTCGGTAGTCATGGCAGGCTGTTCACCATCTTCAAATTTCGCACGATGGAAGTGGCTCCGTCGCAGCAGCATGGACCCGCTATAACTGTTCATGGAGACAGACGCATCACCACGGTGGGTGCCGTATTACGTCGGTACAAGCTGGATGAGTTGCCGCAGTTTTACAACGTTCTGCAGGGTGACATGAGCCTGGTTGGACCTCGCCCCAAGCTGCCTCATCATGAGGGCATGAACATGCCTTTCCGTCCCGGCCTTACGGGCGCCGCTACTCTTGCTTTCCGTTGCGAGGAGCAGATGCTGCACGCGATTCCGGCGCACGATCTCGATCTTTTCTACGACCGCATCGTTAAACCGCTGAAGGCGCGCATCGATTCGAACTACATGGAGAGGGCGACGCTGCTTTCCGACCTTGCCCTCATGCTAAACACCGCTGTTGCCTGTCTTGGTTTCAAGGCAGATGGGTCAGTCTTTGATCTGTCACAATCCGCGTAAACTCTCCGCTACTGCATAACGTCATCATCGTCTCTCCGATCAACCTGGTTTTGCCACCGAAGCCAAGCTCTCAACAGCTATACTTCTAGCAAGAGTCCATCCATTGAACGGATGCGATTTCGCGCTGAAGACGGTGGATCTTCGCCGGCCTTTGGGCGATCGCACCTTCGTGAAGGCCGACTTTTGAGCCGGGAGTAGAGACCGAATGTCAGAAGCAGCAAAGGTTACTGTGGAAGAAGTCCGGCGTGTTGCGGAGCTTGCGAACCTTGAGCTGACCGCGGACGAAGAATCCCGCATGCAGCGAGACCTGAATGCAATTTTGGGTCATGTTGCGCAGCTGAATGAGTTGGACACATCCAGCGTGCAGGCGATGGCGCAGGTGACAGAGATACTGGCGCTTCCACCTCTTCCCGCGTTGGAGACGCTCCGGCCCGACACCGTGAGGCCGTCTCTTGACCGCAAGGTCGTCCTCGATGGCGCACCGGAAACAGATGGTACATTTTTCAAAGTTCCCAGCGTGTTTGACCGATAGCAACACCAGACCGTCGCCGCACGCAGGCGGCCCGATGCGGAAAGAGAATGACACCAGAAACCGTACTGCCAGGAACCGCCCAGACTATTGACTCCGTTCGCGATCAGATCGCCAACGGAAGCAAGACCGCCCAGTCGCTCACTGAGGCTGCATACACGCGCATTGCAGAGACAGATCCCAGCATCCACGCCTTCCTCGCCCTAAGCCGCGATCGCGCTCTGAAGCAGGCGCGGAAGATCGATGGCATGGCAGCAAAGGGTGAGTCTTTGCCGCCGCTGGCCGGCGTTCCCGTCGGCATCAAAGACGTAATTAACATGCAGGGCGCACCGGCGACAGCCGGCTCAAAGATTCTGCAGGGATATCTGCCACCCTACGACGCTACTGCAGTGCAGCGCCTCGAAGCCGCAGGCGCGATCCTGCTGGGCAAGTTGAACTGCGACGAATTTGCAATGGGCTCATCGAACGAGAATTCGGCCTATGGCCCGGTGCACAATCCGCGCGCGCTTGACCGCGTACCGGGCGGCTCCAGCGGTGGTTCAGCCGCGGCTGTCGCGGCGGGGATGGCGGTCGCGACGCTCGGCTCTGACACCGGCGGCTCGATCCGCCAGCCAGCCTCGTTCTGCGGTGTGGCCGGCGTTCTTCCCACCTATGGACGCGTCTCACGATTCGGCCTGATCGCCTTTGCCTCATCGCTGGATCGCATCGGTCCCTTAGCTAACACGGTGAAGGATTGTGCCACGCTGCTCGGTGTGATCGCGGGGTACGATCCGATGGATGCAACCTCGTCAACGGTGCCGGTGGCGAACTATGTTGCTGACTTGGCTACGCCAGTTGCGGGCCTGCGCATCGGCGTGCCCGCGGAGTATTTTGCCGATGGCCTGGACCCCGAAGTTCGCCAGGTGATCGAACGTGGAATTGAAAAGCTGCGCGCGAAGGGCTGCAGCATTCATCCCATCTCTCTGCCGCACACCCGCTACGCCATTCCCACTTACTACGTTCTGGCAACAGCCGAGGCTAGTTCAAACCTGGCTCGGTTTGACGGCGTTCGCTATGGCTATCGCGCGGAAGGTGCGGAGACGCTATCGGCGATGTACCGCCGCTCCCGCGATGAGGGCTTCGGTGCCGAGGTCAAACGCCGCATACTGCTCGGCACCTATGCGCTAAGCGCCGGATACTATGACGCGTACTACCTCAAGGCGCAGCAGGTTCGTCGACTGCTTACGCAGGACTACCTCAACGCCTTCTCGCAAGTGGATGCGATTGTTACCCCCACCGCTCCTACGCCTGCCTTCAAGATTGGCGAGAAGAGCGATGATCCCATCGCCATGTACCTCGCCGACATTTACACGGTAACGGCGAGCCTGGCGGGAATCTGCGGAATATCGGTGCCATGCGGAGATTCAAGCGAGGGATTGCCAATCGGAATGCAGATCCTCGGCAAACACTTCGACGAGAGCACCGTCTTCCGCGTCGCGCAGGCAGTGGAGCAGGGCTAGCTGCTGCTCTACAGAGGCTGGTAGTAGCGCTCCTCGGGTGCCGCGCATCCCTGGCATAGTGTCTTGCCGTCGCGCACGACGAAGCGGTTGTAGTTGATCCCTTCGCCGCAAACGGCGCAGGCGATGCGCTCCCCCTTGAAGCCGGGAAATTCTTTCGGATCGAGCGTCACTCGCACCCACTCCTCAGTAAATAGATCGGCCTCCGCCAACTCGCGATAGGCGAGCATCTGCTGCTGATTCTTGTTCTCGATTTCGGGGAACTTCTCGCGTGCGAGAGCCCTGGAAGACTCACGGGCCGCGATGCGGATGGCGCGCTGAGTGGCAAGATCTACAAATGTCGCCGCCATCTTGCCCCAGTCGCGAAACTTGAGCGCGCGCTTTCCCAGCCTGCATCCTGTAACCACGCCGATCGCGTCCGTGGCGCAGCGGTCGATCTCAACGAATGTGACCAGGCGCTTGCGATCGGCGCCACGTGGATCTTCGATGCCCAGCCGAGCACAGCCAAGCATGGCCATGCGAACACCGAGAACCTGCCCAGCGCAGAGATGCCCGTGGGCGATTCTTGCTTCTTCCAGCAATGCGTCAAGCGACTCCATGACGCATATCGTAGTGCATTCCGGGTCACTCCGGCTCGGCGCTGTCTCCTTCTTCCACCAGTACCGCGGAGAGGCCAACGAGGTCGAAGCTGACGGGATCATTTCCCGTGGGGTGGAAAGTTACGCGCAACGGTTCGCGCTGCCAGTCCGAGGCGGAGCAGGCAGGAGTGGCGTGGTCGTCCAGGCTCCATGCAGTCAGCTTTTTAGCCAGAACGGCGCGTCGTGCTCCCACCTGCGCGACTACGGCGTAGAGCGATTTGCCGGTAGTCGGCAGGCCACAGTAGGCCGCATAGTCTCGAAACCAGACAACTTCCGATATGGCAGGATCGTAGTCTGGCAAGTGCAAGGCGGTGACGTGGCCGGTGATGCGATCCACCATGATCCACGACCCGCGCTGCCACACCCAGCGCTCCTTGGCGTCGAGCGGCAGCGTGTCGTTGATATGCAGGGCGCGGCGGATGGTAAAGCTGCGGTCTGTAATGTCGTGGGCTTCTCCTGTCGTCCACTCCTTGACCTGCCCATCGACCACCAGGGCGCGAATCTTCAGGTCGCCATCGGTTGCTGCAGCGCCGCGCGCAGAGGCGTCAGCCGGGTCACCAACGGTAGTGTGTGGAACGCGCTTAGCGACTCCAAGGCCCACGGTGTGTGGCTTGCTCGCGGCTGGAAGAGAACCGGCGGAAAAGACCAGCAGCCCACTGAACAAAAGGGTGCGAAAAAAACAATGTGCGGAGAGCATGGCAGCAAGGCTACGGCCATGCCGGCGACAGGACAAGTCCACATTCGGGCAAGTGACCTGAAAGTAACCACGCGCATGGCACTTAAGGGGGAGGGAGCGCTTGCATCCCCCAGATTTATATGACATTACCAGACGCCGACCGCGCACATCCCGTGATGAGATGTCCGGGATTCTGGCGGGATGCTCTCGACTATCGACCGGCAAGTGGGGCATTCTGAAGTGAGTCCCATCGTATTTGCGAGAGCGTTTGTTCCCTGTTGATCCTTCGCCTCTGGTCAACTTAACAAAGTACCGTTTTTCAGACCTTCAAGGGAATGACCCCGTTGGAAGCATCGAAAGAAATTCTGGCGCAAGCACCTGCCGATGGCCCCGTGCACGCGGAGATGACGCGGATGCGCGCGATCTGGAGCAGGCTGTCTCTGCGCCGAATCACCACCAGTGGAAGTTACATCCCGGAAATCGACGGCCTCAGGTTTGTCGCGATCATGTCGGTGCTTCTGTACCACGTGGGGCGCATGACAGAGATCTACTTTTACCCCTACGTTTCGCCGCAATCAAAATGGAAGGCCTTCTTCCCGGACCTCTTGTTTCATGGGGCTCGGGGGGTCTCACTTTTCTTCATCATCAGCGGCTTTATTCTTGGCCTGCCCTTCGCACAGCATTACCTGGCGGGTGGCAAGCGCATCAAGCTGCGTGCTTATTTCATGAGGCGCCTCACCCGGCTGGAACCGCCTTACATTATCAATCTGCTGTTGCGGGCCCCTCTCGTTGCGGTCGCAAAACATCTCACCTTCGCACAGATCGCACCCCACCTGCTGGCGAGCCTTCTCTATCTTCATGTTTTGATCTACGGACAGCCGCCTCTCGTTCACCTGCCATCCTGGTCGCTCGAGATAGAGGTCCAGTTCTACATCCTGGCTCCGCTCTTTGCCTTCCTGTTGTTTTCCGCCTTCCTACACAAGAACGCGATCGCGCGACGGATATCGTGCCTCGCTCTGCTGGCGGGTGCAGGATACCTGCAGTGGCATTCAGGCATGGATGTCGGGGTGGGCAGAGTCTCGTTGTCGATTCTGAACTTCGGGCAATACTTTCTGGCCGGCTTCATACTGGCAGATCTCTTCGTCACTTCGCTGCCAAAGGTGCGTCAAAGCTGGCTATGGGACGCGCTCTCACTTCCGCTCTGGGTGGCCGTCTTCTACACAGGCGACACGGCCTCGCACTTCTGGATCCCGTTCTTCGCCCTCGCGGTTTACATCGGTGCGTTCAAAGGAGTGCTCTTCCGCGCCTTCTTTCGCAATGCCGTTGTCTCCACCATCGGCGGCATGTGCTACAGCATCTATCTCACTCACTCGCTGGTATTGCAGGGTTGCTACGCGGTATTGATGAAGCTGCATTTTCTGCACGGCTTCTACCAGCATCTGATCGCGGGAGTCATCCTGATCACGCCGGTAATGATCTTCATGGGCGCGATCTTTTTTGTCCTGATCGAGCGCCCATGCATGGACAAGAATTGGCCGTCGAAGCTGGCAGCTTATATCCGAAGCTTTCGCAAGACTGCGCCTACCCAGGCTGCAAGCGACGAAGCCTGAGGCTACTCAATCACCGCCAACTTAGCGCGTTTGCCCACGCGCAAGGGCCAACGTGCCGGCAACTCTTTTACAAGGACGTTCACCGTTCTCTCCGTTGATTCGCCAATCGAGATCCCAGCGCGCTTGATCTGGTTGGACGCAGCGGTAGTAGACTCCGCAAGTCCGGCAGCATGCAGAAGCTTGGGCAGCCGAATGCCTCGACCCTGTGCGATGTCGTCAGCACTCACTTCAAGATTCGACAGTCGCTGCCCGCCGGCAGAGTAGATAGTCGTTATCGTGTGCGGCTCGTCCGAGTTCCACTCCACATCGGAGTAGGCGATATGCACTTCATCCAGATCCTGCAGCACCTCTTTGCGCTGAAACTGTGCGGCCCAGTTCTCGTCCGCGTGTCGCGCAGCCTCCTGCGTGTGAAAGCCGGCGACAATGTTTCGCGCGAGCTGCTTCTTCACATCCATCGGGTGCAGAGTCCCGGCCTTTACGTCTGCTTCCATCTTGTCGATTTCGGATTGGCGCAGATCGGTCAGGAATGTCCAGTACTTCCACATCAGCTCGTCTGAGATCGACATCAGTTTGCCGTACATCTCCTGCGGCGGCTCCTTGATGCCGATAGCGTTGCCAAGCGACTTCGACATCTTCTGCACGCCATCCAGGCCCTCGAGGATCGGCGTCATAAGGATGATCTGCGACGGCTGGTCATAGTGGCGCTGTAGCTCGCGGCCCATCAGCAGATTGAATCTCTGGTCAGTACCGCCCAGCTCCACGTCTGCATGCAGCGCGACTGAGTCGTATCCCTGCGACAGCGGGTACAGTAGCTCGTGCAGCGAGATCGGCTTCTCTTCCTGGAATCGCTTGTGGAAGTCGTCGCGCTCCAGCATCTGCGAGACGGTAAAGTGCGCAGCCAGCCGGATGATACCTTCGAAGCCCAGCGTGCCCAGCCACTCTGAATTGAAGCGCACCTCGGTCTTCGCTGGATCGAGAATGCGAAAGACCTGGTCTTTGTAGGTCTCGGCATTCGCGAGGATCTCTTCGGTGGTCAACTGCTTACGGGTAACGTTGCGGCCCGAGGGATCGCCGATCAAGCCGGTGAAGTCGCCGATGAGAAAGATAACTGTGTGACCGAGATCCTGAAAGTGTTTCAGCTTACGGATCAGGACAGTGTGGCCAAGATGAAGGTCGGGAGCGGTCGGATCAAACCCAGCCTTTACGCGCAGCGGTTTGCCGCTTTTGCGCGAGGCCTCCAGCCGCTCACGAAGATCGGAGAGGCGAATGATATCGGCAGCGCCCTTTTCAAGCAGATCAAGTTGTTCTTCAACAGGTGCAAACGTGGTCATGGCTTAAACAGTATAAGGGACTGGCCGCCCAAGCATTCGCCCGTCGGGCAATCACCTGCGCGTTAGAGATAGGATCGCCGCTTGAGCCCGGGGACCATCGAGACGCATACTGTTCCCATGGATGCCGAGAGCGTTCGCGAGTACCTGCTGCAATTGCCGGACGTAGTGGAGACGATGCAATGGGGCGCCAACCTCGTCTTCTGGGTGGGAGACAAGGCTATAGGCGGCAAGATGTTCGCCCTCGTTAACCTTGAGCCGGACGGCCATGGCGTGATCTCCTTCGCTGCTGGAGCCGAGCGCTACGCCGAACTGGTGGAGCAGGACGGAGTCTTTCCCGCTCCCTACATGGCTCGAATCTACTGGATCGCGCTTGAGCGCTGGGATGCGATGCGTGCACCTGAATTGCGCGACTTGCTGCGAAATGCCCGGGACCTGGTGGAAGCCAAGCTGCCCAGACGCACAAAGGATGCTCTCGCTCTGCCGCCAGCCGAACGCAAGAAGCTGATTGCGGCACGAAGAAAGCAGCTGGCTGCTGCAGCCAATGAGGGCAATGGGAAAAAATCGTCGAAGCCAAAAGCAAAAAAATAAATAGAGTTGTGAAGAGCGCTTAGGCGAGTGAGTAAGGAGGTCGTCCGTGTATATCCCCACCGCCAACGAAGAGAAGCGAATCCCAGTGATGCAGGCGTTGATGAATTCAAATCCATTGGCAGCGCTGGTGACCCTGGGCTCAGCCGGCCTCATTGCATCGCATATACCAATGGTCCTGGAGGATGACGGCTCACCCTTCGGGCTATTGCGTGGACACGTCGCACGCTCCAACACGCAGTGGAGCGACCTCTCCCCGACAGTCGATGCACTCGCCATCTTCGCGGGTCCTCAACATTACATCTCGCCCTCCTGGTACCCCGCCAAAGCTGAGCACGGCAAGGTGGTGCCGACCTGGAACTACGCTGTTGTCCATGCCGGCGGTCCGGTAAGGGTGATCGAGGATAAGCAATGGCTGCGAGAACACGTCTCCCGGCTGACCACTATTCATGAAGCTGGCTTCCCGGCACCCTGGAAGATAAGCGACGCTCCAGAGGAGTATCTGGCAGCGCTGCTGAACGGGATCGTTGGGATCGAGCTATCGATCAGGCGACTCGAAGGCAAATGGAAGCTGAGTCAGAACCGCAGCGAACAAGATCGCAACGGTGTAGCGGCCGGCCTTCAGGAACTCAATTCTTCCGAGAGCCTCGCCATGAAGGCACTGATGGAAAAGAGCTAGCGGAAAAGACAGACACCGAGGTTTTGCCGGGCCTTCAGATCCAGATCGGCGCTTGACAACATATAAGCGAATACTTATATATTGGAATTGTGAACCAGGCGATCTCGATCTTCCGCGCTCTAGGGGATCCCACCCGGCTGGCGGTCTTCGAATTTCTGGCCCGCGAGGAGATAACCGTCTCCGAACTCACGCGGCGATTTGAAGTTTCACAACCGGCGATCTCGCAGCACCTCGCAGCTCTGCGCGTGATCGGGCTCGTTCGGCAGCGGAAGGAGGGTCGTCAGGTCTTTTATCGTGCGAATCCCGCGGGAATTGATCCCATGTTTCGGTGGATAGATATTCATCGGGCGTTCTGGCACGATCGCGGGCCCAAGCTAAGAAATGTTCTCAAGGAGATGAAGGATGAGTGAACAACCGGTTGTTTCTGCTGAAAAGCTGTCTATCACCGCGGACTACGATTTGCCCGAAAAGCCCGACAAGGTTTGGCGAGCCCTCACCGACTCGACGCTGCTGGCCCAATGGCTCATGCCCAACGATATCCGCGCAGAAGTGGGCCACAAGTTCAACTTTATGGCCCCGCCAATCGGCGGATGGGACGGCATTGTGCATTGCGAAGTGCTCAATATGATCCCCGAGCAGCAGCTGTCGTATGCCTGGCGCGGCCACGATCTCGACACCGTTGTCACCTGGACGCTCAAACCCAGCGCATCCGGTGGAACGCACCTGCATCTGGAGCATTCAGGCTTTGACGGCGAAAGCTTTGCATTCAAGGCGATGTCTCAGGGCTGGCGCGGAAAAGTCGCCGATCGCCTCACACAGCTTCTCGCGGCTTCCAACTGAAAGGACTGGGGCGGAATCTCATCGAGATCTCCGCGCCAACCTGCGGCTTATCCTCACGCTAGGCGACTCATTGCCCCGTGAATTTCAGCTTGCCATGGAAATACTGTGGCTTTCCATTTCGTATTAGCGGGCGGAAAGTCCATTGTCGAATCGCAGTCATTACCGGTCCTTGCAGGGTAGTGGCCACGTGCGCGAATCCCAAACCTGTCAGTTTGCCATCCTCGTTTACGCTGATCTCAGCCTCAATAAATTCGCCGGGTTTTAGTGTCCCCGCAGGCCAGATAGGCTCGACGATCTTCGTCGCCTGAGCGCGTATCTCGGCATCGCTCAACTCTGGCAAAGGGTCGTCGATCCGAGTCGAGAATGAAAAGCCCAGCCCACCCTCCAACTGGACAGCCTTCCGGGCCCCATCTAACGCTGGAGGAAGCCTCCAAGTCCTCACCTGCTCTCGGACGGAGTCTTCCAGTCCGGCATTGTCGGAATTCAACGGCCATGCCTCACGGACCCGGCCCTCGCTATCGATCGAAATGTACACAGCAAGTCGTCCATGGAGATTGCCGGAACGCACTGGCGGCCAAGTCACTGGAGGGTTTCCTCCGGTCAGATGCTCAAAATCTTTCTCCACTCAATACCATCGACCGGAACCGATCGTCACTGGTAGACAAGGGAGAGTAAGTGTCTGATTTATCAGCTTTAGATTCGTCTTGTAGCTGATTTACCTGACCTACAAGTGTCGTTCCGGATTCTGGATCACTGACCAACCTGCGCGCAATTTGCTTCTTCCCAAAACCGCGATAGTCGGAAAACTCCATCGAATATGCTGGGCTACCGAAGAACTTCAATCGGCCTTCGCCGTCAAAGCACACGTTTGAGAATGCGTCCGTCGCACCCTCCCCGGTTCCGATCTTCGATTCAGCCCTTGCGCACGCGTCTGACTTGTCGCCATTTGGCATAGTGACCTGCTCAATCACTATTCCGCTTCCAGTCCACGCAGCTGCGTTCGGAATTGGATCAAACGTAGCCGTAACAAAATCCCTGAGCCATAGGGGAAAGTAGTCGCCCTCATCTTTCTCGGTCTTCTTGCCGTCCAAGGTCACGATTGTCTGGCGCATTCCGTCTTTTGCCGACACCTCGCGGCGCCACTTGTCTGGAGAGACCCACCACTCCTCGATCGTGCCTTGGTAGGGAGATTGAGGATTTTCAGGCTCTGAGATCGTGATGCGAATGTGAAACGGCTTGGCCCCTTCACCGGTAACGACATCTTCGCGAGTGCCTTGGCGACGGCATCTCCGATTGGCACGTCTGTACGTTTTACTTGTCCATGTAAAAAGACACACATTCCCAGAAACACGGGAACAGCTAGGAGCCCCGATTTTCGCATGCAGACAATTTACCTCATGCAACTGCGCATCGCACTCAAATATTCAGGTAGCATGCCACTCCCAGTTGCACCGCTGCCGTGCTCTCCGTTAGCGTTGCCCTATGGTTTCGCTTTCCCTTGAAGGACAAGTGGCGCTCATCAGCGGCGGCTCGCGCGGCATCGGTGCGGAGACGGTGCGGCTCTTTCGCCACGCTGGCGCCAAAGTCGTTTTCAACTATCGCCAGGCTCGCGATCAAGCTATGGCGCTGGTGGAGGAGTGTGGCGGCGCAGGCGAATGTGTCGCGGTGCAGCAGGATCTCTCCAGCGCCTGCGACGGTCGCGCGCTCGTTGCCGCTGCAGTCGAGCAATTCGGCCGGCTGGACGCGTTGGTCGTGAACCATGGCATCTGGCCACCGCAGGATGCGCCTATCGCCAGCATGTCCGATCAGCAATGGGACCAGACGATGGGCGTCAATCTGGACAGCGTCTTCGGACTGGTGCAGGCCGCAGTGGCGCAATTCCAGCAGCAACGCGCTGCTCTTGGCGTGAGCACGAACGCTGCCGGTCATATCGTTCTCATCAGCTCCACCGCAGGCCAGCGAGGCGAGGCCTTCCACGCCGACTATGCGGTCAGCAAGGGAGCCATCATCAGCCTTACAAAAAGTCTCTCCAGCGAATTAGCGGGCGAGGGCATCTATGTAAACTGCGTGGCTCCTGGCTGGGTGGCAACCGATATGTCGGCGGCAACACTCGCGGACCCGGCGAGCAGGAAGAAAATCCTCTCGACAATTCCGCTGGGGCGGGTGGCCACTCCGCATGAAATCGCCGCGCCGGTATTGTTTCTCTGCACCTCGCACGCGGGATTCATCTCCGGCGAAGTGTTCAATGTAAATGGCGGCGCAGTTCTCGTGGGATGATCGATTAGCAAGGGATAGGAAGGCACGATGCTTCAAAAACTTCTGCACATGGCCTCAGGTTCTCGCCGACGCGCTGCCTTCGCCGGAATCATGCTGGCTGCGTTAATTCTCGCGCCCCCACCAGCGCCTGCCCAGGATACCGACGCAGCCGTTATCGCCAACCAGAAGAAGGCGCGGGAAGTACTGGACCAGATGGTGCAGGCTCTGGGCGGGAATGCCTGGATGACCATGAAATTTCGTTATAGCGAGGGTCGGCGTACTGCCTTCTATCACGGCAATCCAACGGGCGGGATCGTCGATTCTTTTGAGTACCACGTCTTCCCTGATCAGGACTGCATCCAGTTCACGAAGAAGAAGGACGTAGTCACGATCATCAGTGGGCAGCAAGGCTGGGAGATTACCTACCGCGGCAAAAGGGATCTGCCGAAGGAGCAACTGGAAAGCGCTCTGCGGCGTCGCGACCATTCGGTGGAAGTGGCAGTCAAGGTCTGGCTGAAAGATCCGCGTACCATTCTCTTCTACGATGGACAGCGCACCGTCCAGCGGCACCTCGCTGACAAGGTGCGCGTCGTCAACTCCGAAAATGACTCAATCACAATCGAGACGGATGCGGAGAGCCATCTGCCCATTCGCCGTACCTTCCAGTGGCGCGATCCCATCTACAAGGACAAGAACGAAACCTCCGAAGAGTATGACGATTACCACACCATGGATGGTTTCCCAACGCCCTTCACCATCACTGATTACGAGAACGGCGAGATGGTCGGCCAGAGGTTCTTGTTCAAGGCCAGCTACAACATGGACCTGCCACCAGACATCTTCAACCCGGACGCTACCGCGGCGAAGATCAAGAAGTAGCCGCTGGATCGCCGCAGCTACCTTTAGGGCAAGCTTCTTGCAGCAGCACGCAACTCATCGTTATGATCGATGCCCGTAAATTGTATAATCGGCCTGCAAACTTATGGACACGCAAACCGCAACTCGCGACACCTCCCAGCAGTTGGACATAGCCGCCATCATGTCGATTCTGCCGCATCGCTTCCCCTTTCTGCTCATCGACCGTGTGGTTGAGGTAGTTCGCAGGGAACGCATCGCGGCGATTAAAAATGTCACCATCAATGAGCCGTTTTTTCAGGGCCACTTTCCCGGCTATCCGGTCATGCCCGGAGTGCTCGTGATTGAGGCAATGGCTCAGGCGGGTGCGTGCCTTCTGCTCACCGAGTTTCCCGATCGTGACGAACACCTCGCCTTCTTCACCGGCATTGAGCGCGCCAAGTTTCGCCGCCCCGTCGTGCCCGGCGATCAGATCCGCTTCGAGGTCAAGGTCCTCAACTGGCGCTCGAAGGCCTGCCGCATGGAGGGCACCGCCACGGTGGATGGCAAGCTCGCCTGTGAGGCTGTCATCATGTGCCAGCTCGTTCCGCGCCATAGGCAGGCAGCGGCCTCCGCCCCTGCGGCGAGCGCTGAGTGAGCGTTCACGCCACTGCCATCGTTGCTGCCTCGGCGGTTGTACCGGCGAATTGCACGGTCGGCCCCTACTGCACGATCGGGCCAAACGTCGTTCTCGGTGAGGAATGTGAGCTCGTCTCCCATGTGGTCCTCGACGGACATACGACAATCGGCGCCCGCAACCGCTTCTATCCCTTCGCCTCCGTTGGGGTTGCGCCGCAGGATATCAGCTACGCCGGTGAGCCCACGCAACTGGAAATGGGCGACGACAACGTCATCCGCGAAAGCGTCACCATCTCGCGAGGCACCGTAAAGGGTGGAGGCATTACGCGCGTCGGCAGCGGCTGCCTCTTTATGACCTGCGCCCACATCGGCCACGACAGCCAGGTCGGAAGCCATTGCCTCTTCGCGAATGCAGCCACGCTTGCCGGGCACGTGGTGGTTGAGGATTACGCCTCAGTCGGCGCCTTCTCCGCCGTTCATCAGTTCTGCTACGTGGGCCGCTATGCTTTCATCGGCGGCGGCACCATCTGCACCCAGGATGTGCTGCCCTACTCCCTGACCGCCGCCAAGCGCGAAGCGCGCGCCTACGGTATCAACAAAGTTGGCTTGCAGCGCCGCGGCTTTTCGCCAGAGCGTCTTAAGGCTCTGCAGCACGCCTACAAAACTCTGCTCGCGTCGCGGCGAAACACCACGCAAGCCATTGCGCAACTCCGCACCGAAGGTGTCCCTACTGACGATGTGGCCTACCTGATCGAATGCGTCGAGCGCTCCCGCCGCGGAGTCATCAAGTAACAATGAAACTTGGCCTCATCGCCGGCAATGGACGCTTCCCGTTTCTGCTGCTCGATGCCGCGCGCGCTCACGGAGACGAAGTTGTAGTCGCCGCCATCAAGGAAGAGACTGATCCCGAGATCGACGCCGTTGCGGCACGCGATCAGGGCGTCACCGTCTTCTGGGTCTCGCTGGGCGAGCTATCCAGACTGATCGAGACTTTTCAGGCCCGTGGCGTGAACCGCGCCGTCATGGCCGGGCAGGTCAAGCACAAGCAGATCTTCTCCAGCATCCGGCCAGACTGGCGCCTGGCAAAACTGCTCCTCTCTCTGCGCACCCGGAACACTGACATGCTGCTCGGCGCCGTAGCGAAAGTCCTGAAAGATGAAGGCATTGAGCTCGTCTCCTCCACCGCCTACCTGGAGCCGCTGCTGGCAAAGGCCGGACAACTGACCGCCCGCGCTCCCAGCGAGGAAGAGCTGAAAGACATCGCGTATGGCCGCACCGTCGCCAATGCCATCGCTGGCTTTGACATCGGGCAGACCGTCGTCGTCGCTGGGCAAGCCTGTGTCGCCGTCGAGGCGATGGAGGGAACCGACGCCGCCATTGAGCGCGCCGGACACCTGATGGAAAGCCTTGCTGTGGATGGCGATGCCTCAACCCTGGGCCGCGATCTGACCATCGTGAAGGTCGCCAAGCCAAAGCAGGACATGCGCTTCGACGTGCCCGTGATCGGCGTTCACACCATCATGAAAATGCAGCAGGCAAGAGCTACCTGCCTGGCCATCGAAGCCGGACGCACCCTGATTTTTGATGAGGATACAGTTCGTTCCTTGGCCGACGAGGCCGGCATTGCGATTGTTGCCGTCGAACAAGCATAATCAAGCTCCACCCGTGGCTCGCTGCCACGCGGCAAATCTTCCCCCGGAGAGTCCACAGTGTCGAAAACATCTATTGCTTTGCTAGCGCTCTGCGTCCTTGTCTTTGCTGTCGCCCTGCGTCACGGGCGGGCTGCGGACGACCAGATGCCCGCGGTGGGTGCCTCTGCGCCTACCTTCACGCTGCCATCCCAGGACGGTTCCGAGATCAGCCTCGCCAGCTTCAAAGGCAAGTGGGTTGTCCTCTACTTCTACCCCAAGGACATGACGTCGGGCTGTACGCTCGAAGCGCATAACTTCCAGCGCGACCAGGCCAAGTACGACAAGTACAACGCGGTGATCCTCGGCGTTAGTCTCGACTCCGCTGACAGCCACAAGCAGTTTTGCACCAAGGAAGGGTTGACCTTCCGCCTGCTCTCTGACAGCGACAAGAAGGTGACGCCGATGTACGGATCCATGGGTAACTACATGGGCATGACCATCGCCAAGCGCAACACCTTCCTCATCGATCCCTCGGGCAAGATCACCAAGGTATGGGTCGGCGTTGATCCATCGCACCACAGCGAAGAGGTACTGGCAGAGCTCGGCACCGTAGCCAAGAGCTAGCAATACGGCCGGAGTCGCAGTGGTTGCAGACATCAGGGTGTCCCGCAGCGAGGGTTCATCGCCTTGCTGCGGGACACTGGGTCTCTGGCTCGCCCCTGTTCGTCAATAGCGCATCTTCTGTTACAAATCTCCCCATCGCCGCTTGCGGCTAAGATAAACAAATGCCAACTTCTCCTGTCCTTCTGGTCCACGGCGGCGCCTGGGATATCCCTGACGACATGGTGCAGGCTCACCAGAACGGCGTGTCCAGGGCGCTCGCCGCTGGTTATGCGCTGCTCAACGCCGGAGCCAAAGCGCTCGACGCCGTGGAACAGGCAGTCGCTATTCTCGAAGATGACGATACCTTCGACGCCGGGCTGGGCAGCTTCCTCACGCGCGATGGCCGCGTTCAGATGGACGCCCTCCTCATGGATGGCTCCAACCTGCGTGCCGGCGGAGTCGCCTGCGTGGAGCGCCTGCGTAATCCGATCCACGCCGCACGGCTGGTCCTCGATAAAAGTCCCCACGTCTACTTTGTAGGAGAAGGAGCCGAGCAGTTTGCCCAGTCGCAGGGAATCACTCTCATCGACAACGCCGAGCTGGTGATGGATCGCGAACGCAAGCGGCTCGCCGAGGCACAGGAACTTGAGCGCAAGGGCCATCCCGATCGCAGCTTCTCTGGACCGCCCAATGAACTGGAGCCGCCGTCCTATACTTCGCACGACACTGTGGGCGCCATCGCGCTCGACACCTTTGGCAATCTTGCAGCGGGCACTTCCACCGGCGGAACGCTGAACAAGACTCCGGGCCGCGTTGGCGATTCTTCGCTGATTGGTTGCGGCTGTTACGCTGACAACCTTAGCGCCGCCACATCGCTTACGGGATGGGGCGAGCCCATCATGAAACTCGTTCTGGGCAAATGGGCCGTGGATCGAGTAGCTACTGGTTTCGCTCCGGATCGCTCTGCGCAGGAGGCGATTGCCTATCTCAACCGCAGGCTCAATGGCCACGGGGGCATCATCCTGTTGGGGCCCGATGGCCGCTACGGCATCGCCTACAACACACCTCGCATGGCCTGGGGAGTAGCCACTGCCGCCGGCTTCGAATCCGGCATCACCCGCGAGTAGCGCTGCCAATTCGCGAACCCGGTCCTCTTCTTTGCAATAATGGACCGCATGCTTGTACTGGCATCCGCATCGCCCCGGCGCAGAGAGTTACTCACCCAGGCCGGCTTCGAATTCCGGGTCATTCCCTCATCCGTACCAGAGGAGCATCAGCCCGGGGAGGATGCCATCACCTTCGCCACCCGCCTTGCTCGCGAGAAGGCTCAGGCCATCTTCGATGAGCAATCCGCGCTCGACGAGCCCGATAGTCCGCTGCTAGTCCTGGGTGCCGATACGATCGTGGTGGTGGATGGGGATATCCTGGGGAAACCCGTCAACGCCGAGGACGCGGCCCGCATGCTGACTCGTCTCTCCGGTCGCACCCATCAGGTCATTACCGGGGTCTGTCTCATCTCCCGCGCCGGAGTAGAAGCGGCCGCAGAAGTCACCTTCGTTCGCATGCTCAAGCTCTCCCGGGCGGATATTGCTGCTTATGTGGCCACAGGCGAACCACTCGATAAGGCCGGAGCCTACGCCATACAGGGCCGTGCCGCGCGATGGATTCCGCGCATCCAGGGGTGCTATTTCAATGTCGTGGGGTTGCCCTTGTCGCTGGTCTCCAGCCTGCTGGAGGGAATGCATCGCCGCCTCAAGCACCGCTGACCGGATCAACGGCGCGGCGTGTTCTCAGGCTCTACTCTCGACCCGCATCACTTTGCCTCGCCGCTTCCGCCTGGGCATCGGTTCTGTTCTTCCTTCGCGCTGGAGCAGTGATCGCCAGGCCGAGGAAGACCAGCACGCTGACCGCCAGCAGTCCCAACTCAATCGCCTTCAACATGCTGCTCCTCCGCTCTCTTTCAGTCTACATTCGCAATCATCGCCGCCAGAAGTGCCGTTCTCCTCGGCAGATGTTCCAGCACAATGGATTCATGCGCGGCATGTGCGCCATCTCCCACCGCGCCCATCCCGTCCAATGTTGGTACTCTCAAAGCCGAAGTAAAGTTCCCGTCTGAAGCGCCGCCCGTCGCCGCCTCGTCGAGCTTGAATCCCATCTCCGCAGCCAGAGATTGCGCCTTGCGGAAAAGCTTCACCGTTCCCGCCGTCCGCTCCATCGGAGGTCGATTCAGCCCACCTTCGACGGTCAGAGTGCATTGCTCATCTTCTGGACGCAGCCCGCGGAAGAGGCGCTCAATCCTTGCCGCATCCGCACGTCTTGCAATTCGTACATCTACTTCGGTCCACGCTTCCGCCGCCACAACATTCGATCTCGTGCCGCCCGCAATCACACCCGCATTAACTGTGATGCCGCGATCCAGATCGGTAAAGGCCGAGATCTTGCCGATTAGACGCGCCAACTCCGAAATCGCGCTGTGCCCACGCTCGAAATCCACGCCACTGTGCGCTGCAACCCCTCGCACATGCAAGCGAAATTCGCCCGTTCCCTTGCGTGCGGTCTTGTAGGCGCCCTTCAGCCCCTGTGCCGGCTCCAGCACAAACACCGCCTCGCACTTCTGCGCAATCCTCTCAGTCACCGCACGAGAGACTACGCTTCCCGTTTCCTCATCACTGTTCAGCAGCATTACTACGGGCCGCGTCAACTGGCCCCGTGCGCTAACAATCTCCAGCGCCGTCAGGGCCATCGCCACCCCGGCTTTCATGTCCAGCACGCCCGGTCCCCAGGCGCACCCGTCCCGCAAATTGAACGGCATGTTCTGTAGTGTGCCCAGAGGCCAAACCGTATCAAGGTGTCCCAGCAGCATCAACGGCTTGCGCCCGCGCGCCCTTGGGCCAAAGCGAACTTCAAGCAGATCGCCATGTTTTTTCTGGCGATGTCTCCTGGCTACCCCGCCCAGGCTCATGCAGCGTTGTTCCACCAGCGCAACGCACGCGTCCACGCCTGCCTTGTCTTCGGTCGGAGACTCGGCCTGCACCAGCGCCTCCAGAAGCTCCAACAAACTCTCCTGCCGCTTGTCGGCTTCTGCCAGAAGCCCTTCGTTTTCCTCGGCCTTGCCCTTCGCCATCGGCTCTCCTCAAACGTTTGAAATGCGCAGGAAATTGATCACAATTAACTCAGGAGTGTGGCTAAACTACCACACGGCAACTTTATATTCCGCAAGTAGTCTTATCCATGGAGCGCCCCTTCCCGGTCAATCGGCGGGCCGCCTCAGGACGTTGCGCTTGGCAGAATTTCAGCATTTCGAACATACCATTGCGGCTCCCATCGAATTCACAGGAGTCGGCCTGCATAGCGGTGCGCCGGTGCATATGCGCATGCTGCCTGCACCCGGCGGATCGGGCATCGTCTTCCGCCGCACCGATCTCGACAACTTTGAGATCGCCGCCACTGGCCGCAATGTCGCCAAGGTAAGCTACGCCACCAGCCTGATGCGCCAGGGCGTCCTCATCTCCACCACCGAGCATCTGCTCTCCGCCTTCACCGGTATGGGCGTCGATAACGTCATCGTCGAACTGGACAACCTAGAGCTGCCCATCCTCGATGGTAGCGCTCTGCCCTATGTCGAGGCCTTCTCGTCCGGCGGACTCACTCGCCAGCGTCGTCGCCGCGAATATCTCCGCATCCTCAAGGACGTTGAGGTGCACGACGGCAACAAATTCATCGGCGTCTACCCCGCCGACAGCTACTCCATCGACTACGCCATCGATTTCCCTGCACCCATCGGACGCCACCGTTTCGCCGTCGATCTGGGAGCGGGCACCTATGGCGCAGAGATTGCCCCGGCGCGAACCTTCGGCTTCAAGGCAGATGAGCAAAAGCTGCGCGATATGGGCCTGATCCGCGGCGTCTCCGACGAGAGCGCGATCATCGTCGGCAAGCAGGGTGTTGAGAATGGGCCACTGCGCTTCGCCAACGAATTTGTTCGCCACAAGGTTCTGGATCTCATCGGCGACCTTGCCCTCGCAGAGCACTGCATCCTGGGACGCGTAGTGGCCGAGCGCGCAGGACACGCCATGCACACCGCGCTCGTCTCCCGCCTGCGCCGCGATCGATCCACGTGGGAGGTCGCACATCTCCCCTTCGACAAACCCCGTCCCTCGCATGCCAAGCTGAAACCGACCCTCGCTCCCGCTTAGCCCAGAAAAGTTCGACACTTGATTCAATTCTCAATCTGCCGTTCGCGAATACAGGCCATCGCTAGTGACATACTAACCAGCTGGAGGTGTGGCGATGCATGTCAGCGAGATCTGGCGCTACCCGATCAAAAGCATGCGCGGCCAACGCCTAACGCAGTCAGAAGTGCTACGCACCGGCCTCGTCGCAGACCGCAGCATCGTCGTCATCTCGCGCACCACTGGGAGGTTCATCACCTCGCGCACGCATCCCGGGCTGCTCGGCCTCAGCGGCGCCGTACGAGGACGACGGCAGCATCACCATCAATGGCAAGCCCTGGAATAGCGCCGAGGCGCGCCAGCTCGTTGACGAAGCAGCCAAAGAGCACGTCGACCTCGAAGACCTCGGATCCAGCACTGAGCGCTTCGACATTCTCCCGCTGCTGGTGGCAACCGACGGTGCTATCCAGGCTCTAGGAATCGACAGCCGCCGCATACGTCCCAACATCATCGTCGCCGGAGTTGCAGGACTGGCCGAGCGAGAATGGCCCGGACACTCACTACGCATGGGACCAGTCGAGATCGAAGTAGCTCAGCTCCGGGCGCGATGCGTGATGACCACCTACGATCCCGACACCCTCGTGCAGGACCGCAGCGTCCTCTTTCGCATCGTGCAAGAGATGGGCGGCAAGCTCGCGCTCGATTGCGCCGTGCGCACGCCCGGTCTCCTGCGCGAAAACGACCCCGTCGAACTGATCAGCTAAGCCGCGGAAGAGCTCGTAACTCCTAGACAAACAGCAGGCACTGCGGCTTGCTGATCGCGAATTCCTTCCCCGTCTCGCTCAGCTTTCCTGTCGTCGCGTCGCGGCGGAAGACGGCGATATTCCCTGAGGCCTCGTTCGCCACCAGCATCCACCGCTCCGAAGGATCAAGCGAAATGTGCCGCGGAACCTTGCCGCCGCAATCCATGCGATCAAATACCGTCAGCTTGCCGCTCGCCGCATCGATCTTGCAGCTCACCAGGGTATTCGCCCCGCGCACAGCGAAGTACGCGAACTTGCCGCCACGGTCGATCGCGCTCTCTGAGGCTGTTGCAGTTGCGTCGGGACCATTTGTCAGCAGCGCCACCTTCTGTTTCGAAGTCAGCGTGCCAGCCTTCCCATTCCACTCCAGCAATTCGGCGGTCGAGTCCAACTCATTCACGTCGTACAACCAGCGTCCATTGGGAAGAAACCGCAGGCTGCGCGGCCCTGATCCCGGCTGAGCCTTCCACATGGGAGGCTCATTCGCCGTCAGCTTCGCCGTCGCCGCGTCAAGGCGGTATACGTGAATGGCATCGCCGCCCAGATCGTTCACCAGCACGTAGCGATTGTCAGGGGACACGGTCACGCGATGCGCGTGCGCCGCTTCCTGCCGCTTGGCATTCGGACCATGCTCGGTGTAGTTCAGGTGCGTCACCACGTTGCTCAGTTTCCCATCGCCCGCCACCTGGAACGACACCGCGCTGCCGCTGGTGTAGTTCGCGGCGAAGAGCGAGCGGCCAGTGTGGTCCAGCGCCACATGGCACGGCGCCATCCCCTCGGAAGAAACCGAGTTGATCTCTGTCAGCTTGCGCGTCGCGCGATCCAGGGTAAAGCCCGTCACCTTGCCATCGCCCTTTTCCAGCTCGTTCGCGGAGTAGACTCTCTTGTCGTCCGGAGCCAGCACGATAAACGTTGGCATCGCCACCTCGGCAGCCACAGCCTGCTCGTCCATGTCGCCCGTCGTCGCATTCCAGCGGTAGGAGTAGATACCCTTGCTGCCCGCGTTGGTCTGCGTGCCTACCAGCAGCGTCCTGCGATCGCCCTGGTCTGCCGCCTGTGCCATCCATCCCTTCGCCGCCAGTGAAACCATCGCTGCACCCGCCACAAACGACCTCCGCGAAACTCCACCCACTGTTCTCTCCGTCTTTCCAGCCATCCCTGCAGCTCCCCTTTGCGTCGAGTCTAAAATCAACCTTGAACCGTCGTTCATTCTATGGCCCACGTCAATAGCTTTCTACGCATTCCTCTGCTCGGCCTGCGCCAGTACATCCGGCCGCTCCCCAAAATTGGGATCCTGGACGAGGACATCGTCCACATGCGTGTGTGGCCCAACGACATCGATCTTAATCTTCATCTCACCAACTCGCGCTATCTCAGCTGCATGGACTACAGCCGCATGCACCTTCTTGTCGCCAGCGGGGTGCTGAAGCACGCGATCGAGCAGCGCTGGGCTCCGCTCGTAGGCTCTGTCTTCATCACCTATCGTCGTTCCCTCCCATTGTTCGCGACCTTCCAACTCTCCAGCCGTATTCTTTGCTGGGATGAACGCTGGTTCTACATCGAACAGGTCTTCAGCTCCAGCGAAGGAATGGCGGCGGTAGCGTGGGTCAAGGGATTGTTTCGCAATCGCGAGGGAAACGTGGGCCCGCAGTCCATTGTCGACATCATCTCGCCGGGCCAGCTCTCACCGCCCATGCCCGAGGCGCTCGCTCAATGGAATGCACTCACGCGGGATAAGCTGCAGCAGCCCCAGGCAGCAAGCAATCGGCAATAGGAAAAGCCACCGCGTCAAAAGGTGGCTCATCCACAAATCCGGGCAGATTTTAGGAGCCCGACTACTTGGCCAGTTTTAGATTGATCGTGTAAATCTTTTTCTGGTCAAACGAGCTTATGCCCCGCGTTGGACTCTTCTTGCCGTCCAGTTCAGCCCAGACTTCATAGTCCGTGGAATCGGCCAGCTGACCAAAGTGGTAGCTGCCATCCTGCGTGCTGATGAAGCTCTTGATAGACAGAGTCTTCAGGTCCTTGATGTAAACGACCGCGCCCGGTCTTGCCTCGTCGTTCGGCCCCAGTACCTTGCCCTGTACGACCTTTTGTTGCTGCGCGTAGCTCGCGCATGGCAGCAAGACTGAACTCACCAATACAACGACCGCCGCAGCCATCGCGATGCGCAATGCCGCCACGCGGAAACCAGCCCGATTGAATTGCATTACTCCTCTTCCTCGTCCGAGAACTCCTCGTCCTCGTCGTCGAGACCTTCGCCATCCAGCTTCGCCAGTTCCAGCGGTTCGGTGGCAACAATCTCGTACTCAGTCCCACATTCATCGCAAACGATGACGTCGCCTTCTTCAGCCTCGTCTACGTCGAAGTCCAATACAGTATCGCATTCAGCACAGATAGCCATGAACCCCCTCCATTGTTTGGAGTCTCGAAATAAAAATGATGACACACGCCACATGGGCGACTTCGCTAGTTTTAGAGTGAACTCTCTCCGGCGTCAAGCACTACAAAACCAAATATTCACGAATTCTCGGCGTCGGATCAAGTTGGATGTGCCAGTATCTCAACAGATTCACGATTCCTCCGCGGATTCGACGCACAATGGATACCGAGGGTGAGCTACCGCACATCTGCGTCCCTCCAAAACTGCTGACCCCCTCCCGGAGGACACGCTATAGTCGAAATGCTCTAAACTGCATGCAAGAGAGCGTCTTCTATGCCACGCACCGCCGGTATCATGGCCTTTCCCGAATTCCGCGGCTTCACCCGAAGGCTGATCCTGTGGAACATCGGCATCTTCTTCTTCCTCCTCGTGCTCGGCTACGTCGCGCGGGGTGCCGCCGCCGTCATTGTCGGCTATACCGCCCTCAACCCGGCCCTCGTCGCCCACGGCTACCTCTGGCAGCTCGTCACCTACAGCTTTCTCCACGCTGGAATATTCAACACCGCCCTGGAGATGTTGTCGCTGTGGTTCCTCGGCAGCTTCCTTGAGTCGTTCCACGGCGCACGCTGGATGGGCGAACTCTACTTCGCCTCGGTCATCGGTGCGGGCATTGCTGCCGTTGCCCTCAGCTTCGCCCTGGCTCCCTCGCTTGGACTCATTGCGGTCCCGCTCACCGGCTGCTTCGGCGGAATCTTTGGCCTGCTCATCGCCTTCGGAGTTCTCCATGGCGACATGGAGTTCATGCTGTTTCCTCTCCCCATCCAGATCAAAGCCAGGTACCTGGCCGCCGTCTACCTGCTGATAGCCTTCGCCAGCTTTTTCCTCAGCGACAGGATCTTTGCCCTGGCCCAGCTTGGCGGAGCACTCTCCGGCTACCTGTACATCAAAATGGCGCCGCGTAGCGGCCTGTTTTCCGGAGTCAGCGAGCGCTACTTCGGCGTAAGAAATCGCTACTACAAGTGGAAGCGCCGTCGCGCCGCCCGCAAATTCGAGGTCTACATGCGCAAACAGAATCGCGAAGTGCACTTCGACCACGAAGGCCGCTACATCGACCCTGACCAGCACAAGAACCCCAGCGACAAGCGCTGGAAGAACTAGAGGCTGCTCTACGCGCCGTTCACGATAGCCAGCGCAAAGCCGTCGTAGCCCTTGCTGCCAACCGTTTGCAGAATCGTGGCATTCACCCGCGACTCCGCCGCCAGCACCTTGTTGAATGCCTGCACGCCCTTCACGCTGGCATCCGTGCTGCCCTCGTCTATCACTTCTCCGTCGCGCACCAGGTTGTCGGCAATAATCACGGTGCCCGGCCTCGACAGTTTCAGCGCCCAGTCAAAATAAGCCGAATAGCCACCCTTATCGGCGTCGATAAAAATCAGATCGAAGGGCCCCTGCTCCTCCGCCGCCAGCGCAGGTAGCGACTCCAGCGCCGGACCCAGCCGGAGCTCGATCTTCTCCGCCTGCCCTGCCACTTCGAAGTTTGACCGGGCTACCCGCGCATGCAAAGGCTCGGCCTCCAGCGTGATCACCCTTCCCTCCGCCGGCATGCCACGCGCCAGCCAGATGGTGCTGTAGCCGCCCAGCGTGCCAATCTCGAGGATCCGCCTCGCCTTCTGCATTTGAGCCAGCAGAAGCAGCAGCTTGCCCTGGCTGGGAGAAACCTGGATCTCCGGCAGCCCGGCCTCAGCGCTCGCCGCCAGTACCTGCTCCAGCACCGTGTCTTTGCCGATCAGCAACTCGTTGATGTAACTGTCGACAGCCGTCCAAAGCTCCTGTGTCACCCTCTTCTCCTTATCTGACCGCAAAGTCGATGCCCGACCCCTTGAAACCCTTTGATTTCACGGCAATCCTGCAGTTTACAAGCCTTGCAAACACTCCCGGCCCTGACAACACCCCTCCAAACCATGTATCTTCAAGAGAGCGAAAGCTCTTTTTTATGAGAAGCCAGGCGACCGGGAATGGTCTGCTGCCTGGGCGAGGTTTTAAAAGACAGAGTGTTCTTCACCCAACGATCTTCCCGCACCCATCGCTCCCTCGGAGCCCTGCTGCTTACCGCGGCGTTCGCAATCTCCATTTCAGGCCTCCAGGCACAAACGACGACTCCCGCTTCGCCCGTCAAGACCGTAGGGACCGACTATAACAACCGGTACGATGTCTACGCCGGATTCGCCGATTCCTATTTCTCCACCACGATCGGTCACGGCAACAAGACCAACCTGGTAGGCGCGGGCGGCCAGGGAACCATGTGGTTCTCTCCCGTAGTCGGCATGGGCGGCAGGGTAAGCTACGTCGCGGGAACAATTCCTGTGGACCAGAATGAGGCTGGCGTCACCAGCACCGGCATGTCAGAGACAATCTTCCTCTTCGGTCCCGAAATTCGAATCTTCCGCGGCGCGCGCTGGACGGTGACGGGCCACGGCCTGGCAGGCGGCTCCTACGGAATCTTCGATAAAAACCTTGCCAACCAGAAACCCCCGATTCTGCCCGGCTCCGTGGGGATGTACAGCAATCAACTGGCATTCGTCTACGCAGCCGGCGGACTCGTACGACTACAACATTTCTCCCAAGCTCTCGGTCCGCATCATTACCGACTTCCAGCCCTCCTACTTCGGTCATAGCGTGCAAAAGGAATTCGCCGGCGGAGTGGGCGTCGTCTACAAGCTGGGCGCAATTCACAAGAAGTAAGCGACAAGCCTGCTAAAAAAACCGGCCAGCAACTCAGCAAAAAGCCCAGCCAATCGGCCGGGCTTTTTCTTCGCAAATTTGCTAACCGGTTTTTAGCTACCCGGCCTTTAGCTGACCGCCTCTTAGCTAGCCCTTCAACACCGTGCGAATATGCAGATCCCTTAGCTGCGTAGCGTTCACAGCAGCGGGCGCATTCACCATCAGATCGATGGCCTTCGCCGTCTTGGGGAAGGCGATCACCTCGCGCAGGCTCTGCTCACCGGCGAGGATCATCACAATCCTGTCCAGCCCCAGAGCGATCCCGCCATGCGGTGGCGTGCCATACTCCAGCGCCTCCAGGAAGAACCCGAACCTCGCCTTCGCCTCTTCATCCGTCATGCCCAGCGACCGGAATATCTCCTGCTGAACATCCTGCCGATGAATACGGATCGATCCCGACCCCAGCTCCGTTCCATTCAGCACAACGTCGTAGGCCAGCGCCCGCACCGCCCCCGGATCGGAGGTCAACCGCCCCTCCTTCAAATCATCCTCATGCGGAGAAGTGAAGGGATGGTGAGCTGCGTCCCACGTCTTTGCCTCGTCGTTCCACTCGAAGAACGGAAAGTCGGTGACCCAGAGAAACTTGTAGTCTTCCGCCGTGCCCTTCTTCTCAAACGCCTTGTGCCGGTCAGCGAACTTCTGCGCCAGCGCCAGCCGCACCTGGCCTGCCGTCTCGTATAGAGTACGCTCGCGGCCTGTCACCACCGTCGTGGGCACCGCCGGGCACGAACCACTGTCATCGGCGACCTGTGCCTTACCGTCCGCCACCACCAGCACCAGCAGGTCCTGCTCAGCCGCGCCGGTCAGCTCGCGAATACTCTTGATCGTCTCCGGGAACGACTTCTCCAGCCGCTTGAAGTCGTCCATCACCTTCAGGCCGTTCTCCGCCAGCTTCGCAGGATAGACCAGCCGCAGATCGTCCCGCTCCTTGCGCGACAACTCGCCGACGCTTGGAATCCGCACCGCGACGATTGGCTGCCCCGCCGCAATGGCCAGCGTCTCCAGTTGCTCAGGCGTAAAGGCAGCGCTCACCTCGGTCATGGCAGGCAGGCGCATATCCGGTTTGTCGATGCCGTACAGTCGCAGCGCCTCGTCGAACGTCATGCGCGGGAACGGCGCCGCAATCGGCTCGCCCGCAACCTCGAAGGCCGCCCGCAGAAATCCCTCGACCACGCCGAAGACCGTCTCCTGTTGCGGAAACGTCATCTCCAGGTCAATCTGCGTAAACTCCGGCTGGCGGTCCGCCCGCAAATCCTCGTCGCGGAAGCAGCGCGCCACCTGGAAATAGCGGTCGAAGCCAGAGATCATCAGGATCTGCTTGAACAGTTGCGGCGACTGCGGCAGTGCATAGAACTCCCCGGCATGCACGCGGCTCGGCACCAGGTAATCGCGCGCTCCCTCGGGCGTCGATCCGGTTAGAATCGGCGTCTCGATTTCCAGAAATCCTTCGCCGGAAAGATACTGCCGAATCGCCAGCGCGACCCGGTGGCGCAGTTCGATGCTCTTCTGCATCTCCGGACGCCGCAGATCAAGGTAGCGATACTTCAGCCGCACCTCTTCATTGGCAATCGCTTCCTCGGCCGGGGAAAACGGCGGCAGCTTGGAGTCGTTCAGCACCAGCAGCTGATCGCTTACGATCTCCACTTCGCCCGTCTCCATCTTCGGGTTAATCACGTCCGCTCCGCGCAGACGAACCTTGCCCACCACGGCCACCACGTACTCCGGCCGGATCTGTTCGCCCTTCGCGTGCCCATCCGGGCTCAGATCCTTATCCAGAACTATCTGCGTCACGCCGGTGCGATCGCGCAGGTCCAGAAAGATCAGGTTGCCGTGGTCGCGGCGGCGGTTCACCCATCCCATCAGGATCACCTGGCTGCCGGCATCTGCCGCGCGCAGGGCGCCACAGGTGTGAGTACGTTGAAGCGTGCCTAGAAAATCGAGCAATCGAGTGCCTACTTTTCTGCTGAAGTTTTTTCGTGCTGCAGGGCGGCGACGAGCTCCCCACGAGGAACCTTCGTCTGCTCGCCAGTTGCAAAGTTCTTTACCGTCAAGATACCGGATTTGAGCTCATCCTCGCCAAACAGGATGATGCTGCGCGCCACCTTGTTTCCCGTCTCAAACGACTTCTTCAGGCGGAACGATCCATCTCCCAGATCGATGCGCAATCCCGCGCGCCGCAGTTCGCGGGCCAGGGCCAACGCTGGAGCGTCAAGCGCAGTGCCCATAGGAGCAAGATACGCGTCAGCCAATACCGCAGTCTGCTCACCCTCGCGCTGGGCCTCGAGTGTCAGCACCAGCCGGTCAGCGCCGATTGCGAAGCCGATCCCCGGAGCCTTCGGCCCGCCCAGCATCTCTGACAAACCATCGTAGCGTCCCCCGCCCAGCAGCGCATTCTGTGCGCCCAGGCCGCCATGCGTGAATTCAAAGGTGGTGCGGGTGTAGTAATCCAGCCCGCGCACCAGCCGGTGATTGCGGTTGTAGGGCACGCCGCACGCATCAAGCGCCGCGCACACCGCAGCGAAATGCTCCCGCGATGCCGCGTCCAGTGAATCCGCAATGCGCGGCAGCGTCTCGATAATCGGCTGATCGTCCGGCACCTTGCAGTCCAGTACGCGCAGCGGATTGGTCTCTGCGCGCCGCTGGCAATCCACGCACATCCTGCCAACCACCGGCTTCAGCGCCTCGCGCAGCTTCTCGACATAGAGCGGCCGATCCGCCGCCGAGCCGACGGAGTTGATGTTCAGCGTCCAGCCCGCTAATGCCCAGCTCATCCAGCAGGCTGGCCAGCATCTCCAGTACTTCCGCGTCGCGCAACGGCGATTCCGATCCCGGCACTCTGCGGCCCCAGAACCTCCGCGCCAATCTGGTAGAACTGGCGATAGCGGCCCTTCTGCGGACGCTCGCGCCGGAACTGCGGACCAATGTAGTAAAGCTTCTGCAACTGGCCCGTCTCGCCCAGCTTGTGCTCGATATAGGCCCGCACCACGCCAGCCGTGTTCTCCGGCCGCAGCGTCAGCGATTGCGCCTTCTCAGACTGTGCGCGCGCCCGATCCTCCCACGTGTACATCTCCTTCGAGACGATATCGGTCTCCTCGCCCACACCACGGGCAAAGAGCTGCGTGTCCTCGAAGATGGGGGTGCGAATCTCGCCGAAGTTGTAACGCTCAAAAACCCGGCGGGCGGTAGACTCCACGTAATTCCAGAGGTCAGTCTCCGGCGGCAACAGGTCCCGCGTGCCGCGAACGGCTTTCAAGATGCTCATAGATACCAAAGTTTCCGTGTCTGCTCTTAAAGAATACAGGGGCAAACGAATCGCTTCCACCCGGACGCAGCCGTCGTGACGTCAGCCGACACTCGTCGAATCAGGCGTGCTTCCAATCCCCCTGCCGGATCGTCACGAAGACGGCAGCCAGCAGGATGATCGCAATCGTGACCTGCGAGATGACGCAGTAAAGGCAATACGTCTGCAGAATGTCCTTCTCCACGTGCGTCAGGTAGAGCGCGAACAGGAAGCCCCCCAGGGCCGCCGCCGCCGTCAGGCGCGTAAAGCGCATCATCGACAGGATTGCGATCGCGGCATAGCCGGCAATGCCGACTGCGGCCACCGGTATCCCCGCAACCTCCGCATAGCGGCTATGGTTCACGATTCCGCAGTCCCAGGTGGCATTGATGCTGCAGGGCTGTACGCCCGTCGAGTAGTGAACCTGCAAGGCGAGCGCGGACACAACCACTCCGACCAGGGCGAGCAACAGCAATTACGTAGCGCATGTCCTTAAGCATAAATTCAAAAGCAGCCGGTGACGCATGAGGTTTTTAACCACGCCCGCATCTCTTTGGTAGAGCTAACGCTTGCAAGGGGTTAGAATGTCCACTACGATATGACTCGACGACTGCTCGTTGCCCTCGCCCTCTTTGCATTTGCCGGAGCCCTCACCACCCAGGCCCAAACCGCCGATCTGCCAGTCCAGACCGCCATCACGGTTCACGACTCCTCAGTCCTTGTGCCGCCGCCCGGAGCCAAGGTCGCCATCGTCGAGTTTTCCGATCTTGAGTGCCCCGCCTGCGCTCGCGAGAATCCCCTGCTCATGAAGGCCGTCGCCCACTACAACATTCCCTGGGTACGCCGCGACTTCCCCCTGCGCCAGCACGCCTGGAGCTTCCAGGCCGCAGTCAACGCGCGCTGGTTCGATAGCAAGTCAAAGAAGTTCGGCGACGAATATCGCGACGCCGTCTTCGCCAATCAGCGCAATATTGAGACGCTCGACGATCTGCGCAACGCCACCGATAAATTCGCCAAAGATCGCGGTCTCCAGGTGCCATTTGCAATCGATCCGCAGAATCAATTCGCCGACATGGTGCGGGCTGATCAGGCGCTGGGAAACCGCGTAGGAATTCAGGAGACGCCCACGATCTTCATCGTCACCAGTGGCGGCATCAATCCGCCGTACGCACAGGTAACAGATCCCGCGCAGCTCTATTCGATGATCGATCGGGCGATCGCCGTCACCGGCGCTGCAGCCAGGCCCGCAACAAAAACCAAGGCTGCCGCCAAGTAGTTCACAGTAGCGAAGCAGCGGTTTCAAAGGCTCTGATGAAGTCGCACGTGTGCCATCGAAGAGTTCCTGAAAGTACGTAGCGCTACCAGTTCTTCTGCTCTTCGTGAAAGAATTTCACGTAGTCCAGGTAGTTCTTCGCATAGCTCAGGATGGTTTCGCGATCCTCGTCACCAAGCTCACGGCGAACCTTCCCCGGAACTCCCGCTACAAGCGAGCGCGGCGGAATGACGGTGTTCTCAGGAATCACCGCCCCAGCCGCGATAATCGAACCCTCACCGATGCGCGCGTTGTTCAGGATCGTAGCCCCCATGCCGATCAGGCAGGCATCTTCGACCGTGCATCCGTGGACAGTGGCGTTGTGGCCAACTGTTACCCAGTCGCCAATAATTACCTGGTACAGATAACGCATCCCATGCAGGACGGCGCAGTCCTGGATGTTTGAGTTGTTGCCAATTTTTATCGAATTTACGTCTCCCCGTACCACCGCATTCATCCAGATGCTGGAGTTTTCTCCGAGGACTACGTCGCCCAGAACCTGCGCGGATACATCGACATAGCAGCTTTTTGGGATGATGGGAGTGTGTCCCTGATAGCAGCGAATCATGGGTTAAAACCTCGTTTTCAAGTGTAACGAAAGAGCGAGTTTTAGCACCATTTTGCGTCGATTATGAGCAGTTATATCGCGTTCCAGATGCGACGAAATGAGAGGAAAGTACTACTCTTTTTCGCGCAAATTGGTGTTTTTTCCCTAAAATCACGTATTCTTATGCAAGCCGATTTGGCAGGTTTGGGGGTGTGTTTCTTTGGCAGAGGTTCGAGTGCAAGAAGGCGAACCGCTCGAAAATGCTTTGCGCCGCTTTAAGCGGAAGGTGCAGCAGGAGGACATTATCAAGGAAGTCAAGCGTCACTCCTTCTACCTGAAGCCGGGCGAGAAAAAGCGCGTGAAAGAGGCGCTTGCGCGGAAGCGTAATCGAAAGAAGGCCCGCAAAGAAGCGGACTAACTCTCTAAACCAGGGCCCATACCGAGCATTGCGATTCAGACTTGCAGGGATGGGCCTTTGGCGTACTGTTGAATTTTTTGTAGCGTGTTTCGATTTTTCCCAACATCTGGGCATAGCTCTCACCCACTGAGCATGCCAACCTGAGTTTCTTTCGCGGTGAGCACACCGCTTCAGCGCCGCATTTCTTCATCGCGGCCAGGGCCCCTTCAACACTCAGCAATGGCAAGGAACGACACCAGGCTTTTCTCCTTTTGGAGACGGGCGTGGAGCTGTAGCCTCATTCGTCGTTCGAGGCGCAGCCCGGGGGACGCGAAGATGGAGTTCGTCGACAAGGTGCTGAAGTGCGTGGATTGCGGAAGCGATTTCATATTCACGGCCGGAGAACAGCTTTTCTTTCACGACAAGCAGTTCAAGAACGATCCCAAACGCTGTAAGCAGTGCAAGGCGAAGAGGGCTGCAGGCTCTGGTCCGGGAGTGAGGGCGGAGACGCGAACCGTGTGCTCGCAATGCCAGACCGAGACAACGGTTCCGTTCAAGCCGACACAGGGCAGGCCGGTACTTTGCCGCTCCTGTTTCCAGCAGGCCAGACCGCCAGCTGCGAGCGCGCAAGCGCCGGTTACGGCTACAGGGACCGCATAGGCTACCTGGCTGAGGTCAGCGTCAAAGTCGCATCCAACGAGTCTCAATGCTGCGCGGTTTGTGTGGCGGCGACTTGGCGAGGGGTCTTGCGCTTCAGGTTTTTGCATAACGTCAGCTCGCCAGACGTCGACTGTTCGAAGTCATAATCTTCCAGCGCACTGAAAAAGGCTGCCTCGCATTCCGGTCCGTGGAGTTCGATGCAGATGTTTTTAGTCAGCGGAAGCCACGTCTCTGTGTTATTCCGGAAGAGCTCCGCCTCAGCTCCTTCGATGTCGATTTTAAGAATATCGATCGTCTCGAAACCGCCGACTTCCATAAGACTGGGAATATCCCATCCCTTGATCCGATCCGCAGGGTTGTCGGTGTCTATGGATTCGCGCACCTGCGCATCACTGGCGCTTCCCCGGCGCACAACCGTCAAATCTGTCTGCTTGGACCAAACCGCACCCAGGATCAGCTTTACCCGATCGTCGTAGGGCTTCAGGTTGGTTGAGATGGAGTTGAAGTTGTCAGGGTTTGCCTCGATGGCAACTGTGCGGGCCTGCGGAAAGTGGTTGAGGAACCAGATACTTGCCAGTCCTATGTTGGCCCCCAAGTCAATGATGCGTTCGGAGTTTAGCTGCTGCAGGGGAGCATATTCGTCATCTATAAAAATCTGCGTCAGAATCACGAAGTCACTTCTTCCGCCTCGAAGGGTGACGGGATACATCGTGGAAGAGAGAGGGACGCGGAAAATCGTGCGTTCATTGCCTCCGAGTTTCCGCTGAACATTTGCCAGAAGGAACAATCCACCAGCGCGGAGTCCGAGACGCTGGGTGCAAACGAACAGCTCTCGAATAAGGTTAAGAACGCCCTGAATGGTCATGTGCTTACTATACAAAACAGGATCGGAAAGGCGTAATGCTCCCGGCGCAATTCATCGGCGTCCGGCTAGACCCTCCAGTACACTCCCGTGTGGTCGCCGACCGAAATGATGGAAACAGAAAAAAATGTTGGGAGTCGAGAAAGTCATGGATGGCGCGTTTGCATGCCTGCCACGCTCCGTAGTCATCCACGATGACATAGCCTCCGGGGGAAACCTTATGGCAGAGGTTAGTCAACACGTCCATTGTTGAGCTATATAGGTCGCAAGCGAAGTATTGAGAATCTCTCAATCGGAGCAGTTGGCATAGTGCCGCAAAACCAACCCTTCAAGAACCTGATCTGCTGGAACTGTGGTCTAGCCCTCGTGTTCGTCCTTTGGCACCGGCAGATCTTCAAAGGAATCACAAACCCAAATCGTACGCGGGTCACCGAGTTCCCTCAGCAGAGCGCGCATGAAGATGCAGCAGCCTCCGCGCCAACTGCCCGTTTCGACAAGATCTCCAGGGACACCTCGCCCGACCACGTCCCGGACACCGAATTCGACATTATCAAGTCTTTTGCGGCCGATCATGGTGTAACCAAACAAAGGCCAGTCGGCGCCGTCTTGTCTCTGGACTGGATCGAAGGGTTGGACTTTCACAAGAACCCGATTGCGCTTGGCGAGATGCTTGATGACAAACCGGCGAATGAAACTATCACCCTCATGTACCCGCCAAGAGCTTTCGTCATATATTGAGGCTGTCAGACAGTCTTTTAGCAGCTCAAGATATGTCGCTCTGGGTTGGGCCTGGCTCTGATTCAGTTCCGGCATTAGTGTTCCTTCTTGACAGGATTGGCGTCATACGAAACCATTTCAGCCAGCCTAAGGGCCGGGAGAAGGCTATCTACAGAGAGAACTATGCGATCAAATCGGCAGCTATTGGGGGATCAGACTGCATTTTCTATTGCAACCAGTGTGATACCTGGCCATGCTCTGCCGCGCTTCAAATGATCCGATCACCAAGGTCGAAGGTGCCGGTGACACTAAAATGAGCGTGAGCATCGCACTGGCCACGTACCAGGGGGCGCGATTTCTTCCCGAGCAGCTTGACTCCTTTCTGGCGCAAGGGCGATTACCGGACGAATTGTGCGTCAGCGACGATGGTTCCAGCGACGGGACTGCGGCCTTGATTGAGGAGTTTGCGCGCAAGGCGCCATTTCCCGTGCGGTTCTTCCGCAACCCGAAGCACGGCGGGGCCAACAAGAACTTTGAATATGCTATTCAGCAATGCCGCGGCGATGTCGTCCTCTTCTCCGACCAGGATGATGTCTGGTTACCGAATCATGTTGAGCGGCTTCTCGTGCCCTTCGACGGTGACCAGAGAATTGTTGCGGTCGCCAGCAATAGTCAGTATTGCGACCAGAATTTGCAGCCACTTGGCCTCATCACTGAGGAAGTGGAACGATTTCCGCCACGGATGCGCGAGGCTACGATGCGGCTTCCCGCAAACCAGCTGGAACTGGTGGTGCGGCATCGGATATCGGCCGGTCATGGTATGGCGTTCCGGCGCATCCTGGTTCCTCTGATTGTGCCATTCTGCGCCGCATGGACTTACGATCAGTGGGTCTTCATACTGGCTGCGGCGGCTGGATTTGTGACATACGTTCCAGAGGCGCTGACGCTGCACCGGCAACATGAGAGCCAGGCGGTGGCGAGCCGCAAGATTGATCTGCAAAACTGGGCTGCCCAATCCAGAAACACGAGCAATGAGCAGGCGGAAGAGGAGAAGTGGCGGGAGATTGCCGATAGGATTCGCAGCCACCGCAATCTGGTGCGGGACCCGGATGCCGCCGTGAAGATTCTGGATCAGAAGGCCGATTTTGTGGGCAGCCGGGCGCGCACGCGCAATGCTCCCGTTGGCCAGCGGCTGGTGTTTACCCTCCGCGAGTTGATGCTGGGCAGGTACCATCGCTATGGCAGAGGATTTCTCACCTTTGCTCGCGATCTTTATGGCAGTCGATGAAGCGCTAGCCGAATGGGCGCGTGCGGTGACGGTACCGCTGTATCTGCTGACTGCGATCAATACCGCTACAGTGCAGATTTCAGAAAGCTAAGCCGGACAGCTATAAGTTCTTTGTGTGGTATGCTCCTGCGAGTTCTCCAATTGAGTTAAGTCCCCAAGCGAACCTCGTCTCAGGTGCAAGAATGAAGACTGATCGTTGGTTCTACAGCGCCGCTGGCGCTGGCTTCCTTGTGGTCATGCTGGTTGGCTTCCGTTGGTTCATTTCTAGCGGCACCGGAAATGAGGGCAGGGTGATCGACCCGGCGATCTTCCGGCTCGATCTTGTCCACGGCTTGGCCATTGCGGCTTGGTACTTGCTCTTCTTCATCCAGTCGCTGTTGATCGGCGTGCGTAATCGCAAGCTGCATTTCAAGCTCGGCTGGAGCGCGGTCGCCATTACGCTCACGATCCTTGTCACGGGACCACTGGTAGCTATCCGCTCAGTGCAGGTCACTGCGCCGGACTTTCAATTCTTCGGCTTTCAATATTCCCGGTTTCTGGTGGTGATGCTGACAGAGATCGCTGCGTATGTCGGCTTCGTTACGATTGCAATACTTGCCCGCAAGAAGCCGAAAATCCACCGTCCCGCGATGGTTCTGGCCAGTCTTTGCCTGTTGGGAGGCGCCACCGCCCGCATGCCCTTTCTGCATCCGCTCTTTGGCGCCACCGGCTGGATGGGACTCTTCGGACCCGTCTTTTGCCTCGGCGCGGGGCTGCTGCTCGTTCGCAGCATTCTGACCCGCAGCTTCGATCGCTGGTTCGCCATGGGATATGCGGTGTGGGTGATCATCTTCATCGCGTCTGCAAAACTGGCGATGATGGAGGCCGCGAGTGCAGTGGCCGCTACGATTCTAAAGCTGTAGCGAAGGCCGGCAACAGGCTAGTGAGAGTATGTGCGGGTAACCCAGGTGACATAGAAATCGGACGCAACCGGTTCTGTGCCGCACATTGCGGGCGCGAACTTCCATTTTTTGACTGCCTCTATCACCAAGCCGTCATGTTCACGCCCGGCAGTGGCAACGATCTGGATATTACTAATGCTGCCGTCCGCCAGAAGCGTTACCTGCACATCCGTTTCCCGCTTCGCGATGAGTTTGTGGTCGGGATCCGATTCTGGTGCGTACAACACCTCCGCGTCTTTCTTGTCGGGGCACTCGCGGCGCTCGATTGCGCCCGCTGGCGGAACCAAAAGCTTGGGATCAAGTGGCGACTGCTGAAGCGCGGTCACGCTTGCCGACATGAATGTATGTCCATCCTTGAGGAACTCGAACTTGCGTGGGTAGCGAAGTCCCCCGAAGTCGACGAAGTCGCTGAACCTTTTCTGGCTTAAATCGTCGCTCATATAGCCGCTGGCCCTTCGGGTTTCGGTCACTATGTCGTGAGTGGATGAATCAATGCAAAGCTCGAAGTGTGCTGGCTTGAACTTCTTGTCCGGTTCCCTGACCGGGTCCAGGGCGTCCTGGCAATCCAGGTGCACGCCCGTCTCCGAGCGCTGTTTGGCCCCTTGGGTCAGCAAACTTGTCGAATCCCTTGCCCACATGGAGCAGGTCGAACACATCCTTGATCTGCTTGGGTGTGAAGTCGACGTTGCCCAGTCTGTAACTCCAGCCGCCCTTTTGAAACTTGACCTGCTCAAATTTGCCCAGCGAGACCCTGCTCCACCATCGATCGCTGGCTTCCCACCTGAGCCGCAGGTGGCCTTGCACTGGCGCTGCAGGCGCTGGGTCGACCTGAACCGTGAAATCAACGTCCATAACAAACGGGCGATCTGAATGATTGAAAAGATCGGACTGGCGGCCAGCGACTTCCAGCGAGTTAAGTGGCGCTGGAGTATCCGCAGCGAGCAGGCACACCGGCTCGAGCGCAAGAAGCGCAAACAGCAGGGCTTTCGGAATCACCGCAACATAATAGCGCAGTCGATGAGTAGAGCGGCATGCCGATTTGCGGGGTTTATGCGGCTCTCGTCAATGGTGAAATCAAAAATCTTTCCACGAAATCTGACGGGCGTTTGACGCTACGTAATTGAGTTGTCGTTCCATGGTGACGGGGAGACGGCTTGCGAGGTGCCGTGTGCGTCAAAGGGGTTATCGGGCCCAGTTTTCGCGAATCTCCGAGGAGTGTCCCTTGCATACCCAGAAACTATGGCTTTCAATCTCCGGCCTGCTTCTTACGTTTGGCAGCCAAGTTCAAGTCTCCTATTCTCAGCAGTTCATTGCAGCAAAGAGTGTTTCGCCTTCTACGAATGTGGGCGGAGTGTACGCGACCGGCGATGTGAACCACGACGGCAAGCTCGACATCATTGCATACGATCAAAGCAAGAACAGTTACGTAGCGCTACTGGGCAAGGGCAATGGAACGTTTACGGAGAAAGTCCCTACGACCGCGATTGGCGCACAAGAGGCAGTGAAGCTCGGAGACGTGAACGGGGATGGCTATCTTGACCTGGTGACGGCCTTCCCGGGTGCGCTGGATAACGATGGAAACGCCGCGGGATACGGGAAGGTGACAGTTTATCTGGGCGATGCCAGTGGAGATTTTCATCAGACATTTTCGGCCAACATCGGTGCCGGTAATGCTTCGGTTGAGCTGGGCGATGTGAATGGGGATGGGCGGCTGGATGTGGTCACGTCAACCGATCAGCCGTACCAGGGCACCGGCAACATACAGACGTTCCTGAACAATGGCAGCGGTACGTTCACGCAGAAGAGCGGAGGCAGATTCTTAGGGCTCCTGGGGAGCAGCGACTTCAACGGAGATGGCAAGGCGGACCTGGTGGGATCGAACGGCACCGGTGTGCAGATCCTGCTGTCGAACGGGGATGGCACCTTCACTACCGGGGCAACTTATCTCGTCACGAACGATTCTTTCTCACCGGTGGTGATTGCGGACTTCAACAAGGACGGGCACAAGGATATGGCGGTGGTCGATGGCTTCGTTGGCAAGACGACCATTCTGCTGGGCAAGGGCGATGGCACCTTCACGATCAAGAGCCAGTTCAACAGCGGATTCTTTGGCTATCCCAACGGAGGTACGTTTGCTTCGCAGCAGGATACAGCTGCGGGCGTGGATCTGAATCACGATGGGAATGTGGACCTGGTGACGGTGAGCAGGGCTTATTTTCGGAGCCCGAGCGGGCAGACGCCTTCGACGGGGAACGCTGGAATTGTGGCCGTGAACCTGGGGAATGGAGATGGAACTTTCAAGGCTGCAACGAACTACTCTGCCACAGCGGAGACCTTTCCGGGCTACGTGGCCACGGGCGATTTCAACGGTGACGGCAATGTGGATGTAGTGACGGGCGGCTTCAATTCTCAGAACATATTTACGGCGGGATTTACGCAGTTGTTGGCGGGGAGTAAGAGCGGCAGCCTGCAGGCCCCGATCAACACACTTTCGGCGGATCCATTCTCGGTGGTGCATGCGGATTTCAATCATGACGGTATCCAGGATATTGCGGTGGTGAACCAGGGATGCACGGGCTGCAACACTACGGTGAGCGTGTACCTGGGCTCGGGCAAGGGATACTTCGGCGCCGGGAAGACTTACACGATCGGACAGATGCAGGGGTCGATTGCGGCGGGGGATGTAAACGGCGACGGGAAGATGGATCTTGTTGTGACGCGCGGGAACCCGGCTTACATCGTGCCGATGGTGAAGCAGGCGGCGGCTCCGCAGGCCTCATCGAGCGACGACACGAGCGTGCTGCTGGGCAATGGAGACGGGACGTTCCGCGCGGCCATCAGCAGCGTGCTGCTAGGGCCGCAAACGGGTTACAGCAATACGGCGTGGCTGGTGGATATGAATCGCGACGGCAAGCTGGACCTGGTGGGCGATTGGGGAGTGGCGCTGGGCAAAGGCGACGGCACCTTCATGCCTCCCAAGGCGTTCCCAAGCACTCTGTATGAGATTGATGGAGTGGGCATCGGCGACTTGAACGGCGACGGGATCCAGGATGTGGTTACGTGGGATACCTCGTCGGGATCGATACAGAGTCTGCTGGGAGATGGAACCGGTGCGTTCAAGGTGAAGAGCACGATCTCGTATGACCACTACGTGATCACGGACTTGAAGGTGGCGAAGATTTACGGAGGAACCGAACGCGACGTGGTCTTCTGCGGAGAGACGGTGGATGCGGCCAATCATAATCTCTCGACCAACTTCGTAATCACGCTTAAGGGAAACGGCGATGGGACATTTGTGGCGAAGAAGTTCATGCCGATGCCGAACCTGCCGCTTTCGCTGAACTACGGCGACTTCGATCGCGATGGCAAGCTGGACGTGGTGGTGAACGATCGCCTGGGTATTCAATACCTGCGCGGCACGGGCACCGGCAGGTTTTCTGCGCCGCAGTTCTTCCCGGGGACGGCGACATATTTGCAGAGCTTGGACGTGAACGGGGACGGTGCTCTCGATGTTGTCGGCATCACTCCCGTTGGATTTCAGCGGCTGCTGAATACGGGCAAGTAAGAGCGACGCTTAGCACGGAACGGCTTTGGGGCGAGACTTCACGGTCTCGCCCTTTTCTTTGCATAGCTACCGAATCACGAACCTGTGTGATGCTGCGCCTTCTCCTGCGGATGGGTTGCGCCTACACTTCCGCTATGACGAAGATAGCTGCAACCAAGGCATCTACGTTTCGTAACGCTTTCATTGGTCAGTCCAATGAGCCCACGGATAGTGAACTGGCTGCGGCGTTAGGTGCCGCGAAAGCGCGCTGGGATCAACTCGTCGCCGAGTTGATGCGGGAACACAAGTTAACGCGCGAGTGGAACTCCTATTCGATCAAAGCGGGATGGGCGCTGCGTCTCAAGCGGGAGTCAAGGAACATCGTGTATCTCTCTCCGTCGCAGGGTGGCTTCATGGCATCGTTCGCCCTCGGAGACAAGGCGATGCTGGCGGCGCGGGCCAGCAGGTTTCCCAGTCACGTGACGAAGATCATCGCCGAGGCGAAGAGATATGCGGAAGGAAGTGCAGTGCGGATCGTAGTAAGCGGACCCGAGGAAGTCGCGGCCGTCGAGAGGCTGACGAAGATCAAGCTGGAAAACTAAGGGCCTTGAAATCAAAGGAGCGGGTGCCCCACCTTGAGGGTCCTTTAAGTCGTAGAAGATGTGATTTTGGGCTCGCTTGGAAGTACTCACTCCGTGCGACGGAGGATTGGGCTGGGGCACTTTCATTAAGTCAGTGCTCACGTTTGTCGAAAGATCGAATAAACATGAGTAACTGTCGAAAAGCACAGCGCGCATTACTGCGCACTGTGCTTTTTTGCGTCGAGAAAAAAAGTTAATCCGTCGAAATTGCTTTTGGCATATTGTTGGGATCCAACGACGGCACCGGGTTCTTGGGATGCTGCAGGTCCGGGATCAGGTCGGTCGACGCACCACCCGGGAACCGCTGAATACTTGGATACTTCATGATCGACCTATCAAATTCGACAAGCGCCGCAGAGAACAGTGCGGCCGACCACCCATTGTCTTCGCCAGCGTATCGTCCCGGCGATGTCCGTAATCCATTCATTTCGCCTTCCGCTCCGTTGAAGATCATGTCGTATCTCTCAAACGGATCCATGGTGAGGTTATAAACGGCGGGAATGGAACCGACCCCTTGAGTAGGTCCCAGCCAGGAATCCTTCGCAGTCCAAATGAACTTCCATGCGATCCTCAACCAGGGTTGCTGGGGATCTCCTCCGATATCTGTGCGAATTGCGTTGAGATACTCGCCATTGATGTAGACCCAGGAGTTGCGAGCCGAGTGGTCGGACTTGCCCAGGATGTAGGCGCTGTTGTCGATGCTGTCAAAGTATATGGGTTTGCCGTTGTTGTCCTTCATTTCACCGGTAGGTGGAGGCGTGATGCCCGCCATCGCCGCCAGCGTCGACCAACAATCGATGTGCGACATCATTTCGCCGTACTGTACGCCCGCCGGAATGTGTCCGGGCCATGTCATGATGGCGGGAACACGCCAACCTCCCTCGAAGGCAGAGCCCTTTTCACCGCGAAACGGGGTAGTTCCGGCATCCGGATAGGCATCCAACCACGCGCCATTGTCAGCGGTAAGGATGACGATGGTGTTGGGTGCATCGGCACGAATCTCATCGAGTACCTTGCCGATGTCGGCGTCCATTTCCATCAGCGAATCGGAATAGTCACCCAAGTGTGACTTACCGCGGAAATCCGGCGCCGCATTGGTCGGGTTGTGCATCTTGATCCAGTTCACGTCCATGAAGAAGGGCTTGCCGCTCTTGGCGTGTTCTTTGATGTAGGCAACGGCGTAATCGGCCTGGCGTTCGTCCATCGTCGCCATATAGTCATAGGTGATCGTGGCTACGCGCTTGGCGGGCTGTCCGGCGATACCTTCCCACTCTCCCAGATTTACGACGGTGTCCCACATTTTTTCGAATTCGGCATTGTAAGAGGGGAACCACGGATGGAAATTGCTGGAGGTATCAGGGTAGGAGTACACCCCGGCGTAGTATGCGGCGAACTCCTTCATTTCATCGAAGCCATGATTGGTGGGATAGGCGGCAGGCTTGTCGCCGAGGTGCCACTTGCCTGAGAAGTAGGTGGAGTAGCCGTTCTTCTTGAAGAATTCCGCAATGGTTGGGGTCTCGGGCTTGAGGTAGTTTTCGTCGCCCGGGGCAACAACGATCGACAGAGCGGAGCGGATGGGAATGCGACCAGTGATGAAGGACGCGCGGCCTGCAGTGCAGCTTGCCTGTCCGTACCAGCTCGTGAAGACTGCTCCTTCTTTGGCCATCTTATCGATGTTGGGCGTGGGATGGCCGAGACTCGCGCCTCCCCCTGAATAGGTACCGAAATCATTCCAACCGGTGTCATCCGTCATGAGCATAACGATGTTGGGTTTTGAGGACGAGGGCGCATTTTGTGCGACCGCGCAAACAGCAGTGAAGGTTGAGGCGGCAACGGCCCCAAGCATCCATTGAAGAGTTGGCTTGCGGAAATTCATATGACCTCCGGCATTGAGATGTCTCTACTACACTGAGCCCGGGAAATCACGCGTTCTATGGATTGACGCGAAATTATAGCATTCGCAGGATGTGTATCGTCGGCAACTGTCGGCAACTACTGCGGCTGTTTAGTGAACAGGTTTCCGCCGGCGGGGTAACGTATCAGCTGGTGCTTTCCGATAAAATCCAGAGTGATGCGATTCAGCATACTTACACCCAGCTATAACCAGGCCCGATTTCCTTCAGCGAATATCCAAGCGTCGTCGATCAGGATGTTGCGGAGTTTGAGCACATTGTGGTGGCGGGTCCATTTGTTTCCTCGAGCAAGTGCAGATCGCTTCTCGCCCGGTCTACCTCCAGCATAACTTCCGCAATGCCAGGTGGGTCCGCTTCAACGAAGCATATAAGTCTGAACTTTACGGACCTCGAGGCGATTCAAGTCGAGTGTGAATAGATTCCCACTAAACGTTTCATCGCCGTTGAGTCGGCGGCCTTGAGCCTGCTGGCCCTTGTCAATTAGAACTTCGTCGATTATGCCCAGGTGAGTTTTCGCAGAGAGGATGACTACTCCCGATCCCACCACGACAAGCTGATCGGGTGCTGTGCGAATTATGAGAGCGAAGCCCCGGGTATCTTTTGGCCTCGCACCGAAGGCCGGTGCTTGCTGAGGCGGGGCTTCCTTCTTCTCGTCAGTTTTTGCGGCTGCGCTGGGCGGGGCCATGGCAGAACGAACATCGCCAAACTTAATCGACAGTCCCGTAGCGTCTTCGAACTCTTTGACCGACGCATCGTTCCCTTCGATGACCGTCATCACCTTGCCTTGAGGCTGGTATTGCAATATCAATGGCGCGAGAGCGCCAGCAACCTGGTATGCCGCACCAAGCGCTTCATCGGACAAACCGTCAATCCCGAAGGGGGAGTAGCCCAGCACGGCGTAATGTCCGATAGCCCAGAAAAGGTTAGGCACAGAAGGATACGTCTCCGGAATAAACAGGGGATTGCCTGGACGGGCATACTGCGCGCAAACACCATCAAAGTCTGGCGAGTACACGTTCGGTGCAAAAAAATCTACCTTCGGAGCACCAGCACGCCATACGTCCAGCATGCCTGCTACCGGGCCGCCGCTTGGATATTGCCCCGGCTCTATCATGTTCGCCACTGGGCCTAACCATCCGTTGGTAAACATCGGGAGCGGCAATTCCGCTTTGCCTGCCTCTGTTATCGATTCAATCGCGCGCGCATAATGCCACGCCATGAAGACTTCACCAGAGCCTGGATCTGTACCGAATACCTCCGCCCAAGTTCCCTGCGTGCGGAAGCCCTGACTGCTCCATACCTTCAAAAGTGCCGGGGTCAGCGTAGCTTTATGCGTTGACATATATTCGATCAACTCGCGGGGAACTGGCCTGGACCACGCAGCCTCTGCGAGAGGGGAGCGGTCGCGGTTGTCGCCGAACATCCCCGGCTCGTTATTAACCTGCATCATCACCACAGTATGGTCGGTGTCGGTAGTGCGAATGTGGTGCATCAGCGCGCGAAACGCCTTTGCATCCGCCGCGACGATGTCTTTCCCGAATACGCTGATGCCCTCGAACGAAACTCCAAAGGGCATCTTCTGATGTCCGGATTTTGTCTGCACCATCGGGAAGCGCTCGCGATTTGTTTTTACCCACATCGGTGCATAGCTGCCAGAGGTGCTCTTCCAGGTACCGAACCAGATCAAGATGAGCTTCAGCCCGTGCTTGCGCGCCTCAGTGATTTGCGTGTCTACGGTTGAAAAGTCAAACTGCCCTTCTACCGGTTCGACTAATTCCCACGAAGCAGCACCGATCACGGTATTGAGATTCATATCGGTCAGCTTGGTCCAGATGGGACGCATGTACTCAGCGTTTGACGGGCTTGAGTTGTGCAGCTCACCGCCAAGAATGAGCATTGGATTTCCATCGACAATCAGCTGTGTGACCTGGCCTCGCTTTTCCAAGCTGGGAATGGAGCCCGTGACGGGCGTCTCTCCGCTTGCTGCCTGCGAGCAAGCCATCAACATGCCGACTGCGATGAATAACACCACGGACACGAACATCTTGCGAGTGGACATGCGATCTCCCCAGTTCAGCACACCATTATTATCAGAGTTCCGGGTGAAGCGGCGGCCGCTCGGCAATTACGGGCTGCTGAACACACGTCCGGTACCGGAACAAACGTTGCAGCCAGCTATGTCCTCGTTTCCGATAAAATCCAGAGTAATGCGATTCAGCATACTTACACCCAGCTATAACCAGGCCGATTTTCTTGAGCGAAACATCCACAGCGTCCTCGATCAGGATGTGGCGGAGGTTGAGCACATTGTGATGGACGGGGGCTCGACCGACTCGACGACCGCGATCCTGAAGCAGTATGACGACAAGGTTCGATGGGTCTCAGAGAAAGACAGCGGGCAGGCGGATGCGCTGAACAAGGCGCTGGCGATGGCGACCGGCGACATTATCGGCTGGCTGAATGTGGATGAGTACTACGAGCCGCAGATCTTTGCGAAGATCAGCGAAACATTCCGGCAGAATCCCGACGTGGTAATGGTGTACGGCGATTTCCGTCGCGTGACGGCGAGCGGCGAGGAGATTCGCATCAACCGGCAGTGGCGATTTGATTTCGATGTCTGCCAGGTGCAGACGGTGATCGTGCAGAACTGCGCTGCGTTCTTTCGCCGGGATCGCGTGATTGAATGCGGAGGCTTCGATGCCAGCTGGCACTATGTGCTGGATTGGGAGCTATATCTTCGCCTGATGCGGGGCGGACAGAAGTGGGTGAAGCTGAACCAGGTGCTGGGCAACTTCACCATGCACGCGCTGGCGAAGACGTCGAGCGCGCCGGAGGAGTTTGATCGCGAGATTCAGCGGCTGCGTCGCCGCGAATTTCCAAACTGGACCGATGAGCAGATCGAAGAGCACCGCCTGAAGCAATTGCGCCGCATGCAAATGCACATGTTGATGGATGGCGTGCTCGGGGAGAAGATCTGGTTCAAGATGGTGCGGCAGGCGAAGTATGCCGATGTTTTTGGCGGCGCGGGCGTGGAGGTTCCAGTGCTCTCACGGTTCCTGCGCTGGATAACCGGCGTGAAGTAACGATCGGCTGGGATTGCGCATCGGATTGCGACAGAAGCGGAGGGTGGAGCATGTCCAGACAGGACCCGACGGAAAATCCATTTCCTGAATCTCCAGGCGCCGAGGAGCATGCGATCGAGAGCGTGCGGGGTCAGATCGCGTCGTGGGCTGACGTACCGCCGGAGTACAAATCGTACTTCGCGCAGAAGGCCGGTTCTTTTGTTGAGCGCAAAGTGGAGCACGGCGGCCCGAATACTCACTTCCAGATCGGCCAGCTGGGCTGGGCGTATCGGGCGATCAAGGACGATGACCTGGAATTGCTGCGGCAGCTTGGGCCGGCGGCGATGGGCATCGTTACGTTTGTGTCGGTGGCAACCGCTCCTGTGGCGGTAATGGCTGCGGGCCTCGCGTGGAGCATGCTGACCATCGCCCACAACTTTAAGGGCAAGAGCATAACACTTGAGCCGGAAGACTACCGGGTGCTGATGGCGCTAAAGCAGGCTGGTCCCGCAACAGCTACGACGGTTGCGGAGATATTGAGCGGGCTGCACATCCACGGCAGCGGGGTTTGGGACGAGACGCGCACGCTTGCCGCGCTGAACAAATTGAAGCAGATGCGCCAGCGGGATGGCGCCGTCACCGCACTGGTGAGCGAGGTGGATGGAATTTGGAGCGTGAGCGGAATCTGACGGTTGACCCGCCGCAGGCTAGGCGCCTGCGGATTTGCGGGTGGATTTGCGGGCCGCGGCGCTGGTCGGTTTAAGAACGGCTGGCATCGGGTGCCCGGATTTCTTGTCTTCGTGGCTTACCAGCAGGGCTTCAATCTGCAGCAGCAGATCTTGTGTATTCATGGGCTTGACGAGCATTTCGTCGGCGCCGACGTCGTCCCAGTCTGAGCCTGCCATGGGATAGGCGGTGAGTAGTGCCACTGCGGGCTTGATAGCTTGCCTCCTTGGCGGCGCGGATTACTTCGAGGCCGGACTCATTGCTCTCCATACGCATGTCAGTCATGACCATGTGGTAGGTATTGTTGCGGATCTTGGTCTTTGCTTCGCGGGCGGAGGCGGCAGTTTCGACCTCAAAGCCCTGGCTCTCAAGAACGACTTTCAACGTCAGCAGAATTGTGAGTTCGTCATCGACCAGTAGGATTCGCCGTTTCATGGTGATCTCCATTTACGTAAAGAAATGCGGGGAAAGCATTGCCGTTGCTAAAGATCGCCTCAGGGAACGAATGAGTTCACTCCCCTTAGAAATACCGGTTTAGAGCGTCTCAATGCAAGTTGAGCGACCGGTCAACGTCGACGCAGCCAGCGATTCGTGCCGTTGACAGAGTCAGCAACTCGGCAGAATACCACGTCGAGATAAAGCCTAACCTAAAAGTTGCAGGCGGAGGGCGGTCGATATTTGCGGGCGGGCATCTTAATGGTTTGAATCCCGGTAATGTTGGGCTGGTGAAGGAGACGGCGGCTGGGGTTTGATTGCGCAGAGGAGTTCCCAAGCAATGCTATACTCGTCAGGCGAAGGCTATGGCCTTTGCGTCCCGGAGGAGACCCATCGATAAGCGTTCAGCAAAGTCGTTCATTCGCATTAACGAAAAGATTCGCGCACGGGAAGTGCGTGTTATTGACGATGCCGGCAATCAGCTTGGCATTCTCCCACCCTTCGAAGCACTGAAGATCGCTCGCGAGCGCGGACTGGACCTGGTTGAGGTCTCGCCCAGCGCAGTGCCGCCCGTCTGTCGCATCCAGGACTATGGAAAGTTCCTGTATGAGAAGGACAAGAGCGACCGGGCCGCGCGCAAGAAGCAGAAGATCATCACCATCAAGGAAGTGAAGTTTTCCGTCACGGTAGATGAGCACGACTACATCACCAAGAAGAACAAGGCTGTCGGCTTTCTTGCGGACGGCGACAAGGTGAAGGCGTCGCTGCGCTTCAAGGGCCGGCAGATGGCGCATCGCGACCTCGGGTACAAGATCATCAACCGGCTGATCCAGGACATTGGCGACCAGGGCGTGGTTGAGTTCATGCCGCGCATGGAAGGCACGACGCTGCACGCCATCATCGCTCCCGGCAAGAAGGCGGAAGTCCAGAAGCCGCCCAAGGCTGCCAAGCCAGCTGAAGAAGCCAAGTCCGCCGCCGCAGCGCCTGCGGAAGCTCCGACTACGCCGATTCAGTAGGCTCACAAAGCAAACAAGACCGCCCTGATCTTCACGGATCAGGGCGGTTTTGCTTTTGGGGTTGAGGGTCGGGCTGAAAAGCAGCTCTCCTTGACAATCTAGGAGAGCGCTGGTATTTCTCTCCTAGAGCGTCAAGGAGAGAGCCAGTGGGAGAAGAAAAGCCTGAAAAGCAGGCGGATGTGCTGCAGGGAACGCTGGATCTGCTGATTCTAAAGGCGGTTTCGCTGGGGCCGCTGCACGGCTACGGGGTACTGCTGCGCATTCAGCAGATATCCGGCAAGGAACTGGTGATCCAGCAGGGCTCGCTTTATCCGGCTCTTTATCGGTTAGAGCACCAGGGAGCCATCGCCAGCGAATGGGGCGAGAGCGACAACAACCGCCGCGCCAAGTACTACCAGCTGACGGCGGCGGGACGCGACCGGCTGGAGGAAGAGACCGATAAGTGGAACCGCATGGCTGGAATTATCGGGATGATTCTGCGGACGACGCCGGAGGAAGCATGAGCCTGCGATCCTTTTTCACGCGCTTGGGCAAGCAGCCGCGGTCGTGGTTCCGAGCCGCATCGAAACGCAGCCGGTTGGACGCGGAAATGGATGCCGAGCTTTCGCATCACCTGGAGAGCCTGGCAGCGGATTTGGTCAGAGAGGGCTATTCTCCCGCAGAAGCAGCGCGCCGTGCTCGGATCGCGCTGGGATCGCCAGTATCGACCAAGGAGGATATTCGCGCCTCGTTGGGGCTGCGCTGGTGGGACGAGTTCTGGGCGGATCTGCGGTACGGGATGCGGATTCTCGGGAAGAATCCGCAGCTTCACGCTGATTGCGGCAACGTCGCTGGCGCTGGCGATTGGAGCGAACACGACGATCTTCTCGGTTGCGAAGCAGGTGCTGTATGACCGGCTGCATGTGGGGCATCCTGAGACGTTGAGGCTGCTGCGCTGGGACGGCGACAAGAAGGTCGCGGTGCATGCTCTGTGGGGGGAGTTTGCATTCACTCCGAACGGGGCGACGAGTTCGTCGTTTTCCTATCCTGCATTCCGGGCGCTGCGTGCGGAGAACCGCGTGATGGAAGACTTGTTTGCGTTCAAGGAAGACAGCATGAACGCAACCATCGCGGGAAATGCGCAGCGGGTGGTGGTGGAGATGGTTTCCGGCAACGCTTACGCGGTGCTCGGCGTGAAGCCGCAGTTGGGGCGGGCGATTGAGCCGGCGGACGATGCGGTGCCGGGCGCGGGCTCTGCTGCGGTGATCAGCGATAGCTTGTGGGAGCGGGAATTTGCGCGTGACCCGAAGGTTCTGGGGCAGACGATCAAGTTGAACCAGGCTGTGCTGACGATTGTCGGTGTGAATCCGCCGGGGTTTACCGGGGCAAAGAATGTGCAGCAATCGCCGGATGTTTTTGTGCCGATCAGTCTGCAGCCGGTGATTGATCCGCAACGAAGAAAGGTGCCGCCATTGGCGGATCCGAATTTCTGGTGGGTGAACGTGATGGCGCGGACCCGGCCCGGCGTGACGGACTGCCGAGGCGCGGGCCGCATTGGATGTGCAGTTGGAGGCAGTGATTCGCCATGCAATGACGGTGAGGCCGGGCGATACCATGCCCCGCCTTGCACTGGCGGATGGTGCGCGCGGGATGCACTATACCGACGGAATGTTCAGGAAGCCGTTGTATGTGCTGATGGCGCTCACGGGATTCGTCTGTTGCTGGCGTGCGCCAATATCGCAAGCCTGCTGTTGGCCAGAGGAGCGCAACGTCAGCGCGAGATAAGTGTGCGGATGGCGCTGGGCGCGGGCCGTGGTCGCGTGCTGCGGCAATTGCTGACGGAGAGCCTGCTGCTGGCGGTGATCGGTGGTGCAGGCGGATTGCTGCTTGGATTCCTAGGGCGCAATGCGATTCCCAAGCTGCTGATGAATCCATGGGAGCGAGCGGTAACAATAGTTCCCTTTGACTGGCGTGTTTTCTGCTTTACTGCAGTGGTCACCCTGCTGACGGCGTTTCTCTTCGGGCTTGCTCCTGCTTTGCTGGCAGCGCGCAGCGACGTAAACGGCACGCTGAAGGGCGAGGCGCAGACGACGTCGCGGCGGCGCAAGGGGCTGAGCGGCAAGGCGGTGATCGTGGTGCAGATCGCGCTCTCAACTTTGCTGGTAGTGGGTGCGGGATTCTTTCTGCGGACGCTGATCGCGCTGCACTCCGTGGATGTGGGCTTCAACGCCGATCATCTGTTGCTGTTCGAGATTCGTCCAGCCGGGCAAGCTCTATCCGGCAGGCAAGGATGTGCTGTTGCATTCGCGGCTGGAAGACGGTTTCGCGGCTGTTCCGGGCGTGGAGCGGGTGGCGCCGGGAACAACAGCCTACATATCACAAAGCGTGGATAACTCCGGCTTTCTGCCGGAAGGAGAGGCCTTCAACGAACAGAAAGGGCAAGCGGAACTTTACAACATTGTGGGTAACGACTTCTTTCAGACGATGGGCATACCGATGGTTGCCGGTCGCAGCTTCGGCCCGCAGGACACCGCAACCTCGCCGAAGGTCGGGATCATCAACCAGGCACTCGCGCGCAAGAGATTTCCCAACGTGAATCCGATTGGGAAGAGATTCAAAGCGGACGATGAGAAGAGCGAATGGATCCAGATTGTCGGCATTTGCAAAGACACTCATTACGCGAATCTGCGGGACGAGCCTCCAGCGCAGTTCTTTATGCCCTTCGTTCAGCAAACCGAGATTGGCGGCATGACCTACCAGATTCGGACGAAGATGGATCCTGCTTCGCTGGTTCCTGCGCTTCGCCGGGTGGTGCAATCGGCCGACCGCGACCTGCCCATGATTGATGTACGGACACAGCAGGAGCAGATCGACGCCACCATGCAGATCGAACGCGCCTTCTCAGCACTGACGTCGAGCTTCGGCGTGCTGGCACTCGCGCTGGCGTGCGTGGGCATCTACGGCATCATGGCGCATTCGGTGGCGAACCGGCGCAACGAGATCGGCATCCGCATGGCTCTGGGAGCGCAGCCGAAGCAGGTGCGAGGCATGATCCTGCGTGAGAGCACATGGCTTGCGGCTGCTCGGAATCATCGTGGGAGTATCGGTTGCGCTGGCGCTGATGCGGCTGATCCAATCCATGCTCTATGGAATTCGACCGTACGATCCGGTGGCACTTTCGGCGGGCGTCTTGCTGCTGATTACGGTTGCGATTGCCGCGAGTTGGATTCCAGCACGCCGCGCGGCAAGCGTACAGCCGATGGACGCACTGCGTCACGAATAGCTGGAGTTCACTGCCCGGAAAAGGCCACTTTGACGAAGCGGGTTGCGGCGATCTCACACGTTGAAGAAGATTCGCCTGCGGTAGAGCGGGTAGAGCAAAGCCAGGTTCAGCAGGACAATGGCGATGGCGTAGGCCAGCGATGCATTGACGGGCGCGAGCCAGGTGGCGAAGAGGTGGGTGTATCCCCACTCATGCAGCGAGAGGCGGCCGCCCTCGGTCGTGACGTGGATGCGGTCGCTCAATGTCGTGATCACGCCTGAGAGAACAAAGGCGAGGATGGCATTGGTGCCGAAGATCAGGGCTGGCGGGGTCCAGGCCTTCCACTGCATTCCATCGACAACCCAGTAGTAGAACGAAAAGCCCGCGAGGCTGACTCCGCCACTGAGCAGCGCGAAGCTGCTTGTCCATATCTTCTTGTTGATGGGCAGCCAGTGGCTAAGCCCCAGGCCCAGCAGTATGAGGGCGACGCCCGCGACGGCCAGCCAAAGCGCCTTCTTGCCGGCGGAACGGCCGGTGCGCAACCACTCGCCGGCGAGGACGCCCATCAGCATGGTGCCCAGCGCGGGCAGCGTGGAGAGCAGACCTTCTGGATCGAAGGTGACGCCGTATCCCGGCGTAAGGCCCCAGTCCCACAGGTGACGCACTCCGAAGATCGAGCGGTCGAGATAGGCACCCAGATTGCCCATCGTGTCCAGATGACCCGCCCCAAAGCCCGGCACGGGAACGAGTTTGATGAGCGCCCAATAGCCAGCCAGGAGCGCAGCTATCGTGCCGGCGATGATCCAACTGCGGCGGTGGGCAGTGGACTTCGTATCGCCGTCCTTCGTTTCTGCTTTCGGGCTGGCGGCGATGTACAGGAGCGATCCGAAGAGGTAGCAGAGCGCGATGCGCTGCAGCACGCCGGGAATACGGATTGAGTGCAGGTCGTAGTCAGGGAAGCCGTTAACCAGCAGCCCCAGAAAAAAGAGGATAGCGCTGCGGCGCAGGACGTGTGAGATAAAGATCCCTCCGGCTGCTGCCACGCGAAATGCGGGAAGCGAAGGAGAACGTCATCGCGATGCCCACGACGACGAGAAACGAGGGGAAGATCATGTCCGTCGGCGTGGCGCCGTTCCACTGGGCGTGCAGCAGCGGCCAGTAGACGGCGCTGTAGGTGCCGGGGTCCGTCACCAGGATCATTCCAGCCACCGTGAGCCCGCGAAAGACATCCAGTGAGACGAGGCGGGAACCCACCTCCTGGGCGGACGGATTCTGTGGCAACAGGACTGCGGCATTTGCCAAGGCGGCCTCGTGAGGCTGGGTATCTGTTAACTGTCAGGAAACCACGATACAGGAGATGAACTTGTCCTAGAAAGCGGAATGGTGTCAGAAGAGGACGTTAGCCGGCGATCCCGGGCGCGCACGCACTGGGGCTGAGGCCGGCGGCATTTTTGTTGACGGGTAAGGACTTAGGGTGCGAGGCTGTGTGAACGTCGGTGCCAAATCCCCGCAATTCCAGGAAAGACCCCTTGAAAAAGGCACTTCTCGCACTGCTTGTGAGCGTTCTTGTGGCCCCAGCCTCAATGTTGGCGGCGACTCCCGATGTTTCTGCGCCGATCCGCCAGTTCATCGACGGGTTTAACAAGGGGGACACAAAATCAGCCTATGCGGCCTACGCCGCCGGGGACATCGCGATTATTGACGAACTCGCGCCCAACCGCTGGGCTGGCCCGCAAGCTGCGCAGGAGTGGGCTGCCGCTTACGACAAGCACTCCAAGGCGACGGGAGTGACGGATGGGAGCGTGAAATATGGCGCGCCCACGCGTACTGAGATCGAGGGCAATTCGGCCTACGTGGTCATACCAACTACCTATCTCTACAAGCAAAAGGGCAATCCCATGGCGGAGGAAGGGCAGATGACCTTCGCTCTGCACTCCGAGGGCGGCGCCTGGAAGATCAAAGGGTGGACTTGGACAGGGGTTGAGCCCCATCCAGCCAAGTAATTGGAATCAGATGTCTTAGGTGCGCGGGCTAGGTACCCATTTCGGGCACCCGATGCCGTTCGGGGTTGCCCTGAGCGGCCCTAAGCCTGTACACTGGTTGATGTTGCACGTACGCCAATTGAAGTAGGACAACCATGCCCAAATTAAAGAGTCACCGGGGCGCGATGAAGCGCTTCTCTAAGACTGGCACCGGCAAAATCAAGCGTGGCCAGACGAAGATGCGCCATATCCTCACGTCGAAGACGATCAAGACCAAACGGAAGCTTGCCAAGACCGTTCTGGTATCTGACGCCGATCACGCGAAGGTAGCGCGCATGATTCCTTACCTTTAATCGACCCGGTTTTACGGGTTTGGGCCGCGGTAAAGCGTTCCGCAAAGGCCCCCGGCAGCCGGATTTGTAAAGGCTCCGAGAGATTAGAGATGCAAGCGAGTGAAGAGGTCTAAAGCGTTCCCCCTCAGGGATTACGCCTCCTGCCTCCAGCCGCACAACGAAACACGCAAAGGAGAAACAAACAATGCCCCGTGTAAAACGGAGTACCAAGCGCAACGACCGCCGCAAAAAGATTCTTAAGCGGGCGAGTGGATATTTCCTCACCAAGTCCAAGCTCTACCAGGCAGCCCAGGAAGCCGTAGAGCGCGGAATGAAGTTCAGCTACATTGGCCGCAAGCAGAAGAAGCGTCAGTTCCGCTCGCTCTGGATTGTGCGCATCAATGCCGCCGCCCAGCAAAATGGCTTCAACTATTCGCTGCTGATCAACGGCCTGAAGAAGGCCGGCGTGGAGCTGGACCGCAAGGTTCTGGCCGACATCGCCGTGAACGATGCCGCGGGCTTTGCCGCTCTGGTAGCCCAGGCGAAGGACGCGTTGAAGGAAACTGCAACCGCGTAAATCGGCTGAACTGGATAGAAACACGAGAGGGTGCGGCGAAGCTTGCCGCACCTTTTCTATTTGCCAGCCGGGAACATTCGCGAAGAAAGATTAAAGAAAACTTATTTACTGCCGAAGTGGTAAGCAGGCGCGGCGAAAGCTTCCGAGGTCGCCCTTTGCCAATCGTGTAGAGGCATTTTATGAGCAATATCATCCAATCGGTGCAGCCCTCGAGCCAGAGCGCGCTGGGTCTGTATTCCACGGCAACGTTGAGTAACAGCAGGCAGATCGCGTTTGTGGAGCGGGATGCAAGCCAGATAGTCGCGACGGTGGCGGGACCTCCGCAGGTGACCGCGAGCGGCGAGACGGTGGCCGAGGCGACTGCGAGGCTGGAGTCGCGGGTTAGCCTGTACGCATAGGAGCGGCGGAGGTGCGTGGATTACAGCGTGTCTCGAGGAAAAATCCGGAATGGCGTTCTCTGCCAGACGCCAATACAATCCTCTTACGCAAGACTGCGCTCCAGCAGAGGAATGATGCAAAACAATGCCCGGGTGTTCTCGACAGCAATTCTAATTTGCTGCTTCTTTTCTGGGATTCGAGCTCAGAATGTTCCAGCCGCAGAAAATCACGAGAAACAGCTGCGCGTTATCGTCGGCTCCTCAGAAACTTCAGGCGATGCAGTGATTGCAGTGCCTCCCGATACTTCATGGGCAACGTCGATTTCCTTCGCCGCGGCAAGCCCTATAACTCCAGTGGATCCCGGTAAGTTTGCCGCATGGCTTACACAAGAATCGACCGCTAACGGCCTCTCGGCTGCGGATGTGCACCCGTGGCACATCGTCATCGCCTACGACCAGTTCGATGGAGATGGCGACAACTTCAATAGCGGAATTCTCGAAGAGTTCTGGGCAGGCCCCAAAAAATTCAGAAGAAGCTACAAAAGTAACAACCTGAACCAGACTGATTTTGGAACCGATCACGGACTGTTCCGCGCGGGCGATCAAAGATGGCCCAATCGCGCTGAGATTCAGATTCGTAGCGAGGTTGTCGATCCATTCTCGTACGCCCGTTCGCTTCAGGGTGTTCAGGCGAGCTCCGTCGAGCGCAAGTTCGGAAGGTATACGCTCAATTGCTTCGTCATGAAGAACGGAGCGGGCGGAATCAGTATTCCGGTCCAATACTGCTTCGAAGGCGACAGTACACTGCTTCGCTACGCGAGAGGATTCGGTTGGTTTCAGACTACTTATAACGACGTCACCTCATTTGAAGGACGCAATGTGGGAATGGATGTCGAGGTTACAGACGGCGGCAAGCCATTTCTCAAACTTCACGTCAAGGTCCTCGAGGCGCTTACGCAAAGCGACGACAAAGATTTCTTGCCACCGACAGATGCTGTTAGCCTCAGCGGACGAAGGGTAACCGGGGTAGTAGTCAAACCAATTAAGCAGCCATTTCCTGAATGGCCTCCGAGTCTGCGCCAAGAACATTTTAAGGTTGAGCTTCAAATAGTGATCGGGAAGGATGGGCATGTTTTCGACGCACATGCTGTGGCTGGCCCTTCGAATGCCTTCAAAGCTGCTGAAGCCACCGCGCGGAAATGGGTCTTCCAGCCGTATCTCGTCCTTGACGAGCCAGTGGAAGTGGAATCCAAGATTGAGCTTCAAAACAATTAGCAGAAAGAATTACTCCTTTCTCCCCGACGAATTGCCTCCGCAGCCTTCGTCCTAGCGGGTCTCTGATTTATCCTGAACAGGATCATGTCGCAAGAACAGATTCCACTATTGAGCAGCTTTGACGAAGCTGCGCTTGAGCAGGCTTTCAGCGGGTTGGCGGGGCAGGCTGCGGAGTCGGCGCGCTCGCTGGCGTCGCCGGATGCGGTTGAACAGTTTCGCCTGGAATGGCTGGGCCGCAAGCAGGGCCGGCTGAAGCTGGTGAGCGAGGCGTGGCTGAAATCCGCTCCGCCGGAGGCGAAGAAGCTGATTGGCCAGCGCTTCAACAAGCTGAAGGAGCAGGTTGAAGAGCTGCTGGCGAACGCGGGCAATGCCGGGCCGGACGACGCGCGCTGGACCGCGAAGGCCATCGACGTGACGCTGCCGGGGACGCGCACGCTGCTGGGCGCGGAGCATCCCATTGTGCGCACGATGAACGAGATCGTCTCGGTGTTTCAGGGGATGGGCTACTCGGTCGGCGTGGGGCCCGAGGTGGAGACGGACTACTACAACTTCGAGTCGCTGAATTTTCCGCCGAACCATCCCGCGCGCGACACGCAGGACACGCTGGTGGTGGCGAACCAGGAGCGCAGGCCGCTGCGGGATCGCCTGCTGATGCGCACGCATACTTCTCCGGTGCAGATCCGAACCATGGAGCAGCAGCCGCCGCCGGTGCGGATCGTGATCCCGGGCAAGGTGCACCGCAACGACGCGTCGGACGCAACGCACTCGCCGATCTTTCACCAGGTGGAGGGGCTGTGCGTGGGCGAGAACGTGACGTTCAGCGATCTGAAGGGCACGCTGGATCACGCGATGAAGGCGTTCTTCGGTCCGACGGTGAAGACGCGATTCTTTCCATCGTTCTTTCCGTTCACCGAGCCGAGCGCGGACGTGCAGATCAGCTGCATTTTCTGCGGGGGCAAGGGCTGCCGGAAGTGCAAGCACTCGGGATGGATTGAGCTGCTGGGTTGCGGCATGGTGGATCCTGCGGTCTTTGGATTCGTGCAGCAGAAGCAGCCGGGCTACGATCCGAAAAAGATCAGCGGATTCGCCTTCGGCATGGGCGTGGAACGCATCGCGATGATGAAGTATGGCGTCAGCGATATTGGGCAGTTCTATTCAGGGGATATGCGGTTTCTCAGGCAATTTGCTTGAGGAAGCAGCTAAAGGGCGGTTAGCTAAAAAGCGGTCAGCTAAAGTCCGGTCAGCTAAGAAGCGGTTAGCGGAAGAGCAGAAGCAGCGGGTGAGATGAAGACTCGGCATTTTCGGGATTTGATTGTTTGGCAGAGGTCGATGAAGTTGGCTGGCGTGGTGTACACGGCGACAAAGGCCTTTCCGAAAGAAGAGATATTTGGGCTGACGAGCCAGATTCGACGGGCTGCGGTTTCGGTTCCGAGCAACATTGCCGAAGGTCACGGAAGACTGACGGACAACGGATTCGCGGTTTTTCTTGGGCAGGCCCGTGGGTCGCTTTTCGAAGTCGAGACGCAAATCGAGTTGGCAAGCACTCTTGGATACATGAAAGCGGCTGAAGCGAGAAAGATAATTGCGGATTGCGAAGAAGTGGGAAAGATGCTGAACGGTCTGCTAAACACACTGAAGGAAAAGCCGGCTCACTAAATGCTTTTCGCTAGACCGCTTTTTAGCTAACCGCTGTATAGCTAACCGTTTCGTAGCTGACTTTGAAGGAGAAAGAAACGAAGCTTCTTCACTAACAGCTATTTCGCTAATCGCCGTTTGCTAACCGCTTTTTAGCTGACCGGCCTTTAGCTGACCGGCTTTTAGCTAACCGCTTCTTAGCTGAACTTTATGAAGATTCTTACCGAATGGCTGCGCGAATATTTGCCTGGGATTCCTGTGATGATCACAAGCTGGTGGAAGACCTGACGCTGCGCGGCATGGCCGTGGATGGCGCCTTCGATCTTGGTGCGGGCAAAGGTCTGCTGCTGGAGATGGACATCACCACCAACCGCGTGGACGCGATGAACCACTACGGCATTGCGCGCGAAGCGAGCGCGATCTACGGGCTTCACACTGCCTGCGCTCGATACGTCTCTGTCGGCTGCGGTGGAGAGCGGCCGCGCCTTATCCCGTGCGCATTGAGGCTCCCGATCTCTGCGGACGCTTTACTGCACGCGTGCTGCGTGGAGTGACCATCGAGCCGATCATCCGGACTTGTTGGCCGAGCGGTTTACGCTGCCTTGAGCAGAAGATGATTTCGAACGCCGTGGATGCGACCAACGCTGTCTGGATCGGCATGGGGCAACCGACGCACGTCTTCGATCTCGACAAGCTGGAGGGCGGCATCGTTGTGCGCCGCGCGCACAAGGGCGAAAAGCTGCGCCTGCTGGATGGCAGCGAGCGCACGCTGGACACCGACGACCTGGTGGTCGCCGATGAGAAGAAGGCGCGTCGGCGCTGGCCGGCGTGATGGGCGGCTGGGACACGATGATCACCGCCGAGACGAAGAACGTGCTGGTGGAAGCGGCGTGGTTCGATCCCGCAATCGTTCGCGGAACTGTCGCGGCGGCACGGACTGCACACCGATGCGTCGCATCGGTTCGAGCGCGGCGCGGATTTCAATGCGCCTCCGGTGGCCTCAGCGCTGGTGCGCAAGTTGGTCCTCGCGGAGAGCGGCGGATAGCTTGTCGGCGACCTGGTGGACGTCGTGGTTCCGCGCGGCCGCGGCGCGCACGGCGCATCGCGCGCCGGTGAGGCTGGAGTTGAGCGAAGTTCGCCGCATCCTGGGCACGACGATCGATGCCATGGGCATTACCGCAACGGTGGTTGAAGACTGTGCTGACTGCGCTGGGCTGCTCGCTGGTGCTGCGCTCCGATGGCATTTACGACGTGACGCTGCCAAGCTGGCGGCTGGACCTTGAGCGCGAGATCGACCTGATCGAAGAAGTCGCGCGCGTCTACGGCTACAACCGCTTCGCCAACACTCTGCCTGCGTTTGAAGGCAGCGTGAAGGAGCTGCCCTGGGCGCGGAAGGAGTCGGCTGTGCGCTCGACGCTGCTGGCTCTGGGATGGAACGAAGCGATTTCGAGCACATTTGTATCTGAGACAGATGCAATTACGTTTGCGCCGCAACCCTCGCACCGCGGTGCGCGATGGGCAATCCGCTGAACGAGGAGGCAGGCATGCTGCGGCCTTCGCTGGTGCCGGGCATGCTCACCATGCTTGCGGGCAACCTGAACCGCAACGAGGAAGATGTGCGCCTCTTCGAAATGGGCACGGCCTTCAGCGGAACGACGGACGCGGTGGATGAACGGCCCACGCTGTCGATTGGCGCGACGGGTCTTTCAGCCGTGGAGGGTCCGCAGCCAGCCGCCAAGGCCGTTGGACTTCTTTGACGTAAAAGGATCGGTGGAGGAGCTGCTCGAGCCGTTTCGCCTCGCGCTCGCTCTACTACGACAACTTTGCTGCGGATAGCGGCACTGATGCCGGAGTGGCTGCATCCGGCGCGTTCGGCTCGCATCGTGATGGATGGATCGACGATCGGCTACTTCGGACAGTTGCATCCCGCGGAAGCGCAGCGGCGCAAGATCCGGCAGACCGTCTTCGTGGGCGAGATCTATCTCGCACCGTCTATATCGACAGGCGCTGCGTCAGCCGGCGGTTCGCGAACTCTCGCGCTACCAGGCGGTTCGCCGCGACTTCTCGCTGACGTTTCCGACACGCTGCGCTGGTCTCAGGTGGCGGACGCGCTTGGAGGAATTGGGCATCGAAGATCTCGTGGAGTATTCGCCGAAGGAGATCTTTCGCGACAAGAAAGCGGGGACGGCCGGAGTACTCGCTGCTGCTGGGAACGGTCTTTCAATCGCAGGAGCGAACACTTCGCGAAGAGGAAGTGCAACTCCGTTCCGAGAGCATTCTAAAGGCGATGGAGCAACTGGGCGGACGCCTGCGCAGCTAACGTCGCGGGGCGAACATTGAAGGGTACCTCCAGCCGCTGTTTTCCTGCGGATTCACGCTCACAACCATCGGCGCTATACTTCGCCAAGGGAGAGGTCAGGACATCGTGGAAGATTCACCCATGCCAACACTTGCGCTCGTAGATGCTGAGCCGCAAATGACAGTCGATGATTTTCAGGCGCTGGAGCAGCGCGTGCTGCGTACGGTGCAGATGCTGAAGACGGAACGTGAGCAGCGCGTGGCTGCAGAGACGCGTGCGGCCGCCGCGGAAGAACGCGCCCACGACGCCGAAGAGAGATCCGGAGAAAATGGTGCGATGCTCGCCAGCATGGAGACCGAGTTGGCCAGTCTGAGGAAAGAACGCGACGCCATCCGCACGAAAGTAGAACGCCTGCTGGGAATGCTCGACGATCTGGCTATCTGACGAGAGGAAAGCAGCGAATGACTGACTCAGAAAACAACGAGCGGCAAACTACCAGCGTCACAGTCGAGATCTACGACCAGACCTATCATCTCCGCGGCCACGATCCGGAGTACATCCGCATGCTTGCCGGGATGGTGGATTCGAAGATGCACGCGGTGGCGGCGCAAGGCACCACGGTTGACTCGCTGCGGGTGGCTGTACTGGCCGCGCTGAACGTGGCCGACGAACTGGCGACGCTGGCGGAGAAGTATCGCGCGCTCAGTGGCAACGTCCACCAGGCGCAGAGCAGCATTCGCACACGTGCCAGCGATCTCTCCGGCCTGCTCGACTCCGTACTAGGCGACGAACGCAGAATCGGCTGAGGTGCTGGCCGCACGGGCGGGCGCGCCTTGCGGCGCCATTCTCAATCTCGCCTAGGTCTAGAACTCTCAAGAGCGATGCCCTGTGGGGACTAAGGGACTGCACGTCGCCTCACGCCGGCAAATACAACGGGGCTTTTCCGAGAGGAAAAGCCCCGCTTACTTGTGTGACCAGCGTGCAGTTGCGATCAGGCTCCGGGATTGGCTGGAGTTGCCGGCAGGCGGCGGCTCAATTCCGCCCGGCCATGGAACGAAGGGCTTGCGCGTCAAAGACGTAAGGGATGATGACTTCCACATCGACGGGCTGTCCGTCGATCTTGTAGGGCTGGAAGCGCCAATCCGCAATCGCGTCAGAGGCGGCCTGCGTCAGGAACTGGCTACCTGCTGCGCCCTTCACCTTCACCTTGCCGGTCTTAAGAATCACGGCGGTCACGTAGACTGTGCCCAGAGCCTTGTGCTCAGCGGCGCCCATGGGGTACGCGGCTCCTCCCTGCTTCACTACCACCAGCTTAGGATCGCCGGGTATGCGCGTGTAGGGCTGCGGCACGGCATTGCCCGCGGGCTTCACGGCTGCGGTGTCGCCGGGCGAAAGCGGCTCGAGCAGCGTGACCTTGATCGCGGAGACGAGGTGCTTGTTCAAGATCACCTTCACGTCCTTGGCCACTGCGCGATTCTGAAACATCTGGATGTCGTTCAGTTGAATCGTGGTCTCGGGCGTTGTCGCCAGGCGAAGGTAGGAGTCGGCGTCAAAGCAATACATCGGGAATAGATCGTTGGGATTCTGATCGCCCGCGTAGCGCGCTGGATTGACGACCAATGTGCACGTCATCGCGATCGGGCTGGCTACCAGGCGGCCATCCATCTCATACTCAGGCTTGAAGTTCTTGGTCTGGAAGAGAGGGTTGGTGGTGGGCACGCCGACACGCATGTCGAGCTTGGCGTGATCGAAGTTTTCCTTGGGGCCGGGCTTTGCCTGCAATTTCTCGCTGGGAGAGACGCTCCACTCGGTGCCGCTATATTTCTTGCCGGTATAGGTGCGCTTCCATTGGTCGGGAGAGGTGGCCCACACCTCAAGCGTGCCCGCCTCGGGTGTCGGATCGCCCTCATAGATCTCGTAGGTCGCCTTCAGGTGATAAGGCTGCATGTCTTTGCCGGTAAGGCTGTTCAGGCTGACGCCCTTGTCAAAAATCGCGTGGGCCTTGGCGTTCAGGTCGGTTGACGCTGCTGGCGCTGGGCTGCTTGTGCTTTGGCGGGGACCGCGCAGGTGGTCAAAGCGGCAAAAAGAAACGCTGCTGAAAAAAAGGAAAATGACTTCGCGAACATAATTTGTATGGCTCCGGTGGACCAATAAGGTTACAACAGCGGAGGGTTTTCTGGACTGGCAAATTTTCGCTGAGCGTTGCCGCTGTGAGATGCCGCCGCCGTGCCGGAAGTCCTCTATTTGCCGCTGACGATTTCGCGCGCGCGGCTATAAGAGCCGAGGTTGTAGGCGCGTGGAGTAGCCCAGTTGCTGCAATTTGGCTTTAGCAGCGCCGCTGCGGGAACCGCCCTGGCAATGCAGCAGCAGTACCTTGTCTTTATCCTTCACGCGGCGCGGCAGCGTGCTCTCGATATCGTCGAGCGGCAGGTTGATGGCCTTGGGAAGATGGCCGGAGTTGAATTCGCGAATGCTGCGCACGTCAATCAACAGCGCTCCACTCTGCAAATATTCCCGCGCATCTTTCTGTGAAATCTGGCGAGAGCTTTTCAGCACGAGGTAGAGCACGACGACAATGGCGAGAATCAGATACGGGGCCCAATGCATAGTTATTACCTTACCGCGATTTCTCTCGGGCCGCTTTGTAAGCGCATTCTCGCCGGGTACACGGTTCCATTCGTCACTTCAGAAACGTTAGCGTTCGCTCACATTTAAATTCAACACCATCACCACGCATTTTTACCGGTGCTATTGCCAACCCGGCCAACCTCGGCTAGCATCCTGACAGAAACCGGCCTGCGAAGCAGGTGCTGCGGTCAACTCTGGTTGAACCTTTAATCATCGAACAGGGGCTCGACTCGATAAATCGGCTCGGTGTGCAGTCCGCCAGTCCGGAACGCCTAAAGAGCCGCGGAGAGTCCCACCGTCTTAGGACGGGTTCACCAGAGAACTGCGTCACGGCCCAGTGGGTCGGTCTTCTACCTTTCTGCGCCTGGTCGCAGAGCTAGCCACGGTGCATCCTCTTCTCTTCCAGTTCGGCCCCATCGCAGTTCCCTCCTACGGAGTCTTCGCCGCCATCGGCGTTCTTGCCGCGCTCTTTCTCAGCCTGCGGCTGGCGCGAGGCTTTGGTGTCGATCCCAACAAGATCTGGAATCTTATCGTGCTCATGGTCTTCTCTGCCATCGTGGGTTCACGCCTGCTGATGGTGCTGCTGTACTGGGGCGTACTGCGCACGGTGCCGTTGTGGAGAATGGGCTTGGCGGCGATGCGCACTCCCTGGTTCCTGGTTGCTGGCTGCGTTATGGGATTGCTAATTGGCAGCGTTTATGCGCGGACTGCCCACATGCCACTGCGCCGCACACTGGACGTTCTTGCCGCACCGCTGGCGCTGGGCCATGCCATCTCCTGCGTCGGATCGTTCGCCGCCGGCTCGGCCTTTGGAACACCCACTACGTTGCCCTGGGGCGTCACCTACAACAGCAAGCTGGCGATGCTGTGGAGCGGCACTCCGCAGGGCCTGCCGCTGCATCCCACGCAACTGTACGAGTGCCTGGCGGAGCTGGCTATCTTCTGCGTGCTGATGCTGTTGTTGCGACGTCTGGCGCCGGGCGAGCTGATGGGGACGTGGCTGATTCTCTTCGGGATCTCGCGCTACTTTCTCGATTTTTTGCGCGGCGGGAACGTGCATATCCTGAACGACTCGCTCACCGTTGGGCAGGTGCTGGCCGTGCTCATGGTGCTGGCCGGAGGCATGTTGTGGTGGAAACGCGGTACAGTGGAGGAGAGTGCCCATATCGCCTGATTCTTCCAAGCCGCAGATAACGTCCGAGGACTCCGCTGAGTTACGCTCCTGGAGCGTATCCGCAGATATGGCCGGGCAGCGTCTGGACCAGTTCCTGGTGCAGCAACTTGAAGGTGTCAGCCGCTCCCGCATCCAGTTGCTGTTGTCGCAAGGCGGAGTGCTGGTCGACGGCAAGGCCGCCAAGGCTTCCATGCGTTTGCGCGCGGATGAAGTCGTCTCCGTGCACGGCGAGGCACAGCCGCCACCGCTGCATGCCATTGCGGAAGATATTCCGCTGGACATTGTCTACGAAGACGATGATCTCGCCGTGGTCAACAAGCCCGCAGGCATGATGGTGCACGCCGGCGCAGGAGCCACGGACGACGCACGCAATCGCGGCACCCTCGTCAACGCAATTCTTCATCACTTCCAAAACCTGTCGAGCACCGGCGGTGATCTTCGTCCCGGCATCGTGCATCGTCTGGACAAGGAAACCAGCGGCCTGATCGTGGTGGCCAAGAACGACTGGGCTCACGGCAAGCTGGCGGACATGTTTGCCACGCGGCGGATGTCGAAGACATACTTCGCGCTGGTTCATGGCGAGGTCGATAAGGATTCGGGCACGATCAATTCGCCCATCAGCCGCGACCAGGTTCGCCGCACGCGCATGACGACCCGGCGCGATGAGGGCGGCCGCAGCGCCATCTCGCACTACCAGGTGCTGAAGCGCTTTTCCGGACGCTACGGAAAATTCACGCTGGTTGCCGTGAAGATTGAGACGGGCAGGACCCACCAGATCCGCGTGCATATGTCCTCCATCGGACATCCCGGTGGTCGGCGATACGCTCTACGGTGCGCCGGCGCGAATTATTGTTCCGGTGGCCATCAGCGGCAAGCGCCGCACTCACCAGGAGCCGGAAGGCATCAGCCTGTCGCGCAACTTCCTCCACTCCGCCGAGTTGGAATTCGCGCATCCCCGCAGCGGCGAGACGCTGAGCCTGAAGTCTCCCCTGCCTGAAGAATTAAAAGTATTTCTCCGCATGCTGGACGCCGCCGCGGAGGCGAAAGCCAAGGCGATTCGCTCGTAACCGGGCGTTCACCCCAATTGTTAGAATGAGCATTAGCAAAGAACGAAGGCCACGAGGATGAAGTTGATGTCAAGAAACTCCCATTTGTGCCTGGCTGCAGGCTCCTGGTCTTAAAGGCGCGACGCTGGCACTGGCATTTTCTGTTGCAGCACTCGCACAAACACCCGCACAGGCTCCAGCACAGGCCCCGGCCAAAGCACCCGCACCCAGCACCACGCAGACCGCTGCACCTCCCGCCAACGCTCCGGCGGCAACACCCGGCCAGCTTCCCACCGGCAACGACGAAGGCGAATTCACCATCAAGCGCAGCGTCGACGAAGTGAACCTGATCTTCACGGTCACGGAGAAGCACAACGGGCACTTCGTCAAGGATCTGCAGCAGAGCGACTTTGCGCTCCTCGACGATCAGAAGGCCCCGGCCAAAGATATCGAAGTTTGTGCAGCAGACCAACCTGCCGCTTCGGGTGGGCGTCGTGATCGATGCCAGCACCTCTATTCGAACCCGCTTCCAGTTTGAGCAGGAATCGGCCAGCGAATTTCTGAAGCAGGTGCTGCGACCGCAGAGCGATAAGGCATTTGTGATGGGCTTCGATGTCGTGCCGGATCTTAAGACGGACTGGACGAATAATCAGGAGGCGCTCGAGACCGGCATCGCCAAGCTGCGTCCCGGCGGCGGGACCGCTCTCTTCGACGCCGTCTACACCGCCTGCCGCGACAAGCTGCTGGATAATTCGCGTGGCCAGGAACCTGTGCGCAAGGCCATGATCCTCATCTCCGACGGCGACGACAACCAGAGCCGCGCCTACCTCGACGACTCCATCAAGATGTGTCAGCGGGCCGACACCATCATCTTCGCCATCAGCACCAACACCAGTCCCAGCCGTGGCCGTGGCGATGAGGTGCTCTCAAAGATGTCAGAGGCCACCGGCGGCACAACTTACTTTCCCAAGCGCATGGAGCAGATGTCGGAGAGCTTCCACGCCATCGAGGAGGAGTTGCGCAGCCAGTACGCTCTCTCCTACACCCCGGCGGACTTCAAGACCGACGGCTCCTTCCGCACGATTTACCTGATCGCGAACGACCGCAAATACCAGGTGAGCGCACGCAAGGGCTACTTCGCGCCGAAGAACTAGTCTCAACCAATCAGCAACCCGCAGAGGCCCGGTTTATCCCGGGCCTTTTCGTTGCTGCCACTCCGCGGAAATTCCACACCCCTCCACAGCTTTGTAACCACCCGCGGCACTAAAATAGGCTATGGCTGGACTGAAGGTCGTTCACACCGTCTGTTCCCACGATTGCCCTGACTCCTGCGGAGTGCTGGTTACGGTTGACGCGGACGGACGCGCCATCAAGGTGCAGGGCGATCCCGCCCATCCCGTCACCCAGGGATTTCTGTGCGGCAAAGTGGCCAAGTATCTTGACCGCGTCTACTCGCCTGCCCGCCTGCTTGAGCCCATGCGCCGCCGCGACACCGCGCCCAAGGGACCTCTGCCGCCCGGCAAGGAGAGATCCGCCTTCGAGCCCATCTCCTGGGACGAGGCCATCGACTCCATCGCGCAGCGGCTCGCTCACATCAGCCGCAAATTCGGACCCGAGGCGATTCTGCCCTACAGCTATGCCGGCACCATCGGAGCGCTCGGCTACGGCTCTATGGATCGCCGATTCTTTCATCGCCTCGGTGCTTCGCAACTGGACCGCACCATCTGTTCCAGCGCCGGCGGAGAAGCGCTCGTCGCCGTCTACGGGCGGAAGATGGGCACCGCTCCTGAGCATTTTCGCCACTCGCGCTACATCGTCGCCTGGGGCGCGAACATCCACGGAAACAACGTGCACCTGTGGCCGATGATTGAGGACGCCCGCCGCCAGGGCGCCAAGCTCGTCGTCATCGATCCCTACCAGACGCGTACCGCCCGGCTCGCGGACTGGCATATCGCCATTCATCCCGGCAGCGACGCCGCCCTCGCCCTGGGCATGATGCACATCCTCATCCGCGATCGCCTCTATGACGAGGCTTACGTCGCCGAACAGACCCACGGCTTCGAGCAGCTCAGTGAGCACGTCAAGCAGTACACCCCGGAGAAGGTCGCCGCCTGGACCGGAATGAGCCCGGCCGAGATCGAGCGCTTCGCGCATGAATACGCCACCACTACTCCGGCTGTCATCCGGCTGAACTACGGCGTGCAGCGATCTGAATTTGGCGGCACTGCGGTGCGAGCCGTGGCCATGCTGCCGGCACTTACCGGCTCGTGGCGGCAGCTTGGCGGGGGATTGCAGCTTTCCACCAGCGGCGCCTTCAAGTTTGACAAGGAAGCCCTAGAGCGCCCCGATCTCATGATGGAGAGCCCGCTGAAGCGCCCGTCGCGCATAGTGAATATGTCGCAGCTGGGCCATGCGCTTACTGAGCTGGGTGCGAATCCTGAGGATGGGCCTCCGGTAAAGGCCCTCTTCGTCTACAACTCCAATCCCGCGGCGGTGGCGCCCAACCAGAACGCCGTGCTGCGAGGATTGCAGCGCGAAGACCTCTTCACCGTCGTCCACGAGCAGTTTTTTACCGATACGGCGGATTACGCCGACATCCTGCTTCCGGCTACCACTTTCCTTGAGCAGCGCGATGTCCAGGGAGCCTACGGCCACTACTATCTCCAGCTCTCGCAGCAGGCGATTGACCCGCTCGGCAAGGCTCGCTCCAACGTGTGGCTCTTCGGCCGCCTGGGAATGCAGATGGGCTTCCCTGAACCCTGCTTCCGCGAATCGACCGACACCCTGATTGCCCAGGCCCTGCAATTGACCGGCGGTACCGACGAAGAGCGCACTTCGATGAACCCCGGCATGGAAGGCATCTCGCTCAGGCAGCTTGAAAGCGAGGGACACGTAGCCCTCAAGCTTGGCGCGAAGGGCGATGCCCATCCCTTCCTGCCCTTTGCCCAGGGCCGGCTTGAGACTCCAAGCGGCAAGGTGGAGTTCTATTCCGAGAGCCTGGCGCAGCAGGGATTGGATGCCCTGCCCACCTTCAGGCCGCCGGCGGAGTCGCGTTCCTCGCCTGCCAGCAAGGTCTACCCGCTGGAAATGCTCGCGCGCAAGGCCGACAACTATATGAATTCCACCTTCGCGAACCTTCCGGGGCACCGCCGCATGGAGGCCCGCACCGAATCGCGCCTGGAGATGAATCCGGCGGACGCCGAGTCCCGGGGCATCGCGGATGGCGACTGGGTGGAAGTGGTGAATGATCGCGGCAGCCTGCGTTTGCAGGCGCTTTTGGGAGCCTCCGTGGCTCCCGGGGTGGTCTCCGCGCGGCTCAGCTGGAATAAGTTTTCCGGGGGCGGCGCCAACGTAAATGTCCTCACATCCGAGGGCCTGACGGACATCGGCAGGGGTGCAACCTTTTATTCTGTGCTGGTTGAGGTGCGAAAGGTGCCCCCGGACGAAGCCAAAACCGCCTCCGTCCGATAGACTAAGAGATGATGTGCCGATGCAGGAGGGAGCATGCCGCTGGTTTCAGGCTTCCAATGCGCTGGCTGTGGAGAGTGGAATGAGACCGTGGTGGATGAGTCTGCAGGCAGCCGGCAGAATTATGTCGAAGATTGCCAGGTTTGCTGCAAACCAAATGTGCTCCAGATTAATTGGAATAATTCGGCTGAGGAGTACTCCATTCAGGCAGAGCTTGAAAGCTGACGGGTCCCTTGGACTTTGGTCACGAGGGCTCGTTTAATGCCGGATCCGATCACCGAGTCAACCCCGGAGTTGGGCCCTGCCCCTTCCGTCACTTATAATCACCTTTTCCACAAGTTCGGTCTGATTTTTTGCAGTGAGGGTGTGCCTATTCTTCCCGTCGTCCTTTCAGGGAGCCATAACTCCCGGCGTACTTATTCCCCAGCTTCGCGCCTGAGCCTTCGCCGTATGACGAAGATGATGGCGCTGATCCTTGTTTTCCTTGCGGTTTCCGCCTTTGCGCAGCAGGACAATACGATCGTCTCCATCCGGGTCATCGGCAACCGCCGCATCCCCAAGGAAACCATCCTCGCGCGCCTCTTCACCCACCCCGGGGAGACGGTTGATCCGCTGGCCATTGAACGCGACTTCAACTCGCTCTGGAACACGGGATACTTCGAAGATGTCCGCATCGAGCGCGAAGACACCCCCAAGGGCGTCATTCTGGACGTGTTCGTCAGGGAAAAGCCCACCATTCGCGAGATTAACTACAAGGGCCTGAACTCGGTCACGCAATCCGACGTCCTCGACCGCTTCAAGAAGGAAAAGGTCGGCCTCTCCATCGAGAGCCAGTACGACCCCACCAAGGTAAAGCACGCTGAGACCGTGCTGAAGGAACTGCTCGCCGAGCACGGCCACCAGTTCGCCACCATCAAGACCGACGTCAAGACGATTCCCCCGGCCTCGGTCGCCGTCAACTTCAATATCAAGGAAGGCCCCACGGTCAAGGTCGGCAAGATCCAGTTCACCGGCAATGAGCACATCTCATCGCGGACCCTGCGCGCTTCCATGAAGAACCTGAGGCCGATCGGCGTGCCTCACTCCATCATTCTCGAAAACCTGCTGCCTAGAACCTACGACGCCAGCAAGCTGGAAGAAGACGCCGAGCGCGTCCGCCAGGCTTACCGCGACAAGGGCTACTTCCGCGCACAGGTGGCACAGCCGCTTACCCATATCCGCAACGAAGGCGGCCTGTCGCTGCTCACTTTCCGCCCCAAGAAGGGCAAGCGAATCGACATCCGCATGCCGATTGAAGAAGGCGAACGCTACCACCTCGCCACCATTACCTTCAGCGGAAACACCAAGATGACCAACACCCGCGCGTTGCGTGCCCAGTTCAATATGAAGGACGGGGACTACTTCAACGCGACCTTGATCGGCAAGGGATTGGAAAATCTGCGCAAGGCCTATGGCCAGCTGGGGTACATCAACTTCGCCGCCGTCCCGAATCCTAAAGTCGACGACGTAAAGAAGACTGTCACCCTCAACATCGACATCGACGAAGGCAAGCAGTTCTATGTCTCGCGGATCGAGTTCCAGGGCAACACCATCACCCGCGACCGCGTCATCCGCCGCGAGCTGTTGCTGGAAGAAGGCCAGGTCTACAACAGCAACCTCTGGGAGGCCAGCCTGCTGCGCCTGAACCAGCTCGACTACTTTGACCCGCTGAAGATCGAACAGGACTCTGAGACCCACCAGGACGCGCAAAACGCCACCGTCGAACTGCTGCTCAAGGTGAAGGAGAAGGGCAAGAACTCCATCGGCCTGAATGGCGGCGTCAGTGGTCTCTCCGGTTCGTTCATCGGTTTGAACTACCAGACCAACAACTTCCTCGGACTGGGCGAAACCCTGAGCGTGCAGGCCAACGTCGGCAACCTCTCGCGCAACCTGCAATTCGGCTTCACCGAGCCTTATCTGAAGAATCGTCCGTTGAACGTCGGCTTCCAGCTCTTTGCCACCAAGTACGACTACAACGCGGCCAAGAGCTACCAGGCCACCGCCGGCGCGTCAGCCAACATCTCGGCGGCTCAGCAGTCACTGGTGCAGAACTACAACACCTCCACCACCGGCTTCAGCTTCTCAGCCGGATACCCGATCAAGCGCTCGTTCAAGCGCGTCGGCTTCACCTACTCGCTGAATAAGACTTCAATCACCACCTTTAGCCAGGCTTCCGCCAACCTCTTCCAGACGCTGGCCTTCCGCGGCGGCATTGCGGGCCAGAACGCTCTCGAAGGCATCATCACCAGCTCGGCGTCCTTCAGCTTCTCCTACAACCACCTGGACAGCCCCTACAAGCCGCGCAACGGCAAGGAAATGTCGGCGGCATTCCAGATCGCGGGACTGGGCGGCAACGTACGCTACTTCACCCCGATTCTTGAATACAAGCAGTTCATGCCCATGAAGTTCCTGAAGAAGAACATGGAAGGACGGAATGTTCTGGGCTACCGTCTGCAGGCAGCGTATGTGCAGGGATACGGCGGCGACGTCGCCCCACCCACCAACCGCTTCTTTGCCGGTGGCGAAGGCGATGTCCGCGGCTTCGACGTGCGCGCCATTACTCCATATGCGTACATCCCCACGCGCGTGCTCTTCAACCTCACCAATCCTGACGGTACAACCGTTCCGCGTGATCCGCAGAACCCGCAGCTCGGCCCCATCCAGGTTCCGCTGCCGGTCTACGGCATCGTCTCAACTGGCGGCGATACCACCTTCACCAGCAACATTGAATATCGCATCCCCATCGCGGGACCGGTCACCTTCGCGTTCTTCGACGACTTCAACATCGACGTCAGCCGTGCGCAAGTCGCAGCTGAGAATGAGCGTCGAAGGCGCCGACATTCTCAACGCTCCGCTCTATGGCTGCCCGACGTACATCAACGGTGCCTGCCAGGGTGGACAGCAAGTGGCATTCGGCAACATGATCCGGCCGATCTATGGAACCAATCTCGTTCCCCGCATGTCCACGGGCGCGGAACTCCAGGTCATTCTGCCAATCGTCAACGCACCATTCCGCATCTACTACGCCTACAACCCGCTGCGCCTCTTCACGCAGATTCCGGGACGAGACCCTCATCAACCGCTCCATGTTCCCGGCCGGCGGCGCGGGAGACTATACCTACGCCGAATCGCTGCAGCTCTATGGCCCGTATTACCAGATGCGCGAACCGAGAAAGACCTTCCGCCTCACGGTTAGCACTACCTTCTAAGTCAACGTCAAGCCGGGTCAGCATTGGTCCCGGTTTGACGCTGTATGCCCCCCAACCTATATAATTCTAAGAAGATCCTGCGAAGTCTCTGTCCGTGTCTCTTCTTCAGCAAGTTCCCGGCCGCCACTTGGCAGGAAGCTGCCCCCATGGAAGTGCGCTAGAGGTTGAACAGGAAGCGAAGACTGCTTCCGTGAGGAAATGCGGACAATCTCGATCTGAAGAACCGAAGGAGTTTTGAAAACCCAATGAAGCGTTCGTTGACATTTGCTTGCCTGCTCGTGTCCGGACTCGGCTTGAATGCCCTAGCCCAGACCAGTCTGGCCCCCTCTGCTTCAACTGCCCCCGCAGCGGCGGCACCCGCCGGTCCAACCAAGATTGCCGTAATTGCTTTCCAGAGCTGCGGTTGCGGTACCAACGAAGGTCAGCGCAATTTCGCGCAACTCAAAACCGAAGTTCGATCCCAAGCAAGCCCAACTGAAGGCGCAGAGCGATGAGATCGAGTCTCTGAAGAACGCCCTCAAGTCGCAAGGCGATAAGCTGAGTGACCAGGCCCGCGCCGCCCGACCAAGACCATCGACGACAAGGAAAAGCTGCTTCAGCGCAGTGCTGAAGATGCGCAGAACGACTTCCAGACCGAAGCCGGCGAAGTCTACCAGCAGCTCGCGCAGAAGGTGTATGAAGTTCTGCAGAGCTACGCGCAGACCAACGGCTACACGCTCGTCGTAGACATCAGCACCCAGCAGAGCCCCATCCTCTGGGCCGCCCAGTCCACCGACATCACTGCCGCCATCGTGCAGGCCTACAACGTCAAGTCCGGCGTTGCGGCTCCCGTAGGCGGAGCACCGACGGCGCCACGCCCGGCCGGCACCGGCAATCGTCCGCCAGCTGCTGCTCCGCGCCCCAGCACCACGACACCCGCACCGAAGTAACTTCGGTGCGCACCAAAAAGACCCCGCCAGCGCGGGGTCTTTTTGTCGTGTCTGTCGGCTTCCGGCTCCTGTTGCCGGAGTCAAGCGAATGTTATCACTTAGTTACCCCTTGAAAACCCAACCTCGCCGACAGAAATACCTTGCCACTCCATGTGGAAAAAAATGTGGATTCCCGGGACACCGCCTCCATCCGCGCACTTCCAGGCCATGCCGTGACCTATTCTGGTACACATATCCACCCACTAAAGCATTTCATATCAGCAACTACCGCACGCTCCTCCACAAATTCCAGTGCAACCGCACAGATCCTGGCCTTTTCAAAGCTTTCCACAAATTAAGGTTACGCGCTGATGACCCCGATAGCCGCAGTCGCGCAGCCAGCCGTTAGCGGGAAGGCTCGTCGCCGAGCTTCAGAACCGCCAGAAAGGCCTCCTGCGGGATGTCAACCTTGCCCACCCGCTTCATGCGCTTCTTGCCTTCCTTCTGCTTCTCCAGCAGCTTGCCTCTTGCGCGAGATATCGCCGCCATAGCACTTCGCGATAACGTTCTTGCGCAGCGCCGCCACCGTCTCCCTTGCCACGATCTTGGCCCCAATTGCCGCCTGGATGGCAACTTCAAACTGCTGCCTCGGGATTAGCTCACGCATCTTCGAAACCAGCGCACGTCCGCGCTCGTAGGCGAATTCCCGGTGCACAATAATCGACAGCGCATCCACCGGCTCGCCGGCAATCAGGATCTCCAGCTTCACCATCGGCGACGCCCACATCCCCGAGAGCTGGTAGTCCAGCGACGCGTATCCGCGCGACACGGTCTTCAGCCGGTCATAGAAATCCAGCACGATCTCGTTCAGCGGAAGCTCGTAGGTGATCATTACGCGCGTCGGCGTCACGTATTCAAAATTTTTCTGTTGCCCGCGCTTCTCTTCCACCAGTTTAAGAATGCCGCCGACATATTCTTCATTGGTCAAGAATGGTCGGCTTTGATAATCGGCTCTTCAATCTTTTCAATGTTGCTGGGGTCGGGCCAGCGCGAAGGATTATCCACTTCGATCACCGAGCCATCGGTCAGCGTGATCTTGTAGCGCACGCCGGGAGCCGTCGTAATCAGGTCAAGCTCGTACTCGCGCTCCAGCCGTTCCTGGATGATCTCCATGTGCAACAGCCCAAGAAATCCGCAGCGAAATCCAAAGCCGAGCGCCACCGAACTTTCCGGCTCAAAGAAAAACGAAGAATCGTTGAGCCGCAATTTTTCCAGCGCATCGCGCAGCAGTGTGTGCTCATGCGAATCAACCGTGTAGATGCCCGCGAAGACCATCGACTTGAGTGTCTTCAAATCCCGGCAGCGCAGCTGCACAAGGGCGCGCATCTTCCGTGATGGTGTCCCCGATCTTCGTGTCCGCAACATTCTTGATCGTGGCAGTAAAGAATCCAACCTCACCGGCGACGAGCTCTCCGATCTCGACCGGCTTCGGCGTCAGCACGCCCAGCGACTCCACTTCGAAAACGCGTCCATTCGACATCAGGCGAATCTTCGCGCCCTTCTTCAGCCGGCCGTTGATCACACGCGTCAGCACCACCACGCCGCGGTAGGAGTCGAACCATGAATCGAAGATCAGCGCCTGCAGCGGCGCATCAATGTCGCCCGTCGGTGGCGGCAGGCGATGCACAATCGCTTCCAGCACCTCTTCCACGTTCAGGCCCGTCTTCGCGCTCACAGCAATGGCGTCTGTCGCGTCCAGCCCCACCGTGGATTCAATCATCTCCTGCGTGCGCACAACATCGGCGCTGGGCAGGTCGATCTTGTTGATCACAGGGATCATGTCCAGCCCGTTGTTGATGGCCAGGTGCGCATTCGCCAGTGTCTGCGCTTCCACGCCCTGCGACGCATCCACCACCAGCAGCGCGCCTTCGCACGATGCCAGCGAGCGCGATACTTCGTAGGAGAAGTCCACGTGCCCGGGAGTGTCGATCAGGTTCAATTGATAGATCTCGCCGTTGCGTGCGTGGTACATCATGCGCACGGCATGGGCCTTGATGGTGATGCCGCGCTCGCGCTCCAGGTCCATGGCGTCCAGCACCTGGGCCTGCATTTCGCGCGCCGTCAGCGAGCCCGTCAGCTCTAGCAGCCTGTCTGACAGCGTGGATTTACCGTGGTCGATGTGCGCGATGATCGCGAAATTCCGAATATGCTGCATTGTCCATTGACGAGTGACAGGAGGGTGGCTCGCGCGATGCTACAACTAACGAAGCACTCAAACTTCCTCAACTTCCGATCTTATCATCGGTAAGTAGCCGCTCAACCCAATACAATTGATGAGGGTCTCAACGCCGAACGCATGGTTCTGTCCAACCTTTCAACTGCCGCGGCATGCATCGCTCTTTTGCTGCTATCCGGGTGCGATCCCAAGCCCGCGTCTTCCCCTGCCGGGAAGTCGCCGCACGCCTCCGCGCCAACGCTGCCTGCGCAGAGCCAGCCCGATGCGCCCGTTCCACAGTCCGCCGCAGCAGTCCCGGCCGCAACCGCCGCAAGGAATCAGCAGCTTATCGATCAGGTTGAAAAGGCATACGCCAGCGGGCTCACCAACTATCGCGCCGGACGACTTGGCGAAGCACGAAAAGATTTTGACCACGCCGTTGATCTGATGCTGAACAGCGGCATCGACATCAAGAACGATCCCCAGCTCAGCGATGAGTTCGAACACACGCTGGATGCGGTGAATACATTGGAGATGGAGGCGCTGAAGCAGGGCAACGGCTTCTCGCCGAAGGTCGAGCCCTCGCCGGTTGATATCGCCAGCGACGTCACCTTCCCCGTCGATCCAAACCTCAAGGCGCAGGCTATCGCGGAGTTGAAGACAACGCAATCCGATCTTCCGCTCGTCATCAACGACTACGTTGCCAGCCAGATCAGCTTCTTCTCCACGCGCGGACACGGCACCCTGATGCGCTCCTTGCAGCGCGCCGGAAAATATAAGCCGATGATTCAGCGCATCCTCGCCGAAGAAGGCGTGCCGCAGGATCTCATCTACCAGGCCGTCGCCGAGTCCGGCTTCCAGCCGCAGGTCGTGAATGGCCGCTCCGGCGCCGGAGGTATGTGGCAGTTCATGCCCTACGGCACATACGGCCTCACGCGCAATGGCTGGTACGACGAACGCTTCGACCCGGAAAAAGCTACGCGCGCCTACGCCCGCTACATGAAGGAGATCTACAACCAGCTTGGCGACTGGTATCTCGCCATGGCGGGTTACGACTGGGGTCCGGGAAATGTGCAGCGCGCCGTGCAACGCACCGGATACGCCGACTTCTGGGAACTCTATCGCCGCAACGTGTTGCCGCAGGAGACGAAGAATTATGTCCCAGTAATTCTTGCTGCAGCCATCATGGCCAAGAATCCCAGCCAGTATGGATTCGATGCCATGACCTTCGACGCGCCAGTCGCCATGGATACCGTGACGACAAATACCAGCGTCGATCTTCGTCTCGTCTCCGACGTGGTCGAAGTGCCAGTGCAGGAAATTGCAGGCATGAACCCGAGCCTGCTGCGCATGAGCACTCCGCCGGATACGCAATTCGATCTTCACATCCCCGCCGGCAAAAAAGAGATCTACGAAACACGCATCGCCGAGATTCCCGAAGACAAGCGCAAGAGCTGGCGCTATCACAAGCTCGTGCCCGGAGAAACGATGGAAGAGGTGGCGAAAAATTACCACGTGAGCGCCACCGAAATCGCGTTCGTGAATCAAATTTCGGCCGATGATTCGCTTGCGGAGACCGAAGCCCTCGTTATTCCTGTGGCACCTCTCTCCAGCGCATATTCCGCGACACATGCCACCACTTACGTGGTGCGCCACGGCGATACGCTGGTCACCGTAGGCGATCGTTTCGGAGTGTCGGTCGATCAATTGCGGCGATGGAATCATCTCAAGTCAGTGCAGGTTTCCAGTGGCCGCAGACTCTATGTCGCGGAGCCTGCGCACATCACCCGAACAAGCGCGCACACGCATAAAAAGGGCTCGCGAAGCACATCGGGCACTGCCGCGAAGAGTCAGACCAGCACCAGCGCACACAAGTCCACAACCCACACATCGACCACCTCTTCAAAGAAAACTCACTCCTCATCCAGCAAGAAAAAGTCTTCCGGAAAATCCTCTGCGACATCATCAAAATCGTCTTCGAGCAAGAAAACTTCCTCCACTTCGACGCCCAAAAAGAACTGACCGCGTCCACAATCGTCGAAAGAACTTCACTTCTTGCTTGCGTTCACTCGCGTACCGTTGCATGCTGTTGCTATAATTCGCGCGATAGGCAAGTGCGCGATAAGCGCTACGCTGTGCAGCAGAAATCGGAAAACACCGACGCCGTGGGAGGCATAGGAATGCAGGACGATCGCAAACTTTACGCACAGAACGACAGCGAATTCGAATCGGAAGAAGACCAGGCCCTGGAAGACATGGAAGGTTTTGACGACGATGAGGAAGAGGAAGAAGAGGTCAGCATCATGATCTCCTCTGACGATGACGAAGACCTGGCGCACGACGACGAGGAAGAAAAGGCCCCCGCTCCGCCGGCACCCGTAGCTGCAAGCACCCCCGCTCCGGCAAAGAAGGCGCCGGCGAAAAAAGCAGCAGCGAAAAAAGCAGCAGCGAAGAAAGCTCCAGCCAAGAAAGCTCCAGCGAAGAAAGCTGTGGCCAAAAAGGCAGTTAAAAAAGCTGTAGCCAAGAAGGCAGCAGCCAAGAAGCCCGCGGCGAAAAAAGCTGTGGCAAAAGCTCCGGCCAAAAAGGCCGCAAAGAAGTCGGCCGCTAAGAAGAGCAGCAAAAGCGCTCGTAGCGGCGGCAAGGTCACCAAGAAGACGGTGATCAGTAAGAAGAGCGCTGTTAGTAAAAAATCTACCAAGCGAGGTACTACTTTGGCAGTGAAGAAGGCAGCAGCAAAGAAGTCGCCAGCCAAGAAGGCTGTAGCGAAGAAGGCTCCAGCGAAGAAGGCAGCCAAGAAGGCAGCAAAGAAAGCCCCGGCAAAGAAAGCCCCGGCAAAAAAGGCCGCCAAGAAGAAGTAACTTAACCGATCACAAAGGCAAGCAAAAGAGCCCGGCATTGAGCCGGGCTTTTTTGCGTCTGCAATCCGCCATCACGAATCTCCCCATCGCGCCATCCCTCTCATTCAACGAGCAGCCCCTCCAATCGCCCTGCATCGCTTGACACGCATCCGCCCCACCTTGGTACAGTTGTGCACTACGGAGCGCCTCTGAACACCACTGCGTAAGTCTTCTCTCGAACACTGCCTCACCGCCGTCTCCCCGCGTGAGGTGTGTCTCTTCGTCCACCAACAGAGAGGATTGCATCCGTGCTTCTTGAAGACTTAGGCTGGAACAGATTCTTCGCAGATCAATTCACGGCCGGCACCCTCGGCCGCGTCGCCTCCATCAATCGCGAACATTTCCTGGTGTGGTCAGAGCAAGGCGAAGTCGAAGCCAAGGTGAGTGGCGACCTCCGCCTCAACTCGCCCCTATGGCCCGCGGTAGGCGACTGGGTTGTGATGGAAGACGATGCCCCCATCATTCTCCAGGTGCTTGAGCGAAAAACAAAAGTATCCCGCAAGCGTCCCGGCAAGGATGTGCGCGAGCAGGTACTCGCCGCCAACATCGACATCCTGCTCATCGTCAGCGGCCTGGACCACGACTTCAATCCGCGTCGCATCGAACGCTACCTTGTCCTCGCCAACGAGAGCGGCGCGCAACCCGTCATCCTGCTCAACAAGGTGGACCTCTGTGCCGACCCCGACAGCATGATCGCCGAGATCCGTCAGCTCGCTCCCGCCACCATCGTGCTCGCGCTCAGCGCGCTCTCCGGCTCCGGCATCGACGCGCTGCCGGCGCTCCTCGCCCCCGGCCACACCGCCGCGTTGATCGGATCCTCCGGCGTAGGTAAATCCACCATCCTCAATCGCCTGCTCGCACAGGAGGTGCAGCCCACTCATCCCGTGCGAGCTGCGGATAGTCGCGGCCGCCACACCACCACCAGCCGCGCCATGTTCGTCATGCCTGGCGGATGGCTGCTCGTTGACATGCCGGGACTGCGCGAACTAGAGCCATGGGCCGACGTGCAGCAGGTCGATGACACCTTTCACGACATTTCTGCCCTCGCGCAACAATGCCGCTTCCGCGATTGCACGCATACAACCGAGCCCGGATGTGCCGTAAGAGATGGCAATGTCGACGAAGGCCGCATGGCCAACTATCGCAAGCTGCAAAAGGAGCAGGCCTACCTCGAACGCACTGCTGACCCTCTCCTCAACAAGGAAATGCGTAAGCGCTGGAATGCAACCGAGAAAGCGGTGAGGCATCATCCCAAGCGCGACATGCAGTAAGCCATGCGGCCCCATGCTTCAACGCGATGCATGGAGACGCCAGCATGGGCTTTGCTACTTCGAGACCTGCTCCATGCTCTGCGAAGAGTAGTAGCCGCACGCACGCTTGTGCGTGGGCCTCCATGTCGTGCCATCGCGGTACGTCACCTGCGCAATCAGCAGACTGTCAAAGCCAACAGCAGACTCCACTACATGCAACCGTTGTGTGCCTTCAATGCTCCGCAGGTGCAGCGGAAGCTCTAGCGTGGTGGAGTCGAGTTGGTAGATGCTCTCCTTCACCTTCAGCACAGCCACCAGGTCCACAGCCTGAATCGCCTTCGCGCTGTCGTCCTCAAGCTGTACGCTCAGGCTTGGCGTGCTCCATGCGCCACTCGCCACCTGCATCATCCGCGCAGGCCTATCAAACGAAGCCTGCAACACCTTCACCTCGCATCTCCGCATATCAATCTCGGGGTTGTGCGCATAGGTTTCAAGATCCGCCTGTGACGAAGACGAAGGATTCGCGAGAGACTTGCCGTTGGAGTTTTGGCTCAGCACGGGAACCGTCGCGAGCACCAAGATGGAAAGAATAGCCAGCTTCATCAGACACCTCACCGGCGTCAGAAACGCGTCTACGCAAAAGCCTAATCCGCCGCACATTTACCTGTAAAGGGAGTGGGAAGGCGGCAATTCACGCTACTTCAACTGGGCAGGTGGGCATCGCATTCACTCACTCCTGCGGTCACACGCAGTGAGCCATACAAAGTTCTCGCTTCCTGCCACAGTTGCCGCGCCAACTCAAAGTCGCCCAGCTTTTCGCTCAGCAGAGCGTATGGTCGAATCGTATTCGCGAGATCGAGAATCTTTGTGTTCAGGTTGCCGCGATAAATCTCAAGGGCCTCTTCGTAAAACACCTTCGCTTCAACCAGGTTCGATTCATCGCGATGCATGTCTGCGATGTGGCGGATCGTGTGGGCGTAATCCGAGAGGTTATTCTGGTCGCGATAGATCTTCGCGGCCTCGGCGTAGTGCTCGCGGGCCGCGGAAAGATCATTGTCTTTGCGTGCCTGGCGGCCTCTGGAGATGCACTCTGCGGCGAGCATGGTTCAGGTAGACTACTCCTCGCTGAACACAACCGTCCCACTACTCGGCAAAATATTTGTTCACGCTGCGGAGAGTCCCGGCTTGCGGGCTATCACCACTCGCAGCGGAGGAAAGGTGTGCAGAGGATTCCCCCATCGCCTCTCCACCGTAAGTCCCGCCGCGCGAAGGCGCTCGGCATATTCACCCGTCAGCTTGTAGTCAGACAAGATAGCAATGCCTCCGGGCTTCAGCACCCGAACGATCTCGTCGAGAGCCTTGTTACGCACTTCGCGATCGTAAATATTGTGCAGGCACAAGTTGGAAGCGATGACATCGAAAGCGCCATCGGGAAAAGGCATCTCCTGTGCACCCACACCCAGCAGCGTGCATCGATCGCTCACACCCTCAAGCTCCAGGTTGTGGCGCGTCGCGGCTTCTGTGTTGCCGCCCATGTCCTCGTTCGACCAGATGTCGATGCCCGTGGCTCGTCCGCGCCCATTCAGCGCAGCCAATCGCTTCGCGGCCCCGGCAAGCAGCAGACCCCGACCACAGCCAACGTCCAGCACCTGCTCGTCACCGCGCCACCGGTGCAGCGACAGCATGAAATCGCGATGACGGAATTTTCCGAACTTCACGTAGAAGAGATAGAAAAATCCCTCCACCACAAGCAGCAGGCCAGTAACAAAAAACATCGGCCGGGGAAGAAAATCGACTGGGCCAATATGCACATGCCTCGGTCCGAAGATTCCGAGCAACACGCACGGAATCCCGAAGAGAAACAGGTTGCGCAGAACTGCCGGCGCGTCTATCCCGTAGTCCGGTTTGGTCTTTGCCTCAGCGTTGCTCATCATCGGCGACTCCCTCTGCTCGGGCGTGCGAGACAACTTGCGGTCACGAAGTTTTTCGGAGTTCTAAGTATGTGGTGCGGAGTGCAGATCCACGGCGGCCGCCGCTTCACTCGTCGGCGTGCGGAAGCCAATCGGCTTGGTATCCTGCACCGGGGCAAGGCCCTTGGTCTGCTGGTAGGTATACGAAATGCGGTGAACCACGGTGATCGTCGAGATCAGCGCCAGCACCCATAGAACCGGCGCCATTGCTCCCCAACGTGCAAAGAGCGCACCCAGGATCACGAGCACGATGCGCTCCGGCCGCTCCATGAATCCCACTTTGCAGGATCCGATCAGCGCCTCTGCACGTGCGCGCGTGTAGCTCACCATCAGCGACGCCGTCATCACAAACGCCACCAGCCCCACGTAGAAGAGTCGCTCAGCGCGAGCGTAGTACACCAGCAACCCGAAGAAGATCACCACATCGGAGTAGCGGTCGATCACAGAATCGAAGAAGGCGCCGAAGATCGTTACCTTGTCCGTCTGCCGCGCCACCCGCCCATCTACCATGTCAAAGATGCCGGCGCCGATAATCACCACGCCCGCCCACAGAAACATGCGGACATAATTCTGCTGGTTGGCAAAGCCGAAAAGAAACGCTGCGCCCGTGTTGATGATCAGTCCGATGAAGGTCAGTGCGTTGGGAGAAATCTTGGTCAGTGCCAGACCGTTGACGATCTTTTGCAGTAACACGCCGCAGGCTTTGCCGAACGCGCTCGTCCAGGTCATTGCGCACTCCGCTCTTGCCGCCGTGCCGTCTGCTTCACTTCGCCTCTTCTTCGGTCACTTCGTCGTGAATCGTCACCAGCTTCAGAATCTCGAGTTCGCGCTTGCCGTTCGGCGTCACAATCACCGCGATATCTCCCACCTGCTTGCCGATCAGGCCGCGCCCGATAGGCGACGTGGTGGAGATGAGCCCAAGGCTCACATCGGATTCTTCGCTCGTCACCAGCTTGTACTCGATCTTCTCTTCCTTGGTGGAGTCGTAGACCAGGATCGTCGATCCGAAAGCAGCGCGGTCCCGCGGAATGTTTGCCAGGTTTACCAGCGCCAGCTCGCCCATCCGGGCCTTCAACTGGCCAAGGCGCGCGTTCACGAATACCTGGCGCTGCTTCGCCATGTGATATTCCGCGTTTTCGCTCAGATCGCCGAGGGAGGCCGCCTTCTTGATCTCAATGGGCAGCTCGTGGGTAAGCTCGTACTCCAGCTTGACGATCTCTTCCTGCAGCTTCTTTTTGATGTGTTCAGGCATGCAACTCTTTATCCATCTCGCTGATAGGATGCGGGCCGCTATGAACACGGCTTCAGGCAGGACAACCGTCCTGTCACATTATACGACGATCCTCCGCCGCCCGCGTTCGCCCATCCGCCGCCCCTCCCTCCCCGTTCGCCTCAGGGAGTTGTGCTTGTGAGCGTACCTGAACATTTCGTTACACTTTGGCCCATATTCTAGTCGGTTCGGAGCGCATTCATCGGATCTAGCCGGGAAGCACGCCATGCCGGTGCCAGGCAGGCCAGAACCGCGACCACCAACAATGTCGCGATCACGCCCACGAGAACCACAGGATCGAGAGCTTTCGCGCCAAAAAACATCGACTGGAAGATGCGTGTCGTAGCCAGGCTCATCGCCAGGCCAAGTCCCAGCCCGAACAGCGCCGGCCGCAGTCCATCCATCAGCATCAATCGCAAGACTTGATCTCGTTGCGCGCCGAGTGCCATGCGGATTCCCAGTTCCGCAGTCCGCTGCGTAGTCAAATATGACAGCACGCCATACAATCCCACCGAGGCAAGCAGGAGTGACAGAATCGCAAAAGCGAGGACGAGAGTCGTGCTCAGGCTCGCGTTAACCAGTGATTCGCCGACCACCTGGTCCATGGTCAGGACATCCGAAACCGGAAGTTCAGGATCGAGAGAAGCAATCTGCTTTTGCACCGGCACTGAAAGCTGCAGCGGGTCTGATTCCGTGCGAACCGCGAGGGTCAGGCTATTGCCGCCTCCTTCCAGAAGCGGGAAATACAAGGTCGCCTTCGGCTCCTGGCCGACCTGGTACAGGGTGTCGCCGACCACCCCCACGATTTCGTAATCGACATCGTTCGGTGCTCCTGCGTGAAAATGCGCCGGAACATGCAGGTGCCGTCCTATGGGAATCTCACCGGGAAAATATTCACGCACAAGCTGACGGCTCACTATAACTTTGTACGATCGAGCGCCGCGTTCGTCGTTGGTAAAGAACCGGCCACTCACAAGTGGAATTCCAAGAGCGCTGAAATATCCTGGATCGGCCCAGCGCATCAGCCCCTCGGGCAGGCTCTCGCCCGCCTTCAGCGGAGCATGCTCCTTGACCGTGAATACGAAGTCTCCCCAATATCCCGCAGCCGGAACCGTGTTTCCCAAGGCAGCAGCGCGAACCCCGGGCATGGTCCTCACTCGATCCAGCAACGCCTCATTGAATGCGTTCACCTTCTCCGGCGTGTCGTACTTCTTCCCCGGCAGGCTGTACTGCAGCGTAAGCATGTTCCTGGTATCGCAGCCAACATCGGCTGAACGCATCTGGAGAAAGCTCTTCAGCAGCAGCCCTGCGGCAACCAGCAAGACCACCGTGATTCCAATCTCCACTGTCAGGAGTGATTTTCGCAGCGCGGTGCGCGAGACACTGCTCGCTGCCGTGCGTACGGAAGTTTGCAGTGCTTTCATCATCGTCTTGCCCGTTGTCGAAAGCGCAGGCAGCAAGCCGACTACCAGCGTGGCCAAACACATCAGCGCGCACGCAAACAGAACCACGGCAGCATCGAGGTGGATGCTCTGTGCGGTGGGCAGGTCCTTCCACCCGTGCGCCAGCAAATACGTACCAAGTACCGAAAGCAGAATGCCGCCCAGTCCGCCAGCCGCACAGATCAGGACGCTCTCCGTCAACTGCTCGCGAATCAAAGTCGCACGTTGCGCTCCAAGAGCGCTGCGAATCGCGACTTCCTTCTGCCGTGCTGCGCCGCGCGCAACCAGCAGATTCGAGACATTCAAACACCCGATCAGCAACAGGCAGCCAACCGCGCTCAGCATCAGGTTCAGCGGCTTCTTCACGTGGCCGGCGAGATCCTCATTAAGCGGACGCGGAGCAACATCTTCATTCACGGGGTCGTGTGGGTATTGCAGATGGAGCTGGTGCTGGATGGCACCCACTTGCGCCACTGCGCTCGCAAGGCTTACGTCGGGCCGCAACCGCGCCACCACCTGGCTCTGGTGCCAGTCATGATGCTGCAACAGCTCAGGTGTGGCATCCGCCGTATACGGAACCCATAGCTGGATGGTGGCATCGGGATACTTGAACCACGATGGCAGCACGCCCACCACCGTGTAGGGCTTGCCGTCCAGGTGAATCTGGCGACCCACAATTTCCGTATCGCCAGCGAACCGCCTCTGAAACACGTTCCAGGTCAACATCACTGCGGTATTGCCGGGCCGGTCCTCCGACTCAGTAAATGCCCGGCCCAATGCCGGCTCCACTCCAAGAAGCTGAAACAGATTCCATGAGCCCGCAACCGCATGGACAGTCTCCGGCAGCTCGCCTCGCTCACCCGTCAGGTTGAACCCCGAGTAACGCATGATCGCCATGTCTTCAAAGCCATGGGTCTTCGAGCGCCAATCGTAAAAGTCCGCTGCCGCGACCGGGTTATAGGTGAAATCCCCCGTACTAGCCTCATCCCCTCTATGGTGCTCATACAGCATCACTAAATGGTCGGGATCTCGGAATGGAAGCGGTCTCAGCAAAACCGAGCGGACAATTGTGAACAGCGATGTTGCCGCGCCGATGCAGATGGCCATAACCGCAACCGCGATGATCGAGAATCCGGGCGTGCGGCACAGACTACGAAACGCAAATCGCACGTCACGGGCGATATTGCTCAACAGCATGGGAGAATTCTGAACCCATAAAGATTCGCGCACCTTCTGCGGATTGCCCAGCTTCAGCCGCGCTTGCCGCCGGGCCTCGTCCGGGGACATTCCCCGAGCCTCGTTGTCAGCCGCCTCTTCAGTCAGAAAGGCCTCAAGCTCGTCCTGCAACTCGGCGTCCGAGCGCTTGCGGCGAAAAAATCTTAGCCAGCTCATTCCGCGCCTCCGTCTTCGCCCATCACCAGGCCGATGGCGCGCGTCATTTGCCGCCAGCGGCTGGTCTCGCGCATCAGCTGCTTACGACCTTCCGCGGTCAGCTGGTAGAACTTCGCCTTGCGGTTGTTTTCGCTCGCACCCCAGTGAGAAGAAACCCACTTACGATCTTCGAGCCTGTGCAGCGCAGGATACAGAGAGCCCTGCTCCACTTCCAATATGTCTTCGGAAGTGCGCTCAATGACTTTTGCGATGGTGTGCCCATGAGCGTCACCGCCGACAAGCGTCCTCAGGATCATCATGTCCAGCGTGCCCTTGAGCATCTCGCTCTGTGATTGCTCTCTCTTGCCCATGGACTTCTCCCCCTAGAACTTCTATTGGAAGAAAGCTTACACCACTCGAAGTTCTATGGGAAGGCCCGTGGGAATTTTCTCGAATCATCTCTTTCGCTGACCCTGGTAGCGGCCCAAAGCGCCCATCGAGTCATTAAAGTCGATAATTGTGATCGGCAAGTGGTTGGAAAACCGGCTTTTCGGAAATCAACGCCGAACATCCCTCCCTCGCAACTGCGAGGTACCCTCAGGGGTTGTGCTTGACTGTATTAACTTTCGCGGCATATGCTCGGGCGTGGTTTGCTTCCTGATTACTAGGCAGGGAAACAGGCTTAATCCATACAAAACCTATGACAAGCATGCCCAGTTTTCAGGTCGGTGACAAAGTCGTCTATCCAAATCACGGGATAGGCATTGTTGATCAAATCGCAACCCGAACGAACGGATTCCAGGTCGAACGCTTTTACATGCTTACCATCAAAGCGAGCGCCCTGAAAGTGATGGTCCCCTGCGGCAACGTCCTAACTGTTGGATTGCGTCGCGTCGTACGGCAGGAAGAAGTAAACAACATCCTCGCCTTCCTGGGCGATAACCAATGCAACAGCAACGCGGACTGGAAGGAACGGTATCGCGAACACTGCGAAAAAATGAAGGCCGGCTCCCTGATGGAGGTTGCCGAAGTCCTCAAAAGCCTCCTGGTCCTCAACAAAAAGAAGACACTCGGTTTTCGCGAGCAGAAGATGCTTGAGAAAGCGCGCTACCTGCTGGTCAACGAGATCACGCAGGCCATGGGCAGGAACGAAGATGCCGTGGATGATGAACTGATTGCTTCGCTCGAACGGGCCGAACTCAGATTCCCTGACATCGCCGGCGCAGCATAGATCGAAAGACCGATCGGAATCGACAAAAATGGGCTCCGGAAGTCCCTCATTCAGTGGGACTTCCGGAGCCCACTCTCTGTAACCGTGCAAAAACGTGCCATTTTGTGCTCAAAACACGCTCTTTGTGCACCCGCGAAATTCAGCAACCCCTTTAGAATCAGCGCTGCTCCCGCGCAAGGTTATTTGCCCTGAAATCCAGTAACCCCTGCAGAATCAACACCGCAGCCACCTGGTCCACCACCGATTTATGATCCGCCCGCCCCGATTGGTCCAGCAAACGGTGCGCCTCCGTCGTCGTAAGTCGCTCATCCCAAAGGATTACCGGCAGACCAAACTCTTTACGCAACAACTCCGCGAACGCCTGCGCCTTCTCCGCCTGCGGACTCAAATCCCCCGACATATACAGCGGGTTCCCCACCACGATCTCTAAAATGTTGTATTTACGCAGGATACGGGCCAGCGAGCGCAGATCCTGCCGCCGATTTGTGCGCACAAGCGTCAAAACAGGCTGCGCGATAAGCCCGCGTTCATCAGAAACCGCCACCCCCACACGCCGATCCCCCACATCCAGCCCCATGATGCGAGGTGCGATGGTGTCAGGCGGGGATGATGGTTGATGTTCCACACACGAATCTTAAGCCATTCCCGCTACGTCTATTCTTAGGCGCCTGCGTCAGCCATCATAAAATCAATCGAGCACCCCGAATCGGGAATCCAAGAACTACAAGGCCACGCTGAGTGCGACGTATCTTATTTCTGATCATTTTGTTGGCGCTGGCAGGTGCTGCCTACTACGTGCTGATTGTGCCTGCAGGACCTGTCACAGAGACATTTGTGGAGTTTCCGCCCGGCACAACGGTGCGCCAGATGGCGGCGATGCTGGAGCAGAACGGCGTCATCCGCAGCCGGTATGCGTTTGAAGTGATGCGCCTGACCAGGAAGGGAACGCTGAAGGCGGGCGAATACCGCTTTGACCATCCCGCTACCGTCTCAGAGGTCTACGACCGGCTGTTGCATGGGGATGTCGTCACGGTGGCCGTGACCATCCCTGAGGGCGCGAACATCTTCGACGTGGCAGATAAGCTGGAGGCCGCCAGGCTTGGCACCAAGGCTGGATTTCTGGAAGAAGCGCAGCGGGATGTTGCCCTGGTGAAGGATCTGGATCCTGAAGCGCAAAGCCTTGAAGGATATCTTTTCCCCGACACTTACCATTTTCGGCGACGGGTGACGGAGGAGCAGATTGCCGCAGCGATGGTGAAGCGTTTTCGGGGGGAAGCGGCCGCCATTGGGTTGACACATAGTTTTCGACGAGTAGTGACGCTTGCCTCGATCGTTGAAAGAGAAACTCCGATTCCGGCGGAGAGAGCGCTGGTGGCAAGCGTAATGACGAACCGACTAGAGAAAAAAATGCCGTTGATGACTGATCCGTCGGTCATCTATGGTTTGCTGCGCGAGGGGAAATACCGGGGGACGATTTATCAATCGGACCTGACCTACGACTCGCCGTACAACACATATCGCCATGAGGGATTGCCGCCAGGGCCCATTGCAAATCCCGGAGTGGCTTCGCTGAAAGCTGCCATGGCTCCCGCATCCACTAACTACCTGTACTTTGTGGCCGCGAGCGGAGATCCCTCTGGCCACTCGCGGTTTGCCGCGACGCTAGAGGAACACACAGAGAACGTCGCGGCGTATCGCAAGGCGCTGCGCGGCGAAGGAGCCCGCTAGCCGAGCGGATATACTCGCTAATGGCTGGCAAGATTGAAGATGAATGAGTAAGCATGGAATAACGGTATTGGCGACGCTACTGCTCCCGGCCTTGAGCGGATGCCTTTACCACACCCGAAAACTGCAAGTCCCTAAGGCTCCCGGCATCGTACTGAGCGCAAAGGCCGACGACCTTGTGTCGAGAGTGAACAAGCAGTTCGCTTCGATTCAAACGCTGAACGCGACGGTCGAGTTTCAGGCGCAGGTCGGCGGCACAAAGAAGGGCGCAGTGACGGATTACACATCCTTCCGCGGCTACATTCTTATGCGCAAGCCGGGGGATCTCCGCGTGCTGGGGCTGGTTCCGGTGCTGCACACCCGCGCTTTCGATCTGGCCAGCAAAGGGGACGCATTCAAGCTGCTGATTCCGTCAAAGAGCAAGGCGATTACGGGCAGCTCGCCCGCAACCAAAAAGTCGAAGAATGCGCTGGAGAATCTGCGCCCCAACCTGTTCTTCGATTCCATGCTGATCAAGAACATCTCGCCGGATGAGGACGTGTATGTGACCGGCGAATCTCGCGTATACACCGATGTGGCGAGAAAGCAGCTCTTTGAAGAGCCGGTCTATGATCTGGCGATTGTGCGTCGCAAAGAGGGTGGCAACGAACTGGAACTCGTGCGCGTGATCCGCTTCGGTCGGTCGGACCTGATGCCCTTCGAGCAGGACATCTACGACAAAGATGGCAACATCGAAACGCAGACGATCTATGGCTCCTACCAGAGTTTTGGCGATTCACGTTTTCCGGGCACCGTGACCATCAAGCGTCCGATGGAGGAGTATCAGATCACGATCACGATCGAGAAGCTGACGATCAATCAACCGCTCACCGACGACCAGTTTGAGCTCAAGATTCCGGAAGGTATTCAAATCCAGAAACTGGATTGATTCACGGTCGGCCTGAATATCTACTTCAATACTTTGGTGAAGAAGTCGTTGGTGCGGCCGTCTGCATCCTTGTTGACGTCGTCATCGAAACCATGGCCCTGATCAGCATAGATGTGGCTCTCACACGTGAGGTGGTCGACGCGGCACATGTTGACCAGCTCCTGCGCATACGCCACCGGCACGAAATTGTCGCGCTGGCCATGGAGGATAAGCAGCGGGGGCATTCCCTTGATGTTGTGCGAGAAGACGGCCGGCATGCCGCCATACCATTCGGCAATCGCGTCTACCGGGACGCCTTGTGAGCCCGCACCCAATGCCACATAGGCTCCCATCGATACACCGATTATGGCGATTTTGCGATTCGGAGTGTCCTTCCTGAACTGCTGCACCATGTCCCGCACCGCCTGCACCCACGCCATATAGTTCTGATCCGTTGCCGCGTTCGTTCGCGTGGCATCGAAATAGCGCAGCAGAGCAACCGTATAGCCCCTGGCAGAAAAGTATTGGCCCTGCTCGCGATAGAACGAATCGTCGGGTCCCTCTGCTCCGTGCAGATAAATAATCACCGGCCCATCTGCGCTGCCTCGGAATAAGTCGTAGCGAACAGACTTGCCATTGCTGGAGAATTTCATCTTCAGGGGATTAGCGGAAGAGTGCGCGGCGAGCGGGCAGACGCAGGCGAGGAGCAAGAGCAACGTCGCTCGCAGATTTCTGCGCAGGATAGCCGCGGCGCGCGCCATCATTCTCCTGAGAGAACGATCGGCATCGTAGGCTTGTCCGCACCACCTTCGTTCTCGATGGTCACGCCGAAGGCCTTGGCGGGAACACCCTGCGGCAGAGGCGGCAGGATAACGCTGGCGGTGCCGTTGGCATCGGGCCTGAAGGTGCCCGCCGGAATTGGCGCGCTGCCGTTGGCGGGAATGATCCACAGCTCATAGGTCTTCGAGGCCGGCACCTGCTCCAGATGGTTTGCCACGAAGATCAGCGCTCCGCGTTCCGGCACATACGTGGTGTGGCCAGTGGGCGCAGCAACCTGCTTGCCTGCGGTGAGTGTTGCGCGCTGCGCAGAGGGAGCCGTGAGTGTATCCAACACCGACTGGGCACGCGCCGCCTGCGCGGCGAGAGTAGCAATCTGCGCGCGATCATTGTTCAGTGTGTGTTCGAGCGCCGAGTTCTTGACTCCAAGATAGGCCGCGACTGCGAGCATAGCCGCGCATGCCGCCCAGGGCAGAAGCACCGGCATGATCCCGCGACGACCAGGAGCGGGCACGACGCTCAACTGCGGTGCGGCCGCCGCACGAGGCTCCGCGGCGACGCGGGCGAGGAAGCGTTCGCGCGATCCAGCAGGAGGCGCTTGCTGCTCGACGCTCTGCGCCAGCATCGCCAAGTCTCCCGTCTGCTCGGCGAGCTCGCGACGGCAGTCTGCGCAGCCATCCAGATGCGACTGGACAGCAGTACTTTCCGCCGGTGTCAGCGCCTGCACGGCGTAGAGCGCCAGGTCCTCCTGCGAGATGTGTTGCCCGTTCGTCACGTTCGCAAAGCCTTTCTAAGGGATAGCAGTGCCAGCCGGATTCGGGTCTTCACAGTACCCAGAGCCTCTCCGGTCTTCTCCGCAATTTCACTGTGCGTAAGGCCGTCAAAGAAGGCGAGCTCCACCGAAGCTTTCTGCTCGGGCGGTAGATCGCGCATCAGGATCCGCACTTTTTCAATCAATACATTGTGTTCTGCTTCGGACGCAGTGTTCGTCTTTGATACCAGAACCACGTCTTCCACGGCATCGCTGGGACGTCTGCGTCGCAGGGAATCGATGGCCCGATTTCGAGCCACCACCGCCAGCCAGCCGCCAAAGCTGCCGCGAGAGGATTGAAACGCCTCCGGATTGCGCCAGATCCGGATGAAGATTTCCTGCATCACGTCTTCTGCCTGGGCCGAGTCCTTCAGTACGCGCAGAGCCACCGAATACACCATGCTCGAATAGCGATCGAAGAGCGCTGCCATCGCGTTCTGATCCCCGGAGTGCACGCGCGCCAGCAGCAGCGAATCCTCGGAAGCGGTCGCTGCAAAGTGGCCCACTGCCTTGGGATCGCTGCTAAAAGAACGCTGCGCAGGCGATATCGGATTTTGAGAATCTTCAGGCATTCAAGAGGGCGATCACCGCCTAGGCAGAATCGTTTCTGGCGAAGCTTTTGTCAACAGCGTCCAGAGAGCGATTCTGCCGCGGCGGTGCGGATCTACTTTTCTTCGATTATGGCCAGGCCCCACGGCTCCAGGGTTAGCTGTTGTGATGCGGCGACAGCCTTTCCCGTTAACAAATCCGTTCCTGCACCATACGAATAAGCGAAGGTTTGCGGATCGCTCGAATAGTTGAGGTAGTAGCGCAGCTCTTTGCCCTGCGAGTTTTGACCGCTCTTGATGTGCACGTGCGCGGGCAACTGCTGGTCAGCTCCGGTAAGTCCGGCCCTCTTCAACTCGTCGAGTACAAGGTTCTTCTGGAGAGTGTTGCTCAGCAGCGTGCCTTCATACGTCAGCGTGCCGGAGCCATACTGATTTCGGGTGATGGCAGGCCACTTCCCGAAGAAGGGATGGTCGTAATACGCGACGGCCTGTGCATGATCCGGCATCAGGAACTCCGCCCAGACTGAGACCTTGTTGTCGTCGCCCGCCTTGAGGGGATCGCCCTTCAAAGGCAGCGGCTGCTCGAGATTCGAAAACTCCTGATAGCTGAAGCCGGCCGCCTCGCGCAGCGGACCCGGCGCGCGAACCCAGCGTACGGCGGAGTTCTCATTGGCGAAGCCGCTCTTGAAGGTCATCAGCACATGGCCCCCGCCCTTCACGTAGTCGGCGATCTTGGTGAGCAGAGCATCGTCGGAGATGTAGAGTGCGGGCACGATCAGCAATTTGTATTTTGAAAAATTTGCATCCTGAGGAAAGACAAAGTCGGCGCTGACGTTTGCTTCGTAAAGAGAGCGGTGCAGTTGCGCGACCAGGCCGTTGTAACCGCCGGAGGCCTTGCCTGGAATCCAGCCATTGCCACCCTGTCTCTCGTACGGCATGAACTCCAGCGCATTGGCCGAGTCCACGCTATAAAGAATGGCGACCTTGCTCTCTATCTTCAGATTTACCAGGTGCGGGCCAATCTTTTGCAACTCGTGGGCAGTGCGCGTCACTTCCGCATAGGCGCGATTCGGTTCCAGGTCATGGCTCAGCACGCCTTTCCAGTAGGTCTCCTGGCCTGCGTGGATGGAGTGCCAGTGCCAGTACTCCACCATGTTGGCGCCGCTGGAGAGGTCGGTGTAGACGTCGAGCCGAAGCTGACCGTCGTAGGGAGGAAACTGGCCGGCGGAGTCCCAGCCAAGCGTCTGCGCATTGGTCTCTGTAACGAGATAGTTGCTGTGCTTGAGCGACCGCGTATAGTCGCCCTGCTCAGCCTGCCAGGCGCCGTCCATGTGGTCCTGCGTGCCGTGGTAGATGTTGTTCGCAACGATGTCGAGGAACTTCGCCTGCTCCAAATCATTTACGTCCAGGCGCATCATGCCGCCGTAGTCATGCGTGACAAACTGCTTCGGTCCACGATACTGGCGAACGAGCGCCGCCTGAAATGAAAGAAAATCGGTGACGCGCATCTGGCTCCAGCGGCTCCACTCCAGTTTGTAGCTGGTGCTGGTGGCATTGTCGCGGGTGGGCATGTTCTCCCAACCGTTCACGTCCTGGCCCCAGTAGTTCAGGAACCAGGCCTTGTTCAGGTTGTCGGTGGTGCCATATTTCTTCTTCAGGTGGTCGACGAAGCCGTTGTAGACGTCGAGATTGCTGGCTCCATAGGAAGAAGTCTCGTTGTCGATCTGCCAGCCAATGACGTTGGGATTGTCCTTGTAATGCTCCACCATATTCTTGATCACGCGCTGCGCGTAGAAGCGGAACTTCGGATTGTCCGTGTCCATGTTCTGGCGCATGCCGTAGCCGACCGAGGCCCCGCCCAGTGGGCGCGCCAGCATCTCGGGATACTTGTGGGCCATCCACGTGGGAATGGAGTAGGTGGGTGTGCCCATGATGATCTTGATGCCGGCCTTGCCCATCGCTTCGACTACGCGATCCATCCAGGCATATTCGAAGCGGCCCTCCTCGGGCTCCCACAGGCTCCAGGTGGATTCGCCCATGCGCACCACGGAGATGCCCGCCTGCTTCATCATCTCGGCGTCTTTATCGACGCGATCGTAGGGCATGTATTCGTGGTAGTAGGCTGCGCCGTAAAGGACAGTATCGAATTTCACGGATGCGGGCCATTCCGTTTGCGTGGCAGCGGGTGCCGGAGCTTGGTCGGCTGCTGCGTGAGTAAGGGGGGCGGCGCACACGATGAAGGCGGCGGCAAGCAGGGCGAGATTAAACGTTTTCAAGATAGGGCATCCTCGGGGTGTTCTGGCAGAACGAATCATAGTATCAACAACAAGCAGCGGCTGGTAAGCATTGAGACTTTACAGCGTGCGGGGCTGACGGCACAGGGCTTGCACGATATGCTTGCACCTGATGAAGAAGCGGCCCACCAAGTCCACAAACGCCGAGCTAAGCCTTATCTCGGCGATTCGAGCGCGCGCAGGTGCGGCGCGCGGCGAGCTCCGCATGGGCATTGGCGACGATTGCGCCATCCTGCGGCCCCGGGCCAATGAAGACATCGTCGTAACCACCGACCTCTCGCTTGAGCAGGTGCATTTCCGCCGCGAGTGGCACCCGGCTGAGGCGGTTGGGCATCGTTGCCTGGCGCGCGGCCTCAGCGATCTGGCCGCGATGGGCGCTCGCCCCCTGGCTGCATTTCTCTCGCTGGCGATGCCCGCGGAGCTGACGCGGAAACGAGGCCGCGGTCCAAGCTGGATGGATCGCTTTCTCGACGGCTTCTTCAGGCTGGCGGAGTTGCACGACGTGACCCTGGCAGGCGGTGACCTGGCGCAATCGCCCAAGGTCGGTGGCGGCGTTTCGCTGGTCACTGCGGATATTGTCCTGCTGGGTGCCGTGGCCCGCGGTCGGGCACTCCTGCGCTCGGGAGCGCGGGCGGGAGACCGGATCTACGTCACCGGCAGCCTCGGCGGAGCCGCTGCTGAGTTGCTGGCTCTGGAACGCAATCCGCAACGATTCCAGCGAGCCGCAGCGGATGCGGAGCATCCTCACCTCTACCCCAACCCCCGGCTTGAGGTGGGCCGCAAACTTGTCGCGAATAAGCTGGCGACGGCTGGCATCGATATCAGCGACGGACTCTCCACCGATCTCACTCATCTCTGTGAAGAATCCGGGTTGGCGGCAGAGGTGGATGCAGCCGCGCTGCCCATTCACCTGATGGCTGTGCTTGCAGAGAAGGCTGGCTGGACCCGCTCAGCCGAGGCGCTCGCACTCCACGGTGGCGAGGATTATGAGCTGCTGTTTACCGCCGCACCCTCAGCGCGCATTCCCAGGTCGATAAGCGGCGTGCCCATACACGCGATCGGGCGCATGGTCGCGGCACGCGGCCGTAAGGCTCCGATCATCCTTCGAACCGGCGGGCGGCGCGAACCCCTCGACCCCGGCGGATGGCAGCACTTCCAACTGCATCCCTGAGCCGCATGTTCTCGCGCACATCTTGATACCATCAGAGTCAGCCATGTCTAACCAGAAAACGCGCGTTCGCTTCGCGCCCTCTCCCACGGGACAGCTTCACGTCGGCAATGCCCGCACCGCTCTCTACAACTGGCTTTTCGCGCACCATAACGGCGGCGAATTTCTGCTGCGCATTGAAGACACGGATGTGGAACGCAGCGAAGTTCGCTATGAAGCGCAACTGATGGACGACCTGCGCTGGCTGGGCCTCGATTGGACCGAAGGGCCAGGAGTAGGCGGCCCACACGGACCCTACCGGCAATCCGAGCGGCTGGTCATCTACCGCGAGTACACCGGGCGCCTGCTTGCCGCAGGCAAAGCCTACCGCTGCTTCTGTACCAGCGAGGAACTTGAGGCCGAGAGAGCCCGCGCCATCGCCGAACATAAGCCCCAGATATACTCCGGAAAATGTCGCAGCATCAGCCCGCAGATCAGCGAGCAACGCGCTGCGTCGGGTGAGCCGTGCGCCATCAGGCTGCGCATCCCTGACGCGCCACTGCGCTTCCACGACATTGTGCGCGGAGATGTTGAGTTCGCAGCCGACACGGTGAGCGATCCTATCCTCGTCCGCTCTACTGGCGTGCCGGTATACAACTACGTGGTGACCGTAGACGACGCACTGATGGAGATCACGCATGTGATCCGCGGCGACGACCACATTTCGAATACGCCCAAGCAGGTGGCCATCTACCAGGCATTCGGCTGGCCGGTGCCGGAGTTTGCACATCTCTCCACCATCCTTGGAGCGGATCGCGAGCGGCTCTCAAAGCGGCATGGAGCCACCTCCATCTCCACCTTCCGCGAGATGGGAATTCTGTCGGAGGCGCTGGCGAATTACCTGGCGCTGCTGGGCTGGGGCGCGGAGGACGGTAAGACTGAAACCTTTACGCTGGAAGAGTTGACGAAAGAGTTCAAGCTGGAGCGGGTGACATCGTCGCCCGCCATCTTTGACTTCGACAAGCTGCACTGGCTGAACCGACACTACCTGAAGCTGGCCGCGCCGGAGCGCATTGTCGATTTGGCGTGGAGCTACTTTGTGGACGAGGGGCTGCTGCCAGCGCTTGCGGAGGCCAGTGAGCCAATCCGCGCATGGTTCGCGAAGGTTGTCGCGCTCTTCCTGCCCTCGGTGGATACGCTGATGCAATTGCCGGAGAAGGCGAGCTGCGTTTTCGCGCCCGATGCGGTCCGCACCAAGGCCGACGCGGAGAACGCCGCCTTGCTCGACAGCGAAAGCGCGCACAAGGTTCTTGCGGCGTTCGCCTCGCGTGCGCACGCCGTCGAACCCGTCACTCCGGAACTCTTCAAGTCATGGATGAACGAGATCAAAGCGGAGACGGGCGTCAAGGGCAAGGATCTCTTTCATCCGGTGCGCATCGCTCTTACAGGCAGCCACTCGGGACCGGAGTTCGACAAGCTGATCCCGATCATTGAGGAAGGCAGCCGGCTGCCATTGCCGCAGCCGATCCCTTCTGTTCGCGCGCGTATCGAGCAATTTGTCGGTAAGGCCTGACGTCGGCATGGACACGCAGCTCATTGACGAAAGCTTTGCGCACTCCTGGCAAGTGGAAGTGTTGACGGCGCGGCCGCTGATCTCGCCTTCGCGCCACTTCGTCTATCCGCGCGATGCGGAGGATGTGGATCGCGGTGCGCTGGAACTGATCGTCCATCCCGAGACCGGACGGGCATTTCGGGCAACGTGTGCGCTGGGATTCGCCGATCCCTCTGTACCCACCGGCGTGTGGACCTGCCCCAATCCTGATCAGCTTTGTGCCGTTGCTGGCGGTTACGCCTACCTCATCGATGTGGTGAACCCGAAGGCATTTGAGCAGGTAAACTACCGGCCCGTGCTGCTGGTGCGCGCTGTGCCCAGTCATGATCTGCTGCTCTTCGGCGGGCATCACGCTCTCGTCGCCTATGGGCGCGAAGGTCGTGCCTGGGAGTCGCCGCGGCTTTCGTGGGAGGGCTTCGAGATCGGCGACATCTCAGGCAACACGCTCAGCGGAAAAGGCTGGGACATGATGACAGACAGCGAAGTGGAGTTCGCTGTGGACCTGCGTACCGGTGAGCTGATTAGCGCGTAGCTCCGCGTGCAGCGACCTAAGACTTCTTAGCTGGCGCAAAAAAGCTCAAGGCTGAGTCGCGTTGTTCCAGCACGCGATAGCGCTCCAGCTTACCGTAGCTCTCGTTCAACGCATTGCGACGCTGATGCTCGGCAACCACGATGCTGTTTTCATTCAGGACCGAAGATGCCTCTCCGCCCAGCAGATCCAGCGCCGTCGAGTATTCGCTCGCGTTCTCATAGGGCGGGTCAAGAAAGACGATGTCGAAGGTCTGTCCTGTCTTCGGCACGTTGGCGGCGGAGCGGCGCAGGAACGAGCTTACCGTACGCGGCTCAAGACCGTAAGTGCCAATGATCTTCAGCGACGTCAGGTTGGCGCGAATCGCTGCCAGAGCGGGCTCGGCCGTCTCAACAAAATAAGCGAAACGGCTGCCGCGACTGAGCGCCTCAATCCCATTGGCGCCTGAACCAGCGTAGAGATCAACGAAGACCGCGTCCTGCAAACGAGGCGCCAGCACGTTGAAAAGCGTCTCCCGCAGACGGTCGTAGGTGGGGCGGGTTTCCATCCCCTTGGGAGCCATCAGAGGTCGGGAGCGGTAGAGTCCGGCGATCACGCGCATTTAATTCCAATACTAGCGTCTGCTACTAACTTTAGGCACCACTTCGACCAAAGTCTCCATAACCTCTACAATCGAAGAGGACATGTTGCGGCGTCGCCGGACAATGTCGAGGAAGCCATAATGCGTGGATGGTCATTTCCGCTAGGGCGATGGATGGGCGTGGATGTGCGCATCCACACGTTCTTCGTCCTGCTGTTGGGCTTCTGTCTGCTGTACACCAATGTGGTGCACATTTCGTCAGCGCGAGGCATTGGTCTGTGGCTGCTGCTGGTGCTCGCAGTCGCGGTGCGCGAAGTCGACGCGCGTAATCGCTGCGGCCTATCACGGTTTGAAGCTGCGCAGCATTCTGTTGCTGCCCATCGGCGGTCTGTATTCCTACGCCAATCCCGAGAGCCAGGAGCGCGCTCAGGAGCCGGGCGTGCAAACCGTCAATGGCCCTGGTTGGGCCGATTGCGAACATCTCGTTTGCCGTCGTAGTGGGCGCACTGGTGATGGGTTCAGCGCCGCAGTTGAGCCTGGTGGCACGGCCCTGGGTCACGCCTAACCACCTCATTCGCAGCATCGTCTGGCTCAATCTTTTTCTGGGACTTCTCAATCTCCTTCCCGCCTATCCGCTGGATGCGGGCCGCATTCTACGCAGCGGCTTCTCCCGCTCTCGCGGCGCGGTACAGGCCAATCGCACCTCCACCAATATCGGTCAGGTCCTGGCGCTGCTCTCTTTCATCGCGGGAATCGTCACGCAGAATCCCTGGCTCCTCATGGCCGGCTTCTTCATCTTCATCGGTGCCCAGCTTGAGGACCAGGGAGTCATGTTCCAGTCCGTCGTGGACACGGTGCAGATGCGCGACGTGATGCTCACCGACTTCGCAACGCTCTGCAGCCATCGGACACGCTCGAAGACGCGCTGTACAAATCCATTCACTGCCTGCAGGATGATTTTCCCGTCGTGCGCGGAATGAGTCTCGTCGGCATCGTCTCGCGTCAGCGCATCCTGGATGCGCTGCGCGCCGAGGGCAACGGATACGTGCAGTCAGTCATGTCGCGAGCCTTCCAGGTGGCGCAGCCGGATGATTCGCTCGGATCGACGATTCGCCGCATTTCAGCTGGCCGCGGGCCTCTCGCTGGTTCCGGTCACCGAGGGCGAACGCATCGTGGGCATCGTGAGCCTGCAGAACCTGATGCACTCCATGAACCTGCTTGCCGAGCATCGCAGGGTCCAGCGCCAAAGCCAGGAATAGCCCGCCGATGGACGCAAACCCCGACGAATCGATTGCGCAGGATCCCACGGATCGCGAGACAGAACCGGAGTCAGAATCTTTCCCGCAGAACCATGCTGATCGCCCCATTGCTCCGGGGCTCTACCTGGTTGGCACACCAATCGGCAATCTTGAAGACATCACGCTGCGGGCCCTCCGCGTACTGCGCACCGCCGACCGAATTGCCTGCGAAGATACTCGCCAGACGCAGAAGCTCCTCAATCATTTCGACATAACCACGCCCATGGTCAGCTGCCATGAGCATAATGAGCAGGCCCGCGTGTCGGAGCTTCTGGATCTCCTGCAACACGGCGGCCGCGTAGCCGTAGTCTCAGACGCAGGAATGCCCGGCATCTCCGATCCCGGCATGACTTTGGCTGCGGCGGCACTCAATGCTGGCATCACCGTAATCCCCATCCCCGGCGCGAATGCTGCCGTTGTCGGCGTTGGTTGCTTCCGGATTGAGCACGGACAGATTCCTCTTTCTCGGCTTCCTTCCATCCAAGGCAGGAGAACGGCGCACTCAACTCGAAGCCTTGGCAGAATCCGCCGGCGATTCCGCGCAGACGCTGATCTTTTATGAAGCACCGCATCGCATCCTGGAGACGCTGGCTGACATTGAGGCAGTCTGGGGCGCAGGATGCCGCGTCGTGGTGGCGCGGGAACTGACCAAGCTTCACGAAGAGTTCCTTCGAGGAACAGTGGCCGAGGTTCGCTCGTCTCTCGCGACGCGCGAGCGGATTCGCGGAGAGATCACGCTGCTGGTGGAAAGCCGCAAGCGTGAAGCAGCAGTAGCTGCGACATCTGTGAGGGAGCGTTTGGCAGCGCTTGAAAAGTCCGAGGGACTAAGCGAAATGGACGCCCTCAAGCGCATCGCCCGGGAGCGTGGCCAGTCAAAGAGCGAGGTGTATCGCGAACTGCAGCGGGAGCGCGCAAAGCGCTAGGTCCTACTTGCCGGGCAGAGCGGGTGTTTCCCAGGGCCGCGGCGTTCTCTCAGACTCAGGCTTGTCCCGGCCCATCAGCCGGTCATATACATAGCGATCGCTAACCGTGCCCAGCGATTCGTTGTACAGGCTGATCGAGCCAGTAATCAGCTTTAGTTCCTCTGAGAAGCGGTGGATCGCCCGCAAATGATCGGCGGTGGCAGGCATCTCCAGCTTGCTGGTCTTCAGGAATTTTTGATTGCCGCGATCCAGCAATCGGGAAATCTCGCCGCCCAGCACGAATCCCGGCCGGGCGATCAGCACCACCGCTCCGGCAGACTGTCCCAGGATCGCCGCGCATCCGTACTTGCTGACCATCACCTGCCCCTGCGCGGTAGGTAGTTCCTTCACATCAAACTCGGCCTGGCGCAATGGTGCGACAACCGAGTCGAAGCTGAGTGCTGCGGGTTTCTGAGGCAATCTTGACATGGAAGGCGGGCCTTCAAAGATCGGCAATCTGGCTGCGTTTTCGCGGGACAGCTACACTAAACAAAGCTTCGTCCCAACGTGTTAACTCTCGCACATCCGGCATTCGGCTGCAATCGCCGACCCGAGGGATGGAAGCCCACAGGACCCAATGACGCAAGGACTCGGAACATCGCTGCTCGAACGTATTGGCAATACGCCGTTGATCCGGCTGGACAAGCTCACAGCGCACCTGCCCGGCGTCCACATTCTTGGCAAGGCTGAGTGGGCCAACCCGGGCGGCTCCGCAAAAGACCGCTCTACCGCGGCAATTGTCGCGGACGCGAAACATCGAGGCCTGCTGACCGGCGCAAAGCGGCTGCTGGATGCAAGCAGCGGAAACGCGGGTGTTTCCTACGCCATGCTGGGTGCCGCTCTCGGCTTTCCCGTCTCCCTCTGCATGCCGGAGGACATCTCGTTCGAACAGAAGCGCCTGGTTGCCGCCTACGGAGCCGAAGTCGTTTATACCACCGCAAATGAGGGCGTAGATGGTGCAATCTTCAAGGCAAGCGAGCTTGTCGGCAACGATCCCGCAAGGTACTGCTACGTCGACCAGTTCTCCAATGACGTCAACTGGCAAGCGCACTACCAGAGCACAGGCAGCGAAATATGGCAGCAGACCGAGGGGCGCATAACCCATTTCGTGGCGGGCGTTGGCACCAGTGGAACCTTTATCGGCGCCACGCGCAAGCTCAAGCAATTCAATTCAAAACTGCAGTCTATTGCGCTGCAACCGGATTCCCCGGTTCACGGATTGCATGGGATGAAACATATTTCTACGACGATGCTCCCTGCCATATATAGCCCTTACCTTGCTGATCGTCACCTGAACAGTAAGTACGGACGCTGCGCTCGCGATGGCCAAACATCTATCCGCGGCGGAGGGACTGGTCGTCGGTATATCAAGTGCCGCAGCAGTGGCAGCTTGCGTGCAGATAGCAGAGGAGGAGTATACCGCCAACAACGAGGCCGGGATTGAAACAGTCATAGTGACGATCCTCTGCGATGGCGGCGAGCGTTACCTCAGCGAAGCGTAGCCGTGACACTTTGCGGCACTATGTTGCAAAAGCAAGCACATTGCGGAAGCTGAGGCGCGCCAGTATACTCCCGGTGTTGCAGGGCGCAGCAAAGCAGAGATGAAGTCCTGCAGGAGATATTGGGCAGTATGGACCTAATACTTATTCGTATCGCTATTCTCCTGGTTCTTGCGTTGGCCTGCTTTCTACTTCGACCGTTTGGCCTTTCCTCCTGGGCAGCGGCAGGTCTCGGTGCGGCGGCAGCCGCGGTTGCAGTCATCTTTGAATTGCGTGTCCGGGCCCTCAGCCTCAAGCGTCTCATCGGCGCGGTAATCGGCAGCATCCTCGGCATATTCGGAGCATTCCTTTTCAGCGTTGTCCTGCGCAACAGCCTGCCTCCCGGCGGAACACTCAGCTCGGTACAGATCTTTGTGTTGTTACTAATGTCGTATGTGGGCCTTGTAGTTGGTACCAGCAAGGGAGATCTGCTCAATCTCGCCGCCCTCGGCAGCCTCTTTTCCGGCGAACGTAGCGCCCGCCGCAGCCTAAAGATCCTCGATACCAGCTCCATCATTGACGGGCGAATCGCCGACATAGCCGAGACGGGATTTCTCGAAGGAACACTGATCATCCCGGAGTTCATCCTGCGAGAGTTGCAGGCGGTTGCCGACTCCGCCGATGCCTCCCGGCGTCAGCGCGGGCGGCGCGGGCTCGACGTGCTGCAGCGCATGCAGGCCAATTCCCAGCTAACGATTCAGATTGTCGAACAGGATTTTCCCGCGATTCGCGAGGTGGATCTCAAACTGATCGAGATTGCCAAGCAGATGGAAGCAAAGATTGTTACGAATGATTTCAACCTGAACAAGGTCGCCCACGTGCGGCAGGTTCCGGTGCTGAATATCAATGATCTTGCGAACTCGCTGAAGCCGGTCGTGCTGCCCGGCGAGAAGATGCAGATCGTGATCCTCAAAGAGGGTAAGGAAGCGACGCAGGGAGTCGGCTACCTGGATGACGGCACCATGGTGGTTGTCGACCATGCCCGCCGCATGATCGGCCGCTCCATTGAAATGACCGTGACTTCGGTATTGCAGACCGCCTCGGGCAAGATGATCTTTGGCAGGTTCGACGATCCGGCGCCCCGAAGCGAAGCCGTCCGCGAAATACCTGCCAGGATCGAGACGCAGATCTAGGCGTCGCTTACCAGGGCAGCGCCTTGCCGTCGTGGAAGAATCCGCCAGTCGGTCCGTCGTCGGGAAGCGTTGCCAGCGTCACCGCGGTCTTCGCGCCGTCTGTCACGTCCAGTTGCGCGTCCTTACCGCCCATATCGGTCTTCACCCATCCGGGATGCGCAGCATTCACCTTGACGTTAGTTCCTTTTAGCTCCAGCGCGGCGATCACCGTTATCATGTTCAGCGCGGCCTTTGAAGAGCAATAGCCGGGAACTGCGAACGACCCTCCCTGGCCCTTGCTGATTGCCGACAGCGAACCCAGAATGCTCGATTGATTCACCACCCGCCCTGCCGGACTGGCCTTTAGCAAAGGCAGCAATACGCGGGTGATCTCGAACGGTCCGATGACATTGGTCTCGTACGTGCGACGCAGAACGTCCCCGGTCTTTTCGCCGTCAAAATCGAAGCTGACTCCGGCATTGTTCACCAGGATGTCGAGACCGCCAAACTTCCCGGCAAAGTAGTCGGGTAGCGCGGCGATATCTTCAGCTCGCGTCACATCCAGTTGAACGGCGTGGGCATCGATGCCCTCGGTCTGCAACTGTTGCGCTGCCTTCTGGGCCTTCTCCATGCTGCGGGCGCCCAGCACAACGGTGATTCCCTGCGACCCAAGCTGCCGCGCGATTTCCAATCCAAGGCCCTTGTTGGCGCCGGTTACGAGTGCGACCTTCTGTTTGCTCATACGCAAGAGATGAGAGTGGTTCGCCCGCGGTTGCAGGAAAGAACGCTGGCCATTTCAGCGGCTGAAAGATCCCGCCCGGTATTACGAACTTGTTACAACACCCTCACGGCTGCCTGCGATATTTTGGGCTAAGTAGCGCTTATGCACTTACTTGAATGACTAACACGAACCTAGAGATCGAAGACTCCGTTGAAGCTCAGCCTCCTGCAATGCAGCAGGAGATTGATTTCTCAGGTCTGATCCAGAGCCGCGAACGCAGCTTTAACTGGGTATTTGGCAGCATTCTGACCATCTTCCACCTCGCGGCGATAGCCGCGCTCTTCTTCTTCAGCTGGTCCGCGCTGGCGGTCTTCGCCATCATGTGGATCTTCGCGGAGAACCTCGGCATCGCCATGGGCTACCACCGCCTGCTCACGCATCGCGGCTATGTCACCCCCAAATGGCTGGAGTACTTCATCGCGGTCTGCGGAACCATGGCGCTGCAGGGCGGCCCCATCTACTGGGTTGCCGTGCACCGCCTGCACCATCAGCTTACCGACCGTCCCGGCGACCCTCATTCACCTCGCGACGGCAAGTGGTGGTCGCATGTCGGATGGATCCTTCGCGGCAATCTGCACAATGAAACCCGGCTGCTCGACAAGTACGCGCCCGATCTGGCACGCGATCCGTTTTACGTCTGGCTGAGCCGCTACAACTGGGTGCCCGTCACCCTCGTTGGGATTGCGCTCTACTTCGGCGGAGGTTGGTCATGGGTTCTCTGGGGAATCTTCCTGCGCGCAACGCTGGGGCTGCACGTCACCTGGCTCGTGAACTCGGCCACGCACATGTGGGGATCGCGCCGCTTCGCCACCCGTGACGACTCCCGCAACAACTGGTGGGTCGCGCTGCTGACCGGCGGCGAAGGCTGGCACAACAACCATCATGCCCACCCTGTCTCCTCCCGTCATGGCCTCGCCTGGTATGAACTCGACATCAACTACGTCTTCATCAGGCTGCTCGCAGCCGTGGGTCTGGCCCGCAAGATCAAAACCGCCAGCGTCGACGGCACCTCCAATACCATCTTCTGACGACCGTCGTCCCCCTCACCCCTGGCGCCGCGCATCCCCTGTCTCTGCTGCGCTTTACCTTGACAGGTACCAATGCGATGCAGGATTCCACCTCTCGCATCAGCACGGCCACACACCCATCTCACGCCAGCAAGGGAGCCCATCAGGATGACCACGAAGCAATCTTCAACAGCAAATCAGGAAGCTCCTTTCGATATCTTCGGCGACCTGATCTGGGCCCGCGTGGTTCACGAGGATCCGCAAGGCGGCTACGTGATCTTCGAAGACCACTCAGAACCCCAGTGTGGCCCGCCACTGCATCGCCATTCGCGGGAAGACGAGGCGTTCTACATCCTGGAGGGAGACTATCTCTTCGAGGTGGACGGAGTGCAGTTCACCGCCAGCGCGGGTAGCAGCGCCTCTGCGCCTCGGGGCACCACGCACACATTTCAAAACATCGGCACCAAAACCGGACGCATGCTCGTCCTGGCCCAGCCCGCGGGCCTGGAAGCCTTTTTGCGGAACTGGCCGGAGCCACCGTGGGCATGGCGCAGCCGGACATGTCCATCGTCGTTCCCATCTTCCAGAAGCACGGGCTTGAGATCCTTGGGCCGCCTCTCGCCGCCCGGCCGACCATCATTACTGCGAAAGAAGTCGCCACAGAGCCATCCAACCAGGACTGATCGGGCATCGATCCTTGCGCCAGCGGATTGATAGTCGACCCCTACGCTCCGCTGCCGGCGGGAAGCCACCCAAGGCCGTCAAGACCGCTAAAAGCGCCCCGCCGCGTTGTCTCGTGCTGCTGGTTCCGATATGATCCATCCACACAACGACGGCCATTTTTAATGAAAGAAGAATGCTGGTTCAGAGGCAACGTTAGCGGGAAAAAGATCTATGCCAAAAAGCAAATTGCCGCAGGTTTCAGCAGTCACAAAAGCGGCGAGAGTCTGGATCCCGTGCCTGTTTCTGGCCGCCGTCGCGGTGCAGTGGTGGAGCGGCGCTCTTAGGAATACCTTCAGCGCAACCTTTCTTCCTCACGGCTTCTGCTATGGATGGGACCCGCGCCTGGTGTGGACCCACGTCGTAGCCGATCTGGTCATCACCGTCTCGTATTTCGCAATCTCTACAACCCTGGCGATTCTGGTGCTTCGAGCCCGTGGGGAAATCCCTTTCGGCTGGATCGTTGTCGCCTTCGGTGTCTTCATCGTCGCCTGCGGCGCTACACACCTGCTGGAAGTCGTCACCTTGTGGTGGCCATACTACTGGCTGGCCGCGAATGTGAAGGTGCTGACCGCCATTGCATCGCTCGCCACTGCGCTCGCCCTGCCTCCACTTTTGCCGCGAATTATTGCCCTGCTGCGCTCCGCAAGACTCTCTGAGGCGCGTCGCCTGCAACTGGAGAATGCCCAGATCTTGCTGGAAGGCGAGCTCAGGACTCAAGGGCAGACGCTGGAAAAACTCGCCGCCGATGTAGCCGCCCGTAATCGCCAACTGCAGCAGAACAGTCAGCAGCTCTATACCACCCTTACCAGCATCAGCGACGGAGTCATCGTGGCGGATGCCTCCGGGCAGGTGAGCTTCATGAATACTTCGGCGGAACAGATGACAGGGTGGACACAGGCCGAAGCCGTGGGACAACCGCTGGTTTCCGTCTTTCGCGTCATGCACGAAACCACGCGGCAGTTTGCCGACAGCGCCTTCGAGCAGGCCAGGCGTGGCGGCGTGGTCGAACCCAGCAATAATGCCCTGCTCATCACTCGCGATGGAAGAGAGTTGGGCATCGATGAAAGCGGCGCGCCCATCCTCTCGCTCGAGGGCGAACTCACAGGGGTCATCCTTACCTTCCGCGACATTACTGACAAACGGACCGCCGAAGAAGCCCGGCTACTGCTGGCATCGATCGTAAACTCCTCGCAGGACGCAATCATCTCGCGCGATCTGCAAGGCATTATCAACAGCTGGAACAAAGGTGCAGAACACCTGTACGGTTACACCGCGCACGAGGTGATCGGAAAGCCCTTTGAGATGCTGCTTCCAGATGATGAGTCCGGACGCGACCTGCTCAAGCGGGAAGAGGAGCTTATGACCGGCGGCCTCGACCACCTCGACTCCCGGCGTCGCTGCAAAGACGGCCGCATCATTAACGTGTCCCTGACCGTCTCCCCCATCTACGATTACTCCGGCAGGCTCATCGGCATGGCCACCATCGGACGCGACATCACTGCACAGAAGCTCGCCGAGGCCGCGCTCAGAACATCAGAGAAGCTCGCCGCAACCGGCAGACTGGCTGCAGCCATCGCCCACGAGATCAACAATCCGCTGGAAGCAGTCATGAATCTGCTCTACCTCATCGAGACGGAACGAGAAAGCGGTGGCGCCCGCCTCCTCGCAATCCAGGCACAGGAAGAACTCAATCGGGTCGCCCACATCACCCGCCAGACGCTGGCTTTCTATCGCGACAGCACCCGGCCCGTCCGCGTAGATCTGCGCGAGATCGTCGAAAGCCTCTTCGAAATCTATAAGAGGGAGATCCAGGAAAAACGCATCTCGACCAGCATTGCAATGGAAGCCGGTCTCTCCGTGGAGGCCTTTCCGGGCGAACTACGCCAGGTCTTTGCCAACCTGATCCGCAACGCGATTGAGGCAATGCAGAGCCCGGGCGAGCTGGCGATACGCGGAGTTCGCGACAGCACAGGACACGTCATCATCACCATCAAAGACAGCGGATCGGGAGTTCCGCCGAACAGCATCGAGCAGATCTTTGAGCCGTTCTTTACAACCAAGGGAGTGAACGGTACCGGCCTCGGACTCTGGGTTACACAGGGCATCGTCCAGAAACACGCTGGCACAATTGGCGTGGTCAGTCCACCCCCGGGAGAGGCCACAGGTACGGAATTCACGCTCGTTCTGCCGATCGTATCGCAGCCAGCCTAAGCCGGATTATCCGCGCTGACGCAGAGAGGAACCAGATCAATGGCAGTCTTTATCGCATTGTTGCGGGCCGTCAACGTGGGTGGCACAGGCCTTCTGCCAATGAAGGATCTTGCCGCCATGTGTACCGATATCGGATTCGAGAATGTTCGGACCTACATCCAAAGCGGGAACGTGGTCTTCAAGAGCAGGCTCGGCGAAAAGGCCATCCAGGCAAAACTGGAGAAAGTTCTTGAGGCGAAGATGGGTAAGAAAGTCGACGTGGTTGTGCGAACCGCCGCCGAGCTTGAATCCATCTTGATGGCAAACCCCTTTCCCGACGCACCTCCGGCGAAGGTCGCGGTGCTTTTCGCATCGGGCGCGGTTTCTGCGGGATTCGCAGACAGTATCGTGGCGCCGGGCGGCGAAGAAGTTCATGCGGCCAAGCGCGAAATCTACATCCACTATCCCGACGGCATGGGAAACTCCAAACTCAAACTTCCGCGTACCGATACTCCAACCACCGCGCGAAATATCAATACCGTCGCCAAATTGCTGGCAATGGCGACCGCCTAGCTTTGCCTGCACGCATGCGGGAGGAGAACTATGCGAGGCAATAAAACCATGCAATCGTGGCCCGACCAGCGTCTGCTTGATCTTCTTAATCTCAAGATTCCGATCATTCAGGCGCCAATGGCGGGCGCGGATTCCGTTGCATTGGCGCGAAGCGTTTCGGCTACCGGTGCCCTGGGATCACTCGCTTGCGCACTCCTCAGCCCGGCCGGCGTGCGCGAAGCTACGCGTGCGCTTCGTGAAGGGATGGATCGCCCATTCAACCTCAACTTCTTCTGCCACCCCATGGCAGTTCCGGACAAGGTCGCCAAGGATAGATGGAAGAACTTCCTGCGTTCGCATTATGAACGTTTGCATTTGGATATCGAAGCGGTGACGGAGAGCCGTCTCAGGCTACCGTTCAACGAAGAGATGTGTGAAGTTGTGGAGCAGGTAAGACCCCAGGTTGCGAGCTTCCACTTTGGACTGCCGGCTTCCGCCCTCGTAGATCGTCTAAGAAAGCGGGGCGTGAAAATCTTGTCTTCCGCGACAAGCGTAGACGAAGCTTTCTGGCTTGAAGATCACGGGTGCGATGCAGTCATCGTTCAGGGTTTCGAGGCAGGTGGCCACCGGGCAATGTTTCTTGAGACCGATGTCGCTGTTCAGGTCGGCCTGGTCGCCTTGCTCCCCCAGGTTGCAGACGCGATTTCCATTCCAGTGATCGCTGCCGGCGGGATCGCTGACGCAAGAGGCATTGTTGCGGCATTCGCGCTGGGCGCATCCGGTGTGCAGTTGGGCACAGCTTATCTTTTGTGCCCCGAGGCGAACGTGTCTCCCCTGTATCGTCGGGCTCTCGAACAGGCAACCGCTACAAGTACAGCCATAACGAATCTGTTCAGTGGGCGCCCCGCCAGGGGCATTCTGAACCGTTACCTACAGGAAGCTGGACCGATCTCCGAAAGCGCTCTGGCATTTCCGCATGCAGCGACGCTGGTTGCGCCTCTGCGTGTGGCGTCAGAAAATGCCGGCTCACTGGACTACATGCAGATGTGGGCGGGCCAAGCCGCAAAGCTCGCGAAGGCCAAGCCCGCCGATCAATTAACGCGGGAACTGGCTGCAGATGCACTTAGCCGATTGCAAGTCAGATGGGGCTCTTAGCGTCTCTTCAAAATTGAATCAGTTCTAACGCTCCTCGTTATGGCGCGCTTCCCCTTAGCGAAGACGGCATAATGATGGATGAGGCGGCCTTTGGACGGGAGAGACGCGTGACCCAGGTTCGGCAGTTGTCCAGCGCGTCGCAGTCCTTCGACGTCGTAATCCTCGGAGCCGGTGCCGCTGGCCTCATGTGTGCCATTGAGGCAGGCCGCCGCGGAAAGCGAGTGGCACTCCTCGATCACGCCGACCGTCCCGGCAAAAAGATCCTCATCTCCGGCGGAGGCCGCTGCAACTTCACCAACATTCACTGTCAGCCCGAGAACTTTCTATCCGGCAATCCTCATTTCGCCAAGTCTGCCCTCGCGCGCTACACGCCGCAGGACTTCATCGACCTGGTAGCGAAGCACCACATTCCTTCCACGAGAAGACCCTCGGCCAGCTCTTCTGCGACCGCTCCGCAACCGACATCCTCGACATGCTGCTCAAGGAGTGTGACGACGCCGGAGTCACGCTGATCCTGAACGCCCGCGTCACGGAAGTACGCCGCGATCCGGGATTTCTCCTGCAATCCAGCAAAGGAGAGTTCCGCGCCGAAGCGCTGGTCATCGCCACCGGTGGCCTGTCGATACCAAAGATGGGCGCCACCGACTTCGGCTACCAGATCGCCCGCCAATTTGGCATCGCCGTCCGCGGATGTCGTCCGGCGCTGGTGCCCTTCACCTTGCATGGCGAAGACAAGGCCGCGCTCTGTGACTTATCCGGCGTCTCCACCGAGGTCGTCGCCAGCTTCGGCCGCCAGCACTTCCGCGAGAAGATGCTGATCACGCATCGCGGATTCAGTGGTCCCGCCATCCTGCAGATCTCCTCGTACTGGGATGGCCGCTCCGCGATCACTCTGGATCTTGCGCCCGGAAAGCACCTCATGGCTCCTCTGCTCGAGTCCGCCGGTCCCGTAGTCGCTCGTCGCGACGTTGCCGCAGCCAGAGGCGCCCTGCGCGCCGCGCTTCCGGCCCGCCTTGCAGATCGGCTGCTGGAAGTTGATCCCCCCGAAGGCTGGACCAACCACGCCCTCGCCGAATACGAGAACCACCTGCACGCCTGGACCATAACCCCGGCCGGGACCGAGGGCTACGACAAGGCCGAGGTGACCGCCGGAGGTGTAGATACAGCGGAACTTTCGGCGCGCACAATGGAAAGCCGCCGCATCCCGGGCCTCTTCTTCATTGGCGAGGTGGTGGACGTCACCGGCCATCTGGGAGGCTTCAATTTTCAGTGGGCATGGGCCTCAGGCGCTGCTGCCGGCCGGTCAGTATAGAGTTGTCGCGAAAAGCGATATAACCCCGCGTTTGGGTGTCAAAAACAGCGCTTTCTTGCGCAAATTTGCGACGCTGAATCGCCATTCAGAGCCGTTTAATCTCAGCTACTTCGGAGCCTTCCGCCCATACTCCGGTTACGGCATTTAGAATTGAATGGCAGTATCCCCAAAACTTATGACTGAAAATATCAAGACAGTTCTGACATCGGCCGTCGACAAGGCCTCTCGTGAAGCCGGCCTGACGATGCTTTCCGCCGAAGCCGGCACGGATTTCAACAACAAGCCCACCGCCCGCTTCCGGCTCGCCCTCACGCCGAATGCGACCCAGGACCACACTCTGGAACTGGAACTGAGCGACGCCTTCGACTTCAATAAGCCCGAGCTGCTGCCGGCTATGACCGAGCACCTCGTCGAGGCTGCCAAGCGCCTGCGCAATCCCCGGCCCGACGCCTACGTCACGCTTGCCGGATTGCCGCTCAGCTTCTCAGAGTTTCGCTGGCCCTTCCATCTCTCCACTTCCGGCTCGGATACCCACATCGTGCACGGCGTCGTTCACCTCGAAGACGGTGCCGCCAGCCAGCTTCACGCCAAGGTCTCGGCCAGCATGACCGTCACCTTTGCCGAAATCGTCCCCGCCCCTGAGCAGCCGTACGCGGAAACCTTCATCTACAACGCCGTGCGCAAGACCTTTGACCAGGGACAGCTCGAGCTGGTCAAGAGCGGCAATCGCCAGCCGGTTCCCGTCACCACCCGCTACTACAGCCGCTGGCAAAAGAAGTTCTTCTTCACCGAGACCGACGACCAGGCCCGCCGCGATTTCCTTGCGATGAAGGTCTACTGGCTCTCAGGTGTGCTGGGCGGTGGACAGCCGGTTTGGATCGCCGATCCTCGCGACGCACAATATTTGAACACCACGCCAGAGGAGCTGACCAAAATGGCAGCAGACGCTGCCCGGGCAGGCTCGATGCAGCTCACTCCGGAAGGCGATTTTGCTGCGGCTACGCCAACGCTAATGGAGCGCGCCGCCGAGTACCACGCCAAGATGGACGCGGCCCTCGCCATCACCAAGCCCCAATTCAACGAGGAAATGCGCCACGGCCACACGAATATGTAGTTGCTTAGGACCCTTCAAACGCACAAAAGGCCCATCTTTCGCATGAAAGATGGGCCTTTTGCTCTGCGCGATCAGCTCGTTTCTACAGGTGGAACGAGAAGTGATGCCCCGACGATGAAACCGCCGTCTGCGGATCTGAATCGTCCTTGTGCATCTGGGGCGCTGGCTTGCCGCCCCAGTCGGAGGCGTTCCATCCAGTCGCCGTCAGCCGCCCGCCAGAGCGCGAGAAGGTGATCGGGTGCTTGGCGTCATCGGCGCTGAAGGTCAGCACTACGCTGCCGCCCGTCTGCTTCCAGGTGGCGAAATAGGTGACGATCTCCGGACCGGTGTAGCTCTGCGATACCGTCGCCCTGCCCTTCGGCTCAAGGCTGACCGAGAAGAGCGGCGCAGGGGCGGCCTGCGGAGCCTCCTTCACGGTTCCTGTCGTGGCCACAAAGCTATTGGCGCCCGCCGGCTTCGCCGCCTTTGCTTCCTTCGGCTGAGATTTCTCTGATTGTTCGGTTGTGTAGATCGTCGTACTGTCGCCTGCAGCGTAGCTACGCGGGCCTGACGACACAAGCGCCACAGTGGCGCAAAGGACTAGGAGGGAGGAGGTAGTTCTCAGAGTCATCATGTGCCGAGAATAGTCCGAAGCAGGTAACTCCGAATCCCACTCGCCACCCTTACATTTGTTCGCAGCGCATCCCACCGAAGTTGTATGGCCGCAACGCCCGGCGCGTAGGCTCGAAATGCTGCACCGTTTCCAGTGCAATCCTCATTTGACGGCACTTAGGTCATGCTCGCGGGACGAGGCCAAGGCGATTTTGATCGATAGTAATCCAGTCGGCTGTCGTCAATTTCCGCGGCGAATCCGGCATTTTCGCCGCTCAGAGTGACTCTTCCTGGCGGCGTTAAGTGTGGTCATTTACGAGCGAAAAAGACGTCAAAAAGCTCTCGTTTCGCCCTCTTCCAGCACACGAATCTGGCTGGACAAACCAGCCTTATCAGCAGCAGTCAACAGCCTCTGCAGCGGCTCTTCAGCAGGCTCCCCGGTGAGCCTGAACGTGCCGTAGTGCATTGGAACCATCCAGCGCGATCCAAGGTCAACAAAGGCCTGCAGCGCATCCTCAGGGCTGGCATGGATGTTGCGGAAACTATTCGGGTTAGAGGCCCCAATCGGAAGCAGCGCCAACTGCGGAGCCAGACGCTTGCCGATCTGCGCAAATCCTTCGAAATACCCGGTATCGCCCGAGTGATACAGCGAGTGCTGGCCCGAGCGGACCACGTAGCCGCCATATCCACGGTGCGTATCACGGTAGAAGCGCGCTCCCCAGTGGGCAGCGGGAGTCATGGTAACTTCCATGTTTCCAAGCGCATGGGTCTGCCACCATTCCATGCGGATGACGCGCTCAAATCCCAGGTCGCGAACCAGGTCGCTGACTCCCCAAGGAACAATTGCCACCGGTGCGCGACCGCGCAGCAGGCGCGAATGCCGCACAATACGCATCAATGAGGGGCGATTCAGGTGGTCCATGTGCGCATGCGAGAGCAAAACGGCGTCAATCGCAGGCAGCTGATCAATGCTTACCCCGGGGCGGCGAAGGCGCCGTAACACCACCAGCCACTGGGCAAAGACGGGGTCCACCAGCAGATTCTGCCCGCCCATCTGAAGCAGAAACGAGGAGTGCCCGATAAAAGTCACTCCAAGCTGATTTCTCTCCACCATCACCGGTGGGGTGCTGACTCCCTCCATGCGCTGGAGGGCGGATGAGCCCGCCAGGCTCGAAAGAAATCGCAAACGCCTGCTAATTCTCTTACTACGAGTCACTTAAACTCCCGGGCAGCACGAGCCTATCCCATCAGCTGTCGATATGGATGCTTACTGCCAACTAACGGTATCCCGGCAGCAACAATGTCACTTGGACGACAAGATTCACAATACGTTGTTATTTGGAAATAATACCGAAAATGCCTCCGGAATCCTCCGGGAACTTCACGCCGGGGCCTGCCGATTCCTAAGAGTATGGGTGTGAGAGGTTCCGTGGTCGTGCGGAGCTTCCTCTGCGGTAGTGGTCATTACCAACTTGCCGTTCTTTACGCCGCGCAGGCTCAACATGTGATCGGCGAGAGTGCGGATCTCCTTGCTGCTGCCTTTCATGATGATCACTTCGAGGCAATTCACTTCGTCCAGGTGAACGTGCGTGGCCGCCAGCACCGCACCATGCGAATGATGCTGCATCTCGGTCAGCTTCTGGCCAAGGTTCGGCAGGTGATGATCGTAGACCATTGAGAGCGTCGCCACCACTGTCTTGTTCTCATTCACCGCGTCCGTCACCAGGCTCTCGCGGATCAGGTCGCGGATTGCTTCGGAGCGGTTCTTGTAGCCGCGCCGCGCGATCAGCTGGTCGAACTTCTGCAAGAGATCCTCTTCAATTGAGACACCGGTCCGGGTTAGCTCCGTCATGTTCACCTCTGCGCCGAATGCGGACTGCAGAACTTTGTGTGCGACTGCTGAGGATAGTTATAAACCCGATCGAGCTCGAGCATCGATTTAGCATGTCGCCAGAGGTTTGATTTCGCTACAGTTAAATGGACCCCGCATCCAACGTAACAATGCTCGCAAGCCTCTCTCCCCATTCCGTCGCGGTTGCCGGCGCCATCGTTTTTGCAGCCAGCTACCTGGTCTTCGCCTTCGGACACATTCCCGGCACGCGCATCGATCGCACCGCGATGGCTATCCTGGGCGGTACGCTGATGGTGATTCTGGGAGTGTTGACGCCGGGGCAGGCGTTAGCTGCGATCGATTTCTCCACAATCCTGCTGCTGTTGGGCATGATGCTGTTGGCGGCCGGGCTGGACGAGGCCGGATTCTTCGCGTGGCTGATGGATCACACACTGAACCACCTGGAACCGCGGCACCTGCTGCCGGCGGTGATTGTGACGAGCGGAGTGCTTTCCGCGCTGCTGATCAACGACGTGGTCTGCGTCATACTTACGCCGCTGGTGCTGCATCTTGCCCGGCGCATGCGGCGAGCATCGCTGCCGTATCTGCTGGCACTGGCAACTGCGTCAAACATTGGCAGCGTAGCTACCATTACCGGGAATCCGCAGAACATTCTCATCGCCACCATCTCGCATATTTCCTATCTTGAATTTCTGCTGAAGCTGGGGCCAGTGGCCGTGCTGGGGCTTGTTGCAGATTACGCGATCCTCAGCTGGATTTTTCGCAAGGAGCTTGATACCGAAGTTGCGACGCCTCCTGAGCCCGACGATGCAACTCACAAGCCGGAGCCACGCTTCCGTCGAATGGTGTGGCCGCTGCTCATCGTTCTGTTTGTGTCGATCGCGTTTTTGCTGGGAGTGAACCCGGCCCTAAGCGCGACCGTCGGAGTTTGCCTGCTGATGATCAGCCGCCACACCAATGCGCGCGTCCTCATGCACGATGTCGATCTTTCTTTGCTTGTGTTCTTCGCGGGTCTGTTTGTGGTGTTGGCTGGCGGAGAGGCTGTGGGGCTGAATGACAAACTGCTCTTAGTCTCAGAGCATCTGAACCTGCGCAACCCGGCGATCTTTACCGGGGTGGTCGCGCTGCTCTCGAATCTTGTGAGCAACGTTCCCGCAGTGCTGTTGCTGAGGCCCGTCGTCCTGTACCACGGCGCCACGCACCACGACTGGATACTGCTGGCGATGGCGAGCACGCTGGCCGGCAACCTCACAATCACCGGTTCGGTTGCCAACATTATCGTTGTCGAGAGTGCGCGCCACGAGACGCGTGTGAGCTTCTGGAACTATCTTCGCGTGGGTGTGCCGGTGACGCTAGTGACGCTCGGGATCGGCGCTGCCTGGCTGTTTCTCTTCGGGAGATGAGGCCGCAGCAAGCGGCGATGGCGCGTCGGGGCGACACAAGCGAAACTGGTTTGCTCGTTCGAATTCTTCGCGGAGTTCGGGAGTCTTGAGATGTTCGCGCAGATGCGTGAGCCGCTGCTCCAATGCCAACAGCGCCGCCGCAATCTCATCGGCGTTGGAGTGGGCGATGTCGCGCCACATGGAGAAGGGGCTGCAACCCAGGCGCGTCATCTCGCGCAAAGCACGGCCACCAATGGCGCGCATGTCCTCTGCGCCGCCGAACTTGTCTTCAAGCAACGCGGTCAATGCAGTCGAGACCATCTGCGGAAGGTGGCTGACCCATGCGCACAACTCGTCGTGTCGAGTGGCATCCAGATCCATGATTCGCGATCCGAAGCGGCCAATCCATTCCCGCCACTCTACCGCGAGTGCCGCCGCGCGCGGATCCATCGCGTCGCGATCGCATGGCGTAAACAGCCACACCGCATTCTCGAAAAGCGTAGCCTCGCCATTGGCTGCGCCGCTTACTTCTTTGCCCGCCATGGGATGTCCGGGCAGAAAGCCCGCATGGCCGGGCTGGTTGTACCAGCGCTCTGCGCAGGAGGTGATCTTGCGCTTGGTGCTGCCGACATCCGTGATCAGTTGATGCGGCTTCAGCAGGGACGCGAGCTGCTCCATCCATCCGACAATGGCGAAGACGGGTCCGCTCAGCACGACCAGGTCTGCGTTCTTCACCGCAGAGGGCGCATCGCCCGCAGCGGTGTCAATCGCGGCGCGATCGAGCGCAATTTGTAACTGCTTCGGATCTCTATCCCATGCGGCGATGCTTCCCTTGAATCCCTGGGCGCGCAAAGCCAGGCCTACTGACGTACCCAGCAGGCCCGTGCCGAGAATCGCGATCCGCTCAATGGCCATCAGCCAATGGTCCTTCCCACCGCGGGAGCAATGATACGCAATTCCTGAACAAGCTTGCTGAATTGTTCCGGGAAGAGCGATTGCGCGCCGTCTGACATGGCCTTGTCCGGGTTGGGATGGACTTCAATAATCAGTCCATCGCAGCCTGCCGCAACCGCCGCGCGCGCCATGGGAGCCACCTTGTCGCGGCGGCCAGTGCCGTGCGAAGGATCAGCAATCATGGGGAGATGCGAGAGCTTTTGCACCACGGGAATGGCAGAGATATCCATCGTGTTGCGGGTATACGTTTCAAACGTGCGAATGCCGCGCTCGCACAGCATCACGTCGTAGTTGCCGCCCGCAAGAATGTACTCCGCCGAGAGCAGCAGCTCTTCGATTGTGGCCGCAATGCCGCGCTTCAACAGCACCGGCTTGCGCACCAGTCCCAGTTCGCGCAGTAGATTAAAATTCTGCATGTTGCGCGCGCCCACCTGGAAGACGTCGATGTACGGCAGCATCATTTCTATCTGCCCGATCTCCATCACTTCCGTTGTTACCAGAAGATCGAATTTATCTCCCGCCTCGCGCAACAGCTTCAATCCATCCAGCCCCATACCTTGGAAGGAATAGGGCGAGCTGCGCGGCTTGAAGGCTCCGCCACGAAGAAACTGCGCGCCTGCGGCCTTCACCTGCTCTGCGCTCTTGAAGATCTGCTCGCGCGACTCCACCGAGCACGGCCCGGCCATGAGCACAACATTCGTGCCACCGATGGTGATGCCGTTGGCGAAGCGGATGACGGTGCCCTCCGGACGAAAATCACGCCCTGCCAATTTATATGGAGAGGAGATGCGATGCGCCTCGGCAACGCCCTCCATCACTTCGAAGTCTGCGAGATCGAAGGAGGCTGGAGTGCCCACGCCCGCAAGGATGGTCTGCACGGCTCCCGTTGTGCGGTGAACGTTAAACCCGAGCTCCACCAATCGCTCAATCACATTGTCGATCTGCTCTTCGGTGGCCTTATGCTGCATAGCTACGATCATTTCTGGTTTCCTGTCTTGCGCGATTCGCTCGCGCTGTCCGGCGCTGGTGTATCAGCGGCTTTCTGAGATGCCAACTCGTTCTTCTGCAAAGATCGCATCACGTCGATGATCCGCTCGTAGATGTGCACCATTTCGATATCGGGCAGCGGCCCGTGGTTCGCCTGGCGCACATTCTCGTAGATCACGCGTTCGCGGTTCGGCTCATAGACCGGCAGGGAAGTAGCGCGCTTAAGCTCGCCGATCTTTTGTGCTGCGCGCGCCCGCTCACTGATCAAGCGGACGAGCTGTCGATCCAGCTCATCGATCTTTTCCCGGAAGTCTTCTATATCGCCCATGTCTTCCCTCGCGAAAGGATGAAGCGCACTCCTCGAGCTGAAACGGGCCCGCGCAGGAGTTCTCTGCATCTTTGAAGAGTTGAAATCGTATGATACGGCACGGATGCCGCAAAAGTAGAGTGGGAGTTAACGGGCCGGCACCGGGTCGCCCTGGCGCAGACCCTTGATAAATCGAGCGACAGCCGCGGGAGCCTCCGCTGGCGAAGAATTTTCAATGGTCGCCACGATCGCGCTGCCCACAACCGCCGCGTCAGCAAACTGGCCGAGAGCCGCAACGTGCTCTGCGTTTGAAACCCCAAAACCAAGAGCAATCGGCAGCGAAGTATATTTCCGAAGCCGATTCACCAGCGCCTCTGCATCTGTAGCGAGAGCCTGCTGCGTGCCCGTAATCCCGGTGCGGGAGATGGCGTACACGAATCCCTGCGACGCTTCGGCGATCGCCTTCAGACGCTTGCTCCGGACTTGTCGGCGCGGCGAGAAAAATCGGTGCAAGTCCCGCGCGATGCAGGTGCTCAAGATATTCACCCGCCTCTTCAACAATCATGTCTGTCACCAGCACGCCGTCCACGCCGGCGTCGGCTGCTGCAGTGCAAAAGCGTTCAAGTCCAAATCGAAGCACGGGATTGTAGTAAGAAAAAATCACCAGGCCCGACCGCGGGGCGCGCCGCGCGCAGATCCCTTCGCCAACGCAAGAACGTCGACCAGCCGCGTGCCTCCAGCCACTGCGCGCTCGCTGGCACGCTGGATCACCGGGCCGTCTGCCAGCGGATCGCTGAAGGGAACACCCAGCTCCAACACGTCCGCACCAGCATCAATCGCGGCCAGCGCGATCTCGCGGGTGGTTGCCAGGTCAGGATCGCCCGCCGTCAGGTAGACGACCAGGCCCGGCTTATTTGCGAAACGAATCGGCATGTGGTGCTCAGGCTCCTTGCAACTTCAACTCGCGGGCGAGAATCCCCATATCCTTGTCGCCGCGTCCGGAAAGGTTGACTACAAGTATGTCATGCGGAGAAAACTTTGGCGCAATCCGGATGGCCTCCGCGACGGCGTGCGCGCTCTCAAGCGCAGGCAGAATGCCCTCAGTGCGCGCCAGTCGAACGCAGGCATCGAGCGCCGCAGCATCGGATGCCGATACATATTCAGCGCGGCCGGAATCATGCAGAGCCGCATGCTCCGGGCCAATCGATGCGTAGTCGAGTCCTGCGGAGACGGAGTGCGTCAGCGAAACCTGGCCCGCGTCGTCCTGCAGAACATAGGAGTAGGTTCCCTGCAGACACGCCCGGCGATCCACCTTCAAATCGTGCCGCGTGTTCGCCCAGAGCCTTGCCACGTCCACCGGCTTCCACGCCGATCAGGCGCACATTCTTCTCCGGAATAAATTCATAGAACGCGCCGATCGAGTTAGATCCGCCGCCTACGCAGGCGACGATTGCGGTTGGCAGCTTACCTTCTTTTTCCAGGATCTGGCGCTTCAATTCTTCGCCCGTCACTTTGTGGAAGTCTCGCACCATCGTCGGGTAGGGATGCGCACCGAGCACGCTGCCGAGCAGGTAGTGCGTGGAGCGAACGTTCGTGACCCAGTCGCGCATGGCCTCATTGATGGCGTCCTTCAGCGTCTTCGAGCCCGAGCTGACGCCGCGCACCTCCGCGCCCAGCAGACGCATACGATAGACGTTTAACTCCTGGCGGTGCATATCCTCTTCGCCCATGTAGACGACGCACTCGATGCCGAAGAGCGCGCACACGGTGGCGGTCGCTACACCGTGCTGGCCGGCGCCGGTCTCGGCAATGATGCGATGCTTGCCCATCCGTCTCGCCAGCAGTCCCTGGCCGAGGCAGTTGTTGATCTTGTGCGCGCCCGTATGCAGCAGGTCTTCGCGCTTGAGATAAATCTTCGCTCCGCCGAGATCCTCCGTCAGCCGCTTGGCGAAGTAGAGAGGCGTAGGACGGCCCGCATAGTTGGTCAGCAGCGAATTCAGCTCGAGCATGGAATGTCGGGTCGGCCTGCGCCGCCGCGTATGCGGATTCGAGCTCTTCGAGCGCCGCCATCAGCGTCTCCGGAACATAGCGTCCGCCATAGGCTCCGAAGCGTCCCGGTCTATTCGTATCCGCCACTGTTACGTTTGTATCTGTCGCTGGAGTAGACATCGTCTCCCCTGATTTCGTCTATGCTTCCGCGGGCTTTAAAAGTTCAGCCGCTGCCGTCCGTGCCTGCAAATAAATTGCTTTAAGCGAGCCGCATCTTTGCGGCCTGGTGAGGCTTCCACACCGCTCGCCACGTCCACGCCCCATGGCTGCAGAGTCGAGATCGCTTCAGCCACATTCTCCGGTCTCAAGCCACCAGCCGCAATCAGGCGCAGATGCGGCGCGACGCTAAAGAAGCTGCGACGAGCACCCTGCCAGTCGAAACTCACGCCTGTCCCGCCAACGGCATTTGCCGCTTTCGTGTCCACCAGCACCGCATCGATGGCGCGATCCTGGCGCAGATCCTCAAGCTTTGCTTCGAACTGCGCACTGTAATGCACCACGCGGAGAATCTTCAGCGCCGGGATACCTGTTCTCTCCGAAAAATAATCTCGCAGCCGAGAGGCAAGGTCCGAGTCAGAGTGCAACTGCACCCCGGTCAGGCCGCACTCGTTCACTGCTGCCACGATCTCATCAAACTCGGCATCCACAAAAACTCCGTACTTTTCAATCGTCGTCGGCAGATGAGCGATGATGCGCGCTGCGGTCTCGGCGGTCACTCTGCGCGGGCTCGGTGCAAAGACGAAACCCACCGCATCGGCTCCACAGCTTGCCGCAAACTGGGCATCTTCGAGCGTCGTGTTGCCGCAAATCTTGATCCACATAATCAGGCTCGATCCACGGGAGCGTGCGCGGCTCCGTTGAGCAACTCCTCGCAGCGCCACGCCCGGCCTCGGCTGCCGCATGAGCGACTCACCGACGAGAAACGCATGATATCCCGCCCCTCGCAGGCGCTGGATATCTTCCGCCGTACGTATTCCGCTCTCCGCCACGCGCACGGCTTCCGACGGCAGTTTGGCCGCGAGGGCGATGGCAGTTTCCAGACGTAGTCGCAAAGCTGTGCAGGTCGCGATTGTTGACGCCGATCATCTCGCAGCCGAGTCCGAGATCGAGCACGCGATCCAGTTCATCGGCCGTGTGAACCTCGCACAGAATGTCCAGCTTCAGCCCATGCGCGGCCTTGGCCAGCGCCTGCAGATCCGCATCGGAGAGAGCCGCCGCGATCAATAGAATTGCGTCCGCCGAATATGCCCGAGCCTCCACCAACTGCCACTCGTCGATCATGAAATCCTTGCGCAGGCACGGGATCCGGACTGCGGCCGATGCAGCGGCAAGATGAGCCATGCTGCCAAGAAAATATTTCTCCTCAGTCAGCACTGAAAGCGCCGAGGCGCCTGCGGCCTCCAACTCCCGCGCCAGATCGAGGACGGCGAAATCCTTGCGGATCAATCCCTTGGAGGGCGACGCTTTCTTCAACTCGGCGATGATGGCAGGCCCGCTGGCAGCTTTCGCTCGCAGTGCAGCCGCAAAACCCCGCGGCTCATGGGCCTGGGCAACGCGTTCCAGCGTAAGCCGTGGAACGCTGTGCCTGCGCTCATTTACGGTGCGCCGCGTCGCTGCAAGGATGTTGTCGAGCGTAGTTGCCATCGAAATCCCCGTTAGAGATGGAACCACCAGTATATCTTTTCGAGGCCGTGGGAACGGTAGCGAGCTCTGGGCCATTTCCTGGGCGGGTTGGCCACTTCCTAGGGCACCGCTGCCAGAACCCTTCCGGGTGTGAAAGAATCCGTCGATACCTGACTTCAGGGTTCGAGAAGTTTGCACCAGGGAGGCCGGATGACCGAAAAGGCAGCAGCCAGTGCACTTACGCTCAAAGTTGAATGCAAAGGAAGCGTCACCCTTGTGCACTGCCACGGCAAATTAGTGGCGGGGGTGAACGACACCTTCTATGCCAAGGTCAGCCAGTTGATTCCGGGCACAACACGCATCGTGCTTGATTTGACTGACCTGGCCTACATGGATAGCGCTGGCCTCGGTGCCCTGGTGCGGCTGTACGTTTCAGCGAAGTCGGCCGGCTCGGATCTGGAACTCGTTAACCTTGGCAAGCGGATTCAGGACCTTCTCAAGCTGACTCATCTCTGGTCCGTCTTCACGATCCTTGGCGAAAACGGAATCACGATGCGGTTCTGATTTTCCCCGCACGCCTCTGAGGCGTCGATTGCTGGGCCTCACCCAGGCGGCGGAATATCGCAAACGTTGGGAAATCCCGTATGCGCTGGAATTTCGGATTCGCACTCACCCAGTCGAAATCAGGCTCCCACACTTCGTCAGTCTTGCGATAGACGATGAGAACTTCTCCGGGAGGAATCTGCTCGATGTCGTTGTAAAGGGCAGGACCGACGGCGGAAAGTTCGTGGATCCGATGACTGGTGTAAAAGGCAAAGGCGGGATAGTTAAAACTCATGTAAAGGACGGTCTCTGGGGGAAGAGTGGTCTGAAGAAACTGCGATGCGACTGCTTCCTCCGGAGTGCCGTGATTAACAAAGGGGCCGCTGAAGCGCTCGCGGATAGGCAAGAACGTGAAGACAAGCGCAGCAGCGACAAGGAGCGCTCCCACCGGCCGTAGTCGTTTGCCAGGCAAGGTGCACAGGAGCGCCAGACCGGAGCCGGCGAGCAGGAGAAACGGAGGGGCAAGCGGCAGGATGTAGCGCGGTTCCTTGTGTGGCATGGCGCTGAAGAAGACGAGTTCCACCGAAAGCCACAGCCAAAGAAAAGTCTGTATGAGACGCGGAGAGAGGGTGTCCGGGACTGCGAAGGGCAATTGGGGAGCACCAAAGCGCCGCCAGAGCAATGATGTTGCGGCCAAAAACAGCCCAAAGATGGCAACCGGCGTAAAGATGACGGCGGAATTGTGCAGGTAAAAGAAGATCGATTCCGCCGTGCCCTCTACGTGAGTCCAGCCGTCGTGCAAGGTGGAAAAGAAAGCTCCATAGTTCACCCGCGACCAGACTAAATAGGGGACCATTCCAACAAGGAACCCAGCGCCGCAGGACATTAGCGCCTTCCAACGTCGTTTAGCGGCAAGGGGCAGCAAAAAGAGCATGCCGACACTCGGAAGCGTGCCAAAACGCATGAGGATTGACAGTGCCAGGACGAGTCCAGCCCAGGCAAAGCGAGGGGCGCTCTCGCGCTCCAGCGCCCGAAGCAGAAGCCAGAATGCGAGCAGTACCAGGGTGAGGGCCGGTGAATCCGTCAGCAGGCTATTACCCGTAGCATCGCTTGCAAATCCATCAGGAAAGACGCCCACGAAAAATGGTGAGAACGCCAGCAACAGAGCAGCAATCGTAGCCGGCAAGCGGCCCACCGACAGACTCCCGGCAAGATAAAGGAAAAGCGGTCCAAGTGCGTTGAGAAACGCCGTGACGATACAGGCCGCATAGATGTGGTGCCAGAGCAGGAACACACCGGCGAATATCAACGAGATCAGGGGAGGGCGAAAGTCCAGTTCGGAGTAGTTGATTTTGCCGCAACAAATGACCTGGGCGTTCTGCAGGTAGACCATCTCATCCCAGAAGTGGTCCTTGGAAATCCCCCAGACGCGAACAAGGAAGGCAGCCGCGACGAGCAGAAAGAGTAGCAAGACTTCCCGCTTCAGGAGGAACTGCGCAACACGAGTTCGGACCGAAATAAGCAAAGATCCACCCACCAAGAAAAGCATAGCGCAGACAGCTCAAGCCTAAGCAGGAGTTGGATTTACCAGTTTTAGAGGGGTTATCAGAATTCGTTGGTGCCGAAGAAGGGACTCGAACCCCCACACCCTTGCGAGTACGTGGACCTGAACCACGCGCGTCTGCCAATTCCGCCACTTCGGCACTACACCCACCCACAGGAGTTTCGCTGGTTGGGCACGAATCTCTAGTCTCTCTGAGTCGGCCCCTTGTGTCAAACTTAACGCAGTCACCACGGATCCCAGCGATTCACGCGGCAGGGGATACGCCTGTCGCGGCGACAATCTTCATCTCAAAAGGAAGTAATATTGCTGTACACGAAGGATGATCAGGAACTATGACGACGAAGGACAACAGCGAGGTACCGGGCCAAGGACTCCCTGACCAGCCGCGGGAGGCGCAACCTGGCTCCGCTCCCGTCGATGAGTCGTTGATTCCAGGTGAGTTAGCGAAGGAGATCCGGCGGCTTGTGCATGATCTTAGCAACGGGCTGGAGATCATTATCCAGTCGAGCTACCTGCTCAGCACTTCGGAGATCCCGGAGGAGAGTCGCCAGTGGATCAAGTTATTGGAGCAGGGTGTGCAGCAGTCGGCGCGGATTAACCAGGAGATTCGCGCGTACATCATCGCGCATAGCTAGCCGCAAAAGTGGGATTTTGGAGCGTTTTAAAGGCCTGTTTTGGTCACCAAAACAGGCCTTTTTAGTGCTGAAAACGCCTCGAAAGGTGTCGTTTTTGAGTGCCTTAAACGAGCTTTGCGTCGAGGGTGATTTCCGCGTTGCCCTTAAAGAGTTTCGAGATGGGACAGCCGCTTTTGGCTTCCTGCGCGGCCTTGTCAAAGGCTGCAGCGTCGGCTCCAGGAACCTTCGCCTTGGTTACCAGGGCGATCTTGGTGATCGAAAAACCCGCATCCCCTTTGGCCAGGGTTACGGTCGCAGTCGTTTCCAGCGATTCCGGCGTCAGGTTGGCAGCGCCTAACTGTGCGCTGAGAGCCATGGTGAAGCAACCGGCATGGGCCGCCGCGATCAACTCCTCAGGATTGGTGCCGACACCGTTTTCAAAACGAGTTCCGAAAGAATATTGCGTTTCCTTCAATACGCCGCTCTGGGAAGAGATTGCTCCCTTACCGTCTTTCAAGCCGCCGTGCCAGACTGCGTTTGCTGTGCGATCCATTCCGTACCCCTTTTCAGAATTATTTCTACAGATGCCTCGGGAAGTTGGATGCGGCAGGGAGGAGATTGTCTGCAGGAATTGCCAACGAAATTCCCTGCATTCTCAGCCCTGTCGGCCACTCCTGAGGTTGACCTTGCGCGGTTCCGACAGCTTTTCGGCGGTGTTGTGCTTAGTCAGCGTACCCTGGAGCAGGTAATATCCCTCGTCATTCTTTGAAGTGCCGTAGCCGCGGACAATGGTGCCTTCAAATGAAAACCAGATTCCGTGGATTTGATAGGTATCGAAGCTGAGCCGCGACCCATCGAGCATGGTGCGGGAAAAGAACAGCGTGAGGGGAGCATCCCGGTCGCTCTCTAGTTCTCCCTTGGTGGAGACGTAGCCGTCGAGTTCCTTGCGCTGCAGACTGATCTGGATTACATCGCCAGGTTCGCTGCTCAGCAGGTAATCCCCGGAGGCATCCTGGGGCAGTGTTGACGGCGACTTCACCACGGTTGCAGGCGCGGTGGAGTTGTCAGTGGAAGCCCCCGTCCGTCGATGCAGGCCGGTCGCGGGCTGTTGTTGGGCGCACAGCGGCAGAAGCAGCCATAGTGACAAGCAGAGGCTGTAAAGAGCGCGGCCAGGCACTCTCCCAGGGCAAAATTGCAGATGCCAGCGCAAAATCCGGTTCTCCTCTGGGCGCTGTTATTTGCCGCCCAGGCTCTTTTTGCGGGCCGCTTCGAACTCATCTCCGGGCAGCCAGCCCACTACGGTAGGCAGAGCCGAGGCCTGCCACCCAAGTATGAACCCGAACTGTGCCAGCTTGGCATTGCCGCGGAAATCCCAGTCTGGGCGATACTCATCGGAAGGCTGGTGGTAATGCTTGTCGACGTAGTCCTTGTTCTGCTGCTTGCCCCATTCAGGGTCGTGGCCCTGGAAGAGCGTGCCCTGGTCAACGGAGAACGCGGGCACTCCGAAGCGCGCCATGCTGAAGTGGTCAGAGCGGTAGTAGTGTCCGGCGCCCGGCGTGTCGTCCGGCTCAATCTCAAGCTGAAATGCCTTGGCGGTGCTTTGCACAACCGGGTAGAAGGTGGTTCGCTCCGCTCCACCCACCTCGACTGCGAGCGGAATGCCGATGGGCAGGAGCATGTCGTAGTTCAGGTTGAGCGAGATTTTGCCCGATGGCACCGGCGGATGCATTCCGAGATACTCTGAGCCGAGCAGCCCCTGCTCCTCCGCCGTGACCGCGGCGAAGTACATGGCGTGGGGCGGCGGAATCTTCGATTGCGCAACGGCTCGCGCCATCTCCAGCAGGATGCCACAGCCAGTTCCGTTATCTGCCGCGCCGTTATAGATGTTGTCTCCCTTGGAATCGGGGTCGATGCCGAGGTGGTCGTAGTGCGCGGTGAAGAAGATTGCCTGCTGTTTGTCGGTGGCTCCGGGAACCATTGCGATTACGTTGTTCGAGTCATACTTGCGCACCCGGCTGGCCACGTGAGCCTTGAGCCGCACGGGCAGCTCGATCGCCTTAAAGCCGGGCTTGCCGGCGGCGTCGATGGCCTTGTCTGCGTCGATGCCGACCGAGCCGAGCAGCTTGCGGGCAACGTCCAGCTGGATCCAGCTTGCGGCGCGCAACGTCGATTGCGGATCATTCTGCAGGTAGGATTTCTCGATGGATTGAGAGTTGCGCACCACTTCCCAGCCGTAGCTGGCGAGGTCAGTGCGATGGATGATGAGTACGCCAACTGCGCCCAAACGCGCCGCCTGCTCGTACTTGTAAGTCCAGCGGCCGTAGTAGGTCAGCGCTTTGGCCTTGAAGAATTTTTCGTCGTCGGAGGGCGGCTCATTCACGATGACGAGCAGGACTTTGCCTTTCACATCTACGCCCTTGTAGTCGTTCCACTGGTACTCCGGCGCATCGATGCCATAGCCGACGAAGACGATCGGCGCGTCGATGTCCGCGCTGGTGTCGCCGGTCTCGTCCTTGGTGACGTAGTCGTCGCCATACTTGAGGGAGATGGCTGCACCGTTCTTCGGCTCCAACGCGAAGGTGGTCTTGTCCTCGATGGTATGCACGGCCAACAGGGGTACCTTTTGGAACCATGTGCCATTCTCGCCTGCGGGCTTGAGGCCGGAGAGCGCGAACTGCGTCGCAATATATTGTGCTGCGATTTCAGCACCGCGCAGCCCGGGGCCACGACCTTCCAGCAGATCATCCGAGAGAAAGCGCACGTGCGCGCGAATCTTTTCCGGATCGATAGACGCTGCCGCTTCTCTGGCCGCAGCCGGAACCTGGGGAATATCCGGAACCGAGATCTGCTGCGAATGAGCGAGTGGCAGTGCGCATGCGAGGGAGACAATGGCGAGGCTGAAACGATAGTTCATTCTGGCTCCTGAAAATTCTTCTCAAGCTGGCAAGTGATTCAGCGGAAGGCTACAGCAACTACAGTAAGAGCAAGCGGGCGCTGTAGCAAATAATGTCAGGCGGGGATGAGTCCCACGCGGCGCAGAATCTTTCGCGCCAGACCGGTGAGCGGCAAGCGCGGCAGGTCTTCCGGGACAGCCCATCGCTGCTGGCGCGGGCCAGGCTTCGGCAGATCCTTGCGATCCATGGCATAAACCTGCACAACATAATTTGTCTGCATGATGGCATGGCGCACGGTCACTTCCGCTGCGCGAGTGTCGCGATCTGCGACGGGGATCTCCGGAAGCTCCCACATGCCCGGCATCACCGTGCCTTCTGCGGGCCGCTGGTGCAGCAGCACGCAGATTCCCTTTGGGGGCCGGCTCTGGATGACGAGGGCAAAGGCGACCTCGCGTCTGACCATGGGCTTGCGTCGGGCTACGGGATGCTCTCCCTTCGTGAGGCACTGGCTGGCGACAGGGCACTGGAGGCAGAGCGGATTACGCGGCAGGCAGACCGTCGCGCCCAGCTCCATCATTGCCTGGTTGAAGTCGCCGGGGTTGGCGGGGTCGAGCAGCAGATTCGCAACGCTGCGGATCTCTGTAGCGGAGCTGGCCGGCAACCCGGTAATGCGCGCGACCACTCTCTCCACGTTGCCGTCGACGGCAGCCACTGCCTCGCCAAAGGCGATGCTGGCAATTGCGGCGGAGGTGTATGCGCCAATGCCGGGAAGCGTGAGCAGTTCAGCCGCAGTGCGAGGCAGGTGCGCCTGATGATCGGTGACGACGGCCTGTGCGCCGCGATGGAGCATGCGCGCACGGCGATAGTAGCCAAGGCCACTCCAGGCTGCCAGCACGTCTGCCTGAGGCGCGGCGGCCAGCGCGTTGACGGTGGGGAAGCGGCGCAGAAACTCCGCATAGTGTTCAAGGACCGCAGCGACGCGCGTTTGCTGCAGCATGATCTCAGAGAGCCAGATGCGGTAGGGGTCCTGGGTGCGGCGCCAGGGCAGGTCGCGGCGATTTGCGGCGAACCAGCCCAGCAGGCGCTCCCGGAATTTTCGCGCACCGGCCGGGGAGATTTTCTTTACAGCCATGGCGCGATTCTAACGGATGAAAGCGGCACTGCCTCGACGCCGCGCGGGACTATACTTTCCCGCGAGAGGATGGACGGGTGGCAGCTTCGCGCAGGTTGACACGGCGGCGCTGGACGAAGACCGATGCGCTGGCAGCAGCGGCTGAGTTTCTTTCGCAGCCGCGTCCACGGCGCATGGCTGCGCGTGAGCTGGTGGAGGGCATGTGCTCCGATGACGCCTACACGCGACGGGCCAGCGCAGATGTTGCGCGGACCGTGGCCGTGCGCGAGCCGGAAGCGCTGCATCACTACGCGGACCTGCTGGTTGATTTGGCGATGGAGTGTCCGCTGGAGCAGTGGCAGGCGCGCGGATATACCACGCTGGCTGCGGCTTACACGGCGTGGAATCGCCCGCAGCGCATGAAGCTTGCTGACATGCTGCGGGGCATGCTGGAGGAAGAGCAGATCGCGATCCGCGCGATTGCGATTGAAGCATTCGCGACCATCGCATGCGGTGAGCCAGGGCTGCGCGCAGAGGCGATGGGGATGCTGGAGTTGTGCTGCGAGAGCGGGATTCCCGCGATACGCTCGCGCGGGCGACGAATGCTGCTCACGATGATGAAGTCGCAGAGCCGTTGAGGGTTGCTATTTGGGCGTGGCTGTTCGCGGAGTCTCGCTGTGAGCGACCATGATGAGATTGTTGCCCACCTGTTGCCACACGCTGACCACGGCGAGGTCGATTGGGGTGTGCGAATTTTGCTGCGTCAGGGATGCATCGTAGCTCACCACTCTATCTGCACCCTGGGGACGCAACTGCACGGCACCGATCATGTATTCGGCTGGCGGAGCTTGCTTTAACCACTCGACCCACTGCTCGCCGGTGACGTGGTCGCCGTTGCGGGTGGTGAAGAGAACATTGGGCGCCTGCAACGCGGCTACCTGCTTCCAGTCGTCGCTGGTGACGGCCTTCCAATAGAGGCGCTCGAATTGTTCTGCGCTGGTGGTCGAGTCCAGCGTGGGGGGACGCTTTTCAGGGTAGAGGTGGCAACCGGTCAGATTGATGAAGGCCGCAAGGGCAATCAGCAAGACAACTGTTCGTCTCAGCATGCTTCTAGTTTGGATGCGTGACGGGAAAAGCGCTATCGCAAAAAGAAGAGGCTACCCGAAGGTAGCCTCTGATATTGCCAGTGACGGCAAAAACTAGTCGCCCATCACTTCTTCAGTCTTCGCTGCAGGCTTGGGTGCAGGCGCGATGGAGTTGAGCGAAACGAGTCCAGGAGTCGGCTTCTCACCCAGGACGTGCTCGCGATAGAGCTTGGCCATCTGCGCGTTTTCCGCATCCTGCTTCAGCTTGTCTTCGCGTGAGCGCATCTTCTCTTCGCGGGCATTCTTGGCGATGCCGAGCTTGTCCAGCGAATCGTTGGCGGCCGCGTCGACGTGAGCCTGGTTCAGGATCAGGTTGTTCTCTGTCGATGCCAGGCCGACCTTCTTGCCGCCGGCGAAGATCTCATGACGGCCGTGCTCCTCGTACCACTTGGTGAGGGTCGACGTCATGTGCATCTTCTCGATAATGTTGCGCCAGCCCACGCCGGTGTTGTATGCGCAGAAGCTGATTTCACCTTCCTGCGTGGCGTAGGGAATGATGCACTGCTCGGTGCGGCGGAAGTCGTAGTTGAAGAGATCCTGGAACCACATGCCGGCGATGAAGAGGAAGTTCCAACGATCGGCGCGACGGAACTTGATGTCTTCCATCGTGCGGTCGCCCTTGACGCTGCCGTAGTTGCGCTTGGTCACGCCGAAGCACTTATCGAACTTCTTCAACATGTCCATGATGCTGAAGTGAGTGGGCGCCTTGGTGGGATCGTAGTTGCGCAACATTGCCAGCGCGATGCCGATGCCGGAGAGAACCTTGCCGCGGGCTGCGTCGTTGATCTTGGCGACGTCCTTGGCGAGGCGGTCTGCATTCAGGAATGCGGTGACGGGAACGGCTTCCTTGGTTTCCTTGTCGATCATCAGCGCCATGCCGATGCCGCAATTCGGGTGGCATCCGCAGCTTAGCTGACCCCAATCCGCGCTCGGTCCGTGCATCAGATCGCCGAAGTCGGAGAAGGTGCTCATAAAGCTGATGGGGAACCAGTCGCGGGTCGGCTCGCCGAGTCCGGTCTGGTTCTTCACGTCGTGCGCCATGTGGCTGAGCGTGTAGCGCTGCGCCAGGCGGCGTTCGTCGGTGATGTCCTCGTCGCGTCCGGTAAAGGATACGGGCTGGAAGGAGAGGAAGCTGATGGTCTTGGGATTGTCGAGCGCGAATTGAATGATGCGGCCGACCTGCTCGTTGTTGATGCCGTTGATGATGGTCGTGACGGGAACGATGTCGACGCCAGCTTCGTGCAGGTTGTGGATGGCCTGCATCTTCACGTCAAACAGGTTGCCGACCTTGCGGTGCGAGTTGGCTGCGTTGCCGATGCCGTCAAACTGGAGATAGACGTAGCGCAGACCGGCTTCGGCTGCGGCGCGGCAAAGCTCCTTCGACTTGGCAAACTCAATGCCATTGCTGGCGGCCTGGACGGAGTTGTAACCAACCTTGCGGGAGTAAGCGACGGCATCCAGGAAGTAGGGCGACAGCGTGGGCTCGCCGCCGGAGAACTGAACGCTCATCTGGCGCCGCGGCTTGATCTGCGCAGCGTTGTCCAGCATGGTCTTGATCTCTTCCCACGTCAGCTCGTGTACAAAGCCGACCTGGTTGGCATCCATGAAGCAGGGATCGCACATCATGTTGCAACGGTTGGTGAGATCGATAGTCAGAACGGCGCCACGGCCATGGGTGACGGTGGAAGTGCCGTGATTGTGCAGCTTCTCGTCGTTGTGAGCGCGGATGTCGCGGCCCGGGAAGACCTCTTCCAGGTGCTTGAAAAACTCGGTGTCGATCGACATCAAGTCTTCGAAGTGACCGTGCTTCGGACAATCCTTCACCATCAGGATCTGGCCGTCGCGCTCGATGATCTGCGCCTTGATCTCGCCGACCTTCTCATTCAGAAGGACTTCGTGAGGCAACTTGCCGTCGAGGATCTGCTTGCGGATCTCAGGAACGCACTTGGGGCAGAGCGAGTCAGTGGTACGCGGCCAGCCTAGAGGAGGCTTCTCCTTCTGGTAGGACTTCAACAGCGGTTTATCGGACCAATTCGGCGTAAAAGAAGCGTTTGGGCTGATGGAGTTCAGTTTCTCAAACACAGCCCACGCGCCCTTGGCTGCGTAGGTAACCGCTCTTTCGGCGTACTTGACGGGCTTTGCCATCGTAATCATTCTCCTAAAAAGGTGAGAACCTGCGCTGCCTGGCGACTTTTGCGAATGCCGCGTGCCGCAGGGACAACAACTTTCGACGTCCAATGGGTAGCCAAACTGCTCGCATACCACCCCAGGATTTGCATCGAAATTGCCACTCTGAGCGTAGCGGCTTCCTGACGGAAATCAAATGACTTATAGCCGAACGGGGAAAATCGGGGCGCAGATGGGAAACAGCCGTCATCGAACGGGGAAAGCGCGACGTAAAAGTGCGCAAAAACCTGCAAAATGGAAGGAATTAGAGGCTGCTGATGTTGTCATTCCAGGTACTTACAGGCGGCGGATGCAGAATTTCGAGCGGCAGAACAGCCGAAATTCGCATTCCCAAACAGGGCCGTCGTTGAAGTAATCATGCAGGCACCCTTGGAGCAAGCGCGCGGGAATATCCACAGAAATCCACGATAATAAAGATCAGGAGATTTGTGCCATGAGCGGCAATCCTCAGGACCCAATGCGCGGCCGAATGGAAGATTTTGGACGCAAGATTGACGAGCATTTCAGCGACACCCTGCCACGCGTGGAAGAGGAGATTCGGCGCGTAATTGCATACCTGAATGACGAAGTTGTCCCGCAGGTGCGTAGAAACTCGTCGGATGCGCTGCGAGTTGCGTCGGAGCACCTGGGCAAGTTGGCCGAGGCGCTGGAGCGCGGCAAGGGGCCCAAACCGCCTTCGAGCGGAAAGAGTTGATGGCGACTCTGCGAAAGAGCATTCTGCCGGCCATGGGGCTCGCTCTAATTTTGATTACGGGTGGATGCGCCAAGAAGGTCAAGGTCGTTTACGTTCCGGCGCCGCCCCCTCCTTCGCCCAGTGCGCCCAAGGCCACTCCCGCGCCAGATACCGGGCCACCCGCGACAACTGCGACCACGGTTCCCGATGCGGGGGGCAATGCGGATACTGAGTTTGTGGCGACTCACTCGCCCATCTCCACCGAAGAGGGCCTGGCAAGCTGGTACGGGCCGCCGTACCACAACCATCGCGGCGCTAATGGGCAGATCTTCGACCAGAACGCTTTCACGGCGGCGCATCGCACACTGCCGATGAACTCACTGATCAAAGTGACAAATATTTCGACGGGGCAATCGGTCGTGGTGCGCGTAACGGACCGCGGTCCATTTGTTGAAGGCCGCGTGCTCGATCTCTCAGTCGCATCTGCAAAGGCTGCGGGAGTATGGCGGCCGGGCATTGCCAAGGTGCGTATCGACGTCTACCAGACGCCGCTGCCGATGGCCGAGGGCGGCCGCTGGTGCGTGCAGGTGGGAGCCTTCAAGGATGGCGACGAAGCGATCAAGCTGCGCGATCATCTGCTGCGCAAATATCACACGGCCAACGTAATCGAGTTCACCGGGCCGACCGGGCATTGGGTGCGCATCCGTCCGCAGAACGACGACAAGGGGCGCGCAGTAGAGATTGCGAATGAGCTCACGCCGGTCGAGGGCAACGCGTATCTCGTGCGCCTGGATTAGGGTCCTGCTGATCATTGAATCGTGAGGTCACGTCCATGAAGCCCACACTGTTCCTGCGCCTTGCGTCGCTGCTCACGCTGCTTCACAGCGTGTTGCACACCGTTGGTGGAGTATTTGGAAAGCCGTCGCCCGGGGCAGGGGAGATTGCGGTGGCTGCCATGAAGACAAACCAGTTTCCCTTGATGGGCAACACGCGAAGCTACTGGGACTTCTACATGGGGATGGGACTTGGGGTAACCATCTTTCTTACGGTTGAAGCTGTAATCTTTTGGCAACTGGCCTCGCTGGCAAGGACTAGCTCGTACCGACTGCGCCCGATATACGCAACGTTTATGGTGGGATATCTTGTCTTCGCGCTGAACTCCTACCTCTATTTCTTCTGGCCGCCAGTGGTGGTCGAGATTCTGATCGCCCTCTGCATGGGAATGGCGATTTTTACTTCGAAGCCGGCCACTGCCTAGCTTGGCGGGGGGTAGTAGGGCAGCTTCTCATTCCTGTCGTTGGCGCGCTTCACGGTGATGTCGTCGAAGAGCAGCGAAGGTGCGAGAACTGTGGTCGGCGTATCGGCGGCAAAATTGGAAACGTGTGTGTCGTTGCCGATCGCGCTGATATTGGAGCGCAGGCTGCGCTGATCCAGATCGTCAAATGCAGCACCGCGTACCAGCTGGCGTGTGCCGTCGGAGACGCGGACGCGATAGAGCAGTCGCGGCGTGAGATCCGGCCCCAGGGCTTCAGCGATATACACCGTATCCAGCCCGCGCTCCTTCGCCATCGCTATCAGCCTTGCATTCAAATCTTCGAGCGAGACGGCGCGGGAGGACTCAACGCGCAGCACTCCCATCTGTGGACGGGGCGCGCCGCCGAGCCCAGCGCGGCCATGGCCGTTTGAGAGAGGGAAGTCGCGCACCGGGGTACGCCCTATGAGGTAGCTGGTGAGCTTGCCGTTTTCTACGACGGGTACGGTTTCAGCAGGCACGCCCTCTTCATCAACTTCGTAGCTGCCAATGAGGCCGATGCCATCAAAGGTGCGTATGCGCGGATCGTCGACAACGCTGGTTCCTTCAGGAAGGACGCGGGCGCGGTAGCTGGATGCATATGGACCCTTGGTGCGCGCCTCGGTGCCGAGGTCGGGACGCACCGCAAGGATCCCGGGCGCGAAGAGGTCCGAGAAGATCTGGCCTGAGGCCGAGCCGAGGATGAGTACCGGCCCGTGATACTCCACTTCGTCAATCAGGGGCGCGCGACGAAGCTCTTCGAGCGAAGCGATGAGCTCGGTTACGTGAGCCTGAAATTGTGGCGGCGAATCCAGTTGCGCGGCGGTGGTGCCTGCCGAGGTGTAGGAGCGATCGATTCGCATGCCGTCGGGCGCCTGCGTGCCTACCGCGACCGTGGCCTGGTAGACAGCCGAGCCATTGCGCACGATGCTGCCTTCACTGTTGACGAGGTAGCGGTTGATGACGCGAGCGTGAATGCCGGCCGAGGAATACTGCGCGACTTTCTCGAAGGCCGCCTGTCCCTGGTAGACGCTCGACGCCTCCGCGATGCGCTGCTTCCAGGCAGGGAGATCGAGGTCGAGCTTGACAGGTTCGGCGATGGACACGAGCGGCTTTTCTCGCGAGAAGTCGTCGGCACGCGGCTGGCTCTGGTAGGCCTTGAGCGCCACCTGCTTCTGCGTGTAGTCGCGCAGAGCGGCCTTGTACGCGTTGTCTGTGGCGGTCCAGAGCGCGGTGCGCAAGGCTATCAGGTCATCTTCAACCGTGGCGACCTCGAGCGAGCCGTTTCCGCGGGCTGTAGAGCTGTCGGTCTTGTAATCGCCCACACGCACGGTTACGCGGACCAGCCTGCGATGGTCGTGACGCTCGCCGGTAAGCGCTCCATAGTTGGCTGAGGCTTCGTAGTCGTCGATGTCGTCGAGGCGGTACTGCAGGAAGAAGGGCTTCTGGAAATTCTGTAACTGTAGCTGTTGCTGACTTCTTTCCATCTCAGCCAGCATGGCGGCGAGCACTGGGCTACGCTGTGCATCGAATGCGACTTCCGGGGAGGGAGTGGGCTGTGAGTTTGCTGGAGAGGAGAGCGCGAGCAGCAGAGTGAGGGCGCAGAGGCTGTAAGCGAGCCGGGCCCGGTATTTCCGTGGCATCAGCGTCCGCCTATTTGCGCGGTCTGTGTAGTGGGCGCCTCCGGCATCCCCGGCATGGGCAGAATCGGAATCCTCGCGGTCCCCTGTGCCTGCCGTTGTGTCTCAATCTCCTTCACCAGCATGGCGGGAGCGACAGCGGAGACGGCTACGCTGCCTGACTCCGCACCGCACTCTCCGTTGAAAACTTCGCGCCGGGTTCCGGTGGCGGCGATGCGGCTGAGCGCGGCCTGCGGAGTTCCCACGATACTGACGCCGCGAACAAGCTCATCCGGCCGGCCATCCACATAGACGCGATAGACGACGAGCGGCAGAACCTGGAAGGCCTGCGGCATGCTTCGCGAGGTGATGGCGAATCCTGAAGAGATGTCTTCAAAGTACAGGCCGTAGGGTTTCCCCTGCCGCTTTGCCTCGTCTATCAGCATCTGGCGCAGATCGTCGTCGGCGACACGTTTGCTGGAGCTGACGATGAGGCTTCCCTGGCGGCCAGTGGGCATGCGGCCAGCCTGTGCGCGGCCGTGGCCATTCGATGCGGCAAAGCTGGCGATGGGCAGGCGGGACATGAGGAAGGTTTCCAGAACGCCATCGTTGATCAGGTCAACGCGCTTGGCGGGTTGGCCTTCGTCGTCGAACTGGTAATAGCCGCTCAGGTAGGTGCCGTCCATGCTCTGGCGCGTGGGGTCGTCGGCGACTGAAAGAAAATCAGGCAGGATGGGTTTGCCGAGGTCGCGGGTAAAGGTCTGGCCTTCGTCATTGCCGCGCTGGCGCTGACCCTCAAGCCGATGGCCGAGCACCTCGTGAAAGAATACTGCGGAGGCTCTTCCGGAAAGAATTGCCGGGCCGTCGAAGGGCTCGGTTACGGGAGCATTTCTCAGCTGCTCCAGGCTGTTGGCGAGCTTGCGCACTGCGGCTTCAAGCGCCTGCTGCGTTGGCAGTCCGTCGACTGATTCGGCTTCGAACGTCTGCACGCGGAACAGATCCATGCCATCGTCGGCGCGCGTTCCCGCGTAGACCACGATGCGCGCCAGGCGATGCGGAGTCACAACGCGAGTGCCTTCGGACGAGACGAAGTAGCGCGTCTCGTTGTCCACCTGCAGGGATACAGCATTGGTGTAGAGTTCGGGGTAGTTGCGGAAGACCGTGGAGAGATCCCGCATGCGCAACTCCCAGCGTTTGGAATCGATCACGGGCGACGCGGCGGGCGTTCCCAGCGACACTTGCGGAGTCTCTTTGGAAAAGTCAGGAGAGACATCTTCTTCCTGCGCGCGCACCTGCGTCTCGGTCTTCACCTGCATGTAGTTGTGCAGGGCATTGCCATAGCCAGTGTTGGTGCCCCACCAAAGGGATCGCTCGATGGCGTGGCGGTCGTCGTTGAGCGGAAGCGCGACGGTGGTCAGCGCGGAGGAGCGATGGTTGCCATGAGTGTTGTCCAGCGAGCCGTCTCCCACGCGCACCAGCACATCTACGCTGCGGGAGTGGTCGTCCTTTGAGCTGACCAGCGCTCCAAATTGCGCGGTGATATTGAAGGTGCGCAGGTCAGCGGCGGCGTAGCTCAGAAAATAAGGCGGCAGTGGCGCGTCTACATCCGTGCTGGCTGGGGTATTGCGCAGGTCAGCAATGGCGCGCGCCATCTCGGCCGTCATCGCATCCAGCAGCACTGGAGCGGGCGGCGGGGGCGCGGACCTGGCGTACAGAAGCGGGGAACCCAGGCAGGAAATGCCAATAACACAAGCTGCAATCGAGGTGGCCCGGTCTACCATAAGCCGCAAAATTGAGCGTTCTTGAGCGTTTTTGCGTCGCATAGGGTACATTTCGTCTAAAGCTGACCCATGCCTGCCAGTGTAGCGAGAGCACACGTCAGGCAGGGCAGCTGGAGGCATATGTTGAAGATGCGCTTTCCCCTTTTGGGGCGGCAATGGACCTTCGGGTCTATTGTGGTACCCGTTTGGGTGATGCTTCTATTCCTTCCGATGCAGATAGGGGCAGCTACACTGTCCAGCGGTGCGCCTCATTTCGCCTCCGAGAAATCGCCAACGACAGCCCCACAGAGCAAAGACGCGTATACCCTGCCGCCCGACAAGCTGGCGAAGGCAATCCGCGTCAGCCGCGACTACACCATCCTCGGCTTTGCGCGGACCGCGTGGGAGATGCTCTTCCTCCTATTGCTGCTCGCGACGGGAACGCTGAGCCGGCTGAGCAAGTGGGCTGAGGGCCTGACGAAAAAACGCTGGCTGCAGGGATTTATCTTTTTGCCGGCACTTTTACTCATCCTTGCGGCCTCTCATCTGCCCTTCAGCATGTTTGGCCACTGGCTGTCGGTGAGTTATGGCTTCTCTGTGCAGCATTGGGGCAGCTGGTTTCTCGATCGTGGCAAGGCGCTCCTGCTCACCCTCAGCGTCGGCTCAGCCGTGCTGCTCGCGCTGGTGATGCTGATCCGTAGATTTCCGCGTAGCTGGTGGCTGTGGTTCTGGGTGGGTTCGCTGCCGGTCATCGTGTGCACGGTTCTGGTGGTGCCGGTGGTGATTGATCCCATGTTCAATCACTTTGAGCCGCTGGCGGATTCCAACCCGGCGCTGGTCCGCGACCTCGAAAGAGTAGTCGCACGGACGGGCACCAATATTCCTCCATCGCGCATGTTCCTGATGAAGGCCAGCGAGAAGGTCACCGTTCCCAATGCGTATGTGACTGGCCTGGGCGCAACCAAGCGCGTGGTGGTGTGGGATACGACGATCAAGAGCGCTGCCACCGATGACATTCTGATGGTCTTTGCGCACGAGAGCGGCCACTATGTGCTCAACCACATCTGGAAGGGGATAGCCTTCGGAGCAGTCCTTAGTTTTGTGCTGCTATGGATCGGCTACCACTTCGTCCACTGGCTGATAGCGCGCTATGGGGAACGGTGGCATATCGGCAGCCTGGACGATTGGGCCGCTGTCGGCGTGCTGCTGCTTGCGTTTGCACTGCTCAACTTTCTGTCAGATCCCATTGCCAACAGCTTCAGCCGGGCATTGGAGCATGAGGCCGACGTCTATGGGCAGGAGGCAATGCACGGCATCGTGGCCGATCCGCAGGCAACGGCGCAGCACTCCTTTCAACTGCTGGGCGAAGCTTATCTTGAGGATCCCAATCCCAGCGCTCTGCTGGAGTTCTGGACCTACGATCATCCATCGACACAGCACCGCGCCACCTTTGCGGCGGGCTACAATCCCTGGGTAGCCGGGCAGCAGCCGAAGTACTTTCCTAAAGACAAGCAGTAGAGCTAACGGAGGATGCGCCATCATGGACTGTCTTTTTTGCAGGATCATTGCCGGGACCATTCCGTCGTCAAAGGTTTTTGAGGACGAGCACACCTTCGCCTTCGCCGACATTAACCCGCAGGCACCGACGCACGTGCTGGTCGTACCGAAGAAGCACATCGCCTCGCTCGACCACGCGGCGGAGGAAGACATCAACGTTCTCGGCCATCTGCATGCGGTGGCGGCGGAGATCGCGCGAAGCAAGGGGCTGAGCAAGGGATATCGCACAGTGATCAACACCGGCGACGATGGCGGCCAGACGGTGGATCACCTGCACGTGCATCTGCTGGGCGGCCGCTCGCTAAGCTGGCCCCCAGGCTAGAGACGAACGTGACTGAAACAAGAAAAGACCCGCACGAGGCGGGTCTTTTTGCATTTGGGGCGAAGCCGCGTCCGCCCGTGCGGCCGGCACTAGGCTTCGGCTGCTTCCAGTTCTTCGGTCAGGCCATGGCGGCGGAGCAGGTTGGGCAGGTTCTGTGAGAAGGCGGAACGTGGCATTACCGTGTCGCATCCTGCTTCGATGGCCTTGGCTTTCAGATCCCCTTGCAGGTGCGAGAGGAATCCGATCACCGAGGTGCCCTTCTTCAGCTTCGATTTGAATTTGGGGATGAGAGTGAGCGGCTTGGCGTTGACGTTGTTCAGGTCGAAGATGATCAGCGAAGGACGGGCATCTTCAGGTGTGTCGCTCAGCCGGGCCACGATGTCCTTATCCGCCTTCACGAAGCCGACCTTGACGCCCAGTTTGCGGGCAGTCTCCTGAATTTTAGCCAGGAAAAAGAGGTCGTCGATGAAACAGAAGATGCGGGTCGGGGCGTCTTCGCGGATGATTGCCGGGGCTTCCATCTGCGGAGGCTCGGCATAGTAGCCGTTATGGCCGTTTCCATGGCGCAATTCGATGGTGGAAGGGGGGCCGTCGGCCATATTTCCGTTCATCGCGCGATAGCTGTGGTCCATGGGGCCAACGAAGACCTGCTGGCGTCGCGGCTTGCTCTTGCGCCGGCCACCGCCACCGCCTTGGCCATTTCCGGGATTGCCACCGTTTTGTCCGGGGTTCGCCTTCTTTTGGAAGAATCGTCCCTGGGGCTTCGGTTTTTGTCCCTTGTTTGGCTGGTTGGGGCGGTTGGCTTGGGGAGGAGCGGCGTTAGCCTGGGGGTTAGGCTGTGCTTGACCTTTGGCCGCGTTGCTGCTGTTCTGTCCCCTGCGACGGCGCCTGCGACGATGTCCCTGCGCCTGCCCGCCTGGGGCTTGCCCTTGCGCCGGTGGCGCCTGGGGTTCGTTCTGCTCTGTTGTCATGCTTGCACTTCCTGGTGCGTTCACTGTTGTTGCCGCTTGTCCCGGCGGGGGAGCGGATGCTCTGTGGTGAAGCGCCGGTTAATCAATCTGTTTTAAATCAAAGTACTGCTGCGAACGTAGGTCTACGCCTGCATGCCGTTGGCGCGCTGGGCGGGAACCGTTATGAGAATATTCGTTTTCAAATGGAACGTAGCGTTCGATGTTTCAACTCGCAATTCATACGATGCTTCACCACTGGTAACTAACCTGGTCCAAACGGAATTCGGTCTCAGGAATTGGATGAAGAGCGAAAGCTGAATCTGTTGACTCTCGAGAACCGCGGCGAGTTTCCATCCGCATTCGCGATGGCGTCAGCCGCTCGATAGGCAAGATTGATACTACCCGTTCCCTGGATGCGTGGCAAGCGCGTTTATTTCTTTGAGAACCTTATCCAAAAGAGACGGGTCGTTCAAACGGGGGAGGCAACGGAAAAGCCGCCTGTCCACGGCGGCTTTTCCTGCTATCCCAAAGGGCCTATCACTGGCCTCCCGAAAGTTTTAACTCTGGACTCTGGCGGCGTCCGGATACTCGGTGGTATCTGGATCTATAGCTCAGAAGCCCTACACACTGGAGCCGTTCTTTTTTAATCTATGGCTCGCGTCACTGGCTGCCTTCCTATAGTGCAATTCCGGCACCGTTCGAGGGTTCCTTATTTTTGTGCCACTTAGGAGGGTCAGAGCCGAAGAAATCTTCCGTTTATGGAAGACCCAGTTCGTAAGGATTTCACAAATCCATAGTTTTGCCTTATCGTGTCCCCAAAAAATAGTTATACGGAGTCTTTTCCTACTTCTGGCACGTCGGGCAGAAGTGTGTGCCTCGACCGCCGATCAGGATCCTGCGGATCGCTTCGCCGCACACGAGGCAGGGCTCACCGGTTCGCAGGTAGACGCGGTGCTCGAGCTGGAAGAAGCCCTTCACTCCGTCCGCGTCGACGTAGTCCGAGACGGAGGATCCCCCGAGTGAGATCGCCTCGCTCAGGACGGTCTGCAACGCCACCCGCAGCTTCTCCAGTTCCGCGTGCGTGAGGCGGCCAGCCATGCGCCGGGGTCGGATACCGGCTCGAAAGAGGCTCTCGTCGGCGTAGATGTTTCCCACTCCCTGCAGTAGTTTCTGGTTCAATAAAGCGGCTTTTATGGGCGTTTTGCGGCCTTTGAATATCTCGATGAAGCGGGCGAGCGCGACAGTCAGGGGTTCATCGCCTGTTCCCTTAAAGGACTCATTCTGGGCGAGTTCGTAGTAGCCCAAGCGTCCAAAGCGGCGGGGATCAACGAAACGCAGCTCTTTCCCGGAGTGAAGCTCAACGGTGGCGTGGGTATGGGGCGCCATCTCGGCCGTGGGGCTTGAGACGAGCAGGCGCCCAGTCATGCCAAGGTGAACAATCCATTGAGCTTGTATGGATTTGTCGCAGGGATTCTGCGAGCCCAGGTCGACAACGATGTGCTTGCCGACGCGCCGGACCTCGAGGATTTTTCGTCCTACGAGGCCGCTTTGCATCTGGGCGGCTGAAGTTTTGAAAGGCTCTTTTTTGGAGCCGAGCCAGACGGAAGTGATGCGGTCACCCCGGACCCGGGCATTCACTCCTGCGGCGATCGTTTGTACTTCGGGCAGCTCCGGCATGGTCTACCTGTTCCTTCCTTATCCTCTCAAAGAAACGAAGTTTTGAGTCTTATAGGTTGTCGGAGCTTCGTTCTTTGTTCACACTGGCGCGGGCGTTATATCATCGGGATGTCACACGGAATCCAGCCTGTACGGCAGTCTGCGCACCTGAATCACTCGGAAAACTGAGCGAGCTGCGATAGTGCAGGATAAGAGTGTGTCAGAACGAATCGAGTATTGAACTTCATGCGAGCAAAAACTGCGGTTGTGCTTGGCGCCCAATGGGGCGACGAAGGTAAAGGGAAGATTGTAGACGTACTCTCGGAGCGGTTCTCCGTAGTGGCGCGCTACGCCGGCGGACATAACGCCGGCCACACCGTCATTATCAAGGGGCAGAAGTTCATTCTGCAGCTGGTTCCCTGCGGCGTGCTGAGACCGGATTGCCAGGCGGTGATTGGCAATGGCGTCGTGCTCGATCCGATGGCGTTTCTGAAGGAGATAGGGAAGCTTCGGACGTTGGGCGTGGACGTGGACCGCCAGCTATTTGTCTCCAACCGGGCGCAGGTGATTTTGCCTTACCACCGCATGATTGAGCTTGCGGCAGAGAGCGCGCCGGGACGGCAGAAGATTGGGACCACCAGCCGCGGAATCGGCCCCGCCTATGAGGACAAGATGGCGCGCAGCGGCCTGCGGGTAGTGGATCTGCTGGACGCCAAGCTGCTGAAGACGCACATTGAGGCAGCCTGCAAAGAGAAGAACGCGATTGCCCACGCGCTGTTTGGCACCGATCCCCTTGATCCGCAGAAAATGTACGAGGAGTATGCCCGGGCCGCCGAAGAGATTGCTCCATTTGTCACCGACACCTCAGTGCTGTTAAACAAGGTGATTCGCGATGGTGGCAGCGTGATGTTTGAGGGCGCGCAGGGCACGATGCTCGACATTGACCACGGAACCTATCCATTTGTGACGTCGTCCTCCGCCACGGCCGGGGGAGCGGTGACAGGCACAGGTGTGGGCCCGACCAATATCGGTACGGTGATTGGCGTGACCAAGGCCTACGTAACGCGGGTTGGCGAAGGGCCGTTTCCAACAGAGATTTTTGACGCTGCTGGAGATATCCTGCGCGATCGCGGCCAGGAGTATGGCGCTGTTACCGGGCGCCCTCGTCGTTGCGGATGGCTGGATATTCCCCTGCTGCGGTATTCGAATCAGATCAACGGAACGGAGTGGCTGGTGATCACCAAGCTGGACGTGCTGGATCATCTGGCTGAGATTCCGGTCTGCACGGGATACGAAATTAACGGTAAGGTGACAGATGTAATTCCCGCGGATGTCAGGGGCCTGGAGTCCATCAAGCCGGTTTATACGAGGCTGAAGGGATGGCAGCAGCCCACCGACGGGATTCGTACGTTCGAGGAGTTGCCGCAGGCTGCACGGGATTATTTACATTTCCAGGAGAAGGAAAGCGGCGCCAAGATTGGAATGGTTTCCACGGGGCCGGATCGCGATCAGACAATGGCACTTCCTGAGTTTGAGGCAGCGCTTGCTGGTCTGCACGCCTGATCCACGTCTATTAACGAAACAGTAAAGCACCAAGGCACGAGCACGGAAGAAGAGGCACATGGTTACCTTCACTGTTCGCATGCGTTTTGCCGGAGAAGACCGGCAGCAAGTCGTCGAGATCGTTAGGAACCTGGCATTGGCAAGCAGGCAGGAGCCCGGCTGCGTGACCTACGTCCCGCATTTCATTGAGGACGATCCTGACACCATACTTATCTACGAGCAGTACAAGGACAAGGCTGCTCTCGAGGCGCATCGCGGCTCGCCGCATTTTCAAAAGTACGCGATCGCGGGGTTGTATCAGTTAATGAAAGAACGTTCATCTGAGAACCTCACGGCACTGGCCTGACCTGCGGACGAGGCGAGATGTGATCGCGCGAAAGCATTCGCGATCGATCGTTTTCGCCAGCGAAATTGATTTACATCATGACTCACCCACCACGCGACGGCGCGTTTCTCTTTGACGCGCTCTTCTGCGCCGGACTACCATGCGGTACGAGCATGTCCTGCTTCTCGACAAGTCGACTGACACCAAAACAGGCCAATTTTGTTCTGGTTTTTCTCACGATATTCATCCTTTCGACGCTCCCGTCGCATGGTGGAGTTCTTCCGCATCGTGCGGATAAGCAGCACAAGGAGATCGAGGCAGCAGAGGACGAATGGCGCGACGCCATGTTGAGCAACAACGTGGCCGGCATGGACAAACTGCTGGCGGACGATTACATCGGAATCACCGCAAACGGCACGATTGAGACCAAGGCGCAGGCCCTTGCGTTGCGCAAGGCGGGCACATTGCGCATTACGAAAATGGATCTGAGCGACACGAAGATTCGTGTCTACGCGGATACAGCTGTTGTGACCTCGCGGGCTGAGATCAATGGCAGCAACGGAGAGCGCGACATCAGCGGGCACTACCGCTACACACGCGTATACAACTACCGCATGGGCCGCTGGCAGATTGTGAGTTTTGAGACGAGCCGTATGCGGGATCCCAATTCCCTGCAAAAACACTAAAGTCGAGACTACAACTTACGTTGCATGCCATGTCGCTCTACGCGCGGAGAGCGCAGAATGTTTCGTGCGGGCTTCGCGTTAATTCTGCGCGGCGGCAGCGAGCACAGCGTCGGCAATGCGGGCTGCTTCCACGGCTGGCTTCACATCGTGGACCCGCACTAGATCTGCTCCAGCGAGGATAGACGCGACCATGGCGGCGATAGAAGCGTTGCCGCGGGCGGCGGCAGGGAACACTACTCCGTTGTGCAATTCGGTCAGCGTGCGGCCAAGGAAGGACTTCCGCGAGACTCCCGCGAGCAAGGGCTGACCGAGGCTGCGCAGGGATTCCATGCCGGCGAGCAACGGATAATTTTCGTCGAATGCCTTGCCAAATCCGAAGCCGGGATCAAGCACGATTTGTTCGCGCTTGACGCCAGAGGCGAGAGCCGACTGCAGGCGATCCCCTAGCTCGCGCGTGACCAGCGGCAGAACTTCGTCCTGCGCGAGCGGCGGCAGCTGCTTCCATTCGTCGGGTCTGCCACGGGTATGCATCAGCACCACTCCGCAAGCGAGACGCGCACAGATGCGCGCCATAGCCGGGTCCCAGGTGCAGCCGCTAACGTCGTTCACGATCTCCACACCGGCGGTGATGGCAGCGAGGGCGGTCTCTGCGTGATAGGTGTCAATGGAGAGAATGGGCGCGGGCGTGGTGTTGAGGTGAGCTCTTAGAATGCCGGCGATGACCGGCATGACGCGGGCCTGCTCGGTCGCCGCTGTCTCCGGCTCGTGTTTGCCGGGGCGAGTGGATTCGCCGCCGATGTCGACGATGTCCGCTCCGTCGGCAAACATGGCGAGGCCATGATCGATTGCGCGCAGCGGGTCGAAGTGCGTGCCGCCGTCGGAGAAGGAGTCCGGCGTGACGTTGAGGATCCCCATCACTCGGGTGCGCGTACCGAGCGTGAGGGATTGACTCTTCAGCTTCCAGACCGTGTTGCCGCGCTTCGCAAACGTCATCGTGCAGTCATTCTAGAGCCTTGGCGGCGAGGTCGGGCGCTGATCTGCCTCCCGAAGTGCTACACTCCGCGAAAGCCATGAGACTTGGGTTGATCCTGACGTCGATACTTTGCGTTTTCACTGCCAGCCCATCCGGGGCTCAGCGGGCTGCCAATCCGGCGCCCTCAGCAGCGGGGAGCCTTGCGTCGACGATCCAGGCGCTGGTGGCGGATCAATCGGTGAGCCATGCGCAGTGGGGCGTCTCGGTGACTACGCTCGACGGCACGCCGGTATTTGCGCTGAACGACGCCGAGTATTTCACGCCCGCGTCGAACGCAAAGCTCTTCACAACGGCGGCAGCATTCGCACTGCTGGGCCCGGATTTTGTCAGCAAGACGTACGTCATCCAAGAAGGCGCGGTGGATGTGGACGGAGTGTTGCATGGGGGCTTGACGCTGGCCGGTACAGGCGACCCGAGCCTTTCCATCCGCAGCTATCCCTATACGAAGGAACCTGCGGGCAAGCCTGCGGCGGAGATTCCGCTGGCCACCACAGTGCTTGATGAACTGGCGAAGCAGGTGGTGAGTCACGGCATTCGCCGCGTCGATGGGCCTATTACTGGCGACGAGAGTTTCTTCCCTGCAGAGCGATACGGCACGGGCTGGGGCTGGGGCGATCTACAGTGGGAGTATGGAGCGCCTGTCTCGGCGCTCAGCTTCAATGACAATGTGACGTACCTGGAATTGCAGGCGGGAGAGCATTCGGGAGAGCCGGTTGAGACAAGCTGGCGCGATGGCTTTCCCTACTACTCAGCGGAGTGGAACCCACCGGGTACGACGACGCCGCACGGCGCGCCAAGACAGATAGGAGTGGCGCGGGACCCGGGCAGCACAACGGTGCGGCTATTTGGAACGACGCCCGCCGGAGCCAAGCCCACGCATTTTTCCCTCGCAGTGGAACAGCCTTCTTTGTACGCCGCCACCGCTTTCCGTGCCTCACTCGCGGCGCATGGAGTTGCAGTCGATGGGCAGGCAGTTTCACATACCAACCCGGTAACGCGCACGACGCAATTTGATGAAGATGTTCGCAAGCCGCTGGCGTTGCAGCCGCTCGCGGCGGGCGTATTGTCGCTCGCTTTCGAATTGAAGCCGGGGCAGCAGATTGTTGCGACGCACGTCTCTCCTCCGCTGACTCAAGAGGCGACGATGGTCAACAAGGTGAGCCAGAATTTGCATGCCGAGTTGCTGCTGCGACAGCTGGGCAGATCGCAAACTGGAGAGGGATCGTTTGTTGAGGGTGCACGAGTCGTGCGCCAATTCCTGGTAAACGCGGGCATCGATGCCGAGGATTTCTATCTCTACGACGGCTCCGGCGTCTCTCCGAATGACATTGTTACTCCGCGAGCGACTACGGCCCTGCTGGTGTATGCGGCGCGGCAACCGTGGGGGCCGACCTTCCGCGCGACGCTGCCTATCGCGGGCGAAGATGGCACACTGGCCAGCCGGTTTACGCAGTCACCGCTCAAGGGAAAGCTCTTCGCGAAGACGGGCACGCTGAACGGAGTGCACTCCCTGAGCGGATATATGACTGCCGCCAGTGGCCGCACGCTTGTGATCGCGATCTACTGCAATCACCGCAGGCCGGGAAGCGATGCGGAGCGGCACATGTTAGACAAGATTGCCGAGGCGATCTTCGCGGCAAATTAGCGGGCGTAATTCCACCGTTGCGTACAGCGATCAGCAGCCGGGCAAGATATGCTGGTAGTCATCAAGGAGATTGGATTGCGCCGTTTTGGTCTCGTCCTGATTGCAGCAGCCTGCCTTGCCGGAGCGATGACCGGCTGTAAGAATCTGCCGCCCTCCAAGCCGCTGAGCGAGTTGACGCCGCAGGAGGCCGCGGGGCACGTGATCTACCAGGCACGCTGCGCCAAGTGCCACCATGCGAACTCGACGCACGGTCTGAACGGCCCGGGACTGCAGGCGCTGTATAAGCAGCCGTACATGCCTTCTGGCGCACCTGCCAACGATGATCGAGTGAGCGCTGTGATCATGCACGGAAGGAACATGATGCCCGGCTATGCCAATGTTCTGGACGACCAGCAGCTCGCCGATCTGATGGCGTATCTGCGCACACTATGAACGAGACTCCCACTCCGCAGGTTGATAAGGATGGGCCGCCGTTTCTTCCCGGGCTGGCGGCGATTGCGCTGTGGCTGATGGCTCTGTCGGCGATCGGCGCATTCGGGGTCGTGCTGCATCATTTTCCGCCTCTGGTTCTGGCCCTGAGTGCGCTTTTTGCTGCGGGAAGCCTGGGACTGCTGAAGCTGCGTCGCTGGGGATGGGCGCTGGCGCTGGCTTCGGCGTTTCTCAGCATGACATTTGGCATCTACACCGTATTTCGTTTTCATCAGCTGCAAACGGCTGTTCTTGCGGTGGTGAATCTGGTCTTCTTTCTTTACCTGGTACGGCCGGAAGTGATTGGCCGTCTTCGCTGAGGCCGGCCGCCGCGTAGATTCAGAGTGGAGCAGGCGATACAATGGTGCCTGGTATACGCGAATGGACCTGATCCAGATAGACACGGAACGCAAGGCTCCCGCGCCCAAGCCGGAGTGGCTAAAGGCTCGCGCACCCTCAGGCGAGAACTACCACGACCTGAAGAAGCTGGCGCGCAGTCTGAACCTGCATACGGTCTGCGAATCCGCGCATTGCCCGAATATGGGCGAGTGCTGGAATCATCGCACCGCCACGTTCATGATGCTGGGCAACCTATGCACGCGGCGCTGCGGTTTTTGCGCGGTGCCCAAGGGCCGGCCGGAAGCGATTGATTTTGATGAGCCACGACGCGTGGCCGAGGCAGTGGCTTTGCTGCAGCTGAAGCATGCCGTCATCACCAGCGTGAACCGTGACGATGATATCGTTGGCGGCGCGCGCGCCTTTGCCATGGTGATCGAGGAGATTCGCAGGCAGGCTCCGGGTTGCCGTGCCGAGGTGCTGATCCCGGATTTCCAGGGCAAGGAAGAGGCCATCCGCATCGTAGTGGAGGCCCGCCCCGAGGTGCTGAACCACAACACCGAAACGGTTCCGCGGCTATATCGGGCGGTCCGCTCGGGAGCGCGCTACGAGCGCACTCTGCGGCTGCTGGAATATGCCAAGGAGATCAATCCCAAGATCGTTACCAAGACGGGCGTGATGGTGGGCATTGGCGAAGAGACGGTTGAACTGCTCGAAGTTTTTCGCGATCTCGCCGCCGTTGGCACAGACATCCTGACAATTGGGCAGTATCTGCGGCCCTCAAAGGATCATGTTGCCGATGACGCGCTACTATCAGCCGGAGGAGTTTGTTTTTCTTCGCGACGAAGCGAAGAAGATGGGCTTTGCCCATGTTGAGTCGGGTCCGCTGGTGCGGTCGTCGTATCACGCGCACGAGCAGGCTGCCTCAACCGGGCTTACCATGGTGTGTTAAATAACCCGGAAGCAGGCTTGCACGCGGTGCAGGTGCAGTCTGTAAAATGTTGACTTCGGTAGACCGCACTCAAGAAAGAAGACGATCATGGCAGTCTCGATAATGGCAGGAATTCCGGTTCTCAAAGAAGCGTACACACAGCTCAAGACGCGTATGGACAAGGCCGTTCAAGGCTTTCAGACCAGCCTCGCGTCGGTGCGTACCGGCCGTGCCTCGGTACACATGCTGGACCAGGTCAGGGTTCCCTATTACGGCACCGATACTCCGCTCAGCCAGTTGGGGCAGCTCTCGGCCCCTGATCCGAACATGATTATGATTCAGCCCTTCGATCCCAGCATCATCCACGAGATCGAGAAGTCGCTGCGTACGGCGGACCTTGGTTTCAATCCGCAGAACGATGGCAAGATCGTGCGCGTGCCCGTGCCTCCCATGACGGAGGAGCGGCGCCGTGACGTGGTGAAGCACTTGAACAAGGTTTTAGAGGAGCATCGTACGGTGTTGCGCAATTTACGTCGTGACGGCAACGATGCCATCAAGAAAGCTGCCAAGGACAAGGCCATCTCCGCCGATGAAGAGAAGCGCGCGCTGGAAGAGATCCAGAAGCTGACCGACGATGAGATCAAGCGCATCGAAGAGATGAGCCGCAAGAAGGAAATCGAAGTAATGCAGATCTAAATGAAAGCGGAGCCTCAATGCTGAGGCTCCGCTGTAACGCCGGTCTGCTAGACGGGCGGTTCTTCTTGCGCCTTTGGCGCCGCGGCTGAGCGCCGTCTCTTCTTCACCGGCGGAGCCGAATTTGGCGGACGCTGTTTGCCATTTCCATTCCGCTTTCCTCCCGGTGTCTCAATCACTGCGCGCATCCAGTAGTCGCCCTGGGCGTCTACTTCGATACCGTGGACCTCACGCTCAAATCCCGGGAAGCGCTTGCCGAACTCTTCCATCGCTAGGATGAGGCGGATCACAGGGCTGTCGAGGCCACCGAGGCGTTCTCCCGGCATGCTCATAGGGATGCCTGGAGGGTAGGGAACCAGCATCACGGCTGCGATACGGCCTGCCATGTCGCTGAACTTGATCTTCTCCGTCTCGTTACGTAACAGCTTCTGATACGTTTGCGCGGGTGTGAGCACAGGATCGAAATCTTCGTCGCATGCTTCACCCACCAGCACCGGCAAATTCAGCTGGACCATGGCCGCGTGCATCTCGTCGCTCAGTTCTTTCAGTGTGACGTTGCGATAGCGCGCCGGGTACTTCGAAACCAGGTCGGGGAGTGCCTCCTCGAGGGACGCTTCTGAATCGTAGAGGCGCTTGAATTCGAAAAGATTTTCAAGCAGGCTGCCCCACTTGCCTTTACTGGTGCCGACGGAGAAGAGCACGAGCACGGTGTAATCGCCAGTGCGCGCAATTTCGACTCGGCGTCCGTCGAGAAATTCAGTGAGGATGGCTGCGGGGATTCCCCACTCACTCACCTGCCCTTGCGCGTTGACGCCCGGCATCAGGATTGTGACCTTCGTCGGGTCGAGCATGCAGTAATCGTCCGCGACGTCTTCGTCCTGGAAGCCGTGCCAATCGCCGCCTGGCTTGAGCGTCCAGCAAGTGGAGTCAGTCGAGAGCAGCGTGTCCGGAGCCTCTTCAAAGATGTATGCCTGCCCGCTGAGCGAGTCGGTCACCATGTCCGGTTGGAAGAGGCGAAAGAACCAGCCATCACCTCCCTCCTCCGCAGAGCGCAGACGATGCGCTACCGAGGCCATGGCCTTGCGGAAGCTGATGGCGTCCTGAATGGTTTCGTACATCAACGTAGGACCGGCAGGCTCATCCATCATGGCCGCCGCCACGTCCAGCGATGCGATCAGCGGATAGAACGGCGAGGTGGTGCCGTGCATCATGAACGACTCATTGAACTGATCGAACTCCAGCGGCGCCCGCGGGCTCAGCTTGATGTGCACCATCGATGCCATGGAGAACGCTGCCAGCATCTTGTGCGTCGACTGCACTGCAAAGAGTGTGGGACGATTCGGCATCTCATCCGGCACATCCATCGCAAAGCGTCCGCGATAAATCTGGTGGAACTTCGCATAGGCATACCACGCCTCGTCGAAGTGCACGCGGGGCACGCTCTGCGCCAACTCCGCCACCACGCGATTGACGTCGTAGCAGAGGCCATCGTAGGTCGAGTTGGTGACGACAGCGTAAGTGGGAGTTTGCGACCGAGCGCCCGCAGCGAGGGGACTCTTCTCGATGATCTGCTTGATGAACTCCGGGCTGAACCGCTTAATCGGAACCAGTCCTATCATGCCGTAGCCATTGCGCGTCGGCTTCAAGTAGACGGGCCGCGCGCCGGTAACGGTGAGCGAATGACAGATGGACTTGTGGCAGTTCGCATCGGCCAGAACGATATCGTCCTGTGCGATTACGCCATGACCAACAATCTGGTTTGAGGTCGAGGAGCCGCCGAGAACGTAGAACGTCCAATCGGCGCCGAAGATGCGCGCCGCGTTGCGCTCCGACTCGCCCGGAGGTCCGATGTGATCCAGCCACGAGCCAAGCGGTGAAGTCGAGATGCCCAGATCGGAGCGCATCAGGTTTTCACCGAAGAAGCGGTGAAACTCCATGCCCACCGGATGCTTCAGAAACGCCACGCCGCCCATGTGGCCGGGCGCGTCCCATGAATACGCGCCCTGGTCGTTGTACTTCTTCAGCTCGCGGAAGTAGGGCGGCAAAAGCTGCTCGTTGTATCGAGCAACGGCGAAGTCGACGCGGTTCGCGATGAAGGCCGGCGTGTCGCCAAAGAGGTGGATGTATTCATGCACCTGCTTGACCACTTCGAGTGGAAGCTCGCTGACCAGCGTGCGATCTGCGATGAGGAAGATCGGGACCTTCTTGTTGCGGCGGCGAACTACGCGAATAATTCGCAGCGCGGCGCGCTCGTCGAATTGATTTTCAGCCAGATCCCAGTCCAGCAGGATCGCACTGTGCGATGGGTCCGACTTTACCAGCGACAGTCCGTCTTCAGGAGTCGAAGTGCGAACGACTTCATAGCCCTCTTCCTTGATCGCGTCGACCAGGCGCTCCATGGCGCGATCCGACACCGAATCAGTTCCACCAACTTCGCTGGCAATCAACAGCACCCAACGGCCTTCGCTCATCACACCTCACTCAAAATCGGGTTACAACATCACCGGTTGAAATACACGCTCCGCCAAACCGCGGCCTGGAACCGATGAGCCACGCAATACTCTACACACACGGGTCGGATCTTAAGATGAGCGCCTTGACAATACTAAAGAAATATTTGGCCTTCGGCGCGGAAGTATGGGGAGGGATTTCGGGACTGGGTCTCCGGGGGCGTCACCATTAGCGACAACCCCCGTGGATGCATCAGCTAAATGTCGAGGTTCTTCACATCGAGGGCATTTTCGAGGATGAAATTCTTGCGTGCTTCCACGTCCTCGCCCATCAGCGTGGTAAAGATCTCGTCGGTAGCCGCCAGGTCTTCCAGCTTGACTGCGAGCAGCGTGCGACGATCCGGGTCCATTGTCGTCTCCCAGAGTTGCGAAGACGTCATCTCGCCAAGGCCCTTGTAACGCTGCACCTGATAGTCCTTGCGGCCCTGTTCAATGACGTACTCGAAGAGTTCGTGCGGCGTATTTTTGGTGACCGGCTCGTGAGCGGCGCGACCTGTCTTCTTGGGAGGAAGCGGCTTGGCATCGATCGTTTCCGCCGCTGTCTCGGGTGCGGTCTCTTCGGCTTCTTCGAGTTCCTGCGCGGTTGTCTTGCCGGCGTACTCGATGTGAAACGGCGGCTGCAGCTCACTGCGAATCTGCAGATGCTTGGCCATCATCTGGCGATACTCCGGCGATCCTGCGAGAGTCCAGTCAATCCTGCGTTCGGCACCCTGCGCATCGGTGAAGCGCACAGACCAGGTGAGATGCTCTTCATCCTGCGAAGGCGCAACCACAGCCTTGAACGCATACTTCTTCGCCAGGGCTTCAAGTTCGCGATGCAGCTTGGCAAGCTTGGCGGGAACCTCGCCTTCCTTGTCCGATTCAAAGTCAGCGCGATGCACAATTTCGAGAGTCGCCAGCTTCTCCGTGACTTCCTCGTTGCGCAGACGCTTGTTTACCTTGTCGAAGTAGTCGAGGTAGTCGCGAAGCTGACCCATGAATTTCGTCAGGGCCGCACCATCGAGCGTGTGCGCGCCATCTCCGCAGCGCACGACCATCCCGTCAGAGGCGCGCTTCACCATCACCTTCACAAACTCCCGATCGTCCTTGATGTACTGCTCAAACTTACCCTTCTTGATGCGGTACAGCGGCGGCTGCGCGATGTAGACGTGGCCGTGACGAATCAGCTCCGTCATGTGGCGGAAGAAGAAGGTCAGCAGCAGCGTACGAATGTGCGAACCGTCCACGTCGGCGTCTGTCATCAGGATCAGTTTGCCGTAGCGCAGCTTTGACGCATCGAAGTCGTCCTTGCCAATACCGCAGCCGAGGGCCGTGATCATGGCGCGAATTTCTTCGTGGCCCAGCATCTTGTCGTAGCGCGCCTTCTCCACGTTCAGGATCTTGCCCTTGAGCGGCAGGATGGCCTGGAAGCGGCGATTGCGGCCCTGTTTGGCAGTCCCGCCTGCGGACTCGCCCTCGACCAGGTAAAGCTCGCAGTGATCGGGATCGCGCTCGCTGCAGTCGGCCAGTTTGCCCGGCAGACCGCCGCCATCCAGCGCGCCTTTGCGGCGAGTCAGATCGCGGGCCTTGCGCGCTGCTTCGCGTGCACGAGAGGCCTCAATTGCCTTGTTGATGATCTTTTTGGCGACCGGAGGATTCTGCTCCAGGAACATGCCGAGCTTCTCGTTCACAAAGGCCTGCACGATGCCGGCGATGTCGGAGTTCAGTTTGCCCTTGGTCTGGCCTTCAAACTGCGGCTGCGGCAGCTTCACGCTGATAACCGCCACCAGACCCTCGCGAACGTCGTCGCCGGAAAGATTCTCCTTCTGATCCTTGAAGAGGCCAAGCTGCGCGCCCGCGACGTTGATGGTGCGCGTCAGCGAGGTGCGGAAGCCGGAGAGGTGCGTACCGCCATCGACCGTGTTGATGTTGTTGGCGAAGCTGAAGATGGTTTCGGAATAGCTGTCGTTGTACTGCAGCGCAATATCCATCTCGACGCCGTCGCGCAGCGCCTCCATGCAGATGGGCTTGTCGTGGAGTACCTGCTTGCCCTTGTTCAGATGCTTGATGAACTCAGCGATTCCGCCAGCGTAGCGGAACTCGGAGCGCTTGGCCTCGCCGGTCTTGGTGTCAGTGGTGCGCTCGTCGGTCAACGTAATCTCAAGCCCCTTGTTCAGGAAGGCGAGTTCGCGCAAGCGCTGCGCCAGCGTGTCGTAGTTGTATTCGGTGACGGTGAAGATCGAACGGTCGGGCAGGAAATGAACCTTGGTGCCCTGGCGCTTCGATGTGCCTGTCTGGCGGAGCTTGGAAACCGGAATGCCGCAGGAATACTCCTGCTCGTAGGTGTGACCGTCCTTCCAGATCTCAACGTCAAACGCCTGGCTCAGGCCGTTGACGCAGGAGACTCCCACGCCGTGCAGGCCGCCAGAGACTTTATAGGACGAGGCATCGAACTTTCCGCCCGCGTGCAATTTTGTAAGAACCACTTCTACAGCAGACATCACCGTGCCGTCATGCAGCGTCATATCGTCCACGGGAATTCCGCGGCCGTCGTCGATGACGGTGATGGAATTGTCCACGTGGATGATGACCTGGACCTTTTTGGCATATCCGGCCAGCGCTTCGTCCACCGAGTTGTCAACGACCTCGTACACCAGGTGGTGTAACCCCATCTCGCCGGTGGAACCGATGTACATGGCGGGACGCAGACGCACGGCTTCCAGTCCCTCGAGCACCTTGATGTTGTCGCCGGTGTAGGTCGAGGACTGCTTGGCGCCGTTCGCCGAGCGGGATTCAGGTGTCGAGGGTGACGCTGCTGGTTCTGTACTGGGAACAGCGAGACTCGTGTCGGGGGCCAATTCTTTGGTGGACATGCAACTCCGGTTACTAAAGGCTCATGAAAATGACGCGCAGCTCAGGGGAGCTGACAGGGAATAAACGGCTGAAAGCGAATGGGTTTATCGCCCAGAATACTTGTTTAATTTTACCACGATTGAGCCATTTCCCCTTACGTCTATTGGGGTAGAAGGCTGTTGGCTGGAAAGAAATCCTGGGGGTGGGATTGATGTCTACTTCGTACACATGTTACGTTGGTAATGCACTGTAGTGAATACAATGTAATATCGCTGATAAGAATGTACTTACACACGCAGATGACTATACTCGGATTGTCCAGGAATTTGACATCCAATTTCAAGAAGCCTCAAAGGAGTAACTACAAATGAAACTCGCCCTTCGCGCTTTTGCTTTCGGAATCGTCCTCGTAGGTGGTGTTGCCGCCAATTGCATGCCGAAGCACGCGCAGTTCGTGAGCCACCAGGCAGTTTCATCCCGCCTGCCCGTTCCTCGCTGCAATCCTGGCGACCCCTGCGGCATGCAGTAACTAACTAAAGTTTGTAGCACCAAGGTGCCAAGAGAAAGATAAATCAGGGCTTGAGTACACCTGCGAATCAAGATATTCTAACGATTCAGTAAGGGTGCTCTCCATGGATGCAAGATCTGTCTCAGTTGCAATTTCGGTCGCTACCACTGGCGCACAAGCCATCGCCTTGTTCTATATCTGGCGGTCAAAGGCTTATAAGACGTATCCAGCGCTGGCAGCCTATTTGATTCTGCAGATTGTATCCGCGATGACTTACGGCATCCTGCCGTGGGGACCACATTGGATCAGCGTGGCAGACCGCTCCAGATATTATTTCTGGTGCTACTGGAGCACGTATCTAGTGTCCGCTGGATTGCTTTTGCTGACGATCCAGAGCCTCTTCCGCGAAATGATGTCGCCTCTTACCGGTCTGACCAGGCTGGGGACACTCGCTTTCCGATGGGTAATCTGCATATCTATTCTTCTGTGCATCGGCACCAGCTACATGCCGGCTGCGATGAGCAAGTTTCCCCTCGTGGTCGTCGCCAGCGAGTTGATGCGCTTTGTGAGTGTTCTGGAACTCTGCCTGCTGGCGTTTGTTTTGCTGGTCGGACACAAAGTCGGTTTGTCTCACAAATCTCGCTCATTTGGCATCGTTCTGGGCTTTGGACTGATGGCGTGTGGCGACTTCCTGCATTCAGCGTTGGCCTTCAGCACTCAGAGTATGTTCTCGAACCTTGATAACTATCTTGACCTCACCGTGCTGGTGGCAGTAGGCGCGTGGGCTCTCTATTTTGCCAGACCCGAACCGGCTCGTGCCGCGGTTACTTTGCCACCGTCCTCACCGCTGCTTCGCTGGAATGAGATTTCGCTTGCATTAGGAAAGGCCAGCGCGCAGTTGGCCCCGGCTCCTGCTCAGGAATTCTTCCTGTCGGACGTTGAAAAGGTGGTCGATAGAGTTCTTGTTAAGAATTCTTTGAAGGCAATGGGTTCCTAGGCCGATAGACGCCTATTGTGGAAGCAAATTGAGAGCGCCCCGCAATAGCGATGGCTGTCCTATCCATTAGGGGTTCTCGGTGGATTTGAAGTATGTCTCCGCTGGATTGTCCGTTGCTACGCTTGCGGCAGAAACGGCATGCCTCTTTTTCCTGTTCCGCTCCAACAATCACAAAAGATATCCGGCTCTAACGGCATTTTTGCTGTTGGTTCTGCTGTCCGACCTGACATTCGGATTCCTTCGTTGGTTTGCGGGATCCGTTGAGAATCAGGCGCCTTCACACGCCTATTTTTGGGCCTTTTGTTGGCGTGATCTACTGCTCGGCGTATTGCTCGTGCTCGTTGTCCAGCAGCTATTTCGCGAAATCATGGCTCCGTTACCGGGCTTGAGCCGCCTGGCAGTTCTCGCTTGCAGATGGGTGATCGCAGTGACGATTATCGTCTCCATCACTTCCAGCCACTTTCCGAATATATCAATTGCAGGCATGGTGGCTGCGAATGTCATGAAGTTCCTTCTGTGCGCCTGCGCGCTCTGTATTCTTCTGCTGATATTTGTCACAGTGATTGCAAAAAAGGTTGGACTCTCCTACAGGTCAATCCCTTATGGAATCGCGCTTGGCCTGGGCATCTTCGCTCTTGCGGAGTTTGCATACAACACCCTGGGACACAGACATTACGGAGCAATCATCCCACCCGGCACAGGTGTCCATGTGAGCCAGTTAATAGCCTGCTGTGTCTGGGCCTATTATTTCCTGAACCACGACGCGGCTCGCGTGCCGATTGCGTTGCCGGCGTCGTCAGGGCTGCTTCGCTGGAACAGAATTGCGCTTGCGTTCGGCCGTCCCGTCGAGCAAGCACCACCAGCTCCCAAACAGGAGTTCTTCCTGACCGAAGTTGAGAAGGTGGTGGACAAAGTGCTCACTGAGAATCCCTTGCCGGATAATTCTCTGAGAGACTCCAGCTCCTGCTGACCGTGGCGAATTGAGCCGAGCAAACAAAGAGAGCCATCCCCGAGGGATGGCTCTCTTTGTTGCTAGATGGGATGGGCTAAGCGTTACTTTGCGACGGGCTCAGCGGTCTCTACGGGATGGACGGCGACGAAGCGGCCGGTCTTTCCGCGATCGATGAACTCGATCTTGCCGGTGATCTTGGCATAGAGGGTGTCGTCACTGCCGCGGCCGACGTTGAGGCCAGGCTTGTGCTTGGTCCCGCGCTGCCGCACGATGATGGAGCCGCCGCTGACGATCTCTCCGGCGAATCTCTTCACTCCAAGCCGCTGTGCATTGGAATCGCGGCCGTTTTTAGAACTTCCTAGACCTTTTTTATGTGCCATTTCAAAACCTCGAGCGAAGGGAGCAGGCTCCCTGCAGATATTTGGAGCCTACTTCTTGGCACCGTAGGTCGTGCCATCGACCTGAATTTCGTTGATGCGAACCTCAGTAAAGGACTGGCGATGTCCCTGCAGCTTCTTGTACTGCTTCTTCCGCTTGTAGTGGAAGACGAGGATCTTGTTGCCGCGGCCTTCGCCGAGGACAGATGCAATCACCTTTGCCGATGCGGGTTTGGTGATGGAACCGGAATCGCCGGAGAATGCGAGGACATCGCTGAACTCGATGGTTTCGCCTTCGGACTCAGCTTTCTCGATCTTCAGAACGTCGCCCGGAGCGACACGATACTGCTTACCACCGGTACGGATGACCGCGTACATAAATCCTCCAAAACGCCCGGTCTGGGGCGCGATGCAATGTCTTGGCTGGGCAGATACATGCTTGCCCGGTTTCAATCGCTCGAACCCGCACATTTAGCCAGCAGGTGAGCAGATCTCCCCGGTAGAACGGGCAGGATCGCCAAACTTAATAAGTGTAAAGGGCTTCTGGGTTCGGGTCAATGCTTATGCGGGTAAATCGCGGGAAAAGCCCGTTTTTTTGGCAAAAATCAGCGCACTTTCAGCGCACTTTTTGGCACGTTTTGGCACACCTAGAGGCCGTTTTCATTACGTTTTGGCATCGTTTTTTCCGGTGGCAGACTGGAAGAGATAGACGCCCAGGATAGCGATCAGGGGTTCCAAGGGGTGACGAAAGCGTGCATGAACCGTAATGAAGTAGTAAACGGCGGGGATGGTCAGGAAGGCGAGCGCGAAGAGGATTGTTCCGGGAACGCGGCGTTTCAGCGCCAAGGCCAGGCCCAGGAGCCCGGCGAGGCTGGCGAAGGCGAAATTCAGGCTGCGCCCGGACTCCGTTATAAAGTGGCCCTGCGGATGAGGGACACCGGCCCAGAAATAGTAGACGCGCTTGAGCGAGAGCAGCGCAAAGCTACCGGGATTGGAGCGGATATAGGCCGTGGCCAGGTGGCCGCGGTATTTGGCGTAGGGGATCTCGCCCATTTTTGTGTAGAGGGCAAGTTGGCTGGTTGACTCGTTGGGATGGTTGTACTCCATGAGCAGGCCGTTGGCATCGGGGCCGTTGCCGAGGTATAGCTCAGCGCCGAGGTTGCCGCGAAGGGGCACGAACTGGTGGAAGACGAGCCAATTGCGGTATGTCCAGGGCGCGATGCAGGCCAGGCACAGGAGAGAAGAGAGCAGCACGCCGGGGATCTGGCTTTTCCATTGCTTTGCTCCGGCCAGAATCCAGAGGCCACAGAAGGGGAGAAAGAGCGCAAGGGACGCGTTGCTGAGTGCGATCAATCCCCAAAGCAGGCCGAAGGCGGCCCAGCGGCGCGGGGTCATGGCGGAGTCAGCCTGGTCCGGGTCGCCGCCGATGTTGCGCATCCTGAGTGCCAGCACGAGCACCCAGGAGAAGAGCAAGGTGGTGAGTGTCGTCTCCCAAACCCAGCGGACGGCGTATTGCATGGCGGCGGGGTGGAGCGCCCAGATCCACGCGGACCACAGGGCGACACGCTGGTTGAAGCAGCGGGAAGCGATCTCCCATACAGCAGGCACGATGAGTGCGCACAGCGCGCAATTGATGGCCAGCAGCACCCAAGAGGATTTGAGGGTGTAGACGCCGAAGAGCTTGAAGACTCCGCCGATCAAGAGCGGGTAGAGCGGCCCCACCCACGCTGTTGGCCCGGTGTGTCCGTTGAAGGGATCGGCGAAGCCATAGCCAGTGGCGAGGGCCTGACCGATGCGGCCCATCTCAAAGCCGTAGGCGAAGTGATGCCCGAAGGCGTATTCGCGGAAGCGATAGGTATGCGCCAGCGTCATGTAAGCAATGCGGACCAAAAATGCGACCCAAATGATGAGCGGCGGCGTGGGTGCCAGGCGGGCAGTGGCCTTCGCGTTTTCTGGCCTATGAGGCAATGGTTTCCCGTTTCGTGTCATCTAGAGAGAGGGCAGCTGTGCGGTTCCGATTCTAAATGGCTGCACGGCCCTGGAAGGGCAATCCGGCGCGGAGTTGAGCGGCCTGCTTCGCGTCTCTCCGATTCGGTCGGGGTGGCAAGGGAAGCTGAGCAGCGGTTATTTGTCCATGGGTGAACCGGTGGCTTGCTGTAGGCTGGTGATCAAAATGGATAGGGCTCAATTGGAAGGGCAGCAGCCTTTCGCGTGGATGAAGGCTGTGCTGGCGGTCGTGCTTGCGGCCTGCGTGGTGCTGTTTGCTTATCGCAGCCTGCGATGGCCGCTGGTGAATGACGTCTCGCTGATGCACTACATCAGCTTCCTGATGGATCACGGGCTGGTTCCGTACCGCGACTTCAGCGATATGAATTTGCCGGGAAGTTACATGGTTGACTGGCTGGCAGTGCATACCTTCGGGGGCACGGCGCTGGCTTCGCGGATGTTCGACCTGGCGCTGATGGGGGTGGGCTCGCTCGCGATACTCGCGATTGCGTGGCCTTATGGCCGTTTCGCTGGAGTCTTCGCTGCATCGATGCTGATTCTCTTCCATGGGCGCGACGGCATGGGGCAAGTTGGGCAGCGGGATATGACGCTGGCGGTGCTGCTATTGCTGGCGTATGCATTCGTCTTTCGTGCGCTACGTGGGCATGCGCTACGTGGGCATGCCCTGCGGAGGGACAGCCTATGGGCGATAGCTCTGTTTGGGATATCGGCGAGTATGGCAACGATGATCAAGCCCACGGCTGCTGCTTATGCTGTGGTGCTGCTGGCGATGGCTGCCGTGACGCTGCGGCGGCGGGGTGAAGCTGTCGCGGGCAGGTTGATTGCCGCGTTGGCGGGGTTGGCCCTGCCGATGGCTGCAGTGTGCGCATGGTTGTGGCATGTGCATGCGCTGGGTGCATTTTGGGAGTCGATATCGCAGGTGACGCCGTACTACGTCGGCCTGGGGCGAAGGAGTTTTGCCTATCTGCTGGAGACGTGCCTGTCTCCTTCGCTGCTGTTGCTGGGAGCGCTGGCGGCGTGGATTGCGTGGAAGCGGAAATCGTGGCGCACATGGGAGGGGAGCGCGCTGATTGCCGGTATGGCTCTGGGAGTGATGGCTTACGTGTTGCAGGCGAAGGGATACGCGTACCATCGCTATCCTCTGGTGGCGCTGCTGTTGACGTGGGTGGGGATCGAGCTGACGTCGACCTTGCGGGAACGCGGTGGGTTGCGGATGGTTGGTGTGGCTGGGTTGGTCTTCGGGGTAGTTGTGATGGCTCCGCTGTACCTGCGAACAGCGATGCGCGCGCAGTGGAGCGAGTCAATGATTGCCGCGATTCAATCGGATTTGACCGCGCTGGGCGGAGCCAAACTATCGGGCAAGGTGCAGTGCATCGATTCGATTTCGGGATGCGGGACAGTTATGTACGAGATGCAGCTGATGCCCGCGACGGGGCTGCTCTCGGACTTCCTGATATTCGGCCCCGAGGAGAAGCGCGTGGTTCGCGAGAGCCGGGAGCGCTTCTGGCGGGAGATGGAAGGGAGACCGCCGCAGGTGATCGTGGCGACGAGCTGGCTGCATCTGCTGAATGTCGGCGAGTACGGCAAGCTGGCGATGTGGCCGGAGTTCGCCGCGTATTTGCAGGCGAACTATGAGCTGTATGACGAGCGGAGCTTCCCCCCGGTGATGACCGGCCCACAAGGTTTCCGAGTGTATGTCCGGAAGTCGGCGGACAGTGGGGTTGCGGCTTCGTTCTGAGGCGCGCAGAGTTTCTGAATCCTGTCCTATAACTTGCTTATTATGAGCTACATGTGATATAATACTAAAGACGCCTGGCGTCTGGGCGCTGCTGTGTGCGCCTGACTTTTCTGGAGGTTTCGATATGGCTAAGGATGTTTTGTATGTACGGACGGCAGATGGCGTGGAGCTTCCGATCGTGGACGTGACGAAGGCGGCGTTTGCGGTTGCGCCGACGGAGGCGGAGCTGAGTGCCATGTGCGAGGAGTACGTGGCGGAGTCGAGGCGGAGGAGGGAGACACCGGCGCCGATGGTGGCGGCGCTGAAGAGCACGAGGATCGGTAGCGGGTTGATCGCTGCGTCTGGGACTTACCTGGACGGCATGACGACGTATCTGCTGAAGGTTGGCGCGGAAAACTTGGGAAGCGACGCGCACCCAATCGACCGGCAGATTGCCGCGTCGTTTCCTGCGCTGATGACGCGGATCCGGTTGCAGGATATGGCTCGGCTGGCGGCCGATGCACTCGCGGCGCAACTTGAGGCGGATCGGAGTCGGCCAGTGTGCCTGATCAATATTGGGGGCGGTGTGGCGGCGGATAGCTGGAATGCTCTGATCCACGTGCATAAGGAACAGCCAGGGCTGCTGGCGGGGCGGGCGATTGTGATTGCCGTGCTGGATCTGGATGAGCGCGGAACGGCATTCGGGGCGCGGGCTGTGGCGGAACTGGAGGGCCCGGGGAAGCCTTTTGAGGGGCTGAGGATCGAGTTTCGCCACATGCCTTACACGTGGGCTGAGGCCGAGCGGTTGCCGGCGTTGTTGGAGGAGCTTGGGGCGAAGGAGGCTGCATGTGTCGTGACATCGGAGGGCGGGCTGTTTGAGTACGGCTCAGATGCCGAGATCGTGGTGAACCTTGTGGCCCTGCGCGAGGGGAGCGGCGTGGATGCGGCGATCGTGGGTTCGGTGACGCGACAGGGGGAGGCGACCAGCGAGTCGCGCGCAGCGGTCGGGGCGGCAACGTATCCGCGGACGCTGGAGGGATTTGGGGCGTTGGCGGAGCGGGCGGGATGGCGGCTGGGACGGGCGGTGGAGCGGGCTTTCAGCTATCACGTGACGTTGAGGGGGGCTTAGGGCTGCGGCCTAGAACAGGAACGGCACCAGGGCTTTTACGCGAGCCTGATAGTTGGGATACTCGACGGGAAAGTGGCGGATGAGGAGATTTTCTTCCTGGCGGAGTTTGATGTAAAAGCCAACGATGAAGAAGAGGAGTCCGGCGAAGGCGACCAGTGAGCCAGCGACGATCGCGGTTCCGAGGCCCATGAGCAGGTGGCTGGTATAGATGGGATGGCGGACGAGGCGATAGGGGCCGCCTTCGACGAGTTTGTGCCCTTGCTTAAGCTCGACGTCCCGGCTCCATTCGTCGCCCAAAGATCTGCGTGACCAGACTGCAAGGCACAGCCCGAGGAGGCAGATCGTCACACCCAGCCATTGGGAAGCAGCCGTGCGCAGACTTGCAATGACGCCGAAGGGTCGCACAAACGCCACGAGGAGCAGGATGTATCCCAACCAGACAGGGAGGCGGGCGAGCCGGGCTGGCCAGCTTTGGCGCTCCTCGGCGGCCTTGATCGAGCGTGCGCTGATGTTCCAATAGAGAGTCAGGAGCAGCCAACACGCAAGGATCAAGAGGCCCGGTAACATGACTGGGAGGATACTCTCGCGGCTTCGGCCGGGCAACGATAGCGGGTCGGAACGGGGCTTCGGCTCCAGGGTTGGGGTGGTTCATCTTGCAGGAATCGCCCGACTTCGACTACACTAGAGGTTCGGCAGCCAGGTGGGTTTCTGTCTATCCGCCTTCCATCGCATACGAATCAGCGATTGAGACTTGGTTGAGGCAATTTGCCCCCAGGGTCTTGTCTGCGCGAAAGATCAATATTGGAGTAAGTCATGGCACAGGTCTGCACAATTTGTGGCAAGGGACCGCAGTTCGGTAACAACGTCTCGCACGCGCATAACATTACCCGTCGCCGTTGGAGCGTGAATCTGCGCCCGGTGAAGGCTAAGCTCGAGGGCGGCAACAAGCGCATTCGCGTGTGCACCAGCTGCATCAAGAGCGGCAAAGTCGTCAAGGCGTAGCGCTCACCACGCGGCTCTAAAGGCCGGAATATTTCCACAGAGACAAGCCCCGCTGCCAGTAACAGCACGCGGGGCTTTTCGTGTGCCCGCAGGTAGTGAAGTGCCGGGGATGTGGAATGGAAAATGAAATCCCACGCTCCGGATGCGAAGCGTGGGATTCGGTGTTGGTTGAGTGCTAGCTTTTCGGGGCCTGTCCGGGGACGTAGATTGACTCGTCGCGCCGACGCCCGGGCTCGGGTTTCGGCTTGGGTTTAGGGGCCTTCTTCTGCTCTTTCTTACCTTTGCTTTTATCTCCCATGCACAAAGCATGACACAGGAGTTGCGGCAAAGCGAGATGCCTGGTGCCTGGCAGGGGTACCTTTCTGCAGACCCGCTTATTTTCCGTCTTCAAATTTCAGCGAAGCCGAGTTGATGCAGTAGCGCAGGCCGGTGGGTTTGGGGCCGTCGGGGAAGACGTGTCCCAGGTGGCCGCCACAGCGAGCGCAGGTCACTTCGACGCGGCGCATGCCGTAGCTCATGTCCTCGTGTGTCTCGATGGCGCTGTTGTCGGCGGGCAGGTAGAAGCTGGGCCATCCGCTGCCGGAGTCGAACTTGGCATCGGATTTGAAGAGCTCTGCTCCGCAGGCTGCGCAGTGGTACGAGCCGTCGGCGTGGTTGTGGTAGAGGGCGCCGGTGAAAGCGGGTTCGGTGCCTTTCTTGCGCAGGATGGCGTACTGCTCCGGCGTCAATTCTTTGCGCCACTCCTCTTCAGTCTTCTGGATCTTCTGGGACTTCTCGGTTTCGGGGGCCATGGTCACACTCCTGTGCCTATTGGATGTGCGCGCGCGGTTTTCGGTGCCTGGCGCTACACGATGGCGATGACTTCAATTTCGACGAGGGCATCCTTGGGCAGGCGGGCGACCTCGACGGTGGAGCGGGCGGGGGCGGTGGCGCCTTCGGGTGCGAAGTAGTGGCCGTAGATCTCGTTCATGGCGGCGAAGTCGCCCATGTCCTTGAGGAAGACGGTGGTTTTGACGACGCGGGTTACGTCGGAATCTGCGGCGGCGAGGACGGCGGTGAGGTTCTCGAGGACCTGGGTAGTTTGCTCGCGGATGCCTCCGGCGACGATCTTGCCGGATTCGGGATCGAGGGCGACCTGACCGGAGGTGAAGAGAAAGTCGCCGATGCGAACCGCCTGCGAGTACGGCCCGATGGCGGCGGGAGCTCCCGTGGTTGAGATTTCGATCTTGGTATGGCTCATAGAGTCATTCTATGAGCCATGTTGGTGGGGATGTAGAGAATTTTTGATCTCCTACTTGCCGGTATAGCTGACGTGCCACACGGAGCTTGATCCGTCGTCGGTTACGAAGAGCGATCCATCCTTGGCGACGGTTACTCCTACGGGGCGGCCCCATACATTGCCGTCCTTGGTGGTGAAGCCGGTGAGGAAGTCCTGGTATTCCCCGGTGGCGTGGCCGTCCTGCATGGGTACGCGGATTACTTCGTAACCGGCGCGAACGTGCTTGTTCCACGAGCCGTGTTCGGCGGCGAAGACGTCTCCCTTATATTCGGAGGGAAACTGCGAGCCCTGGTAGAAGAGCATTTCAAGGGATGCGAAGTGGGGCTGCAGCAGGACGTCCGGGGTGATGACCTTGGCCTGCAGTTCTGGGTGTTTCCCGGTGAGGCGCGGGTCCTGATGTCCGCCCTTCACGCCCATGTAGAACCATGGCCAGCCGTAGAATCCGCCCTCTTGCACGTGGGTGATGTAGTCCGGCACGAGATTGTCGCCGAGAGCGTCGCGCTCGTTGGTGGAGCACCAGAGCTCTCCCGTGGTGGGGTGAACGGCTTCGCCGACGCAGTTGCGAATGCCATAGGCGTATACCTTCACGAATTTGCCTTCGGGCGTGAACTCAAGCACATCGGCGCGGTGAAATTCCGCGGGATGAGTGTCGGCATCGTCGACGTTGGAGGCCGATCCCACGGAGACGAACATGCGCTTGCCGTCGTTGGAGAAGGCGATGTCGCGGGTCCAGTGGCCGCCGCCGCGAAGGCGTCCACCGCCGGGAAGGTCAGTCAGCTTTTGCGGAGGAGCGCTGGCTTTGAGGTCGCCGTTCTTGTAAGGAAAGCGGACAACGGCATCGGTGTTGCCAATGTAGATCCACTTGGGGTCGGGTCCGGCGGGATAGAAGGCGATGCCGAAGGGCTGGCTGAGGCCGCTGGCGAAGACAGCGACCTGCTGCGGTTTGCCGTCGGCGGTAATGCCGCGCAGGATCTTGATGTTTCCGCTCTCGCTCTCGGCGAGAAAGAGATCGCCATTGGGCGCGGTACGGATGAGGCGCGGGCGATCAAGGCCGCTGGCATAGAGATCGACTTTGAATCCCGCGGGCGCCTTGGGCCAGCCATCCGCCGGTCGCGGAACCATCTTGGGTCCGTTATCGATGGATTCGGCGGGATTGGGTTCGGGCAGATCGGCGACGGTGAGCTTGTAGCGATTGCCGGGAGCCTGCTTGGTGTAGTCGGTGAAGGCTGCCTTCCCGGTTAGAACGGCTGGGCTGTCGGACGCGGCGAGCAGTGGCGGTGGAACAAATGTGGTGCCAATCCAAAGTGAAGATGCGAATGCCAGGGCCAGCGCGAATCTCTGCATGAATCCTCCGTTGCGGGTTTGTCGGGCAGCATGTGCTCGACGCGGGTATTGGGTTAGATTCCGGAAATTGTTTCAGGCTGCGAAATTGATCGATTTATTTGCCGCGAATTTATTTTGCGGGATCGGATGGCGCGTCGTTCTTATCGGAAGCGGCAACCACCTGTTGCAGCAGGCTTTCAGGCACGGTGGCGGTTACGACTGCGCGGGTGCCGTGGTGGTCAATCTTCATGGAGTTGAGGACGTTGCGGATCTCCGGGTTGGTCTTGTCGGCGGGCAGGTTGTTCTCGACCGTGCGCATGAGGGAGACGATGGCATCGAGGCCTTCGGCGGAGGTGGATGCGGCCAGGTCCGATGGGGCAATCTCCTCCACGCGCAGGCGCAGGGAGCCAGTCCAGCGTAGAGAGGCGATGAAGGTGGTGTCGTCTGGGATGGGAATCTTCATGCCGAGGATTTTGAGGCTGCCATTTTCGCCGAGGGGCAGGCCAATCTTTCCGATGCCCCAGGCAAGCGAGAGCAGTGGCACGTCGCCGTAGTGCTGCGATAGAAGCGTGGATCCGGCGAAGGGCAACGCAGCGGTGCGATAGCGGTCGAGGATGGAGTGGATCTGCTCGGCGGTAGGCGCGTTGGAGACGGCGACCATGTCATAGCCAAGTTGGGTGACGCGAACGGTACGGCCCTCGCTGGGGATGGAGTAGACCTCGTGGCCGGAGTAGGTCTCGTGCGCGGTGGCCTGGCTTTCAAGATATTTTGAGATTTTCTTGCCGTCGAAGCGGCCCTCGAAGACCTCAGAGAAAGCAACGAGGCCGTTGGGGCCGGAGGGGTCGGGCATCTGGTGCAGCGCGAAGGCAGCCTCGTCGAGATCGCGCTCGAATACGAAGCCGGTAGCGTCGATGAAGGCTTGATAGCCGGGGTCGTGGGCGACGGGACGCTGGTCAAAGTGGGTGGCAGTGCGCAGTGGGCGCAGGTTCACGTAGACGATGCCATCGGACTCGGGCAAGAGACGTGCCGCCTCAGGGGGCGCTTTCTTCCGCAGGTAGAAGGCTGCGGCCAGAATGGCCAGCACGAGGAAGACTATGAGGAGCGTGGTGCTGGTGCGCTTTCGCATTCGTTGAGTTCGTGGCGATCCGCGGCGTGTTTCCCGCAGTTGCTGAACGAGTGAAGGATATCATCCGCGAGGGGATTGGCGAGTTTCCCCGCTGGCGAGGGACGTCACGACTCCTTCAGGGATAACCTGGTGGCGGGCTTGCTCGTGGGCACTCCCATGCGCGCCGGATCAAACCGGAAACTCTGATATTGTTCTCACGAACTACGAGGTACGATCTTCTTCGCACTTGAGTGGCGTTGGCGTTGAGGCGTCGCCCGCTCGCCCGTGCGAGAGAAAGGTACACGATTGGACGACTCGGTTTTGGCGCTGCTTCGCGATCAGGTGGCCGGCATCTTCATTGGGGCCATATTTCTGTTCGTTGGCCTTGCCGGCAGCGCAATCGCCGCGATTCGCGGTCGCGGCGGAGTTCGCATTCTCGTCTGGTTCGGAATCTTCAACTCGATGTATGGAGCGCGACTGCTGGCGCAGACAGAGGCAGCTTTTCACGTTCTACCGCGATCCTTATGGGCGAGCCGACCATACGTGATATGGATCATCACGTACCTGATCCTGATACCGGCACTGCTGTTCTGGATGGAGCTCAGTCTTGGAAGATTGCGCCGGATATTGCAGATCACGGCGATATTAGCGTCGCTGGTGGGCGTTGCTGGTGTCTGCTTCGTCATCGTTACCGGGCATCCTGACACATTCCTCTACAACAACCTGCTGGTCATCTGGTCGTTTCTCATCGTCGGAATCGTCAACGTTATCCCCCGCCTGGCGAAAAAATACCTGGTGGTGCAAAGCCCCGTCTCTGCCATCGGCACGATGGTGCTGGCGATTGCTGTCATTTACACCAATCTTAAGATCTTCAACCTTCCCTCCTCTAACTATCTCGAACCGATCGCATTCGCCATTTTTGTTTTCTCGTTGGGATACGTAACAGTGGAAAAGCTGTCTGCCGATGAGCGCCGGTTGCTGTCGATTGAAAGTGAATTGGAGGTTGCCCGCGAGATACAGAATTCCATTCTTCCCAGCGGCACACCGGATCTGAAACGGCTTCGCATTCATGCCGCATATCTTCCGATGACCGCCGTCGCCGGGGACTTTTATGAGTTCATTCCCGTGGATGAGAATCGACTGGGCATCCTGGTAGCTGACGTTTCAGGACATGGAGTGCCCGCCGCGCTGATCGCGGCGATGATCAAGATGGCCATGCAGTCAGTGATAGCGTGCGCGGAGGATCCTGCGGCGGTGCTGCGGGGGCTGAATCAAAGTCTTTCCGGGCAGCTTCGAGGGCAGTTCGTCACTGCTGCTTATCTCTGGCTCGATACGGAAGTTGGCAAGGGGCTGTACTCGGCTGCCGGACATCCTCCGCTGCTGCTTTATCGCGACGGCAAGATGCAGAGCATCGAAAGTAACGGGCTGCTATTCGGAGTCACCAAACATGCCGACTATCCCGTGCATGAGCTATCACTCGAGGTGGGGGATCGCTTTCTGCTGTACACCGATGGTGTGGTGGAAGCCGAGAACGCCGCAGGGGAGTCTTTCGGCGACAGCAAACTCGAACAGGTAGTTCGCGACAATCAATCGCAGTCACCCGGAGAGTTGTCGAAGAGGATGTTGGACGAGGTCCGTCGCTGGCAGCCTGCATCCGTAACGCAGCAGGATGACATTACGTTGCTGATTGTGGATGTCATGCAGTGAGGCGGGGTGATCAGTCTGGCTCCGAAAAGGGACCGGAGGAAATCACTTGGACACAATTGGGAATGGCAAGTCGCGATGGTGGAAGTTTCCGTTAAGTGGGTGCTCTTCGACGTATGCTTGCTAGCGATGCACTGAGGTTGGAATGAGGCCTTCGCGAATTCTATTTGGCGCTGCGGTATTTCTGGGTTCGTTTCTTTTGTTTTTGCTTGAACCGATTGCGGCGAAGCAGTTGTTGCCGGTTTTTGGCGGATCGGCGGCCGTGTGGGTGACGTGCCTGGTATTTTTCCAGACCGCGCTTTTGGCTGGGTACGCATATGCGCACTGGCTTACGCGCCGGGCGCAATCGAATTGGCAGGGGAGCGTGCACATCAGCCTGCTGGTGCTGGCGATCGTCTCTGCCTGCATCTGGTCGATCGGCAGATACGCGCTGTCGCATGGATCGGGACACCCGGTATCCGCGATCTTCGGCGCGCTCACGATTTCCATCGGCCTGCCGTTTCTGATGCTGGCAGCAACAAGCCCGTTGATGCAGGTGTGGCTGGCGCGGATTGAGGCGGGAGGAATCCGGTATCGGCTGTTCGCTTTGTCGAACCTCGCCTCGCTGCTGGCGTTGCTACTCTATCCGACGCTGATTGAACCTCACCTGACGCTGAAGGCGCAGCGACTCTCGTGGAGCTTCGGCTTCATCGTCTTCGCGGTCATCGCGGCGACGTTGGCAGTGAAGGCGCAGGTGCCCGCGGAAAAAGTTGCGGATGATCCAGCGAGCATGGAGTTGATCAGTCCTCCGGCGTCGTGGCGAGACAAGCTGCTTTGGCTGCTGCTGCCGATGGGCGCGGCCATGCAACTGAGCGCGGTGACCGTTCACCTGACGGCGAATCTCGCGGCGATACCACTGCTGTGGATACTGCCGTTGGCGGTTTACCTGGTGACGTTGATCCTGGCGTTTCAGTTTCCTGACTTGTTGCCGCGGGGAATTGTGGCGCGGTTCCTGGTGGTGATGCTGGCAGGCCTGGGTCTGATGCTGGCGCAGGTGGAAGTCACGCTCCCGATTCGCGTCGGCATTATTTTTTTCCTGATCGAGCTATTCTTTGCCTGCCTCTTCTGCCATGCCGAGGCATACAGGTTGCGGCCGGGACGCCCTTCGGAGTCAACGCTGTTTTACTTGATCTTCGCAGCGGGCGGCGCGCTGGGCTCATTCCTTGTGGGCATAGCGTCGCCATTGATCTTCCGGTTCAACTACGATCTGGCAGTTTCGTTCCTGGTGATCGCACTTCTCGCGGTTGCAGTCTTCTGGTCGAATGGCTGGGCACAGCGCATTCTGTGGGCCACGGCCAGCGTTTTGCTGATGTATTTTGTTGTGCAGATGCACCGCTCCTACCAGTGGGGCACCATAGTGGCTGAGCGCAATTTTTATGGCAGTTTGCGGGTGAGGCAGACGGACGGGGTTCCCGACTACACTCTGCGCACGCTGACGAATGGGAACATCCAGCACGGCACGCAGATGTTTTCGCCCCAGCGGATGAGGATTCCGACTTCATACTATGCGGAAGACTCCGGCGTTGGCGTGGCGCTGCGGAATTGTTGCGTGGGCCGCGCGAAGAACGTTGGCGTGGTGGGCCTGGGCGCAGGGACGGTGGCGGCATACGGCCAGCGTGGCGACCGGATGCGGTTCTACGAGATCAACCCCGCGGTGTTGCCGATCGCGCAGAATGTTTTTACGTATCTTCGCGACTCGGGCGCACAGATCAGTTTCGCGGACGGAGATGCCCGCACCTCTCTCGCGGATGAAGCACCGCAGAAGTTCGACGTCCTGGTGATCGATGCGTTCTCAGGCGACGCAATCCCGCTGCATTTGCTGACGCGGGAAGCGATTGAACTGTACAAGAAACACCTGGCTCCGGGCGGCATTCTCGCGTTTCACGTCTCAAATCAGCATGTGAGCCTGCAGCCGGAGGTTGCTCAGTTGGCCAAGTCCGCGGGCATGCTGTCGAAAACGGTGGCGAGTCTACCGAATGAGAGTCGCGGCGAGTTCACTGCGACGTGGGTGCTGGTGACCAACAACGAGGATTTTTTCGCGTTGCCTGAAGTTGCTGGCGCGGGTGCGAGCGACGAGCGAGACGCCGGCGGTCCCGCTGTGGACGGATGACTACTCCAGCCTGCTGCCGATACTGCACTGGTAGGGGATCGGATGCTACAGTTCACTGCTATGAAAACTTCCATGATTTCTTTTGCGGCGAGGCGCTTTGGCCAGGCCCTGCCGTTGGTCTTCGCGCTCTGTGCCGCTTCGCAAGTGGCGGGCGCTCAGGCAACGGGTGATCAGGCAAAACCAGCTGCCGTACCGGTATGGGCGCAGCCCGGCTCGGCGACGCATGTTCAGGTGCCTCCGCCAGCGGAGTTTCGTCGCGCGAGCAGGAACTTCGAGACGCCAATCGGAGTGTTTCAGGGGCAGTCGGATATTGGCGGTGCGGTGGTGGCGGGGAGCGCTGTTTTCGACGAGAAGACGGGGCAATACTCGATCAATTCCGCGGGCTACAACATCTGGTACCAGCGTGATGAGTTTCGTTTTCTATGGAAGCAGATGTCCGGGGATGTTTCGCTCGCAGCCAGTGTTTCGTTCCCTGATCCCAAGGGCTACGACGACCGGAAGGCCGTGCTGGTGATCCGCCAGAATCTCGATGACGATGCCAAGGAAACGATGGTGGGCGAGCATGGAACGGGCATGATCCACCTGGCGTGGCGCGCGGACAGAGGCGCGCAGATGAAGGACATGGAGTATCGCTTCGGGGGCACGCTGACGGGCCTGATGGCCAAACGCATCGGGATCGAGAAGCATGGTGACCTGATCTCGATATTTGTCAGCATCGCCGGGGAGCCGATGCACCAGTTCGGGCCGCCTCTGGAGTTGCACATCGAGGGGCCGTTTTACGTGGGGATTGGCTTCTGCTCGCACCTGCCGGCCACATCGGACACGGCGGTAATCTCCGATGTTGTTCTCGAGAATCGGGCCGGCGCGGTGCGCTAGAGGGGCTGAGACTCGCCGTGGAGCGCTCCGGTTTGCGGAGGGCCACCGGGTGTGCTAATCTTTCGACTTATGCCATACATTCCGGCGGCGCACCCGTGTGTCTCTGGAACGGCTGGTTTAAGACTGTTTGGGCTGGCGTAGCTCAGCTGGTAGAGCTCCTGATTTGTAATCAGGTGGTCGGGGGTTCAAGTCCCTTCGCCAGCTCCAGAATTACACCGGCTAGAGGACGGTCGGCAGCAGGGGAATTTTGTGCGCTGGCCGGTTTCGCCTGCCGGTTTCACCCGCCGCAGTCACCCCATCCCTGGTTCTCCCGTTTCCCGAAGGGTTTTTCGAGGGAATTTGGAGTCTCGGTTGAGACCTCCCGGGATTGCTGGTGTGCGGTTTTCTGCGGGGAGGGTCGTTCTGAGAGCGGTTTGTGTTCGCTGGGCGGCGACAGGGTTTTGCTGGAAAAGGATGTGCACAGGTGGCCGAGCGGTTAATGGCAGCAGACTGTAAATCTGCCGCTCCTTGCGAGCTACGGAGGTTCGAATCCTCCCCTGTGCACCACAGATTTTGCGGTTTCGTGCGGTGAGTTTTTTGACGGTCGGACGGCGGAAGTGGATCGCGATTTTGATGCTTGCCGGGTTGGCTCTTCTGGCCTGGGAGACGATGGATCCGGGGACGGTTCGCTGGTTGGTGATGGTTCTGCTGGGTGGATTTGCGCTGCGGATTGTGCTGACGCAGGGTTCGCGCGACGAGGCAGGGACGCGATACGATAGTGAGGAACGTCCGCAGTAGCGGGCGGTGGTTTTCAAGGCTGATGTAGCTCAGTCGGTAGAGCACTCCCTTGGTAAGGGAGAGGTCACCGGTTCAATCCCGGTCATCAGCTCCAGGTTTGGGGCGGGCAGGCAGGTAGGCGAGAGAGCGGGTATCGCGCCTCTCTACCCGGCAGGACCGCTGGTTCGGCGGGAGTAACTCAGTGGTAGAGTCACAGCCTTCCAAGCTGTTGGTCGCGGGTTCGATTCCCGTCTCCCGCTCCAGGTTCCAAGGCAAGTGAAGATCGGGCTCGCGTAGCGTTTTCTGCGCGAATTCAAGCAATAGAGGAGCCGCAAGGCGAATGTTTGAGCAGGCGATTATTCCAGTGCAGGACAAGGAGCGCTTTGGCGAGGTCAACGCGACCCTTGAAAACCTGTTTTCGGCAGGGAACGTGGCGTCGTTTCTGCGCAAGGTGCAGTCGTCGGGCCTGCGGATTCGTGATTTCGAGGCTATTCTCTCGCGCGGCCTGATTGGGGCGGGCACTCCCGCGTTGTATGGTGCGTTGGGGAATTCGGATCGCGGCAGGTTCGCGAGCGCTACCTGGACCTGGTGGAGCGCGTGGCTCCGGAGTTGCGGGCAAAGTATTTGAAGGTGTACGCGTACTACTGAGATTCCTGAGCGATGGCTGAGAAGGTCTTCGTGGTGGTTTGGGAATTCGACATTCGAGCCGATGCCGAAGCGGAGTTTCTTCGGGCATACGGGCAGGATGGAGACTGGGCTCGGTTATTCAGGCGCGGGAATGGGTTTTTGCGGGTTGAACTGGCGAGAAGTGTTGAGAGTTCCAGCCGGTTTTTCACGTTTGATTACTGGGTTTCGAGAGCGGCATTCGAGGCATTCGGTGTTTCACATGCCATCGAGTACAGGGCACTCGACAAGAAGTTGGCAGGACTCACGGAACGAGAGCGGCGCATAGGCGCTTTCTTGTCCGAGTAAATCAGGAGAGTGAGATGGCGAAGGAGAAGTTTGACCGTTCGAAGCCGCATGTGAATGTGGGGACGATTGGGCATATTGATCACGGGAAGACGACGTTGACGGCGGCGATCACGAAGGTGTTGGCGAAGCACAACCCGAAGAACTCGTTCCGTTCGTTTGATTCGATTGACAACGCTCCGGAAGAGCGTGAGCGCGGCATCACGATTGCGACGGCGCACGTAGAGTATGAGACGGCGAACCGTCACTATGCGCACGTGGATTGCCCCGGTCACGCGGATTACATCAAGAACATGATCACCGGAGCAGCGCAGATGGACGGCGCGATCCTGGTGGTGGCGGCGACCGATGGTCCGATGCCGCAGACCAAGGAGCACGTGCTTCTGGCCCGCCAGGTAGGCGTTCCCTACGTGTGCGTGTTTCTGAACAAGTGCGATGCAGTGGACGACCCTGAGTTGATCGACCTGGTGGAGATGGAAGTACGGGAGCTGTTGTCGAAGTATGACTACCCGGGCGACGATCTGCCGGTAGTTCGTGGTTCGGCCCTGGGCGCGTTGAACGGCGAAGCGCAGTGGGAGAAGTCGGTCGACGAGTTGATGGAAGCGGTGGACAAGAACGTGCCCATGCCGGCGCGTGCGATTGATCTTCCCTTCCTGATGCCGATCGAAGACATCTTCTCGATCTCCGGCCGCGGCACGGTAGTGACGGGCAGGATCGAGCGGGGCAAGGTCAAGGTCGGCGAGGAAGCCGAGATTGTGGGCTTCCGCGAGACGCGCAAGACGGTAGTCACGGGCGTCGAAATGTTCAAGAAGCAGCTGGACGAGGGTCTGGCGGGCGACAACGCGGGGCTTCTGCTTCGTGGCATCGCCAAGGAAGACGTGGAGCGCGGCATGGTGTTGGCCAAGCCGGGATCGATTACGCCGCACACCAAGTTCACCGGCCAGGTGTACGTGTTGTCGAAGGAAGAGGGTGGCCGTCACACCCCGTTCTTCAATGGCTACCGTCCCCAGTTCTACTTCCGCACGACGGATGTGACGGGCACGGCGAAGTTGCCGGAAGGTACGGAGATGGTGATGCCGGGGGATAACGTGCTGCTTGAAATCGAGCTGCATACACCGGTGGCCATGGAGAAGGGGCTGCGCTTTGCCATCCGCGAAGGCGGACGCACGGTAGGCGCCGGAACCATCACCGAGATCATCAAGTAAATTGCTGGAGACTCCGGGCGCCCGAAAGCTCCCGGAGTGATTGCCGGAAGTGGGCTGGACCCGCACCGGATCGGTTAGGATAAAAAGATGCGTGAAATCGTGACGTTGCAGTGTCCCGTGTGCAAGGAGCGCAATTACTCCACTACGAAGAACAAGAAGACGACCACTGGTCGCTTGGAGTTCTCGAAGTTCTGTAATCGCTGCCGGAAGCATACCGACCACAAAGAAACCAAGTAGCTGGATAGCGCGTCAGCTAGATAGCGAGTCAGCGGGATGCAAGATTGCCGCCTGATTTGCTGCAGCGCAAAAGCGCTGGCTGACGAGCTAACTTGCTGAAACAGGGGCGTAAGCTCAGCGGCTAAACTGCCGGTCTCCAAAACCGGACTCCTCGGTTCGAATCCGAGCGCCCCTGCCAGGATTTTGAAGTGTTGCAAGTAAGGCGAGGTAGTCGCGGGAGCCGAGAATGACGCGGCTGTCGCAGGAGAGGGCGAAGATGCCCGTAGTGGAAAAAGGAAAGAAAATGGCGAAGGAAATCGCGATCCCGGATAGCGGAAAACAGAATCAGCTGACCGGTCTATACACGAGGACCGTCGACTTTCTCAAGGATGTTCGCGGCGAGATGCGCAAGGTGGTCACGCCGTCGAAGGCAGAGGTGCGCGCCACGACGACGGTCGTAATCGTGACGGTCTTCGCGTTCGCGGCGTATTTCTACGCTGTCGACAACGTTTTGGGACGCATTGTGCAGTATGTGCTGCGCTCGTTGGGCGGAGCACAGTAAGCGTCGCGAAAGAGGGTCGGATGGCGGAAGAAATCGAAGGCGCAGTTGCGGGAGCGGGCAGTCCGGAGCATCTGGGACCGCCGGCGAACGAGAACTTCAAGTGGTACATCATTCACGCCTACTCGGGTTTCGAGCGCAAGGTGCGCGAGTCTCTTGAGGGCCGGGTGCAGGCGTTCGGCCTGCAGAACAAGATTGGCCGCGTGATGATCCCGCTGGAATCGGTGACGGAAGTTGTCAACGGCAAAAAGCGCACGGTGGAGCGGGTGTTTCTTCCCGGGTATGTGCTGGTGGAGATGGATCTGGACAACGATCTCTGGCACATCATCAAGAACACGCCTCGCGTGACGGGTTTTCTGGGCACGGGCGACAAGCCGGTGGCGTTGAGCGAGGAAGAAGTAAGTTCCATTCTCTTCCGCACGGACACGTCGAAGGAGAAGCCGCGGCTCAAGATCAAGTTCGAGAAGAACGAGTCGGTACGTATTACCGAAGGGCCGTTCGCGAACTTCAACGGCATCGTGGACGAAGTGAATGAGGATCGCGAGACGGTGAAGGTGATGGTCACGATCTTTGGCCGCTCCACTCCCGTCGAGCTTGAGTTTGGCAAGGTAGAGAAAGTTGTTTAAGAACTGCCGGTAGCGATTCGCTCCGGCCCGTGCGCTGGCGCTCCGTTGGAAAGCTTCGGAGGCAGCACGGGAGAGTACGAAGCTGGCGGAATCTGGAAGCCAGTAGCTGATTGAGAAAGGTTTTTCGAAGATGGCACCGAAGAAAGTACAGACATACGTCAAGCTGCAGATCCTTGCCGCCAAGGCAACGCCCGCACCGCCAGTCGGTCCCGCGCTGGGCCAGGCGCAGGTCAACATCATGGAGTTCTGCAAGCAGTTCAACGCGCGCACGCAGAACAAGGAGATGGAAGGCCTCATCATCCCGGTGGTCATCACGGTTTACACCGACCGCACGTTCTCGTTTGTCACCAAGACTCCTCCCGCCGCGGTGCTGTTGAAGAAGGCAGCCGGCCTGGCGAAGGGTTCGGGTACGCCGAACAAGGACAAGGTTGGCAAGGTGACGGAGAAGCAGGTTCGCGAGATCGCCACGCAGAAGATGCCGGATTTGAATGCTGCTTCGGTTGAGACGGCGATCAAGAGCATCAAGGGCACGGCGCGCTCGATGGGCATCGAAGTCGTCGCTTAAGAGGCAGCCATGCAGAACGATGCGGGTGCAAGCGTCGTTGTTGTGGCTTACCGGCCAAAAGCCGGGAAGCGCGATGAGCTTCTGCAGTTGATACGTGAGCACGTGCCGTATCTGCGCAGCGTGGGGATGGCAACGGAGCGGGTAGCCGTCATCGCCGAAGCTTCTGACGGCACCATCGTTGAAGTTTTTGAGTGGGCGCCGGGCGGGGTGGAGAAGGCTCACCATCATCCCGGAGTCGGCAAGTTGTGGGAGCGGTTCTTCGCGGCATGCGACGCGGTTCCGCTGAAAGATGTGCCTGAGGCATCGGCGATGTTTGCCGGGTTCAGGCCACTGGATCTTTAGAGCTTGGACTCGTTGGATTGCTCTTGTAGTTGTAGACGAACCTGACGAACTTGTACTGCAGAATGGCGCCGAGCAAGAACAAAGCCCAGCCTGCAATGCCGGGAATCATTCCGCCGAGAAGATGCGGAAGCAGCCAAAGGATGACTGTAAGGCACATGAGCCCGATGAACGCGAGTATTTGACGGAACATCCTCATGTATTCGGCCCAACTGGAGTTCTATAGGGTTGCAATCGTAGCATGTTTAACGCATAATTAAAGGCTGTGCCTGTGGTTTCGGATGCAGGCAGTCACAAGGCTGACCGGAGACTCCGGAGACAGCCAGCACCACGGTCCGGCGGTGGATCGCCGAGCGGTGGGAGACGAGGAAGAATGGCTAAGAAATCCAGCAAGAATATTGCGAAGGCGCGTGCGCAGGTTGAAGCGCGGCCCTATCCGCTCCCCGAAGCAGTTACGCTTCTCCAGAAAATCAAGTTTGCCAAGTTTGACGAGACCGTCGATCTGACGCTGCGTCTGGGCGTCGATACGCGTCATGCGGACCAGATGGTTCGCGGCACGGTGGTTCTGCCGCACGGACTGGGCAAGACCAAGAAGGTAGCCGTCATCGCTTCGGGCGATCGCCTGAAGGATGCGGAAGCAGCCGGTGCAGACATTGTCGGCGGCGAAGACCTGGTCGAGAAGATCCAGAAGGAGAGCTGGACGGATTTTGACGCTCTCATCGCGACTCCCGACATGATGAAGTCGGTAGGACGTCTGGGCAAGGTTCTTGGTCCCCGCGGCTTGATGCCGAATCCCAAGACCGGCACCGTGACCAACGATGTGGCCGCTGCGATCAAGGAGATCAAGGCCGGCAAGATCGAGTTCCGCGCCGACAAGACCGCGCTGGTACATGTGCCAGTGGGCAAGATTTCCTTCCCGGTGCAGAAGCTGGTGGACAACGCGACGACGGTGATTTCGAGCATCGTGCGCGCCAAGCCTTCGGCGGCAAAGGGCAAGTACATCAAGGGCATTACGCTGAGTTCAACGATGGGCCCGGGCATCCTGCTCGACGGCGCAGTCGCGGACACGGCAGCCAAGGCTTAATTTCAGCCTCAAGCCTGGCGGCACCTAGCCGCTGCCGGGCGATGGAGAGGCAAACTTCAGATGCTGCAGAGCAGCGCCGAAGTACACAGCTAGCTTAGAGCTAGAGGCTAGAAGCTAGAGGCTCATCTCATGCCATTAACGAAAGCAAAGAAGGCGGAGCAGGTTGACAAGCTGGCGCAGGAGCTCAAGGGCTCCACGACCGCCATCGTCGGCACCTTCGCGAAACTTACAGTGTCTCAGGATTTCCAGCTGCGCAAGGCGGTTCGCGGCGCTGGTGGCAGCTATCGCGTTCTCAAGAACAAGCTGGCGGCACGTGCCGCGCAGGGCACCGACGTTGAGGCTGCACTGCAGGGTCTGAAGGGTGTTTCGTCGGTTGCGTATACCAGCGGCGATCCGGTCGTTCTGGCCAAGGCGCTTTCGGCCTGGGTAAAGGACAACGCGGAATTCACCTTCAAGCTGGCCATTGTCGACGGCAAGGTACTGACGGTGGCTCAGATTGGCGAGCTGGCGACGATGCCGGGCAAGGAAGAGATTTATGCCAAGCTGCTGTTCCTGATCAATTCTCCGGCACAGCGCCTGGCGACCGTTATTGCCGCCACGGGCCGCGATCTGGCCGTGGTGATCAACCAGGGCGTGGAGAAGGGCAAGTTTGGCGCACCAGCGGCAGCGCCGGCAGCGGAAGTTGCTGCTCCGGTTGCGGCGGCGGAAGAGCCAGCGGCCCCGATCGTTGCTACGGCTGAGGCTGCAGCGCCGATCGTCGAAGCGATGGACGAGCCGGCAGTAAGTGCGGCTGCTCCAGTGGAGCCTGAAGTTGGCGTGGAAACGACAGCTCCGGAAGAGGAAGCTGCAGTGGAAGCCGAGAAGGCAGCGGCTCCTGACGAGCCGGTAGTTTAGGGAATACCCAAGTTTCGCTGCATCGGCATAGGGGTGCCAGGTCTGGGCACATCGGAAACCTTAGCCACCGCGGCAACCGGGACGCTCCAGGGCGGTCCGGAAGCAGTAAAAATTCAGTTTAGTTTTACGTGGAGAGAATCATGGCGGATCTGCAGCAGTTAGAGGATCAGATTGTTGGGCTTAGCCTGTTGGACGCGGCAGCCCTTGTGAAGAAGCTCGAAGAGCGCCTCGGCGTCTCGGCGGCGGCAGCAGCCCCGGTTGCGGCGGCTGGTGGAGCGGGAGCAGCAGCAGCGGCTCCGGTGGAAGAACAGACCGAGTTCACCGTGATCCTCAAGGATCAGGGCGCGAACAAGATCAATACCATCAAGGCAGTACGGGAAGTTACGTCGCTCGGTCTGAAGGAAGCCAAGGACCTGGTTGACGGCGCTCCCAAGCCCTTGAAGGAGAATGCGACCAAGGAAGAAGCCGAGACGATCAAGAAGAAATTCGAAGGCGTCGCGACGATCGAAGTTAAGTAAGCAAGTTGCATGCCAAAGCAAGACGCGCTATGCTTGTCATGGTGCGTCTTTGCTTGGCTTGTCAGTTTTATAGCCAATCAGGCGCGAGATGGCTGCGTAGTTTCTGCTCCGAAATTATTTCGGTGAAGGAATTGCGGAGTATGGCTGGTTGGATCGCAAGAGTGTTCTCGGCACACCATTGCCGACATCTCTGCAAAGCGGGCGGCGGATTTGCAGGGGTGCTGAACTTGTCTGCTGTAAGGCGGCACACACGCTAGTTTTGAACCGGCGGGAATCGGACATTCTGCTTTTGCCAAGTGCACAATTCGGTTGTGGCGCTCGAGGGGTTTCCTGCCCCTGCGGGCTTTTGGTGTTTCTCACCCGAAGCTAACTGCCTTTAGGGGAGGATACCAGCCGTGTTCTCGAATTGTGATGCCGTCTTCTGCCCGCCGTGGTAGCTTGCGTGTCCGGATAATACACGGGATACGCGTGGAAATCTTTTCGGTCTGAGGTCGGACCGCGATTCGTGAATGGGCCGGGTTTGCCCGGTCGCAATATTTATAGAGAGTTCCCTGTTTTGTAAGCAATAAAACGCCGTGTCCGGTCTGAACGAGGCGGATCGAACATGCGAGCGCAAGCGCACTATCCAGATCTGCCGTTTGACTCGGGCGGCAGGTCTTCTTCCGGTGTACAGTGCCGGAGCCTCGGGGACACGAGTTCCAGGAGTGAAGCATGCCGAACGAGAACCGCGCCATTCGTAGCCGTCTCGACTTTTCCAAGATTCCAACATCGATCCAGATTCCTAACCTGATTGAAGTTCAGCGCCGCTCCTACGAACGTTTTCTGCAGATGGACAAGCTGCCTTCGGAACGCGAAGACAACGGTCTGCAGTCGGTGTTTACTTCGGTTTTCCCCATCACCGATTTCCGCAATATATCGCAGCTGGATTTTGTTGATTACTCGATAGGCAACTGGGAGTGCAAGTGCGGCCACCTTGAAGGGGCTGCATCACCTGCGCACCGCCTGCACGAATTGCGGCGCGATGGTGATCACCGATCCGTTCCACCCGGGCGACGTGCTCTGCGGCAAGTGCGGAACGTACAACAAGAACACGCCTGACTTCTGCAACAAGTGCGGCGACCCTGTGGGCCTGCAGCTGAAGTATGACCAGGCGGAGTGCGAAGAGCGCGGCATGACATACTCTGCGCCGCTCGAAGGTGACGGTTCGCCTCACCATCTACGACAAAGATCCCGAGACGGGCAACAAGTCGATCCGCGACATCAAGGAGCAGGAAGTCTTCTTTGGTGACATTCCGCTGATGACGCAGAACGGCACGTTCATCGTCAATGGCACCGAGCGCGTGATCGTTTCGCAGTTGCATCGTTCGCCCGGCGTCTTCTTTGAGACGGCGAGCAACCGCACCTATTTCCTGGGCAAGATCATTCCCTACCGCGGTTCGTGGGTCGAGTTTGAATACGACCAGAAGAACACGCTCTATGTCCGCATCGACCGCAAGCGCAAGTTCCTGGGCACCATCTTCCTGCGCGCGCTTGGTCTGCGTTCGGACGAAGAGATCCTGAAGACCTTCTACACCGTGGACAGCATTGCGATTGCCGATGGCAAGCTGCACTGGACCGTCAACGAAAACGTGAAGCCGACGCACCTGCTTGGCGCCAAGCCCGCGCACGCCGTCGCTGGTGAAGGGTGAGGAAATCGCTCACTCCGGCCGCAAGGTTACGCCTTCGATTCTGAAGGCGCTGCGTGCTGCGAAGATCACGCAGGTTGAGGTTGAAACAGCCGAGTTGGATGGCGCGATGACCGCTGCCGATGTTGTCGATCAGACGACTGGCGAGAGTCCTGGTGGAAGCGAACGTCGAGTTGAATGCCGAGCGCCTGCACAAGATCACCGAGAGCGGCGTTACTCAACGTCGAAGTCTTCTTCCCGGAGCGCGACGACGTAGGCAACATCATCAGCAACACGCTGCGTCGCGACTCCGTGCGCAAGCCGGAAGAGGCGCTGATCGAGATCTACCGCAAGCTGCGTCCGGGCGATCCGCCGACCCTGGACACCGCGACTGCGCTCTTCGAAGGCATGTTCTTCGATCCGCGCAAGTACGATTTCTCGCGCGTAGGCCGTCTCGAAGTTCAACATCAAGCTCTACGAGAACCAGGAAGAGACTCCTCTCGACCGTCGCACGCTGACGCCGGAGGATTTCTACTCGACGATTCGCTACCTGCTGAAGCTGCGCAAGAACATCGGCGTTGTGGACGACATCGATCACCTTGGCAACCGCCGCGTCCGCGCTGTGGGCGAGCTGATGGAGAACCAGTTCCGCATCGGCCTGGTCCGCATGGAACGTGCGATCAAGGAAAAGATGAGCGTGTATCAGGAGATGTCGACGGCGATGCCGCACGACCTGATCAACGCCAAGCCGGTAATGGCCGCGATCCGCGAATTCTTCGGATCGTCGCAGCTCTCGCAGTTCATGGATCAGACCAACCCGCTGTCGGAGATCACGCACAAGCGCCGTCTCTCCGCACTTGGGCCGGGCGGTTTGAGCCGCGAGCGTGCAGGCTTTGAAGTCCGCGACGTTCACCCTACGCACTACGGCCGCATCTGCCCGATTGAGACGCCGGAAGGTCCGAACATCGGACTGATCAGCTCACTCTCGTGCTTTGCGCGCATCAACGAGTATGGCTTTATCGAATCGCCATATCGTCGCGTGAAGGATGGACGCATTCTCGACTTTCGTGCAGGTGACCAACGCCGGCGAAAGCGGTCTGCGTGTGGGCGATCACCTCGAGAAGTCAGAGGCGGCGAAGCTGAACGCGCACCTGAAGAAGGAGAAGAAGAGGGCCATCGAGACGATCCCTTCTCCTTCTATCTTTCCGCGTGGGAAGAAGATCGCCACACCATCGCGCAGGCCAACATCGAGATGGATGCGGAGGGCCACATCACCGAAGAGCTGGTGAATGCCCGCCGTACCGGCAACTTTGTGCTGGTGAATCGTGCCGAGGTGGACTACATCGACGTCAGCCCGAAGCAGCTTGTTTCGGTAGCTGCGTCGCTGGTTCCCTTCCTCGAGCACGATGACGCCAACCGCGCACTGATGGGCGCCAACATGCAGCGCCAGTCAGTACCGCTGCTGGTTGCCGAAGCACCGCTCGTCGGCACCGGTATGGAAGGCGTTACCGCGCGCGACTCCGGTGCAGTGATTCTTGCGCGCCGCAACGGTGTGGTGGATTCGGTCGACTCAGAGCGCATCATCATCCGCGTGGAAGGCGAGCATCACCCCACGCAGTTGTCGCGTGAAGTTGGTTCGGACATTTATCAGCTGACGAAGTTCAAGCGCTCGAACCAGAACACCTGCATCAATCAGAAGCCGATCGTGCAACATGGCGATCGCGTTCTGAAGGGTCAGGTAATCGCCGACGGACCTTGCACGGAGCAGGGCGAGCTGGCACTGGGACGCAACGTGCTGGTGGCATTCATGCCGTGGCGCGGTTACAACTTCGAGGACGCGATCCTGATCTCAGAGAAGCTGGTGCGCGAGGATTACTACACCTCGGTCCACATCGAAGAGTTCGAGATCGAAGCCCGCGATACCAAGCTGGGACCAGAAGAGATCACGCGTGATATTCCGAACGTCTCTGAGTCGGCACTGCGCGATCTTGACGAGAGCGGCGTAATCCGTATCGGTGCCAAGATCAAGCACAACGACATCCTGGTCGGCAAGGTAACGCCCAAGGGCGAGACCCAGCTGACTCCGGAAGAGAAGCTGCTGCGCGCGATCTTCGGCGAAAAGGCCGGCGATGTTCGCGATGCATCCCTGACGTGCCCTCCGGGTATCGAGGGAACGGTGGTCGACGTCCGCATCTTCTCCCGCAAGGGACAGGAGAAGGACGAGCGCGCCAAGCTGATCGAGGGCGAGCAGGTTGCGAAGCTGGAAAAGAATCTTGCTGATGAGATTCGTATTCTCACCGACGAGCGGCTGAAGCGCCTGGAAGCGATTCTCGGCAACAAGGTAGTGCTGGCCGATCTGCACGACGAGCGTACCAACAAGCGCCTGATCGTGAAGGATGCAATGCTCGATCGCGACACCATCGAGCGCATCTCGACCAAGAACCTGAAGCGCATTCGCTATGCCGATAAGGATCCGCGGGTGAACGAGCAGATCGACGAGATCGAGGAGATGACCTCGCGCCAGATCGATGTGCTGCGCAAGATCACCAACGAAAAGATCGGCAAGCTGCAGAAGGGCGACGAACTGGCACCGGGCGTCATCAAGCTGGTGAAGGTCTACATCGCCATGAAGCGCAAGCTGTCCGTCGGCGACAAGATGGCCGGCCGTCACGGTAACAAGGGCGTGATCGCCCGCATTCTTCCCGAAGAAGACATGCCCTACCTGCCCGATGGCACACCGGTGGAGATCGTACTCAATCCGCTGGGCGTTCCTTCGCGTATGAACGTGGGACAGATTCTTGAAACACATCTGGGATGGGCAGCGCACCAGCTCGGCGCCAAGGTGAACGAGATTGTGCAGCGCAACCACGATGCGAACGAGGTTCGTGCATACATTACGGAACGCTTTGCGAATACCGCAACCTTGCGCCAGCTTCTCGACTCGAACGATGAGATGCTGCTGCGCGTGGCCGCCGGCATGAAGCGCGGCATCTGGTTCGGAACGGCGGTATTCGACGGAGCGCAGGAGAGCGAGATCAAGGCTCTGCTGGCTGCGGCGGAGCTGCCGAGCTCAGGCAAGACGAATCTGTTCGACGGCATGACCGGCGAACCGTTCGAAGAGCCGGGAACCGTAGGCTACATCTACATGCTGAAGCTCTCTCACCTGGTCGACGACAAGATTCACGCTCGCTCGATCGGACCGTACTCCCTTATCACCCAGCAGCCGCTGGGCGGCAAGGCGCAGTTCGGTGGACAGCGTTTCGGAGAGATGGAAGTGTGGGCGCTCGAAGCATATGGCGCCGCCTACATCCTGCAGGAACTGCTCACTGCCAAGTCCGACGACGTATATGGCCGTACCAAGATCTACGAGGCCATCGTCAAGGGCGAGGCAGCCATTGAGCCGGGCGTGCCGGAGTCGTTCAACGTATTGATTCGCGAGCTGCAGTCGCTTTGCCTGGATGTGGAATTGATCAAGCAGGCAGACATCAAGAAGCAGCCAGTGCCTGCCGTCGCGGCAGCCGATTAGATCAGTGTCCGGAGCCGTGAAGTTGCGGCTCCGGACAGAATGATTGCTCAAGTTTAGGTAAGACAGGTGCCTGTCTCGCAAGAGCCGAACGGCTCCCCCGGGGAAGGACAGGACCCAAAAAACATTCATCCCGGGAACGCAGCAGGCCACACTCCGCCGGTTAAATGCCGGAGTGGAGCAAGGTGCCAAGGAGGGTCGTCTTGTACCGTTCCAGCCCATTTGAACTCACCAGCCCGATCACGGACTTCGACGCAATTCGCATCAGCCTTGCTTCGCCCGAAAAGATCCGCAGCTGGTCTCACGGCGAAGTAACCAAGCCCGAGACTATCAACTACCGTACGTTTCAAACCGGAGCGCGATGGACTTGTTCTGCGCCCGCATCTTTGGACCCGGTCACTGACTGGGAATGTCTCTGCGGCAAGTACAAGCGCATGAAGCACCGCGGCGTGATCTGCGACAAGTGCGGCGTCGAAGTCACACTCTCCAAGGTTCGCCGTGAGCGTCTCGGTCACATCGAGCTGGCGTCGCCCTGCTCGCACGTCTGGTTCTTCAAGGGCCTGCCGTCGCGCATTGGCCACCTGCTCGACATCTCGCTGCGCGACCTCGAGAGCGTTCTCTACTTTGAGAGCTACGTCGTAGTCGATCCCGGCGACGCGCCCGTCCAAGGAGCGCGAAATCATCAAGGACGAGAACCGCTTTCGCGAGCTCGACCAGCAGTATCGTCCCACCGGCTTCAAAGGCATGATGGGCGCCGAAGCGATCAAGGAACTTCTCAAGCGCGTCAACGTCGACGAGCTGTCGATCGAGCTGCGCGAGAAGATGAAGATCGAATCGTCGCTGCAGAAGCGCCTGAAGTATGCCAAGCGCCTGAAGGTTGTCGAGGCATTCCGCAAGTCGGGCAACAAGCCCCAGTGGATGATCCTCGACGTGATCCCGGTCATTCCTCCCGAGTTGCGCCCGCTGGTGCCACTGGATGGCGGCCGCTTTGCGACCTCCGATCTGAATGATCTGTATCGCCGCGTGATCAACCGCAACAACCGCCTCAAGAAGCTCATGGATCTGCATGCGCCTGAAGTGATTGTGCGCAATGAAAAGCGCATGCTGCAGGAAGCAGTCGACGCGCTGTTCGATAACGGTCGTCGTGGCCGCGTGCTGCGCGGCGCCAACAATCGTCCGCTCAAGTCGCTCTCCGATACGCTCAAGGGCAAGCAGGGCCGCTTCCGCCAGAACCTGCTCGGCAAGCGCGTCGATTACTCAGGCCGTTCGGTCATCGTGGTCGGTCCGGAACTCAAGCTCCACCAGTGCGGCCTGCCGAAGAAGATGGCGCTTGAACTCTTCAAGCCCTTCATCTATCACAGGCTCGAACAGACTGGACATTGCACCACCATCAAGCAGGCGAAGGAGATGGTCGAACTTCAGGAGCCCATCGTGTGGGACATCCTGGAAGAGGTCATCAAGGATCACCCTGTTCTGCTGAATCGCGCCCCAACGCTCCATCGCCTCGGTATCCAGGCGTTTGAGCCGGTGCTCGTCGAAGGCAAGGCCATCAAGATTCACCCGCTGGTCTGCACCGCATTCAATGCCGACTTCGACGGCGATCAGATGGCGGTGCACATTCCGCTGTCGCCAGAGGCGCAGGTGGAAGCCAGCGTACTGATGCTGGCGTCGCACAACATTCTTTCGCCGGCATCCGGTCAGCCGATCACCGTTCCCACGCAGGACATGGTTCTCGGTCTCTACTACCTGACCAAGGCGAAGGTCGGCGCCAAGGGTGAAGGCCGCGTATTCGCCAACACCGACGAAGTGCTGATGGCGCTCGAAGCACAAGGAAGTTGAAACCCTGTCGCCGATTCGCCTGCGCTACACCGGCAACGTGCTCGACATGACGACGGCGTACGACGATCAGGATCTGACGCACACCGAAATGGTGCCGCTACGAGAAGCAGTACATCTCGACCACCGTCGGCCGCGCCATCCTGAACGATGCGCTGCCCGAGGGCATGCCTTACGTCAACGGCCTGCTCAAGAAGAAGGGCATTGGTCAGCTGGTGAACTACTGCTACCTGAACCTTGGCCTTGAAGTCACGGTCAAGATGCTGGACCGCATCAAGGAACTCGGCTTCCAGTACGCGACGCGTTCGGGCTTGTCGGTCGGTCTCGACGACATGGTCATTCCTGACTCGAAGGCACCGGTTGTGCGCGAGGCGGAAAAGCAGGCTGTCGGTATTCAGCGTCAGTATCTTGACGGTGCGATCACCAACGGCGAGCGCAACAACAAGGTCATTCAGATCTGGTCGGCGGTAACGGAAAAGGTTGCCGACGAGATGTTCAACAACATGAAGAACGCCGACAAGGCCGGCACCATGAACCCGATCTACATCATGGCCGACTCCGGCGCTCGCGGATCGAAACAGCAGATCCGTCAGCTCTCCGGTATGCGCGGCCTGATGGCCAAGCCTTCCGGCGAAATCATCGAGACGCCCATCAAGGCGAACTTCCGCGAAGGCCTCACGGTGCTCGAGTACTTCATCTCGACCCACGGCGCGCGTAAGGGCCTGGCTGATACCGCACTGAAGACTGCCGACTCCGGCTACCTGACCCGTCGTCTTGTCGACGTGGCGCAGGACGTCATCGTCAGCGAGCACGACTGCGGAACGGTCGAGGGCATCTACGTTACGGCCATCGTCGAGTCCGGCGAAATCATCGAACCGTTGCGCGACCGCATTGTGGGCCGCGTCTCGCTCGAGCGCCTCAAGGACTTCGAAGGTGCTGTGATCGTTGAGATCAACCAGGAAATCACGGAAGACCTGGCCTCGGCGATTCAGGCAGCCGGCATTGAGCGCGTCAAGATTCGCTCGGTGCTGACCTGCGAATCCAAGCGTGGCGTCTGCATTCTCTGCTACGGCCGCAACCTGGCCTCTGGCCGACTCGTTGAACTGGGCGAAGCAGTCGGTGTCATCGCTGCGCAGTCCATCGGCGAGCCCGGAACACAGCTCACCATGCGTACCTTCCATATCGGTGGTACGGCATCGCGAGTGTCCGAGCAGTCGCGACTCGACGCCAAGAACAACGGTACGGTGCGCTTCATCAACATGGTGTCGGTCCGCTCAAGAGCGCGGCGACCTCGTTGCCATGAACCGCTCCGGGTCCATCGTCGTCGTTGACGATCGCGGCCGCGAGAAGGAACGCTACCAGGTGGTCTACGGCGCCAAGCTCAAGGTGGAAGACGGAGCCAAGGTTACGCTCGGCCAGGCACTGGTTGAGTGGGATCCTTATACCTTCGCCATCCTTACGGAAATTGGCGGTACGGTTCAGTTCAAGGATCTGCAGGAAGGCATTACGCTGAACGAGGAAGTGGACGAAGTCACCGGCCTGTCGCGCCTGGTGGTTTCCGATGCTGCCGACGAAAAGCGCCAGCCTGCAGTCGTCATCAAGGGACCGAAGGGCTCACAAGCGCTACCTGATGCCGAGCCGCGCTCACCTGATGATGCAGGACGGGGATGAAGCATTCCCGGGCGACATCATTGCCAAGATCCCGCGCGAAACCACCCGCACCAAGGACATCACCGGCGGTCTGCCGCGCGTCGTTGAGCTCTTCGAAGCTCGCAAGCCGCGCGAGACGGCCATCATCAGCGAGATCGATGGTGTGGTGAAGTTCGGCGATGTGGCCAAGGGTCAGCGCAAGATCTATGTGACCGCGGACAACGGTGAGGAGAAGGAATACTCCGTGCCGCGCGGCATTCACATCAACGTGCAGGAGGGCGAACGCCTTCATGCCGGTGAGGCGCTGATGGATGGTCCTCTGAACCCGCACGATATTCTTGCCGTGCTGGGCGAAAAGGAACTGCAGGGTTATCTGGTGAACGAAATCCAGGAAGTCTACCGTCTGCAGGGCGTGACCATCTCCGATAAGCACATCGAGACTATCGTTCGCCAGATGCTGCGTTGGGTGAAGATCGAGGAAGTCGGCGACACCACCTTCCTGCTTGAGCAGCAGATCGACAAGTTCCGCTTCCGCGAGGAAAACGAGCGTGTCATCGCCAACGGTGGCCGTCCGGCAATTGGACGTCCGCTGCTGCTGGGCATCACCAAGGCGTCGCTCTCAACGGATTCGTTCATCTCTGCAGCATCGTTCCAGGAGACGACACGCGTCCTTACCGAGGCCTCCATCAACGGTGCGGTCGACAATCTTCGCGGTCTGAAGGAGAACGTCATCGTCGGTCGTCTCATCCCTGCCGGTACCGGCATGGAGTACTACCGCAACATCCAGCTCTCGCCGGAACTCGAAGAGGCCGCTGCCCGCGTACAGCAGGAAGTGAATGCCGCTCACGAGGAAGCCGAACGGGAACTGGAATTGATGCGGCAGGAAGGCGAAGCCGAAGAACTGGCTGCGGAGTAACCCTGCTGAAATAGGTCGAATGACCTATATCGGCTAACAAAATAATGTAGGAAACTAGGCGGCGGAGCTAAAAAGTTCCGCCGCCTTGTTACGTGTGGAGCGTTGCCGAGGATAACCAAAGAGTCTGAAATAACACCCGTCGTACTCTAGCCCTGAGCGCGTTGCGTCGCTAATATCGGCACTGCTGGTGGAAACCTTCTTCGCAGGAGAGTGCAATCATGGTCAATGAACCCGTTGAAGTGAGCGCACGATTGGTCCAGATGATTCTCTCCAGGGTGCTGGAATTGCAGCTTGGTGCTGATCGGGACGAAGAGATGATTCCGCAGCTCCTGGCCCACGACCACAAATACCGCCAGCGCAGGCTTGTCGATGCGCAACGGGTGGAAGCCGAGCGTTTGATGGGCTTCCTGAGCACCGCCCGGGTGCGCGATCCGAAGCTGTCGCCGCAGGTCTGAACTTGCAAGGGCGCATCCATTAGCGGATACTTGCTCGCAACCTCGCATCTCCCGCCCGCAGATTGCACACCGACGCGTTCGAATACCGTCGGCTTCCACGGTGCGACCGATCCCCCGACTGGCCTCCAAAGTAAGAGTCAGCGAGCGGGCCAGCGTCTGGTCAAAACGGATATAGTCGTCAAATCCGGCTCTGGTTTCGGGCACAGGCCTGTCTGTGTCACACTGAAAGGGCGCGTTTTTGGAGGAGAGTGCCATGGGTGTGCTGTCTGGTTCCCGGCAGTGGAGATGGTCTAAAGTTGCCGGTTTGCTATTGATGGCGAGTTCCTGCCTCACGTTCGCTGCAACGCCCCAGATCTACTCTGAGACAGCCGATGCTCACACTGAGGTGCGGCAGGCACTGGCGCAGGCCGCGAAGGAGCACAAGCGCGTGCTGCTGGATTTTGGCGGGAACTGGTGTGGCGATTGCCAGGTGCTCAGCATCTACCTTCACGATCCCGGGAACGCGGCCATTCTGGCGGCAAACTACGTGATGGTGAGCGTCAATATCGGCCGGTACGACCGCAACCTGGACTTGGCGAAGCAATACAACGTCCCGCTGGAAAAGGGTGTTCCGGCGCTGGCGATTCTGGATTCGAACGGCAAGCTGCTCTACAGCCAGCGCAATGGCGAGTTCGAGTCGATGCGGCGGATGGATGTGTCATCCGTAACGACTTTTCTGAACCAGTGGAAACCTGCTCTGAGCCATGCGGGAAGGCAATCTGAGCCGTGCGGTACGACTGCCAGCAAGACAAACTGCTAGGAACCGACCACTCTGCGAGCACAACAAAAGCCCCCACGATATGGGGGCTTTTGTTTGGGTGCCTTCATTCAGCCGGAGCTATTTGGTGATCACGAACTCAGTGTGCTCGGTGGCCTTGGAGCTTCCACCGACGACGACGCGGTACTTCGTAGGCTCCATCACGCGCTCGAGGCTGGAGTTGTAGAAGGCCAGTTCTTCGAAGCCCAGCGTGAATTCCACCTGCTTCTGTTCGCCGGGCGCCAGCGTCACGCGCTGGAAGCCCTTGAGTTCACGGAATGGCTGCTCCATGCTTCCGCCGGTGTTGCGGATATATAGCTGCACCACTTCGGTTCCGGGCACTGCTCCGGCATTCTTCACAAAGACTCCGATCTTCACCAATCCGCTCTTCTGCTTGCGATCGGCATTCGCGTCAGCCATCGAAACCTGGGTGCGGCTGATGGTTAAAGGTGAGTAGGTAAATTGCGTGTAGGAGAGCCCGAATCCAAAGGGGAACAGCGGATCATTGGGGCCGTCGATGTAGCGTGAGCCGTACTTGCCGGGATCGGCGGATTCCGGCGACGGAGCGTCCGGATTGGTAATGGGTCGGCCGGTGGGGAATTGCGAGTAGGACAGGGGCTCCTGGCCCACGCTGTAGGGGAAGCTTGCCGGCAGCTTGGCGCTCGGATTCACGTCTCCGAAGAGCACATTGGCCACGGCGTTGCCGGCTTCGATGCCCGGATACCACGCCTCAAGAATTGCCGGGACATTCTTCGCCGCCCAGGGCAGCGCCAGTGGACGCCCGTTGAAGAGGATAAGCACGATGGGCTTTCCGGCAGCGGCAACGGCCTCTAAAAGCTGCTGCTGGTTGCCGGTGAGCCCCAGATCCATTCGGGATGCAGCCTCGCCTGTGTCATTTGCAGGCTCCCCAGCGGCCATCAATACCACGTCGGCCTGCTTGGCGGCGGCGACCGCTTCATCAAATCCTGCGGTGCTGTCGCCCTTGAGATCGGTGCCCTTGGCGTAGATCAGCTTGGTCGTTCCGGAGGCAAAGCGCTGCTGGAGTGCCTGCCGCAGCGTCACGGCGTCCTCTGGATTGCCGGCGGCACCCCAGGATCCCATCATCTCTCCCTTGGAGTCAGCCTGCGGGCCAATCAAAGCCACGGTGTGCAGCGACTTCTTGAGGGGGAGGAGGCGGCCAGTTCCCTGGAGCGGCTCATTCTTCAGCAGGACGAGGGTCTCCTCAGCGACCTTGCGGGCTGTCTCGCGCCTTTCCGGCGTGGCCGTGTAGGGAACAGCCTTTTCGACGTAGGGATGCTCAAACAGGCCAAGCGCGAACTTGACGCGGAGAACGCGGCGGACGGCTTCGTCAACGACCGACTCCTTCAGCTCGCCTGAGCGCACCAGCGTGACCAGGTGGGTCGCGTAGAGGTTTCCCTCCATATCCATGTCTACCCCAGCGGTCAGGGCCTTCTGCGCCGCCGTTGCCCCATCCGGCGCAATGGCGTGGTTCAACAACTCGGCCACTGAGCCCCAGTCGCTGACGACGAACCCATCAAACTTCCACTCCCCACGCAGGATCTGGGTGAGCGTGAACGGATTGGCACTGGCGGGAACTCCGTTCAGCGAATTGAAGGAACTCATCACGGTGGCGACGCCAGCTTCAACAGCAGCGCGGTATGGCTCCAGGTAGACCTGCCGCAGCATAACTTCGGACATATCGACCGCGTTGTAGTCGCGTCCCGCCGTAGCTGCGCCATACGCCGCGAAATGCTTGACGCAGGCGGCGACGGACTGCGGATTGCTCAGGTCGCCCTGCTGGTAGCCGCGGACCCATCCGCGGGCGATGGCGCTGCCCAGGTAGGGATCTTCGCCAGCGCTCTCCGCAATCCGGCCCCACCGCGCATCGCGGGAGATATCAACCATGGGCGAGAAGACCCACTGGATGCCGTCGGCTCGCGCTTCAGCCGCACCGTTACGGGCCACGATCTCCGCCGCCTTGGGGTCGAAGCTGGATGCAAGGGCCAGTGGCATGGGGAAGATGGTGCGATGGCCATGAATAACATCGAAGCCAAAGATCAGCGGAATATGCAGCCGGGTCTTCTCCATCGCGATGTGCTGAAAGGCATTGGCCTTGTCGGCCTCAATGACGTTGAACAGCGAGCCTATCTGTCCCTTGGCCACCATCGAGTTGTAATCGCTGCGGCCAGTGCCCGGCCCGGTGGGGGCGCCGGCGGAGTATTGCACCAATTGGCCTACTTTTTCTTCCAAGGTCATCTTGCGAAGAAGATCCTCAACCCGCTGGTTCAAGCCGGGGTCGGCAAGCTGCGCGTTCGAAGCCTGAGAAGTCTGGGCCTTCTTGCTATCGCTCTTGTCGGCGGCATGGATGGTGTCTGTAGTGAACACAAGGCCGGCAGCAACAAGGGCGCAGGCGAGGGCGAGGTAACGGGCGGTCATAGTTGTCATGGATAATCAAGCTCTCTAGGGAACTTCTGATGCTATTACCGCGCATTCTGTTGAGCAACCCATTTCGAGTTAGCTGGCTCGACAGGGTGCGATTCCGTTAGTCTTGAGTGGTATGTTCCGCAGAATCCGCCATCTTCGAAGGGCGATGCTCAGGTCGCTGGAACACGACATATTTGGCACCGCGAAGGCGGCAGCCTATTCTGCCATCCTCTGCGTCTTTCCGGCGCTACTCGTCCTGACTGCCCTCATCGCCGAATCGCCCGGGGGAAAGACTTTCCGCGGAGAGATCCGTGGAGCCCTGGAAGCGGTGCTGCCGGCAGACGCAATGGAACTTGGGCGGTCCTACCTGGAGAACCAGCCTCAGCGTTCCATGCAGGTACTGGCCACAGCGGTTTTCATCAGCGCGTTTGCCGGTATGGGCGTGATGCTCTCACTAATGGAGGGATTTCTGCGGGCATACGGAGAGGATCGCAGGGCCTGGAAGTTCTGGCACCAGAGAATCCTCGCGATCCTGCTGATTCCAAGCTGCCTGGTGCCAATGGGATGCGCCACGCTCTTCGTCATCTTCGGGCACCAGATCGAGCTGTGGATGATTGACAAAGCGAATTTTGAGTTGCGCAACTATGTCCTGGTCCTATGGATGATGGTGCGGTGGACCATTGCGATGATCACGTGCGTCGCTGTCCTGACGGTGATCTACCACTTCGGAACCCCCCATCCCAATAGCTGGAAGTGGGTGGTGCCGGGCGCGTTAGTCGCCACGGTGCTGTGGTTTGTAACCACCCTCCTGTTCGGATGGTACGTAACCCGGTTTGCTGATTATTCCCTCGTCTACGGATCGCTGGGTGCGGGTATCGCCACGCTGGTCTGGCTCTTCATCACATCGGTGGCGGTGCTGTATGGAGGCGAATTTAACGCCAGCATCTCACCTTCGCGGAAACATTTGAGCGTCCCGGCGCCAGTCGCCAAGGATGAAATTGCTGTGACTTCAGGCCCCTCTCCCACGGTTTAGGCTCAGCATCGGGCCGCGTCTAGTAGAATTGGGTTGAAACAAGCCAATAGAAAAGTAGTGTTAGTGAGGGTGCTCTGATGAATTCTGTCTTTGCCGATTCGAGCCTGAGTCCGTCTCAGGGTCAACGAAGAGCCAAGATTGTTGCCACACTTGGTCCTGTGTCCAATAGTGAAGAGATGTTCCGCGAGCTGGTGCGTGCTGGACTTGACGTTGCCCGTCTGAATTTTTCCCATGGAGCGAACTCAGAAAAGCTGGAACTGATCGAAATGATCCGCGCAGTCTCTGCCCAGGAGGGTAAGAGGATCTGCATTATGGGCGACCTTCAAGGCCCCAAAATTCGCACCGGCCGTTTGAAGAACAAGTTGCCTGTGCAGCTGAAAGCCGGCCAGATGCTGACGATCACGCCGCGCGACATCCTGGGAACCTCTGAACTGATTGGAACCACCTTCACCACGTTGGCAGAAAATCTTGAACAGGGTTCACGCATCCTGCTCTCCGATGGACTGATCGAACTGCGCGTGCGCGACGTGCACGACGCGGATGTGGTCTGCGAAATCATCAACGGAGGCATGCTCGGAGAACACAAGGGCATCAACCTGCCCGGCATCGCTGTTCGCGTACCGTCGCTCACAGAAAAGGATGAAGGCGATCTGGAGTTTGCGCTGAAGAACGGCGTGGACGCGGTTGCCGTTTCGTTCATCCGCACCGCAGAAGACGTAAAGCTGGTGAAGCACCGCATTGCCGCCCTGGGAGCAGAGACCTGGGTGATTGCCAAGCTCGAAAAGCCGCAGGCAATTGAGCACCTTGAGAGCATTCTGGAAGCCGCTGACGGCGTGATGGTTGCTCGCGGTGATCTCGGTGTGGAAGTGCCGCCAGAAAAGGTTCCTGCCATCCAGAAGCACGTCATCCGCCGCGCATCGGAGTATCGCAAGCCGGTTATTACTGCGACGCAGATGCTGGAGTCGATGATTGAGAATCCCCGTCCTACCCGTGCTGAAGCCAGCGACGTTGCCAACGCAATCTACGACGGAAGCGACGCAGTCATGCTCTCCGGCGAGACGGCGATGGGTAATTATCCGATTGAAGCAATCCGCATGATGGCCAAGATCGTAAGCGAGACCGAGTCAACGATGCGGGAAACTCCGGTTCGCGACAGGGAGCGTTCCCATCGTCTGCGCCTGTCCATCGGCGAGACGATTTGCGAATCCATGGCGCATGCTGCCGACGATCTCGACCTGAGCGCGATTGCTGTGTTCACCGAATCCGGCACCACCGCCCGTCAGCTCTCGAAGTATCGGCCGCGCACCACGATCTACGCGCTTTCAAGCGTCGACGTGACGATCAATCGTATGGCGCTCCTCTGGGGCGTTCTTCCCATCAAGTGCACCAAACTGAACACCACCGACCAGATGGTGGATACAGCCGAGGCGCTTCTGGAAGAGGGCGGCTACGTGCGTCCCCGTGAAGTGATCGGCATCGTGGCAGGCACGCGAACACGCTCTGGCTCTACCAACTTCCTGCGATTGCACGTGCTGGGAGATCACATGGCGGAACTGGCGCGGCAAAGGGAACTGGCGGCTCAGGAGGCTGAGTCCGCACCGGTGGTGAGGCCAACCCGTGTCGCAGCCAGGCCGGCTCCAAAGACTGCCGCAAAGTCCAACGGGAAATCCAACGGCAAGTCTAACGGTAAGGCTAAGGCGCCAGCAGGCAAGGGCAAGTCCGGCAAATCCCGCTAGCGCGGATTGCTGCAGAAGATAAACCCGGGCGGCATCCGGCTCTCGAGAAGAGCCGGATGCCGCCATAATTTTTGCGAGTGCGAACAGGCACTCTCGCGAAGCCACGCCGTACCTGTTAACGTGAGTTGGGAATGGGCCGCATACGCATACTCTCCGACCAGGTAGCCAACCAGATTGCCGCTGGCGAGGTGGTCGACCGCCCCGCATCCGTAGTCAAAGAGCTGCTTGAAAATGCGCTGGACGCGGGCGCGACGCGCATACGGCTTGAAGTCGAGGGTGGCGGCCGCAAGCTGATCCGCATTGCTGACAATGGCTGCGGCATGCTGCGTGATGATGCACTGCTTGCCTTTGAGCGCCATGCTACATCGAAGATTCGCTCCAGCGACGACCTGCTCTCCATTGCCACACTCGGCTTTCGCGGGGAGGCGCTTCCCTCGATCGCCTCCATCTCCCGCCTTCAACTCGACACCAAGACCGATGAGGAATCGGCGGGCACGCACGTGGAGATTGTCGGTGGCAAGATCATGCGGGTGGATGAGGCGGGCATCCCGCGCGGCACGACCATCGCGGTGCGCGACCTCTTCTTCAATACCCCTGCACGGCGCAAGTTTCTCAAGGCTGAGACGACGGAACTCTCACACGTAACAGCGTTAGTTACACATTACGCGCTGGCCCATCCTGACAAGCATTTCGAGCTGCATTCGGCTACGCACGCGCTGCTCGTGGCTCCTCCTGTAAGCAAGCCGGAAGAGCGCCTGTACCAGATCTTCGGAGGTGAACTGGTCGACCAGTTGCTGCCCGTGGCAGCCGAGCGGAGCCTCGAACATGCGGGTCTGCCGGAGCCGCCTCCTTGGAAGCGCGACGCGGATTATCAGCGCCCCGAGCCGGGGTTTCTGCGGCTGAGTGGCTTTCTGTCGAAGCCGGAGCTGCAGAAGCTCAACCGCAACTCAATCTATGTCTTCGTAAACCGCAGGCTGGTGCGCGATCGCCTCATTTTGCATGCTGTTAGCGAGGCCTATCGCAACATCATGCCGCCGACGTCGTTTCCCGTCATCCTGATGTTTCTGGAGATGCCGCCGGAGGAGGTGGATGTCAACGTTCATCCTGCGAAGACCGAGGTTCGTTTCCGCCAATCGAGTTTCGTGCACGATTTCGTTCGCGATAGTCTGCGGAATGCGTTGGTGAAGGCGCGTCCAGCGGCCAACTTTCTGCAAGCTCTGACGGCCAGCCCTAATGCATCGTCTGCATTGTCGGCGTTGCTGCCGGATATATCTCCTTTGCTCGGTGGCGAGCCTCAAACTGCGCCGGACTCTGACGCGCCGAATGCGGGGGACGCGGTGCCTTTCGAACTGCGGCCACCTGAGCCTCAGCCTGAGACGGCCCACCTGCCCTTCTCTGACGCGGGACTGGCAGCGATCACATCGTCGCTGCCCGAAGCCCACGACTGCGACTCGCAGGCACCGGTTTCAGCCAACGATGGCGAGGCTGCCGAAACGGGCAATCTCAATGCCCTGGGGTCTCTGAAGCCGCTGGGGCAGTTGCGGGAGTCATTCATTCTTGCCGTCAACGACGAGGGCCTCTGGATCATTGATCAGCACGTGGCCCACGAGCGTGTCCTCTTTGAGAAGCTCCTGCGCGAGCGCCAGGTGGAACGCGTGCAGCGCCAGCGCATGCTGATGCCGATGCTGATTGAGTTGCTGCCGCAGCAGATGGTCGTCTTTGCGGCGATCGCCAGCGAGCTGGAGCGCAACGGATTTGAAGCGGAGCCCTTTGGGCCGCGCACCATAGCCATCAAGGCTGCTCCAGTGGGGCTGGAAGGCAACCAGTTGGAGCGAATGCTGGTGGAGGTGCTGGAGCAGAGCGGGCATGAAACGCAGCGCGAGAACCTGGAGACGATGCGCACCAGGATTGCGGCCTCAATAGCCTGCCACGCGGCCATCAAAATCAATACGCCGCTCGATCCCCGGCGCATGGAGTGGCTGCTCGCGGAGCTGGCTAAAACCGACCATCCCACGAGTTGTCCGCATGGCCGACCCATCGCCTTAAGGTATGCTTGGAAGGACATCCAGCGCGCCTTTCAGAGGATCTGAACTGGCCTGAATACCCGGCGAACGAACTCCGGCGCGCAGCGAAAAGGACTCCCTTTGACACGAGAGCAACTCCAGGCATCACGCGCCGAACGCTGGCATCAGAACGGCGAGGCTCTCCTTACTTTTGACGCGGCCCAGGCATGGCTGCGGGAGACGGGCATCTGCCTGTTTTTGCCCCGCAAAATGCAACTGCCCGTCCCTGCACCCTCCTTTGTAGAGGCCTGCCTCGGCGAGACCAATCCCACGCCATCGCGAGAAGCCATTGAGGCTGCAACAGCAATGCTGGTGAGGCTGATCGACGCGGGCGACGTAGTGGCGCTGAATCTGCTGGGAATGGCCGGTGAACAGCCGGATTTCCTGGTGACGCCAGACTTTCTGCCGTACATCTTTGCCCTTCGCGGGGACCGCGACTGGAAGCACGACCCCCACACCTCCGGAACCGGCAGGGTCTCACCGCTGGTCTTCGAGGTTTGGAAGGCCATCGAGCGAACCGGCGTTCAGACTGCGATCGAGATTCGCGAGACGCTGGGCAAAGAACTGACCGAGGCTGCGGTTCTGCGCGGCCTGCATGAGCTTTGGACGGGACTGCGAATCATTCTGCTACCCGGAGAAAACGGCGAGCCCGCCACCTGGGAAGCTCTGAAAACACGTCACGAAAAGGCATGTGCGAAGGGTACGGCCACTTCGCAGGTTACGGCGCTCTCGGTTCTGCTGGCGCGATACCTGCAGTCCGCAGTCGCGGCCACCAGCGAAGAAGCGGAGATTTTTCTCTCCCCGCTTGCCTCCCGCAGCAAGGTTCGCGAGGTGATTCGTGGACTGAGCGCAACCCGCCAGCTCGAGACCTACTCGCTCGACGCGCAGCCACTCCTTTACGTGGAGGGCACGCTGCCGGAGTTCAGTGAGCCTCTTGCTCCCAGTGACATTGAGGCGATTCCCGCCTCGCAGGGTGGGGCCGATTCCGCAGCGTCCGGTTCGCGGATACGTAAGTACACCCCGCGTCCCGCTGCTTCCGGGCCAGATCCGTTGCGCTGGAAGCGTGACTCCAGCGTACCCGTGCCCCCCGGCAAGCGCCGGTCTTCGACCTTTGACAGCCCTCGCGACGACGCACCCCGCCCGGCCCAGCCTGAGGGAGAAAACTTTGCCGCCCTGAGTGCCCCGCCACCCCGTCCAGGCCGACCAGCCAGTGCACCCCGCCGCGAAGGCGCGGAAGGGGAGAAGAAGCGTTGGACGCCGCGTGAGGGTGCTGCGGATCGTCCCCGTCGCGAAGGCAGCTTTTCGCGCCCGGCCGGCAAGTTCGCCCCTCGAGAAGGCGGGGCTCCGCGTCGCAGTACAGGCGGCGAACGCCCGGCTTTTGGTTCGCGTCCGCCCTCATCGCGCGGATTTGGTGCCCGGTCGTCTACGCCCCGCGGTGCATCCTCGCGGCCACCCTCAGGCCGACCATCCTTCGGCAAGGGAGCAGAATTCGGCGAGAAGAAGCGCTTTTCGCCCGCGGAAGGTTCGAGTCGTCCCCGCACATTCGGCGGAGCAGGCGCAGGTCGGCCTCGTGCTGATCGCCCGACAGGGGATCGCCCGGCGCGTCCGTCCTATACCAAGCCGTGGGAAGAGCGTCCCGAGAGACCAGCAGGCGCGCGACCGTCGGCTGGAAAGCCCGCAGCAGCCAGGACCGGCTATCCCAAGGCGGGAGGCGGCAAATTTGGCCCGCGCCGCCCGGCAGGTGCAGCCCCAGGTGAGGGCGCAGGCAGCGCGAAGAAGGGTCGCTGGGTCCCGCGTACTGGAGCGGGTGACAGGCGCGAAGAGCGTCCGAAGCGCGAAGGCGGTTTTGCAGGGCCCTCCGGCCGCGTCTCTACGCGTTCCGGCGGCGCAGGAAAAGGCAGACCGTCCGGCGATCGCCCCTACACTCCGCGGCCCGCGGGAGATCGTCCCTATACACCGCGACCTTCTGGTTCGCGGCCAGCAGGTGGCAGGCCCTCAGGCGGAGCTTCGCGACCGTATTCCAAGCCATTCCAAAGCCGATCTTCCGACGGCAAGTTTGCGCCACGGCGCGAGGGTTCTGGTGGACCGGGTGCGCGTCCCTCGAAGCCATGGTCCGAAAGGCCTCCTCGTTCCGAGGGATCGCGTCCGAGGCCCGAAGGGGGCTTCGAGCGCAAGCGTCCAGCCAGCGGCGGGGCGGCCTCAGGCGACAGGCGTCCCAGGACATTCGGTGCGCGTCCCTCATCGGGCAAACCATCTACGGGAAGGCCTTCGTCAGGCAGGCCTGCATTCGGAAAGACATCGTCCGGCAGACCGTCCTCCGGTAGACCATCCTCTGGTAGGCCATCGACCGGAAGATCCGGCTTCAAGGCTCGGCCGGGCGGCGCGGGCAAACCGGGCGGCTTCAGCAAGAAGCGCGGTCCGGGAGATTATCCACCAAGGAAGAAGCGGCCTGAATGACCGACCAGCCGGCAAGCCAAAAGCCACTGATTATTGCGATTGACGGACCCGCCGGGGCAGGCAAGAGTACCTTGGCGTGTCGGCTGGCGGCGCGTTTCGGGCTGCTGAACCTCGAGACCGGGGCGATGTATCGCGCCTTCGCGCTCAAGGCCCTGGAGACGGGCACACCGGTCGATAGCTCTGCCGACTTGACCGCGCTGACGGCAACCACCACCATCCGCCTGGAAGCGGGCGCCACGGGTAACCAAGTGTTTCTGGATGGGCGCGATGTGACCGGGAGCATTCGCCAGCAGGACGTAACCGAGGCCGCCTCCCGGGTGAGTGTTCACCCGCCAGTTCGCAGTTGGATGGTCAACATGCAACGGCTTCTGGGAGCCAATGGCGGCGTCGTTATGGAGGGGCGCGACATCGGGACAGAGGTCTTTCCCGCTGCGGATATCAAGATCTTCCTGGATGCCTCACCGGAGAAGCGCGGCGAGAGACGCTACCAGCAGTTGGGATCCTCGAAGGATGTGGCAGAGGCGGCGGTTCTGCGCGAAATACGCGAGCGCGACGAGAGAGACAGGACTCGTGTCCAGTCTCCCCTGCGCCCCGCTGCAGATGCGATTGTGATCGACTCCACCAGCCTCTCGCTGGAAGAAGTAGTGGCGACGGTTGAGGCCGTCGTTACTGAACGGCTGGCTGCTCGCTAACCCCCGGAGGAGCGTGCAGGTGCTTCATCGGTCCGGGTGGCGGCATTGGTGGTGCCGGAAGCCCCTTGACGGGCGACATCGCCGGCGGAAGCGGTGGAAGTGGAGGCAGCGCTGGAATAATGTCACCCTTCACCAGGTGAATATCTCCCTGATCGGAAGAGAGAGTGATCCTGGCCGCACCCGAACCCACTGTGCCGGACAGATGTCCCATTCGAGTCATGGTTGCCCTGAGTCAACGCGAAGTCAGTAGAGATCTCGCCGTTGTTCGCGCGTCCATCCACCACAAAACTCGCATTCGGCGGCAGCGTCAGGTGAATCCCCCCGTGATGATTGTCCACGAAGATATTTCCTACCGGTGAACCCGCCACGATGGTTACGTCATCATTCGAGTTCTCAATGTGCAGGTCTCCGAAGACCTGGCTGCAATCGATGGCCTTGGAACGCGTGACGATCTTGATCGGTCCTTGCACCTGCTGAAGGTGCAGGTCGCCGGAATCCATCGTCAGTTCGCCAGCGATGCGGGCCACTTCAATATCGGTGCGGCTGGAGTGGAAATGCAGCGGCGATTCGATTCGTTCCAGGTGGGTGTCGCCGAAGGAGTCGCCATCCAGTAGCACTTTGCCGCGAATTTCAGAGAGGGTTACGTCGTTCATACGGCCCGCAACTGACAGGTCGCCCTGAACCGCGTGTGCGGAGAAATCGCCCTTGTTCATGCGGGCATTCGCCGTGCCGCCCAGGCTTTCAAACTTAACGTCGCCGCTGCCGGCTACTGCGTTTACCGATCCCTTCAAGCCCTCGATCGTGATGTCCCCGTGCCCGGCGTTCACGTCCATTCCGGCGTCCATGGGCACTTCCAGGGTGACGTTGCTCTTCCCGTTGTTGGAGCCTTCAACACGAATCACGGCGTTGGTGCCATTCATTGTGAAGTTCGGCTCCAGCGACTTGAGAAATCGTTTCGCGTCATTTTCAGAGTTCGTATAAGCAACTTCATGCGAGCGAATATGAATCTGGCTGTCGTTGGACGCCGACACAATGACATCGCCACGCGGATTCTGCACCTCAATATGCATCCCGGGCACTGAAGTCATATCCATCACGGTGTCGTTGACATGCTCCTGACCCATGAATTCGAAGATGTCCTTGTCTCCCGAGAATTGATCCTGCAGCGGACCCCAGTTCCAGTGCGAATAGGAGATGCTCGCTGCTATTCCTGCCAGGATGAGCAGGAAGACCACGCCTCCGGCCGTGCGTCGGACCGGGTAGGGCCGGTTGCGATCAAGAAACCACTCCAGCAGCAGGGTGACTCCGACCAGGATGAATAACAGAGGCCACCAGCGTTGATACGCCGTCCAGAAGGTCATGCCGCTCACCCGGCCAGTGACCACCAGAAGTGCCATGATGCCGATTGCGATCAGGACGATTGGCCCGGTAATCGACGGGCGACGCATGGCGCGCCAGTACTGGCGTTGTGCACGTGCTGTGGCCCGTTGTGCGGCGGCCTGTGCACGCCAGGCTTCCCGTGCCCGGCGCGCAGCTTCCTGTGGACTATAAGGAGGAGGGATCGTAGCCATCATGGCCTCCATTCACGAGGTTCAGGCGCTGAGGGCGCTGCCGGTACAACGGCAGTCGAGGTCTGCTCGGGAGCGGCGGGCGGAACTGGCGGCTGCCCATAAGGGCCGGGATAACCCGGATACGCCTCCATCTCACAATTTGCCAGCGCTGCACGCTGTGCCAGCTTCAACACACCCCAGAGGATCAGGTATAACGGCCAGCTCTTGTCCCAGCGCAGGATATTTGCCTGGTTCAGGAGGGCAAGCATTCCGGTCAGAATCAACATCGCGGGCCAGAAGAGTCGGCAGATGAGAGCGTAGCGGTTCACTTTGTACCTCCGTTCGGCATTTCATTGGTCCGCCTGAAGATCAGCCACGCCCCGATGACGATCAGGATGACGGGCCAACCGAGTCCAATCCAGTGCATGTGGAAGATTCCGAGCGAGCTGAGCAGGAACATGCAGCCCAGGATGATCAGGACCACGGCTCCCACTGGCTCGGACCTGCGGGGTACCGGCGGTGGCATTGGCGCAACAGGCATGTCATAGCCCTGGGCCCCCGGTGGTTCGGTGACAGGGGCAAAGCCCGCTGCCGGATAAGCCGTTGGATTATAGGCTGCCTGCTGGGCTCCCGGCGGCGGCACGGGCGGTGCCACGGGGCGGGGGGCATGGAGGCCCAGTCGAGCGCCGAGGTCGTTCAGTCCGAACGGATCGGGCAACGGCATCCCATCGCGTCTCGCCTTGGCAGTCTGGTGGGCGTCGAAGATCTGGTAGAAGACCCAGGCGGCGAGGAACAGAGCAAACAAACCGTGGCCGTCGGAGATGATCGTGATCAGGATCGCGAAGACCACTACGTGCACGATTGCCTTGATAAATTGCCCGTTGTACATCGCGCCCACGCCGGGAATGACCCCAAGTATGGCTGCCAGACCGGGCTTTGCATCGCCGGTGTAGGGCGACGAAGCGGGGGGCAAGGGTCCCGCCTGCGTGTATTGGAAGTTGCTGTCGTCAATGTGGACACGATAGGAGCCGGCCGGGGGTGCGTTGAGCCGCGCCGCCAGGCACGTCTCGCAGTAAATCACACCCGCCACGGGTCGAACACACTGAGAACACAAGGCTTTGCCACATTGCTGGCAATAAGCTTCTACAGGGATTTCAGGATGATTTGCGCAATTCATGCCAAGCTCCTTTCTGCCTGGTCTGCTCTTTCGGGGAACAAACAGGTTGCCGCTGCTGCTGTAGGAATAACCGGGGTAGACTGCCATCTCTTCGGCAAACACTGCAAAGAGGCCAGGAGAGGCCTGCCCGCAAAAATGGTGGGCGGACCAGCGGTGCGTGGCGACTCCGACTTGCCGCCATTCTTGCGGGCGCTGCCACCGTTGTCATTCGGGGTGGCAGGCTTCTGCTGCTCGGGCTGAGGAGCGGGCTTGCGCTCTTCCGTCTCCGTCGTTTTCCGCAGCTCGTGCATCCTCGACTCGACTTCATAAACCACCCGGAGATTCTCGTAATAGCGCACCACCGGGGCTTTCGCCGTGTAGAACTGCCGCTCAAGGTTCGACATGAGCGAGGAGGGCCGCAGATCCTGGGCGCGGAATCCCGTAAAGCGCACGCCCGCCATGTTGAGCGTCAAGGCGATTGAGAAGAAGGCCATCGCGGCCGTCATCATCATGCGCGGCTCCATAAAGCGGCGAATGGCGAGAGAAATCGGGACCCGCTTCCATTCCTCAGTCTTTGCTGGCCGGGGAATGTCAACGCCACCGCCGGCGATTACCGGGGTCATAACCGTGCCGCTGGTCTTGGCGATGATCTTGCCCAATAAACCTGCGGGAATAGGTGGCTCTGGATGAAGGAACTGCAGCCATTGCTGCCCCTTCTGGGCTTCGACCAGCATCAGGGAGCAGTTCGGGCAGTCGGCAGCGTGGCCGTCGAAACTTGCCCGGTCCTTGTCGGTCAACGCTCCATCGAGCGCGTCGGCCAGCAGGGCTTCCCACTCTTCACAGCGGATCGGGCGCGGGTTCAATTGAAATGGAGTGCGGTCAGACATCTCAAACCACCTGTTTCTTATTACGTTCGAGAAGCCGCGCTAGTTCCGCACGACCCCTGCTAATGCGCGATTTCACTGTACCTTCCGGTATGTGAAGCACCTGCGCAATTTCTTTGTAGTCCAGATCCTGCAGGTCGCGCAGAATCACGGCTTCCCGCAGTTCTGGAGAGATTCTCGTCAATGCTTCCTGCACCATGCGCTGCAGTTCCTGGGCCGCGGCATTTTCGTGAGGATTTGGCCGGGCATCGGTCAGGCGATCGGCAGGGCGTCCCTCTTCAGGATCGTCCCAACCCGCGTCGATTGAGTCAGTTGCGCGCTGTTGACGACTGCGCCGAAAATGATCGACGAGGAGATTTCTTGTAAGAGTGGCAATCCAGACTTGGAAACTGCCGCGAGTGCTGTCGAAGCTGCCCAGATTGCCGTAAATCTTGAGAAATACGTCCTGGGTGAGATCCTCTGAGTCCTGCGGGTTTCCGGTAAATCGATAGCACAAACTGTAAACGCGGCGGTGATGCGCTCGAACCAACTCGGTCCAGGCCACCGAATCTCCACCGAGGCAGCGAGCTACAACGATATTCCAATCGGGTTCCAAGCTTCGTTCCCCACGACTCTCATGGAGTCGTTGATCTGCGGTTCTCTCCCCCGACATGCTTGCAGCTTTCTTGCTTTCAGGAGCTGGCAAGCGTCCGGGGCTCAGCGTATCCCGGCTTCCGGGTTGATGGGAACCGCATTGCTCTTTCGCCGGTCGTAGTCCACTCCCGCCCACGATTGGATCCGCCAGGCTGGAAGCAGTGCTTTTCTGGCTGCGGAGACACCCGGGGCGGTCAGGAAGCTGCACCCCCAGCGAGTTCCACGTCATTGTGGCCGCAATGCTCATATCTGCCAGATACGCCAGATACGTCCACGCGGTTCCAGACAACGACAATTATCCCTGAATTCAGAGTGATACGCATGGGGATTGGGCTACTTCGCATCGCAGGCCCATCCCGGGTCCTGAAACGGGAATGTGCCCGCCGGCCGCGCCTCACCCCTGCTGCATGAAGTCCGGCGCCACCGGGTTCTCGTAGAGCGAATAGTCACGCGTGACGACCGTCAGCCCCGACGGCGTAACAAAGTAGTTCTTCTTGTCCTCATTGCGGTCATAGCCAATGACGGTGCCTTCAGGCAGATGAACGTCGCGATCGATAATCGCGTTCTTGATGCGGCAGTGCCGCCCAATGTTGACGTGCGTAAAGATGATGCTGGCGTCAATTTCAGCGTAGGAATTGATGCGCACATCCTGGGAAAGCACGCTGTTGCGGACGACCGCGCCTGAGATGACGCAGCCTTGGGAGATAACCGAATCGATAGCCACGCCGGAACGGCCCGGCTCGCCGAATACGAACTTGGCTGGGGGATATTGCCGTTGCCGCGTCCGCATCGGCCATGCCTTGTCATACAGATTGAAGACCGGCGAAACCGCGGCCACATCCATGTTCGCTTCGTAGTACGCCTCAAGGGTTCCTACATCGCGCCAATAGAGTGCATCCTGGCGATTCTCGTCAATGAAGTTGAAGGCCATCATCTTGTACTTGCCCAGGATCGCAGGCAGGATGTTATGGCCGAAGTCATGCTTCGATGTCGGATCTTCCGCATCCTTGATCAGCGCGGGAAGTAATACGTCGGTGTTGAAGATGTAAATGCCCATCGAGGCATCCACCTTGTCGGGATTGAAGGGCGAACGCGCGCTGGTCTCCTTGGGCTTCTCCTGGAAGCCTGTGACGTCGCCATTGCGCGCCACTTCCACCACGCCAAACTGCGATACGCTTCCCGGATCGACCTGCAGCGTCGCCAGCGTTACGTCCGCGCCGGAGTCCTTATGCTGGTCCAGCATCTTTCCGTAGTTCATCTTGTAGATGTGGTCGCCGGAGAGGATCAGCACATACTTCGGTTGCTCTGCGCCGATGGAGTAAATGTTCTGATAGACAGCGTCTGCTGTGCCCATATACCAGTTGGCGCTCACGCGCTGCATGGGTGGAAGAATCTCAATGAACTCGCCCAGGTCCTGCGCCACGATGCCCGTCCAGCCTTCGCGGACGTGGCGATTGAGTGAAAGAGCCTTGTACTGCGTCAGGATGTAAACCCGCCGCAGTTCCGAGTTGATGCAGTTCGAGAGCGTGATATCAATGATGCGATAGGTGCCGCCAAACGGAACCGCTGGCTTCGCGCGATCCCTGGTCAGCGGGAACAGTCTTTCTCCCGCTCCGCCAGCAAGCAATACGCCGAGAGTATCTTTCATCATCTAGCTCCTGCCCCATCGCGCGCTACTCCCGGGGCGCGCAGCCCGGCTCTTCTGGGTTTGAAGAACACTCATTTAAAGAGTGTTCCAAGTCAACGAGCGATGCTACCACAGCAGAATCACTCCCGGGCACTGGTGTTTTCTATTCGCCGGCTCCGTCCTCAACCGCGATGCGGAGGGAACGCAGAAAACTGACATCCTGGGCCGAAAATGGCTCGTCCCCTTCCTCGCCGGATTCGGGCGAGAGGTTGGAAGCCTCCAGCGGCTGATTCTCAACTTCGTTCAGGCCGATGGTTGCCTCCAGCATCAGCAGGACGTCAAATCCATGCTTTCGGATGTCCTGTACTACGCCCGCAATCTGTGGAGACTCCGCGACCGATTCATGGATAGCTTCGCCCAGTTGCTGGATCAGACTTTGTAGTTTCTGGTTCAAGGACACCCCCGTTTCGTCATTCGAAGTTTGTGCCGTGCCGGTTACGATTTCTCGGATCAAGCTCAGATTCACAAGTTATGTGACGGATCGAGACAGCCTTCGGATTCCATTACCTTACTTCTGATGTTCGAACGGAGCAAACTGAATCCCCGGGCGCTGCTAAACTTTTCATGTGGAACCAGGTTCGTTCGGCAGAAAGCTCGGGATCGGAGTCAGGGTGGCGTCCCGCGTGGTCAAGGAGCGCATGGACGCGCATACCCAGCAGGCGGCAAACGCGGCGGCAAATCGTCAGGCTGAGCCGCCCCCTCCGCCCGCGGAAGACTCGCGTGAACAAACCTCCCGGGTAGAATCGGCATCGCGTCAGGCTGCTGAAAATCTGCGGCAATCCACCGAGAAAGCCGCGCAAACGATGCGCCAGCAGGCCCCCGCCGTAGCCGCCAAAGCACGCGGAGTGAAAGAAGGCACGCGGCGCTTCGGCAAGGCGATGTGGGGTCCCTTCGCGCATGTCTCGAGCGTGCTGTGGTCGGAGGTGACCGGCGCATTTTTTGGTCTGTTCATGTTTTACTTCGCCCTGGGAATCTATCGGTATCACACCGACTACCGCGCCGGTGTGAATCACCAGAAATTCATCATCCACATTGTGCTGACGCTGATCTTTGGATACTTCACCGTCAGCTCCTTCTACATCGCTCGCCGCAAGGAAAAAAGACGACGGTAATGTCGCTGCTCTCCGGCCCCAGGTAAAGGTGAGTCCTATGCCCTCTGATCCCCGCAAGCCCGTTTATACGCAGGAGGATCTGGCTGGCTTTGATCCGGCTCGCGAGCTAGGTTTTCCCGGCGAATTTCCCTTTACTCGCGGCATCCAGCCCACCATGTACCGGGGGCGCCTGTGGACAATGCGCCAGTACGCAGGCATGGGCGACGCGGAAGAGAGCAACGCCCGCTACAAGTTTCTTCTCGCGAACGGCACAGCCGGGCTCTCCGTCGCTTTCGATCTGCCGACGCAAATCGGCTACGACTCCGACGACCCGATGGCGCTGGGCGAAGTAGGCAAGGTTGGCGTCGCTATCGACTCCATCGAAGACATGGAGCGGCTCTTCGCAGGGATTCCTCTGGACAAGATCTCGACCTCGATGACCATCAACGCCACGGCATCGATCCTGCTGGCACTGTATGTGGCTGCCGCACGGCGGTCGGGAGCGGATAGTCGCAAGCTCGCGGGCACAGTGCAGAACGACATTCTCAAGGAATATATTGCGCGCGGAACCTATATCTATCCCATCCGCGACGGCATGCGGCTGGTGACGGATCTCTTTGCCTGGGCCGCCAGCAATGTGCCCGAGTGGAACACGATTTCAATCTCCGGCTACCACATGCGCGAGGCGGGATCGACCGCGGCGCAGGAAGTTGCGTTCACGCTGGCGAATGGCATGACCTATGTGCAGGCCGCGATTGATGCGGGGCTCGAGGTAGACGATTTTGCGCCACGGCTCAGCTTTTTTTTCAACGCGCACAACGACTTCTTTGAGGAGGTGGCGAAGTTCCGCTGCGCCCGCCGTGTATGGGCACGCACGATGCGCGACCACTTCGGCGCGAAGAATCCGCGATCGTGGATGCTGCGCTTTCACACGCAGACCGCCGGATCTACGCTCACCGCGCAGCAGCCTGAAAACAATATTGTCCGCACTACCATCCAGGCACTAAGTGCCGTGCTTGGCGGCACACAATCGCTGCACACGAATGGCTACGACGAAGCGCTCGCCCTGCCTACAGAGGAGGCGGCAAGGATCGCCTTGCGCACTCAGCAGATCCTCGCATCTGAATCCGGCGTCGCGCAGACCGTCGATCCATTTGCGGGTTCGTTTTATGTCGAATCGTTGACGAACTCGTTGGAGCAGCAGGTTCGCCAATATCTCGAAAGTATTGACGCGATGGGCGGCATGCTTCGTGCGATTGAGCGCGGCTGGGTGCAGCAGGAGATCCAGAACGCTGCATACCAATACCAGCAGAGCGTGGACAATGGTGACGCCGTCGTAGTTGGCGTGAATCGCTTCGCGGCCGAGAGTGAGGCGGAGATTCCTACGCAGCGCATCGATCCCGACCTCGAACGCCGCCAAGTGGAGCGGATTCGCGCATTGCGGTTGCGCCGGGATGCTGCGCGCCATGCTACTGCGCTGGGTCGTGTTACAGAGTCGGCGCGATCCGGCGAGAACCTGATGCCCGCAATCCTCGAGGCGGTGGAAAGCTACGCTACGGTAGGCGAGGTGGCCACAGCCTTACGCGGGGTCTTTGGCGAGTACCGCGAATCGGTGGTTGTGTAGGGGCGTTTATCGCCAGGTGGGACAAAGCGGGCGGCAACGATGTTCATCGTCCCACAAACGGAAACAGCTCTCCCCGGCACGGCGTCCGGCTGAAAAAACAAGCTCGAACGCCAGCGGCAAGAGCTGGCTTCGTTCTCAATATCCAATTCCAGGGCAGTAAAACCGCCCGGACCCGCTTATTCCTCTTCCAGGTGGGCCTTGATCTTGACTTCCTCAATGAAAGCCTTGAGCACGGTCCGGCGCTTACGGCTGCGCTCTTCAAAATTCTGCTGGAGACGTTCGTGCTCCGGGCCGCCAAAACGCACCTGAACATCTGCGGTGCCGAGCGTGCGCGTTGCTACGAGCTTGTCGTGCTGTGGGCTGTCCACTCCAAAGATCTTCGCAACGAGTGCTTCCGTCACAAAGGTCCACTCCCGTTCTTTGTCCTGAACTTCGCCGAAAAAGCCTTCGGCAATCTCTTCAAGAGCTACAAGTTGCTTCTTCAGCAAAGCCATTACTTCTTTGCCGTCCGACGTAGGTTCTGGTGTTTTAACTACCTGTTCTTGACTCATGGGCAACATGCTAGTCCCCGGCATATACGTTGCTCAAGAGCTTTCTCGAAAAAGCAGCGGAAATGGGTCTCCAGGGGCTCCAAAAGTGCAGTAAATCACCGCTGCTTTGTTGCAGCAATGTGTCGGCAGCCATGGATAAGTGGGGTAAAATCGCTGCCATTGCGGCGGAAATGCCACGCCAGCCTACAGATGCCAGGAAACTCCCCAACTCCGAGGCAGAGCGCATGGATTGTCGTCGCCATGCTGGCGATGGTCGCCATCCCGGCGAGCATTACCCTGCGCACCATCCACGTCGCTGGCACCATCCAGATCCCCAGCACCAATCCCACGCCCTATGGCTACACCTGGAGCCTGCTGCTCTTCATCGTGCCGATCATAGTTATCGCGTGGTGGCTTGTGCCCCAGGAAGGGGTGCGGATTCCAAAGCGTGCCTTCGTGCGAACGCTCTTAATCCTGGTGCCGATTGGCTTCGGCCTGGATTTCTTTGCCGCCCACAAATTCTTCATCTTCCCCAACACTGGCGCGACTGTCGGCATACTCGCTCCGGCGCTCGGTGGCGGCGTGCCCATCGAGGAGTACATCTTCTACTTCACCGGCTTCGTCGCCATCCTGCTGATCTACGTCTGGCTGGACGAGTACTGGCTGGTTGCCTACAACGTCCCTGACTACGCCGGCGAATCCCGGCAGATTGACCGCCTGTTGAAGTTTCACCCTGAATCGCTGATCGCGGGAGTGGTGCTGATCGCGGCCGCGATCCTTTACAAGAAGCTGCATTCTCCCTATCCGGAAGGCTACCCCGGCTACTTCATCGTGCTGGTCATCGGTGGACTGGTGCCGTCGGCTGGCTTTCTGCCTGCGGCGCGGAAGTTTATCAACTGGCGCGCAATCAGCCTCACACTCTTCGTCATTCTCTTCATCAGCATGTTGTGGGAGGCGACGCTGGCCATTCCCTATGGCTGGTGGGGCTACCAGCCTCGACAAATGATGGGCCTGTTCATCGGAGCGTGGGCCGGGCTGCCTGTCGAGGCAGTGGTGGTGTGGATCGCCGTGACGTATGCAACGACGATCGTCTACGAGATCGTGAAGGTGTGGCAGGCCTCGGGCAAGACCGCTCGACACGCGTTTCTCGGCAAGCCCTGAGCCAGAAACTCGCACGGGGCGAAATCAGGTCGTCCGTATCACGCAAGTGAACAGCACCTGTGGCCCGCCCTCGCATTGACCCCTGAAAAATCACGGTGCTACCGTTGGATAGAGGGCTTCTTCTACGCCCGCCTGAGGTCTGCCATTGTCTACTCCCGTTGTTCCAGCTCTGCGCAAAACAGCTCTCAACCCGGTTCATCGTCAACTTGGCGCCAAGATGGTGGATTTTGGCGGATGGGATATGCCGGTGGAATACTCCGGCCTGGTGGCCGAGCACATGGCCGTGCGCACCGCTGTGGGCCTCTTTGATGTCAGCCACATGGGCGACATCCAGTTTCGCGGGCCGGGGTCGCTGGCCGCCGTGCAACACATCTCGATGAACGATGCCTCGAAGCTGGCCATAGGGCAGGCGCATTACACCGCCATGCTGTATCCCAAGGGCACCTTTGTCGACGACATGCTGGTGCACAAGCTCAGCGACAACGACTACCTGCTGGTTATCAACGCCGGAACGCGCGAGAAGGACGTGCAGTGGGTGCGGTCGCAGGTAGGCAGGTTTCCGGGCATCCACATCAGCGATTACAGCGATATGTACACGCAACTGGCGATCCAGGGCCCCCGAGCGGCGGAGACGCTGGCCAAGCTGACTCCGGTCGATCTGTCGCCCATCAAGAACTACTGGTTCACGTGGGGAACGGTCTGCGGACTGCACAATACGCTCATCGCGCGCACTGGATACACGGGCGAAGATGGCTTCGAGATCTACATTCCGTCCGACGAGCCGACCAGTGCCCGCGTCTGGGCCGAGGTGCTGGAGGCGGGCAAGGAATTCGGCATTCTGCCCTGCGGCCTGGGTGCGCGCAATACCCTGCGCCTGGAGTCGGCAATGGCCCTCTATGGACACGAAATCAGCGACGAAATCAACGTTTTTGAGGCCCATTTGGACCGTTATTGCAAGCTGGAGAAGGGCGAATTCTGCGGCTCGGAGGCCCTGAATAAGATTAAGGCCGAGGGCGGTCCCACCCGCCGTTTGGTGGGTCTGGAGATGGTCGAGCGGGGAATCGGGCGCGACGGATACCCAGTCTTCTCGCTGGACGGAAAGCAGATTGGCTCAGTCACCAGCGGCTCACCAGCGCCATTCCTTAAGAAAAACATCGCCCTCGCCTATGTACCCATGGAATTTACCGCGCTCGACACGGAAGTGCTGGTGCAGGTTCGCACCAACATGGTGAAGGCAAAGGTGATTCCCACACCGTTTTACCGCCGCCCCAAAAAGCAGGGATAAACTGTAGGAGCACCAACAAACGGGTTGCCGGGAGTGTCATTCCCCGGCCTGCTCACGTCCACACCGCATTGCACACCCTAGAATGTCAGGAGACACGGATTTCATGGCTTATCCCGCGACATACCGCTACACCAAAGAGCATGAGTGGATTGAGGTGGAGGGCAAGACCGGCAGGATCGGGATTACCGACTATGCGCAAGGATCGCTCGGCGACATCGTATTTGTGGACATGCCCAAGGTTGGCGCCACCGTCACCGCAGGCACTGTTTTCGGCAGCGTGGAGTCGGTAAAGGCTGTCTCCGATCTGTATTCGCCCGTCTCCGGCACCGTAACCGCAGTGAACGAAGAACTGACCTCGGCTCCTGAAAAAATCAACACCGATGCGCACGGGGCGTGGATTATCAAAGTGGATCTGTCGAATCCATCGGATGTGGATGCACTGCTGGACGCCGCTGCCTATGAGAAGTTCGTGTCGGAAGAGACGGGCCACTAAGAACTTCAGCCCCCGCAACGCGCTGATTCTATGGGCCACAGCGGATAGTCTTGGTGTCGCCGGCCGTAACGCGCGTCGTTTCACGCTGTATTGAATCTGATTTGGAAGAGGAATCAGCATGCGCTATTTGCCTAAGTCCGCCGCCGAGCGCGAAGAAATGCTTCGCCAGATCGGTGCCTCGACCATCAACGACCTCTTTTCGACGATCCCGGCGGAGTATCGCCTGGAGCGTGATTTGAGTGTTCCGCGTCAGATGGCCGAGTCGGAGATCATTGACCATTTCAAAGCCGCTGCGGCGGAGACTGCCAACGGCTACACCAGCTTTCTGGGTGCGGGCGCATATCGCCACTATCGCCCGGTAATTATCGATTCGCTGGTGCAGCGCGGCGAGTTCCTCACTTCCTACACGCCTTACCAGGCGGAGATTACGCAGGGAACGCTGCAGGCCATCTTCGAATTCCAGACGATGATCTCTGAGCTGACCGGCATGGAGATTGCGAACGCGTCGATGTATGACGGCTCCACCGGCGCTGCCGAAGCCGTGATGATGGCGGTTCGCATCACGGGACGCAGCGGAGTGCTGGCGGCGGCGACATTGCATCCCGAGTATCGCGAAGTGATGCAGACCTACGCTCAGCACCAGGCAATGCCTGCGACGGTCGTCGCGTACGGAGAAGATGGCCGCCTTGACCTGGCCGATCTTTCCGCGCAGCTGACCGACCAGACCGCATGCGTGATCGTGCAATCGCCTAACTTCTTCGGCATCGTGGAGGACATTCCGGCGATCGCGGAAGTGGCGCACAGCAAGGGCGCGCTGCTGATCGTGTCGATTGCAGAAGCAGTCTCGCTCGGCATCATGCGGCCTCCGGTTGAGGCTGACATTGTGTCGATGGAAGCGCAGTCGTTCGGAGTTGCACTGAGCTACGGCGGTCCTTACTGCGGCGTTATCGCGAGCAAGGAAAAGTATTTGAGGCAAATGCCGGGTCGGCTTTGCGGCGAGACAAAAGACAGCGAAGGACGACGCGGCTTCGTGCTCACACTCTCAACCCGCGAGCAGCACATCCGCCGCGAGAAGGCCACCTCAAATATCTGCACCAACCAGGCGCTGGTCGCGCTGATGGCGACCATCTTTCTGACCGTGTATGGCAAGGAGGGCATTCGCGAACTCGCGCTGCAGAATCTCGCCAAGGCTCACTACGCGGCAGATGCTCTCAGCAATGCTTCCGGCGCGAAGCTGCTGTTTGCGGGCTCGCCACGCTTTCACGAATTTGTGCTGCAGACAGAAGAGTCGGCGGAGGATCTCAACGCACGACTGCTGGAGCAGAAGATCATCGGCGGCCTGTCGTTGAAGAAGTGGTATCCCGAGCTCGGCAACGCGACATTGTGGTGTGCCACCGAACTAACGAAGCGCGAAGACATTGACAAGGCTGCCGCAGTTGTCGCGGCTCCAGCAACAATTGTCAGCAACGTATAACGAAATCTTCCGCGCGCATTAGCGCCGGGCATACGGAACAGGGGCATACGCAATGGCAACGACAGTCAGCAGGATGCAACCGACAAGAAGTTTGAGGGCACTCGAACCAAGGTCTCTTCGCATCTCAGCCAGAACGAAGCGCTGATCTTTGAGAAGTCCTCGCCCGGCAAAAAAGGCTATAAGCTTCCTCCGCTGGATGTGCCGGAGGTGGATGCTGCGGCGCGTGCTTGGCGGCGCAGTGCGCGAAGACGCGGGCTGCCTGCCGGAGCTGAGCGAGATCGAGATTATTCGCCACTTCACGCGCCTTTCCACCTGGAACTACGCGATCGACCTTGGCATGTATCCGCTGGGCAGCTGCACCATGAAATACAATCCGCGCGTAAACGAATTCGTCTCGCGCATCGAGGGCATCGGCGACGCTCACCCCTATCAGCCGGAAGCGCTCTCGCAGGGCGTCTTGCAAGTGATGAAGCTGCTGCAGGATTGTTTGATGGACATCACCGGCATGGACGCCATCACGCTGCAGCCCGCCGCTGGAGCGCACGGTGAGTTCACGGGCATCCTGCTGGTGCGCGCATATCACGAGTCAAAGGGCAATGCGCGCAGGAAGATCCTGATCCCGGATTCCGCGCACGGCACCAATCCCGCGACCGCCGCGCACTGCGGCTACGAAGTGGTGAACCTGAAGTCGAATGCGCTGGGCGGAATTGACGTCGCGGAACTGGAGCGCATCGTCGACGAAGACACCGCGGCCCTGATGCTCACGAATCCCAGCACCATCGGTGTATTCGAAAGCGAGATTCACAAGGTAGCCGACATCCTGCACGCCAAGGGCGCGTTGCTCTACATGGATGGCGCCAACATGAATGCCCTGGTCGGCAAGACGCGTCCCGGAGACTTCGGCGTGGACGTGATGCACCTGAACCTCCATAAGACGTTCTCTACGCCGCACGGTGGTGGTGGTCCCGGCTCCGGCCCGGTTGCGTGCAAGAAGATTCTCGAGCCGTTTCTGCCCACGCCTGTCGTTGAGAGTGCACCCGACGGCACTCTGCACTTCAACTATGACCGGCCGCAAACCGTAGGTCGCGTGCGTATGTACTACGGCAACTACGGAATGTTTGTGCGCGCGCTGGCGTACATTCTCGCCAATGGTCCGGATGGCCTGCGACAGACCACGGAAGACGCGGTATTGAACGCGAACTACATCCGCAAGAATCTCGAGGACACTTACGAGCTGCCCTTCAAAACGCCCACGCTGCACGAGGTCGTCTTCAGCGATCGCCGACAGACGGCTAAGGGCATCAAGACGGGCGACATCGCCAAGCGGCTGATCGACTATGGATTTCATCCCTACACCGTCTCGTTTCCGCACATTGTTCCCGGCGCGCTGATGATTGAGCCCACCGAAAGCGAATCGAAGGAAGAGCTGGATCTCTTCATCGATGCGATGAAGCAGATCGCGCGTGAGGCGGACGAGAATCCTGAGCTGATCCTGAGCGCACCGCATGCGACGCGCATCTCGCGCCTGGATGAAACCACCGCGGCGAGAAAGCCTGTGCTGCGCTGGAAGCCCAAGTCCTAGTACGGGCACACGATCGGAGAGCAGTATGTCGGTTTTCGACGAACGGCGCGAAGAGCTCGAGAAGCACGAATTCATGATGGGTGCCGCGCGTGGGCGCCTCGCCGTTTCGTTGGATATGCTCACCGATGCGCTCATCCTGGTAGGCCAACACGGCGTCTACTGCACTTCCGGCCGCAATCCCTCCAAGCCGGCGCTGGATCTCGAGACGGTTCTCGGCGAGATCAAGGGCGCCAAGGAGCTCATCCAGTCCGTAATGGAAGAGATCCGCTTAGAGCGCGAAAGCGCCTTCCGCGACGCAAACGGCTGAATTCGCCATATATTTCCCTCCTAACGCCAATCACAACCTGCCCGGATTTGCCTCATTCTGACTAATTTGCCTCCCGCATAGTATGATTGTCGGGTTCCCGACAAAGCAGTTCGCTTTACGCCGGGAGTTTCCGGCCCATTGCACATGTATCGCGCAGGTCCCCCCAACGCGATTCTGGGTGCTGTACGTCTCAGGAAGCCTGTTTGCTGAGATCTTTCAGGTCTGTACGATCCTGACTCGCACCCCCCTCCAACGCGCAATGAAAGGTCGGCAAGTTTGAAAATTCATCTCATAAATCCGAGCGATCACTCGTTCGGTACAGCTGTTATTACACCTCGCTGGCTTTTTGTGCTGGCCGCCGCGACCCCTCGCTTTTATGGCGATCCCACGCTTGTGGACGAAAGCCTGGAGCAACTGGACTCGTCAACAATTCAGCCCGGGGACGTGGTAGGAATCAGCGTTCATACCGGCAATGCATTGCGTGGCTATGAACTTGGACGCATTGCGCGCGAGCGCGGCGCATGGGTCATCTACGGCGGCATTCACGCCACACTTTTTCCGGAAGAAGTTTTCGAACGCGGCAGCGCTCATTCCGTTGTCACCGGCGACGGCGACCTGATCTGGGCCAAGGCGCTCGCGGACTGCGCGGCGGGTAATCTCCAGCGCGTATATGCGGGCGGCAAGGTGGACGGCGAGAATTTTGTTCCGGCGCGATGGGATCTGATCTCAGCAGACAAGTACATGTGGGCTTCCGTACAGACGGTGCGCGGCTGCCCCAAGCACTGCTCCTTCTGCTCCGTGTGGCGTACCGATGGACAGAAGCCGAGGCAGCGCAGCTACAAGCGGGTGATTGAAGAGATCGTGGATCTTCGCCGCAAGGGCTTCCGATTTATCGCTCTGGCCGACGACAATTTCTATCCCGTGACCTTGACTGATCTGCGGCTAGCGCGAGAGCAGGGAAACCAGGCCCGGGTAGAGCAGCTGGAAACGATGCGCGCTGAGCGCTTCCTGCTGATGGCAGAGCTCGCCAAGTTGCCGCACAACATGGTCTTCTTCACCCAGATCACCATGGAAGCCGCAGAGGATACGGAGTACCTGGACGCCATGAACAAGGCGCACATCAAGGGTGCGCTGGTCGGCGTTGAAGCGGTTACGCCGGAAGGGCTGAAGGCAGTCTTCAAGGAATTCAACTACTCCGGCGACCGGCTCGTGCAGCAGCTCCGCACATTTCGTGAGCATGGCGTGCATGTGCTGGGATCGTTCATCTTCGGCTTGCCCAGCGATCGTGCGAGCACATTTCAAGCTACCGCCGACCTGGCTCTGAAGGCTGTGACCTTCGCTCAGTTCGTGATGATGACGCCATTTCCCGGCACCGTCGACTTTGAGCGCTGGGAGAAGGAGCAGGCCAAGAATCCGACGTTCGTGGATGGAATTCCTCTCACGCGTTACTGGCTCATCCCGGCGAGCATCCGACCCAAAATGTTCACGCCTCACCCGGTGATGGGCATGGACGAGATCCGCGAGCGGACGCAGGGTGTCTGGGATCGCTTTTATACCTTCAGCGCGGTATGGAAACGTTCCGTATGCACGCCCACGATTCGAGGACGTCTCGGCTTCATCCTGCTGTCAAAGCTCTATCGGCAGATGTACGCCGGTACCGGAATCTCGTCCGACAGTGCTCGCAGGAAGAAGGCAACCGGAACGGCGAGATGGATAGCCCGATATTGCCGCAAGCTATTCCAGTCAAAGCCTATGCCGGAGTTGGAGATGCCTGTGTGGGAGCATGCCACACCTCCGCTGCTTGGCTTTAGCGACGCAGAGGGAAGTGCGTTTCCAATCGTCACGTAGATTCGACTAATTCGTATGGAATCAGGGCCATTTCGCGGTAGTTTTAGGCGGAATGGCCCATTTCCGTTAAACGTTTGAATTAAATCGGATAAGGCTATGCGCAACCCACTGTTACTTTCGTGGGATCACAACCACAAACCCTGTAACATGAATTACATGCGGCTGTTTTGATAGGCGTGGGAAAACCTGTTTCTGAGGCCCCGCCATCCCACAATTGTGGTGATTGACCCTCGTAGAACCGTCTGATAACGTTAAAAGGTAATTAATCGAGCGTAAAAGCTACATCTGCATATTCATACCTGAGTATTTTCGCGAGCACTTTTTTCGCGTCAGGCTTTGCAGATCCGCTCTGGAAGCGCTGCACCCTTTTCTTGAGAGAGAGTCTATTGAAGAACCGCTTCTACATAATTTTTGTAGCACGCGAAGAAGATGGACGACTCCGCAAGATTCCGGTGCCGCTGCACTATGCGTACATCTTCGTAGCCGCTGCCGTGGTGGGAGCATTCACAATCACCGGTATGGCTGGCTCGTATTCGCGCATGTTGCTTAAGACAGCCAGCTTCAACCAGATACGTTCCGAGCGTGAGGCCATCCGCAAGAACTATCTGCACATGGAGCAGACGGCTCACGAAAAAGATATTCAGGCTGCTTCGCTTGGCACTCTGGCCAGCGAAGTTACTGCTCTCTACGGCTTGCGGCAGAACAAGCTCGTGGCCAAGCCGACGGATAAGAACAGCGCTCCCGTTGTGGCTGCGGTCTCCGACGACTTCAACGAGCAACAGTACGACCGATCAATTGATCAGTTCTATGCACTGCGCACCTCTGCCATGTCCGGCAGGGTTTCGCGTGCGTTAGAGAGCGGCTTGACACTTTCCAGCACAGCGGATTGGACACGTCTCGCCGATGCTCCTTCCCTTTGGCCGATTGAGGGTCGCGTGACAAGTTCGTTCGGCCAGCGCGAAGATCCGTTTAACGGAGAAGGCGCTTTCCATGCCGGCATCGATATCTCGGCCGCATTTGGGTCCAGCGTCAGGGCCGCCGGGGATGGGGTAATCGAAGAAGCAGCCATGACCAACGGCTATGGCCGCGAAGTTGTTATCGACCACGGCCACGGCGTGAAGACTGTCTACGGACATCTCTCAGGATTTGCAGTAATCGCTGGTCAGCAGATCAAGCGCGGCCAGGTGATTGGCTATGTCGGCCTGTCGGGTCGCAGCACCGGACCGCATCTCCACTACGAAGTTCGTTTAGGCAATACCCCTGTCAATCCGCACAAGTACCTGCGTACGACCATGGGGCAGATCACTACCGGCAACCTTGGTTCCGGCACGTAAGCACACCTGCTTACAGAAAAACATTTCGGTTCACAGTGGTAGTCCTTAGCACCTTTGCGTGCGATTGCGCGATCAATCCATGACGCTGAGTTGCAGGTACGGTCTTGAGATCTTCAGAATGAGATCCTTGTCGTCTTCGATCGAAGTCACCCGGCCCGTTGCATCTTTTTCAGGGCGACCGACGGCTTGGAATTCGACATCGACTTTGAAGTAGGGACAGTCCCGGCTGACAAACGTGCGCTGCAATCCAGTGGACAGTCCGCCTTCGGTCCTGAAGACCCGGTAAAGAGCCTCCCTGGTCATGCCCGGTGCGACAGTCTGCATCTTCTCGAGGACTTCGGTAACCCATGTCCAGTGATTCTGGGAGGCTTGATCCTGTGCCTTTGCAGGGACAGCAAACGAAGCTTTACTGCCAGCAATGGTGGCACCTGCGAGCAGTTGAAACATCTCACGTCGATGCACATAGCCTCCTGAGAATCCAAATATTCAAATAACTTAACGTGTTGGGAAAATTAGAGCACGCGGTGGGTAGGCTGCGAAAGATTGCGGCGCTGCAGAAAAGAGCGGCCTCCCGTGATGGAAGGCCGCTGCTTTATGCGTAATTCTGTGTGGCAATGCGCGTTGCTATTCTGCGGTTACCGTCACTGACAGATCAGACTTTTCCCAGATCAAGTGTAGATCTGTGGAATCGCCTGTGACCTTGCTGAACTGGATGACGAAGGTCTCAACCGGGTCTGCAATGTTCATGGCTTCCATCTGCACGCGGCCCAGATCCTTTGTGTCGTCGTACTCTGTGCCCCACTGGCCGGTCTGCTTGTTGATGATGAGCGTGCAGCCCTGCTCGGTCGGGTAGGTGTAGATGGTATACGTGCCCGCAGGAACCGCGAGGTTGCCGATCTTCAGATTGATGGGCGTCTTGAGCGTGGTTGCAGCGTTTGCGCCGGTGCGCCATACCTTGTTATAGGGCACCAGGCCGCCGGCAATCTGCCGCCCGCGCATGGAAGGTGCGCTGTAATCGATGGTGATGGTTTTGCCCTTGAGAACCACAGAAGCCTGCGCCGGGGGACTGAGCGGCTTCTTGGCTTCGGTCGGCGCCGCGGCCTGCGCATAGATATGAGTGGTAGCCAGCATCAGCAAAAGTGCGCCCAATGTTACTGAAATCCTGCGTCGTGTCATTGCCATGATTCGGAAAGACTCCTTTGGCTCAATTCGAATATCCGCCGCATCCATCAAAAACCCCGCGCCGGGGTTTGTCAAAGTACCCGCTATGAGTCTCTTCCACGACAGGAAAATACGCCCTGCGATGCGTCTGGGCAGGCAGGCATAGTATCCTTAACACAGTGCGCCCGTAGCTCAGCTGGATAGAGCGAACGCCTCCGAAGCGTTAGGTCGTGAGTTCGAATCTCGCCGGGCGCACCATACCTTCCTCACCAGCAGGACTTTCCCCCCAAGAGCCTGAAGACTGACCTGCGGCAACGGACCCGCCGCGAGTGTTGCGCTTATGCATTCCTAACAAGCCTTATCAGGCACAGCCTTCGGGCGGAGTGTACTATGATCCTCGAAATCCAAAAAATAACCATGATGCTTGCAAGTAAAGCAGTCTTGTCATTCCTCTGCCTTTCTGGCCTTGCTGTGGCGCAGTCTGTGCCTGCTGCCAAGCCTGCGTCCGGCTTTCTGTCTCCCGACAAATACACTAACGCCTATTTCGGATTCTCTCTGGCGATACCCACGGATATGCCGGTGCAGAACGTGACGTTTCCGGTGACGGAACCTTACGAATACCTCTTCGGCATACGCACGGCAGCATCGACCTCTCTCGCGGTGCTCGCTGTCCATAGCAACATCGCGTCGGATGAATATGCCCAGAGGATTGCCGGTAGCCACTATGGAAATAAGCAGCTGGGCGAACCTCTCGATCCAAGCCTACTCAGGTTTGGCTTCGACATGACGGCGTGGCAGGAGATTCATACCTTTCGTGTCGTGATCAGCGGAAGGCCGTTCTGGAGGGGCGAGACCGAAGAAAAGAGAAAAGAAGGCAAGGTATTTATCACCAGGTATGTCTCTGCCTTCGCGGGATACTTGCTTGAATTCGACGTCATTTCACCCGATCGCAAGTTGGCGGACCAGCTTAAGCACAACGTTGAGTCCGCGACATTCTTCAACCCCGCGAAGGCAGCAGTGATGGCCGGTCCGAGTGCCCACCCATATGTACCCGCTGCACGCCAAAATCCGGTGGGATCCCATCTTGGTCAGCTCAGCCCCGGAGTTGTTGCGGGGAACATATATACCAATGACGCTCTGGGATTCGCATTCAAGTTTCCCCAGGGTTGGTTGGTAGCCGACAAGGCCACGGTCGAAGAGGTGATGGAGAAAGGGCGTCAGGCTGGGTCGGAGGGCAAGCCAACTGAGGTCAGGGAGCATGTGCCCATCAGTCAATGCATGCGAGTGCCGCTGTGGGCGACTAAATATCCTGAAGGAAAAATGATGAAAGAGGTGTCTCCGGTTATTGCCGTGATCGTGATTGATCGAGACTGCATCGAGGGTTCCCGATGGCCGAATTCCACTGGCGACAAGGACGGGATCAGGGCCGCAGCGCTTGCGATGAAACGTGGCTTGATGGGAACACCGTTCATGCCTAACGGACAAATCTCAGTCGGGGCATTCGCGGTGCAAGGGCATCTGATGGTGGAAGTGTCCGGCACCTCACCGTCTTCTGTGCCTGAAAGCAAACAGCCGTTGGTTCAATACAACTCCTTAGTCTTCACCGAGGCCGACAGTTATATCGTTACCTGGATGATGACAAGCGGAAGCCCGCAGGGTTTGCAGGAATTGAAGAGCAACTCGGCGCTTGTATTCGCCACGCACGGCGCTGGGCAGTCTGTCGGACCAGGAAAGTAGCACTGCTGACTATCAATCCCATCGGCTACACTTAAGATCGATGCTCATCAACAACCTGCAAAGCTCTATCTGGATGGCTGGGCTTGTCGCGCACCTGCTCCTGCTGCTGATCCTTCTTGTGCGAGGCCGCATCGCGCGCTACCCCATCTTCACCGCCTTGATCGTTTTCTATGTCGTCAGATCGGTGCTTCCCGAGATGACCTTTACCCACACTCTCTCGCAGACGGCGTACCTGTGGCTCTTCTGGAGCTTTGAGATTGGCGACGTTGTGCTGCGTGCGCTGGTGCTTGGCGAGTTGATCTGGCACGCCTTCCGCGGAACGCAGGTGCAAGCCACGCGGGTGGTTGCGTGGAGCGCCGTAGCAATCGCGGCGTCCGCAGCCCTCGCGATTCTCGCGGGACCTATTCAGTCCATCCTGGTATGGAGCATCTTTGCCAAGGGCAACGTCGCTGTGGCGATCCTCTCGCTCATCACGTTGGCGGTGCTAATTCTCACGCGTAGCCGCACCGGCCTTGCATGGCGCAGCCATGAATTCGCCATCGGCGGCGGCCTGGCATTTTATGCCTTTGTTTTTCTAGTGCTCCAGGGAATGCGCATGTGGGGAGGCGGCGTCGCAAGCCCTCACGCCGGCGGCCAACACGTCAGCATGCTGCGCCTGTGGATGCAGGCCAGCGCCGCCGTCGCCTATCTGCTCGTGGTCTTTTATTGGCTGGTTGCCATGTGGTTCGACGAATGCCCCAGGCGCGCTACTGCTGATGTAGTGAGCGCCGACTAAATATGGCAGTTGGCGGCGCCGCGCTTCTCGAGATATTTCAGGTGGTACGCCTCGGCACGCCAGAAGGTCTGCGCCGGAACTACCTGCGCTACGATCGGCTTGGGAAATCTCTTCTCAGCATTCAACTCCGCAATCAAGGCTTTCGCTTCCTGCTCGGGTAAGTGAAAGAAGAAAGTCAGCGCTCCGGCGGAGCGTGCCCGAGTCCACGCAGAGCGGGGTCTTGTAGCTGCCCGATACCCACCGAGGCATCTCGGGGGCGTCTGCAGGACTTCTAAGCCGGGGGACCTCGCCTGGCCAAACAACTGCGACCACAACGGCAGTAACGCAGCCATAGCGATGCTATGAGTTACCCCGGACTAATTCCCATTTCGAACTTGTCGGTATTGGGCCGTGGAGCGCCAGCACGATCGGATCGTGCACCGGCATGCCGACCGCGGTCATAGGCGCGCCATAGTAGGGCACTCGGCCGCTTCTGGCTGTGCGAAAAACCTTCAATTCCTTGAAGGAGCTAGAACAGCCCCTATGGTGCGCGAAGGCCGGAGAGGCCGAGGAGCGCTACGTGTCTTAAGAGGAATTACAAAACAGCCGATAACAACATTACAAGATGCTGCGTTAAGTGAGCTCAGAGTGCCCTAAGAGCATCCCATCGCAGACGCGGCTTGTGGCAACGTGCCGACAGAAAGGGAATAATGCAATCGACGATAGCTCAGGCGGTAGGCTCCAGGACCGAAGTTAACGGTCTTCCACCCGATCCGCGAGTTGGCAAATATCTGATCTTTCAACTGGGGTGCGAGGAATTCGGGACCAGTGTCCTCACGGTGAGGGAAATCATGCGGCTTCAAGAGATCACAGCTGTGCCGCAAACACCGGCCTTCGTCAAAGGAGTTATCAACCTTCGCGGAAGGGTAATTCCAGTCATCGATTTGCGAATGAAGTTCGGACTTTCCGATCAAGGTTACACGGATCACACCTGCATCATTGTTGTGCGAACGCAGTCTTCGGAAGGGGAATTGCCGATGGGTATCGTGGTGGACGGTGTAGTTGAAGTTCTCACGCTTACCAGCTCAGACATCGAGGACACTCCTGATTTTGGGCAGGGAACGGAAACAACCTATCTGCTTGGAATGGCCAAGATTAAAGGGAAAGTAAAGATCCTGCTCGATATGGACCAGGTGTTGAGCCGGCACGAATTGCAGGGATTAGATGCGTTGTTGAAGTAATCACGCACTGTAATTCGCAATTGATCTGAATGTAAGGAGCGTAGAAATGAGTTCGGGCATGACCATTGGTAAGAGGTTCCTGGTAACCACGGGTTTATTAATGTTCTTCTGTCTTGCGCTTGCGATAGTCGCATTGTGGGGGTTCAACAGCATAACTGGAAACGTTGACAGCATAGCGAAAGACACCAGCCCTGGGCTTGCTTACAGCATGGCTCTGAAGGCAGATACCTACGAACTGCGCGGAACTTATTTGCGCCGTTTCTCGGAGGACGCTGACGGGAGGGAGATAGTAGATCAGATGATCACCAAGAGCTACGCTCAGGCAGCAGACGACGCGACAAAGTATGACGCGACCATTTTTGCAGACGAAGATCGCAAGAGTTTTACAAAGCTGCAAGCAGAAATCGAGTTACTCCATCAAAATTGGTCTAAGGTGTTGCCACTTAGTAATGCCAATAAGCAGACAGAAGCATTCGATCTCTATAAGGCGGAGGTCAAACCACAGATCGATGTAGTACTAGAGACTTTGACCTCGCTGGCAGCTGACAATCAGAAGGCAGAAGAAAACAACCTGGCTGAGACTGTCAGCGTGATCCGACGCTCGAATGTGTTCACGATGATTACGGCGTGCCTCTCGCTCCTTTTGGGCATCGGGATTTCCTGGTTGATGATCACCTCGTTGAATAAACAAATGGCGCGCACCGTCAGGGAATTAACTGAAGGTGCGGAGCAAATTTCCAGCGCCGCCTCGCAGGTATCGGCTTCGAGTCAGTCTCTCGCCCAGGGGTCATCCCAGCAGGCCGCGTCTCTTGAAGAGACGTCTTCGTCGAGCGAAGAAATAAACTCGATGGCCCGAAAGAATACCGATAATTCTCGTTCCATGGCCGCACTCGTGAGTAACTCACAGGACATGTTCACCAAGACGAATCACCAGCTGGAAGAGATGGTCGTTTCGATGGACGAAATCAATCAATCCAGTGGCAAGATTTCCAAGATTATCAAGGTCATCGACGAGATTGCTTTTCAGACGAACATCCTCGCACTGAATGCGGCAGTGGAAGCCGCTCGGGCAGGCGAAGCCGGCATGGGTTTTGCTGTAGTTGCCGACGAGGTTCGCAACCTGGCGCAACGTTCTGCACAGGCGGCCAAAGACACTGCCGGCCTAATCGAGGAGTCCATCTCCAAATCGAATGGCGGCAAGGTCAAAGTCGATCAGGTAGCAAAGGCTATCCGGGGAATTACCGAGGACGCGGGGAAGATTAAGACGCTAGTGGATGAAGTTACCCTGGGCAGCGAAGAGCAATCACGGGGGCTGGAACAGATCGCCAAAGCGATCAGCCAGATGGAACAGGTCACGCAGACGACAGCAGCCAACGCTGAGGAAAGCGCCGCGGCGGCTGAAGAGCTGAGCGCCCAGTCACAAACGCTAAAGGAAGTGGTGATACGCCTGACTTCGATGGTGGGGAGCAAAGAAGAAACGGAGACGCGCAAATCGTTCCGTCGCCGTCCACTGCAGTCTTATCGCACCTCTGCAGAATCAGGAAACACTTTGGCCATCACGACGCACTTCGGCGCACCGGCTTCCGCGCGAACCTCGAGCGGACCTAAGCCCATCGAAGGTGGCGGGCGGCCAGTTGGCCCCGTCGAGGAGAAGGACTCCTTTCCTCTTGAGGCGTCATTCAAGGCGTTCTAAAAATTTCGAGGCTGCGCAGTCGGCTGCATGGCAGGTCATGCATGACGTTGCGCGCTTCTAGAGCATTGAAGAGGAAGCCATGACACAAGCAGTAGATTTGGACCAGGTCACTGTTGAACTGCGTCAGCTAATCGATGATATGTCCACCAATTTGATGATGCACGGGGTTGAAAGCGTGCACGCTGAGGATATAGATCGTATTGCGGTCGACGCAGAGCAGGGCCATCGCGCTGAGGCCGCGCGGGTGGCAAGAGGTCTAGCTTCACGAATACGCAGCGCATCTTTAAATAGCGGGATATTGTTGTCGGTGCTTGGCGACGCCCTGTCCGAAATAAAGCTCGCGCTCGATCAGGATGAGAGTGCACATCATGATTCGCCGCCGGAGAAAAGCCCCTCGTCGTCCATGGCGTTCGCCGAAGACCCCGAACTTATCTCTGACTTTCTGGTAGAGGCGCGTGAACACCTCGCCTCGATCGAAAGCCACATGCTTGAACTAGAAAGAAACCCGCGCGATATGGAGGTGCTGCACTCGGTGTTCCGCACCTTTCACACCATCAAAGGTCTCGCGGGGTTCCTTGAGTTCGATATGATCCAGGCTGTCGCACACGAAGTTGAGACCCTGCTGGATCTCGCACGAAAGGAGGAACTCATTGTAGCGTCGCCGGTGGTTGACGTAGTGCTCGAAGCTGCGGACTACCTGAAGCAAGAGCTAAACAGAGTTGAGGCAAATCTTTCGGGCACGACTGCGGGCAAGCCTGCCCAAAACTGTGCTCTCATCCACAAGATCGAACTACTTGCTACGGCAGGGCGGAAGGTTTCGAGCCAATCCGCCGCTTGTGCTGAAATCGCGACGACATCTCCTATCCCTTCGACGGCAGTGATCGTCGAAGCTTCAGAGCAGCAGGCCGCAGTCCCGACAATCGCCCCAAGCCTGAACGTGGGAACTCCATCCGTTGAGGCTGCAAAAACCCAGGATGCATTTTCCGTCCGAGTAGAGACTGCGAAACTCGACCACTTGCTGGATATGGTGGGCGAGATGGTGATCGCGCAGGCGCTGGTGAAAAATAATCCTGTTCTAGCATCATCCGTCGACACGAGACTATTGGCCGACATTGCCCAACTGAGCCGTAACACGGCAGAAGTTCAGCGAACAACAATGTCGATGCGCATGGTCCCGGTGGGCCAGCTTTTCCAGCGTACAGCCCGTTTGATACGTGATCTTTCGCGCAAGGCGGGTAAGAAGATCACTCTTGAGACGGCTGGCGAAGACACGGAAGTGGATAAGACCATCGCGGAGGAACTCGCTGATCCCCTGTTGCACATGGTACGGAATTCGATCGATCACGGAATCGAAGAGCCACAAGAGCGGATAGAGGCGGGAAAGAATCCGGAGGCCCGGATTCGTCTCACCGCTTATCACCAGGCCGGCCAGATCATTATCGGAGTTTCCGATGATGGGAGGGGACTCAATAAAGGGAAGATTCTTGCCAAGGCTATTCAGAATGGGATGATTCCTGCCGGATCGCAGCTCTCGGATGCGGAGACATTTCACCTGATCTTTGAGCCCGGCTTCTCGACGGCCGAGAAGGTCACCGACGTATCCGGCCGCGGGGTCGGAATGGACGTTGTTCGCCGGAATGTTCAGAAATTGCGCGGCCGCATAGACACGCAATCTGTTGAAGGCCAAGGCACCACTTTTCTGCTAAAGCTGCCGCTTACGCTGGCTATCATCGATGGCTTGGTAGTGATCGTTGGCGATTTCCGTTACGTTGTGCCGATTTTTGCGGTCAGGGAGATCTTCCGTCCTACGGCCGAAGTGCTTTCGACGGTTCAAGGTCGGCATGATATGGCTCTAGTTCGCGGAAGCCTGCTGCCGATAGTTCGCCTGCATTCTCGTTTCGGAATTCCCCCAACAGCATTCGATCCAAAAGAAGGATTGCTGGTCGTCGCGGAGTGTGACGGAAAGCAGTTCTGTCTTCTAGTTGACGATCTGATTGGCAAACAAGAAGTGGTCATCAAAAGTCTTGGTGAAACATTCAAGGATATATCCGGGCTCGCCGGATGTGCTGTTCTCGGGGATGGACGGGTAGGCCTCATACTCGATATGGATGGTATCTACCGGGGCGGCGCTCGATGACGGGTCTTCAGTCTCCAGGTACGACGATCACGGAATGCCTACGGCCGCGTGAATTCGAGCTGATCCGACGCGTAGTGTACAAGCAGTTTGGAATCGACTTACAAGGCAAGGAGATGCTAGTTTCGGCGAGGCTTGGGAAGAAGATGCGAGCCCTGGGCATTACTTCATTCAAGGACTACTACGAATTTGTGAACAGCGACGGCAGTGGCGAGGCGATGACCGAAATGGTCGACGCTCTTACGACAAATCACACTAGTTTTTTCCGTGAACCTCAGCACTTTAGCTTTCTTCGAGAAGTTATCGTACCAGGGCTGAAATCACGTTCCCCGTTTCACATCTGGAGTGCCGCATGCTCGACGGGCGAGGAGCCTTATTCCATTGCGTTCAGTATGGTTGAAGAGTTTGGTGAGGCGGCTAATTTGCGAGTGTCAATCCTGGCGACAGATGTCTCCACTTGCGTGCTGCAAACTGCAGAGCGAGGGATCTATTCAGCAAGCCGATTTCGGGATGTTTCAACCGAACGCATCCGGCTTCATCTTCTGCGAGGCTTCGGAAACTCGAAAGATCGTTACCTGGTAAAGAAGCAACCCCGGTCTCTGGTTTCCTTTCGGAGGCTCAACCTGATGGAGGACTTTTCCCGCCTCGGGAAGTTCTCGGTAATCTTCTGCCGCAACGTAATGATTTACTTTGACCAGCCTACCCAGCAAAATCTGGTAAACAGACTAACCGCGCAACTAGAGCCCGGGGGCTACCTTCTGATCGGGCATGCAGAGAGTTTGAGCGGAATCAATCACGCACTGAAATACATCTGCCCCGCGACATACCGCAAAGCCGACGGTCTCCGTCCACTTCTAGTGCCGAGGTATTAAGTTCATGACATCGCTCGTCATCGGAGTGGGAGATTGCAAGGTCAGTGACGATCCCGAGGCTACTCTTGTTACCTACGCCTTAGGTTCTTGCATCGCGGTGGTGATTCATGACCCAGTGTCGAAGGTCGGCGGTCTTTTACACTACATGTTGCCCGAATCCAGTCTTGACAACATGAAGGCGGTGGAGAGGCCATACATGTTCGCTGATACTGGCATTCCCCTCCTCTTTCATCGCGCTTACCATTTGGGTGCCGTTAAGTCTCGATTGGAAGTTGCCGTACTCGGCGGTGCCCAGGTGATGGACAGCAGCGAAACGTTCAATATTGGAAAGAGAAACCACCTAGCCCTGAGAAAGATTTTCTGGAAAGCGGGTGTTCTTATAAATCACGAAGAAGTCGGCGGCTCTCTCTCTCGAACTGTGCGGCTTGAAGTCGCCAGCGGACGACTCGTGCTCCGAGAGGGTCAGAGGGAACACGTCCTCAATATTGCGGATAGAAGGAAGGGAGCGGATCGTGGCTTTTAAAGTTCTTATAGTTGACGACTCCCCGGCCATGCGCAAATTCATAAAGCGTGTTCTCGATTTGACCGGGCTGGAAATAAGCGAATGTTTGAATGCAGGAGACGGCCAGCAGGCGCTCGATATCATGGCGGATAACTGGGTTGACATCGTGCTAACTGATATCAACATGCCAATTATGAATGGGGAGCAGCTCATGGAGCACATTTCATCGAACCCCATATTGTCGACAATTCCGGTCATGGTTATTTCTACAGACCAGAGCGGGACGCGATTAGCGCGAATGATGTCGCTTGGAGCCAAAGAATACGTGACCAAACCATTCATTCCTGAAGTTCTCGGTGATGCCATGCAGAGACTTCTGACCGGACGCGCAAATGAAAATGCATGACTACGATTCCAGAATAGACAGCGCAGCAACAGAAGTGCTCGAGTCCATGTGCTTTGTCACAGTTGCTGAGAGGCCAGAATCACCTGCTTGCGTTAGTGCCGACTGGCTTGCGGTGAAACTTGACTTTCGCGGCCAACCTTCAGGGACTTTTGGTATGTGCGCCCCTTTGGCGACTGCAAAAATAATCGCCTCAAATTTTCTGAGCGAAGATGAGGCAGAGATGGATCCATCCCGGACGGGTGAGGTGTTGTCCGAATTATCCAACATGATATGTGGGTCTTTTCTCGTTCGATTGGGCGGTGACGGAGTCTATGACCTCTCTCCGCCGGAGCGCGACTGCCAAGAAGATCAACTTCTGGCGAGCCATACCGCCGTCCGCAACCTTCAGCTGGATGAGGGGCCATTGTGTATCTGGATGGATCTGGAGAATCTCCAATGACAGGTGAATCTCGGAAAATCAGGGTTCTTATTGTTGACGACTCCGCAATCGTCCGAAAGATTCTTTCTGAGACAATCTCGGCAGAGCCAGACATGGAGGTCGTCGCCACGGCTCCCGATCCCTTTATCGCGCGCGACAAGATTCTGGCTCTGGAGCCTGACGTTCTGACTCTGGATATCGAGATGCCGCGGATGGATGGTCTTACCTTCTTAAAGAAATTGATGCTATATCATCCTATGCCTGTCATTGTAATCAGTTCGCTAGGTCACTCATCTTGCGAGGCGTCACTCGATGCGCTCCGGTGTGGTGCGGTAGAAGTGATGGCTAAGCCTGGTGGCCCCTATTCGATCGGCGAACTCCGAATCAGCCTCGCGAATAAACTCCGGGCGGCCTACAAATCGCGCGTGCAGAAGCCTCAGGCATCAATTGCATACCCTCCGCCGGCTAGAATGGTCACCCATAGGAGCTTCCGTGAAGATGCCGTGATCGCCATCGGGGCCTCCACGGGTGGAACTGAAGCAATACGCGAAGTTCTAATGCCCCTTCCTTCGACAATGCCAGGAATCGTAATTACACAGCATATTCCGCCGGTATTTTCCGCGGCCTTCGCCGAGCGCCTAAACCACTTGTGCGCGATAGAAGTTAAAGAGGCGCGCGACGGTGACGCAGTAATACCCGGCCGCGCTCTTGTTGCACCGGGCAATTTTCATATGCTGCTCCGCAGCAATGGCAGGGGCTATTACGTTCAGGTGCGGGACGGTCCGCAGGTCTGTTACCAAAGGCCGTCAGTCGATATCATGTTTTCTTCCGTCGCGGAGACCGCAGGGGAGAATGCTATAGGAATACTACTGACTGGAATGGGTTCGGACGGTGCAGCGGGGCTCTCGCGGATGAAGAAGGCTGGTGCGAAGACGTTTGCCCAGGACGAAGAGAGCTGTGTCGTCTATGGAATGCCGCGTGAAGCGGTCAGACGAGGAGCCGTAGATCAAGTTTTACCGCTGTCGTTGATATCGCAGGCTCTCCTTCTACAGACGTCGCTGTCGACGATCTCTTGACCACGATCGGGCATCGGGATGAATGGCTATTCCCTTGCTCCCCCACTTCATGCGCAGAAAGAGCGATCTGCGACTAGCGCGACTTGCTCGCCAGTGGAATTGCACGGCGGCTACATTGCCGCGTTGTTTTGTGGTCTTAACTAAGTGATGAGCGGCGATACTGCCTAGCGAGAGGCAGATGGGGGAGCGTTAGTGCATAGCAACATCAGAAAACCTTGGCTATTGTTCAGATCGCTGTCTCTAAGGAATCCGGAGAGCTCTTTTAGAAACGCCGAGTTGTGCTCTACTGCTTTGCAAAATGACTGAATCAACCTAAGGACGTGTTCTTCAGTCAGGTTGAGTTTGTGGTGGCCAGCAATTCCGATCAATAGCGTTCTGATCAATGTATATTGGGCCGCCATCAACATGAACTGATCCATAATCGCTATGTAGCCCCCATTACTATCTTCTCGGCCGAAGGGGAACAAGTTTTTCAGAACGTAGTTAACGAGGTAGTTCTCCAGTATGAACGGATAGCGCACCGTAAAGGGTGTGAAGTATTCTTGCTCAGCTGATAGGAAGGTTTCTGAGGGGACCGGCAAGCACTCTCCTGGCAGATAGTCGACTCCGAATGCAAACGATTTGAAGGAGTCAAGGAAACGAGTTCCAACCGAGCCACGGCGAATCAGCTGGTTGATGATGAGCAACGCAAAATGTAGTTGCGCCCCCTGCTGGGAGGGAACACCTGCCAGGTCATCGCGCAATGCGCAGGTGGACACAATCTCTCGATAGTCCCTTAGAATTGCGGATACCGCCTGTTCCTGTTCGACCGTCTTGATCCTGTTGAGCTTTTGGCACAACGAGCCAACCAGGAAGAGTCGCTGCCACAAGGGTCGTGACCGATCTTTAATCATAGTGATTGTCAGGCTTCTGATCTCTCGAAAATAGCGCTTCGGCCTGTCTAACTGGATTTGTCCGTTGTCACCTGTCGAGGACCGCAACTCCTGTTTGTGGCCGTGCGGATTGATGATGTCATCCGGAAGAGTAAGGTTCGGGTTAAGTAGGACCACTCGAGTTGCCTCGGGGCACGATAGATAGAGTGACACTTCAATGCAGCCATCAACTCGATTGAGCACTCGGGGATAAACGGCGCAAGTTGAGGGTAAATATTCTTCTCCATATATCTTTTGCAAAGCACAGAGACGGTCTTCGTCAAGGAACGAGCAGTCTTTTGTCGGCTTCAGGCGAATCTGCGCATAGTTTGTCTCAGCGGCACACAGCGGGTTTGTTACAAGATTTTGTGATATTTGGGATCGGCGGTGCTGCTCTTGGAGTCTTTGGAGCTTGTCATGACTCGCCCTATCCACTGGGACTGACCATCCATGGCAGCATGTGTCTTCGCAATCACCACCAATACATCGAAAAACGTCGCCATAGAGTAGCTGCATATTCGTGGTGCCCAGTTATCTTTTCGACTTGCCCCATGATGAATCGATCGGATTACGAATTGCTGTCACGAGCACGTATCAACAGACCAAGGTGTAAGTGAAGTCCTGACGCGATTGAGGTTAACGTGCGCGAGAGTCGCTCTCGCTCGTGGCTGCCGGATGCTCATAGGTGGACCCCGACGGCATCTGCCTTCTGCAGTAGGCAGATGTCGTCAGGGATGTTTTCGTTCAGTGGCTGCGCGAATGAAGGATCTCAGATTGTCGCCTTAAACTCTGCATCCATCGGGAATGAACCTTCTTCTTGCACCGGAGACTTGAAAATACGACCTCGAGACGATGCTCGTGTACGCGAGGCGAGAGGGGTAGAGGCAGAGCGCAACTTAGACCCTGCTGAATACCCCATATCCACCCTGGCGTTGAAGCCAACCATGGCGCTCAACTCGTGGACTACTTCCATTAGCGTAGAGGCCTGTGCAGTAAGTTCCTCTGCCGCCGCGGCGCTTTCTTCGGCGTTCGCCGCCGACTGCTGCGTAACCTGCTCCATCTGACTGAGCGCTTTTGAAACCTGCTCGATACCTCTTGTTTGCTCCATGCTGCCAACGCTGACTTCGTCAATCAGGGTGCTTACTCTCGCAGATTCCTCAGTGATGGCGCGAATCGCGACCGCCACCTGGTCCACCTTGGTTTTTCCGTCGTTGGACTTAGCTATCGATTCTTCAATCAAGGCTGCAGTGTCTTTAGCCGCCTGTGCGCAACGTTGCGCCAGGTTGCGCACTTCGTCGGCAACCACAGCAAAGCCCATGCCGGCTTCTCCGGCGCGCGCGGCCTCTACAGCAGCGTTTAGCGCGAGGATGTTGGTCTGAAACGCGATTTCGTCTATCACCTTAATGATTTTGGCTACCTTATCGCTTGACGACTTGATGTCGCTCATTGCCACGACCATCGTTTCAAGAGAGCGGTTGGTCTCGGCAAATTTCTGCTGCGATTGGGTTACGAGCCCGTTGGCCGATTGCGAATTCTCGGCATTCTTGCGGGCCATCGAGTTGATCTCCTCGCTCGAGGCAGATGTCTCCTCGAGGGACGCAGCCTGTTCGGAGGCGCCTTGAGCCAATGACTGGCTTGAGCATGATATCTGTCCAGCCGCGCTGGTTACCTGCTCCGCACCCTCGCTTAAGTCTCCGATGGCCTTGCGAAGGCTGACATTGATCATTCGGATCACGAATGCGACGAGAATGCTGATTAGCAGCGACAAGGCGAGAACAGTCGCAACAGCCCAGCGGCTTTTCGACGAAATGGATTCGGCGCGCAACTGCGACTCGGTCAGCTGATCACGGCTGATCTGCAACAGCGCCGTGCAGTCATCCTCCAACGCTCTCACGACCGGAGTAAGCTTATCGTCCACAAGCTTTTGTGCGTCAAGGTACTTTCCGTCCTTTCCGAGGGCGAGATATTGCTTGACGAGCACGTCAAAGGTACTGAGATCCTGACCAACCTTGTCAAGCAGGCTCTTGCCATGTGCTGTTACCAGCAGAGGCCTCACCTGGGTTATCTGCTCGTCGATTCGAGTGCGCGCGGCCTCCATCTTCTCGATGCTCCGTCGAGTAAAATCTTCGTTATGGGTTATATAGCCAAGCATCGCTCCCCGGTCGGCTGCAGCCATCTCATTTACACGCTTGCCGATGTTCGCTGTCATGTCGATCTTTGGTGCCGTTTTACCAATCGCGGTATACAGTTCGTCGCTTAGATTGTTTATTGCGTACCAGGACGCAACGCCCAGGCCCACTGTTAAGAGCACCAGGAGACCGACACTTGCTCCCAACTTCTTTTGGATGGTCATCTGTGCAAACATTCTTTCCTTGTCCTTTCGATTGCCAATTCCATTTGTATTAGAGTCCGGTTGATGCCGCGCATGCCGCTGCGACCCAAGTCGATGTGAAGCAGAATCTCTACTCATCATCCGTACCCAAGGGCGATGCCGCGCGCGATGAGAAATACAGTCGAGTTCATCTTAGAAGCCCTGGGTGACGCCTATAATCACGCTGTTGAATCCGGTGTGACTCGACTTCTGCAGGAATTCACCAGCAAAAATATGGCCGGCCGCGAAATCCAGTTGGGTTTGTTTAGTAACGCTCCATCGCGCCTGTGCGTCTGGCTCCTGCCCGATAAATCGTCCGTCGGACCCGTTCGACACAACCGCCAATTTCCCGTTACTGCCGTAGATTCCGTCTTTACGAGTAGAAAGCCAAAATCCACTTTCGGCGGCGCCTATCGTGAGATTGCGGCGGACAAGGTATTGCAGGCCAGCGCGGACGTGAAGCAGATTCGTCCAGCCAAATTGATCCGCGAGACCGAATTTGTCATGGGTACTGGGGAATAGGACATCAAAAGCGCCGTGAACGCCATCTTTTGGAGATTCATCTCCGCTGCCACGATTGAACTCTGCGTAAAGCCGAGGCAAATGCCGAGTGTCAGGCAGGGTAATTCCCGTGACCAAATGCGTCGCCCAAGCGGAGATAGGTTCAGTTGCTGACGAACCCCTCTGCAGAACTGTCTCCATACCGTAGTCAAGCCGCAAAGGTAGCTTACCTACCCAACGGATGCCGAAGGTCTTTTCATCCAGGTTACCTGTCTTGATCTGTTCCCCTTTGACCTTGTGTTCCATTTTCCAGAAGACATAGGGCTCGACAACAGCCTTCGGTATCACCTGGTTGAAGGAGGTGTACAGGCCATCGAAATGCTCGCCAGGGGTCAGCGTCGCTAGACCATCGATGTAAATTTTGTCGGACGTGCCTGCAAAGGCGTCGATGCGGATTCCCCGTGACTGAAGCGTCAGACGCGCCGCGTCAAAGGAACGGCCAACGTTCGACCAGTTTGGGTCGGCCACTAATCTTCCTTCGCCGAAGTCGAGAGGTTGCCTACCAACCCTTAACCTCACCGGACTCTCTTCGGAACGACCGACTTGAACGAAGCCAACACGCAAGTCGATTGGATCTTGCTGCGAAGAGGGTAGGGGCGAGACGTTCGTAAAAAAAACGCGTGAGTCCTGAGCCTGAAAAGACAATCTCAGCCACCGACCAGGAGTCGCATCAAAATTCAAACGCACACGACTGAGCAGATATGTATTGCCTGCTGGTCTGAACAAAATGCCATCCAGAGCTTCCACGCGCAGGCGTGCCTCGCCACTGAGCTTCGCCCACCGCGGCAACTCTGCGTCAGCATAGCCTGTGGGAGTTTTGATGGGACTGGAGGAAATCTGGGAGTGAGCACTCCATGGGACTACACCAACGAGGACAAGTAAAGCTACACATCGCAGATCGGCTCTCATTTCGATTTTGTTCCCCGCGACCCGTTCTCACACAGGTTCTTTATCGGCGGAAGAGACAGTCTTCATCAAACTGAGGCGAAAACATTCAACTGAAGTAAGCTGACCGCTATAACTCGGAGGAATTGTCGATCGGTCGAAGAGAGTCAGCACAACAAATCACACCTCAAGAAGCAGGCACATGCAATCTGATGGTTCGCTAATGCTATAGCGCGACCCTGCCGATTAACGTATGTGTTAGAGATGTCTGCGGCCGACAGTTCCGATGAGGGTGATCCTCGTAAGACCTGACCGCGAGACTTCTTACCTTCTGCTGCAATAGCAATCCTAGAGGAACGAGAAACGAATATGACGCACCTGTCTCGCCGCACTTTTCTGGAAATGGCCAGCGCAACGTTGATCTGCGGATGTGGTGGGAGCTCTTCTACAGGCAGCGAGTTCCTGGCGTTTTCGGACGTACACTTTGATCCGTTTTATGATCCACAACTGTTCCATAGACTAGACGCAGCGGATCCATTTCAATGGAAAGCCATCTTTGAATCCTCAGCGATCACGACGCCTTCGATTCCAGGATGCGATACAAACTACCCTCTGTTCACGCTTGCTCTGGAGAGCATCCGCCGAAACTTGGTATCAAGCCAAGTCGTTGTCTATTGCGGCGATCTCCTTGGGCATAATATCGCGACTCAATACGAAGCCAGCTCAGGGAGCAATGACGCGAGTGCGATGCAAGGATTTGTCAACAAAGCGGCCACCTTCGTAATGCTGCAGATACGTGCTGCTGCCGGAAGTATTCCTGTCGTTTTTGCCGTCGGAAATTGCGACTCGTATACCGGCTACGGTCCTGATAGCCAATTTCTCGACAGTACTGCGGAGGCGTACTATTCGTTGATGTTGGAAGGGGCCGGAGAACATCAAGAGTTTCTTGATACTTTCAAGACCGCTGGCTATTACGCGGTGGAGTTATTTGACAAAAGGCTGATGGTCATCTCACTCAATACCGTCCTATGCTCGTCGATGATCTCAAGCAGCGACGCTGCGTCGGTAGACCTGCAACTTCTGTGGCTCGAGGCCAAGCTAGCTGCTGCGAAAGCCGCAGGACAGAAAGTATGGCTTCTAATGCATGTACCGGTGGGTGCATACGTGGGTCCGACCGCGCAAACAGTCAACGCCGACGGCCAGCTCTCTATCGGAGTAATGATGTGGACCACGAACTACCAGGATACATTTCTGACCACACTCAAAAAGTATCCCGGCCTTCTATCCATGTGCATCGCTGGTCATACACATATGGACGAATATCGTATTATGTCGCCAGAATATGTACTGGAAATTACGCCAGGCATAAGTCCGGTGTTTGGGAACGATCCAGCGTACAAAATATTTACGACCGACGGAAGCCGATTTGCTCCAACTAACTACAGGTCTATCAACCTTCAGCTGGAGACCTTCGCAAAGCAATTCGAGATCGACTACACGTTTACTACCGCATATTCGGCTCCCTCCTACAGTAACGCGGCGCTGAACGCGCTTTATTGCGATCTTCCTACTGACAAAGTGAAGCAGGCACTTTTTAGGAAGCAATACTACTGCGGAAATGATTCATCCAACTCGATAAGCAATCTAACTTGGCCGGTGTATTGGAGCACCGTGGGCAACGTCTCGGAGGATTCGTTCCTGCAGGCCGTCAACGCCTATCGATAGGTCTCCGCGTCAACCGCATGCGTGACGTTCATGAGCTGGGTTTAGGGGGGCACTACATGCCTATTGCGCTAGCGCAGCGCGGGGCGGCACCGCGATTGACGTCAAAGCAATCCTCTTGGCCTGGATAGAACTAGCCGCCAGCATTGAACGGATGCATGCTCTCGATGTGGTTAAAAGCGTGACCTTGATTCGACGCGCTATTCCTTAGCAGCGCCCTGCTCCTTACCGGTTGAGGCTTGTGGAGCAAGACTCCCCGCCGGCGGTGGCGCCTCGGAGTATTGCACGATTAAGGATACCCGGCGGTTCGAGGGATCCGTGGGACTAGCCGGAGTGCGCAGTCGTTGATCGGCGTAGCCCCTTACCTGAGCAACCTGATCTTGTCGTATTCCCATCCGTTGCATACTGCGCCGCGCCACGTTAGCTCGATCGACAGATAGCTCCCAGTTGCTATAGTTAGCCCCGCTGCTGTACGGCTTCGAATCGGTATGCCCCTCGATCGAAAGCTTGTTGGGCAGCGTCTTTAGTTCCCCTGAGACGAGCTCCAAAATGCTTAGGCCGCTAGCACTAAGGGCCGTGCCGCCGCTTTCAAAAAAAGTTCCATCCTTTGATTCAAGCAATTCGATCCTCAGCCCCTCTGGGGTCAGAGTCATCTCAATCTGATTCGATATCTTCTTCAGATCTGCTTGCTGCTGTATTGCTTTCTGCAACGCCTCCTTAAGTTGAGAGACGTTGTCTTTTGTCAGCGGAAAGTTCTCCGATGACCCAGCTCGATCCGTTCCCGTCTCGCTCGATTTGCCCTGCGGATCATTAAAATACCCTGCAACCGCCTTTCGGACATGTTCGCTTGTGTTCATAAGCCAGAGCACTATAAACAGAGCCATCAGAGCGGTGACAAAATCGGCGTATGCAACCTTCCACGCACCGCCGTGATGTCCTCCATGAGCAGCCTTCTTCTTTATGACATAGATCGGTCTTTTGTCCATATCAGGCCTGCACCGCGCCCTCTGGAGTCGACTGAGTGGCTGGCTGATTCTTGCATGCTGCTTCCATTTCAACAAAGGAAGGCCTGACATGCGACGGAATTGCGCGGCGTCCAATCTCGACAGCCATGATTGGGGGGTTGCCTTTGATAAAGGACAATAGCAGTACGCGAAGGACCTGAAAATATGCATGCTCAGCCTCCGCGCCCTTTCCCATGTTGGAGGCAAGGGGTCCAATCAGGCCATAGCAAAACAAGATGCCGAGGAAGGTGCCGACAAGCGCGGCAGCGACCTTATGTCCTATAAGTTCCGGGGGTCCTCCAAGAGCACCCATCGTGATTACCACGCCGAGCACCGCCGCAACTATCCCAAGGCCTGGAAGCGCATCGGCAACCGTAGTAAGCGCGGAGATTGGTTCGACTGCATCGTGGTGTTGCACTTCCATGTCAAGTTCCATCATCTGGTCCATATCAAAGGGTTCGACGCCGCCGGTAATCGCCATGCGAAGCGTGTCGCAGACAAAATTACGAATGCTATTGTCTTTGATAAAGCGCGGATACTGTTCGAAAATTTTGCTGTCTTTGGGTGACTCAATGTCACCCTCAACAGCCAGCAAACCCTCTCTTCGTATTTTGTTTAGGAACTCATACATCATCTTCAACGTTTCCAGATATCTGTCTTTGCCGAAGTGCGCGGATCCAAAAGCACCCGGCAGACCACCAGCAACCTTCTTCACTACGTGGATTGGATTCGCGATCAACAATGTACCTATGGCTGCGCCGGCGATGATCAGCAGTTCTGCCGGCTGCATGAGAACTGCGACGTGTCCCTTCTCCATCAGATATCCGCCAATCACCGCCCCAAATACAACAAGAATTCCAACAGTGGCTAACATGAAGCACCCTCCAACGAGGCGCCATCGATCACGACTACCTGATTTCCGCCGCCATCGACGCTCTTTGCCAAGGCGACAGATGTGCGCGAGAGAATGGCGTCGGGACGATCTGTCTTTGTGGCCATCGTTCCTCCCACTGAAACGGTTATTGGCACGCGATCGCCCCACCAACGAAATTCCACGGATCGGCTGAGTGAGCAGAGTAGGTCAGCATCAAGCTCCAGCGCGCGAGAGCTCGCATCATGGGCAATCACCAGGAACTGGTTCTCGTTCCAGCGCCCGAAGATATCGGACGAATGCAAAGAATATGCTAGTGTCTGCGACACGACGCGCATAAGTGCCTCGGTTGCGTCGTGTCCGTGTGTGGTACGCAGCCTGGGCAGCTGATCGACGTGAACTTGCAGTACTCCAAAATAAATCCACTCGCGTCCAGACTCCTTCAAGTGGCGGTCCAACCATGCTTCCATGTATTCGTGCGATTTGGGTACTTCTGTCTCGGCAACAGCACGGTGCATGGATGTGTCGTCGGAGAGTTCGGAGTCTGCGGACATTTCCGAGAAGCTCTCGACTGCCCCGACGGCCTCTCCTTTGACGCCGTGCAAAACCGATGTGTGTGTGTGAACAGGAACCGTGTGACCGGCTTTATGCTTCAGATAAGAATAGAGGCGTCTCGGTTCCCCGTCTTCAAGGGTTCCTTTGAGAGGACAACTAGGTCCGAGTAACGCGGGTTCCGAGTGCAACACACAATGCAGGTGAAAGTCGCCGCAGCATTTGCGACCTAACAATTCTGACGAGTTATATCCGGTGATCCGTTCAGCGGCGTGATTCCACAAGATGATGCGGTTGTCTCGGTCGACGACGTGAACGCCTAGCTCAAGACTGTCGATCACCGAACGACATAGATCTACATGGTCAAACAAGGACATGGCAGCCTCAAATCATGTATCGGCCTTCAGCTGAGAAACTTCACAGTGGCAACCTACCCGCTACCCAAAACGCGCACGTAGGCTACTCCTAGTCTTCTTGTTGTGAAGAATGGGGCCCTCTGCGTCGACGGCTCTGCAGCCTGTTCTCGGGCACCCTCGGTCCATCCCGAACTCCAGCCGCTGAGTGCCTGCCTCAAAGGATCGCGCGCCGATAAATTGGTGAGCCTGGAACAAAGAGGATGTGAATACGTATTGCAAACATTTCCGTAACCGATATTCATGTCAGTCAAGTCAGATGGCGGCAAACGAACTATGTCAATATCCATCATCAATACTCTTCGGAAGTTGTTGGAGCAGGAGCGCGGTGCGTATTCGATCGGCAGTTTTGCAGAGGCTGACGCGTTCGCAACAAAATTCAGGAGCCTGATGCTCTCCCATGACTTAACAATGGCGGATCTCGGATACGTACGCGAAGCAAACGCTTCGATAGTCAGTTTCGACCACCCCGTGACTCGTCGGACAGCGGTCAGATTCTCAGTGGCAAATGAGCAATGGCAAACTATTATGGTTGCTGCCCTTGCAAGCGAAATAGGCACGGCCCACATGGATTGATCTGGCCGAGGTAAGTTGTCGCGACCAAGCGAGTGGGCAGGAGATATTGTCGATGTGATCCTTTCCCCATTTTTCCACTAACAGGCGACTGGCGGGCCTAAGAAATGAGTCGCAGGGGATCGGCGACTGGACGCATGCGCTGCCTAAACCGCTTTTCGGCGGGTTCTTCACCAACCCCATTTTGCCTTTTCAATGCTGTTCAGGACGAGCGCTCGAGCCTTCTTCAGGGCGCTATGGAAGAAATCAACACCGTAAGCGCACATGGTGCTTCCTTGAGTTGTGATTGTTTGTGTTTCCACAAGCCTGGACTCCATGGCAGCGGAAAAGCAGCATTCCTCTACAAGAACGGACGCAGGGTTCTGACCACGCTCACGTCCCGCTTCCACCTCGAGCGCACACCACCGCAAGTATGCTGAATTGCTCATCTGAGCCTCCGCGGCGCGTGACTTTACTGCAGCACCCTCTGCCGCACTCAGTCGTATGGACAGAGAGATACGATCGCCATCGTTGCGCAGATCCTTCACCAGAGGCGCTCGACGCACAGCTTTGCGTTCTTTGTCACGAGCACGTTGTTGCGGGCTTCTTTGGCGATGCTGCTTATCAACGTTGTCCCTCGGTTCTTTGGGGCTCCTGGCAGATACTTTCGCCCCAGTCTTGCCGCGAGACCGCTTCGAGTCGAGCGACTTTACCAATCTGCTGTCGTCCGTGATTGGTATGGAAAGAGAATCGACGTTCGTCACTTCAGGAGTTTTCAATGCATGTGCAACCTTCCGATGGAATTGAGTTGATCGGAGGGCTTTTTCGTAACTGACTTCGGATACCTTAGGTGTCACCGGGCTGGTAGCACTCCGGGAAGAGGCCCATGCGGAATATTTTCGAATAATCGACTCGATATCCTCAACGGGCTTGGGATGGCCGGCGTCGATGGTTGTTGCGTTAGTCATATCAGTTGTCTCTTAATCAACCACTAAAGCGGAGCATAGATTACTAGCAAACCTGTAGACATAATCTATCGGAAAAGATCCCTTAGCATTCCCATTCCGGCCCATCGACATGTGCTCAGTGTCAAAGCGGGAACGCGACTCCACTCCTGATTTGTAAGAGTTGCTTGACGGATGCTGAACGGGTCGCCGGAACTGCACCGATATGTCAAAGAAGTCTATCTTTCAAGGAGTCCCCAGCGCGCCAGCCTTCATGACGCCCGATGCCCGCTAAGGAAATATTAAGACTTCTTCTTTTACAACGGCGGAGTTATTGCACTCTTTCGAAGCGGCGCAAATGCCATCCGAGACGAATAAGGACTGTCCAATGCAGATCACGAATCAACTGAGTGACCGGTTAGAAAGATATCTGGATCTTTCCAGCCTCCAGCTCAAAGTAACTGCGGAAAACATGGCGAACGTCGATACTCCCGGCTATCAAACTAAAGGTATTGATTTTGCGGCGGAAATGCAGCGTTCGATGGTCGATCTTCCTTCTTCAGGGCAACGGGACCAAGGTTTACAAGCCGCCCCACCGGCCGTCCGGGAGGTTGACGGTCTGCTGGCACGGCCGGATGGCAACAACGTCTCGATGGATCGCGAAGGTCTCAACATGGCAGAGGCTCAATTACGTTTTCGCACAGGAGTTGAGTTACTGAAACGGGAATTCGCGCGGGTTCAAAGTGCGATTCAGTCTGATCCCAAGTAGTGAGCCAGCAAGGCGTCAATTGGAGCGAAGAGATGAATCTATTCGGGATGTTAGAGGTAAGCGGTTCAGCGATGAAGGCCGAGAGAATCCGCGCTGAGGTGGTGGTATCGAACATGGCCAACGCCGAAACGACGAGAACTTCCGACGGCGGACCATATCGCCGCCAGCATGTTGTTTTTGCGGCGGCCAAGGAGGACAGCTTTGCGAGTCAGCTCATGAGCGTGAATTCCTTTTCTTCTATACCGCCTGTCGGAGGATCCTCCATTAGCGTTCCAGGTGGCGTTGATGTCGCTGCGGTTGTCTCGGACCCTGCGAGCACTCTGAAGCGCTTTGATCCGCAACATCCAGACGCGGACAAGGATGGATATGTTGCATTCCCTGACATCAATCCGTTGACGGAAATGGTCGATCTTATGGGAGCAACGCGTGCCTATGGACTGAATAACTCAGCCGTGCAGGCAACAAAGGGCATGATCAGCGCGTCTCTTGACATTCTCAAAAGCTAAGAGAGAAGACCCTAGGGTAAAAGGAGGAAGGTTCCATGCACGTTACACTTGCCAGCATAGGGTCGACCCTGGTTTCGCAGCCCTCAGCTGAGTTGCCGATACCAAACGGGCAGGCGGGAGCCGACTCTTTCAGCAACTTGCTCAAGGAAGCTGTTAGTAATGTACAGCAACTGGAATCCAATGCTTCACAGGCAACGCAAGGCCTACTCCGCGGAGACGGAGTCGATATCCACACCGCGATGATCGCTACTCAAAAGGCTGACTTAGCATTCGAACTCGCTCTCTCGGTGCGCAATAAGGCGGTAGCAGCATATCAGCAGGTCATGGGAATGCAATTCTAAATCGCTAAGAACCTCGGATGAAACAGTGGCGCACAAGCTGTTATGAGCGATAACAAACAACTCGACATAAGCCAACGGGACAAGCCATTGGAGCAACAGGCCAGAGAATGGGTTGCTTCACTTGGAACTCACTTTGCAGGACTCAACCCTCGGCAGCGACTGCGAGTTGCATTGGCCGGGGTTGCCTTTGTTCTCTGTATCGCAGGTCTTGCCTGGTATGGGTCACGACCGGATTGGCGAATCCTCTATGCGGGCTTAGAAGCGCAGGATGCACGCGAGATGGCGGTGCAACTGACAGCGGCGGGAATTCCTTTCGATGTTTCTCAAGACGGATCTACGCTTCGCGTGACGGCGGATATGCTGGACAAGGCCAGGCTCCAAACAACGGCGAAGGGTGGCCCCAAGAGTGGCCGCATGGGGTTTGAGCTTTTCGATAAGCCCAACTGGGTCGGCTCAGAATTTGATGAAAGGGTAAATTATCAGCGAGCCCTCGAGGGCGAGCTCGAGCACACAATCAACTCACTAGGGGCGGTGCAAACGTCGCGCGTTCACTTGGTGTTGCCGCACGATTCGCTTTTCAACGATCAACAGCGTTCAGCGAAGGCTTCCGTAGTGTTGAAGCTCAAGCGGCGTTCGTTGACGAACGAAGAGATCGAGTCAGTTCGGAATCTCGTAGCGAGCGCGGTAGACGGGCTGCGTTCGAGTGATGTGGTTTTGGTAGATGCAGACGGCCGTCTGGCACTCGGACCAAAAGGGCCGGATGCCGAGAATCTGTCGCACGAGCAGGCGCTTGCACAAAAGCTGATCGACACTCTTGAACCGATAACAGGAGCCGGCAATGTGAGAGCTTCTGTGAACGTGGATTATGACCAAACCTCCGCGGATGAAGTGGACGAGACCTACGACCCAACTGCTTCCGCCACGCTATCCTTGCAAAAAACTGAACAGAATTCCGGCCCCCAATCAGCAGTATCTGGAGTTCCCGGAACTGCGAGCAACGCACCAAATGCGCAGCCTCCACTCTATCCACAACAATCCTCGAGTCTGCAAAGCATGCGGCAGGAGAGCGGAACCTATGGAGTTTCCAAAAAGCTCAGACATACAGTGGAAGGAGGAGGAAAGGTTCGGCGAATTACAGTTGCGGTATTGGTTAATGACCGCATGACCAAGGCTGCGACCGGGAATAACGCAGCGACTTGGGAATCGCGTAACCCAAATGAGATGAAGCGCATAGCTGAGTTGGCCCAAGCAGCAATCGGCTTCGACTCGCAACGCGGGGATCAAGTCACGGTAGAGAACATAACCTTCCACGACAATGATCAACCTCAAAGCGACGGGCGGATGGAAAGGTTATGGAACACGGCTGTGCGTGCGCAGCCGGTTTTGAAGTACGGATCTTTGCTCTTCGCATTCATGGCCCTGGTGATCTTTGTTATCCGGCCAGTCGTCAATGGTCTTACGCTCACTTCGATACAGAAAGGCTTGCCCGCAGGAAGAACGAAGGAAGCGCCCCAAATTGCGTCGCCCGAACGAAGTCTCTTGCCGGAGCCTGAGGCGCTCACAGAAAAACATAAGCAACGTGCGCAATTGATCTACGAGCAGGTATCGGAACAGATGAAGAACGAACCGGCGCAAGCCTCCCGTCTGCTGCAGGGGTGGATACACTCGGAGTGAGTTGGAGAATATGAAAGCACCGGAAAAAGACAAAGACCCCGTGGAAAGGGACGCGAAAGAGAAGGCGGTCTCAGCGCCTGAGACTAGTCTGGTAGCGATAACGTCTGCGCGGCCAGCACCTCTAGCACTTCCGGGTATTCGGAAAGCCGCCATCCTGGTTGTGGCTTGTGGAGACGAACTAGCTCGAAAAATCTTCCAGAATCTTTCTGAGGCAGATGTCCAGAGATTAACGGAAGAAATCGCGGATCTGAAAAGCATTCCTCCCGAAATCTCGATGCAAGTTGTCGAGGAATTTTATGAACTGCTTGAGACTCAGCAGTACATGATGCATGGGGGCCTGGACTTCGCCGCGAAGTTGCTTAATGACACATTCGGCAAACAGCGCGCTGAGGACATGATGGCGCTTGTAAAGCGGGCGCAAGAGGCGAGTCACGGTAACTTGGCGATGTTGCAGAAAGTCGACCCGGGGCAACTTGGAAAGTTTCTCGAAGGCGAGCATCCGCAGACAATTGCTTTGGTACTCGCACATCTGGATCCAAAACGCGCCTCCGCTGTTTTGGATAACCTGGGCGACGAGCAGAAGGTAAATGCCATTCGTCGTCTGGCTGAGATGCGCGAGTTCTCACCCGAAATGGCGCAGAAAGTTGCCCTGATTCTCCATCGGCGACTGGAGTCGGTAGGTGACACCGGCCGTAAATCCTACTCTGGCTTCAAAGCGGTTGCCGACCTTTTAAACCGTACGAATACCGAATCAGCCAAAAAGATCCTGGACCAGGTTGAGGAAACTGAGCCAGAGCTCGCATTGAATATTCGAAGCCTTATGTTTACCTTCGAGGATTTGGTGACGGTACCCTCCACCAGCATTCGAGAGATCGTTTCCGGAGTCGACAAGAAGCAGTTGGTCCTTGCGTTGCGAGGGGCGCGTGAGGATCTTCGCGCGCATGTATTCAAATCCATGTCATCGCGCGCGGTCGAGATGCTCAAAGAGGACATGGAAGTGTTAGGCCCGGTCCGCAGCCGCGAAGTAGCTGCGGCGCAGCAAGAAATTCTCAACCTAGCGCGCAAGCTCGAAGCGGAAGGAAAAGTGATCTTGAAGGTGGAGCAAGGTGACGATTTGATGGTTTAGTGTTTACGAAAATCATAATGGGTGGGGCATTGCAACAATCAGAAACAGATTATCGCAAGATGGAGTATCGGCCATGTCAGTCGTCTGGCAATAACCGTCCGATAACTGCGTCGACGATTGACCTCCCTTTGGATCAAGAGCAGGTATCGGGGCTTAAGTCCACCGTGCACCGACTCGAAAAGGAGCTCGAGAGTTTGCGGAACTCTCAACAAGTTCTGATCGAAGAGGCCGAGACAGAGGCGGTGTCGCGTGGATGTAAGCAAGTCGTTAAGGAAGCAGAGCTGAAAACGTCGACCATTGCTGCCCAGGTTCACATGGCACTGAAGAATTTTTGCGAGGAACGGGATGTATATTTCACAAATGTTGAACAAGAGGTAGTGCGACTGGCTCTTGGGATTGCGGCGCGAATTCTCCACCGCGAGACCCAAATCGATCCCCTGCTGTTGGCAGGGTCTGTCAGGGTTGCCCTGTCGCAACTCTCCGAAGGGACAGAGGTAAGCTTGCGAGTCGGTACGGAAAGCCGGGAGATGTGGGAAGAGATGTTGCGCCTGATGCCCCACCTTCCCCTTCGCCCAAAAGTGATTGGAGAAGACGGGTTTGGGCCGGAGGAATGTCTGCTGGTAACCGAAGTGGGGTCTGTCGACTTGGGTGTGCGGTCTCAACTCACTGAAATAGAGCGCGGTTTCTTCGACTTACTTGATCAAAGGCCGAAATCGAATAGTTTAGACGGTGGCGATCTCTCTGTGACGCGAACCACGGACCAGAACTAAAAGAGCACTTAGGAGCATCATCTGTGGCTTTGTTGGATCGTTACCAGTCGCAACTGCAGCGTCGAGCGCCCTGGAGGTGGCGAGGGAAGGTGCTCGAGTCGGTGGGACAGACAATTGAATCCGAAGGGCCGCTATGCTCGGTAGGTGAAACCTGTGAAATCTTGGACGGGTCCGGACGTCGTCACCTCGCGGAGGTAATAGGCTTTCGTGGTAATAATGTGCTGTCAATGCCCCTTGAGACGTCGGATGGAATTCGTCTTGGAGACCCGGTCACCGGATTGGGTACAACACCTCAAGTGGAAGTCGGAGATGGATTGATGGGACGGATTCTAAATGCACTAGGTCAGCCCATCGACGGTGGACGTCCTCCGAGATTACACGCTCATCGACCTATCGAAGGTCGTGTGCGCAGACCATTGGAAAGGGTACCTATCAAGATTCCACTCGGCACGGGAATCAGGGTTCTAGACGGTCTTCTAACCATCGGCCGGGGACAACGAGTAGGAATATTCGGCGGGTCGGGCGTGGGTAAAAGCACGTTAATAGGCATGATGACACGAAACACGGAAGCTGACGTTACAGTGGTTGGGCTGGTAGGGGAACGAGGCAGAGAAGTGGCAGAGTTCCTAGAAGACAGCTTGGGCGAAGTCGGTCGGCAGCGATCCGTCGTGTTGGTCTCCACTTCGGACGAATCACCGTTGCTCCGCATGCGTGCCGCGATGGCAGCGACAACGATTGCCGAAGCCTTTGCCGCCGAGGGTAGGCACGTTCTATTGATGCTTGATTCGCTTACTAGATTCGCGATGGCCGCTCGCGAAATCGGTCTTGCCGCTGGTGAGCCGGCTACGGCGAAAGGCTACACGCCATCTGTCTTCACAAGGCTGGCAAAATTGGTGGAACGCACGGGGCAGTTCCAGCGTGGCAGTATTACAGCTTTCTATACTGTACTGATGGAAGGGGATGACCAACAGGATCCGATCGTAGACGCTGTCCGCTCATTGCTCGACGGACATGTGGTGCTTTCGCGATCGCTGGCATCGGACGGTCTGTATCCCGCGGTACAGGTGTTGGACTCAATCAGCCGCTTAATGCCTGCACTTATAACCGCCGAGCACAAGGCTGACGCTGCATTGGTGCGGCGCTTAATGGCTTCTTTTGCAAGGTCAGAAGACTTGATCCGAATCGGTGCCTATAAGTTTGGAACAGACGGCGATCTTGATCGTGCAATGAAGGCGCGACCGCTAATTCGTCGTTTTCTTGAACAGTCATCTGGAGAGACGATTTCTCTCGGCGATTCGATAGCTCAATTGGCCGCATTGGCCCACGCTATCTAGCGCATCGTCTTTGCCGGGCACCGGTGTCCGGCACTTCGGCGACCTTTCGAGATTGTTTCACTGAATCAACGATATTCGAATGAATACCTCAAATAAAGAGCAGGCAAGAAGGCTTAAAATGTCGCAAACTCTGAAGCGGATACTGCGATTGAGGGAGCAGAGCGAAGAATTACGTCGCGTGGAATTGCAGCGCGAGGCACTCATTCTGCGACATATGGAGGATTCTCTGGCAGCCAGAAAAGATGAGAGTAGGTCGAGCCGCGACGAAGCCTTTGACTCGCTGGTAAATCGCGACGGTGTCGGTTGGAACTTGGCACAGATGTCTCTCGATCTCGTGGAGTGGCGGCTCAGTATCCTGGCGTTAGAGATTCCGCCTCAGCTGAAAAAGGTGAACGAGATACGCAATCGCTTCCTCGAAAGCCGACAAGAGAAACGCCAGGTTGAACAACTAATTGAGGCGGACGCGGCTGCAAGCTCTAAAATTGAAGCTCGCCATCAACAAGGCGCACTGGACGATTGGTACGAGAAGTCTAAGAAGCGGAAGGCAATCTCGCGAAAGTAACTTAGCGTGGCTAACAGCATGCAAAATATTCCTAAACTCGCACTAATCTTTATCTATTGTCATTGGCGCGCTGTTTGCTACATATCTTAACGTGCGATTGGCTACAAATCTACCAACTACCACACAAACCGAGCTGACATCTTCTTGGCGCGTTCTTTCGGATAAAGAGCCTAATGGAGTTGGTGTATCCGCTGACTTCTCACGGTTACTAAGTCAAGAAATCGCAAGCTCCGATGCAGGCAAGGAGTCAGCCGCTCAAGTCGGACTGGAGCTCCAGCCGGTTGAAGGTGGGCTCGCCTGCCGGGAAAACAACACAGAAACCAAAAAACAAGAGGAGGCAGGGCCGAACTCACTCACCCCTCCAACCGGCAGTGTGGAAAATGTTGATCTTAGTTCCGCTCTTCCCTTGTTCGATCTTGGACCGGCGAAGGAGGCCAACGTTGGAAGAGTTGCGGCCAGCTGCTCACCTAAGAATCTGAGCGATTGTGGCACGACGCACAAAAGCGCAATCACGAAGGAAAGTTGGAAAGCAGGCGCACATGCTTCGTCGACTTCCGCTAAACGGGAGAGTCACGCGCCGGCATCAGAAAAGCCTGCCGTTGCAAAGTTTTCCGATTCGACTATCCTTCCGCTTGGTCAACAGCCATCTGTAGATGCATCTCCAATTCGCCAGATTCCGGAGATAGTTCTTGCCAGTTCACCTCTGACTAGTCAATCTGAAGGCGCGACAACTCCGCCCGGTCTAATAGACCTGACGAAGAAGGCACCCTCATCAGGGAGCAGCCCAATCTTGCCAGCACCGGAAGAGCTTGGCCCCGACACATCTCGCGGAGCCCGACGCGATGAATATGCTTCTGTTGTCGTCGTTGCAGCAGATGTTAAGGAGGGTGATGCTACACATTACGCCCTGCCTGCCGATTCCCGCGCTTTGATGGTGAAAGATCTACCATCACTCGACCGAAGTACGCTTCTCTCTTCGGCTGATCATGCCCAATCATCCCAAGTGCCATCCAAATCACCTGAAGGCCGGATGGTTACACCCACTTCAAGTCCCGTTCCCACGGTGTCCACAAAATCGGACCTCACACCAACTAAACAGCCAACGCCGGAATTCACTCACAACGAAGAAGTAAGGAAATCAAAGTCTCCGTCGAGCATCTCGATACCTGGAGGCGTCAAAGAGAGGCTCCTTACCAGTGCGCCTCAGACCGAGACAGCTCCGACGCCACAATTCAAGCCTGCCGCTAATGACCGATCTTCGATACCAGCGCCTCCTCGAGATATCGCTGCCAATCCATATACATTAATGGACAATTTGCCGTCGGGATCCTCAGGTCAAGTGCTACATGCTTCACATAACGAAGTCGCAGTAGGCGTTCATGATCCCACGTACGGCTGGGTTGAAATTAAGACGCATCTCAACGCGGGCCAACTGAGCGCGTCGGTGAGCACCGCACCGGGCGAGGCGAGCCGAGAAATGCAGAATCAGCTACCGGCAATGGCAGAATATCTGGCGGATCGTCATATTCACCTAGATAGTCTCTCTCTCGACGGCTTTTCCTCAAGCCCGTCCGATTCAGGAGCGGGAAATGCCGCGCAAGGTGGGCGAGACAACGATCAACCACACAATCCGATGACGGATGGCCCTGTCGTGTCCCACCGAAGAGCATCGGTCCATGACGTCGCGCCGATTTTACGCGGCGGCCCTCACAGATCATCCAGAGTTGACGTCATGGCCTGAGACGGCGACGGACGGAATATTCACAACTGAAAGGAGTATCAACAATGCAGCTTGATGTCATTCATAAGATAGGCGCTATTCACACTACGGCGGATAAAAAAGATACTACGAAAATAGGACGTGCCAATGACGCGGCATCGCCGGCAGCAACGACGACCGGATCCGCAATGATTACATCGAACGATTTCTTAACGTTGTTAGTGGCAGAGATGAAGAATCAGGATCCTACCTCAACGGCCGATCCAAACGCATACATCAATCAATTAGTAGGCGTGAACAGTTTGCAGCAACTCATCCAAATCAACTCTGATCTGGGTAATAGCAGCGCGACCAGTACGGGCCACTCAAGCGGAAGTAACGCGGCTGCCGTCGCAAATGCGCTCAGTCAAAATTACGCCGCGACCAATCGTGCGAACGTCGTTGCACCGTCGGCAGCATCTGTTGGAGTGACTTCTAAAACGATTCTTTAATCCCAGCAAGCACATTTCCCGGAGGATTGTTATGCCATCATTCTCAATTCCGCTCTCAGGACTTCAGGCCGATTCGACCGCCTTGAATACCATCGCCAATAATCTCGCGAACATGAATACGACAGCATATAAAGACCAAACGACCAGCTTTAGCGACCTTTTCTATCAGCAAGTCGGTACTGCTGGGTCTGGCGATCCGTTACAGGTCGGCACTGGAAGCCATGTCGCATCCATTTCCACTAACTTTACTGTGGGCAGCCCCAATAGCACCGGAACGGCATCGAACGTTGCGTTGCAGGGCGACGGCTTCTTTGTAATCCAGGGAAGCGGGGGCGGAGTGACCGACTACACTCGGGACGGTATATTTGGCGTTACTGAGACCGGCGACTTAGTGACAGAAAGCGGACTTGGTGTTATGGGTTATCCTGCAAATACCAGCGGCGTCGTCCAAACGAATGCAGCGCTTGTTCCACTCAATATTCCTATCGGTAAGGTACAGCAGCCGCATGCAACTTCCAGCATCGCTCTGACGGGGAATCTTCAAGCAGATTCGGGACAGGCGACCACAGCGCTTACGCTCACGGGCAACCTTGACACCACAGGAGCAGCCCCTGCACCACAGACGGTAGTAATGATCGATTCAACCGGAGCACAGCAAACAGCGACAATAACGTATACGCCCATGGCGGCAGCTGGGGACTACAGCTACGCAATTCATCTTGCGGGGACAACTGCAGCTTCCGATCAGCTAGGCACGCTGACTTACTCCGGGACGAACTACACAAACTCGCTTTCAAGTGCCAGCGTTCCGGGGCTTGCGGATGGTGGAAGTGTATCGTTTGCGATAAATACTGCCGGAATAACTCAGACATCTGGATCGGCTTCGGCTGTCGGTTCAGCGACAGATGGCATCGCAGCATCGGCGGCTGAGCCAATAACGATCTATGATTCACTTGGCGTACAGCACGTCGCAACAATCAGCTTTCTCAAAGATTCCAGCGCCCCAAGGACATGGAATTACAACATCACCCTTCCTCCCGGTGACACAACCAGCCCCCCCGCAAACAACATCGGTAAGCTGGCATTTGACGGAACTGGCGCTCTCGTCCCTGGCACCGCCGATGTCACCGGCGTAAAGTTTTCCGGCTTTTCTGACGGCGCTTCCGATCTTACATTTGATTGGAGCCTCCTTGGCAGCTCGACGATAAGCCAGACCAGCGCGGCCACGAGCTTCTCCGGAACTACGCAGGACGGCTATCAGGCTGGCAATTACAAGGGGTATTCGATTAACACCCAAGGCATTGTGCAGGCTGTGTTTGATAACGGCCAGACAACCGCTGTCGGCCAGATTGCGGTTGCTATGGTCACAAATGAACAGGGTCTCGCAAAGATAGGGAACGGGCAGTATGCAGCGACCTCAGCGTCTGGTCAGGCAAGTATTGGCGTCGCCGGGACGGGTGGAAGAGGAACAATGGAAGGAGGATATCTGGAGGCGTCCAATGTCGATATCTCCGTTGAGTTTTCCAACCTGATTGTTGCACAGCGCGCGTTTCAGGCAAACTCCAAGACTATAACCACATTTGATACTGTGACGGAGCAAGCAATCAATATGCTGCGGTAAACGTGCTCACTGAGGAGGGGATGAGCCGTATTCGCTCCTCAGTTCGTTCCCACCTAAGAATACCCTAAGCTCGATGATCGTTTTCCGGCGCCCAGAATGCTTCCTCATCACTAGCAACTGAGGAACAAATGGGACCACAGGGATCCAGCGCGCGCAACGACTTCGAGAGCTCCGGAAACGCTTCGGCGGCTCTCATGGTTGCGGAAAGAGACGGCGATCGAGAGCAGGCCGGGTCGGGCTCGAATCCTGAAAACTCGCTCACTCTTCGATCCCCCTTGGCTTATCTTCCCACTCAACTGGATGTGTACATTCCGGTCCCCTCATTCAGAGTCTCGGATCTGATTGCTCTCGAAGTTGGCAAGGTTCTAGCAACTGAATGGGGGAGCATGGAGGACCTGCCGCTCACCTGTGGCCGCGTACAACTTGTTTGGGCTGAATTCGAAGTGGTTGATCAACGGATAGCCATCCGTGTGACCCGTTTGGTTTAGGAGATCTATGTCAGTCAGCATGTCAACCCGACTACTCGCCGTCGAAAAAGATGCAGATAGTTTATTGCTGACAGTAGTCAAGAAGCTAAGTGGCTTGCTGTCGCGATTTCCAAAGTCTGCATTTACGCGTTCCCGTAATTTGCGATTCGAAGAGCGCCTGGCACTGGGCCCGAAGACGAGTCTTACCGTTGTTTCCTGTTACGGACAGCGTTTTCTCGTGGCGAGCAGTGCTAACGACATCACCAGCGTGATTCCACTCATGAAGCATGGCAAGCACATCCGCAAGGGGAATCCGAGATGAGCTCGAGCCTCTTCGCGTTGCTCGGAATGTTCACAAAACCCGAGAGTATGCCGTTCCTTGACGGAAAAATGACATCGAGTAACTCTGTTCCCTGGTCGATTATTCTTGCGCTCACGTTGATCACGCTTTTGCCATCCATCCTGCTGTCGATGACGCCAATGGTGCGTCTCCTTATTGTCTTTCACTTCCTTCGCCAGGCATTGGGTACTCAGACTGCCCCAAGCAATCAGACATTGATGGGGCTGGGGCTGATGATGACCTGGTTCCTAATGCAACCTGTCGTTATGGCAGTAAACCAGCGGGCGGTTCAACCTTATAGACAGGGACAGATTACGGGTTGGCAAGCTCTTGATCTGGGTAGTCAGCCGCCCAAGCAATTCATGCTTCGTTACGCACGCGAAAAAGACCTCGCGCTCTTTTCGTCCGCATCGCAGCCGACCCGTCCGGCGAGGGCGGAAGATCTGCCAATGCAGGTTGTAATTCCTGCCTACATGCTCTCTGAGCTGAAGGCCGGATTTCAAATTGGGGCGGTTCTCTTTCTTCCCTTTCTGCTGGTGGACCTTGTTGTAGCCTCCATCACCACCGCGATCGGTATGTTTCAATTGCCGCCAGTGGTGATCTCCACGCCACTGAAGATCTTGCTCTTTGTGATGGTGGATGGGTGGAATCTGCTCGCGGGATCACTGATGAAGAGTTTTTCTTAACGGGGAATCCTGCCCCTAAAGATGAGACTAGAAAGGATGCTGATAATGAGCCCCGACCAGGTTGCTGAAATGATGCGACAACTGCTTAAAGAGGCTCTGATTGTGAGCGTCCCTGTTCTACTCGCTGCCAGTGCCATTAGCTTCTTACTCAGCTTGATGCAGACCCTGACATCCTTACAGGACCAGACGTTGACAGCTGTCCCAAGGATGCTTGTTGTTGTTGCCTTGCTGCTTGTCGGATTGCCATGGTTTCTAAATCGGTTGGTAGTTTACACGCTGTTTCTGCTGGGAGATTTTCACCGCTATCTCGGATAGCAGAATCTGCAGCCTGCTTTATGAAGAAATAGGCCGTGCAAGGAGTCTCGTGAATCCGGAATGGCGCCAATTTTTCCCCGCTATGATTCTGACCCTTATCAGGGTGAGCAGCCTAATGGTATTCGCACCCGTATTTTCGTCGCAAGCTATTCCTAACAGGGTTAAGGCGGTCTTCGCTTTGGTTGTTTCGGCTCTTCTGGCGCCAGTCGTGGCGTCGTTCCCGATGGCCAATGCAGAAATAGGGATCACATCCGTGTTGGGTGAGTTGGGTGTCGGCATGCTATATGGCATATCGCTGGCACTGTTAAATGAAGTTTTGCTGTTTGCAGGGCTTATCGTCGGGATCCAATTCAGCTTTTCGTTGGTCAACCTCCTCGATCCAAACTCTCAGATTCAGACGCCTCTTCTTGGAGAAGTATTCACTCTTTACGGCACTATGGTTCTCCTTGCATCAGGATTGCACCGGACACTCCTAGCATCGGTCATGCGCTGCTTTCATGAGGCGCCGGTTGGATCTGTATTTCTCGATACGAGAGCGTGTACAGCTCTCGTCTGTATGGCAAGCGGCATATTCCTTTCGGCGTTACAACTGGCGGCTCCTGTCCTGGCGGCTACTTTGCTTGTAGAACTCACCATCGCTCTTCTTGCAAGGCTGTCCCCACAGCTTCCAGCTCTCGCCCTTACCGTCCCTGCGAAAACAATGCTCGGTAGTGTTGTACTGATTGGGTCATTGTCGCTCTGGCCTCGGTTTATAGAGGCTCGCTTTTCAGGCTTACTTGATTCGGCCCAGATGCTTGTCAGGCATTGCACTGTGGGGAGCTGATTCGAATGGCCTCAGACCAGACAGAAAATGCTTCACCACGGAAAAAGCAAAAAGCGAGGGAAAAGGGAGATCGCCCCCGCAGTCGCGACCTACTCTCTGGTTGTGGAACGCTTGCTGGTGTTCTCGTTATTGGATACCTGGCTGCGCAATGGGTGGAAACGTGGAAGGGAAGCTATCAGCAGTTCCTTCTAGCTAGCTCAAAGGGCGGCTGGGACACAGACAACGGCGTCTCGGCAGCCCTACAACTTCGTTCATTAGCTCTCAGTTGCCTGTACCCCCTCTTAGCCATCTTTGCGGCTGTTACAGGTGCGACCCTCCTGGCCGGCGTTGTTCAGGGATCGGGAATCAGCTTTCATGTCCAAGCGTTGCAGCCGAAATTCGATCGGCTTAACCCGGTCGAAAATCTGAAAAGCATCTTCTCTTTACGGGCACTATCTCGTTTAGGAAAGTCGATCATCCCCGCTGTCGCGCTTACCGCCCTTGCAATTAAGAAGATCCAGAATCAGGAAGCGATGGCTCCGCTCAGCCTGGTGCGCCTTCATTCAATGTTCACCGACGCCTATTCACTTTTAGTGGATGCGGCGTGGATTCTGTTTGCCTGGGCGGCCGTCGACTTTGTGGTTGAGTGGCGTAGTTGGGAAAAACGCCTGCGGATGAGCAAACAGGACCAACGCGATGAATATAAGGAGTCAGAAGGCAATCCTCAAATACGAAGCCGAATTCGGGGTATACAACGCCGCATGCGCCGCCGCAAGATGCGTGCCGACGTAGGGAATGCCACGGTCCTTATTACAAACCCGACACACTTCGCAGTCGCCTTGAGTTTCAATTTTGAAACCATGGATGCGCCACGAGTTCTGGCGAAAGGGCGAGACTTAATTGCAGAAGAGATGAAGTACGAGGCGCGGTGGGCAGGCGTGCCCATCGTCGAGAACCCGCCGTTAGCAAGGTCGCTCTATCGTTCGGTAGAAGCCGGTAAGCCAATTCCGTTCGAACTTTATACAGCTGTCGCTGGGATTCTGGCTTTCCTATATAGACAAAAAGCTGAGGAGAACCTCAGGACGCAGCGGGCCCGCACAGGCGGAGCAGGAGAGTCCACGAGAAGAACAACCGCCAAAACATCGAAAGATGGCCTCGACGCTCGGCCGTCAAACGACATCAACACAATTCTGCCAAACCAATCAAGCTCAAATAATCAGCATGGGCCGAAAAAGGATCAACTATGAGTACAACTGCAATAGCTACCACTGCCACTACACACGCTGGAGTGGGAGGTCAACCTACACAGGGCGGTCTGAGCGCGCGAGCAATGAAGCTCGTTAAGGACCTGCTTCTTCCCGTGGCTGCAATCAGCGTCATCTTTGTGATGCTTGTGCCAATGCCCGCGGTGATTTTAGATGTGCTACTCGCCTTGTCACTAGCAGCGGCGGTGTTGGTTTTTCTCTCTGCAGTGCAGGTACGCCGTGCGGTTGACTTCTCTGTATTCCCAACCTTGCTGCTTCTGTTGACACTCTTCCGCCTCTCGCTAAACATAGCTTCGAGCCGGCGAATTCTCCTTCACGGAAGTGAGGGAACCGGAGCCTCAGGCAGAGTTATCGAGGCGTTCGGTCAATTTGTCGTTGGTGGAAACTATGTGGTGGGCTTTGTCTTGTTTCTTGCCCTGATTGCGATCCAATTTCTCGTCATCACTCATGGAGCTGTCCGGACCGCCGAGGTTACCGCACGCTTTACCCTGGACGCTTTGCCGGGCAAGCAGATGGCCATCGACGCTGATATGAATGCCGGTCTTATCGATGAGAGCACTGCCAGGAAGCGCAGAGGGGAAATCGCACACGAAGCAGAGTTCTACGGTGCCATGGACGGAGCGGCCCGCTTTAATCAACGCGACGCCATGGCAACCATTCTGATTACGGCGATCAACATTGTCGCGGGCCTGCTGATTGGCGTCCTCCAACAAGGGGTTGATCTGTCAGAGGCTATCCGCACATACACGATTCTGACCGTTGGAGACGGCTTGGTCACAATCATTCCGTCGCTTCTAGTTTCGGTCGCTGGCGGCATGGTGTTGACCCGGGCATCTTCTTCCGGAAGCCTGGGGGAAGAACTCAATGCTCAGGTGTTTGCTCGCCCCAATACCCTCTACATTGGGAGCGGAGTGCTTGCTACGCTCTGCCTGATTCCTGGGCTCCCGAAGATTCCACTATTGCTCGTGTCTTTTTCGATGGCTTTCCTAGGTCGAAACGCGGGAAGGCGGCATGCTACGAATCTGGCGAGCGAAGAGGCGGCGCAAAAGAAAGTGAGTCCAGTTCAAGTCGACAACATGGCCGCGCTGCTTCGTGTGGAAGACCTAAGTCTGGAAATCGGCTTTCAGCTGATTCCTATGGTCGACGAAAAACAAGGGGGACAACTATTGGCACGTGTGCGTACATTACGTCGCCATCTTGCTACAGAACTTGGTTTCCTTATTCCCCCGGTCCATATTTCTGATAATTTGCGGCTCAAGCCCAGGGAATATGTGTGCTCATTGCACGGAGTAGAGATAGGGCGATGGCAGACGGAGAGTAACTCACTCTTGGCAGTATCGGGAGATCCCCAGCGCAGACCTATACCCGGCCGTGAAACGCGCGAGCCAGCCTTCGGAGTTCCTGCCTTGTGGATTGCTCCTGAGTTGGAAGACCAGGCAATCGCAGCTGGCTATTCTGTCGTAGATCCTGTCACAGTCATGAGCACGCATCTCGCTGAGCTCATTCGACAACATGCCTACGAGCTTCTGGGCCGGCCCGAAACAAAGCGACTTATGGATTCCATGAATGAATCCCATCCGAAGTTGGTGGAGGAGTTGGTACCCAAGGCGATGACCCTCGGAGAAGTACAAAAGGTCTTGCAACAGCTGCTTCGAGAGCAGGTATCGATCCGTGACTTTGGCACCATTCTGGAGACCCTGGTTGATTGCGTTGCAATCAGCAAGACCCTGCCGTATCTAGTGGAATGCTGCCGGCAAGCGCTGGGGCGCCGAATTGTTTATTCCTTGCTCGATGCAGAGGGTCGGCTTCCAGTCTTAGTATTGGAACCCGAAATCGAAGAGGAACTCGCGAGTTATTACGGTACTGATGGTAGCAATCGGCTCTTGACAGGCAGTCACATCAGCACCACCCCTCTACTAAAGAGAATCGTCAGCTCTTTGAAAGGTCTAATGGGTTCCCAGTCACCCTCGGCCCTTCCCGTGCTTCTATGCCCTAGTCCGGCGAGATATCACTTGCGACGTTGGCTGGAGCCTCTGATTCCCAGGATCACAGTTCTATCGCCCGCTGAGATATCACCAGAGACGCGGCTTCGCTCGGTTGGGACAGTGCGTTGAGTTTATTGCTCATGTGAATGGGTAGCCGGAATGAAGAGCGCGCAGCAATAGGTTCAGGTCTAAGGGATGTGCAACGCGATTGTGAGGCAAGAGAGATGACGGATAAGCGACAGCAATACAGCGGCCTTGGTGGTGAGGCATCAGAGGCAATATCGGCGAGCGAATATTCCGCGCCACTTCCACCTCTAATGCGCACCTACACGGAATCACACTCCCTTGGTAGCCCGAGTGGAAACGCTGACGGATCCTCCGCCTATGGGCGATTGCACGAGAGTGAATCCTACGATCAACACGCAGTGGACCAACAACTACTACTGGAGCATCTTCCGATAGTTCGATTCCTGGCCAGGCGCATTCACGATCGTCTGCCGCGGCACGTTGAGCTCGAGGACCTGGTGAGTGCAGGCATAGTCGGTCTGCTGGATGCGATCAAGAAATTTGATGCCGGGAAAAAAGTCCAGTTTAGAAGCTACGCCCAATTTCGGATCCGAGGTGCAATTCTTGACAGTCTAAGAACATTAGATTGGAGTCCTCGAGATTTACGTCGTAAAGGCAGAACTATCGAGACGGCGATCAGGACGTTGACTGCCAGAATGGGAATGGCGCCAAGTGAGTTGGACGTCGCCAACGAGATCCGCATGGATCTTGGAGAGTACCAGCGCCTTTTGGGCGAATTAAAGGGTCTAGAGATCGGAACCCTCCATGCTGAGAGGCCATTCGAGTCGGGAGACGAAGAACTTAACTACGTGGCGGGAAGCCCAGAGGAGGATCCTCTGTTTCGGTGTTTGCAGGGAGAAATGAAGCTAAGACTGACCGAAGCAGTTGAAAAGCTTCCCGAGCGTGAACGAATGGTTATGAACCTCTACTATTTCGAAGAGATGACCATGAAAGAGATAAGTCTCACCCTTGGGGTGGTGGAAAGTCGAATATCCCAGATCCATACATCCGCCGTCCTGCATATGCGAGCCGCGCTCACTGATTTGGTCTCGCAGCCAGCAAACAATAAGCCAAGACTTGAAAATGGGAACAAGCCAACCAAGGCGCGCATAGCCACGAGACACGGGCAATAGTGATGGAAAAAGCTCTAAAGCAGGACGAAATAGACGCACTGTTTCAAGCGGCCGGCCAACGCAAGACGGCCGCAAAGGCTGATGCCGGGGCCAAGATCCAAACATACAACTTCTCGCGGGCAGGTCAGATCAGTAATGAACAGATGCGCGCGATCAGTCTCCTGAATGACATGTTCGCCCGCAACCTGACTCACAATCTCGGAGCGTGGCTACGGAGTAGCTTTCAAGTGAATCTGGTTTCGGCCGAACAAATGCCTTTCAACGAATTCATGATGCGGATTCCCGAGGTAGCCTATGTCGGTTCCGTCCTTCTTGAGCCTCTTGGCGCACGCTCGGTCTTGCAACTGGATCTGGCGCTCGCACCCCCAATGGTCGATCTTCTGCTCGGCGGAGAGGGGAAACCTGGACCCATACGAGAGTTGACGGACATTGAGGAGTCGATTCTCGGCAGCGTAGTAGAAGTCGTGTGTAGGGAATTGAGTGCAGCATGGCAGCCAGTGGGCTTGAGTTTCAACTACGAAAAACGTCAAATGCAGACGCAGATTGCACGAATCATGCCAGTTACTGAGAAGACACTTTGTCTCAGCTTCGAGATCAGGATGCCGGACGCCAGCGGGCTTCTGAATCTGGCTTTTCCTGCGGTCGTGTCAAACACCATCCTGCGCCGTCTGATAGGAGATTGGGGAAAGCAGAGGCGCCATCCCTTGGAGACCCGCCAACGAATACGCGAACGATGCAATATGTTTCATTATGGGGCTTCTCTTCAGCTTCCATCCGTTCGATTGGCGGCAAGAGAACTGGAGAACATGACTCCTGGAAGTGTAATAACGTTTGGACTGGCCTCAAATCATGCCGCAGAGTTTCAGGTTGGTGGGATCCCGGTATTCGAGGCGAATCCAGTTAGCTTAGACGAACATCGGAGCGCGCACCTGGCGTCATTTGTACCGCAGAACTCGGGCACACTGAATTCATAGTCAATCGAAAGTGCAAACGTAGCGCTGCGTATTCACGGAGGGAAGAAAATGACAACTTTTCTGGGTGCCTGGTCTGAAGCCGCAGTTCCGATCCTTGAAAAGGCTCTGGAGACAAAGACTCTACTTGCGCCCGCGCCTGACGGGTCTGGAAGCGGCCCTTACGTTGTGTTCGGTGCAACAGTCGAGGGCCCAGTGTCTGGCCAGTTCCTGGTCAAGGCTGCGAAGGCCTCGATTGAATCACTGCCGAAACTCGGCGCCGACGCGGTACTAACTCTTTGGCCCGAGCTGTTTGAGCGAATAGCCGGAGCGGCGTCAGATCGTCTTTCAGGGCAACTTGGAGCGACGGTAACATCGAGCGCAACAGAGGAACCTGACACCAATTCCGAAGACGGTGTTCCGTTTCTGCTCACAGTTGGCGGCATTAGCATCCCCGTACTGTTCGTGGATTCTACGCGATCGGCGTCGCAGGCCCCGGACAACACTCAATCGAAGCGCGAGACGGTCAAGGGGAAGGAAGTGCATTCAGAGATTCGAACGCCCTCCCAATTCGAGGGCGCAAATGGTAGTCGCGGGATGGATCTTCTTTTAGACGTGGAGTTGGAAGCCTCGCTGCGCTTTGGCTCGAGAGAAATGCCATTGAGCGAAGTTATGGAACTAGGGCCCGGTGATGTCGTGCAATTGGATCGTCACATTGCGGACCCGGTCGATCTTATTGTTGGCGACAAAATCGTTGCCAGAGGTGAAGTTGTTCTGATTAGCGGGGCATTTGGATTACGAATTACCGAAGTGGCGACGCCTCAGCGGCGTTTGGAGACCATCCGATGCCTCTTTTAAGCGCGATGAAGTGGAGAACGTCAGACATCGGAGGCATCGTGAAAGGTGCTCCGCTCTTTCCCGTTTGTGGCAATCCTCAATGTTCCACTGGCTGGCTACACCTTTGGCGTAACCGGCAGCTGCCGGTGTTTGACGGAGGATGGACCTGCAGCGAGGAGTGTACCAAACACGTGATCGGCGTAGCCGTTCGACATGAAATGGACGGGATTGAGTCAGGGCCTGTCGAGCATCGCCATCGCGTGCCGTTAGGTTTGTTGATGCTGTCTCAAGGCTGGATCTCTCAGCAGCAATTGAAAACTGCGTTGCTGTTACAAAAAGCCGCGGGTCATGGAAGACTTGGCAGTTGGCTAGTCCGCGAAGCGCATATTAGCGAGCGCCTCGTCACACGGGCACTCAGCATGCAATGGAGTTGCCCCGTTTTCTCATTGGATAGCCTTCCCGACCTTTCTTTAGGCTTGATGGCCCCTCGGCTAATAGCGGAGGCATTCGGACTGCTTCCTCTTCGTATCGCAGGGCAAAAGCTACTGTATGTGGGCTTCGAAGATCGAGTTGACAGATGTCTCACATTTGCCATCGAGCGAATAACGGGACTCCGCGTTGAGGCCGGCCTACTCGATTCAGCGGAGTTTGACAGCGCACATTCTCTCTTTCTCTCGCAAGCACTCTTCCCGAGGGTAACTCTCGTTGAAGCTGTAAACACCGAGGCAATGATAGCGATGCTCGCCTCTTATGTTGAACGAGTGAGACCTCTCCAAGCCCGGCTCGTGCGCGTTCATGATTTGTACTGGATGCGGATGTGGAGCGAACGCTTTAACCCATCCTCGCCGTCTCGGCGCGAAGGCACCGAAGACATCCTCTGCTCTATTAGACATGTCGCGGATGCACACGGCTCTTGGGCTTGACCATCTCAATGAGACTACGCATGAACCGACTCAGCATATTTTGCGGTCTCGGCTAAGGCCTGACCGTGACTGACAGTCACGGTAACCGATGGTGCCCAAGTTCGCACATTTTCGCCGTAACCGGCCAAAGTAACAGGCTCGAACTAATGTGACTAGCGAATCGCACGAGAACGCCGATAAAGCTAAGGAGCATGAGGTTCCACAGATGGGCGATATTTGCGCTTTGATCGTAGATGACTCTTCCGTAATGCGAAAGATTGTAGAGCGGGGGTTGCGGCAGGCAGGCATCTCTTTGACGACAGTTTTAGAGGCGGGCTGCGGGACAGATGGGCTGGAAATACTCAAGAAGAATCGGGTGGATCTCATTTTGTCTGATATCAACATGCCTAAGATGGACGGGTTAGAGTTTGTCCGACAGCTTCGTGAACTCAACCTTGCTCCACAGGCACCCATCATTATGATCACCACAGAGAGCAGCGAGGAGCATGTTCGCCAGGCATTGCTTGCAGGGGCGCAAGGCTATATTCGCAAGCCATTTACCTCAGAGCAGGTTAAGGAGCGAGTGTTGCCGCTATTAGACCTGTTGTGACGCGGATTTCTCGGGATACATTTGCATAACCGTGCGTCGAGCCGATTGGGGCCGACTTACATTTAGTAGCGAGTGCGGTGTCGACGCTGCGAGCGGACCGGCCAGGCGTCTCTAAACTGCCGGTGGAATCAGTATTGTTTGTTCTTCGTGACATCTGAAGTGCCGCAATAGTCGAGCTTCCGTTAGGAAAGTTTGCGAAGAAAGGTTCCACGTCCACTGAGCCTGTCAGGTCCTACTGAAAGAAAGGATGAAGGACAAAATGCCTGAACTAGTTGAGCCAGTAGAGAAGAGCCAGTTGAACGCTTTGGACGAGGCTGCGGCTGAGGTGTTCAGCATGATGATGAACGTCGAATGCCTGCCGGATATGAATCTCAGTCTCGAAGCCGACGAAACTTTGACTGCAGTCGTTGGACTAGCAGGCATTGTGAGTGGGGCATTTGTGCTGCGAATGGGTAAGAGGGCTGCGCTGAGCATGGCCCAAAGCCTTACGGGCACCGAAATCGAGTCTGTAGACAGCACCGTGATGGACGCTTTAGGCGAGGTGTGTAACATGCTGGCCGGGGCCTGGAAAAGCAAAACTCCGACATTAGCGTCAGAATGCATGTTGTCGGTGCCGACGATAGTAAGCGGCAAAAACTACAATATTTACACGCATCAGTCTCAGACTCACCTTCAACGTCTCCTGGCATTTCAGGGTAACTCGTTCCTGGTCACGATTCTGTGTGACGCAAATCTGCCCTAACGGCTGCGAGCAAATCATCAGATAGTAAAGCCCAGAATGCGATTGATTGAGGGTGCGGTCATTCACCCTTCACTGCATGACGAGTGAGGATCAGCTGCCAATTAGCGAGTTCTCATTGTCCCTCGCCATCATTGGTGCTCCGGTTGCTTCTCTCCAAGACCGAGGAGAAAAGCGATGGACAGTGGCTACTACGCCGCCTATTCCGGATTGTTAGCTCGCACCCAGGCGCTCGACTCTGCGGCTAGCAATCTATCAAACGCGAGCACGAACGGATATCGCGCGGAGCGGGAATACTTTCGAAGTGCGGTGATGGGACCGCATGCTTCCGAATCGCAACTGAATCGGACGGTTAATGATTTCGGTGTGCTTGGCGGCAATCAGCTTAGCCTCGCCCAAGGCACTCTTTCTTCCTCCGGGAATCCACTCGATCTTGCCATTCAAGGACCTGGTTTTTTTGCCATTCAAACGAAGGCGGGTCTCCGCTACACGCGCGATGGAGCATTCTCCCGAGCGGCTAACGGCGCACTCACGACGTCTGCGGGTGAACCGGTAATGTCAGCTCAGGGTAAGCCACTACAACTGCCGCCGGGAGAACTGAGCATCGGTGCCGACGGATCGATCTCTGTCGCCGGCGGAGTCGCAGGCCAAGTAGGCGTATTCGACTTCAGCAGCGCGGGAGAACTAACGCCAGAGGGAACGAATCGTTACGCTCCAAAAGCCGGGGCTACCCCTACGCTGTCCTCCGCCACAATTCACCAAGGCTCTCTTGAATCATCAAATCAGGACATCATTCAAGGAAGCCTACAAATGATCCTTGTCCAACGTCAGGCAGAGATGATGCAAAAGGCGTTGACAATATTTCACACAGAATTCGACAAATCGGCGAGCGAAGAACTGCCGCGTGTCTGATGAGTCAGGGAACTTGTCGAGGGAGAAGCTATGATCCGAGCGCTATATACAGCCGCGAGTGGGATGAGTGCACAACAACTGAACTTGGACACGATAGCGAATAACTTGGCAAATTCGTCAACGGCAGGGTTTCGCTCAAGGAAATTGAAATTTCAGGACATGATTTATCAGAACCTGGTTACACCGGGCGCGGCTCAAAGCCAGCAGACTGTTTCGGCAGGACTCCAGGTTGGCTTGGGGACCCGGTCATCGGCCACCGAGATTATCTCGACCCAGGGTTCGCTAAACAGTACGGCAAACCCACTGGACATGGGTATCTCCGGAAGCGGCTTCTTTCAGGTCACCCTCCCCGATGGGACGCTTGCTTTCACTCGGGACGGTTCGTTCCACCTGAATAACCAAGGCTCGCTGGTCACGTCAGACGGGAATCTCTTGCAGCCGACCATCACTATCCCGGCAAATGCTACTGCCGTAACTATTACTCAATACGGTGTTGTTAACGCTACGATCCAAGGGCAAACAAATCCGGCACAACTCGGCCAGATTCAGCTCGCCTCTTTTGTTAATCCCGGTGGACTGAATAGCATCGGCTCCAACTTGTTGCAGGCAACCCTGTCGTCTGGCGACGCATTGCTCGGCAACCCAGGCGGTACCGAAGGATTGGGTACGGTGCAACAGGGATATTTGGAAGCGTCAAATGTCGATGTAGTCACCGAATTTGTACAGATGGTCTTGGCTCAGCGCGCGTATGAGAGCAATTCCAAAGTAATTCGCGCAGCCGATGACATGTATACGCAAGTGAATAACATGGCCAGGTGACATTGTGTGGATCTCGGTCTTGACGTTGGCACTCTTGCTACCTTCGATCTCTGCAACCTCGGTGGTTCGCGGTTCAAGCAGCTGCGAAGCCATCTCGGTTTCGAGCAGCTTGGTTCGCAGCCATTCAATCCGGCATCTCCAGGACCGCGCCTTAAAACAGGTCTGGGAGGTTCGCAAGGACTGCGAACATCCAGCGGGCCCCGGAAAACTCGCTTCGGTTGGCGTAGACGCTTCATTTCTTTCGCCATCACTCATCGTCCCGGACGGCCCCCTCCACGAGCGTCAGTTCATAAGTATTCATGCGGGTGATCGGGTCACACTCATTCGAGAGACTTCGACAATGCATCTAGCTCTCCAAGGCATTTCTCTAGAAGACGGTGGCGATGGCGCTCGCGTCAGAGTACGCCTCCTTCGTGGGCAGACTGTACTTTGGGGATCAATCATTTGCCGCGGAAGGGTGACTTTGATGCCAAATCTAGATCCGTCGTTCCAGCAACTTCGTGAGAGTCAGCCATGAAGCCAGCTTACTTCTCCTTGATCGTCTTTCCTTTACTCTCAATGACAACGTTGGCGTCTTCATTTCCAGCCCCTAAACCCACGCCACCGGATATTGCTCTCACAGCTTACATAGATAAGGTTCGTGCCGAAAGTGCCGCGGAAGTGCGTACGCCAGGCTCCCTGTGGAGCGCAAACGGGCGACTAACGCGTCTATCCACGGATATGAAGGCTGTTCACGTTCATGATGTCGTGTCGATAATGGTCTATGAGAATCTTCAGGCAGAGACTGGCGGGACCGTAAAGAACTCTCGTGGGTCGAGTATGAGTTCGTCTATATCCGCACTCTTTGGGCTGAAGTCACCTTCCAATGCCCTGCAAAATCTAATCAATCAAACCTCTTCGTCTAGTCTTAACGCACAGGGACAGAGTGTTAGCAATTCAAGTTTAACAACGACACTCGGAGGCGAGGTTGTAGACGTGCTTCCGAACGGAATGCTAGTGGTTCAGGCAGTCCGCCAAGTTGCTTTTAACCAGCAGACCCAAGTCATTCGCCTTCGTGGCCTAGTACGCTCGGAAGACATCAGTCCGACCAATCAGGTTCTCTCAACGGCGATCACCGACCTGGAGCTGGAGGTTGTGGGCAAGGGAATTATCAACGATGCAACCTATCGCCCCAACTTGCTGATCCGGATATTCCAGCGGTTAGTGATCTTTTAGAGGCAATTTGCTATGAAGAAACTCGGCTGTAATGTGTCGCCTTGCGGGAGAGAGTTCTATGCATTCGTGCGAGAAGCTCTATTAGTCTTGCTCTCGATTGGCGCGTTAAATGCGGAGGCTCTCGCTAAGGAGACTCACACGAAATTGGCGCGCGTAAAGGATGTAGCTACTGTAGAGGGTATCCGCGACAACCAGCTCATTGGCTATGGAATTGTCGTGGGTTTACGGGGTACTGGAGACAGCTCGCAGACGGTGTTCCCGGCCCAGACTTTGATTGCCACGTTGCAGCGGATGGGCATCACCCTTCCGCAGTCGGCAGGGGCTTCATCGATGCGCGTACAGAATATGGCCGCAGTATTTGTCGCAGCTACGTTGCCGCCTTTCAGCCGCCCGGGAAGTAAGCTCGACATCACGGTCTCGTCGGCAGGGGATGCACGCACGCTTGATGGAGGTCTGCTGCTGATGACTCCTCTCTATGGTCCTGACGGCCAGATCTATGCGCAGGCTCAGGGGCCCCTGGTTCTCGGTGGGTATTCGGCCGGGGGGAATGGAAATTCAAAGCTCCTGAATCATCCAACGACCGGGCGCATACCATCTGGTGCAATAGTCGAACGCCCTGTCCCCTTCGATCTTAAGCAACTCCACGTTGTTTCAATCTTGCTCAACGAAGCGGATTTTCGCACAGCCGAAGGAATGGCTGCGGCTATCAACCTCGAGTTGGCTCGTCCCATGGCACACGCTGTCGACAGTCGGAGGATCGACCTGCAGGTATCTTCAAATGAGGACCTGGCAGAGCTGTTGGCAAGGATTGAAGCCGTTAATGTCCAGGTATATCCTCGTGCGAAGGTGGTCGTTAATGAACGCACAGGAACAGTCGTAATAGGTGGCGACGTTCGATTGCAGCCGGTCTCAATTCTCCACGGAGGGTTGGCAGTAAATGTGACCAGCGAGTTTGAAGTCTCACAACCAGCTCCTTTTTCAAACGGCACAACCCAGGTGGTCCAACAGACCTCAGTACAAGCCGTCGAACGTCCGGTTAACAGAATTGAATTGAAAGAGGGTTCCACTGTAGAAGACCTGGTGCAGAGTCTTCAGCAAATAGGCGCATCAGCGCGCGACGTGATCTCTATTCTGCAAGCAATGAAGGAAGCCGGAGCACTCGAAGCGGAACTGGAGGTCTTGTAATGGACTGGACGAGCAGGATAACATCCTCCCCTGAGACGGTGGCGACGGCAAACAATAACAGATTGATTTCGGCGGCTCACCAATTCGAGGCGAGTCTGTTAAGCGAATTAGTCAAGCCTTTGCAGGAAAACCCACTCTTTGCCGATAGGGGGACCAGTGAGGAGCAGGGGACTATTTTGACTGAATATGCCTCCCAGGCCTTTGGGCAGGCACTCTCGGAACACGGCGGGTTCGGCATCGCGCGAAAAGTACTGGCCCACCTTCAGGCCTCCCCTGTAAGTAATGTAGTTTCAATGAACTATAAGAATGGTGAACTCTCGAAGACACTTTCACCATCTGCTAAAGTAAGTGCCATAAATGCCGATAATGTGCCTATAGGGAGTGACAAATGAATATTGGCGACGGATATCTAAGGCCGCAAGAAATTTCAACTGCTCAAAACGCCGATTCAGTGACACAAAAGGCAACGAGAGCGCGTCCGGAAGACAGTGCAGCTAAGGAAGGCTTGCAGGTCGATCAGGCCCATGTGAGTTCAGCTGCTGCTTTGGCTAAACAGGCTGCGACGGAGCCAGACGTTCGGATGGAAAAGATCAACGGGATCCAGCAGGCCCTGGCAGCGGGAAATTATCAAATCAGCAGTTCTGACCTGGCCGATAGCCTCCTGAACCACATGTTGCAAAAATAGACGCGAGCGAAAGATAGGCGTCAGGTTTAAATGGAATCAGAGTTCAACGGTAACCGTCAACTCGAAGAAGTCAGTGGCTCTCGAATTAAAGTGATCGATGTCGAGATGCTACTGAATGCCGCGATTGATGGACTGACGAATCTGGATGCGCAGCGGCTTGAAGAACTGGTGGCAACCTGCGAACAGATGACTACAAGCGTGACGTACATCGAAGCAGCCAAGGGCCTCGACGCCCGCCAAGTTCTAAAATGCCTTCTGGAACATACCCGGCGCAATATGAAGCTATTGTCTATACGTAATGACGGCTGCGAAGGGTATGCGCGGCCCTCATACGAAGGCCGATGAATCGATCGCCGTGCCAATGTTGCCGTTGAACACCTTGACTCGGCCGGCGAGATGCAAATGTCAGGTATGAAGGATTTGGGATGGGGACACTGAACAGCGCTTGGAATATCGCAACCGGGGCTCTCTCAGCGAATCAATCCGCGCTCAATGTCGTCGCGAACAATACCGCTAACGCGAACACACCGGGCTATACACGCGAGACTCCAACGCTTGCTGAAAACGATTCCGTTTACATAAACGGTCACGGTAATGGAACCGGAGTGTCGTTCGTCGCCGCCTCGTCGCAAAGGGATCGCGTACTCGAGCAGAGCCTTCAACAGCAGACCGCTGTTACGTCCGCAAGCACCGCAAGGTTAACATCGCTTGGGAATGTTGAAGCCGTCTTCAGCGTAGCGGGATCGAGCGGTTCATCGGGCGGAATAGCGTCGGCAATCAGCAGTTTTTACAATTCACTGGCGAGTCTCGAAAGTGGTTCGAGCGACACGTCACTTCGCCAACAGGTAATTAGCACCGCGAATACGCTCGCTCAGTCAGTGCAGGATGCAGCCGCCAGTTTGAATCAGCAACTGGCCTCACTCGATCAGCAGACGGGCACCATCCTCACACAAGTCTCGGCCCTGACCAAATCGATCGCTGACCTCAATAGGCAGATAGAATCAACGTCTCCTGTGGGCGATGCGGGAACCCTTGAAGACCAACGACAACAGGATCTCCTGCAACTTTCGCAATTGATTGGTATCCATACAATACGGACTGAAGGCAATGGCTTAACTGTCACAACATCCTCTGGCGCAGTGCTGGTAGCCAAAGACGTAAGTATCTCCTTAGGCACATCATCAGTGGGCGGAATCACGCATATTCTCTCGGGGACAACCGATGTTACAGCTGATCTTGCTGCTGGGGGCGGCCAGCTAGGGGGCATACTGACGGTCCGCGATGGAGATATTCCGGCCCTGCAGAATTCCCTGGATCAGCTCGCTTATGGAATGTCGACGAAGATCAATAGCCTGAACCGAGCAGGATATGACGCCAACGGAGCCCCCGGAAGCGATATCTTCCTGGAACCAACTACAGTATCCGGCAGCGCAGTAATGATGCGGGTTACGCTTACTGATCCGCTGGGCATCGCAGCCGCGGGAGCAAGTTCCACACCCGGAATCGGCTTGGGTTCGACCGATAATACGAATGCGGCGCGGCTTGCCAATCAACTGCTGTCAACGATCACGCCGACTGAAACGCCCACCGTGTTTTACTCCGCTTTCGCTACGACGCTCGGAAGCTTGATTTCGACCACGACCACCGAAAATACTGCTCAGCAGGCTTCATTGACACAGCTGCAGACTCAACGCGACACGCTCTCTGCAGTGAATCTGGACGATGAGGCATCATCGATGGGCAATTTCCAACGTTCCTATGAAGCGGCAGCCAAAGTGTTCTCAATTTTGAATTCGGTAATGGCTTCGGCTCTAAATCTGGGGCAACAGACCACAGTTTGAAGAATTTGCTGCGCGAGGAAGACGCAGCGAAGGAATGGCATAGCATGCGCGTAAACCCGCTATACATATCAAATGTCGTGTCGGCCCTGGACAAGGCTTCTTATTCCCAGCAAACATTATCAGCGCAATTGTCCAGCGGAATGCGCGTCAATAGCCTGTCCGATGACCCGGTGGCATCAGGCCAGAACATTCTTCTAAGTAATCAAATTTCCAGTGACGATAGCTTTACTCGAACGGCGAGCTCAACACAGGGCATGCTTCAGGTTTCTGACACGGCTCTGGGCTCGGTTGTAAGTCAGCTGAATCAGGCGATCGCGCTGGCCGTTTCCGGAAATAATGGCACCATGAACGCCAGCGATCTAAGCGCCATCTCATCGCAGATAGCCGGAATTCGCGATCAAGTCGTAGCGCTGGCAAATACCAGCTACTTAGGTGTTTACGTGTTCGCGGGCAGCGACGGAAAGACGATGCCGTTTCCATCCTCTGTTAGCCCGTATCAGGGCGGAACAACGGTGAATACCCTAATCACGCCGAATGGACAATCTATTCAACTCAATGTAACCGGCGATGCGATCTTCACGGCTCCTGGTAACGACTTACTGGCGACCTTGAATCAATTGGTTGCTGATTTCTCAACCTATCCGCCCGCCTCTACCTCTTCGGCAGATACGGCGAGTCTCACAGCCACTCTAAACTACGTCAGTGGTCAGAGAGTCATAATTGACAATTCAATCACACGGCTCACGGCCGCCGAGGGCGCGGCACAAAGCGAATCCACTCAACTACTATCGACGCAGACCAATTTAATGCAGGCCGACTATGCTCAAGTCGCCACAAAGCTGAGCGCTGCGGAAACACAACAAGCAGCACTCTCTGCAGTAATCGCAAAACTCAACAAGGGAAGTCTCTTCGATTACATGTAGTGATGTGGCGGAATCTTGCTGCTCCGCTCCTAATGTTCCACTCCGCTTTGGATATTGTCGAAGCCGAAATAATGTGCCCCCTCACCCGACAGATGGTTCGATGCAAAGTAACTGAGCCTGCCTGAGCAGATAGCAGCAGCGACAAGCGGTCAACGGTGACCACCTATACGGACCACTCTCGCCGCTGCAGGTGGCGGCGGGACCGTGATCGTGAGGGGCGCGGGCAGACTGACCCGGGGAAGAACGATGATGTCGACGCGCCGATTTTGGCCCCGACCCTCAACGCTGGAATTGGACGCAACCGGATGAAACTCCGCATACCCGGCGGCCGAGAGACGTTCGGGAGTGTAGCCGTGATCTACAATAAATATTCTTGCCAAGCGAGTTGCGCGGGCAGCAGAGAGTTCCCAGTTCGACTCAAACTGGCCGGTGTGTATAGGAACATTGTCTGTATGTCCCTCGATGCGAAGATCATAAGGAGTTTCTCTGAGGGCAGAAGCAATCTCGGCAAGAATCGGAATCGTGCTCTGATGCGGTATTGCCGAGCCGCTGTCATAAAAGCCCGCTTCCCTCAACGAAATGACAAGTCCGTCACGCCCAATATGAACAGAAACTGTATGTTCCGCAATCTGGGCTGATAGCAAGCCCTCGAGATTCCTTTGGATTTTGTCAAAGTCCTGTCGAACATGAGGAGGAATTAAAAGCTCCTCCTCTAAAACTATGTGCAACCCAGCAACCTGGTCTGCGCCGGTCGCGCCTGCCGCTTTATTTGCGGGCCCCGGCTTTTTGTCGCCAGCAAAAAGCCCGAGCGTGCGAAACGCGGAGTCGATCGCTACAGCAAATTGCACTTGCTTCTTAGTGTCCGCTTTGGAAGCGGAATACAAAACGACAAAAAAGGCGAAGAGAAGCGTTATAAAGTCTGCATACGACACCAACCATCGGTCGTGACTTCCCACTGATTTGTGGCCACGTTTCTTCATACTGCTCCGTTAGATGGCGCAACCTTGCGGTCCACCAGAAAGCTGTTCAGCTTAATCTCGATCATTCGAGGATTCATGCCCTCCAGGATTGAAATCACTCCTTCTAGCAGCATCTCGCGCCGCATCTGTGCCTCACGCATCCGTAGCTTTAGTTTTCCAGCAGCAGGAATAAACAGTAGATTTGCCGCACCAACACCATATATTGTTGCAACGAATGCTACGGCAATTCCTTTCCCAACCTCATCCATCTTATCCAGGTGCTGCATAACTTGAATTAGCCCGAGCACCGCGCCGATAATTCCGATAGTGGGTGAAAATCCGCCGGCGGATTCAAAAACTGCCGGGATTCGCTCTTCAATTTCGCTGCTATTCGATAGTTCCAACTCCATGATTTTGCGTAATTCGGTTGGCTCCGTCCCATCCACGGCCAACATTAGCGCCTGCTTAAGGAAGGGATCCGTGACAACCGACAGGTCCTGGTCCAGCGAAACCACTCCGCTGCGGCGCGCTTTGTTGGCAAAAACGACTATCTGTTTTAGCTGAATGTCGCCGGTTTCTTTGCTGGCCCAAAAGACGCATAGGCTCTGACGAAACGCTGCGAAGATTGTCGTAAGTGGGAACTGAAGCATGACAGCGCCAAGTGTGCCGCCAAATACGATCATGGCCGCTGTGGGCTGAAAGATTTGCCCCAGATTTCCACCTTCCACCCGGAGCCCAATGAGAATTCCGGCGATTGCGAGTATCAACCCGGCGAAGCTGCTCTTATCCATAATGATCCAACAACTCCTCTACCAGCTCTTCAAGTAACGCCCACTATCGACGTGAGAATTAAACCGTGGGTCGGCGCCTGCGACGAGAGGCGTTTTCGTCAATCTCGAAATCTTCAGATGCGATGGACTTCATGGAAGTCTCTGCTATTCCGCGCAGAGCGGATGCGGCTCCGGCAGAAGAGACGCGCTGCGTGCACTCGGATGATCCTGGAAAGAGACGCGAGCTCTCCCCGAGAAGTCGCGCACGATATGCGACTACCCGCCCCACAACTTCGCCGCATTCTTCCCGAACCATTATTTTTTCCCCATTTACTAGAGTCAGCATCGTATCCGGCGACGACTCAATGAACTTGATTAGATCGCTGTTGACGAAAAGCACATTACCATTAAGCCGCGTCAGTTCGATCATGCGTTGCCCAAGACCTCCAAACTTCCTTATCGGCTGAAGCACTGTGTTGTTCAGACTCAAAGTGAGCTCCCGAGGATAATCGCAATTGCCCATGGCGCACTTGCAGGAAAGTCTCTTAGCATTTGTTTGACCAATCGCGTAATGTCTTTTCCCGAAGGGCCGATGAAGCCTGTGAGTTAATAAGGTTCCTTCCGCAAGGGTGATCTACAAGCACCACAAGCCAGGAACCCAGAGTTCAATGATCTACACCATAGGAGAAACATCATGGCATTGGGTGTCCTGAATAACATCTCGGCAATCTACGCGCAGAATAATCTGGCCAACACGCAGGCTTCTCTCTCGAAAACTCTTCAACAGCTCTCTTCCGGTTCACGTATCAATTCCGGCGCCGACGATGCGGCCGGCCTTTCGCTGGCGAACGGACTCCAGGCAGCATCCACAGCACTTTCACAGTCGGCTCGAAATGCCTCGCAGGGCGTCGACATGCTGCAGGTGGCGGATGGCGCCATGTCGCAGATAACTAACCTTCTGAATCGCGCGGTAACACTCGCGACGGAATCCTCCAACGGCACGATGAACACGGCTCAGATTGGCGCAGCCAACGCCGAATACCTCAACATCCTCGGTGAAGTCACCAATATCAACAGCAACACTGAGTACAACGGCATCAAGTCATTCAACGTTGCTTCGGCGGTGTTTACATCGGATGGAACTGTAAGCCAGAGTGACAACGCAACAGCGCTGGCGAAAGTGGATGCTGCCACCCTTGGTCTCACTGCAACGGGCTTCACGACCTCAGCCCTGGCTCAGACCGAACTGACGAAGATCACTGCTGCCATAGCCACGATCGCGACAGACCGCGGCGTCGTTGGCGCAAACATTAACACCCTCAGTGCAGTTGGAAACGTGATGAGCACCGAATCGACCAACACGCTGGCTGCACAAAATGATGTGACCGCTACCGATTACGGCCAAGCCACCTCTGAGATGTCGAAGTATCAGATACTCAGCCAGACTGGCATCGCCGCACTCTCACAGGCGAACCAGTCGCAGCAGCTGATTACGAAGTTGCTCCAGTAGCAACGATTCGATGGATGGGGAAGCTTGCCCTGGGGCAAACTTCCCCTTGCTGCGTGTGACGATTAAACTCTCCCAATGTTGTTAGAGCTGATTCGGCTACTCACGCGCGAGTGTCACAAGTTGGAGGGAGCTCCATGGGTAATGTGGGCCTCAATTTCGGATCCGCAACAAGTGGTGCGGGATTTGACGTCACAAGTACGGTCAACCAGATCGTCACCAACCTCCAGGGACGAGAGACTCCCTGGAAAACGCAATTGACTGCTCTAACGGCCGAAGACACACAGCTTACTAGTCTGGGTTCTCAGTTATCAACGCTTACTACGGCTTTACAGAATCTTACTGACTCCATCGGAGTGTTAGCCAGTAAACAAGGTTCGAGTTCTGACAACAATGTTTTGAGTTTGACCTCGGCGGGTACGACCGCGAATGCGGGTACGCACTCTATTGTCGTCCAGAATCTGGCCCAGACAGCCATGGTCGCCTCAAGCGTCGTCACTGCTAATGACGTGCTCGCCGGCAGCATAACCGTTACGGTCGGATCGGGCGGAACAGCCAAGACGGTCCATATGGGAGACAATTCCACCGCTTACACGATGGCAGGGCTTGCCGACGCGATCAACCTCGCAGCGATCGGTGTCACGGCGACGGTGCTCACGGATTCCAGCGGTGCCAGATTATCGCTGGTTAGTTCCACAAGCGGAGCGGCCGGTACACTCAATGTTGCAAGCTCGCTGACTGACACCACGACATCCTCAAGTGCAGTATCTTTGTCACAGATTCAACCGGGCAAGGACGCGAACATTCTCGTAGATGGAGTCCAGCTAACCAGCAATTCAAATGCCGTTGCGAATGCAATACCTGGAGTGACATTCCAACTGCTCTCCGTGCCCACTAATAATGAGACCGTGCAAGTAATGATAGTCAATGACACCTCCAGTGTGTCCAGCGCGATAGGTACGTTTGTTGCAGACTACAACGCCGTTATGAAGGCAGTAAACGTGCAAGAGGGAAAGGATTCCTCGGGCAATGCAGAACCACTCTATGGCGCGAGTGTGCTGGCCAGATTGCAAGAATCGCTGCAGCAAGGCCTGACCGGGGCGTTTGGCACAGGTGCCGTCAATTCTACGAATTCACTCGGAATCACGGCAAATCAGGATGGAACGATCGCGCTAAACACGGATACTCTAACCTCAATATTGAATACCAATTTCTCAGATGTCTCAGCATTCTTTCAAAACGATGGAACCTTTGGCGCGACATTTGCAAATACGCTCAACAACCTCGGCAGTCTTTCCCCGAACGGAGCTATCGCCCTGGCATTGAGTGAAAACAAGAGCCAGGAAGCAACGCTAAACACAGACGTAAGTAACCAGGAAGACCTCATCGCCAACCAGAAGGCTAGCCTAACCACTGAATTAAATCTCGCAAACCAAATACTGCAATCGATCCCGTCGCTCGTGAATGAGATCAATGAAATGTACTCTGCCGTGACAGGCTACTCAAAGACATAGCCACCATCTGATAGGGAGCGCGATGAATATTTACCAACAGAGATCACTTGAAGGAGCTTCAGGCGTCGAATTGACCGTGGCGCTATATGACGGCATCATCCGCTTTATGCGACAGGCTTGTGCGGCGCTCGATCGCGCCGATGAAATCGCCCGAAGAAGTGCAGTCAAACGTGCCATGAACATTCTCATTCATCTTCAAGCCACTCTAAGGATGGATGTAGCAGGTGGACTGTCTGAAACACTATCGGAGTTCTACGCTGCGACGTTCGCGCTAATGCTCCAGGGGTCGACTGAACACTCGAAACTTCATTTTGAAAAGGCTATCGCGAACGTCTGGGAAGTCCGGGAGGCATGGCGACAGGTTGCACACGACCCAAGTTTGCTATCGCAGACAGATACAGAACCCCATTACATGGAACTGACTAACGAGATACAGCCACACTCGAATTTGCGGCTGACAGCGCCCGAAGACCAAATGAGTTCCAGTTGGACGGCTTGACCTGCTGTTTCAAATCCCTGACCAATCAAGAAACGTGCATTCAGCCCAGCCGCACACAACTGACTTAGCACTGCAGTGTCAACCCAAACTCCGGAAGCTATCCCACTGTAGCTAAAGTTGCATGGGCATTCGCTTCGCTAGCTCCACATCTGCATTCTGGGGGTTTAGGCATATTGAGAATCCCCAAACCTCACGACGCAATTGTCGTCTGCCTGCCTGGCCTGGCTCAGTGCCATCTCCGCCTCGCGGAGTACAACCAGAGGTGAGCGACCCTTGCTAACCGCAATGCCGCATTTAGCCGCAAGGGTAATCGAATTAATACCGACGTCATAGTCGCATTCAAAAAGACTTTGTACGAGACGTTGCCCAAGGCCGACGGCGTGTTCCGAAGTACACCCTGGTAGCGCCAGGAGAACGCGGTCCTCGTCATATCGCCCAATCAGATCGTAACTCCGTAACTGGCGTCTCAGCCGCTTTGCAAGTTGCCGCATCAACTGTCCGGTCGTGTTCGTCGAAACTTCCAAGCAGTCTCCGGAGATGCAAGTGGTCTCTATAAGCATGAGGCACAATGGAGTCTGCATCCGCTGTACGCGATCCGTTTCCTGAAACAACATTGCAAGCATGTGGTCGCGTGTCCAAAAGCCGGTTTCGCTGTCGTGCAACGGAACTGACCTCAACGACTCGACCGAACGATGTAATTCAGCATAAAGCGCACAGACCCTGTCAGCGGTCCTCAGCCTTAAATGCAGATCTGCTTCAGCAACTGGCTTTATCAGGAAATCGTCTATGCCAGAATCCTTTGCGGCAACGACCTTCTCCATAGACGTGTCATCACTGAGAATCATTGTCCAAATAGGCGATTCATGGGGATGGCGACGCCACTCAAGTACTACTTCGATAGCAGACATCATAGTAAGGTTGTCGTCGAATAGCACAAGCGTTGGAGGATCAGGCGCGCGCATGCGAGTTAGCGCATCGGGGCCATCATGTACGATTTCTACCGAATACTTCCAGCTTCGAAGCAACGACGCGAGCGCTGTAGCTGACTTGTCATTTGAGTCTGCCAACAAAACGGGTTTAGGAGCAAACTCTGCAGCTTCCATGGTCGCATCCGGGGCGTTGAGGAGCCTGGGCACTCTTGGTCAGATTGTATATGAATAGCTTCCCGACTGGGGGAGCATCTATCGTGACAACCGATCTTAGAGTCAGCGCAATGCCGTATCACCGAAGCTCATAGAAGAACTGTACTCATGTCTTTCCTACCTGAAGACCCTTCCGCTCGACCAGCTTAAGATTGATCGATACTTCGTTGCTCACCAGCCAAAGCGACGCGGCCATAGCCCGGGCAGTAATTTCACTTGGATCTAACCTTGGAATGGAAGTAGTAGCCGAAGGCGTTGAAACCGAAGAACAGCGCGATAGTCTTGTGCTTTTGGGATGTACTGCCTTCCAGGGTTGCCTGTTTGGGAAGCCCGTACCCCTGTCATCTCTATCACTCGGTGTCAGCGGGCCAAACTCAACCTCGCGACCTAAGGGAGATGTTGAGGATTAACGCAGCTTGAGCCCTCGTAACTCATCAACTGCTCGTTGCAGGACCTCGCCTCATCTCTCACCAGTATTCACTTCGCTTGCTGAAGAGTTGGTCCCTGGGATTGCGAAGGAGAACTTGAGACACTGTCCATGCATGTGAAATTGCCGGCGTCGTTGAGATCGCCTCCTGGGTTGCCGGTGTACTTCGCATACCCCGGATAAGGACATAGCGGCCGTTTCCTGTTGAGTGGCATCACAGTGAAGTTCTGCAGCAGGGAACTCGGAATATCAACGTTTGAGTTACCTGCGAGTATGGAGTCGGGAGCAGTGCCCTGCTCTACCCACTGCACGATTGCTCCAAGTGGGTCAAAACTATCCAGTGCATGAAGGCCACCCGAACAGTGATTCATTCCTGGCACAAGAAACAGTCGCGCGAAATCCTTCGTCGTCTTGCCATAGGTCGCCGACAAATCGTCGTAGTATTTCACGGTGTCATACATCGAAAACACCGGATCGCTTTCCCCATGAAAATATACGATCTTGCCATTGTGGTTTTTGAAGGTTGTCAAATCGGTTGATGTAGCCTCCATATACTCTACGGCAGAGTGAGTGAATGTGGCATTCGTTGCGCTTATGTTACGCGCCAGGTCGTCCATCGATACGGTAAAGATATTCAAGGATGGGTCAGGCGGTGAGGTGAAAAGGTACATCGCCGAAGTGGCTCCTTGGGTAGTGTTTTGCGCGATGAAGGGGATAAAAATCAGATTGTTATTGACGAGATCAGGCAGGTTGGCGCCGACCGTCCACATCATCCACTTTGGGTCCGGAATACCAACATCATACGGCCAGTCAGAGTAGAGCGGAACTCCCTGAGAAGTTATCGGTCCTTGAAACACTTTCTGGATCGCAGTGATTTGCGCCTGGACCAAACAGCCCGATACTTTCGTCGTCGTGGGGCACTTGAGGTTGTTAAGAGTCGCGGGGTCGAAGTGCATTCGACACGCTGCGGTGTTGAAGATCATCCCATCCTCGGCGCCGTCCAGCGAGTCGCAATCCTTCAGAACGAGTTGCCCGACAAGATTCAGATCATCCGACGAGACGGCATTGGCGAGATTGGGATTTCCGTTTATGAGACTTTCAGGAGCTAGAACGTTCGCGGCGACCGCAAATTGCTGGCTATCCCATGCCTCTGCGATTGCAGCATGGGGCAGCCTGAACCCGGGATCACCCGCGACGATTCCGTCGAACATGTCGCCCCAACGTTGGCTGGCAACCATGGCTTCTCGGCCACCGTTGGAGCAGCCAATAAAATACGAGTAGACCGGATCGGTGCCGTAAAATGCCCTCAAGAGTGACTTAGCGATAGGTGCTATTGTCCCCGTTTGTTGATAGCCGTAGTCGTCTCGCGCCTGGGGGTCGTATCCGAACCCATTATTTTGGTCGGGTGCTTCTCCAAACTCATCGCTACCCGCAGTATGTCCCGAGTTCTGCGTGATCACTGCAAACCCCTGGTACAGAGCGGGTGCGAATGCAGTGCCCCCTCCCAGCGTTTGACCCACGGCTTCTGTAACTACGCCATCATTCCCACTTCCACCGGTAAAGAAAAAGTCCCCATTCCACGTCGTGCTCGGCATCCTCAGTTCAAACTCGATGGAGTATTGCTGGTCCGCGGCTATTGATCCGTCAAGATGACCGTATTGGTCCATGGCGGGGGCCGGGGCTCCAGTGCGCGCACCCACAATACCGTGGATCAGACAATGTTCGGGAAGCAATCCGGCATTGGGATAGAGAGTGGAATGTATGGAGTTCGCAGGTATCAAGGTTGCTTCGATGATTTGCGTATTCGGAAAATCCAGTTGCTGAATGTCCCCGCATGATTTTGCCGGACTCGCGGGCACGAGCTTTGCCGTAGCGATGCTAAGAATCGTACTGGTGCTTCCTCCAGAATTGAATGCCGTCACTTTGTGATCGGATGAACCTTGGATCGTTATCGGGGATCCGCTGATGACTCCAGTGATCGCATCGAGGGCAATCCCATCAGGCAAAACTGGAGTCACGCTATAAGAGACAACTGCTCCTCCGCTGCTCGATGGAATATTCGGCGTGATTTGGGTATGTACCCCGTAGACCGCATCGGGCGCCGAATATCTTAGGACGGCAGGCGCTTGATCATTCACGGTGATGCTAAGCAGTGAAGTCGCGCTCCCAGCGGAATTAAATCCGGTCACGCTATAGCTGCGAGCTGCGGTGAGTACACCGGGCGTACCCGTAATGGCACCGCTCGTGGGGTCGAGACTTAGTCCCTTGGGCAGAGCCGGATTCACACTGTACGACGTCGCCGTTCCTCCCGTAACCGCGGGAACGTTCGGTGTAATTGGAACTCCGATTGTGTAGACAGCGCTCTCAGAAATATACGTCAGAGCTGAGGGAGCTTTCGTACAGTTGCCGCAGCCCAGGAGACCTATAGCCAGCGCTGCTACTGATACCCCATGTTTATAAATCAATGGCATACAAATCCTGCTCCGTCGTACCTGCGCAAAGAGTGAGAAACGGCCCTTGGCTCATTGCGACTCCAGACTTACATGACGGCCTCCGCACCAGAAAAGTAAATATTGAAACTGCTTTGGCATCGCGTCTCAATTGGAACCAGTATCGTTTCGGGAATTCAAAACGCGCAGCCATCACGCTGAATCTTCAAGCAGTCAGGATGCTCGAGGCGATGACGAATCGTCGGAACCAAATCAGCAGTGATCGTTCTGCAGGGATTTGACGATAAAGCGGTTGTGGGCTTGCCGCAACGAGTCGGATGCTGGGCAACCTCCGGATCGGCAAGACCAATGGAGAAGTCGTATGACAAATGAATCTCTCTACAAACCCGCTAGCGAGAAAGCGCTGGAATCAGCTTCATCTTGCCCACGCGATCGAAACCTCATTCCTCGCCGCACGCATCAGGAGGATGAAGGAAAACACAGCTATCATCCTTGCCAGGGGCGTATCGAGCTGATCTTCAAGGGGGGCGCGCTTCGATACCAGGGCAAGGTGCGCCGCTTCAGCGAGACTGGTTGTTCAGTATCCATCGACGGAAGCTTTGGGCTGGAAGCGGGTTCTCATTTGGAGGCGGTCTTGTCGATCAACGACCGCGGTATGCGCGTATTGGTGGCCGCTACGCATATTAACCCTGGCGGAGATGTTGAACTCTGTTTTTTAGGCTCCTCCCTGAGAGGTACGGCTGAGATTAAAGAGTTGGCTTCAGAACTTGCGAGCTAGGCAGCTGAGAAAACGCGCTTACAGATCCGATCTAGCCAGGCTAAACGCAACGCATGGCAATCGTATGAACTGCGACAGCCTCCCCGAACCGCGCTAGCAACGTCAGAGTCCTTCCTCTGCATGGACATGCTTCAACGACCGGAGATCTGCCACATATCCTAAAGACCTTGTTTAACAATGCCGATATAGGGAGCGAGTGCTCCGCCGCGGAGATGAGCTGCTGGAAACAAGAACCCGAGGCTCTACCCATCGCCGTGGCGCCTTTCTCCTTTACTCCGGTGGCTCATCGAGCTTTGCAGCCGACGCCGCCAGAAATCGAGTTTTAGAAATGATTTATAGGTTCCCTGGAATACTGGTGTTAGCGATGTTCCTGTTAGACGGATGTGGAGCGCCCAGTCCGTTACAGAATGGACAGTTAGTCGAGAAGCCGCTAATTATAGGTGCGCTCACAACCTCAAAACTGGATCAAATAACCGCCAAGAATGATCTCGAACCACTGCCCGGTGCAGCCAGATGTGACGTGACGGTGGCACAAGTTGTGTACGCGACCTCTGGCGTGCAGCCAGGAGAAGTAACAACTGCTTCGGCAGCAGTTTTGATCCCACGCGGGATAAACTGTCCAGGTCCCTATCCGCTCATCGCGTTTGCCAGAGCAACAACCCTTGAAAAAGCGCAGACGAACGCCGATCTAACAAATCCTTCAACCCAGCTCCTGATGACGTTCTTTGCCGCTCAGGGCTATGCCGTAGTCGCGACCGATTTCCTCGGCTATGCCAAATCCAGTTATCCCTATCATCCGTATACCCACGCGGCAACCGAAGCAAGTTCAGTTATCGATTCAATCCGTGCCGCCAGAGCAGCCGCGCCTTCGCTCAACCTGCACCTCAACAATAAAGTGATGATCTCAGGGTATTCGCAGGGAGGACAAGCTGCGATGGCTACCCAGCGGGCGATTGAAGACGTAGCGTCGGGCGAATTTGAGCTGGTCGCAGCCGCGACATTAGCGGGGCCGTATAACATTTCCGGCGCATTGGCATATGGAGCCACACATCCCATCAATGGGGTGCAGTCTATTGTTCCGTTCCAGGTCAACTCATATCAGAAGATCTACGGAACCATATATCGCGAGCCTTCGGAGGTCTTCGACTCTCCATACGACACATATATAACAAACTTCTTTCCCACCTTGCTTCCGACCGCGGTTGCGGACGCAATGCTTCCTTCCGGAACGCCTGAAGAGGCTCAAGCTGCCATGTTCAAATCTTCGTACTTGAACGACCTGGCAAACAACTCCCAGGATCCAACCATAATCGCTGGGCAGAAGCAGAACACACTCGATTGGAGTCCCAAGGCTCCCATAACAATGTGCGGAGGTTCAGGCGATCCAACGGTCAACTACTTCATTAACGCCAAGGTTGCGTATGAAACATTCATAAGTCGAGGAGTGGCAAACGTTAACTTAGTCGACGTGGACTCTAAGATCAAAGCCAAGTATGGAAACCTGGATCCATCAGTCTACAATCTCGCCTACCACGGTGAACTTGAACCGCCTTTCTGTATGCAGGTAGCCAGACAATTTTTCGATCAATACAAATAGTCCGGTCCTACGCCGCAGTAACGTCGAATGGCAGTTTCGCGCCAACTCCAGCCTCTACTTGGCGCGAAACCTCGCTATCCCCAACGCCTGACGCGATTAATGAATAGGTGGTTCCCGCCGTTAAACAACAGCGAGATAAAGCCAGACTTAGCAGTCTTTCAAAGCGTGCGGGCTTTGCCTAACTGCAGTGCAAGAAGCTCAATTGTTTTTCACAAGCAGCAGGAGCGTCACCGAAGAAACGGAAAAATGCCGTCATGGATGTCGAGATACTACAAGATTACTTGGTTGAAGCTCGTGAACTGCTTGAGAAAGCTCAGGAAGATACCCTGAGGCTGGAGGGAGATCCTGGCAATGATGAAATCCTCGCCTCCGTCTTTCGTGCCTTCCACACAATTAAGGGCGGCGCTAGTTTCTTGATGGCAGGCCATCTGGTCGACTGGGCTCACAATTTGGAGAGCCTGTTGGATAAGCTGCGCTCACGTGCTTTGCCGGTCACGACCGATCGGGTTGATGCCATTCTTCGGGGGTTGGATGTAGTTGATGGAATGCTGGGTAAATTGGCGCAGGACAAAGAGCCTCAACCTGGACCAGCCGATTTGGGCAAAGTCACGCACGCATCAAGCAGGTGAATGAAGCGTTCTGTCAGATGCTGGGGTACACACCCGAGGATCTGCTCAAGCTTTCTCTGACAGAACTCACCTATCCTGACGATCTGGATTCTACCCTCGAAAGACTTGATCGCTTGCGGCAAAGTCCCTCGGGTAGTGAGTCGACGACAAAACGATATATCCATCGAAATGGAAGTATCGTCTGGGTCCGACTGAACATCACTACACTGCCCGACTCGGGAGGTAGATGTCCGCTCTTTGTCGTCCAGGTTGAAGATATCAGCGACCGCAGGCGATCTGAGGAAGTGCTGAAAGAGAGCGAAGAACGCTTTCGCATCATGGCGGATGGCTGCCCCGCTGCAATGTGGGTGACGGATTCCGCAGGGGACGTGCAATTTGTAAACCTTGCGTATCGCACATTCTTTGGAGACAGATTCGAGGAGAGGACACTCGGAAAGCGCGAGTCCCTTATCCGCTCAGACGAAGCCCCGGAATTCGAGAAAGCATTCAAACGCGCATTGTCCGATCGATTGCCTTTCAGGGCCGTGGGTAGGGCTCGCAGAGTTGATTCAGAATGGCGCTGGCTTAGCTCCTTTGGAGAATTACGATACTCAGCCGGGGAGTTCCTGGGTTACGTAGGCCTTAGCCTCGACATCACGGAACAGAAAAAAGCCGAGGAAGTACGCAAGTTCCAACACTCTTTGATTCACGCAGTGCAGGAAGGATCTCCTGACGGAATCCTTGTTGTGAACCATGAGAGATGTATCATCTCCCATAACCGGGAGTTCTCTAATGTGTGGCAGCTTTCCCCGAGCACGTTCTGTGACGGCAACCAGTACTCGGCGGGTAATCCCTTGATGCAGGCAGTTCTCGATCGGGTCAAAGATCGTGAACCCTTCGAAGCGCGAGTTCAGAAAATCTATGACGATCCCGCGTACTCCGGCCAGTGCGACATTGAGTTGGTCGATGGCAGAACCCTGGAGTGTTATTCCAATAGTTTGCGAAGCGAAGATGGCGAATATCTCGGCCGTGTCTGGTTCTTTCGAGACATTACATCCCGCAGGCAAGCCGAAATGCAGTTACGAACCAGCGAAGAAAAGTTTCGGCAACTCGCCGAGACTATTAGCGAAGTTTTCTGGATCGCGGCTAAATCCGGCAATGAGCTTATATATGTTAGCCCCGCTTACTCCCTGGTTTGGGGTCGGAGTTGCGAAAGCCTCTACGCAAATCCCCTGAACTGGCTCAACGCAATTGTTCCGGAAGATCGTGCCGGCGCTCACGAGATCTTTGCGCAACAGCTTCAAGGCCAGAACACTATCTCGGAGTATCGAATCCGAACTCCCGAAGGACAAGAGAAATGGATCCGAGACAGGGCCTTTCCAGTTCTGAGTGAGACAGGTGAGGTTGTCCGTGTGGTCGGAATCGCCGAGGATGTCACCGAGCGTAGGCGCAGCGAAGCCATGCTAAGCGAGGCCGCCGAACGGCTAGTGCTCGCTGCCCGTGCTGGCTCCGTCGGCGTCTGGGATTGGAGCGTTGGCGACGACAAGCTTGTGTGGGACGAGCAAATGCTTCGGCTCTATGGCTTCGAGCGAGACCAGTTCGATAGCACCTCCAGCGCATGGCGCTCGGCCCTTCATCCACAAGACCGTAGACGGGTGCAGCAGGAAATCAGATCTGCCTTGAAGGGCGAAGCGGATTTTGACACGGAGTTCCGTGTGGTCTGGCCGGATGGAAGCACCCATAGTATCCGGGCGCTGGGACTCGTCAAACGCAGTCCGTCCGGCAAGCCTCTCCACATGATCGGCACAAACTGGGATATCAGCGTACAGAAGATGGCCGCAGACGAATTGCTGGAGAGCAACCGCCAAATGGAGAAAGCGACTGCTCGCGCCAATGACCTGGCTGAAAAAGCTTCACAGGCAAACACCGCTAAGAGCGAGTTCCTCGCCAACATGAGCCATGAGATCCGCACTCCGATGAACGGAATCATCGGCATGACCGATCTGCTTTTGGATACAGAGCTAAATAGCGAACAGCGCCGCCTTGCGGAAATTCTTCGCGGCAGCGGACAGTCTCTCTTAAATCTGCTGAACGACATCCTCGATCTGGCCAAGATTGAAGCGGGAAAAATCAATCTCGAGCATCTCGACTTCAACTTGCCGGCAATGCTGGAAGATCTAACTCCCATGTTGACATTGCGTGCCGGGCAAAAGGGACTGAAACTGAACTGCCACGTCGATCCAACTGTCCCCTTATCGCTGCAAGGGGACCCCGGCCGTATTCGCCAGATTTTGAACAACCTCGTAGGCAACGCGATCAAGTTCACATCTCACGGCGAGATAGATTTACACGTATCAATCGAAGAGCAAACCCAGGACGTGGCTATTTTGCGCTTCTCCGTCACTGACACCGGCATAGGCATTTCAGCGGACAAGATTGACATACTATTCGAAAAGTTCACTCAGGTTGATGCCTCAACAACACGTAGATACGGAGGCACAGGCCTGGGCTTGGCAATCTCCAAACAACTAGCCGAAATGATGGGTGGTCGCGTAGGTGTGCAAAGCACGGAAGGCAAAGGATCCGAGTTTTGGTTCACAGTTCGCGTCGCAAAGAGGGATGACAAACCACGATCCAACGAGTCCGATTCAATCCTCTGGCCTTCCGAGGCCTCATTACAAGTCAAGATCGAACTCCCCTCCTTCATCGACACAAAAGCCCGAATCCTGGTGGCGGAGGACAACATCGTTAACCAGAAAGTAGCTCTGGGCATCCTTACCAAACTCGGCCTGAATGCTGAAGTCGTAGGAACCGGAGAGGAGGCTATTCAAGCTGCTGCAACAGGGCGTTTCGCCCTCGTACTCATGGACGTCCAAATGCCCTTCATGGATGGCCTCGAGGCCGCACGCAGAATCCGATCTGCAGAAGCCAAACTTAAAAGGGACATGGTGCCCATCATTGCTATGACCGCCCACGCCCTGCAGGGAGATCGAGCGCGATGCATCAGTGCCGGCATGAATGACTATCTGGCCAAGCCGATTTCCCGCCGAGCGCTATGCGACACACTGGCCCGCTGGCTGCCCCGCAATATCAACGAACAGCAATCTGATCAGGAATCCGAAGAAAAGTTGGAATCCAATGCGCTGGCGGTTGTGACCTAACAACACAGCTTCCCGTGAAATCGTGCAGCCCGTGTGGGATCACGCTCTCTATCCCCGGCGGCAATTACGAGGCCTCAGCGCCGATCCCTCACAATAATCTGATCGCCCCTAAATATGGCAGCTCGCGGCGCCGCGCTTCTCCAGATATTTCTGGTGGTACTCCTCGGCCCGCCAGAAAGTCTGTGCCGGAACCACCTGCGTCACGATCGGCTTGGGAAATTTCTTCTCAGCATTCAGCTCCGCAATCAACGCCTTTGCTTCTGCTTCCTGCTCGGGTGAGTGGAAGAAGACAGCACTCCTGTACTGCGTGCCCCAGTCCGGTCCCTGGCGATTCAACTGCGTCGGGTCGTGCAGCGAAAAGAAAGCCGAGAGCAGCGTCTTGTAGCTGACCTCTGGCGGGGTCGAAGGTAACCTCTACCACTTCCGCGTGCCCTGTCTGATCGGTGCACACGTCCTTGTAGCTCGGGCTCTCCAGCTTGCCGCCCTCATAGCCAACGGCAGTCTCCGTCACGCCGGGAATTCGCCCGAACGCAACTTCCACTCCCCAGAAACAGCCTGCGCCAAACGTTGCTTTTTCCATTGTCATCTCCATCTATGCATTGGATGCCCGGTGTACTCACCAAGGTGCGAGCGACTGCAGGTGCACTTCGCACTAGCGCTTCTTGCGCGCTGGAGCCTTTGGCCGTGGTGCTGTGGGTCGCGTGCCCGATCGCCTCGACGCAGTCAGCATCTTCGGAATCTTTAACGGAGGCAGACCGCTTCGGCCGCACTCCCACCGACGAGCGCTGCAGTGAAAGCACTTCAGCCTCGCTCAGCTCACGTATCTCACCCGGCGCCACATCCAGCACCAGCGGACCGTAGCCAACGCGGCGAATCTTCTCAACAAAGTGGCCAATCTCTTCGAAGAGCTTGCGCAGCTGCCGGTTGCGCCCTTCCGTCAGAATCACCTCGTACCATGGGATTATCCGCGTCGCGCACCAGCCGGATCGAAGCAGGCTGCGTCAGCACCCGGCCCTCGCCGCGATCCCTCTTGCCGCGATCAATCATGATGCCCCCGCGCAGTTGGTTCAGCGCATCCTCGCTCGGCTTGCCGCTGATCTTCACCAGGTAAGTCTTTTCCACCTTCGACGAGGCCTTGGTCAGCCGGTTCGCGAGATCGCCATCGTTGGTCACCAGCAGCAGCCCTTCGCTCTGATAGTCCAGCCGGCCCACCGGGTACACGCGCGCGCCTGCCCGCTCGAAAAACTTCATGATCGTCGGCCGATTCTCGGGATCGGAAACAGTTGTCACGAATCCCTTCGGCTTGTTCAGCATGAAGTAGCGCTGCTTCTCCGAGCCCTGCAGCAGCTTTCCGTCCACGCGAATGTGGTCGAGGTATGGCATCTGCCTTCGTGCCCAGCTCCGTCACCACCTGCCCGTTAATGCGCACACGTCCGGACAGAATCAACTCTTCTGACTTGCGCCGCGATGCGATCCCTGCGGCCGCCATAATCTTCTGCAGACGCTCTTCGCGCCGTAGAGGCTGTTTGCGTTCTTCGTGGCTTTCCTGTTGCTCGTCCATCATTCCTCTTCTGCCGGCACCGTGCGGAGCGTGTCAGGCGAATCCTTGGCACCTTCCTGCTTTGCTTCTTCTGTCACGGCTTCACCGGCGGGCACGGTGCTCACAGCGGACGCTTCTTCTGGTGCTTCGACCTGCGAAGTTACATCGCTCTCCGGCGCAACATCGCTCTCGTCGAATGGCAATTCCTCGCTTACCGCAGCATCGCCTTCCGCGCTCTCGGCCATCTCAGTATCGGCCAACTCGCCCGCCATCTTCTCGAACTCCTCAATGCTGGGCAACTCGTTCACGTCCTTCAAGCCAAAGCGCAGTAGGAATTCCTTCGTGGTCTTGTAGAGGATCGGCCTGCCGATCACCTGCTTGCGTCCCGCAGTCGTAATCAGCTTGCGGCTGATCAGGCTTCCCAGCACGCCGGCGCAGTCCACGCCGCGTATCTCGCTTACCTCGGGCAGCCGTCACCGGCTGCTTGTAGGCGATAACGGCCAGCGTCTCCAGTGCCTGCAGTGAGAGCTTCATCGGCGGCTTCAGGCTCTTCACAAAGCTGCGCACGCTGTCGTGATACTCCGGCTTGGTGCCTACCCGATAGCCACCCGCAATCTCGCGGATCTCGATGCCACGATCACTCTTCGCGTATTCCTCGACCAGCTCGTCGAGCAGCCCGCGCAGCACCTCCCGCACATCGCGGTCGCGTTGCTTCGCGGCACGCTTCGCATCTGACTCTGCTGAAAGCGCGGCGGCGTCGGCCGCTGCAACCAACTCTTCAGTCGTGGCTTCGGCCGCTTCTGCGGCGGGGTCCGGGGCAGGTTGTTCTGCGTGCAGCTCCGGCTCTCCTTCGGCCGGCTGCAGCCCGACCTCGTCGTCGGCGATTTCCTCGCCGTCAACGTTGTCCGGCAAGGGCACTTGCTCGGCAACGGGCTCTGCGGCTTCGTTCGCTGGCTCGGGCGCCACTTCGTGTTCGCGCTTCCACTCCAGCGCTTCTTCCGAAAACAAAACGGCCAGCTGGGCCAGCGTTACTGGCTCTTCTGCGGCGTAGACTACGGCTTCAATCTTGGCTTTTAGACTCATGAGTAAGGGCGAAGACCGGAAAATAAAATGCTGCGCTCCGGTGTCTCTTTGATACTACCGAAGCGCAGCGGTTTTCGTCAGGCAGCTCTTAGACGAGGCTCCTGAATATCCAGAACAGGCCGCCGGCGAGCAGGGCCGCAGCTGGCAAAGTGCAAATCCACGCCAAGCGAAATGTTGCGAATAGTCGCGAACTGCAGGCCGCTCTTGCTGGCGAACATGGTCCCTGCCACGCCCGACGAAAGTACGTGCGTGGTGCTCACCGGCAGTCCGAACATATCCGCCGCTCCAATCGTCGCCATCGCGACGATTTCAGCCGACGCGCCCTGCGCATAGGTCAAGGTGTTCCTTGCCAATCTTCTCGCCGACCGTGACCACGATGCGCTTCCAGCCGATCATCGTGCCCAGTCCCAGCGCCAGTGCCACCACCACCTTTACCCAGGTCGGGATGAACTTGGTAGCTCCATCCAGCTTCTTGCGGTAGTTGGCGAGCACCGCATTTTCAGTGATGCGCTGAATGTGGGCTGCTTGGCCTTCGCCATCAGCCGCAGCGCTTCGTCCGTTACATACATGTCGTTGCGAATGTTGGCTTGATCTGCGGCCGGAATATTCGCCCAGGCTCTTGTAGAGCAGCACTTCGTGGGAGGTATCGTTGATGATCTGCCGCATGGCGAGCATCGTGTTCGGCGTGAAATCCTTGGTGCGCATGTAGTCGGTCAGCTCGCACGCGAGCATCGCCAATCACGGCGTTCGGGTCAACGTGTGAATCCACTACTGTCAACAGCCTGCTGCGATACTGCAACGAAATCCTGCACCTGGCCGTAGCCGATGGCATGGTTCAGTGCGTAGGCCGTCGGTACCGTTCCGATCAGGATCAGCATGATCAGCCCCATGCCCTTTTGCCCATCGTTGGAACCGTGGAAGAAGCTGACGCCGGTGCAGGTCAGAATCAGCAGGGCGCGAATCCAGAACGGCGGCGGCGCATCGCCCACGGGCGCCTCGTACAGCCGCTTGTCTCGATGACAGCCTTGCAGATCAGCAGAAGCAATCCCGCAAAAACAAACCCAACCAGCGGCGAAAGCAGCAGCGCCTTGAAAACCTTCTCAGCCTGGCCCCAGTCGACGCCGCTGGTTCCGGTGTGGACGGACATGAGCTGATTGGTCAGACCGACACCAATGATGGAACCGATTAACGTGTGCGAACTCGACGCCGGAAGACCGAAGAACCAGGTGCTCAGGTTCCACAGGATGGCGGAGATAAGAAGCGCGAAAACCATTGCGAATCCGGGGCCCTTGCCTACCTGCAGAATGAGCTCAACCGGCAGCAGCGAGACGATGGCGAAGGCCACGGCCCCACTCGACGTAAGCACGCCAATAAAATTCCAGATACCCGACCAGACGACCGCGACGTGCGGCTCCAGCGAGTGCGTATAGATGACCGTGGCTACAGCGTTGGCAGTATCGTGGAAACCGTTTACGAATTCAAACGCAAGGGCGCCGAAGAGAGCCACCGCCAGCATGATGTAAGGCCAGTAACTGGAAACGTGGCCAGCATTTGCCAGATCGTGAGCCAGTTGCGTGCCTGCATACGCCAGCCCTGCCACCAGCACGACGCAAAAAAAAACCTTGCCCCATTTTCCGGACGAGGATTTCTGCATCTTGCGATCAACAAGAGATAAGGTAACTTCGACTTCTTGTTCGGGGGCGGGGGCGACTGCTACAGCGCTGGAATCCATCGAGTCGTTTCCGGAATGTCTCGTCTCAAGGACGATATCAGAATTGCCTATGACCTGGGTAAGAGGGTACTCATCAACTAATGTATCTCTCATAAATATGGGTCGAACATAAAAGACGTGCCATCTTTAGTTTACTGCCAGTCGTCCCTTGCCTGCGAAAGACCTTCATTCATTGCCGTGTCAAACATCGCGTGCTTCTTTACGAACACTTCGCTGAAGTTTCGATCCTGCCGCAACAGTATCGCTTGCAACCTAACGAGCTCCAGCAGTGCTAAAAACATGCAAATCAGCGCTCTTTCTGACCGTGTATTTTGCAGTAAACGCCTGAGAGCAATGGGTTTATCCTCCATCACCAGCCGCCGGCCCACATATTTAATCATCTGGCTAACCGTCACCGCATCCTCTTCTACGTCGAGAACAGGACGGTTTCGGGCGCGCTCGAGAATCTCCCGGAAAACTCGCACAAGGTCAACCGTATCTGCCGCGATCTCTGGTTCTGTGGCGGCGTCGTCGCGAAATTCGCGCATTCCGGGATTGGTCCAGGTCGCTTCTTCGATCTGCTGCTTCTGGGCGAGCATCTGCGCGGCATTCTTGAAACGCTCGTGCTCCAGCAGGCGCTCCACCAGCTCGCGGCGGGGATCTTCGTCGGCTCCCTCGGCAATCTCGTCGGGCGAGCGAGGCAGCAGCATCTTGCTCTTGATGTGTATCAGCAGCGCGGCCGTGTAGATGAACTCGCCTGCGGCGTCGACGTCGGTCTGCTTCAGATTCTCGACGTAGCCGAGAAACTGTGCCGTAATCTTCGCAATCGGAATGTCGTAGATGTCGATGTCCTGCTTACGGATGAGGTCCAGCAGCAGATCCATCGGGCCGTCGTAGATGCGCCCAACCGTGATGTTGAACGGGGAAGCATTTTCCGGCTCCGCCTTGGCCGCAGCCTGCGCGGAGGCAGCTGACGCGGCATGACGAGCAGCGGTTTTCTCTGCGCTGCCGGCGGTGTTTTGCTTGCCCAGTGCTGCCGGTGCCGGAGCGACGTTTGCTGATGGGTTCGCCTCCGGGCCCGGGCCAGCGTTGCCCTGCTCCGGTGTCTCCGGGGCTGCGTTTTCGCCGGATATCTCTCGCTCGTCGATCATTCGCCTGTTTCGCCCGCAGCCATCAATTGCATTGCCTGGCGCACCTCTCGCATTGTCTGCTCTGCGCGATCGGTGGCGCGCTTTTCTCCGTCTCGAAGAATAATCTTTACCAGGTTCGGGTCTGCTTCATATCTCTTCCGCCGCTCCTGCAACGGGGCCAACTGCGGCAACGATGGCGTCGGCTGCCCAACCCTTACATTCGATGCAGCCAATGCCCGCTGATCGGCAGCCTTCGTAAACTTTTGCGATTGTCTCCGGCGCTGGAGAAGACCTTGTGCAGGTCGCCCACGGGGCAGAGATCGGGATCGCCGGGATCGGTGCGGCGAATGCGCGCAGGGTCCGTGACCATGGTCTTCATCTTTTTGCGAACTACCTGCTTCCGGATCGGTCAGCTCGATGGTGTTGTCGTAGCTCTTCGACATCTTGCGGCCGTCGGTGCCGGGAAGCTTTGGCGAGGGCGTCAGCAGGACCTTCGGTTCCGGTAGAACTGGTGGCGTTTTTGCGTCGTTTTTGGCACCAAAAGGGGGGTAAAACTGGTTAAAACGACGTGCCACTTCACGCGTAAGTTCGACGTGCGCCACCTGGTCCTGTCCCACTGGCACAAAGTCCGGCTGATAGATCAGGATGTCGGCGGACTGCAGCAGCGGATAGCCCAGAAATCCGTAGGTCGCCAAGTCCTTTTGATTCAGCTGTTCCTGCTGGTCCTTATAGCGTCGGAACGCGCTCCAGCCAGCCTAGAGGCGTGATCATGGAGAGCAGCAGGTGAAGCTCGGCGTGCTGGGGGACGTGGCTTTGCACGAAAAGTACGGATTTTTCAGGATCGAGGCCCGCCGCCAGAAAATCGAGAGCCACTTCGAGTGTGTTCTGCTTGATTTTCGAGGTGTCGGAGTAGTCGGTCGTCAGGGCGTGCCAGTCGGCGATGAAGAAGTAGCACTCATACTTTCGCTGGCCGTTGGCATCGAGTTCGTTCTGCAGCCGCACCCAGTTGTAAAGGGCGCCCATGTAATTGCCGAGATGCAACTTGCCGGTAGGGCGCATGCCGCTGAGCACGCGTTGCCTGGGGGAGGAAGAAGAGTTCGCCACCGTGTCCTTCAAACACACAAAGAGTATCAGTCAGTCTTTATCGCTGAACTATGACTTTGTTCCATTGTACGAGAAAGGCGGAGAACGGGGGCAAGGATCGCTGTCAGCAACTTGGCTAGTCCACGGGGCAGCGACCGGCCTAACCTGAGTTACGCGGGCATAGGGATGGTCAAGAAACGGTACGGGCAGGAATCTAGGTTGTTGTCGCGCGGAGGCGCTCTCGCTGTTCGGAGACGAGGCGGTACGCGGTCTCCATATCCTCGATGTCTCGAAACACCGGCATACTACCGACTCCCATCCCGTCCCATACGCCCCAATTGCCACGACGTCCCGACCACATTGAGTCAGCCGGACTAAAGCGCAGAGTGCCGATACCATTCGCGCTGCTCTCTTTTATCAAAGTGGGCAGGGTGTCAACGTAGGCTGAAGCCGTCTGCCTGCTCCAGCCGTTCTGAACGACGATCGCACGACGGTTCGTAAGCGCGTAGAAGGTTCTTCGCTTTTTCCATGCCGCAACCAAGAACCGTCCCCAAATTAGATATTGGCCAATTAGAACAAAGGGGACCCCCCAAAGCATCATGAAGAGGGAAGGGCCTGCGCCTTTTGCGGGACCACCCCACAGGCCGGCTACGCCAGCTTCCCAGAAGATGGCAAATCCACCCCAAAACAAGCTGAAGGGGACGAGAGTGAGATCTTCACGATGGAAGATCACCGAGGTGCTTGGTTGGGCAGCCCACAGGATGGACTCTCCAGACGTGAGCTCTGGACGGACGGCTTCAAAGGATGCTTGATCGATCTGGGGCATTGCCGTTCATCGTATTGCAGCAGGCTGCGGGAGTCTAGCTCGCTGCATTCAGAGCTAGATCCCCAGCAGAACGCGGTTGAGCGCATCTACGGCGGGACTCATGACGAGACCTACCACGCGGCCGCCTACGAAGAGGATCAGAATGAGGCTGATCATGCCGAGCGAGTCGTATATGCGCAGGGCGCTATAGGGCAGCATGTGGCGGAAGATGTGGCTGCCATCGAGCGGCGGCAGAGGCAGCAGGTTGAAGATGGCCAGCAGGAGATTGACGAAGAAGGCCAGGTACAGCAGCAGGGCAAGCGGAAAGAGCGCCGGAAGGGCGCCTTCAACCGGCGAGGGTATGTGATTCGCCGTGAAGACGGCAACAACCACCGAAAGCTTTCCGGCTGCGCTGACGTGTTCCATGACCATAAGACCGACGGCGCAGATCAAGGCCGTCAAGAGATTGCTTGAAGGGCCGGCGAGGGTCGTCAGAATGTCGTCGCGCGTGATTCGTTTGAAGTTGCGAGTATTGACGGGGGTGGGTTTCGCCCAGCCGATCAGAAAGCGTCCAAAACCCGGCATAAAGAGCATCGCCAGCGGGATCAGCAAAGTTCCGACGGGGTCGATGTGCTTGATGGGATTGAGGGTTACACGGCCAAGCATGCGGGCCGTCTGGTCGCCCAGTCGCGAAGCCATCCAGGCGTGCGACGCCTCATGCAGGCTGAGGGCAAAGAGCAGAATGGCAAATTGAAACAGCTTTAGAACGATGTCTTGACTCATTGCATGGCCCAGCCTGTGCTATGTGGCTCGGAAAGCTGATGGTAGCATGCAGACGCCGCCTCCCGCTTCCACGGATGCCGGCGTCCGGTGAAGATCAATGTCGCGAGAATTCAGGCGATTGGGTGCCGACGGTGGCGCCCTTTTCGATTCGCAGCGGCTTACGGTCGTCGAGGACGGCACCCGGCAGGATGGTGCAGTCGTCCTCGAGGCTGAGGTTGTAGCCGAAGGTGAATTCGATGCCGGGGTACAAGCTGACGTTGTTGCCGATGTGTTCAAAGATGTGGCGGGCGAGCATGGCGCGAAAGCGGAATCCCAACCACAGGTTGAGACCCACGGGCGAGCGGTCGAACATTAGCCAGAACCAGATCAGAGGCTTGCGCTCGGCATACTTCTTCGGGTCGACACCGCTCTCGTACTCTGGCGCGAGAGTGGAGTTGCGGGGATCGAGCGAGAGCTGAAGGACGTTGGTGGGGAGTTCGGTGATGAGCGTGAAGTTGAGCTTGGCGCCGCCGGGAGCGCTGAGGTAGAGCTGGTGGAGCTGCTCGCGCACAATCTCCGCCCGCAGGCCCGGCTTGTGGTGCCGGGAGAATTCGTCGTCGAGGTAGGCGATCCAGCGCAGGAAGACCTCTTCGGCCTCAGGAGTGGGACGGGGCGCGGCGAATCGCGGCGTTATTTTTTTCTTCGGGCACGAGATGTCCTCAGACTGCTCTGACGGCTTTGAAAGTATCTATTCGATGGCGAAGACCGCATACACAGTTGCGGAGCGGGAGACCTTCTGGGCGTTGATGGCGAGCGGCTCGACGGCATCGGCCTTTGCCGACATCGCCATGGGAGCGCCAGCCCGCGCCATCGGCATGGGATGTGGCATCTCCGGCATCTGGTTGCTGGCGTAGACGAGAGGTCCCAGCTTGGCGTTAAGCCCCTGCGCCATGCGCGCTGCAATTTCTCCGGCGCGTTTGAGCGCCTTGCCCGCAGCCTGTGCTTCGAGCGCATCCTCATCCGCAACGGTCCAGTCGATGCCGCCGCCCTGGTTGGCCCCCGCCTTGACTGCGGCGTTCAGAATAGCAGCGGCATCCGCGGCGGAGGTCTTCACGTTCCAGCTTTGCGAGACGGTGAACTGGCGCTGAGCTTTTTGTGCTTCGGGCAGATTCTGAATTTCAAAGGGCTGCACGCGGTTGATGTTCTGCCCGGTGCTCTCGATAGATTCCTTCTTCACTCCGGCATCTGTCAGCGCCTTCATAATTCCGTTGGAGGTCCGCGAGGCGGCAGCGTAGGCAGCGGTTTCGTCCGCACCGTATAGCTGGAAGCCTATGTGCACGATGGCAACGTCAGCATCGGCGGTAGCGGTGTCGCTGGTGGAGACGGCGATGGTGCGATTGGCCTTGCTCACCTCGATCTGCTGCGCGAGGGCGCAGGTCCCCACGGCAAGAAATGCGGCTCCAGCGAACAACGCTGCGATGGTTGCCCGAATCTTCATGGATCTTCTCCTCTGCAATCCTACTTACGATGACTGTGCCGGTACTATAGACGCCGAAAATGCCCTGAGGGCTTCAAGAGTCTTGCGCGCTGCACCGGAGTCGATTGCCTCTGCGCCGACGCGTACGCCTTCGCGCAGGTCTTCGGCGACTTCGGCCACAACGAGGGCTGCTGCGGCGTTGAACAGGACGACATCGCGGCGGGGTCCTGGTTCGCCGTTGAAGATTGCTTCGAGTATTGCCGCGTTTGCGGCTGCATCTCCGCCTGCGAGCGCGGCGCTATCTGCCAAGGGCAAGCCAGCGTCCTGCGGCTTGGTGCGGTAGAGGCCAATGGCGCGGTCGTGCACTTCGGCAAGGTTGCTCTCTCCGGTGACGGTGAGTTCGTCGAGTCCGTCGGATCCGTGAACGACGAAGGCGCGGCGAATGCCGAGGCGCGACATCGTCTCCCCCACCGGGGCCAGCCATTTGCGCGCTGGTACGCCCATTACCTGGACGGGAGCATAGGCCGGATTTGTGAGCGGCCCGGCGAGGTTGAAGATGGTGCGGAATCCCAGGGCCCGTCGAACGGGCTGCACGCGCTTCATTGCCGGGTGCAGCAGAGGCGCGTAGAGGAACATGAATCCCGTAGCGCGCAGGCACTCGACGGCTTGCTGGGGCGTTAATGCTACGGCTATGCCAAGTGCCTCGAGCACATCCGCGGAACCGCATTGCGAGGTAAGGCTGCGGTTGCCGTGCTTGGCTACGCGCGCGCCCGCTGCGGTGGCCACCAGGGCTGCCCCGGTAGAAATATTGAATGTGGTGGGCCCGCCGCCTCCGGTTCCGCAGGTATCGACAAGGCGGGAGCGCTCCTCATCCGTGAGCGGGATGGGGAGGCTGAGCGCGCGCATGGCTTCCGCAAATCCGGTGAGCTCCTGAACGGTCTCGCCGCGCGTAGCGAGAAGAGTAAGAAGAGCGCTGATCTCAATGTCGCTGGTTTCTTCGGTAAGAATTTTGTTCAGCGTGGAGGAGGCTTCCTCGCGAGTGAGCGTAGCGCCGTCTTCCGTCAGGTGCTTCAACGTCTCTTTAAGGGTTGGCATCGTTCTCTCAGCATCCTACTCGGACGGGATGGGGTGAGGCGAATTCGCTGATGGGCCGGGATCGGTCGGCGGCCGATGTGTGACCTACTTGTTGCGAGTCTTTGGGCGCGGCGCGCGAGGGGGCTTAGTGGGGGCTTCAACCGGGCGACGCGGACGCTGCTTGACTGAGACAGATTTGATAATGATCCGGTGCTCGCCATGCGGATCGAACGGGATAGCGGCTCTTGCTGTGGCTTCTCGCATGAGAGCTTTCACGGCCGGTTCATCGAGTTTGCCCGCGTCGGGCAGAACGATGTGCCGGGCAACGCTGCCGCTGCCCTGCAACAGTTTTTGTGGGTCGGGCAAGCCTTTGGCCTGAAGAAAGAACAGGCTCACCCACCTGGGATAGAGGGCGATCGAAAAGATTCCGTTGGAGGCTCGTTCGGTGGGGCTGAAGCCGATGGCGAGTGCGTTGTAGTTGTCGTAGACGAGTTCGAGCGCGGTGGGGTAGAGGGCTCTCATCCGGGCAAGGATGGCCGTGGCGAGCGAGGCAATCTCCGGGGTGAACTTTGCCAGGAAGGAGTCCAGCTGGTCTTCTGCGGAAGGGTTTGGTCGGTTCGACACGGCAATCATCGTAGCACTTGGCTACCGGGTTGCCAGGGGATTTTCTGGTAATCCCGCAGCGACGTCGGGGAGGTCTCCCGTTTGCTGCACGGGGCTGGCTCCGTTAGTATTCAGGAGTCTGCGCATCCTGGGCAGACACGATTGTTGCGTGCCGCGAGGTGCGCCTGGGGGCAGCTCGAAGACTTTATGAAAATTCACGAGTATCAGGCAAAAGACATCCTGGCGAAGTATGGAGTGGCCGTTCCCAGAGGTGAGATGGCCAACACGCTGGACGAGGCTTTGGATGTAGCCAGGAAGCTGTTTTCCAACGGCGCCACGGGCGTTGTGGTGAAGGCGCAGATCCATGCCGGAGGACGCGGCAAGGGCGGTGGCGTAAAGGTAGCCAAGACGCAGGCTGAGGCAGAGGCCTACGCCAAGCAGATCCTGGGCATGCAACTGGTGACCCACCAGACCGGCCCCGAGGGACAGAAGGTAAGGCGCCTGCTGATCGAGGAGACGGCGGCGATCGATCGCGAGTTGTATCTCGGCATCGTGCTGGACCGGGTGACCTCAAAGGTTGTGTTTATGGCTTCCAAGGCGGGCGGCATGGAGATTGAAGAGGTTGCCGCCAAGGATCCCGATGCGATCGTGAAGGAGTATATCGACCCGGCTGTGGGATTTCAGGCGTACCAGGGACGCAAGATGGCCTTCGCTCTGGGACTAAAGCCGACGCAAATTAATCAGGCTGTGCAGTTCATGCAGGGGCTGTACAAGGTGTTCATCGAAACGGATGCCTCGCTGCTGGAGATCAATCCATTCATTACGACCAAGGACGATAAGCTCTTCGCACTCGATTGCAAGATCAACTTCGACGACAATGCGATGTTCCGGCACAAGGATCTGAAGGATCTGCGGGACGTGGCTGAAGAGGATCCGCTTGAGGTTGAGGCGTCGAAGTATTCGCTGAACTACATCAAGCTCGACGGCAACATTGCCTGCATGGTGAATGGCGCAGGACTGGCGATGGCGACGATGGACATCATCCAGTACGCGGGTGGAAGTCCGGCGAACTTTCTGGATGTGGGCGGTGGTGCAAACCAGGAACAGATTGAGCACGCCTTCGAGATTCTACTGTCGGACAAGAATGTGAAGGCGATCTTCATCAACATTTTTGGCGGCATCTTGCGCGTGGATACGCTGGCGCAGGGAGTGGTGGCGGCTGCAAAGAATCTGAAGGTCTCTGTGCCGATTGTGCTGCGGCTTGAGGGTACGAACGTGGAGCAGGGACGGGAAATCCTGCAGGCCTCTGGGCTGAACTTCCTTGTCGGCGAGACGATGCAGGATGCGGCTGCGCTGGCGGTGAACGCGGCAAAGAACGGCAAGTAGACTCACGGAATTGGAATCGATCAAGGGCAACTTAGAGGGAAGCGAATGTCGGTACTCGTAAGCGAAAATACACGCCTCATCGTTCAGGGCATCACTGGCAAAGAAGGAACCTTTCACGCCAAGGGATGTGCGGAGTACGGCACCAAGGTTGTGGGTGGAGTGACGCCCGGGCAAGGGCGGGACCACCCACGAAGGCTGGCCGGTCTTTGATACGGTGCAGCAGGCAGTAGCCGCAACAGGCGCTAATGCCACGGTCATCTTTGTGCCGCCGCCCTTTGCTGCGGACGCAATTCTGGAGGCAGAAGATGCGGGCCTGCCGCTGATCGTCTGCATCACCGAGGGCATTCCCTCGCTGGACATGGTTCGGGTGTGGGCGAAGATCAAGGACTCCAAGTCCCGGCTAATCGGTCCCAACTGCCCGGGCGTCATTTCACCGGGCAAAGCGAAGATCGGGATCATGCCGGGGCGGATTCATAAGCAGGGCAGCGTGGGCATTGTCTCGCGCTCAGGCACGCTGACGTATGAGGCCGTGTACCAGCTGACTACTCGCGGCATCGGGCAGTCGACGGCGATCGGAATTGGTGGCGATCCGATTATCGGAACGAATCACACCGATGCGCTGCGGTTGCTGAACGAAGATCCCGATACGGAAGCGATCATCATGATCGGTGAGATCGGCGGCACGGCGGAAGAGGCCGCTGCCGAGTACATCAAGGCTCACGTGAAGAAGCCGGTGGTAGGCTTCATCGCCGGGCAGACCGCGCCTCCCGGACGCCGCATGGGCCATGCCGGCGCGATTATCTCGGGCGGCCAGGGTACGGCGGCCGACAAGATGAAGGCCATGGAGGCGGCCGGGATTCACGTTGTAGCGTCGCCCGCCCTGATTGGCGAGACGCTGGCAAAGGTGATTGGCAAGTAGCCGCAGCGTGAGTATTTGCGCTCGAGAAGAACGAATTGAATTGGACCGTGTGTGAGTGCCTGAAGGCTTCGCACACGGTCTATTTCGTTGGACTCGACTATGTATGGCGCGCGATAAAGACCGCGGCAACCTGGTCTTCAAAGACGAGCTCGAATCTCGAGTCGGCACGCAGAAGTTGCGTGAGTGGCGCGGCAACCGGAGCGATCACCAAACGTGACGAGATCAGCTGCGGATCGGTCTTCCAGTCTGGTGCTCCGTTCCATGTGTTTGCCGAGCGCTCAAGCTGCTTGTCGCCATGCAGTGCTGCTCGCCCGTCGATGCTGACCGGCTGAGAGACACTCCATATCAGAAAGCCTCCCCAGTTGTAGTTGTTGTAGAGTGGACCGGAGTAGCCTCTCTGCCTGACCGCCTCCACTGCATGCACGGGCATTGCCCTGGCCACGTTGTCGCGAAGACCGGCGTTGCTAACGCGCATCAATGCGGCTCCAGCCACTACCGTCACACACACTGAGAGTGCCAGAAATATAGTCGAAAGGGACTGCCGTCGAGGATGTGGTTCTTCTCCGATATCGCTTTTCATTTGAGCCGCAAGGATCGCGCTGGCTGAGACCGCGAGCAGCCATACATCGCGTTGTGATCGGAACGACAGAAAGATGGCAATCGCCAGCAGAGCGCTCTCAAAGATTGGGAAGCGACGGTTCCAGCACAACATCCCAACCGCAGCCAGCGCAAGAATGAGCAGCAGGAAGTCGTCTGTGTCGCGGAAGGGCAGCGCCTGCAATTCGCTGATGCTGTTCAGCACTCCAGACTGCGAGCCCAAATCGTAGGCGATCTTGTATATCTTCCAGCCGTAGGGATTCGCCAGCGTCGCCAGAAAGCTAAGCAAGAAGACGGGCCAAAGTCTGGCGCTACGAGTTTTGGACTGTGGCTGTTGCACCCACCGTGCGGCGAGCGGAGTCATTGCGGCCAAACCCAGCACCGCTAGTCCATCCACAAACTGGATGTGCAGGTTTGCCCAGAGACCGAAGATCAGGGGCAGCCACAACGACCTGCGGATCTTGCCGCTCTTTTGCACCTGGAAGAGGATGTCCAGTTCCAGGATGAAAAATAGAATCGTGAATAACCAGGGCCTCGGCGTATAAAGCCGCGACAAGCCGATCATGCCCGCCATGGTCAACAGTGTAGCCTTGGTGAAATCGGGCTGGAGGCGCCGGATCATTTGATGCAGTGCGACCGTAATGGCCACCACCATGGTCGTGGCGCAAGCCAGAATTCCGACGAGCTTCCAGCAGCGGTAACACCACAAGACAATCAGATCAAACAGCCAGCTATATGCGGCCCACTCCCGGCCTGCGCTCAACCGCGAAAACGGATCGACGTGAGGCACCGAGTGGTGTTCGACTATCCACTGGCCGGTGCGCATGTGCCACCAGATATCGGGGTCGGCGACGTACGCAAGATGCAAACACATCAAGGCTGGCGCGGCGAATAGCGCAGTGAGGACAAGGGTTTGTGCAATCTGTTCGGCGCGAGCTGACAATGCACTCCGTGATGCGGCGGAATCGGCAACCACTGGGAGGTATTCCGCTGTGCCCGCGATTTCAGCCACAAGATCTCCTTTATCGTTGTGCGAGCCAAGCAGCAGCCCTTTTGGCAGATCCTGCATTCCTGCGGACGAGATAGAGCAAAAACTTAGACACCCTGATCGCACGAAACGCTAGACCACCTCGAGTTGGTGCCCCACTTCGATGCCGCAACGGTCGATCTCACCTGTCGCCATTTCCAACATGCAGTGTGTTCGCAGGCTTACTGCTGTAATCCTGAAGGGGCGCAACCCCCGCCACAATCGGACAACGTTCATCTTCTTGTCCAGTGCCACTACGTCGATAGAAAACAACATGCCAAAAGTATGGACACCGGATGAAGGGCATATCAGCACCCCGCATCCAGCGTCCAGCCCCCGCTTGCCCAACAGGCCGCATAGTCTTGACCAGGAAGTATCTGCAAGTGAGATTTCCTGACCAATCGTGTTGCCCGTGGCTTTGTTCCGCAGAGAGATGATTTGCATAGTTTTCGAAGGGCAATAGAACTCCGATTAAGCGGCGCGATGCTTCCTGCGATAGATCAAGATCGCAAGGACGACGACAGCCAGAACACCAGCAACAACGCGTACTAGAGAGACCGTATCCATAGCTCCTCCTTTCTTTCAATCTTCATAAGTCGGTAGAAATTTTCAGCCGCCCGCGGCCTTCCACTGTTCGCTCCCCTCATCTCGACACCGTGTGCATGGCGGCCGCCATATGAAGTACTGCGGGAGCCAGCAGAACAATAAAAATGCAGGGAAAAATAAAGAGCACCAGAGGAAACAGAATCTTAACTTTGGTTTTCGCGGCCATCTCTTCGGCGCGCTGCCTACGCTTCAGCCTTACATCTTCTGAGAAGCGGCTGAGTGCGCGGATGATCGGCGTTCCGAAACGGTCGGTCTGTGCCAGCATTGAAACGAAGGCATCAAACTCCTCGATTTTTGTGCGTTGCGCCATGCTCTTCCAGGCGTCGAGTCGAGGCTTGCCGGCGCGTTGTTCCAGATTGATCTGAAGAAGCTCATCGTGAATGTCTACGTGGCTGGTGCTCAACTCCTGGCCCACACGTTGCAGCGCCTGGTCCAGTCCCAGCCCGGCGCCTACGCAGATCACCAGCAGATCAATCGCATCCGGGATGCCCTTGCGAATGCGCTCGCGACGCCGTTTTATCATGCGCTCCAGCCAGAAGTCAGGGATCATATAGCCGACCACGGCAGAAGCAAACATCCAGAAGACTGTGTTGTCATGCACGAAACTGGCTATGACCAACGCCAGCAATGGGCAAAGGACACGAACTGCCGCATAGGCGGTAGGGTAGGCGCTGTTCTTGAAGCCAGCGGAAGACAAACGCAGGGAGAGCCGCGTATCTTCGGAAATTCGCAGCCATCCGCGCAGGCTCATCGCCATGGCCAGAATGCGATTCCGATAGCGTTCTTTTCGGCCAATCGCGCGCTGGTCGACGCGGTTATTCTCCACCACCGCCAGCAGTCTTCTCGCGACCCGGGAAGGTCGCAACAGAGCCGGCGCAGAGAGCAACGCTGCGATCGCAAACAAGACTACGCTGCCGCCAAGGAATAGAAGGAAGGTCATCGGTTCAGACCTCGATCCCATGGATGATTTGCCGCATAATGGCCCCGCCTATAACAAGCAGAGCGATCCCAACGTAGAGCAGCTTGCGCCCAGGCCCTTCTTCAAAGAGGATGCGCGAATACCCCGGATCGGCTACGTTGATGAAGATCAACATGATGATCGGGAGCAATCCCAGGATCCATCCCGTCATACGCCCTTGTGCGGTCTGCGTGCGAATCTCACCCTGAATGCGAAGTCTCTCTCGAATTACGGCCGCGGTCCGGTCAAGAATTTCTGCCAGGTTGCCGCCCGTCTCCCGCTGCACGAGAATGCCGGTGACAAGGACGCGCAAATCCTGTGAGGGAACTCGTTCGATCAATTGTGACAAAGCGTCGCGTAGCGGGAGGCCGTAATTCTGCTGCTTGAACACCTCGGCAAACTCCGAGCGTGCCGGCTCTGCGGACTGTTCGGAAACCATCTCGATCGCCGCAACCATGGAGTGGCCAGCGCGCAGCGCACGTCCCATCATGTCGATGCAATCAGGGAGAGGCTTGTTGAACGCGTCGATCCGGCGCGAACGCCGAATGCGCAGCACGAAGTATGGAATCGCCAAGCCCAGCATCGCTGCTGCGATAGCGAACGCAGGGAGTGGCAGAATGTAATACATGATCGCGAAACATGCTGCAGATGACGCCAGTGAGCCCATAACAATACCGGCCGCGGTGGCCGAACTGTGTGCCTGAAGAATCTGCAGCTGAAGCCGCTGCGAGAAGCTGTAGTGCTCGAGCATCTGCTCGAGCCACGAAAAACGTGACACATTGCCGGCCTTGAGCAGTTGTTCCTTGCCGACCATCACACTCGCTCCCTCGCCGGTCCTGGGAATGGACACGAGGCGCTCAACCAGAGCCTTCTCCGCTCGAGACGGGCGGGTTGCCACCAGCACAGTGACGAAGCTCATAAGCAGAATCAGCGCGAAACCGGCAATCAGCATTGTCATGGCGGGTCCTATACCTCCGTGGCGTGGTCCAACAGACCCACTGGCAGAGGAATTCCTGCGCTCTTGAACCGGTCACCAAACTTCGGCACAATGCCCGTGGCGAAGAAGCGTCCCTTCACCTTGCCGTTTATATCCAGCCCATTCTTCTCGAAAAGGAAGATATCCTGCATGCTGATCACGTCGCTGTACGTGCCCGTCAACTCGCTGATATGGGTCACCCGGCGCGCGCCATCGCTCATGCGCGCCACCTGCACAATTAAGTGAATTGCGGACGCCATCTGCATGCGTATCGCCTTTTCGGGCAGCCGCACCGAACTCATCATCGACATGGTTTCCATACGCGCCAAGGCATCTCGGGGAGTATTCGCGTGAATGGTGGTGATGGAGCCATCGTGCCCGGTGTTCATTGCCTGCAGCATGTCGAGTGCTTCCTCGCCTCGCACCTCGCCCAGCACAATGCGGTCGGGACGCATTCGCAACGCATTGATGACCAGTTCCCGTTGACGTACGGCACCCTTGCCCTCGACATTTGGAGGCCGGCACTCGAGTCTTACAACGTGTTCCTGCTTCATCTGCAATTCGGCGGAGTCTTCGATGGTTACAATTCGTTCCCGATCGGAAATAAAGCCGGAGAGCACATTCAGCAGAGTTGTCTTGCCCGCGCCTGTTCCGCCCGAGACCACGATGTTGAGTCGAGCCTGCACGGCTCCGCGAAGCACCTCCAGCATAGGCAGCGTCAGAGTTTTTGACCGAAGCAGATCGTCGGCAACAAGCGGCGTCGAGCCGAAGCGCCGGATCGACAGGATTGGTCCGTCGACCGCAAGCGGCGGAACAACTACATTCACTCGAGATCCATCTTTGAGACGAGCGTCCACCATGGGAGTGGACTCATCCACGCGACGGCCAACCCCGGAAACGATCTTGTCAATCACCTGTAAAAGGTGGCGATTGTCTTTGAAGGAAACCGCCGTCTGTACAGACTCCGCGCCGCTCCACATAGACCGTGCTGCACGTATTCACCAGGATGTCGCTGATCGTCGGATCCTGGAGCAAAGGCTCCAACGGCCCCAATCCAAAAACCTCGTCGAGCACATCCTGCGCCAACTGATCACGCTCGGCGGAGCTCAACGGTATGCCCAGCTCCGCAATCAACTGCTGGATCAACGCCGACAGCTGCAACTGAGCCCCGCGATCATTGGGAATCGTTGCCAGTTTCTCCAAGTCCAGCCGCTTGATCAGCTCCTGGTGGACCGAAGTCTTCATCTCCTGCTGGCTCCGTTCCCCTGCGGCCCGCGGAACGCGCACTGCACCGTTCAGAGGGCGTGAAGGGGACGGGATGTTGACGTTGCTTTCCGCCATATCTGGATCCATTTCCTGTCTGAACTAAGGCATGCTCACAGGCTGCCGCTAGTTCCAGATTGCAAAGCGCTTCTTGACTGGTGTCGGAGCTTCCGCCCCAGCACTGCCGACAATTGCATCGGCCCATTTGCGAATATGAAGAGAAAAGTCAGACTTCTTGTCCGGGGAGAGTGGCACGCCGGCGTTGATGGAGTGCACGAGTTCGTTATAGTTATTCGGAATCCGGATCGATATCGGCAGCCGGATTGCCTTCTCGATATGCTCCGTGCTCACCGCATCGCGCGATGAATAGCGGTTGATGACGACGTGCATCTTGTCGGGCTTGTTATCGAGAAGGACAAGGCTGTCGACATAGCGTGAGAGATCGCGGATTGCACCAATCTCCGGTGTGGCGATCAGGTACACGTGATCGGAACGTCCGATCGCAGCCAGGCTCGCGCTCTCGAGGTTAGTGTCGCCGTCCAGCAGAACGTAGTCGTATTCCATGCGCAGGAAATCGAGTGTGCGTTCGATGGCTTCGTTCTCGATGTTTCGCGTAGCGCCGAGGCTGTCCGGTGAGGCAAGTACTTCAAGGCCGGAGGAGTGCACTGCCACGTACCCCCTCAGCAGTTCGCTGTCCAGCCTGTCCACGTTGCGTACGAGCTCATTGAAGTGATAACGATTCCCATCGATGCCCAGGTAGAGACATGCGTGTCCCAACTCGCGGTGGTTGTCGATGAGTAGCGTCTTCTTCTTGTGGCACTGCACCAGAAACATGCCCAGGTGAACGGCCAGCGTCGTTGCGCCGACTCCACCTTTGGTGCCGAAGAAGGACAGGACATTCCCGCTGCGTGGAATGCGACCGAGGGTCATCGCCCACCGCGCATCCATCCGATTCAGGGCAGCTTCGAATTGACCCAGCTGGAATGGCTTGCAGAGAAACTCGTTGCAGCCGGCCCGCATGGCTTGCAACGTAAGCTCAGGATCACTTGAAGACGACAGCGCAACGATTGCAATACGGCCGTAGAAGCACTGGTCAAGATAACTCACCGACTCCAGGGCACGCTCCGCATCCTGATCGAAGTCCACGATCGCAACGCAGGCCGTCGCAGACTTGATTTCGGGAGAAAATGTTGGACGCTCGGTGGCCGATGGGTAGCTGGGAAGACTGGCCTGGCACAGAGCCCATCTCGTCTGCAGGCCGGCATGCACTACCTGCGTCGCGGTCTCCGGATCCATGGAAACCGTGATCAACGCGACAGCGAGCGTATCGAATGAGCCGATCCTGGATTGTGGACTCAATGGCTGCTCCCTGTTGACGGCGTCGTCGCCGCCGGAATCTTGTTCACTTTCTCTTTGGCCATCTTCTTGTCAAAACCGGTCACATCGAGATCCGGCACCGCCTTTTGCGGATCGACTATCGGCGTTTGCTTTTGCTCTTCGAGGGGATAGACCAACGTCGGCGTGACCACCACCATCAATTCGGTGACTGAGCGGTTGATGCCCTTGGAGCGGAATAAAGATCCAAGCACCGGCAGGTCGCCAGGGCCGGGAACTTTGCCCAGCGCCTCGGTCGTTCGATGATCCAGCAAGCCTGAGATCAGGAAGCTCTGACCACTCTTCAGCTCCACTTGCGTCTCGGCGCGACGAGTCGCGATGGCGGGTATGGTGTATCCCGATATGGTCACGGCGTTCGTATAGTCGAGCGCACTGACTTCCGGTGCAACTTCCAAATGGATGGTTCCGTCCGCATTCACGATCGGAGTGAATTCAAGCTTCACACCGTAGGGGCGAAACTGGATCGTCACAGATGTAAAGCCGCCGGTGCCTCCCTGGACGACAGGAAAAGGAAATTCGCCGCCCGCGAGGAAGGATGCCCGTTTGCCGCTCAGTGTGGTGATATTCGGCTCCGCCAGGATCTGCAGGACCTGCCGGTTCTCAAGGTCCTTGATGGCGACACCCAGATCGAGGCCCGTGTTGTAGACAAAAAGATTCAGTGGATCGGTGATCGAGAACTTTGCGCCTCCACTGCTGCTGCCCGACCCGCCGCTCGAATTGCCGCCGGTAGTCGTGGAGGACTGGACGGAGAATTGTTGCGTGGAGGAGGATGCCAGGGTCTTGCCACCGCTAATGAAATTTATTCCAAATTCGTCAATCTTGGAGCGATCCACCTCGACAATACGCACCTTCAACTCCACCTGTTGAACGTGTTCTGGATGAACAACAAGAGAGTTAGCAACATCCTTTGAATAGAGTTCAGCAAGCTTGATCGCTGTGGCTACGGCCGCATCGCTCGCTACAGTTCCCGAGAGGGAAATGCGACCTTCACTGGCTTCGACGTGAATGTCTTCCTTCGCAAGCGCGAGCCGCAGGGCGGCCCGTAATTCTTCGACTCCGATGTCGGAGGAGACGGTATAGATCTGTGTGCCTCCGTCAAGGTCGCGCAGGATAACGCTGCTCGTTCCGGGAGCTTTTGCTGTAAGCAGAATCTGCCAGGGGCTGACCGTATACGAATCGAGAACAGCAGGGTTGCTCACATAAACGCGGCTCAGGCGCAACGCGCTTTTGACAGTCATGGACCGCCCCGAAATCATATGCAGGGCACTCTCTTTCACTGCAGGGGCGTCCAAGGACGTCATGGGTGCGGAGATGGCCGACGTCGATTGCGCCGCCGCTCCCAGACCATGTATCGCCAGCACTGCTGCTAGCGCAAGAGTTGATCTCGACCTGCTTGCAACGGATTGGCAGTAATTTGACATGATGCGACGGACCTCTTGCGCTCAATTGCTAAAGCTATTTGTTGTCTGCTTGCTGCCCATCAGCGTTTCCACCACATAGGGTTTTGGGCCACTCTTGACGGGCTTGCGGCCTGCCGCCTGAGGCTGTGGATCCGCCACTCCCATCATCTGATTCAGACCGATCGGCGAAGCGGATCTCGCGCTGCGATCCGAGCCGTTCCTCAGCACAAACTGGACGGCTCCCTGCGTGCTCGCCAAGACCGCCTTCTCCGCCTCTTCAGGCTTCACCAGCAGAGTGACGACATTCACGCTTGAGGGTTTGCCTTCAGGATCCGGTTGCATCTGATGTCCTGCCGCCAGAATCTGCACATCGTTCAGAACAGTTGCCGTCACCGGCTCGGCACTGGTCGCCGATCGCCATGTAACCAGCACATCCACGTGAGTTCCCGGCAGCAGGAAGCCCGCGACGCCGACCACTTCATCGGACTTGAGAGAGACGGCGCGCATGCCCTCAGGGATCTTTGCCGTGAGTCCCACGCCGGCCCCAACTGCCGCCAACTGCCTCTCGACCACGGGTTCATCCTGTGCCAGCGGATAAAGAATGCTCCGCCCCACAACCTCGTCCGGCTTGGTAAAAGCGCCGCGCAGCGGCAGGTTCGCCGGCCATTCGATCTGCTTCAAATCTTCGGGCTTCAAGAGAGCCCCGGCATCCATCTCTCTTGCAACCGCAACATAGTGCAGCTTCAGAGGTGCAGCCGCATGCGGACGATTCAACGTCCTGCTAAGCCAGAACGTGAAGATACCGGAGAAGACCAGCGCAAAAATAGCAGCCAGGGCCAGACGCCGTGCGGTCATCGATAGCCTCCCTGCTCCACCGCGATCAGGACCGTGAGAATACTTCCGGAGGCAATAGCCACTCCGTAGGGAAGACGCAGCGTCTGCGGGTTATCCAGATTCAACTCGGGGTGTGGCGCGACGCCGTGGGCGCAATGGTGCACCACCAGCGACCCCATGTTTGTCAGCGTCTCCCTGAATCGGCCGCGGAAGAGAGCCAGGCCCACTGCCAGCACTCCTCCGGACAAGGCGGTCAGCAGCATCAGCGACGCAACGTTCGAAGTTCCCATCATGCAGCCCAGAGCGGTCAAAAGCTTCACGTCGCCGGCGCCCATGCCTCCGGCTAGAAAAAACAGGAAGAAAACCAGTCCGCACAGAAGGCCGGCTTCAAAGGAAGTTGCCAGGCCCGACCACCCATCAAGGACCGTATGCGCCGCAAGCCCACCCACGATGGCTGAACCCGTCAGTGCGTTCGGGATTCTGCGGCTGCGAATGTCGAAGATCGCGCCGGTCGAAGCAGTGAGAACGGCCGCGGTCGCGTAGATATGCGCTGCATACGAAAATGGCATGGCAAAAGTCCTGATTCTCGGCGAAACCTGATTCCTGCGTCCGCCTATTCGTTTCGGTTCCAACCCCTGTGACAGACGCCGGCAACAACCGCAACTCAACCGGAGACTGCGCGCCATCTATCTTGGTTTGGAATCAGCTTTCAACGCGCAGCCCGCCGGTTATTTAGACCTGGGGGAGTGACTGCATTGGTCGTACCGCTGCCACAGCTTTACTTCAGATTTGTGGCAACCTTGGTGAATACCGCGGCGAGGTTGGTCGCGACCGTGGTGAGGCTGGCTATCGCACCAACCGCTATCAAGGTGGCGATCAGGGCGTATTCGATCAGATCCTGACCCGAATCGTCCCTGAAAAAACTGCGAATGATTTGCTTGCAACCCATCATCATACTTTTCCTTTCAATTTCGGCAGGACAACCGTGAGGCCGGTCTGCTCTGTGCGTATCATCGGCTGCCAACGTGAGAAACCTCAGGCAATCGGCGCAGATTGATGTGCGCCAGGTTCAATGTGGGAAACAGTGTTCGAGAATGGAACAATGCATTCCGCCCGTCACAGATTCTTGTTTCACCCAGTGGCGCCGCACCTCTCGGCCGCGTGCCTCACTGCGAAATCACGACTTCCGAGGTACTCGCCAAGGGCGATAGGGCGGAAGTTGGCATGAAGGGAAGAGAAAAAGTGAATGGATACGAGACAACCACCTTGACCCGGCATCCAGGGCTATTCACGCCGCTTGTCGTAGTACAGGCCGCACCAGAGGGCATCGTGCCTGGCCACGTGGTGGTTGCGGTGACCGATGCCGCCGTTATTCCCGGCGGAACAATGCTCTGCACGTAATTCTGAACATCGCTGGCAGTCGCCTTGCAGTCGAGGGTCGTCGTGTCTGCACAGGACGCTGTCCACGAAGATCCGCGAACGATCGCGTAGCGCGTGCCCTGCCGCGCCGCGAAGGAGACAAAGTGATATGCGTAGAACAGCCGCGAGAAGTCAAGGATTCCGAAGATGCAGGTGCACAGCACGATCAATACGATTGCAAATTCGATCAGCGATTGGCCGGAGGCGCTCTTCCAGCGTTTTCGCATGGAATCCGCCTCTCCCCGCCTGTTCGTCATCGCTCGGCCTTTCGTCATGTTAATCAAGCTCTTCCCTCGCCAGGACGAACCCGGGTCAAAGTCCCGCGCGCATTCTGGCCGATCCGGTCAAGGTACTCGGCAGACTGACTCCGGGATATGTGAGCCACGGGGTATAAGGAGCCGATGTGTCCACCTCGACATAGTTGACGACCGTGGCAGGCGAGGTGCAACTCGGTGTTGCCGTGCAACTGGCGGAGGCGGAAGTGCCGTCAGAGCATTCGCATCCATATGTCGCCGTCGCTGTGATGCCCGGAACCTCAGACGCATCCAGCGTGGCCGCAGTCTGCATATTGGCTGTGTCCGTCGGGTTTTGCGTGCCATACAAAGCACCAGCGTGCGCCGCGCTTGCTACTTCGAGCTCCAGATAGTAGGCCCGGCCAAAGTCAACCACGCCGACCAGCAGCATCAGAAGAAACGGCAGCAGCAAAGCCAGCTCGACCAGGCTGTTTCCGCGCTCGCAGTACACACACGCAACACCTCTCGATGCGAGATGCTGAGCAGTTTCCGGAATGGTCGCTCTGCTCATTGCACCAGCACCGCGCCCGTTCCGTTGATAGGTGAGCCGTTGGCCAGCGAGGAGTAGTTGTTGTTGAAATTGGGATTGATGGTTGTGCCGCCGAGTGTCAGCGCTTCAAAGGTAATGTCCTTTGCAACCAGGATGTTGTAGTTCACCAGTCCGTCAAAGGCGAAAGTGACCGCAGCGGAGGGAAAGTAGTAGCTGCCCTCTAACACGGTATTCCAGGATGAGGTTCCGACAATCAGGGCCTGAGATGTGTTGCCGGGATCCTGGAAAAAAAGAATTCCGCTATATGTGCCACTCGTCGGCGCCTTCATGCTCACTCCGCCAAAGGTGAAGGACGAGAAGTTGAATGTGATGCCCCCACTGGGGCCGTAGTTATATATAGTCACGCCATTTGCCGTCACAGTGGTTCCCAGGTCAACGGTGAGGCCGCCCGGCGGAGTATTCGTCCCGCCGTTCTTAGAGGTTAGAGCGTAAGTGCCCGGCTGAAACGTGACGTGCGCACCGGGCTGAATATTGATGCCTCCGCAATACGCGCCATCGGGCCAGAGCACCACATTGCCCGATGCGCCGGAGAGATTCAGCGCCGCGTCGGAGCCGTGATACGCCAGCAGCCCGGTATGCGAAACACCGCAACTTGGTACCGCCGGCTTGGTCAGGTAAGCCAGCGGATCCGCCGGGCTGGGCAGGGTGATGTGAGTCTTTGGACTGGGACTAAGAAAGCACAGGAAACTGGAAGCTTTCCCCACGATCCCGATCTGAGAAGCTGTGACCGCTGCGAGAAGATCGCACTGCAGTGCCGAGTTGCTGCTGGATTCCACTACGATGCCGCACTTGGAAACCACGGCAGCCAGCAACTGTGCGTGGAGAGCGCCCGAACCGGTAGGGTCCAACGCGTAGATGCAGTTGCTGCCCCCAGCCAGACCCGCTTCCGCGCGCGCTGTGAGCGCAACAGTGGTAATGCCGAGTATTCTCGCGAAGTACAAGGGCTGCGACTGGGAAAGAAGCACCTCAACGTAGTTTGTGTTGCCATTGTGCGGATCCTGCACCTTAGCCAATCCGCATGGAGCGCGATTCACCGTGATCGTTAATGTCGTCAAGGCACTGCTCGCACAATTTGTCAGCAAGGTGCTGGAAGGGAAGCCATTCTCAGTCAGACTGCTTTGAGCGGCAGTTTGCATCGCGGCGCAGTTGCTGCCACTGCTACAGGCGTTGATCTCCAGCGCACCCGCAATTGCCGCGGCATCGGCCGCCGTCTGCATCTTTTGCCTTGCAAGGCGCAGTTGTCCAACGTCCACAGCCAGCCCCACAAAGCCCATGATTACCGCCATCGCCAAAGCCACAAACACCACGGCCTGTGCGGCATCGCCATGCAGAAGGCGCGGTATCCGGCTGTAGCGGCCTACCTCACATCTCCTATCCAAATGATCGCGATGATTCGTGGCCACGCTCGCTCCGCCCCCGACCGCTCGTGGCGTCACCACTTCTGTGCACGCTTGTATTGAAACCGATAACGACAGCTCTACCGGTAACGCTACCGAACAGTTCTGGTGGTAGTGTTATCGGCAGAAGCTCGCAAGTCTTTAGTGGGGCGCTACCAGACCCTGCATACCTTGTCGGCAACCATCGGCTGGCCCTTCTTGCAGCCAAACGCCGCCGCAAACTGCGGCAGGTCGGCGAGAATGCCATTTGTCCGGTACTCGTCTGGAGAGTGTTCGTCGGTCAGCAGCTGCGTACGCAGCGATTCGGGCCGTGTCTCAGTGCACCACTGTTGCGCATAGGCCACCATGAAGCGCTGCACTGGCGTGTAGCCCTCTTCCTTGGCCTCCATGTCGACGTTCAACTTCTGAGCGTTATCGATCCATGCCAGGTAGGTCAGCCAAAGGCCGCCGAGATCGGCCAGGTTCTCCCCCAACGTCAGCTTTCCGTTGATGTGCACATCATCTACCGGCACATAACCGTCAAATTGCTTCACCATGCAATCGGCACGTTCATTGAACTTCCTGCCGTCTTCCGCAGTCCACCAGTCCGACAGATTTCCCTGGGCATCAAACTGCCTCCCTTCATCGTCGAAGCCGTGTGTTAGTTCGTGGCCGATGGTCGAACCCATGTCGCCGTAGTTCGCCGCATCATCCTCCGCTCCGCTGAAGAAGGGAGGCTGCAGGTAGCCGGCGGGAAAATTCACGTCGTTCATTTGCGCGTTGTAATAGGCGTTTACGGTCGGCGGAGTAATCTCCCACTCGCCGCGATCCACGGGCTTGCCGAGCTTGGCCGTATCGCGGTCATTCTCGAACTCGCGCGCACGCAGCATGTTTCCCAGCGCATCGCCGCGGATTATCTCCAGCTTGGAATAGTCGCGCCACTTGTCGGGATATCCGATCTTGTTGGCTACCGCATGCAGCTTTTCCTTCGCACGGGTCTTGGTCGCAGGGCTCATCCACTCCAGGTTATCTATGTCGTGTCCCATCGCAGCTTCGATGGCTACTGTCATCTCCAGCGCCCGCTGCTTGTCTGTAGCAGGGAAGTACCGGCTCACATAGACCTGTCCCAGCGCTTCGCCCATTTCGCGATCCACCCGGCGCGTACAGCGCTTCCAGCGCGGCTGTTGTTCTTCCTGGCCATTCAGCGTTTTGGAGTAGAAGTTGAAATTTTCGCTGTCGATACTCTGGGGAGTACTGGTGCCCGCAACTGAGTGCATGAACTGCCAGCGCAGGTAAGTCTTGATGGCTGCCAGGTCCGTTTCCTTGAAAACAGCGTTCAGCTCGGCATAGAACCTTGGCTCAGTAACGTTGATATTGTCCGACTTCGGATCGTGCAGAGGCGCCTTGATCACTGCCAGATATGGATTGAAATCAAATTCGGGCACGGCCTTCTCAAGATCCGCAAGTTTCATCGGATGATTCAGGTTCTGGGGATTGCGCGCCTCAGTAACGGTCAGGGACGCCTTCGCTAAACGAGTCTCGATCGCCAGTACCGTCTGCGCATCCTTTGCGGCCTCCGTCGGCGTCTCTCCCAGCAACTGAAACATATTGGTCACGTGCTGCGCGTATTGCTTGCGCTGCTCCACGCTCTTTGCGTCCGTGCGCGTGTAATAGTCGCGTTCCGGCAACCCGAGTCCGCCCGCGACAAAGAACGCAATCACCCGGTTCGAGTCGGCATAGCTCTGGTTGGAGCCCTCGCCAAAGAAGGCGTCAACGCCCTGTCTCTGCAGCTCACCAATGAGTGCCGGAAGTTCCTTCTTGTGCTTCACCGCTGCAATGCTGTCCAACCCCGGCTGGAACGGCATGATTCCCTTGGCATTGATCGCCGCCACGTCCATGCAGCTCGCATATTCGTCGCCAATCTTTTGTTCGTTCGCGGTGCGGGTCGGGGTATCGACCGAAGTGCCATCCAGGATAGACCGCAGCTTCCCGCGGTTAATCTCCGTCAGCTCGGTGAATCGGCCATAGGAAATCTGATCCTTGGGCAAAGGGTTCTTCTGGAACCATCCGTTACAGGAATATTTGTAGAAGTTCTGGCAGGGGTCGACGCTTTTGTCCACCAGCGTTGGGTCAAAAACCTTGAGAGTGCTGGATGCCGGCGAACTCTCTGGCGGTTGGGCCGACACAACAGGGGTGTACCCCGCCGCCAGCAAAAGTGCGATCACCACGAATCGGCTCCGGTTCAGGGTGCCGCCCACGGCGCTGGAGCTCAACTGCATATCTTTCTCCGAGGAGTATTCACTGAACTCTAACAGAATTGGCGGCCCGCCAAATCTCGCAGCAGTGTCAGAACGCCTTGCTGAACGGGTACACTGGAGAGACGTCATTTCTTATTAACAGGAGAACCCAGGTGTCACAACGCACGTTCAGCATCATCAAACCGGATGCCGTCCGCAAGGGATACACCGGCGCGATTCTCGCGGAAATTGAAAAAGCCGGATTCAAAGTCGTTGCAGTCAAAAGGCTTTCCATTTCAAAGAAGCAGGCAGAAGGCTTCTACCACGTCCATGCACAGAGGCCGTTCTTTGATTCTCTGACGAACTTCATGTCCTCCGGCCCGATCTTTCCGCTGGTCCTCGAGAAGGACAACGCGATTGCGGACTTGCGCAAGCTGATGGGAGCTACCAATCCCGCAAACGCGGAAGACGGCACGATCCGCAAGATGTTTGCCGGCTCAATCGAGGAAAACGCCATCCACGGCTCCGATGCCGCTGAAACGGCAGCCTTTGAGATCGGCTACTTCTTCGCCGGCTACGAACTCGAATAGCCCAGGTATCGCGGCGCCGAGGGCCGAATCCTTGGCGCCAACCTACTCAAAAAGAAGACATTTGACCCGCTTTGAGAGCCGAAAAGCTGAGTCTTCGACACTCAAACTGTTAGACTAATGTTGGGAGCAAACTGGGGCCGGGAGTCAGGGTTGCGGCCAAGGATTGCTGCATCGTCCCGCCCGTCGTTTCCGCCAGTCCGCAAACCATACATGCCAGTACGGTAACAAGAATAGGAAAACCACGCCTGTGAGCAGCACCATCCGTAACATCGCTATTATCGCGCACGTAGATCATGGCAAGACAACGCTAGTCGACGCCATGCTGAGACAGGCGGGAACATTTCGCGCCAATGAAGCCCTTACCGAGCGCGTCATGGATTCCAACGACCTGGAACGCGAGCGCGGTATAACGATCCTCGCCAAGAATACGGCGATCCACTTTCGCGATACCAAGATCAACATTATCGACACCCCGGGCCACGCTGACTTCGGCGGTGAGGTAGAGCGCGCCCTCAAAATGGTGGACGGCGTCATGCTGCTGGTGGATGCCTCCGAGGGGCCCCTGCCGCAAACCCGCTACGTGCTTTCAAAGGCCCTCGAAGCAAAGCTGAAGCCTATCCTGGTCATCAACAAGATTGATCGCCCGGACGCGCGTGTGCAGGAAGTTCTGAACGAGGTCTATGACCTTTTTATAGATTTGGATGCGCACGAGGACCAGCTCGATTTTCCCGTCCTGTATACCAACGCGAAAGCAGGAACCGCCAGCCGTTCCATCGAAGAAGCGGGCACAAATTTGCAGCCCTTGTTCGAAACGATTATTGAGACGATTCCCCAGGCGACAGGCGATCCCGACGGCGCCATGCAGATCCTCGTCACCAATCTCGATTATTCAGATTATCTCGGCCGCCTGGCCGTATGCCGCGTCTTCAACGGAACGCTGCACACTGGCGACGAGGTCTACATCTCCAAGCGCGACCATTCTCTGCAGAAGACCAAAATCACCAAGCTCTTCTCCTACATGGGCCTCAAGCGCGTGGATATTACGGAGACCGAGATCGGCGACATTGTCGCTGTTGCTGGCGTCGAAGGCATCACCATCGGCGAAACGATAACGGGCGTGGAAAAGCCTGCGCCGTTGCCGCTCATCATCATCGACGAGCCGACGATTGCAATTCAGTTCTCTGTCAACAACTCGCCCTTCGCAGGTCGGGAAGGGCAGTACGTCACCTCGCGCAATCTACGAGAGCGGCTGGAAAAGGAACTCCTCACCAACGTCTCCATTCGAGTTGAGGACACCGGTAGCCCGGATAGCTTCAAGGTGCTGGGCCGCGGCGAGCTGCAGCTGGCTATCCTGATTGAAATGATGCGCCGCGAAGGCTTTGAGCTGATGGTTGGCAGACCCGAAATCGTCACTCGCGTCGTGGACGGAAAGACGATGGAGCCGGTCGAACACCTCACCATCGATGTTCCCGAAAACTTTGTCGGCGTGGTGATCGAGAAGCTTGGACCGCGCAAGGGTGAAATGGTCAAGATGCACAATCATGGCTATGGACGCGTGCGACTCGAGTTCCGCGTGCCCAGCCGTGGCTTGATTGGGCTGCGCAGTGAAATGTTGACCGAGACCCGCGGAACCATCGTGATGAACACCATCTTCGATGGCTACATGCCGCATCAGGGCGAAATTCCGCAGCGCCCCACCGGCGCGCTCATCTCCGATCGCAACGGCCTGACAACAACGTACTCCCTCAACGGATTGCAAGAGCGCGGCACGCTCTTCCTCGGTCCCGGTGTCGATGTCTATGAAGGCATGATCGTCGGCGAGCACTCCCGCGACAACGATCTTGATGTCAACGTCGTGCGTGAAAAGAAGCTGACCAATATGCGAGCGTCGAGCGCCGATGAAGCCATCCGCCTGGTCCCGTTCAAGTCGCTAAACCTGGAGCAGGCCATCGAATTTATTGCCGAAGACGAGCAAGTAGAAGTGACGCCGAAAAGCCTGCGAATGAGAAAGAAAATCCTTCAGGCCAACCGCCGTCCAAAACGCTACACAAACACCACGGAGTAGTCCTGCGTCCGTCCATCAGACGGCAGGCTTTCGCTGTGGTAGCTTTGTTTAAAGGACTGCCGCGCTCTTGTTGAGCGCGGCATGACTTGTGTATAGGAAAAATGTCGCTTCCGCCAGACTTGCTTCCCCCGAACGCACCCAACGGCACGGCCACCCCCGGCCCATCTCCGGCGGCGGAGGCTGAACCCGTCAAGTCTATGTGGCTTCCGCGCATCGAGTTATTTCTCCGCGTCATCATCCGCCTCTACGTGGGAATACTTGTGCTCCTCCTCCCCTGGACGCACCTCTGGCAGGACAATCGATTCTTGAACATATCGCCGCAGTTGTCGCACATTGCCGCCCTTGGCGTTGTGCGAGGTATCGTATCCGGCATTGGCTTGCTCAATCTGTGGATTGCTCTATCGGACGCGCTTCAATATCGTGAACCCTGATCTCCCGGCCCAAACTATGAAGATGCCTGATCCGCCTCCCTTGACCAACGCGCCCCTCGCTTATGAAAATTCGACATTCCTGAATAGCCCGGACGGCCGGATTATGCGCATTTTGTCGGAATACTCAGAGCCCCTGGCTCGCTTCCGCCGCGAGCGAATCCAGGACACTGTCGTGTTCTTTGGATCGGCAAGATTTCATGCCCTGGATGAAGCCAATCACAGCCTCGAGTTGCTGGAGAACACGGGATCGACCCAGCCCGCGCCATCTGAAGAGCAACCCGCGCGTCTCCCTGACCTGGAGAGCGGCACTGCCAGCGATTTGAAACTACGCCGCGCCGAAGCAGCTGTGGAAATGGCCCGCTACTACGAAGATGCTCGCCGGCTTGCTTACCTGCTCACCGAGTGGTCCATGACGCTGAACTATCGTCGCAGCCGATTTGTCGTCACTTCAGGCGGAGGCCCCGGCATCATGGAAGCGGCCAACCGCGGCGCCTATGAGGCGGGCGGCAAGACCATTGGCCTGAACATCCGTCTGCCGTTCGAGCAGATGCCGAATCCATACATCACGCCGTCGCTCAACTTCGAGTTTCACTATTTCTTCATGCGCAAATACTGGTTCGCGTATTTGAGCAAAGCTTTGGTGGTCTTTCCCGGAGGCTTTGGAACTCTCGACGAGATGTTCGAGCTGCTCACCCTCGCCCAGACAAATAAGCTGGCGAAGAAGATGACGATCGTGGTCTACGGGTCCTCCTACTGGAAACAAGTCATCAACCTCGACGTTCTTGTGGACAAGGGCGCAATCTCTCCGGCGGATCGCCAGCTTTTTCAGATGGTCGACACGCCCGAAGAAGCCTTCGCCGTCCTCAAGCAGGGATTGACTGAAAACCATCTGCAGCCGGAAGCGCAGCAAGCTCAGTTAGCCGAAGAAGAAAAGCTCTCTGGACGCAGCCCGGATGACTTCCTTGGGCCGGAGATCGCGAAGACCCGCAAGTAGTAACCGTCAACGCGGTGGCGTTTCGCGCCGAATCACTTTGCTCAATCGTGATTTTGCTTCGAGTCATGCGAATCTTCATTCTTCGCCGCGCCCGAAGTTTCCCTGTGGCCGAAGTCCAGTCCAAACTTCGGTTCTGATTTTGTTCCCGTCACTTTGATGGGAACCTCCGTCCCCGCGCCATTCTTCGCAAAGAGTGGATCAATAGGCTTGAGCAGCAGGCTCTTCCAGCCCGTGGTCATCTGAGATAGTTTGGCGTCTGTGCGCGCCTTCCCGTGGAAGTCAAATTCGTTGCCGTCAAGACTGTAGACGCCATCCATCTGTACTTCCAGTCCCGGTACCGTGTACGTCAGACCGGTGAGCGTCAGCTTGCTGTTCAACAAGGTGAAGCTGCCCTGCATTCGGGAGTGCACATTATCCGGAATATTATCCGTGGCTTCTTCCGGCTTACCCTGGCTGCGCATGCTCATTGAATCAATTTTCTTTTGCACTGCTTCTCGAGTGAAGTGCGCCCCAGTCACGTCAAATGTGCCAGCCAGTCGCAGCCTCTCCGCCACGGGCAATTCGCTGGGTGGAAGATCGAGCTTCGTCTTCATCTGCACCGCTCCGGTCATCACGGGCGGGTTGGTACGGACGGCTACCTTCAACAGATCCTCAATGCGGGCCTTGTCTACCACCACGTCCAGAAGGATGTGGTGCCCCTTACGATCCGCAGGCCGCACCACCGATCCGGTGGCCAATATATGCGAGTGCAGAAGCATCGCGTCCACCGGTTGCAGGTAAGTGTCTCCGCTGGTGCCGTCCACGATGGCGTGAAACTTCGTGTGCAGTGGAAGCTTCTGCCCGCTGGTTGAAACCTGGAAGTCCGGCGTGTCCGTGTATCCGTCCACAACAATTCGATTCAGCTCTCCGGTATATTGCCCCTTTGAAGACAGTATGCCGCCGATCCCCTTGATGGTCGACAGATCCGCGTTGCTGAATTCGTAACTGCCACTGACATTTGAATCTCCCGGGGACTCGGCGTTGAAGGGACCGAAGGTTCCAGTCGTCGCAATGTCCCCGACCGGCTTGGGATTTACCAGCGTAGCTTGAAACTTCATGCCTTCGTCCTCGCCCACCGAATTGAGAATGAGGTGGCTTATGTCGAAATCCAGCGGGATCTTGCCCGGCTTGTTTGTCCCAAGCACAAGGTGGGCATTGTTGATGTCAATTTCGTGAACGTATATCGAGAGCTTGCGTTTTCCTGGATCCAGTTTGGGTATGTTCTTTCGCTCGGCCTTCGGCGGAAGATTGATGTCCAGCCCATCCACCGCAACGCTCTGAATATGCATCGGCCTTCTCAGTAAGTCGCTCCACGAGGTATGGAAGGCGAAGTGGCGGATGGCGAACAGTGGCTTGTCAGATTCGATGGCCAGGGGGTAAAGCTTCACATCGGAGGCCTTGACTTCAAGCCCATCCAGAACCAGCACATGAAATTCGCCGAGTTCCACGCGGCTTTTGAAGCGCGCCGAAAGTTCGTCGATCACGCGCGCCCTCAGAATCGGCTCAGCGCGCCTGCTCACCACAATCGCAGCAACCACCAGCACAATGACAAGCAGGACTACGGTATACATCAGCCAGCGAATGCCTTTTCTTTTTCCGGGTGCAGCATTAAACTCTGCTCGATCAGTCAATCTGTCGTGCCTCTCTAGAAAATCTAGATGCAACTATTCCCTTTTCAGTTGGATAGCATTGATGGCTGCCTCGCGAGTGGTCCCTAAGCTGACGTACAATGTGCGGTGGCGGGGTGACTAGCGATGAATCGAACAGCATCGGAGCGTGTCGTTGTTGGAGTGGGTGAATTGCTGTGGGACCTGTTGCCTCAAGGACGGCAACTCGGTGGCGCCCCCGCGAACTTTGCCGTGATGTCGGCGCGCCTCGGTAGCCACGCAGTGGTGCTCAGCCGCATCGGCTCAGATCAACTTGGACGTGATGCAGTGGACACGCTTAAGTCCTTTCCCATCGACCTGGGCCACCTGCAGATAGACGACGCTCATCCCACCGGCTCTGTCTCCGTCACCCTCGTCGAAGGCCAGCCCAGCTACACGATCGCCGAACCTGTCGCGTGGGACATGCTCGACTTCACTCCCGACTGGCAGGAATTTGCCGCCCAGGTGGATGCCGTCTGCTTTGGCAGCCTGGCTCAGCGAAGCGCCAAATCGCAGAGCACGATTCAGTCGTTTCTCGCCGCCACCCGGCCCGAGTGCGTGCGGGTCTTTGACGTCAATCTGCGAGCTCCCTTCTATTCGCACCCAGTCCTCGAGAGCTCCCTTGAGCGCGCCACCATCCTCAAGATGAACGACGAGGAAGTTCCTCGCGCCCTCAGTCTTCTCGGCCTCCGGCAGGATGAAACGCATCATCCGCCCTCTCCGGAGGAACTGGTTTCCGCAGCCAATCTCCTGATGGACGAGTTTCCGCTTGAGCTGGTCTGCATTACCCGCGGAGGTCACGGCAGCGTACTTGTGTCTGAGCGGGGAACTCACTTCCACCCGGGAGTGCCCGCCACGGTCGCCGACACGATTGGTGCCGGAGATGCGTTCACAGCCGCGCTAACCCACTATTATCTGCAGGGTGCGCCGCTGCTCACGTTGAACGAGGCAGGGAATCGCTGGGGCTCCTGGGTGGCTTCGCAATCTGGAGCCATGCCGCCACTCTCCGAAGAAGTGGCCTCTTCTCTTCGAGACCAGATCGCACTGGTCACCCACTAAGCCCGCTGCGGAAAACCCGTTGCGGAGCCAGCGCGAAACGGTGTATCTTCAGCCACGTGACGAACTTACAAACAATCGCCGCCCGCCGCGAATTTGGTCAATCCCGCCGCAAGCAACTACGCCGCCAGGATCATGGAATCTGGGACCCCAAGCGCCGCTCGCGCACCGCCATCGGCATCATGGAAGAATCCATGCGAGGACGCGTTCCCTCCCTCATTTCGTTGAAGTATGAGCGCATGTCCGCCTCCGCCTTCGGATACTTCCGCGGCGCGGTCCCCGTGATGGCATACGACCTTTCGCTGATGCCGAACACCGGCATCATTACCCAGATGTGTGGCGATGCACATGTCCGCAACCTGGGCGCATTCGCCGGCCCCGACGGACGCCTCATATTCGACATCAACGACTTTGACGAATCCATGCGCGGTCCCTTTGAGTGGGATATTAAGCGCCTCGCCACCAGCCTCATACTCGCCGGACGCGAAGCGGGCAACAAAACCGGCCTGTGCGAAGAGGCCGTGTCTGCCTGCATTCAGCGTTACCGCAAGACGATGCAGATGTTCACCCATATGCCCGTCGTTGACATGGCACGCTTTCAGATTCATCGGCTGCAGCGCATCGCTCTCATGTCCCAGGTGCTCTTCAAAGCGGAGCGGTCTACTCCCCTGCATACGCAGGAGCAGTATACGGTAGAAGTGCCCGCATCGAAGGGCGTCCCGGCACACCGCATCGTGAAGGAGATGAAGCCTCTGCTGGTCAGGGTCACAGGTGCCAAGGCGCGCGAAGTCCTCGCATCGCTCAAGGCCTATCGCCAATCGCTGCTGCCAGAGCGCCAACACTTTCTCTCGCTCTACCGGCCTATCGATGTGGCCTTCAAAGTGGTTGGTACCGGCAGCGTGGGTACGCGCGACTATTGCGTCTATTTCGAGGGCAACGGCCCTGAAGATCCGCTCTTTCTGCAAATAAAGGAGGAACTCCCCTCCTCCTACGCGCCCTATCTTGACACCGATTCCCACAGCCACCAGGGACGTCGTGCGGCGGAAGGCCAGCGCGCGATGCAGTTCCAGTCCGATCCTTTTCTGGGATGGACCAGCATCGCGAACCGCGATTACCTGGTGCGCCAACTCAACGATCACAAGGCGTCGATCGAAGTAACCGATCTGAAGGGATCTGGCCTCGTCGACTACGCACACATCAGTGGCGAACTGCTGGCTCGCGGCCATGCACGCTCGGGCGATTGCCACGTCCTGGCCGGTTATCTCGGCAACGGTAAAGTTTTCGAGAAGGCTATTACGGCCTTTGCGAATGCCTATGCCGATCAGACCGAGCGCGATTGGAAGGCGCTCCTGAAATCGAAGCATGCGCCGAAAGTCATTACCCCCACCGACGCCAAGATCGCAGTCAGGACATAACACTCTCCGCCTTCTCCCGACGCTCGGGCTGTATCAATTCGGAGTCTGCGCCCTGAGCCGTTAAAATAGATGCATGCTGTCTCTTTCCGGCGCGGGCAAACGGTACGGTCCACGAATACTCTTTGAGAACGCCAACTGGCTGATCACGCCGGATGAGCGAACCGCGCTCGTGGGTGCAAACGGCACCGGCAAATCCACCATCATGAAAATCCTCGCGGATCTCGATTCGCTGGATTACGGCACCGTGCAGCGCACCCGTGGCATGAGCATCGGCTACCTGCCGCAGGATGGCCTGGCGCTGACCGGACGCACCGTCTTTGACGAGTGCCTCTCCGTCTTCGACGAACTGCGCGGCATTGAACAGGAACTCGAAGACCTCTCGGTTTCTCTCGCCGAGCTGGAGCACAACAGCCCCGCCTACCACGCCGCGGCCGAGCGCTTTCACATGTTGGAGACGCGCTTTCGTGCCCATGACGGCTATGCGCTCGATGCGCAAGTGGGCGCCGTGCTCACCGGCCTGGGATTCGGCAAGGAGGACTGGTCGCGCAAGACGGAAGAATTCTCCGGCGGCTGGCAGATGCGCATCGCGCTGGCCAAGCTCCTGCTGCAAAAGCCGAACCTGCTGCTGCTGGATGAACCAACCAACCATCTTGACCTCGAGACGCGCAACTGGCTTGAAGACTACCTGCGGAACTATCCCAACGGCTTCATCATCATTTCGCACGATCGCTATTTTCTCGACGTCACCGTGAACAAGATCGTCGAGATATGGAACAAGGGCCTGCACTCCTACTCCGGCAACTACGAGAAGTACCTGACCCAGAAGGAAGAACGGCGCACGCAACTGGAATCGGCCTACAAAAATCAGCGCGATCAGATCGAACACCTTGAGGCCTTCATCAATCGCTTCCGCGCCCAGGCCACCAAGGCGAAGCAGGTGCAGAGCCGCATCAAGGAACTGGAAAAGATCGAGCGCATCGAAATCCCCGAGGAAGAAAAGGCGATTCACTTTACCTTTCCTCAGCCGCCGCCCTCGGGACGCACCGTGGTCGAAGTCTCCGGCCTGGTAAAAAATTACGACGCCAAGCAGGTGCTGAACGATGTGGGCTTCACCATCGAGCGGGGCGACCGCATCGCCCTCGTCGGCGCCAACGGTGCGGGCAAATCCACGCTCATCCGCTTGCTCACAGGCGTTGAGCCTCCAACTGCGGGCCACCTGAAGCTGGGCCACAACGTGCTCGCGGAGTACTTCGCGCAGGATCAATACAAGGTTCTCGATCCCGAAGCGCGCATGCTCGATGACATTGGCCGCACCGCGCCGAAAGTATCGCAAACCGAATTGCGCAGCTTGCTGGGCTGCTTTCTTTTCTCAGGCGACGATGTGTTCAAACCGCTGGGCGTACTCTCCGGCGGCGAACGAAATCGCTATGCCTTGGCGCGCATCCTTGTCAGCCCCGCTAACTTCCTGCTGCTCGACGAGCCGACAAATCACCTCGACCTGCGCGCGAAAGATGTCCTGCTTGAAGCCGTGAACAGCTTCACCGGCACCGTTGTCTTCGTCTCTCACGACCGCTATTTCATCGACCGCCTTGCAACGCGTGTCTTTGAAGTTGAGGGCGGTCACGTCCATGTATATCCGGGCAATTACGAGGATTATCTCTATCGCAAGGCCAACGGCACCGCCCTCTCCGGCGCCCTGCCTTCCGCTGCCAACGGCAGCACCGCCACGAGGTCGGCTGCGGTGCTTACTGAGGCTCCGGAGGCAGAGGAAAAGGCTCGTCGCGTGAACCCGATTAAACTCCGACAGATGCAGGAGCGCTATGCGTTCGTCGAGGCGGAAATCCCTCGCGTCGAGGCGCAGATCGCGGACACAGAGCACTCCATGGGCACTTTCGTCAGCATGGAAGAGACCCAGCGCCTCACCCGGCAACTCGAAGATCTCCGCGCCCGCATCGAAGTCCTCACCGCCGAGTGGGAGGAACTGATGCTCGTACTGGAAGAGCAATCTGCTGCAAATTAAGCGCTTCGTGCATAATCAAGTATGCCACCTCTCTGGAAGCCTGAAAGCTGGACAACTCGCCTCGCTGAACTGGAAGCCCGGACCGGCGACCTCAAGGAAGTTCCACTGCGCCGCGACGTGCGCTCCCTCGGTATGCTGCTCGGTGAAGTTCTGCGCGAGCAAGCAGGTACAGAGCTCTTCCGCGAAGAAGAAGAGGTTCGCCAGCTAGCCATCCGCCGCCGCGAAGCACAGAATGAGGGGCGATGCACTGAAGCGGATGCCCTCCTCGATGCTGCGCTGGCCAAAGTCCACGCGCTCTCCATCGATCAGGCCTACACGCTCACGCGCTCCTTTGCTTTCTACTTCGAACTGATCAATCTCGCCGAAACCAATCATCGCAAACGCCGCCGTATTTCGCTGCAGCTTACTGAAGAGGCGAATGCGCAGCGCGGATCTCTGCGCGGCACCCTGCGCGAAATGAAGCGTGTCGGCATCTCCGCGGACGAGGCGCTGGACTGGCTCAGCCGTGTCCTGGTGATCCCGGTATTCACGGCTCATCCTACCGAAGTCGCGCGCCGTTCCGTCATGTTCAAACGCCGCCGCATTGGCGAATTCCTCGAGCACCTCGACCGTATCCCCGTGCCCGACGAGGAACTGGAGCGTCTGGAAGAGTGCATCACCGCAGAGATCACGGCCCTCTGGCAGACCGACGAAGTGCGCAGTCGGCGACCCACCGTTTACGACGAAATCAAGATGGGCCTCGACTTCTATGACATCTCCATCTTCGCCACGTTGCCGGGCCTCTACACTGAAGTCGCCGATGCGTTGCACCGTGAATATGGCCTCGAGATAGACATCGCGCGCCTGCCCCTCTTGCTCTCCTTCGGCTCATGGATAGGTGGCGATCGCGACGGCAATCCCTTCGTCACACCGCAGATCACGCGGGACGCAATCGTGCTTGCGCGCGGTCATCTGCTTACCCACTACGAACAGCAGATACAGCTGATGATCGATCTGCTCACCAGCTCCGCGCAGCAGCTTCCAGTCAGCGCCGAGCTAAGCAAGCGACTCGAATCCTACATCGTGCGCCTGCAGAGCGAAGAAAGCCACATCTTCGGCGAACGCTACGAGTTCGAATACTACCGACGCTATCTTATCTGCCTGCGCGCGCGTCTTGAGCGCACCGTCTCGCAGCCTGAGACCGATAACTCCGAACGCATGCCGATTACGCAGTTCACTATTTCCCAGTTCAAGGATTCGCCCCTCAGCGCGTTGCCGCCCTACCACTCCGTGGCGGAGTTCCTTGATGACCTGGCCGTCCTGCGCACCAGCCTTGAAGAGAATCGCGGCCTGCGCCTCGCTCAAACTCTGGTCGACCCTCTCATTCTGTTGGTGCGCACCTTCGGATTGCATCTGCACACGCTGGACATCCGCCAGCATGCCAACATTCATCGCGCAGCACTACGCGAAACATCTTCGTGGAGCTGCGACGAAACACACGATTCGCTCGTGCCCGCCGCTCTCACTCCGCAGACCGCCGATGTGCTCGAGACCTTCCGCGCCATCGCCGAGATCAAGAAGGGATGCACCCCTGAAGCAATTCGGCACTACATCATCAGCGGCGCGACCAGTGTGGAGGACGTACTCGCGGTTGTCTGGCTGGCCCGACTGGGCGGCGTCACGGTGGAGGCCAGCGAGCATGATCCTGGCCTGATGCCCGTGCCTCTTTTCGAATCGATCGAAGATCTGCGAAACGCGCCGGCCATCTGCCGCAAGTTGTGGAACTCCCCGGACTACCGCAAGCTGCTGGAGTCGTGGGGCAACACGCAAGAGGTCATGCTCGGCTACTCCGATTCCAACAAGGACGGCGGCATGATCGCCAGCACGTGGGAGATCTTCCGCGCCCACCGCGCACTTCACGAAGTGGCTCGCGAATGCGGCGTAACGCTGCGCCTCTTCCACGGACGAGGCGGCACCGTCGGACGAGGCGGCGGACCTACCCATCGCTCCATCTACGCCCAGCCGGTTGGCGCATTCGACGGGCAGATCTGCATCACTGAGCAAGGCGAAGTGCTCAACTGGAAATACGCTGATGTGGTCCTCGCAGAGCGCAACCTGGAGTTGATGATCGCCGCTTCTCTCGACGCCCTTGCACGACCCAATGTGCGCGACCCAAAAGGCCACCTCACCGGAATCCTGACCCCGGAGTGGGAAGCTGCATTTGACCAGCTCTCCGCAAGTTCCTTCGAATACTACCGCTCATCAATCATCGATGATCCCGAAGTACTCTTGTATTTCGAGCAGGCCACTCCCGTAGCAGAGCTTGAGCACGCCAAGATCGGCTCAAGGCCCGCGCGACGTAAGGGCCGAATTGACTTCGCAAATCTGCGCGCAATTCCCTGGGTCTTCGGATGGACGCAAAGCCGCCTGCTCATTCCCGCATGGTTCGGAGTGGGTCATGCCCTCGAAGAGTTCTCCCGCAAGCCCGGAGGCCTCGACCTTCTGCGCGCCATGATGGCGGAGTTCCCCCTCTTCATCGACCTCATCCGCAACGTGGAGATGGCCGTTGCCAAGGCCGACATGGGCATCGCGCGCCTATACGCTTCGCTCGCAACCGACGAGCCAATGCGCGAACGCGTCTTCGCAAAAATGCAGGATGAGTTCAATCGCACTCAGCGAATGCTGCTGGACGTGACGCGACAGAAGGAACTGCTCGAGACCAACACCGTCCTCGCCCGCTCCATCCGCCTGCGCAATCCCTACGTCGACCCTATGCACCTCATCCAGGTTGACCTGCTGCGACGCAAACGCGCGGGCGACACGTCAGACGAAATTAATCGCGCTCTCGCAGGCACCATCAACGGAATCTCCGCTGGCCTGCGCAACACCGGTTAATCGCGAAGCTGCATCACAACCTTGGCGACGCGGGCTGCTCGCTTGCGTCGCGTGGCATCAGCGCCTCGGGCGTAAGCGCGTCTGCGTTGCGCAATGCGGGGAAGAATACGCTCCATATCCCCGTGACCAGCAGCGACCCAATGCCGCCGTACACAACCGCCCGCACCGCTCCCCACCAGTGCGCAGTAAGCCCGCTCTCAAATTCTCCCAACTCATTGGACGCGCCAATAAACAGCGAATTCACCGCACTCACCCGTCCCCGCATCGACGGAGGCGTAGCCAGTTGCAACAGCGATGAACGAATCACCACGCTCACCATGTCAGAGGCGCCGATCACCATCAGCGCACATAGCGAGAGAATCAAATTGCGCGAGAGCCCGAAGACAATTGTGGCTGCGCCAAAGATGGCTACGCAGGTAAACATCTTTATTCCAGCGCGCCGCTGAATGGGCCGCCACAGCACAATCACCGACACCAGCAGCGCTCCCGCGGCGGGCGCCGCACGCAACAGACCCAGTCCGCGTGGCCCCGTGAACAGGATCTCCTGCGCAAAGATCGGCATCAGCGCAACCGCGCCGCCCAGCAACACGACAAACAGATCCAGCGATATCGACCCGAGCAACAGTCCCGACCGCGCTACGTAGCGAAACCCTGCAAGCAGCACCTCCACTGAAACAGCGCGATGCTCCATCCTTCCCGGGCGCACATCCAGCGAGCCCACCAGCACCACGAACCACACCAGCGTGAAAAGTGTGAACAGGAAGACCAGCGGAGCTCCGCCGAGGCTCCCATGCAGCGGCAGCGTGAACAGCAGGCCGCCGAGCGCGGGCCCAGTGATGTTCGCAATCTGGAAGATCGTTGCGCCCCACGCCACCGCGTTCACGAAGTGTTCCCTCGGAACCAGGTGCGGCACCAGTGCGGAACTCGCAGGCCCGCTGAACGCCCGTCCTGTACCAATCAGAAACAGCACTGCGTAAATAATCAGCACATTATGCATGCGATGCCATGCGAACCAGAAGAGCGCTGCGGTGCAAAAGGCCTGCAGCGAATAACAGACAAGAATCACCACGCGGCGATCAAAGCGATCTGCCGTGTGTCCCGCGGGCAGGATGAACAGCAGCCCAGGCAGGAATAGCGCCAGCCCCGTGTAGCCCAGGTCCAGTGCCCTATGCGTGATCTGGTACACCTGCCACGCCACCGCCACCGATTGCGCCTCGGCTCCCAGGATCGCCATCACCCGCGCCATCTGGTAACGCTGAAAGTCGCGCGAACGAAACGCGGCTGTCCCCTGGCCTGCGCTTCCATTGCTCATAGGGTAATGCTCGTCAACTTCGAATCTCCGAGTCTCTGTTATACCGTGCGAATTGGATTCCCGCGTCCTTCCCTCCGGCTCAATTCCTTGGAATCCATGACACTCGGTTATTCTGAGGAGTGACAGAGATCCTCACCGCTCTCCCGGATGCCGGCGACCAGTCGCCCGAGCGACCGCTATCCGCCCGGCCACGGCCGGCTCTCGGACCGCTCACCGGAGTAGCGGCGGTCTTCCTCTGCGGCGTCTGCGCCTTCCTCGATCTCTACGCCACCCAGCCCCTTCTTCCGCTCTTCTCCACTATCTTTCATGCCGGCAAGGCCGCCGTTGGGCTCACCGTCTCCGCCTCCACCCTGGGAGTAGCTCTCTCCGCGCCCCTATTCGGCATCTTCGCGGAACGCCTCAGCCGCAAGCGTGTCATCGTCGCGTCCATCGCCGCCGTAGCCGTGCCCACATTTCTCGCAGCCACCGCGCCCAGCCTTCACGCGCTCATCTTCTGGCGATTCATGCAGGGCCTCCTCGCGCCGGGCATCTTCGCCATCACCATCGCCTACGTCACCGAGGAGTGGGACCGCACCAGCGTCGCCGTCGTCATGAGCGTCTATGTCAGCGGCACCGCACTCGGCGGCTTCATCGGCCGCATCCTCGCTGGCTTCGCTGCCGATCACTTCGGATGGCACTCCGCGTTCATCGTTCTCGGCGCGGTCACGCTTCTGGGAGCGCTCGCTGTGGCGCGCTGGCTCCCACATGAGCAACGACCTTTGCCGCACCCGCATCATGCGCACACGCTCCGCTCCCAACTCGCGCCCATGTTGCAGCACCTGCGAAATCCGCATCTCCTCGCTACCTATGCCGTCGGATTCAATGTGCTCTTCTCACTCGTCGGAGTATTCACCTACATCACTTTCTATCTCTCTGATCCGCCCTTCCGCCTCTCCACCGCCGCGCTCAGCTATCTCTTCGTCGTCTACCTCATCGGATTGTTCGTTACACCCGCCGCCGGATACGTCATCACCCGCGTGGGCTTGCTGCGCGGAATCGTCACCGCCATCGCCATCTCCATGCTCGGCGTCCTCATCACGCTCATACCTTCGCTTCCCTTCGTCATCCTTGGCCTAGCGCTCTGCTCCACCGGAGTCTTCATCTCACAGGCGTCAGCCACCAGCTACCTTCGCGAGGCCGCGCCAGAGGGCGGCCGGGTCTCGGCTGCGGGCTTGTATCTCTCCTGCTACTACATCGGTGGAACCGCCGCTGGGGTAGTACCGAGTTTCTTCTGGCATCTGGGTGGCTGGCCGGCCTGCGTCGCCTTTATCGTAGCCATGCAATTCGTCACCATCGCCGTCGCTATCGTCGGATGGAGAACCACACCCGCCGCGCACACCGCGCAGCATTCCATATAATTCTCCTTGGCATGCGGCGTGGTTGAACCGCCGCAGCTTGCGCACGGAATAGAAAGGTCAACATGGGTTTGTTCAGGAAGAAACTGAAGCAGGAGCACAAGGTGATGCGGCAGGCGGAACGCGCCAAGGGCGCCCTGCTCCCCGAGTATCATCGCGCCACACCGGAGTGCCCTCACCCCGAGCGCTGGAGCATGTTTGACTCGATGACCGCCGAGGTTGAGGTGTTGGAGTTTCTGCGCACTCTCATCACTACGGTCAAGCCCGCGCTCGTGGTCGAGACCGGATCGTTCCTCGGCGTCAGCACCCTGTGGATCGCCGAGGGCCTTAAGCAGAATGGCTTTGGCCGCATCATCAGCTGCGAATTCGATCCGATCGTCTTTGCTCAGGCAAAGGAAAAGATTGCCGCCTCCGGCCTCGCCGAGTGGATCGAGCTGCGCAACGAATCTTCACTCGAAATGAAGATCCCCGGCACCATCGACCTCTTCTTCAGCGACAGCGATATGCCCGTCCGCGAACAGGAAGTAAAACGCTTCCTGCCGCAGATCAACCCGCAGGGCCTCATCCTGATGCACGACGCCAGCTCTCATCTAAAGATTGTTCGCGATGCCGCCTTCAAGATGGAAGCAGAGGGCCTGCTCTCCGTAGTCATGCTCCCCACGCCGCGCGGCCTGGTAATCGCCCAGAAGCGAGAGGGTCGCAAGTAGCTGACTCAAACGAGCCGCTAGGTTCTCGACGATCTACAAGCCGACATCGTCGGCACGCGCAATACTCCGCAAGTCAACAGGCCGCGAAGCGGCGCTCGCCCGTGCGGCCAGCACCTAGTCGCGAACTTTTTCTGCGACCATTCCATCCTTGATGAGCATGTGTCGAATGCCGCGAATCGCCTGCCGTGTTCTCTCTTCGTTCTCAATCAGTGAGAAGCGAACGTGATTATCCCCATGCTCGCCAAAGCCTATCCCAGGACTCACCGCAACCTTGGCATCGATCAACAGCTTCTTTGAGAACTCCAGCGACTTCAGGTGGCGATACGGCTCCGGAATACTCGCCCAGACGAACATCGTCGCCTTTGGAAGAGCAACCTCCCAGCCCGCCTTGTTCAGCCCCTGCACCAGCACATCGCGCCGCGAGCGGTAGTTGTCGACAATCTCCTTAACGCAATCCTGCGGCCCCTCCAGCGCCAGAATCGAGGCCACCTGGATCGGCGTGAAGGTTCCGTAGTCGTAGTAGCTCTTCATGCGCGCCAGCGCATTCACCAGCGTCTTGTTGCCCACCATGAAGCCCACGCGCCAGCCCGGCATGTTGTAGCTCTTCGACAGCGTGAAGAACTCCACCGCAATCTCTTTCGCCCCCGGCACCTCCATGATCGAAGGAGCGCGATAGCCGTCGAAGACCAGGTCGGCGTAGGCCAGGTCATGCACCAGCCAGATGCCGAACTCGCGGCACAACTCCACCAGCCGCGCAAAAAACGGCAGATCCACGCACTGCGTTGTAGGGTTCGAAGGAAAATTCACAATCAGCAGCTTGGGCCGCGGAGTCATGCGCGGAATCACGCTCTCCAACTCCGCCAGAAAATCTTCCTTGTTGTGAATCGGCACGCTCAGCACATCTGCACCGGCAATCACTGGCCCGTAGATGTGAATCGGGTAGCTCGGGTTCGGCACCAGCACCGTGTCGCCCGTGTTCAGCATTGCTAGGCAAAGATGCGCGATGCCTTCCTTCGAGCCGATCGTGACGATCGCTTCCGTCTCCGGATCCAGCGCAACGTTGTAGCGGTTCTGGTACCAGTTGCAGATTGCCTTGCGAAGCCGCGGTATCCCCTTCGACAGCGAATAGCGGTGCGTCGTCTGCCGGCGCGCCGCTTCGATCATCTTGTCGACAATGTGTTGCGGAGTGGCGCCGTCGGGATTGCCCATCCCGAAGTCGATGATGTCTTCGCCCGCCTTGCGCGCGTTGGCCTTCAACTCACCCGTGATGTTGAAGACATACGGAGGCAGCCGCTTGATTCTGGGAAAATCTTCCATGGGATTTAATCTTAGCCGCAGTGCTTCAGAAGAGGCTGTGTTTTTGGTGCACAAAGTTGATCGCACACCCGGCACGGTTCCGACTTGCTAAACACACCTCGCGCCTAGCGGCCCAGGTAAGCCTTGTATTGTGTGTCGATAATGCCCAGGTTCCGCGCCAGGCCCAGCTTGGCCTGGTTGTAGCTGAAAAGACTCGCCACCAGCCGGTTCTGCGCGTCTGACAGCGTGCTCTGCGCCTCAACCACCGGCAGATTGTCGTCAATTCCCGCCTGGAAGCGATCAGTCACCTGCTCCAGAGTCTTGGTCGCCAGCGCCACGTTGCTCTGCGCCACCCGCACCAGGTCCTGCGACGATTGCACGTCCAGCAGGCTGTCCCGCAGTTGCGCGTCAATCTTCGAACGAATATCCGCCAGCTGCGACATCGTGCTGCCCAGCTGAGCCTCTGCAACCTGGCGGTCGCCGCGCAGCTTACCCTCTTCAAATATCGGGAAGCTCAACGTCCCCACCGCCGCAAAGGTTCCGTGATACAACCCGCCCGTCAACCCTGTTACGCCATAGTTGCCGCCAAAGCTCAGCGCGGGAAGCCGCTCATATTTTGCGGATTTGGTCTTCAGCTGCGCCGCCTTCACCTGCTGTTGCAGCGATTGATAATCCTGCCGATTGGCGTAGGCCTGTACCTTCGCCTCGTCAATCGTGATCGTCGCCAGGTCTTGATACGGAGCCTCGTCCACCAGCGCAATCCTCTGCTCCGCCGGCAGGCCAATCTCGCGGTTCAGCGCTATCTTCGCCTTCTCAAAATTATTCTCCGAAGCAATCAGGATCTGCTGCTGGCTCTGGAAAGCCACCCGTGCGCGCAGCTCATCCAGGTTCGCCACCACGCCAGCCTTGTGCGCCTCCACCGCCTGGTTCAGCAGCGCCTCATCCGTCCGCAGCAGCGCCTTCGCATTCTCAATCTCCGACGCCGACGCTAGCGCGCGCAGGTACGATGTGCCAACCGTCAGCACCACCAGTCCGCGCGAAGACTGCATGTTGTAATACGCGGCCTGCTCGCTCGCCTTGGCTGCCCGGTAGCCCTCGATCTGCGAAGCGTTAAACAGCGATTGGCGATAGTTCGCCTGCGCATTTGTCGTATTCACAACCTGGATCAGCGAAAGCTTAAACCCCGGCAAAATCGGGATCACGCCCGGCTTGAAACCCTCAGCCGCAAGATCGTATTGGTGAATGCCCGAGTTGGCCGTGCCGTTGATCGACGGCAGCAGCGGGGCAAGCGCCTTCAGCGCCTGACCGTGAGCGACGCCCTGGTTCTGCTGGCTCATGATCAGCGCCAGGTTGTGCTCCAGCCCCAGGCGAATCGCATCATCGAGCGAAAGCTTGATCACATCGCCCGTCGCCGCTACGCTCGTCACGCTGCCGCGATATGGATTCTCCGCCGAGCTCTGCTCAAGCTGAGCCAACGCCGGGGTCGCTGCAACCAGCACAGCCGCCAGCGCCACGGAAAGTCCACGCGCGCCGATGCTGCCGGCCTTCATGCCCCTCCACCAATCTGTTGTGCTCTTGAAGCTGATTTCTTCCCCCAATTGCCGGAGTACTCCCTTAGATCGCAATTCCGCCCTCCAGGTGGCAAAAAATCACCCGGAACCGGCAAAAAAGCCCAAATCGATCAAACTCCGCGCTGCTCCTAAGTCTATACGGCAAAGAAAGGTAGAGGCCAGCCCTCCCGCGTAACCCTCAAATCTCAAGGCGCGCCCCCAAAACAATCCCCGCCAGAAATCCGCGGCGGGGATCGTCTATTCCTCAACCGATTCAGGATTACTCTTCCTCCTCCTCAATCGGCTTCTTCGCCGTGGCCAGGATCTTCTCCGCCACCAGCTGCGGCACCACATCGTAGTGATCCATCTCCATGCGGAAGCTGCCCCGACCCTGCGTCATCGAGGTCAGACGTCGTGCCATAGGTCAGCATCTCGGCCATGGGCACCTCCGCCTTCACTACAGTGGCGCTGCCCTTGCTCTCCATGCCCTGCACGCGCCCGCGCCGCCCGTTCAGGTCGCCCATCAACGCCCCGGCAAACTCCTCCGGAGCCTCAATCTCCACCTTCATGACCGGCTCCAGCAGCGCTGGCTTGGCCAGTCTCCATGCACTTGCGGAAGGCGATGCGTCCCGCCATCTTGAACGACATTTCGTTCGAATCGACATCGTGATAGCTGCCGTCGAACACCGTCACCTTGAAGTCGACCACCGGGTAGCCGGCCAGGTATCCGCGCACGGCCGACTCCACGATGCCCTTCTCCACCGCCGGCACAAACTGCCGCGGAATGGCGCCGCCGAAAATATCGTTCTCAAACTCAAACCCGCCGCCCCGCGGCAACGGCTCCATGCGGATCTTGCAGTCGCCAAACTGTCCGTGGCCGCCCGTCTGCTTCTTGTGCCGTCCCTGCGCCTCGGCCTTGGCGCGCACCGTCTCGCGATACGGCACCTTGGGAGCCTTCAGCGTTACCTCGGTGTGGTAGCGCTTGCGCAGCTTCGAAACGATGCGCCTCGATATGCGGCTGTCCCGCGCCGGCCACCAGAAATTCGTTCGTCTGCGGATCGCGGAAGAAGCGCACCATCAGGTCCTCTTCCATCAGCTTGTGCAGCGCGGGAGCAAGCTTGTCCTCATCGCGCGCGGCTCTTCGGCTCGATCGCATAGGTCATCGCCGGTTCCGGCATCTTCAGCGGCTCAATCAGCACATCCTGGCCCTTGTCGCCCAGCGTATCGCCGGTCAGCGTGTCGCGCAGCTTGGCCACTGCGCCCAGGTCGCCCGCGTGCAGCTCGCGCAACCTCAACCGCCTTCCGTCCCTGCATGATCGAGAGATGCGCAAACCGCTCCGACTCCCTGCGGCCGTAGTTCGTCAGCTGTCGCTTCGTTCTTCACTACGCCGGAATACACCTTGAAGAACGAAATCCGCCCCGCAAACGGATCGGTCATCGTCTTGTAGACGTAGATCGTCAGCGGCTCCTTGTCGTCCACCCGGCGCAGCACGATCTCGGCTGCTCAGTCATCTCCACCGCCGCCATTCGCCGCCACAGCCTGCATCGCGGCAGCGTCGCCGTCACCGGCTCGCGCTCCACGGGAGAAGGCGCATACACCTTCAGGAAGTCCAGCAGATGATCCGTGCCCACGTTGCGCAGCTCCGCTGGCGTAGAGCACCGGGAAGATGCGGTCCTCACGGATCGCCTCGTGCAGACGCCGTAATCAGGTGCTCCGTCGGAATCGTGCCCTCGGCGAAGTACTCCTCCATCAACTCGTCCTTGCCCTCCGCCACCAGCTCCACCAGCGCCTCATGGGCCGCCTTGGCGGCATCGTTCAACGGGCCGGGAATCTCACCGGTCTTGCCGCGTCCATCGCCGTCCGGCGTATAGAAAAACGCATCCATCGTCACCAGGTCCACCACGCCGTGGAATCCCTGCTGGTCCACGATAGGCAGCTGGATCGGCACCACCTGCCGTCCCCAGCGATCCTGCATCGCCGCCAGCATGTCATCGCGCGATCCGCTGTTGTCCGCCTTGGGATGATCCATCTGATTGATCACGATCATGCGCGGCAGCTTGAACTCGTCTGCGAACTTCCACACCCGGTCCGTCACCGTCTCCAGGCCGGACTTGCGCATTGATCACCACCAGAGCGGCCTCCACCGGCAGCATCGCCGCGCGCGCCTCGTGCACAAACATGTGAAAGCCGGGAGTGTCCACGAAGTTGATCTTCACGCCGCTCCACTCCGCATACGCGACGGCGTTGGCCATCGTCGTCCGGCGGGCGACCTCTTCTTCGTCATACGCGGTAACGGCTGAGTCCATCTTCCACGCGCCCCAGCTTGTCGGTCATCTTTGCGGCATGCAACAGAGCGGAAATTAACGTCGTCTTTCCGCAGTGTGCATGCCCAACTACAGCTACGTTGCGGATCTCACTTCCCTGGTAGATCTTCATTGGTACTTCCTCCGTGGTGCATCAAATTGGCCTTTGTGTGGCCGTGCTTGTGTGGCTGAACCTGGAATCTTGAGTCCGCTCTCTAAGGCGCGCAGGCTTGCACACGCGAGCCTGCCCACGACGGCTGAATTGTCCGGATATGGTGTGCTGCCAGTGATTTGGGCGTAGAAACGGCGCGGTTGCGGCGGGCGCCGCTTCGCTGACATGAATGTCAGGTTAAAGCCGATTCTGCCTTGCTCGCCCATCCCGGCACCAGCAAATGGCGCTTGAGGCCGTCGATTGCAGACGTACCGCAGCCTCGCGTCTGAGAGAAACCACGGATGCTATCACACCGACAAGCTACTCTCAATGTGACGGCCAATACCGCCCTTTTCCGACCCCCTGAAACCCTCATTTACAGCGATAATCACAGCATGAGACTGCTCGTCGGAATCGTCCTTCTGCTGCTGATCCTGGGCTCCTTCTACGCCGATTTCCGCTGGAAGCGCTGGATGGCCGACCGCCGCGACGCCCGCGAAAAGGACCACGACGAGTCTTTCCGCTGACTTGCGGGCCTGGGCTTTTCGATCGAAGCGGGCCAGAGCAGAGGGACCTCGGCTCTACCGCTGACTTGCTAACTTGCTGACCTGCTAACTCGCTGCTCCTGATCCCGGATACAATTTAAGCTGGATACGAGTCCAATGACCATGCCCCTGCTCGCACGCCTCCGCCGCTCCGCCGCCCATCGTCTGTCCCTGCTTGCCGTCCTGCTTTTGATGACTACGGCAGGCTTCGCCCAGTTCTCAAATCCCGCGCCGGTCGGCGACAAATCGCCGCTCAAACCGCCCCCGGGCGTGCGCGTCGCAATCTATGTCTTTGAGGATCTGGAGTGCCCGGATTGCGCCCGGGCCTACCCCATCGTTACCGAAGCGGCCGAGAAATATAAGATTCCCCTGCTGTTGCACGACTTCCCGCTGCCTTTCCACGTCTGGAGCTTTGACGCGGCGGTCAACGCCCGCTGGTTCGACACCAAGAGCAAGAAGATTGGCAACGCTCTACCGCGGCGCGGTCTATGCCGCCCAGCCCACCATCCACAACCAGGCCGACCTGCAGGCTATGACGGAGAAGTTCGCCGAATCGCAAAAGCTGACACTGCCCTTCGTCGTCGATCCGCAGAAGAAGCTCTCTGACCTGGTGAAGGCGGACTACGCTCTCGGCCAGCGCATCGGCGTCGAGCACACGCCTACCATCTGGGTCGTCACCAACAAGACCAACGGCGTGCCCTTCGTAGAGATCGTGGACCGCACCAAGCTCTACGAAATCATCGACGAGGCCCTTGCCGAAACCAAACCCGGCGCCGCGAAGAAATAGCCGCCAGCAACAGGGCGGGGAAGCCGAGACCACGATGCAGATCGAAGTCATCCCCGCCACGCCGGAGCAGGAGACGATCTTTGCCAACCTGCTGCAGCTGTACATCCACGACTTCAGCGAATTCCACGACGTTCCCCTCGGCCCGGATGGCCGATTCAGCTACCCGGACCTGCCCCGGTATTGGCGTGAGCCGGACCGACACCCGTTTCTTCTCCACGCGGATGGCAAACTGGCGGGCTTCGCTCTGGTGAAGAAAGCGCCCTCTGCTTCAGGCGCTGAGATGGTCTGGGATCTGGCGGAGTTCTTCGTCCTGCGTGCCTACCGCAGGCAGGGAGTGGGGTTGGAAGCGGCCCGTCAGGTGTGGAGCAAATTCCCCGGCCAATGGCAGGTCCGCGTAATGGAATCAAACCGCCCTGCCCAGCTCTTCTGGGCGCATGCGATCGCTAAATTCGCAGGCAGGCCTATATCCTCCGTCGCGCAGTGAACACGGCGGCCAGTACTGGCAACACTTTTATTTTCAGTCGAATTGACCCGACTAGCGGATCTGGACCAGGTCGGACTTCTCTTCGTGCTGGGACGGGGGATTGACGTGGCTGCTCTGCGGGGCGCGCCAGTGGTCGATGTAGGAGATCTGGTGCACGCAGGAGACGGTGCAATTAGGGGCGCACGTCTTTTCTGTCAAAAACTCGTGATTTAAGTGCTCTTTTGTGTACTTTTCCAGCGGAATTCCGGGCCAGCCTCTTTGTTGCGAACAGTAGTGAACTAGCCCATTTTCACAGACATACAGGTATCGGGAGCCGGCGCGGCAGCGCCAATCGTTGGGTTGTCCATCAGCAATTGCGAGCTGGAACTTGTTGAATCGAGAGTAGTTCTTCTTCTTCAGGCCGCGAACCTCAAAATAGATCCGCCGCTCCTCATCTTTCAGCGGTTTCAGCTGTCCTGAGCCGTCGTGGATGATGCCGATGGTGGACGTAAACCCTAATTCAAGAGCACGTTGGCTCACCGTCATGGCGTCCTGGGGGTTCTTGATTCCACCCCCTACGACGGAGTTGATATTGACGTGAAAATCGGCATATTGAGCGAGATATTGCAGCTTTTTGTCGAGTACTTTGAGGCTTTTTTTCGAGATCTCATCCGGCTCAACATTGTCGATGGAGATCTGCATATGGTCGAGTCCGGCGCGGTTCAGCCGCTCGATGCGATCCGGCATCAACAGGTAGCCGTTGGTGATCATTCCGGCCATGCGGCCATGGTGGCGAATGCGCGCAATTACGTCATCCAATCCGGGATGGGTGAGCGGTTCGCCGCCGGAGATGGTGATGATGCTGGTGCCCAGGCGCGCCAGATGGTCGATTCGGCGGCACATTTCGTCCACCGGGACCGGCTCGGAGACCTTGTCGTACTCGTTGCAATAGGCGCAGGAGAGATTGCAGAAGCGCATAGGAACGATCTGCGCCATCACCGCGTGGCGCGTTGACGTGAGGGCGTGGCCTACCAAGGCCAGCTCGCGCGTCTTGCGCCAGGCACCCTTCAGGCTGCGGGATAGAGTCTTTTTGCGGGCCACGGACATATCTATCGTTTATTGAATCATAACGACCCCGCCACTCGCGAGAAGTGTGTGGGGAACGGTAGCATCAGGGCCCTGAAATGACACGGGGAGCACCCGGGCGGGAGGCACAAAAAAGCGCCCTTCCCGGGGGTGGGCGCCTTATATACGTGAAACAAGTTAATCAGTCCATTGGCTCCGGCAGGACCAGGTCTGGCAGAGCCTCAAGATCCTGCAAGTCCTCGATATCGATGACGGGGAATGCGCCCTTCATGTCGAGATGAATATTTGGCATCACCATGTGCGGGTCGAGGCGAATCTTTCCCTGGCTAAAGGATTTGAGAAACTCCTCCCGCATGGGAGAGTCCCCGAGGTCAAATTCCATATCCCCGATGCTGGCGACCATGCTGTCCGCTTCGCCCAGTTCTGGCCATTCCAGATCGCCCTTCCTGGGAGTCTTGGTGCTGCTGGGCTGCATGGTGAGGGTCTGTTCCTTCTTGTCGCGTACAACGGTGATCTGGACGGGCTTGTCGATGTTTTCGCGCATCACTCGTTCCCAATCTGCCCGCGTGGCGACGACATCCTGATTGATTTTCAGAACTATGTCGCCCACTTTCAGGCCTGCACCGGCGGCCGGGCTGTTCTTATCGACGCTTGCCACAAGGAGGCCAGTTCCAGTCTTCACGCCAAAGAAGGTTGCCAGCTCCGGTGTCAAGGGGTTCAACACGGCTCCAACATGCAGGGAACCAGTCTTACCAGTAAACCAGGTGCCGAAGCCGGCGGGCGCGTTTCCGTTGCCGTTAAAGCCCAATCCAACATTTGGCGGGGGAACGCTGCCGAGATTGTCCCAGGCCTGTTGCGCAACTACGGCACGATCGGCAAGCTGCACGTTGATGGTCATCTGCACGCCATCCCTGCTGATGACGAAGGCGACGTTCCGACCAGCGGGAGTCTCGCGCAGCATACGGCGCAGCTGCTCGATGCCTTCGATGGCCTGGCCATTCATCTCCAGGATGACGTCATTGATTTTGATTCCGGATTTGGCTGCGGGAGCGTCGTGATCCACCGTGACAACAACGGCGCCTTTGGCTTCCTTCAGCTTCAGGGTGCCCACGCTTGCTGTGTCTACGTCCTTGATATCGACGCCGAGATATCCGCGAGACGAGTGGAAGAGGTACGCCTGCGAATCCTGTGTGACATAGGCATATTGTCCATCTCCCGCGAGCGCGATGACGGGCGCCGCGAACGAGAGTGAACCAAGAATTGTGATCGAACCCAGCCTCAAAAAGGTATTCATTGCACTGCTCCTTCGTTTTCAGTCAATCTGATCTCTGCCGAAAGCAATATCACTTCCAGTGGTCATTGAATTTCCGGTAATTGGCTCAGCTCCTGCATCGATGCATTCCTGATGTAAGGATTCCGATCCTGAACAGCAACATTATGCAACACCTGGCGCACGCTGCTATCGGCGCCAACGGGGCGCAATACGCTAATGGCCTGGGTACGAACGGTGGGGTCATCGTCTTTCATGATGACTTCGAGGACGGCATCGCGCACGCGCACGTCTTCGGCGATATAGGGCGCCAGTCCGGCGAGCGCTTCTTTGCGAACTACCGGGGATTTGTCATAGCGGGCAGCAATCATGAGCGCCTCGCGAATGGGGCCTCCCGAGCATTTGTGTCCGGCGCGGCACTCCGCAGCCAGCAGCTTTACGCTATTGCTGCGGACATCGTTGTCGTCAGAGGCGAGGGTACCGGCCAGCAGCAGGTTGCGGATGGCGGCGTCGTCCAGCGATCCGTGCATCGTTGCCGGGACGAGGCGGTTGTAGGTGACGTCGACGGTTTCTGAGTTGGGCTGCCGCACGATCTTGCTGACGTTAGCTATCTGGTGCGGGCTATCGTCAGGCGCAGGCAGAGCAGGGACCTGCGCGATCGACGGCGCCGACGGTTTCTGTCGCGAAGCGATTTCGTAGCCGCCGAATCCGCCGGCTCCGAGTCCGAGGACGAGGAGGGCAGAGGCGGCAACGGGCGCCGCAGTCAGTCGGCCCGCGCCGGCAAAGAGGTTCTGGGTGATTCGGAGCAGCCAGCTTCGGGCAGGCAGGTGATCGATGCTCTCTTCCAGCCGCATGCGGGCTCGCGCCAGCAGATTGGCAGAGGGCTCCTCAACAGGATAGAGATACATTGCCTTCTGCAATGCCAGAACAGCTTCGTGATCGCGGCGGCAGGTCTCGCATTCGGCCAGATGCCGCTCGAGTTCCGGGCTGGCTTCGTCTGGCAATTCGCCGTAGACGGCAAGCGCTATTTTTTCTTGTGCCACTTCGCACTTCATATGTTTTCCTTTGGCCTCAGCGTAATTCCGCTAAATGTGTTCTTAACTTCCTTGTTGCCCGGAAGAGCGTGTTCTTGGCGGTTTCTTCCGTGGTGTTGAGCATGTCTCCAATCGTTCTTAGTTTGAGACCCTGGTAGTGCTTCAATTCAAAAACTACCCGCTCGCGCGGGGTGAGTGTATCGAGAGCCGCCTTGATTTTGGCAGCCATGAGTTTGCGGTCCAATTCGCGGGCGGGATTTGCGCCGGGCCGGTCATCGGAGACGTTGCTGAGCAGATCAATCTCTTCGCCTGCATTGTCGAGCAGAATGGACTGGTCCTCGCGCCGGGACTTGCGGCGGCGGAGGTGGTCGAGGCAGAGATTGGTGACGATGCGGTAGATCCAGGTATAGAAAGAGCATTCAAAACGGAAATTCCCGAGGTAGCGGTAAGCCTTGAGGAAGGCTTCCTGGTGGATGTCCTCGGCGTCGTGCTCCGATCCTGTAAGGTGGAGAGCCAACCGCAGCACCTGGGCATCGTACTGACGTACCAGAGCATCGAAGGCGGCGCGCGAACCCTGCTGCGCCTCGCGGATCAGTTCCATCTCTGTTGCTCGAGCCCGCTCGTCCTTGGCCATGCTTGAAGAGGATTGTACCCTTCGCGCAGGTGTCCAGCGTTGTGCGGTGGACTGGTTAGACGGATTTGGGAGCCTCAAGGCGTCAGCGGGCATTCGCACACACCATCCTTGGTCTCATTGCCGGCAACATCGGCAATGGCAAGGGTGAGACGAGACGGGCAGCAATTAGTTAGCGGGATCTGGCCGGGCTGGCTCGTGGGGCATGACCCGTTTGGGGCATATCGAAAGGATTTTTTGTGGGCGGCCAGCAGCTTTGCAGCGGCGGGCCGCCCGGGCACGCGGTCATTCTCCCGCGGAGTCGATGGGAGGTTTGGTTGAGTCAGGAAGGTGAATTCTTGCTCGAACTTACCGTTGCTCTCAACGTCTGGGCGGGTTGTTTCAGCCCCAGGAGTGCCACATGGGATGCGGTCCGGTATAAATTCGGCCCAGCAGGTAAGGCATTGAACAGATGAACCGACGAGCATGATGCATCAATCTGCTTATAGTCATTGAACACTGAGTAGGAATACGCTAAGCCATCGCCTTGAGAAATCGTATAGCCCTTCCCCTTAGTCTTTATCTTGTCCAGAAGAGGCCAAAGTCCTGCGGCGTTGAAAAACTGTTTCACAAACCGGACCAGTGCGCCGCCTTGTCCGAAGTTGTTCGAGTCTGAAATAAAGATGGCTCCGCGGGACACTCGCAACATCTCCGAAACGGCCTTGGACGGCACGGGTATGTGGTGGAGTGCGCCATACTCGCAAACCAGGTCGAAAGCACCATCAGCAAAAGGTAGTTGCATGGCGTCTCCATCGACGAGCTCGGCTTCCAAAAGTCCCTTTGAGTATCCGATTTTGCGAAGTTCCGGCGACGGCTCAACGCCGACCAGGGTAACGTGAGGCAGGGCGCTCTTGATCTCCATTAATGCTCGGCCGGTTCCGCTCCCAATGTCTAATATCGATCTCAGTCCCAGGTACTTCGCTGCCGAGACCATGAGTTGCAGCGCAAAATTGTGCTCGAGATTATCGTCACCATGAAAGTTGTCATATTGATCCGCAGTTTCGGCGTAATAACGTCTTTGGAATTCAATCGCGTTCGTGGATGGAATAGTCATTGCCGAAGAACCTCCCCCCGATTGCCGACACTGCTCGAATAATACAGAACTGTGGACTGATCTTTCCGACCCAGGTACCGGCCAAAAATACTGAGAAAGGGCGCGCAAAGGCCGTCCATTTCGTCTCGAGTACACAGATACATCGGCGTTGACCACCACACAATTGGCCAATTCGCCGAACCGCATCGCATCATTTTTCTGATGCGTGCGCAACTCCCGATGCTGCTCAGGCCGTCATGGAGGGCGGCGCTGCGCCCTCGGCTGCCCCGAACTCCTTATTGGGCTCGCTGCCCATGGTAAAGACGAAGGTTCCACCGTTAGCAATGTCTAAGTGGCTGAACCACACCTTGGTATAGGGCTTGCCATTGAAGGTAACGGACTGGATGTACTTGTCTTCAGGGGACTTGCGCTTCGCTTCGACGATCAACTCGTTGCCGCTTGCGAGGCGCACGGCCGCCCGATCGAAGAGGGGGGTTCCGAAGACGTAGTTGGTGCTGACCGGGTCAACGGCGTAGAAGCCGAGGGCGCTGATGACGTACCAGGCCGACATCTGGCCGCAATCCTCGTTACCGGCGAGCCCGTCGGGCTCGTTGTGGTACATGGTGTCGAGCAGCATGCGTACGCGCTCCTGCGTTTTGTAGGGAGCGCCGACGTAGGCATAGAGATAGGCGATGTGGTGGCTGGGCTCATTGCCGTGGGCGTACTGGCCCACCAATCCTGCGATGTCTGGCGGGGCGTCAGGCGGCAGGTCAGAGGGGGCATTGAAGAGGCCGTCCAGCTTGGTGACGAGAGCTTCGCGGCCGCCGAGGAGATTGCGCCAGGCCCTTGGGGTCGTGCTGCACTGAGAAAGTGGTGACCCAGGGATTCGATTCGGTGTAGTCGCGCCACTCCTTGGCATGGCCTAGCTCGATGGGACTGAAGGGTTCGGCCCATTCGCCGTTGGCCAGCTTGGGGCGGATGAAGGTGGTTTTGGGGTCGTAGATATTGCGGTAGAAGCCTGCGCTGGTGAGCAGCTCTCCGGCATCGTCGGTAGCTCCCGCGCCGCGAGCGAGGTGAGCAGCGGCCCAGGCGTCGTAGGCGTAGTCCATGGCTTTGCTGGTGGCTTCGGGCTCGCGGTCTACGGGGATGTAGCCCGCCTTGCGGAAGGCGGCGAGTCCCTGGTAGTCGTCCTCGAGCGCGCGCTTGCGGACGACGGGATAAGCCTTGTCGATGTCGATACCTTTGAACCCCTTGGCGTAGGCTTCGGCGATGACAACGACGGAGTGGTAGCCGGTCATGCAGGCAGTCTCTTTGGCGTGGAGCGGCCAGACTGGCATGCCGGCGGGGCTTTCGTCGGCCATGCGGATGAGGCAGTTGACGAGGTCTGGTACGCGCTTGCCCTGGGCAAGGGTGTAGAGCGGATGGGTGGCGCGATAGGTGTCCCACAGGGAGAAGGTGCTGTAGTTGTGCTCCCCGCTGCGGAGCTGGTGGATCTTGCCGTCCATGCCGCGGTACTGGCCGTCAACATCGTCGAAGAGAGTGGGCGAGACCAGTGTGTGGTAGAGCGAGGTATAGAAGATTTCGAGCTGCTTCTGGTTGGTGGACTGGACGGTGATGGAGGAGAGTTCATGCTGCCAGGCAGCGTGCGCCGCGGCCTTGACCTTGGCGAAATCCCACGCGGGGATTTCGGCGTCGAGGTTCTTCTGGGCTGCTTCCGCGCTGACGCTGGAGAGGCCGGTCTTGACGTAGACGACTTCGCCCTCGGTGGTCTGGAAATGCACGAGGACCTTGAGGGACTTGCTCTCGCCCTGATGGACGGAGGCGTCGAGGGTCTTGCCCTCGGAGACAATTTCGGAGGTTACGAAGGGCTTGGAGAACTTCATGGCGAAGTAGATTTCGCGGCCATGGGCCCAGAGGCCGGTGCTGCGTCCGCCGGTGATGGTGTCGGTGCCGGTGATGTTGACCTTGGACCAGAGGAGGTTCTCGGGCTTGCCATCGTTCATGTGATAGAGGTCGAGGATGAAGTGGCTGGAGTCGCTCTTGGGGAAGGTGTATTTGTGCAGGCCGGCGCGTTCGGTGGCGGTGAGTTCGGCGCGGATGTTGTAGTCCTTGAGGATGACGGAGTAGTAGCCGGGTTCGGCAATCTCGTCGGCGTGGGAGAAGCGGGAGCGGTAGCCTTCTTCAGGATTCTCGCGGCTGCCGGGCTCGGTTTTGGCGGGGCCAGTGCCGGGCATGAGGAGGAAGTCGAGGAGGTCGGCCGCGCCGGTACCGCTGAGATGGGTGTGGCTGAAGCCCATGATCGAGGTGTCGGAGTAGTGATATCCGGAGCAGTAGTCCCAGCCATGGTTGTAGGTGTCAGGGCTAAGCTGGACCATGCCGAAGGGGACGGTGGCGCCGGGATAGGTGTGTCCGTGGCCTCCGGTGCCGATGGCAATTTTGACGTACTTGGTCACATCGGGCGAGGCGGCGCTGGCGGCGAAGGCCGAGGCGAATTTGCCTCCCATGCCGCGCGAGCTTACAAGTCCGGCAGCGGATACAGCCGATACCGCACCAAGAAAACTTCTTCTCGAGATCATGTGTGCTGATTCCTTATAGTTTGATGACGCTTCCGAATGTAGCACCGTGGCGCTGATTTGTACGAACAGGCTATTCCGATTAGGCTATTCCATCGTAGGGGATTTCTTGGTATGTTGCCCTTCGGTAGACTTTGATTATGGAACAGCTAACATTTGGCGCTCCCAAGGCGGCGGAACGGGAGCAAGGCACGTGGATCACCGCGTACTGCGATGGGGGTTCACGTGGCAATCCCGGCCCGGCAGGTTTTGGGGTATACATTCAGGACGACAAGGGTGCGGTGCTGGCGGAACTGAGCAAGTTTCTCGGCAAGAAGACGAACAACTATGCCGAGTACTCGGGGATGCTGGCAGCGCTGGAGTATGCGTTGGCTCACGGACATGAGAGGCTGAGGATCGTCTCCGATTCCGAGCTGATGGTGAAGCAGATCAAGGGTCAGTATCGGGTGAACAGCCCGGAGTTGCGGCCGCTCTACGAAGAGGCAAAGAGCCGCATCCTTGAGCTGAGGTCATTTCAGATCCAGCATGTGTTGCGCGACAAGAACAAGCATGCAGACCGGCTGGCGAACCAGGCGATGGATCGCGGCATGGGCAGGGCGACGACCGAGGCCAGTCCGCCGATATTTCCGCCAATCTCGATTGCGGAGCTGCCGCACACAAACAATATTCGCGTAGCGAAGCCGATCCCCGTGGCCAAGCCACCAGCGCGGCCAGTCCGCGGATTTGTGAAGGGCGGAGTGATTCACCTGGTGGAGGGTGAACTGCCTGAAGGCGTCTTTGTGAAGATCACGCGAGAGTAGGGAACTGAGGCTTAAAACACGCTGGGCGTGATTGAATTTCTCCAGTCACGCCCCGCGTTTGTTTTTGGGTGTGTTATTGCCGCGCTATTTTACTGTCCAGTATGCGGGATCGGCCTTGACCCAATCAGGGCTCGGGTAGCTCATCTTCGGGCTGAATTGGACCAGGTTTGTGGATGTGGCCTGAATGCACGAGGCGGTCAGTTCCCTCAGCTTGGTTTTGTCGCCGTCGCTCAAGGCAGCCTCGAATTTGGCCCCATCCGCCATTTCCCCGTCAACCTCCGACAGAGACTTCATCGGCGAGAAGGCGAGAAAGACGCCGCCGTTGTCGGCTCCGTAGACGCTTTCGTACGTGATCCAGTTGGCGTTGGGGACCTTTTCGTATCCCTTCACGTAGAGCTTGACGAGTTCTTCGAATTCCGCGCGATGGCCCGGCTTAACTACGTAGCGGCTGATCTCGAAGTAGCGCGAGCGGGCGATGTCAGGGTGATCTCCGCGGAGGCTGAGGTCGGCGCGCAGTGCCCAGGCGCTACCGTCATAGTCAGAGAGCAGGTCGCCATCCGCGACCAGCGCATTATCCAGGGCGGCCGAAAGGGTGGGGTTGGCATCGACAAACTGGTTGTCCTTTTCCCAGGCTGCAAACGAGTCGTAGCCGACGAAAAAGAGCGCGCGCGTGTGACCGGTCATCGCGGTTGCCGCGAGGTAGTGATTCGGCTCCTTGGCAGCCATCATCGCCTGCACAAATGCGCTTTCGCTCTTATTGTGGAGAGCGCCATTCTTGCCGGGCTTGACCCATTCCCGTTGGATGACGAGCACCTTGGGAGGTCCCGGAAGGGTGTCTTGAGCAGCGGCGCCGACCACGCCACAGAGTAGAAGACAAAGGGCTACAGACGGTCTTACGACGTTCATGGTGTTGCTCCTGTCCTTGCGAAAAAGTCTTGTTGTCCCATTGGAGCGGCTAGCGCAAAGGGGATAGCCAGTCCCCCTCTGAGAACAGAAGCGATGGTTTGGGGAGGTTACGCTTCGGCTCCATGGATGACGGAGCATAGCCCGGGTGGGAGGAGAAATGCAACGTTTTTGTGCGGGGTTGGTCTTTATTTTCTGTAGTTTGCACGACTGGACGCGAGTTGAGAGTTACCGTCGGCAAGGGGTAACCAGATTGCTAAAACCTGAGGGAAATTTGGTAACTATTTCGCTCTACGTGGCTTCGATGACGAGGAGAGTGGCGTCGTCCTGAAAGTGGCCCTGGCAATATTCCGTAATCTGGGCGAGGACCGCTTCGTTCAATGCGGTTGCGGAACTGGCGAGGTTGGCTCGGGCAAGGGACGCGAGATTGCTTTCGCCGAACTCCTCCCCGTCCGGTCCTTCGACTTCCGTGATGCCGTCGGTAAAGAGGAGCAGGTTGTCGCCCGAAGTGAGGTTGATGATGGCATCCTCATATTTCCATTCAGGGAAGACGCCGAGCACTGCGCCACCCGCGGGCAGCAGTCGAGTGGAGTGTCCGGAAAGCCAGATCGGCGAGAGATGTCCGGCATTGCAGTATTGCAGCGTGCGCTGATTGGCATCGAGCACGCAGTAAAAGAAAGTAACGAATTTTCCCGAAGCGATGTTTCCGCAGAGCACGCTGTTGACGCGGCTGCAGACGCGGGCAGGGCCTTCCGAATCCCGCGCGAAGGCGCGAACCGTGGCCTGCACATTGGCCATGAGCAACGCTGCGGAGACGCCTTTTCCTGAGACATCCGCGATGCAGATGCCGAGACGGCCCTCGCCAAGGCGGATGACGTCGAAGTAGTCGCCGCCCACCATGCGTGCGGGCTGCCATGCAGCGGCGACTTCGAATCCGGGGACCTGGGGAATATCTCGCGGGAGCAGTGACTGCTGTATCTCGCGGGCGCGCTCCATTTCGTGCTCCTGCATTTCCAGTTGCGCGGCGCTGGTCTCAACGGATCTCTGCAATTCGGTGTTTCGCTTCTCCAGCCGCTCTTTTGTTTCCCTGTAGATGAACGAAAGCGTGCTGTAGACGAAGATGACGACGCAGGGTAACTTCCATCCGGTGCGAATTAAATGCAAGAGAGATTGGGGTGAAGGCGGAGCCAGCCAAACCACGAACACGCTGGCGATGATGTAGACGATGGGCGTGAGCAGCAGCAGGACGCCAAGGAAAATAAGCCAGTTGTAGGGGAAGGGGCGCGAGGAATAAATGCGCCTGACTCGTTCCATTGGCGGCGTGATGAGATTGCCGAAGCAGACGGAATACACCACGATGGTGGCAGGATTGATGCGTTGTCCGTTGCCCCAAAAGAACGCCGCGGTGACCGCAGCGATGCTGAGGTAGAGGGACTGTTGACGGACGAATCTTTGCAGCGATGAGTGGTTCAACATCGCATTACCTTGCCAACTGACTATTGCTGATTAAGTTGGCACCATTCTACAACCGGATCAATGAAGGAGTTGTAAAAAGGGCATTGGCGCGGAGGGTTGCGCGGTAGGGACGGGCGCAGACTTGTAGTAGTGCGAAGATGCGCTATTTGGCGAGTTCGGCTTTGACGATCTCGCTTACCTGGCGTCCATCGGCGCGGAGGCCGGTGGACTGAATCTTTGCCTGGACGGCTTTCATCACGCTGCCCATTTCGCGTGGGCCAGGTTTTGCGCCGCTGGCGGTCAGTTCCGCGATCGCTGCGGTGACGTTTTCTCGGATCTGCTCTTCTCCGGCGACCTTGGGCATGTAGGCCTCGATCACCTTGATTTCACCGGCTTCCTTTTCTGCCAGCAGAGGGCGATCGCCCCGCGTGAAGGCCTCAATGGACTCATGGCGCTGCTTGACCATGGTGGTGAGCGTTTGCAGTTCTTCGGCCTCGGAGAGCTCGCCGCGTTTCTCGATCTCCTTATTCTTGAGAGCGGTCATCACCATGCGCAGAGTGGAGGTGCGCTCGGCGTCGCGGGCCTTCATTGACGCCACCATATCCTTTTTCACGATTTCTGCAAGGCTCACGCGCACTCTCCAGACCAAACAATCCATTATAGAACCTCGGTCTCAGAACTGGCCTGAGTACAATAAATCAAAGGAAACCCGACATGATTCGTAAGACTCGCCTATTCACGCCTGGCCCGACGCCACTGCTTCCTGCAGCCCAGTTTGCGATGGCAGCTGCAGATATTCATCACCGCACCGCGGAGTTCCGCACACTGTACCAGAGGGTGTTGGAGCAACTGAAGGTTTTCGTTGGCACGAAGAACGACGTGTTGCTGCTGTCGGCTTCCGGCACGGGAGCGATGGAGGCTTCGGTCTCGAACCTGACATCGCCGGGCGACCGCGTGCTGGTGCTCTCCGCTGGTAAGTTCGGCGAGCGCTGGGAGGCGCTGGCCAAGGCATTTGGCTGCGCTGTCGACGTGGTGAAGGCTCCTTATGGCGAGACGTTTTCGTTGGAGGAGGTTCGCAAGGCACTGAAGATTGAGACGCGTGCCGTGTTCATGCAGGCGACCGAGACTTCGACCGCGGTACGCCACGACGTGAAGGCCGTCGCCGACTTGCTGAAGGCTGAGCATAGCGATGCTCTGCTGGTGGTAGACGGCATCACCGGTCTGGGAACGACGCACTTTGATGTGGACGGCTGGGGAATTGACGTACTGGTGGGTGGATCGCAGAAGGCGGTGATGATTCCGCCGGGCCTGTCGTACCTGAGCGTGAGCCAGCGTGCGTGGGAGGCGATGGAGATCTCGCTGAATCCGCGGTATTACTTCGATCTGCGCAAGGAAAGAAAGAACGCGCAGAAGGGCGAGTCGGCATATACGCCGGCGGTGGCGCTGATTGCAGCATTGGGCGCATCGTTCGATTGGATTGCGGCGCAGGGTGGCGGCGATCTCGAGAAGGGGCGCATTGCACTCGTTGACAACGCGGAGACATGCGCGGCGATGACGCGTGCGGCGGTAGAAGCGCTGGGGCTGAAGTTGTTTGCGCCCTCGGCTCCTGCAGCTGCGGCTACCGCAGTGCTGCCACCAGCGGGAGTGGATTCCGGCGTATTCGTGAAGGAGTTGAAGAGCCGCTTTGGTGCGGTGATCACGAATGGGCAAGGCGAGATGAAGGGTCAGATTTTCCGCATCGCGCATCTTGGCTTATTCGACTTCATGGACACGATTGCGTTGATCGGTGCGCTCGAGCAGATTGCCGTTGATCCGCTGAAGCTGCCGGGCTTCGAGTTTGGCAAGGCGGTAGCGGCTGCGCAGAAGGTGTATGCCTCGCAGCTTTTGCCCTCAGCACCGACTCGCGAGCGCGAGACTGCCAAGGTCTAAGAGCAGACGCGAAAACAAAATGGGACGGGCTTCGGCCCGTCCGCCATTTCATTCATCATCCCAACGAATTGGGGCTACAGACCCCTTGTACACAGGAGCGATATGAAGATCGTATTGGCGGAGAAGGTTTCACCGGCAACGCTTGAAGTATTTGCCGCGGAGAGTGGCTGGGAGGTAGTAACTCACGATCAGATCAAGAACGGCCTTGCGGCTGAACTTGCGGATGCAGATGCGTTGGTAGTGCGGTCGGCGGTGCAGGCCGATGATGAGTTGATGGCGGCCGCTCCCAAGCTGCGCGTGATTGGCCGCGCGGGCGTTGGCGTGGACAACATCGACGCCGAGGCGGCAACGAAGCGCGGCATCATCGTGATGAATACGCCGGGCGCGAACGCGATCGCTGTAGCGGAATTGACGATTGGCCTGATGCTGGCGCTAGGGCGCAAACTGCCGCAGGCAAACATCAGCATGCACGCCGGCAAGTGGGAGAAGAAGTCGCTCGCGGGCACGGAGCTTCGCGGCAAGAAACTGGGCATCCTGGGACTGGGCCGCATTGGATTGGAAGTAGCGCGTCGCGCGCGTGCATTCGGCATGGAGATTGTGGGGCATGATCCTTACGTGTCGGCGGCTGTGGCGCGTGAGAACGGCATTCGCCTGGCTACCGTGGACGAGATGTTTCGCGAGGCGGATTATCTGACTCTGCACGTGGGACTGACTCCGCAAACCACGGGCATCGTGAACGAGAAGTCGATCGCGACGATGAAGAAGGGTGTGCGCATTATTAATTGCGCGCGCGGCGAACTGATTGTGGAAGAGGCGCTGCTGGCAGGGCTGAAGAGCGGCCAGGTGGCGGGCGCGGCGCTGGATGTGTTTTCGCAGGAGCCGCCCAAGGATTCGCCATTTACGGAGTTTATGAATGTAATTCTGACGCCGCACGTCGCTGGCTCGACGGCCGAAGCGCAGGAGGCTGTAGGCATCCAGATTGCGCTGCAGGTTCGCGAGTATCTGAAGTTTGGCGTGGTACAGAACGCGGTCAACATGACGTCGCTGACGCACGAGGAGTACCAGCAGCTTGCGCCGTACATGAATGTCGCCGAGAGGCTGGGGCAATTTCTCGGGGAGTCCGTCACGGGCTGCCTGGAGAGCATTCACATTGCGTATACAGGACGGCTGGCCGAGGCGAAGACGGAGCTTATCCGGAACAGCGCTATCAAGGGCATTCTGGCGCACTCGGATTCAGTGAATCGCATCAACGCGGCGACGGTGGCGGAAGAGCGCGGCATCCGCATACACGAAGAAAAAGTGGAGGCGGCGAATGGCGGCGCGGGTTCCGTGCTGACAATCACGCTGCATGCACAGAGCGGCCAGTCGCAGGCAAGCGCGACGGTGCTGCATGGCAAGCATCCGCGCCTGATTTCCTGCGACGGCATCGATATCGAAGCGCCGCTGGAAGGCACGCTGATCTACATGCGCAATCGCGACGTGCCCGGAGTCATTGGCCGGATCGGCACGATTCTTGGCGAGCACAACGTCAACATCGCGAACTTTGCGCTGGGGCGCTCGACGAATTGCGACGGCTGCACTCCGGTGATCGCGCTCGCGGTGGTGCAGGTGGATCCGCCGGTGAGCCAGCCGCTGCTGGATGCGTTGCTGGCGGTGGATGCGATCACGGAAGCACGCTTTGTCCGGTTGGGCGACGCGTAGATTTATATTTCTTTCTATCGGGGGCCTGATTTGGCGTAGTTAGATCGGGCCCTCGATACAATGGAAATAGATCAATTCTGAATTCGCCAGGAGTTCCACGTTGCCGCTTTACGAGTATCGCTGCACCCAGTGCGCCCACCAATTCGAGAAAATTCAAACCTTCAGTGCGCCGGATGTGAAGGAATGTCCTGTATGCCAAGGTCCGGTAGAGCGGCTCATCTCCGCTCCAGCCGTGCACTTCAGCGGCTCCGGCTTCTACCAGACCGACTACAAGGGCAAGGCCAAGAACGCGTCGGCTGCGTCTGGTTCCAGCTCGAGTTCTGCAGCCTCTTCGAACTCCGATAGCGGATCATCGTCGTCAACTGCGGATAACAGCAGCGCTGGACCCGCCACTCCAAAGGCCCCCACCGCGGGGAGTTCGTCCGGCGGATCTTCGAGTGGTGGAGAATCCAGCGGCAGCGGCTCATCCTCCACATCAGGAAGCACGCCGAGCAAGTAACACTGTAGCGGTCCTGATGGATCGGTGCTTCAACTCGCCTTCGCTTCGTTTTTCGCCGGAGCTTTCGGCACCTTTGCTCCGGACTTCCTTGCCTCCGAAAGTCCAATCGCGATTGCCTGCTTGGGGTTGGTAACTTTCTTCCCACTCTTGCCGGATTTCAATTTGCCTTGCTTCATGGCCTTCATCTCGCGCTCCACGCTGGCAGAGGCTTTGGGGCTGTACTTCCGGGTGCTGCTCTTCTTTTTGGTCGGCACGTTAACACTCCTCCATTGGGTATGGGAAGCCGAGAGCGCAAGGAAGGTTGTGCAGCAATATTGCGTGGCGGGAAAGTTGATTTCGAGCGAAGCGCGGTGAACTACACCTTGGCGGTAGCCGGGAGAATGTCTTCCACGTCGACCCATTGTGTGGGATACACGCCCGTATAGCAAGCGGTGCAGTATTGATTGCCTTCGCCGCCGTTGCAGGAGTGCTTCCAGGCCGTCGAGCGAGAGATACGCGAGAGAGTCGGCCTCAATGAACTGGCGGATCTGCTCCACGCTATTGTTGGCGGCGATGAGGTCCTTTCTTGCTGGGCGTATCCACCCCATAAAAGCACGGAGAGATAGTTGGCGGGCAGCTGATGCGGAGATGCACTTCCTTCGCTCCGGCCTGACGAACCATGCGGACGATCTTGCGGCTGGTGGTTCCGCGGATGATGGAGTCGTCAACGAGGATAATGCGCTTGCCCGCGAGCAGATTGCGCACGGGGTTGAGCTTGAGCTTCACACCGAAGTCGCGAACGCGCTGTTCGGGCTCGATAAAAGTACGGCCCACGTAGTGGTTGCGAATGAGGCCGAAGCGAAACGGGATGCCGCTTTCGGCGGCATAGCCGATGGCCGCGGTGACACCCGAGTCCGGCACGGGCACAACGAGATCGGCGGGCACGTGGGATTCGCGGGCAAGCTGGCGGCCCATTTCTTCGCGGCTGTCCTGCACCCAGCGTCCGAAGATGCGGCTATCGGGGCGGGCGAAGTAGACATGCTCGAAGATGCAACTCGACTGCTTTACGCCGCTGGAGTATTGGCGCGAGGTGACGCCATCGCGCGTAACCATGACGAGTTCGCCGGGTTTGACGTCGCGCTCGTAACGGGCGCGCAGAAGATCCAGCGCACATGTCTCAGATGCGAAGACGATGGTGTCTGGCCCGTCGGCATTGGTGATGCGTCCCATGGAGAGCGGGCGGAAACCATGTGGGTCGCGAGCAGCAAAGACGCGGTCGCGCGTCATCATGACGATGGAGAAGGCTCCGTCGATTTGCCGCAAGCGAGTCGGCGATGGCATCGACGAGCGTGTTTTCAGCAGAATGCGCGATGAGCTGCACGATGATCTCAGAGTCGCTGGTGGTCTGAAAGAAAGCGCCTTCGCGCTCAAGCTTGGCGCGAATGTTTCCCAGGTTCACCAGGTTGCCGTTGTGGGCGATGGCGATGAGGCCCTTGGTGGAATCAACGCGAATGGGTTGCGCGTTGAGCAGCGCCGAGTCGCCCGTTGTGGAATATCGCGTGTGGCCGATGGCCATTTCGCCGGGGAGCTTGGCAAGCACATCTTCGGTGAAGATGTCCGCGACGAGGCCCATGCCTTTGATGTTGGAGAGGTTGGTGTAGTCGGCGGTGGCGATGCCTGCCGATTCCTGTCCGCGATGCTGCAGGGCGTAGAGCGCGAGGTAGGCCTGGCGCGCTGCGTCAGGATGACCGTGAATGGCGACGACTCCGCACTCTTCGCGCAGCTTGTCGAAGTGCAGATCGGACGCATCTTCTTGCTCGTCGGCGACAGGGTCGTTGGCGGGTTCGATCATCGTCTGGGTCAGCTCCTCACGGTCGTCTGTTTCAGGTTCACGGACTTCGTCGTGCAGCATGGCTTCCAGCGAATCCGCCCATGGCCGGCGGAGATCCGCCAACTGTTTCCGAGAGACAACCTGGCCATTCAATCGAACATCAAGTCTGCGGGCAGCGGTTACGCCGAGCGGAGTGACATGCATCCTGGACTTCTGAACGATGGCCCGCACCTTTTCGACATCCGCAGTTGCGCAAGTCAACGATCACACGGGTGGCGCTCTCTTGAAACAGGACGCAGGCTGCGGGATCGTTCCGGCGGAATGGCTTCAGCGTGATCATTGCTCCGACGTCGTTGCCGAAGCATGCTTCCGCAAGGGCCACTGCAATTCCTCCCTCGGAAATATCGCGGCTGAATGCGTCAGACCAGATTCAGCAAGGGCGACGAGGCATTTCTGCAGTGCCGCTTCATGATTGAGATCGAGTTGCGGCGGCGTGCCCCAAAGTGCGCCGAGAATGTTCTTCGCGTACTCGGAGGACCCGAACTCGCGCGCAGCACATCGCCGGAAGCCGCGACTGGAGCGGAGATGAGCAGCACGGCGTCGCCAGCTTGCTGGAACTCCGCCGGGCACGGAGCGAGTAACGTCGTCGAGAATGCCGACGATGCCCAGCACCGGCGTGGGATAAATTCCTTCGCCGCTGTGTCTCGTTGTAGAGGCTGACGTTGCCGCCGGTGACGGGGGTTCCGAGCGCAATGCAGGCCTCGGCAATGCCGTCGATCGCAGCGGAAAGCTGCGCCATTATCTCGGGCTTCTCAGGATTGCCGAAGTTCAGGCAATTTGTAGCAGCCACTGGCACAGATCCCGTACAGGCCACTTTGCGCGAGCTTTCTGCGACGGCATGCATGGCGCCGAGTTTGGGATTGAGGTACGCCCAGCGTCCGTTTCCATCGAGCGCCATGGCCAATGCGCGCTCATGTCCCGGCGTGCCGGACTGCTTGATGCGCATGACGCCGGCTTCGTGTCCCGGGCCCTGCACGGTGTTGGTCTGCACCATGGAGTCGTACTGCTCATGCACCCAGCGCTTGCTGCAGATGTTGGCGGAGGCGAGCAGAGATCTTCAGTCGTCTCGGCATGATCTCTTGACTGGCGCTGATCTGGGCGACTACATCCGCGGGTGGATCGAGGGGAACGGGCGCCTTCCATGTGCCGACGGGCCGGTGGTAGAGAGGCGCATCGTCGGTGAGGGAAGTGTTGGGAATATCGGCGACGATCGCGCCATGATGGCGAATGCGCAAGCGATTCTCGCCGACAACCTCGCCGACGATGACGCCATCGAGTCCCCACTTTTCAAAGATGCTGAGGATCTCCTGCTCACGGCCTTTTTCGGCCACCAGCAGCATGCGCTCCTGGCTCTCGCTCAGCATGATTTCGTAGGCCGTCATGCCGGTGGCGCGTTGCGGAACGAGATCGAGTTCCACATCGAGGCCGACGCCGCCGCGTGCGCCCATTTCGCAGGTGGAGCAAGTGAGCCCGGCTGCGCCCATGTCCTGAATACCGACGACTGCGCCTGTGCTGCATCGCCTCAAGGCAAGCCTCCAGCAGAAGCTTCTCCATAAAGGGATCGCCCACCTGGACGTTGGGCCGCTTCTGCTCGGATCCTTCTTTGAATTCCTCGCTCGCCATGGTGGCGCCGTGGATGCCGTCGCGTCCCGTCTTTGCTCCAACATAAATGACGGGATTGCCGATGCCGCTGGCCTTGCCGTAGAAAATCTCTTCGCGCCGGACCATGCCGAGGGCGAAAGCGTTGACCAGCGGATTGCCGCTGTAGCAGCTCTCGAACTTGGTCTCGCCGCCCAGGTTGGGCACGCCGAAGCAGTTGCCGTAGGAGGCGACGCCGCTGACCACACCCTCAGTAATGGAGTGATTCTTGCGGAGCAGTTCGTCGGAAGTGTCGTCGTTCTTTTCGCGCGAGATGGGCCCGAAGCGCAGTGAGTCCATGACCGCAAGTGGACGCGCTCCCATGGTGAAAATGTCGCGCAAAATGCCGCCTACTCCGGTGGTAGCACCCTGAAAGGGCTCGATATAGGAGGGATGATTGTGGGATTCAATCTTGAAGGCGCATGCCCAGCCATCGCCTACATCGATGATGCCGGCGTTCTCGCCCGGCCCCTGGACGACACGGTAGCTCTTGGTGGGAAGCCGCTTAAGATGAACGCGGGAGGATTTATAGGAGCAATGTTCGCTCCACATAACGCTGTAAATGCCGAGTTCAGTGAGGCTTGGCGTGCGACCCAGCGCGGTGAGGATTCGCTGGTACTCCTCTGGCGTGATGCCGTGCTGGGCAAGAAGCTCAGGGGTCACAGGGTGGATTCGGGAACCACGGACGAGGTATCAGGTTTCATGGTTGTTAAAGGATTATTGTCGCATGGCTGCTGGGGCTCGTGCGCGTTAAGAGTCGGCAGGAATTGGCGGGTCAGCCGGAAGGCGCGTGCATCGCCTCGCGAATGAGGCGGATATGCTCGGGGCCGGTTCGGCAGCATCCCCCGATGGCCTGTGCCCCGGCCTGCTGCCAGGTGTGGGCGAGGGCTGCCCATTCCGCAGGGTCGGAGGCGCCGAGCCAGCATCGTTGGGCGCTGTCCCATGCTTCGCCGGAGTTTGGGTAAACCACGATGGGCTTGTTGGTGGCCGGCCGTAAGTTATGGAGCAGGGGCAGAATCAGCCCGGGTGCTGTGCAGTTGATGCCCACTGCGACGATTTGCGGATGGCCATCGACGAGCTGGCCGCACTGGCGGAGCAGCTCGCCGTGGGCGACGTGGGCCTCGTCGCGACAGGTGAAGCTGATCCATGCGGCGATATCGGGGTGCCTCTCCAGAGCGATGAGGATTGCGCCCGCCTCGTCAAGCGAGGGGATGGTTTCGAAAGCGAGCAGATCGGCGTTGGTCTCGGCGAGAACGGTGATGCGGCTGGTCATGGAACTCGACGAGATCATCGAACGCGATTTTGTAGTTGCCGTGGTACTCGGCACCATTGTGCAGGATGCCGCCATAGGGGCCGAGTGAAGCGGCTATCCATATATGTCGGGGCGAGTGGCGGGCGTAGTCGGCGCGAGCGGCCTCGGCTAGCGCAACGGATCGGCGGAGCGCGGTTTCTGCAGCCTGTGGCGGCAGGCCGAGTTCGGCATATCCTTCGGCGGAAACTTGGTAGCTGGCGGTGAGCAGACAGTCGGCACCGGCCTCGAGGTAGTCGCGATGGACTGCTTCTACGGTTTCTGGCGAGTCCTGCAAAACTCGCGCCGACCAGATTCCGCTGGAGAGGTTGTGGCCGCGTGCTTCCAACTCCGTCGCCATGGCGCCGTCCAGGACACGCAGTCCGTCGAGCTGGAGTTGTTCGCGCGAGGTCATGGCGAGATTCTATCGCCGAGACTGAGGCGCGGGCCACATGGGGAAGTGAGCTTTCCGGGCTCTGGAGTAGAGCGGCTTTCTGGTACACTCAGATGTAGCTCGCAAGCACAGATGAGGCCTCTACCAGGACGCCTCTGCTTCGGGTTTCCAACCACAAGGTTCGGGGAGTGGCTCAGCCTGGTAGAGCACCTGGTTCGGGACCAGGGGGTCGGAGGTTCAAATCCTCTCTCCCCGACCAATAAAATCAACAACTTACATCGATCCTGGCCGGGCTAAATTGCGATACGCCGTGGAACCAAAACACGCTTGGAATCCGCGTTGCCGCTGCGGCTAGCCTCGCTGTACCGGACGAACGAGGCGAGGGACCAAAATCAAGGTCACTGCAAAGAGAAAGATAGACGCAGCGATAAATCCTAGATGGCCGTGACGCAGATCTTCAAACAACAGCTTTGCCGAAACAAAGACGAGCGTCGCGTAGGCAATCCATACAAGTTCCTTCCGGTGCCATCGAGAACCACAATATGCAAGTGTGAGGGCTACCGCGCAGGTTATCAGAGTGCGGATGAAGGCGATCAGATGCGGGCCGGTGGTGGTCAGCGATTCCGAGCTACGCATCAACGCAAATATCAATAGTGCCGAAGTTCCACTGACCGCAAGCGTCGCTGCCACGACATGAACAATTCTTTGCCTCCACTCGTCTCCCGGATATCGATCGGCGATCGCATAGCTGAGAATCGCGGCAGCCACGACCACGCAAACGATCCACGAGGGCGCAGCCGGAAAGCTGCCGACCAAGGCGCGATATACATAATCGAGCATTCCCGATGTGAGAGCCGCCGCCGCCAGGTAGATAAGTCCGTGGAACTCGAGAGTCAGGTGAAGCGTCCGAACTCCGACAAGAGTGGCCAGGATGGCAATGAACACCAGGCACAACGCCAGCCATGGTGACGGGAGAATCAGGTAGCTCCCGGCCAGAAGAAGGGCAGCACTGCCGGTTGCGTACACATGATAGTTGCGCTGTTCAGGAGAGCGGTCAAAGTAAATGAAGACGGCCGTATAACCTGCAGCCGCGAAGAAGAGGCAGAACGCGCCTAATACAGCTCCGCCGATGCTTGAGCCAAAACGAAGCACGCTCAGGGCAGCGAGGAGGAACGCGATGACAGCCTGACCCGTATCCAAAACTGAGATTGGTCTATGAAGGATGGAGGTCTGGAAAGCATCGCTGCCTGCATAAATCAGCAAAAGGACAATGGCCGGCGCGAGAAGTAAAGCTGGGGCAAAGGCGCTGTAACCTTGGGGCACGTTTGTCGGATCGTAGTAGATGTAGATCAACGCACATATTGCAAGATCGGCCGCGAATGCCACCAGCGGCTTCACTCCCAGCTTGAGCCCGCGAGCAGCAAAAACCTCCACGATCAGGGCCATCATCAATAGCGCCCAAATGAAGGGAACCATATTGTGCGTAGCCAGCAGCAGCGCTAGAGATGTCGAGAAGCGCGGTAACGTTGGCTATCCAGAATAAGGATGTGAGGTTGTGCTTGCGGGCGAGGAAGGAGGCTCCCATCACGTATGCGGCCAAGACTGTAGCCGTGGCGGAGGCCGGCAACACGTTAAATCGCAGCGTGAGTTCCCAGAGCATGGGGGCGAGGATCAATGCGGATGTGGCGGCAAACGTCGTACGCGCAAACCATGCCTCTGCAGGCTGACGTGCAGCCCATATCAGCCACATTCCTGCATAGGCGATTGCAATAACCACTACGGCTAACTTCGGCAGCGAGCCTGATTCCGCCAGGGCTCGAAGTACATAGGCCCCCGCAATTCCGAGCATGGCCTTGCCTAGTTCTGAGAACATCCCGCCTGCTTGCGGGAATTGAGGCTGCTTGGTAGCCAGCGTTGTCCCTGATGGAATCGCGGCCTGCTCAGGCAATAGCGCGGCTTCTTCTGAAGGGTGTTCGAGAACATAAACGCGACGCTCCAGGGTCTCGAGGCGCGCATTAAGTCGAGTTAGATCGTCTGGGACGAAGTCCATATTCACACCCGGGCTAATGGACACACGACGAAGAATTGTTGCGTCTAGGTCAAGGGCGTGATTGCGGCACTCCGTTCCTGGTCCCTCTCGGGCCAGGGAGGCAGGACCTTCACCAGCACCCACAAAATAACCAACGGGAGGATGGTCAGCGCAATTGCCACAAGCAGTCCCTCCCGCGATACGAGGCCCATTTTGTAAGTCGTGTAGCCGAGAAAACTCTTTGAGAACAACTGTCCCCCAATCACAACGTTCCAGCGCATTGCGAATATGCCCATCAAGGTGAGGCATCCGGCAATCGTGTAGATACGTTTGCGTGCGATTGCGGAGAGCTTCCAAACCTGCGTCAATGCGAGCAACAGAATTGGGGTCAACGTTCCCATAAAAATCTGGATGACGATGTGGGAAAAGTAGAGTTTGGTGTGGACCATGAAATTGAGGCTCCGAAAAGACTCATCTGCCTCGTAGATTCGGTGGATCAGGTCCAGCATTTCCAGCCCAAAGGCAACGATAAATATGTAGAAGAGGTAGCGCGCTATAGTGTCCACGCAGTGCATGTCGATCTCTTCCCGGCGGAGCCGCATCGCAAGCATATATAGCAACATCACCGCAGCAATTCCTGACACCATGGCCGAGAAGATGAACACCACGGGCATGAGCGGCGACGACCACCACGGATTCGCCTTGATAGAGCCAAAGATGAACCCGACGTAGCCATGTAACAGGAACGCGGAAGGAATGCCTACCAAGGTGATAATCCAGCCTACTCGATCGTCGATCGCCAGTGAGCGCTGGCTGACGTTGTTGGAGCCGAGCGTCATCAACCAATACATCCAGTGCTTCAAGCCCTTTGATGATTCAGACATCAAGACGATGTCGCGCCGATAATCCAACCAGATTTCTGTTACCAGGACAGCCATAAGGTACCAGAGATACACGAACCCAAACATGGCCATGGCCGAAGAACTGTGGGGAGTGAAGTACATCTCGTACGACCGTTCCGGGTGTCCAAGATGCAACTGCAACGGCAGAGGCGCAACCAGCAAGAAGGATAGCGCCGTGAGCAATGCAAGCCGATATGTGGGCTTCACGTCTTCTACGCGAAATACTCGCTCAAGAGACGCCAGGATAAATGCGCCAGCCACCAGCCCAGTGATGAATGGGTACAGGACGATCAGCACACTCCAATGAAGTGCCGTTTCGTTCGGATACATGAAGCCTTCAACACCGGGCATATCGTTCCCCAATCTCCTTATTTCACCCAACAGCTCACAGTTCCTATCGCACCGAACCATCCAAATCGTAGTAAAAGGCCTTCGCACCCGTGGCCATCTGTGGCTTAAGAACCTGCACGCTATGCGTCTTCAGAAATGCATGAATCGGGTCTTTGGGATTCTTCAAGTCTGCCAATTGACGCGCGCCAGTGGGACAGGCTTCGCAACATGCGGTAGTGAGCCCCTTGGTAATCCGGTGGTAGCAGAGCGTACATTTGTCCACGACTTTTTTCTGTGGATGAATGTAGCGGCATCCGTAAGGACAAGCCTGCACGCAGTAGGCGCACCCCATGCAGTAAGTCTGGTCTACCAACACGACGCCGTCCGGACTGACAAAGGTGGCACCCACGGGGCAGACCTGGGTGCATGGCGAATCCGCGCAATGGTTGCAAAGCTTGGGTACAAAGAAATACTTGCCTTCGTCCTCTTTCGCTGAAGGAAATCCTTCCTTTCCTCCATCCGGCGAGATCACTTCAGGATTTGAAAGGTTTTCGTCCGACACGTGGTAGCGTTCCACCCACGTGCGGAAATATCCATCCGGCACATCGTTCTCGGCTTGGCAGGCTCGAACGCAGTTACCACAGCCTATGCACTTGGGAATATCGATGAGCATTCCCCACCAGTGTTCGGACATTTTGTAGTTAGGGGCAGCTTCTGGGCTCCCGGCAAGTACGGACTCCCAGGCGACTGCTGCAGCCGGCAACAGGATCAAAAAGTGACGCCGACTAAGGTTCATTTGGCACCTCCCGCGACGATAGCCGGACTATGCGGCTGGTGACATGTCTCACAGGGCAACCCACCGGAGTGGTCCTCCGCGACCTGCGGAAAGCCCGTCGGCTTGGCGGCGCTCGCTGCATGACACCGGAGACATAACACCGCGGTATCTAGCTTGGTGGGCTCGACAGACGGGTCGTCGGCATGTTTCGCAAGAGGGCCGTGACACGCCTCACAATTGACATGCGCATGCTTGCCATCCTTCTTCTTATCCACCACATCGGTGTGACATGTCTCGCAGGCCTGGTGCCCTGCGTAGTGGATCGGACGAGCGGCGACTTCAGCTATTGCATTGCCCCGATAGTGTCCGTACTCTCCAAAGCTTTTCGGCACAAAGAGGCCACGAATGCCCAGAAAAGTCAGGGTGCCGATTACGAATAAGCCGGCAAATCGGAAAAGATGTCCTGCATCCTTGAAAGTACTCATTAAGCCAGCTCTCTCTTGAAGCCGCCGCAAAGTCTCGCGATGCGATCTCTAGAAGTTGGTAGGGTTCAGTGTTGATACGGGCACTATTCGACTGTATGTGAGCTAGATCACAGCTGCGTGTGTCAAGTGATTGAGGGAATGCCGTTATGCATGCCGGACATACGCGAAATCATTTCTGGGCTGGTGCGAGTTTCTGAACCTGGAGTATGCTGATGGGCCAGATTCGCACTCTTCATGCGAGGAGGCAGTGAAAATGGAAGGCATCTGGTATGCGCATTTCACGTCTAAGGAAGTGATCGGAGACGGTGTGGTCGTGCTGCACAGCGGTCAGATCGAAGGTGGCGATCCCTCGCACACGTACTCCGGCTCCTACCAGCAAGACGGTCCTCAGGTGTATGCGAACGTTCGCGTGAGTCCTGATGCGGGCTCACTATTACCTACCGATCTCACACACCCGGTCACATACTTTTTGAAGGGATCAGTTGCAGGGAATTCGGCAAAAGTTACAGGGCATCCCGACAACCGGCCGGAGACTCTTGTCTCTGTCGAACTGCACAGGGGTGAGTGAAGAGCACTGCTTGCATTTCACCGTTGAGCAGTCCTTTCTTCGCTCAACTGCTTAACTTCCTGGTCTAGATTCTGCTAACAACTCGGTACTTTCTCGTGAGCGCGGAGTTGTACCGGTGGGGCAATTGTCTGCTCCGAACCTAATCACAGCGCGATGTGATCGAAGGCACATCCAAAGCTTTGCTTGCCAGATCAGAGTTCCGGCGGATGATCTCGGGAGTTCCGGTGCAGGAGTCTAAAGTCTGCCGGGCGTGCCCCGTTGGAACGTGCTCTGTCACGCCACATCTTTCCCTTCCTACCTCGTCCGAGTACAGCCGGAAACCCGACGATCAACGACGTTGGTGACACCCGGGGGAGGGTCGAATGCCGGAAGAGAAAGTAGAGGCGCTGGACTCAAACGGGAAGCTGCTGGTTGACAAGGCAATTGCCGAGCACGGCGACGGCGCGGGCGCCCTACTAGGAATTCTTGAAGATGTGCAAGCCGCAAATCCTCATAAGTACCTGTCGCTGGAGACCCTCCGCTATATTGCCGCCAAAACCGGCATTCCTTCCGCAACGATCTACAGTGTTGCCACTTTCTACGCACTCTTCAATCTGGAACCGCAAGGTGACAACGTGGTTTGCGTATGTCGGGGCACCGCCTGCCACACGCGCGGTTCGAGAGATTTGCTGGCCAAGCTCTGCCTCGATCTCGGCCTGCACCCGAGGAACACCGACGATTCCAGCGATGCCGACAAATTGTCGCTGACGACGAAGGATCATCGATTCACGGTGAGAACGGTAGCTTGTTTCGGGCAATGCGCACTGGCGCCCGTTGTTGAGGTGAATCACCACATTCTGAGTCATGTGAACGAGCGCACGCTCCAGCGTGAAATCAACGTGTTGAGCCCGAGGAAGAAATGAAACCGCGCATCGAGGATATAGGGACCTTTAATGCTGCACGCGAGGCCGGTGTCGCCAAACTCCTGTCTTCCATTCCACGAATCACTGTGGGGATGGGAACATGTGGACGCGGCAATGGAGCCGAAGAAGTCTTCCACGCCCTAAACGAAGCCATCGAACGAAGTGGTCAGGACGTACTACTAGCGGGAGTGGGATGCTTCGGAGCCTGCTTTCAGGAGCCCCTAGTAGGCCTTCGAATTCCCGGTGGGCCGCTCGTGATTCTGCGTCGCGTACGGCCAAACGACGCAGAGCGCATCCTCGAAGCTATTTCCACAAAGGTAATGCCGCCCGATCTTATTTTGTGCAAGCTGGAAGAGTGGGATCACATTACTGCCCAATTCAAGTTTGGCCAGGGTTATCCCGAAATTCCTGTGTGGAACTCGATTCCATTTTTCAACGGCCAGAAGAAGATTGTGCTGAGGAATGCGGGGCTGATCAATCCTGAAGACATCGAGGAATATATCGCGGTCGGGGGATATCAATCGCTTTACAAGGTTCTCATCGATGGGCGTCCTGAATCAGTGATTGATCAAATCAGGGCTTCCCGGTTGCGGGGACGTGGCGGCGCCGGATTTCTTACGGGCAACAAGTGGGACTTCCTCGCCAAGGCAAAGGCAGATGAGAAGTACGTTATCTGCAATGCTGATGAGGGGGATCCAGGAGCCTATATGAACCGGAATGAGATCGAGAGCGATCCTCATTCTGTTCTGGAGGGCATGATCATCGGTGCGTATGCCACCGGTGCCACGCGAGGGATTGTCTACATCCGCGCGGAATATCCGCTCGCGGTGCGTCGGCTGAGTCGCGCAATTGAACAAGCCCGTGAGTATGGGCTGTTGGGAAACGACATTCTCCATCGGGCGTTCGCCTTCGACATCCAACTGGTGCAAGGGGCGGGTGCATTTGTCTGCGGAGAGGAAACCGCTCTGATCGCCTCGCTGGAAGGATGCGCCGGCAGGCCACGCCCACGTCCGCCGTTTCCGGCACAGCATGGGCTGTGGGGCATGCCAACAGACATCAATAACGTCGAAACGTGGTGCAATATTGCGCCCATCGTCAGTCGGGGGCCTGGCTGGTTTGCCGAAACCGGAAGCCAGAAAAGCCCGGGCACAAAAGTGTTTTCCCTTGTCGGAAAGGTGCAAAACACCGGACTCGTGGAAATGCCACTCGGCACACCGCTAAAAACGTTTATTTACGACATTGGAGAAGGCGCGGCGAATGGGCGTCGCGTACTCGCAGTTCAAACGGGTGGACCATCCGGAGGCTGCATTCCGGCAGAGATGTTTGACACGCCTGTCGATTATGAAAGCCTGGCGCAGATCGGTTCGATCATGGGCTCAGGCGGAATGGTCGTGATGGATGAAGACAACTGCATGGTCGATGTCGCGCGATACTTCATTGAATTTACACACTCCGAATCATGCGGAAAGTGCGTGCCCTGCAGAGTTGGGCTCGACAAGGCACTAAGGATACTGAACGCAATTACCGACGGGCGAGGGACCAAGGAGCATCTCGAGACACTCGATGAGCTTGCGAGGATGATTCGAGCATGCTCACTCTGTGGTCTTGGACAGTCGGCTCCGAATCCGGTCCTGACGACCCTGCGGCACTTCCGCGACGAATACCAGGACCACATCCTGGCAGGACGATGCAGGGCAGGGGTGTGCCAGGAGCTTGCGGTATCCCCCTGCGAGAACAGCTGTCCTCTCCGGATGAACATCCCGCGCTTTCTTGAGTTGTTTCAGGAAGGCCGCCTTGAGGACGCATTTGAATCGGTGCTGATGGACAATCCGCTGCCCGCTTCCACTGGACGCGTTTGCCAGCATCCATGTGATAACCGATGCAGGCGTCAGTCATTCGACGAAGTAGTGAATATGCGTGAGGTGCATCGATACATCGCAGACGCGGTGTATTCATCGGACCTCTTCGAGCCAATGGTCGAACGTATTTTGACGCACAAATTAGCGGCTTCTGGGCGAAAGATCGCCGTAGCTGGGGCAGGGCCGACAGGATTGACGGCTGCATTCTATCTGGCCATGTTGGGACATGACGTGACTATCTTCGAAGAGCGCGGCGAGGCTGGCGGTATGCTGCGTTTCGCGATCCCGGAATATCGTCTGCCGAAATCCGTTCTCCATCGTGAGCTTGAGTTAATCGAACGCGTCGGAGTGAAGATGACCTTTAACACCAGGGTGGGGATCGATCTCTCACTCAATGATCTGGCGAGCCAGTTCGACGCGACGTTTCTTTCCATCGGAACGTGGAAAGAATCGTGGCTCTATCTGCCCGGCACAGAATTGACCGGCGTTTATCCTGCTCTTCCTTTCCTTGAATCGATGGCGAAGAGTGAGCGATTGGCGCTGGGCTCGCGTGTAGCCATCATCGGTGGAGGCAACGCGGCAATCGACTCGGCGCGAACCGCCAGGCGGGCAGGCGCAGAAGTGACGATTCTTTATCGACGTGAGCGCAGAGACATGCCCGCGATCGATGAAGAAATCCAGGCTGCTGAGGAAGAGGGCGTGCGATTAGTGTTCCTCGCCGCGCCACACCGTATCCTTGGCGATGCAAAAGGTCGAGTGAAGGCGATTGAGGTGGTAAAGACCCGTTTGGGCGCTTACGACAACTCAGGAAGGCGGCGCCCGATCCCTACGGATGAAGTCAAGCGCTTTGAATGCGACACAGTGATCCTGGCCGTTGGGGAGACTTTTGATCTTGATTTCTGCCGGGCCTCCGGTCTTGAGTTGAAGGAACAAGGCACGATCAAGGTCGACCGATTTACGCTGGAAACCAGCCGATCGGGCTTCTACGCCGGAGGCGATGTGATCACTGGCGCCTCAAATGTCTCGAATGCAATGAGCGGAGGCAAACAGGCTGCTCGAAAAATCGATGAGCGTCTGATGGGCGACACACGGTGGGAGCGAATTTTCCCGCAGATGGAATACGGTCGTAGCACCCCCGGTGAGCCGAGCCTGAGCAAACGTCACATGGGCATAAACGCGCCAGTCGCCTCGCGGATTCAAACACAGAACGAGGTAGTGCATACGCTTACTTCCGCGGAGGCGTTGGAAGAGAGCCGCCGCTGTTTACGCTGCGATCTGCGCGCCGTCGTTGCCGAAAAGTGAAGTGAAAGGAGCAGCCTTGGAAACCATCTCGGCAAGATTTGATGGAGAGCTGATTACAGCACGCGAAGGTCAGACTGTCCTTGAGGCCGCTCGCGATCACGGAATACACATTCCGACGCTTTGCTACCTGAAGGGCCTGAGCGCGACAGGCGCATGCCGGGTATGCATGGTGGAGCTTGCGGGGACCGATCGGCTGCTGCCCGCATGTACGACGCCAGTCCAAGATGGAATGTCAATCAGGACAACATCGCCCAAGCTCGAGGAATATCGCAGGATGGCTGTCGAATTGCTTCTGATTGAACGCGACCATATCTGCTCGGTCTGCCAATCGAACGGCCGATGCGAGCTCCAGGCGCTCGCACAATCGCTGGAAATCACGCACGTTCGCTATCCGTATAACAATCCACGTCTTCATGTCGACATGAGTCATCCGCGCTACGTGATCGATCACAACCGCTGCATTCTCTGCACACGCTGTGTTCGTGCCTGCGCTGAGCTGGAGGGCGCTCATGTTTGGGAAGTATCCGCCCGCGGCATATCTTCACGGTTGGTGAGCGATATGGCAGACGATTGGGGGCACGCCCAAAACTGCACGGGTTGCGGCAAATGTATCCAGGCTTGCCCCACGGGGGCGTTGGTTGAGAAGGGATTTTCCGCAGACGCTGCGGAGAAGAACAGCGAAGTCATAGGATGGATCTCTGCGAGGAGAACGTCCGTGCACCATCGCTAAGACACGATTTAGGCGCTCAACCAGGATGCCTGAAAGTTAAGCATAAGACTCAGCAACGCTTCGCGATTGAAGCGCCACGATCAAGGTTGATGAACATCGGCCAGGGCGAGCTGGTGATTCGCGCTCGAAGGGGCAGGTTGTCCCGACCTCGATCCTCGCTCACGCGAGCTGCATGTTGAGGGATGGGGTACTCTCAAAAACGAGATGTTGGGCTACCTGCCGTACAACTAGGAGTCACTTGAATACTCTGCGATTTTTTGACGAGGAAGCGGTACGCGCGCGGCTGCACATGCCTGAGTTGATCGAGGCGATGCAGCGGGCGTTGATTGAATTCTCTGCTGGACGCGTGCGGCAACCGGTACGCACAGTGCTGGCGTTTGGTGCGGAGCAGGCGCTCTTTGGGTTGATGCCTTCGTACGTAGAGTCACTTCCTGCGCTGGGCGCAAAGCTGGTGACGGTGTGCCCGTCGAACGCCGGACGCGGGCTGGGCACACATCAGGCAGTCATCGTGATGCTCGACCCTGTGACGGGCACGCCGGATGCGTTTCTCGATGGGCGCTATATTACCGAGGCGCGGACCGCTGCGGTTTCCGCAGTCTCTGCGAGGCAACTGGCGCGTGAGGATGCGCAGATACTGGGGATTCTGGGCTCAGGAGTGCAGGCGCGGAGCCACTTCGAAGCGCTTAAGCCGGTGAGAGATTTTCGCGAAGTGCGGGCGTGGAGTCCGAACGCGGGGCGGCTGCGGCAATTCGCCAACGACACCGGAGCGAGCGCAATGGAGAGTGCTGAGGCGGTGGTTCGAGGCGCCGATGTGGTGGTGACGGTGACGGCCTCTGCGACCCCTGTGGTTAAGAGCGAATGGGTCAGCGACGGAGCGCACGTGATCGCAGTCGGATCCTGCGTGCCGTCAAAGCGAGAGCTTGATCCGGTGCTGGTGAAACGATCGCGCCTGATCGTTGACTCTCGCGAGGCGGCGCTGAAAGAGGCGGGTGACGTGGTGATGGGGATGAACGAAGGACTCTGGACGGCATCCCATATCGCAGCGGAACTCGGGGAGCTTCCGGTGCGGTTGAACGATCGGGAGATCACGATATTCAAGTCGCTGGGGCTGGCGGTGGAAGACCTGTTCGCGGCTCATCTTGTACTGGCGAGTTCGGAGTGGGGCTAGCATTCCAACGTTGCCGTGGCGCAGCCTTGCCGCCAATGAAATATAATCCCCGCACGGATGACGCTGACTTCTGGCACAAAACTTGGTCCCTATGAGATCGATTCCCTGCTGGGAGCTGGCGGAATGGGCGAGGTATATCGCGCCCGGGACACTCGGCTAGGCAGGGACGTCGCGCTCAAGATTCTGCCGGAGTCCTTTGCCGGCGACGGTGATCGCCTGCGCCGATTTGAGCAGGAGACGCGCGCAGTCGCGGCTCTGAACCATCCTAATATTCTGGCCATCTACGACGTCGGTAATCACAATGGCTCGCCGTTCCTGGTGTGCGAGCTGTTGGATGGGCAGAGCCTTCGCGAGATGCTGGAGGGTGGAGCGCTCTCACAGCGCAAGACGATTGACTACGGGGTCCAGGTGGCGCAGGGACTTGCCGCCGCGCATGAGAAGGGCATCGTACATCGCGACCTGAAGCCGGAGAACCTTTTTGTAACGAGGGATGGCCGAGCCAAGATTTTGGATTTCGGGCTTGCGAAGCTCGCACAGGCGCCGATGGAGGCTGAGGGCGCGACGATGACGCACTTGCGTACGTCGGCCGGCGTGGTGATGGGGACCGCCAGCTACATGGCTCCGGAGCAGGTGCGGGGCGAGGCGGTGGATGGCCGCACGGACATTTTTGCGTTGGGCGCGGTTCTGTCGGAGATGCTGACGGGCAAGCGGGCGTTTCACCGCGATACTGCAGCGGAAACCATGACTGCGGTTTTGAAGGATGATTTGCCGGAAACATCGGGGACGCAACTCGTGATTGCTCCGGCGCTCGATCGCATAGTGCGGCGCTGCGTTGAGAAGAGCCCGGAGCAACGCTTTCAATCGGCAAAAGATCTGTCATTTGCTCTTGGGGTTTTATCGGGATCGGAGCCGACCAGTGTGGCGCACGCGGTTGGGGCGGCGCCTCCAACATCGAGAAGATGGATGTGGGCGGCACTCGCGTTTGGCTTCCTGGCAGCTGCGGCGGCTCTGGCGTGGCTGTTCTCGCCGTCAGAATCTGCAAAGGTGCGGAGAGTGCGGATGGAGTTCTCCATTCCAGTTCCGGGCGAGGTGACGCAGCCCGCAATCTCGCTGGATGGCAAGCTATTGGCCTTTGTTTCGCCCGACGAGAAGACGGGGATACCCATGCTGTTTGTGCAGCGCGTGGGAACGCCTGTGGCTGCGGAGGTTGCGGGAACCGAGGGCGCCAGCTATCCATTCTGGTCGCCTGATGACGCGGAGATTGGTTTTTTTGCGCACGACAAACTGCAGAAGGTCGCGATCGGCGGAGGCTCTCCGCGAACATTGGCAAAGGCCAGTTATGCGCGCGGCGCGAGTTGGGGAGCGAAGAACGTCATCCTGTTTGCGCCCGATGTAGGCGGGCCTATCTGGAGAGTAGACGCGGATGGCAGCCACGCTGAACCCTTCACTGGCAAGTTGATGCCGGTGGGTCAGGATTCGCACCGCTGGCCGCTGTTTCTTCCGGATGGTGAGCACTTCTTATTTCTGAAGGCGCGGTTTGGCTCGGAAGAAGAGGGCCGCGCCTCAGCCATCTACCTGGGCTCCCTGTCAGGCAAGGACCTGAAATTGCTAATCGAGGTTCGATCGAATCCAGGATATGCGGATGGCCACCTGCTCTACGTGGATGAGAAGAAGTCGTTGGTGGCAGTACCACTCGATGTGGCCAAGGGTGCCCTCTCGGGCGATGCGCGCGTGATTGTGGAGACGGTTGCCTATCAACCATCCGTCTACCGGGCTGCATTCACCGCAGCTACAGATGGCACCGTGATCTACAACAAGAATCCGATGGGAACCCAGTCCATGCTGACATGGTTTGACAGGGCGGGCCATGAATCAGGCAAGGTGGGGCAGACGAGTGTGCAGGCGAATCCGGCGATCTCGCCTGAGGGAGACCGGGTGGCAGTGGACATCACTGACCTGCGAGAGAACAACCTCGATATCTGGATTGAAGATCTGAAGAAGGGTACGAACACGCGTTTTACCTTCGATCCTGCGGAGGAGACGGACGGGGTGTGGTCGCCGGACGGCAGCTCGATTGCGTACCGTTCGAATGCCGGGGGCCTGGATGTGAAGCTCAAGAAGGCGCATGGTCTTGAGCCGGAAAAAATGCTGCTGAAGGCTGGCGCAGACGCCAAAGTATTCGGCGCAGCGGACGCTTTCGATCTCATCCCGAATTCATGGACGCCGGACGGCAAGCAACTAATGTGCTCGATGCAGACCACGCAACAGGAGTCTCAAGGCTCCGAGCTGGTGCTGGTGCCGGTTTCCGGCGGTACGCCGACGCGTTTTCTTGCGAGTCGTTCCGCGAAGTCAAATGGGCAGATCTCGGCAGACGGCAAGTGGGTAGCTTACGCTTCGGATGAATCCGGTGACTGGGAGGTCTACGTCACTACATTTCCCGCCGCTGCGGGAAAGTGGCAGATCTCGCGAGCAGGGGGCACCGAGCCGCGCTGGCGCCACGATGGCAAAGAGATTTTCTATCTTGGTCCGACCGGAGTTTTGATGGCGGTTCCGGTGGATGCGGGCGAGACATTTTCGTCCGGCACGCCAGTGGAGCTATTCCAGGTGCGAGGGCGTGCTCCGATCTCCTCTACCGACTTGTTTACGTACGACGTAACTAAGGACGGTCAGAGATTCCTGGTGAACCAATACGTTAAGCCAGCCTACGTGTCGCCGCTGACCATTGTGCAGCACTCGTTTGCCGATCCTCCGAAGTAACAGAATCCCGGCGCGGCGCCGCTGCATCCATAGATCGCAATCCTGCACGAGACCCGGTTCACAAGAACTCAACAATCAAGGAGCAGATATGGCCACTGCTGTCGTCACTGGATCAAGTACGGGTATCGGTGAGGCCACTGCGGTCTCGCTTGCGCGCGCCGGACACACTGTTTATGCCACGATGCGCAATCCTCAAACAGGTGGCGAAGGCCTCCGCACGATTGCAGGCAAAGAGGAGCTGGCGTTCCGTTTTTTGCCGCTCGATGTGGATTCGGATGAATCCGTGAGGAGCACGTTTGCCGCAATACTCAAGGAGGCGGGCGGAATTGATGTACTGGTGAACAATGCCGGAATCGCGAGCATGGGGGCAGTGGAGGAGACTCCTCTGAGCGTCTTCCGTGGCGTGATGGAGACGAATTTCTTTGGAGCGCTGCGTTGCATGCAGGCTGTGCTGCCCGGCATGCGAGCGCGGAACGCGGGAAACATCGTGAATGTTTCATCAGTAGCTGGCCGGTTCTCGGCCGCGCCACAGGCCGCATATTCCTCGTCGAAGTTTGCACTTGAGGCGCTAAGCGAATCCCTGGCGCAAGAGGTGAGGGCGTTCAATATTCACGTCTCTATTGTTGAACCGGGAGTCATTGCAACGCCCATCTTTGGCAAGGGCGGAGAGATTCCCATGGTCACTCCCTATCCGCAGGCGCGACGACTGATGGAACTGTTTCGAGCTTCGCTGGAAAACCCTGTGTCGCCCTATGTGGTTGGCGAGAAGATCCGCGAAATCGTAGAGAGCGGGACGTGGCAGTTGCGCCATCCGGTTGGTCCCGATGCCGCCGGACTGTTGGCTTGGCGCAATTCCATGACGGACGAGCAATGGGTGGATTCGGGCGCCCAGACCGACGAGGAATGGGTGGCTGCCGTGCGAGGCACCTTCGGATTGCAAGTAAATCTCTAGGGAAGATCAGGACGCCTGAGCGACTGCCAGGTGCGAAAGATGTTTGCTCCTGGCAGAAGGGCGTGTGCCGCCCTAGCCTAGAACCGCGCGGGTGGCCTGTGCGGTATCCGTGTATTGCTGGAAGCTGATGGCCTTGCCCTCTTTCAAACGCCACACATGGGCGAATTGAGCGTCGAGAGGCGCGCCGGTAGCCTTGTAGGTAGCCTTGTAGCGGCCGAGGACGACGACCGTATCGCCAGCATCGAGAAAGTCCGAGGGGATGGCCTGAAAGTTGTCCCACTCGGTCGCAAGACGAAAGAAGACGCCTTCTCCAATGGCGGCCGGACCAACGTAGGGATTGCGATCTGCGTAAGGAAAACCCTCGGCCTCGTTCCAGACGATGGTGGAATCCATGTTTGCGAAAGCGGCCGGGCCATCGCCACGAGCAAATGCGGCATAGGTATTCTGGATGAGAGCAACGTTCGTCTCGGACACAGAGTTTTCCTCGGGCGGGTATCTCGAAAGAACTTACAAGAGGAAGTAGTCCGGGTCAATGATTGATTCATCAATCGGAAATGGATGCAGCTTCGCCGACGCATGCCTGTACACTGACGCGCGCCGGCGTACTGCACCGTCTGACTACGCGGGCGGCTGATATCCCGCGGTCGCGGCCTTCTTCAGGGCGGCGAGGCCGTCTGCGCTGGAAAACAGTGGTGTGGTCTTGACGCTCTTACAGGCGCCGCCGGCGCCGAGAGCGATGGCAAAAGCCGCGGCCCCGATGTTGTCAGGCATCTCGAGGACAACGACTGTATCGTAGTCGCCAAACGACAGCCAGCCGTTCTGCACTTTGCCGCCGAGCTTCTTGACCGCCTTACTCACGACAGCAATGCGGTCCTGCGGGTTCTTGACGAGGTTCGCCCATGCCTCCGGCGTATATGCGACTTGCACCAAGTATTGAGCCATTGAAATGTCCTTTCGAGTGAGTTCCAAGCCTGCGCATATCGGAATTTTCATACGATACGCTGCGGCTGCGAATTGTCGACTGTAAGCCGCTCTTGAGGCAAGCAGTTTCTTTCCTGCCTCTTCAGTAACAACTGTGGGTCGCAGCGACAGTTACTATGGGCACTAACTCAGCCGCTCTGAGAGCGAGCTTAATTTGTCGGCGGAAATAACTTGCGCTCAATGTGTGATATAGGTCACAATTTGTCACCTTCCGAGGGGATCTAAATCGTCAATTTGGGGGCACATGTCGACCGTCCCAGCTTCCGGATCAAGCCTGTTTTCAGCTGCGAAAAAGGCTCTCCCATTTCAAGATCAAACTCCTCTCTTTTGCGTGGTTGTGGCAGCATTTCTGGCTTTGGTTCTCAACAGCGTTCTCAGTTGTTCCCTGCAATACAACGAATCGCGCTTCACAAATCCCAGCCTGGGGGCTGCGAAGCTCAGGTGATGTTGCGCTCATCGCCGCATGCCGCATGCAACCGCAGTACCCCTGTGACCTGGGCTGGGCGTGGATGAAGTTCAGATGCTCCTGCGGCCCTCGTGATCTGTGAGTTCCAGGGTTGCTCCAGTAAACAAGTTTTGGACCTTCGAGAGGAATCGAGATGAGTGGAACGTCGGTTGATACGTTGAGCGAACAGAGTGCTCTGAATCCGGAAAAGATCCTGCACGTGGGACTTGGATTCTGGTCTTCGAAGACACTGCTGAGCGCCGTTGAAATGGGAGTGTTTACTGAGCTCGCGCATGGCCAGGAGGAGTTCGAAAAGCTGTCTGGGCGGTTGGGACTACACCCGCGGTCGGCGCGTGATTTTCTGGACACGCTGGTGGCTCTAGGATTTTTGCGGCGGTCAAGCGGGGCATATTCCAACACGCCCGAGACGGATCTCTTTCTTGACAGGCGAAAGCCGAGCTATATCGGCGGCATGTTGGAGATGGCGAACGCACGCCTCTTCGGACATTGGAACCATTTGACGGAGGCTCTCCGTACGGGGCGGCAGCAAAACGAGGCTAAGGAAGAGGGAACCGCATCACCGTTTGAGGCTTTGTATGCCGATCCTGCGCGACTCAAGACATTCCTGGCGGCGATGTCCGGGATAAGCCACGGCTCAAACATGACGATCGCGAGAAAATTTCCGTGGGCTAATTACAAGACCTACGCGGATATCGGCACAGCGCAGGGCGACCTCGCAGTGCAGATTGCGCTGGCGAATCCGCACCTGCAAGGAATCGGTTTTGACCTGGCGGAGGTTGGACCAATCTTCGACGAATACTCCGCACTCAACGGGGTCAACGGTCGAGTGCGCTTCCATGCTGGCAACTTCTTCAACGATTCGTTGCCGAACGCGGATGTGATCACCATGGGGCACATCTTGCACGACTGGAACGTGGACGAGAAGCGAATGCTTGTTCGCAAGGCTTACGAAGCACTGAATGCCGGTGGCTGCCTGGTGGTGTATGACGCAATCATCGACGACGACCGCTCGCAAAATGCATTCGGTCTAATGATGAGCTTGAACATGCTGATCGAAACACCGGGTGGCTTTGACTACACCGGTGCGGAGTGCATCGGCTGGTTGAAGGAAGCGGGTTTCCGAGAGGCTCGGGTGGAGCATCTGCTAGGGCCCGACTCGATGGTCATCGGTCTCAAATAGTGGCGCAACTCAAAGTCAAGCGAATTTGGGCGGTCCTCTTACTGGCGATGCTGGCCATGCTTGCATGCGCCGCCTTTGCGCAGGAATCTGCCAACGAAGTGGCCGTGTGGAAGCTGGAACACGCCTACTGGGAGTATGTGAAGGCAGCTGACCTGGTGCGCTACCGGGCGTTGTGGAACGAGAATTTCGTGGGATGGCCCTACAGCAGTAAGCGGCCGGTGCGCAAGGACCACATCACCGACTGGATCACGGCCAGTACATCGAAGGGCGAACATCTCAAGTCGTACGTGCTTAAGCCTGCAGCCAGCCACGCTACAGAGAACATTGTCGTCACTCACTATTGGCTGACCGGAGTGTGGGTAGACAAGAACGACAAGGCCGAAGCGGAGACGAGCCGGATTACGCATACCTGGATGAGGGTGCCGTCGGGATGGCAGATCGTCGGCGGCATGTCCTCTGCTGAGGCAGAAGCGAAGTAGGTGTTGGTGAGGGGATTTTGATTGAACGCCGTATTGAAGATCTGATGGCGTGCAGGCTATTTGAATCACTTACTGCTACAAATCACTGGATGATCCGCAATAGAACTAGAGTTGGTCCGCGGCCGTGCTGAGATGGCGCCAGATAGTTGTTTCTTGAAAGAGGCTCGACCGATGGGACTTACGCGGCGCGATTTCCTGATGAAGGTGGGGCAGGCTGGGGGCTACAGTGCAGCGTTCCTGACGATGCAATCGATGGGGCTGATGGGCGCGCACGCGGAAACGAAGCGATCCCTAACGGTAGCTCCGAACGTAGGCAAAGGGATCAAGGTGGTGATTCTGGGTGGTGGGATTTCGGGCCTGGTGGCCGCCTATGAGATGAAGGCTCTTGGCTACCAGTGCACGCTTCTGGAGGCACGTGAGCGGCCCGGTGGGCGCAACTGGACGGTACGCGGCGGCGACAAGATCGACTTCACTGATGGGGCTTCGCAGACCTGCATATTCGACGCAGGGAACTACCAGAACGTGGGCCCTGCGCGCTTGCCGTCTATCCACTCAACCATTCTTGGATATTGCCGCAAGCTGGGAGTGGAGTTGCAGGTTGAGGTCAACACCAGCCGATCGAGCTTTCTTCAAAACGATGCGGCGAACGATGGCAAGCCGGTGGTGCAGCGGCAGGTCATCAACGACACGCGCGGCCATGTCAGCGAGTTGCTCGCAAAGTGTGTCAGCAAAGGCGCGCTGGACCAGGAGATTTCTGCACAAGATCGAGAGCGGATGCTGACCTTTCTTCGTATGTATGGGTCACTGGATGAAGCAGGGAAGTATCGCGGCAGTGAAGACGCCGGATATATCAAGCAGCCGGGAGCCGGCAATGAGACCGGCACGTTGAGCGAGCCGATCGGCATGCACACGCTGCTGGATGAAAACTTCTGGGATGGCATTTTGTTTGAAGAGCAGTTCGAGATGCAGGCAACGATGTTCCAGCCGGTTGGCGGAATGGACCGTATTCCCTACGCGTTTGCCAAGGCGCTCGGCGCGACGGTGCAATTTGGCTCGCCTGTAACCGAGTTACGCAAGACGGCAACGGGTGTGCGCGTCGGCTATACCCAGGGTGGAAAGCAGAAGTCAATTGATGCGGACTATTGCGTCTGCGGCATGCCACTGGTTGTCCTGAAGAAGATACCGAATGATTTCAGTGCCCCGTATCAGAAGATCATCGGCGAGTGTACATATGCGGGTGCTTACAAAATTGCATGGGAAAGCCGGCGCTTCTGGGAGCAGGACTACAACATCTATGGCGGTCTTGAGTTTCTCAACACAGGCTGCAGCCCGATTTGGTTTCCGTCTGCTGGATTGTTTTCTCAGCGCGGCGTGCTGGTAAGCGGCTACGGATTCGTGTCGCCGCCGGAGTTTGACCGATTGACGCTGCAAGAGAAGTTCGCAGAGTCGCGGCGCTCGATAGAGCGGCTGCATCCGGGACACGGTAAGGAATTGGAGAAGCCGATCTATGTGGGGTGGGCGCGAATTCCATATAACGAGGGCTCGTGGATTGACACGTATGGGCCGGGCGAGCAGTCCTTTCCGCCGCCGCTCGGAGCTGGGTACCGTCAGCTGATTGCACCGGATGGACCGATTTATTTTGTAGGGGACCACGTGAGCCACATTCTTGGCTGGCAAGAGGGCGCCGCACTCAGTTCGCTACGAGCGGTACAGATGATCAGCGATAGGGTGCAAGCGACGCGCGCGTAAATCCTATCCACCGATACGGATTAATCGAATGGTTACAACAAAAAACGGGAGACGAAGCGGAACTCCCACAACAGAGGAGATATCAATGCAACCTGAAGCCACATCCGGCGGACCGCTGACACCGGGAATTGTCTTTGAGAACCTGCAGGCTTACCAGCGTACGTTTGCGCTGAAAGCAGCGATAGAGCTGGATATCTTCCGCGCCGTCGGCCAAGGTCCGGGCGACGTTGCATCGATTGCTCGCCATGCATCGGCTTCGGAACGCGGCACTCGGATTCTGTGTGACTTCCTGGTGATCTCCGGGCTTCTTCAGAAAGTGGATGGGCACTACAAGCACACGGCTTCGAGCGCGGCATTCCTCGATCCAAGTTCGCCGCACTGCCTGGCTGACATTGCGCAATTCATGTCGATTCCGGCGATGCGCGAGCCGTATGAACAGCTTGCCGAGGTCGTACGAAAGGGACGAACAGTGATGCCGGGCGAGGGTTCAGTGGAGCCTGAAAACCCCATCTGGGTGGAGTTTGCGCAGAGCATGGCGCCGATGATGGCGCCGATGGCTGGCCCCCTGGGCGCCGTGGTGCTCGAAGGACGGACGGGGCCGATCCGCGTGTTGGACATTGCGGCGGGACATGGATTATTCGGCATCGAGGTTGCGAAGCAGAATCCGCAGGCACATGTGACCGGATTGGATTGGGCACCGGTATTGCGCGTCGCACTCGAGAACGCGCGTAAAGCTGGCGTGCATGAGCGGTATGACATGTTGCCGGGGAGCGCCTTTGATGTCGACTTCGGTGGACCCTACGACGTGATCCTTCTGACTAACTTTTTGCACCACTTCGATGCCGAGACCTGCATTGGATTATTGAAGAAAGTGCGCGCTTCGCTGAAGCCGGGAGGATGCGCAGCTACGCTGGAGTTTGTGCCGAATGAGGATCGTGTCTCGCCCCCAATGGCGGCGGCGTTCAGCATGACGATGCTGACGTCGACTGTGGGCGGCGACGCATACACTTTCTCTGAACTGTCCCACATGCATGGACAAGCCGGATTCAGCGTCGCAACGTCGCATCCCATCCCAATGAGTCCGCATACGATTATCCTGGCGTCGGCGTGAGTCGGCGCTAGGCAAGTGACGGCGGTCGCCACGGATGCGCTAAACAACGTTAAAGATGTGCGAAAGGGATTTCGTCAGGTGACGAAATCCCTTTCATCTATCAGCAGACTCTTACATCTGAGCTTGGCGGAAGTGCGTGTGAGTCGAACACACCGTCGCCCGTTAAGGACGACCACCGGTTTTGAAGACCGGGAGGATCACCGGAGCCTAAGCACTTCCTTCCTCATGGAGGCTTCTGTATCTATACTACTTATCTGCGACGGACCGCGAATATTCGCACACAGGGTAGATCATTGCATTCCTCAACTATCAAACTGACGCAGCAAGTCAAGGCGGGCGGATGCGCCAGTAAGTTGGCTCCGGGCTCACTTAGGGCGGTGCTGGAAAGGCTCCCCACACAGACGGATCCGAATCTCCTGGTGGGCTTCGACACATCCGACGATGCCGGCGTTTATCGGATCGGAGCGAACGCCGCGCTCGTACAAACAGTCGACTTTTTCACACCCCTGGTCGATGATCCTTTCACGTTCGGAGAGATCGCAGCAACGAATGCTCTCAGTGATGTGTACGCAATGGGAGGGCGCCCGCTGACTGCGCTGGCCGTGGTCTGTTTTCCCCAGGACGGAGACATGGACGTGCTGGAGCAGATCATGCGCGGCGGCTTGGCGAAGATGGCAGAGGCCGGCTGTACTGTTGTAGGTGGACACACGGTACGCGATCCGGAGATTAAATTCGGATATGCGGTGACCGGCATCGTAGATCCTGAGCACGTCTATACAAACGCGAACGCACGCCCGGGAGATTCCCTGATCCTGACCAAGCCGATCGGGACCGGAGTGATAACCACGGCGCTGAAGCAGGAAAAGGCAGACCCGGAATGGGTAGCCCGCGCAGTACGCTCAATGACAACGCTGAACAGCGTAGCTGCAGGCATAGCGTCGGAGAATGGAGGCGTGCATGCGATGACGGACATCACCGGCTTTGGCCTCATGGGCCATGGACGCGAGGTTGCAATGGGCAGCAACGTGATCCTTGAGATTAACGCGGAAGCAGTGCCGAGGATCGAGGGTGCATTGGACGCCATTCGGCTTGGAGCTATTCCCGCCGGTTTGCGAGCTAATCGGGAGTTCGCAGAGTGCGTGGTTTCAGAAGTGCCCGAGAGCAAGATCTCAGAGGAACTGCGGACACTGATGTATGATCCTCAGACTTCGGGTGGGCTGCTCATCTCGGTAGCGCCGGAGAGTGCAGAGGCGCTGCTCGCATCGCTCCAAAGTGCAAGCCTGGATGCGAGGCTGATAGGTAGCGTTCGTGCGGGCAAGCCAGGAATTGTTTTGCGGTAAGGGAAGAGATCACATTCGAATCTTGGAGGTTTTCGGTGGCCCAGAATGAAGCTTCGAATGTGGCGGTCTCGAACGAGATGTATAAACTTCTACCGTCACTAAACGATTTTCTGTTGAGTCCACGCTTTGCGTTGCTTCTTCTGTCCTTCCCGCGCAGTGCGGTTGTGAACTCGATGCGACTCACCTTGGATCATTTGAGAGGGGAAATTGCAAAAGGGCTTCACACCCGCGAAAGCCTCATAGACCAGGTCGCACTTCTGCCCACCCTTGTTGAGAATGCCTTGAATCGCGAATCTCGGTTTTCCTTGAGTGGTGTTATCAATGCTACCGGCGTTATTCTCCACACGAATCTTGGGCGCGCGCCGCTCAGCAAATCAGCCATCGAGCACCTGGTGGAGATCGCCAGCGGCTACACCAATCTTGAACTAGATCTCGCTTCAGGAGAACGCAGCAGTAGAGATGTGCACGTCGAAGCGCTCATCCTGAGGGCGGTTGGGCATACGGCAACCGGCATAACCGGCGACTACAGAGCAACCGTTGTGAATAACTGCGCGGCTGCGACTTTTCTCGCATTGAATGCGTTAGCCGACGAAAAGGACGTAATCATCTCGCGCGGGGAACTCGTCGAGATCGGCGGTGGATTCCGCATCCCCGAAATACTTGAGAAGTCGGGCGCGGTTCTGAAGGAAGTGGGCACAACAAACCGAACGCGATTGGCCGATTATGAAAATGCACTTACGGCAAACACCGGACTGATCATGCGTGTGCATCAATCCAACTTCAGCATGGAGGGTTTCGTCGAGAGGCCTGCGCTCGACGACCTGATTGCGCTCGGAAGAAGAAGGGGCGTGCCAGTTTTTGAGGACCAGGGCACTGGATTAATTCTTCCGTTGGAGCAATTTGGAATTAGCGGCGAAGAGACTTTGAGCGAGTGCCTAGACCGTGGTTGCGATTTGGTTGCCGCAAGTGGCGACAAACTATTGGGTGGACCTCAGTGCGGCATATTGATTGGCCGAAAGGAATTGATAGAGCGCATCAGGCGGAGCCCGCTCTTCAGAACATTTCGCGTGGACAAGCTAACACTGGCTGCTCTTGAGGGCACACTGGTCGATTACCTCGCGGATGCGCCTGACCAGATTCCTATCGTGCGTATGCTAAATATTCTTCCAGATGAAATACTCCATCGATGCGAATGGATCGAGGCCGGGATTGACAATCCTGATTTGTCGGTCGAGATTGTTCCGGCGACAAGCCTGATCGGAGGAGGAACGACGCCTAATGCGGGCTTGCGTAGCTTTGCTCTTTCGCTGACTCATTCACAAATGAGGACTGCCGCTCTCGCGCTTGCATTGCGCCAGGCAAAAACGCCGGTCATCGGACGAATCGTAGATGGCCGCGTATTGCTGGACCTGCGCACCGTCGATCCTGATTCTGATCCGCTACTGTTGGCTGCAATTCAGGAGCAGCTATCAGTGAGCCAGCCACGCGCGAAAACGTCTGGCACGTAAGTGATGGCCACCGATCCCAAGCGAAGCCTGTCGAGACCAACCGTTGACGTTGCTGTGCCGCACAGGTCCGTCGTAATTGGCACAGCCGGCCACATTGACCACGGCAAGACGGCGCTGGTCCGCGCACTAACGGGCACCGACACAGATCGACTTCCTGAAGAAAAGCGCCGAGGTATAACGGTTGATCTGGGCTTTGCTGCGCTTGAAACTACGACGCCGGACGATTTTCCTTTAAGGCTAAGTTTTATCGATGTTCCTGGACACGCTCTCTTCGTACGAAACATGCTTGCGGGCACGGGCGGTATCGATGCAATCATGCTGGTTATTTCCGCGGAGGAAGGCGTCAAACCGCAAACTGAGGAGCACCTGGCGATCTGTACCATGCTGGGAATTGAACGCGGCCTTACCGTGATCACAAAGACTGACGCGGTAAGCGCTGCAAGGCTGGATCAAGTCTGCGAGTCGGTAAGCCGCTTTCTCGAGCATACATTTCTTGATGCAGCCAATGCGCCGATCATTCCGGTGAGTGCGCATGGCGGTGAAGGACTGGAGATGCTTCGGCAGCAGCTTGAATTAATTGCTGCGGAGGTGCCGCGAAGGGATATGCACCGCGTGACGCGGCTTCCGCTGGACCGGGCGTTCGTGATGAAGGGCTTCGGAACAGTAGTTACCGGGACACTGATGGCTGGGGAACTGAAGAGCGGTCAAGCCCTTGCAGTTGAGCCCGGAAGTCGCGGTGTTCGAGTGCGCGGAATTCAGGTTCATAATCGCTCCGAGGGACAGGCCGAGGCCGGATCACGTGTTGCGTTGAACCTTACCGGGGTGGAGGCCATTGCGCTGCACCGCGGCGACACGCTAGTCGAGCCGTCAATGATTAGTTCGGTCAACACGGTCGACGTCGAGGTGACTCTTCTGTCTCAAGCGCCAGAACTGAAGCACAGGTCTAGCGTGCACTTCCACGCCTTCACCTCCGAAGCCATGGCCACGGCATCGCTTTATGAATATCAGGCCGCCGTGCCGGGGAGCACACGTCTCATGCGGCTCAGCCTCAGCAGGCCAATCGTGTTACTGCCCAGCGACCGATTTGTGATTCGTCAAAGTTCGCCCGCCATGACGATCGGTGGCGGCCGAGTGTTGGATGCTCATCCGCTCGCAAGACTCCGCAAATCCAAATGCATGGCATGGTTAGTGAATCTGAAGAACGCAAACCTTGAAGAACAGCTTCTTCTGCGCGTTTCGCGACGCGGCATGGATGGGATGCCAATGAGCCAACTGGTTAGCGAGATGGGAATTCGACCCGAGAGACTCGCGACATTATTGGAGCCCGCGCTGCAGGACGGACGACTGACTCGAGTCTCGGATGATTTGTTTGCGTCGCGAGATGCAATTGAAACCGCCCGCGCGGTCGTAATGAAGACGGTCTCAGACCGCGTGCAAGCCGGAGGATCGGCCGGGCTCAAGCGATCGGAGTTAAGAAGCCAATGCCGTCTCAGCATCGCGATGTGCGACTTCATCGTGGACAAGCTATCTCGGGAAGAAAAACTGCGACTCAATGGAGAATTTGCTTTTCCTTTTCAATTCGATCACGGGCTGCTCGACAGAGATCGACAACTGCTAGCCGCGATTGCTGCCAGCTACGAATCTGGCGGCCTTTCGCCCGCGACGTCTGAAGAGACTGCGCTCAGGCTCGGAATTGATCCCGTTGAGATGCGCAGATTGATGACGCTGCTGTTGCGAGAGAAGACGCTGGTGAAGATCAATAGCGACGAGATCTACATGCACCATTGTGCCCTTAAAAAGCTGAAGGCTCAGATCGCAGCCCTACATGGCCAGGTGATCGATGTAGCAAGGTTCAAGCAGCTCACGGGGCTGTCGCGTAAATTTGCGATTCCTCTACTGGAATACCTTGATCGGGAGCGGGTTACACGGCGAACGGGAGAGCATCGAATCGTCCTTTAGCAGCCTGCACTGGCGTGCAGGCTGTGTTTGCGGGACCAGTAATGACACGCACATTTGTTGCGAGGACGTGCTCATCGGCTTGTTCTCGCATGCTATAGTGCGGAATATCAGAGGGAGTTACGAGCGCGCTATGACCGCTGACAAAACCAAGATCAAGATTGTTGAAGATGCTGATGCTTCTGGCGAAGTGGCGCGAGTCTATGACGAATGGCGCGCGCAGTCGGGGCGTCAGCAAATGCCTGGCATTCTGAAATGCTTCAGCCACCGGCCCGATTTTCTTCGCGAGGTGATGAGCTTCAGCAATACCGTGCATTTCTCTGAGGGACATCTTGATCGCCGGACAAAAGAGGCCATTGCCAGCTGGGTGTCATGGCTCAACCGTTGCCCATATTGACTGGACTCACATGCTTACTTCCTGCGTGTTCAGGGAGCAGAAGAGAAAACGGTACAAGCGTTAGCACAGGGCAATCTTGACGACGCAGGCTTGAGCGAAGCCGAGCGATCGCTGCTCGAATATGTTACGAAGGTGACAGAGGCGGCGTATCGCACGACACCGGAAGACGTGCAAACACTTCGAGGCCACGGATGGACAGAGCCCCAGATTGCTGAGGCTGTTTACGTCACTGCGATGTTCGCATTTTTCAATCGGGTTGCGGATGCGTTCGGGATTTCGCCACAAGGCTATCTGGATATGAATACGACTACGAAGTAACGTCCTTCGTCACAATAAAGTCCCAACGCCACGTTGAGATACGACGGGGGCTAATCTTCGAGATGGGGTGCGAACGATGAAGCTGATGGTGTCTGCGATAACCGTCATGGTGTTGGCTGGTCTGGCATGCGCGATAACCACGCTTGGTCAGACGCCTGCTCCTCCACAAGCCAGCGCGACAACAGTAGCAGGTGAAGTCCAGGGAAGTTATGAGCGGATCAAACCGAACCTAATGAAGGCGGCGGATAAAATGCCGCCAGCGGACTATGCGTTCAAGCCGACGCCGGACATCCGCACATTTGCGCGGGTCGTAAATCATGTGACCGAAGCGCAGTTTCGCAGTTGTGGTGCGATGAATGGCAAGGATCAGAATGATTGGACGAAGCCGCCTGCGGATACCGCCGACAAGGCAACCATAGTGGACGCGCTGAAAGCTTCCTTCGCAGAGTGCGACAAGGCATTTGCCGCGCTAACCGATGCCAATATTTCAGAGATGAAGCAACTGGGGCCTGCGAAACGCTCGCGCATCGGGCTGGCGTGGGGAACCGTCTCGCACGATAACGAGCAATATGCGACGCTGGCCCTATACCTGCGCCTCAAGGGGCTGGTGCCTCCCAGTAGCGAAAAATAGAAGGCTGCACGAAGTATTGAGTCGGGATCTCGTTCGCTACTTTAACTCTGGATACCGCGAATAGATAAGGTGCTGGTCTGCCGGCGACAACTGCGCCAGAGACAGCGGCTTATCTTGCGGCCGCGTACCTTTCTGATTCAGCACGTTCATAAGACTCCACTCGCGCTGCAGCGCCTGCGGTTCCTGTGCGGGCAAATCATATCGCGTAAAGTCGATGACCGAAGCCGGCGTGCCAGCCACCCAGTTGCGTAGCGTGGCTAGGCGAAATTCCTTGTTCATGAACCATTTGATTTCGAGATCTTTTTCTGAACCGGGCGCACCCGTACCTTTTGCATCAAATCTGTAGTTCAGCTTCGCGTTGGTCGAATTATGCTCTCGCCACTTCATGCCGAAGTCGCCTTCGGTCAGCACGCTGGTGTCGGGCCATCTCTCCCTCACTGCCTGCAACCAATACGCAAGGTCTTCGTCGTGGCCAACTGACACCTCCCAGATGCCGGTCACCCATCCGAAACCGTTCAAGGCGTGCCCCGTATCAAAATGCATGGCGGTGGTATCCATCATTTCCTTGCGGCCTACTGCCGGACCAAGGTTTCCCACCGTCTCGATCGGCCCGACGCCCATTCGACTGTTGAAGCCGCCCTCAAAGCCATTCCGCCGCGCAGCCAGGAAGTCACATGTCCAGCCGTCAAGACATACAGAATCGATAAAGTCCGCTTTGCCTTGCGCAGGCTTGAGATAGTGCTCGGTGCTGGGGTAATAGGGATAGCAGATCCCGCCGTCGCCATCTCCGTTGTCGATACCGTGCTGGCTCCAGATCTGGCCCTGGCAAACGTGGATGCCCTCGTCCCTGGCGAGATAGTCCTGATTCTTTGCATCCAGAAAGCCGGCCACCAGACACTTTGGCCGGTAGCCATTGCCCACCATGGCAGAGACCATCTGCAGCGCTTTGTGAATCGTCACGCGATTGTTCTCGCGTGTGTCAAACATGGGCGCGAAGTATCCGCCGGGAATGAAGGTGACTTCATCGCCGTACTTATCGTGATACGACGCGAGCAGCTGCCGAGCCTCTTTATATTGCTGACGGGTGTCATTCAGGGCCAGCCAACTGATCGCCCACGTCATCTTTCCTCCGGGGCAGCCTCGTTCAAACGCCTCTCGTCTCGAACGAATTTTCGCAATACTGTTGTCTGGTACTTCATCTTCCCCAATTGACCGAGTCGGGGTGACTTCGATCTGGTTTACTCGCACGACTGAGACATGAGTAATGAATCGTCCTTGCAGCGGAGTAGCTTCGTAGCCGAAAGCGTTCTGATTTTTTGCGAGTGCAAAGGACGCGGCCGTTCCCGCTGCCCTGCTCAGGAATTTACGTCGGTTCATCGATCCCCTCATGAATGCACCCATGAGTGTCTCACGACGGAAGACAAGGTCGGCGCATATCCATGAGATGAATAATCATATTCATTGAGTGAATAGTCATTATGCAGTTACTAATTGCCATGGTTGGCATATTCGGCATACATCATTTAGTTTCAGTCAGATAAAAACAAGGCGCAGCGTGCATTGATGAAATGCATTTTTGTTTAAATCTGATGGCGGTCTGAGCTTTTGGTTTATTATGTCGACCGTATCCGAGTTCTCCATTTTTCGGGCCCGTAAATGGATTTATTTATTTACAGCAATTTCTTGACACTTAACCACACATTTGCAAACGGATGGATAAGGTCATAAACAGCGGCGTTCCAAAGGAGTGCATGCTCCGCGAGAGGTGGCGGAGCGATGATGTATCTGGTGCAGGCCGGTGGATTCTGTCGCGCGACTCACGCGTAGCAGTTTCTCTTACACATTTGAGGAGTTCAGTGCGCCGAATGGCCGTACTGGCGAAAGCGGTCAACCTTACCGTTTCTGTGCGCTTCACTGAAGAAAAACAGCGGATGGTCAATGCTGGTCCACTTCAGAGCTCCCCACGCCGCACGATCGGTATAGATGTAGCTTGAGTTGAATCGTAGTTCTCTGTGGTCCTGTGGTCTCCCTTTTTACGCAGATGTTGCTCGGGCCCTGTCCTGGTCGATTGGTCGTGCATGTGTGCGCGCAATCTAACCCGTACACTCAAAGCCCTATGGATGGATGAATGGCGGCAACCCTACTTTCATGAAATGCGAGGTGTTCCTTGAAAAAGATCTTTCTGGTTTCAGTGACGGCAATTCTAGTTGCGCTAACGGGATGCGGTGGTGAAGCAAAGATTCCCTATCTCACATCAATAGCGATCTCGCCGGACAGCCAATCTGTGATTGCGGGTAATACGCAACAGTTCGCCGCGACGGGCACTTTCAGCGACGGTTCGTCGCAGGATCTAACCAAGTTAGTAGCGTGGACGTCGTCCACCAAGCCGGTCGCTACAGTCGGCCCGCTGGGGCTGGCTACCACTTACAGCCAGGGCGCGACGACGATTACCGCGAGTTTTCCAGCGGTCGCCGGCGTGGTTACAGGTACAACCACACTCACGGTTACGGCACCGGCGCTGGTGGCTATTGTTGTGACAGACGCCTCGACAATTGTCCCCGGCCCAACTCCGGCAGCTCCCAAAATTGGCAAGGGAACCAGCCACCAGTTCGTAGCGTACGGAGTGTACACCGACGGTGGTGAGCGCTGGCTAAAGGGCTTGACCTGGGCGACGAACCCAGCGCCCAGCACAGTCGCGACGGTTAGCAGCACTGGCCGTGCCATGGGCCTGACCGCGGGTACAGTGAAGATCACGGCTACGGATCCGGCAACCAACATATTTGGTGCTGCCACCCTGACCGTGACCCCTGCATCCATTACCAGCATCACAGTTTCGCCGGTAACTCAGACCATCGCTCCGTCCACAATGTTGAACTTTACAGCCTTGGCAACGTTCGACGACGAGACGACACAGGACATTACTGTGGACGCGACGTGGAGCAGTACATCGCCCACGGTAGCTACTGTGGACAACAACGTCCACGTAGCTCCTTTGGACAACAACCCCGGGGTAGTAGTCCCAGGACTCGCCCATGGAGTGGCCGAGGGCGCTACGTCTATTCAAGCTTCCTTGAATAGTGTGACGGGCGCAGCTCCGCTGAACGTAAGTTCGGCCACGCTGACCTCGATCGCGCTGCTCCCGACCATCGCTGGCGGAACGACCGCCACAACCCTGCCGGCTTCAACTGGTGTTGCGATCGGCTCAACCCTGTGGTTCAAAGCGGTTGGCACGTTCAGTGACGGAACGACTCAACCAATCAACCTGGCCTCAACGTGGAGCATTACGCCGAACGACGGCTCCATTGCTACCGTCGACAAGACGGGAGTGGTGACCGGGGTCGCGGCGGGATCAGCTACGCTTAAGGTGCAGTTTGGCGCGGTCTCCAAGACGGCTGTACTCGCCGTGCAGAACCTGACGTCGATTGCTGTTACGCCCGGGCCTGCCAGCGTCGCGCAAGGATCCGCGATACCGTTTGACGCCGTCGCGACGCTTGCAGACGGAACGAAGCAGGATGTCACCTCTTCGGTCACGTGGATCTCTACTACTCCTGCGACTGCAACTATCAGTGGCGCTCCTGGCTCCGCGGGATGGGCAAGCGGCATCACCAAGGGAACAACCACGATTGCCGGGATCCTCGACTCGCAATGGGGCATTTCGCTCCTGACTGTGTCGGACGCAACCCTGAAATCACTCGCCGTAACAACGCTCGCCAAAACGCTTACCCCTCAGGGTATCGCACTGGGAACCACACAACAGTTCATCGCCACGGGAACCTTCAGCGATGCGACAACTCAAGACCTCACCTATCAGTCGACCTGGTCCTCAACAAATGTTGGGGTGGCTGTAATGAGCGGAACTGGGTTGGCGACTAGCACGGGGGTTGGAACAACCACGGTGACGGCCGCAGGCAACATAAACGGGAATTCCGCGACCGACCACATGGTTCTCACTGTGCATTGAAGCACCGATCCGTCTGGGAAGGCCCAGTAAAGCCTTTCCAGACGGAAGGACCCTCGAGGCGCTTGGGATTCTGAACAAACCCGAGCTGGTGATCAGGATTGCTGGATTATTACGAGTTACGGAGGAATTTGATGAAGCTGAAAACTGCACTAATCACAATGGCCGTCATGTTGCTAGGCCCCGCGGCATGGTCGCAGGAGACCCCGAAGTGGGAATTTGCGGTCGACTATTCTCGCGTGCACTTTCAAGCGATCGACTACGAGACCCAGAACTATGCGTTCGGCCAATATTGGACCTTGAACGGTGGCGGCGGCTCTGTCGATTACAACTTTACTCACATGTTCGGCTTGAAGATGGAATTCATGGACTACGCCAGTCAGAACCGGACAGTAGTTGTACCGCCGGGAGTTGTAAACAATCCTAATGGTGCTACTGCTTCCATCTCGGGCAATTTGTTTACTTACATGATTGGACCGCAGATCGGCAAGCGCTTCGGCCGGATGCGGCCCTACGGGCAAGCCCTCTTTGGCGGCGCGCGCAGCTCCGTCTATCCAAATGTCTTCGATGAGCTTGGCTTCGTGCAGCTGGGTGCACGCCCGACCGGCAGAGGGTGGGCAGGAGACGCAGGTGTCGGTCTCGACTTCATCGTCAACGAGCATGTCTCAATTCGACCCTTCGAAGTGAGCTACCTCTGGAGTGACTTCAAGAATCCCCTGAGCGTTTATCAGAATAGCTATCGCTATGTTGGCGGCGCAGTATTCACCTTCGGTGGCAAGCCTCCGGTTACGCCCACAGCCACCTGCTCGGCAACTCCCGCGAGCGTGATGGTGGGTGAGCCCGTAACTGTCACCGCTACCGGAAATAACTACAACCCGAAGCACGCTCTTAGTTATGCATGGACCAGCGCGGGTGCGAAGCTCTCAGCGACGGACACGCAAACGGTCACCGTGGATACAGCAGGCATGTCGGAAGGCACTCACACTGCAAACGCCACGATAACTGATCCCAAGGGGCCGAAGAATTACAACGTCTCCAACTGCGGAGCCAACTTCAACGTAAACGTTCCGCACAATCCGCCGCAGGTAACCTGCTCTGCCAATCCAAGCACGGTGAAGCCTGGTGAACCTGCAACTATCACAGCCGATGCGACCAGCCCGGATAAGTCGCCTATTTCCACCTATGCGTATACCGCTACGGGTGGCGCGGTTACCGGAAGTGGAACCACAGCTACCTTGGACACTACTGGCAATCCAGGAGGTACGGCCAACGTAACGGTGACAGCAACAGATGCTCGTGGCCTGACCGGCACGTGCACCGCAGCCGTCACGGTAACGGCTCCTCCGCCGGTGATCAGTTGCGTTTCTGTCGAAGAGTGGGGTGAGTGCACCTTCGAGAAGAATCCCAAGAAGCCGTGGCGTGTAGACAACGACTGCAAGGACACCCTCGACAAACTTGCTCTTCGCCTGCAACAACAGCCTAACGGCAAACTGAACATTGTTGGCTACACAGACGAGAAGGAAGTTGTTAAGGAGAAGACGCTGGGTGCGCAACGCGCAGTCAACGTGAAGTACTACCTAACCACTGATGGACCCACGAAGTCCGATGCCAGCCGCATTGTGCCTCGTGAAGGTGGAACCAAGGGCAAGTCAACCCGCTTCTACTTTGTGCCAGACGGTACGATGTGCTCTGGGCAGTCAGATGAGGGTACAGTAGTTGACGAAAGCGCGGTGCAAGGACAGTCTCGTACGGCTCCTGCTCCTAAGAAGTCCCACAAGGCCAAGCCTGCGGCGCCTGCAGCGCAATAGGTGAATGTACTGGTCAAACTACCGGCCGGTGAATGCCATTTGGCATTCACCGGCCTTCTTCTTGTGGGGCACGGCGCAGTACCGCGCGGCGGTGCTGTGCTTTGTTTTCTACAACGTAAGAACCATGCTCCTCAGTAGTCAGCTGTCGTCCTTGCACTTTTGCAGCATGCTTACTGCCGCTTTCTATGGGGACGAAAACAACAAATCCAAATATCATCTATGCAGCAAACCGATTACTAAACGGATGGAGTTATGCGCAATGCATAAAGTTTCTGGCATACATGCGAATCTGTTGTTTTGTGTGGCGTTACTACTGGCAACTCCCTGCTTTGCATCCGATTGGCAGATGATCGGTCCGGAGGGCGGCAATGTGCGCAGCCTCGCCTATGATCCAAGCAATCCTGCCCACCTTCTACTGGGCACCAGCGTTGGTCAGATCTTTGCGTCGCAGGACGGCGGCACTTCATGGGAGATGTTTGCCCACCTGGGATCGGCCGACGACTACGTGATCGATCACATAGTCTTTGACCCGACAAATCCAGCCACCATTTACGCAGCCGGGTGGGGCCTCTTTCATGACTCGGAAGGCGACGTCTTTCGTTCCGACGACGGCGGCCACACGTGGCGAGCATTGGAAGGCGCGCACGGCAAGTCCATCCGCGCCTTTGCAATGTCGCCCAGTGATCACAACACCCTCGTATTCGGCGCTCTGGATGGAGTGTTCCGCTCCCGCGATGGCGGAGCAACTTGGGCGAGAATCACACCAGAGAATCCTGAGGTTCTTGAGAACCATTCCTCGATGAAGAACTTCGTCTCGGTCGCCATTGATCCTCAGAATCCGGACATCGTGTACGCGGGAACCCGGCACCTCGCCTGGAAGACGACGGACGCGGGGGTGCATTGGCACAACACCAAGGATGGAATGCTGGATGATTCGGATGTATTCAGCATCATTGTTGACCCCAAGACGCCTTCCCGCGTGTACGCCAGCGCATGCTCGGGGATCTACAAGAGTGACAACGGCGCCGACCTCTTTCACCGCGTTCAGGGACTGCCCCACTCGGCTATCCGCACCCGCGTGCTGAAGCAGGATCCTGTGCGTCCGTCCATCGTCTACGCCGGGACCACCGGGGGGCTTTGGAAGACTGTTGATGGCGGCGCAAAGTGGACTCTCGTCTCATCTGCAGACGTGATTGTGAACGACGTGCTGATCGACCCGCGCAATCCCGAGCGAGTGTTGCTCGCGACGGACCTCAAAGGAGTGCTGGCGAGTGATGACGGCTTTCTTCACAACACCCCCTCGAACCGCGGCTTCTCCCGGCGCGTAGTGGGTGCCCTGGTAGTGGACCAGAAAAATCCAACTCGCCTGTACGCGGGCGTAGCTAACGACCGGGCGATGGGTGGACTTTTTGTGTCAGAAGACTCCGGCAATAGCTGGCGCCAATCGAGCCGCGGACTGGTTGAGCGTGACATCCTGAGCCTGCAACAATCGAGTGACGGAATACTCTTCGCAGGAACCAACCACGGTATTTTCTTTTTGACCTCGACAACCGGCTCATGGCAGGCAGCCAGCATGATCGCGGGGCCCATGCCGCAAGTGCAGCCAGCGGCCCCCGCGCCACAGCCTGTCGTTCGCAAAGGAAAAGCTCCTGCTGCGAAGCCAAAAGCTCCAGGCGAGCCGGTCATTCCCGATGCCACGGCGCCGCGTGTACGCGCACTCCAGATCGGAGAAAACGTCTGGTATGCAGCGACGAACGAAGGACTCTTCCTAAGCGTGGACCACGGGCGCAAATGGTACAGGCAAGACATTGAAGGTGAGCGCGACTTCAAAGAGGTGAACGGTTACGACGACGGCACCGCAACACTTGTGGGTCACAAGGGCGGGTTTATTTCGCACGACTCCGGAAAAGCATGGAAGGCTGTGACACTTCCCTGGCAGGTGACGGAGTTATACAGCCTCACCTCTATGCCCGATTCTTCCATCTGGCTGGGCTCACACGAGGGCGCACTGCGATCGACCGACGGTGGCACAACGTGGCGGCCAGTAACCGGCGGCCTGCCGAAGAATGATGTTCTGGCGGTGCGCTACGACGCGGCGAGTCAACGACTTCTGGCTACTACTCAGCATGGATTTGGCGTATTCGAAAGTAAGGATCTCGGCAAGACATGGCAGAAGGCGCCCGATACGCCCGTTACTGTTCGCTGGGTCATGAACTACCAGGGTCGCCTGTTGGCAGGGTCGTCATACAACGGACTGCTGCTGCAAGGGGAACCTTCAACGACAGCAGCGTCCAATAGATGAAATAGAAAAGCCCTTCAGCCGGCCGTTTGAGGAGCCAACACTCGCGTGCCCTGAGCGGATTGCGCACCTGTCGCGGAGAAGGACCTCTGCTATCGGAGCGGAGCTCCTTCTCCACGCCTCAAGACACCAGAACCGCGTACAATCGCGGGAACGTGATGCCAGCAAAGTTCAGGTCAGGCAAGAGCGAGCAATGGAACTCCGAGCGCAGAGTCAATTGAAGCCTTCTCCGTTCTCACTGACAAAATGGTATATGGATTGTGTTACTGAGTCGGGTGACATAGCCATCGTCTACTGCGCCGATCTGCGTTGGCATCGAATTCGCGCAGTCGTTAGCAGCATCCTTACGGCCCAGGACGAATCGATCAACTCACGGACTTCGATGACAGGCGGTCAAATGCCGACTGTCGACACCGATATAGTCAGTGTCGACCTTCCCAGGCTTGGCATATCGGGCAAATGGAAATCCGCGGCCACCCCGGTACAGCGAAGTGTCTTTGAAGATCCATCAGGTTCCGTTTACTGGAATTGCCTCCAGCCAAAATCTGAAGTGACCCTCAGCATCCAGGGCCGCGAGCTTAGAGGTCTTGGCTACGCCGAGTGCCTTACGCTCACCTTGCCACCGTGGCAGCTCCCAATGCAAAGTCTGCGATGGGGACGCTATGTCTCTCCTGATGATTCTCTCGCATGGGTTGACTGGCAAGGACCATATTCCACCAGCTTTGCCTTTCATAATGGTCAGGAATATCGACCCGACTCCGTTTCCGATTCCAGGGTGGTTCTTCCCAACGGCGCACTCAACATGACAGATTCTTTCCCATTGCGAAGTGGTCGACTAGGCGACACATTGCTTCCTGGAGCGCCCCAACTCAGAAAGCTATTTCCGCATTCACTCTTCAACATCGCGGAATACAAATGGAGGAGTCGGGGCAATTTTTGCGCCTCCAATCACAGCAGCTCAGGCTGGGTAATCCATGAGGTAGTCCATTGGAATATTTAGCTCAGCGACCATTTCTGGCAAAGGTTCTCTACGGATTGCTCTTCGTAGGCGTCCTACCAATTTCACTCGCATTGTGGGCCTATGGGACTAGCAATGCAGTTCATCTTCCCACACCACAGTCGAGCATATGGGGCTCCGCCTTGGCCCTGGCAGGCCTGGCCATCATGTGCACAAGCATGCTCTCACTCTGGTTACGCGGTGGAGGGCTGCCCATGAATGCATTTCCCCCTCCAAGGTTTGTCGAGACGGGAATCTATGGCATAGTTCCTCACCCTATCTATGGGGGATTTGTAATTGCCTGTGCTGGTATTGCTATTCTAAGCGGCTCGGCCAGCGGACTGTGGCTCGTGACGCCGTCAGTCGCTCTGGCGTGCACTGCGCTGGTGCTGGGTTACGAGCGCCCCGATTTGCAGCGACGATTCGGACCCTCCCTCTTTTCGCCTTGGCTTCCTGCTGGAGGATCTGCGACGCCATCGCGCTTTGAACGCATTCGCGTGTATTTTGTTGTCCTGCTGCCGTGGGTTGTTTTATACGAAGCTGTGGTTCAAATTGGTCGACCGGCAAGTGCAGTGACGACCTACATGCCCTTCGAAGGTCATCTGCCCGTACTCCAATGGACGGAGGCGATCTACGCCAGTACATATCTGGTAGTGTGCCTCACGCCTGTGCTGGTTCAAAGCGGCCGGGCGCTTCGTCAGTTCGCCGTGCGCGGTCTCACGGCAATGGCGCTCGTCTTGCCCATATATCTTCTGCTTCCCTTCGTTGCTCCGCCTCGTCCATTTATTCCGACATCTCCCATTGGAGAGTTCCTGCAATGGGAAAGGTCAGTTGATTCTGCAGCGGCATCTTTTCCGTCATTTCACGTTCTGTGGGCCCTCATTGCGGCGTCAGCCTTGGCGGATGGCGGACGGCGCAAGAGATACTTCTGGGCCATCTGGGCCGTGCTTGTTACCGCGAGTTGCGTAACAACCGGTGTGCATTCCATAGCAGATGTCGCCGCGGGAATTGTCGCTTACATTCTCGTAATCAATATGCACAGTCTGTGGCTCGCAATTCTGCATGGTGCTGAGCGAATTGCGAATTCCTGGAAGGAGTGGCGAATCGGACCTCTGAGAATCATCAACCATGGCGGATTCGCTGCTGCCGCAGTTTTCCTGTGGAGTTGGATCATCGATGCGTATCTTGGGCCGGGTCATGAAGTTTTAACAATCAGTCTTTTTCTTGGAGCTACCCTTGGCGCTTTGCTCTGGGCGCAATGGGTTGAAGGCTCTCCCTCATTGCTGCGGCCGTTAGGCTTTTATGGAGGCATGCTCGGGGCATTGGCTGCCGCCTCGGTCGCAATAGTCAGTGGAGTGAATCTGTGGGTTGCGTTGGCTGCGATCTGTATAGCCACCCCGTGGCTCCAGGGCGTCGGGCGTCTCCGCTGCCTTGTGCAGGGATGTTGCCACGGCCGGCCGGCCCTTACAGTACCGGGAATTCGCTATACGCACATTCGTTCCCGCGTTTGCCGCCTCACAACATTTACCGGAACGTCTCTGCATGCCACCCCCGTCTATTCCATTCTCTGGAACGGGGTGGTGGCAGTAGTCCTGCTTCGATGGGTGCAACTGCATCCCCCAGCAACCTTGATCGCAGGTGTCTATCTTTTTATGTCGGGCATTGGCCGCTTTGTTGAGGAGGCCTATCGAGGCGAGCCGCAGACGGCGGTTATGTGGGGACTTCGTTTTTACCAGTGGGTTGCGATAGCAACGATGATAGCTGGAGCTGCGGTGATGACCCTGAAGGGCGCTCCGCCGCTGCCTGACCCAACATTGCGCTTACATTCTTTTCTGGTCGCTGCCGGATGTGGCCTGACAGCCTGGATTGTTACCGGAGTGGATTTCCCTGAATCATCCCGTCGCTTCGCCCGTCTCGCTTAGTTGTCTCGCAAAGGTCATACGAAATGAAATAGAGATCCTCATTTTGCAGACCGGGCAGTACTACCGGTGAGCGAATACTCCCGAAACGAGGCCCGTCAGATGGTGGAAAATGAGCGATCGTAAGACCTAGCTATCCAGAGCGTGATCAGCCGTAATATTCTCTCCATTCCAGATTTTCTTGGCGGTCCAGGGCTTTGCCTCGCCTGCCCAGAAACGGTCTGAAGCTGGCAGCCCCAGTGGCAGCCACGCAGCAGAACAGAGATAGAGGCTTCCGGTGGAGATATACGGTTCCGCAATGGCGGGTTGATGTCCATAGAAGCCGATCTGCAGCCAGCCTTTGTCATCAAAGGTGCCGGGCGCTTCGATCATGCGGCGCATGACAGCGGTGAGTGCGCAACGAACTTGCTCCGGTTCTATACCGTCGGGAAGCTGCTTGCGTAGTGCCACTTCCGCGAGGAGTTGAAAAGCTCCGAATCGGTAGCAGAGCGATCTGCCGATGGGGGGAAATGTACCCTCCGGGCTTATGAGCCGCTCCTGAATCGCGGCGTAGCGCTGCGCCCGTGCGAGGACGGCTGGCTGATAGTGATTCCAGGTGGCAGAGTATTTTGAGATGCCATCGAGAACATGCAGCAGCATAGGTTGTATGACAAAGCTGTTGTAGTAATCCCAGTGAAAGGAGGGACCGTCTCCGTAGACGCCGTCGCCCTTGTACCAGGAGTCGACTGAGCGAAGAGCATAGTCGATGCGCATGGGCTCCCATCGGACTCCCATGAGCGCGAGCGCAGTTTCGATGATCGCGGGAAACATTAGCCAGTTGCTGTAGCCGGGAACTATGACGCGGGTGGATTGCAGCGCGTCAGCTAGTTGGAGCTGGGTGGAACTGTCGAGCTTATGCCAGAGTTCCGTGGGGGCACGCAGGATGGCCAAGGAGAGAAAAGCTGCATCAACGATGGGCTGCTGACCCTTGTTGAAGTTCATATAGTCAGGCGACGCGCGATCGGTAGCGGACTGGATCGCTTGGCGCGCGAGGAGAGCGTATTGCTGACGCAGCTCCCCTTCCCGCCCTGCGGTCGGACCCGATTCAAGCCAAGGTGCAAGGCCTGTTAACAATCGACCGAGTGCTTCAAGGTAAGTGAACTGCTGGCGGTCGCCGGCGTTGCCGTGGGCGGTTTCGACCGGCATCGTGGACTTGAGCTTACGCTGGCTGAGCGCGCTCAACACGGGATGAGAGACGCGGGTGACGATCTCGATCCAGAAAGCGCGATCGTCCGTAGGAGGTGTGACGGCGGGAACGCTTTGAGCAGATGCTTCCAGAGAGGTGAACGCACCAGCAACGACGCCGTTCTTCAAGAAGTCTCGGCGTGTCATCCCGGGGGTGTCCGTATTCACAATCAGCATCCTCGCATTGGCGGCTTTCAACTGGGAAGTATTTCATAGAGTGCCTATCGAAGCGATGCAGATGGCAACCTCTCCCGAAACCACGTTCACCAGATGCTGAAAGCTAAGCGAGTAACGCCGATCTCGCATTCGTACATTCAGCTTGCAGCGCCACTTCGAGCGGTGTTGAGCCAGGCTGCCATCTGTTCATGGCCCACCAACCCAGCCTGCTGTTGCACGAGTTTTCCGTTCGAAAATACAGCGAAGTTCGGTATGCCGCGCACGTTATAGCGTGCGGACAACTGTGGATACTTCTCAGTATCAACTTTTAGGACAAGAGCTTTACCGGCCATCTCCGCGGCAGTGCGAGCCACTTCAGGCGCGGCCATGCGACAAGGGCCACACCATTCCGCCCAGAAATCGACGAGCACCGGAACGCGCGCATCCCGCAGCACTTCGTCGAAGAGTAGAAGGTCAGCCGCTATAGGCTCGTGAAATGGCGGCAGCGGTTCCTTGCATGCTCCACAGCGTCCGGTGTCCGCAAGGTGAGACGCGGGAATGCGATTCCTGGTACGGCAGTGCTGGCAAGTCTGAATGATGGGCATAATCAACCTTCACGAAACTTAGATGTTCTTCTTGCAGGAAAGGATCGGCCGATATCGGCGCCACGCGCGATGCATAAGTCCGCATCGCTTTCCGCCTCCGTTCATCTAATCTGCATGGGCGAGGGATTAGCTGTTTCGATATTGGACCTTGTTGGCATGCGTGCGGGCGAGTCTGCCGGCGCCGCAATTGCGCGTTCTGTTGACCTCGCGCGACACGCTGAGAAGTTGGGGTACCGGCGTTACTGGCTGGCCGAGCATCACTCGATTGCCGGGCTTGCCTGTTCAGCTACTCCAGTCCTAATTGGCCATGTGGCAGCTGCAACCTCGACGATCCGGGTTGGCAGCGGTGGAGTCATGTTGCCGAATCACGCACCACTCGTAGTGGCTGAGCAGTTTGGCACCCTTGAGGCGCTCTATCCGGGCCGAATCGACCTGGGCCTCGGCCGTGCTCCGGGTGGAGACATGCACACAATGCGAGCGCTCCGTCGCGATCTGCGGCAGAGTGGCGACGACTTCCCAGCGTTGCTGGAAGAACTGCGATCGTACCTCGGCCCCGAGAAACCTGGGCAGGTAGTGAGAGCGATTCCCGGGCAAGGCAGCAACGTCCCGATAACACTGTTGGGGTCCAGTGGATTCAGCGCACAACTGGCAGCGATGCTTGGGTTGCCATTCGCCTTCGCTGCGCACTTCGCGCCCGAGTACTTGAGAGTGGCGACGCAGCTGTACCGCGAGCGTTTCCAGCCGAGCGCGGAACTACGCAAGCCTCATTTGATGGTCGCAGTGCAGGTAATCGCCGCAGAGACCGACGCTGCGGCTCGAAAGTTGTTCACAACGTCGCAGCAGCGCTTCCTGCGATTAATCCGCAACCAGCCGGTTGAATTATTACCGCCGGTAGATTCGATGGAGCCGTTGTGGCAGGAATGGGAGCGCGCTGCCGTAGAGAGCAAACTGGGTGCCGCGATCGTGGGCTCGAATGAGACCGTGAAGGCAGGACTCGAGAAATTGGTAACAGATACCGGGGCGAACGAGGTCATCGTCGTAACCGATACCTATGAGCATGCAGACCGACTGGCATCCTATCAGCGAGTAGCCGACATTGCCTCGACGATCGCAACGGCGCCATCAGCGACCAGCGCACTCGCCAAGGCCTGACCTAAACCTAAGCAACTGGTCTCAGGAGCAAACTATGTCATCGCTTGTAACTCCCGATAAATATGCCGTTGAGGCCGGTATCGTGGCACCCGGGTATCGCCTTCCTGCTGCCAGCCGTGTGGGCCGCGTACGGTTGGCTGTCTCAAACCTCAAGGAGTCGCTCCTCTTTTACACCGAGATAATTGGTCTCTCCATCCTCCCGCCGGTGGAAGGGCAAAGTCCAAACCTCGTTCGCCTTGGCGTGCAGAGCGGAGAAGAGGTTCTCCTGGAGTTGGAGGTTACACCGGGCGTCCATCCACTCGGCCAACACAGAAGACTCGGTCTCTACCACACGGCATTTTTGCTTCCGACTCGTGAGGCACTCAGCAGCTTCGTTCAACACCTCATCCGTAGAGGCGTTTATTTCGGTTCAAGCGACCACCTCTATAGCGAAGCTTTATACCTCACAGATCCCGATGGTCTTTCGGTCGAAGTTTACGCGGACCGTCCTCGCGCGCAATGGACGCTGGAGGGGAATGAACTCGTGGCTGCCGTCAATCCCCTGCGTCTCAATGAACTGCTCTCGGTAACAAAAGAAAGTTGGAGCGGCGCTCCTGCCGGGACCACGATTGGCCACGTCCATCTGTACGTGGGCGACCTGGATCAAGCCAGGAGCTTCTATCACAACACGTTGGGCTTGGACCTGATGACCTGGCGTTATCCCGGCGCGCTTTTCACATCAGCGGGTGGCTACCATCACCACGTTGGCCTCAACGTATGGGCAGCTGGTTCGCAGCCTGCGTCCACGGAAGATGCTCGTCTGCTCTTTTGGGAACTCGTTTTGCCAGACGCTGAAGACGTCGCGCGTGCCCGGAGCAGCTTTGAGAAAGCCGGTTACGCAGTAGGCATCGGCACGTCGGGGGCACCGATGATCTCTGACCCGTGGGGAATCAACGTGGTCCTCGTTGCGTCCACCGCATAGGACACACCAGAAGATTTCTGCCATGCCAGCAGTTGCTCAAGTGCTTTGTCGATGAGCCTCGCCATCGTCGCTTGAACTTCCGGCGTCAACTCCGTGCCCCAACCTGTGTATGCCGGTTGAATTCCCAGAAGCATGACGTCCCCCGGAGCACGCCCAGTCAGCCGCAATGCACTCAGAAGATCCGCGAGTCCCAGCAGGTGGATGCTTCGGCCACAGGGAAGAGCTTCGAGCGCTTCGTCGCGGAAGAGCATCAAAGTACCCGGTGGCTCATTAGCTTCCACGGCATCCAACACCAGCAGATGTGAGGCATTCTCGACGTGGTAGAGCAGTTCCAGGCCCAGCGTTCCGCCTTCCACCAGGCGAATTCCAGCGGGAAGGCGTTTATCCTTGGCGAGCAGACCGATCGCCTGTACTCCGACAGCGTCGTCCGTGCGCATCGGGTTGCCGAGCCCCAGAACAACCATCTCCTGCGGTCTCAGGTCCATCGCCATCAGCGCACCTTGGATGCGTGAACAACTGCGGCATGCGCAGCTTCCGATGCCTGGCTGCCATGCTTCACGGCTTGTATCTCTTCGTCCAGCAGAGCCTCCGGTGCAAATTTATATCCTGTGTAGATACTCTCCATCAGGGCGTTCCGTTCTTCCCGCGCCACCAGGATCGCGCTGTACACGTGGTGGATGCCGAATCCCATCAGGATGAACATGAAGAGGTAATGCGACATCCGCAGTGTCTGTATGTCGATGATGCGCGGAATCCATCCCACCAACGCATTCAGCACCGAGCTATGCAATACCTGGCCAAAGAGGACGAGACCAGTGAGGCACTCCCATGCCAGGATCGCGAAGACGCCGAGGTAGGTGAGGGCAGCCAGGGTGTTGTGTCCGATTTGTGGGAAGGGTTCGCCGCGCTGGAAGGTGTAGTACTGGAAAGCTCCGCGAAGGCTCTTGCGCTGGCGTGAAGTCATCGGAATGAATGCGCGCCAGTGTGCCCAGATATTTCCTTGAAACATCCAATAGATGCGCACGATCAAAGATGCGAGTAGCACCCACCCGCTGAATACGTGGATGAAGCGGATAGTAGCCATCACCCACGCGGTATGGGAGAACGCAACGATGAACGGATTGTGAATGTAGTAGCCGGTGAAGGCGAGGCTGATGAGGGATATGACGAACCCCCAATGCGCAAGCCTTACGGGTAACTGCCACACGTAGATCCGCACAACATCGTCATTCGGATTTGTCTTCCCGTTGGTAAGCGGGATTGCTGCCTGGTGCATGGCTTCCTCCGCTTGTCTCAGAGCTTTTCGTACTCGAATTCACGCCCGTTGGCATCCACCACATGCACGGCACACGCCAGGCAGGGATCGAATGAGTGAATCGTGCGCAGAATCTCAACCGGACGCGCTGGATCGGCCAGTGGCGTTCCTGTCAATGACGCCTCATAAGCGCCCTTCTGTCCCTGTGCATCGCGCGGTCCCGCATTCCAGGTTGAAGGCACCACTGCCTGGTAGTTCTTGATTACCTTGTCTTCGATCTCGACCCAATGACCCAAAGATCCGCGTGGCGCCTCATGGAATCCCGCACCCTGCGCATGTTTCGGCCAGCTCTCCGGATCCCATTTCTCGTTGTTGAAAATCTGCACGTTGCCATGAGCCATGTGATCGTCCAACTCCGCGATCCACTTCGGCAACTCTTCGGCCATGATCTCCGATTCAATGGCACGCGCAGCGATTCTTCCCAGCGTTGAGAAGAGCGCAGACGCGGGCGCATTCAGCTTGGCCAGCGCTCCGTCCACATGCTTCTTTACCACCGGGTTGCCCGACGCATATGCCACCAGTGTGCGAGCAAGCGGCCCTACTTCCATCGCCTTGTTGTCGTATCGCGGAGCCTTCAGCCATGAATACTGGTGCTCGACATCCAGCTGGTCGTAAGGCGGCATGGGCCCCGTATACTTCGGGTTCGTCTCGCCCACCGACGGGTGCTTGGCCGCGGTGTTTCCGCCTGAATAGTCATACCAGGAATGCGCCACGTACTCGCCAACGTTCTTCGTGTCGACGGGATGCACCTTCGAGAGATCGCGATTGAGGATGATGCCGCGTGGGAAGAAATACTTGTCAGTTTCGTGAATACCGCCCATGGGATAGCAACCATAGGCCATGAAATTTCCAAGCCCTTCGCCAATCTTGAACCAGTCGCGATAGAAACCCGCGATGGCGAGCACGTCCGGAATGTAGACCTGGCTCACAAATGTCTGCGCCAGGGTTGCCAGTTCCGTGAGCAGCGTGATCCGCTCGGGATTGATGGTGGCGGCGGGCTCATTGCCATCGATTGAAGTAGCCATACCGCCCACAAGATATGTCTGCAGGTGAGGGTTCTTGCCTCCCAGCACCGCGTGGATGCGAATAAATTCACGCTGAAATTCCAGAGCCTCAAGATAGTGCGCTACCGCCAGCAGGTTTACTTCGGGTGGCAGAATGTACGCCGGATGCCCCCAGTAACCACTGGCAAACAGGCTCAACTGCTTGCTGGCAACGAGCGCCTTTACACGATCCTGCACGCCCTTGAAGTAGCTCGCACTGGACTTCGGCCAGTCGGATATGGATTGCGCAATCGTCGATGTCTTTGCAGGATCGGCCTTCAACGCGAGTGTCACATCCACCCAGTCCAGCGCATGCAGGTGGTAGAAGTGCACCACGTGGTCATGAATATTCTGGGCGCCCGCAATAATGTTGCGAATGAGCCGAGCGTTGTCGGGAACCTCGATTCCCAGTGCGTCTTCCACTGCCCGCACCGAGGCCAAAGCATGAACGGTTGTGCACACGCCGCAAATGCGCTGCGCCCATATCCAGGCTTCGCGCGGATCGCGGCCTCTCAATATCAGCTCGATGCCGCGAAACATCGTGCCCGAACTCCAGGCGTCTGTAACGGTGTGGCCATTTGTCTCTGCCTCAATTCGCAGGTGGCCCTCAATTCGGGTGACTGGGTCAATCACTACACGTGCCATATGTCAGTCTTCCTTCGCTGCGGATTGCCCATCCGCTGTCTTGATGGTTTCGGTGTGTTCAGACTTGGCTCGAGATGCTGCTCCGGGACCGTGCAGGCGATAGGCGGTAACCGCTCCATGCACTGCACTCGCCGCGGCCACAGCGCCCACGACCGCTACGCCGATCTTGCCCACCGGCACATCCACGCCGAAGCCCGGCACATCCGGCAGCCGCTCGTAGAAGGGCGAACGCGTATCCCAGAAGCGATGAGAGGCGCAGGCAACGCAGCCATGCCCAGCCTTCACCGGCCAGCTTGTACCTTCATTGAAGCGAACGGACGGGCAATTGTAAGTTGCCTCCGGACCCTTGCAGCCCATCTTGTAGAGACACCAGCCCTTGCGGTGGCCTTCATCGCCCCAGATCTGCACGTAGCGGCCCGCGTCGTAGTGGGCCCGGCGCTCGCACATGTCGTGAATGATGTTTCCGTATGCAAAGAGCGGCCGATTGTATTGATCCAGTGCTGGCAACTCGCCAAATGTAAGGAAGTGAACTAGCGTGGCAACGGTATTCGCGGGATTCTGCGGACAGCCTCCAAGGTTCACCACCTTCGCATCCGGCACCGCCTGTTGCAGCCCAACCGCGCCCGTCGGATTCGGCGCAGCAGCTACGATGCCGCCGTCCCACGCGCATGCTCCCACCGCGATCACGGCTGCGGCCCCGGCACACACCTCCCGCACGATGCTGATAGCGGTGCGTCCGCCTATCGTGCAGTACACACCATCGTTGGCCATCGGAATGGCTCCCTCGACCATGACGATGTACTTGCCCTTCTCTTCACGGACAACGCGAGCCAGCGCATCTTCGGCAAACTTTCCCGCTCCAGCCATGATGGTCTCGTGATACTCCCACGAGATCATCTCCAGCACGATTTCAGCGACAGCCGGATGCGGCGACCGAAGGATCGCCTCCGAATTGCCGGCGCAATCCTGAAACTCCAGCCACACAACAATCGGCTTCCTCTTCTCGGTAAGCGCCTTCTCAATCTCGGCTGCGTAGCCCGTCGGAAGGGCCAACGTTGCGGTCATAGCAGTGCAGAACTCAAGGAAGCGGCGGCGCGAAACACCACGTTGTATCAGGGAGCTATAAATCGATTCTTCCGAAGAACTCATCTCAGGCCTTTCCTGTTAGAACCTCGGGGACACTTTTTTTGATAATGTGCGGAGTCTCCCGCCCGGGACAAAGGACTGTATGTGATGAACATCACCAGTTGATGTTTGTGATTTTCACTTGATGGGAGGGACCGATGGCTCGGTCTTGCCCCTGATCATGCAGCCCACTCGCCCATTGCCAATCGATGGTTTCCACGCCTTTGAGCGGCGCACCTTCGCCACATTCCCCAGTCCTGCGTGACTCGCTTACTTCTCTTCGAGGTTTAGCGCATAGATGTCATTTGTTCCCGCTCGACGAAGCAGCAATGGTGCGTCTGTGGGATCAAGACCCATCCAGAATCCATAAGAAGCCAGACTGACGGAACCCCTTGAGATCGACGACACGCTCCGCATTGCCACCTGACACGCGGATTCGATACACGCCCGGATCATCCTCTGGGCGCAAGAAATAAATGAACTGGCCGTCGTGCGACCAGACCGGATATCCGATAAGTCCCCTTCTGCAGTACCGTCCACCGTTGCGTGTTGAAGTCAAAGACCTTCAGGCTATGTGTACTGCTAGACAACCCCAGCGATGAATCGACCGTTGGGTGACCAGCGTGGGGAGTATGTGTCGTTCGACTCGGGGACTGTGCTGATCTGATGGCTGGCAAGGTCGAGAACGCGTAAGTTCTGGGTTGAACTGTAGAACTCCCCTGAGGTAAAAATGATCTTCTTTCCGTCGGGCGACCACGTTCGGATCACTCTGTGGCTTCTCGCCTTCCGGGAGAAGCGGCCGGGGAGTGCCGCCATTCGGTGAAATGAAGTAGCCCTTCGGTTGATCACGTTGAATCGGATGTCGGTGAACAGGATCTGATTACTGTCCGCAGACCATCGGGGAATCAGCGGGTAGAGGGAGGGTCGGTCAACCGCACCGGGTTACTTCCATCCCGGTTAGCCCGCCAAAGGATGCCGTCAGGCCAAGTGACATACGCGATGAACTGACCGTTGGGAGAGAAGGAGACATCCTGGGCTGAAATACCCCCGAGGTAGGGTTGGAGTTGATGGGACTGTGCGTCATAGCGAAGCAGTTCGCCACGCAGGATGTACCCCTGGGCAAAGATCCGCTTTCCGTCCTTGCTGGGAATTGGCGACCCCCAGCGGAGAGGGCCTAAGGTCAATGGAACACGGCTCCTTGGAAGCATGCCCGAATTGTCCGCGACGCTCATCGAGAGCCCACAACTGTTGGCCATCAACTGGGTGATTTGACACGAATATGAAGAATCTCCCATCGGGAGTCCAGCGGCCGCAGCACTTCCAGGAGGAGGGGCGCCAATCCGGAAGAAGTTGGTGAAGTCCCGATCCGTCCGGCGAGATCTCCCACAACCTTTCGTCCCTGGTGAATCGGATCGTGTTGCCGTCTGGCGACGAGGCCATGGCAACCGCGTCACCAGGGCCCTGTTTAGCGACAAGTCTGCGAATCTCGGTTCCATCGCTTCGTATGCAAAGATCTCACCGTGTTCCGTGGAGTAGGCCACTGACTTGGCGTCAGGAGACCAGACAGCACCGTGGATGATGCCGTCTGCGAGGTGGCGGAGCGAGCCTCCCGGCATTTCAACACTCCATAGGCTATTTGCATCGCCATCCTGCGAGCTGACCAGCAGATTTGACCCATCCGGCGAAATGTTCAACAGCCCTGGATTCGGCAATGCCACTGGGACCGGCACCATTGCTCCCCCGGATATCGCGACCTGGACAATAGGTGGCAAATTCGGCCACTGATTGAGGTACAGTCTGCTTCCATCGGTTCCGATAAGCCCCTTCCTGCTACCCTCGTGCGTGATCTGGGTGTAGCCCGTGACCCGCAGCGTCGGTCGCGGGCGCATCAGGTACCAGCCCGCAATCACGAGACCAACCAAAAACATCACCCCGCCAACCAGCATCCAGACCTTCGCCTTTCTCATTCGGCTTCGCGCCCGCTGTCTCCGCCGAGGCGTTCGCGCTCGTACTCCGTCCATCTCCGCCAGCTCATACGCCAGGTCCAGTGCGGACTGCGCACGCCGCTCGGTGTTCTTCTCCATGCAGCGATGCACCAACCGCATCAGCGCCGGAGGAGTATCGGGCATGGGCTGCGAAACCGCCGTGGGTTCCTCATTGAGAATCGCCGTCATTGTCTCCGCCGACGTTGCCCGATGGAAGGCCCTCTTGCCCGACAGCATCTCGTAAAGGATCACGCCGAAAGCGAAGATGTCCGCGCGATGATCGACATGCTCGCCGCGCACCTGCTCCGGAGACATGTACCCCGCCGTCCCCATCACCACGCCCGATTGACCGTCGCGCCCGACTTGCTCTCGCCGACTAGCTTCAACTTGGCCAGCCCGAAGTCCAGAATCTTGACGCCGCCATCTTTAGTGACGAAGAGGTTCTCCGGCTTCAGGTCGCGATGCACGATGCCCTTCTCGTGCGCCGCCGCCAGCCCATGCGCAATCTGCACCGCGTAGTCCAGCGTCTTGCGGAACGGCAACGGGCCGCGATCCAGTACCTGCCGCAACGTCTCCCCTTCGAGCAGCTCGGAGACGAGGTACGGCGCGCCCTCGAACGTGCCGAACTGGTGGACTGCAAGAATGTTGGGATGATTCAGCGCGGCAGCCGCCTGCGCTTCCTGCTCAAAGCGCCGCAGCCGCTCCGGATCCTGCGCCACATAGGCGGGCAGGACTTTAATCGCCACGTCGCGCTTCAGCGTCGAGTCGCGGGCGCGGAAGACCTCGCCCATACCGCCAGCGCCAATCCGCTCGACAATCTCGTAGTGGGCAATCCTGGTGCCGGGAGCGATCTCCTTTTCGAGAGAACCAAGCGGCGGATGCTCAAGAAAGCTGCCCGCCTTCGCGTCCTCTGACAGCAGTTCTTCCACCAACTGCCTCAGCGCCGGATCACGATCCCCGACCTCATCCAGGTACGCACTCCGATTCTCCGGCTTGAGCGCCAACGCAGCCCCGAACAGCTCCTCCACGGAATCTCGTCGAGTAGCCATATTCCCCAGAGGATTCCCTGAGTCGGCACACTTACATTACCGGCCACTGGGCCGAAGTTGGGATTCTCTGTCGAGCAGGGGGTGGGAAGACCGTGGGACTACGGCAACTCAACTACTCAAGTTTCTCAGCGGGTTTCGTTGAACTGCCTGAAGACCCGTGGCTATCCGCTCCCCGCTGGCGCGGGGTTCGGCCTACCGGCATTAGGCTCTCACGCAACCAAGGCGGCGGTGATTTGGAACACCATTGAATGTGATAACCGGGCGCGGCCCGAGCGGGATGCTCTGATCTTCAGTAACACCTCCACAATTGAAAAGCCCGGGGACCGAAGTCCTCGGGCTTTTGACCGCAGCGGATCGTACTTATTTGGCAGCTACCAGCACCTGATCGGTGGGCTGCAATCCTGCCACAACATTGGTGCGGGCGATCTTTTCCTGCTTCGAAACAGGAAGATGGACAGTCATCGCCGCTGTCGGGCACAACACCTCAGCCAGGAAATACTGGTTGCCATAGCGGTGGAACACCAGTTCGCCACCCTTGGTCGCCACCTTGTCGTCGGCGAAGACTGTCGTCAGTGTCGCGTAACTCGAGTCTTTGCTCTGAATCTCGATCGCTCCGCTTGAACGCCATCCCGGCGACGCAATCGTGTAAGTTCCAGCCGGAAGTACGTTGGATCCAACAATGAAGTCGAAAGGTATATCTGCCTTGACCGCACGATCAGCAGCCAGTGCACTTCCCGCGGTCAGAAAACCTGCGATGGTTAAGAGAGCTATTGCTATGATCCGTTTCATGGCTTGTCTCCTTCTCCGAAGGGGCAGCGTTTGCTCGCCTTCACTCAATAAGGCGTAAACGTGCCCCAAAAGGGGCCACAAAGGCGAATTATTTTTCGCAGGAATACGCGCTGTGGCGCTTCCTGCCATCCAACGTTTCAGGCAATGGGTTGCGATCAGCAGAGCAGTCGGTCTACCTTGCACATGCTGTTGCTTCGTATCCATCGCGGGGTGTATCCAATGGCCGCAGCCGATGGAGAAGTCACTCATCTATTGAAGGCAATGAAGGATGGAGATTCATCCGCCGCCGACAAGCTCCTGCCGCTCGTCTACGACGAACTCCACCGCTTGGCTAAGTCCTACATGATGCGGGAGAGGCCAGACCACACCCTTCAACCTACCGCCCTTATCAACGAGGCCTATCTGCGTCTCGCCGGCGATACTGTCGATTGGCAAAGCCACCAGCACTTTATCGGGGTCGCCGCAAACATGATGCGCCGCGTTCTCGTCGACCACGCGCGCGCCCGCAATGCCGAGTTTAGAGGTGGCGGCCAGCGCCACGTTCAGATCGAACATGCAGTCGCCTTCTCTCCGGAACGCTCCGCGGAATTGCTCGCCGTCGACGATGCGCTCCACAATCTCGGCAAGATCAATCCCAGGCAAGCCAAGGTCGTCGAATTGCGCTACTTCGCCGGCCTGTCCGTCGAGGAGATTGCAGGCATCCTGAACATGTCAGCACGATCTGTAAAGCGCGACTGGGCCGTGGCGAGACTCTGGCTCTTCAAAGAGATTCAAGGCGTCCCAGTAGCACATTCCACCCATGCCTGACAGGCAACCCCCGCTTTCTCACCGACTCGCTCAGCGACTTCGCGGCATAACCATCCAATTTCATTGACTTGCAAGGGAGCCTCCCCTACGCTACTTTCTAGCATGATCGGCGAGACCGTCTCCCATTACCGAGTGATAGAGAAAATCGGCGGTGGTGGCATGGGCGTCGTCTACAAGGCCGAGGACATCCGGCTTGGCCGGTTCGTCGCCCTCAAGTTCCTCCCCGACGAGGTCAGCCGGCAACTTCCCGTGCTCGAGCGCTTCCGGCGAGAAGCTCGCGCCGCCTCCGCGCTGAACCACCCCAACATTTGCACTGTCTACGACATCGGCGAAGAAGACGGACGCGCCTTCATGGCGATGGAATACCTCGAAGGCCAGACCCTCAAGCATCGCATTGAGGGCAAGCCTGTCTCCACCGAGTTCCTGCTTGAACTCGGCATCCAGATCGCGGACGCTCTCGACGCCGCCCACGCCAAGGGCATCGTGCATCGCGATATCAAGCCCGCCAATATATTCATCACCAAAACCCGCCAGGCAAAGCTGCTCGACTTCGGACTGGCCAAGACCGATACCCGCCGCGACGTGAACGCGACCGCCGACGCGACAGGTAATCAGCTTGACCTCACCAGCCCTGGCAGCGCCGTAGGCACCATCGCCTACATGTCCCCAGAGCAGGCCCGCGGCGAAGAACTCGATGCCCGCACTGATCTGTTTTCCCTCGGCGCCACGCTCTACGAGATGGCAACCGGCAAGCAGGCATTCGATGGGAATACCTCGGCCGTTATCTTCGAGAGCATCCTCAATCGAAACCCCACGCCCTCGCGGCAGTTCAATCCCAATCTGCCCCCACAAGTTGAGCGCATCCTCGATCGCGCCTTGGAAAAAGATCGCGATCTCCGCTACCAATCCGCCGCCGAAATGCGCGCCGAATTGAAGATCGTAAAGCGCACCCTCGACTCACAGCGCACAGCGATTTCGCACGACTCGGCCACCAGCAACGGACATACATCAACATCAACCTCTGCGCCGTCAGCTCCGAATATCGCAACCGCTGCGGCACCACCCGTGCAACGCACCACGCGCTGGGCCTCTGTTCTCGCAGTCGCTGCAATCGCGCTTGTAGCCGGCTCTGCTATCGGATGGTTCGTCCATGCCTCCCATAGCCGCACCACCCCGGCAATCTACCGCCAGCTCACCTTTCGTCGCGGAACCATCCGCTCTGCCCGCTTCACTCCGAACGGTCAGTCCGTGGTCTACGGAGCCGCGTGGGAAGGCAAGCCGACGGAGCTCTTCATCACCAGTCCTGAGAGCCCGCAATCGCGCTCGCTCGATCGTCATGGCGAAGAGCTGATGAGCATTTCATCCACCGGTGACATTGCACTGCTGGTCGGCGTGAATGCCACCGGTACCTATACTCAAGTCGGCACACTGGCCCGAATGCCCATCAATGGCGGCGATCCTCGCGACATCCTCGAAGCCGTCCAGTGGGCAGATTGGGCTCCCGACGGCAAGCAGCTCGCTATCGTTCGCGACATAAACGGTAAGAATCAGCTAGAGTTTCCCATCGGCAAGATCCTGCGCGAGACACCCGGTTGGATCAGCAATCCCCGCGTCTCTCCCGATGGCGAGATAGTCGCATTCCTCGAGCATCCCCAGGTAGGTGACGATGCCGGAAGCGTCCACATCGTAGACCGGCAGGGAAAAGACAAGACCCTCGCCGAAGGTTTTCTAAGCGTCGAAGGACTGGCATGGGCTCCCTCCGGCAAAGAAGTATGGTTCACCGGCAGCACCAACGAGGGCAATGGTCGCTCGCTGAACGCGGTCACGCTCGCTGGAAGCGAACGCGTCGTGGCGCGCGTCCCAGCCACACTGCAGCTTGAAGATATCTGGCAGGATGGCCGCGTCCTTCTCTCACGCCAAAGCTGGCGTCGCGAGTTGAGCGGTCTCATTGCCCCCGCTACCAAAGAGCAGGACTTCTCCTGGCTCGACTATTCTTTCCCGGCCGAGCTATCCACCGACGGCAAGCGGTTGCTCTTCGATGAAGAGGGAGTAGGCGGCGGTTCCGGCTACTCAGTCTATCTGCGCAAAACCGCGGACGAATCCGCCGTGCGCCTCGGGGACGGCGAATCAGTCACACTCTCGCCCGATGGCAAGTGGGTCATCGCCCTCACCATGTCTTCTCCCGCACAGCTCATCCTGCTTCCCAGCGGCGCAGGCGATGCTCAGCAAATCACGCACGACAATCTCTACCACATCTGGGCGCGCTGGCTGCCGGATAGTCAAGGCATCATATTTACTGCGAAGGAAGAAGGCCACGGCGCTCGCATCTACCTGCAGAAGTCCATCACCGGCAAAGCAGCGCCGATTACTCCGGAAGGCGTTGATCCCCTCGCCATCGCGTTGTCGCCTGACGGAACTCAGGTCGCCGCCATCGGCCCTGACAACCTTGCCTATATCTATCCGATGGCAGGTGGGCAACCCAGCAAGGTTCCTGGATTTCAGGCAGGCCAGCAGCCCATCGAATTTGCAGCGGACGGCAAATCTCTCTACGTCTACCGCCCCGGAGATTTTCCTGCAAAGGTCAGCCGCATCGATCTCGCCACCGGACAGCGCACTGACTGGAAGAGCCTGGCTCCCGCCGATCCCGCTGGAGTCAGCCAGATCGGTCCTATCGTCATGACTCCCGACGCTACCTCTTACATCTACGGCTACCACCGCACGCTCTCCGACCTCTACCTGGTCGAAGGCCTTAAGTAACCAGCTCGTGCGATGTGCGCTTCTCTATCAGCCAATCCAAAGAGAAGATTCCTGCGCCAAAGATCAGAACCATCAACGAAGCGAATAGAAAAGTGTAGGGATCAGCGACATAGAATTTGCCGGGATCGCTGAAGATCGATTTCAGCGCCTCGCGGTCCGCCGTCACATACGCCACCAGCATATTTACCGCGAGCACCAGTCCTGTCAGGCGGCTCAATAATCCAAGGATCAGCAAAATTCCGCCGAAGAATTCAACGTTCGCAACAAACACAGCGTTGAAGGCAGGGAAGGGAATGCCAAGACTCGTAAAGAATTCCGTGATCTTGGATAGATTGTGGAGTTTCCCCCATCCTGTCTGAGCAAACTGCCACCCCCAGTACAGGCGCACCAGCAAAAGAAAAGGGGACTGAGCGTATGAAGCAATTCTGCTGAAAGAGGAGTAGCCGGCACTCGCGGCTGCAAGAAGTCTGTTCGTCATTCGCCGTCTCTCCGTATCGAATCTCGTTCACTGACTTGTCCGTCTGAGCAGAGCCAGCCCAGCACGGCCCATTGGTGAAAGCACTCCTGCAAGAAATCTGGACGCTCATCATCCGCCATCGAGCTATCTTCGAATGCGTTGAACACCTCTCCCAGGGGCTTGCGTGCTTCAATCGCCTTCAGCATTCGGAACTCTTCCGGCCGCAGGCGCTTGTAATACACCGTGAATTCCTGCCGATGCACAGCCAGCCATAGCTCGGTTGGTTCAAGATCCGCCACCCTCCGCACTGCCTTCGCTCGTCGTATCGCAGTCGCGTTATTGCTCGAAGTATCACCGCTGTGTGAATCCTTTCGTACCTCAATCAGCAGGTCATCCACCGGGAACGCAACCCGCAATAGCCGCACATGGGGTTGCAGACTGAAGTACGTCTCCTCGTTTACGTGTTCAAGCAACTCCGGCGTCGGCGTCGGTCGCGAAGCTGCGTCGTACGCCTCGATATGCGCCCACTCCAACGCCACCACATCCTGCGCGAGACGGCTTCGCGCTCCCGTCAACTCCTCATTCCCCCGCAACCACTCATGCAGGCGCACGCCCAGGTCGCGAAGCGTATATGACGTCGATGGACACTCCACCAGGTACGCCCGCATCACCCTTTCAAACTGCCTGCGTCCCAGCACCGCCTGCAGCCCCGGGAAGTCGTCCTCGAAGCTGGTGTAGAGACGAAACCAATACTGACGGTTATAAATCTCCAGCCGCTCAAACGACGTAAGCCTGTCGTTCGGCTTGATGAATGCCGCTGCTTCGCCTTCCATGGCGGTTCCATCGCGCCGCTTTTTACGCATCAGCTCATCGCGCGTCAATGGCTCCATCGTGGCTGCGGCCATGCGCCGCTGAACGTCCAGCAAAGTGGCGCTCATGGGGTTGCTCCCTGCGCCGTCAGCGCATCCACGGATTGCTTCTTTAGAAAGCGATTCGCTTTCAATGCCTCACTATGAACTTCGTCGAAGGAAGGAATGTTGTCGTCCCACTCCAGCAGCGTCGCCGTAGGTCCGCAGCGTTCAATGGCACGTTCGTAAAGCTGCCACACCGGATCGATGACAGGATGATCGTGCGTGTCGAGTGTGTACTTCTGAAACTGCGAGTGTCCCGCAATGTGAATCTGTGCGACTCGTTCGGCGGGCACGCTGTTCACATATTCCAATGGATTGAAATTGTGATTCCGCGACGAGACGTAGATATTGTTCACGTCGAGCAGGATGCCGCAGTTCGCCAGTTCCACCACCTCGTTCAGAAATTCCCACTCTGTCATCTCGGAAAGATGAAACTCAGCGTAGCTGCTTACGTTCTCAACGGCGACAGGGATCTCGATGAAGTCCTGCACCTGGCGAATCTTCTCCGCCGTCACCCGTGCGGCTTCAAATGTGTAAGGCATGGGAAGCAGGTCATGCGTATAGCGCCCATCTACGCTGCCCCAGCAAAGGTGGTCGGTAAGCCAGGGAGTTCGTGTGCGCCGAACAAGCGCCTTCAGGCGGCGCAGATGTTCGCGATTCAGAGACTCCGCCGAGCCGAAGTACATCGACACTCCATGCTGCACCACCCGGTACTGCTCCAGGATGTCGTCCAGCACCTGCATCGGCCTGCCGCCGTCGACCATGTAGTTTTCTGAAATGATCTCGAACCAGTCAACGACTGGCCTCTTCTCGAAGATGTGTTGATAGTGAGGAATTCTGAGACCGATCCCGACACCATAATCCGTAAATCCGTTAAACCGATTCGGGGGCATAGATCGTCTCCGTCGAGAAGCTCTCAACCAGGGCATGCTCCCAGCAAGGGGAACAAGTGTCGCTCAGAATTTCTGGAGGTATACAGCCCGCGGAGCGCGGCCGGATCAGCCACACCCCGCAGGCAAGATTGCGGATCGGGCCTAGTTCCTGAAGGTCGGGGGCTTCGAGCCGTCGGTCGCGCAGCTCCCCGTTCCCTTGCATGAGTTCTTTCCGTCAGCGCCTTGTCCCTTGCAGGCGTTCTGACCTTTGCAAGCGTGCTTCGGCTTCGGGTCGTCGGCATTGGCGGCGGTGCCTGCGATGGCGCTGGAGACAACGGTGCTGGACATATGTCCGTTTACGGGTTGTGCCTGGATGCGCGTCGCGGCCCCACCGAGAAGTCCGGTTACGGCTGCGGCTAGACACATGGATTTCATGGAGTTCGTCATGGGGGAAGGCTCCTGATTTTTAGATTCACTCGCCGTCCATAGGGCGGGCGATGTGTTTGTATAGCTGAGATACGCAAAAGGCGTCAAGGTTACAGCCGCGGCTTAATATTTGCGCGAATGAATCTCAGAGTGATCCCGGCAAACAATGTTTCAGGGTAGAGAGATGAATGGCCCCTGAAATGCGCCAATAGCTGAGTCGATCACACTCACATTTTTGCGTCGAAAACACGCTCTAGCATGCCAAAATCGTGCGCTTTTTGACATCAAAAACGCAACAAAATAGCCAACTTTGGGCCCCGTATTTTCATCTGGATTTCTTTCGAATTAACACCAATAATGACCGTCTGAAAGGGGAGAAAAATGAGCGAGGTAAGAGTGCTCGTCGGAACCAAAAAAGGCGCATTTGTGCTCACTTCCGACGGAAAACGCGAGAAATGGGACGTGCAAGGCCCCCACTTCGCAGGCTGGGAAATCTACCACGTCAAGGCATCGCCCGTTGATCCAAATCGGATCTACGCCTCCCAAACCAGCAGCTGGTTTGGACAGGTAATTCAGCGTTCCAACGACGGAGGCAAAACCTGGGAAGCGACAGGAAACAAATTCACTTACGACGGGGTACCCGGCACGCACCAGTGGTATGACGGCACGCCGCATCCGTGGGAATTCAAACGGGTGTGGCATCTGGAGCCTTCTCTAACAGATGCAGAGACCGTGTACGCCGGAGTTGAAGATGCGGCGCTATTTCGCTCTGCGGATGGCGGTGGCACGTGGGAGGAACTGGGCGGCCTGCGTGGTCACGGATCCGGACCAAACTGGCAGCCGGGCGCGGGTGGAATGTGCCTGCATACAATCCTGATCGATCCCAGCAATCCCAATCGCATCTTTATCGCGATCTCGGCGGCGGGTGCATTCCGCACCGAAGACGGTGGCCAGACGTGGACGCCCATCAATCGCGGACTGCACTCGCAGTACATCCCCGATCCGAATGCTGAGGTGGGGCACTGCGTGCATCGCATAGCTATGCATCCCTCGCGCCCCAATGTGCTGTTTATGCAAAAGCACTGGGACGTCATGCGTAGCGACAATGGCGGCGATCAATGGCAGGAGATCAGCGGCAACCTGCCCACCGATTTTGGATTTGTAATTGACGTTCATGCGCACGAGCCGGAGACGGTCTACGTGGTTCCCATCAAGAGTGATTCACACCATTTCCCTCTGGACGGCAAACTGCAGGTCTTCCGCAGCAAGACAGGCGGGAATGAGTGGGAAGCGCTGACCAAGGGCCTTCCACAAAGCGATTGCTACGTGAACGTATTGCGTGACGCAATGGCGGTTGATTCGCTGGACAAGTGTGGCATCTACTTCGGCACCACCGGCGGCCAGGTATATGCGTCCCCGGACGGTGGAGACAACTGGAAGCCCATCGTGAGGGATCTTCCAGCAGTATTCTCCGTTGAGGTACAGACGCTGCCATGATTCGAGTCATACTACCCGCAAACCTGCGGATGCTTGCTAACACGGATAGCGAGGTGAAGCTTGAGGTGGAAGGACCGGCCACGCAACGGTCGGTCCTTGCGGCGCTCGAGACTCGCTATCCAGCATTGCGCGGGACAATCCGTGATCACGTGACGGAGCAACGTCGGCCATTCGTGAGATTTTTCGCGTGCGAAGAGGATTTGTCACACGAATCCCCCGATACCCCACTGCCGGAACGCGTCGCCAGCGGCGCGGAGCCCTTCCTGGTGGTGGGGGCCCTGGCCGGGGGATAGAAGCCTGGCCCGGATCATTGATCCTCGAGTATGGCGTCGTAGAATAGGCCCACTTGCCTACTCCTGAGCAATTCGACCGTCTGACCGTGGTGCTGGTGTCAACGCGCAATCCGCTGAATATCGGCGCGGCGGCGCGGGCGATGAGCAACTTCGGCTTTCTTCATCTGCGTGTAGTCACTCCCTACGACGTGGCCTTTCGGGAAGCGCGCTCGGCTGTGGGCGCTTCGGCAGTGCTTGAGAACGCCGAAGAATGCGCGACCGTCGCCGAGGCGGTGGCGGATTGCACGCTCGTGGTTGGCACGACCGCTGCAGGACACCGCGATCTGCTGGCACCTTTACGAGAGTTGGAGGAGGCGGCGCCGCGGATTCATAAAGAGATGCAGTCCGGCCGTGTGGCCCTGCTCTTCGGCTCAGAGAAGCGAGGACTGACCAGCAAGGAGATGAGCCACTGTCACATGTTGCTGCGCATCCCCACCCGCAGCGAGCATCTCTCGATGAATCTTGGGCAGGCAGTTGCTGTCTGTTTGTACGAGATTGCGCGGCAGGGGCGAGAGCGCGCAATCGGGACGAAGCAACTCCAAGCAGGCGCGACAGCCGCGGAAGTCGATCGAATGTCGGGCGTGTTGCTGGAAACGCTAAAGGCGAGCGGATATGTAAATGACCCGGCGCCGTCGGATCTCGAGGAGCGTCTGCGGCGGCTGCTCTTACGCATGGAAATGCGCTCTGCTGACACGGAGATCTGGCTGGGAATGCTGCGGCAGATTACCTGGAAGCTCAAAACCGGTGTGAAATAGACGAGCGTCGCAGTCTCCGGTTCCAATGCAAAGCCGGGTCAGCCCGAAGAAGTGAGCGCTGCCCGGGCAGTTAGCATTTCTCGTTAATACTTCCAAGGTTACTTTCGCATTACCTTAGTGCAGATTTAGATGACTGAATAGGTACTTTCTTGCGGCCTATAGGCGACAAGCGTAATATGGCCGGTTCCCAGCAGAATAAGACTCGGTTGATTTCAGGGATTGGTCGTGGAGACCTGATCCCCCTTTTGTACTGCTTTGTAGCACTGGAGAACTACCTTGGTGTCGCCGGCACGAGCGCAATTGCGGTCGCTAGTCCACTTGCTGGCTATGGCTGTGCTTATTTGTTTAGGCTCCTATGCCAATGCGCTGGCGCTTACCTCATCGACGGTACTCACTCTATCTACTTCAACTACGCAGGCAGGGAATGTAGTTCAGTTGACTGCTGCCGTCGCGCAGGGTTCCTCCGCCGTGACCGTGGGCAGCGTGACCTTCTGGAATGGAAGTCGCTTGCTGGGTACCGCGCCCATCGCTGGCACAAATCCAGGGCGGAACTACGTGACGGGGTCGGCGAGCCTGTGGATGAAGCTAGGCCCAGGATCTTACAACGTGACAGCTCACTTCGCGGGCACGTCTACCGTTTCCGCAAGCGACTCCGCTGCACAACACCTGACAGTGACCGGCATGGAGCCGAGCGTGACAGCGGTAGCGGCGCGGCCTAACGGGATCAATTTTGATGTCAGTGTTTCGGTCACAGGCTCGGGGTTTGGCGCGCCCGCAGGCAACGTGCCGGTGACGGACCGGACGACATCCGCGAGTCTAGGCAACGTATCACTGCTGGCAGCGGGGCAGACACTGCGGCCGCAGGTTGCGTATGACACGCGGGTTTCCCCCATGTCAGTGGCTATCGGCGATCTAAACGGCGACGGCATTCCAGACGTCGTGACTGCGAACAGCGGTACTGGCGACGTCAGCATTCTGCTAGGCGACCCGAACAATCCCGGTAATCTGTTGCGTCAATTTCGACAGGCTGCCGGGGGTGGAGCGTCGGCGGTGGCGATTGCCGATGTGAATGGCGATGGCGTGCCGGATATCGTGGTGGCCAACGCCACCGATGGAACGATCAGCGTGATTTTGGGGAGTGGAGACAATCCCGGAGCAGAGTTTGCGACGCAGGTCGTGTACGCGGTGGGCGTGGCTCCGGCGGCATTGATGGTCGGCGATGTGAACGGGGATGGCATCCCAGACGTGATAGTGGCAAATAGCGGCGATAACACCGTGAGTGTCCTGATAGGGAACGCCGGGAACCGTGGGAGCTTTCTGCCGGCAATGACATATGCGACGGGCAGCGCGCCTGCTTCGATGGCGCTCGGAGATTTTACGGGCGACGGAACCATTGATATTGCGGTTGCCAATTCAGGCGAGAACACAGTGAGCATTCTGCCGGGGGACCCGGCGCACGCGGGGCAGTTCCTGGGCAAGGTGAATGTTGCGTTGAGTGATATGCCGGGAGCGCTGTTGGCTGCCGATCTCAATAACGATGGGCGCTTGGACCTGGTCGCGACGTTTGCAGCAAAGAACTCTGTGGGAGTGCTATTGGCGGATTCTGCGCACGCAGGAAAGTTTCTGGCGCAACAGACATACGCAGTGGGCCCGCAGCCTTCATCCCTGGCGGTGAGCGATCTGGATGGCGACGGGTTACTGGACATTCTCGCCACCAATAGCGGCGACAAGACAGTGAGCACGCTGCTTGGGGATAAGGCACATCCTGGGCAGCTTTTGCCGCAGCAAATCTACGTGACAGCGAATGTGCCTACGGCGGTGGCAGTAGCTGATTTCAATGGCGATGGTGTGCCGGATGTGGTGGTGGCAAACGCCGGCGTCAATGGAGGCTCGAACACGGTCAGCCTGCTGCTGGGTGGAACTATGTCGCAGGGGATGCTCACGAATGTCCCGCTTGCGGGCAACGGTCCACACACGATACAGGCGACGTATCCAACAGGCGCTTTGTATACGACGAGCATGGGGTCAGCCATTGCCACGGTTACTCCGCTGGCAACGTCCACAACGCTGAGCGTTGGCGTGGAAGGAGCGGCTCTGCCTGTTTCCGGAATTGTGGGATCTACGCAGACTTTGACGCTGACGGTGTCGATCGCTCCCGGAACAGTACAGGGACTGACGGCTGGCGGGAGCGTTAGTTTCCTGGATGCGGCGACAGCGATTGCATCGTGCCCGACAACGTTCAGTTTCGATGGAAATGGCAACGGAGTAGCGACGTGCTCACTGGTGCTTCCTGTAGGAGTTCATAGCCTGAAGGCGGCCTACAACGCGACGGTGGGAGGACATTTCGCCAGCAGTTCATCAGCGGTGATTCCTTTAAGCGTGGTTGTTCTAACAGCGAGTAACCTGATTCTGACCGGGCCAGCCAATGCGCTCGCGGGTCAACCCGCTGAGTATTCGCTCGTGGTGACGGATCAGCTCAACAACGTGGTCACGAATTTCGTGGGCACGGTGCACTTTGCCAGCAGCGACACGAATGCGACCCTACCGGCGGACTACACCCTCGCGCTCGCAGACCTGGGCCGGATCTCTTTTGCGATCCTATTCGGGTCGGCGGGGCCGCAAACAGTAACCGTATCTACTGGGCTGCTTACTGCAACGCTGCCGGTACGAGTGAGCGTACCTTCCACTACGACCTTGAATGTGGATCCTCTGAATGCATCGCCCGGACAGGTGGTCACGCTGGTGGCGAATGTGAGTGCCACGGGCGGTCCGGTCCCGGCAGGTGGGGTGACATTTCTCGATGGCAAGCGGGTGCTGGGGACGGCGCAAATTGTCGGTCCGTGGGCGGCCCCTGGATTCACTTCGGGCTACGCGCAACTCAAGGTGCGACTCGGGCTGGGAAGCCATGCGATTACAGCGACCTTCGGTGGCATTCGTGATGTGTTGGGGAGTGTCTCCGCAGCGAAGACGGCTGTGATTGCGGGTGTAGAGCCCACGACAACTGTGATGAGTGCCACTGCTGATGGCGCGAACTACGATTTGGCGGCGACGGTGAGCGGATTTGGCGCCGTCGCACCTGCGGGAACCGTGAGCTTCGCGGATACAACCGCAGGAGTGAGCTTGGGCACCGCGGTGGCGGTCGCGCCACTGGCGCAGGCCTCGTTTCTCGCTCAAACCTACCACGTGGAAGGGACTCTGACGTCTCCCGTGGTTGACGATCTGAACGGTGACGGAATTCCGGACATCGTTGCAGCGGATTCGGCGGGAAACCAGATCGTGGTGCTGCTTGGCGACCCAGCGAATGCGGGACAGTTTCTGCCACCGGCGGCGTACCCAGTGGGTAGCAATCCTGTATCTGTGGCGATTGCGGACTGCAACGCTGATGGAGTTCCAGACCTGCTCGTAGCAAATAGCAGCGATGGGACACTGGGCATACTACTGGGCAATGGCGACGGGACGTTCCAGCCGCAGAGGACCTTTAGCGCCGGCAATCAGCCTGCATCCATTGCAACAGGTCTATGGAATGGCGACGGCGCCGTGGACGCAGCAATCCTGAATGCAGCGGACGGCACCGTAAGCGTGCTGATGGGGAATGGCGACGGAACATTCCAGACGCGGCAGAGTTATACCGTCGGCAGCGATCCCTCGGCGATGATTTCGGTGGATCTGAACGGCGATGGATTTGCTGATCTGGTGGTCGCGAATGGTGGCGACAATAGTGTGAGCGTGCTGCTCGCAAAGCAAGATGGCAGCTTCCTGCCGGCCACAACGTTCTCTGTTGAAGGCAATCCTGTGGCGATGATTTCAGCAGATCTGAACGGCGACGGAATCGTGGATCTGGCAGTCGCCATGCGTAACAGGGAATCGATCAGCGTGTTGCTTGGTAAAGGAGATGGAGGCTTTCACGCAGGCCCGTCCATCGCGCTGCACCACACACCTGCGTCGTTGGCCGTGGCAGATACAAACGGTGATGGACGGGCGGATCTGGAGATTGCCAGCAGCGACTATACGGGGCTCACCACACTTCTGGGCAACGGAGACGGCACGTTCCAGGCCGCTGCTGATCGGGCTTTGACCTCTGCCGTCGGATCCGTCGTATTGGGAGACTGGAATGGAGACGGGCTCACGGATGCACTGCTGACGAATGCGGCGGGACCGGATTTCAGCGTGGAACTGGCGACAATCGCAATTCCCGTGCACTTGACGAACATTCCGCTGCTGGGGCTGGGGCTACACAATGTGCAAGCGACCTATTCGCCCGGTCCTGGAGTTGCTGCTGAGGCCAGCGATTCGAATATCGTGTCTCTCGCAGGAGGAATGGCGGCTCAGACAATCAGCTTTGGACCGTTGGCGACAGTGGTGTACGGCAGCTCACCTGTAAGCTTGAGCGCCACTGCTACTTCGGGTCTTGCCGTGACGTTCAACGTGAATTCGGGCCCAGGACACATCAGCGGGAATACGCTGAGCGTAACCGGCGCGGGGCAGATAGTAATCGCAGCGGATCAAGGCGGCAATGGGATGTATGCGGCGGCACAAACCGCGTATCAGGCGCTGACCGTGAATCCCGCACACCTGACTGTGACGCCCGATTCGGCCAGCAGAATCTTTGGTGCCTCGAATCCTGTTTTCACAGGGGTTCTTGCAGGCGTCGTGAACGGGGACTCCATCATCGCAACATATGCGTCTGCCGCAGATCTGCTTACGGTTCCCGGCGTCTATGCATCAGGAGCAAGTGCGATTCATGCGACCCTGTCGGATGCGGCAGGACGCATCGGCAATTACGACATCACTCTAAACACTGGAACGCTCACCATTACGGGTGCGCCGCAGACCATCACGTTCGGTGCGGTGCAATCAGCCACTTACGGAGGTTCGGCCGTCCAACTAAGCGCGACTGTGAACTCGCCTCTCTCGGTCGTCTACACGGTAGTGAGCGGCCCAGGAAGGATCTCGAATAACTCGCTGGTACCAACTGGTGCAGGCACGGTGTTAGTGCAAGCAGACCAATCGGGGAACGCCAGTTACCTCGCAGCCGCGCCGGTTCGCCAGTCCGTCACGGTGGATCGTGCCCAGCTCGCCGTTACACCCAACGCAGCAGCACGTAGCTATGGAGCCCCTAACCCTGTTTTTACGGGAACAATTAGCGGTGCGGTCGCCGGGGATACGATTACGGCGACATACGCCTCGGCTGCGACGGCGACAACACCGATGGGTGTGTATTCCAGCGGAGCGAATGCGATTACCGCGACTTTGCTTGACCCTAACGGCCGCTTGGCTAACTACGTAGTGACCCAGAATCAAGGTACGTTGACCATTAACCAGCCTTCGCAAACAATTACATTTCCTGCACCGGGAACAACTACGTATGGTGCGGCGATTCCTCTGACAGCTACCGCGACTTCGGGATTGAGCGTTTCTTTCCGCGTTGTAAGCGGGCCAGGGAGTGTGAGCGGAAGCATGTTCACGGCGACAGCAGCGGGCGTGGTCGTGCTTGAGGCCGATCAGCCGGGCAACACAATCTTTCCGGCGGCAGCGCCGGTGCAGCAAGCTGTGACTGTGAACAAGGCGCAGTTGATCGTGACGCCCAACGCGGCCACACGCTCTTATGGCGCGCCGAACCCCACTTTCACAGGGTCGGTAACAGGATTGGTTGCAGGGGATGCCATTACCGTTAGCTATAGCTCATTGGCAAACACCACTACGCCCGTTGGCGTGTACTCCTCGAGTGCGTACGGAATCACGGCGGCGGTATCCGATCCAGGTGGCCGGTTGGCCAACTATCTGCTCTCGCAGAGCGTCGGCACGCTGACAATCACGCAACCTGTGCAAACAATCAACTTTGCACCTCTCACGCCGGTCACTTATGGCGGGGTGCCAATCACTCTGAACGCTACTTCTTCCTCGGGGCTGCAGGTCACATATCGAATTGTGAGTGGTCCCGCTTCGGTCTCCGGAAGCAACGTAACCTGCACCGGGGCGGGAGTGGTGGTGATTGAGGCTGGCCAGGCGGGTAACGGGAGCTTTCCCGCGGCCGTGCCGGTGCAGCAAAGCCTGGTGGTGAACCGCGCACCGCTCACCATAATGCCGAACTCCGTTTCAAGACAGTACGGCCAGGCTAATCCTAATTTCTCCGGAAGCATAACCGGCGCCATATCAAGCGACGCGTTCACCTCTTCCTATTCCACTACCGCGACTGCGGCGAGCCCGGCCGGCGTCTATCCGATTACCGCAATCCTCAACGATTCCATGAACAGAGGTGCCAATTATCTTGTCACGGTAAAGGCCGCAACGGTAACGGTTACGAAAGCCACTTTGACGGTTGCGGCCGACAACGTGTCGCGTCCTTATGGGCTGACCGATTTTCTACTAACGGGAAAGGTCTCAGGGGCCTATGCAGGAGATGCGATTACCGCGAGCTACTCCACGGGGGCGACGTCTATTTCCTCGCCCGGCACATATGCAATATCCGCACAGGAAATCGGCGCGGATCCTGCAAACTACAGCATCGCTACCCTGCAAGGGACGCTGACGATCATGCCGGCGAACGCAACGGTGAGCTTGGCGCTTTCAACTTACGCCGCGGCACCGGGTGCGAGTGTCACGTTGACAGCGACTGTTCTGTCACCGACGAGTGGCTCTCCAAGCGGGAGTGTAACCTTCTTCGACGGGCAGACGAGCCTGGGTGTTGGACATCCAGATGCAAAAGGGCAGGTTTCATTTTCGGGGACGGACTTTGCCGCAGGATCACACGCCTTCACCGCACTCTACGGCGGCGACGCAGATTTCTATGCTGCTACATCCTCCGTAGCGACCCTTTCAGTTGGCACGCCCGATTTTGGCGTTACCAGCGACGCCAAATCTCTGACCATTGCGCCCGGGCATTCCGGAACCGTGGACTTGACCGTGGTTCCCGTCTTTGGATTTAACCAGCCACTTTTACTCACTTGCGGTTCGCTGCCAACCTACTTATCCTGCCAGTTCAGCCCCAGCTCAATCACCCCGAGTGGGGTCCAGGCGAGCACCACGCAATTGACCGTGTCCGTCGCGGCCACAACGTCTTCCCTCCGGAGCGGTCATAGCATGATGCTCGCTGGAATCGTGCCTTTAGGTTTGTTCGCAATTCTTCCGATCTATAGTGGGCGGAGGCGTTGGCATCGATTGGCGGGAATGATTGCGCTATGCTTTGCGATCGGCTCGATGCCGGGCTGCGGAGGAGGGGGCAGCTCATCACCGTCCACCGTGACTCAGTCGCCCAAGACGCCCCCATCCGGCACCCAGGCGGTAAGCATCACCATAACTTCGGGCGGCATCTCACATCAGCTTCCATTAAGCATCGTGATCAAGGGCTCTTAGGCCGTGTTGAAGCACTGCTCATGTGGTGCGCTATCAGCCTCTCTTTCGCGGCTTCGTATACTTGTGGCGGAAGAATCGAAAGCGTGGTGAGCTGGGTTTTGTTTACATAAGGCCGTCCGGCAACTATGCGCTGCGCATAGGCTTGCGTGATGCCGGGAGCTCGCATCAACTCAGCAATGCTGGCGCGATTGATGTCAATTTTGGGCGGCGGCGATGATACCACCCGAGCAGGAGGCTGATCGTTAATGCTCTGAGCAGAGAGTGGTCTGACATTTGCGAGAACGGGCAACATTATCAGCAGGATGGCGGCGAGAGCGAAAGCCAGCCGAGGATGGAACGGCAGGCGCGACGAAGACGTTTGCGGGCTGGCGGTTGCAGGCATGTCCTGAGCGTGAGTTGACCTCAATTCTAGTTCGACTGCGATAGTTTTTTGGAAAATGTTGACACGAATCGGGAAGGCATTTAGGTTCTTACATAGAGATGCAGATCCGCACACATCATCGTCATGCTCATCATCACCACGTGACGAACGTGTCGGCGGACTCTTCTGGCCACTAGAACTGGCTGGAACAAGAGATCAAAAGAAAGCCCGCCGGCGCGATATCTGCCGGCGGGCTTTTTGTTTCTCCCGACGGACTCCGGCGCAGACTAAGGGCAGCACTCAACCTTTCGATAGGACGTGTGATCAGGATGAACGCGGAAAAGATTGACTTCGAAAAAATGGACGGACTTGTCCCAGGAGTTGTGCAGGATGCCAGGACCAAAGAGATATTAATGGTTGGTTTCCTGAACGAAACAAGCTACGCGAAAACGCTGGAATCTGGCTTCGTAACCTTTTGGAGCCGGACGCGCCAAAAGCTGTGGATGAAGGGCGAGACGAGTGGTAATCGCTTGCGGGTCGTGCAGGCTTCCACCGATTGCGATCAGGACACTCTGCTTTTCCTCGTTGAGGTAGAGGGCGACGGCTTGGTTTGCCACGAGGGAACTGTGAGTTGCTTTACGCGCCCTGTCACGCTGCCCGCTGCGGCCGAAAAGGAGAGTGCGTAATGGCAAACAAATTACGTCTCGGCCTTCCTAAAGGCAGCCTGCAAGATGCAACCATTGCGCTGTTTCAACGTGCGGGTTGGAACATATATGCGAACGGCCGCTCTTATTTCCCCTCGATCGACGATCCGGAGATTGAATGCATGCTGATCCGTGCCCAGGAAATGGCGCGTTATGTGGATCACGGCGCTCTGGATGTCGGCCTGACTGGAATCGATTGGGTGGTCGAGAGCGGTCTCGAGGTGGAAAGTGTTACCAGTCTGACCTACGCCAAGCAGAGCCGTCGCAAAGTGCGTTGGGTTCTTGCGGTGCCGGAAGACTCGCCTTACCAGAAGGCGGAAGATCTGAATGACAAAATCATTGCAACTGAACTAGTGGAAGTTACGCGGCGATATTTTGCTGCCAAGGGCGTTCGGGTTCGGGTCGAGTTCAGTTGGGGAGCGACTGAAGTCAAGCCGCCGACACTTGCTGATGCAATTGTTGAAGTGACCGAGACCGGTAGCTCACTTAAGGCCAATCGACTGCGCATCATTGACACAGTGATGGAGAGCGAAACGCGGCTGATTGCGAACCGTGATGCGTACAAGGATCCGTGGAAGAAGAGCAAGATCGACAGCCTCGCGCTAATGCTGAATGGAGCAATCGATGCGCAGGGCCAGGTCGGACTCATGCTGAACGTTGGCAAGGAGAATCTCGAAAAGGTGTTGGCGATTCTTCCAGCATTGAATTCGCCGACCATCTCCACCTTGAGCAACTCCGAATGGGTGGCAGTGAACACGATTCTGGAAGAGGGCAGCGTGCGTGATGTTATCCCCAGGCTAAAAGCGGCTGGAGCAACAGGCATCGTGGAGTTCCCCCTGAACAAAGTTGTGCTGTAAGGAAAGTGATTATGAAGCTGGTGAAAACGGGTGGACGCGCAGCTAAGGCTGAACGGCTGCTCAAGGAACTGGAACAGCGGAGGGTAGCAGCGAGTGATACGGTGCTGCCCGCCGTACGCAGGATTGTTGGAAGTGTGCGTCGAGGGGGCGACAAGGCGCTACGGCGCTATGCCACCAGGCTCGACGCGCTTCCGCCGCAATCACAGTTGCGCATTACTCGCGAGGAGATGCGTAAGGGCTGGGAGGAGACGCCTGCGTCGCTTCAGAACGCCATGCGTGCGGCAGCAAAAAATATCCGCGCGTTTGCAGAGAAGCAAATGCCCACGGAGTGGAGCTTCGATGCTGCGCCGGGGCTTGTCACGGGGCAGGTCGTCCGTGCAGTGGAGGCAGTTGGCTGCTATGTACCGAGCGGTCGTCATCCGCTGCCTTCGACCTTGCTGATGACAGTAATACCGGCGCAGGTTGCAGGGGTAAAGCGAATCGTGGTGGTGTCGCCACGGCCCGCACGCGAAACGCTTGCGGCCGCATGGATGCTCGGTGTCGACGAGTTCTACAGGATTGGTGGTGCGCAGGCAATCGCTGCGCTTGCCTATGGCACAGAGAGTGTCGCGAAGGTCGATAAGATTGTCGGACCAGGAAATCTTTACGTGACGGCCGCGAAGAAACTCGTTGCTTTCGATTGCAGCATCGACATGCTTGCAGGGCCGACTGAGATTGTCGTAACGAGCGAGCGCGGGAACCCTGCGGCTATCGCTTCCGATCTTGTGGCGCAAGCCGAGCACGACCCTGAGGCGCTCCCCATATTCGTAACAACGGTCGATACACTTGCCAGCAGGGTGATTGCTGAAGTGCGCGAGCGCGTGAAGTCCAACTCAATTGCTCACCAGTCGGTGGAGAGGAATGGCGTCGTCTTTCTGGCGTCGTCGGTGGAAGAGGCAAGAGAGATCACCAACAGGTTGGCGCCTGAGCATCTTACCGTCGACACTGAAGCCGATCTGAAATGGGTCCGTAATGCCGGCTCAGTGTTCATAGGGCGATACTCGCCGCAGCCCATGGGCGACTATGTTTCAGGTCCGAACCACACCCTGCCGACGGGCACCATGGCACGCGTTCGCGGCGGCTTGAGCGTGCTGGATTTCGTGAAGATCGTGACCGTGCAGCGCTACACGCGTCAGGGCTTGGCTGAACTGGCGCCCTCGGCCATTGCACTTGCTGAAGCAGAGGGACTCATGGGTCATGCGGAAGCCATCCGCGCGCGAGGTATTCGTGGGTAATAGCCCAACCATCGTGAAGCCGATGCCGCGCCGAGCGGTCCAGCGAATGAAGGAGTACCACCCGCCGCTTGGTGGCCGTGATTCCATGCGGCTGGACTTCAACGAGAACACGTTCGCATGTTCGCCAAAGGTGCTTGAAGCGCTCGCACGGATTGCTGGCTCGGATCTTACAAAGTATCCAGAGCGAGAGACAGTGGCAGCGCATGTGGCAGCGCACCTCGCCTTAAGTGCAGATCAGGTAGTCCTTACGAATGGTGTGGACGAGGCGATTCATGTTTTGTGCGAGACGTATCTTGACGTGGGGGACGAGATACTGCTGCCAGTGCCGACATACACGATGTACGAAGTCTATGCGTCTGGAACGGACGGCAGCGTTGTGCAGTGCAGGCCGGAGATGACTTTGCCTTTCCATTTGAGCGACTGATGGCAGCAGTCACACCGGCAACGAAGATCATCGCGATTGCGAATCCGAACAGTCCCACTGGAACAACGGTGACGCGCGACGAGATTCTCGCGCTAGCGAAGCGTGCTCCGCAGGCAATCGTGCTGGTTGATGAAGCCTATTTTCATTTCTTTGGCGAGACAGTTGCGGACCTCATTGGTAAAGTGCCGAATATAATGCTCGCGCGCACATTCTCGAAGGCTTATGGGCTTGCAGGATTGCGCCTTGGTGTCCTGGCCGGAGCGGAAGAGAACATACGATGGGTTCGCCGCGTCCTTTCTCCATATAGTGTGAACTCGCTTGCATTGGCTTGCCTGCCCGCGGCCCTGGCGGATGAAGATTATCTGCACTGGTACGTAAATGAGGTGTGCGCGGCGCGAGGATCGTTCATGGGTGGACTGAATGGACTTGGAGTGAAGTGGTGGCCAAGCCAGGCAAATTTTGTGCTCACGCATATCGGCAGCAAGCACAAAGAGTTTGTTCATGCCATGCAACTGCGAGGGGTACTCGTGCGGGACCGCTCCGCTGATCCCGGGTGCGACGGTTGCGTTCGCGTGACCATTGGAACGCGAGAGCAGATGGGCCGAGCTCTCGATGCCTTTGGAGCAAGCCTGAATGAAATTGGATGGGCAAGGTAATTCCAGGTACTTCGACAAGGAACCGACATGATGGCTATTAAGGCAGGAGCGAAAAAATCGAGAGAGAAGAAGCGCACAGCCTCGATTGAGCGCAAGACGAACGAGACCAGGATATCGCTGCAACTGACGTTAGAAGGCACGGGAACCTACAACATTTGCACCGGTATCCGTTTCTTTGATCACATGCTGGAGCTTATGACGCGGCATGGGGGATTCGACCTCGATCTTAAATGCGATGGAGATCTCGACGTCGATCAACACCACACGGTTGAAGATATTGGGATCGCCCTCGGCGAAGCGTTTGACAAGGCTGTGGGAGATAAGAAAGGAATCCTGCGAGCGGGGTATTTCCTGATGCCAATGGATGAGACGCTGGGAATTGCCGCTGTTGATCTCAGCGGACGGGTAGCGTGCGTCGTGGATACGACGGTGAAGGTGAGATATGTTGGCGATCTGCAAAGTGAACTCGTCGAGGACTTCTTTGAAGGCTTTGCTCGCGGCGCACGCGCCAATGTGCACGTGAAGATTATGTACGGTCGTTCCAGTCATCATAAGATCGAGGCCTTGTTTAAGGCTTTTGCGCGGGCATTACGTGCTGCGTGTTCGCGAGACAAGCAGATGGGCGAGATGCTGCCGAGCACCAAAGGATTGCTTTAGATCTGGAGTCGGGCGGAGGCGCGGGAATGATTGCTGTGATCGACTACAAGGCGGGAAATCTGACGTCAGTGATGAAAGCGCTGCGTGCAGTAGGCGCGGAGGCCGCGGTCACTGCTGATCCCGACACCGTTCGCAAGGCGGAGAAGGTGGTCTTGCCGGGAGTCGGACATTTTGCCGCGACACGGTTACTTCGGGACTATGGGCTCAGCGATGCTGTTCTTGAAAGCATCCAGCGCGGCATCCCGTTCCTCGGCATTTGTGTCGGGCTGCAATGGCTGTTTGAGGGGAGTACCGAGGCCATGGATGACAAAGGTCTCGGCGTGTTTGCGGGTAAATGCGAGCGCTTTCCTCCGGGCGCAAAAGTTCCACACGTCGGCTGGAATTCAATTGCAGTAAGATCGGGCTCGCGCCTGATGGCGTCAGTCGAAACGAATGAGTTCGTCTATTACACGCATTCTTATCGTGCGCCTGTCATACAAGATACAGTTGCTGTTACAGAATATGGCGGATCCTTCAGCGGCGCAGTCGAGCGAGACAATGTGATGGGCGTCCAGTTTCATCCGGAGAAGTCTGGCGCGGCGGGCTTGCGAATTCTCTCGAACTTTGTGGAGCTGTGAAGAATGCTGACGAAGAGGGTGATTGCCTGCCTGGATGTTCGCGACGGAAGAGTTGTGAAGGGCGTTCAGTTTCTAGATCTGGTCGATGCCGGCGACCCGGCTGCGTTGGCCGCGCGCCACGCCCGGGAGGGTGCCGATGAAATTGTGCTGCTGGATATAACTGCAACTCATGAGGGACGCGGCACGCTGCTGGAAACGGTAAGACGAACTGCCCGCGAGTTGTTTATTCCCTTCTCTGTTGGTGGAGGGATTCGAACTGCAGATGACGCTGCCGCTGTGTTTGATGCGGGCGCCGATAAGATCAGCATCAACTCGGCGGCGCTCGATCGTCCGGAGTTGATAGACGAGATTGGTCGGAGCTTTGGGGCCCAGGCGGTGATCGTCGCCATCGACGCGCGACGCGATCCGTCAGCTATCGACCCCGTAGGCCAGGCGGAGGTGTTCGTTCATGGTGGACGCAAAGTCGATGGGCAGGAAGTTGCTGGACTGGGCGCGCGAGGCGGAGCAACGAGGCGCGGGAGAGATTCTGCTGACATCCATGGATTCGGACGGGACTCGCGCAGGTATTTGACTGCGAACTGACAGCCTGCGTCAGCGAGGCCTTGCAGATTCCGGTGATCGCATCAGGAGGAGCAGGCACCGCCGCCCACTTCGCCGAGGTGTTTAGTCGTGGCAAGGCCCATGCTGCGTTGGCTGCGAGTATCTTTCACTTCGGCGTCTCTGACGCGAGAGAATTAAAGCGCGAGCTTGCGAGAGAAGGGATTCCAGTGAGGCTGCCATGCTGATTCCTTCTATAGATTTACTGGGCGGCCGCATTGTGCAGCTCGTGCACGGAGAAAAGCTCAAGCTTGCATTTGACGACTTCAGCTACTGGATCGAGCGGTTCAAACTCTATCCCTTGGTGCAACTGATTGATCTGGACGCTGCGATGCGCCAAGGTGAGAATACGCATCTGATCGAGCGCATTGCTTCCGAGTTACCCTGCCAGGTTGGCGGGGGTGTGTCGTCGGTTGAGAAAGCGAAAGACGTCCTCGAGGCCGGCGCGCGGCGCGTAATCGTGGGGTCTGCATTATTTCGCGCGAACGGAGAATCAAATGGCATTGGCCGCGTGGACCTTGAATTCGCCGAGGATCTAGCTCGCGAGATAGGTGTGGAACGAGTGGTGGCAGGCGTGGACACTAAGGCAGGCCGTGTTGCCGTGAAGGGATGGAAGGAAAGTGTCAATCTCACCGCCGATGACGCCATTCTTGCGCTGGAGCCATACTGTAGCGCTTTTCTCTACACTCACATCGACAAGGAAGGAACCATGCAGGGATTTCCTTTCGAGGTGGCAGAGCGGCTACGTAGGAAGACAAAGCGTCAGCTAATCGCTGCCGGGGGAATCCGTACTCAGGACGAGATTGACGCACTCGATGCGATCGGTGTCGACGCAGTTGCGGGAATGGCGATCTATACCGGTGTGCTGAATGCTTGAGCTCTAGCCATGGCGACCGGCCCGGTGCCGCAGCAGGAATCCCACAAGGCAGAAGCAGCAAGCGAAGACGAACGCAACCCACGCCTGCATCCCACGATGTCTGTACCAGGCGAGAGCCGAGTCTATCCACCAGGCTGCCGCGATAAGATACCACAGGGTTTCTCGGCGCATAGGGGGAAGAATAACAGTCGTCGTGGACTTGCATCCACAACTGACTTCTATTTGTGGCCGGGAATGCATCTATAGGTACGGTGGTATTGGAGATGGCAATGCGTAAGGGACCGATTCGATTGGCAAAGAGGCTGGACGAGGTAGGGTTTTCAGACATCGTCGTTGTGCGAAATAAAGTGATGGACCTAAGGTCGCAAGGCAAAGAGGTGCATGCGTTCCATGGCGGGGAGCCTTTCTATGAAACGCCGGACGCCGTGAAATATGGCATGGTTCGTGCTCTCGTCGAGAATCGCACAAAGTATTCGCCGTCCTCAGGAATTCCCCCGTTGCGCGAAGCCCTGGCTGAAAAGCTCAAGGCAAGAAACTCGATTTCGGCAAGCGCAGAAAACGTAATTCTGACAACGGGCGCAGCCCACGCTATCTATGCTGCATTTCAGGTGCTGCTTGATCCGGGAGACGATGTCCTTCTTTTTTCGCCATTCTGGACGCCGATTCGCGACATGGTGATGATGGCGCAGGCGAGGCCGCTGCTCGTACCGGTCAACACTGCCCGGCGAAAAGGGATCACCGCAACTCTGGAGCAGTTCACCACTGCGCATACTCGCGCCATCTACTACAACACACCGGCAAACCCTACCGGCGTGGTTTTCACGAGGGCCGAGGCTGAAGAGGTTGCGGCCTTCGCCAGAGCCACAATCTCGTGGTAATCGCCGACGAGGCCTATGAAGACCTCGTGTACGACGGGGAGCACGTCTCCATTGCCTCGTTGCCCGGCATGGCCGAACGGACGATTACGACTTTTACGTTCTCGAAGAGTTATGGCATGACGGGATGGCGCTTAGGTTACGCAGTTGCTGGGGAGCCTTTCATGACGGGCCTGCGAAAGCTTGTCCTCTATTCAACCAACGGCGTGTCGACTCCGTCACAATGGGCTGCGCTTGAGGCCTTCTCGCTTCCGGCAAGCCGCCTGATTGAGCATCGCGAGGAGCATCGCAAACGGAGAGACCTGCTGGTGAAGGGCTTGAACGAAATCGGCCTTGAGTGCGAGATTCCGGCCGGCGCATTCTATGCTTTTCCGTCTGTGAACAAGATCGCCAAAGATAGCCGCAAGGCCGCTGCGCTTCTTCTCGACAAGGCTCAAGTCTCGACGGTGCCGGGTGTCGTTTTCGGCGCGCAAGGTGAGGGCCATGTCCGCTTCGGATTCTCAGTTCCTAACGAGTCGATTGAGGCGGGACTCGAAGCGCTGCGGACGTTTCATGAAGTAGAGTGTCACGCTCAGCGATCCTGGCCGCCGGTGGCATCCAGTGCCTCGTGGCGCGCGGCGCGGAGAGCCGCGCAATCTGCTTGAGATGAAGCTGGAACGCATAGACACGAAGAACCTCGCTCAGTGGGAATTCGACGCTGGTAAGGCGGACCTCGGAGTACCTTCGCCTTGAGTGCCGCAATGTCGCTTCTCGAGATCGAGGCCGGGACGCGGATATCGAAGCGCCAGTAGGTCATACATTCGGCGAGGTGCTTGAAGCCGTGAGCTGATGTCGATGACCAGGTTCTTGAAGCTCGGGGTTCAGGCGCTCCACGTAGTATCGTCTCCACTTTCCGCACCGCCAGTTCAAGGGCGAGCAGGGCGTCGAAGATGGATCGTCCGAACTCGGAGAGCAGAGACAGACCTTCAATCGAAGCCGGACCGCTGGCGGGCTCGTTACGGGCGGCGCGGAGCAACTGCTCGTTCGAGCGCACGAGCGAATCGACGGCATCCTTGTTGACCTGGAACTCATCCGGCAAATGGGCTGCCAAAGCCCTTGGAGATGGATTCCAGCAGGCGCGCCTGCGCCTCGAATTCCTGGCGTGAGTCCGGATTCGCAGATGTTGCCGGGCGCGGCGTGGCAGCACGAGGAATGAAACGGCAAGGCCACCACAATGCCCATCACCACTTCGACGACGCGGTCGAGGAGCGATGGTCCAATGAGAACCGTTGCGGTCGACCAGCATAACGATGGTGATCGTAACCCCGGCGAGCCGCGAACTGTTTTTGAGATTCAGCAAGCCGCAGAGAACGAGGGCGACGAGGATGGTAACGGCGAAGGCTGCGGGATGCCTTCGCCAGGGAGACGCGAGAAATCCGAGCACCGCACCGATCGCGGTGCCGATGAAGCGGTCTCGCGAAGCGGTTACGGTTGAGCCGACATTGGACTGGAGCACGATGATGGCGCTGATCGCGGACCAGTAGCCTTCGTGCATCCCGAAGTGCAGCGATAGCCAGTAACACAGCCCCGCAGCCAGACCGGTCTTGATGCCTTGCACGAGCAGAGTCTGACGTCCGAATCCTAAGATTTTGCCGAACCATGACACTGGTGCTTCAAGAGTATTGGAGACGGGAGTGGCTGCCATTTGATGCAAATCGATCCGGAGTTGAAGTGCGAAAGGTTGCTTCTATTATCGCCTTTCTGTCGACTTCTTGATACTTGGCCCGCGCGTGTATGGTGTCGTAAAGATTGGCAAAATTCTGCGGTTTTCTCTGACAAACTCCTTTATTTCTGCAACTATGGAACATGGCGACTTTTCTTACACAAACAACCAGGAAAGCCCTGTCTCGCAGATTCTCTATTGCCGTCCCATGCCTGATCTCTCTCGTGATGATTGCGGCGCCTGATGTTCGCGCCGTTGCCGAGGAACTGCCGGATTCTCCGGGTGCGGTGCTGGCGCAGCAGGATGCGCCACCGTCAACGGCGGCTCCTATGACGGAAGAAGAGAGGAAGGCTCAGCTCAAAGGCGAGCAGTCGAAACGTATCCTCGGTATCATCCCGAACTTCCGTTCGGTATCGGTTGATGACAAGGTACCGCCGATGACTGCAGACGAGAAGTTCAGGCTTTCGCTAAAGAATACCTTCGACTACTCGACTTTCGTCACTGTTGCCGCGGGTGCGGGAATCTCATTGTGGAACGACAGTTACCCTGAGTTCGGGGACGGAGCTGATGAATATGGAAAGATATACTGGCGCGCCTTCGTTAACCAGGCGATAGGAAATCAGACAACGGTATTTCTGATCCCGGCCGTCACACACCAGGATCCGCGTTACTTTACCCTCGGTAGAGGATCCTTCATGGATCGCGCCAAGTACGCTCTTACGCGCATCGTTGTTACGCGCAAGGATAGCGGCGGCTCTACGTTCAATACCTCGGAGGTTCTGGGCAGAGGTAGCGCTGCGGCTCTCTCTGTGTGGTATTACCCGGAACACTATTGGACCTTCTCAGAGGTAGGAACGAGATGGGGCGAAGCGGTTGCCATCGACGCCGGCTGGAACTGCTTCAAGGAATTCTGGCCAGACATTCGCTTCAAACTCACGGGCGAACGCAAATAGGTGTCTAAAGGTACTGTTTCAGCGCGGTTCAGTCTCAACACTGGACCGCGTTTTCTGTGCCCGACGCGGCTCGCCGTTTACTATCAGGGAGTCGAAATTCCATTCTGAGGCTGCGTCATGGTCCGTGTCGGTGTGCCCGAGGTAATTCCCGCCGAGTGGTTGAAGTTCTTTCCGCGCGAGGCAGAGATCGTGCGACTTGCTCCAGTGCCGCCGGCCGGCACACATATCGACTTCTGGATTCCTCCCCTCTTCCCCAAAGAGGTGGCCGCGATGTATCCCCAACTCATAGGCGTCAAGGTGGTGCAGGCGCTCTGGGCCGGCGTGGACGCTTTGCTTGCGATGCTACCGCCCGATCTGATTTTGTGCGACGCACAGGGAGCGCACGACATTGCCACCTCGGAATGGGTAGTTGCGGCGATACTAGGCTCGCTCAAGTATTTTCCTCTCTACGGCGAAGTTCAGCGCTCGGGTGAATGGCGGGGCAGGTGGAAAGCGGATGGCGAATACCAGACCATGCACGGACTGCACCAAGCCTCATACCCGCCGGTACAGGTAGAAGAATTGTTTGGAAAGACAGTGATGATCGTCGGCTACGGATCGATTGGACGAGCGATTGAGGCTCGCCTGGCGCCCTTCGGCGTGGAATTTGTTCGGGTGGCTCGTCGAGCGCGCGAGGGTGTTGAGCCAGTATTGCGTCTGCGGGAGTTGTTGCCCTCGGCCGATGTTGTGGTGCTGATAGTGCCTCAGACCGCAGAGACGAGGGCCATGATCGGTGCCGAGGAGCTGAGTCTGATGAAGCAGGGATCGTTGCTGGTGAACGCGGCGCGCGGTCCAGTTGTGATGACAGATGCGTTGCTGGAGGCGCTTAAAGCGGGCAGGATTCGAGCGGCGATAGACGTTACCGACCCTGAGCCGTTGCCAGATGGTCATCCACTCTGGAGTGCTCCGAATCTTTTGATCACCCCGCATGTCGCCGGATCGAGTCCGCGCTTTCTAGAGCGGCCTATGCGGCTTGCCGGGGAGCAGGTAGAGCGATATATCAAGGGCGAACCGCTCAAGAATGTGGCCGCCGAAGGCTACTGACGGCTAGCGAAGCAAGCCGCCACTGGGGCCGGTCCACTCGTCCACAACGATGCCCAAATCGTTGAGCATTTGGATCGTAGCTTCAACGTTGCGGCGAATCTCGGGACGAGCCGCCTTGTTGGTTGTCGGCGCCTCTGCAATTGCCACAACGCGTCCATAGGGCCATGCCTGCGGAGGCAGCGAAATCAGGGCCCTGGGCAGTTCAGAGATGCGAATCTGCAGTGTCTGTTTGCGCGCATTTGCAGGGCGCAGAAGACCCCCTTGGCCCGCCGTGCTGGGGTTGGCATCGGGCATGATTATTCGCAGCGTCAGCATATCCTTATCCACACTGACGAAGGGATTCGACCAGCTATCCTGGCTGCGAACGGCCAGGTAGAGGCTCTTGGAGGGCGGCGGGATCTGGTCCAGCTCCTGCCGCGTTTTGTCCCGCGCCAGGGACGCTTCCCTGGCAGCCTGCGTCTCCTCGTGCGCGGTTGTAATTACGGAAGCAGGGCTTTTAACGCGCGAGCATCCGCTCATCACCAAGGGCAGCACAAGGGACGACAAGACTAAGGCGAAGGGGGCCGGGAAACGGCTGAGGCGCGCACGAACGGAGAATAAGAAAAGGATCAGGGACACACCATAAGCATATCAAGGCGAGCATCGCGGTGCAGATTTCTTCGCGGATCGCAGCGGCCTAGAGCCCCTTCCAGAGGGGCTGGTGCTTTTCAAGGAAAGCCTTGGTGCCCTCGGCTTTGTCTTCGGTGGAGCAGCAGTAACCGAAGGCGGCAGCCTCAAGACTGAGTGCCTCCGCGAGCGGAAGGTCAGCGCCGCGATGCACTGCATCCAGGCAAGCTCGGGTGGCCAGTGGTGCCATCTGCGCGATTTTATTCGCGAGTTCGAGCGCGCGTGACCTTAGCTCCGAAGACGGCACGACTTCGTCGACCAATCCAATCCGCAGCGCTTCAGCCGCAGAGATGATTTCGCCAGTGAGGAGCAGCTTCAGCGCTGCGCCTTGACCCACGAGACGCGGTAGTCTCTGCGTGCCGCCATAGCCGGGGATCACCCCCAGCTTGAGTTCGGGCTGACCCAGGCGGGCCGTATCGCCGGCGATCCGCAGGGTGCAGGCCATTGCCAATTCGCAACCACCCCCAAGCGCAAAACCGTTGATGCAGGCGAGAACAGGTTTGCCGCACTGCTCGATCTCGCTAAGCACTGCGTGGCCGCGCGCGGAAAATCTCTCACCCTGGTCGGCAGAAAGATCTGCAAGTTCTGAGATATCGGCGCCAGCGGCGAAGGCCCTTTCACCGGCCCCCGTCAACAGGATCACGCGAATCGTGTCGTCGGCTGCAAGTTGCTGGAAGACTGCTTCAAGCTCGTCGAATGTTTGCCTATTCAGCGCATTCAGGACTCGCGGCCGATCGAGCGTGACCACGGCAATAGGAGGAATAAATTCGAGCTGAATATTTTCGAACGGCATCTTTGCCTCTGGTACGCCTAAGTGTCGCCCTTCTTGGCATTCGTCCGGTCACGCGAAATAGCGTCGAGGACGCCGTTGAGAAAGTTGATCGATTCCGGCGCTGAATAGCGGCGCGCAATCTCAAGCGCCTCGTTGATGATGATGGGGACAGGCGTGCCCGGGAAACCAAGCATCTCTGCTACGGCACTGCGAAGAACGTTGCGGTCAACGGCAGGCATGCGCGCCAGGCGCCAGTTCGCGGAGTGGTTTTCGATAAGCTGATCAATCTCCTCTTCGCGCACCGAGGCGACCCGAAAGAGATCCTCAGCGAAGCCGCGAGTGTCCGCTTCAATCTCTTCGCGAGCCTGCCAGAATGTCTGGCGGACTTCATCCGCCGTCTGCTTGCCAATGTCTGCCTGAAAGAGCATTTGCATGGCGAGTTCCCGGGATTTGCGGCGCGAACCTGTGGCGGTCACTGGTTGAGTCCTGCTGCCAGCTTGCTGTGCAGTGAGACCATTTCGATGGCGGCCACGGCGGCTTCAAAGCCCTTGTTGCCGGCCTTCACTCCAGCGCGGTTCAGGGCTTGCTCCAGCGTCTCGCAGGTCAATACGCCGAAGGCATGTGGCACACCTGTCTCCTGCTGAGACTGACCGATGCCTCGAGAAACTTCGTTGTAAATAGCTTCGTAGTGAGCCGTTTCTCCACGCAACAAGCAGCCAAGAGTGATGATGGCGTCCACCTGCTTCTTCTCAGCGATGGCACGGGCAGCTGAGGGGATTTCCCACGCGCCGGGCACTCTTACGATTTGAATATCCGCCTTTTTGGCGCCGCTGCGTAGCAGGCCGTCAAACGCGCCCTGCAGCAGCCGGTCGGTGATAACTGCGTTCCAGCGGGCTACCACGATGGCAAAGCGCATTCCGATGGCGGAGAGATCGCCTTCAACTGCGATCGGTTTACCCCTTTGAACATCGTTCCATTCCCAGAAAGCGAATGGAATTCCTGGAACGGGTTCCACCGTGAACATGCGAGACTTCCAATGCGTTTCTTCGGTAGGAGTGATTCGGCGTGCAGCTTCGGCGGCGCCCCAGGATTCCGTGACCCACGCGCTTGCCCGTTCCCGGACTGCATCGAGGCTGGTTACTTCAACGAGAATCTCCGCCGTCGCCGGCAGCATGCCATCAACAAATTCCAGATTTCCGAGAGGAGCGAGGAAGGGAGCACTTCGGCTCAACTCTTCCTCCCAGCCCTTGCCCGGCTCGAAACCGAGCACAGAAAAAAAGCTCGCCAGCTTGTCAAAGACGGCGGGTGTGCTGGCAGAACGCACAAAGGTGATTCCTTTAATCATTCCTTGACTTTATCATTTTGCCCGCACCGCCACCCGGCGCTGCTGCAGCCTGACATAAAGCCACCCCGCCAGCGCGGTAGCGGGGCCAGGGACTATCCCTAGTTCAACTGAGTGAACTCTTTCACCTGCAACCGATAGTCAATAAGCAAGGCCGATCCCGATCAGAAGAGGGATGATTCCCAGGGCCGATCCATTGAGTGCGTCCATCTCTTTTTCTACCCAGGCGATAACGCCAAAGGAGAGCGCAATGCCTATCCCTGTCGAAATGAGTATGATTGCGGTCCGGCGGGCCCGGGCAATCAGCCGAGCAGGGTCCGCGGTACGGTCCAGGGGAATCGGAAGCCCCTTCTCAAGCGCCAGCATCTTCTCGCGGTTCTGCAGGCGGCGCACAGAATAGGCAAAGTAAAATGCTCCGCAGACGATTCCGAGGATCATGCCAAAGAGCGCAATCGGTATCCAGGTTTCATGCATGATGGTTTCTCCGTTGAATGTACTGGCGCAGTTGGACCGGAGGTTGCGATGAAAGTTTCAGCGTATCTCGTGAAACTTTTTGGGAATCGTGAGGTCTGAGCATACTTGCAGCTGACAGGGGACCAATTCGAGCTGATTGTGCGCGAGCAGCAGTCTCTCGTCTTCCGCACGCTGATCCGCCTGACTGGCGGCAACGACCGTATCGAGGATCTGGCACAGGAGGTCTTCCTGCGCTTGTATCGCGGCTCTGCAGCAATTTCGCAACGACGCAAAAGTCTCTACCTATCTGTATCGAATCATCCTCAACGTTGCGCAGGATGAATGGAAACGAAGGAAACAGGAACGGCAGCAACTTTGCTCGCTAAGTAATCCCGAGGACGACTGGGAAGGTCGCCTTTCGCACCCCTCAGAGAATGCTGAGCAAACGCTGGGACGCAAACAATTGTGGATCGCGATTGAAGCGGGACTGCAAGAGCTGAGCGAGGCCGAACGATCCACCATCGTTCTCTATCATCAAGAGGAGTGCACCTACGAGCAGATCGCATTGGTGCTGAATCTCCCGATTGGAACGGTGCGCACGCACCTGCACCGTGGGCGCGAAAAGCTGAAAGCAATTGTGCGAGAGAATCTGAAGTCTGAGAGGAGGCAGGCATGCGCGAAGACAGGATGAGCTGCCAGCTGCTCCAAAGTAAATTGTCGGTTGATCGGTTGAGCTATTTGACTCCGGAAGAATTGGAACACCTTGAAGGCTGTGGTGACTGCACTGCGCTGCTGCTGGACGAGCAACTTCAGCGTAAACCGGCGCCACACGTGCCAGACAATTTTGCCGCCAGGGTGACGGCTGTGGCCATCCAGCAGCGACCGACAGCCTGGCGTCCGCGCCGTACCGGATTGACCGCGGCCTTGGTGTTATCGGCGACGCTGCTGGCTATAGGAATGGTGGGCATCACCGTTCATCCCCCTCACTTCACCGAGGCATGGTTTGAATTTGCCTTGCAGGCCGCCACCGCTATTGAGGCAGCTGGCCTGACCTTGTGGGTAGCCAAAGAGTTTTGCACTTAATCAGGCCACGAGCCCGACACCCATCCGTCGCAAGCAAAAGCCCGCCAAATAATTGGCGGGCTTTTGCTTCAGGAAGAATTGCAGCGGCTTTCTAGGTCGTAGCTCGAGGCCTCGCAGCGAGAAACTGCGGTGCCACCGGCTGTCCATTTCCGTCGAGGAGTTTGGGGTCAACTTGTTGAATGTCCACCGGAGTGGCGCCGGTCACGTCGATGAGATGCAACAGATTGTCACCGGACGTGCCCACGAAGAAGACGCTGTTATCCGGAGCAAAGACTCCGGCAACCGGCGCCGAAGCCGCGCCAGCCAAGGGGATTGTGCCCAGCGTGCTGGTTGGTATCTGGTAGAAGGGCAACGCGGCACCCGCTGCTGCGGTTGAGCTGTTGTAGGTGACGAAGGCCAAGGCCGAATTGGGATCGGATATGACCTGGTTGATGCTGGCTACATTCGCTGGAAGAGCCTTCTGGGTAAGGATTGTCGATGGAATCGACACTCCGGTGTTTGCCGGGCAGGCTCCAGTTGGAACCGTCACTCCAATATCAAAGAATGTGGAGGGATTGGCTGCAAGGATGTGTTGTCCATCATTCGAGGCCGCTACGTGCGCTGTGCTGGCGCCTACCGCCGCGGCCAACGGGTAGTAGACGGGAGTGGCGGGTGCCGTAGTGTCAGGGCAGAAGGCATGCGCGATCGTCTGCGAACCGGTTATGAACGCGCCGACACCGGGTACCGTGACGGCGGCGTCTGGCCCGCAAAAGGGGTTATACGGCGGGTTAGGAAAGCCCGGCGGCGCATAGACGCCGTTCAGGTTGTTACTCGCCATGCAGGCGCTCGCCACACTTTCGTTGCCGGAGATGTCATAGCTGCTCCATCCGGTGAAATTGCTATGAACATACAGCGTGGTGGGACCGGAGATGTACAAGGTGTTGCTATCTGGAGTAAAGGCGGCGGCCGTGCCTACGCCTCCAAAACTCGTCGAAGTGCCGCTCGTTAAGTTGTATAGATAGAATACTTTGCGGATCTGATCGTTAATGACGACGGTCGCGCCGTCCGGTGATACGCCGAGCACCACGCCCGGTACCGAGGTGTCCTCTTTTGAGAGCCGATTCGACGGAATTGAAAAGACCATCAATTCGCGATAGCTGCCGAAATATAGGTTGCTGCCGCCCTGGTTCATCACCATCGAGTTAGGGAAATAGGGCATCTTGATCGCGGCGCCCACAACTCCTGTCGACAAATCGACAGGTGCGAAGCTCTGTGACTGGGTGCTCGATACCCAAAGCTGGGTACTGCTGCGCCCGGCTGTATTTGCCGCCACGGAATTGCTCACGACCGGTTTACCGTTGCCGAAGACTCCAACCTCATTGATCGGAGATGAATTGCATGTAGGCGGTTGGCAGATCGCCGTAATCGAGGTGCTTCCAGGAAAGTTTGGTGTAACGATCCCGGTGGCGCCGACATCGATCTGGGTCGGGTTGGTGGATGTGTATTGCAGAGTGACGCCGGTGAGCGTGACACCATGTACATCCTTAACGACAGCGGTAAGCGGCTGTGGCGCTCCTTGTTGCACGGTCTTGCTGGTGGTGCCGTCAACGTAAGTAAGAGAAATGCTTGCTGGCGGGCAGGTGTAAAAGTATCCCGCCACGCTCGACGTCTGCGACAGGGTTGCCGTAATCGTAGTGGAGCCGGGGTTCAGAGCCGTAGCCTGGCCAGTTGTATCAATCGACACAACGTTGGGGTCGACGGGCGTGTAGGTCAGGTTTCCGACGTACTGCGAGGGAATAATATTGCCCAACCGGTCCTTGACCACCGTGGCGCTGCTTAGCGCGTAGCCCAGCGTCTGGTTCTGCGAGATACAACTCGTTTGCGTCGGGATACTGATGCTGGATATTGCCGGGTGCACGTAGACCGCCACGGTGTTGCTGGTGGCGCCCCCCGCACTCGCGGTCAAATAAGCTACGCCGCCTTGAAATCCATTGGAGTTGGCTGCGTTTGGCGGTGTGCAAATAGTGAAGTCAGGAGTACCGCCCGCGCTGCTGCGGTTCCACGTACCTCCGCAGATCTGTCCGCTGGGCGAGACATCTGCCAACTGGAGGTTCGTGCTGCCATACGTCCAACTGCTGACCGCTATCGCAGTAGCTGGAGGGCAACTAAATGCGGCTGGAGTATTGAGTTGCCCGGTCTGACCATAGGCCAGGGAGATGCCGGTGATCTTGGGGTCCAGGTTGATTGTTGCTATGTCAGTTCGCTTTGGGCCGTAGCCTACACCATTGCAATATGCCGCGCTCGGGTTACTGCTGCAGCCCGCAAGGTTGATGGCGACCGGAAGAACCAGGAACAACAAACACATCAGGATCAGAAAACGACGCATGAAACCTCCCCGCCAACAGCAGCCAGGCTGCAACCGGCGGTCATACCGCAAAAGTAACGAGAAGAACCCGGTGATCCGCAGAACTGCGGACCCAACCCAGTGAAATGCTCAAACTCTGAGTGTAAAAGGTGAGAGAAGGCTTCGGCAAATGCGCACGTCAGCATTTACGGTCCCGAAGCCCCCATTTGGACGTCAATGTTCGGCTGGCATGTATTGCTCAAACCACTCCAATGCCCGATCGAGAACATCCCGCCGGTGATCCGGCGACGCAAAGCGATGGCCTTCATTGGCATAGACCACAAGCTTGGTGGGCACATGCTGAGCCTTCAACGCGTGCCAGAACTCGAAGGACTGTGGAGCCGGACACTCCCCGTCGCGGTCGCCCACAACCAGCAGCGTGGGAGCCTTCGCTTTGTGAATAAAGTTAATCGCGGAGCTTTTGGAGTAAGCCGCTGGGTCATCGTAGACAGAGGCGCCGAAGTAGGGAATCATCCACTGGTCGATAGAATTCTGGCCATAATAGCTCTGCCAGTTGGAAATGCCCGCGCCCGCAACCGCCGCGCGAAAGCGGTTCGTCTGGGTGACGGCGAACATAGTCATGAACCCGCCGTAGCTCCAGCCGGTGATACCTACCCGGGTTCCATCGATGGGATACTTCGCTTCCACAGCATCCACTCCGGCAAGAATGTCGCGCAGATCGCCATATCCGAAATCCTTGCGATTGGCTGCCGCAAATGCTTCGCCCTGCCCATAGCTGCCGCGTGGATTGGGGAGCAGGACGAAGTAGTCCATAGCCGAGAAGGGCGCCGCGCCAAAATTTGCAGAAGGCCAGGAGGGCACTACGGCGCTGGCTGGGCCTCCGTGAACATAGACAACGAGTGCATATTTCTTTGCAGGGTCATAGTTCGCCGGCTGCAGCAGCCAGCCATCCACATGAAAGGTGTCGCTGGTCCATGTGATCGGCTGCGCCGTGCCCCACGACGACTTCAATGCTTCGTTCACGTGGGTAATCTGGGTAAAATGTCCGTCTCGATTGGGAGACCAAGTCCAGACCTCGGGCGGCTTGGTGAAGGAGCTTCGCAGAAGTGCGACCGTGCCATCCTTCGCAACGGAGAGGCTCATCTCAAGATCCCCGGACCCCATGTGTTCCGGGAGACTAAAGGCGGCAGTCGCATCGTCGTTGGTGGTGCCCGTGCTGATATCGATCGAATTCCATCGGCTGGTGCCCGATGCAATCTCGGTGAACGCGAGCTTGGTATCCGACTCCCAATGCAACCAGGCGGGCGAAGTCGGAAGTCCCGGTGTGAGGTTGCGCGCTGGGCCGCCAGCGGCCGGAAGGACGTAAATATCTCCGCCAGTCGAGCCCTGATCGCTCATCAGCCCGCCGATAAGGGCAATTTGCTTGCCGTCAGGCGACCAGCGGGGCACGGCTAGTTGCAGACCATGAAGTGGGGTGTCGACCTGGTTCGGGTCAAGGATGGAGTGGGGCTGGCTTCCCAGGGCTTGCGTGTAGAGTTGCGCAATCCACCAGTTGTTCTCCCCTGGAGGCGCCGCAGCGACGTAGGCGATCTGGTCGGAGCCAGGAGACCAGTCGAATTCGTAGACGTGCAGGCTGGCCGGCGAGATCATTCGCAGGGCGCCATTGCCGGCGTCCATCGCAGCCACACGCTGGATTTCGAGGCCGTCTTCTCCAATTACTCCCGAAGGCGGCTTCATAGCGTCAAGAGCTCCGGCGGAGCGCGTCCCGCCCTCGACATAGAGGAAGCCGAGGCTCTTGCCGTTAGGGGACCACTGTAGAGAGTCAACTATGCCTTGCAGGTTTCCCAGCTCTGTGGGGAGCGTGACCTGCCTTTGCTGCCAGCCAGGAAGATCTGCGACTGGCCTGGAGCTGTCGCAGTCGGAGAGAAACGCGAGCTGCTGTCCATCCGGCGACCACGCAATCTGACCCTCGTTGCAGGAGTCAGGCGCAGAGACTGCCGATATCTGGCGGACAACGGCGGGCGTGGAGGCCTCGGCAAGCTCGATGCGCGAGTGTCCGCTCGGAGCATCCACAACCCAGGCGATCTGGCGGCCATCGGGGCTGAGGGCAACCTGGCGGAAGGTACGGACGCTTTCCAGTTGTGAGAGGAGCCGTGCGATGCGTGCCTGGGGCTTTTCCCCGCTGGCCGAAGCCGTTTGGGCGGAAACCGGGACGCAAGAAGCGAGAAAAAGAAGGGTAAGCAGCGCAAAAACCAGCCCGGCAGACCGCCGCGCGGGCAGATGGAGATCCGCGGAGTTCATGGCGGGAATGCTAGCATGATGAAGGTGGAAATCCTGCTGGAGCGTCACTGTTTCACTTTGGAGTCGCGATTTTATCGATTTTTCCCGGAATTCACGCGCTTTTGATTGACGCTGGGTCGCCCACTTGGTATTGTAAAAAGGTTCCGCGAGTAAGCGTCTGCAGTTCTTTGGTTAGCGCAGACGCCGCAATTGATCCGCAGAGGCTGGCAGCCTACCAGGTAATCTGGCACGGCGCTGGCCACGTAACATGCTGCGGCATATCGCATCGGTGCCTGCGACACCTCTCACCTGGAGAGGCTATGTGGGCCGGAAACACGAAACGGAGCTGGCTTTTTAGGGCGGGCATTCAGGGAAACCTGAAATGCGCGATCTGGAAACGCGCGGCCACCGTCGTGGGTCTCGTCTGGTAGGGAAGCAAGGCGGACGCGAAGCAGTACTTGGGGAAGCTTTGCGCGAGAAGCGATGCGCTAAATGCGCGCCGCTGTTCTGCGCGCTCGGTTGCCCGGTATTGCTGTCGGGTCGGTTGAATCAGGATTCGTAGTTGAAGGCGTAAGGAGTCAGGTTTGCCTACATTTAGTCAGCTTGTCAGAAAGGGCCGTACCGCACCGCGGTATAAGACGGCCAGTCCGGCGCTGCAGGGATCGCCACAGCGGCGCGGGGTTTGCACGCGCGTCTACACCCAGACGCCCAAGAAGCCGAATTCGGCATTGCGCAAGGTTGCGCGTGTGCGCCTGACCAACGGAATTGAAGTCACGACCTACATTCCCGGCATGGGCCACAACCTGCAGGAGCACTCAATCGTGCTCATTCGCGGCGGCCGTGTGAAGGATCTGCCGGGCGTTCGCTACCACGTAGTCCGCGGCACCCTGGATTCGGTTGGCGTTGCGAACCGCAAACAGAGCCGTTCCAAGTATGGCGCCAAGCGCGCGAAGGGCGGAGCGAAGTAAGCTCGCCGGAATAAGGGTTAGGAACTATGCCGAGAAAAGGACATATCGCGAAGCGTGAGGTCGCAGCTGACCCCGTTTACAACTCGACGCTGGTGACGAAGTTCGTCAACTCCATGATGTGGGGCGGAAAGAAGTCGACGGCTCAGACCATCTTCTATACCGCCATGACAAACCTCGAGCAGCGCGGCGGCGACGAAGCGCTCAAGCTCTTCAAGAAGGCTGTCGAGAACTGCAAGCCGCTTCTGGAAGTAAAGACGCGGCGTGTAGGCGGCGCCAATTACCAGGTGCCGATCGAGGTCAATCCCGATCGCCGTACCTCGCTGGCGATTCGCTGGCTGGTGAACTACGGCCGTGCGCGCGGCGAAAAGGGCATGATCGAGAAGCTCAGCAATGAGTTGCTGGATGCAGCCAACGGACGCGGCGCAGCGATGAAGAAGAAGGAAGATGTTCATCGCATGGCGGAAGCGAACAAGGCCTTCGCCCACTATCGCTGGTAGTTGCCGCTGACGCGGATGCGCGGTGGACCGTATAGTGCCTGGTCGATTTGCGACCGGGTTGAGAGAAATCTGCAAGTGAACCGCAGGCTCGGCCTGCAAGAGTGAGAGATTCAAAGTGGCTCGTCAAGTACCTCTAAATCGTTGCCGGAACATCGGAATCATGGCGCACATCGACGCCGGGAAGACGACTACGACCGAGCGCATCCTGTTCTATACGGGCATTACGCACCGTATCGGGGAAGTGCACGAAGGTACCGCAACGATGGACTGGATGGAGCAGGAGCAGGAGCGCGGCATTACGATTACATCCGCCGCGACGACATGCACCTGGAAGGACATCCTCATCAACATTATCGACACGCCTGGCCACGTGGACTTTACCGCCGAGGTGGAGCGTTCGCTCCGCGTTCTCGACGGCGCCGTTGCCTGCTTTGACGCCGTTCACGGTGTCGAGCCGCAATCGGAAACAGTCTGGCGTCAGGCGGACAAGTACGGCGTTCCCCGCATTTGCTTCATCAACAAGATGGACAAGGCCGGCGCTGACTTCGAGCACGCAATCGATACGATTCGCAAGCGCCTGAATGCGCGTCCCGTTGCGATCCAGATTCCGATCGGCCAGGAAGCCGGCTTCAAGGGCGTCATAGATCTGATCGAGATGAAGGCGATTCTCTGGCACGACGAGACGATGGGCGCGAAGTATGACGTTGAGCCTATTCCCGACGTGAATGCGCAAGAAGGCGGAAGCCTTCCGGATGCAGCTGGTCGAGTCGGTAGCAGAGAACGATGACGAGATGTTGCACCAGTTCCTCGAAGGCGAGACGCCGACGGCCGAGCAGCTTCGCAGCGCGCTGCGCAAGGCCACAATCAGCATGAAGCTCTTCCCGGTTCTTTGTGGCTCGTCATTCAAGAACAAGGGTGTGCAGACGCTTCTCGACGCAGTAGTCGAGTATCTGCCGAGCCCGCTCGATATCCCTCCCATGCAGGGCCACAACCCTGACAACATGGAAGAGGTCATCCTGCGTCACTCGGACGATAAGGAGCCATTCTGCGCTCTGGGCTTCAAGATCATGACCGACCCGTTTGTCGGTCAGCTGATCTTCATCCGTGTTTATTCGGGTCAGTTGAAGACCGGGGATTCGGTTCTCAATCCGCGCACAGGCAGAACGGAGCGCATTGGCCGCCTGCTGAAAATGCACGCCAACAAGCGGGAAGAGATCAGCGAGATCCTTGCTGGCGATATCTGCGCTTGCGTTGGACTGAAGAGCATGATTACGGGCGACACAATCTGTACCGACAAGTCGCCGATTGTTCTCGAGTCAATCACATTCCCGGAGCCGGTCATCGATGTTGCGGTAGAGCCGAAGACGAAGACGGACCAGGAAAAGATGGGAATGGCGCTTGCCAAACTGGCGCAGGAAGATCCCACCTTCCGGGTTCACACCGATCGCGATTCCGGCCAGACCATCATCAGTGGTATGGGTGAGTTGCACCTTGAAATCATCGTGGATCGCATGATGCGCGAGTACAAGGTGGAAGCCAACGTCGGGAAGCCGCAGGTGGCGTATCGCGAGACGATCCGCAAGTCTGCCGAAGCGGAGGGCAAGTACATCCGCCAGACGGGCGGTTCGGGCAATTACGGTCACGTAAGAATTCGCCTGGAGCCGAACGAGGCGGGCAAGGGATTCGAGTTCATCAACGACATCAAGGGCGGCGTTGATTCCGAAGGAGTACATCAAGCCGACCGAGCAGGGCATCCGCGAAGCGTTGCAGGGCGGAATTCTTGCCGGCTACGAAGTCGTCGACGTGAAGGCGACCCTGTATGACGGCAGCTATCACGACGTTGACTCGAACGAAATGGCCTTCAAGATTGCCGGATCGATGGCATTCAAGGAAGCAGCGCGCAAGGCAAGTCCAGTGCTGCTCGAGCCGGTGATGGCGGTAGAAGTTGTTGTGCCGGAAGAGTACATGGGCACGATTATCGGCGATTTGAATTCGCGCCGTGGTCGTATTGAAGGCATGGAGCATCGCGCAGGTTCGCAGGTCATCAAGGCCAACGTGCCGCTGAGCGAGATGTTCGGATATGCAACGCACATGCGTTCTTCCACCCAGGGTCGGGCCAATTACTCGATGCACTTCGCCCGGTACGAGGAAGCTCCCCGGTCGGTGAGCGACGAGATTATTGGCCGCAGCCAGGGCAAGTAGGACGCGATAACTAGAGATTGTCGGGTCTGAAGCTGAGCCCGAAGCGAATAACTGAGTTCTGTTGAACGAGCGAGAGGGGACACGATGGCGAAGGAGAAGTTTGACCGGTCCGAAGCCGCATGTGAATGTGGGGACGATTGGGCATATTGATCACGGGAAGACGACGTTGACGGCGGCGATCACGAAGGTGTTGTCGAAGCACAACCCGAAGAACTCGTTCCGTTCGTTTGATTCGATTGACAACGCTCCGGAAGAGCGTGAGCGCGGCATCACGATTGCGACGGCGCACGTGGAGTATGAGACGGCGAACCGTCACTATGCGCACGTGGATTGCCCGGGTCACGCGGATTACATCAAGAACATGATCACCGGCGCAGCGCAGATGGACGGCGCGATCCTGGTGGTGGCGGCGACCGACGGTCCGATGCCGCAGACCAAGGAGCACGTGCTTCTGGCCCGCCAGGTAGGCGTTCCCTATGTGTGCGTGTTTCTGAACAAGTGCGATGCAGTGGACGATCCTGAGCTGATCGACCTGGTGGAGATGGAAGTACGGGAGCTGTTGTCGAAGTATGACTACCCGGGCGACGATCTGCCGGTAGTTCGCGGTTCGGCGCTGGGCGCGTTGAACGGCGAAGCGCAGTGGGAGAAGTCGGTCGACGAGTTGATGGAAGCGGTGGACAAGAACGTGCCCATGCCGGCGCGTGCGATTGATCTTCCCTTCCTGATGCCGATCGAAGACATCTTCTCGATCTCCGGCCGCGGCACGGTAGTGACGGGCAGGATCGAGCGGGGCAAGGTCAAGGTCGGCGAGGAAGCCGAGATTGTGGGCTTCCGCGAGACGCGCAAGACGGTAGTCACGGGCGTCGAAATGTTCAAGAAGCAGCTGGACGAGGGTCTGGCGGGCGACAACGCCGGGCTTCTGCTTCGTGGCATTGCCAAGGAAGACGTGGAGCGCGGCATGGTGTCTGGCCAAGCCGGGATCGATTACGCCGCACACCAAGTTCACCGGCCAGGTGTACGTGTTGTCGAAGGAAGAGGGTGGCCGTCATACCCCGTTCTTCAACGGCTACCGTCCCCAGTTCTACTTCCGCACGACGGACGTGACGGGCACGGCGAAGCTTGCCGGAAGGCACGGAGATGGTGATGCCGGGCGATAACGTGCTGCTTGAAATCGAGCTGCACACGCCGGTGGCGATGGAGAAGGGGCTGCGCTTTGCCATCCGCGAAGGCGGACGCACCGTAGGCGCCGGAACCATCACCGAGATCATCAAGTAAACGGAATTCGAAATGCTAAAAGCCCGGGAAGCCTCAAAGGGCTTCTCCGGGCATGAAAGAACACGACGATGGTAGGACAAAGAATTCGAATCCGGCTCAAGGCATACGACTATCGGGTGCTGGATACATCTACCGGAGAGATCGTCGATACGGCGAAGCGCACGGGAGCCCAGGTCGCAGGACCTATTCCGTTGCCGACCGTGAAGAACAAGTATTGCGTGCTGCGTTCCCCGCACGTGGACAAGAAGTCGCGCGAATCGTTCGAAATCCGTACGCACAAGCGCCTCATCGACATCCTCGAGCCGACACAGCAGACGGTGGACGCGCTGATGAAGCTGGATCTTCCGGCTGGCGTGGACGTTGAAATCAAGGCGTTCGAAAAATAGCTGGCAAGAACCCCGGCAGTGCGCGACGGCTATATGGCCGGCGCATGATGAGGAGGAGAGACGATGGCAGTCACAGGGATTCTAGGCAAGAAGATCGGCATGACGCAGGTATTTGACGATAAGGGTGACGTTCATCCGATCACCGTCCTGCAGGCGGGTCCTTGCGTGATCACGCATTTGAAGACGCTGGCGAAAGACGGCTACGACGCGGCCCAGATCGGCCTGGTTGAGTTCGTCAAGAGCTCCAAGGTCAACAAGCCGATGGCGGGCCACTTCGCCAAGAGCAACGTTCCTCCGGTCAAGCTGATGCGCGAAGTGCCGTATGAAGCCACGAGCATCCGGCAGCGGACGGCGATGAAGCCGTAAAAGGCAGTCAAGGCCGGCGACAAGGTCCTGGTCGACATCTTCGCGGAAGAGCAAGTATGTCGATGTGATCGGCACCAGCAAGGGACGAGGCTTTGCCGGTGTCGTTCGGCGCCACGGATTTCGCCGGCGGCCCGAAGGCTCACGGACACATGTTCCAGGTGCAGGGTTCGATCGGTGCATCGTCGTTTCCCCTCGCGCGTATTTCCCGGGACAGAGAATGCCAGGTCACTACGGCGTCGATCGCGTAACGGTTCGCAATCTGCAGGATTCGCGGTATCGATCTCGAAGAGAATTTGTTGATGGTCGAAGGTGCAGTTCCGGGACCGAGAGACGGATACGTCCTGATCTCCAAGTCCAAGGCTCCGCCGCGTGAGCGTCGTGGTTTCGGCGGTTCGGGCACGGTTGATCCGTCTGAAGGCTTCGAAGAAGGCTTCAGCCAAGAAGAAGTAAGGACTAGCCGTTCCGGGCGAATGCGCCTGTGCAGGCGCAGAACCGGGAAGGCAGGAATTGAGCCAGGAACGCAGCAGTTGCGCAGTCCGGCTTGAAAGAGAAAACGATGGCAAACTTTGACGTAGTCGATCTCGGCGGAAAGAAGGTTGGCTCAATCGAGCTGGCCGATGAAGTGTTCGCGCCGAGCCAGGTAAATGAGGCTTTGCTCTGGGAAGCGGTGAAGCACTACCGTGCCGCCCTGCGCCAGGGAACGGCGGCGACCAAGAATCGCAAGCTGGTCGCAGGCTCCGGCAAAAAGCTATGGAAGCAGAAGGGCACCGGCCGCGCGCGTGTCGGTTCAGTGCGGTCGCCACTCTGGAGACATGGCGGACACTGTTCACGGACCTCAGCCCCGCTCGTATGACTATGCCTTTCCCGCGCAAGAAGCTGCTGGGTGCGTTGCGCTCTGCGCTCGCGGCCAAGCTGGCGGACGGCAAGTTGACGATCGTGGACACGCCTGGAGCTGAAAGAGCCGAAGGCGAAGCTCTACCGCGATGCGTTGAACAAGCTCGAAGCCAAGCGCACGGTGCTGATCGTCGAGAACAGCCAGACTCTGGGCCGCTCGGTGATCCTGGGCGCTCGCAACCTGGCCGGCGTTGAGCTGATGCTGGGCAACGAAGTTCATCCCTACGATCTGCTGCGCAACGAACGCGCCATCTTCTCGGTGACTGCGATTGAGGCGTTGCAGGAGATGCTGAAGAAGACTGTGTCGAAGCGCAAGCTCGCGGCGCCAGGCGGAGGTGGCCTAAATGCCGACCCTGTACACCGTAATTCGCAAGCCGCTCATCACGGAAAAGGGATCTGGGCGCGAAGGAGACCGAAGGAACACTGGTCTTCGAAGTGGCCGCCGACGCGACCAAGACGGAAGTGAAGCAGGCCGTCGAAGCTCTCTTCAAGGTGAAGGTCTCCGGTGTTCGCACCGCGAACTTTGTCGGCAAAGAGCGTCGGCGCGGCAAGTTCTCCGGCTATCGGCCGGACTGGAAGAAGGCGTATGTGCGCCTGAAGTCGGGCGAGAAGATGCCGGATTACGTCAACAACCTGTAAGACGAGGCCTGCTGAGCTGGTTTGGCTGCGGGTTGTAGAACGAAAATTAGTTCGCGCTCGGGCGAACGAACTGGACGCCTCGGGAAACTGGAAAAGCTGAAGGCTAGAAGCTAGAAGCTGAAAGCTGAGAAGAAGACGATGCCGATCAAGACATATCGACCGATCACACCAACGCTGCGCTTCAAGACCTCTCTGGTCAACGACGACCTGACGACGGATCAAGCCGCACAAGCCGCTGCTGTCGAGTCAAGCAGCGAACCGGTGGACGGCGCAACTCGGGTCAGATGACCATCCGCCACCACGGCGGCGGGCACAAGAAGATGCTTCGCCTGATCGACTTCAAGCGCGACAAGTTCGGGATTCCGGGCAACGTCACGACCATCGAGTACGATCCCAACCGCTCTTCGCGGATCGCGCTGGTGGCTTACGCCGATGGCGAGAAGCGCTACATCATTCAGCCCGTCGGCCTGAAGGTCGGCATGACGGTGGTGAGTGGACCGGAGTCGGACATCCTCGTCGGTAATGCGTCTGCCGCTGAAGAACATTCCCGCCGGCACCACGGTACACAACGTCGAGCTTCGCCCGGGCAAGGGTGCGCAGATGGTGCGCTCCGCCGGCGGATCCGCCCAGCTGGTAGCCAAGGAAGGCGACTACGCGCTTCTCAAGCTGCCTTCCGGCGAAACCCGCAAGGTGCTGGTAGAGTGCATGGCGACGGTTGGGCAGGTCGGCAACACCGATCACGAGAATGTTTCGATCGGCAAGGCCGGACGCAATCGCTGGAAGGGAATTCGTCCCACCAACCGCGGTGTCGCCATGAACCCGGTCGACCACCCGCACGGTGGTGGTGAGGGCAAGACCTCTGGCGGACGTCACCCGGTTACTCCCTGGGGCCAGCCGACACGGGGCTACAAGACACGCAACAACAAGCGCACGGATGTCTTCATCGTCAACCGCGCGAACAAAGGGAAGTAAGACAGGCATAGAGAGCGGAAGGCGAGACGCCGGAAGCCAGGAGCTACCAAGTTATGGCACGTTCTACAAAAAAGGGTCCTTTCATCGACGGGCACCTGATGGTCAAGATCAACGTGTTGAACCAGGCCAACGAGAAGAAGGTGTTTCGTACCTGGTCGCGCCGTTCGACCATCCACCCGGACATGGTGGGTCATACGATTGCGGTGCACAACGGCAGAAAGTTCGTTCCCGTGTACGTGACGGAAAACATGGTTGGTCACAAGCTGGGAGAATTTGCCCCGACGCGCACGTTCAAGGGACACTCGGCCAAGGCAGCCGAGTCGACGGCCAAGCCGCGCTAGTGCAGTTGGCTGGTGGCAGGTAATTGAACGAAGAGTTTAGAGAAGGATTGGGAAGGCAAGCCAATGCAATTGGACACACGAGAATTCCGGGCTGAAGCGCGCTTCCAGCGGGTATCGCCGCAGAAGGCACGCCTGGTGCTGGAGCTGATCAAGGGCCGCAGGGTGGAAGAGGCACTGCAGACCGTGGCATTCACCAAGAAGGGCGTTGCTCCGCTGGTCGAGAAGGTTCTGCGTTCGGCGTTGCAGAACGCGAACTACCTGAGCCAGGAGCAGGGTCTGGATGTAGATGTCGACAACCTCTATGTCAAGACGGCTGTGGCCAACGACGGACCGCGCATGAAGCGTATTCGCCCTGCGCCGATGGGCCGTGCTTTCCGCTACCAGCGCAGCGCTTTCGCACATCGTCATTTCGGTGGCGGAGCGCAAGCAGGGCAACCTGGTAACAACGGCTGATTCGGGCGCTGATGCGCCCAAGGCCAAGGCCAAGAAGTCTGCAGCAAAGAAGGCTCCGGCGAAGAAAGCCGCGGCGAAGAAGACAGTTTCGAAGAGCGCAGCTAAAACCAAGAAAGCTGCGAAGTAGAGGAAGCTTATGGGACAGAAAGTCCATCCTTACGGATTTCGGCTCGGCATCAACAAGCCGTGGAGGTCGCGCTGGTTTGTTGAGCGGGACTACGACAAGCTGCTGGTCGAAGATGTGCACCTGAAGCGCGAGCTGAAAGAAAAGCTCAAGGCCGCCGGTGTCAGTTCGGTCGAAGTGGAGCGTCCGGGTAACAAGCTGCGCCTGATCATTCGCACAGCCCGTCCCGGCATCGTGATCGGCAGCAAGGGCGCCGAGATCGAGAAGCTCAAGGGCGAATTGCAGAAGCGCACCAACCGCGATGTCTTCATCGACATCCTCGAGGTGAACAAGCCTGAGCTGGACGCGCAACTGGTGAGCGAGAACATCGCTCTGCAGCTGGAGAAGCGTGTCGGCTTCCGTCGCGCCATGCGTAAGTCGGTCGACTCGGCGCTGCGCTTTGGCTGCAAGGGAATCAAGGTTCGTGTTTCGGGCCGCCTGAACGGCAATGAAATCGCACGTTCAGAGTGGTACCTCCAGGGTCGCCTGCCGCTGCACACGCTGCGCGCGGACATCGACTATGGATTCTCCGAGGCGCACACCACCTACGGCATCATCGGCGTGAAGTGCTGGATCTACAAGGGCGATATCTACGAGCAGAAGCGCCGCCAGCCACAGCAGGTCGGTACGACGGCGTTCTAAGTACGCTTCGATGCGCATCTCCGGTTACAGCCGGGGATGCGGCAGAAGCACTGAGTTCAGGGATCGGTTCGATCCGGTAGTTTGCGGTGTTAAGCATTTTCAAGCTGAAGGCTGGATGTGAATGGCTGGAAGCTGACAGGATTTCGCTATGTTGATGCCAAAGAAGGTCAAGTATCGCAAGCAGCAGCGCGGACGCATGAAGGGTAAGGCGTGGCGTGGAGCTGAGTTGTCGTTCGGAGACTTCGGCCTGAAGGTCATGGAGTGCGGCTACATTACGGACCGCCAGATCGAAGCCAGCCGTGTTGCCATGACGCGCTTCATCAAGCGCGGCGGCAAGATCTGGCTCCGTCTGTTCCCGGACAAGCCGGTGACCAAGAAGCCTGCTGAAACCCGTATGGGTAAAGGCAAGGGCGCTCCGGATCACTGGGTTGCCGTAGTGCGGCCGGGCAAGATTCTGTTCGAGATGGAAGGTGTGCCGGCGGAGATGGCGCAGGAAGCCATGCGTCTGGCCTCGCACAAGCTTCCCCTCCGAACGCGTTTCGTGCAGCGGCATGACGCCAAGGTAGCGGTCGCGGCCAAGTAGAGAGCGCAGACAATTCAGAGGACGACGGGCTGAAAGCTTGACGGCCCTCTCGAAGAAACGGCTGGTCCAGAGACAAGGCAGATGGAAACCGAGAAGATCAGAAATCTGAGCGACGGAGAGATCGAGCAGCAGCAGCGTCAGGCTGCCGAGCAGCTCTTTCGCCTCCGCTTCCAGACCAAGCTGGGGCAGAACGAGGGCGTCAAGAAGCTGCGTCGAGCTGAAGACGGACGTTGCTCGCATGAAGACGATTGCGCGTGAGCGCGAGTTGGGCCTGCACGGTGAAAGCCCGAAGACTGAGCCCGCTGCGCCTGTGAAGGCGAAGCAGGCAGCTACGAAGACGAAGAAGGAGGCTCGCTAAACAATGAGCGAAGCCACGGTAACGAGCGCCCAGACAGGCGATAAGCAGGCCCGCCGCAACGAGAAGGTTGGCAATGTGGTTTCGACCAAGATGCAGAAGACGATCGTCGTCGAAGTCGAAATGCGCAAGGCCCATCCGAAGTACAAGCGCGTGATGAAGACGAACAAGAAGTTCTATGCGCACGACGAGCAGAACTCTGCCCGGGTCGGCGACGTGGTTCGCATTCGCGAGACACGGCCGCTGAGCAAGCTGAAGCGCTGGCAGCTGGAAGAGATTGTGCGCCGCTCCTCTCTGGCGCAGATCGAAGAAGAAAATCCCGACCGTCATAAAGATCGGCGTTCGGGGTTCGGCTGGAAGATGCCGGAGCCAAGGAGAGGTGAGCTATGGCAGTGCAGATGAGATCCATGCTGGAAGTGGCCGACAACAGCGGCGCCCGCAAGCTGCAGATGATCCTTCCCCTGGGCGGATCGAGCGGCAAGAAGGCCGGGCTCGGCGACATGATTACCGCTGCGGTCAAAGAAGCTTCGCCGGACGGCCAGGTGAAGAAGGGCAAGGTCGTCAAGGCTGTGGTGGTGCGCACGCGCAAGGAGTATCGCCGCCGGGACGGGACCTACATCCGCTTTGATACCAATGCCGCCGTTCTGATCAACGATGCCGGTGAGCCGGTCGGAACGCGCGTCTTTGGTCCGGTTGCGCGCGAGTTGCGCGAGAAGAAATTTTTGAAGATTGTTTCGCTTGCACCGGAAGTTCTCTAAACGCGGGGAGCAGGAGTTAAAGGGAAACTTATGGCGAGTTTGAACATACAGCGCGATGACAAGGTCAAGGTCATCATCCGGGACTGATAACGGGTAAAGCAGGGCCGCGTTCTGCGCGTGCTGCCGGAAACCAACCGCGTGCTGGTCGAGCACGTGCGCATGGTGAAGAAGAATGTCCGGCCGAATCCGCAGAAGAACATCAAGGGCGGCATCGCCGAGCAGGAAGCGGCGCTGCACATTTCGAACGTGATGCTGGTCTGCCCGAACTGCGGTCCCACCCGGGTCGGGTCACAAGTTTGAAGGCGACACCAAGGTGCGCGTCTGCAAGAAGTGCGGACAGACCCTGGCCGCGAAGAAGCGATAACGGAACTAGCGTCACGCAACGGTATACGGGCGTTAGCCCCAATCCGGGACCGTGAGAGAAGAGAGAAGACGATGGCTGGAAAAGCAAGATTACGTATCAAGTACAACGAGGAGATCAGGCCGGCTCTGCAGAAGGAGTTGGGTCTCTCGAACACGATGGCGGTGCCGCGGATCGAGAAGATCGTCCTGAACATGGGACTGGGCGAAGCCACGCAGAACGTGAAGATCATGGATCCGCTGGTTGCGGACCTGGCGACCATTGCCGGGCAGAAGCCGGTGACCACGCGGGCCAAGAAGTCCATCGCTCAGTTCAAGGTGCGCGAAGGTATGCCGATCGGCGCCATGGTTACGCTGCGCCAGGACACGATGTACGAGTTCCTGGACCGTCTGATTTCAGTAGCTCTTCCACGTGTCCGCGATTTTCGCGGCGTATCGACGAAGAGTTTTGACGGGCGCGGCAACTACACGCTGGGCATGCGCGATCAGCTGATCTTTGCTGAAATTGACTACTCCAAGGTGGACAAGCTGAAGGGCATGAACGTCACCATCGTGACGACAGCCAGCAACGACAACGAGGCGCGCGCGCTGCTGAAGGCGTTTGGCATGCCTTTCCGGCAGACGGCGTAAAGCGACGAGGGGAATAGAGGCGAAATGGCAACCACTGCAAAAAGAGTCAAGGACGCTCGTAAGCCTAAGTTCAAGTGCCGCCAGCATAATCGCTGCAAGCTGTGCGGACGGCCACGCGCTTTCCTGCGCAAGTTCGGCGTATGCCGCTTGTGCTTCCGCTCGCTGGCACTTCGGGGAGAGATTCCTGGTGTGGTCAAGTCCAGCTGGTAACGGCTTTCCCGTCCAGGGAAATGCGGCGTAATAGCCGCAGTAGATTTAGGTATCGTGCTGAACAAGTTGAGCACACAGACATTCCCGCAGGTTCTCTGCGAAGCAGAGCGAACGGGGGATGAAGGAGATAGAATGAGCAGTCTTACCGATCCCGTAGCAGATTTCCTGACGCGCCTTCGCAATGCGATTCGCGCGCGTCACCAGAAGCTGGATGTCCCGGCCTCCAAGCTGAAGACAGAGATTGCCCGCATTCTGAAGGAAGAGGGCTACATCGCCAACTACAAAGCTGCCGAAGAAGAGGGCAGGGCTGTACTTCGCGTTTATCTGAAGTACGGTGCGAACAACGAAGCAGCGATCCGCGACCTAGCGCGCGTCTCCCGGCCCGGTTGCCGCGTGTATGTCAGCCGCGACGAGATCAAGCGCGTGCAGGGTGGCCTGGGAATCGCGATCCTCACCACTCCACGCGGCGTGATGACGGGTCGTCAGGCTCGGCGCGAAGGTGTTGGCGGCGAGATTCTCTGCGAAGTCTGGTAAGTGCTACGCGCACGGCGAATCGTGTCCTTCGGTCACAGGACGCAGTGGCGCGAGAGAGTTTAAGATTTGAGCGCGGCGAAGGCTGCGCAGCTGCAGTGGAACGAGGCTTCGGATACGAAGCAGCGGGACTCGCAAGCATGAAGGGTTTAGAAAATGTCGCGTATAGGCAAGAAGCCGATTCCGTTGCCTGCTGGCGTGAAGTACACCGTCCAGGGCAACACTGTTCTCGTCGAAGGGCCGAAGGGCAAGCTGGAGGCACTGGTACCGAAAGGCATTACGCTCGAGACCGTCGATGGAGTTCTGCACGCTGTTCGTGAGAACGACTCGCAGGCAGCGCTGCACGGGTTGACCCGCGCGCTTGTCTCCAACGCCGTTGAAGGCGTAACCAAGGGCTGGACGAAGGAACTGGACATCGTCGGTATCGGTTATCGTGCGGAACTGAAGGGTAAGGGAACGGTGGTTTTCACGCTGGGCTATTCCCACCCAATTGAGTTTCCTCTGCCGACCGGCATCGAAGTCACCATCGATCCCAAGCAGACTCACCTGACCGTAAGCGGCATTGACCGCCAGAAGGTTGGCCAGGTTTCGGCGGATATGCGCTCGCTGCGCAAGCCGGATCCGTACAAGAACAAGGGTGTGCGTTACTCCGACGAGAAGCTGAAGAAGAAGGTCGGCAAGACGGGCGCCAAGTAAAACAGATTTTGGAAACCGAACGGAGACCGCAGTGCGGCTCCGCTGATAGGAAAGCAAGATGATTCCGCAGAGACAGAGAAATGTAATTCGCCAGCGCGTCCACTCCCGCATTCGCGAGAAGATGGAAGGCACGACCGAGCGTCCGCGCCTGAACGTCTATCGTTCGCTGAACCACATCTACGCGCAGGTCATCGACGACTCGCAGGGTGTAACGGTGGTTTCCGCATCGACGCTTGCCTCCAAGGCAAAGACCGGCGGCAACGTCGCGGCAGCCAAGGAAGTGGGCAAGCTGATCGCCGAAAAGGCGCAGGAGAAGGGCATCAAGAAGGTGGTCTTCGATCGCGGCGGCTATCTGTATCACGGTCGCATCAAGGCGCTGGCGGATGCGGCTCGCGAAGCGGGACTTGAGTTCTAAGCAGCAGTACCCGGATTGAGCGCGGCGCTTGAAGCGGCCACCAGAAGGATCAGGAAGCGAATGGCAATGCAGAAAAGAAAACTCGATGCAGGTCAGTACAACCTGAAGGATCAGGTTGTGGCGATCAACCGCGTCACCAAGGTCGTCAAGGGCGGCAAGAATATGTCCTTCGCGGCGCTGGTGGTCGTCGGCGACGCGTCTGCCGGAGTGGTGGGCTACGGTTCGGGCAAGGCCAAGGAAGTTCCCCAGGCAATCCGCAAGGGGATCGAATCGGCCAAGAAGAACCTGGTCCGCATCCACATGACAGAGACCTCGATTCCGCACCAGGTACTGGGCCGTTATGGTTCTGGCCACGTTCTGCTGAAGCCCGCGCCGGAAGGCACGGGCGTCATCGCCGGCGGCGCAGTCCGCGCGGTGATGACCTCGGCCGGCATTCAGAACGTGTTGACCAAGAGCCTTGGATCGGCCAATCCGCACAACGTCATCAAGGCGACATTTGACGCACTGGTGCAACTTCGCGACCGCGAAGAAGTAGCCGCGATGCGCGGAAAGACCGTGCAGGAGCTATAAAATGGCAGACAACCAAGGCAACAATTCGCATTGAGTACTTCCGTTCGAAGAACTCGACTCCGGACAAGCACCGCAGGGTGGTCAAGGGACTAGGCTTCACCCGGCTGAACCAGATCGTCGAGTCGGGAAGACACGCCGTCGGTCCGGGGCATGGTGAAGGCAATTCCGCACCTGGTCCGCATCCTCGACTAGGGCATTTGTCAGGGCGTATGACGGCCCGCAACTGCACAGTTTTCAGTGCACTACAAACGCGAGTCAGCCGGAAGTGCTGGCGTTGAGCGAGGGGAAAATGGCAAAGAATCTATCGAATTTACGGGCGCCGAAGAAGGCGAACGCCAACCGCAAGCGCGTCGGTCGCGGTATGGGATCCGGCATGGGCAAGACCTCTACCCGCGGCCACAAGGGCCAGGGTTCACGTTCCGGCTCCAGCCTGATGCGCGGTTTTGAAGGCGGCCAGATGCCGCTGCACCGCCGTTTGCCCAAGCGCGGCTTTACCAACATCTTCCGCACCGAGTACACGGTTCTCAACCTCGACCGCATTGCCGAAATCGGCGAAGCCGAGTTGACGGTGGAGAAGCTGGTGGCTCTCGGGTTTATGAAGAAGCGCGATGGCCTGCTGAAGGTGCTGGCCAATGGTGAGCTGACCAGCGCTGTCACCATCCACGCCCACAAGTTTTCCAAGGCTGCCCAGGAAAAGATCGAAAAGGCTGGCGGTCAGGCAATCCTGATCGCTTAACCGCGTCAGGCATTAAGAGTGTCAGGGTGCCCTGCAAACAGGGCTGCCCGATCGGATTCTTCGAAAATGTTTGAGAAGATCGCCAATATCTTCCGTATTCCCGACCTGCGTAAGCGCGTTTTGTTTACGCTGGGTCTGCTGGCCGTCTACCGGCTGGGCGCACATATCCCTACCCCGGGTGTAAACACCAAGCTGCTCGCGCAGTTTTTTGACCAGCAGAGCGGCAGCGCACTGGGCCTGGTAGATCTGTTCAGCGGCGGCAACCTGCGCCGGCTGACGGTTTTCGCCCTGGGCATCATGCCGTACATCACCGCATCCATCATTTTCCAGCTGCTGACCGTTGTGTATGAGCCGTTGGCTCGTCTGCAGAAGGAAGGCGAACTGGGCCGCCGCAAGATTACCCAGTGGACCCGCTACCTGACCGTTGATCCTGGCTGCGTTCAGTCCTTCGCCATTGCCATGACGTTGAACAGCGGTGCGGGCGGCGTTTCTTACGTGCTGAATCCCGGTATCGGCTTCATTCTGATGACGATGCTCACCCTCACGACGGGCACGGCATTCATCATGTGGCTGGGCGAGCAGATTACCGACCGCGGCGTCGGTAACGGCATGAGTTTGCTGATCTTCGCCGGTATCGTGGTGGGTATTCCTCGCGGCATTGCGGATCTGGTGGATAAGGTACGCACCTCTGCCTGGGGATCGCTTGACCGTCATCTGGTAGCCTCCTTTTGGTCGCGGCGATGATCGCGATTGTGGCGTTTATCGTTTTCGTCGAGCGCAGCGAGCGGCGTATCCCGGTGCAATACGCCAAGCGGATCGTGGGACGCAGGCTGATGGGCGGCCAGTCGACTCACCTGCCTCTGAAGGTGAACTCCGGCGGCGTCATGCCGGTCATCTTCGCCAGTTCCATCCTGTCGGCGCCATTGCTGTTCGCGAACGTGAGCATCGTTCACAACAGCAACTTCCTGACCGCGGGTTTTCGAGGGCATGCGCCCCGGCGAGCCATGGTACGAGTTGCTGTACATGGTCGCGATCGTCTTCTTTGCTTACTTCTACATATCGATTGTCTTCCGTCCGGACGATATCGCAGACAACATGCGGAAGTATGGCGGATTCATCCCCGGAATTCGCCCCGGTAAGCGGACGTCGGACTACATCAACGACATACTTACGCGCATCACGTCTGGTGGGCGCGCTGTACCTTATCGTGATTTCCGCTGGTTCCTCAGATCCTGATCAGCGGTATCCACCTGAATAATTTATGGCTGGTTGGCGGCTTCTTCGAAAGACTGCCGATATGGGTGACCCACGGGCTGGGCGTCAACTTCTACTTCGGCGGCACTTCTCTGCTGATCGTGGTCGGCGTCGCCATGGACACGGTCAACCAGGTTGAATCCCAGCTCATCATGCGCCACTATGAAGGATTTTCCCCGAAGAGCGGTCGCATACGGGGAAGGCGGAGCTGGTAGTGAGCTCGACCATATCGGAATCGGAAGCAGAACCTGCGACAAGTGACCGCGAAACAGTGACACCCGGGCCAATCCTGTTACTTGGAGCTCCGGGCGTTGGCAAGGGAACTCAGGCACAGGAGATCGTCGCCGCCTGGCATATTCCTCAGATTTCGACTGGCGACCTGCTGCGGGCCAATGTTGCACGCGATACCGATCTTGGCAAGCTGGCGAAGGAGATCATGGGGCGCGGGGAGTTGGTTCCCGATGACCTGGTGAATCGAATGGTGGCGGCGAGACTGGCCGAGCCGGACACCGCCCGGGGCTACATCCTGGACGGATTTCCCCGGACCCTCGGACAAGCCGAATGGCTTGACGGACATCTGGCAGAGCTGAACAGCCCTCTGCCGGTCATTGCTGTCAGCATCCAGGTGGGCTATAATCAGTTGTTGCGTCGTATTACCGGTCGGCGCAATTGTCCCACCTCCCAGCATATTTATAACCTCTATTTCCAGCCGCCGAAGTCGGACATGGTGTGCGATGTGGATGGCACACCGCTGGTGCAGCGTGCGGACGATACAGAGAAGGTCTTCGAAGAGCGCATGCGGACTTATGAGTCGCAGACGACTCCAGTGATTGAGCATTATCGCGCGCTGGGGCGCTTCGAAGAGGTGGACGGCGAGCAAGCGATAGGGCAGGTCGCCGCGGGAGATTTTGGCCGCCATCGAGCGGTTGAGGAGCTGATTCGCCCATGGCGATCATGATAAAAACGCCGCAAGAGATTGAGAAGATGCGGCGTGCCGGTAAGATCGTTCACCAGACGCTGGAGTTGGTGCGGGGTCTGGTTAAGCCGGGGGCAACAACGTGGGATCTGGAGCAGGCAGCGGAGCGTAAGATTGCCGAGCTGGGTGCTGTTCCGGCATTTAAGGGGTATCACGGTTATCCCGTGTGTGCTTTGCACTTCGGTCAATAGCGAGGTGGTACACGGAATTCCCTCGGGGCAGCGGGTTCTGCAAGAGGGCGATATTGTATCGATCGACTGCGGTGCAGTCATCGACGGATACTTTGGCGATTCGGCCATTACGGTTCCGGTGGGCGAGAATGTCGCGCCGGAGACACTGCGGCTTTTAGAAGTAACCAAGGCCTCGCTCGAGAATGCGATCCGGACGGTAAAGGTCGGAGCGACTCTTGGCGATGTCGGAGCAGCAGTACAGGAAGTTGTTGAGTCGGATGGATTCAGCGTGGTACGCGATTTTGTAGGGCATGGCATTGGCACACGGATGCACGAAGATCCGCAGGTTCCGAACTACGGCCGGCGCGGCATGGGATTGAAGCTGCGTGAGGGCATGGTGATCGCGATCGAGCCGATGGTAAATGCGGGCAAGCCGGGTGTTCAGGTGCTTGGAGATGGCTGGACCGCAGTTACGCAGGACGGAAGTATGAGTGCGCATTTCGAGCACACGGTCGCAGTAACGGCCAACGGTGCGGTCGTGCTGACTTAGAAGGATTTGGAACCCAGCCTGGGGCAAAGACCTCGGGCGGAATCAGGACACGGATTGTCGAAGGAAGACGCGATTGAGGTAATGGCAGTAGTAGTGGAAACGCTGCCCAACGCCATGTTCAAAGTCGAACTGGAAAACAAGCACCAGGTTCTGGCGCATGTTTCCGGTCGTATGCGGAAGAACTTCATTCGCATTCTTCCGGGCGACAGGGTTGCGGTGGAATTGAGTCCATACGATTTAACGCGTGGGCGGATCGTCTACCGGTACAAGTAGAATCGACAGGGTTCAGCAGCCAGTTCTTCAGCGGAAGTTTCCAGCTGGCAACTGTGGTTTAGTCAGGAGCAGTAGATGAAGGTTCGGGCATCAGTTAAGAAGATTTGTGACAAGTGCAAGGTCATCCATCGCCGCGGTGTGGTGCGGGTGATCTGCGAGAATGCGAAGCACAAGCAGCGTCAGGGTTAATCTCTGCGCTTGCGTGTTCAGAAAGACGTGCCGACCGCCGCAAGGCAGGGGCTAGTTAGCCGAAAAAGGCTTGCGATGAACCCCGAGGCTCGTTTCAACCGGCAAGCTGGAAGTCCGGCAAGCCAATAACCGCCGTAGTCGCTCGCGTGACCGCGGCAAGCAAAAAGGAATCAGCATGGCACGTATTGCTGGCGTCGATCTGCCCCGCAACAAGCAGGCACGGATCGCGCTTACGTATATCTTCGGGATCGGCAACCCGCGTGCGCTGCGCATCCTGGCAACGGCCAATGTGGACCCGTTCAAGAAGATCCAGGATCTCGGCGAAGACGAGGTTAACCGCATCCGTACGGCGATTGAAGACGAAGGCAATGTGGAAGGCGACCTCCGCAAGGATGTCTCCATGCACATCAAGCGCCTGATCGACATTCAATCCTATCGTGGGCTCCGCCATCGTCGCAGCTTGCCGACGCGCGGTCAGCGTACGCACACCAACGCCCGTACCCGTAAGGGTCCGCGCAAGGGTACGGTCACGAACCGTAAGAAAGCGACGTCGAAAACCTAATGGCAAAGCCAGAGAAGGGCACTGCCGGCAAGGCAGGCAAGAACAAGAAATTCAAGAAGCGGGAACGCAAGAATGTTCCCTACGGATTGGTCTACGTCCAGGCGACCTTCAACAACACCATCGTGACCATCACGGACGGCCAGGGCAACACGCTTTCCTGGAAGAGTTCGGGATCGCTCGGCTTCCGCGGATCGCGTAAGGGAACTCCCTTTGCGGCTCAGCAGGCAGCAGTGAACGCGGCCAACCAGGCGCGTGACCATGGTCTTCGCTCGGTTGACGTACGCGTCAGCGGTCCGGGATCGGGTCGTGAGTCTGCAGTGCGTGCATTGGCTGCGGCAGGATTGGACGTTCGTTCCATTCGCGACGTTACGCCGATTCCGCACAACGGCTGCCGTCCGCCGAAGCGCCGCCGCGTCTAAGCAGCGTGGTAAATGCCGCCAGTCATGGTGACCAGCGGCCAACAGAAACAGGGGATCGGGACGAAGGAGAGCCACTCCGTAAACCGATCGTCCTCTGAAACAGGAGAAAGAAATTGGCACGTTATACCGGACCAGTCTGCCGCCTTTGCCGACGCGAAGGCACGAAGCTCTTCTTGAAGGGCACCAGGTGTTTCTCTGAGAAATGCGCGCTTGAGAAGCGCAACTTCGCGCCCGGCCAGCATGGCAAGGACCGCAAGGCGAAGATCGTAGGCTATGGCCTGCAGCTCCGCGAGAAGCAGAAGGCCAAGCGTATTTACTTCACGCTGGAAGGCCAGTTCCGCGCCTACTACGAGAAGGCATCCCGCGCGCCCGGCGTCACCGGCGATTTGCTCCTGCAGCAGTTGGAGCGTCGTCTGGACAACGTCGCTTTCCGCATGGGTCTTGCCACTTCCCGCCGCCAGGCTCGCCAGATCGTTCGCCACGGACACGTGGAAGTGAATGGCCGCAAGGTCAATATTCCTTCCTTCCAGGTGAAGGTGGGCGACGAAATCAAGGTGCGCGAGAACAGCAAGAAGCTTGACGCTGCTTGAAAATTCGCGTGAGTTCGCGAGCCACCAGGCGCCGCCGCAATGGCTGACGATGGATGCCGCCAACCTCACCGGCAAGGTCATTGCCCTGCCCAAGCGCGAAGACATTCAGCTGCCCGTCAACGAACAGCTGATCGTCGAACTTTACAGCAAGTAAAAGCGCGGCGGTGCGAGCCGCCCGCACTTCTTGCCAGATTTGCCGGACGGCGCATGCCAACCGGAGCACGACCGCGGATACTCGCGGAGCACTTAAAATTCACGAGGGAGAACAGGCGCGGCCGTTGCAGAATGCTTCGCGACGCTAGCCGTGCGGGAGAGAGATACAGATATGCTTTGGAGAGGATTTCAAAAGCCAAAACGTCTCGCGGTCGATACCGACACGCTGACAGAGAAGTACGGGAAGTTCAGCGCTCAGCCTTTTGAGCGCGGCTTCGGCACCACCATCGGGAACGCCCTGCGGCGCACATTGCTCTCGTCGATTGAAGGCGCGGCTGTTACCGCCGTCAAGATCGAGGGCGTGCTGCACGAGTTCCAGTCGATCACCGGCGTAGTCGAGGACGCGACCGACATCATCCTCAACCTGAAGCAGATTCCCTTCAAGTTGAATGGTGAAGGTCCCAAGGCCCTCTATCTTCGCGCCGAGCAGCCGGGCGTTATTACTTCCGGCATGATCGAGGCCGATGGTGACGTTGAGATTCTGGACAAGGACATCTATATCGCGACGGTGAGCGAGGGTGGCAAGCTGGAGATGGAAATGCGCCTCAAGCGCGGCCGCGGCTACATCTCCGCTGACAAGAACTTCGATTCCGACCTGGGCATTGGTTTCATCCCGGTGGATTCGGTTCACTCCCCGGTTCGCAAGGTGAACTACGCGGTAGATGCAGCGCGTCTCGGTCAGATCACCGACTTTGACAAGCTGACGCTCGAAGTCTGGACCAATGGATCGGTGCTTCCCGCCGACGCCGTGGGTCTGGCCGCGAAGCTGCTCAAGGACCACATGAGCATCTTCATCAACTTCGAAGAAGAGATGGAAGCAGAGGGTGCGGCGGACGAAGGCCGGATGCAGTTGCGCAATGAGAACCTGAATCGCTCGGTCGAAGAACTCGAGCTTTCTGTGCGCAGCTACAACTGCCTGAAGAATGCCAACATCCAGACCATCGGCGAGCTGGTCCAGAAGACAGAAGCCGAGATGCTGAAGACCAAGAACTTCGGACGCAAATCCTTGAACGAAATCAAGGAGATCCTGGCGCAGATGGGCTTGTCGCTTGGCATGAAGATTGACGAGAGCGGAAACGCGGTCCCCGGACCGACGAGCGTTCTGCCGGCGGCAACGCTGGCGGCAAGCTACAACCGCTTCGACGACGAGGATGATGAAGAGGGTCTGGATGCGGATATTCCGCTGCAGACTGAGCCAGAAAACTTCTAAAGAACGTAGTCAGTTCTCAGCAATCAGTTGCCGGTGATTCTCATCGGCAACTGGGTACTGAAGACTGAGAACTCAAGATAGAGAGATTCGACCATGCGCCATCGCAAAGCAGGATACAAACTCGGACGCAACACCAGCCACCGCCGCGCCATGCTGCGCAATCTGGTCACGTCCATTCTTACTGAGGACCGGGTAGAGACGACGCTTACCAAGGCGAAGGCTGCCCGTCCCCACGTCGAAAAACTGATCACGCTTGGCAAAAAAGGCGATCTGCACTCCCGCCGCCAGGCTCTCTCCTACCTGATGACGGGCGAAGCAGTCACTCGCCTGTTTGACACGGTAGCGCCCCGCTACGGCGACCGCAACGGCGGCTATCTGCGCATCGTGCGCACTGGCTTCCAGCGTGGCGATGGAGCGGAAAAGGCCTACATCGAACTCCTCGGCACCGAGCAGCTTCTCGACGAGAAGCGGCAGAAGCGCGCAGAAGTTCGCACCAAGCGCCGCGCCGAGATGGAAGAAGCTATGAGCAAGAACGATACTCAGGTCGAAGGCAACGAAGCCAACGGCTAGTTCTCCTTCCACCTGTCCCATCGTTCGCTGAGCATCAACGAAAGACTGCACCTCAATATGGGGTGCGGTCTTTTTCTTTGGCGCCACTTTCATGCGTCCCCGGCAGTATCCGGTCATCCAAGACAATGGCTGCATGGAATGGAGGAGCGATATGAAAGTTGTACTGTACGGCGCGACGGGAATGATCGGGAGCCGCATCCTGGCGGAACTTCTTGCACGCGGACACAAGGTCACCGCCGTGGTCAGGAACACTGCGAAAGTCCCCAGCCTCCCCGGCGTTCGTCCCCTGCATGGTGACATGCTTGACGCTGAAAATGTCTCCGCCACATGCGCGCGGAGCCGACGCTGCAATCAGCGCGTTTTCGCCGGGCGTTGAAGCTCCTGAACAGACTTTAACGATAGCCTTTCAATCCCTGGTAACGGGCCTGAAGGAAGCTGGTGTCAGCCGCTTGATCGTCGTTGGTGGTGCAGGCAGCCTTGAGGTCGCCCCCGGACTTCAACTGGTCGACACCCCCAACTTCCCACGCGAATGGAAATCGATCGCCGAGGCTCATCGCGACGCGATGCAGGCGATACGCGCTTCCGATCTTGACTGGACTGTTCTCAGCCCTTCCGCAATGATCGCACCCGGCGTCAAGACCGGGAAAATTCGTCTGGGGACGGACCAGCTTATCGTGGATGAAAAGGGTGAAAGCCGGATCTCTGCCGAGGATTACGCCGTTGCCCTTGTGGATGAACTGGAACGTCCACGGCATCTTCGCCGCAGATTTACTGTGGGCTATTAGCGCCGAGTGCCCTTCAGGGATTACAGCTTAGTAGTCAGGGTTGCGATCCGCTGCGACAAGAGCCTGCCGATTGCGCGCGAAGAGGAAGTACATCGCGATCAGCAACTGCACCATGAATGCACCTGCCATATCTACGGCGACGTCAAACGGAGAACTCGTCCTTGACGGAAGAAATTTCTGGTGAAGCTCGTCGCTGCTCCCAACGGCTAAAGTACACACCAGCGCCAGCAGGGAACTGGTCTGCCACTCCTCCGCACGACGTCCTAAAAACTCGCGAAACGTGAGAAACCACGCGCGAAAGAAAAGTCCGCTTAGCATGCCGTAGCCAATCGCATGCCCCGTCTTGCGAATGTTGCGATGAATCGTTTCCCAAGCCACATTGCTCACGGGGCCAGCCAGCAATTCCCATAGATGGCGCAATGGTTGGCTGGTATGCGCAGACGAAAATGTATCGGTCGATTCACACACGATAACGGCGATCCCGAGGATAGCCGGCAACCACGCAGACAGCAGCCTCCAGATGGGCTGGGGTCTATTCGACATGATAGTTGGGAGCCTCACGCGTGATGATGACGTCGTGCACGTGGCTTTCGCGCAGTCCCGCATTCGAGATGCGAACGAATTGAGCCTTCTCGTGCAAGTCATTGATGCTTGCGCAGCCGAGGTAACCCATGCCTGATCGCAGGCCGCCGACGAGTTGGTACACCATCGCTTCGAGCGGTCCGCGATACGGCACACGCCCCTCGATGCCCTCCGGCACAAACTTGGCCAGGCGATTCTGCGAGTTCCGCTCGCGGCTCACCACACCTTCGCTCATGCGCTGCGATGCGGCATCCTCGAAGTCTTCTTTGCCCTGAAAGTAGCGTTCCCCGGAACCCTGCGCCATGGCGGTAAGAGAACCCATGCCGCGATATGCCTTGAACGTGCGGCCCTGGTAGAGGATGGTTTCTCCCGGGCTCTCGTCCACCCCGGCGAAGAGCGAGCCAATCATGACTACACTGGCTCCCGCGGCAATCGCCTTCGTAATGTCGCCGGAATACTTGATGCCGCCATCGGCGATGACGGGAATCTGTAGCGGCTTGCAGGCGCGATATACCTCGGCGATCGCGGTGATCTGCGGCATGCCCGCGCCCGTCACCATCCGCGTAGTGCAGATGGAACCCGGCCCGATGCCGACCTTGATCGCATCAGCTCCAGCGTCGATCAGGGCAAGTGCGCCCTCGTAGGTCGCCACGTTGCCGGCCATCAGTGCCACGTTGAGGAAAGCGCTTCTTCACTTCGCGCACTGCTTCCAATACCCGCGAGGAGTGGCCATGCGCGGAGTCAATGGCAAGCACATCCACGCGGTAGCGAACCAATTCAGCTGCGCGCTCTAGGAAGTCCCCGGTAGCGCCGAGGGCGCCGCCAACCCGCAGACGGCCCTGTGCGTCTTTCGCGGCACTGGGATACTTCAAGCTTCTTCTGAATGTCTTTGACCGTGATCAGTCCCTTGAGTTCGTACTGATCGTTGACCACCAGCAGTTTCTCCACGCGGTGCGTGTGCAGGATCAGTTCCGCATCTTCGAGTGTCGTGCCCATAGGCACCGTGATGAGGTTTTCCTTCGTCATCACTTCTTTGATCGGAATGTCCGTGCGCGTCTCAAAGCGCAGATCGCGATTGGTCAGAATGCCGACCAGCTTTTTGTTCTTGGTTACCGGAACGCCTGAGATCTTGAAGCGGCGCATCACCTCGAGCGCGTCCGATATGGGCTGCTCGGGATCGATGGTCACTGGATCCACGATCATTCCGCTCTCAGAGCGCTTGACCTTGTCGATCTCCCCGGCCTGTTGCTCAATCGTCAGGTTGCGATGAACAATGCCGAGTACCACCTTGCTGCGCCATAGCGATTGCCAGACGTGACTCGGTCACCGTGTCCATCGCGGCGCTCAACAGTGGCGTGTTGAGCGAGATCTCGTTGGTGAGGCGCGTCTCAGTGTCCACCTGGGCGGGAACAACGTCGCTGTAGGCAGGTACCAGCAGAACGTCGTCGAAGGTCAAAGCTTCCGGAACAGGGAATTCAATCATGTTGTTTTTTTAAAAGACAAAGCGTCCCAGCAGCGCTTGAGAATATGCTTATGCTGGAACGGCATCCTGCCATTGTAGAAGGGCATTCCCGCAAGGGCAAACCGGGTCGCACCATAATCGCTGCACTGCACTGAGGAAATGGACCAGAAATGGACAAGTCGGTGATCGCAGAATGGCTGCCCGGGCCTCGGGCCTTAAAGCTTTTATCGGTCGTCGGAATAGCTGCCATTTGCCTGGCCCTGCAGGCCCAGCAACCGGCATCCTCGCCTGAACCGGCCGCTGGTGTCCAGCCGCGGCGGTTCGTCATCGCAAAAGCGATCTCTTCAGGCGGCACGGTGAATTTCGATGTCAACGACGCCGATGTGCGCATTGTCAGGGATCTTGACCAGGCGCAGGTCCGTCTCGAGGTTGAGGTGGAAACCGGGCGCGTGGAACCAGAGCAAGCTCAACAGCTTTGGCTCAAGCAATTCGATGCTGAAGGCGACAAAGTCTCAATACATCTTCAACTTCCCACCGATCGATCAGCCGGTTCGGTCACCCTGTATGTGCCCACACTTACATCTCTTGTGGTGAAGCAGCACGCCGGGCGTCTGACCGTAAACGGGGTCAAGGGCGACAAGAACCTCAATGTTGGTTCGGGCACCTTGACGCTGCGCGAGGCCGATCCCTCGTCATATCAGCACGTAAAGGTGGCGGTGGGTGTAGGCCAGATCACCAATGAAGTCTTCCACGGCAAAGAAAGCGGCCTCCTTGGCCGCACGCTCGTCGTTGAGGGCTCCGGGACGTATCAACTACTGCTCCACGTAGGAAACGGAGACATTTTCCTGACCCCGGAAGACGGTGGCTCATAGCAGCACGTCCGTTCGACGCGCGCTGAAATCTCGCCCGGTCACTTATACCGACGCGGGCTGGTTGCAGGTTGAATTCCAGCAGAAAACAAAGTATTCTACAGAAGCAGACAAGTTTGTCCCTGGCCTTGTACCATGGCCGGGAGAAATGAGTGGGCGAGAGCCCACTTTTCTTTTGCGGTAAAAACGGCTCCAGCCAGCGTTTTGGCGGATAACCGTATGCAACATATGGCACTCAATCTGGACACAATTCGCGCACTTGCAGACCGCATTGCGGCCGCGCACGGCCTTGGAGGTCGTGGAGATTGAATACCTCGGCGGCAGCAAGCAGCGAATTTTGCGCGTATTTATTGAAAAAAACGCCGAAGAGCGAGCCCGGCAGGCTGCAGCGGCAGACACTGATTTACCTGAAAAAATTGCCAGCGGCATGTTGAACATCGATCAGCTGGCCTGGGTTACTCACGAGGATTGCCAGAGCATTCTCAGCCAGGATTTTGGAACCGTGCTCGATATTGAAGAACTAATTCCGGCAAATGACTATTCGCTGGAAGTCTCTTCCCCGGGTTTGGATCGAAAGCTCTATAAGCACGCCGATTACGAGCGCTTTCGCGGAAGCATCATTAAGCTGCAAACCTTTGAGCCGGTGGCTGGCAACCGTCATTGGCAGGGCAGAATCACCAGTGTGGGCAAGGATTCGGTTGAACTCAACCTTTCTGCCCTGAAACAAAAAGGAAAGCGCCAGAAAACAGGTGCTGCAGATGCGATTCAGATTCCGCTGGCCAATATAGAGAAGGCCAATCTGGTTCCCGAAATCTAGGGCTGTCAAAGGCTCCCGGGCATCTAACGGCATAGCAAGTAAGCAGCAGAAACGCAATCTCCAAGGGGATTGCGGCACGTTCGGCCCTCCGCAGCCGTCTCCCGTGGGCGTGGATGGAGCCGAGGCAACAGGGCAACAGGACCGGATCACAGGACCGGCTACAGAGAGAAGACTTATGGCAAGTGTGCTTTATCAGAGTATCGAGGCGCTGAGTCACGAAAAGGGGATCGATCCCCAGATCGTCGTGTCAGCAGTGGAAGACGCGATTGCGCTGGCTACCCGCAAGTACTACAAGACGCAGGAAAATATGCGTGCCGAACTCGACAAGGAGTCGGGCGAGATCCGGGCCTACGTTTACAAGACGGTGGTGGAAACTCCGGAACAGATCGAAGACACGGTCAACCAGATTGCACTGGATGACGCTCGCGGTCTTGCGCCCGAAGTCGAAGTAGGCGGCGAGATCCGCTACTACAAGCCGACGGATGTTCTGGGCCGCATCGCTGCCCAGATGGCCAAGCAGGTCATCTTCCAGAAAGTGCGCGAAGCTGAGCGCGATACAGTTTTTCTCGAGTACAACCACCGCCTCAACGAAGTGCTTACAGCCACCGTGAAGCGCGTGGAGCCGCAGGACATCATCTTCGACCTGGGCAAGACCGAAGCAAGAATGCCCCGCCGCGAGCAGTCGCGCCTGGAGCAGTTTGCCGTGGGCGAGCGCGTGCGCGTGGTTCTGCTGCGCGTGGATCGTGCCGCCAAGGGGCCGCAGGTGATCGTTTCGCGAGCCGCACCGGAGCTGGTTTCAAACTTGTTCCAGAGCGAAGTGCCAGAGATCTACGATGGCACCGTAGTCATCCGCGCCATCGCGCGCGAAGCCGGCGAGCGCACCAAGATCGCCGTTATGTCACGCGATAAGGACGTCGACCCCGTCGGCGCCTGCGTCGGCATGAAGGGCATGCGCGTGCAGTCCATCATTCGGGAACTGCGCGGCGAGAAGATCGACATCATCGAGTACAGCGAAGAGATCACAACCTTTGCTGAGAAGGCTCTCCAGCCTGCCAAGGTAAGCCGCGTAAGCATCGCGGACCTGGGCGACAAGCAGATCGAAGTGATCGTCGACGATACGCAGCTTTCCCTGGCCATCGGCAAGAAGGGCCAGAACGTCCGGCTGGCAGCGAAGCTGCTCGGCTGGAAGATCGACATCAAGAGCGAAGAAGAGAAGCGTCAGGAGGTCGAACAGCAGATGCAGGCCATGTCCGGCGGTCCCTCCACTCCGATCGAGCAGGTTACCGAACTGGGCGAAGCAATCATTCAGAAGCTGGTGGCGCACGGCATCACGACCGTGGAAGCGCTGGCCGATATGACCCCCGAAGAGCTGGAAGAAGTTCCCGGTATCGGCGAAAAGACTCTGGAGAAGATCAGCGTGGCTGTCCGTCACTACTTCGGCGAATACGAAGAGGGCGAAGAGCGGCCAGCCCCGGCAGAAGTGGCGGCGGCTGCGGTTGAAGACGAAACCGTCGCCGGCTTGTCGCAGGAAGATGAGCCAACTACCGCGGAAGACGGCTCCGGTCTGGTGGAAGATGACGTGGCTGCGGCGCACGATCGCCGAGATGACGGAGTCTGGTGAGGAAGCCGGGGACGAAGGCGTGGTTCCGGCGGATCCAGGCGGCGAAATCATCAGCAATCTGGTCGCGGCTGACTCGGAGGACCTGGCGGAAGCAGCCACAGGTGCCGGGTGAGTTGAAAGAAGAAGATGAAGCCGTGGGCGAACTACCTGCCCGCAAGGTTGTGGTATCGCCCGAGCTTCCAGTGGAGACACACCCGCTGGAGCCAAAGGCAAATCGGGATGAAGAGGACGGCGCCTAAATGGTGTCCGCGATCTTCAGCAGCGCATATTGCGCGATTTCAGGGGATAATAGCAATTGCATTGAGACCCAGCGTCGAGAGGGTGTTATGACCATCTAGGGCTTATGGGCAGGTGCCAAAAAGGGGCGGATGAGTAAAGTTCGAATCAACGATTTAGCTCGGGAACTGGAAGTCAAGAGTAGGGAAATTCTGGACGTTCTGACGGCAGTAGGCGTTACGGAGAAGAAGACCCACTCCAGTTCGCTCGAGGCAGACGAAGCGGAACGCGTACGCGTCCACTTTCAGCGTGGAGGCCGTAGTGTGCCCTCAAGCTCGCCAAAGGCAGAGAGCGAGCCTAAACCCAAGATTGACTGGTCGCGCGTCTCCAAGCCCGGCGACGTCCTGAAGGCGATCCAGAGCCGGAATGAGGAAGCAGCAGCCGAGCGCGAGCATCGTCGCATGCCGCCGCCTGCGGCCCCGCCCAGCGCCCCTGTGGCAGCCTCTGTCGCGACGCCGGCCAAGCCAGCGCCCACGGTGCAGGTAGCGCCTCCGCAGGAGGCCAAGCCAGCTCCGCGCAGGATTGTGCCTCAGCCGCGGCAGGAGCCACGCATCGTTGCGGCGGCCCCCGCGATTGCCGCAAAGCCGCCGGCTGGTCCTGTAGTGGCTGCCCCGCCACCAGCGAGGCCAGGCCAGGTTGAGTCCCGGCCAGCAATTGCTTCTTCGGTTCCGTCGGCGCCTGTCGCTGCAAAACCGGCGACGACCGCGGTTCCGCCTGCTCCGGTCTCTGCTGCGCCGCAGCCCCAAGCCATCGAAGCGCCTGCCGCGCCGGCCACAAAGCCCGAGGCAGCCGAAATTTCAGCCGTTGCTTCTCAGGAAGCCTCCAGCGTCGCCGAGCATGTTGTAGCTCGTCGCGGCCGTCGATGTTGAAGAACCCCAGGCAGCGGAGCCATCGGAAGTTAAGCCGCCGCCTCCTCCGCCGCCTGTGCGTCGCGTAATCATGCCGCAGACGGGTCCGCGGCCTGTGTATACAGCGCCTCCGCCACCTCCCCCGCCGCCTCCTACGGTCAGCGCTCCTCAGGCTGCGGCAGGTCCGGCTGGAATCCAGCGGGGACGTCCCATTTTCGACCGTGGTCGCCCCGGCGGCGGACCTGGCTTTGGCCAGCGTCCCCCCATGAGCGGACCCGGCGGTGCGCCTGGTGGCTCCCGGAGCTCCGGGTCGTCGTCCGATGCACCCCACGCGCACTTCGCCTACAGGTGGGCCTCCAGGTGCACGCCCCGGAATGGGCGCTCGTCCCGGCTTTGGTCGCACGTCCTGGCTTCGGCCTCGTCCCGGCTGGAGCCCCTGGTGGCGGCGATGATGCCTCCTCCCGGAGAAGCGCCGCGGCCACAGAGGCCGACCGGCCCCAACCGGCGTCCCGGTGGGGCAACAAGCGCTACGAGAAGAGCAAAGAAGGCTCGATGAAGGGCTTTGTTCCGCCGCCACGCATGGGCGGATATGCCTCGCAGGAGCCGGTGCCGATCACTCGCACCATTACCGTTACCGAAGGCGTCAGCGTAAAGGAACTTGCGGAGAAGCTGGATGTTCGTGGCAAGGACCTGATCGCATCTCTGTTGATGCGCGGAGTCTTCGTCACCGTCAACCAGTCGCTCGACGGCGAATTGGTCAAGGATATCGCGCGTCAATTCGGTGCCGACGCTACGGTTATCAGCTTTGAAGAAGAGATGGCCAACGAGGCCATCGAAGAGATTCTCGAAACCGAGAACCCCGACGAGCTTGGAGGTTCCGCGCTCGCCCGTCGTCACCGTTATGGGCCACGTCGATCACGGCAAAACGTCCTTGCTCGATGCCATCCGCGAGACCGATGTGGCAGCCGGCGAAGCTGGCGGAATTACTCAGCACATCGGCGCGTACAAGGTGCGCTTCAGCAAGGAAGGTTCGCCAGCACACGGACGCGAAATCGTCTTCCTCGATACGCCTGGTCACGAAGCATTTACCCGCATGCGCGCACGCGGAGCCAAGGTGACGGATCTCGTCGTCATCGTGGTCGCTGCGGACGACGGCGTGATGCCACAGACGCTCGAAGCCATCGATCACGCCAAGGCGGCGAACGTGCCGATCATCGTAGCGGTCAACAAGATCGACAAGCCCGATGCAAATCCTGACCGCGTGAAGCAGCAACTAGGCGATCGCGGCCTGGTACCGGAAGCATGGGGCGGCGACACGGTATTCGTCGACGTCTCTGCGAAGAAGCGTCATGAACCTCGATCTGCTGCTCGAAATGATTTGCCTGGTAGCCGATCTTGAAGGCGCTGAAGGCCACTCCTGACCGCAAGGCTGTGGGTACGGTGATCGAAGCCAAGCTGGATCGCGGGCGCGGCGTAGTCGCTTCTGTGCTCGTTCAGAACGGCACCCTGAAGTCCGGCGACAGCTTCATCATGGGCAATACCTTCGGCAAGGTTCGCGCGATGTTCGACGATCGCGGCCGCGCCGTCGAACAGGCCGGACCATCCACGCCGGTCGAAGTTCTCGGACTGGAAGGCATGCCCGATGCCGGGCGATACCTTCCTGGTCGTTTCGGATCGCGACAAGGCCAAGGGCATCGCTCAATACCGCAAGATGAAGGAGCGCGAATCGCAGCTTGCCAAGTCTTCGCAGCGTCTCGCTCGAAGGACTGGCGGAACAGATCAAGCAGGCCGGCGTCAAGGAACTGCCGATCATCCTCAAGGGCGACGTTACCGGCTCTGTCGAAGTGCTGGCCGATTCGCTGCAGAAGATGTCCACCGAGAAGGTTCGCATCAAGGTGATTCACACAGGAGTTGGTGCCATCACGGAGAGCGACATCCTGCTGGCATCGGCCTCGAATGCGATTGTGATCGGCTTCGGCGTGCGTCCAGGACGCGAGGCATCGGACCTGGCAGAGCAGGAAGGCGTGGAGATTCGCCTGCACTCGATCATTTACGAGTTGCAGGACGAAATGAAGAAAGCCATGCTCGGGCTGCTTGAGCCGACCATCAAGGAAAATTACTCGGGTCGTGCGGAAGTGCTCAACGTCTTCAAGATTCCGAAGGTTGGCACGATTGCCGGTTGCCGCGTAACCGACGGCGTCATCAAGCGCGATGCGGAAATTCGCATCCTGCGCGAGGGCGAGCAAGTCTTCAAGGGCAAGCTTTCCTCGCTGCGCCGCTTCAAGGACGACGCCAAGGAAGTGACCAACGGCATGGAATGTGGCATCGGCATCTCGAACTTCAACGACCTGAAGATCGGGGATACGATTGAGGCCTTTGTGACCGAGCGCATCGCGGCGGTGTTGTAACCGCCTAAAGCTAGTCGGACACGGTACCGCGTAAACAGGCGGGCGTGCAGGACTTTCTCTGTGCGCCCGCTTTTCTTTTGCTCGCGGACGCCATCTGGCCCATCGAATCTGGCCGAGAAACTCACCACCACAACACTCCACAAAATATTTCACCCAGTTGTGACGCAGACGGGTGTCATTTTGATTGCGGCAGGGGCGTAGAATCCATCTTTCCTAGTGCGGGCCCACGAAGTTGCAATTCCAAATATGTTCTGCGCAGGATTTCTCTTACGTGAGGTGGAGTATGCGGAACTTGGGTGTCACGGTTATTTGTGGTGTCCTTCGCTGTTTCCTATGGCATGTCCTGCTCTCCGGTTGCGAGCGGCATAGCAAGTCCGAGAGGTTATTACCTCGTCGTCGTCAATTCCAAGCTGCCCTATTGGAAGACGGCTGCGGCTGGCCTGCAAAAGGCGGCGGCGCAATACGGCGTTACCGCAGAAATGCGCGGTACCGACACATTTGATCCGCAGGGCGAAGTGAAGGAATTCAGGGATGTAATCGCGCGCAAGCCCGCCGGCATCCTGGTCTCCGTTGCGGACCCGGCGCTGATGGCGACCTGAGATTGATGCCGCCATTGCAGCCGGCATTCCGGTGATCACGATGGACTCCGACGCCGCCCAACAGCCACCGCCTGTATTTCATCGGCACCAATAACCTGGCCGCGGGCAGACTCGGTGGACAGCGGGTGGTGCAGAAGCTGAATGGCAAGGGCAACGTGGTCTTCTTCAGCATGCCAGGCCAGCCCAACCTCGACGAGCGCCTGAAGGGCTATCAGGACGTCGTTCAGCAGCCATCCTGGCATGAAGGTCGTGGAAGTATTCAACATCAAGGGCGACTCCGGTACCGCGCTCGACAAGGCTACCGAATACCTTGGGCGCACTGGCGCAGCAAAGATCGACGCGTTTGTCTGCCTGGAGGCCTCCGCAGGCAAGGATGTAGCCGAGGCTTTCAAGAGGGCCAACGCCACCGACAAGTAGTTGGTGGCAATGGATGTGGATGAGGATACTCTGAACCTGGTAAACGCCGGGATCATCGACTCGACGATTGCGCAGAAGCCTTTCACAATGGCGTTCTTCGGCCTGAAGCAACTCGACGAGCTTCACCACTACCCGCTGAAGTCCCTGTCGACCGCCTATTCAGTCGACTCCTTCTCACCCGTCCCATCTTTCGTCGACACAGGCACGACTCTGGTCGACAAGAGCAACGTGGACATTTTCCTGAAGGCCCGTGAGGACGCTCAGGCGAAGTAGAGCAGCAGTCGAACGCCTGGAAAATCGCCAACTTCGGGCTCTGGTCTGCCGGATGATCGTTGACCTTTGTTTTGCCGGGCGCTATCATCCGTTTCCCGAGGTAACTGCGTATGGAATTCGCTGACTCGATCGGTCCAATCCTGAAACAGAAGGGCGAAGTGTTCTCCATGCCCCCGTCTGCTTCCGTCTACGACGCCGTGGTCTGCATGGCCGAGAAGGGTGTTGGCGCTTTGCTGGTGATGGAAGAAGGCAAGGTTGTCGGCATCCTCTCTGAACGCGACTACGCTCGTAAAATCGTGATCAAAGGGAAGAATTCCAAAGACACTCCAGTCCACGAGATCATGAGCAGCCCGGTGATCTTCGTCACCCCCCAGCACACCGTGGGCGACTGCATGCGCATCATCACCGAAAAACGCATCCGCCACCTGCCGGTAATGGACGGCGATCACGTGATCGGCGTCATTTCTATTGGCGACCTCGTCAACTGGGTCATGCATGCTCAGCGCGAGACGATTCGTCATCTTGAGTCCTACATCACCGGCATGAGTAGCTGAGAACTCAGTCAGCCTGGTGGCAGATGTGTCGATCTACTCCCGCGATCGAGCCAGACCGTTGAGCGGCCCTGACGAAGTTCCGCAGACAGCATGATCTTTCGGCCCAGATCGGATCCTCCCGCCAGAATTCGAGCGGCCCTGGCGATGCTTCTGCTCCTGGCGAAGGGTGCATCCAATAAATTTTCTTCGATCTGCACAGGAGCAAAGCAATGAGCGAATCCCCTCAAAAGCCAGGCACAGAAGCCGCGAAAGCCGCGAACTATATGCCCCCCGGACTCCGCGCCCTGACGCCGTACATCATCATCCGTAGTGCTGCCAGTTTCATTGACTTTCTGAAGGCAGCATTCGATGGCAAGGAGCGCTTGCGTGTGCCCCGGCCCGATGGATCGATCATGCACGCCGATGTCGCCATCGGGAATGGCGCCGTCGAATTGGCCGATGCGAACGACCACTACTCTTCCTCTCCGACAGACATCCACCTGTACGTGGAAGACTGCGACGCCACCTACAAGCGGGCGTTGCAGGCAGGAGCCACGCCGGTACTGGAACCCGTCGATCAGCCCTGGGGCGACCGATGGAGCGCCGTCAAGGATGCCTTTGGCAATCATTGGTACATTGCCACCGCGGGCTGGACGCCGGGTCCGGAAGGAATTCCCTCCGTGCAGCCGTATCTGCATCTGCACCACGCCGAAAAGATGGCCCCTTTTCTCGAGGCGGCCTTCGGAGCGGAAAGCCTGGGCATTGCCACCTCGCCCGAGGGATCTGTGCTGCATGGAACCATCAGGATCGGCAACGCCACGCTGGAGATCTCCGAAGCCGATGCGGAATTCCAGCCCAAGCCCTGCCACCTGCATCTCTACGTGCCCGATAGCGATTCGGCCTACAAGTCCGCTCTGAACGCAGGAGCTACTTCCATCGAGGCTCCCGAGGACAAGCCCTACGGCGAGCGCGCGGGATCTGTGAAGGATCCCTTCGGCAATAGCTGGTTCATCGCAACCTATCTTGGATCCAGATAAGGGATCTGGATAAGCTTTCAGCTAAGGATTACAGTTGCATCAGCATCGTTGCCCAGCCAGATATCAACGGCAGCCGAGCGCCATGCGTGCGTTTCATCTTCGAGAATCAAAACGGATAAGCCCATGAATCTTGACTTGATCCAATCCGCCCTCCGCGAGCAAAAACTGGATGGCTGGCTCTTTTATGATCATCACCATCGTGATCCCATCGCCTATCGCATTCTTGGCCTTGACCCCAACATGCACGTCACTCGTCGCTGGTACTACCTGGTGCCTGCGGAGGGCGAACCGCGCAAGCTCGTTCACCGCATCGAGCAGGGCCGTCTGGATACGCTTCCCGGCGAAAAGGGCCTCTATTCCTCATGGCAGGAGTTGGAGGAGGGACTGCACGTCATGCTCGCCGGATATGACCGGCTGGCCATGCAGTATTCCCCGCGCAACGCCATCATGTACGTCTCCATGGTCGACGCCGGTACCATCGAAGTCCTGCGCGAGTTCAGAAAGACCATCGTAAGTTCCGCCAATCTCGTCAGCCAGTTTGAGGCCGTCCTCACCGAAGAGCAGATTGCCAGCCATTATGAGGCGCAGTGCTCCATCGACCACATCCTCGCCGAGGGCTTCCTCGAGGTGGGCCGCAGGCTGCGGCCGGCCGACGGCTCCTCCCCGCAAATCATCACGGAGTACGATCTGGTCGGCTGGCTTCAGGAGGCGATGCGCCGGGATGGTCTCGAATGGGAGAACGGCCCCAACGTTTCCGTCAATCAGAACGCCTCCGATTCCCACTACGAGCCCACCGCCGCGGATTCAAGGCCGATCCGCGAGAAGGACTTTCTCCTGATCGATATCTGGGCCCGCAAGCAGACGCCGGGCTCCTGCTACTACGACATCACCTGGACCGGCGTCGTGGGCCGTGAACCCACCGAGCGCGAGAATCTCGTCTTTCACACCGTGCGCGACGCACGCGATGCCACCGTCAACCTGGTGAAGGATGCGTTTGCCCACGGAACGCCGCTGGCCGGCTGGCAGGCCGACGACGCGGCAAGGCAGGTGATTCGCAAAGCTGGATTCGGTGAGTATTTCACCCACCGCACTGGCCATAACATCAGCTCGGAGATCCACGGCAACGGCGCCCATCTCGACAACCTTGAGACTCACGACGAACGCCTCATCCTGCCTTACACCTGCTTTTCAGTCGAGCCCGGAATCTATTTGCCGGAATTTGGCGTGCGCAGCGAACTGAACATGATGACCTGGCCGGGAAGAGCGGAAGCCACCGGGCGAGTGCAGACTGAGCTGCTTCGGATCTAGGGCGGCAGGCTGGATCACCGGCAGGGTTTTGTGAGGAAAAGACTTAGACTGCCACCTCGAGCAGCACCGTCTCTGCAGCCCGCCGCTGCTGTATATTCAAGTAGATGGCCTCAAAGGTTGAAGTTGCTGGAAGCAAGGGAGCCGGAGTCGGTTTCCTCTACCTTCCGTTGATTCTGGGCTGGCTGGTGCCGGGAGCGGGACATGCGCTGCAGAAGCGCTGGGGCCGTGGCGCCCTGCTGTTCATTTCCATCACCAGCATGTTCGTTCTTGGCCTTCTGATGCAGGGCAAGCTCTACGCGCCCAATGCCGGCGATGTGCTTGACATGCTCGGCTTTGCCGGAGACCTCGGCGCTGGCCTGCTCTACGTGGTTGGCCGCGCGCTCGATCTCGGTCACGGAGCGGTACAGGTGGCCACGGCTGACTACGGCACCAAGTTCACCGTCGTGGCAGGTCTCCTCAACGTCATTGCCGCAGTGGATGCGCACAATATCCGCATCGGGAGGAAGCTGTGACCTTCGCTCCTTCTCATTTCACCGCCGTGCTGCTCTTTGCCCTCTTTGCCTCGGTGGTCTTCGGCATTACGCAGCGCTCTACCACCAAGGCGATGGTCCGCTACGGCGCCTACTGCTTCGCCATGTTCATCGTTGCTGTGATGGCAGCCAGCTGGGTGATGTACTTCATCCGGCGATAGACGCGAAGAGTTGTGAACTCATCCGCCGTTAGTCGTCGCTCTCCCAAACCACCGCGCTAAAGCGATGCTTGCTCACATAGCCGCGCTGCCGGTAGAGCGCCACGGCATTCGCGTTGCCTTCCGTAACGGTCAACGTCAGCGAGTGAAAGCCGCGCCCCCGCAGATCGTCGGCGCAGGAGGCGAGCAGCAGACTGCCCAGCCCGCGACCGCGATACTCCGGCGTCACGCAGATCTGTGTCACGTGGCCCACATCATCCCGAACTCGCGAACAAAGCAGCAGTGCCACCAGCTCATTGCGCTTCCGGCTCGCAATCACCCGCGAAGCCGCCGCGTCGAATATGCCGCACCCGGGAAAACGCACAATGTTGTGCAGAAAGCGCAGTGCGCCGGAGACAGTGCGGTACTGGTCGTTGATCCGGCTGTCCAGATGTCCGTCGTATGCATCCACAATCAGCCGACCCGCGCTGGTGAAGTCCGTATCAGTCCAACGGCGAATCTCCATCTCATCGGAGAGTCCCCCGCGGCTGGTGAAACGCGGAGGAAGCTCCGTCACCGTTGGCTGGTTCAGACGCTGCTCCATGAAGAGCCGAGGGTAGACGTTGAATCCGTTACGCTCAAAGACCTCGCGATGAACTCCGTGCGCATGCAGCAGCAGTTGTGACTCTATGCGATTGGTCCCGGGCGAGCCTTGCAGCAATTCGATGATGTGCTCCAGCAGCCGGACTTCAATCTTCGCCGCCGACATGGAATCCGGCTCGGTCGGCGCCGCGAACACATCTCCAATCACGGCCTTGTTGGCTTCGTAGACGCAAAAAACGTAGCCCGACACTCGCCCATTTTCCACCGCAACAAAGCCCGGGAGCACGTGCGAGTCGAGATACTGCAGCAGCAGACTCGCCGACGCGCGATAATCCCAATCCAGCTTCTCACCCCAGACGCGGCTCTCCTCTTCCAGTACCGGACGCAGTGTGCTGGCCGAAAAATGTCGCAGGTCGAGAATCTCAAACTGGATCGCTGATGTCATACTGTGCTGCTTGCCCGAGGCATCGTGCCACGATGAAGCGCGTAGAACCCGCACCCGAATCTTCTCATGGCCGACGCACTTTCGGCACACCCTGACACCTGCGGCGTCAACCCCAGTCCCTTCGGCACACTCATGCCTGACTCTTGCTGGACCGCAACCAGAGCTCGACAGCGACCGTGTTGATCGAAAATCCAATCCAGAATGCAAAGCCAAAGAACTGTTGCGGCGTAAGGTGGGTCAACACACTGGTGGCGAAGAATACGCCCATCACGGGCCGCGTCGTAGCAATGCCCAGAAGAATGGCAATCGCCCGCGTGAGCCAGCGCCGCTTCAGAAGATCGTCGCCTCGGCGCGAGTATCCTCGCGCACGAAAAAGTGAATACAGAAAAAGAGTGTTGAAGAACAGGACCGCGGAGATCTCCACCCATCCGCCGACTGCGTATGCACTCATGCTGTAGGCCGTGATACCCACGATGGCGCCAAGTGGAAACAGGAGTCTCTCCGGCCACACCACACCGGAGAAACGCGGAAGATAAATCAGCGGCGCGACAAGCACGAAAGCCAGCGCAGGAAGAATGTGCGCCAGCGTCAACACCGCATGCGATCGGAACACCGCGTCAAGTTGGGCAAGTTGCGGCGGAGCGGACTGGCTGGGATGCGCAAGCGCTACAAGTCGCCTTAAAACGACGGCAACCGCAATCACAATACAGACCCAGAAGCCGGCTCGCATCCATGCGGGCGGAGCAGCGCTCCTCAGTTGCCCAGCTTGCTCAGGCGTAGCATCGCCGTGCATCGCCCCTCCATGCTCATGGCTGCACTTGCCGCTTTGCCGCCACCTTGTAGACAACCAGGTTTTGCGCCGGATAGGCAAAGAGCAGATCGTAGTTCCGCCCCTCGAGGTACGGAAGGATCTCCGCTGCAAAAGACTCCCGTGCGATCAGGATGTGCTCTCCAGGCGGCACACCGTTCGAGCGTTCGTAGTTGTACACCATGTGGTTGCGATAGAACGCAACGCCATATTCCACGTCGCGGCGCACTTTGTATACCGCCACAGGCTCGTCGGGCGCAGCAACCTTTTCCAGAAGCATCGACAGCGGCCGCGCTGAATAGCTCTCGTCAATGAGTTGAATGTTTTTCTTGCTGCGGTGCAGCGTCGCGATTCCGAAGAAGGGGCCGATGCCAAAGACGAAGAACAGCAGCACAACCATCGGTACCATGGTGGCGATCCGTAGGCGGCGAACTCCATAACGGGCCACCGCAAACAAGATCAAGGCCACTACCGCCAATCCCGCCACTGCTGCCACCAGGATCGCGTGTCCCGGCACTGCTGTGCCAGAGTGAGATATGAGCCACGGCAGCAGCAACGCCAGCGTGGTCATGGATCCGGCCAGCACCGCGTGCAAGATGAGCAACACCGGTCGCAAGCCGCGCTCGCGGATGCGGTTCAGATAGTCGCCAGTCAGGATGGTGAGAGGGGGAATCGCTGGGAGGATGTATCCGGGAAGCTTGGATCGCGAGAAGGAAAAGAAGACGATCGGTATCAATGCCCATAGCACCAGAAACTCTGGAAAGGCATCTCCCGCCCGCGTATGGCCGACGTATCGGTCTTTGCAGCGCCGCGCCTTCCACTCCGCGATCGACTCCTTAACCGCATCCACCAACGCGGCAATCGCGATCACCGCCCACGGCGTCAACGCCAGCAGGGTGATCGGTACGTAGAACCAGAAGGGCTGGTCGTGCTGGTATCGACCCGTGGTAAATCGCTCAAGGTTATGTTCCAGGAAGAAGACCCGCAGGAAATTCGGATTGCGGTGCTGCACCGCGATAAACCACGGCAGCACCATGGCCAGGTAAAGAAGGATCCCCGGAATCCAGAGGCTCCGCCGCAGCAGCGACCACTCCCGCCGCAGGCGATGAAGGCCAGCAGGATGACAGCGGCGAGAAACGGAGCCACCGGTCCCTTGGCCAGCGTCGCCGCGCCCACGAAGAAGTAAATATCGAACAGCCAGAACTTGCTGCCCGTCTCATACCACGCGTACCAGCCCAGCATTCCGATACAGAATGGCGCAGCCAGTTGCATATCGGTGGAGGCGCCTCGGGCGAAGGCGATGATGCCGACGCAACCCGCCGTGATCAGGGCTGCGTCCAGTTGCCCTCCGGGGCGGAATCGTCGGATATGCAGATATGTCAGCGTAACCAGTACAAATGCGAAGCTTGCCGAAGGTATGCGTGCGGACCAGTCGTGCACGCCGAACTCTCGAAACGCGAACATGGCGCGCCAGTAATAGAGAGCCGGCTTTTCCAGCCACGGCTTGCCGTAGAGGATCGGCGTAATGCAGGCTTCCAGCCGCTCCCTCAATGCCCTGGGCGTGATCCAGCTTGGTAAGCATCTCGTGCGCGATCTGTGCGTAGCGAGGCTCATCGGCTCCCACCAGCCCAATGCCGTCTCCGCCGAGGATCGGCACCAGCCCGTAAAAAAGAAAGAATGCAGTGAAGACAAGAGAGTCAGAGCCTCAAGTGAGGTGGTCAGCACCGGGAAGCGCGGAGGCGCTACCGTGTCCCGGTCCTGCAGTGCCTTAAGGTTAAAAGAGATTCCCACGTTCGATGCTATCTCGGGTGTACGCATTTGCCGGACTCGCGAACCATGGAAGCCGACGGGACAAGGCTATCAGATTGGCACAGAATTGGACGAGCACCGACTTGCGGCTCATACAACGTCGTGAACGTTGTGCCCGATCTCCTGCCGCAGGAACGCAAGAATGCAGTCCGCCGCTTCGTGCAGTGGACCCGGCAGGGTGCATCCGCTGGCCCGCTGTGCCCGCCTCCGCCAAAGTGCTGGGCCGCCTCGGCAACATCCACCTGCCCCTTGCTGCGCAGGCTCAGGCGCACCCGGTGATCCGGCAATTCCCGCAGAAACGCCGCCACCTCGACACCCGCAATGCTGATGCCGTAGTTCACGATGCCCTCGCAATCTTCCTCCGCGGCATTCGCGCGAACCATGTCGCTATGCGTCACCCACATCCACGCGATACGCCCCTCGCGCTTCAGATTCGAGAGCGCCGAGCCCAGCAGCAACATCTTCGACGTGGGATTAGCGAAGTAGATATCCTCGTGCAATCGCCCTGGGATCTGCCCCATGCAGCACCAACTCGCGCGCCAGCGCAAAGGTATTCTCATCCGTACTGCCGTAGCAGAAGCTGCCCGTATCCGTCAGTACCGACGTATAGATGCACGTTGCAATATCCGGCGTGATGCGGGCCCCGGCGGCCAGAGCCAGTTCGTACACCATCTCCCCCACCGCGCAGGCCTCGCGGTCGATCCAGTTCACGTCGCCGAACTCGCTGCCCGCTGGCATGGTGATCGATGTTGACGATCCGCTGGCCCTCCAGCCCCGCGATCCCGGTGCGCTCCAGCCCGTCGCATTCCAGCACAATCACAGCGTCGTAGTCGCCCTCCACATGGCTCGCGCAGCGCACCTGGTTCGCCCCTGGAAGACCGCGGTAGATCATCGGCACGCGGTCGCTGCAAACTACATCCGACATTTTTGCCAAGCTGCTCCAGCACCGCGGCGCAGGCCAGCATTGAGCCCATAGCGTCGCCGTCGGGCCGCGCGTGCGATGTCACGAGAAAACGCTGGCCCCTGTTCGATGATGTCAAGAATTGCGCGAATTTGCTGGTAGTGCTCCATGGGTACGGCCTGTCTCGAGCCCTGTTTGCTCCTACTCTTTGGCTGCATCCTTCTCTGGCTCGGGAGTTGCTTTCGCCTTCTTCTTCTTTTCCCTGCCCAAAAGCTGGTCGATGCGGTTCTTCATCTTTTCTGAGCGGTCAATGTGGAAGCTTAGGTCCGGAACATGCCGGACTCCCATCACTTCCAGCAGGGTATGGCGAATATGCCCGCGAGCATTCATCAGCGCTTCCACCGTCTCGGTCTCTTCCTTCAAGCCCCCGTCGACGGCGACGTAGATCCGCGCCGACTTGCCGCCGGGGTTGAGCACAACTTCGCTGATGTAGCAGAAAGCTGATTCGCGGATCAGAAAGCTCGCCGTCAATGATGGAGCTGATCTCTTCGCGTAAGAGCTTCTGCAACGCGGTCCCGGTGATACTGGCGTGCGCGTGGTTCTGGCATGCGGGAACTTCCTTAGGTAAACCGTTGAGGATATCAGACGACGGAGCTTGGAAGTGTCAGAAATTTTGCGGACCAGCGGATCTACGCAGCCCTGTCCGCCGCGACGCGACGATTTAATCGCTTACTCGTCAACAAATTGCCAGAACGAGTCGCTGATCTTCGGCTCCCGGTCGTTGATGATCCGCGTTGGCGGCATTCTCCACCTGCTGCATCAGCCCCGCCAGGTAGTCGCGCGAACGTGAAATCGCACAGACGCCAATAGTCGCCGACTGCCACGTCACAGCCTCATCCAATTCGGCGACGGAGACGTTAAAGCCCGACTTCAGCTTCTCCTTCAGCGAACGCACCACCTGGCGCCGGTCCTTGAGAGATTGCGCGTGCTCAATGCGAAGTTCGAGTGTGAGAGTGGCGATAGGCATCGGTGGGCAGCGCAGCAATGCGCGCTTCCATCATATTCGCAGTGCGGCTTCTGTTCGTTCGCCCACTCACTCCGGGAAGAACAGCGCCACCTGCTCCGCGCTTGGGAGGCCTGGTCGCCAGGCTCACCACCACCAGGCAAAGCAGCGAAGCCATCAACGCCGGAAAAATAGCATCGCGCTGCGCCAGCACCGCCGGCAGATGATGCTGCACGAACGGCACATCCCAGAAGAACGTCACCAGCGTGCCCGCGCCAATCGCGGTGACCGCTCCCGCAGCATTCGCGCGCCGCGAATAGAACGCCGCCAGGATCACCGGCGTCAGCGCCGCCGAATAAATCGTGTAGGCGTACAGCGTCTTCTTCAGCACCGAATCCGTGTGCAGCGCCTGGTAGAGCGCCCAGATGCCCAGCAGCACCACCATCAGCCGCGACACGATCAGCATGCGCTTGTTCGAAGCATCGCGCGCAATGTAGCGAACGAATACATCGTTCACCAGATTCGTTGCCGGCGAGAAAAGATAATTGTTTGCCGTGGAAATAATCTTCGCGAAGACCGCCCCCATCAGCAGCGCACCGAGAATCGCAGGCAAACCGTGCAGCGCCGTGTAGGCAATAATCTCGCGCGGATGCTGCGACACCTCGCCAGTCGGGAAGAGCACAGATCCCGTTACCGCCAGCGCCACAATCACCGTCTCCAGTATGATCGTGCCGATAATCCAGCCCACCACCGCGTTGCGCGCATCCTTCTCCGACTTCGCCGAGAAAAACTTCTGATACATTGACTGATTTCCCAGCATCAGCAGGCATGTCGGCAGAAACAGCTCCAGCGCCTGCACCAGCGTGAAGTCGCCCAGCACCTTGAAGTGGGTCGCCGGCAGCGACTGCGTTACGTGTCTCCATCCGCCAGCAGAGTGGATCAGCACCGGCAGCGCAACGCACATCGCCACCGTCGCCAGCATGCCGATCGCCACGTCCATGTATGCCACCGAGGCCATCCCGGCAATCGCGGTAAACACGATGACGAAGGCCGCGATAATGTATTTGCCCAGGTCGGCCGAGATGACGTCAGGGAAGACGAGATGCAGAATGTCGCCGCCGCCCGTCAGCTGATAGCTCGTAATCGCCGTATAGGCAAAGAGGACCGCGATCACCCCCAGCACCCGTGCCGCCTGGTTGTAGCGTGCCTCCAGCAGGTCGGGAATCGTGAACTGCGCAAACTTGCGAGCACGCGGCGCAATGAAGTAGATCAGCAGCAGTCCTGCCCATCCGCCGCCCGCCTGCCACAGCGCCGCGAAGCCGTGCCTGTAGGCATTCTCCGCGCCGCCCAGCAGCGAGCCGGAGCCGATCCACGAAGACAGCAGCGTAAACACCAGCACAAACGCAGGCAGCGACCGCCCCGCCACCAGGTAGTCGGCCTTGGTCTTCACCCCGCGCAACTGCACCAGCGACACGGTGAGCAGCGTGAGTACGATCGCAACGAGTACGGCGGCGTACAGGTTCATTCACATTCCTTCATTCGAAGTCGTACTCTGTGGCTTAATGTGAGAGTGTACCGGAAAGCAGTCGAGCGAAGGAGCGGCGGAGCGGCAACCCCGATTCGCCCACCCGCCGTCACCACAACACCAGCGTAGGGAGAAGGTTTTCATGCCAAGGTTCTTCTACTATCTCAAGCTGATTCCACCGCGCACCACTTTCGTTGAAGACATGACGCCGAACGAGCGCCAGCTGATGCAGCAACACGCCGCGTACATGAAGCAGCAATTTGCTGCGGGAAATGTGGTCATCTACGGACCTGTGAAGGCTGCCGATGGACCCTTCGGCATGGGCGTGCTCGAAGCCGAGAACGAAGGCGAGGCTCGCAAGATGATCGACAACGATCCCACCATCCTCGCCGGCATGAACACCTACGAAATCTGCCCCATGGTCATCGGCGCCGCCCGCGGCACCAAGGACTAGGTGAGAGTCCCGGACATGTCAGTTGAAACCATTCACATTCCGCTAATCGAAGAGGGCACTCAGGTCTGGAGACCAGTATCCGCTGAGCGATTGAGCGAAGGTATCTTCCGTATTCTCGGCCCAACACCCGAAGACGAACTATGGGCATTTGGGCCGGGAGAGCGGGTGGTTGTCAAAAACCACGTCTTCTCGGATGGAACAAGTGGGCTAGTTGCCGATCGGTTGGCCCACGAAAAGTCTACGTTCCATGAGTGGGAGTCTGTTCAGAGAGCAGTGAGCCAAGCCATTGAGATCAGCCCTGAACCCTTTGCTCCCGCGACGATTGCCAACGTTCACGACTTCATCGCTTCATGTCGGATCCAGTGTCCGACACCTGATGGCGTTGCAAAGGGGTACTGGAGCACGATCGCAATCTGGTGGCAGAATCTTGAAATTGAAGTTTTCGAAGACCATTACGAGTTGTATCGCTTCAGTCACAATGGCACGGCTATCGAGCATTTCAATCACACGCCGGGAACGGAACTCCCTGTCGAGCTAATGATCAAGCTTCCCAATATCACGCCTCAGCTCGGTTGATCGCAAACCCGGCTGGCAGACCCTAATCCAGCAGACTGTATCTCTGTCCCTGTGCGTCCGGCGATGCGGATCACCTTGTTGCGGGACTGTGCGCCGGATAGCACCGAAACGGCCGAACGCGGAACGCTGCACAGCTCCGCGAAAAACTCGACTAGTGCCGCCAACCCATCCGACACGCTCCGGACCGAATGCCCCAATCCCTTGAAAATCTGCGTAAGAGTGATTCGAGTCAATTCCTCATCCTCAACGATCAACATCGAGGGTTTGAGATCGGACATTCCCTTGGCTCCCGCACTCAAATGAAATTTCCCACAGTATGTCAGTGCTTGATTTTTCAATGCTGGTCAATTTTGACCACATTTCTACTTTGAACTTCGTCTCCGGCGGCCATCCGGCAAGTCAGGCTTCACCGCGTTATCGCCAGGCATTCGATCATGGAGTATCACGTTCAGCAAAGACTTGTGAACGCGAATCCGACCGTTGTACTCGATCAAGCCCAGCTTGCGAAATCGATTCATGAAGAAGCTGACCCGGGAACGCGTCGTCCCAATCATCTCCGCAAGCATTTCTTGGGAAACTGGAGGAATCAGCGACTCCGGCTCACCCGGTTCTCCGTATTCGGCCATCAAGAGAAGGACCCTTGCCAAACGCTTCTCGCTGGAGTTGAACAACTGATCCACAAGATCGGCCTGACTTCGCATGCTTCGCGCCAGCAGGAACTTCAAGAACAGGTCAGAGAACTCCCGTTCCTGGTGCATCACACGGACCATCTCTTCACGGCTTATTTTGAGCGCCGAGCAGGCGGTGATCGCGGTGGCCGTGGATAGACGCAACCCCGGTACTCCCGAAAGTGCTTCTTCTCCCACAAAGTCGTGCGGTACAAGCAGGGTGACCGTGGCTTCCTTGCCGGTAGTCGAAACGACGGTTATCTTTGCCCGCCCCTTTTGCAGATAAAAGACCGAGTCCGCCGCATCTCCCTGTGAAAAGAACGCCTGCTTGGGCTTTAGCTCTACAATCCTTCGGCCGAGGCCGGCGTTGGCGAGGAATGCTGCGAGATCGAACGAGGGTGGTGCAGGCAAGTTCATCCTTAGGCCACCTTCCGGCCGTAACAGCGTCAACAGCAAAGGTCCAGCGCCTCGGATACAGAAAGCGGCGACACCTCTGCTGGTGCCATTTTCGTATCAATGGCTTATGGCGTCTGTATCGTTTTATACACCTTATGTCGCTTGGCCGACACGCCACCATGACCCGCCCGGCCGCCATCTCGTTGGCTCAGCCGTTGGGTGGAAGACCTTAGCCGAGTAGATGTTGTATCTCTGCTGCCGTGCGTCCCGCGATACGGATCACCTTGTTGCGAGACTGTGCGCCGGAGAGCACCGTAACCGCCGAGCGCGGAACGCTGCACAGCTCCGAAAAAAACTCGATCAGCGCCTCGTTCGCGCGGCCTTCCACCGGAGGCGCGCACAGGGCCACTTTCACAGCAGCATCCGCGCCCTCGCCAAACGTCCCTGTGATGGCAGTCTTCTTCGCCCGCGGATGAACCTTGACGGCGAAGCTTGCGCCCTGCGTCGAGTCGCGAACCGGAATCATTTTGGGTATTCCCGCTCGCCGAAGAGAGCCGTGCCGATGCGCACCACCGTCGCGCCCTCCTCGACGGCAACCGCGAAGTCTCCCGACATCCCCATTGAGAGTTCCCTGAAGTTCAGTTGCGGATGCGCCTGGCACAGGCCCTCGCGCAATTCGCGAAGCTGGCGAAAATAGGGCCGCGCCGCTTCGGGATCCTCATCATACGGGGGCACCGTCATCAGCCCGTTCACTTCGAGCGCACTTAGCGCGGGCAATCGCTCCAGCAGCACGGCCAACTCCGCAGAGTCCGGAGCCAGGCCCGTCTTGGTCTCTTCATGGCTCAGTTTGATCTCGAGCAGCACCGGCAGCCTTTTGCCCCGCGCCTCAGCGGCTTCGTTCAATCGCTCCGCCAGACGCAACGAGTCCAGCGAATCGATGCCGTCAAAAAGCTCCACCGCTTTGCCGGACTTGTTCGACTGCAGGTGCCCGATCAGGTGAAATTCTGCTGACGGTAGATCGGCACCCAGCGCAGTGGATTTCTGCGCGAACTCCTGCACGCGGTTCTCCCCGAAGAGCGTCACCCCGGCAGCGACAGCCTCAAGAATCGCCTCTGCAGAATGCGTCTTCGAGACCGCCATCAGCCGGGCCTCGGCCCGCGCTCTGCCAGCGCGTTGGCAGGCTGCTGCAATCTCCGCTTCGACCCGTTCCAGTCGTTCTTTGAAGGAAGAGCACTCCCGATCGCTCACGCCGGGCTGGACCAGGACGACGGATCATTCAGCAGCTTGCGCCCCAGAACCACCACCTCTTTGGCCAGCGCGTCGAAATCTTCCATCCGGCTGCGATGATTCGTATTCGCCACCCGAATGGCATAGGTGCCGTCCAGAACCGTGCCGGAAACCACGAATTTCCCCGACTCCTGCAGCCGCAAAACCAGCTCGCGATTCAGCTGATTCAGCCTCTCCAGCTCAACCGGCAACCCGTTCTGCGGGCGGTAACGGAAGCACACAATATTCATCGCTATCGGTGCTAAAAGCTGCAATTCCGCGTCATTTTCGACCAGTTTCGCGAGGTGCGCCGCCTGCTCCATGTTCTGCTCGATCAAGGCGGCATATGTATCTATCCCATGCGTTTTCAGCGACATCCAAACCTTGAGTGCCTTGAAGCTGCGGGTCAGCTCGATGCCGCGATCGCGAAAAAACCATTCCTCCCGCCAACATCCCCCTATCCGTCTCCTCCAGGTAGCTGGCGGGGGTGGCAAATGCCGCGATATGCGCGTCCCTATTGCGGATCAGCACGCAGCCAATGTCGAAGGGCAGGTACATCCACTTGTGCAGATCGAAGGCGAGCGAATCGGCCAGTTCCATTCCGCGCACCATTGGCGCGTAGCGCGGGGAGAGACGCAGCAACGCTCCAAATGCTCCATCTACATGAAACCAAAGGTCTTCCTCGCGGCAGATCGCGGCCAGCCCGGGAAGATCGTCGATCGCTCCCGTATTCACCGTCCCCGCGTTTCCCAGCACCGCGATGGGCCGCAATCCCCGCTCGCGATCAGCTTTTATCTGGGATCTCAGCGCCGCTAAGTCGATGCGCGACTCGGAATCGACCGGGATCTGGCGCAGCGCTTGATTGCCCAGGCCGAGGAATTCCATGCTTTTGCGCGCCCACATGTGCGTCTCGGTAGATCCGTAGACCAGCAGTGTTGGATGGGCGCTCTGCAGCCCCTCTTCGCGCAGATCGAATCCTGCCTTGGCGTGCCGCGCCACCGCCAGTCCCAGCAGGTTTGCCATGGTGCCGCCGCTGGTCAGGATGCCGCTCGACTCCGCCGGCATGCCCATCATTTCCTTCAGCCACTGCAGCACCTGCTCTTCCACCAGAGTGGGAGCCTGTTGTCCGCCTCCCAGGTGGGCGTTAATGCCGGAGGCGAGCATGTCGGCGAGCATCGCCAGGGGCGTGCCATTGCCGCGAACCCAGCCCCAGGCGCGGGGATGGCGGTTGCCGCTGGTGTAGGGCAGCACGTTGCTCAGGAACTCCTCGTAGACGCGCTCAGCGGGCTCAGGAGCCGTAGGAAGAGGCTGATTCAGCGCTGCCTCAACGGCGGGCGGCATCGGCTGCCAGGCGGGCTGCTGGCGAAGAGTCGCCAGGTGATCGAGCATGTCGTCGAGCATGCGGTGGCCAAGCACCCGCAAACTGGCCCAGTCTTCAGGATCAAGTGTTAATTGCCGAATTTCGGCTTCGGTCAGCATTGCCATGCGGAGTATGGAAAAACCTCGCTAAATCTCAGATGTATCACGCTAAAGAAGGAAGCAACCGATTCGGTTCAGAATTCGGATGCATTCGGTACCACGAAAGGTGTAGCCTGTTACTACACTTAAGGGTATATTCATCCGTTACCAGCTATGGACCCAGAATTGCGACTGGAGTTGTAGAAGTCTCCGTCCGCAGTGTTCTTCCATTTGTGGAGAAGGACTGCGAATTGAGATCCGCAAGACCGGGTAGCTGGCGAATTCGAAGGTCTTCTACGGCAGATGTTAACGCGAGAGACCCGAAGTGCCGATGTTTTGTATGTGAGAGAAGGTATATCGTGAACGATCTTTATATAACCCTGCAGTCTGCGCCGGACTGGCTTTGGATGGCCGTAGTCGTGGGACTTGTGATCGCACTGATGGTCCGGAATCAGCGCCAGGCCTATGCATACGGAGTGTGGGACGCTACCCACAGGCCGGATGCGCCGGCGGTGGTGAATGTTCTGAACACCGTGGAACGCCGGGCATGGAGAGATGGAGAAGTGGCGCATCTTTTTGCTACAGATGTGCAACTTGCCAGCACATCCAGAAAGCGTCATCACCTGTAGGAGCACGGTTTCCGTGCTGGTGCGCCGGGTTTGGTGCCCGCGCTGAGGCTCTCGTTCGCGAGACTGAAAAAACTTTTTTCTCATTCCAGCGAGTGTCCCCACCGCTGACCACCACTCGCATCTGTTCCCGCCATCCCGGTCCTCAGTGGCCGCGTGCTTCCAGATATTTCTCTACTTCCAGCGCAGCCGCGCAGCCTGAGCCTGCAGCCGTGATCGCCTGACGATAGCGACGGTCCTGCACATCTCCAGCGGCGAAGACACCCGGCACGCGAGTAAATACCTGATCCGTCGTCTTGATGTAGCCATCGTCATCCAGATCGATCTGACCGGCGAACATCTTCGCGTTGGGAACGTGCCCAATGCCAAGAAACATTGCGCTGACCGGAAGTATCGATTCTTCGTTGTTGACGGTGTTGCGAAGGCGCAGCGCGCGCACTTCCTTGTTTTCCGCGCCCAACACTTCCAGCACCGCGGTATTCGTGCGGAACTCGATGTTGGGGTGAGCAATCGCGCGGTCCAGCATGATCTTCGAAGCGCGGAAGTGCTCGCGGCGATGAATGAGCGTGACTTTCGTGGCAAATCGCGTCAGGAACAGAGCCTCTTCCATCGCAGAATCGCCGCCGCCAATCACGGCGATCTCTTTGCCGGAGAAGAAAAAGCCGTCGCAGGTAGCGCATGAACTGACGCCGTGCCCGATCAGGGCCTGTTCTGATGGCAGTCCCAGCCAGCGCGCCGAAGCACCACTGGCAATAATCAGCGTGTGCGTCCTCACCTCTTCTGAGCCGAGGTTGAGCACGAATGGGCGTCGTGATAAATCCACTGAGACCAGGTGCGCCATCTGGAACTCGGCGCCGAAGCGGGCAGCCTGTCGCTTCATGTTCTCGATCAGTTCCGGTCCCTGGATACCCTCAGGCCAGCCGGGAAAATTCTCCACCAGCGTGGTGATGGAGAGCTGACCGCCCGGCTCATGACCCTCTAGCACGAGGGGCTTCAGGTTGGCGCGCGCACTGTAGATCGCCGCTGTAAGTCCGGCGCAACCGGAGCCGAGGATGACTGTTTCGCGAATCGTGTCAGACATAGATGTTCCTTAGATTGTAATGGCCGGGAAGGTGGAGCGAAACCGCAGAAATGCCGGCGAAGGAATGCAAACCCGTGAAGTGTCAGATTCTCCAGAGCGATAAACGATGCGCGGGAGTGAATCTCGGCAGAGCCCGCCTCTCTTCAAAGAGCGCCTTTCCTCCATCGCAGGCCAGCGCATAAGATGAGCGGCATGGCGAATCTTACATTGGTCTATGGTCTGCGCCTCCTTCCCGCGGAGGAGGTCACCGAGGTGGGTGATGCACCCGTAAAGCTCAAGAACGGGCACGAGGCGCGGGTGACAATGCACATTCTGGAAGGCTCGCGGGAAGAGATCGAGGCCCAACTGCGCCGCAGCATCGATGCCTTCTTTGACTTCTACCCTGAAATCTAGGGCGACGTTCCGATTCGGAATTAGCTGCCGGATTACTCCCGATTCGATTCCGTGACTCGAATCGCATTGCACATTCATGAGCGCGCACTCCTCCCCCATGTCCCAATTGGAAGCAGAGCGCGCCGTGTTTGTCGCTTGCCGGTATATTCACGCCGAATATTCGCGGGAACAGCGATCTCAAATGCGTTTGCGTGCGGCTGCCTGTTGCCTGGGCAGCAGGGGAGAGCAATGCGCAACGCTGTATCATCACGGACCTGCAGCTTACCAGTCCGAAGGCTTTTGGTGGGCGTCATCGCGCTTAGCATGAGCGTGAGCTCCGCATTCGCTGGAGGACCACGATGGGTGGCGGGCAAGAGCTACTTCGATCCCGCAGCAAAGGGCATTCCACTCCACTGGAAGGACGGCAATCTTCGCTACTATCTCGATCAGGGAGACCTGAGCCCACTTGTGAATCACGCTGCGGCCCAGGCGATCGTGGCTCAGGCTGCGGCGCAATGGAGCGGCGTTGCCACGGCCGCGGTCAATGTAAACGAGGCGGGTGCGCTGGACGAGGATGTGAGCGGAGCCAATGTGAGCTCTACTCCTGGCGATGTTCCCTCGGGCTGGACCACGATGCCGGCCGATATCGCGTCATCTGCAGTGGGCAAACCACTGGCGGTGATATTCGACGCCGACGGCGCAGTGCTGGATGCGTTGCTGGGTGACGGAGCCAGTGACCCTCTCGCCTGCACGCAAAATAGCGTGACGGTGCGTGTGGACAACATCTCCACCGACGGCACTTTTCAGCACGCCTTCATGCTCTTGAATGGGCGCTGCACGCAGACGCTCGAGCAGTTGGAGACATTGAAGCAGGGCGTCGCGCGGGGCATGGGGCGAATCCTGGGGCTCGATTGGTCGCAGGCCAACGACGAGATCTTTCAGGGCAATTCCGCTGACTTCAACAACCAGTTGGCGGGATGGCCGCTGATGCATCCCATCGAAGTTGGTTGCGGCGACACGGGAATGCCCTGCATCTTGCGGGGAATGCAGATCAGGCCAGACGATATTGCGGCCCTGAGCCGGCTCTACCCGGTAACAGCGAGCAACATCTCCACCTTTCCCGGCAAGACGCTAACGGCGGCAGCAACCGTTGCGATTCAAGGAACGGTGCGCTTTCCCACCGGGCAGGGAATGCAGGGCGTGAATGTGGTGGCCTATCCGGTGATTCCCGGAACAACTGCGCCCGATCTCCGCTCTCCCGTCTCGGCCGTGACGGGCGAGTATTTCCAGGGTGACCAGGGCAATCCTGTCACGGGATGGGTAGACGGGCAGGGAAATCGATTTGACCGCTATGGCAACGACGATCCTGCGCTGGAAGGTTTCTTCGATCTGAGTGCGATACCCTTGCCTTCCGGAGAGACACAGGCAGACTATCTGCTCACGTTTGAGCACATCAATCCGCTCTACTCCCGCGACGCGTCGGTAGGAGCGCAGGCCCTGGGCACTCCGTACCCATCGGGGACGCTGCCGTCCGTTCTCATTCGCGATCTCACCGCGGGATCGAGTACGCAGCAGGACGTCGTGGTGCCCGATGCTGCGCGCGAAACACACAGTAAAGATGGCAGCGAAGGTGCTCCGGTGACGTTGCCCGCGGGCGGCGAATGGGGTGGGCGACTCGTCGGCTACGGTCATACTGGCTGGTTTTCCATGGCGGTGAAAGGGGATCGCTTCTTTACCATCGAGGCCCAGGCTCTCGACGAGCATGGGCAGCCCAGCGAGAACAAGGCGCGGGTGGTGCTCGGCCTATGGGATGCTTTCAACGATTCGGGAAGCGCCTCGGTGATCAACTCGGATCAAGCCATGAACAGCTTCACCGGAGGAGACTTCCTGAGTGTGGTGACGGCCGCGGATGGCCAGCTTCGGTTGGGAGTTTCCGATGAACGCGGCGATGGCCGGCCTGACTATGTGTACCGCGGAAGAGTGCTGTATGCGGACACGGTGACTCCCGGACGGCTCGGCGCCGCCGGTGGCACAATCACAATTCGTGGGATGGGATTCCGCGCTGGAAACCAGGTCATGGTTGCTGGAGTGCCGGCAACAGTCGCCAGTATTTCACCCACAGAGATCACTGCCATGGTTCCTGCGCCCCTTCCGGGAAGCGTCGGGGAGGTCGTGGTGGAGGTGGACGATCCCGTGACGGGCGGGATAGCCCGGATCGGCGGTGGGCTGAGCTTCGATGCGGCAGATGGCGACGATCTGAATGTGGTGGCGGCTCCGGAGGGCGTTGTCTCGATGAATGTGCCGATGCCGTTGGTGGTGCGCGCAATGGACCAGGATATGAATCCTGCTCCCGGCGTCACAGTCACCTTTGCAGTGGACTTTGGCAGCGCGGTTCTGGGCTGTGGCAAGCCGGTATGCAGCGTCATTGCGGGCGGCGACGGACTCGCGCAGATGATGGTTTCGTCTACTGCCGCTGCGGAGGCCAGCATGAGCGCCAGCCTGACCAATGGCGCTTCTGTAAGGGTGGAGTTTACTGGCGCATCTACTCCTTCGATTGCCGCATTGAACCCGCATCTGTACCTGGCTCGCGGTGCTGTCTTCGCGTGGCAGCCGCGTGCCCTCGTATTGAGCGGCGGTTCTGCAGCAGCGGGCCAAACGGTGACGTGGAGCGCTGATGCGGGAGTTGCCCTGCTTACCTCCGCGAGCGTCACAGACAAAGGTGGCGTGGCGTCGGGCCAGGTGCTTGCGGGACCCTTGGGCCAGTCGGTTGATGCCAACATTCGCGCCTGCGTCAACGGCGGGGCATCTTGCGACATCTTCACGGTGTCGAGTGTCTATCCAGAATTTGCCGGGCTGCTTGAGGTCAGCGGGGCTGGGCAAACAATGCAGGTAGCGGATGTGCCGGCGCCGATTGTGCTGCAGGCCGTCGATGCTGGTGGGCATCCCCTCGCCGGGGCGGTGGTGAATCTCTACCAGAGACTCTCAAGCTGGACTCCGCCGTGCGCTGCGCAAGATCGCTGTGCAGCAGCGCCAGTGCTCGCGACGCAGGCGGCCAGCGCAGTCTCGGATGCGGATGGCTTCGTGACAATCGTTCCTCTTTCGCAAGACGGTGTGGCAACGCGGCTCAGCGTTACTGCATCCACGGGGCTTTTGGCTGCAGTTGACTTCCAGATCGAGCGGCATCCTTAGCGCAGGCCCACGCGATTCGCAGCTTGAATGTGTCGTTCGCCGTCCTCGCCGCATCTCTTTAGTGACGGGCTCATGCCCCACCCTCGAAGGAGGATCGATGGCGACTGAGTTTCGAACAGGAGATACCGCGCCCCCAAATCTTTTGCCCCTCATGGTGCCGGGACGGGTCGATGGACGTCGCCCGCGCGTCATCGTGGTCGGCGGAGGATTCGCCGGCATCAACGCCGCCAAGGGCCTGGCCAAGCTTCCGGTGGACGTTACGCTGCTCGATCGCCGCAACCATCACACCTTCCAGCCGCTTCTCTACCAGGTGGCGCTGGCCGTTCTCTCGCCTGCAAATATCGCGCAATCCATTCGCACCATCATGCGCGACAAGCCCAACGTCGAAGTGTTGATGGACGAGGTTATCGGCTTCGACGTGGCCGAACGCCGCCTGTCGATGAAGAGCAAGGCGACGCTGGAGTACGACTACCTCGTCCTCGCCACCGGATCCACTCACTCCTACTTCGGCAAAGACGAGTGGGCGAAGTATGCCCCCGGCTTGAAAACAATTGAAGACGCGACCGAGATTCGCCGCCGCGTGCTGCTCGCCTTTGAACTCGCCGAGCGGCAGATGCTCGAGACCGGCTCGCATCCTCCCCTGAACTTCGTCATCATCGGCGGCGGACCTACGGGCGTTGAGCTTGCCGGAGCCATCTCCGACATCGCGCGCCTCTACATGAAGCACGACTTCCGCCACATCGATCCTGCGAAAGCCCGCGTCATCATCCTCGAAGGCTCGCCGCGCGTGCTCGCCGCCTATCCTGAAGATCTCTCGCAGAAGGCCGTCGAGCAGCTACGCCAGCTCGATGTTGAAGTGCATTGCGGCACACACGTATCCGACGTGCAGCCGGGATACGTGATGGTGGGCGACCAACGCTTTGATGCCGTCGTCACGTTGTGGGCCGCGGGCGTGCAGGCCTCTCCGCTGGGCAGGCTGCTGGGCGCGGAGACAGATAAGCGCGGATGCGTCATCGTCGACAGCTATCTCAATCCGGCTGGACATCCCGAGATATTTGTCTGCGGCGACCTCGCCCACGTTGAGGAAAATGGGCGCCTGATCCCCGGAGTGGCGCAGCCCGCCATGCAGATGGGTGCGCACGTGGCCCGCATGATTGAGCAGGATCTCAAGCGCAAGCCGCGCACCAAGTTCCACTACTTCGACAAGGGCGACATGGCAACCATCGGCCGCCTGGCCGCCATCGCCAACATACAGTGGCCCTTCAAGGCGCACTGGTGGGGCATCCCCGCATGGTTCGCCTGGCTTGTAGTACACCTCTACTTCCTCATCGGATTTCGCAGCAGGTTCTCAGTCTTCATGCAGTGGGCCTATACCTACTTCACGTTTTCCCGCGGCGCGCGCCTCATCACCGGCGATCAGAACCTTCCCGGCTGGAATGCGCAGCACGGCGCACAGCAGCAGACTCTATCCGAGCCTCTCGATATGACATCCCCTGAAGCGCATGCGGCCCACGCAAAAAGGTAGCCGGCGGGAAGAATTCGCTGCGTAAAACGAATTCTTCCCGCTGTCTTATTTTCCTGCGAGATGTTTCGCCAGCCGATCGAGATTGTCCTCATTGCCCTGCACCGCAAATCTCTTCACCCCATCGAAGACGGCCGACGTCTCAAATAATTGTCTCCATGTAATCTTCGTCTCGTCCCCCAGCTCTTCGAAGAGCACTGTCAGCCGGAAGCGGGGCGGCGACGTGTGATCAATCACGATGCGTTCCGGTGCCGTAATCTCTGCAAACGTCACCTCGCCGGGATAGTCCTTCCCGTCAGGGCCGTGCATGGTGTAACTCCACAGGCCGCCGGTCTTCATCTCGCAAACATGAAAGGTATTTGTGAAGCCTCGCGGGCCCCACCATAGCTTCAGCTGGTCGGGATCGGTCCATGCTTCGAATACCGTTGCGCGCGGCGCCTGAAAGACGCGGGTGCTCACAATCTCCCGGCGCACGATTTCGTCATATGCATTCGTCATTTTCGCTTCTTCTCCTCTCGTTTCCCTTCGTCTCGTTTCTTGGCTTGAATCCCTTTCAGGTGCTCGTCCAGCCGATCGAAGCTCTCATCCCAGAATCGTCGGTAGCTTTCCATCCACGCATCCACTTCCTTGATCGGCCGCACCGAAAGCCTGCACGGCCTCCGCTGCGCCTCACGGCTGCGCGTAATCAGTCCTGCTTCTTCCAGGATGTGCAGGTGCTTGGTTAGTGCAGGCCCACTCACCTTCAATGATTTGGTCAACTCCATCACAGGCAACTCTCCGTGCTGAAGCCGCGCCAGAACCTGTCGGCGGAGTGGATGCGAAAGCGCGGAAAACGTACGATCGAGGTCAAACATTAATTCACTATAGAGTTAATTAACCATTCTGGCAAATAGCAAACAGAGCCGCGTATGATTTACAGATAAGTCAAACTGCTCACGCCTATGATCATTCGCTCTCTCAGGACGTTCTTCGGAAGCCCGCGGTTCGAGCGTAGCCAGCCCATTGCTGGCGAAGGCGACGTAATTCGTTGGTGGGAGAGCCGGCGCTTATTCTTCAACGTGGTCGTTGGATGCGCTGGAATAATTACTTGCGTCTTGCTGATTGTTTGCGCATTTACGGCGGACTCGATGGTTGGAGAACCCATCGGCATGCCGGACGGTCCTCTACCTGGCGTATTTGGTATTTTCCTGTACGGAATATTCGCAAATATCTGCTACACGGGAGGATGGATCTGCGAACTGCTCGTTAGGGCGGCTAGTAAGACGAAAAGCTCAACCCCATTCGGACTGAAGACATTCCGTATAGGCGTGGCGTTTTCGATTTTTATCACGCTTTGCCCAGCCGTTGTCTGCTGGTCTCTTTTCGCTATTGCTCTCTTGAAGGGACAGAAACACGGGCCAGTAGAAGGCTATTAACAGGCGATGATTAGGTCCCGAACTCGCACGGAACAGCTCTCTCGGTAAACCTCGACGTCGCGATCCGAAGCACAACAACAGGCCAAATGACAAAGGGTGGAAAACCATGTTCTGGTTTCCCACCCTCTTCAAAAAACCCGTCGAAAATCACCGCATGTCTCGTTAGCTAGACCGGTACCTGCTGCTCCGCGGTTACCTTTACCGGGGTGAGCCAGCCAAAGCGATCCGGGCGCAGGCCGTTTGCCACTCCGAAGAACTCCTCGGACAGTTGCTGCGTGATCGGGCCCGTCTGGCCGTCGGCAACCTCGATACGGTCCACCGACCGAATCGGCGTGACCTCGGCCGCGGTTCCCGTGAAGAAGACCTCATCGGCGATGTAGAGCATCTCGCGCGGCAGAGCCTGCTCCACCACCGGAATGCCGAAGTGCCGCGCCAGCGTGAGCACAGAGTCGCGAGTGATGCCGGAGAGCACGGAATTCGCCAGCGGAGTGGTATACAACACGCCGTTGCGAACGATGAAGAGATTCTCGCCGGAGCCTTCCGACAGATAGCCATTCACGTCGAGTGCGACGCCTTCCTGGTATCCGTTCATATCGGCTTCCATGCGGATGAGCTGCGAGTTCATGTAGTTGCCGCCCGCCTTCGCCAGCGATGGCATGGTGTTCGGCGCGAGCCGGTTCCACGACGACACGCAGACATCCGCGCCGTGCTCGCCGCTCACATACTTGCCCCACGGAAAATTGGCGATGTAAACCTCGACCGGGTTGTTCTTGGGATTGACGCCCATCTCGCCGTAGCCGCGCAATGCAATGGGGCGCAGGTAGCAGGGGGCGATGTTGTTGCTTTCCACCAGGTCCACTGCGGCGCCGCACAGCTGATCGAGCGAATAGGGCAGCGGCATGCGGTAGATCTTCGCCGAGTCAAGCAGTCGCTGCATGTGCTCCGGCAGCCGGAAGATAGCGGCGCCCTGGGGCTGCGCGTAGCAGCGAATGCCTTCAAATACTGAAGAGCCATAGTGGACCACGTGGCTCATTACGTGGATGTTTGCTTTCTCCCAGGGGATCAGGTTTCCGTTGTGCCAGATGCTGGCGGTTGGCTGGATGGGCATCGACGAAGAACTCCTTTCGGACATGGCCAGATTACAGTGTTCGGCATACGGGTGTCATCCCACGAAGGGTTACAGACGGGGATAAGGGCTCTCGCACGCGGCGGGTTTTTACTCGGGATGCGCTGCAAGAAATCGCTTGTATTGATCGCCCAGCACCTTGATCTGGGAATCCACCAGCAGCATCTGGCCCTGCAGCACCTCGATATGTTGCTTGATCTGTGCCGCCTCTTCCGGCCCGGGCAGGGGATCCTCTTTAGTCTTGTTGAGGAAGGGGCCCAGGCTGATAATTGCGTCGCGGACAGCTTGCCGGGTGGCAATATCGATCTGCTCCTGCTGCGCGTAAATGTCGGAATACTCCCGCGCCAGCGGGTAAGGCATGTAAGCGAACGCGCCCGTCGACTCCGCGGTTTTCCAGCTTACGCTCTCGAAACCCTGGAAGGTGACGCTGATAGCCATGTTGCCCTTCGTGGGCGGCTTCTTCGTCTTGATAATCTCCTTCAGAACTTC
>CAWKHY010000009.1:0-335000 GCA_963849505.1 uncultured Acidobacteriaceae bacterium | reverse complement strand
TAGAGCGTGACAGGCGCGTAGACGAAAACGATCTAGACTCGAAGCGGATACCTGAGTAAGGCGGGGCACGTGAAACCCTGCTTGAATCCACGGGGACCATCCCGTAAGGCTAAATACTCGTTTCTGACCGATAGTGAACCAGTACCGTGAGGGAAAGGTGAAAAGCACCCCTGTGAGGGGAGTACAAAGTACCTGAAACCGTGTGCCTACAAGCAGTGGGAGGGCTATGCCTCGCAAGAGGAATGCCTGACCGCGTGCCTATTGCATAATGAGCCGGCTAGTTATTCTTGTCAGCAAGGTTAAGCGTAAGCGAGCCGTAGCGAAAGCGAGTCTGAATAGGGCGAATAAGTTGGCAGGAATAGACGTGAAGCGGGATGATCTACCCTTGGCCAGGTTGAAGGTGGGGTAACACCCACTGGAGGACCGAACCGGTGTTTGTTGAAAAAAGCTCGGATGAGCTGAGGGTAGGGGTGAAAGGCTAATCAAATTCCGTGATAGCTCGTTCTCTCCGAAATAGCTTTAGGGCTAGCGTCGTATGATTTGCGGTGGTGGTAGAGATCTGGATGGACTAGGGGGCTTTCCGGCTTACTGAATCCAACCAAACTTCGAATGCCAGTGACAACCAGTACGGCAGTCAGACTGTGGGGGCTAAGCTTCATAGTCGAGAGGGAAACAGCCCAGACCGCCTGCTAAGGTCCCGAAATTACAGTTAAGTGGGAAAGGAAGTCGGAACGCCCAGACAGCCAGGAGGTTGGCTTAGAAGCAGCCATCCTTTAAAGAAAGCGTAATAGCTCACTGGTCAAGCGGTCCGGTGCCGACAATACAACGGGGCTAAAACTGTATACCGAAGCAGCGGATGCACATCTTTTAGGTGTGCGTGGTAGGAGAGCATTCTCAACAGCTGTGAAGCCAGACTGAGAAGACTGGTGGAGCGTTGCGAAGAGACCCTGCCGGCATAAGTAGCGATAATGAATGTGAGAACCATTCACGCCGAAAGTCTAAGGTTTCCTGAGGAAGGTTAATCCGCTCAGGGTTAGGCGGTCCCTAAGGTGAGGCCGAAAGGCGTAGCCGATGGACATCCGGTTAATATTCCGGACCTCCCATTCCATCGTTTGACGATGGGGAGACGCAGAAGGATAAGCAGGCCCTCCTATGGCTATGAGGGTTGATACGCGTAAGCTGGTCTCGTTCTAGGCAAATCCGGACGAGGCTTAACAGTGAGGCGTAAAACAGTAAGGCGTATGCCTGAAAGCTGCCGATTCCACGCTGCCGAGAAAATCCTCTAAGGAGAGGGGATGGGAACCGTACCACAAACCGACACAGGTAGACGAGGAGAATATCCAAAGGCGCTCGAGTGAAGGCTTGTTAAGGAACTCGGCAAATTAGCTCCGTAACTTCGGGAGAAGGAGCGCCCCGGTAGCGTGAAAGCGCGAGGGGGCCGCAGTGAAACGCGTACGGCGACTGTTTAACAAAAACACAGGTCTCTGCTAAGTCGAAAACGACGTATAGGGGCTGACGCCTGCCCGGTGCCGGAAGGTTAAAAGGAGAGGTTAGTCGCAAGACGAAGCTTTGAATTGAAGCCCCGGTGAACGGCGGCCGTAACTATAACGGTCCTAAGGTAGCGAAATTCCTTGTCGGGTAAGTTCCGACCTGCACGAATGGCGTAACGATCGTACGACTGTCTTAACGAGTTGCTCGGCGAACTTGTAGTACCGGTGAAGATGCCGGTTACCCGCAGCTAGACGGAAAGACCCCGTGCACCTTTACTACACTTTTACTATGAGTTATGGTTCTTGCTGCGCAGGATAGGTGGGAGGCTTTGATACCAGGTTCTCGGACTTGGTGGAGCCAACGGTGAGATACCACCCTGCGAGTGCTGTGATTCTAACCTCCTCCCGTGATCCGGGAGAGGGACATAGTAAGACGGGTAGTTTGACTGGGGCGGTCGCCTCCTAAATTGTAACGGAGGCGCGCGAAGCTACACTCAGGCTGTTTGGAAATCAGCCGTCGAGTGCAAAGGCATAAGTGTGGTTAACTGTGAGACCTACAAGTCGAGCAGATGCGAAAGCAGGCCTTAGTGATCCGGTGGTTCTGTATGGAAGGGCCATCGCTCAACGGATAAAAGGTACGCCGGGGATAACAGGCTGATCGAAGCCAAGAGTTCATATCGACGCTTCGGTTTGGCACCTCGATGTCGGCTCATCGCATCCTGGAGCTGTAGAAGGTTCCAAGGGTTAGGCTGTTCGCCTATTAAAGCGGTACGTGAGCTGGGTTCAGAACGTCGCGAGACAGTTCGGTCCCTATCTGCTGTGGGCGTAGGAGATTTGCGGGGGGCTGTCCTTAGTACGAGAGGACCGGGATGGACGAACCTCTTGTGTTCCAGTTGTCCTGCCAAGGGCACGGCTGGGTAGCGAAGTTCGGTTGTGATAACCGCTGAATGCATATAAGCGGGAAGCACGCCCCAAGATGAGATCTCCCAACCCAAAAGGGTCAAGAAGGGTCCAGGAAGACCACCTGGTTGATAGGCTGGAGGTTGAAGTGCAGTAATGCATGTAGCTGACCAGTACTAATCGCCCGTTCGGCTTGTCCATAGAATTAACTCTGCGCAGTGCAGTTCCGCTGACTAGAGAACATTCGACTAGACACAGTCGTGTAATGAGAAAGAGAAACATACCCAATCGGTTTCGTTGTGAAAAATCAAAGTTGAATGGCGCCAGATTGCCACGATAGTCCGGGAAAAACTGCCCGTTGACGAACGTAGGCTGCGGGGAACATCCCGCCAAGCGCCCTTCTCAAGTTTGCCGGTGACCATACCGCGAGGGTCACACCCGTTCCCATCCCGAACACGGAAGTTAAGCCTCGTTGGGCCGATGGTACTGCACGCGTCAAGTGTGTGGGAGATTAGGTGATCGCCGGCATTACATAAGAAAAGGCCAACCAGTCACAACTGGTTGGCCTTTTCGCTTTTACAGCGCAGTTGCCAAAACCGACGTACCTTCCGAGTCACTCCAGTTACCGGGCGAGTCAATGCGCTGCCGGACATAGACTGATCAGCATGCGTAGTGTCGTCTCCCTTCTTACCCTTTTCCTTACCGGCTCCGCTCTCGCGCAAGAGCCCCTCCAACAAATTCGCGCGATCGCTGCCGAAGCCCACGGCAAGGTATCTGTGGCATGTTCGTTGCCGGGTACGCCGCTGAGCTGCGATCTCGACCCCACCTCACATCCCCCAATGCAATCCGTCTTCAAGCTGCCGCTGGCGCTCACCGTCCTCCACCAGGTGGAGCAGGGAAAGTTCTCGCTGGACCAGCAAATCCCTTTCACGCGGGAGGATCTTATCCTGCCCAAACTCTATAGTCCGCTGCAGGATAAATATCCCAACGCCGGCGTCGATGTGTCATTGCAGACTCTTCTCGAGATGACGGTCTCTCTCAGCGACAACACTGCGTCTGAGATCCTGCTGCGGCTCGCCGGTGGTCCAGAAGTGGCCGATGGATACATCCGGTCCCTTGGCGTTCAGGGGTTTCATCTGGTTGATGGCGAGCGAGCCATGCATCGCGATCCCGCGCTTCAGTACCGCAACTGGTTTGAGCCCCGGGGAGCGGTTCAGCTTCTACGCCTGATCAGCGATCACTCTCCCCTGACCGCGCGGCACAATGAATTGCTGCTGAGCTGGATGCGCCCGCGATTCCGACCAAACGCCTGCAAGGTGATCTTCCTGCTGGGACGAGCGTGGCTCATAAGTCAGGAACCTCAGATGTGGACAACGGCGTCGCTCATGCCACCAACGACATCGGGCTGATTGCCTTGCCGGATGGGCGGCAGCTTGCGATCGCCGTGTTTGTGACCGACGCGACTGCCGATCAATCCACCCGGGAAAAGGTAATTGCGCAGATTGCCAGGGCGGCCTACGACGCAGCCCTTCGAACCAAATGATTCAATGCTCCCGTGGCGTCAGCAAATTCCGACCCGGTTGGTCGCATGGTTCCCAAGTCGCGAGGCGCATCTATCTCATTCTGTAATTCGCTATTTTCAGGTACGCTGGGCTGAGTGAATCGCGATACGGCCCAATCGTAAGTCCGCTCTGCTCTTGCTGCTCTCGTGCCTTTGTCCGGCGACTGTCGGCAGAGCGGGTTCCACGGCAGAGTCCCAGGTTCCTCCCTGCATGCACATCACGCTTTCGGCGAGTTATCTCGCTGAGCTAAAACCCGGTGCTGGGTCCACATTTCATTTTCGCCTGACCAATGGCACAGATCGGGCGATCGCCCTTGCGCAGCCCGTTCCTACCAGCGCCCACTGGTTCACGCGCGATGGCGACCATTGGTACTGGAGAGCCTCGGTGGGTGCAGGCGGTTCCCTGGTAGACGCCATGGCTCCCAATGGGAAGATGTTCGTATTTCGCGCAACCAAGCGGGTGGACCCCAGCCAAATTCTGCGCGTTCCTGCGCATGGCACGGCGGAGTGGGAGCAGGGCGCTAAAGATAATCCTGCATTGGAGTTCAAACCCAGCTGTAAGATTTGCGACCACCCTCAGGACCGCGAGTTTCGCGGCATCTTTGCATATGCCTACCAGCCCATGCCGCAGGATCGGTCCCTTGGCCTGCTGGCGTGCGGCATTCGCTCCACTCCGGTGGAGATGCCTCCGATCCGCTAAGTCCATACTTTCGAAGCCCCGCGAAGTGACAATTTGTTACAACTCACCACCGGAACTTCTTGCGCAAACTCACGTCTATACCTCTGTTGGAGGAACCATCAATGCGCAAATCCCTTACCAGCTTTACATTGGCCAGCCTGCTGTTTATCGGGGCCTCTGCCAGTGCCGTATTAGCCCAAACCGATGCACCCCCACCCCCGCCGCCGATGGGCGGCATGCATGGCCATGGAATGCGGATGGACCCTGCGAAGCAACTCGCCCACCTCACCAAAACCCTTAGCCTGACGCCGGATCAGCAGGCACAGATCAAGCCGATACTCGAAGATCGCGATCAGCAGGCAATGGCGCTGCACTCTGATACCAGCCTTTCGCAGCAGGACAAGATGGCGAAGATGAAGGGCATTCATGAGTCCTCAGACGCCAAGATCCAGGGCGTCCTGAACGACCAGCAGAAGCAGCAATACGCAGCCATGAAGCAGAAGCAGATGGAAATGATGCACGAGCACATGAAGGGCGAAGCGGGTCCGGAGGGTGCGGGAGCACCACCGCCACCACCTCCCCAGTAAGGTCGAATCCGATGCAGGACGGGCCGCCTCAGAAGTGACTGTGGCGGCCCTTTCACTTGATGCGGCCGGCTTAGGGTTTAGCGGGAGTTTTCACTGTGACGCCCGGCTGTTGTTGCGCGTCGGCGTGGAACTTCTGGTACTGGTCGTTAACGACGTGGACGTTTTGCTTCATCCCCTTCACCAGTAGCACGCGGGCAGAGAAGTGAATATCTGCGCCCGTAGGCAGCCACAATTCGTGGTTGACCAGCCCTTGTTCGAAGGTAAAGCTGCTCCCCTTCTGTACGGATGCGACCAGGCCGCCGCCCATCCGAAACGTATCGTCGATGCGCGCATCCATGCGCGTGACCTGGCGATCCTTCTCGTCGATCCAGACGGTGCCGGAGAGCTTCTTCGAAATATCTTCGGTCATGCCGTGAGTTTTGGTGTGCGGGTCACCTACGAAATCAAACACGACGGTCGCGCGATCCTTGTAATTCATGCGCCGCGGATTGTGAATGGTGATGATCTCAAGCAGCCTCTGGACTGAGATGGCATCGCCGTGCAGTGGCTGGTCGGGCGGCCGCTTCATCGCGTCTTCCACTTCCTTGTTCACGCGATTCTGCTCTTTCTTCATCTCGTCCGTGCTCAGGTCCTTGCCGTCCTTCTTTACCTGGCGCCGGATCGGATGGCCGTTCGCAAAGAAGACCTCGAATTCCCCCGTCTCGGTTTTCTTAACTTTGCCGTCGCTATCCAAATCGTCAATCCGCGTGAGTTCGCGATAGGTGTAGTCTTCGCGAATCTTCTCGATCTGCTTCTGGTGGGCCTCCACCTCGAGAAGCAGCGCATGCACGTCCTGAACGCCGGGATCGGTCGGCTTGTTGTCGGCGCGGGCGGCGGGAAACATCGCCAGCAGCAGGCAAATTGAGGCAATAAGACGCAAAACGCATTTCTCCTAAGATTGCTGGTTCTGATGTACGCTAGAAGGCCGGAGCGGGATATCCTTGTTACCACTGGATTTGCCGGTGGGTAGCCGACCTGCTCTCAGATAAAGGAGACTCTCGCGATGATGCTGCTTTTGCATTGGTTCCTGAATGCGGTTGCTCTTGTGGTGGTCGCCCACTTCGTTCCCGGGTTTGAGATTAAGAGCCTTTGGTATGCTCTGCTGGCAGTCCTGGTCATCGGTCTGTTGAACGCCACGATAGGACTTCTGCTTAAGATCATTACATTTCCGCTCAGCATTCTGACGCTGGGTTTGTTCCTGCTGGTTATCAACGCCATCATCCTGCTCTTCGCCAGCAAGATTCTGCCGGGATTTGAGATTCACGGTTTCATTCCCGCATTTCTTGGCGCATTGGCATTGGCGCTCATCAGCATGCTCTTCCATCTAATCGGGACAAAGATGCGGTCGCACTCCTGATCGTTGTGAGGGATGCAGATCTGTGGTCTTGCGTCAGCGGGAAGAGCCGTCATTCTCAGGCTCTGGTGCTGCTGTAACCGGCGTTGCCGGCGGCCGATTGGGAACCGCTACGCCCGGAGGCAGCACGCTCCGATTCGCAAGGGTGTTTCGGCCGCTCTCCAACGTGTGGGCCGATCGTCCCGGAGCCAGCTTGCCCGGACTGACCGCGTGGGTCGGAACACGAACCGCCGCGGCTGAATCCATACCACTGTGCGGCAGGTAGTGGGAACCGACCGGCACCGGTGCTGTTGGTCGTACCGCGATGGAGCGATCAGCCACCAGCCCCAGCGATGCGGCAGCAACGGCCAATCCGCAGGCCGCTATCCGCATCGAGTGCCAGAAGCTGAACGACCCTCCGCCGGATTCCACTTCTGAATTCTTCGCCACCAGGTTCAGCCGTGCCGCAGCCAGCCGGGATTCGATGCGGTCATTCAGTCTGTCTGGAACTATCACATTCTGCAGGAGATGTAGCGTCCGGTCGATTTGTGCCTGGGCTTCCGGCTGAGACTCGCGGCGAGTGGCGAAGGGCAGGATCATTGGGCGCCTCTCTCCAGCATTCCTGAGAGCAGGCGGCGCGCCCGGAAGAGTCGCGAGCGCACTGAAGAATCCGTCGTGCCGAGAACGGATGCAATCTGGGGCGTCGAGAGCTCGTCGAAGGCCGAAAGCAGCAGAACCTCGCGCTCTTTCCTGGGTAGCTGGCTCACAAGCGAGAGCACGCGCATATGTTCCTGGGCTGCAATCACCCTGTCGTCAGCCTTCAGGCCGGCAGCGGGTAGGACGTGGGCCAGGTCGGCAATATCTTCGGTCTCGGGCCGCACCTTGGCGCGCCGCTTGCGATCCAGCACCACGTTCCAGGTGATTCGCACCAGCCAGACGCGCAGGTCGCGGATCTCTCCCAGTTGATCCTGATGGCGCAGGACACGCAGGAAGGTCTCCTGCACGGCGTCCTCGGCCTCAGCGGAGTTGCGGCATACCGAATAGGCAACGCGGTACAGCGTCGCCGAATATTCTTCCACGAGCGCGCTGATCATCTCCGCCGTATCGACGGAGGCGGGCGCAGTCGCACTCAGAGCCGGACCGGCTCCCAACCAACTCACGGTTTGTGCATCCGATAGTCCCATGGGCGTCAGACGAGCTTACCTCTACAGACGTATAAGCGGGTGAAACGCTCAGAAATCCATTTTAATACTGCCGCAAATGAGAAACAGCCCGCAGCGGCTGTTGCCGTTACGGGCTGCATTGTGGCTCGGTCGAGCTTAGTGGGCTGCTGTAGCAGGTCCACCCAGCTTGCCGGCTGCAATCTGACCAGCGGCGCCAGTCTTGTCCTTATCCTTCAACTGCGCGTAAATCTTCTTCGCTTCGTCGGGCTTGGTGGTCTCGTACAGGCCGGCCAGCTGCAACTGAGCGGTTGCCGCAGGAACTGCATTGGTCGGTTTGGCGATGATCTCGTTATAGAGGGCGATTGCCTCGGAATCCCGCTTTGTCTGCCGGTACAACCCGGCCAGCGCCAGTTTGCCCAGCGAAGAGAGATTCTTGTCACTCAGGTCGGCGGTCTGCTTCAGATACTTTTCCGCATCCGCATTCTGACCACTTTCGAGAGCCGTGATTCCGGCGAAGTAGAGGGCATTCTTGCCCGCATCCAGCCAGCCATATTGGTTCGCGGTTTCGACGAACTGCTTGTTCGCCGCCTTGGCTCGCGCGGTGGTATCGGCGAAAGCTGTCGCTGCCATCGAATCCGGCATTCCCGCCTGGCGTACCGGGGAACTGTAGGTCGTCAGGGCCTTGCCCAAAGCGACATCTGCTGCGGCGGAACGTTGGTTGTAGAAGGCGATCCCGGCGACGATTACAGCCAATGCGATGACGACGGGAAGAGCGATCTTCAAAACGGCGCTGCGATTCTGCTGCAGCCAGCCAAGACTGCTGGTGGTCGCCTGTACAAAACTATCCTGCTTCAATGCGTGACGAGTCTGGGTATCCACGAGTTTCCTTCAGAAATCCTTAGGGCGGGAGCTGGCAGGCGAGCACGGATGTACTACAGTCTGCGTAGAGTTACTAAAAGTGTAGCAGTGCCCGCTTTGCACGGTCAAACGGCGCCGGATGGACCGCTCAACCGCCTGTTGATCCCATAGCGCCGCGGCTCTCGAATCTTTCCGGCTTGCCGGGAACCGGGCTGCCCATTAGGCTAAGGGTGCTATGTATGACGACTTCCACGTAACCGACCGCTGGACCAACGAAGACCTCCACTGCAAATGGAAGGCGAATATTGTCGCCATCGCGACGCGACACGCCGACGCGGTTGACATCCGTTTCGAAGTAAATGGCAGGCCCATGTGGATCGCCATGCCGACGCTGGCGTGGGTGGAGCAGAAGCGGCGCACCGGCAAGGTGATCACCGATGGGCTGGCTTCGCAGACCGCTGGACACTACCTGAAGAGCGCCATCGAACAGGGCTTCGACAGCACACGCGAGATGTATACGATGAGCGTCGAAGAAGTGCTGGAGCACTTGAATGCCGTGCTCGATGAGGCACGGGAAACACATTGGCTGCCCACTCTACCTGTGATCTAGCGGCGTCTGGGCATCGATTCCAATCTGCGCAGCGCAGATCGGCTGAAGACTTCGCGGCTTTGCCAGTCGTGTCTCGCGAGTGGCACAATGGTCCAATTCCAATTACAACCTGGCGCAGGGAGTAGGGTCCATGGGCTCCATCAGCATTACTAACATTCTCCGTGATCTTGCCGAAGCCGGCCCCACTGTACACATGAACCTCACGGTCCCTGCGCTGGTAGAAGCCGCGCTGGCCCAGGGGAATGCCACGCTGGCGGCGAATGGAGCGCTGGTGGCTCTCACAGGCGACCGCACCGGACGCTCGCCCCGCGACAAGTTCGTGGTTGAGGACGACGAGACCCGCTCGCGCGTGGACTGGGGAAAGGTGAATCAGCCATTCTCCGGAGCGAAGTTCGATGCGCTGCTGGATCGCGTGATTGCCCACCTCCGCGGGCGTGAGCTATATGTGAACGACCTGTATGCGGGCGCGGATCCTGCCTACCGACTGCCCATCCGCGTTATCTCGGAGTATGCGTGGCATGCGCTCTTCGTGAAGCAGCTATTCATACGGCCCGAGGAAGCTGACCTGGCCTCGCACGCGCATGAGTTCACCGTGATTGCCGCGCCGGAGTTTGAAGCTGTACCGCAGCGCGACGGCACTCGCTCGGCCACCTTCATCCTCACCGACTTCACCCGGCGAATCGTTCTTATCGGAGGCACACGTTACGCAGGCGAGATGAAGAAGTCCATCTTCGGCGTGATGAATTACCTGTTGCCAGGCCGGAATGTTTTTCCCATGCACTGCTCCGCAAACATTGGCGAAAGCGGCGAAAGCGCACTCTTCTTTGGGCTCTCCGGAACCGGCAAGACCACCCTCTCCGCCGATCCGCTGCGGCGCCTGATCGGCGATGACGAGCACGGCTGGAGTCCCAACGGCGTCTTCAATTTTGAGGGAGGATGCTACGCCAAGTGCGTGGATCTTTCCGAGGAAAAAGAGCCGCAGATCTATCACGCGATACGCTCCGGCTCGGTGCTCGAGAACGTTGTGCTCGATCCTGCGACAGGCCTGCCTGACTACTCCGACATTCGCTATACCGAAAACACCCGTGCTGCGTATCCCATTGAATTTATTGATAATGCTGTGATTCCAGGAGTAGGCGGGCACCCCGGCAACGTACTCTTCCTGACGGCGGATGCCTTTGGCGTCTTGCCGCCTATCGCGAAACTGACGAACGAGCAGGCCATGTACCACTTCCTCTCCGGATACACCGCGAAACTGGCGGGAACAGAGGCGGGATTGGGTGCCGAGCCGGTTCCGGACTTTTCGGCATGCTTTGGATCGCCGTTCCTGCCTTTGGCCCCCAGGGTCTATGCACAAATGCTGGGAGAGCGCCTGCGCGAGCACAAGGCGCAGTGCTGGCTGGTGAATACGGGGTGGACCGGAGGCGCATTCGGTGCCGGCAAGCGCATGAGCCTGAAGTACACCCGGGCCATGGTGCATGCCGCGCTCGATGGCACCCTCGCTGGAGCTGAATTCGTAGTAGAAAATGCCTTTAATCTGAATATTCCTACCGTATGTCCGGGCGTTCCGGCTGAATTGCTGCACCCCCGCAACGCCTGGGCCGACAAGCAGGCGTACGACCGCCAGGCTGAGATGCTGGCGGCCCGTTTCGAAGAGAATTTCGCGAAATTTGATGCGCCGGAGAATATCCGCGCCGCCGGACCGCACGCGCGGAGGTAGCAGTGTTTGCCCGAAAGCTAAGCGTCGAGAGGCTGGATCGCGGGGGCGAGGCGCACGCCTGTCCTGTGCATTGGATCGACAACTTCGCGATGCGCAACTTCACCAACGACGCGATCTTCGACGACACTCTGCCGTTGGGAGATGGGCTTCTCGAAGTGGGATATCGCGTGCCTCTCGGCCGCCTGAAGGCCGCGATGGAAGACTGGTTTCGCCGCAAAAGCTATCTGAAGCCGGATGAGTCGCTGCGAATCACGGTCATTGGCGCCTGAACGATCGTTCCGGGCGCCCGAAAAGTGCGCCGCTCCCATTTATTAATTAATAAATTCCGTTGGCCTTTTGGTAACTTTTCTCTCGCGAGATGCTCTAACCTAGTGTTAGAGCGTTGGTAGAGCCGTTTCCATCGCGCCTCCGGTCTCTGTCGGGGTGCACTTCCCATCCGGATAAGGAGACAGCATGCTTCTTGGAATTGGAATACTGCTGGTAGTTCTTTGGATAGCAGGCTTCCTGTTGTTGCATACCGTAGGCCTGTTTATCCACGTCTTGCTGGTGATGGCAGTAGTCACGCTCATCTGGCACTTTTTCCGCGAGAGCCACCGCACCGTCTAAAGAATCTGCTCCCTGAGTTGAGGTATCGCCTGATTGCGGGCGGCGGCCTGTATCCGCGGCTAGACATCGTCGCAGCCCTACTCGTCGTAGTGCAGCAGGCTGAAGACGTCGAGATCGCTGAACCTTTCGCGACCCTTCAGGAAGTCGAGTTCCACTGCAAAGGCCAGCCCCGCGATCCTGCCGCCCAGCTGACGCACCAGCTGAATCGTTGCTTCCATCGTGCCGCCTGTAGCCAGCAGGTCGTCCACAATCACAACGCGTTGTCCCGGCTCAATGGCGTCCAGATGAATCTCCAGCGAGTCAGTTCCGTACTCCAGGTCGTAGGCGACGCGCGCCGTGGGCGCGGGCAGTTTACGCGGCTTGCGGACCGGAACAAAGCCGGCATTCAGCCTGTAAGCCAGGGCCGGACCAAAGATGAAGCCCCTCGCTTCGATACCCAGCACCAGGTCGATATCCTTGCCGATGTAGTGGGCCGCCAGCGCGTCGATAAGCTGCGCGAAGCCCTTCTTGTCCTTGAGCAGCGTGGTGATGTCGTAGAAGAGGATTCCCGGCTTGGGGAAGTCCGGCACGGTGCGCACAAGCCGCTTCAATGGCTCGCAGTTAATCTCTCCCGTTACTGGATCCGGTCGGCAATCGTTTTGACCTCGTGCTTCGCTCATCTGCTACCACGCTCCTTCAATTTGAAATGATCCGAGGTTCTTTAGCTTCCTCGTCGGCAAGCTCCTGCTCTACGACGCGATCCACGCGGCTGCCACGCGATCCTCGATGCAGAGCCGAGCGCAGCGCCGGAGAGCTCTTCGTGGCTGCCGGCTGCGACTACTTCCACATCGCCATCCTCGGTGTTCTGAACCCATCCACGCAGGCCAAGAGCAGCAGCCTCACGGTGGACAAACCAGCGAAAGCCTACGCCCTGTACTCGCCCCTGTACCAGAAAACGACGGACCATAGTCAACAGCTTGAAAACTCACGACTGGATTGAGTTGCGATGCCAGTGTTGCAGATGCCCGCACACCATGCAAGCGATCCGGGCAGGTCCCCCGCAATGCGCAATTGAAAAGAGGCCCCGATAATGGGCCTCTTCTTTTGATTCGACGCCGTTCTACGCGCGCGACAGGTATGCGCCTTCCGCCGTGTCCACGCGGATCTTTTCGCCTTCGTTGATAAATGGAGGCACCTGCACCACCAGCCCCGTCTCGAGCTTCGCGGGCTTGGTCACAGAGGATGCCGTAGCCGACTTCAATCCCGGCTCGGTCTCGACCACGACGAGTTCCACTGTCTGCGGCAACTCGACGCCCACCGCGACGCCGTCGATGAACGAGACCTTGATCGTCAGATTCGGAATCAGGTACTCCACCGAGTCGCCCAGCGTGTCATGCTTCAGCACCGTCTGCTCGTAATTCTCCGGATTCATGAAGTAATAATCGTCGCCATCCGCATACAGAAACTCCATCGAACTTCGTCGACGATGATGCGATCAATCGGATCGGGCGAGCGAAAGCGGTGCTCGAACATGGCGCCGGTGCGAATGTTGCGCAGTTTGGCCTGAATGAAGGCGCGCAGGTTTCCGGGTGTCCGGTGCTCGACGGAAAAGACCATGTGCAACTGGCCGTTGTGCTTGATGATCATGCCCGGACGCATCTGTGTGGCGACCATAGGAAGAAAGCTCCTTGATTTGTGGTCTTAGTTTTCTGGTCTCCGAAGCCGGTCCGTAACCAGATAGGACCTGGACGGTGAAAACCTAGGCCAACCTTGATTGTAGCTCAGCCGCCTGCCCCAGCGCTTAGCAGCACGATCGCGGGCCGCTAGCTGCCGAAAATGCGCGAGAAGAAGCGACCGACGCTATGGAAGAATCCGCCACCTCTGCTGTTTCTTCTCCGGCGCGACCGCCGTCGCTGTTTCCGCTGGCAGGCACCGGAGCGGCTCGCCTCTGGCGTCGGCGGCGCTGCGTGGGGGCAGCCGTGGATCACTCCTGCCGCCCCGGCCGCGGCCAGGTCACGCCGGATCGCCCGCTTTGCCCGTAGTGCCGTTGTAGGTCAGCGGAACCGTCACGCTGGCGTGCACGTCTCCCGCTGGAACGTCGGGCTTTGCCGGTGGTGGAGCCAGCCCCTGGCTCACTGCCAGCGGAAACGCTGTGTCGGCCGGAGTCGACGATGGCCCGCCAACCTTCGCGCCCGCTTCGCCGGGCTTGCGGAGTTGTTCCCGCCGTCGCCACGAGACACCGGAGCAGGACAGCCGCAAGGCTCCTGCTCGTTGTCCACCACATCGCGCAGGCTGCCGTGCTCAAACAGCACCCGCTGGTTCGGCTGCACGCGATATACGCCGCCGTCGAACAGGCTGCTCACCGTGACGTAGGGAGCATTCTCGCCGTGATTGTCCACGCAGGTGTCGCCCTTGGCGCTCACCCGCACGCTCACGTTCGCCGTCCCCGGCCCGAGAGACGAGAATGCGAAAGTCCGGAGTCATCAGCACATCGGAATATTTTCCGGTGACGTAATTTGCTTCCAGCGCACCGCGATCCAGCGCCATCATCAGCGCGTGACGAGTCCTGCTTCTCCACGCTGCGATCGTTCGCATAGATGCACCGTTGTCGTGGGGCACAGCCGCAGTTCACCGCCGCGCGTCAGCTGAAATCTTGCACCGCCTGCTCGCCTGCCGTAACCGCGCTGCCGTTGCCCAGCAGCATCTCGCCGCCATGAACGTCCATCGCTCCGGACACCTTGACCTCCTGCGCAGAGGTGCGCCCGATCGGCTGTTGCGCCTGTCCCAGTCGCGATCGCAATCGAAGCCGATGCACGCGAGGAAGCAGCGTCCATACTGCCAGCCCGCATCAGCTTATAGCTCCAGAAAATTCTTGATCAGTCGCTTGCCGTTCGACGTCAGCACGCTCTCGGGATGAAACTGCACGCCCTCCACCGGATACTTGCGATGGCGCAAGCCCATGATGATCGTGCTCGCCATCCGGCCGCTGCGTGCGCGCCGAGATCTTCAAGATCCGTCGGCAGTCCCTCTTCCGCAACGATCAGCGAGTGATAGCGCGTGCAAGTCATCGGAGCTGGAATTCCGGCGAAGATCGTCTTGCCGTCGTGGGCACGTCGCTGGTCTTGCCGTGCATCAGCTGCGCAGCGCGCACCACGTTCGCCGCCAAAGGCCGCGCCGATGGCCTGGTGCCCAAGGCACACGCCCAGAATGGGAACCTTGCCGGCAAAGTGCGAATCAGCGGAATGCTGATGCCCGCTTCCTGCGGCGTGCAGGGCCCCGGCGAAAGCAGAATGCGCTCCGGCTTCAGCGCCTCCACCTCTTCCACCGTGAGCTCGTCGTTGCGGCGGATCACCATCTCCGCGCCCAGCTCGCCCATGTACTGCACCAGGTTGTAGGTGAACGAATCGTAGTTGTCGAGGACGAAGACCATTGCTCTCAGTGTAGCGCGGGAGTGGGTACGCAAGCGGCCCGGCAACAACCCCTCACGAAATGAGAGGCTTGCATGCCGCGCCTATTTTTAGGATGATCGATATCTGCCCCGCTCAGCGGCGGCATCGAAGGAGCATCATGCTGCCGATAGCCGTGATTTTCATACTCTTCACCATCTTCTTCTCTCTGATGCTCTGGGCGACCCGCAATGGTGGCAGGAACTATAACGACGACGGCGGCAACTTGTAGTTTTCGCGGCCGCTAATCTCCGCGTGCGCGCTCGATAGCGCGAATGACCGCGCGTGCCTTGTTTACTGATTCCTGGTACTCGCTCTCTGGATTGGAATCCGCAACAATGCCTGCGCCTGCCTGCACGTATCCCTGCCTGCCCTTCAGCAGCATCGAACGGATCGCGATGCAGGAATCCAGATTGCCCGAGTAGTCGGCGTAGAGAATGCTGCCGCCGTACGTTCCGCGCCGCGTCGGCTCCAATTCCTCGATGATCTCCATCGCACGAATCTTCGGCGCGCCGCTCAACGTTCCCGCTGGGAAGCATGCGCGGAAGGCGTCCACCGGCGTCATATCGCTGCGCAGTTCCCCTTCGATCGCGCTCACCATGTGCATCACGTGCGAATAGCGCTCGACGAACATCAGGTCCTTCACCTTCACGCTGCCGTACTCGCTTACGCGGCCCACATCGTTGCGCCCCAGGTCCACCAGCATCACGTGCTCAGCGCGTTCCTTTTCGTCCACCATCATCTCGGCCTCGATGCGGCGATCCTCATTCTCATCTTCTGAGCGAGGACGTGTGCCGGCGATCGGCCGGTACTCCACCGTGCGGTCGTGAACACGCACCAGCAGCTCCGGCGACGAACCCAGAACATGTGTCGGCAACTCCGGTTTATGCTTCGCCCCGGCTGTCCCTTCGCCCAGATCCATGCGCAGGAAATACAAATACGGTGAGGGATTGACGATGCGCAGCGCGCGATACACCGAGAACGGATCGACATCCGGCTCGACATCAAATCGCTGCGAGATTACCGCCTGGAAAATGTCGCCGGCCGCGATGTACTCCTTCGTCTTCTCCACCGCCTTCAGGAACTGCTTCTTCGAGGAGCGATGCGTAATCTTCAGCTTGCCCCGCGATTTTTTGCGCGGCACAGCAGGCAGCGGTCGCGCCAGGCGGCGCTCCAGGCGACTCAGCCGTGTGATCGCCTGCTTGTATGCTTCCTGCGGCTTCAGCTGCGTCAGGTCCGCAGTCACCACCAGCATGATCTCTTTCTTCACATGGTCGAATGCGAGCACTTCATCGAAGAAGAGAAAGCACGCGTCCGGCATGCCAAGATCATCTTTCGCCAGCGAAGGCAGCTTCTCAATCTGCCGCGCCACGTCATAGGCGAAGTAGCCCACCGCTCCCGCGGTAAACGGAGGAAGCCCGCTCAGTCGCGCCGGCTTGTGGCCACTCAACGCCTCTTTCAGCAGCGCAAATATGTCGCCTTCTACCGTCCGCGTGCGCTTGCCCTCGGTAATGCGGATCGACCTGCCCCGCGCCACCATCTTGCGCAGCGGACGCACGCCGATGAACGTGTATCGGCCAACCTTCTCTCCGCCCTCCACTGACTCCAGCAGAAAGCACTCCGGTTCATCCGTCGCAATGCGCAGAAATGCCGAGACTGGTGTCTCCAGGTCGGCTGTCAGCGTGCGAAATACCGGGACAAGGGTGTGGGTGCGGGCAAGGCGTAAAAACTCGGCAGGGGTCGGCTTAATGGCTTTGCTGTGCGGCATCTGCGCAATGGTACATCGGCAGCCCGGGAATCAGAAAACATCCGCCGTGCTTCGTCGGCCTCGTGTGGCGAGGCCTCGTCCTGATTGAGGACGTGCCCAGAGCGCGGCTATCTTGAAGAAAATGCAGCCCTGTTGATCTTTCGCTAGCTGGCCGCCAAACACGCAAGCAGCAGTTTTGGTCCGCCCAGGGCACCATCTTTTCATGGCCCGCATCCCAGCCATCATGAGATATAGAGACGTTCACCAGCTTCCTTCCTCGGGCCGCGCGCCCAATGTGGGCTGTGACCCATTTGTGGCACTCCCCAGGGCTCCAGACAGGTTGCCCAGCTTTCTGCGTCAGGCCTATACTCTGTGAGTTTGGCCTTTGGGCCGTCACGCCAATCGCTGGGCAGCGAAATTCCGCACATTTCGTGTGGGATAGCGCAAATATGAGATTGCAGACGAATACGTTCCGCTGCCGTCCATCTCTTGGGGTAAGTGCCCCCGGAAGAATGTGTGCGGTTCAAGATAGAACCAGAAACCGGAGAATCTGTATATGGCAACTATGACGCTCGAGCAGGAAATCAACCCATGGGAAGCACAAGCGGCTCGGTTTGATTTCGCGGCTCGGAAACTTAACCTTGAAGAAGGGCTCTGGAAAGTCCTGCGCTATCCGGCGCGGGAGGTCATCGTTCACTTTCCCGTATCGATGGACGATGGCAGAGTAGAGATGTTTACGGGCTTCCGTGTACAGCACTCCATCGCGCGCGGCCCCGGCAAGGGCGGCATCCGCTACACGCCCGATGTCACGCTCGACGAAGTGCGCGCCCTGGCCAGTTGGATGACCTGGAAGTGCGCCGTCGTCAATATCCCCTTCGGCGGAGCCAAGGGCGGAGTCATCTGCGACCCCAAGAAAATGTCGCAGGGCGAACTCGAACGCATGACGCGCCGCTACACCTCCGAGCTCATCGAATTTCTCGGCCCGGAGAAGGATGTACCCGCGCCGGACATGAATACCAACGAGCAAACGATGGCGTGGATCATGGATACCTACTCCATGCACATGCGCCAGACCGTTACCAGCGTCGTCACCGGAAAGCCGCTGAACATCGGTGGATCGCGTGGGCGCCGTGAGGCAACAGGTCGCGGCATCAAGGTGGTTTGCGACGAGGCTCTCAAGTACCTGCACCTTCCCCGCGAAGGCTGCCGCGTCATTATCCAGGGATTTGGCAACGTCGGCTCAAACGCTGCTCGCCTGATGGCCGAACTCGGATACAAGATCATTGGCATCGCAGAGTACGATGGCGGCCTCTACAACCGCAACGGCATCGATGTCAGCGCGCTTGGAGATTATCGCCAGCGCAACGGCAGCATTCTTGGATTCAAAGGCGCTGAGCCTTTCGATTCGCAGGAATTGATGGTCACCGAATGCGATATCCTCATCCCCGCGGCAACTGAGAATGTCATCACCAGCCGCAACGTGGACCGCATCAAGGCGCGCATCATATGCGAAGGCGCCAACGGACCAACCACTGCGGTGGCCGATGAAATCCTCGCGGACAAGAAGATCTTTGTTATCCCGGATATACTCGCCAACGCTGGCGGCGTAACCGCGTCCTACTTTGAGTGGGTGCAGGATCGACAGGGATACTTCTGGAAGGAAGCCGTCATCAACGAGCAGTTGGAAGACATCCTGGCAGCCAGCTTCGACGACGTCATTCGCTATGCCGAGGCGCACGATGTGAACAACCGCATCGCCGCCTACATGCTGGCGATCGACCGCGTCGCCGCCACCATTAAACAAAGGGGCATCTACGCCTGAAATCGCAGTCACAAGACGCGCAGCCGGAGTGGGAGAAGAGCCAAATTTAACAAAGGAGTGCCACCTTCGGTGCAAAACAGACCTGCTCTCTCTGGTGCATAATGAGAGCAGCGCCACCATGGGTCAAATTCCTCCTCCGAGCCGCGCGTGAACCTGCCCAATTCCATCACGATGAGCCGCATCTTTTCGGTGCCGGTCTTTATCTGGATGATGTCTCCGGTGTTCCCATTCCGGGGACATGGCGAGCAGGAATTGATGGCCTCCGCCCTGTTCATCCTTGCTTCCATTACCGACGGAGTAGATGGTTATCTCGCACGACGGCGCGGCCAGATCACAACCATGGGCATGCTGCTGGATCCGGTGGCCGACAAGCTGCTGATCTCCGCCGCATACATCATCCTGGTCGCGTATAACCCCCACATCGTCAAGCCGTGGATCGCGGTGCTCGTCATCGGCCGAGAATTTTTGGTCAGCGGGCTGCGCTCGATTGCCACCAACGAAGGCTTCACCATTGAAGCCAGCAACCTGGGCAAGCTCAAGACAATTATTCAGATTGTTTCCGTGGTCGCGGCCATCCTCGCTCATGGCTGGTACGAATGGCACTTCGGCTACTTCATCATGCCCGTTGAGTGGACGGCAATCGTGGCCATTTACTTCATGGTCCTGGTCTCGATCATTTCCGCTGTGGACTACTTCGTAGCCTTCTGGAAGAAGATCGACCACGCCTCCGTGGATACCCGCAAGAAATCCAGCTTTGTCTTAAGCCGCAAGAAAGACCTGCCGGCCACTGCCAAGAACCTGTAGAAAAATTGCGCAATAAAAAATGGGATGGAGCCGCTTGTGCATGCGCCCCATCCCATCTTCACGTCTATTCATCAGCGAGCCCTTTACTGCCCGGCCGCGCCGCTAACTGCAAGCAGCATGTCCGTTCCCCGAGCCAGTTCCACGTCGCTGCCAGAGCGCGTGACGGTGCCCGAGTTGCTCGACTGCATATCACTTTCCAAGCCAAAGCTCCCCTTCGCTCCAGGCACGAACTTCACTGCATGGTCGTCAGGAATGGTTGTAGGACCGACTGAGAGTGAAGCTCTGTCGTTGGTGTCCGCAGGATTGAATGGCGTCGAAATTCTGACGATCATCGCTTTCACTGGGACAGTCTTTCCGCCTTTGATCTGTGCGTTATCGAAGGTGAGTGTCAGCTTCGACATCTCATCACCAGAATTCGCAGCGCTCACGGTGTCAACCTTCCCCGTGATCACCGTATTGCGTGGAAGCGTAGTTCCATCCGCGAGTTTCACTTCGCTCGTAAGCTTCGCCGCCACCACGTCTCCGACCTTGGCATTCTTGGCGCTGAGTGACTTTACAAGTTCCGCCTTCGCGGGAACTGCCTGAGTTGTGGACGCCTGCGCCCGGGAGCTAAAACCCATCGAAACGATCATAAGAGCGCAGGAAAAGGCACCGAATTTGACCAATTTCATCTTTTATTTCCCCTCCAGAGCAGCGTGCTGCTCATTGGGTTAGATGCCCATCGGTTTAGCCCTGCCTATTGGTCACATGGAATGGCATTTCGCGCCGTCGAATGCCCCTCAGCCTTCAGTACTTATGCCGTCATTCGTGAGGCAATTCGCGGATCTCGACCGTCCCGCCGCACTCGAAGATGGGATTTCCCGCAAGCAAATCCCTGGCGTCTGCAAGGCTGTTTGCTCGTACCCGAATGTATCCAGTCAAATGCTCGCTCGCGTTCCCCGGTTTCCCCTGCTTGCGGAATGCTTCTCCTGCCCCAATTGAGCTTCCGCCCTCGAAGACTCCCCGTCCCTGCAGCAACGAGAAATACGAAGACCACATCTCACGCGTTGGTGCCGCGTTAGCGTCGTTGTGCATCAACAGGATGAAGTCACGCATATCGATTCTCCAATCATTAGATTCTTCATCCGAACACAAAAAATGGGATGCAGACCGCTGGTGGCGTCCACATCCCATCTTCTCGTGCTGCTAACAGCTCTGAAGCGTTACTCCCCGGCGCTGGTTATTCCAATCAGCATGTCTGTACCGTGCGCAAGCACAACATTTTCGTCCGAACGTGTAACAGTACCGGACACGGCTGCGGCCATGTCACTCTCAAGCCCAAAGCTCCCCTTGGATCCGGGAACGACATTCACAATCGCTGTCTCGGGAATCGCAGTCGGTCCAACCGAGAGCGGAGGGGCAATACTAGCCGCAGGATTGTATTCGGTGGAGAGCCTGACGATCATGATCTTCACCGGAATGGTTTTGCCGCCCTTGAGCTCAGCGCGGTCAAAGGTAAGAGTGAGTTTGGCAACGTCGCTGGGCTTCAGGGTGGTTACCGTATCAACCTTGCCCGTCAGCACAGCGTTGCGCGCCAGCGTTGTTCCGTTTGAAAGGCGAACTTCGCCGGTCAGTTTTGCCTTCACCGGCTCTCCGGCTTTGGCGGTCTTGGTATTCAAATTGCCGATCAATTGAGCATTGGCGGTTACGACCTTGCCCTTGGCAGCCTGGGCAAACGATGTGGAGCCAGTGGAAATGGTTATGAGGGCGAATGAAAGAGCTAGAACCTGGACGAATTTCATCTTTTTTTTGAATCTCCTCGGTGCCAAAAAAGTAGTGTTGGATCAATGGTATTCCCTCCGCACTGGCAGTGCGAATCCTTTAGGGAAAAGGTTTGCCAATTGAAGTTCGAGTTTAGGCGAATTCCCATCTTGAGAATGCGGCAAATGAAAAAGGCTCCGGAATCTCCGGAGCCTTTTCGTTGTAAGTATCTGCAGGTGAGCTAAACGGCAGCAACCTCAGCATGGTTGACGACCGCTTGTGCGCTCACAGGATTCTGGTGGCAGGGCCGTATCAGCTTGTGCACGAAATGGTACGGAGGCCAGGGACCCGAAAGCTGCATGCGACAGTCCTTCAGGATCTGCGTGGCGGTTGCGTACTTGTTCTGGTAGCGTTCCACGCACTTCGAGTCGATCAGGTGGGCGATGTCGAGCAGCATCTTGCCGGTCTCCGTCCGACGGCAGGATATCTCCTCATCCAGGGGGGCAAACATGCGATGCAACTGTACTGAAACCGCACGCGCCTTGGTCTGACGTTCGCGCTGCCGCGTCGCATTTTCACGCAGACTGCTCAGGTACTCTTTTCCGACGCAATCACTCAGCACCGGCTTCGTAGCTTCACGGCAGCAATCGTCGACCACCACTTTCAGGTGCATTTCGGCTTTGCCGCGCAAACGCTCCATATTTGCCAGAAACTGCCGCTGATTGGAACGAATAGACCGCCGAAGCGCTTCATCATCGTTGAAAACGGTGCCGAAGCGGAAAGGAAGTACTGTGGACAGCTTGAAGCAATCGGCGATAACTCGAGCGTGATCGACTCCTGCTTTCTGGTCGTATTGTTCTTCTGGATTGTGTTCACTGACGATGAGGGCTAAGTCACTGGCGGGATAGAGAAAAACTTGATTTCCTGAAACACCCATCACGGATTCCAGAGGAACTGGTTTGCGATGACGGGCGAGCTCGGGAAATGCCTGCTTTTCGCCGATACAGTAGGCATACCATGCCATAGAGAGTCACTCCACACCCGGGGGATTAGAGTGGCCCGAGTCTCTAGTAAACGGGTTTTCTTTGGGGAACGACTTCGTTACAGGCTTCCTGACACGTCCGTGAAAGCAGACTGTGCCGAACTATCCCAAATAGTAGCCCTGAGACGTGACAAGTGGCAATCTCAAATTTTATGGGCCCCATAAATGAGTTTTCTGACACTACTAAATCACTTTATGTGTGCAGCTTGGCTGTTGATGGAGTGAATAGCGATTTCAACTTTGTGACGTAATTTGGCGCGGTTGTGCTCACGAGGGGCCCGCGGCACAACCGCTACAGTCTCTTTTGGCGGCAGATCTAGCGGTGCAGCCGCACCACAACGTAAATCAACAGGCCCACATTCGAGAGCACCAGCACAATGCCGAGGGCGGCCAGTTTTTTGACCGTTCCTTCGAAGGTCTTCAGGTCTTCGACAAGCTCCTGCTGCTCGAGCGTATTGCGCTCGGTGGTCTCGCGCATGCGCTCCACCTGCTCTTCCACGCGCTTCAGTTGCACGCTCTGATCCTGCAACTGGGTACGGAGTTCGCGGTGGCCGGTCTGAACTTCGGCCACTCCCTTCTGCAGTTCCTGACTCTGGGCAGCGCTCTGGTGAGCGGTGCCATCGAGCAGCGGAACCAGGCGGGAGATGTAGGGGAGCAATACGCGTAGCTGAAGCAAAACTCTCCACATAGAGGGGCTCTTGTCTTCCTTGTGAGTCATTTCGTGAGGCACATCGCTAATCGGGGCCGCTTGCTGGGGCTGTTCGAGAGGTGTATCGAGGGCCTTAACGCGCGCACGCAACTCTTCAACCGAGAGTTCTTGAGTAGTCATTCCAGACTCCAATTCCTTGAAGGATAATTTCAAGGCAGACGGGGAAAAATTAAGCGGCTGCAGGCGCGGATTGCGCGTTCTTAACGCCGCGCTGCCGACCAGCTCTCAGGACTTCGTGCGGACTGCTGCCGCCGCTTCCTTGCGCTGACGAAGCGCGTGGACGACGACGCGGAGCATCTCTTCTTCCGGTGCCGGCTTTCCGGTCCAGATCTCAAATTGCCTGGCACCCTGGTGAACGAACATCTCGACTCCGGTGACTACCGGAATGCCTTTCTCGCGCGCCATTCGAATAAGAGGTGTCTCGATAGGATTGTAGACGAGGTCGAAGACAAGGCGGGCATTGATTTCTTTCGGCTCGAGAATATGCTGTGGTTTTACGCCGTACATACCCACCGGCGTAGCGTTCACGATCACATCGAACTGGGTCTTTTGCATCTGATCGCGGCGAAAAGTCTTTGATTTCGACTCGCGTGCCAGCTTTTGTCCCGCTGGGGCTGTGCGGTTCAAAATAAAGACTTCTGCACCCTTTTCCCGCAGTCCGAAGACGGCTGCGCGCGCCGCGCCACCAGCGCCCATCACCAGGATCTTCGCGTCCTTCAGCTTCAGGCGTTTTTCAAGTGGGCGGACGACCGCAGCCACGTCGGTGTTGAAACCATAGAGCTTACCGTCCTGAGCGCGGACGATGGTATTGCAGGCGCCGATCTTCTCAGAGAGTGGATCGGTCTTTTCCAGGATCTTCATCACGTCCTGCTTCAGCGGCATGGTTACGCTAAGCCCGCTGATGGGAACTTCGCGGACGAGCGTCTGCAAGTCGGAGAGGCTGGTCGTCTGCAGCGCCAGGGAGACAGCGTTCACCGTTTCGCGGCGGAACGCAGTGTTCAGCATTAGGGGCGTAAGCGACTGCTTTACTGGATTTCCCGCCACGCCAAACACTCTCGTCGCCCGGTCGAGCTGGTCGAGGCGATAGGTTTCGATGAGGGTTTTCGCGGCGATCTGTCCCGGCGCAGTCTCTTCTCCGACGCTCGCACAGGCAAAGGTGAAAGCGCTACCGGCGCGCAGGCCCAGCACCCGGCTGATGATGCCCTGCTCGCCCATGCAGATGCCGACGACGCTGGCCATATCCCGCGTACGCTCGAGGAAGTGCATCATCGTCACGTTGTCAGAGAGCGACTTGGCGGTGGAGACGATCTTGATGAACTCCGCACCAAAGGGCCGCATGCGCGTGAAGATCTGGTCGAGGCCGCGAGTGGTGGCGAAGTCGTGATAGGAGAGGACCAGCCCCAGACCGTGGTTGCGAAGCTTCTCCAACTCATGCGGCTTCAAGTGCTCGGCAGTCTCCAATTCCAGGTCGGCCATCAGAAAGCCGGCCGCGGCGACTTTGTTGAGCACTTCCATCTCAGCCGCGATCGTCCCCTTGAACTTGCCCCCGTTAGCGGCGCGCCGGCAGGTGGCAATGGCGGTCACCTCGGTATGCTCTGCCAGGAACTGCTTAAGTTTGGGCAGGGCTGCCAGCGGCTTGGGCAGATAGTCCAGGCGGAATTCCAGAAAGGTGCTGTCGGCGAGGCAGGCCTGAGCCTTTTCAACCATCTCCGCGGGCGTCGTTCCAAAGATGGCGACGCACACCTTTCCCACGCGTGATCGGAGGTAGTGCGGCGAGAGACCTGTCACAGGAAGATTCATGGCTACAATTGCGGCATCTTACCGACGTCTGGCCCAGTATGCAACATAAGTCTGATGTGTGAGTTAAATCACACTCCCTGATTGACCGGAACTCTCTTCAGCCGGATCAAAAAACCAATGCCTCCCAGTAAGCAGGAACCAGTCGGTGCCGATAAGATAATCTCAAATTTGAGGGCTTGCGAATGTCGAAGAAGGCAGTGATACATCCATGGGAGACTACTGCGGCGGGCGGAATGAGTGCGGATAGCCTGACGGAGTGGGTGGAGGAGCGGCTTGCGGCGCATCGCAGGGAGATCAAGGATCTGCTGGCCGTCACCGAGAAGCGGACCACGGAAAACACGCTGCGCCATTTCGATCGGGCATTCGCAGAACTGAACTCCGCCGGCGCGCAGTCCGGCGTGCTGAACAGTGTCCACCCGCAAAAGGAGATCCGCGATACTGCCGAGGCAATGACTCAAAAAGTGTCTGAGGCAGGCACGGCGCTCTCGCTGAACCGGGAAGTATACGAGGCACTGAGCGCGATGGATGTGACGTGGGAAGACGGCCCCACGCGCCATTACGTAGAGCGTGTGCTGCTGGACTACCGCCTCGCCGGAGTGGACAAGGACGACGCTACACGGGCGCAGATTCGCGCTCTGCACGATAAAGCCACCATGCTCTCGTTGACCTTCAGCCGCAATGTGCAGGAGGGGGCGAACGTAGTCGTCGCGGAAAATATCGGCGAACTGGAGGGGCTCCCCGCCGATTTTCTCGAGAGCCACACGCCCGCGGAAGACGGCACAATCAAGCTGACGACGGACTATCCCGACTATCTGCCGGTGATGACATTCGCACGGAATGACGCGCTGCGCCAGCGCATGTTCCTCGCCTACAACACCCGCGCCTTTCCTCAGAACAGGGAAGTGCTGCTGGACCTGATGAAAACGCGGCAGGAGATTGCCGACATCCTGGGCTACAAGAGCTGGGCCGATCTTGCGACCGCGAACCAGATGATGAAGTCGGCGGCGAAGATGCAGAAGCTGATCGACGAACTGGAGCGGGTTTCGCGTCCGGGCGCCGAGGCGGAGTACAAGATGGTGCTGGAGTTTGCCCAGTCCCGCCAGCCGGGGCTCACGGTGCTGGACGCGGCCAGCCGGGGCTACTGGCTGGAGCAATATCGCCGCTCAGCCTTCGACTTCGATTCGCAGGCAGTACGCCCCTACTTTCCCTATAAACGCGTGCAGAAGGGCATCCTGGAGACCGCTGAGAGGCTATTCCAGGTGACGTTTGAGCCCTCAAACGCGGCAGTTTGGGATCCAGCGGTCACCGCGTGGGACGTTTTCGACGGTGAGGTTCTGACGGGCCGCTTTTATCTCGACATGCACCCCCGCGAAGGCAAGGACAAGTGGTTCAGCGCAGCGCCCATGATTCCGGGAGTGGACGGGACGCAAATTCCTGTAGCCGCCCTCATCTGCAACTTTCCCGGAGGCAAGCCCGGCGATCCCGGCCTGATGCAGTACAGCGACGTGGTGACCTTCTTCCATGAATTCGGGCACCTGATGCACGCGATCCTTGGCGGCCACCAGAAGTGGTCCGGACTGAGCGGCATAGCGACGGAGGGCGATTTCGTCGAGGTCCCGTCGCAGATGCTGGAGGAGTTCTTCCGCGACGCGCGCCTGCTTGCCAGCTTTGCGCTGCACTACCAGACCAATCAGCCGCTGCCGGCGGAGATGGTGGAGCGCATGAACCGCGCCAGCGCCTTTGGCCGCGCTGACTGGGTGCGAACCCAGCTTTTCTACACCAGTTACGCGCTGGATATGCACAGCAGCCATCCCCAGGGTCTTGACCCGGATGCGCTGCTCAAGAGCGATTACCAGCGCTTCCTGCCGTACCTGTGGATCGATGGCAACCGCATGTACGCCGCGTTTACACACCTTGTGGGCTATTCGTCGAACTACTACACCTATCTTTTCGACAAGGTGATTGCGCTGGATTTCTTCAACGAGTTTGACCAGAACAATTTGCTGGCGGGGTCCGCTGCGATGCGCTATCGGCGGACGGTTCTGGAGCCGGGCGGGTCGCGGCCCGGGAGCCGGCTGGTGCTGGATTTTCTAGGGCGCGAGCACAGTTTCGCCGCATTTGAGGCCTGGATGGGGCAGGAGTTTGTCCCCATTTAGAACTCGGGAATAACCGCAAAAAATAAATAAATAATAGGCACTTCTTTGCAGAATATTGCCGGCAGATTGAGTTAGCATGTAGGCAAGATGCAACCTTGGTCACGACCCTTTGTGACGTTAGTCACAGCGGCATTGCTCCTAAAGTTGTACTACTTATCTGAGAAGTGACTTCAAAACGCTGGTTTTCCCTTCATTGTCCTTCTTTGGGCCGCTGCCAGGTGAGTTCGAAGCATAGTTGACGCTTAGTAGGTATAACGCAACGAAGTTCACAGTTTCTTCACGGAAGATTCGCAGTTTCGATTCCCATTGCGTGTCAATGTGAGTACGTAACAAACCAACAACCAGCAGCAAAGGGGCAGTTATGAGAAAGCACGCCTTTCCATCAACTATTCGGCCTCTAGCCAGCGCGTCCGTGGCTCTAGCGCCGGGAAAAACCTGCATATATTGCTTCCGCAGGATTGACTCAGCGGAAGACTTGAAATCTCGCACTCGCACGGAACTAATTCACGAGTGCCGCGAGCGCTTGCTGGCAAGACAGCCGGCGTCGCCGCCACCATTCAACTGATCGTCGAGAGACGCGTCCACGATCGTTGTGTTTGCGCGTCCTGATCTGAAACCGGGCCATGGGAATTTCGCGGGCCGAAGAAGATCGCAAGATAGACAGGAAGGAGGCCCCCAATGATTGCAGAATGCTTCAACCCGGCATGCCGCAGGCAACTGCACTATCTGCGTGAAGGGTGCGTCGTGCGCGTGGTCACCAATGCAGGCAGTAACGTTGGCATTGAACACTTCTGGCTGTGCGGCGATTGCTGCCAGACCTACAGCCTGAGAGTTGTCGCAGAAGGCAAGGTCGACATGGTGTCGCATCGCCGCGTACATCGCAGCGCGACTCCTGAGACGGAGAAATACCTGCTGCGCGCCTGAGGCGCCATGCCACTGATCAACGCTGCGCAATTACATGTTGTCGTGTTGATCAGGTAACGTATTCTTGATCTCGTTGCGATGCGATCCAACTGGCCGGTTACTAATACTTCTCGATCGCACATCCTCGATTCGTACCCCAAAAACATTCTGCTCACCATCGGCTATCTGGCGGCTATCTGGATTTCGCGTGCGAATTTCCTGCAGCTGCAGAGTGAGTCGATGACGGAAATTGTTTGTTGTGGACAGTGTGAGAGGGCCGCGCTGGATGCTGATCTCCCTGATCGAGAAACTCATTTCCTGAGTTACAAATCTGTCTATACATTCTTCAGTCGCAATTCGATCGACTGCGATTTCTGCCGCGCGAAAAATGATGCAGGCTCACAAGCATTTTGATGGTGTTGGACGAGGATGAATTTCCGCTGCGGAATTGGCTGGTCTTCGGACTACAATTGAGCGCACATGCCCGAACACAAGCAGCTTCGGGCACTGCTGGCTGTTTCGCGTCCGCTTGCCAGCAGTGCTCTCCGTGCGTATTTTCGCGCGCGGGGTGACAGCGTCGAGCAGGTGTCGCCGCAGCCGGTTGACATCTTCATCGCGCGCATTGCTGCGTCCAATCCGGATGTAGTTGTACTCGAGCTTGAAGGTAGCGCTGAGCCGCTGGAGGAGATTCGCCGTCGCCACCGCGGGACGCCTGTGATTCTGCTTGAGCCGGCATCGCCGCAGATTGCTTTTCAGGCCGCCAAACTGGGAGCGGCTGAGATCCTGGACATGCCGGCAAGCGACGACGAACTGGCCGCCACTCTGGATCGCGTCATCCAACGGACTATGGATTCGCCGGTTGATGAGCCCCACGCGGATCGCCCGAAGGGCAACCGCTACCACGAGATCATCGAAGATTTTCCCAGCATGTTCCAATCCTCGCCGCGCATGATGCAGATTCACGACACCATCAACAAGGTGGCTGACCACCAGCGCCACGGTGTTGATCCGCGGTGAGAGCGGGGTTGGCAAGGAGATTGTTGCGCGACTGGTATTCGCACTCTCCGATCGTTGCAGCAAACCATTTATCAAGGTGAACTGCGCGGCCATCCCGGGTGAACTGCTGGAGAGCGAACTCTTCGGTTACGAAAGCGGCGCCTTCACCGGCGCGGTGCGCAGCAAACCGGGCAAGTTCGAGCTTGCGGATGGCGGTACGCTCTTTCTGGACGAGATCGGCGAAATGGATCCGCGGCTGCAGGCCAAGCTTCTTCACGTGCTGCAGGATGGTGAGTTCTCCCGCCTGGGCGCGAAACGAGATATCGCGGTCGATGTAAGGCTGGTGTGCGCCACCAACCAGATCCTGGAACAGAGAGTCGCCGAAGGGCTCTTTCGCGAAGACCTTTTTTATCGCATCAACGTGGTAACGGTCAGCGTTCCACCCCTGCGCGAGCGCCGCGACGAGATTCCGGAGCTGATCAGCTACTTTCTTGAGAAATACTCCGACGTCTACCGCCGTGCGCTGGTACCCCTGGAGCCCGAAGTGATCGAGTTCCTCTGCGCCTATCAGTTGGCCGGGTAACATCCGCGAACTGGAAAACCTGTGTAAGCGATATGTGATCGTGGGCGACACCACGCAGATTGTTCGTGAACTTTCCACCCACAAGGGGGAATATATTCCGGACGAGGTGGCTGAATTGGCGGCGGAGGATACCGTTGCACCACAGGTGGCCCCGTCGCTGCTGGAGATTGGCAGCCGGGCAGCGTGGATAGCCGAGCGGAAAGCTATACAGGACATGTTGCTGGAGACACGCTGGAACCGGCGTGAAGCGGCCCGCCGGCTAAAGGTCAGCTACAAGGCGCTCTTGAATAAGATCCGCGATATGGAGCTCGAAGCCTAAAAGCGGTACTGCGGTACCACATGGTGGTACCTACATGCCATAATTTGTATGTTGCTGAGAATGCAATTTGTTATGTGCGGTAGGCAACATAGCAGCTCTCACCGCGGTTCGTCTTTTTAATCAATAGTTTGTGGACTTTATAAAATCTATTGTGGGATAGACAACTTTGGCAGGGCAAGTGCATCTATAGAAGTAACATTAGAGGCACTTCAAATGAACACGCCCACCTCAGAAGTACAACTCTCTGTAGTCCCGTCTGCCATGTGCGGACTCTCTCCTAAGACCAATCCTTGGCTTCCCACCTTTAAAATGCCTCTGAGCGGGCCCGCTGGAAAGCGGGCCCATAAGCTCTCTCCCTGCCTGCTCTGACGCCATCGTTCACAGCCAGCCGCTAGAATACCTGTGATGCCAGGCCGGGCCTTGGTGCGCCCGCCGTCTGCCTGGGTCGCAATCCAGCGCGAGGGAGATAAAGTGCCTACAAGCAAGAACTCGCGGGAGGATCTCCCCGCTCCAGCCCACGAAAGCATTGACGTGGTTCGCGCGGCGGGCTGGGAGAGGTTTCCATGGCTGCTGCACGGCTTCAGCACCCGCTCCGGCGGCAAGACGACTGCCTACCGCTCTGGACCAGAGGATTTGCGCCAAGATCTGAATCTTGGTTTCAATGACCTCGATCCCGAAGAGAATGTGCTGGCAAACCGGCAGCTATTTCTGGCTGAGGTGACCGGACATCCCTCGAAAGCGATGCTGGTGACTCTGCGACAGATTCACTCAACCCTGATGCGGCGGGTGGGTGCGACCGATGCCACGGATCGCGCTGTGTTCGAGGGCGACGGCCTGATGACGGACGAGCAGGGAGTCGTGCTGGGGATTCAAACGGCGGACTGTATCCCGGTGCTGATTGCTGACACCAGGAGCCACGCAGTCGCCGCGTTCCACGCAGGATGGCGCGGCACGGTGGCGAGAATTGTGGAGAGTGGCGTAGGGCGAATGCAAATGGAGTTTGGCAGCAGGCCGGAGGATCTGATCGCGGCCATTGGACCCGGCATCGGTCAATGCTGCTATTCAGTAGGGGAAGAAGTGCTGCACCAGTTTCACTCGCAGTTCAGGTATGCCGATGAATTGTTTTGTGAGGCACATCACCCTGACGAGGTGAAAAACAAGTATCCGCTGCTTTTCTTGTCGGCACGCGCACCGGGGCATACGCAGATGGGTCCCAGCCTGCACCTTGACCTGGTGGAAGCGAACCGTCGACAGCTATTGGATGCCGGGGTGAAGGCTGAGTCCATCGCCGTTGCAGGGGAGTGTACGAGTTGCAATCCGCAACGCTACTTCTCGCATCGCGGAGAGCGAGGCTTCACTGGCAGGATGCTCTCGGTGATAGGCACGCGGGCTTAGGCAAACAGCGGAGGCGGCGGCCACGCGGTCACGCCTCCGGAGTTAACTGGTGCCGCGTTGCACTTCAGGCGGCGGTGTCGTCAGCACTCTCTGCGCCCTTGGGATTCACCAGGTCACGCAGTTCTTTGCTGGGCTTGAAGTAGGGAACACGCTTGGCTGGCACATCCACCTTGGCCCCGGTTTTCGGATTGCGACCGATTCGGGGTTTGCGCTGCCGAATCCGGAAGCTGCCGAATCCGCGGATTTCAATCTTATCCCCGGATTGCAGCGCCTGGATTACGGATTCGAAGATGGTATCAACAATCACTTCGCCATCGCGCCGTGTCAGGTCGCCCAGTTGGGTCACTTCCTCAACCAGGTCTGCTTTAGTCATATGGGCTCTGCTCCAAACACTAGAATAACCCGAGTTATCTTGAACTTACATATGGTAGATGCACTCGGGGGCCCTTAGCGCCAAAGAAAATAGAAACCGGCATTTCTTTCGAGCAGTTTTGCAGGGTTGGGTATGAGTTCGCTGGCGTCGCCGGTCAACAGATCCAGCACGCCTCGCTTTAGTATGACGGGTTTTACCACCCGCGGCTCGCCATTAATACCGACTTTTTTTGCGGTTTCAAGCAGGGCCATGCGAAATGTACCTGTTTTATCAATGAGATGTAGCGGAAGCGCCTGTTCGCCGGTCCATACCTGTCCGGTGGCGAGCGGGCGGATCGTATCCGCCGGAAGGTTTCGCCCTGCAGCCACATCGGAGATGAACTGGGCATGCATATTGTCGATTAAGCCCTGCATATAGACGCGTTCGGCCGGGGTCAGATCCCGTGTTGGCGACCCGGCATCCTTCAAGATACCTGCCTTCAGGACTTCGGGCTTCAGCTTCGCCCATTTCAGCAATTCGCCGTAGTTTGTCCATTCGGCGATGACGCCGATGCTGCCGACCACGCTGGCGCGGTTGGCGTAGATTTTCTCAGTTCCGGCCGCGATGTAGTAAGCGCCGCTGGCGCCTTCGCTTTCAATCGAGGAGATGATGGGCTTCTTCTTCTCCTGGCGCATGCGGCGGATCTCTTCGTAGACCTCCTGCGAAGCGGCCGCGCCCCCGCCGGGGGAATTGATGTGCAGGATAATGGCCTTGATGGAGCTGTCGTCCTCAAACTTGCGAATCTGGTCAACCACGGTGTCGGAACTGAGAATCACCCCGTCGATATCGATCACGCCGATGCTGTCTCCGCTGAGGGCAGCGAATTGCGTGTTGCCGGCGATGCTGTGCACGGTGGCAAAAATGATGAGGGAGACGACAACGAGGAAAACCGCAAAGATTCCTCCGCCGACGAGAAGCCAGAAACCAAAGGAGTGTTTGCGTTCTTCTTCCATAGGCCGGAGTTTAGCACCGCGAGGGATGTGTGAATCGAATGCCGTTACAAATAGCGTATGATACTCGAAATTTCGCTGTTTGAATGATCGAGTTAACGGAATGCCGAACCCGAAATACAGCATTGTGATTCCTGCCTATAACGAGGCGGCACGAATCGGTAAAACCCTAGGCGCGGTGCTCGATTGCATCCATCAGCGCAACTGGTCTGCCGAGGTAATTGTAGTCAACGACGGTTCGACCGACTCGACAGCTGAAATCGTGCGACGGTTTGCGCGGCTCGACCCGCTGGTGGTTCTACTGGAAAACCCCGGTAACCGCGGCAAGGGATATAGCGTTCGCCATGGCATCCTGGAAGGGCGCGGTGAGATTTTGATGTTCACCGATGCCGACCTCTCTTCGCCAATCGAGGAGGCCGAGCTGCTCTTCGCGGCGATTCAGGAGGGCGCGGACATCGCCATCGGTTCGCGATGGCTGAACCGCTCGCGGCAGACCATCCAGCAGCCGCTCTATCGGCAATTCTTCGGGCGGTGCTTCAACGCTGTGACGCGTTCGGTTGTCCGGCTTCCTTTTGCGGATACGCAGTGCGGCTTCAAGGCGTTTACACGGGAGGCCGCCCACACTGTCTTTGGGCTGCAGCGTATTGAGCGCTGGGGCTTCGATCCGGAGCTGCTCTTTATTGCGATCCGTCGCGGGTACAAAGTGCGAGAGGTCTCGGTGACCTGGGGGCACGACGAGCGTTCCCGCATCAGCTACCTGAAGGATGGACTGAAGATGCTGCAAGACCTCGCCTACGTGCGCTGGAACGCGATTACCGGCGTTTATGACAAGCCGCCGGTTGCCTCAACTGCCAAGGAACTTCCCCGCGTCTAGCCGGTTTTTCCCTTACATTTGTTAGATTTAAGGCGTCTTGCGGTCGGGATGCAGCTTCATCCGGCTATGGCGAGGAGGCTATGCCGGCCATCTGCGATCGTGCTGATCAGGAGGCGATTGCGCTTCGCCGATCATCAGCTTCCCGCGTGCGTACAGTGGCGTCCTGTGTCTTTCTGGGCACCAGTTCAAGGGCGCCTTCGGCAGTCTGATGCAGCACCAGGATCCGGCAGCAATCTCCACATAGCCAGAAGTGCTCCAGGCGGTGCGATCCGCGTCCAGAACTGGCCGTACCGGCAGTTGGCGTGGCAGGCATATCGAAGATGAAAATTCGTCCTTCTCTCAGGTATACCAAGGGCTTCGAGCATTTGGGATTCGCGCACTGACTGACCATTTACTACTCCGCTTTTCGACGCGCGTTCCAGAGAATCTCCCAGGCGATCTCACTTGGAGAGCAGGGATGAGAGGTCACTGCTGGAAAGCTGACCGTTTATCATTCAGCTTTCGCTGTTTCGTTGGATGCGATTGCGGGGCGTGGAAGTTTCCTAAATTGGCCGATTGATCTGCTAATTTTTGATGAATGGGAGCCGGATCGGGGCATCTCCGGTTGCGTAACGCGGACGAAGACCGCCTTTTCCCCTCAAGGAGGCGTGCGACCTCTGCCCGTAAGTTGCAGGGCACGTTGGGGAAATGAGCGCTAGAATACGAGGGATCATGGCAATCCTGCGTTCTACCTTTATTGCGCTTTCGCGCAACTCGTCTGTGCGAAAGTTTTCAGAGCAATCTGCCGTGGGGCGGCGCATGTCGTCGCGCTTTGTGGCCGGAATGGAGATTGCGGATGCTCTTCGCGCGGCCGAGTCGCTGAACGAGAAGGGAATCACCGCAACGCTCGACAGCCTGGGAGAGAGCGTCTCGACGCCCGATGAGGCTCACAAGGCGGCGGAGACCTACCACCAGTTACTGGATGCAATCCAATCGCATCGCTTGAATGCGAATGTGAGCGTAAAGCTGACGCAGATGGGACTGGACCTGGATCCCGAGCTTACCTATGACATCGTGGCAAAACTGGTGGCCCATGCGGCCTCAGTGGGGAACTTCGTTCGCATCGATATGGAGGGGTCCGAGCATACCGAAACCACGGTGGAGATGGTGCGCAAACTGCACGCCATTTACCCCGGCAGCGTGGGGATCGTGATCCAGGCTTACCTGTATCGCAGCGAGAAGGATCTGCATACGCTGCTGGCCGAGGGCATACGCGTGCGGCTCTGCAAAGGCGCATACAAAGAGCCGCCGAACATCGCCTTCGCCGAGAAGAAAGACGTTGACGAGAATTTCCTCAAGCTGACGCGCATCCTGCTGAACAGCAGTATTTATCACGGTCTCGCGACCCACGACGAAAAGATCATCGAGGCCACGCGGCACTTTCTACGCGAGCGCAAGTTTGATCCGAAGCGCTTCGAGTTCCAGATGCTGTACGGGGTGCGGCGCGACCTGCAGAAGTCTCTGGTGCGCGACGGCTACAACATGCGGGTGTACATACCCTTCGGAACGGAGTGGTATCCCTACTTCATGCGTCGGCTCGCGGAACGCCCCGCGAACGTAGTTTTCCTCGCAAAGAATTTCTTCCGGAGCTAGGTAGCTGGTCTAGCGAAACGCCTGTGATGGTGCGGGCGGAGCCGGCGCACGATTCGGCTGATACGGCTCAACCGTCAACAGGTTGCCCAGAATGCTGCGTTCCTGTGGCGTGAACTGCGATTGAAATCGCGGCGAATTGATGATGGCCTGCCGCTGATTCGGCGGAACGTCGCGAAGGTCGCGAAATGCCCTGCGCAGTGGCAGCTGGCGGTCTGGCGGCAGACTGCGCAACTGTTGTGTGGAATTGGTGACCTGCTGCTTTTGCTGAGGCGACAAGCGCTCCCATGTTTCAACGCGGTCAATAGTGCGCTGACGCTGTTCTGGCGTCTTGTTGTCCAGTTCGCGCAGACGATTCGTCAGGCGTTGTTGCTGTTCGGGTGGCAGCCTGTTGAAGCCGGGTTCCAGATGGAGAGCCTTCTCCTGTTCCGAAAGAGGCAATTGCTGATGCGAGGACAGCCAGTCCCCCAGGTGCTGATTCTGCTTGGGAGGCGCCGTGCGAAAGAGATAAGACTGTGGCTGCTGGCTCGTGGGCGGAGGCGCCGTTCTAAGCGGCTGCGACTGCACCCGAGGCGGCGGCGCGCTGGGCGCTGCATGCGAAGGCGGCGGTGCTGAGTGAGATGGCGGTGGCGCTGAGTGAGATGGCGGTGGCGCTGAGTGCGAAGGTGGAGGGGCCGAATGAGACGGCGGGGGTGCATTATGCTGCTGTGCCGCGCCTGCCGCAGAAGAGTCTACAAAGAGGGAACCGAGGAGCACAGATCCAACGATCCATGCAAATAACACAGGACGCCGCCCCGCCGGCAGGGACGCCGGTATGCGCTCACCAGTATGGGTGGCCGGGTTCGGGTAATGCGATTGGGACTTCATTTGCTTCGGGGTCTCCTGCCCCGATCTCTCTCACAACATAGATTATTTTCCTCAGAACGAATTCCAGAAACTGCCAGGCAAATCCGGTCCCTAGTTCGCTGAGGGTGCTCCGCTGTCGTCGTCATCCTGATCCAGCGAATCCAATTGCTGAAATACCTGCTGATTCTTGTCGAGGGACTGCAGGTCGCCCACCGTCGCGGAGGTCTGGGGCGCATGCCGACTTCCCACGAATCCGGCATAGGTAGCACCGCCAATCGCCAGCATAACTGTCAGAGCAGTAGCGGCGATGGGCCGCAAATGCAGGTTGCTGCCGAAGAGCAGGCGCGCGCGGATACGCTCAAAGATGCCCGCCGGGGCCGCGGCGCGCTCTTCGCGCAGCATCGCGTGCAGCCGGGTGTCAAAGTAGGGCGACGGCTCGGGAGCCTCCCACGCGTTCATCAGGTTCATGGTGGCCTGCATCTCAGCCAATTCGCGGCTGCAGTCTGGGCACTCCTGCACATGAGCCTTTACCGAAGCGGGGACGGAGTCCGGTGCAAAGAGCAGGTCCGCCACGTTGGATTCAATTTTCCGGCAAGTCATGATGTTCCTCACTTTACTTCAACTCTTCGCATCGATCGTGGTTGCAATCAACTTTCGCCGACGTTACAGAAAATCTTTCAGCCGCTCCCGCAGTGTTTGATAGGCCCGGAAGAGCAGCGACTTGGTGGCCGATTCGCTCAGCTTGAGCACGTCGCCAATCTCCCTGTAATCCATGCCCTGGTATTTGTGCATCAGGACGGCCACTCGCTGCCGCTCCGGCAGGGCCATTACATGCTGGCGGATCGCCTGCATCCGCTCGTCCCGCACCATGTCCTGCTCGACGCTGGGCGTCATGTCGGCAACGTCCGGGGTCGTGCCTGTCTCCGGATCGGGAGCGTCCAGGTAGATCGTCTGAGCCGAGCGCTCCTGCTTGGTATCGCGCGCATGGTTCACGCCGAGGTTCGTGGCAATTCGGTAGAGCCAGGTGCTGAAGCGAGCCTCAGCGCGATAAGTCTGGCGCGACCGGTAGACCCGGAGAAAGACTTCCTGGGCCAATTCTTCCGCCACTGCCTGGTTGCGCACCATCCGGAACATGAAGTGAATGATGGGCTTACGGTATTTCTCCACCAGGTAGCTGTAGGCTCCGTCGTCGCCCTCGCGCACCCGCAGCATAAGCTCGGCATCGCTGTTTTCACCGGACTTGGGAGCCAGTGCGGCTACTCCGTTTGTGGGAGCGAAGGATTGCGCGGGCTCGAGCGCCATCGTGGCCATGTCTTTATCAACCCGCGTTTCGGGCGATGGTTGCGCGGAATCGTCACTCTCCTCCGGGGAAGCGTCGCCGTCCAGGTCCAAAGCACGGAATTCCGGGGGATCGTCACCGGAGATTTCGGGATCGGGCGAAATGTATCGGTCTGGACCCGGTTCAGGCATCTTTGGTAGTCGTTGGATTCTATCCTGTGCGGGTAGTTGCCTTCGCGCCTTAAGTGTACGTCCGAAGGGCGATTGGCAGGCTGGGCACCGGAATGATAACCTTGGGCTTCAGTGCGTAGATCTTTGGGCGCTTAACTCAGCGGTAGAGTGCCACCTTCACACGGTGGAAGTCGCAGGTTCGAATCCTGCAGCGCCCACCATCGAATCAATCACTTACACAATCTTTAACTCAGAGACTGGGGTCCGTTTCAAGGAGTCCTCGTGTTCTCGTGGCTGTTTCGCCGCAGCCAAGGGTTCTTCAGTCGCTCGCCCTGCAAATGACGTCTCGTCGGATTCGGCGGTCAAGGTGTAGATTCCCAGTGTGATTAGTGCCGAGGCGCGACTGGGTCAATCCCGGACGGCCTTTGCGTCTTCTTGGGCTTGTCGCGGCGAAATCGTGCGAGCCAGAGACTGTCGACCGCTAAGAACACCGATAGACGATTTAGGTTTCCGAGGGAGTCATTGTCGATCAAAAACAGGTTATCCAGGTATCTACCGATACTCAGCTGGATCTCTCAGGCATCGCCTCGGGCAGATATCGTAGCTGGGATTGCTGTGGCGGGACTGCTGGTACCGGAAGGCATGGCATACGCGGGCATCGCTGGGGTGCCGCCCCAGATGGGCTTGTATGCGGCCATGGCGGGGATGTTCGTCTATGCGCTCTTCGGGACCTCCCGTCAACTCGCAGTCACCTCCACCTCTTCCTCGGCGGCATTGTTAGCAGCACTGGTAGCTCCAATGGCCATGGGCGATTCAGCCCGATACGCAGTGCTGGCCTCGGCTGCTGCGATCGCTGCGGGCGTTATCTTTCTGCTGGCGGGCGTACTCAGACTGGGGGCGGTGTCGGAGTTCATTTCCAAGCCTGTTCTCAAGGGATTCGTATTCGGGCTGGGGCTCACCATTATGGTGAAGCAGGCTCACAAGCTGATGAGTATCCCCAGTGGCCAGGGAAATTTCTTCCATCAGACATGGCATGTGCTCAGATCTCTGAACGATGCGAATCCATGGACCTGCATCGTGTCGGCAACGGCGATCGTAATGATGTTCGTCCTGGGCGCCGTTGCTCCTCGCGTGCCTTCTGCATTGGTGGCACTGGTACTCGGGATACTCAGCGTGTCGTACCTTGGGCTGAAGGAACATGGCGTGGAAGTGGTCGGCACGATCCAGGCAGGAATGCCATCGCTGAGTTGGCCCAGGGTTGGCGAAGACAATATTTCTGACCTGGTCGTGGGCGCAATGGGCATTGTGGCAGTGCTGATGGCTGAGGGGTTGGCTGCCGGCCGGACCTTCGCCGCCAAGCATAAGTACGAGATCAATCCCAACCAGGAACTGTGCGCCATGGGAGCCGCAAACGTGGCATCCGGATTGTTGGGCGGCATCATCGTGGGCGGAGGGATGTCAGGCACGGCAGCCAACGACGCCGGCGGGGCGCGCACGCAACTCTCCACAATCACCGCGTCGCTGTCGGTGGCACTTACGCTGGCCTTCCTGCTGCCGTTGATTCGCAATCTTCCCGAGGCGGTTCTGGGAGCGATCGTCATCCACGCCGTTGCTCATCTCGCGGATGTTCGCACGCTGAGAAGGTACGCGAAGATCGGCGGGTGGAGTCTCGGGGGCGCTCTCATCGCGTTGTTCGGCGTTCTGCAGATGGGCATTCTCCGCGGACTTATCTTTGCTGTTGCTTTGAGCCTGATCGCCTTGATCTGGAAGATGAGTGCACCCGGGGTCTCCACCCTTGGGCGGATTGCCGGCTCAGAAAACTTTGTGGACATCGAGCGTGACCATACAGCCGAACAAGTTCCGGGTCTCCTCATACTTCGGCCAAATGGCATGTTGTTCTTTGCTAACTCGAATCGGATTCATAGCCTTTTGCGGGAACGCATCAAGAGCGCCAGCCCTCCGCCGCGGGCCGCGGTGGTGGATCTCGAGAGATCTCCCGACATCGATGTGACGAGTCTCGAAATGCTGGACCAGTTGAACAACGAACTGCGCGATCTCGGGGTGGATCTCTATCTGGCCAGGGTGGCCGATCCGGTGCAGGACATGTTCCACCGCAGCGACTTCACCCAACGGCTGGGACCCGGCCGGATCTTTGCGGGAGTCGACGTTGCAGTAGTCGCATGCCGCAGGACGATGCAGGACCGCGCGCCCGAGAGCCAGTAGTAGCGCGGGGCAGTCAGCTTGCGGAGATTCGCGAAGACTAAGTGATCCTCATGCGCGCCGGAAGGTCAGGGACTGACCGTTAATGTTACGGCGTTGGACGTACTCTTGGTGTCCGTGTCTGTCGCGACAAATGTCGCGTTCACGTGGTGCGTACCAGACAAGAATTTGTGTGTGAGCACCGCGACACCGCTGCCATTCGGTGAGGCCGAACCGAACCACGCCGCACCCGCGCAACTGGCCGCCTGGGCATCACAGAAGCGAATCCTTCCGCTGGTCACGGGACTTCCATTCGCCATGACTCTTGCTGTTAGCGTCACTGGGGTTCCTGCAGTCACGGTGTTTGCCGAAATCGCAAGGGTGGTGCTCGAAGCCAGGTAGGATGTGAGCGAGACTGGGGACGAACTATCTGATTGCCAGTCGCCCCCACCGCTGTAATTTGCGACCACCGAATACGTGCCCGTCCCGATCTGCGAAACATTGCTCAACGTGGCGACCGCTTGCCCGTAATAGCTGAGTAGCCATTCATCCAGGGCGGAACTCCCCTTATCCGCTACCACGATCGCAGGAAACGGGTCATAGGTCTCAGGCCCCAGGAAGTTTCCTATCGCGATGGCCGATGGCTGGGAGCCGGTATACAGATAACCCCCACTATGGAATCGGCCTTGCCCAGTGCCGTTCAGCAGCATGACCCTGTTCCAGCCGGAGATGGTGATCGCCAGATCCAGATTGCCGTCCAGATTCAGGTCGGTCGCAAGGCCCGCTGTAGGTGTTTTGCCTGTATGCCAGACAGAAGACATGTGGAAGACGCCTGATCCGTTATTGAGCAGCGTCGTCACCGTATCTCCGGCGCTGTCGATGATATTCAGATCGGGCTTTCCGTCGCCGTTGAAATCCCCTGCCACAATGGCCGTCGGGTTGGTGAAGGTCCCAATCGTCTGTGGAGTTGCCCAGGTGCCATCGCCGTTGCTAATCAGGATGTAGGCGTTGTGTGTACCCGCCGCCCCAATCGCCAGATCGTCAAAATGATCGCCGTTGAAATCGGCAACACCCAGGGAGACAGGCGTATTGACCACCTCCATCGATCCTTGTTTCACGAAGGTGCCGTTGCCCTTGCCGAGTAAAAGCTCGATGCGATTGCTGCCTGCGACAACGACATCCAGATTGCCGTCTCCGTTGAAGTCCCCCACTGCCACAGCCGCTGGCGCGACCAGCGTGGACGGAGGCGGGGTCGCCGTGGAGAAGGTGCCATCGCCGGCGCCCAGATAAACCGTGATACCCGTACCCGTGCTGTTGTTTACGACCAGGTCCATGTTGCCGTCCCCGTTAAAATCCCCGACAGCAATGGAGGTTGGCATCGAGCCGGAAGTGAGTGCCGGGGAAACCGCAGTGAAGTTCCCGTAAGGGTCGTCCAAGAGCACCGTCACGTCTTGCGAACCGACATTGGCGGTTGCCAGATCGGGCAGGCCGTCGCCGTTGAAGTCCGCCACCACCATTGCCACAGGATTCGTACCGGTGGTTCCCCCTTGTTGGGGCGAATACTGGACAACTTCCGTACCGCTGTCGAGATCCACTGTACCTAGCGTGACGCTCGAATTTGTATCTACGAAACTCACGGAACCGGTAGGGATAGACGCGTCGGAATAAGCCCCGCCCATTACCGTTGCCGTGAGGGTGTAGTTCGAGGGAGTGCCGGTGGGGACAAGCGTCATTGTGGGAGGATAGGGCGGGTCGGGCACCGTCAGTGGGATCACATCGGAAGCACTCATTTCGTACGCGGTTGTTCCGGCGAAAATAGCCTTCAGCCTTTTATGCCGCACCGCCGTGGGTGGGCTTATGCGCAGCATCGCGGTGCCATTGGCTCGCAGTTGCGCTTTACCCACGATCGCATCATCCTCGCAGACGGGTGCATCCGCGTCGCAGAATATAACGCTTCCCGGAGAAACAGGTTTATCGCCTGATCGCACGCTCACGTTAATCGTGACGAATGTTCTCGAGTCCCCAAATGCCGCTTGAGATCGATCAGGCGAGACGACACTCAGCGTTGCCTGTGTAGCCTGTCGAGACATATCGGCGCCTCTTCCGGGCAAAGGAACAAGCAATAGGAGGAAAAGCGAGAGCAGCGACCAAACCATCAACGGAGACTTGCGCAAGGGCAAGACGCAACGGGTTGAAGGGAAGCTGTTGGGATGCGGATACACAAACCGGCTGAGAGGGAAGACGAAAATCGTCCACATAGTAGCTCCAATCTCGATCGAGACCATGGTGAACAAAGACCTGGATCAGGGATGCGGGGCCCGCCGTCCTAAGTAGATACATCATGGAAGAATCGCTCGACAAGCACTTTCTCGAAGCATTGGCCCGACAGGCTCACCTTGTACTCGGAAAGCCCGTCTCTATTTTTGCGGATGGACTAGCCCGAAAACAGGAGATCAGCAACGGCTAAGCGGTGACAGACCAGTTGTCGATAAATGTGGTCTTGCCGTCGAGGTCGTCCACCTCGATCTTGCGGAAGACAAACGACCAGCTCTCCAGTTCCATCGTTTCTGCTGATCCCGGAGCAAGCAATAGAGTCCCATCCTGTGCGTGGGTGTAGCGGGTAACGTCGACGATGGTTGCCTGGGTAAGCGTGACGCGCTGGTAGACGTATTCCACGCCTGTCGGGTTCGTCTTCATAAACTCGATGAGAACGGTCTCGAGGACTTCGTTGGCGGTGCAGGCGGCGAGGCCCTGTGGCGACGCGGCTCCCCACTCCTTGACGATGGCGACGGGCTTGTACTGCCGCTTGCCGATGGCCTGGCCCGTTGCGGTGTCCAGAGGCGACAGGACCTCCATGCGGAAAGCGAGGATCGGTATCCATTGATCCTTGCGTGTGGCTGCTGTGCTTTCGCCTTTGAATTGACCCTGCTTGCTGCCTTTGACAGAAACGTAAGCCCGGAGCGCCATGAGTCGATGCCTCCTTTGCTGTGGTCGAGAAGGTTACCAAACCGTGGCAAGCCTAACAAGATCGTTGTTGGGGCGGAGGCCAGGCTGCGAAAGGATTGGTCCAATCCATCTGCCGAGTTGGGGTAGGATGTATGCCACGGAGGCGCAGCCATGACGGAATCTGAACGGGAACTGGGCCGGAGGTGGTTTGAGGAGGTCTGGAATAAGGGGCGTCGCGAGGCCATCGGCGAGATGATGTCTGCAGACAGCGTGGTTCATGACAGCGGCGTTGATAGTCGAGGCCCCGAGGGTTTCTATCAGCTGTTCGATCGCATGACCGCGGCCTTCTCGGGAATCCATTTCAAAGTTGAAGACCTCTTCGCCGAGGGCGACAAGCTATGCGTCCGCTGGTCGTTTACGGCGAAACATACTGGCGATGGAATGGGCGCTCCCGCGACCGGAGAGAGTGTAAGCACGACGGGAATATGCATCCTTCGCGTTGATGGCACGCAGTTCGTGGAGGGCTGGCAGAACTGGGACATGATGGGGTTGACGCAGCAGATTAAAGGACCAGTCGTGCAGGCCGCGTACCTGGCGGCCCATTAATTTTTGCCGCTGCTTTTGCGTGGCACGTTGAAGGATCGCTCCACCCCGTCATTGGGATCGCTCGAGAATTCGTGGTCGCGCCACAGCCAGCGCATCATGTCAGGCAGAATTGCTCCGCCCATCTTCTGGCCGTGCTTGTTCATTCCCCAGGCGAAGTTCACATCGTAGCCCTTTGCCGTGAGCGCCTGCTCCATGCGCACGTTTTGATAGAACCAGTCGCGGCGCTGGTCGTACGCTGCTCCGGCAAACTGACCGCGATTGTCGTTGCGGCCATCGCAGAGAAAGATGCGGATCGGTTTCTTGTCGCTCTTGCGGATGATATCGGGATAGGCATCACCTCCGCGCAGATTAACGAAGCTGCCCACGTTGCTCAGCACCTTCCGGAAATCGCTGGGGCGCTCCCACGAAACGGTGAATGCGGCGATGGCGCCGGAGCTTGAGCCGCCTATGCCGTGGCGTTCAGGGTCGCGCGAGATGTTGTATTGCTGGTAGAGCACCGGCATCAGCTCATCGACAATCACGCGAGCATATTTGTCGTCGAGCGAGTTGTATTCGGTGGGACGGTTGGTGGTGTGGTCGCCCCACTCGCTCGCGTTGGGCTCAGGCTGATCCGGGCGCCGACCCGGATTGATAAAGACGCCAATCATCACCGGTAGCTCGCGCCGGAAGATTAGGTTGTCCATCACGTTCTGCGCGCGCACATCGCCGTCTGGATTCATGAAGGCCTGGCCGTCGTTGTAGATCATCAGGCTGGCTGGTGAGGCGGGATCGTATTGCGCGGGAACGTAGATCCAATACGTGTGCTGCGTGCCGGGATACGCCTTGCTGGGCAGCGTGAAGGGGCCGCGGATCTCGCCCTTGGGAACTCCCTCACGCGGCAGCGAGTCAGGACCCAGCGTGTAGAAAGCGTCGGGGTCCGCAGCCGGTTGCGGCGCGGAAGATTCAGCGGCATCGTGGCTGTGAACGGATTGAGCGGAGTCGACCAGGGGAACCGCCATCAAGGCCGAGAGAAGTAGAACGAGCCGGAGATTCATTCAGGCAGACACGATAGCACATTTGAATTTCGGCTCGGAACTACCGCGCAGTCACCAACTGATGGCTCGCGTCGACTTGCTAGTCACAGCGAAGAGCCACCATCGGATTCACCTTGCTGGCACGCCGCGCGGGCAGCCACGCAGCGAAGACGGTCATCAGCGTCACAACTGTGATCGCGACGCCAAAGGTCAGCGGGTCCAGCGCGCTCAGTCCGAAGAGTTGCTGCTTGATGACGCCGGTTGCAGCCAGGGTGAGCGGCAGGCCCAGTGCCACGCCAATGGCAAGCAGCCGCAGGGACTCGCGCAGCACCATCCACAGCACTGTGGGTGTTTGCGCTCCCAATGCCAGGCGAATCCCTATCTCGTTGGTGCGCCGTACAACGTTGTAGCTCATCACTCCATAGAGCCCGATGCTGGCGAGTATCAGCGCGAGCAGCGAGAAGAGCCCCGTCAGCGTTGAGATGAGTTCGTCGTGCGTCATCATGCTCGATAGATGGTCGTGAATTGTCGCCACATGCGTCAGGGGAAGATTGGGATCGACGTCAGCAACCGCTGCGCGCAGATCGGCGATGCTGCTGGTCGGATCGCCCGTGGTGCGCACCAGGATTACTCCGGCGAAGCGATCCTGATTTTCTTCGGGCAACGCCGGCACCCCCTTTGCATCTGGATCCGGCTTAACAATCGGATCAATCTGGGAAAGAGGAATATAGGTCATCCGTATCGGATCGGTGTCGCGCGGGTTCCGCGATCGCGTGTCCCGCGCGATGCCGACGATCTGCCACGGGCCCTTGCTAGCGCTATTGAGGTCGATCGATAGAGGCCGGCCAAGCGCATCGCCTTTGGGAAAGTAATGCTTCGCAAGAGTCTGGTTCACCACGCAGACTTTCATATTCGCCAGGGTGTCAGAGTTGTTGATGGCGCGGCCCGCTACGATGGCGATGCCGGTGGTCTCGAAGTATTGGCCCGAGACGCGGTTGAGGATCGAGACCATGTTTTCCTTCGGCGCAGCAGTGTAGCCGCCGATGGAGATCGTGGAACTCCACGCGCCGAAGCTGACGGGTGGTGAACCTGCGAGCGCAGCAGAGCGTACGCCCGGAAGAGCCGATATGCGTGCGAGGAGTTTCTGGTGGAGCGCCTCGGTCTGGCTGGGTTTGTAGCCTGCAATGCTGGGATTCGTGTTTGCGATCAACAGATTCGTTCTCTCGAAGCCGTAGTCCTGATGCTGCAGGTTGCGGAAGGTGCGCAGGAAGAGCCCCGCGCCCACGAGAAGCAGCAGCGACATCATCACCTGTGCAGTCACCAGCGCCTTCGGCCAGAAGCGCGACGATCTTCCTCCGCCGCTTTGCGCGGTGCGAGCGCTCGAGCTCAGCGTGCTGGCTGCTCCGGTTCTCGCAGCGACGAGCGCCGGCGCCAGGCCGAAAAGCAAGCCTGTCAGCAGCGAGACCGCAAGTGTAAACAGCAGCACGGGTGCGTCCGGTTTTGGGCTCAGCGTGGTGTAGCTGGTGCCCTGCGCCACGAAGCTGATGAGCGCGCGCGTAGCCGCAAAGGCGATGCCCGATCCCAGCGCGCCTCCGGCGACAGACAGGATCATCGTCTCAATGAGGCTCTGACGGACGATGCGTCCGCGACTCGAGCCGAGTGCCAGCCGTGTCGCAATCTCGCGTTGCCGCGAAGCAGCACGGGCCAGCAAAAAGTTGGCGAGATTCGCGCAGGCGATCAGCAGAACTAGCGCTACCACCGCCATCAGGATCGTGAGGGAAGCGCCATACTGGCTGCGCCAATTGGAGACGCCGTGAGTGGCGGGGAGCAATGGCACCGTAATGCGATTGATCTCCTGCTGGCGCGCCGGAGTAAGTGCCGCGCCTTCATTGGCGCGCATACCGGCGCGAATCTGCTGGTCAAGCCATTGCTGGCTCTGCGCTCGCGCGGCCTTGCTGGCTGCGGCCTGCGGACTGAGACGCGCGAACATGTGAAGGAAGTACAGTCCGGATTCCGGCGTTAGCATCGACGGATGTTGCATCACCACAGCCTGCATGCTGATGGGGGTCCATAGCTCCACCGGCTCCAGCTCTTCCTTGATGCCATGGAAGGCCGCTGGCATCACTCCAATGACCGTGAATGGTGTGGCGTTGATGCTGATAGTCTTGCCCAGAATTCCCGCGTCAGCGGAGAGTGATTGCTGCCAGAAATGGTGGCTCAGGACGACGACCGCACCGCTGCCGGGAGTAGCGTCATCCGCCGTTGTAATGGCGCGACCGAGCATTGGTTGTGCGCCCAGCACGCTGAAGTAGTTGCCAGAGACGAGACTGGTGGAGGCCAGAATCGCGGGTGCATTCGTATTCGCGTTCGGCGGACGCACGCTGACCTTGTCCGCAAAGCTGCCGTATGAAGCTATTCCCTGGAATGGCCCGGGATCGGCCTGGAGCTGGCGAGTAAATGGCCACGGGAACATGCCATCGAATCCAAGATCGATGCCTCCCAGAATCCCACCGTTGTCTGACTCGCCGAAGGTGACGAGTTGTTGCGGATCGCGGACAGGAAGATTCTTGAGCAGCACCTGGTTGATGAGCGTGAAGATCGCCGTGTTGCCGCCGATGCCGAGCGCAAGCGACAAGCAGTGCAACTGCCGTGAAGCCAGGGTTCTTCGCGAGCGAGCGGATGCTGATGCGCAGATCCTGCAGCAGCCCGTCCAGCGCGGACTCCCAGCGCGACGACCACACGTGATGCTTCACGACGTTGCGACTGCCGATCTCCGCCAGCGCAGCGCGGCGGGCTGCGTCTGGAGCCATGCCCGCACTCTGCTTGTGAGCGACAGAGGCTTCAATGTAACTTTCCAACTCCTCGTCGAGCTCGCGTTCAACGCGCTTCTTCTGGAAGAGAGATTTCAAGCCGGTAGTAAGGTTGGTCAGCCAATTCATGGCGTCCTCCGGTGGGTGTCGGTCGATGTCTGGCATTACGCCTCAAGAATGCGCGAGATGGCTGCGATCTGGCGCTGCCATTGCTCGGTCTCGCTGGTAAGAGCTTTCCGCCCCTTCGCCGTGAGCAGGTAATACTTCGCGCGGCGATTGTTCTCCGTCGCGCGCCACTCTGACTTCACGCGGCCGGCGCGTTCCATGCGGCTGAGCGCTGGCAGCAGCGAGCCTGGGTTCACGCGGAAGACGCCGGCGCTTATCTGCTCAATGCGCATCGCTACGCCGTAGCCGTGCATGGGCTCAAGCGCCAGGGTTTTTAGGATCAGCATTTCGAGTGTCCCCTGGATCATGTCGCCTGACCTGGCTTGTATCGCTTCGTCCGTCTTCTCGGTCATCCCTCACTCCTCTTGACAATCAAGATGAGACATCGTTTCCTCTTGATTGTCAAGAGGAGCCGCCGTTCGTTTTCGCAAGTGCTTATTTCGCGACCTGGTTGCCGCCTTACGTCTGCTGTGGTCCTCCGCGTTACTGCGCGCCTCCGGCCGCAAGAATCCCTCGCCCGTGTCACGGAAATGATTCCGTTATGGAAATGTTCTTTTCTCGAAGGATTCCTGAAACTAGTGCGCTTGCCGCTCCGTCCTGATAACGTATTCCGCGGAGGATTTTCTAATGCAAGTTCGTACGCTAATAGCGTGCGTCATGGCTGCGGCCGGACTCACGTTGGGGCTTTCTACGGCAGCTTTTGCCGACTCACTGACGGTTAAGACCGAACAGGGCAAGGTACACGGCAAGACGATCAACGACGGCAAGGTTCGCGCATTCATGGGCCTGCCCTACGCCGCTCCGCCAGTTGGAGACCTTCGATGGAAGGCGCCCCAGCCTCCGGCCAAGTGGAAAGACGAGCGCGACGCTACCAAGTACGGCGCCCATTGTGCCCAGGGCCGCGTATTCGAAGACATGATCTTTCAGGATGGCGCGGGCAGCGAGGACTGCCTCTTCCTGAACGTCTATACGCCCGCTGATGCCAAGGATAAGAGCAAGCTGCCCGTAATGTTCTGGATTCACGGCGGCGGCTACTCCGGAGGCGCAAGTTCCGAGCCGCGTCACAATGGAGACTTTCTGCCCCTCAAGGGCGTCGTGCTCGTCACCATCAACTATCGCCTGGGAGTCTTCGGATTTCTGGCAACGGCAGACCTGGCAAAGGAAGCGAACGGTTCGGCGGGCAACTACGGCTTGCTTGATATGGTCGCGGCGCTCCATTGGGTCAAAGCCAATATCAAGGACTTCGGCGGCGATCCGAACAACGTGATGATCTTTGGCGAGAGTGCCGGATCGTTTGCCGTCAGCACGCTGATGGCGTCGCCCATGTCAAAGGATCTCTTTCACAAAGCCATCGGCGAGAGCGGCGCAGCCTTCAGCGATACGCTTGCCTATGAGCCGCTGTCGGTCCGTGAGCCGAAGGACGCGGAGTGGGTGGCTACACTTGGCGTGAAGAATCTGGCGGAGCTACGCGCGCTGCCTACAGACAAAGTTCTGGAAGGTGCGAAGAACAGGGGCATGGTTGGCTTCGCGCCGGTCATCGACGGAACCTTCCTGACCGAACAGGTTCCCGATACGTACGCGGCCGGTAAGCAGGCGCATGTGCCTCTGCTGGCCGGTTGGAATAGCGACGAGGGAAGCTTCCTCGGCAACGGCATGACAGTTGAGAAGTGGAAGGGCATGGCGACGGCTCTTTTCGCGGACCGTGCGCCGGAGTTCCTCCAACTCTATCCCGGCAACACCGATGAACAGGCTACCCGCTCCGCAATCGACTACGGCAGCGACTCCTTCATCGCCTTTGGTACCTGGAAGTGGCTCGAAGCGCAGCGCAAGACCGGCGCATCCCCTGTCTATCGCTACCACTTCGAACTGGCCGCGCTGCCCAGCAAATATCATCCTGGAACATTCGCCTTCCACTCCGACGACATCGAATATGTCTTCGGCACCCTGGATACGCGTCCCGGCGCAACCATTCGGCCAGAGGATCGCACTCTGAGCGAGCAGATGATGGGCTACTGGACGAACTTTGCCAAATCCGGCGACCCCAACGGCGCGGGATTACCTCCGTGGCCGAAGTATGGAGCGAACGATGAACTCATCCATCTAAACAGCCCCATTACCTCCGGCCCGGATGCTAACCGCGCACGGTATGAGTTCCTGTTGAAAGGGAATCCGCCGTTGAAGTTCTAACTCGATAGCATATGTAACTAAAGAGAGCGAAGCTAACCCTGCACCCGGGGGAAGCTTCGCTCTTAATTTTTGCCCAACGAGTTAGGCGGGATTCTTTAGTTATCTCTTCGCGAAATATCCATTCAGAACAACTTATATATAGCCATAAGTTCTTATTGTGAACAACCTATACCTGCTTCTGAGCAACCTATCTACAGGTCAGATGCGGGGCCTCCCCAACATGGCTTCCGACCTAACTCTTTCAGGAGGATACTCATGTTCTTAGGTATCGGAATCGTCTTGGTAATCCTGTGGCTGGCGGGCTTCTTCGCCTTTCACACCGCCGGTTTTCTCATTCACCTGTTGTTGGTATTGGCGGTCATCTCGTTCATCTTCCACTTTCTGCGTGGCAATGCCCGCACGGTATAGTTACCGCAACTGCTCTTTGCACGATTAATGCGATCCGACGCGCACAGTCGTGCTGAGCGTGATTACAAAACTCGAGGCGGAGGGAGTGTGAGTTCCGAGCCAGGCCTGCCCACTCCCACCGTTTCACCTTCTTACTCAAGATGGTTGAAGCTGCTTTTGAAGTCCCTTGGCCCCGGTATCATCACGGGAGCAGCAGACGATGATCCCTCCGGCATAGCAACCTATTCAGTCGCGGGCGCTCAGCTCGGAACCAGACTACTCTGGACAGCTCCATTTAGCTGGCCGCTGATGGCAGCCGTTCAAATCATGTGCGCGCGGATTGGCATGGTCACCGGTCGTGGCCTCGCAGGTGCGCTTAAGCAGCGCTTTCCGTCATGGTTTCTGATCATCACGATCGTTGCGCTGCTGGTTGCAAATACCATCAATATAGCCGCGGATCTGGCAGGCATGTCTGATGCGGCCAGCATGCTTACCGGTATCAACTCTCACTTCTATGTCGTGATCTTCGCTCTCTTGATTCTTGGAGCAACGATCTGGCTGGGATACAAACAAATAGCCAACGTACTTAAGTGGCTCGTGCTGGTACTGCTGGCCTATCCCATCACAGCTTTCGTAGTGGGTGCGGATTGGCCAGCGGTATTGCGTCACACACTTCTTCCTTCACTCCCTCATTCCCGGCAGGAATGGTCTACCCTGGTAGCAATCCTCGGCACTACCATCAGCCCCTACCTGTTCTTCTGGCAAACCAGCGAAGAAGTTGAAGAGGGCAAGGCTGCTGGCCTCAATTCAATCGCTGCGCGTCGGGGAGCAACAGAGGAGGAGCTTCAGCTCAGGCGCGTCGACGTGAGCGTAGGTGCATTTTTTTCCAATGCAGTCATGTTCTTCATCATTCTCACCACTGCTCTCACGCTCAATCGCCACGGCATCACCAATATTGAGACCACGCGCCAGGCAGCCGAGGCCCTCCGCCCGTTTGCCGGAAAATTCGCGGCAACCCTCTTCACTATAGGCATAGTTGGTGTCGGCTTTCTGGCGATTCCCACGCTCGCTGGATCCGCGGCCTACGCCTTCGCAGAGACATTCCGATGGAACCAGGGGCTTGACAAGAAGCTGAGCCGGGCACGCTCCTTCTACGCAATTATTCTGCTCTCAACCGCAGCAGGAGTTGTCCTCGACTTCACCAGAATCAATCCCGTTAAGGCGTTGTACTGGACCGCAGTCATCAACGGATTGCTTGCGCCATTTTTGCTGGTGGCGATTCTGGTTATTGCCTCTGACAAAAAGTTGATGCAGAGGCAACCCAGCTCGCTCCTCGCGCGTTCGCTTGTTGCTGTAACTACGCTGGCGATGTTCGCCGCAGGCATAGCTATGTTTGTGGTTTAGGCTGCACGTTCATATCCCTGACAATCTACCGCGGAGAGAGAGCCCCGCACGCATCTAACTAGACGCCTCTCTAAGTTGCGGGCAGGCAAGCTCACTTAAACCATGCGGCCCAAATTTACCGTTGGAAGTAATTCGACTTAAGGCCGGCAGAGGAAAGATTATGACCAGACCGTGTTTTCTCGTAGTAGATCGTGAATACTCAGGAAGCATCTCCACCCGGAAGTTAGTTATCGAAACAGCCAAGTTCAATGTACTTACGGCTTACAGCGGATTAGAGGCGATAGAAACTCTGACTCGTTTTCCTGCTATCAGCGGAATTGTTCTCGATGCCGGAATCAGGGATCGTTCGGCGGAAGAACTGATTCGGGTCTTCAAGAAGATCAAGCCTGCAGTGCCGGTTGTCGTTGTTCGACTACCTTCTTCCAAGTTCTATCCCGAAGCTGACTTTCAACTGGACTCATTCGATCCCGCCCGCTTGTTGGAGTTGCTGCAGAAGCTGGAACCGGAAGGAACCAGAACCATTGAGGTCCAAAACGAGATTTTGAGCAAAGCAGACAACGATGCGGACGTGACGTAACCCCAGCCGCACTTGGAATTAGTCGATCAAACAATACGGGCCGCCAATATGGCGGCCCAAAACTGCATGGATGCAAGCGCCCTTACTCCCCGCTGGTAGACATCTTGCTGGGTTTGACTTCAATCTTGTTTACAACCTGCTGGACATTCGGAACCTTCTTGGCCAGCTTCGCCGCTTCCTGTCGCTGGGCTGCGGTTTTCACCGTTCCGTCCAGAACAAGCGTGCCATTCTTTGCGCTGTACTTGATGCTCTGATCATCCAGATTCTTATGGGCCTTCAGGCTCGCTTTGAAATTGCTCTCAATCGCGTCGTCAAGATTTGAGTCGACTGACTTCGCCTGGGATTCCGCGCCTGTTGGACGCACGCCTACTTCATTTGCCACAACGTAACCGGGTGCCGCGTTGCGAGCCAGGTTCTCAGCCTGGGTCTTTTGATCTTGCGTCGTCACATCCCCAGTCAACGTAACCACGCCCTTGTCGCGATCCTCTGCGACGCTCAGGTCGCCCAGGTTATTCGCCTTCAGGCTGGCGTTGACGTTATCCTTCACGCTCGGGCGTTCCGCCTTGTTGCAGCCGGCACAAAGGCCTAATGCTACTAAGCCCACGATAAAAGTAGATGCAATGCTACGCATGTCCGCTCCTCATTTCCCTTCCAGCATCCGCCGGAGAATTGCTGGCTTACTTGCCAGACACAAGAGGTTTCGATGCAAAGTAGCCAGATAGTTTCATCTACATAGATAAATCGTTGTTGCTCTGCTGCAGAAAATTTCGATTGCATTTGACTATGTATCAATCACCTCAGGCAACCCATTAGGTTGCGCCATAGTACGTAACTCGCATCCTCAAAATCTTCTGGCCAATCCCATCCCGTCGCGGCATACGATAATGGCGACATGTCAGTCCGCAAAATCGTTCATATCGACATGGACGCGTTCTACGCTTCTGTGGAGCAGCGAGACGACCCGCAACTCCGCGGCAAGCCCGTTGTCGTCGCCTGGCGGGGAAGCCGCTCCGTGGTCTGCGCCGCCTCGTATGAAGCGAGAACATTTGGCATCCGTTCGGCGATGCCTGCGATCCGCGCCGAACGTCTTTGCCCAGGAGCAATATTTGTTCCTCCCGACTTCACGCGCTATCGGGCGGTTTCGCGTCTTGTGCGCGAGATATTCAGCAGGCATACCGATCTCATCGAGCCGCTCTCTCTCGACGAAGCGTATCTCGACGTCACTATAAATAGGACGGGGCTTTCGACTGCCACCGGTGTGGCACGTGCCATCCGCGAGCAAATTCGCGAAGAGCTGAAGCTGACTGCATCGGCGGGTGTCGCGCCCAATAAATTCCTCGCCAAGATCGCCTCCGATTGGCGCAAGCCCGACGGACTCTTCGTCATCCAACCGAAGGACGTGGATGCTTTCCTGCCGCCGCTACCCGTTATGCGGCTTCCGGGCGTGGGGAAAGTAACCCAGGAACGACTGGCGAAACTTGGCATTCAGACCGTCGGCGACTTGCGGGCGCGCGATCGCGAGACGCTCCAAACTCACTTCGGCCAATACGGTCTGCGCCTGCACGACATGGCCCGGGGCATCGATCTTAGCGAGGTCATTCCAGACAGGCCAACGAAGTCTATCTCCGCCGAAGACACCTTCGAGCGCGACCTTCCCCTCACAGAAACCGAACCCATGATCCTGCGACTCGCCGAGAAAGTCTGGTCAGCCTCGCGCAAGGAATCGCGGGTGGCGCACACAGTCGTCCTTAAGCTCAAGACAAGCGAGTTCACCATCCTCACCCGCAGCCACACCCCTGCCTCTCCGCCCTCCTCCTGCGAAGAACTGATCAGCATTGTCCTTTCGCTTCGCGAGCGCGTTCACCTGGGGCCGCATCGACGCTACCGCCTGGTGGGCGTCGGCTTGAGCAACTTCAGGGAAGGGGACTCCCCATCGGCTCAGCCGGAGCTGTTCGACTAATCCCAAACTTGTCAGCCGGGTGATTTAGATCACATTCAGCGACCACCGTGGCGTTCGCCAGAACCTTCCTCCGACTCTGGCCTCCGACTCCCGCCTTGTGGCTCCTCCCGTCGCTAGCCCTAACAAACGTGATGACGGACACCGAGATATGCCCTTCTTCCTGAGAAGCTAGGGGTCACAGCTGCCGATAGGCAGTCGCACGCCGCCGAAAATGGGACCAGAGTGGTGGCGATCCGAAGGAAAGAGGAAAGCTACATGGCGATCCAAGAGCTAGAAAAAACAGAGCAGCTGGCCGCAAACGAAGGTCACCACACCCCCCGTCCGGAAGTCCACTTCGATCTCGTACAAGAGCCAAAGTCGACCAAGATTGTGCCCCGCATCTTGCTCGTTGCCGTAATCATCGCTTTGATCTTCGCAGCCCCGAAGCTTTTTGAGTTTGGCATGCGCGTATTCGGTTTGATCACCGGAAAGAACGTCGGCTACTAACGACGTAGCGGTACTAGTTCAGCGGTCGTTTGGGCCCGAGACATTGCATCGCCAGGTCATCGCTGGGGGTGTCTCCGGCCAACGCAGCGCGAGACGAAGATCCACCGCGTCTCGCTAAAAGCGCCAGCCACCCAGACATTTGGGCGCGTCAGCGGAAGCATCTCCCGCTGCCAGCTTTAACTGTGCCGGGCCAACCCCGCTAGTAGTACAGGTACCTGCGCCACTTGGGATCGGAGTGGCCAATCATGCGCATGATGTGTCTGCTGGTGTGCAGCGAAAATGGCCGCGGCTCCCGTAGCAGTTGCATGTCGCTGATCTCGTGCAGCAGCCGGTTGCCCTTACGCCGATTGCAGGAGTGGCAGCAGGCCACAAGGTTCTCCCACGTTGAGAGGCCGCCGCGCGAACGAGGCTGCACATGATCCAGCGTCAGCTCCCCGGCAGGCAGAACCGCACAGCAGTATTGGCAGGTGTTGCGGTCGCGCAGCAGGATATTCTTCCGCGATAACGCGCGCGTCTGGTGGGGAATGCGCCGATACTCCAGCAAGCGGATCACTGATGGCATCGCCATGTGAATCCGGGCAGCGTGCAGGAAGGCACCCTGCTCCTCTTCCGTCTTCGCCACGCCCTTCAGCACCAGCACCAGCGCGCGTCGCGCACCGCAGATGTTGATGGGCTCATAGCTTGCGTTCAGCACCAGTACCGGCGTGTGCATCGTCGACGGCGCGCGGTACTCTTCCTGGACTGCGACGTGGCACTTGGTGAGCGGCTTCTGTTTGCGAGCGTGGACCATGGCTTTTCCCAGAGACATCTCTCCCCCAAAAGAAAGTGTTCAACTGTCCAGCGAACTTACCGGCTCCCCCGTGCTTGCCGGGGCACCGGCAGTTTTCCCAAAGTTCGGATCCCAGAAGGCAACTCCCTCACGCTGGGCACGCGCCAGGGTCGCCACCCATACCGAGCGTGCGCCGGCCTTCAGCAGCGCTTTGCTGCAGGCGCGTGCGGTAGCTCCGCTGGTATAGATATCGTCCACCAGCAGCACGTCGCGCCCCTTTATCCGTCCCGCGTCAGGCACAGAAAAAGCGCCGCTCAAATTCTGGCGGCGTTCCCGTATCGTCAATCCGAATTGGCTCTCCGTCGCGCGGCACCTGCTAAGTACGCCGCTCGCGAGCGTCAGCCTCCACTTGGGATGGCTTTGTCGCAGGCTCCTTAGCGCGGCCTTGGTCATCAGCTCCACCTGGTTGTATCCGCGGCTGCGTTGCCTGGCGCGGTGCAGGGGCACAGGAACCACCAGCATCTCCGCCGGAGCATCCCCAGCCAGCATCGCCATGGCCAGCGCCAGCCTCTGTCCCAGTCCGTCGGCAATTGGAGTCGTACCGTCATATTTCAGGGCATGCACCAGCCCCCGCATCGTGCCCTCATAGACGCCATGAGCCACTGCTCTGCGGAAGGGCGGGGGAGCCATCCTGCACATCCGGCACACTGACTCCTCCTCGGGGCGAGGACTGCCGGTGCTGTACGTGGCAATGCCGAGATCCTCGCCGCAGACACGGCAAAGCGTGCCACCCTGGGCAGGAAGCTGATTCCAACAGGTTTCGCAGACAGGTGAGAGGGTCAAGCGCAGGAGAGGGTTACTGCAGATGCAGCATGAGGCGGGAAACAGCGCACAGCATAGCGCGTCCATCGGACTTCGGAGAACGCGGACCACGGCGCGCCACCGCGAAATGTCTGATGTTGGAACGTCAAGCGTCAAAGTCTCACTCTGACTACCGAAGACGCACCTCGCATAGGCAGCCGGCTTTCCATCACCTGTGCCGCCGTTGCATCAGAGTATACGGTCAAAAGCGCAGTTCAATCCAGAGCGAAATTATCTCCACCCGCGCACCTTCCTAGATTCACGCTGTTTTCATTGGGCTTGCGCTGTTAAACTCGTTCGTCCGGAGAAAAACGCGCGTACCGCCACATAGCATCGGCGCAACGAAGCGATCAGCGAACTTCGCCCGGATCCAAGTTTCGAGTGGAGGCATTCGCGTGGCAGATGTTCCTCATGGCTTTCGGCCCTTTGTCCCGGACAGCGATTCCCGTCCGGAGTTTACCTGGCGCGCCCTCCTGCTGGGCTCACTCTTTGGCATCATCTTCGGAGCAGTGACCGTCTATGTAGGTCTGCGCGCTGGACTTACAGTCGCCGCCTCCATCCCCATCTCGGTGCTCTCCATCAGTATCCTCCGCGTCTTCGGCCGCGCCTCCATCCTCGAAAACAACATCGTCCAGACCACGGGCAATGCCGGCCAGTCCATCGCCTCCGGAGTCATCTTCACCCTGCCCGCTCTCGTCTTCCTCGGCTTTGAGCTGGAGTACTCCCGCATCTTCATGCTTGCCCTGATCGGCGGATGGCTGGGCGTACTCTTCATGATTCCCCTCCGCCGCCAGTTAATCGTGGAGGAGCACGAAACCCTCAAGTATCCAGAAGGAACCGCCTGCGCCGACGTCCTGCTCGCAGGCGAACGCGGCGGTTCTTTCGCCAGCCGCGTCTTCCTCGGCCTGGGACTTGGCGGCGTTTATACCCTCTTCCAGAACGACAATCTGTTCTCCGCGTGGCCCAGCACCCCGGACTATCAGCCCGACTTCGGCAAGCAGCATGTTTTGAAAGGCGCGGCCATCCGTGCCGATGTCACTCCCGGAATATCTCGGCGTCGGCTACATCATCGGGCCGAAAGTGGCTGGCATCATCTTCGCTGGAGGCGTCTTCTCCTGGCTGGTGCTCATGCCGCTCATCTACTTCTTTGGCTCGCACTTTCCCAACGCGCTTTATCCCGCCACCAAGCCCATCGCGCAGATGTCCCCCAGCGAACTCTGGTCCTCCTACATCCGGCCCATGGGCGCGGGAGCGGTGGCGGCTGCCGGACTCATCACCCTGCTGAAAACCATGCCCACGATTTTCAGCGCTCTCCGCACCGGCCTTGAGAACATAAAGAAATCCGGCGGAGCAAAAACCGCCACCCGCCGCACCGAAAATGATCTCTCCATGGCAGTCGTGCTGGGAGGCTCCGCCGCTCTCGTGGTTCTCATGTTTCTCTTCCTCACCTTTAAGCCTGTGCCCGGCGCGCAGGTAGGAGTACTGGCAAACCTCGCGGCATCGCTGCTTGTCGTCATCTTCGGATTCCTTTTCGTCACCGTCGCCTCGCGCATTGTCGGCTTGATCGGCAGCTCGGCCAGCCCAGTCTCCGGCATGACGATCGCTACCCTCATGGCAACCACCGCCATCTTCCTCGTCAAGGGTTGGACCGCCCCTGCCTTCGGCGCCCTCGCCATCACCATCGGCGGCGTCGTCTGCATCGCCGCGTCGAACGCTGGCGACACCTCTCAGGATCTGAAGACCGGCTATCTCATCGGTGCCACTCCATGGAAGCAGCAGGTGGCGCTGATGATCGGCGTCTGTGTTTCCACTGTCGCCATTGGCGCTACTCTCAGCATCATCAATAAGGGGCTCGAAGAGTTCCGCGAGATCTCGCTGCCTTGGGACATCAGCGTTGTGCACGACGGCGTCCAGGTACAAGGCAACTTCACCCGCAGCACTTTTCGAGTGATCCAGCCGGACAAGTCTGTGGTCACTCACTCCGGCAGCGATTATCTGCTTCTGAATGCCCTTGGCTCAGCCGAATTGGCCGACGGCAAATACCTCTACAATCAAGCGACCCACACCATCCAGGTTCAGTGGATCCAAGGCATAGGCAGCGAGAAGGCCGCAGCGCCGCAGGCCCGTCTCATGGCCACGGTTATCAACGGCATCCTCAGTCGCAAGCTGCCTTGGGGACTCGTCCTGTTGGGCGTTTTCCTCGTAATCGCGGTTGAGTTGCTTGGCATCCGCTCCCTCTCCTTCGCAGTCGGCGCATATCTTTCCATTGGCACAACCCTCGCCATCTTCTGTGGCGGAATCGTGCGCTGGATGATTGATCGCGCGATTGAAAAAGCAGGCGGCGCGAAAGAAGACTCCGACAGTGAAATCAGCCCCGGCTCACTCTACGCCAGCGGACTCATCGCTGCAGGCGGACTCGTGGGATTGCTCGGCGTCGCGCTCAAAGGCTATGAGAACTTCACCAACAAGACCAACATTCTGCAACTTCCCAAAGACCATCCTCTATCACGATTGGGTTTCGGTGGTCATGTTCGCGCTGCTGGCATTCTCGCTCTACTACTTCGCCCGCAAGCCGCTCAACAACAAGGAATAAGCGGGGAACTCGCGATTCACAGACGCCTCAGGCCTTCACTTTTGCCTGGGGCGTTTCTGTGTGTTGCTGTGAAGCACAGAACTATTTCGAGATAGCGTTCCGGGAATCAAGCCGCGCCACCCCAGCGAGCGCCAAATCAGCCAGCGCGGCGGTCAGCAATGGCGAACCATTCAGCGACTCAGGCCGCTCCAATCTCAGCCCCAGCTTCGCGGCGTACTCGCGAAACAAAATATCAACGTCAAACAGAATCTCCACGTGATCGCAGAGAAATCCCACCGGCTGCAGCATCACTGCCGTGTGACCCGCCGCGTGGATCGCCGTCAGCGTCTCCTCAACCGTCGGTCCAATCCACGGACCGCCCGACATGCCCTGGCTCTGAAATGCGAAGAACCAGTTGTCCGCCTTTCAGCCCTGCAATCCGTCTCGGCCACCAGCGCAGCCGTGCGCTTCGCTTCCTGCCGCGATACGGATCAGGCTCAGTCGCTTCTGTAGGTCGCCCTGCGGGCGTCTCCTTCCGCCGGCGCCTGCGTCTGCACCGTTCTGCAAGGCACGCTGTGCGCCGTAAACAGCACCGGAACCGCTGCTCCAGTCTCCTCGCAAAGCTTCTGCCACGCTGGCACGCAGACGATCCGCAAACGCATCGGCCAGCAGCGGATGATCCGCCCATCCATCGACGAAATCGATCGCCAGTTCGCCGGCCTCAGCCTGCGACCGCGCGCCGATACAGCCCCACACTCGTCCGCGAGTTCTGCGGCGCAAGGCAAATCGCCACCGCCGGGCGCACGCCATCCGCGCGCATCTGCTTCACCACATCCACAATGTAGGGTTTCCAGTTGCGCATGCCCACATACACCGGCACTGCCCATCGTCTCGTTCAGCAACCGTCCCTGCTCCATCGTCAGCCCGGTCAACGGACTGCCGCCGATCAAGCCCGTAGCGATGCCGAATCTCCGCCACCACGGCCTCCGGCATCGGCCGCCCGCTGGTCACGTTGCGCAGATATTCCGGAATATCGTCCAGCGTCTCCGGCGTCCCATGCGCCAGCAGCAGGATCGCCGTCTCAGCCATGGATGCCGTCCTTCGCAGTATTCGCGCACGTACTCCACCACGCGCTGCACATTCTCCACCGGCGTCCCCGGCACAATGCCGTGACCAAGATTAAAGATATGTCCCGGCCTGCCCGCTGCCTTCTCAACACCTCGTATACCCGCTTGCGTAAAAGCTCCGGCTCGGCAAACAGCGTAATGGGATCAAGGTTCCCCTGGACCGCGCAGCTATGTTCAGCATCTTCCAGCCCTCGTCCAGCGGAATCCGCCAGTCCAGCCCGAGCACGTCCGCGCCCGTCTCGCGCATCGCCGGCAGCAGGCTCGCCGTATCCACGCCAAAGTAAATCACCGGAACGCCCAGCGTCTGCACCTCGCGCACCAGCGCCCGTCGTCATCGGCAGCACGTAATCGCGATAGTCCGCGACAGTCAGCGCTCCCACCCAGCTATCGAATATCTGGATCACATCCGCGCCCGCCGCCACCTGCTGCTGCCGCATATTCGCGCAACACCACCACCAGCTTCTCCAGCAACCGCTGGCAGGTCACAGGATGCCGGTACATCATCGTCTTGGTGTGGATGTAGTTGCGCGACCCGCCGCCCTCGATCATGTAGCTGGCCAGCGTAAACGGAGAACCGATAAATCCGATAATCCCGATGCGATCCTTGAAGTGCGCCACCACCTTGGCTGATCGCCTCGGCCACGTAGCCCAGCTCGGACGCGCGATCCGTCCTCAGCCGCACCACGTCCTCCTCGGTGCGCACCGGCTTGTGAATCACCGGACCCTCGCCCGCCTAAATTCAAAATCCAGCCCCATGGACTCAAACGGCAGCAGCAGGTCCGCGAAGATGATCGCCGCGTCCACGTCCAGCTTCTCGGCCGCCGTAATGGTCACTTCGGCGGCAAGCTGCGGCTTCTTGCATATCTCCAGCAGCGTATGGTGCTTGCGCACCGCCTGGTACTCCGCCATGTAGCGCCCCGCCTGCCGCAGGAACCACACCGGAGTGCGGTCCACCGGCTTGCGCAGACACGCACGCACAAAACGCGCTCCGCTGGTGAGCACTTCCGCTTGGCCGCAGGGGCCACATCAGCGATTGGTGTAACTGGATTCGATGGCATGGTCTTCCATCGAGATTAGCATTTCCCCCTGACCACCTGCGCCATGAATAGCGTCAGCGTTTCGCCCCGCTTCAATCGGGCACGCGCTATTTCCGAAACGCCCCTGCCCCCAATAAACGTTGGGGTTGCTTCCTATCGTGCCACGGACGCTGTACGGAATAGATTGGAGTAGCAGTCACAGACTCTTTGTTCACGATGAGCAACTTACGCCGGACCAGCCACGTTATGGCGACTTGTGAAGCGGAACGCGAGAGGCCGGTTTCTTCGGCAAGCCTCGCGTGGCTGATCGCAATAGGTTCCCCTAGACATTGTTGCTCGGCATATAGCCAAAGGTAGATAAGAAAGGCGGCAGGCTTATGGTCGTGCCCAACCAAATCCCGCATTAAAGTTCCGTGGACGTAGGCATCGATAATGATGTCATTCTTCATGGCTATACCTTTCGATGGTATAGCAACGAATGGGAGATTGCACTCACTCAAAAGGATCTCTAGGCTGTTCCTGGGAGGAATCACGACATATGATCAGGGGAATTAAATTCGTCAGCGTGCCGGTAAAAAATCAGGACGCAGCGTTGAAGTTTTACACCGAGACATTGGGATTCAGGGTAATGACTGACCAGGAGTTCATCCCCGGCGGCCAACGATGGATTGAGCTGTCTATTCCAGGTGCCGATACTGGTCTGTCACTATTCACGCCAGAAGGGCACGAGGACCGTATCGGTACATTTCAATCGATCTCTTTCTGGTGCGATGACGTGTTTCAAACTGCCGAGGTTTTAAAACAGCGCGGCGCTAAATTCTTCCAAGAACCGAAGAAGGAATCCTGGGGCACTTCGGCCATATTCGAAGATTTGGAAGGGAATAAATTTGTGCTGAGTTCGCGATAAGCTTTGGCTGAAGAACTTTCAAACTATTTCGAATCGGTCTCGATAGACGCCCGCCGTCCAAGAGTATTTCCGGAATGGGTCAAAATCGCCGTGCACTCGTCGCCATCAACGGATGAGTCCGGTTCCTGACGAGGGACGGTAATTGCGGGCATTATCGAAAATGGTGTTACGTCCGGAATGCCCACCATGCGACCGCAAGCGTTGTTGCAGTGATCCACGCTGGCCGTGCTGCGGTTGGCGAGTCTCGCAACGCCTCATTTCGTCCCGCTTCAATCGCGCCTCCCCCCCAAAAACATCCCCCTTATGCCAAACCGCATTTTGAGTTTTAATGATCTGTTCCTTCATCGGTTCATGGCGCTTTATCGTCTGAAGAGTAACTTCCGGTTGGCCACCACACGCCCGCAACCTGTGCAATGACCTTCCGCATCGTCCACAACGATTCGTCAACACACCTCACCTCACGGTGTGGCGGAGACTGTGTGGGAACACTGCTGGGATGGGCTCTGAATAGTGATGGCTGACCACCGGTGCGCACCGTTAACATAGCTCATTCCCCGGGAGGCCTCAATGACGTCGAACCGCGCCGTTCCTCCTGTCTGGTTGATGGGCCTCTCTAACACCACTCTTGGTCTAAGCACCGGCACAATCTTCTTCGTTATGCCCCAGTTGCTGGCGGCAGAGCACGTTCCCGAGGCAAGAATCGCAGCCATTACTGCCGTGGCCATGTCTGCGAATTTCTGGGCTGTCATCTTTTCACCTATCCTGGACGTGCGCTTCAGCCGACGCTGGCATGCCGCCTCCTTGGCCGGGTTGGCGTCCGTTCTTGTCTTCACTGCCGTCCTGAACCTCCGTCACCTGTTGCTCCTTGAAATTGTGCTCACGCTTGTCGTGGTCACGGCGGGTCTTTCAGCCTCGGCGCTGGGCGGATGGCTCTCGTCAATCTGTCCTCACAATAAACAGAACCAACTTAGTGCCTGGATGAACATCGCTCTCGTCTGCGGCACCGGGATCGCATCCGTTATGGGTGGTGAACTGGTCCGTCACCTCCCCGTCATTCTTGCCGCAGTCATCGCAGGCGTAATGATCTCCATCCCCACCATCATCTTTCTCTTCATGCCCGCCCCCGGACCCGACAGGCGTCTCGCCGGCGAGAGCTTCGCTCAATTCAACCGCGAGGTTTTGGCACTGTTACGTCGTCGGCAAGTGCTCATCGCTCTGCTTCTCTTCGTCTCGCCGTGCAGTTCCTTCGCGCTCACCAACATCCTCGGTGGCCTCGGCGCCGAATTCCACGCCTCGCCGCGCATCGTTAGCCTCGCCGGTGGCGGCGGCGCATTTATTTCCGGACTTCTCGGGTGTCTGCTGTTTCCACTGATTGCCCGCGGCAGGCGGCTGCGCCTTCTCTATCTAGTCAACGGCATCGTTGGAAGCCTGTTTACGCTCGGCCTCATTGTGCTGCCTCATGCACCGTGGACCTTCGCCCTCGCTCTGCTAGGCGAATTCCTCTTCCAGGCCGGCTCCTATTGCATCCAGATCGGAATCGTCTTTGAAACCATAGGCAAAGAGAATCCGCTGGCCGCCACAACGTTCGCCTTCCTCACCGCAGCCACCAACATCCCTGTCACCTACATGATGGTCGCGGACGGCCGCGGATACGCCATGCGCGGATTGGCCGGCAGCCTTTCCATCGACGCGGCCGTCAGCATAGCGGCCTGCATCCTGCTGGGCCTGCTCCTCTATTGGATCCCTGGCGGGGGCTTCGGCACAGGCCTCAAAGCAATCGAGTTGCACGAGCCGCTCCGCCAGCAAGAGCGATGATTTCAGGTTGCCACTTCCAATAATCAACCATGGAAGTTTCTGAGTGCTCAACGTTGGGCCGGGGACTTGAATCACCGCTGAAACACTTCGTGCCGAAGAGGGTATCAATTGCGTCTCGGCAGTCAAATCGGATGATTTCGGCGTTCCGGTTGGGTAACCGCCTAACCGTCAGTTACTACTTGAGCAACAACTCGAAGGAGGTCTCGGCTCGAATGCTTGCTACTGATAGGTCGGCTTTCCGCCAGTAACCCATGTTGGCCGTGCTGCGGTTGGCGAGTCTCGCAACGCCTCATTTTGCCCCACTTCAATCGATCCCCATCCCCCCAAAAAATATCCCCCTTATGCCAAACCACATTTTGAGTTTTAATGATCTGTTCCTTCATTCGAGGAAAGAGCCCGACGCCCAGTGAAAAATCTTCGCCGCCTTTTAGCAGCACTCTTCTGCACATTGCTCGTAACTTCACTCGCCACCTTCGCCGCCGCCCAGACCAGTGACGCGATTCACTACAACGCAGCGACAAAGTCTTCCGCATCGACGCCAGCGGAGTCACCTACGTCTTCGGCGTGAACGAAAGAAGCGAACTGCAAGCCATCTATTGGGGTCAGCGCCTGGGCGCCAACGATGCCCTGCCCCCGGCCCACGTTTATAGGGAAGCCGCCTCCCATGACCCGTCTCAAACAACCACTCCTCAGGAATTCCCGGGTGGGGAGCCGGACTCTACTCAGAGCCCTCCCTCAAAGTCACCTTTCCCGACGGCAACCGTGACCTCGTCCTGCACTACCTCAGCCACACCATCCAGGGCAACGCAATAGATGTGGTGCTCAAGGACATCTCCCGCGAAGTCTACGTGACCCTCAAGTACGTCATCGATCCTGACTCCGGCGTCCTCGGCCGCTCGGCTACCGTCGAAAATAAAACCAAGGATTCGCTCGTAATCAATCAAGTGGCTGCGGCCGCGTGGACCCTGCCGCACGCTCCGGACTACGACGCTGAGTTATTTGACCGGCCGCTGGGGCGCGGAGTTCCAGTTGCAGAGAGAAAAGGTCCGCCCCGGCCAGCGAGTCCTTGAAAGCCGCCGCGGTGCCACCGGCCATCAAAATAATCCCTGGTTTGCGATCAGCCGTGGAGAGACGCAGGAAGAGACGGGAGATGTCTGGTTCGGAGCACTCGCGTGGAGCGGCTCCTGGCGCATCACGGTTGAGCAGACCCAACTCCAGGATGTCCGCGTCACCGGCGGCTACAATCCTTTCGACTTCGGCTACCGCCTCGCTCCCGGCGAAAAGCTCTCCACGCCTGTCTTCTACGCGGGCTACACGCCGCACGGCATCGGCGAGGCTTCCCGCATCATGCATCGCTTTGAACTGGCCAAAATTGCTCCGCAGGGCCGCACCCCAAGGTCCGCCCTGTCCTTTACAACTCCTGGGAAGCAACCGAGATGAACGTCGATGAGCCGGGACAGGTGGCCCTCGCTGAGATGGCCGCCTCCATCGGCACCGAGCGCTTCGTCATGGACGACGGCTGGTTCGGTCAGCGCAAAGACGACCACGCTGGACTCGGCGACTGGTATGTCAACCCGCAGAAATTTCCCAACGGCCTCAAGCCCCTCATCGACAAGGTGCATGCCCTCGGCATGGACTTCGGCATCTGGGTCGAGCCGGAGATGGTCAACCCCGACAGCGATCTCTATCGCAAGCATCCCGACTGGGTCATCAACTTCACCGGCCGTCCGCGCACCGAGGGCCGCAACCAGCTTGCTCCTCAACCTCGCTCGCCCCGACGTTCGCGACTACGTCTTCAACTTCCTCGACAAGCTCCTCACCGACAATCAGATCTCCTTCCTCAAGTGGGATTACAACCGCAACTGGTCAGAGCCTGGATGGCCCGCGGTCGCACCGGAAGAGCAGCAGAAGATCTACGTCACGTACGTTCAGAACCTCTACTCCATTCTCGATGAACTGCGCGCCAAGCATCCCGGTGTCGAAATCGAATCCTGCTCCGGTGGTGGTGGCCGTGTGGACCTCGGCATCCTGCCGCACACCGACGAGGTCTGGACCTCCGACAACACCGATCCCTTCGATCGCCTCTACATGCAAGACGGTATTCAGCCAGGCCTACGCGCCTCGTCTTCATGATGGCGTGGGTGACTGACTCGCCGCACTGGATGAACAAGCGCGATACCTCCATCGAGTACCGCTTCCTCTCGTCGATGCAGGGCTCGCTCGGCGTTGGCGCGAATCTCAACAAGTGGACAGCCCGCCGACTTCGCTGCAGCAAAGACGATGATCGCCGCATACAAAGATATGCGCGAAACCGTGCAGCACGGCAACCTCTATCGCCTCATCTCGCCGCTTAATGGCAGCGAGCAATCCTCGAACTGAGTACGTAGCGCAGGATAAGTCAGCAGGTCGTCGTCATTCGCCTTCCTCCACTCCAGCATCTTCGGCAACCCTTATCCCACGCTCTTTCTGCTCGGGCTCGATCCCCACGCCAACTACAAGTTGGACATGATCTACGGCAAGATGCTCGACTCTGGACCGACCACCGCCACCGGCGACTACTGGATGTCTCACGGAGTCAACCTCAACCTCATCGGAGATTTTCAGGCAGCATCCTTCAAGCTGACTCGCGTGCAGTAAACATCGCGAGGACGCGAACCAAAAATCAAAAGCCCTGCAGCCTAATTCTGCAGGGCTTTTTTTTGATCACAGATTTACTTCATGCCTTCACTCCACAAACGGAAGCATCGCCGCCCCCAGCAACCCCGACTCCGGCCCCAGCAGCGCAGGCACAACACTCGTATGCAGCGGATCCATATCGCGCCCCCTCGGGCGCCGTCAGCCGATACACATAGCTGTCCCGCGTCAGCACCTCAAACATCGTCGGCGCAAACAAATGCCACGAACTCACCACCCCGCCGCCAATCACATACAGCGGCAAGATTCAGCGTGTTCACAAGGTACGCCAAGCTGATCCCCAGAACTCTCCCAACCTCGCTGTACACCCGTCGCGCACCCTCATCGCCCTCATCGGCAAGCTCCGCCACCTCGCGCGCCGCTGATGCTCCCCTTGCGTCCATCATCTTCGCCATTTCCGCAGACTTGCCCGCGTCCGCCGCCTCTTTCGCCATCCGCGAGACCGCCGTAGCCGACGCAGTACTGCTCCAGGCAGCCGTGTCCTTCGCAGCCGCACAGCGCGCCATCGTATTCAAGCGGCCCATGCCCAGCCTCGCCCGCCCATCCCCAGCATGCCGTGCCACACGCGGCGATTCAGAATGATCCCGTTGCCCACGCCCGTGCCCAGCGTCAGCATGCACAGTGAGTCCACGCCGCGCTCCTTGCCGCTGCCGTGCAGAAACTCCGCCAGCGCCGCCGCATTCGCGTCGTTCTCAATAATCACCGGCATGCCCAGCACTTTTTCAATCTCAACCTTCAGCTCAAATCCATCCCACCCGGGAAAATTCGGCAGATGGTAAAGCTTCCCCGACGGCAGTTGTATCGGCCCCGGACTCCCCACACCCACACCCACCAATTTCCGCGCTCACCGTTCAGCTTGTCCGCGATCTCGTGGATCGCAGTGCACATGTCCCCCACCACCGCGTACTTCCCCGCATCCAGCCGCGTAGGAATCGCGATACTTTCCAGCCTCTCCTGCTCGCGCGTAAACGCCGCAATGCGCAGGTTCGTCCCGCCCAGGTCAACCCCAATCGAAAACTTGTCCATGCGTTTTCGTCTAACCCTTCGCCTTGAAGTACACCGCATATCGCTCGTCCGTCACCTGGTAGAGAGGCACCACGTTCATCTTCGCGCTCTGCCCCGCCGTGCGGAATTTCAATTCGCCCTCCGACACCGGCTCAACCCAATCCGCGTTGGCACTCGCTGATGCAATCTCCGGCGCCGCTGCAGCGGGCGGAAGATTCTTTGGGAAGTCTTCGTCAGAGACGCGCAGATCTTCCGGACCTTTGCCGCCCACCAGGCCAGCCAGCACCAGCGGTCCATACAGAGCCGACTGCATTGTGGGATCGCCATTCAGTGGCTCCGCGTGCAGCTTCATCGGCAGCGTCAACTTCACCGTGTCTCCGCTCTGCCATGTGCGCGTCAGCGTCAGGTAGGCGCCCGGCTGCGCAAACACCTCCAGCGGCTTGCCGTTCACGCTTACACTGCCGCCCGCCGCCACCCACGCGGGAATGCGCAGGTTCAATGCAAACTTCGCAGGCTGCTCCAACTTCATCGTCAACAGTGTTCCGCGCTCCACCGGGAAGCGTGTCTCCTGCCGCAGCCGCAGCTTGTGCTCCGGCCAGCTCAGCTCTGACGAAATAAACTGGTTCACGTACACGCCCGCCCCATCGTGGAAGTAGATCGTGTCGTTCAGCTTCGCAAACTCTTCCGCACCCGTGCCTGTGCAGCACCAGAAAGCGCCCTCCTTCGAGTGGTAGAGTTTCCAGTAGCCCGCCGCCAGTGGGTAGTAATACATCTTCAACCCATCAGGATTCTGTGTGCCCAGCCGCGCGTTGAAGAGCGTCCGCTCGTACGCATCCATCCAGTGCGGATCGCCCGTCCACGAAGCCACATGCCGCATCAGCTTCATCAGGTTGTAAGCCACGCAGCACTCGGCATTCGTAAAGCTCAGCTGCCCGCCCAGTTCTCCTGGGTCCGTCCTCCAACTCTCGTCGTTGCTGGTGTTGCCGATGGAGTACGACCTCTCCGTCAGCACCTCGTTCAGGAAATATTCCGCGATCGTGCGGTAGCGAGTCTCCCCCGTCAGCTCGTACATGCGCGCCGCGCCAATCACCTTGGGCACGTGCGTGTTCGCATGCAGCCCTTTCAACTGATCTCGTCGTGCCGCCAGCGGATCAAGAAACACAGGTTGCTCAAATCGCCGCGCCGTTGCCAGGTACGCTTCCTTTCCCGTCACCGCGTACAGATTCGCCAGCACCTCGTTCATGCCGCCGTACTCATCCGTCAGCGCCTGCTGCAGTTGCTGCACTGTCAGCTTCTGCGACCAGTTGCCCACCCACTCCGCCATCCCTTCCGCCACCGCCAGCGCCTGCTCGTTGCCGGTGTGGATGTACATGTCCAGCAGCCCAGCCATGATCTTGTGGATCGTGTAGAAGGGAGCCCACACCTTCTGATCCGCCACCAGCCGGTCAAAGTAAGTCGTGGGAAACGCGCTGATATACCCGGCACCATTCTTCTTCTGGCACTCGGCCAGCACAGCGACCACCGCATCGCCCTTGCGCTTCAGGCTCTCGTTGCCGCTGCTCGCGTACGCCAGCGCGCTTGCCGAAAGATAATGCCCGCCGTTGAAGTGCCCGCGAAGCTCGCAGTCCGGCTTCTCCCATCCGCCATACGGCTTGCCAATCGGAGTGATCCCTGCCTGCACGCGAAAGCTGTACATCAGCCGGTCAACATCCAGTGAGTCGAGATACTTCTGGTTGTACTCAGCCTCCGTCGCAAAGATGCCCGGCAGCAGCCGCACCTGCGTCATCGGAAACGGCATAATCCGCGGCATCACCTTCTCCCGGTTGCCTCCGTGCGCCTTCTCCGCCGGGCCATCCGTCACCGCGTCCTGCCACGCAGCCGCCTCTGCCCCCTTCGCGGATACCATCGCCGCTCCAGCAGCCATCGTCGTCCCCACCACAAACTGCCTGCGCGTCCAATGCATCGCCATCGCAAAAGCCTCTTTCTATCTCGATCAGGATTTGCTGCAATTGTAAGCTGCTTCCTACTCGATGCGAAAACTTCCAGCCGCTCAACAACCGCCTCCCTCCATCACTCTGCCCCAGCCACCCGCAGGCATAGAATGGTTCCGTCACAAAGCCTTGGGAAAGGGCGAGCCATGTCAGCCGAAAAACCAACACCAACCATCCCTCGCAAAATCCTCGCTCCCGTAGACTTCAGCGACTCGTCTCTAGTCGCCCTCGCCAGCGCCGTGGACCTGGCGAAGCATTTTCGCGCCACCCTGCTCCTCGTTCACGTCGTCCCGATGTTGCCGCCCGTCAGCGGCGCAGACTTCTTCCGCGAATCCGAATATGTAAGAGAACTGCAGCGCGACGCCGAATCCCGTCTGCGTGCCATCCTCGCGCCCATCCTCGCCGACGGCATCTCTGCCGAGTCGCTCGTCCCCGTCAGCAATGACACCGCGGGCGAGATCCTGCGCACCGCCGAGCATCAGCACACCGACATGATCGTCATAGCCACCCACGGCCTCACCGGCCTGCGCCCCCTCATCTTCGGCTCAACCACTGAGAAGGTCACCAAGCTGGCCCACTGCAACGTCCTCGTCATCCGCGTTCCCCGAACGCAAGGCTCACCCACCTCGTAAAGTCCCCAAAGGAAATCCATCCATGCAGAAGACGGCTCACGCGGCACTTGCAATCTTCACCCTCGCCACCACCATGCTCAGCGCTCAATCCCAACCCGCCGCCAAGCCGGCCTCCCCACCCAACGCCATCACGGCCAATGGCTATCAGAAGAAGTGGTGGAAAGAAGCCGTCGTCTACCAGGTCTATCCCCGCTCCTTCAAAGACTCCAACGGCGACGGCATCGGCGACCTCAAGGGCATTACCTCGCAGCTCGACTACATCAAGGGACTCGGCGTCGACGTCATCTGGCTCAGCCCCCACTACGATTCGCCCAACGCCGACAATGGCTACGACATCCGCGACTACCGCAAGGTCATGAAGGAATTCGGCACCATGGCCGACTTCGACGACCTCCTCAACGGCGTCAAGCAGCGCCACATGAAGCTCATCCTCGACCTCGTCGTCAACCATTCCAGCGACGAGCACGCCTGGTTCGTCGAGAGCCGCAAATCCAAAGACAATCCCTACCGCGACTACTACATCTGGCGCCCGGCGAAAGACGGCGGCGTGCCCAACAACTGGGCATCCTTCTTCTCCGGCTCCGCGTGGAAGCTCGATCCCACCACCGGCGACTACTACCTGCACCTCTTCGCCGACAAGCAGCCTGACCTCAACTGGGACAATCCCAAGCTCCGCAACGAGGTCTACGACCTCATGAAGTTCTGGCTAGACAAAGGTGTCGACGGCTTCCGCATGGACGTCATCCCCTTCATCTCCAAGCACCCTGACCTTCGCCGACTATCCGCCGCAGTACATCGCCCATCCAGAATTCTTCTACACGCAAGGCCCCCATCTCCACGACTACCTCAAGGAGATGAACCGCGAAGTCCTCTCAAAATACGACGTCATGACCGTCGGCGAAGCCTTCGGAGTTACGCTCGCGCAGGCGCCCGCCCTCATCGACGATCGCCGCGACGAACTCAACATGATCTTCTTCTTCGACATCGTGCGTCTCGATCGCGAAGGCTGGCACGCGAAGCCCTGGACCCTGCCCCAACTCAAAGCCGTCTACGATCGCCTCGACGCCGGCCTCGACGTCCATAGCTGGAACACCGTCTTCCTCTCCAACCACGACAATCCCCGCGTCGTCTCCCACTTTGGCGACGACTCGCCGCAGCACCGCGCAGCCTCAGCAAAAGCTCTCGCCACCATGCTCTTCACGCTCAAGGGAACGCCCTATGTCTACCAGGGCGACGAGCTCGGCATGACCAACTATCCCTTCCACAAAATCGAAGACTTCGACGACATCGAAGTGAAGAACGCCTACAAGGCGCAGGTCCTCACGCACCAGGTCACTGAAGACGAATACTTCAGCAACCTGCGCAAGACCAGCCGCGACAATGCCCGCACACCCATGCAGTGGGACGACTCTGCCAACGCCGGCTTCACCACCGCTCCCAAAGCATGGCTCGCCGTCAATCCAAACTACAAAGCAGATCAACGCGCGCCAGGAACTCGCCGACCCGAACTCCATCTATCACTACTACGCAAAGATGATCGCGCTGCGAAAGAGCGCTCCGGCACTCATCTACGGCGACTACAAGGATATCGATCCCGACAACGCATCCATCTTCGCCTACACACGCATCCTCGGCGTTGATAAGTATCTCGTCGTTCTCAACCTGTCGAAGGCGCCCGCGACTTACGCGTTGCCCCCAGGCCTCCAAGCCGGCGAACTCGTCGTCTCGAATATGACTGCAAAGGAATCGCAGATGAACAAACTCGCTCTCCAGCCATGGGAGGCGAGAGTCTACAAGATGAACTAACTTTCATATCGGATGATCTGCGACCTGCACCGAGCGGCACGCCGTCGCGCGCTAATGCGACTTCCCGAGCATCGCCTCAACCTCAGGCCGTGTAGGCATCGACGGCTGCGCGCCTTTGCGCGTTACCGAAATCGCCGCAGCAGCTGAGGCAAATCTTCCGCTCTCCGCTGCGCTCTTGCCCAGCATTAGAGCCGTGGCAAACGCGCCGTTAAAAGCATCGCCCGCTGCCGTAGTATCCACGGCCTTCACTGCGAAGGCCTCGACCTCAGCTTCTTCACCACCGCGTGTCGCCACATACGAACCCTTCGCGCCCATCTTCAGAATCACGCCCGCCAACCCCGTCTCCAGCAGGCCGCGCGCAATCGTCTCCGCGCCTCCCGTCGTCTCCGTAAAAAATGCGGCCTCCGTTTCGTTGGGAGTGAACCACGCCAGCCCGCGGAAAAGTTCAGCGGGCAGCGTGCGCGCCGGAGCAGGATCCAGCATCAGCGGCACCTTGCTTTCACGGCACATCTCTGCCAGTCTCACCACGGTCTCCAGTGGAATCTCCAACTGCGCCAGCACCACACCCGCACCGCGAATCAGCTCAGCATGTTCCTCTAAGTATTCAGGCGACACCAGCGCGTTCGCACCCGGCACTACGATGATGCTGTTCTCGCCATCCGCCGCCACCGCAATCAACGCCACGCCTGTACTGCCTGGCGCCTTGCCCACTGCGGCTGTGTCCACACCCACGCCCGCCAGCTTCTCCAGCATCTGCGAGCCAAAAATATCCGAGCCCACCTTGCCCACCATCTGCACGGGATATCCAAGCCGCGCCACCGCCACCGCCTGGTTCGCTCCCTTGCCTCCGGGGATAATTTCAAAGTCGCTCCCCGTCACCGTTTCGCCCGCCAGCGGAATCCGCGCTGTGCCCGCGACCATATCCGCGTTGATGCTGCCCACTACCACAATCGGCTTGCCGCTCTCCGATGACATCTCTACTCCCATCCCGCTTGCTGTAATTCGTTAGTACAAAGGAGCCAGCGCAACCGAACTCAGCCCCAGCACAAACAGCAGGAACATCCACACCAGGTATCGCTTTGCGCGCGGGGGAGCACCCGCGAATTCACGCCACACAAAAACGCCCCAGCACGCCGATACCAGCGTCGCGCCCTGCCCAATCGAATACGACACTGCGGGCCCGACCATCCCGGCCCGCGATGCCACAAAGTTCAGCGCCGCACCCGTGCACCAGATCGCGCCACCAACAATGCCCCACCAGTGCCACGACATCTTTGCAGATGCGTAGCCGCTCATCGCTACAGGCTCGCGACCATCCAGCGGCTTGCGCATCAGCAGGTAGTTCACCGGGATCGAACACAGCCCCACCCCGATCACAAAAAACAGTGTCGCTGCATAGGGCCCCGGCGCGCCATCGCCCGTCATCGCACCCGACACCAGCGGATAGAAGGTTCCCATCAGCAGGCCTGCAATCAGGCTGATTACGATTCCTCTGCGGCTCATCGCCGGCTTGTCGCGCTCGCGCTCACGGTACGCAATCGCATCGCACACAATCGCGGCCACCACCAGCGCGATGCCGCCAAACAGCATCACAGGATTGCCCTTCGGAGCCAGCAGGTAACTGCTCACCGCCCCCACCACCAGCGCCAGCCCAATGCCAATAGGGAAGGCGACCGCCAGCCCCGCAATATCGATCGCCGCCACCAGCAGCAGGTTCGCCACGTTGAATACAACGCCGCCCGCAATCGCCAGCCATATGTGGTGGCTGTCCGCGTGGCTCACATCGGCGAGGAAGGGAAGTCCCTTGTCACCGGCGCTCCCCAGCGTCAGACCCCACAGCAGCGCGCCCGCAAAAAGCCCAATCACATAGTCCCAATAGAAAAGCTGAAAGCGATAGCCGGGCGCCAGCTTCACCGTGTTCGCCCACGATCCCCAGCACAGCATCGTGCAGATCATGAACGAAAGCGCCATCCCGTACGTCTCAGGCTGATACATGCAATAGCTCCAATCGCAATCCCGCAGTGTCACTGCACTCCACACGCTTGCTTGGTTTGCAGTCTACGTTCGGTACGCTGCGTAGCGGCGAAGCCTCGCGGTTCAGTCACGTACAGCACAGCCATACAAGCTTTCAGCAGGATGCGACGACGATAGGTAATCCACTTTGGGCTGTCAAGCAACGATCCCGCCGCTCGTCATCCCAAATACACGGGCACATCGGTTATATGTTTCTGCGATGCAGCGGCCTAATCTTCGCGTTCGCTGCTAGCAGGGTGCTGGCCATCTGGCCGCGGATCCCGATGCCGAGTTTGGAGAGCCTACCGCCCTCGAAATGTTTACTCAGTAGTAATGTCCGCAAAGCCCACGACTCGATCGGAACGGACGACCCAAATTGGCTCTCTGCAATTTTCGACAGGTGCTGCTATTTTGGTAGGCACAGCAGACAACAGAGGTGGGCCTTGCATCTGAGGGGAATTTTACGTTCGGCATTGTTGAGCCTTTGGTGCCTTCCGTTCTCGATCTTGGCTTCCGCACAGTTCCCGCCTAATGATCCGAAGACTGCTTGCTCGCACCAAGTCCAGACTGCATCCATTGATGACTTAATATTTAGGGCTTACAAGAATGACGGGACCGGGGATGCATGTTTACAGGTCTTACGAGATGGAGAGTGATATTTCGGCGCACACTCGGTAACGGCGGAAGTTACTTACTCGGACAGCAAGCCGACGAATACGGGCCGTCGATTCCAAACGGAAAGGACATCACGGGGCGCGGGAACCAGAACATGATCGTGAGTCTATACACGGGAGGTGCGCACTGTTGCTTGCTGTACTACGTGTTCGAGGTTGAGCCGCACCTCAAGCTCATTGCCACATTAGATGCAGGGAGCGGTGATGGTTCTCGCTTTCAACTGATAGACGGAACATACTATTTCGCAGGAGCCGACTGGACATTCTCTTATTGGCAGAGTTCGTTTGCGGATTCACCCGCACCGGGAGTAATCCTCGGATTCGTTGATGATCCGAATGGGGGCGGCTATCATCTAGCACTCGACAAAATGAACAAACCAGAGCCGACGCCCGAAGAGTGGAAAAAGGCATTGTCGGAAGCGCGAAGCGCCTTTGGTGAAAGCAATCCCTTTTCCGGCGGCATTGGATCTCAACTTTGGAGCTACATGCTCGATTTCGTCTATGAAGGACATTCCGATTTGGCATGGAAGCTTTTCAATGAGTCGTGGCCTGCTCGCAGGAAAGGGAAAGACAAATTCCTATCGAATTTCTGCTCTCAATTGAAAACGAGCCCATATTGGCCTGATTTGAAGACCATCATCCCGGACCCACCCCCGCCTTGCGCGAATGCCCAGCCCGCACGAACCGGCTTATAGAGACAAACAATGCGGCCTGACGACCCGTAGTTTGTAGCGGGAGAGTGACCGGGCTTGCGGAAATTACTCATAGGTAAACACTCCCGCACGCCTGCGGCGTGGAGGTTACTGCTTAACCCAATCCTCATGCAGTGGCAGCATAACGCCGGAACAGGTGGCGGCATAGATTTAGAGAAGGTGCAGCATTAGTTCAAAACGAGTGGCAGGATTCTCTAGAACCAGCTAACAAGATGCTGAATAACTCGGCTGGGGTGTTTTACGAGTGGCTGACGCCATCGGGACACATGCCGGACTGCCAGCATTTCTCTCATCACTTCGTACGCGCAACAAAAATGTGGGGAGCATTTAAGCTCCCCACATTTTTAACTGCTAACGACTACCGTTTCAGTTGAGTTTCTACGGAAGCTGGTAATTGCTGTTCTGCACCAGCACCGTCATCTGCTTGCTCACTCCGTTGATCGTCTCAGTAGCAACATGGCTCGGTCCGCCAGGGATCTGCGCCATCTGCACATCCACGGTCACCGCATCGCTCGGATCAGTCAGGTAGCTCGCAATCGACAGGCTCTGCATCCCACCCTTCGCCTTGTTGATCGTGATCGTCATCTTGTCGCCCTGCTTCACGTAATTCGAAAACACCAGCTTAACTTCTCCCGGTGCTCCCGCAGGTCCCACCATGATGTTGCCCGCTGCCTTGGCCGCGTCGATCTTTGCCGGGCTTGGCGGCACATATTGGCCAATCAAGGTCTTCATCGAATCTGCGTATTCCTTGAACTCATCCACCTTCTTCTCGATTACATGCTGCTTCAGGCGGCCACCACTCGGCGGTGCCGGCGGCGGATCTAGCGAAGTCTTCTGCGGCTTGCCGTCAGGTCCGGTCACTACCTGGTCGTGCATCACCTTCTTCACTTCACCCTTCAGGCTTACCGTTGTCGTCTGCGTATAGGTGTACTTCGCCAGGGCCTGTTTGTTCATCGCTGCCATCGTCTTCAGATCAGCAATCTTCTGCTGCATCTCTGGATTCTGAGCGGCGCTGGTTAGAGTGAAGGCTGCGCCGCCGGCAACTACTGCAAACGCCAACAACGGGGAACAAATCGTCTTGATGGAACTCAATCTCATAGACTGCCTTTCTATTTTCTTGATGCGGAATTCCGCGGGCTTTTACTGAGGTGGATATTTCTGGAACAGCTTTTTCATCGCCTTGTTCAAATTGTTCATGTTCTTTTGCTGATTGCTGCTGGGGTCCAGAGTCTCGGCCGCACTTCCCGTCCACACCAGCTGCTTGGTGGCAGGGTTGTACATGTCCACAACCAGCGTGCCGTTATTGATCGTGGAACTCGTTGCTGAGCCCATACCGCCCCAGCGCAGCCCGCCCATCCCATAAGCGTTCCACTGCCTCTGCTGTTGCACTGCTGTCTGGTACCCGACGTACAGATCCGCCGGATCGTTGGCCACCATGGTCAGACCCTTCGAAGATAGCTGCGTGTTAATCGCATCCTTGATCTCCTGGTCAACAATCTGGTTGGGGTGCGATGCGCCTTCGATCGCTACCCACTTGTAAGTGTGGAAATTCGCAAAGTTTGTTCCCGGCATCGAGTTGACTGTGATCTGTTGAGCCCGTGATACGTTACAGACCATGAATGCCAGTGCGAGCAACATGTATGGCCCCAACGCCTTGATCCGGATTTCGCGCCGCATTTCATCTCCTTTAAACAACGGATTCATAGCAGTTGACTTTAAACTGGAGCGCACAATATGCGATGAATTTCTTTGCGCTGGCCCTTCTGCGAAGTGATCGAATTGCTGCTCCACTTCACGAGCCGAGCACTCGTTTGATCTCGCCTCATGTGATGTGGCTCACATCCCGATGCCGCTAACCAACTGCAGAATCAGAATCGCAGAGCATATAAAACTAACCCAAAAGGCCTCCCAGGGTGTCAAAACTGACCACAATTGCGCGCATGCCAAAATCCCTAAGTGTCCCCCTTTCTATGCCATGAAAGACAAACTTAATCTAAATATCGACGAAAACAACCCCATCCACCTATCATGGCCCCTCCACCAATTCTGATCGCGTTCGCAGCTGAATTGTGCATCGATCCGGCGCGAACTGTGTGGAGGAATACGGAGAATGCCGTGTTAAAGACATTGTTCAAGAGTGGCGAGGATCGCTGGTTGTCGCGCAATCCACGATTACTGTTAGTGCTCTTCCTCCTGGTCGGTGGAGTAGCGGCTTCGGGGCAACAGAAGGGGCAATACCTGCAGGGACAATATGGGTTGAATGCCGGTGTGATTCCCGACCCGGGCGTCACGTACATGAACATGGCGTTCAACTATTCGGCCAACACGTTGAATGACCGCAACGGCCACAGCATACCCGATATAACCGACACGTACGAGTTCTGGGTGGATGAGAACATCATCATGCTTGTGCCAGACGTGAAGGTTCTAGGGGGCAATTTCGCGCCGTATGTTGCCGTGTCCTTCGCCAATGGGTCGCTGGTCGCTGACATCACAGGGACCAATCTGAGCGGCGGTGGCGGTGGCGCAGGGATTGCGGATATGTGGGTGGAACCGCTGCAAATGGGCTGGCACTTAAGCCGTGCCGACGTCACCGCAGGGTATGCGTTCGTGGCGCCGACGGGCCGCTTTACGCCGGGAGCCTCGGATAATGTCGGCTCAGGCTATTGGGGCAACCACCTGAACACTGGAGTCACTGGATACATCACCAAGAACAAGGGCACGAGTGCAAACGTTTTTCTGGATTGGGAGCAGCACGGCAAGAAGCACGGCATCAACATCACGCCGGGCCAGGCCCTGACTATGGAGTGGGGACTGGGCCAGGCTCTGCCGCTGAACAAGCAGATCACCAAGGTGGCGCAACTGGGAGTGGTTGGCTACGATCAGTGGCAGCTGACCGCGAACCAGGGCCTGACCGCTCATAACCCGTACTATTCCGTTTACTCGATCGGCATGCAGGCGAACTACGTCGACCTGAAGCACGGGTTACTGGGCTTCTTCAAGTACTACAACGAGCTCAGTGCCTATGCCCACCCGTTGGGACGCACCTTCGTCTTCGGTGGTTCATACAGCTGGACATACTCCAAGCCGAAAATGCCTTAGTGACGTAGGCATTGGGAGTCTGAACATCAGGATTGAACATGCTGGCAATCGGCCAAAGAACTTCATTCATGCTGTCGTGGAAGTGTTCTGACTCCGCGCGTGTGGTGTCGCGTCGTCACCGCTTGTTTGGGAAAGTCCGGGCGTTTGGCCTCGGATTGCAGCTGCTACTTTTCGTCGTATCGAGTTACGCTCAACAGCAAATGCCGGACAATCCGAGTCCCCAGACCGATAAACAACTCAACGTGAATTGGCTGTATGGTTCCTATGTTCCCAAGGATGTGCCGCTGGAATCACTCAATGGACATCAGCGCGTGAAGCTCTACGTGCGTCAGACCTATGTGACATGGGGAATCTACGTCAAGACCACCTTCTTTGCGCTGCATGACCAGGTGCGTGATACCTATCCCCAGTGGGGAGACGGCTTCGAAGGTTTTGCGAAACGTTTGGGAACCCGCGAGGCGGAGTTCGTCATTCAGAATTCTGTGATCTCGTTAGGGGACGGCGTCATGGGCTGGGAACCACGCTATGACCGTTGTCGCTGCAGCGGATTCTGGCCGCGCACTCGCCATGCCGTTGTCAGGAATTTTGTCACCTACGACCGAACAGAAACCTCGCTCCGCCCACAGATCTTCACCTACCTGGGTGCGTTTACGGGAAGCGTAACGTCCACAACATGGCAACCAGGAAATCCGAACTGGCAAGTGAAGGGTTACCAGGCAGCCATCACACAGATTCCGGTCGGTATGGGAATAAACTTCATAGGTGAGTTTGCGCCGGAGATTTTCGGAATACTTCGCAAAGACAAACATAAGGATAAGCAATGACCAACACTCCATTAACTTCGATGTCGCCGTTCCCCGCGCAGCCGGGCGCAAAGCGCAGGTATCACGCGATGGTGAAGCCCACCGGATCGATTTGCAATCTGGACTGCACGTATTGCTACTACCTGCACAAGCAGGAGCTGCTGGGAAGCGAGAGCAAGTTCCGGATCTCCGACGAGATTCTCGAGACACACATTCGCCAGTACATTGAGGGACAGGACGGCACGGAGGTTGTGTTTTCGTGGCAAGGCGGCGAGCCAACACTGCTGGGGCTCGGATTTTTCGAGAAGGTCATTGAACTGGAAAAGAAATACAAGCGCCCAAACCAGACAATAGAGAACGATCTGCAGACCAATGGAACCCTGTTGAATGAAGATTGGGCGAAGTTTCTGCATGAGCATAAGTTCCTGGTGGGTCTTAGCATCGATGGGCCGGAGGAATTGCACGACGAGTTCCGGATTGCCAAGGATGGCAAACCGACCTTCAAAAAAGTCTTCGCGGCGAGCCAACTACTTCATCGATACAGCGTCCCATTCAATTCTCTGACAGTTGTGAATCGCGTCAACGCAAAGCGCCCACGGGACGTCTACAAGTTTCTGCGCAATGAAGTGGAACCGCGCCAGATGCAGTTCATTCCCTGCGTGGAGCCGAAGGTCTTTCGCAATGTGGCGCCGCAGCAATGGGATGCGGCAACATTGCCTGTATATGACACGCCCGCGGCCCGTCCGGGAACTCCGGATTCCGCGGTCACGGATTGGTCAGTGGATCCCGAGGACTGGGGTGCGTTTCTATCGTCCATATGGGATCGCTGGTATAGCCGCGACTATGGCAAGGTTTTCGTCAACCTTTTTGAAACGGCGGTCGCGCAGTGGATGGGGATGCCGTCACAGTTGTGCATCTATCACGACTTCTGCGGCAAAGGTGTGGCGCTTGAACACGACGGCAGCTTGTACTCGTGCGATCACTACGTTTATCCGACCTACAAGCTGGGAAATATCCAGCAGGTCTCCAGTTCGCGGATGGTGTTCTCAGATGAGCAGAAGCGGTTCGGCTTCGCCAAGAGTTCCACTCTTCCGCAATACTGCAAAGACTGCAAGTATTTATTTGCCTGCAACGGCGAGTGTCCCAAGAACCGCTTGATCCGCACGCCTTCGGGCGAAGCGGGCCTCAACTATCTTTGCAAGGGGCTACAGAAGTTCTGGGCTCACATCGATCCCGACATGAAGGAGATTATTTCTCGCGTTGAGAAAGAGCGGGCGTCGAATTAGCGCGTGACTCACAACTCGAAATCGGTAAATTTAACAGGCGAACTCCGCAGGTGTCTGGTAGGAATATACGCACGCGGTATTCCGCTTCTCCCATAATTCTCTGGAGCTGAGGCTATGAGACTCTTACGTAATCTGCTTACGATCACAGTGCTGATTTTCTCGCTGTCCGCAGCGGTCTGGGCCCAGGATCCTGGGTGGCCCCGCAAGATCGTCAAGGCCGGCGGGACGCTGAGTGTGTATCAGCCGCAAGTAGACCAATGGACCGCCTTCACTGATCTGACGTGGCGGCAGGCCTTTCAATTGACTCCCACGGGCGGCAAGCCAGTCGTGGGTGCCGCTTCCTTTGAGGGGACCACAGCTGTCGATAGCGACACCCACATGGTTTTCATCTACAACATTAAAGTTTTGAATACATACTTTCCATCGCTCGATCCGGCAAAGACTGCGCAGATGGATCAACTCATCCGATCGTCTTTGCCGTCGACGTTCAATGTCTCGCTTGAGCGCATTGTCTCTGCCACTCCGAAACCGGATCACGTTGCGACGGTCGATTTGAACAACGACCCGCCCTTCATTTTCGTGGGCTACAAGCCGGGAATTCTGCTGGGTGTGGATGGCGAGCCCGTGCTGTCTGACGTTGCTGATACCAGCCTGCAGTCCGTCGTAAACACGCAATGGCCACTCTTTAAGGAAAAGTCGAGTTCGAAGTATTACCTGCTGGTGAACAACATCTGGCTGAGTGCCGCCGATTTGCACGGGCCTTGGGCGCAAGTGAAGGACCTTCCGCGGACCTTTAAGAAGATCCCCGACTCGGGCAGATTTGCCGTGGTCAAGAGCGCAGTTCCACCGCCGCAGGTGGCTAACGCGGTAGTGCCGACTGTTTATTACAGCACCGTTCCTGCCGAAGTAATTCTCTTCGACGGCCAGCCCACGTACAGCCAGATAGAAGGAACGCAGCTGCTTTACGCCAACAATACTGATAGCCCGGTCTTCATGTATGGACCGACACAGGCTTTTTACTATCTCGTCGCAGGGCGCTGGTTCAGTTCGCAGAGCCTGGCGGGCCCATGGACGTTTGCCACGTTGAATCTTCCTGCTGACTTCGCCAACATCCCTCCCTCCAGTCCAGCGGGTGCGGTGTTAGCGTCCGTTCCCGGGACATCTGAGGCGAAGGACGCAGTGTTGATTTCTCAGATCCCAACAACGATGGTGCTGAACCCCGCGACAGCAGCGGCCCAGGCGCATGTTACGTACACCGGCTCGCCGCAGTTTGCACCCATCACAGGAACAACGTTGCTGTATGCAACCAACACGCCGGACAAGGTGATCCAGGTTGGGAGTGCTTACTACCTTTGCCTGCAGGGCGTATGGTTCACCTCCGCGTCGGCGCAGGGACCATGGACGACGGCAGGGTCGGTGCCTCAGGTGATCTACACGATCCCGCCAAGCTCGCCAATGTACAACGTAACTTACGTGACCCAGACGACAGTTTCTGATGGCAATGTTCAGGCCAGTTATACAGCTGGCTATCTCGGAGCGTTCGTCATGGGTGCGGCAGTTGGTGCGGTCGTAGCAAGTGGGAGCGGCTGGTACTATCCGCCGTATATCGGCTACCCGATTGGCGGCTACCCGATGTACTATCCCTACGCTTCCTGCTACGGCGCGTATGGTGCATATGGTGCCACGGGATATTACAACGCTCGCAACGGCTCCTACGGCGTCTCACAAACCGTCTATGGCGCTTATGGTGGATCAGCGACGCGGGCGGCATCCTACAATCCGTATACCGGGACTTACAAGAGTGGCGCCTCGGTCTCCACCCCATATGGGAGACAGAGCGCCGGGCAGGCTTACAACCCGTACACGGGCACATATGCCGCAACGCACCAAGGGTCGAGTCCGACGGCGCAGTGGGGTCAAAGCTACGTTTCGCAGGGCAACAAGTCGGCGTATACACAGCACTACTCAACTGCAAATGGAACTGTAGCTTCTGCGCAGGGCTCACAGGGCGGCAAGGCCTACGGCTCTTCAACCGCGTATGGAAACACGGCTACAGGCAAGACCGCGAGCGGTGACATGTATGCTGGTCACGACGGAAATGTGTATTCCAATACGGGCTCAGGCTGGCAGAAATACGACAACAGCACCAGCTCGTGGAATAGCGTGAATACGCAGCAAGCACAGCAGCACGCGCAGAGTGCGGATCAGGATCGATCGTCGAGCGGATTCTCTTCACAGAGTCTCGATCAAGAACGGCAAAGCCGCTCAGGTGGCGCGGCGCAAAGCGACCAGTTCAACCGCGGTGGCGGAGCTTTCAGCCGAGGTGGCTGGGGAGGCGGCGGCCGCAGTTGGGGTGGTGGCGGCTGGGGCGGGCGAGGTGGCGGAGGAGGCTTCCGCCGTTAGCGTATCCAGCACGGGCGTCTAGCTTCGCTTTTTGGACTGGCAGCATAGCCTTGGCATTAAGAGGACAGCATGAAGACGATTAAGGGTCCCGGTATCTTTCTGGCGCAGTTCGCGGGAGACAGTGCGCCGTTCAATACCCTGGAGGGCATTGCACGTTGGGCAGCGGGCCTCGGTTTTAAGGCTGTACAGTTGCCAACCACCGATCCCCGACTCTTTGATTTGGCGAAAGCCGCTGCGAGTTTGAACTACTGCGACGAGATTCGTGGAACGCTCAAAGAGCACGGTCTCGACATTTCGGAGTTGTCCACTCATCTGCAGGGCCAGTTGATTGCAGTCCATCCCGCATATAACGCCCTCTTCGACGGATTTGCTCCGGCGAGCGTTCACGACAATGAACCTGCGCGGCGAGAGTGGGCAACGGAGCAGATGAAGTTAGCCGCGCGCGCGAGTAAAAATCTTGGACTCACGGCGCACGCATCTTTCTCCGGGGCACTGGCATGGCCGTACTTCTATCCCTGGCCCCAGCGGCCTGCAGGACTGATAGAAGAAGCTTTCAAGGAACTGGCTAAGCGATGGGTCCCGATTCTCGATGCATTTGAGGATGCCGGAGTCGATGTCTGTTACGAATTGCATCCGGGCGAAGATTTGCACGACGGCACAACCTTCGAGCGCTTTCTGGCTGCCGTGAACAACCATTCGCGATGCCGGATTCTCTTCGATCCCAGCCACATGGTTCTTCAACAGCTGGACTACCTCACGTTCATCGATCATTACCACGAATACATACGCGCGTTTCATGTGAAGGATGCGGAGTTTCGTCCCAACGGTAAGTCTGGCGTATATGCCGGTTATCAGGACTGGATCGATCGTCCCGGGCGATTCCGTTCGCTCGGGGACGGCCAGGTGGATTTCGGTGCAATCTTCAGCAAGCTAGCCCAGTACAACTATCCGGGGTGGGCGGTGCTGGAGTGGGAAGACTGCATCAAGAACGGCGAGGACGGAGCCCGAGAGGGTGCTGCATATATAGTTCAGCACTTGATTCGAGTGACGGATCGAGCCTTCGATGATTTTGCAGGTGCGGCGACTGACGTCGAGCAGAACCGCAGGCTTCTCGGTATATAAGTAGGCTCAGTCTTCGAGCACATAGACCTGTGCCAGCGCAAAGTTCCGGCATAGTTCAAGCGCAACTGACTCTGGAGCTAAGAAGTTCTTCCCGGTTTGCCGCCCTGCAACGCCGCGGCTGAAGCCTGCGACAAATCAACATATCTGAGGTCGGATAGCGCGACCTCAATGCGCGCACGCGCTCGTGTGCGCGATTTCGCAGACAAGGGCGCCTTCAGCGTGACCCTCCCTCCTCACCCTAATGGGCATACAGGCACTACAACTTGCGGGGGCCCTGGTAACCAGCGAGTGTAATTACCCAACCCTTCCTGAAATGGGAACCTGTTGCTGTAGCACTAGGCAGCAAAGCGAAACAGTGGGTACAGGCAGTTAGATCTAGTGCAACAGCCGAACCCCACCGATGTCACTTAATACAGGAATCAAGCATCATGCCGTGCCGATGAGCTTGCCAGCGGGGGATATACTCCGCGGCCCGCTTGTTCGAATTGAGTAACGGGTTACGCCGTAACCGAAAGTTCCGATTGATGTGCTTTCTTACTCACTGCCTTTGATGTTTGTGCCGATTCTCTGTTCGAAGAGGTGAGTCTGGTGTTTGAGCCACGTATATCTTTCTTTTTAAGTGCGCCGTTGGCCGGCGAATGCTCGACTCCCGACTCCAGCTTGCATATTCCAGCGAACGCCTCTCCTGGCCTCCGCCGATCGTCCCAAAAGACAGCAACGCAGCGCTCTGCATCGAACGCCCGCAGTCTTCATACCGTTCTCTTTCTCTTCGTCACTCTCGCTTCGCTCGCAGCAATGACAGGCTGCGGATTCCACCTGAATGGCACCTCGGCCACAGGCGGCGCACAGATAAGAATTACGCCTGCAAATCTCTCGTTTGGAACTGTTGCCGTCGGCACATCGGTGAGCACGAGTGTTACCGTCGTGAATCCCGGCACCTCGCCGCTGACTATCTCAGGCGTGAAGATTGACGATCAGTCCTTCTCCGTCTCATCGGCGGATAACCCGCCTGTCAATCTTGGACCATTCCAAACGTACACGTTCAAAGTCGACTTCAAACCGAAGTCTCCGGCGCCCTACAAGGCCAATCTGACGATTCAAAGCACGGCAGTAAATGACATTGGGGCGATCCCGGTCAGCGGCAGCGGCACTTCGGACAACATTCCGCAGATCTCCATTTCGTCTACCAGTCTCGCGTTTGGCTCTGTCGCTGTGGGCAACAGCGTCTCGCAGCCACTGGTACTAACCAACACCGGTTCGATACCCCTTAACATCACCGCATTGACGCCAACGGGAGCCTCCTTTACCGTCACCGGCGGCAGTTTCCCCATGTCGCTTGATCCGAATGCTTCTGTGAGTCTGCAGGTTCTCTTCTCACCTATGTCCGGTGGCGATGCAACCGGCCAGATTGAAATTGACAGCAACTCGGGTTCGAATGCTGTTGCGATGGTAGCCCTCTCCGGCAGCGGAGCAGTCAGCAGTATTCCCCAGTTGTCTGTAAATCCGATCGGGATCGATTTCGGCTCTGTGGCAGCGGGCACGACAGGTACACAGACCCTGACTTTGATCTCGACAGGTACCGAGTCAGTTGTGGTGAATTCGGTTGCTATTTCGGGCGGCGGGTTCTCGTTGTCGGGAGGCTCGTTCCCGACGACCCTGGTACCGGGAGAGCAGCTTGCTCTGCAGGTGGAGTTCGCTCCTGGGAGCGCAGGTAACGCTGCCGGCCAGATCGTAGTCAGCAGCAACTCGGTTGCATCGCCCACGACCACGGTCAATCTGACCGGTGTAGGTACTTCCGCGACTCCCCCACCTCCATCAGGGAGTCCTGAACTCTCTGTTCGGCCGGGCGCGCTGAGCTTCGGAGATGTGACCTTAGGCAGTCCTACCAGCCAGTCGGTGGCGCTCGTTTCGACTGGTACCTCCGCGGTTACGATCACGTCTGTGAACCTTGCGGGAGCCGGCTTCTCGATTGCCGGCGGTAGTTTCCCAATCACGCTCACTCCAAACCAGCAGATCGCGATTCCGGTGGAATTCGATCCCACGGCGACGGGCGCGGTCACAGGCCAGATCGTCGTCACCAGCGACTCCTCTACAGGTCCCGCGACAATTGTATTGAGCGGGAATGGCGTCGCCAGCCCGACTCCGCAACTCGCTGTATCGCCGGGAGCAGTAAGCTTTGGCTCAGTGACTGTTGGAAGCCCCGTAACTCAAGGCGTCACGATTACGTCGACCGGCACGGCCGCGGTTACCATCAGTTCGGTCAGCATCAGCGGCAAGGGATTCACCGTCTCCGGCGGCAACTTCCCACTGACGTTGAATCCGAATCAACAGGTAACGCTGCAAGTGCAATTCGATCCGAATGCGACCGGTTCGGCGGCAGGGCAACTCACGGTGAACAGCAATTCTTCCGCTGGCCCTGTAGCCCTGGTATCGTTGAGTGCCACCGGTGCCGCTGCGCCGAATCCTCAGCTGGCAGTCTCGCCGGGATCAATCAGCTTCAGCTCGGTGACGATTGGAACCTCGACGACGCAGAGCGTCACGTTGACATCGACGGGTACTGCGCCGGTAACAATCACGTCGGCGGTGATCAGCGGCGTTGGCTTCTCAGTCTCGGGCGGAAACTTCCCGATGGCACTGACGCCAAATCAGCAGGTCACTCTGCAGATACAGTTCGATCCGCAGTCTGCGGGCGCAGCGACCGGGCAGCTTACGGTCAGCAGCAGCTCCTCGGGCAATCCCGTGTCGGTAGTCACCCTCAGCGGTACAGGCACAGCTGCTCCCAGTCCGCAACTTTCGGTATCTCCCGGGGCCATTAGCTTCGGATCGGTGACGCTTGGCAGTCCGCTCACACAAAACGTCACGCTGACATCGACAGGCACAGCGCCGGTTACGGTTAATTCGATCACCATCGCGGGTACAGGCTTCACCGTTTCCGGAGCTAGCTTCCCGGTCACACTGAATCCCAATCTCGCTGTCACGCTTCAGGTTGAATTCAATCCAACTGCAACTGGCGGGTCCACGGGGCAGTTGACCATCAACAGCAACTCCTCGACGGGTACCACGACAGTTGTGAACCTGAGCGGCACCGGTGCGGCTGTCCAGCATGGGATCGCATTGACCTGGAATGCACCGGTCAGTTCACCCGATCCTGTAGTTGGCTACAACATCTACAGATCGATCGGAGGCACTGCGTTTGAGCTGGTGAACGCGTCAGTAAATAGCCAGGTCGACTACTCAGACACCGATATCCAGAGTGGGTTGACCTACTCGTACGTGGTGACCAGTGTCGATCTTCTGGGACAGGAAAGCGAGCCTTCCAACCAGGCGAGCGCAACCGTACCTTAGACGAGTCGCCACTGTGCTCGGCGTTGTCGGGAGTGACTTCCATTTCCAACAATGCTCACGGCGCGTCGAGCCGCATTTCTATTCGCGCTCCACGCCTAGCAGGGAAGAGGAATGGACCGTCTCGGCCACACGATCCCATGTAAGCTCACGAGCACGCGAAGTTGTGTTTGCCGCCAGGCGTGCCCGCAGAGCTGGATTGGTGGCGAGCAACGTCATGGCGCTCGCTAACGACTTTACGACGGATGCCTCGTCGTGCTGGCGCGCTTCGATCACCAGTCCGCAAGAGCGATTAACAAGCACTCCCGGTCCTCCTAAGTTCAGGCAGACTACCGGCAGCCCTGATGCCAGCGCTTCCAACACCACCATGCCCCCGGAGTCATGCAGGCTGGGAAATACAAACGCAGCCTTGCCGCGGTATTGTCGCAGGATCTCTTCGTGGGGCAGAGCGGCAACCCATTCGACTGCATCGGCGACGCCGGCTTGTGTCGCAATCCCTTTGAGCCACTCGCGATCGCTTCCGTCGCCGATGATCATCATCGACGCTGTCGGCACAGTCAAGCGAACCTCGGCCAATGCGCGTAGCGCGAGATGGATGCCCTTCCAGTACAGCAATCGCCCGATGTACAGAAACCGCGGCGCTTGAACGGTCAGTTCCGGGGGAGGACAGATCTCGCTGTCATTGATCCCGATGGCCTGTTGCACAATGCACTTCTCGTGAAAGCGCCTTGGAATCTTCGCCAGCGTATCTGTGGTTGTGCAAGCAATGAGGGTAGCGCTGGAAAACGTGTGCAACATCATCGGATCGAAGGACGTGAGGCTGCCCCCCATATCTCTCAATCGTTCAATAATGCGCGCTACAAATGGTACTCCCCGGCGAAAACTGGAGGGCATTGGTTCTCCGCCTCCCACCGGTCCAAATATGAACGGAATTCCCAGGCCGCCCATGAAGGAGGGCTGACGAAAGGATGCAAAGGTGCTGTGCTGGACGCGATCGAACTTTTCTGTCGCGTGCAAATTTCTGGCGAGGCGATACGCACCGATCTGCCACAGCAGATAGTACAGATAGATTCCGCCCGGCCACTTCTTCCACCGCCGTGCCCACGCGGGCAAATCGTAGTACGAGACTGCGAGAGGAATCTTCTCGATAGCCAGCGCAACGTCAATGGACGGTTGATTGTTGCCTCGCGTTATCAGGTGCACCGCGTAGCCGAGCTTCACCAAGGCTCTTGCCCAGTTCCATCCCACCCCGGGTTCAGAACCCTTATCGGGTTCGCAGGCATAGGCCGACAGAAGAACTTTCATAGCTTGGGATTTCCGTCGAGACGCAGAGTGGAGAAGGCGCAGAGTTTCTCAGTCTTTGCTGGGAAGTCGAGCACGGTCATTGGCCTGAGAATATCATTGAGCGCGCGAGAATGATCGACCGGGATATCGAATCGCGTTTTGCAGATTCGTGAGTTCAACAGAAAGGGCTCGCAGGATGGAACCCGCGAGCCCCTCCATGTTGTTTACGTGAGCTACTTATAAACAGCAGTGAGGTTGGTTGGACTCGACACTGCCGCGCTGGTGGTGCCGGGCACCACCGTCACCATCACGGTAATGCTGTGCACCCTGCTTCCGCTATTGGCAAAGATGGTGATGGGCACGGTTTGTGCGGTCGCCGTCTTTGATGCAGCCAGCGTGAGAGTAGCCATACCGCTAATCAGGTTCGGTGTAGAAAAGTTTGCGGTGACGCCCGACGGCAGACCTGAAGCCCTCAAGGAGACGAGCCCGTACGAGAAGGAGTTCACTCTCAGGGTGATGAGCGTGCTGCCCGCCGTCATCTTGTAGGTCATATTGTCGGCATTCACGCTGAAGTCTGTGAACGAAGGGGTTGGCACCGCGCACGAGCTGGCAGCTGCGGTTGATTGTGCCCAGTTGGAAGCAAGATCCTCGCTGGTGTTGGACTGCCATCCTGCCAGGTTAACCAGCTTGCCATTCGGTATCTTGAAAGACGTCGCGGTGTTTGGATCGTACCAGTGGTTGTTGTTTGACGAGAGTGTGCTGGCGAATGCCGTCCAGTCATTCCCCGACAGGAACGTCGCAAAGGTAAACTGGCCAGCACCGGCATCCTGAAAGGTGTTGTTGTTAAGCGTTGTATTCGAGGTGTACAGACTATAGGCCTGCCCAGTTTCCCAATCATTAATCTGGCGTCCGCCGGATTTGCCGGCGAGGAAAAACTCTCCCTGCCACTTGTACGTGCCTCCGTTGTTGTAGAAGGCATTGTTGACTGCCGTTAGCCCAACGGTATTGATCACATTAACGCCCGCCCCGCCGTAGCACAATCTGCTGCCGCTGAGCATAATCGGCCCCTCGTCTGCCTCCAATTGGAGATTCGCGAGGACGTTTTCCGACAGCGTGGCGTTGGTGATCGTGATGTTCTTATTGTCGGTATCGAACCACAGTCCCTGGGCTTGATTGCGATAGGAATACTGGTTTGTCACTGTGGCGTTATGCATCAGCATGAGCTTAGTGCCGCCCATGCCCCAGTCATAAAGCGCGCCCATCGCGCCGCGCCAGTTGTTGTAGTCGCTCTCGTTGAAGTTGTAGAGGGCATTGCGGTCCGACATACCGGCAATTCCTACGCCGCCGTTGTGGCTGCCAACCGAGTTTTGCACCGTGATCTGGTTGCTATAGCTGATGCCCAGTCCGCCCCAGTTGTTCCATAGCGCCTGTACCTTGTCGAAGAGCACATTTGTGCTGCTGGAGACGGTCGCGCCATGCATGTTAATGCAGCTTGCCGCATGCTCGAAGACGAGGCCGCGGAAGACGATGTTAGTGCGGCCACCCACGGCGAGGGTTTGCGGCCGGACTGCCGCCTCAACGAGGGCCCAGCTCATGTTCGTAACGGAGGAGGGCCAGATATGAACCACATCCGCGCTCTCATCGATGAAGAAGGTCCCGGAGCGCATCTCAGCAAACGACATCACCTGGGTAAGCGGGATGTTGTTGACGAAGATCATCTCGGTCCGCAGGACGATCGGCGCAAAGGTAGCGGGCCAGCCTGAGGGCACAGCGCAGGTTCCGAAATTGTAGGTCCAGGAGTGATCGTAGATAGCCGGGTTGCTTGCGTTCGGGTTCCAATTTGTCAGAACATCCGAAGCCGCGATAACCGCGGTGCCAGTCTGGGATGCTTCGAACGTCATGGGAGCTGTTGTCTGCTTGTAACTGCCCTGAATATTTACGAATTCTCTATATATGCCGGGGTTTATAAGGACTTTCGTGCCTATGGACTTCACGTTGTTTGCTTGTGCCAGAGTGGCTGCCGCTTGAATAGTCTTAAGCGGTTTGGCCTGGGTGCCCGGGTTAACATCTGAGCCGGAAGTTGCATCTACATAAAGGTAGGTGGTCTGATTTTCGGTCACATTCGCCTGGGCGAACATGTAGGTGCCTTGGACGGACAGGCCTGCGAGTAAAACAAAAAGAAAGAAATGCTTGCAATTCATACAGCCCTCGGGGGAGGTTCAAAATTTGTTCAACATCCCTGGGTATCGACGCTAACTTTCGTGACCTGCTGCAGCTGGGAGGGTTTCCATTCTGCTGGGTCTACCGGATAGCCACCCCTAAATTCAGGTGCACTTCCGGACGAGTTGCTCGATGCCACGAACATTACCAGTAAACCAACCTCATATTGTCTACTTGGTAAACACCGTTCTCCGGGAAATACAAGACAATAGCGAACCAATCATGCGACAAATCTCTTTTGAATTGAGGAATATCCTAACACCCGAGATCCGGGTGTCCAGCATATTTTGGCTGCAAGATGCAGATTTAAAGCCTAGTGCCTGCCCCAGTAGCCTACCGCAATTCTCCACAAGCAAAACCATGTCGCTGCACCAATGAGAGACGTCAGCGAAATAGCCCTTAACACACTGAAAGTATTGGTAATGCCGGCAGGAGAAGACGCCGAGGCGTCAAAGGAAACGGAAGTACTGATGTCGTCCGTTTCAGAGATCATAGTCGAACTGCATGGAACCGGTCCTGGTTCTATTGATAATGAACTCATCCAGTTAAACCTCTTACTCATGACTACATCGGCATTCTCTCGCGCCGCATGAGAAAGGGGAACCACACTTTGGTGTTAGGTTAGTTACTATCGTGCCATACTTCGCCCCAACACGCCATAATAATTCCCGAAGTAACGTTACTAAAGTGACCTACGTCACAATTGCTCAACCCTACAAATTTTGACAGGAACTACTCAACAGCCAGAGCGAGGATCGACAATACGCCGCCGGCGAACGTCGTCGCTCTGTGTTTGGCCCCTATTTAGGCAGAAGAACTGCGAAAGACGACAAGACCGGCAACTCTCAACAAGAACGTACAAAGCCCGGGTTGGTCATTTCACAATGCACGCCGAACGGCCATGTCTATGGCTGGTCAGCGCTTGATCAGGCGGCGGGTTGCCGCTTGTTTTTAGCCGCATTCGCGGCTGCAGGGTAGCTCTGGTCATAGCGGCCGTCGACTATCCATGGCTGGTAGCCGAGTTTGGCGACAGCGCCGAAGAAGTGATTGCCCTGGGTACGAAGCAACGGCAGGTTCAGGAGCCCGCGAAGCTTTTGCAGATTTCGTGCCACATTTCTCCAGCCTGAATCGGAGATGTCAAGTTCCCGCTCCGTCAGATTGAAGTCCCAATAGGGCAGGGCGTAGATCTCCATTTGTCGCTCAGGAAATGCGCAGAGAGCCGTCTTTCTCAATTCCTGGGGGGTCCAGCGATGAATGAAATTCGGCACATCCGTGTTCATCACGCCGCCGTGATCGAAGCTATTGTCGACTACAGCGATAATTTCGTACGCGTGCTTGAGACCCATCTTCACCGACATGCGGGCCGCAAAGGAGTCGTTCGGTTCGAAGAAGACAACCCAGGAACGAGCCACACGGAGCATCTCATACAGCGCTTTATACGGGGAGCGGCAATGATGTAGCGTGGCATGAGCGAACACCATATCAAAGCTGTCGTCCGGCATGTCGATATCTTCGGCGTTGAGATTCAGGGCCTGGGTGTGCACGTTTGAGAGCGTCACATTCGTGAGGCCTGCATCACGCATGATTGCCGCATCGTCATCGCCGGCGCCAATTGCAAGAACCTTGCAATCCAGCGGAATGGAATGACTTTGAATGTAATCTTTGAGCGCCCGGGTAGGGAGGGAAAGATCTCTCATAATGAAATTCGTACCATCCACTATTCTTGATGTCAACAAATTCGTGCGTGGTTAGATGATTCGATAGTAGTTAGCGGAAGGTCCCACTGCGGCAGCTTGGATGCAGCATTTCCGCGTATAGATGGGTGCTTGACCGCCTTTGTCGAGATTGAGATTTCGGCTCCGAATTTCGGTGCACAGTCTGGCTTACACCGAAACCTGAACCGGGCGATGCGCCTCGTAGAGTGCCTTGATCTGCTTCATCGTGTACTCAGCCAGAAGCATGTCCGTGTTCTTCCAGTCCATGCATAGGACCCGCAGCAGGTAGTACATCGTCAGGCCTGGGAGTGCTGCCTCTGGAATATCAAATCGCCGCCGATATTGTTGGGCCAGCGGATTGGATGTGAGCAGCTCCCAGACTTTTCCTGAACCGCTGAAGTAGACATCCTGAATGTAGAAGTAGCGGCAGATGTCCTGCCACGGCAGGCTTGACTCCACCGCCCACTCCCAATCGAGGAGTGTCAGATGTCCACCTGGAAGCAGCTTCAGGTTCCAGGGCGCAAAGTCGCGATGTTCTACGAACTCAGGCAGCTCTTCGTCGTAGTCCAGCAGATCGAGAGTGTGTACAAGCAGTGAACGGTCGAAGGGCATGTCAAGCTCGTCGAGGCTAGCTGCAATTGCGCCTCGATAATCCGTCAGGCGGGTGGTCCTGCCCTCATTCGCCAGCTTGCTGAGAAGATCGATGTGCTGATCGGTGAGCCGCCGGGCAATTGGTTTTCCTTCGAGCCACGACTGCGCAGTAATACCTCGCTCGGCATCCTCAAACATTATGTGGGGCAGGTCGTCCAAAGCAGCCATCCGTCGAAGAACCGCAGCCTCATTGAGGATCGCACCGAGTGCGCCGGATGTGAGTGGAACTTTGGCCACTACTTTTACCGCAGCATTTTCGTCGATAAAAAACAGGATGGCCTTGCGCGTATACGAGGAGTGCCCCACATGGACGACGGGCACCCAATTCTCAGAATAGCCGGCGATGTGTTGCCGCCAGTATGACGGATCAATGGTGGCGTTCTCTTTGGTTACGCCGGGAAGGCGGGAGAGCGCGTTCATCGAAGTCGCTGCCAGAATGACGCTCCATTTGGCTCGCGACTTTACGTAGAACGGACGCCAGCTGTTGAGCACAGGGAGAGCTTTCCTGGGATCTCCGAGAAGAATCCAGCGTGGCTCGCCTTCCTGGGGAATGACGGTGGCGACCTCGTCACGGGTTGCCGCCAATAGCTTCCCGGTTGCGGGCGGAAATGCAGTTTCGAGAATGCCTGATGTGGTTACGGTATCCGCTGGAATAATCTGACCCCTTTTTACAATCCTAATCTAGTGCAGCTTTTGCCTGAGATGTGACGCGTCACCGGAGCCCAAGACGAGCAGAGGTGCGATGCGCAAAGTGCAAAATCACAGCTTCAGTCACGTCGTGCAAAACGTCCGCGAGAGGTTGCGCGGCATCGATGACGATGGCGGATGGAAGTCGTCGCGCTAATTGCAAATAAGCCTGTTGCTGGCGAGCCACCTCCTCAAATGCCACTTCCTGTTTGCGGGACCACAGCACCTCGGGCGGAGCATCCAGCAGGATCACGAGTTCCGGCGCGGGAACCAGGCGCGCAGCGAGCTTCAGCAGCCAGTCGGGCCCGCCGTAGCGTACACGCTTGCTATCCACCAGCAGGTCGTAGATGTAGCGATCGAATATCACCAGGCCAGTGCGGATCATCGACGGCCGAATGCGGAGCAGATAGCCAAGCGTGTAATCCGTCAGCAAGTAGAAGATCTTGGCGATGGAAGCCAGCAGACCACGAGGGGGCAGTCCATGGGGATCTGTGACTGTTCCCGTGCTCGCGCCGCCCTTCCTGAGAATCTTCGGCTGCATGTGATAGCGGTCGACGTTGCGAAAGGCAGGAGCAAAGGTCTTGGCGATTGTCTCGATCACCGAAGATTTCCCGCAACCATCCGGGCCCATGAATGCGATCCACCCGCCGGTTGGATGCATAACTCGATCGAAGAAGTGATGGATCCGTTCTCCGCCTGCAGTTATCTTTTGCGCCAGCGATTCGTCATCGTGCTTCATCAGCTCGCTGCGGAATGCGTCGAGACCACTGAACATCTCAGTCCAATCGCCTGAAGCCGCCATACGAATCAGCGCCTGTCTTCGAGAGCCGCTCCAGAAGTGGGCCAGCAACTGATCACTGGTCGCTGGATCTTCTGTGTACAGCCCATGCAGCCTTGCGCCGTGCTGCGCGGTGAAGTCCCGCTTGTTCAGTCGCTTGATCAGGTAGTAGATGAATTCGTGGGCTGCGCCAAGGATCCAGAATCCATTGGGATGCCAGCGACGGCTTGCCAACATCTCATCCGCTCGCAGCCATAGCCGTCCAAAGTGATGGTAGTCGCTGGTGGAGTCAGGCTGAACCAGTGTCAGCTCGTGTCCCGATTGCGAGACCAGCAGAAATGCGCGCGCCGTAATCTCGTGCGGGACGGACTGTAACAGCTGCGTGCCGGTGTCATCCGCGATCGTATCCATGATCCGCGGCATGCGCTCGAAGTCGTTCTTGTCGACCATGAAGTCGATGTCAGAGTCGAAGGAATCGGGGAATTGCTCGTAGCCAGTCAGAATGCAATAAGCTTTGCACTCGGTGGTCAATCTGGAGAGAAGTGAGCGCGCAACTACAGATCTGATATCCGCCGGTAGCGGATTCTGTGCACTGCCCTCAACGAGGTTTTTTTCAACCAATGCTGTTTCGCCCCCACTATGCTCGTTGGATTCAGGATAGCGCCATCGTGGATGGTCGTTGCGTTCGCGATCCTAGAAGAAGCGATAGGCAAGCCCTACGCTTACACCATTCGGCTTCAGCGTGGGACTCGAAATGCCGGGAATGTCAGGAGCGCTGGGCCAGATCTGGTACTCATAGTCTCCGCGAACTCGCCAATGACGATTGACACGGATATCGACTCCTCCGCCCGGTGCCATGGCAAAGTAGCGGCCGTATGCAAGCTGATAGGGGAAGTCAATTACACCGCCGCCGAGCAGGAATTTTGCGTAGGGCTGCACACGATGCCCGCGGCGAAATCCGTAGCGGGGTCCGGCCAGGTATGTGTATTGCCTGAAGTCATGTGGCGCATTCCACAGCAGCCAGCGGCCCTCGGCCTCAATACCGAAGTTATGGTAAGGGGACCAATCGAGATACGCACCGAAACCGGTCATGTGATTCGAAGCGTAGTCGGTATTGAAATAAGAGAAATATCCACCAACTTGGAGTGGGGGTGCGCCACCGCGGGCTGCCGGCACCACCTGGCAGAATGTCCATGCCGGGGCGAGTAGCAGCGCTGCGACGATCAGGCATTTTTGAAACACGGGATACTCCTCCAATGGGGCTGTGAAGTACTGACGTCGGATTGAGAAGTCTCGGGCAGCGCTCCCGAACATCCCAACTGCGTCATCACACGGTTCTGGTACCTAAGCATATCCGTCAGGTCTTCAATCTGTGATGCCGGTGGCGAGCCTTGCTGCCGGCATCCTGAAGTCCCTGACGGAGAAGCCCTCTCGAACTACGGTGTTGTCTTGGTGACGAAGGGTCCGGTGACGATATAGAGCCCCCCCGCACTTGCTGTACTTGCATTGATCGGATTCACGATCTTGGCTGTGCAGAATGCCAGGCCTTCCATGGTTCCGCTCGTCCAGCGAATGATGTGGTTTGGCGATCCTCCAACGTTGTACAGCAGGATGGACTTGATTGAAGTTCCCGATGCCAGGTTAAAGGATTGGAGAATGTAGCTCGCCGTTCCCACCTGAGAAGCGGATTGTCCCAGGAAATAGGCCAATCCCAATCCAGAATCCGGAACCATGATTCCATCGGCGCCGAAGGCGGTCGACTTAACACCGGTCACAGGGTTGACCACATTCCCGTTGTCTCCGTACAGGAGACCACCTCCGGTATCGAAGTGAACGCGGATATTGGGTAGTGGCAGGAAGGAGTTGGCATAATCGTTCGTCTGCGTCACGCCGCTGGCAGAGACGGCGAGCGCGTAGAGATCGCCGACGCTCTCGTTGTCCACTGCATACAATGTGGTCGCATCGGGACCCCACTGAATCGTTCCTGTCAGCGTTCCCGAGAGGATCGCAGCCCGAGCGACTGCGTCGTCATAGACCACGACGCTTCCGCCCGATGCAGGCTTGATCTGACCTTGAATTCCACGCGCCACCGCGATGGTGTGCGGAGTTGCCGGCGCTACCTGGAGATCGAGAGCGTAGTACTTCTGACCGCCAGCATCAGTGAGCGAGATGGTGATGTCGGGAACCGACGTACTCGTCAACGGGAGCTTGTAGCGTGCCACAGCACTTGTGGCATCCAGACCGACATACAGGAACTGTCCGTCTCCCGAGATGGCAAGGCGATCAGGATCGCCGCCGGCAGGAGCGTTGAGAAGTATGGCCGGAAGACCTGGGTTGGTATTTGCAGGGTTGATAACCAGGATCTTGTTGGGGTTCTTGGTCGAATCAAAGGGCACGGTCGCGTAGAACAACTTGCGCGTGGCGTCGTAGGCGACGTCATGCACCTCTCCGAAGTAAATGGAAGAGGCAGGCTGCGCCGTGGTGTCGAACCCGATGTATAGCGGAAGCGGATTTGAAGTTCTGCCGCTGCCAGGATTGTGTACCGTGATCTGGAATTGCCCGATATCCGTCAGGAAGCTGGCCGGAATCGTAACCGTAAGCTGCGTCGGAGTTGCGGCGCTGGGGGTTAGAGTCGTGGTCGGCTTAACGGTATCGGTGATCTGAACGGTGGCCGCGGCTTCGAAGTTTGTCCCCACCAGCGTCATCGTGAATCCCGCCGCGCCCCCATAAGCCACCGGCACCGAAGACGGAGTGATGGTGGTAATGGTGGGCGATACATTTGGATTCGCCGAAACGACAAACATCAACACATTCGATATCGTGCTGTTGGGATTCATTACCGATATGTTTACGTCCTGGGAGACCTCGATTGCAGATGTAGGAACTGCAGCGGTGATTTGCGTCGCCGAGACAAAGGTCGAGGTCAGAGCAGCGCCGTTCCACATGATCTGGCTGCCGGTCACGAAATTGGTTCCGGTGGCAGTCAAAGTGAAACCATTGCTGCCAGCTACCGCTGTTGCCGGGGAGAGCGAGGCAAGCGTGGGTGGTGGAGCCGACGGCCCAGTTCCGGTAACCGTCAACGGGAGCTCATTCGAAATCTTGTTGGATGGATCAAGAACCCCGATGCTGATTGTGGCCGGTGATGCTATTTGGGCCGCTGGCACAGTGGCATGGAGTTGAGTGGCGGAGTCGAAGGTTGTGGGGATTCCTGTGCCGTTCAGAGCGATCAGGCTTCCAGCCACGTAGCCTGTGCCCGTCGCCGTCAAGGTGAAGGCTGCGCTTCCCGAAGCCACCGAGGAGGGAGAGATCGATGTGAGCGTCGGCCCCTGCGGCGCCTGCCCGGTGATGGTCAGCTGCATCACATTGGACGATGTTGTGTCCGACTTGACGACGCCAATGCTGACCGTACCCGGATCAACGATCTGAGTGGCGGAGATCGCCGCCGTCAACTGGGTATTGGATACGACCGTGGTCGCCTGGGCAATCCCGTTCCAAAGGATCTTCGTTCCGCTCGTGAAGTTTGTGCCCGAAGCCGTAAGCGTAAATCCCGCACTCCCGGCAGCGACGCTCGCTGGAGAGATTGAAGAAAGGGTCGGCGTCACTACGCCTTTGAAGCCTCCGCAGCCTGTAAGCAGCAACGCGGGAAGACCAAGTAGAAAAAGCAGAGCGCGAAACCGGTGGGAGCCCATGTGGAATTCAGCCTTTCCTCGAACCATTGGACGATGCAAAGTCGTGTTCCGTCAGTCAGACTTATAAATCTGGTGAGACGAATTTCTCAATGCAAAATAATGCGAACTGGCCAGGTAAGTGTGCACTCTGCTGCATCATCGTGCCTTCACTAACGCCAGGACTGCAAGACAGAATTCAAAAATGCCGTCGAAAGTACTCAATGCGGGTACTCTGGTCGACCGGCAAAATCGTTTGAGCCGGACCGCTTGAACTTAACCTTCGTTCTGCACTTTCGTGCTCGGATCCCAGTGGGTCTAGTAGGACTTGACCCTTCTAATGGGAAAACTCAACATGGAACTCATAGCAATCGGACTTCCATTTGTCAGCTTGGCATCCCAATCCAGACTGAAGACGTCTAACAGCAGAGTGATTGCCTGACACTCGCAGTGCTGTGAGGGAATCACCCTCGGCAGCTTCCATGCAGAATGATTGGCACGTCGCATGCAAGTAAAGTTGACGACAGCGGAGCAGGATACCGTATGTGTGTCTAGGATGCATATCGCTGCCGTTCTGCCGCATGGCGGTCTCACGACACTGAATGCATCGCTATTTGAATCATCGACTTTTAGCTCGCGAGCACCACAGAGTCGCTCCGGGTTTTGTGAAAGTTGATATAAACTGGGTGAACACTGCAGTTCTAGTTATCTTCTGCCTACCCTCCGCAGCACTGCCAGCCCCTGTTGTCATGGCGTCACTTTTTTGACCGCCGGCTTTAGACGTGATTCCACGGGAGTACGGGAGACATTTTGAGATCTTTCATGCGAATTGCCCATGTGTATGGCATCGGGCTGTGTGCGGCCTTTTCCCTGTTTGCCGGCTCTGCAGCGCTGGCCCAGGATGTGACCTTGTCGCCGACGACGCTGTCGTGGGGCGCGGTCCAGGTTGGACAGCTTTCTGCGGCGAAGTCGGTTACTGTGACGAATACCCAGGCCGTTCCGCTCACGATTTCCAGTATTTCGGTGCCTGCCGGTGCAGATTTTCTCGTTTCATCGACGACCTGCCCTCTGAGTCCATCGACGCTGGCTGCGGCCGGCACCTGCACAGTTTCGGTGCAGTTTCGCCCATTGGCGACCGGCTCCCGGACCAGTGCCGTTAAGCTCACTGACGATGCTCCCAGCGCTACACAGTCGCTGCCTTTGTCTGGAAACGGCTCGGTCGGCACTGTCCTGTATTCCCCCACATCACTCTCCTTCAGCAATGTTGCCGTGGGAACCACGAGCCCCGCGCAGAGCGTCACGTTGACGAACATGTCCGCCGCAGCCATTACGCTCACCGCGATCAAGATCAGTGCGGGAGCGTTTTCGCAGACTAACAACTGCCCCTTGACTCCGAGCACCCTTGCGGCTGGCGCGTCCTGCACATTCAATGTCACCTATGCGCCGATTGCCCCTGGCTCTTCGTCAGGAACAGTGACGGTGACGGATAGCACGGGTACCGTCACGGCCTCAACGCAGCTTTATCTCTCGGGCTCGACTGCCGTCACCAATGTCACCCTGACGCCGGCGAGCAAGGATTTCGGCAGTGTGCTGGTTGGCACGCCGAGTTCTGTTCAGGCCTTTACCCTGACAAATACCTACACCCAGGCCGTCACGATTTCGTCCATCGCGACGACCCTGACAGACTTCGCGGCGACCTCACCCGATTGCCCCGTCAGCCCGGCCACACTGGCGCCCGGCGGTACTTGCACGGTAAATGTCACGTTCACTCCGAGCGCAACTGGTGCTCGTCCTGACACGCTTACCGTGTCGCATGATGCTCCCGGACTGCCGGCTACGGCATCCTTGACCGGCACCGGAACCGCTCCCGTAGGTGGAATCACCATTGCACCAACCTCCCTATCCTGGGCCACCGTCCAGATCGGAATGACCTCCGGCGCGAAGAGTGTGACGTTGACGAATAACAGTAGCGCCGCTCTTGCAATTGCTACGATCGCGGTCGGCTCGGATTTTAACGTCAACTCCACCACGTGCCCGCTCGCTCCATCCACTTTGGCTATCGGTTCCTCCTGCACCATCTCGGTGTCGTTCCGGCCTCTCGCGCAGGGTGTGCGTTCCGACATGATCACTGTGACGGACGACGGCCCAGCCAGCCCACAGCTGGTTCCTCTGAGTGGAACCGGAGTAGTTGGATCCGCGCTCTTCTCCCCGACGTCGCTCACCTTCCCCAGCACCGCGGTCGGCAGCAGTGCAGCTACCCAGACGGCAACGCTGACCAATCAGCTGTCGACGGCCCTGAATATCGGCGCAATCACTGTGTCGGGAAATTACTCGCAGACCAACAACTGCCCAGCTAGCCTTGCGGCGAATGCAAGTTGCACCTTTACCGTTGGCTTCACCCCGACCACGTCGGGAACCAAGAACGGAATGTTGTCGGTCAATTACGGTACAGGGACTCTGTCGCTCTTCCTCTCAGGCACTGCGACGGGTGGGACCGGGGGCGGCGGTAATGTTTCGTATTCGCCCAAGATCTTTACCTACCCCAACCAGGCTCTGGGTGCTGCAAGTGCACCTCTCAACGTAACGCTCACCAACAATCAGACGACGGCGCTGAATATCTCGGGCATCCAGGTGGCTTCGCCTTTCTCGCAGAGCAATAATTGCGGCAGCTCACTGGCGGCAGGAAAGAGCTGCACCATCACCGTGACTTTTTCCCCGACGGTGGTAGGCTTCTTCTCTTCCAGCCTGGTGATTACAGATGATGCCGCGGGTTCACCGCGGACAATCGCTTTGTCGGGCAATGGAGTGGTGCCGGTCGCAACTTTGCCGGTAATGGGCGGGCTCTACTTCTATAACCAGATAGTTCAGACTCCGAGTACTCCACTTCCCGTCACGCTGACGAATAACCTGTCGGTAGCGCTGAGCATCACCTCGATGACTACGTCGGTAGATTTTCCGTTTACCACCGACTGCGTCGGCACGAATGGAACCGGCTCACTTGCGCCGGGAGCGACCTGCACTGTGCAGATCACCTTTATCCCCCAGGCTGTTGGTGACCGTTCAGCTTCACTCACAGTTGCTGAGAGCGCTGTTGGAAGTCCCCTGGTTGTTCCGCTCCAGGGCCTCGGAATTGCCGGCGACCAAGGTCCCACGGTGAATGTAGGACCTTACAATCCGTGCATGCTTCCCTCCGCGGTGCAGCAGTTCTCTTCGTTCGTCACCGGCATAAGCAACACTGCAGTTAACTGGTTTGTGGATAACCACCAGGGCGGCAACGCTGCCGTAGGCACAATCACGGCAGGCGGTCTCTACACGGCGCCCGCCACTACCGGGACACACATCATCAAGGCAGTCAGTCAATCATCCAGTAGCGTTGCAGGCACCAGCGTAGCCACGATTACAGCAACGCCGGTCTTCGGAATCTATCCTTACGTCGCGTCGATTCCGCCGAACGGCCAAACGACCTTCCAGGCGCAGGTCTGCGCTGTTCCTGATACGGGATCGGTCACGTTCAGCGTGGACAACATCCCTGGCGGCAATGCGACCGTCGGCACGGTCACCAGTGGCGGTGTCTATACGGCCCCCGCAGTCGCTGGCAAGCATACGGTTCGCGCCACTGACCTTACGTTGAACAAGACGAGCGGCGGTGTTGTAACCGTCTTTGCGAATATCGCCGCCGACTTCGACTCTCGGACCAACACGCTGTATCCAGTTCCAGCGAATATGTTCGGCGCTGGACGCGGTGAGGCGATGCACTCCGACGCTGACAGAAGTCTCCTCACCCAGGCCGGTCTAACGGTATCGCGCCTGTATGCGCAGATACCGCTGGTATACAAGACACAGACGCCGGATTGGACCCAGATCGATCCGATGATCACCTCAATCCGGAACACCGGGCAGCATCCGATTATGCAACTGTCGCTGACGCCGCCATGGCTGCAGCCGAGCCCGAATCCTTGCGGTGCCGGAAGCCAGATCGTGGTGCCAACCGACATCAACAAGTGGGCGCAGATTGCTGCTTCTTACGTGCAGCATATGGATGCCAACTTCCCCGGCTTCGTTCAGGATTACGAAATTTGGAACGAGCCCAACTCGGCCGGCATGTGCGCCAACAACCATATGGCGTCGTACATGGCCATCTATGCGGCGGCAGCGCCTGCAATGAAGGCTCAGGCGGCGCTTGACGGGCAGACGATTCGCATCGGCGGCCCAGTGCTCTCCAGCTACTCGCAGATCTGGCTGAGCACCCTGCTGACGACTCCTTCGACTGCACCTTACGTAGATTTTGTGAGCTATCACCAGTACTTGTTTGGCAGCACCGCGCTTCAGGTGCAATGGGATGGGTACAATGGGAACTCCTCGATGTACCAGGCGGAGCAGGATCCCAACTTCGGCGCAGCTGGTCTTTACAACAAGGTGCTGGGCCAGGTGAAACTCGGATCGCAACCCCTCGGTGCAAACACGCCGATTTACGTGACCGAGTTCAACACGAATTGGTCTTTCTTCAAGGATTGCTGCCGTAATGACCCCGCATACGCGCCAGTGTTCAATTCCTTGTATCTCACCTACATGCTGAACACGGTCTATAACGGGTCGGTGTCAGTGCCGAATAAACTGATCTACTTCGCCAGTTCGGCGTACCCGTGGTTCTGCGTGGTAGGCGTGCAGGATCCCAACATGGACTGCCTGTACTCTGCCGGCGCGACGCCAACTCCGTATCCGCAGTTCTATGCCTTCCAATTGATTGCGGGCAGCGGTTACCTGGGTCTCTCGGGTGGCGGCTACATGGCGAAGACGGTGACCCCGCCAGCAGGTGGAGGGGGCATAGCAGCGACGGCCTTCTATACGCCTACGCTGGATGCGATCGTAATCACTAACCCGACGGCGACGTCCTACTCGAACATCACCGTCAGCTTCCAGAATGCCGGCTTCCCAGCGGCCCAGGGCACGCTCTACCAGATTGTGAATGGGGCGATGATCAACTCATCATCCGTCTCGCTCACGAGCCAGGGAGCAGGCTATACGACGACCATCAGCATACCGCCGTACTCGGTGCAGGCCGTGTCGGTGAAGGCACAATAAGCCGGCTCCGAAGCAGTAAATCAGCCGCCAGTGGTTCCTCGGATATGTACATTCCGGGAGCCCTGGCGGTTTCCTTTTGAGGTCGCCGGAATTGCCTGCGATTGATGTAATCAGAGCGCCTTGGGGCCGCGTTTTGTCGCGGTTTTGAGATCGACCCGTTTTGGGAACGGGAGTGAAAAGTGCATCGTATTGGGACACTCCGGAATTTCGAATCGAAATCAGCTGAGAGGCCGTAGCAAAGCTGATCTAGCGTGGAACCACAGAACTTCCACTACCGAGTCTGAGGTGATTCCACATGCAATCTTTCCGTAACCTGATCGAAAATCCGTTTCCAGTTCTTACGATTTGCACCATTTACATGCTGGTTGGTTCCTACTCTGTGCTGGCGATGTTTCTCCACTAAACAACTTCGATTCTGCGGGGGTGGGCCGACCCTTGATCTGCCCACCCTGTCGGCTAGTTGATCCGGAAGAGGATTGGCCGAGAAGTTATTGTCGCTGGCGTCCCTCCCGGAGTTTCGGTCGAGCTTCCCAACGCCATTGAGGACGCGAATTTTGCGGAATCAGGATATGGTGAGCTGCCGGAGGCGCTCCAGGCCACGCGGTACGGGACTTTTCCCTTTACCAGGTCACAGGTCCACAGCGCACCCTGCGCCTTACATGGGCTGGAGGCAGTGACATCCTGTAGCCAGTCGTGCACCTGCTTGTAAGCTTCTCCAGCCTGCGTCAGGCCACTTCCTTCGCGCCACAGTGTTCCCCAATCGCTGTCCCACTGGTACCAATACGCCCGCGCGACTCCGTTGGTGAACTGGATCATGTACCACTTGACCAGAAAGGCCGCTTGCTGAGCCTCGTCAGGTAGCTGTGCGTCCTTTCCCCAACTACCCTCGGTATTCCAAAGCGGGAGATTCGCGACGTTGTGTTTGGCCAGCACACCCCGCAAGGCACTGATCTGCCGCGCCATATCCTCGGGCGGCAAGGCGGCCCGATCGTTTCTTCCCGAGTAGCCATGCCACGCGATCACGTCAGCGTACTTTCCGCCCCCGGCTGCCAGGTACTGATCGAGCCACGCATCGGCCTGCAGCGGCCAGCCGGTGGAAGAAGCTGACGGACTGACGACCTGCGCCTGGGGATCGATGGATTTGATGATTTTGTACGCGCGGGAGGCCATATCTACCATCTGCTGCTGGCTGCCTGTCCAATAGCCTATGACGTTGGGCTCGTTCCACAATTCGTAGCTGTTGATCTTTCCCTTGTAGCGAGTCACCAGGGCGGTTACGAATTCCTCCCAGGCCTGAGGATTGGGAGGCGCAGCGCAGCCGACAGGACCACGATTGCAGGCTTCGTTTGGCTTGGTGCTCGCCCATTGTGGGGTGTTCAGAAAGAGATAGTCGAATTGGACGTGATGCGCCTGTGCCTGCGACACCCAGGTATCGAGAGAGTGCCAGTCATACTGGCCTCTTGCCGGCTCGAGAGCTCCCCAGGATGTGCCGGTGGGACGGATACTGCCAAAAGGAACAGTGGGCCAGTGTTTTCCAGGCGAAAGGGTGTGCATTCCCATAAATTCCGGGGTAAATTGCGTGGGATTCATCGCGGGTGCCCCATCTGGTTCCGGTTTCGGCGCCCCCATTGACGCAAACGGCAGCAACAGAAACAGGCTCGAAACAGCGAGCAAACGCTGCACACGCATCTGGAATCGTCTCATTTTCTAACAACCTCGAAGGGGGATTTCCGGTACTCGGCGCAGGGCTAGACGTTGCATTAGATGCCAGTCGTGAATTGCTGAACGCTACCACAGGAACCGCGAATCGCCGAGCCTGCCACACTTCTGACATCGAAAGAGACGCATTCGTGTGCTTTTTGGGCCGCAAGAGCATTCTTTTTCTGGAGGTTTGTGGCTACAGGAATTTCGTATCACTAACACAAACAGGTGACTTTTAGGCTAGGCCATGGTATTAAATAAGCATTACGAGTTCGATAACAGTTTGCAAAAAACTGGTAACATTTGGCCCAAGCAGTTGCAGAACGCAGAATCCCAGGTAAGCAAAGCATAAATAAAGACTTATCTAGGGATAATGGTGCAAGTCTGCGCAATCTTTGATTTTGTACTATGTGCAGAGTCATCACTTAGTGACCTTCCCGGTGCCCTAGCACGATCACATAGTATTCTCTTCATTTTCAAGCCTAGTTAATGACGTAGTCCCCCAATTCCCTTACCGGGAAGCGGCTGATTATCCCGTTTTTGCATCATAGAAAGCACTACGTAAACCTGTTGTTCATCCCCGCAGAGGTTGTTTGGCAGCCCGCATGCTGCAGAAATATTGTCTCTGGAGGACATCTTTTTGAAAACAAATGCCGCTCCATCACAATTGGGCGTAACTCGCGAGACCGTACGGCCCGACGTATTTGAAGACAGGCACTCGTTCGGCCTCTCGATGCCTCTCTTCGAGATCTCCAGCGACTTCCTGCTTTTGCTCGCCGGCTGCATGGTCGGCGGTATGTTGGGTCACCTTCTTCAGCTGAATCGCTCGTTTGCTGTTAGCACGCGACAACTTTTCTTCGGTTCCCTAATTTATTCCGGCCTATTTATCTGCCTCCTGCAGGGTCAGCGCGCTTACCCGCGGGTGTGCAGCCTGCTTCATGTCAAAGAAACTGAAATCGTATTGCGGATCTCGATCAAAGCAATTCTTGTCTGCCTGGTAGTGTTCGCGCTGGGGCGGTATCCGGTTCCCAGAATGACGGCATTAACGGCCTGGCTTGTTGGCACCCTCGCACTCACCGGTGGCCGCCTTTGGGTTTATGACATGGTGAGGAAGCACTTTGTTGCCGCTTCTCCCAAGCGTCGTACCCTGATTTACGGCACCAAGCGCACCGCGCGCCGATTCCTGACAGGCGCATTGCATTCGCCCAAGCTGGGCATTGATCCAGTCGGTTTCGTGGCAAAAGAGGGCGAAACCAGCGACGTTATTTACAGCAATGACTACTTCCATCGGGACTCAAGGCCAGTCTTCCGCGAGTCACTGTCGGTTGAGCTCCTTGAAGAGCTGCAGGTGAAGGAAATCGTAGTTTGCGACCCGTCGATTACCGATCGCGAGCTCGCATGGGTGAGAGAAGTTGCTCAAGAGGCAAATTGCTCATTGTCGCTGGTGGACAACCAGGAAATGCTGACAAGCAAAACGCCTATGAGGGTCTGGGAGATGGACGGATTGCTGGTAGCCTCTACTATCCTGGACGAACCCAGCCGACCTTACGACATGCTGAAGCGGGGCATGGACATTCTCTGCTCATCCATCCTGATTTTCCTGAGCGCACCTGTCTGGGCTGTTCTGGCCTTGTGCATCAAGCTTGAGTCGAAGGGACCAATCTTCTTTCGGCAGACCAGGGTTGGCAAAGACGGCAAATTCTTTGAGATTCTGAAGTTCCGCAGCATGAAAGTGGATGCACCCAAGTACGCCTTCTCTCCTGCACATCATGAGGATCCGCGTATTACCCGTGTTGGACGCTTCCTGCGCCAGTCCAGCCTCGACGAAGTTCCACAGCTTATTAACGTACTTATGGGAGATATGTCTCTGGTTGGCCCCCGGCCGGAGATGCCCTTTATTACCGAGGGATATGGTCCCCTGGAATCGACGCGTCTGACGGTGCCCCAGGGAATCACGGGATTCTGGCAGCTGAGTGCGGACCGTCGGTATGCCATACACGAATCCATCGAGTATGACCTTTATTACATTCAGAACCGCACATTGTTGATGGATGTTGCGATTCTGCTTCATACCTTGGTGTATGCCGCCAAAGGCATATAAGACGCACCGCAATCTTAGGCGCTATGGCAGGGAAGTATCACGCTGAGCAATATCCTTGTCAGTAATAGTCCATTAGTATCCTGATGTTAGAGCAGACTCGTTTCTGCGCATCTGACGTACTTTTCGTTGTAACCGGCGAGGTTTTGATCCGAGATCCAATGAGAGTTTTGATCGTTCACAACCGATACCAGCAGAGGGGCGGGGAAGACGCGGTTGTCGCCTCTGAGGGCAAATTGCTGGCCGGTCACGGGCTTGAGGTCGAAACCCTGGAAGAAAGCAACGATGCGATCCAGGGGTTGAAGGGAAAGATTGATGCATCGGCCTCTGTTCTGTTTGGAGCCCAGAATAGTACGGCGCGGGTGAGGGCGAGGCTGGCCCAGTTCCGACCGGATGTGGTGCACGTACACAACTGGTTTCCGACCGTTTCACCTTCGATCTTCTGGTATTGCAAGCGCGCAGGCATTCCCGTGGTAAACACTCTGCACAACTATCGCCTGCTTTGCGTGAATGCGACGTTGTTCCGCGATGGCAAGGTGTGCGAGGACTGCATAGGCAGTATGTTTCGCGCGTCGGGCGTGATCCACAAGTGCTACCGCGACAGTCGGGCTGGGAGCGCGGTCGCCACTGCTGGCATGTTGGCGCATTGGAGCGCCGGAACATGGCACCGGGCTGTGAACAGGTTTATTGCGCTCTCGGCTTTCGCGAAGGACAAGTTGATCGAGGGTGGACTTCCGGCGCCGAAGATCGTCGTGAAGCCGAACTTCGTTGATCCTGATCCGGGCGCGGGCCCCGGCGATGGCGGGTACTTTCTCTTTGTCGGCAGGCTGACAGAGGAGAAGGGAATCCGCATCTTACTTGAGTGCTGGAAGAACGGCCCGGATTTGCCGCCGCTAAAGATCGTGGGTGGGGGCCCTCTCGAGGAAGAGGTCCGTGCCCTCAGCGCACAGCTTGCAAATGTAGAGTGGATCGGCAACAGGAGCAGCGAGGAAGTGGTGCAGATGATGGGCGCAGCCAAAGCCATTCTCTGCCCGTCTCTCTGGTATGAAGGCATGCCGCGGGTAGTGATCGAGTCCCTTGCGGTGGGCACGCCGGTGATTGCATCCCGGCTCGGCACCTATCCGGAGATGATCGTCGATGGTGTCAACGGTGTTCTGTTTGAGCCAGGTGATTCAGCTTCGTTGCTGGATCGTTTGCGGCGTTTGGAAGCGGCCAATGCCCTATTGGGAATGCGGACAGGCGCCCGGGCAAGCTTCGAGTCAGAATATTCGGGCCCGAGAAATCTGAATCTGCTCCTGGGTATCTACCAGCAAGTGATACCACTGGCCGAGAGAGCATGGTCGATTCCTTTGTCCGCCGGTTCGCGGTAACGAGTGGCACCGTTGGAAAGCGATTTCGTGCTGAGCCTGCGCAATGTCGGATGAGGTGGCCGCAGGTGTTAACTATTTGTGTTTCAGTCAATTGAGCAGGGTACAGGGCTGTGCTTTGGCCTCGTAATTGCTAGTGAATATCGTCAGCCGTAGACAGTTGTCAGCAAGCGTTCCAGTTAATACAGGAGGGTCCCGAACCAATGTCCTTTACCGAAGAGCCAATAAAAGGAACAATCGCTCGCTATGTTCCTCAGAATGCCGAAGCTCAGAATATCGAGGCCGGCACCTTTCGTTTCGGGGAGGAAGAGTCTCTCAAAGGGGTTTGGAGGGTCATTCGCAAGCGTAAGAGACTGATTGCTATTGGAGGCGTGTGTGGGCTCCTGCTGGCGACGCTCGTGTGCATTGTCATGGGGCGCCAATATGCTGCGACCGCGACCATCCAGGTCGGCAAGACAGACGCCGCGCAAACGAGTCTCATGAGTAACGCTGCGCCGCCGCCGCCGAGCGCTGAGGATTTGAAGACCGACATCGCGACTCACACGGCAATGCTGCAGAGTGATGGTGTAGAAATTGCCGTAGTTAAGGATCTAGGCCTGCTGAATGAACGTCCGTTCAAGTACAAGCCCTCAATTCTGGGCATTCTGGACGGCGCAAATGCCCACATCAAGGCTGAGCAGGGTCTGCCTCTGGAGCAGGCTCCCTACACGCGAGATCGTATTCTCAAGATCTTCGACCGAAAGCTGAAGGTCGAGAATGTTCCGGACACCCGGATGATCAATGTGACGTACCTGAGCCCCGACCGGCAAAGGGCAGCTGACATCGCGAATGCAATCGTGCGTGAGTATGTGAGCTTTCAAGCCAGGGCTCAGGCGACGGCGGACGCGGAACGCTGGCTGGGCGATCAGCTCGCAGATCTGAAGAAGAATGTTGAGGCATCGCAGAGCCGTCTCGCTGACTTCGAACAGAAGAGCGGCCTCAACAACATGGTGCTGGGTGCGATTGGACAGGGTGGCGGCGGAGGTACGACGCATGTGCCGGTGCTCGACAGGCTGGATGCGCTGAACCAGGAACTGACTACCGCTGAGACCAACCGGATGGCTAAAGAGGCCATCTATCACCTGACGCAGACGCAGAATGCGGAGATCGTAACAGGGCTGGCTGCGCAGTCAGGTACTGGTTCCGGGATCACGCTGAGTGGATCGGGACTTGAATTGTTGCAGAGCCTTCGCCAGCAGCAGTCCGCATTACGACTCACCTATGCAGACATGCTCACGAAATATGGCGCCAGGAATCAACACCTGCTGGAGACTCAGAGTCAACTGGCCAGCCTGGATAAACAGATCAATGAAGAATTGAAGAGAATCAATGAGCGTGCGCAGGATGAGTACTTACTGGCACGCCGCAATGAGGATGGCATTCGCGCGGCCTTTGCTGAACAGCAGCAGGAAGCAGGCAAGCTGAATGCGAGTGCGGTGAAACTGCAGTTGTTGACTCAGGAAGCAGCGGCGAGCCGCCAGTTGTACGACGCGCTCTACGGCAAGATGAAAGAAGTGGATATCCAAGCCGGTTTGCGCGCCACCAATATCAGCGTTGCAGATCCGGCGCGGGCACCGTCTGATCCCACACGGCCGAATCCTCCGCTGTATCTCGCCATTGGCCTGATAGCCGGCCTTTTTGCCGGTGTCTCATCCGCCTTTGTGCGTGAGCATCTCGACGATACCTTGACCACCGCTTTGCAACTGCACTCCACGAGTGCGCGACTCGCTGTGCTGGGCAACATACCGTCCTCACGCGATCTGCTGTGGCTGCCTTCAGGGAATAACGGAGGCCGCGTCTCAGCGGAGACGAGCGCATTGATCAACGACCCGAAATCTCCGGCGGCAGAAGCGTATCGTGCGCTGCGCACATCGATCACAGCCGCTGCGGATGCGGGACGGTTGCGGTCTCTGCTGGTGACCAGCCCACTCTTCGGAGAAGGCAAGACGACCGTTGCATATAACACAGCAGTCGCGTTCGCACTCGCGAACAAGCGTGTGTTGCTTGTGGATGCCGACATGCGGAAGCCCTACCTGCACCACCTGTTCAGCGTTACGGGCAAGCCGGGTCTCAGCGATGTTCTGGCGGGCACTGCCACCGTAGACAGCGCAGTTCGCAGGCACCCCTCAGTTCTGTCTCTCTCAGTGCTCTCTGCCGGTACAGAGACTACGATGCCGGCGGAATTACTTAGCTCCGTCCAGTTTGACGACCTGCTGAAGGTATTGATCCAGAAATACGATCTTGTGATCGTCGACAGTCCGCCCATCCTTCTGGTCACCGACGCCAGGGTGTTGTCAGAGAAGCTCGACGCCACTCTCATAGTTATCCGCGCCGGCAAGACAACGCGCACTGTGTTGAACAGCCTTTCAACCATGCTGGAGTACAGCGGTTCGCAGGCAGTGGGGTTGGTTCTGAACGCGGTAGATACAAAGTCTATCGATTACTACGACGCATACGGCCACGACGGAGGGGGCGACAATTTCAATGCATAATCCAAGGATTTCAAGCCGTCGATCAATCCGCCGCATAGTCACGGGAGTTGCCGCAACTACGATCCTCGCATTAGGACCATTAGCATTCGCGCAACAGGGTGGCACTCTGCCGCTGACGTCATCGAGTGGAACGCAGCCTAGTAACAACGGTTCTACTTCGCGGCGTTTGCTCACTGCAATTCCGGACGACTTTGCGAATCTGAAGCTCGCGCCAGGATTTCTTCTTAACGTCGAAGTCTATGGTGAGTCCGAGCTTTCCGGAAACGTTCGAATCGACAATGAAGGAAATATTTCATTGCCATTCCTCGGCACACTGCATGTTGCCGGCGACACCATGCCGCAGGCACAGGAGAAGATTCAGAAGAAGTTCCGCGATCAGGAGATTTTGACGAATCCGCAGGTGACGGTAAACGTCGAACAATTTGCTTCGACCAACATCACGGTTCTCGGCGAAGTGCAGGTGCCCGGCCGCATTGAACTGCTGGCTCCGCACACTTTGCTGGATGTGATCGGAATGGCGGGTGGCGTGACACCACTCGCCGGTAAGACGATCGAGGTCAATCACGCGGACGCATCTGCTGGAGAGGTCCACAGGACGTATCAGTATTCGCGCGGCAGCAACGGAGACTCGATTCGCACCGTAATGGTGTTGCCCGGCGATACCGTGATCGTGAAGCGTGCAGGCGTGGTCTACGTGTTTGGAGCGGTCAATCGTCCCGGCGGATACGTGATGCAGGAAGACGGCGATCTCAACGTAGCACAGGCCATTTCGCTGGCGCAGGGACTTGCGATGCAGGCGAAGACGAGTGGACTGCGAGTGGTGAAGCACGGAGAAGACGGTCAGGTCACCGAGATCCCCGTTTCGTACAAGAAGATGACGGAAGGCAAAGAAGCTCCCTTGCAGCTGAGCGCGGAGGATATCGTCTACTGTCCAGTCAGCAAGACGAAGGCGATCCTGACTTCCGGCGCGTCCTTCGCTGGACAAGTTACGGCCGCGACCATCTACGCCGTGCACTAAGAACGACTCTGCATCCGAGGGCTTACGAATGCGCTTCTCCATCTTTCCGTGGGATCTGAAATCCTGGCGCACCGCGTTTCGTGTTGCGGGGCTGCCGGGTATCGCCCTGTTTTGCCTGCTCCTCGGGGCAATGCTACAGGTCGCGGATATCACCGGAGGAGGTGCAGGGCATGCCAGCGCTAAGCTGATCATCCTGATCCGCACGCCCGCCACTGTATTAGCATTTCTCCTTGTGCTGTACCGTCCCCGCATTGCGAGTCTGCGGATTACGGACATTCGCTTTGCCTACGCGGCCTTCGCGGTTCTGTACTTCATGTCCACTCTCTGGTCTCAGCAGCCAGTACAAACCATAGGCAAGAGTGCGGAGTTGCTGCTCGCGGGCGCGGTATTTTTTCAGGCGAGCCGCGAGTCGAATGCCATTCAGCGAGTGGAGGCATTGCGCCAAATCACTCTGCTTACCATCTCGACTTTGGGCATGATCACCGTCATAGGCTTTGCCCTGCGCCTGCATGCCTTCATCCAGCAGCGCCCGGGCTTGATTACCCACACAACGGCACAGGCGCCCTTCCTTTCAGGCAATGGACTGGGTTACGTCGCCAGCGCTCTTTTCCTGGTTGTGCTGGCGGAGTGGCAAGCTAAGAGACTCTTGAGGGCCGACGCATTTCGTCAAATGGCCTTTGCGCTCGCATTGTTCAGCGTATCTGCGAGTCGTACTTCGCTAATGATTCTCCTGATAACGGTGCTGATCGTCATCTTCAAGAAGTCGAAGATTCTGGCAACCCTCGCAATCAGCGCAGTGATCATCGCAGGCTCGATCTTCTGGAGCGCCATCATTGTGCGACTTCAAGGCCACCAGAATACTTCGGACTTTGTGACCCTGAGCGGCAGGACCGTTGTGTGGACGGCGGCGGTTCGCCAGTTCGAAGCGCATCCGTTGCTTGGAGTGGGTGGCGGAATTGGCGGAAAAGTCGTAATTGCCCATATCTCCAATATGTATCTTGAGCAGATGAGTTCGTTGCACAACGGCTTTCTGGAAGTGCTCACTGGCCTGGGGCTTATCGGATTTATTATTGGGACGTACATGCTGCTGCTTGCATCATGGCGCGCATGGATTGCCTGGGACGCGAACAGCGAGTATTCCGGCACCTACGTGCTGATTGTGCATGTCTGGATGACGACGATCATGTCGACAGGCGTACTGGGGTGGATGGGATTTGAAGTAGCGCTCTTCCTCAGCATCGCGGCAAATGTCGATTTGGTGAGGGAGCGCGCTCGCCAGCTAAGCATGGCCAGAGCCGTGCCGGTTCGATGGCCCTTGCTCGGTCTCAACGCCAAGGAGCAACAGCTTAGTTAGTTGTCACGAACCCGCTCAGGCAGACGTCGGCAGACTGCCGCTTTCTTTACACCGTCACACTGGAGCCTGGATATGATGGAACGAATCTCAACAGGCTTCACTGAAACGACTGCGGGGGGGCCAAGAATATAGTGGGCCTTCAATCCGTATTCCGCGTCCTGATTCCAAAGAGCAGGCGCTCGCAAACGGTCCTGGATCAGATCGTTGTCAGTGGATCGAACTTCGTCACGGGCATCATCCTCGTTCGAGGTCTGGGTCTTTCCGAATTCGGCAAATTCACAGTTGCCTACGCCATTCTTCTGCTGGCCAACAGCATCCAATTGAGTTTTATTTCCTCTCCAATGTTGACGTTGGGTTCTCTATGCGCAACTGAAGAAGAGAGGCATCACTTTGTTCGCGGCATCTTTGGCGTGCAGCTATTCTTTTGTGCCATCGCGTTACTCCTTGTCACCGTCTCGGCGATAGCGTACCTGTTTATTCATCCGGGAGCCGCATCGAATGGCTTTGTCCTGGCCTTTGCCGCAGGTGTCGTCTTCTACCTGATGCAGGACTGGCTACGCCGCTATTACTTCACCGTTGGTAAGGCCGCAGCTTCGGTTTGGAATGATGCAATAAGCTATCTTGGTCAACTCGTCGTCCTATGCTTGCTCTGGTGGACGAAGCATCTGACGGTTGAGAGCGCGTTCTGGGCCATTGCGCTGACTTCGGGCCTTGCATTCGCGGTGGGTGCTGTAGCCGAGAGAATTGGCTGCACGGCTGTAGAGACGAAAGAGGCGTGGCATAAAGCTCGCGGAATCTCAGTAGATCTGGGTGTAGCAAACCAACTGCAGTGGTTGGTCTACCAGGGAGCAATGCTGGTTGGCGCCAGCGTAGTGGGCGCGCAGGCCGCTGGTGGCGTGCGTGCCACGCAGAACGTCATTGGACCTGTAAACGTCGCGTTCCAGGCGATGGAAAATATCGTTCCCATTCGCGCCGGGGAAGAGATGCGGCGCGGCGGAATCAAGCAGGCTTCAAGATTTCTATTCCGATTCGGTGCGGCAGGCTTTGCAGCTTTGCTGGTAGTGTTCCTGATTACTTCGCTGTTTTCGGCCAGGTTTCTTGCTCTATTTTATGGACATCAGTTGCGCGCATATTCTGGTGTGCTGAACCTGCAGATGCTGTATTTTCTTTTGGCATGGCCGGTACGACAACTGACGTTTCTCTTTCGCACGATTAGAAAAACTTCTCCCATCCTGATCTCATCGATTGTCGCGGCACTCATCAGCATTTCCCTGGTATATCCGATGGTCCGGCGCTTCGACGCGTTGGGAATAGTGATGGCAGCGGTAGCGGGCCAGATAGGTAATCTGCTTTACCTTGCGGTTGCTTGGATGTATGAGTCGGCAAATTCGAAGGCTGAGGCATTGGTCCCCTGATCTTCTGCCTCCGGCCTGCTTTTTTAGGTCTGCCTTCTGAGCCATTGCTGCAGGAACAAAGCCATAAATCTTGGGTTGTGCTTCAGATATCTGCCGGCAAGACGCCGCGGTTCTGAGACCAGGCGAAAAACCCATTCCAAACCATTGCGCATCATCCATCGGGGCGCTTGTGGCTTCGTTCCGGCCAGAAAATCAAAAGCTGCTCCCACGCCAAACATCACTGCAGGTATGCGGCCGTGGTGTTCCATGATCCAGCGCTCCTGCTTCGGACAACCTAGGCCCACGAATAACATTCGGGCACCGGAAGCAGATATGTCACGAACGATCTCGTCATCCTCAGCCGCGCTTAACGGACGGAATGGCGGCGACAGCGTATAGACAATCTGAATTCTGGGATGGCGTCGACGTACCTCGGCGAGAAGGATCACCAGAGTCGCTTCGGTCCCTCCATAGAAACCCACGGGGACTTGAGAATCCTCCGCAGCCTTGAGCAACAACTCGGTGGAGTCCGGCCCGTAGACACGGGTCGCGTTTTTCTCTCCTAACGCCTTGAGCGCCCATACCAGCGGAACGCCATCCGGGTTGACCATGTCTGCTGCATTCAATTCGTCACGGAAAGAGGGCTGGTCGTAGGCCTCCATCACAACATGCACGTTGGCGAAAAAAACTGCCCTCGACTCTCCCCTTTTTGCCCATGAAATAGATCTTTCAACGACTTCAGGGTAGCTGCTTACAGCTATCTCAACTCCAACGACTTTCGGCAAGTAATTTCCCCCCGGCTGTCATAACAGCTGCATGTTTCAGTCGGTGTAACCAGTTAAACCGAGATGTTGATCGGATACGAGTCTAAGGATGTTCACCAATGCGGTGTGCGGTCTGCGGAGCAAAGGAGCCCACTAGCCATATGCAAGTGTAACAATTCTTCTGATGCAGCCTACGTGTTGTTTGATGGGTCGCAAGACAACGCTTCTATCAGCAGACGTGAAGGTCAGCTTGAGCGATGATTATTCTTGTGAGTTGAATAGATAAGATGCTCGATGATTGTGGTAAAGTTTGCTGGTGCGCGCGTAATTCATTAGAAGAAGAGCAGTTACACCCTTAAGTAACACTGTCCCGCATTACGCGTTGCGATCCTCTTTGCCAGTTTATGTCGTTCGAATCGACATGAGTGAAAGCGACAGATTCTGACTTTGGAAGTTTCGCTTTAACTCCATTCTTTTGATCTTCGCAGAAATCCTGTTCCTTCTGCTTGGGCCCCGCGTCAGACCGATGGCAATGATTCCGCCACGGCATCGTTTCCGCAAATTCAGTCGTCGTCATAACTGGCCCGTGCACGTTGTCGGCAGAGGGCATCGGCCTTCGACGTGAAGGTGCAACTGTCAGGAGTAATAGGAGATCGCTCGACATGAAAATATTCGCTCATCGGTTTCAGACAATCGCGACGGCCTGTCTCATCGCAACCTCTTCGCTAGCCCTGGGGCAGTCCACAGCCATTAAGCTCTTCGTCCCTGTGAACGTGCGCTTATCCTCCAACGGCACCAGCCATCAGAGTCCCAACACGATTAACAGCACAACGTTGAACTTGAGCTGTCCATCCAGCTCCGCGATCCAGGCGAAGATATCTTCAACGAGTGACGGCACGGGTAATCTGCTCGTCGATAACTTTGTGAATTTGACTGTGACCCAGGGAACGAGCACCGGTCCGACGAAAAACATTTGCCGGGGCGGTGTAGAGGAAGAGGCGTACGAGCAGCAGGACTGCTTTACCCGAAGCTACCAATCGGCCGCCAGCGCGGGAAATCTGACTGGCCAGAATCCTGACAGCTTTGTCGCCACCGGCGGAGTAGCTCCAATCGACATCAGCCAACGCTTATTGCCCGGACTTCAGCAGGCCAAGATAGATTTGATAGATACAGGCGGCTATCTTGCGAGCTCCACTCTGTATCTCCAGACCAATTGCACATTTCTTGGAGTGAGCGGCCCGGGCGAGATCACCGGCAATCCGATTTCGCAGGACAACCCAAATCAACAGCAATTGGCACAAACGTTCCCATTCAATCCAGTTACCGATCAGGTCGTCCAATTCACCTACGATCTCTCTGAGGCTCAGCAGGCAGGGCAGCTGACGATTGCCGATGGAACGATTCCCGGCACTGCCGATCTTCCTTTGACGCCAGCGCAATACACGTCATACGTTGCCGGCACTTCCTTCGCTAGTTCGAACTGCCTGATTCACAGCGGCGAATTGCTGAATGGTCAGCCAGTCTGCAAGATCTACACGCTTGCCTGCCAGATTGGGACGGGAGCCACCGAGAGTGGAGCGCAGTGCCCCGTTTCGCAATTGCCGAACGAGATATTTGGCGAGAGCTTCGATGGTCCTCCGTTCACCCTGCCGGATATCGCGCCCAGTTCGCCCGGCGGACCGACGTTCCATCAAGGGGTTGGTTTCCTGATGGCGAGTGAAGGCTGGAGTGGGCCAGGATGCACATTTGATCCGGCATCCGGCTTGAATAATCTGCTTTGCCCGCAAAACCTGTTGACCAGTTTCACTGGTCCCGGCCTTTACTCCGATACCGGTCGCGGAACTCATCCGAATTCAAGCTTCATCACGGTTGCGCCTGTTCCCGAAGATCTGACCACCGTCAGCGTTATCGGCGCACAACCCGGAAATTGGATCAACACGTCAACAGCGACGTTTAACCTGTCGAGTCAGCCGCCGTCATTGCCCGCGGTGCCTGCCTTCATCGCTGCTCCCATCCGGACCATCACCTACGGCATCTCGGCGCCGGGAGCCGTGCCAGTGCCGGGTTCCGCGATTCCGACGGATACTGTGTTGACCAACCCGATCGCATGCCCAACGCCCACGAATCCCTTACCCGCCCTGGTCTTCGCTCCCCAGGCGGTGCAGAGCATCACTGGACTTAGTGATGGCCACTACCTGCTGCACTACTACGCTCAGGACTGCGCGGGTACTCAGGAACTCCAGTTTGTCCAGGACGGATCTGGCGGCTGGTCAACGTCCTTCTATACTGTGCCGATCAATATCGACACGGTTGCACCGCTCTTTGCCAGCGGTCCGACCCTGTCGCCTGCGCCCGGCACAAATGGCGGCATTCCCAACTCGTATTTTGTGAACCAACCGGTGATGGCCGCCTACAGCTGCAGTGACGCTCTCTCGGGAGTCGTGCGTTGCGGGACGTCAACATTTCCGCCAGGCACGACGACCACACCCGTCCTAACGAGCAATGTCGACACGTCGACTCCTGGAAGCAAGACATTTACTGTGACCGCAATCGACGCCGCCGGCAATCAGACGACGTCATCGGTTCCATACACGGTCGTCTCTTCCTCGGTTGACCTGGGGATCGTCAAGGTTGCGCCGTGGTCAGTAAGGAAGTCCGATCCGATTCCGTACGACATCGTCGTGGTGAATCTTGGCAAGAATGCGGCCTCGTCGGTTGTAATCAACGATGTGCTTCCTGCAGGAGTCAACTTTGTCAGCGCGACCATCCAGAGCGTCTCATGCAGCTGGAGCGGTTGCTCGAACTCAACACAGGGAACTAGCTGCTCCGCTTCAGGAAACGTAGTCTCCTGTACGGCAAGCTCTCTGGCTCCTCAGATGCCCGGGAGCATCACAGGACTCTATCTCCGGATTATCGTCAAACCCACTTCAACATGCGGCAGCGTGATCACAAATACTGCCACGGTGACGAGTGCAAACCCCGACTCTAATCCTAAGAACAACAGCTCAAGCGCCTCGACCTTCGTCAAGTAAACAGCTGGGGATTCGAGAGATCGAATCCCCGCAACCGCACAATACAAAAGCTCCGAATCGTGCCAGACATCTGGCGTGAGTTCGGAGCTTTTTATGCGTGAGCGCGGATCGTGGCCAGGCAAAAATTCACGCTGGTGAGAGGGGCTTTATTTTTGGGGGGCAGGATTACCGAGCCATCGATTGGCGTCGGCGTACATCGCCTTGATGTCCGCGCGGCTGAGGAATTTTTCGGCGCCTTGATCGTAACTGATCAGGTTGAAGAGCCGGATTGCTTCGCGATACGGTCCAGCGGCTCCGCCAGGCGCACCACTGAGCCGGGTTGATGTGCCCAGCAAATAATAGATCCGTGCAGACTCAAGCCGCATGCCGGCTTTTTCCGTGCGCGTAAGGTTCTGCTCCAGGTCACGCTCTGCGTCAGGATAATTCTTCATGCCAACTTCAGCTTGCGCCAAGGCGATCGCCGTACGCAGCGATAGGTTGGCCCCGGATTTGGCCGAGGAGTCAACCAGCGGCCGAAGCATGCTGATCGCCTCCTTGTCCCGGCCCTGCGCCATTGCCACTTCTGCGACATTCACTTTCGACTCAAGGGTTGCGTCTGCGTCCTTGGCTTTAGTCGCCAATCGAAGCGCAGCCTGGTAGGACTGGTTCGCGGCCGATATGTCGCCACGATAGAAAGCAATGTTTCCGCGCGTGTTCAAAATCATGGCTACCAGTCCGTCATTCTTAAGCACGTGGGCAATCTGTTCGGCTTCGCTGAGTGGCTGGGCGGCTTCGTCACCTCTTCCTGCCTGCGCCAGCGAATTAGCCAAATCATCCAGGGAAGACGCCAGGTCGCGACCGTGATCGCCCTGTTCGCGCAGGCTCTTTACGGCCTCCTGAATCGACTTCACCGCCGCGCCGTAGCGACCCTGGTATTCAAATACAAGGCCCATCTGGTGAGAGACCAGGGCAGCGCGCCGATCATCTCCTGTCTTGCGGCTTAACTCCAACGCGCCCATCAAAGACTTCGTCGCGTCGTCATATTGGCCGGTAGTGATATATGCCTCACCAAGTCCCGCCATAGTTTCTGCAATCTCGCCGGGAATCCCAAGTTTCTGCCGGAGCAAAAGAGCCTGCTGGTAAAAGGTGAACGCGTTGTCGGCGTCGCCTTTCTCCAGGTAGACCGCGGCGATGTTGTGCAGGCACTGCGACTCGAAATGCTGGTCGCCCTGATCGCGCTGTATTGCGAGTGCCTGTTTGTACGTATCCAGAGCCTGGTCGTAGTCACCGCGATCCTGGTAGACGGTGCCCATGTCCATGAGAGAATCGCCCGTTTCTTTCTTGGCGCCAATCTCTCGAAGCAACGCCAGCGCCTTGTTGTAGCTGGCCAGCGCGGCATCGGATTGCCCGTTCATGGCCTGGAAGTCCGCCATCTCATCGAATGCGGCAGCTACGCCACGCTTCTTGCCGATCTTCGTATTGATCGCGATCGACTCCTGGTAGTTGCGCAGCGCTTCTTCGGGCTTGTTCAGCAAACGGTACGAAATACCGATGGAGAGAAGCATGAGCGCCTTCTGTTCCTGGTTATCGACCTGCGTCGCCAGGCTCAGTCCCTTGGTGAGCGCGTCCAGTGCCGCTTGCGGATTGGCGACCGTGTTCTCAACCACGCCCATTCCCCAAAGAGCCTTGATGTTCTTGGGATCTGACTTGAGTATCTTGGCGAACATGGAGCGCGACTTATCGTAAGCGCCGGTTTCGAGATAGAGCATGCCCAGGTCGTAAAGAACGCTGGTATCTCCTGGGAGACTCTTCGAAAGGTTCTCGTACGATTCAATCGCTTTCTTTTTATCGTCGATGATCTGCGCGTGGCTCGCGTTAATCAGGTACTTCACGGGCAGAGGCAGATTCTGGCTTTCTGCCAACTCAACTGCCTGCCTCGATGACCTTTCCGAGTCCGCTTCGAATCCAAGCTCTGCCTGCACCTCTCCCAGCCGGGAAAGTGCCAGGGCGAACTGCGGATCTTCGCCGGTGGCGGCCAGGAAGTGTTTGTACGCTTCCAGGTTCTTGCCTTCACGCAAGAGAGCAAGTCCTTCGTTGTAATCGCGAAGGGCAGGAACCGATTTCGAATTTGGCTTGAAAGACTGTGCCTTCAACTCGTCGATCAAATCGGAGGAGAGCGATAGGTTCTTCCGAACTGAATCCGCCAGGCTGTCGATCGCCGCTGGCAGGTCTTTTTCTAGCGCCTGCGCTTTGATCGGAACAGTCTGATCGCGCTTTAAATCGCGAATCGTGCCGTCGATGACAATCTGGTCGCCAAAGCGCGCGTACTGTCCCGAGACGATAACGTCGGCGCCGCTGAATTCTGCAACACGCCGCTGCGTGTCAGGGTCTACCGCGGTTTGCGGGCCAACGCGCAGATCGGAGAGGACCTGGTGCAGGCGGTCGGTTGAAACGGTATGCAAGTGTGCGGACTGACCGACGTCGGTGCTCAGCATGTCAGAGAGGCTTGGTCCGATCCAGTCGTCTTTTGCGTCCCCTGACGAATTGTGGAAAGGCAGGATTGCAAGCGACAGGGCCGGAGTGGCCGCGGCCTCCTGCGTGGCTCCCGAGGCTATCGGTCTTGAGGAGACAAATTTGTAGCCCAAAGCTCCAATCAAGATTGAGGCTAACGCAGCGCCGACCAGCCACCATCTCTTGTTGCGAAGCCAGATACTCTGAACGCGCCAGGCGCGGCTGGGTCGATATATGGATGAACTGGGACCACCCTTACCCTGCCACTCCGCGAGATCGCCTAATAACTCTGCGGCGCTCTGGTATCTCAGCTCGACATCGCGCTCAAGGCACTGGCTTACTATCTCGCTCAACGCCGGGGGAACGGTCTTGTCAAAATCCGAGACCGGCACCACACGCTGCTGCGTTCGCATGATCAGGCTCGCCAAGGCGCTATCCGCCTTGAAGGGAGTCTGCCCAGTGAGCAACTCGTAGAAGATGAGCCCAAGAGAGAAGATGTCAGAGCGCTGGTCCAGCGGTTTCGCCAGGGCTTGCTCAGGCGACATGTACTCCATGGTGCCGACCATGGCCCCGGACTGCGTCATTCCATCGCCTTCGAGGGTGCGGGCCAGGCCAAAGTCCATGACCACGATTCGCCCGCTCGTCTCCTGCATGATGTTCTGCGGCTTCAGGTCGCGATGGATGACGCCAACATTGTGCGCTGCCTCCAAAGCCCGGCACGACTGCTCGATGATCGCGACGGCCTCTTCCGGGGGAAGCTTGGAGCGTTGGTGGATGAGGGTTCGCAGGTCCATCCCCTCAACGAACTCCATGGTGATGAACTTCATGCCCTCAGCTTCGCCGAGGTCATAAATACGGATTACGTTCCTGTGCGTGACTTGCGTAGCGAGGATCAACTCCTGCTTGAAGCGGTCGATAATCGCGCGATTGCCGGCGAGATCCCGGCGAATGATTTTGAGAGCAATCATTCGGTCTAACTCAACATCTCGCGCCTTGTACACAGCGCCCATACCGCCCACGCCGAGCATGGACAGAATCTCGTAGCGCTGCGCCAACAGCCGGCCCTCTTCCAGCATCGGCTGCTCGACGTAGCTATTGTCGACCTGTGTCGCTTCGCCAAACGGAGGTGGGGAAAACTTTGTATTTCTCGGCTTCGAGCCGAAGTTCGCATCGCCAGGACTGCCTAGAACCGTGGGCGCGTCTCCGGGCACCGGAATCCCGGTAGACGAGCTCTCTCCCTTCAGCGGAGTGCGTACACCGCCGGGCGCCAAAGTCTGATCGTTCTTGGAGAGCGGTCGCTTGTCCTTATCCATCGGCATTACTGAGGAAATTGGCTTCCAAAAGACAGAAACGCTTATCTAAAGACGTTGGAAGTCCTGAAATTGATGAAACGCGGCCAACCAAAGAATGGTTACGCTCAAGTAAGCTTCCGTTTCACGCAGCATTAAGTGGAACTGTATGCGGTCTTTAGGGAACTCCGCCGCAACACAGTGATTTCTGCGAGTATATACGGTCTGGAGAGCACAGTGAGCGCGGATCGCAGATCCAGGGCCGCGCCTGCAGATGAGTTGAAACAAATAGACTTACCGGTTGATGCCTGACAGCCAGTTCTGCCGATCGCTCCATCCGAGAGCTGCTTAATTCGCGGTTCCTCTCACGATGGCCCGATATTCATACCAAAACTCAACGAAATTGAACGTAACCAGAGCGCACTCTTCCCCCTAATCCGTTTATTCTTAGAGGAATACGAGGCTAGCGCCCACTTAAAGGCACCTTCCAATTATCGCTCTGGCGCTCGTGATGAGCTCTCTACGATCCCGTTGGGTGGATTGGTGCAAAGCAGTTTGGGCCGAAAATCGGAGGTGCGGGCGGGATTGAATTCTGCGGCGGCAACCAGATCGCGAGCATCTATAGGTTCGAGATGACAAACCAGATATCTTCTACATCTATGGAAACACGTCAATTAGGGAACTCGGATCTCCGCATTACGCCGATCGGCTTCGGCGCCTGGGCGATTGGCGGAGGCGACTGGGAGTTCGCCTGGGGTGCGCAGGACGACAACGATTCGGTTGCCGCCATTCGGCGCGCTCTCGATCTGGGTATCAATTGGATCGACACCGCGGCGATTTACGGTCTCGGGCATTCCGAGGAGATTGTCGCGCGCGCCCTCAAAGGCCTGACCCGGAAGCCCTATATCTTCACGAAGTGCTCGATGCGATGGGATGGGGACCGCAAGATAGTTCGGAGCCTCAAGGCAGCCTCGCTACGGCAGGAGCTGGAGCAGTCGCTCACTCGGCTGCAGGTCGATGCAATTGATCTTTATCAGATCCACTGGCCCAACCCCGAAGCCGAGATTGAAGAGGGGTGGGAGACGCTCGAAAAATTCAGGCAGGAAGGGAAGGTGCGCCACATAGGTGTATCCAACTTCTCGGTAGAGCAGCTGAAGCGCGTCATGAAGATCGCCCCAGTTACTTCCCTGCAGCCACCCTATTCACTCTTGAACCGTAACGCGGAGCCTGAACTGCTCCCCTTCGCGCTTCAGAACAAGATAGGGGTAATCAACTATTCGCCCATGGTCTCAGGCCTGCTGACGGGGAAGATGACACGGGAGCGAATACAGAACCTGCCACAAGATGATTGGCGCCGCAGGACTCCCCAGTTTAATGAACCGAAACTCTCGCGCAATCTCAAAGTAGTGGAGGTGCTGCGCGATATCGGGAAACAGCACGGTGTTGAGCCCGGCGTAGTGGCAGTGGCCTGGACGCTGCACAACAAAGCGATCACAGCTGCAATCGTGGGCTCGCGTCGTCCGGAGCAGGTGGACGGCACAATCAAGGCGGCCACTTTCCGCCTCTCTGAAGAGGAGTACCGGCAACTAACAAGCTTCCTCGACGCGAACCCTGCATAGCGCAATGTGAGGAAGAAGGATTTCAGGCGACCTCGGCCAGCTTGACGCAGATTGCTATTTTCGAAGATTAAATTTCTCGCAGCTGTCCAAATGCGTCATTCTCGAGCGTCATGGTAGTGACGGACATTCATGTTCGCCTACAATCCACGACGGAGGTTTTCCGATGCAATATCTATTGATGCTGTATGTGAACGAAGCTGGCTGGGCAACGATGTCGAAGACTGAGCAGGAACAAGGGACGGCAGCTTACATGGCATATGCCGAGGCTCTGTCTGCGGCGGGCGCGATGGTCGGCAGCAATCGCCTGCAGCCAACCTCGACGGCCACAACTGTGCGGTCAACCAACGGGAAATCGCAAGTACTGGACGGCCCTTACGTCGACTCCAAGGAACAACTTGGCGGCTACTTCCTGATTGAAGCACCAGATCTCGATTCAGCACTCGCGTGGGCTGCACGGTGTCCCGCCGCAAACCACGGCGTTGTCGAGGTGCGGCCAGTGTGGGCTATGGCTGCGGCCAAGCGCTAATTCGGTACTGTTGTTGGGCCTGAAATAGTGGGGAAAGAAACATGGCGAGATTCTCCGCGTTCAACCATGTGCCACTGGACGGGCACTTCGTCGACGCCGATGGCGACATGAGTGGGGCACGTACCAATGATGCCGAGTGGAACATGTTCGTCGAACAAAATACAGGTGGCTTTGGCACACTCGGCTTCGGCAGGATTACGTTCGAGCAATTGGCAGGCTTCTGGCCTACGCCTTTTGCGGAGAGCTCTCCTGTCGTAGCTGAGCGTGTGGCTGAGAACGGAAATATCCTGCTGTGCTACGGGCCCGTGTCGTGAGCGAGACATTCAATGAAGAGACTGGCACGGCGACGGACTCTCACGCGCGATCTACAGCGGAGTCTGTTGCGCGCCGCAGTTACGGTAAGCTTGTCGCGCTTCTCGCTGCTCGCACACACGATGTTGCGGCAGCTGAAGATGCGCTCTCGGAAGCATTCGCATCGGCCTTGGCCGACTGGCCGTCGAAGGGCTGCCCGGCGAATCCGGAGGCGTGGCTGCTCACCGTGGCCCGCCGCAAATTGATAGACATGGCAAGGCGACAACACAGCAGCGAGATGGTGGATGCAGATCTTGAGAACATTGCTCAGACTCTGCAGGCCGCTAATGAGGATGCTGGGATTCCTGATCGCCGCCTGGCGTTGATGTTCGCCTGCGCACATCCGGCGATTGATCCAGGCATTCGCGCCCCTTTAATTTTGCAGGTAATTCTGGGCATCGATGCAGAAAAGATTGCTTCGGCATTTTTGATGTCGCCCGCAGCCATGAGCAAGCGGCTCGTCCGAGCCAAAAACAAAATCCGCGAAGCTGGAATTCCATTTCGTATTCCGGAGAGTGAAGAACTTCCCAACCGTCTTGAGTCGGTGCTGGAAGCCATCTATGCGGCTTTCGCAGAGGGCTGGAGCGATGCATCCGGTACCGAGATTGCATCTCGTGATCTGACGAACGAAGCGTTCGCGTTGGCCCGAATGATCGTCGAGTTGATGCCAACGGAGCCGGAAGCTCTGGGCCTGCTTGCCTTGATGCTCCACTCGGAAGCTCGCCGCAAGACTCGACGCACTGAGCGCGGCGAATATATCCCACTCACGGCACAGGATACTGCTGAATGGAACTGGCAGATGATAGACGAGTCGGAGTCGTTGCTTCTGCGCGCAAGTACCCTCGGTGCGATTGGTCGCTACCAACTTGAAGCCGCAGTGCAGTCCGCTCACGTTTATCGATGCCGCACGCGCCACGACAACTGGGAAAAGGTCTTGCAGATATACGATGCGCTATTTGTTATCACGGGCTCACCCGTTGTCGCTATCAATCGAGCCCTTGTCATTGCAGAGTTGCACGGCGCTCATGTAGCACTCGGCGCGCTGCCCGATCCAGCTACCGACGCGCGTCTCGCCGAGTATCAGCCCTACTGGGCAGCGCGGGCAGATCTGCTCGTCAGGGCGCATGAGTATCGTGATGCTCATCATGCTTACGAAATTGCAATCGGCCTGGAACGCGATCCTTCGGTACGCACATTTCTCGAGCGGCGTCGTGAGGCTCTGGAGCTTTACTTGCAATGACGCCAGCTCACATCACTCCATCGCAAACGCCACGTATTGAAGCACTGCGTCGCGTTCCACCTCAAATACGACAGAGTCTCCAGGCTTGAATTGACCAAGCTCCTTCCGTAGCTCGTCGGGATCGTTCAGCGGCCTTCCATTCACAGACCGGATTACGTCTCCGACTTCCAGGTTGGCCAAAACTGCAGGCTCTTCCTCAAGGACGCCGGCAACGAGAACTCCTTTCTTCGAGCGATAACTCGGCATTTCTCCGGCCGCTGACTTGCCAATGTCGATCACAAAGATTCCGAGTGGCGCGATCAGGTCTCTCAAGGGATTGATCAAATCAGACAAGCTGTCGACTGCCGCAGGTGCGCTGCTGGGCACGACTGAAACAACGATCGGCTTTCCCTCTCTTAGAACCTGCATATGAACGGGTATGCCGCGCTTGTGAATGTAGAGGTAGGCTGTATACTTTGGCAGCGAGTCAATCGGGAAGCCATCTATCGCTGTTACGATGTCCTTCCTGCGCAGACCTGCTGCAGCAGCGGGGCCACCGTCATCTACATCGGAGAGGATGACACCCCAGTCTTGCGGCAGGCGCAGGCCATTCGCCAAAGCGGGAGTGATCGTCTGCGCATGGGCTCCAATCGTGACCGTCGCGACAACGCCGTGCGCCTTCAATTCGGTGTAGACGAATCTGACAATCGGTTCAGGAACCGCAAATCCCAAACCCTCGCTACCTCCGCCTGACGTGACGATGAACGTATTGATCCCGACTAGATTGCCATCCCGATCCACCAGCGGGCCGCCACTATTTCCAGGGTTAATAGGCGCGTCGGTTTGAACGTAGACCATGGGGCGATCAACATCAGGCTGCCGACCAACTGCGCTCACAATTCCCTTTGTCACGGTGTGGTCGAGCCCCTCCGGTGCGCCAATCGCGATCACGGTTTGACCCAGACGCAGCCGATAAGCCTCAGGCAGCGGGATGAACGGTAGCCCCTTTTCTTCGATCTTGATTACAGCAAGATCAGAAAAACGGTTGGTTCCAACTAGTTTCGCTTCATACACGCGCTGCGGGTTTGCGAGCCTGGTACTACCCAGTGTCAGTTCAACCGTTGCAGGCGCAAGAATAACCCGAATGCGCAAGGCGCCAGCGACCACGTGATTATTGGTGACGATATAGCCGTCAGGGTCGACGATGACTCCTGAGCCAATTACTCGCATTCGCTTCAGAGACTGTGGATCTCGTGGTTGATCTTCGTCGCGCTCGGGGGCGCCAAACCCGGTGACTTCGATTTCGACAACCGACTGCATCGCCCGCTCAGCAACCTGGTCGATGGCCTGATCGTATTCCCGCAGGATCTGCGATTTGTCTGCAGGTGGCGGGGCAGGGGCTTGCGGCTGATCTTGGCTAAATGCCGCAGGCGCCAAGGCTGTGCCTACGACAAAAGCGGAGATCACAGTTCGCATCATCATGCTGTTCGTCCGAATGTTAAAAGTTGGTGGATACTCTAGAAGGTTTTCAAAAACTCTATCAGCGCGCGCTTGTCCGTGTCTGGCAGGGTCGTTCCAAAATAGTGGCCACGATCTTCTACAAAATCAGGGCACTTGCTGATGCGAAGTAAATCCGGCATCAGATTCATCCATACCTTGTTCGCCTCGGCCTCCGTAAGATTCTCCGAGCGAATCTTGATTAAGTCTGCCTGAGTCTTGGCGATCAACGCTACACGATCAATCATCTTATCGTGATTTGTGGGATCGAGATCTATGTTCGCCAGCAGATCGATTGGCGTATTCGCAGGAATCGGACCAATGCGCAAGAACCCATTCTGGACAAGAGAATGGAATTCCCGCGGAAGATACACCATTGGAATCTCGATGTAACTCTCTGCTGTTGTGCGTGCGATCGACCGAATGCCGAGCCTCTTTTCGGGCCACAGAAGTTTCTCGACCGCGTCGTCAAATGCAGTCATGCGGCCCTCAACGGAAGGATCTCCTGTATAGATTCCCAGCGAGTTGTTGTGTAAGAACGGCGCAGTGGCCCAGATGCCGATGAGAGAGGGAACACGGTAGTAGCCTGGACCACCATTGGGTGTTGGGTAGCCTGAGGTTGAAAGGTCGAAGGGATTGATGACTGCTATTGGGCCGACAGATCCCAGTGTCTTGTAGGTCTCCGAGGAGAAATTGTCCCAGACTTCTCCAGCGGTAGCATTTGTCGCAAGCGCACGCGCTGAATTTGTCTGCACCAGCGTTACGGGTATTCTCTCGTCCGTTGAGAGAAAATTATTCTCAAGGAAGTCGGCCTTTCCTACCTCGCTTCGCATCCAGTTGCGATATTCAGCCGACGTCCTATCGATTTCTTTAGACGGTTGCTTGCTTGAGTGGCACTCAGCGCAGTTCTCCGCAAAAACAATTTTGCCACGCTCGAGAACTGCAGGGTCGCTTGACAGGTAGGCGGCGCCTCCCGATGCGTCTGCAAGATGTGGTCCGTTCATCGCGATGAGAAAGCTGGCTAGGTTGGCGATTCGATTCGCCGTCGCTTGCCAGTAGACTGAGCCCACCTGCGCCTTCGCAACTTCAAAGGGTCGTTGAGGTACTCCTCCTATCAGAGCATTGTGGTCGCGCAACCATTCCTGGCTGTACTCTCCAATGCTGACGTATACGCGACTGAGTGCGCCAGCGAGCCCCACGGAATCTGCTCCATCTTTCAGTACATGTGGAACCGCCATTCTTTCCTTTTCACTGGGAAAGTGAAGCGCTCCACCGGAAATTTCTTCCGTATGGGCCGCTGCCATTCGCGCAGGCAACGCGAATATCGGATTCATGTTGCTCGGATTATTCAAATTGTCCGTGGCAATGAAGGAAGTGTCGATGGTGCCCGCAGCCCAGGAATGAAATAGCTGGTTTACATAACTGTCGGGCGCTGCTGCTGCAGCAAATATTTTGCTCGCAACCAGGTATTGATTTCCGATGGTGGAGGACAAGTTGTCCCACTGGGGATGCTCGGGATCGTCGGGCGGCCTGACAGGGTTGAATGAGACATGGCAAAGTGCACAGGCCATCCCCACCCTGTAGGGACGCACCAGGTTGGGATCGTTGTAGTACGTCGGGTCGTTGTAGTAGCGAGTCGCATTCCACAACTTCCTCGCACCTGCATCGAACTGTGGATTAGGAAAAATGCGCAGTCCAATAATGCCCGAGGAGCGACCGTAGACATTCACGTCGACATCTTTTTCGGCGGCCCCGGTATCCAGCCACAAACCGTACTCGTCGGGTTGTGCTGCGGACTCATATCCTGGCTCGTTGACCAGCCCGGCATCCTTGAAACGAGTGTTGCGTCGCCGCGAGTCAATAGTCTTCAATAGGTCGGCTGTCCCGAGACCATGTTGCGCCAGGTGATCCCACAAAACCTGATCACCCGCGGTCCAGAGTAGCCAGGTGTTTCGACCCTTCACTTCATCTTCCGAGAGTGGGATACCGCCGTCCATCGCATCGAAAGCGCGGCTCGTAGTTTCAGGAAAGTCTTCTGCCGTCTTCCCATCTGCCTTCGCGTCATCCGGAACGATATCCGCACGGGTGTGCCAATAAATCCCCGCGGCGAGGCCGATCAGTATCAAGATCAAAATCGCAGGAATGACAGCTTTATTCACCGGCTCCTTCAATCGTGGCAGTCCACTGTCTTGTAAATGCGATGGTTACTAGAACGTCTTCAAATATTCAATCAAGGCATGCTTGTCACTGTCTGACAACCCCGGCTCCTCTGCGAAGTAACTCGTTCCGAAGTAGTGTCCTCTGTTGACCACATAATCCGGGCACTTACTAAGCTCATACAGCGGTCCCGCTACATTCATAAATACTCGCCGAGCATCATCATCGGTAGCATCCCTCGGTAAGGCGGCCAGGTCGGCCTTCAGCTTTAGCAGTAGCCCCAGAACCTTCTCCTGCCGTTGGCGTTCTTCGGTCGAATTAGCAGTCTCTCCAAGGATGTCGAAGTTCGCCAATAGATCAATTGGCGTTCCAGCTGGAATCGGGCCGATATCAATGCCTCCTTCGCCGAACACCGATGGAAGCAGTCGTGAGCCGAGAGGCAACAGAGGCTTGAGATAGTCAGGCAGATAGCCGCCTGGCACGCGTAAATAGCTTCGCGTTGTAGTGCGATCGATAACTCCAGGGACCTTGTCGCCTAGTACCAGGTCCTTATCTCTCTTCTCCGGCCAGAGCATTTTCTCGATCGAGTCTTGAAACGACTGCATGCGGGCCTCGACAGAGGGGCTGGGATTGAACTTGCCAACGCTGTTATTCAAAAGGAATGGCGCGGTCGACCACACGCTGATCAGCGATGCTGGTCGCGTATAGCCTCGACCTCCGGCGGGCATCTGGTACTTGCCCGGAGCTCCCGTAATCGGATCATAGATCGTAATGGAACCCACCGACGGGAGCTCCTTGTATGTCTGTGACGAGAAGTTGTCCCAGACATTTCCGCCAATGGCGTTCGTCGCGAGCGGACTGCAGGCATTTGTCTGCAACACCGTCACAGGCACGCGCAGTTCCGTCGAGAGGTAATTGTCTTTAAGGAAGTCATCCTGTGCGACGATCTTCCTCATTGCCGATTTGAAGTCCTCTGTTTTCGTCCAGGCCCAGTATTTATCCCAGCAGTTCATGTAGTCCTTACCGGAGCATCCGCCGGGATCTACTCCGGCCGCGGGAGTAGGAATCTTGCTGGAGTGGCAACGAGCACATCTTTCGGCAAATACGATCTTTCCCTGCGCCAGTTGGGCTCGATCTTTCGTAAGGAATGCTTCGCCGCCGGGTGCATCTTTCAGCAGATGGGGTGCGGTGCTTTTCAGAAAGAAGAGCGCCATGTCTGGCGTTTGTTGTTCGGTCGCTTCCCAATAAGCTGAGTTCTTTCGCGCAACGGCGATCTCTATCGGAGTAATGGGTGCACCGCCGACGAGCGGACGGAAGTGCAAGAGCCATTCCTCACTGAACAGGCCGATATTCAAATAGACACGATTGAGCGCGCCAAGCGCTCCGACGGAATCAGAGCCATCTTTCAGGACCCGCGGAGTCTGGACCTTGTCCGGCGCCTGATAGAACTCCGTCAGCGGACCAGCGTGTACGAAATCATTGAACTGTTTGTTATTCAGTCCTCCGCCGGCAAGCGTCTCGCTGCCCCAGCGTTTCGCGAGTGCAAGGCGCGGGCTCAGGTCGTACACCGCATTCATTGTGCGCGGATTGTTGATGTTATCTGACGATATTAGAGATGTATCGAGAGTGCCGGGGCGCGATGTATGGAAGAGTTGAAATGCGAAGCTGCTCTCATCGGCCTGCCACGCAAAAATGCGATCGACCCAGAAGTACTGCGCGCCCACGTTCGAACTGAGGTTTTCCCACTTCGGATTTTCCGGGTCAGCAGGAGGCTTGATCGGGTTCGGACCTACATGGCAAAAGCCACAAGTCATACCAACGCGGTAGGGACGAACCAGCTTCTTGTCATTGTAGTAAGACGGATCGTCATAGAATCTCTTTGGGTCCCACCGCTTTGCGGCTGCGTCATCGAAGTCGGGATTCGGAAATAATCGCAAGCCGACGATTCCCGTTGGATAGCCGTAGTAAGAGCCCACCGGCACCGTCTTTCCTCGAGCACCGATCGCAACACCCGGATACTTCGTCTCATTTTCAAAGGGATCGGCGGGACAGTCTGCACGTCGCTTGTCGAGCCACAAACCGTATCTCTGCGGGTCCGGACCCGTCGCCTTTTCGAAGCACGGCTCATTCACAAGCCCAAGGTAATTCCATCGATTGTCGCGACTGAATTTCAACCCGGGATAAGAAGAAACAGTCTTTAGAAAGTCAAGATTGCCAACGCTGGATGTAGCCATTGTGTCCCACAGGCGATCGTCGCCACCGGTCCACACGAGCCACATATTTCGGCCTTTTATTTCGTCGGCGGTCAACGGTATCCCGCCATCCATCTCGTGGAAGTAATCTTCATCGGCGGCTGGAAACGACGCAAATCCGCGACCGGCACGTCGTGCCTCGTCCTCCACCTGCCCGGCCTGTGGACCCTTATGGCATCCGGCAAGAACAGTGAACAAAATGCCGGCGACTAGAGAACCATACTTCAGCGAGAACCGAGTCATCACCGCTCCCTATCGAGAAAAGCGAACTGTGGAGAGAACCGTATGCACGCGGCCATGCAGCCAAATTTATGATCGTGCAATAACTGCGAAGAGGAAGTGGGCCAGGAGATCAGGACCTCAAATGTGTGCTGCACAAAGGGACTATGGCCGTAACGCCGTTGCCCAACTCCATGGGCCGAAATCGTAACACGAAACACAAGCGAAATAGAAGATGTTCCATCGGACCACATTGCCGCGGCGGCTACGCTTCGTCTGCAAACACCTCAGATCCGTCCGGCTCGACGTGTGGCTCGCGATTCATTCTTTGCCTCATCTCTGACAGCTGCGAATAGATCAGCTTTCTGGCTCTATTCTGATTGCCGAGCGGCCGATGATCCGCCGTTGTGTGCCAGGGGTTATAGGAAAGTCTACGAGCGAATGCCGCCTGCGCCGCCGAGCGAAAATCCTGACTGGGAATGGTCAACGTAGCAACGGGTACAAACGGCGAGAGGCGCTCTGGCCATTCGATAGATGCATCCTCGATGGGCATCCGGCGTGGATCTGTCTGCGCCTGCAGCAGCACGTCGAACTCCACCGCCTCCGTTGAGAGAGTCATCGCCATGGATTGCCTTAGCCAATTGTCTGGCGGATTCCAGGGAATCCGTGTCTTGCGATTGGACCTTGGCCGGAACGAGTACTTGACTGCTCTTCCTTCCCCGCATAAGTAGGGGACGCAACTCCAATATTGAACCTCGAGGGGGCTCGTATTCATCCGGGCATAGAGGCCCTGCATGGTCATATCCAACAGATGTGAATCCAAAGGATTCAGGAAGTAGAAGACAGGGGTTCGCGCGTAAACGTGCCGCTGCAGCTTGATATTTTCAGTGACATTGGGCGTGGTGAAAGTGGGCGCGCTTATGCCGAGAAAATCCTGTGTCCATTTCTCATCGTCGAGCAGCTTGTCGCCCGCGACACCCATCACCTTTACGCCGATGCTCAGGATGCCTGCGTCGGCCACGTCCGGGGGAGACAGAGGACCGGGCCCGCCGAATCGAATCCACGCGGGGTAGCTCTTCGCCTGCGCAAATATACCGTGCCGGAACGCCTCCCTCACATCCGGCAGAACTTCGAAGCTGCCTCGCACTACACCGTACGTCTTTGTATTACCGGCGCGTTCCGCGATCCGCCCCTGGTATTCCCGCTGGGTAAAGTTCTGCATAGCCGCCGTGATAGCTGCGGCAAGCTCGGCCTCAGCAGCGGATGGAATCTCCTGGCAAAGTTGAGTCTCTGGATTGCGGTGCAAAAGGCGGAGCAGGAACTGGGCAACGTCGACCAGAGGCCGCTGAAACAGCACATTAAACGAGTCTCTGAAGAACGGATCGACGTAGTGCTCCAGCGTTACCAGGCTGAGGATTGCGTCGTTGATTCGCGGTCCGAGGGGCATCTTTAGTCCGTGACGGGGGCCGTTCGACTGCAACGCATTCTACATGTGCCTTGCCGCCGTGAGCCATCGATTTCAGACATGAGGACGATCCGCTGTCGACCTGCTTGCATGCCGTGCTAGATTGCCATCTAGTATTTCAGTGCGAGGCTCCTTTTGCGGCGGGTCATCAGGAAGGCTACATGAATCAAGAGAGTCGGGTCGAACCGGAGTGGGAATACATCGTGGTTGGCTCTGGCGCGGGCGGTGGGACGGTGGCCGCTCGACTGGCAGATGCGGGGAGAACCGTCCTTCTGCTGGAGGCGGGTGGAGATCCGCGGGAGATGGGTGGTGGAGATCCGCTGAATCCCCAGGGCAATCGCCTTCCGGATGATTATGACGTGCCGTGCTTTCATGCGTTTGCCTCTGAAAATGATTCGATGAAGTGGGACTTCTTCATTCGACATTACGGCGACGATGCCGCGCAGAGGCGCGATTCCAAGTATCGCGAAGTGTGGGGCGGCAAGCGGGTCGACGGTGTTCTTTATCCTCGTGCCGGAACTCTGGGTGGCTGCACTGCGCACAACGCAATGATCTTCGTATATCCGCACGACGCCGACTGGGACGGGATCGCAGAGTTAACGGGCGATGCGTCCTGGAAGGCCGACAAGATGCGTAAGTACTTTGAGCGCCTTGAGAATTGCCACCATCGGCCGCCTTTTCGATGGTTGGCAAAGCTCGGCATCAACCCCACGCGCCACGGTTGGAAAGGCTGGCTTCACACTGAGAAGGCCATTCCACTGACCGCACTTGCCGGTCGCGACCTGCGCAAGATGCTTGTGGCTTCAATCAAGGAGGCAATAGCCGATATCGGTCAAATACCGGATCGCGCGTATTGGTTTCTGCAGAGCCTTCTTGATCCGAACGACTGGCGGGAAGTGAAACAGAACTCGATTGGCCTCAGATATATGCCGCTGACCACTCGCAATCATGCGAGGATGGGCACGCGGGAGCGAGTTCGGGAAGTCGCGAGTAAGTATCCAGACCGCCTGCAAATCAAAGTGAACGCTCTCGTCACCCGCGTGCTGTTGGATGAGAATCGGCGGGCCATCGGTGTCGAATACCTCAGTGGCGAAAGACTCTATCGCGCACATGCCCACCCTGGTGAGCAGGCCGGCGAACTCTGCCAGGCTATGGCGTCTCGCGAAGTGATCCTTGCGGGAGGCGCATTCAACACGCCACAGATATTGATGCTGTCCGGCATTGGACCTGCGGAAGAGCTACGCGCCCACGGCATACCTGTGCAGGTAGACCTGCCCGGCGTAGGCAGGAACCTTCAGGATCGATACGAAGTTGCGGTAGTAAATCGCATGAACTTTGATAGCTGGGACATATTCAAGGAAGCTAAGTTCGACTCGAGCGATCCACTTTACAAGACGTGGAAAAAAGAGCGCGATGGTCCCTACATCACCAACGGCGCGGTCCTCTCACTCTTCAAGCGTTCGACGGAGGAAGCGCCACTGCCCGACCTATTCTGCCTTGCCGTCCTGGGGCGATTCGAAGGCTACTTCCCAACCTACTCTGACTTGTTCGCCAAGAACCTGAACTACCTCACCTGGGCCGTGTTGAAGGCGCATACCAACAATCGAGCAGGCGAAGTCACGCTGCGATCGGCAGACCCTCGCGATCCTCCGCAAATCAACTTTCGCTACTTCGAGGAGGGCACGCCAGATGGTGGCCAGGACATGGCAGCTGTTGTCGACGGAGTCCGATTTGTTCGCCGCATCACCGACCGGCTGAAAGCGAAGGGCCTGATCGCAGAGGAAGAGTTGCCCGGCTGCCAGGTGAGCTCGGACGAAGCTCTGAGCGCCTACATTCGCGACAATGCATGGGGACATCACGCGTCGTGCAGCTGTGCGATTGGTCCACAGGACCAGGGCGGTGTACTCGACACGAACTTTAAGGTGCACGGTGTGCGAGGATTGCGCGTGGTCGATGCCTCCGTCTTCCCACGGATCCCCGGCTTCTTCATTGTGAGTGCGGTCTACATGATCGGCGAGAAGGCTGCAGATGTGATTCTGCGCGACGCGGACTCGACACACCGGTAGCCGCCGATGCTCCAACTGAAATCTTCCCCGTCTTCACGGACGATCCCGCTTATTCTCCATTGACAAGCGGGACGAATCCTAGGATAGTGGGCGACAATATCCCGGCGGCCGGGCTGCCGATAGGCCAGATACATCTCGCATTTTTCCTTTCTAAAGCAGGAGAAGAGCAACATGGCTTATACAATTCCCCAGCTACTGTCTATGTCTCAAAGTGAGTTGGACACACTGTTCACCAACAGTGTGCCGGGCGATATTCCCAACGGTGAGGCAGCCGGCACGGCGATCGTTGCGCCCGGCACCACGTATACGCCTGAAGTCGCGAGCATGGTCAATCACTTCGTTTGGCAAGGAAAGACATTTGACTCAACGAACGGAGTCCTGCGCAATCGGATACTCGCTTTCGGATTGAACGCCATCGTTGCCAAGGTCTACAAATCAACAAGCTGGTTCGACAACAAAGAGTGCATCGTTCTCGACTACTCTGAAACGTCGCTGGTTGCCCACTGGATTCGCGATGAGATTCGTTCAATTGGTCCTGGCATGTACCTCGGCGTCGTGTATTGGGACAAACAACGGCTCATCCATTTCGCTCTTCAATTCTGACCGATGACCCCGCAATCCAGCTTCATGGTCGTTGCCACAGTCGCTCCCGCGCGAGAGCGCGACCTGCGTCAACTACTCGCATCAATGAATCGAGCGCCGGGAGTTGTCGATCCTCAGAACAGCCTCGTTCCATTTGCGATTTTTGATCGACTCCATTTCGCAAGGTTGCTGATTCTCGACGATCCGACGACTTCGGACATCAGCGTGTTTGGCGTTGCACCTGCCAGCTACCCAACCTATCTCGCGTTTCTGGGCGATGTCGACGGCGATCCCGACGAATTTCTCGCAGACCTTGTTGCGCGCTCTGGCCGCGGCCTTGAGGCGATCTTCTCTCATTGCGCAGGCTTCAGCGGTGGCACAGATCTTCTTCGTTGGATGAAGGCTCGAAATCATCCCGCTGATACCAGCTACGTGAACTGGGTCGGCCGCACAGCGGTGCAAGTCCGGGAAGAGTGCGCACTTCGCGAATCTCTGATGACCTACATCGGGGCGAATCGCACAGCCATGGCCTCCATGCAAAGTGGCGAGGTGCTAAAGTCGCTTCAGAAATTTGCGGCAGGCGAAGTGCAAGCTGGGCGGCTCGCATTAACGCCGCCGGAACCGACGCCGCTGATCTGGAGGCTCAAAGATCTTCTTCATCTCGTTGCCGTGCCGTTGGCACTCCTTGTGCTCGCGCCTTTCCTCCTCATCTATGCTCCATTTTTCATTTGGATATTGCGGCGTCGTGAGACTTCAGATCCCGAGGTGATTCCACGTATTGATCCTGCGCATGCGGCACAACTCGCAAGTCTCGAGGATCATGACGTCACCAATCAGTTCAGCGCATTTGGAAGTGTCAAGCCTGGCCTCTTCCGTCGCTCGACGCTCATCTTCTTTCTTTGGGTCATCGACTACACGACCCGTCACATCTTCAACCGCGGCCGCCTTGCGCGCGTCAGTACGATTCATTTCGCACGTTGGGTTTTTCTTGATGAGAAGAAGCGGCTCTTCTTCGCCAGCAACTACGACGGAAGCCTCGACAGCTACATGGACGACTTCATAAACAAGGTCGCCTTCGGCCTCAACCTCGTTTTCAGCAACGGCATCGGATATCCAACGACCAATTGGTTGATTCTCGACGGTGCTAAAAACGAGCAGAAGTTCAAGTACTACATCCGTCGCCATCAGTTGCCGACCGAGGTCTGGTATCGGGCGCATCCGGGACTTACCGCTTTGGACATGCAGCGCAATTCGCTGATTCGCCAGGGCCTCGAAAAGGCAGAGATGACCGGCGCCGAGCTTCAACAGTGGTTACAGCTTTTTTAGAGATGAAAATCATGACGAGCACATCTGCGGTGGACTACTCCGATATTCAAGGGCTGGTGCGCTTCGGTTATGGAAAGCTCACTGAGGCGGCGTTTCTCTTACTTCGAATCCGTGATGCCGCTGCTGCTCGCGCGTGGATAAAAAGTGCGCCGATATCCACGGCCGTCCAGCTTTCGCAGGCTCCGCGTTCAGCCTTGCAGGTGGCCTTCACATGCGAAGGATTGAGAGCGCTCGGAACGCCGGATACAGTGCTCGCAGGCTTCTCCGCGGAGTTCCTGACTGGAATGTCGGGTGACGAGAGCCGTTCGCGCCGGCTCGGTGACGTCGGAGCAAACGCGCCAGCCTATTGGGCGTGGGGCGGTCCGGGTAGAGTGCCGCATCTGGTAGTGATGGCGTACGCAATAGAAGGAGAGCTTGACGCGTGGCTCCGCACTGTAACTTCTGATCCTTGGAGTCAAGCCTTCGAAATCCTCGATCGCCTTCCCACTTCCAATCTGGATGGAGTGGAGCCGTTCGGTTTTACCGACGGCATCAGCCAGCCAACAATTGCGTGGGGCGATGCTCCACCCACCGCTGGCGACCAATTGCATTATCGAAACCGAATAGCCTTAGGCGAATTCCTGCTCGGCTACACAAATGAGTACGGCAAATATACTGACAGGCCGTTGCTACCGATCGCGAATTCTTCCGGCAACGACTTGCCACCTGCCGAAGACAAGCCCGAGATGCGCGATCTAGGTCGCAACGGCACTTACGTTGTATTCCGTCAACTGCAGCAAGACGTGCGTGGTCTATGGCAATTCATTAATCAACAGGCAGATGGCGATCCCGCTCGCCGCGCTCAACTTGCAGAGTCCATGGTGGGGCGCACGCAAATGGGAGATCCCCTGGAACGCTTGTCTAACGTACCGATCGATGGCGTGGATGCGACAGATGCCGCACAGAATAATTTCGACTACAACTCGGATGAGGCAGGGCTTCGCTGCCCCATCGGCTCACATATTCGGCGCGCAAACCCGCGAACCGCCGACCTTCCCAGAGACTCAGAGCAGTTGATCCCGCGCCTCGCGCATACGCTGGGCTTCGGCGAGGAAAAATATGGAGAAGATGTTATTGCGTCGAGCCGATTCCATCGCTTGCTTCGCCGGGGACGTGAGTACGGTCCTGGGCTCTCGCCGGAACAAGCGATTGATCTCAGCCAGCCGGACACCGGGGAGCATGGCATCCACTTCATATGCATCAATGCAAATATCTCTCGACAGTTTGAGCTCATACAGGCTTCGTGGCTCATGAATACAAAGTTTGGCGGGCTGACCGGCGAAGGCGATCCTTTGTTGGGCAATCGCGAACCGATTGAAGGCTGCCCTATGACAGATTCGTTCTTGCGGCCCCAGGCAGATGGGCTAGGCGAACGCATCGTCGGCCTGCCGCAATTTGTAACCGTGCGAGGCGGAGCATACTTTTTCCTGCCAGGTATCAGCGCGCTTCGCTGTCTCGCCAATCTGGCAGAGTAAGCGCAGTAGCTTGCTACGCGGGTTATTGAGCATGGGCAGGAGCGAGTGGGCCGACCGTCCTGTGCAAACATCAAGGTGTTACTTGGGGCAAGCGCTATCGAGGCACTTCGACGAGTGCAGACAGCAGCCTAAGGGCCTCTTCTTTGGTCTCGTCGCTTATCTCAGATTTCTTCATCTTTTGTGTGAGCCTTAATAAATTAAGCGCTCTAGGTTTCCCGCCTCTTCTGCTCAAGTGGATCTTAGAGAGTTCTAAAGTCGCCTCACCAGAACCTAGTGCCCGAGCTCTTTCAAACCACAGTGTAGCCGCTCGCAGTTTTTTCATCCTCAGCCCTTACGGCGCATCGTAGTTCCTCTCTTCCCGCGACTGACCCGATTGCTTGCGTATTTCCATCCAACCAGTTATACATGCAGGATCGCGAGCGCATGCTTCCGAGGAGCACTGACATTGATGGACAAAAGAGAATTTCTCAAGACCTCGGGAATCGCTGTAGCAGGTAGCTTGATGTCACGTTTTCTCAGCGCCCAGGCACAGCCTGCGCCACGAACCAATTGGGCAGGGAACTACACCTACTCCACCACGAATCTCCATCAGGCAAAGAGCGCGAAGGATGTCCAGGAGATCGTGAAGAACTGCAGCCACCTCAGGGCGCTCGGTTCGCGCCACTCCTTTAACGGCATCGCCGACAGCACTGAGAATCAGATCTCGCTTAAGGCTCTCGACTCAATCGAAATCGACTCCGCAGCCAAAACCGTCACGGTGGGAAGCGGGATTCGTTACGGAGATCTCGCACCTGTGCTCGAGGCCAAGGGCTTCGCGTTGCACAATCTGGCGTCGCTGCCGCACATCTCGGTAGCAGGAGCAATCGCTACTGCCACACACGGCTCTGGCCTTCACAATGGCAATCTCGCCACAGCCGTTTCCCAGTTGGAGTTTGTCAATGCAAAAGGAGAGATGATCCGCCTGTTGAAGGGAAAGGATGGCGACAAATTCCATGGCGCGGCCGTTCATCTCGGTGCACTTGGCATAATCACGAACGTGACGCTCGACATGCAGCCAACCTATCAGGTCACTCAAAACGTGTATCTGGATCTACCCTTCTCTCAGCTTGAACATCATCTGGAAGAAATATTCTCCAGTGGCTACAGCGTAAGTCTCTTCACGGACTGGCAGAATAGTCATGCAACGCAGGTCTGGATCAAGCGCCGAACAGACCAGACCTATAAGCCCACGCTCGGGCCGGATTTCTATGGTGCTCATCCCGCCACGGTCAAGATGCACCCCATCATCGGCCACGAATCAGAAGCCTGCACCGAACAGCTCGGCGTACCGGGCCCCTGGTACGAACGCCTCCCGCACTTTCGGATGAATTTCACACCCTCCAGTGGCCAGGAGCTGCAGACCGAGTACTTCGTTCCCTTCGATAAAGCCTATGAAGCAATCCGTGCGGTGGAAACTCTCCGCGATCAAATCACGCCGCACCTTTTCATTACTGAACTCCGCACCATCGACGCGGACGATTTGTGGATGAGCATGGCGTACAAGCGCCGCTCTCTCGCGATTCACTTCACCTGGAAGCCTGAATGGCCCGCGGTCAAGTCCATCCTTCCCCAGATCGAGGCCAGGCTGAAACCATTCGCCGCCAGACCGCACTGGGCAAAGCTCTTCACCACGCCGCCCGCGCATCTCGACTCGTTGTATCCGCGCCTCGCTGACTTCGAAGCGCTGGCAAATGGCTACGACCCACAAGGCAAGTTTCGTAACCAGTTCCTGTCGACAAATCTCTATAGCGGCTAGCGAACCCTTGCTGCGTACCCCAGTCGCCACGCGAGGCATCCACCGGATGGTGGACTCCTATCTAGCTATCTGATACCCTGCCGAGTTACTAAGGATCGAGGCCCATGTTCCAGCCAATCGCAACACAACGGCTATATCAGCAGGTGGCGAGTCGAATAGAGGATTTGATTGCCAGCGGAAAAATCGGGGCGGGGAAGAGGCTGCCTGCGGAGAAAGAATTGGCGCGGCAGCTGGGGGTGAGCCGGCCTACGATTCGCGAGGCGATGATCGCGCTGGAAATTGCGGGTCTGGTTGAGGTGCGGACTGGCTCGGGAATTTACGTGAGCAAGCAGACTCCGTCGCCCACAGTGATAATTGATTCTGGTCCTGGGCCGTTTGAATTGCTGAACGCGAGATTATTGATCGAAGGGGAGATTGCGGCCAATGTTGCGGTGCAGGCGACGCCTGAGGATCTGCTGGAAATCCATCAAACGATTGATGATATGGAGAGTGCGATGGCTTCTGGCGGGCATGGGCGGGACGCCGACCAGGCTTTTCACAAGCGGATCGCCGCGGTTACGAATAACAGCGTGCTGACGGGCCTTGTGGACACGCTGTGGAGCAACATGTTCAACCCTATGTTCAACAAACTAAGCGAACGAACGGGGCTTTTGCGGAATCAGCAGGAGACGGTGCGCGACCATAAAGCGATATTTGCGGCCCTTTCGACGCGAGACTCGTTAGGAGCGAGAACCGCGATGCGGCAACACCTTTTGAGAGTAGAATCTGTGCTTTCCGGGGCGCCGGTGGAGGCGGAGGAAGGCGTGATTTCAATCAATACCGCGCTGCCAAAATGAGGCAGAACCGGTCGAAAATGTGGTCAAAAATTGCTCGTTTTTGACACCCTAGAAGGGGTTTTGGACACAAAATCCACCCTGAAATAGCTCAAAAACAGTTCGAAATTGTGGTCAAAAATGCGTCGTTTTTGGCATGCTGGAAGGGGTTTTAGAGCACAAAAATGCGCGCAAATTGCCATCCTAAAGAGGTCCAAACGGTAACCGGGCACCGTAATCAACTTGCCAACCGTCGAGGTAAATTCCGGTTGACAGTGCAAATAACAGGGTGCTAAGTTCCTCGCTGATTTCAGTAAAGCTATCTGACAGCCAAGTACCTTCAGCGGAGGCCCTCTGTGTCAATGCAACTCTTAAAAAAGATGCTGTTCGCAGTTTTGCTTTCCACGCTAGCAACTGTGAGCAATCCCCTATTCGGACAGGCAGTGAGCGCGACTTTGCTGGGAACTGTGACTGACGCCAGTGGCGCAGCAGTCCCAAATGCGACCGTCGTGATAACCGCCACCGATACTGGTGTAACCCACGAAGTCAAGACGAATGACAGCGGTAACTACACCTTTCCCGACCTGACGCCGGGACGCTACTCGGTTTCTGCTACTGCGACGAGTTTCAAGAAGGCGCTTCGGGAGAACATTGACGTCGTTGTGAACTCCGCGAGCCGCATTGATGTAACCCTGCAGACCGGTGACGTGAACGAGACAGTGACGGTGACGGATGCTCCTCCGATGCTGCAAACGGATCGTGCTGATATCAGCGTCAATTTTGATACTCGTCAAATCGAAGACATGCCGTTGGCGGTGAACCGCAATTTCCAGGGATTGTTGAACCTGGTGCCGGGCACGGCTCCTGCGGTGTTTCAGCATTCGCAGTTTTTCAACGCGCAGAGTTCATTGCAGACCGAGGTTAACGGTCTGCCGCGGCAGGGCAACAGCTACCAGATTGAAGGAATCGATGACAACGAGCGCACTGGCTTGCTGCAAATCCTGATTCCACCTGCGGAAGCGATCCAGACGGTAGATATTTCGACGAACAACTTTGAAGCGGAACTGGGGCGCGCCTCGGGTGCAGTTACCAACGTGATTCTCAAGTCTGGAACGAACCAGTTCCATGGATTTGCCGAGGAATTTTTGCAGAACCAGTTCTTCAACGCGAAGAATTATTTTTCTACGACTCTTCCTCACGTTGCCTATAACTATTTCGGCGGCGGCATAGGCGGCCCGATCGTCAAGAACAAGGTGTTTTTCTACTTCGACTATTTGCGCACCTCTGATCACGAGGCGAACAACAACAGCCTGACGATTCCTCTGAAGCAATTCTCCACGCCAGTTCCGTGCCTGGTTGGTGGGGGCCAATGCCTGGATCTGAGCGCTGCGATCGCACCAACCAAGACGCCGGGCGCCTTTGCCGGAATCGTCTATGATCCCAACACCGGCGATCCGACGACTGGCGCGGGCCGGACGCCGTTCCCGGGCAACCAGATTCCAATGTCGCGAGTAAACCCCGTAACGCTCAACATTCTGAACGGACTGCCGGCGGAAAACCGCCCGGTGCCGAATGCTTATACGCTGGCGAATGATTACAACGCCAATCTTGCATTCACAAAAGGCAGCAATACCTATGACGGCAAGGTTGACTGGGTAATCAGTTCCAAGGACACCCTGAGTGGGCGTTACAGCTATCAGAGCGTGGATACATTTCAGGCGCCGGTCTTCGGATCGTTCTTTGGCGGCCCTGCGCAGGGCGGATTTGAAGCCACGGGCACACAGTCCGCGTATAGTACCGGCGTGAATTACGCCCGGGTATTCTCTCCGACGCTGCTGACTGAGGCTCGGTTTGGTGTGGCACACCTGGCCAACAATGCGAAGCCATCGGACTACGGGTCGAATGACGCCGATAAGCTGGGTGTCCCTGGCGTCAACATCGAAGGTCAGCCATTCACCAGCGGGCAGGTTGGTATCAGCCTGGGTAACTTCTCAAATCCGATCATCGGCTATTCTGCGAGCGTGCCCTGGGTTCGCTCGGAATACAACATTGTGTTTGTGAATCACTGGACCAAGATTATTCACAACCACACGCTGAAGTTCGGAGGCGATGTCCATAACATTCAGGACAACCTGCTTCAGGATCAGACCTTCAGCCCGCGTGGTGTGTACACCTTTGCGGAAAACCAGACTTCGACGCCGGGAGCGGCAACGAATATCGCCAATGACATGGCGAGCTTCCTGCTGGATCTGCCGAGCCAGGCGGGTCGCGACCTAAATACATTTACGCCTGCATATCGGCAGTGGTGGATTTTCTCATTTGTAAATGACAAGTGGCAGGCGTCTCCAAAACTGACTCTTGATCTCGGACTGCGTTGGGAGCTCTATCCGCCAGCCACTCCCGCGGTGAAGGGTGGGTTCTCAAACTATGACAACGTGAACAACCGGTTGATCCTGGCTGGTGTGGGCGGCAATCCATCGAACCTCGGAATGAAGATGCGTTGGGGCTACCTGGCACCGCGCACTGGATTTGCTTATCGTGCGACGGATCAGACCGTAATCCGCGGCGGTTTCGGGTTCAGCTACACTCCGTACCCTGATAACAGCTATGCCTATAACTATCCCGTCCGCTCCAATAATGCTTACAATCCGCCGCTTAATGCCTATCAGCCGGCGGTGTTGGCGGATAACGTGACCGTGCCTACTTTCCAGGCTGGATTTCCTGCGCCTGTTCCCGTGGTCATACCTCCCAGCGGAATTATTGAAACGAACACGCCTCTGCTGGTGGCGCAGAACTACAACCTGATTCCTACGAACTGGAAGAATCCTTACGCAATGTCGTGGAATGTGGCGCTTCAACAGGCTCTACCGGGACAGTTCTCATTTCAGCTGGCCTACGTGGCGAATCACGGCGTGGATATCGCGACAAACCAGAACATCAACCTGCCCAGCGTGTATGGCGGAGGGAGCGCGAGCGAGCCGGAGTATAACCTGCCGAATCCTCTACCTGGCCCGGTGTTGCACCGCACCGCAAGCACGAACGCGATATTCCTAGGGTACTCTTCCAACTACCAATCACTGCAGACGCAGTTGACGCGCCACTTTGTAAATGGCCTGGCAACAACGACGGCATTTACATGGGCCAAGGGACTGAACTACCAGAGCGGTGATGATGGCGGCCTGACGTTTTTCATCGATCAGCGCAGGAACTATGCGCCAGCGGACTACGATCGCAGATTGAACTTTGAAGAGAGCTTTACGTATGCGCTTCCCTTTGGGAAGGGTATGAAGTGGGTGAACTCTTCCGGGGTTGCCTCCAGCATTATCGGGGGATGGAAGATAGCGGGTATCGTGTCGATCGTGTCAGGAATACCGTTCACGGTGACTGCGAATGGTGGCACACTCAATACTCCCGGGACAACGCAGACAGCCAATCTTGTGAAGCCATTCCATAAGTTGGGAAAGATTGGAGCAGGCAAACCGTGGTTCGATATAACGAGCTTTGCGCAGCCGCTGGGCTACTACCCGTCGGGCTCATATCCGAACGGGAAGGTTTACCTGGGCAACACGGGACGTAATCAATTTAATGGGCCGGGCTACATGCAGAACAATCTCTCGATGTTCAAGGATTTTGGCATCAGGGAATGGATGACGCTGAATGTTCGCTGCGACGCATTTCAGCTGAGTAACACGCCGCAGTTTGCCAATCCAAACTCCTCTTTGACGAGCGGCACGTTTGGGCAGGTGACGAGCACGCTCGGAAGTGGCACTGGTGTGAACGGCGTGGGAGGCGGTCGCGCCCTGCAGTTATCAGCGAAGCTCTCCTTCTAGGTTCTATGCCTAACGCAGGGATGGCGGCGGAGAGGGTTTACTCTTCGCTATGCTATCCCTGCCCTTTCTTTTGCCAGGAGCAGTAGATGAACGCATCACGCAGAAATCTTTGTATCTCACTGCCGGTGTTGCTGGCCTCGCTGGCAGCGCGGGCAGATGACCAGACGCTTTCCAGCTTTGTAACTCCGTTTGAGAAGCTACCCGTAAAGCAGAATGGCCCGAACACATCGCGGTCGATCCTGAACGGCAAGACCGAGTCGGGTGCGCAGATGGAGGTTCACGAGACGGTGCTTGCTCCGGGAAGCTCGCCGCATCCTCCGCATCATCACAAACACGATGAGCTGTTTTTGATGTCGAAGGGGACGCTTGAAGTGACGATAGCGGGCAAGACGACGGTGATTGGGCCGGGTTCTGCAGCGTATGTTCACTCCGGCGAAGAGCACGGGGTACGAAACACTGGATCGGTAGAGGCGCAGTACTTTGTGGTGGCGACGGGGACCGAGGCCTGACAGGTCTTAGCGATCTGTAAGACAGCTTGACAACCTAACGAGAGGACCGTAGATTTTCGTGCATGAACTATATATGGAATCGTAGGGGCTTTCTTCGTGGAAGCACGTTGGCTGCTGCGGCGGCCTGTCTAACTTCTGACTTATCGCTGGCCTACGCCGAGCCAAAGAGCAAGGTGTTGGGGCCGTCTCCCATTCGCCTCGGAGTGGCCAGTTATTCGCTGAGGAAGTTTAAGCCTGAGCAAGTGATCGCGGACTTGAAGTTGCTGCGGACGCCTTATCTGAACGTGAAGGATGTTCATCTGCCGATGGGGACGGTGGAGGAGGTAAAGAAGGCTGCGGCTGCGTATCGTGATGCAGGGATAACCCTGACGGCGGCCGGGACAATCTACTTTACGAAGGATGATGATGCGGACATGCGGCCGAAGTTTGAGTATGTGAAGGCGGCGGGGATTCCGATTATTGTCGCGGGTCCGACGAGGGAGACGCTGGCTCGGGTTGAGAAGTTTGCGAAGGAATACGATGTGAAGATCGCGATCCACAATCACGGTCCCGAGGACAAGCAGTTTCCGTCGCCGCTGGATAGTTTGAAGGCGGTGAAAGGCATGGATCCGCGGATGGGAGTTTGCCTCGATGTTGGACATGCGGAGCGCGCCGGGGCCAACGTGGTGGATGCGATTGCAGAGTGCGGGCCGCGGCTGTTTGATTTGCACATGAAGGATCTGAGCGACCTGAAAGCTAAGGAGAGCCAGGTGGCGGTGGGAGAAGGGAAGATGCCGGTGCGGGGGATCTTCGAGGCTCTGATCAAGCTGAAGTACAACGGGTGCGTGGATCTCGAGTATGAGATTCATGAAGATGATCCGATGCCGGGAATGCTGGAGAGTTTCGCTTACATGCGGGGCATGCTGGCAGGCATGGGCTACAGCGTTGAGGGATGATTTACGGGCTCGGATACAAAGGAGAAGGGATGTCGGAATTGAATCGGCGGAATTTTTTAGTGGGTGCGGGGGCGGCGGTTGCTGCTTTTGGAGTGTCGCGGGGTCTGAATGCTTTTGCGGCGGATAGTGTGCCGGTGGCTCCATTGAAGTCTCAGTTCAAGATTGCGGTTATCACGGATGAGATTTCGCAGGACTTCGATCACGCTTGCTCGGTTGCTTCGCAGGATTTTGGAATGCAGTGGGTTGAGCTGCGGGACTTGTGGAACAAGAACATTCTGGCGCTCGACGCGAAGGAGATTGCGGAGGCGCATCGCATCCTGGATAAGTATCATGCTGCAGGTTACTGACATTGCGAGCCCACTGTTCAAGGTGGATTGGCCGGATGCGCCGCAGTCGAAGTTCAGCCCAAAGCGCGATCAGTTCAAGGCTGGGTATACCTATGCCGATCAGGATCATGTTCTGGAAAAGAGCATTGAGATGGCGAAGGAGTTCAAGACGGATCGGGTGCGCGGATTTGATTTCTGGCGGCTTGACGATCCGGCGCCGTATCGCAAGGCGATCAACGCTAAGCTTGCGGAGGCCGCGGACAAGCTGGGCAAGCAGGGGTTGGTATTCATCCTGGAGAACGAGATGGCATGCAACACAGGCACGGGAGCGGAGGCTGCCAAGGTGCTGGCTGCGGTGCCTTCTCCGCACCTGATGCTGAACTGGGATCCTGGCAATGCCGCGGCACTGGGGGAGACGCCGTTTCCCAATGGGTTTGACCTGTTGCCGAAGAATCGAATTGGGCATTGCCACTGCAAGGACACAATAATGAAGCCGGGCGGGGGATATGAGTGGGCTCCGGTGGGCAAGGGCGTCATCAACTGGGTCGGGCAATTTGAAGCGCTGAAGAAGATGGGATACAAGCATGCGGTGAGCCTGGAGACGCACTGGCATGGCGGTGGTTCGCCGGAAGCATCTTCGCGGCAAAGCTGGGCTGGTATGAGGGCGGATTTGCAGGCTGCGGGCACACTGGCCTGAGCTACGCGCACGGACAAGAAAAAGGGGAGTGGAATGAATCGACGGGAATTTGTGGGCAGTGTGGCGGCTGGGGCGGCGGTGCTGGCAGCATATCCAACATCGCGCGCGCTGGGCGCTAACAATCGCATTCGCTTTGGGCTGATCGGCGCGGGTGATCGGGGTACGCAGGACCTGAAGGAAGCCCTGAGCCAGCCGGATGTGGAGTGCGTGGCGATTGCCGATGCCTACTCGCGCCACCGCGATGCGGCGAAGGTGGTGGTGCCGGGAGCGGAGATGTACGACGATCCGCGCCGTCTGCTGGATCGCAAGGACGTGGATGCGGTTATAGTCGCGAGTCCTCTGCACCTGCACGCTGAGCACATGCTGGCGGTGCTGGCATCTGGCAAGGACGTGTATTGCGAGAAGACCATGACGTGGGACATAGCCGAAGCGAAGGCGTGCCTGAAGGCTGCGAACGCCTCGAAACAAGTTGTCCAGATTGGTTTGCAGCACGAGAGTGACGGCGACCTGGTGGATGCGAAGAAGTGGATTGATAGCGGCATGGTGGGCAAGGTCTGCATGGTGGAGTCGTGGATGAGCCGCAACACTCCGCATGGCCACGGCCAATGGGTTCGCCCCGTTCCCGCAGACTGCAACCCGGAGCACGTGAAGTGGGACCTGTTTCTCGACGGACGACCAAAGATTGCATTTGACGGCAACAAGTTCATCAACTGGCGTTTGTTCTGGGAGTTCTCCGGCGGCAACGTTACCGAGAATATGGTTCACCAGATTGCGTGGATCCAAACCGCGCTGAACCTGAAGGAGCCATTGGCTGCGACGATGTCCGGTGGCGTGTTCTCAGAGAAAGACGGTCGCCAGGTACCGGACACCATTGCGGTGACGCTCGAATATCCTGACATGGTGGTGGTGTGGCAATCGACATTCAACAACAAGCAGTTCGGACTGGGCGAACGCATTCTGGGCAGCGACGGATCAATCGAACACATCAGCGGCGCAACGGATATGGTGACGGGCAAATACACCTCCAGCATCAACTACTATCCCGAGAGCCTGAACCGTCCCAATGGCAAGGCCGTAAAGGGTGAAGCGCAGGGTGTGAACCACATGGGAAACTGGATGGATTGCATCCGGTCGCGTAGCAAGAAGACGAATGCTCCGGTTGAGGTGGGATACAACTCCGCCGTGGCCGCGCACATGGCCAATCTTGCATTTCGCCAGAAGCGGCGGATTACTCTCGAAGAGGCTATTGCGGCCAAGCCGATGTATTGAAGCCGCATCCGTGACTTAGGAAGGCCAGCCCCGCTCATCAAAATGGTGAGCGGGGTTTGTTATTGAATGGGTCGTGCGGTCGGCGAGTTAGCGAGTCAGCACCGCAGCAGGTGAGCCTGAGTTTATCCCACTCAAGCCAACAGCGGGCTTGAATGGGCCACCCCGTCACCCGCCCTTGCTTGGAATCAATTATTCTTGTGCTGAATGACGATCAGGTGTGGATTCGCTACGTTGAGAGGTGTGCCGTCCTTGGTAAATTTCACCTCGACAGCGTACCTCTTGCCTACCTCTCCAGAAAAACTTCCGAGGAATTTGTAGATGTACTTGTCTTCGAATTTGCACGCGCAACGATTGGGAAGCGTGCCCTTGTCAACAAAGTGTTCACCATCCCATACCGCCCAATCTGCTCGAAGCAGTGGATCATCGCTGCTGCAATACTTCAAATCGAGCGGTCCTCCAACGACGCCCATCATGCACGTCATCTGCGGGAATGGGAGAGGCTTCTCCACCTGAACCAGGATGTCATACCGTTGCGCGGCAGCAGAAAACTCAGGTGTTCGGATGGTGCCAACCGCAAGCGAGATGGGCATATCCACATCCGAATGTCGATATGGGTGTTCTTTGTGACCTCCGGCGAAAGTGCCCGGGACGAGGAACAACAGACTCATTGCTCCGATTGAAGATCGAAGCCACTTGCGCCTGGATATCCATCTCATGCATCCGCTCCTATTCGTTTGACCGGTGCAGTTGTTTGAATGAACCACCCCGCCAAGGCTGTGCAGCGCTATTTAGCGGCAGAACTCACGCTGGCAAGGGCTGCAGCAACGGCACTTGCTGCCAAACAGATCACGAGTTCATTCTCAGCGATAAAGTTTCGCAGCCGGAGATCTTCACCCCAAGGTGCAATTGCTAGCCTGTGTCCATCCTGAAATGCGGCGTGAGCGTCTGCCCAACCTGTCAGCCCCGAAGCAAGCAAGTAGGCAATGCCAGCGAACAGCGCACTTCTCACTCCGAGTCTAATCTTGAACCTCGATCGGTAGATTAGCGCAGCTATGAGAAGACCCACTAAGGACCCCATCAAGAGTTTTGCGGCGATGATGACTGCGACGATGCCGTTGGTCATGAACATAGACAAACCATTTCTTGCAGCATACAGCTTGAAAAGCGCGAAGGAGCACGAAAGTCTCAACCCTTCTAATGGTGCCATTCACGTGAGGATTGAAACCCCAGAACGTCAAAAAACGAGCCATGGAAATGCGGGTGTATGGAAAGCCACGATGCCGGCCTGCCACCCTTCCCACACCCCTTGGAAATCCCTGCGGGATTCCCACATTACCACGGCAACGACGGCGACGATTTGTATCTGAAGAGCGGCAAAGCCCGCAATCAGAGCCACTCTCAACGCAAGGGGCTTGTGCGCCATGTTCCCGGCCTAAAGGGTAAAGAAAAGAGAGTCTGCCCGGATTGCTGGAATCTGTTGAGTCTCGTTGGCATGAAGGTTGCCATGAGTTTATCCCACTCAAGCCAAGAGCGGGCTTGAATGGGCCACCATTCATTTTGGGTATTTAGGAGTGAAAAGCTTAGCATGGCCGCCTCGGTTGGTGTCGCGCGGCGATGTAGTCAGCTGCGCTTCTTTCGTTTGCTTTCGATTCTGGGCCAGTACTGAAACTCGTCGGCGAAGAGTTCGCCGTTGAGGTCCGCGACGCGTTGCTGCATGCGCGTCTGTGCGTCTGCGATGGCCCGGTTGTAAACTGCCGGCGCAATTTCTTCGAGGAAGAAGTTGAGCAGCAGGCCGGCGGGCAGGTGGCCGATGGGCTCCGACATATTCTCCTGGAAGTAGCGTTGAATCGAAGCAATCGCTTGAGCGCGGACTTGCGGTGGGATTTCGATTGTCATCATTCGTACAAGCTCCTATGTGTGAGCTTACACTTCGCTAACATAGAGGGAGCGGGAGGATTTGATGAGCGATGGACGGGAGGAGCGGGAGGAGCGTGAGAAGCGGCGCGAGCAGGAAGAGCGGGAGAATCGCGAGGACCGTATCGACCGCGACCTTGTGAATGAGTGGGAGCGGGAGAGGGTTGATTCGTAGGCCGTGCCTGGTCCTGGGCGGGTGTCTTTCCGGTTGTTCGTTCGTGGGAGAGCAAATCTGCGGAAAGACAAATACAATTCAGGGCATCAGTATCTATCATGTTTGGCGGTCGGTCATCGAACTCGGGCGCGTCTGCGGATGACGCTCGACCCAGTGATGGATGAGCCAGAAGCGACGGGCGATGCGAATCAGGAAAGCGGTTATTACGGCGGCCGGGAAGCAGCAACGCAATCTTCCAATGCAAATGCTTTTCGATCAGCAGGGCAACGAGCGCTCGGTGCTGAGCCTGGTGGTGAGGGAAGCGGTACAGGCGGGCATCCATGATATTTGCATTGTGGTTTTCCCTGGCGATGAAGAGCCGTATGCAAAGCTGCTGCAGGACGACGCGCCGCGACTGACCTTCGTGCGCCAGACGGAGCCTCGAGGCTATGCGCACGCGGTATTTTGCGCACGGGATTTTGTGAAGGATGAGCCGTTCCTTCACTTCGTTGGCGACCACATTTACGTTGGTGCGGAATCGGGCGGATGCGCGCGGCGGCTGGTGGAAGCGGCCACTGCGGAAGACTCCGCGATATCGGCAGTGCAGGTGACGCGGGAGAGTCTTCTCCCCTTGTACGGCGCCGTTGGTGGCCAGCAGGTTTCAGGCAAGCCCGGGCTCTACCGCGTTGACAAGGTGCTGGAGAAGCCGACGCCCACGGAAGCTGAGCAGCATTTGGTGGTGCCGGGGCTGCGCAGCGGGCAGTATCTCTGCTTCTATGGAATGCATGTCCTAACGCCGACTGTTTTTGAGATTCTTGCGGAGCTGCTGGGTGGTGCGCCGAATGAGCGCGTGAGCTTGTCGTCCGCGCTGGCGGGGTTGGCGCAGCGTGAACAATACCTGGCGATGGTACAGCAGGGACGGCGCTTCGACGTTGGTGTGAAGTACGGATTGTTTACCGCGCAATTGGCGCTGGCGTTGAGCGGTGAAGACAGGGCGGAAGTGCTGACGGAGCTTGTGAATGTGCTAGCTGCTCGCGAGATGCTCACAGAGCGGGGAGTGACAGATTGAGCGAGCTCTGGGCCATCATCACTGCGACGGAACCGGACGTTCGTAACCGAGCGCTCGACGCGTTCTGCCGACAGGCTACGACGGAGCAGTTGCTGGCCGAGGCGGCTGAGCTGGAACGACGCAGGCACTCCAGTGAGAACCTGTACGAACGCGTGCGCGCGCTGCTTTTTTTGTACGCGATTCACCGTTTCCATTTACCGGGAAGGCCCGAGATGGTGGGCGCCGCTCTCATTCCGTATCCGGGCTACGACAAGCTTTTGCGGCGTCGATACGAAGAGGCGATAGGCGTATTTCTGGCGGCATGGAATGCGGACGGGCCAAGCGACGGGCTTTCGAGCGCGCTGGCTACGGCGTACAGGGGGCTGGCGTTCCAAACGTTGGCCGACCAGGTGCGGCGCAGTGTTCGCTCAGTGAGAGGGAACCAGTGGATGTTCCGGACTGGGCATCCTGCGGATTATGCGTTGCGGATCCGCAAGGAACTGCTGCGGCGAGATGCGGGCGAGCCATTTCCGATTTTGCATGAGGCGACGCCGGTTCGCATGGATCTGAGCCACAGCGGCTGGAGCGATATTTTCTTTCTCGGCATGGATCTGCCCGAGTGGGCGCGGGTGCTGAATGTGTCGATTGACCTGGTTGTGAGCGGGACGGATGCATCGCCCAAGCCTCCAGTGGAAGCATATCTGCGATTGATCGATCGTCCGGTTATCCGATTGGTGAGTGTAGATCTCGATGCGAGCGCCGAGATCGAAAATCTGCAAGAGCTATTTGATTTTGGGCGCGATTACCTGGGCCTGCTGAAGGCAGCGGTGATTGCATCCGGACTGGTGCCACCGGGGCTTGAGAGTTCGGGTCAGCCGCTCTCGCGATTGCTTCGACAGCTATTGGGCCAGGATGGTCTTGGGATTGAAATTGTCAGCCATGTGAACGATATTCCGAAGGGCTCGCGGCTCGCAGTGTCGACGAATCTTTTGGCATCGCTGATCTCTGTGTGTATGCGGGCGACAGGACAGGTTGCGTCGCTGACGGGATCGCTGACGGAGCCGGAGCGCCGACTGGTGGCGGCGCGCGCGATTCTTGGTGAGTGGCTGGGAGGCAGCGGCGGAGGCTGGCAGGACTCCGGCGGCGTGTGGCCGGGCATCAAGCTGATTGAAGGAGTGCAGGCGGCGGAGGGCGACGCCGAGTTTGGGGTTAGTCGCGGCAGGTTGCTGCCGAATCATCGAATCATTCAGCAAGACGAGGTCTCAGAGGAGACGCGCCAGAGGTTGCAAAACAGTCTAGTGCTGGTGCATGGCGGCATGGCGCAGGATGTTGGTCCGATACTCGAGATGGTGACGGAGAGGTACCTGCTTCGCTCGGAGGCGGAGTGGGAGGGGCGTCAACAGGCGTGCAAGCTGCTCGACGAAATAGTTGAAGATCTGCGCTCAGGAGATGTGCGTGCGATTGGCAGCGCGACGCAACGGAACTTCGAAGGGCCGATCCAGACGATTATCCCGTGGGCGAGCAACCACTATACGGAGAGCCTGATTGAAGAGGTGCGCAAGGCATTCGGGAGTGAGTTCTGGGGCTTCTGGATGCTGGGCGGCATGTCGGGCGGTGGGATGGGATTCATCTTTGATCCGGCAAGGAAGGCGGAGGCACAGGCGCGATTGGGCGTGCTGATGCACGAGGTGAGCTGTAAGCTGGCGGGTGGTATGCCGTTTGCAATGGAACCGGTGGTCTACGATTTTTCAATCAACGAGAAGGGTACCTTCGCCAGATTTCTTGCGGCAGGTGAAGCAATCCTGCCGGATGGCTATTACAACCTGATTCTTCCGTCGGTTTTGCGGAAGGACCAGCGATCGCTGTCGGGTTGTGAACGGTCTGATCTGGAGCGCTTCAGCCAGTTGTGCCACGGCGCGCCGGCGGCGCTGGGGCGCACGCAGAATTTTCTGGATCGCCTATTGCCGCAACACAACGGAGGCGATGCGCAGGGAGAGACACTCGAAGCGCTGCTGGCTGAGAATGGATTTGACCCGATTCAGCATGAGCGAATCCAGAGCGAACTGCGCGCGGGCCGTTTTGGGCTTGCACAGAATCGGCTTCCTGAGACGAGCCGGATCGAGGACGTTCGCAAGGATAAAGTCTTCGATGCACGACAAGGGATGGAAGCGCGCTACCGGCGGATTGGCGAGGATGCGCTGGCGTCGGGCGCGGTCGCCGTGGTGACGCTGAGCGGAGGTGCGGGCAGCCGATGGACGCGTGGTGCGGGCGTGGTGAAGGCTCTGAGTCCTTTCTGCCGCCTTGCAGGGAGCTACCGCACGTTTCTGGAAGTGCATCTGGCAAAGAGCCGGCGGATCGGCAAGCGATATGGAAAAGCTGTGCCGCATGTCATTACCACTAGCTACATGACGCATGAACCCACGGAAGAGCATCTGTCTCGCGAAGGCAATTATGGTTACGAAGGGGCGCTGCATCTTTCGCCGGGACGGGCGGTGGGATTGCGACTGGTACCGATGGTGCGAGACCTGCGTTTTGCGTGGGAGGAGACGGCGCAGCAGATGCTGGACGCGCAAGCTCAGAAGGTGCGCGAGAGTTCGCGGGCGGCGCTGGTTAATTGGGCGGAGCAGATGGGGGAAGGGTGCAACTACACGGACAACCTTCCGCTGCAGTGTCTGCACCCTGTAGGCCATTGGTATGAAGTGCCGAACCTGTTTCGCAATGATGTGCTGAAGAAGATGCTGGAGGAGAGGCCTGGTCTGAAGTACCTGATGGTTCACAATGTGGACACGATGGGTGCGGACCTGGATGCAGGGATTCTGGGCTGGCATATTTCCAGCGGGGCGACGATGACCGTTGAGGTGATCAGCCGGCGCATTGAGGATCACGGTGGTGGGCTGGCTTCGGTTGATGGACATACGCGGCTGGTGGAAGGCATGGCGCTACCGTGCGAAGAGACCGAGTTCCTGCTTTCGTACTACAACTCAAATACGTACTGGATCGACATCGATGCGCTGCTGCGAGTCTTCGGCCTTGACCGGGCTGCGTTGGGTAATGGCGAGAAGGTTGCGGCCGCGGTGCGCTCTGTGGCCTCGCGCATGCCGACATACATCACGCTGAAGGATGTGAAGAAGCGCTGGGGCAAGGGGCAGGAGGACATCTTTCCTGTGGCTCAATTTGAAAAGCTTTGGGTGGACATGACAGCTCTGCCGGAGATGACCTGCGAGTATGTTGTTGTGCCTCGAATGCGTGGCCAGCAGCTGAAGGAGCCAGCGCAGCTGGACGGTTGGCTGCGGGATGGCTCGGCCAGCTTCGTTACCGGTCTGTGCGATTTCGGCACTCGGTCTGAGTAGCGTCTTTTCTTCCGTGTCGTGATGAAGAAGAGCTGGTCAGCGATGCTCGTCGAGATTACTTCCGGTAAAAGCCGCAATCGGAGATTGAGATGAAGGAAGCCATTAGGCGCATAGATGTTGCAACGGAGTTCTACACTCCCGAGGGATGCTTCATCATTGAACTGTCCAACACTGCTGATGACGAAGAGGCATCGATTGCGCGGGCGCGCGTCGAGCCTGGAGTTACGACGCGGTGGCATCGACTCAGCGGGACAACGGAGCGCTACGTCATCCTTGAGGGGAATGGTCGCGTGGAGGTTGGCGGCCTGGCTCCTCAGGATGTAGGGGCAGGCGACGTTGTGATTATTCCGCCATTGTGTCGTCAGAGGATCAGCAATTTTGGCGCGGGAGATTTGATTTTCCTGGCTATTTGCACGCCGCGCTTCCGGCAAGACTTGTATGAGGACATCGATAGCGGCGTAGCAGAACCCTAGGTCGCTTTTGCTATAGGCGAGGTGCTGCTAACTGCGCAGGACTCGTGTTGCAGCAGCCATTGCTTGCGGTGAATTCCTCCACCGTATCCAGTGAGCGAACCGTTAGAACCGATGACGCGATGGCAAGGCACAACGACGCCGACTGGATTGGAACCATTGGCTGATCCGACTGCTCTGATGGCAGATGGCTGGCCGATGCGCGCTGCGAGCTTCGCGTAGGAGACGGTGGCGCCGCAAGGGATGGCCTGCAGGGCACTCCAGACTTTGCGCTGGAAGGGAGTGCCGGCAGTGCGCACGGGCAATGCATCAATGGCGACCAGATCGCCCGCGAAATATTGTTCTATGGCGCGCGTCGCATGATGTGAGCCGTGCGCCTCTTCGATGGTGAACAGGTCGCCATAATGAAGGCGCAGCAGGCGGCGCATGCGCGGTTCATAGTCGGCCCAATCAACGGCGCGCAGAGAATCTTCATCATCCAGCACAATCAGCATCTCGCCGATTGGTGTATTGAGATGGTCCAGCAACAAGCGTAGTGGTTCCGACATTCAGCCTTCCTTATCCGCCATGGGGCCGACCGCTTCAACACTCAAATCCCTGGTAACTCGCAAGGCAGCGCTACTCCTCAAGAACAGGGAAGGCAGTGATGCGCAGCTTGGCCGCTCCGTAGGGAATGAGCGTGACCTTTTCCTCCGGCTCTGCGCTTTTCACGGGACTTTGAGGCACAGGGTTTGCCACGCCATCCTCGGCAAACCATGCGGGAAGCTTTTTGCCGGTGACTTCAAGTTTGATCGGTGCGCCTTTGCGTGTGAAGGGGCCGGCGGCTACAGGTGATTCCGTGACACGGACTGAAGCTGCGACATTTTTCGGATCAATGCGCAGCGCATAGTTCCACTGGCTGGTGGGATAGACCTGCCAATCGGCGGTCATGCCGCGATCGCGCCACTTCAGCCAGCCTTCGCCGATCCCATAGGAATAGACAATTGGGCCGCGCTCCAGGGTGATGGAATCGTTGTACCCGCGAGAGACTTGCGGCGACATGGGCAACTTGATTTCAACGCGGTCTCCTGCGTTCCAGGTGCGATCGATGCGGGCAAAAGATCCGGCATTCGGAGCAGGCTGCACTTGATCATTGATCGCAATGCTGGCGCCGATCGCCCACGAAGGAATCCTGAGTCGGAGCGGAAATGAGAGCGGCTTAGCAGGATTGACAGTGAGGCGGATGGTCTCGCGGAAGGGATACTCCGTCTCCTCGATTACGTGGACGTCTACGCCGCTGATTGTGGTCTTGACCTCGCAAGGCGCATAGACTGCGGCGACGAGCCCATTATCGCTCGACAACATGAAGAGGCTGGCGGCCAGCTTTGGCCAGCCCTGATGCATGTTTGCCGTGCAGCAGCCGAAGTTCGGTTCAAGTCCATAGATGTTGGACTCAGGCCCGTCTGTGGTCCATGGCTTGCGATGAAGGCTCACCTCAACCTGGTTGGGCTGCTGATTATATTGATGTGCCCACATGTCGTCGGTGAAGGTGCCGGGCAGCGCGTTGTACGCAATGCGCTCGAGCCGATCGCCAAGCGCGGGTTCCCCGAGAATCGCGAGCGCCTGCTCAAGCGAGTACATCATTTCAACTACGGTGCAGAGCTCTGAGCCCTGCGATGGATTGCGACCAGCGAGGTGCTCATCGCAGGAGAACATGCCGTTGGGCAGGCCATGGTATTTGTCCAGCATGGCTAGCTGCTGCGTGAAGCCGTCGCGGTCTTTCTGGGAGTTCGAGACCAAATACCATACGGGCTGGGCTTTGAGGGCCTGTCCGTTGTTGACGCCGTGGGTTGCGAGGGCGAGGTCCGCGAGGCCGCCGCCCTCGTTGAGCTTGATGAACTCCGCCGTGATCATTTTGGTGTATTGAAAGTCGGCGAAGTTTGCCTGCCAGTCGAATCCCTGCTGATGAAGGAGGCGAACCAGGTCAAGCAGTTTGGGATCGCCATTTCGGTTGTAGAGCCAGAGAACGCAGAGGGCTTCGTCCTGCCAGCGAAACTTGCCCCAATCGCGCAAGGGTGCGCTTGCGGAAGCTGAGAATACTGGTAGGCATAGTAGCGCTCCATGAAGGGAATGACACGAGGGTCGCCGGTAGCTTCCTGATATTGGGTGAGCACCTTGAGCATAACGAATCGCGGCCACCAGTCATCGTTCCCGGAGGGCCCCATCATTCCGTTGGCCGACTGGTGGGTCAACGTCCAGTCAATATATTTTTGGGCTTTCGCCTTGAGCCGGGCGTCATTGAGAAGATAGGCGAGTGGCACGAGTCCGTCGAGAAAGTATGGGCCGCGCTCCCAGGATTCTCCGGTACCGCCGAGCCAGCCACTGTTGGGGCCAACGTCCGGCCCAGGTTTCATCAAGATGGCCACCGAGTCCATTGGCCTGAATTTCGAGCTGCTGCTTGAGCCATCCAGTGGGAAGTACAGTGCCAAGGGGCAGGGTGTAGAAAGCATTGGGCGCGAGTGGCGCGCGATTGTGGACTGCTGCGACGCGATCGGGTGAAGCAGCTTTTGCGACGGCCTGGGAGAAGGCAACGGTTGGCTCAGCGAGTGCGGAAGACGCCAGAGCCGCAGCTCCTGCCTGCTTGAGGAAGGCGCGGCGGCTGGTGATGTTGAGGGGCCTTTTCATTTCAGAAACTCCCGGTAGCACGGCGAAACGGTTTAGGTTTTGCCGCTCCCTTATTTTAAGAACAATTCGAGATCGAAGCTGGATGTCTTCGCGAAGATATCACGGCTGGGTGAGAAGCTGTCGCCGATGTGAAGGGGGCGATTTGCCGAGGCGCCCGGACAAAGCATACAAATAAGTTCAATATGCTGGAGCAACACATCTCTTTCGCTGCGGGCGACTCGGGTTCGGCCGCGGGGGGCACGATCCCCACTATGACCGGGTTGGCATGGATAATGCTCGTTGTCCTGCTGCTGGGTGCACTGCCGCTTGCGCAAGGCCAAGAGAGCCCGCAGGCTGCGACGGGGGGCATGGCCACGGGGGCGACTCATCCTGCTGAATACGACAGCCAGCACCGTCCCATTACCGCCGGAGGTTTTGTTAAGGCCGGACCGATCATTTTTGAAGATGTATCTGCGAAGGCTGGGCTTAGAGGTTGGCATCACACCGCGGGAACGCCGGAGAAGCGGTACATAGTAGAGGCGAAGGGGCCGGGCGTTGCGCTGCTCGACTACGACAACGATGGCTGGTTGGACATCTACCTGGTGAATGGCTCAACCTATGATGCGCTCCACGGCAAGACCACTTCACCGCATGCCGCGCTATTCCATAACAATCACGATGGCACTTTCACGGATGTCGCAACGCAAGCGGGCGTAACCAATGATAGATGGGGCTATGGCGCAGTTGTAGCGGACTACGACAATGATGGGTGGCCGGACATCTACGTCAGCAATTTTGGAAAGAATCGTTTGTACCACAACAATCACGATGGCACTTTTACCGACGTCGCAGAAAAGGCAGGAGTGGTTATCGGGACGTGGTCAACCGGCGCGACGTTTGGGGACTACGATGGCGACGGAAAGCTGGATCTTTTCGTCGCGGGTTATCTGCATTTTGACATTGAGCATCCGCCGGTGGCAGGAGCGAAGACTGGCGGCAACAGTTATTGCTCGTACCATAACACCACGGTCATGTGCGGTCCGAGAGGGCTTGAGGGAGAGGTGAATCATCTGTTCCATAACAACGGCGATGGCACGTTTACAGACGTAAGCCAGAAGGCGGGAGTGGCCGGAACCGCGCACTACTACGGACTAGGCGCGCTTTTTGTAGATGTGAACAATGATGGCAAGCTGGACATTGTGGTGGCTAATGATTCCACTCCCAACTATCTCTACATCAATAAGGGTAACGGCACGTTTGCAGATCAGAGTTACGACAGCGGGCTGGCGCTGAATCAAAGCGGGCGCGAAGTGGCGAACATGGGCATTGCTGCAGGCGACTACGAAAATAATGGACACGTCGCCATCATGACTACGACATTCTCAGATGACTACGATGTTTTCTATCGCAACGACGGCAAGGGGACTTTTGACGAGGTGAGCCCGGAAGTGGGATTGGCTCAAGCTACGTATCCATTTGTGGGCTTTGGGGATGGGTTCATCGACTATGACAATGATGGATGGAAAGATCTCTTTATCGTGAACGGCCATTTGTATCCAGAGGTCGATAAGCATCCGGAATGGGGAACAAGCTACGCGGAGCGCCCGTTGCTGTTTCAGAACCTGAAGAACGGTAGATTTGCGCTTGTGCCCGCGGTCGAAGGGACGGGCCTTGCGGTGGTGAGTGTGGCGAGAGGCGCGGCGTTTGGCGACATCTTTAACGACGGGAAGATTTCTGTCGTCATCAATAATATGGATGGAGTCCCCACGCTGTTGCGCAACGTAAACTCGGATCATCATCACTGGGTGGGATTGAGTCTGATAGGTGGACCCAACAGTCCTCGTGACGCAGTCGGGGCTACGGTTTACCTGACGGCGGGCGGTATTCGGCAGAGAGCCGATGTGTTGAGCGGCGGCAGCTATTTATCGTCGAATGATCTGCGCCTGCACTTTGGCCTGAATGATGCAGCGACTGTGGAGGGTGTCGAAATACACTGGCCTAGCGGAGCGGTGGAGAAGGTGAAGGTTCCCGGGGTGGATCGTATCTATGCTATCGAGGAAGCCAAAGGGATCGTTCCGAGTGTATATGACGCGATGGCACTGAAGGCCAAGACTGCTGGCCGGTAATGGTCAGCTGAGCGGCACGAAGATCAGTAACGATAAAAGATCTTTTGTTGGGTCAGCGCTTTGGGATGTGTTTTAGGGAATCGACGTCGGCAGCTGCGCCATCGAATATACATGTCACTGCTGCCAGCTAAACGGGATGGCAAACGATTCCTGAACCCTGTGCCTACCGAGGTAGGCGGCTTTTCGCTGATGTTCAAGATTGCCCCGGAATTCTTTTTAGGGTCCGCCGCGCGGTCTCCGAAGCATCCGCTCGGACCTTTCCATACCGATGCAGGAGTGTATTCCACCGACCCGGCATCTGGTTTGAGAATCACCTGGTTCGGTCATGCTTCTTCGCTGGTTGAGATCGATGGCATCCGAGTACTTATCGATCCCGTGTGGGATGAACGAGCCGCGCCGACGCAGTGGGCTGGGCCAAAGCGCTTCTTCCCGCCGACATTAGCGCTGGAAGATCTGCCGCCCATCGACGCGATTCTCATTTCCCACGATCACTACGATCACCTCGGCGAAGGAACTGTTCGGCGCCTGGCGCAAATGGAGAGCACTCGGCGATCGCAGTGGATTACGCCGCTCGGTGTTCGCAGCATCCTCGCAAAATTTGGCGTTCGTGCGGAGCTGTGTGCCGAGCTGAATTGGACTGAGCAGGTGCAGATCGGCTCTATCGTAATAACAGCTCTGCCGGCTCGTCACTTCTCTGGGCGGAGCGCGTTTAATCGCTTTGAGACTTTGTGGGCTTCGTTCGCCCTATCGGGTCCGAAACACCGTGTCTATTACGGCGCGGATTCGGGAGAGTGGCCCGGTTTTCGTGATATCGGAGAGAGCTTCGGTCCATTTGATTTGACGATGCTGGAGATCGGCGCGTCGAATCCTCTATGGGCCGACATTCACATGGGTCCAGCAGGTGCCGTCCGCAGTTTTAGCGCTCTTGGGAGGCAGGGATTACTTATGCCCATTCACTGGGGACTCTTCGATCTTGCCCTTCATCATTGGGCGCAACCTATCGAGCAGATCTCTGCTGTCGAAGATCTCAAGCTTTGGTCCCCAACTCCGGGGGTACCTTCCGAGGTCGTATCGGGGGAGGAAATTCGTTCTGCATGGTGGCGAACTCCGCGCCGCTGAATGCGACGAGTTACTTTCGCTCTTGCCTGCTTTAAATTTCTATCGCCGAGGATGTGAAGAATGCCGACGGGTCGCGACGTGCGCAAACCTCGTCGTTGGCAATTCGCCTTCTCCGGTTATGAGTCGCACCGCTGCCGGACACACCCGACTCCCACACCGGGCCGACTGGGGACGAGCGTGGACCCTCGACGCCTCCGCTTCAGATGTCTTTAAGGTTTACCTGTCACTTTGCCAAGTGACAGGTCGAGGGCGAAAGGCTTTGTCCTCCAAACAACCACAAGAGCAGAACCCGTCGTCGGCAAATTTGGTTTACCTTCAAAAGCAGGGAAACGTGGGCGACGCATTCCAATCCGCATTAAACGTGCTCCTGGTTGAGGATGATAAGGAGCTCGCGGGCTTCGTGAAGCAGGGACTTGAAGACGAAAGCTGCAACGTCAAGGTTTGCCACGATGGCGGCTCTGGTTTGCGGCAGGCAGAGCTACACGCGTTCGACATTATTTTGCTCGACGTGATGCTGCCAGCGCTGAACGGCTTTGAGGTGACCAAGCGCCTGCGCCTGCAAAATGTGCGCACACCTATTCTTCTGCTTACGGCGCGGGATGCGCCAGAAGACATCGTCAAGGGCCTTGATGCCGGAGCCGACGATTATTTGACCAAGCCATTTGATTTCGAAGTGTTGCTTGCTCGCGTGCGCGCGCGTACACGCTCTTCTGCAGGGAAGAACGCGAGGCAAATGCGATTCAGCGATCTTTTTCTCGATACAGAGAAACGTGAAGCTGTGCGGGCGGGCCACAGGTTGGAGTTGACGCGAACGGAGTTCTCTATTCTCGAATGCCTGATGCGCTCAGCCGGCCGCGTGGTCAAGCGGGATCGGATCATTGAGCTTGTCTGGGGAGACCGCGACGTTAGCGAGAATAATCTGGATGTCTTCGTCCGATATCTTCGCGCCAAAGTGGATCGCGCCGGCCTGCCGCGGCTGCTCTATACGGAACGGGGCGTTGGATACAGCATCCGGGAAGGATCCGATTGAAGAGCCTGACAATTCAAGCTCGACTGACTGCCTGGTACTTTCTGAGTCTCGCGATCATCGTCGCGATATTCGCCGGCGGAAGCTGGTTCGCTATGAAAGTAAGCATGTACCACGGCCTCGACCGCGATCTTGAATACGAAGTAGGCACTGTCGTCCCTTTTATTCAAAGCCATTCGCTTAACACTCGCGATCAATTCATGAAAGCGTTTGCGAATAGCGCAGAGTCGTCGGTGGTGGGTGTGTTTGTGCAGATCACGGATGATTCGGGAATGCTTTATGAATCGGATCTGCTGCGTTCTCATCAGGTGCCAATGCTGCCTGCAGGCCCATCCGACGGTTCAACCTTGATTTCGACTGTGCACGGACACGGCTGGCCAGTTCGCGTGGCTAGTAAGAGGGTTGTTGTTAGGGGCACGACCTTGACGGTTCATGTGATTGAGCCGCTTCGCGATGTGATGAGATCTCTCAGGGAGTACACGCTGTATCTCACGTTGCTGATACCCCTTGCGCTGCTCATCACAACGACGGCGGGTTACTGGATAAGCCGTCGCGCCCTGGCTCCTATTGAGCAGATCAGGAAGGAAGCCGAGGCAATCGAACCAACAGATTTGGCGACGCGGCTCAGGGTTCCTGCAATCGATGACGAAGTGGCGCGCCTGGCGCGAACGTTGAACGCAATGCTGTCGCGAATTGAGGGAGGCTTTCGTTCGATTGAGCGATTCACAGCCGACGCTTCTCATGAACTCCGTGCTCCGCTTGCACTCATCATGACTGCGGGTGAGGTGTCGCTTCGTCGGGAGCGCTCTCGAGAAGAATTGGCGGACGTTCTCGGCAAGATCGTTCGAGAAGCTCGCCACATGTCGAGGCTGATTGAAAATCTTCTGGACCTCGCGCGCGGCGACGCACGCCAGCGACATACTGAATTGGCGCCCCTGGATATCACCGAGATGCTTCGCGACATGGTCGCAGAATTGACTCCGTCAGCGAATGTGAAGGGTCTGACGTTGACCGCAACGCTCCCAGATAGCGAAGTTGGCGTTCTCGGCGAAAGCACGGAACTTCGAAGGCTGTTTGTCATCCTGCTGGACAACGCGATCAAGTACACCGAGGCAGGTTCGGTTCAACTTGCCATTACTTTGAATGAGCCGCACGTCAAAGTGACCGTTAAGGACACAGGGATCGGCATCGAAGAGACAGCATTGCCGCATGTCTTCGATCGCTTCTGGCGTGCCGATAAGGTGCGTTCCCGGGCCGAGGGAGGCGCCGGACTGGGGCTTTCGCTCGCATCGCAGATCGTGCAGCGGCACGGCGGGGCTATTACGGTCCAGAGCGAAATAGGAAAGGGAAGTTCATTCACCGTAGAGCTCCAGGCCGCCAACCTTTCCGAGATTTCCTAAGCGCTTTCAGACTGTCTTCAGGTGCATCCCGGATATTGGATCTCATTGAATGGAGGTCCAACCATGAGGGCTGTTCGATCCCTGATTTTCTGGCTTCACCTCACTCTTGGATGCGTTGCGGGTCTCGTGATCCTGGCCATGTCTGTCACCGGGATAATGCTTGCCTTTGAGAGGCAGATCAGCGGCTGGGCAGATGCGCCTGCGGCGATGGAGGGACAATCCGACTCGTCCAGGCAAGCCTCGCTCGATTCCATGCTTTCGGTTCTTAAGCATGATGGCCAGGGTGTCCCTACAGAATTGGTACTCCACAACAACGGGAAATCGCCTATCGAGGCTCGTTTTGGACGCGACCGCACGCTTTATCTGAATCCATCGACAGGTGAAATTATCGGTCAGCCCTCAAAGGGCACGAGGGAGTTTTTCGGGACGGTCGAGCGCGTTCATCGCTCTCTTGGGCTGGGTATGCGCAGCGCGGTCGGCCGTGGAATTACGGGTGCGGCCAACCTCGCGTTCCTCTTTATGCTTATTTCGGGACTCTATCTTTGGCTTCCGAAGCTCTTTAACATTACGAGCTTGAAGCATCGGCTTCTGTTTCGCGGCGGACTCCGGGGTCGGGCCCGGGAGTGGAACTGGCATAACGTGATCGGCATCTGGACGGTGACGCCGCTATTTTTCATCGTGCTTACCGGCGTCATCATGTCTTACCCGTGGGCGTCGAATTTGCTCTACAAGGTTACGGGTACGCAGCCCCCCGCATTCGGTTTTAGAGGGGAAGGCGGTCCTCGCGGGAGCGGGCAGAATCGCACAGGGGCGAATGATGACCCGTTGGCCGCTGCTGCCGAGTTTCGTTCTCTCGATGATCTCGCCCTGGTCGCGAAGCAACAGGTCGCGGGATGGAAGTCGATCACTATTCCTGTGCCAACTGATCAAGACCAAACCGTTGCCGTCTCCATCGATAAAAGCGTGGGAGGTCAGCCGGAGCAGGCGTCACAACTGGTGATCAATCGCGCGAACGGAAATGTCGTATCCGTGAAGCGCTTCAGCGATAACAACGCGGGGCGCAAGCTGCGCGCCTGGGCTCGTTTCACGCATACAGGCGAGGAGTTCGGTTTTGTTGGACAGGCGATCGCGGCACTCGCAAGCCTTGGCGCGGTATTCCTGGTGTGGACTGGGCTCTCGATGGCGATCAGAAGAGCATTGAGTCGCAAGAGAAGATTACCCGAATTATCAGAATCAGCTCGTTCGAACGAGGAAGTACCGACGACAAGCTGAGCGCCGTCATTATTTAGTTATCAGTTGGACTATTGAGGAGTCGATTCGACGCGCCGTCAACGATGAGGCCTTAACCGCAGTATTAGAACGGAGCAACAGACATGCGAATTCAGCGAGCATTGACAGTGGCAATCACGGTATTGGTGTTCTCTTCTATGCTACTTCCCCTATCGGCCCAGACGTCGTGGAACATATCGAAGACTATCAACGTTGGCGGAGAGGGTGGTTGGGATTATCTAAATGTTGACTCCGATACGCATCGGCTCTTCGTTACGCGTGGAACTCATACGCAGGTCATTGATCTCGAAACAGAGAAAGTGCTTGCCGATATTCCAGGTCAGAAGCGGGCCCACGGTGTTGCAATCGTCCCACGGCTTAACCGCGGATTCATTACTGACGGCGGAGGCTCCGGAGCGATAGTGATTTTCGATCTGAAAACCTACCAGGTGCTTGGAACGATTGCGGCCCTCCCGGATGCTGATGGGATGATTTACGACGCCAACAGCGATCGACTATTGATCGTCTCCGGAGACGGCAACGCCCTGATCACGTTAAAGCCCGACGTTGATCCGAAGACCGGCACGATTGATCCCCCGATCAAACTTGGCGGCGCGCCCGAGTATCTTGCACTTGATGGGAAGGGTAAGGTCTACATCAATCTTGAGGACAAGGATGCCGTTGCGGTTGTCGATCTGAAGGCGCGCAAAGTAACAGCGCAATGGCCCGTTGCTCCGGGTGGACATCCCGTAGGAATGGCAATCGACGCCGCGTCTCACAGGCTGTTCATTGGTTGCCGGAATCCGCAAAAGCTGGTTGTGATGAATACGGAGAACGGCAACATTGAGGCCGCACTGCCCATCGGCGCCGGAGTTGACGGGACTGCTTTTGCAAATGGTCACGCATTTGTCAGTTGCGGTGAGGGTTCGTTGGCCATTGCAGGTAACAAGTCGGGCAAGTTCGAAATTGAACAGACGCTCAAGACCAGACAGGGCTCTCGCAACGTCACGGTTGATATGGCGGGTGAGCACGTATATTTGCCGGCTGCGGAATTTGAGCCCGTGGCCCAGGGACGGCCTAAGGTCAAGACCGGGAGCTTTGCGATTCTGGTGGTACAGAGCCGTTGAGGCTGGGGAAGGTATGTTGCGCCGTCGAGCGGAGGATATTTGCGGTAGGGTTGAAGAGTGATCACGAGCGGTCATCTTCATGGGAACCGCGCGAAGCTTTTGCTTGGGTTGGTGGGCGCTGGAATTCAGGCGTCGCGAACTCCAGCAATGCACGAGCGGGAAGCAGCGGAACAAGGGCTGCTGTGCGAGTATCGGCTGATCGATCTTGAAACGCTGGGGCTTGAGGCCGATGCGTTGCCGCAGATTTTAGAGGAAGCTGAGCGCAGCGGCTTTGCCGGCCTGAACATCACGCATCCGTGTAAGCAGTCGGTGCTTCCACTGCTCACCGATATTTCTGCGGATGCAGGCTTGATGGGCGCGGTCAATACGGTTGTATTTTTCGAGGGGCGGCGATTCGGTCACAATACCGACTGGCTGGGCTTCCGCGACGGCTTTCTCAGCGGGCTGCGGGGAGTTTCTCTGGAGCGAGTGGTGCAGTTGGGCGCGGGCGGCGGGGGAGCGGCAACCGCCTACGCGCTACTGAAGATGGGCGCCGGCCGTATCGATCTCGTCGATCCTGATCAAGGACGATGCGAGTTGCTGGTCGATCGCTACAGCGCGGCTTTCGGCCCCGGCCTCATCAGCGTGGTGACGGACATCGAGGCCAGCCTCGCAGCGGCGGACGGTCTGGTTCACGCCACGCCTACCGGCATGAAAAGCCATCCCGGGATGCCGCTCCCCGGTGCTCTGCTGCACAGCAGGCTGTGGGTTGCTGAGATTGTCTACTTCCCGTTGGAGACTGAGCTTTTACGCGCGGCGCGCACCGCAGGTTGCCGCACGCTCGACGGCAGCGGAATGGCGGTCCACCAGGCGATTGAAGCCTTTCGTCTCTTCACCGGATTGGAAGCGGACCCCGAGCGCATGCACCAGCATTTCCTCAGCCAACTGGGATCTTGAGGGGACGTTTCGGTATCGTCTCATCGAGTTCGATTAACAATTCATTTATCCTTGGATTACCATGCCCACAACGGATTCCCGCGCACGATGACAGCGAGCGGAGACAAGGGTTCTCGCGTCTCGATGCCGGGCGCAGACGCGGCCCGAGGCGAAGATGCCCGGCGGTGGACTCGTCTCTCATTGCAGGTGGTGGTGTTGTGTTTCGTGATCAATGCGGTGGACGGCATGAACGTGTTTCTCATGTCGTACCTGGCGCCGTCTATTACCAGGGATTGGGCCCTCTCGCCAACGACGCTGGGAGAAATCTTCAGTGCTGCCCTGGTCGGAATGGCGATCGGTGGTTTGATGATTGCGCCTCTCGGCGACCGCTACGGCAGGCGGCCGTTGATCCTGGCATCGCTGCTGATGATGTCGACGGGAATGGTGTCGAGCGGATTTGCACCGGGTGTTGTGAAGCTGCTTCTGGCGCGTGTGCTGGTTGGCATGGGGATCGGGACGGTGCTGGCGTGCATGACGGCGCTGGTGGCGGAATTTGCGCCTCCACACAGGCGTAACTTTTCCGTCGGGTTGCTGCAAGGCGGGTATCCCATCGGCGCGACTGCCACGGGCTTCGTCACTGCATGGGCTCTTACCCATCACTCATGGCGCAGTGTGCTGCTGTTCTCTGGTTTCGGCTCGCTGGTGTTTTTCCCCATAGGCCTGCTTCTGCTGCCGGAGTCGGTTGCCTTTCTGGAGCATCGTCGCCGCGGCGGATCGCTTGCGTCCCTGAACTACCTGAATCGTCCGTTGGACGAGCCTGCGCTCAAAGCATCGTCCTCCATGGAGTCCGCGGACCGCGAGAAGCATGTCCTCTCCGCGCTACTGGGCAAGAGTCTGCGTCACGATACGTTGCTGTTGTGGTCCGCCATCTTCTTTGGCTACATGGTTCTCTACTCGATCGTGAGCTGGATACCGAAACTGGCGATCGAGGCGGGGCTCAATCCTCGGGACGGCATTTATGCCGGCGCTGTTTACAATCTCGGCGCTTTCGCCGGCACGGTCGTGCTGGCGCGCCTGTCAGACTCCGGTCGATTGAATCTGCTGATTTCTTTTTTTCTGTTGACGGCTGCCGCGCTGCTGATTGTCTTCGGTGGAGTGGCGATGCCGGTAGGACTGGTGCTGCTGACTGCCTTCGCCATCGGCGTGACGCTGCAGGGAGGGTTCAACGGCATCTACCCTCTCGCGACCTGTGTTTATCCGGTCAAGGTGCGCAGTTCGGGCCTTGGATGGGCGATGGGCCTGGGCCGCTCCGGCGCCGTGTTGGGACCCATGCTGGCGGGCATCATGCTATCACTGCACACACCGCTGATAATTCTCTTCCTCACGCTTGGCAGTCGCGCTGGTCGTCGCAGCTTTGTCTGCAGCTTCCGTCCGGCAAATCTCTCATTAGTGCAGAGTGTCACTGCAACGCGCCGCTTCCGCATCTGTTTGTCAGACAGGTCCCCCTATTGTCTGATTACCAGCGCTTTCTTTAATCGGATGTCGGCGGAGGAACTGCCTACCTGTATCTCCACTTGTCCAGTCTCGACTTCGAATTTCTTGTTTGCTTCATTCCACCATGCCAGTGTTGACGCATTCAGTGGAAGGCTGACGGTGCGCTCTTCTCCGGGCTTCAAGGTGATGCGCGTAAAGGCTTTCAGCTCCTTGATTGGGCGAGCGATGCTGGACTGATCCTGTGTGGCTTGAGGGTGACGCACGTAGAGTTGGACGACCTCGTCGCCCACACGCTTTCCAGTATTTTTGACGTCGACAGTTACCGTGGTTGCGCCGGTGGTATTCAACGACCATGGCGTGATCTTCAGGTTGGAGTATTTGAATGTTGTGTAGCTGAGCCCGTATCCGAAGGGATAAAGGGGCTCATCCTTGAAGTACATGTAGGTGCGGCCGTGGCGGATGTCGTAGTCCTCCATTGGCGGTAGTTGAGTCAGCGACTTGGGCCAGGTTTGATTCAGACGGCCTCCGGGAGTGTAGTCGCCAAAGAGAACGTCGGCCAGCGCGTCGCCTTCTTCCTGCGATGCATGCGCGATCTGGACGATTGCGGGTACGTTGTCCTGAGTCCACTGGATGGCATAGGGAAAGCTGGAGACAAGCACAACAATCGTCCGTGGATTTGCAGCATACACCTTGCGAATCAGGTCTTCCTGGGGCAGATCGATGGACTCGCGATCACGGCCTTCGCGGCCCTCACTCTTGTCTGCGCATGGTTTGGTGGACGTGTCGGTATTGAACATATCGATGCCAAGTTTGTCGCCGCAAATGGGATGGTTGCCAACCACAACCACGGCGACGTCAGCTTCCTTCGCGGCCTGGATCATCGCTGCGGGATCATTGTCGTCGACATGGTGGAGGATGGTTCGAGGGCTGAGCTTTCTCTTCACGCCTTCCAGCGGCGTTACGGAGTAAGGGTAAGTGGCGCCGTAAATGTCGATGAGGTTGTCATTCGCGCGAGGGCCGATGACTGCGATGGATTTGAGCGTCGAGCGATCGAGCGGGAGTACGCTGCCGGTATTCTTCAGCAGCACGACGGACTTACGAGCCACTTCGAGCGCCAGGTCTTTGTGCGCAGCGGTATTCCAAGGTTCGGGATCACCTGCTGCTCCGATGGCGATATAAGGATTGTGTGTGGGCGGATCGAGAAGGCCCAGCCAGATGACCGTGCGGAACTTGCCGCGAAGAGCATTGTCGATGTCTGCTTCGGTCAGCAGATTGGCCTTGATGGCCTGTTGTACCCTGCCCTTCAGATCGGGCACGAAGGTGAGAATCTGGCCGACTCCCGCTTTAATGGCGCCAGCCAGTGCGGCCTGCGGGTCAGGATAATACTTGTGGTTGCTGGCCATTTGCTCAACTGCTGTGGCATCGGAGGAGAAGATGCCGTCTGCACCCCACTGCTTGACGACCACATCGTGGATCACAGGATTCACTGTCATGGGCACATGGTTCCACGCATTGTAGGAGGCCATAAATGACTTAGCGCCTCCATCTTCGATCGCCATGCGAAACGGGACTGAGTAGTAATCCCAGAAGAGAGCGTTATCGAAGTTCGAGCTCGATCCTCCGCGCGTGGTCTCATTGCTGTTGGCGAAGAAGTGCTTGAGCAGGGACGCAGCTTCCCAGTATTTGGGATCGTCGCCTTGCAATCCTTTTGAGAATGCGGCGGCCATGGTGCCGTCGAAGAAGGGGTCTTCGCCATAGCTCTCGTTGTTGCGGCCCCAGCGAGGATCGCGCGCAAGATCGGCGTTCGGACCCCAGACAACCAGCGTGGGATGCTTATACTTCGCGCTCTGGGTAATGTAGCGCGCCTCGTTGGCCTGGACCGCGGCTACCTGGCGAATCAGCGCCGGATCCCATGTGGAGGCCATGCCGATCACTTCAGGAAATGTTGTGGTGGTGATCAAGGGGTTGCCGAAGCCGCCGCTCTGCACCAAGCCGTGAAGGCCCTCGGAGTTTCCTGCGTCGGGAATGTTCAGCCGAGGCACAGCAGTACTCGTTTGCAGGCAGGCAATCTTTTCGTCCAGCGTCATGAGCGAGAGGATATTGCTGACTCGCTGTTCCAGCGGCGTATCTGGATTTAGGAAGGGGTACTGGGCTTGCGCAAGCGTCAGTTGAGCGAAGAGAACGACTGCGGCACTTGCGAGGACACGAGGCCATTGCACCCGACTTTTCATATGAACTCCCATGCGGCAGTGGCAGGAAACCGGCACCTTGAGACGCCACGCACGCCGGTCCACGAGCCACGCTGCAAATTGGAAAATTAAGACTTACCAACTTACAGGAGCGAGACGCTTCGGGCAATTATGAAGGTGAATGTACGACAAAAGGCTAAGCAGCTGACGGTCGGGCCAAGCCAGCCGCTTCGAGTTGGTCGTCCTAATTATGCTGAAGACGAATCGCGACTCCTCCACCGGCCGCAAGGTGCAATGTCAGCGTGTCGGATTTGCGGACGGCTTTGTGACTAATCTCCAGGTGCTTCGGTTCAGTTGCTGCGTCTTTTGCGTCGGCATATATCTCCGCTGTGTAGTCGCCGTCGCTCAGGAAGCTTAAGGGTACCGTGATATCGCGCGCTGACCAGTTGTTAATGCTGCCGATATACCAGTTGTTCCCATTGCGTCGCGCAATCGTGGCAAATTCGCCGGGCCTGCCATCAAGAACCCTGACCTCATCCCATGCGGCTGGAACTTGTCGGATAAACTCAAATCCCGGCTGCCCGCGATAGGCTTGCGGGCTATCGGAAACCATCTGGAACGGGGTTTCATAGGCCACGTACAAGGCGAGTTGCTGAGCCCGTGTACCCATCACGGTTGGATTTTCATCCCGAGCCACAAAGCCGTCTTCGGTCACGTTGTTGAAGGCTCCGGGCGTGTAGTCCATCGGTCCCGCAAGCATCCTGGTAAATGGATACACGGTCCGCTGTGCAGGATTGTCCCGCCTTCCGGCCTTGGATTGCTCCATGCCCAGGATCGCTTCATAACTCATCACATTTGGAAAGGTGCGCGCCATGCCCCAGGGCTTGCTGGCGCCGTGAAAGTCGACCATCAGGCGATGAGCTGCCGCCTCTCTGGCAACGTCATAGTAGAACTGGATCCCCTCCTGATCATCGCGGTTAATGAAATCTATTTTCAGACCGGCGACGCCCCACTGCTCATAGAGCGGGAAGGCTTCCTTCATCTGCTTCATCACGTAAGTCGAATATAGCCAGATCCACACCTTTACATTTTTGGTCTTGGCATACCGGCAGAGCTCAGGCACGTCTACGTTGCCGCGCATCTTGGTGATGTCGTCGGTGCTCCAACCTGCGTCGAGCATGAAGTAGTCGAAGCCTGACTCGGCGGCAAAGTCGACATACCGTTTCATGTTTTCCGTTGTATAGGCAGGCTTGTTGTTTGCGTCGAGATCGCCGTTCCACCAGTCCCAGGAGGCCTTTCCGGGTTTGATCCACGAGGTATCCTTGAGGGCGTTCGCTGGGTTAAGACTTGTTATTACATTCGATTCGACAAGGCGGCCGGGATCATCCGCCACCAGCACCACTCTCCAGGCCGAATGAAATGGCAGCCAACCTGTCACCGCCAACTCCGGAGTGTCGAACCTGGGCGACAAGAGCGAGGTCAATCCATGTCCCATCCAACTTCCCGAAGGATTCGTTAGTACATGGCGGCCGAGCCTTCTACGTCGGCTTCCGTTACAGCCAGCCACGCGGTTCCGGGTTCGTGGGCCAGCAGCGGCAATCCGAGAAGAAAGTGGCTCGCCACTCCTCCCTGGTTTGAAAACGCACTTACCGGCAGATTCACGTACTCACTTTCGTAACTGCTGCGATAATTCGGCAGCGCCAGGGCCCAGGTCATCGCATCGGAGCTGAATTGAAATTGGGTGGCCTCCTGTCGCAGGCGCAGTTCTTTCATCGCCCTTGGCTGCTCGGGCAAGACATAGCGGAAGGCGACGCCACTGTCATAGGCGCGCGCCTCAATCTGGAAGGACCGGGCACCTGCGCCGTCCTCAGATACGTTGACCTTGAGGCTTTGGTAGGGGTCATGTACGTGGCTCGTTTTGCCGGTGGTCAGGCTGTAATCGTCAACACCCGAGCCGGGTTCGCTGCCCGTTACATGAACGTTCGCGCCAAGCAACGCGCCTCCCTCCAGATCGAGTCCAAGCGTGGACTCTTCGAGCACAACTTTGTCGCGATATCGCACGGAATACACCAGCTGCCCGGTATGTGCTTCCTCACCCTTAGGAGACCGGATGGCCAACGTCATCGCCAGGTCGCCGTGAGGAGACTTCACTACCAGCTGAGGTTGTTGTGCTTCAATTCTCGAGACCGAAGCTAAGAGCGCGAAGATAACTAGAAGAATCCCATTTCTTGATGATCAACTGAGCGTCCCCTGTGGAGCAGAGTAAGGAGTGGCTGAAAAGTGTTCGCAGCGTCGAGTTGAATGTACCCCTTTACATCTCTCTCTGCAATCTCATTAGCGTGATTGGGTGGGACGGCCGTAAATGGGTGGAGCGATCCCTCTTCAGGATTGCCTCAGTTCCTTTTACCGAGTTAGCGCTCGTTTGCGACAATGGAAGCACCTCATGTTCTCAGCCAATACGAGCCGGCTTTTTCGGGTTCTCTCTCTTGACCGCAGATGCGGTTTTATACTCCTCGTCCTGTTGATGGCACCCTGCAACGCTCTTGCCGGCGGCCCTGTCGACTGGGTGAATACTTACATCGGTTCTGGCGACGGCCCGATTGGCTACGGCGGCGCGATGCCGTTCGTCACGGTCCCCTTCGGCATGACGAATTGGACAGCGAAGACGCGGCCGATGGCTCGACCGGGAACCTCGTACAACTATGCCGATTCGACGATCGAAGGCTTCATTGGAACACATCAGCCAGCCACCTGGATGGGTGACTACGGGTATGTGACCCTGATGCCTGAGGTAGACGGCGTGAAGACTGCGGCGGCAGATCGCCGGCTCGCCTTTTCGCACGCCGGGGAGAAGACCACACCATATCGTTACGGAGTTACGATGGACGGCGGGCAGGGACGGGCGCTTGAAACAGTGATCACCGCTACTGACCATTGCGCCCGTTTCCAGTTCACTTTTCCGCGTGATGCGGCGTCGATTGTGCTGGTGGAGGCGACACGAAAAGGGGTTTCAGGCTATGCCGCGGTGAATGCTCAGGCGCACGAAATTGTCGGCTACAATCCCGAACGCGTGGATGGGCGCTTCGGCCCATTTTCACTTCCAAATTTCAAAGGTTACTTCGTAGTGCAGTTCCGCCAGCCGTTCTCGACATTCGGCGTTTACAGCGGGCAGCACACCATGGCGGAGACAGCCGAGATTGCGGATGATAACGCCGGGGCCTGGGCGTCGTTCAAAACCAATGATGGAGAGAGGATTGAGGCCCGTGTTGGCACATCGTTCATCAGTATTGAGCAAGCCCGCAGGAATCTGGAGATTGAGGCACCTGGCTGGGACTTCGATCGCACTGCGGCAGAACTGAAGCAGGTCTGGAACGACAAGCTCGGCATCGCACAATTGAGCGGCGCGAGCGACGATCAGCGCCATATTTTCTATACCGCAATGTTTCACGCTTTGCTGTACCCTAAACACTTCTCAGAGCATGGGCGCTACTACAGCGCCTTCGACGACCGCGTTCACGAGGGTGAGTCCTACACCGCCTTTTCAATCTGGGATACTTTCCGCGCCGAGCACAGCCTGCTTACGCTTATCGCTCCTGAGCGCATCAACGACATGATTACGGCGCTGCTGCAGGATTTCAAAGAAGGAGGATGGATGCCCAAGTGGCCCAATCCCTCCTATACCAACATCATGATTGCAACACATGCTGACTCGCTGGTGACCGAGTCGATGTTGAAAGGCTTTGATGGGTTTGATCGCGAGCTCGCGTATGGGGCGATGTATAAAGACGCCATGGTGCCGCCAGAAGGGGATGACCATCGGCGCTGGCTCGATGAAGAAGAACACACCCCTTATGAAGCTCGAGGCGGACTAACTTATCTGAAGAAGCTCGGCTACATTCCCGCCGACAAGACATCCGAATCGGCCTCAAGGACCATTGAGGACAGCTATGACGACTGGTGTGTCGCACAAGCTGCTCTGCTACTTGGAAAGAAGGAGGAGTATAAGTTCTTCCTGCGTCGATCGTTGAACTACAGAAATCTTTTTAACCCTGCGACCGGATTCATGCAGGCCCGCAACTCAGACGGCACATGGGCCGATCCCAACGAGGGCTGGACTGAAGGTGATAAGTGGGTGTACACGCTCGCCGCTCTGCATGACGTGGCCGGGATGATCGAGATGGTGGGGGGCCGGGAGTCATTCAACCGCTTCCTCGATGAATACTTTCGCGACGGTCATAACAAGCACGATAACGAGCCCAGCCATCACTATCCTTACCTCTATGATTTCAGCGGTCAGCCATGGAAGACCCAGCTTCTCGTTCGGAAAATAGCCAGCTCACTTTATGCGAATCGACCGGACGGCTTGTCGGGGGACGACGATTGCGGACAGATGTCAGCGTGGTACATCTTCGCGGCCCTGGGCTTCTATCCCGTCAATCCCACGTCCGGTGAATACATGATTGGCAGTCCTCTCTATGGCCGAATTGACCTACGCTTGCCGGACAAAAAACATTTCACGATAATCGCGCATCATCAGGCGCCCAACAATATCTATGTCCAATCGGTGCGGCTGAACGGTAAGGTTCTGCAAGTGCCAATTATCCGCTGGAGAGACATTGTGAGCGGAGGCGTGCTCGACTTCGAAATGGGTCCGAAGCCCTCCAGCTGGGCCAAGGACTGGAAGCCTTCGCCGCTGTCGTCATCGCTGGAGAAAGGCGAGCCGACGCAACGTTAAATTGAGAGGTTCAGGATTCGGTTGAGGCGCTGAACAAAGGCGCCGGGGTCTTGAAGCTGAAGGCCTTCCATAAGGAGTGCCTGATCCAGGAGCAGCCAGGATGCGTCTTCCACGACAGGCGTCTTCGATGTGTGCGAGCAGCTTCTTGACGATCTCGTGATCGGGATTGATCTCCAGTGTGGGCTTTGGCGCCGGGATCTCCTTCTGTCCCATGGCACGCAGCATCTGCTGCATCTGGATCGAAGGCTCTTCTTCGTCGGAGACGATGCAGGATGGGCTATCTGCGAGTCGCACTGAGGCGCGCACGTCCTTGACGCGATCGCCGAGGGTAGCCTTCAGCTTATCCAGCAGAGGCTTCAGAGATTCAGTCTTGTCGGGCTCGGTTTCGTCCTTGAGGTCTTCGCTGGTTGAAGATTTGTTTACCGCCTTGAGGTCGATGTCGCCGTATTTCTCAATTCCGGAAAAGACAATTTCATCGACGTCATCGTCGAGAATAAGAACTTCGATGTTCTTCTTCTTGTAGATCTCGAGAAGAGGCGAAGTGCGAAGCAGAGACTCAGTGCCGCCAGTGATGTAGTAGATGCTCTTCTGCCCCTCCTTCATGCGCGACTTGACCTCGGCGAGGCTGGTGAGGCCCTCCACCGCGGTGGATTTGAAGCGGATGAGATCGAGCAGCGTTTCGCGATTGGCGAAGTCGCCGTAGAGGCCTTCCTTGAGAGGGCGGTTGTACTCGGCGATGAACTTCAGATACTGCTCGGGCGGTTGGCGGCGATGTTCTTCAGCTCGGAGAGAATCTTCTTAACGCTGGACGTGCGGATGCTTGTGAGTACGCGATTCTGCTGGAGGATTTCGCGGCTGACGTTGAGGGGAAGATCTTCGCTGTCGATGATGCCGCGCACGAAGCGCAGATACTGCGGCAGAAGCTCTCTCGAGTCGTCCATGATGAAGACGCGTTTGACGTAGAGCTTGACGCCGGCCTTGTACTCAGCCTGGTAGAGATCGAGTGGGGCCTTCGACGGGCACGTAGAAAAGCGTTGTGTATTCCAGGCTACCTTCAGCCTTGGTGTGAAACCAGAAGAGAGGGTCCTCAGAATCGCCCGTGATGGATTTGTAGAGTTCCTTGTATCCCTCTTCGGTGATTTCATTCTTGGGCCGACGCCACAGGGCGCTGGCTACGTTGACCTGTTCAGTGGTGCGCGTCTTGATAGATTTCTTTTCTTCCGCGTTCCATTCGCTCTTGTCGTAGGTGAGGAAGATGGGAAAGGCAATGTGGTTGGAATACTTCTTTACGATCTCCTGCAAGCGCCAGCTGTTGGCGTACTGCTTGCCCTCCTCGTTGAAGTGGAGAAGCACCGTCGTTCCGGCGACAGGACGTTCCGCAGGCTCGATGTCAAATCCAGTTTGGCCATCGCTGGTCCAGCGCCAGGCCTGCTCTTCGCCGGCCTTGCGCGAGACGACTTCAATGCGGTCTGCCACCATGAAAGCGCTGTAAAAGCCAACGCCAAACTGGCCGATCAGGTTTGAATCGCGTTTGGCGTCGCCAGAGAGCTGGGAGAGAAAGTTCTTGGTGCCGGAGCGCGCAATGGTGCCCAGGTGCGACACCAGGTCCTCCTCATTCATGCCAATGCCGGTGTCGGCAATCGTGAGGGTCTTGTTCTCATCGTCTAACTCCAGGTCAATGCGCGGATCGAACGGCAGGGCCTTGTAAGCCTCATCGACAAGCGTCAAGTGGCGTAGCTTATCCAGCGCATCGGAGGAGTTCGAGATGAGCTCCCGCAGGAAGATCTCCGGATGGGAATAGAGCGAGTGGACAATCAGTTGCAGTAGCTGGCTGACTTCGGTCTGGAATTCACGTTTCGACATTATTTCTCTCACCTGGAGATAAGTATAAAGCTGCTGTGGCGAGAAGGTATCGCCCGGTTCAGACAACGGTGCCGTTAGGAAGTTGTCGGATCGTGTTTCAAAAGGCGTAATCTGTTTTTGTCGGTGAATTATTACGATTTCATTGAGCGAGGCGGTTCAGATGGCATAACACCGAACTCATAGAGACATATCACCGCCGCAAACAAATCAAAGCGCTACTGAGAGACGAATGCGACCTTCCTTGAAGAGTGACATCCTTTCCCGCACGAACCGCAAGCAACAACGCCAACAATTCCTGAATATGCCGACTTGGATCGCCCGCAATGCGATGCTCTGCATGTTGTGTTTCGGCGTGATAGGAAGCCTGAGTGTGCTCGCACAGGGCACAGACTTCGTCCTCGCGCGGGATGGCAGAACGATCGTGCTGGAGCCTTATGCTCCGAACATCATTCGTGTGACCTTAAGCAAGGACAACGCTGCCGCGGCGGGAGCAGTGGGGTACGGATTTGTCGGAACATCGTCGATGACGGGATGGGCCCACCAGAAAGAGGCTAATGGAGATGATGTCTTTCGCTCCGGCCAACTGGTCGTCAAAATCGCTGCCGATCACCTGCCGCGAGTCGCGTCTGTCCCATGCCATGCCGCTCGATGATCTCAACCAGTCCCTGCGAGACGTCTACTTCGGAGATGGCAGCGGAAGTCCACGGAACGAAGATACTGTTTCCGTGACGACGGCCGCCGGGAAGCCACTCCTTACGATGAGGAATTGGTCGATGGTTCCGAACAAGGCCGATGCGGATGCGGCGTCCAAGCAGAACGATCCGGGCTCGCGCGTCTCCGCAATCTTTGACTCGCCCGCAGACGAGCACTACTACGGACTTGGTCAGCAGCAGCAAGGCTTTCTTGATCTGCGGGACCATCGCGTGAACTGCTGGCATGACTACTCGGCCATTGGCGGAGAGAATGTTTGTGTTCCGTTCATGATTTCCAGTCGCGGCTACGGATTGATCTGGGACAATCCCTCGAAGACCACCGTAGATCTCGGCTTCAACCAGCGAAACGTTTGGTCGTCGGAAATTGGAGATCGTGTTTCGTTCTTCGTGATCCAGGGCGACAAGAGCGACGAGATTTACCAGGGCTATCGCCAGCTGACTGGCATCACCCATCTATTGCCGAGAGCGACTTACGGTTACATCCAAAGCAAGGCAATCTATCCTACGCAGGACCAGGTCATCGCCGTAGCAAAGGGATATCGCGATCGTAACCTGCCCCTGGATGTGATGGTCGTGGATTTTCTCAACATGACTAAGCAAGGTGAGCTCGATCTCGATCCAGCGCGCTGGCCCGATCCAGCCGCAATGAATGAGCAACTCCATTCCATGGGCATTGGCAGCTTGCTCAGCGTCTGGCCACACTTCAGTGCCGGCACGCGCTACTACGACATGTTGCGGGAAAAGGGCTGGCTTATCCATACCGCAGATGGAACTCCAGACGTTGGTGGATTCAAAAGTGTGATTGGCCCGAATATCGACACCACAAATCCGGAAGCCGCCAAATGGTTTTGGGAGGCGATTCGAGACCGCTACATTAAGCCATATCATTTCGACTATCTGTGGCTGGATGAAACCGAACCAGACGTCGATCCGGCCAAGGACTTCTTTTCTGTTGGCTCGGGATCTCGCTATTACAACGTTTATCCCTTGTTCCACACCGCATCTGTTTACGATGGCTTTAGGCGTGACTTTGGCGACAGCAGGCGGGTCATGATTCTTGCGCGCGCGGCATACCTGGGAGCGCAGCGGAACGGCACCGTCTTCTGGTCGAGCGACATTATCTCGACGTGGGACATGCTGAAGCGCTCCATCCCGGCAGGATTGAACTTCACTGCATCCGGAATGCCGTATTGGGATACAGACATCGCAGGATTCTTCTCGCCATCCATTCCTGCCGACTACAAAGCAGCGCATCAACCCCTCGTCGATAGCTCCGATGTTCGCAGTACGGTGCAGAAGTATGAGGACTATCCCGAGTTGTTTGTCCGTTGGTTTGAGTGGGGAGCGTTTCAACCCGTGATGCGCGCCCACGGAGAGCGGGACCACAACGAGGTCTGGTCCTATGGCAAACAGGCCGAGCCTATCCTCTCAAAGTATCTGCGGTTGCGCTATCAACTGTTGCCGTATACCTACTCCCTCGCATATGGGAGCTATCAGACAGGTGCGCCATTCATGCGCGCGTTGTTCATGGATTTCCCGAAAGATCCGAAAGCTGCCAACATCCCGGACGAGTATATGTTTGGCCCGGCTTTCCTTGTAGCTCCGGTGTCGGAACAGGGAGCAACGCACCGCTCGGTCTATCTGCCCGCCGGCTGCGATTGGTACAACTACTGGACCAACGAACGGATCAAGGGCGGTCAAACCATCGACGCCAATGCTCCAATCGACACCATCCCATTGTTCGTGCGAGCAGGCAGTATCATTCCGCTTGGAACCCCCGTCTTAAGTGCGCAGCAGAAACAAGAGATCGCGTCGGTCCGCGTGTATCCCGGAGCGGATGCGAGTTTCACGCTGTTTTCTGACGACGGGAATACGTACTCGTATGAAAAGGGGAATAGCTCCATCACGACGCTTCACTGGGACGATGCGACGCAGCAATTGAAACATGAGGGCGCTACAGCCTGGAGTGCACCAGACAAGGCAATCGTGGAGATTATTGGTCGCTAAGAACGGCGAATCCGCAAGGGCCTCTGGGTAATGAGGCCTTGCTTCCGACCGCGCCGCCCCTTCATGGGAGCGATCTACGGGAGATGAAAGAGCAGAACATCATCGATCTGGACTCCATTGCTTGTAATGATGAGATCATCCGGAGCGTAGCTTTCGTTGGCAGATTCCAGCGCGATCGTGAGTGTACAAGTGTGGCCGGCAGGCAGGGAACTCCCACACGTCGAAGATTGAACTGCAAAGCGGCTTGGTGCCACGTTTATGGAGGCGCCGATGCTCAGAGCCGAAGTCAGGGTGTTCTTGATGGTGATGGTTTGAGTGGCGCCGACGGCGGCTCCCGTGAAGTTAAGCTGGGCAGGCGAGACGGTAGGAACAGGCTGGGCATACAGACGGGCGATGCCATCCGCGCCGGAGACCATCACGTCCGGTAACTTGTTTCCGTCGAAGTCGGCAGTGGCGATACCCACTGCGTTGTTAACGGCTGAGAAAACTGCTGGGGGACCGAAGGTTGCATCTCCGTTTCCAGGCGCAACCGCGAACTGACCGCTGAATGGATCGGTAACGCCCACGTCAGGTTTGCCATCGCCGTTGAAATCGGCAATCGCCACCGGGCCAAAGAACTGATTGACGTAATCACCGTTACTGATGGCGCTGGATTGTGAGCTATCAGCAAAGGTTCCGTCCCCGTTTCCCGGGACTACCACGACGCCGGTATTGACCTCGCTGCCGTTTCCGATCCCGTTGATCCCGTTGTAGGAGTAAACCAGATCGATTGGCTTGCCGGGCCGAATTGTTCCTGCGGCAATGAAAGTGATTGGCTGATCGTTGGCAAAGAAGTTCTGCCCTACGGTCCACCCACCGGTCCCATTTCCCAGCAGAATCTGAATCAGTGAAGTGACGTCGTATGGACTGATCGCCGCGAACGCGACGTCAGGGTTTCCGTCTCCGTTGAAGTCGGCAACCGTAAATCGGTGGTTGATGCCATAGCCCAGACCTGCCGGGAACGCGGTGAGTGGCCCAAAACTGCCATCGCCTTTGCCCAGGGCCACGCCGCCGTCTTCTATCAGGTCGAGCTTGCCATCCTTGTTGACATCGTCGAGGAAGACGTCCTGGCTAAGCGAACCGAGTTTGTAATTGCGAGCCGCCTGGAAACCACCGGATGCGGTGCCGAGCAGCACGGCGACGTCGGAGTTATCGCCCGCTGTGGTGTTGGTGACCACCAGGTCCAGGAAGCCATCGTGATTCACATCCCCAACTGCAATCGCGGCACCGTGCATGCCGATTGAGTACCTGGCAGGCGGGTTGAAATACGTGCTGCCCGATCCTGGAAAAACGGAGACGGTTCCGTTGCACGGCGCCGCGCAGGAGGGCGCATTGACGACGGCCACGTCCGCCTTTCCATCGCGATTAAAGTCAGCCGACACCATGCCCTGTACATTGGGTGCCAGCGTCGTCCGCGCGGAGGAGAATACTCCGTTCCCGATATTGCGAAGAATAGTGAAACCCGCCTGCGTGTCATGAGCAACGGCCAGGTCTAGGCGGCCTGTACCGTTCACATCGCCGGCAATCAGCGCCTCTGGGAAGGATGGAATGCTGTATTCAGTAGAGGATGGAAACTGCCCCTTGCCGTCGCCGAGGAAGACGCGCACGTAGCTTTCGGCGGAAGTATTTGTGGTCTGCGTGTTTCCCGCTACCGCAAGATCCACATTTCCATCGCCGCTAAAATCAGCGAGGACCAGGCACCCCTTAAGACAGCCCGCACCGGGATTGGAGATGGTGGTGCCGGACACAAAGCTCCCTGAGGCTGTTCCGAGCATCAGCTTTATACCTGTGCTCGTAGTGACGGCGATATCGCCGTAGCCGTCTCTGTTCACATCCCGGCCTGCCGCGTTGATGAAAAATGAAAGTGTGGCGCCGATGCTGGAGGTCGGCCCTTGGGTGAACGCGCCGCCGGAGGTCGCGAAGTACGGCGTGAGCCTGGCGCTAGTCCCGCCGTAGATCACCACCAGATCGTATTTATGATCGCCGTTCAAATCTTCAGCTACTAGCTTGACTGGCGGGATGGATCCGGTGAAGACGGGAAGAGGGTAGCTGTGGATGAGTGTGAAAGTGCGGCTGCCTTGGTTGAGAAGAATTTCGAGCGTGCCGGCCAGGGTGACCACAGCAATATCGGTGCGTCCGTCGCCGTTGAAATCCGCTGCTACCGCGTCCAGAACTAAATTGGTTGAGCCAACGCGGAAGAAATCGCCGAAACCACCGTGGCCGTCACCGTACTGAATGATGGACTGCTCGCCGACGTCTGTGTTCGCGCAAAAGATGTCCCAGACGCCGTCGCCATCGAGATCGGTCGCGAAGTTGGGTCCCTCGGCGCAAGTGATTGCCGGCACCGCCGTGAATGTGCCATTCCCGTTATTCGTGGCCAGATTGAGGTACTCTGTGGGGCTAGAGCGGGAGTGATCGGTCCCGAAATAAAGGAAGTCGAGCTTCCGATTTTGATGGAAGAAGCCAGCAACTGCCCCGGCACTGCCGATGTATCGCTGGGGATCCGTAACAGCGGTTTGTGAAGAGGTGAAGCTGACGGCGCTATTTTGACCGGAGATATAAGGACACACCAGCAACGCGGTTGCAAACACGCAAGTACGGGCCCCTTTGCAATGAATGCCCACTGAGGACCTCCAACCGAAACTGCGTATCGAGATGCAACGTTGCTTGCCGGAGTTGCTTCCAGATTATTGGACGGATGGCGTGGGCATGGCGCGTCCGCGATCAAAATTCAGAGAGGTTGGGTGCGTACAGGAAATGGCGAATGTCTTACCAGTTTTTTCAGCACTCGATTTGTCGCTGGCCTGCGACGGTGCTTGCGACATGAAATCGTTGTCGACGTGAAGCGCTGATCATAGTTGAACTCGGGGCAACCCGGTTCTGGCAAGCACACTCTCACTAGCCAGTCTGGAACTCTCGGCGGAAGCGAGAGATGAATTGCCCTTGGCGCATATTCAAAGATGCGCAACCGCAATTCGTACGCCCCAGATCTCACGACACTCAAGCGATTTGGCCGCTGCGAACGACGGCCTGAATTCCCACAATTCTCAACGGAGAGGATTAGCCATGAAATTGTTTTCTGCAAACATCGAGAATCTGGAAAGCCTTTATGTCAGCAATCTCAAGAAAGCCCTCGACATGGAGCGCAAGATTACGAAGGCCTTGCCTGACTTGATTGAGAAATCAACGGACAGCGAATTGTCGAGCGCGTTTCGAACCCATTTGGAAGAGACCCGGGGACATGTAACCAAGGTCGAGGGCCTGCTTCAAAAGCGTACCCGGGAAGTAGACACGGAGACCTGCAAGGTGATCGACGGGCTCACCACCGAAGCGTCCGACACCATCACGGACGTCACCGATGCATCCGTGCGCGACATAGCCCTGATCGGTGCGGCGCAACAAGTTGAGCATCATGAGATCGCCGTTTATGGAACGCTCAGAAGGTGGGCGGAGATCCTGGGGTTCGATCAGGATGCTGCGGTTCTGGAGTCAATTGAAGGTGAAGAAGAAAATGCGGACGAAATTCTCACGGGCATTTCAGAGCGAGTGAATCTGGAAGCGGCTGCCTAAATTGCAGTAGTGGGACACGACGCCGGGGCGGATCGATGATCTGCCCCGCGTCATTTTGCAGGCACCGGCTCGATAGCCCTGTCCGATCAACTATTAATTCATGAGAACGATCTTGCCTGCAACGGAACCCGTCGCCAAAAGTTCGAGTGCCTGCCTCGCTTCCAGCAATGGGAAAGTGCGGTTCACAATCGGATCGACCTTCTTCTCCTCAAGGAGTGCGAAGATCTTTGGCAGATCCTCGCGCAGTGGTTTTGGGTTCCTTCGGTACTGCATTGTGATGCCATAGAACTTGCCGATGCGGCCGCGAAGCCGCGCACCAATCAAGATATTTGCAAACATGCCCAACTGCCCGAGCTTTCCCGGCGCGCTCATGAATCCGAATCCGACCAATGTGCCGCCCCGCCGCAGCGCGCCGATGCACGGACCAATGTTGCTGCCCCCAATAGCGTCGAAAACGTAATCGACACCTTCGGGTTCCTGAGCATGGACGAGGGTGTCAATCGAGCCCGCTCGATAGTCAATCGGTATTGCACCCAGCGAGCGCAGAAGGTCGTGCTTCGGCGACGACGCGGCACCGTACGCCTTGACTCCCGCAAGCTTCAGCAACTGCAGAGCAGCGGTGCCCACTCCTCCTGCTGCCCCCGTCACCAGAGCGGTTTGACCAGGTCGCACTTTCGCTTCCCGATGAATCATCTGCCAGGCAGTTACAAAATTCAGGATTACTGCAGCCGCATCTCGATCGGAGACGCCATCCGGGATGGGAAGAAAATGTTCCGCCTCACGTACGAGAAATTCCGAAAAGCCTCCGTACACCGTAAGGGCCGCCACACGCTGGCCCACTTCGAAGCCGGAGACGCCACCGCCGATAGCGTCGACAACTCCGGCGACTTCATATCCGAGGACAAACGGTATCTTCGGTGCGAACGGATAGCTCCCGCCTAACATGATCAGGTCGGTCGAGCCAACGCCTGCAGCTCGCACCCGCACGCGAAGTTGTCCAGGTCCGGGAGGCTCAATCGGCAACTCGACGATCCGGAGAGCCTCAGGGCCGCCTTTCTTCGTCAACAGAACTGCGCGATATGTCGTTGCTGTATTCATTGATCAACCTTTCCTGTCCGATCTCTCAGAGAGCTTGAATGGACCCTGGCCTTTCACATGAATGTAGCTTGAATTGGATTTCTCGGGATCGTTATTCTGGCTGGAAAAGCACAAGCGTTTAACTTAGTCGCGTGCCGACCGTGGACATCAACTAAAATCAGCGTGGTTGATCGCGCGATCATTGAGCACGGTTCCATAGGCTGAGTAAACCTTCTCGAATACAGCGTCCCATGAAGATGACAGCGCCTGCTCTCGGGCATGCAAGCACATCCGCGCATGCCTTGCGGGATCACCCAGAATCAGCGAAACTGCGTCAGCGAATCTTTCGTCAGGAGCGATGATTCCCGACTTATCATCGTCCACGATAAAACGTGGTCCACCGTCGGGCGTCACAATTGCTGGAACTCCTGAGGCCAGCGCCTCGAGGACCACATTACCAAAAGTGTCGGTATGAGACGGAAAGATGAAAACATCCATATTCGCGTATGCGCGCGCAAGCTCCGCCCCGCGAAGTACTCCTGCGAACTCCGCATTGGGAAGATTCTCTCGAAGCCACGCCTCCTCTGCGCCTTGCCCCACGATCAGGAATCGAAACTTGGTAATGCCACGCCGCATGAGTTGCTTTTGCAGCGTCGCCAACAACGAAATGTTCTTCTCCACGGAAAGGCGCCCGACAAATCCAAGGATGGCCTCGTCCTTATAGGCGGGTCGTGTGCGATGCGTCGGAGAGAACACCTCGGTGTCCACTCCGCGCTGCATCAGAAAGCATTGGCGATAAGTCGCTTTCTCGAGAATCTCGCAGAGTTCGCTATTCGGGGCAAATAGAATGCGCGAGTGCCCGTAGAAGCGCTCTAGAGCAACGAATGACATGTCTTCAATTTTTCGAGCCACGAGCGCGGAGTTTTTTCGCGGCAACAATCGCAAAAACCGATCTGCCCGGCGAGCGGCATATTCGTGCACGTTGGTGTGCCAGCTTGCAACGAGCGGCACACGCATGTGATAAGCCAAAGCCGCCCCCAACATCCCAATTTCGCTTGGCCCCGTTATGTGTAGTATGTCTGGGCGAAAGCTCCTCAGCGTATGGACGATGCTTGGCATGTGTCGAAAGAAGCACGGATCGAATCGAAGATCCTTGTCGAGGGCAAAGGAAAGGACACCGCGTGGAAGCTCCAGAGTAGAGACTTGGCGCTCTTCAACAAACGGCTGCGGGCGATCGCCGGCGCGGACACACAGAAAGGGCCGATTCCTTCGCCTGGCAAACGATTCAAACTGGCGGCTGGTATGGGCAACTCCGTTGACTTCGTGAAAGGAGTCTGGAAAGTACGCCACCCGTGGATAGGCCAATGTCATCTTGGCAGTCTCGGGTTAAACGTTCTATCGATGGCAGGAGTCACGGATGGAGTTTGTACTCCAACCCGAAATGCCCTCATCCTCATGCGGCTTCGCTTTCGCCGAGAGCGTGGCGCTGTTGTGCGGACTGCGCCCAGGCGATGCGCAGGCTATTGCTGACCGCGCGACTCCCCATCATTCTGACAGTCTCCAACATCCAGCGGATCGGAGCTGGTGCCTGACCCATCGGCCAAAGATCTTTCAGTGGGCGAAGCACGCCATTGCCGTCTGGGTGATATGCGCGCTCGTCCCATCTTCGTGAACCTTGCGGGAAGTTTGGATAGTCGCGAATCGCATCCAAAGTCGATTGCAGAATGCGATGCTTCCAGGGCTCGGCATACTGCGGCATGAAGAGCACATTGCTCGTGCCCTCGTATCTAACTTCGTTTACAAACTCGGTAAAACTTGAAGCCCTGGTGAGATTGATATTCGCATTCGGCTCGACTCCGTGGCGATCGCCACCCGAGATGAGTAACTTCGACCACCTGTGAGCCATTCTTTTCACAGCTCGATTTTCTTCCCAATTTCTCAACCCGTTCAGTTCCAGCGCATGCAGATACGTGCCGTTCTGCCGCATGAATTCGTCAACTCTCAGCGCGTGCCTCTGTTCGCCGATCAGGTAGAGGTCCCACATCGGGTGATTAAACACGACCAATACATGCGGCATTGCATGCAGTGTGGAAAGCAGTTCACTGATCCCTCTGTCGGAAGGCTTGGAGGTGAAATCTGCAAAAATCTTCATCCATGCAGCGCCAGAGTCACTTGGTAGATTGTGAATTCCAAGGTGGAAGGCCTGGTCGCCACCGAACGGCACTGTCCACTCCACCGACACGGGAATATGTCGAGCACTTGCGACCGTCCGCAGAAGCATCGGCGCTTGAATATTGTCATGATCAGTGATGGATACCAGGGGCGAGAGATTTAGATTTTCAATCTGGTGAGACTCGAGATCGAAGGCCATGCGCGGTGTCAATGGCGGAGTCCAGTAGCTCCGTTTGTAGTCAACCGCAAAGCCGCAATTCCGCTTGCAGAGCTTTTCGCCTGCGGCCAGAATTGGTCGCACGATCGGGAATTGATTCCCGAAATTCGCAAGGAAATCGAGCGACTCTCTCGACTGGTTTGTATGGCTGTGAAGAGAAACACCAGAGACAAAGCCACGCGGGGCTCGGGCGTCATCCCACAGGTATGAAATCTTTGATCCGGGCATTGGAAGTTTCCTCCGAGCTTCGCCTCCGCCAGCAGTATCGTGCCCGCACTATGAACACGGGATTACGGAGGCAACAATGGAAACTCAATTCAAGAGGAATCTTGTTTGGCACTAGGCTATCGGAGGTTGCCCCATATGCCGATTGTGAAGGCGCGAGGGGGAACTCAGGGCACCTCATCGCCGTGGCGCAAAAGGACACTTCCTGCACCTTCGAAATCGCAGGATGGCGATAATTCCCTGATTATGCAGTAATGTGCACGGAAGGGAGTCTAGATAAGCTGTAAGTGGTTGAAAATATGGTAGGCACGAGGAGACTCGAACTCCTGACCTCTACCGTGTCAAGGTAGCGCTCTAACCAACTGAGCTACGCGCCTGCAAACGAAAATTCCTACTCTCGACGATCATATCAATTTTCGGCGAAGAATGCGCGACGCCGTCTATCTGATGACTCCCCTACCAGCGAGCCATCCGATCAGCGCACGGAAATCGACTGCCTGTCCCCGCCTTTCCGCGTATCACCTTCATAATGCGATACCATCGTTGACGTATCAGAAGGCCAACTCTATTTCTGGCACTGTCGCTTGCTGAAAGACCTTCGGACTGCGCCCAATCAACTCACGATGTTGCGGCTCTGCATCGTACCTTTTCGTCGTGCTTGCGATTCTGGACGGGCGCTATCAGACCGCGTTTGTGCTGTTTGTGATTGCGGGATCACCGACGGTCTCGACGGTCTGGCTGCGCGCATGCTACGGCAGCAAACCATGCTCGGCCAATATCTCGACCCTGTCGCCGACAAACTTCTGCTCAGCACGCTTTTCCTGGTACTGACGCATGTCGGGCTTATTTCCTGGCGCGTCACCGTACTGGTCTTTGGACGAGATCTCGGCATCCTGGTCGTGTCCGCTATCCTCTACATGGCCTTAGGGATGCGCGACTTTCAGACCGAGCATCTACGGCAAGGCGAACACACTGGCGCAGATTCTGGCGCTTATCAGCGTTCTGCTAAGCCAGTTTTTTGCGCCGGCTGGGTGCTGGCCTTCCGCAAATATGCGCGCTGGATGCCACCGCTGTGCTTACCGTAGTCTCCGGCTTCCACTATGCGTGGAGGGTGGCTCATCGGCTTACTGCGCACACTGTCCCGCTATAGCTACCGGTTATGCATCATCTTCGACGTCGGCTGGGTTCCGTCTGCTTCGGTAATGTCGCGAAGTTCCTCAGAATCAAAGACTTCGCCGCACTCTAGACACTCGAGAGTATTCCACGTCGTCCTCGCGCGCCACGATTCGCACTTTGGGATGCTTGCAAACGGTATCCATGTATTTGGAGTCGTATTGGGGTCGGTAAACTGGCGATATGGCCTCGATTTTAACCATCGGCTTCGCCTTGTCAAATGAGAATCCGTCTTTTCCAGCCTGACCGTCAATAATTTGACCCGCCGCGGATTCCTGTGGGCCCCAGCTTGTAATTCGGACGAAATCGGTCGTATACTGATGTAGGACCATTATGGTCGCTCTTTGACCGGATAGCTCCTCCAGACAGACATGCTAAGGCTCACCAAAAAAGCGGATTACGGCCTGATGGCTCTCAAGTTCCTGGCGGAGCATGTGGAGACCGGTTCGCTCAGCGCCAAGGATATCGCCGAAGCGTATCGCATCCCCCCGCCTCTGCTGGCAAAGATTCTGCAGCGACTTACAAAGGCTGGGCTCTTGCGCTCTCACGCCGGAATCAACGGCGGCTATGCGCTTTCGCGGGATGCACGGGAGATCTCCGCATTCGAAGTAATTCACGCGATTGACGGTCCTTTTTTCCTCACCTCGTGCGGAAAAGGCACCAACTCTTGCGATCTGCTTAGCAGTTGCACCATCAAGGAGCCGTTGGCGCGGGTGAATGAGAGCATCGCCGACGTGCTGAAGAAAATCCGGATCTCGGATCTCGTGGATGCGGGAATCGCAGAAGCCGAGCGTCACGCAGCCGCAGGATCGCCATTGGTCATCCTTACGCAGTAGAAAAGTTCTGATTTAGCGCACTCATAGGCAGGAGACGAAGAATGAGCACAGTGGAAAATGCAGTTGCAGTTCCGGCAGGAGTTCACCTGCCGATCTACATGGATAACCACGCGACCTCTCCCCTTGACCCGCGTGTACTGGAAGCGATGATGCCGTACTTCACGACGAAGTTCGGCAATGCAGCAAGCCGCAATCACTCCTTCGGCTGGGAAGCGGAGCAGGCGGTTGAGAATGCGCGTGAACAGATTGCGAAGCTGATTGGCGCAACTGCGAAGGAGATCATCTTTACCTCTGGCGCGACTGAGAGCAACAATCTTGCGATCAAGGGCATTGCGGAGATGTACAAGGAGCGCGGCAACCACATCATCACCCAGGTTACCGAGCACAAGGCAGTCCTAGATACGTGCAAGCGTCTGGAGAAATACGGCTACCGTGTGACCTATCTGCCTGTGAAGGCCGATGGCTTGATCGACATGGAAGACCTGAAGCGCGCGATGGACGAGAAGACGATTCTCGTAACCATCATGAGCGCAAATAACGAAATTGGAGTCATCCAGCCGATCGCAGAGATTGGAAAGCTCTGTCATGAGCGTGGCATTCTCTTCCACACTGACGCAGTCCAGGCCGTGGGCAAGATCCCGATGGACGTGCAGGCTATGAACATTGATGTGCTGTCGCTTTCAGCCCATAAGCTGTATGGACCCAAGGGCTGCTGGAGCGCTGTATGTGCGCCGTCGTAACCCCCGCGTGCAGATTGCAGCACAGATGGATGGCGGTGGTCACGAGCGTGGCATGCGTTCCGGTACGTTGAATGTTCCCGGCATTGTAGGCCTGGGCAAGGCTTGCGAGATAGCCGGTGAAGAGATGGTCGCGGAGACGAAGCGCCTCACCGACCTGCGCGACAAGTTGAAGGCGAAGCTCGAGGCCGCGCTCGATTATGTTCACGTCAATGGATCGATGGAGCATAGTCTTCCCGGCAACCTGAACATGAGCTTTGTTTATGTTGAGGGTGAGTCGTTGCTGATGGGTATCAACGATATTGCAGTTTCCAGCGGATCTGCCTGCACCTCTGCGACGCTTGAACCATCTTATGTATTGAAGGCTCTGGGACTGGGCGACGATGTAGCGCACAGTTCCATTCGATTTGGCCTGGGCCGGTTCAACACCGAAGCCGAGGTGGACTATGTAGGCGATAAGGTGATCGATGTTGTGCAAAAACTTCGCGAGCTTTCCCCGCTCTACGAGATGGTCAAGGAAGGCATCGACATCACCAAGATTGAGTGGCAGGCACACTAAGACCCTGCTGCATTGCAAGAAACGAACAGGTTCATATAAGTCCGGAGGAGATTTGAAATGGCATATAGCGATAAGGTGATCGATCACTACAACAATCCGCGCAACGTGGGCCAGATGGACAAGAGCAGCAGCGAAGTGGGCACGGGTCTGGTGGGTGCGCCGGAGTGCGGCGACGTCATGCGCTTGCAGATCAAGGTCAACCCTGAGACCCAGGTAATTGAAGAAGCCAAGTTCAAGACCTTCGGCTGCGGATCTGCCATCGCTTCCTCCTCGCTCGCGACGGAGTGGGTGAAGGGCAAGACGGTTGAAGAAGCACTTACGATCAAGAACACCGACATCGTGAAGGAACTCGCGCTGCCGCCCGTGAAGATCCACTGTTCGGTGCTGGCGGAAGATGCAATCCGCGCAGCGATCGGCGACTGGAAGAAAAAGAATGGCGTCGCAGAAACCGCAGATCACGCGAGTGCTGTTGCTACCAGCTAAATGTGATGGGATAGCGAGAGCCTTCCGAGGTTCTCGCTGCACTCCCTGGGAGATGTTGACATCATGATTTCGGCAGACGCTGTTCAGAACGGCGGGAGCGCGGCTCCCAAACAGCAAGGGCTTCAACTGACGGAGCGGGCACTTACCCGCATCCGCATCGCGATGGCGAAAGAAAATATTTCGCCGGAAGAGGGCGGGCTGCGTCTTGGAATCCAGGGCGGCGGTTGTTCTGGCCTTTCCTACAACATCCGGTTTGATACCCAGCCGCGTGAGCGCGACCGCATCTACAAGTTTCAGGACGTGCGAGTCTTTATCGACCCGAAGTCGTTTATCTATCTCCATGGAATGATCCTGGATTATGAAGAGACGCTGATGCGCCAGGGATTCAACTTCATCAATCCCAACTCGACCAAATCGTGTGGTTGCGGCTCGTCGTTCTCAGCCTAGGGCACATTTCGAATGCCAATCGCAGAAGAGAAATCCGTGAACGTGGCGTGCTGGTCGTGCGCCGCACAGGTTCCGCACGCTCATCTTTTTTGCGCCGGGTGCGGCAAAGTGCAGCCCGCCTCTGCGGGTGCGGACTACTTCGAGGTCTTCGGTCTTCCGCGCAAGCTCGCGATTGACACCGCGGCGCTGGAGCGTAGCTTCTATCGCCTCAGCCGCAAGTTGCACCCTGACGTCTACGCGCGTGCGACTGAGCAAGAGCAGGAGTGGAGCCTGAAAAATGCCTCGCTGCTGAACGATGCGTATCGCACGCTCAAAGATCCTATCGCGCGGACCGAATACCTGCTCCGACTGGAAGGCGTCGAAATCGAGGAAGAAGGGAAGCAGCAGGGAGATCGCAAGACTCCTTCTCGTGTTCCCGACGATTTGCTGGAAGAGGTATTTGAGTTGAACATGCAGCTTGAAGAGATGCGAATGACTCGCAAGGCCGGTGAAGATGACCCTGGTCTACGCGAGGATCTGCTGGCTGCGAAAAAGCAATTTGAAGCACAGCTAGCGGAGACAGACAGATCGCTTGAGCAGCTTTGGCAGGAGTGGGACAACGCGGCATCGACCGATTCGCCAGACAGCGACAGGGTGAAGCAGCAAATGGTCACTCTGCTGGATCGGCGCCGCTACATCCGCAACCTTGTGCGCGACGTAAACCAGACACTTGAAGCTTAAGAGGCGGTCGCGCGAGATACGCGAGCAGACCGCGATACTAGAGAGAACATGGCAGAAGAACGAGTCATCGGAATTGACTTAGGCACGACGAACTCCCTCGTGGCGTTCATGTACAACGACCGGCCCGTGGTGATTCCTGGGGACGATGGCCTGAGCCTGGTGCCGTCGGTGGTTGCCCTTGATCCGCCGCCGCCGCCCCCTGCGCGGCCAACACTGGTCGTCGGCAATGGCGCGCGAAAGTCTCTCATTACTTCTCCCGAGCGTGCTGTCTATTCGGTGAAGCGACTGATGGGGCGCGGTGTTGAAGATGTGCAGGAAGAGCTGAAGTTCTTCCCGTTTCGCCTGGTGGAGAATATTCAGCCGGGCGAAGTGCTGCGCATCCGCCTTGGCGAAATGGAGTTCACGCCATCCGAGATCTCGGCCTACATTCTTCGCCAGCTCAAGCGCAACGCGGAGCGATACTTTGGCGGGACTGTCAGCAAGGCAGTGATCACTGTGCCCGCATATTTCAACGATGCGCAACGCCAGGCCACCAAGGATGCGGGACGCATGGCCGGGCTGGAAGTTCTTCGCCTGGTGAATGAACCTACTGCTGCTGCACTCGCGTATGGGCTCGACCGCGAAAAGGAAGGCCTCATCGCCGTCTACGATCTTGGCGGCGGCACCTTCGATATTTCCATACTCAAACTGCAGGACGGTATCTTCGAAGTAGTTGCCACCAACGGCGATACACACCTGGGTGGCGACGATATTGACAATCTCCTGATCGCGATTGCCATCGATGACATCCATGGCGATCTTGGGCTCGATGTCCGCAAGAGCGCCGATGTGATCCAGGCCATTCGCAAGGCCGTAATTGAAGCGAAGATCGAGCTTTCGACGGAGCATACTTCGCGTCTGGATATTGAACTGCCGGACGGCCGCCACTATCGCCGTGAGATAACCCGGGAACAGTTTGAGGGCCTGATCAAGCCGGTGCTGGAGCGCACTATTGCTCCCGTCCGGCAGGCCCTCAAGGATTCAGGCCTGAAGCCGGAGCAGATCAGCGAAGTGGTGCTGGTGGGCGGTTCGACGCGCATCCCCGCCACGCGTGCGATTGTCGACGATTTGTTTCAGCTGTCGGCGCGCGGCAAAAAGCCGCATACCGAATTGAATCCTGACGAAGTTGTCGCCATGGGCGCAGCGGTGCAGGCTCACATCCTGGCCGGCGGATCGAAGGCGACGGAAGACATGCTGCTACTCGACGTCACTCCTCTCTCGCTGGGCATCGAAGCCCTGGGTGGTGTGGTGGCAAAGATCATCGATCGCAATTCGACCATACCCGCTTCCGCCACGGAGCACTTCACTACCGGAGTCGACGGGCAGACCAACGTCGCAATTCATGTCGTGCAGGGCGAGAGGGAATTGGCGAAGGATTGCCGCTCCCTGGCTCGATTTGACCTGAAGGGCATTCCTCCGATGAGTGCCGGAATGCCGCGTATCGAAGTGAAGTTCCTGATCGATGCGAACGGCATCCTGCACGTCTCGGCGAGAGAGCAGCGCAGCGGTAAGGAAGCTGAAGTGGAGGTGAAGCCGACCTACGGACTCACCGACGAGCAAGTGGAGACGATGATCCTGGAGTCCTTCGATTATGCGGAGGAAGACTTCCATGTGCGCCAGGTGATCGAGGCGCGCAACGAGGCAGACACGATCCTCGCTGCCGTCGAGAAGGCTCCGAAGCACCCAGCATGGCAGCAATTGACGACAGAGGAGCGTAGTGAAATTGCGCGACTTGATCGCGAGTTGACTGCCGTGAAACAGAGCGACGATCTGCCTTCGATCAGGCAGGCAACCGAGGCGCTGGATAAAGCGACTCGGCGCTTCGCTGAGTTGATGATGGATCAGGCGGTATCAAGTGCTCTGAGCGGCGAGACGATGGACTCCGCGAGCGAGAAGCTTGGCCAGGGGCCCACCGCACCGCATGAGATTGCGCCTGCAGAATTCAAATAGACTTTTACGCTGAACGGATCGAGAGAAAAGTTATGTCAGAAACGAATGCGGCAACAGTCGATTTAAGCAAGCCACCCGCCGAGGGAATGGTTCGAGTCACGTTCATGCCTGAGGGAAAAACGGTGGAGTTCAAGTACGGCACCATGCCCTACGATCACCACGGCAAGCCCATGTCCTTTCTGGACGTGGCGGAGAACTTCGGCATCTTTCTGGACCACGCATGCGGCGGGGCCTGCGCCTGCACCACCTGTCACATCTGGGTGAAGGAGGGTGACAAGGGCATTAGCGAAGCGGACGACGAAGAACTCGATCGGCTCGACATGGCCGCGGATCAGCAACTGAATTCGCGCCTTGGCTGCCAGGCTGTCATCACTGGGCCCGGCACATATGTCGTTGAGATCCCAAGCTGGAATCGCAACTACGTCTCTGAAGGCAAACCGCTCACACTGAGCCAGGAAAAGTAGGAGTCAAGAATGGCGAAAGAAATAACCTGGACTGACGCGGAAGAGATCGGTATTCAACTGCAGGAAAAGTTTCCTGAGGTCGATCCCCTAACCGTGCGCTTCACGGATCTCAGGCAGTACGTGATCGACCTGGACGGTTTTGCGGATGATCCCGCGAAGTCGAACGAATCCAGGCTGGAGGCGATTCAGATGGCGTGGCACGAGGAATACCTGGACGCCAAGTAGCGGAGTTTCGGCAGAAAGCCAGATCTCAGTACCAATCGAACGCGCCCTGGAATAGCTCGAATTCCGGCGCGTTTTTTTGCGATGGATAGACCGCCAAAACATCAAAGCGTGTAGGCGGTTCCGTGGTCAGAGACCGTAAGTAGATTCGTGCCAGTCTGCGCAGCGTTTCGCGTTTATGTTCGTCAACCGAGGACTCAGCGCTGGCAAAATCGCGGCTGGAACGCGTCTTCACTTCCACGAAGCAGAGTGTGTCGCCCTGCCAGGCAATCAAGTCGATGTCCCCCCGACGCAAGGCTGATCGATAGCGCCGTGCAACAACGACGTAGCCTTGGCGGCGCAGGTAAAAGAAGGCGTCTACCTCGCCCTTCTCTCCCGTAACCAGATGTTGTGGCGTGGAAGAGGGTCTAACTTTTGAAGTCAGCCAGTTGGCCGCATGAACAACGCCTTCGAATACACGAAGATGGGATTGAGCTAACACTGGCATTGATAGTATTGTCTGCCTCTATTAGGGTAGACGCCAAGCGAATATGCTTAAGGCGGGGGAATGCCTTTCATGTCAACCAGGTCGATAGCCGCCAAGCCCGCCTCGGCAGTGTGCTCAATCAGCACCGGTTGCGGCGCGGAGCACAATCGCATAATCGGCTGGCTGCAGGGCATCACCATCGCATGGATGCTGGTGGAGTGCGCTGTCGCTTTAACTGCAGCCGTTCGCGCGCACAGCCCCGTTCTGCTGGCCTTTGGCGCAGACAGCCTGGTTGAGCTTCTCTCCGCTACCGTCGTTCTTCTGCAATTCACACCGAAATTTCGAATCCAGTCTGATCAGGCCTCGCGAATCGCCGGGATTCTGTTGTTTGTCCTGGCCGGCTTCGTTGTGCTTACATCGGTCGGCTCCCTGCTCTTGCACGTCGAGCCAGACCACAGCATGATGGGCATTGCCATTACCGTCGCGGCTCTGATCGTCATGCCGGCCCTGAGCGCGGCCAAGCAGCATATGGCGGAGAAAACCGGCAACATGGCCCTGGCGGCGGATTCGGTTCAGTCCGCCACATGCGCTTGCCTGGCGCTCATTACGCTGGCCGGCCTATCGGCAAACGCAGTTTTCCATCTCACGTGGATCGATCCCGTTGCTGCTCTGGCGGTTACGCCAATTCTGTGGATGGAAGGCAGGCGAGCGTTACGCGGTGAAACCTGCGGGTGCTGTTAAGTAACGAACCACCTCGAAGAAAGGATCGGAATGAAGCAGTCGACAGTTTTCTGGATCTGGCTGGTGGGAGGCTTGGTGTGGCTGGTAAATTCCGCTCTCCAGTTGCACGTGGGGCAAAACGGGCACGCGCTCGTCACCATTGTGGTTGCTGCGCTCTTCTTCGCCGCCGCCTGGCAAACAAAGCACAAAGAGAACTCTAACTAGGCGATACTGCGTCCGGCACCCGAAAGCGGATGCCGGAAGTGAGTGCGGCGACCGATAGGCCCTTGTCTACCTCGCGGCGATTGCGGTTTCCACTGAGCGGTGTTGGCCCTCCACCGCGCCGATGCATTCCTCAAGAATATCGAGCGCTATCTCAGCCTCATATTCGTTGACGATGAGCGGCGGTGACAGGCGGATCGAGGTTTCGCCGCAGCCAAGAATCAACAGGCCGCGGGCGAAGGCCTCTTCGACGATCGCGTCGCGCCAGGAGCCGGCAGTTTCGCGAGTGGCCTGATCCTTCACGATCTCAATACCAATCATCAGCCCTCGGCCCCGCACTTCTCCCACGATCGAAAACCGATTCGGCCAGTCCTTGATCCGCTCCATGATTTTGCTGCCGATATCCGCAGCATTGGAAATTCCTTCGCGTTCAAGGATATCCATTGTGGCCAGGGCCGCCGCAATCGACACCGGATTCCCGCCGAATGTTGAGGCATGTGATCCGGGCTTCCAGTCCATGATCTCTGCTCGCGTCATGCAGATGCCGAGCGGCATTCCTGAGGCGATACCCTTCGCCATGCAGACGATATCCGGTTGTACACCGGTGTGCTCTATCGCCCACCACTTGCCACTTCTTCCCGCGCCGCATTGCACCTCGTCCGCCACCAGCAGGATTCCGTACTTGTCGCAGATCCTGCGCAGTTCCTGCATGAAGATCGTAGGCGCAACCACGTATCCACCTTCGCCTTGGATCGGCTCGACGAAAATTGCCGCAACCTCTTCCGGCGCAAGAATGGTGTGAAAAAGCTTTTCCTCGATATAGCGGGCACATCCCAGTGCAAAGGCTTCTTCCTCCTGCGGGCCGCCGCTACAGCCGCGATATGTATAGGGATAGCGAATGTGTGTGACGCCGGGAAGCATCGGAGAAAAGCGGCGCTTCTGTTGCGGCTTCGACGCCGTAAGCGAAAGCGCGCCCATCGTGCGTCCATGGAATGCCCCGAAGAACGCGATCACATTCTGCCGCTGAGTGTGGTAGCGCGCAATCTTAAGAGCACACTCTACTGCCTCCGCACCTGAGTTCCCGAAGTAAAAGCGATGCGGCCCCGGCATGGGCGCCACAGCCGAAAGGCGTTCGGCAAGCTGAATCATATGCTCGTAATAGAAATCCGTTCCCGAAATGTGGATCAGTTCCGCGGCCTGCTGCTGGATCGCGGCCACCACTTCAGGATGGCAGTGCCCGGTGGAGTTCACGGCAATCCCCGCGGCAAAGTCGAGAAATTCGTTGCCATCCACGTCCTCGACTCGCAGGCCTCGTCCACGCTTTGCCACCATGGGATACGAACGCGTGTAGCTCGGCGAGACCAGGCGGTCATCCGCCTCAACGATGGCGCGCGCTTTAGGACCGGGTAGAGTACCCAGCAACCGGGGGCCATATTTAGAACGTAATTCCGGTGTAAGAACGCCGCTCTTGAATGCTGAAAGACTTTGGTTTTCCATGGAACTTCTCCTCGCGAGTTTGGCTAGGCTGCGCAAAATGAATAGCTTGCCGGCTCCGACCTGGGAGCGGCTGCGGCAGATTCAGATCGTGCGTGGAGAGCTAGTCGCCTGCGAAAAGGCTAGGTCGAGTGCGAGCCGGGAGCACTCGCAGATATTTGCGGGGAGAATGCTGGTGCGCGGAGCATCGCGACCAGCGCTGGATGCTGGTTAGGGTGCCGATCGAGACCGACTGTGGTGTGCAGTCCATGCGCTCGCCTCCCCAATTGCCGTGAGCATAGCACGGTTTGGCGGCGCTGGTGAAGCAGGTTGCCAGCGGCAGGGAAGCGGCTATTAGTGAATCAGCAGTACAGACGCGGCAAAAAGTAACCCGGCGGTTCCGAATATCCAACCCATGTACATGAACGACTGCCTTCGCGTTAGCAGCGTGATGGATGTGATCACGAGCGCAATCTCAAGCAATGCCTCGCCCAGATCGTAGCGGCTTGCTCGCTGTTCAATCAGCCCCACTTCAGCTTCCAGTTCGGTCGCTTTCTTCTGTTCCTCAGCCAGATCATCGTTCCATTTTTCCTGGTGAGCCTTATAGCTGTCAGCTAGCTTTTTGGCGGTGGCGTCATCACGCAGTGCGAGAGCAGAGAGTAGATCGGCGGCGAGAGCCGTATCAGTCTGGCGGATCTTCTTCGCCTGGTAGAGATTCCATTCATCACTGGAGCGAGTCTGCACCAGTACCGCCTCGGTATGGGTGCGATGCCCCAGCACGGAAGTGAGCGCGACAAAGATCGCGAGGATGCTCATGGTGAATGTCGCTAGCCGCAATGACTTGTCATGCTCGGCGTGTTCTATGTGTTCGCGCAGCTCTACCACTTCATTCGCTTCCATCGTAGGAAACTCCAGTCGTCAACACGAAGCGCCGCCAGTGAGAAGCTGACGGCAACTCTCCGCTTTCAGGATTTTAAAGTCGAACGGGCTGGATAAGTGCCCATTGATTGGCTGATTTCTACTTTCGTTTCCAGCGCACGCCGTCCTTCGAGTCTTCGAGCAGGATGCCCTTATCGCTCAATTCCTTGCGGATAGCGTCCCCGCGGGCAAAATTGCGCGTTGCCCGCGCCTGGTTTCGCTCCGCAATCAAAGCGTCGATTTGGGCATCGCTCAGCGAAGCTTGTACCAATACGGAGGCCGCTACCTGGTCCATTCTGCCTTCGCGCTCGGCCCACTCCAGCGAGGCGCGGGTCAGCTCATCGTCGCGGTCTTTCAGCACCGCAAAGACGCTATCGAAACGTTTCAATGTACTCAGAATTGACTCGACATTGCCCGCCATGAACTTGCCTCCGTCCACAGCTACATTGCCAGCCCGCACCAGGTCAAAGATCGCCGCCAGCGCCTCTGAGGTGTTCAGATCGTTCTCAAGCGCCGCGGTAAATGCCTCGCAGGCCTTGTCCGTTTGTGCGGAAAGCTCAAGGTCTAAGCCTTCTGGAAACTTTCCTGTAGAAACTCGCTGGTGGAAGTTGCGCAGCCGCTCCACCGAACTGGTGGCATCCGCCAGGCCATCAAACGTGAAGTTGAGCTGGTGGCGGTAAGGATTTGAAATCAACAACATGCGAATCGCCGAGGCCTTGTATCCTTTGAGCAAAAGGTCACGCAAAGTGAAGAAATTGCCCTCGGATTTCGACATTTTCTTGCCTTCCACGAGCAGGAAACGAACGTGCATCCAGTGGCGGGCAAAGGACTTATGGGTGGCGCTTTCCGACTGGGCTATCTCATTTTCGTGATGCGGAAACATCAAATCTTCGCCGCCTGCATGCAGATCAAAGCTCTCTCCGAGGTATTTCATCGCCATTGCGGAGCATTCTATGTGCCAGCCCGGGCGTCCGGGTCCAATCTCGGTATTCCAGTGGTACTCGCCCGGTTTTGGAGCCTTCCACAGGGCGAAGTCGCGGGCTGAATCCTTGTCGTATTCGTCCACGTCGACGCGGGCGCCATCGGTGATGCCGTCGAAGTCCTTTTTTGAGAGCTTGCCGTATTCAGGAAAGCCAGCGATGCGAAAGTACCAGGATCCGTCCTCAGTCTGATAAGCCAGGTCCTGCGCGGCGAGGCGCTGGATGAGCGCCACCATCTCAGGAATGCATTCCGTGGCGCGAGAGATCACTTCCGGCCGCTCCACGCCTAATGCGTCGAGATCCTCAAAGAAGGCGTTTTCAAAGCGCGGAGTGTACTCGCCGATCGAGACGCCCGCGGCTGCGGCGTTGCGAATGATCTTGTCGTCCACGTCGGTGATGTTCATGACGTGGCGGACCTCGATGCCTTCGAGCTTCAGGAACCGCCGCAGCACGTCCACCTGGACAAACGTTCTGAAGTTGCCGATGTGGCCGTAGTCGTAGACCGTGGGGCCGCAGGCATACATCCGCAAAGTCTTGCCGTCACTGGGGATAAGTTCTTCGACGGTGGTCGTAAGTGTATTGAAGAGGCGAATCGTCATTCCGGGCAGCGTTCTTAATGGAGCGGAAACAGGGCGCTCGTGTGGATTTAGGCCAAAAGTGATTCTATCAGCGAGAGCGAATTTGGCCTCGTTTTGGTGTATTTACGCGCGTTTTCAGGCCGTTTTAGCTGCCTAAAGCGAGCGATGGGTCAGCGGAGAGACTTGCGGGCGCAATCTCGCCCGCCAACAGCTTTGGCCAGGCCGCCGCGGCGATCATGGCGGCGTTGTCTGTGGACAAAGAATGCGACGGAAACGCAATAGGCAAGCCTCTTTCGGCCGCCTCTGCTGCGAATCGAAGGCGCAATTCGCGATTCGCCGCCACGCCGCCCGAAACCAGCACGGAATGGGCGCCAAGGGTCTCCGCGGCCAGGAAGGTCTTGCGCATGAGGTCCCCGACGACGGCTCGCTGGAAAGACGCGATCAAATCGAGCGTTTTGGTGTCGCAAAGTGGCAAAATGTCGCTTAAAGTGGGGTTTTCCATCGCCAAAATTGCGTTGTGGCGGGCTTCTATCGAGGCGTGCAGGCCGTGAACCTCGACGTAGCGGAGCACGGCGGTCTTGATGCCGCTGAAGGAAAACAGGAAGCGCGGCAGTGCCGCCCGCTGGCCGGGCCGATGCACCTTGGCCTTCACTTGTGCGAATGCGAAGGCGACTGCCCTGGGGTTGCCGTGGACTGAAAGTCCATCAATCCAGGGGCCGCCCGGGTAGCCGAGGCCGAGCAACTTGGCGACTTTGTCGAAGGCTTCGCCCGCGGCATCGTCCACGGTTTTGCCCACGTTCGCGTAGGTCCAGCCGCCATCGCGCGCCGAGCCATGCTGGCGGGTCAGGTAGAGGTGCGTATGGCCTCCCGAGACTACCAGGGCAAGGGCAGGCAGCGGCAACGGGGCATCGTCGGGGCTGAGCTGCCGCTGTTCCAGGAGCACCGCGTGGATGTGCCCTTCGATGTGGTTCACGGCCACCAAGGGCTTGTCGATGGCGTAGGCGAGGGCCTTGGCATAGCTGATGCCAACCAGCAGGGCACCCGCCAATCCCGGGCCTGAGGTCACCGCGACTGCATCGAGATCACGTAGCGTACAGCCGGCCTTCTCCAGGGCGGTGCGGACTACTGGCACGATGTTGCGAAGGTGCTCGCGGGAGGCGAGTTCTGGAACGACGCCGCCATAGGGTGAGTGCAGCGGGATCTGTGAGGCCACGATGCTCGAGCGCGTGCGCGAGCCGCGTTCCACCACCGCGGCGGCGGTTTCGTCGCAGGAACTTTCAATGGCAAGTATGAGGCCGCTTCCGGCAGGATTGCCGGTCGGCGCCGGCAGTTCAGAATCCGTCACCCTTCTATAGTAGTGGAGAGGTCGCGATGGCAGCGAGCAACGGGGGAAGGCGGGCACAGGAAGAGGCATTCGGTGTCGTGGCCAGGCTGCGCTCGGAAGGCTATCAGGCCTACTACGCGGGGGGCTGCGTGCGCGATCTGCTGCTGGGGCACGAACCTGCCGATTTCGATGTGGCCACGGATGCGCGTCCGGAAGTTGTCTTGAATCTCTTTCCGCGTACTTTCTCGGTGGGCGCGCACTTTGGCGTTGTGCTGGTGGCGGCAGAAGAGGCAGGCCGTGAAATTGTAACCGAGGTTGCTACGTTTAGGAGCGACGGCGCATATTCTGACGGCCGCCGCCCGGACCTGGTCAGCTATTCGTCGAGTCCTGAAGAAGACGTGCTGCGCCGCGACTTCACCATCAATGGGATGATGCTGGATCCGATGCTGCTGGCGGAGAGTGGAGACATCTCCTGTGCCGTGCTCGACTTCGTGGGTGGCAGGCGGGACCTTGAAGCGAGGGTGGTGCGCGCCATTGGCGACCCGCACCTGCGCTTCATCGAGGACAAACTTCGCATGTTGCGTGCTGTGCGTTTCGCTGCCCGCTTTGGTTTTGAGATCGAGGCCGGAACAGCCGCGGCGATCCGAGCGCAAGCCAGCGAAATCAGCTCTGTCAGCCGCGAGCGTATCCGTGACGAACTGACGCGAATGCTGACGGAGGGGAGTGCCAGGCATGCCTTTGAGCTGCTTGATGCGACCACGCTCCTGCACTGGGTGCTCCCCGAGATCGAACGGATGAAGGGCGTGGAGCAACCACCTCAGTACCATCCTGAGGGCGATGTGTTCGTACACACCTTGCTATTGCTGGAAAAGCTGGAGGCCGGTTGCGCTTCGACGCTGGCGTGGGGTGCGCTGCTGCACGATGTGGGCAAGCCAGCCACGTTTCGGCGTGCGCCCGATCGTATCCGCTTTGACGGCCATGTCGAAGTTGGAGTGAGGATTGCGGAGGAGATCTGCGGGCGATTGCGCTTCTCAAAGGAAGATACGGCGCAAATCGTCGCGTTGGTGGGAAACCACATGCGCTTTGGCGATGTGGAGAAGATGAAGGATTCCACGCTGAAGCGCTTCTTTCGCCTGCCAGATTTTCCCGAACATCTCGAGTTGCACCGTCTGGATTGCCTCTCCAGCCACGGCGGGCTGGAGCTTTACGACTACGCCAGGCAGCGTTATGAGGCCATGCCTGTCGAAGCCGTGCGCCCCACTTTGCTGGTGACGGGCAAGGACCTGATTGCGGCTGGTTATCGACCCGGCGAGAGTTTTAAAGAAATGCTTTGGCTGGCGGAAGATGCCCAGCTCGAAGGGCGAATCCAGAGCCGCGAAGAGGGGCTGGCGCTGCTGCGGGAGCACTTCCCACAGGCGAAATAACGGTTCAAATAGGACTGCCCCGGCGGATGCACCGGGGCAGCGTTATTTCGTCGAAAGTGGCGAATCTGACTACTTTTTGGCGGTGTCGAAGCGCTTGTTGACTTCGTCCCAGTTGACCGTGTTCCACCATGCGGCCAGGTAGTCGGCACGACGGTTTTGGTATTTCAAGTAATACGCGTGCTCCCAGACATCGTTGCCCAGAATTGGGTAGAGCCCGGTTGAGAGGGGATTGTCCTGGTTCGGCGTGGTTACGATCTTGAGCTTGCCGCCGTCGAAGACCAGCCAGCCCCAGCCCGATCCAAATTGCTTGGTGGCGGCCTCGTTGAACTGCTTTTTGAAGTCCTCAAAGCTGCCGAAATCCGCCTTGATCTGTTCGCCGATCTTGCCAGTGGGTTCGCCGCCACCGTTGGCCTTCATCAGGGACCAGAACATGGTGTGGTTGACGTGCCCGCCGCCGTGGTTGCGTACCGCTCCGCGGATGTCTTCGGGGATGGTGCTGAGGCTCTTGAGCAGATCTTCGGGGCTCTTTGTTCCCAGCTCAGGATGCTTCTCAATGGCAGCATTCAGGTTGGTGACGTAGGCCTGGTGATGCTTGTCGTGGTGGAGCTTCATCGTCGCTTCGTCGATATGGGGCTCAAGTGCGGCGTAGTCGTAGGGAAGTGGTGCAAGTTCGTAAGCCAAATCGTTCCTCCTGGCATTCGCTTTCGTTGCCGGTTGTTTGGGGGTAAATTGCGCAGTGGCGACAACTTTTCGTCCATTTCACACTGCGGGCACGATGTTATGGATGCAAAAGCATGTCCTGGGGTGCAGTTTTCTGTGTACTCAATTCCAGGCCGCCTGCAACGCCTCCTTCGGGTGAGACCAACCACGCCTCATATCCCTTACACTGTGTATTGAGATGCCTCTGCCGGGCATCCGCACGACTTGCCCAACTGGATTGGCTGACCTTGGCTCGTTCCCGCATTCCGTCTGACGATATCCACGACATGACACGACGGCAGCTCCTAAGGCGTGTGGGCGCCACGGGTCTGCTTGCGCTTGGGTCCCCGGCACTGAGCGTTGCCGGAGGCATTCAGAACCAACAGCAACAGCCCGCTGCACCTCCTGGTCAGGCGCCGAAGACGGAGAGCCAGGCGGCGACGAATTACGAGCATCCGCCAGGCGTCTTCATTAACCGCCCTCTCACGCAGGTTTCGCGGGAAGCCGAGGCGTTGCTGGATGATCTGGAGGCTCGCGCCTGCGACTATTTCTACATTGAGGCGAGTCCCAAGACGGGGCTGGTACGGGATCGGGCGCCCGCTGTTGGGCGAGCCTTGAGCAGGGTTTGCAGCGTGGCCGCGACGGGTTTTGGCCTGAGCGCTCTTTGCATCGCGGCCAAGCGGCACTACCTAGTGCCATCGCAGTGCGAGGAGCGTGTAGAGAGGACGCTGGCGTTCCTGCTGGAGACCTGCCCTCACGAGCATGGTTTTTTGTATCACTTCATCGACATTGAAACCGGGCAGCGGCGGTTCAACTCGGAGCTTTCGTCCATCGATACCGCGCTACTGTTATGCGGAGTGCTGCTGTGCCGGCAGTATTTTGCTGGAAACGCGAGGATTGTGGCGCTGGCCACGACCTTTTATCGCCGGATCGACTGGGAATGGATGCTGAATGGCGGGACAGCCTTGTCGATGGGGTGGCTGCCCGACCAGGGATTTCTGCAGGCGCGATGGGATATTTACGCCGAACTGATGACGATGTACCTCATGGCGATCGGATCGCCGACACACCCTATCCCCGCCTCGACCTGGGACGCGCTGCAGCGGCCGTTGATCAGCTTTGGCGGGATTGAGTACATCAGCGGCGTGGCGCCGCTTTTTATTCACCAATACGCACACGCGTGGTGCGATTACCGCGATCAGCGGGATCGCCACGCCAACTACTTCAGCAACTCCATCGCGGCTACCCGGGCGCACCAGCTTTTCTGCATGGCGGAGGGGCAAAAGTATCCCTGGATGGACCAGGATTTGTGGGGGATTACGGCCTCCGACTCGCGGCAGGGCTATCGCATCTGGGGTGGTCCCCCGGCAATGGGGGAGCTGGACGGCACGGTGGTGCCGAGCGCTACGGCCGGATCGCTGCCGTTTCTTCCTGCGGAGACCTCGCATGTACTGCTGAACATGCGCAAGCAAATGGGTGGAAAGGCATGGACCCGCTATGGCTTTGTCGATGCGTTGAATCCCAAGGCCAACTGGCTGGCTGAGGACATCCTCGGGATCAACCAGGGAATCAGCCTGCTGATGGCGGAAAATCTGCGCAGTGGCTTTGTCTGGGAGTACTTCATGAAGAACCGGGAGATTACCCACGCGATGAGGGAAGTGTCTTTCCACCCCGATCCGGACGCGAATTCGCAGGTGCTATAGGCCGCATGTTTATGCCACGTTAAGGCATCCGGAGGACATTTCGTTTATCCTCAAATGTCCGGGGGAAACCGTCCCCAGGGCGTGGCGCTGTTTCAAATCAAAGAAAGTAATTCCGGGATCGCACTACCCTACATCCAAGAGATGAGTCCTGTGGCCACGCCAGGCGCAGGTGGGGATTGGTCGATGAGCCGAAGAATTTTGAGCGAGAGAAGAGGACGATGAGCGAACTGGACGAGTTATCCATCAATGCACTGCGTTTTTTGGCTGTTGATACCGTCGAAAAGGCAAAGAGCGGACATCCGGGCGCTCCTCTCGGCGACGCGCCGATGGCCTACCTTCTCTTCCACAAGTTCATGCGGCACAATCCTGCGAACTCCAAATGGTCGAACCGGGATCGTTTTGTGCTTTCGAACGGGCACGCGTCTGCCCTGCTCTATTCGGTGCTGCACCTGACTGGCTACAAGGTGTCGATGGACGACCTGAAGCAGTTTCGGCAGTGGGGATCGAATACGGCGGGACATCCCGAGTACGGCCACACGGATGGCGTTGAAGTGACGACGGGACCGCTGGGGCAGGGCTTTGCCATGAGCGTGGGCATGGCGATTGCGGAACGCCATCTCTCGAGCGTGTACAACAAGCCGGGCTTCGATGTGGTGGACCACTTTACATACATGATGTGCGGCGATGGCGACCTGATGGAAGGCGTCTCGCATGAGGCCGCTTCATTGGCGGGCACGTTGAGCCTGGGCAAGCTGATCTGCCTTTACGACGACAATTTGATTTCACTGGATGGGCCTACGGAGCTCTCGTTTACGGAAGATGTGGAGAAGCGGTTTGAGGCATATCACTGGCATGTGCAACGGGTGGGAGACGGCAACGATCTTGCTGCGATCTCCGCCGCGATTGAAGCTGCCAAGGCCGTGAAGGACAGGCCGTCGATTATCGCTGTGCGGACGATCATCGGCTATGGAAGCCCCAAAGCGGGCACCAATAAGGCACATGGCGAGCCGCTGGGTGCGGACGCAGTTCTGCAGACTAAGAAGCAGTTGAACTGGCCGGATGATAAGAGCTTCTATGTGCCCGAAGATGTGGCGAAACATTGGCTGCAGGCGGTGGAGAAGGGCGCCAAAGAAGAGGCGGCGTGGCAGAAGACCTTTGCCGCGTACAAGGAGGCCAATCCTGAATTGGCCGCCCAGTTCGAGCGAGTGATGGCGGCCAAGTTGTCAGAGGGTTGGCGGAAGACTCTGCCCGTTGTTCCGGCAGACGCGAAGCCAGTGGCCACACGTACGGCGGGCGGAAACGTCATGGCGGCTTTCGAAAAAGCTGTTCCGGAACTGCTGGGCGGCGCAGCCGATCTGACCACTTCAACCAAGACGATCCTGAAAGATAGCGGCAACTTCCACCTGGATCCCACGGGCAAGAATATTTTCTTCGGAGTGCGCGAGTTTGCCATGTGCGCCATGGTGAACGGCATGGCAGTGCATGGCGGCGTAATTCCTTACGGCTCGACATTCTTTGTGTTCTCGGATTATTGCAAGCCCGCGATTCGCTTGGCTGCGCTGATGAAGGCGCACTCTATCTTCGTTTTCACGCATGACTCCGTGGCGCTGGGTGAGGATGGGCCGACGCACCAGCCTATTGAACATTTGATGGCGCTGCGCGCCGTTCCGCAGCTTACCGACTTTCGCCCGGCGGATGCGAACGAAACTTCGGCGGTCTGGGGATTGGCTCTGGAGAGAAAGAGCGCGTCGTTCATGGCGCTTTCGCGACAGGATTTGCCGATTCTCGATGCCGAGAAGTACAAGGTGTTTGAGGGCGTGAGCCACGGCGCATACATCCTGGAGCGGGGCGGGGATGCTCCGGCAGTTCTTCTTGTCGCAACCGGAGCCGAGGTTTGGCTCGCGCTGAAGTCAGCCCAGAAGACTCGCTGGCGAGGGCGTTGCGACGCGCGTGGTGTCCATGCCGAGCTGGAAGATATTTGAAGAACAGAGCGAAGAATACAAAGCCCAGATATTCCCCGATGGCTTGCCCACATTGGCCATCGAGGCGGGTGCGACATTGGGCTGGTGGAAGTATGTGGGGCGCCACGGAGACGTGATCGGCCTCGACCGCTTTGGTGCTTCAGCACCGGGACCAGTGGCGCTCGAACACCTGGGATTCAGCGTCGATAACGTGGCGGCGCACGCACACAAGCTGATTGAAATGGCCAATAAGAAATAGCCGTTACTGCAAAAGGGGCGCGTATGAAGCTTGTCATTGCCGCGGATCATGCGGGATTTCCGTTGAAGGAAGAAGTGCGGGCGCAGCTTGAGGGTAGTGGTCACGACGTCACAGACCTGGGCGCGTATAACACGGAGCCGTCGGATTATCCGGACTTTGCCGAAGCTGTAGGCAAAGCGCTGGAGGCGGGCCAGGCTGAGCGCGGAATACTGATATGCGGTAGTGGCGTGGGGGTTTGCGTAGCTGCCAACAAGATGCCGGGCATCCGCGCATCTATGTGCCACGACAACTACTCAGCGCACCAGGGCGTCGAACATGACAACATGAACGTTCTCGTTCTGGGAGCAAGAATCATCGGTTCGTCATTGGCGGCGGAATTGGTGCAAACATTTCTGAAGGCAAATTTCCAATCCGGACAGGAGAGGTTTGTTCGGCGTCTCAACAAAGTTAAGGCAATTGAAGCCCGCTACATGATTCGGCAATAACGAAGTCTGGGACACGCGAATCGAGACGAGCCCGGGGCCCTGAACTCCAGTCGTGGGAAGAGCCGGATGAGCGAGATCAAGACGATTCTGTGGGACGTAGGTGGCGTTTTACTGACGAACGGTTGGGATCACTGCGAGCGCGACGAACTGTTTCAGCGCTTTCAGCTTGACCGGCAGGCGTTCGAAGAGCGCCATGCCGAGGCCAACGATCCCTGGGAAAAGGGCTTGATCACGGCAGACGAGTATCTAATTCAAACTGTTTTCTATGAGCCGCGCAGCTTCACGCCGCAGCAATTTCTCGATGCGATGAAAGAGCAGTCGCAAGTTCTGCCAAATTCTGCTCTGCGAATCCTTGCCCAATTAGCCGCATCTCATAGTGTGCAGATGGCAGCGCTGAACAATGAAGCGCGGGAGTTGAATGACTATCGGATCGAGCAATTTCGACTTCGCGAGTCCATTCCCTGCTTTTTGAGCTCTTGTTATGTCGGCCTGCGAAAGCCGGATGCGAAGATATTTCGCCTCGCACTGGATGTTTTGCAGCGCCAGCCCCAAGAGGTGATTTTTATTGACGATCGCGATTCCAACGCGGCTGCGGCAAGTGCATTGGGGATACATGGAATTCACTACCAGGGTCCAGAAGCGCTGGCTACTGAGTTGACGCAGTTCGGAGTCCAACTTCGCAGCTAGACGCTGACTCGAAACAAGGACGTCGATCGCGGTCCGCAGGTTGGCATATTTCCGTTATAGGGAGGCATCTTTCGCATGGCATCCGTACAAGGCACCGTTTCTCCCGACGATCTCAAGAAGGTAGCTCAAGGCAACGAGCACATCCCGGAACCATGCGTCGTAGTGATCTTCGGAGCGTCTGGTGATTTGACCAAGCGCAAGTTGCTTCCGGCTCTCTTTCATTTGGAGCAGGCAGGACTATTGCCGAAGGAATTCGCGATTGTTGGCGTGGCTCGCCGCCCGTTGCAGGATGAATTTGCCAAAGACATGCGGCAAGGCATTGTAGAATTCGGCGATGTTCCTGTTGGTGACGCGAAACTGGACGAATTCATCGGAAAGGTCAGCTATCACGCGCTGAACTTTGATGATGCCGCTGGATACGCAGCACTCGACACACTGCTGCAAAAAATTGATGGAGCGCATGGCACAAAGGGAAATCGACTTTATTACCTGGCGACTGCTCCGGAATACTTCGCTGACATCACGGGGCAACTGGGGGCGCAGGGCTTGGCTTCCCCCGCCAAGGGAAATGTACGCATCATTATCGAGAAGCCATTTGGGCACGATCTCGAGTCCGCCAAGAAATTAAATGATGAAGTGAACTCGATCTTTGAGGAGAAGCAGGTTTTTCGTATCGATCACTATCTGGGCAAAGAGACTGTACAGAACATTCTTGTGTTTCGCTTTGCCAACGGTGTCTTTGAGCCGATCTGGAATCGTAACTACGTCGATCACGTTCAGATAAGCGTTGCTGAGAGTATTGGGATCGAGGGCCGAGGTCCGTTCTATGAGAAAGCCGGCGCCTTGCGGGACGTGGTACAGAACCACGTTATGGAGTTGATGTCGTTCGTCGCCATGGAGCCGCCGGTATCGTTTGAGGCCGACGCGGTTCGCACTGAAAAGCTGAAGGTCTGGAAGGCGATTCCTCCTATTCCGATTTCGAACACTGCGCGCGGACAGTATGGACCGGGGATAGTGGGTGGCGAAGCCGTGAAGGGTTACCGGCAGGAGGATCGAGTTGACCCGGAATCGAGCACGGAGACCTATGCCGCGATTCGGTTAGAGGTGGACAACTGGCGCTGGTCGGGAGTTCCGTTTTATGTTCGCGCCGGAAAACGGCTGGCGAAGCGCGCTACAGAGATCACGATCCAATTCAAGCAACCGCCGCAGTTGCTTTTTAACCTCGGTCCCAATGACCACTGTGCGGAACTTCAGCCAAACCTGATCACGATGCGGATCCAGCCTGATGAGGGAATCTCGTTGCGCTTCGGTGCTAAGGTTCCTAGCCCGAACATGGCGGTGTGCCCGGTAGTGATGGATTTCAGCTACGCATCTGCATTTGGTAAGTCATCTGCGAATGGATACGAGCGTTTGTTGCTGGACGCCATGCTGGGTGATGCCACATTGTTTGCGCATCGCGACGGAGTGGAAACGACTTGGGCACTGTATACGCCTGTGCTGGAACAATGGGCCGCTTCAAAGCCTGATAATTTCCCGAATTATGCGGCAGGCACCTGGGGTCCGAAAGAGTCAGACCAATTGCTTGCCCGGGATGGGCGAAAGTGGCACAGGCTATAGGGATTGCGGCCGGCGCTTCCTTCTGGGCGACCTGTGTGCTACTCGCCGTGTCATATTTGCGTCAGTCCGTCACATTTCTGGGGTCTGAATATCGCAACGCCGCCCAAGTGCGGTATCGTTGAAGTAAGCTTGTAACCTGCAGATATTAAATCGCAAGTCTCCTATTCAAAGGACTTTCCATGCCTGTAATTTCACTCCGTATTAGCGGCCTGGTTGCATTGTGTGGCTCGCTGTTAGCAGTCACTCTTCCGAGCGCATTCGCTCAGAGGCTGCCCCAGGATGTAACTCCGAGTCATTACTCGCTGGTGCTTACTCCTGACCTGAAAGCCGCGACCTTCACTGGTCGTGAAGAGATCGACGTCGAATTGGCGGCACCTCTGAGCGCCATCACCTTGAACGCGCTCGAGATTCAATTTGTTCGCGCGAGCACCAAGGTCAATGGCAAGGTGCTAACAGCCACTGTCAGCCTTGATGAGAAGAAGCAGCAGGCCACGCTGACATTTGGAAGTACGCTACCCGCAGGCAAGTACACGCTGGACATCGAGTATTCCGGGATCCTGAACGGGCAGCTTCGCGGCTTCTATCTCTCAAAAACGAGCAAGCGGAGTTATGCGGTTACGCAATTTGAATCGACGGATGCGCGACGAGCATTTCCTTCATTCGACGAGCCGGCTTATAAGGCTACGTTTGACATCAGCCTGGTTGTCGACGATGGGGACACGGCCATCTCGAACACGAATATCCTGAATGACTCGCCGGGGCCTCAGGCGGGGAAGCACACCATTCGTTTTGCAACGACGCCGAAGATGTCTACCTACCTGGTGGCATTTCTCGTAGGGGACTTTGAGTGCGTTTCCGGGCAGAGTGATGGCGTCCCTATCCGCTCTTGTGCTACTCCGGACAAAGTGCAGCTGGGAAAATTCGCGCTTAAGTCGGCGGAGTACATCCTGCACTACTACAACGATTATTTTGGAATCAAGTATCCGATGCCGAAGCTGGACATGATTGCGTTGCCTGATTTTGAGGCAGGTGCGATGGAGAACTTTGGAGCGATTACTTACCGAGAGACGGACTTGCTGATTGATGAGGACACCGCGTCGGTCGACGCCAAGAAGACGGTTGCTCTGGTTGTAGCGCATGAGATGGCGCACCAGTGGTTCGGCGACATGGTGACCATGAAGTGGTGGGACAATATCTGGCTGAATGAAGGCTTCGCCAGCTGGATGGAGAACAAGCCGGTGGAAAAATGGAAGCCGGAGTGGAAGATCTCAGAGGAGGTTGCGGCTGAGCTTGATGGAACGTTGAACCTGGATGCGCAGAGGACGACTCGCACGATTCGCGCTAAAGCCGAGACGCCGGAGGAGATCAACGAGATGTTCGATGGCATCTCCTATGGCAAGGCCGGCGCTGTGTTGCTGATGGTGGAGAATTATGTGGGCGAGGAGACGTTTCGTCGCGGCGTGCACGAATACCTTGCGGCCCATCTGTATGGGAACGCAACCGCGGAGGACTTTTGGAGCGCGCAGACTACCGTCAGTCACCGGCCAGTCGACAAGATCATGACCAGCTTTGTCGCACAACCGGGAGTGCCGATACTCATCTTCGGTGAGCCGCAGTCGGGCAAGGTCGATGTGAACCAGCAACGATTCTTTCTGAGCCCCAAGGCTACGGCCGAGGGCTCGCAGCAGTGGGTTGTTCCAGTTTGCGTAAAGGCCGCGACGGGGACTCCGGACTGCAGCGTGCTAGCCGCGCCTCAGGAGATGATGAAGGTTCCCGCCGCGCCTTACTTTTATGCGAATGCGGGAGGAAAAGGCTACTACCGCACCAGCTACCCTGAAGACGTGTATCAGAAGCTGGTTAGCAACGTCGGATCACTGCAGTCAGAAGAGCGCATTAGTCTGCTTGGCGATCAGTGGGCCAAGGTGCGTGCGGAAAAGGCTAGTGTAGGCACCTATCTAGATCTAGTTACCGCATTGAGGAACAACCTGAGCGGAACCCTTGCTGAGAGTGCCGCAGGAGGAATTGCTGCGATCGACAATCGCATAGTGTCCGACAGCGAACGCGCGAATTTTGCTGCATGGATTCGCAAGACTTTTGCACCTGCACTTGAAGGTCTTGGGCCGTCCAGCCCGACCGACGCGCCAGATACGAAGGAATTGCGCGCGGAGCTTTTCAATTTGCTGGGCAGGTATGGGGATGATCCCCAGGTAATTGCCGAAGCAAAGACGATCGCTGGGAAATATCTAGCCGATCCGTCATCCGTAGAGCCGACCTTGGCGCACGCGGCTGTCAGCATCGCCGCCATCCACGGCGATGAGGCGCTGTATAACCAGCTGCAGCACATCAGCGTTACTTCGACGAATCCTGAAGTGGCGGTGAGCGCGCTGTACGATCTGTCTCGTTTTCGTGATCCTGCTCTTGAGAAGCGAACTCTGGAGTATGCCATCTCTGGCAAGGTGAGGAACCAGGACTCGGCATCTCTCATTGGGGTCTTGCTTGCGAATCGGGAGACGCGAGAAATTGCCTGGAAGTTCGTGCAGGACAACTGGGACAAGGTGAAGGCTCAGACAACGATGAGTTCAGGCGGCAGACTGATTGGAGCTACTGGAGGTTTTTGCACTGTCGAGAAGAGAGATGAAGTCACAAGCTTCTTCGCGGCGCACCCAGTACCCTCGACAGAGCGCGCGCTTGGCCGTGCGAAGAATCAGATCGACGATTGCATCGATCTGCGTACCGCACAACAGCAGCATCTTACGGATTGGCTGCAAAAGCAGTAGCAACGCTGTATTAGGTGGCCAGCATTCAAGCCGGCCACCTAATTTTGCAGCGTAGGATTCTGGATTCTGGTTGAACCAGCCCCACTGATACGCCTCACTCAATAAGTGAGACGACGAGCGCGAAGTCCCTTCGCCCGCATCACCATCGAAGATGCAACAGGGAAATACTCTGTCGCGGCAGGTTGGTCGAAATCTTGACCTGTTGCTTGGTGACGTCGAGCCACTCGGGCGAGGTAAACAACTCTAACTGTCCGGCAGCCTTCAGTCGAGCATACTGCTCGGCTGTGGGGTCCTGTGGTGAGCCCATTGCTTTCCATACCGTATAAGAGTTGCTGTGGGTCTCGTCGATTCGATAGTGCTCCACCAGCACCCGTCGGACACCCGCAGGAATGCCTGTAATTGTGATCTTCGTTTGCACTGAGCTGGCGGCCGCATCGGCAACGTCGTGATAGTTCCAGGCCAGCACAGCGGCTTCTCGATCGGCTACAGTCGCCAGGGCATCCACGTCCGGAGCATTTCGTACTCCTGAGGTCAACATGGTGTCCAACGGAATCTGGCCGGTACTTTCAACCTTCACGCGATTGCCCGACATAAGCGCAAACATGCGGAATACGTTGAGCACCGGTTTGTCGATGCCGTTCGTAGCCAGGGAACGAAATCCTTCGAAGTAGTCTTTGTCTTCGAATTCAAACGACCAGCTCAGCATCGAAACGAGATTGACGTTGTGCAGGTCCTGTAGACCGAATAGAGCTTTATATGCTGCTGCGGTATAGGCCGGATACAGTGTTCCGTTGCGGTAGTTGTTGGCCGGATTCACTTTCGAAGAGCATGCAGCACAGCCCTCGGGATCTGCTTCGCTGAGAATAATGGGAAGGCTCCGCAATTTCGCATAAGAGGCAATCAACTCGAATCCCTTGTTCACATCATTCAGCTCATAGCTAATGCCCATTGTGACAGCGCCATTTTGAATGGTCGGCCGGCCTTTTGCGTGGAAAGAGATGAAGTCGATAGGTACAGCTTTGCCGTTCACCGAACTGACTCCGGAGTTGACGTGCTTTAGAAACGTGTCAAGGAATGCGTAGGCCTTCGGATTGCCGGGCCCCGTCGAGGCTGGGCCGCCTACCTTCGCGCCGGGCAACGCGGCACGGACTGCTGCGACCGAGTAGTCATACAACCTTAGGTATTGACTGATGTCGGCGTGCCAATAATCTATGTCCGGTTCGTTCCACACCTCGAAATACCATTGGAGTACCTTATCCCGACCGTACCTCTCTACAAGATGCGCCGTAACAACTCGCACGAGCTCTGCCCACTTCGCATAATCCTTTGGCGGATTGTTCGACTTTCCTGAGACCGTGCTCTGCGGGTAATGCACCTGATACGGCTCGTGACGATCTGGCAAGTCGGCCGCCAGGTCCTTTGGCATAAATCCCAACTCGACGAGGGGGCGAACCCCAGCCGACATAAATGCGTCAAAGATGCCGTCGAGGATGGTGAAGTCATAGGTGGCCCTTCCATTTGCATCCTCAACGTAGACATTGGTCGAACTGAACTTCAACTCCGCCTTACCGTCGCCTGATGTAAAGAGATGGTGCACCCGGATGTATACAGGCACGGGGCTGAGATCATGAAGCTCCTTCAAGAGATCGGTGCCGTGCGGCATCGTCGTATAGTTTGCCTCATCGTAGCCAAACCAGCCATAGATGGGCTTGTACTTGCCGGTCACCTTTGTAAGGTCCACCTGGATGGAGACGGATTCGGTGCTTCGAGCCTGAGATGAGGAGATGTTTGACTGTTGAGTGGCGATTTGTCCAGAAGCTAACAGTTGCGTGCCAATGCTGCTCACGATGACGATTCGTAGTAGCAATCCTGGAATGCTCTTGAACATGGTCACTCCATTACCTCAGAGTCGCAGGCTTGGAATCCGAGCCATGTCTGACGTTGGAACGAGGTGTAATGATTGTATTCGCGGTCAATCGATATAGAGAGTGTCGGACAGTCTATTCTTTCTCCATCTCAAGTACCTGCAGGGGGCTCTTCAACGGGCGGTTTCGTAACGTCCAGAAAAGTGCCGCCGCCAGCAGTGCGAGTAGTCCAATACCTCGAAGGGCCGATGGATATCCGAAGCGTGAAAACGCCTCGCCAGCGATTGCAGCGGCGACTGCCTGGGAAACGGCGATGATAAAGGTGTTTGACGCTGCTGCTCCGCCGCGCTCTTCGGGTGAGACGTTGTTCATCAGCAGACTGTAAAGGCCGGGTTCGTTCATCCACTGGAAGGTCGTAAACCCGATGTAGACTACTGCACCTGCGAGCGGGGTGCTCACTGCTGAGAGGGTGAACAGCAGAAGCGCGCCCACTATTTGTGTGTAGATGATTCCGGCCAGCAAACCGAAGCGCTTGAACATTAGAGGGGCAGCGAGAACAGCGCCCATTTGCGCGATCTGTGAGACGGAGAACGCGTTGCCGATTTGAGGCAAGGTCATGTGCAGGTGTCGCTTGAAGTACACGTTGGCGAAGGGACTGAACGAGCCAGTTACGAGGCTCCACGCCGCGATGGCCGGCAGATAGCGCAACATAAATGGGGAAAAGAAAGCGGTGGTCAGTGGGGGCGGCGGGGTGCGCTGTAGGCTGAGCTTCGCGACTGGCCAAATGCCGACTCCAACGATGCAGCACGAAAGCAGCAGCACGAGCTGGTCTGGTGCAAGGAAATGAAAGTGGGCGTAGTGACTCCCAAGCCAGTCGGGAAGCCTGCCACCGAAAAGGCCACCGGCGGCGCCTACTCCGATTCCGAGTGAAAAGACCAAGCTAAACGCCAATGGGCGCTGCTGCTCATTGGTCAATTGCGCGACCGTGGGAGGAATGCAGACTGCCCAGGTCGCGAGAGCAATTCCGGAGACAAACGCCAGAGAGATTTGCCACGCGAGTCCAAACAGCATTGACTTCGCCGAGAAGACGACAGTCGCTAAAAGGAAACAGGCGAGTAGAACAGGCCGTAGGCCCAATCGCTGCGCCAGTCTCCCCGCTGGAATTGCGCCGACGAGGTTTCCAACAGCCATCGCGCTCGTGAGAAGGCCGAGGGTCTTCTCGGTAAATCCATGACCGATCAGGAACAGGTTGAAGAGAAAGAAGTATATTGACAGGCCCAAGTCAAAAAAAAAGAGGCGACTAGAAATATCCAGAATTCGCGTGCGAAGCGGTGATGACCAAGACGCCACCGCAGTCCCCGTGCCAAGGTGACAAGGCTGAGACGAAAGTAAGAGGTGGTGCGCGAGGCCAGGTACTGGAGATATTGCGTAACTGCGTGCGTGTGGTCCGATTCCGTCTGCCGTCTGTTTCGAATCGTAACTGCAGGTCCACCCATGCGCGAGATGCGATTCGGCATGAAAAGCCGCTTCACCAAGGTCAGCCAGGCGCCGACGGAGTTGGCGAGATCCATGTGCAGCCAAAACGAATCCTTGTTCGGCGTAAACATCAGCTCCATTGCGGCTCCCGCAAAATGATGCAGAAAGCTGCTTTGAGCTGGTGGCAGGCTTTGAACCTGGTTATCCGCAGTCGGGTGAAGGCGGCAGCCAAACCACACGCGTGCATAGTGGAACGCGATAGCTTCGTATTGCCGCAAGGGAGCATCATGCAGCCCCAGCCAATCTGCCCAGAAGGAGTCGTCCTCTGCTTTCGATTCCAGGAAAGTGGCCAACTCCAAAACGTGATTCACCACCCACTCTCGGCTGAGTATGTTTCGAAGAATATGCAGGCTGAAGTAGCCCAGGTGATCAACGGAGTTTAGACATGGGAATGAAACGCCGTCGATGGTTCTCGTGGTTCTTCGCTCCCAAAAGGCATCAACGCCCGGAACTGGAAACAGTGAGACATTTTCGTTCCAAAGGCAAAAATGGAGTTCGATCGATAGTGGCATCTCAGGGTCAAAGGCGTTTCCTCTCCACTGCCACTCGCCCAGACGTACCATTGCAGGTAAGTGGTCGGCATCTCGATAGTCGACGTTCGTTGATGGCTGGTAGTTAATTGCTCGCAGAGCGGAATACGCAGCATCGATCATGTGGGCCGGGCAGTATAGATCGATATCGGATTGAGAACGCAAGCGTGGATGTTCTACATACATGGGGAACTGTGCGAAGCCTTTGACCACGATGTGCTCAACTCCTGCCTGCTCCAGAGCATTCCTGGCTTCCACGTAGGTTGCCTTAACTCGCTCGAAGCGCTTGAAGTTGTCGGCCCTATTTGTCTCAAGTCTGGAAACAACCCAAGCTGGGAATCCACTTGTGGGCAGTGTCGCCAGTCTTAGTGTGAGATGAGCCAGATCGCAGAAGTTGAGAAGGCTTAACCATTCTTCGTCTGATAGTGTCTGCAGAAGGGAGGTGCTCGCACGCGTAATCTGCAGAGCCCCTAAGAGCGCCTGAACCTCTCGGGGCACGTGGGCTTGCTGGAGCACGTCTGAGTCGTTTGAGTTCATCGATTACCTAGCTTTCTGTTACGGCCAGTGCATGAAGCCGCTGTACTGCCCAATCCAGATCTGTGTAGCAAAGCTCGTAGATTTCAACTTCGAGCAAATGCCGCAGCGCGCTTGTCTGTGCCGCAGATGATTTCGTGGTTGAAAAAAGAGACTGTGAAAAATAGGAGGAGGCGACTTCTTTCGAAAAGCTGTAAAGACCTGCACTCTTTTCATTGCTACGATTCAGGAAGATGATGTGTTCAATCATTGCGAATTCGGATGTGAGCAGGTGAGGCAGATCTTCCGTCGGGATCTCGATTGAAGGTTTGCCAGCGGCCCGTGGAGTGATAGCACGATCAGAAAATTCAGGAAAAAGCAGAACGCCTGATTCCCGCAGACGAAGCTGGTGGCAATTGCCAACAACCATGCGGTCGCTTCGACCGATGGGCAGGTAGCAGGCGTCGTCACTGGTGAAGGTCCATCCGGAGCGGGCACCCGCCAAGGCCAACGACGTCTTCCCGGCGCCGGAATCGCCGCACAGAAGCATGCCCCGTCCTGCCGCAGTAACGCAGGCAGCATGCAGCGGAGCGGCCCGGAGTGCCGCGACCATCGAAAGAGCGCCGGCTTCCAGAATGTGGTAACGCGAGTACGGAACGTTTTCAGCTGTTTGCGGTGTCAACCAGCCAAAGGCAAATCCGCCGTTAAGGTCACACACTACAAAATTGTTGGCATCAGCAATATTTGAGAGCAAATGACCCTGGAGCCTGCAAACAGGTGCGCCTGGAAGGAAGGTAGAACGACCCTGCTCATCGGTAACTCCAATGCGAAGCGTCAAGGGGAGAGTTGAGAATACCTGTCGAAACTTTCCCCAGCTTTGAAACGCTGCTGAATGAAGTGAGCGTGAGTTCGTGATAAGGCTCAACGGAAAGCCGAGAGGAAAGTAAGTGTGTCGCAGAGGCATGCTCGCGTTCGCGAGAATGGGATCGGCCTCATTGGGAGAGAACCGTTCGGTTGCGCTGTCAAATTCCGGCGCTGACATATGCATTGCTCATCTCCTGACTAGTTGCCTGCTACGAGTCGCACCGCCGATCGGGGCGTCGCTACTTCTCATACTCATTTCCTGAATAGGCACTTGGCTCTCCGAGACTTCCGGCGGGCGGAAGATGCCGGAGATAAACGACTATGGTCCAGATATCCTGGTCACTCAAGGTTCCTTTGGAAGCGGGCATGCCTGATGGAGCAAGGCCATTGTCGATAATCCATTTGAGCTGCCCATCGGTATAGTGTTGAACCTCTGTCGAGGCCAGGGAGGGGATCGGCGGCGACATGCTAGCGGCAAACGGAACTCCGGTTGCCTGGCCGTCCCGACCGTGGCACACAACGCAATAAGCCCCAAAAATCTGCTTGCCGGCTTCGATCGCTCCCGCGCTCGCTTGAACGGGGTTTTTATCGTGTTTACCACCGACGGTCACATTGTGCTTGGCCCACTGCATGACGTTGTATTCAGCATTGCTGGTCGGATTGACCTTGCAGCCAGCGAGGGCCACACTGGCAATGAATAGAAATCCTGTTAGTGAGCTGCGCTTCAACATGACTAATTCCTTACTTCAATCTTGAAAAGCATCGAGCCGTGTCCACTTCCGCAGAACCTTCCGCACTGACCGGGAAAAGTTCCGGACCTAGTAGGCGTTATAGTCATTTCAGCAGGATGACCCTTGGATACCTGCAGGTTGATGCCAAGAGCCGGAACGACAAGACTATGGGGAACGTCGTCAGAAATGAGACGCAAGGTGGTTGGTTGCCCTGTGTGGATGGTGATTTCAGCCGGAGAAAAAGCGAAGCGCTTCGCATGTATCTCCACGGTGGTAGGTGCTTCTTGTTGCGATGAGGCTAACGTGATCTGAGTAGGCACATCCAAAAGAGCGAGCACTAGTATGCCGCGAAATAAATAGCGCATTATTCACTCCTCCTGAGCTGATCAACGAATATCTGCCAACTACGCCGTGCGAGTTATGATTAGCGCGCCAAGTACTTAAGCAATAGAAGCTCGTCCTGCCGAGACAGCCGGGCGCGCATGCGCATGTGCATTATGACGGTCCCGGTAATCCTTACAGACATGCTTGAGGGCGGCGCATGGCATCGACCGCAGTTTGCTTTGAATACTTCTTCTCCCGAAGTATTCGCCACGGCGGATCCAGTTACTTTGCTTTTTGTAACATCGGTGACTGATCCCATACTCTTGTGTTCAACTGCAACCGCCGCCATTCCGAATATCAGCAAGGTAGCAAAGACGGAGAGAGTTGCTCGCGTCATTTCGACCTCCCTGGCCACACAGGAAATAAGAAGCGATAAGTGATTCCGACGTTCCACGAATTCGTGTCAAGCTGCGAAGTGAATGTTCTTGCAAAGCTCGAAACAATTCGCAGGTCATCACGGATGTAGTAGTTGAGGCCCAAATCCACCTGCCGTGTCTTGACGCGTGGCAGGCTGTTCCCACCGCCATTTTGCGGGAAGAAGGCTTGCCAGCGGCCGACCACCTGGAAACGCTGAAGTAGCCGGGGGATCTGCATATTCTGCAAGCGATACGCTGGCTCCAGCCAATAGCCTCTGCCGTTGTAGCTATAGTCGCCCTCACATTTGATGTCGAGCGGGGCTGAAGCAGCCTGCCAGGAGAGGTATGTCGCAACACTGTTGATCTGGTGATCCTGAAGAAATCGTTGATACGACGCTCCGATCTCGAGGCGTGATCGGTTGAAGAATATGCTGGCATCTCCTCCAGCTGCTCGAGCTGACTGAAGCTGCGTAATGTTGCTGAGCACAGAGAAGTAGGCTGTGTATTGAATCGCGTAGGACGGCTTCTGCGTGACCCCGCCCCTTAGCATAATGCCGTCGCCCGACCCGCTTGTCCGCGTTCCGATGGAGGCAGTTATCGGAGCGTCTTGCAGGTTCTTGATCCAGATTGGCTGGAGACGCTCGCTGTAGAGGCCGAATGGTAGCAGGTATCTTCCCGCCACAACATTCACGTGGGAATTGGCCAGCCAATCTATCTGCGCAAAAGCGATATCAGTAAAGATCTTGCCTGTATAGCTGCCGCTCGTGAGCATCTCTTTCTGGTAAACGCCTGTGAAATCGGCTCGGGATTCAAACAGGACCTGGGAGCCTACGGGAATGAGCAGCACGGGATCGAGTTGCGGCTCCAGCGTCGGGACGCCGCCATCGACCTTGTGTATATACCCCATGCCGCCGGATACCGCGGGAATATGCTCTGCGTGGTTCTCGCCCATCTGCGCCGACTGGGCATTCAGACTAGCGGGCATCCCTACGAGCCGCAAAAATACCAGGGCGACAATGAGGAATTGGAAGGCGCGCAACATGCGTAGCTCCTTCTGTGGAGGGAAGGAGTGCCGCGCGAGAGTGGGGTTGAGCTGCGCCTTCATGAAGAGCGAGTATAGGAATCTCCGGGAGACGTCTTGTCATCGGGATGTCACCGGATTGTCAAAGTCGCCAGCGATGACACAATCCTGACAACTCGCTGACAATCTTAGTGACACAACCGGTAAATACTTGGTCTCGATCTTCGATCTTAGTGACCTTAAATCAAGGCGAAAAATCATGAGACCTCTTCTGAAAATGCTCGCTGATATTGGGTGGGCTTTATGCTTCTCCCTGGTAGCCGCCACTATATACGCTCAGAGTCCTGGTACCGGAGCGATCGCAGGTTCAGTGACTGATCAATCGGGCGCGGTAGTCGCGAAGGCATCTGTAACAGCGATGAACGATGATACTCAGGCAACGAGGGTTCTATTGACGTCGTCAGAGGGAGTATTTCGCCTGGCATTGCTGCCTCCAGGAATGTACACAGTCTCGGCCGAGGCTCCCGGGTTCTCAGCTACCCATATCAAAGGCGTACACGTCGCGGCCAGTGAAACTGCGTCGCTGAACCTGACACTCGCGGTAAGCGGAAATACTGAAACGCTTGAGGTGAGCGGCATTGCGAATCTGTCGCAAACCGAAAGCGCAACCCTGGGAAGAGCCACCAACGAAGGCACGATCAACGCTCTTCCTCTTGCCAATCGCAACTACACGCAGATTGTTGCGCTATCTCCCGGGGTAGTCGTGGAGTTGGCGAATGCAGCGGCGCTCGGCAGGAACAATCAGAATGTGTCGGCAAACGGGAACAAGACAACTTCAAACAATTTTCAGTTCAACGGAATCGACGCAAATAACTTGTCGCAAAATTCTGCTTCCGGCTATCAGTCGGAAGTGGGAACGGCGGTGCCGGCCCCTGACACCATCGAGGAGTTCAAAGTCCAGACAGGAGGATTTGACGCCGGATATGGCAGAGGTGCCGGAGCAAGCGTTGACTTCGTCAGTAAGTCGGGGAGCAGTCAGTGGCATGGGAGCCTTTGGGAGTTCCTGCGAAATGACGTGTTCAATGCCAATGACTTTTTTGCAAAGAGAAATGGGCAACCACGGCCTGTCTTGAAGCAGAATCAGTTCGGATTCACGGCGGGAGGGCCAATCCATCGGGACAATCTTTTTGTCTTTGCTGCATATCAAGGAACGACGCAGCGCAATGGCGATTCAAATTTGTCGTTAGTCACTGCGATCTTGCCGCAGATTGGTAGTGATCGTTCGGCCTCGGCGCTAGGATCGCAATTCTGCCCCGCCAATCATCTTGACAATCCTGGCTATCAGACATTCGCAGGCGGCAAACAAATTTTGTGCGATGGGTCAAACATCAACTCAGTGGCATTGGCGTTTCTCAACTTCAAGGATCCGAATGGGCAGTATGCTATCCCGAGCCCGCAGACTGCGCTGCCAAGCAACCCCCAGCAACTGCCGATTGGAGAGTCGACTTATTCGATTCCTGCCAGCTACCGTGAGGACCAATACACCGGTAACGTGGATTATTTGATCTCGAACAAGAATCAGCTGGCAGCTCGTTTCTTTTATTCACGAGCTCCGACGGTCGAGCCATTCTCGCCGTTTGGAGCGACGGTTCCAGGATGGGGAACGAATGAACTGGATCAGAACGACATGTTTGTTCTTGCGGATACGCATGTCTTCAGCCCAACCATTGTTAATGTCGCTCGATTTGGCTATATGAGGTTCGATGGAGACGCTGTTATTGCGCAGCCCATACTGGCGTCGGACGTTGGAATGGCGACACCGTCCGGGCTACCTGAAACACCTGGCCTAACTATTGATGGGCTATTTACGATTGGCACGGCTGGCCAACCGTTCTACTGGCAGAACACAAACACCTACGTATGGCAGGATACGGTTTCGCTAACTCGCGGTCTGCATAGTCTGAGGTTTGGCGTGGAAGCGAAACGCCACCAGGTCGACATCAACGTTCCTTTCGTGAGTGATGGCTTTCTCGAACTGCGTAGTCTTCCTGATTTTCTTCTGGGCGAGAGTGCAGATGAGAATGGCAGCAGTGTGAGCAACGTCTTCTCGGTTACAGGCTCCTCGGGAATTTTTCGAAAGAATGAGAGATATTCAGATTTTGCGGGGTTCGTGCAAGATGATTTTAAGGCGAGGCCATGGCTAACGTTCAATCTTGGGCTACGTTACGAGATATTTGGGCCGCCCTCGGAGACGCAGGGAAGATTGCCGACTTTTGACCCCACCATTGCCTCGCCAACCGCGCCTGAAACCGGGACTCTGAGCGGTTTTATTCTGCCATCGAATTACACTGGTGAGCTACCGCAAGAAGTTGTTAAGTCGTCTCATCCCGGTCTCTGGGGAACAGACTATTCCGACGTGTCACCACGCATTGGATTCGCAGCGCAGTTGCAGAACCGGCCGATGATAGTTCTGCGCGGCGGATACGGGATTTACTACGATCGTATGTCGGGAGATCTGGCGGAGCAGACCGTCGGCCAGCCGCCATTTTCGTTCAAGCAGTCTTTGCAGGGCGCGCAAAATGCTGCGGCAACGTTGCAGCAGCCCTATAACCCTCTACTACCGGCAAACTCGGACTTTCCCAAGTTTCTGCCGCGCGTTCCCGGTGGGGGACTCTCTCTTGCGGCGATTTCTCCTCACCTCAAGGACCCGTATGTTCAGCAATACAATCTGAATCTTCAATTTGAATTGACTAGAAACCTGCTATGGGAGCTTGGGTACGTTGGTGCAAAGTCGACCCATGTGCCTGGGTGCCTCGAGTTCAATCAGGCCTTGCTGGCGAGTCCTGAAGATCCGGTGAATGGGGAGACTACGAATACCAATGAGAATATTGTTCAGCGCCTGCCATTCAGCGGCATAGCTCAGGGATCATACATTTGCCAAACAACTTTTAATGCAAGCTACAATTCGCTCCAGACGAGCCTGACAAAGCGGCTCTCCCATGGCTTAGAGTTTTTGGCGTCCTACACCTGGTCAAAGAACCTCGACTCGACGAGCGGGTCCGGTGGGCTCTCGAACTTCGAATTGGGTTTTCTGACAAACGACCAGACAAATCCGCGTCAGGCGCGAGGGCTGAGTGATTTTGATCGTGCGCAGCGAGTCGTTTTGAGCCTCATGTATGGGCCACCCAGGCTAACCACGGGATGGGAGCCATTGCGGCAAGTGCTTTCCAACTGGCAGTTTTCGACCGTTGCAGTCGCTCAGTCAGGAACCCCGGTGACTGTGCTGGATACGAGCGCGGGCAGCGTGTACGGGAATCTCTCCGGATTTTCTCGGGCAGAGTGTACTGGACTTAGGCCTGCTTCAACGGGGTCAATCTATTCTCGTATCAACGGATACTTCAACCCGGACGCGTTCACCTCTGCCCCGGCGATCGGTGATGGAACAGACTTTGGCAACTGCGGAGTCGGCATCCTGAGGGCTACCTCGCAAAAGAACATTGACCTGGCGATTGAGAGAGTGTTCCCGATGGCTGAATGGGGTGCGCTTCGATTCAGAACTGAGTTCTTCAATCTCACTAACACGCCAAACTTCGCTGGCCCGATAAACAATGTCGAAGCTGGCGCGGCCTTCGGGTTGATAACGTCAACCACGTCCAATCCGAGGATCATTCAATTCGCACTGAAGTATGAATTTTGAGATAAGGTGGCAACGAGCGCGATGGGCCGCGGCCGAAGGATGCTTTCCTCGGCCGCTGTCTAAGTGAGGATCTTACTGACCGTTTCCGCGGGTGTTTTCAATCGGTGTTATCGTACCGAAAAGGCCATGCTGTTCCTGATCGCTTCCAGCGCTGAAGTAGAGAGCGGTTGCGGATCCCGATCCCGTACCACTGCCGAAGGAAATGCCCCAGAGGCCGTCGATCTTGATTGCATGGTCGCTCGCGTCATTCAGGCGGCCGAGGAAACGTCCCGTTACAGGATCGAAAACCAAGATCTCGCCGCTACCAAACTGACCTACAAGAACATCGTGGCTGTAAATTCCAAAGTCGCCGGAGGCGAGGGCCATACCCCAAGGTGCATTGAACCACGGTCCGTGCTCAAGCCGGCGAAGAAGCCTGCCGTTCGGGGAAAATACGTCTACGAATCCCAAGCCGGAACCATCGACTTCATCATGTTTTTCAGAATCCTGCTTGGCGAAAGCGACATAGAGATTTCCGCCAATGTTCTGGATGTTGAAGGGAGCATATCCCTCCGGAAGTCTCTCATCTTCAAATCTTTCCTCCATTTCGTGCACGCGGTGAAAGTATGTGTCGAAGATCTGGACGCGGCCTTTGCGAAAATCGGCAACATAGAGGAAAGTGGCCGGAGCTCCCCACGGCTGGTTTGTGGTTGCAAGCGCAGCGCCCTTGAAAACCGACCTATCCTTATCATTAACCTTGATTACGGCGCTGGTCGGATTCACGCCAGGATTCCATCCGGATACAGTGCCGTCTTCGGTGACGAACATGAACAGCGCGGGTGCTGAGGGTGCCAGCAGGAATTTCATGGTTCCGTTAAATACAGTTCCGGTGGGAGTTCCTGTCGCACCGCTTTTGGGGTCAGATGGTGGAATCGTTACCACGAGGCTTTTGGCACTCCCTGTTCCATCGTAGAGCGTTGATACGCCCGTGCCGTTGTCCGAGACCCACCAGGGACTGCCTGAACTCCGTGACAGCCCCCAAGGATTAACGAGGTTTGGGTCAGTAAACGACGCGCCGGCTTGATCTGAAACGAGATTGGTTTGTGCATAGTGTTGTCCGAGCAAAGGCGTTACGCTCGTCGCCAATGCCAGTGCGGCTGCAGCCCATTGCAGGCGGCTTCTGTTTATGATCGGGAACATAGGGTTCTCCTGTTTGGCGAGATTGGAAATGGGTGAACTCGCCGTGCTCAAGGTAGTCAAGGACGCAAGAGGTCATGTCAGCCGGTTGTCATCAGATTGTCATTTTGCGAGACAGGACTGAACATTCGACCTGTTTGTATAGCAAAATCAGTTACAACCGCTGACAAATTCGGGCGGACGGAGTCTAGAAATGATTCGGGGTCCTGGTGGCCAACGATGCTGAAGATTCTTGTAGTCGAAGACGATCCGCGAATTCAGAAGGTACTGAAGCGGCTATTCGAGGCAGAAAGCTTCAGTGTGATCGGGATGATGGATGGAACTTCAGGCTGGGAAGCGTTTAGAACCGAGAAGCCGGACGCGGTGATCCTGGATCTGATGCTGCCCGGCGCCAATGGCCGTGAGGTCTGCAGGCGGATCAAACAGACTGCTGCAGAGACGCCGGTGATTGTTTTGAGCGCTGTGACAGAGGTGGCGGATAAGGTTCTTCTGTTGGAGCTAGGGGCCGATGATTATGTTACGAAACCGTTCAGCCCGCGAGAGTTATTGGCGCGCGTTCAGGCAGCGCTTCGCCGCTCGAAGAAGATAATCACGGCTACTCAGCACGGAATGACGTTCGGAGAAACGCAGGTGGATTTCATGCGGATGCAGGTCAGCCGCCAAGGCCAGTTGATCTCTGTAACAGCGCATGAGTTCAAGCTACTGAAGTTCTTCCTTGAGAATGCGGAGCGCGTTTTGACACGCGAAGAACTTCTTTCTGATGTATGGGGGTACAGCTGTTATCCCACAACGCGCACCGTCGATAATCAGGTGCTGAAGCTGCGACAGAAACTCGAACAAGATCCCGCAAATCCTAAACATTTCAGGACCGTACACGGAGTAGGCTACAAGTTCGTAATGTAGGGCCGGAGGGGCGCGGACGATGGCAATGCGGATGCGCACAAAAATGCTTTTGGCGCTTCTCTCGGTCTCTTTGGGTCTGAGTGCGATCAGCCTCATCATCATTCGGAGCAGCCTTGAACAACAAATTCGGAAGCAGATCCGTGCCGACCTTGAGCATTCGGTCCTGACCTTTCAATACTTGGAGAACCAGCGTAATGCCATGCTGGCGCGCGAAGCAGCGCTATTGGCGGACCTCCCCAGCCTGAAAGCGTTGATGACAACGTCTGACCGGCGGACGATTGAGGATGGCAGTGGGGAGTTCTGGCGGGTGAGTGGGACCGACCTGTTTGCGCTAGCCGACCGCTCAGGCGAATTGGTAGCGATTTACCAGAACGGGCATTCTCTCCCGGCAACGGATGAAGACAAGGCACGAGTGGAATCTCTGCTGAGAGAGCCACCGGGATCTCATTTGCTATTTCTGCGCGGACGGCTTTATGAGGCAGCGTCGGCGCCGCTCTACTTCGGCTCGTCAGCTACCGGTAGCCGGCTAGGCGATGTGGTGATTGGCTATGCGATTGACGATCGGGTAATAAGCGCTGTTCGCCAGACAGCCGCTGCGGATGTCATGTTTCTTGCAATGGGTCAGGTCGCTGCGACAACGCTCGATGCGAGTCATCAGCAGGCAGCCGTAGCCGCTGGGTTGCCCAGACGCGGAGATGACGTACCACGAGAAGATGTATGGCTAGGACGCGAGCACTACCTGGCTACGTCGATCCCACTGTCGCAACCGGGCTCTACTGAAGTCCGGCTTCTGGTGTTGAAGTCTTACGACGAAGCGAGCCGGTTCTTAAGCCAACTGAACCGCTTGATTGCGATCCTTGGGCTGGTTGTTCTATTTGGAGGCGGTGCAGTTGCGTTGTATCTGTCACGTACCATCACTGGGCCCTTGGAGCAATTGGCCGCTGGGGCACGAGCACTAGGGGAAGGCGACTTCAACTATGCGCATAAGCGCGAAGGGGCGCGGGAGATTCGCGAACTGAGCGATACGTTTGACAGTATGCGCGAGCGCCTGAGGAAGTCACAGCAAGACCTGCTGGAGGCAGAGCGCCTTGCCACAATCGGTCGCATGGCGAGTTCGATATCCCACGATCTGCGGCACGCACTTTCGGCGGTTTATGCGAACGCCGAATTTCTGGAGCACCCGAATTTACGGCCGGAGGAGCGCATCGAACTTCTCTCAGAGGTGCGTCAGGCTGTGCAAGGTATGACTGAGTTGATTGATTCCTTGCTTCTTTTCAGTCGCACTGGCCGCGCCTTGCAACCCACATATGCGCAATTGCATGCAATTGCAGAGCGTGCGATCGCGTCGTTACAGAAGCATCCCGAAGCGCAGTCTGTTCGAATCACGCTTACTGGGCCCCCTCTGGAATGCTATGTGGATGCTCGCAAGGTAGAACGCGCTCTCTATAATCTGTTGCTGAACGCCTGCCAGTCAGCGAAGCATTCAAATGTCGATCCACAGGTGCACCTTGGCGTGGGTGAGGACGGTGAGATGCTATTGGCTCGAGTCGAGGATAACGGCTCGGGAGTGCCCGAGGCGATTCGCTCGATGTTGTTTGAGCCCTTTGTTAGCTCCGGAAAGGCCAACGGCATTGGGCTAGGCTTGACGCTGGCACATCGTATCGCTCAGGAGCACGGAGGTGAGGTGATTCTGGAGCGATCGACCGCGGACGGCAGCGTGTTTGTCCTGAGGATGAGCAAGGCAAGACTAAGAGAATTGGTGGATAGAACGCTTACTGTGAACGAAGTGAGTGTACGTCAAGAGACATGAAAGAGGAGGACCCGGGCATGAGCAAAAGCCTTTTCAGTTCGAATGCGTGCGTCATGTCAGCCTGGATTGTCTTAGCGACACTGAGCAGTGCGACGTATGCCTATGCTCAGCAGATGACAGCGGCGAATCCGTCCGCTAACGGCGTACTCGAAACTCGCCTGGACAAACTGCTCGATGCGATCGAGAGCGTACAGCAACAAATTGCGGCCTCACAGAAGCAGATCGAGGCACTGAGCGTGGAGGTGCGCGATGTTCGAGCTCAGCTTGGAAATGCAGACGGCTCGGCGCACGCAGCCGAACTGAACCAAGCGATTGCGCAGTTGCAAGAGGCGAGTGAAGTCCAACAGGCGGAGATCAAGCAGCACGATCAGACCAAGGTTGAGAGCGGGTCGAAGTACCCACTAAAACTTTCAGGAATGATTCTATTCAGCTCCTTCATGAGTAGTGCTGCAGTGAATGATGTCGACCAGCCGGTGACAGCCGTTCCGCAAACAGCGAACGCGACCGGCCGAAGCTTTTCAGCCACGATGCAGCAGAGCATAGTGGGGATAGAGGCAACGGGGCCACACCTCTGGGGAGCACATTCCGGAGGCGACCTTTACATGGATTTCTTTTCTGAACAAGCGGGCCCGACATATGCACCACAAGAAGGCTTCGCGCGCCTGCGCACGGCTCATGCCTATCTGGATTGGCAGCATGCCTCTTTAACCGCTCTGGTTGATACTCCTCTGATCTCTCCGCTACAACCTACCTCGCTTGTGTATCAAGCGGTGGCGCCTCTCGGATGGTCGGGCAATCTCTGGGTTTGGACTCCACAGTTCACTTTCAAAATGGATCGTCCTCTTGGGCCTGGTGAAGCGGCAATGGAGCTTGGTCTCGCTGCGCCAGAGGTTCCAGGTGATTTTCAAAGCGCCACGGCCCAGCCGCCGTTAGCTAATCAGTTCAATAGACAAGGAGCGTATGAAGCGCGAGTGAGCTATGCGCTTGGCGAAGGTACGCACAGGTCGTCGCTAGGGGCAAGTGGTTACTACAACCGACAGAGATACGCCTATGGCCAGACGGTGGACGCGTGGGCAGGCACCCTTGACTGGCATGCGCCCCTTGGATCGCGTGCTGAACTATCAGGAGAGTTTTACCGCGGGAGCGGCATTGGTGGTCTCGGAGGCGGCGCCTACAGGGACTACTACTACGACTTGCAATCCCGACGTATAGAGGGTCTCGACGCAGTAGGAGGCTGGGCGCAGATCAAGTTTCGGGCAACACGGACTTTGGAGGCGAATCTTGCTGGAGGCACGGGACAAAGCTTTGCCAGCGAATTGAGGAACGTCAATTCCAGCAATGCCGGCGGTGCTTACTCGACATTGGCCCGAAATAATACTCTCTTCGTCAACGTGATCTATCGGCCAAAGGCGTACTTACTGTTTTCCGCCGAGTACCGTAATCTGCTGAGTGCTGCAGCAACGAATGCATCCAACAAGGCCCAGATAGTCGGCCTGGCGGCGGGGTATATGTTTTGATCGCCACTGACAAGGCAAAAGCGCGGTTAAAGCGTGCGGTAGGGCTGGCTGTTTTCATAGCGTCTGTGGCTGTGGGGCAAGCCCAGGATGTAACCGGAAGCGTGCAGGTAGTACATGCAAAAGCAGGAGCATCGAAGCGTAGCGACGCGAATGTGGTGATCTGGCTAGTGCCAAGCGACGGACTAAAGATCGCACTTCACCCATCGACGTCGTTAAAGCTGGTGCAGAAAGACAAACGCTTTTCGCCTCACGTGCTGATAGTGCCGGTCGGCAGCAGTGTGGAGTTCCCAAATGAGGACCCGTTTTTCCATAATGTATTTTCTCTATTCAACGGCAAACGTTTTGATCTTGGACTCTATGAATCGGGCAGTACACGCTATGTTCACTTTGACCATGAAGGCGTGTCGTATATATTTTGCAATATCCACCCCGAGATGGGGGCCGTGATCGTCGCGCTTTCAACGCCATACTATGCGCTTAGCGGCACCGATGGCAGAGTAACCCTGCGCGGAGTGCCGGATGGCGACTATGACATGCATGTATGGGCCGAGGCTACGGATGAACAACAGCTAAAAGCACTGATACGACGCGTGCACATTGCGCCCTCCAGCCACTCACTTGGGGTCATACAACTGACTGAGACCATGCAGAATTCAGCACACAAAAATAAGTTCGGCGAAGACTATCCGCCAACTCCGCAGTCATCCTATGGTCAATCGACAGATCACTGAGGCATATCGGGATCCTCGTGGGCATCTCCGGACACCGCCCACGAGGAACCAAGGCAGACTTAGTGCAGACTTGTCAGCCGCGCAATTTGTCTAAAAAATGATTCGCGCGGCGAACTGGCCGAATCGGCGTTCGTCGTTAGCTCCACCATTGACACCACCGCGCTTCGCCTGCAATGGGATGTCGGTACCATAGCCATAGTTTGCAACATCATTGATGCTCTCTAGCGAATACAAATTGTGATGATTGAGAATATCGAATCCTTCGGCGCGGACCTCTACGGATAGGTGCTCGCCGATAGGAATGGTCTTGCTTACGGCCAGGTCCAGGTTCCAGGCGCCGGGACCGTAGAATGCGTTGCGGCGAGTCATGCCGTTCGGGTATGGTCCAAAGTCCGATACCCCGCCATACGTGGAACTGCTGAATGAAACCGCGGGTGGAAGATCGCCGAGGTTATAGACATTTGCACCTGCTTGACTGGTAGACCTTGTAAAGTTCTTCTTCAAAACTGGGCTCGCGGGCAAGTAGCGCGGAATACCAGAGCCTGCTCCGGCGTTCAGTGAATTGGTACTGTCGGAAATTCCGAAGGGCGTACCCGTTCGAACCGTGTATATGCCCGTTATTTGATAGCCCCCGAGAAGCATTCCCTTGAACCCGTGGTCGTTTTGGAACCAAGGAGTCTGGTAGATGGGAGCCAGGACAAATCGTTGCCGCACGTCGAAGTCGGAGGCGCCATAGTCGAGTGCGGGATCGAATGGATTGAGGTAGCCCAGGTTACCGACTCCGTTGGATGCGCTGTTACTTTCTGAGAATGTGGAACTGATGTCATCGAGCGAATGCGAGTAAGTATAGTTCGCGGTGACACTAAGACCTTTGCGATTCAAATTGTTCATCTGCAGTCCTACATTGACTCCGTTGTAATATGAGTCGCCATTGCTGCCACGATCATTGATGTCGCTGTACTGGTTATTCAGCCGTGAGTATCCATTGCTTGACGCGGTGCCGGCAACGATCGGATCGCCCAGGTAGACGTTGCCGGCGCCCTGCTGGTTGTAGTTCTTGATGTCGTAGAGGTGGATGCCGCGAGAGCCTACGTACGCGATTGACACGACGGTATTCTCAACCACCTGGTGTTCGAGGCTGAGCGAATAGAACTGGGTCTGCGCGACTCGAATGTTCGGGTCGACAGCACGGAGAGAAGTGGGGGGCAGCGGAACACTGCCGCTGCTGCCGGCGAGAGGTCCGCTGTTGTCTACCGTGATCGGAGTGTTATTGATCGTGACTACCGCGTAGTTGGGAGGATTTTGAATGATGTTGAAGGTCACATTGCCGAAGTTTCTTTCGTAGGCGATGCCATAGCCGCCACGGATCGATGTTTTTCCGTCTCCGCGGATGTCATAGGCAAAACCTGCGCGCGGTGAAAATGTGCCGTGTTGCGGGTTCCATGGCCTGTCATTGGGAGAGTTTGGGGTCGTAAGAACCTGACCGGCACGAATGTCTGAAAACAGCGATGGACCGGAAGCAGGAAAGAAATTGGCCTGCAAATTGGGATTGTGTTCGTAAAGCACTCCAAAGCCATCGTAGCGAAGTCCATAATTCAGAACCAGGCGCGGCGTGGCCTTATAGGAATCCTGGGCATAGACCGCCCACTCCTTGTATCGGTTACTGCGTGAAAAGCTGGGCTGACTCGCGGGTAATGTCACGGAGCATTCGGGAGTGATCGAAAGATCGCCGGTTGTGTAATCACGGAAGCACGGAAAGGCCCCCGCTGGGTTAACCGCCGCCTTGAAGAGCACCAGTTGTCCATCCAGGAAATTGTCCAGGGAGTTTGGGAGGCTCGAGCCGAGTCCCTCCACCGCCTGACCATACGCGCCGTAGGTGATGTTGTTTTGGATGTAGAACAGTTGTGCGCCAAATTTGAAGGAGTGGTGCCCCCGTGTCCAGTCAAAGTCCTGGTTGATTTGAGATGTATTCTGTGGTCCGGCTGCAGGCAGTCCGCCAGTTCCTTCATTGACGTCGAAGAAGCCGGGCAATTGAGCCTGGATTCCGGCAAAGACCGCACCGCTCTTGAAATATAGAGTGGGCGAATTCTGCAACGCGGTGTTAAAGCTCTGGTCGACAGAGTTACGTGTGAAGCTGAACTTTGAATTGCTAACCAGCGTCGGCGAGAACTCATGAGTGAGACTGAAAAGATAAGAAGCGCCCTTTATAGCCTGGCCCACGTTGTACTGAGAGTATGGGGAACTGAAGAGTCCGCCGGGCACATCGATTTCGTTATAGAGCGCGTAGCGTCCGAACATCTGAGTTTTGTCGGTAGGGTTGTAGTCCCCGCGCGCCATCAGGTTGTAAGTATCTTGCGGATTCCCGCCGCCAGAGTTGGCTGGTGCCTGGAAGTTGACAATTCCGAAGACCGGAAAAGAATCCGGTAGGGCGGCGAATGAACCGCCATTACCGGGGTTTACACCTCCATTGACGACGTCCGCCTTGGATAGAGTGCTGGTGTATGCAGGAGGATTGTTCCCATAGGCACCAAAGAAAGCTTGAGTCTCGGGTGATGACGCAGCGATGAATTCCGGTGTGGGTATAAGCGATTGATTGGCGGCGGCGCCTCTCACTCTGATCCATTCGGTACTTTGGAAGAAGAAGAGCTTGTTTTTCACAACCGGGCCACCAAGAGCATAGCCGAATTGATTACGGGTATAGTTGCCCTTATCGATGCCCGACTGCGCATTGGTCACGGTGTTGGCGGTATATGCAGAGAGACGGTTGAACTCCCATGCTGAGCCGTGAAAGGCATTTGTGCCGCTCTTCGTCACAACGTTGACGACACCTCCAGAGGCACGGCCGTACTCAGGTCCAAAATTACTGGTGATGACACGGTACTCATGGACACTGTCGATCGGGATGGAGGTGAGTGCTGGTCCGGTCAGGTAAGTATCGTTGTTCTCTACGCCATCCAGAAGGATTTCCGTTCCCGTGGAGCGCTGTCCATTGAGCGAGAATCCGACGCCACGGGTTGTATCGTTTTGATCGCCGGTAGTGCTGGTGGCGCCCGACGATGTCACCTTGTCTCCAGAGCTAATGTTGCCAGCAATCGTGACGAAGTCATACGGGTTTCGGGTGAGACTCGGCAGCTGTGCCACTTGTTGGCTACTGACAACCTGCGAGACTTCCTGGGTTTGTACATTCACGGAGGCGCCTCCCTCTCCAACCACCGTGATGGTCTGCTCAGTTGCCGTGACAACCAGTTGAATGTTGGTGGTAACGCGTCCACCCACAGTCACTTCGATCTTTCGATGAAACGGGGCAAAGCCGGCACCTTGAGCTGAGAGGTCGTAGAGGCCTGCAGATACTGCTTGCAGAGTGTAAGCACCGGAGGAATCAGACGTCACGGTTCGTGCGGCATTGGTTGAAACGTTAGTGAGCACGACTGCTGTGTTGGGAATTACCGCTCCAGTCGAATCAGTGACCGTTCCTGAGACGGTGCCCGTGTCAGTTTGGGCGAGGCAGGAAAACCAGGTCGCAATCAACATCATTGCGAAGAGAATGCGGCCTACATTTACGCTGAGATCGGATCGCTTGCCAGTCCTCATAGCTCCTCCTCGAGTAGTTGTCATGGTCCCCGTGGACAGTGCGCTGCTTCTGTCTATGTATCCGTGCTCTTGGATTGTTTCTGCTAAGTGACCCCTCCGCTTGCACCGACCGACTTCACCACGATTCCCCGTGATGCATCGTGCTGTAGCAGGTAGACTTCCGACCTACACAACTTGCGTGCGCATGTGACCAGAGGTTTGTCTGCAGGGGCGAGTGAACCATGAGCCGGGATGGAGGAAATGGACGAGCAGCATTACATCCACAGGGAAGGCCGCGGCCCTCCATAAGTGCGGAGAAATCCAATAGGCGACATCTACGAACTCATAGATAGGGACGAGTTGCACGCAACAGTGACAAATCGCCGGTCATGGGACATGGCCAGCGGATGTCGCTTGGGTCTGCAGGGACTGGGTTGTCTTAGGGGCTATGGAAACGTGTAGACGCGTACGGTGCGGGAATACAAAAGGATGGCTGACTAGATTAGCAATTCAGCCACGCGCGCGCGATAGCTCCTGCTGAGAGGAAGCTTCTGCCCATTGCACATAACTACAGTGGAATCCCCGCTTCCACTCTCTGTACGAATTTCCTTTACGAATTGCAGGTTCACAATCGCGGAACGATGGATGCGAAGGAAGACTTGCGGGTTCAGCCGAGCTTCAAAATTCGTCATTGTGTCGCGGAGGAGGTGGGTCTCTTTCGACGTACTGATGCGTACGTAGTTCTCCTCTGCCGTGATCCAGTAGATTTCAGAAATCAACAGGAAGAGGATCTTTCCGCGCGATTTGAAGACGAGCCGCTCCAGATATTCTTTTTCTGGCGAAGAACGGCCCTTTGCGTTCTCGGCAGCCGTTCGCAGGTTCTTAATCTGTTCGCGTGCGCGTTCGACAGCATCGTGCAGCCGATCACGGGCGAAGGGCTTCAGCAGGTAATCGACTGCGTGAAGATCGAAGGCTCTGAGGGCGTATTTGTCATATGCAGTGGTAAAGATAATACGAGGAAGGGGGATGGTTCCTTCCGCAGTCAGAGCAGCGATTGCGTCAAAGCCATCCATGCCGGGCATCTGAATGTCGAGGAAGAGCAGGTCTGGGCTAGTTGCCTTGACAAGCTCGATAGCTTCGGCCGCAGACGCACACTCGCCAACAACGCTGATATCCGTCTCAAGGCGCAGTAATTGAATCAGCTTTTGACGTGCCAGAATTTCATCATCTACGACCGCCGCCAGAATCATACGCGCTCCTCGTGGCCGGTTCGTGATTAGACGCGAGTGAAGTATCAAAGGGAAGCAGGATTATCGCCTCCACTTCTCCACCAGAAATCTCACGAAGCGTAAAACTTTGCTCGGTGCCATAGTGCAGTTCAAGTCGTGCTCTAATGTTCGTTATTCCTATACCCTCGCGTGCAGGTCCGTCTCCTTGCACCGTCTCCAAACCTCGTCCAGTGTTCCGGACCCGAAACATCAAGTGTTGGTTCTCACGTTTCGCTTCGATACTTAGGCAGCCCCCTTCGGGACAGCGAGCGATACCGTGTACATAAGCATTCTCCACCACTGGCTGAAGGATCATGGTGGGCACAGTGCACTCCAACACATCGTTACTGACATTCACGTGGTATCGCAATCGCGGCCCAAATCGCATGGCCTGGATGGATAGATACGTCGTGACAAAATCCATCTCCTCTTCGAGGCGCACTTGCAGGGAATCTCCCCTGTCCAGAGTCATACGCAGCAGCCGGCTCAATCGTTCCAACATTTCGTCGGCCGCCTCTACGTCAGAACGCATAAGGCTCGAAATGCCGTTCATAGTGTTGAAAAGAAAGTGCGGATTCAATTGCATGCGTAGCGCCCTTAGTTGGGCGCTGACCAATTGAGTCTCCAATCGCGAGCTGGCCATCTCACGCTCGCGGAACTTTTGGTAATACCCTACACCTCGGAATAAAAGGAAAATTGTCCAAAAAATGGCGATGTTTGTGACCAATTCCGCCCTGAGGAAATAGCCCAGCCTTTCCGCATATGTCCAGGATCTTAGCGGCGTGATGAACAGTGGAAAGGTCGCGACGTAGATTACTTCCTGCATGACGCTGACGCAGATGCTGATGGGCAGCAAACGCGTCAGAAGCTTCCAGCCGCTCACACTTTGGATTCGATCCCAGAAGTAGGACCACAGGATCTGGGTGACAACTCCCCACAGGAGGAAGTGCAGAGACCATCCGATGATCTCGCTACTAAGCAGAATCTTGTAGTTTGTCGACCGCAGGCCAAGATACTCCTGCATCGCGAACAATAAGGCGAGCACCAGCCATGCCGCAAGAAACATGAGCGGATGGAGAAATGCCGGACGATCCGGGTGGGGCCCTTGCTTCTCTTTCTTCAGTTCACAACCTCTGTATCTGTACCTGGCATTCCTGCGTGGAGCGCTGTGTTGTTGGCGCCCCAATGAATTGGTATCTCACCGGCTTGCCGCCTTAGACGCAACACGTCGACATCCTTGTGCGTTGCCAGCCAAGCTGATGACTCGTCCTCTGCAGCGGCCTGATCATACTCACCGAGCGCGGCAGCTAGACGCTGCAGGTCTGGGTTGACCAGTCGTGCAGCCTCCGCGCCCCCCTGAGTACTTGCAATGCGAAACCAGCGATAAGCCACTCGTTCGTCCTTGGGAACGAGTAACCCATCGCGCTCAAGAATACCCAACATGACAGATGAACGCCACACTCCCCCTTGTGCCGCAGTCTGGAAAAGCTCTACAGGCTCGTCTGTGGTTTTGGCAAGCTCGGAATGATGCAGGAGCAGAAGTCCCAAATCATGAGCAGCTTCCAGATGTCCTTGATCCACGGCTTGGCGAAGATAACTTGCCGCTTTGGGAAAATCGTGAGGTTCGTTCGGGACCTTTGAGTAGAGCGCTCCCAAGCTATATTCTGCCTTGGCATCATTCTGTTTTGCAGCCTTTAGCATCCACGCTTCGCCCGTGGCGTGATTCATGGGCACACCGACCCCGAAATAATACATGTCGCCCAAATATGCCATTGCTCTCGGATCGCCCTTCTGGGCAAGCTGCTCGATCAGCTGACGCCCGAGTGAGATGTCCTGGTGAACGCCTGTGCCGTTGAGATAGAGCAAGCCAATATCGAGTTTGGCGACGCTCGAACCCGATGAAGCGGCTAAGGAAAACCATTTGGCTGCGGCGCTTACGTCACGAGGCACACCAACTCCGAAGAGATACAAGTATCCCATGCGCAACTGGCTCCCAGGGTCTCCATGTTCCGCAGCTTTGAGAAACCACTGAGCAGATTGCGCTAGATCTCTTTGTACGTCCAACCCGACATAGTAATTTGTAGCCATTTTCAGCTCGTCCTTAATACTTCCTCTTTCGGCTCGCGCTTGAGTACGCTCGATTTCCGAGGTCGGGGACTGGCTCCTGGAACTCGATGCGTCCGCTGCGACGACCCGTAGTGAAGTGGAGGCCAATCCGCAAAATGCCAAGGACGATAGGAAGCAAAGATTGATGCTGCGCCTAGCATTGATCCCGTTCATTGAGCACCTCCGGATGAGATGGGTTGCTTGAGATGTATAGAACGCTCTCCTGACAGCGATTGGCCCACATACGCTCACACAACGCGAGATATTCTTGAGACTGTCTGGTCCGAACGCGCTTGCGGCCTCGACGAGTCATGGGTCGAAAGGATCGACTGAAGTCTCCCGAGCTTAGCTCTCCAAAACAGCTCGTGCCAGGTGCGCGAACGAGTACTGTCGAATCCGGACTGCACCAGGGTGAGCAGTGTCGTCTCCCCACGGGTAGAAAGATCGATCGATACGAGGGTTTCCAAGGAGGACAAGTCGTCCTCTTTTTTCCACCCCAGCACAATCCGGGAGGGCTCATTTAAGAAGTAATAGATCGCCTTGATTGAGCAGCATTGGTCACGGGGAGTACCGTGCAAGAAGAATTCCATCGGGCTGCCAGCGCCTGAGGCGGACTTGCATCGGACCTTAGCGCTTGGAGGGACCAGCCATAGCTCGAGATATTCAGCAAGTGTAAATGCGTGGAACAGTCGGCGCTGATCCACAGGCACGTTGGTGTGTATGTGCAAACTGAGCGAATCGTCGCGCGAGCTATTCGGCCAAACATGAACACTTGCCGCCATCCTTGCCTCCCGAAACGCATGTGGACCGTCATGCATCGACGTGTGTGCAACATATAGCGGTTCGCTATTAGCATTCAATGGCTTGTTGGAGTCGTTGTGACCAGCGTGCTAATTCGCGTGACAGGGACGCGGGTGGGTCATCCGAACGGGATAGGAAAGTTGGGCACTTTGTGCCGACGGGATTCTATTTGCGCGCTGCAATCCCATCGTATGTCGACTTAGCAGCGATCATCTCTTAAAGGGTGTGAGGTCAAGACGTGCGGATTCAGAGTCAATGTTGGCTGATCTTCAGTCTACGACGGCATATCTGGCGCCCTGCGGTATTCTATTCAAGCCAAAGCCTCTCTACGGACTACATTTGCGCTGGTAGGCCGAGCTCTCACCGGAAAGACCTTGGGTGGACCTATGAAGACCTCTGTTATCCGACAACGAGTCGCTGACTTTCTCAAGCAGCACCCGCCATTCGACGGACTTTCGGATGAAGACCTGCTTGACCTGGCGGGGAGCGGAAAAGTAGTTTTTCACGAATCCGACGAGTATCTCTATCGTCAAGGCGAGGCCACGGGTAAATTTGTTTGGATTATTCAGCAGGGTCAAGTTGAGTTTCTGGAGGAAGCCCCGGGCGGCGAACGCGTGCGCGATCTCCTCGGTAAGGGCGACGTGTTGGGATTGGAGCGATCGTCTGGGGGAGCCTTTTACCTATGCTCAGCGCGCACCCGGAGCGATGTGATTTTGTACGCTGTAGGTGCGTCGGTCTTCGAAGCATTGATCATCCGGTATCCCTCAGTTAAGCGCTTTCTCGCCGCGCACTATTCGGTTTCAGGCGTCTTGGGTTTCGATCGAAAGTCGTGGCTGGAGGCGGATCCACCCCCATTGAATTTTCTGCAGTCGCGACTTGTGGCGCTGGCTTCCCATGTTTCTGTGGCGCAAGCGTGGGCTGGCTTGAGCGCTTCAAGAAACGGCCTTGCTGCAATTGTTGACGACTCCGGTGTGCCCAAGGGCACGATCACCGCTCGCGAGCTATGGGAGTCGCCAGAGCACCCTATTCGTGCCGATACTATGCAGCATCCAACGGCCTTAGCTGCGCCGCTTTGCACCCGCGCCATTACGAGCGAAATGCTTCGATCACGGAACGATCATGTTCTTATCACTGCGGATGGCACCCTCGAAAGCCGTCTGATTGCGGTTATCACATCCGCAGAACTTAGCATGTTTGTTGGGTTTGACCCAGCAGGTCTCGTTAGAGAAATTCGCCACGCAGACTCTGTCGCAGAGGTTGAAGCACTTCTCATCCAGGCAAACAGAATGGTCTTGAAAGGTCTTGCTCAGCCCCAGGACGTCGATGACTGCAGTTTTCTTGCAAGGGAAGTGCTCACGGCGGTGGCAGATGCTTGCATTGGAATGGCGGAACGCAGCGTGCTCGCCACAGGAGCATCTCCTGCAGAAGTTCCATACTGTCTGGTCATGTTTGGGGCAAGCGCGCGCGGTGATCTGCTGGCTCTAAAACTTCCAGCGATTGCTGTTGTGTACGACGAGTCTCACGAGGCTTTCAAATCTGAAGATAGTCTGTATTTCGCAGCAATGGCTGGTGAAACTTTGACGGTCCTTGATGCCTGCGGGCTATCAGGTTCGGCGGGGGATTGGCCAGAAGGGTCTTCGCCTAGCATGCCTCTGTCAGAATGGGTTCGGTTCTACCGGGAAACACTGCGCAATCCGGTAGGAAACAATCTCTATGGGCGGCGTGAGTTCCTCGATTTGTCACTGCTCTCGGGCGACGAGACGATCTTCGAAAAACTCCATGACTATATCCTTTTCGAATTACGTGACCATGAAACTGCGATTGCTCTCCTGGCAAATGACACGCTGATGCAGTTGCCGCCGTTGACGTTTTTTCGGGGCCTGGTGATGGGCATGGACGGCATTCAGAGCGAAAGCTTCAGCATCGATAACGCTGTCGTATCTCCTTTGGCCGATGCCGCGCGTGTCTTCCAGCTAGCAAAAGGTCGCTTAGCACCCGCAAATACGTTGGAGCGATTCAGGGCTGCCGTGCTCGATTTCCCTGCCGGTTCTGCGGTAATTACCGAGGCTGCGGATGCATTTCGCGTTGGGCTGTACTACCAGGCTCTGGTAGGAAAGTCTCGGATTACTCCCGGAATGCTAGGAAAGTTCGATCAACTGCTTTTAAAAACCGCATTTTCTTCGATCCAGCGATTTCTGGAATTCACTCACTCCGCATTCGTCGAAATGTCATGACGATAAAAAGATACCTTTCGGCATTCGAGGACACCTGGGCTGATGACACACCGTGCGATGAGGTTCGCTTTGTCGTGCTGGACACAGAGACCACTGGTTTGGATCCGCGTCGGGATCGAATTATCACGATCGGCGCCTTGGCGGTTCTCGACGGGGAACTCCTGCTTGATGATGTTTTCGAAGTAATGCTCAAAGTGGCTTACAACAACAGCTCAGTCACGGTGCATGGCATTACATATGACGAAGCTGTCGATGGAATGGAAGAGTCCGAGTCACTGCTGCGCTTTCTGGACTATCTTCGGGACGGCGTTATCGTCGGGCATCACATCGATCATGATATCCAGGCTCTCAATTGCGCCTGCGAGCGCCACTTCAATATTGTGTTGAAGAACCGCTCGCTCGATACCATGGATCTGACGTTGCACCTGAACGATGATCATGCCTTTGCAAATCGGTCGATGGCGGCTGGATTTTCGTTGGATGGACTCTGCGAAATGTTTGGCGTGATCCCACATGACCGCCACACGGCCGGCGGCGATGCGTTCTTGACGGCGCAAATCTTCCAGCGCCTGCTTCGCGCGGCAAAGTCGGTTGGACGACTTACCCTGGCTTCCGTGAGCACTCCTTATTCGCAGGAAGAGCCACCTTCCTGATAATGATTGCATCGAGAAAAGAGTGCCTAGCCGCGTGAGAACCGTTAGATTCTGCTCACTTCTATCGGCGATGGCGTGTTGATTTATTGGCCCTGCTGTGCGTGAAGGAGATCTATTTTCCGATGCAGAAAGTGGAAATCTTGCATTTAGCTAATGTTTATGGGCTCCGCTAGAAGAGTGTCGCCCGTGGAGTCCCGCTGGAGTCCCAAATGCCCGAGGCGCTTCCCTAAATTTTCCCCTCTTATCTTGGGAGTACTTCCGTATAGCTCACAATCCAACCGCAAGCTTCCTAGGGTGATGTAACAATTGTGCATGCTCCTCCACCACTACTCCAGCAATAAGATCAACGAGATCCTTTCTAAGGAGCAGTCCACTGAGCAGAAGCATTACACGAGACCCGAAGGACTTTGGGTATCGGTCGTTGGTGACAGAGACTGGCCGAGTATGAAACCGGGCGATCTGAGAAGCCAACATCAGTACGAGATAACTCTGGCAGATGAAGACAAAATACGTTTCATTGACGGCCGAAAGCAACTTTCTGAGTTCACCAAAAAGTATGGGCTTAAGCCTAGCGGAGAACGGCGGATAGCGATCAATTGGGTAAAAGTGGCGACGGAACATCAGGGCTTAATCATCGCTCCGTACATAGCGGAACACACCAGATATCCCACCCTGTTTTGGTACGGCGCCTGGGGTTGCGCCAGCGGATGTATTTGGAACAAAGACGCCATCTCCGAGATAAAGCTCATCCGGGAGGCGGAGCCATTCTGGTCGTTCGAACAAAACACACCCTTCCTTTGATACTCGATCGTGTGGATAAGCTGTGGATGACTTTCGCCTTATATTCGCCTATGCTGGTCCAATGTTTCAAGGTCCGACAACGCGGTGTGCATTCGTGGTTTGTTGCAAAAGATGCCACAAGAACATTCCCGCGCCGGTGGAGACGCTACCCTCCTCGTGGATAGCGACCAAGTGCCCGCTTTGCGGGGAGCATCGGCAATACCTGCCGACTGAGATCTTCCAAGGCAGAGTCAGCTATCAAGCAATCAAGAAGCCCGTGCGTCCGGTAACGCGGAGCAGCAATGTTCGACCCTGACGCCCACCTGCCCCGAATCAATCGCGGGATGATTTACCTAGGAGCCTGCCTCATTGCCGGGATTCGCCTAGCCAGAGAGCGACAGGTGAACGTGCGGGTGATTCCGACGGGCCAAGCTATCGAGGAATCGGTAGAACTGGCACACGAAATCTAAAACAAGGTGTTTCGCAAGGTCGCTAGCAGTCTTGAGAAGAAGTGAGTTCCTGAATTGACGGATCGTCAATTGTCAGCGCGGACCATAGAGTTGTGTGACGCACCGTACATACCTGTCCAATCGAAGCTGCTAGCCTCAACCCGCTGGAGGTGTCAATGCGTACTACTGGGTTAGCTGTTTTCCTTCTCCTGCTTTCTTCGCTCGCAGTTTCCCAAACGATGGGTTCAGACCGCTCTGCGGTTCCGCCCTCGGTCAACACGGTTCCTTCCACCCCTCAAGCGCAACCCACAGCTAACAGTACCCCTCAGCCGCCCAACGTTGACAATTACTCAGTCATGCTCGTGGGTCCCGGCGCGGGCGCTGGTGCCTTCGTTCTTATGCACAACCGCGAAAACGTTCTCGAACTGGTGGAAGTAAAAAAGACCAGCGAGGCGTTGTCGGCAGGATATGTGCCGGTGCGTGCGATTGAGATCGGCGAGTTGATTGGTTCCCTGAAAGAAGAAATTACTAGGCTCACCGCTGAGAATCAGCACTTGCAAGGCGAACAAGCGGGGCAGGTTTCAGCCCCGCCGCCATCGGCGGTTCCGTCGCAAGCTGAACTCGAAGCCCGAAGACGTGCACAGGTCGATGCAGAGAATGCTGCTCGCCGCCAGCAATTGATTCAGAGTTGGCTGATGTTGCGGAGCATGAACCCGCCGCCTCAGCCTTATCAGTTGCCACTGCCCGTGAATCCGAACGCCAATCGCATTCACACCAACTGCACGTCACAGCGGATCGGCGATACCACCACCACGAATTGCAATTGAGGGACGCCGACAACGGCATTCCTGGGGAGTTGTTTCCAAATAGAAAATCGAAATTGCAATGGGACAAATAGTATAATGGAGTTGTAAATCTACTTAGGAGATTCTTCTTTGTAAATCCGGCTCGCGGCCACCGCATAGCTGGATGGAGAGAGAATTGCCGAAGCATGATAAGCCATGCGAGCGGATAGACGCTCTGTGTGTTGCAAATAGTGTTCCCTCCCTCAACGAACTTTACGCCGCCTATGTTTCTGATTCTCACGATGAGTCGCTCTTTGAGGCGATCACGCGCAAGGCTGTGCGCGTGCTGCGTGACGAGGATGAGGCCCAGGAATTCGTGATTGGTGTATGGAAAGCGCTTCCGACGCTGGAGCATGGGGAACAATTCTCGGCATGGCTGCGCAAGCGGCTGAATTGGCACAAAGCCGACATGCACCGCAGGGAGGCACGCGCGTGCGAGACTCCGGTGTCACAGTTGAGTATGGCCGATGAAGAAGGCGAGCAGATGCCGAACGAGGACAGGCTGGGCATGCTGGCTTATCGGTACTGGATCCAGGGCCCGCGCGATCTAAATCGAGATGCTATGGCAATCGAGAACCCATTCATTCGCAAGGTGGCTGGATTGCTACAGTCGGGCTATACACAGGCTGAAACTGCTGACATCCTGGGCGTGAATCCAGCAACGCTACGGACTCGGCTGAAAGTATTTAGAGAAAATGATGCCGAGGTCAAACAAAAGGCCCGCGCCCTAGCGTTTAGGTAGTGTGGGTTAAAGAACGATCCTACCCGCTGTGATTGCCCCTACGCGAAAATAAAAGTAGAGAAACCGTAACATTAGCGACCCCGACCTAGTTTTACATTACGAGGACAAAAGAAAAGATTGGCAAGCCCCAGCCTTATCCCATTCGTTGGAGTCCAGATCACCACAATCCGTAGAAGCGGAAAGGAGCCCCATGGAAGACAGCTATCTAAAGTTTTCTGAAGTAAGGAAACTCGTGCCATTTTCTTCTAGCACTATAAAGAGACTTGCTGCTGACGGTCGGTTCCCTCGGCCGTTTTATCTGAGCCCCCGGGTGGCAGTATTTAAGCGCTCAGAAATCTCCGCTTGGTTGGCGTTCAAGGCAAGCTGCAGCGAACACAAACCCGCCTCCTAGATTCTTCCGCACCTTGACATTTGTTAACAGGCGAGACGCTTTTCTTGTGCCGTCTCACTCGTAACGAACACCCAAAACCCGACTGTACGTGGGTAGGAGAAGCTATGTCTGCAAAGTTCTTGAGGCTGGCCGCAGTCCAGAGTCTTGTTGCCCTATCGAGGAGCAGCATCTATCGCGAGATCAACGCGGGCAATTTTCCCGCGCCGAGATCGCTTGGAGCTCGTTCCGTGGGCTGGCTTGAGTCCGACGTTAACGAGTGGATATCTACACGAATCTCCAAGGGCAGCGGTGAGATAGTCGCCTAGCCCGCCAGGGCCGCGTCCTGCTGTCGTGCCTATTTGTCTTTCTTTCAACCGAGTTTGAGGAAGAAAAGCTTGAGCTTTACATATACCAAGTTATCGAGCAGCATCACGGAATCTACGATCTGGCAGGAATCCGACACGACGCGCATCGTGTGGATCACAATGCTTGCCATGGCGGACTCTTCTGGCTGTGTCTGGGGATCGATCCCGGGCCTTGCGAACCGGGCACGCGTATCGCTGGAGGCGTGTGAGGAGGCCCTATTAAAGCTGCTAAGCCCAGACAAATACTCACGCACCAAAGACCATGAGGGGCGCAGGTTGCGGGAGATTGACGGCGGCTGGCTGCTGACCAACCATGGCAAGCATCGGGCGGCCCATGACCCGTCCCAGCGCCGCGACTATTGGCGCGAGTATAAACGACGGAAGGCAGAAAACGGGCCGGGTCTTCCCAGCGTTCCACAGTGTGGAAGTGTGGAAAGAAGTGGAATTCCAGCCGATTCCATACAAGCAGATACAAATGCAGATACAGAAGCACAGAAAAGAGAACTATTGCCCGAAGCTGTGATGCAGCTTCCTGCAGTAGGTCGGAAGTTCTACGCCGTAACAAGGGGCCAGGTGGAACGCTGGGAGGAGCTATTTCCAGCAATCGACGTGGTGCAGTGCCTACGATCAATGGTGGCTTGGCTTGAGGCGAACCCCAAAAACCGCAAGACTACGTCGGGCATGGCGAGGTTTGTAGCTAATTGGCTATCGCGGGAGCAGAACAAGGCCCCGCGCAATGACGCACTGTCCGTTAGGCCTAAGAAGGAATGGACTCAGGGAGACCCTAGCAATCCGGGTGACTGGGCAGCAGCGGAAATCCGCGAGGAGGACTGCGAGTGATATTCACTTACGAGCAGTCCCGAAAGTACTTCGCCTATCGCCTTCCCGATGAGAATATTTCGGCGCGAGAGTCTGTGAGCGTGCGTTGTCCTTTTCATCCGGACCGAACAGCCAGCATGGCAATCAAGCTACGCGACGCGGTTTGGATGTGTCATGCAGGATGCGGTGGTGGTGGCATCCTCGATTTTGAGCGCAAGATGTTCCCTGAGGGTGACCTGCAATCCTGGTGGGATTCAATCACTAGGGTTTGCGGACTTGAGCCGAATCGCAAAGGGCAACGCGACCTGGGTGCACTGGTGGCCACGTACGATTACACAGACGCGGCGGGAAAGCTTGTCTTTCAGAAGTTGCGCTATGAACCAAAGAACTTCAACCAACGCGCACCTAACGGCAAAGGTGGATGGGATTACCGCCTTACAGGCATCAACAAGCCTCTCTACAGGCTCCCAGAGCTCGTTACGGCCCGTGTGGTGATGGTAGCCGAGGGAGAGAAGGATGCGGACGCTCTACAGGGCTTAGATTGGAAGTCTCTGGATAGTAGGTCGAGCCCAGCTGTTGCTGCAACATGCAACTTCGACGGAGCTGGCCCGGGTAAGTGGAGAAACGACTACGCTCCCTACTTCGCTGGGAAGTTAGCATGCATATTTCCCGACAACGATGAGCCCGGAAAGATCCACGCAGCAGAAGTTGCCATGTCCGTTTCTCGCTATGCACATAGCGTCAAGGTGGTGGAGTTGCCCGGACTCGCGGTACATGGGGACGTTTCCGACTACCTCAAAGAACATACTGCATCCGACCTCATCGAACTCATCAAGACGACGCCGCATTGGCAAGCGCCGCCTGAGGAGGCGAAAACTGTGAAGCCCTTCTTTGTTTGCCCTTCCGAAATCATGAGGGGCCAAACAGAAGTGGAATGGCTTGTGCCGGGAGTTATCCATCGAGGCGGCAAGGGGCTGATTGTCGCTGCCCCCAAAGCGGGGAAGTCGATGATTGCTCTTGATCTAGCCGTGGCCCTCGCATCGCAGCAATCGTGGCTGGGGCAGCCGTGTATCTCGCGTCGTGTCAGAACCGCCGTAGTGAGCCGGGAAGATGGCCCCGGGATGACGAAGCGCCGTGTGGCACAGTTCGCGGCGGCTCGTCGCGTTACGGTGGATTCCCTAGATGCTTGGATGAGATTCAATACCTATGAGCAAAAGAGCGCCTTCTCAATCCAGAGTGATTCCGATCTCGAAGAGATCATTCGCTGGATACGGCAAGAGCAAATTGAGCTTTGCATCTTTGACGTTCTAAATGTGCTTCACGGAGCGGACGAAAACAGTAATACCGCCATGACTCAGGTAATGATGAGGTTCGATTCCATCAAGGCAGCTACGGACGTTGACCTGGCCATCATTCATCACGATAAGAAAGATTCTGAATCCGGCAACAAGAAACCACGGGGAGCATCGGCAATAGACAGCTGGTGGGAGTGGAAGTGTTCAATATCGCCGGACACAGAAGACGAGAATGTAAAGCGGGTCTATTTCGGATCCAAGGCCGCCGTGCCTCATGCGGCAATGACTATCGAATTCAAAACGATCGGCGATGCAATGCTCATTGTTCCCGCCGTAGGGAGAAGGTGAATGTGTGACTTTCCAGCGAAAGAACTCTTGGGGTTGATGAGAAAAGCCGTAACGGATGCCGAAGCATCGAACGACAGTGCCAAACTTACCTATGCGGCGGGCTATGTGAAGGCAACATGCGATCTTCGCCTTTACCATGAAGACCTGACGGGTTGCCAGTGTTGGTATGAGGCACTCAATACGGCGGACAACACGCCAGCGACTCACCGACGCCCTCTCCGTTGGCCATCACTCCTGAATAGCTCCCCAGTCGGGAGAATTGGCAAATTGTTGCGCTGTCTCGCCAGTGTACGCATCCTCCTCTGAAAGCTTTGGTTTTCGATAGGTGCAGATACCCGTTGTTCGTCACTGGCGTGCCTCGGGGGAGTGGTGACACCTCCCCCTTCCTAGTGGCATCGACGCATTAGGCAGTCTGGCGGCTGACCTCACGATAGTTTTCTATGGCCTGATTCTGTAGGAGGATTTATGAGCGCTGCGGCAAGCATCGGTAGGCACCAGCGGAACTGCTCAATCTGCAATCACCAGCAGTGCGAAGAAATTGACAATGCGTTTGTCGCGTGGCGGAGTCCGGCTTCAATTGCTGAGGAGTTCGGATTAGGTGACAGGGCCAGCGTGTACCGTCACGCTCACGCGCTTGGGCTCTTCCCGAAGCGCCAGCGCAACGTCCGGGCAGCTCTGGAGCGAATCATTGAAAAAGCTGGTGACGTGGACGTGACTGCTTCAGCCGTGGTCGCAGCCGTCCAAGCTTACGCAAAGATCAACGCAGCGGGCGAATGGATTGAGCGAGGGGAGACGGTTACGATGAGCGAGCTATTCGACAGGATGACCACCCAAGAACTGGAAGCATATGCCCAATCGGGCGCTTTGCCGCATTGGTTCGAGTCTGCACTAGGCGCAACACCAAACGACAGTCAGGGAGGTGTCTCGGCATGATTAACAAAGGCTCACGGCAGGCTCTAGGCGCAACAGAAGGGACAATTAAGCCCGAAGCATTCCCCCTGGGATCTCCGCAGTCAAGAGGGGCAGCACGTGCGAAATTACAGCAGCAACGCGCGGGACGGGAGAGGATTAACCTGATTCTCGATATGGGCGTCGGCATCGAAGACTTAAAGATAGGCGAATGGACAGATGGTGAAGACGGCCCACTCGTACGCGTCAGCATAATTCCTGATGGCATGAGCATGGAAGAGGCCGAACGGATATGGGCTGAGCGGAAAGCGAGGACGCTACCCTAGAAGGTATCGGGCCTTCAATAGAATGTTAGGGCATCATACGGAGTCACAAGCACGAGTAGCCGAGACCCTCAACCCTCGCCTGCGACGGCACTAAGTGGTACCCGAGCTACTAGCGTAGGGCAACAAGTACCGTGGTTCACCTAATCGTTTGGTTTTTCCCACATGAAGAGTATCATGGGTGCGTGCCGTGCCATCAACCATCTTGACTGCCGAAACATATATACGGAATATGGACTCTCGTGCGATGCCTCGCTATTTGTTCAGCGAAGCATCCTCCTACTTGGGCCTTCCCGAGTCAACTGTGCGTTCATGGTTTGTCGGAATGCCCTATGGTCATCCGCCGAGCGTCAGATTTTTCAAGCCGATACTGAAGCCTGCTGCCAGAGAACTCCTCTCCTTCTATGACATCGCTTCTGCTCATGTCCTAATGTCGATGAAAGCTCGGGGCGTTCGGCCGTCTGATATTCGAGACATCGTTCAGCGTCTGGAAGCCGATTACCCGGATTCTCGATACCCGTTGCTCGGAAGAGATTTCTACCTGTTCGGGCGGGATGTTGTTATCAAGGAAGTCGGCAAGCGTCTAAACCTGACGCGTGGCGGCCAGATGGGATTCCGTACGATCATGGACAAATTCTTGGCGCGGATCGAACTCGACGCAAATATGATGCCAGCGCGCTTTAGTCCACTACGTACACATCGGGAACGCGGCCGAGGGTACATCGTAATTGACCCCGATTACGCATCAGGAAGACCCGTAATAAAGGGGACAGGAATCGCAGCTGAAGTTATCGCTAAGAGGAAAGGTAGCGGTGAATCAATAGCGTATCTCGCTAAGGACTACCGTTTGAGTCGGCGTGCCGTCGAAGAAGCGATCAAGTACTTCCCGAAGAGGAAAGCAGCATAAGCCGCACTATTTCATCGACAGAAGCCTTGGGTCCTACTATTTGCCATTACAGTTACGGCAAGCAGACCTTGAGATTACTGTTCACGATGACTTGTATCAGCAGACGGAGCGCGACCCTCTGATTTTCTACGAGTGCGGCAAAAGTGGTTGGGTGGTTGTCACGAGTGATATTGCGTTTCGCAAATCATTCCCACATATGGCAGCGATATCGCTGGGTAGAACAACCGTGATTGCGTTCACGCAAAACAACCATAAGGGAGAGGCGCGCGGAAGAGCGCTTATCAAAGCGCTGCCGCTAATTGAAAAGGCCCTCATCGAGCATCGCGGAAAGTACTTTATTGGCATCGTCGGGATGGATGCGTCATTTCGAATTTGCGAAGAGTCTCCCCTTCCGACACGAAAGACTTGCGATCCTAAGGATTGGCTTAGCTACCAAAGGGTCTGCATAGCCGAGGGCGTGCTGCCCCTTGGACTTAAAGTCTCTTAGCTCCACCATGCACAGACGGTATTGCCCTTCGGCCTCCGCCTTGCAATCAGTCAGCGTCCGCGAGTGCCACCGCCCTTTTCAGGGCGCTGATAGGCAGAGCACGAAGCAGGTGTTCCACCTGCTCTACGCTGTTTGGGTCAATAACGAGTGAGCCCGGAGCGATCCGGGCGACGGCGGCACGCTGTCCGTCTGCAATCCTCACTAGGTAGTCGCCGTCTACGTCCAGGCTGGGCTCGGGAAAACTGAGAATCTTAGGCATTGCTTTGTGTCTCCTATGCACGTTTGAAATTGCCCGCTATGACGTTGTTCTCATTCATCAGGCTGTCAACGTAACCGCCCCACCATTGGAGCATCTCCTTCCGCTGCTCTGCGAACTCGGCAACGATGTACACGGCCCGAATCCCTGTTGCCTCATGGCTCAAAGCTTTTTCGATAACGTCTCGATTGAATCCGCGCTCTGTTAGCAGCGTTGCGCCAGTCCTTCGCAGATCGTGAATGGTGAGAGGGTCCATGTCGAACGTGAGGCCCTCTAGCGCCTTGTTGAGCGAGTTCTTGGCGAATGGCTTGGCGATGCTGCCCCGACCCGGTAGCACCATCTCAGAATCGCCAGCAAGGGCCTTTAATTCACGGAATAGGTCGGCAACTTGCGTAGACATGTAAACGATGTGCGGCTTAGCGGTCTTGGCGTTTGTTTCTGGAACGAGCCATTCACCAGTTTCAAAGTTCACATGCTCCCACTTCGCCAGCAACAATTCAGACTTGCGGGAGAGAGTAAGCAGGATGATATGCAGAGCAAGCTTGAATTGCCGCCGGATATTGGATTGATAGATGGTGCGAAGGTAAAGGCGAATCTCTTTCGGCGTCAGAACGCGAGAGCGCTTGCGGGCCTTGCCGATGTACCTTGTCGCGACCATTGAGGCGGGGTTTGTCGGCACCAGACCCGTTTCAATCGCATAGTCAAAGATTTGCTTGATAACCATGCGAAGTTGAATGGCCGAAGAGACATGGCCCTTGTCGCGCTTGCGGTACACCAGCGCTTGCACATCCAGAGCGTTGACATCCTTGAGCGCCTTCTCTCCAAGCGTCGGGAAAATCTCGTTGTCGAGATAGCGCCTGACGTGAAGAGGGTCTTTCCAATTCTTGATAACCTGCTCCGTGTAATAGCGCTCTCCGAACTCCTTAACGGTGGGATCATTGGAGAGTCCCGCCTTCTGCAGCTTCCTCTCCGTTGCAGGAGACTTGCCCGCCTGGACTAGGCCCGCCAACTTCTTTCGCTCATCACGCGCGGTCTTCAGTGACACGTCAGGGTAACGGCCAATGACGACCTTCTCGCGCTTGCCGTTGAGCCGATAGCGGAAGACCCAGGACTTCACTCCAGCAGGGGTTATGTCGAGCATTAGGCCATCTCCATCGGCCTTGCTATACCGCGAGCCTGTTATCGGTTTAAGGGCTTTGATCTTGGCGTCTGTCAGTTCCATTTGGTCTCTCCTTGGGACTCCAGAGCCTTTTTGGGCTACTTTTCTCTCTGGAGACCCGCTGGAGTCCCGAACCCTTTGCGCCGTTCTGGGACTCTGAGAGACATTATGCGCGTCAATCTCCATTAAAATCAATCTAATAATGGGCGGCTCGACATTCCATGGGACGGTACGGGACGTTGGTTTACTTTCCGATGCAGAAAGTGGAAAAAATAAGATTGAGGATATCGTCTGACGTAGTCTCTCCAGTAAGAGCGTCAAGCTGGCGTAGAGCTCCGTAAAGATCCAGCAGCAGCATTTCATGCGGAGTGCGGTTAGCAACGGCAAGTTCTGCTGTATCCAGCGCCTGGAGCGCGTCACTGACCGAATTGTGCTGCCGCAAGTTTGTGAGTAATCCGCTTTGCGGCTCGCCGCCCGCTCCAACTGCCGCGAGGATCTGCCGGCGCAACTCTTCAATTCCTTCGCCGGTCTTCGCCGAGGTCCTCACTACTGTTCGCGATGCCAGCGCCGCAGGAATTTCATTCTTCTCTACCAGATCACACTTGTTCCAAGCTATGAGAGCTGGACGACTGCCAATCATTTCCGCCAGGTCTGTCTCTTCAGACTTTCGCGCCGCGCTTGCATCCACTACCAGCATGATTAAATCCGCCTCAGCCAATGCTTCGCGGGTCTTTTGAATCCCGATGAACTCCGCTTCATCGCTGGCTTCCCGTAGTCCTGCTGTGTCGATCAGTTCCAGCGGAATGCCGCCTATGGAAACTCGCTCCGTGACTAGATCTCTGGTTGTTCCGGGGTTCGCTGTCACGATGGCACGCTCTCGTTCGGCAATGCGGTTGAAAAGCGAAGACTTCCCCGCATTTGGCAGACCGACAATCGCCATCGATAGCCCTGAGTGCACGATGCGGCCTTGCTCGAAGGACGCGGCGATCAATGAGAGCGGCATTCTGATTTGCTTGATGTGTCGCAGAATTTCCTGGTTGCCCATCACATCCACGTCGTCTTCGGCAAAGTCTATGCCGGCTTCCAGCGTCGCGATGAGTGTCACCAAATCATTCTTGATAGGGCGGATGCGGCGGGAGAGTGCGCCACTCAATTGCTGGGCTGCTACCCGGGCTTGATATAGCGTTTGCGCATCAATCAAGTCGCGCACCGCCTCCGCTTGCGTCAAGTCAATCCGCTTTGAGAGAAAGGCTCTCTGAGTGAACTCCCCGGGTTCCGCGAAGCGGGCGCCTCCGATTATCGCCTGCCTCACAATCAAATCCAGGATGACTGGCGATCCATGGGCAGCGATCTCAACGAGATCTTCGCCGGTATAACTGTTTGGTGCGGCAAACCACGTCACCAAAGCTTCGTCGAGGCGCTCTTGCTTCCCGGATTGCTGATTCGTCGTTACTGGATCAAGAACTTCCCCATAGCGAACTTGGGCATGCGCAAGCGGATTGCGCAGTGTCACAAGTGAGAGCGCGATCCTCACAGCATCGGAGCCCGATAGTCGCACGATGCCAATGCCTCCTCGACCGGGTGGGGTGGAAACCGCCACGATTGTGTCGTCGTGAGACTGATTTGATTCTGCAAATTCGGAGGAGTGTTCCATCTTACCTCTGTTCCGGGCAATCAGCGAAGAGGACTTTCCGCAGACAGTATCGCAGCACTCTAAGAGAGTTGCCGCGATCAATGTTGAACCGTTGTCTAGCGGATGTCAGAGCCCATCTGCAAACTTCACAAATCAGCCCGCCGGTCGCGCCATGTCATATTCCCGAGTACCAGGATGCGCAAGTCAACTGAATCGCCCTCACTCAGACCAGGAATGCTCTACTTGGCGATCGGCGTAAGAACCACCGTATTCCGCTCATCGGCTGCAATCGTGCGATAAAACTTCTTGAGCTCTTCTGACTTAGCTGCCGGAACACTTAGCTCTTTCTGTTCGTAGGTTCGAGTATAGCGAATCACGTTATCTTTCACCTCGGACTTTGAGTGGTAGCTGGCGAAGCTGTACTCCGCATCGACAGGGGGTGGAAGCTCATCAACTCGATACCCGCCGGGCACAGTAATTTCGAACGTGTCGGAGTCCAGCAACTGTGTTGAAAACTCAATCGGGAAAAGTCGTGGCTCTTTGGTCTCAAGCAGGCCATCGGATTTTCTGCCCAACACGCGCGGTCGAACCAGCAGCAGGTCGCCGGCGCTCTTCGCGTAGCCTGGCGCTTCAAATCCAAACTCAAAACTGAAGGGTTGGTAGATATTCTTCAAATTCGTGAGCGTGGCATGCGTGACGCGAGAGTTCGCGAGAGAATCGGCAAGCAGCGTTTCAATCGGTTTTATTTGCTCAGTAGAACTGGATACAGTCCGCAGTTGAAAGCGCTCCGACGATGCACGGTCGCCAACGCGGACCTCTGTAACCTGGCCCGATAGCTTGCCTGCGGAATCCAGCGACACCTTCGCGGTGCGATTAACACCGTTCATTGAAGCCGGTTGCCGGGGCAAGAGAACAAGCTCTCCGTTTGTTGGAGCAACTAGCAGACCATAGTTCGCTTGCAGATATCCGCCAATCTGTCCAAACGGCACCATTTCGTTGGTTGGGTCAAAGTACAGTAGCCTGCCTAATTGTGGATTCTCTACGACGGCCACCAGGGAGGGATCGTGCAAATTCTCCGGAAGCTGTATTGCAAGGATGGCATGGTTGAATCGATAGAGATCAACCGGCGTTTTTGGACCGACACCTCCTCGCTCCGTGTTGATGAGGACATAGTACGACTCAATTCCGATCTCGTGCAGCATGGCGCTCATTAACGTGGCCTTGTCTTTACAGTCGCCATAGCGATGCACAAAAACGTCGGATGCCGGATGAGGTTGGAATCCCCCGACGCCGAGTTCAATGGCGACATAGCGGATGTCGTCTTGGACGAATTGCGCGATCGCTCTCATTTTGCCCAGAGGAGTATTAGCCGACGCGGCCAAAGTACTTGCCTTCTGCTTTATCTCTGGCGTTGGATCGCGACGCCCACTCGCTAGGCTGGTATACCAAGTGCCCATTTCCTGCCAGTTCTGAAAGCCATGGGATTTTACGCCGCCAGGCGGAAGTAGAGTGACCAGCATCCGAGCAGCGACAGCCTCCATGGGAGGCATTCTCTCTTCATGCCGGATCCCAGCCAAATCGCTCAGCGTCCACTGCCACTGGTTCGCGCCAGATTCTAGCGGCTTTACCTCGTCATGATTAATCCACGAAGCCCTGTACTCCCAACCGGCGGGCAGGTGCAGAGAATATCGACTCTCTTTCGATGGAATTTCCTTCTGAACCGCCCAGTCATCCTGCAGAACCATGGGGTGTTCTTCGATGGTGTATTCAAATCCAACTATGCTGCCTGGACCGGCGGCGGGGATATGAAGATATTTCTCCCTCACATCCGAGACAAGATCACTCCCATCGATACCTGAAACGGCTATCTCGATTGCCTCCTTGTCCTTTACCTCGAAGTCTTTGCCCTCGGCCGGAATGCACCAACCGTGAAGTGCCGTCACTTTGCTGCTGGAATTGAAGGTTACCCTGACGTCTCCGTACTCGCGGCCGCCCGGGCGCAGAACCTTATATGCCTGCCGAATCTGGAACACCAATTTGTCTGCAGATATGACAGTCACATTCCTCTCCGAATAGAGAAGCACTGCGTTAGTATTCTCATCATGCGTAGGCAATGGAACTGTCTTTAGCGCATGCATCCAGGCCGGCGCGTCATCGCTGGCCCGTGCTGGAGTTCCACCGCCAATAAGGCAAAAAAGCAAAAAACAGGAAGCGAGGAAGTATTGAGTTGCTCGTTGTTGAGGCAACAGCTTGCAATACGATCTGCTCGTCATCTCAGCTCCTGACCAGACAAGGGACTTCTTGCAAAGGTTGGCAACACTTGGGAGTGACAAACTGCATCTCTCAAAGAAGATATGGAATTGTTCTACATTGTCGCACGCCTCTAGCTCGCTCACTTCCTCCTTATAATCAGGAATCTAGTTAGGCTATGCGGGGGAGACGACCCAGCATCTGGGCAACAAAGATGGTCGCCAAGCTAGTCGACGGATCCCTCTTGAGTTTCTATGGCAGCGGATAGTAAAGGCTAATACTGCTCAAATGGACGATTCGCTCTACCTTGGCAAACTTGCTTGTCGACACAACCAGAACATCCCCGTTTCGAAGCAGGGGGAAATCCGTGGAGACACCAGGGCGACGCAACTTCCTGAGATCCAGGGTCGTGGCCTCGCCGTACTCAGAGTTCAAGCGATGGACAAGCACCACGTTGCTTTGGGAAGAAGTTGTCTTAAAGCCCCCCGCCATAGCCAGCGCTTCTATCGCGGTAATATGACCGTGCAGTTCGTACCGGCCCGGCGCGCCGACCTCGCCGAGAACCGTAAAGCGCGCCTTGTCGAGTTCCTTCAAAGCAAGCGAAAGTTCGGGATTCCTTAGTCTGGCCGAGGCTCTGGAAAATATCGCACCATGTGCTTCCTCAAGGCTCAGGCCCGCGAGCCGAATCGTGCCAATTAGCTGTAACGCGGCATTGCCATCGGGCTGCACCTCTACCGTCTGGTTGTACTCGGGTGTAAAGCGGTAAAGAATCTCCACGGCGTCCCCAATCTGGAGCCGATAGGGAGCAGCGTGTAACTCTCCGTTCGCTTCATTGGCCACTTGGGCCGCCACTGGATGCATCGATATACTTGCCATGAATACTAGGCCAATTAACGTGATCTGCATGGAACGCATTTGAGATCTCCTATAGTTCCGGATCATTGCGATCCAAGTGTGACCAGTGATGCATCAGTGGAAACATCAAGCTCTGGTTCATCCGAAATGCCAATCGCTTTTCGATAGCGGTCGATCAGTCTGTCTGCAAAAACATCCTCGCTAAAAAATCGTCGTGTCTTCTGTCGACCGCAGACACCCATAGCCCTTGCACGCGCGGGGTCATTCCACAGGCTCAAGACTGCTTCCGCCAGTGCATGGCAATCGCCCGGTGGAAAGAGAAGTCCGTCTTCACCATGGTTGATCAAGGTGGACAGGGCGCCCGATTCTGCTGCTACAACGGCGCGGCTGTGACTCATCGCCTCGATTACAACCAGCCCGAATGGCTCCCACCACAGACTGGGCACCACTGTAAAGCGCGCATTGCGATAGATTCTCTCAACGCCTGCCCGATCCAGCCCTCCCACAAATGAGCAGTTCTTCGGTGATGTCGCGTTCCAGTGTGCCCTCATTGGTCCCTCACCTACAAAAACAAAATCGCACTGAGGCAAAAGCTTCGCTGCACCTATCAGGGTCTCAACGCCTTTCTCGACATTCATGCCTCCTACGTAAGCGACATACTCTCCCTCGCCGCACGCATCATCTTCTGGCAGGACCGGCGTGCCATTCTCGAGCACGTCGATTTTCGCGGGATCGTAGCCAGCCTCAATGAGCTTCTCCTTTACAAACTCACTCACGGCCAGAAAGAGACTTACTCGATCGCTGAACAAATGATGCTTGCGAGCTACTGCATGTCGGAGGGCGTACCCAGCACTGCTAAAGATGGAGGCCTTGCAGTTATTCAGCAAGCATCGGTACTCATGACCCCCCAGGCAGAGTTCGCAGGTTTGCCCATCTCGAAAACGACTGGCCGCGGGACATGTCAAGCCATAGTTATGCACGCTCATCACGACCGGCACTCCAGCTTCGCAACATGCATCAAGCACCGACGGCGAAAATAGCGGATAAAGGTTATGCACGTGGGCGATGTCGGGATTCCAGTCGCGGATAATTTCTGCGACAGCGCGCTTCGCGGCTGGTGAATAGCTTCCGGTGGCGAATGCTCTTATCTTCGACACCGTGGACTGGATCGAGTTGTTGTCACGGATGCAGGTCTTTACTTGGTGCCCTCTGCTGATTAGCGACGCCTCAATAAACTCGACGATCCGCGTCTCTCCGCCGCCGCCGCTTTGGTAATTGTTATAGAGTTGCAAGACGCGCATTAGGATAGCTCCTGAATACAGGAAGACACCGAGATTGCGCCTGACGCACAAGCTTCCTTGGGGCTCGCGACTACATCTCGCCACCCAGTGGCTTCCATTGTTGTAATAAGAGGATTCGGTGGTAGCTTCGCCCATCCAGATGGTGGAACGAAACCAAGGCAAAAGAGCGATAGCACTGAAGAGAAGCAGAGAAAAGACGACACATTTACGGAGCCGGAATCCGCAATACCATTGACCAGGCTGAATATCAGTAAAGTCCCGCAGAATCCAAACACAATGTCTCCTGATCGTCGATAGCCGACGATAGCGCGGGAGACTGCGAGCAAAAGGGAAACTGTATACAGAGCAACGCCGACCGGGCCCAGCGCCAAAAGCATGTCGATGTAAGCCGAGTGGGATGCCGATACGCCCCACCCCTGATCATCAGATAAATCAGTGATCCTGTCTGGCGTCCAGAATCCGCCGTAGCCGTCGCCTAGAGCGCTGCGTTTGGCTGCCAAACCAATCAATTCGTTCCAGAGCGGGACGCGGCCCGTCAGGGACTGCGTATCGCTTCGACTGGCATCCCGCCCCAGCTGTACGCTGCTCTGTATCTGTACTGCGCCATTCCACTGTAGCCACGCTGCGCTTGTCACCAGCACGCCGATGGCACACCCAATGAATAGCTGCTTTCGCAAACTGGAAATCGACGCCACGTTGAAGAAACCCACGGCAACTACGACGCTGAAGCACGCCGTCCGTGACTTGGTGAGCAGCAAGAGTGTGATTACCATGAGGAGCGCGGCGAGCCAGCGCCGTCCATGTGGATTGCGCCACCATAGATGCCAGACTGCAATCGCGGCTATTGCGCAGTTCACTCCCTGCTCATTGGGGTGGAGGGTGCCCGAAAAGCGATAGTCCGATGCGAACGGTCGGAAGGTGCCGAGGGCTAATTCACATAGGACCCCTATGACAGCGAAGGTTACTGTTGAGTTTCCGATCCAGCGCACAATTGTTTCCGGGCGGAATTGCAAGCACACTGCAGACGCTACAAGTATCAGGGTCAGCAATCCAAGCAAGCGTGCTCCCGAAGCCGCGAAAGAGTCTGTCCATGTTCCACTCAGAAAAATCCAGGCACAAAGCATCAACACGGTAACTCCAGTTGCACCCTGCCTCTGCAGTTTGTCACTTCTCCAAAGTGGAATGTGAACGATCGCATACAGCGCCAACATCAGGAATGAGATTTGGCGTGCAACTGATCCCGATCCTGCCGTGAGCGCGTATGCCTCGGATGGCCTGTTGACATCCCAGGTCGAGGCCAGAGGATCATGCGCGGCGAGAAGAAAGCAAATAGTCAGATATGCGATGTGAAGCCAAGGCATCGATCGCCCGGAAGCTGAGCTTTTGAAGCCTGCGAATTGTGCGTTAGAGGTCATCGGGTTTAAGAGTCAGTCTCTTTTCGAAAGGTGAGAAGGAACTGCGTCCCTCGCAGGGTACTCGCCAGCGAGTGAGCAATAAGCAGGCTGGCAGCGCCGCCAATCAATCCGAACGACCACACCAGGGGAAGGCCACAAGCAATCAGTGTCGCCGGATAGACCCAACTAATTCTCAAATCCAGATTCCCTCTACCCGCAGCGAAAAAGCCGGCTGAGAAAGCAAAGCCGGCGGCACCCGCAGCAAAGCTCAGCGTGAGAATGAAGATGATCAAGCCGTTGCCCGCGTATTGAGGACCATACAGATGGACAGCCATCCAATTGCCACCAAAAAAGATCACCATCGCGAACAGCATCATCGCGCCCGTGAGCACGGCAGTCGCGTTCAAGACAAGGCGGCGCATTGCCGCGATACCGCCAAGCGCGAAGGCGTGCGATACTCTGGGTTCAATGTAGCTTTGAAGCCCCAGCAAGAGCGGGTTTCCGAGTGCATTGATGCCAAAGCACGCGGCCCATACTCCAGCCGCTGCAACTCCGTGCATCTTCGAGATCAGCCACGGATACGAATACAGACTGAATGCCCACAGAAGCTGGCTGCCCAATATCCAACGTCCCAGTGCCCAGTTTTTGCTTAAGGCATACCGTGCTGCTTCTATCCGAAAAGGAATCCGCCCATGCGCGGCCAACCACCAACTCACGACCAGCACAGAGCAAGCGACGCCGACAGCAAAAATCCCTGTGGGTGCGGAGAGATGTCGATCCCGTGCCAGCGCCCACAATATGGCGACCTGAATTACTCCGATGGCAAAGTCGACAATGAGCGCCTTCCAGACTGCGAGTTCAGCGAAGCATACTCGGCGGAACATTTCTTTGAAGAGAAGAAGCGGAGCAGAAAAGGACAGAGCAAACATTACAAGCGAAAGCCGGGAGTGAGCGATGTGAAATCCCAAAGTCGCCACGAGCAAGGCCACAGCCAGTGCGCTTCCCAAGGCAAACTGCTGCAGGTATGCCCCACCCGTGTAACTCGCAGCTTCTTCCGCGCTCAAGCGAGGACGGATCAGTATGTAGGGAGATGAGATCAACATCTGCTGGAATGCAACTGCGAAGAGTACGACGCTGTAGCCCAGCATGTAGAGGCCCAGTTCTTCCTTGTCGCAATATCGCGCAATCAGAATGCCAGTTGAGAAATTTGTCAGGCTCACGCACGCCTGATCGAACAATGTCAATAACCCTTGATGCGTCAATATCCGTGATGCATGGACAGAAGATCGGATCGGAGTGGCCTCTCCAGGCACGATCTCCAAGGCGTCCTCGATCTCCTCGAGTTTGCCGGTTCCACCTAGCCGTAACCCAAGGCTCATACGAGTTGCTCCTGAGCTGCAACAGCGGCGCGCTCAGACACCAGCGCAGCTATAATGCTGGAGCAACTGGCGAGAACGAAGCTCAGCAAAAGGTTCACGAAGAAGTGGGATTGAGCTGGGATACTTGATTCGGTCGGCGGCTGGGTGACAACAACGTTCGTTATCTTGCTCTGATCCAGCAACTCAGAGACACGCGCTTCCTCCCGCCGTTTGGCATACTCGTTATAATTTTCACGAAAGCGCTGGACAGCGAGGGACAACGCATCAAATTCACCGGCCATATCAGTAAGCTGGTTCAGCTGAGCAGTATTTGTACTAATCTGTTGGCGAAGGGTGCCCTCTTTGGCTAGCAAGCCCGCCAGTTCTACTCGCCTGGTTTCCAGGCCCGCCTGAACATTCTCCAGTACAGGGTTTACGTCAGTTGCTTCCTCATATACGAGGGCTGAGTTAGCCAACTCTAGAGCACGCTTGGTCTGCGCGATCTCAGAATCGGTCTCCTTGATGAACTCGTCATCGTCACGAAACTTGCTTATCTGCATAGCGCGGCGATTATTCAGCTCGGCCAACAGGGTCGTAAGATGATCCACTGAGTACTGATTTGGAATCGACCTCCGTTGAGTGACCAGACGCTGGGCAATTCGCTTAGTACTCACCTCGCCTTGAGACACCTCTTGCTGAAGCTGTGCGCGCGCCGCTTCAGTTTGTTGAAGCGAATACTTCTGGTCCGCAACGCTCTGCGTTAGCAGAGTTCGTTGCTGCTCGAGATTTGACGCGTTTTCCCGACGGCTGAATACCGCCAGTTGGTCCTGGGCCTGCCGAAGTTGCTCCTGGTAGTGCATCGCCTGGTCAGAGAAGAAACGATAGGCTCCGGGCGTGCTCTGCGCTCGAAGATGTGCCTCCAGGTAACCTTCAGAGATGGCGCGAAGAACGGATGCAGCCAAAGCCGCGCTCTTCCCGGTGTACTCGACCTCTATTATGTTGGCTCTTCGGATCGGTGTGACCTGCAAAGATTTGCTCAACCTGCGAACGGCATGGTCAATCGCAGTTTCGTCATCCTGACGAAAGAAAAACTCAGCTTGATCCAGTTTGCATTTCACAACTACCGAGCGTATGAGTCCATAGCTCGTCAATAACTCCACTTCTGAGTTGACCTCTGCCTCGCTCACTCGGCCAAGCGTGCCATTGTCAGCTCGCTCCGGTGCCGCCACCAGGTCGGAAGGGGCAGTGCGAATCAAAATCTTCATCGACGAGCTAAATCGGGGAGGCAGCATTAAGGAGACGAGCATCGACACAACGAAAACCGCGAGGAAGACGATCATCATCACCCAGCGTCGGCGCCGCGCGGCAAGCAGCAAACTTCGAAAATCACTGTTTCGAGTCATAAGCATGTCATTTGGCCCGTCTCTTCGCAGGCCTTCACTTCCAGGGAGGTGTGCGTCACATGGCTCCGGCGCCGCGTAGCACAGCGGGGATGGTGCAAAGCAGTATCTTGAAGTCAAGCCAGAGGGACCAGCGATCGATGTAGTCCATGTCCATCTCCATCCAGCGCTCAAAACTGATTGCGCTGCGCCCATTGACTTGCCACAAGCAAGTGATTCCGGGCTTCACGCTGAAGCGTCGACGGTGCCAGTCCTCGCAGAAGCCCAGGTAGTCTCGCATCGGCAAGGGACGAGGTCCTACCAGGCTCATTTCGCCGAGAAACACATTGAATAGTTGCGGTAATTCATCCAGGCTTGTCTTGCGCAGGAATGCGCCCACACGCGTGATTCGTGGATCGTTCATAAGCTTAAACGTGGGGCCTTTCGATTGATTCAGCTGCTCCACGATGGCCAGCAGTGATTCGGCATCTGCCACCATTGTCCTGAACTTGAACATGCGGAAGGGCCGCTTACCCAACCCAACACGTTCCTGGGCAAAGATGACAGAGCCCCTCGACGAAATCTTGATCGCTACAGTGATCAGACCAAATAGCGGCAGCAAGATCACGAGGAAAAGGGAAGAGATCAGCACATCGACTACACGCTTGACTGCTGTAGTGAAGTCGCTGGATCTCCTGTCGTATAAGGTGACCAGACGCATCTGCGGGTAGCGGCTCACAATGCTCCGGTTATCAGACTCACGGGCATTGGCGTCATAGCGAACAGGAATGCCCTGCACTCGACAACTGTCGACTATGTTGTGAAGGCGCGGATCGTTTAGGGCGATCGGCATGCCTATGATGACCTCATCAACTACTAGTTCGCGCAGCAGTGTTGAAAGGTCAGTCAGGCTACCAAGAAGCCTTTGATGATACCGCTGTGGCGCAGCTTCAAACTCCCAACGATTGTCGACGAAGCCCTTGATGCGATAGCCAAAATTGATGTTATCTTCCAACTGCTCAGCCAGCGCGATCGCCCGGCGGCATGTGCCTACAACCAGAACGCAGCGAAGGTTTCGACCTCTGCGACGTAAAGTCTGCAGTAACAGGTGCGCACATGCTCTGCTGAAGCTCAGTCCGCAGAATGTAAGCACCCAGAAGAGAGCTACCTGAGACAACAGCGAATGCGGTTCGACGGCAGCATTCCAGCCGCCAATTGTAAGCCAGACGAAAGACCAAATGGATGCCAGCGTGGTGCCACGAGCCAGTGCGAGCGCCTCTCTCGCCAAGCTGCAAGCTCGATAGGATTTGTAAGCGCCCGATGTAAGAAGGGAGAAGTGCCAGCTCAGTCCTAAAACGACGACGAATGGTAGATGATGAAAAGAAGCGAGGAGAGTACGATCTGTTTCTCTTGCTGGAATACAAAGCAGAGCAAACGTCAAGAGCAGACTAGCTTCGCATACTACAATGTCGACACACTTACCAAATTCTACAAACTTATCTCGAGTTACCTGCTTCATCCGGGCCCCTTACAAGCATGAAGGCCAACCCGCCGGATAATTTAACTCGTCGTGACACTCCTTATAGTTTTGGATCGACGAAGTCAAACGCAAACAAGCCCGAGAATCAGCGCACACGCCCCACCAAAAGTCGCACGTACTTCAGTCCTGCAAGCAGCATGTATTCCGTGAGCACAAAATCTGTGGCGCCAATATCAAAAAGGACACACTAGTCCCACTCAGCGCCTCGGCACAACGGTAACGACTATATGGTTACGTTTGCGCATAGTTTATGCGCCAATTCAGGCCATTACAAAGGAATTCTCGTCGCAAACCCGAGGAGCAACCCGAAAGTTGCAGACGATCATGCATTGATGGCCGCTTTCTGGTTGCCAATGACATGTCTTTCATCCCTCACACCATGCAGTTTTAGAGGAGTTAATCCGCTTTGTAAGTAGATGGGTAATATTAAGAGCATCAACAAGCACGTAACTTATGGAACCACTTAGTTGTCAACTTGGAACGATCCTGAATGTTCATGTCAGGGAAGCGAGGAAGTCTCCAAAAGGATAGGCTGTGCGCCGACCATGACCGAACGATTGTCTATGCGATGGACGATTCCGGCCAGATCGCGATACTCGACATACTGGTCGGGCACTTTGACGACTTGTTCCGCCTTTGAGTCCCAAATAGCTTCGGCCATATAAGCACCTGGACGAGATAGGCCACAGATCCAGACACCAGTCGAAGCCTCAGAGCATGGCGTTGTAAGCGTAGCGCCCACCAACCATCGGTAGATTTCCCCATAAGAGTAAGCAGCCGGCGACGCACCACTGATCGGATCCCAAAGCTCACCCCAGGTGGCGCCACCGTCATAGGCGTACCAAACAAAGCGGGGAACTCCCTCCGACCAATGCAGAAGGTAGTCCTCGGCAACAAACCCGACCTGTTGCGAAGGTCCAGGCGTGCCAAGGTTTCCATCCCCGGCCCAGCTTGACTCTGTATCCCACAGTGGCTTCGCCGACAGTCCATTTTTTGCCATCAGGTTTTTGTAGCTGCCAATGACGCTCACGATGTCCTCAGCGTCAGTACCCCAGTATCCATGAAAGGCAACGATGTCTACATTGGGGCTGCCCTCGCTGGACAGGAATGATTGCAGCCACGCAGGCCCGGATGTGGACGTTACCGGCGGCGACAAAATGTATGCGGAAGGATCGATATCCCTAATGATCTTTGAAGCGTGTTGAGCCATTGCGACCATGCTTGGCATATCCCCGCAGTAGAACTCCGGATCATTCGGCTCATTCCAAAGCTCCCAATACCGGATTCTGCCCGCCGCATGCGTCACGACAGCGCCGACAAATTTGTCCCAGGTGGTGAGATCGGATGGTGGCGCACATTGACCGGGGCCATAGGGACCCACCGCATACGGTTGCGAGGATGCCCATTGCGGCGTTCGCCCAAACGTGTAGATGATCTCGGCGCCCCGCGCCTGGTTACGCGCAATAAAGTCATCCAGCGAGTCGAAGTTGTAGACTCCCGTGGAAGGGTTCATCTCGGACCAGGACAGCGCCGGATGAGCGTCCCAGGAGCGTGTTGTTCCAAAAGGTATTGCGGGTGAAACATTCTCAAAGTCGAGTACCGTCAACCCGAAGAGGGAAGCCGGAATCGTATTCGCAACCCCGCCGACCGCCGCCTGAGAGACAACGAATGGCGTGCTCTCGGATTCGTCTACACCGGGACTTGTGGCGACTAATGTGTAGCCACTTCCTGCCGAATTCATCGCCAGGCCGACAAATGTTGCCATCCCCTGGACCGACTCGATCGTTGTGTCTCCCGCCAGTGTGGCGCTGCCGGGATGGGCGCCAAGATTTAGAGTGATGGGGTAGTTTGGGGTCTCGACTACATTTCCTGAGACGTCGGCGATACTGACCGCGGGTGCAGGGTTGAATGCCACGCCCAGCGAAACAGCCGACGGCTGCGTGCTGAAGACCAGATGCAACGGGCCCACCGCAAAGTGTGCTGCGGCGATCGAACTGGCAACTCCGTCAGCGATAGCGATGACGCGCACAGTTTCCGCTCCTGAGAGTACAAGCGGCCCACTATAAACTTGCGAATTTGAAGTTGGGGCGCTCCCATCGGTCGTATAGTGCAGCGCCGCGCCCGCAAGGGGACTACTAAGAATGATTCTCTGCCCCACTGAATACGTACCTGAAGACGGCTCAATAATTGGCGGCATCGGCGAAGACGGAGTCAACGCGATTGACGCGATATTTTGACAACCATTCAGGCCAGCTATCGCAATAGCTAGAAGGCCAACGGCTCCGAGTGCGGACCATCGAGGCTGAAGGGCCAGCTGCATTCTTCACGATTCCCCCTCCGTTCATCGGGCACAAGCAGGCAGCACGTTAGCGAAAAATCCGCAACGTCATCGCAATTGTTCGAACCACTGGCCGCAGGAAGTTCTCTGGTCAGAGAAGAGGGAGTTGCAGGACACTTGTTGTAATTGCGTAAACCGGGGGCGTACGTCAGCAGACCATGTGAAAGGGAATGCCAATAAGCCGCGCGACCTTTTCAATCTGCCCTGCCACGTGGCCCACCCCTATGGCGCAATGGTGCGCTGGGCCTTGTGCGTTCCAGCCCTCGATAAACCGCCTCGCTCCCACCGGAAATCGGAAACGGCTGTTGGTGTTTGCTATGGCGAGCGTTGGACCAGCTTCACACACGCCCTCAGCGGCCAGCAGCCTGAATCCGCTCGCCGGATCCTCTACGACCGAGAGGAGCGTTACAGGTCCGTAACGAAGAGACATCTCCACAGAAAGCCCCTGACCAATCTTTCCGTGGTAAACGTCAAGTGGACGCACCTTGGTCTTTCCCTGGGCAATTCCAGGGTGGCCCGGGCCATCGTGACCCATCAGCACAACATCGTCATTAAAGTCGACCGCATAGTACTCCGTAAAGGAGCCGCCCGCACCCAGGCTGTCCATGATCTTCATCGCCAGTACGTTCTTCACTTCATACTCACCCGCCACTGGTATGTGACGACCAGTGAGCAGAGATGTCCCGAGAATGACTGAACTGATGGTGTCTTCGTTTGCGGCATTGCCGGCGCCCTCATAGTAGTAAGCAAGCATTTGCAGGTCATGCCGGCTCACGAATTCGTCGAGTGCGACGGAGGTGCGCGCGGCCCGCTCCAGTTCCTGTTGGCTGCAGTCTGGTTGCACCGCAAGCTGCTCGTGAAAATCACGCACTCGCTTTGCGACTGCCTCTTCCCCCACGGTGTCCCGCATTGCGCTCAGGTCGTCCACCTCCAGCAATTCCACATGCGTGCCAAATGTGATCGAGACTTGTGTCACGTCCGTCATCACGTCCAGCATTCCGCTGTAATAATGCCCCATTAAGCCGAGCCGACCGTTTGATAATGTCGCTTTGACAAATGCGGCTTCGAGCCACCCATCCAATTCTGCCCAGGTATCCTCGTCGTCGAGGAACCCAGTGACTTGGTGAAAAGGAATCTTGGCCCTCATCAGCACATTTGCGATCTCCGGTACCGGGCACGCGGAACAAAAAGCCAGCCAACTCTCCGTCATTGCGGTGCGGTTTGGCGATCGATTGAACGACTCATAATCGATCGCGGCCTTGGGCTGCAGGTTCAGGACGATTACCGGTACCCCTGCCCTCTGCACCAGCGGGAAGGACGGTGTTCGACAGAGGCATATGTCGTCACATAGAGAAACAGGATGTCGATATCTGACCGGCGACATTGTCTGCCTGCCTCCTGGGCGCGCGCAGGCGAGTCAACCAATCCAAGGTCGATCAGCTTGACCCCGGGCCTGGTCAACCGCTCCCCAACGTGGCGGACGAAGCCCTCCAACTGGGCCCTTAATCCAGGAAACTGCGGCCAATATGCTTCGAGTCCAATAGCACAAAGCCCGACGCGCAATTCAGTCTCAGGTTGCATTTGCAGTCACACCCCGTGTTTCCATCGGTCCGTCGCAATAGAGGAAGGGACTAGGCGAGATAGAAGACCTCGCGCATCATGCGAAAACGCTCACCCGCGAGCAGTCCTGATGCAGGTTCGAAGTAAGGAGCCATGGCGGCTTGCCAGCGGGTGTTGATCGGATCGCTCTCGACGATGCTCCAGGATTGCTCGAAGTCCTCGACATGCATATAGAGCACAAGCAGGCGGTCGCGTCGGAAGATCGAGTACTCGCGAATGCCGGCCCGCGTAAGCAACTCGAGCATCTCCGGCCACACTGCTTGGTGAGAAGCATCGTATGCTTCCTCCGCGCCCTCGCGTAACGTTAGTTGAAAGGCAATTCTTTGCATGTCTTAAATCCAAATTCCAAATGAGATACTTTTTCCAGCAGCGGCCGTTATAGCGCATTGAGGTGGCAATGACAATAGAAAGAGTTCGCGGCGCGCCGGGCTCGCGCATCGCTGAACACACTGTACGGGCGGTAGCGACGCTCGATCTCCCAATCTTCTAGACCCACGGTTCGCAATCCTCTACACTTTTACGATGCCTGTAACCGCAAGACAACCACACGAAAACTCGGCGCTCGTGCGAGTCCTCCGCTTTACTTTCGCGTCCCTGGCGTGGCTCGTTGTGGGCCTTGCGAGCCTGTGGGCTGCAGCCGCAATCTACTTTGATTTCCCGTCGCATGCGCTGAAGCTTCCCTTGGCGGTCGGCTATGTAATCTTGCTGTTGGCCATCCTCTTCATCGTGCGCGGAGGCGCCAGGAAGTGGCTTGCCTGGGCAGTTTGCTTCGCCGCGGTAACATCCTGGTGGCTCTCAATCAAGCCACCGACCGACCGACCCTGGCTGGCAGATGTCTCCCAGATTGCCTGGGGAGAGGTCAACGGAGACTCCCTTACTCTCCACAATGTTCGCAACTGCGATTATCGCGCGGAGTTTGACTACACCTGCAAGTGGGAGACGCGCACCTACGACCTCGCACAACTGCGCGGAATCGACTTCTTCCTGGATAACTGGGGCTCGCCGTGGATCGCTCACCCCATCCTCAGTTTTGACTTCGGGCCCGGCGGACATCTGCCCATGTCGGTTGAGACGCGCAAGATGCAGGGCCAAAGCTACTCCGCCATCGAAGGCTTCTTTCGCCAGTACACCCTCATCGTTATCCCCTCCGATGAACGGGACGTAGTCCGTCTGCGGACCAACTATCGAGTTGGGGAAAATCTCTATCTCTATCGCTTTACAGTCAGCCCGGCAGACGCGCGAGCCCTGCTTATGGATTACGTCACCACCATCAACCAGTTGCGCAACAAGCCGCGATGGTACAACGTGCTCACGACTAACTGCACTACGGTCATCTATCAGCAGGCAAACCTCGAGAGAAAAGACTGGAACTGGCGCATCATCCTGAACGGAAAGATCGACGAGCTGCAGTACAGCCGGGGCAAGCTGGTCACCGGAGGCTTGTCGTTCCCTGCTCTCAAGGAACAGGCCTGGATCAATCCCGCAGCCAAGGCCGCCGACCAGTCGCCGGATTTCTCAGAACTCATTCGCAAAGGCCGAGTCGGTTTCTGACCCCCTTGTTGCTGAGCGCTATCCGATCGGAACACGCATCGTCTAATCACCCTAAGGTGTGATTTACGTCACATCGAGAGAGGCGCACGCTACTTAGCATCAGTCGGATGTACAGCCGTACGCAGAACGAAAACGGGACGTTCAACACTCGTTGCTTGTATTGCTTTATGACCGTGGGCTTCGCCATCCCCACAGAAGCTGAGTTGGCGGAGATCGAACTGGGTCACATGTGCCCGGAAAAAGCGCTCAAGCTTCGGTCGCAGGGAGTTGAGCAGCGGCCATCGTAGATGGATCCAACGGTCGTATGTGGCTGTTTTGGTACGACCTGCGAAGGCAGCAACATTTTTGGTGCATTTTGTTACGTTTGAGCGCATTCTTTCACAATGCTCCGTCGCTTTGAAGTGCAGTGGTCAGGCGGGGTGAGGTTCCATATTTCAGGTGGTCACAAGGACCAGATCAGGGGGCAAGCATGTTTGGAGCGATCGTGGATTGGATGGGTGTTATCGGGGCGATCGTTGTGCCGTTCCTGCTGGGAGCAACGCTCGAGCACAAGCTCTATCCTGTGGAGCGGCAGTGGGCTGCTCGGCTTGGTCGCGGATAGCCGACTTGTAGGTTGTTGTCTTGCGCAGTAACATCACAGCTCACTAGCTCGGCACCTCTCTCGAGGCGAGTATCAAATAGCGAGTCTCACGAAGACTGTCGGCACTTCTCTCTACTCCCAAGCCATTAATTTCAGGCATATCGGCACGCGATCCAGCGAGCCCGCTCGCAAATCCAGCCGGCCGGTTCGCGGTAAGCTATTGAGCAGCCAGGCAGCGCCTTGGCTGAATGCCCGCCATCCACCGCGATTACAGTTTTTCTTCTCCGGGCCGATAAGTCTCTTAGCGATCTCTTTGCCGAGCCGAAGCACCGCGGCGAGTTGCAGTCTTCAGGCCGCAGGGAGAGTCGACACCGGAGAGACTGATGATCGCAGCTTCGCAAATTGCACCTTGCAATCCTCTGGGGCGGATTTCTGCTGTTTCATGCATCGCCCTGATAATTATGCTGCCGCTGCTAACAACGGCATGTGGTGAGCACCCCCTCAACACGATTACAGTGACCCCGGGAACCGGGTCGACCACTCTGACGAGCAAGGGACAGCAGGTGCAGTTCATAGCGACCGCGCAATTCGGTTCCTACAGTCGCCAACAGACGACCAAAGACGTCACCGCGACCGTCGCATGGGCGTCAAGTGTTCCGACCGTGGCAACCATTGATGCCGCTGGGCTCGCCACCGCCGTTGGCGACGGCACTACCGTAATTACCGCGAGCCAGTCTGGCGGTCTGGGCACGGAGGTGGGCACGTCGAGCATAGTCGTCAGTGGCATCGGCACCGGCACGGGCACGCGATTGCTAACCTCCATCGCAATCACCCCGGGCACGCAAACGCTTACTGACACCGGGCAGACCGGACAATTTTCGGCGATTGGCACCTTTACGGGCGGTGCGCCCGCGACGGTAGACATGACGAATCTGGTTGCATGGTCATCCAGCAATGTTGGTGTCGCAACCATCAGCAACTCAGGGCTCGCCACCGCAGTCGGTAACGGCACGACGACAATCACCGCCAGTGCCACCAACGCTACCGGCGCCATCATCACCTCGACCGCTACGGCGACCGTCTCGGGCGCGGGCACGGGTAGCGGCTCGCGGGACTTAAGCTCAATCGCCATCACCCCATCCACCCAGACGCTGGGCAATCTGGGAGAGACAGGCCAATTCATCGCCATCGGAACTTACAGTAGTGGCACACCGGCCACCGTGGACCTCACCAATGCCGTCACCTGGTCTTCGAGCGATCCCTCGGTAGCCACAATTACGCCTTCAGGACTCGCGACCGCAATCGGCAACGGCACTACCACTGTCACCGCAATCGCCAAGGCGGCCAGCGGCGCCGTCATCACCCAGACCGCAACCGTGACTGTAAGTAGTTCAGGAACGGGAAGTTCCGCGAAGGACCTTACCGCCCTTCTCATAACCCCCAACTCACAACCGCTTACCGTCTTTGGGCAAACAGGACAATTCCTAGCGATTGGTAGTTATTCAGGAGGCGCGCCCGCACAGGATCTGACTCGGCTCGTCACCTGGACCTCAAGTAATATCGGTGTGGCGAGCATCAGCGCGTCTGGCCTCGCCACGGCCGTGGGCGACGGCACCACGACAATCACAGCAATCGCCACTGCACCCGTGAGCCATGCCGTGGTCACCTCGACGGCAACCGTGATCGTCACCGGAGTGGGCGCCAGTAACGGTTCGCGAACCCTGACCAGCATTGCTATCACGCCCGGAGTGCAATCCTTAAGCAGTCTGGGCGAAAATGCACACTTTACTGCCATCGGCAGCTTCGCCGGGGGTACTCCAACTACGCAGGATCTGACAGATCTGGTCAACTGGACCTCGAGCGATCCAACCGTGGCCACGATAACCAGCCAGACCGGCGTCGCAACGGCCGTCCACAGCGGCATGACCACGCTCACGGCCAGCTACACAGACCAGAACAACGCAAATAATGTCGTTACCGGGTCTGCGATATTGACAGTGAATGCGACACTGCCCTTGACCCGCGCGCTCACCGCACTCGCCATCATTCCCGATTCGCAAGCTGCAAGCAGCGTAGGCGAAACTGGGCAGTTTGTCGCAATCGGGACCTACAGCACCTTGCCGTTTACCGAGGATATGACGAACAAGGTGACATGGGCATCGAGCGATGTTCAGGTTGCCACGATCAACTCGTATGGATTGGCTACGGTCGTAACCAGTGCAATTGAAAATGGCGCCACCGCGATCACAGCGAGCTATACCGACCCCATCACCGGCACCATCAGTGCCTCAGCGGCCTTTAGCCTTAAAGGCCCTATCGGCACAGTCACTCTACCGACACTCTCGGTATACAAGGTGGGTCAGGGTGCTGGAACCGTCTCCAGTCTCACGCTTCCCATAAGCTGCGATTCAGTTGCGGGCGCGGTACCCATTCCTGTGTGTCTCGGCAATTTCCCGGTCGGCACCGTCATCACGCTGCAAGCAATTCCCAATCAGGGATCCATCTTCGGCGGCTGGTCTAACAACTGTGCGACAACCAGCGAAAATCCAAATGTGTGCACCGTGACAATCGGGACTTCGAACGATACAGTCGGCGTGATTTTTAACTAGCTGTGTTGCTCAAAAGAGCGATGGAGGGCCACCTCAAGGGTGGCCCTCCATCACTCGCTCGAAGTCCACTTTCACTTCTGCGGCGATGCTCTATCGCCTCGCGCTAATGCAGAAGAATGTTAGTGTTAACCCTCTGTAAATCTCCCACCCGACGTTCGCGTGATAGCTCCTATTAATAAAACTAATAGCAACGGGGGCCCCATAGTCTCCGGGCTAACATTGTGCATCGTGCACGGTTAACGATCCTGACCGAGGGGCCTATCCGCTCCGCATTCGCTGCAGTCCTTCCCCCAAAAGGGTCATCGAAATAGGAGATAGATAATGGCGGAGAATCCAGCACCCCAGATGCAACAAAGCCTCGGCCTCACCGGCCTCACTATGAATGCCATGGCGCTGATTGCTCCCGGCGCATTCCTATGGCTCACCTTCTACATCCAGGCCAGCACCGGCGTCACCGGTCCTTCCATGTGGATCGGTATTGTTTTCGCGTTGCTTCTGTGTCTTGCCACTGCGGTCTGTTACGCAGAGATGGCGAAGCTCTATCCGGGGACCGGTAGTTCCTACTACTTCGCGGAACAGTCCTTTCTGAACCATCATGTCGCGTGGCCATACGCGAGGCTGGCAAAGTTCATCATCGGCTGGGGTTCTCACCTTTACTATTGGATCTACCCAGGCGTCATGTGCGCTACCATGGGCATCATCTGCGGCTATCTGGTCGGCACTCTCAAGCCGGGCCTCATGAGCGCATCCAATCCCGGACCAATCTTCATGATGGTAGTCGCGGTCGTCTTCTCCTTCGTCATCGCCTATATTGCAAATCGCGGTGTGAATGGATCGACCTCGATCAATATCGCCATCAATATCATTCAGATCACGGCACTCATTGTTTTCTCGGTGATGGCGCTCGGTTACCGTGTGAATCATCCTGCCGGTACCGGCGGCCTTCAGTTCGATCCGGCTTCCGGCGATGCCTATACCTATGAATTTGCCACCACCCCTGTCGTCGCAAACGGAGTCTCCACCGACACTGTGGTCCGCGATGCGGCCGGCATTCCCCAGCCTAAACTCGATGCCGCAGGTAAGCCGGTACCCTACACCGTTACCTATCCCACCAAGGATGCTTCCGGTGCTTTCCTCACCCATCCCAACGCAAAATCGGTTGTAAGCATCCATAACGTTGGATGGGCGCTCGTCCAGGCAACGGTCGCCATTTTGATCCTTGTGGGATTTGAATCGGTCACTGCCATGGGCGGTGAAGCCAGAAATGCAAAACGCGACGTGCCAATTGCCGTCATTACGTCCCTTTTGGTGCAGGGAGCATTCTGCTATCTCATCGAATATTTCTGTGCCAATTACTTTCTCAATAGCGGATATACGCTGCAGAATGCCACTGGTTCTGCTGCGCCTATTGGCGACATGATGATCGTGGTTGGCACCGCTCTTTTTGGGGCGGGACATGGCCGCACCTTCATGCTATTTGAGGCCTTCACGGTCTTCCTCGCCCTCATTGGCACAACGCTCTCCTGCATGAATACTGGCGCCCGCGTGACCTACGCCATGGGCAAGGACGACGAGATTCCCGGACATTTCGGCAGACTCCACCACAAGTCACTCACCCCGCATCGCGCGCTTTGGACCATGGGGATCATCTCTGCGGTTGTCGGGTGCTTCGCCGTTATCTTGTTGTTCGGTGATGCTGGTGCTCCTTCGGACGCTACTATCGCCGCACTTCCGCAGGGAGTCTTCTCCAGCGCACTCTACTTTTCTCACGACAAGCTCGCGTCGATGCCCAATTCGCTGCTCACAATCACTCTGGCTTCCAACTTCGGCACCTTCCTGCTCTATATGCTCAGTTGCGTGACGTGCATCATCGCGTATCATCGTCACCCGAAGTTCAGCTTCTTGCGGCACATGATCATCCCACTCTTCGGTCTCGTCGCCAATCTGGCCTGCATGGCCTTCTATATCATCGGGCCGTTTATGGGATATGGCACCAAAATGGAACCCTTGCTCGCCCTCGGGATTGCGATCGTGTGGGCAGTCTACGGGGGTGTTTTCTTTCTAAGAACCAGCAAACGCGCTGGGAAGACAACCCTGATCACGAGCCGACAGACCGCTTCTTAACCCGGCTCATTCAACGGCGCGGATCTATCCGGGTCCGCGCCGTCAACCATGTTTGCACCGCGTTATACGATTGTGGGAGTTGCACCAGCGCCACAACTAACAAGCGGCCCTATGTTGAATTTGGAGTTTGCTGAGTTTTCGGACCCAGGTCCTGCGCGCGAGCATAACGAAGATTGCGTGGGTCATTTTGTGCCGACTTCGGAATCGGATGCACAGGCACGCGGCTGGCTCTTCGCGCTCGCCGATGGCGTGGGCGGCCAGGATCGCGGAGAAGTAGCCTCCGCGACGGCAATTGCCAGCCTGGTGGCGGATTTCAGCAGTGCTCCGTTGAATGAGATGCCCAACGTCCTGTTGCCTAAGCTGATGCAAGCGGCGAATCAGCGCGTGTATGAGGAAGGTTCTGGCCGAGGGGCGAATTCAGCCATCATCGCCACTACGATCGTCGGATGCATCTTCCGCTTCGATCGCGTCACGGTGGCGCATGCGGGAGACTCGCGCTGCTATCTCATTCGTCGTCGCCAGGCCACCCCGCTTACCCGCGACCATACCGTCGCGAATGAACAGATGCACATAGGCATTCTCTCCGCGCGTCAGGCCTCCCGCGCTGCCACCAGCCACATCCTCAGTCGCTGTCTCGGGGTTGAACTTTTCGTCAATATTGATGTCAGCGAGCACCTTCTTCTTGCCGGGGATGTCCTGTTACTCTGTTCCGATGGCATGCACAGGACCGTGATGCCGCCGGATATGGCAGAAATAGTAAATCACATGCCTTTACAGGATGCGGCAAGAAGCCTCGTGGAACTGGCAAACCAACGGGATGGAAGTGATAATGTCAGTGTTCAACTCATACGCGTTACTTCTGTGGAGCGCGTCGGCATGTATCGTGGACGCCTCTTCAAGTTGCGCTGAATAGTGCAAGATACTTCTACACGCGGCGCTGCCGCTGATCGGCTCGAAGGATGACTGAGATTCGCAGTGGCGATCAACTCGACCATTACCGCATCGATGGCGCAGTGGCGCGCAGCGGCATGGCATCGATCTTTCGCGGCACCGACCTCAATACGGGGAACATCGTTGCCATCAAGGTCCCTCATCCCGAAATGGAGTCGGACCCGATGCTCTACGACCGCTTCCGGCGTGAGGAGGACATCGGCAGTAAGATGGACCATCCTGGCGTCATGAAAGTGTTCACCGACAGTGATCGCAGCCAGGTCTACATGGTGATGGAGTGGGTTGACGGCCGGCTGCTTCGGCAGATCATGACCGACAAAGGCAAACTCCCAGCGGAACGGGCCAGCCGCATTGCGATAGGTATTTGCGAAGCTCTCGAATACATACACTCCCACGGAGTCATTCATCGCGACCTGAAGCCGGAAAACATAATGATCGATGAGAACGACCGCATCAAGCTCATCGATTTCGGACTCGCAGGTCAGGCTGGCGCCAAACGCCTCACTTTTGCCAAGCTCTCTCAGGTCATGGGTACACCTGTCTATATTTCCCCTGAACAGGTCAAAGGCAAACGCGGCGACGCACGCAGTGATATTTATGCCCTCGGCGTGATCCTGTATGAAATGCTCACCGGGAAACTTCCGTTCAGCGGAGACAATCCGTTTGCCATCATGAATGATCGGCTTTTGAACAATCCCATTCCGCCCCGGGAAGCCGATCCCTCGGTTACACCGCAAATGCAGGAGATTATCTATCGTGCGCTCGAGCGTGAGCCGACCAACCGCTATGCTTCCGCACGCGAGTTCGCACACGATCTATCGCACCAGAACGAGATCGGTGTCGAAGAGCGGCCGGAGCTCAATGACTGGAAGCGCCGAAAAACACCTTGGATCAGGAATGTGCTTTTTTACGTGGCAATGGCCGCAATTCCGATCGTGGTCTTCGGCCTGATGCTCTTTGTTGCTCGCCACAAGTAGTGCGGAATATTAGCTACCGCTGCATATAGTCGTCGCTGTGGGCGACAAAGTCAGGGTACGCCCCCGCTCCAAGCTCGTGAATGTCTAGACCGTATCGTTCTGCGTCGCGGGACACTCGCTGCGGAACAAATCTGTCTAGTAGCCAGTTGAGTCCGTAACACAACGGGAGTACGAACCCGATCAGTGTCGCAACTCCAATCAACTGCGCGAGCCACTGGCCAGCGCCTGGCGATGAGGCGGTGCGAGTGTTACCCAAAAGCGCCACGGCCATCAGTCCCCATATCCCGCACAGAGCGTGCACTGAAACCGACCCACCCGGATCATCCACGGCCAGGCGCAGTTCGAAAATTTCAACACTATACGGAACAACCACACCCGTTACCATGCCAATAAAAGCCGCGCTTGTAGGCGACACCCAGGCGCAACTCGCGCTGCTCGCCACCAAGCCGCCGATGAACCCGTTCGCACATAGCGACGCATCAGGCTTGCCAAATCGCCACCGCGTAATCGCTCCCGTAGATAGAAGCGAAAACATGCAACACAGGATTGTGTTGATCGCGATGGTTGCTACATGCCCCGCCGCGGCATCGTAAAAGAGCAATGCGCCCGCTGAATTCAACGCGATCCATCCCACCAGTGCCAAAGCGCAGCCGAACAATGCGTACACAATGTTATGTCCGGGAATTGCCGCGGGCATGCCATCGGACGAGTACTTACCGTGACGCGGGCCGAGCAGCCAGGTCATTGCCAGTCCAGCAACACCGCCCACGCATTGAATCGTACCGGAACCCCCCGCATCCAGGAATCCGCGCCCCATTCCGTAGTTGGAGCCTAATTCGCTAAGCCACCCACCGCCCCAAACCCAGTGTGCGAAGAGAGGATAGACAAGTCCCGCCAGAAACGCCGTCGATACAAAACTCGCGCTCAACTTCCATCGCTCTTCTGCAGCACCCAGCGGAATAATTGCTGCGGTCATCACGCAAAACATCTGAAACAGCGCGATCACTGGTTTACGGATCTCCCCGTCCCGAAGATCCATGAAGAACAGCCTGCCTCCTCCGATCAGGTTCCACGATTTGCCCCCAATCATGACGCCATGCGCCGGTGCACCGGCGAAGCTTTGGATGGCAAGTCCGCAAACGAAGTAGGCAACCACGGCGAACCCGCATACCGCTATGGATGACAGCACCATATGCGCCGCATTTCGCGACCGCCCCAGCCCCGTATTCACCAACAACAGGCCTGCTGATGCCAAAGGTGTAAGAAGCACGCAGACGAGACTCAATATCAACTGAGCATCCATGTCTGGTACCAAAGCTTCCGTCGTCATCGCCTGGCCTTTTGCTGTTCCATGTGAAAGCGCATGATGAACGCCGCGCCCAGGATTTCAACCCCGACGCCTGCCAGCACAAACAGAGACAAAGCCACACCGGCTCGCAGCAGAGGGATTGCTGCCAGCACTAATACCCATCCCGAGAGAAGCAACAACAATCCAAAGATTCGCACGTCTCACCTTACCAGTGCTCAACGAAGATCGCAGCAATCTCGCCAACCCTTGACCGAGACTAATCCGCAGGTGTGAAGCTGCAAGAGTCTTAATACATTGGAGAACAAGGGTCACTCGCAACATTTCTAGCGTGGCGCAGAGGGCCTCAAAACGCGATAAGCCTATTTAAAAGATTAAGATCGCGCAGATATACGCCGTCCACATAAGACAGATTTATGCGGGCCATAGGCAGAAGTTATTTGAGCGGAAAATTTGCACACAGACTCTTCTTGTTTGGACGGCAGCTGCTCAGACACCGCCGGCCTCTGTCAGGAGCCTTTGGTATGCAGTCCTATCACCCAATTCGACACCTCAAAAAAACGGGCAATTGCCACTTCTCCTAAAGTCTTAGTTGACAATTATGCACTCGATGCGTCTTAATCTACGTAAGTATTAGGAGTTCGAGCGATGAGCACATCGTCAAAGCCCAAAACCAGGGAAACCCTGACGCCACTGGAGCTTGAAATTATGCAGGTGCTTTGGGAGACAGGGCCATGCACAGTGTCGGAGATGCAGCCGAAGTTGAAAGCCGAGCTGGCCTATACGACCGTCCAAACCATGTTGAATGTGCTGCTGCGTAAGAACAAAGTGAACCGCGTCCAGGAGGGCAGGGCATTCCGCTATCGAGCCACCGTCAGTCGCGAGCGGGCAACTGGCGGCGCACTGAGCGATCTGGTCAAGCGAATGTTCGGCGGGTCTACTGAAGCACTGTTGATGGCTATGGTCGATACGCGGCAGATTAGCGCGGAAGAATTGGCCAGGGTTGCCGAGAGGCTTGCTGCGGTCGATCCAAGGCCAGCCGCGAAGGAGAAGTCATGGAACAGGCGTTAGTAGAATACCTCGCTAATTCCCTTTGGCAGATTCCGCTCCTGGCCTTGGGCGCATGGCTGTTGCTGCGTGCCTTGAGATCGGGACCGCGAATGCAGTATTGGGTATGGCTCACAGTTCTCGGCTTGGCGGTAGTTCTGCCAATGCGCGGCATTGCTCTGTACGAGCCTTCGGGATCTCCCGCGCCTGCTGCTTTTGAGCGCAACGAAGCGCAGCCCACTACCGCCGAAAACTTTTACGGCACCCGCGGCGATGATCACGTTTCTGCCATTTGGACGCGCATGATGGACCTGCCCGCCGGAGTAAAGCGAATTCGACTGGGAGCAACGGCGACTCACTGGATCACAATGGCCTATTTCGTGATCCTCGCTTTTGGCCTACTGCGCTTCTTCTTCTCATGGCGATCAGCACGACAACTCGTCGCGACTTCGCGCGAGGCAGCGTTCCCCGATCGTGTCGAGCCGGCACTGAAAAAATATTGCACGAAATTTCAGGTGACACCGCCCGCCTTACGTGAGTCCAGCAGTGTTCTCTGTCCTGTAATTGTAGGAGCGGTAAATCCGATATTGCTCCTGCCAGAGATTTTCGCGCGCTACTCAGAGGACGAGATCAAAGCGGTGCTGTGCCATGAACTCGCCCACGTTCGCCGTCACGACTACCTGGTAAACGTTATAAGCGAGTTGGCGTCATTACCCGTGTCCTGGCACCCCGTTACCTATGCGATCAAGCGGCGCATAGGCAAAACACGGGAGATAATCTGCGACGAGATGGCGGCGCAAGAGATGAAGTCCGGTGTTGGCTATGCAAGATGCCTTGTTGCACTCACACAGGAAATGCTGGGTGGTCACGCAACGCCCAATCGGTCTCCTGCCTTAAGTCTGTTCGACAGAAATGTATTAGAGGAGAGAATCATGTGGCTGACCAACGTAAATGAAGTCATGAGCGCCCGCGAACGAGTGGCGCGCCTGGCGACCGGCATCATAGCGAGCGCTTGCACAATCCTGGTGGCAACGATGTTTCATGTCACTCCCACGCTGGCCAGTACCGAGCCATCTCCGCAGTCCGTGATAGTCCAGGATGAATTGCGTGTCGCTCCGGCGGAGCCCGTCGTCGCAAGTGAGGTTGCGCTCGCTCCTCAGGCGAATCCTCAGCCTGAGCTTGCCCCGTCAGCCAAGCCGGCTCCGGCAGCCAAAGCCGCTCCGGCAGCAAAACCAGTTCCCGCCGCTAAGCCAGCTCCCGCCGCTAAGCCAGCCCCCGTTGTGGAGCCCTCTACTGTAGTGATCTCAAAGGATTCAGAAGGCATCGTGATAGCTCCCGGCGACATGCGCGAGCTCACGCCCGAACAACGCGCTCAAATTCAAAGGGACTTAAGCAGGGCAAACGAACAGATCCGCGAGGCGACCAAAAGATTCAACAGCCCCGAATTCAAAAAACAGATCGATGACGCAATAAAGGCAAGTCAGGCAGCCAGGAATGTAGATATGGCTAAAATCCAGAAAGAGGTGGACGAAGCCACCCGCCGTATCAATTCGGCTGAATTCAAGCAGCAGATGGCCGAAATAAACAGCGCGGAGTTCCAGGAAAACATGAAGAAGCTCCAAGAGAAGCTGAATAGCGGAGAGTTTCAACGTCAGCTCCAGCGCCAGATAGAGAATGCGACTCGTTCGATCAAAGAGGCGCAGGAGCACATGGAAAATTCAGCGCCAAAGTAACTCGCAGCTCAGCGGTGCCGCAGATCGCGCCGCTGAGCTACCGTCTATCGCACAATGGGCCTGCAAGGCGGGACACAGCGGAGGTACCTTTCAATCTCCCGAACCCCCAAAACATCCTGATTGAGCACTTTCTTTTCGTGCCACCTTCAGTCGCCCTCGCGACCGTCCCCGCCCTTCGCCTCGTTTGGCTTTTCTGATTTCGCGCGCCGTCGGACGGAAGAGAACCCTGCATAATTTGCCCACCAGGACACACCCAGCTCGATATCGACTATTCTTCATAGCAGGCGATGATCTTGAGCATCTTAACGTGCCCGTGGCTATTCAAATCGTATAGATGATCCCGAAGTCAGACTCCGGACTTCACCCCTCGCAGGGAGGCAAAATGAAAACCACTCAGTTCCCGCAGTTATTGCTGCTGATTGCTCTCTCACTCCAAGCCGAAGCGGCGAATGCGCAATCAAAAACTCTTACGGTGAACGGACACCCCGGCGAGGCTCAGGTCATCCAGGTGAACGGCAGGTCGTACGTGGATGTCGAGGCATTAGCTCGAATTACAAATGGCTCGCTTGCCTTTCAAGCAAATCAGATAAATCTCACGATCGGCACTTCGCAAGGTCCTTCCGCACCCCCGCCAGCAGACAAGACCACCAAGGTCGGATTCTCGAAGGAATTTCTGCGCGCAGGAATTGAAACTATGACCGTCATTCGCGAATGGCGCATAGCAATTGTTAACGCGATTCAGACGGGTAATCCCGTAAGCGACAGTTGGGTTACGGGCTATCGCACCACCGCCCAAAGCAAACTGGCACTTGTCTCGGTTGCCGCGACGACTGATTCCGATCGGCAGGCTCTGCCCTTGCTCCAAAGTGAGTTCAACAACATGCAAAGGCTCAGCGATACCTATCTGCAGAAGAATGCCAATCGGGAATATGTTGCGCCTGATGCATTGGCCAGTGATCCGCTGGACCAACAGATCATCACCTGCGCCCGGGCTCTTGCATCGATGGCCGCGAATGGCCAATTCGAAGACGTGCCTTCATGCCATTAAGCGTGGACGTGTAGTTTCCGCGAACTACGCAATTACCGTTATTGTCTTCGGACACTCCCTAATTCAGGTCAGTCGCCGCCAAGCCTTCGTCGCCTTGTATACTTCCCGCATGAAAGCGCTTGTATGGCTCCTCGTGCTCTACGCGTCCGCCCAGGCAACGGCTCTGTACTCGCAATCCACGCCAACACCCATCCCGCAACCAATCGCACTCTGGCCGAACGGCGCTCCAGGTGCGCTGGGAACATCGGAAGCCGACAAGCCTCGACTCTATCCCTTCATCGCGCCAAAGCAATCTACCGATGCCGCGATCCTCGTGATCCCTGGCGGCGGCTACCAGGGAGTGGCCATCGGCTATGAAGGCATTCAAATAGCTCGCTGGCTCAACGCGCAGGGCATGACAGCCTTCGTACTCGACTACCGCGTAGCGCCGTACAAATACCCAGTGGAAATCAACGACGGCATGCGCGCCATGCGCTACATCCGGGCTCATAGCGCCGACTACGGTATTGCTCCTGGTAAGCTTGGAGTCCTAGGCTTCTCTGCCGGCGGCCATCTGGCATCCACGCTCGGCACCCATTGCAAGGCTGGAGATTCTACCGAACCCGACACCATCGAACGACTAAATTGTCGACCGGACTTCATGGTGCTGGGCTACCCGGTCATCGGCATGGAGCCTCCCGTCAATCACGCGGGTTCGCGCAACAACCTCCTTGGAACAAGTCCTGATCCGGATCTCGTGCATCTACTGTCCAATCAATTCGCAGTGACTGCCGAGACGCCGCCGACGTTTCTCTTCGCGACGACAAACGATCCCGTAGTGCCCATTGAGAACAGTCTCGACTTCTATCGCGCACTGGAGCGAGAGCATGTCCCTGCGGAGATGCACCTCTTCGACTATGCTGATCACGGTTGCGGCCTCTGCGCGTCCATCCCCGCCGTTTCGGAATGGCCACTGCTCCTTCGCAACTGGCTCATCCATCGCAAGGTGCTTCCTCAGGGCGCACCTCCAATGCCTCCTGCCGAACCGAACATGCCTGCATGGCCAGCGGGATTGGTTGGTCCAGGCCAGCCCCATTGACCTATAGTTATGCCGCTGCCGCTGCGCGATGCTGAAGGCAGCCTGACCGATGCTTTGAATCAACACGAGACTTCGAGGCCAGCGAATGGATGAGCAAAACAAGTCGTCATTTAGCCGGAGAAAACTGATCCGGGACGGTGCCCTGATCGTGATCGTGGGAAGCATCCAGTCAAAATTGCTATGTGAAACCGCAGGAGCAGAAGCTCTCAACGCGTCAGATCCTGCAGAGCGAAGTTGGGTGATATCCAACGGGCTGATCGAGAGAGACGTCACCTTCAGCCCCAATACGGGACTGGTTACACGTCGACTCTCTGATCTCACAACTCGCCAGAACTTCATTGTCCCGGAAAAGATCCGCATCGACATGGCGACCGAATTCTCGTTCCAGTGCAACGGTCGAAAATACGAAGGAAACTCCAACGCTTTCGAGCTGTTGGGAGCGGATGAGAAAGCCACCACAAAAGAGAAATCGCTCACAATCAGACTGCGTTTGAAGGAACTTCCGCTCGAGGTTTCGGTCGTCTATGACGTGTACGGCAAGCACCCGGCCGTTCGCAAACATCTTGTGCTGCGAAACTCCGGTACTGCTGAGCTGCACTTTTCGCATTTGAACATCGAGGCTCTTGGCATCTCAGTTGGGCCCGAAAACGAAACAACCCTCAATGCGCAGTATGGCGCCAGCCCTCGTGAAATCTTTTATACCGGGCGCTCAGAAGACGCTGGCCTGTTCATCGCCAATGGATTGACCGGTGCCGGAGTCGCCATCCTAAGTGAAGTCCCCGGCTACTTGAAGCGAACCGAGATCGGCGGCTGGGACGACCCTGAGCGAGTGCGTATCGGCGTCCTCTATGACACGGATCTCATGCCCTTCCAACGCACCCTCCGCAGTGGGGAAGAGTTCACTACTGCCAGTGTTTCACTGGTGACCTTCCGCACCGGAGACGGGTTCAGCGATCCGCATTGGGTACTGCCTTCGTATACCGCCGACGTCCTCCTGCGACGTGTGAATGCCCAGGGTCCCCCGTGGATCTATAACACCTGGGAGCCCTTCGAACGCAGCATCAATCGCGATATTTCTGTCGAGTTGATTGATGCTGCAGAAGCAATGGGGCTCGATATCTTCACGATCGACGATGGCTGGCAGCAAGAATATGGCGAGAACGCAGTCAACCTGACATCGTTCCCAGGAGGGCTCAAGCCAATTCAGGATGCGGTCGAAGCAAAGGGAATGCGCCTCGGTTTGTGGATCCCCCTTGCGGCCATCGGCACGTCAACAAAAGACTATCGCGAGCATCCCGAATGGGCCTCGCTCGACCAGCAGAGAAAGCCCAAGATCACTGGCACAATGGCGGGCCCCAAGGTCGTTATGTGTCTGGCCAGCCCGTTCCGCGATGCGGCGGCCGACAGAGTCATCGATGCGATTGGCCGTTTCAATCTCGCATACGTAAAACTCGATCTCACGACGATCTTCAATGCATATGGCGAAGCACCCGGCTGCTGGGCGACAGGTCATGACCACGCAAGCTGGGCCGAATCCCTGAACATGATTTACGAAGGCATCTCGCACGTCACCAGCAAGGTGTACAAAAAGTATCCGGATGTCCTGCTGGATCTAACCTTCGAGTTGTGGGGACAGAAGCACGTTATCGATGCGGGCCTCCTTGCCGCAGGCGATCTTGACTGGATGAGTAATGTCGACGATACCCATCCCGATTCCGCGGGACCTCGGCAAGCCCGCCAGTTGCTCTACCAGCGCGCGGTCTCGATGCCGGTTGAGAGTATGCTCATCGGGAATCTGCACGCGGATCTGCCAACCATTCAGGAGAGTTTCGCGACTGCCATTGGATCGGCGCCTCTCCTCCTCGGCGACCTCCGCAAACTAACTCCGAGTGACCGCAATTGGTACCACGAGAAGATCGCCTGGTTTAAACAGCTAAGGAGAAGAGAGAAAATAAGCGAGAGCTTTTTCCCACTCGGCACCTGGCTGCAACCGTCGCCGGCCACGTGGGATGGCTTCGCGCGCTTGGCGCGAAACGGCAATGGAGTGATCGTGGTCTTTAGGAACAAATCCAACGTTGCAACTGCTTCCGTGCAACTCCCACTGATTCCTCCCGGCAAATACAAGCTTCACTCCGTCATCACGAATAGAGACCTCGGCAGCTTCGCTAAGTCAGACTGGATTCGCGGCGTGCCCATAAACTTCGCGGCGTCAGGGCTAGTGGAGATTCTTGAGATCACTCGCATCTCTTGAAGCCGCAACACCTCTCAATGCGCCATCGCGTCCCGAAGGCGCTGCTCTGCATCCGCCGACCAGTACTTGCAGTCGAGTTGAATGAAGACCGAAGTGTATGGAAGCACCTCGTCAGTTTTGAGCACCAGCACATGAAAGTTCTTGCCGGCATCGGTCACTTTTGCAATGAGATCTTCGTGCGGAAGTAATGTCGAAGCTCCGGAGCTCTCCGATGGCAGTGTTGCATGGAGATGCTCGCGAAATTGCGTAATGCCCTTGGCGTCGGCTTCGGGTATGTAGGGCAGCTCTGCATCCTGAAAAATATTCGCCCGGACGTGCCGCGACGATGCAATCTCTGTCAGCGTTCCGCTCAGCACATCAATAAGTCCGGCGTGTGTTTCGATAACCTGAAGTCCCGGTGTATTTTGTAGTGGGTACGCAGAGTCCACTATCAGTATCCAGTTTCGATGCCCCAGCAAAGGTAGTTCACGACGTAACTCCGCTCTCCATTGACCGGACGCTGTCTGATGCGCAGATGTCCCCTGTGCGCGTGAATCGCCCGCGGTAAAGACGACTACCGTCAGAGCAGCAAGTACAAGACAAATTCTTCGTCCAGAAGCGCTGTGCATGATGCTCCTTTAAGTTCCTGTTAAATCCCTGTCCATGGGATCGATTCGTTTTAGCTCCCGTCGAACCTCAGTAGCGCAGGCCTTCGCAATTTGACCCGCCGACGATCTAGTACATTAAAGGTGTTCAAGCCATTGATTCTACAGTGCGGCAGGGGCAATCGAGTTTGGTCCAGTTCTTCCTGCATAATTCCCCCTGCCGCATACCGCGATTGTCCGCCGCTCCGCTCGCGAGACGATCCGTGTCGCGCCATCCGCAGAAACCAGATCCCACATCTGGCGTCGCTCTTTGCCGAAAAATTCAAATCGATTACAGTGAGTCTGACGGCAGCACGTCGTTCTCTCGGGACCCTAACAGCTGTGCACAACACCATTCCGTTTGCGCTCGTCAAATTTCGACGAGCAAGGGCCGACCCCTATCGACCTATACCGATCAGAAGGAGATAGCATGGAAAATACTTTCACTACAAAGGACGGCACGACAATCTATTTCAAGGATTGGGGTTCTGGCCAACCCATCGTCTTCAGTCATGGCTGGCCATTGAGTGCAGATGCTTTCGAAGATCAGATGTTCTTTCTTGCGTCGCGCGGCTACCGATGCATAGCGCACGATCGCCGCGGCCATGGCCGGTCCAGTCAACCGTGGAACGGCAACGACCTTGATACCTACGCCGATGATCTAGCGGAACTTACAGAAAAGCTCGACCTGAAAAATTCAATTCACGTAGGCCACTCAACGGGCGGTGGTGAAGTAGCCCGCTATGTCGGGCGCCACGGCACCGGGCGCGTTGCGAAAGTCGTCTTGATCGGCGCCATCCCACCATTGATGCTCAAGACCCAAGCCAATCCTCTCGGCCTCCCAGTCAGTGTCTTTGATGAACTGCGTGCCGGCGTCCAAGCCGACCGTTCCAAGTTTTTTACCGACCTGTCTTTGCCGTTCTATGGTTACAATCGGCCCGGAGCAAAGGTCTCAGAGGGCGTGCGTCATAGCTTCTGGCTCCAGAGCATGATGGCTGGTTTTCCTGGATGTTATTTCTGTATCAAGGCTTTTTCCGAGACGGATCAGACCGAGGATCTGAAGAAGATCGACGTACCCGCCCTGATCTTGCACGGCGACGACGATCAGATCGTCCCGATCGTCGCTTCGGCGATGATTTCTTCCAAGATCGTCAAGAATGCAAAGCTGGTCGTCTACGAAGGGGCACCTCACGGCATGTGCACAACTCTCAAAGATCGTGTCAATGCGGAGCTTCTCGCCTTCATTAAATCGTGAGGTCTGCGTGCGCAAATTGAAACCCCACAGACGACATGCACGATAACTGCTGATATTTGTGGAGTTTCATGTCGCGATCTTTGAAGTCACACGTGTTTGCAAAGATCTCAAATTATGTAATGTGTCACTTATCCGAGCCGGTTAGCTTCAGCGACGATCGGCTCGGACAATGCTGCGAAATCATCCTCTTCACAACCACTCGAAAAACTTTGAGCCAGTTACCATTCTGGCCACATCAAATTGCAATCACGTACTAGGACGTGCGGGCTTCGCGGCCACGCAGCTACACGCGTGTATTTATCTCAGGAATCCAAGCACGAGGGTTGGGCCCGGACGGCGGTTATTGAGAAGTGCAAATCCAGGGCCGGGAACGCTGAGGCCCCTTAGCTAAAGGATTTTCTCTTGGTAGATTTCTTTATTCAACGTCCAATATTTGCAACCGTCTGCGCCCTGCTGATCATTCTCGCTGGCGCCGCCGTCATTCCCACGCTGCCAATCTCTCTCTACCCAGACCTTGCTCCGCCACAGGTTACTGTCACCAGCAATTATGTCGGCGCGAACGCGCAGGTGGTGGAGTCCGCAGTCACCGTTCCGCTTGAGCAGCAAATCAACGGCGTCCAGGGAATGCACTACATTACCTCTACCAGTTCCAACGACGGCACCAGCAATATCAATGTCATCTTCAAGACGGGCTACGATCTCAACATCGCAGCCGTGGATGTGCAGAATCGCGTTGCCACAGCACAGGGCCGTCTACCCCAGGAAATCAAGAACACCGGCGTTACCATCACCAAGGCTAACCCTAATTTCGTCTTTGCCGCCGGCTTCTATTCGCCGGACGGAAGCCTGTCGAATCAATACATCTCAAACTTCCTCGACGTCTATGTGAAGGACCCACTCAAAAGAATTGACGGCGTCGGCGATGTGGTCATCTTTGGCGAACGCAAGTACGCCATGCGCATCTGGCTCGATCCGCTTAAGCTCGCGGCCCGCAATCTCACCGCTACTGACGTCATCAACGCACTTCAGGAACAAAACGTCGAAATCCCCTCAGGGCAGTTGGGGCGTCCGCCTGCGCCAAAATCCCAGGGATTTCAGTTCACCCTGAGGGTGGTTGGCCGCCTCACTGATCCGCGCGAATTTGAAGAGATTATTCTCAAGAACACTCCGAATGGCATCGTGCAACTCAAGGACATAGGGCGCGCGGAGTTGGGGGCCGAGTCCTACGATACCGACCTGGAATACAGCGGACATGAAGCGATCGGCGTCGGTGTGCAACAACTCTCGAACGCCAACGCCCTTGAGGTAGACAGGGCTGCGAAGGCCGCTCTGCTTGAGCTGTCGAAGAGTTTTCCGCCCGGCATGAAGTACGTCGTTGCATTTGATACGACAACCGTAATTGGTGATTCGGTCAAAGAAGTCATCACGACTCTGGAAGAGGCGATCGTCATCGTTATTGCCGTGATCTTTCTCTTCCTGCTCGACTGGCGCGCCACCGTAATTCCAGCCATTACTATCCCCGTATCTCTGATCGGCACTTTCGTATTCATCAAGCTGTTGGGCTTCTCTATCAACTCGCTCACGCTCTTCGGCATAACGCTTGCCACGGGTCTAGTGGTGGACGACGCCATCGTGGTGATTGAAAATGTGCAGCGACATATATCAGTTGAGCGTTGCGACCCGCATAAGGCGACCTCCAATGCCATGAAAGAAGTCACGAGCGCGGTCGTTGCAACTTCACTCGTACTCATCTCGGTCTTCGTGCCGGTTTCCTTCTTCCCCGGCACTACCGGCATCCTGTACAAGCAATTCGCTCTGACGATTGCTTTCTCGATCGCGATCTCTGCATTCAACGCACTCACGCTGTCACCCGCTCTGGCGGCGCTCTTCCTGCGCGGCGAAGAGGAGAAGTACAAGATGCTGGACTGGACACGCATCAAGCCTCTCTCCCGCGCCTATGCCGGCTTTGCCCATGGTGTAGAGGCAGCGATCCGCTGGACCGGCGGCATGTATGCGCGCATCATCCATTTTGTTTTGAGGATGCGCTACGTAATGCTCGTCATCTTCTTTGCCGGACTAGCGGCCACGGTTTTCGTCTATCGGCACGTACCTACGGGCTTCATTCCGCAGGAGGATCAGAACTACCTCATCTGCGTGGTGCAGACACCTCCAGGCGCTTCGTTGAATTACACCGCCGAGCTTTCTCACCGCGCCGAAGAATTGATATTGCAGGATTCGGATGTCTTCGGAACCTTCTCGGTGCCCGGTTTCAGCCTCTCCGGCGGCAGCGCTCCTAACTACGGCCTCATCTTCGTGCCACTTAAATCCGTTGACCAGCGGTTGGGAAAGGGACACAGCGCGCGAGAGATAGTTGCTCGTCTTGGGCCGAAGCTCTTCCAGGTTCCTGGCGGCATCATTGCCATGTTTGAGCCGCCTGCAGTGCAGGGAATTGGCAGCTTTGGCGGCTTTCAATTCCAGTTGCAGGACCTCGGGCGAAATACGCTGCAGGATCTGGACATGGTTGCACACAAGATCGTTGCCGCGAGTCGCCAGCGCAATGACCTCACCGGACTGTTTACCAGCTATACGGCAAACGACCCACAGCTTCTACTTCACATTGATCGCGTCAAGGCCAAAGCGATGGGTGTGCCTGTTAGCGAGATCACGAACGCACTGGGCGTCTACATGGGGTCGCAGTATGTCAACGATTTCAATTTCAACAACCGTTCTTATCGCGTCTTCATCCAGGCTGACCAGCCGTTTCGTCTGAAGGTCAGTGACCTGCGCCAGTACTATGTGCGGAATAGCAGCGGAGGCATGATCCCGCTCGACAACGTTGTGAGCATCACCGACGCAGCGGGCCCACAGGTTATCTACCACTTCAACCTCTTCCGTTCGGCAGAGATCGATGGCGCAGCGGCTCCCGGCTACAGCACCAGCCAGGGTCTGGACTCGATGGCGCAGCTTGCAAAACAGAACATGCTGCAGGGTATGTCATATTCCTGGAGCGGCCTCGCGCTGGAAGAGGTCGAAGCGCAAGGCAAAGCCCTCATCATCTTCTCTCTCGGCATCATCGTCGTATACCTCACGCTCGCCGCCCAGTACGAGAGCTTCGCCCTGCCCTTTATCATCCTGCTCTCGGTGCCCATGGCCGTGCTCGGTGCTCTGCAACTAATCTCGTGGCGCGGTTTGTCGAACGACGTTTACGTCCAAATCGGCCTCGTCATGCTCATCGGCCTTGCAGCAAAAAATGCAATCCTCATCGTGGAGTTCGCCGAGCAGCTACGCGAGCAGGGCAAGTCGATTGTCGATGCCGCTGTCGAAGCAGGCGAGCTTCGCCTCCGCCCAATCCTGATGACGTCGATTGCTTTCATCCTTGGCGTGCTGCCACTCTACTTCGCAACCGGCGCGGGAGCACTTGGGCGTCACTCAGTGGGCACAACCATCGTCGGCGGAATGATCGTTTCTACCGTGCTGAACCTGCTCTTCATCCCGGTGCTCTACGTAATTCTCAGCACCGTGCTCAGCAAGTTGAAGCGAACTCGCCGCCGCCCGGAAGATTGCCCGGAACCGGAACTAGAGGAGCCGCAGGCGCAATTCTCCGGGTCGAAGTAGCGATACAGACAGAGTGTCTCTTAAGAAGCGACTTCCCCAACCGCACGCCGCAGCTTGATGCTGTCTCGCAACCCCAGGCTTTGGTAGATCTGCCGCGTCGCATCCGACTTGTTCAGAGTGTAGAAGTGGATGCCGCGCACCTGGTTATCCAGCAGGTCCCGGCACTGCTCCGTTGCCCAATGCACGCCCACCCGTTTCACTGCTTCAGCATCGCCTGAAGCGCGCTCCAGCGAACGCAGCAGCTTCGCCGGAAAGCGAGCGCCAAGCGCAAGCTGCGCCATGCGCTTCATCCCGCCGAGCGATGTTACGGGCATGATGCCCGCCAGTATCGGCACACGAATGCCGGCAAGTTCGCAGCGCTCGCGGAAGTCGTAGAGATCGCGATTGTCGAAGAAAAGCTGGGTGCAGATGTAGTCCGCTCCAGCATCGATCTTGGCCTTAAGATAATCCAGTTCCTCCAGCCGATTGGGAGTACTCGGATGCCCCTCAGGAAATCCGGCGACGCCGATGCCAAAGCCCCGGGGATCAGGATGTCCCCCACGTTCGTTGAACCGGCGGATGAATTTCACCAGGTCCGCCGCATGCTGAAATGAGTCTGCATTGCGATCGTAGTTTGCAAGATCGCGAGGAGGATCGCCGCCCAGTGCCAGCGTGTTGCTCACTCCCGCCTCAGCATATTTCGTCAGAATCTCCTCGACCTCGCGTTCGCAATGGCAGACGCAGGTCAGGTGCGGAATCGGGTCCAGCGTGGTCGTCTGCTTCAGACGTATCACCAGGTCATGGGTCAGCTGACGCGTGGAACCACCCGCTCCATAAGTCACTGAAACGAACGATGGCTGCAGCGCCTCAAGCTGGGCAATGTTCTCGTACAACGCCTGGGAGTCTCCTGCCGTTTTAGGCGGAAAGAATTCAAAGGAGACAGTGGTCTGATCAGAGGCAAAGATATCGCGAATGTGCATATTGAGCCAGTATCCTATTGTATTGTACAAAGCGGAATTTTCATCAAGCTTCGCTCTGCACGGAGTCGGCTGATCAATCCTGAGTATTGGTACTGCGCAACATGGCCAGCGATACAGCCGCGCCATTCAGCTGGAAATCATATTCTTTCACAACCTTCATCACCGCGCGCCGCGTCTCCTCGGTATGCTTGCCTTTATTGTGCAACACGCGGGAGACGGTAGCAGTGGATACGCCCGCCTTCTGCGCGACTTCCGCGATCGTGATTCGCTCGCCTGTGGATTGCCCAGGTGCGGACTCCAACTCCGACGAATCCAAAGCCTCGATGATTGTGTTCAGCTGATTCCAAACAGCGCGATTTGGAATCCGCAGCTTGGCCGAAACCTCGTCGTCCGTCATACCGCGTGCAATCAATTCCAGAATCTGGTTCTGTAATGCGCTGAGGTTGGCTCGCGGCATCCGATCCGCCAGACGCGATGCAATGTCGTTAGGCAGATAACGTTCGCCCGCGTGGACAGCAAATATAGCGTCGATCATCTCCTCTTCCGAGGACGCTTTCAGAAGATAGCCCTGTGCACCGGCACGCACCGACTGGTATATCTCTTCATCGCTTTCGTAACTCGTCAGAATAATCGCACGCGGCTGTGTCGGCAGTTGCCTCAATGCTGCGAGAGTCTCGATGCCACCTTTTTTCGGCATGCGCAGGTCGAGTAGCACCACATCTACGGCATGCTCAGTGATCATCTCGATGGCCTGATCTCCATCGGCTGCGCTGCCCATCACGTCGAGCTCCGGATGGGTCGACAGCATACTCATCAACCCCGCGCGCACCACGGGATGATCGTCGACTATCAAGACTCTGACCGGCCTTGCTTTTTCGTCAGGCATACCGCGCATGCTCCTTCTCAGTACGGTCTACTATATGCCAGCCTGCGCCACCATGGAATCCGCGGCGTATCGGCTTGTACGGTTACGCGAGTACCGATTCCAGGATTGCTTTCAATCTCAAGAGTTGCATGAATCGCTTCAGCGCGATGTCGCATTCCATTGATGCCAAAGCCGCTGGATTCAGGTTTGAGGACGAAACCGGTACCGTCATCCTGCAGAACCAGCGTCACTCCGGATGGCTCATATATAAGGCGGATAGTAATCCGCTTGGGATGACCATGCTGAATGGCATTGGCAAAGGCTTCCTGTCCAATCCGGTAGAGCGAATCGAGTACTCGTAGTGGAAGTCGGCGCGCCTCACCGGCATACGATGCTTCAACCACAACAGAGCCGCGGGCCACCATGCGACGTGCGGATTGCTCAAGCGCTGCGACAAGTCCCGTTGATTCCAATGCCTCAGGACGAAGTATGGCGATACTCCGGCGAGCCTCGTCATGGCTGTGGCGCACCAGCTCTGAAGCAACGTTTAAGTCGTCCAGTATGGTCTGGACATTGACTGATGACGAGCTATTGCGCGCGATGCGGTTGCGCATGGCGCGCAATTGGAAACCAACTCCCGCGAAGCTCTGGGCCAGCGTATCGTGTATCTCGTGTGCCAGCCGCTCGCGCTCGTTAATCACCGCGTGCAATCGCCAGTCTTCGGCCCTGCTCAGCATCAGATGAACAAAAAATCCTGCGCACAGCATTGCGATTGCAAGCAGAATAATGTGGTCAACACTCCACCATGGCGGCCCCGCCAATACCTTCACGTCTTCCGGTGAATTCACGATAAGGGCGAAGGGAACGGTGTGGTTCGTGAGGTCGGAGCTCACACTGCACACCCCGCGAAGCCTCACGATGCTGTCCTTTTCCAACTTGCTGAAAAGGGTACTGGTGACCGACGAATTCGAGACGGCCCGGAACGTCTGCAGGCCATTGCTGAAATCGAGCGCCCCCTTCCCCGCGGTGTTCGAATCTTTGGAGAGATGCCCTTCTACTTCGATGAACATGGAGTCGTATGCGCCGGTCGCTGCCTGATCCGCCGTAACAGAAAGTGGCGGGATCGGCGCGACCAAACCACCGAGGGGCTTTTCTGTTGCATGAAGTATCGCAGCGCTCAAGCCGTTGGGATACACATCCCCTTCGACCTCAACTTCGTCGCCTACCCTCACCGGTGCGGGCTGGCTTGCCCCTATCCGCACGCCCCCGGTCGAGTCCTGTATGTAAAGCGCGGGGTTGGTGAGGATCACCGCACCCCGCACGACAACGTGTGCAGGCCTGGTAATTGAAAAGAGCCTCAAATTGCGAATGGACTGAATGGGCTTTGCTTGAAGAGGACGCTGCGCAAGAGTGGAAACCCTACCATTGGCCATCATCCATGGAATAACTCCTTGACCCGTCGGATAGAGCGCGACATGTGGCGGAGCAGCCGCAAGAGCGCCACTGTCAGGAGCAGCGCTCGTTAGTCGGCCGACAGCTATGTTGCGCCACATCCCGCCCGCGCCCATGGACCGCAGTCCCACGCGCCCACTTTGCACACAGTCGGGATCATTGATGCGGATCTGCGCGCCATCTGTAGCTCCCGATGCAGTCGCAGATGCGCCAATCGTGCAACCCTGCGCAGACACGCGTAGACGGTACCACTTCCCAGGCACCACTCCGCCTGGCATGGGAACCGGCGGAAACTCATACCAGCCATGCTCCGCGCGCCCCAGCACCAGCGATTGATCGCTCGTCCTCAGGCCTGCGTAGTATCCGGTATACGAGTCAACACCTCGTTCCACATCGCTCGCTCGCATCAACAGCCCTGCGTCACCTGTTCCCAGCAACTGCACATCGGCTTCAATTGCGTATGACTTCCAGTAAGGCGAACCCGTTACTAACTTGGCCCCGCGCTCATCGGAGTCGTTCTTGATGGCGCCCCCAACCAGGTTCCAGTTGCCCGCATAGGCAGTCCATTCCTCTGTGTTACCCAGCGTGAATGAGTCACGGTAGGGAAGACCTCGCCACGTACTCTTCAACCATCCCATCAGCGCAACACCAGCGCACAACAGGCACACAACACCCAAAGCAATTACGCGGCTGCGCGGCCAATGCCGCATGCCAAGCCTCATGGCTTGCTCCAGTCAACATTGATCAACGTCTTCATCGCCGGAGAATCGATATTCTCAATCGTCAGCAGCGTTGGTTCCAGCTTGATATCCTGCGGCGTGTCCTGCGGAGCGTCGCGCAGCAGTTGCATGGCGCGAAAGCCCATCTCATACGTATTCTCGGCTATGAGAGAATCCATCTGCCCAAGCCGCACAAGGTTAGCCAACTCAACGTTCTGTTCAAAGCCCACCAGCTTTATCCGCGATGTCAGACCGCGCGCCTGCAATGCCGCGAATGCTCCGCCCGATGATGCGGCCGACAAAGTGAAGATCGCGTCCAGTTCATGATCTGAAGACAGAATTTCGTCGGCGACTTGCTGCGCCTCAGTTCCGTTGTGTGTCGCGAACCGCCTTTCAGATATCACGATCCCGGGAAACTTCGTCTCCAGTGTCGTCTCAAACGAATGCAGAATCGCGAGCGAGCTAAGAGATTCCGCCGTCACCCCCAGGACAGCGACCCGTCCCCTCCCGTGGAGAATCTGGCCGATGCGCATGGCTGCGGTGCGCCCACTCGCCTGGTCGTCATTCACGATGTATGACAGGTCTTTACTTGCCGGCAAAGTGAGTGGAGATGCAACCACGATTGTTCGGATACCGTGGGCCAAAGCACGTTGCACTGGCGCCATCAGTGCAATCGTCTGGTCGGGAGCAAGGATCAGAGCCGAGTATCTCTCATCAATAATCCGTTCAATCAGCGATCCCTGCTGTTGAATATCGTCTTCGCTTGTCGGTGCATTCCAGTAGATTTTGATCTTCGACTTATCGGCTGCGAATTCGGCGCCGGCATGCTCGGCTTCCCAAATGGTTTCACCGGTCGTCTGCGGAATCACTGCGACCTTCATCACCCGTCGCGTACAACTCGTCATCGGGAACAGGCACAGTGATGCAACCGCGAAGTAAAGGCCTAGTCTGACGCTGCGATTCATAGGGCGTAAGTCCCGACGTGACGCCCCGGCAATACTACCGGCACCCTGCATAGCCGGCTGGTCAGAGACGCCCTTCCAACGTTCGCGCCCAACCAGAATTCCCATTTCACCAGGCTCCGCTCGTCCGCATGCACGTGCACCGTCTAGTGTAAGACGTTGGCGTCGAAGATTTCCATACAGCTTTTCCTTGCACCTTGTCGCTTTGACTAGTGAGCTTTTCGCGACGCGAACACAATTCGTGTGACGCTGGCATGAGGGAATTGATAACGGAAATTTGCTCCCGCAGCCACCTCACTCTTCTCCAACTCCACCGCCGTCGGGTTGTCTTCTGAGTTCTTCGCGTATAGGTCGTCAGACACCAATGTGGTCACTTCCGCACGCGATCCGACTTGGAAGCCGCCTAATCCGATCTGTGTCGGAATGTCGCGATCCAGGCTGCGGTTCACCACGAATAGCGTCACCGTGCCATTGTCTTTGCTGGCCGCCGCGGTAACGTCAAGATAAGGCACGTCCGCGATCTCAGGCAACCGTGTCACCCCGCGATGTACTGAATAATTGCCGCTCTCCACCACCACTGGAACTAGATGATCGGCGTCTGCCGTCGAGAACATCTCAAACACATAAGCCGATGGCGCAGCAAACACGCGTCCACGCTTCTTCCAGACTCCCGCAAACTCAATCACACCGGTCATGTCTGAGATAGGAACATGGTCAGACGAACGCAGCAGCGTGTTGTACATTGAGCCCGTCGTCAGAGCTCCGGCCACATCGTCAAAGCGCGGTGCTCCTGGTCGCCGCCCATTCGAATACCATAGCCACTCGGTGAACGCGATATGCACCTGGTCTTTGTGCGGACTCTGATTAATCTGTTCCTGCATCGCCCGCAGCTTGCGTTCAAGCTCAACGGGCATTGCCAGGCTAGCCTCAAACAAGAATCGCGGCGAAGGATTCGGGAGCACCACCTGATCGGTAGTCACCACAAAGTGTGTCGACAAGAAGTCTTCCGTCCCAGCAGGAGCGGTCAACTGTGCGGCGTTCCAATCGCGGTAGGTATCTGGATCCTGCCCCGTAGCAATCAGTCTCGCCTTTGGATCCGCCCGCCGAATCGCCTGGCTGAACGCGAGTGTTCGCGGCTCCAGTTCCTCTTTCGTTGGCCATCCGGTATTCCAGGTGCCCCACAATTCATTGCCCAACTCCCATAGCAGTCCACCCTGCTGATTGCCCCAGTGCTCGTTCACGTAGCTCACCCACTCTGCGGCCTCCTCGGGTGTGCCCGATCCGAGGTTCAAAGCCACCTGTGGCTCAGCGTTTACCAGCTTGCAAAAGTTCAGAAACTCGTCTGTCCCGAAAGTGTTGTACTCCGGGATTCCCCAAGCTATATTCGGCATGCTCACGCGTTTGTCTATGGGGCCAATGCCGTCGCGCCAGTGGTAGCCCGACGTAAAGTTGCCCCCAAAGCGAATCCGGGGCGTGTGCATGGCCTGCACCATACGCACCATGTCTGGATCCAAGCCCTGAATGGCGTCCGACGGCATCAGCGACACTTGATCGATCAGCACCCGCTCATCGTCCTTCACCTGGATCACAAAGTCGGCTGGCTCCAGGTTGTTCAGAGCGTTTGGCTGCAGATCCAGCTTGAACGGATATTTCGTCCATTCCGCAGCCGGCGCATTGATGACCACCTGCGCAAGAATCTTCGTCAGGTCATCGCGCCGGCGCAGCATCACCGTCAGCTCAGCTGGGCCTGAAAGATGGCGCGCGTACAAACTGCCTGAATAGCTGAGCGTGCGGTGGGCCGGCAGATAAACGCGCTGCGTAATTCCTGTTGCCTTGCCCGGCACTCCAAGAATCGCGATAGATCGCGCCGAATTCGCTGCGTCGCCATAGCGGAACTCATAGCGATTTCCCTGGGTTGAATCAAGCGGCTCCCAGGGTAGAGGCACGCCCAGGTCAGAACTCCGTTGCAGTTCCGGACGCTGGCTCAGCATCTCCCGAATCCCGGCAGGGCTCCAAAGTCCCGCTTCAAAGCTCGGATTCTCCAGGATTTCGGCCCACAATCCGTTGTAGGTCGAGTTTCCAATCGGTTCCAGAAAGCTGCCGAAGATGGTGCGTGGAATCGTTTGCCTGCTAGCATTTGCCAGGCTGATCTGAATACTTGCGACCGGCGGAATCGGCTCGTTGATCACCACTTGGGCAAGCGACACCAAGGGCACAAGGAAAGCAGCGAGAGCCGCGAATGCCAAGGCAGATTGCATGCGTCGAATAGTCATATGCTTCCGGGAACCGCCTCAAGAAATATCTGAAACTTAGAGACGCACGCAGTGTAAGCGATTACGCTACCAGATGGGAAGAACAGCTTGCGGTCCCGCTGAAGTCGACCTTGTAAGTACGGGAAACACACACTCCCCTGGAAGGGATCAGAAACTACCAGGTTGCTATATTTAGGATGGTGGAGGCAGATATCAAGGTGCGCCATGTGTGCAAGCTATTGATTCTAATTGTTCTATCTGTCGCCGCCCCATCGTTTGGCCAGGCCGGGCCCGGCTCCGAGGCGCAAAAGACAACGCCCCAAAGCGGCGGTATGAGCACCGGCGCAGCTTATGCCCCCATCCTTGACGCCGAGCACCGCCCCATCACTGCCGGCGGATTCGTTGACAAGGGCCCTGTCGTCTTTGACAACATTTCCCGGCGCTCCGGACTCGCTTCGTGGCAGCACGTTGGCGGAACCCCATCCAAGGATTTCATCCTTGAGACGCTCGGCTGCGGCGTTGCACTGATCGACTATGACAACGATGGATGGCTGGACATCTACCTTGTGAATAGCGTGACATATCCCGCCTTCATCGGCAGAGAGAAGCCATCCCACGCAGCGTTGTTCCACAACAATCATGATGGAACTTTCACCGACGTGACCCAGACTGCGGGCGTGGCCAATGATCGCTGGGGAGTTGGCGTAGCCGTAGGGGACTACGACAACGATGGCTGGCCCGACATGTACGTCACCAACGTCGGCAAGAACCGTCTCTACCACAACAACCACGACGGCACATTTACTGACGTGGCCGAGAAAGCCGGCGTGGCCTTGGGCACTTGGTCCACCGGCCCAACCTTTGGCGATTACGACGGCGATGGTCGCCTCGATATCTTCGTTCCGGGATATGTCCACTACGAGAACAACAAGCCGCCGTTGCCTGGTGAGCAACTCGCGGTTAGCGCCACCTTCTGCTCGTTTCGCGGCATTCGGGTTATGTGCGGTCCTCGCGGGCTCAAGGGCGAGCAGGATCATCTCTTCCACAACAACGGGGATGGCACGTTTACTGATGTCAGCGTGAAGGCCGGCGTAAGCGATACCCTGGGCTACTACGGGCTCACCGCTGTATTTGTAGATCTAAATGATGACGGCATGCCGGACCTGCTTGTGACCAACGATTCCACACCAAGCTACCTCTATCTGAACAAGGGCGACGGTACATTTGAGGATGCGAGCTACCTCTCCGGCTACGCGCTCAACCAGGAGGGGCGGGAGATTGCCTCCATGGGATTGGCCGTCGGCGACTACCGCAACAACGGTCTACTTGATCTGCTCAATACAGACTTCTCCGATGACTACGATGTCCTTTATCGCAACGATGGCGATGCCAGTTTCACCGACGCCAGCAACCAGGTGGGCATAGCCGACACCACGATTCCATTTCTCGGATGGGCGACCGGATTCGTGGACTATGACAACGACGGGTGGAAGGATATTTTTATCGTCAATGGGCACGTCTATCCCGCAGTAGATCAGACAGAGTGGGGCACCACCTTCGCACAAAGGCCTCTCCTCTTCCGAAATCTCAAGGGTGAAAAGTTTGAGCTGGTGCTACCCGTTCGAGGCACTGGTCTTGCCACCGTCGTGCCCGGACGCGGAGGCGCATTCGGTGACCTCTTCAACGACGGCAAAATCGACGTCGTGATCAATGCCATGGACCACGCCCCCGTGCTGCTGCGTAACGTGAATAACGATCAGCACCACTGGATTACGCTAAAGCTCACCGGTGGTCCAAAGAGTCCGCGGGATGCCGTCGGCGCAACCGTGTATCTCACTGCGGGCGGTATTCGTCAGCGCGGCGACGTAATGAGTGGCGGAAGCTTCGCCTCCTCGAATGACCTGCGCCTTCACTTCGGCCTGGGCGAAGCTGCAACAGTGCAGGACTTAGAGATTCATTGGCCCAGCGGAGTCAGGGAGCACCTAAAGCCCAACGCCATCGACCGCATCATCAACGTCGAAGAAGGTAAGGGAATTACAGGAGAGTTGTGCGTTACCTGTTCTGCAAAAAAGCCGGAACCCGTGGCGGCCCAGAAATGAAAGCGCCTCTCTGTCCACTCTGCGTGACCTTATTGATAGCGGTCTGCTCCGCGTTCGCCGGCGCACAGACCAAGCCAATGGACCCCGACATCGTCCCCGGAAAATTTGTAGATGTTACGCAAAAAAGCGGCATCAACTTTCAGCACATGGGCATCCACACAACGCGCAAGTACCTTATCGAGACGATGGGCTCCGGCGTTGCACTCCTTGACTATGACAACGACGGGTTGCTGGATATTTTTCTCGTCAACGTCGCGCAGATCAGCGATCCCACTCCCAAAGGTGCGGTTCCAAAGAAGACCGGGCCCGAGTACTGGAACCGTCTCTACCATCAGAAAAAGGATGGGACCTTTGAAGACGTGACCGAGAAGGCCGGCTTGCAGGGTGTGGGCTACGGAATGGGTGTAGCCGTCGGCGACTTCGACAACGATGGATACGAAGACATCTATGTCACCAACGCTGTGGGCGGAAATAAGCTGTACCGCAATCAAGGCGACGGAACTTTCAAAGATGTGACCGATGCATCCGGCACCGCCGGCGATGGTGGCTGGTCATCGAGCGCAGCCTGGGTCGATTTGGATAACGACGGTCTCCTCGACCTCGTCGTGCTTCGCTACATGAAGTGGGACTTCGATGATATCTGGTGTGGTGAACGCAAGGACGGCGCCCGCGGATACTGCCATCCGGACGTCTTTCCCGCGCAACCTCCGCTCGTCTATCACAACGATGGCAAAGGACACTTCACTGAGGTCGGGCAAAAAATCGGCATCGACAAACCCGGCAAGGGCCTCGGCATTTCAATCGCCGACTATGATCGCGACGGGCATATCGACGTACTCGTCGCCAACGACGCAATGGTCGAGCATCTCTACCACAACAAGGGAAACGGCACGTATGAAGAGGTCGGCCTCGAGGCCGAGATCGCCGTGGATGGCGACGGGCGAACCTACTCCGGCATGGGCACTGACTTCGCGGATTACAAAAACAATAGCTGGCCCGACATCATCATCACCAACCTCGCCAATCAGAAGTACGCCCTCTACGACAATAATCAGGACGGCAGCTTCACCTACGCGAGTTATATCTCCGGCATCGGAGGAATGACCTTGTTGCACTCCGGCTGGGGTGTCCGCTTCATGGACTATGACAATGACGGCTTGAAAGATCTGCTCATCGTGCAGGGCCACGACATGGACAACATCGAAGTTAACTTCCCTCAGCTTCATTACAAGGAACCCATCATGCTGGCGCGCAACACCGGACATGGCTTTGTTCCCGCTGGCTTCGCTGGCGTCTTTGATGAAGCCTGGGCGGGGCGCGGTCTTGCCGTGGGAGACATTGATAACGATGGTCGACTCGATGCCGTCGTCTCCACCAACGGTGGGCCAGCGCACGTCCTGCTCAACACGACCACCACAAAGAATCATTGGCTGCTCCTGAATCTCGTCGGTCACAAGAGCAACCGGGATGCAATTGGCGCGGTCGTAAAACTTACGACCTCACACGGTTCCCAATACGTGACCGTGTCCACCACAGCGAGTTATCAATCTGCGAGCGACAAGCGTGCGCACTTCGGAATGGGCAGTGACACGATGGCTCAGAGCATAGAGATCCATTGGCCGAGCGGTATTGTGCAAACGCTCAAAGATATTCGTAGCGACCAGGTACTCAAGATCGATGAACCAACCGACGCCCCCTCCAGAAATCAGGCCAGGTAGATGGAAGCGCCGCGAATCACTCTCCGAATGAGACCTCTGCTGTTTGCCATCGTTCTTCTTTCATCAGTAGCTCTCGGGGCTCAGGACAATGATCTTGCGGATGCCGAGCAATTGGTTGAGCAGCATCGGCTCACTGAGGCTGAGGCGGCACTTGCACCGATACTGGCCTCTCACCCGAGTGACGCGCATGCTGCGGTGTTGATGGGGCGCGTGCGCTGGGAGCAGGGACGCAACGACGAGGCCGCTCAACTATTCACTCAAGCTATGTCCCTCAACTCCACCGCTGCCGAGCCGCGCATCTGGCAGGCAAGACTCCTGGCTTCAACGCACCAATGGGATGAATCGCTCACGATGTTTGAGTCAGTACTTCGCAGAGATCCCACCAATGCGATGGCTCGCGAGGGTGAAGTCACCACGGCTTCACGGGCCGCGCTTGAAGCGCGCAAAGCTCGCGAGATGGAAGCTTCACTGGGTCTGCTGCTGCGCGCCCGCACGTTTGTCCCCGACGACCCCGTACTACTCCGCAACTTTGGAGTCCAGGCTATGGATATGAAGCTGTACGAGGATTCCGAGACGGCACTCATAGAAGCTCATCGCCTTAGCCCCAATGACGCGCTCACCCTGTACGCTCTCTCGCGCACCCAACTGCAGATGCAGAAGATGCCGCAGGCCGAGGCGAATATGCGCGCCTATCTCGTGATGAGGCCGGATGATCCAACGGCGCACTATGGGCTAGGCCGAATATTGCACATGGACCTCCGCCTCGACGAGGCTCGCATCGAACTACGACGCTCGATCGAATTGCAGCCGGTACAGACTGAGTCCTATTACGAATTGGGACAGATCGAGCTCGATGTTCACAATGATGCCGTGGCCGCGCCACTTTTTCAGAAGGTCCTCGAGCGCGATCCCAATCACGGCGGTGCCCTCGCGGGGTTGGGTATCATTGCTTATCGCAAGAAGGACTATTTAACCGCGGAAGGCTACTTGAAGCACGCAGCGGCCAGCGCTCCCAACTACCGAGTCGCCCGCTACTACTACGGCATTACGCTCATGCGTCTCGGCAAGAAAGACGAAGCAGCTCCCGAACTGGAGGCGGCAACACTGCTCGCACGTCAGGAAAATACAACGGAGCGCGGAGGCATGCACCTCGCCAGCCCGCCACCTGCTCCCTGAAGGCGCGCCGTACACTAGGATTCTCGTCAGCACTGAACGAACTGTAAGAGAAGGATGCCAAAGCTACCGACACACCGTGTTGAAAGTTTCGTAAGTCAAATGCCTCCAGCAGCTCCACGTCTCCACAGCCAGGTGCGCAACTACGTGCGAAGGTTAGCCCTCTGCTCCGCCTTCACCCTCGCACTCCACGCCTTCATTCTCAACCCCGGCGCGAAACCTCTTCTTGCACAAACGGCCACAGCCGAAGATGCCTTCGATCGAGGCACGCAAGCTTATCGTGCTGGCGACTGGCAGCAAGCCGCGCGCTGGATGGCGCTCGCTGAGCAGCAGGCTCCTGGAAAAACAGATGCGCTGCTCGTCCGCGCTCGTGCCCTGCTGCACCTGAATCAATTTGCCGAAGCAACGCAGGCTCTGCGATCTTATGTCGCCGCCCACCAGGCCTCGAGCGAAGCGCTCTATCTCCTCGGGTATTCGTTGAACCGGGAAAACAAGCCCGCTGATTCCCTTGAGGCTTATACGAAAGCAGCGCAATATGTGCTGCCCAAGGCCGCGGACTTCCGCACCATTGGCCTGGACTATGTTCTGCTCAACGACTATCCCGATGCTATTCACTGGTTGGAGAGATCCGCCGCGCTTGAGCCGGACAACACCGAAACTCTCTACGCGTTGGCCCGCTGCTACTACTCCCAAAGCCGTTTCAATGACGCGGAAAAAACATTTCGTCGCGTGTTGCAGTTACAGCCAGACAACCGCAGGGCCTGGCAGAACCTTGGCCTTGTTCTCGATGCGCAGAATCGTGTGAGCGATGCCGACGCAGCGTTCCTGCGCTCCGTCCAACTGGCCGCGCTCGATCCCCACGTCAACGAGTGGCCCTACCTTGACTACGGAGGGTTCCTCCTCGACCATAATCGTCCGGGCGACGCCATCCCCATGCTCGAGCGCGCCGTGGCGCTCGCACCTTCCTGTGCTGTGTGTCATGAAAAGCTGGGCCGCTCTCTTGGACTGATTGGCCGCGTGACTGAGGCGCAGCAGCAGTTGGAGCAAGCTGTAGCGCTGGATCCTCAGAACCCGAAGATTCATTTTGAACTAAGCCGCGTGTATCGCCAGGGCGGCGATCTTCAAAGGGCGCGCGACGAGGCCGCACTCAGCGAGAAGCTCTACGGCACAAAGGCCTCACCGGAGACGAAGTAGCGCGACTCGCGACAATGGCGTAGTTAACGCGGATCGACCGTTCGTAATATCATTTCGAGAATCATGCAGCGAGCCTCAGTCTCCAACGTTTGCCTCCGCGTCACGCTCCTCCTTCTGCTCGCGGTTGTCCTTGCTCCGCTTTGCAATGCGCAAGGATCTGCGGCGGATGCCTGGCAGGACGACTTCAATCGTGGAAACGCGGCCTTCCAAAAAGGAGACTATCCCACTGCGGTCGAAGCCTTCTCTAAGGTCGTTCAGGCGATGCCCCGCTTTGCTGAAGGACACTTGAACCTCGGCCTGGCACAGGAACGCATGGGACAGTACGAGCAGGCATCAAAGCAATTCCGCGCAGCGCTCGCTCTCAAGCCCGGGCTTAAGGGCGCTGCACTCTTCCTCGGCATTTCGCTTTATTACCAGCAGCAATACGAGCCAGCCAAAACAGCTCTGAAGCAGGAATTGGCAAAGGATCCGCGGAACCCGCAAGCATTGTTCCACCTCGGCCTCTGCGATCTCGCCCTCGGCGATAATGCTGCAGCCGCAAGAACTCTCGATGATGCTGCAGCGGCTGATCCGGGCAATGTCAACATACAGTACTTCGACGGCCAGGCTCATCTCAAGGCCTCAAGCGATGCCTACGACAGGATGTACAAGATTGATCCACAGTCGTGGCGCGTCCGCGAAGTCCTCGCGCAAGCGTATGCCGAATCCGGACGGCATGCCGAAGCTATCGCGGAATATGAGGAAGCCATCAGGCTCGTTCCCACGGAACCCGATCTCCACTACAGGCTCGGCATTGAATACGGGAGTGCTAACGAACTTTCAAAGGCCATCGCCGCTTACAAAACCGAGTTGCAACTATCGCCACACCATTACCAGGCGATGTATGAACTCGGAGTTATCTACGCGCGCGGTAAAGAACTGCAGGAAGGAATCGATCTGCTTACCAAGGCTCTCGCAGGCGATCCCACGCTGGAGGCAGCATACTTCTACATCGGGCTCGCAGAAAAAACACTGGGTCAAAATGACGCGGCCATCGAGCCGCTCTCCAAGGCAGGCCGAAGCCAGATTGATCCCGATCTCAGACAGCGCGCATACTTCCTGCTATCGCAGGTCTACCGAGCTCTCAAGCGCCCCGAGGATGCGAAGGCTGCTCTCGCGCAATTCTCTCAGCTCAAGGCCAGCACAGACCAGGCGCGCAACACGAAGTTGTCTGAGCAGTTGAAGAAGCATCAGCAGAATGCCAATCCTGACGCCAGCGGCGACACCGACGCGAAGGACGTTCAGCAATAAAATCCTTCGATCCCTGGCCCCTGCCATGCGAACGTCTTTCAGCAGCAATCGCGCACATAAATGTATGCGCTTCCAGTCATCTTTACTCGCATCGGTAGCTCAATCCACTCATCCGAAACGCGATGTCGCCAATCAGCCTGTCGGCGCTATCAACATTGCTAACAATCCGCTGACACAACCCCGTCGGCCGAGAATGGAAGCATCTATATGATAATAAACAACATAATAAAATAACCATCCTACTCAGGTGCAAAACAAAAACTCACACAACTCGTGCACTTTCTCAAATTTACCTCTTGACAACCAGATTCGAGCGCGCCAGTATAGCGCGATGTATGCGCTTCCATTGGGTCCAAATCCGGCCCTGCCAGCCCGGAAGACGCAGCAAGTGAGTCCCGGCTGTCATAACGACTCAACGATTTCGCAGCATCTTCTGGGTGGGAGGATCGCAATGGACGCTATTCGCAAGAGCTCTTCTTGGGTGGCCTTGGCTTGCGCCTTCGCGCTGTCCGCGGGTAACGCATGGGCGCAGAGTGCGAACGCAGGCGCCATCGCAGGTAAAATCACCGACTCCACTGGCGCGGTCATCTCAGACGCAAAGGTAAACGCGAAGAACACCGCTACTGGAACGAACTACGACACTGTTTCCTCCTCCACCGGCGACTTCAGATTCCAGAATGTCCTGCCGGGAGCCTATGACGTCACAATTACGGCTGCCGGCTTCAAGCAATCCGTCCGGACCGGAATCGTTGTGCAGGTCGCCTCGCTCTCTCCTGTCAATGTGACTCTCGATGTTGGCGGACAGACCGAGATCGTCACCGTCACCGGCGATGCTCCAGTGGTGCAGACGGAAACGTCAGACATAGGCAATGTCGTCACCACCCAGCAGGTTGTCGACTTGCCACTGGGCCTGGGCGGCATTGGAGCCACTCGTTCGCCGGAAGCCTTCGTCTTTCTTACGCCGGGCACCATCGGCCCCGGCACAAACAATGGCAGCGGCGGTGTCTTCGAGTCGAAGATCAGCGGCGGTCAGAACTTCGGAACCGAGATTCTGCTGGATGGCGCCAGCATGTACCGTTCTGAAAACGGATCGTCGTTCGATGAAACCGGCCCCTCCGTCGACGCCATCAGCGAATTCAAGGTGATCACTTCCACCTTGCCCGCTGAGCTGGGACGCACCACGGGCGGCATCGAGACCTTCTCCACCAAGTCGGGCACCAATTCGTTCCACGGCGTCGCTTACGAAATTTTCCAGAACGAAGCGATGAACGCGAACTCGTTTTTCAATAACTACAACATCTCGCAGAACCCGGACGATCCGGCTGTCGTGAGCGCAAATCAACGAGCAACCGACAAGAAGAACGACTACGGCGGCACCCTCGGTGGGCCGGTTTGGATTCCAAAGGTCTACAACGGCAAGGGCAAGAGCTTCTTCTTCTTCTCGTGGGAGCAATTCCGGCAGACACAAGGTCAAACCGAAACCAGCAGCGTGCCCTCCGATGCCGAACGCAACGGCGACCTCTCGGCCTACTTAACTGACACCGTCATCGGCACCAATCCCTGCGATGGCAAACCAATATTCCAGGGCGAGATCTTCGACCCCACCACTACCACCACTGTCGGCGGCGTCGAGTGCCGGTTGCCTTTCATGGTCAATGGAAGGCTCAATCAGATCCCCACCGAGCGGCTGAGCCCCGTCGCTCAAAATGTTCTTTCCTACGTTCCGCACGCGCAAACCTCCGCGCAGTTTAGCAACTTCAGTTACCTCCAGCCCTACCCCATTGCCAACACGCTCATGACCGTGCGCATTGATCAGGTGCTGGGCCAAAGGCACAAGGTCTACTTCTCATACAACAGCCGCGACAATACTCGACTGTCAGACTTTCCGCGTTTCCCCGGCCCGGCAAACAATGGAGGCCAGTTCCAGAACTTCTTCACGCACTTCTACCGCGGAGGCTGGGACTATTCCATTTCGCCGACGCTCTTGAACCACCTCAATCTCGGCTTCAACAGAACCTCCAGTATCAACATTTCGCAGGCCGTCACCTACGGGAAAGACTGGCCGTCTGTTCTGGGCATCACGAATGTGAGCGGCGCCACCTTCCCGCAGTTCAACGTTGGAGAAGGTCTGGCCCAAATCGGATTCACGGTCAACAACTACACCTACGACAACGGCTATCGGTTCAACGATTCCGTCAGTTGGACAAAGGGCGCGCACAATCTTAAGGCTGGTTTCGACTACCGATACCAGATCTTTGAGCCCATCAGTTACAACAACGAGTCCGGAACTTTCAACTTTGCTCGCGGGCAAACTGCTGCGACTATCGCGACAAATGGTCAAGGTGGAAACTCATTCGGCAGTTTCCTTCTGGGATACGACCAAAACCAGAACCTGACCGCATATGCATCGCAGCCTAAATGGTTGATGTACTACTACGCTTTATTTGCACAGGATGATTGGAAGATCACTCCCACCTTCACCCTGAATCTAGGCGTCCGTTGGGAAGTGGATTCGCCACGGTGGGAGCATCGGGGCAACACCTCCAACCTCAGCCTCACTGCTCCCAATCCCGGCGCGGGTAACTTCCCCGGCGCACTCGTCTTTGCTGGCGTTCCTACCAATGGCCAACCTCCCGACTCGCGCAACGGAGTTGTTAAGGAGCGTTGGGCTGACATCTACTACGGCGATGTCGCTCCGCGCATCGGCTTCTCCTGGGCACCCGCTGCCTTTAACGGTAGGGCCGTACTGCGTGGTGGATACGGCATCTATTACGGCGCGCTTACCGAAGCGGAGTTTGGTGGCGGTTTACAGACAGGCTTCCAGGCAAATCCTTCGCCCACCGTCTTGAATGGGTTTGATCCTCAGTACAACCTCGACAGTGGATTCCCCGCATATGCAGAGCCGCCAAATCTCGATCCCGCGCAGCAGAACAACCAGCAACCGCAATACGTCGGGCCAAGCTATGGCAAGCCCGCCATGACACAAAACTGGAGCATGCAGCTTCAGCAGGAAATCGTGAGTGATCTCATCTTCACCATCGGCTATGTTGGACAGCACTCCACACGCCTGCACTCACAGTTTGATCCGGTCGATCCGTTGCCCGAGCAGTATTTCTCCCTAGGCAATACGCTCAATGCCAACGTCGGTGATCCCTCTGCGGTTGGCATCAATCCCCCATATGAGGGCTTCACTGGTACCGTCGCTCAAGCCCTGCGCCCCTTGCCGCAATACAACGGCGTGAACACCGATTGCTGCCTTGAGAACTTGGGGCAGTCTTCCTTCAACGCGTTGGAAGTCTCGCTCAATCGCCGCTTCCATAACGGATTGAGCCTGCTCGCTTCCTATACATGGTCAAAAACTATCAGCAATGCCGATAGCATCCTGCCTGTGTTCGCCACCTTCGCCGGCGGAGGAAGCCCGCAAAATCCCTTCAACCTCAAGGCCGACAAAAGCATCTCCGCTCAGGACATACCTCAGGTCTTCGTCGTGAGCTACCTCTACCAATTGCCCCTCGGAGCTAACAAGAAATATCTTAACAAACAGAACAAGTTTGTAAGTCGAGCAGTAAGTGGATGGGAGATTGGCGGCGTGCAACGCTACCAGACCGGACAGCCACTGGCTTTCGGTTGCGCGACCGGCATACCTGCGGTTCAGAACTGCATCGCGTATAACCGAGTGCCCTCGCAGCCCTTGCTCAGGCCCGGCTTCACTACAAGCACATTCCAAAGTCCCACAACAGACATCTTCAACAACGCTGCACTGCTTGATCAAAACGGTAGCGCCCGCGAAGGCGGTGCCTACTCATTTGGCAACATTCCGCGCGTCACAGCAGAGGCACGAAGTCAGACCTTCGCCAACGAAGACTTCAGTCTGAATAAACGAACGTCTATCACCGAGCAAACAGACATATTGTTCCAGGCTGAAGCATTCAATGCATTCAACCGACACGTATTCGGGCGACCAGATACCAGCGGGCCTAATAGTTCAACCTTCGGATTCATCAACAGTACGGTGGATTCACCTCGTATCCTGCAATTGAGTTTACGATTCGAATTCTGACAAGGATACGTGTGTCAAAATCGTTATGTTCAACACAGTAGTGAGTAAACTATCCCCAGGGCGGCCTTCGGGCCGTCCCCCTTTTTTATGGGGGGCTTCGGTAACGCACGTCCAGTTGCGCCGAGGTCTCAGCACATGAACACATCTCGCGAGCGCACTGCAAGTCACGCCTGCGTTGCGCTCGAGCGAACGGCAAAGGACCATGAAGAAAAAACGAATTATAGTGGGACCACTCCTCGCTCTCTGCTGCCTTGTTACTGCACAGCTGGCCGCTTCTCAAACAGTCACCGATCGCTGGTCTGAATCCAAAGCCGCGAGTTGGTATCAACAGCAGGGATGGCTCGTTGGCAGTAACTACGTTCCAGCCTCCGCTATCAATCAGCTTGAGATGTGGCAGGCTGACACCTTCAACCAGTCTCAAATCGATACCGAATTGGGATGGGCCGAAGGCCTCGGCATGAACACGATGCGAGTCTTTCTCCACGACAAGCTCTGGCAGCAGGATCCTGAAGGATTCAAGAAGCGCATCGACGTGTTCCTCACCATCGCATCGCGCCATCACATTCGCCCGCTGTTCGTGCTCTTCGATTCATGCTGGGACCCCAACCCTAAACTCGGCCCACAACACCCACCCATTCCCGGCGTTCATAACTCGGGCTGGGTCCAGAGCCCCGGCGCACAAGGGCTGCAGGATTCAGCGCAGTACACCCAATTGAAGAACTACGTAACCGGAGTGGTCGGCGCATTCGCGAACGACAACCGTATCCTCGCGTGGGACATTTGGAATGAGCCTGACAATGGCAACGTCGGCAGCTACTCATCCATCGAGCCCGCCAATAAGGTTGACCTGGTAGCAGCGCTGCTGCCGCAGGCATTCGCGTGGGCCCGCTCCGTCAACCCCTCACAGCCGCTCACCAGCGGTGTGTGGCAGGGCGACTGGTCATCTCCCGATAAGATCAGCAAAATGTCGCGCATTCAGTTGGAGCAGTCCGACGTCATCAGCTTCCACAACTACGGCTGGCCTGAGGAGTTCGAACAACGTGTGACTGAACTCGAACAATACCACCGCCCAATCATCTGCACCGAGTTCATGGCGCGGCCCGCCGGTAGTACATTCGACGCGATCCTGCCCATCGCAAAAGCGCACAACGTCGCCGCCATTAACTGGGGATTTGTCGTTGGCAAAACACAAACAAATCTTCCCTGGGATTCCTGGCAACGTCCCTACGTCTTGCAACCACCTGTGGTCTGGTTCCACGAAGTACTGAATGCTGACGGCACTCCCTACCGCCCACAGGAGGCAATCATCCTGCGCCAATTGACCGGCAGAGGCAAGCAATAGCGTTGCGCTGCGTTCAGTCCACTCTGTGCGCGCGCAAACCTATGCGGCCTTGCAGATCGCGGCACACTTCGCCAGCCATGCTCAGCTCGCGAAGCCCGCAATAGACGTAATGATCCGGGCGAACGATCGCCCCTTTGCATTCATGTTGCGCGAACCACGCGGCGGCGATCCCTTCCGTATCTTCGAAGTGATCGCCGCCCAAGGCAAAGGCTCGAACGCCATATCGTTCCACTTCTGGGATCTCCCTTGCAGCTCGCCCATCCCAAAATAGCCGCCAACCAATTCCGGCAATTTCATCCAGCAGCACGGTTCCATTTGCCGTCGAAATATGCGGCTGCGGAAAGAGGGTTCCCGCCGCGGGTCCATACTCGCGAGCGATCAGGCCCGCTTGCAACGGCGGTACAATCTCCTGCCGCGTTACGATGGGAGCCGCCCCTCCGCCCTGCTTCAGCAAAACCTCATCGCGTAGGCGTGCTGCTTCCGGATCGCGTTCGCAAATGGCGGCGCCAATGTGTTTGATGCGCTCCGTCAGTGTCCGCACATGTTGGCTGCGTTCTCGCTCGTAAGTATCAAGCAGCGCATCGTTGGCCTCGCCACGCAAAACCCCGACCATTTTCCAACAGAGATTCGTCACGTCGCGAACACCCTGGCACATGCCCTGGCCAATGAATGGAGGCTGCTGATGCGCCGCGTCTCCCGCAATGAACACTCGTCCATCGCGCCACCTCTCCGCCACCAGCGCATGAAAACGATAGCTCCCCGCCCGCCATAAACGTCCGTCTTCAGGAGTCAGCCAGCGCGATAACAGCGGCCACACCTTCTCCTCCCGTTCCATCTCCCGCGCATCCTCACCCGCGTTCAGCATGATCTCCCAGCGACGATGATTTCCCGGACCGATGATGTATGTACACGGTCGCGTGGGATCGCAGTACTGCGCACACACGCGCGGCAACTTCGCCAGCGCTTCATCGTTCACCATCAGATCGACAACCAGCCAGGGCTCATCAAATCCGAGGTCATCGAGCGAGATCTTCGCCAGTCGCCGCACTGTGCTGGACGCGCCATCGCAGCCCATCACGTATGCGGCCCTCACAACTTCCATCTCTCCGGCTTCATCCCGCATCGTTAGCAACACGCCTTCGTCCCGTTGCTCCATGCTGGTCACTTCTTTTCCCAGTGCCACAGTCACCGAACTATGGCCCTCAGCTTTGTCGCGCAGAATTCTCTCAACCGGCGGCTGCGTAAACACCATGTTCGGCAGGTAGCCTTGAGGATAAGGCGGTGCCACAACATCGATGCGCCGAATCAACTGACCTGTCGCACCGAAATGCTCTGAGGCTCCGAATGGAGCGGTATGCGGAAGAATATTCTCGATCACTCCGATGTTCTGAAAGACCCGTAGAATCTCGTGGTCCAGAGCAATTGCCCTCGGTATCTCCCAGATCGTGCGGCTCTTTTCAACAACCAGCGTTCTGACGCCCGCCTGCCCCAGCCAGCAGGCGGCGACCGCTCCTGCCGGGCCATAGCCCACGATCGCAACATCAACGTCAGGTGCATCCATCAACTCAGGCCCTTCTCTCTATGAGCCCTAACTCTCTGCGCGTGACTACGACAGCGAAGACTGTTCGCTCCTTGCGTGCGGAGCAGCGAAGCGAATCGCCAACTGCGCGTCTTTCACAGATGCGGGCTTGGGCGGCGCAATGCCCCAGTGATCCGTCCGCCCCGCTGGCCACACCCAGTAATCCGGGCCATGCGGCTGATAATCATCGTCCACCTGCAGCACCTCTGCCGTGTACTCAATCACAAATCCAAATGGATCGACGAAGTACGCAAACACATTGTTGCCCGGGCCATGCCGCCCAACACCCCAGCCAATAGGGATGCCGTGGTCAATCATCCGCCCGGAACCGCGCATCACGGATTCAAGGTCTGGCATCATAAACGCAATATGGTTCATCCCGTCTATCCCGGAGTCAGCAAGCACCACCGCGTGATGATCCTCATTGCACCGCAGGAAAGCCATCGCCTTCGATCGGTCCGTTAGTTTGAAACCCAGCACACTCCGAAAGAAATCGCTGCTTGCCTCAATATCTTTACAGTTGAGATTCACGTGCGAGATGCGAAATGGAAACGCGCAGCGCGACTCCTCCTCATCGCGCAACAAATCGCCATGATGAAACCGCAGAACATATCCTTCGGGACTCATCAGCTTCAGGACAACTCCTCCATCGGGCTCCGAATTGTCTCTGGTCGGCTCCAGCACTCTCCCATCCAACGAAGTCACAGCCGCGGAAATCCGCGCGAGAGCTTCTTCCGTTGCGACACGAAAGCTCACGCCAAGAATCTCGGAGCAGGGGTGAGCATGCAACGCAAGCACATGATGATCGCGTCCCGTCGCGTGCAGATAAACCACGTTGCTCTCCCGAGCCGCAACCGCCAAGCCCCACGTCTCGGTATAGAAGGCCTCAGCGCGTGCAATATTTGCAACCCCAATATCGACACTCCGGATAGCAACCACCGGAAACTCACTCATCATGATCTCCACGTTGAACAGGCCTTCGCGGGTACTCGGGCAGGGAATCGCTTCTCAGCGCGGTGCTTCGTCCACAATTCCATTGCGCAAAATCCCAATCCCCTCGATCTCCACTTCCACCACGTCTCCCGGCTTCATCCACAGCGGCGGAGTTCGCTTTACACCAACGCCGCCCGGCGTTCCGGTAACGATCACATCGCCGCTCTCCAGCGGGTTGAACGAAGAGCAGTACTCCACCAGAGTAGGAATATCGAAGATCATCTCCCCGAGCGTCGCCTGCTGCACAGTCTCCCCATTCAGCCGCGTCATGATCCCGCGCATTCCCATATCCGGCAGTTCATCCGGCGTCACCATCCAAGGCCCGAAGCCGCCCGTCCGCGGAAAATTCTTCCCCGGCGTGAACTGGTGCGTGTGACGTTGCCAGTCGCGCACGCTCCCATCGTTGTAGCACGCATATCCCGCAATGTGCTCCAGCGCTAGCTCCCGCGCAATGTAGCGTCCGCCCTTGCCGACAATCAAAGCCAGCTCTCCTTCGTAGTCAAGATCCCTGGAAACAGCGGGACGAACTATGTCCGTCAGGTGCCCAGTTTGCGTATTTGCGAACCGAGTGAAGATCGTGGGATGGGCAACCTCGGATCTGCCCGTCTCTTGCCGATGCTTCTCGTAGTTCAGCCCAACGCAAAGTATCTTTCCGGGATTTGGCACTACCGGCAGCCAGCTGATCTTCGTCAAAGCATAACGTGGGCTCGAACCCATTGCCCCCCGCGCCTCGGCGTAGCCGTCTTGCGCAATCAGCGATTTCAAATCCGAAAATCGCGCCCCCAGAACACTGCCTAGGTCAATCGCGGAGTCGCCCTCAATCGCTCCCCACGTCACTTTGTCTCCAACTTTGAAAGTTGCGAGTTTCATTTCCCATCCCTTTCCATTAATCCTGGCCCCGCCGCATCTCAACCTGCAGGCTCAAAGGCTACTCGCCCATACCATCATCCTGTCAACGAGTCCGACGCACGATTTCGCCTTTACAAAGCTGTTGTGCGTTTGCTTCAATGCTGTGGCATAGTACGCTGTACCGCCACTTTTCGCGATCCACAATGACCCCGGCAACTAACACCAGGCACGAATCTATTCACATCAACTGGAATTGATCTTCGGCACTTAGCACGCCATCCCAGCGAGGTCGCTTCATCATGATCAGCAATCAACTGCCCGCCAGCCAGGCCCCTTACAAACTCGATGCTGGTGAGGGCACTCGGTACGCATTTGGAAGTCACCTCGCCACCCTCCTTGCCGGGCCCCAGGAACTCGCGCAAGCCGCTGCCGGAACCATCCTCACCGGGGCACTCGGCGCTGCCTTTCCCATGCACCGTCACAGCGCAACGCACGAAGCCCTCTTCGTCCTTGATGGCGTCGTTACGCTCAACCTTGCAGACAAGACACATCTTCTCACGCCCGGCGACTACGTCAACATTCCTCCCGGCACTCCGCATGGCTATACTTTTGCTGACCACCTCGGCAAAGTATTGTCCTGGACCTTCGGCGGAAATGCCGCGGACTCATACGCCCGCCTAGGCAAGCCATACGCGGGAGCTGTCTATCCCGAATCCACTGAGCCAATCAACTGGGCCGTGCTCGACAATTCCGTGGACACGGAAATCCTCGTCGACCTCCCTCGTAATCATGAATACGATCCCAAGCTCACCACTGCTCCAAATGGGATGCTCCCATTCGTTCTCGCGGCTGGTGAAGGAGAGCGCATGATTGCCGGCGATCAGCTATACACAATCCTCGGCAGCCAGCATCACAGCAACGGCGTTTTCATCTCGCTGCTTACTGAAGGCCCCATCGGCACTCCCATTCCGCGCCATCGCCACGAGCGCGTAACAGAGCTGTTCCACTGCTTGAATGGCGAGATGGAGATGTTTGTCGGCGACGGATTTCTCACCCTCAGCCGTGGCGATTTCCTCCACGTTCCGCCAAAGACGGCTCACTCCTTTCAGCTGAAAAAACACGACACACGCTTCCTCGGCTTCATCACCCCCGGCGATTTCGAGCCCTTCTTCCGCTATCTCTGTACGCCGTTCGACGGATACCGCTATCCCCTCGTGCCACATCCATTCCGCTTCGATCGTGTGATCCAGCACCTCTCTGAATTGGACTTGACCATTCTCGAACGTCCCGGTGGCCCACCAGTTTAAGCGCAAGCATCCTGATCGGAAGTGAGGGTCCAGATGATTGAGCGCGATCACGATATTCGCATCCACGCTGACCAGGTCTATAGTCACGCGGGAGGTTCCGCGCGCCTCGCCGACATCTATCTGCCCTCATCTGCCACAGCTCCGCACCCGGTCGTCATCTGGCTTCATGGCGGAGGATGGCGCTTCGGAGATCGCCATCTCTCACCAGACCTCGCGGGGTTCGTTCAGCGCTCCGGTCTTGCCGTCGTCAGCATCGACTACCGCCTCAGCGATGAAGCAAAATTTCCAGCTCCAATTGAAGACGTAAAGACCGCCGTCCGCTGGGTACGCAGCGCCGCCTCCAACTTCGGCTTCGATCCGCACCACATTGGACTTTGGGGATCATCCGCCGGCGCGCACCTCGCCGCCTGCGCGGCTCTGTCTCAGGGACACGAATTCCTTGGAGATGAATACCCTGAGCTCTCATCCGCCGTGCAAGCCGTAGTGGATGGATATGGCCCCACCAATCTCGCCCGCATTGATGAAGATCGCTCCCAGGTTCGAGTCATCGGAACCGATGCCGAAAGCGTCGCCGTGGGATCCGTGCTGCCCGCCGGACACCCGGAATCTTTCGAGTCACGCCTCATAGGCGCACCCCTGGCCGACGCGCCCGAAAAAGTTCAGCTCGCGGATCCCGTCCACTACATACGCACCGCCGCACCGCCCTTCCTCATCCTCCACGGTCAGGCGGATACCCTCATTCCCGTCAGCCAGAGCTGGTATCTCTTCGAAGCACTAGCCGCAGCCGATAACGACGTGGCGCTCCTTCTCCTTCAGAATCTGAAACATGGCTTCTTCAACAATCCAAAACTTACTCGCGAAGAATATGGCACCCTGACCGTTTATCGCTCCCCCGCCAATCGCCGCGCCCACGCCAGTCTGTCGTGCGATTCCATTGAAAGCGTTCAGTCCATCGTCAGCAATTTCTTCCGAATACACCTGTTGCCAAAGATTCCAGGCAGCACAGTTAACTCTTCAGTGTGATTCACAACTCGCTGTCAATCTCCTACTCTCCTCAGCATGAAGTCGGTAGGGATCCAACAGGAATACGACGCCATCGTTGAAACGCAGTGTCAGGTCGTAAAGACGGGGATGGAACTGCAGGTAGCTCTCCTCGAACTAAAAAATGGCTCTGGTAGCGTTGACGCAGTAATGGCAGCTCAGTGCAGCTACGCCGCGAACGTCAGGCAACTCTACACGCAAACCGTGGTGCTCAAAGAAAAGGCGTCTGGCCAGGACGCCGAGATCGACGAAGCGTTGGAAGACTTTGAAACCTTCTGCAATGGCTTCGTCGAACATCTCGCCAGTAGCTACGGAGAGCGCGCACAACACAAGCGGCCTGCTATGCGGCGCACAAAAGTTGGAGCCAGAGGTTCCTGGACCCTCTACACCAAACCGCTAACAACCTGAATGTCATGCCGAAAAAGTAGGCGCCGAATAGCATCTCTCGATCGCAACTCTGCTTTCACATTCCGTTCGCCGAAAATTCAAGACTCATTCACATGTCACGCTTAACCCCTCTCTAGGATTGGCAGGTGCTCGCCACTTCCATGGAGGAAAGTAGGAATGAAAAAGATTTCCTTTCTCGCAGTAACCTTCGCCACGTTGGCGATTTCAGCTGCAGTCCCGAGTTACTCGCAAGTCTCACTCATCGCCAAAGGAACCCTCACCGGCAGCGCCGCTGGTAGTTATGCTGATCTCTCCGGCCTGAAAGGGACACTCGAAAACGGCGTCTCCGCAAACCTGCTCGGCGGCCTGGGATCAGGTCTGGCGCATGTTTCCGGCGATGAGTTCCTGGCGCTGCCCGATCGCGGCCCCAACGCAGTAAGTTTCGATTCCGCCGTTGACGACACCGTCAGCTACATCAATCGTTTCCATACAGTGCGCATGCATCTCCAGGCCACTCCCAGCGGAGCTCTTCCATTCACCGTCTCTCCGCAACTCACCTCCACAACGCTTCTCAGCAGCGTCACGCCACTCGTCTACGGATCGGGCGATGGACTCGGAGTCGGTCCCGGTGCCCCAGCGCAAAACTGGTGGCTCCTTCACTACTTCACTGGCCGCTCTGACAACTTTGATCCCGATCGCACCTCCGGCAACTCCGCCAATGCCCGCCTCGATCCGGAAAGCATCCGCGTCTCCAACGACGGTCTCAGCGTGTTTATCTCCGACGAGTACGGCCCCTACGTTTACGAGTTTGCCCGCTTCGGCGGAATTCGCCTGCGCTCTTTTCGGCTGCCTGACAAGTTCTTCGTCAGCGCGCTCAGCCCACAAGGCGCTGTCGAGATCGCAAACAACAGTGCCGGCAGAGTCGCCAACAAAGGCATGGAAGGTCTCGCCATCACGCCCGACGGCCGCACTCTCGTCGGCATCGTGCAAAATGCGCTTATTCAGGACGCGGCCGAGGGCGGCAGCGCTGCCAGCCTCCTTCGCATCGTCACCATCGATATTCGCTCTGGTCGCACGACGCATGAATACGCCTACGAACTCAGCACCGGCTCAGGCGTCAGCGAAATCGTGGCCCTCAATAATCACGAGATGCTTGTCGATGAGCGCGACGGCAAAGGCCTTGGCGATGGCAGTAAAGCGAAGGTTAAGCAGATCTTCAAGATCGATCTCGCAAACGCCGTCGACGTCAGCAGCATGAACGGCACTGCAGCCGCTAGCAACGCGGTTCCCAAGACTCTCTTTCTCGATGTGGTCAAGGCACTCACTGCAGCGGGATTCACAACAGACCAGATCCCCGCGAAGATCGAGGGCTTGGCCTTTGGTCCCGATGTTTCCAGCTCCGGCGGCGTGATGCATACCCTCTGGGTAGCCAACGACAACGACTTCCTTCAGGATCTCAACGGTCCCAATACAAATCCCAATCAGTTTTTCGTCTTCGGATTCACCGATGCTGATCTCGCCGGCTCAACGTACGTGCCCCAGCGAGTCGCGCTCTGCTTCTAGTCAACTCAGACAGTACTTAAGCCTATGCAAACCCACTGGGCCAGTTCGCATCCGCAACCGGCCCAGTTTCTATTTCTCTTTGAAGTCAGCTGATCAGAGTTCGCTCAATGTTCTATCGCAACGTAATCTTGACAGTCGCGGCTTGGGCACGCGCACCGATCATCGGCTGCAGGTACGCGCTGCTTGCGTACTTGGTTCGATAGGCCTCATCGATGCGATCGTTGATCGCTCCAACCACCGGCGCAAAGCTGACATCTTTCGTCATGCCGGCCGCGGTTATCTTCCCCGCCTTCTGCTGCACAGCCGCCTGGTACCAGCGGGATTTCACTCCGTTGTAGCCGCGAACATATAGCGCGCCATCTACCACAACCGACCATATCCAGGTCAGCGTGCCGTATGTAATTCCATCTTCGCGAAACGGCGCGATGTGCAGATCGTCGGACTCACTGATCTTATGAAGTTCTTCCTTTGTCCATGCAGCCATCTGGTCTTCTCTCCAATCTTCTCTGACGCTGCGCGGCATCTCCTCGTGACGTCTCCTTTAGCGCATGATGTAGCCGCCGTCCACCGAGATGGATTGACCAGTCACGTAGCTTGCCGCATCGCTGCAAAGCCACAGCACCGCATCAGCAATTTCCTCTGGTCGGCCAACACGTCCCATCGGGACGCTCTTTTCCATTGCCTTGAGTGCTTCACCCTGGCCGCTCGCAACCATCTGGTCGGCCATCGGCGTCCAGATCAACCCCGGGCACACAGCGTTCACGCGAATTCCCCGAGTAGCATATTCGAGTGCGGCGCTCTTGGTGAACCCAATCACGCCATGCTTGGCTGCGTGGTAAATGCCGCGCTCAGCACCGCCCACGAGCCCGCCAAGCGATGAGCAGTTCACGATGGCGCCACTCCCTTGCTTGCGCATTTGCTGCAGTTCAAATTTCATGCAGCTCCACACCCCGCGAAGATTGATCCCCATCACTCGGTCGTAATCTTCCCGCGTGGTATCGGCCGTCTCTATAAGAACATTCTGAACGCCCGCGTTGTTGTATGCCGCATCGAGCCGACCAAAAGCAGCAACTGTTTGCGCCACCATAGCCTCTACCTGCGCGTCATCGGATACGTCGCAGCGGATCGCGATTGTTTTGTGCCCCATGCCGCCAAGTTCCTTCGCTGCGGGATTGCGCGGCTTCCTCATTCCAGTCAGCCAGCGCAACGGCCGCGCCCGATTCGGCAAATGCCTTCGCCGTTGCAAGTCCTAAACCCGATGCAGCGCCCGTAACCAGCGCCACCTTATTTTCAAACGAGAGATTCATTGCCTGTCTTCCTCATTGAACGGGTTGTGTTGCCTTCGCCGACGTCAATCAGTAATGCTCCCAAGTCACCGACCAATGCTCCTCCGGCCGAGCTGACTTGATGATCAGGTGCCCATCTCCAGTGAACTCGTAGACTCGCGGAAGATCCCTGCCCACAAGCAAATCGCCCGTGATCGATCCCTGCACATGATGCGTCAACAAATGCTTGCCTTCATCCACATCGAAGCTCCCGAAGGACGCCTCATACCCATTCAGCACGTACTCGTTCGATGGAACACCCGCCGACTTGGGATACATCAGCTGCACTGACATATGTCCATCGCGCGTGTAGATCAGCATGCCCTTCGGCTGCGGCGTCTCTGCCTGTTTCCGATCCGCCCCCGGCGAATCTATCCGCGCCAGATGCCAGGCTCCAATGAATCGTTCGCGGTCTCCCCCCTTGCTATTCGCCGATTGAGCCCACGCCAGACTGGCTATCGCCATCACCGCAGCCACCGCTCTATAACGCAGTGCTTTCATCCTCACCGTCCCACCAGCCCTTCATGGAACTTCGAATACCGCGCCCCTTCCACCTTGATCTTCGACGATGCCTCTTCCAGCGCGCGCACATCCTCGGTAGTCAGCTCCACCTCTGCCGCTCCAAGATTCTCATCCAGCCGAGTCAGCTTTGTTGTGCCCGGTATCGGAACAATCCACGGCTTCTTTGCCAGCAGCCACGCCAGTGCAATCTGCGCCGTCGTCACCTTCTTCTCCGCCGCAAACGAGCTCAGCAACTCCACCAGCGCTTGGTTTGCCTTGCGATTCTCCGCGCTGAACCTCGGAACGGTGCTGCGGAAATCCGTGCTGTCGAACTTCGTCTCCGCATCAATCTTCCCCGTCAGAAAGCCTTTGCCCAGCGGGCTGAACGGAACAAAGCCAATCCCAAGCTCTTCAAGCGTCGGCATCACCGTCTCTTCCGGCTCACGCCAGAAAAGCGAGTACTCGCTCTGCAGCGCCGTTACCGGCTGCACCGCGTGTGCGCGCCGGATGGTCTTCGCGCTCGCTTCTGACAGGCCGAAGTGCTTCACCTTGCCTTCTTCGATCAACTGTTTCACCGCGCCCGCAACATCCTCGATCGGCACATTCAGATCCACACGATGCTGGTAGTACAAATCGATGGCATCCACCTTCAGCCGCTTCAGCGACTCCTCCGCCACTTGCTTAATATGCTCCGGCCGGCTGTTCAGTGCGTTCCACTTGCCGCCATCGTCGGGGTTAGCCTCCCACCCAAACTTCGTCGCGATCACAACCTCTCCGCGAAAGGGTGCCAGCGCCTCGCCCACCAGCTCTTCATTCGCCAGTGGCCCATATACCTCAGCCGTGTCGAAAAAAGTCACGCCTCGCTCCACGGCCGCATGCATCAGGGTGATCATCTCCTGCTTGTCCTTCGCCGGTCCGTAGGACCAGCTCATTCCCATGCAACCTAATCCGATCGCCGATACTTCCAGATTGCTCTTTCCAAGTTTTCGCTTATGCATTTTGTAATCTCCTCCACTAGTGCCGCAGCACTCTTCTTAATCCGAATGCTACCTAATGGGACAAGAACGGCGCTTTCCCGATCCTGCCAATTCTTTGCCTGATTCTGTCTGAGAATTAAATTTTGTGCACAGCGAAGCGGGTTAGCGGTACGCTGGTAAATGAGGGGCACGCGAGTGGCGAAACAAACAGCGAAGCGCAAAGATCTCAACATGGCGGCCATCGAGAAGCGCAGGGAACTGGCTCGCACAATTCTCCTGCACGCGCAATCGCCGGGCGAACATCCCACCGCTGTACCCGGTCTCACGCTCTTCCGGCGAACTACCCCGACACCCTGCTACCGCGCCTCCTACGAACCCAGCCTCACCGTCTTCGTGCAGGGCCGCAAGCGCGTCAAGCTCGGCGGCCACGTCTACTTCTGCGACGGATCATCCTTCCTTCTGTCATCCATCGACGTTCCCGCCGAGAGTCAAATCGTCGAGGCTTCCGACGAGACCCCGCTGCTCTCCATGTTTCTCCGCCTCGACATGCCCACCGTACGCGGAGTCATCAGCAGGGAAGAGTTGCCGGAACTGGAAGCCCCCGTCAACTCGCGCGGAATCGCCGTCGGCGTCACCACCGTCGGGATTGCTCGGCGCCTGCTCCCGGCTCATCGAGCTACTCGACGCGCCAGAGGACATTCCCTTTCTCAGCCCATTGATACAACGGGAAATTGTCTACCGCATCCTGCGCACGCCACAGGGAGAGCGCCTCCGAGCCATCGCCACCACGGGCGATCTCAGCCACCGAACCGCAAGAGCCATAGCCTGGCTCCGCGCCAACTTCACCCGCCCGCTCCACATGGAGGAGCTCGCCGCGGTTGCGCGCATGGGAGTCTCCACCCTCCATCATCAATTCCGCGCACTCACCGCCATGAGCCCGCTCCAATATCAGAAGCAGCTTCGCTTGCAGACCGCGAGACAGCGCATGCTCATGGATGGACTCGACGCCACCAGCGCCGCTTACGAAGTCGGCTACGAAAGCATCAGCCAATTCAGCCGCGAGTACAGCCGCCTCTTCGGCCAGCCCCCCATCCGCGACATCAAGTCTCTGCGCGAGAGCAAGGTCCTCCCCATCAACGCCGCCTGATCGCGAACCCTCGATCAGCATCGCTGCGGGTCGACTCTCATCTCCCTTCGCGCCAAGGCCTGTTGACCTTGTCCCGCCTGCTGTCATCCCACCGTGGCCGTCACCGCACGGCGAGAGTATACCCGACACTCGATTTGGCGATGTCATATACTCCGAAATCGCAACTGTAAACTGTCCAGGCTTCGCTGATATCAGCAGCGTTCGTTGTCGATGTCCAATAGAACTGGCTCACCATGAAATTGTTGAAAACAGCAGACTGGTAAATCGTATTGTCGTGGTTCAGATACGTGCTGTTAAAGAAGTCAGCCTGGTTGTTTACCATCCTGTCAGACAAACTCTGCATCTCGCTTCTGTTAGGCATTCTCCAAGTGCCGGCTTTCGAGCCATCGGTCAATCCGCATTGGCCCGAGGCAAGGGAATTGACCGACGCCAGCGCCGCTTGCCAGGGCTGGTCAATGCAATCGGCCTTCTTAAGCCAAACCAGCCCCGTCACACTATCGGTCACCGTTCCGTTTCCGTTGTCGATCCAGCGCGGATAGGTAAGAGGTATACCCTTTTGCAGGCTGCCATCGTCTCCAGCAGAATATGCGACATACATCCCTGTCGATTGCAGTCTGGCGAGACCACTCCCGTTGCCCTTCACCGCCCAGACTTCGTTGCTTGCGTTTACCTTCGCATTGGAGCCGGTGTCGTTCATGTAACGGCCGTCCCCGAGACGTATCACCCACGCGTTGGGAGAGCCTCCCTGCCCTCCAAAATAGCTGGTCGACGACCAATAGACAGCGTTCGACACATTTGTAAATGGGTGTCCCACGGTCAGGGCGGGACTGCTCGAGGAGGGATCTACAACGCTTTCAAGTTCGTCGATGTTTGGAAGCCTCCATTGGCCCGCGGAGGATCCGTCAGTCAATCCGCAAACGCCATTGGCAAGGCTGTTCACGTCTGCCAGGGCCGCCGACCAGACTGTGGGCGCAAAGCAACCCGCATTTTTCAACCAGGTCAGACCAGTAAGGTTGTCGATCACTGTTCCATCCTGATTGTCCGTATATCGAACCGCTGGCCACGCGACGCCCTTTCCCGTTGACGCATCGTCACCATCGGCATAGCTCGTTCTTTGACCGGTTTGGGCGAGAGCGACCAGGGGATTGCTGCCATCGTAAGCGTTGAAGTTTGCCCCGGCCAGCGAAGCATTCGGCAGCGCAACGTAATGAATAACGGTGAAGTAGATCCCTATATCGGTGACGCCGTTTCCCACGAACTGGCCGGTATGATCGGCCCTGATAACCTCGGCGCCACTGCCGACAGACGGATAAAATCCGTAGCCGGGCTTCTTCGCCCAAATGTGAAAATCGGCAGGCGTGTTGCCCGTGGTTGTCATCCCCGAAATCACGTAGTTGCCGCCCGCGTCGGTTGTTGTCACCTGGTAGATAGAATTCGTGTTCGTCGCCCAGGCGGTGATGGTAACACCGGCCAGCGGAGATCCTTTGAACGTAACTGTGCCTGAGACGCTATCGGTAGCTGGCGGAAGTGAAGGATTAACGGCGCCGCCGCCACTCCCGCCACCAATTCCGCTGCCCGTACTGCTACAGCCGCTGAGTATGCCCACAAATAAAATCGCCAGGAACAATCTGCTCTGACCTTTCACCCGATAACCCTCGCAATCCTGATCGTTCCCGCAACTACTTTTTGAGGGAACTGCTGGAACGTATATCGGCGATCCACAAGTTGTATTCAGAGGGTGGATCAGCAAAATGCGGAAAAGCGACGCCTCGACACAAATAGACTCGTTGCCCCACCCGCAATTGGCGGGGATCAGTACTTCTCTAAATAGAGAATTTTTGGGTGTTAAGGATGATGTTGTTAGGGTGGGCCACCCGCCGTTACCGCACAGCTCCCGACTGGGGGAGACGTGTCCTACCTAGAACCGATGCCGACGGCCTGCCGCTCGGAGCGAAGCCAGCCACCCCGCCCAAAGCCCACAGACGACCGGAACGCGGCAGTCTATCACTTGAAATTGAGGAATGCAGAGTCTTGGCAGCGGATAGAAAGGCCCAAGGCCCATCCAATGGCAGGAATAAGAAGTTCTTAAATAGAGGATTCAGCAGGATTTACTGGTCGGGGCGGAGGGATTCGAACCCCCGACCCTCTGCTCCCAAAGCAGATGCGCTACCAGACTGCGCTACGCCCCGACTTCAATGATTGTATCGCAGCCGCCCCCAATTCCGCCCGCCCGCACCCGCCCAAACCCATCAGGCAACATCCCTCCGCCGCCGCGCCTCCTATCCCTCACACCGCGGCCCGCCGTTATGCTCTTGACGCGGCAAATCGAAGTGGTACTGTGTTGGGTTGCGGAGGTGTCTATGAAGATCAACGATCTGCCCGGCTGGCCACCCGAGCCCGGTGGCGCATACGAGAACCTCGAAGCTTGGCCAACCAGCGGTCAGGCCATCCTCAAGCAGGTGCTCGACGCCCACCACAACTGGGTCGCATTCACCTGCTCATTCGAGGGCAGGGAACACAGCTACGACTTTGAAACTCCCGACAAACCCACAGCCATCAGGGTCAAGGAAATCCTCAACCACTACATCGGCAAAAGCCTCCTGGCCGCCGGCGAAGCCGACCTCCCCAGCGACTAAATCACTCCGGCACTCCCGACCGCTTGAGGGGATAGCATCGTAGAGGTTCGGAAGGGAAACATGAGACGTTGGCTACTTCGGTTTCTGGCAACTCTGAATCTGTTCTTCGCTCTCGGCGGCCTCGTCTACTTTGCGGTGATGCTGCCAAAGTTGCGCCACGAATGGCCTCCAGCCGCATCGAAGACAGATTGGATTCTCTTCGCTGCCTTTACCGGGCTTAACTTGGCTCTAGTTTGCGCATTGGGGTACTTTGGCGTGAAACTCTTGGCTGGAAGAGAGCCGGCAATCAGACTCATAACTCTAATCTTTGCTGCGGAGATTCTTTCCTTCTTCGCAGGTTCCATAGTCTTTTGGCTGATCCGTCCCATGTACGACATACCATTCAGCGTAGTCTCAGACGCGCCTATAACTCCACAAATAGTGACGGCGTACCCGCTGATTGGCCTTCTACTAACTCTGCTTCTGCGGCGTCGAAGAACAGCGCCAACCTATGTATAACATTGCGGTGCCCCATTCAAGCCCGCTCTTGGCTTGAGTGGGTAGCTATTGCCCACCCCGCCGCAGCCACATAATCAACAACGCAATCAGCACCAGTGGCGCGCAGAAAATCGCGAACAGCACCACCCCGATCAGCCACAGAAAGACCCAGTCTTTCCAGTTATGGCGTCGAGGCTCATGCAGATGCCTTACTAGCAACTCATAGTTCCGGCGATTCGCCTTCCACGCAATATCAAAGGCGTCCCCAAACACCGGCACCACGCCCACCACCACTTCAATCCCAATGTTCACCACCATCCGCATAAGCGCGGCGTAGGGAACACCGCGAAACCACGCCGCCACCACGATGATGCAAGACGCCAGTCCGCCAATCACGTCTCCCAGCCCGGGAATCAGCCCGATGATCCCGTCCAGCCCAAAGCGGATGGAAGTCCCCGGTATGCGAAACCATTCGTCCAGTACCCGCGCCAGCAGGTCAAGATTCTCGTCCGCAAACAGCCCGCTCGCGCGCTTCACACGCGGCGCAAGCTCTTTCGCACCAGGCGGCAGTATCTCGGGTTCACCAGATCGGGGCATGAAAAGGACCACCAGCGGCACCCGCCCCGGCCCCCATATACTGGAAAGACGGGCTCAGATGCTGTACTCTTAGTCTATATGTGGCGGTTATAGTTCAGTGGCAGAACGCCGGTCTGTGGCACCGGATGTCGTGGGTTCGAACCCCACTAGCCGCCCCAAATATCCCTAAGGATTCCCGTCCCGGGACCATCAAGATTCATACCTGGCCGCCCGCGCGGCCATTGTCTTGTGTTGAACTCCCGGCTTGACCATGAAAATCGCATCGGCACAGGAATCCCAGCCAACTTCGCCCGAGATCCACCAGACCCCGCAATCCCCGCTGCCCTGGCTCGACCCCTTCCAGCCGCGCCGCTTCCTCTCCAACGGCCACCTGCAAACCATCGCCGGAAACTTCCTGCCGCGCCAGGCCCCGCTGCCCCCCGCTGAAGATCTCCTCGTTGAGGTCGACCCCGCAGACGCCAGCCAGATTCTCTGCCACTGCCACTGGCAACCCGCAGAGGTGCGCAGCCAGCGCCTCACAGTCGTCCTCGTCCACGGCCTCGAGGGCTCTTCCAATTCGCAATACGTCCTCGGCAACTCGGCCAAGGCCTGGGCCGCCGGCTGCAACGTCGTCCGCATGAACATGCGCAACTGCGGAGCCACCGACCACCTCACCCCCGGCCTCTACAACTCGGCTCTCTCGCAGGATGTGGGCGCCGTCGTCAAACAAATCATCCGCCAGCAGTCTCTCCAATCCGTCGCCCTCATCGGCTATTCCATGGGCGGCAATCTCGTCATGAAGCTAGCCGGCGAACTCGGCAGCTCCATGCCCCAGCTTCGCGCCGTCGCCGTCGTCTCCCCCGCAATGGATCTCGCTGCCTCCGCCATCGCCTTGCACAAACCGGTGAACCGCCCCTACGAGTGGCGCTTCCTTCGCGGACTCTTCAAGCGTACCCGCCTCAAGGCCAGCCTCTTTCCCCATCTCTACTCCGCCGACCGCCTCGCCGGCATCCGCTCGCTATGGGACTTCGACGACCGCATCACCGCCTACTACTGCGGCTACTCCAGTGCGGCGGACTACTACCATCGCGCCTCCGCAACCCTCGTCGCCGACCGCATCGCCGTGCCCACCCTCGTCATTCACTCGCTCGACGATCCCTTCATCCGCATGCTACCCGGTACCCGCGACATCCTCCTCGCCAACCCGCACATCACCCTGGTTGAGACGGCTCACGGAGGCCACTGCGCCTTCCTCGCCCCCGCCAACAGCCACGCGGGCTACGACGGATACTGGGCTGAGCGCGCCGTCCTCGGCTTCCTCCTCGGCACCTGCAGCGACACCTTCGCAGCGCAGGCGAAGTAACCATGGAAGCCGACTGGTCCGTAGAAATCGGCGCCGACCTCCCCAGCATCACCGTGCCCTGGTCCGCAGAAGGACTGGCCTTCATCGACCTCCGCCAAGCCGCTGCCAGCGAATCGTCACGAAGCTCGTCGGCACAATCGTCTATGCCCGTCCTTCCTCCGGCTCTCAGTGAATCCCTCGCCGCCACGCTCCCGGAGGCGCAACAGTGTCCCGCGCTAGGCCGCGCACTCGCCCACCTCAACAGCGCCCACTCGCAGGTCTACACCTCCAAGTGCGATGTGTGGACCCTCACCGCCGACGACCTCGATCCGCTCGAAATGGAGTCGACCTCCGCCAGCTGCCTCGCCGGCCTGGCCTGCTACATCGACCTGGTGCGCAGTGGGGAAGCGGCTTTCGAGCCCTTCGCCCAACAGGAAGCCTGGCTCAGGCGCACCACGCGAACCCTGCGAGCCACTCCCGCTGCCCATGCGCGGGCGGACCTCGTCCTGCGCTCCGCCAGCATCGCCACCACCAACGCCGCTCCACGAGACGCCTTCGCCATCACTCTCTACATAACCGGATGCGGCAACAACCCCGCCACCGCGCAAGCCAACTGGCAGCAAGCCTTAGCCCACGCCGCCTCCGCAATAGCCACCCCCGCCTGAACACACCGCATTAGTTACAATAGAAAAGCGCCGCGATACCAACCATCACCAGGTAAAACCCTGCGGGCGAGTAGCTCAATCGGATAGAGCACCGGCCTTCTAAGCCGGGGGTTGTGGGTTCGATCCCCGCCTCGCCCACCATCATGCCAAGAGGCTTCCCCGGATTAGCTCTCACACGGTGCACTATTAACGCTTTACGTTATTAACGGATGGCGATATCATCTGCTTATGATCCTGAGTTTCAGGGACGCGGAAACTGAGGCGCTTTGGCACACGGGCAAGAGTCGCCATATTCCAGCCAACCTTCGAGGTTCCGCAAATCGGAAACTAGCTATTCTGGACGCAGCAGTCGAATTGAACGAACTGCGCATCCCTCCGGGAAACCGGCTGGAAGCGCTCACGGGAGACCGGGCAGGACAGCACAGCATTCGCATCAACGATCAATTTCGGCTGTGCTTTGTTTGGAACGATGGAAACGCCCACGATGTAGAAATTGTCGATTACCACTGAAAAGTGCATGGATCGGAGCCCATGGCCATGACCAGAAAAATATTTGCCATTCATCCTGGAGAGATTCTCCAGAAGGAATTTCTGGAGCCACTCCAGATCACACCCTATCGCCTCGCCAAAGATCTCAGCGTATCCGCTCCACGGATCAATGACATTGTGCGCGGCAAGCGGTCAATCACCGCCGATACAGCGATCAGGCTGGGAACCTACTTCAACCTATCCCCGCAGTTCTGGCTCAATCTGCAGAATCGCTATGACCTGCGCCTTGCCGCCGTTGACAAGAAGCTCAAGTCCGTCAAACCGCGCTCTACGCAGGCCGCTTAAGCTACGACATTCAAGCCAGCCGCTGGCTTGAATGGAATACTTGGCGCCTCACGATCTGCCTCACTCTGCTATCGTGAATTATCCAGCAGAACAGGCCCGGCACTCCCGACAAACGCAAATGAAAACCACAACCCTCATCAAACTATCTGCGGGAATCGAGGCAGCCACCGGCTTGGCAGCCATCGCCAGTCCCAGCCTCCTCGCGCACCTGCTTCTCGGAACCGAACTATCAAGCGGCGGCGTAGCCATCGGCAGAATCGCAGGCATCGCCCTCCTGGCACTCGCCATCGCATGCTGGCCCGGCGCCAAAAGTTACCTCCCGCAAGTCACGCGCGCCCTCTTCGTCTATAACTTGTTTGCGGGACTCTATCTCGGATTCCTCGGCTTGGCTCACCTGTTTTTCTCCTACCTGCTATGGCCCGCAAGCGCGCTTCACATCCTCATAGCCATCTTGCTCGCTCGCCCAGCCATGCGCGCTCAATCGCAATAGGCGCTTTGACCGCTGAGTGCTGATTATTCCAGGAAAGCAAAAGCCCCACTTTCTTCAGTGGGGCTCTCATATCCAATATCCATTCTTCGTCTATTTGAAAACGTAAGTGAATCCCAACAGAACTCCGCTCTGAACGATGTCGTTCACTGAGCCGCCGCTTTGGTAATCGACATCAAGGTAACGCCAGCCGCCAAACAATTGCCACTTAGGCTTGATCTTGTAGCTCAGCAGGCCGGCAACCTGGTAATCGAGACTTGCGCCGCCCCCACCCGCATCACCCAGAATCGTTACGTAAGCCTTGGGTGAAAACGGTAGTGTGATCTTGCCACCGGCAACTACATCCACCCAGTTTAAAGCGGAGTAAAGACTGTGTCCTGCAATCTGAGGATCCAACTCCAGAGTTGTTCCCTGGTGCCAATAGCGGATTCCAACATTCCCTTGAACATTTACCTTCGGCTTATCCACCAGCACATATCCCACCTTGGGCGTGAAGATCGTCTGGTTCAGCTTCGCCTTGACAGAATAATTCGGCAGGAAGGGGATCGCCTTATCGTCAGACAGCTTCGCCCACATAATGTCGACGGGAATCACGAACTTCTTCTTTCGAAACTCAGTTGCGTCCATGAAGCCGATATTGAACTTCGAGAAGACATCGCCGGCGCTTGCGTGAACGCTGGCCTCAAAGCCTTTTGCTCCCACGGTCCCATGCATGCCGGTGAACCAGAGATACACGTTGGTGTTAATGTGCCAATCGTTATCCATTGCCGGTGCCGAGGCCGGCGCCGTCGTCTGTGCTTGTGCATCCGCCTTGGCAGGCATCTCCTCAGCTAGTGCAGATCCTGAAACGAACAACGCTGAACTCAAAAAAATGCCTTGCCACAATTTGCTGCGAAAACTCATCAGAACGCTCCTCTTTTTATCTTGGATATTCCGCAGGACCCGCCGTCCATCACACGGGGACACTTCTTGTTCCACACGGACGGTAGGCCATAGTATAAACAGCCGACCTCCAACCCCCGACAAAATAACCATCCGCTCACTGGGAATGTGACGGGCTTCGGACGCCACATTTTCTCCGCTCCTGGTGTTGCAGCCGTCTATCGTTCAGCCTTAACGGAATTCCGTTCCATACTTTCGTGCGATCTCCGCGATCTGTTCCCAGGTGAATTGCTTTGGCGGCACACCCGGCGGATTACACGTCTCACGCAGAAATTCATCCAGACCGGCCGGTGCGGTAATCCATAGCAACAGCAATTCGTGATCGGGATTCTCAAACTCATGCCACGCATTTTTAGGGATGAATATCGTTGCGCCCTTCTCAAAAGTATGCGGCACATCATTCAGCAGAAATACTCCGCCGCCTTCCAAAACGTAGAAGGCCTCGTCCATCTCCAGGTGTCGATGAACGGGAATGCCTGCACCGACCATCACCTGCTGCGTTCCCAGCGCGAGATTGTTCGAGCCTGTCCCGGAGCCGGCCTTGATGAAAACCTGACCATGGTCCCGAAAATGGACGAGGTGTTCACCTTCGCCACTGCTGAGTACATCCCTGTGCCCCCCGCAGACTGGGCCGGCGATACCCGCGATCCCAATACTTGACTCATCTGAGACCTCCCACCCGAAGTAGCAGCTTCGGCGCCTTTCGTTGATTCTTCTCAATCTACTCAGAAGAAACCTGCCCGCTAACCCACTAGCCAGCTAACTCGCTAGCCACACCTAACTCACCCGCGCCAGCCACACACTGTGATACCCACACGTCGCATCGCTCAACACGTGCGACACCACCTCGAAACCATTCTCCTTCAGCAGCGAAACGTACTCATCTTCATCCAAGCTGCCATGGTAGAGCGGCTCCCCGCGATAACTCCCAATAGCCTCACCATGCGCCGGCCCGCTCGTGAACATCAGCGCCGCATTCGCCTTCGCGTGTCTTCGAAACACAGGGAACATCAACCGCTGGTCCGCCGGGCAAAGATGAACAAAGCTGTCCCATGCAAGAATCCCGCTGAACTCCCGCCCAACATCCATCGCTCGCATATCCGCAACCATCCATTTCTGGTCAGGAAAGCGCGATCGACACATCGCAATCAAAGCAGGCGACGAATCCACTCCGGTCACCTTGTAACCTTGCTCAATTAAATACCGGGCGATCGGCTCGCCGGAACCGCACCCCACATCCAGTATCGAAGACCCGCGCTCCACCAGCGCCAGGAAGCGCGCCAGCCACGGCTCCTCAAATAAATCTCGCCCGCGATCTTTATCCCACTCGCTGGCGTGTCGCTCATAAAGATCTATGATCCCACCCGCTTCCGACATGCAAAAACGCTAACACGCAGCCACCACATTCAGATACCCCAACGCCCATCACCCCCGCACACATCCCCCGCCTCATCCTCCACCCAACTCATGTGTTGTAATCACTGCAGGAATGAATCGCCCAATACCCAGGCCCCGTAGCAGAAAATATTGAGTTAGTTTCCCACGCCCAAATCCCGGAGCCGTTCGGATGAAGCGTTACCAAATCTCTCTGCTCTCTTTGCTGCTCTGCCTTCTGCCCGACTGCGCCGCCTTCCCGCAGGCCCCCGCGCCTACGCTCGTCGTCCCGCTCCCCGGCTCACCGAAAGATCTCTTCGCCGGAAATCTCGGCTTCACCTGCATCCACGGATTCCGCGGCGCAACCCGCATCTTCTGGCTCTCGCCCACCCGCATCGTCACCATCTACAGCACCGTCAAGCCCTGCAGCAAAGAGGCCGAAGCCAACTTCAACGTTCGCCTCATCGTCTTCGATCTCTCCGGCAAAACCATTGCCACCCACGACTGGCGAGTCACTCCCGGCTTCGATCTCCTGCGCGGCCCCAACGGCACTCTCGTCCTCCGCTTCGGCCCCACCCTCCACGTGCTCGACGATCAACTCCACGAAGTCGATACCGGCGAATTCGATGTCGCGCCCGAAGCCGTCCTCTCCTCGCCGCAAGGCCGCACCCTACCCGTCCTCACGCAGAAAGGAGACGCGGTCGAGTTCTACGCCATCCACCCCTTGCATCTCCTCTCCACCGTCTCCCGCAGCAACGTCCCCAACGGCACCGACTTCACCATCGCCGTTGCAGGAGACGAGCGCGTCGCCGCACTCGCATGCGCCGCCAATACCGATTTCTGCAACCGCGTCCGCGTCTTCACTCCGGAAGAAAATTTCTCCCTCCCCAACGGCGTCTCCTGGTCCTACGACGACCCCGACAAAAAAGTTCTCCTCACCCCCATCGGCTTCCTCACTGACGGAGCACTCCTCATCCACCGCGACTCCGCCAGCTTCTTCTCCGCGCCGCAGGTCCTCCTCTCAAAAACCAACGGCACCGCCCGCCCTCTGCCCCAGGCGAAAGGCCTCGGCCGCCCCACCCATCTCATCGGTATCGCCAATCAAGGCGACCGCTTCGCCCTCCAGTCCGGCGGCGAACCCATCGCCTCGCCCAAACGCTTCCTCGTCCTTGAAATCGATCGCGACAAACCCATCTTCTCCAAATCTGGATCGGCTATCGGCAGCAAGGCCGCCATGTCCCCCGACGGCAAATGGATCGCCATCATGGACCGCTCCCAGCTAGCCCTCTACCCCCTCCCTTAAGCCGCCCGCCCCACCCGCCGCAACTCCGCGCCTTCCGCATCACTCAGCATTCCCGCGCCCATCCGGTATCATCGTCTGTCCCGCATTCCCACACGATGAAATCATCCGCGATGAACGAGCCAGCCATGAACGAACCCAACATGAACGTCAGACTCACCATCAATCGAAGATCCTTCGTCCGCAGCGCCGCTTTCCTCGGCATCACCGCCGCAGCCCCACCCCTCCGCGCCGCCGCACCACCCACCACCGCAACCCATCCGCGCGTCACCAAAGCCATCGCCGCCGCCCTCGCCATGCAGCGCCGCGATTGGGAGCAGGGAATCCTCGCCCAGGCCATGCTGGAAGCAGATCATCGCGAGACCGTCATCCTTCTCACCAAGGCAGCCATCATTCAGCGCGAACCAGACGGCCGCCTCGCCGTCGTCGTCTCCGGCAGCCCCACCGATCCCGCCATGGGCGGAGAAGCCTATGCCCGCGCCGCCGAATGGACCGCCGATCCCGCGATGCAGCAGGCCGTCGATGGCCTCCTCCAGTGGATCCGCAGCAAGGCCCCGCGCAGCGCCGACGGCACTCTCTATCACGTCTTCAACGCTCCTGAAATGTGGTCCGACGGCTTCAACTGCGCGCCGCCTTTTCTCGCCGCCATGGGCCACCACGACGAAGCCCTCGCCCAGATCGATGGCTACCGCAGCCGCCTCTGGAACCCGCAGAAAAAACTTCTCGCCCACATCTGGGACGACGGCTCGCACACCTTCCGCGACCCCGCCTTCTGGGGTGGAGGCAATGGCTGGGCCGCCGCGGGATTAGCCCGCGTCCTCCGCCACCTGCCGCGCCAGCGCCGCAAAGATCGCGAACGCCTCGCACTATTTGTCGAGGAAATTCTTACCGGATGTCTCGCCCACCAGCGCTCCGACGGGCTCTTTCATAACGTCATCGACCAGCCCGGCACCTTCGTCGAAACCAACCTCGCGCAGATGCTCGCCTTCGCCGCCTATGAGGGCACACGCGAAGGTTGGCTCCCCGAACTCATACCTCGCCCACGCCCACACCATGCGCGACGCCGCCCGCGCAAAACTCGATTCCTTCGGCATAGTCCAGGGCACCTGCGGAGCACCCAACTTCGACCACCCCGGCAACTCCACCGAAGCCCAATCCTTCAACATAATGATGGAAGCCGCCTCCGCCAAATCCACCGCCACTAGCTGACCCCTCGCGCAGCAGGCGTGTCTTGATTCTGCATCGCGTTCTTTGCTGTTAGAACGATGTCGCGAATGACGCATTGTGGTTGCACAAACGGCGGAGATGGTCATAGATGTAGGCACCCCCCACCGTACGTGAATGCCCTGTTTCAAAGGTTGGACTTGGTCTAGCCCGCCATAGCTCTGCAGACCGCGTTACAGAACAGTGAGAAGGCTCTCACCGAATACCAATTACTGGACGGTCATTTCCGAAAAGGTCAGTTTCGGCGCTTAATTGCAAGACCTTGAAATGAGTTCTGATCATCTCTTGATCCACAGTCTCTCCATAGTTGCCCTCGTCATCGACAAGCCAGACGCAATCCAGACCATCATTCTTGCGGTAGTAGCCGATTCGAAAAACGCGACCCTCGTACCCCTTCCAATCGGGCTCACGCGTCGTCACTTGCACGACTGACAAAGGCGGAATAATTGATGGAAACGATTTGTCCATAGCTCTCCCCGAGGGCGGCCCACGCAAACTTTTATTCCTCAATACCCAAAATGATCGGTGGCCCATTCAAGCCCTCTCTTGGCTTGAGTGGGAAAGTTTCAGTTCAGGAGATTAGCCCCACACAAAACTTTTCATTCCTAAATACCCAATTCATTCCCCCCCACCCAAGATGATCAGGGTGCCCCATCCTTCGCGCCTTCTGCGAAGGGTGGGATAACTCTTCTCCGATCGTCAGCACTATTGCAACGATTCCCCTTCTCCAACCACCAGCTTATAGGCGACATAGTACTTATAAATATTGCTGACATACTGCACAGTCGTCTGACCCACCTTTTGCGATACTAGCAACTCCACATTCCCGAACCACTTGTTGGAATCAAGCCCTTGCGCCGCTGCCTCCTTGCGCAACTCCGCGATGCGATTGGGGCCAGCGTTGTAGGAAGCAAAGGTTAACAGCAGGCGGTTCTCCGCATCAATCTTCGGATCGCTGAAATACTTGTCTGCAATGCTGCGTAGAACCTTGACCCCGGCGTGGATATTATTCTCTGCCGTCATCACGTCCGGGATACTGATGGGAGGTGCCGCCGCAGTAGACGGCTTCACCTGCATGATTCCCACAGCACCGCCATTTCTCGCTGCCTGGTTCAGCATGGATTCCTGGAAGCCCTGCGCCATCACCATCAAGTAATCGAAGCCATATTGCGAGGAGTACGTCTTGAGCAATACGCAACCGAACCAGTAGAGGACACTAT
>CAWKHY010000008.1:0-171672 GCA_963849505.1 uncultured Acidobacteriaceae bacterium | reverse complement strand
CGATCGGCTCGTGACGTCTGCAGTTTCACTCGAGGCGCTCGCTCCATTCTCTAATGAAAGGATGAGCCGTGAGCGGCTCTTGAACGTAGCAGACAGTTGCGAGCAGACGCGGCTGGCGTTCAAAGAGATGCGGTTTCCGTCGCCCAGTAAGTGGCCGGAACTGGCAGGGGGTGAAACCTCAGACATGCTGTCTCCTTTGGCCGGCATGGAAAGCACGCTGGACCAGATCGCCCTTGCCGTGCCGGATGGCAAGCTTTCTTCTGCTGAGTCCGCTGCGGTCTCCTCGGAAATGCCGGGCCTGTTTCTACCGGATGCTTTTACCAATCCGGATTATCTCCACTCCGCGATCAAGAGCTCGCTCGCCGCGTTGATCTGTTACATATGCTTCATAGGTTTCAATTATCCCGGCATCTCTACCTCGTTGCTTACCTGCCTGGTGGCGTCGCTTTCGACCATCGGAGCTAGCAACCAGAAAGGCATACTCCGATTTGGCGGGGCCGTTGTTGGCGGCTTGATGGGCATGTTTGCGCTGATTTATCTGTTTCCCAATGTCGAGAGCTTTAGTGGCTTTTTGCTGATCTTTGGTGCCGGTACAGCAGTCGCCGCGTGGGTGAACTTCGGAAGCCCCCGCATCTCCTACGCGGGGAACCAGCTTGGCCTTGCTTTCTATATCGCTGCGCTGCATTTTGGTCCGTCCGTCAATCTGACCGCCATTCGCGATCGCATGATCGGCATCGCCTTTGGCCTCATCGTGTTCGGTCTTGCCGAACATCTGTTGTGGCCCGTAAGCGCAGCAAAGACGTTACACACGCGCGTTGCCGAGTTGATGCATATGCTGGCGGACCTTGCCCGCAAGGAAGCTGGAAGTGAGGCGCAGGCAATGACCATGAAGGACATGGATTCCTGGCGTCGACAAATCTCGATCAAGGTCGAAGAGATCCAAAGCCTCATCGAATCGTCAAAGTTCGAGTCGAATACGGAGAAAATAGACCTGATCCAAAAGCATATTGGGGACGCCCAAATAGTATTCACATTGTTGGTCGCACTTGTTCGCCAGAGGCAAGTCACCCAGCCAGATCTGGCCCCCGCCGCAGCAAGCGACGTAGATAACGCCATAGCGACGGCCTTACTTGCCTTGGAGACTCGTATGATCACTGGTCGTCGCCCGGCGGTCCCGAATTTCAAAGGCGCAGTAGATATTTTCGAACGGTCCGGTGGTGGCACGGAATCACATGATAAAGGAATTGCCGATTCTCGCCTCGCCGAACGGTTGGCCATTTATCGCGCTCTTGTCGCCGCTATCAAACGGCTCTCCGCCGCAATGAATTTTGACGATCAGTGGATCGGGCAAAATTTTCCCCTGAATGAGCAGACTCCAAACCATAACCCCGCGTGACGCAGGATTGCAGACACGTGTTTAGTCATCATTAGCAGCTCCTGTATCGCCGTTCCAGAAACAGGCCAGAATGCCTGGCGTTGTCTTTGATTGAAATTAATGCGGATGCCTGTCTGGATGCTGAAGTGCCTCGGAAGAGACACCATCCCTAAGGCTGGCGGTAAGCGCCCGACGCTACGAAGAAATGATCCGTCCTAGAGCGTCCGAATAAGCTCCGAAAAACCGCGTGCATCTCGCAACAATTCGAAAGAAAAGTGTCTGACTCATTGATAGGAGTCCCCGCATGCCGCAAATGCATCGCTTTCTCACGCTGTTTGTGTGCGCCATTGCCCTCACGGCTGTAAATTTGCAACCGGCAATGGCTTTAGACGCCGCTCCTGCGCCCCAACTGGTCATCCAGGCGATCGGACCAGGATTAGTGCCGATCGATGGGCAATGGCAGTTCCGACTTGGCGATGACCCGCAGTGGGCCAGTCCGGAATATGACGACTCTCAGTGGGAGCAAATCACAGCAGACGATACTTGGGGAAATCAATCGCATCCGTCCTACACCGGATTTGCGTGGTATCGTCGTCACCTCAAGCTGTTGCCTGCGGCCGTCGCCAATCAGAAGCTGGCAATCCTGATGCCGCCCGTCGACGACGCGTATGAGCTCTTTTGGAACGGGCAAAAGATTGGAGGTTTGGGCACGTTAGAGCCGCCGCAGAAATGGTTCTTTGAGCATCGCCAGTCTTTCGCGCTCCCGACTTCCTCTTCCGGTACGACGGATGGTCTTCTGGCGGTCCGGGTGTGGAAGTTGCCGCTCAATGCATACGATCTCGTGACTGGCGGCGGGTTGAATGCGCCACCAGTTGTGGGAGACTCGGCTGTCATCGCCGCTGAGGTGGGGCAGGGTGACTTCCTACGCATGCGGTCGAGCCTTTACGGTCGAGCGATCAGCTTCTTTTTCCTGTTGATCGGTACGGTCGCCCTCATCGCCTGGGTGCGGGACCACAGCAAAGGGTCTTCCTTTGGTTCGCGGTATGGCTCCTGGCAAAAGTTGCTCTGTACTATCTTTCTTCCGATCGAATGATCGAATGGATTTCCGAGAAGACGTTCGCTGACGCGCTTCTGGCCCTGCATTCCATTGTGGACTGCTCCCTTTTTCTGCTGCTTCTGTATCTCTTTAAACTTCAAGACAACCTCCGCCGTTGGACATCGATAGCCATTGGAGTCAACGTCGGCCTCGCAGTCGTTAATTCAGTTCTTTTGGAATTCTGGGCAAATGCTGGACCCACCTGGCAGCGGGCCGACATGGCGTTCACAGTCCTTTGGACACTGTCGGAACTGTTTGTGTTCGTTCTCATCTATCAGGGTTGGCAGCGCAAACCCGACTTGCCGGTCAAGGTGGTAGCTATCACGGCCCTTTTGGTTTACGTGCACGAAATTGTGCGACTTGGCGGAGGCCAGGGACGCCGGTTCACGCATTGGATCTTCTACCAAAAAATGTCCCCGCCACTCTTTCATGTTCTGGGAGCGGGAGTTACTTCGCGGCAGATCCTTGAGACGCTGCTGCTGATATCTCTAGCATATGCACTGCTGCGCTATGCCCTGGAACAGCGCAGGCATGAACAAGAGATCGAAATGGAATTGAAGTCCGCAGGAGAAGTGCAGCGAATCATGATCCCGGAGGTTGTGCCGAATGTCTCCGGATACGCCATCGAGAGCGCGTATCAGCCTGCACTCGAGGCGGGAGGCGACTTCTTCCAGATCATCCCCCTTGAAGATAAGTCGACCCTTGTCGTACTCGGCGACGTGAGCGGCAAAGGCCTGAAGGCCGCCATGAATGTCTCGCTGATCGTCGGCATCCTCAGGGCGTTGGCCGAGTCCAACGCAAATCCCGCCTCAATTCTGTTGGGACTCAACCGCCTCTTGAACGGACCGACTTCAGGGCGGCTTCGTGACTGCTCTCGCCTTTCGTGTCGATGAAATCGGCAACTGCAGCGTCGCTAATGCGGGACATCTCGAGCCGTTCCTCAATGGCAAGGAACTGGCAATTGCAGGGTCCATCCCTTTAGGGATCTTTTTTGAGACGGAATATGAACAGCAAAACTTCAACATGAGTGAAGGCGATCGGCTGGTCATCTACACCGATGGAGTGCTCGAGGCGCGCAACAATCAGGGTGAACTATACGGACTCGAGCGCACAAGGATTCTGCTTGGAAGCAATTCGTCTGCAGTGTACATTGCAGAGACGGCGAGCGCGTTTGGCCAGGAAGACGACATCACAGTATTGACCATCCATCGGCTGCCAACGGCTGCTTCGTCGAGTACTACCACTCCAAACGTTGCGATCTTGTAAACACGTCAAAGGATGCCGTAACATAGGAAATACAATCGCCTATCAGGGAGCAAAGGTCTCCTCGCAGAAATTCCCCATGATCGCCTATGGGGTCTTGAGCTTAAAGCTTAAGGAAAATCAAACTTTCATTTCTGGGACGAGAGCAAGTCTCGTACAACGACAAGCATAGGGTCGCAATTGTGCGCGGAGTTGTAACGCTTGGCGCCAGGTTCAATGTGATGGCAGATTCAACCGGCTGGGGTGAGGACAGCTACTCTCCGGCCGACTAGACGCATCCGCTGACCCGCCCCGTCGAGGAGAGGGTCTTTGCCGAAAGTCTTTTGTATCGAGTAAGCCCAACTCAGCCTTTGGGGGCGTGGACGCTGCTTCTGACCTAGAAGGGCAAAGAGTGCGGCTGAGGTCCGTCCCTTCGACCGTGGTGACAGTAGCCCAAAGTAGCGAATGGTATGCACATAGTGGTCGGGGACGTGATCCGCCAGCGCTTCGACAAACTCTTCGAGGGTATAGGAAGTCAGGACTTCACGCCTTTGTTTGTGATCCATCGTTTTGAACCGCACTCGCTGTTTATCGACTTCCAGGAATCGATATTGAGCGATCGGCGGACGTCGTGCGTATCGGCCTGCATATTGCAAGAACTGTGTTTTCGACCTGAAATGGCTAACGTCGATACTCCACCAGCGCTCGTATTGGTCGGTGAAGACAATCTTCAGCTCCAATTCGCTGAGAGCCGAGTTGATTAAGCCCCTCTTGAGTGCGGTTCGAAGATAGGTAATCAGTGCATAACGCCAACGATGCATTAGAACCTTCTTGACGAGGGGAACAGAGTCGACCCAGTGCGCCTCGGATTCTCGCATGCCCCCGGCAGATACCATGATATAGAGATGGGGATTGAAATTGAGATGCCGGCCAAAGGTGTGCGGAACCACCATTATGAGGATCTCAACTCTCGCATTCTCTCGCGCCCATTGCTGTAAGACGGCGGCGCCGAGTGCTGGCAGGTCGTTCAGCAGATGACGATTTTCGCGAAAGATCGGCCACAAGACATTAGGCATCGTAAAAACCACCCCACTATAGGGAATGTCAGGCAGAGAGGCCCATTGGTCACGTTGCCATATCGTGGTGTTTCGGTGCCCACAACTAGGGCATGCCCTCGATTTGCAGGTGTGGTGTACCAGCTTCTGCTCCGTCTCAGAGGCATACACCTCTGAGCCGAGCTCAGGTGTTCGACACTTGAGAACCTTTCTGAAGTTCTCGCGCACCGAAGGCCGTATTCCCGGCCGATCCCAAGCACCACGTGTTGCGATCAATGCCTCCTTGATGGGCTCTTTAATCATCATGGCACCCACTGGAGTTTTGCGACAACCGATGATCGACCTCGCGGAGGAGAGCTTCAAGCGGCTGGGCCAAGTTGGAAAGTCTTTCGTCTCCTTTTAAGGCCGACAGGCCTGCCCTGATCTTGCTGAGGCCTATCAGCGGGGAATTGGGCAACGGCTTGTGCCGGGAAAGTAGGTCATGAATGGTCGCGTTGATCCGCTTTCCGGACCGGAGCCGTTCCAGGAGAGAGCACTGCTCTTCGGGTTTATAGCTGCTCCATCTCCATGCTCTGTGGATCCGTATCTCCCCACCGCGCAAAGCTTCCAGGATCGCGGGATGTGGGTCGAGGAGGAGCTGCTCACCTTCGTAACGTTCCCCAGAGAGACGCCCGCGGCACTCGCTATCTTTGCTCGAACATCCAGCCGTTCAGCTTGCGTCGAATTTGACGACCCCTTCATGAGGCCACCGCGTTGCTGATTTGATCGGGCCTGCATTTTGAACCACGGTTCAAGATCAAGAGCGAGCAGGATTCGGGTGAAATGGTTCAGCCCTGCGGAGCCACGGTGGTTCTGAAGGAGATGCAGAAGAGCATCTTCCTCAGTCATCTCTCGCTCTAGACAATCGAGAGTGTGGCGCCCTTGTCTGCGGGCGAGTTCCCAACGGGCGTGCCCGTCGAGAATAGTGCCGTTCTGGGTGATGAGGAGTGGCTCTTGAAATGCCGTTTCGCCGCGTGTAGCCAGCGCCGAAAGTTTATCGATCGAGGCCGCGAGCTTGTGGCGGATGAATCCCGAATGCGGTCGAAGCTCGTCGACGCGTCGAGTGACCGGACGGCTGGTGCCACGGAGTGACGCAAGTGCTGAGGGCGTATCTGGAGGTACGATCGAGACAGTCATTCTTTGGTTGCGAAGGACCGGATCTGCGGCTGGTAGCAGTCCTGTATGACATACGACTGAGCGGTTTTCTGGTTGGGAGATCGAGGAGCTCATCGGGATCTCCTCGCGACCTCAACCTTTTGGCGGACCCATTCGTCAACTTCTGATTCGAGCCAACCGACAGCTCTTTCCCCGAGTGGGACAGGCGTGGGAAACTTGCCTCGGGATACGGCAAGGTAAATTGAACTTCTCGAAAGTCCGACTCGGCTCTTAACCTGTGGCAGTCGAAGGATGCTGTTGGACATTGCTGGTTCCTCCTGATTCGATCTGGAGAGATCTCAGCATTCTGTTTCTGCTATTTCACCCTTCGGTCACGCCATCCAGCATTCTGAGACAGGCAAGGATGGTAAATTCCCGCGTCATTCTTTATCTTTCTCGCATACCCTCAAATTGGTCTCAGCCACATTGAGACAAATCAACACGGTGCCGAAACATAAGGTGACTCTCCGCCGAGGGTGAAATCGGCACGATCGTTCTATAGAGGGAGCAATAAACCACGCGATGAAAACACCGCCGAAGCGACGCGCGAAGAAATCGTCAAACAATCCCGGGCCCGTTCGATGGGAGGCGCTTCCACATCAGGAAATATGGAAAGAAGCGGTCGACTCGATTTCGCTGGGCTCCCGAGTTCGGGCAACGGAAGATGCCAAATTGCACGTACTGAAGCGCCGGCTTCCTCGAATGGAAGCTGCTGACCACTTGAGCTACATCGAGATCGCGTGTGCGCGGGCCGTTGAGCTACTCCGTGCGCTTCGCGATGAATATCGGCGCTACCTAAAAGATCAAGGTGCCAAACCTTTAGCGGAAATGTACTGGGTTGTTCTTCGCTATGGGGTTAAGGAGTGGGCTGTTATGGCACTGCGCACCGCTGCGTTCGAGTACATTGGTCATTGCCGCATAAAGACCGACGACTGGATTGCTCTCTTCGATTTCAACCCACCTCTTCCACTTCTTGGGAAGGTAGAGAGTGCGAAGGTTTCTTCGCCTGTGGAGGCGGATGACGCTCTTTTGGCCCAAATCAATCGGCTGCTGGGAAAGAATGTATTTGACGAAGTGCTTACAGGCGGACCCTTTGGACGGGACGGCCAATTGAGGCTTGGTCAAGCCATGGCCGGGCAGTCTTTCCTCAAAGGACAGACCCTCATGGAGGGCATAACGGAGCGCCAACAACTCTGGGACAAGTGCTTTCCCTGGACAGATGGGCTGGCGATGTTATTCGATGCGACCCAGGAGGAAGTGTTGTTTCAGCACGCCTCACTTGGCGAAGACGGCCGAAGAGCAGAGTCGGAATACTCGAAACTCACCCCCTTTCAACGGATAGCATACAAACACCTTTACGACTTGAAATCGGGTGGCGGAGATTCTCACAACTTGGGTGACGCAGGTTGGCTTGCGTTGCTCAAAGAACTCGATGAGGCCGGGACATTCCTTGACGAGGAGTTGACTGGGAACGCCAGAGAGGTACTGATGACCCTAAGACGGAAGGGCAAATCGATCGACAGTTGGACTCAGTGTTATGACCCTCTAGCCGTTGTGAGCCTCGAAGATGGGAAACTCTATCGGTTGAAGCGAGAGGTAACGCACGCGATTCATAACGCGGCCAGGGCGGCTCGCACCCAACTTGAAAAGGTCTGGAGTTCAAAGCGTGCCAAGTGACCATCAAAGGCCCGTTTCATTGAAGGATTTGTACGCGAAGGGTATATTTGCGGGTATATCTTGAGATTGATTCTGTATCGTGATGAAAATAAATGTTTTATGTGGGGATGTGAATCCCTTTCTCGCCTCAGCAAAAGCTGAGGTTATTGTCTGTTGGGTCCAAGGCAGTTTCGTGGCCGGATTTGCTGGCCGGGTACACCGCCGAAAGCGGCTATTCACATGGCGATGACAGACGCGGATCAACAGAGCCAAGGGTAAGAACCGTGGAATCGCGCAAAGATAGTCAAGAGGCAAAAAGTCGAGAGGCCGCTTCATCGAGATCGTTGGTCGGAGCGCTAGAGAGACGTAGCCGGCTCGGGATTGTTCAGGGAACATAGACGAGGAATTCAGGCATGTCCGGAAGGCCATCAATGAAGGTACCCTTTTTCTTTCCCTTGGAGGAAAAGCGTCGCACTCGCTGCTTCTTCCGCTCGGCCACGTAAAGATCGCCGTCGGGGCCTACAGCGAAGCCAGAGGGGCTGTCGAGTTCCTGGTCGATGACTACGCGCGCCTCGACCTCGCCGGCGGGAGGCGTGGTCAGATCCAGCGTGAGAATGCTGCCGGTGCCCGACGCGCCGATGTAGAGTGTCTCGCCGTGCAGGATCAGGTGCACGGGTGCTTCGAGCGAGCGCCCGGTGATGTGGGCCATCAACTCGCCGGACCGCACATTGAAGGCCTTTACAGAGTCGCCCGCTTCGTCGGCCACGTACAGATGCTTGCGATGCACGATGATACCGCGCACTGAGTGCCGGGGCTTGCCGTGCTTGTCGAGCACCACCCTGAGGCCGAGAGGCGCTGGCACATCGAGCGGCGAGCGGTCACCGTACTCGGGAAGGCTGCCTCGGCTGGAGGCGACGAGTGTGCCGGGGAGGAACTTTCCGTTAGGGTAATGTTTGCGGAGATGCGCGGCCACTGGTGCGGGTTTGCGTGTCTTCGGCACGAGCGATACCACGGTGTTGGTGTCCTGGCAGGAGACATAGATGCGGCCGTCGTCGCCCAGCTCCACATCGAAAGGGTGCACCATCGCTGCAACCTGCTCGGTTTTGGCGAGCACCTCCTTGAAGCGGAAGGTATCTTTGTGCCGTTGGTAGAGCGCAATATGGCTATCCTTGCGCCATGCGTTCGCAATATAGAGGTCGTCGCCCACTAATGCGAAGCCGCGCGCGATGTGCAACGGCTGTCCGGTCGGCGACGGATCGAGGAGCAGCGGATGTTTCTCGCGGGGTGAGCCGTCGTCCTCGAAAACGCCAATGTTGTCGACACCGTGCCCCGACTCACCGCGATAGCTGATCCACCACACCGTTCTATCCTCCCTAACACGATCACTGCATCGTCAGAACCGGCGCGCGATAACGTGCGGCTCCCACACAGCGGGCAAGCTATTGAGAAAATCGCGCCCGCACAACTCGACAAGGCATGCGGGCATTATAAGCCGGTTGGGATTGATGAGCGTGTTCTTTACAACACTCATTGGTCGCGGCAAAACTCCGGAGCGCGAAGACAGGTATGAGGCCCTCGGGACTCGCGAAGGCAATCTGTCTCGTTGCTGACGGATATCATCGCCCATCCCTGTCCCACTTGAAAATGACGTCATTACTTGGAAGCCCCTCTACCTCTCTCGACGGGACGGGATGCTCAGGCATTGCATCCCATCCAGTACGTTCGGGTGAAAGTAAGCGTGTTACGTGGCGATACTCTTGATCAGCTACCGCCTTTGCGCGCCCAGTCTTGCAAAAGGTCAGCGACATACTTCTGCGGTTCTCGCGGCGGAAAGTACGGGACTTGGTACAAGGTCCAATGGCCGAGGCCGCGGATTTGGGCTATCGTGGAGTTAGTTGGCGGGCCCGGTGGATCGCGAGAGCTAACCGATGGAGACGACATACGTAGCTGGTCTTCCCGCTAAAATCGGCCTGGTGGATGACGACGCTTCGATTCGCAAATCCGTCGTCAGGCTGCTGCGGTCTCACGGATATGCCTGTAAAGCCTACGACTCCGGGGAGATGGCGCTTGCCGATCCGGAGTTGCTCGGGATGGATTGCCTGCTGATCGACATTCAGCTTGAGGGCATCAGCGGCATTGAGCTTCGTGATAGAGTTCTGGCGCAAGGGATCAAGATGCCGCATATTTTCATCTCCGCGTGTGCGGCTCCTGATTGGCGCGTATGCCTGCAGCAGATGGGCAGTAGTCCCTGCCTGGGCAAGCCATTTGAGGAGTGGGAATTAATCGCTCTGCTCGACGTTCTGCTTCAGTCCAAAACACATTAGTTTTACTCGTGAGCGTCATTGTTTCTTCGCCCTAATGAGACTCGCGGGTGACGATTGTTCCTCGGCAACCGACGAGGAAATCGAGGTCGGCGCCCTCGGATGCCTGCATCACGTGCTGCACATAGAGTTGCTGATAGCCGCCGGTGATGGCTGATGGCATTGCTTTCCAAGCCGCTCTGCGCTTGGCAAGTTCTTCGTCAGAGACGTCCAGGTGCAGACGGCGTGCGTCGACATCCAACTCGATAAAGTCGCCGTCCTCAACGAGAGCGAGGGGACCACCCGAGGCTGCTTCCGGGCAAACGTGAAGAACTACTGTCCCGTATGCTGTACCGCTCATGCGCGCATCGGAGACGCGCACCATGTCCTTGATGCCGCGGGCGAGGAGCTTGGGGGGAAGTCCCATGTTGCCGACCTCTGCCATGCCGGGATATCCCTTGGGGCCGCAGTTCTGCAGGACGAGCACGGAGTTTTCGTCGACGTCGAGATTGCGGGTCGAGGATGCGTTCTTTATAGTGCTCAATGGTGTGAAAGACGATGGCCCGGCCGCGATGGTGCATGAGGTGTGGCGACGCGGCGGAGGGTTTGAGAACAGCTCCATCCGGCGCAAGGTTGCCGCGAAGGACCGCGACTCCTCCGTGTTCGACCAGGGGATGGTCCATGGGGCGGATCACTTCCTGATTCCAATTGGGAGCGTCTTTGCAGTTTTCCGCAATCGACTTTCCGGTGACCGTGAGCGCGTCTGAGTGCAGCAGCTTGTGCTCGTCGAGCGTCCTGATCACGGCCGGAAGCCCTCCAGCGTAGTAGAAATCCTCCATCAGGAAGCGGCCCGACGGCATAAGGTCGACAATTGTGGGGGTGTCTCGTCCAATGCGATCCCAGTCGTCGAGCGTCATGGGAACGCCGATCCGTCCGGCGATCGCGATCAGATGGATGACAGCATTGGTTGATCCGCCAAGGGCTCCATTGACGCGGATCGCATTCTCGAAGGCCTCTCGCTTCAGGATCTTCGAGAGCTGTGAGATCTTCGCGGACCATCTCGACAATGCGGCGGCCGGACGTTTGCGCCAGCACTCAGCGGCGGGAGTCAACGGCCGGGATCGCAGCGTTGTGCGGCAGGCGTAAGTCCTAGTGACTCCACCATAGAGCCATGGTTGAGGCGGTGCCCATCGTCATGCAGTGGCCGGCGGAGCGCGACATGCAGGACTCGGCCTCGCTGAATTCCTCCTGGCTCATGGTTCCGGCCTTCACGTCTTCGCTGAATCTCCAGACGTCGGTGCCGGAGCCGATGTCCTTGCCGCGATACTTTCCGTTCAGCATGGGGCCGCCGGAAACCACGATTGCGGGAATGTCGCAACTGGCTGCTCCCATGACAAGGGCCGGTGTAGTTTTGTCGCAGCCGCACATGAGCACGACGCCATCGACGGGATTACCGCGAATGCTTTCTTCGACGTCCATGCTGACGAGGTTGCGAAACAACATTGCCGTGGGACGCAGATTCGATTCACTCGTGGACATCACGGGGAACTCAAGGGGTAGTCCTCCCGACTCCCATACGCCCCATTTCACGCGCTCGGCAAGTGCCCGCAGATGGGCATTGCATGGCGTCAGCTCCGACCAGGTATTGCATATGCCGATGATGGGCCGGCCGTCGAAGACGTCACCGGGAAAGCCCTGGTTGCGCATCCAGCTGCGGTGAAGGAACACGTCTTTGTCGTTCCGGCCAAACCATTCTGCAGAGCGAAACTGTTTTTTTTCTTCGGGCACGTTTGTCTACTCCAATGCTGCGATCGCTTGCCGAGCCTCGCAGTGGCTCTTCTTTTACCGGCTGATCTGGTCAGGGTCGCGACATCCCGCGAAGTTGGTTCCGCTGGATTCGGCAATCATTGCTATAAGCATACAGAGGATAGATCGCCGTTCTATACTTCCGTCTTACTGTTGATCGCGATGAGTGTCACTAGAACACGCTGAGGAAGAATGAACCAGATTGATTTGAACCACCGTCACGCGGTTGTTACCGGGGCAGCGCAGGGGATTGGTTTCTCCATTGCGCATCGCCTTCATGCTTCAGGGGCGTCTGTTTCGCTTTGGGATCGTGATGCGGACCTGCTTGTTGCTGCAGCGGAGCAGTTGGGCGAGGCGCCGATGATTTCGTACGAGGTTGTGGACGTTTCGGATGCGGCTTCAGTTGCTGCAGCCTCCGCCGCGACCGCCGATAGGCATGGCAGGATTGACATTCTTGTCGCGAACGCAGGCATCGCGGGCCCCAACCACAAGACATGGGAGTACCCGATCGAGACCTGGAAACTGGTGATCGACATCAACCTGGTCGGTGTGTTTCTCTGCTGTCACGCAATCATCCCTTACATGCTGCGGGAGAACTATGGGCGCATCGTGAACGTTGCTTCGATTGCCGGAAAAGAGGGCAATGCGAACGCATCGGCATACAGCGCCTCCAAGGCCGGCGTGATCGCTCTGACAAAGTCGCTGGGCAAAGAGACTGCCAGCCAGAATATTGCCGTCAACTGTATAACTCCCGCGGCTGCGCGTACGCGTATCTTCGATCAGATGACCCAGGAGCATATCGACTTCATGCTCTCCAGAATTCCGCGTGGCCGCTTTCTGGAGGTGAACGAAGTGAGCGCCATGGTCGCGTGGCTGGTATCCGAAGAAAACTCGTTTACCACCGGGGCAGTGTTTGATATCAGCGGTGGTCGCGCAACTTACTAAGATCTCACCTTCGCACCGATAGGAAGAAAGAATGAAGCTACTTCGCTATGGAAACCCGGGTAAAGAACGCCCTGCGATGCTGGATGCGTCGGGTGGAATTCGCGATCTTTCCGGAGTGATCCCTGATATTGCAGGCCACGCATTGTTTCCTGAGTCGCTGGAGAAACTGCGTCGCTTGGACCCGGCGAGTCTGCCTGTCGTTTCAGGTTCGCCGCGGCTAGGCCCGTGCGTCGGCGCCGTGGGCAAATTTGTCTGCATAGGGCTCAACTATTCCGACCATGCTGCTGAGTCGGGCATGGCTGTTCCGGCTGAGCCGGTCGTCTTTATGAAGGCGACGTCGGCGATCTGCGGTCCCAACGACGACGTGATCATTCCGCGCAACGCGCAAAAGGTTGACTGGGAAGTTGAACTTGGAGTGGTGATCGGCACAAAGGCTAAGTACGTCGATGTGCAGGATGCGCTCTCGCATGTCGCGGGCTACTGTGTAGTCAACGATCTCTCTGAGCGGGCATTTCAGCTTGAGGGAACCGGGCAGTGGGTGAAGGGCAAGAGCGCCGACACCTTTGGTCCGATTGGCCCGTGGCTGGTGACGGCGGATGAGGTGCCCGATGCGCAGAACCTGCATCTGTGGCTCGAAGTGGATGGACACAGGTACCAGAGCGGGTCCACCGGTACCATGGTCTTCGGAGTGGCGCACCTGGTGAGCTACCTTAGCCGCTTCATGAGCCTGCAGCCCGGCGACATCATCTCGACGGGCACGCCGCCGGGAGTTGGCCTCGGCCAGAAGCCTCCCGTGTATCTGCGCGCAGGAAACGTGATGACACTTGGTGTTGAAGGCCTGGGCCAGCAGCGCCAGTTAGTCGTCCCATTTACGGGTGTGTAGTTTATCTTCGCTCCTTCGAAATTGTGGAGAGTGTATGTCAGGCAGCCTTGAAGGCAAGATCGCGCTCGTTACCGCAGCGGGCCAGGGGATAGGGCGGGCAACTGCACTGTGCTTCGCAGCGGCCGGCGCGACAGTGTGGGCGACTGACGTCAATCAGAGCGCACTCGACATACTCGCTCGCGAGCGATCGGGAATCCGCACTCGGATGATGAACGTGACGGATGACAGCGCGATCCGCGAGGTTGCGGCCGAAGTGGGAACGATCGATGTGCTATTCAACTGCGCAGGATACGTTCACCACGGCAGCATCCTTGACTGCTCGGATGCGGATTGGGATTTCTCATTCGATCTGAATGTCAGGTCGATGTTCCGCACGTGCCGCGCATTTCTTCCCGGCATGATTGCGGCGGGCAAGGGAAGCATCATCAACATGTCGTCGGTAGTCTCCAGCGTGAAGGCCACGCCCAATCGATTCCTCTATGCGACGACCAAGGCGGCTGTTGTTGGTCTGACAAAGGCGATCGCTGCAGACTATGTGTCGAAGGGAATTCGCTGCAACGCGATATGTCCGGGAACAATTGAGACGCCGTCGCTTGAAGATCGCATCGCGGCACAGGGCGACGTTGAAAAGGTGCGGGCCGCATTCATCGCGCGCCAGCCAATGGGGCGGCTGGGAAGACCGGAAGAGATTGCGGCGGCGGCACTCTACCTGGCTTCGGACGAGTCAGCCTTCATGACGGGCCAAATCATCGTGATCGACGGTGGATGGAGCATCTAGAAGATTCACGTCGAAAGGTCCGGCACTGACAAAACCGCAAGGTGGTCTGAACTACTACTGCGCCGACGCTTTCTGCTGCGCAGATTGCTGCTCCTGTGCCCGCGCGAGGAGTTTTTTCAGCTTACCCTCGATCGCGCCATCCCCAATGTGTTCGTCCTGCAGAACACCATCCGCATTGATGCTAAAAGTATGCGGGATAGCGCGAACAGAAAAGAGGGTGGCCAAGCCGCCGTTGAACCCTCCGTCGCGATATTGCGGCCAGGTCATCTCATTTTTCGCGACAAATTCCTGCCAGGCCTTTTCGTCGCGGTCGAGACTTACGCTTAATACCACCAGCGGTTGACCGGAGAATTTCCGTGCGACTTCCTTCATGTGGGGGAGAGCCTCCTTGCAGGGACCACACCAAGTCGCCCAGAAGTCGATGAGCACAACTTTGCCTGCGAGATCATCCAGTGAGAGGTGCTTTCCGTCCATTGTGGTGATTGAGAATGGGGGCGCCATCCGGGCCCGCGCCAGCTCCACGCGGTTAACGTAACGCTGCGCCCGTTGACGTTCGGCGCTGTCTTCCGGCGTCATTTTGACAAACTGCTGGAACTCCGCGCGAGCCGCATCGTCTTGCTTTAGATTTGCGAGTGCCAGCCCATTTGCGTAGTGCAGGCCAGCTACGTTCGGTTCAATTTCAAGAGCGGCCTTGAACTCCTGGTTCGCGTCTTCGAAGTATTTGTCTTTCTGATCCCTCATCCCCTGACGCAGGAGTGCGGTGCCACGGAGGTAGTGCGCCGTCGTTTTATCGCTGGGCGTCACGGACTCGTCTATCAGCGTTTTGGCACACTCTCCGGCCACTTTGTAGTCACCTGATTCCTCCGCCGCCTTGATTGCCCGTTGCTCACAGATCAGGCATTTACCGCCATCCTGTTTATCTGCTTTGCGGAAGAGATCGACTGCGAAGTAGTAGTCGTGTTTCCGTAGCTCGGCTTGTGCTTCCGCATATGTCTTCTGCGCTTTGGGATCGGTGGGGCCGGATTGGGCAAACGACGCCAGGGTGAGAAACGCGAGAAAAGGCAGAAAAAGCAAGCGCATGGGCAAGCTCCAGAAAAGCAGTGTGAGCAAGATAACATACGTTGGGAGTTGCGGTTAGGGATAATTGCTGCCAGATCCAAGGGCAGTTCTGGTAAACGTGCCAGAGAGCGCACAGGCAATCTGCTCACGTCAGCGCGAGGTACTCATGGGCCAGGCGAACCACCATTGATCCCTCGCCGACAGCTGATGCTACTCGATTCATCGCGCCGGCGCGGAGGTCTCCCGCGGCGAAAACGCCGGGCACGCTGGTCTCAAGCGGCAATGGTTCGCGCTGCTCTTTCCAGGTTCGAGTGTATGCTTCGGCTGCCATCAGATCGCGGCCAGTCAACACAAATCCTTTGGCGTCGCGCAGTACGTCGGCGGGAAGCCAGTCACTGCGGGGGCGCGTGCCGATAAATATGAAGAGCGCATCCACATCTTCTGTCGAGGAGGTTCCATCGTCGAGCGCTGTGAGAGCCACTCGTTCTACATGGCCATCGCCTTCGACGCGTTCAATCTCTGTCCGAGTGCGCAGCCGGATGTTCGGGGTCTTTTCAATTTGCTCGATCAGGTAGCGCGACATGGTGTCGTTCAGACTTTCACGGCGCACCACGATCTGTACTTCTTTCGCATAGCGCGCCAGGTGCATTGCACCCTGGCCAGCGGAGTTGCCGCCGCCCACGATGATCACTTTCCGGTCACGGAATGCGGGCGCTTCTGTGGTCGCGGCTCCATAGTACACTCCTGCTCCCGTGTGCTCTGCGATGCCCGGCGCGGGATGCTCACGGTAGAACATTCCGGTTGTAGCCAACATGGCTCTCGTGACCAACTCACGGCCGTCGCTCAGCTGAAGGCGTTTGTATCCGGCTTCGAAGGACACCCCGGTTACTTCAAGCGGCGCGAGAAATTCGGCGCCCAATCGCTGCGCCTGCATCAGCGCGCGGCGGGTCAGTTCGTTGCCGCTCACTCCGGCAGGAAAGCCGAGATAGTTCTCGATGCGGGAACTGCTGCCCGCCTGTCCGCCAGGAGCATGCCGATCGAGCAGCAGTGTTCGCAGACCTTCAGACGCGCCGTACACTGCAGCCGCAAGGCCCGCCGGACCAGCACCGACAATGACAAAGTCGTAGACATCGAAGGCAGCCTGTAGAGGACGGCCGAGCCGCTCGGCCACGTCGCGAGTCTCGGGATTACGCAGCACCGGAGACCCGTCATCGAAGAACAAGGCCGGAAGGTCCTCGGTGCTGACTCCCGCTGCATCCAGTAACGCTTTGGTCTCCGGCTCCCGTTCAACATCGAGCCAACGATAGGGAATCAGATTGCTGGCCAAAAAATCCTTGATCGCATGCGATCGAGGCGACCACTGGTGTCCTACAAGGCGCAACCCCTTGGCTTCAGGCAGGTACTCGGCCTGCCATGCGTCCAGCAAGTCATCGATCACGGGAAAGAGATGTTCCTCGGGCGGATCCCAGGGCTTCGACAAGTAGTGATCTAGATGCGCCTCGTTGATTGCCCTCACAGCCGCGTCGATATCCGAGTATGCAGTTAGCAGGACGCGCCGCGCGATCGGGTATATCTCGCGCGACTTCGCGAGCAACTCATCGCCCAGCATGCCGGGCATGCGCTGATCGCTCACTATCATTGCCAACGAGTCGCCGCGGCTCTTCAATTCGCGAATGGTTGTGAGCGCTTCCTGTCCTGACACCGCGCTCATGATGGTGTAGTTCTCACGGTAACGAGAGCGCAGGTCGCGGCGCACAGCGGCAAGCACCTGTGGATCGTCGTCAACGATGAGCAAGACCGGCTTGTTCATTGCTTTCCTTCTGCGCTGCTAGTCTCGGCAATCGGCAGGGTGACGCGGAACTCCGTTCGCCCTGGCTCGGAGTCAACCGAGATTTCGCCGTCGTTGTGGCGGACGAGACGCCGTACTATGTCGAGCCCCAAACCAGTGCCTTGCCCCATTGGCTTTGTGGTGAAAAAAGGATCGAAGATGCGGTCGCGGATCTGTGCCGGGATGCCGCTGCCATTGTCGATGATGGATACCACTACACGTTGTTGCTCGCGTCGTGCCAGTATTTCGACCTGTCCTGAGTGGGGAACAGCGTCAAAGGCATTGTCGATGAGGTTGGCCCAAATCTGGTTGAGTTCGCCGGCAAAGCCGCGGACGCGCGGCAGGCCGGGCTCAGTGTTTACCACCACCGTGAGCGATTTTGTACGCGCTTTCGATTTGAGAACGGCGACCGTGTGATCCAGGCTGAGGCTTAGATCCACTGGTGCAGCAGCCATCGCCTGATCCATGTGTGTGAATCCCTTGACTGCCGTGACCAGTCCGGAGATGCGCATTGCGGCTTCCTGAATCTCCGATGCGAGCCCACGCACCGAACATCCAGCAGCGGCCCACCTGAGGACTGCGTTCAATGCCGGGCCCTCGACTGCAGCGGCAATCATGTTGAGCGACTCGAAGGTCACCGGGGTTTCCGCGAGAGCCTCCGCAGAGCCCTCTTCGAGGCCGTGATCGGCCAGCCAGTCGGCAATTGCCTCCTCGCGTTCAGCCTGTTCAATGGGCGAGCGTACGCCATGCACGCGGGTCGCCAGGCAGGATTCGCGGATTGCATCAACGGCGGTCAGTTGCTCATCCGTCAGCCGGGAGGCACCAAGTGCTCGAGTTGCCATCTCGGCGTCTTCCAGGCGGTCCTCCAGCAACGCGGCGCTGCGCTCAATTGCGGACGCTGGGTTGTTCAGCTCGTGGGCCAGTCCCGCGGAGAGTTTACCGAGTGAGATCATCTTCTCGTCGTGCAGATCGCTCGACGTGAAAACGCGGGCGCGATCGACCATGGCGTGGACAAGGATTGTAGTAACCTCGTGGCACTCGCGGGTCATCGCGCGAAGACACTCTCGAGGTACGGCCAGGATCAGCGATGGCTCCTGGGCAACCGAATCACCAGGCGGGGTCACCATCCGGGAGTACGGAAGAAGGCCAGCGATCTCACCGGCACGCCATTCCAGGATCTTGTGGAGCCCGGCTCCCCGGTCGACAAATATGGCTACGTGGCCCGTCAGCACGATGAACATGCCTTCCACGGGGGCGCCTTTTGCGCTCAAGACGTCGCCGGTGCTGAGCTCCCGCAGGGTACCGTGGGAAGCCAGCCACTCCAGTTCTTCGCGGGGCACCACTCCAAGGGTTTTGTGCTGTGCGAGTCTATCGACCAGGTCAGTTGCTGTCATCTGCGCATTCTCTTCCCTGGATGAGGAATTCTACTCGACTAAGGTACCAGATTGAATACCGCTGCGAATGTCTATCAGCACTGTTATTGACCGAGGACGCGGACTTTTGCGAGCCGTCGTGGTGGAACGCCATTGCACCTTTCGAGTAGTCTCAGGGAAGAGGTCAACGATTCATGGTTCGCGACGAAGATGCGTTTGAGTATCACGGCTCGTATCCGCCGGGAAAGATCTCGGTCACAGCCACCAAGCCCTGCCTGACCCAAAGGGACCTGAGCCTCGCCTACACACCCGGCGTGGCCGCTCCCTGCCTGGCCATCCACAACGATCCCGACCTCGTCTACAAGTACACCGCCAAGTCCAACCTGGTGGCGGTCGTCTCAAACGGGACGGCGGTGCTGGGTCTGGGCAACATCGGGCCGGCGGCAGGGAAGCCAGTGATGGAAGGGAAGGCAATTCTCTTCAAGCGCTTCGCCGATATCGATGTCTTCGACCTGGAACTCGATGCCAACGATCCCCACGACGTAATCCGTGCCTGCCAGATGCTCGAACCTACGTTCGGCGGCATCAACCTGGAGGACATCAAGGCGCCGGAGTGTTTCATCATCGAAGAAGAACTTCGCCGCACTTTGAAGATTCCCGTCTTCCATGACGACCAGCACGGTACCGCGATCATATCCGGCGCCGCTCTGCTGAATGGATTAGAACTCGCAGGCAAGCAGATCAAGGACGCCCGCATCGTGGTGAATGGAGCGGGCGCCAGCGCGATCGCCTGCGCGGAGCACTTCATACGCCTGGGTGCGCTGCGAGAAAACATTCTGATGTGCGATTCCAAAGGCATTCTCTATGTTGGACGAGAGGATGGCCTGAACCCATACAAGGCGCGCTTCCTGAGGGAGACGCATCTGCGCACGCTGGCGGAGGCGCTTGTCGGTGCCGATGTGTTCGTGGGCTTGTCCACCGCTGACTGCCTGACCGCCGAGATGATGCAGCCAATGGCTCGCACTCCGCTGGTCTTTGCGCTCGCGAATCCCAATCCAGAGATTGACTACGCGATCGCGAAAGCAGCTCGTCCCGATGCTATCGTGGCCACTGGCAGGTCGGACTATCCCAACCAGGTCAACAATGTTCTCGGCTTTCCGGCGATCTTTCGCGGAGCCCTGGACGCGCGCGCCACCGGCATCAACGAAGAGATGATGATGGCAGCCACCCGCGCGCTGGCGAACCTTGCCAAACAGGATGTCCCGGAATCCGTCTCGCGGATCTATGGTCTTAATGATCTGAGCTTTGGTCCTGACTACATTATTCCCAAGCCGTTCGATCCGCGGGTCGTAGTGCGGGAGGCCGTAGCGGTTGTTGCCGCAGCGATTCAGTCTGGCGTGGCCGGCATCAGTCTTGATCTGGATGAGTATGCCGAATCCCTGGAAAAGCGCCTTAACAGCGAGCCGGGCGTGACCAAGGTATTGATTCGCAAAGCTCGCGCCAACCCGTGCCGCATCGTATTTCCCGAAGGAGAGAATCAGACTGTGTTGCGCGCCTGCCGCGTTCTGATCGACGAGGAGATCGCCAAACCAGTGCTGCTGGGCAATGCACGCAAGATCAGGGAGCGCGCCGTTGAGCTGCATCTCGATCTGAATCATCTGGAGATCGTCGATGCGGAAACCTATTCCTCGCACGCTCGCTACGTCGACGAATTATTGAGACTGCGACAGCGCAAAGGCGTAACCCGGACCGAGGCCGAAGAGTTTGTTAAGAACCGGAACACGCTGGCCTCCCTGATGGTGCAGCTAAACGACGCGGACGCGCTCGTAACGGGCCTGACGACGCATTATCCCGACACGGTTCGGCCATTGCTGCAGGTCATCCCGCTGTGGCCCGGCGTGCGCAAGGTGTCGGGCTTGTATCTCGCCATCACGCCACGGGGAAAGCTGTATTTTCTTGCCGATTGCACGGTAAATATTGATCCATCCGCGGAGGATCTTGCGGAGATTGCGATGAGTGCTGCAACCACCGCCCGCCGCTTCGACGTCGAGCCGCGGGTAGCCCTGCTTTCATTTTCGAACTTCGGAAGCAGCCGGCATCCCTCGTCCGATCGGGTGCGCAGGGCCGTCGAGATTATTCGCGCCCGGCGACCGGAGTTGATTGTTGACGGAGAGATGCAGGCGGATACCGCAGTTCTCCCTGAGCGCATCACCGAGACTTATCCGTTTAGTCCGTTGAAGGGCGGAGCAAACGTTCTCATTTTCCCCAGCCTCGATGCCGGCAACATCGCTTACAAATTACTGGCTTCCACCGGCGGCGCACAGATGATCGGACCTGTGCTGATGGGGCTTTCAAAGCCGGTCCATGTGCTGCAGAGGGGTTCCTCAGTCTCCGATGTCGTGAACCTGGCGGCGCTTGCGGCAGTCGAGGCCCAGGACAACGCTCGCTCCGGCACAGGGGTTGCAGAAATGGTGGAACGAAGCTGATTTCCACGATAACCGGGGCGCATTTGGCGCTATAGTGAGTTGGATGAACCCTCCAAATCGCACCCATGTTTCCAGAAGCCGATTCGAGTATGAGGAAGATGGCGAGATCGCCTATCTCGAGTTCGATATGGACGGCAACGGCTGGATGACCCTTTGGCATACCGAAGTGCCCACGGCCCTTAGAGGCCGCGGGGTGGCGGCGATACTGTCAAAGACCGCACTCGAATATGCCCGCGATAACGAGCTGAAAATCGATCCAGTGTGCCCGCTGGTGTTGGACTACATCAGCAAGAATCCAGAGTTCAAGAACCTGATCGGCAAATAAGGATTGATCCGGTTCGCTCTGCAACCTGTCATGGAAGCTATTGACGGGGCAAGGAATCCTTGATCAGCAGCCGGTCCACTGTCAGTTCGCCGATACTCAGCTTATCGATGCGGCCGCTGTGGATGCCCAGCCTGCGAATCGCGAGTGCACCGATGGCCAGCGCGCCAACTGCAAACGCACCCAGGGCCATGGCGCCCAGGGCGATGCCGCCCCCGGTGACTCCCGCTTTGATTGCTGTGCTCCGTTGAATGAGTTTTCTTCTAAACATCGCGGTCTCCAATCACGGCAAGGCAGGCACCCGGTTCTCAGTCTATGCGAGGCGGAGAGTCTCGTAGGGAATATCCAGTTCCAGGCATAACGCTTCCACGACGAGTTCATGGTCAGCACGCTGCGGCAAGCCGGAGACCGTGACCGCGCCTATCATTCCCGCCTGCAATGCGCGGATTGGAAAGCAGCCACCATGGCTGGCGTAGTCGCCGACAGCGAGGCCCGATTGCTCCAGCAGAGTTGAGTTTTTCGCTTCCATCTCCAGGCCGACTGCGTACGAGCTGCGATGAAAACGAATTGCCACGTTGCTCTTGCGGCGAACCCACTCGACATGGTCCGGGCAAGTGCCCGGTAGCGCCGTGTAGAAGAGCGGCTGCCCGAGGCGGCGTACGTCGATCACGACTCCCAGGCGGCGGCTGATGGCAAGATCACGGAGGCGCGTGCCCAGACTCCACGCTGACTCTTCGTTGAAATGGGTGTATTGGAGTTGCTGTTCCTGAAGTGCGATGCGGGCTAGATCTTCGGCGATTGGCATGGTCGTAGGGGTAATGCTCCACAACACTCTAGCACTCCCGCGTCAACATTTTCACGGGTAGGGCGCGGCGCCGGGTTTGTTATCTGGAGTTATGATTACGACCATGAGCAAGAAGCTACGCTGGGGTGTCCTCAGCACCGCCGCCATCGGCCTTAAACAGGTCATCCCTGCCATGCAGCTGGGCGAATACAGCAGCATTGACGCCATCGCTTCGCGATCTCTGGCCAAGGCTAAGGAAGCGGCGAGCGCTGCCGGCATTCCTACTGCTTACGGCTCCTATGAGGAGTTGCTGGCCGATCCCAATATCGACGCCATCTATAACCCACTGCCCAACCAGTTACATGTACCCTGGACGATCAAGGCTGCAGAGGCGGGTAAGCACGTCCTCTGCGAGAAGCCCCTCAGTCTTACCGTGGCGGAGGCCGAGAGTCTGCTCGCAGTTCGTGCTCGCGACCGGAGTGAAGATCGGCGAAGCCTTCATGGTGAACAGCCATCCGCAGTGGATTCGCACGCGCGAGCTGCTGCGGGAAGGTCGCATCGGCGAGCTGCGCTCCGTGCTGGGATTCTTCAGCTACTTCAATGTTGATCCGGCCAACATTCGCAACCAGGTCGAGACTGGCGGCGGCGCTCTCTACGACATTGGCTGCTACCTCATCCACAGTGCGCGCCTCGGCTATGGCGAGGAGCCTACCCGTGTCGTAGCCTGCATCGACCGCGATCCGCAAATGCACACAGACCGCCTGACCTCGGCGATGCTCGAGTTTCCGAGCGGCCACGCGGTATTTACCTGCAGCACGCAGGTGGCTCCCTATCAGCGCGTGCACTTCATTGGCACGCGCGGCCGGATTGAGGTCGAAGTCGCTTTCAATTCACCGAACGACCGTCCTACGCGGATCTTCATCGACGACTGCAGAGATCTCTTCGGAGGCGGCGTCGAGACTGAGACTTTCCCAGTGTGCGATCAGTACACGCTGCAGGGGGACGCCTTCTCCAAGGCGGTTCTGGAGGGCACGGAAGTGCCTGTTCCGCTCGAAGACGGCATCAGGAATATGGCAGTGATCGAAGCGATCTTCCGATCAGCCGAAACAAACCAGTGGGAAGCGCCGAAGAAATAAAATCTGCGCTCATGCTATGCGAGCACGAGCGCAGATTTATTTGTGTGTTAGCCGCGAAATGTTCGCGACTTATGCGACGCCGTTGCGCGCGATCACAGCCTTGTAAAACTCCGCGCTCAACTTGGGAGTCCGCTTCTGCGTCTTGAAGTCGACGTAGTGAATGCCGAAGCGGCGTTCATAGCCGTCGGTCCACTCGTAGTTATCCATCAGGCTCCACAGGAAGTAGCCGCGCACGGGCACACCTTCAGAGACTCCCCGCTGCAGCTGCGTCAGGTAGTTGCGCAGGTACATCACCCGTCCTATGTCCAGCACTGTGCCTTCCGGTGTGAGCTTGTCATTGGCCGACGCGCCGTTCTCTGTGATGTAAATATTTTTGACCTTCCATACTTCCGTCGCCAGCTTTGGAGCCCAATAGAGTCCCTCCGGGCCAACGTTGAGCCACGGACTGAACATGCGCGGATAGACCTCAGGGAAGGGAACCATCTCGTAGCCCTTCGCCGAGTCCGATGCCTTCACGTAGGACGGCGTGTAGATATTCATTCCGACAAAGTCCAGCGGGGTACCGATGGTCTTCATCTCTTCTGGCGTGAACTTTGGTGCTGCGGCGCCCAGGCGTTGCAGATATGCGTCGGTGTACTTACCTTCCATGATCACCGTGAAAATGTTGGCGTTCTCTTCGCGTATTGCGATTGAAGCGGCCTTGATGTGCGCCTCGGTCTCTACAACCGGCGTGCAGGCGGAGAGGTTCTCTGCCAGTCCAACCTGCGTACCGGGCTTAGCTGCCGCGCGAATGGCCTGCACACCCAATCCATGAGCCAGCACGGCATAGTGGGTAAGCTGCGCGAGGTGTGCCGGGTCAACTTCGAGCCCCGGAGCATTTTTCGGATTGACGTAGCCATCGACGAACGAGGAGATCTCGTTCAGGGTCATGAAATGCTTGACGCGATCGGATAGCTTGCCCGCCATCACTCCGGCGTAGTCAGCGAATGCCTTCGAAGTATCTTTCGACTGCCATCCGCCCTTGTCCTGCAATGCCTGCGGCAGGTCCCAATGGAAGAGCGTGCAGAACGGCTGAATGTTGGCGCGGAGAAGTTCGTCAACGAGGCGGTTGTAAAAATCCAGCCCCTTGGAATTTACCGCGCCGGTGCCGTCGGGCATGATCCTGCTCCACGACACTGAGAAACGATAGCTGGTCAGCCCCAGGGCTTTCATCAACTGAATATCTTCCTTGTAGCGATGGTAGTGATCGTCGGCAACGTCGCCGGTGTCACCATTCGCAGTCTTGCCGGGCGTATGCGAGAAGGTATCCCACACAGACATTCCCCGGCCATCGTCTTTGTAGGCGCCCTCTACCTGGTAGGCCGCCGTAGCCGACCCCCATAGAAAGCCGTGAGGAAATTTGCGTAGTGAATTGCCTGTCTGCGCAAATGCGGCTGGCTCGAGGGCTGTAGAAAGTTTGAGCAGTGTCGATGCCGGCAGTACAGAGCCACACAGCTTCAGCAAGCTGCGACGCGAGAAGATCTGAGACATTGGTACCCCCGTGAATAACTAACATTGAGCGGTGCGGAGACTAGGCAGCGTAGTTCGAAAATCGGAGTGTCGAGCGCAAGACGGTCCAACGCCACAATCACTACATGTGAAAAAGGAGTTGGGATCCACGCTGACAATAATAGACGCTGATCGAATCATTGCTGCGAATGAATTTGCCGGGCGGCAGATTCGCTCAAGGATATCGGGCAGGCTAGGCGCCAGCGAGGAGAGTCCCGGCGGATCGACGGCTTCGGACGATCACTCCGCCCAGAACGATGGCGCAGGAGTCAGCGAAGTACCAAGGCAGGCGCCACAAGAGAGGGTCGCCACCCCGGGCTAATATCACTACCGAACTAAAGACAACCATTGCGCCAAAGATAAGAGCCAGGGCAGTCGTCGCCGCCATCTCCCTCCCCCTGGCTACCATTGCGACCGCGCAGCCCACCAACAAGAAGACCAGGACATGCCCAATGTCGATTCCAGTCGAAGCAAAGAAGAGATACACGCCGAAATGAGAATCAAAGATCTGGTATTTGCGAAGAACCGCAAAGATAGCTTCTTCCGGAACAGGGCCAAGAAGCTTCCGAAGCAGGAATCCGCCAACGACTGCCGCTGATGTCGACCATGGAGAGGAACGAAACGCGGCGCCGGCCAGATGAATCACTGTCTTCAGAACCTGCCGCCAATACCACCGGCCCGCAACCACAGGACCCGCTTCAGTCGCGATCTGGGAGAACTCCTCAAGCAGGTCCCCTGGGATCGACTCAGCGTTGTTCGGGAGCGTGAAGAGACCAACAAGCCATTCGGCGAAGCGCGGAGGATGGACACGATCTGACGGGGTCATCATGACTAGCTCCCTGTGAAGACGAGGCCCTCGGACATGCTCTCGAGCGCTCGATGCGTCCGGTTCACGGCCGCCAGTCCTTTGGCAGTCACACGAAAGAAGCGCTTCGATCGCCCGCCGCGCTCCGGTGTTGCGGCGCCGCGGTGGGACCTGACATACCCCTTGATCTCCAATCGTTCCAGCGTGGCATAGACGGCGCCAATAGAAACCTCACGCCTGGTGCGGCCTTGGATCTCCCGCCGGACGGTTACGCCATAGGCGCGATCCTCCAACCGCAAGAGAGCCAGAACAACGATATGCTCGAATTCCCCCAACGACTCGCGGGTTGCCATTACCTATACAATATAGAGGAAATGTGTCGTTGCGGATAACTTTGCAATAAATTCATAATTCTGCCGACTGCCTGCGAATTTCTTCTTCCCAGCGCCTCTTTGACTTCAATCCGGCAATCCCATATAGATAATGGAACTGCTGCGGATGCGTTGTGGGCGAACAGCCGCAAGCTTCCGCCTTAGAACGAAAAATGTTTTACACTCAGGCCAAGCTATGGCAAGTCTCCTACACCCATTAGAATCCAGAATCTACAAGATCTTCCACCGTGAGCCTCCGGCGGGCAAGTTGCACCGCATTGGCTTCGGGTTGATCGTGCTTTACCTCATTCTTCTGGGCCTTAGCGTTTTCCCGGGCAGCATAGGAAGTGTCGCCAGCGTCTTCAAGTTCTGGACGCTGTTATTCCTAGTCGTGGTTTATTTTTGGATCGGCTGCCGTCGGCTTTTTCGCCATGTCCTTTGGAAGGTTCGCAATCGCCTGGTGGTCACCTACCTGTTGATGGCGCTGGCGCCAATCGTGCTGGTCAGCATTCTTGCCCTGGCGGCGGCATGGGTTTTCTCGGGTGAATTCGCGCTCTTCGCCGTGACCTCTGAGATCTCCACTGTACTGGCGCAAATTGGATCTGAAAACCGCGCCTTTGCGGTTCACATTGGACACGTCCTGGAAGACAAGCCGAATGCGAAGTTGGTCTCCCTGCCGGAACTGGATGCCCGAGAAAAAACGAACCATGTGCCGGGCTTCGAAGTAATCGCATTCACGAATGGCGAGAGGATCGCGATCGACCACGCATCACCCAGCACGACGTTGGAGATGCCTTCGTGGGCTGAGGATGGTTTCCGCGGAATTGTGATCGATGACGGCAAGCTCTTTCTCCGCGCCTACGACACGCATAAGTCCGGTTCGCAGCAGACTACTGTCGTTACCAGCGTCCCTCTCAGTCGCGAAAGCGCCGACCAGATCGCGCGCGGGCTGGGCAAGGTTGAGTTCCTGCCGTCATTCTTCCAGGTTGAGGAGTCCGCGGCTCCGGGCTCAAAGGAAGCTCGGGCCAAGCCGAACTTTGCCCATGCTGAACTCAGTTCCAGCACCGTCGTCGGTGGCAAGGTTCCAGTGAAGGAGTATTTCTACGACATCCCCATCCAATATGGAGCGGGGATGGTGATCTCCGAGTGGAAGACGGGCAAGCCGCACAACATCCTGGTCGCCGTCAATTCAGAACCTTCGCTTCTCTATCACCGCCTGGTGATTGCCTCACTGCAGAGCCAGAGCTTCTTCCAGAACGCGCTGATCGGGCTGGCGATCTTCTTTCTCGTGCTGGAGCTGATCGCCTTCTACATGGCGGTTCGTCTCAGCCGCACCATCACGCAATCTGTGCATGACCTGTACGAAGCCACCGGGGAAGTGGACCGTGGTAATTTCAGCCATCGCATCCCGGTCCGCCGCAACGACCAGCTCGCCGCCCTGAGCAGTTCGTTCAACTCCATGACCTCATCGCTCGAGGGCCTGCTGGAAGAGCAGCGCGAGAAGGAGCGTCTGCAGAACGAACTGGACATTGCGCAGGAGGTGCAGGCAAATCTTTTCCCGCGCGACGGCATCTCCCTACCGCAACTGGAACTGCATGGTGTTTGCCGACCCGCCCGCACAGTGAGTGGCGATTACTACGACTTCCTCCTTTTCGGCACTGGAGGCCTCGGACTCGCCCTGGGGGACATCAGCGGCAAAGGCATTTCGGCTGCTCTCCTGATGGCTACACTGCACTCTGCCGTGCGTGCCTATCGCTTCGCGGGAGAGGAGTTCATCCAGGAGGGCGACCACGCGCTCAGTGTTCCCACGGCATCGTCCGTCGACAAGGCGAAGGGAACTGAGGAAGTTGATTTCGGCGAGTGGTTTGAATCGCCGGGCAAGATTCTCGCGCTGCTCAACCGCCACCTCTACCGCAGCACGCAGCCGGAGAAGTACGCAACACTTTTTCTGGGACACTACCAGAGCGAGAACAGCCGCCTGACCTACTCCAATGGCGGGCAGCTGCCGCCGCTACTGTTGCGCCACGACAACTCGGTACTCCGCCTGGATTGTGGCGGAACGGTAGTTGGCCTGATCGACGGCATGAGCTATGAGCAGGCCAGCGTAGAGATGCGTCGCGGAGATATTCTCGTAGCCTACAGCGACGGAGTAACCGAACCTGAAAATGAGTTTGGAGACTTCGGCGAGGATCGCCTGATCGAGATCGTCCGCAGAAATCGCTACCTCCCGCTGCCAGTGATTTGCGACCTCGTGCTCCAGGCCATCCGCGACTGGATCGGCGCTGAAGAGCAACCAGACGACATAACGCTGGTGCTCGCTCGACAGCAGTAGTGCTGTTGCGGGGCGTATGCTACGATGCTGCCTGAGCTCCGTCCTGTAGGATTTCCGATCACAAAGCGCTCATTGCGACAGAATATGGCGATTCCCTGCCTCTGGCTCAGCGATTGAGTTTTTCGGCACCGTCATTGGATCCGCCATCACACGCGGGTCGGGCATGGGATAGGAGATTCCTGAGGACAAGACGAGCGCATCGCTATTGTCTATCGTCACCAGGAAACTGTGGGCTCCCGCCTTGGCTCGGTCCGGGCGCGGAAACTCAACAATGTATCGTCCGCGAACCATGTCGGTGACCTCTTTGAGCCTATCCTGCAGGGTGCGTGGGTTGGCGCTGAGGACGATGCCGCCCGTCTGTTCGCAGAGTGCATGGAAAACGTCTTCCGCCCCCAGGCGCTGCAAGTCATTACTGTCGTCGGTGATGCCGAAGATAGTCACTGCGGAAGCGGCGGCAAATCTCCTCAAATTGTTCCAGGTGTTGCCGCTGCCTTTGTCGTGGCCGTCGGAAATAACCAGTATCACGCGGCGTCCCGGGCGGTCTGACATCTGCTTCGTCACATAGGCCAGAGCATCCCACAGATGCACTTTTTGTGCACAAGGCGTTCCTACATTTGCCCGGTCACCGCTGGACCAGGATCGAATTGCAGCGTCCACGCCAAGTTTGAGCTGGCTGCGATCGGCAACCAGCTCTTCCACCGATGCCACACGCGCGACGGTTAGCGAGCAACCGAGGGCGTAGAACGATACGCGATCGGCGAGGTGCAATGAGAGTGGCGCAAGAGCCGCGATGGCCTCGTCGACGCCGGACATGAGGCTGCGCGCCGAACCGCTGCCATCCAGCAGAACAGAGAGCGTGATGGGGTCCTCTCCCTCCAGGCGCACGTGCGTGGGACGAAACTTGGGACCAGAATCGAGACTGATGGCGAAGCGTGATTCTGCGATCGGATCGGCGGATGCCCCGGACGGCGGAATTACCAGAACGGGGATCTGGACCAGGTTCACATAGACGTGAAACGTCGTCGGACTGGAGTCCTGCGCGGCGAGAAACACTGTGCTGAATGCGGCGAAAGCGCAGAGTATTCTTCGCAGCGCTCTGATCCCGAGAATTGATGGCACTTGAAATTCAGCCCGGCGCGCCATAACAGCAGTATGCCAGAAGGGGAGAGGTTCACTCTAGCGCAGAGTCTTACGGCAGCTTGAACGCTTTTACCGCGATTGCATTCGGCTGCTTTCCGGCAGGCAGCATGGTGAACAGCGCGCCTACAACCTGAACGCCCTTGGTGGTGTAGCTAAGCACGCGAACTACTGAGACATCGCCCGAGCCCGCATTGACGGCATAGAGCAAATGCCCGGCAGCGGAGAATGCCAGCGCATCCGGATTGCCGCCGACATGCACAGTGTTAATCAGCTTTCCTTCATCCACGCTGTAGACGCCGATAGTGTCTGCGTTGAAGTTGCTGATCCACAGCGTCGAGTTATCCGCGCTTACGATGCCGCGGGCGGGATGTGCTCCGACGGTGTATGCTCCGCCTACTTCGTTGTTCGACGTCGAGATTTCGGAGATGGTATCGCTGTCAAAGTTTGAGGCAAAGATCTCGCCGCCGTCTGGCTTGAGCGCCAGGTCTACGGGGCTGCGGCCCACGTCCAGCAGTGTGAGCATGCGGTCGCCTTTGCCGGCGTAGTTGCCAGTGTTGCGAGCCAGGCCAATCGACATTACCTGGTGCCCGGCGGAGCAGGCGATAAATGCCCTCGATGAATCCGGAAGGATAGAGATTGCCGTAGCTCCGGGGCAGTTCTCAAAGACGCGGCGAACCTTGTAGCTATGCGGATCCACGACGGTCACGCTATTTCCGGCGCGATTGCTCACCACCAGCGAGTCGCCGTCGGGCGAAATGCGTGCCATACCGGGAGCCTCGCCCGTTCCCACAGCGATAATTTCTTTGCGTGCGGTCAGATCGATGATCGAAACATTATTCGAACCTGAATTCGCGACGTAGGCGCGTTCTCCCGCCGCATCCACATCAATAAAGTAAGGCTTGTTGCGAACCTGGATCGTAGCGGCAACGGTGTTGGTCTCGGCGTTGATCACGCTGATGCTGCCCGAACCGGAGTTCACTACGTAGACTTCGTTGCGGTGCGGATTTGCCGTCACGCCGCTGGGCTGTGCGCCCACTGCCAGCACGCGATCCTGACGCATATTTACCAGGTCAAGCACCGTGACCGTGGCGCTGCCACCGTTGGTTACATAGCCGTATTCGCGATAATTGGCTCGATATTGCGGGAAGTCGTGACGCCTGCAACCGGAGAGGCCTCCGACCAGAATCAGCGTGAGCACGACGAAAAGGCGGCAACGTTCGCCGCCTCTCAACATTACAAGGGCCCTATTGCGCTCCAGGGTGAACGACTCCAGTTCCGTGACGCAATGCTGTCTTGTAGATGGATGCCGCGAATGAGCGAGCGATGGACGATCGGCGCGATCTGCTCGGTCTCGTTCACCAGTTCGGCGAACTGCTCCGGATAGATCGACTGCAGCCCGTCTGACAACGCCTTATCCGGCTGGTTGTGAACCTCGACGATGATCCCGTCCGCCCCCACAGCGATGGCGGCACGCGACAGCGGCAGCACCTTGTTGCGCTTGCCGGTGCCGTGGCTGGGATCGACCAGGATCGGCAGATGACTCAGCCGTTGCACTGCCGGCACGATGCTCAGGTCCAGCGTGTTGCGCGTGTGATCGGTAAAGGTGCGCACACCGCGCTCGCAGAGAATGACCTGGTAGTTGCCCTCGCTCATGATGTACTCGGCGGCCATCAGCAGCTCTTCCAGCGTAGCCGACATGCCGCGCTTCAGCAGCACTGGCTTGCGGCAGCGTCCCGCCTTCTTCAGCAGAGAGAAAGTTCTGCATGTTGCGGGCGCCTATCTGGATCACGTCAGCGTAGTGGTCCACCAGCGCCAGCGTTTCGCTGTCGATGGCCTCGCTCACGATGCGCAGCCCGAAGTTCTGGCGAATCTCCGCCATGATCTTGAGCGCGTCTTCTCCCAGTCCCTGGAAGGCGTAGGGCGAAGTTCTCGGCTTGAATGCACCGCCGCGGAAGAACTGTGCTCCCGCATTCGCCACTGCTTCTGCGACCGCAAACGCCTGCTCACGCGACTCGACTCCGCAAGGCCCGGCGATGATCGCCAGGTTGCGTCCGCCAATGGTGGCGTCGGTACCGGGAAAGCGGATGACGGTGTCTTCTTCCTTGGAGTCGCGGCTCACCAGCTTGTAGGGTTTCGAGACGCGGATCACCTCGGCGACGCCCTGCAACGCTTCAATGTTGCCGCGATCCATCTCACCCTCATTGCCGGTAATGCCGATGGCAGTGCGTTGCGCGCCGGGCAGGGGATGGGCGCGATACCCAAGCGACTCAATGTGATTGCAGACTGCCTGGATCTCTTCCGGACTTGCCTGCGGCTTCATGACTACGAGCATTTCGAACCATCCTTCAATACTTCAATCTCTTCGCGGAGTATTTTCCGCACTGCTATTTCTCGGGGTACGCGGGAGTCTGGCGCTCGTCGCGGCGCACGGCCAGCCACTTTGTTCCCACCCAACCCAGGTATCCCAGCTGGATCACCCACGTAATGACATATGCAATAACCAGATGCTGATGAGCCATAAGATTCCCCTTTAGGGTGCTACTTCCAATCCGTTATCCAGTGCGCGCAGGGCAGCATGCTGCTCCACTCGCTGCTTGCGGCGTTCCACGGCATAGCGAATGCCCACGATCAAGATGCCCCATGCCAGCCACGCCAGCACGTTCCACCACAATGCGGTCGACATGGCCGGAGCAAGCGAGCCTTCGCCTCCGCCAATTACGCGTCCCGGGTGCTGGGTGCGCCACCACGTCGTCGACATGTATACGATCGGCACATCCACATAGCCGAAAATAGCCAGCACTGCGGCAAGTGTCTGCATCTGCGGCCCGGCTGCAAAGCGCCTCAGCAGCAGGTAGCTTACGTACACCAGCCACAGCACAAGAGTCGTCGTAAGGCGGGCATCCCATGTCCACCAGATGCCCCATACAGGACGCGCCCATAGCGGCCCCGTGATGAGCACGACCGTGCAGAAGACGACGCCCACTTCGGCCGTAGCCAGCGCGATTGCGTCCGCAGCAAGGGCTCGCGAGGGATGCTGACGGCGAGACACCAGGTAAAGGATCGACGCCACGAAGCTGGCGAAGAAGAAGAGGAACGATACCATCGCCGAGGGCACATGGTAGTAGAAGATCCGTTGGATCTCTCCCATCGTAGCCTCGGTCGGCGCGACGTAGATGGCCTGGTAAAAGCCGTAGCCGAGCAGTGCCACCGTGATCGGAATCCAGAACAGGCGTAATGCTTTCATGCGCTTATTCCCCGGGGGTTGTCCCCATGTGCAGCCTTTAACGCCAGAGCCAAAAGCCCACAACGTCAAACCCTGTTAGTTTACTCCGCAAGAAGGTCAACTGTATCCATCTTCCGATGGAGGGGCGGGAAGTGGTGAGCGCGCTCGGCAGCGGCGCGAAACGGCTAGCCGCTTTGATTCCGGATCACTTAGCTGCGCGCTCCGACCTCCAGGGCTTGGGAGAACCAGCGTCCGCCGGAGCCACCAGGCGAATCTCCCCCTCGCTGGGACCGGTGAGGGTCATCTCAAACTCAATCGTATCCTCGGAATTCTTCTCCTTGACGGTGAGGAGCAGTGCGTTGCCCGCGAGCCTGGCCTCAGCAATCGGATCACTGGTGCCTGTCGCCTCGGCTGCTGTGAGTTCTCCGCCTTTGCCCAGCTCAATGTGGACGCCACTGGCGGTACCCGTCATTTTTCCGTCATGAAGCTCCAGCGTGATTGTTTGGAAGACCTTGCCGTCAAACTTCGCCTGCCACGTGCCGGCGAACTGCTGCAAGGTGGGCTGCGCGGCTTGAGCCAGGCACGCTGGCACAGCTATACATGCTGCGATCAGCAGGTAGGTGGCAGCAAGATATCGGCGTGATGAGGTTTTTTGGATGCGACCGCTTTCCGGGAGAGGGGTCATGTTTCCTCCAAGTCTTGCCGTCGAGCATGGTTGTGGGGCTGCCGGATGCGGAGGGCGGCCCATCTTTCAGGCACTTAATATATTCATTTTGGCGGCGGCGCACTATTCGGCGTGCAGGATGGTCTCAAATAGCAGCACGCTGATCGTCGTAAAAATGATGTCGTAGCCCGCCAGCATCTTGATCCACAATCCGGGCTCGGATTCGCCGGTCAGAATCCCGGTAGTGGCCTGCACCATGGCCAGCATGGCTGGAATGAAAATGGGGAAGAGGATCAGAGGCAGCAGCAGTTCGCGATTGCGGCTGCGGATGGAGAGTGCTGCGAAGAAAGTCCCGTTCACAACGAGTGCCCAGGTGCCCAGCGGCAGCACAAGGACCAGCAGCCAACCCTGTCCCAGCGCGTGCAGGTTATAGAACATGATGAACAGCGGCGCCAGCAGCAGTTGCACTACGCTGACGAAGAAGAAGTTGGCGATCACCTTGCCCATGAACAGGGAAGCGGCCGGTGCCGGAGTCATCCGCTGCGCGTCCAGTACCTGGTGACGAATTTCCCGCGCCCATGCCTGGTTCAGCGCGCTCACCGACGCAAAAAGTGTGGCGACACAGAGGATTCCGCCGGCAATCTGGCGGGAAACAGCAACCGTGGGATCGAAGGCAAGGCTGAAAAGGACCACCACCAGCAGCGCGAAGAAAAGCATCGAGTTGATGGCATCCTTCGATCGCCACTCGATACGCAGATCCTTCGCGAGATGCTTCCAGAAGTATGGCCTCATGACGTGGCCCATCCTTCGTCAGATCAGCCACAGTCGCCTCGGCGGCGCGCAGGTAGTCTGCCGGGGCGAGCAAAATCTGGGTGCCGCGCACCCCCGCCGACACCGAAATCACGTCGAAAAGCTCAATCGTCTCGTCCGCAAAGACGGGATACGCCTTTTTCGCCCCGAACACCGTCACGCCGCCGCGAATATAACCCGTCAGCGGCTGCACATCCTTGAGCGAAACCATCTCGGTTTTGCGAACTCCCGCCACTTTGGCGAGCTTTTTGAAGTCCAGCTCTGCGTCTCCCGGGATCACCGCGAAGAAGTGCTCGGCCGCGCCCGCCGCCGTCAGCAAAGTCTTGAAGACCTGCTCCGGTGGCAGGCCCACCTTCCGTGCCACCGTGATGGCCGACAGATCCTCCGGATCGACCTCGTAGTCCTGCAAAGTGTAGGCAATGTTCAAGGCGTCAAGGAAGCGTGCCGCGTTGGTCTTCATCGCGCCGGCTCCGCAATCCCGCGAGGACCAGCCACGGTGGAAACGAGACGGCCCTCATGCAGTGTCAGGAAGTAGTCGGCCAGTGGTTCGGCGACTTGCCGCTGGTGGGTGGTCAGCAGGATGGTACGTTGCTCGCCTCGGAACTTGCCCAGCAGCGAAATCATCTGCCCGGCGCTGCCCACGTCCATGTTGGAGAAGGGCTCGTCCAGCAGCAATAGCTCAGGCTGGGAAATCAGCACGCGGGCAAGGGAAGTGCGCTGCCGCATGCCCTGCGAGTAGTTCCCGACGGGCCGCTCCAGAGCCGGGTCAAGCCCCACGGAGCGCAGAACCTCCGCCGGATCAAGGCACTTCTGTCCTCGATACAGGCTGGCGAAATAGGCGAGATTTTCCGTGGCGGTGAGCTCGTCGTAGAGCATGGCCGCATGGCTCATGTAGCCGATGCGTCCGCGCTGGCTCTGAGGGGTGTCGCTACACGCCTGTGGAGTCGAAAACAATAGCCTTGCCATAGCTGGGGTGCAGCAGACCCGCCAGAATGCGCAAAAGCGTGGATTTGCCCGCCCCATTCTCACCCAGCAGCACGTAGCACCGCCCCGTCTCGAATTCCACCGAAACCTGGCGCAGCGCCGCGAATGTGCCGAAAAGCCTGGAGACATTCTCCAGACGAGCAATGGAAGGCATTTCCTTGCGAGTATACAAGTTGAACTACAACGAAGGCTTATAGCGTCGGACTACTGTCCGGCGGTGGCTGGTGGCTGCATGGCGGCGGTAGGCGCAGGAGCAGCTTCTCCCGGCTTGGCTCCTGGCGCCGGAGCATACTTCGATGCGCACTTCGCCTGCAGTTGCGTGGCATGGAAGACGCCGTCGCGCCCGTAGGTGCCCACGGCCAGTGCCTGGGAGTTGTCCTTGAAGGTATCGGGCGGCGGTTCAACGCCCTTATAGGAGACCTTGACGGTCTTGTCGTTCTCCACCAGAACAAAGGAGGCGTTGGTGCCGCTGCGCTCAATCGACCCGGGAGCCACGTTGCCGGCCACGCGCAAATGACGCGTATATGCCTTGTCTCCGAGCCCTTGCAGCTCCTGAGATGGTTACGTAGTAGCTCTTGTTGGACTGCACCCCGCTGACTGCCAGGTAAATAACGGTGGCAAGAATGATAACGACCGCCGCGCCGATCTTGATGCCTTGACAATTGCTTTGCATAAGGGAAATCACCAACTCTACACAGCTTATGGAGTTGGTGCCTGCCGGTCAAGGATGGCCATCACACATCTTCGATCATTTAGCGGGAGGGCCGGTCGACGTCTCCCGTTACCAGGTAAGCGGCTGGGAAGACTATCATCGCGAGGAATGCCAGGGCGTACAGTGCTTCATGCATAGTTTTGAGCTCCTGAGTTTCGTCGAGTCGGGGATTTTGGGAAGAAAAGTCAGCCCTCTCTTGCCGGTGAAACAGCTTCCCCTTAATTACCCACTCCCCGCCATCCCCTTCGCGTCGCGCTCCTGCGAACGCAGGGGGTATGCCCCGATGGCTCGAAGGTAACTGGGTGCCAGGACCACGCTCTGCGCTAACCAGGATTCGTCTGAATCGCTGAGCATTTCTCAGTACCGCTGTTTAGCGCATCCGGCTATGGGTGGCTCCCTGATCCTCGCGCTATACTTGGAGCAGATTGGACGCTGTCGGCCTTCGTCGATTCGATCATCTGACTTCACTCAAAAAAGAGGTGGCAATGAGCAGCAACGGCAACCACACGGCAAACGTCCCCAACTCCTCCGGCTCAACCGACGAGATCCTCAAACCGCGTGCGGAGTGGATCGTCAAGCGCCGAGAGGAAGCGTTGCGCACCGGCGACACCAACATGTCCCAGATGCACTTCGCCCGTCTCGGGAAAGATCACCGAAGAGATGTCGTTTGTCGCGGAACGTGAAAAGATCTCGGCTGAGCTGGTGCGCGACGAGATTGCCGCCGGACGCCTGATCATCCCCGCCAACATCAATCACCCTGAAGTGGAGCCGATGGGAATCGGCATCGCCACCCGCTGCAAGATCAACGCAAATATCGGCAACTCCGCAGTCACGTCGGAGATCGCTGAGGAACTGCGCAAGCTGCACGTAGCCGTGCATCATGGCGCCGATACCGTGATGGATCTTTCCACCGGCGGCAATATCCCCGAGATTCGCGAAGCTATCCTGCGCCACTCCATCGTGCCCATCGGCACGGTGCCGATCTATGAGGCGCTGGGCCGCGTCAAGAAGCCCGAAGACCTCAACATCGACGTCTTCCTCGAAGTCCTCGAGGAACAGGCGCAGCAGGGCGTCGACTACTTCACCATTCACGCCGGATTGCTCATCCAGTACGTGCCGATGGTCGCCAAGCGCATCACCGGTATCGTGAGCCGTGGCGGCTCGATCCTCGCGCAGTGGATGACCCATAACCACAAGCAGAATTTCCTTTACGAAAACTTCGATCGCATCGCCAAGCTCATGGCCAAGTACGACGTCAGCTTCTCGCTCGGCGACGGCCTTCGCCCCGGCTGCATCGCCGACGCCAGCGACGAAGCGCAGTTCGCTGAACTCGCAACGCTTGGTGAGTTGACCAAGGTAGCCTGGGAGCACGACGTCCAGGTAATGATCGAAGGCCCCGGCCACGTGCCGCTGGACAAGATCGAAGAGCAGGTAACCAAGGAAGTCGAGCTCTGCTATGGCGCGCCGTTCTACACGCTGGGCCCGCTGGTAACAGACATCGCCCCCGGCTACGACCACATCACCTCGGCGATTGGCGCAGCCATCATCGGCTGGCACGGAGCCTCGATGCTCTGCTACGTCACTCCCAAGGAGCACCTCGGCCTGCCCAACGAGAAAGACGTCAAGGACGGCATGATTGCCTACAAGATCGCCGCTCATGCCGCCGACATCGCTCGCCACCGCCCCGGCGCGCAGGATCGCGACGACGCCATCAGCTATGCCCGCTACACCTTTGACTGGGATAAGCAGTTCGCCCTCTCGCTCGACCCTGAGACGGCGCGCGCCATGCACGACGAGACGCTGCCGGACGAGTACTACAAGGAAGCTGCATTCTGCTCAATGTGCGGACCCAAGTTCTGCTCCATGAACTGGTCCAGCAAGGTAGACGAATTCAACAAGACTGAGCACGGGCTCGACAAGAAAAATCTGACCCAGCTGGTAACGCTACAGGCGGAGAAGCTAAGCGCGGCCAAGTAGCCTCATCCCCGATTCAATAACGAAGGCCGCTCAATCAATCGAGCGGCCTTTCTATTTCACTCAAGCGGTCTGGGTGGGCTCAATTCCCACCCTGTCCCGCTGAGCCAAACGTATTGCACGCGTTCGGATCCCCACTCTTCAGTCCACGCGTAAACCATGCAGTCCGCTGCGCGGAGGATCCATGCGTGAAGCTCTCCGGACTTACATACCTGCCTGCCATCTTCTGTAGATGGTCATCTCCCACCGCAGCCGCGGCGTTCAGTCCAGACTGCACATCGGAGGTGTCGATGATCTGCCGCTGTGCCGTACTATTCGCCCACACTCCAGCAAAACAATCAGCCTGCAACTCCAGCGAGACCGACAGGGAATTGCGGGCTCCGGGATTCTGCTGCTGGGCATAGCGCACCTTGCGCTCGACCCCCAGCACATTCTGCACATGGTGACCAAGTTCGTGGGCGACCACGTAGGCCTGCGCAAAATCTCCCGATGCACCGTACTTGCGCAGGTCATCCCAGAATCCCAGGTCGATGTACACCTTCTGATCGGCCGGGCAGTAGAACGGCCCGGTAGCGCTCTGGGCCGCGCCGCACCCTGACGATGTGTAATCGCGGAAGAGCACCAGCTTCGCATGCGGATAATTTACGCCCTCTTGCGCCAGTACCTTCGTCCAGGTCTGCTGCGCGTCGTCCAGCACAAATGAGACAAGCTGGGCGGAGCGCTCTTCCTCGGGCGAAGCCACTCGTGGAGCCCCGCTGGTGGAAGCCGTCGGCGAACCGCCATTCCCCGACAGGTACGATCCCAGGTAATTGCGTCCCGTAATCAGGCTGATCACCAGAAGGACTACGAAGCCGACAATGCCTAGCCGACCACCCCCGCCTCCGGACGAACTGCGCCGATCTTCGACATCGCTGCTCAGACCGCCTGGTGTCCAACGCATCGCTACCTCCGGGGCCGAGAGAGAGCCCATCACTAAAAAGTATGACCGAAATTGTTTATGCGGTGGTTAGATGCGTGCAAATGATTCAAGTTCAACAGTCCAGCGCACTCAAACCTTGCTTTACTTCACGGCCTCCAGTGTCGCCGCCGCCCTGTTCAGCGCGGCGGCCAGCGCGACGATCTGGCTCTGCGCCCGCCCGCTGTCATGCTCGTCGATGGCCTCATTCACGCCCGGAATCACCACGGCGGCGTAGCCGGTAAGCTCTCCCGGAGCATAGATTGTATGCCGGAACCAGGGGCGATTCGGCAGGCCCCCCGGCGTAAGCATCGCACCCTCTACGGCGCGCAATGCAGCGTTCAGCGCGGTCACATCGCCGGTACCAGCAAGCTGCCGTTTCATTACCGCGCTGGCCGCCGAGCTAAGCCGCTTGGCCGCGGTCGTTGCCCCGGCAAAGTCCAGCCCCTTCACGCCCTTCTCCTCGGCAGACTTCTGCGCCGCGTCAATATACGACTCAATCTCCTTGGAGTAGGTGACATAGTTGTACGGCAGTACCTCCGCATTCGCCATGTGCAGGACCTCGAGCCCGAAGACGCGGGCCATCTCCTGCTCATACACGAAGGTCGGATCGGCGTTCTTGATGAACCATGCATAGTTGTCAAAGACCGAGTGGTAGACCCCGTACGGCCCTTCCGAGCCGATGTCGGTCGAGGGCACTCCCACGTGCTGCAGGAATGGCGTAAAGTCGGAGCCACTGCCCAGGTCCCCCACCGGCACATCCTTCTCCACCTGCGCGTTGACGCGTCCTGAATGGATGTCGTGTTCCTTGTTTTTCTGCTCCGTTGCCAGCTTCCACGCGTCGTACACGGTGCCACCCTGGGGGCTGGGAACCTCACGCGTCACCTCGCGCACAAATTGCTTCAGCGAGGGCACGGCCGAGGCGGAAAAGTCCTTCCCGGCCACGCCCACATCCGTATTGAAGTAGGCGACCGCATGTGCCAACTCCGCCTCGTGCTCCTCCGCCCACTCGGTCGATCCAATCAGGCCCTCTTCCTCCGCATCCCAGCTTGCGAAGATCACGCTCCGTTTCGGCTTCCACCCCTGCTTCAGCAACACGCCCACTCCGTGGACAGTCTCCAGCATGGCTGCGGTCCCGCTGCTCGGATCGACCGCGCCGTACACCCACGCGTCCCGATGATTGCCCGCCACCACCCATTCATCCGGCAACTCCGCGCCTTTAATCTTGCCCGTCACCACCCAGATCGTGCGGAAGGCGTAATCCTGCTGCAGACGCATGTGAACCTTCACGCTGCCCGGCCCAACGTGGTAGGTAAAAGGCAGCGCTCCCTGCCACTCGTGTGGAACGACGGGGCCACCCAGGCTCTGCAGAATCGGCGATGCATCGTGGTAGGAAAGCGGAGTCGCCATAATCTTCGGCTGGCTCGCTGCATTCTCCGGCGTCACACGCTTGGCGTCTGGCAGGTCAGCTGTAGACGCGATGCCGGGTGTGGTAGGATCTCCCGGATACTCGAACATGAACTGCACCGACCCGCGCTGCACGCCAGTCTCAGGACGGTAGGCGCCCACGGGATACATGTCTCCGCGAAAATATCCGTCATCGGCTGGGTCGGAGTAAATAATCACCCCTGCGGCTCCGTACCGCTGCGCCAGGAAGACTTTGACCCCGCGGAAGTTTGCGCCATAACGCACCAGCACGATCTTGCCCTTCAAATCGACGTGCATCGATTCCAAATGCTTGAAGTCCTCCGGGCGGCCGTAGTTGGCGTACACAGCCTCCGCGGTCACGTCCCCCGACGCCGAGGAGCCGTTGAAGGCAGTCACAACCCGGGGATCGTCCTGAAAAGGGTCGCCCTCAACATGCTCGCGGGTGGGCCCATGCATCAACTGCTTGCCGTCCGCCCTCGTCGCCTCAACCAGAATCTCTCCCGGCCTGTTCATCCACACGCGATAGGGAACGATTTCAGTCTCCAGCCCAGCTTCTTTGAATTTTCCCGCAACGAATTCCGCGGTGGCCAGGTCTTCCGGCGACGCGGCTATGTGGGGCGTGGCGGTCAGTGTCTTCAGATATTCGCCGGCCAACTTTGCGTCGGGAATCTTCAGGAAGTCCTCGTCGATGCGGGCTTGCTTGCTGAAATCCCGGTAGCCGAGAATGCTCGGCTGGCGTGGCGGTTAGCGGAGGCACACTCTGCGCGGGCAGAGATGCGGTCGAGAGCATTACAGAGGCAGCCGCAAAAAAGCATAGGCGGAAAGACAAGGTCATGATCCTCATGTGGATAGGCGGAAAATCTCCTGCTCAAATTACACTAACAGGAGAGCGCTTTCCGGAGATGAGGGACCCTTGACCGACAATCCGCAAGAGCCCGTGCAATCTCCAAAGCAAGTTGAAATCACCGAGCCGGAGCTTGAGCGGGATCCGGCCACCCGGTCCTTTGTTACGCCAGGGCTCACTCCAGAAGTCCTGCTGCGCCGCCCCGAGGAGGATCTTGAAGGCTGGCCGCCGATCTTTCGCTCCCTGCGCAATCCAGACTTTCGCATGTTCTGGGGCGGCAACTTCCTCTCAAACATTGGCACCTGGATGCAGAACATCGCGCAGGGCTGGCTGGTGCTGGAACTCACCAACTCCAGCTTCTGGCTGGGCATGGTCGGCTTCGCAGCCTCGTTTCCATTTCTCGTCTTCACCCTGTATGGCGGAGTAATTGCCGACCGTGTGGACAAGCGCAAGCTGCTGCTGGCCACGCAAACCGCCATGATGCTGCTCGCCTTTGCCATGGCAGCCCTCACGCACTTCAAGATCATCACCATCGCCTCGCTCGCAGGTCTCGCTTTCGCCAACGGCATCGCCGCCGCCCTGAACGCTCCCAGCTACCAGGCGATGGTGCCGCAGCTGGTGCGCCGCAGCGATTTATCTAACGCCATCGCGCTCAACTCCGTGCAGTTTCACCTCTCCCGCATTCTTGGGCCTACGCTCGGCGGCTATACCATGGCCTGGATCGGCATCGCAGGCAACTTCTTCCTGAATGGACTCAGCTTTCTCGCGGTCATCTTCGCCATTGCGCACATACGCTACCCCAAGCAGGTTGAGTCGCGGAGCGAGAGTATGTGGACAAGCCTCCGCGCCGGCATCGCGTATGTGTACCACTTGAAGCAGATGCTGGCCCTGGTTTTTCTCGCCCTGACCGTCAGCCTGTTTGTAATGCCGTTTCTGACCTTCATCCCGTACTTCGCCAAAAACATGCTGCATTCTGACGCGCGCGGGCTAGGTCTGTTGATGGCCTGCTCTGGCCTGGGAGCGGTCTGTGGCGCTCTCTCTATCGCGTACGCTGGGCATATCCGGCGCCGCGGGCGTCATATTGTCGGCGCAGGCGTCATCGCCATGTGCGGGCTCATCGTCTTCTGCTACTCGCACACCTTCGCCTTGTCGGCAGCTTGTATGGGGGTGGAGGGATTCTTCGTCATCTCCATGATCGCGCCCATCAACATGGTGATGCAGGAACTAAGCTCCGACGAAATGCGCGGTCGCGTCATGAGCATCAACGCCACCGCCTTTCTTGGGCTGCCTCCGCTTGGCAACCTCTTTGCCGGAGTCATCTCCCGCTGGGTGCCCGTTGAGCACGCCATCGCCGGCATGATCGCCGTGGCTATGGCCGTCTTCATTGGCTATTACAGCTTCTCGCCGCCACTGCGCGAATTGGACTAAAGTAGAAACGCCTCCCGCTAAGGAGCCGCTCTCTGAAATGCGTGGACGAAATTTAAACCACAGGCTGTCCGCAATGAGAACAACGGCGGGCCGCGATGGGTATCTCGCTCAGGCACTCCGGGCAGGGCTTGGTTGCTGGTGCCGCCGGGGCTGCCGGGTGTAACCGCGCCATTAACTTGTTCACCGGCGCCACAATCGCAAAATAGACAACTCCAGCGACTAATACGAAGGAAATAACGGCGTTGAGAAAATTCCCAATCTTAATCACGCCGCCGTTAACATGCATGACCAGGTAGGAGAAGTCCGGTTTGCCTACGGTCGCGGAGATCATGGGATTCAGCAGGTCCGCAACGAATGAATTAACAATAGCCGTAAATGCGGCGCCGATAATGACCGCGACTGCCAGGTCAATCACGTTGCCACGCATCAGGAAGTCGCGAAATCCCTTGAACAATGTCTTCTCTCCTTGTGTCACCAATTCAACAACCTACATTTCTGCGATAGTACCGCAAGCATTCCTCCCCGCGACACAGAGAATTCAACTCTGCTACCTGGGCGCGTCTTCAGTTTGATAGGACGCAGACTGCTCCGGATTGGCTGCTGCGGTCTTCATGCAGTATCATCTGCCCTGTTTGCAAGAGGGCTCAGATGAAAAAGGTCGTCACTTCCGCCGACGAAGCAGTCGCCGATATTCCTTCAGGCGCAACCCTGATGCTGGGCGGCTTCGGCCTCTGCGGTATTCCCGAAAACCTGATCGACGCCGTCGTTCGCCGCCGCATCACTGGCCTGCACACCATCAGCAACAACATGGGTGTGGACGGCTTCGGCATGGGACGCATGCTGGAGGCGGGAATGATCGCCTCCCACATCGGCAGCTACGTCGGCGAAAATAAGCTGCTCGAAGAAAAAGTGATTCGAGGCGAACTCAACCTCACCCTTGTTCCCCAGGGAACTCTCGCGGAACGCATTCGCGCAGGCGGAGCCGGCATCCCCGGTTTCTATACGCCTGCAGGAGTAGGCACCCTCGTGGCCGAAGGCAAAGAGACGCACGAATTCGATGGACGCACCTATCTCCTCGAACGTGGCCTGACAGCCGATTTTGCTCTCATCAAAGCATGGCGTGGCGACACCGCAGGAAACCTCGTCTATCGCAGGACCGCCAGAAATTTCAATCCCATGATGGCAACCGCCGCGCGTGTCACCATCGCCGAGGTCGAAGAATTAGTTGAGCCGGGCCAGCTTGATCCCGATCACGTAATCACCCCCGGCATCTATGTGCACCGCATCCTCCAGGGCGATCGATATGAAAAACGCATCGAACGGCGCATCGTTCGAAAGGCCTAGGGCGTGGGATTCATGGTGGGCAGGGGAGCATTGCAAATCGCGCGATATTGCAGCACAAAGCGAGCGTCGGCGAATACGCACGCCGCGGCAATCAGCAGCGCCACGATCAGCACATTCCTCGCCGCACGCGTAAGCCCCTCGCCAAATTGCCGGAAGCAGAACGCCATGACGAACGCGCCCAGCGTAGCCATCACCGTCAGCGGTGCACGCTGCTCGCAAGGCATGTGCCGCGTATTCATCAGCAGCGCAGCCGAGCCCAAAGCTGCCAGCGTCGCAAGTCCTAATGCCACTCCTGATTTTTTCAGAGCCATCCGTTCCAGTTTAGCTACAACCCGCCTACAGCAGCCAGCCCGCGTAGGGATACAGCAGGAAGAAAAGAATCATCGCCAGCGCCATCACGTCCATGTAGAGCAGCAGCAGCACAGCGCCGTGGTACAAACTCCACCGCGCGCGCAGGCATCGCGTCGTATCCCATGTGCCGAAGAGCGCCGCGAGCGTAGGCAGCATCAGCAGCGGAGTTGCTCGATTGTGAGGAAAATCTGACAGCGGAAACGAAACCGATCAGGCTACCCACCACCAGCAGAGTGCCGCGAAGCAGAGATCGTGATCGCAGATGAAAGATGGCAGGATACATTGCAATAGCCAGCACCGAGGGAACCAGCTATGAATACTCTATCGAATCCGCCCAACTCCGGCTCAGGCCTTGCCGAAATCGACAAACGCGAGCGCATCGTGCGCCGTGTGGCCCGCGAACTGCGCGACGGCTACTACGTTAACCTCGGCATCGGCATGCCCACTCTTATCGCCAGCCACGTTCCGCCCGGCATCGAAGTCGTCCTCCAATCGGAGAACGGCATGCTCGGCGTCGGCCCATATCCTCTCGACGAAGAAGTCGACGCCGACCTCATCAACGCGGGCAAGGAGACAGTCAGCCGAACTCCCCGGCACTTCCTACTTCTCCAGCGCCGACTCCTTCGCCATGATCCGCGGCGGTCACGTCAACCTAAGCATCCTCGGCGCAATGGAGGTCGACGAGCAGGGCAATCTCGCCAACTGGATGATCCCCGGAAAGATGGTCAAGGGCATGGGCGGCGCAATGGACCTTGTAGCCAGCGCCCGACGCGTCATCGTCGCCATGGAGCACACCACCCGCGATGGTCAGCCTAAAATCCTGAGCCGTTGCACACTGCCCATCACAGGCTTGAAAGTTGTCGACACCATCGCCACCGAGCTGGCGTGGATCCGCGTTACTCCGCAGGGTCTTGTGCTCGAAGAGATCGCGCCCGGGCTCACGGTGGAAGCAGTGCAGCAAGCCACCCAGGCCACGCTATCCATCAGCCCGCAGCTCAAAGAGATGAAGTTCTAGTGCCCCTAGACCAGCCTTGTCATCCCGACCGAAGCGAAGCGAAGTGGGAGGACCTGCATTCCCTTAACGCGCCGCCAGCGACTCGCCATAAGGAGCCCGCAGCACTTCGCGTTCTGTAATGATCGCTGTTACGTATTTCGCGGGCGTCACATCAAACGCCGGATTCGCAATCCCGACGCCATCAGGAGTGAGCTGTTTGCCGCCGTGGTGCGTTACTTCCACCGCGGGACGCTCCTCAATCGGAATGCTGTCTCCAGTAGCTGTTGCCATGTCAATCGTCGACCATGGGGCCGCCACGTAAAACGGAATGCCATGCTCGTGCGCCAGCACCGCCACACCATACGTGCCGATCTTGTTTGCCACGTCGCCGTTTGCCGCAATGCGATCCGCGCCCACAATCACTGCCTGGATCTTTCCTGCCCGCATCAGGCTGGCTACCATGTTGTCGCATAGCACGGTTGTCGGAATGCTGTCGTGCATCAGCTCCCACGCCGTCAGCCTCGCCCCTTGCAGGAAGGGCCGCGTCTCGTCGGCATACACGTGCAGCGTGTGCCCCTGCTCCACCGCCGCGCGAATCACGCCGAGCGCCGTGCCATAGCCGCAGGTCGCCAAAGCTCCAGCATTGCAGTGCGTCAGCACTGAGCCGGATTGGGGCAGCAGACTCGCTCCCTGCGCGCCCATCGCCTTGCACGCCGCAATATCCTCGTCGTACATCTTCTGCGCTTCGGCAATCAACGCCTGTTTGATCTCGTCGATCGTGCGTCCTGACGGAATATCCGGCGGCGACACCAGCGAGTTGAACAGCACCCGCATCCGCTCGATTGCCCAGAACAGATTCACCGCCGTAGGCCGCGTAGCCGCCAGCACCTTGGCAATGTGATTGAAGTCTTCGGTTAGCTCGGGCAGCGTGGTCGCCTTGCTCTGTTCCACGCCCAGCGCCACGCCCATGGCGGCGGAGACGCCGATTGCCGGAGCCCCACGCACCACCATCGTTGTAATTACGTCCGCTACCTGCTGATAGCTGGTGGCAAGTACATAAGTCTCTTCCAGTGGCAGGCGAGTCTGATCGAGGAAGCGCACTCCCTCACGGGTCCATTCAAGTGTAGGAATCATCGTCTACCAGTTTATCGGCTGCGCCCCCTTCTTACCAAGCGGGAGCGCCAGACACACTAGGCGAATGGCTTTTCGCTGACCCTCTATTTCTTCATCTCCGCCAGTCTGGCCTCCAACTCCGCAGCTTCTCCCAGCTGGAACTCCGGCTCAATCGTCTTCGCCACCTGCAATGCTTTCTCAAATGCGGCGCGTGCCTCCGCGGGTTGCTGAGCAGCCAGCAGCGCCTCACCCAGCGTCTTCTGAACCCGAACAGAGTCGGGATAAAGCTCCGCCGCTTTCTTCGCTTCCACCACCGCCCCTTGAATATCTTTTGCTCGCATCAACTCTGAGGCGCGCTGCGCGTGGCTGAATGCCGAAGCCATCGGAACATCAAAGTGCCCGTCATACACCATCAGCCCGTGCTCCATCACCGCGGTGGGCTTCAGCTTCAGGAACTGGTCGTAGGGATTCAGGCGTCCCGGTCCCAGCTCATAGGAAGTCAGCGTGCCCGCGCTGATCAGCACCGGCCCGTCAATCGATGCCGGCACATCGTTGGGTACGTCCAGCCACATGCCCACAATGGTTGGCAAAGGCTTGCAGGGAATTCCGTAGTATTCCCACTTCACCACCCCCCCCGCAAAATATGCGAACCAGCAATCCTTCACTCCGCGCTGCGCAAGGTATTTGCTCGTGGTCCTTAGCTGCTGTCCCCAGTCTGCATTGGAGTCGTTCAGCAGCATGTACGTGTGCGACGGACCTCCCGCCAGCTCATTCGAATACGCCATGTAAGTGGGAAATACCCGCGCCGACGATACGATGTGGAAGAGCACCAGCGCCGCAACCACGTAACCCCATCTGCGATCCATCTGGATCAGCTTCCACGCGCCCCCCGCGGCGAGCGCTGTCAAAAAGATCCACACCATCAGGATGTGGCGTGCGCCAATATTCAAGCCCGAGCTCATGGCGATGATCATGTAGAGCGCTGGAGGAATCGTGAGGAACAGCACCTCGCGCCACCGGCCCATCTTGCCCGTGAGAATCAGCACCTTGGTTGCGATCAGCAGGATTAGAAATCCGAGCGTGGACTTGATCAGGAAAGCAGCAGGGAAGTAGTACCAGACGCCGTGCGGATACACCTTGCCGAAGATGAAGGTGGAGGACCAGTCGCCCAGCATGCGAATGTCAGTCAGCCCATACAGGTAGGCCTCAGGCAGAATGTGCCAGCGCGCCATCAGGCCGATCGCCCAAAGATCCATCGGCCGCTTCAGTCCTTGCATAAAGTCGCTCATCGTCGGGTTGAGCGACATCCCCAGCGGACGAGCTGCATAGCGAAATCCGTAGAACGACCACAGGATCACGCACGACATCAAAACCACGAAGCCCAGTGCCAGCGTCAGGTGCCAGGCCTGCTTCGCGCGGCTCATGGACTGCGCGTCGCGAGGCCGCATCACTTCGGTGATCGCGAGAAGTCCCATCATGGGGAAGATCAGGATCCCGGTGTGCTTGGCGCCCAGCGCAAAGCCCGCCGCCAACCCCACCACCAGCAACCGCCGAACCGTCGGCACCTTCACGTAGCGGTAAAAGGCATACATCGTCGCGAACATGAAGCACGAGAGGCACGCGTCGGTAGTCACCACGGCGCCATGTGCCAACAGCATGGGCTCAAACGTCAGCATGGTCAGCGCGATGAATCCCGCGCCCGTGCCGAACATCTCCTTCGTTGCAAGAAAGACGATCAGCGCCAGCAGCAGCGTGAAGAGGGAAGCCGCCATACGCGTTCGCCACAGAATCATGTTGGCGTTGTTGCCATACACAAAATCTCTGCCGTCGGTGTATGCCTCTGTCTTGAAGTAGCGGTTTTGGATCGGCGGAACTTTGAACGACATGTTTCGGATGGGCGCCATATCCACCCACTTCGCCAGCGGAGGATGCTCCGGGTTCAGGCCGAAGTCGCCCGTCCGCCACATTTCGTAACCGGCAAAAATGTGAATGGCCTCATCCCAGGTCTGCGACTCGCGCTTGGCCACCTGCCCCAACTGCAAATGCAGGATCAGGAGCAGGATTACCACCCCTAAAGCCACCAGCGCGCAACTCCGCCGCGTTCTCGCCGGCTGATCCGCCGAATCGCCAAAAGGACTCTTCAAAGCATGCATACCTGCAGCGCCCCCGAAACAAGCTCTTTTTTTGTTCTGTTTTTCTAACCGAGGATTGTATCCGCTGCCAGCTATTGATAACAAAGCATATGTTCGTTGCGCCGCCGGAGGGCGAGTCGTTGTGCCGCAATGGCCTTCAAAATTGCAAAAAGTGCCTCAAATTGACACGTTTTAGGGGCTCAAAACTGTGCTTAAAACGCTCAAAAAGGCTCTTTTGATGCACATAAAGTCCTCGCGGAAGTCTGCCTCGCATCCCCGCCCCAAAACACGTAAAATGAGTATGTAATCGCTTTCCTATGGACGATAAATGCGCTTCTGCGTACATTTATCGTTCGGAGTTTTCTTCTCTCGATAGAAGGGGTAAAAACCTGCATACCGCGAATCTAACCCTCATCGACTGGCTCATCATGCTCCTGTACTTCGTCTTTGTGCTGGGCATTGGGTTTGCCCTGCGCCGCTACATGAAGACGAGCAAGGACTTCTTCCAGGCCGGGCGAGCGCTGCCCGCATGGATTTGCGGACTGGCCTTCATCTCCGCCAACCTTGGAGCCCAGGAAGTGATCGGCATGGGAGCGTCGGGTGCGAAATACGGCATCGCGACCAGCCACTTCTACTGGATCGGCGCCATTCCAGCGATGATGTTTCGTCGGCGTCTTCATGATGCCGTTCTATTACGGTTCAAAGGCGCGCTCGGTTCCGGAATTCCTCCGCATGCGCTACGACGACAAGACGCGTGTCTTCAACGCCTGCACCTTCGCCGTGATGACCGTGTTCTCCTCCGGCATCTCCATGTATGCGATGGCGCGCCTGATCCAGACGCTGCATGTCTTCGACAGCGCCTTCCTCCACCTTGGATTGCCTATTGCGTGGATCTTTCATTTCGCCATCGTAATTTCGGCGATCATCGTGCTCGGCTACATCTTTCTGGGTGGTCTCACCAGCGCCATTTACAACGAGGTCCTGCAGTTCTTCCTCATCGTTGCTGGATTCCTGCCGTTGGTCTGGGTGGGTTTGCGGAACGTGGGTGGCTGGACCGGTACTCAAGGCAGGCCCTGCCCGCGGCCTACACGCACTCGTGGCGGGGCATGACGAATGCCAATGACAATCCGCTCGGCGTGGAAGTATTTGGCCTGGCGATGGGCCTGGGCTTCGTGCTCTCCTTCGGCTACTGGTGCACGGATTTTCTTGTCATCCAGACGGCCATGGCCGCGAAGTCAGAAGAGTCTGCGCGGCGCGTGCCGCTGATTGCGGCGATGCCGAAGATGTTCTTTCCTTTCCTGGTGATTCTGCCGGGCCTGATTGCGATCTCGGTTCCCACGACACACATTGGACCGCCGCGTAATGGTTCGCGATCCGCAAACGGCAGATGGTCGCGCGGTGGAAGAAGGCAAGGGCCTGATTCCGGCCAAGGTTGATCCCGTAAGCGGAAAGGTTATTTGCGACACCAATCGGCAAGGCGATTGCTGGATTACGATCTCGCCATGCCGAACATGCTGCTGCGCTACTTTCCGACAGGCATCCTTGGTCTTGGGCTGACGGCGCTGCTGGCCAGTTTCATGTCCGGCATGGCCGGCAACGTCACAGCCTTCAACACCGTTTGGACCTATGACCTCTACCAGGGATACATACACAAGGGCGGCTACCGATCGACATTATCTCAACATGGGGAGGTGGGCCACGGTCGGGGGCATCATACTTTCCATGGGTGCGGCGTACATGGCGACGCACGTTCAACAACATCATGGACACGCTGCAACTGGTCTTCTCCTTCGTGAACGCGCCTCTGTTTGCGACATTCCTGCTAGGCATGTTCTCGAAGCGGACGACTGGCAACGGAGCATTCGTGGGACTCGTGAGCGGAACATTCGCTGCCGTCATTCACCATGGGCTTACGATGCCGGCGAATGCTCACGTCCCGGTATCCATGGCGGCTGGCTTGACTCCGTGCACTCTACCACAGTGACATGGCGATGAACTACTACGGAGCAATCTGGGCCTTCTCAGTGAACTTCATCGTCGCTGTGTTGGTGAGCCAATGGCAGAAGGCGAGGCCGGAGCCGGAGTTGGTTGGCCTGGTTTATTCGCTCACACCGAAGCCGGTGGAACATCACATGGAATGGTGTGAAAAGCCTTCCACGATTGCCATCGGACTTGACCGTCATGTTCATCGCACTCAACGTAATCTTCAGGTAACGCTGCGCCGAAAGGAATTGCAATGAATCTCGATCTTCGTCTTCCGATGGGTCTCATGTTCCTGATTGTTGGGGCCATGATGACCGTCTTCGGCATCTTTACGTGGGGCAGCCCGATCTATGAAAAATCGATGGGCATGAACATCAACTTTATCTGGGGACTGGTCATGTTTACATTTGGCACCGCCATGTTCCTGCTGGGAAAGCGCGGCCAGAGGCTGGCCAAACTAGCCCCGCCGGAACCCGTTGACGAATCGCGCAGCCACATAGGCCACTAGGTGCTGGCCGCACGGGCGGGCGCGCCTTCGGCGCCTTTGGGATTTGAAATTGCTGCTGGGCTTGCGTCGCTCGCTGCTGACAACACCGGAAACAAAAAGCATGAATTCAAAGCGGCCTGCTTAATCGCGGACCGTTTTTATTGGACTGCAAGAGAACTGCTACCCACGCAGGCGGAAGCGGAAGCGCATGTCTTCGCCGAACCACTGGATATAATTTGTTCCCCAGGCATTGTTGTACAGACTGAAGTGGAGACCCTTCGCGAGGTCGGGCTGCTCGTTTGAAAAATGCAGTGGCGAGCGTTCGCCGAAAGCGACGACGGGTGCGTCGATTGATTCGACTGAGAAACTTCCTTGTGTATCTTTGTAGGTCATCGGTCCGGAGAGCGCGTGCATGTGGCGATTGCCGCTGGTGATGATGTCGAGAGGTGAGAGTTGTTGGCCAACCTTCTCCATAGTCCAACCGCGGGGCTCGGGAGCTATGGGCTGGAAGCTGAGCCAGAGCGCCTCAGGCATGCGATTGGATACTTTGTCGAACCATGAAAAATTGATCTCTGCGACCGGTTCGTTGTCCGGCAGTACCACTTCCATATACATGCGGTGGGGCCATGCGACGCGGCCTGCGCGCTCGCTTTCAGCGTCGTGGATGTTGAGCAGGGCGAGAATGCGAAGGCCCGTAGAAGTCTTCTCCTGCCACGTAGCAGTGAGACTTGGAAGCCAGGTTTTGCTGACGGCACCGAAGCTTTCGATGTTTGGCTTGCCAAAGTCCTGAGGCGCCCACCACTCCTTGGTCGTGAGATAGGTGGCGAGGAAGACGTCGTAGTCGGCCTTGGAGAGCGTCTGGTACGAGAAGAGCGCCAGCGGATGCTCTGGCGATGCCCAGTTGTGTCCGCCCGTGTTCTGCCGCAGGGTGGTGATTGCCCCTGTGTGTGGATCGAGCGCGATGGTGAAGTGGCGGGAGGTGATGGGTTTGCCTTCGGCGAGCCGCTTCATCGATACGCTGCGCGGCTCCGCTGGCCGAAGGGTCTGCAGCTTGGCCTGTGCCTCAGTGCGCAGATCGGTCGGCAGACTGGCGACCGCAAGGGCCAGGTCCTCCCGTTTTTCATCCCAGCTATGCGTGACAACTTTGTATTTGGGTGTATCGAGCATCTGCGAGAGATCGTGCGGAGTGTAGTGGTTGAAGTCCAGCCATGTCTTTGTGTCGGTGCCCCAGGTGTGCTCAACGGCAAGCAGCAGATTTCGCAGCAGGGCGATGTCGGTTTCGTCCCCAACACGAATCCTTTTCTTTGCGACCCACGATGCGCGTATCCTGGCCAACTCAAGGTACTTCGCCACCTTGACCGGATCGCTGGGCACGCCATAAATCCACGTGTCGCCGATCTCTTCATTCAATACCGGAAGCTTATCGCGATAAGGCTCAACCGCATTTGCAACGTCGGTCATGCTGCCGGCAGTGATGGTCGCGTTTGGGAATTGCGCGCGAAGTCGCGCATAAATCTCGTGGATCTCCGCAACAGTGTGCGGACCGGAGTTGTCGTCGCGGACCTCGATGTCGACGGCTATATCGGAGCCCGGTACCTGCACCATTCCACCGTATTGGTGGCGGTGATACATCATGATCAGCGAGGATCCATTCGAATCTTTCCAGAGAAAGAGCGGCGGCACTTCCGGCGAGGTGCTGCCGCCGTTGACGCCGATGTCGAGTAGTTTGACGCCGTGTTCCGCCAGCGGTGCGATGATTCCGCGTGTATGGCCGGGAACGTCGGTCATTTTGGCGCCGGTCGTGGTGCGGCTGAATCGCGAATCCAGCGTGTGCGATAAGCCGATAGAGCCTTCAATCATGGAGCGATCCATGAGCTCCGTCTGCCAGGTGAAGGGAAGTGCGTGCCACGCGATGTCGCCGTCGGTCACGGCCTTTTCCATTTGCTTGCGGGCGTCGGGCTTCGCCTGTTCGAGATACTCGTAGAGCAACCATGAGCCAGTCGACCAGACATATCGATCACTGCCGGAGGCGCGCATCTCTGCGGTCACCTTAAGTGCGTTGGGGTAGTAGACCTCAAAATATTTGCGGATAACATTTGCCTGTGTGTCGATAAATCCCAGATCAAGATGACACTTGAAGACCACGAATACCCGCTTGGTATTCGCGCCATTCACAGGCTGCTCGCGCATCATTGGGGTACTTTGCGCGGCCAGTGTTCGGAGCCAGCCGGGATCACATCCAAGAACGGCTCCTGTTGCCAGGGCACCTCGTACGAAACTTCTGCGCTTCATCGTTACTCCCATGTTCAGCCGGTTCTTTTGGCGATGCTAAAAACGTGAATCAGCCGTCAGCGCACTATAACCGATTGCGCAGTCGGCGAAAAACTTCTGCTTATAGCTTCGGCGTTTGTTCGTCCTGCAACGTTTCACACAAGCTCAGCAGCTAGACTTAGAAGTATGAAGCGTCGCGTGATTGAGCACTACGAATTGACTCGCCGCCTTGGGGCGGGAGGCAGCGGCGTCGTCTACCTGGCGAATGACGTTCTGTTGATGCGGCCTGTTGTCCTTAAGATCCTGAAGCGCGGCGCACTTACGCTGGACCAGATGCGCACCACGGTGCTGCGGGAGGCGCGACTGGCCTCGGCGATCGAGCACCCGAATGTTTGCGCGATTTACGAGGTTGGCGAATCGAGCGAAGAAGCGTACATCGTGATGCAGTATGTTCCGGGGCAGTCGCTGGACAAGCTGATCGCGCAGGGGCCGGGCAGTCTGCAGCTGGTGTTGTCGGTGGGCATCCAGATTGCGGATGGTATGAGTGCAGCGCACGCGCTGGGAATTTTTCATCGCGACCTGAAGCCCGCGAACGTGATGCTGACGGATGGCGGTTTGGTAAAGATATTGGATTTTGGCCTCGCACGTCGCATCAATCCTGACGAGGGGGAGTTTGATCCGTCGAAATCACGGCGAAAGACAGGGCCAGTGGCGGCTACCTATACCGCTCGCGGAGGCACGATTGCGTACATGGCTCCCGAGCAATTTGTGACCGGGCAGAGCAGTGTGCAGAGCGATATTTTTGCGCTGGGCGTGATGCTGTATGAGCTGGTGAGCGGGCGGCATCCGTTTGCGCGGCCTGACGGCGAAGAGATTCAAAGTATTCGCGCGATTCAATTCGCTGACCCTGAACCTCTCGGCGACCAGACGCCGCCGGAGTTGAGCAGCGTGATTCTCTGCTGCCTGGAGAAGAATCCGGCGGAGCGGTATTCGTCGGCGGCGGATGTGCGCGAGGCGCTCAAGACGATCATGAAGGCTCTGCAGATAGAGACTGGGATTATTCCCGGGGATGCTGCTGCGAATCTGCCTGTATCTTCGGCGGAGACGGAGAAGCGCGCCACGGGATTTCTCTCGATGCTTGCGGAGCGTTTTCGTGAGTCGGCGGATTCGCGCTCCAAGCAAAACACGATCCTGGTGCTGCCATTTTCAAACTTCGGGCCGGGAGAGGTCGCGCCGCTCTATGGTTTCGCGCTGGCCGATTCGATTGCCGCGCGCCTGGCACGTATTCCATCGCTCGTGGTGCGGCCTTCCAGCTCGCTGATGTCGGTGCCGCTGCAGAAGCTGGATCCGCTGGCCATCGGGCAAAAGCTGCTGGTGCAGTATGTTCTGACGGGACACTTTCTGCGGTCGGAGAATGGGTTCGATTTGAATTGGCAGTTGCTGGACGTGCCGGGCCAGAGCGTGCGCGCAGGGGCGACGATCAGCGTGCCATCCTTCGACCTGGTGGCTGTGCAGACAGAAATCTCGAATGAAGTTTTTGCAACTCTGCAGGGGATGGGGCAATCTGCAGCAGTCTGAAAGCGACCGTGCGGTACGTAGCGCTCCGCTGGCAGAGAATCTTTCCGAGGAGTACTTGCAGGCACGGGCGATGCTTTCTTCTTTCATGTCGCGCAGCGGCTCGCGGAGTGATCTGGACCGGGCTCGCGAACTCTTCGAGAGCGTAGTGGCGCGCGACGCGAAATTCGCCCCGGCGTGGAGCGGCCTCGGCATCACCAACCTGCAGTATGTCCGACACGGAGTTGGCGGCCAGATGCACGTGATGACGGCGCGGCGCGCCTTCGACAAGGCGCTGGAACTGGACCCCAGCATGGTTGAGGCGAATCTCTATCGCGTCTACATGCTGCTCTCACGTGGTGAAAAAGAAAGTGCGCGTCACGGCATTGAGAACCTGTTGCAAACGGCGGCAAATGATTGGAACGTTCACCTGGTCGCGGGCATCACGCTTCGCCTCGACGGCATGTACGATGAGGCGCTGCAGCAGTTCGGCCGGTCTCTCAAGCTGAATCCTTCGAATGCGCCAACGATCTATAACCACCGGGCGCGCGTGTACCACTACCAGGGCCAACTCGAGCTGGCTGATGAAGAGCTACAGAAGGGGCTGTCGCTTGAGCCGCGTCATCCACTGCTGCGCACCTCTCTTGGCTACCAGCAGATGCGGCAAGGCAACATGCTGGAGGCGATCAAGATTCTGGAAGCGGTGATTCGCGACGACGACAGCATGCGGATTGCGCTGCCGACGCTGGCACTCTGCTATGTGCAGGTGGGTGAGCGTGAGCGTGCGGCGTCCTTTATCGACGAAGCGTCGCTCTCCGCGGCTGAGGCTGACAGTGAGATGGCCTACCGGCTGGCGACTTATTTCGCGGTTGAGGGAGACGAGAGCGAAGCGCTGCATTGGCTGCGCCGCGCAATTTATCTCGGCAACGAAAACTACCCGTGGTTTCTGAAGAATCCCGCATGGAACGCGCTCCACGGGCATACTGACTTCGAGCGCATTCTGGAAGATCTGAAGAAGTCGTTCCGCCGCAACCAAAAGAACTGGAAACGCCTGCTGGAGAATGTACCCAACGGCGAGGATTCGTAAAGGCAACCAGCCTTTGGCTTGATTCCGTCCGCATCAAACCCCGAAGGACGCGAGTCTCTCCGCACCGTGAGGCTGCCTTGACAGCCACTGCCGAGCGAACGTAATTTCGAGGGTTCCCTGTGTAAGTTCTTTGCACGGAAATGGATGGAGAGTGGCATGCCTTTTCCCCGATCCAGTGGGATTTTGTTACACCCGACCTCGTTGGCCGGGCCGCACGGTATTGGAGACTTCGGTCCCGAGGCCTATCGTTTCGTAGACTTCCTGGCTGCCGCCGGACAAAAGCTGTGGCAGGTGCTGCCGCTCAACCCCACCGGCTATGGCGACTCGCCGTTTCAGTGCTTCTCGGCCAACGCCGGCAATCCGTTTCTCATCAGCCTGGAGCGGCTGTGGGAAGAGGGTCTGCTCGATCAGAGCGACCTATCCAGTGCGCCGCAGTTTCCGCTGGAGCAAGTTGATTATCGAGCCGCAATCGAATTCAAGTCGGCGCTGCTGACCAAGGCCGCGCGCAACTTTCTTACAACCGCGCCCGCGGAGCTGCACGCTGACTTCGACAACTTCTGCAACGAGAATGTTGCGTGGCTGAATGATTTCGCACTCTTCATGGCGGTGAAGGAGTCGCAAGGCGGCGTTGCCTGGACCAAGTGGCCTACGGGAATCGCAGTCAGGGAGACGGTAGCCGTTACTGCGCAGACACAGATCCTTGCCGCAGAGATAGAGATCATCAAGTTCTGGCAGTATGAGTTTTTTCGCCAGTGGAGAAGCCTGCGAGCGTACGCTCACGAGCATGGCATCCAGATCATCGGCGACATCCCCATCTACGTCGCTCACGACAGCTCCGACGTATGGACCAACCGCGATTTCTTCTGCCTGGATGAGCGGGGAAATGCCTTGCAGGTTGCGGGCGTTCCGCCGGATTACTTCAGCGCCACCGGTCAGTTGTGGGGCAATCCCATCTACAACTGGCCTCTGCTTGCGAAGACGGGATTTCGCTGGTGGATCGACCGCTTCCGCTCGTCACTTCGGCTTTATGACATCATGCGCATCGATCACTTCCGCGGCTTCGAAGCGTACTGGGAGGTGCCGGGAACGGAGACTACGGCGATCAACGGCAAGTGGGTGAAAGGGCCAGGAGCCGCGCTCTTCGCGGTGCTTGAAGCTGAGCTGGGGCAGCTGCCGGTGATCGCCGAGAACCTGGGGCGCATTACACCGGAGGTGGAGGCGATCCGAAATCAATTCGGTTTCCCGGGGATGGCGATCGTCGAGTTCGGCTTCGGTACCGACGAGCAGGCTCACACCTTCCGTCCGCATAATTTCGTGCGCGAACTGGTGGCCTACACGGGCACCCATGACAACGACACCATCATGGGCTGGTGGCAGAACAAGGGCGACGCGGGCGACAGCACCCGCACCCCGGAGGATGTGGCCAAGGAACATGCCTTCGCGATGAGCTATCTGAATTGCACAGGCGAGGATGTCAACTGGGCCTTTATCCGCGCGGTGATGGCGTCCGTGGCCAATACGGCGATCATCCCGCTGCAGGATCTGCTGGGGCTGGGGACGCATGCACGGATGAACCTGCCCGGAACCTCGAGTGGAAACTGGAGATGGCGTGCGCAGCCCGGAGTACTCACTCCGGAGTTGGCAGAGCAGTTAGGGGAACTGGCGCGACTCTACGAGCGGTAATTACGAGCGGTAATATGGACAGCAATTTACGAACAATGAAATGAGCAAGTATGAACAAGCCGCCGCGTAGTTTCTGGCAGATCTGGAATATGAGTTTTGGATTCCTTGGCATCCAGTTTGGCTGGGGCCTTCAGATGGCCAACATGAGCGCCATCTACGAGTATCTTGGGGCGAGGGCCGATCAAATCCCCATCCTATGGCTGGCAGCGCCGCTTACGGGCCTGCTGATTCAACCGATCATTGGCCACTCCAGCGATCGCACCTGGGGGCCCTTGGGCAGGCGGCGTCCCTACTTCCTGGTGGGAGCGATCCTGAGTTCACTGATGTTGATCCTGATGCCGAATGCCTCGGCTCTGTGGATGGCGGCGGGGATGCTGTGGATACTCGACGCCTCCATCAACGTCAGCATGGAGCCATTTCGCGCGTTTGTGGCGGACATTCTGCCGGAGGGGCAGCGCACCACCGGCTTCGCCATGCAGAGCCTCTTTATCGGCTTGGGAGCGGTGATTGCATCCGCATTGCCGTGGCTGCTGACGAACGTCTTCCACATGGTCCAGGTCGCTGGCGATACGCGCGCTGTTCCAACCACTGTGCGTCTCTCGTTCTACATCGGCGCTGTTGCATTTATGGGCGCCGTTCTGTGGACGATCTTCACGACGCCGGAATATCCGCCGGACGATATCGACGAATTCCGCAAGGAAAAGACCGAGAGCGTCGGCTTGATGGTCAACGCAAAGGAGATCTTCCGCGCCGTCCGCGAGATGCCGGATACCATGCGAAAGCTGGGCCCGGTTCAGCTTTTCACATGGCTGGGACTCTTCTGCATGTGGCTCTACTTCCCAGTGGCGGTGGCGCACAACGTCTTCGGCGCCAGCGATCCGAACTCACCGCTATACAAGTCTGGTGTGGAGTGGGGCGGAATCTGCTTCGCCGTCTACTCGTTGGTATGTTTCGGATTCTCGTTCGTATTGCCGAAGCTGGCGTGGAAGTTTGGCCGGAAAAATACTCACAGCCTGTGCCTGCTGTGCGGAGCCGCGGGGCTGATGTCTGTGGCCGTGATGCACAACAAGTACATGCTGCTGCTCACCATGGTGGGGGTCGGAATCGCGTGGGCGAGCACACTCTCGATGCCGTATGCGGTGCTGGCAGCATCCCTGCCGCCGGGCCGGACGGGCGTCTACATGGGCATCTTCAACTTCTTCATCGTTACGCCGGAGATCCTGGCGTCACTTTTCTTTGGCTGGATCATGAATCACTTTCTGAACAACAATCGCATCTACGCGATCATCGCAGGCGGGGTGTTCATGCTGGTTGCCGCGGCGTTGATGCAGCGGGTGCGGGATCCGCGTACACAGAGCATTCAGTCGCTGTAGTGGGAGTGGTGCGGTCGGGTGCAAACGCCAATAAAAATTGGGGGCCTTTTAGGAGCCCCCAACGCCTGTGAACGAATTGGCTAGTTTTGCACTGCTAGAAAGTTCATCGGCTCGGTCAGTCCAAAGATTAGAACTGAATCCTTGGGGAGCTGCGCCTGGTGATTCTGAACCAGCAGGTGAACGGTCACAAAGCCGGCACCGATTCCCGCACCGACCAGTGCACCTGTGGGGCCGCCCAGCGTGGCGCCGACAATTGCGCCACCACCGGCGACTGCGCCGTACTGGATGGCATCCTTCTTTACGTGGGATTTGCTGGTAACGAAGCCTTCACCGTCGGCACGGGTATCCGTACCCTGGGTCTCGACTACCTGGGCGTGAAGCATGTAGCGGGAGCCATCCGGCATGGTAACCACGTCAGGACGCAGGCGCATGGTGGCCTTACCCCTCATTGCCTTGCCGGCGTGGACTGAGACTACCCGGCCCTTCAACTCGGCGCCCATGGGAATGATGACTTTGCCGGACTGCTCAACGGGAGACATCACGATAGCTGTGAACGGGTCTCCGGGAGCGGTTTTGGAGGTGGAGAGGGCTTCCTGGATCCTGACGCGAATCAGGGTGCCCGTGTCGAGCGCGCCGGAATGTTTGGGCTGAACCTGAACGATATCGGCGTCGGGATTGACTGAGCGCTCATAGAGCGTGGGTTCCAGATTCGAGCCGGTCGCAGTGGATGCAACGTTGCCGGGCGTATCGCCCACAATGCCGGCATCGGGATTGGCGGGTGTCGCTACGGCGGCCACTGGCTGCGCAGCGGGAACGGGTGCCGGCGCTGGGGCAGCCGCGGGCGCGGGTTCAACGGGGGGCCGGGTGGAGAGTGTCGGCTCCGGCGTCTCCGGGGAGGCGACAATGGCGTCGCTGGCCGGGGGCAGGGACTGACCCTCATACGATGGGCTGGGCTTGGCCTTGGTCTGCCCAAAGGCGCTCTGAGCCAGCAAAACAACGGCAAACGAGGCGAAAAGAAGGGGATTCGTGTATCTCTTCATTCTGTCAACTCCAATTCATTTGGCGTCTGGCGCCTCGAAATGCACTGATTCTGATACGGAAACAGTCCCATTGCGAAAGGCCGACGCAGTAAGGACTGCTGACCCAGTCTTAGGCTAGACGAACGATTCGGCGCGGACTACAGCCATCAGGAACTCGGTACCATAAGCGTTAATGGCCGCGCAGATGCCTCTTTAGGAGCGTCGCAGCGGCAAAGCGGATGTGATGGGCTTCACAATGGCCCTCCGGCAGCTTTGTTAGAATTTCGAGGGACACAGATAAACATCAGGGAAGGGGCGCTCTTCTGACCAAACCAGGGAGCTTCATCGACACCATAGGCGGCGTTGCCGGTGATTCCATTCCCGTGGATCGCCGCCCCAAACTTAAAGATCGTTTACGGCACAAGATTTCGAGGAGTGACATGACAGAGATTGCGGCAATTCGTGCAAGGGAAATTCTTGATTCCCGCGGAAATCCTACGGTTGAGGCGGAAGTAGTCCTGGCTAGCGGTGCGATGGGGCGTGCGGCGGTTCCGAGCGGCGCTTCCACGGGCGAGCATGAGGCAGTGGAGCTTCGCGATGGCGACAAGACTCACTACCTGGGCAAGGGCGTTCTGCAGGCGGTGGAAAACGTAGAGAGCATTCTTGCTCCAGAACTGGTTGGCATGGACGCGGCGAATCAGCGTCTGCTGGATGCCACCATGATTGCGATTGACGGCACGGCGAACAAGGGCCGCCTGGGCGCAAATGCGATCCTGGCTGTCTCTATGGCAGCATCTCGCGCCGCGGCCACCACGCTGGAACTGCCTCTCTATCGCTATCTTGGAGGCGTGAACGCCTGCATTCTGCCCACTCCCATGATGAACGTGCTCAACGGCGGCGCACATGCCGATAGCAACGTGGATTTCCAGGAGTTCATGGTAATGCCGGTGGGTGCTGAGACCTTTGCGGAAGCACTTCGCTGGGGCGCCGAGACCTTCCACACGCTCAAGAGCGTACTGAAGAAGAAGGGCTACAACACCGCCGTAGGCGACGAGGGCGGATTCGCTCCTTCGCTCAAATCCAATGACGAAGCCCTGGAACTGCTGCTCGAAGCGATTACCCTGGCCGGCTTCAAGCCGGGCGAGCAGATCGCGATCGCGCTCGATCCGGCAGCCAGCGAATTCTACGTGAAGGAGACGGGTAAGTACGTCTTCAAGAAGTCGGACAAGCGTGAGCTATCCAGCGAAGAGATGGCGCGCTACTGGGAGAATTGGACCAAGCAGTATCCCATCGTCTCGCTCGAAGACGGCATGGCGGAAGACGACTGGGATGGTTGGAAGATGCTCACCGACTTCGTGGGCGACAAGGTTCAGCTGGTTGGCGACGATCTGTTCGTGACCAACACTGAACGCTTGCAGCGCGGCATTGAAGACGGCGTGGCCAACGCGATCCTTATCAAGGTCAACCAGATTGGCACGGTCAGCGAGACGCTGGACGCGATCGAACTGGGTCGCCGCTACGGATACGCGTCGATCATCTCCCACCGTTCGGGCGAAACCGAAGATACGTTTATCGCCGACCTGGCAGTTGCCACCGGAGCAGGGCAGATCAAGACCGGATCGGCTTCGCGTACCGACCGCATCGCGAAGTACAACCAGTTGCTCCGCATCGAAGAAGAGCTTGGCCAGTCGGCTGAGTTCCTGGGCCGTGACTCGATCAACTGCGAAGACTAGGCTGTTTCAGTGCAACGACGGCGCGGAGAGACCCTCCGCGCCGTTTTGCCGTCTAACGGGAAGTGCACGTCCGCAGACCGAAGGCATTTGCCGTCGCATACACTGGGGAAGATGCGCGTGATCTGACACATGAGAGGGTCTCCTATGAAAAAGCTTTTAGCCGCGGCCATTTGCGCCATATTCCTTGGGCTTACAGCGGCCGCCCAACAGCCTGGCGCTGCGCCCGTCGCGGCTGAGCCGGCGCAGACAGCCATCGCGCCTCCGCTTCATCCCATCACCCGCGAGCAAACCAGGGAGCTCTTCCAGGTAGCTGGAGTGCAGTCCATGCTTCGTACTCTCGTCCGCCAGACTATCAACGCGCAGAAGCTCAATGCGCCCGAATGGATCCCTGCCTCCATCTATCAGGAGATGGAAGATGGATTCATGGGAATTGATTTTGGAACGCTACTCTATCCCACCTACGCCAAATATTTGTCGGAGGAGGACGCGGCAAAGGTGATTGCCTTCTACCGCACGCCCGAGGGTCAGCACTTTGTCCAGGTCACACCGTTTGTGATGTCTGAGGCCGGCAAAATCGGGCAGCAGGAAGGCGTCCGAATTGCCCAGCAGGTATTCACTACTCACCAGCAGGAACTCCTGGATGCGAAGACAAAATACGATACGCACCGCAAGCAGGAATTGGATCAGATGACCAATCCGCCCGCGCCGGATAGCACAAAACCCGCAGCACCCCAGCGCTGATTCGTGACGCATGGCACAGTTGATGGGCCTCTTCGCAGGGTAAGCTATAGATGACCAAAACTTGCAACCGATAGAGGGAAACTTCAAGTGTCGACTCGCAAAAGACCGCTCATCCTTACCATCCTCGATGGATGGGGCTACAGCCCTGCCATCGTCGGAAATGCCATTGCGCAGGCTCGCAAGCCGGTGTACGACAAACTGCTCACAGACTTTCCGAATACGCTGATCCAGGCGTCGGATCACTTTGTTGGTCTGCCGGATGGGCAGATGGGTAACAGCGAAGTGGGACATCTGAATATCGGCGCGGGCCGCATCGTGCAGATGGACATCACCCGCATCGACATGATGATAGCGACGGAAGCGATCTATAGCGACCCGGCGATTGTTGGGGCGATGAAGCGTGCGCGCGAGGGACACCACCAGCTTCATCTCTTCGGACTACTCTCAGACGGCGGCGTTCACTCGCACCAGGAGCACCTGTACGCACTGCTGCGAACCGCCAAAAAGCAGGGTGTCGAGAAAGTCTTCGTGCATGCATTTCTCGACGGACGCGATACCTCGCCAACGAGCGGCGCGGGATATCTTGCCGCGCTCGAGCAGAAGATGCGGGAGTACGGAGTGGGTAAGATCGCCAGCGTCTCCGGCCGTTACTACGCCATGGATCGCGACAAGCGATGGGAGCGTGAGCTGAAGGCCTTTGACGCCATGGTGCTCGGCAAGGCTGAGGGCGGAGCATATGCCGACCCGGTCGCCCGTTTGAAGGAGCTTTACAACAACGGCATCACCGACGAATTTACGATCCCCTTCGTGGTGGTGGATGAGCACGCGAAGCCAGTCGGCCTTATTCGCGATGAGGACGTCTGCATCAACTTCAACTTCCGTGCAGATCGTGCCCGGCAGATTACACGCGTGCTGGCGCGCAACAGCGGACTGAACAAGAAAGAGGGCCGCGATCTTCCCGGTTCAGAGGATCTGGACGCGACGATCCCGCGCTCGCTTACGCCGAAGGATCTCTACTACCTCTGCATGACGCAGTACGACAAGATGTACGACCTGCCGCTGATCATTCCGCCGGAGTCGATGGAGAACATCCTGGCGAACGTGATGGCACAGGCAAACCTCCGCAACCTGCGGGTTGCCGAGACGGAAAAGTTCGCCCACGTCACGTACTTCTTTAACGGCGGAATTGAGACGCCGTTTCCGGGAGAAGATCGCGTGCTGGTTCCTTCGCTCAAGGTCGCGACATACGATCTCGCGCCGGAGATGAGGGCGGAGGGCATCGCGGACGCGGTGATCAAGGCGATCGACGATACAGCCTTCGACCTCATCGTGGTGAACTTTGCGAACGCGGATATGGTCGGACATTCCGGCCAGATCGAACCGACGATTCGCGCTGTCGAAACCATCGATACGCAGTTGGGGCGCATCTACAAGGAACTCAAGATGAAGGGCGGAGCCATGATCATCACGGCAGATCACGGCAATGCCGAGCAGATGATTGACCCGATCAGCGGTGGCCCACACACGGCTCATACCACGAACCCGGTGCCGTTTATTCTGCTAAGCGAGGAAGCGAAGACAATCGGCTTGAGAACCGACGGCTCCCTGCGCGATATCTCGCCGACGCTGCTTTCCATGCTGGATATTCACCTGCCGAAGCAGATGACAGGTGGCGACATGCGACAGAAGCTTACGGTTTAGTTTCGCAAGCAACGAAGCCCTCACCCCGCTATAGGGTTGGGGCTTTTTGCTGAACGAATTTATTTTCGGAACACGACAGTGCGGTGCGGGACCCAGGTAATCTGCGCGGTTGCGGTGAAATTGTTTTGCGTCGTCGGCGCAAGCAGGGGCGCCTTCCACTGCTCAAACTGCATCCAGGCGTTGAGTTCAACCTCCGGCCTTATCCGCTTGACCAGAGTCACCGTGAAGTTATCCTGCGTTGTCCCGCCGGGCACAAAATCCTTGGCCGCTTTTTCGCGACGATAGGAAAGCTGGAGAAATTCATTCGGATTCATATGGTAGGTCAGCCAGGCCTGCCCGCCTTTTGCTTCGCGGCCGATCCAGTCGCCAAATATCAGGCCCTTATTCGTATAGCCCTGGCGCTGCTGGTCTTCCCAATACATGAACTTTCCGCCGGTAGTGGACTGGCTGACCGGGTCTGACGACACGCCTTCCAGCCTCAAATCCAGCTTGTGCGCACCGGGAAACTTTGCGAGGTAGATGCCCGGCCGCACTCCGGCACGTCGCGGCGCGCTGACGGGACTGGTGTCGTCGTGCACCATGGAATCGGTGTAGAGCGTGACCCAGTCGCGCAGAAAAGGCAGGCGATATGTAAAGTCGAACGAGCCGAATCGCGCGCCGGGATCTTCTCGGGAATGCTTCTCCGCTACCGTCACGTTCTGAAGGACGAAAAAGCTACGGAAGAAACTGCCGAAAGTAATTGGCACGTGTCCCTGGCCGCCCCAGATTACTGTCCGCTCGAATCCGAATTCAAGGTTTCGCGTCGGCTTGAAGTTGATCTTCTCAGCGTGTACCCAGGGCGCGTTATAAAAGGTGTGCCCTTTCAAGCTGCCGACCAGAAAATCGTAACGAAACGGGCCGGTGATTCTGGAGAGGATCGGTACTTTGATCGGATCGACCAGGTTAATACGAAAAGAATAGATATTCTCCGCATTGTTGCTGTACGCCATGCTGGCGCCCTCAGCCGGACCCATCCACTCGTCGCTCTTGCCAATCGAAAACTCATTGTGCAACACATTGGCAGAGAGATTGGCTTCAATAATGCGGAAGACATTGGTTGCCGGAATGGGGCCGGTTTGAATCGTATCCTGCACTGGCCCGTAGGGAACCAGGTCGATTGCTGAGAGAATTTGCGAGATAGGAATGGAATAGCCGGCGCCCGACGGAGCATGCTGATACTCTCCGCGAAAGTAGAGGGAGAAGCGCCCGCCACCCTCGCTGGTCGCGCTGAAGCCGGTGATGTTGTTGAAGCCTTCCTGGTTGGGCCTGCCGTAGTCGTTGATGTAGGTTTGCCCCGCGTGGAAGCTGTCGTTGAGCGGCGTCCCAGTAAGGCCTAGCAGGCGCGTGTACACAGTGTCGAGCCGCGCCCAACCCGGCGAGTCCGGCAGGAATTCAGGATCCTGCATCAACTCCCGGCGCACCGCTTTGTAGATCTGGCGCGCCTCTTCATTGTTGTTGCCCGCATTCAATTTGTCGGTCGTCTCGCGCAGTATCTTCCGCGTGCTTTCGCGCGTCCACGGACGCAGACCAATGTAGGCTGAATCCGCATAGCCGAGGGAGAAGAGCCGCAGCATAGCGGGATAGATCCAACTATCGACTGGGATGTAAGGCGATCCCATCTGGTAGTTATCCGGAATAGGCTCAACCGGAGTCAGAGTCTGAGATGCTGTCGGCGTTGTCGAGGCGGAACTGCTCTGCGGGTTGCCGCCGGTCAGGTCAAGTGATGCATAGTTGTGAATTGCCGACTGCGCAAACAGCAACGGGGCGGGCAGATGCAGGAGTGCACAACAAATCGTCGCGACACGAATGAGTTTCACGCCTGCCTCAATCCTTGGATGCCGCCACCGCCGGACCTTTGATTCCATCGGGCCATCGAAGGAAGCATCTAGCATCGTCTCGCGAGACCGAGTTACCGGGAAGTGCCTATCTTCGGATACCAGATAATCTGGAAGTTTCCGATCACATCGCTCTGCTTGGTCGGGTTGAGCAAGGGAATCCACCAGCGTTCATATTGCACGCTTGTGTTGAGCTCGACGTTGCGCGAAAGCCTCTTTACCAGCTTCACGCTGAAATCAGTTTGCGTGCCGCCACCGGGCCAGAGCGCCGTATCCAGCTTCACGTCGCGATACTGACCCTGCACGGTCTCCTTCGGGCTCAGCCAGTAAGTAAGCCAGCCTTGATAACCCGTGCTGTCACGACCGATCCAGTCGCCAATCAGGAAGCTATTGTTGGTGTAGCCGTCCTTGTAGGCGTGATTGGTGTAGTTGATGCCGGTCTGGTGAGACTGGTTCGTATACGGCGCCTCAAAGCGCAGATCGAAGCGCGGCGCACCGGGAATGTGCGAGAGATAAAATCCCGGTCTCCAGCCGGAGCGACGGAAGTTGGCCAGCGGCGAAGGATCGTCGTCCGCATTGGAGTCGGCATAGATGGTCAGCGTCTTGCGCAACCCCGGCAGGCGCCAACGGAAATCAAAGCTGCCGCGCCTGTCGCCCACGTCATACTCCCGTCCGCCCGCATTGTAGGAATCGCAGATACAGGAGAAGGACTTCCAGAAGGTTCCGAAAGTGAGGGGCATGTAGCCTTGTCCGGCGAACTCAACCGTGCGTGAGAAGCCGAACTCGATGTCTTTCGTGGGATGCAGGCTGATCTTGTCGCCGAGCAACCACGGGGATGGCGGGTTGTTGTGGCCCTGCAGCGGGCCGCCGAAGAAATTGTCGAAGCGGATCGGTCCAAAGATCCTTGAGAACCACGGAATGTAGAGCGGCTCAACCCGGTTGATGCGGATGGTGTAAATGGCCTCGGCGTTGTTGCTGTAAGCCATGGCGCCGCCTTGCCCGGGTCCCCACCACATATCGCTCTTGCCGATCGAGGTCTCCATGCCCCAGATGTGATACGACCCATACGCGTTTTGCACGCGGAAGTCGTTGCGTACACCGGTCGAGGGATAGTCGGGGGGCAGGATGATGCCGCCGTCCGCCTTGGCAATCGCATCCTGCACGCTGGCGGGGTATACGGGCAGGCTGGGAGCATGCTGGTATTCGCCGCGGAAGTACGCCGTGAACCTGCCCGCCTGCGCCTTGGCGCTACCGCCCAACTGCAGGTTGAAGCCTTCAGCGTAGGGACGGCCGTAGTTGTTGATGATGGATTGCCCAAAGTGAAAACTATCTGTCAGCGGTTCGCCGCCGATCTGCGTGTAGTTGCCGTAGACCGTATCCAGCTGTGCATTGACCTGGGCCGCTCGCAGATCCGGCAGCAACTCGTTCATCAGAGCCGAGAAGATCTCGCGCGCCGTCACGTCCTGGGGATTTTCATCCAGCTTCGGCTCGGTCTGCTCCAGCATGTGGGCAACGCTGAGCCTGGTCCAGGGGCGCAGGGTGAAGAATGCCGTATCAATGTAGCCGAGCGAGGACAGGCGGTCCAGCGCGGGATACATCCAGCTGTCCATTGGAATGTATGTCGATCCCATGGAGCTGATGTGCCGAATCGGATCGGCCGGCTTGTAGACCTTGGGCAGAGGCGGATTCTCCGCCCCACCAATCACAGGCGGGGGAGGCGGGGCTGGTGCGGGAGCCGTTTGCTCCGGCGTGGCCGAGGGCTGCTGCTGCGTCCCCTCAGGGAGTTTGGGATTGACGTTCACCTCACCCGGATTGTCGGGCGCAGGAGTGTTCTGGGGAGGATTCTGGGCCTGAGGTGGCGTAGATGCCTGTGCCACCAAGGTGCTTTGCACAGAAACAGCGGATTTTGGCCCGGCAGGATCACTTTCAAGTGGCAGTGCGAAGGCCCCCGGCACTGCGAGCCCGCACAACGTCACCAGACTGATCCATGAAAAAAATCTCACTCGCACCTCAAGCTTGAGTATTACTGTTTCAGACTGCCTGGAAACGTGTCTGTCATCGCAAGTTGTACTAGTTGCTGTAAATCGTTCGTGGGACGCGCTAATTCAACCCTAATGAAAGCCAACGGCGGGGTCAATCTCCGGCGCATCTCCTGACACACTGGGTGCATACAGGAAGATCGGTCGCGCTGCAGTGGTTCAGGGCTTTGAGGAGGACGCAATATCCCTCTACCGGCGACCTTTTGCGCTGAAAGAGTAGACGTGATCCAGCCCTCCCAATGGCTTAAGATGCATACCCTTTTCAGCGAATTTGAACGCCATATCCACCTCCGCACGGAAGCTCTCCAGCAATTTCTGCTTCCATGCGGGCGTGAACAGGCCCTTGCGCGTGAGGTACTCCTCCATCAGCAGCAGAGGATCTCGCGAGATTGAGTCGGTCTTGCAGTCAATCAGGGTTGGCCCGCCACCCTGCCGGGCACGCGCCATTGCCTCAAACGCCACACGGTACACGGCCACAACGTCGTGGCCATCCACGGGGATGCAGGGAAAGTCATATTGATCGGAATGCACGCCAGCACCCCTGGCTTTCGGCCCGCCCTGCGGCCCGTCGAGTCCGTTGAGTGCGACAAAAAGAACTGGCAGTTGCTGCTTCGCGGCAAAGTTCAGCGGCTCACGCGATTCTTCCAGCGACGGCGCTTCATCCTGCACAAAGGCCACCACGACGCTCTCGTTCTTCTGCATCTTGCTGGACAGTCCCAGACCCGCCACCATGTTCAATTGTGCCGTCATCGTCGATCCACTCTGCGGCGTATTCTGCTTCGCGCCGCGCGCCGGCTTCGAGTAACGCGAATACAGCTGCGAAACGATCACGTCCAGCGGAGCCCCTTTAACAAGCTGCGCAATGCTGTCCTGGCGAGAGACCGTTACGGCGTCCATGCGACGCAGATCAATAGCCGCGCCTACCGCCGAGGCCTCTTGCCCGATCGATGAGGCATAGCTGCCGAAGAGCTTCTTCTGGCCAAAAAGCTGCATCACACGCTCGTCGAAAATTCTGCACTTCAACATCGTGGAGTAGAGCAGCCGGAGCTTCTGGTTGCTGATCAGCGAGCCGCCATTCTTTGACGCTGCAGGGCGAGATTTTTCCTTCAAATTACTGGGCATTGCGCGGATAACCCCTTGGGGTGCATGGAAGTTGTGCGGCGGATATCAGGACAGCTCCGACTCAACATCGGTTGCCCACTGAAAGAAGACTACTACCGCTGGTTGCTGGCCGCTACGCGGATTGAGGGGTGGGATTTACACAGAGGTGTGAATAAGGTTGTGCAAAGCGCGGCTCGAAAGGCCGGAAACCCGCCCGGGACGCACACTTGGAGCACTCTGCACAGGAATTGATGCGAAAAGAAAGTCGATGCCGTGTTGCGAATTTTGTGGGTACCTACGGAGCCGTCCTGAGAACAACTTGATCAATTACCGCATTAGTTAACAGTAATCGTCTCACCGCGTTGAAACGCGAAACGCAGCGCAGGAATGTCTCGCGCCCCGCTCCTACATCCCCGGCCCAACCACCTGGTACTGCACAACGTTGGAAGTGCCTCCCTCGGACCCGGGATTCACCACCGTTACCGGCACCGCGCCCGGTTGAGCAATATCCGCAGCGGGAATGGTAGCGTACAGCTCGGAGTGGCTCACAAATGTTGTTGGGCGCGCGAGCCCGTTCCAATAGACCACCGAGTCTGGTGCAAAGGCGATTCCTCTGACATCCAGTTGGAAGCCCGGCAATCCAGAAGTGACCGTCGCCGGATCGAGCCGGGCGCTGATCTGCGGCAATTGATGCTGGCCGGTGGGGGATCGGAAGCCGTGAACGACACTGTCCAGATCAACATACTGTCCGACAACCTCACTTGAGTCGTTGATAGCGAATCCGAAGGTCGACAACGCTCCTGGAAAAGTAAGCCTGGCTTTGCCCGAACCTTGAACAAATCCGTGTGGCCCGCTGGCATCGGCGTAGCTCCCGCAGATCTCCCCCGCCTTGTTGATGCCGTACAGGCTTGTCCTTGTCGAGCCGGGATAGTCGATCGTAGTGAACTTATCTTTCTCGCGGACGAAGCCATGAACGACGGATTTAGCGTCGGAATAGAATCCAACGGTCTGGCCAACGTCATTGATCCCATACATATCTGTCCGCGTCGCGCCGGGAGGGTCCACCGTCGCGAATTTGCCCTGCTCAAGCTGGAATCCGTGCCACACACCCTTGACGTCGGAATAGGTGCCCACAATCTGATCGGAACTGTTAATCCCGAAAGCTTTGGTCGCTGTGGCCTTGGGGAAGTCGACCGGCACGGTCTTGCCTTCGCCGTAATAGAAGCCGTGGATACTGCCGTCATGGTTGATGTAGTAGCCAACGATCTTGGCGGCGTTGTTGATCCCGAATCCAAATGTGCGATTGGCCTCAGGGTAATCAATCCGCGTGAATTTGCCTTCACTCAGCAGAAAGGCGTGGGCAATGCCTTTGTCGTCGAAGAAAGTACCGGAAATCTGCCCCGACTGGTTGATGCCAAAAAGTCCGGTGTTCAGGCCGTGCGGGTTGTCAACCGTGATGTAGGTGTGGCCAGATTCGGCTGCAAATGCTGTGAGGCACGTTCCTACGACCGCCAGAGTCAACAGTCCGGTAAGGAGCTTCATCGATCTTCTCCTGTTGAAGCCTGCACGAGTTGTGAGGGCAAAAGGAATGCAGTCGATGGATTCGCGTGTGTTGATGGGTTCCTGGCTATTTTGACCGCGATCCGGCCCGCATGGCCTCCCTCAGCAGCCGCACAATAGCGCAGTGAACATGCCAAGTCAACTATCCATATGGGTTTAAGGGAGCTCTTTATCTATATGGGCTAGGTCGAGTAATCGGCGTTGATGTGGATGTACTCGGTCGTCAGGTCTGTGGTCCAGAAGCGGCATTTTCCTTCACCGATACCGAGACTCATGCGGATGCGAAATTCCGGCTGCGTCAGGTACTGGTGCGCAGCCGCTTCGTCGAAGTGGGGCGACCGGCCTCCGTTGCGGCAAATCTCCAGATCGCCGAACCACACATCGATCTTCGCCGGGTCAATGGCGACACCGGAGGCTCCGGTGGCCGAGAGCAAGCGTCCCCAGTTAGGGTCGGTGCCTGCCCATGAGGTCTTCACCAGCGGCGAGTGCGCGATCGCCTTGGCTACCTTGAGCGCGTCAGCGTCTGTGGGGGCTCCTTCGATCTCAAGCTCCACCATATGCGTCAGGCCCTCACCATCGCCGACCACCTGCTTTGCCATGGAGGTGCAGACCTCGGTCAGGGCATCTTGGAAAGCTGCCGCAGAGACCTCGTTCACCGTAGCTCCGCTCGCTCCGGAAGCCAGCAGCAGAACCGTGTCGTTGGTGGAGGTGTCGCCGTCTACCGAGATGCGGTTGAGGCTCACTTCGACAGCCTTCTGCAGGAATCCGTTCAGGGCGGCGGCTTCCACACGTGCATCTGTCAGCACATAGATCAGCATGGTGGCGTGCGGGACCAGTTGCGGATGGATCATTCCCGATCCCTTGCCGACGGCCACGATGCGAACCTGCTTGCCCTCGATCTCGAGCGTCGTCGCGGCGAATTTCTCTTTGGTGTCGGTTGTCATGATCGCGAGCGCGAACTGGTGCAGATCTTCGGCGCTCGACCCCAGCCCGGCTTTCAGCTGCGGCAGTGCGGTGATCAGCTTTTCCGCCAGCAGAGGTACCCCGATAATGCCGGTGGAAGAAGGGAAGACCTCGTAGTCCCGGCATCCGAAGACATCCGCTGCTGCTCCGCAAACAGCCTTGGCAGCTTCCAGACCCACGTTGCCGGTGGCGCAATTGGCATTCCCCGCATTAGCCACCACCAGGCGCATGTGGCCTGCGGTGCGCGTCAGGTGGATCTTGTCTACGATCAGCGGGGCCGCGATCACGCGATTCGCAGTGAACATCGCTGCAGCGCTGGTGCCCTCGTCGGCCACGATGCAGGCAAAGTCAGTGCGGCCGCTGGCCTTCAGCCCTGCCTTTACAGCCGCGAATTGAAAGCCACTCGGTAAGGCGGCGTCGGTAAGAAAAGGTGTCGAATTCATGGTGAGCCTTTTACTCTATCAAGATGCAGGCTGAAGATGTGGATTGCTGCGGAGAGAACCTATTTGTCTAATACCCCCGGAGTTGTGGCTGGCGAGTTCCTGCGACTGAGTAACGTCAACGTGGCACGCGGCGAGAGCGTCGTCCTGCACGACATCAACCTCAACATCGCGACCGGGGAGCACGTCGCCCTGCTGGGGCCAAACGGCTGCGGCAAATCCACCCTGATCAAAACCATTGCCTGCGAGTGCTACCCCATCGTTGTGCCGGGCATGGAAGTGAGCATCTACGGTCGCTCACGCTGGGATTTGACCGCCCTTCGCCGACACCTGGGAGTGGTGCAGGCTGGCCTGCCGGGCGAGATGACTCTGCGCACCACCGGGTTGAACGCCGTGATCGCAGGCTTCTTCTCTGCATCGACTTTGTGGCCAAACCTTCAAGTAATGGATGAGATGCGGCTGGGGGCGAGTGAGGCCCTGGAGCGCCTTGGTGCCACGCATCTGGCAACCAAGCTCGTTGGCGAAATGTCGTCGGGCGAGAAGCGTCGGATTCTGATCGCGCGGGCCTTGGTTCACCGGCCGCAGACCCTGCTGCTGGACGAACCCTCGAACGACCTTGACCTGGCGGCTCAGAGAGAGCTGCGCGAGTCTCTGAGGCTGCTTGCGAGGGAGGGAACCGGCATCCTGATGGTCACCCATCACCTCGCGGACATCCTGCCGGAGATCGACCGCGTGCTGCTGATGAAGCAGGGGCGCATCGTGGCGGACGGGCCGAAGGAGTCAACCTTGACGTCTGCGGCCCTGGAGCAACTCTTCGGCGTTCCGGTGGAAATGGTGGAACGGGACGGTTTCCTCTACTCATGGTGAGGCTTTTTGACCGTGAGAAAAGAGGCGCTTGACGGGCTGGCTCCGAGCCCCATACTCTGCGAATACACGGGAAAGGAGGATGGTCCAGCCTATGAAAATTGATAGTAACTGTAGTGGCAGTTCAATACGTGAGGTGACTGAGGCTTAGGGCTCCGCGCTCTAGACCTGGCGATACCGCAATGAACTCGCCGAGGCCCACTGAACATGTTCCGCAGGAATGTGTGCAGCGCGGATGCCTCAGGTCAAACTCAACAGCTCACCGGTGATCAGGGCTCGCAGCCAACACGGCAGCGGGCCCTTCACTTTTGCCGCTGCAGAAGATTCCGCTGAGAAGCTGTTGTTACGTCCCCAAAGCGCGCCTCGGCGGTCTTACAATAGCTGCATGGAACCGCTCGTTATTGCAGGAAAAGCCTTTCAGTCGCGATTAATCGTTGGGACCGGCAAGTACAAGGACGGCCCCGAGACGCAGGCCGCCATTGAGGCCTCGGGAGCCGAGATGGTTACCGTGGCTGTGCGCCGCGTGAATCTGGACCGCTCAAAAGAGTCGTTACTCGACTATATCGATCCAAAACGCTACTTTCTGCTGCCGAATACCGCCGGTTGCTACACCGCCGACGATGCCATCCGCACAGCTCGGCTGGGCCGCGAAGTGGGCCTTTCCGACTGGGTGAAGATCGAAGTAATCGGCGATCTGGCGACGCTGTATCCGGACGTGCAGGCTACCCTGGAAGCTACTCGGGTACTCGTAAAGGAAGGCTTTACAGTTCTCCCGTATACATCTGATGACATTGTGTTTGCAAAACGGCTGATTGACGCCGGAGCGGCCGCGGTGATGCCACTTGGGGCGCCAATTGGCAGCGGAATGGGCATCCAAAACACCGCAAATCTGCGTATTCTGCGCGAATTGATCACCGAGGTTCCGCTGATCGTGGATGCCGGTGTGGGCACCGCTTCAGATGCGGCTATCGCAATGGAACTGGGCGCGGATGCCGTGCTGATGAATTCGGGCATTGCGCACGCCAGCAAGCCGGTTCTGATGGCCGAAGCGATGATGCACGGTGTCCTGGCGGGGCGTGAGGCGTACCTGGCGGGCCGCATGCCGCGCAAGCTGTACGCAACTGCAAGCTCGCCCCTTGAGGGCGTCTCAAGGTAGCAGGAAGCGTCGGCTGAAGATTCCGATCCCATTCTGCTACTGCGCTAAGTCTGCTTTGCTGCGGTACACTCGACGCTGATATGCGCGTGTTTGGGATCGATTGCGGGACCGAATGTACCGGTTACGGCGTGGTGGAGTGGAACGACGAGTTGCGGGATCCGCGACTGGTTGCCCGCACTCTCGGCGGTATCCGCCTGCCAAAGAACCAGACCATGTCGCAGCGGCTTGCGTTGGTATACGTCGAATTGACGCAGCTGCTGGAGGTCTACCAGCCGGACGTGGTCGCCATCGAGGAAGTCTTTTACTCAGTTAACGCGAAATCTGCGCTGAAGCTGGGCCAGATTCGTGGAGTGGCCCTTCTGGCCGCCGCCATGCAAAATCTTCCGGTGGCCGAATATGCACCGCTTAAGATCAAATCCTCTGTCGTAGGATACGGTCTGGCCAAGAAGGAGCAGGTGCAGTTCATGGTTGGACGTCTGCTGTCTCTTGACTGTACGCCGGAACCCGCGGATGCCGCCGACGCGTTGGCGATTGCTATAACGCATATCCATACCGCACAAACACTTCATCTTCAGGGAGCCCGTTAGCCCGTGCGCGCTCTTGCCGGAGTTCTTCTCGCTTGTTTGCTAACCACTGCAGGGATCTCTCAGCAGGCAGAGCCGAGCGTTTCGTCCATGGCGACCGTCACGCTGACCTACGACAATCCGAACCTGGCCCCCAGCCACTACACCCTGGCCATCCGTGAAAACGGCAGCGGCGACTATGCATCCAGCGACGGGATCGCCAAGGGGCCCACGGCAGGCAAGGCCAAGGATTTTCACCAGGAGATCAGCATCACTGAGCCGCTGCTCGGCGAGATCTTCGCCACGGCACGCGCAAACAAGCATTTTGGGATCCAGTGCGAGACAGCGAAAGGGGATAGAGTGGCGTTTCAAGGACACAAAACCCTCTCTTACGATGGCCCGGACGGTAAAGGATCGTGCACTTACAACTATTCTCAAAACAAGCAGATTCAGAAGCTTGGAGAAGATTTGCAATCCGTTTCTTCAACTCTTGAGGCCGGGTACCGGCTGGCAATGGAGCACCAGCACGACCGCCTGAGCCTGGATGCTGAACTCGGCTGGCTGCAGCAGAGTGTCAAGGATGGACGGTCGATCGAGATTCAGAACATCCACGCCGTTCTGGAGGAGATTGCCGCCGACCCGGGAGTTTTGAATCGCGCGCGCCAGCGTGCCACTGCGCTTGCTCAGTTGAAGCCGCGGTAGTCTCTTCTCGATGTTTGGCATCTTGCGAAAGTAATCCGCTGACCTGCCACTAATTTCGCAACGAAATGTTACAAAACGGGTCTAACATTGCGGGAGATGGCAATTGGTTCTCCGAAACGGAGGTGTCCGATGAGGCACCCAGTAGCAGAGCAGGCTTCGAGTTCGATCTCTCCGTTCACCCGTCCCGCCAACGTTCTGGCGCTGACTGTGTTTCTCACTGCTGCCTTGTTGGCATTGTTGATGCTGACGGGCGCACGAGCCTTCGGCGAATCACAGCCGCATGTGGCTCGACTGAGCAACGTGGATGGAACCGTCCAGATCCTGAAAGGCAACCAGACCGAGTTTGACCAGGCAGTCGCCAACATGCCCCTTGTCGAGGGGTCCCGTGTGCAAACGGGGAGCAATGGCCGCGCCGAAGTCCAGTTTGATAACGGAAGCATTGCTCGGCTGACCCCTAACAGCAGCATGACGCTGGTGCAGATTCAGCGCGGGCTGGAAGGCGCACAGGACACGCAGATCGAACTGCTCTCGGGCATGGGGTATTTTCAATTGCGCTCACGCGGCGGTGAGGATTCCGTGGTCTTCGGGACCAATACCGTGACGCCCGTGGATGGCCCGGCGACGCTTCGCGTAAGTCTGGACGCCACTCCTACGGAGCTGAGCGTACTGGATGGCAAGGTACACGTTGCGGGTGGCACGCAATTCGCGGTTGATGTGCAGACGAACGAGACGATCCGCTTCGACGCATCCGATTCGACGCGCTACTACCTGGCTCAGGGTGTCGCCGCGGATTCGTGGGACCAGTGGAACAACGATCGTGATCAGGATTTGTCGCAACAGGCTGTGAAGCAGAGCGAAGTTGCCGCGAAGGCAAGCGGCATGGGCTGGAGCGATCTGGATCAGAACGGAAACTGGTATTCAGTTCCGGGGTACGGCAATGTCTGGTCTCCTTATGGCGCGGGCATGGGCTGGGATCCATACGGTAACGGATACTGGGCCTCGGGCTACGGTGCCGGTGGTTACACCTGGATCTCGGGCTATCCATGGGGCTGGCTGCCCTACCAGTGCGGCGGCTGGAACTATTTCAATTCGTTTGGCTGGGGTTGGATGCCGACGAACTGCGGCTATGGCGGGGGCGGCGGCTATTATCCGGGCGGCCCTGTAATCATCAACGGACCTCCGGGATACCATCCTCCGCCGCGTCCACGTCCCGCAGAGGTTGTGGCGACGAATGGGAACGGAACACCGACTCGCATCGTCAAGGTGAACAATGGCGCGCGTCTAACGCCGCTGCAGAACAATCTCGCGCTCGCGCCTCGGCCGATCGTGGTGAACGGGACGGTAGTTCATCCGATGCCGCTGAAGACTAATCCGCAAGCACCTATCGTTCATTCGACGGCGTTGCGTCCAACGGCGCCGGTACAAACGATGCAGCCTGTACAGTCGCAGGCGGCGACAACATTGCAGCATCCAGTAAACACGGGCGCGAGGGCGCCTTACACTGCTCCTGTTGTGGCGCCGGGTGGAACGCAATCGTTCAACTCGCTCCACAATAATTCTTCCCCAAACCAGGCGTATGTGCCGATGGCTCCTTCAGCGCCAAGGGCGATTGCTCCACCTGCGCAACCGCATTACTCAGCACCACCGCCGCAGCCTCACTATTCGGCTCCGGTATCGCAACCTCACTACTCGTCGCCTAGCTACTCTTCACCGAGTTACTCTGCGCCGCGTTCAGCGCCGGCTTCAGCGCCCGCGCCAGCACCGGCACAGACGGGCAGAAGCAAGTAGCAGTCGACACGCATCGCAAAAAAGGCCACCAGAAAATGGTGGCCTTTTTCATGTGCATTCGAATGATCGTGGGCTGCAGGTGAGGGCTAGACGCCTTCGGGGATGCGAAGCGCGCGATGCAGGCGAGCCAGCGCCTCCAGAGGCAGAGCCTCTGCGCGGGATTGCGGATCGATCTCGCTGTCGGCGAAGGCCCTCAGGATGGTCGCCTGGTCGTATCCAACGGCTTTCAGATTGTTGACCAGCATCTTTCGTTTTTGCGCGAAGCACTGGCGCAGCAGGGGAATGAACTCGCTGGCTTCGACGTCGAGTTCAGCAAACCGCGGGGCCATAGTCATGCGAAAGACGGTGGAGTACACGTCCGGAGGCGGCGAGAAGGCGTCCGGGCGGCAGCGTAAAGAGCTTGTCGATGCGGGCGTAGAGCTGGACTGTCGTCGAGAGCAGTCCGTAGTCCGCGATTGCCCGGGTTGGCGGCGACGCGATCCGCCACTTCGCGCTGCACCATGAGGACGGCACGCGACAGTACCTCGGCCTGGTCAAGCAGGCGCAGCAGAATATCCGAGGTGATGTAGTAGGGCAGATTGCCGACGACCATCAGTGTCTCGCCGGGCACTTTGAATGAGGGAAGCGAGGTCGAGTTCGCAGGATGTCCTGCTGCAGGATCTCGACGGTGGGCGTGTCCGCGAAGGTATCGCGCAGGTCGGCAGCGAAGATCGCATCGAGTTCGACGGCGACGAGACGTGCGCGCGGGCGGCGAGATGGCTGGTGATTGCGCCTCGTCCGGGGCCGATTTCGACGACGGTCTGATGTGAGAGATCGCCCGAGGGCGTCGACGATGCGAATGGCCGCACCGGGGTCGACGAGAAAGTTCTGTCCTAGCTTGGGTTTTCTTGGCATGAATTCAATTCAAATTTCACTGCGGGCCGATTGATGGGTCCAGCACCAGCATTTAGACTACGCTTTTGTACAGAAGGCTCTCACGTCATTCCTTTCGCATCTGAGTGGAAGAGAACCTCGTGCGGTCGATAAGAAGCCGGGATCCATGCACATCGTATTTGCGTCGTCGGAGTGTGTTCCTTATGCCAAGACCGGCGGATTAGCGGACGTGGTTGGATCGTTGCCCCAGTGGATTGCGAACCTGGGTCACAAGGTCACCGTCTACATTCCGCTGTACCGGCAGGTGCAGAAGCACATCAGCAACGCGGAAGGTGCCATCCAGTCGCTCACGATTCCGTTTGAGTACTACAACCGCTTTGTGACCGTGGTGGATGGCGGAGATCGCGCGATGGAGTGCAGTATTACTTCATCGATTGCCCGGAGCTGTTCGATCGCGAATTTCTGTACGGCACGGCCGGCGGCGATTATCCCGACAATGCCGAGCGATTTGCGCTTGTTCTCCGCGCGCGGTGCTGGAGAGCACGAAGCAGCTGGGCGTGCCGGATGTGTTCCATGTGCACGACTGGCAGGCGTCGATGCTGCCGGTGTACCTGAGGACGACGTACTACTTCGATCCCGGCGCTGCGGCAAGCGGGCTGCGTGCTGACGATTCACAACGCCGCTTACCAGGGCACGTTTCCGCCGCAAACGACGGAGAGCCTGCTGCTGCCGTGGGACGTTTTCACGCTGGACCAGGTGGAGCAGTTTGACCAGTTCAACTTTCTCAAGGGCGGCATCGTCTACTCCGACTTGATTACGACGGTGAGCCGCAAGTATGCGCGAGGAGATTCAGACGGCGGAATTTGGCAATGGGCTGGAGTACGATTTTGGAGCGGCGGAAGCTGCCGATCTGCGGGGAATCCTGAATGGAGTGGATTACTGCGCAGTGGGATCCAGCGACGGACGGCAATATTGCGGCGCACTACTCGTCGGCAGAATCTGAACGGAAAGCAGGAGTGCCGCCGAGATGTTCTGCACGCCTTTGGTGCCGGACGACGTGCCCGATACGACGCCGGTGGTGGGCATCGTCTCTCGCTTCGCGACGCAGAAGGGTTTCGACCTGATAGCCCAGGTGGCGACGAGATCTGGCCGACGACGATCTGTTTATCGTCGCGCTGGGTACAGGCGAACCGTACTACGAAAACCTTATGAGCGATCTGCAGATTCGGTCACCCCGACAAGTTTTCAGTCAAGGTGACGTACGACGATGCGCTGGCGCACAAGATTGAGGCGGGCTCTGACATCTTCCTGATGCCATCGCGCTACGAGCCCTGCGGGTTGAACCAGATCTACTCGCTCAAGTACGGCACGGTGCCCGTGGTGCGCGCGACCGGGCGGGCTGGACGACACGATTGAAGAGTGGGATGCGAAGACACGGCAGACGGAACCGGCTTCAAATTTGAGGGTCATAGCGGCAGAGGATTTTCTGATTGACGCTGCGACGTGCGCTGACGGCCTTCAAGGACAAGGAAAGCTGGGAGCAACTGATGCGCAACGGCATGGCCCAGGACTATAGCTGGGAGAAGCCAGCGGAAGGCCTACGTGGAGTGCTACGAGGAGACGGCGCGGCGGCGGTCGTAGCGATGCTGTAGAGCCTGCTCAGACGCGCTTCTTGAGCTGGTCCAGGGGATCGGCCGGAGCCTCATCCGGCTGGCGGAAATGATGGTAGATGGTTTCCGCGGTTCGACGCGGCACGACAGCGGTGAGAGCCTCCATGTCAGCGGCCTTTACGCTGCGCAGGCTGCCGAAGTGTTCCAGCAGCCGAATGCGGGTGCGGTCGCCTACGCCGGCAACCTGCAGCAGATCAGAATCGCGGTCGCGCATCTCGCGGCGCTTGCGATGGTAGGTCACGGCAAAACGGTGCGATTCGTCCCGTATACGCTGCACCAGGTGGAGTACAGGAGAACGGCGGTCGAGGACGACGGGTTCGTCTTCCTGTCCGTGGACGTAGATGATCTCTTCGCGCTTCGCGATGGAGGCGAGCGGCTGAGTCACCAGACCAAGCTCTTCGAGTGCTGCTGCTGCAGCGTGTAGCTGGCCCAGGCCGCCGTCGATCATGATGAGGCTGGGCATGGGCTTCTGCTCCTCCTGCAGGCGACGGTAGCGCCGGCCCACTACCTCGCGCATGGAAGCAAAGTCGTCGACGCCTTCGACGGATTTGATCTGGAACTTGCGGTAGTCGGACTTCTTCATCGCGCCGTTCTCCCACACCACCATGGAGGCGACAGTTTCAGCGCCCTGAATGTGCGAGATGTCGAAGCACTCGATGCGGCGAGGCAGATCGGGCAGCATCAGCGCGTCCTGCAGCGCTTCCTGGATCATTTTTTGCGAGGGTTGAAGCACGCGGAATCGCTGATCGTAACTCTGCTTCGCGTTCTGGCCGGCCAGGTCGACGAGAGAGCGCTTCTCCCCGCGCAGGGGCACGGCCAGTTCGACTTTGCGTCCGGTCCGCTCCGTCAGCAGCCCTGCGAGTGTGGCGCGGTCGGCGAAGTCTGCGGGAAGAAAAATGCAACGTGGAACGTATTGCTGATCGATGTAGATCTGCTTGAGCAGGGCAGAGAAGAATGCACCGGCGCTGAACTCCGTGGGAGGGGAAGGAGCGGCCTCGTCCTCGTCGGGTTCCAGCAACTCGGGCAGATCCTCCCAGAAGAATTCGCGGCGGTCGACAATCTGTCCGCTGCGCACGTGGAACAAATTCACGGCCAGCATGCCGTTCTCGTAGTGGTAGCCGAAGACGTCGGCGTCATCGCCCTGGGCCGTCGCCATGCGCTGCTTCTCGGCGACCTGGTCGATGGTAATCATCAGGTCGCGATACTTCGCGGCGAGTTCGAATTGCTCCTGCGCTGCTGCCTCCTGCATACGCTGCTCGACAGATTTAGCCAGCTCCCCGTGACGTCCTTCGAGGAAAAGCTGCGCATCGCGCACTGCTTCGCGATAGGCTTCCGGCGTAGTGAGCCCTTCAACACAGGGGCCGAGGCAGCGCTTGATGTGGTACTGAAGGCAGGGACGCGCGTGATAACGCGACAGGTCCACCTTGCAACTGGGCAGCAGAAAGCTGCGATGAATGAGTTCAGCGACGCGATATGCCAGGTTGCCTGGAAAATATGGGCCGTAGTACGCGCCACCATCCTTGCGCAGACGGCGCGTGACAAAGACCTTGGGATAGCGATCGGCGAGCGTCAGCTTCACGTAGGGGTAGGTCTTGTCGTCGCGCAACAGGATATTGAAGCGGGGCTTGCGCTGCTTGATGAGGTTGTTTTCAAGCGCCAGCGCCTCGTGCTCGTTATCGACGAGGATGTAGTCGATATCGACGGCTTCGCGCATCAACGAGCCGGTCTTGGCGTTGGATTGTGACGAGTCCAGTAGATAGGAGCGGACCCGCGAACGAAGATTGTTCGCCTTGCCAACGTAGATTACTTCGTCGTCCGCGTTCTTGTAGAGGTAGACGCCGGGACGCGTTGGCAGTGTACGGATTTTCTCGTGGAGGTCCATGGGGGAGGTGCTTTTGTTAGTTTATCTGTAACGGGCGCTTCCCCGATGGCAAGGGCGCGGGTTGCGCTCGATGCGGTAAAAAGTACCCTGTGGAAAACCTGCGAACAGTGCGATGGTTACTTTAAATGTTTATAATTAAGGGGTTTAGCGCTTAGGCCTTCTTTGGCCTTCATATTGCATCACACTACTGAACACTGTTTGGGACCTTGTTGTCCCCACGCACATTTAAATCCAAGAGATTAACTTACGGAGTGCAAAGATCATGAAGGCAGATACACGCACGGTGTTGAGGGCGTTTTCAGCGATAGGAGCACTCTCGGTGCTCATGGCCACGGGCTGCTCCACGAAGAACTATGTGAAATCGCAGACCACCCCCCTCATTCAGCACACGAACGAACTGGATGACGCCACCGCGACCAACAACCGCAACATCAAGGATGTAGACCAGCGCGCCCAGGCGGGAATCGCGCAGGCTCAAACTTCGGCAGATACGGCAACGCAGAAGGCGTCGCAGGCCAACCAATCGGCTGCCCAGGCTCAGGGCTCCGCACAAGAGGCTGTGAATCGCGCCGACTCGCTGGCCAGCGTGGTTAAGAACCTGGACAACTACAAGGCCGTCTCGGATGTCTCCGTGACCTTTGGCTTTGACAAGGCGGTGTTGACGAAGGCGGAGAAGGCGGAACTGGACAAGTTCGCGACCAGCCTGGGCGATCAGAAGAGCTACATCCTGCAAGTGACCGGCGGAACCGACTCGACCGGCGACGCGAATTACAACTATGCCCTTAGCCAGCGTCGTGCGGATGCGGTTGTGCAGTACCTCGCTTCCACCTACAACATTGCTCCGCATCGCTTCTACCTGATCGGAATTGGCAAGGATGTAGAGGTTGCGCCGAACACCACGGCTGCGGGACGCGCGAAGAATCGCAGGGTCACGGTGCAGTTGCTGACCAACACTACTTCGACGAGCAGCGCACCCGCTGGAGCGGCGGTTTCACAGAAGTAGAAATTCGCTGGTGAGGTACACATAAAAACAGGATGGGGCAGGCGCACGAAACAAGCGCCGCTCCATCCTGTTTGGCTTTTGCGGGTCACCAGGTAGTGCCGGAGCTACATCGGCATTTCGCTGATGTGCATGGCGCGTACGTCCGCTGCTGTGAAGAGGCTGAAGAAGGGAGCACCCTCGGCAGCGGCTTCGACTGCGGGACGCCCCTTGGCCTCCTGGCGCTCCACCAGGCAGACTACAGCGATCACCTTCATCCCGGCTTCGTGGGCCGCCTCAATGCCGGCGATGGTCGAGGATCCCGTGGTGCAGACATCGTCCACGATCACCACTTCGGCATCCTTCTCACAGAAGCCTTCGATGCGACGCCCTGTGCCATGGGCCTTCTCCGCCTTGCGGACGAGGAAGCCATGGATGAGCGGCGAATTGGGGTGCTGGAGCGCGTAGTAGGCGCTGGCGGTGGCCACGTTGGAGACGATGGGATCGGCGCCCATGGTGAGTCCACCAACGGCAGCGGGCTTTAGCTTGTGCTTGTGGAGCAGGTCAAGAATTGCCAAGCCGGTGAGGCGGCCTCCCTCGGCGTGCAGGGTGGTCGTGCGGCAATCGATGTAGTAGTCGCTGGTGCCGCCGGACGAGAGCTTGAACTCCCCCAGCTTGAAAGAAATACGTGAGAGCAATTGAAGCAGAGCGGTGCGCGAATCGTGTGTGTTCATCGCTAGCGATTGTAAAGGAATCAGGGGCGGGATCCCACCACTCAGCCGTGCAGCTTGTCGAGATTGCGAAAGCCGTCGGTGGCCAGGAAGAGCGTGGTAAAGATGGAAAGGTTGTAGGACGCGTGGACAAGGATGCTGGCGGCCAAAGAGCTGGTGCGAAAGCGCACGATACAGAGCACGAGGCTGACGGCGAAAAGAACGGCGAGCGGAGCGAATGCATGGGCAAGCTGCTCGGCATGGAGCAGGGCGAAAGGGATGCTGGTGGCGATTGCGGCGAAGACCATCGCTGCGAGGCTCCATTGCGCCTGGCCTGAGACCGGGTCAATACGGCGCTGCGGCTGGTGCTGAATCCGATGGGCCAGCCAGTCCCACGCTGTGGCCAGCGAAGGCAGAAGAAATCCGCGGAAGGCAAGCTCTTCAAAGGCGGGAGCAAAGAAGACTCCGAAGATGGCGACGATCCAAACCGAAGCTCGCGTCTTAAAGAAGTCGTCGATGGGCAGTGTTTTAGGGATGGGCAGGAAATTCGAAAGGAACTGCACCACAAGGCCCAACCCTAGACCAGTTGCAAGGAGTAAGGCCCAACGGCGGCTGGCAACACCACGATTCCAGGAGATCCCGTCCAGAAAGGGTCGAAACCACATAAGCGGGAAGAAGAACCAACTCACCGCCCAAACCAGCAGGTAAGCCACCGCCATTGTGGGCACCACGACCATGGGGTTCTTCTGGATCTTTTCGAACGAAGATGCACCGAAAACGTGGAGAGTTCCGCCGATGCCGACCGCAAACATGACGCCGAGCATCGCGATAACCACGATGCCACCGAAGATAGCAGCGTGTCCGAGATGGGGAACCGAGCGCGGGATGTGAGCGAAGAGGGCCCCGCCCGCGTTGGGATACGGATCCATCTGCGGGATTGGTTCCTGCGGCGGCGCAATCTCGCCGTGCGAAGCCACGTCAATCGGCTCGCGATCCAGGGTCATACTGATTCTTCCTCGACTGCCATCATGCTGATTCTTTCTTCCCGGGGCTGGCGCTGCCGCTCTTGGCGCTTTTAGTCCGGCGACGAGGTCGAGCGTCACCATTTCCAGCGGCGATTGCGCTTTCCGTGGGTGCTGCACCATTCGCCGTTGCGCTCTTATTAGCATAATAGCGCTGCAAAAATTCTCCGGTGAAGGAGCCGGGCGTGTTGGCCACTTCTTCCGGGCGGCCCTGGGCGACGATCCTGCCGCCGTCCTCTCCGCCTTCGGGACCAAGGTCAATGAGCCAGTCCGCATTGCGGATCACGTCGAGGTTGTGCTCGATGATGATGACGGTGTTGCCCAGGTCCGCGAGCCGGTGAAGCACCTCAAGCAGCTTACGAACGTCGTCGAAGTGCAGGCCAGTCGTGGGCTCATCCAGCAGGTAGAGAGTGCGTCCGGTCTGGCGCTTGGAGAGCTCGCGAGCCAGCTTCATGCGCTGCGCCTCTCCGCCGCTCAGCGTAGTGGCGGACTGGCCGAGATGGATGTAGCCGAGGCCCACGTCGACCAACGTCTGCAGCTTCTGGTTCACCTGCGGAATATCCGCGAGCACCGGCAACGCGTCGTCGATGGTCAGATCCAGCACGTCTGCGATGGAGTAGCCGTTGAACTTTACAGCCAGCGTTTCCTGGTTGTACCGGCGCCCATTGCATACTTCGCAGAGTACGTAGACGTCGGGTAGGAAATTCATCTCGATGCGGCGCTGGCCTTCTCCCTGGCAGGCTTCGCAGCGCCCGCCTGAGACGTTGAAGGAAAAGCGTCCCGCCTTGTAGCCGCGCTCGCGGGATTGCAGGCAGCATCGCAAAGAGATCACGAATCGCGGTGAATACGCCGGTGTAAGTCGCGGGGTTGGATCGCGGCGTGCGGCCAATGGGGGACTGATCGATGCGGATGGCCTTGTCCAGCTGCTCAAAGCCCTGGATGGCGGTGTGTTCGCCGGGCTCCTCGCGCGAACCGTAGAGTTCATGCGCAAGCGCGCGATAGAGAATGTCGTTGACCAGTGTGCTTTTGCCCGATCCGCTGACGCCCGTGACGACGGTCATGATGCCGATAGGGAAGCGGGCATGAAGGTCCTGCAGGTTGTGGCTGCGTGCGCCGTCGACGGTGATCCACTTGTTCGTCAGGGGGCGAGGATCTTTGCGGTGCAGGATGCCCAGCTCACCGCTGAGATAGCGTCCCGTGAGCGAGGCGGGAGAGTTCATGATCTCCGCCGGCGTTCCTTCTGCGACCACATGGCCGCCCAGTTTGCCTGCGCCGGGTCCGAGGTCGAGAACGTAATCCGCGTGGCGAATTGTCTCTTCATCGTGCTCGACGACGAGCACGGTGTTGCCCAGGTCGCGCAGAGATTCGAGAGCAGAGATCGAGCCGCTGATTGTCGCGCTGGTGCAGTCCAATGGAGGGCTCGTCGAGCACGTAGAGAACGCCACGAAGACGCGAGCCGATCTGCGTAGCCAGGCGGATGCGTTGTCCTTCTCCGCCCGAAAGCGAAGCGGCATTGCGATCGAGCGCCAGGTAGCTGAGGCCGACGGCGTTCAGAAACTCGAGGCGTTCAACGATCTCGCGGCGCAGGCGTTCGGCGATCAACGCCTCCCGCGCAGTGAACTGAAATTTCTTTGCAGCGGTCAGCGCTCGCCGCAGCGGCAGGGAGGTGAAGTCCGCGATGGAGGAGTCGCCGATCTTGACGGCGAGCGACTCGGGGCGCAGCCTCATGCCTTTGCACGCGGGACAAGTTGAGGCCGACATATAAGCCAGCAGCCATTCCCCGTAGGTTTCTGACTTCGACTCCTGCAGGCTGTGGCGAAGATAGGCGAGGATGCCGTGGAAGCCGGTGCGTGGAGCCTCAGTCTTGGTGGGGCCGTAGAGCAGGATGTTCTGCTGCTTCTCGGGCAGATCTGCGAAGGGCTTTGAGAGGTCGATCTTGTAGCGATCGGCAGCCAGGGATATCAGCTTCAACAGGTATTGCGAAGCGGAGCCCGGTCCCAGGCCGCCGTCCAGTAAAGGCTTCTTCCAATCGGTAATGATCTTGTTGGGATCGAAGTCATAGATGCTGCCCAGGCCATTGCAATCGGGACACGCGCCGTAGGACGAGTTGAACGAGAAGCTGCGTGGTTCCAGCTTGGGAACGTCGAGGCCGCAGTCGGGGCAGGCCATGGATGAGGAGAAGAGCTGCTCTTCGCCTCCGGCTATGCCCACCAGGACCAAGCCGTTCGCCATCTGCAGAGCCTTCGCAACGGAGGCTTCAAGGCGCTTTTCAACTCCGGGCTTGAGCACAACGCGGTCGATGACTGCTTCGATGGTGTGGTTCTTGCGCTTCTCCAACTGGATGGGGTCGGCCAGGTCGCGCATCTCGCCGTCGATGCGAGCACGAAAACCCTGTTGATCCAGGTCATCCATCAGGTCTTTGAACTCGCCTTTGCGGCCGCGGACGATGGGTGCGTAGATGATGACGCGCTCAGACTTTGGCAGTGGAAAGGATGCGCTCCACAATCTGCTCAGGAGATTGTCGCGAAATGGGCTTTCCGCATTTCGGGCAATGCGGCACACCCACCGATGCGTATAGAAGACGCAGGTAGTCATAGATCTCCGTAATGGTGCCGACGGTGGAGCGGGGACTGCGGCTGGTGGTCTTCTGCTCAATTGAGATTGCAGGGCTGAGGCCCTCGATGGAGTCTACGTCGGGTCGCTCAATCTGATCGAGAAACTGGCGCGCATAGGCGGAGAGAGTCTCGACGTAGCGTCTCTGGCCTTCAGCGTAGATCGTGTCAAACGCGAGCGAGGACTTACCGGAGCCAGAAAGGCCGGTGACGACCGTCAGAGTGTTGCGCGGAATCTGGACGTTGATGTCGCGAAGATTGTGTTGGCGCGCGCCGCGCACCGTTATATGAGTAATCGCCATTCTTGAGGGCTTTAAGTCTCTCGGAAAAGTCGCAGCTGTGTGAATCTCGGGCACCGCAGCAGATAGTCTGCGTGAGCTAAAATAGGAAAAGTCTCCTTATGTATCTTATTCGGCAATAGAAACAAGGGTCAAACCGCGCTTACAATTCGTTTATTGCATCGTAATGAGCGAGTTGGAGCGGCGGTAGATGCCCTTCAGCGCATCACAATCTCTGAGTGGCCACCAGAAAGTGGTATAGGCAACTCAGGGGAGACAAGGGCAAGCTGTTCACACAGAAGGCGAGTATGCAGAATCTATTAAACAGTTTCTTGTTGGTATGCGCGGCGATGGGCTCCCTGGCACTGGGAGTGATGCTGGCATATTGGACCTGCAAAGTTGCCTTTGCCACACTGAAGATGCATGCCCGATCCTTCGCGTCCTCACCTCGGATCAAGGCCCAAACGGCTCGCGTTTCCTAACTAGCGTCTCTCTCAGCCGGACATTTCCTAAATAAATGCAAACACGTGCGCTCAGCTCTTTGCGGAGCCGCGTTCAGTTTTGCGCGTCGTTGACGCTACTGTTGCGGTGGCTGCTGAGGCTGTTGAGATTGATCCTGGTGCATTCTCTGCAGTTGCTCGAGCAATTGCTGCGGGGTGCGGACTTCACTTCCCGGCGTGGAGTTGAATCTTTGCATCGGCGGTGGTGGGGGCTGGGCCTGCACCGGAGCCTGTTCAATTTCCTGTCCCTCGCCCGGATCTGGCTCAGGATCGTCTTCCTCGGCGTTCGTTGGTGCGGCAGCAGCGGCTGGAGCAGCGGTTCCGCCACTGCGCTGGCTCAGGATGAGTTGGCGTGGCGCTCCATCAGCGATCTCGCCCACCATGAGCACGTTGTAGCCGGCCCCATAGAGGAGAGTGGTCAACAGGTCCCGCGGTGCGGCGGGGCCGTAATTGCCGAAGATGCGTTCGTCATGAGCCAACCCTTCCACCTTCATCCCCGTCGCGGAACTGATGTCGTGGAGGACCTGCGAGAGATTGGAATTGTCAGCCTGAACGGATATGCCCGCCTGGGTGACGCTCACTTCCGCTTTCTTGGCTGGCTGAAGCAGGACCGGAGTTGGCTGCGCGACAACTTCGGCAACCGGTGCCGGTTGGGGCTGGACGAGGTTTGGAGGTACACCCCGATGATGATTGGTTGGCCTTGCGGCCGGATTATGGGACGGCGCTGAGGACGCTGGCGATGCAACCGGGGATTGACCCTGCACGGGGGGCGCATCCTGTACTGGCACAGGTGCTGAGGTCTCAGGGGCCGGGGCGTTCATTTCAGGCTGCTGGGCGTCATCCTGCGCGAGAGCCGGGGTCGCAGACAGCGCGGCCGCGCCGAGAATGGACGCTGCTCCTAAACCGAAGAGGCATGCAGACACACGCCTGCGCCAGCCAGCGGCCCGCAGAAAACGCGCAGCGAGGCGAGTATTAAGGCTGTCGAGTTGTGAGCGCATCCAATCCACCATGCCGGGCCGAGGCACGTGCGCCTGCGGCAGAAGCTTCTGTGTACTAGACTAGCAGTGGTTTTCAATCGCTCATATTTTTTTGACGTGTTGGAAGGTTTGGCGGGGCTTTTGGGGATAGGGCGGATTCATTTCATGCTAGGTGTTGGACAAATAAAAACAGGGGCCAGGTCTGCAACTGTCTTTGCAGGCCTGCTTGCTGTAGCGATGATCCCGGGAAGTACAGCGTTTGCAGTCACTTGCACGACGCAGGCGCAGATGACGAGCGCGCAGCGGACGGAGTTGGAGCAAGCTGCTCTTCACCTGGGGCAGCTGGTGCAAAAAGGCGACGTTGCGGCGGTAAAAGCAGGGACTTTGGCGAAGGTCGCCAGCCAGTTTGAGGGAATTGCGTCCGGAGTTCAGTCCGCCGCACCCCTGATGCAGGGCGCCACGCTGACGGTCGACCAGATGTATGCGCTCGATGCCGGGGACTTGAAGCAGGAGCAGGACACGCAGTTTTTCTGCGGAGTGGGCGGTACTCCCCTGGCTGTCTCGCTCAACTTTCAGCAACTGCCCCAGGGCGAGTATGCACTCGTGATTCTGCACGCTTCCGGCGTGGCCAAGCCGCAGCAGGTCTCGTTTGTGCTGGCGAAGGATGGTGGCTGGAAGCTGGCCGGGCTGTACGTCCGACCAATGCTGTATGCCGGGCACGACGGGGTCTGGTACTGGAGCCAGGCGCGCGAGTACGCCAAGAAAAAGCAGTACTGGAACGCCTATTTTTACTACCAGACAGCGCAGTTTCTATTGACGCCGGTGGATTTACTGAGCAGTCCCAACCTGGAGAAATTGCAGAATGAGCAGGGAGCAATCGCGCCGCCCGGGCTGCCCGGTGCGCAACCGCTGGTGCTCACGGTGAACAACCAGAGCTGGAATATTACCAGCCTGCGAACCGATGCTTCTCTCGGTGGATTGGACCTGGTGATTCACTTTCAAGCCACCGGCGAAACCGATCCCGTGGCCTCTCGCAAACGTGCGATTGAGGTGATGAAAGCCATGTTGTCGGAGCATGCGGAATTACGCGAGGGGTTTCATGGTTTGTGGGTGTATGCGGATGTGCCGGGACAGGCGGCGTACGCGGTAGAACTGCCTATGGCGCAGATTCAGTGAAAGATTTTGCCGCGCACGCGAACGGAGCGCCTGTAAGCTCATCGGTATACTTTTGGCGCCGGCGTGAAGGTTGCAGTGGACTGCAGAGATTGAAATCCGAGGAAGAGAAAGCCTATGCATAAGACTCTGTCGCAGGCGATTGCAGGAAGACGAGCAACGCCGAGTTTTGACGGCGTGCCGATTCCCGACGCGGATTTGAAGAAGATTATCGACGCCGGTTTGCACGCGCCGAATAGCTACAACCTGCAGCCCTGGCGTTTCGTGGTGGTTCGCAGCGCGGAACAGAAAAAGAGACTTCGCAGCGCGAGTTTCAACCAGGCAAAAGTCGAAGAAGCATCCGTGGTGATTGTGGCGTGTGGCGACGCAGATGGCTGGCGAAACGGCGACCTGGAAGAGATGCTGCGGCAGGGGGCTGAAGGCGGAATGCCTGAGCATTACGCCGAGCAGTTGAAGAACACCATTCCGAACTTCCTGTCGAATCATCCCAACATCGATATGTGGCTGAACCGCCAGGTAATGATCGCATTTACGCACATGCTGCTGATGGCCGAGACGCTGGGCTACGACACCGCTCCGATGGAAGGATTTGAACAGGAGAAGGTGCGGGAAGTGCTCAAGATGCCGCTTAGCTACCACGTGGTCGCGTTGCTGGGCGTGGGGAGATTGAAGGGGCCCGACAAGTTCAACGGCGGCCGCTTCAGCATGGCCCGCACTGTCTTCGACGATGAATATGGCCGTCCCATAAAGTTCTAGGTTTGCCACACAGGGAGGGCGAGGATTGGCCTTGCGCAGAGAGTTTCCCGACGCGCCGATTGTGGGCGTGGGCGCGGTGGTACTCGACGGAAACCGCGTATTGCTGGTCCGGCGCGGCCACGCACCATTGAAAGGGGAATGGTCCCTGCCCGGCGGAGCATTGGAGCTTGGGGAGACCCTGCAGCAAGGCGTAGAGCGCGAGGTGCTGGAAGAGACTGGGCTGGTTGTCGAGGTCGTCTCAATGGTTGAAGTTCTGGACCGCATCATGCGCGTGGGCGGGGCCGGGGAAGCGGGAGATCCCGAAGACCACGAGCAGCCAGTTCGCTACCACTACGTCCTGATCGATTATGTGTGCAGGGTTGTTGGCGGAAGCCTGCTGGCGGCGAGTGACGCCTCTGATGCTCGCTGGGTGGCGCGCGAGGAGTTGAACGGACATAGCATCTACCGTATTGCTCCAATTACAGTCCAAGTAATCGAGAAGGCTTTCAGCCTGGCGAAGAGCGGCCCGGAGGTTTAATACAAGCCGCTTGCGCGTGTTAGCTTTGCTCCGCACTGAGTAAGAATTACGATCCTGGATCGCGATAGGCCATAGACATGCCCGAACACTCCGTTTCTTCCCAAATGCCCGAAGCTTATGTGCCGGTCTTGACTAAGCCGAAGCACTGGTGGGCCTGTCCGCGTTGCTGGATGAGGACGGTACTGGCGATTCTCCTGGTGGCTTTTGCAGCGGGCGCTATTTTCTACGTGCGCCCGATGTGGGTCATCCAGCGAGTGATGGAATTGCAATTGTGGAGTCAAGGGGTGCGCAGCGAATACGTAGACGCAGGAGGCTACCGCCTGCACTACCTGGTCGCGGGCGAGGGAGAGCCGGTTTTGCTGATCCACGGGCTTGGAGCTAAATCGGAGGATTGGGGCAACCTGATTCCGGCGATTGCCCGGGGCGGATACAAGGTCTACGCGATCGATCTTCTTGGCTATGGCAAATCGGATAAGCCGGCGGATGCCAGCTACTCCATTGCCCAGGAGGCCGGCATTGTGCGTGCCTTTCTGGATGCGAAGGGGCTGCAGCGCGTCGACCTGGGTGGATGGTCGATGGGCGGATGGGTTTCGCTGAAAGTAGCCAGCGATACGCCCGAGCGGGTGCGACGGCTGATGCTCTTTGATAGCGCCGGCATCCGGTTTGATATCAAATTCCCGCACAACATCTTCTGGCCGGGCACGCCCGCGGAGCTTGCGGAACTGATTTCGTTGCTGATGCCGCAACCACCGCAATATCCTGATTTTTTCGCCCGCGATTGGCTGCGAACCGCCCGCCCGCACCAGTGGGTCATTCGCCGCAGCGTGAGCGCGATGGAGACGGAGGCCGACGTGATGGATGGCAAGCTGAGCTCGCTGAAGATGCCTGTGCTGATCGTGTGGGGCGCGCAGGATCGGCTCACACCCGTGTATACCGCCGAAATAATGCATCGGGAGATTCCGCAATCGGAGTTGGCGCTTTTCGATGGCTGTGGCCACCTTGCGCCGGTGCAGTGTGAGAGCAAAGTCGCGCCTAGGGTGCTGGAGTTCCTGCGCACACAGCCGAATGCCACTTCGATGCTTCCGCGGATTCCGGCGGAACTGGTTACTCGATAGGGTAAGCCGCAGCGCTGGCGAGGAGGCTAGTCTTCTGCCTTCCAGATGTAGCCATCCGCTTGCGGCAAGCCGATATGCGCGAGGACGCGGCAGGCAAACTGGCGCGCCATTTCGGTGGAGTCGATGGGCTTGTTGTAGAACGCAGGCATTACCGGAAATATGACTGCGCCTGCATCGGCGGCCAATTGCATGTTTCGCAGATGAATCTTGTTGAACGGCGTCTCGCGCACGCAGAGCAGCAAGGGGCGACGCTCTTTGAGGCAGACATCCGCAGCACGCTGGATGAGGTTCGAAGCCAGGCCGTTCGCCACTCCCGCAAGAGTTCCCATGCTGCAGGGCAGGATGATCATGCCGTCTGACGGATAGCTGCCGCTGGCGATGCCCGCGCCGATGTCAGACTCTGCAAACTGGCGCGTCTTGACGGATGCCTTGCCCAGCAGCTTCTCCAGCAGATTGTTGCGGCCGCTGATCTGCATCTCTTCCGCGAGCACGCGCAAAGAATTCTCGGAGGGAACGAAATTGACGCGAGCCACTCGCCCATCGGCCTCCAGCGCCAACAGCAGTTGCTGACCGAAGATGGCTCCGCTGGCGCCGGTCATTGCCACGGTCAGATTGAAGGCCTTATCTGGCATCGACTCTTACTTTACCCCTTGAGCCATTCCCGGACACTATGTCCCAAGCACTCTCGCAAAAATCGCATCCACGTTACCCAATTGGCGCGTCAGGTCGAAGGTCTTCGCCAGCTTCTCCTTGCTCAGGAGCTTGCTGATCTCCGGATCTGCGGCTACTTCGTCCTTGAATACCAGGTCGTCGCGCCAGGAGCGCATGGCGTGGCTCTGCACCAGGCGGTACGCGTCCTCGCGCAGCATTCCAGCCTCAGCCAGGTCGAGCAGCAGCTGGCCGGAGAAAATGAGCCCGCCGGTGCTTTCGAGATTGCGAAGCATGCGCGCAGGGTAGACCAGCAGCTTTTCGACCAGGTTTGTCGTCTTGGCCAGCAGGTAGTCGGTGAGGATCGTCGAGTCCGGAAAGATGATGCGCTCGACGGATGAGTGAGAGATGTCGCGCTCGTGCCACAGCGGGATATCTTCAAACGCGGCCTGGGTGTTGGCTCGCACCACGCGGGCCAGGCCGCTGATCTGCTCGCTGGTGATGGGGTTCTTCTTGTGTGGCATGGCGGAGGAACCCTTCTGCTTCTCGGAGAAGTACTCCTGCGCCTCGCGCACTTCGGTGCGCTGCAGGTGGCGAACCTCAACCGCGATCTTGTCCAGCGTCGAGGTGATGAGCGCCAGGGTGGAGATGTAGTGCGCATGGCGGTCCCGCTGGATGACCTGCGTGGCCACCGGCGCGGGCTTCAAGCCGAGCTTTTCGCAGATGCGCTCTTCGTGCTCCGGCTTGAGATGTCCGAAGGTGCCCACCGCGCCGCTGGTCTTGCCGACGCGCATGCCTTCTGCAGCAGCCTCGAAGCGCTCGATATTGCGCTGCACTTCGGCGTACCAGTTCAGCAACTTCAGCCCGAAGGTGGTGGGCTCGGCATGGATGCCGTGCGTGCGGCCAATGGTGGGCGTGTGCTTGAACTCAAGCGCGCGATGCTTCAGCACGTCAGCCAGGTCAGCGAGGCCGGCGCGCAGGATGGCTGAGGCGGCCTTCACCTGCAGGGCCTGTGCGGTATCCACCACATCGTTCGAGGTAAGCCCATAGTGCAGCCAGCGGGATTCAGGGCCGATCTTCTCAGCCACAGCAGTTGTGAATGCAATTACGTCGTGCTTCACCTCCGCTTCGATCTCCTGAATGCGCGCCACGCTGAAGTCGCCTTTTTCGCGGATTGCGCGGGCAGCCTCTGCGGGGACGATGCCTGCTTCGGCCAGCGTCTCACTCGCCGCGATCTCGACCGCAAGCCACATGCGGTACTTGTTTTCCTCGGTCCAGATGCGGCCCATTTCAGGGCGAGTGTAGCGGTCTATCAAGAGGCTGCCTCCCGTGGCACGATCTTAAGCGTGTATACACATGATTTTACCGTTTGTGCATCCAACCAGGTAGTTGCGGGCAGGTGTAGACTCGCTGAGTAGAAGGGAAGACCATGAGTGACGAACCGGAATTGATCACAATCGCGAGATATCGGGACTCCGCAGAGGCGGAAATGGCCAAAGGACGGCTCAATTCAGCCGGCATTGACGCCTTCCTTATCGGTGAGAACGCAGGGGTGCTGTACGGAAACACCATCGACAACCTGCAGCTTCAGGTCAATCCCAACGACGAGGCGGATGCTCTGGCCGTGCTTGCGGTAGTGGCAGAGCCAGGGGAAGCGGAGCGGGCTGAGGAAGAGGACGCTGCCAAGACCGCGCTGGAGAAGCCCGTCGATCAAATCTGACAGGCCGCGGCTATTGCTCGCGCTGGCCTACTTTGCTGTAGAAACGCCCAGCAAAGCGCTCATCTCTTCGTAGAGGAATCCTTTTCCTGGCTTGTAGGGCTGGATCCATTTGCCGTCGAGAACGAATTGCGGAATGGCGCGTTTGCCGACATTCTGCACCAGAGTGTCGGCGGCCGACGGCGTCAACTCGATGTCGATTTCGGTGTAAGGGATGTCGTGCTCGTCAAGAAAGCGTTTTGCGGAGCGGCAGTCGCGGCACCACGACGTCGTATAAACCTGCAATTGCATATATACCCATCATATCGAATCTGGCACTAGCTGGGAAAGCTTATTGGCCGCGCCGGTCGCGAAAAAAGCCGCGCAGCAAGGTGCCGCATTCGTCTGCCAGCACGCCCCGTGTGATCTCAACTTGATGGTTCAGGCGGGGATGGTTCAACACGATGACTACTGAGCCCGCCGCACCGGCTTTGGGGTCGTCTGCGCCGTACACCAGGCGTCCAAGGCGGGCGTGGATCATGGCTCCCAGCGCACATTGAGCATGGTTCCAGCGTGGTGTAGAGAATGCAGCCCGTCAGGCGATAGTTCCCGCTGGCCTGTGCCGCCTGGCGCATGGCAACAATCTCAGCATGCGCCGTGGGATCGGAGTCGCGCAGCACGCGGTTCTGGCCTCGCCCCAGCACCACTCCCGCGCCAACCAGCACTGCTCCGACAGGGACCTCGCCCGCCTCCGCGGCAGCTTCTGCTTCTTCCATGGCGAGGCGTAAATAATCTTCGTCCGTCATCGTGTTATCCCACAGCAGGTTGCTGCTGCGTCATGCAATGCAGAGCACCCAGTCCCCAGATGAAGTCGCCGCAGTGAATGCCTACAACGCTGCGGTCTGGAAAGAGTTCTGCCAGCGTGTTCAACGCGATCCGGTCGTTGGGATCGTTGAACGTCGGCACTAATACGATCCCATTCGCGATATAGAAGTTGCCATAGCTGGCAGGCAATCGCTGACCCTCGAAGATCACAGGCGCGGGCATAGGTAATTCAACGATGTTGAAAGCGCGCCCGTTCAGATCGCGAGCCTCGTGCAGGCGTTCGAGATTTTCCTGCAAGGGCAAGTGGTTGTCGTCCAAAGTATTGGGTTCAGTCACGGTGACAATGGCGCTCTCTGAGACGAACCGCGTGATGTCGTCGACGTGCCCGTGAGTGTCGTCTCCGGCGATGCCGCGATTCATCCACAGAACTTTTTCCACTCCGAGATAGTCGCTGAATATCTGCCCCAACTGCTCGCGGCTGAGTCCCGGATTGCGCTGCTGCACCTCGCTAAGCAGGCATTCCTCCGTAGTGAGCATCAGGCCCGCGCCGTTGACATCGATGGAGCCGCCCTCGAGCACTACGCGATGTTGGCCGAGATGGGGCTCCCACTGCGAGAGTTTTTCACTCTGCGCGACATGCGACGGAATGCGATCGTCGTGATGCCAGTTGTCGTACTTGGCCCAGGCATTAAACTTCCAATTCGTAACAGCGATGGATACAGATTCCGCATTGGTGACGAAGATGGGCCCCGAATCGCGCAGCCACACGCGGTCCGTTTGCCATACGTGAAAGAAGACTCGACTCAGCGTGGCTCCCGCGCGCTTCAAGATGGAGGCTGCGCGCTTTTGTGCGGCAGCGTCGTTCACAAGAATGTGCACGTCCTCAACACGCGACAGGTGGCGGACGATATCGGCGTACACCCACGGGATGGGGTGAAATCTTCCCGGCCAATCCTCGGAGTTGTGCGGCCATGCAATCCAGGTTGCAGCGTGCCGCTCCCACTCCGCAGGCATGCGATAGCCGAGCTCGCGAGGAGTTTTCTTCGTGTCGATCATGGGTTACTTGTCCGATCCCGGCGTATCGAGGAAGCGATTGACGATGGGCCCGTAGGCGTCGATGCGGCGGTCGCGCAGGAAGGGCCAGTTGCGGCGTGTGTCCTCCAGCAGCACCGGATCGACTTCGCCGATGAGGATATCCTCCACATCATAGCGGGCCTTGGCAATCACGCGGCCAAAGGGATCAGCAAGAAACGAGCCTCCCCAGAATTCGAGGCCGGGGCCCTCGGCACGATCACCGCGTACGTCGCCATGCTCAAACCCAACGCGATTGACAGCAGCCACGTAGACGCCGTTGGCGATGGCATGAGCACGTTGGATAGTCTGCCACGCATCGTACTGGGCAGGTCCAAACTCCGCTTTCTCTGCCGGATGCCAGCCGATGGCTGTGGGGTAGAAGAGGATATTCGCCCCTTGCAGCGCGGTAATGCGCGCGCCCTCCGGATACCACTGATCCCAGCAGACCAGCGTGCCGATCTTGCCGACGGACGTGTCGAAGGCGCGGAAGCCAAGGTCGCCCGGCGTGAAATAGAACTTCTCGTAGTACAGGGGATCGTCCGGGATGTGCATCTTGCGATAGATCCCGGCAAGCGTTCCATCGCTTTCGAGAATGGCCGCCGTGTTGTGATAGAGCCCTGCTGCGCGGCGCTCGAAGAGGGAAGCAATCACTACCACCTTCTCCTCCCGCGCGACGGCGCTCAACCGCTCAGTGCTGGGTCCGGGGATCGGCTCCGCCAGGTCGAAAAGGGAGGTCTGCTCACGCTGGCAGAAGTACTGTGCGCGGAACAACTCCGGCAGGCACACGACGTTGGCGCCTTGGCGGGCAGCCTCGCGAACGCGGTCCGCGGCCTTATCGAGGTTGGCATCCGGATCGGGGCCGCAACTCATCTGCACCAGGCCCACGCGATACTTTTGCATTGGCATAATTTTCACTTCTATCAGCTTATAACGTGCAGGCCAAAACGCGCAGGCCGGAAGGGTCCGGCATGTCAGAGGTGTTGTCGCTTTACTCGAATATTAATACTGCGGCGGCGAGCGTCGTGGTCCACAGGCCGTGCTTGTCGCCGACGGCGGATTGGGTGACGTTTGCGGTGCGAACGATCTTGTTGGAGATGCGATAGATCTCCTTCTTTTCATCCCAGCTCGTATCCGGGTCGAACTCGACGTCGAGCGTCGTCGCCAGCATCTCCGCAGCCAGCTCTTCGGCATATTCGCCGGCCTGCTCTTCGGTCTCGCCAAAGCTGTGGTGCTCGCTCAGGTAGCCGTAGGTATTGCGGTCAGTGGGAATAGCGACGCCGATGCTTGCCGCTACCAGCCGGTGCGGCTCGCGGGTGGAGTTCTCCGCCACAACCGCAAAGACCACTTCGCCCGGGCTGAGATACTTCAGCCCCTCTTTGCGCGGGATGAGCTTGGCCTGTGGCGGAAAGATGGACGACACGCGAACGAGATTCTGCGAGGCAATCCCCGCGTCGCGCAGGGCCATCTCGAAGGATGTCAGACGTTCCTTGTGTCGGCCCACGCCCTTGGTAAAGAAGAGCCGCCTCGGCACCATGCTTTTGCCCAATTCAGAGACCTCCAGTGTGGGGATACTTCTCCCCGTGCGTTTGGACCTCGCATGAAAGCTACCACATCGTTAACCGGGCGCAACCACTCGCCGGAAAATTAACCGTCAATTCGGACAATAAATCCTGAGAGGCAGCCCATCCGCCGATGGTCTGGCTGGTGGCCAGCGTGGCAGCGCCCTCCTTTGCTGCAGGGATTATTCCCGTCTCGCACGCTGGACCTAGCCGCCTCCATTGCAATGCGTTCCGGGCGGGTGTTAGCCTTCTCTAGTCCTTAGGGGCGCGTTGCTCCCATCTTTCCCTCGGAGAATCACAAGTCCATGAAACAGAGTTATAACGGTGTGCCTTTGCCAGAAGGCGGCGAGGCTATCCAGTACGCCTCCGGCAAGTACCAGGTTCCTGATCATCCCATCATCCCTTTTATTGAAGGCGACGGCACGGGCCGCGACATCTGGCAGGCTTCGCAGCGGGTTTTCGATGCTGCCGTGCAGAAGGCTTACGGTGGCAAGCGCTCGGTAAAGTGGTATGAGATATTTGCGGGCGAGAAGGCATTTCGCGCCTTCAAAACCTGGCTTCCGGATGACTCCGTTGACGCTGCGCGCGATCTGCGCGTCTCCATCAAGGGACCGTTGACGACTCCTGTAGGCGGCGGCATCCGCTCGCTGAACGTAACTCTGCGGCAAGTGCTGGATCTGTATTGCTGCGTGCGGCCCGTCAAGTACTACGATGGGGTGCCTTCGCCGGTGAAGCATCCTGAGCGGCTGAATGTCGTCATCTTCCGTGAGAATACTGAGGATGTATATGCCGGGATCGAGTTCAGGCAGGGAACGCCCGAGGCCACAAAGCTCATCGACTTCCTGAACAACGAGATGTTGAAGGGAACCAAGAAGCGCGTGCGCGAGGATTCCGGCGTTGGCATCAAGCCCATCTCCATCTTCGGCACGAAACGCCTTGTGCGCAGCTCGATTCGCTATGCGCTGGAAAACAAGTTGAAGTCGGTAACGCTGGTGCACAAGGGCAACATTCAGAAGTTCACCGAGGGAGCATTCCGCGAGTGGGGTTACGAGGTCGCGGTGGACGAGTTCCGCGATTCCGTGATCACCGAGCGCGAAAGCTGGATACTCGGCAACGTGGAATCCAATCCCGGGCTGACGGTAGAGCAGAATGCGGCAATGATCGAGCCCGGCCTGGAGTTTGGCAACGAGGATTTCCGCAAGGCGCTCTACGCAGAAGTGAAGCAGGTGCTGGACACCATCGGCGCCTCTCACGGCGGCGGCAAGTGGAAGAAGATGCTTTTGATCAACGACCGCATCGCCGATTCGATCTTCCAGCAGGTCATCATCCGGCCGGAAGAGTACAGCGTACTGGCCACGCCAAATCTCAACGGCGACTATATCTCCGATGCCTGTGCAGCGCAGGTGGGAGGACTTGGAATCGCACCGGGAGCTAACATTGGCGACGGCTACGCCGTCTTTGAGGCGACGCACGGCACGGCTCCCAAGTATGCCGACAAGGATGTGATCAATCCCGGCTCGGTGATTCTTTCCGGCGTCATGCTCTTCGAGTTTCTTGGCTGGAGTGAAGCCGCGAAGCTCATTGAGAGTTCGCTCGAGAAGACCATTCAGCAGAAGTACGTCACCTATGACTTCGAACGGCAGATGCAAGGCGCGACCAAGGCAAAGACCAGCGAATTTGCCACGCGCATGATCGAAAACATGTAGTTACCTCGCCGGGATTCGGCCACGCGCCGACCGGCGAGAACAAACATTACAGGGGAGAGATATGCGCAGGAAAGTAACAATTGTGGGTGCAGGAAATGTTGGCGCGACCGCTGCCCACTGGATCGCCGCCAAGGAATTGGCAAATGTCGTCCTCATCGACGTGGTTGAGGGAATACCGCAGGGCAAGGCGCTCGATCTGTTGCAGGCCATGCCGGTGGAAAAGCGCGATAGCTACATCGTGGGCACCAATGATTATGCGGATACAGCCGACTCCGATGTGGTTGTGATTACAGCCGGCATACCGCGCAAGCCCGGTATGAGCCGCGACGATCTGTTGATGACGAATTACAAGATCATGTCGGATGTGGTCGCGAAGGTGATCGCCTACTCTCCCGACTGCATCCTGGTGATCGTGTCGAACCCGCTGGACGCAATGGCGCAGACGGCCTACAAGCAATCCAAGTTCAACCGCGAGCGCGTCATCGGAATGGCCGGAGTGTTGGACTCGGCTCGCTTCCGCACATTCATCGCGCAGGAGTTGAAGGTATCCGTTGAAAACGTAACAGCATTTGTTCTTGGCGGCCACGGAGACACGATGGTTCCGTTGCCACGCTACTCCACGGTCGCCGGCATTCCGATTACTGAGTTGATGGATGCGGATACTGTCGAGCGGCTGGTGCAGCGCACTCGCGATGGCGGCGCCGAGATCGTAAAGCATCTCAAGACCGGCAGCGCGTATTACGCGCCGTCGGCTGCTGCTGTCGAAATGGTCGAATCGATTCTGAAAGACAAGAAGAAGATTCTTCCCTGTGCAGCCTACCTTGAGGGCGAGTATGGCATTCACGGGCTGTATGTGGGCGTACCCTGCAAGCTGGGTGCGCGCGGGCTGGAGCAGATCATTGAGATCAAGCTCACAGACGAGGAAGCGGCAGCATTGAAGAAGAGCGCAGACGCGGTAACGGAGCTATGCGCTGTAATCGGCGTCTAGCGAGCACAGTGAGCTATAAAGCAATGGCCCGGCATCTAGCCGGGCCATTTGTTTTGCGCTGCGGAGAAACTAAACCTTCTCAATCACGACGGATTCCAGCACGACCGGGGTGGAAGGCCGATCCTGCGCTCCACGCTTTACCTTGGAGATCTTCTCGACAATCTCGTAGCCCTCGACGACTTCGCCGAAGATGGTGTGCTTTCCCGTCAGCCAGTCCGTGTTGGCTACCGTGATGAAAAACTGCGAGCCATTCGTGTTCGGGCCGGAATTGGCCATCGCCAGCTTGCCGGGTTCCTTGAAGTGATGCTTCGAGCCCTTGGTCTCGTCCTCGAACTTGTAGCCGGGGCCGCCCATGCCATTCCCCATGGGATCGCCGCCCTGGATCATGAAGTCGGGAATCACGCGGTGAAAAATCGTGCGGTCATAAAGCTTGGCGCTCGACTTCTTGCCTTCGGTCGGGTGCGTCCAATCGCGGCTACCTTCGGCCAGGGCGATGAAGTTTGCGACTGTCTTCGGCGCGTCAGCCTCGAAGAGGCGGCAGACGATTTTTCCTTCGGAAGTGTTGAATGTGGCGTAAGTGCCAGGCTGAAGCGACATGGGAAACTCTCCTCGATATTGTTGGAAATTCGTTAAGGTTTTGCTGCCGGCTTTGCGTCCGCAGGTACGGCGGGAGTTGCGGGCAAGGGAGGCATCGGCTGGCCCTCGCGCACAATCGTGACCTTCTTCAACACGACGTCGGTGTCCAGCGTTTATCCTGATCGTCCCGCGGACACGGCCGCGATCGCCTTCGCCACTGCGATGCTTGCCTCGTCACATTGACCAAGAATCGTGTGGACCTGGTTCAGATGCTCGGTGGGCGCAAGGGTGATGAAAAACTGCGCTGCCATTCGTGTCCCGGACCGGAGTTAGCCATTGCCAGTCGTCCGGGCACGTCGAAGTTCAGGTTCGAATCAAACTCGTCCTTGAACAGATATCCCGGATCCCCGATCCCCATGCCCATCGGGTCGCCGCCCTGGATCATGAAATCGGGAATCACGCGGTGGAAGATCGTTCCGTTATAGAACGGCTTGTTCACCATCTTCTTGCTGGTGGCGGGATTGGTCCATGTCTTCGTACCGTCGGCCAGAGCAATGAAGTTGGCGACGGCCAGTGGAGCCTGCTTGTCGAATAGCTGACACGACATGCGACCCATGCTCGTATCCAGCACTGCGGTAGGGCCCGTGGGTTGAGGCGACACTTTCACCTGGGTGCCGGGTGCGTCTGGAAGCTCAGCCGCTGCAGGCGGAGGGAGTAGCCTCCTGAGCACTCGCGGCGAGCGCAAATATTCCGAGGCCAGGACGATTGCTGCGAAACGTTGGATTGTTTTCATGTTCATGGTCGGTACCTAGGGTAACTGATCCACGGCCCTGCAATGCCAGTCGACGAGCCTATGGCTGCTCACCGGGCTGGTGCTGGCTGATTCGAGGTCGCCCAGCGGCCTGCAAGTTCATGGCTTACCGCCTCCACCTTGCGGAAGACGCGCAGAAGATTCCCGCCGAGAATCTTGTCGCAATCCGCCGCACTGTATCCGCGAGCCATCAGCGCCTGTGTAATCTTCGGCAGATCAGCGGCGGTGTCGATGCCTTCCGGCAGCGAGTCCACTCCATCGAAGTCAGACCCCAGACCGACATGATCCACTCCCGCAACTTTTGCGATGTGATCAATGTGATCGATCAGCAGACTGAACGGCGGACGCGGAATCTTAGCCGTGAACTGTTTCTGCAAGTCGTTCAACGCCTTGTAGTCGACGGGCTTTCCTTCCGCCGCGTACTTGGCCTTCAGCTCTTCGACAGCCTTCTTGCGTTCCGGAGCCTGCGCCAGCTGCGCGTTGCGAAAATCCTGGCTCAGGAACCCGGAATAGAAGTTCACCATCACCACGCCGTCGTTCACCGCGACCGCGTGCAGCATCTCGTCCGTCATGTTGCGCGGCGCATCGCACAAGGCCCGCGCGGACGAGTGCGACGCAATTACCGGAGCGCGGCTGATTACAAGCGTGCGGTAAAAGGTCTTGTCGGAGACGTGCGAAATATCCACCATCATCCCCAGACGATTCATCTCGTAAACAACGTCTTTGCCGAACTCGGTCAGCCCTTCCTTGGTGTGCGGAATTTTCTCGTCGGTGTAGTCGCCGGATGAGTCCGCCCAGTCCGTCGAGTTGGACCACGTAAGCGTCATGTAGCGCACGCCGAGCCGATAGTAGTCGCGCAGCAGGCCGATATCGTTCTCAATGGAGTGCCCGCCCTCAATGCCCATCAGGGCGGCGAACTTGTGCTGCCGATGCGCGGCCACAATATCCTCTGCCGAATAGGCCATGCGCATCTGGTCAGGATACTTCGCGGCTTGCTGCAGAACCGCATCAATCAAGGCGAGCGTGCGATGTGCGTATCGGCCCTTGTATTGCTCCGGCTCAACCCAGATGGAGAAAAACTCCGCGTCAAGGTTTCCCTTCTTCGCAGCCTCAAGGTTCAGGCTGCCACCTTTCAACGCATCACCGAGGCTCCAGTTTTCATCGAGGAATCGCTGCGGCGTATCGGCATGCGTGTCAATCACGAGTGCGCCACGATGTACGGCAAGAGGATCGCTTGTTGTTTTGCTGGTCACGGCTGCTCGCTTTGTGCTGGGATGAACGGCATCGTGCGACGAGGCCTTATCTGCTCCAGAGGTTGCCTGCGCAAATGAAGATGGCGCTGCGAAAGATAATGCAGCGAGGACTAACACCGATAAACATTGGCCGTGTCTTGTCATAGAGTTTGACCGAAGCTGTGAGTGTAACAAAGTCGCAGGACAACCTGATGTGAGACGCCTGAATCACAGTGAGGGAACAAGGAGGTTCGGATGTCAGAAGAGAAGAAATCGGATTTGACAACCCTCGGAGAGATTGAACCAGAGAAGCCTATTCAACTAAATGGCAGAGTCGTAACGACCCAGGTAGACTCCGACAGTGATGTTGTGCGGACGAGAGTAGATCCCAATGGCCGTGTAATCGACACAGGAGTTTATCCGGATGCGGCGGAAAGAAGGATTCACAAGGTCGCAGAGGAAGCAGCTGCCAAGGGCATGGAGCGCCAACAGAGGGAAGATCCTACCGTGATCTCAAAGTAGCTCTCACGAAAATAAAAAGAGGTCCGGCGATCGGACCTCTTTTTTGTGGAAGCTCGGTTAGCTACTAGGTTGTGAACAAATCTTTCGCCGCCAGGATCACCACGTCGCGGCCCACATCGGAGATGGCGCGAGTGAGCGGCACCTGCTTCGGGCAGGCCTGAACGCAGTTCTGAGCGTAGCCGCATTCTTGAATGCCTCCGTCGCCCATCAGCGCATGCAGACGCTCATCCTTGAGCACTTTGCCGGTTGGATGAAGATTGAAGAGCTTCGTCTGTGCAATCGTCGCCGCGCCAACAAAATTGGTTGACTCATTAAACTGCGGGCAAACCTCCATACAGATTGTGCATGAGATGCAGCGAGAAAGAGGATAATTCTCCTCCTGCACCTGCGGCATGATGCGAGGTCCGGATCCCAGGTCGTAAGTGCCGTCAAGTGGCACCCACGCTTTCACTCGCTTCAAATTCTCAAAGAGCACATTTCGGTCAACCGCAAGATCGCGCACCAGCGGAAACTTCGACAAAGGCTCCAGCTTGATCGGCTGTTCCAGGTTGTCAACCAGTGCGGAGCAGGCCATGCGTGCCTTACCATTCACGATCATGGCGCACGAACCGCAGATTTCCTCGAGGCAATTCGAGTCGTACACCACGGGAGTGGTCGCGCGGCCGTCCACCGTCACGGGATTGGCGGCGATTTCGCGCAACGACGAAATAACGTTCATTCCCGGGCGATACGGAAGCTCAAACTTATCCCATATGGAGGCCGGAATCCGGTCCGCTCTGGCGCTTGACCTCGATCCTGATAGTGCGCTCTGCCATTCTTGTCTCTCCCTGTCGATTGCTGGTGCCTTGCTTGTGGCTTTACTTCGCTGCGTCGTAGCGGCGCGGCCGCGGTTTGATGAACTGCGTGTCCACCTCTTCGTATTCGAAGCGCGGCTCATCGGCGTCTGGCGCGAAGTGGCCTTGGTGGTCTTCAGGAAACGCTCGTCGTCGCGGTCGGGGAAGTCCGGCTTGTAGTGCGCGCCTCGAGACTCATCGCGCAGCGCGGCTCCCTGGGCCACCACGCGGGCTAATCTGCAGCATGTTGTAGAGTTGCCGCGTGAAAGCGAAAGTCGTATTCGCCCACATGCTCTTGTCGCTTAGATTGATGTTGCGATACCGCTCCAGCAATTCGCAGATCTTGGCGTCGGTCTCCTGCAGGGGCTTGTTGTAGCGAATGACCGTGGCATTCTTGGTCATGGTCTCGCCCAGTTCGCGCCAGATGCGGAAGGGATTCTCGTTGCCATAGGAACTCATCAGGCGGCCGTTGATCTCCTCCTGCCGCTTCTTTTCGGCGGAGTGCCCGCCATCTCCCTGCGCCGCAGGAAGAGCCTTGGCATACTCGGTGGCCTTCGGTCCCGCCAGGCCGCCGCCGTAGATGCACGAGAGCAGGGAATTAGCGCCCAGGCGGTTCGCACCGTGGTATTGATACTCCGCTTCGCCCGCGGCAAACACGCCGGGAATGTTGGTCATCTGGTTGACGTCCACCCACAGGCCGCCCATGGTGTAGTGCATTCCGGGGAAGATCTTCATCGGCACTTCGCGGGGATCGTCGCCTACAAATTTCTCGTAGATTTCCAGGATGCCTTCGAGCTTGCGGTCAAGCGTTGCTCGGTCAATGTGGGTCAGGTCAAGATAGACCATCGGCTGGCCATCGATGCCCAGTCCATGCTCGTAAACAATCTTGTGAATAGCACGCGTGGCTACGTCGCGCGGCACAAGGTTGCCATACTTGGGATACCACTCTTCAAGGAAGTAGAAGCGCTCCGCGGGAGGAATGCTCTTCCAGTCGCGTTCGTCGCCCGCTTTGCGCGGAACCCATACGCGTCCGCCTTCGCCGCGGGCCGATTCCGACATCAGTCGTAGCTTATCCTCGCCCGGAATACAGGTGGGATGCACCTGGATGAACTCGCCGTTGGCATAGTAGGCGCCCTGTTGGTAAAGCGCGGAATTCGCCGATCCGGTGCAAACTACGGAGTTGGTGCTCTTGCCGAAGATGGCGCCATTGCCGCCGGTGGCGATAATGATGGCGTCCGCGGGGAAGGTGCTCAACTCCATGGTGCGCAGGTTCATCGCGCAGATGCCGCGACACACGCCGGTGCCGTCGAGTACGGCAGAGAGAAACTCCCAGCCCTCGTACTTCGTAACTTTGCCTTCTGACTCATAACGCCGAACCTGTTCGTCGAGCGCGTAGAGCAACTGCTGCCCGGTCGTGGCTCCAGCAAACGCGGTGCGATGGAAGAGCGTGCCGCCGAAACGGCGAAAATCCAGCAGGCCCTCAGGAGTGCGATTAAAGGGAACACCCATGCGGTCGAGTAGATCGATGATTCCGGGCCCGGCCTCGCACATATTCTTCACCGGCGTCTGGTTGGCGAGGAAGTCGCCGCCATATACCGTGTCGTCGAAGTGCTGCCAGGTGGTGTCGCCCTCGCCCTTCAGATTCTTCGCCGCGTTGATGCCACCCTGCGCGCAGACCGAGTGCGAACGCTTTACGGGCACGATGGAAAAGAGGTCAACCTTGCCGCCGGCTTCAGCGATCTTGATAACGGCCGAGAGTCCGGCCAGTCCGCCACCGACGACGATAATCCTGGGATTTGCTGCCATGATTCGTGCTTGTCCTTTCTCTTTACTGCCCTCGCACAGCAGGACGCGAAATGCCCCATCTGCCTGTTGCCTGAGTGCGGCGTGCAGCTATTGTGACGCTGGAGGTGCGCTCTCAGGTGGCGGAACGGCGCATCGCCCCCGATGATTTGTGCCGGTGTCAAATCGTCTGGTGCATTCCTGTATTCGGGCCAACGAAGGCATACAGACTCGCGAGTCCAATCACGACCATCACGACACCCAATCCGGTGCAAACATATCCCATCTTGCGCCGGGCCTTGTCGCCCGGCGTGATGCCCCACTTGGCGGAGAATAGCCAGATTCCATAAGCGAAGTGCCAGCAGGTGGCAATGATTGCGATGACGTAGAAACGCCAGCATCCAGGGATTCGACAACTCCATCTGGACCTTATGGAAGGCCGCACCGGGATGTCTCCGGCAGGCTGACGCCGCTAAAGCGCTGCCGCCACACGTGCTGCGCGATGTAGATGAAGGCGATTCACACCCGTCCAGCGCTGCGCCACGTACATCCAGTTGCCGGCCCAGGGGTAGTACACAACGTTGCTTTTGCCCCGTAGCCAGATGTAGACGCCGTAGAGCGCGTGATACAGCAGCGGGATAAAGATGAAGACCCACTCCAGCACGCGCACGAAGGGCAGGCCGTTGAGGAACCTGACCTGTTGCGCATAAGCTGCTGGGCCCTTCAAAGCCTCAAAATTGGAGACGAAATGCTCGACCAGAAACGCGCCGATCGGCACGATTCCGCTAAGAGAATGCAAGCTTGCGCAGCAAAAACGAATGACCCTCACCGGCCTGGAACGGCTGCACGCCACGGGTTGGAGGGGTGGCGGCGGGTCGAACGGCGGTTGCCATGTGCAAGGAACTCCTTCGGTCTCTGATAGTTGTACATCTACTGCCGACAAGGAAGACCTCGGCAGTGATACCGATCACTCTTCATTATTCGTGTGTGAGAGAACCACCGTCAAGGAAGGGCAGAATATGAGTCGATTAGACTAAACAAAATCACGCAATTTTGCGTCGAAACTGCTCCAAAAGTGACCGTATTGCGCGTCCTCGATGGCTCAATCCGTGCTTCGTTTCGAGGTCGATTTCAGCCATTGTCTTCTGGAATCGGGGCAGGAAAAAGAGCGGGTCGTAGCCGAACCCCCCTGTCCCTATTGGCTCTGTGAGGATCTCGCCTTCAACGCTCCCGTCCCCCGTCAGCAGGCATTCGCCGTCTTTTGCCAAGGCAAGCACGCAGTGGTAGCGTGCGCGACGCTCTCCTGCCGGAATTTCTCTCATTTTCACCAGCAACAGGCGATTATTTGCCTGGTCTACAGTCTCATCGGCATTCAGATCAACGCCCTCATCTGCCGCATAGCGCGCGGAACGCACGCCGGGGGCGCCGCACAGGGCATCGACCTCCAGGCCGGAATCGTCCGCTAGAACCACTTCTCCGGGTAAAAAATGGCTGTAATAGATCGCTTTGGAGCGCGAATTTGCTTCGAAAGTGCTCTCGTTCTCAGGAGCGGGAGAGATGTCGTTCATCCCCGGAAATGGCTGAAAAGTGAGGGTTTCTGCGTCGCCCAGTGCCTCAGCGGCAACGACGAAATCGCGCAGTTTTCCCGGGTTGGTGCTGGCAACGTAGATGGTTGCAGACATAAGCAGAGTGTAAACGGGGCTGAGACTTTGGATCTGAGGGAGTTGCGACTTACAGCATGGTTGTCGGCTTGATTCCTTGCTGCAACTGCTGTTTCCAATCCAGCAGGCGTGCCTTGGTGGCCTCAGCTTCAGCCTCGGGGATCATGCCCTTGTGCTGGTAGAGAATGGACAGGCTTGTGTGCGACAGAGGATCGGCAGGATCAAGCTCGATCAGCTTCTGAGCCCATTCGATGCCCTCGTCCAGGCGGCCGCAATCCTGCAGCGCGCGAACCAGCCCGTGAACGGCGTCCAGTTTCTCCGGATCGAGATCCAGGCAGGCCTTGAAGCCTTCTACTGCGGCGCAAGCGTCACCCGACGCCACCAGGTCAAGGGCCTTGTGATACTGCTCCTCTGCTGCGGCGCGGTTCTGCTCGTGCTTCGGATTGTCGGTTGCCTGTTTCATCGGTGTCTCTATGATAGCGCGGATTGAAGGCAGCGCCCGTTAGTGCGTAACAGCCAGCTCTTCTTCCAACTGCTGCTTCTGGAAGAGGTCGGCATAGTAGCCATTTTGTTCCAGTAGCTGCTCGTGGGTTCCGAGTTCGGCGATGCGTCCCTGCACCAGCACGGCAATCTGGTCGGCATGGCGCACCGTAGATATGCGGTGAGAGATGAAGATGGTCGTTCTCCCCTTCATCACGCGTCGCAATTCTTCGAGAATCTGTTCTTCAGTGTAGGTATCTACGCTGGCCAGGGCGTCGTCGAGAATCAGAACCCGAGGATTGCGCAGGATGGCACGGGCGATGCTGGCACGCTGCTTCTGACCGCCGGAGAGTGTGACGCCGCGCTCGCCAACCATGGTGTCGAAGCCCTTAGGGAACTCTTCGAACTCCTTGCGGATGTGGGCTGACTCGGCAGCTTGCATGACTGCATCTTCCGAAGCGTCGGGAACCCCGAAGGCGATATTTTCACGGATGGTCTCGCTGAAGAGGAAGGTCTCCTGCGGGACGACTCCCAGATTCGAGCGCAGGGTGGCGAGCGGATACTCGCGGATCGGTCTTCCGTCCATCAGGATTGAGCCCGGCTCGGCATCGTAGAGACGCGCGATCAGGTTCACCAATGTAGTCTTTCCTGACCCCGTGGGCCCGACAATAGCAATGCTGCTTCCGGCTGGAATCCGGAGTGAGAGGGACTTCAGGATGGGGCTCGATTTCTCCTCGGCAGAGCCGTATGCGAACGTGAGGTCGCGGAACTCGATTTCGCCCAGCATGGAATGATCAATCGGGATCGAGAGATCGGCATCGTGGTCGTCAATCGATGGCTTCTCTGCCAGAAGCTCGTCGATTCGTGTGACAGAAGCCGTCCCGCGCTGGAAGAGGTTGACCACCCAGCCCAGCGCGATGATTGGCCACGTGAGCATGAGCATGTAGGTATTGAAGGCCGCGAAGTCGCCGACGTTGATGCGCCCCAGAAGCACGAGGTGGCCACCCACGAGCAGGGAAATAGCCATCGCCAGTCCGATGATGAACTGCAGCGTTGGCCACAGCATGCCCATCAATTGAACCAGCCGCAGAGAACGTCGAATGCTTTCGCGATTGGAGCGCTCAAAGGCCGCGATCTGCGCCTCTTCCTGCGCGAAAGCGCGAACGAGTCTTGCTCCGGAAAAGTTTTCCTGTGCTTGCGCGGAGATGTCAGAGAACATCGCCTGGATGCGCTCGAAGCGGTCATGAATCCTGCTACCCAGCACCTGCACCACCACGGAGGCCAGCGGTAACGGCACCAGCGCATACAACGTCAGCATGGGGCTAATGCGCAACAGGAAGAACAGCGCGCCAAAGGAGAACAGGATGGTATTGGCGCTGTACATAATGCCCGGGCCCAGCAACTGGCGAACTGCCGCAAGATCGTTGGTCATGCGCGCCATAATGTCGCCGGTGCGGTGGTCCTGGTAATAGGCTGCGGGCTGTTTCTCAAGGTGCCGGAAGAGGTCATTGCGCAGGTCGTACTCGATCTCGCGAGAGACGCCGATGAGGATCCAGCGGGTGAGGAAAAGAAAGATCCCCTTCAGAATGGATACGCCGACCAGCAAGCCCGCATAGAAAAATATCTTTTCGCGCGTGACGCCGTGATTCAGGGCATTGATGGCGTTTCCAATGACCAGCGGAAACAGAATCCATATGCCATTGCTCAAAACTACAGAGATACCTCCCCAGACGTATCCTCGCCAATAACGGCGCATGTAAGGGAAGAGTGGGCGGAGGCGGCTGAGCATGCTGTCCCTATCTTAAACGACGCGCTACGGCTGTGGGCTGCACGGCTAGGTAGGGGTCCGCAAAAGCAGGTAGCCGCCGGCGAGGGCAAAGAGCAGATCCGGCGACCAGGCCGCCATTAAGGGTGGAAGCATATTCACATTCCCCATGGCCTCAAAGAGCCCGGCGACCACGGAATAAGCGATGGCCACGCCGATGGCTATGGCCACACCGGTGAGCGATCCGCGCCGGCCCATGGAGAGCGCGAAGGGAACGGCGAGCACGGCCATCACCAGGGTTATCAACGGATACGCCAATTTGCGGTTCAACTGGACGCGCAATCGCATTGTGTCGAATCCGCTCTGCCTGAGGTCGCGAATGTAGCGGCGGAGTTCGCCGAAGCTCATTTCCTGGGATTGGCGACTCTCCTTCTTGAAATAGGAGGGCTCCTCCCCGATTTCCGGGAAGGTCTTCACGTCAAATGGCTGGTAGCTGGTCACGGCCTCGCCATGGATAGACCGGTCCCATCCGTTCTCAAAGACCCATCGCTGAAGCCTGGGCTCCCACTGGGCGCTGGTGGCGAAGATGCGGCGAGAGATTGAGAAGGTCTCCGGATCGAATTCGAAGACGCTGATATTCGCGAATTTATCCTGGTCGGGATCGAAGAACTGGTAATAGAAGATGCGCCCCGGCTTGCCCGGTTCCTGATGTCCGAACATCCATTTCTGATCGGGCCGAAGAAACGTCTGCGCCGGCTTACCCTTGATGGTGCTGCGCAGCGCCTCCTGGCGACGATTGGCTCCCGGCAGATACAACTCGTCGAAGACAAAGAGGGCGGCAGCGAGGATGCTGGCGATGACGAACATTGGAAGGACGACGCGATAGAGGCTGATGCCCGTGGCCTTCATCGCGGTCAGCTCATTGGAGCGATTGAGCGCGCCGAAGGTGACGAGCACTGCGATCAGAACGCTCAGCGGCGTAATGATGTAGATCATGCTGGGCGTGAGGTTGATGAGGTATTCGCCCACGGTGACAAGCGGGGTGCGATTGCGGATGATGTCGCCGAGCAGCTCGAAGAATGTAAAGACCAGCAGCAGGAGCACAAAGCTGACCAGCACAAGTCCGAGCGTCGTGATGAAATTCCCGCAGAACATAGTCATCGAGGATGAGCGGGAAACTGCCTCTTCTCTGCGCGTTCGCGGCGAGATGCTCGAATTGGATTCGATCTTCGTCTTGCCTGGGGTCTTGAACCTGAACCACGAAGCAGCTGAAGAAAACACCGTTAGCAGCGCGCCGCCGGTCGCCATCTGTCGCACCAGAATAAGGCCACAGATCGCGAAGACGAAATTGGCCATCCAGACGCCGACGAATGCGGGCAACTTGTCCTGGCGGCTCAGCGCAATGCCCGTAGACGAGAGGAAGTAGTAAACGAAAACGAGCACGATGGTGAGCACGAAACCGGCGCTCTTGCCGCCGCGCTTTGAGGACACGCCAAGCGGTACGCCGATCAGCATCAGTACCAGGCAGGCGGCGGGATAGGCAAAGCGCTTGTTGAGTTCGATGAGGTACCATTTGCCGCCGGGCCCGCGGGATTTTGCCAGCAGAGCACTATTCGACATGGCCAGGATGGGTGTGTCGTTTCGGCTGACGCGGGCATCGGATTGAGATTCAAATTGCAGCGGCAGATCCGCGTCAGCGAAAGTGGATACGCTGTATTGTCCCGGGTCCTTGGCCTGGGACTCATGTGTCGAACCATTTCTCAACCGCATCTCCGTTGATGTGGTCGTCTCCACTAACCACCGTCGCGGATTCGGCCGTGGTGACGCTGGGTGAGGCGGGATTGCTGAGGTTCGGCGAGAAATATTCGTCGCCAGTTCGCTGAGCCTGCTGCCGGCTTTACATCCTGGACGTAGAGCGCAAAGCCCTTGAAGTCTTCATAGAAGACACGAGGCTGCACTTCATAGGAGGCCTGCGAGTTCCGCAGTGTGCCTTCCAAGGTGAGCAGGGCACGCGATGCCTGTGGTGCGAGGAATAACGAATTTGCCAGCCCCACCAGCAGGGCCACGCCCGCAACGCCGGAGATCACCCGGACGAAGGTCCACACGCCGATTCCCGAGGCGCGCATGGCGGTGATTTCGCTGTCTGCTGCAAGTCGGCCTAGGCCCAGCAGGATCCCGACCAGCACGGCCATGGGAATGGTGACGGTAAACGTGTTTGGGAGTGTAAAGAGGAAGATCTCTGCGACGCTGGTGAGAGATGCGCTGTTCCTCACCACCAACTCGAGGATCTGTCCCAGGGGGCGCATGAACAGGACAAAGGTGAAGATCGCGCCACCGATCATGGCGTACGACAACACTTCTCTCAGGATGTAACGCGTCAGGATGCGCACAGGTCTGTCCAGAATCAGTCTACAGGACGCCGGTCATCGCGAATATCAACGCGAATGCAGATAGACGAGGTCGAGCAATTCGTCGTACATCTGGTCAGCGGAGGTAGTGCCTTTGCGAATTGCGTCGGCAGCGCAGTTCTTCAGGTGGTTATGCATCAACTGGCGGCTCACCCCGCGCAATGCCTGCTGGACCGATCCCACCTGCACCAGGATATCTGCGCAGTAGCGTTCGGATTCCACCATCTTTTGGAGGCCGCGGACCTGGCCCTCGATCCGCGCCAGACGCCGCAGGATTGAAGACTTAATCGCCGGGTCGACGGCGATAGCTTTCCGGCTCGATGCGCAGGCACAGGCGTTGCCCGCCTCGCTGATGAGGGGCTGTTTGCGGATGGTTTTGGGGGTAGTCATCGGGTTCTGAAGCTCCTGAGACGCAGGCTGTTGGCCAGAACGCTGACCGAACTTAGAGCCATGGCGGCGCTGGCCAGAGCCGGGCTCAACAATATGTGCAGAACGGGATAGAGGACGCCAGCGGCGATCGGTATGCCAAGCAGGTTGTAGCCAAGCGCCCAGCCCAGGTTTTGGCGCATTACGCGGAGGGTTCGCCGGGAAAGCTGGATCGCTGTAACGATGGATTCCGGCTCTCCACGAAGGAGAATCGCATCACCGGCGTCGCGGGCAAGATCTGTGCCGGTGCCCATGGCCAGCCCGGCATCGGCCTGGGCCAAAGCGGCTGCGTCGTTGATGCCGTCTCCCACCATCGCGACCTTGCGTCCTTGTTGCTGCAGGGCGCGAATGCTCTCTAGCTTCTTCTCGGGGAGCAGCCCGGCGAAGACCTGGTCGATCCCGACCGCAGTTCCGATCTGGTCAGCTGATTCCTGTCGGTCGCCGGTCAGCATCACCACTTTGATGCCCAGTTCGTGCAACGCCAGGACCGCATCGTGCGCACCTGGCTTCACGGTGTCCTGCGCTGCCAGCCATCCGTATAACTTGCCGTCCAGCGAGACGTAGAGCAGGGTCGCGCCTTCGGGGAAGGCGGTGGTGGGCATGGTCAGATCGACGCCCAACGTCTCCATCATTTCGCGGTTGCCGGCAGCGACTCTGCGCCCTGCAACCATGCCAGTAATCCCCGTCCCGGGATGAACCTGAACGTCCGTCGCTTCAACCGTGGGTATACCGGACTGGCGCGCTCGTTCCAGAACGGCATGCGCCAGCGGGTGCTCGGAACGCTGTTCGAGCGAAGCTGCCATACGCAGCAGGTCGTTTTCTGACACTCCGGTTGCGGTGCCTGCAGCCAGAATTGCAGGCCGGCCGTGGGTGAGCGTTCCAGTCTTGTCGAGCGCGATCGTGTCTACGCTGGCAAGGCGTTCCAGCGCTTCGCCGCCCTTGAACAGTATGCCGAGCTGCGCTCCACGGCCAATGGCCACGGTAAGAGCAGCCGGCACAGCCAGGCCCATGGCACAAGGGCAGGCAATGACGAGCACTGCAATCGAGACAGCAAATGCGCGGCTTAGCCCGCCGATGGGATCGAGCAAGGCCCAGGCTGCAAACGTGAGGACGGCCAACCCAAGAACCACCGGCACAAAAATAGAGCTGACGCGGTCAGCGAGCTGCTGCATTGGCGCCTTGGACGACTGTGCGTCCTGCATCAATCGCAACATCTGTCCCAGGACGCTTGCCGAACCTACCGACGTGGCACGGTATTCGACCGCCCCGTCATAGTTCAGCGAGCCGCCGATGAGGCGATCGCCAGTCGCACGCGATACCGGTTCTGACTCACCTGTGATCAGAGACTCGTCGACCGATGTACGACCTGCCGTGATGATGCCATCGACCGGTAGCCGTTCTCCGGGACGTACGACGACCGTGTCTCCCGGCATGACGGATGCGAGGGGAACACGGACTTCGACACCCTCGCGCAGCAGTGCCACCTCCTGTGGCTGGAGCGTCGCGAAGGAGCGAAGAGCTTCCACCGTCCGCCTTTTGGCGCGGGCATCGAGCCAGTTACCAGTCAACAGAAAGCCGAGGATCAACAGCACGGATTCGTAGTAAACATCAGGTCGCAAGCCACGCCGCAGAAAGGCGTGCGGGAAAAATGTGGCTGCGGCTGAGTAGATAAACGCTGCGCCAGTGCCTAGCGATACCAGCGTATTCATGTTGGTGCCGCGATGAAGCAGCGCCTTCCAGGCCCTTGCATAGATGGCGGATCCTGCCCAGAACATTCCCGCGATGGTGAGAAGCAGCAGCGTGATGCGCAGGGCCTGGGGAGAAACGGAATACAGAGCCGGAGCGATTTTCATGAACAGCCGATCGAGGCGAGAATGCGTGTCCATGAGGGGCATAGACAACAACATCGCGACAGCGCCTGCCGCCAACGTCCCCAGGGCTTTGGCCTTCAGCGCACTCTCGTTCTCTGTGCCGTGATCGTGGCTGACCTGAGATTCGTTCAGTTGAACGGGCAGGGAAGCTTCGTAGCCGGCGTTGTGGACAGCTTCGACCAATGTTTCAGGTCGCGCAATTGAGGGGTCAAAGATCACACGAGCAGAGTTCGTCATCAGGCTGACGCTGGCTTCGGTAACGCCCGGCGTTGCCTGCAATGCATGCTCCACGTGCACCTGGCACGCCGAGCAGGACATACCAGTGACGGGAAGAGTGACCGTCACGCTTTCGTGCGTGTCGAGTGTAGTGGATGCTGCTTTCACTACGCCTCCAGGTGTGCTGGAAACCCGGCTTTTGAGACGGCTTCTACCAATCCCGCGGCTGTCAGGGGGCCATCGACTAATTGCACGCGCGCGGCGCCAATCTGTACTTCCTCAACAGTGACGCCAGCAAGAGAGTTAAGCGTCTGGGTTACTCGGCGGATGCACGCGCCGCAATGCATGTTGTCAATTCGCAGGCTTACTTCGGACATGGAATATACCCCCACCCCCTATACTACTCCGAATCTGCGAATTACTCCGATTCCGCAGGTGGGGCGGTCGCAGTTGGAAGAAACCGGTAGCCGATGCCGCGAACGGTCTGCAGGAAGACAGGATGGGATGGCTCGTCTTCGATGTATCGACGGAGTCGAACCATAAAGTTGTCAATCGCGCGAGTGTCGGTGTCCTCGTGGACTCGCCACACCTGCTCCAGCAACTCCTTGCGAGAGATTATGCGGTTCTGATTCTGCACCAGGTAGCGAAGCAGGTCGCCTTCCATCAGGGTGAGGTGCACCGTTTTATCGAGAGCCGTCAGCTCCAGGGTGGCGAAATTAATCGTCTTTCCCGAGAAGGTGAAACTGCTGATTTCGTCGGGAGCCGTGGCTGCATCCTCGACTCCTTTACGCTGCCAAACCATACGGCGCAAAAGGCCATGCAATCGCGCGATAAGAATTGAGAGGTCGAATGGCTTGGAAAGATAATCGTCGGCACCGGCGGCAAAACCCTGCAGCACGTCTTCGGGTCGTCCGCGCGCAGTCAGCATCAGGATCGGAACATAGTTCTGCCGGCTGCGCAGTTCCTCTGCCACCTGAAAGCCATTCTTGCCCGGCAGCATCACATCCAGAATCACAGCGTCGAATGGTGGTCCGTCCAGCAGGCGTTTCAGTGCCGACTCGCCGTCGCCTTCAATCTCAACGGCATAGCCCTCGGCCTGAAGATTGAAAAGAAGGCCCTGGGCAAGGTGGGTTTCATCTTCGACGATGAGTACTCGCAGAGCCTCGTTCATCGTTCGTCCCTCGTCAAAGCCGCCTCGTGCAGATTCTCAAAGTATCGCGGCAACTGCAGGCTGATGGTAGTACCTTTGCCCTCTCCATCGCTGCGTGCGACGGCGTCGCCGCCATGCTGTCTCGCGATTGTGCGGACAAGGAAAAGTCCCAGGCCTGTGCCTTTTACCTTGAGAGTGCTCAACGACGGCACACGATAGAAGCGCTTGAATACCCGCTTGATGTGTCCCGGTGGAATGCCCATGCCGTCGTCCGTGACGTTCAGTGTGACCCAGGCGTCATTCTCCACCTTCAACTTCACTCGCACGTTCACCTTGTCAGGGGAATACTTCACGGCATTGTCCAGAACGTTTAGAACTGCGGCGCGAAGATCGTCACGGTTGCCGCGAACAGTGACGGAAGCCGCAGGGTTGCCGGGTTCCATACGTACCGTGCCCTCCACCAGGTGATGCCGTTGCAGCGTGGTTTCGATGCACTCTTCAGTCAGCGCAGCCATATCGACTGCCATGCGAATCTGGTTTCGCGTACCCTGGCCAACTTCGCCGGCTTTCAACACCTGCTCGACTGTGGCCAATAATCGTTCACTGTCCGACAGCATGATGCCGTAGAAGTACTGTCGCTGCTCCTCGCTCAGAGCACGTCGCTGCAACGTTTCGAGGTAAAGCCGGATGGAAGCGATGGGCGTCTTGAGCTCATGCGTAACTGCATTCAGGAAGCTGTCGTGTCGCTCATTGCGGCGGACTTCACGCACCAGGAAGATCGTGTTCAGGATGAGTCCGGCGATCAGCACGCCGAAGAACGCCACACCCAGGACCAGGGGCACAATTTTGCGCCAATTCAGGATCACCCACGTCACGTTCAGGGTAATCGCGAGCGCAACCAGGCACACCCCGAGGGTGATAAAGAAAACGATAGCGGGTCTGCGGCGGGTAATGTGCATGGCGAGATAAGGATAACGCGCTCAGCAAGATTCAGTCCTGACGGAAGGAGATCCGGCATTGCTAAGCTATCGCGTCGTCAAAATAAAACGAGCGTCGCAGCGGTGCCACGACGCTCGTTTGGCCGATTTACGCTCGATCTACGCGGTTCCTGCGGGCCGTGGATCATGCGGGTCGAAGTGCGCAGTCTTCACGTTCTTTGCCAGGCCGACGGCCTTCAGGAACAGGATGCCGTAGTAGTTCGGATCGAACTCGTACCATGCCAGGCCATGACGAGCAGAGACGGGGTGGGCATGGTGATTGTTATGCCATCCCTCGCCGCCGGTTAGCAGGGCAACCCACCAGTTGTTGCGCGAATCGTCGCGGGTAGGGAAGCGCTTGGAGCCCCACATATGCGTGGCGGAATTTACAAGCCATGTGGCGTGCAGGCCAACTACGACGCGGAGGAAGATTCCCCAGAGTACGCAGCGCCAGCCGCCGAATGCCAACAGCCCCAGGCCCACGACAACCAGGGGAACCCAGTGATATTCGCTGAGCTTGACCATGAAACGATCCTTGGCCAGATCCGGCGCGTAGCGCGACAGGATTGTCGTCTGAGAATGCAGGCCGGGGCCGCTCAACACCCAGCCCATATGCGACCACCAGCCACCGTCGTGCGGTGTGTGAGGATCACCAGGACGATCGGTGATTTGATGATGAATTCTGTGCGTCGCCACCCAGAAGATGGGCCCACCCTCAAGCGACAGCGTTCCGCAGATCGCGAGGAAGTATTCCACCCACTTCGGAGTTGTATAGCCACGATGCGTCAGCAAGCGGTGATAGCCCATGCCGATTCCCATGTTGATGGCGAATACGTAGAGCACTGCCGCCGCGGCAAAAGCCTTCCAAGAAAAGAAAAACAACGCGGCAACCGCGAGAACGTGAAACCCGATCATGAAGGACGTCGTCAACCAATTGCGGGACTGGCCCTGGGTCGCGCGGCCAAGAATCGTGGTGTGTTGGGCTTGAGCGGCGCGGCCACGGGATGCAGTTGACTGCGATTCCTGGTCGCTAACTGGGGACTCGGTTACAACCGGGCTCTCGAGGAGGTCCATTGGCATGGGAATTTTTGATCCTTTTAGGCAAATTCTGCCTAAATTGAACGTATCAGCAGAGTTATGCAGTGGTCCGTAACACTTTTGTAATTCGAGCAGAACGAAGGAGGATCTCAACAATTAAGAATGAATCCCGCATCCCACGCGACGAAACTTTCTGCTCAAATAGGACACACTATGCTCATGCCTCTCAGTAGGTTCTGGCTCGCATGTCTTCTTTGTAGTGCTGCCGTTGCTGCGGCTCAGCAGACGGACCAACACTCCATTGATTTGCCCAGCAGTAAGCAGATTCTGCAGCCGGTACCGGGATCGCCGGCGCGACTGAACAGCCTCCCAATGAGCTCGGCGTGGTCTCCCGATGGCCGCTACCTCGCGGTGCTGAATGCCGGCTATGGAACCTATGAGTCCAACTATGAGCAGTCCATTGCCATTCTGGATACCCAGACCGGTAAAGTGGCGGACTATCCTGACGCGCGCACCTTGTCACGTCTGCCGCAGACGCTCTATGCGGGCCTGGCGTTTGGGGCTGACGGCAAGCATTTGTATGCAAGCTTCGATTCGCTCTCGGCGCCTGCGGGAGATGGTGCGAACAAGACCGGAAATGCAATCGCTGTCTATTCCTTTCAAGATGGATCTCTCACGCCGCAGGGGCTGATCCCCATACCGCTGCAGACACTGGCCAAGGGGAAGGCTCAGAATGAGATCGGCGCAAGCGTGGCGCGCGGGTCAGCGATTCCGGCGCCGGCAGGAATCGCAGTCGTCAGCAGCAAGAACCATGCCGAGCAGATTCTTATCGCTAACGAATACGCAGACAACGCCGTTCTGGTTGACGCTGCCAGTGGAGCGCTGATTCACACTTTCGATCTGTCAGAAAGCAACGTAGTTCCGGCCGCCTATCCGATTGCTGTCATCGCGAGCAAGGATGGCCGCCGAGGATTTGTTGCGCTATGGAACAGCTCGGCAATCGTCGAGCTTGATTTGGAGAAGGGCAAAGTTGTGCAGCGCTTGCTGCTGCTTCCGCCGCGTCTCGCCACTTCTGCAAGCTCGCACCCGAGCGCCTTTGCGTTCAGCCCGGATGAAAAAACTCTCTACATCGCGCTGTCGAATCGCGATGCCATCGCGGCTGTCGATGTCTCCGCCAAGATGCGACTCGATCAGATGTACGACACCCGCCTTCCCGGGCAGAGTTACTTCGGCGCGATGCCGGTTTCGGTTGCTGTGTCTGCGGATGGAAAGCGTATCTATGCGGCGAACGCCGGCTCAGATGCTGTGGCCGTCTTTGCGGGGCAACTGACCCACGGCAAGACTCAAGCGGCGGAGCCACCGACGAAGGCCATCGGCTTCATCCCAACGGAATGGTATCCAACAGCCGTCGCTGTGCGCGGCAACCAACTCTACGTTGCGACCGCGAAAAGTAATGGTACGGGGCCGAACAAGGCGCCACAGAGACAGGTGGCCGGTCAAAAGCGTAACAAGTCTGAGCACACATACATCGCGACGCTTCTATATGGTTCTCTCGCTACGACTGATCTCGCCGATGCCGAGAAGAACCTTGGCTCGCTGAGCGCCGCAACGCTGGTGAGCAACCGCATGAACGCTGCTGCGGAGCACGTTGTCTTTCACGGCGGCGCCAATCCCATTCGCCACGTCATCTACATCATCAAGGAGAATCGAACCTACGATCAGATCTTTGGCGATCTGAGCGTGGGCGACGGCGATCCCTCTCTGACAATGTATGGCCGCTCCATTACGCCGAATCAGCACAAGCTGGCGGAGCAGTTTGGCGTGCTGGATAACTTCTACGATTCGGGTGAGGTCTCGGGCAACGGGCACGTTTGGTCAACAGCAGCCATCACCAGCGATTACACGGAGAAGATCTGGCAGCAGGCTTATCGGGGGGAGGAGCGGCTCTACGATTTTGAGGGGCAGAACGCCAACGCATACCCGCTCACCGAGGGAATACCTGATATCAACGAGCCGGATAGTGGCTACCTCTGGACGAATCTCGCGCGCCACAACAAGAGTCTGTACCACTTCGGCGAGTACATCTCGACGAAGTTCTGCGATGACTCTGGCGAGGCGCCTAAGACCATCTCTCCGACGGAAGGCACGCCCGAGCCTGCAGGCTCAACCTGCCCGCGAAGTCACATTAAAAAGGGGGAGGCGGTACCGGACAACTACGGTGGCGGCATTAGCCGGTATCCTTGGCCAATTCCGCTGATTCAACTGAACACCGCAACCAAGCCCGAACTTCAGGGGCACTTTGATCCACTCTATCCCGACTTCAATCTCAGCTTTCCCGATCAGATGCGCGTGGACGAGTTTCTGACGAAGTTCCGCGAGTGGGCGGAGGCGCGCAAAAATGGCAAGGACGAGATGGCTTCCTTCGTGATGCTGCGTTTGCCCAACGATCACACCGCAGGAACCAGGCCTGGTGGTCCGCGTCCCCAGGCGTCAGTCGCGGACAACGATCTGGCAGTGGGGCGCGCGGTTGAGGCGGTCTCGCACAGCGCTTACTGGGATGACACGGCGTTCTTCGTGCTGGAGGACGATGCGCAGGATGGAGCCGACCATGTGGATGCACATCGGAGCATCGCCCTGGTGGTGAGCAAGTACGCGCCGCGCGCGCAGGCTGCCGTGGTGCGATCACGACTTTTACTCCACCGTCAGCGTAGTCCGCACGATGGAGGACCTGTTGGGCGTTCCACCCATGAACAACAACGATGCGTTCGCTTCTCTGATGGCGCCGCTGTTTCAGGGGCAAGGGGACCAGCCCGCATTCCAGGCCGATTACAGCAATCGCGACAATGGATTGATCTACGCGGTGAACACCGCTCAGTCGCCAGGCGCAAAGGAGTCTAGCCGCATGGACTTTCGTCACGCAGATCAGGCAGACGCGCAAAAGCTGAACATTGTGCTGTGGCGCGACGCAATGGGATCGAAGCCGGTCCCTGAGATGCTGACTCGACCGCATGCTCACCACAAGGACGCCGACGACGATTAGCACAACGCCCCTCAAGCACAGAAAGCGGCTCGCATGAGCCGCTTTCTTGCGTAAAACAGAGGCTGCCTAGTCTATGAATTCGACCTTCGACGCCATTGGGATGACGCCGCGTTCGTGGCCCATATCAAGCAGCTTGCGGATGGCAGTCTTGCCGTCTTCACCGTAGTCCAACGTGCGCTCGTTTACGTACATACTAACGAAGCGATTCGCCAGATTGGGGTCAAGATCACGCGCAAACTGCATCGCATATGCCAGCGCTTCTTCGCGGTGATCCAGCCCGTGCTGGATGCTTTCGCGCAGCGCCTGCGTCACTGTCGTCATGGTCTCTTTACCGAGGCTGCGGCGAATCGCGTTGCCGCCCAAAGGCAACGGGAGGCCAGTAAGATCACGCCACCAGACGCCCAGGTCGAGAATCTTCTGCAATCCGTTGGTCCCGTAGGTGAGTTGGCCCTCGTGGATGATCAGCCCGGCATCGAAGTTTCCCGCAACAACTTCCGGAATGATCTTGTCGAAGGGAACATTCGCCGTTTCAATCTCGGGAGAGAACAGCTTCAGCGCAAGATACGCGGTCGTCAGCTCTCCCGGGACTGCGACGCGAATCTTGCTGAGGTCCTGGGGCTTGATCTTGCGATTGGCAACCACCATCGGGCCGTAGCCCTCGCCAACGCTGCCGCCGCAGGACATCAGCGCGTAGCTCTCCTGCAGATATGGGTAGGCGTGGAAGGAGATGGCGGTGACATCAAAGAACGGCTCTGAGATCGCCTTGCGATTCAGAGTCTCAATGTCGCAAAGAGTATGCGTAAATTTAAATCCATTGACGCGAATCTTGTTGGTGGCCAGCCCATAAAACATAAACGCATCGTCAGAGTCGGGGCTATGGGCGATCTTGATTTCGCGCACGTTCGACGTCGAAGTCGCGTTGCTGGTTGTTTCGGGCTGTGGGGATGATGATGTTGCGGTCACTCTCTACCTGGTCCTTTCGACTGCGGGAAGGGGCATTTGTGTCGGCCTCGTCCTGATTCGGTTACTGATAAAACTGCGTCCCAATTGAGACTACGACTTCCTGAAGCGGATCCAAGCCGTGGCAATCCCAGCGGCAGCGATTACCTTCAGCGCATCGCCCGGTAAAAACGGTAGGACGGATACGCTCATGATTGTCGTGACTTTTGCGTGCGTGTGCAAGGCAAGCCACGAAGCCCCGCAAAGCAGGATCAAAACATTCCCCGCTGCTGCAGACCACATTCTAGTGGAGAAAGCGGGAACACTTCGCCTGGTAAGCCATGAAACAAGCGCCGCCACGAACGGATAAGAGAGCAGGTAACCGCCGGTCGGGCCAAGCAGTTGAAGCATTCCTCCCGCTCCGGGAGCGAAGACCGGCAGGCCGGCAGCGCCCTCGGCAAGGTAGAGAATCATCGTGGCGAAAGCTGTCCGGGGACCAAGCAACAGGGCCAGCAGCAGTACCGCGAAGGGCTGCATGGTCAGGGGCACTGGACTGAAGAGCAGCGGCAGCGAAATATGTGCGCATAGGGCTACGAATAACGAGCCCGCGATGGCGATGCCGCCCGTGCGCAAGGCCGGATGGACCCGGGACGTCGCGCTCGCAGCACCCGCTACATCGGCCTTCGCTAAAATGTGCGCCATCTCAATCTCTCCCTCTGTGTGCTGATATCGAACTCATTCGCTCTTTTCCTGGGTTTGAACCGGTTCCCCGGTCTCAATAAATTCATGGTGTACAAAGTCCTGGGTAATCCTGCGTTCCGCACGATGGCGGCGAACCAGCCGGGCGATCAGGAAGACCATCCACAGCAAAACGATGACGCAAACGAACAATACGGAAAAGAGAATTAGCATGAGTGACGCCAGCGTCAGGATAACAAAGTCGGCGGTGTTTTATCGCACACTTGATCGGATCCATTGCAAATAGGAGTCGCTCCCGCCTGAGATAGCCAGAACAACGAACTCCGGAAGTTCATAGCTATGCAGGGTCTTAAGGACCTCCTCGAGCGCTGCCAGCCGATCTTCTGTGGTCTTGATGAGCAGGATTAGTTCCTCGGCTTCCTCTACCTGTTCCTTCCAGCTGTAGACCGACCTGACGCCTGGCACCATGTTCACACAGGCCGCAAGTCGTCTTTCGACCACGGCGTGCGCGATGCGATCGGCCTCGTCCTTGCTACCTGCAGTGCTGAGAACGATGCGCACGGTGCTGTCTGCGTTGCCTTCCGCCTCTGGTGACATGGTCCCTCGCATTCAACATCCTACTTCGAGAGAGGATCGCAAGTTCCATTGTGGAAAATGTGTGGCGATGCTGATTCCTCCTCGTCAATTTCGCAGAACTTCTCCTTGACTCAACTGACCCGCTAAAAGTCCACTAAAGAGACGCGGCTCGATACGAAAATGCTCCAGTCCATGGAGCCGACGCTGCGGAATCCACGAGAACAGAGGCAGAGTACTTTGCGGGCAACGAACGCCATTCCGGATCCTCCCACCACTCCCGCCGAGCGGGTGATCGGGATGGTCTTTGAGTCGCGGAGGCGCATTGCCACCGTGCTGGCGATCCTCTTCTCGGTCTTCCTGGGCTACCACGTCATGGTGGGCCACAATGGCGTCACCGCATATCAGCAGAAGCGGATCGAAGACAAGAATCTGAAGCTGGAAATCAACGCTCTACAGGATGAAAACGCTCGTCTAAAGGACCACGTAGATCGCCTGAAGGCCGACCCAGCAACGATCGAGCATGAGGCCAAAGAACGCCTTCACTACACACGGCCCGGCGAAATCATCTATACACTGAACGACAAACCTACTGAATCGCAGCCCGCGCCACCACCTTCAAAATAGCCGTCGATCAATGTCTAAACCTGGAGTCCTTCCAGGGCATTCGTCAGCGACTCGTTGAGGCTGGTTTGCAATGCTTCGTCCAGCTTTTGCCCCGATGCCGTCAGGTAGAAGACGTCGATTGCGACCTCGCCTTCCGTGTCGATCAGCGCAATTTCGATGTTGCACTTCTGCTCCGCCAGGGACAAGGCGATCTTGCGCAGCAGTCCGGGGCCATCCGGGGCCACCACTTGCAGCAGCGTGCTATGGCTCGATGAAATGTTGTCGAAGGTAAGGCGCGATTGCAGATCCACTTTGGCTGGGCCAGTGCGCGTGCCATGATTTCTGCCCTGCAATAACACTTCGACCGGGGTCTCAAGAGAGACGACCTTACGGATGCTCTCCGTAAAGCGTTCTATCTCAGACGGGTTCAGCTCCAGCGTGCGAAAACTGTCGGTGAATTGAAATGTGTCGACAATGATGCCCTTGTCATTCGAGAAGGCGTCGGCCTTGACGATATTCATGCCCCATGCGGACAGCGCTCCAGCCATATCTGCGAAGAGCATGGGCCGGTCGCGGGTGATCAACGTAAGTTCGCATAGCTGGCGGCCCAGGCGGAACTCCAGGCGTACAGGAGCCTTGTCGAGTTCCAGCGCCATTAGAAAGTGCTTGCGCACCTGCTCCGGCAAGCGTGTTTGCAGATAGCGCTGCGGCAGGCCGTCGAGGAAATCCTTCAACTCCGCCTCGCGCTCAGGCACCATGGAACGGATGCGATACAGCAGCGTTGGATCGACGTCAGAGTGATAGCGGACCTCGTCGACGCTGCGATCCATGAAGTTCGAAGTCGAGATGTACAGCTGCCAAAGCGTCTCAGCTTTCCACGGAGTCAGCGCGTCGGGATGCACGGCCTTGATGTCGGCGTAGGTCATCAGGGTCAGCATCCGTAGTTGCATCGGCGTGCCGATCTTCTCAGCAAAGCGGCGGATATTTTCCGCGTCGAAAATATCGCGGCGCAGTGCCAGCGACATCTCCAGATGGTTGCGGATCAGCTTACGAATAGTGTCGCGCTCTTCTGCATCAAAATCGAGCCGAGCCAGCAGGCTTTCGGCAAGCTCAACGCTCTGCGTGGTGTGTTCGCCGGTGCGGCGCGCTTTGCCGATGTCGTGCAACAGCAGCGCCAGCAGGAACAGATCCATGCGGTCGAGTTCGGGCAGCAGGGTGGCCAGCCGCTTCTCCCACTCCTGCGTTGGCTGGCGCAGGGTGTGGATATTGTCGATCACCAGGAACGTATGCTCGTCGACTGTGTAGCGGTGATACGCGTCGCGGATCACCAGGGCATCGATGCCATGAAACTCGGGGATCAGCAGCTCCAATATACCCAGCGCGTGCATGGTTCGAAGCGCATGCGCGGCCTGCGGACCCAGCAGAACTTCTCGCAGGCAGTTCCACAGAAACGGCCCTTCGGGCATGTGTACTGCCAGCACCGGCAGCGCGTCTGTGATGCGGTCTTCCGCATTCTGGCTCAGGGTGTAGCCGTGTGTGGCGATAAGCGCAAACAGCCGCAGTATCGCGTCCGCGTCGTTGACCTCTGCGGTCTCTGACAGATCGACGCGGCCGTTTTCAACGTAGAAATCCGTGCCCGCCAGCGGCGTCCGCCGGCGTCGAAATGCCCGATAGAAAGAGGTTCGAGCCGGAGGCAGGTCATCCATCAGCAGCACGGCGCGGCGATAGATGGTCCGTGCGTGGCGATAGTATGTGCGCATCCAGTAAGCCGGGTCTGCCGTGCCGCGCGTCTCCAGTCCGATGCTCAGTGCCGCGGCTTCATCCTGGGAATGCCAGTCCAGCCTGTTGTCGTCACGGCCAACTCTGAAGTGCAGGAAGCAGCGCACAGAAGCCAGAAACTCAAAGGCCGCTTCGGCGTCGCCATGCGGGCTGGAAAAGGCAGAGGAGTTGTTTCGAGGCCACTCCTTTGTCTCCCTCAGCACGAAGAGCAGCGCAAACCACTGCGCGAAGTGGTGGTCCCGCAAGCCGCCGGGACACTCCTTGATATTCGGCTCAAGGTGGAAGATCGTGTTGCCATACTTGGCGTGGCGGCTGCGCGCAATTTCAGCAAGCCTCTGCGCGATGCTGTTCCACTCGCGCCGAACCAATTCAGGGATCAGGTCGTCCTGCAGCTTTTTGTAAAGAGGGAACTCGCCCGTCAGGAACCTGCGATCCAGCAGCGACAGCGTGAACTCAATATTTTCAGAGTCGAAGCGGTCGCACTCTTTCAGCGTCCGCGTAGCCGGACTTGCCCGCAGTCCAATGTCCCACATGGCCTGGTTACATGCGCGAACCAGATCCTTGGCATTGCGCTCGGCGTCCTCATCTGCGCAAAGGTAGAGCACGTCGATATCGGAGGAAGGGAAGAGTTCCTTGCGTCCAAATCCGCCGGTCGCGGTGACGGCGATGCGCGCTGGCTCTCCGGCTAGTTCCGTCCACAGCCGGCGGATGATCCCATCTACCAGGGTGGTTCGGCGGTGAATGGAAGAGATTCCATCACTCGTGCGTTCGAATGTCTCGCGGATGGCGAGAGAGTCTTGCTGATACTGGTCGCGAAGCTCTGGAATCAGTATGGACTCTGGTGTCATGCCCTGCGCTTTCCGGAAGTAGGGTGCATGGTCGGTCGCCGGCAACCGGCCACACTCGCGTTTGGAATAGCTAGAGGGCCGAGGCGCCTCTTTCGTCATTGCGGATACGAATGGACTCGTCGATCTTCGAGATGAAAATCTTGCCGTCGCCGATCTTTCCTGTTCTCGCTGCCCCCAGGATCGCCTGCACCGCCTTGTCTACCATCTCATCGTTCACAACCAGTTCCAGCTTGATCTTCGGAAGGAGGTCAACCGTGTATTCGCGTCCGCGGTAAAACTCCGTGTGGCCCTTCTGACGTCCATGACCACGAGCTTCGAGGATCGTCATTCCTTCTATGCCCACTTCCATCAGGGCATCCTTTACTGCATCCAGCTTGGATGGCTGAATCATTGCTTCTATCTTCTGCATATCCACCCTCAGGCAATTTCAGAGTAACAGCTTGGCACGTAATGGGATGGTTTTGGAGCCGCTAAGCCATCCAGTCGTAACCTTCCTCACCGTGCTGCGTCAGGTCAAGTCCTTGATTCTCTTCCTCGGCCGAAACGCGCAGCCCAATCACCGCGTCTACCAGCTTCAACAGAACGAGCGTTCCTACGATAGAGATGGCCCACGCGATGCCCACCCCAAGCAATTGGTTCAGCACCTGGTGGAAGTTGCCCTCGACGGCGCCTGAAGGCAACGTCGCTCCGTTGGCGTCCTTGAAGATGGGATTAATGACGCTGGAGGCGAAAACTCCCGTCAACAAGGCCCCCAAGGTACCCCCTGCGCCGTGAACGCCAAAGGCGTCCAGCGTGTCGTCGTAGCCAAGCACTTTCTTGACGACCGTAACCATCAGAAAGCAGAAGATACCCGCGGTCAAACCTATGGCTAATGACGACATGGGCTGAACAAAGCCGGCTGCGGGAGTGATGGCTACCAAGCCCGCGACGGCTCCGGAAATGGCGCCCAGGGCGCTCACTTTGCTGTTGCGCATGTATTCTGCAGCGCCCCACCCCAGCGCGGCCGCAGCCGCAGCAAGGTGGGTATTTACAAAGGCGCTGGTGGCCAGACTGCCTGAGCCAAGCGCGCTTCCCGCGTTAAACCCAAACCAGCCCACCCACAACATGCAGGCGCCGATAAAGCTTAATACCACGGAATGGGGAGGCATCGGTTCGCGCGGATACCCCACCCGCTTTCCCAGGTACATCGCGCAAACCAATGCCGATACGCCAGATGTGACGTGTACGACCGTTCCCCCGGCGAAATCCAGGGTCGGAATGTGCCCGCCCAGTGTGGAGTTCAGGAAGCCACCTTTGCCCCAGACCATGTGCGCCATCGGATCGTAGACAAAGAGAGACCACAGCACCAGGAAGACCGCCATGCCGGTGAACTTCATGCGCTCTGCAAAGGCGCCCGAAATCAGTGCCGGAGTGATCACTGCAAACATCAGCTGGTACACCATGAACGTCTGCTCGGGAATTGTCGGCGCGTAGTCCGTGTTCGGGGCCAGGCCAACTCCTTTGAGGAAAACGTGGTGCAGGCCACCAATAAAACTGTTCCCGGTATCGAAGCACAGGCTGTAGCTCACCAGGGCCCACATCACAGAGATGATCGCCATCATGGCAAAACTCTGCATCATCGTGGAGAGCACGTTCTTTTTCCGTACCAGGCCGCCGTAAAACAGCGCCAGTCCCGGCCCCGTCATCATCAGCACCAGCGCCGCACTCATCAGCATCCAGGCATTGTCGGCGGAAGACTTTGCATCCCGGGTGGCTGCTTCCAGCTTTGTCAGTCGATCAGAGTCAGATGCCGTCGTAGTTGGCGCAGCAGCAACCGGTGAGCCATTCGCTTGCGCAAAGGCCCCCATTGGCGAAATAGAGCAGAGTGACAATACGAGAAGCAGTCGTGCAGCAATATGGCGCAAGGGCCCTCCAACAGGTAGGTAACCAAAAGAGAAACCTGAGATGCGGTTAACAGAAACTTTCAGCCGGGAAACCGTTGCATGTGTAAAATAAGATCCTCACAACGTTTCCGAAGAATGGCTCAAAGGCGGCCTCAGAAAGATCGTCGAGCGGCGGATGGTTGTCCTGTGCTTTGGAACTACTTTACACATTTTTCCCCGCAGAAATCGCTGAAAATTTGTAGTCTCGATTACTCCAGCGAGTCTCGTGCCAACCGGGCATTACCTTTGATGGTTACGGGAATCTCACTGTCGTTCATGGGTCGGGTTATCTTGTCTGATCGCAAGTGAGTATTCCGCGAACCATTGGGGGAGCGCGGAATTCCGATTCACACCGCAAACTACAAGGGTTGAACATCCTGTCGATGCCGAGACTCTCTCCATCACGCTGGCTGTGCCTTGTTCTCCTCGCCGTATGCAGCATTGTCGCGTCTGCGCAAAGCTTCACGTTCAAAGAGTACGGTCAGGATCAGGGTCTCGGCGATCTCGCAATCAGAAGCATTGCGCAGGATCACGACGGCTACCTTTGGATCGCTACGGAGCACGGACTCTTCCGCTACGATGGCTCCCGCTTCGTCGACTACGGCAGAAAACATGGACTGGCCAGCACCATGGTCGTCGCTATCCATATCGATAAGCGGGGAATCCTGTGGGCGGGTACCTCAGGCGGCCTATTTTTCCTTGAGAATGACCAGTTTCATCGCGTTACCGCAGCGAATAAGGAACTGGTTTTCGACGACAACTCTTCGCTTGTCTCTACTCCTTCGGGAGAGGTGGTGGTCAACTCGGAGCGCGACCTCTACTCGATAGAGCCCGCCAGTGGATCGGTCAGTGCTATGCCCTACCACGTGCAGCATGGCCAGGTGCCTGCCGGGATGGCAATCAACGGCGTCACTGCATCTGAAGACGGCGGAGTGTGGCTGGGCTGCGACGAGACGATTTGCCACGTCTCCGGCACGGCATTCCAGCGCCTGGGCCCGAGTGACGGCGTACCCACAGACAGGTATGTAGCACTCAAGGAAGATCGCGCGGGAAATCTGTGGGCCCGCGGAGACAAGCGGATTCTGCAAAGGCCGGCGGACTCCTCCAAATTTCATGACGTGTCTCAGGGGTTCCCTTTTGAAGCACGGGACCCCTCCAATTCGGCACTTTCCGAGGACCCCAACGGCCGCATCATGACTCCGGCTGCCCACGGTCTTGCGCGCTGGAATGGCAAGTCATGGGACCGGGTAGACTCCTCCGACGGCTTGCCTGACTCAAATACCACTGAACTCTTCGTCGACAATGAAGGCCTGGTCTGGGTTGGCACCCGCGGTCGCGGTCTGTTTAAGTGGCTCGGCTACGGTGAGTGGGAAGGTTGGTCCTCAGCACAGGGAATCCGCAATCCAGCGGTATTCGCCATCGCTCGGGACAACAGGGACCGCATCTGGGTAGGGAATGGCAGCACCATCGATGTCAGCGACGAAGAGCATCATCGATTCCAGCCCTTTGCCCCCAAATTGCCACCAAACCTTTTTGCTCTGCAGTCGGCGGCCAGCGACATTGACGGCACGCTATGGTTCGGCGATTTCACGGGTGTTTTGCTCCATATTCATCCCGAAACGGGCACTTACGAGACCATCACCGTTCCCCGCGGCATACATCAGACGTTTGCGGACTCATCCGGCACGTTGTGGGTTCTGACGCATAAAGGCCTGTATGCGGTGCCTCCGGCATCCGTCCCCGGGGGGCCTAGAAAGGCTATCCTCGACGAAGATTCCGTCATTAACGGTAAGAAACTAAAGGACATTGCCGAAGGCCCGGACAAATCTCTTTGGCTTGGCACCAACGATGGTCTCTTCCATCGCGTCGACGGTAAGTGGTACAAAGTGCAGCTGCACAATGCCGACATCGGCACCTCAATCGCAACTGTGGCGGCTGGACCCGGTGGCGAAGTCTGGGTGGCGGGTGATTTCGCCGGCGTCGCGCGCCTTCGGGTGAAAGACAACGTCGTGGGCCTGACCCAGATTTATACGGTTCCCACACTGTCATCTGAGAGCGTCAACGGCATTCTTGTCGATTCCCGTGGATGGGTGTGGATAGCAGGCGATCATGGCGTTGACATCCTGCAGTCGGGCCGCTGGAGGCGCTTCGATCGCGACGAAGGCCTGCTGTGGAACGACACTAACGAAGGCGCATTGATGGTCGACCACGACGGCTCCGCGTGGATCGGAACCAGCGCTGGCCTCTCGCATCTTATTCATTCTGAGCCACCTGCGGGTGTCCATCCTCTCACCGCGAGGATTGAAAGCGCGACCTGGGGCGGCCATCCCCTGTCTCTCGACAAGCCCTCGATACTGCCATGGCAAAGTGGCGATCTGGATGTTGATTTCGCTGTATTTAGCTACCGGAATGAAAACGCTGTGTCGTTCCGTTACCGGCTGGTCGGCCTGGAGGAAGACTGGTCAACCACTCGCGAGCATTCCGTTCGATATCCAAAACTGCCGGCGGGGCACTACCGCCTCGAGGTTGTAGCGGAAGACTCAGGTCTTCACAGGGTTTCCAAGCCCGCAATCCTCACTTTCGAGATCAAGCCTCCGTGGTGGATGACGCCGATGGCATGGCTGTTCGCCGGCATCGTTATTCTTGCCCTGGGAGCGCTCTTCATGCGCTGGCGGTTGATGCGGTTGCTAGCCATGCAGAAGAGGCTGGAGAAGCAGGTGGCTGAGCGAACCCACGCCCTCCAGACCGAACGCCGTGAGCTACTGGCAACTCGCGAAGTCCTCAGGCAGCAGGCGACCCGCGACGGCTTGACCGGACTTCTGAACCGGGTCGCCATTCTCGAAGTTCTTGACCGGGAATGGAAGCGCGCCGAACGCGAAAAGATGGGTCTGGCAGTGATCATCGCCGACGTGGATCATTTCAAGCAGTTCAACGACACATTTGGACACATTGCCGGGGACGAGGTGCTTCGGGCAATCGCAGTTCGCCTGAAAGAAGGCGTGCGCGAGTACGACTCGGTCGGACGCTATGGGGGCGAGGAGTTTCTGATTGTCCTCATGGGCTGGCAGCGGGAAGGGGGCGAGGAGCGCCTGACCTACCTGTGGCAGTCGGTTTGCGGCAATCCACTGCGAATCGGAAACCGGATGCTGCGTTCGACGTCGAGCTTTGGTGTAGCTGGCTTCTCGGCGGGCGAAAAGGCCATTCCCGTGAACGATCTGCTCATCAGTGCTGACAAAGCGCTGTATCGCGCCAAGGTCCGGGGCCGCAACCGGATCGAATTTGCCGGACGTGAAGAAAGCGGCGAGCAAAACGGAAAAGAGCACGTAAGCGCCTCTGTTCCACCCGAATGACCACGCGTTGATTTAAGCCTCGGCCGTTAAGGCACTCGTGCCTGTCAAAATGCACACCTCTTCCCTCGGCACATAGCGGGCTCAGGAGCCCTGTTCCGCGTTATAGTAGGGGCATGGGCGAGAGCAACCACGACCGCTATTTCTTCGGGGCGCTTGAAAGCAGTGGCCAGAACCGCGAGAAGGTCCGCGAAGCAAGCTACGGGTACGAACAGCCGGAGGGCGTCTTCCTTACCTCCCTCGACCTGGCAGTGAACTGGATCAGAAAGAATTCCGTCTGGCCGATGACCTTTGGTCTGGCCTGTTGCGCAATCGAAATGATGTCCATGGGAGCTTCGCGCTTCGATATCGCTCGCTTCGGCGCTGAAGTCTTTCGCCCGTCTCCCCGCCAATCGGACCTGATGGTGGTTGCCGGACGCGTCTCGCAGAAGATGGCACCCGTCATCCGGCGCTTGTACGAACAGATGCCCGAACCAAAGTGGGTTATCTCCATGGGCGCATGTGCCACCTCTGGAGGAGTTTTCAACAACTATGCTCTAGTGCAAGGCGTGAACCAGGTCGTTCCGGTAGATGTGTACGTGCCTGGTTGTCCTCCGCGCCCTGAACAGTTGCTCTATGCCATGACCCTCCTGCAGGAGAAGATCCAACGTGAACGTGGCAGTTTACGCAAGACGTTGAATCTGCAAAGAGACTATGTAGCGGAGTAGTTTCGGAAACGATTTACCCATCGGAATCTGCTGGCTGCTGGCTCATCTGTAACTGTGCAGGGGTTGTTACCAATTTGGTTCCCGCGATAACCCGGCGAAAGTAGCAGGCGAAGCGCTCTATTGCACGCAAATCAGTATGACGATTGAGTTGAGGCTAACGTCGTATGTCGAGCCAAAATCTTTCGCTTAATATCACAGTTCCAGGGCAACCACATACCAAAAAAGGTGCACTAATCCAATCGAATGTGTGGTAATTTCAAGGTGATGTCAGATTGATTCGCATGGAAATCGCCGTGCTCTGAGAGTGGGTCGCCTGGAGCGAACTCACTTCTTGAAACCAATTTTTGGACTCCAAGTATAAAGTTTAAGGTTGCGGAGGATAGACGCATGTTAGCTCGTCCGTTAAGTTCTCTGAGCAAAATCCTGTTAGTTGCATGTGCCGTTGGTCTCGCGTCGTCGAGTCTTTACGGTCAGGATGCGCCCAGTACACCCTCAAAGCCTGCTGCTGCTCCGAATGAGCCAGGTCCTTCCCGGTTCGATATTTTTGCAGGCTATTCATATATTGCACCTAAGGGCACAGTAGAAGTTCCTGGCGTCAATATCAACGGCACTCCGTTGCCGGTAACCTATTCGGCCATCAACCTCGGTGCGATCGGCAGCGGCGCTTATTATTTTGACCGCTATGTCGGTGCGCAGGTTGAGTACGCGAATCACCCCGATGGTCTTAACGATGGCATGTCCACGGCGCAGGGCGGCTTGATCGCTCGTTATCCTACCGACCAGGGCATTACGCCATTCGTTCACTTTCTTGCAGGCGGAGCTCGCGTCGGTGGTCCGTATCACCAGCCCTACACATGGGGCACCGCGATCACGGCTGGCGGTGGTGTTGACTATGAAACTCCGTTCTTCGGTCACCACCTCGCATTTCGTCTCTTCCAGGCTGACTACGAATACATGCATGTCAACTTTGGACCCCAGAACCCCTCGCCGTTCGGTGGACGCGCAAACATCAATGCTGCCCGCCTCAGCACGGGTCTGGTCTATCACATCGGCACCATCGTTCCGCCGCCGCCAGTTATGTATGCCTGCTCGGTCAACCCGGCATCGGTATTCCCGGGAGATCCGGCAACTGTAACCGGCACTGCTACCAACCTGAACCCCAAGAAGACCGCGAAGTACACGTGGACTGCTACTGGCGTTAAGGTCAGTGGCGACTCCACCACTGGCGCGATCGATACGACCGGGGTTGCTCCTGGTTCTTATGCAGTCAAGGGCAACGTTACCGAAGGCGTGAAGCCTGGCATGTTTGCGGATTGCACAGCCACTTTGGTTGTCAAGCCCTTCGAGCCACCGACACTGAGCTGCGGCGTGAATCCCACGACCATCAAGCCCGGCGATTCGGCCACCGTCAATGCCCAGGGTGTAAGCCCGCAGAACCGCCCACTGACCTACAGCTACACCAGCTCAGCTGGCCAGGTTAGCGGCACGGGCAACTCTGCTACTCTCACCACCACCGGTGCACCGGCTGGACCCATCACTATCACTGCGAATGTGACGGACGATAAGGGACAGACTGCTTCCTGCACTACGACTGTCAACGTTGAAGCACCGCCGCCGCCGCCAGTCCCCAAGACCCAGACGCTCTGCTCGATCAACTTTGATCGTGACACCAAGCGCCCGGCTCGCGTGGACAACGAAGCCAAGGCCTGCCTCGATGACGTAGCCCTCAACCTCCAGCGCCAGACCGATGCAACGGCTGTCCTGGTTGGTTCGAAGACCGCGGCACCCGAAGCAGCACCCACCAAGAAGAGCAAGAAGAATGCCAAGGCTGAAGCCGACCTCGCAGCACAGCGCGCGGTCAATACCAAGGCATACCTGGTAACTGAAAAGGGTATCGACGCGTCCCGCATCTCGGTCCGCACCGGCACCACAGACGCCAACCAGGTCCAGAACTATCTTGTTCCCACCGGTGCAACGTTCGATAACGACGTACCAGGTACGACAGCAGTTGATGAGACGGCTGTCACTGCTCAGGTTCGCAAGCCGCTACCTGAGAAGCACCCGAGCAAGAAGAAAGCCGCTCAGTAGTCAATGGTGATACGAGCGTCATAAACCCGAAAAGGCTGACCAGTCTGACTGGTCAGCCTTTTCGTTTCATACAAGCATCCCTGCTGTCGTACGATGTACAGCAATTACCCACGGTTGGCAAACAAGGATTGGATCGAAAAGCAAAGCATAAAATGAGCAAATTTATACGGCGTAACCTCTTCCTCTGCTTCCTGTTCTCATTCGTCTTCTCAATAAATTCCATACCTGTGCTCGCCGCATCCGCGGCCTGGCTGCCGGTTGGGCCCGATGGCGGCGATGCCCGCAGCTTCGCACCCGACGCGTCGAATCCCAAACACATCTACCTGGGTACCACCAACAGCTGGATCTACCAGTCTGAGGATGGCGGCTCTTCATGGAAGCGCCTCGCCAAGCTCTCCAAGACGGATGACCTGATTGTCGATAACATCCTTGTCGACGAGACAGACCCCAAGACGCTCTTCGTGGCGGCATGGGTGGTTGATCATCCCGATGGCGGACTCTTCATCAGCCTGGATCAAGGCAAGAATTGGACCTCCGTTCCCGACATGGAAGGCCAGTCGATCCGCGCCCTGGCGCAATCCGCGTCGAATCCCAAAATCCTCGTCGCGGGAACCCTCAAGGGCGTCTATCGCAGCGAAGACAAGGGCCTTCACTGGAAACTAATCAGCCCTTCGAACAGCATGGAGATCCACGAAGTCGAGTCGGTCGCAATTGACCCCGTCGATACGCAGATCATGTACGCCGGCACCTGGCATCTTCCCTGGAAGACAACCGATGGCGGAGTCACCTGGCGCAACATCAAGCAGGGTCTTATCGACGACTCGGATGTGTTTTCGATCATCATCGATCCCAAGCAGCCTGCCACCGTCTACGCCAGTGCCTGCTCAGGAATCTACAAGAGCGAGAACGCCGGCGAACTCTTCAAGAAGGTTCAGGGAATCCCTTCTACTGCTCGTCGTACCCGCGTCCTGATGCAGGATCCAGTCAACCGCAACGTGGTCTATGCCGGCACGACAGAGGGCCTCTATCGCACCGCAGCAGCGGGCACCAACTGGGTGCGTATGACAGGGCCAGACGTCATCATCAACGATGTTTACGTCGATCCTTCCAACCCGCAACATGTTCTGCTGGCAACGGATCGAAGCGGCGTTCTCGAGAGCAACGACGGATCCGTCTCCTTCCGCAGTGCCAACGCGGGCTTCTCGCAGCGCCAGGTTTCCACCATCCTTCTTGACGCGAAGAATCCCAAGACGATCTTTGCCGGCGTTGTGAATGACAAAGGCTACGGCGGCGTCTTTGTCTCAGCAGATAACGGGCTCACCTGGCAGCAGCGCAGCACAGGCCTGGACGGCCGCGATGTCTTCAGCTTCGCCCAGTCCGCCTCGGGTAACGTGCTTGCTGGCACCAGCCACGGAGTCTTTCAGTGGAACGGAAGCACATGGCAGGCTACGGGCAAAGTGGTCAACTACACCGATAAGACCACCTACACGGGAACCGGCAAGAAGCGCGTCGCCAAGACCACGCAGGTGGCTCTGCCGGCAACGACTCTCGATGCCAAGGTGAACAAGATCGACGCCACCACCGACAACTGGTTTGCTGCCACTTCAGAAGGCCTGTATCAGAGCACTGATCAGGGGATGACATGGCAGGGACCGATCCAGAAGCAACCCGCTTTCATCGGCGTCGTGGTTACGGGCCACTCCGTCGTAGCCGCACGCCGCGAAGGGCTGGCAATCTCGCAGGATGGCGGCAAGCAGTGGTCGCTTGCCTCGCTGCCTGGCAAGCTCACCTCGGTGCGCGCCATCGCAGCGTCGCCCAAAGGCACTATCTGGCTGGGTGGTCGCGAAGGCCTCTTCTATAGCGACAATCAGGGGCAGTCGTGGCAGGCAATGGAGAATATTCCTTTCCGGGATATCAACGGCCTCAACTACGACGTTGAACTGGAGCGCGTGCTCATCACCTCCGGACACTCTACCTGGGTCCTGGCTCTCAGCGAGGTCGACAAGGGCTTCAAGTTCTGGGATGCCGGTTGGCAGGTTCACTCAGTGCGATCCTCAGGCGGCAGGCTGGTGGCCGCCTCGCTCTTCGACGGTGTCGTCATGCAACCGGCATCAGCGACGGCAGTGGCGTCCAGCGGATCGCACTAGAACGGCATGAGCACTAGTAGCGGGCCAGCAGGGGCGAATCGGATTCCGGTTCGCCTCCGCTTATTTGTGCCAGACGATCTTCCCGCCTTGTATGAACTCGATCAAATCTGCTTTCGGAAGGGTATCTCGTACTCGGTCGAGCAACTGGCAGACCTCACCGGCGTTGCACGAAGCACAACCCTGATCGCGGAAACGGATGAACTCAACATCTCGGGTTTTTGCGTCGTGCATCGAGAGCGTAGATCCACGGCGACGGTGGGTCACGTCATCACCATCGACGTTCATCCTGAGGCTCGCAAGCAGGGTGTGGGTCGCGTGTTGATGCAGGCGCAAGAGGCCGATCTCGTGGCCCGTGGGGTTTGGCACTGCGTGCTTGAAGTGGCGGTCGACGATCCCGGCGCGCAGGAGTTTTACGCGAGACTCGGCTACCAGGTAACTTCTCGATTGCGTGGATATTACATGGGGCGACTGGACGCGCTCATGATGGAGAAGACACTTCGAGAACCCTAGGACTAACGGCCGGTTTTGCCTGTTGGCGCTAGCACCGATTCCAGCGAAGCCCGCTTCTCCGGCGTCATCGCGCCCGTCGCCCGCCAGATCACGTCGCCATCTTTCTTCACCAGCAGCACTGTTACCTGGGTGTCCGAAGCTATCTTCAGCTGTTTCAGAAAGGTCTGCCGGTTGAGGTAAAGAGGTATGGTGAATTGCCGTTGCTGGTCATCCGAAGCATCGCTGCGCATCGAAGAGTTTATCCACCAGCGGTAGAGAAAATTCTCCTTCGCAAATACCGGCAACATGTAGTGGCGGAAGCCCGGATGCGCCGCCTCAATCTCCTTCGCCAGCGGCAGCCAGCTATCGGCGTCTGTCTGTTGCTCGCGTTCGAAGGGGAGAAGCAGCAGGTTCTCTTCGCCTTTCAAATCTCCGGGAAGCGTCACTTTTACTTTATTGAGGTCGTAGGAGACGACGACGGGGAACGTAACGGACGGCGCAGGCTCAGGAGCTTGCGTGGTAGTGAAGTGGCCCAGAACCGGCATCAGAGTAAGACAAGCGAGCTTGAAAAAGAGGTGCATTTGACCTGGCAGTTTGCTCTATTTTTCGTGTTCTCTCGATAGTACCAGTGTCGGGTCTTTCATCCCCGTGATTTCGTCCGGATGGAAGCCAGAGTGTACTCATCAGTCCATAGCGGTCCGGCCTCCAGTATGATGAATAGGTATGACTGTGCAGAGTTTGCCAATCACCGAGCGTCACCCCTTTCACACCAATGACCCGCGCCTGGGCGCCATTGCGGAGCGCGTGCTCTCTCGCACACGTCTCAGCTTCGACGACGGCGTAGCCCTCTACCAGTCGAGCGATCTGCTCGCCGTGGGCTGGCTGGCGAACTGGGTGCGCGAGCAAATGCACGGCAACCTTGCCTACTTCAACGTCAATCGGCATATCAATCCGACCAATGTCTGTGTTGCTGCCTGCCGCCTTTGCGCCTTTGGCCGCAAGAAGGGAAGCGAGGGCTCCTACACTATGGCCCTCGAACAGGCATGGGAGACCGCGGCTACCGGCTACACTGAGGCGGTCACGGAGTTCCACATCGTCGGCGGACTGCACCCGGATTTGCCGCTCGAATACTTTCTCGACCTGGTTACAGGATTGAAGCAGCGTTTCCCGCAGGTGCACATCAAGGCATTCACCATGGTGGAAGTGGCGTTCCTTGCGAAGCGTGCCAAGCTCTCCATTGAGCAGACCCTCATCAAGATGAAGGCAGCCGGCGTCGATTCGCTTCCTGGTGGTGGAGCTGAGATTTTTGCCGACCGTGTTCGTCACATCATTTGCGATCACAAGATTGATGGCGGCGAGTGGCTGGATACGGCGCGCATCGCCCACAAGCTGGGACTGCGCTCAAACGCGACCATGCTTTACGGCCACGTGGAGAATGACGAAGATCGTGTCGATCACCTGCTCAAGCTGCGCGCCCTGCAGGATGAAACCGGCGGATTTCAGACCTTCATTCCGCTCGCCTTCCATCCGGAGAATACGGCCCTCGGCCATCTCTCTACGACCACCGGCATGACCGATGTCCGCCAGATCGCCGTCAGTCGCCTGCTGCTCGACAACTTCGCACACATCAAAGCCTACTGGCAGATGCTCACTCCAAAGATCGCGCAGATTGCTCTGCGCTTCGGCGCCGACGATATTGATGGCACTGTGGTGGAGGAGAAGATCTATCACGATGCCGGGGCGACCACGCCGCAAGGTTTGCAGCGTCGCGGTCTCATTCGCCTCATCACGGAAGCGGGTCGCGAGCCCGTGGAACGCGACACTCTCTACCGCAACGTCACTCGCACGGAAGATTCCTTCACCGTGGCTGTTTAGCGGCGAACGGCGCCCTCAGTAAGCCGCGATCCCGGTAATATTCTGCCCGATGATCAGCGTGTGAATGTCCTGCGTGCCCTCGTAGGTCTTCACCGATTCCAAGTTCATCATGTGCCGCATCACGGGATAGTCATCCGTGATGCCGTTCGCGCCGAGCACATCGCGCGCCATCCGCGCACACTCCAGCGCCATCCACACATTGTTTCTCTTGGCCAGCGAAATGTGCTGGAAGCCGACCGTATCCGCATCCTTCATTCTGCCCACATGCAGGGCCAGCAACTGCGCCTTGCTGATCTCTCCAATCATCCACGACAGCTTCTCCTGCACCATCTGGTGACTGGCGATCGGCGTATCTCGAAACTGCTTGCGCAGCAGCGAATACTGCAGCGCCGTGTCGTAGCAGGACATAGCCGCGCCAATTGCTCCCCAGGCGATCCCATGGCGCGCCTGGTTCAGGCACATTAGCGGAGACTTCAATCCACCCGTGCCCGGCAGCAGGTTGTGCGCCGGCACATGAACATCCTGCAGCGCCAGCCCCGAAGTCACTGATGCGCGCAGCGACCACTTCCCGTGCACATCGTAGGCAGAAAAGCCGGGACGGTCCGTCTCCACGAGGAACCCGCGAACGCGCTCATCCTCGTCGTCCACCTTCGCCCACACGATGGCAATATCGGCGATGGAGCCCGAGGTGATCCACATCTTCTCGCCATTCAATATGTACCCATCGCCCACGTGCCGCGCGCGTGTGCGCATGCCGCCGGGGTTCGAGCCGAAGTCCGGCTCGGTCAGCCCAAAGCACCCCAGCTTTTCGCCTCTCGCCAGCTTCGGTAGCCACTCATCCTTTTGCTGCGGGCTGCCAAAAGTAAAGATGGGATACATCACCAGCGCCGACTGCACACTGACAAAACTGCGCAGGCCGGAGTCGCCGCGCTCCAATTCCTGCATCACCAGGCCGTATTCCACATTCGACATGCCCGCGCAGCCATAGCCTTCAATGTTTGCGCCGAAAAATCCCAGCTGGCCCATGGGTTCAACCAACTCGCGCGGAAAGCGTCCGTCGCGGTTGCATTGCTCAATGATGGGAATCAGGTTGTCTTCGACGAAGGCCCGGGCAGTGTCGCGAGCCATGCGTTCATCATCGCTGAGGAGTGAATCGAAACCGATAAAATCGACGCCACGAAACGGAAAGCCCATTGCTATTCTCCACGGTCGAAAGCAGGCTGCGCTTTCAAAACATCCAAGCCTAGCAGAGCGAGGGCCACGCCAGCAAAGTGGACAAATGCTGCCGTCGCTACAACTTCGAACACATGAAAGTCGATTTTAGCTCAGGTATTCCTTGATGAAGGGATTGTCCGAGGTCACTAAATCATGGGTCGAGCCATCGAAGACCAGCTCTCCATCCTGCAAGACCAGGAAGCTGGTGCGCAGATTCGTCTTGTCTCCCGGCATCTTCACCATGCGGTTTTCCGCCTGGTCGTAGGTATGACTGGCCAGCACAAATGCATCCTGCAAACGATGCGTCACCAGCAGGGAACTGGTGTGATAAACGTCCCGCTGCTTCACCACCAGCTCAATGATCGTAGTCGAGGTGATGGGGTCCAGCCCGCCGGTTGGCGAATCGTACAGCAGCAGATCGGGCTTGGTAACAATAGCGCGCGCAATCGCCACGCGCCGCCGCATGCCGCCCGATAGTTGCGCCGGGAACATCTGCATGGTGTGTTCCAGCTCCACGAAGCGAAGTGCTTCTGCCACGCGTTCGTCGATCTCTTCGTCTGGAATGTGCTCTTCCATCAGCCGGAACGCCACGTTGTCGCGCACAGAAAGCGAGTCGAAGAGGGCGCCCTCTTGGAAGACCATGCCAATCCGCGCACGCAGGGCGAATAGATCGCTCTCCCGCATGCTGCTCACTTCTTCGCCGAAGACGGTGATGCGGCCTGAGTCCGGACGAAAGAGCCCATTTGCCAGCTTGAGGAGAACGCTTTTACCCACCCCGGCAGGCCCAAGCAGGATGCGCGTTTCGCCCGGCGCCACACGAAATGAGATGTTCTTCAGAACAGGCTTGCCGTCGAAGCCAATCGACACATCTTCAAAGACGACGACGGGCTCCTTGCCGTCAGGTACAGAGTCGCGGGTTTGGAGGGTCTGCGTCGCCATTGGATTGCTTCCTCTACGCGCTCAACTGGCCTATCGTCCGAAGATCCCGATCATGAAACGGCTGATCACGAAGTCCACAAAAATGATGAGCACGGAGGATACAACGACAGCCTGCGTGGTGGAGCGGCCAACGCCCTGCGTTCCGCCGCGAGTGTTCATGCCGTAGTAGCAGCCAATCGTTGCGATGATGAAGCCGAAGAATATCGGCTTTACCAGGCCCTGCAAAATGTCGGCATACACCAGCGATTGATACGCCGTGTGAAAGTATTGCGAGCCGTTCTGCCCTAGCATGAATACTGAGACAAACGCGCCCCCCGCAGTTCCCACCGCGTCAGAAACAATCGTGAGAAAGAAGAGCATGAAGATCGTGGCGACAATGCGCGGCGTCACCAGTTTCTTGAGCGGATCGGTGCCGAGAGCACGCATCGCGTCAATCTGCTCAGTCACCATCATGGAACCAAGCTCGCTTGCCATTCCCGACGCATTTCGCCCGGAGACCATCAGGCTGGTCAACACCGGGCCCAGCTCCTTGATCATGGAGAAGCTCACCAACTGACCCGTAATTGCAGTGGCTCCAAACTGCGCGAGCGTGGAAGCCGACTGAAGCGCGAGCACGCCGCCGGTAAAGAATCCAGTGAGCACGACAATAGGAAGGGAACCGATGCCGATCGTGTCTGCCTGGGTAAACATGTCAGCCAAATACAGCGGGCGGCGGAATATATTCGCCATCGCGTTTGCCGACAGGATCGCGTAATCCTGCACTGAGCCGACAATTCGCTTCGAAAAAGCCTCGATAGATTGCAGGGGCATGATAAATAAGGTTCAGACGCTTAGATGCAGCCGAGTGCTCATTGATTCACTTCGAGTTACGCGCACGCACGCCTGCAGGTTGCTGAACAACCCCATCCGAGAGGTGCGTTCTTCATCACGCTCTCTATTCTTTCACGCGCTTCTTGATTTCGATGTTCAGACGCTTGATTTTTTGATTCAGCGTGGAGAGAGGTATGCGGAATTGTTCCGAAGCATCGGTCTGGTTCCAGTTGCAGCGCTCCAGCTTATCCATGATGATGCGCCGCTCAATGTCTTCGATGATGTCGAAGAGGGATGCGTCAGGATTGTGCTCCAGCAGGCTGGAGGAGTAGCTGCGCCCGGTCAGATGGCCCGGCAGCAGGTCAGACGTAATGCTGGTGTTCGCTGAAAGCACCACTCCGCGCTCAACGACGTTTTCCAGCTCACGAACATTGCCCGGCCAGTCGTAGTCGACCAGAGCGCGCATCGCCTCCGGGGCCATTTGCCGCTGTTCCAGTCCGTTCTCGTCGGAGTAGCGCTTAAGGAAGTGCGCAGCAAGCAGGGGAATATCTTCACGGCGATTGCGCAGCGGCGGAAGGTCCACGGTAATTACGTTGAGGCGATAGTAAAGGTCTTCGCGGAACCTGCCCTCGCGAACCGCCTGCCGCAGGTCTACATTCGTGGCGGCGATGATGCGGACATCCACCTGGATCTCCTGCACGCCGCCGAGGTGCATAAACCGCTTGTCCTGGAGCACGCGCAGAATCTTTGCCTGCGTGTCCATGCCCATGGTTCCGATTTCGTCCAGGAACAGCGTGCCATTGTTGGCGATCTCGAAGAGCCCCTTCTTAGAGGCGATGGCCGATGTGAATGCGCCTTTCACGTGACCGAATAGTGTGGACTCCAGCAGATCCGTGCTCATCGCGCCCGTATTCACCGGCACAAATGGTTTATCGCGTCGCGGCGAATTGGCATGCAGAGCCTTGGCAATCAGCTCTTTGCCCGTGCCGCTCTCGCCCTGGATCAGCACCGTGGAGCGGCTGGGAGCAACCTGTGCCACCAAATCGAAGATGCGCAGCATCACTTCGCTCTTGCCCACGATATGTTCGAAGTTGTACCGCTGCTTGAGTGCCCGCTTTAACTGGACGTTTTCCTCTTCCGCGCGATAGCGCGCAATCGCGGAGCGGATGTCGGCGAGGAGCTTCTCGTTGTCCCACGGCTTTTGCACGAAGTTCTGTGCGCCCGCACGGATCGCGTCGACCACGTTATCCACTGTGCCGTACGCCGTGATCATGATGACTGGCAACTCGGGCTGGCGATCGCGAATGTGCGCCAGAATCTCAATTCCATTCTGGCCCGGCAACGCCAGATCAAGCAGGACGAGGTCGAAGGATTTCTGATCAATCTCTATCAGGCCCGCTTCGCCATCGATTGCTGATTCGACCGAGTAGCCTTCCAACGTAAGCAACGCTTGCAGCGATTCGCGGATACCCGTTTCGTCATCAATGATCAGGACGCTGTACTGGTTCTCAGCGACCGGCACGGAAGAGTTACGCAGAGTCAGGGTGCTTTCAGACATTTACGGTCTTCCTCACCATTGGGAATTCCAAGTGAAACGTGGTTCCTTCTCCGACGCGACTCTCAACCATGATCTTGCCGGCGTGCTCCTGAATAATGCCGTAGGTCACCGCCAGGCCAAGACCCGTACCACGCCTCTGCCCCTGCTTGGGAGCGCCCTTGGTGGTAAAGAACGGATCGTAGATGCGCTGCATATGCTCTGGCGCGATGCCCGAGCCGTTGTCGCCAATCAATATTTCAACATGCCCATTCGAAAGGCTCTTGACGCTCAGTACGCCGCCACTCGCCATCGCATCCTTCGCATTCAGGAAGAGATTGAGAAAGACTTGTTGTAGCTTGCCGGGATTTCCGAGAATGTTGGGCAAGTCCGGCTCCAGTTCAATCTCCAGCTGAACGCGCGAGGTCTTCAGTTGATGGTCAAGCAGCGTAAGCGTGTCGTGAATAATCTGGTTGATGTCCAATTCGCGGAACTCGGTCCCGCTGGTCCGCGAAAAATTCAATAGCCCGTTCACTATCTCGGATGCTCGGAATGTCTGTTGAGTAATCTTGTCGAGCAGCGGACCCAGTCGTTCATCGCCGCGAACCTGCTTGGCCAGCATCTGCGCATACGAAGAGATGACGGCCAGCGGCGTGTTCACCTCGTGCGCAACGCCGGCGGCGAGCAACCCTATAGAGGACAATTTCTCCGCCTGCATCAATTGGGCCTCAAGCTCCACGCGGTCGCTGAAGTCGTCCACCAAGATAATCCGGCCCACGGTTTGGAAGTTGCGCGAGACCAGCGGCGCAATCGCAATATTCGCCGTGCGCGCCTCGCCCGTGCGTGTGGTCAGGCGGAACTTGTAGAGGTTGTGAACGCCGGGCTCTTCCCGCACGCGATTGAACTCCGCGATAAACTCACGCGGGAAAATCTGCGAGATGGGCTGGCCGATTGCTTCTTCGCGCGAGAGCGCGTACATCGCCTCCATCTGCGCGTTCCAGCTCTCAATTCGGTCTGCCAGATCCACGGCCAGGATGCCCACGTTGATCGACTCAACGATATTTTCGTTGAACTCTTTCAGCCGCTCGTACTCCGAGATCTTCTCTTCCAGCCGCGCGTAGAGCCGCGCATTCTGGATCGCGATGCCAATGTAGCTGGCCAGCGACTCCAGCAATTCCACGTCTTCGCTCGACAGGAAGTCACCGCCAATGGTGCGGCCCAGGCCAATCACCGCGATGGTCTTCTCCTGCAGGCGGCAGGGCAGATAGTAGTTCAGATCCAGCAGCGCCGCGGCATTGCGCTGGCTCTCCGGCATATGCAGGGCCTGCTGCGTATTCTCCAGGAAGATGTGCGAGCCGGCGTTAGGCTGATCAAAATCCAGAAAGCCCATGTCGAGCTTCAATCCCGGCACATCAAATTCCAGCGGCAGCCCATGGCCTGCGCCCAGCGTGTAGTGCGACTCGTCGTCCGCCAGAAACACCGCAACCCTTGCTACCAGCAATGTTCGCGGCAGCCGATCCACGATCGAGTTCAGCAACGCGCGAAGATCGGTCTGCGAACTCAGGCCGCGACCAAAATCAATCAGCGTCTGGCGATAGTCGTAGCGCTTGCGATCGAAGACCCGATCCACCCACTCCTGAATTGCGCGCTTCAGCGGGTCAAACAGCTGCGCCGTCACGATGATGGCGATGATCAGTCCCCAGAATCTCAGCTGCGGCAGGCGCGTATGCACCACCTCTGCCGTCACTGCGACCACGCCGAAGTACAGGCCCACAATTCCAGCCGTCGCCAGCGTGTAGGTCACGCCGCGCTTGAAGATCAAGTCCACATCCATCAGGCGATAACGAACAATGGCCCAGCTGAACGTGAGCGGTAGAAAGACCAGCGAGATGACTGCAAGCTTTGTCAGCAGCGCGGGGACGGGGATATCCAGCAGGAACGGAATGACATGCAGCAGCGTGAAGGGAGCCACCGCCAGCACGGTTCCGCGAGTCAACCACTTCAGTTGTTGACGGCGAAGCGGGATGTCCGTGCGGCGATAGCTGATGAAGAAAAGCAACGCGGCCAGCACGTAATAGATGGCCAGGTATCCGGTCGCGATCTGGTCCAGCCGATGGCTCAGCCTCTCAGTTGCCGACCACAATTCAATAGCCGCCACCTGCAGCCCGATGACGATAGCCGCCGGCAGGTATGTGAGGGCGATCAGCCACGGTCTGCCCTTGGTCCAGGGCCTCTCTTCAGGAAAGGCGAGGGCAAAATGCAGGAAAAGCGCCGGTTGCAGCGCGCCAGCAACGATCTTGCCCCAGTAAATGATCCAGTCAAAGCTGTTGAATTTCCCGGTGTAGTTGAAGGCGTAAAGCACGAAGGAAAGCAGGCAGAAAACGTAAAAATGTGTCGATCTGGGCGCCGTCCAGCGGCGAAACAGCACATAAAGCCCGATCAGCAGATAGACCGTGGCAATGATGCGGAAGCCTTGATTGACGCTCCGGTCCGGAGCCTCCAGAATGACCGGCACTTCGACGTGAACCCCGTCGCGAATCAGCGTGTAATTGGCTTTGCCATAGACGCCCGTCCTGTACATTTCCCGAACCAGGGGAGCAATGCGAGGCGTGGGCCGGTCATTGGCCGTAATCAGCAGGTCGTCTGACTTGATGCCCGCGCGCATTCCAGGCCCATCCGCCAGAACCCGCTCTGCCCGCAACCCGCCATGCGCCTCAACCCACCAAACTCCGTCCGTGGGCTTCTGGAACTTGCCCTCCTGAACGAAGTTTAGAAAGGCAAATATGCCCGCAAATAACGTCGATAGTGCCAGCACTATGACCGCGAGCCGTATTTGAAGGAGTCTTTGCATAGGGGCTTGAGACTGCCTGTATCAGGAACCTATCTCAGGAGCATGATGCACGTCACGTTCCACGCGGTAACACGGAGGTTGATTACCCTAACCATTTCCTATATGTTGATGATAACATTAATGATATGGCTCCGCTCCTTGATTCTTGGCAGTGGGTGAATTTGGTAAGCCGACCCCTGATTCCACAGATTGGACGGGCTCATATGAATAACGGTAGCCAACTCTCTCGTTTTCCATATCAGCGAACAGGGTGTTAAGTCGCTCAGGAGACAGTCAATCTGCTCAAGAGCCCCCAAAAAAGGGGGATGGCCGGGAAGGTGCGCAGTCGGAGGAAGAAGGGAAGCCGTCGACTACCGCGCGGCGTTCGCAATGTTCCTCACGACCGGGCCCGCAATCTCTCCGCTGCCGAGTTCCGGGCACCCGCAGCCGGCACCAGCGCCCCTGCCTTACCCAAACCGAAGGGCGGCATGTTGGCGTAGATGCTCTCGTATCCACCGGGCGAAATCGCATAGGTCTCGTGCCAGATGCCAACCGACCCGTCCGTGCCCACAGCCTGGTTGAACGCCCGCCAGGCGGGAAGATGTTCAGCGTCCTTGTTCTTGGCATACGCCAGAAGCTGGTCCATCGAGCGCCAGTATTGCACCATGATGGTGGTGCGGCCGAACCACGCCTCGGCGTGAAGGAAACCCATCTCCGGATGGCGATAGAGTTCCTTGATCATGCGCGGCATGGCAGCAGCCACCGGCATCCATTTATGCAGCTTCAGAGGGTTATTAACCCGCATGCCGATCAGGAAGACAACAAAATTGCCATCCAGCGTGGCGGCCAAACGCTCGCTACGAATCATGGGCAGTTGGTCCTCGGCAGGGAATTGAGCCCCGGAACGAAAATCGCTCCGAATGACCCCGGCTGCAACATCTTAGCGCTATTTCAGCTCAGCCAGGAGCTCTTCGAGACCAATTTCACAATCTCGCTACACGTGCTGGACTGACTGCGCCAGGTGGGTCAGCGAACTCTTCGCATCGCCGTAAAGCATATGGGTGCAATCCTTGAAGAAGAGCGGATTCTCCAGGCCTGAGAAGCCCCGGCCCTGTCCCCGCTTCAGCACGATTACCGACTTGGCGCGGTCTACTTCCAGGATCGGCATCCCGGCGATCAGCGACGTGGGATTGTCGCGCGCGTCGGGATTCACCACGTCGTTCGCCCCAATTACCACCACCACATCCGTCGACGGAAATTCAGGGTTGATCTGCTCCATCTCGTAGAGCGACGAGTAGGGAACATTAGCCTCAGCCAGCAGCACATTCATGTGTCCGGGCATGCGGCCAGCCACCGGGTGGATGGCGTATTTCACGCCCACACCGCGATCTTCGAGCAACTCGGCCAGCTCGCGTACAGCATGCTGTGCCTGAGCCGTAGCCAACCCGTAGCCGGGAACGAAGACTACGCGCGTCGCATAGGCAAGCTGCACCGCGGCGTCGTCCAGGGAGATCTCGCGCATTTCGCCGCCGCTGCCCGCTTGGGCATGCGTCGCCGCCGATCCGAATCCGCCAAAGAGCACGTTCACGATGGAGCGGTTCATCGCCTTGCACATCAGGATCGAGAGAATCAGACCGGAGAAGCCGTCCAGCGTTCCCGCGATGATCAGCACGTTGTTCGATAGAACAAAGCCTGTTGCCGCCGCAGCAAGTCCTGCGTACGAGTTCAAGCAGCGACATCACCACCGGCATGTCTGCCGAGCCAATCGGAATCACCAGCATCACGCCGAAGAGAAACGCAGTGCCCACCATGACGTAAAAAGCGACGACCGCGCCGGGATGCACCAGCGTGTAAATGAAACTGCCGACCGTAGTCAGGAAGATAGCCGCGTTCAATACCTGCTGCCCGCGAAATTGCACCGGCGTTCCGCGAATGATGCCCTGCAGCTTGCCTGACGCTATCAGCGACCCCGTAGTTGTGAGCGCGCCCAGCATCACTTCGAAGCCCAGAGCGCTACGCGTGAAGAGGTTCATCGTGCCGCCGTGCACAGAGTATTCAGCAATGCCCACCAGCGCCGCAGCGATGGCTCCAAAGGCATGCGACAGCGCGGTTCGCTGTGGCATGGCGGTCATCGGAACCCAGATGGCCATCAGCGCACCGACGATGGAACCGATCACCAGCCCGGCGATAATCCATTCGTAGCTGACAATCTCTTTGTGCATCAGCGTGCCCACGATGGCAGCCAGCATGCCGCCCTCGGCCAGGAACATGCCGCGGCGCGCCGACTCAGGATGCGACATCGCCTTCAGCCCAAGGATGAAGAGAATCGAAGCCAGCAGGTATGTCGCCTCAATAAAGTAGGAGGAAGTGGACATCACCTCGCCGCTCACTTCTGCACCGCCTTTTCCAGCTTGGCGGGCGTGCGCTTCTGGAACATCTTCAGCATGCGGTCGGTAATGCCGAAGCCGCCGACCACGTTAGTCGTGGCTGTAGTTACCGCAATGAAGCCCAGGATCGTGGAGAAGCGCGAATGGTGGGCGCCTGCGATCACAATCGAGCCGATCAGCGAGATGCCCGAGATCGCGTTGGTCGCCGACATCAGCGGCGTATGCAGCAGTGGAGGAACGCGGGAGATGACCTGGTAGCCAAGAAAGGCGGCCAGCGCAAAGACGTAAATGGAGGCGATCAGGACTGCAGGATTCATCGTTTTCTCGCTTCGTCGAGCCCCGGCGGTTTCCCGGCGCCATTGCAAATCTTGGAGAAGGACCTTGTCCCTCTCATTCAGGAAAACTAGGCTCCCGGGTGCGTCGCCGCCGCTTCCAGCACTGCAGCCACTCGGGGATTGGTGACCTTGCCTTCATGTGCCACGCAGGAACCAGAGAGAATCTCATCCTTGAAATCGATTGAGATCACGCCCTTCTGCAAAATCAGGCCAAGGAAATTGATTATGTTGCGCGAATATAGCTGGCTTGCATGCACAGGGACCGCGACCGCCAGGTTTAGCGGCGCAAGAATCTTCACCCCGTTCACGTCAATCGTCTTTCCCGGCTGGGTCAGTGCGCAGTTGCCACCGGCCGGCGCCGCCAGGTCGACGATCAGAGATCCGGGCCGCATCCCTTCCACCGCATCTTTCCGGATGAGCAACGGCGCTGGTCGCCCGGGCACCTGCGCGGTCGTGATAATCACATCGGAATACTTCGCGGTCTTTGCGATCAGATCGCGGCCGCGATCCAGGGCCTCTTCGCTTAGTTCCTTGGCATAGCCGCCCTTGTCTTCCGCGTTGATGCCGCCCAGGTCAACATCCAGAAACTTCGCGCCCAGCGAGCGAACCTGCTCGCCTGCAGCTGCGCGCACGTCGTAAGCCTCCACTACGGCGCCAAGTCGGCGTGCGGTGGCAATCGCCTGCAATCCTGCAACGCCTGCGCCGATCACAAAGACCTTTGCCGGTGGCACCGTACCTGCGGCAGTCATCAGCAGAGGAAAGAGCCGCGGCAGCGTGTCGGCTGCCAGCACAGCGGCCTTATACCCGGCGATGGTCGCCATCGAAGACAAGGTATCCATTGCCTGTGCGCGAGTAATGCGGGGAACCAGTTCTGTGGCAAACAGGGTAGCGTTGCGGCTGATGGCGGCCTTCAAATCCTGCGGAGCATCCAGCGGCCGCAGAAAGCCGGTCACGATCACTCCCGCCTTCAGTAATTGCTGATCTGCCGCGCTCGGAGCATTCACCACTGGCAGCAAATCTGCATTGCCCAGCAACGCGGCGCGATCTGCAGTCAGCGACGCTCCCGCTTGTGTATAGGCTTCGTCCGTGGCTCCAGCGGCAATGCCCGCGCCCACTTCCACCACCACCTCGACACCCTGCGCCACCAATCCCTTGATGTAGTCAGGCAGCAGTGCCACGCGAGTCTCTCCGCCCGCTGTTTCCTTCAAAATGCCAAGAAGCAATCTGTCCTCCTCGCCGCTCGAAAAAACACCTCAGGATCGCCCTCGTCGTGACAAGCACCCTTCTGCGGACGTAACACCGTATTGGCCCGAAAACCCTTGGTCGGACCCCGAAATGCAAACCTTTTGCTCTGTTTGAGTGACCAAATCGTTATATCACTTCGACCCTTATCGAGCCTAGTCAGAGTTGGGGGAAGAGATTGCATTCTCGAGGGTCCGTGATGGCGGGAGGATCGCGAAGTTTAAGAAGAGACGAAATCGAAGAGGTGTGTTCAAGCCGAAGGTGGCCCGAAACGCGATTGGGATGCTATTCACCCGCGGGCTGGTTTGCGAGCAGGAGCCGCAGATCGCGCAGATTCTGACCGGTGGGTCCGGTCACAACCGAATCGCCCAACGCCGTGAAGAGCGGGCAAGCGTTGAACTCCGCGAGCGAGGCCTGCGGATCGAAGCCATAGGAGCGCGCCCGGCTTACAGTGGTGGTGTCGGCAATCGCTCCGGCGGCGTTGGTGTTGCCGTCGATCCCATCGGTTCCGGCGCTGAAGACCACGAGAGCTTCGTCCTGCCATTTCGTGAGCTCCAGTGCACAGGCAAGCGCGAATTGCTGGTTTCGCCCGCCCGCCCCCACCGGCCCATTTAGAGTGACAGTGACCTCCCCGCCAGAGATCAGGCAGAGACGCGGATGCTCCATGCGCAGTGTGTGAAATCGCCCCAACAGGTGTTGTGCGGCGTCGGCATAGTCCCACTCGTCGCAGCTATCGTCTATCACCACTTTGTAACCCATCGACCGGGCATGGTCGCGCGCCGCGTTCACCAGGTCATGGCTGGAGAGCAGCGTGTCGAAGCCAATGCTTCCTGAACCGAATGGATCGGGAACACCGGCGGTACGAAAGGCCGCAGCCTGAGTATTCGCGTCCGAAGCAGAGGCCCCGGTCGTGGCTGTGGCGCTCTTGATACCTGGCGTTTCTGGTAAATCCTCCTGCTGAAAGAAGAGGCGCACGCTCTGCGGAAATTTTTCCATCAGGTGGTAGCGGGCAATCACTTCGCGAGCCTGCGCCACGGTGGTGCGGTCGGGCAGCGTTGGCGAGGAAGCGAGCGCATCCATGTGCCGCAGCGGAACATCGGGCAGCAGCAGCGAGAACTTCGTCGCCTCGGGTGCGGCCATCGCCAGGCGCCCGCCCTTGATCGCAGAGAAGTGCTTGCGTACCGTATTGATCTCGGCAATCGTGGCGCCGGAGGCTACCAGCGCCTCATGGAACGCCATCGTGTCTTCCAGCGACACCTTGCGGTCAAATGGAAGCTCAAACATCGCCGATCCGCCTCCACTGATCAGGAAGAACACAAACGTATCCTTGCGCGTGCGGTGCAGCATGTGCAGCGCTGCTTTCGCCGCGTCGAAGGAGCTCTTGTTGGGTAGCGGATGGCCGCCGGCAAAGTAGCGAATCCGCCAGTTGCGTTTCCTCGGAACCTGCGGCCCGCAACACACTCCGCGCAGACCCTTGCGCCGTGGCATGCGCGCAAGCAGCGTTTCCATCAGGGGGAGTGCGGCCTTCCCGATCGCGATTACAACGATGCTCTTGAACTTGTTGAGCTCGATCCGCGAGGGAGGCAAAAGCGGCGAGATGTTGCGAATCAGAGTGTTTCCTTCGAAACGCAGATGGCGATCAAATGCAGCCGCGATGCTGCAATCATCCATCGCTTTGCGAAAGATATCTTGCGCGTCCCGATGCAGATCTTCAATTTCAGAGTGGGCAACCTGGGTCATTTGTCCTGGACTCCTGCGTGCCGTTGCTGAATATGGAAGTTGCGTTCAACCCATTCCCGAATAGCCGCCTGAACCTGGTCGAGCTTGCCGACAAAAAAATGCTCGGCTCCCTCCACCCAAAGCATCTCTGTCGGCGGAGCTGCGGCGGCCACGGTTGCAGCCACCATTGCCTTTGGTCCGAAGGGATCCTGGGTGCCGCTGATGAAGAGCTTGGGCTGCGTGCATCCTGCCAGAAATCCATACTCGTAATCGCGCCCCTCTGCGGCCACGGGTAAGCCCAGTCCAATCATCCCGCTCACGCGAGAATCGCCACAACATGCCTCCAGGCCAACGGCCGCGCCAAAGGAGAAACCCGCAAACAGGATAGGCCGCGCAAATTCCTTGTCCAGCCAGTCGAGCGCGGCGCGAACATCCTCTTGCTCCCCGCGTCCCTGGTCGTGAGTGCCTTCGCTCAAACCGGTCCCGCGAAAATTGAAGCGCAGCACCGGCAGGCCGAAGGATTGAAACGCCTTCATGGCATGAAAGACAACCTTGTTGTGCAGCGTGCCTCCGCCCAGCGGATGCGGGTGACAGACCACCACGCTGTAAGGAGCGTCGCTGCGCCCAGCATTCAGCAGCGCCTCCAGCCGTCCCGCAGGACCGCGAAGATCATCGACTGTACGCAATACCGCTGTCCCAATGTGTGTCGTCGTCATGCCTCACATCTATTCTAGTCGCGAAGCTCAGGTATTCTAAAAGGTAGATGACCTTCGACCCAGTCCAGCTGACCAGAAACCTGGTTGACATCGACTCCACGACCTATCACGAGGGAGAAGTCGCGGCGTACCTCGGCCGGTTCCTCCAGGGGCGAGGATTTAGCGTCGAGTCCACGCCCGTTCCGCAGCCTGTGGGCAGCGCGACCTCCCATGCCCGCGCCAATCTCTATGCAGGGCGCAATGGTGAGATTCCCGACATCGTTTTTTCAACTCACCTCGACACCGTGCCGCCCTTCATCGCAAGCACTGAGGACGCCGACTACATATATGGCCGCGGTGCCTGCGATGCCAAGGGCATCATCGCCGCGCAGATCGGCGCAGGGGAGCGCCTGCGCGATGCGGGCATGAAGGTCGGACTGCTCTTCGTCGCGGGTGAAGAGCGCGATTCAGCCGGCGCAAAAATTGCCAATCTCTCGCCGAAGGGCAGCCGCTTCCTTATCAATGGCGAACCTACCGACAATCGTCTCGCGCTGGCCTCCAAAGGAGCGTTGCGCGTGGTGATCCGGGCATCAGGAAAGATGGCGCACTCTGCCTATCCCGAGCTCGGCGAGAACGCCATCAACAAGATCATTGCTGCCCTCGATCGCGTTCTGCAGATCGAACTTCCGCACACCGAAGACATAGGGCCGAGCACGCTGAATATCGGAGTCATCGACGGAGGCCGAGCGCCCAACGTCGTTCCCGACCACGCCGAAGCTCAGTTGCTGGTGCGCCTCGTCGGTGATTCGGAGTCAACCCGCATGGCCATCGAGCAGGCCGTTGCCGGACTTGCCGAAGCCGACTTCACCCTCGAAATTCCTTTCGTGCGCATGCGACGCATTGACGGCCTGCCCACGATGGTGGCTGCCTTCACCACGGACATCCCGGCGCTCAGCAACTGGGGCGAACCGCTGCTCCTTGGCCCCGGCTCCATCCACGTTGCGCACACACCGCAGGAACGCCTGGCGAAGAAAGAGTTGTTCGAAGCCATCGACCTCTACACGTCAGTTGCGCGGCAGTTGCTGCAGGCATGAAGCCACTGGCCCGCGCCTCCATCGCGTTGCTCGCCGCATGGGGAGCAGCGTTTTCTACCACTGTGCCATTCCAGATTGCGATGTGCCTGCGCAATTCTGACGGCGACATGCATACGTTTCGCGGGCTCCTGCCTCTGGTGCTGGCGATATGGAGCGTGTGGACCTTCGCTCTTGCCTTTGCCGGATGGCTGATTGTTGCTCTGCCCGTTGCGTTACTGGTCCGCCCGCGCTGGCTCTACTCGGTGCGCTGGCCGGTCATGGTGGCTTGTACTTTCATCCCCGTCATCGCTACGTCGCTGAAGTTTGATTTGCAGGGACTCGTTCACCCTGACACGCTCATAGATTGGTTCGACTACGGCCTCTATACCGCCCTCACCGTCAGCTATGCCCTCACCATGGGAGCAGTCTATTTCTGGCTCACGGGGCGCGTCCTTCGCAATGAATCCGCAGCCCGCGGCTGACCCGGTTTCTCCTCCTTCGTTTTGCAGATAGACTTCCAATATGAGTGATCCAAAAACGGCTGAGACTGGCCAGCACCCCGCGCTGAATGCTTTGCAGAATGCCGCATCCTCCTATCTGCGCTCCGCGATGCATCAGCCCGTTCGCTGGCACGAGTGGAGCGACGCAGCCTTCGACCTCGCCACCACCGAGGACAAGCCTATCCTGCTCGACATCGGCGCCGTATGGTGCCACTGGTGCCACGTCATGGACCGCGAGTCCTATGAGGATGCAGGCCTGGCCAGTGTAATCAATCAGCATTTCATTGCCATCAAAGTCGACCGCGACGAACGTCCCGATGTCGACAGCCGCTACCAGTCCGCCGTCTCCGCCATAAGCGGGCAGGGTGGATGGCCGCTCACTGCCATGCTCACGCCCGATGGCCGCCCCTTCTTCGGAGGCACCTATTTTCCCCGCGACGATCGCTACGGTCGTCCCGGCTTCGAGCGAGTGTTGATAACCATGGCCAATGCCTGGCAAACGCGGCGCGATGATGTGCTCGAATCCGCAGCGAGCGTGATGGATGCCATTGCGCAAGGCGAGAACTTCGCCGGTCGTCGCGGCCATCTTAGCCTGTCGCTCGTCGAGAAGATGGTCCAATCGGCCGTCAAACAATTTGATTCGCGCAACGGCGGCTTTGGCGCGCAGCCCAAGTTTCCTCATCCCGCGGCACTGGATCTCCTGCTCGATGTGGCAGCACGCAGCGGCAACGAGGAAGCGAAACGCGCTGCCATCTTCACCCTGGAGTGCATGGCGAAGGGCGGCGTCTACGACCAGTTAGCTGGAGGATTTCACCGCTACTCCGTCGATGAGCGCTGGGTCGTCCCTCACTTCGAAAAGATGCTCTACGACAACGCCGGCCTGCTGGGTAATTACGTCCATGCCTTCCAGAGTTACGTCGATCCCGACGCCGCCAACGTCGCCAAAGACATCATCCGCTGGATGGACGAGTGCCTTAGCGACCGCCAGCGAGGAGGCTTCTACGCCTCGCAGGATGCCGACATCAACCTCGACGACGATGGCGATTACTTCACCTGGACCAACGATGAAGCCGCCGCAGTGCTCAGCCGCCGACGAATTTGCCATCGCGTCCATCTACTACGACATCGGCGACGTCGGCGACATGCACCACAACCCCGCGAAGAATGTTCTCCACCGAAAGCTCTCCCTCGCCGAGGCAGCTTCCCATGTAAACCTGCCCCTCGAAAAAGCTGAGGCTCTGAAAGACGCGGCGAAGCAGAAGCTATACGCCGCTCGACTCCAGCGAACCGCGCCCTTCATCGACCGCACCATCTACACCGGCTGGAACGCACTCGCCATCTCGGCATATCTTGAAGCCGCTCGGGTGCTCAGGCTTGATGCCGCGAAAGACTTCGCGCTGCTCACGCTCGACCGCATCCTTGCCGAAGGATGGAGCCCCGACGCAGGCATGGCGCACGTCATCGCCTACCCTGACGCCGCTCCCACAGCGCGCATTGCCGGAGTGCTGGAGGACTATGCGTTCATGGTTCTCGCCTGTGTGGACGCGTGGACCATCACCGGATCACTCCGCTACTACCATGCCGCGGAGGAGATTGCCGCTGCAATGATCACTCGATTCTTTGACAAGGTGGCATTCGGATTCTTTGACGCCGAGCCTGCTCCCCAGGGACAGAAGGTTCTCGGCGCGCTCGCCGCACGACGCAAGCCTCTGCAAGACTCGCCAACCCCGGCAGGGAATCCATCGGCAGTTGCGGCCCTCCTGCGTTTGGAGGCTCTCAACGGCAGGCAGGACTACCGGGATATTGCCGAAGACACGCTGGAGTCCTTCGCTGGAGTTGTCGAACACTTCGGTCTCTACGCCGGCGCCTACGGACTCGCACTCGAGCGGCTTATGTTGGATCCAGTACAGGTGGTCATCGTGGGCGAGGACGCTAAAGCGCAGGAATTGCTGGCCACCGCCACCGTGCGTTTTGCCATCAACAAAAGCGTTATCCCGCTGCGCGCAGATCAATTGGCCGCTGAAGGATTGCCGCCCACGCTTGCCGAGACTTTGCCCAACCTGCCAAAGGTCAAGGGCAGCTTCGCCGTCATCTGCAAGGGCCGCACCTGCCTGCCGCCCATCACGGAGAACGCCGCGCTGCTTGAGGCGCTCAACGCGTACTGAACTGCGGTGCGCTAACTCTGAGGGGCGAAAGGATTCGTCTCTTGCGGCGGATTCGTCGTCGGATCTTTGGCCGCCGGGGCAGTCGGCTGCGCAGGCCCCGAGAGTTGCTGGCTCGCCGCAGTCGACGTCTGCACGCGGTACGGGCTGCCCGGCAGCAGGTTCTTCTCTTCCAGCGCCAGCCGCACGCGCCGTTGAATCTCGCGCACCGCGGCAAACTGCTTGCGTGCCCTCGTCCGCACCTGCACCGGGTAGATCACCTCGGAGCCCTTGATCGCGTCCACACCCGGCACCTCAGGATCGGCGAGAAACACATTCTTGTACGCAGGATCGTTGCGCACGTCATTGGCAATCTTCTTCAGCAGCGCGACAACGTCGTCGGGATTAGCGGAGAAGTCCACTGAGATCATCAGCGTCGTTACCGAGTAGTCGCGGCTCTGATTCGCCACGTTGGTAATCTGCGAGTTTGGGATGGTATACAGCGTGCCGTCAAAGCCGCGCACCGTTGTCCGCCGCAGCGTAAATTCCTCCACCGTCCCCGTAATGCCCGCGAGCGTCACCACGTCGCCCACCTGGAACTGATCTTCCACCACCAGCAGAATGCCGTTCAGCACGTCTTTCACAATGGTCTGCGCTGCCAGGCCGAGTGCTACTCCGGCCACGCCGGCAGAGGCCAGCAGGGGCTTCAGATCCACCCCCAATAGCGGAAGTATCTCCAGCGCTGCCACAAAAGCGATAATTCCGATGCCCGTGCCGCGAACCACTGAGGCCAGTGTTCGCAGCTGAGCAATTCGAGGAGTGTTGCCCTCATGAGACACCGCAACCGAGATCAGCCGTTTGGTACCGGCATTCAACAGGCGGATCAGGATCCAGGAACCCACGCCGATGACGATCAGCTTCGGGAGTGCCGTATGAACGAAATCGGCGCCATCGTCGAGCCATTTGTCCCATATACGGGTCAGGAACTGCGCAGACTGCGGTAGGACGAAAAGCATGTTCTGCATAAAGATTGAAGACACCCCGGGAATGCAGCAATGTTTCTATAATGAACTATGCGACGCCGCGCCAAAAGGTTGTGCCTCTGTATCCTGCTGGGCGCGGTAGCTCGCGGCCCTTCTTTAAGCATGACGGCTCAGACCTCTGATCCAAGAACGGGTTCCCGTGTTTCGCACCTTCCTGAGCCCGACGACATGAATATCAACGATGAGTCGGCCATCCAGATGGCAAGGAAGCAAAGAAAGGCCCTCAATCTGCAACGCCAAAAGCAGCTGGTCTCAGATACAGACAAACTTGTGCGCCTGGCGACGGAATTGCGATCGGATGTAAACGGACCCAAGCCGGCGGAAACCACCGCCGCCAGCGCTCAAAAGGCTGATGAAATTGAGAAGCTGGCCAAGAGCGTTCGCGAGAAGATGAAGGCCTTCTAGAGCCTTTGCTGCATCAAACTGCGGTGGGGAAGTGGGATGGCGTATAAAACAGGCTCTCCGGTTCTTCCACGCCCCGGTTATTGTTACAATTTGCAATGATCCCGGGTTCAAAACGCAGGACAGGGGCGGTCACTAAAGGAGAGTAATGGCTCGAGCAGCGGGGTCCACGGCCGAAGGAACGAAAAACAAGGCGGAGGCTCATCTAAGCCCGCAGCAAATGATTCAGATGTATCGCTTTATGTACCTCTCGCGCCGCGTGGACGACCGCGAGATCATGCTCAAGCGCCAGCAGAAGATCTACTTCCAGATCTCCGGCGCCGGTCACGAAGCACTCCTCGTCGCTGCCGGCATGGCCATGAAGCCGGCTTACGACTGGTTTTTCCCCTACTACCGCGATCGCGCTCTCTGTCTCACCCTGGGAAATACTCCAGAGGAGCAGTTTCTCCAGGCCGTGGGCTCGGTGGACGATCCCGCGAGCGGTGGCCGCCAGATGCCCTCCCACTGGACCAGCCGGAAGCTCCACATCGTCTCTCCGTCCTCCTCCACCGCCACCCAATGCCTGCACGCCGTCGGATGCGCTGAAGCGGGTCGCTATTTCGCCCGGCGCCCCGAGGCTGCAGAGAAGCCCGCAGGATCAGCCGACTATCGCGCCTTCCACGACGTCGCCTTCCACGGAGACGAGGTCGTCTACGTTTCCCTCGGTGAAGGCGCTACCAGCCAGGGCGAGTTCTGGGAGGCTATCAGCAGCGCCTCCAACCTCAAGCTTCCCGTCCTCTTCGTGGTCGAGGACAACGGCTACGCCATCTCTGTTCCTGTCGAAGTGAATACCCCCGGCGGCAACATATCCCGTCTGCTCGCGCCTTTCCCCAACTTCCATTTTGAAGAGGTGGACGGCACCGACCCCATCGCCTCCTACGAAGCCATGTGCCGCGCAGTGGAGCATTGCCGCTCCGGCAAGGGACCCTCCTTCGTGCATGGCCACGTTACCCGGCCCTACTCGCATTCGCTCTCCGACGACGAGCGCGCCTATCGCAGCAAGGCCGAGATCGAAGCCGACGCGATGCGCGATCCGCTGCCCAAGATGCAGATGCGCCTGCTGCGCGAAGGCATCCTCGACGCCGAGGGAATCGAAAAGCTTGAGCATGAAGTCGATGAAGAGGTCCGCCTGGCAGCCGAGCGCGCCATTCACGCGCCCCTGCCCGAGATTGCCTCCATCCCGCGTCACATCTACTCAGAAGACTGGGATCCCCGTCGCCCGGAATTGATCGTCGAGCCTGCCACCACCGACGACACACACGAGCGCACCATGGCCGACCTCATCACGCTTTGCTTGCGCGATGAGATGCGCCGCGATCCGCGCATCATCATCTACGGCGAAGACGTCGCCGATTGCAGCCGCGAAGATGCGCTCAAAGATGGAGCCAAGGGTAAGGGCGGAGTCTTCAAGCTCACCTCAGGTTTGCAGTGCGAATTCGGCGCCGACCGCGTCTTCAATTCTCCCCTCGCCGAGGCCGCCATCGTAGGCCGGGCAGTAGGCTACGGCGTGCGTGGAATGAAGCCCGTAGTCGAGGTCCAGTTCTTCGACTACATCTGGCCTGCGGTCCACCAGTTACGCAACGAGATGAGCTTGATGCGCTGGCGCTCCAACGGCACCTTTTCCTCGCCGGCAGTCGTGCGCGTCGCTATTGGCGGCTATCTCACCGGAGGCTCCATCTATCACTCGCAGTCCGGCGAAAGCATCTTCACTCATACGCCGGGACTGCGCGTCGTCTTTCCATCCAATGCCCTCGACGCTTGCGGCCTGCTGCGGACGGCCATCCGTTGCGACGACCCCGTAATCTTCCTGGAGCACAAACGCCTCTACCGCGAGACCTACGGACGCGCCGTCTATCCCGGACCGGACTACACCATTCCCTTTGGCAAGGCGGGCATCGTCCGCCCCGGCACTGACGTCACCCTCATCACCTACGGCGCAGTCGTTCCCCGTGCGCTGCAGGCCGCCCTCAAAGCCCACCGCACCGACGGCATCGAGGTCGAAGTCATCGACCTGCGCACCCTCAATCCCTATGACTGGGAAGCGATCGCCACATCCGTCAAGAAGACCAGCCGCGCCATCGTCGCCTACGAAGACATGCTGAGCTGGGGCTACGGCGCTGAGATCGCAGCACGCATCGGCGAAGAACTCTTCGAGTATCTCGACGCTCCCGTAAAACGCGTCGCCGCCATGGACACATTCGTCGCCTACCAGCCGATCCTCGAAGACGCTATCCTCCCGCAACCTGAAGACCTCTATCAGGCCATGCTCTCGCTTAAGCACTACTAGCAGCCATTGCCACGCAGAAACACAAAGGGCGCCCAGCATATCGCAGGGGCGCCCTTTCCGCAGAGCAGCTTATTGTTTTTCAGCAAACAAGTCCGACATCACATCCACATCTTCGTCGCAAGCATGATTCAAGCAGCTTAGGCCGAAGGCAGCGTCCAGCGTCTTGGTCAGCGAGTAGTGAGTGTAGCGATGGTTGCTGCGCACACCGTGCACACCGTAGTTGGTGTCCACAATCAACAGCACCTGGTTGATCGTGGGAGAGATGCTGTAGTCATTCTCGTCCCACACGACAACGATGGCGCTGCGGCCCTGCTTCCACACCGGCGAGGCCTTGATCGCTACCACCAGGTTGCGCACCGTAACGTCGCCCTGGTACATCAGCGCAGGATTCAAGCCCGCCTGCGTGCCATCGTCATTAGGATCGTAGTTGCAGAATGCTCCGGCATTCCCGCGGCCGTGCTGATCGTTGCATTGGTTCGGCGCAATGAAGGCCAGCGTAGGAGCCTTACCGTCGCCCAGGTCGGCAAACAGCCCGTGCGGGCCGCCGAATCCAACCATGTTCTGCAAGCTGTTCCGCACATCCGTGCCATCCTGCACGCTGGCGAAGTATGCAAACGGATTGTGCTTCACCGCGTACAGATACACCAGGTCAGCCGAGGTGAGCGGCGGATTCAGCACAGGCGTGATCTTGCTGAAGTCGGTGAGGTTGGTAAAGAAGCCGTCGCTTACGTTGACCAAATCCGCTCCAGTAGGTGGCAGGCTCTCCTGGTAGCTCTTCCAATAGAAACCGGCCTTCACCAACTGATCCCCGATGGTGATGCCGGTGATATCCTTGCGCGCGGGAATCGACTGCTTGCCGTCGATGTTGATCTCTCCCGGCAGTCCGGTGGTCTCGTTCGTCAGGTCGATCGCCGGAGTGAACGCCTCTGTTCCCGTGCCTGCGATTGGGCAGATCAACGGGCTCGATGGATTGTCAGTGGCAACCTTTCCCGTCGCCAGGTTGGGGCTACAGGATGTGCTGTGCCAGTCAGGATAGTTGTCGGTCTGGATCCCGAAATTCGAGCCTCCCACTACTTCGAGGTAGTTCGTAAGGCTGGGATGCGCGATAGCAAAGTAATTCGTCGACATGTTTGCCGACTTCGCAAGACTGTTGATATACGGCGCATTCGGATTGCCGATCAGTTGTTTGTAGCCGTGATTCTCCATCATGATCACGAACACATGATCCAGGCGGGGAACGCCTTTCGGCACGCGGCCCTCTTCTGCGGGAGCAGTGCCCGCAAGCAGGGTCAGGGAAAGAGCGGTGGTCGCAAGCTGTTTCAGCATAGAGAAATCACCTTTGTATGCAGCAATATCCGACCTGCTTCCTTACCTCCGCGCAGGGCCGGACTGCAGGGGACTCTAGTAGCCGAAAATGAACGCGCTGTTGCTGCTGAATGAAAATTCTGCGACCCGACACACCCCCTCGGAAATTCACATGAGCGCAACATCAAAACCTGTGCGGGCATGACCTCCCCAATAAATACTCCCGACCATCGGCAGAGTAGAATTACAGGCGGCGCCCGGATGAGCCGCAGGGTGCAGCCGTCAGAGATGAATTCCAGCGAGGGGAATGCGTGAGCAGCATTGCCTCACCAAGCCACAGCGAAGACCTAAGCAAACGCCCGCGGACGCGCGATCTTTCCATCGACTATCTGCGCACCACTCTTACGCTGATGGTCCTCGCGCATCACAGCTCTCTCGCCTATACAACCTGGGCCCACTTCGATAAGCAGAATCCCTTCCGCTCCACGGCCCCCGTGGTCGACAGCGCTCGTTGGGCCTTCTTCAACTACGCCGAAAATTTCAACGACGTATTCTTCATGTCGTTGATGTTCTTCGTCTCCGGACTCTTCGTGTATCCGGCGTTGCGCAGGCACGGCACCCTGCAATTCATCCGCGACCGTTTCCTGCGGCTGGGGCTGCCCTTCGCCTTCGCCGTCGTATTCCTGATGCCGATTGCCTACTACGCTTCGTGGCAGCTCAGCGATCAAAACCATGGCTTTCTGGATTTCTACAAGCACCTTGCTTCGGCTGGCTTCGCTGTCGGGCCGCCGTGGTTCATATGGGTGCTGCTTCTTTTCGATGTGCTGCTCGCGCTCGCCATCGCCCCATTCCATCGATGGCTGCCATACGCACAGCGCTTCATGCAAAGCCTGCGCAACCATTCCTTTGCCGCCTTCAGCGGGATGTTCCTGCTTTCCGCCCTCGTCTATCTGCCGCTGCTTGCGCGCTATGGATTTGGAACGTGGACAGTCTTGTTCACCTCGCCCTTCGCTTTCCAAATCTCCCGCATCGGCCTCTACGCCCTGTGGTTTGTCTTTGGATTTCTCGTGGGATCACCGGACTACAGCAGCGGGCTTCTTTCGCGCGACGGCCTCCTGGCGCGGCATTGGCCACTCTGGATATTCCGCACCATCCTTGCTTACAACGTCCTGATATTCATCCCACACTGGTCGCTGCTTCATCAGCTTTCGTCCTACGGCCGAGGCGCTCTTGAAGCCATCCTCTGGGTCGTCAGCTGCGTGGCAAGTTGCTTCGGCTTCCTCGCGCTATTCCGCGGTATCCAATTGAAATCGCGACCGTGGATGAACTCACTCAGCAGATGCGCCTACGGCATGTACCTGGTCCACTATGTCTTCATCACCTGGACGCAGCGCCTGATGCTCAACCGAGATCTCCCCGCCCAGATCAAATTCCTCTTCGTCTTTCTCGCAACAACGCTGCTTAGCTGGCTCACCGTGAAGGCTTGCCTCCGCATCCCTCGTGTGGACAAGGTTCTCTAGAGCGCCCGCGAAATTCTATCCGCTGCGCAACTTTACCGGCGAAACCGGTTCTGATCCCATAGCGGCTGCACTTCGCCCACCCTCGCGATACATGAGGCCAATCCATGGCGGTCACGCGTCGAGCATTTATGAAGGATGGAGCCATGGCCGTCATCGGCACCGCCGCCATCCCCGCCTTCCTCACGCGCTCCGTACTGGCCCAGGCCACCACCGCGCAGGCCCAGGGTAAGAAGCTGGTAGTCCTCTTCCAACGGGGAGCCGCCGACGGCCTCAACATCGTCGTGCCCTACGGCGAGCCGGACTACTACGCTATGCGCCCCACCATCGCCATCCAGAAAAATGAGGTCATCGATCTCGACGGATTCTTCGGCCTGCATCCGGCCATGCAGCCCCTCAAGCCGCTGTGGGATCAGGGCCACCTCGCCATCATTCACGCCGCGGGATCACCCGACACCACGCGCTCCCACTTCGACGCACAGGACTACATGGAGAGCGGCACTCCCGGCGTCAAATCCACCTCCGATGGCTGGCTCAATCGCGCTCTGCAGGCGGAAGACATAGCTCGCCATCAGCCATCCACTGCCTTTCGCGCGGTCGCTCTCGGAGCGCAGATTCCGCGCACCCTGCAAGGTAAAATCCCCGCCGTCGCCATCAACAATGTGCAGGACTTCAACGTTGCCGGCCGCAATCCCAACAGCGCCGCCATCAGCAGCACCTTCGAAGCAATGTATGCGCACTCGGGAGACACCCTGCTGCACGGCGCCGGGGCGGAGACCTTCGACGCGGTCAAGATGCTCAAGGCCACTGACCCCGCCCACTACACGCCTGCCCCCGGAGCAAACTATCCCAACGGCGCATTCGGCAGCAGCCTCCGCCAGGTGGCGCAGCTTCTCAAGGCGAACCTCGGGGTCGAAGCCGCCTTCGCCGACATCGGCGGCTGGGATACACACCACAATCAGGGCAACTCCACCGGGCAACTCGCCGCCCGCCTTAAGGATTTCAGCGAGGGCATCGCCGCCTTCTGGATTGATATGGGCGACCAGGCAAACGATATCGTCCTCGTTACCATGTCGGAATTCGGACGCACTGTCCGCCAGAACGGCACCGCCGGCACAGATCACGGCCACGCCAATGTAATGTTCGTACTCGGAGGCCCGGTGCGCGGCGGAAAGATCTATGGCAAATGGCCCGGGCTCGCGCAAGAAAATCTCTACGAGGGCCGCGACCTCGCCATCACTACAGACTTCCGCCAGGTGCTCGCAGAGGCCTCCTATCGCACCCTCGGCGCGAAAAACCTCAACCTCACCTTCCCCGGCTCCCAACTCACCACCGGGCACTTCCTCAACCTCATCCGCACCTAGCACCCGCTCGGCAATCCTCTCCCGATATCTTCCGTCTTCTCTGCTATAAAGGGTGCGAGATTCCGGTCCGCCCTGCGATGTCTTGAACTCCTGCAACCGAAACGTGCGGGCCGTGGAGAGAATTGATGAGCTTCAGTTTCCGTGCATTTCCCCTGCGGACAGCCGCCGCTGTCATTGCCTTCAGCCTTGGCCTGCTTCCCGCCCTTTCGCAGCAATCCAAAGCTGCACCCCAAAGCCCGCATCCGGCAGATCATTCCGTAGACCTCACCGTCGTCAAGCCGGAGTCGGTAGGCTTCTCCTCCGAGCGCCTCGAAAATCTTCACGCGCTCATGCAGAGCACCGTCGACAAGAAAACACTCGCTGGCGCAGTCACCATCCTCGCGCGCCACGGCAAGATCGTGGACTACCGCACCTACGGCTACAAAGACATAGCTAGCGGCGCGCCCATGACCAAGGACGCCATCTTCCGCGACTTCTCCATGACCAAGCCCGTCACCGGCGTCGCCATGATGATTCTCTATGAGCAGGGCAAATGGCTCCCCAACGATCCCATCTCCAAGTACATCCCCGAATTCTGCGAACCTCAAGGTCTACAAGGGCGTCGGCCCCAATGGGCAGATCCTTCTCACCGATCCTGATCATGCACCCACCATGCGCGAGCTCATGACGCACACCGCCGGATTCTCCTACGGCTTCTTCGGAGACACTCCCGTCGACAAGATGTATCGCGATGCAAATATCTTTGGCTCAAAGGATCTCCATGAGTTCATCGTGAAGATCTCGCAGCTCCCGCTCCTCTATCAGCCCGGTAAGGCATGGGTCTATTCCGCCTCCATGGACATTCAGGGATACATCGTCGAGAAGCTCTCCGGCCAGTCGCTTCCTGACTTCATGCGCGACCACATCTACCTTCCCCTCGGCATGCGCGACGCCGGCTTCTACGTGCCTGCGGACAAGCGCAGCCGCTTCGTTACCGCGTATCGCAACAACGCCAAGGGTGAGATGGAAGCCAGCCCAAACGATGGAGGCCCGGCAGGCCGCAGCTACGATGAGCAACCCACCATGCCCTCCGGTGGCGGCGGAACGGTTTCGACCGCCGAAGACTACTACCGTTTCGCGGCCATGCTCGCCAACGGTGGCGAACTCGACGGCAAGCGCATCGCGCGCCCAGTTCCGTCAAGCTTATGGGTTCCAACCATCCGCCAGCCGAGCTGCTCACCGGCGCCTTCAGCATCGGCGATCAGCAATGTGTCCTGGCTTTGGCTACGGCTACGTTGCCCGCCGCTTTCGATCCCGCCGAAGGGGAGACTTCTCGATGGTAAAGGGGGAACTCCTTCTTCTGGTAACCAAGTCTGCTGGGACACTGGTTCTGGGGCTCGACCCCACCCATGATATCGTCTTGATCGGCATGATCGAGCGCTTCGGGCCCTGATATCCCCCGGCGCAGAGCCCAACCCCGAACGTCCAGATCCAGCTGGGGTGCCACCACCTGACGGAGTGTGGGTCAGCCCGTCAAGCAGCCGGGCATTTACAAGCCTGGGCTGATCCATCACCAAGCGCCTGTTCCCACTCCCGGGAGCAGGCGCTTCTCCTGGAGAACACTCGCACTGGTAGCTGGCGAAATCATGCTCGAAGAGTCGGTGCATATCATGAAGCCTGAATTAGCTTTGAAAATTGTGCTGGCGGTCGTGGGAGTGCTCTTTGTCTTGTTGGGTTATCCGATGATTTCCTTCTTTATCCGGCAAGATCCGCTTTCTCCACTATGTTCAGCCTCTACGTCACGTGGCAATTTTCTCCGACTTGGGCGTATCGCAATCTGTTGGGCGAGTCGCAGTGCAATCGCCTTCACGGCATGGTCGAGTTTCGCTCATGCCGCGCTTAATGGGGGTAACCCCAGGCATGCCGCCACATGGTTGCTCGTGGAGAACTCATCGGCGTCGCCATTCTTATAATCATCGGCATTCCTTCATCGCCCTTAGCGCCATCCAAAACAGCTTCAAGGTTGAAAACATCGTGATTTTTTAGTTTGTGTGAGCTGGATCGCACCCACCAAACCAGCCAGGCGCGCCGGATCCATGTTGCTCACCGCCACCCCTTCAAGATCATTCGTGCTGAAGTCCATCACATGAATCCCGAGCGTTCTGCCACCAACTCATTCGCCTCAACCGCCGCATCTTGCAGGAGAAAGACCGAGACCCGGTGCCCTCCAATACTGAAGAGCAATTGTGCAGCCGGCTGGTTGCGGACGTAGGTGAGGTTCGCCCCGTCGAGGACCATCCCGTCAGGAAGCCTCTCCGGAAGATTGAAAGCAAACGGCAGCTTGCCCTGAAACCACGGCTTGACGGTGTGGTTGTCGGACGAAACCACCTGCGGTGGTCCTGAGGCTGCAAGCGCAGCCACATGCTGATCAAAGACTTCAGAGACCAGCGCGTTGTTGGCTGAAGCCAGGGCCGTCTTCTGTCGAGTGTTTCTTTCCATCACGAACCAGCTCCCCGACAGCGTCCGCGACCAGCAGGAGTGCGGCCATAGCCCAACCCAATGCAGCAAATCCGCTCACGGAGCGGCGTGGGAACAGATGGCGTACCCTGCGCCTTGGCCGCTTCCTGCGCAATCTGGCGTGAAAGGCGCGCGGTCAAATCCGCCGGAGTCGCAAATCGTTGCCCGGCCCTGGCAGTCGCAGACTTAAGTAGAGCCTGAGCCAGCGCATTGCTGGTGCATATTCCGCACCCGGCAAGATGCTCCTGTGCAGCGGCGAGTTCCTGGGGCTGAAGCTCCCTGTCCGCGAGCGCGGCGAGAATCTCAGGAGAGAGATGGTTTGTCATGAGCGCACCTCCCTCGGAGCCATCGCTCCGCCCTGAAGCGTTCGCCGCAAGGCCGCGCGCCCTCGCGCGACGCGCGACATCACTGTGCCAATGGGCACGTTGAGCACCGCGGCAATCTCCTTATACTTCATCTCTTCGAGATCGCAGAGCAGCACTACTTCGAGCAGCGGTGGAGGAAGTTCCTCCATCGCCGCCTGGAGCGCGGCCCGGTCGGCAAGGCGCACGAGGTTAATCTCCGGAGTCTGCCGATCGATGACTGCTTCGACATGTCCGCCTCCTCCTGGATCGTCCCGCCCTTCCATCTGTTCATCCAAGGAAACAGTTCGCGTCGCCGCGAGGCCCGTGCGCGAAGTGAGATACGTGTTTCTCAGGATGCGAAAGATCCACGCCTTGAAATTTGTCCCCGGTTCAAACGAAGAAAATCCGCGAAGCGCTTTCAGGAACGTCTCCTGCACCAGGTCCTCTGCGTCGGTCGGATCACGGGCCAGCCATCGCGCGACGTTATAGAGCGACGGAAGCAACGGCATCGCGAGCTCCTCAAATCCGGGTGCTTGGGGACGGCTCTCGCGATCTTTCCACTTCCACGGCAGTAGCGTCATTGAGCGCGGCCGCTCTCTCCCTACACAGATGAAAACTGGCCTGCTGCAAATTTATTCCATTTCCCATGGGAATAAAGCGCCAGGCCGCCAGTTGGCATAGCTAGAGGAATTCACCCAATGAACGACACTCGCCAAAGCACAACAGCGTCAGAAGGGCTTCAACCCATTGCTGACCGCGACGAAGCAGGCCCCATCACTGACGGCATCGACCGCCGCAACTTCCTCAGCTGCATGGCCTGGGCCGGAGCCGGCCTCGTGTGGACGATGGCTGGTGGCGTACCCACCTCCCGGCTCATCGCCGCAACGGGTGGCCAGTCTGCCCGACCCAAAGGCGCAGCGGAGTTCAGCTTCGTCCAGATCAGCGACAGCCACATCGGCTTCAACAAGGCGGCCAATCAGGACGTTACCGGAACCCTGAAGCTGGCCATCGACAAGATCAACGCGCTGCCCGGCGATCACGACCTGCTGCTCCACACCGGCGACATCACCCACTCGTCCAAGCCCGCCGAGTTCGACACCGCCCAGCAGATCGTCAAGAGCGCCAACGCTGGAGAGACGTTCTATGTCCCCGGCGAGCACGATACCGCCTCCGACGACGGCGCGCTCTATCTCGAACGCTTCGGCAAAGGCACGAAGGGCACGGGCTGGTACAGCTTCACTCACAAGGGCGTCCACTTCATCGGTCTCAACAACTCCCAGCAGATCGACAAGCTCGGCCTGCTCGGTGCCGACCAGCTTGCGTGGCTCAAGAACGATCTAGGCGCCTCTCGGCCTCCACGCCCATCGTCGTCTTCGCCCACATTCCGCTGTGGATGGTCTATCCCGACTGGGGCTGGGGCACGCAAGACGGAGCCGAAGCCCTCTCGTATCTCAAGCGTTTCGGGTCAGTCACCGTGCTGAACGGGCACATCCATCAGGTCGTGCAGAAGGTCGAGGGCAACGTCTCGTTCCACACCGCAACCTCGACCGCATTCCCGCAACCCGCGCCAGGCAAAGCTCCGAGCGCAGGACCCATGGTTGTCCCCGCCGGGAAGCTGTCGAGCGTACTGGCGTTACCGAAGTCAAGTACACCGGCAGACGCGGCCCGCTGGCAATCATCGATTCCTCGCTGGAGGGCAAGGCATGAAGTCGGTCCGGGGGGTCGGATCCATTTCTGCGTTTTGCGTTGGCGGCCTTGCTGCTGCTGGCTCGCGTACACCCGTTTGGGAACGCGGGCCTGTACACGGCGAGCGCCGCGCAAGCGCCAATCGCGGATTCCGGCTCCATCCCGCCCGACGTGCGCGGAATCCTCACGGCAAAGTGTGCCGACTGCCACTCGGCGCAGACGCACGCGCCGTTCTACGGCCGCTTCGCCCCGATGTCCTGGCTGATGGAGCGGGACATCGTCGAGGCGAGGAAAGCGATGAACCTTTCTTTGTGGAACACCTACGTCGCCGACCAACGGCGAGCGCTTGCGGCCATGATGGTGCAGCAGACAAGGTCTCATAGGATGGCGCCGCCGCAGTATCGGATTATTCACTGGAGCGCGCGAGTCGATGACACCGACGGGGAGATCCTCAGCCAGTGGGCACGTGGCTCGCAGGCAATGCAGGTAGACGCCCTGGTTGCGGGCGAGGGCGACGCCGCGCAGGGCGGAGAGCTCTTTGAAAAGCGATGCACCGGATGCCATGAGCTGACCCTGAACCACGAGGGGCCGCAACTGCAGCATGTCTACGGGCGAACCTCCGGCACGGCGCCGGGCTTTGCTTACTCAGCGGCGCTCAAGAAAGCGCAGATTGTTTGGGACGATCAGTCGCTGGACAGATGGCTTACCGATCCTGATGCCTTCATCCCGGGCAACGACATGGACTTCCTGGTTTCCAAACCCCAGGAACGCCGGGACCTCATCACGTATTTGAAACAGAGTTCGGCAAACATACGCCGAGCCTATTCCAGCTCACAGGAATAGGCTCGTATGTCAAAGCTGAAATTTCGTGGGCGAAGCGACAGGGAACAAGTGGCGCCAAAGGACTGCCCGGCAATTAATCCGCTTCATCCTTGTCCGTCTTCCACACATACAGAAACTCCCCACGGCTCGACGTGGCCAGCTTAATATGCTGCAGACGCGCCGCACGGCTCAACGCAGACCGAATGTTTTCCTTAGTGTCTGGAAGTTGAGAAAGCGGGATCTTCAATGCGGCTCCCGAACAAAGTTTTGCGATCTCACTCAACAACTGGGTAACGATGTCTTTGTGCTTACCATCCCGGCCCTTGGGAACGTCGACCTGGGACACCGACTCAAACATCCCCGGACCTGCAATGCTTTCTCCATTGCTCGCCATGAGGACTTACCTCCTACTGCCTAATCTCGCGTAACGCTAAATTGACGCAAACGCCGTCACAACGTAAAAATAATCAGATATTCCCCTACCCTGTGTCAAGCCCGATCTTAATCCGACACTCAAAAGACCTTAAGTTTTCAATTAAACCATTGATTTAAAAGAGTTAATCCGTATAAGAAAAATGGGCTTCTAACTGAAATTAGAGGTGGTATTCCATGACTCGCAAAATTCGGTTCGAAATCATTCCCCTGGCCGAAGTGCCGAAAGACGACATAGGTCTTCTGCAAGAAAATCATCGACCGGTAGTGCTGGTCGTTGATGACGAGCAAGTCATCGCTGACACCTTGTCCATGATCCTCTCTCGCAGCGGCTTCTCAACCATGCCCGCATACAACGCAGCGCATGCGCTGGAACTGGCCATCACCACGCCCCCGGATCTGATGATCTCCGATGTCATGATGCCCGGTATGAATGGCGTCGATCTGGCCATCACCATGACTCGGGCCTTCCCAGCATGCAAAGTCCTCTTGTTCTCAGGACAGGCCGCCACAGTCGATCTGCTTGACGAAGCGCGCCTTGCCGGGCACCACTTCACCCTGCTGAACAAGCCCGTGCATCCCACCGACCTATTGACGCGCATTTCGCAATGCCTGAGCAGCGCCGACGCAATCATTCACCCTGACTCAGCAGCCGAAACTGTGAAGCCCATTGATGCGAAGCAGCACTGCGCATGTAGAAGAGCTTGCGGCTCGTGGGTCAATCCTTCAGCGCCGGCTCTTAACCAGCACATATCTCACCTGCACCTGGGCTCCGCCGGTAATCCGCTGGAGCCAGAACTCCACATTGCCGGCTCGCGTCCGCCGCGTCGCTGTAATGAAGGGATTGCTGTGCCACGAACTATCCCCGCAGATTCCCCCGCTGTAGCCGCCCCCAACCAGCCAATGGGTCGAAGCTGCCCACTCCAGCTTCGCGCGATCCACATCTGCGCCCCATCTCTGCGCATCGTTCAACGGAATCGTGGGGTACGCGGCAAC
>CAWKHY010000007.1:0-228189 GCA_963849505.1 uncultured Acidobacteriaceae bacterium | reverse complement strand
GCAATGGCCGGCCCGATCCGGTCCTGGGTGAGCAGCGTGCGCGTTTGTCGCGACGAGCAGGTCCGGCGTCGGACGCGAGGCTGGGCTCTGCGTCTGCGTTGGCGTGGGGTGATCATGGCTATCGCGCTTCTCAGCCGTCAGTGCAGTCCGGATGGCTGACTGTGATTAAGTTGGTGGGGTCCTTGACCGGCGCTGACCGGTGGGTACCCTGATCGCCAGGGATTCTCGTGCCTTGGACCGGGGTGGACAGATGACGGAGTCGTCGGCTGGGCGGCCTGCGCTGGGAGGTGTCTTGCGTGGCCGGGAGGGTGAGCTGGCGGTCCTCGGCGAGTGTCTGTCTGGCGTGGCGCGTGGCGGAGCGGGCATGCTGGTTGTCGAAGGTCCGGCGGGGATTGGCAAGAGCAGTCTGCTGGCGGAGGCGCGCGTCATGGCCGGCCGGATGGGGGTGCGTGCGTTGTTCGGTGATGCGTCGGAGAGCCGCGAGGCCGTCCCGTTCGCGCCGCTGCTTGACGCGACGCTGGGGAGTGATCCTCCGATCGGGGAGCGCGAGTCCGCGCGGCTGCTTGGCGAGCAGCCGTATTGGATGGTTCATGAGCTCCAGGGTGCGCTTGAAGCTGCGGCGCTCGAGCGGCCGCTGGTGTTGGTTCTCGATGATCTCCATTGGGCCGACAGCGGCACGCTGGGGGCGCTTACTGCGTTGCCCGCGCGGTTGGTGGGGTCTCCGATCCTTTGGGTGCTCGCCAGGCGCGACGACGAAGGTAGAGCCCGGGTCCGCGAGTCGATGGCTCGGCTTGAGCGGGGCGGGGCCCGTCGTCTGCGGGTCCCACCACTGTCTGAGCAGGCGGTGGCGGCGGTGGTTGCCGATACCGTGGGTGCCGAACCTGCGCCTGGTCTGTTGGCGGTGGCGGCGGGGGCTTCGGGCGTCCCGTTCTTGTTGGTTGAGTTGCTTGAGGGTTTGAAGGAGGAGGACCGGCTGCGAGTCGAGCATGGGCGGGCGGAGGTGGTGGGACAAGTTTTGCCGCGTCGGTTGACTGACTCGATGCGCGACCGGCTTGATCGTCTGTCGGGTGATGCGGCGCAAGCGATCCGCGTCGCATCGGTGCTGGGTCCGCGTTTCTCGGCGGGGCAGCTTGCAGCGATGCTGCAGCGTCGGCCGTCGGCAATCGTCGCGGCTGTCGATGAGGGGATGCGGAGGGATTTCCTGATCGAGGCCGGTGATCGGCTCAGCTTTCGTCACAGCCTGTTGCGCCAGGCCGTCCGGGAGACGTTGCCCGGTTCGCTACGGCGGGCGTTGCAGCGCGAGGCGGCGACCGTGCTGCTGGAGGGCGGCGCGGCGGCGGTCGAGGTTGCCGAGCAGCTGGCGGACGGTGCGGAGCCGGGCGATCGTGAGGCGATCGAGAAACTGAGCGAGGCGGCGCGTAGTGTCGCCGCGTCAGACGCGGATGCCGCTGCGGACTTGAGCGTTCGAGCGCTCGAGCTGATGGCGCCTGGCGATGAGGGTCGTGGCCCGCTGGTCGCTCAGACGGTGGTTCTACTGAGCGCGGCGCTGCGATCGGACGCCGCGAATGCACTTGGCGCTCGCGAGCTCGCGGGCACGCTGCCGGCCGATCAGGAGGCCGAGGTGCGTCTCGCGTTGTCGGGCGAGCTGAGGCGGTCGCTGATGGCGCGGACCGAGGACAATCGGCGTGCGCTGGAGCTGGGTGGGCTGACGCCTGCGGTGCGTGCTCGACACCTTGGCTGGCTGACCTACAACCTGTCCGTGACCGCGCAGAGCAACGAGGCGGCGTCCGTCGGCGAGGTCGCGATGCAGGAGGCCCTGGACGTGGGCGATCTGGAGGCGCGAGTGATCGCCACGGTCGGGCTCGCGTGCGTGGATGGGACTAGCGGTGCGTTCGGCAGCGCGGCACGACGGATCGAGGCGCTGCCGTCGTTGAAGGGGGTATCAGGACGGGAGTCGTACGTCCATCTCGTTGGTTTCCACTACGCCAACGCCCTGGTTCACGTCGGGCGGCTTGATGATGCGTTTCGGTTGCTGGACGACGGTGTGGCACGCGGTCGACGCGATCACAACGCCTATCTGTTGGAGAGCTGGGCGCAGTACGGGAGCCTGTTGCGGCTCGCGGCCGGCCGTCTGGCGGACGCGCGCGCCGAGGCGGAGTCCTACGAGACGATCTTCAAGGAGGCCGCCGCAGCCAATTTCACCGCGATGGCGGGCGTTGTGGCGCTCGCCGAGGTCGCGACGCGAACTGGCGATCGGAAGCTGTTGAAAGCTGTCGTCGACGTGGCCCGGCGGATGCCGACGGACAGCACCCCGCTGGTCAAGCGCTACGGCGAATGGATCCTCGCGCTCGCCGCGGTCATGCGAGACGATCCCGGCGATGCGGCGAGGCGATTGCGGGGCGAGTATCCCCCGTACGCGTCGCCGTTCCTGCCAGGCGACGCGGCGCACCCACCGGCGGTCGCCCGGATCGCGCTCGCGGCGGGGGACCGGGCGCTCGCCGCTCGCGCGGTCGACGCGGCCGAGTCGTTTGCCCGCAAGAACGACGGGGCGCCGCTGGTCACCGCGGTCGCCGCGCACACGCGCAGCCTTGCCGAGGATGACAGCGCAGGGCTCGTGGACGTTACGCGTCAGCTGCGGTCGAGTCAGCGGCCCCTGCTGTACGCGGCTGCCTGCGAGGACGCCGGCCTGGCGCTCGGGCGCGAGGGCTTCCAGGGCGACGCGATCACCCAGCTCACTGCGGCGCTCGACACCTACCTCGACTGCGAAGCCGGCGAGGACGCGCGACGGGTGACCCGCCGGTTGCGCGAGCACGGACTGCGACGTCCGGCCCGCTCTCGCCGCCGCCCTTCCAGTGGTTGGCAGAGCCTCACCGACTCGGAGCTACGTGTCGTCCGTCTAGTCGCCGACGGCCGCACAAACCGCGACGCCGCCGATCGACTGTTCCTCTCTCCACACACGGTGAGCTCCCACCTGCGTCATGCGTTCGCCAAGCTGAACATCAACTCTCGTGTCGAGTTGACGCGGATCGTGGTCGCCGAGGATCGCGAGGCGAGCCAGGTCGCCTGACCTCCGGCCGGCTTGAAAGCCGGCGAAGATCGCATGGTCGGCGGGCTGAAGATCCCACGATCAGGCGACGACAAACACGTAGCACGCTGCGATCGTGGACGGCCGTCAACGCCTACGCCTCGCCCGCCGGGGCCAACCGCAAGGAGCACGTATGGGCACCGTCACCGTTGGGCAGGAGAACTCGACGCCGATCGAGCTGTACTACGAGGACCACGGAAGCGGGCCGCCGGTCGTGTTGCTGGCCGGCTGGCCGCTGGACAGCCGGTCCTGGGAACCGCAACTGCCTGCGCTGCTCGACGCCGGGCATCGCGTGATCGTCTATGACCGCCGCGGCTTCGGGCGATCAAGCCGCCCCACGGACGGCTACGACTTCGACACGCTCGCCGCCGACCTCGACCAGCTGCTGACCCGCCTGGACCTGCGCGAGGCCACGCTGATCGGGTTCTCGCTCGGCACCGGTGAGCTCGCTCGCTACATCGGTGTGCACGGGACCGAGCGCCTGAGGGGCTGCGTGTTCATCGAGAGCCTCGCACCCTCGTTCGCCAGGTCCGCCGAGAACCCCAACGGGGCCGACCCGGCGACGGTCGCCTCCGTCCAGCAGGCGATCCTCGAGGACCGGTTCAAGTGGTTGACCGGGCTCCTCGGTGACTTGTTCAACCTCGACGACTACCTCGGTCAGCGCATCAGCGAGGAAACCGTGCGCAGCACGTGGGACGCCGCCGCCGACGCATCGCCGGTCGCGACCTGGGCGTGCCCGCCCGGCTGGCTGGCGGACTTCACCGCCGACATCAAACGAATCGATGTCCCGACGCTCATCCTGCACGGCACCGCCGACCGGATCCTGCCGATCGACGGGCAAGGAAGGCGCCTGCACGCGGCACTGCCCGACGCCCGCTACGTCGAGATCGACGGTGGACCCCACGTCATGTGCGTCACCCACGCCAACGAGGTCAACCACGAGCTGCTCGCGTTCCTGCGCCAGCCGGCGCCGGCCATCGCCACCGCCTGACACCCCACCCCACAACCACCAGCAAGGAGCTCAACCATGGCCGTTCAGTCCCGAATCGTTCTCGAGCCGTCCGCCCAGGGGATCGTCGACGCGACGTCGACCCCGCCATTCCTCTACGAGCTCGAGCCGGCGCAGGCACGCAAGGTGCTCGACGACCTGCAGGCCGCGCCGATCGAGAAGCTGCCGATCGAGGAGGAGTGGATCACCGTTCCGGCTGGGGTCGGTGACGTCCCGGTCCGCATCGTCAAGCCGGTGGGGAGCTCCGGGCCGCTGCCGGTCATCGTTTACATGCACGGCGGGGGCTGGATCCTGGGCAACGCCGGCACGCACGATCGGCTCGTCCGAGAGCTTGCCGTGGGGACGCGCGCGGCGCTGCTGTTCGTCGAGTACCCCAACTCGCCCGAGGCGCACTACCCGGTCGCGATCGAGCAGGGCTACGCCACGGCGCAGTGGGCGATCCGCGAAGGCGCCGCCAAGGGCCTGGACGCCAGCCGCATGGCTGTCGCCGGAGAGTCCGTCGGTGGTGATATGGCTGCAGCGCTCACGCTGATGGCGAAGGACCGCGGTGACGTGACGTTCGTGCAGACGTCGATGTACTACCCGGTCACCGACGCGGCGATGGACACCGACTCCTACGATGAGTTCGCCACGGGCTACTACCTCACGCGCAAGGCTATGGAGTGGTTCTGGGATGCCTACACCACCGACCCGGCTGAGCGCGCCGGGATCTACGCCTCTCCGAACCAGGCAACGACCGAGCAACTCCAGGGGTTGCCTCCGACGCTGCTGCTCGTCGACGAGGTCGACCCGCTGCGCGATGAGGGTGAGGCATACGCCGCCAAGCTGCGCGCGGCAGGCGTGGCGGTCACGACCGTCCGCTACGACGGCGTCGTGCACGACTTCATGCTGCTGAACGCGATGAGCGAGTCGCGGGCGACGCGCGCGGCGATCGCTCAGGCGACCGCGCACCTGCGCGCGGCACTCGGCACCGGCGAAGGTCCGAACGGAGGCTGACATGTCGTCCACCGACGAACTTGCGAGCAAGCTCAAGCGCACCGAGATCCAGCACCTCGGATCGTCGATCCCCGGCCGGGAGATCGTGCAGGTCCTGACCGAGATCCCGGCCGGCGTCGAGTCCGGCTGGCACATGCATCCCGGCGAGGAGGTCGGGTACATCCTCGCCGGCACAGTGGAGATGCGGATCGAGGGCAAGCCGACGCTGACCCTGCACAAGGGCGACGGCTTCCTAATGACGCCGAACACGCCGCACAACGCGCTCGATCTCGGCCCGGACACGGGACTGATGCTCTCGACCTACATCGTCGAATCCGGCGTTCCGCTCGCGACCTTCACCTGACCCGCCGATGAGCGCCCAGGCAGTGCCGGCCCGCGGCATCGTCGAGTCGGTCAACGTCGGCACGCCGCGCCCCGTGGAGGTGAACGGCCACACGGTCCTGACCGCGATCTGGAAGCACCCGGTCGCAGGCCGGGTGGCGGTGCGCGGCGTGAACCTCGACGGGGACGATCAGGCCGATCGGACCGTTCACGGCGGCCCGGACAAGGCGGTCTACGCCTACGCGGCCGAAGACACCGAATGGTGGGAGGCCCAGCTCGGACGCCCGCTCGGACCCGGCGCCTTTGGCGAGAACCTCACAGTCAGCGGCCTGCCGGTATCGGAGGCTGTGATCGGAGAGCAGTGGGCGCTCGGCAGCACGCTGCTGCAGGTCGCGCAGCCGCGCCTGCCGTGCTTCAAGCTCGGTTTGCGGATGGGAGACCCGCGATTCCTCAAACGGTTCGCGGCGGCCCGGCGTCCCGGCGCATACCTGCGGGTCTTGCGCGAGGGTGACATCGCCGCGGGTGATCAGATCGAGGCCACAGGCCGTCCCGCACATGGCGTGACGAGCGCGCTCGTGTCTCGCGCGCTGCTTGGCGAGCGGTGGTTGCTGGAGCTGGCGCTGGCCGCTGAGGAACTGCCGGAGGAGCTTCGCGCCTGGATGCAGGAGCGCACAGCGTTCGAGGTCACGGCGAGATCGGCATACAGCCGTTCCTCGTGAGCCTGCATCGACGCAGAATCGGAATCGACATCAGCCACAGTGTTTACCGCGGCAGTCGTGAATGCCTTCTCCATCCTGGTCTGGCGCTTCTGCTCATACGTCGCAATCTGCGTTTCGTAGATCGCATGGATAGCCGGATCCCGCGGGATATTTACCTTGCCATCCGCTACGGCTCGAATAATTGCCCGCGACGGGAAGCGCGACGCGAGCTCTTGCGGATTCAGGCGCATCGCTGGATAAGCGGCCAGACGGGCTTGTAATGCGCCGTCATCGATGCCCTCTGGATACAACTGCTGCTCAATCCAGCGATCGACTCCCATAGCCTGTACCCGCTCCAAATCTCCCGGACGCGGACCGAAGGTCAATCTGTTCAAAGCATGCAAAGCTCTCTGCCGGTTATCTAATTCCTTGGCGGATTTCGTCGCAGTCTTTTCTGCGACGGGAGCGGCTGACGCGATGAGGAGCGGGTCCTGAAGCAACGAGAGAACCAGCAGAAATGTGAGACAAGAAGAGGCTGTGCGCATGCGTCGGCGCTCCGTCGGGCGGTCTTGTATGGATGAACCCCATGGTTCGGGCGAAGTTGCGGGACCACCCGCATTTCACATCAGCTGGCCAAGGAGCCACCGGGCAGGTGCCACACTCAAATGCTGCTGAAGACGGTGTGGACCTTTTCAAACTCCACAGTACCCAGCCCTTTGTCACTCGCCATCTTCAGGTAGGGCAGTTTGTCGCTGTCCAGGTTCCAATAGGCTTTGGCTGCGTAGGCGTCCAAGGCCACGGGATCGGTGCCTGCGATCATCGTCTTTTTCCGAGCGAGACATCCTCCAGGTTTCCGCCGGTCGGGCCGTTGCGCAGCAGCACGCGATACGCATCCATCATCGTGAGCGTAGGCCTCATGTACGCGGCCAGATCGGCGAGGCTTTCATGGTATCTGCTGGTGCAGCCGATTTCGTTGGCCTCCGAGAATGCCATACCAATTCTTCATTCCCAGCGTCGCGCCAGTAAGCCCATGATGCTTGGCGATGGGCAGATTGATGATCTTGTCGGCATTCAGAAACGGCTCGAAGACCAGCCAGTTCTGGAGAACATCTCCGCCAAGATTCACTTCGCGAAAGCGGGACGGGTCCGGCAGGATGACCTCTGCGCCCTCACGCTTCGCGGCCTCAGCGATACCGGATCGCTGAAAACAGCGGCGCGATTCGTTGCAACTGACGTCCGTGACAATCACGTGTTTCGCTCCGGCCTGCCAGCATTGCTCACGGTCTCCGCAACGACTTCAGGGTTCGTATTTGCGGCCTGCTCCGGAGTGCGATCCCATGCAATGTTCGGCTTCAGCAGAACCGTTTCGCCACGGCTGACAAACCGGGACATGCCACCGAGATCCGCGATTGCCCGTCGAACGAGTGCCGCCGGTTCGCCACCCTTCACCACCACCATCACCGGCCAACGCGCGATCGGCGCGATGGTGTGATTCGCGAACGGTTTCCGAGCTGCAGGCGGAATCGGCTTTTCGCTTCGCTCAGCCAGCCATACTCCGAGTGCAACGACGCCCGCACCAGCACCCCAGCTTCAGGATCTGCAGCATTGCCTCGCGGCGGGTCAGCCCTGATTCCCTGCCCTCCAACATTCGGTTGGAATCGTCGGTGGACATCGCTCTCTGGCATGCCGCTTACCTATGCTTCGATAAGCGAAATATCTCCGGGAACGTCGGTTCCCAGTTTGTGCTGCGCATCTGCCGCAGTCGCAATATAGGTCGCGGGACGCCCTGACCTCAGCCAGTGTCTTGAGCCCTTTTCCGCGCGCTTGCGCTCAATAATCTGCGCTCCGTGCGATCGAGCGCCACGCGATCCTGCGACAACGATCAGCCCGTTGTGGGGCCACGTGTATTCGGGATGGAAGCTGGGGCCGCCGTTGTAAAGGCCAGTCATGCCGTCGAGAATCGTCACGCGCATCTTCTCGCGGATCGGAGGCAAGCATATTCAGGTCGGCAACATACGGATTGCAATTGCCGCCATGGAGTTCGAAGGACGTTCCGACCACGCCGTACATGTTTTTCATGGCCAGCGTCACGCCCGCGATCTCATGGTCTTTCAGCAGGGGAAGATTAATCATCACATCGCAGTTTTGCGTGAGGATCTTCGACACCTTCGCGGAAACTTTGCCGAATGATTGTGGCTGCTCCTCGTAGCCATAACCCGGCCATGTCGGTGCCAAAGCAACGCACGCGATTTGGATCGGTGGAGATGGTGTAGCCGGCTCTCTCCAACTCGCGGCTGGTGCGGTCCCAGATGATGATGTCGCCGGGCTTGATCCCCGCCTGCTGCAGGCGTTCGCAGATCGCCAGCACCAGTGAGACGTGGGTGGACATGCCCTTCCCGGCAATCGTGTTCACCTTGAGCTGACCTTCTGGCCCGGACGCACGATCTGTTTCCAGGCATCCGCGGAATTGCCGCCATAGGCGAGCATCGCCCGATCCAGAAACTTGACCACGCGCTGTTCTTCAGGATTCGCACCATTGCCACGAAGAGCGTCATCGGTGGCGACTACAACCTTGACTTTGCCAGAATCCGCTGCGGCCTTGGCCCATGCCTTTGCTTCCGCACCCAGAATCGCCGCTCCGACCGCGGCTGTCTTCAAAAATTGCCTACGGCTGGTATCGTTTTCGCTGCTCATCTTCCGAATCCTCCTAAAGGTTGGCGGCTGGCAGAGGCCGGCCGGAGCATATCGACTAAAGATTCCGCTCCACTGCATGTCCAAGAGCCATGAGGTCCCCAAGTCCGGGAGCCGGACTGAACGCAACCATTCGCACCAGGTACGGACCTTTGCGGAAGATGAGGCTCTGTCCAAAGATACGCGCCGCATCACCGAGCGAGGCTGACTTGGAATCCTGCGCCGGATCCGAATCGAAGACCGCCTTCGCGCCCTCGGCTTTGACATCGTGTACACGTCTACCGTCGCTTCGACGCTGCCGTTGTACTTGTAATCCGCGGTGGACGTGGTTACCACGCCGGCGCTCACATATCGTTCTGCATCGCCATCGATGTATTGCCAAAGATCGGCAGCCTTGAAGGTGCGCGTCTCGCCGGTCTTCTTCCATCCGTTGACCGTATTGCTGGCGGGAAATGGATCGACTGACTTCTTCTTGCATCCCACACCGGCAGAACCAGCACGCTCAGCAGTAGGCTGCTGCGATACTGCAACCCCTGCATGATTTTTCACGATTTGACCTTTCCGTTCTTTCTCGTCAACAGGATCTGATTGGCGCTTGAACGGCTTTCGCCAATGCTGGTGACGTGAACCGCGGGGTGCTCCTGCAATGGACATGCATACTCACATGCACCGCAGCCCACGCAACGCTGAGGATCGACCCTTGGCTGCTTCAATGTCTTCACTTTTCCCTCGGAGTCGATAACCTGTGCCTCTTCGACATAGATAGCCTTGGGCGAAACCGGACACCATTCCTCGCAAACGATGCAGTCGGTTGCCATCGCCCATGGCAGGCATCGACCGCGATCGTAAAAGGCAGTTCCCAGGCGGATGGGCTTTCCGCCTTCGCCGACTCCAACGACCCAACCCTTTTCCTTAGGAGTAATCTTCCAGATCGCGCCCGTCGGGCAAACCTCCGAGCACAACACACAACTCGGTTCGCAGTAGCCAAGCGCAGGTTGCAGCATGGGAGTCCACATTCCCTCCACACCTGCCTCAGTGAACGTGGGATGCAGAGAGTTGTTTGGACAAACCTTCATGCATTCTCCGCAGCGAATGCAGCGTGAGAGAAAATCAGTTTCGTCCAGCGATCCCGGCGGACGGATGAGATGCTCATCGCGCCCCTTCGCAAGCCCGGCGTGGAACGCATCAGCGGCACAACAAGCGCGCCTGCTGCAATCCCGGTAATAGCTTTCCGGCGATCGAGGCTGGTGCCGACGACCTCCTGCTCTTTGCGAAGGAACTTGAACTTCAGGCTCTGGTGGGGCAGGCGTCCGTGCAGTTCATGCACATGTGGCACTCAGCCTTGCGCCACGGAACCCCGCCAATGGGATCGTCGCCTCCCTGGCAATGCATCTCGCAGTGGTTGCAGCTATTGCACGTTGCGGGATCCTTATGCAGCCCAAAGATTGACCAGCGCGATACCACTCCGAGAAGTGCGCCCAGCGGACAAATCGCGCGACACCAGAAACGTGTGACGCGCAGGTTCATCGCCAGCAGAGAAAGAAACAAAACCCAAGAAATGCGCCCTGCAGAAACATTGGTTGCTTGAAACTCAGCACCGAGCTACGAAGCCCGCTATGAATCACCCCTGCGGGCGCCGCGATCCAGGTCGCCTTTGCATGCTCCAGAGGGGCAAAAATCGCGTTTCCGGCATAATTGAGAGCAGGAAGAATGGACAGACCGAGGGAGCGCACCAGCAGGCTGAATGGATCGAACCAGCCGACGATGCCCCTGCCGAGAAGTGCGGCCACCAGCACGATCATCAGGATGTAGTACTTGGTGGTCTGCCACGGCTTGTAGCGGTTCGACTGAATCAGATTCTTGCCGCGCTTGGTGTGCCACTTCAAGTTGCCGAGGAAGTGATTGAGCGAGCCCATCGGACAGATCCAGCCGCAGAAGAAGCGGCCGAAGAACATAGTCGGGATAAGAATGACGAGGCTGAGAAGCAGTCCCTTGTAAAGGGCGCCGGTGGCGAGTGCGTTGGAAATCGCGACCAGAGGATCGAGTAGAAAGAACAGCCGTACCGGTGAATGCAGGTGGATATCGCCGCCCGCTCCCAATGCGCCCTTCAGCTCCGTTCGAAACAAAAGGAAGGCAAAGAGCAGAAAGAACAGTACCTGCGACGTGCGACGCAACTTGACGGCCAGACCTCGGCTCACGACAGGGGCCCCCGGGAGAAGAGCGCTCTCGCGGTGGTGGCAGCTGGCCAAGAGCCTATTTGCCGAATCCTACCTGAGAGTATTCTTGATGATCCAGCCCGGACGGACCTTGACGCAGTGACGTCCGTCACGACGTCAAGAGCGTTACAAATCCGCAAACTCGCGGCGCGCATTGAGTAATACAGCTCACGAATCCACATGGATCGATGAGAGTTCAAACAGACCCGCCCGACGGCTTGCAGCACTCTAAATACGGCCCAATTCGGTCGAAATTGCTGCCATCCTATAGGATTTGTGAACCTCAATTTGGAGCGAAGTGCTGGCCGTGCGATACTGATATTCGACGCTTTTAGTTGCTGTACCAAGAGCCGGGATGGCGGAACTGGCAGACGCAGCGGACTCAAAATCCGTCGGAGGCGACTCCATGGGGGTTCAACTCCCCCTCCCGGCACCAACGATTACCTATCGTAAGCCTCATTAATACAATTATTTATCGAGAGGCCCGCTTCCCTTGTTCCCAATTGCTCTCGAAGTCCGATCGTGTTTCGGTACAAATACGGTACATCCCGCATGTGCCTTTTTCTCAATAACATAGCTCTTCCCTTCCCTCGTGAGAACTCCCCTGGCCTTCGTTGACTTAGAGTTCAATTTCGCTCAATTACGGTATGCGCGGCGGATAATCGGTCCGCTTATATGCGGGTTAGGGTTGCAAGCAACGGATTCTCGATCATCGTGGAATCGGAGGCAGCGATCCAATCGGAGCATTGGCGCGATTGCAACTCGGCAGAGCACTGGCTTTGTCGGGAGATGCGATCAAAGCGAAGTTTGCCTACCAGGAATTTCCTCCCTCTCGGGAAAACGCCGATCCCAACATCCAGATTCTCAGTCAAGCGAGGGTCTGAGATTATTGGCAATCCGACAGTCTGGGATATGGCAGAATTCTTCATTCTCCTCGGATGCGAAGACGTGGAATTGGAACGCTAGCAGCACAGGAAGTGTGGGGCCGTTTCGGGGACCCCGCGAAGTCCGTGTCATGCAATCCAATTTCTTCGCGAACTTATTTTGGGAGCGGGGGATCTCTCACTTTACTCGTGAGGCAATGCGACCTGTTCGCGTCGAGAAGAACGGCCAGACTTGGCACCTTTCTCATTTGAATCGAAGCAAGCCATCTAACAACGACGCGAATGAAATGGAACGCTGTTTCTGATGCGGGTGTTCGACGGGACCGCATTTCACACGCGGCGATCCAAGCGCAGATATGTGCCAGGCGTCACACCAACATAACGTTTGAAGATTGTCGTAAATTGGCTTTGATCCTTGAAGCCAACAACGAGTGCAATCTCTGAGAGGGCAAATCTTCTAGACAGTAACATTGACTTCGCACGTTCAATGCGGCGACTCAGGACATATTGGTGAACACTCGTTCCCATCGAACGTTTGAACATCTTACCAAAATGATATGGGCTGAGGCAGGCAATATTCGAGAGCTCGATCACAGACAGATCTTCAGCCAGATATGTCTCAATGTAATCTAGAGTACTTTTCATCCTATCATGGGTCAAGCCGGATTTATAAACCTTTGACTCGTGGTGAACTGCTCCATAACGCTCGCTTAAGTAGAACGCCGTTGTGTTCCCGAGACTCTCCAAGACGAGTCTATTGGACGATTCACGTCTTTCAAATTCGCAGCTGAGCGCGGCGATCAGGTGTTCGAGAGTGGGGTCACGTCTTCCCGCCCGAAGCGTAATTAGCTCTACAGGCGGCTTGGTGAAAGGCTCGGGAAGAGCTCGCTCCATCGTTAGCATATCTATGCTGAGCACCAGCGCTTGGAAGCGCCCATCCCATCGGAATCCGGACTGCAATTTTGCAGTACTTAGGAACACGGTTCCAGGTCGAATAGCATCTTTTTTTTCGATTCCTTGCTCCTTCCAGAAGATGGAGCAGGGTACGTAAACTTGCGCAATCGCGATCATGTGGCTCATAAACTCGGTGTCGGGGAACTCTGCTGGAGGGCTATCGTGTTCTTCCAGAATCAACTCCCCGGTTGTGGTAGCAGCACCCAATAACTTCATACTGCCCTGAGGCGTCGCTAGATTACGTATCGACCCCTTTTGTCTCATGACAATCCGGTCGGCCATAGGTAACTCCACTCTTTTTGAAAAAAAAACGACTAGATTTTACAATAAATAAAGGCCGTTAGTCGATAAACTGGCTGAACTCACAGATCTGGTTGTTGACGACAGACCTCACCGTTCTGAAGTCAATCGATTGTGACACGTCGGGATCGCACCGATGGCAAAGTCCGGAGCTTTCCGGACAGAACGCTCTATTCCAGGCGGCGACCGACGTCTCGAATCACGATACCCAGGGCCCGCAGAGTTCATGCAGTGAGGCCGAAGCGGGTAGGAAAGGACAGACATGTCGTCCATCGACCTTTACCGCTTTCCAACCGTTCGTCACATTCAAAACAAGAATAGGGGCTTCAGCGCACTGGTGCCAATGGTTTCGGTGGCAAAACCCAGAAAGAATCTGCCAGGACCGATCAACCCGGGCGACCACTCGCGCATGCCCCAAATTAATCCATTGCAGCTGGCATTTTTATGCTCTCCGAGGAACCCCGGCGCCTCCAACCTACCAAAGTGATGATCTTCAATCGTCCGACCTAGGACAGTTGATGGGGAAACTGGCACACCCTTGGATCGGAACCGGCCCATTGCACAAAAAGATATTGATCAAGGCCGCATCCTTAACGCGAAAATTCGACTGCTCACAATGTCCTATCGAGTTTCACTTGAGCGCGAAGTTCGCCTTTTCGCAACACGGATGTGCACAAAAACACAAGGAGGTGAACGGCCGTGAAAATCCACGAAATGGAGATGGTCAAGGGAACCGATCCGAGGTGGACGGCGGTGGTTGCTGACAAGAAGGGAAACAAAAGTTACGAACTGACAATTCGCGGGGACAAAGGGATTGTCGGAAGCATCTTCAAAGAATCGGACTTCGAGATCGAGATCGACCCTGAGAGCTCCGAAGATAGCGGGCTGGCTCGCCTACAACAGTTGTACGACAAGTACTCTGTCACAGCTAGAGACCCATTTGTTGATCCGGGTCAGAATTTGTTCAAGAAACCAATTGAAAAGTTCGAGAAGGCAAATTCGGTCATAGTGTCGCTAAGACGAACTCGGGGAAAAGGAACATTCTTTGCTTTGTTCCTGCCGTTGCTCCCGATTCCGACCGGGGTCAACCTCTTCCTCGCTCTTCCACCCGTATCGACTTGCCAGGGAACAGTATTTCCCATATCAGGTGATCAGGATCTTTTCTTGACGATTAACAGTCCGCTCCTGCCAGTCGTCGCCTCTAGCAGGTTGGGCGGTACAGCCATCGACTCTGTTGGTTTCACTGCACCCAATATAGCGCCGCCTGGTTTTCCACGATTTCCGCTGTTTTTCTTTGTACCATTCTTCCGAATAAATGGCTTCAGGAAAGGTGTAACTAACTTCTTGATGGTTGGAAACTGAAGGCGCGAGGGAGGGCCGAAGTAGATCCTGCAATGGAGAACGCGGTTCCCTTTCTTTGTTGAAATCGTGCACACCCTTGCGCGAAAAAAGGAGAAGGGTAGACCTTCCTTCATGAACGAGCTTTTGTAGTCGGCAAGATACGATTCTTGTTCGGATGACACCATTCGCAATCAGGGTTCGGTCTTTCGAGTCGTCGTTCAAGATCGATCTGTACCGCGGCACAGGGAGGTACTATGAATGTTCCGCGCGGGGATGTGAAGCACGGTCTGCAAAAAGCAGCGTTGCTAATGATTGTTGTCAGTCTAGCGATTGTCAGGAGTACTGCAGCAGCTGAAAACGTCACGTCAAATGGTTCTTACAAAACGTCGTTTGAGGTGCCAGTACCACCGGCACCGGCTGCTCCGAGCATTGTTCTGAACTACGACAGTTCTGGAAATGGGAGTCTTGCTGGGACTGGTTGGGATTTGTCCGCAGGGTGGCCAGCCTCCATTGTGCGCGACGTCCGTTTTGGAACGCCCGAATGGAAACGTGGAAGTGCTTGGCTTTGGGGTGCAAACCCGCTGGTTCCTGCAAACAACCCTCAATGTGCGTGGAGTGTTGGGACTGGATTGACCGGTGATTGCACGTATCGATTCCGAGTGGCTCCTGATGCGCTGACTGCTATCACCATTGACCTTACTGCTGCACATGAGCATGCCACTGCGCACCTACCGAACGGGACCACTGTCGAATATGAGTCGGTCTCCTATGGTGGAGACTTCCCGCAACTGCCGGCGGGTGCCGAGACGCCTGTCCTCCAATTTAGGCTATCTTCTGTCGTTGATCGGAACGGATATCTCACATGCTTCGCCTATGAACTGCTGACATCTCAAGAGAAGCAGCAAGGGATCGTCGCCGGCCTCCAAGCGATTCTCTATGGCCCACCGCCTTCTCAAGTCCACAGCTGCGCTGACGTCGAAGCGAACTCGTCGAGCCATAGGATTACGTTCAGTTATGTAGATCGAGTGCAGCGTGGTTTCTTCAGTAGCTGGACACTGCGTTTCGGTGCTCGCATAGCTTTTCGAAAGCTGCTTGAAAGAATCACCACTTACGCTAACGGTGCAGACGTCCAAGATAGTTTCGTTCTTGCATACGACGGAAGGACCTCGGAAACGAAGCGTCCTCGTCTCGTAAAAATTGTTCAGCAGATACTGAACTCACAAGGTCAGGAGCAGGACTCCCGAATCCTTCGCACATTCGCTTATGGTGACAGAAGTCCTTCTTACGCGAATGCCGAGGTACTTGACTTGGGTCCACTTGGGAGTTTTCCAGACTCGCTCTCAGGTTCGGTAGGCCGCCCCATACGTCGCGCAAGCCTCCTCGGCGACCCGAATGGATTGTTTCAACCGGGCCAGGATCAGGATAGCGACGCGGCGCCGCTGACTCACGCTACTACCGAGCAGTGGGGCTTTATTGATCTTAATGGAGACGGATTACCCGACTGGCAGTGGGGAATAGAAAAGGGTTCAGACCGCCTATGGAATACGTTTGAAACGAGTCCTCCACCATTCGGTCCGCAAATGGACGTGAGTCAACGCCCAGTTCAGCAGAAAGTAATTATTAACGACGGCGTCGCGGACATGAAGCTCGCATCGTCGGTGGCGCAGATCGATTCGCACGCTCCCCTCCTTGAAACAAGTTATTTTCCCGCACCTACGAACCGGAGCAGCGTGCCCATAGGCGGATTCACTTCCTGGATTTGGGGTGAAGGTAGGGGGCAAACGCGTACGGGGATGCCCGTATCGGTTAGCGGAGCAGAAATCATGAATCCTGCACCCCCACCGGGGTGTCCGCATCAGTCTGGGCAGGATCCGCGTATTTGGCCAACCTACCCTGATGGGACGGAACCAATTTGGGGTAGTGGTGGGTCTGCTGCAGGAGGCTTCATCGATCTGGGTAGTCTAACTCTTGACCCTGGGAATCCCGTGTGGGCTGGCGCTCCAGGCGTCCTTAACGCGATTGAGGGAATCTACAAGGGCCTGCAACCGAGTTACTCGATTTCGGCAAGTACCTCTGGTTGGCTGGATTTGAACGGAGACGGATTACCTGAATTTGTCGTTACCCCATCCTGGATCGACCGTTTCTCCTTCGACTTCAAATGTTTTGACTTCAAGAGCGGAGACCTCCTCAATGAAGCGGCAACCCAGACCCTGGATTCGCTGGTCGCACGCCAGGGCTTTCCTGCAATACCGGGCAAGGATGGCCCAGCTATTCAGTGGCACTCAATGTCTTTATCTGCACCTGGGACGAGTGGGCAATGGAATGAACTTAATCTTGATAGTCTGGTGCCCTCGGGGCAATTGTCGATTCCGAGCGGGCCTCCCGGCCCGATCGGGATGCCTATCAGCTACGAAACGACCACCGCAAGTTCACGCGGCTTTGGCTTCACTTTACCCATTGGCAGCTTAGTCACAGCGAGCATCGCATCCTGGCTCAGCGGAAGTTGGATCCCAATTGCTTCCGCAGCGCCAGGCTTGACGGTGGATTCGTTCGCACCAAGGAATGCCCCGGGATATACCCTTTCTATACGAGGACCATCAGCAACCGGAGTTCTAGAAGGTCTCGGGAATATCGCAACAAGTACGGAAGCGAGTTCAGCGTCATCGGTCTACGGGTTCATCATGTCGACCATAAATGCGAACTTTGACCTGACGTTGGTGTCCCCGCAAAATACTACCCGCTCCGAGACACGTGCGGAACTGATGGACATTAACGGGGACGGATTGCCTGATTACCTTCTGTACACCACGGGAGAAATCAAGTGTACAGCCCGCGATGGACAAGTGGTCACCATTCCACCCAGTAGTTTAGTCGCATATCTGAACTCTTCTACTGGATTTGACTGCCCTCAGGTTATCAACTCTGGGTTTAACTACACAATTGCAGCACCCACTCTCAGCGTCATCGAACTGAAATTGGGGACTGCGACGACACTAGCAGATAGCCTCGTAGGTATTTCCGGGGCACCCAGCACCGATGAGTGCCAGAGTGCCCCGGAAGCCGCTGTGCTCTGTACTCTTTATTTCGGGTCCATTCTGACTCGCCCGGATACCTTAACATTACCTCTGGATCAGGCGTGCAAAACCGCCTTCTGTTTCTTATATGAGCTGAAGCTAGCTGAAATAGCTCGTACTTCTGATGACATCATGGGAATCGCTGGTCCTTTCATACTTCAATCCCATGACGCGATCCCGCAAGAGCGAAGTGAGCTCTCAGATATAAATACGCTCACAACATTTCTTCGCAGCTGGGGCTTGTCGGACCAACTTCATCCCGATTTGGCTTCAGTGGACGGCACAACCGCGGCGGCCCGAGCCCTAGTGATGGATCTAGGCTATATTGCGCGAACGCTTCAACATATTGGGTATTCGTCCCGAATCAATATTGTGGCCCAAGGCATATCTGAACTGGATCAGACGGGACTAGGATCGCCGGCGGCTGGAGTTGCCGCGCAAACCCGCGGCTTCGTGGATCTCAATGGAGACGGACTGCCCGACTATGTGATCACCGACGACCCGGAACCAAAGTGTCAACCAGGAGAGTGGGAAGTCTTCTGGGGGACCGGAACAAGCTCGATCTCCGCTGGGCGCGCCTTTCTTCCAAATCCCGAATGCGTGCAAGTTCCGATACCGCCATCCGAGTTGGTCCAAAAAGGTTTCTCGACGCTGCCATTGAATGCTGATCTAGTGCTACGTCGGCCGACGAATAATGCACAGATTGTGGATACGGTTGCTGATTCCTTCGTCAGCTTAAATGACGTTAACCGAGACGGTCGCCCGGACATCGTGATAGCAGGTGACACGTGGAATGCGGATACAGCTTCGCAGACTTGGCACGTTTTCCTAAATACTGGAGAAGGATTTGAATCGTCCGCCAGCTTGAACATTCCCAGTCCGCAACAACAACCCGGAGGTTTAGAGACAGCCGCTTGCGCGAATCCCGATCTGTTTAGGAGCTGTATCGATATTCCGATAGATGTTCCATACCCTGCGATTCGAACAACACATGCTGTAGGGAATACTGGGATGGCGCGTGATACGAGTGAAACCCACGCGGCAATGATCGACATTGACGGAGATGGCACCCCTGAAGTTGTCCGTCGCGTCCACACATTGGGCACCGATCCCACCGACAATAGCGCGAAGCGAGAAGCACTGCTTGTATGGAGGAGGCCTAACATTGGTGGACCACAAGATTTGATGTATGAAGAACGCTTTCCGGTCGATGGATCCCGGCGCTTGATCGAATACAAATCTTCCAGCGCTTTTCAGTGGAAGGACGGTCAGCCGAATGGTGCGCCGCCCCAGCTTGGTCACTACTCGCTGGCTGGCGTGCCTGCTCAACTTGTTCGATCGATTACCAACGAGCCGTTCGTTGGTCGGCCAGACCAACGAACCCATCAGAACTTCGATTACAAGTCGCCCTACTTTGACATGAACACTCGAATGTTTGCGGGATTCGCAGAAAGGACTTCCGACTCCGCAGATCCTGCCACTGGTCAGCAAGTCGAGGGGAGTGTGGGCATATCCGAACGAAACTTACAGCGCGCCGACGGACTTCCTGGAGTGAGTCAAGCGAGAGTGTGGATTCCAGAGCACGGAACTGGCGCACAGGTCCCATTAACGGAGACTTTTACCTCCTACGCAGCCTCGCAGCCTACAACTCTCACTCCCGCATTGGGAGGACTCACTTCAATCTTCAGCGTACCCACAGATGTTCTCAAGATAGAGTATCCAACTCGCATCACTAGAGCTGCAATTCTGGACATCGGATTCGACGGTCGTGAGCCCTTTCGCGACCGGAGTACTGGCCGAAACCCGATTGGTGCGACACCTCAAACCTTACGTTCATCATGCAGTGACGTCCAGAGTTGCCAGGAATTGGCCACCGGAGGTGCTGTCCAATTCGTTGCAGGGTCGTTCCCAATAGCCTACCCATCTCCACACGCAGCATCAGCCGGGGGGTCTGCCCCGATCATCTCCGAAGCGACAATTGAAACGTGGGTTCGACCGACGGACGGAACAGAGGACCACGTTGTCGTGGTGCAGCCTGGTGCTTATCGGCTAGCTATCAGAATCGTCAACGGCGCTCCCCGTTGGAGCCTGGATGTTCTGGGCGTGACAAGAGTCGTCAGCAACGAAGACATCCAACTAAATCGTTGGCAGCAGGTTGTAGCAACGTTTGGCGCTTTAGGGGGAAGATATTCGTCAATGGTCGAATCATCGGGTCGGAATCTTTTGCTGCTGGGGCACCGACTGCAACCGGAAACCTTCTTGTTGGATGTGACGATACCTCGCAAGGAGCGCCACCGAATTGCTTTATGGGAGACATTGGCAAGTTGAGGATCTACCCGGAACAGTGGGACTCGGCACCGAGAGTGACCGAGATTGCAACAGAGCTCCAATTGACTGATCTGACGAGATCGGATTTTGGCCAACCGCTGAGAACCGTTGCTCGCAATGACCTTGCAACAACTGATGACGACCTTGCTACTGAATACCAGTATGCATGGTCGACTGCCCAACCGCCAATAGCTGGCCTAGTTTCGACCGAGGCCAAACGCGAGCTAATGCCTGACAATTCGAGCGGCTTGTTTCTCAGCTATAAAGAGCGATTTTACGATGGACTGCCGCTAAACGTGGCGTCTGCTGGAAACCAAACTAGCGTCTCTGAATTCGATGGCAGCCCACAAGCTTACAGTCCATCAGCGCTGAATGTCGTAACAAGAGCCGCTTTCGACCCAGACTGTCCAGGCAAGGTCCGTGTTTTGACTGATCCCAACAACTTCGACACGACGATATCATGGGATGATACGTGCACCTTTTCTCTCGAAGCCGACAATCCACTCGGCCACAAAGCACTGACCAACTACTATGGCGTGCGGAAAAATGGCACTCCACTCTTCTCAACCGGAACCCGCACGGGTCTTCATGGCTCATTCGATCTCCAGGGGCACTATGGGCAATCGGGAGAATCCGTCGATGCAAATGGTGCGACAACCCTCACGACATATGATCAATGGGGAAGAAAGGCAGCCATGTGGGCGCCGTTGGATCGCGCTGAACATCCAAAACTTAATCTCGAGTATCGAGACGCTGTCTGCGATGAGGAGCGCGTACTTAGTATCGAGCCATTGCAAGTAGAGCACACTGCGATTGGCTGCGACGTGTCGCCCCCCAACCAACTCCTGTTGCAATCACCGCCCCGCATAACGACGTCGACTTGGGACGATCAACTCCGAAGGTGTCGCGATCAAAATGGGGAAATTGTTGATTGTTCGGATGCCGCCGCAGTCAGCTTTGTCAACGAAACGGCGACTGGAGCCTACCGAAAAACACATACGTTCGCAGACGGTCAGACGCAAAGTCAGGTTGTGAACAATGATCGCCCTGATTGGAGTCTTTCTGGAATCGCCGACTATGACATTTTTGGTCGGAAAATTAGAAGTTATCGCACTCGATACCTGCCACGGCAGGCTTCCAGCGGAATTGACGCATGTCCAGCACCTGGTGTGTGGTGTGACAGCGCCCAACTCCCGGGTGACCCGTTGCGATCCAACGTTGCGGCCATTCAGACGGCCTATGATGCTCAGAACCGGGTTATCCGCACCTACGGACCAACTGTACCCCAGTGCAACGTGGATCCATCGGCGCTCGATCCCTCGACTGGGGAACCCGCATGTGATACCCGCATACCGCAAGGTCCGGATTGGGACGTTACGAAAGTGGCTTACCCAAGGCCCGGCGACGTGGTTACGACAGACGCGAAGGGCGTTCCCACACTTGTACATCGAGACAGCCGCGGCCTCGTGACTCTGTTTCAAGAATATGTCAAATCGACTTCTGGATCGTTCGATGAGTACTCAAAAGTCGAATCCATCTACGACCGACTGGGCAGGCTCAACATTGATAAGGATCAAGATGGCAATCTGTCGACCAAAGAATATGACGCCCTGTCCAGAGTTATGGCTGATGATGATCCGGATCTGGGAAAGAGCACATATCGCTATGATCTGCGTTCTCACATAACCGATCGAATTTTGGCTACTGGTGAAAAGACAACTTACGCTTATGATCCTCTTGAGCGAGTTGTCCAGACCGACTATTTACGTCCAAAGCCTGGACCGAGCGGCTCACCCACCCAAACGCGTCCGGTGGTGCTGCGACCACCCTATGAATGTGCTGTCGCCCCTGGTCCGCAAGATCCAGTCCAGCTAATCCCATCGCAGATCGGTCCGCGCCCTCCTTTTTGGGAGCTTCTGTCAACGGCGGAAGGAGATGAACGAAGCGAAGCACACCTATCGCTGCCGTTCGATTTGTCGATACCCACGAGAGGTCTTTTAGTAAAACCTGCGACGTCAATTGTGGGGACTCCAGAATGGTCGCGATTTGCTGCGGGGACGCAGTTGTCGATTGGTAAGAATGGGACAATTACGGTTGGCCGTGTTTCCTCAAGAAACCACGGGATTGCGCTTCTCATTTTTGCCACAGCTTTTGTTGTAAAGAAGGGCGGATTGCGTTACGCGATAACTGGAAACCAAGGAGCGCGACAGATCTGGATTGAATGGGATGGTGTACTTGCTTCGGACAAGGGTAAGCACGTCACTGTACGCGCAATACTCTCAGAAAACGGGACGCCTGTGCGGTACGAATACGAACGCGTACCGCAAAATGTCACGGCGACGGTTGGCGTCCGCAACGGAAGTGACGATTCGCAGTCCGTGTCCACTTCGTCCTTGAGAATCACTTCTGGATCAGCTCTTGTGCTCGGACAGAATCTGCCCAGTCCAGCAACCCGTCTTAGCTGCAGGGAAAACTCGGCAATTATTGAAGTGCCAGTTACCAATATCAACAGCCAAAATTCGCAACTCCACCTACGCTATCGTGTGTTTGCGGACTGCAAGGAAGGCTGTGGCAAGAACCTGTTGCAGATTGGTTACCGGGATCCCGATAATGCCTCGTACATAAATCCTTTGACGGTCGCCAAGTACTCGCAACGCCCGTTAAAGCAGGCTGAAGAACCGAACCTGCAGAATGCCGACGCCATAGATTTGATGCTCCCCCGAGCACTCAATGCTAAGAATTTCATACTGGATCTGCGGCCAAGCATAGGGAGCCATTTACCGTTCGTGTTTGACCTCGGTGCGCTCGGTCTCACCTCGGTCGTTTACGAGCCTGAGGAGCGCGTTCTACGCACATACGACTCAAGTGAGCCGCCTTATTTCATAAGAACTGACCAAGGTCCAACGAACACAAATCGATCGATTGAAGCGTTACCTGTCCTTGATTTCTCCTTCGACGTGCCTGGGTTAAAAATCCAACGTTCCTTATCAGGTGCCGAGCTCACCTGCAATCGCGTGACTTCTGCAGCGGTCCTCGAAACGAATGTTGTTGCCCAGGATGTGTTAGGGGCTAGCGGCCGCGGACTTCAGCTAACAAACGACGGAGCTCTAAATATGGTATGTCAGGCGACCCATTTCTCTTTCGATCCTAGACAATTCTCGACCGAACTCTGGGTTCAGCCTCATGGCTACCCAACCAAGTCGCAAGTGATCTGGAGCGTCGGGGGCAAAGGGCCGAAAAGTTTCTCAATTAGCGTCCTTCCGATAACTGGAAAAATCTCTTGTAGTGCCGGAAACGGAACAATGAACGTCACGAGTAATGTATCGATACCAACCGATGCTTGGTCCCATATCGCGTTCGCTTTCGATGGAACTAACATGCGGTGTTTCGTTAATGGTGTGCAGAAAGGTACATCGATGCTTGTATCCGGCGCGTTGTCCATGGTTTCCACTGCTCAGCTCGGCGATAGTTCAGGTTCAGTTTCGATCGATGTCGACGAGGTTCGGATCATTCCAGTATCGCTATCCGGCGACGAGATTCTGGCAGATGCACTACGTCCATTGTCCGTTGGACCCCCTCGCGGGAATCTCGTGCACATCGACTTTGCACATCCGCTATCCGGCACGTCTCAAGCTGATCAATCAAAGGCCCATAACGATGCTACTTGGATATCAGGCCAAATCGTTCCCGGCATTCAAGGTATGAGTTTCGATACTGGGGTGAGTTCACAGCAAACAACTGGAGGGCAGGTCCGGATTCAGGACTCTCCGACGCTGAGGCTTACGAACGCGCTTACGGCCGAGTTGTGGATAAAGACCAGGGCGCACAAGCAGGGACCTGCCCGACTTACCGGAAAATGGTCTGGCCCATCGCGGCCGGGGTGGAAACTGGATCTAGAGCAGCACTCAGGGCAATTACGCTGGGAGGTGGTGACTGAATTCGTTCCCAAACTGGGTACCACCAGCACCATTCGCCACGAAGTGTTTGTTAGCTACGAAACCGTAAATGACGACAAGTGGCATCACGTGACCGGCACATACGATGGCAACCGCCTTCGTCTGTTCATCGACGGATTCCCGGCGCATAGATGGTGTTCGCCCTTGGAGTCTACCGTGGCGTCGAATCCGTGCTCGGAACCTCCCGCTCCATCTGAGTGTGCAGTGGATATCACGCGCCCTGAAAATCCGGACGTACCTCAGGAAATTGGGAGCACCGGCTCGGTTCGTCGGCCAATCGGCGACGCGGTCTGCCTTGAAGGGATAATTGATAATCACGAACCTATTCTCGTGGCCAATGATGGTGCGGGTGCAGAATTCGATGGATTCGTCGACGAGATCCGCCTCTCAAATTACGCAAAAAAGGAATTTGAAGTAGCAGCATCGGCTCAACTCGCCTCGGCTTTTACACAGACACTGGGCGAAGAAACGATTCTTCGAAATCAGTTACCTGTTAGCAACTACCTGGAATACCAGGTGGCGCGGGAAGGGAGGGCCTACGATCTGGAGGGGAGAATCCTGTCCTTGAAGAAACATGTTCGGGGCCAGCTTTCGGCGGAGGAGTTCCTCGCTCGAACCGTACCCGATTCGTTCGGTCGACGTGCTGCCCTTGAATTTCCTGATGGAGAAGTCGCGGTTAGTGGATTCGATCTCGCTGGAACCGAGAACTCACTCATCGGATACGGGCCGCTGTTCAGTCAGTCTCCGTCTCAGTCACAAGTATATGTCCGGGGTGCCTCGTCAACGGTGACGGGAAAACCGGCTCAAATGCTCTTTGGAAACAGTGTGAATACCGCATGGTCCTATGAAGATAATTCGACACCGGCCGGTGCCTTCGGTCGAGACATCTTGCATTCATCGACGGTGATGGGCACAGGTGGTATTCTGAGCGATCGCGTTTATGGCTGGGATGTAGTCGGAAACCTGCAAACCCTCAATGACAACGCGCTAGACTCTCAGGGCGCAGCACGTTTTGCCGCTACGTACGGTTACGACGACCTTCGGCGGGTGAGTTCAGCAGCGATAACCATCTCAGGACGTTCGTTGTCACCGACAGCCGATTCTTACGCCTACGATCCGCTTGGAGATTTGACGTCGAAGGAGGGAGCTATCCAAGAATATGGACGGGCAAACGTTTCCGCGCCCTGTGCGCTCACCTTTACTGAAATTCCTCACGCGATTACGCAGCGTCTTGCAGGGCAAAATCCCGAAGCATATTGCTATGATGATGCTGGGCGGCTTACGAATTCAGAGGGTCGTCCTTTTGCTTACTTTGCTCGTGGCAAACTGAGCCAGATCAAGGATGCCAGTGGCAATCTACTAGGCGACTATTCCTACGATGGCAATGGCGATCGGGTCAAGAAAGTGGAATCCCGTTCAACTCAAGTTATCCCGTTCGATTTTTACAGGGAGATCCAGACCTCGCCGGCTTCAGGAACTCCCATGACCTATGAAGCCATATACTCAGCCGATGCACAGTTAATAGCGAGGCGCCAAATTGTTCCGTCCGCGCCAAACCCGCAAAATGTATGGTGGTATTCCCTTGATCATTTGGGTGGTACGAATTTCGTAACAAATCTGGGCGGATCGGAGGTTGCTTTCAGTCGCGCCTACTACCGCCCCTTTGGAGATTTTGCCGTAGAGCCGACACTTCCTCCATCACTGCCACCCGCACAACCGGCGCCGCACGTGGACACATCCGGGAGTCGCCTCTTCACATCCAAAGAGCTGGATGCAACTGGCTTGTATGACTTCTCCGCTCGGCCATATGATCCTTTGTTTGGCCGGTTCACTCAGGCCGATGAGGCACTAGCTGGGTTTAGTGCGCAGGCAAGGAATCGCTACAGTTATGCTTCAAACAATCCACTGAGATACATCGATCAAAATGGTAGGTGGCCTACCGACATTCACAATCGAATTGCCAATGAGGCTCTCCCAGGTCTCTCGGATTCGCAACTTGCCAGAATAAGAGAGCACAGCCTGTGGGTGGATCGCGCGGAAGGCCAAACAGTGCCTCATAACCACGAACATGCGATGCGCGGGCCCGCTGAGAACGCTGCGGATGCTCGGCGAGCTATCGACCTTCTCATCCGGACTGGAATAAGAAACGCACAACTCTTCCAGTCCTCCAAAGACGCGGGTGTGCCATTGCATGCGGTGGACATTGACCCTCAAGCTCTTGATCGATTTACAGAGACTTTTCACTATATAACGGACAGACTCTCGCCGTCGCACACAGATCCGACCACGGGCGAACCCTTAGTTTGGAACGGCATTGACCCTCAAACTCTAAGTGACCTAGGCGCACATAAAGCCGGAGAGAGCGCAATCACCCCTGCTCAGATGAATGAGGCCGTACAGCAGGTTCGGGAGGCATTCAGAGAGGCGTTCGGCGACCAAGCTCTGTTGGAGGCAACACGAACCGCATCATTCCCGGAAGCGTCTGCTTCGATCGATATTCTGGAAAAGCCTAATACTGTCCCAAGCGGAGACGTTTGGGAACCGAACTGGAATCAGGCTGTGGGTGCGGGCGGCGACGCCCGACTTGCACCAAAGCGCGTTGCGCGCCCGCGGAGAGTTGAGGCTGGCCGCAGCTTTGACTGGGACGTCCCGGACTATAGAAGTGCAGGAACGTTGCCTCGATGAGGGCGGGAAATGTTGAGCAACTTCTGATTCAGGCCGTTTCTGGTTTGACTCGATCCGTTCCACTTTAGCACTTTATGGAAAGCGCTTCGCATTCGGTAGATCACAGCGCCTTTTGCCACTGACCTGCTAGTCCGGCTCTTATGGTTTCACGTTTCACGGAGAGGTCGCCCTGGTAGATCGGTCACTCCATATCAGGCCAAATCGCTCAGCGTAGACGTTGCGAGCTCATTCAAGAGGGTCTGTAAATGCCCGTTCAGACCCGAACGATTTTTACCGCCGAGCCTTCCTTTCGAGATCTACCTTCGGTCGTGGTCGGAAATGCTCTTCGGCAGGGTCCGAGCGTTGCGGTCACTGTTCGGTCCGAAGCCTTACCGGACTCGAAGTCGCGAACCGAACGAACACTGGACTCCTCAGCCATTTTTTGATCGCGCGTTCTTGTCCGTTCGCTCACCCAAGCGCTCCACAACGCTTTAACCAAGTCCGGTCGGCTCTACAGCATTCACATGCCAGTGGCTGCAATCATCTTTCTCAGTTCCGGTCATCGCACGACGGATGCTCCGCAGCATCCCGATGGTACAGATCAACATTTGGCGTTTGGAGATTGTAGCGTTACGCCCCTTTGCAGCCGCTCCCACATTCTTTCAGCAGCGACCTAAAATACTTACCATGACATTTGAGTGCCAGGAATCCAAATGGGGTTTGTCACCGATTCCGAATGACAAATGTTCTCTGGACGGCGGTTTGGCGGGCAAAGACGAACCATTTTGGATCAGAACGGTCCCGATATGCCGGTCAGTTTCAAAAGCTGTGTTCGGTTCACCTCGCCTAGTTAACCGCCTTCTCGGTCGAGAGTGACTGCTACAAGGCGCGTCATGACGGGCATTCTTGACGCTAAATCACGAAATCACTGACGCCGAAATTGAAGAGCAAATCATAGAAAACAAGAAGCATAATGATCGATTTTCGGTACACTGACGGTACACACGTCAGCTTAGAATGCTTGGGCTAAATTGCTGTAAGTTACGGTCACTCAGCTACTTAGGGCAACGCTTGATTACGGTAACATTTGCTTTATTTTCACAGACCTACAGTCTTCGCAGGAAACTCAAAATCCGCCGAGGGCAACCTCATCGGGGTTCGACCCCCCGTCCCGGCACCAGGAAAATAAAGAGTTTAAGCTGAATGGCCTCTCGGAAATTGGAGAGGCCAAAGTCGTTTAGTGGCCAAGTATGCTTCCCTATCGGGTGAACGGGCTGCAGCATTCTTAGTCAAGCGGAGATCCTATGTCATGAAGCAGAATTTCGCCGTGATTATCCTGGGTGGGACCGGGCAGGTCGGTGGTGCAACCGTCGCGGAACTGCTGGCGATTCCGGAATGTAGAGAAGTGGTGATGGTAACCAGAAAGCCAATTGCGGCGCCATCGCGGGTGCGCAATGTCGTTTTTGATACCGGTGCTGTTGACTTCGCCGAGCGTACAGCCGCCCTTGCCCGAGAAGTTTTGAGCCAAGGCCCCGCTAGCGCCGTGAGTTGCGTGGGTGTTGGTTCCGGATCGATGCGGTGGAGCGAAGAGGAATTGAAGCGCCTTGAATGCGGCGTGGTCGGCGCCTTTGCGCGTGGCTGCCATGATGCCGGAATCGCCCAGTTTTGCCTCCTTTCTGCGGTAGGAAGCACAGCCAGCAGCCGGTTTCGCTATGTCCGTGTAATGGGCATGAAGGAAGACACCGTGCGCAGCATCGGTTTTAGCCGCCTTGCCATCCTTCGCCCCGGCATTATCGTGGGCAACGCGCATACCCCATCCTGGGTCGGTTGGTTGGGAAGACTCGTGCCGGGGCGGTTTGGCAATATTGATCAGCGAATTCTCGGTCGCTCAATCGCCGCAGAGATAGCCTTGAACAGCCGGGAGAAGGGCGATGTTGTCCGCGAAAATGCCGCGATGAAAAATCTCGCTGCTCAGTTCCAATAGCGCGAACTTGGAATTTTGGGTTAGGGCTGTATGAGCGAACTCGGCTTCTCTCACCTTGCACGCACGACGGGCGTTCCTGCGGCACTCGTCCTGTCGGGGACGTATTTGCCAACTTTGTGCGCCCGAAACTGGCGAATGAGCGTGAGCGTCCCGCTGTAAGTTCTCCCCCCGCAACCTCGGCTCGGGCCCTAAATCGATCCGAGAAGACATTAGCAGTGTGGATTTCAACGAGTGCATCGGCGGGCTATCTGTTGATCCGGTTCTGGTTTCGTTCAACTTCGACTAGCTGGCGCCCCTTGATGTCGCGCATGGGCGGCAGACCGAAGAGCCTGCGGTACTCCCGGTTGAACTGGCTGGCGCTCTCGTAGCCGACCTCGAATGCAGCGCTGGCTGCGTCCAGGCCTTCGGTCATCATGCGCACGCGCGCCATGTGCAGGCGCATCCTCTTCTGGTACTGCAGAGGACTCATCTGCGTCAGCGTGCGGAAGTGTTGGTGAAAGGTAGATACGCTCATCTTGGCCACGGCGGCGAGTTCCTCCACACGCAGCGGCTTCGAAAAGTTCTCCTTTAGCCAGACCACGGCTTTGGCCGTGCGATTGCCTTGCTCGCCCAGCGTCGCAATGGCGCGCAGATGCTTGCCCAGAGACGAACGCAACAGGCGATAGACAATCTCCCGCTGCATCAGACCCGCGAGGAAGGGTATGTCGCGCGGAGTGTCGAGCAGGTCCAGCAGGCGTAAGCAGGAGCTGAGTAATTCCGGCGTGGACTTGCCGATAGCCATGCCGCGCGTACCGGCGCAAACGTCCACTGACAGGAACTCTTCCTGGCTCAGTATCTCGCGGACAGAGGCCATATCGAGCTTGAGAATCAGCGCAAGGATCGGCTTCTCCGGACTTGCCTGCGTGACCTGGCTGATGACCGGCATGTCGATGGAGGTGAGTTGTAGCGTGGACTCATCACACACATACATGGCGCCGCCGATGTTGACATGCTTCTGGCCCTGTCCGTAGATGATCATCGAGGGCTCGTAGGTAGCCGAGTAGCAGCTGGTCAGGGCGGTCCGGCGAAACAGGACCAGGCCCGGCACGGAGGTGACCTGGTCACCCTCTACTTGAATGTGGGCAGCGATCTTGCTCGCCAGCTCGGACCGCAGGGCAATCGCCTGATCCCCTTCGGCGCCTGGGTTGGAAGTGGTATGGCGAGGCTTGTGTGCCCTGTTTTCCGCTTCAATCTGCATTCTGCTTCTCCTTCTTCAGCGTACCGCCAGATCTGCATTGTGAGTACAGAAAACATGGCAACTCGGAGGAATAGGCAATAAGTTCGCAGGATTGAGATACCGCTTAAACCTCGCTTCTACGTAGTATCGAGGTGTCAAAAGATGCGCGATCGCCAAACAAGGCGCGGCGGTTTCTGGCATGAATTGGGAAGCTCGGTTGCATTCGAAGAATCCAAGCGGGCCGCATTCTATTGAGGAATAACGTCAATGAAGCAGGAAGTAGTTGTAGTAATCGGTGCTGGCGGTATTGGAATGGCGATCGCTCGCCGTCAGGGCTTCGGCAGGCACATCCTCCTGGCAGACTTCAATGAGAAGCTGCTGGAATCTGCCGCAAAGGAACTTGAGTCAGCCAGCTACAAGGTGACGTCGCTCAAGGTCGACGTATCATCGCGTGCATCCGTGCGCGCTCTGGCAGATGCAGCTGCTGCGCTTGGAAGCGTGGTCAACGTCGTCAATACCGCGGGGGTCTCGCCCAACATGGCTCCGCCGGATCGAGTGCTCGCCGTCGACTTGTATGGCAGCGCAGTCGTCTTCGAGGAGTTCGAACGCGTCATTGCGCCGGGAGGCGCAGGGTTGATCATATCGAGCATGGCTGGACATATGTCGGCGGGGCTTCCCGCTGCGCAGGAGCATGAGTTGGCGTTCGCACCCGCGGATGAACTCTTGTCGAAACCGTTCTTGAGCTCGGAGGCGGTTCCGAACTCCATGGTGGCATACATCGTCTCAAAGCGCGCAAACCATCTGCGTGTCCAGGCCTCGGCGATCAGCTGGGGCAACCGTGGCGCCCGTGTGAACTCCATTAGTCCAGGTATCATCGCCACACCTCTCGCACAGCACGAGCTGAACTCGCCGATTGGCGACATCTACCGCGCGATGATCGATGCGTCACCGGCGAAGCGGATGGCAGCGCCGGATGAGATTGCTGTGGCCGCTTCATACCTGCTCGGACCCGATGCGGGCTTCGTGACGGGCAGCGACCTTCTGATCGACGGCGGTGTGATTGCGGCGATGCTCGCCGGGCTACTGCCAAATCCCGCGTAAGACGGCACGAGAACGAATCATCACAAGCAGATTGCAAAAGGAGAAACAATGCAGAAGCGCACATTGGGAAAGAGCGGCCTGGAAGTTTCAGCTCTGGGCCTGGGTTGCATGGGGCTCAGCTTTGGCTACGGTCCGGCAACAGAAAAAGAACAGGGCATCAAGCTGATTCGAGCCGCATATGACGGTGGAGTTACCTTCTTCGACACAGCAGAGGCCTATGGCCCCAACTTGAACGAAGAGCTACTCGGCGAGGCGCTCGCGCCTTTTCGGGACAAGGTCGTCATCGCCACCAAGTTCGGCTTTGTTGAAGGCAAGCCCGCCATGGGCATGGACAGCCGGCCTGAGCGCATCCACGAGGTGACGGAGGCGGCATTGACGCGTCTGCGCACCGACGTGATCGATTTGCTCTACCAGCATCGCGTGGACCCGAATGTCCCCGTCGAAGAAGTCGCCGGCACCGTAAAGGATCTCATCGCGCAAGGCAAGGTGAAGCACTTCGGCATGTCGGAGGCCGGTGTCGAAAGTATTCGCCGGGCACACGCGGTTCAACCTGTCGCCGCTCTGCAAAGCGAGTATTCGCTCTGGTGGCGCGAGCCGGAGAAAGAGATTCTGCCGACGCTCGAAGAGTTGGGGATCGGCTTAGTGCCCTTCAGCCCGCTCGGCAAAGGCTTTCTGACTGGAACCATCAACGCGAACACCACCTTTGACAAAACGGACTTCCGCAACGTGGTGCCACGTTTCGATGAAGAGAACCGCAAGGCTAACCAGACACTCGTAGATGTGCTCACGAAGATCGCTGAACAGAAAGGCGTGACCAACGCGCAGATTGCCCTCGCCTGGTTGCTCGCGCAGAAGCCATGGATCGTTCCCATCCCTGGAACAACCAAGCTGCATCGGCTGCAGGAGAATCTCGGCGCCGCTGCTGTGGAGTTGACCGCTGGTGATCTTGCGGAGATTGAGACCGCAGTTTCCGGCATTGAGGTAAAGGGTGCCCGCTACCCAGCCCAACTGGCAAGCCGCGTCGGCCGTTAGAGTCGATCACACTTGGCCAGCATTGCTCCCCGGCAACGGCGCGTGCCGGAGAGCGCTCGAAAGACAAGGAGAATCACGATGGCAATCAGTGCGCAGGCGCAAAAGCTCCACGAGGAACTTTTTCCCGGGCACACCTCGCAGTTGGCCGTGACCGACCCGGAGCTGATCGAGGTCTTTGACAACTTCGCGTTCGATGAGGTGCTGAAGCATAGCAATCTGGAACCACGGATTCGCCTGATGGTGCAGTTGGCGTCGATGATCGCCTGTCAGGCTCTGAGCGAGTACCGCATGATGCTCGGGGCTGCGGTACTTGTCGGCGTCACTCCGATTGAGGCGAAAGAGATCGTTTACCAGGCCGTGCCTTATGTTGGCATGGCAAAGGTCTATGACTTTCTCCACGCAACAAACGAGGTGTTCCGCCAACGCGGTATCGAGATGCCGCTTTCTGGACAATCGACAACAACTCCCGAGACCCGTGCCGACAAAGGCCGTGAGATTCAAGGTCAGATCATAGGTGCGGATCGAGTCGAGAAGCTTTATGCCTCCGCTGCTGAAGATCAGATGCACATACAGCGCTACCTATCCGCGAACTGCTTTGGCGATCATGTTTCGCGTGGTGGCATCGATATTCCTACACGCGAACTGCTTACGCTGAGCATGCTGGTTTCGCTCGGTGGATGTGATGCGCAGGTCAAAGGGCATGTCTCTGCGAATCTCCACGTAGGAAATGACCGCTCACGATTGATCGATGTCATTACGCAGTTGGTGCCATTTATCGGATATCCCCGTGCACTAAATGGACTACGTGCTGTCGATGAGGTAACAACTTTATGAGCAATCAAGCCATGACTGTATTGGTGATTGGCGCGACAGGCAGCATTGGGAGCCTTGTTGTCGAAGAGGCGCTTCGTCAGGGGCATTCGGTTCGCGCGCTCGTGCGCAACGCGGAGAAGGCACGTAGAATCCCCGCGAAAGCTGAAGGCGTGATCGGAGATCTGACTCGCCCCGAAACTCTAGACGCTGCGGTCAAGGATATTGACGCCATCGTCTTCGCACATGGGTCGGATGGTGCGGGGAAGATCGGTTCTGAGACAGTCGATTACGGGGGCGTCCGGAACGTTCTCGCTGCGCTGGGTTCGCGGAAAGCTCGCATCGCGCTGATGACTGCTATCGGAGTTACGAATCGGACCGGCTCCTATAACCGTTCCACCGAGTCTCACGATTGGAAGAGGCGGGCTGAAAGGCTGGTGAGCGCAAGTGGGTGTCCGTACACCATCGTTCGTCCCGGATGGTTCGACTACAACAAAGCCGATGAACATAAGCTCGTCTTCCTGCAAGGCGACACGCGACAGGCTGGCAACTCCAGCGATGGAGTCATTGCGCGGCGCCAGATTGCGGAAGTTCTGGTCAGCAGCCTGACTTCCGATCCGGCACTGCGGAAGACTTTTGAACTGGTGGCAATCAAGGGTTCAGCGCAGAAAGATCTCGAGGCTCTATTCGCTGCGCTCGATCCGGACTCGTACGGCAGTCTAGACGGTGTGCGCGACATGCCCAACCAACCCTTGGAAGATGAACCACCGAGCGTAAGGACGATTTGCACGCGGTGTCGGCGACCAGCCGTTAGCCGGTCGCAGCCCGCAGGGAAAGAAAGGCATGGCCCATGAAGAAGTGCAAGCTGCAAATCTTAATCGCCGGTGTGTTTGTTTTGGCTCTGCCCGTTCTGGCGCAGAACGTAAAGCTAGCCAACATAGCGCTTGGAATGAGTGAGGCCCACGTGAAGACTGCGCTGACACCAACCGCACCGTCTTACACCAGTCAGGCTTCTGACTATTCAGATCTGCACTATCTCGTCGCAGAAACTGAGAGGGAGTCATATGTATTCACGCTGATCGACGGCAAAGTGGTTGGATTCTCCGCTGTGCACATTCTCCCGCCGGGACAGCTACCGTTTTTGTCTCCAGGCCAACAACCAACCGTATCTATCCTGCGCGGTCTCATCACGAAACAAACCTGGGCGCCCGCCGCAATCAACAAGGGCGATACGTGGTGGTTTAGCGACACGGCCGGAGCGCCTCTCCTCGAAGCCTCGCAATGCACCCCAGAATCTGTCACGCATGGTTGCCTTTTGGGCCCGCCGCGAGTGCAGCGCCTGTCCAGCCGTTTGCGAAATCGACCGAAGGGCTCATGAAGCCGTCGGTCACCTCGTATCCGTCGCATTGCGGCGTAAGTATCCATCTGAATCAGACGCCGGCACAAAGTGAAGACTCTGTGGTCAGTGCCGTTCGGTACCAGGTGCTCGACATAAAAGCAATGAACGCGTTTCGGGCGAAGCATCCACCAGCTAAGTGAGGATTGAGATGACAGATGTAATCGTGGTTATCGGAGCAGGATCGATCGGCCAGGCAATCGTGCGGCGGGTTGCAGCGGGCAAACATATTCTCTTGGCGGATATTCGGCAGGAGAACGCCGATGCGGCGGCAAAAGTCCTTTTCGATGCTGGTTTCAACGTCAGCACGGCGACGGTTGATGTTTCCTCTCGCGCCTCAGTCCATGCTCTCGTTGAGGCGGCAACCAAGCTCGGCGAAGTCTTCGGTGTCATCCATGCTGCGGGTGTTTCGCCTTCTCAAGCATCGCCGGAGAAGATCCTCAAGGTCGATCTCTACGGTACCGCACTTGTGCTGGAGGAGTTCGGCAATGTCATCGCACGCGGTGGCTCCGGCATCGTAATCGCGTCCCAATCCGGGCACCGCCTGGGACCGCTCTCGACCGAACAAAATGCGCTGCTTGCCACAACGCCTGTCGAAGGTCTGCTCAAACTCCCCATGCTTCAGCCAGATCAAATCAAGGATTCCCTGCACGCCTACCAGATATCGAAGCGCGGTAACTCCCTGCGCGTCATGGCCGAGGCAGTCCGCTGGGGAAAGCGCGGCGCACGGGTTAACACGATCAGTCCCGGCATCATCATCACTCCGCTCGCAAATGATGAGCTGAATGGGCCGCGCGGGCCCGGCTATCGCCGCATGATTGAAGTGTCGGCGGCTGGACGAGCCGGGACACCGGACGAGGTTGGAACGGTTGGTGCACTGCTCATGGGGCCTGATGGCGCGTTCATTACTGGAAGCGACTTCCTCATGGATGGCGGAATAACGGCAGCATATTGGTTCGGCGACCTCACTCCGAAATAACAAAGCATGGCCGAGGGCAACCTCGTTAGGTGTCTTGTAGCATTAGGAAAATAAAAGAGTTAGCAGTCGCAGGCATCTTCGGAGAACTCGTTCTATGCCCGAGCCTCATGACCAAAGCTCTCGACGCTTGCTCGCTTATTTCTGACGACTTGGTCTTATCATTAAGAAAGAGTTTCGTTGTCTGCTGCTGACGTGCCGTTGCCGCCTACAAGACCGAGAAGCAAGCTTTGGTAGTATCCGGGCCAGACTCAAGTTTTTGACGGATGCTCTGCCACACGAGATCGGGGAGTGAAACAGATGCCCACCAAATTGACTGTCAACAACGTGGCCGCGACGGTGGACGTTTCACCGGATATGCCCCTGCTGTGGGTGTTACGCGATGTATTGAACATCAAAGGTCCCAAGTTTGGGTGTGGCGTAGGACTATGCGGGGCTTGCACGGTAATCATTGGCGGCGAGGCCGTCCGCTCCTGCCAGACGGCGGTGAGCAGCGTCAGTCTTCCGGTCACTACTATCGAAGGGCTTTCGCCCGATGGTATGCACCCAGTACAGGTAGCGTGGGAATCCATCGACGTGCCGCAGTGCGGCTACTGCCAAGCAGGCCAGATTATGTCGGCGGCTGCCCTGCTGCAGCATACGCCGCACCCCACCGATGCAGAAATCGATGCCGCGATGAGCGGAAATCTGTGCCGCTGTGGAACGTATACGCGTATTCGCCAGGCGATCCATCAAGCAGCACAAGCGGGCGCAACACCCAAAAAAGGGTAAAGGACGGGCATACGTATGCGCATGCAACGAAGATCGTTTCTGCGGTTGACGGCTCTTGCGGGTGGTGGACTCGCCCTGGGTCTCTATCATTCTCCTCTGGCTCTAGCCCAGGGTCCCGGTAAGCCACCGGATCTGACTCCGCAGGCTTTCATCCACATCGCTCCGAATGGCGAGGTCACTATCATGGCGCGTGCTTCGGAGTCAGGCCAGGGCATGCGGAGCATGCTGCCGATGCTGATTGCCGAGGAACTGGATGTCGACTGGAAGGACGTCAACATCCAGCAAGCCGACCTGAACGAGAAGATATACGGCAGGCAGTTTTCCGGCGGCTCCGCGAACACTCCGATGGGCTGGGAGCCGATGCGCCGCGTGGGCGCAGCGGGACGCCAGTTGCTCGTGACCGCCGCTGCGCAAACATGGGGAGTACCAGCGGCTGAATGCACTACTCAATCTGGACGAGTGATGCACTCCGGCTCGGGGCGATCGGCGAGTTACGGCGAGTTTGCCGCGAAAGCTGCTGCGCTGCCGGCGCCCGAGCTGAGTAGCGTGAAGCTCAAAGATCCCAAGGATTACCGCATCATCGGCCACTCCCAGCAGGGCGTTGACACTCGTAAGATTGTCACCGGCAAGCCGCTCTTCGGTATCGATGTCGAGTTGCCCGGGATGTTGTACGCAAGCATTGAAAAGGCTCCCGTGTTCGCCGGTAAGGTGAAGAGCGCCAATCTCGATGAAATAAAAGCTCTGCCCGGCGTACGCCACGTCCTGGTGATCGATGGCGGCATTACCCCCGCAGCCTTTACGCAATGGGAGCCAGGAATGGAACCGGGCATTGCCATAGTTGCCGCCACCTGGTGGCAGGCACAGGAGGCACGCAAGAAGCTCAAGGTCAACTGGGAACTTGGACCCGCAGCTACGCAGAGCAGTGAAGGATTCGCGGCCAAGGCAGCTGAGTTGCTTAAGGCGCCGCCGCAGAATAACGTGCGTCGATATGGAGATGTAGACGCGGCGCTCAAGTCATCGGCAAAGGTTGTCGAGGCGATTTACGAATTTCCTTTCATTGCACATGTCACGCTTGAACCCCAGGGCGCCACTGCACACTGGAAAGACGGCAAACTGGAGATGTGGTCGACTAGCACGCTGCCGGCTGACGGCTGCACACTGGTGGCCAAGACACTTGGCATTCAGGAGAGTGACATCACGACGCACCTGGTGCGCTCAGGAGGCAGCTTTGGCCGGCGGCTGCAGAACGACTATCTGGTCGAGGCCGCGTGGATCGCGAAACGGGTGGACGCGCCAGTGAAGCTGCTCTGGTCGCGCGAAGATGACATCGCCCACGACCCCTTCCGTCCCGGCGGAACTGTCGGCCTGAAGGCAGGCCTCGACGCGCAAGGAAAGATGAGTGCCTGGCGCCAGCACTTCGTCACCTTTGGAGACGGTAAGCACGCAACATCCGGCGGTGGTATCGGGCAGGACAGTTATCCGGCCGGCTTCCCTCCCGCGTATGCGCTTTACACATCCATGCAGCCACTGATGTTGCGGACGGGAGCGTTGCGCGCTCCCGGCGACAACGCCTATTGCTGGGTGGCACAATCCTTCCTTGACGAGGTGGCTTTTGCTGCTGGGCGCGATCCGCTTGATTTTCAACTAGACCTGCTGAGCAACAAGCAAATGCCCTGGTCTACGGGTGAACATGACGCTGTGGGCGATCACGAACCGACGGGACAGTCAGTTCTGATTCCGGAGCGATACAAAGGCGTGTTGGAGTTAGTTGCAGAAAAGTCAGGCTGGGCGAAGCGGAAGAAGGCATCTGGCCGCGGCATGGGAATAGCCGCATGGTTCTGCCACCTGGGATATTTCGCCGAGGTTGCCGACGTCAGTGTTGACGCCAAACAGCAGGTCACAGTGCATCAGGTGTGGGCCGCAGGAGATGTGGGCAGCCAGATCATCAATCCCGACGCGGCCGAGAGCATGGCGTACGGCGGAATCATGGAAGGCATGGGCCACATGGGTCAGGAAATCACGCTGAAGGATGGCCAGATTCAGCAGTCAAACTTTTTTGACTTTCCACTTATGAACATGAGCCAGGTACCAAAAATCGAAGTCTATTGGCGCAAGACAAATTACGCACCAACTGGGCTTGGCGAACCGACTCTGCCGCCGATTCTACCTGCGGTTGGGAATGCCATCTTTGCCGCTACGGGCAAGAGGGTACGCAGACTGCCGCTTCAGCGCAGCGGATTCAGCTGGGCCTGAAGACTGCTCGGCACGTGATCGAAAGGCGTTCGTTCCGTTCTCTCCGAAGACGACTTGTGCATCGGAGCAGAGGGTCCTGCGATGTACCTGCGATGTCATCGTAAATGTCTGAAGCTGATTGCGGGTGCCATCCGGCTTTTCCTTGCAATTCTGATTGCGTCCGTCGCAGAGCCTGCCGAGGCGAAGACCTCGACTGTAAGCGGCGTCATTTTTACGCTGGGCTCGGATCAGAAACAAACTGTCTGGCCGAACGCTCGTGTCAGCTTGAAGAACCTCGACACAAACAGTGAGATTGCTACTGTTTCCAATGATCTGGGGACCTACGCGTTTGTCAGCGTGTTGTATGGCAACTATGAGATCACCGTGACGCTGGCTGGATTTGGACCGGTCACGAAGCGGCTGACGATAGAGACGGAACACGCTGCAAGCCTCGACTTTCAGCTGACTCCGCAAGGGCAGAAAGAAACGATCACGGTAAACGCAGACAACGCTGGCGTTGATTTGAACTCCAGCTTCGGAGGCACGCCGGCGCTGAGCGCGAAGAATCTTAGATCTCTCGTTCAACTCAACCAGGACTTTCAGGATGCGTTGCCCATGCTGCCGGGGGTTGTTCGTGGGCTCGATGGACTCATTCGCATCAAGGGAGGCCGGACGAACCAGGCGAACACGCTGGTCAATTCAGCGAGCGTAACAGATCCATTTACTGGCCAGGCCGCGCTCAGCCTGCCGGCAGTGGCTGATTCGATCTGTACAAGTACTCTCCAATCCATTTTCGTCAGAGTATGGTCAGTTTGCCAGCGGCGTGGTCGACGTTGACACACGCGGAGGAACCGACGAGTGGAAGTGGTTGTTTGAAGATCCAGTGCCGCGCTTCCGCTGGATCGAGGGCCACACGCACGGAGTCGAGAGTGCGTCGCCACATCTGACCTTTGCAGGGCCACTGCAGAACGGCAAAGTCCACATCTTTCAGGCGACGGGCTATGGGTACGATACGGTCACTGTGCCTTCTCTTCCTAACCCCAACAACGTTCGCATCGTAGAAAAAATCGGTACATACACTCAGCTCGATTGGGATCCTTCCCCGAGTCATCGGTTTACCGCAGTGCTGGCGCTGGATCCCCAAAACATCGACTACGCCAATATCAACACATTCAATCCAGAACCGGTTACTGCCAATAGTCGCCAGCGCGGCTACTTCCTCTCCACCACACACCGCTGGATATTGGCAAATGGCGGATTCGTCAAAACTTTATTTTCGGCCAAGCATCTTGATGTACGCGTATTTCCCGCAACGCAGACAGGAGAAATGATTCTCTTCCCTGAGCAAAACTCAGGCAGCTATTTCGAACAACAGAATCGGGACACACAGTTCTACCAGTGGTCGCAAGCCCTTCACCTGCGTCCGCTCGAACATGTGGGGAGGCATTTGCTGACTGCTGGGTACTCCTATGCTCACTCCTCTTATCAGGGGCAGGTCAGTAACCTTCCGCTACAAGTCTTGCGTCAAGATGCCACGCTAAGCAGCAGCATAAGTTATGGGGCTGCGCTGGATTCGCATGCAGCAGTAAGCGATTTAGCCCTTTTCGTGCAGGATAACTGGCAGGTGCATCGACGCCTCACGCTTGATATCGGTGTGCGCATCGACCACGATAGCCTTTCGGCCGATCCCGCCAACGTGGCGCCCCGCATTGGCTTTGTCTTTGCCCCCAGCAGCGACAATCGCACAGCCATTCGAGGCGGCTTTGGTGTGTTCTTCGACAAAATCCCCATCAACGTCGCCATTTTCACAGGGTTTCCAGCACAGACCATCATCAACTATGCCACCGACGGCACAACCGTCATCGATGGTCCGGCAACCTTCGCCCACGTTGCGCCTAACTCTCTACACGTTCCCTACAGCCTTGGCTGGACATTGCAATTCGATCGCGAGCTGCGCCGTAACCTGATGTTTCGCCTGGGATATGAGGACCGCCATGCATTTCGCGATTTTTATGTGAATCCGTCGCGGGCCGTCGATAGCAGTTCCCAGTTACTCCTCCTCAACTCGGGCCAGCAGAGTTATAGAGAATTTCTGACCATGATGCGCTGGCAGGTCAACGAACGCACCACGATCTTTGCCAGCTACGTTCACGCGCGCGCCTATGGCGAGCTTAACGACTACAACCAGTTCTTCGGCAATTTCCCTTGTCCTCTCATCCGCGCCAACCAGTATGGACCACTCGCGTCTGACGCGCCGGACCGCGGTCTGTTTTGGAATGTGATTGGATTACCGCACAAACTCGACTTTATTCCCATCCTCGACGTGCACACTGGATTTCCTTATTCGCTGCTCGATCAAAATTGGAATTTCATCGGCGCTGAGAACAAGGCGGGACGTTTCCCTGCCTTCCTCGCGCTGGACACTAAATTCCAATACCCGGTCGACTTCAAGTTTCACGATCACCGCATCCAGTTCCGGGCTGGGTTGAGCGTCTATAACGTGCTTAACCACTTCAACCCGCGCGACGTTCAGGAGTACGGACCTTCTCCGAACTACGGCGCTTTCTATAACTCTGTAGGTCGGCTTTTTCGGATAGATGGCGATTTCGATTTCTGACTGCCATAATTTGCAGTGTCCAGCTCGGTCCGTGAAGATTATGTTCGTGTTCCACATCTATTGACTGCGCTGCAAGTCCTCCGATTTCGGTTGACAGCAGGTTACTTCCGGCCTACCGTATCCCCATTCTGCTGGGCCGCCCAGCGTGCCTGCCAAGACCTCCGGGACATTCGTTCAATCAAATCTTCCTTTCGGGGATGCTCTCGCAATCGGCGTCTACCCGCAGCACAAAGAAGAGGACTCGATCTTTGGCTTCGCAGAGTATTCCAGCTGGAGACTTCGGACCGCTCACCTTCACGCTGGAGGGCACGACCTTTCAGGCGCAGCGCAAGAGTGGCGAACTGACGATAACGATCGGCACGTCGGCTACGCTCTCACTGCCTCTGAATGAAGCCGACGGCTTCCTGCAAACCTTGCTTGGTGTTTCTCCGTCAGACCTTCGTCTACCTTCGCCGCCGAAATGGTCTTCGGTTTCAGGTTTTAGCCTGGATGGATTGACCGGCTCTCACTTCACCATTCCGTTGAACGTGAATGCCGGCGTGGTTGAGTTGAAGACCCTGGAACTGGCTTATCAGCTGCAAGGGGTGGGCTTCCTGCTGTCGGCGGGAGTGACCGGCGATGGCGGGTTAGGTCCGCTCCAAGTGTCCTTTGAGAACGTTGGAGTCCAACTCCTGCTGCAGGCGTCCGGTGGACCCGGGCTGTTGAGCTTGACCGCAAGCTTCATGCCTCCCACGGGTATGGGCGTGGAACTCAGCGCCGGGCCAATCATCGGCGGCGGATTTCTCTCAATCGACGTTCCCAACGGACGCTATGCAGCCGTGCTGCAGATATCTCTCTTCGGCCTGGGCATTGAAGGGTTTGCGCTGATCGACACTAAGCTCCCGGGAGGAGAATCGGGATTTTCGTTCCTCGTACTGGTGTTTGCGGATTTCGAAGCGATCGGCGGAATACAGCTGAGCTTTGGCTTCGTGCTAACCGGCGTCGGCGGAGTATTCGGAATTTACCGCAGCGTAAACACTGACGCGCTGCGTTCAGCCGTCCTCAGCAACAATCTGGATCACTTGCTGTTTCCTACCGATCCGATCAAGAACGCGCCTGCAATTATCAGCGATTTGCGCGCTGTATTCCCGCCAACTCGTGACGAATATGTCTTCGGTCCAATCGTGCGAGTGGGCTGGGGAACTCCAGTCATCATTGAGGCTGAACTGGGGTTCGTCCTGGATCTTCCCGCCTTCATTCTGGCGCTACTAGGAAGCGTTGGATTGTATCTACCAGTCAAGCCAGCACCGATCGTTGAAGTCCACATCGATATCGCCGGCAGTCTCGATCCCGGACACAGCACCCTGGAACTCACCGGCTCGCTCCACGACTCGCACATCTTGTTTTACACGCTTTCGGGACAAATGGAGTTCATGCTGAACTGGGGATCGTCGCCCAGTTTCCTGTTCTCGCTGGGCGGATTCAATCCTCACTTTATACCTCCTCCGGGAGTGCCTTCGATTGCGCGCCTTCGTCTCGACATCGGATTCGGGGACAACCCGCGCATCTCAATGCAGAATTATCTCGCCGTCACTTCGAATACTCTGCAGTTCGGAGCCAAGAGCGAGTTGTATGCGGCTGCGGGACCATTCAATGTTCATGGATGGATCGAGTTTGACGCGTTGTTCATTCTCGCCCCCTTGTACTTCATCGTGGATTTCAGCGCAGGCATCGACTTCCGTGAAGGCGATGACGTACTGGCAGGTGTACATCTGTCGGCTACGTTGAGCGGTCCCAAGCCGTGGCACGCTGAGGGCGAAGCATCTATTTCGATTCTGTTCTTCGACGCCTCAGTCGGCTTTTCGGCAACGGTCGGGGACGCAACACCCGCCTCCGTGCCACCCGCGCCAGATCCGTCCCTGCCATTGACGGCGGCAATCAGCGATCCGAACAATTGGAGCGCGGTGCTTCCGGCCAGCGGCAATGAAGTTGCGGTGATCAGTCCGGCGGCGTCAAACGGCAGGGTGCTGGTAAACCCACTGGGCGGCGTGTCGCTGACGGAGCACGTGTTGCCCCTTAACAAGAGCATCACGCGGTTCGCACAAACCAAGCTACCTGCGCCAGTGCAGTTCAATTTGCTCGGGGTTACGACCGGCGGCGTTCCGCTGACCGATCTTCATACTCAGCAGGACAACTTTGGGATCGCACAATTTGAGGACCTGAGTGACCAGGACAAGCTATCGCAGGCCTCGTTTACAAAGCTCGATGCAGGCTTCTCTGTGGGAAGTGGCGTGGCACGAGCCGCCAATTCCACGCCCGGCGTACTCGATTACTACACCGATTATTTTGAGCCGGCGGAACTAACCATTTACATTTTGCCAAGCTTCCTGCAGCGCGCTTTGATTGGCACCGCACCGAGTGCTCTGGCGCCCTCGCAGTCCAGCGGTGTTCGAAAGTATGCACTGCCGCCGAACGCGCCGCGCGCAGTTGCACTGAACGAAGTCTCGTTCTCCGTGGTTTCAACCACAGACCTGTCGGCGCAACCACACGTCACCGGTCCAGTATCGAAGACGCTGGCGTACGACGCACTCAAGTCATACATTGCCGCGAACCCTGAAGCGCAGGGAGCGATCCAAATCCTTCCCACGCATGAAGTCCAACCGGCGGGAGCCTGAGCATGGCAGATAATTCCAACGCGCAACTCACTTTTCGCTCGTGGCTACGACGCGGGCTGGCAACCCAGCAGAAGTTGCTGAACGCCAGTGATCCTCGGGCCAGCGTCGAGATCGATGTGGCCATCAGCGGAATTGCCAAGCCACCGTCTGTGACATTGGCGCTCCACGGACCTGGCGATGTGAAGAGCCTAATTGTGCGTTCGGTGATTCGCACGTGGCCGAAGGCAGGCGCGCGCAACGCCGAGGCAAACTATTTTCCGTTGATCGAATTTGATCAGGCTGACCTGCCCTGGCGATACAGTCCACAGACGCACTAGTTCGAACAATATCAAGCCGTGGTTATGTGTGGTTGCGATCCCGACGGGCGCAGCAAAGCGTATTCAACCCAAGTCCCGGACAACCGCTCGCGGTGCTGAATGTGAACGCGTCGCTACTACCCGACTTGAGTGAATCAGACTTGTGGGCGCACGCTCAATTGCACGGCCCTGACATATCCGACGATCAGGCGCTGGCGCAGGCCCTGGACAATCAGCCGAGTTACTTTTCCTCCCGCATTCTTTCGCTCAACATCTTGAGTGCAGAGACGGAGTATACGGCGTACGTGGTACCTGCCTTCGAGGCGGGGCGCCTGGCAGGATTGGGCCTCGACAACACCGGCGTTCCAGGGATGAAGCCTGCTTGGACACCTGCCTCAGGGACCGTCAGCCTGCCTGTCTTCTATCAGTGGTCGTTTGAGACCGGACCACAGGGCGACTTTGCTTCGCTCGTACGTAAAATTCATCCCAAGCCGCTCGCCTCGTCGGTGGGTTTTCGCGAGATGGATGTGGCCAACCCCGGCCTGGGATTGCCTGCTGCCGCGGATACCGCGTTGCCCGTTGAGGGCGCGCTGAAACGCTATCCAGAGATCGTGTCTCCACCGCAAACTGGCCCGACACACGACACCTGGCTTCAGGACCTGACTAAGCTGCTGAATGAGCCGGCCGAGTTATTCAAGACCGATCCAACCAAGCCGCTGGTGACGCCTCCACTTTATGGGCACTGGCACGCCGCGCAGCCTGAGGTGCTTCCGACGTCGCCACCGTGGTTTCAGGACCTGAACGAGGATCCACGCACGCGCGTCCAGGCCGGGTGCATCAACATTGGCCGTACAGAAGGAACAGCTGGACCTGCTCGCTGGAGCATGGGACCAGGTAGGCGCAGTACGGGCTGCGAATGAGCGGGCGCGCTGGGCCGAGATCGCCGTCGAGATCAGTTCCCGTCTGCATGAAAAGATTCTTGTATCAACGGCAACGACGCAGCCCGATACGTTGATGCGCTTCACCGCACCGGTGCTTGACTCGAGTGATGGGGAGCCCGGTGACGATTGCCGCCTTACTCGCGGGCAGTCCGGTGACGGACGGAGTGCTGTCGCCGTCGTTCCGGCGCATCACTCGGCCGCGTGGTCCCGTCGCGCAACGACAGACGCGCGGTACCACAGCCACCGCTCCGTCCCTGATTGACCGCATGAACCGCGGAGAGTTCAATCCCGCGCCTCCGCCGCCAACCCCCAGCTGGCGTATCGACGATTGGGCGTTACAAGGGAGATCTGGTTCCGAGTTGGCTGACCCCAAGCCTGCTGAATTTCCTGAAGCGCGTGCCATTCCTGCTGATTTTGCTGGCGATTATTGTGCTTGTCATTGCAGTCATTCTGTTCCTTACAGTTGGAGCTGCAGCTGGAGTGATCGCGCTGGTTATCGGCGCGGCGGCAGCGGTGGCAAGCTTTGCCGTCAGGAACTGGGTACAAAGCCTCGAGGCGCGGGAGGCACTCGCCGACGGCACCCTCACCGGCGACACAATCAGGACAGCCACCGTTCCCGCGAGTTTCGTTCCGTCACTGTATGCAGCGGGCGTCGCAGGTACGGTAACGCCGATGGCAACCGGAGCGACTCGTGTCCAGGTAGTGCGGAACTTCGTTGCGGCATCCGCTAACTTTTTCGACAACATTGCAATCGTGCCGTTCGATCCTGCGCCGCTCAACATGGTTTCATTCGACGAACTGCGCGGCAAATTGGTGGTCGCGTTGGATCCACGCACCACTATCGTGGAAATGTTCAACAGCGAGATCCAACTCTCGGGAGTCGCCTACCAGCTTGGCGGCGGAGCGACGGCGCAGATCAATGCGGGGCCAAGCTTCCCGAAACCCTTCTACGATGCCATCAAGGCGGTATCCCAAGACTGGATCCTGCCGGGCGTGGACAAGGCCGAGTCCAACACAGCTTCGCTGGTCGTCACCAATCAGAAAGCCGTGGAGTCTTTCATGGTGGGCGCGAACAACGAGATGTCGCGCACGTTGCTATACAACGAATATCCAACCGACCTACGCTTCACCTACTTTCAGCAATTCTGGGACTCGCGCGGTGTACCGGGCGCCGACACTGCACCACAGAATTTCTACGACATCAAGCCGATTCACACCTGGGGCGGAACGCAACTAGGCGCCAACACAGGCCGCCATGAGTCTCCCAATCAGGACGACGTAGTTCTGTTTGTGCGTGGCGAAGTGTTGCTGCGATACCCCAATACCATCGTCTATGCGGCGAAGGCCGTGAAGAACCAGAACCCCACGAATCCAAAGTTGCCGGCGCTGATACTACCTGCTGACAGTCTGGATAGTGACCCCAACTTCCATCGGGATCCAAGTTTTCACGGGCAGCTTGACCCCGACATTCGCTTCTTCGGATTTCCGCTTTCGATCCAGGAAGCACTGGAGGGTGACGGCTGGTTTTTCGTCCTGCAGCAGCACCCTGGTGAGCCGGTCTTTGGCTTTGATGTGGAGAGCCGGTCGTCGCTGGTTTCATTCAAGGAAGTCACGTGGAGCATGGTGCTGGGAGCGCCAGGTGTTGGTGCTGCCGTAGCGGTTCCAAACTATCTGTCATTCAAGACGGCCTCTCCCGCGATCCAAGCGTTCCTTGCGACGCAGGGACCACGCACGCCGAGTTGGGGCTCAACGTCTGCCGACGTGGCCCACTACACACTACGCCGGCCCACTCGCGTTGCCTATCACGCCAAGGAAATGATTCCGAGTTAGCCTATGCCAGAGATCACGTCGCTACAGATCGAAGCTGCACGCAAGGCCCTCGCTGATGCATTGCAACAGCGTGACACGTTGCTGCAACAACGAGCGACTTCGCAGGCACTTGCTGCCAGTGCCGCACGAAAGCTAGCGCCAGACGATGAGCGCTTGCGTGACCTTGAATGATGCGGCTCAGCAAGCAGATCGTAACTGGCAGGAATCGCACGATGCGGTAACCAGCAGGCAGAGCGCACTGCAGGATCTGGTAGCACAGTTTATCGGCCAACCCGGAGATGGCGACTTCAGGGCGCTGAGCACGCAATATCCCATTGCGCTTTTTCCCGTACGCATTGAGACACGCTTTCAGATTGTTACCGATAATCCGCGCTTGCAGATTCGCGTTTACCCGGACGAGATACTGGCGGACTCGCACGAGCCGTCGCTGACTCAGCAGGAGATCGACGCGGGCCACGCGTACTGGACGGCAAGTTGGCCGAGCGGCGAAACGCTGGAGGCATGGCAGGGTTTGATTTCCAATCGAAGCGCGCAGCGAGCGGCATGGATCGCTATCCAGACTCAGCCGACCAATTGGGCAACGCGACCAGCCGGCGTTCCGAGCTTCAAGGATCCGCCGTTGCGTCCAGAAGTGTGGACGCGTGGCGTGGAGGCCCGCGCTCTGCCCGACCGATGGATCGCTCAGGCATACCGCGGCGGCAAGCTTATCCACCAGGCAATTGGCCCTGCCATCGTCGAGCCGCTGGTACTGACGCTGAACCCGAACGCCAATCCAGCAGACAAAGTCGATCCCTACGGCGACGGTTTTACCATTGCGAAAGAGCTGCAATGGACGATTGATTTCGATGCGGCTCGCGCGGTCGGCATGGCCTTCGAGATGCCGATTGAGCCTTCTGAAATCCAGCTCGGATTCGACCGCCTGCTCGTGTTTGGAGTCAAGCCATCCGCAGCGCCAGACGCAAATGCAACCTCGCTCCGTGCACTTCTCGACAATCATCACTACACGCGCGGTCTCGCTTTCGTGAAGCAGGGTATGCCTACCAACAACACGTCGGGCCAACCATCGGGATTTCCACCGCCCGATCCAAATGGTGCCATCAGCTTCGCAGTGGAACGCAACGACCAGAAGCTGACAGCCGACTCCGATGGCGTGCGTTTCATGCGCGCTCTTGGTCTGGGCGCGGATGCAGCAGCGCACCTCGCGAATTCTGGAATTACGGAGCAGGTTCCTGCGCAAGCCATGAATCAAGCGCTCTTCCCGGTCACGATGGGCTACTTTCTTGAACAGATGATGGCTCCGCAGTTCGGCGATGAGGTTGTGGATGCAGCGCGAGAGTTCTTCCAGAACCATCTGCGGGCGCGTGGTCCGCTTCCCGCGTTTCGCGTAGGTGCCGTTCCCTACGGAATTTTGCCGGTAAGTTCGCTGAATGGCTGGCTCCCGGATCGCGAGACTTCCTCGGCTGAACACAATCTTCCCGACCTCCTGCGCCATCTACTTCCCTATTGGTTGAGCAGTGTGAACCAGGCGCCACACGTGGGACAAACTGGCGATCCGGACGGCGACATGGCAAAGATTCTCGCCATGGAGTCGAGTGCTCGCGAAGTGTGGGTGCGCAGTTTCGCAGGGAAGACACTGGTGGCTAATGCGATCGCCATGTTTGGCATCCTGCCACAAACCATCTTTCTTGAGGTGCAGGCGTTAATCACGGCGAACGTGCTGGCATCGCTCGGGCATCCGGAATGGATTGTTCGGGCGATGGAGTTGATGGGCCTGAAGGATGCTACGCAATTCCGTTACAGTTTCGTGACCGATAAAGCACTATCGGAAACCGATCCCCTGCCCGATGCCGACAACTACATTGCCCAGCTTGCGACGGCTACCACCGTCGATCAGATACTGGCGGGCTACAGCGACAAAGAGCCCACGGCGCTGCTCTATCAGCTATTGCGGCATGCGCTTCTGCGCGAAAACCACCGTGTGGTTTTCAATACGCTGGTGGACTATAAGCTGGCGACGGTTAGCGAAAGAATTGAACCCGAACTTACGGCGGTAGCGCACGACCAGCACAGCTCAGCCGACTACGTGGCAGCGCATGGCTACAGTCGTGCCGGCCATCTCAAGCAGATTCCTCGCCGACGCCGTGCTCAGTGAGCGAGCCGCCTTCAATGTTGCCATGACGTCGTACCAGGAAGCGCTCGGTGTTTTGCAAGAGCTGCCGACTGCCGAGCTGGATCGCCTGCTGACCGAGACACTCGATGTATGTTCGCATCGCATCGACGCCTGGATTACCGGACTCTATTCCGCTCGTCTAGATGCGATGCGCGATGAAACTCCAAGTGGTGTGCACTTGGGCGCCTACGCCTGGGTGGAAAACCTGCGATCGAGATTTGACCAGCGCACGACTCCGGTCACGCTTCCCGATGGTCGTCAGGTGGTGGCGCAACTCGACAACGGCGGCTACATTCACGCTCCCACGATGACACACGCCGCCGCCGCGGCTGTTCTGCGCAATGCCTACCTGAGCCAGGCCGGTGGAAACGGCCAGCGCTACGAGATCGATCTTTCTTCGGCGCGTGTTCGACAAGCAACGTTTGTGCTGGACGGAGTGCGGCAAGGACAGCCGGTTGGCGCGGTGCTTGGGTATATCTTCGAGAGCAACTTGCACGAGCAGCAGCTCGATCAATTCATCGATAATTTCCGTGCAGCAGTTTCCGCTGCAATCGAACCCGGCAACGGACACGGGCTTGCCCACCGAAGCTGTCGCAGCGCGCGACGTCGTCGACGGGCTGAGATTACGCAACGCTTTTGTCGCAGGTACCGATGTGTTTGGGCCGCTGGTTCCACCTCCGAGCGCGGCGGAGCGAAGCGAACTTACAACTCAATTGCAACAGCTCAACGAGCTTTTTGACAGCCTTTCGGACCTCGTGATGGCTGAATCGGTTTACCACCTGGTGCAAAGCAATACATCGGGAGCATCAGCGAGCTTCGATGCGGCAATTGGTCAGCCTGCTCCTGATCCGGCAGTCGTTCAGCAGCCTCGAGGCGGCTCCTCGCTCACTCATCGGATAGCTGTGTTGCTAGGGGATGACCCCGCCGTTATTCCCGGGAAAAATCCCCGCAGCAAAGCAGAGCCATATCTGCACACTTGGGTTGGGAGCCTATTAGGCGACCTTAGCAAAGTGATCTGTAAAGTCGAATTCACGAGCGGCCTTATAGCTTCTCCACGTTTCGTTTCAGTGGCCGATCTCGGATTGGAACCGCTCGATCTGATTAGCCTGACGCGGTCAGTTGCCCTAGCCGCTGTAGCAGCGGATGCGCACGCTACTGAACTGGATCGCAGAGTTCGCGATGTAATACTCAAGCTGGATCCCACCGCTGCGAGCATCGCGATCACGTATGACATTGTTCCCGCTGCTTCGGATGGAAAGACCTTCGCTCAAGTATTCGAATTGGCGAAATCAATCGCCAGTGTAATTTCGTCAGCGCGGGCATTGAGTTCCACAGACCTTGTGTTGCCGCAGGACGTACCTGCGACACCAGACCCCGCGCCACCCGATACCCGCGTCGCCAAAGCCCTGGCCGACTTTCAAACCAAGCTGTCTAATCTGAGTGGCGCCGTTACGCCAGCCAAGATCCGCGAGGCGTTGCTGGACGCGAGTTTATTCGGCATCGGTGAATCCTATCCTTTCATCGACGATGCGAGCCTTCCAGACCAAGCCACCGGAATCGCCACCGAGATGCAACGACGGGTGACAGCGGCCACGGCTCCGGGGCAAGCGGATTCCGCAGTCATGGCCGCGCTCTTTGGCAAGGACTTCCTTTTTCTACCCCGCTTCCAGCTATCTCCGACCGCCGCTTCAGAACTTGACCTCGCTATCACGCAAGGGCCTACTCTGGCGAGTTTGCCGCATGATGTCATGCGCTGGATGCAGCAGGCAGCGCGTGTCCGTCCTGCACTCGACAGTTGGCGGAGACTGATGCTTTACAGCGGAGCCATGGGACAGCCACCTGCGCAGTTCGAACTGGCGCAGCTACCGTTTCAAGCGGGAGCGCGGTGGGCCGCGCTACCTTTCGCCCCGAAAAGGCCTCCAGCGGGTCTGGTTTCAGTGGCCCTGCACCGCCCAGTCAAACCGGCCACCAACCAGGTGTGGGCAGGCCTCTTCCTCGACGACTGGACCGAAGTTATTCCTGACGAAGTGGAGACCACGGCAATCGGATTTCATTACGACGATCCCGGAGCGGAAGCCGGCCAGGCGGTGCTGCTCGCGATCCCGCCAGGGGAAGCGCAGACGTGGGACATCGGCACCTTCGCCAATATCCTTAACGAAACTGCGGACCTGGCAAAGGTTCGCGCAGTGGACCTGGAACTGTTGCCCGCGCTCGGACAACTGTTGCCTGCGATCTTCCTGTCGACAGACCTCGAAGACAACACCATTACGACGAACTTTGCCACAAAGGTTATGAATCAGCGAAGCATCGTGGGCCTCACCAGGAGTACTCCATAATGAAGACGACAACGCTGAGCCAGTTGGCCAATCGCGTTCTAACCCCGTCGGTGACGTACTGGTACCGTCTGGAGCCGCGGCCTCGCACCAATTCTCTTGTGGGTCCGACAGCGGCTCCGATACGCGATCCGCTGTGGTTCATCACCCGCCAATGGCAGATGGGCGAGTTCCTCGCGGAGGACGCAGCGTCGCCCGCTTATGTTGAGATTGGATCGTCTTACGGTTCGCTAACGGATTGGAAGACTCCCACTGGAGCGTCGCAGCCAATTCCCGTCGGAATTCCCTTAGAACCATTAGTGGAACGCGAAGCTCTCACTCCTGATCTTTCACTTAGCGTGGAATTGGGACAGACCTTTGAATCACTACTCATCAAAGACAATGGCGGAACAACGGCGCAACGCGATGCATTTCGCGCAGCATTTCCACTCAAGCTGCCAGCCAACGCAGATCCTGACACTGTTCGGTTCTTTTCCATTTGCGGCGGTCGCGCCACTGATGGCGTTGCTCTTTTCAATGCGCTCGAGTCGGGCGCAGCGACTCCTCCCGCACCGGGAAATACGCTCACTGATTTTCAGGCTTGGGTGAAGGACGTCTTCGGCGACATCGGCATCGCCGACCCTGCGACGTGGAATCCGAATGTCATCAACTACGAGTTGCAAGCTGAAGGCACCCTTCCCAGCAATGCGAGCGGAGAATTCACCGCCACACCGGCACGCGATGGAGCGTTTGACTGGTACGCATTTGACCTGGTTTCACAAGGCCAGACGCCGCCCGCCAAGCCGCCGACGAAAAATCCTAATCTCACGGTGATCCCGACTCACGTCCGCTTCCGCGGAATGCCCAACGCGAAATGGTGGGATTTTGAAAACAACGTCACCGACTATGGCGCTATCGATGTGCAGCGCCAGGATCTCGCGAAGCTCGCGGCCATGGACTTCATGCTACTTCATGGCAACGACTGGTTCCTTGTGCCTCTCGATATTCCCGTGAATTCTCTCTACCAGATCGGGTTCTTCCTTGTTCGTGATGTCTTTGGCGGCCTGACAGTAGTCAACCGCACTGATCGGGCAAAGACGGCGACTGGAGGACTGTGGACGATGTTCTCCACGGTCGCGAACGGCGGAGTTGCTGATTTCTTCCTGCTGCCGCCAACGGCATCCGTTGCCATGCAGACGGGCGGCGTCCTGGAAGATCTTCGGTTCTTGCGCGACCCAACTGCCAACATGAATTGGGCGATCGAGTTCGCGGTGGAGGGCGGTATAGGACAACCACTGTACGGCGGGGAAGAAGATGCACGCAACCGCCCAGCGCCGTTGCCTCCCGGAGGGCCCGTGCAAGCAGGAGCCGTGATTCGATATCAAATCGAAACGCCGGTTCCCACGGACTGGTTCCCATACATTCCTGTTGAAGTGACAAACGTCGTCACACAAGTCGTGTTGCATCAGGGTGAAGTCGAGCGAGGAACGCCGAGCCTCATAGTCCCCAAGGGAAGGGTTTTGCCGGGCGTGAAGGAACTGCGCGAACAGGAGGTCCCGCGCACCGGAGTGCGGATAACACGCGTGGCAAACCGCTCGCGGTGGCTGGATGGCTCGACCCACTTGTGGATTGCGCGACGCAAGACCAGCGGACGTGGCGAAGGGTCCAGCGGCCTAAGGTTCGATCTCACACTCCCTGAATAATTGCAGCGCTCTTACGAGAGGTCTCAGTCCTGATCCGGATCGCGCTGAATCACCGTCAGGCTGATGTCGTCGCATGCGGGATTGCCGTTGGCAAAATCCTGCACTGCAGCAAGCAGAGAAAGCAACGTGCTCTGGGCGGATGATTGCGCTGTCTGTTGAACAACTTCGATCAAACGAGTCATACCAAACTCTTCGCCTTTGGCGTTAGGGCACTCCAATACGCCGTCAGAGTAAGCAACCAACGTATCACCAGGCTCGAGGACCAAGCGACCTGCCTCGAACTTCGCACCTTCAACCGCGCCCAGCAGAGGGCCGCCGCTCTCCAGCAATTCGGTCTGTCCATTTGAGCGCAGTACAACCGGCGGGAAATGTCCCGCGTTGCAATACGTCACCTCTCCTGCGAGGCAATCCACCTGCGCGAGAAACATGGTCACAAAGGGCGCCATCGGCCGCAGATAACACAGATGACGGTTGATCTCCGACGCAGTCGTCGCAGGATCGGCATCCGGACGGCCGTAGCTCTGCAATAATCCGGCGAGGTTGGTGAACCACATTCCGGCTGCGAAGCCCTTACCCGCAATATCTCCGAGCGTCGCGAGCACTTTGAGGCCATTCTGCGAGAGTACCGTGAAATCGCCAGAAAGATATCGCGCCGCAAATACTTCGTTCGCAAACTGCATACTTCCGCAGTGCAGGACCCTCTGTCCACTGAGCTTACGCTGGATCTGCGCGGCCTCAAATAGTTGCGCGTGGAGATCAAGCCTCTCTCGTAGAAGCGCGTCCATCTCTGCCTGTCGCGGTGCGCTTCGGGCGAGAGGACCACTGTTCGCCATGTTTGATACACCCCACTCTTGCGGGCCAGCGTGACCCCGTGCTTTGAACCGACCTATTGGCATGTAGCTCTCCATAGCCGAAGCCCTCCATGTCCCTGTTCGTTCACGGACCGCGCTAGCCCACAAATCGATATCCCGTTCCATGTACTGTCAGGAAGTACTGTGGCTGCTCTACGTCCGGCTCCAACTTTTGCCGCAAGCGTGCAAGGTGCGTATCCACAGTGCGGGTGGTGGGGAAGTTGTCGTATCCCCAAACATCTTCCAGCAGCCGATCGCGGCTCAACGTCTCACCTGAATGGCAGATGAAATATTTCAGCAACTCAAATTCTTTGGAGGAGATGTCGATTGCTTTTCCCGACTTGAGAACGCGACAACGGCGCAGGTCTACCTCGATGTCTGCGAAGCTATGGCTATCCAGATTTTTGGGAGCGCCAGCTGTTCTGCGTAGGACCGACTTTACCCGCGCCAGCAACTCGCGAATCGAAAAAGGCTTCGTGACATAATCGTCCGCGCCCAACTCCAGACCGACGACCTTATCGACCTCTTGGCCTCGGGCAGTCAACATGATGATCGGTATGGACGAGCGCTTTGCGCGTAGCTGCTTGCACACTTCCAACCCGCTCATTCGCGGCATCATCACGTCGAGGATGACCACGTCTGGAGACTCTTCGAGTGCGCGCTGAAGCCCCTCAGCACCATCTCTCGCAGTGATCACCTGGTAGCCTTCGAACTCAAAGTTGTCACGCAATCCGGCCACCATATTGGGCTCGTCTTCAACCACGAGAATCTTTGCGGGCTGCGCCTCACTCGGCTTCACTCGTCCTTCCGATTTCATGCTGACACCCCTTTCTCCGCCTGAACCGCTGGCGACTGCACTGGAAGACTAATGATGAATGTGCTTCCCTTGCCCGGAGTGCTCTTCACTTCAACCTCTCCGCCGTGGGCCTGCACCATGTGCTGCACGAGTGACAGTCCTAATCCGCTCCCCTTGGTGTTGTGTACCAGCGGGTCACCGACACGGTAGAACTTTTCGAAAATCTTTGGCAACTCGTGAGCGGGAATGCCAATTCCGTGATCAACGACCTCCAGTTTGACGCTGCTATTTCGCCTATACAGATGCACCCCGAGATACTTCTGGCTGGAAGAATATTTCACCGCATTGTTTACCAGATTCAACAGGGAGCGAGTGATGGCCTCGCGATCCACCTGCAGCGCAGGCAAGTCGCTTTCGATCTTCTCTTCAAACTGAAACCCATTCTGCTCGATCTCAAAGCGGTAGGAGTCAAGAGTTGTCCGCACCAGGTCAGCCATGTCGGTCTCGCGAAAGCTGTACTCCTTTTTCCCCGCCTCAATCCGTGAGAAATCGAGAATGTTGTTGATCAGCCCGGTCAGCCGCTCACTCTCTTTGCGGATAATCTCGTGATACTCATGCTGCCTGGTAGGATTTGACAAACGTCCCAATTCCAAAGTTTCGGCATAAAGTCGAATCAGCGCCAGAGGCGTCCTCAGTTCGTGCGAGACATTGGAAACAAAGTCGGATTTCAATTTGGCCAGCGCGAGCTCTCGAGTCACATTTCGGTACGTGAGCCACATGCCCCCAGCCATCAGCAAAGATAACGCTCCGAGAATCAGGAAATTCGTCCGGAGAAACTTGTTGCTTATGCTGGCGATGGTAGTTCCACGCAGCTTGATTCCCAGGATCAAACCGGGAAAGACGCTATCGAATCCGCGTTCAACTTCGGGTGCTCCGCCATCCCAGCAGCTGGATGCTGCCAGTGGGCTCTCATCCTTGGCGGTACGCACCATGATCGCTGGCTGTGCCTGCGAAGTATCACTTGGATCCTGGTTCGGCAGCACGGTGTTGAGCACCTCCGGAAAAAACTTATTCGACAGGTAGTCAGAGTCGTACGCAAAGCCAGCCAACGCAGGGTGTTCGGGCGTGGAGCCGCGGGGAATGAACAGCACCAGCGACTGGTACTGCCATTTGTCTCCCTTGGCCACCCAGTTCGAGGTGATATAGGCCTTCCGTCCGTCCATCTCCTCAAAATGCTTTATCTTGAGCGCATATTCCTTTGACCCAACGTCAAACCAGTTCTCGACGTTTGACGCCAGTTTCTTACCTTCGTCCCGAAAATCCGGATCGCTCATCTTGCGAGGCTGAGATTGAAAGGCAACGTCGCCAAGACCTTTCCAGAGAAATGCGTGAGAGATATCCGGATGCGTGTCCAGAAAACCGAGCAAATCTTCAGAGTGACCGACGTCAGGGAAAGTTGATTTGTCTGATTCGGCTATTTCGTATGCTCGAGTCGCAATGCGCTTTTCTGCTATTGCCAGAACCTGCTGATAGTCTCGCTGAATAACTGCTTCCACAGCCTTTTCGCGCTGGATGGATCTGAGGTGAATCACGCTGACAACAATGAGGGCCGCAGCCGGCAACATCACTGCCAGCATAAAGACCAACATGCGCGGCCGTTCGGACCAGCGTCTGATCTGCAGCTTCATCATATGCAACGTCTCGGAAACGTACTTGGGGCCCATAGAGCCTGAGCATATGCCAGTTGATTCAGCCAAAGTGTCAAGCAGACGCAACAAATTGCAACAAGTTGTGAACTCCGGTCTCTGCCTAGACCACGAGACTCTACTACCTACTAAACAACACGGTCAACGGACGCCGCCGGCAAAGATGGACTATTGTTTTAGCTGCTGGCGAATCAACCTCGCACGAGCTAGGAAAGCTATGGAAAGAAGAATGATGATGCACTTCGTACGTCGTCTTACAGTGGTGGTCGCGCTAGTTTCGAGCCCTTTAGCAAACGCACAGTTCCCTGGAATGTCCCAACCAAAGCACTTCGCATGGTCTGATACAAGCCTGTCCCCAGATACACGCGCTGACATGGTAATCAAGGAATTGACGCTGGACGAGAAAATCCAGATGGTGCACGGCCTCGGTTGGCAGGCGTTGTTCATCCCGCCGGAATCGGGCCCCTGAGTCCGGGCTATTGCCGCCGGTGGATTCATCCCCGGCAGTCCTCGCCTCGGCATCCCCGATTTGCACATGTCCGATTCAGTCGAAGGCATCTCCGGAATCGGCGCAACTGGTCGTTACGCGACTGCCCTGCCTTCGGCGGAGACGATGGCGGCGACGTGGGATCCAGTGCTTTCCTATGAAACTGGAGCCATGATCGGCGGCGAACTTCGCTCCATGGGTTTCAATATGTCCCTGGGCTCGGGTATCAATCTGATTCGTGAACCACGTGATGGCCGCACGTTCGAATACAAGGGCGAAGATCCATTGCTTGCCGGCACATTGGCGGGACAGGAACTCAAAGCGGAAAAGGCGCTGCACCTCATCACCGATGTGAAGCACTACGCCGTCAACGATCAGGATGACGGTCGCACCACTGTCAACTCCGTGATCGGCAAGCGCGCCATGCGTGAGAGCGATCTGCTCGCGTTTCAAATTGCGTTGAAAGATTCCGGCGCCGGTGCAGTGATGTGCGCCTACAACAAAATCAACGGCACCTACGCCTGCGAAAACGACTACACGCTTGGCGTGCTTAAGAAGGACTTCGGGTTCAAGGGCTTTGTCGTCTCCGACTGGGGCGCGACACAAAGCACGGTCAAGGCCGCTATGGCCGGCCTCGATATTGAGATGCCTGGCAGCGAATCCTTTGGCGAGCCTCTAAAGAAGGCCGTGCAAAACGGTGAAGTGCCAATGTCGAGGCTCGACGACATGGTGCACCGAATTCTTCGGACTGAATTTGATTCGGGCATTGTCGATAATCCACGCCAGCCGCAGTCTCCAGATGTAATGAGAGGTTTTGAAGTCGCGCAAAAGGTCGAAGAGCGAGGCGCAGTACTGCTGAAGAATGATCACAATCTGTTGCCTCTAAGCGCATCGTCGATAAGATCCATTGCCGTGATTGGTGGACATGCAGACGTGGGTGTTATGTCGGGCGGAGGATCTTCTCAGGTCTCGCCTGCCGGCGGCAATCCCGTTCCGCCGCCCCCGGAGATAGCGAATAATCCGATGACCTACTTCGAAGTGGCCACGTATCATCGCTCCGCTCCCCTGAAGGGTATTCGCGAAAAAGCTCCCGCCGCAGTGGTGAAATTCGATCCGGGAACCGATCCTGCGACCGCTGCTGCGCTTGCCAAGGCATCACAGATTGCGATTGTCTTTGCCGTTCAGCATGCATCCGAGGGCATGGACTTGCCGAACCTATCGCTTCCCGACAAACAGGATTCTCTGATTGAAGCCGTGGCCGCGGCCAATCCGAATACTATCGTCGTGCTGGAGACAGGTGGCGCTGTGTTGATGCCTTGGATAGACAAGGTTGCGGGCGTCGTGGAGGCATGGTATCCAGGGATTCGCGGATCGGAGGCGATTGCGAATCTTCTGTTCGGAAATGTAAATCCCTCCGGCAAGCTTCCGATTACTTTCCCGAAGAGCGAGGCAGACCTGCCGCATCCGAAGCACGTGGATGCACCGAAGCCAGATGCCCAAAACCCAGCGCCCAAGCTTTCAGGCTTCCCCGACATGATCGCTGTCTTCATGCAAGTAGGCCCTACATTTGATGTGGTCTATGACGAGGGGCTGAAGGTTGGATACAAGTGGTATGACGCGGAGAAGAAGCCGGTGCTGTTTCCTTTTGGCTTCGGTCTCTCCTACACTACATTCGCGTATTCGGGACTGTCGGTCACGCCTGACGACTCCACGATGATCATGTTCACTGTGAAGAACACAGGCAAGCTCTCTGGCATAGAAACAGCGCAGATCTATGCGTCTTTGCCTGAGGCAGCCGGAGAGCCGCCAAAGCGTCTGGTCGGTTGGGCAAAGGTAGAACTCGCACCCGGCGAATCAAAACAGGTTTCCGTTACCGTGAGCCGCGACCGGCTCACGGTCTTCGACGAGGTAACAGATTCATGGAAGCTTGCCTCAGGCAAATACTCAATCATGGTTGGAGGCTCCTCGCGGGATCTGCCGCTCCAGCAAGCAATCTCGTTCTGACGGACTAGCTTGAATTTCTGATCAATTCACCTGCAGGCCCCCGCATCAAATAATGCTGGGCCTGCAGCAAACACCAGTCAACATGCAAACTCGAACTTCCTTTCCTTTGACTGAATGAACTGGCGAGCATGATCGATGCGTCCTGAGCAAGACACACCCCCATCTCAGTTTGATCGTTCGACGATGCCATCACTGGATTGTGCAGGATAAATTCGAAGCGAATTAACCTGAAGCGAATTCCTCAAGACAGTTTTTCGGGCCGTTGCAGCAATCGTGGGAGGTTTCTTGGTCGCGTTTAATCACATTTTGACGCTGATGGCGTTTGTCTTCGCGGTTTCGTTGGCGCAATTGCTCTTGCGCATCAGGGCCCTGGTTGCGAACCGCGAGAGAGTGAGGTTTTCCGGGCTTTCTGCGCTGGCGATGGCCAATGCAATCCTGCTCGTTTCTTTGAACTGGCTGGCGATGTATGAATTGCGGCAAGCAGGCAAATGGACCCTCCTCTCCATCAGCGTTATGTTCTTGTTCTCTCTATCCATTTGCTTCATCTGTACTACAGCCGCGCCACAATCGCTCGGGGAAGGCACGTTCGACACGTTCGACATGGATGCCTTCTATTGGAGGCAACGTAAGGCCTATTTCTGGTCGGATCGTCTGCCGAATCCTCGCCATGATCGCCAATCTTGAGATTGCCAACTCTCCTTTAGCCTCAAGATTGGCTGCGGAGAATCTTGTCAATCTCGCGATGTTTCGACCAATCATTTTGGCGCTTTCGGTATCAAAGCGCTGGGCGCAGTGGGTCGGCGGAGTCGCGCTCTTCGCCGTAAATGCGTCCTTCCTCGTGCTGTTTGAGCGGCAATTGGGATGACGATCGCATAGTGGTGCGCGAGACCAATCCGAGCAACATCGAACCAGGTGTGATCATCTCAATTTTTTACTCGGGCGCGATAGCTGGAAACAAGCCGTGCGACCACCACCGCTATATAGAATATGCCCACCATGTTTTCCAGCGCGGCGATAAGCCGCACATATGGATTGATGGGAACAATGCCTCCGTACGCTAACCCCGTAAGCGTGACCATGCTGTAGTAAAGGTATGTGCTGCTTTGGCCTAGTGGGATGACCACATTGAAGGGATGATCGAGAAAGTGGTCCAACACCCAGTAGAGTTGCGAGAACGCAATCGCAATAATCATGTAGCTGATAAATGCCTCGGATATCACGCTGCTTGTGACCTTCGAGATCGAATCGAAGCGATCCATCAGTGCCCAGAGTATTGAACAGGAGAAGACGAGCCCTGTTAACGGAGCCAGGTGAGTATAGGCGTGGCGACTGTCGCCTAAGGCCTCAACCAATCGCGCGCAAAACCAGACTGCGGCGATGGGAAGAACAACTCTGCGAACTATCCTTCGATTCGCCATGTAGCTCGCACCTGCCAGCAATGAGAGCAGCATAAAAAGCGCCAGCAATCCTCCAATTTGCGGAGAACGATCCGCCAGCGGCGAGAGTAGCAATTGCGCGATGAAGACGCACATCAACATCTCCGAGCGATGTCTGCCTACAAACACCCTTATCGTTCGCCTCATATCCACCCTTGTAATTCACGCTAACCGCTACATGCTACATGACCGCGAAAGACCTGAACGGTGCCCAATCCGAATGGGACACCAAGTGAGAACATTGCGCCGAGTCCATCTGGTCCCACCTCAGAGGCAAAGTCAATACGCAAAAAAAACTCGTAGGCAAAAAAATGCGGCATCGTGGGCCATGGATAGTCACAACCGCAATCAAGGTGTTGGGCGGATACTGGGCTGTTCCGCGCGCCGACATGGACCGTGCCGCCCGTTGGTGAGCGGAAATGGCACTGCTCTCCCGTGGCGAATTCTCCATTGTGATCGATGGCTTGAGCTTCGCTGTGGAACCAAGAATTGGTCCATTTTCTGCCGTCTACGTGCTCATTCTCGCTGTAGTCGGTCCTGTCCTCACCCGGTTCGCCAAGTAGAGAACCTCCTCAGGTCCAGTCAGACCCCGTGGGGCTGGCTACTCGAACATCCTACTTTTTCGAAAACTCTCCCACTTTAACGCTAACGATGATAGAGTGCCGATGATTCAACTTTTCAACCAACAAGGATCCCAAATCCCCATGTCAAAGACGAAGAAAAAAGAAGTTACGATCGCCACCGGGGCCAGATCATTGCTGTCGCGACCGTCTCGGCGCGAATTTCTGCGGGGACTGGGGGGCACGATAGCAGTGCCCATGCTCTGGCAGATTTCTGCGGAGGCGGAGCGTTCGTCGGCGACCTATACGAACCCCTTGGATGTGTCGATTGCCGATCCGTATGTTCTTCGCGAGCCGGACGGCAAGTATTTCATGTTCGGCTCAGGCGGAGGGGATGGCGATACAGCCTTTCCCGGGTTCACTTCCACTGACCTTGTGCACTGGACGTCCATTGGTCAGACGCACAAGAGGAGTCCCGCTGACTCATGGAGCACGGGGATGTTTTGGGCGCCGGAGGTCTACCATGTGAAGGATCGCTACTACATGGTCTATAGCGCTCAGTGGCGGGAAAATCCAAATAATGAAAAGGAGAACTTTCGGGTAGGCGCCGCTGTGGCAGACAAGCCGACCGGTCCATTTCGCGACATTCGCAATGCCCCCCTGTTTGACCCAGGATATCCAGCGATCGATGCCGACGTAATGTTCGACACAAATGGCAGATGCTACGTGTTTTATTCGCGCTGCTGCTATAAACACCCAGTGGAGAGTGCGTTGGCAGATTGGGCGCGTAAGCAAAAGTTGTACAACGAGATTGAGGAGAGTTGGATCTACGGTGTGGAATTGAAGCTGGATTTCAGCGGGGTGATCGGCGAACCTGTAATGATTCTGAGGCCCCCGGTGAGCCTGTCCGACAAAAACGCTGCGTGGGAGAATCTCTCGGTTACAACGCACGAAGTGAACAGGCGTTGGACCGAGGGTCCGACGGCATTCAAGCACGGCAACCTTTATTACGTGATGTATTCCGCTAATCACTACCTTGGAGAGAACTATTCGCTGGGTTACGCAACCTCAACTCATCCATTGGGTCCCTACCAGAAGGCGGCGAACAATCCCGTCCTGCGCAAGAACACCGATCGTGGCGGAAATGTTAGCGGCCCGGCGCACAACTGTGTGACTACATCACCCGATGGCTCCGAGATGCTCTGTCTGTATGCTGGCAGAACACCGGCAACGGGCAGTGAGCGGGTACTGTTTATGGATCGCATGGAGATTCACAAAGACGGCACGCTCGTGGTACACGGCCCCACCACCTCGCCTCAACCGATTCCCTCTTCAAGCAAACGAAAGCCCGTTTGACGGGGTAGAGAGAGTTTTCGCACAGATTCCTGCCTCAGGAATTCACATCGGATTTTGTTGATTGTGGCCATTTTTTTTTGGAATTGGAGAGCACATGACTCGAAAGGCTGGCTGCGATTCAATAGGTGAGCCTAGCAGTCGTCGAACTTGCGCTTATTGCACGTTTGCGCTGTGGACTTTCCTCACCAGTGGCGCGCCAGCCTTAGGGTTGCCTCAACCAGTGAGCGACAAGAAGGCCATCAGCATTGAAGTGCAGGATGCAAACGGAGTGGTTATCGCTTCCCCCGGCGAGATCGCGCGCACGCGACATGGATCGTCGGTCATGCTGGCATTTGATCGTGAATATCAGCCAGGTGATCGGATCGTGCTGAGCGGCCCGCCACGGATTGTTGTTCGCCTGGATGAGAACGTGAAGGAGTGTTCGCTCATGCTGGCTGAGTCGCCTGCGGCTCTGTTCTCATTCGAGATCCCTTACGGAGAAGGCGAGCCCCAAACTCGCAGCGCGTACTCGCCAACGAGCTTTGCGGGAAAGGCTCACCAAGTAGCTGCCCGGGTGTTGACCAAGCAAGAACTGTCTACCTATCGCAACCTTGCGTTGAACCCATGCGATCAACAGCTAAAGCACACGACAGTCGAAGAAGCAGCTTCTCAGCAAGAGGCGGTCGCCTTCCCACACGCCACTACAAACAGCGTGTCAAGGGAGTTGCCTGACTTTCGAGCGCGGAACGCGATCGACGGCGAAACACAAAACGGCCACCACGGCGTTTGGCCATATCAATCGTGGGGGCCGGGATTACGGGATGACCTTTGGTGGAAGATTGATTTTGGCAGGGCTGTCGAAGTAAACAAGATTCGTCTGATGGTTCGCGCTGACTTTCCGCACGATAGCTATTGGCAAAGCGCTGTCGTCGAGTTTTCCGATGGCGGCCAGCTTCCCATCACGATAAAGCCCTCCGCTGATTTTCAGGACTTCACGTTTCCTAAACGAAACGTCTCCTGGATAAGACTCACCAAGCTTGCGCCCGCGGATCCAACGAGATGGTGCAGCTTTATCGAAGTGGAAGCATGGGGACGCGATCTGAAATAGCTCTGCAAGGGCTCTTTGTCGGGACAGAAGAAATACTTAGAGGTCGACCATGAGACGGATCCTGGTAACGGGCGCCACCGGAAAAGTCGGCAGTCATTTCATTCGACGCGTTCTGCAATCCCACGCTCACGATGATGTGACGCTTCGCGCGCTGTGTCACAATCGATTACCCCAGCCTCATGACCGATTGGAAATAGTCACCGGTGATATCTCTGACCGACAGGCGGTACATGCCGCCATGAGCGGGATTACGCACGTCATCCACTGCGCGACCTGCAAAGAGACGCCCGACAGCGTTATCGATGTTGCGGTGAAGGGCTTGTTCTGGCTCCTGGAAGAATGCCGTGTCAGTGCGACATTCCAGCAAATCATTCTGATAGGAGGGGACGCAGCAATAGGCCATTTCTTTTATCCTCATGCGCTTCCCGTCACAGAGCAGCAGGAGCAAAGCGCCTATCCAGGCTGCTATGCCCTTTCCAAGGTTTTAGAAGAAGTGATGCTCGAACAATACTTCGTTCAATATGACCTTTCGGGTTGCTGCTTACGCGCGCCGTGGATCATGGAGAAAGACGACTTTAAGTACACCCTATCATTTGGCGAAGATGTCTTTGGAGGGCCACGATGGCGTGAGATCGTCGGCGTCCGACAAGCGGATGAATATGTGAAGAGCAAGACGGTGCCGTTGATGTTGGATCCTGATGGCACACCGATCAAGCGCAATTTCGTGCATGTCAACGATCTGGTGGACAGCATGATGCTCGGCATGGATCACCCCAAGGCACGACAGCAAACATTCAATATTTGCATGGATGAGCCAGTTGATTATCAGCAACTCGCAAACTATCTGCGTGAAACGCGAGGGCTGCGCGCGGTCGAGATCAAGACGCCGTACTGGTCAACCTGGCTGGATAACAGCAAGGCAAAGTTCCTGCTTGGCTGGCGGCCCCAGTTCGACCTTGCGAAGCTGGTCGAAGACGCATGGTCGTATCAACGAAGCGAGGACGACCCGCGGGTGATATGGTATCCGGGCTAGATACGAGGTGCCGCTGCAGTGAGCCTGAGGCGGCACCGATTGCAACCGTCGACATGGTCCGTGCAAGTGGCAGCCTATGTCTTCATGACTGCCCGTGACACGCCGCACAGTTTGTCTTGACCGAGTTTCCTCTGACAATTAAACTTCCCGGTATTCGCTGCCAGCGTGCGACTCTCCGGAGGGGTGCGGTTTGAGGCAGCGTAGATGCAAAATGACCGTTCAAATGGGCCCAGACTCACTCGCGCCTGCCTCGTAGACAAAGGAAAACACCTTAGCCCCGTATGGAGTCAAAAGCCGCACTCGATGGATACAGAGTGTGCCCTCGGAGAAATCGAAGTTCGTCTGCATATGATTCGATCGAGCCGCATAAGGACGATAGGTTCAATACTGGTCGCAACGGCTTCGGTCCTTGGGGTCGTCCTGCACGCTGAGGAATCTTCGAATCCGCTACCGGAACTTAGCCTCGACCAGGCGATCCGGATCGCCATAGAACACAATATATCTCTCGCAATTGCAAAGCTCGATGTTTCCAAGTCTCAGTGGCAAGTCGCCGAGACAAAAACGAGGCGTTTTCCTGAGACTTCGATCGATCTTTTTGCGGCTGGAAATCTGACCTCTCCTACCTTTTCATACAAGAAGGGAGCATTCGGGACGCTGAATGGGCTTCCGAATCCGTCGACGGACGTGTCAATAAATCTATCCAGTGGCATCACTGGGTACATAACCGCGTCCGTAGCACAGCCAATTACCCAGCTCTACAAGATTCACCTCGTCATACGAGAGCAGGAGTTATCTGTAGACTTCGCAACACAGAAGTCCAGGGAGAAAGAGCAGTCGATGGTGGCGAACGTCAAGCAAGCATACTATGCGATCTTGCAAACCGAGAGTGCTCTGGATGCGCAGCGGGCGCTGGTGAAGCAATACAAGGAGACCGATCGGGTCGTTTCGCAGTACATCGCACAACAATCATTACTGCTATCCGAGAGCCTGGATGTCAAAGCCAAGCTGGCACAAGCGGAACATCAGATCGTTGTGCTGAACGACGATCTGGACACGCAAAAGGAACACCTCAACGACCTTTTGAGCCGCGATCTTGATACGCCGTTTCGTGTTCAGTCAACGCCTCCAGTCACATCGGAGCAGCTGGATCTGAAATTAGCGAGGCAGACTGCGCTGCATCAAAGGCCTGAAGTTAAGGAGGCAGAGATCGATGTCAGCAGGGCTGACTATGATCGCAAGCTTGCCAAGGCACAGTACATTCCTGATGTGGGCGCGGCAGTGCGATATTTCTCACCCATCAATACAGAAGTACTGCCGCAGAATATCGCGTCAGCAGGGCTGGCGCTGACTTGGGATCCGTTTGATTGGGGGCGCCGGCGAGACCTGATAAAACAAAAAGACATTACTGAGCTGCAGACCTCGTATCAACTACAAGACGTGCGGTCCAAAGTTATTCTTGATGTTGACAAGACGTTCCGCAAACTTCAAGAGAGCCGTTCGCTGCTGGCTGTGGCGCAGGCTGCCCGCGACGCAAGCAATGAGAAACTGCGCGAGGTTAACGATCAGTTCAATCAATCGGCGGTCCTCTTGCGTGACGTACTGCAACAACAAGCCGCGGTTGCGAGCGCCAATCATGAGTATGAAGAAAGTCTCCTATCGCTGCTAAATGCAACCGCAGAATTTGAAAAAGCTTTGGGAGAGGATTGACGTTATGCATCAGAACGCTGTGGCGCAATACATTTCGGCCTCCCTGGCGCTGAGTATGGTCGCAATGAGTATGGTCGCCTGCAAACAGGCGAATCCAGCAGCGACCGCGCCGTTGCCGGTGCATGTGGAAATGGTGAAGAACATTTCGGTCGGGAATGGAGCAACTTATTCGGCAAATATCGTGCCGTATGCGCAGGTGGATTTAGCTTTCCAGTCCAGTGGATACATAGACAGCATCCGGCAGGTTCAAAGCCCAAGCGGGGGTCGCAGAAGCATTGATCAGGGGGATTGGGTCACGAAGGGGACTGTGCTCGCGGTCGTACGCCAACAGGATTACCTGGACAAGCTGCAACAGGCCAAAGCCCAACTTGCGCGCGCCAAGGCCGAGCAAGAAAAGGCGAAACTGAGTTTTGATCGAGTCTCAGCGCTCTACTCGACGCAAAGTGCTACGAAGCCTGACTATGACTCAGCCAGGACGCAGTTGGAGAGCACCACGGCATCTGTTTCCGGAGCAGATGCGCAGGTAAGTGAAGCAAATGTTGCTCTCGCGTACTGCTCATTGCAAGCCCCATTCAATGGTTGGATTGTTAAGCGCAGCGTTGACGTGGGCAGCTTTGTTGGTCCTGCTACGAATGGTTTTACCGTTGCGGATACTCACTCGGTGAAAGCCGTATTTGGAGTTCCAGACACTTCCATCGGTCGGGTTAAACTTGGCGAGCATCTAGTAATCCGCACTGATGCTCTTTCAAACCATGTAAACGGCCGGGTCAGCGCTATTTCTCCCGCCGCAGACGCGAAGAGCCGAGTCTTTTCAGTTGAAGTGACGATCATGAACCCAAAGAATCAGCTGAAATCGGGAATGATAGCGTCGCTAACTTTGAATGGCGAGCGGATTCCGCATTCAGTCCTGGCGGTCCCGATGTCAGCAATGATTCGTGATCCGAACCGGGCCAATGCATTTGCAGTGATGACGGCGGAGGGCGATGGAGACCTGCGGCATGCACGCTTGCGAGCAGTTGATGTAGGAGATATCTACGGAAACTCTATCGCGGTGACGAGCGGTGTTGAGGCTGGAGAGAAGGTAATTACATCGGGCGCATCATTAGTAAAGAGTGGAGACAATATACGCATCATTCCTTAGCGTGGTTGGGCCGCAGTAAGCCGGACAATTTGACATCAGGCATGACACATCTATGAGCAACAAGACCGAAGCCGATTACATTGCTCACACGCATAACACCGCACGTTTCTTCGTCGAGCATCGGCAAGTCTCTTTGATTTTGCTAATGGGCGTGCTGATTTGGGGCTGGTATGGGTACCAGCACATGCCGAAGCGGAAGGATCCAAGCATAGCCGTACGGGTGGCTGTTGCTTCAACACAATGGCCCGGAGCAACAGCGGTTGATGTAGAGCAGTTGGTTACAAGGCCTGTCGAGCAAATGATGGCGCAGAATGCGTTCATCAAACCTCCGTCGCCATCTGACTTTGGTATTCGATCGATCAGCTTTCCCGGCCTGTCTCTCGTCTACGTTCAACTTGACGACAGCGTGTCCGACCCGAAAAAGCAATTCACTGACATCAACCTGAAACTGAATGCACTAAATAGCAAGCTTCCCCAGGGCGCGGGCCCAATTCAGTTCAATAGCGATTTCGGCGATACTGCGGCTCTGATGCTGACGGTTGCGAGTCCGCCGGCCAGTGACATTGATATAGCTCTCCGCGCCAGGTCCATTAGCACGGCCATCGAGAATACGCGATCGGCTGAACCGCAGAATGCAGCACACTCTCGGGTGAGCATCGTCTATGCCTTCCCGCTGTCTGTTTCCTCTTCGTTAGTCCGTGACTCGTTCGTGTCTCTCATTCGCTTTGCGGAGCAAAGCAAACTGATCTCTAGGCCGAAGATATTTGAAGGCAGCGGCTTTCTTGGCGCGGACTTCAACACAGAACTCAGTGATAACCAACTGCGCGTCCAAGGAGAAACTCTACTAACGGAGAAGCTTCACCGCTCCGAGATTCATCCCGACGCGTGGCAGCTTGCAATCATTCGAGACCCGCAGGATACAGAAGCGCGGCTCAGGGCCGTGGCAGGGGACAAATATTCTTACCGGAATCTGGATGACTATACAGACCTGATCGCAAGGACCCTGCAGGGCGCACCGGAGGTGGCGAAAATCGATCGGAAAGGAGTACTGCCGGAGCAAATCTATCTGGACTATTCTCAGGAGCGACTTGCCGAATATGGCATGACTCCCGCCAATTTGAAGGATGTTTTGGGAGCCCGGAATACCACCCTCCCGGGTGGACAGCTTGAGGTCGGGCCTAAGAGCATCCAAATCGATCCTTCGGGCAAGTTCATTACGCCACAGCAAATCGGCGACGTCATTATTGCGTCATCTTCATCGGCAGCGCAGAGTCCCGTTTACCTTCGTGACCTAGTAGATATCTCTCGCGGATACCAGAGCCCCGCTCGTTATCTGAATTACTTGACCTGGGCTGACAAAGACGGCCAGTGGCATCGAAGTCGCGCTGTAACTGTTGCCGTACAGATGAAGGATGGCACACAGATAGATGCTTTCGGCAAAAGTGTAGATGCAAAGCTAGTGGCGGTGAAACAGTACCTGCCGGAAGATTTAGTTATTGCTCGAACCTCTGATCAACCGTTGCAGGTTCAAGAGAACATCAGCCTCTTCATGGATGCACTGTATGAAGCTATCGCGCTGGTGGTCCTGATTTCCTGGATTGGCTTTTGGGAGTGGCGCTCAGCTGTCCTGATGGCCATCTGCATTCCGATCACTCTGGCGATGACCTTCGGTGCTCTATATCTTCTGGGCATCGATATCCAGCAGGTCTCCGTCGCAACGTTGATCATTGCTCTCGGCTTGTTGGTCGATGATCCTGTGATTGCGGGGGATTCCATCAAGCGCATGCTAGCCGAAGGACATCCGAGCGGCACCGCTGCCTGGCTGGGTCCTACAACACTCGCGACAGCCATCATGTACGCGACAATAACTAACATCGTCGCGTATCTTCCATTCCTGATGGTAACTGGCAACACGGGCGAGTTTCTTCACAGTCTTCCAATTGTTATGACGGCGGCCTTGATCGCTTCACGCCTGGTTTCCATGACATTTCTGCCATTGCTCGGCTATTACCTGTTACGCCCAGAGAAAAAGGAGGAGAAGTCTCTAGAGGAAAGGCGTACGAGCGGATTCTACGGATACTACGCGCGAGTGGCTCAGTACTCGATCGAGCATCGATGGAAGTTCTTCATTGGATCTCTCGTATTTCTAGCTATCGGCTTTGCTATCTTTTCAAGGCTAAGTGCGGCATTTTTCCCCGAGGACGTTCAGTATTGGTCATACATCGACGTTTGGCTACCGAACGATTCGAATCTGGGAACCACCAACCAGACTGCATTGAAGGTGGATAGGCTCGTTCGTGAACAAGCAGAGCAGTTCTCACGAGAAAATGAACCGTCGAATGGCCAGAACAAGCCGCTATTGCGTTATGTCACGACGTTTGTTGGTGGAGGAGGTCCTCGTTTCTGGTTTTCAGCTTCTCCTCAACTGCAACAATTGAACTACGCGCAAGTCCTGATTGAGGTGACAGATAAAGAGGTCACACCGCGATTCATCAAGGAGTTACAGCCGAAGCTCTCCGCATCCATACCAGGCGCACGCCTGGACGCGCGCCAACTGCTCACGAATCCAATCGACTATCCGATTGAAGTTCGCATTTCCAGCACCGCGGATGTAAGCAGCCAGAACGAACCAGCAGACATTCGGACTCTGCGCGCGATTGCCGGCAAAGTGGAGGAGATCTTTCGCTCGATCCCTATCACGGAGCGCACCAGGAATGAGTGGGAAGCAGACAGCGCACAGGTCTCTTTGACCATCAACCCTGACCGCGCCAACCTGGCTGGCATAACAAACATGGACGTCGCTAATTCTTCCACCTCGGCGTTGAGCGGAACCACAGTGACCGCCCTGCAGGAAGACCAGAAGCAGATCCCTGTCGTCGCCCGACTACGGATGAATGAGCGAGAACAGCTTTCCGATGTTCAGAATATGTATGTTTATGGCTCGCAAGACAGCACAAAGATTCCTCTAACACAAATCTCCGATGTAGATCAAACACTCGTCACGGGAAGAATTGTGAGGTTGGAACAGTTTCGCACGATTAACGTGCGCAGCTTTGCAACCGCAGGGCATCTTAGTTCCGAAGTTATGAAACAGGCGATGCCAAAGCTACTCGCCTTGCGGGACTCTTTGCCTCCCGGCTATCAAATGCAAATCGGTGGCGAATACGACAAAACCAAGAATGGCTTTAAGAACCTTGCGATGGTGATGCTGATATCAACCTGCGCCGTATTTCTTGCCTTGGTGTTTCAGTTCAAGAATGCGGTCAAGCCGCTACTTGTCATAGCAGCCGCTCCTTACGGTATGATTGGCGCCTTCGCAGCCCTGTGGATTATGCACGAGCCCTTTGGCTTTATGGCGTTTCTAGGAGTCGCGAGTCTGGTAGGCGTAATCGTGAGTCATTCGATTGTGCTCTTCGACTTTATAGAAGACCGCCACGCTGCAGGCGATGATTTTGAATTAGCCTTGATTGACGCAGGGATACTTCGTCTTCGCCCTGTTCTCATCACCGTCTTCGCAACTGTCCTTGCCCTCCTTCCGCTTGCAATGCATGGCGGACCCTTGTGGAAACCGCTCTGCTACGCACAGATTGGCGGATTACTTGTGGCAACCGTCGTCACAAAGTTGCAGGTGCCCGTTATGTATGCGATCTTTGTGCTCGACCTAAAGATTCTAAAGTGGACGACCAAAGAGAAAGAGCAGCCTACGGCGCTTGTGTAGTGCAGCGTGGTCTGATGACTTCTCACGATCTAGTCCAATCGGTCTAATCAGTCGCGAGGTATCCGATTGTTTTCCTACAACATGTGCCGAGAGAGCGGCCGCGTTCACGTGCCAATGTATTTTCGCTCAGTTGGCTTGGCACCCCTGTCGGCACTACTGATTACCTTGGTCCTGACGTTGGTCGGTCATGCGCAGCCTGGGAGCGAGATGGCACGCTTAAGGCAGGCTTTCGCTCACCCACCGGACGACGCCCGCATCATGATGCGCTGGTGGTGGTTTGGACCAGCGGTCACGAAACCCGAACTGACACGAGAATTGGAGCAGATGAAGACCGCGGGAATTGGCGGCGTCGAGATAGCCACCCTTTACCCGGTGGCTCTTGATGATCCAGCGACCGGATTTCACAACGAATCGTACCTCTCTGATGAATACATCGAGGCTCTGCGGTTTACTACTTCTGAAGCTTCGCGGCTCGGTTTGCGGGTTGACATTACTCTCTGCAGCGGTTGGCCATTCGGAGGTCCTCATATTCCCGTCACCGAAGCTGCCGGTGAGCTGCGAGTCGAGACAGTCCCAGTCCCACCGGGAGCAGGTTCTGTAGAAGTGCCCGCCGTGAGCACCGGGGAAAGTCTGATCGCGGCCTTTTGGGGCTCGTCCAATCGAGTCATTGGTTCAATTTCTGGCGCTAAGCAGTTAACTATAGAAAATGGCCGCCTGCAGCTGCCGGCGGACTCCGAGGGAGAACGCGAAGTCACGTTCTTCATCGCCAGTCGCACCGGCATGGTGGTAAAGCGGCCCGCTGTAGGCGCAGAGGGCTTTGTGCTTGATCATTACGATAAGCACGCGATTGAGACTCACCTGCATGCTGTGGGCGATAGGCTGATGACCGCTTTTGCCGAGCACCCGCCCTATGCTGTATTCAGCGACAGTCTTGAAGACTATGGCTCGAACTGGACGGCAGACTTACTTGCCGAATTTCAACGCAGACGAGGGTACGACTTGACGCCCTATCTTCCTGCGCTCATCGGAGACGCAGGTCCTCAAGCTGAGGCCGTTCGGCACGATTGGGGAAAGACTTTGACGGAGCTTGCGAATGAACGCTTCCTGGAGCCGACGCATGCGTGGGCGCAGAAGAACCACACGTTGCTTCGCTCGCAGACTTACGGGTTCCCTCCGGTCACGCTTGCCAGCAACGAGTATGAAGACCTGCCGGAAGGTGAAGGCAAAGCGACTATGCAAATGTGGCGTCAATTCTCTGACACACGTTGGGCAGCGTCTGCAGGACATTTGTTTGGTCGCCCTGTGATCTCCTCAGAGACCTGGACGTGGCTTCATTCCCCGGCCTTTCGTGCTACGCCGCTTGATATGAAGGCCGAAGCCGACCTGCATTTTCTGCAAGGGATCAACCAGCTAGTCGGTCACGGTTGGCCCTATTCACCAGAGTCGGCGGCAGAACCCGGATGGCGCATGTATGCCGCCGGCGCATTCAACAACCACAACCCCTGGGCCTTTGTGATGCCCGACCTTGCACTGTACCTGCAACGTGTAAGCTTTGCTCTTCGGCAAGGAGAGCCCGCCAACGATGTTGCTCTTCTACTGCCAAACGACGACGCATGGTCATCGTTCAAGGCGAATCGCAAGCAATTTCGTACGGCGACGAGTTCAGCAGGATTCGACGAGAGCGGTGTGAACGTGAGCATCGACGAATCGATGGGCGCATTGCTTGGCCCATCCGTGATCTCAAGTATCCTTGACGCCGGTTTTAATCTCGATTTTATCGATGGGGATCTTATCGATAAGGTGGGCATTAACTACAAAGTTTTGATTTTGCCCGGAATTGATCGGCTGCCCGTCGCTACTTACAAGAAGATCCAAGAGTATGCACGCAGAGGCGGTATCGTAATCGCAACCCGACGGCTACCTGAAACCGCTCCCGGCCTGATGAACGCGGCCAGCGAGTCTGCAGAGATCCAACAGTTATCGCAGCAGATTTTTCAGGGCGTCAGTCCGATGGCGCACTTTACTCTCAACGAAAGCAACGTTGGGCATGACCTAGCAAATTACCTCAAGCCCGACGTCGTGCTTTCATCCAATCAATCCGAGATAGGGTTCATCCATCGCAAGTTGCGTGACGGCGATCTCTATTTCCTCGCGAACACGAGCAATCGTTCTCATCACGTCACTGGATCGTTTCGCGACGCCGCGAGAAGAGCCGAATGGTGGGATGCATACTCAGGTGAGATTACGGCCGTCGCAAATCCTGAGAATGTAGACATTGATCTTCAACCCTATGAGTCCCGGCTAATCGTGTTCTCAGACCGCCTCGGCGAGAGTCCTGCTGAGCGTAAGCGCATGATTCCGACTCGGTCGATCGACATCTCGACTGATTGGGACGTAGCCTTCGAAGGAGTGTCTCACTCGACGCACATGTCAAAGCTTGGTTCGTGGAGTGAAATAAGTGGCTGGAAGTACTATTCGGGTGTCGCGACCTATGACAAGAAGATTACGCTGTCACGCGACGATCTTCGACCAGGTGCTCAAGTTCAAATTGACCTCGGCAGCGGATTGGAAGTGCCGATGCCTGACCCGTCGCATCCACCAAACATGCGTGCCTATCTCGAGAGTCCAGTGCGGGAGGCAGCAGAGATTTACGTGAATGGAGTGCGCGCCGGTGTTGTCTGGCATCCGCCCTACATGCTCGCGATTACGCCCCTGTTGAAGACTGGCGAGAATGACCTGCGCATTCTTGTCGGCAATACCGCAATCAACGAATTGTCTGGGCGGGGCCTTCCAGACTATCGGCTACTGAACGCTCGATATGGCATACGGTTTATCCCTCAAGGTATGGAAAACCTGCAACCTCTTCCGTCAGGCATGCTTGGTCCCGTGCGCATCCTCGTTGGCCTCGAGTAGAAGTGCGGCGTCAGAGCACTTGAGTCATTTGAGTTGGATCACGGCCACCTCGTAAGGTTCCATTGCAAGCGTAAACCCTTGCAATGGCATATCTGCAGGGGCATGGTCGCCCGTTGATGGAGCAACATACGACACTTTAGCGCCATTTGCTTCCGCCGGAAGCGTGATTTGCTCTGCTCGATTCCTCTTGTTGATTAGAAGGATTGCCTTACCACGTTTTGTTTGAAAGGCCAGAGCGGATAGTCCAGAGTTAGCCACTGATGCCTCGATCAATTGGTCTCCCGGGCCGAAGTTGTCCTTAAGGAGCTTGAGTATCCAATAGCGGGGATTAGGATCGCCAGTCTCGTAGTTCATCATGCTTACACTCGGGAACTGTGAGCGATATCCCACGAGTTGCGACTCTCCAACCACATCGATACCCATCTTCGCCGTCTGCACATATAAGTGAGCGTACATGGCGCCGGCGAGGTTCCAGTATCCAGCAGGTTCCGGCTTGGCAACATAGCCCGGCTGACGAATCTCCTTGTCATCTTCGGTGAGAATTACTCCGAGTTCGTCTAGATCCGTTTTAGTAGTTGGGGAGAGACGTTTGCGGATCTCCTCCACATATCGCACGGTATTCAGGAAGCCCTCAGCCTGATCAAAAAAAGTGAACTGCCAATCGCCGATCGTCTGATCTGCTGTAGGGGTGGCGTAGAAGTGATAGGAAATGAAATCAAGGGGTACGCCCGCCTGATGGTGCGCTGGGTTCAGGAAGTACTCGAACATCTTTGGCACCAAGCTTGGTTGTGCCAGCGCTAACCCAACAAATTTAATGTTGGGATCAACCTTTCGCATCGCCACTGTTACCGCGTCGTAGAACTTCGTGTAGTCTTCCGGGGTCCAGTGGTGCTCGAATTCAATCTCGTTCAGGACTTCCCAGTAAGGAATCTTGTAGTGATGTCCTGACTCGTGGCGCTTGCCGTATTCGTCGGTAAAGCCGCCCTGCGTGTACCAGCTAAGGAGGCGTGCAAAGTAATCTGCAGCCTCTTTCATCGTTGGATCGCGCAGCTCAGTGCCCTGAGTGTAATTCCAGAAGACCTGGTTTGGATCATCTGGAAAGGTCACGGGTTTGTCAGTCTTGAACATCCAGGCCGGAATGGTGCTGAAGTTCAAGATCACGGAGTGGCCTTCCGTGGCCTTCATGAAGTCGTCCAGCGTGGGATCTATATTCGCAAAGTCCCATGAGGTCTTTCCGTCGGCTGGCGGGCTGAGTTCAGCAACGGCCTGTCGCGGATAAGGCAACCAGGGCACATAGCGGACGTAGTCAGCGCCGAGCGAGTGTAGCGCCGCGAACGACGAGTCGTGCAACATTGCCCCACGCAGCAACTGCGGATTTACCACTACCTGGAGCGTGGGTGTGGACTTCGAAACGAGAATGACTCTGCCCCAATCAACCTTTACCTCGTTGGCATTAGCCGTCTCTTCTGAGTGTAGAGTTTGAAATGAAAACAGAGCGACAGTAAGCCAAGAGAGTGCTCGTAAGAGGGGCCAGCGCATTTGAAAGTTCCTTTCTTGAATCGTTATCGTGAGTCGCCGTTATATATTCCGGCAATGTTGGTGCGTAGTTACTCCTTAACTTCTGGGTCGAGCACTTGCTTTGTAACTTCGCTCATCGCCGGCATCTGTTTCTTTGCCTGCTTATCCAGCACTGATTGATGCAGTTGCCGAAATTGAGTCATTGCCTTGTTCTGTTCGGCGGTATTTCCCAATTGTTTTTCAACTTGGGACAGGCGATACCATGCCACCTCGTTGCCGGGATCGAGAGCTACTGCAGCTTGTGCATGTGGAAGGGCCAATGCAGGCTTCTGCTGGTAAAGGAACACCGACGACAGCCCGAGATGAGCTTCAACGAACTGCGGATATTGATCCAATGCAAGTTGGAAGTATTGCTGCGCGCCGGCCAGATCGCCTGCGGAACGGTGAATCTCTCCAATTTCGTAAGCGGCGTTCCCATTGCCTGGGTCCAACTGCAACTCAGCTGCGAATTCCTTCTCAGCCTCCGAAACATCGGTTGGCGATTTACCAGTCGCCGCTCGTGCTAGCAGTGTCCGTCCGATGCGGTAGTGAATGCCAGGATGGCGCGGATCCATCACCAGCACCTGCCGATACTCCGAAATGGCCGAGTCGGTTGCCCCTTCACTCTCGTATGCCTCCGCAGCAGCCTGATGTTGCCAGATCGAGCCCGGAGCCACTTCAGCTAGTTTCTGAATATCCAGGAAGGCGGCGTTTCCGAAAACCCGAGCATTGTGATAGAGAATCTCCGGATCATTGGGGTAAGCCTTATTCAGGTCCAACGCTAATTCGACCGCCTTTGAGTCCAGATTCAGAGCAATGTACGCCCTTTGAAGCTGGAGTCCGCAGAGGCGCTTCACAACTGGGTCAGATGACTGTCGGAAGCATTTGTCCAGGCCCGGGAGAGACTCTTTGTATTGTCCCGACTCGGCGAGCGACATCGCAAGAAGCGATTCGAACTGGACGAGACTGGGCTTGAGTTTTAGAGCCTGGCGCAGTTCCGCTACGGCCTCACCGAACTTTCGCTCCTGAAAGTAGACTAGCCCAAGAGATGCGTGTACCTCTGCTACCGCTGGTTCCAGTTTTCGCAATTTTTCGTAGGCCGCCTCAGCCTGCGCGTAGTTCCCTTCTGCGAGCGCCTTCTGGCCAACCTGCGAATAATAGCTGACTGGATCTGCTTCGGGATTCTGAGCCGCCACTCGCAGCGCAGATAGAAGGCCCATTAAGACAACTAGATATAAGATCTGCTTTCGGGATTGGCGCATATATGAAAGTGTAGCCCCGTTGAAAGATGACCCGCCATAGTTGATTCCCATGGCGGGTCAGTATAGCTACTGATGCAGTGCCTAGAACGTTATCTTCCCTCCAAGCTGCAGTATTCTCCCTGGTCGCGCTGAGGTTATCTGCCCATAGTTAGTATTGGTATTTGGTGCCACGTGGGTGATATTGCCGTCGACCGCATTAGCACCAGGACCTACGCCTGGGGTCGAAGGATCGACGCCCCATTGTGTGTGGTTAAAGGTATTGAAAGTCTCGCAGCGGAGCTGAAGGGCAACTCCCTCGAAGAGTGAGAAGCTCTTAGCCACGCCCATGTCCCAGTTATTGATACCGGGCTGCAAGACGTTGTTGCGGCCGCTTGTGCCAAAGGCTCCTGCCAGTGGTTGAGCAAAGGCGGCCGTGTTGAACCATTCAGTGGTGGACTTAGTGAACCCCTTGTGTGGATTGCCGACAAGATTGGGACGTTGACTGAAAGCGGTAAGGAGCCCGAACGTGTCATTCGCGGCGAGGGAGAAAGGAAATCCCTGTTGGAAGGTAGCGATGCCTGTCAACTGCCAACCTCCGACCAAGATATCCATCGCCCGGCTTGTGCCACCCATGTACTTCTGACCACGACCAACTGGCAGTTGCAGGACGTAGCTGGCGACAAAGCGTTGGCCGACGTTGAAATCCGAGGGAGCATAGTCCAGATTCGGATTGTGATCGTCGAGATGTCCCGAGAAGCCGCCACCCGCGGCACCAATTCCGGCCGCTGCTGACTTGTCATCCATGCTCTTCGCCCAGGTGTAAACAGCCACAAAAGCAAGGTTCGACGAACGGCGTTCGAGTTTGACGTTTGCCGCGTTGTAGTTGGAGTAACCCTGCCAGATGCTGTTAAGCGTAACTGTCCCGGAGAAGTTCTGGTAGGGCTTGCGGTTGTTGACGGGGCAGTCGCCCTGGTTTGGGTGGTCATTGCAGAAGGCGGGATCGGAAGGTGCGTACGGTTGGTTGATATTGGAACGATCCAGAGTATGCGTCCCCTTGTTGCCCACGTAGTTCACTTCGAGGGTTGTGTTACGAGCCAGTTGACGCTCGACGGACAAGGACCACTGTTGAACATAAGGATTGATGGGGTGATTCGAAATAATGACAGCGATGAACTGGCTGCCCTGCGCATCGATCGTCACGGGGGTCAGATTGCTCTGCACCGGAAACAGTTGATCGGTCAGTTTAGGAGCTGTCGTGTTTGTCTGAGTGTTCGGTGTCAAGTTTTGACGAATAACAAACGGATAGAGATCGCCGGAATCGTCGATTTCACGGGTTTCAGAGGAGTCGAAGTAGATTCCATAACCTCCTCGAACGACCGTATCGCCGCCACCAAATGGCCGGTACGCGAAGCCCAATCTGGGCGCGAAAGGCCACTTCGATCCACTACCGGGATTACGCCCTCCGCAGTACCTGTAGAAGCCGTTGCCCGGTGGCGCGATACCATCCGTCTCCAACGCCTGTTTTGCATAGCACAGTCCGCCGGCAGTGTTCTGGTCATCGATCCAGAACATCTTGTCGTTCGTTTCGGTAGGTACGCTGCGGTAATCCCACCGCAGGCCAAGATTCAGAGTCAAGTTTGGAGAGACTTTCCAGTCGTCCTGGAAATAGGGAGCAAAATACAGAAAGTGGTATTGGTTCAAGTTGCCGGGATTTGGCCCTGATATCTGGCTAAATGGTCCGGGCTGGAAGGTGCTGGCGCCCGAATAGTAGCCCAGCAGAAAGTCCGCAATCGCATTGCCCGTTCCACAGATTCCGGTGGCGGAGGTGCACTGGTTATTGCCCTCGGAATCCTTGTTGCTGTTCAGCAATATCTCGTTGTTGGCAAAGTTATAGCTGCCCAGGAAGTTTCCGGAGAGGTTGCGCTTCTGCACCCAGGTGCGATAATCGAAGCCCGTCTGAAAAGTCTGCTTACCATGCACAATCGACAGCGAATCGGCATACTCCCACATAGGAATGTTGCTGGTGGTTGGCGTGTTCCCAGGACTTCCTACATTATTGAAATTCTGCAGACCCACATTCGGGTACCCGCGAGCATAGGCCGGAAGGTTCTCGAATGTGCCGGCTACGTTCAGTTGATCGACGGCCGAAACAGGCATTGGATTGATACCTTGAATCGCGCTGGCAACCAGTTTGCCGAAGCGGAAGTTATTCACGATATTCGGTCCGAACGAGACCGTATACGAACCCTCCCAACTGGTGCTGTCCTCGGTAAAGTTGTTGTTGCCGTATGGCAGCGAGGGATTTCCCAGATTTTCCAGCGAGTAGCTAGCCGTCGTGTAGCGGAAGAATCCACTGCCCCACTTTCCGAGTGTCTGATCGCCGCGATAGGTCTGCTGATTGGTGTTATTCGGGTAAGCGGTCACCAGGTGATAGTTGCCCAGGCAACCTGCGCCGGAGCAATTGGGTGCCGGATAGAGCTTTGCTCCCAACGTCACCTGGGCCAGTCGAGAGAACCGCTCGGCGGGAATAATATTGCCGGGGAAAGCGTGCCCTGTCTCTGGATCAATCGGCACGCACGGGTTCTGCGCCTGCAACGCGAGTGCGCAATCGCCGCCCCCGGGGACAGGCAACGTCGTATTCGCGAAATTGCCTTGGAGTTGGTTGGGGTCGGGGAAGTTGAAATAGCCGTTGGATCCGTTGTTAATCCGCCAGCCTTCATAGTTTGCCAGCCAGAACGATTTATTCCGGCCGTCATACAGCTTGGGGATGTAAACCGGACCGCCGGCTACGAAGCCAAACTGGTTCTGCCTCAGGATCGGCTTCACAGGCTGAAAGTGGGTGTTGGCATCGAACGCATCGTTCCGGTTGAATTCAAAGATTGTGCCGTGCAGACTATTTGTGCCGCTTTTGCTGACAATATTTACCTGATTCGCGCTGAATCCCAGATCAGCGGAGTAGGTTTCGCTCTGCACCTTGAACTCCTGAATGGCATCCTGCGAAAGGATGACGGCTGGAGTGTTCAAAGCCGTATCGGTGTTGGCCATTCCGTCCAGCGTGTAGTTATTGGATTCAGGCCGTCCACCATTGATACTGATTGCGTTGCCTTCACCGGATCTCATCTGCCCTTGCTCGCCGACCGTCTGAACCGCGCCAGCGCCGACGAACAACAGGTTCAGGAAGTTCCTTCCATTCAACGGAAGTTGCTCCACCTGCTTCTGGCTCACAAGCTGGGAGACTGCGGCGTTATCCGTGTCGAGCGCAATCGCTCCCGAGTTCACCGTCACCGTTTGAGACACGGTGCCCGGAGTCATGACTGTATTAACACGAGCCTGTTGGGCTACCGTCACCGTGACATTGTCGGTGACCGAGTTGCCGAATCCTTTCGCGGTTACAGTGATCCTGTAAACACCAGAGTTCAGGTTGGATACGCTGTAATCACCGGAAGAGCTAGTAACGACTTTCAGCGCAACGCCGGTGGCAACGTTCGTTACCTCCACATTGGCGCCGGGAAGAATGGCGCCGGTATTATCGGTCACTGTTCCAATAATGGTTCCCGTGGCTCCGCCCTGGCCATAGAGCAGTCCCGCCGACATCAAGGCCAGCAGGCAAATCGATAACAACTTGAATCCCTTTGTCATTTTGACCTCCACCGCTGTGTTCGACCCCAAAAAGTCACTCGTTGAGCGACGCGATGAGCGCCATCGAAGCCATGGGAAAGGCTTCCAGATCGCCGAAAGGATGCGCTACGCGTCGCAGACAACTTCTTGATCCAGACTTCCTACTCGCGTCTCTTTTTTGAAATATATTTCCTATTGAAACTCACCGGTCGCACGCGTTTCATACCAGAACGTTGGCTGAAGAAGTCCTGGTTGCAACGAATCAAAAGGGCCCACAAACAAATCCGCAAAGATGGGAGCAAGCCGAACGAACTCACGCTCCAAGTTGAAACGAGTCGGATTGTTGCCAGTTCAAATCAGGAGTGTCAAGAGAACGGCCCTATTGGACGAACTCCACTGATTCAAAACTGGAGCAGACTGTAGGTTGTCGAAATATGCGCTGTCAAGAAGATTTTTGGAACTGTTTATCTATTGGTTGCGCTGCGCGAATACCCAATCTCGACAATACCTTGCGAACCTCCCCGGCCAGGATCGAAAGCCGCCAATTTGCGTCAGGAATCGCGCTGACTCACCTCAAGAATGCGTCGGTCAACCCACCGTCCACTGGGATCAGATGCCCAGTTGTGCATCTAGAAGCTGGGCCTGCAAGAAATAGGATTGCCTCCGCACAATCCGCAGGATCGATGGGCTGGTTTGTCAGAGTTCGTTTTGCATAAAACTGGGCCAGCAACAGGCGCAGATCTTCATCGGTGTCGTGTTTGTTGAAGGGAATGTCGTATTTTGCGAGCGAGGCAATCACTCGGTCGCGCGGGAACATGGTCGAGCCCTTAACTACTGTCGCTGGACTGATACCGTTTACGCGAACCCCCGGAGCAAGAGTAACCGCAAGTTCACGAACAAGATGGCTCAATGCCGCCTTGCTGACGTCATATGCCTCACTGCCTCGCTTCGCCACCACCGCATTCGCCGAGCTTGTTAGAACGACGCTCACGTTAAGGCCTTGCTCGCGAAATACCTTTGCGACCTCATCCGCAAGCAGGAAGTTTGCCGTCACATTCACCTGCAATGTTTGCCCCCATTGATCGTCCCGTATAACTCCGTCGGGAGAAGTGGGAAAGATGGCGGCGGTGTTTATTGCGATATCCAACCCCCCGAATTCGCCAACAGCTTTGTTGAGCGCATCGCCGATTGCTTTGCGGTCACAAATATCAATCGATGCGGAGATCGCCAACTCCTTCCCGTACAGTCTGCGCACTTCTTCGGCCACAGCCTCCGCGCCCTTTGTATCGCGGTCTGCAACCACGACGTGTGCTCCGCGCTTCGCAGCAAGAAGGGCAACCTCTCGTCCTATGCCGCTCCCACCTCCAACTACAAGTGCTATTTGCCGGCCCAGCTGCAATTCGGGAGGTTGCCGGCGTATCTTGGCCTCTTCCAAAGCCCAGTATTCAATGCGAAAGGCCTCAGACGAAGGTAATGCCACATAATTTGCATGTACTTGAAAATGAGATGTATCTGCCGCAGGACCTGACTGGGGCAGAGTCTGGGGCTGGGTATCTGCGGCGAGCGATGAAGCTCCTTCCATGACATGAATAGCATTCACATAGAATTCGCCCGTTATTCGCGATTCGGATTTGTTCTTTCCAAAGCTGAACATCCCGATCCCGGGGATCAACACAACCGTCGGATTGGCATCGCGTATCGTGGGCGAATCTGGTAGCGTATGTTCCTCGTAGTACCGCTGATATTCCTGCCGATATTCCGTCAAAGCCTCGTCTATGTCTTTGCGCAGTTCGGCAATTTCACCCGTTGGATTCCAAGGCACGTAGAGTGGACGGATCTTCGTGCGGATGAAGTGGTCAGGGCAGCTCGTACCAAGGAAGGCCAGCTTTTCCGCATCTTTTGAATTTACAAACGTCTGGACTTCGAGCAAATCCGTGAACGTGCCGATCAGCCTCTTCTGCTGCGAGACGCGGCCTCGCAAAAACGGAAGGATTTCGAGGGCGCACGTTTTGTGATTGCCTCGCACCGGATAAAGAGAACCACCGAAGATCGTGTTGCCCTTCTTTTCCACGTGCTCGCCGATGAACTGGCCTAGTTGATCGATGATCGTGACGGTGCTCAGGTAGCATTCCCGCTGAGTATTGCCCCACGTGAAGAGTCCATGGCCACCCAACACCACGCCATCACTTGCCAGATTTTCCTCAACTGCTTTTTTGAGCATCATGCCGAGCTCGAAACCGGGACGCTGCCAGGGAAGCCAGACGAGAGCGTGATTAAAGCGACGATTGAACTCCATCATCTTGTCGTATCCATTGGCCGCTGCGGCAAGTGCGATCCCCCAGTCCGGGTGAAGGTGGTCCACATGGGCGAACGGAAGAAATCCATGCAAAGGCGTATCGATCGATGCTGCAACACTGTTCGTTCCGAAACTACACAGTGGGTACATCTCTACCATCTCGTCTTCGTGTTCCGCACCGCGATAGCTCTTGGCTAGCGCGAGCAGCTTCTGCATATACAAGGTGGCGAACCCACCGCGCTGGATACTGCCAAGGTCGCCCCCGCTGCCCTTTACCCACAGAACCTGCTGGACACTGCCGTCGAGTGGATCCTTCTCGGCGATCTTGGAACTGGTGTTGCCCCCACCGAAGTTCGTGATGCGCAGGTCCGATCCAAGCAGGTTCGAGCGATAACGCAACAAATCAGGCTCGTCGAGTTTGCTTGCAACTTTTTCGTCCCAGCGATCCTCAAGGAATTGAAGAGCGATTGACTTCTGTGTGGACATGAGCGATGCCTCAATAAGGAATTTGTGGCCCTCCGAATCGAGAGTAAAACGGAGAGCGCCAAAGAGGTTCTGTCATAACACATCTGCAGACACGAGGGCAATCTAAGGACGCCTTATGAGCCCAGCACTCTCCAAAGCAAGCACAGCGCGCTAGTGGCAGACACCTGATTGCCTCGTGCTCCGGTCAGACCACGCTATTCAGTCGCGGCCTGCCTCACCTCCACGGGTCCAAGCAAGCCCGAAGGCAGCAAAGACGACGTGGCCTTGTACGGATGAATCACAGTGAAGGTGTACTTCGTTGCATTCGGCTGCTGATCGCCGATCAATCGGTTAACCCATGCATTGGTCACTTTGATGACTACTTCGTTTGTCCCCGGTTTCATCGCGCCAGTCACGTCTACACGGTAAGGAGCATGCCAGATGAGCCCCAGGCGCTTACCATTCACAGTCACGTCGGCCATATTCTTGACGTCGCCCAGATCGAGCCACACATGCGTCCCAGACTTGAACCACTTCTCCGAAGCCGTAATGGTCTTTGTATATGTGCCCACGCCAGAAAAGTACTTCACACCGCTATCAGAGCTTTCGCTCCATGATGTCAGGCTATTCAGCGTGGTCGAAGCAGGCGCGCCGCGGTCTGGCTGAAAACTCACAGTCCACGGCCCGTCGACCGCAGCAAGCTTTGTCTCGACTACCTTGGGCAGGACGTGTGAAGGAGCCTTCGCAGGCTTGCGGAAGACAACAAACACGGTGCCCCACGGATCAAGGGTCAAGGGGACTGTCGTGCGGCCGTTGGAAATCGTATACGAGGCCGGCTCGATCTTCCCCGTCTCCGGATGCCACAGCTCCGCTTGCTTGCCCGTCACGCGGAAGGTTGCATCCACATGAGTATCCTTATCCATGCGGCTATCAATGTAATAAACGTCGCCATCATTCAGCTTTCTGTGAACGAAGAGAATGTTGGTATCGCCTTGCGGTTTAGTGAAATCAAAGTCTGGCGCCAGTTTGAGCGAGCTAAAGGCTTCCGCAAGAGACTGCCCAGCGTAGACACTTCCCTTGCCTACAGTATGAACGCCGCCCCCAGTACCGGCGCCCCAAAGTTCGTCAGCAATTGTACGGAATTCTTTTTCGTCGTCGGCCAGGCTTGGTGTGTCCACAGGCTTTGGACCAACCAGGGTCGCGCCGTTATTCACGAGGCTGCGAATGCTCTTAAGCACAGGCAACGACATGTGCACGCTATAGGGATCAAGCGCCAGCACGCGATAGCTCATTCCGCTGGCCGTCGTAATTTGGCCGTCCTTAACGGTAAACATGTGCTGCAGGGCGTCAGCGTTTACATAGTCGAAACCGTAGCCCACCGGCACATCCGGAGACTTATTCGCAAAGATTGCTGTCAGGTTCGAATCTTCGCCGTAGAAATACAACACATCGGCTCCGAAGTGACCTTGCTGCAACATGTAGGAGCTGCGAGCGAGGTAGCTCACCCATGGTCCGGCCTCTTCTGCCCACGTTTCATTGCGTGTGAACCATTGTCCGAAGGGGCCCAGACCCAGGCCAGGCGTCTTGCCCACCAACGGCTGATGTACGGAGCAGTGGATCACAAACCTATTGATGCCTTCTGCCATCTCTTTGTCGGCGGTTGGCTTCAATGTGGCTGGTGACCACGCCCATGGAGCCATGATTGCCGTCATTGATTCTGCCGCGGCGAGATTTTGCCCGTAGATGTGACCCACAGATGCAGATTCACGATCGTCGGCGTTGTAGCCGTATTGTTCCTTATTGACGCCGGGCCGCTGTGTCCACATTGCGCTCATCGGAACTTCGTTGAGCTTCTTCACCTCCATACCGTCGGCGATGAAAGCGCGCCCTTCCTCATGCGACTCGCCATAGTGGCCCATGCCGCGTTCTTTCAGGGATGCCTCGACCTGCCCATAGTGCTCGTCCGCGGTAAGATCGGCAATCGTCTTACGGAGATCCCACAGGAATTGATCGCTTACCCGCGCGCTCTCGACTACGTGACCCGCGAGAACCGGCATCCACGGTCGCGGATCATATCCGCGCCTCTTGGTGAATTGCGCGATCATATCGTCGGTCCAATTCTGCGATCCAGCCTCCCAGCTGTCGGTGATGACGAATTTCACTCCCTTCTTGCCCATCAGATCTCCACCAACCGCGCTCTTATAGTTGTCCAGGTAGTGATCCATGTAGTGCTTTACGTAAGTGCTGTTGAGCTTGTCCACTTCGAGGCCGGTGGCTTCCGCCGTAGCCGGGTGATTGGTTATTCCGAGTAGCGAGTAACCGAAGCGCAGGATGACCCAGTTTCCAGCGGGAGGCGTCCAATCCAGCGTGCCGTCGGGATGCATCTTTGAGGTCAGATCCACCACATCACTCTTCTGCACCACATCCGCCGTCGCCACGTTTGGAGTCGCAAACTGATACAAGTCGGGCATGGGGTTAAAGGCGGCTTTTTCCTCAAATCTGTTCACCCGGGCACCCGGATAAAGCACTAGTTCGGCGATCGGGTAATCCGTGGGCGGCTTGGGCATGTTGAAGCTCAGCGCGGAAGCATCCACGTCGGCAAAGTCAGCAAACGCATTTGGACCCGGCGGTAGCGTCTTAAAGGTCATCCGGAAAAACTTGGCCGTGACTGGCGCGAAAGAAATAGTGTGCTCCGTTGAGCCGCCTTTCGGAACCGCGGCGACCACTCGAAAAGTCTGCCCATCGTCACTCGCCTCGAGCGCTTTACCGCTGTCGCCCCCTGGAGGCGTGAAAGCATCGAGGGGGTTTCTATCCAGCAAAGCTACAGTGAACGCTTGAATGGTTTGAGGCTGAGCAAATTCATACTGAATCCACGATTTCTCGCCTTCCTTGGCAATCGGCAGCAAGGTGCTCTTGCTAAGATCACCATCCGTAAGCTTTGCTATATCAAGGGTGCCGCCGCTCGAGGTAATCTTGGGCTGCAGGGATGCAACCTCAACGTCACTAGCGGGCACGCGATAAGCAACTACCGCGCTGTCCTGGTAATAATCCGGCACCTTAGGAACGTCACCCATCATGGCGCCGGCATCTTCTACTCCCAGGTTTTGAAATGCTCCGGTAATTGAAGGCGGTTTGGGCAGCATACCTGTGAACGGTTTTCCACCTTCAACGCGCGTTTCGCTCCACACGTATTTCTTCATCGCCTCCGCTGAGGGCACCCAGGGCCCGCCGGTCTCGCTCCAACCCGGCGACCCGGCTATTGCTTCTTCAAGATTCAACTGGTCAGCCAATTTCGTCGCATAGAGGAATGTGTCTTTCCATTCCGGTGTCATATAAGCCAGGCGATGATCGACCACCTGTGGAGTTCCAAGCGCGGCGTCGAAGTTCTGAAAACCGCCAAGACCCACGCGATGCATCCATTCCAAGTCAAGCTTGATGCCATCCTTCGTGATGTTGCCGTTCATCCAATGCCACCAAACCCGCGGCCGAGCTCCATTTGGCGGATTCTCAAAGCCAGACTGAAGTGGGTCAGGAGCGCTCTGCGCCAACACTACAGCCGTTCCGAGCAGCAGTGCGATACCAGCGGAGATGAACTTCATCCACGCAGAAGTCGTCCTAAATTTCTTGTCTTGAAACATGACATTCCGCCCTCCCGGGCCATTGCGGCATGTTGCCGATCGAGGTTTAAAATCCGCGTCTGTACAACTGAGCAAATGGGTTTGGACCCAAGACCGCGAAGAATCATGAGAAGTGGCCAGCGCGAAGGATCATAACACGCGAGAGAAATGAACCAAAAGAGGAATTAATTATGGTTTGAAACAATTTCTGTTTCTGCCTATGCGGCTGGTTCTCGTTGATCTTCGTCGTCATGTCCATTTGGCGCCACGAGCCTGAACTGAGACTTCTAAATTCTCTTGCCTCTGACCAAAGGAAGCTGTTAACTCAAGATTATGCCCAACTGGGTTTTAACCGCGTGTCTGTTGGCAACCGCATCCTTGTTGTTCGGCGACCGTTCCTATGCTCAAGATTCCCGCTTCGGAATCGATCTGAACGGCAAGCCCGTGGAGCGACTCGATGGACAAGGCACGAAGGGAATCGTGCTGTTCTTTCTCGCATCCGACTGTGCAATCTCAAATCGGTATCTCCCGGAGATCAAGCGTCTGCAACAGGAGTTCGCTCCGCGAGGGATCACGTTCTGGCTGGTGTATCCCAATGCGGGCGAAACACCGGAGGCTCTTCGTCAACACTTGAAAACATATGGAGTTGACGTAAACACCGTCCTGGATTCCCATCACAAGCTAGTGTCGTTGGCACACGCAAAGGTGACACCAGAATCGGCCGTGCTGGCTCAGGCCAGCGGAGGACATAGTTGGCTGGATCTCGCAATGACCTATCACGGGCGTATCGATAATCGTTATGTCGAAATTGGCAAGGAACGCCCTTCCGCGACTGAACACGACCTACAGCAAGCCATTAACGCGACACTGGCACATCTCCCTCCAACTCCGCCCGGCGGCCCTGCGGTAGGCTGCGGAATCACAGGCCCGTGATGAGCCGGGCAAACCGGAAGCCTCTAGCCGCCGCGATGACACCAATCGCGGCGTTCTGTGCGGTCTTAGTCACGGCTCCGTTTACGCACGTCCGAGCAGCATCGGAACCCGTGACGTTCAGCCGACAGATTGCCCCAATCTTCTATAAAAATTGTAGCGGCTGCCACCACATAGGCGGCGCTGGGCCCTTTAGCCTGATCTCTTACGCTGATGCCAAGCGGTGGGGACAACTTATTGCGACCGTAACTCAGAGTCGCTATATGCCGCCGTGGCTTCCTGAACCAGGCTTTGGCGACTTTGCGGATAGCAGAAGGCTTCCCGATGAAAGCGTGGCACTCATCAAGGCGTGGGTGGAGAGCGGTATGCCCGAGGGGAACGCTGCAGAGGCACCCCGTCCCCCGGCGTTTCCAAAGGAATGGGCGCTAGGCCAGCCTGACCTCGTGCTTGAAGTGGAAACGGCGATAACAGTTCCAGCCGAGGGTACTGACCTATTCCGCAACTTCATTCTGCCTGTCCCGATCGAACAGACGAAATACATTCGCGCGATGGAGATTCGACCAGGGGCAGCGAAGGTTGTGCACCATGCGAATGTATTAATTGATCGCACGGCATCTCTGCGTCGTCAGCATGCTGCGGACTGGAAGCAAGGCATACCAGGGATGGAGATCACGGTGGACTCCGGTGAATCTTTCGATCCTGATAGCCACTTCCTCTTTTGGAAGCCTGACTCTCCCGCGCTGGTGGAACCTGAAGGGCTGCCATGGCGACTTGATCCAGGCAACGACCTAATCCTCAACATGCATTTGAAGCCGACAGGCAAGCCAGAAACTGTGCGAGGAAGTATCGGCTTGTACTTCACTGATGTCCCGCCGACGGCGCACCCTATACTGCTGCAGCTTGAACACGATGGAGTACTCGATATTCCGGCGGGCGACCCGGCTTTCTTGGTGGAAGATCAGCTGACTTTGCCTGTCGATGTCGATGTACTTGGCGTCTATCCCCATGCCCACTACCTGGGCAAAAGGATGGAAGGATACGCACTGCTGCCCAGTGGAGAGAAGAAATGGCTGGTGCTGATTGCCGATTGGGATATAAACCGTCAAGCCGTGTACCGTTTTCGCCAGCCACTCTTTTTGCCGAAAGGCAGTGTTCTGCATATGCGCTATACGTTTGACAATTCCGCTGCAAATATCCGAAATCCCAGCAGCCCTCCCGTCCGAGTCAAGGCTGGCAATCGATCGGTAGACGAGATGGGGCATCTATGGCTGCAGGTTTTGCCACGCGCGGTCGCTGGCGGCGATGACGATCCTCGCGTCTCCATTGAGCGCGTGTGGATGGAGAATCGGCTACGCAAGGATCCTGCGGACCACACTGCGCTGTACAACCTGGCGTCGATGGAAATGATGACAGGAAGGTATACCTCCGCTGCCGAGCTGTACAGACGCGCGCTTACACAGACGCCTGACGATTCGAGGACGCTCACAGCACTGGGCACGGCACTGGACCGCACTGGTGAATGGCAGGAGGCAGAGGCGGAATTTGAGAAGGCACTCGCAATTGATCCAGACACCAGGGACGCGCGATACGATCTTGCTCAGCTTGAGGTTCAACACGGTGACTACCAGAAAGCAGAAAGTGAGTTTCGTCGATTGCTACAGGACAATCCGAAGGACGCTGCTGCTCATGCAGAGTTGGGAGCAATACTGTCGGCCACTGGCCGCACCGACGGTGCGCAAGCCGAGTTAAAGACCGCGATTGCTTTGGACCCCAACAACTTCGACGCTTTGTTCAATCTGGCGAGCCTCGAGGGTGGCCAGGGTAACCTCACAGATGCGGCGAGTCTATTGCAACGAGCACTGAAACAAAAGAATGATGCAGATGCTCACGAACTCCTTGGAAGTATCTATGCGCAACTAGGCCGGAATCAAGAAGCATTAGCGGAATTCCATGCGCTGCAACTTCTTAGACCCGGCGATGCCGCGCCCCACCTTCAGCTTGCCCAGGTGTATGCCGTGATGGGCCAGACGAACGCTGCATTGAACGAGCAGACTGCCGCACTCGCGGTGGACTCACAAAATGCCGACGGATGGAACTTTCTGGGCGAACTGCATCTGCGCCTCAGCGATCCCGCCGCGGCACGCAGGGACTTTGAGCATGCCCTGGCTTTGAACCCTAATCACGCAGCCGCCCGCGCGAACCTTGCGCGCCTGTAAGCAATTTGACAACGTAACTCGTGCCGAAACAAACGGCTCGCAGGAAGGTTCCTGCAAGCCGTTCGTTTACAGCTGTAACAAAATATTCTCAGTCGCCGGTGCTTTCCAGGTAGCTAGCTCCCCGGGACAACTACGACGTTAACAGTGACAGCGTGAGTCTGGCTTCCGCTGGTTGATGTGATGAGGATTGGAACCGTCTGCGCAACCGCTGACTTACTGGCCTTGAGTGTCAGCACCGAGACGCCGCTGGTCAGCACGTTGGGGCTAAACGAGGCCGTCACGTTGGCAGGTAGATCAAGCGCCTTCAAAGTAACCGTTCCCGCCCCGTAGTTGTAAACGTGGATAGTAGCTGTCGCGACGCCCGCTACCATGGTGTAAGTGGCGCTGTCTGTATAGGCGATGAAGTCTGTGTAAGCAGGTTTTGGAGCTGCGCAGGCCGTCGCCGTAAACTGCGAATTAGCGTAGACCGATGCCATATCCTGCGTAGTATTGTTCTGCCATCCTGGCAGATCCGTCACCTTGCCATTGGGAATCTTGAACGAGGTCGTAATGGTCGGATCGAACCAAGTGTTGTTGTTGGACGAGAGAGAGTTCGCGAACTGATTCCAGTCGTCTCCTGAGAGATAGGTTCCAAAAACATATTGGCCCGCACCGTTGTTCTGGAAGACGTTGCCAGTCATCGTCATGGAGTCAGTGAATAGAAGATAGACCTGTCCTGTCTGCCAATCTGTCCGGCTCCTTCCACCAGATTTGCCGGCTAGGTAGATCTGGCCCTGGTATTTGTTGGTCCCGCCGTTGTTGTAGAAGGTGTTTTTGGTCAGCGTAACGCCCGAGGAATTGATCAGATTGACCCCCGAACCATTCGAGCAGAAGGTGCTGTTGGAGACTGCTATCGGGCCTTCATTCACCTCAAGTTGCAGACCCGCTTCTTTGTTCTCCGCCGATATCGAATTGCTGATGGTGATATTTTTGTCGTCCGTGTCGTACCACAATCCCTGGGCCGAGTTGCGATAGGCGAAGTGATTGTTGATGGAGGACGTGTGCATGTACATGAGCTTGATTCCCCCCTGGCCCCAATCGTAAAAGGCCCCCTGTGCGCCACGCCAGTTGTTGTAGTCCGTCTCGTTGAAGTTATAGGCCGCATTCTGATCGGTCGCGCCTCCAAATCCCAGGCCTCCGTTGTAGTTGGCCACTGAGTTCTGAACAGTCGTGTTCGAGCTGGAGCTGATTCCGATGCCATTCCAGTTGTTCCAATACGCTTGAACCTGGTCTAACAGCACGTTATATACGCTGGAGATGGTGACACTATTTGTGTTGAGGCAGTTGCGCGCATGCTGAAATGTCAAGCCTCTTAGAACGACGTTGCTGCGGCCGGCCATGTTCAGAGTGCCCGCACGCGAGGAAACCTCGATGAGGGCGGTGCTCATATTCGTGTTTGCCGGCGGCCAGATGTGAACAACATCGGCGGCCTCGTTGGCGAAGAAGGTGCCAACCGACATTTCTTTGAACGATGACACCTGTGTGAGCGGAGCGCCGTTGACGAAAATCATCTCACTTCTCAATACGATCGGCTGAACTGCCGGCCATGATGACGGCAATGCACAGTAACCATAGGCAGGAGTCCAGAGATTATCGTAGATGGCGGTGTTAGCGGTGTTTGGAACCCAACCTGACGCCCAGACATCCGATCCCGAGATAACGACTGTTCCGGGAGTAACAGCCTGGAATGTCATCGGCGCGGATGACTGTTTGCTGGTTGCCTGAATTTGTACCCATTCTCTATAGGTCCCAGGATTGATATAGACCTTAGTGCCAATCGACTTCTGATTGTTGGCTTGTGCCTTGCCGACGCCAGCCTGAATGGTCTTGAGAGGAAGTGCTTGTGTGCCGGGGTTCGTGTCCAGGCCCACAGTGCCGTCTACATATACAAAAGTTGTCTGGTTTTCATTTACGTTCGCCTGGGCGAATGCGGAAAGGCCCGACGTTGCGAGAGTCAGAGCTATTGCGGAAATAAGAACTTTCGATAATTGCATTGAACTGCCTCACGATATGGATTTTTCTTGTCAAGCATTCGCAGTCATCAATGCGTAACGAATCCACCGCGAGGACAGCCCCGATGGGCCAACCCTACGGACCAGGCAGATAGCCACTTTATGGTGAACCTCTGACCGCGTTGCTCGATGCTACGAATTTGTTAGCTACGCAAATCGACCGCGTAATTAGCAACGCTTGGGAGAGAAGGAAAGGTAGAAGTATTTCAATCACAGCTCTACTGGATCGACCCTCATTTAAGAATCATTCCAGTGGTTTTTCGCAAGCTATCAGAGCTTCCTGGCTCCGTGCCTGGGAAATCCAAAGTTTCTACGCGCACTAGGGCAGTCCCACCACCGAACATAGGTAACTTATTTTTAGGAGATTTTCCCGACATTAGTAACTGCAAAATGCGGGATAATCGCCACTTAGGTAATTTGTTCTCTTAATGTAGATACAGAATGCCTCAAATCTTGCCACATCGCAACCCCCTTTTTTGTGTAAAACCTAACAACAGTGATGAACATCACGTCTGCCCAGGCAGATCCGAGTAGTTGAAGATGCAGCGCATTACTTTATGGGCGCTGGCTCGCTCTTAAGTTCTACAAGTTGCCACCTAAGTTCCATGGACATCTGTAGGCACATGTGATCTTAAAGGGCGCTAACTGGCTCCGACGTCGCGGCTTCAAAGAACTCCTTTCTTCGGTAAGCCCACAGAGCTAAGCTCCGCCAGCCAGCATCGCCAGGTAGCGTCGATGACCACATCAGGTTCATACTGATGCGCAATGGAGGACCGCGCAAATGAATGTGCATATAGGAACGGCGCAGAATTCCGGACATGATTCGTCTTGGCCTAGCACGATTGCTTCGCTGGTTGTCGGCTCTGCTTTTTTTGCGCTGTGGTTCTGGTTATTGCCGTCATGGCTGGGATTTCGTGTGGACGCAGAAGGGACAGCTCAATGGCGATGGATAGCGGCCGTGCCTTCCGCGCTAGGTTTTGCCGTGGCACTGCGTTGCGTGTGGGATTTCGGGCGGACGGGGCACGGTACGCCAGCACCCATTGCTCCCCCAACGAAGTTGGTTGTGGTGGGTCCTTATCGCTACGTGAGGAACCCAATGTATCTCGGATTCCTCACTGGATGGATCAGCTTGTGGGTCGTATTTGGGCGCGCAAATCTAACGGCCCTGGTAATAGCACTCACGGCTGGCATCGGCGTATCCGCGTTCGTGGTGCTGTATGAGGAGCCGACCTTGCGAAGGACCTTTGGCGCAGCTTACGATGAATACTGCGCGAACGTCCCTCGCTGGATTCCGCGGATCCTCGCATGGCAAAAATAGGTCGCTGAGTCGCGGGCCTACTCATAACGCAGCGCGGTCATAGGTTCGACCTGGGAAGCGCGCCGAGCCGGCAACGAGCACGCGATCGCGGCAGCCGCGCTAATGATTACGCTGACCCCAAGCAGGATGAGAAGATTCGGAGAACTATCCTGTGACCAACGCGCCAGCACTCCATTCATCGCGACTGTCAGCAGAATACCGGCTGCGATTCCAGTGCCCACACTGGCAACCGTGGAAGCGAAGACGATGCCCAGCACGTGGCTGCGTTGTGCTCCGAGAGCCATGCGAATCCCGAATTCATTTGTGCGTTGTGTAACGGTATACGAAACCACGCTGTAGAGTCCTACCACGGCCAGCGCCAATGCCAGCAGGGCGAACGAACCGAATAGCCAAGCGATCAAGTGTTCCTGTTCCCACTCCTGCTGACTAGTGATCCAGTGCTCCAGATCTTGTACCTGCCCATTGACCTGCTGGTCCGCATCGACTGAGTTGACCTGTTGTCCTACCGCATGCAGCAACGTCAGCGGGGGAACTTCCGATCGCACCAGAATCTGTGTCCACATGTGCATCTGTAGCGTGTATGGAATAAAAATCTCCGGCAGGATCGGCTTGCGGAGTCCGTCGTCTCGCTTATCCGAGATAATGCCAACTATTTGCAGCCAACCATCGGCTCCATTTGCAGTAAGGGTATATGGCGGCTCATTCTTGATGTCGGGCACCTTCAAAGAATGTCCGATGGCATCGCCGTTTGGGAAGTAGAGCCGCGCCATGGTTTCATTGACGACTGCCAGGTGTGCGGCGTTTACGCTTTCGGTCTCATCCCAGATGCGACCGTGTGCAAGCGGAATGCGCAACAAGGGAAAGTATCCCGGGCTCACAAAGTTCACCCGCACTTTTTGATCGTCTCTCGGCGCCTCGCCGAGAATATCAATCGAGGTATTCCAGCCATTCGAAGGTGGCGTTGCGTTGGTGGAGATGGCAGTCATCGTTACGCCGGATACAGTTGAAGCCTTGATTCGCAGTTGCTCAAAATATGCCGCGCGGGTGGCCCAGGTTTTATAAGTGCCGTCGTGAACCGGGATGCCGACGGACATCACGTTATGAGGATCGTATCCCAGGCGCGTGTGCATCAACCGCAGGAAGCTCTGCATCGCAGCGCCTGCCCCCGCAAGCATCAGCAAGGTGAGGGCAATTTGCCCGGCGATCAGCGCGTTATGAACTCGCCTCCCGTGGACACCGCCAGCAATCTTGCGTGTGTTTGACTGCATCACCTTGTTCACATCCGGCCGAGAAAGCTGCAGCGCCGGCCACAACCCAAAGAGAATCCCCGTCAGCAGCGCGACCCCGACACTGAAGAACAGCACCGGAAGACTGATCCGAATCTGAGCCTCGTGTGGGAATGAGTACTGCGGGAGCAGCGAAATGATGATGGCCAGGGCGCGGTACGCCAGCAAAACCCCCAAGGCTGCTCCGGTTAGTGACAGGAGCAATGACTCTGTTAGCAATTGCCGGATAATTCGTGAGCGGGTCGCTCCGATGGCCGCCCTTATCGCAAATTCATGTTGGCGCACAGTTCCCCGGGCTAGCAGAAGGATCGAAACATTTCCGCAACCGATGGCCAGGAGCAGGGCCACGGCCATGAACAACAGACTCAACGATCCGCCAAGGTCGTGGATAAAGTCGTCATTCAACCCAACGACATGCAACTCAAACTTGTCATGAGGAAAATGGTTCGGGGTATCCTTGGCAAACTGCTCCAGCAAAGGTTGTAGCGCGGCGTTTGCCCCTTCGTGAGTCACTCCCGGCTTAAGTCGAATCCCGACATAGAGACCCACGCTCGGGTCCAGGCTGACCTTTAGTGGAAGATAAACGTCACCGTCACCCCATGCGAACCGTGGGCCTGCCACGCCAACGATGGTGTAGTTCTTGCGAATCAGTTGCAGCGTTTGTCCGATCACGCTCGCATCAGAATTGAAATGCCGCTGCCAGAACTTGTAACTCAATACGACTACCGGCTTGGGATCTTCGCCGTCAATTGCGTCAGATGGTACCAGTCCTCGCCCTAAGGCAGTGGGCACGCCAAAGTAGTTAAAGCCGTTGGATGTGAAATAGACACCTTGCACATCCTCTGGCAAGTCGTGTCCAGTGACGGTCAGGCTCCAGTCATTCTCCGCAACCGCATCCTCGACGACGGGTGACTTTCTGATCTGCTGCCACTGCGGACCAGTAAGCCCAAAACCCCTCTCATGACCAGCCTTGTCCCGAAGTCGCATGTGCACCATGCGGTCGGGGGCGGCGTACGGATAGGGGTTCACCAGGATTGCATAGACGACGCTGAAGACCGCGGTTGTAGCGCCAATCCCGAGAGCCAGCGAGATGACCGCGGTGAGAGTGAAGCCGGGATCCTTGGTCAACTGGCGAAAGCAAAAACGGAGATCCTGGAGCAACGTATTCATACGGATAATCCTCGGGAGTGCGGGCCCGCCCAGCTATAAGCATGTTGACGACCATCCTTACTTGTTGGCTAAGGTACTTATTCTTCATCGCAATGGGGCGTATAGCTCGAGGAAGACTGTCCATTCCTGTTCGAACGGTGTCCGCTTCTGGACAAGATCATTTCAACGATATCGATTGCAGGGTCGGCCTAGCCACCGCTGCCAAGTTCAAAATGGCCGGCGCGTGCAGTAGCGAGCGCAGTTGGGTAAACTTGAGCCGCAATCAATTCTAAGATCTTCCGCTGGGAAAGCTGGATGCCGTCATGCCTGTCAAAACCATCATTGAGCCATTTCGCATCAAGAGTGTAGAACCGATTCGTTGGACAACTCGAGCACAGCGTGAACAGCTACTGAAGGCCGCTCACTACAATCTTTTCCTGCTTCCCGCGGATGATGTTCTGATCGACTTGCTCACCGACTCAGGTACCGGCGCGATGTCCACTCACCAATGGGCCGCCATCATGGAAGGCGATGAGAGTTATGCGGGCAGCCGCAGCTTTGATCGCTTTCGCACGTCGGTGCAGGACATATTCGGCTACAAGCACGTGATTCCCACCCATCAGGGTCGTGCAGCCGAGCGCATTCTCTTCGGCGTCGCTTGCAAGAGGGGAGATGTCGTTCCCAACAACACGCACTTCGATACCACTCGCGCAAATGTCGAGTACGCAGGATCTGAAGCAGTCGATCTGGTCATACCGGAAGGGCGTCAACCGGCCTTGTCGCATCCTTTCAAAGGAAACATGGATACCGCTGCGCTGGAGGCACTGATTAAGCGCGTCGGTCGCGAGCGCATCCCGATGGTGATGCTTACCATCACCAACAACTCGGGTGGCGGCCAGCCTGTTTCTATGGAGAACATCCGCCAGGTTAGCGCCATCTGCAGGCAGCACCGCATACCGTTATATTTTGACGCATGTCGCTTTGCCGAGAACTCGTGGTTCATCAAGTTGCGCGAGCCGGGATATGAGTCCAGGACTCCTAAGCAGATCGCGCAGGAAATCTTCCGATACGGAGATGGCTGCACGATGTCGGCCAAGAAAGATGGCATGGCCAACATCGGCGGCTTTCTGTGCACCAACGACGATCTCCTGGCGCAACAGGAAAAAGATTTGCTGATTCTGACCGAGGGCTATCCGACATACGGTGGCCTAGCGGGGCGCGATCTCGAGGCGATCGCCGTGGGGCTGCAGGAGGCGCTTGAAGAGGATTATCTGCGCTACCGTATCGCCTCGACTGCATACCTGGGGAGTCACATTGCGTCCGCAGGTGTGCCGATTGTTCAGCCTCCCGGCGGCCACGCCATCTATATAGATGCACGCGCATTTTTGCCACACGTCCCTGGCGATCAATTCCCTGGCGTGGCCCTGGCCGCGGAGCTCTATCTCGAGGGCGGCGTTCGCTCAGTCGAAATCGGAACTCTAATGTTCGCCGCTGCCGCGCAGATGGACCTGGTACGGCTAGCGATTCCCCGCCGCGTGTATACGCAGAGCCATATCGACTACCTGGTGGAAGTGATCCTGGAGGTCTGGAAGAATCGCGACAGAATCAGAGGAATGCGACTGACCCATGCCGCTCCATTTCTTCGCCACTTTACTGCGCATCTGGAGCCGGTAGAGAGGGAAGATGCTGTGCCCACTGCGAAGTAGCTCTGCGTCCGCCGTCAAACTTCTGATCTCTTTGATCGCGCGCCGCGCCAATACAAGAAGAGGCCGATCAGCAGTGAGACGGCAGTGCCCGCAACCAACTTCAGTTCAAATCCCAGTTTGTCTGACGAATCACCTGGCGGTACGAGCGAGACGATGATCCCGATGAGGACCACGATGAAACCAAGACCGCCTGCAACCCAGACGCCCAGCGTTCCTCCGGGCACCAACACGGCGTGCTCATTCCCAAGGCGATCCTTTCGACGCGCCAACTTGATCACCGCTGCAAACATGTACAGGAACGGGATGAAGTAAAGAATGATGGCTGCGTCGATAAGTAATTGGTAAGCGCCGCGAGTGGTCTCGTTGATCTGACTTACCAGCAAAATGAATCCAGAAATAATGGCCTGCACAAGGATGGAGATATACGGCGTCTTCCAGCGAGGATGAATCCGGCCAAATGCTGCGGGCAAGTAGCGGTCAATTCCAACGACGAACGGAACCCGCGCGATGCCGGCAACGGTGCTTCCAACGCCGCCAGCATTTCCAACGGTGACCAGGATAGCCGCAAGCACTCCCACAAAACCGATCCGTAAGGCGACAGCTCCGATAGTGATGGCGTGAAATACGCCGCTTTGCGGATCCAAATCCGCTGCAGGCACGAGCGACAGAATTGCGAACGTGCCGACGATATACATAAAGGCAATCATTGCACCGGCGGCAAACACGGCGCGCGGCAGTGTGCGGCGGGGATCGCGCACTTCTTCGCTCATCGCCGAAACGAGTTCCAGCCCCGTGAATGCAAACGCGATTTGCGACCAGAAGTTTACCGTTCCCCAGTTCCACGTAGGCAACATATTGGCGATTGAGAAATGCGTGGCCGAACCATGTCGCATCACAACGATCGCCGCAATGCCTGCCAGGATAAGGAGCGGAACATAAGTTCCCACGCCTCCCGCGTTTTGCAGCCACTTACCGATGTTCAGGCCGATGATGTTGAGGATCACAGCCACTAGAAGTAGTCCCAGCGAAACCGCCAGCAGGAAGGTGCGGTCGTGCGCGAGTGTTGCGCCCCTTCCACCTATGATGTATGCGCTCATTGATGCGCTTGCCAGTAACAGGCCGGGGAAATAGAAAACGGTGTAGATCCAGTATGTCCAGCCAGCTATGAACCCGTGAAAATCTCCAAAAGCTTCGCGAGCCCAGACGTAGAGCCCGCCCTCCTCAGGAAAACGCGAGGAAAGTTCATTGATGACCAGCGCACCCGGCACGAAAAAGAAGACGGCGGCAAGGCCCCACAGGCTGATCGAAGATGTGCCGTTGTGTCCTGCGGCCGCAATCCATCGGGGTCCAAGCACGGTAGCGATATTAAAGAGCAGTACATCCCAAAAACCCATCGATCTGCGCAACTGCGATTTTGAGTCGGGAGAATAAGCCGCGTTGCTTGTCACAGGGTCACCTTGAGGGACGAAATCACTTCATGCTGCATGCAAAAACCCACTCCCACTGCGCTCGAGGAACTCGCCGAAACAGGCTGGATCGACAATCTCTCGGCCTAGCCAAAAGAGTTCAGCATTGCGGCTGTGCAGAGCCTGGCCATCAACCAACTGGAATCTCTCTGTAGAGTGTTAGTCACAGTTATATGACTATGCAAAAACCCCGTCAATTGCGGCACACTTCGCTCGCTTAACCTCAATTGCGCAGATAATGAAGAGTCTTCGGACACCTGTGACCCCGGCGGGTTAATAATGTGTATAGCTTCTTTGAGGAAGAGATGATTCGCACACTTCGACATGCACTGTCCCCTCTATTTCCATTGCTAGCTCTTCTACTCACTCCCTGCGCAATTGGGCAAAATGCCTCCCCTGCAGCCCAACCCACCGTTGCGCTGCAGTCGATCTCTGACTCAAAGCCACTCAAAGATGGCATTGCGATGCGGGCAGGTAATGCCACTCTCCAGATCACCGCATTGCGAAGCGACATACTGCGCGTCCGCATTGCCCCCGGCAGCGAATTGCCTGAGGACGCCTCGTGGGCCGTCCTGCCTGCCGTGCGAAACAAGACCACCGACGTCCAGCCCCTGCAGGATGACTCCTCTGGTGGCTTTCGTACCGCATCCCTGGAAGTGAAGGTCGAGCGCAATCCATTGCGGATTGTAGTGCGCGATCTAGCTGGCAATCTGATTTGTGCCGACGCGCTCGGCAGGCCTACCGAGTTCAGCCGCGGCGGCTTCACCGTCTCGAAGGAAATGCCTGAAGACGAGCACTTCTTTGGACTAGGCGACAAGACCGGATCCTTCGACCGCCGCAACCAGGCGTACACCCTGTGGAACCGCGACTATGGCATTTCAGAGACAGCAGATTATCTCTACAAGGCAATTCCCTTCTTTGTCGCCATTGGCTCCGGACGCAGCTACGGAATATTTCTCGACAACACGTGGCGCACATGGTTCGACTTCGGCAAGCGCGATCGCGATGCGTATTCCTTCGGTGCTGAGGCAGGCCCGCTCAACTACTACTTGATCTACGGGCCAACCCCGAAAGAAGTTGTCCAGGGCTACACATACCTCACAGGTACGCCCCCGCTGCCACCACTCTGGTCGCTGGGCTTCCAGCAATCGCGCTACTCCTACTCGCCGGAAGCTGAGTTGCGCAAGGTTGCCGATCGCCTTCGAGCGGACAAGATCCCATCCGACGCTCTCTATCTCGACATCGATTATCAGTACAGAAATCGGCCTTTCACCGTCGATCCCGTCAGGTTCCCCAAATTCCCTCAGCTAGTGTCCGATCTCCGCAAGCAGAATTTTCATCTCGTTACTATTACGGATCTGCATGTTGCGCACGTCGCCGGGCAGGGCTATACGCCATATGACACTGGGCATGCGGGCGACCATTTCGTGAAGAACCCGGATGGGAGCGAGTTCATCGGCGTAGTCTGGCCCGGGCCCGCAGTCTTTCCGGACTTCACTCGCGCCCAGACACGCGAGTGGTGGGGTAACCTGTACGCGCAATTTGTAAAGGATGGCGTTGCCGGATTCTGGAACGACATGAACGAGCCCTCAGTGTTTGATGGACCCGTCTTCACCATGCCCTTGAACACCGTGCATCGCATTGACGAGCCGGGCTTCCAGCCGCGCACCGCACCGCATACGGAAATACACAATATCTTAGGCATGCAGAACGAGCGTGCCACCTACGAAGGACTGCTTAAGCTGCGCCCCGATGAACGTCCCTTCGTCTTGACTCGCGCCACTTATGCCGGCGGACAACGCTTCGGATTTACGTGGACTGGCGATAATGCTTCGACGTGGAGTCATCTTCACCTTGGCACGCAAATGATTCTCAATCTCGGCGTCAGCGGAATATCCATGGTCGGCGACGACGTGGGAGGCTTCGGCTATTCACCTCCCCCTGACCTGCTGACGCGCTGGATAGAAATAGGAGCCTTTCATCCGATGTTCCGCGATCACGCCAGCCTGGGAACTAAGCCGCAGGAGGTTTGGGCCCATGGTCCGGAACAGGAAGCGATTCGCCGCCGCTACATTGAAACGCGCTATCGACTCCTGCCATACATCTACACGCTCGCCGAAGAGGCATCGCGGAACGGCCTACCCCTGATGAGGCCGCTCTTCCTGGAGTTTCCGAATGATCTGAACGCAGTCGATACCGAATTCCTTCTCGGCCCCGACCTGCTCGTAGCGCCTCCATCGTTCGGCGAAACGCTTGACGACTATTCCGTCGCATATCCGCCGGGAGATTGGTATGACTTCTGGACAAGCCGCAAGGTCCCTCCGCCAGTAGCCAGCCTTAACATCGTCCAGATCGCTACGGCATACGGCCAGGGCAAGACCGAGGCGGACTTCCCGCATCCCGCTACGATTCACCCAAAGCTCGGCACCTTGCCGGTCTACGTGAGAGGCGGAAGCATTATTCCGCTGCAGCCATTAGTGCAAAGCACCGATGAGACACCGTCAGGCCCCCTTGAGCTCCGCGTCTATCCCGGAGCAAATTGCAACGGCTCGCTTTACCTGGATGACGGGCACACATTCCGTTATCAGCAAGGCGAATATCTGCGCCAGGCATTCACCTGCCAAGCCAGTAGTGAGGGCATCACGGTGCAATTTGGTGCACGCGAAGGAAGCTACTCGCCGTGGTGGAAGTCGATCGAGGTGGTGCTCTATGACTGGCCCTCAGCGCGTGCCCAAGTAAAATTAGGCTCGTCAGCTGAGCCTCTAAAGACCACCTACGATGCATCTGCGCATGCCCTTCATGTCATAGTCCCAGACACTGCCGGTAAGGTGGAACTGCAGGTGCGCTAATAAGCCAATCGCTAGAATGCCAGCAAAAACAGTGGCCATCTGTTATTCACCACAGATGGCCACTTCCATTTTGTGGACCCCGGTCTCGGCAACAAAAGAGTAAGACGAACTGACTCTCGTGCGCACGCGGCATGATGATCTGTTCGCTCGATATAATCAGTCGACTTCAGGAGTTCGCATGACGAAGCTGATCTTCTGTCTCTGCTTCTTGGCGCTGTCGACCGCTACCTCCGCGGCTCAGCAATACGATCTTGTGTTGGAGGGCGGACGCGTAATGGATCCCGACTCCAATCTGGACGCGGTGCGCAACGTCGGAATCAACGCCCGCACGATCGTCAAAATCACTTCAGAGCCACTCGATGGACGCCGCGTGATACAGGCCCGAGGCCTCGTGATTGCACCCGGATTCATTGATCTGCACCAGCATGGTCAGGACCTGGACAGCCAGCGCGTCAAGGCATTCGATGGAGTAACCACAGCACTTGAAATGGAGATTGGCGCCCCTGACGTCACGCAATTCCTCAAGGCCAAAGAGGGGCATTCGCTGATCAACTACGGCACCACCGCAAGTCACGTTGCTGCACGATCTCTGGTCTTTGGCGCTCCTCTCTCAGGCGTCGAGATCCTGCCCAAGAGCGGGCCCGCAACTAATCAGCCCGCCACACCAGAGCAGATTGTGCAAATTCAACAGAGGCTGCGTGCCGAGCTGGATGCGGGCGCTCTCGGTGTCGGCATGGGCATTGCCTACACCCCCGGTGCCACACGACTCGAGGTCATTGACATGTTCCGAGTTGCCGCCGAGCGCAAATTGCCGGTCTACACGCATGTTCGCAGCAGTGGACAAAAGGAGCCCGGCTCTACCATCGAGTCCATCGGCGAAGTGATCGCAGCGGCCGCCGTTACCGGTGCATCCCTGCACATCGTTCACCTCAACAGCACCTGTACTCGTGACTCTTTGGAGTGTCTTTCGATGGTGCAGGGAGCTCGCGCAAGCGGTCTGGATGTCACCACCGAGGCGTATCCCTATATCGCGGGGATGACCGCAATCAACTCGGCCCTGTTTGATCCGGGATGGAAGGAGAGGCTTGGGATCGACTACGGCGATCTCGTCCTTCCCGACACAGGAGAACATCTCACCAAGGAACGCTTCGATGAACTGCATGCCTCAAGCAAGACGCAATGGGTACTCGTCTTCGCCAACTCGCAGCGGATGGTAGACGCAGTCATCCCCAATCCACTAATCATGATTGCGAGCGATGGAGTTGAAGGCCATCCTCGGAATGCTGGTACCTACGCGCGTGTTCTTGCACAGTACGTCCGCGAAAAGAAGGCGCTCACTCTAATGGAGGCGTTGCGGAAAATGACGCTCATGCCCGCGCAGATGCTCCAGCGTTCCACTCCTGCCGCAAAGACTAAAGGCCGCTTGCAAGAAGGCGCTGATGCTGACATCGTCATCTTCGATCCGCAAACAATCTCAGATCGCGCGACATTCCAGAAGCCGATGGAACCAAGCATCGGAGTGCACTTTTTGCTGGTAGGGGGGACAGTATTGGTCAATGAAGGCAAGCTCGTGCCGAACCTCTTCCCTGGGCGCGCTCTGCGTGGGCCGGGGAAAATCAATCCGGATCCCGGCCCCACTGCGTCGGCACAAATTCATCAGCCGGCTCTATAGATCGTTGATCGTGAGAGAGACGTCCGCGCCCTTCCAGGCAATCTCAAATTGGCTTTGGACCCAACTCGCATCGTAAGTCCGATGCTGTTGTTTGAGGGATTCGGTTAGTCCAAACAGTAATCGCGGATCGCGGGGGTCCTTGGCCAGTCCATCCCGAAAGGCGCCCTCTGCTCCCGCGGCATCACCTGTTCGCAACAGCATGCCACCGAGTGCCTGGTGAGTATCGAAATACCAGTCAGGTGGCTCGTCGTATAAAAGTGTATCCTGATCGGCGACCGCCTTGCGCAGCAGGCTAATGGCAGCCGTCTTGTCTCCGTGACCCTCTGTAATCCGAGCGGAAAGGAGCGCGTCGGCGATACCGTAGATTTGCCAGCTATGGTTATCAATTGGCGGCATAAATATTTCGTCGCGAGGCGTTCCCTTCACAATGGCGGCAAGCTTCTGCTCTTCTGCAGTTGCTTCATCAAGATGTCCGCGTGCAGCCAGGGCGCTGCCGTGTGCATACAGCCAGAACGCACTCAAAGCTGAAGTCTTGGCGACCGGCGGCTGCAACGTAAGAAGCTCATCCCATCGATTGCAGCGAACGAGAACCGCATAACGAATCCCCAGAAATGGCTCAAGCATTGGCATCTGGCTCACTGCCGGTTGAACGTTCGCAGTCAGCCTCTTCGCAGCGTCAAGTGCGTCGGCGCATCGCCCCTGCGTTCCCGCGGCAATTGCGAGAAAATGTAGATTGTGTGAGTCGTACATCATTGGGTAGATGCCCTCGGCTCTCGTTGCGGCGATGTACTGCTCATCCACGTGGGCGGCGGTCGCATTGCTGGCCCTTGCTCCATCGTAGTTTCCAGTACGCATGTAGATGTGCGATGGCATATGAACCAGGTCGCCGGCGGATGGCGCGAGAGTTGCGATACGGTCGGCATACGGCAGTCCACGCTCCGGGTTCGGCGACGCTTCAACAGCATGCATGTACAGATGCATTGCGCCGATGTGATTAGGATCTCGACGCAGAACCGATTCCAGAGTGGCGAGGATATCGGAAGTACCCTCAGCAGGCGTTCCATCAGCATTCCAGAGCCGCCACGGACGAAGGTTCATCATGCTGTCGGCATATAACGTAGCTGCATCCAGGTCGTCGGGGTATTTACGAGAGAGGTCACGCATCGCGCGCGCGTAATCATTGTTGAGTTGCTGATAATCGGGCGTCGCACTCGCGCTGAAGCGGGTTCCGATGGCGCGGATGTAGTCCTGCTCGATGGGAGGCGCAGTTGCGCTGAGCTTTACGGCACGTTGAACAGCCTCGATGGCCGCCTTTTCCCGCTCAGGATCGACAGGGCTGTTGTAGTTTGGACCGACCGCAACGGCGACTCCCCACCACGCCATTGCAAATTGCGGATCCAACTGGGCAGCGTGCTGAAAAGAACGAACAGCCTCCTCGTGATTGAAAGCATAAACAAGACGCAAGCCCTGGTCGAAAAAATGCTGCGCTTCGGGATTGCTCGTGGAAGTCGGGTGGTGAAGATTGCCTATGCCAGTGAACATTACCGGCGCCGTTGTCGACGCGCTCTGTCCGCCGCCCCGGGTGAATTGCGTTACTGCCAACACCAGGACTAGCAGCGCGAAGCGTGATCGCATCGTGACCTCCTGTATGCGGGTGCGAGACGGCGCTCTAGCTGCGCAACGCGATATGGTCGATAGCTCGCTGCAGCATCGAGTTCAAACCCGTACGGCTCACAATGGCACCGGCACCCGTAAAGTACAATCCGCCAATCAATCTTATAAAGCCGACAGCGCCTGCCGAGAGAGTTCTCCTGAGACATCTTCGTTCCAACGATTACGGTCGCCGTAGTCGCCGGAAACCATGGGCTCATGCGTAGTCACGCGAGTTGCCCCTCGCTAAGAAACGGCCCTTGCGACAACCACTTTCGCTGCACACATTACAAGCAATCCGGTCACGAAAGCAACGGCGCGTTAATTTGAACCGCAACTACTTGAATAAAAGTACGGCTACGGTCTAGCGGAAGCTGGCCTTTCCCCATCCACTTGGCGATAGATCGCGACCATACGATCTTCAAAGTGCGACAACGTAAAACGCTCCTTAATCTTCTTCCTCGCGGCCTTGCCCATCTCTGCCGTCACCTCCGGATTCCGGTAATGCCACAGCATCGCTTCACAGAGAGCATCAACATCGCGCGCACGTACGATCGTGCCGTCTACGCCTGGCGATACGCAGTCTCTCGCACCAGACTCTTCGGTTGCGATCACCGGAAGACCACTAGCCATGGCCTCCAGCAGGACTCGAGCCAGCCCTTCATTCACCGAAGGAAATACAAATAGATTCGAGTTGCGATAATGATCCGCCACCCGTTCTGGAGAAAGCAGGCCCGTGAAGCGCACGTTTGGCCCCCCGTAACGCTCAATCAAAGGACGCATTTCGGGTGATACGTCTCCGATCAAAACCAACTCGGCATTCGCAATCCCAAGCCGGCTCCAGGCCTGCAGCAGGTAGGGCACCCCTTTGGCAAGTTCTATCCGCCCCACATAGCAGACGCGAAAAACCTCCCGTTCCGCCGGCGTCATTGGGGGACTAAAAAAGTTGTGGTCGACACCGGCGTGCACCACAATCGTTTTTTCTCCGAGACCCGCCTCCACAAAACTTTGGCGCGCAATCGCCGAGGGAACAATGATGTAATCACAGATTTCATATTCGCGCTCCATTCGCCGAATAAGTGCGGACGGGAGAATGGCGCGGCAGTCACGTGGACGCACGCCGAAGGCATTGCATTCCTCGACCACAGCCCTCTGCCACGCCGTCGGATGAAGGATTGCATTCTCAATCAGCGTGACGGCGCCGCCTCGCTTCGCCACCCGCATGCCCGTAAGGCAAAGAGCGCTCCAACCGTGAAAAATCGTGCTCGGCGGAACCCACCGGGACGCGATCCAGTCACCAACAGGTGTAGCGATCGCCACCGGAAAGTTGCGCGAATACTTGCTGCCCGGCGTTCGCCTCCAGAGCCCCCAAAGAATGCGATTCCCTATCCTGAAAGACCGGAACCGGCGCACCAACTTCAGATCTCCCGCGCCCGTTGGATCCAGAATCTCCAGTTCGAGCCCGAACGAGATAACGCGCCGCAACATCCCCAACTGCTTCAGCTTCGCGGCAAGCCTGTTTTGGTGGGGCTGGGACCCGAGGGTCAGCGTCACCGTTAATGGCTCCGCTTCAATTCTGGGATGGCTTGCCGACGTCTCGCCTGATGGCTGCATGTGTCGAGAATGTGTGGCGTTCCACCAAAGAATACTCTTACGCAGATTTGTGGCAAACCTCCGCAACGCTTCCAATCCTGCGCGCACAGTGGCAAGTATCGTATTTCAGCGAGAAGTAGAAGCGGTGCCTCATCAGCTGCCGCCATCAGCAGGTATAATCGCCATCGACGTCTCTGGAGGTTCCGATGCGCAAACTCGCTTTGATTCTCGTGTTGTTTGTCGCCAGTACTGTGATGGCAGTGCAGGCTAAGAGCATTTATGACTTTACAATGAAGTCGATTGATGGCCAGCCAGTGAGCCTGGATAGCTACAAAGGCAAAGTGGTGCTTCTTGTAAATGTCGCCAGTAAGTGTGGCTTCACTCCGCAATATGCGGGCCTCGAGTCCCTCTATAAGAAGTATGTGGACCAGGGATTGGTAATTGTCGGCATACCCGCTAACAACTTCGCCTCGCAGGAGCCCGGCACAAATGAAGAGATCAAGAAGTTCTGTAGTAATAAGTACAATGTCACCTTCCCGATGATGGCCAAAGTTTCTGTGCTGGGCGATGACAAGGCGCCGCTCTATGTCTTTCTCACGGATAAGTCAGTCAACCCGCAGATCGGCGGAGACATCAAGTGGAATTTCACCAAGTTTCTCTTCGATCGCAAGGGCAAGGCGGTGGCACGATTTGAACCCGCCGTCACCCCCGACTCTCCCGAAGTCATCGCGGCCGTAGAAACCGCGCTAAAGCAGTAGCAATTACCTTCCGACTGCGCCATCAGAAGACCGGGCAGATCTGGAGACATGCGTCTGTCTCAGATCTGCCTTTTAGTTGTGCAATTACCTTACGCGCTACAGATTTCATCTGGGCCGTATTTGGCAAGGTTCTCCCGGCATCCGCCGAATATCGGTCCTACTCATCCGCGCCACCGAGGAATGGATGGATCACGCTTTTTGCTTAATCGCACCGCGGCAATCTTTCGAAGGAGCATCTCCATTCGAGACCAACGTCGTATTTCTACGGTGCTCTGAGCAGTAGTTTTCCGATTAGCGAATCGGCCGGCAAGACAATATATATGGGAGGAGTGGGACTCCATCTGTCACGGACCAAAAGAGTTTCCAGCGTTTGGATTTCGCGCCGATGGGTCCGGCTCAGGTTGGAAGGCTCGACCCAGAGCCACGAGTTTGGTCCCCACTCGGAAGTATAGGATTATTCCTAAAAGAGCCAGAACAAGCGGTCAGACTGTTGGGCATGCAAAAGAGCCAAGAAATGAAGGTGGACTGTCATGAACGCAAAATTGGTGGAGACTACGAACTACACAGCCGACGAAGCCGAAACCACCCTCGATTCGGACGTCTCCCTGATTCGAGGAGGTCCGTTCTATCAGGCTCAGCTCAAGGCCCGTCTCATCTTTCCGCGGCAGTGGAACCTGGGGAGAAGACTCGCGGTAATAGTCGGAATTGCCTGGATTCCCCTCTTCCTGTTGACCGCGGTGTTTCAGCCACACACCATCATTTCGCTCCTGACTGACTATAGAATCACGTCGAGACTCCTCATTGCCGTACCCGTCCTCATGCTGGGGCAAGTACTGATGGAGTCGCGGTTCCGGACGATCGTTGGCCAGGTTCGCAATCTGCTGATCGCTCCATCTGATATGCGCGAATTGGACGATATCCTCGCCACTCTTATTCGCATGCGCAACTCGGCTCTTCCAGAGTTGGCAGTTCTTGTTCTGGTGTATCTGCACGTCGCTCTCTCCTTTCACGACAAGGCTGCGTTTGGCAGCCTCTGGGCCACGCTTGGTACGGGAAGTCCTTCGAACGTGCATGCCTCCGTTGCCGGCTGGTATTACGTCCTTGTCGCCCAGCCGATCTATCAGTTTCTCGTGGCGCTGAGTCTCTGGAAATGGCTCCTCTGGACGTACTTCCTATTCAAGCTTTCGCGCATGAAATTACAGCTCGCGATCTCGCATCCTGACCAGCACGCCGGGATTGGATTTCTCAGTATCTCCTCGCAGGCCTTTGCGCCTATCGCGCTGGCAATTTCAGCAGCCGTGGGTGCAACGTGGCGCGACGACATCCTCTACGCTGGCGCGCACGTTACCAGCTTTAAACTTCCTGCGATCGCTTTGTTCGTCCTTGTCCTCATGATCGCCCTCGGTCCCCTCGCAATTTTCCTGCCGAAGCTCGCTGGACTGCGCCGACAAGGCATCCTGCAGTATGGAAGCCTCGCGCACCTGCAAAGCTCTGAGTTTCACGAGAAATGGATTCTTCATCGCAAGGGCCACGAAGATGAAATTCTGGCAGCCCCCGAGGTCAGTACCCTCACCGACCTCGCCGCCAGTTATCAGAACATTGAAAAGGTCAAGCCACTCCTCTTCGACAAGGGCTCTATCGTCGCCTTGGCGCTAGCAATCGTAGTTCCTCTCCTCCCGGCAATCGCCGCGGAGGTTCCTCTGCAAGTCGTATTCAAGAGCCTGCTGTCAGCGATGAAATAACGGACCGGATGGGCAAGTCAGTAGCGGTCGCAGAATTGGATCCACGAAAACTCTTCGGCATCTATCAGAACATTCTGGAGGAGCCATGCGGCCCTCGGTCTTGATCGCGGATGATCACCGGCTCTACGCGGATGCTCTCAGTTCCATGCTCAGCGCCGCTTATGATGTGGTTGACATCGCGACAGACGGCGAACAACTTACCTCATTCGCCACGCGATACCACCCAGACCTCATCGTCACAGATCTCTCGATGCCTCGCCTGAACGGGATTGACGCTATCTACACTCTGAAGCAGGCAGGCTCTCTAAGCAAGTTCATCATCTTGACCATGTACAAGGACGAAAGCCTGGCAGCGCTGGCGTTTCGCGCAGGAGCCTCCGCCTATCTCCTGAAAACTGCGAAGCCGGCAGAGTTCATCGACGCTGCGAAGGCGGCTCTCAGCGGAAAATGCTACCTGAGTTCGCAATTTGCCTGCGGCCTCAAGAGCATTCTGGAAGAAGCTTGCCGTCGACCACTACCCCCGCAGGGCCGCCTGCTTAGCCGCCGCCAACGCGAGTTCCTTAAGCTCGTAGCCAAGCCAGAGAGTTGAACACCGCTTTCCTGCCGCGGACTTTAATGTAGCCACGCAATTAGAAAATACGATCAAACTCCACTGTCTTTGTTAAATGTTACTCCCAGTGGGCACGCGTACAAGAATCTCCGTGCCGGTGTCCGGCTGACTTTTCACCGTGAATGTCCCGAGCAATAACTGGACGCGCTCTTTCATGTTGACCAGGCCAATGCCTCTGCGCTCTACAGTTTCTGGATCAAAGCCCTTCCCTTCGTCGCGAATACGAAGTTCCAGATGATCCCCCTCGCGCAACAGAGTCACGTCAGCACGCGGGCTGCCGGAGTGCTTTGCAATATTCATCAGGCTCTCCTGCAGCACGCGGTAGAGGCAGGTCGCGACCTGAGTGGACGCGTCGTCATCTTGGACTGACGATTCAAATGTGATCTCAATCCCACGGGCGCGCTCGAACTCTTCGCACAGTGCTTCCATGGCGCTGTTGAAACCAAGCAACTCCAACATTGCCGGATGCAAATGGCGCGACAGTTCCCGCAAGTCGTTCGCCACCCCTGTGGTCGCGCTCCGTATCGCTTCCAAACCAGCATCCAACTCAGCAGGCGTCGACGTCTGGCCGCTCCCAGTAAGATTTCCGATTCTCATGGAAACCAGCGCGAGTCTTTGCGTGAAGTCGTCGTGAATCTCACGCGCAATCCTGCGCCGCTCATCTTCCTGCGAGTCCACGAGCCGCCCCGCCATTGCGAAGAGCCGTTCTGCGGACGACTCTAGGTCTTCCTTCTGTTTCAGAAAACGGATCTGTGCGCGGCGCCTTTCGAAGAAGCGGGAGAGCCGCTCCGTAGCAGCTATCAGGGAATCAACAACCTCCTGATCGGAGACTAGTTGCTCCTCACTTCCAAACTCGATGATTGCCTCAACTTTCTCATCCACCAGAATTGGAAAGGCCATGCTCGAACGCAAACCAGCTTGAATTGCCACCGTAGAACGCGGATACCGCTCAGGAGTCAAAGCGTCTACTTGGATATCGTGGATGGACGGTTTACCCGTGGTCAGAACTTCTCCGGGAGCGCCACGTCCAGCTTGGAAGTCCAATTTGCTGCTCAGCTCAAATAGTTCTCGGAAACGCTCAAAGTCCTGGACGTGAACAATCTGCGCAGGCTTCGCCAGACTCGGTTCGTCGTCATGGATTAGAAGCGCCCCGCCAACCGAAAACTTCATCGTCTCGCATATCAAGTCAACGGAGCGTTGCAGCGCTTCTCGCAACGTGATCGCAGTATTAGCAATCACGGCCACATCGCGTATCAGATGCGCATAGCGCGTCGCTTTGTATGCTTCTTCGGCTGGCTCGTTTCTGATCACTCAAGTCCCATAGTGCCCCTGTAAAGCCAGACAACTTGTTTAGCATGTCGAGACGGGGCGCCCCGTGATCTCGGACCCACCGATAACCCCCGTCCCAGTGACGCATCCGATATTCATGCTCGAACTGGTTCTTCTGTTCAAAAGCATTTTGAAAAGCCTTCATCAACGCTGCGTGATCATCGGGGTGTACGAACTGGGCGACTCCATCGCCGAGGGCGTCCTCCACAGGCGCTCCTGTGAACTCCCGCCAAGCTCTGTTTACGAAAATACACTTCATGTCTGGTCCGCACATCCAGATCATCGCCGGGGCGGAGTCGGCCAACATGCGAAATTCCTGCTGCACTTGCGCCGAATCCACTTGGAATAATTTCTCGGCGCTGATGTCACGGTGCGTGATGATGGCGCCGGATCCCACCTGCGGCCACGCGCGCACAGTCATTCGAAACCACCGAAAGCTTCCCCCTTCATCAACCCGGATGTACTCGTGCTCGTACTGCTCCGAGATGCCCTCCAGGACGCTCTTGATCCCCTCTACGGCACGCTCCAGCCGTTCGTTGGGAACCGAGAATCTGTAGAGCTCCAGATAGTTGACACCTAATGGATTCCGCGCCGCCTCAACCGCTCGTGCTTGACGGGGTAGTTCCCTCCAGCGCCGGTTGGCACCTAATATGTGACCAGTTTGATCCACCACGAGACACCCATCGGGCAGGGCTTCAATGAACGACTCGATCAAACCGATCTCCAGCCTCGGTGGTGCATAACTCATAGGCAATCGCTTCTCCTGGTGGGGTTGCCAGACGGCGGAACGGTCGAAGACTAGACAGCAGTGTCGAAGGTACTCACCGTAATTAGTCCAATCTTGATCGCGTGTTGGACTAGCTCGGCATTCGTACGGAGTCCCAGCGCATTCATCATATGGTACTTGTACGATTCTGCGGTGCGGGTCGAGATGTGCAGTTCATCGCCAACCTGCTTCATGGATTTGCCCTCGGCCACCAGCTTTAACACTTCCCGCTGCCGGGGCGTGAGAGAACAGCTTTCATCATTTGCCGGTATTCGAGCAGCCTCCACCAGCACTGTGACCAGATCACACGAGAAGTTCGAGCTGAGATAGTGCCCGCCCTTGAGAACTACTTCCAAAGCCTTCATCAGTTCGTCGACCTGGGCCGTTTTTAGAAGAAATGCCGACGCGCCCGCACGAAAAACGCGCACCGCCAGCTTCTTTTCATCATGCATCGTTAGAATGACGAACTTGCTTCGAATGCCCTTCTCGTCAAGGGTCTTCATTGCATCAAGACCGTTCATCATCGGCATCGAGAGATCGGTCAAAATCAGGGTTGGTTTGAACTTCAATGCCAGTTCAATCAGTTCTCTTCCATCCTTCGCAGTACCCACCACGTCATAGGTCAAGCCCATCAAGGCACGAAGGCTCTCTGCGAATAGTTGGTGATCGTCAGCGATTAGAACTGTAGGCCGCACTTGTGTCCTTCCCCGCTCGGCCACGCCCGATTGCGGATTGCGTTCTTGGAAAGGCAGCTATGGATCGGGCCCTGAAGCTCGGCTCATCGACCCGCGGTATCAAAACGTTTACTTCGCAGTCAATCATACCGAATTTTCTCGGTTACCGGCGGAGATATCGAATCCCGGTCTGCCGGTGCCGGCTTTTCACTCGCCCGGCAAACCCGGCTCCAGCGGACGAAGGGTGCGGCTACCCCGTATTTTTTCTACTCGCTATCCCCGTATCTTTACGGGTTCTCGTGTCTCCCGCTTCAGGCGATAGTAAATCACACGGATCACTCGAGTTGTGTCAACTCGGGACCGTTCTGGTCATCGCCGGATAGCCGTTTTCAAGGGTCATCGTCTCGCCCGGAAGTTTCAGTCGGGCACCAAGAAGCTGCGACCCTTATTTGTCGTATGGGATAAGGGTCGGGGGGTCCTTAGCCTAGGCTCCGAAGTCAGGGTCGCAGCTTACCAATCCGTCTCTCTTATTAGCCATGACGTCTTCGAAATGAAGACAAAGAATGGAGAACGATGATGAACGTCGGACCGGTTCTTTGGAACTCCGAACCCTCACCCAGGCCAATGTTGAACCTAACGCCATTCTGGAGCCGTTGCCTGCGTACTGCCCTGTTCGCCACAGCGGCAATCCAGGTCGTTGGCCTCGTCTGCATGTAGACCACGTTGAAACGTCTCATCGATCTCGGATCAGCAACCCCGAGATCGATGAGACGAGTAGTTGCCGTCTAGCGAATTCCGAACAAGCTTACGGTCGGGCGACCATTGCCCCATGCACCTTTCTCGTACCACATATCCACCCTTTCGATGGAACGCCGCGCGCCCGGCAAATCAATCTGTCGCGTTTTGCCGCCCGCTGGAATCTCGTTTTTCAGCGAGACATCCTCGGATTGACCGTTCTGATAACGAACGCTGACCCTGTCAAAATGAACCGCTCCGCCTGAAACACGCAGCTGGATCGCACGAAAAGTTCCAGTATCTCCGCACTTGATCTTGTCGTGATCTGCCTTTCCGTCCACGTGAGCAGTGCCGAGAAGCATCCACCCGCCAGCAGCCGGGCCCGCATAGGCCACGCCGCCTATTCCGATGGCGATCAATAGCGCCATAACCCAAATCAAACTCTTTTTATGCATCTGGTTTGCTCCATTTCGGTTGCAGAACTGTTGAACGGACAGTGAGCGCGCCGGATGATACGTTCCAGTGAATATCGTCGGCCGGGGGGATGATAGCTAACTGCTGCTGAGGATTTAGAAGTATTTCGGAGCGGAGCTTCGCACGTTCGTTGTGTACCGCCCAGCCGAGAAGAAGCAGCCCCGCCGCCGCAATCCAGCTACCGGCAACGCGAACGACGATGCGGGTCCAGGGAATACGAAGCGATGCCACCAGCGCCGCGGCAAGAGCAACAAGGATGAAGAGCGATGTCACGCTCCCAACGAGGCCCAGCGTGCCCAGCATCGCATCCGACATTGCGGCGCCATTGACGTACCCGGTAGTGAGTCCCAATATCACGGCAAGACCGGCAACCAATGTTGAGCGCAAGGGCGCATCTATGGCCACCAGCGCTCCCAGGACAAGAAACGAAATGCAGGTTAACGCCGTTGATTGAGCCACCCTGGGTAGAGCGAGTCCGAAAATTCCGCCTACGAACCAGGCTGCGGGCAGCATGAAGAGAGCCAGGCGCCCAGTGCGAGCCCCTCGAAGACCCGCTAGAAGAGCCAGCGCGAGCGCCGGTATAAACTCGTCCGGCGAAATCACAAAATGAGTCGCGCCGTCGTAGAACGGGCCGAGACCCGTACTGGCGAGGTGCGCATGCGCCGTCGCCGGCAACAGAAGTACCGCGGCACCGACAAGCAGCATCGTTTTCATCGAGCCCCTCATGCGAGTGCCTTCCATAGGAAGCCCGCTCCCGCCATAGCTACGACGCATCCTGCAAACCGCAACGCCAGGCGTCCCCAGGTCCAGCGATGAATCGTGCCGATGCCAATTCCAACCGCGTGCAATAGCCCGGTAGCTACTACGAATCCCATGCTGTACAGCAAACCACTCGTGCCTGCCGGAAGTTCCGTGCCGTGCGCGTGTCCATGGAAAATGGCGAAGATGCCTACGATCACCGCTGCTACCCACAGCGGAGGCCGCCACTCCGTCAGCACTGCGATCCCCAGGATCACTGCAGAAACTGCGATGCCGATCTCAACCCCGGGCAGTGGCACCCCAATAAGACCCAGCATTCCACCAAAGGCCATCACCACCGGGAACGTCACCGGAAGTAGCCACACCGCCGGCGCGCGAAGTTGTGCGCCCCATAATCCAACGGAGACCATTGCCAGAACGTGGTCGAGCCCGGAAATCGGATGGTGCAGTCCGGATAGAAATCCTCCCGCGTGGCCATCCCCCGTGTGCGCGAAAGCCATCGCGGGCCAGAAGACAGTGCCAGCCAGCAGCGCGGCGCGTCTCTTCTTCATCGAATTCCTCCTACCAGGATGAGCGTCCGCTGGATCACCCAGTAGGCCCCGAATGTCCCCACTGCATATCCCGGAATCCTTTCCACGATACGAGGCCATTGCACCTGCAGGACGCGGAAGGAGCGTTCCAGCAGAATGACGAGGAGGACGAACGACAACTGCCCAATCTCTACGCCCACGTTAAACAGTAGAAGTGCGAGCGGGATCTCGGCCTTCGGCAGTCCCATCGACGTCAGGCCGCTAGCGAAGCCGAAGCCATGCAGAAGGCCGAAGGCAAACGCAACGACCCAGGGATGACGAATCGTGAAACTCGTCTCGCCCTTCCACGTCCTCACAATCTCGGGTCCGAGAAAAAGGATGCTCAGCGCAATCGCCGCATTCAGCGGTGGGAGTGGAGCACTAGCGTAGCCTAGCGTCGCAATCGCAAGAGTGATGCTATGTGCCACCGTGAAAGCCGTAATCGTCTTAACCAGCATCCACCGGTTCGAGACGACGAGCATCAACCCAAGGATGAACAGCAGGTGGTCTGCCCCGAGCAGTATGTGCTGAATTCCGAGCCGGACATAACTCAGCGAGCGATCAGCGATTGTTGTCACGCCACCAAAGGTGACTGAAGGCGTCACCGGACGCAGCATGTAACTCTCGAGCCGGCCATCCGTGTGACGCAGACGCACCAGGACATCGGTGATGGTCTCGTCCAATCCTGAAATCGCGATCGCCTTCCCTTCCAGTCCGCCTGGGCAGGTCAGAATTCCACGCATAACGACCGCGCCCGGAGTAAGCTCCTGGCGGTCTGGCGTCGCCAGGTGGCACTCCTTGGGAATGACCGGCACCAGCGGCAACTCAACCTCGCCACCCGACGGCTTTTTCCAGAAGAACGAGTACGTCCCCGGCCCCGTCTCAACCAGATCGAGAAAGCCCGGACGCGCCTCATGCGCAAACGCCGGCATGCTTCCCAAAAGTGCAACCGCCGCGATCACCAGAAGCAGCATTCGCCTCATCGAGCAGCTCCACTGCTCTGCGTCGGTTGTGGCGACTGCTCAATCCTTACCGTATATTTCTCTGCGAGCTTGTCGTAGAGAGATTGAAGCTCCCTCTTCTTGCGGTCAGCGACAAAGTCCCGCTCAACCAGCGCACGCACATCGGATGGCGTCGCTTGCCCGACCGGTACTCGATCCGTAATAAAAACCAGGTGCAGTCCGAACGAGGACTCCACCGGCCCTGTCCATTGCCCCGCTTCGACTTGCATCAATCGCTGCGCAAAGTCATCGCCAAAAACGCGGGCAGTATCGAAGAGCGGCGCAAGCGGCTGCTCCGAAGGCAGCATCGTCGCATCGCCCAAATGATCGATAGCAGCTTTCGGTCCGGCACTTCGCAGGCGCGCCAGCAGTCTCTCCGCATCCGCCTTCGCCGTACCTCCACGCTTCTCCGCACTCACATAGATCTGGCGGAATGCGACCTTTGGCTCCGTGTGGTAGGAACCCGGATGGCTCGCCATCCAGGCCTGAAGCTCAGCATCGGTTGGCGCCGCCAATGGCGTCTCGCCCTCAGTCAGGAACTCCAGCTTCTGGCGAAGCCTTCTGCGGATGATAACGTCGTCGCGGTCGAGACCCATACTTATGCCTTCGCGAGTCGCAATCTCTTCCTTGACGTAGTCATCGATCAGACCCTTCAACTCCGCTTCCGTGGGTGGCCTTTCCCATGTGCGCGCAAAACTCACAGCCAGATGTTCAATCTCTGCATGTGTGATGACGATGTGCTTTGACCCCGCACCTGAACCTCCACCTGTCCATTGAAAGAAAAGGAAGAGGAGCGCGCCCAAGGCCAGGAAGTGCACCAGCGGCTCATGAAGAATCCATTTCAGAGTCCTACTTGACTTGGTGGAACTCGACACATCCGAGGCATCGCGGCGCTCCGGTTTGCGAAGCGTTGTGTCCTCGGATGTATCGTTGGCAATTGGCATTTATTTACTCGGCTCGTACCAAATAGGTGAAGTCCACGCACGTTGCTGTACAGTCGTGGGAACGGTTGGGTTAGGAGGAAGATTTAACTTCGCTGCCCAATAGGTTGACCACCGGGGTGTCGGAATCTCCAGCACTCGCGCGTAATACGTTGTCCTGGCCTTTGGATCAAAAGACGGATCCGTCCACTCTCCAATCAGCTCCGGCGCACCAATCGTGTTTGTAAAAGTCGCCGCCTTCACATCCACCGTATTCCCTACTGCGGGTACCTTCCCCGTTTTAGCATCGAGCTTACGATCTCCCGACCACACCACGTCGAAGACCTTCTCCTGGCTCTTGCCGTTTTTGGTCGAGATCTTGATGATCTGGATGCGATCGAGATTGCCGCTGTTTGGATCCTTCAACGCATGCACCACAAAGCTCGGGCTCGCGCTCCCGGTCTGCGCCGGTAGATCGCCGCCCATCGGAACGCCGCCGTCGTAGGCCGCCTTTACCCAATCTGATTTTTGCGTCAGGTCTTTAGGATAATTCCAGCCCGCAAACATCCGCACCTTGATCCGCGTTCCGGATGTGCCAAATGTCTCCTTACGCTTCATCGCGGCGAAAAGAGCCTCGCGAGTATTCTCTTCTGCCCAGACTCCGGTCAGGCCGCCCGAACCCAGCGCCGTCGGAGGCTCACCGCCCACCGATGTCGTCGCCGAAATAACCGTCTTGGGATCGTTATCCTGATATCCATGCGATCCCGGATAGTTGTTCGCCTCCGTTGAAGACAAGGCAGAGTGGAAGTCAGTCCCAGCTTCAATCCCATACTTGAAGGGATTAACGCCAACTTTGTCTTCCACTTCCTGTCCCACACCGTAAGCCTGCCGAATAAAGCTCCCCGTGGCGGACTTTGCTGGAGTGCTCGTGCCAATCAAATACTTCCAGGGTTCAAAATTCGCGAACTCATCCGTAGGAGAAAGCGCAGGGCTCGTGTCGCTTTGGCCCTTACCCTGGATAATCTCGGCGAGCGGTTCGTTAGCCATGCGGCGCTCTGCGTAGTCTTTGGTTATCGGCTTACCCGACATATCCCTGGTGCTGAACATCATCCCGTTGCTTGCGTTTCCGTTATGCGGAACCGCGATCACATCCAGCCCCAACTTGCGCTGCCGCTCCAGGTAACGCCACAGCTCTTCCGGATCCAACGAATCAAATGCGGAGAAGGGCATCTCCGGACCCTTGTTCGCAAAGATCACACAGCGGTGCAGATTCTGATACTGCGGCGCCGAGGTCCACTCGAATGCGATGAATGAAGTGAACCTGCCGGGCTTGTTGTACTTCTCCGCGATCGCCGTATAGTCTGCCCAGGTCGAACGCAGCAACTTCGGATCGGAGAACTCCGGCAAGGGTTTGTTGGTCACAAACGTTGCGATCACCTTATAGAAGGCGGCGCTCGAAACCTTGATGTCCTTGCTGGTCATATTGGTGTACCAGTCCGTCTTCGCGAATGGTCCGTTCGGATCAATCGTCTCCGGAGCCACACCTAGATACTCGGCGTGATCGGTAAGAGCAAGAAAGTCCAGCGGAGCGGCGCGCTTTTGCGGCTTCCCAAAGTAGTCCACCGTCTCGCCCATCGCATAGCGATAAGCATCATCCGGCGTTGTCCTAGTGCCCAATGCAAAAGCGTCCATCGAATAACCACTATGCAGATGCAGGTCTCCAAAGTAGGCGTTTTTAAGCGGATTGCGGGCAGGCCGACCGCCAGCGGAAGGCTGCGTTTGCCCCGTCCCTTGCGTCGCTGCAGGTGGCTCGACCCCCTGCTTGTTGCAGCCGCCCGTCCAAAGCAGCAAACTCGCTACGGCCAAAAACAGAGTTGCGTTTTTCGTCACGATCATGCGTTCACCTGATAAATCCCGCGTTGGGTTTTTACAGTTTTCGCGAGAGCTACCCTTCTACAACACATTGCGTTGTCATTCAATGACTTTCGACGCAACCTGTCTTAAGGCAAATGTTGCCATCGTGACGCGCTCTACAACCACTGTTCGATCCTGCCACTCGCAGACTTCTTACGCCGCTGGCTCGTACCAGATCGGCGATGTCCATGCTCGCTCCTGCTCCTTCATCGGTACATCGGGAGTCATCTTGTCATTAAAGCGAACTGCATCGTAATCAGTCCATCGCGGAGTCGGAATCTCAAGAACGCGCAGGTAGTAGAACGCACGCTGCGATGGCACGAAATCCGGATCCTTCCACACGCCCATCAGCTCCGGATCACCAATCGTATTCGTCCACGTTGCACGAGACACGTCGACAGTATCGCCCACTGGAGGAAGCTTGCCATTCGCTCCAATCTTGCGCCGCGAGGCGTTACCCCACACCACGTCATAGATCTTCTCGTGGGTCTTCCCGTCCTTATCAAGCCAACCCTTGATCACCTGGACCCGGTCAAGATTTGCTCCGATCGGATCCTTGGTCGCGGCTACCAGGAATGTCGGAGCTTTTGCGCCGGCCGGAGCCTTGGGCAGATCACCGCCCATCGGTACTCCCTTCCGATATCCGATCTCCGCAAGGTAGTGAGTGCGCGCGTCATCGGGATTGAAATCCCAGCCACCGAAGAATCGCACCGTCATGCGAGTACCCGACGTGGCATAGCACTCTTTCCGTTCCATCGCGTCCCACAGCGCGGTACGCGTGTTTTCTGTAGCCCACACAGCCGCATAACCCGCAGCCGTATACTGCCAGTCATACCGGGTGAAGCCAAGACCCTTCTTGGCTACGCCTGCCCAGCGTCCCGGGTGTGGCTCCTGGTTCACATGCTTGCCAAAGAAGTTGTCCTCTTCGATCGACGTAAGCGAATTATGTACGTCCGTGCCGCCAATCATTCCGATTTTGTAAGGATTGGTTCCAAGCTTTTGTTCCAATGCCAAACCGTTCAACAATGCGCCACGGATGTACATGTATGGCCGCATCTCAGGCGTTGTCGGTTTTCCTTCGAGCGTCAAATTTCCCACGTCCCAGCCGACTACGGCGTAATTGGCGAATTCATCGTTGGGAGAGAGCGTGGGATGCGTCTCACTGCTTCCCTTGGTTTGCATTGCCTCGGAGAGCGGCTCCCAATGCGACCTGCGCTTTGCATAATCCGCAGTGATCGGATTCCCTTCGAAATCGGTGAGTGCAAACATCAGCCCGTTCGACAGGTTCCCGTTATGCGGAATTGCAAGGACTCGGCCACCGGTCTTGGCTTCGTATTTGGTAAGAAACTCCCAAAGCTTCTCCGGATCCTCGCTCTGCCATGAGGAGAAAGGCATAATTTGGTCGGCCTTGTCCTTATTGTCCCGGAAGATCACGACGCGGTGCAGATTGTTGCCGCCGGGCACGGAAGTCCACTCGTAACCGATCAGCGCAGTAAAGCGCCCCGGCTCGTTGTATTTCTCCGCAGTGGCTGTATATTCCTGCCATACCGACTTCATTACCGGGCCCACAACCTTCGGGTCCTTCACAATTGCTGGCAGCTTGTTATTGGCTTGCTCCGAGATGATCTGGTTCATCGTGTCATGGGCTTCTTCTCCGCCAGCCTTCAGCGCCTTGGCCCAACCTGCGACAGTTGGATCAGACACCAACGTCGGATTGCCTTTATAGACTTCGTTCATGAGGCCGAGTCCTTCGGCATGGTCCGAGACCACCAGAAAGTCCAGCGGACGCGACAGCTTGACCGGTACTCCCGAGGAGGAAGTCACCTGTTCGCCGCGCGCGAATCTATAGGAGTCCTCAGGACCGAGGCGGTCGCCGGCCATAAATGCGTCGCCGGAGTTGGCGGTGTGGTGGTGGGTGTCCCCGAAGTAGACATGTGTTGGATACTTACGATCCGCGTAAGGAGAGTAGGCACGATTCCACTCGGGCTTTGCCGCGGATGGCGCGCTGACATCGCTGTCGTCCGCCTGAACCGCGCCCTTCATTGCAACGTTACCTTCTTCCGTCGACTGGGCGCCCGTCACACTCGTGTCAGGTGCCTTTGGCTCTTCCTTGCAGCCCGTGGTGAACGCGATAAGAAGCCATGCCAGCGTGAGAAGAATCCCAGGACCCATCGCCAGACCGATATTCCAGGATAAGAGTGTTTTTTCGATTCTGTATTGCCACGTGCAGCCTCTTCACGCACTTCGTTCTTGCAGCAATTTTCGTGGGCTCCAAGCCTTCTTTTCAGATCATTCGTAGATGAAGGCGGCGAGCATGAAGACATCCCCGATTCCCGCTCATCATAGCCTCGGCGTTGTCGCTGCGGATACCCGCAAAAATACGGTACAGTCCTCGCGGTCCTCTTCAGTACCTGAGCGCTCCGCGTCAGAACTTCAGCGCAATTTTGAAGAACACCGTGTTCCCTTGCAGCCGGTTCTGGGTATAGTACTCATTCAGCCACTTCAGTTCAGCCATCAACTGCTTATGTCCAAACGGCTTGATGTAGGAAACGACGGGGCCAATACCGGCCGTCTTGCCCTCAAACTTGCCGAGAGTTGCCCCGGTCCCGCTGTCTGCTGTGAACTGCGCGTAATAGAACGATGAGACCCCAATACCCGCCAGCCCTTTCATCAGCGGCAGATGCTGTGCCAGCGTGCCATCCAGATGCCACTGGTCGCCTGTCTTGTATTGCGTTGCGGGATTCGTGCTGTTGAAGTCCATACCGCCAAACAGCGACGCCTCGCGCCCGTTCTTTGTGCCGAGGTAGATAACAGCAAGTGTCGGCTCAAACGTGTAGTAGTTCTTGCCCGTGTTCGCCAGCCGGCCCGTTCCATAACTGCCGGTCGGTAGATACCCCGTCGTACGGAAGTTGATGTTCGTGTTAGGGCTGACGTTGTAGTTCAGCATCAGAGGAATCACCACCAGGTCGCCGACCGCTGCCTTCGTGCCCTCTTTTGCGATTGTCGTATTACCGCCGCCCGCGCCGGGAGGCAACTGGACGATCGCGTTTGCGCTCACGTCCATGAACATGTAAGGAACTGTCATGGACATCGCGTAGCTCCAATGTTTGTTCCCAATCCCGCCTCCGTCCGGTCGCCAGAATAAGGTCACTCCCTCACCCCACGATGTAGCGTGAAGACCAAACGCCGTGGTGCCGGCAATGGGTATGGCCTTGTTGGCTCCGACGGATCCGCTGTAGTAGATCTGGTTGTAACGAACCAGGAACGACGGCGTCGGGCTCACACCGTCAATAAATGATGCCATCGAGCCTGGGAAATAGTGACCCGATCCACCCTCCTCGGCTGACGCCGGAGTTAAGCCGAGGACTAGAGTGACGCCGCAGAACAGGGCGCTCGCCAGTAACACATTCTTCAGTAAACGGTTTTTTAACACGGTCCCTCGTTGCCTCTTATTTTTGCGGTGCGTACCAGATTGGAGACGACCATGCCCGCTCCTGAATTGTTGCTGGCACGTCCGGTAGAAGGGGCAACCCGCTCATGACCGCATCGTAGGTACTCCAGCGCGGCGTGGGAATCTCCAGCACGCGCACATAGTAGAGCGCATGCTGAGCCGGATCGAACTCCTTGTCGGTCCAGCTTCCACTTAACTCCGGACTTCCGATGGTGTTCGTGTAGGTGGCTTTTTTCAGATCGACGGTATTTCCCACTGACGGCAGCTTTCCGTTCGCCCCAACCTTGCGATCGCCGGACCACGCAACTTCGACGATTTTCTCGTGATGTTGGCCGGTCTTGTCGACCCATCCCTTGATGATCTGGATGCGGTCGAGGTTGGCTCCGTCGGGAGCCTTGATCGCCCACGCAGTAAAAGTGGGCGCGGTGGTCAAGGGGCTAAGAGTACCGCCCATCGGCACTCCCTTGCTATACCCGGACTTGATCATTGCCACCGGATCCTTTGTATCCTCAGGCAAGCCAGCAGCGCCGAAGAAGCGAACCTTGATGCGAGGGCCGCTGGTAGCGAACGTTTCGCGGCGATAAATCGCATCCCAGATCGCGGCGCGGGTGTTTGACTCGGCCCACACGCCGGTGATCGCACCGGGGTTCAGGTCCTTGCCTTTGGCCCACCCACCGACTCCGCCGGTTCGGCGCGCCTCCACCGACCCGTCTTCCGGTCCGTGCCCGCCGTTCCAACCCTTCTCCGCTACTTCAGCAGGCAAACCATTGTGATCGTCGGTGCCGCCCACGAAGCCCAGCTTGAAAGGATTGACACCCAGCTTCTCTTCGTAAGCCAGTCCCTGAATCACGCCCCACCGAACGTAATTCCGCTTGTCCTGCACCCGTCCTGAGTTCTCGGCCAGCGAGTCTGCGTTTTCAAAATTTGCGAACTCGTCCGCTGCCCAGAAATTCCGATGCACCTCGGAGTCGCCCTTGATCTGCATGATCTCAATGGCCCGTTCAAAGTGCTCGCGAGTTTGCGCATACTTGAGGTCAAGCGGTTTCCCCGTGGAGTCTGCAGTGGGGAACATAAGGGTCTTGCTGGCGTTGGAATTGTGCGGAATGGCCAGTGGCTTCATTCCCTTCGCTTCCAGTCCGCTCAACCAATCCCACAGGGCCTCCTCCCGAGGTATTTCATAGGAACTCATCGGGTAATCGGGTACGTTGGCGTCTCGGAAGATGATGTTGCGGTGGAGATTGGCCCCGCCAGGTACAGATGTCCACTCGAAAGCTGCAAACGCCGTAAACTTCCCGGGTTCGTTGTGCTGCTCCGCGGCAGCCACCGCGACCTTCCACGCGCTCTTCGTAGTCTCCACCCCTTGGTAGAACGGTGGGTGCTCAGGATGTGCACTGCGGTTATTGCCGGCTACGTATTGCATGAACCACTTCTGCCGGTCGGCTTCTTCGGTCATGCTGCGCAATTGTTTGAGTAGATCCTGATCGTGTCCGGGCGCGCCGTCGACCATCGTGGAATACATCTCGCCCAGGTATTCAGCGTGATCTGTGACCGCGACCCAATCGAGAGGACGATCGATCTTGTGAATCTGGCCATTCACTGTGACGGCTTCGCCTTCCGCGAAGCGATAGGCATCCGACGGCGTCAGACGTGTGCCGCCGAGGAAGGCATCCAAGGAATATGCAGTGTGGATGTGAGTCTCGCCAAAGTAGGCTTCTTTCAGAGGATTTTGCGGAATGTTCGCCGCTGCCGCAATCTTGTCGGGATTGGCGGCAGGAACGGTTGACACTGCTTTCTCTTCGGCCGGCTTACTATTGCAACCCGCAACCAACATTGCTCCTGAAAGCACAACCGCAGTGGCAAAAGCCCTCGAATTAATCTTCATAACGCCTCGCTTCGGTCTTGATAGAGACTGCCCAGTCTCCGGCATCATAGTGAGCGGAGCGACCCGGGCGGCAGTAGTAAAACTACTGCGTCGACGCCCCGTAAAACGAACGAATGTCTGGCTATGTACGAATGAGGATGCGCAGATGGGGATGCATAGAAGAACTTGGGGTTAACTTTACGTGTTCCACCTGGAGCGGTAGATAGTAACCTGAATTCCCACGGGCTCCAAGACCCGGGGGCCGCACAACCAGGAAGTCGCGGAACGGCATAAGTCGTTCTAAACGAAGTGCGGGAGTCGTTTAGCGGCCACCACCTTGTCGGTTACGCGAATTGGACGAGCACGATCCTGGTTGGGGGGCCTTTCGATACCTCGGCGCGCGATCGCGATGGTCAATGCAGATTCGAGAGCACCTGGTCAGGTTTCAGCTCCACACTTCCCTGGCCGTGTCTGCGACAAGCTGCAATTTGGCCCATTGATCAGCTTCCGTCAGCAAGTTTCCTTCCATGGTCGACGCAAATCCACATTGCGGACTCAGGGCCAATTGCTCTAGCGGAATAACTTTGGCCGCTTCGTCAATCCGCCTTAGCACATCTTCCCTCCGCTCCAATTCGGGACGCTTCGTGCTAACCAGCCCGAGCACAACAATCTTTCCCGGCGGAACGAATCTCAGAGGCTCGAAAGTGCCTGAGCGTTCATCATCGTATTCCAGAAGAAACCGATCCACAGCTAGTTCGTGGAACAGCCGTTCAGCAATCGAATCGTAGCCGCCTTCTGCGTACCAGTGACTGCGATTGTTACCACGGCATAAGTGAATTGCGAGTGTGACGCCCTCTCTGCGGGCTGCGGCGAAGCACGCATTATCAGCATCCAGAGACGCGGAAAGCATCTGCTCCGGATCCACTCGCAGTTCCTTCTCCATCCATGCTGTCCACTTAGGATCGAGGTAGTAGCTATAGCGCGGCGCATCAATCTGCAAATATGAGATGCCGCATCCCGCGAGAGATTCAATGTCCTTCACCATGATCGCAGTGATTGCGTCGAGCAGTGCGTACGGATCCCGATAGGCGGAATCCGTAACACCGTACTTGAACGATATGGCCGGAAACTGAGTAGCACTGGGCAAAGTGATCTTAATAGGGCCCGGCGAATGCTGGAGCAGAAACGGCACCTCACGTCCAGTCAATGGCTCGCGTTGCTTGAGCGGCGAAGTCACAATACCACTGATACTGCTCACTGCGGGCGCTGGTGCAGCAGTCTTTTGTGCGTTGTCGCTCCAACTCCGGGGCACAGCGTCGCCCGCATCGAAGCCGTCCACCGCGTCGGTAAAGTCGCTCATGAAATTGCTCCGGCGCAGTTCGCCGTCGGTGAATACGCTTAGACCGATTTCTTGCTCCTTCTTCATTACCCGAGTGATATGCCGATCCTCCAGGGCCTCGAGTTCCTCCGAAGAAAGATGAGCCCGTCGTGCCTCAAGCAAATCGGCCGGGCGCAACAAACTTCCTACATGATCCGCGCGGTATAGCGAAGACATCTCTGCTTCCTCCCGATGGGCAAAAATCTAAGTACGAAACGCTTTGAAACGCTCCCGGTCTTTCCACAACGGCTCAGATGAGAATGTCGCGGAGCGCCTGAGCACCGTTCAGCAACGCAGGCAGGCAAGTCTTCACGAGCATACTCTGATCAACCCGCGATACATGTGTACCTACATTGATTGCCGCGACAACCCGGCCGCCACGGGTGCAAATGGGAACCGCAATCGATCTTAGTCCTGCTTCGAGCTCCTGATCCACGATTGCAAATCCCTGCCTTCGCACCTCCTTGATAGCCTTCCGCAACTGGGGTACTTTGACGATCGTCTGTGATGTGTAGGTTTTCGGCCTCAAGTCATGAAGATAAGCATCGAGTTCTGCATCTGGAAGAGCAGCGAGCAGCACGCGTCCCATAGATGTGCAGTATGCGGGTAGCCGACTTCCTACGGACAGACCCGCGGCGAGCACCCGACTGGCAGCAGAGCGGGCCACGTAGACGATCTCTTGCCCATCGAGCATGCTCATAGAAGACGACTCGTGTAACGTCTCAGTGATCCGCTCCAGCACTGGCCTCGCGGCTTCGACTACTGAAGAGGATGATAGAAACGAAAAGCCGAGCCGCAAAACCTGGGTCCTGAGACGGTATACCTGTCTTGAGCGCTCGACGTATCCAAGCAGTTCGAGTGTCAGCAGAATCCGGCGAATGGAAGCGCGCGAAAGCCCCGTAGAGTGAGCGATCTCCACGATGCTGCGACCCTCTCGGAATCCTTCAAAGCTCTCAATGACGCTCAAGCCCCGGGCAAGAGACAGAACAAAATCAGGATTTCCCGCGCGCATTGCGAACCTGTCAACAATGCCGGATTCAGGCTGTTGAGTTGCAACCCTCTTGCCGTGCATACTCCCTCTTGGTGGCCGATTATCGCACATCTTGTACAAGGATAGTCAACCGCGTAATAATGCTGCTCTCTTGCAAAGGAGGTCGGATGGCGGAGTGGATGACATTGGCAGAGGCTATCTCTGCAAATGTGCACGATGGCGACGCCTTGGCAATGGAGGGCTTCACTCACCTGATTCCATTCGCTGCCGGTCATGAGATTATCCGGCAGAGACGCCGCAACCTCGCACTCGTACGAATGACGCCGGACCTCATCTATGACCAGTTGATTGGCGCGGGTTGCGCGTCAAAACTCACCTTCTCTTGGGGAGGAAATCCGGGCGTGGGCTCACTACATCGCTTTCGCGATGCGGTTGAAAACGACTGGCCAAATCCCCTCGCAATTGAAGAGCGGAGCCACAGCGACCTCGCGAATGCCTACGTCGCCGGTGCCGCCAATCTTCCCTTCACCGTCTTGCGCGGCTATACAGGTTCGGATTTCCCTCGCGTCAATCCGCAGATCCGGTCAATCACTTGTCCATTTACAGGAGAGGTCTTCGCAGCCACACCCGCCGTGCGCCCTGATGTGGCGGTGATCCACGCACAAAAGGCAGATCGGAAGGGCAACGTGCTGCTATGGGGCATCCTGGGCGTGCAAAAGGAAGCGGTACTTTCGAGCAAGCACGCCATCGTAACAGTGGAGGAACGAGTCGACTCACTCGACGCGCCACCGAATGCCTGCATCTTGCCCCATTGGGTTGTGACTGCGGTTTGCAAAGTTCCAAAGGGAGCAACTCCCTCGTACGCACATGGGTATTACGAGCGCGACAATGTGTTCTACCACGCGTGGGATCGCATATCGAGAGATCGAGAACGATTCAGCACGTGGCTGCAACAACACATTCTACAAACGAAAGACTTCGAGGAATACCTGCAGTTGCAAAGGGACCCGCAAGTGCAGGCGGTGTATCAATGAGCGAGTCCTATACGTCCGAAGAAATTATGACGGTTACCGCTGCGCGCATGCTTCTTAACGGCGCAGTATGCTTTGTCGGCATTGGGTTGCCTTCCACAGCAGCGAACCTCGCTCGGCTCACCCACGCGCCAGACGCGGTTCTCGTCTACGAGTCCGGCCCCATCGGGGCAAAACCGTCGGTTCTGCCGCTCTCTATTGGAGACGGCAATTTGGCAGAGACAGCGGACACGGTAGTATCGACCCCTGAAATATTCCGCTACTGGCTGCAAGGCGGAAGGATTGATGTGGGCTTCCTTGGCGCGGCCCAACTTGATCGGTTTGCAAACATCAATACCACCGTCGTCGGATCGTATGACAAGCCGAAAGTCCGACTCCCAGGGGCGGGAGGCGCTCCGGAGATCAGCTCTTCAGCGAAAAAAGTATTGATTATCGTGAAGCAGTCCAAACGAACCTTCGTCGAAAAACTCGACTTCATCACATCTGTCGGATTTCTTACGGGTGGCAGCGCTCGAGAGGCCGCCGGTCTTTCGGGCATGGGACCGGCAGCAGTGATAACAGACCTTTGCATCTTGCAGCCGGATCCAATTACACGGGAGCTAAAGGTGACCAGCATTCACCCGGACCTTGACCGTGAGATGATTGCAGCGAATACAGGTTGGAAGGTCTGCTTTGCCGACATCTGCGAAGTGACTGCACACCCAACCGCAGACGAACTACGCACTTTGCGCGATCTAAAAGCACGAACTGCAGTGGCCCATGGCATGCCAGGAGATGCAGATTGAGATCAGCGTTCATCTGCGATGCAGTGCGCACGCCGATCGGCCGGTACGGCGGAGCACTGTCCAGGGTCCGTGCCGATGATCTCGCGGCAATTCCCATTCGTGAATTGATAAGGCGTCATCCACGTCCCGATTGGGGTGAACTGGATGAGGTGGTGCTGGGCTGTGCCAATCAGGCGGGGGAGGACAATCGCAACGTGGCTCGCATGGCACTGCTGCTGGCTGGTCTTCCGGAATGCGTACCCGGAACAACGATGAACCGGCTCTGCGGATCTGGCATGGATGCAGTCGGTACTGCGGCGCGAGCTATTCAGTGCGGTGAAGCAGACTTTATAATTGCCGGCGGCGCGGAATCCATGTCGCGCGCGCCTTTCGTCCTCGGTAAGGCCGAATCTGCTTTTCAACGGTCGTCCGAAATCCAGGACACGACCATTGGCTGGCGATTCGTCAATCCCAGGATGCGTCACCAGTATGGAGTGGATTCCATGCCTGAAACAGGCGAGAATGTGGCTCACGATTGTGACGTCTCTCGCGACGCTCAGGATGCATTCGCGTGGCGCAGTCAAATGCGAACCGAGCGCGCCGTTAAGGATGGCTTCTTCGCGGAGGAGATAGTTTCAGTCGAAGTTTCAGACAACAAGAAAACTATGAACGTGTCGAGCGACGAGCACCCGCGGCCCGATACCACTCCCGAGAAGCTTGCACAATTACGGCCGCTTTTTTCGGGGGGCACAGTTACTGCAGGCAATGCTTCAGGCGTCAATGACGGGGCGGCCGCGATGATCATTGCATCTGAGAATGCGGTGGCCCGACACGGCCTTCAGCCCAGAGCTAGAATTCTGGGCATGTCAACAGCGGGGGTGGCCCCGCGAGTGATGGGGCTGGGTCCGGTTCCCGCCACGCAAAAACTTCTTGCCCGTCTTCAAAAGACAATTAGCGACTTTGACTGGATTCAATTGAATGAAGCCTTCGCCAGCCAATCCCTTGCCTGCTTGCGGCAAATGGGATTGCCCGACGACGCTGAACATGTGAATGCAACTGGCGGAGCTATTGCGCTGGGTCATCCACTGGGAATGAGCGGCGCCCGGTTGGTGCTCACGGCGGCGCATCAATTGGAAAAGTCAGGTGGCAGGCTCGCCCTTGCCACAATGTGCATCGGAGTCGGACAGGGCATCGCATTGGCGATGGAGAAAGTGTAAGGAGGACCGTTGATCGGATTGCCCGTAGTTCAACCCGCCGCGCCAGGGACACAGCCGGACTTCTGCTTTCCGCCTTATGTAGCAACAATCGCGCGATCGCCGCGCATGCCCCTAATCGTGCTCCCTGAGACACTCACGGAAAAAACCGGCCCGGTATTCGGTCACAATTTGATCAGCAAGAACGACAGTGACCTCACGATGCAGCACGCGGCCGAAGCTCTCGGCGAGCGCATCTTTGTGCATGGACGCGTACTCGATGAGGATGGACGGCCTGTGCGTGGCGCTCTCATCGAGGTTTGGCAGGCAAATGCCGCGGGTAGATACCGCCATAAAGTGGATGGATATGATGCACCACTGGACCCAAATTTCTCGGGCGGCGGACGACTGCTTACGGATGGCGACGGCCGGTACTTTTTCAAGACCATCAAGCCTGGTCCATATCCTTGGGGCAATCACCACAACGCGTGGCGCCCTTCTCATATTCACTTCTCACTTTTCGGTGCGGGCATCTTGTCGCGTCTAGTCACCCAGATGTACTTCCCTGGCGATCCATTGCAGCCGATTGACCCTATCTTCAACAGCATTCCTGACGAAGCCGCACGACAGAGACTGGTTTCTCGACTTGATATGGAGCGCTCACAGTCGAACTACGCGCTCGCTTACGAATTCAATATTGTCCTGCGTGGCTCGCAGGAAACCGTCTTTGAGTCGGCCCGATGAGGTCTCCCAGTTTGATACCGACCGGATCGCAAACCGTGGGCCCGTATTTTCGAATTGGCCTTGAACACCTCATTGGTCAGGAACCAGCAAACAATTCGGCAGTCAACACAATTGAGGTTCGCGGTAAGGTGTTGGACAGCGACGGTGCGCCGGTTTCGGATGCGATGCTCGAATTTTGGAGCGCGGATTCGCTGGGTAGCCATTCCGGGTCCACTAGCGGTCATCCAGGAAGCTTCCACCGCGTCGCGACTGATGACGACGGAAACTTCACTTTGGCGCTGAATAAGCCCGGGCCAGCGGCGTTTGGCGACGGTCGGCTCCAGGCTCCTCACATGCTTGTGCTCGTCTTTGCGCGAGGACTTTTGCGACACTTGCTCACACGGGTCTACTTCGGGACAGAAACCGCCAATGCTGTCGATCCTGTCTTGCTTGAAGTGCCCGCAGAACGCCGGCACACACTTGTCGCCAGTTGCAATGCAGACAATTCAAGTGTGTTTCAGTGGAACGTGATCTTGCAAGGTGAGAATGAAACCGTCTTTTTCGCGTGGTAGAAGGGACTCCCGGTATGTGCTCTGAAAACGTCGCCTTTCTTTTTTCTACGCCAGAGATGACAGAGACATTCTCGCTGTCTCGACAGCTGCGCGCCATGACGCGATTTGAATGGGCTCTGACGTGTGCGTTGGAAGAGCGAGGTGTCGCCGAGTCAGGATCTGGGGCGGCGTTGAAATCTTTGCTCGACGCAAACTTCATTGACATTGAGGCTCTCAAGTGCGCCGCTCTTGAGGCCGGCAACATCGCCATCCCTTTCGTCCAGCAACTCACCGCAAGGGTGAAGCAGGAAAATGAATTCGCAGCACGAACTATACATCTCGGTGCGACCAGTCAGGACGTACTCGACACAGCTTTGGTTCTCCAGATGCGAGAAGGGCTGCAACTCATACTTGATGCAATCGCTCGGTTGGATATTGCGCTCGCAAAGCAGGTCAAAACTCACGCTGAGACCGTGATGACTGGGAGAACCTGGCTGCAACCTGGTCCGCCGACAACACTAGGGCTCAAGTTGGCAGGCACGCTTGCAGCTTTGCGTAGGCACCGAACCCGCATCAAGACTGCATCGGATCGTGCCCAGGTTCTTCAGTTCGGAGGCGCTGTCGGAACCCTCGCGGCGCTCGGATCCGCAGGAGCCGCCGTTTCCACAGCGTTGGCTCGCATCCTTGAACTGAAAGAGCCCGACCTTCCCTGGCATACCCAACGCGATAACCTCGTTGAGATCGCGCAGGTACTCGCGCTCCTGGTCGGTACTCTTGGCAAATTCGCAAAGGACATTGCCCTGCTTATGCAGGCGGAGCTGGCAGAGGTAGCGGAGCCAACCGGTGAGGGTAGAGGCGGCTCGTCGACCATGCCGCACAAGCAGAACCCTCTTGCCTGCGCGATGATTCTTGCGTGCGCAACGCGGATGCCTGGCCTTGCCTCCACGATGCTCGCTGCCATGCCGCAGGAACACGAGCGTGGTCTGGGACTTTGGCAGGCCGAATGGCAGACTCTGCCCGAGATCTTCAGCATCACAGCCGCCGCACTGGATCGCTCAATCGAAATAGCAGAAGGCCTGCACGTTGACTCGGCCAGGATGGCATCCAATCTCGAAGCGATGCATGGACTGCCTCTCTCCGAGTCGGTCAATGCGGCCTTGGCATCAAAGCTCGGGCGATCCGCCGCGCATGAGGTCATCCGCAAGGCGGTTCTCCAAGCGCAAGAGACGGGACAACATCTGTCAACTATCTTGAAGTCCCTTCCTGTGGTCACCGATCATCTCACCCACGCGGAGATTGATCGGCTTCTGCAACCTCGCGAATACCTCGGCAGTACACAGGTTTTCATTGGTCGCGTTTTGGGGGATCCTGATGCCGACCGCTGAATTGCAAGAAGCGTGTCTTCATTATGAGATGGGCGGTCCGCCCACGGGTCCGGTCGTGGTCCTTGTAAATTCACTTGGTTCTGACTTGCACATGTGGGATAAAGTCTTACCCTATCTCGATCAGCACTTCCGAGTGCTTCGCTATGATGCACGCGGGCACGGACTAAGCACCACCCCTCCAACTCCCTACTCCATCGAACAACTCGGCACGGACCTGCTTGCGTTGCTTGAAAAAACCTCAGTCGAGACCGTGCACTTCTGTGGCCTTTCGCTCGGAGGCCTGGTGGGGTTGTGGCTCTCCATTCATGCCCCCCAGAAGATTGTGAGTCTAGTCCTTGCAAACACCGGTGCACGAATTGGTACGCGAGAGGGATGGGATGAAAGAATCGCCGCCGTTCAATCTCATGGACTGGCTCCAATAGCACAGTCGGCGCTCGGTCGCTGGTTCACCCCGGGATATCGCCTTGAGCACCCTGACGAAATGAATCAGATCTGCAACATGATCGAACGGACGTCGCCGGAAGGCTACATTGGCTGTTGCGGCGTCCTCCGCGATACCGATCTGCGAAGCGAACTCTCTGCGATCGAAATTCCATGCCTGGTAGTCACAGGGAGCGACGATCCGGCCACGCCTCCGCAAGATGGGCACGCATTGCATGCGAGATTGCGCAACTCCACCTATTTGGAGCTGCAAGCTTCGCACCTCTCGGCATGGGAAAGATCGGCAGACTTCGCAGGCGCCATTCTTCACTTCTTCCAGGGAAAGGAACACGGCAATGGATGAGACCGAACGTCACGCGGAAGGGATGCGCGTGCGCCGAAGCGTGCTCGGCGATGCGCATGTAGACCGTGCCGAAGCGACAAAGGATGCTACCGATGAAGACTTTCAAAATCTCATCACTCGCTACGCATGGGGCGAAATCTGGACTCGGCCTGGCCTGCCTCGCCACACCCGAAGCTTGCTGACAATCGGCTTGATGGTTGCGCTGAATCGGGGTGAAGAGCTGCGGCTTCATATCCGAGCGGCGGCTAATAACGGCGTAACTCCTGAAGAAATCGGTGAGGTCCTGCTTCACTGTGCCATCTACTGCGGGGTTCCCGCAGCGAACGCAGCTTTCCATGCCGCAAAGGAAATCTTCAAAGAGCAAGAGGGAGCGCGATAGCCGCTAGCGATGGCACAGTTTGAGACCCAGATCGGTATCGTCGGTGCAGGGCCAGCTGGATTGATGCTGTCGCATTTATTGCATCTGCACGGCATAAGTTCGATCGTTCTGGAGGCCAAGGCGCGAACATATTGTGAAGAGCGCGTTCGGGCTGGAGTCCTGGAGCACACCAGCGTGGAAATGCTGCGCGATGCTGGCGTCGCCCAGCGTCTGGACAAGGAAGGCCTCCGTCACGAGGGCATTGAATTGGGTCTTAATGGCCAGCTTCATCGCATTCCCTTCGTCGAACTCACTGGTAAAGCAGTCACGGTGTACGGCCAGCAGGAAGTCGTGAAAGATCTTATCAGCCGCCGATTGAGTGATGAGGGAGATCTGCGCTTCGAATGCGGAGAAGTTTCACTGCACGACTTAGGCGGAACTAGCCCTACCATTCGCGTGGAAAGACAGAACATCACGGATACCATCCGTTGCGACTATATCGCCGGCTGCGACGGTTTCCATGGTGTCTCCAGATCTCACTTCCCCGATGGAGCACTTACAATTTACGATCGCGCCTATCCCTTCGCATGGCTCGGAATTTTGGCTGAAGCTGCACCGTCGCGTGAGGAGTTGGTCTACATGCACCACGAACGGGGGTTCGCTCTGTACAGCATGAGATCACCGCGCATAACGCGGCTATATCTTCAATGCAAGCCTGATGAAGATCTCGCGGAGTGGAGTGACAGTCGCATATGGAGCGAACTTCACACGCGCCTGGGATGTGCGGACGGCTGGCACCCGACGGAAGGCAGAATCCTGCAAAAAAGTATTACCGGCATGCGTAGCTTCGTTGCCGAGCCCCTCCAGTTCGGACGCCTGTTCCTCGCCGGAGATGCGGCGCATATTGTCCCACCGACCGGCGCAAAAGGCATGAACCTGGCATTCGCCGACGTGCATTATCTTGCTGAGGCGTTCCGAGCACTGTATCGCGAAAATGACAACAAGAAACTGGATGCCTATTCCGCAACCTGTCTGCGCCGGATATGGAAGGCCCAGCGCTTCTCATGGTGGATGACTTCGCTATTGCATGTTTTTGATGATGCTTCTCCGTTTGATCGTAAGCGGCAAGTGGCTGAGTTGGAGTATGTAGTAACTTCGCGCGCTGCAGCCACCTCGCTTGCTGAGAATTATGTGGGCTTGCCGCTTGACTGAAACTCGCAAACCTTATCGGCAACTGAGCAAAAGCCGAAATCTCGGCTGATCCATAGAAAGGATGACTTGATGTCAAACTACGAAGGTCGCTGGACAACCGTCCAAGTAGAGGTGGAAGAAGACATCGGTTGGGTTACTTTCAACCGCCCGGAAAAACGCAACGCGATGAGTCCCACCTTGAATCGCGAGATGCGAGAGATCCTGGAGACGCTGGAGCTTGATGGCGAAATGAAAGTGCTCGTCCTCACCGGTGCCGGCGAATCCTGGACGGCCGGTATGGACCTGAAGGAATACTTTCGAGAGATAGATCAGGCGCCCGAGATTGTCCAGGAAAAGATCCGCCGCGACGCATCCACGTGGCAGTGGAAGCTTCTTCGAATGTATGCAAAGCCAACTATAGCTATGGTGAATGGATGGTGCTTCGGTGGTGGATTTTCGCCGCTTGTTGCGTGCGACTTGGCGATAGCCTCCGAAACAGCCGTGTTTGGCCTCTCTGAAATCAACTGGGGCATACCTCCGGGCAACCTCGTGAGCAAGGCACTCGCGGATACTGTCGGTCATCGCAAAGCTCTTGAGTACATCATGACCGGTGAAACCTTCACTGGCCGGCAAGCCGCGGAAATGGGATTGGTGAACCGCGCTGTCCCACTTGAAAACCTTCGTGAAGAGACCGTGGCGCTGGCGCGAAAGCTGGCAGCGAAGAATGCCGTCGTGCTGCGCGCAGCGAAGCACGGATTCAAACGATGCCGCGAACTCACCTGGGAGCAGAGTGAGGACTACCTCTATGCCAAGCTCGACCAGGCACAACTGCGCGATCCCGAGCACGGACGCGAAAAGGGCCTGAAGCAGTTCCTCGATGAAAAGAGCATTAAGCCTGGCCTCGAAAGTTATCGCAGCTGATCCCCGCTTCAGGAGAAAGACTTGGTTCATTTCGAGAGTTCGAGCATAACTCGAGCCCGGCTCGATCGCCTGTTGCATCCGCGCTCCATTGCTTTGGTGGGGGCGTCATCAACTCCGGGATCACTTGGCGAATGCGTCTTCCTCAATCTGCTGAATGCCGGATACGCAGGCGACCTCCACCTCATTAATCCAAAGCGTCCTCTCATCCACGGCAAAGCGTGCCTCGCCTCGATCGACGAACTGCCGACGGGCGTCGACTGTGCTGTCCTCGCGATCCCCGGAACGGCAGTGTTGGAAGCAGCCCGGGCGTGCGGCCGAAAACAGGTTGGCAGCCTCATCGTATTCTCAGCCGGTTTCGCAGAGAGTGGCGAGGCTGGCAAAGAGGCACAGCGCGAACTCAAGCGCATCTCTCGCGAATACAACATGATCATCGAAGGTCCAAACTGCCTCGGCATGGTGAATTATGCTGAAGGAGTTCCTCTCACTTTTGTTGTGACGCCGCCGCAGGTTCAAAGCAACTCGCCTGGCGTTGCAATCCTTTCGCAAAGCGGCGCTCTCGCAGCTGTCATCGCCGTCAATATGCGCCATCACGGCGTTCCGCTCACATATTCGATTTCAACAGGCAACGAAGCTTCGCACGGCGTTGAAGACTTCCTGGAGTATTTGATTGGCGATCCGACCACTCGCGTCCTGGCTCTGGTCGTTGAGCAGTTCCGAAAGCCAAAACAATTTCTCGAACTAGCGCGTCGGGCCCGCGTTCAAGGGCAGTTCATCGTCCTCCTCCATCCCGGCAGCAGCAACGCGGCGCGGGTATCTGCCGGCACACACACCGGCGCTATGGCCGGCGACTACCAGGTGATGCACACACTCGTCACCCATGCCGGCGTAGTTCACGTCCAGAGTCTCGAGGAACTGGTAGACGTATCGCAGATTCTGATTCGCATTCGCGAGTTGCCTCGAAAAGGCACTGCGGTGTTCACTGAGTCGGGCGCGTTCAAGGCACTTACGCTCGACCTTTGCGAACACATAGGGCTTGACTTGCCAAGTTTGTCTCCCGCCGCAGAGTCTGCTCTGCGGGAGGCGCTCCCCGCCTTCATTCCGCCATCGAATCCGCTCGATCTCACCGCCCAGGGGTTGGTGGATCCGGGACTTTATAGCCGCACCCTTCCCGCAGTCCTTGAAGACCCGCACTTCGGAAGTGTAGTGCTCGGAATTATCTTGACCGACCCAAACACCACCGCCCTCAAGCTACCGCCGATATTGAGTGCAATCAGAACTCTGCAACCCAAAAAGACTCTGATCTTTGCGGCCCTTGATGAAGGCGCGCCCTTCGATGCTGAAGGCATCCAGGAATTGCGAGAGCTCGGAGTTCCATGCTTCCCGTCGCCGGAGCGGGCTCTGCGCGCCCTGGCACGAGTCACTTGGCTCGGCCGTCAACCACTCACCGATACGGTCGACACACTTCCCAGATCAATGCCACCGATCGCGCCAGGAATTCTCTCCGAACATCGAGCCAAAGCGCTTCTGAACCAAATCGGGATTCCCATTCCGCAAGGCGCATTGGCACGCAGTCTTGAGGATGCAACTCGCATCGCACGCAGCATCGGATTTCCAGTTGTATTGAAAGCACAAGCCGTAGACTTGCCGCACAAAAGCGACGTTGGCGGAGTGATCTTGAGCATCGACAACGAGAACTCTCTGGCTGAAGCCTGGTTCACGCTGCATAGAAACATCAAGGCAAATAGACCTGGACTTGAACTCGAGGGAGTCCTCGTTGAGCGAATGGGGCGCAGCGGCGTCGAGCTGATCCTGGGAGCCCGTAACGATCCGGAATGGGGCTCCGTGTTGCTTGCGGGTGCTGGCGGTGTGCTCGCCGAAGCGATGCGCGACGTGCAGCTCATGCCTGCCGATCTATCCGCTCCGCAAATCGTGCAAGAACTCGGCTCCCTCCAATGCTCTGCGCTATTCCATGGATTCCGCGGCGCACCGCCTCTCGACATGGATGCCGCCGCGCAGATCCTCTTCGCTCTAGGCGAACTGATTCGCTCCTCTCCAGAGATTGCGGAGATCGACATTAATCCCGTTATCGTTTATCCAAAGGGCACTGGCGCGGTCGCTCTTGATGCTCTGATCGTTGTCGGTGCCGGTAATCCTGGAATTGCAGATCCGAAAGAGAGGCAAGCATGAACGACGTAGCACTTCTCATTGGCGGAAAGTCTCTACCTGCGCAGAATAAGCGAACCTTCCATCGCATCGATCCCGTCAAACAGCGCCCTGCAACGCAAGCCGCCGCTGCGAGTGCCTCCGACGTCGATCTTGCAGTTAGGTCCGCCGCCGCCGCATCGGCATCGTGGTCTGCAACTGGACCGGGGCGCCGCCGCGAACTCTTGCTTCGTGCCGCTGACGTACTCCTTGCGCATCAAAGCGAATTCGTGCAGTACATGATCGCTGAAACCGGCGCGACCGAGGGCTGGGCTGCATTCAACGTTGCCATCGGCGCGTCCATGCTGCGTGAGGCTGCATCGATGACAACCCAGATTTCGGGCGAGGTCATTCCCACAGACGTGCCTGACAACCTGGCCTTGTCAATCCGGCAGCCTCGTGGAGTTTGCGTCGGAATCGCTCCATGGAACGCGCCAGTCATCCTCGGTGTTCGTGCCCTTGCGATTCCTCTTGCATGCGGCAACACGGTGGTTTTCAAGGCATCAGAGGCATGCCCCGCAGTGCATCGTCTCATCGGAACGGTACTCCAGGAGGCCGGTTTTCCTGAGGGTGTTGTCAACGTCCTCACGAACGATCCCGCGGATGCTGCCGAGATAGTTGGAGCACTTATCGACCATCCGTCTGTGAAGCACATCAACTTCACCGGATCAACCCGGGTAGGCAGGATTGTCGCCGAACGAGCGGCACGTCACTTGAAGCCTGTGCTGTTGGAATTGGGCGGCAAGGCACCATTAATTATTCTCGATGACGCTGACCTTGATGCTGCCGTGGACGCAGCAGCCTTTGGTGCGTTCATGAACCAGGGACAGATTTGCATGTCCACTGAGCGCATCGTTGCAGACTCCAAAATTGCGGATGAATTTGTTAAGCGTCTTTCCGTAAAAGCTGCTTCTCTTCCCGTGAAAGATCCTGCACTTGGTCCCGCTGTCCTGGGATCGATCGTGGACGAGCGAGCAGCGCAGCGCGTCTCAGATCTTGTTCAGGACGCTTTGGAAAAGGGGGCGCAACTCGCGGCCGGAGGCAAGCGCGACGGCACGTTAATGCAGGCCACAGTTTTGGACCGCGTCACCCCTGCAATGCGCATCTACAGCGAAGAATCTTTTGGTCCCGTCGTCACCGTCGTCCGAGTTAACGGCGATGAAGAAGCGCTGCGAGTTGCCAACGATACGGAGTTTGGTTTGTCGGCTGCCATCTTCAGCCAGAATATCGCGCGGGCCTGGTCGCTCGCACGAAGAGTCGAGAGCGGCATCTGTCATATCAACGGTCCAACCGTCCATGACGAGCCTCAGATGCCGTTCGGGGGTGTGAAGTCATCAGGGTATGGCCGCTTCGGTGGCAAAGCCGCGATTGATGAATTCACAGTCTTGAGATGGATAACGATTCAGACCGGTGCACGGCATTATCCGTTCTAGGTGAATTCAGAGCATTGGACCATGCCCTTTTCCCGGGCATGCATCTAGTGCAACAAGCTGCACTTACATGGTTGCTACTACTTCCGGCGCCAAAGCTCGCTAACGAGAATTCCTCGCAGGCCCATCGTTTTCCTCTCCAGATAAAAGTCTCGGCTTCGCAGTACTCGACGATAGTCCGGTAGAGAACGAACTGAAAGACCAGTTAGAAGGCCAAAGGACGTGTAGAGCAGTCGTATAAGAACCCGCGCGCACATCCTTGGGCCAGCAGGCGGGACGTCGAACTCCGAAACGATCCAGACCGATTTGTGCGCCAACCTCCCAATAACTCGGTCAACAATCGCTTCAACTTCGTGGTCTGTGAAGCAGTCAAAGAAAAAGTGCGTAACCACAAGATCGTAGCCACTTCCGCGAAGGGAGAAGGTTTCATCGTTTACATCTGCCTGCGTAAGGGTAACTCGATCTCCCGCCCCAACTTCACACATCCTCGATTGCAGGAGTGCCAACATCTTGGGACTCGAGTCAACGGCATCTGCATAGAGCGCTCGATTGCGAATGGCCAGTTGCGCAAGGAATCGCCCATCTCCGTCACCGAGGACCAAAGCGCGTGTCCTATCGGCAATGTATGGGATCTGGGCAAACCTGACGCGTTCCAGAAGTCGCCCGAACGTAAAGTACTCAAGCCATCGATACGGCCACGCTATAGCATCGAAGTTCGCAGCGCGACGGTCGTTGGCTTGTTGTACCTTCAGCTCGGAGCTTGTGCCTGAACTTAAGCTTGTTGGTCTCATGAGGAAGGTCTTTTGCCCAAGGGAAGTCATTGATGCACCGCGATCGCTATCGTAGTAGGAAGAGCAAAGGGGTAAGCAGGGCTGCGTCGGCTGCGGCTCGCAAATGTATCGGCGAAAAGTTTCTGCGAAAGCGATCCAGCGCAAACAGCGCCGCTGAGCTTAGCGCGGCAGCCAGAAAGACGAACCGAACCGACGGCAAGGTGGAGAGCGTCGTGGCCGCCGCCGACATGTATAGGCCGATTCCGCATACTGTCAGTGCAATGCGAGCCAGGTTTCGGCCTGCCCATTCTGTACTTGCATGCATATGATCGAACGACGGTTCAACACCGTCCATTGTTTCCCAATGCTCAATCGCTACACAATTCAGCCAGCAAAGGGCCGCAAAACAAATGACCGCAAGTGACAATTCTGCGAATTTTCCTGCGACGTCACCACCCATCCGCGACCAGGCCGGAACAGCCGTTGCAGCAGCGAAGAGGAATGCAACGGCAACTTCTTTAGGCAGCCAGACTTTAGTGCCGAATGCACCGTTCTTGAATAGGTGAGTTTCATTTTCTCCCGGCGAACTACGCACGTGTCGCACCCAGAGCGAAGAACCGTGTATTGCGCCGAAATAGACCATCGCAACGCCAAAAACGACCGTGTCGTCTCTGCGAGTAAAGGAAGACATGCGGGTTGCGATCAGCCACAGCAGCATCGTGCCACCAGCCAGGGCAACCAATAAGAAATGCTTTCTGTTTCTCGCATAGAAATGGTGCCGCTCTCGCAAAGGTTTCAACTCGTCATTAGAAACGCCGTCGAGCAACCGGTCGGCAATATAGATCAACCAGGTACCCAACCCAAGAATAAGCGGCGCAGACCAGGGAAGGCGTACATGCATGATCTGTGCGAAAAAATATGACCAGACGACCGCAACAGTCGGCGCATCGAAGCTGAGCAGATGCCACCAGCAAAGCACTCTTAAAAGTATCGGCTCGGGCTTTTGGGTTGCGGTATAAGAGGCAGAAATCGACACCACAATATTGTAGCTACAAATCAATGAAGACTTCAGTCGCTGCCCGTAGAGGGTCCATAAAAGGACCCACTCGTGTGTCCGGCTTCAACTACGCCCGGTCACTCGGCGAAGAGCAAGCTTTGCGGCGTGAAAGCCGCACATGCCATGAACACCGCCGCCTGGAGGCGTCGATGCGGAGCATATATAGAGGTCGCGCGTGCCGGTCGCGTAATTGCGAAGGCTGGGGCGGAAGAAAAACTGTCGCACTGTGTATGCTCCCCCGCTGATGTCGCCGCCAACAAGATTCGCGTCCATGGATTCAAGGGTCGCAGGCGATGAAACTCGGCGCGCCAGTACGCAGTCGCGAAATCCGGGCGCGAAACGCTCGATCTGTGCTTCAATGCGCGCCGTCATGTCAACGGCCGAACCGTTGGGCACATGGCAATAAGCCCAGAGAACGTGTTTGCCATGCGGTGCGCGCGTCGGGTCGAACAGCGTGGGTTGTACGGCCAGCACAAAGGGTCGTTCCGCATGTCGACCATTAGCAACTGCATCTTCCGCCGCGGCGATCTCCTCGCATGTACCGCCAAGGTGCACGGTAATCGCGCGGAGACATTCTCGCGCCCGCCATGGAACGGGTTCCGACAGTGCAAAGTCGATCTTGAATGCCCCAGGTCCGTATTGAAATCGCTCCAGTGTGCGTCGATAACTCGGCGTGAGTCGATCGCCCGCCAAAGACAGCAATTGACCGGGCGTTGTGTCGCAAAGTGTGAGCGCGCTGTCGCCGTTCAAGTCGCGAAGCGAATTCGCATCGATGCGGCGGGATGTGTGGAGCGTGCCGCCCAGTGTGTGAAGGTGAGCAAGGAGCGAGTCAGAGATGGCGCGCGATCCACCCCGTGCAATGGGCCAGCCGACAGCGTGCGCAGCGGCGCCAAGCACCAGTCCGATGGCTGAACTCAACGGCCGATCGAAGCTAAGGAACGAGTGGGCCGCCAGTCCCGCCAAAAAGCGCCCGTGCCCTCGGAGTGGCGAAGCGGCTGCCGGCGAGCGTCTTAGCCGGCTGAATTGCGGCCAGCCCAAAGCGCGCCATGCGAAACGGATGACTGGGGAAGCGCACAACAGGCCCAAGACTGTCCTGCGCGAACTGAAACCAGTGGTCAACGACAGGTTGCACGAGGCGGCGCCATGGCTCTGCCGTCGAGCCTAGTTCCCTTTCCATATCGTCAAGGTCGCGTTCGAGCATAACGGCAGTGCCATCGTCGAGCGGGTGCGCAAGGGGCGCTTCACCGTGAATCCATTCCAATCCATAGTCCGCCAGAGGAAGCGTGCTGAAGAACGGAGACCCCGCTGCCATCGGATGCACGGCGGAACCGAAGTCGTGCAAGAAACCCGGCAGGGTCAGCGGCAGGGTGCGTGTGGCGCCGCCCGGCTCGGCTTCGGCTTCGAAAACCTCGACCGAGAGCCCTGCCTGCGCCAGGACAATGGCTGCAGCAAGTCCGTTGGGGCCCGATCCGATCACGTATGCGCGTTTCATCGAGTCTCTTTCCACTGCTCAATCGTGGGGCGGCAGTTCCTCCGGCAATTTCACAACAGCGAAGTTACCCTCCGGAGTGAGCGTGATCTCCGGAGCATAGAGGCCGAGGAACTCGCGGCGCCACCAGTTGCCGGTGCGCCGTTTTTCGTCCATTGAAGTGAACCAGTACTGCCACAAAACTGCGCGCACATATCGGGGCGGCGACTGCTGGAACGGGTTGCTCTTGAAGAGCGCAAGAACATCGCCGCTGTTCAGGAGCAGGCGCTCTTCGATAAGCGGAACGATCTCGTCCTGTCGCCACTCACCGAGCGAGGCGAACCAGAGGTTCCAGTCTAAGCGGGGCTGATACGGCGCGTAGATTCGCGGCCGCTCGTTTAACTCCTGTGGCTTGTATAGGAACAGATATGGGATCCAGTTTTCGCCATCGTTCGAGCCCTGGAATTCGATCTCGTAACGGCCGCGCGTCATCACGGCGAATAGACCATATTGGTTGGCAATGCGAAAGGGCTCGAGCGCGGTGATTGGCGCGGTGGGCAACGGAACGCCACGCAGAGGCAAGCCAATCAGTTCCGCAGTTGTGTTGTAAGCGATCCACGAAAGCATCACCGCGCCAACAGCCAAACGACCAGCGCTGAAATGCTCCGTGAGTTTGCGGCGCAGTGTATTAGGTGCGGAATCGGTTTCACCGGAGGCTGCTTCGTCCAAAGCCAGGATTGAGAGCGGCAACTCGGTGCGGGGTGCGGTCTTCAAGGTATTTGCCACTTCTCGTGGACGAAAACGCACAGGAACGAACCTCAGCAGAGCCTTGTCATCCAGCAGTAGAAAACCCAGCGAGAGGACGAGATAGTTCAGGAAAGTGTAATTGGCGGTAAGGATAACTCCGATCTCCCACGGCGTCACAATGAAGAAGCAGATCAGGCGCACGCGGCGCGGCAAAAAGAGCATGAAGACCAGGCCGAGTTCCAGCGCGAGCGTAGCGGCGGCCGTGGCCGCGTGAAACCAATGCGGAAGGTGCTCGACATACCAGCCGATCCAGGTAGGCAATGGACCATTCTGGTAGTACTCGTCCATTGCCGTCAGGCTGCGCCACTGCGGATCGCCACTCAGCAGCTTAACCATGCCGGATTCGAAGTAGATGCGAAACCACTCCCATTGAAGTAGAAACAGGCTGGCGCGCGAAGGGGGATCGTTTGCTCCCCAGCCGGGCAGCACTCCGCATGGCGCAAAAAACAAGGCTAGAAAACCAGCCTCGAGCAGCATTCCGTCGGATTGATAACCGGAAAACTCTCCAGACGCAGCGACAAACGATAGAAAGCATACGAAGCAGACGAAGAAGCTCAGCCGCGGCCACAAATTCAGTAAGGCAAGCACGGATGCGGCGAGGCCGATCCACATTATCGTCATCAGCATCTGCGAGCTGGAGGAGACCCAGAAGAGCGACGGCGCGTACCAATAGCGCGTCCCTGCCAGCGACCGGGCGACAGCCGCCAGATACTTTTGCGTGGGCAGGATGCCCTCGGGGCCGATAAGTCCCTTGATCTGGAAGAGCAATGAATAGAATGCAGAAAAATAGATGGCCGCGAGCGCTCGCAGTAGAATCCAACGCGGGACCAGCCTGCCCGTCGGACCGTGGCGGGAGTCGAACAACCATCGAAAGAAGTTGCCCAGGTTGCTCACCATCATGCCCGAAATATGATAGCGTTTCCCACACGTTGTGTGATGCCACGGAATCGCGCCTCCGGCAATCGTCGAGTATTCAAGACGACGGCTAGAAAGGGCGCACTTTAATGCCGGAGTTGCAGGCTCTGCGTGATTTCACGGTGGATCAAGGCGATCCGAGTTGAGCTTCTCTATTGTTCAAAATGTCATTTTAGAAAGACAGATGATTCGTGCAGCAACGAACTCGATCGTAACCCAGCTTAATAAGCTGGCAGGTCCTGAAGAGTCCCCTCCCGGACCTATAGGCGCGCAGTTTACGTTTGCCGCCTCCATCTGTAGCATAGAATCTGAATTCCCCGGGAAGCTACTTTGGAATCGGGGAAGTCTTCGCACACTACGAACTTGATACCGTTGTCGCCGAATTCGCATCCAGCCATGCTTTTAGCTGTTGTCGATTAGGGCGACCATAGGCTCAGCGGTGGTATGTGGCGCTGCTGGGTCGAGCAGAATAATCCAAGCTGTTGATTGCAAATAGGATGCGGGAGTAGTTCAGTGGTAGAACGCCAGCTTCCCAAGCTGGATGTCGCCGGTTCAATCCCGGTCTCCCGCTCCAAAATCTGCCCTCTCTTCGCCAGCCCCACCTCAACCGTCTCCACCACAAGCCCAAAAACAAAAGCGGATAGCAAGTGCGCACCCTCGCGCCCCCGCTACCCGCTCTAGATTCCTCTAACGCCTTTCTTCAGCTCTTTTCCTGCGTCAGCATCAGCTTCGCTTCCGCCAGTTCATCCAGTTTCGTCTTGTCCACAACCGGATACTCCAGCTTCAACGAAGCCAGCGCATCCACCACTGCCGCCGCTACAACCACGCGGGTATACCACTTGTTATCCGCCGGAACCACGTACCACGGAGCCTCTGGGGATGCTGTCTCGCGAATCATCTCCTCATAGGCCTTCGCATAGTCGTCCCAGAAGCCGCGTTCCTTCATGTCCGACGCAGAAAATTTCCAGTTCTTCGACGGGTCGTCCAGACGCGACAGAAATCTCCGCTTCTGTTCCTTGCGGGAGACATTCAGGAAAAATTTGCGGATGAGCGTGCCGTTCCTCGCCAGGTGCTGCTCAAACGCGCGGATGTCTTCGTAGCGCTGCCGCCAGATCTTCGACGTAATCAGTTGCTGCGGCAGCCTCTGGCTCTGCAGTATTCCCTGGTGAACCTTAACCACCAGCACTTCTTCGTAATACGACCTGTTGAAGATGCCAATGCGTCCACGCTGCGGCAACTGCGCCTGGCAGCGCCACAAATAATCATGATCCAGGTCCTCGGATGAAGGCGCTTTAAATGAAGCTACCTGGCACCCCTGCGGATTCACGCCGGACATGACGTGCTTGATCGCGCCATCCTTGCCCGCGGCATCCATTGCCTGAAAGATCAGTAATACTGACCATTCGCGATTCGCGTACAACACGTCCTGCAGATTGGCTAACGCACCGACGCCCCGCGCAAGAGCTTCCTTTGAACGTGGTTTATCTTCTTTACCTAACTTGCCGGTGCTCGCGGGATCGTGGTCCTTAAGCGAGAACTTCTTCCCATTGGTGATGCGATGGGGTTCCACGAAATCCTTGACCCGCTTGATTACTTCTTTAAGCTTGAGCTCCGGCATCACCGGCTCAGCCGCGATCTCCTCTACCTTCTTCTTGCCTTTCGCCATCTTGGCCGCTCTCCATAGCGGTAACTTGTCAGTCACCGAAACTATCGGCTAGCGGCCCACTGCGCGTCAAGACCCTGCCACATCAATGGTGCCTGTGCTACACCACGTGGAGCAGCATCAGGACGATCACGATGACAAGTAGCAATCCGATTCCACCACTCGGGTAGTATCCCCAGCTCCGGCTATACGGCCACGACGGTACGGCACCGATAAGCGCGAGCACAAGTATCACAATCAGGATCGTCAACATGATTTATCTTCCTCCGTATCTGTTTTCACCACTCTGAAACTCAGATGCGGCATTCACAATATGAAGATGCTCTTCTCATGCAGTTAAACCGACAGCCGCTTCAGCCCGCTGAAATCTGCTTTGCGCGCGCGAAGATCGCGGTAAGCATCTCGCGTGTCAGCACGCCGGTGTTCGTGTTTTGTAGTGAAGGATGATAACTGGCAAGCAACCTTTTTCCTGAAGGCAACACATACTCGGCGCCGTGTGCGAACACAAACCCAGTGCGCCGCGTCAGCTCTCCCGTGCGGACAAGATGCGATGTAAAAGCATCGAAGGCAATCTTGCCAAGACACACCGTTACCCGCAGGCGGCGCATCAGTGCAATCTCCTCATCCAGGTAACTCGCGCAATTCGCGATCTCCTCGGGCAGCGGCTTGTTTCCCGGAGGAGCGCAGCGCACCGCCGCATTGATCCATAAATCGGTCAGCTTCATGCCATCGTCGCGAGAGACGGATTTCGATTGCGAGGCAAAGCCCGTCTCGTGCAGCACCGGGTAAAGAAAATCCCCCGAGCCGTCGCCGGTAAAAGGCCTGCCCGTTCGATTGGAGCCGTGCGCCCCCGGCGCCAGTCCCAGGATCAAAACCCTCGCATTAGGGTCCCCGAAAGAAGGCACGGGCCGGCCCCAGTACTCCCAGCTCGCATAGGCTTTCTTCCGCACCTCGGCCACCTGCTGGCAATGCTGCCGCAGACGCGGGCAACGCTCGCAGGAGATGATCTGCTGGTTCAATTCATCCAGCGATCGCGCTATTTGCTCAGGCATGGGCTGATTCTATCGCCCTGTCGAAAAGCACTGTGCGGTATTCCCCTCCGACGGGTAGAATGAGGTCGATTTTCTGTCGGCAATTCCTGGGGGCCTTATCTCATCTCCCCGGTAAACGTCTCCCCGAAGAGATCCATCTCGCGCTTAAGAAGGATAGATATTCATGCACATCAGCATCCTCCGCACGTATACCACTGCAGCCCTGGCAACCGCTCTGTTCTTTACCGCAGGCTGTAAACAGGCACCACCCCCTCAGCAGGCCGCGACGCCCGCGGCCGTCACCGAACCATTGGAGATCGGGTGGACAGAAGATTGTGAAGCTCGAACGCAAGGCCACCTCGAACGGCACCAAGCCCGAATTTCTTTCCGCGACGGTCTTTCCCGGCAGGGGAATGAACCTCTTCCAGATCACGGCAAACATCCCCGGCAAGGGCGTGGTCGACGTCTTCGCCTCACCCTCGCTTAGCGAGGCGGCCGCAGTGCTCACCGGCACCGACGCCGACGCGAACGGCAACAAGAGCTTTGGCTTCGGCGGAGCCTTCCTGGTTCCCTACCCCAATCGGATCCGCGGCGTGCTCTCTGCCGATAAGAAGACCCTCACCACCATGTGGCACGGCAAGACGATCACTGTGCCTGCAAACTTCGGCGGCCATCTACCCGGTGCCGAGCCGCATTCAATTCACGGCCTCATCCTCGCCAGCAAGACCGACGACATGCAGATCAGCCCCGATGGTTCCACCATTACCGGGGTATTCCACGCGGGCAACTTCGGCGGACACTGGCTCTCAGAGACCGATGTCACCGTCGTTATCACATTGACCGGCGATGCGATCGACACCACCATCACTGCCAAGAACGTCGGGAAAGAGCCCGAGCCAATGGCCATTGGCTGGCATCCCTACTTCAACCTCCCCAGCGGCGACCGCAAGCAGGTCCGCCTGCACGTTCCCGCCGAGGTCATGGCGCAGGTCAATAACTACGACGACGTCTTCCCCACCGGCAAACTGCTCCCAGTCAAAGGCACCCCGTACGACTTCAACGCCCCCGACGGCAAAGCCCTGGGCGACCAGTTCCTCGACGACAACTTCGCTCACCTGAAGTGGACCAACGGTCAGTTGACCGTGGATGTCATCGATCCCGCGGCCGCTTACGGCATCCACATCATCGGCCTTTCCCCGGAAATCAAGACTGTCCAGGTCTACGCACCGCCCGTCAAGCAATTCATCGCAGTCGAGGAGCAGTACAACTTTGGCGACCCCTTCAGCAAGGTCTGGAAGGGCATGGACACCGGGATGGTCACCTTGAAACCCGGCCAGTCCACCACCTGGAAAACCCGTTTGCAGCTCTTTACCCCGGCAAAATAGCCCCGCATTTTCGCGCTATAAGTCGCTCTAGCAGTGCTAAAAACGACCAGCTTGGGGGAGGAAATTCCACCTCCCCCAAGCTGTTTTTGCATCCTTTTCCCTCTCCGAACTGTCTATCCTATATGCCCCTCACTCGCTGTATGTGCTGTGGTTACAAGACCTTGGGAGCTCCAGACACAATGGCCCTCTGCCCCGTCTGCTGGTGGGACGACGATGGTCAGGACGACGCGGATGCCGATATTGTCAGAAATTCCGTAAACGGCGCCCTCAGCCTCTCCCAGGCCCGCTCGAATTACCTGCAGTTTGGCGCCGCAGACCGGCAATTTCTCGCGCACGTTCGCAAGCCCCTGCCCGAGGAAGAGTGATATTTTCGCAATCCGCTTCGCGTGAATCTGTATGGATATGCGCGAAGTTGGTACCCCATTGAATTTGTGCCGCTTTTCCCTCAGGGCGTCGTTTGACCCCCCTTGGAAAGCCCCTTAACATGGATAGAAGACTGCCCAACTCCCGCATCGTTCTTTGAAGCGGCATTACGTGCCGCGATGCAATTCTCAAATGACGTTGGGACGCGCATCTGGAAGGCATACGTTGAGCTCAACTGAGTCACTCGAAACTTCACCGAATCCCGAATCGACCCCCAATGACGCGGAGATGACCGCCGCTGCCTCCCATGAGGGCCACACGCACGACCACGACGACCACGATCACGCCGGGCATCAGCATCAGCACGGACCCGTCCTGAACCCGGATTGCACTCGGGAAATCGACATCGAAGTTCCTGCGGACGAAGTCAGCAAGGCCTTCCGCAGCGTGACCAAGCGATATCAGAAGATGGCTCGCATTCCCGGCTTCAGGTCCGGCAAGGTTCCGGACTCTCTCATTCGCACGCGTTTTGCCGATCAGATTAAGCAGGACGTGATGGAAGCCCTGGTACCGGAGCGCTTCCGTGCGATCGTCGAACAGGAGAAGTTCGTAGCCTGTCTCGCAGCCGCAGGTAACTTCCCTGACGATCGACGACGGCGAGCCGATCCATTGCAAAGCTGCTTTCGAGGTATTGCCTACCTTCTCCGTTGAGGGGTATCAAGATATCAAGATCGCCAAGCCGGAGACGGATCTGACAGAAGATGAATACAAGGCAGAGCTCGAACGAGTACGTGACTCCCGCGCGGCGATGGAGCCAGTGACGGAAGACCGAGCCCTCGTGGACGGCGACTGGGCACAGATCACCTTCCGCGGCGAGTTCATGGGTGAGGACGGCCAGCCGGCCGCCGCTCCTGGTGAGCCGATCAAGGGTGAAGACGTGGTAGTCGAAGTTGGCGGCGAAAAGACCCTGGCCACCTTTAACGACGCCCTTCGTGGCGCCAAGCCAGGCCAGGAACTGAAGTTCGAAGTCACCTATCCCGCCGATTTCGGCGAGCACAACCTGGCCGGAAAGACGGTCGCCTATGACGTGGAAGTGAAGGCGATCAAGAAGCGCATTGTTCCCGAGCTGAACGATGATTTCGCCAAGGAACTTGGGCGAATACGAGACGCTGGATGCCTTCACGGAGAAGTTCCGCGAGCACCTGGCCAACGACAAGCGCCGTCGCATGGAGGCCGAAGCCAAGGACAAGATGATCGAAACGCTGATCGCCAAGTTCGATTTCCCGGTTCCTGAGACGCTCGTGCAGCATCAAGTAGATGCGCGCACTCGATCGCGGACTGCGTGCTCTTGCGCAACAGGGCATGCGCGCCGAGGATATGAGGAAGCTTGACTTCAACCGGCTGCGCGCCGCTCAGCACGATTCTGCCCTGAACGAGGTGAAGGGATCGATGATCCTGGATCGCATCGCGGAGGACGAGAAGATCGAGGTTTCGGCGGACGAGATGGAACAGGAATTGCAGATCATTGCCTTGCAGACTCGTGAACCAGTTGAAGCACTCCGGTCACGTTTGACGGAAGACGGCAGCATAGCTAGAATCCGTGAACAATTAAGAAGAGAAAAGACGGGAAACGTGCTCTACGACCGACTGGTGTCCTAGTCACGGTTTGCAGCGGAGATTGAATATTTTATTTGCCTGGGCCGGTATGGTAGTATACCGGCTCCTGACTCCACGTTATCCACCGGACGGTTTTCCGGAGAGCGAGAGTAAGCAAAAGATGGCACTAGTACCCATGGTGATTGAGCAGACGAGTCGAGGCGAACGCGCCTACGACATTTACTCCCGTCTGCTACGCGACAACATTATTTTCCTAGGCACTCCCATTGACGACCAGGTCGCCAACCTGATCATTGCGCAGATGCTTTTCCTTTCCGGCGAAGACCCGGAGAAGGATCTCCAGCTATACATCAACTCTCCCGGCGGCTCCATCACCGCGGGCCTTGCAATCTATGACACCATGCAGTTCATCAAGAACGACGTGGTCACCTATTGCATCGGCCAGGCGGCCAGCATGGGAGCGTTCCTGCTGATGTCCGGCACCGCGGGCAAGCGTTTTGCACTTCCGAATTCGCGCATCCTGATCCATCAGCCTTCGATGGGAGGGCTCTCAGGTCAGGCAACGGACATCGATATTCATGCCCGCGAAATACTTCGTATTCGTGAGATCACCAACCGCTTAATGTCCAAGCACACCGGCCAGTCCCTGGAACGCATTGAACGAGATGTCGAACGCGATTTCATCATGAATGCTCCGCAAGCCAAGGAATACGGCATCATCGACGAAATCATTGATCGGCCCCGCACCTGATTTGTTCCAGGTGCCAGAAGGAGTTGCAGCATGAAAACACGCACGGGATCTGACGACACGCTACGTTGCTCGTTCTGTCATAAATCGCAGGACGCTGTGGCAAAACTGATCTCATCGCCCAGCGACTACCCGCGTGCCTACATCTGCGATGAATGTGTTGCTGTCTGCAACTCGATTCTTGAGGATGACCGCAGCGAAACCCAGCCGGGCGCTGCACCGACACACCTACCCAAGCCGCAAGAGGTCAAGGCGTTCCTGGACGAATATGTAATCGGCCAGGATCAGACCAAGAAGAAGCTTGCGGTCGCCGTCTACAACCACTACAAGCGCATCCAGATGAACCGGACGCGCGGCAACGACGTCGAACTCTCCAAATCGAACATCCTGCTGGTGGGGCCCACAGGAAGTGGCAAGACGCTGCTGGCACACACCCTAGCCAAGATGCTGGATGTGCCCTTCGCCATTGTCGATGCCACGACTCTGACCGAAGCAGGCTACGTGGGCGAGGACGTTGAGAACATCATCCTGAAGCTGCTGCAGGCAGCTGACGGAGATGTGGCTCGCGCCCAGACCGGCATCATCTACATCGACGAAATCGACAAGATCGGGCGCAAGGACGAAAACCCCTCCATCACGCGCGACGTATCCGGCGAAGGCGTGCAGCAGGCTCTTGCTGAAGATTCTCGAAGGCACCGTCGCCAACGTGCCGCCGCAGGGCGGACGCAAGCATCCGCACCAGGAGTTCACTCCGGTCGACACCACGAACATCCTCTTCATTTGCGGAGGCGCGTTCGTCGGCCTGGAGAAGGCCATCGGACGGCGCATCGGCAAGAAGGCTCTCGGCTTCAAGGCTCTGTCAGAGAAAGATACGCTTGAGGCTGCAAGCGCGCGCAATCAGCGCGATTCCGAGTTGCTGCGCCAGGCCCAGCCGCAGGATCTGATCAAGTTCGGACTGATCCCCGAGTTTGTCGGACGCCTGCCTGTCATCGGCATTCTGGACGAACTGGACGAAGTTGCCCTGGTCGAGATTCTCACCAAACCGCGCAACGCGATCATCAAGCAATATCAGCGTCTCTTCGAGTACGAGGACGTGCAGCTTACCTTCACTGAGGAAGCGGCCCGTTCGATTGCCCGTGAGGCACTCAACCGCAAGGTGGGCGCTCGCGGACTGCGCATGATCCTGGAAGAGTTGATGCTCGACCTGATGTATAACCTTCCCAGTAACAAGAAAGTTAAGGTGCTTGAGATCACCGCGGAAATGGTGGCGAAGCGCGACCTTTCGGTTACCATGCTTGAGAAGGCCGGCTAAACAACCAGGCTGGCCAGACAGATCCCGGACCGTCGGGCCGTTGCGATCCGGGCAGACTCGTCTAGTTACCTGCGCGCAGGCTTATTCAAGCAGCCACCTCTCGTTTCACCCAACGGAAGTCCGTTGAGAGGCTCCCGCATCGAGATGGGTCTCTGATTCATCTAACTGTGAAGAACGAAAGGAAACGGCGTGACACAGTCAAAGAGACACGAGAGAAGAATGAGCTGAGGAAGCTGCCCATGATGCCCATCCGGGACATGGTGATCTTCCCCTACATGATGCCTCCTTTCGTAGTGGGTCGCGAGTCGAGCGTCCGCGCGCTGGAGGAAGCCCTGACGGGTGACCGCAAGATCTTCCTGGCAACGCAGCACGACGCCGGCGTGGACGAACCGCGTCCCGAAGAGATCTACACGGTGGGCACCATCGGGAACATCGTGCAGAGCGTCAAGATGCCCGACGGCAACATCAAGGTACTGGTGGAAGGGTTGGAGCGCGCGAAAGCTGTCGAGATCTCCGACGCAGACGGCTTCTTCGTCGCCACCGTTCGCACTGGCGCAGTTCAACTCGAAGTCACTCCGCAGATTGAAACGCTGATGCAGCGCGTGACCTCGCTCTTTGAGCAATACGTCAAGCTGCAGCAATCCCTGAACTACGAAACGATGATCGCGGCTGTCCGCATGGACGAGCCGGCGAAGCTCTCAGATACGATCGCCGCGAACCTGCAGCTCTCCATCGAGGAGAAGCAGGACCTGCTGGAAATATTCGACCCGGCTGAGCGGTTGGCGCGTGTTGCCGATGTGCTCGACGTTGAGATCGAAAAGCTGAACATGGACCGGAGCATCCAGTCGCGCGTGAAGCGGCAGATGGAGCGAGCGCAGAAAGAGTACTACCTCAACGAGAAGATCAAGGCCATCCAGAAGGAACTGGGCCGCGGAGAAAAGAGCGAGTTCGACGAACTGAAGAAGAAGATCGAACTCTCAGGCATGCCGAAGGACGTCTTTGACAAGGCGATCCTCGAGCTGAAGAAGCTTGAGGCCATGCCGCCCATGTCGGCAGAGTCGACCGTCTCGCGCAACTACCTTGACTGGCTGCTGGCCGTGCCGTGGAAGAAGAAGTCGAAGGAAACGCGCAGCATCGATCACGCGGAAAAAGTTCTGAACGATGACCACTACGGCCTGGAAAAGATCAAGGAGCGCATCCTTGAATTTCTCGCGGTTCGCCAATTGGTGAAGAATCCCAAGGGCTCGATCCTTTGCTTTGTCGGACCTCCGGGCGTCGGTAAGACTTCGCTGGGAATGTCCATCGCCAAAGCTACCGGGCGCAAGTTTGTGCGCATGTCGCTGGGCGGAGTGCGCGACGAAGCTGAGATTCGCGGTCATCGCCGTACGTACATTGGCGCGCTTGCCTGGGCAGATCATCCAGTCCATGAAGAAAGCCGGCACACGCAATCCCGTGTTCATGCTGGACGAAGTGGATAAGATGGCCTCGGACTTCCGCGGCGATCCGGCATCGGCTCTGCTGGAAGTGCTGGACCCCGAGCAGAACACCAGCTTCCAGGATCACTACCTCGACGTGGAATACGACCTGTCGCAGGTCCTGTTCGTGGCCACCGCGAACGTGCTGCACACTATCCCCGGCCCGCTGCAGGATCGCATGGAGATTCTGCGGCTGCATGGCTACACCGAGGCTGAGAAGCTCGAGATTGCCAAGCAATATCTGGTGAAGAAGCAGCGCGAAGCCACCGGCCTGAGCGAGAAGAATATCGTCTTCACCGACGAGGCTATCGTGGAGATCATCCGCGCCTACACTCGCGAAGCCGGCGTACGCAACCTTGAGCGCGAGCTCGGAAATATCTGCCGCAAGGTCGTGCGGCGGGTCATCAAGAACGGGCTCAAGCATAAGGAAGAGATCACGGTTGCAGAAGGTCGCTGGCTTCCTGGGCGTGGCCAAGTTCCGCGACTCGCAGGTGAACGAAAAGAGCGAAGTCGGCCTGGTCACCGGGCTCGCCTGGACGGAGATGGGCGGCAGTATCCTGTCCACCGAAGTGCAGGTGCTCGACGGCAAGGGCAAGCTGACGCTGACCGGGCAACTCGGCGACGTGATGCAGGAGTCGGCGCAGGCTGCGCTCTCCTATATTCGCAGCCGCTCCCATCACCTTGGGCTGCCGAAGGATTTCTATCGCAACGTGGACATTCATATCCACGTGCCTGAGGGCGCTATTCCCAAGGACGGACCATCCGCCGGCATTACGCTGGCTACGGGCCTGGCAAGCGCATTGACGAAGATTGCCGTGCGCCGCGATCTCGCCATGACCGGCGAAGTCACGCTGCGAGGCAAGGTCCTGCCCATTGGCGGCTTGAAGGAAAAGCTGCTGGCAGCACACCGTGCTGGAATCTTCGAAGCGATCCTGCCTCGCGAGAACGAGAAGGATCTGGCCGAGTTGCCAGAAAACCTGAAGAGCGCGATGAAGCTTCACTTTGTGGATCAGATGGACGAGGTGCTGAAGATCGCCCTTGAAGCTCCTCTGCCCGATCTGAAAGAGGAGACTCCCGAAGTGCTCGCGAACGTGGTCCCGCCACCGACACCGGAGCCGCGAGCTCACCAGTAAGCGCGGTAGATAACTCGAATGCAGAACATCGGCCCACGACCCGCACTATCGGTCGTGGGCCGATGTTCTATTTGCACACCACAGAAACCTGCACTCACACACTGCTATTCGTGCGCTTCTGCCGGCTCACCGTACATCATCAATAGGGAGACTACGAAGCCACTTATGCGCCTCTATCCGCGATTCTTACTTTCCGCACTCTCGGCTGAACAGTTTCCTCCATCGTCGGTGCCGGAGTTTGCATTCCTGGGCCGCTCCAACGTGGGTAAATCGAGCCTGATTAACGCTCTGCTCGGCTCCAAAGAAGCGAAGGTTTCGTCGACGCCGGGTCGTACGCGCGCCATCAACTTCTTTGCGCTATCTGACGCACCGCAGAAGAAGACCCCCCGCCTGCTCTTCGCGGACCTTCCCGGCTACGGCTACGCAAAGATCTCGAAATCCATTTCGGCGGAATGGCCGAAGTTCATTGAGCCATACCTGGCGAACCGCGCGCCCTTGGCCATGTGCATCTGCCTGGTCGACAGCAATATCCCGCCGCAGCCAAGCGACGCGCAGCTCATCAGCTACCTGCACTCGGCAGGGCGAAAGTTTCTGGTGGTCGCGACAAAGGCTGACAAGCTATCCGGCAACACCCGCGTGAAGGCACACAACGTGTTGAAGGCCGGGCTTGAGGTTGCGACGATCCTGATGGTTTCAGCGAAGACGGGCGCCGGCATGAAGGAACTATGGGCTGCGATTGAAGCCACGGCCGACGAGGTCGCTCCAGCCTGACGCACTTCGCCTAGGCGGAGGCAGCGATGCGCTCTTCCCTGCCGCCAGCCCACAACGTTACCGCCGCCAGAGTCGCTTTCTGATCCACCGATCTGCGGATCGAATGCGCGAATGCTTCCACTTCGCGCGCGCTCATCTCAACGTAGCGCGACGAGTGCGCGCGGCGGCCCATGTATCGCGGAGCCAGCCTCAACCAGCGGCCACGCATCTCATCCCCGCAGACCTCGGCGGCGAGCACATCAATCTTTGGAAGCCATAGCGCGGGAAACTCTTCGACACTCCACGAAACTCCCGACCGCTCCGAGTGCGGAGCAGCATCGATTGGTAAAGCAACGGCCCCCCGCTCCCGCATCGTCGCGATAGCATCTGCATCTGCTGTAACAAGAGGCGTCAGAGCCAGGATGTCCGGCTGAACCCCACGCGCGATCATCTCCTCGACCGCCGCGCTAAAGTTCTGCTGCAGGCAGACGGAGACTGGCTGCTTCTTGCGGATCTCATTCTTCAGGATGCGGAGCGCCTCATCGAGGCTGTTCACCATAAAGTCACAGACACTGTTACGAATTGCCAGCTTCAGCGCCTCCGCATCGGCATCCACTCCCAGCGTCGCGGCCCCGGCAATATTTCCAGCCAATGCGCAGTCAGAACCATACGGGTCCGCCGTTGCCATAAAGCATCAGGCGACCGCCCAGCGAACCGCCAAACCACTCGGCAGCAAGCGCGCTCAGCGCTGAGTAGCGGTCGTATACCTGCGCGGCATCAAGCGTTGTGGTCATGGGAGGTCGGGCGCTCGAAAGGTCCTTGGAGAGAGATGCGTGTCACCAGCTGGAGTACAGATCCCCGCTGGTGGATTGCTCCTGCGAGCCGCTGTGAACATCGTCGATCCCCGGATCCGTCTGGTCCAGCGTGTGCAGCGTGTCGGTCGTGTCGGCGACCCAGGTGGTGTTGCTGCGCGTCATGGGATCCACGGGCAAGGCCTTCAGGTAGCCGGCCTGCACCAGGTCGTCCAACGATTGCGGCGCTTTTTCCTTGTCCACGGTGTACGAGTCGATAGCCTGCCGCATCACGTGCAGATCTTCCTTCAGCACCGCCTCACGCGCGCTCTTGAGAGAAGAAAGATACTGCGGAATGGCAATCGTCATCAGCACGCCAATGATCATCATGACGATCATCAACTCCACCAGCGTGAAGCCGGATGAGCCGTGCGCGGCAGACAACCTGCGGAGCTTCCGTCTACCGTTCGATTGATTGAGAGTGCGAATCAAGCGCATCACCATTCGTTGTACTTCGTTCCGTCAATCGCGGTTTGTGTTGACTTGGAGTAGACATCAAAGACGCTCTGGCCGCCGAACGAATCGCTCTTGGGATCATCCTGCATTGAGCGAAATCCCCACTCAGCTTTGCCCGTCATGGGATCGACCGGAATGCGGCGGAGAAACTTCACCTTCTTGCCCTGCACATCCACCCCGTTGACAAGGGTATCCAGATCCGGTGGATAGCCGTTGCTGTCTATCTTGGTCTGAAAGGCATTCTTGTCCGCAGCGTCTTTGTACTTGTCGATTGCGTCGCGCATTTGCCACAGATCGTAGCGAAGCTCGCGCTCCTTCTCGCGTTGCACGCGAAAGCGCATGATGGGAATCGCCGCTGAAGCGAGGATGGAAAGGATTGCCACGGTGACAATCAGCTCCACCAACGAAAGCCCGGACTCGGAATCGCCCCGCATCCTTGACTCCCTATTCCACATGCACTACAGCCTGCGACCCCACGGCGGGCAAGGATTGTTGCGCGCTGTTCTTGGCCCCTGGCCGAGTAATGGCAATGCTTGCGTCGCCCGGCGCCTTTGCCTGGAAGGTCAACACGCAGATGGAACCGCTGCCCGTAACTCCGGCTACACCCGGCGGGCGCGAAGCCGAGATTGTCAGGCCACCCGCTCCATCGTCGCGATGCACAAGGGCTACTGCCTGCCCGTCTCGTCCGAGCAGGTTGCCTGAGTCCACGTTCGTGAGGTTTAGCTTGCTTGCGTCAAACTGGATTTGCAGCGGCACGGAATAAAGATCCTGGCCGCCGGTCAGATTCACCACCACCTGGAAGGTCGAGTTCAGCTTCTGTGCCCCCGGTGGCGGCATCACCTGGAATGACACTCCGCCTTGAGCCTGCTGCTGCTGCGCTGCGGGATTCAATGCGTTCGCGGCTGCGTTGGCCGCCGTCTGTCCGGGTACAGGCTGCGTGCCTACAGGAGGTCCCTGGCCGCCGGAGGCAGTCTGGTTCGATGTTGACTGAGCGGGCCTGTTGGCGGTTGCTGCAGCCAGCGCGGCAGGGACTTCGGCAGCCTGAATGCGACGTATTTCGACGGCATTACCCGTGCCGGTATCAATGCTCTGCAGGTTCAATGCGCTCAACTCAGACGCCCGCACAACATGGGGGATGAGCAGGAAGACGATCTCATCGTCCTGCACTTCGTGACTCTGCGACGAGAAGAAATACTTCAGGAACGGAAGCTCTCCCAGCCCTGGAGTGCCCGCGACGTTCTTCTGGTCAGCGTTCAGCATCAAGCCGCCAAGGATGTTCGCCTCGCCTTCGCGCAGCCGGATCACCTGTTCAATCTTGCGTTGGCTGATGATGGGCTGGGTTACACCGCTGATGGTCACGCTGCCGTTCTGCGAAGAGATTTCGATAGACAGCTTCAGGGTGACATCGCGGTCGTAATGGACAGTCGGAGTTACGTCCACATTCACGCCGACGTCGAGATACTGGAACTGCGTCTGCACCGCGGCCACGCCGATGCCCGAAGAAATTCCGTTTGAGAACGAACCGGTTGCAATCGGGATGCGCGAGCCGATCTTGAGCGTCGCCTTCTGATTGTCAGTGGCGCGGATGCGCGGATTTTGCAGAATGCGCGTGTTGGTATCGGTCAGCAGCAGGTTGGCAGTCGCCTGGCCCACCGTCACCGCAAAGTTCGTCGCATTCAGATTCGCAAAGGTATTCAGCGTAAGGGTGTTGGTGGCCTGCGTCGTGCTGACGGTGGTGGTTCCGTTGGTCGCCGTATTGCTGGCACTCGTGGAGTTGCTGCCCACCAGCGTAACGGATGCCGTTCCCGGCCAGGTGATACCGATATTGCGAAGCTTATCCTTGTTCACTTCCAGCACGGCGACATCGACCACTACTTCGGGCCGCGCCTTGTCGAGATCGCTGATGAGCTTCTGCGCCAGCAGCAGTTCGTCCGGCGTCGCGCGCATTACGATGGCATTCTGGCTGGGCACTCCGTACAGCTTGGCGTTTGCCAGCACGTTGCGCAGCGCAGTCTGAACATCATTCAGATCGTTTGCCTGTGCGGCATTCGAAAGATAGAAGGTCTGCACAGCCTGCTCATCGAGTTCCGTGCGCTTGGCCCGCGTGTTTTGCGCTACAAAGATTGTGTTCGAAGTAACCGGACGCCAGAAGGTTCCTGAAACTGTTCCCATGATCCGCAACGCGTCAAAGAGGGAGACGTTGGACAGATCAATCTGGATCCGCTTGGAGTTGTACTCGGGATCAAATAGAACGTTGATGCCGGATGCCTTGCCTACGGTCTGGTAGACGATTTTGCTGTCCTCAGACATGTGCAGCGTAATGGGATCGTTGGATACCGGCTTCAGCTGCACCGGAGAAGAGACCTCGCTCAGCGCCGCGCTGGCGTTCCTCATGGTGGAAGATTCACCCACGCCGGAACCCGTAGTCTTTTGACCACTATGCTGCCGAACCTGTTCGATGTCCTGCTTCGCAACCTCGGCCGTGGGATCGATCTCGAGAGCGCGCATAAGCTCCGTCAGCGCCCCCGTGTCGTCGCCCTGGGCACTGAGCTTCTCCCCCAGGTGAATGTGGTAGGCCGCTGCCGACAGGCGAGTGCGGTAGAACGCGGTCCGATAGGCAATGTCCTTGGGCTCTTTCTGGTACGCCTTCTGGTAGAACTCGTAGGCCGCTGAGACATCGTCCCGCGCCTCGGCCGCCTGCCCCTGCTTGAAGAGTGAACTCGCGGATTCCGCGAAGGCGGTAAAGACGGCAAGACCGAGCCCGAGGCACAGGCACATGGCTGCCAACAGCGCCCATTTTTGAAGGGGAAGGCGAATTAGACGGCGAATTCGGTGGTTCATCGAGCTCCAGAGTGGCAGTTCAGGGAGAGCACTGGTTTCCCGCAGAAAACCGGTGAGTCAGCGCACTCTGTTTCTACGGCTATTGCGATACCAACGAAAAACCGGGCGCCTAGCCAAGCCATACATTTGCTTGCACTATATGGGGCGATTATAACATCGGCAGCAGGCGCATTGGGTTGACTGAAAGTGCTCCCGTTGATGCGTGCTAGCATGGAGATTCGGACCGTATGCCACGCCAATCCAGCCATTCGACGGAACAGGCCCCGCAGAAAATCAAGCCTCGTGATCCAGTTGCCGCCGGCGACCGAGACGCGGCTGTGAACCGTGCGGCAAGCCACAACTATTTCCTCCTGGAGAAGTTCGAAGCGGGAGTAGCGTTGCGCGGCACCGAGGTCAAATCGATCCGCGAGGGCCAGGCGAACCTCAAGGACGCGTACGGCATCATCAACAACGGCGAAGCCTTCCTGCTGAATGCCCATATCGGCCCCTATTCGCACGGCAACGTCTCCAATCACGATTCGCTGCGCACCCGCAAACTGCTCCTCCATCGCGAGGAGGTGCGCAAGCTACTGGTGAAGACGCAGATAAAAGGCCATACGCTCATCCCCACCCGGCTTTACTTCCGGAACGGCAAGGTAAAGTGCGAACTGGCCGTGGCCAAGGGCAAGCAGGACTGGGACAAGCGCGAGACAGAGCGCCGCCGCGAGGCCGACAAGGAAGCACGCGCCGCCGTGGCCCACAGCAAGGGCAAAATGGCCCGCTAAAAACGACTCAAAACACGACATTTTTGCTCTATTTGGAGCCCAAAAGAGGGATATGAAGACACAACTGCTGCAAAACGAGGCGAGCACCGCCACTTCCCCACTGCTGGTGGTCTTTGCCGCCGATCAATCCACCTCAAAAGAACCCGGAGCGAAGGCCGAGCCGGTACTGCTGACCCAGGAAACCGCAATCCAGAAGGCCGCACAAAGCGTGCTTTCAAGCGGCGAGTTCAAGGCCGGCAACTGTGAAACGATCCTGCTACACGCGCCTGCCGGGCTTGCGGCCAACCGTCTGCTCATCGTCGGCCTCGGCAAGCAGTCAAAGGCCTCGGTGCACGACGTCCGCAAGGGCGCGGGGGCCGCTGTTCGCTTCTGCAAGCCACGCGGCATCCGCGAGCTAACCATCGCCCTGCCAGCAGGGGAGGCCTTTTCAGCTCACGCTACGGCGCGCGCTGCTGCCGAGGGCGCCATCGTGGCGGATTTTGACCCCGATACCTACAAGACCGACCGCAAGGACCAGGCAATCCAGTCGCTTACTCTTTTGGCGCCGAAGGAAGCCGACCAGGCCGCGGCGGCTGCAGGATACGCCGAGGGCGTCATTCTGGCTGAATCGCAGAATTTTACCCGCACGCTGGTAAACGAGCCGGGCAACCGCATGACTCCCACAATCATGGGCCAGCGCGCAGCGGAGATGTGCAAGGAAGCTGGCCTGAAGTGCGAAGTCTACGGCGCCGACAAGCTCCACGAGGAGAAGATGGGCGCCTTCTGGGCGGTGACGCAGGGATCGGACGAGCCGCCCGCACTGATCGTGATGACTTACGAGCCGGAAGGCGCACCAGCAGAGCCTGTGCTTGGGCTGGTGGGCAAAGGCATCACTTTTGATTCCGGCGGCATCTCCATCAAGCCGGGCGAAAACATGGAGAAGATGAAATACGACATGGCCGGCGGAGCGTCGATGATTGGCGCCATGCGCGCCATCGCGGGATTGAAGCCGAAGGTCAAGGTTATCGGCATCGTTTGCGCGGCGGAAAACATGCCATCCGGCAGGGCGTACAAGCCCGGCGACGTCATCATCGCCAAGTCCGGCAAGGCGATTGAGATCATCAACACCGACGCGGAAGGACGCATGGTGCTGGCCGACGGCTTGACCTACGCCAAACAGCTTGGAGCCACCCACCTGATCGACGCAGCTACTCTTACGGGTGCTTGCGTCGTGGCGCTGGGGACCACGAATGCCGGAATCTTCTCCAACAATGACGAGACCTATGAGCACTTCGCCGAGGCTCTCAAGACCTCCGGCGAGCGCTTCTGGCGTCTTCCCGTCGACGACGAGTATCGCGAGCAGATTCGCTCGGATATCGGCGACATCAAGAACACGGGTGGACGTGGAGCCGGGGCAAGCACGGCGGCCATGTTCCTGAAGGAATTTGTCGACGACACGCCCTGGATCCACCTCGACATCGCCGGCATGGCGTGGATCGAAGATCAGAAGCCGTGGATCGCAAAGGGCCCCTCGGGCCTGCCTGTACGCAGCGTTGTGGAGTGGGTTCGCAGCTACTCCAAGTGACCTCTGCAAATTAAAAAGGGCGTACTCGTTTGAGTGCGCCCTTTGTGTTGGTCCGAATAATTAGCTGGCGACTTTCATCTGCTCCGCACGGCTGAACTCTTCAATCATGGTGCGGTTGAATGCCGGAATATCCTCCGGTTTGCGGCTGGTGATCAGCCCTCGATCATCCACCACCTCATCATCGATCCACATTGCGCCCGCATTTTTGAGATCTGTTTTGAGAGAGGGCCACGAGGTCATCTTTCTGCCCTTCACCACGCGCGCTTCAATCAGCGTCCACGGCCCATGGCAGATGGCTGCCACTGTTTTGTCCTGATCGAAGAAGGCCCTTACGAATGCGACCGCCTGCTCATTCATTCGCAGCTGATCCGGATTGCTGACTCCACCGGGGAGAACGAGGTTGTCATACTCCCGCGCATTCACCTGCGCCAGGGTCTTGTCTACCTTCACCTTCTCGCCAACTTCATGGTGATTCATGCCTTGAATCTGCCCCGGCTTGGGGGAGACCACATCGACAATCGCCCCTGCCTTTTCGAGCGCCTTCTTTGGCTCGGTCAACTCCACCTGCTCGAATCCATCGGTTGCAAGGATTGCAATTCGCTTACCCTTCAACAACTGCTGCTGCATTTCAATTCCTCCGTGGTCTTGCACTGGAGGTTGGAGGCACACATCCCGTCGCACGTTGCCAACGAGCTGCGATTTGTACAAAGCATTTACATTGCCTGGGGCGCGGTTATGCCGAGCCAACCGAGCGCTCGGATCAGCTCTCGCTGGGCCACCGCCGCCGTCGCCAATAGCAGTTGTTTCTTCGCCGGATCTTCTTCCGTCAATATGTGGTGGCGATGGTAGAAGTTGTTAAATTCCTGCGCCAGTTGGAAGGCATGTTTGGCCAGATACGCAGGCTCAGCCGTGGCGATGCACTGCTCCAGCAAAAGACTGGTCTTGGACATGCGCAGCCACAACGCCCAGATGTCCTCTGCGTCCTCCGCTGCGAGATATGCGTCCATGCCGGTTGCGGAAAACGCAGACAACACCTCTTCCGCCGTCGTGCCCGCCTTGCGAAAAATATTTCGCGCGCGCACGACCGCGTATTGAGCGTAAGGCCCCGTCTCGCCCTCAAAACTCAGCGCATCCTTGAAGTCGAAAGCAATGATGGAGTTGCGGGTGTACTTCAGCATGAAGTAGCGCAATGCACCCACCGCAATCTCCACCGCAATCCGCTCTCGCTCATCCTGGTCGCGCTCGGGCTGGCGGTTGTCCACCTCTCGTTGCGTCGCTTCGATTAGCTTGTCGAGCAGGTCGTCGGCCTTCACACCAAATCCCTTGCGGCCTGAAACCTCGATGAAGGCGCGACCACGATCCGCCTCCGCTACCTCGTAGCCTAGTTCGAGGGCGCAGCGCGGCGTAAGCGCAACCATCTCATACGAGAAGTGCGTGTACCGATCGGCCTCAGCCGTATAGCCCAGGCCGCGCAGCGCCTCAATCACATTGCTCTGCGGATCGGACTGGCGGCTGTCGATGACGTTGTAGATCGCCTGTGCACCGCCGAAGTGGGGATGCTCGGCCTCGCCTGATTCGGCGGAGATCCAGCACTCGCGATCGGCGTAAGCAAAGAATGGCATGTAGCCGAAATCGCGACCCAGCAAGCCGAACTTCCACAGGTGATACGCGATGTCTTTACCGACGTAGGTCACAGTGCCGTTGGAGCGCACGATCACCTTCGCATCCTCGTCCGGCCCGGAGTCTTCTTCACCGTTGTCAGCGCTTTCAGCGTCCGAGGTGCGAAGCTCGGGGACAGCGCGGCTCCCACCAGCGCGTTTCATCACCCAGCAGCCCTTATTCTTGCCCTCGGTCTCGTGGTACAGCACGCCCTTCGCCTTCAACTGCTCGAAGGCAAGCTCCCAGAATTTGAGATGAAGTATCTCGCTCTCGCGCGGCAGAAAGTCATACTCGATATCCAGTCGCAGCATGGTTTCCAGGTGCCGCCGCAGTACCGCCGTCGAAAGAATCTCGGCAATTTCCGAAGTCTCGTTGCCGCCCTCTTCCAACTGGTGCAACGTGGCCAGACGAATCTTTTTCTTCGCCTGCTTCTCTTCGTCCGATCCCTGCTCATACCAGGCCGAAACTCGCGCGTAGAGATCCCAGCAGTAATAGTCCACGCGTTCCCCGCGCTCTTCCAGAACAGCGAGCAGCCCCTTCACTTCGCGATACGAGAGCTTCTCCAGGTGCTCCAGCCCGACCACCACATCCGCCACCTGAACGCCGGTGTTGTCGATGTAGTTCTGCACGTCCACCTTTTGCCCGGCGGCACGCAACAGGCGCACAAAGGTGTCGCCAAGAATCGCATTGCGCAGGTGACCAACGTGCGCGGCCTTGTTGGGGTTGATGCTGGTGTGTTCGACCAGGGAATGCAGGTGGCTCGTAGGGGTGATTCCTTCGCGTGCGATCGTGCCCACGGCAGCAGCACGATCCAGCCTCACGTTGATGTAGCCGGCCCCCGCCACTTCAAATGCTGTGAATCCTGCCAGCGGTGCAAGCTCAGCGACGATCTCTTCGGCAATCTTGCGAGGAGCCTTCTTCAGCCGCTTGGCAAGTTCAAAGGCCACCGGGAGCGCGAATTCGCCAAAGCGAATCTCGGGCGGCTGCTCCACAACCAGGTTTGCCGCGTCGATATCGTATTTGCTCTTCAGAACGGAGCGAAGCCGCTCAATGAGAATCTGCTGCTGCTGTAGATACACTTGGGAATACCCGCCCGGCTGCGCGTGGGACACTTCGCGCGGAAACACTTGATTTTGTTGCCGATTTTAACAGACTCGCGCCTGCCGCCGGGGTTGCATCCCGGTTTGACGCTCCCCCGCCATACCCCTAAGATTGAGCTAGAGACTGATTGACAAATCCGCGACACGCACAGCAATTCCTGAAGGCTCATGCCCAGTTCATCGAAGTTCTACCTGACAACACCGATCTATTACGTGAATGCGCGGCCTCACCTCGGCCACACCTATACCACGGTGGTCTCTGACGCCATCTGCCGCCGCCAGCGCGCGCTGGGCTTTGACACGTGGTTCCTGACAGGCACCGACGAGCACGGACAGAAGATCGAGCGCGCCGCCCAGCAGTCCAACTGCTCGCCGGAGGAATTCGCCACCAGCGTCTCAGCGCAGTTCCGCTCGCTGTGGGACCGCATGCACCTGAGCTACGACGACTACATCCGCACTACGGAAAAGCGCCATCGCATCGGGGTGCAGAAGCTTTTCACCGTGCTGAAAGAAAAGGGATTCATCTACAAGGGCACCTACACGGGCCAGTACTGCGTCTTTGACGAGCTGTATGTCGACGCGCCTCCCGGGTCGCCCTGTCCCGATTGCGGGCGCATCACCGAAACAGTGAGCGAGGAAAACTACTTCTTCAAGCTCTCCGCCTTCGAACACAAGCTGCTGGCGTACTACGAGCAGCACCCCGAGTTCATTCGGCCCGAAACGCGACGCAACGAGGTGCTGGCGTTCGTCCGCGGCGGCCTCAAGGATCTATCCATCAGCCGCACCAGCTTCAATTGGGGCATCCCGGTCCCGGGCGACGAAAAGCACGTCATCTACGTGTGGATGGACGCGCTGGCAAACTACATCACCGCACTCGGCTACGGCAGCGACAAGCCGGAGGACAAGGCCCGCTTTGAGAAATACTGGCCCGCCGATGTGCACATGATCGGCAAGGAGATCAGCCGCTTCCACTGTGTCTACTGGCCCGCTTTTCTGATGGCCGCAGGTCTGCCCTTGCCCAAGAGCATCGTTGCCCACGGATGGCTGCTTTTCGAGCACAGCAAGATGTCGAAGTCGCGCGGCAACATTGTTCGTGCTGAGACGATTCTGGAAGTCCTCGGAGCCGACGCGCTGCGCTACTTCCTGCTGCGCGAAGTGGTCTTTGGACAGGATGGCAGCTTCAGCTTCGATGCATTGGTGCAGCGCTACAACGCCGACCTCGCCAACGGATATGGCAACCTGGTGAGCCGCACGCTGGCAATGATCGGCAAATATTTCGACGGCGTAATTCCCGACGGCGAGTTGGAGCCACGCATTCGCCACGCGGCTGAGAGTGCCGCAAGTGCCTACAAGGAGCGTTTCGAGGACATGGACTTCTCGCGCGCGCTGGAATCCCTGTGGACTCTCGTCGGCACCGTGGATGGCTACATCACCGAGCAGGCTCCGTGGAAGCTGGGCGCGAAGATGGAGGATGCCGCCAATCGGCAAACAGCTTGCCGGAATCCTTGCCACCTGTGCCGAGGCAATACGCATCATTACCGGGCTGGTCTATCCCATCCTGCCGGAATCGGCAGCGAAGATCTGGCAGCAATTAGGCCTTGGAGATATCCAGAACGCCATCAAGAGCGGCGAACTGGCAAACCTGAAGTGGGGCGGTTTGAGGCCCGGCACGAAACTTGGCGAACTGGCCCCTGTCTTCCCCCGCGCTGAAAAGGACGCGATCACCCGTATGCATGATCTGGAACAGAACAACCAAAGCAATCCCGCGCCTGAGACGAAGACCGCGGAGACGAAAGCATCGGAGACTCCCGCCGAGTCCTATTCGCACTTGACTGCGGCGCCTGAGGCTGCCGCCGATCAAGCCGCATGTCTCCAGGCTGGAATCCACCCTCGACGGCGTTGCCGTTGCGTTGGCAGAATCCACCACTTCCAGCGCCGCCGTCGTCGCGCTGGGAGATGCGCTGCTGCCCTCGGTTCCTCCGCAGGCAACTGAGCCTGCCGAGGCGCCTACTCCACCTGCCAAGCCGGAGATCGAGAAGATCACCATCGACGACTTCGCTAAAGTCGAGTTGCGCGTGGCCAAGATCATCGTTGCCGAGCGTATCCCCAAGGCAGACAAGCTTCTGCGTCTCGAAGTGGATCTCGGCTATGAGCAGCGACAGATCCTTGCCGGAATCGCCGAAGCCTACACTCCCGAGTCGCTCATCGGGCGCAAGGTCGTCATCGTCGCCAATTTGCTGCCCCGCAAGATGCGTGGGCTGGAATCGAACGGCATGATCGTCGCCGCGTCGCTGGGCGACCACGGAACACCGGTGCTGGCAGGATTCCTCGAAGATGTCGAAATCGGGGCGCGGCTGAAATAAGTTGGAAGAGGCAAGTTTTGCTGGTTGATTCGCACGCACATCTCGACAGCAGCCGCTACGACGACGACCGCGACGCGATGCTCCACCGCGCCTGGGAGGCGGGTGTTGGGACGGTTCTATCAATTGGGATCGGCGATGGCCCCGACACCATGGACCGAGCGCTCGACCTGAGCCGCCGGTATGCGGGTCAGCCCGGAGTGCCTCGCATCCTCGCCACCGCCGGCATCCATCCCCACGAGGCGCGTCTTGCCGACGAAACTGCCCTTGCCTCCCTGGATCAGCTGCTGCAGGAGCCGGAAGTGATAGCCTGCGGCGAAATCGGGCTGGATTACTACTACGACCACTCCCCACGCGAAGAGCAGAAGCGGGTCTTTCTGCGGCAGATGGAGATTGCTGCGGCTCGAAAGCAGCCCATCATCATCCATTGCCGGCCCTCCGACGGCAGCACCAACGCATGGGACGACACCCTGGACGTGATCAGCGAGCAGTGGGCATCGACCGGCCTGGGCGGCATCCTGCACTGCTTTACCGGCGAATGGGAGCATGCCCGGCGCGCCCTCGATTTTGGCTTTCTACTTTCCTTCGCGGGTAATGTAACCTTTCCCAAGGCGGAATCCATACGCGAAGCTGCCCGAAAAGTGCCGTTGGACAGTATGCTCGTAGAGACCGACGCTCCATTTCTGGCCCCGGTTCCGAATCGCGGCAAACGCAACGAGCCAGCCTGGGTGCGGGAGGTAGCTTCCCGGATCGCCGAGGTACGAGAAACAGAAGCGGAGAGCATTGCCTCAAGTACCACGGAAAACTTCAACCGATTTTTCAGGCTGAAGGCTGCCCACGAGTAGGAAAAACGAATTTAGCGCGGTTTGCGCGGATAATAGGGACAGAGAGAACGGAATGGCAGCAGCAGAAAACAGCTTTGATATCGTGAGTAAGGTGGATGTGCAGGAAGTCCGCAACGCCGTTGACCAGGCCATCAAGGAAGTGCGCGCCCGGTTCGACCTGAAGGACTCGCACTCGGAGATAACGATTGAAGGCAGCGAGGCGATCCAGCTGGCGTCCGCGGACGAGTACAAACTGAAGGCGGTGATCGAAATCCTGCAGCAGAAGCTGGTCAAGCGCGGCATCTCGCTCAAGTCGCTGGACTACGGCAAGCTGGAACCGGCTGCCGGGCAAAGCGTCCGCCAAAAGATCACTCTCAAGCAGGGCATCGCCATCGAGAAAGCCAAGGAAATCGTGCGCATCGTCAAGGATTCGAAGAAGAAGGTGCAGGCTTCCATCCAAGGCGACTCCGTGCGCATCAGCGGCAAGGACCGCGACGCTTTGCAGGAGATCATCGCCCTGTTGAGGGGCCAGGATCTCGGCATCGATATGCAGTTCACCAACTATCGTACGAATTAGGCACTGACACTGGGCTCCCGCGTAGCGGGTTTGAATCAAATTTGTACTGCAAAATCAGAACGACTCAAACCCCGGGACACACATTTCGGGCGACGGCTGGGAGAGTAAGTGAGCACATTGGCAATGGCGACGGCGAAAGAGGTCTTTGACCTACTCCGCGACGATTTGCGCGCAATTGAGCGCGAATTGGGCAGGGATGCCGTCTCAGACGTAGGCGCAATCACAGAGATTGCCGACTACCTGCGCGCCGGTGGCGGCAAGCGCATTCGTCCTTCCCTACTGCTGCTCGCGGCCAAATCGCAGGGCTATACCGGCCACGGAATGATCCGGCTGGGTGCGGTAGTGGAGATGGTTCACACCGCAACACTGGTCCACGACGACATCATCGACGGCGCCGACAAGCGCCGCGGCCGGCCGTCCGCGAACACTACCTGGGGCAATGAAAAGTGCGTGCTCGCGGGCGACTGGCTCTACATGCAGGCCTTTCGCGTGGCGCTGGAAGAGCACAACTTCAAGGTGCTCGACCTGCTCATCAGCCTGACGCAGCAGATGGTTGAAGGCGAACTGCTGCAGATTGAAAAGCTGGGACTCGCCGTATCCGAAGCCGAATATTACGACCTGATTTACCGCAAAACTGCGTGCCTTTTCCATGTATCCATGCGCCTGGGATCGGTGCTGGCCAACGCCGCCGAACCGCTGGAAGCCAAGCTGGGCGAGTACGGACGCAATCTGGGACTGGCCTTTCAGATCGTCGATGATGTACTCGACCTGACCGCTTCAGAAGAAGTGCTGGGCAAGCCCGTCGCCAGCGATCTGCGCGAAGGCAAGGCTACACTCGCCGTCATTCACTCGCTCGAACATGGCAGCGCAGCGGAGCGGCAGGCGATCCTGCACGGTGCTGGACGACCGCAGTTTTGAGCGCGTGAAACACGCGCAGATACTGGAGATTCTGACGCGAAACGGGTCGGTGGAATATGCGATGCAGGCGGCTTTTCGCTTTGCCGATATCGCGCGCACCTCGCTTGGGGGCCTGCCCGAATCCGAGTTCAAGCGCGCGCTGATGTGGGTTCCGGACTTCGTTGTAGCCCGCGATAAATAGGCATGGAAAGACGATTATGACCGAGGCTCCGAAGACCCCGATTCGCGTGCTGGTGGCCAAGCCGGGACTGGATGGGCACGACCGCGGCGCCAAGGTGATCGCGCGGGCGCTGCGCGATGCGGGCATGGAAGTGATCTACACGGGACTGCGGCAAACCCCTGAAATGATTGTGAATGCGGCGATCCAGGAAGACGTGGATTGCGTGGGGCTGAGCATACTTTCAGGGGCGCATAACGCTATTGTTCCGCGGGTTACGGCGCTTTTGAAGGAGCGCGGGGCCGGCGATATTCTCGTCGTTCTGGGGGGAACGATTCCGCAGCAGGACATTGATTTTCTGAAGTCTCAGGGGGTTGCGGCGATATTCGGGCCGGGGACTTCTTTGGAGGCTACGGTGAATTTCATTCGCGAAAATGTTAAGCCTCGCGGGCTGGCTGCATAGCGAGAAAAGGCCCATTTTACGGGCTTTTTTGTATTTCAAACGTGCACGAAATGACGAGTTTTGGCACGTTTTTGACCACTTATGGTTGAGTCTCCTAGACTCACATTTGGGGCACCGGTCAGAATTTATTCTGCTTTTTCCACCATAAATTGGCGCAATGCTGTCGCGTACTTCTCCGGGAGGGGGCGCTTGGTCATGGTGTGGTCGCAGACTACGTGCGTCGTTTCGCCTTCGGCGAGGAGCAGCGAGTCCTCGGCGCGGATGACCCGGTAGCCGAACTTGAGCAGGAAGCTGCGCATGCCGGTGATGCGCGTCTCAATCACGATCTCGTCGTCGTAACGGGCGGAGGCGCGGTAGCGGCAGTTGGCCTCGACTACCGGGAGATGGCAGTCGTCTGCGATCTCCATCTGCTTGTAGTCGAAGCCGAGTTGGCGCAGCAGTTCCACGCGCCCGATTTCAAGCCAGACGAAGTAGTTGGCGTGGTAGACAACACCCATCTGGTCAGTTTCTGCGTAACGTACCCGGACCCGGCTCAGCGAAGGACTTTCGGAAGACATACATCCAGTGTAAACAGTCGGACACGCTCGTGATTCGCCGCACGCGTCTTTCGCAGTGTTCGCTATCGGAGTACGGTTGGTTCACGATTACATTCGGGATCTATAACATCCGAAACAATATCCCACCCTTCGCAAACAGCGCGAAGGATGGGGAACCCTGATTGTTTGGGTAATGGGCCACTCGCCAGAAGGATCAAAGAATGCCGGGACAACTTCGGTCTGACGTAAGCATTGGCTTTGGCGAAAATATTCAAGCCAGATTGTTACCAGGGATACTCGTGACAAAGATTATTGTGACGTTTCTGATTGTCGCCATAGGGGTGACAGCTGCTGCGCAGCAGGTGCCCGTCTTATCAAAGAGAGCATCTGTAGTGAAGCAAACGGCAGATAAGCTTGTCGTCAATGCTCCGATTAGCGTCATCCCAATGCAGGGAGCAGAGCAGTATGGGAAATTTCAGTCGGATAATGAGGAAGCATTCACATTTTACGATGTGGATCTCAAGACAAACGTGACTCTGCGTTACGAGGAAACCCGCAAAATCAAAAATGGCTACGGCGGATTAAATTACGTGAGCCACAGGCACACGGATCATACCAAAGCCATAGTCATTACAGTGGTGGTCCTCGGTGCTCTCGGCGGGCTTATTGCAGCTGCTGCTTCTGCCAAAAATTGATGGCCGGGGGCATTCGGGAAGATCCTCATTACGATCGGTGAGTACTGAGTAACAATACGTGGATTAAGTTATGGAAATTTATCTATGCCCGGAGTGGTTGTTGGGGTGGATGGGGCGGCGGGGCATTGTTGATGCGCGGGCGCGGGTGCATGCGGGATATTTGCTCTCGAACCTGCTGGTAGTGGCGCTGGTGCCTCTTGTTCCGTTGGTGCCGCACTTCTGCGTGATGCAGACGCTCTTCGGAGTTCCCTGCCCCGGCTGCGGGGTTACGCATGCTTTGCTGCTGGCCTTTGGGCTGCACTTTCGCGGGAGCATCGCAGCCAATCCCGCAGGGCTGGTGATCGCATCGACAATCGGGTTTCAGCTTGTGGCGCGGCCGTGGGCGATGATGAACCCGGAGGCCTCGACTCTCGTATCCAGAGTGTCGGCGTGGCTGGGCCGCATCGCGGTTGGCTGTTTGCTGGCGGTGTGGGCGGTGGCGCTGGTGAATATTGTTCTGTTGAAAGTCTCGGTCTGATAAGGAGAAATGATGGCGATGCTTTCGTGTCCGAAGTGCAGTTCCGCAACGCCCACGAGCGGGTATCCGTTCTGGGTGATCGTGGTTGCGATCTGTTTCTTTCCGGTGGGTCTGCTGGCGCTGCTGGTGGGACGCAAGCCCAGCACGTGCCCTAACTGCGGCTACACGTGGCAGCCGTGAGCAAATAGAAACGGCCTGCGCTAAGCGCAGACCGTTGTCAGTTCGGGACTTTGCCTGCTACGGCCGGAGCTTGGTGAATATGGGTAGCTTGGCGAAGTCGTTGAACATGACGAAGACGAAGAAGAGGACCAGCGCGACGAAGGCCACCTGGTAGATCCTCTCCTTGAATTCCTGGTTGATGTCGCGGCGGATGGTGCCCTCGATGAGCAGCAGCAGAATCAAGCCACCGTCGAGAATGGGAATGGGCAGCAGGTTGAAGATGCCGAGGTTGAGGCTGATGACCGCCATGGTGCCGATGATGGGCTGCCATCCGGGCATCTGAACTGCGAGTCCGGTTTGACGAGCGATACCGATGGGACCGCTGAGGTTCTCCATCGCAATGTGCCGCGTGACCAGGCGCTTGAGCACTTCGAGGATCAACCCCGAGCTATGCACGTTGAACTTGACGGACTGGCGGACTGCAGCCGGGAGAGATAGCTGCTGGACCTTGAAGGGCGGAGGAACCGGCTCAAATCCCAGGCGGTAGAGAGTGTGGCCGCCGCCGTCTCCAGCTTTCTGCGGGACGAGGTTCAGGTCCATGGTTTTGCCGGCGCGTTCGATCTTGAGATCGACGGGCTTGCCCGACTCCTGCTGCAGGTAGGCCAATACGGCGAAGACCGAGTGCAGTTCAAGTCCGTTAACCGCAAGGATCTTGTCGTCGGCCTGAAGGCCAGCGCGCAGGGCGGGCATGTTGGGCTCGACTGCCTTGACGATGAGCGGAGTTTCCTGAACGCGGGGAAGCAGCCCGAGGTCGGGCATGTCGAAGTCTTCGGTCTTGGCGTTGTCCTGAATGCGGAGATCGAGAGGAATCTGCGTGCCGTTGCGATCGACCACCAGGGAGACGCTCTGGTTGATGTTGATGAGGGCGCGGATCGCGAACCTGCTGCCAGGTGGGATTCGGCACGTTGTCAAAGAGGACGATGCGGTCGCCAGTCTGAATTCCGGCGCGAGCAGCGGGAGTGTCGTTGGGAACAAAGTCAGTAATGGCGGGCTGCGTGGGGTAGAGCAGGACCTCGTCGTGCATCATGTAAAAGCCGGTCATGAGCGCGAAGGCGAGGATGAAGTTTGCCGCCGGACCTGCAAGGCCGATGAGGATGCGCTGCCAGCGCGGGTGCGCAGTAAATTCGCCGGGATCGCCGGTGTGCTCTTCGTTTGGATTCTCGCCCGTCATCTTAACGTAGCCGCCGAGGGGCAGCAGGCTGATGCGGTAGTCGGTATCGCCGCGCTTGAAGCCCCAGATGCGCTTTCCGAAGCCGACGGAGAAGACCTCGACGCGGACGCCGCAAAGTTTTGCAACGGCGAAGTGGCCGAACTCGTGGACGATGACCATGATGCCGAGGACCACAAGCATCGAGAGCGTAGCAGTGAGAGCGAAGGGCATAAGTTTTAGACTGAACCTGTATTCAAAGGGAAGCCTGGTTTAACAGAGCGGGGAGACAGCGGCCCCTGCTGCTGCGAGGATGCTGCCGGCAATTCGGCGGGCCTCCTGGTCAAGTTCGAAGCACTTCCTGAATCGACGCCGGATGACGCTCTGGCGTTGCCGCAAGCACAGCTTCGATTGTACGCGGAATGCCCATGAAAGAGATGCGTCTTTCGAGGAATGCATGCGACTGCAACTTCGTCGGCGGCGTTCAGGGCGATGCAGTGTGCTCCGCCGATCTCGGCCGCTTCGTAGGCGAGGCGAAGACAAGGGAAACGTTCGAAGTCCGGCTGCTCAAAGTCGAGATGTCCCAGGGCAGCCATATCAAAGGTCAACTCAGATTCGATGCGCTCCGGATAGCTAAGGGCGTAAAGAATCGGCAGGCGCATGTCGGTGACTGAAATCTGGGCCAGGATGCTGCCGTCGATGTACTCCACCAGCGAGTGAACCGTGGACTGCGGATGGACGGTGACTTTGACGGCGGACGGCGGCAAATCGAAGAGCCGGCAGGCCTCAATAATTTCCAGCCCCTTGTTCAACATAGTGGCAGAATCGATGGTGATGCGGCGCCCCATGACCCAGGTGGGGTGCTTGAGGGCCTGCTCGACGGTGATGTGCTCGAAGTCGGTCGCAGGGGCAGGTCGCGAAATGGGCCGCCTGAGGCCGTGAGCCAGATGCGGCGGACTTCGTCCTTGGTGCCTCCGCGCATGCACTGGTGGATGGCATTGTGCTCAGAATCGATGGGCAGCAGCGGCACCTTGTTGGCACGGGCTGCGCGGGTGAGGATTTCGCCCGCCGCCACCATGCATTCCTTGTTTGCCAGGCCGATGGGCTTTCCGGCGAGGACGGCGGCGTAGGTGGCCTCGAGTCCGGCAACGCCCACGATGGCGGAGACGACGAAATCGACCTCGGGCAGGGTGGCGACGCGGACGGTTCCCTCGGTGCCGTGAACGACCTCTATGCCGGTGTACTCCGGCGGCCTTGAGCTGGGCGGAAAGCTGAGCAGCGGCGATCTCGTTGGCCATGGAGACGATGCGAGGGCGCCAGCGGACGCACTGCGCGAAGGCAGCCTCGACGTTGCGGCCAGCGGCAAGAGAAGCCACGGCAAAGCGCTCAGGATAGCTTTCGATGATGGAGAGGGTGCTCGTACCGATGGAGCCGGTGGAGCCAAGAATCGCGACTTGCTTGACTGGGCTTTTCACTGAAAAGCAGCGGCGCTGGAAAGGCTGCTGCACCCTTTGAGACTACCACGATGGCGGGGTGCTCCGTGGTCTAAAACGGCGACGGGGACTGGGCGGGCTGGTGGTGATGTTCCTCGGCGGACACTAGACGAAGGGCGGTGGAAGTGAGACAAAGAACGATCCAGAAATTTGGCGTTTAGCGGTTGCAGGAGGCTACGGATGCGCTGCAGAAACATGCTGGTTGGGTTGGCCACTTTTTTCGTCTTCCACGCTCACGATGCGAGGGCCCAGGCGCCGAACGCAACTGAGGTGGAGCAGGTGCGGCAGGAGATGGAGCAGCTGAAGCACGATTATGAGCAGCGCATCAATCGGCTGGAAGCGCGGCTGACGAAGCTGGAGAATGCCAACTCTGATCCCAATGCTTCTGTTGTGGCTACGGCTTCGCTCGCACCGGCTACGAAGGTGGTGCCTCAAGCCAGTACGAGTGCCGGCGCGGAGAAATCGGCGGCTGTGGCGGAGGAGGTCGAGGTGCAGCAGGGCTTCCAGCAGCCGACGGATTCGATCGGGCTTGCGCTGGCGTCGCAGGAGAACGCGGAAGTGCGGGAGCGCATGGAGAAGGTGTTGCGCGAATACGTGGACATCTCAGGGTACTTCCGATCGGGCTATGGGCGCGACGATGTGGGCGGGCCGCAGGTGGCGTTCCAGGCGCCGGGCGCGCTGGCGAAGGGACGTTTAGGCAACGAGGCTGAGAACTACGGTGAGGTGATCATCGGCAAGAATTTCTATTTGCCGGGAGCATTTTCGCTGACGCGGGGTGCAGGGGCCGGCCAGGCCTCGTCGCAGCCGGTGGGTCGCTTCCAGACGCGTATTTCGATGTACAACCCGTACAGCAACTATGTACAGCCGGGCTCGACACAGTTTGGACTGGCCGAAGCGTGGGCGGCGATTGGCAACCTCAGCGTGAGTCAGCCCACGATGAGTTTATGGGCGGGAAACCGGTTCTATCGCCGGCATGACGTTTATATCGACGACTTTTTCCTGATCAATATGAGCGGCGGAGGTGGCGGTGTTGAAGGGATCCAGACGCCGATTGGGAAAGTTGCGGCGGCGTGGATCGGGCTGGGATCGCAGAGCGCATTCAGCGATGTTCCGCAGCCGGACGCGGTGAACAAGGCGGGCTTCAACAAGACGAATTTTGATTTTCGCTTGTATGACTTCAAGCTTCTTCGCGGGACGGGGGAGCTTGCCTTTGATGTGTCACGCGCGACGTCGGGTAAGGATCAGAATGGGCTGACTGCTCCCAACGATACGGGTGTCTCGCTGACGTTCATCCACACGAAGGACAAGTGGCTGGGTGATAGCAATCTGAACAAGTTTTACATTCAGTATGGGCGTGGGCCAGCGCTGACATTCACGTCGGGCTTTGAAACGTTTGTCGCGGATGGCGAGACTTTTATTCGGCCAAGTGCAGCGGGGTCGTACCGGTTCAGGGTTGCGGACAATTTGATATTTGAGACGGGGGATCATTTCGCGATCAGTCCCGTGGTGCTTTACCAGGCGACGGATTACAAGCAATACGGTGGCATGCAGTATTGGTTCTCGGCGGGTGTCCGGCCGCAGTGGAACTTCAACAAATATGCCAGCCTAGCCTTCGAACCGTTCGTGGATTGGACGGACGATAAAGACACCAACGTCAGCGACTATCTCTACAAGATCACGGTGGCTCCGCAGCTTTCGCTGGGGCCTGGATTTATGACGCGGCCCACGTTGCGGGGCTTCGTGACGTATGCGCACTGGGGGAACGGATTTGTTGGGAAGGTAGGCGGGCCTGACTACGCCACCAGCAACGAAGGCTGGACGTGGGGAGTCCAGATGGAGGCGTGGTGGTAGGACGCTGCTGAGTGCTTTAAAAAGGAGATTGGACCAGCTGGGCGTACCAGAGGACTGGGGCGGCGAGAAGCAGGGCGTCGATGCGGTCGAGCATGCCTCCGTGACCGGGGAGCAGGGTGCCTGAATCCTTGACTCCTGCGCCGCGCTTGATGGCGGACTCAGCCAGGTCGCCGATCTGAGCGGCGATGTTGAGGATGATGGCGAGGAAGATCCAGCGGAAGATGGAGCCGGGATAGGCCAGGAGGCTGCTTCCGCGACGCGATAGCAACTCGGCGATAAACGTCAGGACCAATGTGATGAGCACGCTTCCGATAATGGAAGCGATGGTGCCTTCCCATGTCTTATTGGGGCTGAGCTTGGGGGCGAGCTTGTGGCGTCCGAAGCTGCGGCCGATGTAGAGGCCTGCGACGTCTCCCGCCCAAACCACACAAAACAGGAAGGTTAGCAGCGAGGGGCCATTTTCCTGCGCGGCCAGCCAGGGGAGAGTAGCCATGGAGAGTCCGATGTAGACGAGGCAGAAGACGGAGGAAGAGACGTCGGCGAGTACGGTGTCGAGGGGTCCGCGGAAGGCGCAGAAGGCGAAGATGGCGATGCTGAGGGCGCTGATGGTGGGCGCTACGCGATCCGGGTGGACCAGGCTGATGAACATGAGTACGGCCATGGCGACGATGACCAGGACGCGGGGCGTGTGGGCTCCGCTGGCGTTGGCGAGGCCGAGGAACTCCCACGCGGCGAGGCCGGCGACGACGGCTGTGAGCGTGGGCAAAAGCCACACGAAGCGGGGGCCCTGCAGGAAGATTACGAGCAGCACCAGGGGTACGAGAATTGCCGCAGTTACGATTCTCTTCATTCCTTGTGAAGGATACACGGAGAGTTGCAGGGATGGCTTCTTTTGTTGGATTTAGGCGCGGGAGCTAAAACATTTGAGGAGGGCCGACAGGGGCTGACGGGATTTGCTACGCGGCCCCCGTTCTGTTATGAAGACGCAGGCCAGTAATTGCCCGGGAGAGTGTATTGCATGCCGCAGGGAATGAAGTTTGCTAGGGGAGTAGTTTTTGGTTTGGCGATCGCATTTGCGGTGCAGGTTTACGCACAGACGGGCAGCGCGGTAGTGACAGTTCAGCGCAAGGCGGGGAATGCGGATCCGATACTGCAGGACAACGTGCTGGTATTTGAGAATGGCAAGCGGGCGCCGATCACGCTGTGGGCGCCGCTGACGGGGGAGCATGCCGGGATGCAGTTGCTGCTGCTGATCGACGACTCGTCTGCGGGTGGATTGGCCAACCAGATGGAAGACATAAAGACATTCGTACTGGCGCTGCCGTCGGCAGTGCAGGTGGCGGTTGGCTACATGTCAAACGGTCAGACGGTGATGGCACAGCCCTTCACCCGGGACCACGGGCTGGCAGCGAAGGCGCTGCGATTGCCGCAGAGCATCCGCGGCGGGGGCAGCCCATATTTCACGCTATCGTCGATCTCGCAGCAGTGGCCGGCAGAAACGCCGACCGCGCGGCGCGAGGTCCTGATGATCACAGATGGAATCGACCGCTACGGGGACATTGCTTTCAACGCCGATAATCCGTATGTGACCAAGGCAATCGCCGACGCGCAGAGGGCTCAGATTTTGGTCTACACGCTCTACTATCGCGGGACGGGGGCGCTGAGCTACGACCAGGTGGCGAGCAACGGCGGACAGAACTACCTGGTCCAGGTTTCGCAGGAGACGGGCGGGAAGTGCCTGTATTCCGGCACGGGGAATCCTGTGTCGGTGGTTCCGTTTCTGAATGATTTGAGCCAGATTATGAACAACCAGTACGCTCTTCGCTTCAAGTCGGTCGCCAAGCCCAACAAGGGCCTAGTGCAGATGAAGCTGAAAATGGAGACGCCGGGTGTGAAGCTGATTGCGCCGCAGATGGTTCCGGTGATGCCGTAAGGCTGGCGGGGCTTAGGGGGCGACGGCGTTGACGGGTTGTTCGGCGATGTTCTCTGAATCGGTGTTGTCGCTGAGCCCGCCGTAGCGGCGTTCGCGGCGCTGGTAATCTTCGATGGCTTCGAGCAGGTGGACTCCGCGGAAGTCGGGCCAGAGGCGATCGGTGACGAAGATCTCAGTGTAGGCAATCTGCCAAAGCAGGTAGTTGGAGATGCGCATCTCGCCAGAGGTGCGGATGAGCAGGTCAGGATCGGGCATGTGCGCGGTATAGAGGTGGCGGTGGATGTCCTCTTCGGTGATGTGACCCGGGCCGAGGTGCTTCTGCTTCAACTCTGCGTAGAGTCCGCGAAAGGCATCGACAATCTCTGAGCGGCCGCCATAGTTGAGAGCGAGGGTGAGGACGGTTCCCGTGTTGGCGGCGGTGGCATTTTCGGCCCAGCGCATTTTTTCCTGCACCTCGGCTGGCAGCTCGTGGATGCGGCCGATGTAGCGCAGGCGGATATTGTTGTCGGTCATGCGGCGGACATTGTTATCGAGGTATGTGCGCAGCAGCCGCATGAGGAAGTTCACTTCCGTTTTGGGGCGGCGCAGATTATTTTCCAGCGAGAAGGCGTAGAGGGTGATCCAGGGAATGTGGAGTCGGGCGGCGGTTTCGACGACGTACTGGACCGCTTCCGCTCCCTGCTGGTGACCGAGGAATCGTTTTAGGCTTCGCTTCCCTGCCCAGCGTCCATTGCCGTCCATGATGATGGCAACATGGCGGGGCAGGCGCGCAACGTCGAGGCGAGCGAGGACCGCTCGTTCTTCCGGCGTCAACAGATCCACGTTGATGGGAGGGGATGGCAAGGACGTCCTCTTCAGCATCGACCGTAGCACAGGCGGTTTCATGCAGCAAACAGCGCAATGTTTTGCGCCATCGAACCTGTATCGGCTCGATGGCGCGAGGGTGCCTTTTCACTCCACCCCGGACCGCCCCGGGGGATGGAGCAGGCGGCAGAACTATGCCAGGCGGCGATTCCGGCCGGTAGCCATGTCGCGCACCTGGCTCAGGAAAACGGAGCGCTGCATAGCATCCAACTGGGAAGCATAGGAGGCCAGTTCCGCGAGGAAAGGATCGGCGAAGATGGACTCGGTTTCTTCCTGGCGCCTGCTGCGGCTATCGCGCAGCAGGTCACAGATATTGACTTCGAGTGCGTCGGCGAGCCTCTGGAGAGAGGAGAGGGTGGGGCAAGCCTTGGCATTCTCAATCTTGGAGATGTAGGTGCGGGGAACCTGCATTCGTCCCGCGAGCTGACGTTGGCTCAGGCTGCGGCTGCGGCGAATATCGCGAACAGCGCGGGCAACCTGAGGCACTCCGTCATCTTCAGGAGCCTCATGGCTGGCGACGACCAGTTGAGGCGCCTTAACGGGAGCTTCTTCCATCTCAAGTGGTTTGTGGCACCGACGGCAGAGTGAGTTCGATGTCCTGAACTGCACCAGGCTGCAGTGATCGCAACGAAGAACCTCGCGGGCCTCGATGGGGGCTAAGGTAGTTGCCATAAGTTGTAGCGGAGCGCCAGAGCGGACGGTCCGTGGCGATGGGGGCATTGTAAGCCCGAGTCACCACCAATTCTTGTTAACTCTCAGGGCACCGTACCTTTGTTGTCAAGTGAAAACTGTGAGTCGACGGGGAAAATATCGAAAATACCCGTACAACTCCCAAGAAAACCCGGAGGGATATGGTTACGGAAAGCTATACGCGCGAGAGAGCCTGGAACTTGCTGAAGGAATATACGCAGTCAGAGAGCCTGCTGAAGCATGCTTTGGCGGTGGAGGCCTGTGTGCGCGCCTACGGCGAGCGGGCGGCGGAGGTCGATGGACTGGCGGGGCAGGAGGCGGCGGAACGGGTCGAAGCTTATTCGATGACGGCGCTGCTGCACGACTTTGACTACGAAAAGTATCCCTCGATGGAGGAGCATCCCTTCGTGGGCAACCGGATCCTGACGGAGCAGGGTTGGCCGGAGGAGATGCGGACGGCTATTTTGGGCCACGCCGAGTATTCCGGGGTTCCGCGTGAGACTCACCTGGCGAAGACGCTCTTTGCCTGCGACGAGCTGGCCGGGCTGTTGACGGCCTGTTCCCTGGTAAAGCCGACCAAGTCGATTCATGACGTGGAGGTGGCCGGGGTGCGCAAGAAGATGAAAGACAAGGCTTTCGCGCGCGGAGTGAATCGCGAGGACATTACGAAAGGGGCGGCTGAGCTCGGGGTAGAGCTGGACGCTCACATCGCGTTCTGCATCGCGGCAATGCAGGCGAGCGCGAAGGAGCTGGGGCTGGAAGGCAGCGACGGCGCATTGAGCTAAGGGCTGGGTGCCGAAAGAAGGCCGCCGGGAGGCATGCCCGGCGGCCATTCCTTCAGTGATATGCGGCTTCGATTTAGACTCGCAGGATCTCGCTCGCGGAGATGATGTCTGCAGCCTTGATCATGAAGCTGGTATCGGGCCGGAACTGAGGATAGGCTCCGGGCATGTTGGTTTCGAGGACGTCTACGATGATGTCCTCGTATTCCACATCCACCGAGTTGACCTTCACAATTGCCTGCTCACCATCGGTCAGCCTCAGCACAACTGTCTTGTTCTGCAAGTTCTGTACTTCCCTAATTTGCAAGTGCAACCTCCGCACAACGTGCGATTTTGTATCGCCGGGTGACAATAGAGCGCGGAAACAAGGCATGCAATGACCATTCGGTGCTATGCTGACGGGTTTTGAGGCGCGACTGCATGACCGAAAAAACTGAAAAGCCCATAAAGATCCCTGCCAACTCGTCCCGTGCTGCTGATTTAGACCCGGTGAGGGTCGAGAACGTTTTGCAATCGAAGCTGGACGTTTCCAGCCCGCGCTCGCGTTCCAACGCCTCCGGAATGCTAGACCTCGTGGCAGCAATTGGCCAGCAGCAGGAGAATATTTTTTTGGGGGGTGGTGAGAAAGCTACCGCCAGCCAGCACGGCGAAGAATCGGCTGACGGCGCGGGAGCGGCTGGCGCTGCTGCTGGACCCGGGAACGGAGCTGCTGGAGCTGGGGCTATTTGCTGCATTTGGCATGTATGAGGAGTGGGGTGGAGCGGCCTGTGCCGGGGTTGTAGCGGGCCTGGGACGCGTTGCGGGGCGGCTGGTGATGATTATCGCCAACGACGCCACGGTGAAGGCTGGAGCCTTCTTCCCGATGACGGCGAAAAAGGTGATCCGGGCGCAGACAATCGCCATGGAGAACCGCATTCCGACGCTGTATCTGGTTGATTCTTCGGGTATATTTCCTGCCGCTGCAGGAGGATGTCTTCCCCGATCAGGACGATTTCGGGCGGATCTTCCGCAATAACGCGGTGATGTCGGCGATGGGGATTCCGCAGATCACGGCGATTATGGGGATGTGCGTCGCCGGCGGGCGCGTATTTGCCGGTGATGACCGACCACGTGCTGATGACCGAGGGCAGCGGGCTGTTTCTGGCTGGTCCGGCGCTGGTGCAGGCGGCGATTGGGCAGAAATACACCGCCGAAGAGCTGGGCGGGGCGGCGATGCACGCCGAGATCTCCGGGACAGTGGACTTCAAGGAGCCGAACGACCATCTGTGCCTGGCGCGGCTGCGGTCGCTGGTGGGAAAGCTGGGGCAGCGGCAGCGGGCTCCGTTTGACCGCGCGGAGTACGACGCGGAGCGGGATAAGCCGAAGTATTCGGCAGAGGGGCTGTATGCGCTGCTCGATCCTGACCCGGCGAAGCAGAGCGCCTACGACATGCAGGAGCTGATCGCGCGGGTGGTGGATCGATCGGAGTTTGACGAGTACAAGCCGGAGTATGGGCGGACGCTGCTGTGCGGCTATGCGCGCATTGGCGGCTATGCCGTGGGCATTGTGGCGAACCAGAAGCAGCACCAGCCGCAGATTTCGCATACGGGCGAAAAGCGCACCGAGTTTGGCGGGGTGATCTACGCGGAGAGCGCCGAGAAGGCGGCGCGCTTCATCATGGACTGCAACCAGAACCTGATTCCGCTGATTTTTATCCACGACGTGAACGGCTTCATGGTGGGGCGCGACGCGGAGTGGAGCGGAATTATTCGCGCCGGAGCGAAGATGGTGAGCGCGGTGGCGAACTCCACGGTGCCGAAGATCACGGTGATTGTTGGCGGCTCGTTTGGGGCGGGAAACTACGCGATGTGCGGCAAGGCGTACGATCCGCGATTTGTCTTTGCCTGGCCGACGGCGCGCTACGCGGTGATGAGCGGCGCGTCGGCGGCGTCGACGCTGGTGGAGATCCGGATCCAGCAGATGGAGCGCGGCGGCAAGCACCTGAGCGACGAGGAGAAGCAGCAGGTGGTGGAGTCGATCAAGGCGGCGTACGAGGAGCAGACGGATTGCCGGTACGCGGCGGCGCGGTTGTGGGTGGACGCGATCCTTGATCCGGCAAAGACGCGGGAGACGCTGATGGTGGCGCTTGAGGCGGTGGCGCTGAATCCTGAGGTGGCGAAGTTTAATGTGGGGGTTATGCAGACTTGAGGTGGAATCCCGAAAATCGAGACTTGGGAGTGCTCTGCCGATTGTCTATCTCAATACTTGGCGAGCATCTGAGTTCGACATATCATTTGTCGGATGAACGACCCCCAGGCCAGGTTTCTGCTCCAGAAAACTTTCCGATCCTACATCCTCGCCGGCACAATCCTCTGTTGTTTTTTGAATCCATGTTATGGCGGAGCACAGACCTCAGCAGCCGCATCGTCCTCAAGTCCGGATGCTGATACCAGCGCGGATCGGCCTCACCTGAAACATCAGACCGAACGCACTACCGACTATGGTGTGGCCGATGAGAGCAACGACGTCGTTGTACCGGGGCACGCTCAAAAGGGATCTGGGCTGCAGATTGCTCCCGGCCTCTATCTGCCGACTAAAGGCACGGTCTGGGCTCTGGACCAGTTTGAATCGAAAGATCAGCTGGTCCATCTGAAATACGATCAAACTGGGGTGAACAATCACACCGCCTCCAATCTGCTGAAAGGTTCGGTGGTCCCGTTCGTTTTCAAGCAAACGAAGACGATCGAGGTGAAGGGTGTTTCCGCTGCCGTTCGGCTGCACACAACTCATCCCGTGATCTACTGCCGAAGCATTTATGAAGGCGATGAAGAATCCTCGCCGGATACAAATGCAGTCACCCATATCGAGTTTGCCGTGGTCAAACTCCGAGTCGAGGGAGATAAGCGCCTAGTGAGCACCGTGGAGTTTACGCAGCTGACGGGCAAGGCGGCGCGGTCCGAGGGCAGGGTTGAAGCTGCCGCCGAGCAAATCGGGGATAGTCATTGGCTGAAGATCACGCCTAAAGAAGCGCTTGTACCCGGAGAGTATGGGGTTGTGCCGCTGCCGAAAGGTCAGAACCTGTTTTCGCCAGTCATCTACGATTTCGGGATTGATCCATCTGCGCCCGCGAATGCCGATGTGGTTCGGGCGGAGTGACGCCCGGGACGGCGCAATAGATCCCGCGTAGAGAAGGGGGAGATGCTAAGGCAGTGGCGGTGCAGTAATGTCAAAGATTGACAAAGCCTGTTATAAATTGGAGCATCGAGGCAGGAGATACGCCCATGAATGTTTCCCTGACTCCCGAGCTGGAGAAGTTTGTCGCGGATAAGGTTGAATCCGGCCGCTACAACTCGGCCAGCGAAGTTGTGCGCGAGGCGTTACGGCTACTGGAAGAGCATGAGCAGGCTCGAGCAGCGCAGCTTGCAGCTTTTCATCAGGAATTGAGCCAGCGACTGGCGGCGCTGGACAACGGCGAAGAGTGTCGATCCTGCCGAAGTGCGCCAGACGCCTGCAAAGAAGGTCCACGGAGCGGCGAAAGATCAGCGCGTGAGAAAGTACGTTTTGGGTAGTGGGGCCGAGCAGGATCTGGAAGCGATCTGGGATTACATTGCTGACGATAGTGTCGATGCCGCAGACCACTGGGTTGCAAGACTGTTCGATGCTTTCGATGCGCTGGCACAAAACCCGGGGATGGGTCATAAGCGTGAAGACCTGACTTCACTCACGGTGCTCTTCTGGCCAGTGGGTGCATACATGATTCTCTACCGCATTCAGAGTGAGCGCAGTAGAGATCGTGGCTAGTGACGCAAGGAGCGCGAGACATTCCCACATTTCTCCGCCGTCTCGCGGGCCAGTAGATCTAAGGCTTCGCTTTCGCGGAGCCGCTGGTGCGCAGGACCATGTTGTGGAATTCTTCTTCGCCGATGGCGCGGCGGAGTTCTCTGAAGCCGAAGAGGGAGAGGAAGGTGCAGAAGATGATGAGGCAGCGGATCGCTGTCTGATCGAGCTGCACTTCGTGGAAAGCTTTGCCGATGTCGCCGTGGTGGATGAACTCTTTGACCAACTCCTCGACGATGTGGAAGGCGAAGACGAGCAAGCCATACAGGAAAGCTTTGTAGAAGACCGAGAGGATGAGCGGTCGGCTTTCATACTTGTGGACGGCCTTGACGAAGTCTCCCATGAGAATGACCTTTGCAATCACGAGGGCGTTGATGAGAGCAAAGCCGTAGTCGAGTGAGACGTTCTCATATCCCTTGAGCAGGAGCGTTTTGTAGGTGACGAGCGCGCAGAAAAAGAAGCCCAGGTAGACGAAGAGGATGAGTAGTTCCTTGCCTTCGTGTGCAGCCTTCTGCTTCATGGTTTTCTTCGGTTCGGTTTCGTCGGCCATCGTCTTGCCTCGTTCCTTGAAACTCTCTGCGCGTGAAAAGTAGTCTCGAATGTACGGCCAATAACGGCAGAAGCGCAAATGCGATCTGGCGGAGCCGAATCCACCGGCAGGACACTGCTTTGCTATCTCCCCGGGAAGAGGGCGACGGATATTCTTGAGGTATGAGTCCGGCTGCTAAGAAGAGATCGCGCAAGAAGAAGAAACAAGTGAACTGGCTGGCCTGGTGGCCGGTGTTGCTGGGCATTGTGGTTACGCCGTTTACGGTGCGGGCGGCGGGGATCCTGGCGCTGACGGGACCGGCGGCGCTGCGGATGCTGTACCCCTTTGCGCTGCTTCCTGCGGAGCATGTCTTCGGGCTGCGCGAGTCGCTGACGGACGTGGTATCGCAGGCGATGATGTACCTGCAGTTCCCTCTTTATGGCCTGTCGGTGATGCTGCTGATGCGCTGGAAGGCGTGGTGGGTGGCGCTGCTGGTGGTGCTGGGGCTGCATCTTGGCGGGGTGGGCCGTGCTGTGGGCGCTGGATAGCCTGGCCCGGTAAATCCACATCCAAGAAAACCTACATCGAAAGTGCATCGGCAAGGCCGGGGCTGGCGGTGTATCGTGTTCGGTTGCGCTTTCGCGTGGGGCCGGCAGGCTGGGCCTGTTCGGGCGAAGCGTCGGCAGGAAGGGCATGGCGATGGCCGGGGAGAGCAATCCAGGGGGCTCAGGAATAACGCGGATCCGGATACGCTTTCTGGTGGGAGCGCTGATCTTCGCGGTGGCGCTGCTGACGGCAAGTTTTCTATTTGAGTGGCGGAAGCATGGGGATGTTCACGCCGAGGCGTTTGGCAGCCTGCTGAGCTTCTTTGCGGCGATTACGACGGCGATGGTAACGCTGTTTTACGTTCACTTCACGCGGCAGTCGCTGGCGGCGGCGGAGGCTGCGATCCAGTTGCAGCGCGAGCAGTGGCAGATGCGCATGACGGTGAAGCCGCGATTCTGGCTGGTGAAGCAGGCGCTTGATCCCGCGGTGAAGGTGCGGGACAAGACGGTGACGTATCGCAAGGACATGGCATCGCGCTACAAGAAGGAATCGTCGCAGAGCAGCTTTTACTACGACACGATGAACTGGCCTCTGTATGCGGTGGATGTGTGGAACGATGGCGAGCGTTCGATGCGGCTGTCGAGCTACATGGTGTGGGTGCGCGAGGAGGAGAGCATTTGATTTCGAGGCCCGTGGTGGGTTTCGTGGTGCCGCCGAATGAGTTGCGCTCCTTTCCGATAACCGAGGAATTGATTGCGCTGGCGTTTCGTGGTCGCCTCTTCATGGAGCGCTATGAGCGCATGCCATGCGAGGAGACGGTGGTGGGATTGCGGCTGATGTACTCTGACTGGCGGGGCGATGATCACTCCAGCCACGACGAGTTTTACATGATGGTTGCGTCAGAGGAGAACCGCGAAGTTACAGTGGAACGAATGGAACGGGTGCGATGAAGAAGGATGTGAAGATCATCGAGTGTCCGCGCGATGCGTGGCAGGGATTGCCGAAGCTGATCCCCCCGGCGGCGAAGGCCGAGTATCTGCGGTTGCTGGTGGATGCGGGCTTTCGGCACATCGATGCGGTGTCGTTTGTGTCTCCGGCGGCAGTGCCGCAGATGGCGGACTCAGAGCAGGTGCTGGAGTTTCTGGATGCGCCTGAGGACGTGGAGATTATCGGCATCGTGGTGAACGAGAAGGGCGCGGAGCGTGCGATTGCGACGGAGCGCGTGCATACGCTGGGATTTCCCTACTCGATTTCGCCGGAGTTTCTGCGGCGCAACCAGAAGCAGACGACGGAAGAGTCGCTGGACAAGCTGGAGGCGATTGGGCAGGCCGCGTACAAGGCGGGGCTGGACGTGGTGGCGTACGTGTCAATGGCCTTCGGCAATCCTTACGAAGACCCGTGGGATGTGGAGGAAGTGATCGCGGCATGCGACCTGCTGGCGGATATGGGCATCCACCAGATCTCGCTGGCGGATACGGTGGGGCTGGCAACGCCGGGAGAGATTTCCGAACTGCTGGAGGCGGTGCTGGAGGAGTTTCACGAACTGGAGATTGGTGTGCATCTGCACGCGCGGCCCAAGGACGCGGCGGCCAAAGTTGCGGCGGCATACAAGGCTGGATGCAGGCGCATGGACATGGCAATGGGTGGGCTGGGCGGTTGTCCTTTCGCGCTGGATACGCTGGTTGGCAACCTGGCGACGGAGACGGCTATCGCTGAGTTGAGGCGGCTGGGCGCGGTGCTGCCGGAGTTGCAGCCGCTGTCGGGATTGACGCAGGCTACTCATGCCATCGAGAGGAAGTTTGGATTGCCGACGCAGTAAGCGCGGCCGGGCGCTGCTCTCAAATACTTTCGCTGCGGGCGGCGCGTGCGTATTCTCTTATTGAGAACGGAACAGAGGGATGCGCATGGCGCGATATGACACCATCCACACACGAGAGTCGCACGGAATCCTGACGATTACGTTGAACCGCCCGGAGAAGCGGAACGCGCTGAATACGCAGTTGATCCGGGAGCTGACGGAGGCGCTGCACGCTGCGGCGGCGGGTGCGTCTGGCGTGGTGATTCTGACGGGAGCGGGATCGGCGTTCTGCGCGGGGCTGGACCTGGAGCATTTGCAGAGCATGTCTGCGAAGACGGCGGAGGAGCACCGCGCCGATTCAGAGAGCATCGCGAGGCTGATGCGGACGCTCTACGATCTTCCCAAACCTACAATTGCGGCGGTGAACGGTCCGGCGATCGCGGGCGGCATGGGGCTGGCGACGATGTGCGATTTTACGCTGGCAGTGCCGGAGGCGAAGTTCGGCTACACCGAGGTGCGCATCGGATTTATCCCGGCGGTGGTGGCGTCGTTCCTGCTGCGGCAGGTAGGCGAGAAGCGCACGCGCGATCTGCTGCTGAGCGGGCGAATCATCAAGGCTCCCGAGGCACTGGAGATGGGACTGGTGACGCGCATTGTGGCGGATCAGGACCTGATGCGCGAGGCGGATGGTCTAGCGCAAGTACTGTTACGAAATAGTCCCGAGTCAATGAAAGCCATCAAGCAGATGTTGAGCGCGCATGCAAAGGAGCGCCTGGACCGGGAGATCGAAGAGGCGATCGAGTGGAACGCACGGCAGCGCTCAACGGAGGATTTTCGCGAGGGTGTGCGCGCATTTTTGGAGAAGCGCACTCCTGTGTGGCCAAGCCGCGGCGAGTAGCTTTGCTGATTTGAGTATGGATTTTTTTGGGAAGCTGCGGCGCGAGAAACCATGACCCCTAGAACGACTTTCAACTTCCAATTTGGAACGCTGGCGCAGAGGCAGGGATTTGCCTACCTGCGAACGGTGCCGTTACGCAGGCTTTCGTATTTGCTGCTGGCTGTGTTCTGCGTATTCGGCATTATTGGCTGCATTGTCGACCTGATGTCGCTGGGGCAGAAGCCGTTGATCACGGTACTGCTGTGGTCTATCTTCACCGGGATGATGGCGGTTTTCATTTTTCTCGTGACCATCCGCAGACCGCGATACCTATGGGCTCCGGTTGTGATGTGGATCGTGGGTTCGCGGCTGGTGAGCTGGACGATCCATGTGACGGGAGCGCCATTGATTCATCCGTCTATCGAGCATGGCGTGCGGATTGCGGCGATTGCGACGCTGGACCTGAGCATGCTGGCGTGCCTGTTTTTTCTGCTGTTCATCCAGGGCGAGGGCAGGCAGGCACTGCGCGCGCAGACGGAGCTGGCGGTGGCGCACGGCATCCAGCAGACGCTGGTTCCGGTAATCGATGTGACGTCGGCATGGGTAGAGATTTACGGCATCTCCACGCCGAGTGACAAGGTTGGCGGCGACATCGTGGATGTAGTGACGCTGAGCGATGCGTCGCTCTTCGCCTATGTTTCAGACATTGCTGGGCACGGGCTTCCGGCAGGCATCCTGATGGGGATGGTGAAGACGGCGGTGCGCACGCAGCTCTTTGATCTGCCCACTCCGGAGGCAGTGTTTGAGCGGCTTGCGGCGGTGCTGCCAGCGGTGAAGGAGCCACACATGTACGCGACCTGCACGGCGCTGCGAATTTTTGGCGGCAGCGTAGTGCGCGGGCCGTATGTGGAATATGCGATTGCTGGTCAGCCGGCGATGCTGCACTACCGCGCGGCGGACGGCACGGTGACGAAGCTCGAGGATCAGCAGCTTCCTCTTGGGCTGCTGGCGGGGCCTGCGTATCGCGGGCATCGAATCGACGTGGAAGCGGGCGACGTCCTGCTGGTGGCTACGGACGGGATTCTCGAGGCTGAAGACAAGGGCGGCGAGGAGTTTGGGCTGGAGCGGCTGGAAGCGCTGCTTGCGGCAAACAAGAGCGAGCCGCTGCCGGCGCTGGCGGCGAGGATGCATGCTGCTGTGCACGCGAAGTACCGGCAGCTGGATGATCAGACACTGCTACTGATCCGCGTGCTGGCTTAGCTATCCTTTCACCACATGCTGCGGATTGTGGGCACGGAGTTCAGCCACGATCTCCGCTGCTGCTTCGCGGGCGACTTCGGCCTTGTCCGGCGGAAAGCTGATGGCGCCGACGCGTGCGTGTCCGCCGCCGCCGTAGCGCTCGCAGACCGTAGCGAGATTCACCATGGTGGCGGGGTCGACCTTCGTCCAGGGATTGGAGCCGACGGCAACCTTGGTGCGGAAACTCGACTTGGACAGTCCGATGGAATAGACGGCCTGAGGATGCAGGTAGTAGGGGATGAACTTGTTGAAGCCTTCGAGTGGGATGATCCGAGATGTCGAAGTAGATGGTTCCGTCGATGCATTCGGAGCGTTCGCGGATGAGGGCGAGCGCTGCCTGGTGGCGCTTGAGCAGCGGCGGCAGCAGGTCGGCCACGAACGGCTGCTCCAGGATGTCGCCAACGGCATCGAAGTGAGCAGCGGAATGAGCCGGGGGATGAAGAGTCGGGTCCTCGGTGGATTCGATGATCAGGGTAAGCTTCATGGCGGGCTCGGCCATCTCCACCGCAGCCTGGGGCTCTCATAGAGCGCGCCGTCCACGATGTCGGCCCACTTGAGCATGTCCTTCATCGGCTCGGTGTTGAAGTCGAAATATTTCTTGCCGATGTCGGCGAGGAAGTTGGTGCAGGAGGTGTAATCGGGATCGTAGAAATGGCGTTCTTGCGTAGGAGCCGTCGGCCTGGCCAGCGAGAAAGTGCTGCATGATCCGCGGGCGTGAGGAAGGCGCTGAGATGATGATCGAACCACCAGGTAATTTTCGGCGAGGGCGAATATTTGAAATCGACAATGGCGTTTTCGTCGCCGGCAAAGTCGCCTTCCTGAAAAAGGGCCCCGGCGCGATGGACGAGGCCGTGGTATTCGTACTCGTCGTCCTGCCGTATGCACTCGCGATGGAAGCGGGTGAAGAGCGAAGCCGAGCAGGCTCCATCAAAGCACTTGTCGTGATACAAGACGCGAACCTTCAATGCGCGACACTCCCTTGGCGATCCGTGAGAAACCTAAAACAGGAAACAACTAGCATTGCCGGGAGTGAGCGGGAAGTCAAGCGGGCGGGAGAGACCAACCGAGTGAGACAATGGGCATGATTGCGGATGGATTTCGAGAAACCGCAACGAGGAGGATGATGGACGCAGAGCTGAAGGATTCTTCCCGCAAAAGGCTTCGACCCTGGCTGAAAGTGGTGACCGGGCTGCTGCTCCTGCTGATGGTGGCGGTGGCGTTGTCGGTGTTTGGAGCGGCTTACTGGCTGAGATACGCGATGCGGGATTCGCTGCCTGTGATTGACGGGACAGAGCGCCTGCGAGGTCTGCAGGCGGCGGTGACGGTGCGTCGCGATGGACACGGAGTGCCGCACCTGGAGGCGGCGAGCCTGGAAGACCTTCTGATGGCGCAGGGCTACGTGACGGCGCAGGATCGCCTGTGGCAGATGGACATGGCGCGGCGGAATGCGGCGGGGGAGTTGTCGGAGTTGCTGGGCGCGGTCCACGCTGGAGCACGACAAGGCGCAGAGGCTGCTGCAGATGCGCGCGACAGCGGAGCGCATGGCCGCCAATCTGCCGGAGCAGGAGCGGCGCTACTTCGAGGCGTATTCGCGCGGCGTGAACGCCTATATCGACGACCATCGCGAGCATCTTCCGGCGGAATTCCGCGTGCTGGCGTACAAGCCTACGGCCGTGGCGGACAGCGGACTCGATTGTGATTGGCCTGAGCATGGTGCAGACGCTGGACGAGCGCTTCACGGAGAAGCTTGGCCGGGAAGCGATTGGGGCGAGACTGTCGCAGGACATGGTGAAGGATTTGTATCCCACGGGCTCGTGGCGGGATCATCCGCCGACGGCCGCTGTGCCCGACCTGACGCAGCCGCAGCCGGATATTCCGGATGTGCCGCTGGATGAATCGCAGACTGCGCTTGAGGACATTTTGCATCTGCGCCAGGTGCTGGGGAAACTGGGGTGCGCGGCATGCCAGCCGGGATCGAATGAATGGGTGATTGCGGGCACGCATACGGCGAGCGGAAAGCCGCTGCTGGCGAACGATATGCACCTGAATCTCGGCATCCCGAACATCTGGTACGAGACGGACCTGAAGGCGGGAGATTTTCACGTTGCGGGAGTCACGATTCCCGGAGTGCCCTTCATCGTTGCGGGACACAATGACCACTATGCGTGGGGTATCACGGCTCTCTACGGCGACACGCAGGACATCTACGTGGAGACGCTGAATGATCGCGGCGAATACCAGGCGCCCGATGGATGGCACGCGCTGGAGCATCAACAGGAGACGATCCAGGTGCGCGGCAGGGGCGCAGTGACAATGGACGTGCGGTCGACCAATCATGGGCCGATCGTGAGCCCGATGCTTGCGCATGAGCAGCGCGCGCTGGCGCTGCGATGGGTGGCGTACGACGGGGCGTCGGTGGAGATTCCGTTGTACGACATGGACGCGGCGAAGGACTGGAGCGAGTTTCGCGCGGCGGCTTCGAAGTGGTGGGGGCCGACGCTGAACCTGGTGTACGCAGATGCGGAGGGGCACATCGGTTACCAGGCGGTGGGCCGGATACCCATGCGACCGGGCGGGCTGATGGGCGTTCCCATAGCGGATACACAGCATGAGTGGGCGGGATATGTTCCGTTTGAGGCACTGCCGTCGACGCTTGATCCTGCGCTGGGTTTGCTGGCGACAGCGAATTCCCGCGTCACGCCGGATGGCTATCAATATCCGTTGACGCTGGGATGGGCATCGCCGTATCGCAACGAGCGCATCTGGAAGTGGCTTGCGGGCAAAAACGGATTGAAGCGCGAAGACATGCTCACGCTGCAGACGGATATTTATTCCGAAGCTGACCAGGAGATGGCGCAACGCCTCGCCTACGCGATTGATCACTCGGCGAAGGCCGACGCGCGGTTGCGACAGGCGGCTGATCTGATGCGCTCGTGGGATGGAGCGATGGCGATCGACTCGGCTCCGGCTGCGATTGTGAGCAGTGCGCGAGAGGAGTTCTGGCCGCTGCTGCTGGAGCCGAAGCTGGGCGCCGGAGTGGAGAGTATACGAGTGGCCGGAGAGCAGCTTTGCGCAGGAGGAGATCATCATGCACGCTCCGCCGCAATGGCTGCCCAAAGGATTACAAGGACTGGGACGAGTTGCTGACGACCGCGGTGAGCAAGGGTCTGGAGGACGCGAAGGCTCCGCATGACCTGGCGAAGTGGAAGTATGGATCGATTCATGTGGTCGAGCTTGAGCATCCGCTTTACGGCCTGCTGCCCTGGGTGAAGCGGTGGACAGGCACAGGCGAGCAGCCACAGAGTGGCGGCAAGACCACGGTGAAGCAGGTGGGCCGCAGCTTTGGTCCGTCGCAGCGATTCACGATGGACTGGAGCGATCCGGACGCGTCGACAGAAAATATCGTGATGGGCGAATCGGGCAATCCGCTGAGCCCGTATTATCGCGATCAATGGAGTGCGTGGTACGGGGGCACTACGTTTGCACTTCCCTTCTCCGATGTTGCGGTGGATGCAGCCACACAGCACACGCTGCGGCTGGCTCCATGAAGCTGCTTTACTTTGAGCCGAAGACGGTCACTCCGCCGCAGGAGGTGCAGCCGGGAAATCTGCCGGCGCTGGGGTGCATCTTCGCGTGCGCACTGGCTGCGGTTGTACCGCTGATGGTGCGAGGAAATTCCTTTGGCCACGACTTTGATTTTCACCTGCTGTCGTGGATGGAGACGGCCAGGCATTGGCATGAGGGCGTGGTGTATCCACACTGGGCGGCGAGTGCGAATTTCGGCGCGGGAGAACCGCGATTCATCTTCTATCCGCCTGCATCGTGGATGCTGGGCGCGCTGCTGGGCACGTTGACGAGTTGGACGGTCGCGCCAATTCTCTTCACTCTGCTGGCGGTGTTTTGCTGCGGCGTGAGCCTGCTGGTACTGGCGCGCGAGTATATGCCTCCCACGGCCGCGACGTTTGCGGCCTGTGTTTACGCGGTGAATCCGTATGCCCTATTCAATGCTTATGAACGCGCGGCGTATGGCGAGTTGCTGGCGGGCGCGTGGATGCCACTGATCGTGCTGTATGCACTGCGGCGGCGGAGTTCGATTGCGCCGCTGGCGATTGCGTTTGCGGGGATCTGGCTTACGAATGCTCCGGCGGGAGTGATGGCCGGATATGCGCTGGTGGGAGTGGCGATAGTGGCGGCGAGATTTGAGCGCGGGCCATGGCCGCTGATTCGCGCGGGCTTCGGCGGAGTGCTGGGATTGGGACTGGCAGCGTTCTACGTGGTTCCGGCTGCGCATGAGCGTCGGTGGGTGGAGATTGCGCGTGCTGTGGGCCCGGAGATGCGGGTGGAGGACAGCTTTTTATTCGCGCGCGGAGTAGGGGATTTTCACTCGGCGGTGTTGCGGACCGCATCGTGGATCGCCGTGGTTTTGCTGCTGATATCGGCGATGGCGCTGGCGTGGGCGTGGCGGAAGCGACGCAGCGACAAAAATGGTTGGCCGCTGTTGGCTGCATCGACAGCGATCACCATTGTTGTTCTGTACCTGCTGACGCAGTGGAGTGAATTTGTCTGGCGATTTGCGCCGGAGATGCGCTTCCTGCAGTTTCCGTGGCGGTGGCTGCTGCTGCAGAGTGTCGTGATGGCGGTGATGACGGGGTACGCGCTTCGCGGCGAGAGAAAGTTTCCGCCGCGAGTGTTGATGGGGGCAGCGGCGATTGGCTGCCTGGCAGCGATGGTGGTGGCGGGGATGGTGGCGTTTTATCAGCCCGAAGATGAAGACGACCCTCTGGCGACGCAAGTAGCGACGTTCCGCTCCGGCGCGGGAGTTGAGGGCACGGACGAGTACACGCCCTTGGGCGCGGACAATTCCGCGATCGAGAAGCACTTGCCCGAGTTGCGATTGCTGGCTGCGGCCGATGGACAAGTGGCGGGGGAATCCTCGCAAGCGAATGCCGAGTATCGGCGCGGTGGCGATGAGTTAGCCGGAGAGGTTGGAGTGGATCGCTGGCAATCCGAGCACATGGTGGTTCAGGTGAAGGCGGGGCAAGCGGGCTTCGCGGTGCTGCGGCTGATGGATTATCCGGGCTGGCAGGTGCTGGTGAACTCCAGCGAGCACACGCTGCGGCCGAGGCGCAGGGACGGATTGATGGCGGTGCCGATTCCCGCGGGAACATCGCGGATTGAAGTGAAGTGGCGGCCTACTCCGGATGCGATCTGGGGCAGGGTTGCGACGTTTGCATCGCTGCTGGTGCTGATGCCGGTAGCGCTGCTGGAACGGAAAAGAGAGCCCTCCACTCAGGTATGATTGAAGAAATGCAAGCGAACGTGAGGGAAATTATCGAGTCCGGCGCAGGGTTGACGGACATTGCGCTGGAGCGTCTGCTGCCCTCCGCCGACCAGGTTCCGGTCTCCATTCACCGAGCCATGCGGCATAGCGTATTTGCAGGCGGCAAGCGGCTGCGGCCGGTGTTGTGCATGGAGGCGGCGCGAACGATTGCAGGCAGGTTGCCCGAGGGCGTTGAGGACCTGGGTTCGGCGATCGAGATGCTGCATACCTACTCGCTGATCCACGACGATCTGCCGGCACTGGACAACGACGATCTGCGGCGGGGCAAGCCGACATGCCACGTTGTGTATGGCGAGGCGATCGCGATCCTGGCAGGGGATGCGCTGCAGACACAGGCATACGAGACGTTGGCTGGCCTGAAGTGTCCCGCGACGGCGACTATCGAGATTATCCGGCTGATTGCGCAGGCCACGGGCACGGTGGAAGGCATGATTGGCGGTCAGGTGCTGGACCTGGAAGGCGAGCATCACAAGCCCACGGCGGAGATGGTGCACGCGATCCATCGCGCGAAGACGGGAGCGCTAATACGCGTGAGCCTGGTGACGGGCGGGATCTATGCCGGGGCGAGCGCGGACGATGCGCAGCGACTGCACGAGTTTGGCCGCAAGGCGGGGCTGGCGTTCCAGATTGCCGACGATGTGCTGGACATGACGCAGGACTCAGCGCAACTGGGCAAGACGGCGGGCAAGGACCTGGCCAGCGAGAAGATGACGTGGCCTGCGGTGTATGGAATTGAGAAGTCCCGGCAGGACGCAGCTGAGCTGATTGCTTCTGCATTTGAAGAGCTGGCGCCGTATGGCGAGCGCGCCGATGGGCTGAAGGCGCTGGCGAAATACCTGGTGGAACGAACGCATTGAGATTGCCGCGATGAGCGGCGATGAGGACATGGCAATGGCATTGACTGAAGCGGATGTGCTGACGGCGTTGAAGGACTGCTACGACCCTGAAGTTCCGGTAAACATCGTGGACCTGGGGTTGATCTACGGCGTGGCTCTGGAGGCTGATGAGAGCGCGACTCCGGCGTTTCCCCGGCAGAAGGTTGCGATCCAGATGACGCTGACGACCCCGCACTGCCCGGCGCACACAATGATGGTGGAGCAGGTGCGCAATCGTCTCGGGGGGATCCCCGAGATCAGCCAGACCGAGGTGAATGTGGTCTGGCAGCCGAAGTGGGGCCCGGAGCGGATTTCGCCCGAGGGCCGCAAGACGCTGGGCTTCGAGTAGTCCCCTCACGGCCGTGCGCCGGCATCCCTGCTACTTGCGGATGATGCGGCGAACCGTTTCTCCCTGCTCAGCCAACTGCTCGACGAAACCCTCGACCTTGCCGAGAAGCTCCTTTGCGCTCTTGACGTAGCGGGGCATCCCATCCCACCACTGCTTCACAGCCTCCGGTTCCTCCGCGAGAGCAAAGAGGGTTCCCGCTGCGGCGACGGCGACGCCAGCCTTTCTTTTTCCCGACAACAGCAGGATTACGCCCGTCAAGAGGGACCCAACGGCGACGGTACGTACCCAGGGAAGATCCTTCGCGGAGCGGGGGAGGCGCGCTTCAATCTGCTTCGGCAAGGTGGAGAGACTCATGGGGATCAGGGACTCGCTTTTCTGTGAATTGAGTAATTGAATTCCGGTGCGGTTGTTCATGCGATGTTGGATGCGCTTAGAGCCTGCTATGAACTCTAAGCCAGTTGTCGTTGAGAGAAGAGGTCGAGTTGGATGAGGTGAGATCCCCAGGCTGCGGCGGTGCAACAGTCAAGGAATTCGGCAAGGTCCACTCGACTTCTGCTCGCAACCCATAGGGCTGGGGCCGGTTTTTCCCGCTTCGTTGTCGCTCGTCACTCGAAGACACCCGGTGTTCTTCACTCCTCGCTCCTAGAATCAGAAAAACCCGGCTCCCAGCGACAACTACCCTAAAGTTCATAACAGGCTCTAATCGAGATCGAAGTCGCGCAGGGGTTTCGAGCCGTCGTCTGGAGTTTCTTTCGCCTTGCGCAGAGCTTCTGCGAACTTCTTTGCCATCAGGTCGCCCTTGTTCTTTTCCGCGTCGACAGCCTGCCGGAAGATGCTCTCCTTGCGCTCGTCCTGATCGCGCATGGCCTTGGCAGCGGTCTCGAAGTCCTCGAACGTGCGCTTGCGCGGGGCCGGGGTATGGGAGAGGACGGCGTGGGTCTCGGCGTCAATCTTGAGCACGGCGCCACAGTCTGGGCAGGTGACATCGAACGAGTTGGATGGCTTGTTTGGCATTGCTTCTGGGCTATTGTAGGACACCCATCCGGCAGTGTGCCAGCGGCGAGCGGAATTACAGGAAAAGAGCCTTATGGCCGGGACATTCCTGGCCTGCTTCGGCGACCAGCATGTCGATGAGGGGCTGGCCGTAGCGCGCCAGAAAGTACTCTGCGCCAATGAGGCGTTCCTGCGGATGTCGTTCAGGGAAGAGGGCCAGGGTCAGCGCCTCGGCGTGGCGGGCCAGGCTGGTTTCTTTCTGCAACTGGTAGTTGGCGGCGAGGCGGCGCAGGCGGTTCATCTGGTAGCGCATCTTGGATGCGGCGACGCCGGCCGAGCGTCCCAGCCCGGCATCGAGTGACTGCATGTAGCCGGTGAGGGCGGTGAGTTCGCTGTCGAGGGCATTGCCGGCGGAGGCCAGCTTTTGCTTACCTTCCACGGGCATGGAACGCGCGCCGAGGCGCTGGGCAATCTCATCCACAGTGTGATTGCAGCAAGTCAGGAAGGGAGAGGCCGTGCTGGTGCATCAGATCGGCAACGGATGGCTCAATGAGCGTAGCGGTCAGGCGCGGCAGGATTGTGGTGGTGCGGCCGAGGATGAGTTCGTAGAGTACCTGCGATTGCGCGAAGTAGGCGACCTCCGCCGGGCCGCCGATATACGCCGAGGTGGGCAGAATGGCGTCCTGAAAGATGGAGCGCAGATGCGCATTGGGGCTTAGGCGCTCGGGCTCCGCGGCGAGGATCGCGAGGAGGTCGTCGCTGGTATAGGTCTGCCGGCCGGCCTGCCACTTGCCATCTGCCAGCCGCTTGAGAGCCTGACGCGCGCCGGTGGAGCCATCGATGAGAAAGAGGAGGCTGGACTGGGCTGCGACCAGAACCTGGGAGTGATATCCGGAGGCGGCGAGGAGGCGATCGCGCTCGGTGAGGGCGTCGTGCAATTCGCCGGCGCGCTCGATGGCCTGTCGCAGGATCCCGGAGCCCATGGCGTGGAATTCGCGGCTGGAGGCATCGAGGACGATGAGTCCATGCGAGGCGAAGGCTGCGGCGATCCACTCGCCGAATGCCTGGCCGAAGGTGCGGCCGGGGCGGTAGCTGGCGCGAAGTTGAGCGATGCCGGCGGCGAGAAGGAACTCGGCCTGGTCGAGAAGAGGCTTGATCTCTTCGCCAAAGACGATTCCGCCGACCGGAACGCTGGCGGCATGCGGGCCCTGGTAAGTGAGCCGCTCAACGGCTCGGCGTGCGGGCAAGGTGACGTGATTGACTTCGGCGAAGTCATGATCCTCAGTGGCGAGCCAGAAGACGGGGACGTGGGGAAAGCCTGCCGCGGTGGCGTCCTGCGCCTTGCGGATGGCGGTGGCGGCCTTGAGCAGCGTGTAGAGCGGGCCTCCGAAGAGGCCTACCTGCTGGCCGGTGACAACTACATTTGCTCCGCTGCGGATTTTTTCGATATTGGCGAGGGCGAGGGGATGGGTGTTCTGGGCCGCGAGCAGGTCAGCAAGTTCAGTGCGTGAGGCGGGCGTTCCGAAAGATGGGGAACGCATCCAGGCACTGGAGCGGGGGCCAGCCGCGTAGAACGGTGACAAGGGCTCCGGACGCTCGCAGTAATCCTGGAAGAGGCGGCTGGTGTGCGGCAGGATCGAGATGGGATAACACTCAGTTTGCAAAGCCGGTCTCTCTTCCACAGGATCTCATTGCCACAACTACTTTGCCTGAACGCATAGACGGCCGCACGCAGGATTCAGTCTCTCACAGGCGGCTGTTTCTTCAATGGCTTGCGAGCTGCCCGGTTCAGGATCCGAGCAATTTCCTCCCGTTTGCGAGAAGGCAGATACTCGAGCGCATTCAAGGCCAGGGAGCGATATGTCTGTACAAGCATCGGATGCCCCTGGAGGGCGCGAAGATGCAGTTCCACGGTGGCAATGTCGCCACGGGCGATGGGTCCGCTGAAGCTGTTCGCGGAGCCGCGGGCGACGAAATTGCGAATGGTGGCAGCAGCCATGGGGGCAAGCAGCCGGCTCGCTGCAGCCGGACTGAGGCCGGCAAGGATGGCGGCTTGCTGGGCGGCGACCAATCCGCTGAGCAGCAGGGGCGAAGCCATAACGGCGGATGCGTGGTAGAGAACCTTGTTCTGCGAGTCGATGCGGAAGGGAGCGCCGCCGAGCTTGCGCACTAGCGCGAAGAGCTTTGGGCGCAGGGCGGGTGAGGCCTCTACCGCAAAGGGGACGCCAGCGAGCGGGACGATCCTGCGCGTGGGGAAGGTCATGACCGGCGCCACACTGGCTACCTGCGCTCCTGCTGTGGCGGCCGCGTGTAGGACGTCGATGGAGAGCGCGCCGCTGGAGTGAATGACGATTCGCCCTTTGAGAGGGCGATCCAACTCCACAAGACGTGCGGTGAGTGCGGCGGAGGTTTCCGCGATAGCGCGATCGGGGACACAGAGCCAGAAGATTGGTGCTTCGAGCGATGCGTTTTCGAGCGTGGTGAGCGTGAGGCCACGCTGGTTGCGCGGGGGCTTGCTGCGGACGATGACCTCATCGATGCGAATGCCGGCAGCCGAAAGGCCTGCGACGAGCGAGCTTCCCCAGTTGCCGAGGCCGACGACGGTGACGCTAGGCGCGGCTGGCGAGGAGGTACGCCTGCGCGGCAAAGAGGTGGTGGCTTTTTTCATTTCGGTCCAGACGGAATGGTACCGTAAATGAGAAAGCCACAAGGATGAGGAAGAATGGCAAAGACAAAGGCAGCACCGATCAAGAAGTCAAAGCTGATGGCGTCGAGGACGAACCGCGGTATCCACGTCGAATCGTCGAGACTGAGCTATGAAGGACCGCTCTTCAACGTATTCACCGACATGGTGCTGGAGCCGGGCGGCAAGGTCTCGCGGCGCGATGTGATCCGGCACAACGGGTCGGTGGTGATACTGGCAGTGGACGACTCGCAGAGCAAGAGTGATCCGCTGATCGTGATGGAGCTGCAGTATCGCCACGCGGCAAAGCAGTACCTGTGGGAACTGCCCGCGGGCAAGATGGACCCGGGCGAGAAGTCGCTGGCGGGGGCCAAGCGCGAGCTGATCGAAGAGACGGGCTATCGCGCGAAGAAATGGTCCAAGCTGGTGCGCTACTTTGCCAGCCCGGGTTTCCTGGGTGAGTGGATGCAGGTGTACCTGGCAGAGGGAATTTCGGCGGGCGTGGCCGAGCCGGAAGAGGACGAGTTCATCCACATCGAACTGGTGCCGCTGTCGACGATCCTCAAAATGATCGACGAGGGGAAAATTATGGATGGCAAAACGCTGATCTCGACGATGCTCTACGCGCGCAAAAAAGGCTTGCGCCCCAAGGCTGGGGCGAAGTCCAACGCAAAGGGCTGAAACCACAAGCATTGTGCGGTTGAGGCAAGCAGAATTGGCTTCCGGGGAGGTACCGAGGGCGCCACTGTCTTTTTCCAGAGGATAACCATTTCGCCACGTGGTGCGTCTCTTTATGCAAGCAGGTTGGGTTCTTCCCCAGCCTCGATCTGCTCCAAGGAAGGTACGTGGCTTGTGGCTAATTACAAAGGCAAGGTGAAGTGGTTTAACAACGCCAAAGGATACGGCTTTATTGGCCGTGACGATGGCCCAGACGTCTTCGTTCACTACAGTTCCATCCAGATTGACGGATACAAGAGTCTGAAGGAAGGCGACGAGGTCGAGTTCGACATAGTGGAAGGCCAGAAGGGTCCACAGGCGGATTCGGTCATACGGCTTCGCGAAGTCGCCTGAGGGCGGCTCTAACGTCGACGTTCAACTGCATTTCCCCACCTTTCCCACAAGCGGAGGGTGCAAGCCGAAGACTGGCAGTAGCCCAGCCCTCATAAACAATTGAATCGACTCCTTGAAGCCCAGAGCTCTGCGATTGCGGAGCCTGGGTTTCTTGTTTGCGCGCCTTCGAGGGCTGGTGGGCGATAATGACTCCCGGAGAAAGATACGCATGGACAACCAGACGATGGCCCGCATGCTGGCGGAGACAGCTGACCTGCTGGAGATCAGCGGTGGCGATTCGTTCCGCATTCGTTCGTACCGCAACGCCGCGGAGGCCGTGGAGTCGACTACCGTGCGGCTGAGTGCGATTGCCGCGGACGCGAAGAAGCTGCAGGAGATTCCCGGGATCGGCAAAGGAATGGCGGCGAACCTGCGATTTCTGGAGGAGACGGGCACGTCTGCCGCTGCGCGATGAACTGCTCACGAAGTACAAGGCCACGATGCTGGACCTGCTGAGTCTGCCTGGCATGGGCCCGAAGACGGTTGGCTTGCTGTGGGAGGCGATACAGGTGGGCGACATCGACGCTCTGGAAGCGGCGATCGACGAGGGCAAGCTGGACGGGCTGCCGCGCATTCGGGAAGAAGCTGGCACGAGAAGCTGAAGAAAGGGCATCGGGGAGTATCGCAGCGAACAGCGGGCGCTTCCTGATTGACGATGCGGAGAGGCGGCGGAGAAAGTGATTGCAGTGATCTGAAGAGTTTTTCCGGGATCGACGATGGTGATTCCGGCGGGATCGCTGCGGCGCGGTCGCGACACGGTGGGCGACATCGATCTGCTGGCGACTGGACCGGCATGCGAAGAGGACGTGGTGGGCGCAGCGGTGGAGTATACGGCGGCATATCCACCCATCGCCGACATGCTGGCCAAGGGTCAGAACAAGGTGAGCTTCCGTCTTCGCAGCGGACTGCAGGTGGATGTGCGGCTGCTGCCGCGAGCGTCCTATGGCGCTGCGCTGCAATATTTCACCGGATCGAAGATGCATAACGTCGCCGTGCGGCAGCGCGCGCTGAAGCAGGGCTACACGCTGAGCGAGTATGCGCTGGCGACGGCTCGACGACGGCTCGGTGGTGGCCGGGGCTACGGAGGAGGATATCTACGCGGCGCTGGGCATGGACTGGATTCCGCCGGAGCTGCGCGAGAACAACGGCGAGTTGGAGGCAGCGGTTGCGCATCGCCTACCCCAGCTGATCGAGCTGGCGGACATTCGCGGCGATGTGCACATGCACACCGTCGCCACCGATGGCCAGCAACACGATTCGAGAGATGGCCGATGCGGCGCAGGCACGGGGCTACGAGTACATCGCCATCACAGATCACTCGAAGAACCTGGCGATGACCAATGGCCTGGACGACGCGCGCGCGCTGGAACACATGCGAAAGATCAAGGCTGTCGACGCCGAGATGGAGGGGCGGATTCGGATCTTCGCGGGCATCGAAGTGGACATCCTGGCGGACGGCGAGCTCGACTTGTCCAACGACGTGCTGGCGCAGATGGACGTGGTGATCGGGAGCGTCCACAGCCTGTTCAACCAGCCACGCGAACAGATGACGGAGCGGGTGCATCAAGGCGATTGAGAATCCCTATGTGCAGATCCTCGGGCACCCTACGGGACGGCTGCTGTTGCGCCGCGAAGGCTACGAGATGGACCTGGGGCGGATACTGGGGAGGGCGGCAGAGCTGGGTGTCGCCATGGAGCACAATGCGTATCCCGACCGGCTGGATCTGTGCGACCGTGACCTGAGGCATGCCAAGGAGCTGGGCGTGAAGATCGTGGTCAACACCGACTCCCACCACGTCAGTCACCTGGAAAAGATGCGCTACGGCATGTTGCAACTGCGGCGGGCCTGGCTGACCAAAGAGGACGTGCTGAACACCGGGGGTGCCGGGGCGTTTCTGGCAGCTTTGCGACCCCGGCCATAGGCTAACCGACAGATTTCGCGAGGAGGTTGGTGGCAACGAGGGCGGTTCGCGGTAAAATCGCAGCACTGTGACCGATTCCTCTAAGACTTCTGCCTCTCTCTCGACCGAAGAATATCTTCGCCAACACCAGAACGACGAGCCGGATTCCGGCCCGAACGCGCTAAAGGTGGTGCTGATTGCCCTGGTGCTGGTGGTAGCCGCAGTTGGCGCGTATGTGTACTTCGGCGAAAAGCCTCCCGTGGCCGCGGGTGAGATTGTTCACCTGACTGCGGTTCCGATTCACCAGGAATCGCACATGCCGTCCGCAGCCGGGATGCCGGGCCAGCAGGAGGCCTTTGACCAGGTGCTGGTTCTGGCGCAGGTCAAGCTTCGTAACCAGTCCAAGGTCCCCCTTTTCCTGAATGATATGTTTGCTTCGCTGCAGCTTCCAGAGGATCTGGAACGGCGCAGCCTGGCAGTAAACCGGACCGATTTTGCGCGCGCGTTCATCGCCTATCCGCAGTTGCTGCCGCTCAAGGGCGATCCGATTGTTCGCGACGTGACGATTGAGCCCGGCCAGTCAATAGAAGGGATGATGCTGTTTCCCTTCCCCATGACCCGCGATGAATACGAGAAGAGGAAGTCGCTGGACATTGAGGTCATCTTCCTGCATCAGAAGACGCTGGTTCTGCGCGCGCCGCAGTAGTTACTCTGCCGGTCTGACGAATATTTTTGATCAATTGAACGCTGCCGTGTGGCCGATGAAGCGCGCCCGCGTCATTAGGGCGTGTCGCCACACGGTTAGTCTGCTGCCCGTCCTCTTCCAAAGCGCAGGACCGGCCCTGCTTGGCAGATCCATGTGCTGCGGTTGTAGTAGTTGTCGTGGGAGAGCCAGCTGAGGTTTGGCGGGGTACCTATGCCGGGTGGATCTTCGATGGGGCTGCGATATCTGACGATGGAATCGCCGATTGAGGTCCTGATGGCGAGCTTTGGCGTGAGGTGGTAGTCGCCCGAAAGCATGATGGTTGTGGCCGGCCGTGTCACGATGAACTCTTTCGGCTTCACATACTGAGTCGGATACATGGACGGATCGGCAGGCAAGGTAGCCTTCTCCGAGACCGTGCCTTCCCGGATCGCCAGGCGCAGACTGTAGAGCGGGCCCTCGTGCGCGATGTAGAGGCCGATGCCCCCACTCCATGTGGTCCCGGTGCTTTGTGGCGCACCGTTTCTGTCGGTCTTCACCGGCGTGGGACCATTGGTTCTATCGGCAGCGACGGTGATACCCGACCACCGGTTGAAGGCATAGGATGCGTCGACACCCGCGCCCGGACCACGTAGAACGATGCTGCTGAGATTTCCTACGTCGGTGGTAATTCCGGGTGTGCCCATGGCAACGGAACGAATGTAGGGCGCGATTTGAATGCGGGGATAGCTGCGGGCACGGGCAACTTCTTCATCGGAGGCGAGGAAGTGGGTACCGCGCATGTATGCCTCGACTTCAGGATCGTGCTGGAAGTCGCGATACCAGGGAAACTTCATGCGCATTGCGTTGGCAAAGGTGCGACTTGGATTCAACGCGCCACGCACGATCATTGGGAAATGCCGGTTGAGGTGTCCGTCCTGTATGGGGTCGCTCACGAACCGGTCGAGGATGTCTTCTCCGATCATCCAAAGCGTCCCGACTACGGGCGTGATGATGAAGTCCACCCAGCCGGTGTTGTTGGTGTATCTGAGCTTGCCCGGCCTGCAGCCTCTGCAATTGGTAGGCAGAGGATACGTGAAACCACCCTCGTTTCCTACGCCGGCCTCGCCAAGGGGGCCGATTTCGGAATGCGTGCTGTAGACGGTGGCCCACAGGAATGCCTTGAAGCGGCTGTTCCAGTATTCCTTACCGTCTCCGAACTCCGTTTGGCGCCCACGCGGGTCGTTCTGAAGCTCGATGAATCCACTGACGGATCCCTGCAGGGGATGCCCGATGTAGTTGACCATGAAGTCGTCGCCGTCGTTCCAGCGACCCATGTTGAACTGCTGCATGGACTTTACGTAGTCGCGGAAGAAGGGCTTATGGGCAATGGCGAGACCGATGTTTTCGTCAGTGGCTGCGCGGAATAGGTTTTCAGTCACATTGAAGGCGAGGGATTGCACCAGCAATCCGCCCCAATGGTACGAGCCGTAAGAGGAGGCGTCGTCCGGCGGAGGCTGCTGCGCAGTGCGGCCCTCCACCATGTTGAAGGTCGGCATGGCGCGTTGCAGCGCTTTTCCTGTGTGCCAGATCGCCGAGGGATCGACGGTCAGCTTGTCGTCAAGATTAAGGTTGGTTGAATTGCTGTCGTCCTGGATGACGCGGAACGGGTCTTGCGGCGGAGGGAGCAGTTTTGATGGGCGCTTGATGACGGCGTTCGGCAGTGGTCCCTCGACCAATTCGAGAGGAACGACAACATCCGACGCGGTAGATTGCTGGCCGACGTGGCCGGGTGAGTCGGGCAATCCCTGCGACTCAGCCGTAGAGTTGGCGATAGCGTCTGCAGGCGGATTGGCCGGAGATTCGGCGCGAGCGGTGGCTACGCCGAGGAGCACGCAGAACAATGCGCGGAAACCGACCCACAGAAACAGGCGAGTTAGCACTGGGAAAAACATACAAATACCAGTTGCGAGTTTAGTTCTGGACTGCTGCTGACTTCAGGGTGGTCACTCTGTATGGGCAAGGTGATTATCACCAAGCGCCAACAGATGTGCGTGACGCGAATCCGACCCTTGAAGACAACAGCGGTTCGAACAAAAAAGTTGATTCACCGCATGCATCGCCTTACTGTCCCGATGCATAGCTGGTGTACGGCCAAAGTTGAATGTTATTTATAGCGCTTCGTAGATCGCAACGGAAGCTAGGGAAATCCCTATGCCACCGCTTTTGGAAGCGTCTTCTTTGCTGATGTGGGCCCGGGGAAGTCTCGCAAGTGATAAGTAAATCTGCGAAAGCTGCGAACTTATTCAGCTAATCAATGACTCCGACAAGTTTAGTGCGTATGGGGCACAAAATCGCGTCAATTTGCATCAAAAAACGGTATTTATTCGTGGATCTTTGGGTTGATTTTTTGACGATTTTGGTGTGGGCAACCTGTTTATGCAAGGCTTTGCCGAAAATCGCCGCGACTCGTAAACAAATTGCAAGGGATTCTCCTGAGAGAGAATCCCTTGCGAGTGTGCGTGTTGCGAGCGGCGGAGCCTGAACTACTAGCTCTTTGGGGCGGAGATGTAACCGACTACCTGGTTCTTATTTATGGCGTTCACCACGAGTTCATAAAGGACAGGGGTCTTTCCGGTGTAGAACTGCACTGGCTCGTTCAGGCCCCGATCTTTTTTCTCGATGGTCTTGTCGTCGGAGATCACGTTAAGGGTGAATTTATTTTTCTTCTGGTCGGCCTTCTTGAGCACGAGGCTGACGATGCCTACAGGGACGGGCTTGCTGTTCTTGTTCAGCGTGAACTCGAAGTAGTTCCTGTCACCCTTGTGCTTGAGGATTTCGAGTTCGTCTTTGTTATGTGCGATCAATCCGCTCTGGATGCCGAGGTCGCCCTTCATGCTTTCAAGTTTTGTTTGCGTGGCGGCAAGGTCGCTCTGGGTCTTGGCGACGTCTGTCTTGACACCGCCGACTTCGGTCTTGACGCCGGCAACTTCGCCGGAGACTGCGCCGATCTGCGTATTGGTAGCGGCATTCTGCTTCTCGAGGCGTGCGGTGTCGGCCTGCTGGCGCTTCATGAGTTCCTGCGCCTTGGTTTCGAGGCGTTCCTGCGTCATGCCGACAGATTGGCCAAGGGTCTCAGAGGTGACTTTGAGGCGCGCGTTGGTTTCCTTCAGTTCTCCGGCCAGCTTTTCATTTTCTTCGTTTGCGGTAATCAATGCCGTCTCGGACTTGGCGAGTCGAGTGGAAAGGGTGTAGCTCCAGTACAGTCCGCCGAGGGCCGCGACGAGCGCGAGAATGATTCCGCCAACGTAGATGGATGTGTAGTCGCGTTCCGGCTTATCGAGCAAATCGGTCATTGTTGAACCTCTCCGTTATGGACAGCAGTTTTCCGTTCCCGCAACCGTTACCATGGTTTGACGCGCGTACTTTGGGCGGCGGGAGCTTACTCCTAAGATAGTTCATTCCCGAGTAACGACCTAGAGTAAGTTAGGTTCCCCCCGGAAGCAGCGCCACTGCCCCTAAAATAGAGGTGTGAACAGAGCGGATGTGATTATCGCCGGGGGCGGCATTATCGGGCTCTCAACGGCGCTGGAGATAGCCGGGGCTGGGCTTCAGGTGACGGTCCTGGAGCGGGGCGAGGCCATGAGCGAGGCTTCCTGGGCGGCTGCCGGGATGCTGGCGGCGCGAGACCCTGAGAATCCGGCGGTCCTGCGGGAGCTCTCCGAGTTCAGCTTGAGGCTTTACCCTGAGTATCTTGAACAACTGCAGAGGCTTTCCGGGCACAGTATCCGGCTGCGCACCCGCCGCGCGGTTCAGGGCTCTCGCGTCGGCGAGAGGCTGCCGGTTTCGACTTGCGGGTCAATGGATCTGCGGGCGGCGCGTGAGCTTGTCCCGGGCTTGGATGGGGAGGGCCGGCAATTCCTGCTGCTGGAGGAGGACAGCCTGGACCCGAGGGATCTTTGCCGGGCGCTGCCGCTGGCTGCCGCCGCCGCTGGCGTGGAGCTGCTGGAGATGACCGAGGTGCTGTCAGTCACGGAGCAGGATTCCGGCGTTGAGGTGGAGACGAGCGCGGGCAGGATGACGGCGAAGAATTTTGTAAGCTGCTGCGGGGCGTGGGCGGGCAGCCTGCGCGGATCTACGGGGCGGCTGGCGGCAGATCGGCTGGGAATTGAGCCGCGCAAAGGTCAGCTGGTGACCGTGGAGATGCCGGCGGCGGAGAGTTTGAAAGTGGTTCTGCGCACGCCGGAGACCTACCTGGTGCCGCGTGGCGATGGGCGCATCGTGATTGGCGCGACGGTGCTACGAGCTGGATTCGACAAGGCCGCGGAGCAGGACGTGGCCGAGATATTGTTCCGCGAGGCGTGCGCGCTTTGGCCTCCGTTGGCGCAAGCAAAAATTGTGGATACGTGGGCGGGCCTGCGGCCGGGGTCGGCGGATGGATTGCCGCTGATGGGGGCCTGCGGCGAGAAGCTGTGGATTGCGGCTGGACACTTTCGCAACGGGATTTTGCTGGCGCCCGCGACCGGCAGGATCATGCGGCAGTTGCTGACCGGACAGCAGCCTGCGGTGAGCGTCGAAAAGTTCTCTCCGGCGCGATTTGCAGCTGGCTGAAGGCTGATTGGGACGGCGGCGGCGAGGCTTCGCAACCTCGCGGCTCGCGGGGAAGTCTAATCCTGCAAGTGACAATGACGAGGCGCTGAGCTATAAATCAAAGATATTTGAAAGCTGCTGCCGGAGTGCCGTTTAGTTCGCAAGACCGTGAATCGGCTCTCGCGCCGGCCGATTATTTTAAGCGCGAATCATAACAAACGAAGCCATTTACAGGAGAGCAAGATATGTCGACTTCGGTCGCGGTAAAGGGTCTGGAAGGTATTGTCGCAGCGAACTCCGGCATCTGCTGGATTGACGGAGACGCGGGCGTACTGGCGTATCGCGGCATCGACATCCATGAACTGGCTGAGAAATCGACATTTCGAAGAGACCACATTCCTGTTGTGGAATGGCCGCTTGCCCAACAAGGAAGAGCTGGCGCAGTTCAACCTCGACCTGGCAGAAGCGCGCGTGCTCGATCCGGGGATCGTGGACATGATGCGCCGTTTCCCGCGCAAGGCCACGCCGATGGAGGTGCTGCGCACGGCGGTCTCCGCGCTGAGCTTTTACGATGAAGACGAGAAGCTGAATAATCACGGCTCCAACATTCGCAAGAGCTTCCACCTGACGGCGCAGATTGCGATGGTGGTAGCGATCTACGACCGCATCCGCAAGGATCTGCCGATTATTGAGCCGGACAAGTCGCTCTCCCATGCCGGGAATTTCCTATGGATGCTGAACGGCGAAAAGCCCATCGAGACAGCGACGCGCGCACTGGATATCGCGCTGATCCTGCATGCCGATCATGAGTTGAATGCTTCGACTTTTGCGGCACGCGTGATTGCGGCGACGCTGTCAGATATTCACTCCGCCATTACAGGCGCGATTGGCGCGCTGAAGGGGCCGCTGCACGGCGGCGCAAATGAAGCAGTGATGCGGCTGCTGTTCTCGATTGATAAAGAGGGCGACGATCCGGTGGAGCACGTGAAGAAGATGCTGGCCGAGAAGAAGAAGGTCATGGGCTTCGGGCACCGCGTGTATCACACGGAAGATCCGCGGGCGACGCACCTGCGCAAGATGTCAGAGAGCCTGGGACGGGCGTCGGGCAATCCCAAGTGGTTTGAGATGTCGAGCAAGATTGAGCAATACATCTTGAAAGAAAAGAAGCTGAACGCGAACGTGGACTTCTACTCCGCATCGACATATACGACGCTGGGAATTGACCTGGACTTGTTTACGCCGATCTTCGCAGTGAGCAGGATTGCGGGCTGGGCAGCACACGTGATCGAACAGCTGGACGACAATCGCCTGATCCGTCCGCGGGCTGAGTATATTGGCCCCGCCTACCCGGCTCCTTATATTCCGATGACCGAGAGATAGAAAACAGGGCGCGTTTCGCGCGCGCCCCGCTTCACACTCCTACTACATTCCATTGCCGCGACTTGCTGGTGGCACGATGCCGCTCATGCGCAGATACTCGACCATCTGGCCGTAGTGATCCATGCAATGTGCGAGGCCGAAGGCGATCATCCCGGCGCGCGTGCCGGTCTTGGTCATCTCAAATGCGTTGTCGGCGGTGATTGAGTCGACTGCTTTATGCGCCATCGCGAATGAGTCCTTGAGCGCCTTCACGATATCTGCCTTGCTGGTGAGCTTCTCGATGTAGGCGCCACCTTTCTCATCGGTTCCTGCGAATCCGCCGAAAAAGTAATAATTGGACTCGGCGATGTGCTTGACCTGCTCGGCAAAGGTGCGGACTCCCTTGTACTCGCCCTGGGTAGGAGCGAAGTTAAACTTATCCTCGGGCATGGCCTCTGCCGCGCCGACGATCTCTTTCTCAAAGTTGCCGAGGAGTTTGCCATAGGTCTGGGCGGGTGGAACCTTGGATCCCACGGGCGGTGCGTCCGGCTTGGCCTGGGCGATGGCCAGCGCCGGGCCTGCGAGTGTGCAACACAGTAGGAGACTGGCAAATCTGCTTAAAGTCTTCAATTACATAACCTCCGGGATACAGTGTGGTGCGGGTGAAAGCGTAGCAGATTGGGCTACGGGGAGGCCAGACCGGTCCCCGGTTTGTGACAGGACGCAGCCGGCAGGTGCCGAAAGACCGTAGAATAGATACTCGGAGAATCCTTTATGCACCGTGTTTACATGGACGCGAATGCCACAACCCCAGTGTTGCCGGAGGTAATGGAGGCGATGCGTCCGTGGTTTGACGAGCAATTCGGAAACGCGTCGTCGATACATTTCCTTGGGCAGCGGGCCCGGGCCGCGGTAGATCATGCACGCGAGGCCGTGGCTACGCTGCTGGGCTGCCGGGCGGCAGAGATTGTATTTACCAGCGGTGGGACCGAGGGCGACAACCTGGCGCTGTTTGGCATGTTATTGAACGAGAACGGGATAAAGCCGGGCGACCACCTGATTGTCAGCGCGGTTGAGCACAGCGCCGTGCTGCATTCGGCGGACCGGCTTCGCGACCGAGGCGTGGATGTGACGGTACTTCCCGTTTCGCCCGCAGGGGTGGTCGATCCTGAGGACGTACGACGTGCTCTGAGGCCGCAGACGCGGCTGATAAGCGTGATGATGGCGAATAACGAGACGGGCGTTCTGCAGCCGGTGGTGGAGATTGGTGCGATTGCACGCGAGGCGCGGGTCCCGTTTCACACAGACGCCGTGCAGGCAGTGGCGAAGATGCCGCTGGATGTAAAGGCGATTGGCTGCGATCTGCTGACGATATCCGGTCACAAACTGCACGCACCGCAAGGGACGGGAGCGCTGTACATTCGCCGTGGGACGCAGATTGAGCCGCTTCTTTTTGGCGGTACGCACGAGCGCCAGCGCCGCGCGGGAACAGAGAATCTGCCGGGCATCGTTGGGCTTGGGCAAGGCGGCCGAAGTGGCTATGCGCGGGCTTGCAGGAGGGCGTCCCGGCAAAGATTGGCGCGCTGCGCGACCGGCTACAGTCTGAGATCCTGGCTAGCGTAGATGAGGCGGGCGTGAATGGCGGCGATGTGCCGCGAGTGGCGAACACTACGAACATCTGGTTTGACCACGTAGAGGCGGAGGCGCTGGTGATTGCGCTGGATTTGAAGGGGCTGGCGGTGTCGGGCGGATCGGCGTGCCAGTCTGGCGCGACAGAGCCCTCGCCGGTGCTGAAGGCGATGGGACTGCCCGAGGATCGCGCGCGGGCCAGCATTCGCTTCAGCCTGATGAAGACGACGACTATAGAGGACGTAGACTTTGCCGTGGCGCTGGTGCCGCAGGCGGTGGCGCGGCTGCGCGAGCTATCTCCCGTGTACAACAGCCGCAAGCTGGCGGCGATCGCAAATGGCGGGAGTGCGCTGTGAGCGATACGAAGACGATAGCTGTGGCGATGTCGGGCGGTGTGGATTCCTCCACCGTTGCGGCGATGCTGAAAGCGGAGGGCTACACGTTGGTGGGGCTGACGCTGCAGTTGTGGAACCAGCGGCGGCTGGCCGGCAAGGAAGGCATGCCGGAGCAGGTGCAGGGGCGCTGCTGCTCAATTGACGATGTGTACGATGCGCGGCACGTCGCCGAGGAGTTGGGGATTCCTTACTACGTGGTGAACCAGCAGGAGCGGTTTGAGCGCGATGTGGTGAAGCCTTTCGTGAGCGAGTATCTTGCCGGGCGGACCCCGATTCCCTGCTCACTGTGCAACAACCATTTGAAGTTTGACCAGCTTTTGCTGACGGCGCGGCAGATTGGCGCGGAGCAGATTGCTACCGGGCACTATGCGCGCAACGACTTCGATGCGGAGCGGGGCCGGTGGATATTGAAGCGTCCGGCTGACAAGGCCAAGGATCAGACATACTTCCTCTTCGGGCTGACGCAGGAACAGCTGTCGCGAACGATCTTTCCGCTGGGCAACTACAGCAAGCCGCGGGTACGCGAGATTGCGCAGGAGGCCGGACTGGCGCTGGCGGCCAAGCCGGATTCGCAGGAGATCTGTTTTGTTCCCGGCGGAGACTACAAGCGATTTATGGGGGCTTACCTGGAGGAGCAGGGGGAGGCATTCCCTGACTCTGCCGGCGACCTGGTGACGACAGCGGGCGAGGTGCTGGGGCAGCACGAGGGCATACACAACTTCACGGTGGGCCAGCGGAAGGGGCTTGGCGTCTCCTCGCCGACGCCTCTGTACGTGATCCAGATTGACAGTGCGTCGCATCGCGTAACTGTGGGAGCCGAGAGCGAGCTTGCGACGAAGACGTTGCGCGCACGGCAGCTGAACTGGATCTCGATTGCGAAGTTAAGCGGCGAGATGCGGGTGCAGGTAAAGATTCGTCATCGCTTTGAGCCGGCGTGGGCCACCATCCGGATGACGGCTGAGGATGAAGTGACAGCCACCTTCGACGAGCCGGCGCGCGCGGTGACGCCGGGGCAGGCTGCGGTGTTCTACTCTGACGATGAGGTTGTCGGCGGCGGTTGGATCGTCTAGCCGCAGTTCGGCCCTGAGCTAATTCAAACAACAGTGAAGGCTAAACGAAGAGGTCGCTGTCGGCCTTGGAGTGGTGTGGCCGCTCGCGCTGCAGCAGCACATCGAGCGCTGCACGCAGGCCGTTGACGAAGCCGGTTACCTGGCGGACGGGAGCGGAGATGCCTTCCTTGACGCTGGCCGTTGCCGCATTGATGCCGTCGAGGGTTCCGGTAACCATGCCGTCGACGCGGGCGGCTTGCTTGTGGGAGCGATCCACCACGTCATTCACGGCGCTGTTGATGTGCGCAGTCTGATTGCGAACCGAGTGCGTGACTTCAGTGATGTTGCTGGCCATCACTTTGATCTTTGGAGAGAGATCGTCGGCGACGCTGCGCGAAGTGGCGAGGAGGGGAACGACATGCTCACGCGCGTCCTCAACGAGTTTGGTGATCTGGAGCATGGCCTTGCGGGCGCCAAAGTAGACGCCAATAAGCACGAAGGCCTGAAGGAGAATGCCAATCGAGGTGATGACCGTGAAGATTTCGATAATGGTGTCGTGCGATGTCCATTGCTGCATGTCGTTCAGGCCTCTCGATTGGCATTCATCAGATTCAGCTGACCCAGCCCTGATTTAGAAGTGGGTTGGTTCAGAAGGCTCGGTGGAGGACTTGTAAGCCTGCTTGCCCGCATCCACGGCAGCCGCAACCTTATCAGTCTGTTGTCCGACAAAGCCCTTGCTCTTGTCGACGAAGTCTTCCCACTGCGCGCGGCCACGGTCGACATATTCCTTGCCGCGGTCGACGTATTGACCAGCCTGTGTTTTTGCGCGATCGGCAAAGATGCTGGCCTGTTCGGCAGCTTCCTTGGAACGCTGTTTGAGATACTCGGATTTTTCGCGAGCCTGGAGGGCGATATCGTCCCGTGTCTCCCTGCCTGATTTGGGCGCATACAGAACGCCTATCAAGGCTCCAATGCCAAGACCAGCAATGAACCAGCTAAAGCCGCTGCCGCTCTGATTTTCGTCTGACATACATTTTCTCCTAGGTGCCCGTAAATGGCGTTTGAAACTATGGATGATACCAATTGCTAATTGGCGCGGCAAACTACTGCCACGCTTATAGATGCCTGAAGATGAGAATACGCTGCCACGATGCCGCGCACAACGGACGGTCCAGCTGACCCTATGATACTTCCTGACGCGCCGGCTGGTTAATTCTACTGCGAACTGGTTCAGGACGAGGATTCGAGCCTGGTCGATCGGCAGTGGGTTCAGAGCGCTTAGATGGCATACCTCCCTGCGTCGATCATGGCGCGGGCAACCACGCGGTTGAGGGCAACGGTATTCGCCGGGGTGTGTTTCGACAGCCGGCGGAAGATAGCCATTTGGGTGCGAAGCATGTCGCCCTCCGCGACGGCGGAGAGTACCCGGCGAGCGGCGGTTTCGACGGCTGAGAAGCAGTGTTCCGCGTGCACCTTGACGATGGCCTGCGCGAGGCTGGCTGAGGCTGAGCCGGATGCGCCCAGCTTTTGCGCCCTCAGGAGCGCCGACTCAAACGAATAGACCTGGATGAGCATGTCGGCCAGTTCGCCCATCACTTCCTGCTCGTCTGCCAGGGCTGCCATGTATTTCTGCGAGGCTGCTCCTGCGGCGAAGAGGGTGATTTTCTTGGCGCTGGCAAGCAGGTCCACTTCGTTGGCGAGGGGATCGTCGGAGCTGCCCGTATCGTCGAACGAGGGCGGCGCAGTCACCTCTTCCATCAGCTTTGAGATCGCGGGCATGAGGGCAAGCTGGCCCGACATGGCGCGCTTCATCAGCCATCCTGTAATGATGAGGCGATTGATTTCATTGGTGCCCTCGAAGATGCGGTTGATGCGCGAGTCGCGATAGGCGCGCTCGGCGGGATACTCCTCGACATAGCCATACCCGGCGTAGATCTGCACGGTGTGGTCAACGACCATGTCCAGCATCTCCGATCCCCAGACCTTGAGGATGGAGCACTCGACGGCGTATTCCTCCACACGCTTTTGAATCTCACGGGCGGAGTGTGCGGCATCGCCTTCAAGGGTCGCGAGGGCCTGGTCGATCATGCCGACGGTGCGGTAGGCCATGCTCTCACCAACGAATACGCCGACGGCACCGTCGGCGATCTTCTGTTGCACGAGCCCGAACTCCGCGATGGACTTGCCGAATGCTTTGCGCTCCTTGGCGTAACGGATGCTGTTGGTGAGAGCAGCGCGCGCTCCGCCAAGACAGGCTGCCCCGAGCTTGAAGCGGCCAATGTTGAGGATGTTGAATGCGATGTACTGGCCCTTGCCCACTTCGCCGAGAAGATTCTCAACGGGCACCTTGCAGTCAGAGAGAATGAGCGGGCAGGTGGAGGAACCGCGAATGCCGAGCTTGTGCTCTTCTGCGCCGATGGAGAGGCCGGGCGTGCCGCGCTCGATGAGGAAGGCGGAGAATTTTTCTCCGTCGACTTTGGCGAAGACGGTGAAGAGGTCGGCGAATCCGGCGTTGGTGATCCACATTTTTTCGCCGTTGAGGATGTAGTGCTTGCCGTCTGCGGAAAGCTCGGCGCGCGTGCGGACGTTCATGGCGTCAGAGCCGGAGGTTGCCTCGGAGAGCGCATAGGCGCCAATCCATTCGCCGCTGGCGAGGCGCGGCAGATATTTCTTCTTCTGCTCCTCAGTGCCGTACCAGACGATGGGCAGCGTGCCGATGCCCACATGGGCGCTGAAGGAAACCGAGAAGCTGGCGTAGAGAGAGAGGCGGTCGGCAATGATGGCGGAGGTGGTCTTGTCCATCGCGAGGCCGCCGTACTCTTCGGGAATATCCACGGCCATGAGGCCGAGATCGCCCGCCTTGCGCAGAAGGCCGCGCGTAACCTCAAAATTCTTGGCCTCAAGCTGGTCGGCCGCGGGCAGGACTTCGTTTGCGGCAAACTGTGAGGCGGTGTCGGCGATCTGGCGCTGCTCTTCGCTGAAGTCTTCCGGAGTGAAGACTTCCTGCGGAGTGCGGTTTTCGATCAGGAAACTTCCGCCTGCTACTTGCTTTGCGATGGGGGCTGCTGTGGTGGCCATGATTTACTCCTGTGTCTCGGCGTCTCACTGTTGGTTAAAGGGACGGCTCTAACCTCGTTCCGGTTGCGAGAGCGCAACGCTTAGTTCAAATTCTCGAAGATACCGGCGGCACCCATGCCGCCGCCTACGCACATCGTTACCATGCCGTAGCGAACGCCACGGCGCTTCATCTCGTGCAAGAGCGTCGCGGTGAGCTTGGCGCCGGTGCAGCCCAGGGGATGGCCCAAGGCGATGGCGCCTCCGTTCACATTTACTTTGGCGGGATCGAGCCCCAACTGCTGCATTACCGCGAGAGACTGCACCGCGAAGGCTTCGTTCAATTCGATCAGGCCGATATCGTCCAGCGAGAGTCCCGCAAGTTTGAGCGCCTTGGGAATCGCGTAGACAGGGCCAACGCCCATCTCCTCCGGCAGGCAACCGCAGGTGGCGAAGGCTACGAAGCGGGCCAGGGGCTTGATGCCTAGCTGGCTGGCGCGATCCGCCGACATTACGACCGATGCTGCTGCGCCGTCAGAGGTCTGCGAGGAGTTACCTGCGGTGACTACACCCCGGGCGTGAAAAGCAGGCTTCAGTTTTGCCAGAGCCTCAAGTGAGGTGTCGGCCCGCGGGCCTTCATCGGTCTGAAACACAGCTTCTTTGGTGGATGGTTTGGGGGCTTTCTCGGTCGGCGTTGTATTTGTAACCGTGACTGGAACAATTTCCTCGGCAAAGCGGCCTGACTGAATTGCGTCGAGCGCCTTGCGGTGGCTGCCGAGCGAGAACTCGTCTGCCTGTTCGCGGGTAATGCCGTATTTCTGCGCTACGCGTTCGGCGGTGAGGCCCATGTTGAGATAGGAGTCGGCGTAGTGATCCACCAACCAGGGGTTGGCGCTGATCTTATTGCCGCCCATGGGAACCATGCTCATGGATTCAGTGCCTCCCGCGATGATGGCCTGTGCGCCGCCGCCGCGGATGCGTTCCGCCGCAAGCGCAATGGACTGAAGGCCTGACGCGCAGAAGCGGTTCACCGTCATGGATGAGACAGCAACCGGGAGGCCTGCGCGCAGACTCGATATGCGCGCAACATTCATACCCTGTTCGGCCTCGGGCATGGCGCATCCGAGAATGACGTCATCTATCTCCGCAGCGTCCAATTGGGGCAGACGTTCGAGTGCTCCCCGGATTGCAACCGCACCCAGATCGTCTGGACGCGTGGTTGCGAGTGTGCCTTTCCCAGAGCGGCCTACCGCTGTTCGAACGGTGCTGACTATGACTGCATCTGCCACGAGTTGCTCCCTTCTGCTGACGAGCGATCTACTCAAGCCCGTCGAATTCGAGCCATCTGCCGTTCTGGTAGTAGTGAATCTCAGAAGACTTTTCCACGATGGACATCTGGATGCCGTCGTGATCGATGGGTCCGCTCTTTGAGCCGACCAGACGCCTTACGGTGTCGGGCGCCGCAAGGTCGAGTCCCCAGGCGAAGCCGAGCGTGCCGTTCAGACGGGCTTGCAGGCGCTCGAGATCCTTGCCGCTCTCGAGCTCGATGGGCAATGCCAGTGCGTTACTGCGGAAGACGAGCAGTGACGTGGAGCCGGCATGAGAGCAGAGGACGGCCCAGTCGAGGCTTCCCTTCTGCCAGAATTCGCCGTGGACGACATTCTCCGGGCGGCGCGCTTCGTAAGTTTGAGGCACCATGCACTCTCGCCCTTCGAGCACAGTGCGCACGGCGGCCGGTAGCTCAGGAAAGGCGGAGACGGGGAGACGTCGAATGCGGTAGGTCATCGTTTTGCCAGCGTAATCAAGCTGTCCTGACTCAACCTGCTCAGTAGCGGAAATCTGGGCCCGAAGCTCACTCCCGTGCGCGCAGGCGAACAGGAGCAGCGAAATAGATAAAGACGTTCGCACGATCAATTCCTCAGTGGCTTGCCGGTCTTGAGTGTGAAGGCAATACGCTCCTGCGTTTTTCGCTCACTGCAGAGGGAGAGGAAGGCTTCGCGTTCGAGATCGAGGAAGTATTGTTCGCTGACCATACTACCGGGCGTGAGATTGCCACCGCAAAGTATGTGCGCCACTTTCCCAGCAATCTTCACATCGTGGTCGCTGATGAACTCGGCCTGCCGCATGAGGTGAACGCCGAGCTTGAGCGTCGGCAGGACAGCTTCGCCCGCTACGGGAATCCTGGTTCGCTCGACAGGCGCAGCGTAGCCAGCGTCGGCGATGGTGAGCGCTGTGTGCTTTGCATCCAGCAGAACGCGCTCGCGATGCAGCGTGATGCGATCTGCATTCGACAGCAGGCCGAGGCCGCGAGCTTCCGCGGCCGAGGTAGAGACCTTGGCCATGGCCACCACTTCGAGCGAGCGCTTTAGCGCATCCAGCATCTCGCCGGACATGGCGAACTTTGCCGGTGGATCGTTGGGGGCCGGATTGGCAATGGCGGCCGCGGCATCGGTAGCGCGAAGAGCCATCTCCTTGGTGCCGCCACCGCCGGGGACGAGGCCTACGCCGGCTTCCACCAGTCCCATGTAAAGTTCCGCGTGGGGTTGACGGCGAGTTGCATGAAGGGCGATCTCTGTGCCGCCGCCGAGGCAAAGCCCGAAGGGCGCGACCACCACCGGAGCCGGGCAGAACTTGATGGACGCCGTCATACGCTGGAAGGCGCGTACGGCGAGATCGAGGTCGTCCCACTCCCCTTCCTGCGCGGCCAGCAAAAGCTGCAGGAGATTGGCACCGACGGAGAAATTTTCCGCGTCGCCAGTGATTAGGAAGCCACGGAAGTTTCTTACGTGTTCGCTGTCGGGCTGCAGCACCTGCGTGACGAGATGAACGATGTCGTCGCCGATGGCGTTTTTGAGTGAGTGCAATTCAATGCAGGCGATACCGTCTCCTATATCGACCAGGGAGGCGCCGCTGTTCTTGCGAATGACGCCGTTGGATTTGCGGAAATTCGCAACGGAGGCCACGCCTTCCGCTTGAATCACAGGCTCGTACATGCCGGTAACCGGGTTGAAGCATGCACGGCCAGAGGGCAGGGTGGGGTCGTCCTTGTACCAGCAGGTGTGGCCGGCTGCGAGCAGCTTTTCGGCGTTGGCGCTTACTGGTTCGCCCATCGCACGCATGCGCTCGACGGTTTCCGGCACGCCTGCCGCGTCCCACATTTCAAAGGGACCCATCTCCCAGTTGAAGCCAGTTCGCATGGCGCGGTCGATGGAGGGTATGTCGTCTGCGATCTCAGGCACGCGGTCCGCTGCATAGTTCCACAGTCGCGCAAGCAGCGGCCAGTGGAAGGCAGCGGCCTTGTCTTTGCGCGGGTCTGCGGAGAGCAGCAGCTTGAGGCGCGCTCCCAGCGACTCGGCACTCTTTGCCATGTCGAGCGAGGCGAGCTTGGCTTTCGCAAGGGGTCGGTACTCGACCGTATTGATGTCGAGGGCGAGGCGCAGATCCTTGCCCTCGGCGTCTCTCTCCTTTTTATAGAATCCCTGCCCCGTCTTGTCTCCCAGCCACTTGCGCTCGAGCATGGTGCGGAGAAATGCGGGCAGCTCCGCGGCGCTGGTATCGGTTCCGGCTGAGCGCGAAAAGTTCGCGGCGACATGGGCGAGGATGTCGATACCGACCATATCCGCCAGGCGAAAGGTGCCGGTGCGCGGCCAACCGATGGCGCTCCCGGTGAGAGCATCGACCTCTTCGATGGTGAGGCCCTGCTCCATCATCAGGCGCACCGAGGTGAACAGCGTGAAAACGCCGATGCGGTTGGCGACAAAGTTGGGCGTGTCGTGCGCGTAGACAACCGACTTGCCTAGCCGCCGATCCGCAAAGCTTGCCAGTGCCGAAACAACGTCGGGATCGGAGTCGGGTGTCGGAATAATCTCCAGCAGCTTCATGTAGCGCGGCGGATTGAAGAAGTGGGTGCCGAACCAGCGGTGATGAAATCCTCTGCTGCGAAACTCTTCCGGAAGGCCGATGCGATGGAAGCAACCGGCAGGCCGCTGGTGTTGGTGGTGAGAATAGCGGTGGGCGAAAGATGCGGCAGGATCTTTGCCAGGAGTTGCTGCTTAATGGCGAGATCTTCGGTGACCGCTTCGATGATCCAATCGCAGGCAGAGAGAAGCTTGAGGTCGTCTTCGAAGTTTCCGGGAGTAATGAGCCGGGCGTTAGACGCCTCGTAGAAAGCAGCGGGCTTGGACTTCAGCAGCGACTCGACAGCCTGCGTGGCAATGCGGCTGCGATTCTTCTCCTCGCCGGCGGGAACGATATCCAGCAGCACGACGGGGACTCCAGCATTGGCCAAGTGGGCGGCGATTCGTGATCCCATGGTGCCGGCCCCCAGCACAGCAGCGCGCCGGATAAGGGCTGGCCGCGCGAAGGTTTCGCTCGCTGAAAGGGTTGCCGATGCCGCAGTCGTAGTGCTCATGGCGAAGACTCCTTGGGTGCTCAGGTTTTCGATACTGCTTGCACTCGAGCGGAAATACCGAAAACTGCCGAAGCATAATGAATGGACATTCATTTGGTCAAGGTGGGCTTCTAAGTAGCCGCAAAACAATGGCGTAACCTTCGGGAAATCAGGCCCATCGATCAGGGCGGCAGGGTTTGACACAGAGTGTGCAGGCGGTTAGTTTCGGAATCAAGTCTCCTCCAGCACTGCGCGTGGCTCAGAGAGCCGGCCGCCGGGGGAATTCGAGGTCGCGCCAAAAATATGACTTTCTCTTTTCGTTCGGCTTTATGCTCGGTTGCCCTTCTTTGTGCCCTGGCCATATCGGCAGCGGCGCAGGACCTTGCCAGCTTTGAGAAGCGGATCACAACGAAAGTGTTGCCGAATGGGCTGACGCTGATTGTCTGCGAGAGGCCCGAGGCTCCGGTCTTCTCGTTCTGGACGATGGTGAACGCGGGAGACGCGAACGATCCTGGCGGGCAATCCGGACTGGCGCACATGTTCGAGCACCTGGCGTTCAAGGGAACGAAGGATATCGGCACGACCGACTACGCTGCCGAAAAGGTGGCGCTGGCCAAGGTTGAGGAGACCTACGCTGCCTACGACGCTGAGTATCGCAAGCGCGTGGGCAGGGACGAGACGAAGTTGAAGCAGTTGAAGGCCGACTTCGACGCTGCTGTTGCCGCCGCGCAGAAGTATGTGATCCCCAACGAATTTACAGAGATTGCCGAGAAGAATGGTGCGACGGGGATCAATGCCTCCACGAGCCTGGACTCGACACAGTATTTCTGGAGCATGCCTTCAAATCGCTTTGAACTGTGGGCCTACCTTGAGAGCGACAGGATCATGAATCCTGTGCCGCGCGAATTTTATAAGGAGCGCGAGGTAGTGATGGAAGAGCGCCGTATGCGCTCGGACTCCAGCCCGATCGGCCGCATGGTGGAGCAGTTCCTCGCCACGGCGTATGTGGCGCATCCCTACGGCAGGCCAGGGGTTGGCTGGGCGTCGGAGCTGAGCCAGATTACCGCGACCGAGGCTGACGTCTTTCACAAGACCTACTACGTCCCGGGCAACATCGTGATCGGCGTGGCTGGGGATTTAAAAGCGGCAACAGTGATGCCGATTCTCGAGAAATATTTCGGACGCATTCCCGCGGGCCCGCTGCCTGAAGAAATGACGACGGTGGAACCGCCGCAGCGTTCAGAGAAGACAGTCACCATTCGTGAAGCGACGCAGCCGTTCTATATCGAGGGCTATCATCGGCCCGACTATCGCGATCCCGATGATGCCACCTACGACGCGATCACTGATATTTTTTCCAACGGGCGCACCTCGCGACTCTATCGCAGTCTGGTTCGCGATCAGCAGATAGCGGTTGCGGCAGAGGGGTTCAGCGGATTTCCCGGAGTGAAGTACCCCGGCCTCTTCTCATTCCTCGCCGTGCCTGCGCAGGGTCATACGCCGCAGCAGATGCGCGACGCGATTCACAAGGAGATCGACAAGCTGAAGACAACTCCGGTGACGGACGATGAGTTGGCGATGTTCAAGACACGCGCGCGCGCCGATCTGTTGCGTGGTCTGGCCGATAACCAGGGGCTGGCCGAGCAACTGGTGGTCTACCAGATGCGCTATGGGGACTGGCGAGAACTTTTCAAACAACTCGACCGCATCGACAAAGTATCGAAAGCCGATATTCAGCGTGCGGCCAACAAGATTTTTCTGGAGAGCAACAGGACGTCAGCCATGATTGAATTTGAAGCGCCGAAGGCCCCGGCACAGGCAGCAGGGGGTGCAAAGTGAATCGATACGCGACGCTTGCCATGACAGCAGTGCTCTCTCTTTCCGCCGCGTGTTCGGTGCATGCGCAACAGCCCGAGCCGTGGAAGTCGATCCCGATTCCTCAACTCAACGCGTTTCATCCGCAGCAGCCGAAGCGCATCGCACTGCCCAACGGAGTGGTGTTGTTCCTGCAGGAGGATCATGAGCTTCCCTTCGTGAATGGCTTTATTGAAATTCGTGGCGGTTCACGCGATGTAGATCCGGCAAAGGCAGGCCTGATTGGCTTGTATGCGGAAAGCTGGCGAACAAGCGGCACAGCTACGAAGAATGGCGATCAATTGGACGACCTGCTGGAGGCGAAGGCCGCCAAAGTGGAGACGAATGGCGATGTCGATTCGACCAGCGTTGGTTGGTCCTGCCTGAAGGCGGATGAGGACCAGGTCTTTGCCATTGCAATCGATCTGCTGTTGCATCCGGCATTCGATAATCAGAAGCTGGAACTCGCCAAGCAGGGAGCGGCCGCGGAGATTGTTCGACGCAATGAGGATGCGGGCGGCATCGCAGCGCGGGAAGCAGAAAAGCTGGTGTACGGCGCAAACAGCATCTACACGCGCGAGCCTGAGATTGCGACGGTTGGGTCTGTAACCGTCGATGATCTTAAAAAGTGGCACGACAGGACAGTGGTTGCAAACAACATCATTGTCGGGGTGGTGGGTGATTTTGACTCGGCACAGATGGAGCAGAAACTTCGCCAGGCCTTCGAGCCGATGAAGAAAGGTATCCAGCTTGTGGCGCCCCCTGAGAAATTTTCCGGTCCTAAGCCGGGCGTCTATTTTGTGGACAAGCAGGACGTGAACCAGAGCAACATCTGGATCGTTGGACTTGGCACTGAACGCAAGAACCCGGACTTCTATGCTCTGACGGTGATGAATGAGATATTCAGCGGCGGCTTCAGCTCGCGACTCTTCCAGAAAGTCAGGACGCAGTTGGGTCTCGCTTATTCGGTCGACGGTTCGTACGGAGCCTCATACGACCACCCGGGAATCTTCCGCGTGGTAGCGGGCACCAAGAGCGCCAGCACCGTGGATGCGACGCAGGCAATGCTGAAGGAGATCGACAATCTGAAGACGCAGCCTTTCACCGAGACTGAACTGCAGAACGCCAAGGATCAGATCTTGAATTCGTTCATCTTCCGCTACGACAGCAAGGAAAAGATTCTATTCGAGCAAGTAAAGCTGGAGTTCTTCAGCTATCCACCGGATTACCTTGACAAGTACCGGACCGCGATCGAGAAGGTTACAACCGCGGATGTAGAGCGGGTGGCCAAGAAGTACATCGATCCCTCCAAGCTGGCCATACTGATCGTAGGCAATTCAACGGAGTTCGGCACTCCCCTTGATAAGCTTGGCAAGGTTGAGCCCATAGACATCACTATTCCCATGCCGCCGGGCATGGATGCGCAGGGCGGAAAGGGCCGTTGAACGAGATGAAATTTGCGATTGTCATCATGGCGGCGGGCAAGGGAACGCGCCTGAAATCGAAACGACCCAAGGTCCTGCACGAGATCGGCGGAAAGCCCCTGCTGGCCCACGTGATTGCAGCCGCGGTGAAAGTGGTGCCGGCGTCGGACATCTACGTCGTCGTAGGACACGAGGCGGAGCGGGTAAAGGATGCAGTCGCCTCCACCGGAGTGAAATTTGTGCTGCAGGCGGAGCAGCGCGGCACCGGCCATGCAATCCAATGCGCGCAAAGCTCCGTCGAGGGATACGACCACGTCCTCGTCTTGTCCGGCGATGTGCCGCTGATCCGCACGGAGACAATTGCCGGCATCCGCGACTTCCATCTTCAGCAGCATGCAGCGATGACTATTCTGAGTGCCGCGCCAGATGATCCGCACGGATATGGGCGAGTGATACGCAGAACACCCGCTTCCGTCGAGGTTGCAGCCATCGTTGAGCAGAAGGCTCTTTCGGAGGAACAGGCTCGAAACCCTGAGATCAACTCCGGTATCTATGCCTTCGCCAGCGGGCCGCTCTTCCGCCACATAGGAGATCTGAAGACGGCGAATGTGCATGGCGAGTACTACCTGACAGATATGGCGAGACTGCTTGTGGATGCGGGCGAGCGGGTCGTCGCACTGGAAGCGGAATTCCCGAATGAAGTGCTCGGCGCAAACACCATCGCAGAGATGATGCAGCTTGACGCTGCAATTCGTATCCACCATGCCCGAAGGCTGATGGCGGAAGGCGTCACAATTTTTCGCCCTGAGAGCAGCCTGATTGATTCAGATGTACAGGTGGGCGCGGATACGATCATCGAACCCGGAGTGCAGTTGCTGGGCAACACGAAGATTGGCGAGGACTGCCGCATCCGCTCCTACTCAGTCATTGAGAATTCGACCATCGCTGATGGAGTGCTTATCCGCCAGGGTTCGATTATCTCCGACGCGACGGTGGAATCCGGAGCCGTGATTGGTCCTTATTCGCACCTGCGGCCGGGCAGTGAGATTGGCGAAGGCGCGCATGTCGGCAACTTTGTAGAGACCAAGAAGGTGAAGCTGGGCAAAGGATCCAAGGCAAACCACCTAACCTACCTGGGCGACGCGGAAGTGGGTAGCGGCACAAACATCGGGGCGGGCGTAATCACCTGCAACTATGACGGCGTAAACAAGCACACAACCAAAATCGGCAGCGGGGTTTTTGTGGGCAGCGATTCTACGCTGGTAGCGCCGTTGACGATCGCAGATGGGGCCTACGTCGCCGCCGGATCCTGCATCACCGAGGATGTGCCGCCGGACTCACTGGGCATCGGGCGTTCCCGGCAGGAGAACAAGCCTGGCTGGGCAGTCAGGCATCGCGAGAGATTAGTGCGGGCAAAGAAATCCTAATGCAGCACACGGCAGACCTTCCGTAATCAGGCTGCGGCTGAAGTGTCGGGCGACTCGCATGGATCATCTTGATCTTCGAGTTCTTTCTGCTGCTTGTTGCGCAGAGCCACCTTGGCGGCCAGCATCGAACGCACACGGATCCGAGCAGACATGAGAATTCGTGGTACCTGGGCAACAGGGATGGCCATCAAACCAGAGATTGCCGGGGTGGAGTAGCCCTCAACGTCTTTTAGCAGGTAGGCCAGGCGTTCAACTTCAGGAAGTTCGCTGATTGCCTCTTCGAGATCGGTTTTACGAACATTCCCGTTGTGCAACGAATCTTTTGGATTGGCCTGCGCGGGAACAATGTTGCGGTCAAAGGTCATCTGCTGGCGCAACTCATCCATGAGCGCCGTATCAATGCCACTCGCGTCCGGTTCATCGGTTCTCTGGAAGGCTCGCAGAAAAGTTTTGCCAAGCGTCTGTTCCGCCATCGCCTCGTTGCCGATCATGTAGTAGGCGAGCGAGAAGACACGATGTCGGTGACTGTCGTAGATGTCCAGTTGACGGTCTCGGAGAGGCCGCTGCGCGGAGCACATGACCGCAGGGGTCAAGTCGTCGAAAAATGCACGATTAGGGTTGAACAAATATCCCTCGAAAGACGTACCTACAGCGGTTGCCCCGATGTCGGATTGGACGCTATTTTTAACAGAATTGTTTCCTCTGATAGCGCGAATAATGACTAATAAGTAAACTCTAGCAGAAAAGCATCAAGAAGGAATCCCTTGGGCATAGCTCCTAGGTAGGACAGACGGCAGTCAGGATCCAATTATAAGATTTATGGGTTGACTCACACGGACAAATATCTGGCTAAAGGCAGCTCCGGTCACAAGCAGGCGTTTACCGGTCACAGGCAGAAGCCAGCAAGTGCAAGAGGCTGATAAAATCCGCGTTATGCCAGCAGTACAGCAAAAGAGTGGAGACTGAATGGCGTCGGTTCGAATCCTCGTTGTGGACGACGACGAGCATGTGAGGGTAGCAATCGGTGCGGCGTTGAAAATGGCGAACTACGAGCCATTTCTAGCGCGCAGCAGCGAGGATGCCTTGCGCCACGTTGAATTCGATCGACCGTACGACTTGGTTCTCACTGACATTTCCATGGTTGGCCTGGATGGGCTGGCCCTGCTGGAGCGGGTAAAGCAGCTCCAGCCGGATACCCCAGTCGTGATGATTACCGCGATCCAGGATATCGGCACCGCCATTACGGCCATGCGGCGAGGCGCCTACGACTACCTGCTGAAGCCCTTCGAAAATAGGCAATTGCATAAGACGGTGCAGCGAGCGCTGGATTATCGCGGCCTGGTAAAGCAAAATGCGCAGTTCCGGCACAATCTGGAGCAGCTTGTATCGTCTCGAACCGAGATGCTTGGTCAGGCGGTGGCCGATCTGGAGCGCTCCTACGACATCACGCTGGAAGCGCTTGGGGATGCCCTCGATCTGAAGGACTCTGAGACCGAAGGTCACTCAAAGAGGGTCACGGCATTTACCATCGCTCTTTCCAGGGCCATGGGCCTGAGCCCTTCTGAAATCAGAGTGATAGCTCGGGGAGCCTTCCTGCACGACATCGGCAAAATGGCCATTCCGGACGCGATTTTGCTGAAACCTGGCACGCTAAGCCGGGATGAGCAAACGGTGATGCGCGAGCATTGCGCCCGCGGATACCACATGCTGCGCAAGATTCCTTTTCTGCATGAAGCCGCAGAGATCGTCTTTAGCCATCAGGAACATTACGACGGCTCAGGTTATCCGCGGGGGCTGCGGGGTGAGGAGATTCCGCTGGGAGCGCGAGTTTTCGCAGTGGCGGACACGTTGGATGCCATCACCTCAGACCGGCCATATCGTGGCGCAAATACTATGGAAGCTGCGCGCAGGGAGATCAGCCGCTGCGCTGGAACACAGTTTGACCCTGGCGTGGTGGCGGTATTTCTGAGCCTGCCGGACCAGCTGTGGCTTGACCTGCGAGCGGAGATCAGCGTTCACAACAAAGGATTTACTCCCTTCGCATATCCCGCCGAGCAACGATAACCGGGCCCTTTGAGCGTGGAGGTTGTAATGGCAAAACTCAGCTCAGAAGACATTCAGATCAATCTCAAATCGATTCCCGACTGGAGCCTTCAGGATGGGGAGATTGTGCGGACCTTTGCCTTTCAGAGCTTCGTCCAGTCTCTTCAGTTTGTGAATCGCGTCGGAGAATTGGCTGAGAGTGCAGGGCACCACCCAGACATCGACGTTCGCTACGACAAGGTGAGGCTTGCCCTGGTTTCGCATGATGCCGGTGGTCTGACCGACAAAGACTTCAGCCTGGCATCTGGTTGCGACAAGATTTACTCCACCGCTAGTAAATAGCGTCGTCGTCGGCAGGCAAGGTGCCGTGCTGAACTGGCGCCTGCTGCATGCTGGATATCTGTCGGCGATTCCAGATGGCGAAAGCTATCCCGCCCAGAAGCGCTGACGACACCATCAGGAGCCCGGTTCTAAGCAGATCCGCCCCCCTCCTGGTCTCATTAACTGCTTCTTCGGGACATGCGCGTTCGCCATCGTCAGACATGTTTTCCGTATCTCCATCATTATTCAATGTTTACTTCCATTTCTCGATGCGGGGCTGGCCCGCGTCGCGCAAGAAACAATACGTTAAATCATACAACTTGGCCAAATAACGCAGGAATCTCTACCGGAAAGTGAATTTATTTTTCTGATTTCCTTGCATTTGTACCAAAAGATGGATAGACTTCAGGAATTGCAACAGTTGTTTGGATGCGAATGCGGTCGGCGAACAGTAGATAGATCCTGCAACCCGGCGCTTACTTCTGCATCTCATATACTGTGACAGTAGTGAATGGCTTGATCGAGCGAGTCTCTCAAGCATTCTGTCATCGAGTTTAAGTACAAGTTGCGTCACTGGCCTCCCGGCACGAACAATAAACCGTTCGTGCCGCCTTTTTTTGCCCTTCATGTGCCGGTGGTCTGGATTCCCTTCTAAGGTTAGATTTAAGATTCATTTGGCCGCGTCGTCCGCCAGGGGGTTTTTATGAAGCGCGTTCTGCTTAGTCTTTTGCTGGGGCTGGCTACGGCCGGCGCCTTCGCGCAGTGGTCCAATCCCGGCGACGACGTTCCGGCATACAATTCCCAGCCGCCCACAGCGAAACTACCACCCATTCTTGCGGGAAACCAGCTGACGGGGCCATCTTTCCGCTATGCCTGGCAGAAACAGGTGTACCTCATGGCGGCCCAGATTCCGGCGGTGCTCCATCAGCTGCCCTGCTACTGCCGCTGTGATAGGGCTCTTGGCCACAACAGCCTGCACAGTTGCTACGAGAATACGCATGGGGCGGAGTGTTCCACATGCGCGAAGGAGGCTGTTTACGCCTACCGTTTGACCAAGAAGGGCATGAGCCCCAAGCAGATTCGCGAGGGTATCGAGCGCAAGGAATACGAATCGATTGACCTGGAGAAGCTGGGATCCTAGGGCCGCAGTTCACGGAGTGGACCCTTTTCGCATAGCTAAGCATCCCATGGTTTAGAGGTAGAATGGTTTCAGGGCTGACTTGCGGTGCACAAGTGTCGCAGGCTGCTGAAAGGATGGGGGCGTCACGGTTTCGACGGGATCGGTTGTGGTAGAGATGCATGCCGGGGGGCGGGCACCCGTAATCGCTTGCAAAATGATAATTGCCGATAATCAACTGGCATACGCAGCTTAATTAAATAAGTTGCCGTTCTCCGTGGCTTCGTCTGTGGGCTACGAAAGAACGTCGCACAGCAGACTGGTTCTCGATGCTACGTCCGGGCTGAGAGAACGAGATTCACGGGCTAGGGTTGCGCGTATTTTGTCCGTTCTGAGCGCGCAGACCGAAGTCTCTGGAACGTGACTGAGCATGGAGTATCTCTACTGTCTTCGGTTTCGGACGCGGGTTCGACTCCCGCCGCCTC
>CAWKHY010000006.1:0-386751 GCA_963849505.1 uncultured Acidobacteriaceae bacterium | reverse complement strand
GACCGCGCCGGCGCCCTCCACGAGCAGCTTCGACCGCTCGAGCAGAAGCGTGATCGCGTCGCTGATCTCGTTGTCGCCGACGACGACGAGGTCGTCGAGGAGTCGATCGAGGATCCCCATCGTCAGCTCGCCCGGGTTCTTGACGGCGATGCCGTCGGCGATCGTGTGGCCGTCGCGCACCACCTGGACGCCGACGAGGCGCACCTTCGGGCGGAGCTCCCGCAGCGCGACCGGCGATCCCGGCGGCGAGGCCGCCGCCGCCGACCGGGATCAGGACCGTGCCGAGATCGTCGACCTGCTCGGCGAGCTCGAGGCCGATCGTCCCCTGCCCGGCGATCACGAGCTCGTCCTCGAAGGCATGGACGAAGGTCGCTCCGGTCTCCTCCACCCGCTCGAGGGCCTCGGCGAGCGCGTCGTCGAAGCCGGCCCCGGCGAGCACCGCCTCGCCGCCGTAGGTCAGCGTGGGCTCGACCTTGGCCATCGGCGCGTCCTGGGGCATGTAGATCGTCGCGTGCATGCCGAGCTCCCGCGCGGCCCAGGCGACCGCCTGCCCGTGGTTGCCGGCGCTCGCCGCGATCACGCCGGCCGCGCGCTCGGCCTCGCTCAGGTTCGCGAGCCGGTTCACCGCGCCGCGAATCTTGAACGAGCCGGTGCGCTGGAGGTTCTCGGCCTTCAGCGACGCCGGCCGGCCGGTCTCGCGCAGCAGCGACTCGGAGTTGTAGACCGGCGTCACACGCACGTGCGCGCCGATCCGCTCGCGGGCAGCCTCGATGTCAGCGAGCGTCGGCGCCGTCTTCGCTGCTCGTCGTCAATGTGGAACACCTTGCCGAGAATCTCGTGCACGGCGGTCAACGGGTCGAGCGTCCTGCTGCGGACCTGCTCGAGGAGCTGCAGCAGAGCCGGGTCGTCGAACACCGCATTCTCCAGATGCCGGCGCGCGCGTGCCGAGGCGACCGCGAACACCTCGCTCGCGAGGTTCCGCCCGCGACGCTCCTCGAGCCGCCCGTCCGACTCGAGCTCGGCTCTGTGCTCGTCGATCGTCTGCCAGAGCTCCGGCACCCCGTCGCCGCGCAGCGCCTCGGTCATCACGATCGGGGCCGGCTCCTCGGGCCCGAGGCCAAGCACCTGGCGCACGTCCATCCGCATCGCCGAGGCGAGCGGGTGGTCGCGCTTGTTGATCGCGATCACGTCCGGGATCTCCATGATCCCTGCCTTCAGCGCCTGAACCGAGTCGCCGGAGCCGGGCATGAGCGCGAGCACGACCGTGTCGGCGATCGAGACGACGCCGATCTCGTTCTGGCCGGTGCCGACCGTCTCGAGGAAGACCACGTCCTTGCCGGCCGCGTCGAGGATCAGCATGGCCTGCAGCGTCGACTCGGCCAGGCCGCCGGCGTGGCCGCGGGTGCCCATCGAGCGGATGAAGACCTCGGGGTCGAGGAAGTGCTCGGCGAGCCGGATCCGGTCGCCGAGCAGCGCACCCTGGGTGAACGGGCTCGACGGGTCGACGGAGATCACGCCGACCGTCGACCCGAGCGCAGCGGACGTGGGCGACGAGCGCCGAGATCAGGGTCGACTTGCCGACCCCCGGCGCGCCCGTGAGCCCGATCGTGTGCGCATGGCCGGTGTCCGGGTAAAGGAGGCGGACGAGCTCGCGGGCGGCCGGGTCGCCGTCCTCGACGAGCGAGATCGCGCGCGCGAGCGCGCGGGTCTCGCCCGCTCGGACGCCGGCGGCGAGCGTCCCGACGTCCTCGAGGGCTCTCATCGGGTGACCCTCATGCGCCCGCGTCGGCAGGTCGGCGCTCGAGCGCGATGGCGCGGGTGAACCGGGAGGCGATCGCCGCCGCGAGGAAGACGAACCCGCCTGCTGCGACGTAGACCCAGCGCGCGCCGATCGCGTTCGTGACGGGACCGGCTGCGACGAACGCCAGCCCGAGCACCGCGTAGTTGGCGCTCATCACCAGGGTGAAGGCCCGGCCGCGCACGCGGTCGGGAGCGCCCCGCTGCACGAGCGTGATGTTCGTGACGACCGCTCCGCCGTTGCCGAAGCCGGCGAGCGCCATCGCGACGGCGCCGACCCAGACGTTCGGTGCGGCCGCGGCGCAGAGAGCCCCGATCGCGTAGACGCCGAGAAACCGTACGTAAACGCCGCCGAGGTCGCGTTCGATCAGCGACGAGGCCACCAGGCCGCCGGCGACGAGCCCGACGCCCGACCCCGCCCAGAGGAGGCCGAAGCCGAAGTCGCCGGAGTGGTAGGAGAGCTTGGCGAGGAACACCTCCGCCACGTTCACGCCGCCGTTCGCGACCATCACGATCGACCAGACGACGAGGACGCACATGAGCGACTTCGACCGGCGCACGACCGAGTACCCCTCCGTGAGGTCGCTCCACCGGCCGCGGCCGATCGAGCGCTCGCTCTGGAGCAGCCGCGCCGGGATCCAGACGACCAGGGCGGCCGAGACCGCGAAGGTGGCCGCGTTGACGTCGTAGGCGAGATGCGGCCCGGAGGCGGCGACGAGCGCCCCGCCGACGAGCGGGCCGATCGCCGTCGTCGTCCAGTCGACCATCTGGAGCAGGGCGTTCGCGGCGCCGAGCTCAGCCTCGGGGACGAGGTTCGGCACCCCGGCGAGGACGGCGGGGCGGAAGAAGCCGCTCCCGATCCCGGCGACCGCGGCGAGCGCGACGATCGCGCTCGCCGAGTGCGCGAAGGGGAGCGCCGCGAAGACGGCGAGCCGGCAGAGGTCGGAGCCGATCATCAGCCGCTTCCGCGAGAGCCGGTCGACGAGCGGGCCGAGCAGGAGCCCGATGAAGACGGCCGGCAGGATGTCGGCGATCAGCAGCTCCCCGACCCACCAGCCGGAATGGGTCGCGGTCGTAGACGTCGACCTGGAGTGCGATCAGCGCCGAGCCAGTTGCCGAATCCCGAGCCGAACGTCGCCAGGAAGAGCAGCCGGAACCGGCCGTTTCGGAGCAGCGCGGCGCGAGCTCCTGAGCCTCGTGCCGGTCACGGACAGAGGCTGTGATCCGCCCGGAACGCCGCGCTCGTGCACGTTTGACAGGCGGCCACCGCCCTGCGGTACGAAAAGGGGCATGTGGCAGACCACCACCCCGACGGGCGCGACGCTCGTGCTGCGCCGCGACCGAGACGGGATGGGTCGCGACTGCCTCTCGAAGCGCGTCGAGGCGGCGACCGCCGAGAGGCGATCCGCGAGGCGGTCGGCGTCGACCTCGACGGCGGGGCACCGGAGGCGCTCGAGGAGTGGATCGCCGAGCTCGTCGCGGAGCTCGACCTCAGCCGCAGGCTGACGCCTGCCCGGGCGCGACCCCGGCCGGTCGGTTCGCGTGGTGGGATGCCTGCGAGGGAGTTCTTCGAGACGCTCGCCGACCGGGCCGATCCGGCGAAGGTCGCAGCGGATCAACCACTCCTACCTGTTCGACATCGAAGGCGAGGGTCGCTGGCTCGTGCAGGCGCAGCGACGGGAAGGTGGTCGTGACCGAGGATCCGGCAGCCGACTGCCGGCGACGTCGAGATCCGCACCTCGAGCGAGACTCTTCGACAAGCTCGCCTCGGGGCAAGCAGAACCCGATGACTGGCCTACATGACCGGCAAGCTGAAGATCAACGGCGACCACGCCAGCTTGTCGTTGTCGAAGACCGCGTTCGACTTCGAGATCCCCTCCAGCGAAAACAACCGTATCAACTCGTCCGACCCAAAGATCTCGCGATCCTTGCCGGCCGCATCCTTGCCCGCCGCGCCCGGCGACCAACCCAGCAGCGACAGAAAATTCCGGAACGCCTCCGGCACAATCCCCAGGTCCTTGTACGAGATCACGCTGGTAGCGCCGTGACGTTTCGACAGTCGCGTTTTATCCGGCCCCAGGATCAGCGGCACATGCGCAAAGATGGGCAACTCCGCGCCCAGCGCCCGATACTGCAGCACCTGCTTGGGAGTATTCGAGATGTGATCGGCGCCGCGAATAATATGCGTCAGCCGCATATCCAGATCATCCGCCACCACGCTCAGGTGATACGTCGGAATCCCGTCCGAACGCAGCAGAACGAAATCCTCCAGCTCCGAGTTCTGAAACTCGACCTTGCCGAAGACCGCATCATCAAAGCTCGTCGCGCCACCCTGCGGCACCGCAAAGCGCACCGCGCACGGCTCGCCCGCCTGCTTGCGACGCAGCGCCTCCTCTCTCGCAATCTTCCTGCAGCGTCCGTCGTACATAGGCGGCCGCCCCGCCTTGGTCGCCTCGGCACGCCGCTGCTCCAACTCCTCTTTCGTGCAGAAGCAGTAGTAAGCATCGCCGCTCGCCAGCAGCTTATCCGCCGTCTCCGTGTAGAGGCTCAGCCGCTTCGATTGATAGAACGGGCCCTCGTCCCAGTCCAGTCCCAGCCAGCGCATCCCCACAAGGATGCCTTCAACCATCTCCTCTGAGGAGCGCTCGAAGTCCGTGTCCTCAATGCGCAAAATAAGCGTGCCGCCAGTATGCCGCGCAAAGAGCCAGTTGAAGAGAGCTGTACGAGCGCCGCCAACATGCAAATAGCCTGTGGGTGAAGGCGCAAAACGAACGCGGGGTGTCTGTAAAGTATCTGCCATTTTGATTTCGGATTAACTCGATGCTAGCACCTTCGCCAACGCGCCTCCAGCGTTCAACTGGAGCAGCGCGTTACTGCAGTGGGATGCCGTTCAGCTTGCTCAATCGGCCCACGGGATAGAGCCCGATCTTTGCATCGCGCCACGGTGAACGGTCGTAGAAAAACTCCAGTCGCGCTGAGGGGTTGGCCGCAAAGCGCGGATCGGTCGCCACCTTGCGCTCGAACTCCGCCTTCAGCTTCGGATCCTTCGCCATCATCTCGCGCGCCAGCTTTTCCAGCACGTACGCCTCGCCGTATTCCTTCTGCTCAAAAATCGGATCGAAGAATCCCCACGCCACTGCGGAATCCGGCCCAGCCGGCTCCAGCCACTGCAGCGCCACCTTCGACAACCGCTGGTCCAGCTTAACGACCACAGATCCCGCGGGATATGTAACCGTGTCTGTTACTAATGTGCATTGGCCAAATTGCCCCGGCCTGCCGTGGGCTCCTTCGCCTGCAAATACAGGGTGCCGGCCCTCAAAGGGATTCTCCTGCCACTCCATCCCACTGCAGCGGTACGTCTCCACCGTCCCCGTCCACGCTGCCGTGGTCCGCTCCATCTCAACCTGGTGCGCATTCAATACGTCAATTACGCTGGTCCACTGTGGCGGAATGATGTAGGCCGCGGGTGGCACCGTTGAGACCAGCACCTTGGCGCCCGTCTGCAGTGGCAAGGACACATTCCACGGCTCGTGCGAATACTCCACCCACATCGCACCTGAGACCGGGCTCAGCTCCCGCTTCGCCTTGTAGCCCCGATACAGAAACGGCGTAGTCTCGCCGCTCCAGCCAATCGTCAGCGGAAATGCCTTGTTGCCGAGCGGGTGCGCACCCAGCCTCGCGGCCTCTTCATCGGCCTCGCGGTTCATCTTGATCAACTCGTCCGCGTCGCGATTCACCAGCACCATCAGGCCGCGCAGCACTTCGTAGTTGCCCGTCACCCGCGTCTTGTAGTCCTTCAGCATGTGCATCTCTACCAGCATGCCCGGACGATTCTCAAGAATCATGTAGCCCGTAGAAAAACGCGGCGGATTGTCGCTGAAAGCAAGGCCCTGCGCAGCATCGCTGTCGTCATTCAGGTTGATGTAGATGGGAGCAGCAAGGTGCCCCGCATCGTTCACCGCCTTCTCCAGTCCGGGCGTCACCGTCTCCGTGATCCAGCGTGCTGTGGCCGGGGCAACATCGGGCCCATGGTCAACAATGAAGGTCACGTCGTACTGATAATCCGCGCCGTCCGTCACGTGGTCATCCACAAAAAAATCCGGCAGCCAGCGATGGAACATCTTCAGGAAGGCACGCGTCTCAGGCGCGTCTGCCTTCATGTAGTCGCGGTTCAGATTGATGTTCGTACCGTTGGCGCGCCAGCCCATCTCCTCCGGACCATTCTGATTGATGCGGTTATACTTCGACCTGCGCTCGTGCCCATCGGCGTTGTAAATCGGGATGAAAACAAAAACGGCGCGCTCCAGCAGTGCAGCCTGCGATCGCGTAATCACCATGTCACGCAGCAGCGCCAGGCAACTATCCTTGCCATCCATTTCGCCCGCGTGGATCGAGTTCTGCACCAGCACAATGGGACGCTTCGCAGCATGCAGCTTATCGGGATCAAAGACACCATCGCGGGAGGCAATCACGATATTCAGATCGCGGCCTTCACCGGTCTTGCCAAAACTCTCGATGCGCACCTGTCCCGGCGCGGCCTCCACCACCCGTTTCAAATACGCCATCGTCTCGTCGTAGGTGGGCGTCGTTCGGTAGTCGCTTTGCTCAGCGGGCGTTTGCCAGCTTTCTTTTTCCTGTGCTGCCAGTGGCAAGGTCAGCGCGCATAGCACGACGAATGGGGCTGCCAGCAGGCAGGCAGTCCTCAGGCTGGTTGTTTTACCTGTCACGTTTTTTCGTCCGGCTCTCTGTCTAGGGTTAACAGGCCCTAAGTAATATCGTCGGTGTCAAAGGCTGGGAGCACAACTCTGCTTCTCGGCTGCACTCCGTGCACCTGGCTCAGCAGGTTCTCCACCACATCTTCCAGCTGCATCTGGCTCTCAATCACGGCGCTCATGCTCTTCAGCTTTTGCGGGTCCTGCACCTTTTCCAGCAGCACCACCGCGTGCGCCTGCGCCACATGATCCTGGTTCAGACCCTCTGGCGTCTTGGCTTTTATGCTCACCGCGCCCGGCTCCAGATCCATCAGCTCCGCCACGCGCTCGCGCATCTCGCCCGCAATGGGAGAGATCTTCGGCGCCGCCAGCACCAGCGTCGTATCCACATTCACGATGCTGTAACCCGCGTTCTGAATCTCTTCCAGCGCCAGGTTCAGAAAGATCGCGGAGTCGGCATTCTTCCAGCGCGGATCGCCCGGAGGAAAGAAGCTCCCGATGTCGCCCGCGGATACCGCGCCCAGCAGCGCATCGGTAATGGCGTGCAGCAGCACGTCGCCATCGGAGTGGCCGGCCAGCCCCTCAGGGTGCTCCAGCGTCATCCCGCCAATGCGCAGCGGCACCCCTGCTTTGAATGCATGCGAATCCCAACCGAATCCAACTCTGATGCTCATGGTGAACCTCTCCGCGCCGTGGTGCCGTTCGGCGGTCCGGTTTCAGACTTTCTCCCGCACCGTCGTGGTGGCCTGTCGCGATGCGCGCTGCTTCAGATAAAACTCAGCAAGCTCCAGGTCCGAGGGTTGGGTAATCTTTATGTTGCTGGCTGAGCCCATTACGACGAACACGCTCGCGCCCGAGCGCTCCACCAGGGAGGATTCGTCCGTGCCCAGAAATCCATCGGCCTCAGCTTCCGCAAAGGCCTTCTTCAACAGGCCACAGCGAAATCCCTGCGGCGTCTGTGCCTGCACAATTCGTTCCCGCGGAATCGTACTGGAAATAATTGCTCCATCCGCGGTTCTCTCTACCTGCTTGATCGTGTCCACGGCCGGCACTCCTACGATCGCTGCACCATGCTTCTCGACTGCTTCAATGGTGCGCTCAATAATGGAGGGCTCAATCAGCGGACGAACGGAATCATGCACCAGCACGATGTCGTCCTCGTCGCAATCCAACGCATGCAGCGCGTGACTCACCGATTCCTGACGGCTGTCCCCGCCTTCCACAACGTGGACCTTGCCTTCAAAACCATGATCGTCAATTTGTCTCTGCAGTCGCTCCATCTCCGTCTTGCGCACGGCCACAAAGACGCCGCTCACCTGGCTCACTGAGGCAAATGCCAGCAGAGTATGGACGAGGATCGGGATGCCGTTCAATTCGAGAAATTGCTTGGGCGCGGGAGGAGCAGAGTGCGCCGCCGCCATCCTCGTCCCGATTCCTGCTGCCGGTAATATGACGAATACACGCATAAAAAGAGGAGTATACAGGACTTGCGCGCTTCTCCCCTGCTCTTTCCGCCCGGTGTTCCGATAGGTGCGAATTTTTTCGACTGAACCTCAGACGTATGAAACAGCGCGGCGGTTCCATGATCCTCACGCTCTTTTGAGCCCGAGCGGGCTACTCCTCGTCCGCTTCGATGCGGAACAACTCGTTAGTCGCGCGAAAGCCATTGCCCTCGTAGAGTGGGCGGGCTTCGTCGGTCGAGTGCAGGGCAACCACGCGAATTTGCCGGCTGCGCGCCTCCCCCAGCACCATTTCAATCAGGTTGCTCGCCAGCCTGCGGTGCCGGTACTCCGGTTCGACGTAAAGGTTCAGCAGGTAGCCGCGATAGCACTGCCGGGGATCGATTGGGTGCGGCGGCCAGTCCAGGATCAGTAGTCCCACCCCCGCAATTACTCGCTCCTTGTCCGTCGTCAGCCAGCCCAGGTATTTGCCCTTCTCCATCATCTCTGCGACCCACGGCGTAAAGTGTTCCGCCATCAGTTCCAGGCCGCCATCATCCTGTCGGCCTGCCTCCACATACATCTGCTTCCGGTGGTGCGTAATGATCTCTGCGTCCGAAGCTTTTGCCGTCCTGGTATCCATTCGGCCCTCCGCCGTGCCCGCAAGTATAAGACAAACCTCCCACACGCCGCCGCCCATATCGCGCCCGCACCGCCTCAAGACCGCTAAGATAGGAACCATGCCGCGCTCCCCCGAGTTGCCGCTCAACCAAGCTCTCTTCCGCCCCGGAATGCGTGTGGCTCTGGCCGTCTCCGGCGGCGCAGACTCCGTTGCCCTTTTGCTCGCAATGTCTGAGCGGGCGGCCAACCTGGGAGTGGTCCTCTCCGTAGCCCACGTCAACCATGGCCTGCGTGGGGCCGACGCGGATGCCGATGAAGCCTTCGTGCAGGAACTGGCTGCCGCTCGCAGCCTGGAGTTCTTTCTCCACCGCTGCGATACCCGGGTCGCCGCCGCTGAACGCAAGGAGGGAATTGAGGAGGCGGCGCGGAATCTGCGCTATGCCTTCTTCCGCACGCTGGTGGCTGAGGGCAGGGTAGACGCCGTCGCTACAGCCCACACCCTCAACGACCAGGCCGAAACGGTGCTGCTGAAGCTTTTACGCGGAGCCTGGACCGAAGGGCTGGGCGGAATTCACCCCGTCTACGAGATTCCCGGCGGCAGAATCCTTCGCCCCCTGCTCAACGTAAAACGCAGCGAAATCGAGTCTTACCTCGTCGAAAACGATCAAAAATGGCACTTAGATGACACCAATTTCGACACCACCTACACCCGTAACCGCATAAGAAATGAACTATTTCCATCCCTAATCACCTACAACCCCCGGCTGGAAAAACAACTAACCCACCTCTCCACCCTCGCCCGCGACGAGGAGGATTATTGGCAAAAAGAGTTGGGTAAGTTGTTGCCATCATTGTTGTTACCTGGACGGCCAGTGCGCGGAGGGGGTAGGGCGAGCAGTACTTTGCCGGGGGAGGCTTCGCTTTCGATCGAGGTGGAACGCCTTCGACCCCTGCATCCAGCACTGCGCCGAAGGGTGCTCCGAGCGGCATTACTTCAATTTAATCAATCAGTTGGCTTCGATGCCATCGAAGAGTTGCTGGCGCTTTGCGGCTTTTCGGAAGCCTCCAGCCCTCCCAAGCGGCTGGATCTTCCGGGGGGAGTTCGTGCTGAAAGAACCCCGCGAGAGCTGCGCCTGCAGCGGCTTCCGGAGGCTCTCGAAGACGCCCCAAAATACTCACTTTTGGTACCGGGAGAGGCGGTTGCGAGCGGTTTTGGCCTCATTTTTCGCGCGTCTTGCAGGGCTTCCGGCGACTATCCTCCGGCGACGATACGAACTCCTCAAAACGGCGATCGAGTCAGCCTGAGGCACGCTAGTGGGTCAAAGAGGCTGAAAGAGGTATTCGAGCGGATGCGCGTCGTTGCTCCCGATCGGGAGACCTGGCCGCTGGTGGAGTGGCAGGGGGAACTCGTCTGGATGCGCGGCGCCGAGTTGGACTCGGAACTAGCCACCTTAGCGGGCCTCGAAATCACGGCTGTGCCGCTGGCAAATCTGCCTCCAAAATGAGTCATTCCGGGCGCTGATTGCGTCTTAAACCGAGCAGGCGTATCCCGTTTTGGGGCTACACAGAATGGTTGATGGGTGATCGCACCCTGCGCAGGTTAGAATTGTGAATACCAGATTGCGGGCCTTGCCCGGGCGACGAATGTGCGCCGGGCAAAATAGACGAGAGTCTTTCTGATACTTAGTGGCGACTCTTGTCGTCTAATACGGCAATGCAGGTGAGAAGTTAGCCTCCCCACAGGATTTTTTGGGCGCAGCGAACTCCATCTCCAATGCAATGGGCGCAAAGAGAAACGAGGGTTCTCAAGTGAATTCGACTGTCAAGACGATCATTTTCTGGGTCATTATTCTGGCCTGTCTCGTGTTGCTCTGGAATGTCGTCCAGAAGAACACCGGCACGGGCAAGGACAGGGAAGTACCGTTCTCGCAGTTCCTCACCGACGCCTCGAAGGGCAGGTGAGCGAAGTCACCGTGGTGAACAACGAAGTTCACGGCAACCTGAAGAACGATGCCAAGGAACAGTTCCACACCACTATCCCGGCGAACTACCCGGACATGTACAAGATTCTGCAGGATAACGGCGTCAAGACGAACATCAAGGACACCTCCGGCAACGGCTGGGTGAATATCCTGATCCAGTTCTCGCCGTTCCTCGTCATTGGCCTGCTGTGGTTCTTCATGCTGCGCCAGATGCAAAGCGGCGGAAACAAGGCGATGTCCTTCGGCAAGAGCCGGGCGCGCCTGCTTTCGATGCAGCAGAAGAAGGTCACATTCAAAGACGTGGCCGGCGTGGAAGAGGCCAAGGAAGAGCTGCAGGAGATCATCGAATTCCTGCGCGAGGCGCAGAAGTTCCAGAAGCTGGGCGGCCGCATTCCCAAGGGCGTGCTGCTCGTCGGACCTCCGGGAACCGGCAAAACCCTGCTCGCCCGCGCTGTGGCCGGCGAAGCCAACGTGCCGTTCTTCTCGATCTCAGGCTCGGACTTCGTTGAGATGTTCGTTGGCGTAGGCGCAAGCCGCGTTCGCGATCTCTTCGAACAGGGCAAAAAGAACGCTCCGTGCATCATCTTCATCGACGAAATCGACGCGGTCGGACGTCATCGCGGCGCAGGTCTCGGCGGCGGTCACGACGAGCGCGAGCAGACCCTGAACCAGTTGCTCGTCGAGATGGATGGTTTTGAATCCAACGACGGCGTGATTCTCGTTGCTGCCACCAACCGGCCCGACGTGCTGGATCCGGCGCTTCTGCGGCCCGGGCCGCTTCGATCGTCGTGTTGTGGTGGGCCGCCCCGACGTGCGTGGCCGCGAAGAAATTCTCCGCGTCCACGCCAAGAAAGTTCCTCTCTCAGAGGACGTCGATCTTCGCGTGCTGGCTCGTGGTACACCGGGCTTCTACCGGCGCCGACCTGGCCAACATGGTGAACGAAGCCGCGTTGAATGCAGCCCGCATGAACCGCAAGTCCGTCTTCATGGTCGACTTTGAAGCCGCGAAGGACAAGGTTCTGATGGGTGCCGAGCGCAAGTCCATGCTGCTGACCGACGAGGAGAAGCGAGTCACCGCCTATCACGAAGCCGGCCACGCTCTGGTGGCCTGCGTCCGTGACCATGCCGATCCGCTGCACAAGGTCACCATCATTCCTCGTGGAATGGCTCTCGGCGTCACCATGCAGCTGCCTGAAGACGACAAGCACACCGTCACCAAGGATTACCTGGAGACGCAGCTTGCCATCCTGATGGGCGGTCGCATTGCCGAAGAGATCTTCCTGAAGCAGATGACGACCGGTGCCGGAAACGACATTGAGCGCGCCACCGAGATGTCGCGCAAGATGGTTTGCGAGTACGGCATGAGCCGCCTCGGACCGCTCACCTTCGGCAAGAAGGAGGAGCAGATTTTCCTGGGTCGCGAGATCGCACAGCATCGCGATTTCTCTGAGGAGACTGCCCGCCAGATCGACGCGGAAGTGAAGTCGATCGTCGATGAAGCGTATCGGTCGGCCTACGGCATTCTCGATTCGAAGCAGGACATCATGCATCGCATGGCGGCCGCTTTGCTGGAACGCGAGACCCTGGACGGAAACGAGATTCGCATGATCATCGAAGGCAAGGAACTGCCGCCGCTGAAGATTGACGGACCGGGTAGCCCGACTGGTGGAGACGTTCAGCAGGTGTTGAAGCCTGACGCCGGCAGCTCGACCGGCTTCCCTGAAGGAAGTCCGTCTCCGGCGTAGTTCGAGCGATACAGCAAATACATGGGGCGACTCGCAAGGGTCGCCCCAAACTGTTTACAGATTTACTGCCGGCCCTTGCCACGATGCAAATTGGAGCTCTCGTGTTTGACAAGCCTCGCGCGCTGCTTCAGCTGGAGGGAGCGGTAGTCTTCGCTCTCAGCATCTACGTATTTCATCGCATTCATCCGGGATGGCTGCTCTTCGTTGCGCTCCTGCTGGTGCCGGATCTTTCAATGCTGGGATACCTGCTGGGCGTGCGCGTGGGAGCAGTCTGCTACAACATCGTGCACACGCTCACGCTACCTCTGATAGCCGCCGGCGCTGCGCTGGCCAGCGATCATCGAGCGTGGCTCCCATTCCTGACAATCTGGATCGCGCATATCGGCATGGACCGAATGCTCGGTTATGGCCTGAAATATCCCACGGCCTTCAAAGATACGCATCTGCAGCGCGTGTAGGCCGTGAGTTCTGCGAGAATAGTGAACAGCATGCCCTCGGTTCGATCTCTGGTGTTGTTCACATGTCTGTCGTGCCTCGCGGGTTGTGGTTACCACAAGGCCGGCTCCGCCACGCATTTGCCCGCGACCGTGCATACGCTTGAGATTCCGATCTTTCAGAACCAGTCTCAGTCGTTCCACACGGAAGTCTCGATGACACAGGCGGTCATTCGCGAGTTCACCAGCCGCACCTCGCTGAAAATTGTCAGCTCCGATACATCGGGCGACGCCGATGCGATTCTCCACGGCACTGTTCTCACCGAGGTGGTGACGCCGCTGACGTATAACTCCACCACTGGCCAGTCCTCCAGCTTTCTGGTCACGGTCAGGGCCAAGGTGACGGTCGTCGATCGCAACAGCAAGGTGCTGTATCAGAATTCGAACTACACTTTTCGCCAGCAGTTTGAGACAACTGCCGATCTGACCAGTTTTATCCAGGAAAACCCTGCGGCCGTTCATCGGCTTTCGCGGGACTTTGCGCAGGCACTTGTCAGCGATATTCTGGAGTCGTTCTAATGCGATCCATGACAGCAGACAGGAGCGGCCATTGAGCGCAGGGCGCTGGGGTGCGGGATTCGCATCAACCGAACGATTTGTCGCGGAGATTCGTAGCTCCGCGAGCGATCCCGCGCTGCTGAAGCCGGGGTACGTGCTGGTTGGCGACGAGATCTTCCTCTATGAGCGCTGCCGCCGAGCCGTACTCCAGGCATTCGTGCCTGCAGATATGCGCGACTTCTGCCTTTCGGATATCGATCTGGCGGAGAACGGAATCTTCGACGCACTCGATCGCGCCCAGACTCCGTCGCTCATGGCTCCCTTCCAGGTGCTCTTCCTGCGCAACCTGAAAGTTCTTTACACGCGCGGCGCCAAGAAGGACGAGTTCGCGGCGATACAAAACTATTTCCGTTCGCCCAATCCGCAGGCGTTGCTGCTCTTTGTTGCTGACCATATTCGCATTCCGGCTGACCTGCGCCGCATGGACTACGAAGACAAGAATCGCTACGAACGCATACGCGAAACGCTGGGCGACTACTGCGGCACAGTGGAGTTGGCGCGCGCGGATGAAGCAGACGCCATTCGCTGGCTGACCGAAGAAGGTGAAAAGCGGCAGGTCCGTTTTGAGCCGGATGCCGCTCGCGAACTGGCCGATGCGCTGGGCGCGGACATGATGTTGATCGCCAGCGAGTTTGAAAAGCTGGTGCTGTATGTGGGCGACAAAAAGCGCGTGACGCTCGGCGATGTTGAGACGATGGTGCTCGCTGCCAAGCAGCGGTCACTCTACGAACTTACTGACGCGATATCGTCGAAGGACAAGGCGCGCGCGCTGCTGCTGCTGCAGGGGCTGCTGAATGCGTCGGATGGCGGCGAGGACTCGGCGATCGGGCATCTCTACATGCTGGCGCGGACGTATCGCCAGATGTTGATCATCCTGGAAAAGAATGTGCGCGATTCGCGGGCCATCTGGCAGGCGCTGTGGCAGGGCTTCCGCATGCCTCCCTTTGCCGCGGAAGATTTGATTCGCCAGGCGCGGCGGTATAAGTCTCGTCGCGATCTGACGCGGGCGCTGCGGCTGATCGCACGGGCCGATCTGGAACTGCGCTCATCGCCGCCCGACAAGCGGCTTGTTCTGGAGCGGCTGGTGATGGAACTGGCCAGCGAACCCAAGCCTGTTTCTCCGGGTGCTGTCGCTAGTCAATACGCGATGGAACTCTAGCGGAATTTACCCCACTACTTTCTGCAGGTCGTGCAGTAGCCGCCAATTTCCAGCCGGGCCACGACGATTTTGAAGCGGCACTCGCTCTGCATCTGCTCCTTGAGTGAGTCGAACAACTCGCTCTCAAACTCAGTGATCTTGCCACAGCGCAGGCATGCCATGTGGATGTGCTCGCGGCTCATCTTGCGTTCGTAGTAGTGGCCCTCGCCGTCGAGATGCATCAGGTCAAGCTCATCTATCAGGCCGTGCCTCTTCAGCAGATTGAGGGTGCGATAGACGGTGCTTCGATCGACAGATTCATCCAGCTTCTGCGCGCGGCGCAGGATCTGGCTCGCGTCCAGGTGTTTCTTCGCGGTTTCAATCACGCTCAGGATGGCGCGTCTCTGTTCGGTCATGCGGACGCCGCGCTCTGACATCAAGGCTTGCAGTCGGCCGGGTATTTCAGTCTTTGGTAGTGGCATTCTTGCCTCTTTTTACAGTCTAGTTGCGACACAGTCGCAACCTGCAGATAAGCCGGATTTGTGCAGCGTTTCTTTGCCTGGAAAAACCGATTCGCTGGCGTCAGTGTAGCACAGTAGTTGCAATTCAGTCGCAACTGGACGCTCTGCGTAATCATGCGGAGCGCGCGACGTGGCTTAGAGAAATACCGTCGTGCCTACTCCAGCAGGATCGGTGGCGGCTCCTGGTGCCCGCGCGTGGTGAGCGTGATTGCGGCGGCCAGGATCAGGGCGCCGCCAAACCACGCATGCGGCCCCAACTGGTCTCCAAGCAGCTTGACGCCCAGCCAGGATCCCAGGGCCGGCTCGATGTTCAGGAAGACGCCGGCACGGGAGGCAGGGACGTGGTGGATGCCCCAGTTCCACAGCAGCGTAGTGGTGGCGGTGCATAGCACTCCGCTTGCGGCCAGGGCCATCCAAGCGCGGGCGCTGACGTTATGAACCGGGGGCAGACCATCGCGAAGCGTTACAAACGCCGCCAGCATTACGGTACCGCTCAGGATTCCATAGGCGGTCACCACCACCGGCGAATGGGTACGCATCAGTTGCTTGTTGAGGAGTATCCATCCCAGCGCGATAGCCAGTGAGAAAACAACGAGAAGGTCGCCTGCCAGGCTGGGGCCGCCGCTTTCCTGGCCGCGCTTACCGCCGAGTACGATGAGAGCCACCCCGACGGTTGATCCCGCGAGCGCCAGCCAGCCCAGTTTGTCCAGTCGCTCACCCGCAAAGAGCACTGCACCTGCCGCCAGGATCACCGGCATCGTTCCAACCATAAGGCAGGCGTGGCTCACCGTGGTGAGCGAAAGCCCGTAAAACTGCACCAGAAACTGCAGTGGAATGCCCAGAAACGAGGCCAGCAGCAGTATTCGCCACTCACTGGCATTGAGACGCGCCGGGTGAAGCAGAACGACGGGCAGAAAGCCAATGGCAGCAAACAGAAAGCGGTAGAGCACCATGTGGCCGACCCCCATCTCCATGAGAGCCAGCTTGCCAAAATAGAATCCTGTGCCCCATAGACATCCGGCGAGAGCACACGCGCCGTACCCCAGAAAATCCAACCTTGCACCAGCGGCGGTGCCCTCTGTCTCGGATCCCAACATACTTCCACTTTCGCATATAGAAGGGTGAAGTTCAGAAGAAGCGCTGCGGAATGAAACTTTCGGCTGGAACTGGTTGGCTGACTCGCTTTCTTTTATGTGGCCATAAAGTTTGTGCGGTGGTTACGAAAGTGCAACGCGAGGTTACTTAATAACCATATGAGAGTCGACCAAGGTTGTAGATACTTGTGCACACTCTGTTCGCTTTTTCCCCTAGAACAGTTTTTGGAGGCTCGTATGAACGTTAGGCATTCCCTGGCTGCTGCGGTTATGGCACTTTTGGTCGCCACAATTCAGCCCATCTACTCGGCTCACGCTCTGGAGAAGGCAAGACTTCAAGGCAGGGCATCCGCCACTCAACCTGTAGAGTTTGAGGTTTACATGCCAGCCCAGCATGGCGCGGAACTGGATCAACTCCTTCAGGATCTGCAGAATCCGGCCTCTCCCCGCTATCATCAATGGCTCACGCCAAAGCAGTACAACACACGCTTCGCTCCGGATCAGGCACTCATTCAGAAAGTTACAAAGGAGCTGAATGCCAAGGGTCTGCAGGTCACCAGTGTCAGCGCTCACCACATGCATGTCAGTGGAAATGTGGGAGCTGTGGAGCAGGCATTCTCCACGCAGATGGCGCGTGCCACGTTCTCGAATGGCAGAACGACTCTCGCAACCACCAAGCCTCTGACGCTCACGCCGGCACTCGCCTCCATGGGAGCGGTCGTAGCCAATTTCTCCAGCACCATTCGCATGCGTTCTCAGGCCGTCCGCCTCTCAGGAACGCCAGAAAATCGCTATTCCCCAAAAGGACCCTACTGGTTTGACGATCTCAAGCAGGCCTATGATTTCCCCAGCTACCAGATCTACAACGGCAAAGGCGTCAACATCGGAATCCTGATGGAAGGCGGCTTCGATCCGAAAGATATGGACGCCTACTTCGCGCACGAGAAGCTGGCCACACCCAAGATCTACGAAGTAGATATTCAGGGCGGGAGCCCCTATGACCCCAATAACCCCTTCGCCTCCGCCGAGACGCACCTGGACATACAGCAGGCCGGTGGCATGGCGCCCAAGGCCAACATTGTTCTTTTCAACCTTCCCGATCTATCAGACGCCTCCATCCTTGACGGCCTTACCACCATCGTCGAGAGCAACTCGGTCGACGTGGTGAACATGTCGTTCGGTGGGCCGGAGCTCCTTTACATGCCGGACTACAACGATGGCGTCGACCTCCGGGGAATTCTCGGAGTATTTGACGCCATCTTCAAGCAGGGCAATGCCCAGGGCATCACCTTCGTCGCCGCCTCGGGCGATCAGGGCGCGCTCCCGGCACCGCCGCCGAAGTGCTTTAACACCAATGCCAACCCCTGCGGCGCCATGCTGGCTTCTGCTGAGGATCCTGCATCCAGTCCGCACGTCACAGGTGTAGGCGGAACCAATCTCATCACCACCTACTCGGCCAAGAACCCCAATCTCGATTCGGCCTACATCAAGGAAGCTGCCTGGGGCGATGTGCTTGCGTTCGACATCTTCTACGGCACTAACTCGACGGGAAATTACTGGGGATCGGGCGGCGGACCGAGCATTTACTTCACGAAGCCTAGTTACCAGAAACTGGTCGACACAGGTACGACAATGCGCGCTGTTCCTGACATCGCGCTGCACATGGGCGGCTGCCCCGGTGGATCCGTAGAGCCTTGCAAGCCGGATCGAAGCGCGGTTGTGGTTGCGATCGCTGGGGCCTTCTACGGCTTCGTCGGCACTAGTGCTTCCGCGCCTGACTTTACAGGCTTGACGGCACTGAAGATCGAGCGCCTGGGTACGCGGCTGGGTAACGAAAACTTCGACATCTATTCCCTGGCGGCTGCGCAGGAGCACGGTAACGGCCTGCGTGTATACCGCACGGATATCGATGGTTGGAACGGGAAGTACCACACCAAGCACGGCTACAACATGGTTCTCGGCGTCGGAACGGTCTACGGTAAGGATTTCATCCTTGCCCCGAACGTACCTTCCGCTGGAATTCCCCAGTCACCCAGCAATCCGTAAAGGATCGCCCAAGCCAAAGAAATGCCCCGCAAAGTTAAGCGGGGCATTACTTTTTGCTGCGGTGAATCTTCTACCAGACTCGGCATTGCTTAACGGGGACCATCGGTGCGCCTTTCTTGCAGCCGAAGGCCTTGGCGAACTCGGGCATGTTCATGACCACGCCGTTGGCTCGAACACGATCCGGTGAATGCGGATCAACCTGCGCCAGCATCCGCACGCGCTCAGGCCGCTCCGTTGTGCACCAGCCTTGTCCGTAGCCCAGGAAGAACTGCTGGATCTGCGTGTAGCCGTCCACCTTCCCGGCCTTTTCAGCGTCGGTAGAGGTTGCCATCAGCGCCATCAGCGCTAGTCGCAAGCCGCCATTGTCCGCGGTGTTTTCTCCCAGGGTGAGCTTGCCGTTGACCTTCACATCATCGACTGCCGTAAAGCTGTTGTACTCCTCGACCAGGCAGTTGGTGCGTTCCTCAAAGTTCTTCGCGTCCTCGGGAGTCCACCAGTCCGAGAGATTGCCCTTGCCATCGAACTTGCGTCCCTCGTCGTCGAAGCCGTGCGTCAACTCGTGGCCTTCCACTCCGCCTATGTCGCCATAGTTGGTCGCACTGGTCGCGTTCTTGTCGTAGTAAGCAGGCTGCAGGATGCCAGCCGGAAAGTTGATGTCGTTCATGCTGGGGTTGTAGTAGGCATTCACCGTAGGTGGGCTCATATCCCACTGGCCGCGATCGACGGGCTTTCCGATCTTTGCAAGTTGGAAATCCACTTCGAAGCTCCGCGCGCGCAGCGAATTGCCGAGGGCGTCGCCCGGCTTGATCTCAAGGGCCGAATAATCTCGCCACTTATCCGGGTAGCCAATTTTGTTGGCGACCTGGTGAAGTTTTTCCTTCGCTTTGGCCTTGGTTGGCGCGGACATCCAGTCCAGCGAGTCGAGATCGATATCCATCTGCTTCTCGATCTCCTGGACCATCTGCAGCGTCTTTGCCTTCTGCTCGGGCAGGAAGTATTGCTGCACGTAGACCTGGCCCAGCACCTCGCCCATGGCGGCATCGGTGGCGCCTACGCAGCGCTTCCAGCGAGCCGCCTGCTGTGGCGTACCCATGAGCTTGCGGCCGTAGAAATCAAAGTGCTCATCGTCGAAGGCTTTGGGCATACGCGAGGAGAATGATTCCACCAGCTTCAGCTTCATATAGGTCTTGATGGTCTCCATGTCGGTGTCTGCGAGGGTCTGATTCAGACCCTTGAAGAACTCCGGCGAGAGCACGTTGATTTCGGTGAGAGGCGGCGCACCCACGGTGTTAAAGAAGCTGTCCCAGCCCAGGCGCGGAGAATTCTGTTTGAGCGCCGCTATCGTCATCAGGTGGTAGACATTGGCGGGATCGCGGCGATCCACTACGCCCATGGAAGACTTGGCCATGGCAGTCTCGAGGGCCATCACGGCCTTGGCATCGCTCTGTGCCTTGGCTTCCGGTTCGCCCAGCAGCTTCAGCAGGTTTGCGAGATGCTGAACGTACTGCTTGCGGGTCTCTTCGCTGCTTGGCGTCGGTGCGCAAGTAATAATCCTTCTCGGGCAGTCCCAGGCCGCCCTGATCGGCATACGCAATCTCCTTGCTGGCGTCTTTGAAATCCTGCTGAGATCCGAAGTCGAGAAATGCTCCCACCTGCATCCTTTGCATGTGAGCGATCTGGGCCGGCAAATCATCCTTGGTCTTCAGCGCCTGGATGCGGTCGAGCTCCGGCTGAATCGGCGCCATGCCCTTCTTCTCAATGGCTGCGGTGTCTACGCAGCTGGCGTAGTAGTCGCCAATCTTCTGGTCGTTCGCCGAGCGCTCCGCGCCGCCTGCTGCCGCCTTCTCCAAAATGCCATGCAGAGCCTGCCGATTGAATTCGTCGAGGTTCTCCGCCTGTCCGAAGGAAGAGTGATCATTCGGAATGGGATAGAGCTTGGCAAAGTTGCCGCAGGAGTATTGGTAGAAGTCGACGCAGGGGTCGGCCGTCAGGTCCAGGACTGCCTTGTTAAAGCCGGGAAGCGGTTTGTAAACGGGTGCGGGCGCTTCGGTCTGAGCCGGCAACATGCAGGCCGGGATGATTACCGCCGCCAGGATGGCGAGCGTCCGCTGAGTTCCTCGAATGTTTCGCATCAACAGTCCTCCAGAAAAATGCGTGCCATGTCGTGTCATTGGGGCTACGCAGGTTTGCCCAGCGAGGTTCCCGTGTGGGAATTCTGCAGCTTTCGCCGGGAAGATGCCCCCAAGCCCATGAGAGCGGCAGGGGCAGCGATTGTCAATGTAACTGCCATATTCTGCATTGCTATTGTGACGAATGGCGCTCGAGTCGAAAGTGGACACGCCGATCCTGCGGGGATTATTGTGCAGTTTCGTAATCCTGCGCACGCGGAGCACTCTCGAAATGCTGAAGCGATTCTTGATTCTGACCTCATTTTGCATGCTGGTCTTTTCATCCTGCCTTGTCTTGAGCCAAACCTATCAGCCCACCTGGGCCTCTGTTGACAGTCGCCCCACGCCGGTCTGGTTCAGCGACGCAAAGTTCGGAATTTTCATTCATTGGGGACTGTATTCTGTGCCTGCTTACGCCGACGTCGACTCTCCCAAGGCGCAGCACTATGCCGAGTGGTATTGGAATACACTCACCGGGGCGAAGAACGGCAAGGATCTGACGAATGCGGCGACGTGGGCCTACCACAAGCGAGTCTACGGAGCGGACTTTCCCTACCAGAACTTCGCGCCGATGTTCAAAGCTGAGCTCTTCGATCCCGCGCGGTGGGCGGACACCTTTCAGCGTTCCGGCGCAAAGTATGTCGTGCTCACCTCGAAGCATCACGAGGGCTTTGCGCTATGGCCAAGCGCGCAGGCATCCGCCACATGGGGCCGGCCCTGGAACAGCGGTCGAGGCTGGGCCGCACCGCGATCTCGCTGGGCGACCTGGCACTGCGGTGCGAGCGCAAGGGCCTGAAGATGGGTTTCTATTACTCGCTCTATGAGTGGTACAACCCGCTCTGGCTGAGCGGACAAGCCGCGCTACGTCGCCGAGCACATGACGCCGCAGTTCAAGGACGTGGTGACGCGCTACAAGCCGTCGATTATCTTCACCGACGGCGAATGGGAACTGCCCTCCGCCGACTGGAAGAGCCCTGAGATACTCGCCTGGCTCTTCAACGACTCGCCCGTGAAGGACGAAGTCGTCGTCAACGACCGCTGGGGCAAGCGACACGCGCCACAAGCACGGCGGCTACTGGACGACGGAGTACACGCCGGGGATGACGGAGGTGAATCATCCCTGGGAAGAGAGCCGCGGCATGGGCTTCTCTTATGGGTACAACCGCGCGGAGCACATGAGCGATTACCACACGAGCCGCGAGCTGGTGCTGATGCTGGTGGATACGGTGAGCCGTGGCGGCAACCTGCTGCTGGATATCGGGCCGGACGGCCGATGGCACCATTCCAGTGGTGATGGAGGAGCGACTGATCGAGATGGGAGACTGGCTGAAGATCAACGGAGAGGCCATCTACGGCACGCGCGCAATGAAGGACACGCGGCAGTACAGTGCGGGCGAAATTCCCAAGGTCGACTACAACAAGGAGTTCATGGTCCCGTACGACGTGGCCAAGCTGACCGAGAAACCGGAGCCGGGAAAGGCGTCCATTGAGGCGTTCTATACGTCCAAAGGCGACGACGTATATGCAATTCTGCCGCGTTGGCCGGGCAAGCAATTCACGCTGAAGGACTTTGACGCTTCAAAGCTGAAGTCGGTGAGTCTTCTGGGCGCACCGGGGGCGCTCAAATTCAAGGCGCAGGGAAAGTCAGTCGTCGTGGATCTTCCTACAATTCCTGAGAACCTGATGAAGCAACCGGCCTGGGTGTTGAAGCTGAGCCGGTAGGATCGTGGAGCCACCATGCCGGTGTTCGCCACGTCCAATTGACGTATGATTTTTACGTGTCGAGAGTAGTAGAGGTGGGTCTGCTGGCATGGCCAAGGATTCTTTGCGGGCACGGACCGCTGGTGTGAGGAATATTTCAATCCATCTCGCTCTTGGCTGGGCGCTGGCGTTTGGCGCTGCGCTCTCCGGACCGGATGGTCACGCTGCCAAGGCTCCGCAGGCGAGCGAGACGCCGTCAACGGTAATCGACACCGTGCAGTTCGGCTATGGGCGGCCCGGGGAGCTGTATCTCACGCTGCACTATTCGATGGTCTCGCTCGACTTCGTTGATGACGGCCACCTGCTCTTCACCTTCCAGAAAAAAGGCCTGCTGCGCCACACGGCAGACGAGCAGCCCGATGACGACGATCAGCTGATTCACGCGGTGGTGATCGACATTGCGACTGGCAAGGAAACGGCTTCTGCCGACTGGCGCATGCACGACAAGGATCGCTATCTATGGCCGCTGGGCAAAGGCAGGTTTTTGGTCCGCCAGCGCGACACGCTCTCCATCACCGGCTCAACGCTGCAACTTCTGCCCTATGGGCGTTTTCCAGGACACCTGGTAGCACTCCAGGTTGCGCCAGGCGGTGCGCTGCTGGTGGCCGAAACCGTGGAACCGGATAAGCTCGCCGCGGCGCCGGCGGAGGAGCCACTCTCCACCGAATTCCTCGGGACCCGTTCAAGGCCGGTCGTGCTCAGGATCCTTCGCATCGACGATCGCGTTGTTCTGGCGCGGTCACGTTCGGCACGTCCGGTCATTCTCCCAATCAATACCGCCGGCTTCCTTCAGACTTTTGAGGGTGACAAAGAAGGGCAGTGGGAGTTGAGTTTTACCCCGTTGAACAAAGGCGAAGACGGCAAGTCACCGGAGGCCAAACCCTTCGCCGAGATAAGTTCGGCCTGCGCGCCGACGGTCTGGTTTCTGAGCACAGAGACACTGATGTCGGTGCGCTGCAGACCGTCGAGTGAGAAGCTGGCAACGGTTCTGTCACTGGATGGCAAGCTGCTCTGGGAGCGCAAATGGCCTTCCCGGGAACTTGCCGATACGATTGTGAGCTCACCGGATGGAAGCCGCTTCGCGCACAGCACGCTGCTAACAGGTGGTGCCAGCCTCACATCCATGAGCGACATTAGCGGACAACGAATTGAGGTCTTCAGCACAGCTACGGGAAGGCCGTTATTGACCGCTCCTGCATTCCCTGTCTACGACGCCGGCGGAAACTTTACGTTCTCACCCGACGGGAAGCGCTTTGCCGTTATTCATGACGGCGCGATCAAAATCTACGATCTGCCGGCGGAAGGCAATTAGCCCGCGGCTCGGTCAGATCACCAAAATGAATGTGGAATTTGGGCACAAGGAAGAGGCCGGAAGAATCTCCGGCCTCGATCTGTGCCTTGAGCTTGACGAACGCCTGCGGCGTTCTTAGGCGGTCTTCTTGGTCGCGAGCGCCTTGACGCGGGCGTTCAGGCGGCTCTTGTAACGCGAGGCGGTATTGTCGTGCAGGATGCCCTTCTGTACGCTCTTGTCGAGAGCGGAGACGGTCTTGCTGTACTGCTCCTGCGCCGCTTTTGCGTCGCCCTTGGTGAGTGCCTCACGCAGGCTGCGCAGGCTGCCACGCACCTGACTCTTGTTGGCACGGTTGATCTCCGTCTTCTTGACGGTCTGCCGGGCGCGCTTCAGCGAGGAAACATGGTTCGCCATCTATAAAATCCTGACTTTCTTGTGGGAATGGGATGCAGGCAGAAGAGACTCACTTGCCGCAACCCCTGCAATCATCAAGTGTATGAAAAATGGGCCTCCGGGTCAATGGGCGCGCGTAAATAGCGGCTCTTGAATGTGCGTTTTTCGATGCATTCTGGTGCAAATTAGCACTGTTGGAGCGAGTTATTTCGACCTGCTTGCCAGTATTGAATTACCCGGGTAATATTATTTCACCCGGATAGTAATGTACCGGTGGAGGGCTCATGATTAGCAGCACGGTGGCTTGTACGGCCTTTGAAGGTACGCGGCGGATTGCCGCAGGCGAGCTGAGGATGGTTGCGGCGAAGGTGAAAGAGGTAGTAGATCGGGGTGAAGGCGCCCCGGTCCTGATTTTTGACGATGGCACCGGTGAAGTGATCGAGGTGGATTTTCGCGGCTCAGTGGAGGAGGTTCGAGCACGGATCGAAGGCAATGCTGTACCGGCAGCCGAGGCACCCGCTGAGGCAGAGGCTCGCGGGCCCGGAAGGCCCCGACTGGGTGTAGTGGCGCGAGAGATAACGCTGCTGCCGCGGCACTGGGATTGGCTGAACAGCCAGCCGGGGGGCGCATCTGTGGCCCTGCGCAAGCTGGTGGAGGATGCGCGGCGGGTGAACGTGAATCGGGACAAGCAGCGGGTTGCGCAGGAAGCGGCTTATCGCTTTCTCTCAGCGATGGCGGGCAATCAGCCCGGCTTTGAAGAGGCAGCGCGCGCCCTGTTCGCAGGCAAGCAGGAACGCTTTGCCGAAGTGGTGGCAAAGTGGCCCCTGGATCTTCGCGAGTACGCAACAAAGCTGGCTGGGGCTGCGTTCAGCGCGGCCTCGGGCGGGATATCGGCTGATGCAAGTTATTTGCCGAGCTGACCGAGTGCGTCGTAGAGCGGTTGCGGGGAGATTCGCAAAACCCCTGAGAAGGGCGAATACATCTCCAGGATGATAAAAATCGCACCCGTAACCGCAATAGCGCAAAAAGCCAGAGTGATTAGAACGGTTCTGTTTGGCGGAGAAAAGACTCCAAAGCTGAGGAATATGGCGGACAGCCAGGAGATGACGACAGCAAGCAACGGGAGGGAGACGGCGTCATTTCCGGACTGGATAAAGATGAGCATGCGCGTCTCCTTCAGTTCGGACGCTAGCGATACTATCTTCGCTTTGGTTTCCTGCTGCCGATCTGTAACAGCGGGAAGGTCATCCACTTCGTCGTAGAGGAGACCTACCGCCTCCATGGGCGCCAGGTCGACAGGCCGGAGCCGATGGGTGGGCCAAATGCGGTCCAACGCGATCTTGGCGGATTCGCGGAGTTGTTTGCGTACCAGGTCGGCATCCGGTCCGAAGTGGACGAGTTGGCGATCGAGTAGGACCATCTTGGTGGCCATGTTGGCCACCTCGGCCTTGCGAGCGTCGTACGAGCCTTTTGCGGAGGAGACCAGCATGCCCAGTACCAGCGCCGTCATGGTTATCACCAATCCGGTGGCCAGCTTGATGGTGTCTTTTGAGTCACTGGAGAGATGATCGTCCGGGATGATGTTGCGCAGAAACATGCCAAGGAGCGCAGAACCAAAGACGACGCTGAACGTGATAGCGCAGATAAGAATGCTGTTCATGATCCTCGCTTGCTTGCCCGCCAACACCGCAGGAGAGTTCCGCATATGACCCTGAACACTGGGGATACGGAGCGGCGCTATTCGCAGCGTTAGCCAGGCGTCCCATAACTCTAGAGGCTTGCACGGCAATTGGTCACCAGAAATTTCACAGATCGCCGTGGTTCTACCACTATAGGGTGAGGCGGCGGCAGGGAATCGTTTGCGGGCACCGATGCCTCGATAGCAGAGGAGATTCATTTTGGGCATGGAGTAACTTTGCTGCGAACATTTTCTCGTTTCTTCGTTGACGCGGCGTGGGGTAGAGCGCTACTCTGAGCGCACTACGGGAAAGATCTGGTGCCAACCCGGTCGCAACTGCATCCAATTGGATGTGCAGTTTTCCGGATCTCGCTGCGACTCTCGCCTCGTACTTCACAATCACAATTCAGCCGAGCCTCGCGAGAGGCACATCCCATGGGAGGGAATTTCTCCGCTTGATGAAAAAAGCGCTTGAAATCACGCCGAATCTTGAGCCCCTGTTCGGGACCCGCGACGAAAACCTCAGGCTTCTCGAAGACAGCCTCAGCGTGCGGATCGATCTTCGATCCGATGCAGTGCACGTTGAGGGCTCCCCGGAGAGCGTATCCCAGGTCGAACGCATATTCGCGGATTTCGAGTACCTTCGCCGAAGTGGACACAACCTGCAAAATGGCGAACTACACGGCATGCTGAAGCTGGTGGTGTCAGACAAGGCTGATCACTCTGCGCAGCCTGGTGGAGAGCGGCAAGCAGCGCTCGACGGGCATCAAGCGCATGGTGCAGCCGAGGTCAGTGAACCAGCGGCGATTACGTGGAAGCGATCGAAGCCCACGACATGGTCTTCGGCGTGGGGCCGGCGGGCACGGGCAAAACTTATCTTGCTGTGGCCATGGCGGCTTCAGCGCTGATGGCGAAGAAGGTGAGTCGAATTATCCTGGTACGTCCCGCAGTGGAAGCGGGAGAGCGTCTTGGATTTTTGCCGGGAAGCTTGCAGGAAAAGGTCGATCCTTATCTTCGCCCGCTCTATGACGCGCTCTACGACTCTGCTGGAGCCGGAGCGCGTGGACAAGATGCTGGAGAAGAACATCATCGAGGTTGCGCCGCTGGCATTTATGCGCGGGCGCACGCTGAACGATTCCTTCATCATCATGGACGAGGCGCAGAACACGACCACCGAGCAGATGAAGATGTTGCTGACCCGGCTCGGAGCCAACTCGAAGGCGGTGATCACCGGCGACATTACGCAGATCGACCTGCCGAATCCCGAAGAAATCCGGGCTGGTGGAAGCGATCAACGTGCTCGAAGGGGTGGAGGGCATACGCTTCTGCCACTTCGAAGACGGAGACGTGGTGCGCCACTCTCTGGTGCAGCGCATTGTGCGTGCCTACGACAGCTTCGGCCGCAATCAGCCGCAGCTGCCGCTGCACGCTGACGGAGAGCCCAACCACTGGAGAAGCCGCGCGTGAAGAACGGCGACGGCCGTGCGCAGCGAAGCCGCAGTAAGGCACGCAGCCGGGCCGAGTGCGATACCATCAACAGGAGGGCTTCGGCTCTCCTGTTGCTTTATGTAAGCGCCGCATTTCGATGCGGATGTGGAGCGGTGGCCCTGCCGAGTAATGATCATTATTGAGCCTGCCAATTTGCTGGCCACTCTGGGCACGCCGTCCAGAAAGGCTGTTTCGCTCCCCAAGCGCGAGCTATCCAGCTTTCTGGCGCTGGCGGCAGAGGCTGCGGGAATTAAGGGGCACATCTCAGTATTGCTGACCGACGACGAGTGCACTTCGCGAGTTGAACCGCGCCTATCGCAAGATGGATAAGACGACGGATGTTTTGTCGTTTCCCGCGGGGCAGCCGGTGGGCGACCGCAGGAGTGCCGAGCCGCTTGGAGGAGACATTGCGATTTCGCTGGCGACCGCGGCGCGCCAGGCGGAGGCGTTTGGCCACGATCTCAAGACTGAAGTGAAGGTATTGTTGCTGCACGGGACGCTGCACCTTTCGGGGCTGGACCATGAGACGGACGGAGGGCAGATGGCTCGCCGCGAGCGTGCGCTGCGGAAACAATTTGACCTGCCGCTGGGATTGATTCAGCGCAGCGCGAATCGACCTGCGGATAAGAAGGGCATTGCGAAGCCTGCGGCAAAGGCGAAGCGGAGAGTCAAACGATGACGCCCGCCATCGGAATCCTGATTGCGTTTCTCCTGTTCGTGCTGACACTTGCGTCCTACGTGGACCGCATGTATTCGGAGATGGGCAAGTTTCTCTCTCGCGAATTCCAGGAGAATATCGACGCGTGGGAGCAGCTGGTGCAGCCGCGATTGGGGATGGATCCCGAACGCATCGCGTTGTCAGCGGCGGTGCTCACGCAGCTTTCCCTTGCCTGCGTAACGCTGCTCTTCGGCGCGGTACTATTCGATCGGATTTCAATTACAGACAGGCCGAGCGCAGCAGAGATGGCGCAGGCGGTGCTGGGCGTCGTGCTGGTGGTGGTGATCTTCAATCGGCTGCTGCCATTTGTATTCTTCACGCGCACGCGAGGGACATGGATTACGCGTTACAGGGTGATCCTGCGGATACTGTTTTACGTTGTGCTGCCGGTTACGCTGCTGCTGGGATTTCTGCTTTCGATTGCGTCGCTGGCCGAGCCGCCCGCACGCGACGAGGAGGACAGTCCGTCAGAAGCTGTGGATGCGCTGATTGAGGCTGGCGAAGAAGAGGGCATCATCGAGGAGAGCGATCGCGACCTGGTGCGATCGGCAGTGGAGTTTGGCGATAAGGTTGTGCGCGACGTGATGACTCCGCGGCCGGAGTTGTTTGCTGTGCCGGGGAGCATGACGCTGGAAGAATTTCTGGTCGAGCTGCACGACCATCCTTTCTCCCGCGTGCCGGTGTACCAGGAATCGGTGGATAGAATTACCGGCATCGCATTTGCGCACGATCTGTTACAGATCGCCGACGCAGAGGCGGGCACGCGCACGGTAGCCAGCATCCAGAGGCCGGCGGCATTTGTGCCGGAGACAAAAAAAGTGAACGAGCTGCTGCGCGAGATGCAGCGCGAGAAGCAGCACATGCGCCTGGTGATTGACGAATACGGCGGTGTTGCCGGGCTGGTGACGATTGAAGATCTGCTGGAAGAAATTGTAGGCACGATAGCCGATGAGCATGAGCGCGAGGACGCGCTGGACAAGCCTTTGAAGGAGGCCGATGGGACGTGGGTGGTTCCGGGCACCTTCGAGGTGGAGCATCTGGAGCAGCTCTTCGGCGATGCATGGGAGAAGAACGACGGCCACGAAGCAACGACAGTGGCCGGGTTGGTGAGCGAGACGGTGGGTCGCATTCCGCTGGCGGGCGAAGTGGTCGAGGCCGATGGGTTGCGCTTCGAAGTGGTGTCGTCGACGGATCGCCGCATTGAGCGCTTGCGAGTGGGCAGGCCTCCCGCGCACCTGGTTTAGAACGTTGTTGGCAGTGAGAGGGAGAGTCAAAGGTTGCGATCTGGTTTTGTTTCGATATTAGGGCGTCCGAACGCGGGCAAGTCAACGCTGCTGAATGCGCTGATCGGCGAGAAGATCGCCATCGTCACCAATAAGCCGCAGACTACGCGGACGCGTATTCACGGCATTCTGGACGTGCCACCGAAGAAGGGTGTTCACCAGGCGGCGCAGATTGTTTTCGTGGACACGCCGGGCGTGCACAAGCCGGGCACGCTGATGGACAAGCGGATGATGCAGGAAGTCTACGACGCGCTTGAATCGCGTGACGTGGTGCTGCTGATGGTGGATGCGACGCGGCGGTTGCAGATTCGCCCCAAGGCGGACGCAGAGCCGGGTGCTGAAATGAAGAGCGCATCGCATCGCGGCTTTCAGGATTTGACGGAAGATGAGTTTGTGCTGGAGCTGGTGCGCAAGCTCGATTGCCCGGTGTTTCTGCTGCTGAACAAGATCGACCTGGTGGCGAAGGACAAGCTGCTGCCGCTGATTGCGCAGATGACGGCGCTGCACAACTTCAAGGAAGTGATACCGATCTCGGCCAGCAAGGGCGATGGGCTGGATAGGCTGGTTGCGCGGCTGATCGAGAATCTTCCGGCAGGGCAGAGATATTTTCCGCAGGATCAGTTCACCGATCAGCCGGAGAGATTTCTGGTTGCGGAGCTGATTCGCGAGCGCATTTTGATGACTACGGGCGAAGAGATTCCGTACGCCTCCGCCGTGGTGGTGGAGCGATTTGAAGAGCCGCCGCCTCCTGCGAAGAAAAAAAAGAAATCAACGGAGCCGGAGAAGCTTCCGCTGACGCGCATCTCTGCGGCGATCTATTGCGAGCGCGACGGGCAGAAGGCGATTCTGATTGGCAAGGGCGGCAGCAAGCTGAAGGCGATTGGCCAATCGGCGCGCAAGGAGATTGAGTCGCTGCTGGGCACGCGCGTCTACCTGGAATTGTTCGTGGTGGTAGAAGAGAACTGGCGTGAGTCGCGGGGATTTCTCGAGACGCTGGACTGGCGCAAGCAGCTGGAAGAGATCGCCAATAAAAACGCAGTGATTGCCGAGGCCGACGAGAAGGATAAGAAGCGCAACGAGTCGTAGGCGGCGATCCTACTCGCGGACAGCGATGCCCAGGGTTTTCATCTTGCGATAGAGGTGGCTGCGCTCCAGGCCCAGCGCCTCCGCGGCGCGACTCACGTTGCCGCGGCACTCATCGATTTTCTTCAGGATGTATTCGCGCTCGTAAGCTTCGCGTGCCTGTTGCAGCGTGCTGAACTCCTCAGTGCGCTTTCCGCCAGAGCGGTAGACGAGCATGGGCAGATGTTTGCGTTCGATGCGCAGGGCCTGAGGGTTGAGGATGAGCACGCGCTCGACCATGTTCTTCAATTCGCGCACATTTCCGGGCCACTGATATTGCTGCAGCGCGGTGATCGCATCCTCGCTGAGTTCGACGCGCGGACGGCCATATTCGCGGCCCAGCTCACGAAGAAATTCGCGTGCGAGCAACGGGATATCTTCCTTGCGATTGCGCAGCGGCGGCACGTAGAAGGGAATCACGTTCAGGCGATAGAAGAGGTCTTCGCGGAAATTACCCTTCGCGATTTCTTCCTCGAGATCCTTGTTGGTGGCGGCGATTACGCGGACGTCAACCCGCAGTGCCTGTGCTCCGCCCACCGGCGTGAATAGCTGCTCGTCGAGCGCGCGCAGCACTTTGGCCTGCGTCTTCAGGCTCATGTCGCCCACTTCGTCCAGAAACAGGGTGCCGCCGTCGGCGCGCTCAAAGGTGCCGCGTTTTTCCGGCGGGCCTCCCGCGACAGCCCCGTGGCGATAGCCGAAGAGTTCGCTCTCGATGTAGTCCTCGGGAATCGCGGCGCAGTTCAGCTCAACGAAGACGCGCTCTTTGCGCAGGCTCTGCTCGTGGATGGCGCGCGCGATCAGTTCCTTGCCGGAGCCGGACTCGCCGTAGATGAGCACGCGGCCGTTCGTGGGGGCCATCAACTTGATTTGCTGGCGTAGTGCCTTGACCGGAACACTCTCGCCGGTGATCGGCGCGTGGTGGGAGAAGCGCCGCTTCAGCTCCTGGTTTTCACCGCGAAGGCGCTTGGCTTCGATCGCGTTCTTCACGACGATGAGGGTGCGGTCGAGTGAGAGAGGCTTCTCAAGAAAGTCGAATGCGCCGAGTTTGGTGGCCCGCACGGCGGTTTCTATGGTGCCATGGCCGGAGATGATGACGACTTCGGGCTTGCTCTCCATGGCGAGTGCGTGAATGTCGCTGAGCACGTCGAGGCCGTCGCGGTCGGGCAGCCAGATGTCCAGCAGCACAACGTCGTAGGGCGCATCGTGCATCAGGATCATGGCCTCGGAGGCGGTCGGCGTGCTGGTGACGGCGTACCCCTCCTCCTGGAGAATTTCTTCGAGCGATTCGCGGATCTCGGCTTCGTCATCAACGATGAGCAGATGGTTCATGCGGTCGTCCTGCCATCCTTTTCTTCTGCAGAGTCGGCCAAGCCAATCTCCTCTGCCAGAGGCAACTCTACGATAAATCGCGCGCCGGCTGGAGTGTTGGACTCGGCGCGAATAGTTCCGCCGTGATCCTGAATAATTTTCGCAGCAATCGCCAGGCCGAGGCCCGTGCCGCGCTGCTTGGTGGAGAAATACGGCAGGAAGAGCCTCTCCCGCATTTCGTTGGTAAGGCCGTGCCCGGTGTCGGAGAGAATTACGTCGACGGCTCCGTGGCTTTCGTTAAGCACGGTCTCAATGGTGAGCACCTTAACGAGGCTTCCTTGCATGGCTTCTGCGGCGTTGTCGATCAGGTTGGCGAGAGCGCGTTTCATTGCTTCCGGATCCACCATCACGAGCGGAAGACGCGTCTCCATGCGCCTTTGTATCTTGATGCCTTCAAGCCTTCCGGCAAAGAGCATCAGCGAACTTTCGATTACCTGCTTCAGGTCCGCGGGCCGAGGCTGCGCGGTAGGGAACTGGGCGAGCGCGCCAAACTGGTCCACCAGCATGCGCATCGTTTCTACCGAGCCCAGGATCACCTCGCTGCACTTGCGAATGACGCCGGGCGACTCCGGCAGATTGCGGTCCATGTGACGGCGAATGCGTTCCGCGGAAAGGCCGATGGGCGTGAGCGGATTCTTGATCTCGTGCGCGACACGCTGCGCAACTTCCTTCCACGCAACCTGTCGTTGCGCGCGCAGCACTTCCGTCACATCTTCGAGCACCAGGATGCTGCCGCGCTTGCCGCCCTCAAGCTCCAGGGACGCGATCGTTGCGGCGAGATTCACCATGCCCTGTGGCCCGCGCATTTCGAATTCGGTTGAGGCCGCGCCCATGCGATGGCTGCGGCGGACCAGCCGCATCAACTCTTCGGCAATGTCATCCGGCAGAATGTCATGCAGGGGCAGTCCCTTGATCTCCGGCGGATGGTGAGCCCGTGCGAGATCGGTAAAGGCGCGGTTCGCCTGTATAACGCGAAGCTCCGGATCGAGTGTGACGACGCCATTGGGAATGGTCTCGAGAATCGTCTCCAATTCGCGGCGGCGTCCTTCGAGAGCAAGGTTCGCAGCGGAGAGTTTGGTGGTCGAACTTTCGGCGAGTGTACGGCTCTCTTCAAGGTCGGCGGCCATGTGATTGAAGGAGTGGATGAGCTCGCCGAGTTCCTGCGTGGTGCCCTCAGGAATTCTGTGCTTGTAGTGGCCTGCCGCAATTTCGCCCATCGCGTCGGCCAGCGCTTCCACGGGACGCGTTATTTGTTTTGACAAGAACAGCGCCAGCCACGTGCTGGAGAAAAATATCAGCGCGGTGAGCAGCAGCAGCAGCATGAGGTAAGTGCTGCGGATGCGGTTACGCGCGCGAAAGAGTATCCAGTAGTCGCGCGCGCCGGTACGTATCTGGTCCACTGTGGAACTGAGGCCGGCAGGCAGCGGCAACCCTACGACAACGATGCCGCGTTCCCGGCTGGTAGCCAGGCCCAGCGAATACTCCGCGGTTCCCATGGTTACAATCGGCTGGTCTCCGCGCTGTGCCGCGCTCAGCACGGTTGTGTTCAGTGACGCGTTGGCTGCGGGGGCAGCGTCGCCGTCGTCGAGCCACGAGCGCACTGAGGTAAGCTTCTGGTCGTTGGGCACGGCGTATGCGGCGATTACGTTGCCGTCGCGGTAGACCATCGCGAAACCGCCCTCAAGGCTGATGCGATGTGTCCGCAGGACGCTGTTCAATTGCTCCTGATCTCCGCTTGCCAGTGCATGGTTCAGGTCGTCGGAACTGGCCAGCGACTCCGCTTCTGCCCGCGAATTTGCGGTGGCATATTGCGCCAACTCCAACGCGACGCGCGCGGACTGCTCGCGCAATTGCGAGCTGGGCTGCGAAAACCAACGGTCGATGGAGCGATTCATCAACAGGTAACTGAAGAAGAACATGAACAACGCCGGCGCGAAGGAGAGCAGGACCGCGCCAATCAGCATGCGGGAGCGCAAGCGCGAACCGAGCACGCGGCTGCGTTGATCGGCATAGAGCTTGAGGATGTTGCGCGACATGAGCACGAGCAACATGACAAATAGAAGGAAGACCAGCACCGAGAGCGCGGTGAAAAGGAAGATCTGACCGATGCTGCGCGGATGCACGAACGGGATTGGGTTGAATGCGTTCAACGCACCGAGCAGAAGGAAGAGGAGCAGCATGCCGCTGCCCAGGATCCATACGGTGATCTTCCGCTTCGTGTCGTCGGCCAAGTTCTTCTCCGTATGGGCTGGCGCCGGTCTCTGCCCGGTACTTGGCATTATAGGCGGCAGACGACAGGAACGGCGCGGCCTTGAGCGTAAGAGGCCGCGCACATTCGTTTGCGACGACGAACCTAGACGAGCAGGTCGCGCACCGGTTTCCATTCCTTCTGCTGCGACTCTGCCACGCCCTTGTAGGTAAGCGTGCCCAGGTAAGTGTTGACGCCCTCGGCGACGCCGTCGTCCTGCAGGATGGTTGCCTTCGCGCCGTGCTCCGCCAGTTTGAGCACATAGGGCAGGGTCGCGTTGGTAAGGGCCAGCGTGGAGGTGTTCGGAACCGCTCCCGGCATGTTGGTAACCGCGTAGTGGACGACGCCGTAAACCTCGTAGCAAGGATCGCTGAACGAGGTGCCGTGCGCAGTCTCAACGCATCCACCCTGATCAATGGCGACGTCGACGATCACTGCGCCTTTCTTCATCTTGGAGACCATCTCTTTAGTCACGATCTTGGGAGCGGCAGTTCCGGGAACCAGGACTGCGCCGATGAGGAGGTCGGCTTCCGCAGTGGCGCAGGCCACATTGTGATGGTTCGAGGCCAGCGTATACAGGCGGCCATTGAAGATGTCGTCGAGTTCGCGCAGGCGATTCAGGTTGACGTCGATGAGCGTGACCTTGGCGCCCATGCCCAGCGCGATCTTGGCCGCGTTGATGCCGACGATGCCGCCACCGATGATGCAGATATTTGCCGGGGGCACGCCGGGAACGCCGCCCAGCAGAATTCCGCGACCGCCATTGCCGCGCTGCAGATAGGTCGCTCCCACCTGTACAGCCATGCGGCCTGCAACCTCAGACATTGGCGTGAGCAGCGGCAGGGTTCCCTGCTTATCGCGCACCGTCTCATAAGCGATGCCGATTACTTTCTTTGCGAGCAGCTTTTCGGTGAGGCCGGGGAGCGGGGCGAGATGCAGATAGGTAAAGAGCACGAGGCCCTCGCGGAAAAATCCGTACTCGCGTTCGATGGGCTCCTTCACTTTGACGACCATGTCGGAGAGGCCCCAGACGTTGTGCGCCGAACCGACGATCTCCGCTCCAGCGGCCTGGTATTCATCGTCGGTGAAAGCGGATTCTTCGCCGGCGTGTGTTTCGACGAGGACTTTGTGCCCGGCATGAGACAACGCTTTTGCGCCCGCGGGGGTAATGCCGACGCGGCTCTCGTGGTCCTTAACTTCCTTCGGAACTCCGATAATCATTCTGTCTTCCTTTGCTGTTTCGCGTTCCTGGTTCAGAGGCGGTTAATCAATCTGTGCTCTCTGCAATTTGTCGCTGTAGTCCACGTAGACGGACTTCCACGTGGTGTAGAAATCGATGGCTCCTGTACCGCCTTCGCGGTGACCGTTGCCGGTTTGCTTTACGCCGCCGAAGGGCAGGTGGACCTCGGCGCCGATGGTTGGAGCGTTGATGTAAGTAATGCCGGCCTCGAGATCGCGAATGGCGGCGAAGGCGCGGTTCACGTCGCGAGAGTAGAGCGAAGTTGAGAGACCGTACTGAATACCGTTGGCCTTGGCTATGGCGTCTTCCAGACTGTCGCATTCCAGCAGGCTGACGACCGGGCCGAAGACCTCCTCCTGCGCAATTCGCATGTCTGGCGTGACGCCGCTGAAGACAGTCGGCGCGAAGAAAGTGCCGTTGGCATACTGGCCGCTGATGAGGCGTTCGCCGCCGCAGAGGAGCTGCGCGCCTTCCACTGTCGCAATGTCGGCGTAGAGCGCAGATGTTTCAATCTGTGCCTGGTTGACCTGCGGGCCCATCTCGATGGATTCGTCGAGGCCATCCCCGACGCGCAGGGCTTTGGCGCGGGCCACGAGGCGCTCGGTGAATTCAGCAGCGATCTTCTTGTGGAGAATGATGCGGCTGGTGGCGGTGCAGCGCTGACCGGTGGTGCCAAAAGCTCCCCATACCGCGCCGTCGAGCGCAAGATCGAGATTGGCGTCTTCAAGGACGATCATGGCATTCTTGCCGCCCATCTCAAGTGAACAGGGTTTGAAATTCGCGGCGGCTGTTTGTCCCACGATGCGGCCCACTTCGCTCGATCCGGTAAAGGAGATGGCGCGGACGTCTGGATGTTGCACGATAGGTGCGCCAGCTTCCGGTCCAAATCCGGCGACGATGTTGATTACGCCCGGCGGCAGGCCCGCGTCTATTAGCGTCTGCACCAGGTTGTAGGTGGAGAGCGGAGTATCTTCAGCGGGCTTGATGACGCAGGTGTTTCCGCAGACCAGCGCGGGGAAGAGCTTCCACGATGGGATCGCCATGGGGAAGTTCCAGGGTGCGATCATGCCGCAGACGCCCACTGGCATGCGCACGGACATGGCGAATTTGTTGGGCAGCTCAGAAGGCGTGGTCTGTCCGAATAGGCGGCGTCCTTCGCCGGCCATGTAGTAGGCGGTGTCGATAGCCTCCTGCACATCGCCGCGCGTCTCGCTCAGGACTTTGCCCATCTCGCGGGTCATATCGCGGGCATATTGCTCCTTGCGCTGGGAGAGGAGTTCGCCCGCACGATAGATAATCTCGGCACGTTTGGGTGCCGGGGTCAGCCGCCAGGTGGTGTAGGCGGCCTTGGCTGCAGCTACAGCATCGGCTACGTCCTCGGCGCCCGAGCGGGGAAACTCACCGATAACGTCATGATGGTTCGCCGGATTCATGTTCACAAATTGCTGGCCCGAGCGAGCCTCGACCCACTTGCCGCCGATCAGATTCTGGTAAACAGACATGGATATCCCCTTGAGAACTTCGCCCCGGAACGACCGGATTCCGGTCAGAAGCGAGGATATAGCGCGGGTGGAAACCTGCCAAATGCTGTGACTCAGTCCATCCCCTTGGATGGTGAATGGGTGGCAAAGTTGCCGAAAGAACTTCGCTATGTGCGATTTGCCGGTTGCATGGTGGAACCAGCGTATCAACTACAACAATAGTGGTGCGGTACATGCGACAATGATTATCTGGCCTTACAATTACTTTGAGTCCTAGGAAAAGTCCCGTATTCATGTCATCGAATGGTTTTCAGTCGCGTTCTTCGCGGTCGCACGGGCTGCGCTCGCTGTTTAGCATGTTCTCCAGCGATCTCGCGATCGATCTGGGGACGGCCAACACCCTCGTCTACGCGCGGGGCAAGGGCATCGTTGTCAACGAGCCCTCCATTGTCGCGATTAACAAGAACACCGGTGAGGTAGAGGCCGTCGGCAAAGAGGCGAAGGAGATGCTTGGCCGTACGCCTGGCAACATCGTCGCCATCAAGCCGATGAAGGACGGCGTCATCGCCGACTTCAAAATCACCGAAAAGATGTTGAATTACTTCATCCAGAAGGCGCACAACCGCAAGATGCTGGTGCATCCGCGCATCGTGATCGGCGTGCCGTCGGAGATTACGCAGGTAGAAAAGCGGGCGGTCGAGGATTCGGCCTATCGCGCCAAGGCCAGCGAAGTCTTTCTGGTGGAGCAGGCGATGGTGGCCGCGATTGGCGCGGGTTTGCCCATCACCGAGCCCTCGGGCAACATGGTCGTCGATATTGGCGGCGGCACCACGGATATCGCGGTAATCTCGCTCTCCGGCATCGTCTACTCGCGCTCGGTCCGCATGGCCGGGCAACCAGATGGACGAGGCCATCATGAATTACCTCAAGCGCAAGTACAACCTGCTGATCGGCGAGCGCACGGCAGAACAGATCAAGATTGAAATCGGATCGGCATACACGCTGGACAAGCCGTTGACGATGGAGATCAAGGGCCGCAACCTGATCGAGGGCGTGCCCAAGACGATCAGCATCGACGACAGCGAAATTCGCGAAGCCCTGACCGAGTGCATCTCAACGATCATGAACGCGATTCGCGTTGCGCTGGAGCGGACGCCGCCGGAACTGAGCGCGGATATCAGCGATCGCGGCATTGTGCTGACAGGCGGCGGAGCGCTGATCAAGAACCTCGACAAGCGCATTCGCGAAGAAACCGGGCCTGCCGGTGTCGATCGCCGATGATCCGCTGGCCAGCGTGGTTCTGGGCACGGGCAAGATGTTGAGCGACTTCCGTCTGCTGCGGAAGATCAAGATCGACTAACTGCATCGCGGCCGTGCCTCCTTGGGAGTGCGGCCGCAGTCTTCACGCCGCCGCGATCCTGGCTGCGAGTACCTTTCCACGTACTAGCGCGCGAAGAGGGCACAAGCACACTCGGAACGTCAATCGGAAGTATGGAATCCTTTCTCAGCCGGTATAAGAACGTCCTGGTGCTGATGGTTGTCCTGCTCGTCCAGGTCGTCGGTCTCGCCGTACAGGTGAGGCGGGCGGCTCGGATGCGCCGGAGCGGCAGACAGGTCCGGCTGATCCGCTATTGGGTGGTGAGCCTCGTGGCTCCTCCCGGAAAAGCTGGTCCATTCGATCGGCAGCGGATTTCGCGGCATGTGGTCGAACTACGTCGGTTCTGCGCGGCGTGCGGCGCGAAAATCGCGATCTAAAAGCCGAAGTGGAACGCCTGCGCATGGAGCAGGCAGGGCTGGTGGAAGATGCGCGACAGGGACAGCGCCTGCAACAAGCTGCTTTCGATTTAAAGAGCAATACATCTACAAAACTCACCGGCGCAGATGATCGGGACCTCGGGTTCTGATCTGTCGCACGTTCTGTATATCGATAAAGGCTCCCGCGACGGCATCAAGGTGGACATGCCGGTGATCACTCCGGACGGGTCGTGGGAAAGATCAAGGAAGTCTTTCCGCGTACGCGCAATCTGCTGCATGATCTCGGACCAGACGAGCGGCGCTGGCGTGCTGCTGGAATCGCTGCGAATTGCGTGGCATTCTTCGCGGGAACTCGCTGGGCCAGCCGCAGATCGTCAATATGACGACGGACGACCGCATCAAGGCGGGAGAGCGCGTGCTGACCAGCGGCGGGGATGGGGTCTATCCCCGAGGTCTGCCGGTGGGTGTGGTGGAGAGGATCGTGCCGGATCCCGATCACGACGGCTATGTGGCGGTAGTGGTGAAGCCCGCAGCAAACCTGGCCCGGTTGGAAGAAGTCCTCGTAATTACCGAAGTGACGGACCAGATGCCGGCAGCGGAGCAGCAGGACATTGCGCAAAGCTTGGCGGAGGCCGATAAGCAGAAGCGTGCTGCGGACATTCTTTCTGAGAGGCTACCGGGCCTGAAGGATCCGAATGCGCCTGCGCCTCTGCCGGATGGCCGTGGTTCAGCCGACCGATGGTGATCCGGGACGGCCGCCAAAGCCCGGCGTGGCGCTGCATCCTGACCGTTTTTCGCCGGATAGCGCTCCTCCGGCAAATACATTGACGCCCGGGCAGACTCAGAGGCCAGGGCCGTCGCAGGGGACTGGCGTAGGAACTCAACCTATAACGCAGGGATCGGCTCCCGCGAGCGGGGCTGCGGCACCGCATGAGGTGAAGCCGGCTCAAACGCCTGGTTCCGGTACAGCCGCTCCCGCTACAGGCACTCAAGGCACGGCTACACCGGGTTCCGGGGTTCCCAGAAAGCCGAAGGTCGTCTCGCCGGATGGCACTGTTTCGCAGCCAACGACTCCGCGTGCAACCGAGCCCAACCCGGAACAGCCTAAGACCGAACCGCCGCCGAATGCGCAGCCGCAACAGCCGCCGGGAGGTAGAATCTAACCGTGGCCTTGCTGACAGCCAATTCGCGCCGTGACGTCGAGGTCCACTCCTTTCCGTGGATCGTCTCCATACTGGTTCCGCTGATTGCGCTCGGGCTGCAGGCGTATCTGCCGCTGCACTTCTGGCGATTCGGCATCCTCGATCTGCCGTTGATTGTGACGGTGTATTTTGCCGTGGCCCGACGCAATCCGATCGCGGGCACGCTGACCGGTGCGCTGATTGGCATTGCGCAGGATGCGCTTGACGCAACAACCGATCGGTATCAACGGCATATCGAAGTCGATCATCGGATATCCTGGCGCGTCGATCGGGGTACGCGTGGACGTGGATAATCACGGGACGCGGCTTATCCTCAACTTCGGCGCAACCTGGCTGAACAGCGCGATCACGCTGCTGATCGTGCATCGCATGCTGGCGATGCAGTCAGGCATGGAGCTGGTGGCACGAGCTGATTCGCGCGGTGGTGAATTCGCTGCTGGCGTTGTTGTTGTTTGCCCTGCTGGACCGGGCGAAGCAGAGAGAACTGAGGAGGCGAGCTGCTCCCGCATGCGGCCAGTCGTCAAATCGCAGTATCCTATAAATAACAGGCGAGTTCTTCGAGAAGAGTATTCATGTATTCAGACAAGCTAAATCGAGACGAGAAGCTTCCGGCGATGAAGCTGGTGGCGGCCCAGTATGTGATCGTCGCGATCCTGCTGGTGCTGGTCTCGGGGCTTGTGGCGTTTGCAGGTGCTGGGCGCGCAGAACTACCGGGCACTGGCCGAGCAGAACCGAGTCCGCAAGGTGCCGATTCTGGCTCCGCGAGGCAAGCTTTTCGATCGCGAAGGCCGCGTGGTCGTGGACAACTATCCCTCGGTTTCCTGCTTCCTGGTGCGCGAAGCGGGCCGGGATATCAGCGCGGATCTGCCGCTGATTGCGCGCGGCCTGCACATGGAAGTGGATCAGCTTGAGTCCATTCTCAAGCGCTTACCGCACGCGCACCGATTTATCAGCCTTTGCCGCTGAAGCAGGACATTTCGCCGGACGAAGAAGGCATTTATCGATTCACACCGCAACGAGCTGCCGGAGCTGGAAACGGTCGACGAGCAGCGGCGTCTCGTATCCCCGGGACGGCTTTGCCGCGCACCTGATTGGCTACGTGGGTGAAGTGAGCGAAGACATGCTCAACAACGCGACCGCTACGCCTACTACATGCCGGGCGACGTGGTGGGCAGGTCGGGAGTGGAGCAGACCTACGACCAGATTCTGCGCGGCCAGGACGGCTCGCGCGACGTGGTCGTGGACAGCCATGGGCGCGAGGTTGGGCGGCTGGGCAAGGAGCCGGCAATCGGCGGCCAGAGCCTGAAGCTGACCATCGACATCGACATTCAGCGGGCGTCGGAGCTGGCGCTGGGCGACCGTAACGGCGCGATTATCGCCATGGATCCGCGCACCGGCGAGGTGCTGGCGCTGGTAAGCCATCCCAGCTTCGATCCCAACGCCTTTGCTATCCGCATTCATCGCGGCGAGTGGAACAAGCTGATTACCGATCCTGACCACCCGCTGATGAACAAGGCCATCCAGGCGCAGCTTGCTCCGGGATCGACGTTCAAGATCATCATGGCGACGGCCGGGCTGCAGGAAGGCATCGCGCAGACGTTGCATGTGAATTGCACCGGCGGCGCGTCGTTCTATGGGCGCTACTTCAAGTGCTGGATTCCCCACGGCGGCCACGGCGGGACCGATATCACCAAGGGCATTTACCAGTCCTGCGACGTGTTCTTTTACAACCTTGCCGAGCGGCTGGGGATTGGCAAGATCTCGAAGTGGGCGCACGCGCTGGGCCTGGGGCAGAAGACGGGCATCGACCTTCCGGGCGAAGTGGCCGGGGTAATGCCGTCGGAAGAATGGAAGATGAAGAACTACCACGAGAAATGGTATGCGGGCGAGACCATCTCGGTCGGCATTGGCCAGGGCGCGATTGCGGCGACGCCGGTGCAGATGATGCGCGCGATCGCGGGCATTGCCTCCGGTGGAGTGCTGGTGAGGCCGCACGTGGTGATGCCGGAGGATGTTGCCGGCGGAGTACCGCAGGCCATGCTGGACAGCTTTCCGGGGACCGGGGATGCGACTGTGCCCATCGATCCGGCGAACTGGGAGATCGTGACGGACGCGATGGCGCAGGTTCCGTCGCCGGAAGGAACCGCCCCGAGCGCCCATCTTGGAGGGCATCGATTTTGCCGGCAAGACGGGCAGCGCGCAGGTGGTGAGCAACGAAGCCAAGAGCAGGCTGGGCGGCGGTAAGGCACTGCGCGACAATGCCTGGTTTGTGGGCGTATCGCCGCGGCGCAATCCTGAGATCGTGGTCTGCACGCTGATGGAAGGCGGCGAGCACGGCAAACTCGCGGCTCGCGTGGCCGCGCAGGTGATTGAGGCTTACGTGAACAAGCAGCGCAAGCACGGACAACAATCTGCTGGAGGCGAAGCAGCCACCGGCTCCGGTAGAAGTGGGCGCGATATGGTCGGAGACGCCGGTGGGCGACACGACCCCGTTGCGTGGCGGGCACTTTCTTCGTGGCGCCGCGCCGAACAAGCAGCCGGCATCGGCGACAGAAGGCGAAGCGGCTACTGGGTAGCGTATGCGGCTGCCTTGAGCAAGCCTGGAAGTGATAGGAAAGAATCAGGATGCGGCGATTTCTCTCATTTCGTGACTTTGACTGGGTGCTGCTCAGCCTGGTGCTCCTGCTATCGGTTATCAGCGTCTTCGAGATATATTCCGCCACGCTTGCACACCAAGTTCGTGGGCTTCCACAAGACGCAGCTCATCTGGCTGTGCGGCAGGACTGGTCTGCATGTTTGGGTTGAGCCTGGTGAACTATCACCGCCTGATCGACTACGTGCATTACGCGTATGCGGTCTCGATTGTCGCGCTGATCGCTGTGATCGTAGTGGGAACCAAGGTGCTGGGCGCGCGGCGCTGGATCAAGCTGCCCGGACGGCATTCATTTCCAGCCATCGGAGTGGGTGAAGCTGATCCTGATTGTGGCGGTAGCGAGGTATTTCATCACGCTTGCCGGGCGGGATCTTACATGGAGCGACATCTTCAAGGCCTTTGCGCTGGTCGGGGTTGCCCATGTTGATGGTGCTGAAGCAGCCCGATCTGGGGACGGCGCTGACGTATTCGCCGATCCTGCTTTGCGGGCTGTTCCTGGGCGGCATCCGCTGGAAACAGGCGATGATTCTTGGTCTGGCCGGAGCGATTATGGCAGTGGGCACGGCGTGGTATAGCGGCAAGGTGCTAAAGCCTTACCAGAAGGCGCGGTTGACCAGCTTTGTGAACCCTGACAACGATCCCAAGGGCAGCGGGTACCAGATTCGTCAATCCCTGATTGCGGTGGGTTCGGGTGGCATCTGGGGGAAGGGTGCGACCAAGGGAACGCAGACCCAGGGCGACTTTCCTGCCGATTCCCTATACGGATTTCATCTTTGCGGCGTTTTGCGAGGAACACGGGTTCGTCGGCGCAGTGGCGGTGCTGCTGCTATACTTCTGCATATTGATGCGTTTGATACAAAACGCTCAAACAGCTGCCGATCTTCCCGGAACGTTTCTTGTAATGGGCGTCGTCGCCGTTATGGTTTTTCAAATAGCGGTGAATGTCGGGATGGTGGTCGGGTTGATGCCTGTAACCGGAATTCCTTTACCGTTAATGAGTTACGGGGGATCTTCGGTTCTGTTCTCGTTTCTGGCTCTGGGGATGGTAATGAACGTCCGCATGAACCGCTTCGTGAATTAGGTCTGTAACGGACCCAGAAGGCTGCGGCTGTAGAACACAAGGATTTGTTTCACAGGGTTTTGCATCAGAGTTTTTGTAGCCCGGCAGTGCGCACGTGCGATGCCGGGGTAAAGAAGTTAAGTCCAACAACTTATTACACCGGCCGGGTGGATCACCGGGCCGGGCAGGATTGGGTATGAGCGCGCAACGACGGGTAACGGCCCCGCCTGATTTCAAGGCTGAAGTGGTCACAAACTCCTTGCGCCCAGATAGCCTTTACGAGCACTTCGATCCTTTCAGTGAGCCTCCTCCCGGTTCCGGGCGGGGGTCTGCGGTACCCCTCACGCAAAGAATCTTCTTCGCTACGGCCATCTCTTCGTCTTCCCCAATTCTCTCCGGAACCCCGGGAACAGGAGCATTCCTGTTCTGATCGCCCTGCCGTAAGCCTGCCGGCATAGCCGGCGGGCAGAAGAGGCAGAATGGCGAAAGAAATTTGTATTTCCAGCACGCCGCACGAGACGCGTCTGGCGATTATTGAAAACGATGAGCTCGCAGAGATTTACTACGAGCGTGAGAATGAATACACCCTGGCCGGGTCCATCTATAAAGGCCGTGTCACCCGCGTATTGCCCGGCATGCAGTCGGCATTTGTCGATGTAGGCCTCGAGCGAGACGCTTTCCTGTACGTCACCGATTTTCTTGAAGAGCAGGAAGATGGCGCCGATTTTGAAAAGGTCGGCGGGGGTGCACAGGGTCGCCGCGAAGGCGACGGCGTGAAAATAAAGGCGAGAACGAAGGGTCGCGGGATGGCCGTGGGCGCGAGCCTCGCGAAGCACGCGAACCGCGGGAAAATCGTGAGCCCCGGGAAAATCGTGAACCCAGAGAGCCTCGCGAGAAGCGCATCGCAGCGGCGCCGGATCAGCTAGCCGAAGAGGCTGCAGTAGTTACGCCTCCGCCCAGCGAAGGCCGGGACGAGGAGACGGATCAGGGTGGAGCGCGCCGTTGGCGTGGTCGTCGTGGCCGCCGTCGCGGTGCCAGGCCAGACCGCCAAGGCGGGTCACCCAACGTGCAGCAAGAGATCGCGCGAGCCATGCCGAGACGTTTGTTATTGAAGCCGGTTCAGAGGCGGAGTCTTTGCTGCTCCCATCGAGACGCGGCCAGAGCCGAGGCGCCCGGCTTACACGCAGCAGTTGCCTGCGCCGAATCAGCCTATCTTTCTTCCCGGCGAGTCGCTTTCAAAGTACGGTCATGCGCCCGCCGCCGAGCCGATGATTGAGATTGAGGCGATGCCCTCCAATCCCATCGAGCCTGCGCGGCCGACTCCTGCTTACACGACCTTCAAGCCCTCAACGCTGGTGGAGACGCCAATTGTCTGGGACGGCAGCAGCCTGCTTCCCGGCGAGACTATCTCGCGTTACCGCAACGAGCCGCCGGTTCGCGCCGCGCAGGCCGTGGTTCACGAGCAGGTGAGCGAGGTGGTGCCGGTCGAGCATGCTGAGCCCGCTGCAGAGGTGCAGACCGCAGAAGCCAAGGCCGAAGAAGTTGTGGTTGAGAATGCGATCGAGGCCGAGGCGGAAGCAGCGGTTGAAGAGACAACATCGATCACCGGACACGCCGCCGAGCCCACCATCGAGGCTGAGCCGGTAGCGGAGATTCATCACGAAGGACATCACCACGATTCAGAGTGGAAAGTCGAACCTATTGCGGAGGAGGTCGAACCTGAGGAGGCATCTGCTTCTCACAAGGTCGACCCATCCGCGCCCAGTAGTTTTCGCCTGACGACTCCGGTGGAAGAGGAGCCGGAAGCTCCTGCGGCTGAGGCAGTGGTCGAGCAGTCCACCGAACAGCCTACGTCGGCGGGAGCGATCGTTGCGGTACAGGAGCATGTAGACCGCCCGCACGTTGACCGCGTCCTCGGGCACTTTGAGCCGATGGCGGTTCATGAAGCGCCGGTGCCTCATGCAGCGGCGATTGCCCCGGTTGAGGAAGAAGAGGCATCCGCGGAGCGAGAGGAACTGCTGACCAAGGAGCAGGTTCTCGAAGAATTGCAGGACGTAGCCGAAGACTTCGAAGAGACCGACGAGGAGAATGGCGAAAATGTCGGCGGCATCCACGGGTTTGCGCCGGGCAGCGGTGTGATCGAAGAAGAGGTGATCGAAGAGGAAGAGTCTGACTACACTCCCCTCTACGCACACCACGACGAGCATGATCTGGACGAGCTGGAAGAAGAAACCATCGATCACAATTTGACGGGCACGGACCTCGGCGAGATGGTTCGCGATACGCACATCGATCAGCGGACAAATGTCGCGTTCAACTCCGACGTGGCTACCGAAGAAACAGAGATGGAGGAAGAGGAGGAAGGCGAAGAAGGGCCTGATTCCATGGGCGAGGATGGCTTCGACGAGGAGGAAGAAACTCCGGCCGCCGAAGGCAGTCCTGCTCCCAGCCGACGCACCGATGACGGACGCCGCGGTGGACGCGGTGGACGCCACGGGCGGCGCCGCAGCAATGGCGGTGGTGGTGGAGGCGATCGCGGTCGCAGAGCGACGTCGCAAATGAGCGATCTGCCTGTGATCAGCGACCTGCTGAAACAGGGGCAGGAGATCCTGGTGCAGATTGCCAAGGAGCCCATCGCCAAGAAGGGGGCGCGCATCACGAGTCACATCGCGCTGCCGGGCCGCTTCCTTGTCTTCATGCCGACGGTGAATCACGTTGGTGTTTCGCGCAAGATTTCGTCTGACGATGAGCGTCAGCGCCTGAAGCGGATTCTGATCAGCGAGAAGGGCGACACCACCGGCGGCTTCATTGTGCGCACGGCAGCCGATGGGGCGAGCGAAGAGGATCTGCGCGCCGACATTCGCTTCCTGATCAGCCTGTGGACCGAGATCAAGCAGCGCTCCGATGCAGGCAAGGCTCCGGCACTGATCTATCACGATCTGAATCTTGTTGAGCGCATCCTGCGCGACCAGGTCTCAGACAACTTCTCGTCGATCTGGGTGGATAACGAAGTTGAGTATGAGCGAATTCTTCGCTTCCTGGAGCGCTTCCAGCCTTCGCTGGTTCGCCGCGTGAAGCTCTACACCAAGGAGACGCCACTCTTCGAGCAGTTTGGAATTCAAGACGAGATCAGCAAGGCACTGAAGTCCAAGGTCTGGCTCAAGTCCGGCGGATCGATTGTGATCAACCAGACGGAAGCGCTTGTCGCCATCGACATCAACACCGGCAAGTACGTCGGCAAGACGGCGCGTCTCGAGGACACAATTCTCAAGACGAACCTCGATGCGATTCCGGAGATCGTGCGCCAGATTCGTCTGCGTGATCTGGGCGGCATCATCGTGATCGACTTCATCGACATGGACGAGCGCAAGAATCGCCATCGCGTGATGCAGGCGCTCGAAGAGGCATTGAAGGCGGATCGCGCGCCATCCAAGGTTCTGCAGTTTAACGATTTTGGATTGGTGGCCATCACCCGCAAGCGCGTGAAGCAATCGCTGGAGCGGACGCTGAGTGTGCAGTGCAACATCTGCCAGGGAACCGGGATGGTGAAGAGTCCTGCAACGGTTTGCAACGAAATCTACGTGGAGATGCGCAAGATGCAGAAGAGTTTTGATCACGGGGATGTGCTGCTGCGCGTGCACCCGGATGTGGTTAAGACCCTGAAGGAGCACAATGCGCGCTGGCTGACAGAGCTTGAAGAGATGATTGGCAAGAACATCATCGTGAAGAGCGATCCCAGTCTGCATCCCGAGCAGTTCGACATCCACTAGAAACGGTTGTTCATATCACACAGCAGGCCGGGAATGCTCCCGGCCTGTTGTTTTGAGCACAATAGAACAATTCTGGCGCGCAACAAACTGCGCTGATTCGCGTCTAAGCTAAGGGCCACTTATGCGGCTGGATCGAAGTGAAGACCCGCATTGGCTGGACTCACAAGGAATCCCATGACTTTTTTTCAACTCGGCGGCAAAGCATTCAGGGCCACGGCAATCGCGGCCGCATTTCTTTTCACTTTTGCATCGGCCTCGCTTCACGCACAGGACTCCAGTTCGGAAGAGCGTCAGCTGGTCGCGAATCCCGAACCCAGCACAACTCCGGCGATGGGGCCTTCCGCACAGGAAAGCGGACACACCGTTCCCGCGTATGGATACCCTCAGGGTTCCGGGCTCAAGAGCCACCTGGCAATGGAGTTTGGCGGAGGCTGGACCACTCCCGCGAGCGAAGATCAGCACGATCTTACCTACGGATGGGACGTTGTGCTTGGCGGCGGATACAAGGTCAACCGTCACTTCACGATGATGGGTGAGTACCAGTACAACTACAACAACATTCCCGCTAAGGTGCTGCAACAGGTGGGTGAGCCCGGCGGCCACATCAGCATCTGGTCGCTGACGGCAGATCCGGTGTGGAACATCAAGACCGGCGGCATGTGGGGCGCATATGCGGTGGGTGGTGGCGGCTACTACAAGAAGACGACATCGTTCACGCAGCCTGCGATTATCACGTCCTACTACTGTGATTATTTCTACTGCTATCCGTACCAGTACTACGGCAGCGTAGTGGTGGCGCAATTCTCTGACAATGCCGGCGGCATGAATATTGGCGGCGGATTTACTTTTGGTGGATTCGAGGGCGCCAAGTTTTACTCAGAGGCGCGCTATACCTGGATTGCCACGCCGGGGCAGAGCACAAAGATGATCCCGGTCACATTTGGTGTTCGCTGGTAGGGGGGCATGTATGGGGAGGGGCGGGGCTTCGGCCTCGCCTTTTTTATTACGACGCCCTAGCTAGATCAGTCCCATTTGCTTCAAGCGGAGCAGCCCTCCGCCCAGCACGGCGAGCGGCGTGAGAGCCGTGAGCGTAAGCTGATACGCGACAGGCTGCTTGCCCTTCAACTGCAGGGCGGAGAGCGCGCTTAGCAACAGCACCACCAGCGCGAGTGCCAGCGTGTGGACCAGCGGATTCTCGCGCGCGATCCAGGTAGTCACGTATCCACCGGCCGCCGCGGAGACCGCGCTGAGAACAAGGTTCAGCCACAGGTGAAGGCGGCGCGGCTGAGCGGATTCGCTCGCAGCGCCCGGTGCCAGGCGCTTCTCCACCAGCGTGGCGATCGCTATCAGCAACGCGACCGTGAGAAAGCCCCCGCCGATCGCGAGAAACGAGTGCAGGATCTTCACTTGGCTGATTTCATCGCGGCTTCCACTTCGTCAGGAGTATGCGCGAGTGCGGCGGTCAGGTCGATGAGCTTGCCGCTCTCATCTACGCGATAGATGTCCTCGATGCGAATGCCGAGCTTTTCTTCCGGGATGTAAATGCCGGGCTCAATGGTGAAGACTGCGCCGGGCGGGATCGGCTTGCTGTAGTCCATGGGGTCGTGGACATCGATGCCGACGGAGTGGCCCAGTCCGTGGATGAAGTACTTGCCCAGCGGCTCGCCGTGAAGATCCTTGCCATGGGTGTTGATGTAATTGAAGGCCACGGTATCGAGATAGTCCGGGTCAGTGTGCTGGCGGTTATTGGTCTTAGATTTTCCCGCGACAAAAGCGGCCATCGCAGCACGCTGCGCGCCCAGGACTATTTCGTAGATCTCCCGCTGACGCGCTGTGAAGTGCCCGTTCACGGGGACTGTGCGCGTGATGTCGGAAGCGTACATGGAGTACTCGCCCGCCGCGTCGACCACCACGACATCGCCGGCCTGCATGGTCTGGTTGTTGGCGGAGTAGTGCAGCACGGTGGACATCAGGCCGGAGCCGACGATGGGCGCATAGGAGACGCGCTCGCATCCCTGCTCCATCAGATTGGCGATGATGATGCCCGCTACGGCATTCTCAGACGCGCCGGGACGCACTGCGCGCATCATCGCGCGCTGCGCCACTATGGACGCATCCGTCGCCTTCGTTATCAGCGCGATCTCTCTCGCGTCTTTCACGGTGCGAAGGGGAATCAGCGGGTCAGCGACATCGTGCGCGTCAGGAACATCGCCGGATCCGAGCGTGGCGGCAAGCCATGTCAGCAGGGCCTTGGCCTCGGGCGAGTCATGCTGAGTGTAAAGGTTCTGCCGGACACGGCCATCCTCTGAGGCAAGCTTGTTGAGGACCGTGGGCAGGTCGGTCATGTCCTGCACCTCGGCCACGCCGGAGTCTGCGACGGCATTGGGCGATTTGGCATCGAGCTTCACGCCTGTGAAGGCTTCGATGCGCAGGTTACGCGTCGGCAGGAACAGGATCTCGCGATAAGCACGTGCGCGGTGAGCGGGTGTCGCGGCTGCTTCGCCCTGGATGAGCAGCGCTGCTCCCGGCTCGTTCCATCCGGTGAGGTAGTAGAAATCCTCATCCTGACGGTACGGCATAAAGTCGAGCACGGGCTCCTGCGCAGCGAAGAGGATCGCCACGCCGCCCTTGAGGGACTTGGAGAGTGCTTCGCGCCGAGTGTGATAGTCAGAGGAGGGTTGCTTTTCGACGGCATTTGTAACCGTGACTGCGGCAAATAACAGGACAAGAATCAGAGGAAGTTTTCGCAATGGAATCATGATCCTTTCAGTCTCAACTTTGCGACCGGGGCTCAACTATTGTGAGGCGTCTACACACCAACTGGAAACGGCTTGGGCGAGGATTCGTCCAGATTCGCGCCGCGACGGAAGCGTTCAAACCGTCCCTGGAATAGCGACAGCAAACCGGTATACCAGTAGCCCACTACAAAGAGCAGCAAAAACGGCAGCGTGAAGTAATTCTCGTTGGTCGCGGCATACCAGATGGTCAGTGCGAAGTAGCAGCCGATGGCCAACTCGATCCAGGGGATGATGCCGAGACGCTTACGGTATTTTGCTGCCTGAGATTTTTCGCCCTTCTGCTGCACGCGGTATTTCGGAGTGCGTTTGAAGGCGCTCTTGATGCCGAAGAGCGCCTCCATCACCGCGATTGTATTGGTCACCGTGAGGCCGACGCCCAGCGCCATCAGAAAGGGAAGGTAGAAAAATGTCTTGTACCATTTGCCGGGGAAGAGCTCTTTTTGCGAGACAAGGTAGAACGACGAGATGGAAAAAGTCGAAGCCATGAAGAGGGGCACATCCACCAGCAACATCATGAACCAGCCCTGGTAGAAGCGGATGATCATGGCCGGCATCAGCAGCACGGAGAGCACCACCATCAGCGGATAGCTCAGGTTCGCCGTGAGGTGGTAGATGGCTTCGATCTTTACGCGGCGAGGCGCCTTGCTGGCCATCACCTGCGGCAGGATCTTTTTCGATGTCTGGATAAGCCCCTTGGCCCAGCGTGCCTGCTGCGTCTTGAAGGCTGTCATCTCAATGGGAAGCTCTGCCGGGCACTCCACATCGGGCAGGTATTTGAATTTCCACCCGGCGAGTTGCGAGCGATAGCTGAGGTCGGTGTCTTCGGTGAGCGTGTCGTGCTGCCATCCGCCAGCGTCGGAGATTGCCTGGCGCCGCCACATTCCCGCGGTTCCGTTGAAGTTGAAAAATACTCCGCTGCGCGCGCGTGCTCCGTGCTCCAGGACGAAGTGCCCGTCCAGCAGGATCGCCTCCACCTGCGTGAGAAAACTGAAGTCCCGATTCAGGTGGGTCCAGCGCGTTTGCACCATGCCGATCGCCGGATCGGAGAAGTGGTTGATTACGCGCATCAGCCAATCCTTTGGCGGCACGAAGTCAGCGTCGAAGATGGCGATGAACTCACCCTTCGCGGTCTTCAAGCCGGCATCCAGCGCGCCCGCCTTGTAGCCGTAGCGATTCTCGCGGTGGACATAGACGATCGGGTGCCCGGCTGCGCGGTAGCGCTCCACCATTTCGCGGGCTACATCCTTCGTCTCGTCGGTGGAGTCATCGAGAACCTGGATCTCCAGCTTGTCCTGCGGATACTCCATATTGCAGCAGGCTTCCAGCAGGCGATCGATCACGAACTGCTCGTTGAAGATGGGCAGCTGGATCGTCACCAACGGCAGCTCGGCGAAGGGCGGCGGCGGTGACGCGTCGTAGTTCTTCTTGTTGCGGTAGTACTTGTAGACGAGCTGGTAGCGGTGAATCCCGTAAGCCGCGAGCACGATCATCACGGTGAAATAGGGAATCAGCAGAAGGATGTCGAAGGGGTTCCAGCGATAGAGGTGCTCGAAGGTGCGGTCGGCGTAATGGGTGCGCAGGTAGTGTTTCAGACTATGCTGATCGGCCACCAGCAGCATGGCAACCATCGCATTCGCCTTCAGCAGGAAGGTGCCGGCGAGAGCCTTTGAAACCGCAAGCATCTGGAGCATAGGGTCGAGCAGCTTCCTGCCTCCGCAGTTGCATCTTCGGGGAAATTCTTGTTGCCAATTGTACGCGAGGGGTCTGCCACAACGTCGTGACAGGCCCCGAAGGCAAGCTGGCTCTAGTTCAGGAACATGGTGCGGTAGAGCGTGTCGCGCTGCACCGGCTTGAAGCCGGCATCGCGGATCAGGCGGCGCAGTTCTTCTTCGGTGGTGCAGTTGGAGGTGCCGGCTGCCTTGACCACGTTCTCCTCCAGCATTACCGATCCGACGTCGTTGCCGCCGAAGTGCAGGCCCATCTGCAGCACCTTCAGCCCCTGCGTTACCCAGCTGGATTGCACATTTTCCACGTTGTCGAGATATAGCCGCGAGATGGCCAGAACCTTGAGGTACTCGACGGAAGTGGCCTCGTCCCAGCCCCGGCCGCCAAGGGCGGTGTTCTGGGGCTGAAAGCTCCAGGGGATGAAAGCCGTGAATCCGCCGGTCTCCTCCTGCAGGCGCCGTACCTGTTCAAAGTGGTTGATGCGGTGCTCGAAGCTCTCGCCCACGCCGAACATCATGGTGGCGGTGGTGCGCATGCCGAGCTCGTGGGCGGTGCGGTGCACCAGCACCCAGTCGTCGGTGGAGCACTTCAGGCGGGCAATGCGCTGACGTACTTCGTCGTCCAGAATCTCAGCTCCGCCGCCGGGGATCGAGGCGAGCCCCGCATCGCGCAGGCGGGCAATCGTGTCGCGGACGGTGATGCCGCTGTAGTGCGCAATGGCCAAAATCTCAGACGCGGAAAAACAATGCAGCCAGATCTGCGGGAAGCGTTCCTTGATGCCGCGCAGCATGCTCTCAAAATACTCGATCTTCAGATCGGGATGCAGGCCGCCCTGCATCAGCACACCGGTGCCGCCCATCTCCAGCGTCTCGGCGATCTTGTCGTAGATGGTTTCGAAATCGAGGATGTATCCCTCGGACGCGAGAGGTCCCTTAAGCGGCCGGTAGAAGGCGCAGAAGGTGCAGTACTCGGTGCAGTAGTTTGTGTAGTTGATGTTGCGATCGATGATGTAGGTGACCACACCCTCGGGGTGAAGCCTGCGCCGGAGCGCATCGGCCTCCATACCCAGGCCGATCAAATCGTCGGAGCGGAAGTACTCCAGAGCCTGCTGGCGAGTCAGCGACATATTCCAATTCTAACGGCAGTAGGCGTAGAAGGCGAACCGCGGCAGAATGCCATATCCTTCTTGCCGGATTTGTTTGATGAGGCTGCAATCCGCGGCGCTTTGGATGAGGATGACGTTTTCAGGCCGCAACTGGTTTAGAATACTGAGAATGTTGGGCAGCTTCTCTGTTCATGAAACCAGACCCTGACCTAAGGGCGCAGTTCAGTCGGCCCAGCTTTTCCGGGCTTCTCATCTTGAGCATTGCTCGAATCGTTCCGGGCAGTCCTGTGTGCATGCAAGGGCATCACAACACAAGGACCGCTTCGGGAATCCGCTGACAATTGTGTGCCACTCCGTGGCGTGGGTCCATGTTGCCGTTGCAATTCGACGAGCGTGTCAAAGCAAGTCGTATATACCTCTGCGCGTGGACGCCAATACTTTAGAGGAGAAGGAAATTGCTTATGCTGATGTTGAATCGTCTTCCCGGATTAGCAGCTGTTTCTACTCGGTGGGTCCTGCTGGCGCTGATCGCCACCTCGGGGTTCGGCCGTCTCGCAATGGCCGCCGACGCACCCAAGCCTGCACCGGATGTCATCACGTTCACCAACGGAGACCAGCTGACCGGCAAATTGCTGCACGCCAGTGGCGGCAAAGTAGCCTTCCACAGTGACATTGCGGGAGACATCACCGTGGAGTGGGAGAAGGTGAAGGAACTCAAGACTTCCCAGCAGTTTGCCGTGCTTGCGAAGGGGCAGAAGGTAACAAAGAAGACGCCCGACTCTCAGATTCCACAGGGAACGCTCAGCGCTACCGGCAGCGATATCGAGCTGCAAACCTCCTCCGGTACTGCACTGCCTGGAATCCCCACCAAGAACGCGGAGTTTGTAGTGGATGAAGCCACATTCCAGAAGGAACTGCATCACGAGCCAGGCCTTTCGCAGGGTTGGGCCGGCAGCGTAGCCGCTGGTGCTGCCTTCGTTGTGGCGACCCAGAACAGCGAGAATTTCAACATCGGTATTGCATTGGCGAGGGTGGTTCCCAACGTTGAGTGGATGGCTCCGCGCTACCGCACCACGGCCAACTTTACCGATATCTATGGCAAGACTCACCAGCCCGGAATTCCGGATACCAAGACCTCGATCTACCACGCAGATGCCGAGCACGACTGGTACCTGACGCCGCGTTTCTATGCCCTCGCGGACATGTCCTTTGACCACAACTATTCTCAAGGCCTGGGCCTGCAGCAGATCTACGGCGCTGGATTCGGTTACACGATTATCGACCGGCCCAAGCAGCACTTCGACGCGAAGGCGGATATCCACTACGAACACCAGTCCTTCTCGGTCGATCCTTACGCTGTGCCGGTGCCACCGGTGCAGCCCAGTAACAATCTGGTCGGCTCAAGCCTCGGCGAGACGTACATGCAGAAGCTGCCGCATGGGCTGATCTTCAACGAAGCTGGCGTTGTAAACCTGTCGTTTAACGACACCAGCGCCTATTCCGCAAATCTGGCGGCTGGTCTTGTCTTCCCTGTGTACAAGCGGCTCAGCTTCAACCTGGGAGCGGTCGACGGTTACCTGAACAATCCTCCGGCCGGGTTCAAGGCCAATTCGTTCCAGTTCACGGCGGGGATCGGCTACACCTTCAATCACTAACGAGGGTCGAGAAGGGCTCCAGCCCTTTCTATGATCTCGTCAGACACCTGCAGCCCGCGTTTCATTTCTGAGACGCGGGCTGTTGTGCAGAGTCCTTGAACTAATCGCAGGTAGTGTGCGATAGGGGGCATTGAAGAAAAGGAGAACTCAGTTACAATCTGAAACGGCCCGTTTTCGGTGCAAAGACACCATTCATGCAGACCATCTACAAGCGCTTTAGCATCCTCCTCGGACTTGCCCTGCTGTTGATTGTGCTCGTTGCGAACGCCCTCATTACCCGGCGCCAGCTGGGTGTGCAGGTGGAGAATCAGAGGTGGTTGGGACATACCAGGCAAGTTCAGCTCGCGCTGGCGCAAACCGAATCGCTCTTGAAGGACGCTGAAACCGGGCAGCGGGGCTACCTTTTCACAGGGAATGAGAAGTATTTAGAGCCTTACAACCTCGCCATCGGGCAGGTACAGCCCAGTGTCGACAAGTTGGCGCAACTCACCACTGACAACCCTCGTCAGCAGGAAAAGGTCGTCATTCTTCGGCATTTGGCGGAGAGAAAGTCGCAGGAACTTTCCCAGACGATCGAGCTCTACCGATCGGGCAAAGCCGCGGAAGCCAAAGCGCTGGTTCAGTCGGGTGCCGGCCTGGTCACGATGAACGACATCCGGAACCTGATTGATGACATGGAAAGCGAAGAGACTTCTCTGGGAGTCGCTCGGTCAGCTGCCTACAAAAAGAGCATCAGCGTAACGGCGGCTTGTATATATTTGGCCAGTCTTGTTGCCGCGCTGGGCGTAATTTTCCTGACCCTGTACATACTTCGTGAGATGGATCTGCGCGAGAAGCATGCCCGGCAGATATTGGAACGCGAAGAATGGTTCAGGGTGACACTGAACAGCCTTGGAGATGCGGTGATTGCAACCGACGCCCGGGGCCTGGTGACCTTTCTGAATCCACTGGCGGAGCAACTGACCGGAAGAAGTCTGAGCTCTGCAAAAGGAAGACCGATTCAGCAGGTCTTTCCCATCTTCAACGAGACCTCGCATCATATCGTGGAGAATCCGGTGGAAAAGGTCATGGAGCTTGGGCGAGTGGTGGGCCTTGCCAACCATACGGTGCTGCAGCACGCTGACGGCAGCTTTATCCCGATTGAAGACAGCGCTGCTCCCATCCGCGACAACCAACACAATCTGATCGGCGTTGTCCTGGTCTTCCGTGACGCAACCCAGGAGCGCCGCGCGCAGGAGATTCTCCGCAAGACCGAAAAGCTGGCTGCCGCCTCAAGGCTCGCATCGACCGTTGCCCATGAAATCAACAATCCCCTGGAAGCGGTCGGCAACCTCATCTACATCGCGCAGGGAACGCCTGGTCTTCCAACCGAGGCTGCTGATCAACTAGCCCTCGTAGAGCATGAACTGGAGCGGATTTCGCACATAACGCGACAGACGCTCGGGTTCTATCGCGAATCCAACACGCCGGATCGCGTGGAATTGCCGGCGCTTATCGACTCGGTGATCAGACTCTACGCAAACAAGCTCAAGGCGAAAAACATTAATATCCAGCGGGATTTCGATGCCGGGTGCCCGCCGGTGCATGGCCTGTCCGGAGAGTTGAGGCAGGTGGTATCCAATCTCATCTCCAACGCCGCAGATGCCGTCGGTGACCGTGGAACAATATGGGTGAGATTGAAGTGCGCTGAAGGTTCGGGCGGCCAGGTCGTTCAGATGGTGATCCAGGACGATGGCCCCGGCATTCGAGCAGAGTATAGAGAGCGCATTTTCGAGCCTTTTTTCACGACCAAGAAGGACGTTGGTACTGGATTGGGGCTCTGGGTCACCAAGGAAATTATCAGCAGGCACGGGGGAACGATCGAGATCTTTTCCGGCGAGGGCCAGCGCCCGGCCGGTGCAGTATTCAAGATCCTCTTGCCTTGCACTCCCGGTTCAATCGAAGGATCGGCCGAGAGCTTCTAACAGTCCCTGAAACCTAGTTGGTCGAAGGCACGACTGCAGCAGCAGGAGCGATTGCGGGCTGCGGATCGTAGTTGAACGGTGCTTTCAGCAGATCCATCACCGGCGTCGGCAGCGGCTTGTCTGCATTTGCCAGCAGCAAGCTTACCTGCCACATCTCCGTCTGGTTCAACACCTTGTTGTAGGAGGGCATGCCGGTAAGTCGAATGCCGTTCGCCACCTTCCAGTATGTTTCTCCCGGCGGATCGTCGCTCACGCCTACCACTCCGTTGCCGTGTGGCTTCCAAAGCTGCGGGGCGTGAGGATACATGGTCGCGGCGAAGGAAGACGGCCTGCCGTAGAGCCCATGGCATGCCGCGCATTGCTGGCGATAGATATGTGCTCCTGCCTCGAGATTTGTCGCGCTGGGCTCAATGGGGGCCGCCTTGGGAGCTTCAAGATCGATACGCGCGTGCATCGGGATGTGCACGATGGCTGCTTCCATGGGGAAGGGCGGATCGGCGACCGCCACCGGCGGATGGCCGTGGTGGAAGTAGACGAAGCTACAGATGGGGATAATCAGGATGCCCAGCAGCAGGCCCAGAAGAAAGGTCTTCATTCGGTTTCAGCCTCGAGAACAGGGGATTTTTGCGACTGCCGTCCGCTATGTCGATGATTCTAGCCGAAAGCGGGGCCACGGGCACGATCCAGATGCTTTAATACAAAGAGCGAAGTTTTTCTGCCCATACTTTCTTGAGGCAGCTAGTCGTGGAGGCTTTCAGGTTCATGCACCGTAGCAAGCGCAAACAATACACCTTGTATCCCCTGCTGTCGTTTTTCCTTCTGGCCGCGCCGTTCCTGGTTTTAACGATTTCGGCGCACGCGCAGACCAGCACCACCAACACAGTTCCGGAGCCCCAGACATTAACGCCTGCACCCCAGGCTGCCCCACCGGCCGCCGCAACGCAGACAAACCAGTCGGCGGCAGCCCGAGTTCGCGCCCGTCGTCAGCAGCGCATCGACGCCATCGTCAAGGACATCTACGGTCACAAATACGAGTTTTTTGCCGGCTATGGATACCTGCGCTTCAGGCCAGGTGACACGCTGCAGCACACTTCGGAGTCAGCGTGGGATGTAGGCTTCACCGATTATCTGAAGCCCAAGCTCGGTATTGTCGGCGATTTTCGCGGATACTACGGCACCACCTATACCTACAACAACGAGTACCAGATCTTTCAGCCGAGCATCAGCCAGTACATGTACCTCTTCGGTGCGCAGTATCGTTTGACCGGAAAGCAGCACTACGCGGTGGGCCTGAGGGCAATGGCGGGCTGGGCGCATGGCAACTTCGACACCAATACCGGTGGCTTGCCCGGCACGCTGATCGGACTGTATCCGAACGGAAACGCATTCGCGGGCGAGGCGGGTATTCCGGTCGACATCATCATCAGCCCGGCGATCTCCGCGCGGATAACGCCGGAGTTTGTAGGGACGCACTTCGGCAGTTCCTACCAGTTCAACAAAGGCTTTACCGGAACGATCGTCTATCGCTTCAAAAAAGTATCCTGGTAGCGGCCGAGCCAGAAGTTGACGGCATAGCAAAACAGCGAGTCAGCAGAGCTAAACGCCTGCTGACTCGCTGTTTTTTGCCAACTTTAGCTCTACGCCTTCGTCTTCTGGTCGCGTTCCTTGGCCACGTCCAACGGATATTGCGGCTCGGTCATGCGCACGGGGTCGAGGATCTCAGCGATCTGCTCTTCGGTCAGGAGCTTTTTCGCGCGTGCGATCTTGATGATCGATTCCCCGGTCGCCACCGACTCCTTCACGATCTCCGCCGCCTTGGCGTAGCCGATGTAAGGATTGAGCGCGGTAGCCAGCGAAACTGTGCTCTGCGCGTAGAAATTGCAGCGCTCCGGATTTGCGGTGATGCCCGCGACGCAATACTTGTCAAACTTGCTCAGCATGTTGGCAAGGATGGTGATGCTCTGCAGGACGTTGTGCGCCATGGTCGGCATCATCACGTTCAGCTCGAGTTGCCCGGCCTGGACCGCATACGCAACCGCGGTATCGTTGCCGATCACCTGGAAGCCGACCATTGCCGCCAGCTCCGGCATCACCGGATTGATCTTGCCCGGCATGATGGATGAGCCCGGCTGCAGGCTTGGCAGGTAGATCTCGGCGAATCCAGTGTTGGGTCCGGAGGAGAGCAGGCGGATGTCATTCGAGATGCGGATAATTTCGAGCGCAATGCCGCGCAGGGCCCCGCTGATTTCGCCCATGCAGGCGTTGGACTGCATCGCCCAGCGCATATCCTCAGCCGGGGTTAGCCGCTGACCCGAGAGCCGCGCAAGATTCTCAACCGCCTTGACGCGGTAATCCGGATGCGTGTTAATGCCGGTGCCGACCGCGCTGCCGCCCAGTCCCAGCGGGCGCAGCGAGTCGGAGGTCCACCAGAGGAATGTCTTGCCCTTCTCGATCGCTCGTCCGTAGGCTGCGAACTCCTGCCCCAGCCGCATCGGCACCGCATCCTGCATATGCGTGCGGCCTGACTTCATGATTCCGTGGAACTCCTTCGCCTTCGCCTTGAAGGTCGCTGCCAGAGACTCCAGCACGGGATAGAGCGTCTCCAGCGCGAGCAACGTGGCCACCCGCATGGCGGTAGGGAAGACGTCGTTGGTGGATTGTCCATAGTTGACGTGGTCGTTCGGATGGACGTCGGCGTATTCGCCCAGCGCTCCGCCAAGAATCTCGTTGGCGCGGTTGGCGATCACCTCGTTCGTATTCATGTGCAGGCTGACCCCGGCGCCGGCCTGGAAGACGTCCACGACGAATTCCGGCGTCCACTTGCCGTCGATCACTTCCTGCGAGGCCTGGATGATTGCGTCGGCGCGGCGATCATCTACCAGGCCCAGTTCCTTGTTCGCCTCAGCCGCGGCCTGCTTCACCATGCCGAGTGCGCGAACCAGCGCCGGATGCGCCCGCATGCCGGAGATGGGATAATTCTCAACCGCTCGTGCGGTCTGGGCGCCAAAATATGCGCGGGCAGGCACCTCAACAAAACCAAGCGAATCTTTTTCCTTGCGAACTTCGGACATGCGAACCGGTCCCCTTTAGTACGGAATGATTTCTTCGCGGCGTCAGCACAAATGCCTGCGAGGATTTGAGTATAGACGTCCAAACCCTCGGTCGTCAGCGGCATTGCCTTTGCATGGGGCCGAAGCCAAATCGAAATCCCCTGCCGCAATCCGGCTGCATCATCTAACCTAAAAGAATGACAGATGCGCAGCACACGCTCTCTCCACTTGCCGCCGAGCCCCTCAATGCCGGAGAAGAACAGTTTGACGTACTTGTAGTGGGCGCCGGACCTACCGGCCTGGCCTGTGCCATTGACGCCCAGCGGCTCGGCCTGCGCGTCGTTCTGGTGGACAAGGGCTGCCTCTGCAACTCGCTCTTCCACTATCCCGCGCACATGACGTTCTTTACCACTCCTGAACTGCTGGAGATTGGTGATATTCCCTTTGCCAGCCCAAACCAGAAACCCAACCGCAACGAGGCGCTGGAGTACTACCGCAAGGTCACTGAGCACTATCGCCTGGATGTGCGCCAGTACCACCTGGTGCGGCAGGTCAATGGTCAGGATGGCGGCTTCCGCGTGCAGACGGAGGACCGCTTCGGGCGCGGGCGCGTCTTCGTTTCCCGCAAAATCATTCTCGCGACCGGCTACTACGATCTTCCCAACTACATGAGGATTCCGGGCGAAGAGCTGTCCAAGGTGATGCACTACTACCAGGATCCCCATCCCTACTACAACATGGACGTGGTGGTGATCGGCGGCAAGAACTCCGCTGCCATCGCGGCGCTGGAGTTGTGGCGGCACGGAGCGCGTGTCACCCTGGTGCATCGCAGCACAGCCATGCACCGGCATGTAAAGTACTGGATCCTGCCGGACATTGAGAACCGGGTAAAAAATGGCGAGATCGCCGCACACTTCCAATCGCGGGTAACGTCCATTCATGAAGACAGCGTCACCATTGCAGGCCCCGAAGGGGAGTCAACGATCCCCAACGATTATGTTTTCGCCATGACGGGGTATCATCCTGACTTTGATTTCCTTACCGAACTGGGTGTGCGACTGGAAGGGCCGGATCGCCTGCCGGTTTGCGATCCGGAAACGCTCGAAAGCAACGTCGCAGGCGTCTATCTTGCAGGGGTCATCGTGGCCGGGCGAAGGACGAACGAGATCTTTATCGAGAATGGCCGGTTTCATGGGCGGCAGATTGCATCCGACTTGAAAGCGAAGATGATTTCAATTAAGTAAGCAGCTGATTCTGATTTCTCTATAACTGCGCTAAGTGTCACGGCAGGAAAGAGTTACCAAGACGAGCTCAATGAGTTTAGTGAAGCCGCGCACAATTCGTAATCAGTTGATCGCAGCTCTCATCGTGACTGAGAGCATTCTGCTGATCTTCTTCGGAATCGTGCTGGTGAGGGAGCAGACCTCCCAGATCCAGCGCCGCGCGGAGCAGCGCCTGAACTACCAAGTCACGCTGCTGGCGCTCGAGGCGGGTCCGCTGCTCAGCATGGGCCGCCTGGACGCGCTGCAGCAGACCGTCCTGGCCATGAAGTCCTCGCCCACCATCCGCACAGCGCAGATCACAGATACGAACGGGCGAACGATGGTGAGCAGTGATCCCACGGCCCACGATCTGTACACGCTCTCTCCCACTGAGCGCAAGCATCTCCATAATGAAATAAAAGGGGTTGAGCCATTCAAGGTGGCCACCGGATACGGCATAGGTGAGAGCAACGAGGCGGTGGCAGGGGTTTACATCGATCATGTGCTGATGGGCTTTGCCTGGGTCGCCGCTGACCCGACTGAGGATCGCCGGCAGACCGCTTCACTCCTGCGAATCACAACGATCTACGGCATTTGCGCCCTGATTGCGTCTGTTCTCGTCGCCGTCACCCTGGCCCAATCCATCACGCGGCCGCTGGCGGTGCTTCGCGAGGGCACCCGTCAATTGATTCGCGATCCCGGGGCTAATCATCGCTTTCCGCTGCCGGTGCTCTCGTCCAATGAGGCATCCGACCTCACTTCGGCGTTTAATTTGATGGTTTCCTCCATGGACGAGCAGCGCGCCGGATTGACCGATACGCTCGCCTTGCTCGATTCCATGCTGGCCAATGCGCCCACGGGCTTCGGCTTCTTCGACCGCAAGTGCCGCTATGTCCGCATCAACCAGTTTCTCGCCGACCTCAACGGGCTACCGATCAGTCGGCACCTGGGCAAGACGCCGACAGAGCTGTTCCCCATTCCTGCGGCCGCAATGCTTGAAGAGAGGATTCGCTACGTCTTCGAGACCGGGAACGCGGTGCAGGACGTCGAGTCCAGCGGTGTGCTGCCAACGCAGCCTGACGTGGAGCATCACTGGCTCGTGAACCTCTATCCCGTCCGTACGGGAACTCATCCGGTTCGTTGGGTAGGAGCGATTATTGTTGAGACCACGCAGCGTATCCGCTCGGAAGAGGCACTCCGCAAGACAGAAAAACTGGCGGCTGCGGGCCGGCTGGCTGCCTCGATCGCACATGAGATCAATAACCCGCTCGAAGCGGTCACCAATCTGCTTTACTTGCTCGACCTGAACGAGTCACTGAATCCCGACGCAAAAAGATACATGTACATGGCCCAGCACGAACTGGCGCGCGTCTCAGAAATCACGCAGCAGACGCTGCGCTTCTACCGCCAGTCCACTCAGCCGCTCTTTTCCAGCATCCCTGACCTGATCGACTCCATCATTGCCCTGCACCATGGCCGCATGAACGGGTTGAACGTCTCCGTCAAGCGCGACTACCGCGGGCGCGGCGAACTCTTCTGCTTCACAGGAGAAATGCGGCAACTCTTCGCCAACCTGGTCGGCAATGCTCTCGATGCCATGCCGAGGGCGGCCGCCTCTGCGTGCAGGTTCGCCCCTCCTACAGTTGGCAGGAGTCCGCTGTGGACGGAATCCGAATCTTCTTCTCAGATACTGGCTCGGGCATGAGCGAGTCCGTGCGCCGGCGCATCTTCGAACCCTTCTTCACCACGAAGGAAGTAACGGGAACCGGTCTCGGACTTTGGGTCAGTGCGGAGATCATCACAAAGCATGACGGAAGTGTGCGCGTGCGCAGCCGTGCCTCAGGCAATGGCCGACCGTCCGGCACAGTCTTCATGCTTTTCTTTCCCAGCCGGCCCGTCCCCGCAGGGATGGTGGAGACCGCTGAGCGCGCCCAGGTTGAGTAATCAGATCACGGCAAGGGAAGCGGCATTGTGCCCGGCGTGAAGTCGCCTTCTGCCGGCTCAGCCGCAACGGCCGATCGAATGGCGCAGGCCGATGGGTGCGGCAGCGCAGTGAGCGTCGAGCGCGTCACGCGGAATCTGTCCATCGTCATGTAGCGGATGCGCAATCCGTCAATCGTTGGCGGGGTGAATCGAGGCGTCTTCTTGCGATCCACGTATAGCAGCAGAGCGGCTTCTGCGGGATTGTCGTGGCTCTGCGAGACGCCCACACCAAAGAATGCCGGATCGCTCATCAGCACTTTCCAGTTCTGCTCCTTCACCGCGATTGCCGCCGTAAGCACGCTCGCAGGAAGATGAATGCCGGCCATCACCGTGCGGCTTCGCGGAGCGGTGTGACTTGCGACGCTGCTGGCCGTTGCGGGGATCACCACGGTCCGAACTCCATAAATTGTCGCAGGCACGGTTACGTTTTGTTTCTCCTCGTCCACGTAGACAATTACCGCCGCCTCGCCCGGGCTGTCCGCGCTCTTGCCGACAGCGGTGCCGAGGATGCCTTTGTGCGCGCTTACCAGCGAAGCCCCTCCGAGATTGGCTGCCTGCTGCGCCGCCGCGATGCTGGCCGAGGACACGCTCACGGCCGCTGCCGGAGTCACCGTATTCGCGTCGTAGTCGAGGCAGGAGACGCCATGCGCGGCGCCGCCAACAACCTTGAAGCTCCCGCTGCTCTGGCCCGCCTGCGTGGCCACTTCGTTCAACACGTCGCCAATAGGGTTAGCAATGCTGACCGACTTGCCAGCCGCATAGAAGAGGCCGATGGGCTGCGCGTTGGTTGCATCCAGAATCAGCGAACCTGAGTCTCCCGCATCGGTGAAACTGTTGCCGCCAATCGAAATCTGGTTGGTGAATGTCTTGGTCAGGTAGCTGCTCGTCTGCGCGCAGTCCTTGAAGTAATCCACGTTGACGTTCTGGCTGATCGATTCAATCGTCGAACACGTAAGCCCGGTGGTGCGCCCGCTCTTAACCACGCGCATTGCACCGGAGCTGAAGCTCGACGGTGAAATCGCCTCGCCCACGCCACCCGCTGGAGGTGCGGCGGTCAGCGCGCCCGATTGAACCGGGCCTATCTGAAGAATTGCTCCGCTGGGGTCGACCGCAGTCGTGTCGATGCGAGCGATAGCCGCGTCCACGTTCGTCTGCGTACTCGAGAGCGGCACATAGGCGCTCAACGATGCCACCGGGCGAATGCTGGCGCCGATCTGGCCATACGGAGTGCAGCCGCCATCAATGAGCCCGGGTTGCACAATGGAGTCGCCCAGCCGCGCCTGGTCAGACTCAGCCAGCACGTGGTTGTTGCTCAGGATATAGCGCGTGCCGGATCCGTCCTCCACCAGCGATCCAAGCGTGCCGCCGCAGCAATCGCTGATGAAGAGGTTGCCGCTTTGATCCTTCTGCGTGTCGTAGTCGTTGTTGTTGCCGCCCGAGGTGCCCATCTGCACCAGCCCCGCCTGAACGCCCTGGTTGGTTCCGGGTGAACTGTTGATGCCCTGGCTATTCAGCAGGATGTGCAGCGGCGTAGTGGACTGGGTACTATTTGCCGTGGCCACAACGTAAACCGAAGAGGCCGAGGGCAGCGTGGCAGGAGCTTTGTAGATGACGCTGCAGGTGGTGTACTGGCTGCTGCTTGTCTTGCACGTCGGCGGGCTGAGCGATCCCAGCGAACTGCCGCCGTCCATCCCGTTCGCTGTTGCGCTGACGACCCAGTTGATCTTGCCGCCATTTACTTCGGAAATGGTGCCCTGCACATTGAGACTTGAGCTTGCAGTCAGGGCGGAGTTCTCCGGGCTGAGCGGCTGCAGAAATCCCGGATTCACCGTAATTCTTGCCGCCGCGATGCTGGAGGTATTGCTCTTGAGCGTAGCCGTGACCGTCACTTGAACGGAATCCGCCGTCAGGTAAGAGGGCGGCGTGTACAGGCCATTCGCGTCGATGGACCCGGCTCCCGCTACCGCATCGCCGTTCGAGACCGTCCAGGTAACCGCAGCCGGCCCGCCACTTGTCAGCAGTGGCGGTAAAGGTCTGTTGTGTATTTGTGTCCAGGCTGGTGGTTCCGGGAGCGATGCTGAAGGTTCCGTTGCTGGGCCCCGTCATGCTGCCGCCGCAGCCCGCTGCCAGAAGCAGAAGGGGCAGCAAACATGCAGCGAATCGGTGCAAAGCATTTCGGTTCATCACGGGTATACCGGCATTTCACAAGGCAAACTTCAATGATGTCGCGATCCTGAGGCGAGCCGCGCCACTCCGCATTCAACATTGCCCTCTGCAAGTCTAGCCTGCAGGCGCACCACCGCGCCATCCAACCATTGTTGGACAGCGCAGGAGCGCAATAGTTGCCTGAGATTTTGTCGGGGAAAGGGGTGTCGAGGGACATGGGCAGCCATGCGGATGGGAAAGCTACTCTCATCCGCACGGCCGTCAATTCTGTTAAGCGACCGCGTCCGATTTGTGATCGGCGCTGGGCACCAGCTGCGGCCCGCGAGCCGGCTGCGGGAATATCTTGACCTCGCCGGCGTTGATCTTCCTCTGGCGACGGATCTCCCGCGCGCTCAAAGGCTCCATCCGCTCGGCTGAGTAAAATACGTGCCCGCCGCAATCCAGACACACCTTGTAGGTCTGGCTTTCCAGCGTGAAGGGACGCGTAAGCCGCTCGTGACGGCATCCAAACAACTTGTCGTAAAGGAACTCCAGGACAGACCGGAGGGCGTTCATGAGTGCTCCTTTTTCTCTCCTTGTGTTCGGCCGTGCTCGAGGGGAAGCACCGAAGTTCAACACATTAGGAGGTCCGGCGTTTGCACCGGATCGGCGTACTTAAGAGATGCTAAGATACCCCAAAAGTGGCAGAACTGTTATGGGAAATTCGTCTCCAATTCGCCTCGCAAAGCTTAGCCGGGGATCTGGACGACGATCTTCCCAAAATGCGAGCCCACCTCCATCGCGGTTATAGCGTCGCGTACATCACTGAAGCAAAATGACTTATCGATTACTGGCTCGAGCCCGGCCAGCGAGATCGCCTGATTCATCTCCAAAAAGTCCTGCCGCGACCCGACATAGATGCCTTGCAGCTTGATCAGCTTGTGAAGAAGCGGGGTGATCTGGAGGTTTTCCTTGATCCCGGTTAAAACGCCGATTTGCGCTACTGTTCCGCCCATTCGCACAGCCTGGAGCGATTGCTGCAACGTCCCTGCCCCGCCAACTTCGATGACCAGGTCAGCTCCTTCTCCTCCCGTGGCGTCCAGCACCCACTGGGCCCAGTCCGGCACTTGCTGGTAGTTCACTCCGGCGTCGAGGCCGAGTTTTTTGGCGCGAGCCAGTTTCTCGTCGCTGCTGGATGTACCAATCACGCGTGCACCCATCAGCCGGGCAAATTGCAGCGCGAAGATTGAGACGCCGCCGGTTCCGAGGATCAGCACCGTGCTGCCGGCCTGAATATTGCCCCTGAGTGCCGTCCACGCGGTTACGGCCGCGCAGGGCAGGGTTGAGCCCTCCGCGTAGGAAAGATGGCCGGGGATGGCCACCACGCCTTCAGCAGGCAGAACGACGTACTCCGCCAGCATGCCGTCGATGTCCCCGCCCAGTGCTCCGTGTGTCTTGGCGGGAGTGGGCCTGCCGTCGTGCCAGTTCTGCATGAAGATGCCGGCAACCCGGTCGCCGGTCTTCCATTGGGTCACGCCGCTGCCCACCTCGACGATCTCCCCGGCACCATCGGAGCAGGGAACGCGGGGCAGCGCCATCTTCGGGTTGTAGTGACCCTTCACCATCAGCAGGTCGCGGAAATTCAACGAGACTGCGTGCACCTGAACCAGAACTTCGTTCGGACCTGGTGCCGGCAGCGCGGCCTCATGCTGCTCAAGCTCCTGCACTCCGAATTGGGCAATTCGCCATACTTTCATTGCTTCTCTCCTAAGAATCTCCCTGATAAGACAGAGGATGCGACAAAGCCTACTCCAGATGCGCAGAAAACACGTAACATGAAGGTATGGCCCAGCTCTTGAACAATGAATTGGTGGAGGAGCAAGTGACAGATAAGCACTCGAATTCGGGAGAAACCAATCCCGAACACAAGCGTCAGGCGGAAGTCGCCAAGGCATCGAAGGCACGGGAGAAGCAGGCTCTGGAGTTGCAGCGCGAGCGCATACTTTCGGAGAGAACTTCCAGCCCGCACCGCCGTGCAGCTTTGCACGCAGCGCTGGCGGATGTCGAATCCAGGCTTGGCGGTCTGTCCTAGCTAGCGAAGAGAATCCGGCTGGCTGATTTCGCCAACCTTCCCCCGATCACCTTCGGGGCAAACCGGCTTACCGTCATGCGGGTTCCCCGTTCGGTATCGCTGTTTCCTCACGCTTTGCGGTTGAAGAGCAGCGAATTTGCCTGATCCACCGGGGTCAGCGAGATGCGCGCAATATTCACGTGCGCTGGCCGCGTGGTCGCCCACAGAATGGCGTCTGCCACGTCTGCCGGCGTCAGCGGTGTGAGCCCCTGGTAGACCTTTGCCGCCCGCTCCGTATCTCCCCTGAATCGCACCTCGCTGAACTCCGTCTCCACCATCCCGGGATCGACCGAGGTCACCCGCACCGGCGTTCCGAGCAGATCCTGTCGCAGGCCATCGTTGATGGCCTTCTCCGCAGCCTTGCTGGCGCAATAGACGGCGCCGTTCGGATAGGTCAGATCGCCAGCCGTCGATCCAAGATTCACGACGTGACCGCTGCCGCGGCTCACCATGCCCGGAACCACGGCGCGCGTCACGTAGAGCAGCCCCTTGACGTTGGTGTCGATCATCTCCTCCCAGTCGTCGAGCCTGCCGAGATAGAGCTTGTCAAGGCCGCGGCTCAATCCGGCGTTATTCACCAGGATGTCGATATCCTTCCATGCCTCTGGCAGCCCCGTAATTGTGCTTTCGACGACGGGCTGGTCCCGCACATCGAGCTGCAGCAGGTGAACATCCGCCGCGCCCAGCTCACGCAGGGACGAGGCACTCTTCTCCAGCCTGTCCATGCGCCGTGCCGCCAGCAGCAACCGCGCCCCGGCACCTGCAAATGCGTGGGCGCACGCCTCTCCTATGCCTGCGCTTGCTCCCGTAATGAAGACAATCTTTCCCTTCAGGTCGATCATGCTCTCCATGCTAAATCAGCTTTGCCCCGGAGCCCTGGAAGTGCTCAGGCTTTGTGCAAGCCGATACTGTCCTACAGCCCAATCCTCACGGATCAGGCCGGTCTCTGAAGCCAGCTGCAACTGCCTGGCAAGATGTTCGGCAAGCGGCAGCCGTATCTCATTTGCGTGGGCCGCCTCCAGCAGCAGGCCCATGTCCTTGATGCCCAGTGCGATGGTTGCGCCAGGCTGCGCCGGCGGCTCCAGCATGACCTTACCGTACCCGGCGTAAAAGGGAGATTGGAAGAGCGCCGAATTCACTGTTTCCAGAAAGACCGTCGGATCGATCCCGTTTGCGCTGGCGAAGATAAATCCTTCGCTCAGCGCCTGGATCATCGACGTAATCAGGAAGTTGCCGCCGAGCTTCAACGCGTGCGCCTGTTTCGGCTCGCTGCCGACGATGGTGATGCCCCGGCTCGTTGTCTCCAGTAGCGGCCGGACGCGCTCGATCGCCGCCTCATCGCCCGCGACGGCGATCCATAGCTTGCCCGCCTCGGCAACATTGGGACGCCCAAAGACCGGCGCGGCGACGAAGACCTGCCCCCGGCGATGATGCTCTTCCGTGAGCTGCGCTCGGATAGCTGCACGCTGATGGTGCTCAGCGAAACGTGAATCGCACCTGCGGCCATCGCCTCGGCAACTCCGCCATTGCCCAGCACAACATCCCGCACCGCCTCATCATCGTTCAGCATGGTGAAGACAACGTCTCTGCCGTTCACCGCCTCCGCAGCGCTAGTAGGTAGGCAGACCTTCATCAGCCACACTCCGCAGACTTGGCGATTCGATTCCACACCATCAGTCCGCGCCAGAGCTCGCGCAGGCGCCGAGGCAACGGCCACGCCCATTTTCCCAATCCTAGAAAGCGATCTTCACACATAAGTCCTCCCATGGTGGTCTTGGATCGCATTCAGCGTGCTTCGAATCTACCGCAAATGGAAAGCCCTCACACCGCGGATGCAGTGTGAGGGCCGTGATTCAGCGAATAGCTTTACGAACAAAACGTAGGCGTGACCAGATGATGGGCGATGGCAAAGAGCGCCAGCTCCAGTCGCGTTGAGACGCCCGTCTTGTCGAAAATATTCGAGAGATGGCGTTTCACCGTCTCCTCGCTCAGCGTGAACTGCTTGGCGATGTCGCGGTTGCTGCAACCCTCTACGATGCAGCCCACCACTTCCAGTTCGCGCGGAGTCAATCCGTAGGTCTTGCGCTCGGGAACCGCAGCCTTCTGCATCAATTCGTGCAGTGCTCCCACCAGGTTCACCACGCGCTTTCCGCCGATCCAGTAATCGCCCGAAGAGACTGCCTGATCGAGGTGGTCAAGTGATCCGTCACAGCATCCTTGAGAACGATGCCGCGAGCGCCAATCTGCAACGCCTCAATCACCTGTTGCGTCGCTGATCAGGCTCGTCAGCAGCATAATTTTCACCGTCGGCGAACCGCTCATGATGGCGCGCATAGCCTCGAGGCCCGGCAAGCCGTGGCATCTGCACGTCGAGCAGCAGAACGTCGGGAAGCAGTTCGAATGTCTGGGTGATGGCGTCATCGCCGTCGGTCGCTTCGCCAACGACTTCCAGGGCGGGTTCGCCCTGGCCAGCATGTTGCGAACGCCGATGCGAACTACGGGATGATCGTCAGCCAACAGAATTCTGATTGCACGGCCCGAAGGCCCTTTACCACGATCGGAGCAGGTTTCATATGTCGTCACCAAAGCCTTCCGGCCTCTCTATCCCGCAGAATACGCTCCAGCTGTTCGCACGCTGAAGACAATTCTTCGAGGAATTTCAAACCCTCACCTGATTGATAACTCCCCGACTCCAACTCCGCCGCGATTGCAGACACTCGCCTGGCGCCGATCATCAGGCTGCCGCCTTTGATGGTGTGCGCGGCTTGACGGAGTTCCTGCCACTCGCCCTCCTGCAGATGCACAGCCATCATCGGTACCTTGTGACGGATGTCCTGTATGCAGGCTTCGAGTATCTCATTTACCGCGGCTGGCGGCATCATGGATTTCAGCTTGGAGAAGACTGTGCCGTCCATGACTGCGGAGGGATCTTCCGTCGTCGCGGCGGCTATAACATCACCTTGCACCGCGAGCCCCAGCAGATTCGCCAGCGCAACGGTATCAATGGGTTTACGCAGAAAGCCATCGAAATGGGCCGTCGAAGCTGGTTCGCTGGCACTCATCGCCAGGATGCGCACGCCCGCTCCAACCCTGTTGCGCAGCCGTTCGGCCAACTTGGCGCCGCTCAGGCCCGGCATTTTCATGTCGATCAGGATTGCAGTCGGCTTGTCATCATCGGCAAATCGCGCGATCGTGTCGAGTGCATCCCTGCCGTTGGATGCCTTGGTGACCCGATGGCCCTCCGACCCAAGCAGCAGCGCTACCAACTCACGGCTGATCGGGTCGTCATCCACAACGAGAATGCTGCGCGTTCCGTTGCCTTGGTTCAGTGGTGTCATATTCCTCGTTAACGTCCTATTACCAGCACGACAAAGCTGTTCGGCAAAATCGCAGGCCTTGGCCTGGGATTCTCCGGCGTCGCCGCCGGACGCGGACCAAAGTCCGCCGTCACCGTATAAACTTTGCCTGTTGCAGGATCTACTGCCATAGTGCGCGCTCCATGCTTTGGTGGCAAGTACCTGTAAAGGTTCATAGATGTCTGCCGCCTTCTGCGACAGGATCGTAAGCGTGCCTTCGCCGTTCGAACTGAAGACAATCTGCTTGGCGCGCATCGAAGCCGGCGGCATCCGGACCCTTGCCGATTGCGGGTGTGGCCACCACTTTGCCGTGTACGCTGTCCACAACCGCCATGACGTTGTTGCCGCACACGCTCATCAGCCTCTCGTGCACGATGTCGATGGCCATGCCTGACGGTTCTTCGCAGCCTGTAAGCTTCCAGGTCTCCAGCACCTTGGCCGATGCGGCGTCTATGCGGGAGATCTCGCTAGTGTCCTCGATGTTGACGAAGACATTCCCATGGCCGTCGGCCCGGGGAAACTCCGGTTTCCCATTCAGGGGGATGGTGGCGACCACTTTGTTGGTATGGGTATCGATTACCGTGGCATTCTTGCTGCGGCCATTGAAAGCGAAGACGCGTTCAGTCTTTGGGTCAAACACAATTCCATCGGGATTGGTGCCGGCATCAATGGTTGCAGTCACTTTGTGAGTCGCGCGGTCAAACACTGCTACGGTATTCGAGCCGCCGTCGCTGATGTAGCCGAACTTGCCGGAAGCATCCAACGCAACGCCGTGAGTGCCCTTGAAGCCGGGAATCTCATCCGCCAGCTTGCCTGTCTGCAAGTCGACAATCTGCACGCGGTTGCCACGCGCAATGTACAAAAGCCGCGCAGTTGCGTCTACCGTCAGGTAGTCCCAGCCACCGTCTCCACCGATTGTCCACGTCTGTTGAATTTTGTATTGGCTGTCTGCCGCGGGAGCGATCGCAGGCATGATCGAAACGGAAGCGGTAAGCGTGGCTATCGCTGCAAGACGAGCAAATCTGATGGCGTCAAACACGGCAGTAACCTCCAAGGAATTGGTACCCAAAATCTTACGCCTTCGCGCTCTACGGAGATAGCCTGCGACTCAGCTTCTCTCTAGCGCATTGCCGGGTCGATCTGATTCAGCCAGTCCGGCGGTTTCAGTATCTCGCGCGGCTTCGATCCATCAGCCGGGCCCACAATCCCATCGCGTTCCATCATGTCGATCAGGTGCGCCGCCCTGCCGTACCCAATGCGCAAACGCCGCTGCAGCAACGAGGTGGACGCTTTGCCAAATTCGAGGATCAACCGCACCGCATCCTCAAACAGCTCATCGTTGCCTTCATCGTCGCTCATCGTGTCCAGGTCGCGGCCCTTGTCGTCCTTGGGGGACTCAAGGAACCCGTTCACGTACTCCGCTTCACCCTGGTTCTTCCAGAAGGAGACCACCGCCGCCGTTTCCTTCTCCGTTACGAACGGCGCATGCAATCGCTGCAGCCGCGAGGTTCCGGGAGGAAGAAACAGCATATCGCCGCGTCCCAGCAGGCATTCAGCACCGTTGGAGTCCAGGATCGTGCGGGAGTCTACCTTGGTAGCCAGGCGGAAGGAAATCCGCGTGGGCACATTCGCTTTGATGAGCCCGGTGATGACATCCACCGACGGCCGTTGCGTAGCCAGAACAAGGTGAATGCCGACCGCGCGGGCCATCTGCGCCAATCTTGTAATGGCTTCTTCGACATTAGACTTGTCCAGCATCATTAGGTCAGCAAGCTCGTCGATAATAATGATGATGTAGGGCAGCGGCTCCTGCTCGTCCGAGTCCTCGAACATGCTCGGCGTGCCGTGCTCAAAGAGCTTGTTGTACTGGTCGATATTGCGTACGCTCCGCGAGGCCAACAACTTAAGGCGCCGCTCCATCTCTCGCACCGCGTTTCGCAGCGCGTTGGCCGCAAGTTTGGGCTCGGTGATAATCGGCGTAAAAAGGTGCGGAATGCCCTCATACATGCCCAATTCGACGCGTTTCGGATCCACCAGGATCAGGCGTACCTGCTCCGGCGTCGAACGGTACAGCACCGACATGATCATGGCATTGATGGCAACGGACTTACCGCTGCCCGTCGATCCGGCGATGAGCACGTGTGGCATGGTGGCCAGATCCGCCGTAACAATGCGCCCGTTGATATCCTTGCCCATGGCTAGCGTCAGTCGTGACTTGGCATGGCCAAATGTCTCAGATTCAATAACATCGCGCAGCCAGATCGTCTCACGCTCGTGATTCGGCACCTGGATGCCGACCGTGCTCTTGCCCGCCATGCGCTCAATCAAAATGCTCTCGGCACGCATCGCCAGGCAGAGATCGTCTGACAGCCCGGTAACGCGGCTGTACTTAACGCCCGCTTCTGGACGGAACTCGAAAGTCGTCACTACCGGACCGGGATTGATTTGCACCACCTGGCCCATCACGCCGAATTCAGCGCACTTCTCCACCAATACCTGCGCCTCTTCACGCAGCGCATCCTCGCGGACCACTTGCTCCTCTTCGCTGCGAAAGAGCAGGGAGCTGGGCGGCAACTTGAATCCGCTCACTGACTTGGGCGTCACGGTAACTGGCCGCAGATCGGCGTCGGCACGCTCGCCCACCACAATGTTGCCGGGAGCGGGAGGTACCACGGCTTCGTCTGCGTCCACATCATCGTCGAGCCAGCCTTCCTTCACTGGCAGCTCGTCAGGGAGGGCCTTCGCGCGGGGAGGCACCAGCCGGGGCTTCAGATCCTCTACCGGCTCGGGCTCCGGTGCTAGATCCGGCACCTGGGCGCGCGGCATCTGCTCCCACAGCGTCGGTGCGGGGGCGGGCTCGTCATACAGCTCGGCAAATCCGGCGCGACGGTTGCCCGGCTCCTCATCTTTCTCCACTGGCGCTGGAGCCACCTTTGGCGCTTTTCCGGTAGCTTTCCGGGCCTTGGTCAACGCCTTTTCGCGCTCGGCCTCTTCCTTGCGAAGCACGCTTCAGTTCCCCTGCCTTGCGCTCGCGCAACTCTCCAGTTGGCCCAGCGATCGCGCCAGTTAGCCAGGAAGGCGAAGCGCACCAGCAGCCACTCCCGTCCCGGTGTGTGAAAGAGAAAGTGGTGCTCAGGTACACGGCCATCGCAACCAGGGTGGTGACAACCACGCAGGTTCCGGGAAAGTTCAGGTAGGCCACCAGCGTATCCACCGTCAGCCTGCCCACCAGTCCCTCAATGGGCAAGGAGTGCATCCACCGCATATGGCCGGGCAGCAGGCCCAGCAGCGCCGGCACAAACACCAGGCTCAGGGCAATTCCCGCGGCCTTGGCCAGCGGCGAGCCGGCCGGGCGGGAGCGCAGCCAGACGTAGCCCAGGCCGCCCAGAAACAGCGGGAAGCAGAAGGATCCCAGGCCGCAGGACCTGCAGCAGCAGGTCGCTTACCGTAGCCCCTACTACCCCCGTCCAGTTGTGCGCGGGGTGCCCAGCATAGAGTCCCCCCGCCGTGTTCAGCGAGGGATCTGTGGCCCGATAAGAGATCAGGGAGAGAAACAGGAGGCCAGCCGCAACGATAAGCATCAGCCCGACAAGTTCGTTCAGGCGACGGTTGCGTGTTGGGGTTAGTACCAGGTTGATTGGCTTCATTGAGGCGCGCGGCTGTGTCTCATCCGGGGCACACATCTCCCCTGCGACGGCACACTCGAACACCAGAGCAATTCCGATTATCCCAGAACCCTGCGGGCCGGGAAGGAAAATCCGGGGGGTGGTATCCGCATCTCCAACTGCCCCCGGAGGATGACTGCCGTCTACATCGCCATCAAATGGGAGCCAAAGATCAGCAGCAGGCCTCCCAGCACGATGCGGTAAACCGCGAACATCACAAATCCATGGTGACGTACCCACTGCAGAAACCACTCAACGCAGCCCAGCGCCACGACAAACGAGACCACGAATCCAATGGCCAGCACGATCCAGTTATGTCCGGTCATCACCAGCGGAGCGATGGCCTCTGCGCCCTCAACATGCCGTGGGATGCAGCGTCTTCAGCAGATCGTAGCCGGTAGCAGCGATCATTGTAGGGATCGACACCAGGAAGCTGAACTCCAGCGCCGCCGAGCGCGTCATGCCCGCAACCTGACCTGCCGCGATCGTCGACATGGAGCGGGAAGTGCCAGGAAATACGGCGGAGAGCGTCTGGCACAGGCCGATCCAGATTGCCTGCCCCAGTGACATCTCTTCCACATCCTTGGTGCCGGGATCGCGGCGCACGCTCCAGGCGTCCACCACCCACATCACGATGCCGCCAATCACCAGCGCGAGCGCCATGATGCGGATGCTCTCCAGGTGCTTGCCGATCAGCTTGATCAGCACCAACGAAGGCACGGCAGTGCAGATAAAGGCGACCATGGTGAGCGTCAGGGGATGGTTGTAAATCGTGCGGTCGCCCTCTTCGCCCTCGGGAAATGTACGCAGGAACTCGATGATCCGGCCCAGGAAGAGCAACAGCAGTGCAAAGATGGCGCCCAGCTGGATAACGATTGTGTACATCTTCCAATAGGGATTGGTGAGATCGATGCGCAGCAAAGCCTCCGTAATTCTGAGGTGAGCCGTGGAACTGACCGGCAAAAACTCGGTCAATCCCTCCACAATGCCTAACAGCACCGACAAAACGTAATCGTTCAAGAATCCTCCGGCCTCAGCGCCTACTCGCGATCGACACCGTAAATAGGTATGTTCTGTTCCATCTTGTATATCAAAGCGGCGGCCCGTGCCGCATAATCCGTCTGAGGCCAGTGACTTACCAGCTTACCTTCCAGCTCTTTCGCCTTCACACGCGCGCCATCTGCCTTCTTCTTCTCTTCGTCCGCGGTATACATATCCACCAGCGCGCACTGCCGGTAGACCGCCGAATACAAGGCCTCTGGATTCCTGGGAGAGTCAGGGTGCTCCGACACATATTTCTCGTAGAGGTCGGATTCCTTTTCAGGGCACTTGGTTGAACCCTGCCAGTCTCCGCACACCTTGTTATCGATCTGCAGAAAAGCCGCCATATCCGCCCACTTTGTATGCGGATACTTCTTCTCGATCTTCTTCACTTCATCGTCGTTCATCTGCTCGCGCAGGTAATTTTCCTTCTCCAGCGCGGAAGGCCGCGACATGGCGTCGGACTTCTGCAACTGCCAGCGAATATCCGCCGCGCGCCACGCTGCCTCCGGAGCAAAATTCGATTGAGGGAAGAGATCGTTCAGCCTGCGATAAAGTAGCCGAGCCTCAAGAGCAACCCGCAGCGGCATGTGCGGCTGCGAAGCCTGAACCTCTTTGCTGGCCGCTTCGCCCATCAGGATGATGTCGCCACTCGGCGTCTCGGCGGTCACAACTCCCCGGTCGGTCACCCAGCCGGAAACCGGTGTCGGCGTCGTATCCTGCCCGAAGACGGGCGCGTCCTCTTCCTGCGCCTCTTCCGAATCGGTATTGGCAAAGACGCGCAGCCACGTACCGCTCTTCTCCACAATCACCATCTCGCGCCCCGGCATCATGCGGCCAATCTTGTCGGAGGTGGTGTCGGGAGCGACGTACACCGGAGCCTCGCGGACCACCGTTGAACGTGTTCCCTTGGGCGCCGGCGGTGGAGGCTTCTGTTCTCCCAGAGCCACGCTCGCAAACAGAAGTGCAGGCAGGATCATCAGCAATGTTTTTCGCATCACGCTCGTTAGCATATCGCGACCCGAGTGGCGAAGGATTCTCAACCACTCACCTCGTCCATCACCTGACGCAGTACATCCGGCTCCACGTTGCCGCCGCTCATTACCGCGACCGCATTAGCGAAGGGCGGCAGCTCTTCGCGGTGATACAGCGCTGCAGCCACGGCTACCGCACCGCTCGGCTCCGGAACCAGCCCGGTGGACGCGATCATCCGACGCATCGCTCCGCGTATCTCTTCCTCCGACACCGTGATGATGCCATCCACATACTTCTGAATGTGAGCAAAGTTCAGCGGGCCAATGCTCTGGGCGCGCAGGCCGTCGGCCAGGGTTCGATTGGTATCTGCGGCACTCGAAAAGACGATCTTCCCGGAGCGAAAACTCTCCGCCGCGTCACTCGCCAGCTCCGGCTCCACTCCAAAAACTTTCGCGCCCGGTCGCGACAACTTTACTGCAGTGGACACGCCGCTCAACAATCCGCCACCGCCGACGGGAGCAAGCACGAGATCCACATCCGGCAGATCTTCCAGTATCTCCAACGCGCAGGTGCCTTGCCCCGCGATGATTGTCGCATCGTTGTAGGGCGGAATGATGACGTAGCCGAACTCTGCGGCCAGCTGCTCCGCCCTCTCCAGGCGCTCCTCGCTCCCTGGCCCTACCAGCACAACCTCCGCGCCTAGAGACCGCGTGCCTCTCAGCTTTATCTCGGGAGTGTTCGACGGCATCACGATCACGGCTTTTAGCCCTAGCGCGCGCGCCGCGAAAGCCACGCCTTGAGCATGGTTGCCGCTGGAGTAGGTGATCACTCCGCGCTGCCGTTCTTCATCGCTCAGGGATGCGATCTTGTTGTAAGCTCCGCGCAGCTTGAAGCTGCCAATCGGCTGCACGGCTCTCGGCCTTGATCCACAGCCGGCCCGTGCCGCCGGAGTCCTCCATGCGCACAAGGGGCGTATGCAACGCCACGCCGCGAAGTCTCTCGCGCGCGGCGGAAATCTCTTCCAGCGTAATGAGTGTCGTGTCAGGAATCATCGTTGCGAAACCCCGGGCATTAACCCTAGGGTATCAACTCCGCGGGAATGGGTGTGCTGGGCGTCTCCGCCTGCCACAGGACTTCAACCACTTTCCATTCCGCCCCATCATTCAAAGCCTGAATGCTGTTGACGCCGCGAGCCTTCATCGGGCCGTCGGGCGTCTCGTGAATTTCGTAGAGGCTCCACAGGTGAGCGATGTTGCCGTAGCTCTCCGTCACGAATTTGATCTGGCGCTCGTGCATGGGAGTGGAGCCGCGCTTCTTCACTCGCTCAATCCATTCATCGACGGTCAGGTGTACCGGTTTCACGACGCCCACCTTGTCGGTCATCATCACGGTCAGGGTGGCATCAGGAAGAAACAGGGCGCGCAGGCAGGTGCGATCCTTGTCCGCCGGACCGCTGATTGCCGCGTCCAGAGCCTTCATCATCTCCGGCAGTGTCTTCGACGAGGGACAAGCCTCCTGCGCCTGCAGGCCCGTGGCGAACCCGGCCAGCGCAATCGTTACGAATCCCATTACCAGGCAGCGTAACCGGCTCATCCAATCTTCCTCGTCAGATCTCCAGGATTACCGGCATGATCAGCGGACGCCGGCCCGTCTGTTTCTGGATGTAGCGCTTCAGGTCGATGCGGATCTTTTCCTTCATCACGCCGTAGTCGGCCTTCTCTTCAGCGCTGGAGTTTTCCAGCGTGCGCGAAACAACATCCCGCGCCTCGTCCGTCATATCGGCGGCCGCAAATCCGCGCGTCACCACTTCCGGCTGGCGCTCCACCATTTCCGGTGCGCTTGTTAATCGTAACAATGGCCAGCACAAATCCATCTTCGCTCAACAGGCGCCGGTCGCGGATGACAAGATCTTCCACCACGTCGCCCGTCGAACCGGAGTCGATGCAGATCCGTCCCGACGTCACCTTGCCATTCTTCTTCGCCGAGTGTCGCATCCACTTCCAGAACGTCGCCGTCCTCCAGCAGAATGGCCGCGCCGGAAACCACTCCGGTAGCCATCGCCACGTCGACGTGTTGCTTCAGGTGGCGATAATCGCCGTGAACGGGGATGAAGAACTTCGGCTGCAGCAGGTTGATCAGCAACCGTTGCTCTTCCTGGCTGCCGTGTCCGCTTACATGGATCAGGCCCGATGCGCCGTCGTCGTAGATCACGTCCGCATCGCGGCGGCACAGGTGATCGATCACGCGAAAAATGCTCTTCTCATTGCCGGGAATTACGCGCGAACTCAGAACGACGGTGTCGCCCTTCTCAATGTGCGCGTACTTGTGATTGTCCACCGCTGCTCGCGACAAGGCGCTCATAGGCTCGCCCTGCGTGCCGCTTATCAGCACCATGATATCGTGCGAGGCGTAGTCCTTGATCTGGCCGGGATTAATCAGCAGCCCCTGCGGTATATCGATGTAGCCCAGGTCCTGCGCAATCTCCGACGACTCCACGATCGAGCGGCCCACAATCGCCACCTTGCGTTTGTGCAGGTGCGCCAGTTCCAGCGCAATCCGGATGCGATAGATCGAGGACGAAAAGCAGCTGAAGAAAAGCTTGCGCTTGGCGCGCGAAAAAATCTCGTCCAGCCGCGGCCTTACTGCCCACTCGCTCGGCGTGTAGCCGGGCCGGTCCACGTTGGTCGAGTCCTGCAGCAGCGCCACCACTCCGCGCTTGCCATACTCGGCAAAGGTGTGCAGATCAAAGGGTTTGCCGTCCGGCGGCGAAAGATCAATCTTGAAGTCGCCGGTATGAATAATGACCCCGATGGGCGTCTCAATGGCCAGCGCCACGCAATCCACCAGGCTATGCGTCACGCGGATCGGCTCAATCGTGAACGGGCCAATCGTGAACTTGTGCTTCGGTTCAATCTCGATAAGCTCGGTCTGGTCCAGCAGCTTGTGCTCGTCCAGCTTGCCCTCAACATAGGCCAGCGTGAACTCGGTCGCGTAGACCGGAACATTAAGCTCGCTCAGGATCCAGGGCAGGCCGCCGATGTGGTCCTCGTGCCCGTGCGTCAGCACAATGGCGCGCACGCACTCCCGGTTCTCCACCAGGTAGGTGATGTCCGGCACCACGATGTCCACACCCAGCAACTCTGTTTCAGGAAACATCAGGCCGGCGTCGATGACGATGATGTCGTCTTGCCAGCGAAGAGCGAGGCAGTTCATGCCAAACTCGCCCAAGCCACCCAGCGGAATAATCTTTAATTTACTGTCATCCATTGAAGTCTTGATGTTAGCACGTTGGCCCCCAGCCTCAGGTCGCCGCATTGACCGTGGCGACCCCTCCGGACACCCTCGGAAGGTCGTTCCTGCAGGACGTTACGCACGGTTATCCCCAGTGATGCAGACCAGCTCAATCCCCTCACTTTAGACAACTTTTGTCGGATTCGTCGCATCTCCTCCCAATCGGTCCCAAAGCACTTGAACCCTGAATACGGAGACTCCGCATGAAGTTATCCGCGCGCGCAAGCCAGTTTGCAAGGAGCGTCCTCGCTGTCGCACTGCTCCTCATCGCGGTCTCCGCCGGCGCCCAGAATAAAAAACCAAACATCCTCGTCATCTTCGGCGACGACATAGGACAGGCAAATATCAGCCGCTACACTCACGGCGTGGTTGGCTACATGACGCCCAATATCGACCGCATCGGCGAAGAAGGAATGACCTTCACCGACTACTATGCGGAAAACAGTTGCACCGCCGGCCGCTCGTCTTTTATCACTGGACAAACTCCGATCCGTACGGGACTTACCAAGGTCGGCGCTCCGGGTGCTCCCGTTGGACTTCAGCCCCGCGACATCACCATCGCGCAGGCGCTCAAGCCGCTAGGCTACGCTACTGGCCAGTTCGGCAAGAACCACCTCGGCGATCGCGACGAGTATCTCCCCACCAACCACGGCTTCGATGAGTTCTACGGCAACCTCTATCACCTGAACGCGGAGCAGGAGCCGGAGATGCCCTACTGGCCGAAGGACGATCCCGCCTTCTCCAAGGTCTATGCCGTGCGCGGCGTTATCCACTCCTATGCCGGCGGCAAGATTGAAGACACCGGTCCGCTCGACATGAAGCGCCAGGAAACCATCGACGACGAAACCACCAATCGCGCCGTAGGTTCATCGGCGAGCAGGTCAAGGCCGGCAAGCCGTTCTTCGTGTGGATGAACACCACCCGGATGCACGTCTTCACGCACATCCGGCCGGAGTACCACGGCAAGAGTGGAATGCCCGGCAACGACTATGCCGACGGCATGTGGGAGCACGACCAGGATGTGGGCAAGCTGCTGAAGGCGCTCGATGACAATGGCGTAGCCAACGACACCATCGTCATCTACACCACCGACAATGGTCCCAACATGTTCAGCTGGCCGGATGCGGCCATGACGCCCTTCCGCAGCGAAAAGGATTCCAACTGGGAAGGCGCCTTCCGCGTCCCAGCCATGATTCGCTGGCCAGGCCACATCAAGCCCGGCCTCTGGTCCAACCAAATGGTTTCAGGACTCGACTGGTTCCCGACTCTGCTCGCGGCTGCGGGGGTTCCCGATATCAAAGAGTCGTTGCTAAAAGGCTGGGCAGCCGGGCCAGACGGCCACGTCTTCAAGGTCCACCTGGATGGCTACAACATTCTTCCTTATCTTGAAGGTCAGGCAGCGACCACGCCTCGCCACGACTTCTTCTATTTCGACGATGACGGTCAGCTCGTCGCTTCACGGCACGACAACTGGAAATTCGTCTACTGCGAACAGCGCGCACCGGGCAACCTGAATATCTGGATGGAGCCCTTCACCTGTTTGCGACTTCCTAAAATCTACAACCTGCGCATGGATCCCTACGAGCGCGCCGACATCACTTCAGACCAATACATGGACTGGATAACAAAGAACGTTTATCTAAACGTGCAGGGAACCATCCATGCCGAGGAGTTCATGGAGACCTTCAAGCAGTTCCCACCGAGCCAGGCGCCGGCCAGCTTCACGGTTGATCCGGATACGGTTCTGAATATGCTGAAAGCCCAACAAGCGGCAGCACATCACGACTAGAACCAAGGTGCTCAACCAGAGGGGGTGCCCATCTTTGCACAGCAAGGGTGGGCACCCCAATCACCTCCGTTACCGCAGCAGATCTTCCAGCACCAGGCTAAGCTCGGTCTTCTCGTCGCGATATTTCACAATCACCGGCGTGTACACGCTGATGTCCCACTGCGCGCCCTTACCCTTGGCGATCGACCGCGCTCCCGGAACCACGACGGCTCCCTCGGGAATGATCAGCGGCTTATCGCCCGACGCTCGCAGCACTTCGCCGTTCACCACGTCGTACACCGGGGTGCCGCGCGTAAGGATCGTTCCCGCCGCCAGCACCGCCTTCCTGCGCACGATGGTGCCTTCGTAGACGCCGCAATTGCCGCCCACCAGCACATCGTCTTCCAGGATCACCGGGCTCGCGTTCACCGGCTCCAGCACGCCGCCCACCTGCGCCGCCGCGCTCAGATGAACCCGCTTGCCAATCTGCGCGCAACTGCCCACCAGCGCATGCGAGTCAATCATGGAAGCCTCGTCCACGTATGCGCCCACATTCACAAACATGGGAGGAGCGCAGATCACTCCCTTCGCCAGGTACGCACCGCCACGCACCGACGATCCGCCCGGCACAATGCGCACTCCATCGTCGGCCGTAAACCGCCGCATGGGGAATGTGTGCTTGTCCACGAAGCTGAACTCGTCTCCGCCCACTTCCTTCGTCACGCCCAGGCGAAAGCCCAGCAGGATGCCCTGCTTCACCCACGCGTTCACGCGCCAGCCGAGTGGCGATCGCAGCATCCGGCTCCGCCGCGCGTACCTTGCCCGCTTCCAGTGCCTCGCGCAGTTCATCAAACGCGTGCATCGCGCCCGAGTCGCCAACCGCCGCCGCACCCGCTGCAAAAAAACGCTCTATCCGTGTCTTGAGAGAAGTATCCTGATCAGCCATAGGTGGATAGTCTAATTGGATTCGCGCTTCTGCGGGGAAGCGGAGGAGCATTCGAGCGAACTAGTTATGGTGTGTGGCGTGGATGCATGAAGAACACCGAAGCACTTGGCGGCGAAGCCGCGCCCGCCCGTCCAGCCAGCACCTAAAATGTGCGCTGATCGCCTTGCACCGGGGCAAACTTCAGCAGGCCCAATTCTCCCGCCAGCCGCTCCAACTTCTTCTTTGTTTCCACCGTTGGCGGAACCAGCGGCAGCCGCACCGTTTCGTCGATCTTGCCCATCAGTTCCATGATGAACTTTACTGGCGATGGGCTGGTCTCCCAGAAGTTCGCCTGCATCAGCGTGTAGTATTTGCGATTGATGCGGCGCGCGTTGTTCCAGTTATTCTGCAGCGCCTCGCCCACCATCTCCGCCATCTCCGCGGGGATCTCGTTTGAGGCCACCGATACCAGCCCCGCGCCGCCCACCGAGATCACCGGCAGAGCAATGGGGTCGTCTCCGCAAAACACCTTGAAGCTGCTCGGCACCAGGTTGATCAGCTCGGTAATCTGGCTCAGCACGCCGCTCGATTCCTTCGCTGCCTGGATCGTCGGGACATCGTGCGCCAATCGCGCAATCGTCTTCGGCTCCAGGTTGCAGCCGGTCCGGCTGGGGATGTTGTACAGCACCACCGGAATCTCTACCGCTTCGCCCACCGCCTTGAAGTGCTGGTACTGCCCTTCCTGCGTCGGCTTGTTGTAGTAGGGATTGGCGGAGAGGATCGCGGTCACGCCCGGAATCCGCGCGGCTACCTTGGCGCGTTGCACCGCCTCACGAGTAGCGTTGTGCGTGCAGCCCGCCCACACCGGCACGCGGCCACCAGCAGCTTCGGCCACAATGCGGATCACCCGCAGCCATTCCTCATCGGTCAGCGTCGGCGTCTCCGCCGTCGTGCCGCAGGCCACAAGAAAATTAATCCCGCTGTCAATCTGCCATTGCGCAAGAGAAAAGAGAGCTTGCTCGTCCAAACTGCCGTCAGGATGAAACGGAGTTACCAGTGCCGTGCCACAACCCGTGAGTTCCATAACTCGTCGAGTCTACACTGTCGGAATGGCAGCATGCCAGAGAGTTTGGCGTGCGCCACACAGCCCGAAAATCACTCTACGAGCCGCTGACGGCGAGCCTGATCGCAAGGAGCTTATGCTCGCATCGCGACGGGAACCGCTAACTTGCTGACTCGCTAACCCGCTGACTTGCTAGTTTGCTGACCCGCTGCTTTTCAGCTCCTGCTGCAGCAGCACTGCCAGCCGCGGTTCGCCCGGGAGCATTCTTGCCCTTCACGCTGCAGGCCCGCAGGTAGGCGTCCAGCGGCAGCCAGGGATCGACGTTGCCTCCCAGCTCCTTCAGCGCCACCACTTCGGCAGCTAACTCGCGCAGATGATCCGCCGCCGGCCAGCCGCGATTCTCAGCCTTCGCCGCCATCACCGCTGGAGGAGCATCCTCCTCCTCTTCGTCAATCATGTTCAGTGAGGCATTGATGCGGTTCATACGCTTCATGTGGCGGTCGTGCGGAAGCTTGTGCCCAGCCGTATGTATCGTGTCGTACTGGTCAAAGAGTCCCAGTCGCCCGCGCGCTGCCTCGGGAAGCAACTCCAGCAGCAGCGTCTCGAATTCTTCCTTCGCCTGAGCCAGCCGCAACTCCCGCTTCTCCAGCCGCTTGCTTCGGCTCATTCGTAGCCTTCCGTTTCGTCGTCGTCCACCATGTCGCCGGCAACTTCTTCGCGGTGGTCTTCCTCTATGATCGGCTCGCTGTATCGCTTAATGTCAGTAGGCATTCCGCGCCGTTGGAACTCCGCGCGCTTCAATTCCTGCAGAAAGCGCAGCGCCAGCTTCGGTTCAGATCGCAGCTCCCCCGGCTCGCTCTCGCGATACGCAAGGTATGAGTCATGCAGCGGAAATTTCGGGGCTCCCTCAACCTGGTCTTCCAGCCGCGTAACCTCGTCGCTCAGTGCCAGCAGCTTGTCAGCCTCGGGCCACGCATAGTAGCGGGCCGCTACTTCGCTGCCCACTGCTCGCGCATGATGCCCGAAGAGACCAGACCGTCCGCGCGCGCACTCCGGCAGCAGCTTCATCAGCAGCGCGCCGAACTCGGCCCGTGCACGGCGCAACTCCGCCTCGCGTTCTTCGCTCACGCTCATACTTCAAGAGTACATGCGTCCGGGAGGAAAGACATGCTGGCTTCTGCGCGCATTACCATGCCGCGCCAACAACTTTCACTCCGCCACGCCTATTTGCTGCAGATGATGCTTCAGGTGTCTTAGATAGTCCCGCGCCACAAACTCCAGCGTCACGGGCGCTGAGTCGCCGATATTGCACTCGGTCTGCCATTTCTCTGCTGGCAGCTGCGCGATCACGTGAGCGAGATAGCGGTTGTACGCGGCCCACAGCGACACCAGCAGCAACCAATCTGCCTCCGACGCCGCCTGCACCCGCACGTTCCCGGCTTGATCGTATCCCGGAAAAGTCAGCGATGGCTGCAACGCTGCACGAACGAATCGCTGATGATTGTTTGAAGCGGAATCAATCAGATGTACAAGAAGCTCTTTGCACGACCACCCGCCCGGCAGCGCTGGCTGGCTATAATCAACAGCGCTCTTTTGCCGAAGCTCCGGCTCGGCAACGTCGACCAGCCTAGATAGCTGCTGAGATACATCAATCACGGCGATCCGTCCCCGAAAGCGGTGTAGTTTCCTCAGGAGGTTGCGATGCGAAATTCTACTTAGTCCAGCTGCTCGAAGATCTCGCGGAAGTCCCAGCAGCCTGTCCTGCCTGCCACCCACTCCGCCGCGCGCACCGCGCCCTCGGCAAATCCGCGTCGCGAAAAGGCTTCGTGCTTCAGCTCGATCACGTCGTTCTGCGAGCGAGCCTCCACTACGTGAATGCCTGATGCGTCGCCCTCGCGCACCGAACTGATCTCCACCTGCAACGAAGGATTGGCTTGTTCCAGCACCTGCTTGATGGAAATAGCAGTCCCCGACGGCGCATCCTTCTTGCTCACGTGATGCGTCTCGGTAACGTGGAAGCTGTAGCCCTGCGCTGCCTTCGCCAGTTCGCGAGCCACGCGGTACATCACCTGCACGCCTACCGAATAATTTGTTCCATACAGCAGCGCGGCGTGGTTGCGCTCCGCCAGCGTCCGCATCTCGCCCAGGTGCGAATACCAGCCTGTAGTTCCCACCACCATGCGTGCGCCGTGGCCCAGGCATGCGCGCATGTTGTGCACCACCGCCTCGGGAGTAGTGAAGTCGATTACGGCGTCGACGCCTTTCAGCACCTCCGCCGTCAGCCCTGCGCCGTTCACGTTCTCTTCTTCCAGAACGATGCGCAGTGCATGGCCGCGTTCCTCGGCCACCTCGCCCACCAGCTTGCCGGTCTTGCCTTGTCCCAGGATGACGAAGAGCATTATCGCTTCACGCTTTCAGCGGCGCGCCCGCGCGGCTTCGCGTGCTTCCACGTCAAAGATGGCCGGGTCAGGATTCTGGAAGAAATACGCGTGCAGCGAGCGCACCGCTTCGTCGATGTCGTCCTCATCGATCATGAAGCTCATATTGATCTCTGAAGCGCCCTGCGAAATCATGCGCACGTTCACATGCCGGATCGCCTGGAATACCTGCGCCGCAATGCCATTCTGTCCGCGAATATTTTCGCCCACCATGCACACCAGCGCCTTGCGCCCCTCGTACTTCACATCGGCAATCTTGCTCAGATCGGCGGCAATCGCGGGCAGCTTCTCGTTCGAGTCCACCGTAAGCGAGACGCTCACCTCCGAAGTCGACACCATGTCCACAGCGCACTTGTGACGGTCGAATACGTCGAAGATTTCCTTCAGGTAGCCATGCGACATCAGCATGCGGTTCGCCACTACGTCGATGATCGTCAGCCGGCGTTTCGCCGCGATGCACTTGAACGGGCTGCTGCAGTGCGGTGCCAGAGAGATGATGCGCGTGCCCTCATTCGGTGGATTGCGCGAGTTCAGCACCAGCACCGGAATATTCTTCTGCACCGCCGGCAGAATCGTCGCCGGATGCAGCACCTTCGCGCCGAAGTAGGCAAGCTCCGCCGCCTCTTCAAAGCTGATGGTCTTCACCCGCAGCGCGTCGGGACAGATGCGCGGATCGGTCGTCATCACGCCGTTCACATCCGTCCAGATCTCGATCGCCTCGGCATTCATCGCGCCGCCAATCAGCGCCGCGGTAAAGTCTGAGCCGCCGCGCCCGAGCGTCGTGGTCACGCCCTTCTCGTTCGACCCGATGAAGCCGCCCAGCACCGGCACGCGGCCTTCGTCCGTCAACGGTCCGCAGGTACAGACCGCAGCGCTGCTCAATCACCTCATCGTTGGGAACGGCCTTGCCATACTGCGCATCGGTGATGATGATGTCGCGCGCATCCACGTGCGCCGCCGGAATGCCGCGCGCGGCAAACGCCGCCGTGACCAGCTTGCTGGAAAGCCGCTCGCCGTAGCTCGCCACCAAATCGGTAATGCGAGGCGTCAACTCGCCCACCGCCGCCAGCCCGCGCAGCACTTCGTCCAGCGCGTCGAAGCGCACATCCATCCAGTTGTGATACTCGGCAGCCTTTTCGCTGTGGAAGCAGCGCCGACGCCGTGTCGCGATGCCGGCAGCGCAGTCGCGCGCTGATGGCCAGAGCCCCGGCGCGATCCCCGCGCGCAGCGGCATTCGCCACTGAGAGCAGCTGGTCCGTGACCTTGGCCATTGCGCTCACCACCACGATGGGCTGCTGTCCAAGCGCAATACGTCCCGGCAACAATCTTCGCTGTGCGGTCGATGGCAGTTGCATCCTCGACCGAGGTCCCGCCGAATTTCATGACGACAAGTCTCATGCCGAGGTTCCTGCTGTCGCGTGATGCCAGTGAGGGATCAAGCTTGCCGAGCGCCACCAGCAACTCGGCATTCAGCAGCGCCGCGCCCGCCGCGCCGCGAATCGTGTTGTGCGAAAGCACGGTGAACTTCCAGTCAAGCAATCCGCATGGACGCAGGCGCCCCACCGTGGACGCCATGCCGTTTCCGCGCATGCGATCCAGTCGCGGCTGCGGACGATCCGGCGCATCCGTCCACTCCACCGGCTGCGCAGGAGCAGTCGGCAGATGCCTGCCCCTTCAGCGGAGTAAACTCCTTCCACGCCGCCAGGATCTCTTCCTTCGATGCCTTCGTGCGCAGCTTGATCGAGACGCTCTCGGTGTGCCCGTCTTCAACCGCCACGCGATTGCAGTGCGCGCTCATCTTCGCGTCGAGAGGCTTCACCGCATGACCCTCAAAGCGGCCCAGCAGCTTCAGCGTCTCCTCTTCCATCTTCTCTTCTTCGTTCTTGATGTACGGAACAACGTTGCCCAGGATATCCAGCGATGCCACGCCCGGATATCCCGCGCCGCTGATCGCCTGCATCGTCGTCACAAAAATCGCCTCAATACCGAAGCGCTCTTCGAGCGGACGCAGCGCCAGCACCAGCCCAATGGCCGAGCAGTTGGGATTGGTCACGATGTACCCGCCAGACTCCTTGCGCCAGCTCTGCTCGTCAATCAAATGCAGATGCTCGGCGTTCACCTCCGGAATCACCAGCGGCACATCGGGATGCATGCGGAAGGCGCTCGAGTTCGAGATCACCGCGCAACCCGCCGCCGCAAACTTCGGCTCCATCTCGCGCGCAATGTCCGCGTCCAGCGCCGCAAAAATCATCTTGGGCGCGCCCGTCGGCTCAGCCGGAGAAACCGGCATATCAGCAATCCGCTGCGGCAACTGCGTGTCCAGTTTCCAGCGCACGGCGTCGCCATAACGCTTTCCACTCGAACGGTCGCTGGCCGCCAGCCATGCCACCTCAAACCACGGATGGTTCTCAAGAAGCTGAATGAATCGCTGGCCAACCATGCCGGTCGCGCCAAGAATGCCGATCTGCTGACGTTTTTCCATATGATTGTTGGAATTTTACAGCAGTTGGTCCAAATCTCGGAGAAGAGAAGTCAGGGCCCCGTCACTTTTTAAGCCTCTCCGGCAACTCCCTGCGAGGAATGAGCTACTTCGCGCTCGTCCCCGCGCCGCCCGCAAAGCTGATATCAGTGGTCGTGGTAGTCTGCGGTGTCACGGTAAGCTGTATGGATTGCTGGCCTAGCTCCTCATGGACGGCCACCAGCGTGTACGTTCCCGGCGGCAGGCCCTTGATCGTGAAGTGCCCGTTCTCATCCGCTCACCGCGAAAAATGGATTCGGCGCGACGTTGATAAAGGCCTGCATCCAGGGATGGTTGTTGCAGCGCACCGAAACCATTGTCTCCGGCTTCAGAAAGACACGCTGGGTCTCGCCACCGCGCGGCGGCTGCGAAACATCCATGCTCTGGTTGCTGCTTACCTCCGGCATCACGTGCACGTTGTGCATCGTGGCGTCGCTGTTGGTGAAGTCCACCGGCTGGCCCACCATCACGGCGATCACGTGCGGTACATAGCGGCAGCCCTTCTGGTCCAGTTGCACCGGAGCGGTCAACGGAGCGTAGATCTTCGCGCCCAGTCCTTCCTTGATGTACACATAAACGTTCTGCAGCCCGCCGTTCTTCACCAGGTACTGCTCGCTGAAGTTGTCCGGAGCAATGCCGCACACAGGATCCTGCGCCATGTCGATCTGCACGCGCGGTGGCGGCGTCTTGGCGAAGTGCACAGTCCCCGTCACCGTGCCCGCGGTCGCCAAATCAATCGCGGTATAGGTGGTGGAGGCACCCGGCTTTGTCTCGGGCGTACTGCTGCTTTTCCTGCAACCAGAGGTGAAGGCTGCCGTCGCAATCACATGCTGCCATCGCGCACACTTGCGCCTTCGCCTTCCAATCTTCCGCTCATTCGTAACCGTCCCTGTTTCAATTCGCTGTTCAGGCTTTCAGCGCGAAGCTAGACCTCTTCCAGCGCCTTCACCATGGCATCGGCAAACTCGCTCGTCCCGCTGGTGCCGCCAACGTCGTGCGTCAGCGAGCGCCGCTGTGCATACACCAGTTCCAGCGCCGTCTGCGCCTTGTTCGCCGCCGCAGTTTCGTTGATGTGATGCAGCATCAGGATCGCCGATTGCAACAGCGCCGTCGGGTTAGCCATGTCCTTGCCTGCAATGTCCGGCGCGGAGCCGTGTACCGCCTCAAAGATCGCCGCATCCGCGCCAATATTGGCTCCCGGAACCAGCCCCAGGCCACCCACAAATGCCGCGCACAGATCGCTCACAATATCGCCGTAGAGATTCGGCAACAGCAGCGTGTCGTATTGATAGGGATTCGTCACCAGCTGCATGCAGGTGTTATCGATGATGTGCTCGCCGTAGGTGATCTCGGGAAAGCCCTTCGCAATCTCCCGCGCGCACTTCAGGAACAGGCCGTCCGACATCTTCATGATGTTGGCCTTGTGAATGGCGTGAATCTTTCTGCGCCCGTGCTTGCGCGCATATTCAAATGCCCACTTTGCAATCCGCGTCGAGCCCTTCTCCGTGATCACCTTCAGCGAAGTCATCACGCCCGGCACCACTTCGTGCTCCAGGCCCACATACTCGCCTTCGGTGTTTTCGCGGACAATGACCAGGTCCACGCCCGGATAACGCGTGTCCAGGCCGGGAAGATTCTTGATCGGCCTGAAGTTTACATACAGCTCAAACTTCTTCCGCAGCGTCACGTTGATCGACGAGAAGCCGCCGCCAATCGGAGTCGTCACCGGACCCTTCAGCGCCAGCTTGGTGCGCTCGATCGAGGCATACAGCTCCTTCGGAACGTACTCGCCCTGCTGTGCAAAGGCCTCTGCCCCCGCCGCGTAGCGCTCCCATTCGAACTTCACCCCGGTCGCTTCCAGAATGCGGACGACCGCTGCTGTAACTTCGGGTCCAATGCCGTCGCCGGGAATCAGCGTGACTTTATGTGCCTGCTGCGTTTCGCTCATATGGCTCCTGGGTCTCGGGAACGTTCTACTTCTTTTTTCTGCCGGGCTGATCCTTGCTGTTCAGCAGTTGCTCCAGCTCTTCCTTGAACTCGCGGACGTCCTTGAAGTCCCGGTAAACGCTCGCGAAGCGGATATAAGCCACCGTGTCGATCACCTTCAAGCGGTCCATGATCAGCTCACCGATCGCAGTCGTGGAACGTTCCCGCTCGGCGGAGTCGACAAGGTAGGCCTCCGTCTCATCCACAATTGCTTCCAGCTTGCTCGCCGAAACCGGACGCTTCTCGCACGCGCGCAGCAATCCGCTCAGGATCTTCTGGCGCTCGAATTTCTCGCGCCGTCCATCCTTCTTCACCACCATGTAGGGAATCTCGTCGATCCGCTCATAGGTGGTAAAGCGCTTTTCGCAGCGCTCACACTCGCGTCGGCGGCGGATCGAATCCGCTTCCTTGCTCTCTCGCGAGTCCACCACACGGTCTTGCGCAAATCCGCAGTAAGGGCACTTCATCTCGTTTGCAGATTTTAACAGGGCAGCGTGAACTTAGCTTGCCGCCCCAAAGATGGAATTCCAGCGCGAGCCAGGGCATAGCATGTCAGGTCCAACAATCCCGCTGACTCGCTAACCGGTTTTTAGCTGACCGCTTCCTACCTAACCGCTCTTTAGCTGACCGCTTTTTAGCTAACCACCAGTGAACTTGTCATCCCGACCGAAGCGAAGCGAAGTGGAGGGACCTGCGTTTCTACACCCTGCACAATCCAGCGCACATCCAATCAACCTAACCAAAATTCGCTGACCGGTTCTTAGCTAGCCGCTCTTTAGCTAACCGGTTTTCAGCTAACCGCTCCTTAGCTAACTCACCCCAGCCCGCGCCGCACAAACCGCCGCGTCACTTCCGTCACCACACCGTAGATCCCGTGCATCACACGGCTCCGGATCGCCGATTGGCCCGGAGGTGCCACCTCCATGTTCAGGCCCGCCAGCGGCACCGCCGCTGCCACACGATTGATCGCCAGCCCGAACGCGGCGCCCTGCCATCCACCCGAACTGGCCTCCATCTCCACGGCCACACCATAGGCGGCTCCCGCCAGGCCGCCGAAAACCCAGGGCACCAGCGAAGGAGGAACGCTCGCGGGTGCTGCCGCAGCATCGGCGTCATCGGAGGAGACCCTCGTCAGCGCGCACGGCGCCTCCGCCAGATTTCGCGCGTAGATTTTCTCCGCATATGCTTTCGCCGCAGCGCCGGCCAGTCCACCCACCAGCCCCGCCATCGCGCCCTTCAGAATGGATCGACTACGCTTCGCCCCGCCACGCTTTTTCCTGCGCATGATTCCCATCTCCGCTTAGATGCGACCAACCCCGCCAGCGTACCATGCAAACGCCGCGCACTCCTCATCGGGCGTCGGGACGCATGTGCGGTTCGCCTCATCTTGACAACACGCCGAGCCCAATTGCATCATCACCCCGTCACGCCACGGGAGCGGCTCCCTCGCATAAGGGATCCGCGGTCATGCCAGGAATTCTCCCCAGCGTGCATCACGCCGCTGCTCGATTGCGGCTTCCTATCGATCGACCGGGCCCCTCGAACGCGACTCAAATTATCAAGCCCTGTATCAGGGCGGGCCTTCACCCTCGGAAGCTGAGCTTTACCTCCCCGCGCGAGCGGGAAGAGCCTAACCATGTGGACGAAAAAGCCAATGCAGATGAAACGTATCGTTGTGAACGCAGCAGCCGCCTTGGGGCTGCTGCTGGCTGCAAACGCCGTAACCACCGCTGCCCACGCCCAGGGCGGCACCGCACCCACCCACGATCAATGGCGTATCGAGTGGGGCTTCAAGATTGCTCCCGTACCCCTCGACCTGAAAGGCCGCAACGCCCCCATGGTGGGCCTCGGCAGCTACCTCGTGAACGCCGTCGGCGGTTGCAACGATTGCCACACCAATCCGTCCTACGCCGATGGCGGGAATCCCTTCATGGGGCAGAAAAAGAAAGCGAACGTGGCCCACTACCTCGCCGGAGGACAATCCTTCGGTCCCTTCATCTCTCGCAATCTCACCCCCGAAAATGGCCTGCCTGCCGGGCACACCCTCAGCGAATTCCTCACCATCATGCGCACCGGCAAGGACTTCGATAATCCCGGAACCTTGCTGCAGGTCATGCCCTGGCCGACCTACCAGGACCTCTCAACCTATGACCTCACCGCCATCTACGAATACCTGAGCGCAATCCCGCCAGCCACTCCCGGACCCTGATTCCCCACTCCGCTCCAAATAAAAAGCGGCGAGGCTCAATCGACCTCGCCGCTTCTTCGTCTCGTGATCCTTCTACTGCCCCGCGACCGCCTTCGGCTGCACCTGCTTGTAACCCAACGGCACCGCGAAGTGAACTCCATCCAGGCTCTCAGAGGAAAATCCACCCATCTCCGTATTCGACTCAATCAGCACGGCGCTCGTCGGCGGTGGCGCTGACGAAGCATCCGCTGGCGGAGGATCCGCCTTCTTCTTCTTGCCGAAGCCGCCGAACCCGCCGATTCCCAGATGACTCGTTAACGCCGAAGTAGCGCTGTCCGTTGCGCTCTCCTTCGCCACGTCACCCGCGCTCGGCCCCTGCGGCTGAGCCGGCAGCGGAGCCTCTGAGGCTGCCGGCAGCGGCTCGCCATTCGTCGTCGATCCGATCCGCGTTACCTGCAGCACCGGCGTTCCTTTCAGCTTCGACATCTCCTTCGCCATGTCCGCCAGCCCCTGCCCCATACCCGGCTGCATCGCCAGCATCGACGGATTGAACGCCCCGCTCATCACCGTCCCCATCTTCACTGCGAAGCGCTTCTGAAAATCCCTCAACTCCTCGTATCCAGGAATCTCCGGCGCCATCCACATATCATTCGTGATCGCCAGGGCGCCTGTCTGCCCGCTCTTCTGATCCGTCGCTTCCATCTCCATCGCCAGGATGGCCTCGTTCGTCGCCACGCCCGACACTTCCTTCGTCGCCCCAGTCTCGCGCACCTTCACCTTGAACTTCACATCCGGCGGAGGCTCACTGCTCTCCGGCGTTTTCTTCGCAGCCTCAGCCTGCTGCTTCTCCATCTGCTTCCGCGCCGCTTCCAGTTGCTGCCGCATCTGCTCGAAGGTCATCACCACGTAGGTTTTGTCGTGGTGATTGATCGTCGTAATCGTCTCCGCGTCCAGGTCGATAATCTCCGTGTCGGTGTCGTTCACCCGGGCCATCTTGTTGCCCTTCAAATACACGGTGGAAGTAACCGGGTCACCCACCTTGCGCGCCTGGCTGCTGAACATCGACGCCATCTTCATCATGCCCACAATGGCGCCGCCGGTTATCTTCGTTGTCTCGTGGTAAGTAAAATCCGCCAGCAGGGAAGGGGCTACCCCCAGGCATACGGTCAAAACCGCACAGCTTCGCAGATTCATATTTTCGATGCTCCTTGCAGATACTCAGGATGACAACGAGGCCCGGCGCACTAGTCTAACTCGTGCGGCGGTTCTGTCAAGCAAACTGCTCCAGCCACATAGTGTCATATTGCGACGATTCGTTTCCTGCCTATTCCGCGGCCTCTGCGTGCAGCGACTCTTCCTCGCCCGCATGCTCGCTCTCCTCGGTCACCTTCTTCAGCGAAACATGCTCAAACTGCGCCCAGATCAGCCCCACCGGAATAATGCACAGGAACGTCACCAGCAGCAGCACCGCACCGCACCCGAGCGCCGGCTCCCTCGCCACGCCCAGCCACTGCATCGCGCCGCTAGTCAGCCCGATCGTGGTGAACCAGCCAATCACAGGAGGCTGAAACGTCGACGCCGTCATGCTCGCCGCCATCAGCAGCATGCAGCGCGACAACGACATCCCTGCCAGCTCCGGCGAATTCACAAACGCATGCGTTGTCTCCAGGTATGCGCACGTAATCAGCGTCCACATGCTCAGCGAAAGCCCCGCCGCCACCAGGAAATCCTTGAAGGTCTCCATCGTGTTCAGGCCATCGCGAAAGGCAGTGATCTTGTCATAGATGGATTGCGCCAGCGTCGCCGAAACAGGATTCAGCATCTTGCGCGTCACCGCCGCAACCACGTGCCCAGCCATCCGCACCGTGATGGCGAAGGCCGCCAGCCCAAACGTCCCCAGCAACCCAAACTGCGCCACATGCACCATCAGCTCATGGTGCGGCAGCGTCGCGCTATCGTGGGAGAAGAGCAGCACAGTCGAGAAGATGAAGGCCATCGTCCCCATGTCGAACATGCGCTCCACTGTGTACACGGCGATCTGCGATCCCAGCGGCAGATTGATCCGCCGCGCCACCAGGTAGGGACGCACCAGGTCCGCCAGCCTGCCGAAAATCGCGACCGCCGTAAATCCGATCACCTGCGAACCCAGCACCGCAAACGCCGACACCTTTTTCGTCGGACGCACAAACAGTGCCCAGCGCACCGCCCTGAAGCCGAACGCAATGTAGATCAGGCCGATAGCAATCGCAATGCGCCGCCAATCCGCCGAGCGAAGCTGCTCAGCAAAAACCGGCCAGTCAAAATGCACATGGCTGCGCGCGATAGATAACAATTGCCACCAGCACAATCGCGGCAATCAGCCACCCGATCCAATGCTTCTTCTTCAAAGGAAGTTTCTCTCCGGTACCTTAGCGAATCGCTGCCGAGCCAGCCGCTGCGCCCGTCGTCCGGCTCGCCTGTAATGCCGTCGCAGGCTGCCGCGCAGCCAGCGATTTGCGCCGGTTAAATTCGTGGATCACCCGCGCCACGTAGGCGCGAGTCTCGCGGTAGGGGGGTATGCCGTGATACTTGTCCACGGCTGCGGGCCCGGCATTGTAGGCCGCCAGCGCCAGCGCAATATTGTCGTGGTAACGGCTCAGCAGCGCGTCCAGGTATGCGGTGCCGCCGTTAATATTCTCCTCCGGATGGAAGCTGTCCTGAACGCCGAGCTCCGCCGCCGTGCCCGGCATCAACTGCATCAGCCCGCGTGCACCCGTTCGGCTCACCGCGTGAATATTGCCGCCGCTCTCCGCGCGCACCACGCTCGCCAGCAGGTCAACGTCGAGATTGTGCTGCCCGCCCGCGCGCGACATCATCGCGTGCAACTCCTGCGGCGTAGGATCGGCAACGCGCACAGCAGACGTAGGCGGGGTCGCTTGCGTGGAACTCAGCGTCTTCTGCACGGGAGCCGCCTCAACACTCGCAATCTCCACGCTCGCCACATCCACAAAGCTCTGGCTGCCCGGCTGCAGATACAGCCGCACCCGCTCCCCCATCTCTTCGCGATGGTCGCAGATCAGATCAAATCCGTTGGTCAGGGTTATATGGAGAGCGGTTCCGTCAGCAACGTGGCCCACGGCGTCCGCTGCGCGCGCAGCACCCGCCGCCGCACCCAGCATCGCCATCGCAACTATCGCACCCTTCCAGCTCATCCTCATCCTCGCAACTTTATCACTTCAGCCCGTAACCCGTACAACCGCTCGTGCCAACGTGACTCTCACTTTGCCCCGTCATCACCCTTACGGAACTGTCCCAAGCTCTTACCGTCTGAAAACCGTTCTCGTTACCGCCAGTGAACTTGTCATCCCGCCAGTGATCTTGTCATCCCGACCGAAGCGAAGCGAAGTGGAGGGACCAGCGTTTCCACAACCCTGCACAATCCAGCGCAGATTCAATCAGCCCAACCAAAATTCGCTAACCGCTCTTTAGCTAACCAGCTAACCGCCCTTTAGCTGACCGCTCTCTAGCTGCGCGGCAATCACTTCCGCCACCCCGTCCTCGTCATTCGAAGCCAGTAATCTCCCAGCCCCGCTCCCGCGCCATCCTCAGCACCTCAGGAGCGGAGTTGGCCATCACCGCCGCCCGCCCGGCATACGTCAGCATCTCCACGTCGTTGAAGTTGTCGCCAATCGCCATCACCTGCCCCGGCTCCAGCCCGCGCCGCTCGGCCAGCCGCGCCAGCGCCGCGCCCTTTGAGCAACCCAGCGGCAGCACGTCCACAATGCACAAATCCCGCTTCGGATACTGGCGTGCGGTGCACAGCAATGCTCTCCGCCCGCGCTGCTCGCAGCCAGTGCCTCGCAGGCCTGCCGCATCTCCTCGATCGTTCCGCACGCCATGGCCTGCACCGGCTCCTCACCATCGTCCAGCGCATTCTCCAGCGGTATAACCTCCGTCAGAAACGAGCGGTTCGAATCCACCCACAGCGCAATCCGCCCATGCAGATTCTCAAAAGACTCAATCACCAGGCATCCGGGACCCTCGCGGTCAAACGTCATCACCGTTGCGCCGTATGGGCGCAGCACTCCGCAGATATCGCGAGCCGTCTCCGCCGGAAGCAGCGACCGCTCCAGCAGTTCGCCCGCAAAGTTCCGCGTAATCGACCCGTTCGACGAAATCAGGATCGTCTCCCGTCGCGAGCCCCACCGGCTCCAGCAGCGGCATGGCAAAACCCTGGCGGCGTCCCGTCGCAATCACAATCTCGACTCCCGCCGCCTCGGCCGCCCGCAGCGCCTCGCGGTTCCGTCGCACTCACCATGCGCCCCCCGTCGGCAGCAGGGTGCCGTCAATATCGATGGCGATCATCCGTATGGCGCTGGGGGACAGGGGAAGACGTCATACTCCCAGTTTACCTGCCCTATCCGTTCGCCCATCCTTACTCTTAGTGCGTATGCCCGCCATTGCCTATCTTGAGTGTTCCCGCTGCCACGCCCACGTCTCCGCTGAAACGCCCCAGACCGTTTGCCCGCCTGCGCCGGAGCCCTCTATGTTCGCTATGACATGGACGCGTTGCGCCGCACCGCCGCTCGCCCCGATCCAGCGAAAGCTGACCGCGCGCCCAGCGCAGGAATGTGGCGCTATGCCAGCGTGCTGCCTGACGTTGAGCCGGTCTCCCTCGGCGAGGGCTGGACGCCCATGCTGCGCAGCCGTCAGTACCCCAATCTCTATCTCAAGGAAGAAGCCGGCAATCCCACCGGAAGCTTCAAGGCACGCGGCATGTCCATGGCCGTCTCCATGGCCCGCCACTACGGGCTCAAGAAGCTCGCCGTGCCCTCGGCCGGTAACGCTGCCGGAGCCCTCGCCGCCTACGCCGCCGCGGCCGGAATCGAGGCGCACATCTTCATGCCGCGCGACGTGCCCATCGCCAACTACCTGGAGTGCGTGGCCTACGGAGCCAAGACGACGCTCGTCGACGGGCTCATCTCCGACTGCGCCCGCATCGTCGCCGAACGCAAGCAAGAGCGAGGGCTGGTTCGATGTCTCCACCCTCAAAGAGCCCTTCCGCATTGAGGGTAAGAAGACCATGGGTTACGAATTGGTCGAGCAGCTTGGATGGAAGTATCCCGACGCAGTCTTCTATCCGACGGGCGGCGGAGTGGGCCTCATCGGCATGTGGAAGGCATTCGAAGAAATGGAAGCCCTCGGCTGGGTGAAGCCCGGAAAACGCCCCCGCATGTTCGCCCTTCAGGCCTCCGGTTGCGCTCCGATTGCCAAGGCTTTCCGCGAAGGCAAAGCAGTCTCAGAGTTTTTCGCCAACGCGGACACCTTTGCCGCGGGACTGCGCGTTCCCAAGCCGTACGGCGACACGATCATCCTGGAAATCCTGCAGCAGTCAGGTGGAATGGCGGTCGAATCGAGCGACGAAAAAATCCTCTCCAGCCTGCTTAAATACGCTCAAAACGATGCTATTTTGCTCTCTCCGGAGGGTGCGGCAGCCACCGCCGCCTATGACCAAATGATCGAGCAAGGTATTTTGAATCAGGCAGATAGAGTCGTAATTTTCAACACCGGGGCGGGATTGAAGTATGCCGACGTGCTGGCCCATGCAATGCACCTCGAAAGGCCCGCAACTACTTCTGGAATCAGCAATATAGAGGAGAAAGACCACAGGGGCAAAATACTGCCTCGCAAGAGTCGCGTGGGCGGAATCATCACTCCGCAGTAGCCGCAACTAACTCATTCCATGCAGCTTCTAGCGGGTGGTCAGCTCCAGAACTTCGCCTTCCTCCAGAAAACCCTGATAATAATCCGCCGAGTACGTCACCATCTTCTCCGTTGGCCATGGCAGAAGGTTGGAGATAACCGGTTTAGTTTCAGGTATTTCGCTCGATTCGAGACTTCCGGCGCGGCACAATTTGGCGACCAGAAATAATGCGATTGCGGGAATTGCAATTCCATATTCCACAAAATGGACCACGAAGTACTGCACTTTCAACAGCATAGCCGCCGAATTTGGCTCAACCAGCAACATATATAGCCACTCCTGTCAGCGTTCAAAAATCCCTTGAGGTATGGATAGAAGATCGCTGAAGTTTGAGATATCCGTCTGTGATACAGATCACTCAAGTGGCGAATCTGAGAGCACGTTCCGGTCACGATCTTGGACGGAGGCGGCGAGAGCTTGGTGAGCAGAAAATGCAGGCAGGAGTGGGGTTTGGGACGAAATGGCTGCCTTTGAAGGCTATAACCAACCCGCTACCCTTGATTACACTCCAATAACACTGGAGATCGACTCTTATGGCTCAAGGATCGGAACCATCCCCGCGCAGCGTTGGCCAGTTTTTAGCATGGCTCGGAGGAGTTTTGGTGTTCTTTTTGCTGCTGTATCTGGGCGTTTACTATTTCCACGAAAAGAGCGTAAATCGCGACAAAACGAGCCAAATTCCCGCGGTTAGCGTGGCTTTGCGCGCGTGAAAACTCAGTAGCCGTTGGCCAGCAAAAACGCCTCTGTGAGGTCGAACTTTGCCGCCTCGCGCTGCTGTTCGGCAAACTTCACAAGTACATCCGCCTCAATGTTTACAGGGGTTCCAGGCTTCAAGGTATGAAGATTGGTCGCCAAATAAGTGTGCGGAATTATCGCGATGCTGACGATGTCCCCTTCAGGGTGATCGCGCTCAAATTTGGCAATGGTGAGGCTGATGCCTTCCACCGCAATGGAGCCTTTTTCGATCATGAATCTCGTGACGTTGTCGGGAATTGTGACGCGCAGCCACCAGTCGGCTAGTTCGGGATCGGCATCGGCAACTACCTGGGTTAGCGAGAGCAGTTTTCCGGTGCCGTCGACATGGCCCTGAACCACGTGTCCGCCCAATGGGCTGCCGGCGGCGGTGGGTAGTTCGAGGTTCACTTTTGAGCCCGGTTCGAGCATGGAAAGCGAAGTTCGGCTAACCGTCTCCTGGGCCAGATCTGCATGAAAACAAGGGGGATCGGCGTCGGGCTGGATGTCGAGGGCGGTGAGGCAGACTCCGCTGACGGCGACACTGTCTCCGGTACGGATGCGGTCGGCTATACCGGGTGCGGCGATGGTGATTCGTCTTGCACCGGAACGCTCTTCAACACTGACGATGGTGCCTGTCTGCTCTACCAAACCTGTGAACATAGAGCTAGTTTATCCCACGGGAATGGCTCCAAATTGGCGTCAAAAATGATCGTTTTTGTGCATGCTAGAGGCCCTTTTCAACGCAAAATCGTACGTTTTTCGAACGTTTTCGTTCGGTCCGGGCTGCGGGCGATTTTTGGTAGTAGCGGTGTTCTATTCGCAGCGGATAGCGGCTACTGGCTCGATTCGGGCGGCGCGCAGAGCGGGCAGCAGGGAGGCTGCGCTGGCGATGGTAGCCAGCGCAAGGAGCGATCCGGCAAAGACCCAGGGATCGTGCGCTGAGGTCCCGTAGAGGAAGCTGGCGAGGGCGCGAGCAGCGAGGAGTGCCGCGACGAGTCCCAACAGCGAGCCTGCGAGGGCGATCTCGGCATTTTCGCGGAAGATCATGGTGACCACCTGTTCGCGCCGGGCTCCGAGCGCCATGCGAATGCCTATTTCGCTGGTGCGGCGGCTGGTGGCGTAAGCCAAGGTGCCATAGAGGCCGATTGCTGTTACGAGTAGCGCGCAGGCCGCGAAGAATACGGAGAGCATCGCCATCATGCGCTCGGCGATCATCGACCCGTCGACGACCTCATCCATTGTTGTTAGCACGGGCGGAGGAATGGTGGGGGCCAGGCGGGCAGCGAGGGATCTCGCAGCCAGGGCCAGCGGAGCCTGCGGTCCATCGACACGCACGATGGCGCTCAACGAGGGCTTCTCCTGCTGATCCTGCATGATGGGGACGAAACCGGTTGGCGGTGCGGGGGCGCGCATGTCCCGATACTTGGCGTCGCCCACTACAGCCACGACTTCGAAGAGAGATTTGTCGCGCTCGTTGACTACCTGTTGTCCCAAGGGCATCGCGGCCGGGAAATAGGAGTTTGGCAGCGGCCTGGTTGAGGATCATCTTCCCACCCGAGGCTTTGGTATCGCTCCACGCAAATTCCCGGCCTTCGTGGAGAGGTGTTCTCATTGTTGCGAAGTAATTTGGAGCGACGGCGTTCATGAATATAAGGCTGGGGCTTCCGCCCTGTGCAGAGTAGTTGTCGTTCCAGCCTCGATGGGAGAGCGGAACGATGAACTGGAAGCTTACATTTTTTACGCCGGGCTGACGGCTTAGTCCTTCGCCCAGCTCCCGATAGACGCGCATGAGTGCGTCGCCTTCCAAGGGCTGCTTGTCCATATGGAAGGCGATGCTGACGAGGCCGTGGGGATCGAATCCGACGCCGGACTTGTACAAACGCATCAGGCTGGTGGCGAGAAGTCCGGCGCCCACAACGAGTACTAATGCGAGAGCCACCTCAAGCGACAACAGGCTAAGAGGCAGCAGCTTTCGGCGCGGACGCGCGTGCATCGCATACTGGCCTTCCTTGATGTGGTCGCTCACGTTGCCTGCGGTGGCCTGCAGGGCAGGTACGAGGCCGATGAGCACAGCCGAGAGGATGGCAACGAGGCCGGCAAAGGCAAAGACGCGGACGTCGAGTGCGGTGTCAAGCTGAGTGGTGGAGTTGAGACTCGTCAAGAGGGCGGAGAGTAAGCGGCTGATAAAGGGCGCGACGGCTAATCCTGCCGCTGTGCCTAAGACGGAGATCAAGAGGCTCTCGCTCAGCAGTTGCTGCATAAGGCGTTGTCGAGTAGCTCCCAAGGCGAGCCGCGTGGCCAACTCGCGTTCTCGCGCGGCGCCACGCGCCATCAACAAGCTGGCAAGATTGAGACAGGCCAGCAGCAGAATGCCTGCGCACATCACGAACATTGCCACGAGAGGTTTGCGGAAGAGAATCCTGGCAAAGGTGAATCCTCGCGAGCCTGACTCGGCGGCAAGATGGAAATGAAATTTTTCACTGTCCGCAATAAAGCTGGGATCGCTGGCCGCGGCCACGCGCAGAATTGGGCGGGACTCCGCGAGCAGTGCAACGTTGGCCTGATCCAGGGTGATGCCCGGTTGAAGCCGTGCGACGAGGGTGAGCCACCACGCGTGCATGCCGGCATCGATGTGGTTTCTGGGGGCGTCGATGATAGGGTCTGCAGAGAGCGGCGCAAAAATCTGCGGCCTCTGCGTTGGGTCCGGTCCTATAAACCGCTTAGGCATAACGCCGACAACGGTGAACGGCACATTGGCGATGACGAGTTTGCGGCCGACCACGTCAGAAGCGCGGTTGAACCAGCGATCCCAAAAGGTTTCCGAGATTACTACGGCAACTCCCGCGGGGCTGCCTCCGGGGCGATCGTCTTCCGGCGTGAGGTAGCGGCCCAACAGCGGCGGCGTTTGCAAACCGCTGAAGAATTGCCCGCTGACCAGCATGCCGGGAATTGTCTCGTTGCCGGATGCGCCGCGCACCTGAAGTTCGTCGGTGTTGTAGGCGAAGACGTCGCTGAAGACCTTGTGCCGCTGCTCCAATTCGCGGAAGAGAGGGGTGGGAAAGGAATAATCGTGAGGCTGCGGACCATCCACATCCATACGCAAGACGGCGAGTTGTTCAGCGTGTGGTACAGGGAGGGGGCGCAGTAGCAGGGCGTTGATCAAGGAGAAAATGGTGGTGTTGGCGCCCACGCCAAGCGTAAGGGTGAGAAGCGCCACTGCGGTAAAGCCGGGTGACTTGCGCAGGAGCCTCGCTGACAATTTCAAGTCGCGCAGGAAATTTTCGAGGATGCGAAATTGCCATAGTTCCCGGAGGCGTTCATGCCAGCGCAGTGAACTGCCGAAGGCGCGCCGGGTGGCTGCATCGACTTCCGCCTGGGGAACGCCCTCGCGCAAGAGCCTTTCGCGAAGCATCTCCTGGTGGAACTCAAGTTCCTCGAGCACGTCGGTATCGAGGCGCTTCCGGCTGAAGAGTGCCTTGAGGCGAAGGAGGGATTCGTGGAGGTTGGGAGCCATATTTTTACCTCAAAGGCGATGTATTACGGTGCCTGCATGACGAATGCAACTGCAGCTGAAAGCCTTGCCCAGCGCTGCGATTCCGCATTGAGGCGCTTTCTTCCCTCCGCCGTGAGCGCATAGAATTTCGCGCGCCGGTTGTTGTCGGATGCGCCCCACTCGGCCTTGAGAAGCCCGCGCAATTCCAGCCGGTGGAGCGCCGGATAGAGCGCGCCTTCCTCTACCTTGAGGACCTGCTGCGAGGTCTGCTGAATCCACTCGGCGACGCCATAGCCGTGGAGGGGGCCGCGTACGAGAGATTTAAGGACAAGCATCTCGAGTGTGCCCTGAATGAGTTCGCCGGTATCGGGAGTTCTTTCCATAACCATCTTAGGGGAACGGTAGCTTTCTCGCGATGGTGTTGTCAAGAGGGGTGTTCGGCTTATTGAGTACGCTCGCGGTGGGGCTTAGAGTTTCCAGGGGTCGCGGAGGACGGCTTCCACGCGGATGTCTTCTCCAAAGCGCGAGACCTGCACGTCCTGCAACTCGATCTTGTGGCCGGTGAGGTCGCCGAGCAGTGGGACTGCCTCGCCACCGAGGATTTTTGGTGCGTAGAAGAGGCTGATCTTGTCGACGAGGTCTTCGCGAAGAGCCTGGGTAATGATCGTTGAACCGCCTTCGAGGAGGACGCTTGTGCGTTTCTGCGAGGCGAACCAATTGAGCGCGCCGGTGAGGGGAACGTGGGGATCGGATCCCAGCTCAATGACCTGCACGCCGCGATCTTCGAGGGCCTGGATGCGCTCGTGGACGCGGGCTTGTTTGTCCGCCGATCCCCTGGCGGTGCAGAAGACCACGAGATCTTCGGCAGCGGAGCAGACGAGGCGGGAGTCGAGCGGGATTCTCAACTGCGAGTCGAGAATGGCGCGCATGAGCGGACGCCGCCGGGATAATTTGCTGCGGTCGGTGAGCAGCGGGTCATCGATGAGCACGCTGTTAATGCCGAGGAGGATTGCATCGGCTGCATGGCGCATGCGATGGACTTCGGCGCGAGACTCTTCGCCGCTGATCCAATAGGGATCGCCGAGGGGAGCAACGCCGAAGGCAGGAGCGATGCGACCATCGAGGCTGAGGCCGGCTTTGAGCGTGACGAGCGGATGACCGGTGCGAATGAAGCGCGCGAAGGCGTCGTTAAGGCGCTGGGCTTCGATGCGGCGGACACCGAGCTTGATCTCGATGCCGGCGCCCTGCAATATGGCAAGGCCGCGGCCATTGATGTCGAGATTGGGATCGGTAGTGGCGACTACGACGCGAGCGATACCCGCGGTTACGAGGGCATTGGCGCAAGGGCCGGTGCGGCCGTAGTGGCTGCAGGGTTCGAGCGTGACGTAGGCGGTGGCGCCGAGCGATCGCGGTCCGGCATTGCGCAGGGCGACGATCTCAGCATGGTCGCGATCCTCATAGATGTGGTAGCCCTTGCCGAGCAGCTGGCCATCCTTGACGATGACGCATCCCACGGTGGGATTGGGCGAGGCGAGGCCTATGCCCAGCCGGGCCTGATCGAGCGCCTGGTCCATCCAGGCCTCATCTTTGCGATCGGCGTCTGCTACTGGCGTCTTTGACCAAAGGTTCAAGGGCGACTCACTCGTCTTTCGTATGGTGATCGTGATGCTACCTCGAAGCGCCTCTGCCTATGCGGCCAGAAGTTATTCAGCGACTGCACACATTACCACTGATTGAGGATCTTTCGCATGCGAAATAAGTTACATGTAAATAGATGCAAGTTGAGTTACAGATGACATGCGCAATCGAAGTCACATATTTGCGGTTACTGGGGCGGAGTTGAGGTCAGCCGAGCAGAGATTCTGCGAAAGCCTCGCTGTCAAAGGGGAGCAGGTCTTCGATTTTTTCTCCGACGCCGACGTAGCGTACGGGCAGGCTTAATTCGCGGGCGATGGCGACGGCGATGCCGCCTTTGGCGGTGCCGTCGAGCTTGGTGAGGACGATGCCGGTGACTCCGGCGGATTCGGTGAAGAGGCGGGCCTGCTGCAGGCCGTTCTGGCCAGTGGTCGCGTCCATGACGAGGAGGACTTCGTGGGGCGCGTCCTGGAAGAAGCGCTTGGTGGTGCGGCGCATCTTGTCGAGTTCAGCCATGAGGCCGCCCTTGGTGTGGAGTCTGCCGGCTGTGTCGACGATGACGATATCGAAGTTGCGATTCCTGGCGGCTTCGAGCGCGTCGAAGAGAACGGCGGTAGGATCGCCGCCCTGCTTGCTCTTGATGAGTTCGACGCCGCTGCGTTGGCTCCAGACTTCAAGCTGCTCGATGGCTGCGGCGCGGAAGGTATCCGCTGCGCAGAGAAGGACGCTTTTGCCCTGGGCGCGGTAGAGGGCGGCGAGCTTGCCGGAGGTGGTGGTTTTGCCGGTGCCGTTGACTCCGACGAGGAGGATGATTTCGGGGCCGATGACGGGGCGGCGGGGCTGATCCTGAGCGTCGAGGATGGCCTTGATTTCGGTCTTGAGGAGCTGGCGGAGATCTGCGCCGTCGCGGATAGCCTGACGCTTGGCGTGATCCCGGAGGGTTTCGAGGATTTCTGCGGTGGTGGTGACGCCGAGGTCGGAGGCGATGAGCGAGAGTTCCAACTCGTCGAGGGTGTTCTCGTCGACCTCGCGAGTGAGGGCGATGACGCCTTCGATGCGCTCTTCGAGGGTCTCCCGGGTGCGGGAGACGGCCTGCTTCATTCTGTCGAAGAGGGATTTCTTTTCCGGCTCGTTCAAGCTGCCAAACAGTGTTTGAATCATTCCGGCAAGGCCCCTCTTGTGCGTTCAACTTGAGTGTATCAAGAGGGGCTAACGGCTTCAAAAGAGGCCGGAAGAGCGTTGTTTAGCGAATTTGCGAGGTATAGCGCACTTCTACTGCGACCGTTTCTCCGATGTAGGGGGCTGGTGGGGCAAGGAACGATTCGTTCGGCATGGAGTGATCGCGATCGAGAAAGCGGATGAGCGCATTGACGACGCGGCCATCCAGGCGGGTGCCGACCAGGGCTTCCAGCGCTTCCACTGCGTCGGCTGGCGAGAAGGCCGGCTGGGACGGGTCAGCACAGATCATGGAGTCGAAGGTGTCGGCCACGGCCAGGATGCGGGCCATGAGCGGGATGTCCTTGTCGGTGAGGCCGTAGGGGTAGCCGGTGCCGTCGAGCGCCTCGTGGTGCAATTCCACGGCGGGAATGAGGTCGTGGAGCGACTCAATGGAGCGCAGGATGGCGGCGCCACGGGCAGGATGCGCCCGCAGGATCTCGAATTCGCGCACGGCGAGCAGGCGGTTCTTCTTGAGGGAGGCATCGCCGACGCTGATCATTCCAATGTCGTGGACGAGGGCGGCGATTCGCACGCGCTCGATCTCTTCCTTGTCCATGCCGAGTTCCTGGGCGATGGCGACGGAGTATTCCGCGACGCGTTCGGAGTGGCCGCGGAGGAAGGGCGAGCGTTCTTCGAGGGCCTTGGACAGGGTGCTGACCAGCTCGAGCATATCTGCGCCGGCGCTGGTAACTTTCTGATTCTCATGGTGAACGGCGCGCTCCCACTTCAGGGCGGCCTTGTGCCAGGCGGCAGCTACTTCAGCAAACAGCGGGGATTGGGCGGTGTTCCGCTTGCCGCGTGGCGGGTCAGAGAGGTCTCTGATTGCGGAGGCGAGTCTTCCGCTCTCAATAGCGAGGGCGCGGGAGACAACCTGGGCGGCCAGGCCGCAGATGGCCAGGCTGATGAGGATAGCAACCATCGTCGTAGGCACGGCAGATCGGCCTGAACTGACGGCGGCGGTTGCAGTTGCGGAACTGACAGCACTTACGGCGACGAGCAGAAGGAACAGGGGAGCGAAGATCTTGAATCGAAAGGCCTGGGCACTTTTCATGTTTGTTGGGCGGCTTCCTGATTTGAACTGGTATCAGTCTACGGGTGGAACCGTTTTCACCAACTCGCACGAAAGATGTAAACGGGGGATCAAAGCGGGTACCCTCGAGCCCACCGAGTTAACCCAAGCGGGTCAGTAAAGGATTGGGACGATGGATTTTACGGGCAAGCCCGTGGGCCTGGCGTTGCCGGGCAGCGGGGTATTCATTCAGTAACTGCCTGACAGTTACTCATCGCGGCCGGGGCGGGACATGAGTTCGCGCATGGCTTCGAGGGGGGATTTGCCCTGGTGGAGGATGAGGTCCATCTGCTCGGTGATGGGCATTTCCACGCCGTGTTTGCGGGCCAGGCCGAGGGCGGCTGCGGTGGTGCGAACGCCTTCGGCGACCTTGCCGCCGAGTCCGGCGAGGATATCGGGAAGCAGGCGGCCTTTGCCGAGTTCGAAGCCGACGGTGCGGTTTCGGGAGAGCGATCCTGTGCAGGTGAGGACGAGGTCGCCTATACCGGAGAGTCCGGCGAGGGTTTCGCGGCGGCCTCCGCAGGCGACGGCGAGGCGGGTGATCTCGGCCATGCCGCGGGTCATGAGGGCGGCGGCACTGTTGTAGCCGAGGCCGAGTCCGGCGACGGTGCCGGAGGCGATGGCGATGACGTTTTTGATAGCTCCGCCGAGTTCGACGCCGATCACGTCGTCGGAGGAGTAGAGGCGCAGGGTGGTGCTGCTGAATTCGCGCTGCACGCGGACGGCGTGGCTGATGTCGTCGAAGGCGACGACGATGGCGGTGGGGAATCCAGCGGCGACCTCAGAAGCGAAAGAGGGGCCGCTGAGCACGCCGCAGGGCAGGCTGAGGCCCTGGGCGGTGAGGGTGCTGTTGATGACCTCGGTCATGCGCAGGAAGGTGGAGTCTTCGACGCCCTTAGTGGCGCTGACGAGCAGCTGGCCATCGTGGAGCGAGGGCGCGATGCGAGTGTAGGTCTGGCGCAGAAACTCCGATGGGACGACGCCGATGACGATGTCGGCCGCGGCAATGGCGGAGTGGGTGTCGGCGGTAACGCTGATTTCGGGCGGCAGTGGGAAGCCGGGCAGGAACTCGGTGTTCTCCCCGCGGGCGACGATGCTGTCGGCAAGTTTTTGATCGTGGGTCCAGAGGGTGATTTCGTGACCGCCGCGACGGGCGAGGCTAAGCGCGAGGGAAGTGCCCCAGGCGCCGCTGCCGAGAATTGCAATCCTGCTCATGCCGCGTCCTCTTTCGATTTGCCGAAGCGATATTCTGTGCCGCTGATGAGCCGTCCGATGTTCTGGTGGTGCTTGACGATGATGATGAGCGGGATGAGGAAGAGAACGGCGAGGAAGAGTGGAGTGTGACCGCTGCGATAGAGCAGCAGGGCGAAGATGGGGAGAGCGACCGATCCGAGTATGGAGGCGAGCGACACGAAGCGCGATAGTTGGAAGACGACGGCGAAGACGGCCACGCACATGAGGGCGGCCCAGGGCACAAGGGCGACGAAGACGCCGAATCCAGTTGCTACGCCTTTGCCTCCCCTGAAGCCGAGCCAGATGGGAAAGACATGTCCGAGGAGCGCAAAGAGTCCGGCGAGGGCGGCGGCATCGTGGGGCGAGAGGGGGGAGCCGGGTGCATAGTGGTTGACGATCCAGGCTCCGGCAAAGGCGGCGGCGACTCCCTTGACGACGTCGAGGAGGAGCGTCAAGGCGCCGAGGCCTTTCGATCCAGAGCGAAGGACGTTGGTGGCTCCGATATTTCCACTGCCTACAGCGCGGATATCTTCCTGACGCACGAAGCGCACGAGCAGGTAACCGAAGGGGATGGAGCCGAGCAGGTAACCGGCGAGGGCAACGACGAGATAGATGGATGCGGGCATTCCGTCACTGAGTGTAGCAGTTACGAAACGGGAGATTGTAGCCTGACGGCTGGTGAGCGATGGCGCGGAGGGTGAGGCGTGACTAACGCGCAGGACGCTACCGGGCGGCTTGCTGCGGGGGCGGTTCAGCGGCCAGGTATTGAGCTTCGTATTGACCCGGGATTGCCGCGAACTGGGCGTATTGCTGTCCTGCAAAGTTGAGGCGGTGAAAGAAGACCGGTGCGCCGTTCATGGTGATGTGCGCGAGCGATGCGGTTGCGGCCTTGAGAGGCAAGAGCGCCTGGATTCCATCGGCTCCCTCAGCAACGGATATGGCGAAGCGCAGGCGGCCATCTTTCCATGCGACCTGTTGGAAGGAGGAGCCGTTGCGGCCGTCGAGCCAGCGCAGCATCTGCACGGCTGAGATGATGGGCACGTGGTGTGCCTGGGCGGAGCGGAGGATGGCGTCTGCGCCGGGGGATCGCTCCTTGTCAGTGTGCATGTTGGCGGTGAATGCCCCGAAGAATTGTGCATCGCCAACAGCATTGTCGAGAAGGGTATCGATGGTATAGGGATAGGTCTGGCCGGATTCGTCGGTCATTTGCGTGGTGGCCTGATAGACGTCCACGAGGCTGCCATCCATCTTTGCGAAGCGCATTGGCATGCCCGAGCCGGTGAACATTCCGGGCTGATTTTTGACCCACTTGGATGGCCAGTAGTAGTAGTTGGTATCGAGGCGGATGCCGTGCTGGAGTTCGACCTGGGGCTGGGTGTCGAAGTCTCCCCACGTGACGCAATCGGTGCGACTGGTGGAGGGAGGCGGCACGCTGGGGTAATCGGTGGCGAAGGCGGCGAGTTGACGGCTATAGAGGCTGTTGGCCTGCTGCATGGAGTCGCGCGAGTAGAGTTCACCGTTGGGCCCGCGAAACTCTTCGCGAGGCCAGTCGCGGCAGCCTGTGTAGACGTGCAGGCCGATTTCAAAACCGTCGCCGACGAGTAGCTCGGCCTGACGATTGGTGGCGGAGCCGGGAAAGATATTCGAGGTAGCGCGCACGCAGTCCCAGGCATCGATGGAGCAATCCTTCGGGCTTTCCTCGTCAAAGATTCTGAAGCGTCCTGACGTGCCGCCGTGGCCGTGATCGTCGCCGGTCATGATGACGACGGCTTTGAGGTCGCGGGGGAAATACCAGAAGCGAGGCAGGGGCTTGCCGGGATTCATTTGCAGAATGAGATTGGCGAGCAGGCGCTGCTGCTCGTCGGCCTGCGGGATAGCTACTTTTTTCAGGTCGACCCAATCGGGGTGCTGGTCGTAGCTGGCCGCACCATAGAAGAGATCGTCGCTGCGCATGGGCGGAATGCCGTCGCGCTCCATGCCGGACCACGCGGGATTTCCCTGGCGCGTGTAGACGATGGAGCGCGCGAGATCGTAGGAGAAGACGGCTACTTCTCCCGCGCCGACTTTGAGCATGACGACGGCGGGGGCGCCCGTGGTGGTGTTGGCGTCGCGGTAGAGCGTGGCAAGGGTAGCGCCGGCTGTGGGCGGGTAGAGATCCGCGGGCCCATGAAACTGAATGGTGTCTTTGACGAGCCCATTGCCGGCGGTGCTTTGCGTGTTGATGGCGAGGTATGCGTCCTGAAGGACTCCCTGGGGCGAGGTAAGCCCGAGGGCGGCAGCGAGGTCTTTGTCGGGGCGCATGGCGATGAGGTTGCCGCCGCGCCGCACCCATTCGAGGAGCATCTTTCGCTGCGCGGGAGCGACGGGGATTTCGCCGAGGATGGCTACATCGTAGTTTTTCAGGAGCGCGGGGGTAAGTTGCGCAAGGTCCTGGATGGAGAATTCGTTGAGCCCCTCAGCAAAGAGGATTTCAGAGTAATAGCGGCTGAATGGGTTGGCTGGACTGGAGAGGATGAGGACGGGGCCGCCGGGGCCGTAAGGCGGGAGTGGCCGATAAGCCGACCGAATGATGTGATTGGTGGCGTGCAGAGGTGTTGCCGCCACGGTGCCCAGAGAACGTAACCAGTAAGTTGCGAGAGCGACCACCGCGCAGACAAGGGTCATTCCTAACAGAGGGAGAGTTCGACGATGGGCTGCAGAATTCAACGGTTCAGTCGTCCCTCTGGCGGTAGCTGGTAACAGATTGTGTGACCCGGTTTGCACAGTGTCAAGGGCACACGAGCGATCTCTGGAGATTGTGTGACGAGCGGCTGAATCGTTACGTCGATGGGTTAGATGCTTGCGGAGACATGGGCGGGATATGCAAGAGCTTGCGCAATTTGCGGAGGGGTAGGTGAATCTCAATATTCTCAACGGGTTGGCGGTAGTGGTTGATATGCTGAGTGGGAATTCAATCCCAAAGTAAGGCTGTGCGCATGCGCAAATTGATTGCTGCGGTGTTTCTTGTTTGTGTCCCGATGGTGGGGGCCTTTTGCCAGACCACGTCTGTGGTGCCAGCGCCGACTACTGCACCGAGTGCCGCGAGCGATGCCGTCGCACAACTCGCAAATATGGCTACGCCGAAAGACGCCACGGAGTTGATGAGTGTGGGGCGGAAGGTGAACGGGCTGCAAGGCGAGGACGTGCAGCCTTGGCACATGAAGGCTAGTTATGAGGTGTTTGATAATGACGGCAAGTCGAAGTCTGCAGGGACCTATGAAGAGTGGTGGGTAAGCGAGAAGCAATATCGGCGCAGCTATCAGAGTCCCGAATTTTCGCAGGTGGAGTATGGCACGGATCACGGGATTTTTAGGACGCTGACCCCGCAGTGGCCATCCGGCGCGGTGGCGCTGGTGAGGGAGCTGCTGGTGAGTCCTGTTCCGGACGAGAAGAGCCTCGCCGACCAGAAAGTTGTGCTGACGGAACGAACGCTCGGTGGCATAGCACTTCGTTGTTCGACGTTACCCCCGCCAAAGCCTATGGGAGACGTTCCCATGGAAGCTTTTCCGGCCTACTGTTTCAGCCAGGAGAAGCCGATTTTGCGATTGGCTACTGGCTTCGGCAACGCCAACTACAGCCTCTTCAATCGGATTCTTGTTTTCAGGGGACGGTACTTAGCCGGTGACATCGAGGAGATGCGGATGGGCAAGGTGTACGTAAAGATTCACCTTGATTCTATCGAGAGCCTTCGCCAGATTGAGCCTGCCGATTTTCAACCGCCCCAGGACGCCGTGGCTCCGCCGCCTCGGCGTGTCCAAGTGAGCTCTGGTACGGCACAAGACCACCTGATAAGAAAGGTGCAACCTGTATATCCAGCTGATGCGAGGCAGAAGCGCATTTCAGGGACGGTCGTGCTGCTGGCGTTAATCAGCAGGACCGGGCATATCGAAAGACTGGCCGTAGTAAGTGGGCCGACGGCGTTGCAGCAAGCGGCGATCCAGGCGGTGCGGCTGTGGCTCTACAAACCTTACCTTGTGAATGGCGAAGCCGTTGAAGTCGAGGCGCAGATCAATGTTGTGTTTGGGCTATGAGGTTAGAAATTTACAGCGGTCGTAGTTGCGGGCGGCATGTATCGTGCTGAGACGGGGTATTGAGCACTGCGGCGCTGAGGTGGTGTGTTGTTGTCCGGGCTACGCGGTGGAGATCTGCTTTTCTGAGGAGAAGGGAATGCCGAGTCTCAATGGAGTTGACGCCAGGCTTTTAGAGATCGTGAGTAGCGCGAAGCCGTCCACGATCGGGGATGTGGTGGCGGTGATGCAGAGTATCGATGAAGTACTGCCGGGCAACGATGGTCTGAAGTGGTTCAACAAGATGTACATGATGGTGACGCAGCAGATCGATGCGCAGGCTCCGGCGAGCGGGTGGAAAGATGCGGCGTGGCTGACGCGTCTGGACGTGGTGTTTGCCGGATTTTATTTTGCGGCGATTGCAAGCGAGTTGGGGGAGAGCCCTGATACGGCGAGTTCGTGGCAGGCGTTGTTTGAGGCACGCGACCTGCAGGGGATCGATCGCATACAGTTTGCGCTGGCGGGGATGAACGCTCACATCAATCATGACTTGGCGCTGGCGCTGGTGGCGACTGATGAGGAGATGCATCTGACTCCGACGCTCGAGAGCCCGCAGCACAACGACTATGAGCAGGTGAATAGCCTGCTGGCAACGGTGCTGCCGATGGCGCTGAATTTTCTGGCCGCGGATGTTGCGGGTGAGTTGGCGCAGGATACGGGAAAGATCGGCCGCCTGCTGGCGATCTGGAAGGTGAGCGTGGCGCGCGACCTGGCGTGGGACTTCGCCGATCATCTGCGGAGCCTGGGCGGAGTGAGTCGCGGCACCGCGCTCGATGCGCAGGACAAGCTGAGCGGAGTGATCGGTCGGAGCCTGCTGCTTCCTATTGACTGATCACGCCGCCGTGCACAACAAAGCGGACGAGGTAGTCGTGCAGCAGTTGGCGATGTTCCCTGCGATAGTCGGGATAGTCCATCGCGATGCCCTGGTCGGCTGCGCTTATGAGTATCCAGCAATCCAGCATTCCGGCGTCGTAGAGCTCAAGAAGATTCTGCAGGCTCGGGTCCAGTTTGGATGGCTGGATTTTCTGCTCCTTGAGGCTGGTGGCAACGATGCTGAGCGCGGCACTTTCTTCTTTGAGTGAGTGACGGTACTGCTTCTCATTGGGAAAATTCTTTTTGAATTCGTCGCCGTGATAGCCGGCCCGCACCATTGAATACATCAACCACGCAGAGGCGCCAGGATGCTTCTTGTCATCGGTGTCTCCCATCGAGATCTGAATATTTATATTGTTGGGATTCTTGGCGTCGACGACGGGCGCGGCTGGGCGGTCGATTGTTGGGGAGGTGATGGTTGCCTTCTCGATCTGCGCCCATTGCTGAATTCCTTGCCATGCAAGTTTGTTGTATGGCTCGGCCACTACGGCGTCGATGAACTTCGGCTTGGCTGCAACCGGATCGTGCCCCACGCGCATGAGTGCGTCACCCCAGTACCGGTAGGCTGTCTCGCGGTCTAGGATCGATTGCAATCGCACGGGCAAACCACTTGGCGGCCGTGGGCAGATCTTTTTGCGTATACGCCGTGTCGCCGGCATAGAGAGGCGCCTCGTATAGCTTCGGGTCGGCATTCGCAGCCTGGGAGTATTTGTCCAAGGCTAACGCGAAGTTTCCGGCGGTAAATGCCTTCTCGGCCTCGCGCAAAAGGACCGCACCGGCGTCGCCCGGCGGCGGAGCTGTGGGCACATCAATAGGAGTTTGTGCCAGGAGTTGAGCAATGTAGTTCGGATCGCCCAACTCCACCGCCCGCTTGGCTTCGTCGCGCACGCGTGTCCGCAATGCCTTGACCTCTGCCGGATCGCTGGATTGAATGGCCTTTGCGAGGAGGCACCCGGCCAGACGCTCCGCGTATAGCCACTCCTTGGGATAGGATTTTGCCAAGTCCTCATACAAGGGCAGCGCGTCCAGCTTTTTCCCCTGCGTGTAGAGATCATTCGCTTTGCCTAGTTCATCCTGCTGGGCCCAACCTGAGGCAGCTGCGAAACACAGACACACTGTTGCGATCCATCGACGCATGCCGTTCTCCTTTGTGCGCACCTTCGTGATGGGGTCGTACCTCAAGAACTGAACTACAGGCTTCTAAAGACACCGGTGCCGGGGCTCATGTTCCCGTATGTATTTGCTTATTCTGGAACACACCATGCTACCGCGGATTGTTCAGCGGGCAAGGAATTCTTGATGGGAAGGGCTGCGATGTGCGTAACGAATAATTTCGAAGAAGGCGAGTTCGGAGTTTGGTTACGCGATGGCGAGCAAAAAAAAGTCCGGAGGATTGGCCGGGTCTGTCCTCCGGACGAAAGGTTGTGGAGCCGATCTTCTGAGAGCATCTCGCACGCCGTCTGCGGTGAAGCCATAGGCGGAGGAGCTGGCGATTACAGGCTTCGGCGCTCTCTGACAATTCAGCAACGAAGCGACTTATCGTCCGCGCCTCGCGTCATCTGCATCCTCAGCAAGATCGCGCATGCGGCTGAAGAATGCCGGCGATTGCCCGATGAAGAGTCCCATGTCGGTAAGGAACTTGAGCGCGCCCATGGCCACTCCTCTTGTCTCCGTCGGACGAATGATGGAGCATCGCGGAAGCTTGCGGCTGAGGAACGGGCACGGCTCCGGCATGATGAGGTTGGTCTGGAAGAGTTCGCCACCGAAGGGCGGAGAGTTGAGATCGGGAAAAGTTACTGAGACTCCCGTCACTGGATCGACTGCTGTGAGCGGCATTGCGTTGCCCGCCTTGTCGGCCCAGGTTTGAAAGTGCATGGTTTCAGTCGGGCCAATGCTGATCAATATTCGCAGGACCTCAACACTGGTGGCTCTCTGCGCCATTGAGGGATAGAGGCTGTTGCCGCCCTGCTCGATTGTGGGGAAGTGAAAGCCGGCGGTGTTCGCGATGGCCTGGAGGAAGTTAGGATCCATCGTGTCGGCGTCGGTCCTGGGGATCGCGGTGTGCTGCCCCTTAGCTAACGTCGGTATTGCCTGCGGGAAGGTGAAGTGAGGATCGAGGTCGGGGTTGTGGTTGCCGCTGCGGTAGCGAGTAAACCAACTGGTATCAAGCGTAAGCTGCATGAGGTTGGTGAGACGCATCTTTCCGCTGGAGCCTGTGGCGCTGCTGCCCGGCAACGTGCGAAAAGCCTCAAGGCTGACCGGCTCTGCTCCCTTGGATTCGAGATACGCGTTGAGGAAGTTCTGATGAGTGAACTCATCGTCAGTGTTGTCGTGGACGTATTGGGCCATGTCCTCGTCGAGCACGGCGAGGGCTGCGGTGTAGGCAGGGTTTCCACTTCCGCCGGGGACTTCCTTGTCCTGCACGCCGGCCAGTTCGTTGTACTGTACCCAGAAGTCGGTCTCAAGAATCTCGGCCGCTGCCGCGAAGCGAAGTAAAGCGGCATCTCCGCGAGTGAGGCGGTGATCGCCATGTTCGTCGCCTCCTTCATCGGCCAGCGCGAAGGAGCTATTTCCCAGGAGTCCCACACTAGCGGTCGCGATGCTTGCTGCGGTCAAGTCCGTTCTTTACGAACGAACGCCGGTTGATTGCGGTTTTCATACTGCTCCACGTCTCTTCCATACCAGATCCTCCTAAGACCCGAGCATGGACCGGTCGGCGGGAGACAATGTCACCCGAACGTAGAGATATTGTCATCATTTTGTGCGCCGCTAAAGACACGCGGGAAGGCCCGTGGAGCTGGAGGGAGACGCCGATGAGGAACGGCGATTGACGGGACTCTAGTTTTTACTGATCCCAGATTCTCGGATCTGATTTGGTGGCGATGGAATTGAAGCCGGAGTAGCCGAGGGAGGGTGCGGCGTCCTTTGACTGCGCGACGACGGGCAAGATAGTCAGCTGATGATCGTTGAGGGGCTGCAGCGGCGCGGGGTGGCGCAGGGCCATCACCGTCATGCGGCCCACATCGTAAGCGCCCCAGATGATGTTGGCGCGCCAGATGTCGTTGCGGAAGGTGAGGATCTGGCGACGGACATAGCGGAAGGCATAGTTGCCGGGCCTGAACTTGCCGCCGTTCGCGTTTGAATTGAGTTCGTGGTTGGCGGGGCGGCAGCTCTGCAGCGCGATGACAGCGATTGAGCCGTCGGTGCGCATGGCGTCTCCGGTGGCATTTTGAGTGATGCTGGACATGCCGGAACGCGAGACGTAGCTGACAGATTTGACGCAGCCCGCAAAGTTGAGGTCGCGGATGACTTTCGAGCGCTCGTCGTCGATGTCAGGTGCGATATGGTGCACGAAGCCTTTGTACTTGATGGAGAGAACCGCTCCGGTATCGTGCGTGGAAGAGCTTACCCACACCGACTCGCTGCTTCGTTCGGTTGGCCATTGCCAGATGCGGAGATGGTCGCGGCGGCCATAGCTATTCAGGCCCTTCTGCCAGTTCATGTCTTCCGGCTTGCCTTCGAGCATGAACGTCATCATGGGTTCCTGCGCATAGCCGCTGTTGTTGAGCAAGGCGTAGAGATTCTTTGCGAATGAGCGTTTTGATACGGGATCGCTGTTGTGCCAGCCCGCTTCCTGGAATGCTGCTTCGACCTGCTGTTGCGATCCGATAAAGACCAGGTTGATGAGATCAGCGTCGACATACTTCTTGGTGGTGGCGCGGCGCGGAAGGTGCTCTACCAACTGGTCGAGTTCATATGAACCCTCAGTAGCGGCGAGCGAGGGTTCATAGGGTGCGCTATCCATTGCTGTGGGCAGAGACGAGACAGGTGTTTTTGTCTCGAGACGAATATCGGTGCCTGCGGGGAAGTAGATCTCCGGTTCGGGAAAGATGGGGAAGGTGGCCTTGTAGATGATCAGGCCGAGGTCGGAGTAGGGATTCCAGGTGGGCAGGTGAATGAGGCGGCTGTTGACGCGTCCCTGGAAAGTGTCAGAGCTGAGCACGCCGTGGATGACGCCGTTCTTGACTTGTTCGCGGGCATTCTCTACTTCAGCGACTCGAGTCTCAAGGTCAATGGTTACGCCTGAGGGGAGATTGGCGTGATTGAAGTCGAGTTCGAGAGCAGCGGTCTCGTGGCGGATGCCCAGTCCCACCTTGCGTTTCGAGCGGACCACGCCGTCGATCGGGGTGCCCATGGGGAGAACGACTTCGCCACCGCAAACCACGTCCTGCGTGAGAACGGCGTGAACAGGATCGCCAGGATGTGCGGAATAGGTGGAGACGGGAGCGGAGAGGCGGATCCATAGGGGTTCGCCCGCCGGTAGCTGATCGCACGCGAGAGCGATTCCGGCGGTGCTTACGAGGTAAACGAGTGCGAGCCCGCGAGCAACGCCGAGAAAAATTCTCATGCGAACGAAGCGCCTTCCTCCATAGAAAGGGTGAGTATCCATCATAAACGACGGATGCGCTTATGTGCTTGGACTTAAGTGTTACAAGTTGTGCGTAACGGGATCAGGCTGCTTGTTTTGCTTGCTTTGCGAAGCGGGGAGCCGCGCGACGGACGGTTGTCCTAGTAGATCCTGATAGGCTGGGGCGCTGAGACACCGCAGCCTACTTTGTGCACACCAGACTCTGCGACAGGTTCACCCTCGCACGGTGGGCCTCAGATCAGCTTCAGGTGCGGGCGGCTCGTTTAATGGAGGCGCTCGAGTTGGATATCTTTGCCGTCGAGGTGGAGCACCATTGCCTTGTATGGAGGTCCGTCGGCGGGGATGAAGGAGCATTCGTCGCTCGACGAGGCTGAGTAGAAGTCGCGTTGGCCTTGAGGTATCAACTCTTGTTTCGGCTCGTCATTCTCCTGAACGAAGAGATGACCATTCTCTTCGGTTACGGTCAGGACGACCTGGGGCGGGAGAGCATATTTTCCCTCGAACTGCTTTAGCTGTGCGGAGGTTAGAAATACTTTCTTGTGTTCTTTCAGTTTCGGCGGAGGCGGAAGCTCGGTGTATGGCGTGTAGCCTTCCCACTTGAAGGGGAAATAAGTCGGGCCTAACAATGCGTCGATGACGGGCTTGAAAATTCCTTCGCCATTGGAGCTGTTGGTCATGATGAGAATGCCCGTGCCGCTCTGGTCGAAGCAGAGCGCGAGGTGTCTCCATCCTTCGTCGTGCCCCTCTTTGAAGAAGGCGTGGCTGTGGGGAGTGGAATAGAGTCCCCAGCCCAATCCGTAGCCCAGGTGAATGGAATCATTTTCGGCGGTAGTTTCATTTGCCAGCGAAGGGAACTGATGTGCGGACTGGATGTTGATCTGGGGATGCAGCATTGCGGCGGTGGTCTTCGCATTGAGGAGTTTCTCCTGCAGGATCGCGCTCAGGAATAGCGAGTAGTCCTGCAGGGTAGTTTGCATAGAGCCGGCAGCGTCAGGCTTGGTTCGTTTTTCGGGTCCGAGAGAGCGGCCATACTCGTCGTAGCCGTTCGCGAAATCATTCTCGAAGGCTGCCTGCCAAATCATGCTTGTGCGATTCATTTGCAATGGAGCAAATAGTTTCTTATCCATGAGGTTGATTAGAGATTGGTTTGTAACGGTCTCGACTACAAGTTGCGCCAGGTCTATGCCTTCGCCCGAATAGGCGTATCGCGTGCCCGGGTCAAAGTGGATTTTGAGCTTGCGATCTTCTTCAAATGCTCGCCAGTTCGCAAATCCGCTGGTATGACTGAGCAGCATGCGCAGGGTTATTTTCTTGTAGCGCTCATCTCCTTTGAGATCGGCGTATTGAGGGTAGTCCGGCAACGGTTTCGGCAGGTATTGGAAAACAGGTTTATCGAGATACAGCGTGCCTTCCTGAACCAATCGCATGACCACGCTCGCGAAGGCCGCCTTGCTGAGCGATGCGGATGTCATGACGGAGTCAGGAGTGAGCGCCAATCCCTTCTCTGTGTCGCGAAGGCCATAAGCTTTGATGAAAGCAATCCGGCCTTCACGGAAGACTGCGATCCCCGCTCCCGTTACGTGTGCCGCCTCGATGATATGCGTGACCGTCTCATCGGCCTGTTTTTGCGTGATGGTGCTTCCATCGAGGCGCGTAATCTTCGAGCTGGAATCAGAAGTGCGCTGCGCGGAAGCGCAGATTCCCGCGATGACTGCGAGAGTGAAAATCCCGGCGAGTCGTTTGAAGGCAGAGGTGCGGGTTAGCGGGGATCGCATGCAAGGATGGTACGCGCGGCCAGCGAAAATGTTCCTCGATGCCAATCGAGTCTGGCGTTCTGACGTGAGTTCTACATCAAGCGACGGCGGACCATGTCGAGGGCCTGCTGGGCGGCCCACTGGCGGACGCGTTCGCGGTCTCCGCCGAAACGCTTCTCGATTACGTCAGTGTGTTTGCCATCGGAGACGGCGATGTAGACGAGGCCCACGGGCTTTTCTTCCGAGCCGCCGCCGGGTCCTGCGATGCCGGTGATGCCGCAGCCGAAGGTTGCTCCGGCGCGTTCGCGGATACCGTCGGCCATTGCCTCGGCCACCTGCGGACTGACAGCGCCGTAGTCGTCGATGAGCGTGCGGGGAACGTCGGCGAATTCAGTCTTGAGGTCGTTGCTGTAGACGATGGCTCCCCCAAGAAAGGAGCGGGAGCTGCCGCTGATGCGGGTGAGGCGCTCAGACATCAATCCGCCGGTGCAGCTTTCAGCGACGGCCAACGTGGCACCGCGCATTTCGAGGTAATAGAGGACGATCTGTTCGAGGGTTTCGGCCTGCGAGGAGTAGACGAAGTCGTCAAGCTCTTCTTCAATGCGACCGGCCAGTTCGTCGACGCGATGCTGTGCCAGTTCCATTGAAGGCTTGGCGCAGATGAGGTTGAACTGGATGTCGCCCGCATGCGCAAGGATGGTGGTGTCGACGTCGGTGTACTTCTTGTAGATGGGCGCGACGCGCGCATCGGCGGCAGACTCGCCGATCATCGCGGCCTTGAGGGTGCGCTGCGCAATATGTCGCACGGGCAGTATGCCCCGCAAGCGCGGCATGCACTCCTTGTCGAACATTGGCTTGAGTTCGCCGGGCGGTCCGGGCAGCAGCAGGATAAGCTTGCGATGTCCGCCATAGACGCGGTCGAGCCATTGTCCGGGCGCGGTTCCGTTGGGGTTTTCGAGGATGGTGGCATCCTGCAGGCGGTCGCCCTGGCGGCTGTTGTTGGAGGTCATCTGGATGCGGCGTGTAGCAAAGCGCGCGTAGATCTGCGCGACGATTTCCGGATCGCGCTTGAGGTTGATCTTGAGCGATGCGGCGACGGCTTCGCGGGTCAGGTCATCTTCGGTCGGCCCCAGGCCGCCCATCAAGATGAGGATGTCGATGCGGCGCAGCGCGGTCTGAATTGCGTCGACGAGGTGGTCTTTGTGGTCGCCGACGATGGTCTTGAAGGTGACGTGGACGCCGAGTTCATAAAGGCGGCTGGTGATGTAAAGGGAATTGGTGTCCTGGCGGTACGGCGTCAGCATCTCGGAGCCGATTGCAATGATCTCGCAGTTCATCTCAGCCGATCCGTTCCTAAGGCAGAATTCAATCAGGGTGGTTTGCCGGGCTGCATGCGGTGTGCCGCAGCTTTTATTGCCGACCACTCAAAACCTGCAAGCTGCTAGAAGAAGCGCAGCCCCTCAATTCCTAGTGGAACATAGTAGACGGCGCTACTGGTAGCGAGAACTGCGGTGCCGTCGCGGCCGAGGGCCAGTCCGACCATATTGGAACCGGCTAGGACCAACTCCGCTTCGGAGTCGCGCGTGATGCGGATGATGCCGCGCTTGCCTTTGAGCGAGGCTGCGACGTAGAGATTCCCATCGGAATCGACTGCCAGTCCCTGTGGCCTGCCAAGTCCGCTGTAGTGGACGCGAGTCTCGCCGTCGCGGTCGATGGCGTAAACATTGTCGTGGCTGGAGGTGGTGGGTCCGGTGACAAAGAGCGTGCCGTCCAGGCCAAAGGCGAGGTGGTAGGCGGCGACGCTGGGCTCAAGAGTGGCGAAGACGAAGATCTGTCGGTCGCGAGAGATCTTGAAGATCGTGCCGGAACGGTCGCCCACGTAGAGATCGCCCTTGGCATCGAAGGCCACTCCGGTAGCCACGCCCATGCCTTCGGCGTAAACCGAGGAGGCGCCCTCGGGAGAGACGCGGTATACCGTTCCCTCGTGGCGCGAGGAAACATAGAGATAGCCGGAAGGATCGAGCGCGAGCCCGGTGGCGTTCATGATTCCGGTGAGGAAGTCTTCCAGCTCGCCGAAGGCGCATGACGCGGAAGACGGAGACGGGCGTCTGCTGGCCGCGCGCTCCGGAGAAGGTGACGTAGACGTTTCCCTCGACGTCGATGGCGGGGTTGCTGACCGCGTGTACTTCCGAGGTGAGCCCTTGCGCCACCTTGAGTCGAGGGTGTTGCTGGGCAGAGCACCCTGGTGGATCTGGACCATCGCCGGAGCCGTTGGTCTCCGGGACCTCGAGAATCATGCGCTGCGAGCGGCTCAGCAAAACCTGCGCGGGCCTGCCATCGATAAATGCGGACGGAATCTGGGTCAGTCAATGGGCCCGAGATTCGCACCGAGAATGTCGATTCCCCACCCGGCAAGGCTGCTCCGGGCACGACTGCGTCAAGAATCGGCGGCAGGGGCCTGTTGCGTTCGCGACTCATGATCTTTGGCATATCTATCCCGTGGTACGCGGTGCACTTATTTGACGCAGATGAACGGCTTTAGAACCAATGGCGGAGAATCTGCATCCCTAGCAAAGCATACAGCCCCGCGGCTACATCATCGAGCATGATGCCCCATCCGCCGGGCAGATTTTCGAGTTGCCGGGCTGGCCAGGGTTTCACAATGTCAAAAGCGCGGAAGAGGAGAAGCGCCAGCAGCGCGTGCCTCCAGTCGACGGGGCAGGCGATCAGGGCGATCCACTGGCCGGCGACCTCGTCGATGACGACGTGCTGCGGATCTTCCTTGCCGGTCTCGTTGGCGACGATGGTTCCCGCCGGAATTCCGATGGCAGTAACAAGCAATGCTGCTGCCGCGGTGACGAGCGCGAGTTGAAGGCCGGTGAGCGGGGCGACGTGGGCAAGGGCCACCACAGCAGCAGGGCCGCCACCGATCCCCAGGTGCCGGGGCCGGGCTTGCCCAGTCCTGCGCCGAAGAAAGTACCTGCGACCCAGGCCCAGCGTGTTTTCATCCCGGGGAATCTATTCATCGTCGCGGCCAGTTCGTCTCCGCCGATGGGCGGCAGATCCTCGAGGACTCCGGATCCAGAATGGGCGACGAAATCTTGTAGACGCCGCTGGCCCACTTGCCGAGGTCGATCTGCCGGCAGCGGTCGCTGCAGAAGGGAAAGTCCTCGTCCTTCATGGTGACGATGTTCTTGCAGGTTGGGCAACGAAGAATTGTTTTTTTGCTGTCTTTGCTCATGGCGCGGTAACCGGGTTCTAAATTCAGGTTCTACTGGGGACAACGCTAAACAATTCTTGCCACCACATCGTACTCATGTGCTTCAGTGATTTCGCAGCGGTAGAAGTTTCCAGGCACAATTTCTTCGTTAAGGCCGAAGTCGTTGATGTAGACCTTGCCGTCGATCTCGGGCGCATGGAACTGGGTGCGTCCCTCCCACAGCATCGGTGTCTCGGCGGACTCGCCCTCGACCAGCACATCGAGCGTGCGGCCGATCCACTGCTTGCTGGCTCGCTTGCTGATGCCCTTCTGCAGCTTCATGAGAGCGCGGCGACGAGCTTCGATAGTACGCTGGGGCAGCTTTTCATCGAGGTGAAAAGCTTTCGAGCCGTCCTCGTCAGAGTAGCTGAAGACGCCGAGCCAGTCGAAGCGGGCTTCCTTACAAAGTCGGTGAGCACGGCGAAGTCGGCATCGGTCTCGCCGGGGAATCCCACGATGAACGAGGTGCGCAGCGCGATATCCGGAACGGCTGCGCGCACCTTTTCCAGCGTCTTGAGAAAGATATCGGCGCCCGCACCGCGCTTCATGGTCTTGAGCACCGCAGGCGACGCATGCTGCAGCGGAACGTCGAGGTACTTGCAGATGTTGTCGTGCTTCGCGATGGTCTCAAGCAGACGCCGCGGTGATCTTGTTGGGGTAGGCGTAGAGGAAGCGCAGCCACTTGAGCCCGTCGATGCGCGCGAGGCGGTCGAGCAGCAGCGCGAGGCCGTCCTTCATGCCGAGATCTTCGCCGTAGCAGGTCGTGTCCTGGCCGATGAGCGTGATTTCGCGAACTCCCTGGGCCACGAGGCGCTCTGCCTCCAGGACCACCGACTCAAAGCGGCGCGAGCGGAACTTGCCGCGCAGATTCGGGATCACGCAGAAGCTGCAGGGATGGTCGCATCCCTCGGCGATCTTGATGTAGGCGGAGGAGCGCGGCGTGGCCAGCAGGCGCGGCGTCGTGTCGTCGTAAAGATATTGCGGCAGAGCGGGTGCGGCGCCGTCCCACTCGGTGCGAGCAAAACGGCCCTGCTGACTCGCGCAGATCACCCTCGGCGCGCGAAGTCTGCGACGGGCTCGGGCTTTGAACTTCTGGCTTCAACGGAAGCAGCCGGACCCCCACCCAGAATTTTGAACGGAGAATCGGAGATCCCTTGGCTGGCAGCGACATGTCTGCCGTTCAAGCCCAGCGGCGGCGAGGATTTGTTCCAACTCGCCGGTACCGACCACGGCGTCCACTTCGGGAATATTCTTGCGGATCTCGTCGCGGTAGCGTTCCACCAGGCATCCGGCTACGATCAGCCTGCGGCCCGCGCCCGTTTGCCTTGTGCTGCGCCATTTCGAGGATGGCATCGACGGATTCCTGCTTCGCCGAATCGATGAACGAGCAGGTGTTGACCACCAGCACGTCGGCGTTCTCGGGAGACGAGGTCATCTCCGCTCCAGCGTTGTGGAGCAGGCCCATCATGACCTCGCTGTCGACGAGGTTCTTGGGGCAGCCGAGGCTAACAAAGCCGACTCTAACCCGCGCGGTGGCGTGGGGAGCGGCGAGATCGACGGGGACTGCGGACAGGCTGGTGAGGGTCTCAGATGAGGCCGCTTCGGGTTGTTGGGGAAGGAGAATATGCGTCACCTTCCTATTCTATCGGAGTATGGCGGAAATCCCGGGCAAACGGGTGGTTTGCGGCGTCCCCGGAGGTGAGCTTCCAGAGACGCCGCTGAGAGCTATTGACCCAGGTACATGACGTGCACATAGGTGCCGAGGCGGACATTGTAGGCGAGGTACCAGCCGGGGTGGTCGGGGTCTTCGTAGATCACGATGTCGTCGGAATCCCATAGCCAGCCGTCGGCATATCCGACATCCCAGGGAGCCACGCTGAAATAAAAGCCGTTGAACCAGAAGCGACTGGGATCGCCACCGGCAAGATGCCAGTGATGCGAGGGGCCAAAGCCGCCTTCAAAGTGCCCGTGCTCATAGGGGTGTTCGAGGTGGTAATGGGGATCGTCGCGACCGGAATCGTGTCCCACCCACTGGCCGTTGTCGTGGACGTGGGGGGCGTCTGGATGGCCGGGCGCATCGTTGTAATTCTGCCTATGTTCCGGGGTGGCCTGCCGTTGCGGCACCGTTTTATGAACTTCCTGGTCCGGCTCGTTATTCTTTGGCGGCTGCGGGTGTGGCTCAGTCTGGGCTGGCGTGTGTGCGGGTGGCGGTGGCTGTGGAGCGGATTTAGCCGGTGCCTTAGCAGGCTCCGGCCCTTTGGCAGGAGGCGGACCCCCTCCATAGTGACCTGCGCTCGGAGGCGGCGCGGGGTGACTCTCTTCCTGTTTTTGCGCGAAGCTGGGCACTGCGAGAACCGCTACTGCTGCCAGTACCGCGATTTCCCACTTCATTGCTCGCCTCCTGTTCAGCATAGAGAATTGGAGGGAGGCCTGATGCCGAAGGGTTTCCCGAGGAAACGGTTGAGTTTTTGACGGGATAGTGACTTTGTTTTCATTGAGATTCGCGGCGGTGGTCTACGGGCCTGGCGGCGGGATCCGAGCGATTTGCACACGCTGGGGTGGCCGCTTTGGGTACCCCTCTGGCGGTGATATGATTTGAGAGTGCCGGGTCCTACGCGACCCAATCCCGCCAACCCCGCCAGGTCCGGAAGGAAGCAACGGTAACGGGCCATTGCGTGCGCAGTAGGTCGCCCGGTACATAAACCCAGCCCTGTCCTGGACCGTGGACAACTCCTTCCCCTTCATAGAGAATATGGGCTGCAAGCGAGCCATTCAGGAGAAGCCAATTGAGCTTAGAAGTGCGTCCGCGTGTATCAAGACGCGCCAAGATCAGTGCCTTGGGAATCTACGTTCCTCCCCGCATAATCACCAACGCAGATCTTGAGAAACTGGTGGATACCAACGACCAGTGGATCATCGAGCGCACCGGAATTCGCGAGCGTCACGTTGTGGATGCGGGAGTGGCTACCAGCGATATGGCAACAGAGGCGGCACGTAGCTGCCTGGCCCAGCGCGGAATCGCCGCCAGCGAAGTGGAAGCGATCATCGTGGCGACGGTCACGCCGGATATGCTCTTCCCCGCGACCGCCTGCCTGGTGCAGGACAAGATCGGTGCAAAAGGCGCCTGGGGATTTGACCTCTCCGCGGCCTGTTCGGGATTTCTGTATGCGCTGCAGCTAGGCGCCAAGCTGGTTGAGTCCGGCGCTCACTCAAAGGTGATGGTGATCGGCGCGGACACCATGTCGTCCATCCTGGATTACACCGACCGCTCCACCTGCATCCTGTTTGGAGATGGCGCGGGGGCTGTGCTGCTAGAGCCAGCCGCAGAGGGCGAAGTCGGCATGGTGGATTTCCTGCACGAGATTGATGGCTCGGGAGGCACCGCGCTATTCATGCCGGGCGGAGGAAGCCTGCATCCATCGACCGCAGAGACAGTCGCTCAGAAATTGCACTATGTTCACCAGGATGGCGGACCGGTCTTCAAGACTGCCGTGCGCAAGATGTACGAGTTGAGCGATGGTCTGCTGAATCGCAACGAGATTACCGTGGCGGACATCGGCTGCTTCATTCCTCACCAGGCGAACAAGCGGATCATTCTGTCCACCGCAGAAAAGCTGGGGATGGATCTGGATCGCGTCGTTATCAACATTGATCGCTATGGAAACACGACCGCGGCGACGATTCCGCTGGCCATGCACTCGGCGGTTGAAAATGGACAGCTGAAGCGCGGGGAGAATGTTCTGTTGGCGGCCTTTGGTGGCGGATATACCGTGGGCGCCGCCCTGCTTCGCTGGGAGATGTAGGAAGGCAGCTAAGAAGCGGTTAGCTAAGGAGCGGTTAGCTAAAGAGCGGTCAGCGATTCACTGGCCGCTTTCTCTGCGTCTCAGAGCCATTTGAGCGCAGGGGCGGTAGGTAGACCGCCACACTCTGCCGCATACTCGAAGAAGAGTGCCATGCCGTCGCGGCAATCCTGATCCAGGATGTAGTGAATATTTTCGGTGAGGTAGCGACGGATCGCGTCCTGTGAGAGCGCGATCTTCGTCGACCACTCAGCTGCGATTTCGTCGATATGCCTGAGCCCGTGATCGCGGGAGTGCAGGAAGTCATCCACAACCGCGCCTACAGCCCTGCTCTCAGAGGGCAACGCCTCTTGTCGCACGGCCCAGAAGGCTGAGACCCATGGGGTGCCGGTGTGCTGGCGCCACTCGTGTGCGAGGTCGATGTATTCCAGCCGCTCACCGGTGCGCTTTTCGCGGGCCATGGCATTTTCGAGCGCAGCCAGCGCCGGGTCGCCGATGAGCAGTGCGGCATCGCAGCGGCTCAGCATCTGGTCCAGATCCGGGGGGTGAGGAATGAACTCCGGCGTTGCATGCCAGACGCGGTGGAATAGGATCTGCGTATAAGCCACCGAGGTTAGCGATGATGTATCCGCCGCCACCGTCTTTGCGGCCTGAACGCCGGGGGACTGCCGAACCACCAGCAGGATGGAGCGCACGCGGTCGATGGAAGCAATGGTGCAGCCGGGAATGACTGCCAGGCCGGGTATGGTGGCGTAAGAGGCAATGGGAATCAGGCCGATATCCGCCGTGCCGTTGGCCAGTTCGGCGGCACATTCGGATGGCATGGTGCGGTGGATGCTGTAGCGTTCCGCAAGCCGGGATTGCTCGGGGTCATGCTCAAAATCCCACATCAGGGGGGCCGGGTTCAGAAAGTCAATCGCTGCAATGCGCAGGCGCGAAGAATTGGAAAAGCTCACTGCCCTAGTCTAGCAACCTCTATATTTTGGCTGGAATGAATGAGGCAAGTGTGACGGCTGCGCTTGACACGAAACGGCAGCCCATCTACTGTGGGCCCAACTATCAAAGAAATAGCGAGTCTGCGCGAGTGGGGCTTTTGGCGCCATTGCGGACTGTTTTTTGGTGCTCAGATGACCACTTCGGTGGCGAATTCGCGTAGTTCTGTGCCGTCGATGGCGCCTGCCGCCTCTACTTTGTGGACAGAGGAACGGCTGGCGTGGCTCGCTCTGGTGCTGACGCCCGGCCTTGGACCACGGCGAATTCTGCAGGCGGTTGAGAGGCTGGACAGCGCAGCACACCTGTTTCGTTTGGCACTGACGGAACTTGAGTCCCTGACGGTTCCGGCGCAGGCAGCACAATTTATTTTTGAGGGTAAGGCACGGGCCGAGGCGGAAGAGGAGTGGAAGCGGACCTCTGATGCCGGCGGGTCGCTGCTGACCTATTCCGACGCGGAGTACCCTGAGCGGCTGAAAGAGATCTACGACCCGCCCGTTGTGCTGTGGGTGCGAGGCGACCGCTCGCTGCTGGCGCGGCCCTCGCTGGCGGTGGTGGGGACGCGGCACCCCACTCCGTATGGATCGGGTATGGCCGAGGTACTTTCCCGCGACTTATCGCATCGCAAGCTGCTGATTCTAAGTGGCATGGCTCGAGGCGTTGATACAGCGGCGCATAATGGCGCGCTGGCTGCCAAGGCTCCTACGATCGCCGTGTGGGGCACTGGGATTGATGTGATCTATCCCAAAGAAAATAAGTCGCTTGCGGAGCGAATACTGGTGAGCGGCGGGGCAATCGTGAGTGAATATCGCATGGGGACTTTTCCCGCACCGCAGAACTTTCCCCGGCGAAACCGGATCATCAGCGGCATGAGCGTGGGGGTGCTGGTGGTGGAAGCGGGCGAGGCCAGCGGGACGCGGGTAACGGCTCGTTGCGCGCTGGAACAGAATCGCGACGTGTATGCTGTACCGGGCAACGTAACCAGCAAGAACGCCTGGGGACCCAATACCCTGATTAAGCAGGGTGCAAGGCTGGTGGCCACATGGGAGGACGTTTGGGAGGATCTGCCGTCGCAGGTTCGCATTGAACTGGAAGAGCAGTTGGAAGCCGCATCGAATGTTGGAGTTGCAGAAGGTGCTGAATCGAATACGGAGGCTGGTGCATCTTTAAACACCGACGCCCCCCTGGCACCCAATGACACCATCGTGCTGCAGGCGCTGCACCGCGACGAGGCGCTGCAACTGGACGAGATCATGGAAAAGCTTGAGGACCGAGCTCACTTCTTCGGAAGTATTCACTGCATTATTCGAGCTGGAACTAGCCGGCCGCATAAAACAGTTACCGGGAAAAAACTACGTACGAAGCTTCTGACGTTCCTTGCGCTTGAGAGTCTTACTTTCTGTGCCGCCGATGGATTTGCGGCTCTTCAGGTAGATTCAGAGTGCTAAGGCGTGGTAGCTTCCAGAAAATCAGGTGGGTGGCGTTGGTAAAGTAAGCGCCGTGCCGGCTGTGAAGGAAAATGATGGGTAAATCACTGGTGATCGTCGAATCGCCTGCGAAGGCAAAGACGATCAATAAATATCTCGGCAGCGACTATGTGGTGGAGGCCTCGTTTGGCCACATCATGGACCTGCCCAAAAAAGAAATTGGCGTCGAACTGGCAAACAGGACGTTCGAGCCCACGCTGATTGTGACTCCCGACAAGGAAAAGCTTGTTGCCCGGCTGAAGAAGCTGGCTGAGAAGGCCGATGCTGTGTACCTGGCGCCCGATCCTGACCGCGAGGGCGAAGCGATTGCCGCGCACCTGGCGATACAACTCACGCCTGTCGGTGAAGGGTAAGACCAAGATTCGTCGCGTCACCTTCAACGAGATCACGAAGAAGGCCGTCGTCGAGGCCTTCAAGCATGCTCGCGACGTGGATGAGAATCTTGTGGACGCGCAGCAGACGCGTCGCGTGCTCGACCGCATCGTCGGCTACCAGATCTCGCCGCTGCTGTGGGACAAGGTTCGCCGCGGTCTCTCCGCAGGCCGCGTGCAGACGGTTGCGGTGCGACTGATCGTCGAACGTGAGCGCGAGATCAAGGCTTTCAATCCGGTTGAGTACTGGACCATTGATGCGACTGCTGACTCCCGCTGCCGACAGGGCCGGATTTTGTCGCGCGCTTTGTCGGCATCGACGGCAAGAAGGCTGAAGTTCCGACCGTTAGCACGGCGAGCCTGCCGAACCAGGCGGCAACTGATGTGGTGCTGGCAGCAGCTGAAGAAGGCCGACTGGCGCGTGCGCTCAGTGGAGAACAAGGAACGCCGCAAGAGCGCTGCCGCCTCCCTTTACCACCAGCAAGCTGCAGCAGGATGCGTCGCGCCAGCTTGGGTTCAGCGTCAAGCGCACCATGGGTGTTGCGCAGCGTTTGTATGAAGGTGTGGACATCGGCCCCGAGGGCACGGTGGGTCTGATCACCTACATGCGTACCGATTCCACGCGTGTATCGCCGGATGCGATTGCGGCTGTACGCGACTACATCGGTAAGCAAGCTCGGGCAAGCAGTATCTGCCGGCGCAGCCGAACGCGTACAAGTCAAAGAAGGATGCGCAGGACGCGCACGAAGCCATTCGCCCGACCAATGTAGAGCTTGCATCCGGATGAGATCCGGCGCTACCTGAGCGAGGAGCAGTACAAGCTCTATCGCCTCATCTGGCAGCGCTTTGTAGCGTCGCAGATTGTTCCGGCCGTCTTCGATCAGACGACCGTCGATATTGAAGCGAAGGCCGATCGTTCCTACGATTTCCGCGTCACCGGATCGGTGCTGAAGTTCGACGGATTCCTGCGTGTCTATGAAGAAGCGAAGGACGCGAAGGACGAGGACGACGAGGCGCTCAAGAACAAGCTTCCAGCGCTGACCGACGGCCAGAAGCTGAAGCTGAATTCGACATTGCCGGAGCAGCACTTTACCGAGCCGCCTGCCGCGATACAACGAAGCGTCGCTGGTGAAGGTGTTGGAAGAGCGTGGCATTGGTCGCCCGTCGACTTACTCGTCGATCATCACGACGATTCAGGATCGCAAGTACGTGACCAAGGTTCCACCGACCGGACGTGCTGGGCGCTTCTACCCCACGGAGATTGGCGTGGTGGTGAACGACCTGCTGGTTGCGAATTTCCCGTACATCTTCGACACCGCGTACACGGCCCGCCTGGAAGAAGAGCTGGACGAGATTGAAGACGGCAACGAGAAGTGGACCGATCTGCTGGGTGGTTTCTACGGGCACTTTGAGGAAGAGCTGACCGAAGCCGGCACGCACATGGAAAACGTGAAGCGCTGGGAGAAGCCGACTGATCAGAAGTGCGAAGTCTGCGGCTCTCCGCTGGTGATGAAGTGGGGCAAGTTCGGCTCCTTCTTTGCGTGCAGCGCTTACGACAAAAAGAAGAAGGATAGCTGCACCTTCACCAAGGAAAATTTTGAAGGCAAACCGGAGCTGAATTCTGCCGAAGGAGCGGAGGGCGAGCAGGCGGAGGAGTATTGCGAGGCGTGCGGGCGCGTGATGGTACTGCGCAGCGGACGCTTCGGCGCGTTCATGGCGTGTCCCGGATACAACGAAGATCCGCCGTGTAAGACCACGCGCAAGCTGGACCAGAAGGTGCAGCAAAAGCCGCCGGTTCCGCTGGACGAGTACTGCCCCAAGTGCGGCGAACAGCTGGTGCTGCGCAACGGACAGTACGGTGAGTTCGTCTCCTGCTCAGGCTATCCCAAGTGCAAGTACATCAAGCAGAACCTTGTTGAGGGCATGACCTGTCCCAAGTGCGGCAAGGGCGACATTGCCGAGCGCAAGACGCGCTTCGGCACGATGTTCTATGGCTGCACGAATTATCCGAAGTGCGATTTCAGCGTGAACAGCAAGCCGGTTCCCACTCCCTGCAAGGAGTGCGGAAGTCCGTACCTGATTGAGAAGACGCTGAAGTCCGGCATCTATCTGACCTGCCCGAACAACAAGAAACCGGCGGCGGTAGACGACGCGCCCAGCAAGCGGAAAAAGAAGGGCAAGGAACCTGAAGTGGAAGCTGAAGGAGCAATCTCCTGCAGCTTCAGCAAGCGCATTGGGGATGCTCCCGCTGCGGCTGCACCCGAGCCGAAAGCGAAGCCCACGGCAAACACGCACGGTCCGATCGTTGAAGACGCGCATCCGGTCCCAGTGAGCTGACATTGCCTTAAACCGGGGCATCCGAGCGGCCCCGGCCTGTTGAATCTGTGCCAAAGCGGAAGGGCCCAGGCTGCGCTTTGCAGTCTGGGCCGTCCTCCGTTGAAGAAGGTCACGAAGTACAACCGCACCATGAAGTGCAGGAAAGATCCAAATGGAAAAGCTTTCGACCAATAACGACGCTGAATTAATTCTCAAGCTCTATGAGCTTCGCACCGAAGCCACCATGCGCCAGGCACGTGCCTGGGTCATGGGCGAATTCTGGCCCAAGAACGCAGAAGAGTTTTTCGCAGTACAGCGAGCATTCGGATCTCGCGAGAACGCTTTTTTTCGGCAGGTGACGACTTACTGGGAGATGGCCTCGGCATTCGTGCTGCACGGCTGTCTTTCGCCGGAGCTGTTTCTCGATTGCAATGGCGAGAACATCTTTATCCTGGCCAAGTTTGATGCTTTCATCGGCGATATACGCGAACAGGCTCCCGGGTTCATGTCAAAGACGCAGGAAATTGTGCGCAGGTATCCCGAGGCGACTCGGACTTACGAGCGCGCGGTGAAGACGATTGCGCGTCTTCGTCCGGCTAAGCCCTAGTTACGGTTTCGCCCTATGGTCTCGTCACCAAGCGAGCTGCAGTGTTTGCGCGACGTGAAATGGCTGCTTGCCAAGTTTGAGTGCCCTGAGTGACACTCAATGGTTGGCTGGCCAGTCCGGTTGCCGGCGGAGGAAGTAAAGCGATGAAGCGTCTGTTTATGATCTTTGCCATGACCAGCGTTTTCGCGCTGGCTGCTGACCAGAGTTCCAAGCCAGTGGCGATCAACGGTTGGGTAAGCGATTCGATGTGCGGCGCCAATGCATGTCGGCGGCGGCGGAACGGAGTGCGTCAAGAAGTGTGTCGAGGGCGGCGCAAGCCCGTCTTCGTTGACGATGCCAAGAAAGAGGTTTGGTCGATCGACGATCCCGCGAGCGTCACCAGTCACTATGGACACCACGTGGCGGTCGTGGCGACGACGAACAGCGACGAACAAGTCGGTCCATATTACGAAGCTCACGATGTTGCCGGACCAGGGCTCAGCAAAGTCCGGATTCAGCATGCACTAGAGAGATTTGCCCGCAGGTTGCCGGGATGAAACTCTCGGGGATCGCTCGGCGTCCTCACAGGACATTGAGCTGCGTCCGTCGGTTTCTGTTAATGTCAGTGAGTTCATTCAGCGATCCCACCGCAGTCAAGGTGAGAGTGGCCGGAAAGTAAGTGAGATGGCAAAAGCAATCTGGAATGGCAAAGGTAGTCGCCGAGAGTGACGCCGATGAGACGGTTGAAGGCAACGTCTACTTCCCTGAATCGTCGATTAACCGGGAGTATTTCCGGCCCAGTTCTACGATTTCAACCTGCCCGTGGAAGGGACAGGCGCGCTATTACAGCCTGCTGATCGACGGGCAGGAAAATCCCGACGCAGCCTGGTATTATCCCGACCCAAAGCCGGCCGCCCGCAACATCAAGAACCACGTCGCCTTCTGGCGTGGCGTTGAAGTCGAGAAGTAGTCTGGCGCGGCCCCCTTAATACGCCTGCAGTTGATCGATCGGCAACCTGACCTCGAAGCAGGTAGACCCTGGTTTCGATTGAACGTGACGAAGCCCCTGTGCTTGCGCACGATGCGCGTGACGCGTCGAGCCCCAATCCGAGGCCTTTGCCGGGCGCCTTGGTGGTGAAGAACGGCTCGAAGATGCGATCCTGCAATCTCCTGCCGGAATTCCGCGGCCGTTGTCCCAAACTTCAATCACGAGCAAGCTCTCCGGCCGGCGACAACTCAATTTCAGACTGACCGTCGTCGTGCATCGCGTCGAGAGCGTTTTCGATCAGCGCAGTCCACACCTGGTTGAGTTCGCTGGCGTAGGCGCTGATTGTCGGCAAGTCCTGCTCATACTCCCGGATCGACCTCAACGTGCGCAGACCGATTGCAGCATGTAACGTGTTTTCAAGCCGTTGGGAATATCGATCTCCTGAATCGGCGCCTGGTCCATGTAGGAGTAGTCCTTGATGGCGCTGATCAGGTCGAAGATGCGGTCGGTCGAGTGCAGCATCGCCTCAGCGATGCGTCCCGTGCGCAGGGACGAGGCGAACTGCGCGAGCACGACGCTCAACGCGTGCGGATCGCAAGGAAACGCGGCAAGTTCGTCCAGGCGCTCAGGTGTCGTGCCAAGTTCAGCCAGATCGGGCGCAATCAGCCAGGTCTCCTGGATGCCCTTCGCTTCGAGCCAGCTGAGTAACGAGATCTTCGCGCTGGGACTGCATGCGTCGTGTCCAGCATCGCGTCCTGAGGCGTTGCCTGCGGCGCAGGGAACTCTCCCACGCATCGATTTTGGCGGCCTGCGATTCGGTCGAGGCACAGGCTGCCCAGCGGAACTTTTCGTTACCGAAGACCTGTAGCTCTTCCATCAAGCCCGATGCCGCGCGCTGCGCTGCCGAGGCGGGATTGTTGAGCTCGTGTGCAAGATTTGCAGCGAGTTTGCCCAATGCGGTCAGTTTTTCGGCCTGCTGCTGAATGCGCGTGACTTCGCGAACGCGATCCAGCAGGACAGAAACAATGCGCTGGCCGAAGGACGGGATCGCCTGCAGCATATCCGGGAATAGCGAGCGATCGTATTCGAGCGCCCAGGTATCCGCAGTAGTGAAGCCGTGGCCGCCGTAGCTCTTCATTCGGGAGAAGGGCAGCAGTGCGGTGATCTGTCCGGCGCGGCCGATGAAGAGCGTACTGTGCGCTGCCGCGCTCCGGCGGACCTGTACCTCGCCGCGCAGGATGACCATCATCTTGGTGGCGGGATCGCCCTCGTGAAAGAGGGTGCTTCCGGCTGGAGCGAAAATCTCAACTCCATGCGTGGCCAGCCATTCATACTCACTGTCCAAAAGGCCGTGCAGGGGGGCTACACGCTTGAGCGCGGCAACGATCTCTGGCAGTGGAGTGGGTGGACGCGAGTTAGCAAACTGGCTCGACACCGGTGGCTCAGCTGCTGTGATCGGTTCAGAACGGGAAAACGCATTCATCGCTTCACCTGTCTCATAAATGGTAATAGATGTTTGTGGATGGCTGCGAGGTGCGGGATGGTCGCCGATTTCCTGGGCGCTTAGCTGTGGATTCTGGAATACCTGCGCAAAGGAAAAACCGGGCAGCCTGAGCTGCCCGATTCAAAGTATGTGAAAGTTGCGAAATCGTTAGACTTTAACGGGTTCCGGCGTGCCGCTTTCCACCGTAACGGGGTCGAGGAAGGGCATGGCGGCACGCAGTTTGGCTCCCGACGGCCTCGATGGGATGATCGGCGTCCGCTTGCTGCATCTTGTCGAAATTGTGCCGTCCGCTCTTGTTTTCCGCGATCCAGTTCTTGGCGAAGGTGCCGTCCTGGATCTCGGCCAGAATCTTTTTCATCTCCGCGCGAGTCTCGTCGGTGATGAGGCGCGGCCCGGCGGTGTAGTCGCCGTACTCGGCCGTATCGGAAATGGAGTAGCGCATGTAGCCCAGGCCGCCGCGGTAGATAAGGTCGACGATGAGCTTCAGCTCATGCAGGCATTCGAAGTAGGCCACCTCCGGCTGGTAGCCCGCATCGACCAGCGTCTCAAAGCCGGCCTTGATGAGCGCGCTGACGCCGCCGCAAAGTACGGCCTGCTCGCCAAAGAGATCGGTCTCGGTCTCTTCCTTGAAGGTGGTCTCGATGACTCCGGCGCGCGTGCAGCCGATGCCCTTGGCGTAGGAGAGCGCCAGGGCGTAGGCGGTGCCGGTGGCATCCTGGTGGATGGCCAGCAGGCCCGGAGTGCCGCCGCCTTCGGTGAAGACCTCGCGCACGCGATGGCCCGGAGCCTTGGGTGCGACCATCGCGACATCGATGTCGGCGGGCGGCTTGATGGCGTCGTAACGGATGTTGAAGCCGTGCGCAAAGAGCAGCAGCTTACCCTTGGTCAGGTGCTGCTTCACCTCATCCTCGTAAATCTGCGCCTGCGACGTATCCGGCGCAAGGATCATGATGACGTCCGCCCACTTCGCTGCGTCGGCGACGGAGAGCACTTCGAGTCCGGCCTTCTTCGCCTTGGCAATAGACTTGCTGGTTGCAGGCAGACCGATCCGCACATCGACGCCGGAGTCCTTAAGGTTGAGGGAGTGAGCGTGCCCCTGCGATCCGTAGCCGATAATGGCTACCTTCTTTTGCTGGATGAGGGTCAGGTCGGCGTCTTGATCGTGGTAAGTCTTCGGCATTCTCGTTTTCCTTTTGAAGTGAGGAACAGTGGTATGAAGTCAAAGCCGGGCGATCTCTCAGGACATCAGATCGCTTTGGTCCGGCATAAAATCCGGCAGAGGTTTGGTTTTAGAGTCGCCATTTCCGTTGGCGGTCTGCATCGCCTCCAACACTCGGCTGGTATGCTGCCCGCGACGCATCACCATGCGGCCGGTGCGAGATATTTCAAGGATCTTATCGGCACTCTCGGTGAGCACCTGGATGAGCCCTTCAATCTTGCTTTGAACGCCGGTGATTTCGATCATCAACGACTCTGGCGCCAGATCTACCACGCGAGCGCGGAAGACCTCAACAAGCTCGAAGATATGCGAGCGCGTGGCGGGCGTAGCGGCAACCTTGATGAGCGCAAGCTCGCGCACAACACAGGATGTTTTGCCGATCTCATCTACGTCGAGTACATTTTCAAGCTTGAACAAGCTGGCCTTCATGCGGTGTGCCGCTCCTGCTTCGGCCTCGGCGACCAGCGTCATGCGCGAAACCCCGACACGCTCCGTGGCGCCTACAGTAACGGAGACGATGTTGATGTTCAAGCGGCGAAAGAGCGATGCCACGCGTGTCAGCACGCCGGGTTTATCTTCTACAAGTGCTACAAAGGTGTGCAGCATTTCAAAGTCTCGCTTCCTGCCAGGGGCCTAGCTGTCCGAAAATTAAATGTCTGATGCATCTTCCACAATTGGATTGCGGGTCGGGCGCGTGACCATCTCGTGCAGCGCTTTGCCCACGGGAATCATTGGGTACACGGAGTCTTCCTGCTCAACCATGAAATTGATGAGGTATGGGCCGGGCGTTTCGCGAGCGGCGGTGACCGCTGCGAGCACATCCCCACGGGTCTTGACTGCCTGTCCGGGAATGTCGAAGGCGGCGGCCAGCTTGACGAAATCGGGACTGAGGATGGGCGTCGACTGGTAGTTTTTCTCGTAGAAGAATTCCTGCCACTGGCGCACCATGCCCAGGTATCCGTTGTTGATGATCGCGATGTTGATGTTGAGCTTTTCCTGTGCGATGGTTGCGAGTTCCGCCATCGTCATCTGGAAGCCGCCATCCCCGGCCACCACCCACACTTCTTTATCGGGACATGCCACCTTGGCGCCAATGGCCGCAGGCAACGCGAAGCCCATGGTGCCCAGGCCGCCGGAGGTTACGAGCGTGCGCGGCTCATCGTGCTTGTAATACTGCGCTTCCCACATCTGGTGCTGGCCCACGTCGGTAACGACGATGGCCTTGCCATTTGTCGCGCGCCACAGGTCGTTCATCACATGTGCAGCGTAAAGATGGCCGTCGTCGGCAAGATTTTGAATGTCGCGGACCGAGGCGCTGCCTTTCATGTTCGCGATGGTGCGCAGCCATGCCGCGCCGTCGCGCTTGGGCAGCATGGGCAGAAGACTTTCAAGCACAGCCTTCAAGTCGCCAGTCAGCGCAACATCCACAACTACATTCTTATTGATCTCTGCCGGGTCGATCTCGATGTGAATCTTCTTTGCATTCGGCGCGTAAGTGGAGGGCAGTCCGGTGACGCGATCGTCAAAGCGCATGCCGCAGGCGATCAGCAGGTCGGCTTCCTGGATGGCATTGTTCACCCACGTCTCGCCGTGCATACCCATCATGCCAAGGCTGAGGGGATGCGAAGCGGGAAAGGAACCAAGGCCAAGCAGCGTGAGCCCTACAGGAATCTGCGCACGTTCGGCCAGCGTTCGCACCTGCTCCATCGCGCCCGAGCGCAGGATGCCTTGCCCTGCAAGAATCACGGGGCGCTTGGAGGCCAGAATCATGCGGCTTGCCTCAGCCAGATCCGACTCAGTCGCGGAGAGCATGGGATGCGGGCGATAGGCTCGCGGAGCGGCGGCAGCGAAATCAAAGTCGGCTGTCGACTGCTGTGCATCCTTCGTGATGTCCACCAGCACCGGTCCGGGCCTGCCGGACGAAGCGACGCGGAAGGCCTCGCGTACGATCGGTGCGATGTCCTCGGCACGCGTTCACCAGGATAGTTGTGCTTGGTGACGGGCAGCGTGATGCCGGTAATGTCGACTTCCTGAAAGGCGTCTGAGCCGAGCACCTTGCTCGAAACCTGGCCGGTAATGCAGACAATTGGAATCGAATCGAGCATCGCAGTGGCGATACCGGTGACCAGGTTGGTTGCGCCGGGACCAGACGTGGCAATCGCCACGCCTACGCGGCCAGAAGCGCGGGCGTAGCCGTCCGCCATGTGCGCGGCCCCTTGCTCGTGCCGGACAAGGATGTGACGTATGGGGAACTTGCGCATGGCATCGTATACCGGGAGGATTGCGCCGCCGGGATATCCGAAAACTTCGCGAACACCTTCACCTTCCAGCGTTGCCCAAAGGATCTCCGCTCCAGTCAGGCGCGCGGGATGCGGCGAAGCGGCAGGTTCTATGTGCGATTTTGTTTTGCTCATGCGGATCTCCTCATATTTGTAACAACCATAGATACAAATGGTCTTAATTCGTAACAGCACCTGTTGCAGCAGACGACACGCGGTCGCAATATTTGCGAAATACTCCGCGTGCGAAGTGCGGCTCGGGTGCTTTCCAGCCTTTTAGGCGTTCAGCGATCTCTTCCGCGGTGATCTCCACCGTCAGTTTGCGATTGGGAATGTCGAATTCGATGATGTCGCCATCGCGAACTGCCGCGATCGGTCCTCCAACCGCCGCCTCTGGCGCAACGTGGCCAGCCATCAGGCCCCGCGTTGCTCCCGAGAAACGTCCGTCGGTAAGTAATGCGACACTCTCGCCAAGATCCGTGCCCGCGATGGCTGCCGTGACTGCGAGCATTTCCCGCATGCCCGGACCACCGCGAGGGCCCTCATAGCGAATCACAACAACATCATTCGCCTTCAGGTTGCCGGATTGCACGGCCTCGAAGGCCTTCTCCTCGGTGTCAAATACGCGAGCCGGGCCGCGATGGGTGAGGCGCTTGTGGCCTGCGACCTTGATGACACAGCCATCCGGCGCGAGGTTGCCCTTCAGGATTACAAGGCCGCCGGTAGGCTTGATGGCGTCGTCGAGCGCGTGGATGACCGGCTGTCCGGGCGTCTCCACCGCAAGCGCCGCTTCCTCGGCAAGCGACTTTCCTGTGATGTTGGGGCAGTCGCCGTGGAGCAGACCTGCTGTCATCAAGCGCTGCGCCAGCAAGCGGCTTCCGCCTGCTGCCTGGTAGTCAGATGCGACGTAGTTGCCGCCGGGCTTCAGATCGCACAGCAGCGGAGTGCGCGTGGAGATGCGATCGAAGTCATCGATGGAAAGCTCGATGCCCATCTCGTTAGCGATGGCCAGAAAGTGAAGTACGGCATTGGTGGATCCACCAGAGGCCGCGACGCTGGCAATCGCATTCTCGATCGACTTAGGCGTGATGAGATCGCTGGGACGCAGATCGTTGCGTGCTGCCTCCATGATCAGTTCGCCCGCGCGGCGCGATGCTGCGTGCTTGTCGGGCGAGAGTGCGGTCACACCCGAGAGCCCGATGGGTGAGATGCCGAGAAACTCGCAGGCCATGGCCATGGTGTTGGCGGTGAATTGTCCGCCGCAGGCTCCCGCACCGGGACAGGCTGCGGCTTCGAGCGCCTCCAACCCTGCGTCATCGATCTTGCCGCTGGCATGCGAACCGATTCCCTCGAAGACATCCTGGATGGTGATGTCTTTGCCATTCAACCTGCCGGGTGCGATGGATCCGCCGTAGAGCATGAGGCCGGGAATGTTGAGCCTGCACATCGCCATCACCGTGCCGGGCATGTTCTTGTCGCAACCAGCAATGCAGACGATGCCGTCAAAGAGATTGCCGCGAGCGACGAGTTCGATGGAGTCGGCGATGACTTCGCGGCTGATCAGCGATGCTTTCATGCCCTCGGTGCCCATCGTGATGCCATCGGAGATGGTGATGGTGTTGAATTCCATTGGCGTACCGCCTGCCGCGCGGATGCCCTCCTTCACCGCCGCGGCTATGTCGCGCAGATGAAAGTTGCAGGGGCCGATTTCCGTCCAGGTATTCGCGACGCCGATGATGGGCTTGTGCAGATCCTCTTTTGAAAATCCAACGCCGCGAAGGTAGGAGCGTGCAGCCGCGCGGTTGGGGCCCTCCGTAAGAGGAATGCTGTACAGCTTTGCGTCGTGCTTTTTGCTGCCATTGCTCATCGTGCGATCTCTGCTTTCTGCTGTGGCCGGGGCGCGAGCCAGAATGCGCCGTCATGTTTCTGTTCAAAGGTGTCCAGGGAAGTCGCATGACGCAGCGTCAGACCGATATCGTCGAGGCCTTCCAACAGGCACTCGCGACGGAAAGGATCGATCACAAAGCTGGCGGTAAAGCCGTGCTCGTCACGAACGGTCTGGTCTTCGAGAGAAACGGTCAGCTTATAGTCCGCGATCGTATTCGCGCGCTCCAGCAGCGTTGCGACCTGTTCCTCGGGAAGCGTGACCAGCAGAATGCCGTTCTTCGCCGCGTTTGAGAAAAAGATGTCGGCGAAGGTGGATCCGATAACGCAGCGGAATCCGATAGTCAGAGAGCGCCCACGCCGCGTGTTCGCGCGATGATCCGCAACCGAAGTTCTTCGCGGTCAGCAGAATCTCAGAGCCCTTGTAGCGAGGCTGGTTCAGCGGAAAGTTGGGGTCAGGCCCGCCATCCGCACCCTTGCGCCAATCAAAGAAGAGAAAATCGCCATAGCCCGTGCGCTCAATGCGCTTCAGAAACTGCTTCGGAATGATCTGATCGGTGTCGACATTTACGCGATCAAGCGGCGTTGCAACAGAGGTAATTTTGCGAAATGGCTTCATGTTATTGCGCCGCCTTTCCGGCCAGAGTCGTTGAGTCTTTGAATATCCAGTTGCGCACGTCGGTGAAGTGGCCTTCGACGGCTGCGGCTGCGGCCATCATGGGGCTGACGAGATGAGTTCTGCCGCCCTGTCCCTGGCGTCCTTCAAAGTTGCGATTGCTGGTGGAAGCGCAGCGCTCGCCTGGTAACAGAATGTCAGGATTCATGGCGAGGCACATGGAACATCCAGGCTCGCGCCAGTCGAATCCGGCTTCGCGAAAAATGATGTGCAATCCTTCGCGCTCGGCCTGCGCCTTCACCTGCTGCGAGCCGGGCACCACCATCGCGCTGACTTTCGGATGCACATGGTAGCCGGCGACAACGTGTGCGGCGGCGCGCAGATCCTCAATGCGGGAGTTGGTGCAGGAACCAATGAAGACGCGGTCGATCGTCACGTCCTCGATGGCCACGCCGGGTTTCAGATCCATGTAGTCCAGTGCGCGCTCGAAAGCGCGGCGGTCAGCGTCGTTCTCCGCGGCTGCGGGATCGGGAACACGCGAAGTGATTGGCGCAACCATTCCCGGACTTGTACCCCAGCTCACGAAGGGCGCCAGATCTTCCGCGCGTAGCATGAGTTCGCGATCAAACTTCGCATCGGGATCGCTGGGCAACTTGCGCCACTCCGCCACTGCCTGCTCCCACGCTGCGCCCTGAGGCGAATAGCGGCGGCCTTCAAGATAGCGGAAGGTGGTCTCGTCTGGAGCAATCATTCCGGCACGCGCACCCGCCTCGATGCTCATGTTGCAAAGCGTCATGCGGCCTTCCATTGAGAGCGCGCGAATCGCAGAGCCGGCGTATTCGATCACGCATCCCGTTGCGCCATCGGTGCCGATGTGGCCAATGATTGCGAGCGCGATATCCTTCGCGCCCACAGCTGGGGGCAGTGTGCCTTCAACGGAAATGCGATACGTCAGGGGCCGTGTCTGCTGCAGGCACTGCGTCGCGAGTACGTGCTCAACCTCTGAGGTGCCGATGCCGAATGCGAGCGCTCCGAAGGCGCCATGCGTGCTGGTATGGCTGTCGCCGCAGACGATGGTCATGCCGGGCTTTGTCAGTCCAAGTTCGGGGCCGATGACGTGCACGATGCCCTGGTCGGGAGACTGGATGTCGTATAGCTCGATGCCGAATTCAGCGCAGTTGCTGCGCAGGGTTTCGATCTGCTTGCGCGCAATGGAGTCTGCAATAATCAGCCGATCGAGCGACGTGGGAACATTATGGTCCACCGTGGCAACGCAATGATCCGGGCGCCGCACCGTGCGGCCCGTGAGTCGCAGCCCTTCGAACGCCTGCGGCGATGTGACCTCATGCAGCAGATGCAGATCAATGTAGAGCAGGGAAGGCTCTCCGGCTGGCTCTGCCACCAGGTGCGTCTCCCAGACTTTTTCAAATAATGTTTTTGCCGACATCTTTTCTGATCCTGTCTTTGATGTTGTTTCGTGCGCTAGAGCTAGACCGCGTGTCTTGACTGACGGCGGTCGATGATCTCGTTCAGAAGGCCGTATACCTGTCCGCCCATTTCTGTGGTCGACGAGACATTCTTTTTCTCCTCGCCGCGCGCCAGGTCTGCGGTGCGGTAGCCCTGTTCGAGCGTCTTGCGAACCGCGGTTTCTACTGCCTGCGCGTCCTGCTCCAGTTTTGCGGAGTGGCGCAGCAGCATGGCTGCGGTAAGAATTGCGCCGAGCGGATTCGCGATACCCTTGCCAGCAATGTCCGGCGCAGAACCGTGCACCGGCTCATACAGATTCACTGATCCACCGACAGATGCCGAGGGCAGCATTCCCAGCGAGCCGGTAATCACTGCTGCTTCGTCGCTCAGAATGTCTCCGAAAAGATTTTCCGTCAGCACCACGTCGAAGTTGCGCGGAATATTCATCAGGTGCATGGCGCAGGCGTCCACGTACATGTGCTCCAGCGTGACTGTCGGGATACTCCTGCGCAATCTCGGTAACGGCGGCGCGCCATAGCTGCGAGACTTCCAGCACGTTGGCCTTGTCCACCGAGGTGACTTTCTTGCGACGCTTTGCCGCGAGTTCAAATGCCACGCGGGCTACACGCGCAACTTCATCGCGGGTGTAGCGCATCGTGTTCCATGCTTCACCTGCTTCGCGATTCCACTGGCGAGGCTCGCCGAAGTAGAGGCCGCCCAGCAGTTCGCGAACGAAAAGAATGTCGGCGCCTTCCACCACTTCAGGCCGCAGTGGTGAGTTAGAAGCGAGCGCGGGATATGCGAACGATGGCCGCAGGTTTGCAAAGCCGCCGAGGGCCTGGCGCAACTGCAGCAGCCCAGCCTCGGGCCGGCGATCGGGGGGCAGGGAATTGAACTCGTTGCCGCCCACCGCACCCAGCAAAACCGCGTCGCTCTCGAGAGCGGCAGCCAGCGTCTCCGGCGGCAATGGCGTGCCTTTCTGCTTGATGGCCACTCCACCGATGAGCATTTCCTTGAAGCGGAAATCGTAACCGCCCAGATCGGCGACAGCGCCCAACACCTGCTTCGCCTGCGCTGTAACTTCAGGCCCGATGCCATCTCCAGAGACAACTAGAACGTTCAACTTCATCGTGAAAATCTCCCTCAGCTTCTAAAGCTGTCGGCTGATGTTTTAGTTGTTAGGCGACTGAGCCTTCGACCGGTTCGCTAAGCGTGCGAATACCATCCTGCCGCTCAGGATCCCGTCGAACATGCGGTGGCAACAGCGCGAGCAAGTCCTGGTCATAGACGATTTCTTGCGGTCCGCCAGTTCCGTGAAGCGATGGTAGGCAGCTTCAAGGTCGTGCATGCTGAGCTTGTATCCCAACTCGCTAAGCCGGTGCGCCAGTGCGTGGCGGCCAGAATGCTTGCCCAGGACCATGCGGTTGTGGGGTACGCCCACAGACTCCGGCGTCATGATTTCGTAAGTCAGCGGATTGGCGAGGACGCCGTGCTGATGAATTCCCGCTTCGTGCGCGAAGGCGTTGGTGCCCACGATAGCTTTGTTGGGAGCAGGCGAAAAGCTGATGCACTGGGCGAGCGTCTGGCTGGTGGGGTAGAGGCGCTCCAGGTGCAATACCGTGCTCCACGGGATACATGTCCCCGCGTACACGCAGAATCGCGGCGATCTCTTCCAGAGAGGCGTTGCCGGCGCGTTCGCCGATGCCGTTGATCGTGCACTCGACCTGCCGTGCGCCGCCTTCAACGGCCGCAATGCTGTTGGCGACTGCCATGCCCAGATCGTCATGACAATGCGAAGACAGGATGACGTTTTCAAGTGCAGGGATCTGCTGCCGCAACCTGCGGAACATCGCGCCGTATTCCGACGGAGTGGTATAGCCGACGGTATCCGGAAGATTGATGACCGTCGCACCCGCTTCAACCGCGATTTCGACCATCGACCGCAGAAACTCAGGATCGCTGCGGGTCGCATCCTCGGGCGAAAATTCCACGTCGTCAACATAGGTACGGGCCAGGCGGACGCATTCGCCGGTCTGCTCCAGCGCCTGCTCGCGCGAGATCTTGAGCTTGTATTGCAAATGGATGTCAGACGATGCCAGGAAGACATGAATGCGCGACCGGTTGTGCGTGCTCGAGCGATCGTGCGGCTACTTCAATGTCATGCTGGCGAGCCCGGGCCAGCGACGTGATGCGTGGCCCGCGGACAGCTTTTGCGATTGAGTCGATGGCAGCAAAGTCGCCTTCCGACGCGGTGGCGAATCCCGCCTCGATAATGTCGACGCCGAGCGCTTCCAGCGCGTGGGCCATGGCGAGCTTCTCATCCATATTCATGCTGCAGCCAGGCGACTGTTCACCGTCGCGCAGAGTCGTGTCGAAAAAGAAGAGACGATTCTGGGTCATCAGATCCTGCCGGTGGAAGTCATCTAGCTTCCGCACAGTGTCGCCATTTTGGGCGTATAACGCAAGCTTATTATTCTTCTACATTCAATGCAATTTGCTTATACTTGGCCAAGACTGACTTGGTGCAGAGCAGGAATGCCTATGGATCTCTCGCAATTGGAAACCTTTCTCGCGGTAGCCGAAGAGCGCGGATTCTCCCGCGCTGCCGTACATCTCAACCGTAGCCAGCCCGCTGTCAGCCAGGTGATTCGAAAACTTGGAAGACGACCTGGGCGAGGTTCTCTTTGAGCGCGCCTCCCGCGACGGATCGCTTACTGCTGCCGGCGAGTTGCTGCAGGAATACGCAAAGACGGCTTTTGAGTCTGCGCAGCGAAGCATCCAGCGCGCTCGAAGAATTGCGTTCCCTTGAGCGCGGCCGTCTGCAGCCTGCGGCGAATGAATACACCTGCCTGTACCTGCTGCCGATCCTCGACGAATTTCGCCGGCTGTGCCCGCAGGTGGGCGTGACGGTGCATCGCTCGTTGGCCAGCCGCATTCCCGACGAGTTGCTGCAGAGGACGGTCGAGATCGGCATCGTCTCGTTTCGGCCCCGCGATCAGGATTTTCGCTCCATCGCCGTCTATACCGATGAACTGACCTTCGTTGTAAATCCGCGGCACCCGCTGGCACGGGAGAAGCGAGTATCGATTCGCGATCTGGGAGCCGAAAACTTTGTCGCACACAATGTGCCCTCGCCTTTGCGGAGACAGGTAATCGAGGCGTTCGAGCATCACAAGACCCCGTCTGAACATGGGCGTTGAACTGCCCAGCCTGGAGACGATCAAGCGATTCGTGGCCATGGGCAACGGCGTGGCGCTGGTTCCCGGGCTCACCGTTCAGAGGCGAGATCGAGCAGGGGGAACTGGTTCGGGTCGCCGTGACCGAGCTGCATTTTGAACGGCAGCTGCGGCTCATCTACCGCAAGAACTCGACGCTCTCGCACGCTGGAGTAGCATTTCTCAAGGTCGTCCGAAGCGTAGCAACGCGAAAGGGCAGCCCTTTTCACTATCACACCGAGAAGGTTTCCTAGCCCCTGTCGAAGCGCGGACCCTCGCGCAAATGTCGCAATTCCTCGTGGAAATTCCGCAGGGAAAGGGGCCAGGTTTCGCGCATGGGCGTGGTGGCAGGTACAATTGATCGAGTGGGTCTGCGGATCCCAAGATTCTGAATTCGACAAGCCCGAGAGGCATAGCGCCTGCCGGCTGGTTGAGCAGGCGAGAGGTTCACGAAAGCATGAAGAAGAGTGCTCTGTTGTTTGTTCTACTGCCATTTTGGCGGTCGCTGGTTTTGCGCAGGAAAGCAGAAGGATGCAAGTGTCAGCGTAGGCGGTTGGTTTCCACCATTCGTGAGCGGCAATGCCGTTCAGCAAACAAGTACATACAGTCCCACGGGATCTAGCAAGCTACCGGTACAGCTCACTCCCCGCGGTGCGGTGGAAGGCAATTACCAGTACACGCAGTATTCAAATAAATACGTACTTTCCTTCCTCCCCAACTACCGCATTCACACGCGGATGCAGGAGGCTTCAGCGGCTTACGTCTTCACCTTTCCCTACAAGCACTTGAATCCATTCGTCGAGGGCGGTGTTGGCGGCTATCTCTTCACCCCGTTGAAGGACGCAAGCAGCACCGATATTTATGCCATCAAGACGCAAACTGAGGTTGGCGCCATGTACGGCGGTGGTATTGCCTACGAGATCAGCCCCAGCTTTGATATTCGCGCGGAGTACCGGGGAATCATCGTAAAGGCACCGAACTTCGGGCTGGACTACCTGAAGACCAACAAGTACTTCTGGACGGTCTCAAACCCAGTCATCGGCGTCGCCTACCACTTCTAAACACAAGTCTTCAGTCCACAAAAGAGAGGCCCTGGGATCCAGGGCCTTTTCCTTTGGCTGCTTGACGGAAGCTATCTACTTGAAAACACGGTAGGATGCGCCAAAGCTATAGCCGTGCGGCGTCAGGCCGCTGTTGTTCAGGAAGCCCGGCCAGATCTGGTACTCATAGTCGATTACTCTGATCTTCAGGCGTGGAGTGACCCGGTAGTCCAGGCCTCCGCCCAGGCCCATCGCGAAGTAGCCGCCATGGGCATATCCGTAGGGAAAGTTGATCTCCCCCACTCCAAATAACCCCTTTGCGTAGGGTTCAAACTTCTTGTATGCGATAGGTGAACTTCGGGCCACCCATGAAGGTGTCTTCGTGCACGTCAAGCAGTTGGTTGAAACGCATGAGGCGCACTTCACCCTCGGCCCCGTAGTGTTTGTCCAGATTTAGGTCGAAGTAACCACCGATACCCTGCAACCAGTTGGTGTACCAGTCGGGGTCGGATTCCTGACGAAAAACTGTAGGTGCCGCCGGCGAAGATGGAACCAGTGCCGCCCCTGGCCGCGGGAACGGCCTGAGCATGGACGACGGTGGAGGTACCAGAAAAAGGGAGCAGAAACAATAGCTTTTTCAGCAAAGGAAGTATCTCCATGCATTCACTATAGATGCAAAGAAACGGCAGGTTGGACATTTTGTCCAACCCGCCGTTGTCTATCAAGTTACCAGCATGATTCTGCAGGCATGGGAGAGAGCTTTACTGTGCTGCTGCTGGGGCCTGTTCCGCGGTAGCCGAGCCCGTTGCCGGGGCGGCTTGCGCCGGAGTCGTGGACGCCGGAGGTGCGTAACGGGACAGCTTCAGGATGATTGGCGTCAGTTCCAGCGGCATCTTGTCGCGTGCGTTGAGTAGCGGCACGGGCTTGACGGACAGCTGAATGACCTTGTCATCCCAGGGATCGATCTTCAAGTGGCTGCCCAGGGGCAGAGCCGCGATCTGATCGAGCTTGTCCTGATCCAGCTTCGGAGCGCCCTTCATCAGGGCCGAAAGCCAGGGAGTGCCGTCGGGGCGAAGCAGACCGTCGCCAAGACGCGGGTGTGTTGAGAGCAGCCAGTTCCTTGCCGCGAGCCTGAAGCTGCTCGAAGAAGAGACCGGCATTCGGCAGCTTATCCTTATATACAGAGTTGTTTAGCAACTCCATAGCCTTCTTGGACGCATCTGAGTTGTCGGCGTCCGTGTGCTGCATATTGATGCGCTGGAACGTCGCTTCATCGGGGAACAGGAGGCGATCGTTGAACGCATAACGAGTGTCAATGTGGTGGCCGAGAACGATGTGGGCGAGTTCGAAAGCTGAGAACCGCAGCCAGATCTTCTTCGTAGGGCAGGACGTCGATCAGGCCCTTGCTCAGAAGAATGGTGTTGCCGACTGCGAGTGACTCGAGCGGCGCGGTCAGTATCACGCGGCACTTGATGTTCTCGGTCAGAGCAAGCTTGTTGCCGATGACGACGTTGTTGGTGACCGTCTCAAGAATCTTGTCGAAGTCGCTGGGAGGCGCGATCAGGCCGGCCTGTACCAGGCGGTCGAGCACGTTCTCTTCTGCCTGCGAGATCCAGGCGCGCTGTGCCTGCAGCGGGCTGACATCGGAAGACTGGTCTGCTCTTGTCCGTCACGTCATCGATCTTGATCGAAGCGTTGTCGGAATCGTGCGTGGGAAGCTTGAGGGCAGTAGCCCCAGAAGTGGGTCTGTGCGCGGAAGCCAATGGCCTTCTCGGTATCGCTGCGCTTGGTTTCTTCGGCGTAGACCGCAACCGGCAGCCAGACGTCCGGCTGAAGGTTCATGCGCCAGCTATCGAAGTGGAAGTAGCGGGGCGACTCATCTTCGCTGTTGCCGGTGTAGGTGCCGTTGAAGCGGACGATGTTGCCGTCCTGATCTTCAATCCAGATACGTCCGGAGAAGCGGCCTGCGCCGAGACCAGCCTTCGGGTGGACGTCGAAGACGACCGTACGCACGCTGCCGAGGAAGTCGCGGCGGACGTACGCGAAGTCGTAGTGCTGCTGGTCAAAGGCGACCGGATCGACAAACATCATCTGCATGAATCCCGTCGAGACATACTCGAGCTTGAATGCCTTCGACAGGCCGGTGATCGCCTTCAGAGAGCCCTTGAACATGCCCTTGTCCTGCTTGTCAGCATCGTAGGACTTGTCGGTGAACGTACGGCCGAAATCCACGCGGCTCAGCAGGTACTGGTCCGAGACGGGCACAGCATAGAGCTTTGGATCCGGACGCATGTTCTGGATGTAGGTTTCAACCAGCGGCGTCCGTTTCTGGATCGCCTTGATCGTCACCTTCTCCCGAGCGATGGCCTTCTGGATCAGGGCGCTCTGTTCCGCAGTGAGAGGTGTCGCCGGCTCAAACTTGGCTTGTTTCTTAGCCTCGGCCGCCACAACGGTCAGGCAGAGCAGCAGACTAGTCATCCATAACTTACGCAAGGTCATTTCCCGGCTCCTGAATATCTTTCTCTTCTTTCACAACAACGATGTCGCAAATATTTCTCTTTGGGTATCCCCAAAACTATGCAAGTTGGAACGTAACGTGAATCAGCGTGGTATGGTCGACTGCCTGTCCATCTTTCATGGCAGGCTTGAAGCGGATCTGTTCCGCGACCCTCTTCGCCTGCTCATCCAACCCATGTCCCAATCCATTTACTACACGCAGAACCTCTACCTGACCTGAAGCCAGAAAACGTACCTGAAGAGTTACCTCGCCTTGGATTCGCGCCTGCTTTGCTTCCGCGGTGTACTGCGGTGCAGGCTCTGAAAGCACTTCGGGAGGAGTAAAGCTCGGCTTGGTCGGAGCTGCAACCGGAGTCGCGCCCGAGCCGCCAATCCCTGTGCTGGCGAAATTGCCAGTCGATACAGAACCCCTGCCGGTACCAGTACCACCAGGCGTTCCACCGATCATTCCGTTCTTGAAGCCAGCCGAGGCCACGGTTCCGTGATCCGTGCCACCCGGGACTCCATGAGCTACGCCCGACCCGAACGATGTTCCCGAGACGGCGCCCTTACGTGCTGCGCCTGCGCCCGGATCACCGATACCAGGGGCGTTAGCAAAGCTGCCCGCCACAACTAACTGAGAAGGAGCGGTCGCATTCGGGTTAGCCTTCACGCCAACCGGATTTCCAAAGCCACCCACCTTGGTGCTGGGCGCAGTAGTGTTATTCGCCACCGGTGTCGGCGTCGCACTGGCGAACAGACCGACCTTCGGCTGCGGTGGAGGAGCAACCTGCTTCGGCGGCGCTGGTGGTACAACCGGCATCGGCACGTTGATCTTCACTTCAGGCTTCGGCGGCTCGACCTTCGTCTCGAGCTGCTTCGGCAGCACAATCTTCGGCCTCTCCAGTGTCGGCGGCAGCGGCGGAGGAATGAACTTCACCTTCGGCACCGGCGGCGGCGAAACCTTGGGCGGCGCGCTGGGGATATACAGTTCGGTTGTCATCAACTTCTTTTGCAGGGCCGCGTGCTTGACGCCGGCAAGAGTGATGAGACAAAGGAGTGCAGCAATCACCAGGTTGGTGATGGTGCTGACTCCAAACGACCCCCAACGGCCTTCAGGTTCTGGGAGCAATCCGAAATTTGGATCCACGCGAATCACAACTTCTTCTGGCATAAAGAGAACCTATCTTGTTCGCTCAAACGTCATGACTTTTGCCAATTCGGCACGTTCAGCAATCTAAATATTTAGATGCTGCCGGACCGAGCGGTCGGGGAATTAAAGCGGGTCTTGTCCAAGCTCGTAATTGAGGCGAAGTCTTCAGCAGAAGTCTTCCAGTGTTGCTGAACCCGTTGGCCCTGTCTTGTTACTTCTTCTCAGGGTTGAAGGTACGATAGCGCACATTCTCGGCGATTGCAGTCACCCGAAAGTTGTGCGAAGGCAACCCGGATTACAACCTTTATTGTAGCGTGATACGGCGCACATACCTAGTGCCTCACCATTCGCCGTCTTTTTCGAACCCGAAAGCTATACAAAGGGTTGCGGAGTCTGGGGAATTCGGCACCCAGTACAATCAAGCATATTCCAGTTGTGGTGAAGATAAAAGGAGAGCGGAAGTGAATATTTTGGTCACGGGCGGTGCAGGCTATATCGGCGGTACGGTCGCAGATTTGCTGTTAAAGCATCAACATACGGTCACCGTCTACGACAACTTCTGTCACAGCCGCCGCGAAATGGTACCCGCTGGCGTCGCGCTGGTTGAGGGCGACATAGCTGACCGCGCACGCCTGGAAAAGCTTTTCTCCACCCAGAAATTCGACGGCGTAATGCACTTTGCCGCGCTCATTGAAGCGGGCGAGAGTATGCAGAAGCCTGAGCTTTATTTTCGTAATAACACGGCCTCCACGCTCGCCCTGCTGGAAGCGATGCTCGCCAGTAACGTCAAGCGGCTGGTCTTCTCCTCCACCGCGGCTGTGTATGGCGAACCAGTAACCACCCCAATCCGCGAAGACGCGACCCTAAAGCCCACCAACGCGTACGGTGAATCGAAATTGCTGGTGGAGCACATTCTCCGCTGGATGCACATGGTTCACGGCCTCCACTACGCCAGCCTGCGCTACTTTAACGTGGCTGGAGCCATCGAAGGCCGCGGCGAAGCGCACGAGCCCGAGACACACATCATCCCTCTCATCCTCGATGTGGCCCTGGGACGCAGGCAGAGCATCAAGATCTTCGGCACGGATTACCCCACGCACGACGGCACCTGCATTCGCGACTACATCCACGTCGCCGACCTTGCGGAGGCACACCTGCTTGCGTTTGAGGCACTCGCCAAGAACGACAAGCTCATTTACAACCTGGGCAATGGCGTGGGCTTCACGGTGCGCGAAGTGATCGAATCGGCGCGCCGCGTGACGGGCCACGCGATTCCAGTAGTCGAAGAGCCGAGACGCAAGGGCGATCCCGCAGTGCTCATCGCCAGCTCGGAAAAAATCGGCAACGACCTCGGCTGGAAGCCAAAGTACGACAAGCTCGACGACATCCTTGCCAGCGCTTGGGCATGGCACCAGCATCGCTACGCAGCAAAGTAAACGGGCAGCCTAAGTCCCGCGATACTGCCTCGCGCTCCGTCCTCACGGGGCGCGCCGCGCTCTGACACGCAGAATTAACAATTCAAAGCCTGTTTCTGCTTGACACTGTTTGCTCGACATCCGCTATGGTTGCGGGCAGGCTGTCAATCCTAACTGTAGGCGGCCCTCCCCTTGGGTTGCCGGGGGCACGAATGAACTCTGCAGCGAGCGCAGCAGGCTCTCTTGACAATGAAGATGTGTCTGTCTCAGGACTTGGTCACGTCATCCTCGCATCCTCCGCGGGGACACTGATTGAGTGGTACGACTTCTACCTATACGCAATCCTCACCGTCGTTCTCTCTGGGCAGTTCTTTCCCGGAAGCCTTGCAACCGGCTTTCTCTTCAGCCTTGGAGCTTTGTGGGCAGGCTTCGCTGTGCGTCCCTTTGGAGCCGCCTTCTTTGGCCACATCGGCGACCTTGTCGGCCGCAAGAACACCTTCCTGGTCACGCTGTCTGTAATGGGAGTGGCGACCTTCTCCGTCGGCCTGCTGCCGACCTACAAACAAATCGGCATGGCCGCGCCGATCTTGCTGGTGCTACTGCGCTGCCTGCAGGGTCTGGCCCTCGGTGGCGAATATGGCGGCGCTGCCACCTATGTCGCTGAGCACGCGCCCGACCACCAGCGCGGACTCTACACCAGCTTTATCCAGACGACGGCGACACTTGGATTGTTCGCGGCGCTGCTCATCGTTCTCATCACGCGCATCCAGTTGGGCGACGCTGCTTTCCAGGCATGGGGCTGGCGAATCCCCTTTCTGCTTTCACTGGTGCTGGTCGTTTTCTCGCTATGGATTCGTCTTCGCCTGAAGGAATCGCCTTTGTTTACGCGCCTGAAAAAGGAAGGCAAGACGTCCGCGTCTCCCATCACCGACATCAGTCGCAAGAACTGGGGGCTGATCCTGTTGGCGCTCTTCGGCGCCACGGCTGGGCAGGCAGTCGTCTGGTATACGGGACAGTTCTACGCGCTCATCTTCCTGACCAAGACGCTTGGCGTGAACTACAAAGACGCCTACGTGATGATCGCGATCGCACTGGTTTTGGCGACTCCGTTTTTCGTTGTCTTCGGATGGCTCTCCGACAAGATCGGGCGTAAGCCACTCATCCTCACGGGTTGCGCGCTGGCCGCGCTTACGTATTGGCCTATCTATCACCTGATGGCCTCCGCGGCCGTCAAGGTAAACGACCACGTCGTCGTCAATCAGCCGCTGATGATTGCGCTTATCTTCGTCCAGGTCTTCTATGTGGCCATGGTGTATGGGCCCATCGCGGCGCTGCTGGTGGAGTTGTTTCCGGCAAAGATCCGCTATACCTCCATGTCCATTCCCTATCACCTTGGCAACGGCGAGTTTGGCGGGCTCACACCCTTGGTCGCCACCTGGCTGGCAGCGTGGTGGATAGCAAATCACCCAGGCGATGTAAACGCGAAGTATATGGGGCTGATATGGCCCATCGCCATCGCCACAATGACCTTCTTCGTTGGACTCATCTGGCTGCCCGAAACAAGGGACCGGCGTATCTGGGACGAGTTCGACGATTGATAGCTTTTGGGCGACACTTGCCCATCTACAAGGCAACGAATTACTGTGAGCTACACGGTTGGCGGTGGCCTGAACGGGTCTCCGCCAATTTTCGCAGCAAGATTTTGATCAGTACCCACCCCAGGGCGAGAGAGGTCAGGACAGCGGATGTCGTCGTCGATCACAAATGTAAATCTGGATTCCACACTCAGGGAAAATCGGGTCTTCCCGGTGCCCGAGGACTTCGCCAAGAAGGCCCACGTCAAGAGCCTCGCAGAGTACGAAGAGCTGTATGCACGCTCCGTCGCCGATCCTGAGGCATTCTGGGCGAGCATCGCCAGGGAGTTGCATTGGTTTGAACCGTGGACCAAGGTCCTGGAGTGGAATTTGCCGTGGGCGAAGTGGTTTGTCGGCGGCAAGCTGAACCTCTGCTACAACTGCGTCGATCGTCACGCTCTGGGCGCGCGCAAAGACAAGATCGCCATCATCTGGGAAGGTGAGCCGGGCGAGATTCGCAAGCTCACCTTCGGCGAGTTGCACGTAGAGGTGCAGAAGTTCGCCAACGTCCTGAAGGGCCTCGGCATTAAGAAGGGCGACCGCGTCGCTGTGTATATGGGCATGACGCCAGAGTTGGCAATTGCTCTGCTCGCCTGCGCGCGCATTGGCGCGGTGCACTCGGTCATCTTTGGAGGCTTCGCCGCAAACGCGCTCGTAGACCGCATCAACGATGCGCAATGTGTGGCCGTGCTTACGCAGGACACGTCGTATCGCCGCGGCACCGAGGTGAAGCTCAAGCAGGTTGTGGACGAGGCTGTCGCCAATACACCCTCCGTTCAGCACGTGGTGGTCTACAAACGCTCCGGCAGCGCTGTAAACATGAAGGAAGGACGCGATCACTGGTGGCATGATCTGATGGCCACAGCCTCACCCGAGTGCCCCGCGGAGCCCATGGATTCAGAGGATCCGCTGTACATCCTCTACACCTCCGGCACCACCGGCAAGCCCAAAGGACTGGTGCACACCACCGGCGGCTACTCGGTGCAGACCTATCTCACCAGCAAGCTGGTCTTCGACCTCAAGGACGACGACATCTACTGGTGCACCGCGGATATTGGATGGGTCACCGGCCATTCCTACGTTGTCTACGGCATCCTGCAGAACGGCGTCACCTCGCTGATGTATGAAGGTGCGCCGAATTTTCCCGCGCAGGATCGCTTCTGGAAGATCATCGACGAACACCGAGTCACCATCTTCTACACCGCGCCTACGGCCATCCGCGCCTTCATCAAGTGGGGCGATCAATTCCCTGATGCGCACAAGCTGGACAGCCTGCGTCTCTTGGGAACAGTGGGCGAGCCTATTAATCCCGAAGCGTGGATGTGGTATCGCGAGAAGATTGGCAAGAATCGCTGTCCCATCGTGGATACGTGGTGGCAAACCGAGACCGGCGCCATGATGCTGTGCCCCATTCCAGGAGCGGTTCCCACCAAGCCCGGCTCGGCGACGCGGCCCTTTCCGGGAATTGTGCCAGAGGTTGTTACAAAAGAAGGCGACCCAGTTCCGGCGGGCTCTGGCGGGCTGCTGGTCATTCGCAAGCCGTGGCCGTCCATGGCGCGCACCATCTACAACGATCCCGAGCGCTACGTGCAGGCCTATTGGAGCGACATCAAGGGCTCCTACTTCACCGGAGACGGTGCGCGCCGCGATGAGGATGGTTACTACTGGCTGATGGGGCGCGTGGACGACGTGATCAACGTCTCCGGCCACCGTCTCGGCACGATGGAAGTGGAATCGGCCCTGGTGGCGCACCCCAAGGTCGCGGAGGCCGCTGTCGTTGGCCGTCCCGACGACCTGAAGGGACAGGCCATCTCCGCCTTCGTCACGCTCGAATCCGGCTATCAGCCCTCCGACGAGTTGAAGGACGAGCTGCGGAAGTGGGTCGCAAAAGAGATTGGCTCGCTCGCGCGCCCCGACGATCTGCGCTTCACCGAACAACTGCCCAAGACACGCAGCGGCAAAATCATGCGCCGTCTGCTGCGCGAACTGGCAACCCACGGCGAGATCAAGGGCGACACTACTACGCTGGAAGACTTCACGGTGATAGCCAAGCTCCGTGAGGCCGACGAGGGGTAAGTCAGCTCGGGCACCGTCAGCGGGTTCTGCTTGAAAGCGGGCGGCAAAGGCCGGTCAGCGAGTCATCTCCCCATTTTCGCGCGCCTGAATTCGTGAGCATTTGTGCATAAGCTGCTTACTTACAGCCGCTTATCGCATCCGTTAATTTACTTAAGTAAATGCTTGACAATATTTCGTCGCTCCTTATACTTAAGTATGTACTTAAGTAATGGATTCCTGAGAGGAGGAAGTTTATGCCAGAACAATCCGCAGTTGAGAAGGTTGAGCAGAGCGTGCTTCACAACACATTCGTTATCGAGCGCAGCTATCCGGTGTCACCGGAGCGCGTGTTTGCAGCTTTTGCTGATCCGGCCAAGAAGCGCCGGTGGTATGGAGAGAGCCGCGGACATGACGTGGAGCAGTTTGAAATGGACTTTCGCGTGGGCGGCGCGGAGCACCTGCGCTATCGCCTCAAGGAAGGCACACCTTTCCCCGGTATGGAGATCACAAATGAGGGGGAATACCACGATATCGTGCCGAATAAGCGCATTGTGCAGGCCTCAAGCATGGCGCTGGAGGGCAGACGGTTTTCGGTCTCACTGGTTACCATCGAACTCCTTCCGAATGAGCATGGTACGGACTTGATCTGCACGCACCAGGGGGCGTTTCTTGAGAGCGCGGATGGTCCCGAAATGCGCGAAGCGGGATGGCGTCTGCTGCTCGAAAGACTCGCAACGGAGCTGAGCAGCTAGTCGGCATATCTGATTGAAAGGAAATAAGATATGCCTGACGAAAAGGCAGATATCGACCGCATATTTCACGCCCTGGGAGACGCTACGAGGCGGGAGATGGTGGAGAGGATAAGTCTGGCGCCGATTTCGGTGTCTCGTTTGGCTAAGCCCTTTGGAATGAGCCTTGCAGCGGTGGTTCAGCACCTGCAAATACTGGAAAATTGCGGTTTGGTGCGTAGTGAGAAGGTGGGTCGGGTGAGGACCTACAGCATTGATTCCAATGGGCTTACGTCGGTTGAAGAGTGGATTCGGGAGCGGCGGTCGGTTTGGGAGCGCAATTTGGACCGTCTCGGAGAATTTCTCGTAGAAGAGCAATAAAATCAGAGACTTGCCTCTGCCCACGTGGTTGTGGACCGCAACCACGTGGGCACTTTTTGCTTCAAAACGTGCACCACTAAATCACTTTACCTGCAAAATTGTGAGCGCTAATTTCCAGCATTCTGGATGGCCCGGCGGACCTCCGCCGCGAGCGTCTCGGGCGCCTCGATGGGCACGAAGTGGCCGACGCCGGGGAGCAGGCGGAGATCCACGGGGCGGCCAGCGTCGCGGTAGCTCTGCTGGGCCACTTCGCGCGAGAGGACAAAGTCGTCCCTTCCCCAGATGAGCGTAGTGGGGACGCTGATGGGCACGCTGTAGACCTGGTTGAAGCGGGCGCGCCACTCGGCGGAGAACTGGGTGCGGACGAGTTCGCGGTAGTAGTTGATGGGGCCGCGCATGTCGTCCGGCCGCTGAAATCTTCCCAGCATCTCCCTGAGTGTCGGCATGTCCATTCTGCCGGAGCGGCCTCCGAGAAGGTGGCAGGCAAACTCCATGAAGCGCCGGCCGATGGGGGTGGTAAAGATGAGTCTCAGGGAGACGCGGAATCTGCAGCGGGAGCACGTAGCTGCTGCGCAGGGTCTGGAAGTCCTGAAACTCGAGCACGGCGCGGGTGAGCGTTTTGGGGTGGGTGCAGTTCACCACCATGAGGCTGCGAATCTGCGAGGAGTAGCGATGGGCGAAGACCCATCCCAGGGCTCCTCCCCAGTCGTGCGAGAGCAGGTGCGGCTTTTCGAGGCCGAGGGCGGTGATCAACTCGTGGATGTCGTCGGTGAGGGTGAGGGCGTCGTAGCCGTCGCGAGGCTGGGATGAGCCGGGATAGCCGCGGAGATCGGGCGCGTAGACGCGGAATTCGCTGAGCTCGCGCATGGTGGATCGCCAGAGCAGCCAGCCTTCGGGGAAGCCGTGCAGACAGACGATGGGCGGTGCGTCCGGCGGGCCGCTGACCGCGACGTGGAAGCTGATGCCGTTGGCCTGGATTTGGAGGTGCTCGATGTCGTCGGTCATTGGGCTGTCCTCAAATGGGAAAACTGCGGGCCCTGGGGCGTGAGCAAGAATATTCTCTTCGTGCAGTTTTTCCCAAATGTGAGATTACTTAATTCTGATTTTCGACTATCGCCCGATGCGCTGGGGTCAAGGTATCCCACCCTTCGCAAAAGCGCGAAGGATGGGGCACCCCTCATTGCTGGACTGAAAGGATGGGCCACCCGTCGGCCCCCTGGATGGCAGCGAGAGAGAGCAGAAGCGTAGCGACCGATAGTAATGCCTTACCCGGAAGCGGAGACGGCCTGCGAGATGTCACTTCGCGGAACCGCGAACACACAGCGCGTGCTTGAACGTGTCGTAGCCCTTCTGAGTATCGTTCGGCTTGCCTTCGTTGAAGTCGAAGTAATATGCATACCCATTAGGACGCCCACGGTCATCCATTCTGTAGTTGCTGCTCCATTCGTAAGCTGTGAGGAACAGGTTCCCTTTCACATGCCACATGGTCTGCACGTCATCATGCTTGCCAGCCAACCCTGGAGCATTGGCTGTTTTATCGTAGATGCCTTGCAACTCAGCCATGTTCGCCAGTCTCCAGTCAGAGTACCCAGCCAACCGAAGATCGCGACAGTACTTCATCGCCTTGTTCCAAGTCACGTCTTTACCGTTGTCCTTCGCAGCCCACATCAGCCCTGTGGACGGATCGGTCCAAGCTCATTCGTCGGCGATTGCGCCCCGGCGATCATCGCGGCAACAGAGAGAAAAATCAGAACAGATTTTGCCCGGCACTTCACGATATACACTCCACACAACGACGAAGACTCTGAGAGGTTGCGCAATCCAGCTTCACCTAGCGTTAGAAGGCATGTGACAACCACTGGAACGCATTCACCACTCCGAAGAACAGCCCCATCTTGGCACCCTGGAAGCCGCCAGTGTTATGGATCAGGTTGTTGTTGCTCTGGATGAGAGCTCGTGCTGTTTGCGGCGAAACGGTGGGATTGAAGTAAGTGCCTAGCGTGATCCCGTTGGTGTTGAAGTTGTAATCGTGCATCGACGCCGCCCAGTCGCCCTGACCTCCCGGCACACCCATTCCCGCCGGTCCGGCCCAGTGATCGTTCCAGAAGTCGAGAGGACCGCTGAGCATTTGGCGGGTGGCCCACCCATCGGGTATCGCACCACCAATCTGGGTGCCCCATCCTTCGCGCTTTTTGCGAAGGGTGGGATCATTTCGCATCTCCAGATGCACTTCGCTGCCAGCTCCCGCTTTCTTGCTGTCCATTGGGACTCGATCTCCACGATTCCGTTTCTCCGGTTGCGTAGTGACGAAAGCTGGACCAGGGCCAGTGTTCGGGCGTGTCAACAAGGCCGCGCTGTCACTGGATTGCGGTGAATGTATTTCAGCTTTTCGACTGACTTGGACTCAGTGTATACGTTGAAGTCGTAATAGCGGCGTTGCCAGAAATCGAGATGCTTCCGGGCTCTTGAGTCTTCGTGACGTTTGCTGTTTCAAGACCTGTAAGGCAACGGCCAGCGATGAAACGTCTGGTTCACTGACGAGCAGATGAACATGTTCCGGCATAACCACGTATCCGGCGACTACAAGCCCGTATCGCTGGCGTATCGATTCCAACTCATGTTCGAAGATGATACGGGCTTGCTCGCTGCTGAGGAGAGCTTCTCTTCGATAACAACTGAAAGTAATGAAGTGAAATTGATCTGTATGTTGGTAGCGAACGAGACTCTTTGGCATCGAGCGAAGTTTACACCCACCCTTCGCAAAGGCGCGAAGGATGGGGCACCCCCCACCGATCATTTTGGGTATTTAGGGGTGAAAGCTTAAGGTGGGCCACCCGCCTTATAGAGATAGCAAATAGTCTTGGTCTTTCCGCGCTTGCTGGTAGTCCCCTGCTGTCCCTACGAAAAATACGCGAAACTGACGTGCTTGCTGATTTTCGAGCTTGGGGACCGTGAAGTAGTGCGTCGCCCTGATGTTGCCGTCCGGCGAGTCGACGGCAGGCGCAACCTTCAACAATTTCCGTTGTCCGCGTTCATCGACATAGTAGTACTCATCGTGAGCGAGGCCGCTTGTCATGGGACTCGACGTTGCAATCCGCCCGCTTTGTGGAACCACGATTTGGTAGGCACGTCGTTGGACTTGCAGGGGTGGTTCCCCCTTCACGCCGTAGTTGATCCTCACCCAGCCAACGTAACCACTTGGGATTGATACCACCTCAGGTCTTCTCCCATGATCACAACCCTGTGACATGAACAAGGCGATACAACCAATGCCCGCCAGTACTCTGCGCAGCCGACGAACCAACGTTGTTCCCTCCTCTGTTAAGGCTGGTGGCCTATTCAAGCCTTAGGTTGGCTTGAGTGGGACGCTTTCACTTCTGCGCAAAGTAACCTTGCTGCTTGTTCGCGTTTTCTTGCTGTCCAATCGGATTCGATTGCCACTTGTCCTTCGCAGCCGGTGGCATAGTGGCGGAAGCTGCTCCATTCCTAGTCCTCCGGTTGGTTGCACAGCCCACGCTCAAGCGGGTTGCGGTGGATGTATCGCAGCTTTTCGACATACTGGTCGTGGGTGCGGATGTTGAAGTCATAGTATCGCGCTTGCCAGAAATGCAGGGAGTCGCCGATCAATCGCCGTGACACACCTTGCTTGAGGGATTTGATTGTATCGGCAAGAGCGGCTCGTTGCGGTTCATTGAGGAGCAGATGGATGTGCTCCGGCATGACAACGTATCCGTAGATGCACAGTCGAAAGCTCTGTCTGACGCGCTCAAGGGCAACTTCAAAGATTCGCTTTTCGGAAGCATCGCTGAACGACTGGCGGCGGCGGTAGCAACAGAAGGTTACACAGTGAGTTTGCCCAGATTGCTGGAATCTCTTGAGTCCCGTTGGCATGAGGTTGGCATGAGTTTATCTCACGTCGGGCTAAGCTGATCCCACTCAAGCCAACAGAGGGCTTGAATGGGCCACCAGAGAGCAGCGAGTCAGCGAGTTAGCGAGTTAGCAAGTCAGCGTAAAGCCGAGATGTGGTGCATGCCTTTCCCACTCAAGCCAACGGAGGGCTTGAATGGGCCACCCGGAGAGCAGCGAGTCAGCGAGTTAGCGAGTTAGCAAGTCAGCGCAAGGCCGAGATGTGGTGCATGCCTTTCCCACTCAAGCCAACGGAGGGCTTGAATGGGCCACCGATCATTTCGGGTATCTAGGGCGAAAAGCTTAAGGTGGGCCACCCGCCACCCGTCTGAATACAAAGAAGCCCCCGGTTGTCCGAGGGCTTCTTATTGCGAGAGAGGCAACTTCAGCCTTTCTTTTCCCAGACGATTGAATAGGGCTCCTTGCCCTGGGCATCGTGACCCTTGGTGTTGAGCACTTTGCCGTCGGCAGAGATCTTGTACTCCTCAATTTGAATCTCTTTGCCGTTCAGTTTCTGCACTGCTGTGAAGGCCTTCGACCCTTCTTTGTGGAAGGTGAGGGTCAAGCCAGAGGGGACGTTGGGTCCGGTAATCGGGTACTCATTGCCGTCCCACTTTCCGTTGCAGGTTATCTTTTGCGAAGCGATGGAGAATGTGACGTTATCCGCGCCGGAGGAGGCTATGGTCAGGGTGTCTGGCGAGCCGATCTGCACCTGTTTACTCTTCCACTTACCTACAAGACCGGCACCGCTGTTTCCGGCGATGCGTTCGTAGACGGCTGTGTCGTGGGAAGTCTCGCCATTCGCCTTGATCTCTTTGAAGTCAATGGTCAGGCGTCTGTCCTGAATGCTTAGCTTCCAGGTGCTGCTGCCGATCACAGCTCCGTTCATCTTCGTGGTGGTTTCGTATGTGGTCGGATTCACCATCTTGAAGGTGCGTTCGCGTCCGAGCGGTGTTTTGAACTCGGTGCCGTCAGGTTTGAATGTGTAACTCTGAACGGAATCTGTGTACTTCAACATCCCATCACTGGCCGATGCGAAGGTCATGGTATCGCCGGCCAACTGACTCTTGCTCTGGTTCATAGCCCAGGTGCCGTCAAACGGACTTTGAGCTGAGGCTATGACTGAGGCGCTTGCGAGGATCATAGAGAAAAGCACGTGCTTGATCTTCATTTACGTTTTCTCCTGTGATTGGAAAGGGTCCAGAGAATGGCTTCTGCAGAAGCCGAGGCAAGGATGAGCCTTGCACAAGGGCTTTTGCAAGCCAAACCTGCACAAAAAGGATGAAATAAATCGTTTTGGCGGGCGTCAGTGGCGCCGGCGGAGGCGTGAGGGGGGCGCTTGATCTATGGGGGCTCTGGGTCAGGCTGTGGATCAGGCCAGCCAGCTGGGCGGGGCTGCGCTGATGTCAGCCCCGGGTTCTTCCGATGTGCGTCCGTTGCAGTTAGCGGCCCTCGCCGGGTTCGGGGTCGACTACTGACTTCAGAGCATCGCCCGTATCCTTGTCGAAAGTCTCCAGCAATGTCACCGCGCCGCCCTCCACGGTTTCGCGCTGCACCAGGGTCCCGGTAGTGCCGTCGAAGAACTCCACCAGGGTAGTTTCTCCTGTGTCGGGATCGATCGTTTCAACGCGACGGTCGCCGGATATCGGATCAGAGGATGCGATTTGCCTGGGCTGCAGGTCGGCATCAGGGACCGGAATATTCAACGCTTTGCAGGCCGCTCGCACACTATCGGCTTTTAATCGGCACTCGTTTGCAGCCACTAATTCGACTTCGTTGTACGACCCTACCCGGGCGGAGGAGAACTGGACGTCGGTCTGAAACGAACTCCGCGAGAACCCTCTCCCATCCGGTTTGATTTCCTCACGCGTGATGTGTGCGGTGTACCACGGCTCGACGGAGTTACCCTGTCCGTCGTGGGTGAAGTCGATCCTAGCGCCGTCTGAATTAGGCGGGCCGGACATTTGCTGGACGTAGTCTTTGAACTCTTGCCAGGTTGCAGGAAAATTCATTTGGACGAGTACCCCACGCTGGAGAAGTCCACGTTCAGGCGCCAGGTAAACGTGGGATTTGCTGTTTCAACAGCCCATAACCAAGTGTCCGTCCCAGGATCGGACGGCAGCCTCTGCCGAAACTGAATGTTTACAAAGCGCGGCGTAATCTTGATGACGAAAGGAACAGACACGCGCGTTTCGCCCGGCACTACCCATAGGCCCTGGCAACCGAGATCCAGATGGCTGATTGCCTTCGGCGGCAGTTCAAACAAAGTATGGTGAGAGTCCAGATAGCCCACCATCTCCCAAGGACCGACCAGGTCCTCTGGTTTCTCATACGCGCCACCTTTGCTGATTTGCATCATGACGCGCTCGACCAATTTTGTTTCTGTGGAGTTATTGACCGTTCCGAAATCCTGGAGTGAGTAGGAAAACGCGCTCGTCCACGTCTGACTCAAGCTGCCCGTTACAGTCTCGCCAAAGAAACCGCCAGACAATGTGCGGGAAACCGAGCTTTCGATGGTGCCCGTCAACGAAGTGGTAGGCGGCGCAGAACTCACCAGTTCCAACCCTTCCACATCCTGGTCGAAGTACATCTCCACATCGATGATGTCGACGTACCATCCGGTGTGGCCCGGCCCGTCCTTACTGGCAGGCTCGGTTGTCTCAGGTCTTGGTACGATGTTGGTGCTTTGCAGGGATACGCTAAAGATTTTCTCCACCAGCCGGAACGAGTGTCCGGTATTGTCCGTCGCATCTCTCCCTGCCTTCAGAGTAAAAGCCGCCCGCAGACCAATCTGCGGGTTTGCGATCGTGTTTATGTTCACGCTTTGTGAAGAGACGTGGCCTAGAGGGTCGATGCTCATGCCGCCCACCGACAGCTGTCGGCCGATTTGAGGAGCTTGGTCAATTGGCTGGTCCAATGGTGCTGGGGGGCTTGCCCAGCCTTTGTCGCCGACGAATTTCCAGTCGGCATCTTTGTAAACCGGCGAATCTGAGCCTTCAGAAGTATCCAAAGCCTCACTGTTGGCTACGTCGTCATTACCCATGTTGCCTCCTTACACGCAACTCCGTTACAGGTTGAACAGCAGGCCGGAAGTCTAGCACCAGTCGTGCGCTTTTAGCGAATACGTCGGTGTGCTACCTGTTGAAGCTTGCGTAGTTGCGGCCGGGGCGGTAGCTGGATTGACGATGGAGATAGAGAGACCGGGACCCCGAGGGAGCTCAGTCGCCCGGTTTTGCTTCGGGGACTACTCGGTCTACGGGAATGTCTCGGCCTCCCATCCTGACCATCATCTGGTTCACGTTGCCCTTCTCGTCTGAGACAAAGCGGATTTCGGAAGAGGCGTCGTTGCAGTAGAACTCGGTATCGGAAACAGCTATGAGCCCGTAAGGATTTGGCTGACCGGTGGCGAGGAAGTAGAGTCTTCCATTGCGCAGTGAGACCTGTGCGATGACGGGGCCTACGTGATACTCGCCCACGTAGCGCGACAAGGTTTGCGTCGTGGGATGCACGATTGGACGCAGATGCGGAACGTCGTACTTTGCTCCGAAGATGATTGCAGCCAGATCTTTGCTGACCTGCATGTTGTTTACGGTTTCGAAGTTCCACAACACGATAATGACGGCGTCGTCATCCGGGTAGCGGTTGAACTGGGAGACAAAGCCGTTCACCCATCCGCCATGACCGACATAGCGATGGCCGAATTCCTGGCCCATCATCCATCCATAGCCATATTCAGCGTCGATGTCGAAGGGAGGCGGCGCGGTCCAATGCGCATAGGCAGTCCATGCCTTGGCGGTGATGGCGGGGCTGAACAGCTTGCCGGATTTGAGAGCGCGATCGAAGCGATACATATCGTCCACGGTGGAGCGCAGCGCTCCTGCAGAAGCAGGAGAGGCCGGATCGCCAAAGGATGCATTGATGATTGTTTCGCCGTCCCATCGATAACCACTGGCGCGATCGGGCACCACGTTCGCCGCGTGGTCAAAGGCAGTATGGGTCATTCCCGCGGGGCGGAGGATGTTGTCGTCAAGATATTGCTCGTAGGTTTTGCCACTTACCTTTTCAATGATGCGGCCCAGCAGGATGTAGCCCGAGTTGCTGTAGCGCAGAGTTTCGCCGGGTTTGTTGAGGAGCGGCTTGTCGGCATACTCCTTGACGGCGTTCTCAACATGGCGGCTGTCGTTGAGATCGTTGTACGCCTTGGCGCTCATGAAATCGGGAATGCCGGATTTATGGCAGAGCAACTGGTGGATGGTGATGGTGTTCCACGCATCGGGTAGCTCAGGGATGTACTTGACTACCGGATCGTTGACGCTGAGCAAGCCTTTCTCTTCCAGTTGCAGAATGCTGAATGCGGTAAACAACTTCGTGATGGACCCGATGCGAAAGACCATGTCGGCATTGTTCGGGACGTTGAGCTCGTAGTTGGCCATGCCGTAGCCTTTGCGCAGAAGGATCTTGCCATCCTTGGCAATGAGAACGGCTCCGGAGAAGCGCCCCTGATTGGCCCACGTGGTCAGGTACTGGTCAGCCTTGGCGCCGATGTCCTGGCACGGCGAGGTGATCGCAAAGCTCAGCAGAATTGCCAGGCTCACGAAGATTTTTGTGATGGCACGATTCGAAATTGTCATTCTGGCCCCCTCGTCATTTGTCGGCAGTCCGCGCCTGGGCTTGAAGCTGCACTGAGGGGAATTACGGAGCGGCGGTTTGCGCCGTTCCTGCTCGCCAGCAAATGAACATGCATGTGTGCTGGCTGTCACAAGGGCAGCGGCAATGTCGCGATTTTGAAGGGTTACTGGAGGCTGGTCGTCAGCGGCCGGAGGAGCCGAAGCCTTTTTCGCCGCGGGCGGCTTCGGAGAGGGTGTCGACGATTTCCACTTCGCCGGTGAGGGAGTGGATGGGAATCATCTGGGCGATGCGGTCGTGTTTCTTGATGACCGAGCCGGGGTGCATGGCGGAGAGGAGGACGAGGATCTCGCCGCGGTATCCGGGATCGATGACGCCGCCGTGGGTGAGGATGCCGGCCGCGGCCATGGAGGAGCGGTCGCGGATGAGGAAGCCGAGTCCGCCGCCATCGACGGCGATGCCGGTGCGGATTTTGTAGACGGTTCCGGGAGTGAGGGGCTGGTCGGCGAGCGCGTAGAGGTCGTAGGCAAGATCTTCGCCGGGATGGGCGACTGTGGGGGCCTTGGCTGCGTCGTCGAGCAAGTTTAACTTTCAGCATTTTTCTCTCCGGATTCCGGGGTTGCTATCCTCTCACCTCAAGAGCGGTACGATATGTGATTCGTTTCCCATTGGCCATATCTTGCGTCTAGTCTCACGAGCATCCTTTTTACCGAAACGTGGTCCTCGAGACATCGGCCTTACAGGGGATTTTCTTTTGGTTGTGAGTCGGGCCACCGGCCGGAGTTTTGCCGAGGCAGAATTATGAGATTGAGATCTGGGTCATCCACCAACGGCCATTTTCAGCATCGTGATTGGCCTTTGTTGATCCGAAAACGCGTGGGAAGTTCCATACTGGATACTGATTGAACTCGTCCACATCTTGCAACAGCGACTCCTCACCGCAAGACGCCTTCTAAGACGATAGCGGCCGCCTGCAGCGTGATTGGTCCATCGGTTCCATGGAGGCCAAGGTCAGGGCTGGTTAGCAGGATTTCGCGAAGACCATCTGGATAACCGAAGCAGAACGAACTTCCACGCCGATCAGCGTCAGGCAGATAGGTCTCATCCAAGTCATCCGTCGATCCTCAACTTGAAAATCCCACTCCTTTGGCTTATGACGGCTGCCGCGTAGAGTATTTCACTGGAGATTGGCAGCTCCTTCGAGGACGTGTTCTCGCGATGCCGTCTCTTCAACGACCCCCGGTTCGCCCATCTCCACAAGGTGGATTTCGCTCCAGGGTTTCGGCGAAACCCTTGCACGGTACCAAGGCTCGGATCTTAGCCCTGGCCATCTCCACACGATAATGCGGGAGTCGTCTTGGCGTAACTTCTCGCCCAGCGCCTCGAGCCCCTATGGGTGGCCTCCGACGGAAGAGATGCACGTTAACAGCATTTGCGGCGAACCAGTTCTCCAGAATTCACGAGGTGTTTCGCCTAACAACTTGCTCCATTTCCGCCAAGTCGCTCTGAGATGTGGGGTTCTCGTAGGTGTCTTCGGATGCGTGCCGTCGAGCTGTGCGATTTGTCGAGGGCACCCGTTTATCCTGATGCGCGGAACCTAGACGCTTCGAACTCTTTCGTAGAAGGCGGTCGGGTAGTGGGTGCCGGTGGACATCAGGGCTTCGATTTTATCGAGGGGTTGGATGCCGCCTCTTGCGCCTACTGCCATGCAGTTGAGGGCGGCGGCGGCGCAGGCGAAGTCGAGTTGGCGCTCGACGGGCCAGCCCTGCATCAATCCGTAGATGAAACCTGCGTGGAAGATGTCTCCCGCGCCGGTGGTGTCGACTACGGGCACGCGATAAGCGGGAGTGTAGTGGAATTGGCGGCCGTCCCATGCGAGCACGCCGTCGGGGCCGAGAGTGGCGGCGGCGAGGCGGCAGCGATAGCGGCGCTCGATCATGCGCAGGGCAGTCTCCAGGTCGGGCTCGCCCATAAGGCGGCAGGGAAAATCGCGGCTGACGATGAGGTAGTCGATGTTCGCGATCAGCTCTTCGACGCCGGGGTAGAGTTCGTCGAGATCGGCGATGACGGGTATTCCGGCAGCGCGGGCCCAGGTGGCGGCGACGGTGGCTGCAGCGGTGTCGTAGCCGTCGACGTGGAGGGCGCGGGCGTTGACGATCCATTCGCGATTGAGCTCGGAGGCGGGAAGGTCGAGCCGCTCATCTTTCTTCCATAGGACGGTGCGCTCGCCCTCGCCATCGACGAGGATGATGGACTGGCGGCTGGAGCAGTCAGGGACAGTGATGATTTCGGTGAGGACTCCTGCATCGGCGAAGGCGCGGGCATGGAGGCGCGAGGCGCTGTCGTCTCCCAGCTTGCCGATGTAGCGGGTGGCCATGCCCCACTGCTGGCAGGCGACGACGGTGGTGGCGACCTGTCCGCCGGGGAGGACTTTGGCGTTGCTGAACTCGACCTTGGATCCGAGCGCGGGATATTGCGCCACGTTGATGAGGGTGTCAGTGGCGTTGAGCCCGACACCGACCAGGTCGACCTTGGAGATTTTGGTCATAGTTCCACTGTAAATAGCTGCATGGGAGTGTGTCTGCAGTTTTAGAGGGAAGTCAAGTGGGGCGGAGAATTTCTGGCGCGGGTCGTCATAAGATGTGGTGGCGAGGAAGGATCATGGCGGGCGAAGGAAATGGGACGGGATCGAGGGTGACCATGCACGTGGTTGCGAGCCTGGATGGGTTTATCGCGAGGAGGGACAACAGCGTCGGGTGGCTGGAGGTAGAGAGCGTCTACGAGGCTGGGGTTTCGATTTCGGAGGAAGAGGCGGCGGCGTTTGTGAAGGGCATTGATTGCTACGTGATGGGGTCGCGCACGTATGAGCTTGCGCTGGAACTGGGCTGGCCGTATGGGGATACTCCCACGGTGGTGGTGACGGGGAGGGAGTGGCCGCAGGCGAAGGCGAACGTCGAATTTTATTCGGGGGACCTGGAGGCGCTGGTTCACGGGAAACTTGCGACTCGGTTCAAGAATATCTGGCTGGTGGGTGGGGCGATGTTATGTCAGCGATTTCTTGAGCTTGGCCTGGTGGATGAGATCGTGTTGACCGTGGCTCCTGTGATGTTGGGGGATGGTCTGCGGCTGTTCGGTGGATTGCTGAAGGAGCAGAGGTTGGATTTGAAGAACGTTGTCGCTTACAAGAATGGTTTTGTCGAGTTGACGTACGCGGTTGCCCAAAGACAGCAAGTTAGCAGGTCGGCAAGTTAGCGAGTCAGCGGAAAGGCTCGCGAGCCTGGCTAAAGAATGCTGCGCTTTTACGAGCGGGAGTGGCCGTTGGTGTCTGCGAGGTGGGCGGCGGGAAGGGTGACGTAGAATGAGCTTCCTTTTCCGGGAGTGCTTTCGGCCCAGATTCTGCCACCGTGTTCGGCGATGATGCTGCGGCAGATGGCGAGTCCGAGGCCGGTTCCGCCCATGGCGCGGGAATCGGATGCGTCGACCTGCTGGAAGCGCTCGAAGATGATGTCGAGCTTGTCGGCGGGGATGCCGCGTCCCTGGTCGTGGACCTCGATCTGCACCTGCTGATCGTTGTTGAGGCCGGCGTGAAGGCGGATCTCGCCGCCGGGCTCAGAGAACTTGATCGAGTTTCCGATGAGGTTGGTGAGGGTTTGCAGGATGCGGTCAGCGTCTGCCCAGACCTCGACGGGATCGGCCTCCATGCGGAAGCGCACGCCGGCCTTGGTGGCCGAGGCCTGCATGACTTCGACGGATCGCTGCAGCAGGTCGCCGGCGGGATGAAGGGCGCAGTTGAGATTCAGCCTGCCGCTGCCGATGCGTTCGAAGTCGAGGATGTCGTTGACCAGGCGGGTGAGGCGGTCGCAATTTCCTACGGCCATGTCCATCATCTGCGCGGCTTTTTCGGGGCGTCCTTCGAGCACGCCACCAGCGATGAGGCCAAGAGCGGCGCGCAGCGAAGTGAGAGGCGTGCGCAGCTCATGGCTGACGGTGGAGATGAACTCATCTTTCATCTGCTCAAGGCGCTTGCGCTCGGTCACGTCCTGGAAGGCGACGACGATGCCGGTGGTACGGCCGCCATCGATGAGCGGGCAGGCTACGTATTCAACAGGGAAGCTGGTGCCATCCTTGCGCCAGTAGACCTCGTCGCGCACGCGGATAGGTGCGTCAAGCTGCAAGCTGTTGTCGATGGGGCAATCGTGCGCGGAGTAGGGGCTGCCGTCGGCATGGCTGTGGTGGGCCAGGTTGTGCATGTTGCTGCCGAGGATCTCATCCGCGTCGTAGCCGAGCATGTTGGCGGCGCTGGGATTGAGGAAGGTCAGGTTGCCGTCCATGTCCATGCCATAGATGCCGTCGCCTACGGATTCGAGAATGGATTCGCGCTGGCGCATCAGGGTGTGGAGCTTTTCCTCGGCGTAGGTCTTCTCGGTAATGTCGAAGCCGTGGCTGAGGACGAAGGGCTCTGCATCCGGCAACTGGATGAGCTTGTTGCTGTAGGCCATGACGCATTCGCCGCCATGCTTGCGGCGGAGATAGAGGAGGCCCTTGTCTTCCTGATTTGCCTGGATGGTGGCCAGGTATTGCTGGAAGGTGGCGCGATGCTTTTCCGGGATAAGGTCAACGAGGGGCTTGCCGACGAGTTCTTCGACGGTGTAGCCGATGCCGTGGGCGGCATAGGGATTGAGGGTCAGGATGCGGCCCTTCATATCGTGGGTGCAGACCATGGCGAGGCCGCCCTCAAATAGCTGGCGGTAACGGGTCTCGCTGGAGCGCAGGGCGATCTCGGCTTCACGTTGCTCGGTGATGTCGACGCCGGTGGTGATGATGAAGTTGACTTCCCCTTCCGCGTTGGTGAGGGGAGTGGCGGTCCAGGCGATGCGGCGCTTGCGGCCGGCTCGCGGCAGCCAGTGGATTTCGTAGTGGCCGACGAGCTTGCCTCCCCGTGCTTCTTCGATCATCTGCATGGCGTAGGCGCGCTCCTGTGCCATGAAGAGCTCCTCCGGGAAGGAGCGGCCGACGAGTTCTCCGAAGGTATAGCCGGAGACCTTCTCGCAGGCGCGGTTGAAGCGGACGATGCGTCCGCCCGTATCAAGAACGAGAACCAAGGCGCTGATAGTGTCCAGTACGGCAGAGACGAAGTTGCGTTCTACGGTGAGAGCCTGCTCAATTCGCTGGCGGGCGCGTACTCCGCGCTCCTGTATGCGTACGCGGGCTTGAAGTTCGACGCGCGTGACCACCTGCGCGGCGAGTATCTGCAGCATGGCGGCCTGGTGCCCGGTGAATGCATTCGCATCGGGAGAGAGGACCGCGATGGTGCCGATGACATAACCCGAGGAGGAAAAGATGGGCGCGCCAACGTAGGAGCGGCAAACGAGGTTAGGACCGAGGGCAATGCCGCGCGGTGGAAAGCGCGCGTCGGAACGGGCGTCTGCGATGAGCAGAGGCTTGGGGTCCTGCAAAAGGAACTGGCAGGCGGAGGCGGCGCGGGGCTGCTCGCGCTCGTCGAAGCCGAAGCGTGCCTTGAACCAGACGCGATTGGCGTCGATGAAGCCGATGTAGGCATATGGGCCGCGACAGATATCCGCTGCCAGGCGCGCGAGGTCGTCGAGCGCTGGGTCAGGGGGGCTGTCGAGGGCTTCATATTGCAGCAGAGACTTCAGCCGTTCGGCTTCTTCGCGCTGCACAACCGTTGGGTCAAGGGACATTCGGGGCCCGATTCGATCCTCTATCTGCATTGTTGCAAAGGGCAGCGCTCTGCATTGTGCAACCTTAGAACCATTCGTGATTTATTCCCATCCCACATAGGTGATCGCAGCCGCGTTACCTGCGGGCGGGAAGGTCATTAAGGAGGGGTGACTATCGGCTGAACTGTCTCAAAATGCTACGGAATTTTGCAGCAATCGCCGGCATCGGGAGGCTCGTCGTTGCTGGAGTCGAGAACGACCTTCCATGTGCCGTCGGGCTGCTTGCGCCATATGGTCATATAGCGGCCCTTGGTGACGACGGGGTTTCCGTTGCGATCTTTGGCGGTACCTTCATAGTGACCCCAGGTGAAACCCATGTCGCTGGAGGGCGCCATTTGTCCAGCCGTCGGCGTCCATGTCAGTTGATAGTCCTTTGGGGACCAGGTAGCGCCTTTGGCAATGGCCGCGTGGCCAGTGACGGGGGCTTTGCCATTTGAAAGCGCAACGGCGTCCTCGGCAAAAAATGACGCGAAGGCTGTGCCTCCGCCTTCCGCAGTCGCCTTGGCAAACTTTGCTTCAAGATCGAAGAGGAAGGCGCGGCCGGGATTCTCCGAGGGGTCAGTGAACTGGGCAGAGGATGCGGGCTTTGCGAGCGGATCGAGGATCTGGGCAGGGAGGCAGTGGGCCGATGCCAGGGCGAATACGGCGATAGAAGCGATTTGGATCAGGGCGGATTTCGTCACGTTACGTGTCCCGAGAAAAGATCAACCCTATGCTAGATCATTTTCCGCGCGGGCATCGGGGCTGTGGATTTCTGTCGGCAAAGAGTGTTGTTCCGTTAGGCTGGTGTGACGATGCTGCCTGGGGAATTGAGCGCGAGGCCAAAGAACTCGAGTGTTTCGATGCTGCTGATACTGGGCGGTGTGGGGCTCTTCGCGGCTGGGGTGCTGTTGCCGGTGCTGAGGCATGGGGAGCCGCGTGCGCTGGGAGCGGTGATCGTCCGCATGTTCGCGCTGGGATTGCTGGCGGCGCTCTGCTGGCGGCGGCGGTCGCTGACGGTGTGGATCTTCTGGGCGATGCTGGTGGGCATCGAGGTTGGCCTGGATGCGCCTGCGATCGCGGTGCATCTGCGCGTACTGAGCGATATTTTTCTGCGCCTGGTGAAGACGATCGTAGCGCCGCTGATCCTGGGATCGCTGATCACGGGCGTGGCGGCGCACGGCAGTTCGAAGGGGATTGGCCGGATCGGGATAAAGTCGCTGATCTACTTTGAGGTGCTCACGACGCTGGCGCTGTTTATTGGGCTGGCGGCGATCAACATCAGCAGGGCCGGGGTGGGTCTGACGGTTTCGCCGCGGGCGGTGGCAGGGCAGGGGCCTGTGTTGCCGCCGGTGGAGCAGCCGGGGTGGGAGCAGTTCCTGCTGCATGTCTTTCCTGAAAACATTGCCAAGGCTGTGGCAGATAACCAGATTCTGCAGGTGGCGGTTTTCGCGGTGATCTTTGGGCTGGCGCTGGGGCGGTTGCCGGAGGAGAAGCGCGCTCCGCTGCTGAAGCTGGCCGAATCGCTGACCGAGACGATGTTTCGGTTCACCAATATAGTGATGTATTTTGCGCCGATAGGGGTGGGGGCGGCGCTGGCTTACACCGTGGGGCACTCGGGGCTGGGCGTGATGGTGAACCTGGGCAAGCTGCTGCTGACTCTTTATGTAGCGCTGGCGGCGTTCGCCGTGCTGGTGCTGCTGCCGGTGGCGCTGCTGGCGAGGGTTCCTGTGCGCCGTTTTCTGCGGGCGGTGGCGGAGCCGGCGACGATTGCGTTTGCCACCAGCACTTCAGAAGCGGCACTGCCGCGCGCGATGGAGGAGATGGAGGCGCTGGGCGTGCCGCGCCGCATCGTGAGCTTCGTGATTCCGGCGGGCTACAGCTTCAACCTGGATGGCTCGACGCTGTATCTTGCGCTGGCGTCGGTCTTCGTGGCGCAGGCGGCGGGCATCCAAATGGGCTGGGGAGCGCAGTTGATGATGGTCGCCACCTTGATGCTTACCAGCAAGGGAGTGGCGGGCGTGCCCCGGGCGACTCTGGTGGTGCTGCTGGCAACGGCGGCTACGTTTCATCTTCCGGTGGAGCCGATTTTCCTGATCCTGGGCATCGACGCGGTAATGGATATGGGTAGGACGTCAATTAATGTGGTGGGCAATTGCCTGGCAAGTGTGGTGATCGCAAAGTGGGAAGGCGTCTTTGAGTCGGAGACGCCGTCGCCGGCGGTGGTTGCGGCGCTGGAAGATTGATGCGGATTGGCTAAAGGCGATGTGGTGGGGCGGGCCGGAGCAGCATGGCTTTTCGGGCTGTGCAACTTGATATACTCGATGGCTGAGGCTTTACGTCAAAGGGATGTGTGACATGGCGAGCGGGGGAGATTGGGAAATGCCTGCTTGCCGTTGTACCAATAGCAGTCTCTAACCATGCCGAATCTACTGGACCAGATCAACTCGCCGGCGGACATCAAGAGCCTCTCCATTACGCAGTTGGAGGCGCTGGCGCAGGAGATTCGGGAGCGGATGATCCTGGTCCTGTCGAAGACGGGCGGGCATCTTGGACCGAATCTGGGCGTCGTGGAACTGACGCTGGCGATGCACTACGTCTTCGATACCCCTACAGACAAATTTGTTTTTGACGTCAGCCACCAGACCTACGTGCACAAGCTGCTGACCGGGCGCAGGGATAGGTTCGATACCATTCGGACGCCGGGCGGGCTGAACGGCTTCATGATGCGCAGCGAGAGTGCGCACGACGCTTTTGGTGCGGGACACGCGGGAACGGCGCTATCGGCGGCCCTGGGCATGGCCGTGGCGCGCGATATGGCGGGGACCAAGGAGCACGTGATCGCCTTTGCCGGGGACGCCGCTTTCACTAACGGCATCGCTTACGAGGCGCTGAATAATATTGGCGAGTGCACCAAGAGATTCATCGTGATCCTGAACGACAACGAATGGTCGATCGATCGCAACGTGGGCGCGATGGCGAGCTATCTGCACAAGATCGTGACCAACGAGCGCTACAAGAATCTGCATGAGAGCGCGGGAAAGCTGCTGGAGCGCGTGGCCGGCAAGACGGCCGTGAACGTGGTGCGCAAGGCGGAAGAAGCGGCCAAGGGCATGCTGTGGCCCTCGATGCTCTTCGAGGAGTTTGGCCTGACGTATTACGGGCCGCTGGACGGGCACAATATTGGCCTGATGATCGAGAGTCTGAAGTTTCTGAAGACGCAGGACCGTCCCGTGCTGCTGCACGCGATTACGCAGAAGGGACGCGGCTTCCAGCCGGCGCTGGACAAGCAGAAGAAGTTTCATGGTCTGGGGCCGTACGATCCCGAGACGGGCGAGACGAAGCCAACAGGGCAGCGCACCTACTCCGAGGTATTTGCCGAGACGCTGGTGAAGCTGGCGAACGGGAACGAAAAGGTTGTGGCGATTACGGCGGCAATGCCGAACGGCACCGCGCTGGATCTCTTCCGGCCGCATCATCCCAAGCGCTATTTTGACGTGGGCATTGCGGAGGAGCATGCAGTGATCTTCGCGGCGGGCATGGCGACCAAGGGCTACAAGCCGTTCTGCGCCATCTACTCGACGTTTCTGCAGCGGGCATTCGATCCCATCGTGCACGACGTTTGCCTGCAGAATCTGCCGGTGGTCTTCTGCATGGATCGCGGCGGGCTGTCAGGCGATGACGGTGCCACCCATCACGGACTGTTCGACATTTCGTACCTGCGCGGCATTCCCAACATCATCCACATGGACCCGAAGGATGAGGACGAGCTGGCGGACATGATGTATACCGCCATGCTGCAGCCGGGGCCGTGCGCCATCCGCTATCCGAGAGGCATTGGGCCGGGTACCGCGGTGAAGGAGCAGCCGGTGGCATTGGAGATAGGCAAGGCCGAGGTGATCTCCGACGGCGACGAGATTGCGATCTTCGGGCTGGGAGGCATGCTTCCTCTGGCGGTTGAGCTGGGCCAGTCGCTGGAGGCCAAGGGATTCTCGGCCGCGGTCATCAATCCGCGCTTCGTAAAACCGCTGGACCGGGAAACGCTGGCGAAGTATGCGCACAAGGTAACTGCCATCGTTACGTTTGAAGATCATGTGCTGATGGGCGGATTTGGCAGCGCGGTGATCGAGGCTTTGAACGAGATGCAGCTTGAGGTTCCCGTGGTCAGGGTGGGCTGGCCGGACCAGTTCATTGAACACGGCAAGCCGGACCAGTTGCGCGCCCGGCACGGGCTGAGTGTGGAAGCAGCCCTGGAACGCCTGACGCCGCTGCTGGCGAAGTTTCCGCCGCGGCACGCTGTGATACCCAGCCGCTAAGCGGATTCGGCCGAATCTAACAGCTCCGCGAGGCGCTTCTGGCGGAAGTCAAAGATGGCGCGGATCTGGCGGGCAACAAAGATGCGGTTCGCGGTATCTCCGAGCACTCCCAAGGGCAATTCATACTCCACATCGTCATCGACGCGCGTGCCCGCGATACCGGCCTGCGCCTCCGGGGTGAGCGAATGGCGGTGACGCCAGTAGTGAAATGGGCCACGCGGTCGCTGCTCATCGCAGAAGGTTCGATTCCATTCGAAGTCGACAATCACCGCATCCCACGGCACGCGCAAAGGAAGTAGCGGCACAGGGCGAAAGCTGATGGTGACGCGCGATCCTGTACCCGCCGCAACCGCCTCGCCGGCGAGGGCTGGAGGCGCCACGAGACTTCGATTCGTCCACCCGGGCTTTTTGCCAGCTAGGCATCAATCGCGGGAGGTTGGCCGGGTTAGCGAAGAAGGCAAAGACGCGCTCTACGGGGAATGCTAACCACTGCTGTCCATGAAAACGATGGCGCATGCGACGGAGCGAACCTCAAGGATGGCGAACGGTTGAAAGGCGCCCGCAGGCGCCCTTCCCCCATGGGTAGCCCTAATTGGGCAGGAGAACTGCGTTGATGACGTGGATCACGCCGTTTGACTGCATCACATTTGCAATCGTCACGGTTGCCATTCCACCCTTCTCGTCGGTCAGCATGACCTTGCCTCCCTTGGTGGTTGCGGTCAGCGTGCCGCCACTGACGGTGGTCAGAGTCGCCTTGCCGCCGCCAGCCTTGATCTTGGCCAGCAGTTCCTGGGCCGTCACAGTGCCGGCCACGACATGGTAGGTGAGGATCTTGACCAACGTGGCCTTATTTTCTGGCTTGAGCAGAGTTTCGACCGTGCCGGCTGGGAGCTTGGCAAAGGCCTCATTGGTGGGTGCGAAGACGGTGAAGGGCCCGGGGCCGGACAAGGTGTCCACCAGCCCCGCGGCCTTGACTGCTGCCACGAGCGTGGTGTGGTCCTTGGAGTTGACCGCGTTCTCAATGATGTTCTTCGTGGGGTACATCTCGGCTCCGCCGACCATGGGGTCCTTCGTCTCTCCCATTTGCGCGGAGGCAGCTATCGAGGTCATGCCAATGGCTGCGGCCATCAGAACTGCTACCAATGTCTTCTTCATTCAGATTCCTTTCAGTTGTGGCGCGTTGGTAGTACGTCCCGTTTCGACGAATGGATTGCTGACGACCGGCACATACGTTTGCGCGCACAGGGATGAGAGCGTGGGGAAACAGGAAAGGAGCGGAAGATGGAGCGCGGTTATTGGTACGCTGGCCAAAATCAGCGGTTCTGATAGCGGGATGGAAATGGGGCCATGCACTGCCCTCGGGCCAGAGCCCGCGTTCACCCTAGCGCTGCCCAGTCTCGTAGTGAGTGCAACCTGCAGCCAAGTTCACAGCAGGAGCGGGGATGCCGCAGGTCCCTCCGCGGCGTTTCGCTCCGGTCGGGATGACAACGCATACCAATTATTTCTGAGACACCAAGCTAGAAGCGGCGCACCAGGACTACTCCGGCGATCATGAGGACTGCGCCGGTCAAGCGCATGGCATTGATGGGGTGTCGCTGGAATCCCAGCCAGCCGTAGTGGTCCAGCAGGAGCGCCATGCCGATCTGGCCGGCAATCACGATAGAGAAGAAGACGGCGGCTCCGAGTCGAGGGGCGATCACGATGGTCGAGAGCACGTAGGCGGCGCCTATGAGGCCTCCGGTCCACGCCCACCAGCGAACGGCGGTCATGGTTTCAATCGTGGGCCAGGCGACGCGGGGGACGAGGGTGAAGGGCAGAAGGAATATTAGTCCGATAAGAAATGAGGCCATGGTGGCCCAGACAGGCAGGCCGCTCTCGGCGCCGAGGCGTCCATTTACTCCGGCCTGGATGCTGAGGCTGCAGCCGGCGGCGAGTGCTAGCGCAATAAGCAACAAAAGTGTCATTGGTGTCCTTTCCTGGGGCTGAGATGCTGTTGCCTATGCGGAACAGTATCCCTTGCGCTACCGTATATCAGGAGCCACCGTCGAAGAAGAGGCCGGCGAATAGCGTATTGGGGAAAATGCAGAGTCCTGTAGTGAGTGGAAGCGAAAGAGTAACGCCGGTAGTACGCAGCCACAATCGCTGGATTGTAGCCATTGGTGTTCTTAAGCTTCTGAAGGCCATCCTCTTTGTTCTGATCGGGATCGGGGCGATCAACCTGCTACATAAGGACGTGGTGGACCTTTTCGCCAAGGGGCTCGCCGACCTGAATTTTGACCCTGAAAGCCACTTTGTAAACGTAATCCTCGATAAGGTCGCCCTGCTCAACGACCATCGCCTGCGGTTGATCAGCACGGCGATTTTTTCATACGCCATCCTTGATGTGGTGGAGGGCGTAGGTCTGCTGCTGGAGAAGGCCTGGGCTGAATACATGACTATCATCATCACCGCCTCGTTCCTGCCCTGGGAACTTTTCGAGGTTGCGCGGCACGCGTCGGTGATCAAGATTGTGCTGTTTTTGACGAATGCAGCCGTCGTAGGCTACCTGGTTTACGATGTGCGGCGGCACGCGCGGATGCGTGAAGAACTGGACGAACTGGAACGCCGAACGCAGGATTAGCAAGGCTTCCCGCGGTGTTCCGTGTCGCTTGACTCCCCAAAAAACCTGCAACTTCTGTTGTATTGAGCGCAAAAGAGCTACCGCTAGAGCTCTATTTTCGCAAGTAGGCAGGCGGGGTCAGAACCACAGCAGTTAACACTATTCCTAGTGTCCCTCTTCCTGAGCGGTACTCCCCATAGGGTTTTCCACAGAACATCCACCAAATGCTGGGAAATGGCGATATTTGGGCTTTGACACTCCTCTCGTTCGCGCTACGATGTGGACGAAAGTGGTCGAAAGTGGTCAAGTCTGACAGCTTCTCGGCCGTTATCTACCTCAACTCGGGAGAAAGGGGCAAAGAACATGCGCGATCAAATTCTACGCGGTGGAGCAATCGTCACGATATATGGCGTTGGAATGTTTTTCGGAATGCTGTTCCTGTTCCGCTAAATGGCTAGCGATCCCCAGATCTGTGGCCGTAAACCGAGCGAAGTAAGGAAGCACCTAACGCAGACGGAAGTGAAGTAAGCAGGTTTTTTTGAATGTTTCGCGGAAATCACCCAACGCGAGTGGACGAGAAGGGTCGCCTAAAGCTGCCGGCGGAGTTCAAGCGCCTGATTGACGAGCAGTATGGGACCCAGTTCTACATCACCAGCAAGGACGGAAGGGTGGCCGAGATTTACCCGCTTGCAGGAGTGGGAAAAGATTGAAGAGAAGTTGGCGAAGATCCCCAACTTCAATCCTGCGAAGAAGAAGCTGCTGGACCGGGTGAACTATTACGGCCAGATGGCAGAGATCGATGCGCAGGGCAGGGTGTTGATTCCGCAGATTTTGCGGGAGACAGCGAAGGTGATGGGCGATGTGGTGGTTTTCGGGATGCAGCACTACCTGGAAGTTACCAACCACGACGCATTCCGTCAGCACATGGATGAAAATCCGCTGACGGTGGAAGACGAGCAGTCGTTGGCGAGCTTTGATCTCTAACGACGAAGACGATTTTGCCCCCCAGGGGGAGCATGTGCCGGAAGCAAGTGGGCGGCATGTGCCGGTTCTTTTACAAGATGCGATCCAGTACTTGAATGTGCGCCCGGGCGGCACGTATGTTAGACGCCACGCTGGGTATGGCTGGTCATTCCAGCGCGATTGCAAGGCTTTTGGGGGGTGGGGGCAAGCTGATTGCCTTTGACCGCGATCCGGAGGCCATGGCGATAGCGCGGGAGCGGCTGGCGAAGCTGGCCGAGGAGCTGGGGGCTGAGATGCCCACGGTGGAGCTGATTGATGAAGAGTTCTCGACGGCCGGTGAAAAGCTGGCGGCGGGATCGGTGGATGGAATACTCGCCGACTTCGGCATCAGTTCGATGCAGCTAGGGGAAGCGCACAGAGGATTTAGCTTTCAGGCGGATGGACCATTGGATATGCGCATGAATCCGCGCATCGGGGTCACCGCCGCACAAGTGGTAAACCAGGCTGACGAAAAAGATCTCGCCAACCTGATTTACGAATTCGGAGAGGAAAGGAGGTCGCGGAGAATCGCCAGAGCCATTGTCAGGGCGCGGCCGATTACAACGACGGCGGAATTGGCCAGAGTTGTTTCGTCTTGCGCCCCGACCATGAAGCACAAGGGGAAATCCGAGCGGCATTTTATTCATCCCGCCACGCGGACCTTTCAGGCGCTTCGAATTCATGTGAATGGTGAGCTGGACGAGATAAAGGCGTTGCTGGAGCAGGCGCCGAGGCTGTTGAAGCCGGGGGGAAGGCTGGTGGTGATCAGCTTCCACTCTCTCGAAGACAGGCTTGCCAAGGACGCGCTCCGCGAAGGAGCGAGCCAGGGAATTTATGAAATCCTCACGCGCAAGCCGTTGACGGCTACAGACGAGGAAAGGGATCGCAATCCGAGGTCACGCAGCGCAAAGATGCGCGCGGCCGAAAGAATCGAGCAGGAAAAGAAGTTCGCAACAGAAGAAGAGTTGTGGAAGAGATCGGGCCCGGGGTCGTCCTACCGAACTACCAAGCGAAAGTAAGACGATTACAAATTTGCAAGTCCTTCCTCCAATCAGCGATCCCGGTCCGATTGCTGAAGAGGAAACGAAATTGAAGAAATCTGACAGGGCGGAGAGCGACGATGGCGACACAGGTACTAGCGGGAATGATGCAGACGGTACGTCCCAACGCGCAGGCCTTGGCGGAGCGGAACGAGACGCTGTTTGCTGCGCAGCAGCGCGCACGCCGCGGGCCGACTCCCGAAGTCTTCTTTGTGAAGCATCTCGACAATTCCCGCCTGGTGAAGGCGGACGATCCCGTTCGCACGCGTGAGATGCGGTTATTTGCCGCGGCGATGACGATGATCTTCCTGCTGATCATGGTTTATGGATGGCAGCACTTCAGCGCCATTGAATACGGTTATCGCGTGGAAGCGGAGAAGCAGCAGATGGAAGTGCTGAAGGAGCAGAACCGGCAGCTTCGGCTGACCGAAGCGCAGCTTTGCGATCCGGGACGGATTGATCGCATGGCGCGCAAGCTTGGCCTGGATGCGCCGCGCCCGGGGCAGGTGGTTCGTCCTGATTCCTCGCCCGAAGCGAACACTCCTGTGATGGCCGAGGCAAGGCCCGCGCTGCCACTGCGCTAACAACGCTTAGGGAGAGGTCGCCGAAGTGAAGCCGGGTGCTTTCTCTTCTCAAAACAAAGTGAAGGCGGACGTAGCGGCGCCAGTGCGCCGCGTTCGTTTTCTTGGGGTCATCGGATTTCTGCTTTTCTGGGTGTTGATGATCTGCGGCAAGCTGGTATGGCTGCAGGTGATCCGGCACCACGAATTTGTGGATCGGGCCGCCAGGCAGCAGTCGCGCACCTTTGAGGTGGCTCCGCGGCGCGGCGTGCTCTACGACCGCGATCTGCACGAGCTAGCCGTGACGGTGCAGGTGGACTCAGTGTATGCCGTGCCGTCCGAGATGACGGACAAGGATGCCACGGCGTCGGCCATCGCGCGCCTGGTCCACACGGATGCGACGGACAACTTCACATCAGCGCAGCAGATCGCGGCGCGGCTGAACGCCTCAAAGAATTTTGCCTGGGTGGCACGCAAGCTGGATCCGCCGGTTGCGGAGAAGGTGCGGGCGCTGAACCTGAAGGGTATTTATTTTCAGAAGGAGTTCAAGCGCTTTTATCCGAACAGCGTGATTGCGGCGCAGGTGCTGGGTTATGTGGGCGTGGACGATACCGGCCTGGGCGGCCTGGAGCGGCAGTTTGACGATGATCTGCATGGCACGCCGGGCAGGATGCTGACGGCGCTCGATGCCAAGCGGCATGTGCTGGGTAGCGAGACGAGCGATCCTCTGCCGGGAGAAAATCTTGTCCTGAGCATCGACGAGAATATCCAGTTCATGGCGGAGAGGGCGCTGGACGCGGCGATGGCGCGCGTGAAGGCGGTGAACGGAACGGTGGTGGTGCAGGATCCGCATACCGGGCAGATCCTGGCGCTGGCGATTCGGCCTACCTTTGACCCCAACGACTTTCGCCACGCCAATACGGAGCTGCTGCGCAACCACGCGGTGAGCGATGTGTACGAGCCCGGCTCGACCTTCAAGCTGGTGACCTACTCGGCGGCGCTGGAAGAGAAGGTGGCGAAGCCCGAAGACATGATCGATTGCATGGGCGGCAAGATCACCATCTACGGTCGCACGATTCACGATTCGCACCTGGGGTTGGGGCGCATCACGGTGGAGAAGGCGCTGTGGGAATCAAGCGATGTGGCTGCGGTGAAGCTGGCCATGGGCGTGGGCAAGGACAAGTTCTACAACTACATGCGCAGCTATGGATTTGGATCGCGCAGCGGGGTTGAGCTGCCGGCGGAGACGCGCGGGCTGGTGCGTCCCACGCGGCGCTGGGGAGCGACGAGCATCGGATCGCTCGCGATTGGACAGGAAGTGGGCGTCACTCCGATCCAACTGGTGACGATGGTTTCGACGCTGGCCAATGGCGGGCTGTATCTGCCGCCGCACATCGTGCTGGCGAGCACGTCCACGATGAAGGGGAGTCCGGATCTGAAGCCGCTGACATTTCATCCCAATGGCGCGATGCCTGATCCGCTGCCGGACGGGGCGCATCGGGTGATCTCGACGATGACCGCGGCGCAGATGCGCAAGATGATGGAGGGGATTGTCCTCTATGGCACGGGCAAGTCCGCGAGCCTGAACGGATATTCGTCCGCGGGCAAAACCGGGACCGCGCAGAAGATCGACGTGTTGACGCACACCTACTCGAAGACGAAGTACGTGGCGTCGTTTGCGGGATTCGCGCCGGTGAATAATCCGGCTATCAGCGTGGCTATCATCATTGATTCGCCGACTGCGGGAGGAAGCTACTACGGTGCCGCTGTCTCAGCGCCGGTCTTCCGCGACGTGGCGCAGCAGGTTCTGGAGTACCTGGGCGTGCCGCACGACACCGAAGTGAAGCAGGGTGCGGTGGTAGCGACCGGCAAGGATCTGGATGAGGCTCCATCTGAACACACCGGCGATTTGACGGAGTATTTCGCGGATGTGAACGATCTTCCGGCGGACGATCCGCTGCGCACGCCACCGGCGCCGAAGCAGCAAGATTTGGCGGGGACTTCGCAGGGAAGCGCGACGACTGCGCAGCCGGAGAAGCTGATGGTGGCGGCGAAGGAATTGCCGGCAGCGGATAAGACGCCGAGCGCGCCGCTGGTAGCTCCGGCAACGCCCGCGCCGGCGGGGGCCAAGGGCTCGGTGGTGGTGGCGAGTGGCCAGCAGGTTGCGGTGCCCTCGTTCGTGGGGCTCGCGATGCGCAAAGTGGTGGAGCAGGCGGGACAGCTGGGTTTGGGCGTGCAGGTGATCGGCAACGGCATTGCGCGCGAGCAGGCTCCGGCAGCCGGGTCGATGGTGCCGGTGGGCACGCAGGTGATCGTGCGCTGCGTTCGCTGATCGTCCTCTGACCGCTGCCGTTCGCGTGCCTGCGGAGTCATCGTCCGCTTTGGTGTCAAAGGACTTGCCTCAAGTCGGTTAGAATTTTCTTTCCTATGAAATTCGAAGAATTGCTGTCTGGTGTGGAATTCGTGCTGCGGCGCGGAGCGAATCCGGAGATCTCCGGAGTGGAGTACGATTCGCGCCGTGTTCGGGCGGGCTCTGTTTTTGTCGCGATGAAGGGCGGCACGACGGATGGGAATCAGTATCTGAAGAAGGCGATTGCGGCGGGCGCGGCGGCGATCGTGACCGACTCCGGCGAGGCGTTTGATCATTTGGAAAGCGCGGCGGTGGATGTGGCTGGGGCGGAGGTGCTGCATGGGCGTCCCGCGCTGGCGGCGTTGTCGGCGAACTTCTTTGGGCATCCCGAAAAGAAGCTGGCGCTGAGCGGCGTGACGGGGACGAACGGCAAGACCACGACGGCGTTCCTGCTGGACGCGATGCTGAACACCGTGGAGCGCAAGACGGTGCTGGTGGGCACCATTGAATACCATGTGGCGGGAGAGGTGAGGCCCTCGCCGCACACGACGCCGGAGTCGCGCGACTTGCTGGAGCTTTTCGCAGCGGGAGTGGCGGCGGGCGCGACTGAGGCAGTGATGGAGGTTTCGTCGCACGCGCTGAAGCAGGGGCGGGTGTGGGGGCTGGGATTTGACGTGGCGATCTTTACGAACCTGACGCGCGACCATCTCGACTACCACCGCACGATGGAGAATTATTTTGCTGCGAAGGCGCGGCTGTTTGATGGCTCGCAGTTGGCGGCGCCGCGGGTGGCGGTGATCAACGCGGAAGACAGCTATGGCGCGCGGCTGATGGAGATGGCGCGGAATGCCGGCTCTGAGGTGTTTGGCTACGGCTTGCAGCAGGGGGATTTTCGCGCCGAGGAGTTGGAGATGACTCCCAACGGCATGAGCTTCAGGATGCAGTCGCCGCATGGGGTGGTGGAGATTCGCACGCGGCTTACGGGGCGGGTGAATGTGCAGAACCTGTTGGCGGCGGCGGCGGCGGCGCTGGCTCGCGGGCTTACAACGGAGCAGGTGGCTGCGGGCGCGGCGGCGCTGGCTTGTGTGCCGGGACGCTTCCAGACTGTGGATAGCGGGCAGCCCTTCACGGTGGTGGTGGACTACGCGCACACCGATGATGCGCTGCGCAACCTGACGGCGCTGGCGCGAGAATTTGTAGAGGTCAGTGGTGGGCGGGTGATCACGCTCTTCGGTTGCGGCGGCGACAGAGATCGCAGCTAAGCGCCCGCTGATGGGCAAGGCCGCGGGCGAAGGCAGCGACCTCGTGGTGCTGACGTCGGACAATCCGCGCAGCGAAGAGCCGGCGGCGATCCTCGAAGATATTCTTGCCGGGGCTCGAGCAGACGGCGTGAAGTTCGAAGTCGAACCGGACCGGGCGCAGCGCGATTCGCCTGGCGCTGCAGGCCGCGCAGGCGGGAGACATTGTGCTGCTGGCGGGCAAGGGGCACGAGAAGGCAGCAGATCCTGCGCAACGGGCGTAGTGCCGTTCGACGATGCAGAGGTGGCCGCGGAGGCGCTGGCGGAGATGGGCTTCGGAGCGCGAGGCGGCGAAATGAATCTAAGCCTGGACCAGATCGCGCTTTGGACGGAGGCCTGCTTCGTTGCGCACGGCATGCTGAGTGCGGGGCCGGTGACGGGCTACTCCATCGACTCGCGAACGATTGCGCCGGGAGACATTTTTTTCGCGATTCACGGCGAGCATTTTGATGGACACAACTTTGTGCAGGGAGTCTTCGAGCGCGGAGCTCGTGCAGCGGTGATTGCCTCCTCGCGCGTCGATGAGTTCCGCGAGATTGGTCACAAGCATGTCGTGATGCACGTGGGCGATCCGCTGACCGCGCTGCAGACGCTGGCGGCAGCGGTGCGCCGGCATTGGGGCGGACGCGTTGTCGGCGTGACCGGAAGCGCGGGCAAGACCACGACGAAGGATGCGATCGCGCAGGTGTTGAGCCGCCGCTTCGACGTTTTGAAGTCGCAAGGCAATCTCAACAATGGCTTTGGTCTGCCGCTGCAACTGCTTCGCCTGCAGCCGGAGCATGAGATTGCGGTGATCGAGATGGGCATGTCGAATCCCGGCGAGATTGCCGCACTGGCGCAGATCGCTGCACCGGAGTGGGGCGTGGTGACCAACGTGGGCAACGCGCACGCAGAGAATTTTGCGGATGGCATTGCCGGGAATTGCGCGCGCCAAGTTTGAGCTGATCCAATCTTTGCCGAGTCATGGAGTTGCGTTTCTGAATTGCGACGATGCGTACGTCTCGCAGTTCGGCCGCGACTTCGCCGGCAAGGCAATCTATTTTGGCAACGGCCCATGTGCCGATCTGCGAGCGCATTCGATCGAAGAGCCCGGAGGCACGGCGCTGCAATTTGAGGTGAGCAGAAGCGGGAAGAGCGCGGCGGTACGGATGGGATTGATTGGCAGGCACAACGTCGACGAATGCGCTGGCTGCGATTGCGGTGGGTCTGGAAGCGGGGATTCCGCTGGAGGACGCGGCGAGCGCGCTGGCGGAGATGCAGCCGGGCGACAAGCGCGGCGAGACGCTGGAGATTCGCGGGGCGCGCATCATCAATGATTGCTATAACTCGAATCCCGAGGCGCTGAAATCGATGATTCGCGCGCTGGCTGCGATGCCGGCCGAGCGCAGAATCCTGGTGGCGGGCGAGATGCTGGAGCTGGGGCCGGGCGCGCCGGAGATGCACCGTTCCTGCGGCAGGGAAGCGGGGCTGGCAGGCATTGACGTTGTGATGGGCGTGCGCGGAAATGCGCGGCATATTGTCGATGGCGCGAAGGCGGCGGGGGTTGAGGCGATCTTTGTCGAGTCGCCGGATGAGGCAGGTGAATGGCTGCGATCGGAGTTGAAGGCGGGGGACGCGGTGCTGCTGAAGGCGTCGCGCGGGGTGCGGCTGGAGCGGGCGCTGAGATGTGCTGCGTGAGGAAGTGAAGTAGGGCAGTAAATGAACAGCGAGAAGTGCAACGCCGGGAAGGAGCATGAGGAGCCCATCCCGCTTGTAACATAAGGTTCAAGAACCGCATTTTTTGCCGGAGGAAGTTTGCTTTACTGGCTGCTCTACCAAAAGCTGTTTCCCTACTTCAGACCCTTCCGTATCTTCCGGTATCTGACGTTTCGCACTGCCTTCGCCAGTCTCACGGCGTTGTTGATTGCGCTACTCATCGGTCCGTACGTAATTGAAAAGCTGCGCGAGTTTCAGATCGGCCAGTACATTCGCGAAGACGGCCCCAAGGATCATCAGAAGAAGGCGGGCACGCCGACCATGGGCGGCGTTCTGATCTGCATTGCGATCCTACTGCCGACGCTGTTGTGGTCTGACCTGAGCAATCCGTTCGTATGGCTGGTGATGGTGTCGACGCTGGCCTTCGGGGCCATCGGATTTGCGGACGACTACATCAAGGTGATTCACCGGCGCAATCTTGGGCTGACGGCGCGCGCCAAGCTGGCCTACCAGATCGCTGGTGAGCGTAGTCGATTGCGGTGGTGCTGGTGCTGATGCAGCACGCAGGGCAGCTACTCCACGCACCTGATGGTGCCGTTTGTGAAGCGCATCCGGCCGGACCTGATGTGGCATTGGCTGGGGTCGATTCCGCACCTGGGAGTGCTGGCGTTTCTGCCGTTTGTCTTCTTCGTGATCCTGGTGATTGTGGGTTCGAGCAACGCCGTCAATCTCGACCGATGGGCTGGACGGCCTGGCGATCGGCTGCACGATCATTGCCGGCAGGAGCCCTCACTGTTCTGACGTACGTCAGCGGCCACGTTGTGTTTTCGGATTATCTTGAGTTGCAGCGCATGCCGCTGGTGGGCGAGATGACGATTTTCTGCGGCGCGATGGTCGGCGCAAGCATTGGATTTCTCTGGTACAACGCGCACCCAGCGGAGATTTTTATGGGTGACGTGGGCTCGCTGGCGCTGGGTGGCGCGATTGGCACGGTGGCCGTGATTATCAAGCAGGAGTTGCTGCTGCCATTTATCGGCGGCATCTTCGTGCTGGAGGGACTTTCGGTCATCTTACAAGTGGGCAGCTACAAGCTGCGGAAGAAGCGGATCTTCAGGATGGCTCCACTGCATCATCACTTTGAACTGATGGGCTGGTCGGAGTCGAAAGTGATTGCGCGCTTCTGGATCGGCGCGCTTGATATTTGCACTCTTTGCACTCACCACGCTGAAACTCCGGTAAGGAGTGCGTGCTACGTGGGAGAATGGCCGTGAATGGTAACGCGGCAGGAATCGCAGGTCATTATGGATATGCAGTTGAAGAACAAAAAAGTCTTGGTGGTGGGGCTGGGCAAGTCCGGTCTGGCGGCGGCGTTGTTTCTGCGCCACCGGGGCGCGCAGGTTACGGTTTCAGACATTCGCAGTGCGGAGGCGCTGGCGAAGGAGATCCCCGCGCTGCTGGAAGAGGGAATCGCGGTTGAAGCGGGCGGTCATGGGCTGCTGACGTTTCGCCGGCAGGACCTGATCGTCGTCAGCCCGGGCGTTCCGCTGGATACTCCCGAGCTGGCGCAGGTCGAAGAAATTCGGCCTGCCGGTGATCGGCGAACTGGAACTGGCCTCGCGCTACCTGAAGGGCAAGACGCTGGCGATCACCGGTTCGAACGGCAAGACCACGACCACGACACTCTGCGGAGAGATTCTGAAGGCCGCGGGGATGCCGGTGGAAGTTGGCGGCAACATCGGCGTTCCGGTGATTGCGCTGGTGGAGCAGAGTCGCGAGCGATGGCTGGGCAGTGCTCGAAGTATCGAGCTTCCAGCTTGGAATCGACGCACCAGTTTCATCCCGAGATCGCCGTCATTCTGAACATCACGCCCGACCACCTCGATCGTCATGGCACCTTTGAGAACTACGCGTTGGCGAAGGAGCGGATCTTCCTTGAGCAGACGGCCAAGGACGCTCTGGTGTTGAACGCCGACGATCCGCGCACGGCAGAGGCCGCCAAGCGCAGCACGGCTCAGCTCTTCTGGTTCAGCCGCGTGAAGGCGCGTGGAGACAGGGCGCTTATCTTGCACGACGGCAACATTGTTTTCTGTGGCGGCAAGGGCGAAAAGCCGGAGACGATTCTGCCGCTGTCGGAGATTCCGCTTAAGGGCGTGCACAACGTTGAGAATGTGCTGGCCGCGGTCTGCGCCACGCGGCTGGCGGGCGCGAGTCCGGCTGGCGATTCGGCTGGCCGTTGCGGATTTCCATGCGGTCGAGCATCGGCTGGAGTTTGTCGCCAACATCAACGGAGTCGACTACTACAACGACTCCAAGGCGACGAATGTGGACGCGACCACGAAGGCGATCGAGTCGTTCCCCGGCAACATTCATCTGATTCTCGGCGGCAAGGACAAGAACTCCGACTACAGCCTGCTGAGTCCGCTGCTGCGCGAGCGGGTGAAGGCGGTCTACACGATCGGCGCGGCGGCGGAAAAGATCGAGACGCAAATTCGCGGCGCGGTGCCGATTCATGTTGTGTCGTCGCATACTTTGCAGCAGGCAGTGGCGAACGCTGCCAGCGCGGCGCATGCCGGGCGAAGATCGTGCTGCTGGCGCCGGCGTGTTCCAGCTTTGACCAATTTGAAAACTACGAACATCGCGGGCCGTGTATTCAAAGACATCGTGCTGGAAGGGCGCAGACTGGGTGTATGGCAAAACGCGTAGGCGTCGATAAGTGGCTCTTCTGCGTAACGCTGCTGCTGGTCGTGATCGGGCTGGTGATGGTCTTCAGCGCCTCCGCCGTGATGGCGAAGGAGCGCTTCGGCTCGCCGTACACCTTCGTGATGAAGCAGGCGCTCTGGGCAGTGCTTGGGCTGGTGGCGATGACCGGCCTGATGCAGATGGACTATCGCAAGCTGAATCGTCCGCAGGTTGTCTTTCCCGCTGGTTGCGGTCTGTACGCTGCTGCTGCTGGGCGTCTTTCTTCTGCGCCGGACTCGCATGCCACGCACCGCTGGATTCGCTTCGGCAACTTCTTCACCTTTCAGCCATCGGAGATTGCCAAGCCCGCGCTGGTGCTTTTTCTGGCGTGGTTTCTGCAGAACCGCATGCAGTCCATGCACGGATTGGCGCAAGACGCTGATCCCGGCGGCGATGCCGAGCCTCATTTTTATCGCGCTGATCGTGAAGGAGCCGGACCTGGGCACGGCGATGGTGTGTGCCGGTGTTACGGCGCTGATGCTCTACCTGGCCGGGATGGAAATGAAGTACCTGGGCTACGCCGCGCTCGCCGCCGCTCCGGTTCTCTACTGGCTGCTCTTCCGCGTGCCATGGCGCCGCGCCCGCATGCTCGCATTTCTCAATCCTGAAGCCGATCCGCAGGGCAGCGGCTTTCACACGATTCAATCGCTCATCGCCGTCGGAACCGGCGGCCTGCAGGGGTCTGGGCTACATGGAAGGCAGGCAGAAGCTCTTCTACCTGCCCGAGCCGCACACCGATTTCATCTTCGCGAACATCGCGGAGGAACTCGGGCTGCATCGGCGCGCTCGTGATCGTCGCGCTGTTCGTTGCGTCTGGGCTATCGCGGACTGCGCGCGGCGATTCTTTCGAAGGATCCATTCGCGCGTTTTCTTGCCTTTGGCATCACGTGCACCATTCTCATCCAGGCCTTCTTCAACATCAGCGTGGTGCTGGCGCTGGTGCCGACCAAGGGCATTCCGCTGCCGTTCATCTCCTCCGGCGGGACATCGCTGTTCATCATGCTGGCGAGCATCGGCGTGCTGCTGAATATCACGCGGGAGATCGACTGAGCGCGATGACAGAAGCACCTGCGCTTCGTGTTCTGATTGCGGGCGGCGGAACCGGCGGCCATATCATTCCGGCGCTCGCCATTGCCGCTGAACTCGAAGCTCGCTTCCAGCGCGGAGATGCGTTTTGTGGGCACGGCGCGCGGGCTGGAAACGAAGCTGGTTCCGCAGGCGGGCTATCGCGCTGGAGCTGATCCACGTGGGGCAACTGAAGAATGTCAGCCTGATGACCCGGCTGCGCACGCTGTTCGATCTGCCGCTGGGGTTGATGCGCTGTTTTGCTCTGCTGCGGAAGTTTCGTCCCGCATGTGGTGGTGGGCGTTGGAGGCTATGCCTCCGGCCCAGTGATGATGGCGGCGATTCTGTTCGCGGATTCCGACGCTGGCCTTTGAGCCGAATGCCGTTCCCGGGCTTGCGAACCGGCTGGTCGGCAAGCGGGTGAGCGCCGCGGCGGTGAACTTTCCGCCTGCCGCAGAGTACTTCCGCAACGCGGAGGTGACGGGCATTCCCGTGCGCGCGGAATTCTTCGCAATTGCAGCCGAGACCCGCCAGCGGATCGCTGCGGCTGCTGGTCTTTGGCGGGAGCCAGGGTGGCCGCGTACTGAACCAGAAGATGGCGGCGATCGCGGCCGCGCCTGCTCGAAGCGGTTCCCGGAGCTGACGATCCTGCACCAGGCGGGCGCGCGCCACGCGGAGACGACGCAGGCGGAGTACGCGGCGAGTGGAGCCGATCCCGCGACGCTGGCAGGTGCAGCCGTTTCTTGACGACATGCCGGCGCAGTTCGCCGCGGCCGATCTTGTCCTGGCGCGCAGCGGTGCAAGCACGGTGGCCGAACTGGCGGCAGCCGGCAAGCCTGCGCTGCTGGTTCCCTTTGCGGCGGCGGCGGACGATCACCAGCGGAAGAATGCCGAGGTGATGGTGAAGGCTGGAGCGGCGGTGATGATTCTGGAGAAGGACATGACCGCGGAGCGTCTGCTGCAATCGTTGCTGGAATTGCTGCGGGCTCCGGCGCAACTGCGCGCGATGGGGGAGCAGGCGCGAACGCTGGCGCATCCCGATGCGGCGCAGCGGCATTGCAACACGATTGGCGGGCTCGCTGGGCGCTAGAGACGCAAAGAAAAAGGCCCACTCCCGCGCTGGGAATGGGCCCGATTTTCTAATTGCTGATTACGTATTAGCGATGTCCGCCGCCGGCATGACCACCACCACCGCCACCGCCGTGGAATCCGCCACCACCACCGCTGAAGCCTCCACCATGGCTGACGCCACCACTGAAGCCACCGCCGCCGCCGTGGTATCCGCCACCGCTCGGGGCGCCGCCGCGATATCCGCTGAAACCGCCAGCACCGTAGTTTCCACGGGGAGCGCTATAGCTGTTGCCGCCGTAGCTGGGGCGTGCTCCCATGGTCGTCTGGTTAAAGCTGCGGGTTACGGGAGTGCGCGCCACGTAAGGAGAGCGGGCCGATCCCGATGAATATCCATTGCGATAACCGTTAGAGCCGCCGTAAGGCACCGGGCGCGCAGGATATCCGCCGCCATGCCCATTGCCGCCACCATGTCCGTATCCGCCGTCGTGGCCATAGTATCCGCCGTGACCGTAGTAGCTGCCATGGCCGTAGTAGGCGCCGTGATAGTGGCCGTAGTATCCGCCATGCCAGCCGTACCAGGGGCCGGCGCCGATGAAGATTCCGCCGATGAACCAGCTAGGTCCGTAGTAGCCATAGGGCGCGCAGCCGTAGGGAGCGTAAGGATAGTAGCCCCAGCTGCAGACAGGCGGTCCGTAGGCATACGGGTCATCGACAACAACGGGAGCCTGGTAAACGGGAGCGTCTACTCCAACACCGACACCAACGGCAACCTGCGAGTGAGCAAATGCCAGTGGCATTGCGAAGAGCGCGAGGACCAGGAGCGAACGAAGCATACGCATGGTGAACCATCCTTGCACGCCCCGAGGCCATCTGCGGGGAAGCGTGCCCTGCGAAACCGATATCCGAAAGATGGCAACTGCAAGATACCGGATATCTACATTCTAGTTAACAACGATTTCGAAAATAAGTTGCGGTCGTGGGGCAGACGCCGGAGCGTCCTTTCGGAGACTCCGGCTCGCTATTGAATTGACGGGGGTTAGCGGCGGTCGCGGTCGTCCCGGTCATGGCGGTCGTAGCGGTCCCGGTCTCTGTCGCGGTCGTGATGCTCACGCCACTCATGCTCGCGCCATTCGCGGGCTGCAACCCAGCGCCCTGCATAGTAGCGGCCGTAGCCGTCGTAGTACGCCGGTGCCCAGTTATAGCCGGGGCCGGGGCAGGCGGGAGCATAGGCTGCTGCGTAGACCGGATACACGGGAGCTCCGAAGCCCACGTAAACGTGTGTGGCGGCGTTGGCTGAAGTGGCGGCGATGCCCAGCCCGGCAACAAGAACGAAAGCACTAAGCGCATAACGGAATGCACGCATGGGAACCCCCTTTTATTTCGTCGCCCGTTCCCGTAGGAAAGGTGCGATGGTTGCCGGCTTCGAAGCGCCTTGTCATTTCGGCCTTGAAGCTTGCAGCCATGCTTGTAGGAACACGCCACCGGGAAATTGTTGCGGTGGATTTTTCAATACGGAAATGTCGATACCGGGCCGATTCGTCGGCATGGTGGTGTTGAGCTGCGTCGAGGTCACGGCGGCCCGGCAATCGCCGCTGTTAGAGTAGGGAGCGTATCTCTACCGGCATCTATGTTTGCTAAAGCACAGCGCGTGCATTTCATCGGAGTCGGCGGCATCGGCATGAGCGGTATTGCCGAGATCCTGCTGACTCTTGGATATCCCGTCTCCGGCTCCGACCTGCGCCGCACGGCGATTACCGACCGGCTGGCCTCGCTGGGCGCGACCGTTTTTGAAGGCCACGCAGCGGCCAACGTGGTGGGCTCGGGAGTGGTGGTAACCAGCTCCGCCGTGAACGAGCAGAACCCTGAAGTCATCGAGGCGCGGGCGCGCAAGATTCCCGTGATCCAGCGGGCAGAGATGCTGGCCGAGCTGATGCGGCTGAAGTATGGCATCGCCATCGCGGGCATGCATGGCAAGACGACGACCACCTCAATGGTGGCGGTGCTGCTGGCGGGTGGAGGGCTCGATCCCACGGTGGTGGTGGGCGGACGCGTGGATGCGCTCGGCTCGAATGCGCGGCTGGGCAAGTCGCAATACCTGGTGGCCGAAGCGGACGAGAGCGACCGCTCGTTCCTGAAGCTGTCTCCCATTCTCGCCGTGGTCACCAATCTCGACCGCGAGCACATGGACTGCTATCACGACATGGCCGACGTGGAGAATGCCTTCGTCGAATTCATGAATCGCGTGCCGTTCTACGGCAGCTGCACCGTGTGCATCGACAATCCTCAGCTGGTGGCGATTTTGCCGCGCGTGAAGCGGCGCGTCTTACCTACGGAACCTCGCCCGAGGCTGACTTTGTGATGCGCATGCTTCCGGCCGCACCGGCGACGACGCCTGTCGCTGAAGCGGAGCCTCAGAGGTGCGTTCGCGCTTTGAAGTCGTGGTGGGAGGCGCCGTGCTGGGCCCGTTTGAGCTGCATGTGCCGGGCCGGCACAACGTGCTGAATGCAACGGCGGCGATTGCGATTGCCGTACAGCTTGAAGTGCCCGCCGCAGCAGATTGCCGCGGCGCTGGCAGCGTATCGCGGGGTTGACCGCCGCTTCCAGTGGAAGGGCAAGGTGCGCGGCGTGGCCGTGGTGGACGACTACGGGCACCATCCCACGGAGATTCGCGCCACGCTGGCCGCGGCCCGCGAGTGCGGCTACGGCAAGGTTCACGTCATCTTTCAGCCGCACCGCTACACGCGCACCCGCGACCTGATGCCGGAGTTTGCCGCGGCATTCGACGATGCGGACACGGTGCAGATACTGGATATCTACGCCGCCAGCGAAGAGCCGATTGCGGGCGTGACCGCAGCCGCGCTGGTGAAGGCCGTCGGCCGCGCCGGGGTGGAGTATGCCGGCTCGTTTGACGACGCTGTGAGCAAGGCCGTCGCGCAGGCGCGGGAGGGCGACGTGATCCTGACGCTGGGCGCGGGCAACGTATCGCAGCTAGGCGGCAAGGTGATGGATGCTCTGCGCGGGTAGACTCGCCCATCAATTGTGAGGCACAATCGATGCGTCGTACTTTGCGAATGATTCTCTCTGTGCTTGTTGGCTGTGTGCTCGGAAGCCTGACGCTTGCGATGCAGAGCTCGTCCATATTAAGTGCATATCCGATGATTTCGATGGGGATGAGATCCATTGTCGTGTTGCTGTTGCCGGGTCTGATTGGTTCAATGGCTTTCGCAGGAAATGTGCATGCTTATTCTTTGTGGATTGCTGCCGTTATCAACGCCATCTTTTACATTCTGCTGAGCGCAATCGCGTTCAAGCTGTCGGAAAAGCTGATAAGGCGCTTTCATACCTGATTGCGGGTCTGAGTGATCCACCAGATCGGAGACAGAAAGTTGAAACTAGCAGCACTGGCCCTTGCACTACTCGATCGCATCGCCGCTCGCATGGGGTGCGCGGGACGAAGACGGTTCGTGTCGTCGATCTGCCAGATACTCGCGATTGATGGCGACCGCGAGGGCAATTTCCGCCGCATTGAATACGCCTTGCAGACGGCGGAGGCGGCGCATGCCGACATCGCGGTCTTCCCCGAGTCGGTGATTCTTGGCTGGGAGAATCCCGAGGCGCATCAGCTGGCCAGCCCCATCCCCGGCAAGGACAGCGACCGCATCGCCGATCTTGCCCGCAAGTACAAGCTGATGATTGCAATCGGACTGGACGAGAAGGATGGCGAGCGGCTCTACGACTCGGCCATTCTGGTGGACAAGTCGGGCAAGCTGCTGTGGAAGCACCGCAAGATCAATGTGCTGCCGGAGCTGATGACTCCGCCGTATTCGCAGGGTCGGCCGGAAGACATCGGCGTGGTGGATACGGAGTTTGGCCGCATCGCGCTGCTTATCTGCGCGGATACATTCCAGGACGCGAACATTGCGCGCATCAAGAGCATGAAGCCGGACCTGCTGCTGGTGCCGTATGGATGGGCGGCTGAGAACAAGGAGTGGCCGGAGCACTCCAACGAGCTGAAGAAACTGGTGCAGCGGCGCGCCGCGGAGCTGAAGGTTCCTTTCGTCGGCGTCGACCTGGTGGGCGAGATGACTCACGGGCCATGGCGCGGGCAAACCTATGGCGGGTCGAGCTTTGTCGCCGATGGATCGGGCAGGATTCTGCTCACGCTGCGCGACCGCGACACGGACCTGCAGGTTATTGAATTGCAAATTGGTTCCGCGCAGCAGTAACCCGGGTTCCGCCGGGGATACCATCGAGGTTCGCCCCCAGATTGTGGATAGAGTTGGCCCCGGCAGCGGGGTATATTCGAGGCTGGCGACTCTCACGACCTAGCTCAGGGCGTGGCAAAAAACGACGGATACACAAGCCGTGCATCGGCGCTCGCGGAAGACGAGCCGCTGGACCAGTTCTATCGTCCAGCGAGCAACATCGTCCAAGGCGCGCTCTGGGAGCAGCTCGTCTCAGACCGGCCCTTGCCGACGGACGAGTGAACCCGGCGAGGAGGAGTCATTCCTCCGCTCGCGCCGTCGCGTCGCTGGTCCGCAAGGGCCTTCTCCCCAAGAATCGAATTGTCCGCATCGCGGTCTTCTTCGGCATGGCTTGGGCCTGGCGCTGCTGACCTGCTGGGGATGGCGGTGCGCGACTTCCTCAAGCACGATCCTCGCTTCCGCATCGACAGCGCATCGATGATCCAGATCCTCGGCAACAGCGAAGTGACCCGGCCGGAACTGCTCTCGGTCTTCGGCAGCGATATCGGTCGCAACGTTTTCTTTGTTCCGCTGGACGAGCGCCGCGCCGACCTGGAGCAGTCTGCCGTGGGTGGAGCATGCGACGGTGATGCGCCTGCTGCCCAACCAGCTTCGCGTCTCCGATTGTGGAGCGCACGCCGGTCGCCTTCGTCCGCCGCGACAAGGAGATTGGTCTGGTCGATGCCAACGGAGTCCTGCTGAGCATGGCGCCGGCGCTCATGGCCGCGAACGGCACTATTCGTTCCCGGTGATTTCCGGCATCGACGCCGACGGATCCGCTCTCCACGCGGGCGGCCCGCATGAAGATCTACCAGCGTTTCGTGACGGAGCTTGATTCGGACGGCGCAGAAGGTCTCAGAGCAATTGAGCGAAGTGGACCTGTCCGATCCTGAGGACGTGAAGGTGCTGATGCCGGAGCAGGGCTCCGACATTCTCGCGCACTTTGGCGACGAGAAGTTTCTCAGCCGCTACAAGAATTACAAGTCGCACCTGGCGGAATGGAGACAGCAATATCCGCACCTGGCCTCGGTGGATCTGCGTTACGACCACCAGGTAGTGCTCGAAATGGACAAGGGCACGCGGATGGCGACGAACGGATCTTGACTTCGCAACCGATGCACCGATGAGCCTGCCTGCCACGGCGACAGAAGCGCTGCCACGCCTGCCGCGAAGCCGGCTAGCGCATCCCGCAGCGCAAAGCCACACCGCGAAAGCGCACGCGTTCCGGCGCGAAAGGCTGGGCACCAATGAGCGAGCGGGTCGAAAACCTGATCACCGTGCTCGATGCCGGCAGTTCGCAAATCCGCGTGCTCGTGGCTGACCTGAACGAGGGGCGCTGCGCTATCGCGGCCACGGAGTCGTCGAGGCAATGCGGCATGCGCAAAGGCTTGTCGCCGAGTTGCAACCCGGCCATCAAGTCCGTGATCAAGGCGGCAAATCATGCGGAAGCATCCGCCCGCTGCACCATTGAGACAGTGCGTAGTCGGCATTGGCGGGCCCCATGTGCGCGGCGTGAACAGCCGCGGCGGCATCACCCTGGGATCGCGCCTGCGCGAGATTACCCGCGAAGATGTTCGCGCCGCGGTGGATCGCGCCCGCTCCGTATCGCTTGCCTCGCCGACCGCGAAGTGATTCACCTGCTGCCGCAGCAATTCATTCTCGACGAGCAGCCGGGCATTCACGATCCGGTCGGCATGGTGGGCAATCGCCTGGAGGTGAATCTGCACATCTCCACCTGCTCCGCGCAGCGCGTACCAGAGCGTGATCACCTGCGCCAATCGCGCCGGCCTTGAAGTGACGGAGACGGTCTTCGAGGCGATTGCCGCAGCGGAAGCAACCATCTCGGCAGACGAGCGCGAACTGGGCGTCTGCGTCATGGACATCGGCGCCGGATCGACCGAACTGGCCGTCTTCTTCGAGGGATCAGTCGCGCACACCGCGGTCATTCCTGTTGGCGGCGACCACTTCACCAACGATCTTGCCGTCGGCCTGCACGTTCCCGTGCAGGAAGCCGAGATGCTGAAGTGCCGCTACGGCAACGCGGTCGTCACCTCGGTGTCGCAATTGAACGAGATTGAGTTGCAGGGAATTGCCGGGCTATCCAGCCGCGCATGGTACGGCAGCGGTTGCTCAGCGAAATTCTTGAGCCGCGCGCCCGCGAGCTCTTTCACCTGCTGCGCGAGAACCTCCGCCAGGGCGGAGTGCTGGAGGCGATGGGCGCCGGATGCGTGGTCACCGGCGGCGGTTCGCGTCTGCCGGGATTGCTGGACGTGGCCGAAAGCCTGCTGCGTGTTCCGGCCCGCATCGGCTACCCGGTACCGCTGTCGAAGATGCCGGAAGAGCTTGTGCAGCCGGAGTTCGCTGCCACCAGTTGGCATGCTGTTGTATACCCACCGCACCCGCATCTTGCGTGCGGCGGAAGATCAGGGTCTGCGAGCAAAGTTACGAGCGATGTTTGCTGGAAGTTTGTAAAGAGTAACTGAGTAACCAATAGGAGCTGAGCCAATGAGTCAATCAGAAGAAATTCGCATTCAGTATCACGACGAGATCCCCCGCGGCGCGAGGATCAAGGTCATTGGCGTAGGTGGTGGCGGCGGCAACGCGGTCAACCGCATGATCGCGGCGCAGGTGGAGGGCGTGGAATTCATCGTCGCCAACACCGATGTCCAGGCGCTGCAGCTTTCGCAGGCTCCGGTAAAGCTGCAGCTCGGCGTCAAGCTGACCAGCGGCCTTGGCGCGGGCGCGAATCCCGACGTGGGCCGTCGCGCCGCGCTCGAAGATTCCGACAAGATCATCGAAGCCCTCGAAGGCGCGGACATGGTCTTCGTCACCGCCGGCATGGGCGGCGGCACCGGCACCGGCGCTGCTCCGGTGATTGCGTCGCTGGCCAGCGAAATGGGCGCGCTCACGGTCGCCGTCATCACGCGGCCCTTCTCCTTTGAAGGCAAGCGCCGCATGGCGCAGGCCGAGCGCGGCATGGAGGAGCTGCTCGAGAGCGTCGACACGATGATCGTGATCCCCAACGAGAAGCTGCTGGCGGTTGCCAAGGATGCCGGCTTCTTCGAGTCGTTCCGCATCGCCGACGACGTGTCTGCGGCAGGGCGTGCAGGGCATCTCGGACATCATCACCATTCCCGGCATCATCAACCGCGACTTTCGCCGATGTGAAGACCACCATGGCCGGCATGGGCTACGCCGTCATGGGCACGGCCATGGGCCGCGGCATGAACCGCGCCGTGGAAGCGGCCCAGGCTGCGATGGCGTCTCCGCTGCTTGAAGCGGGCGCGATTGACGGAGCCAAGGGCATCCTCATCAACATCAGCGGCTCCAGCAACCTGAAGCTGAGCGAAGTGAACGAGGCCTCGACGCTGATTCAGAGCGCCGCCCACGAAGATGCCAACATCATCTTCGGTGCGGTGCTCGACGAGACAATGGGCGACGACGTCAAGATCACCGTCATCGCGACCGGCTTCCGCCAGGATTGGCCGGGCGCGGCGCGGACGCCTGCTGAGCAACATCCTCGAAACGGAGCCGTCGCCCGTGCCCTACGTGCGCGTTGAGCCGCGCCCGGTGACGGCGAAGTTCATGTCTGAGGTGGCCGAGCATCGCGGGTGAGCAACTCGCGTCCAACGGAGCCAGCGCAGGAAACTCACGAGGATGAGTCGTTGGCTGCCGACGAATCGACCTCGGCGCACGCTGCAGAGCCGGTTGCGGCGATTTCGGAGCCTCACATTGAGCATGCGGCCGTGGACGCCTGGACGAGCGCCGAGCATAGCCCCGCGGAGACTCAAACGGCTGTCGCAGTGGAGCGGGACCTCTATCCGCGCGACGATTCGAACGACTTTTGCGACGCTGCGCCGGAAGAGGGCGGCGAGACACCTCGATATTCCTGCTTTTCTGCGCAGGGGAGGGCTTGTAAAAGCCCCGGAATTGGCTTGGAAGTACGGTGGAGTTGATATATTGAGGGTACGTTCCAAGAAAGTAACTGGGCCCAGATACATTTGTGGGCGTAAACGTGTCTCTTAAGTGGGATTCGGGTTAGAAATACTGTAGTTTTGCAAAAAGGGCATGGGTCCGATTTGGGACTGCCCAAAGGCCATTGCTTTACCGTCCCATAAAAGTAGGATGTTCCCGGTTCAATCTGTGCGTACGATCAATGCAGAGTACTGGGCTTGGGAGATTAGTAGATGAAACCCATCACTGCACTGATTTTTGGACTGACTCTCAGCATGGCGCCGTCAGCACTGGCGGCGACTACGCACCATGCGCCCACGCACAAATCAAAGAGCAGCTCCCACGTACAGGACCCGGCGAGCGTTCAAAAGAAAATCGCCAGCAAGCAGCACAGCACTCGTCCCGCGTCGACCAAGACTGCTCACACCACGCATTCCTCCAGCAAGCATGGACATGTGCAGTACGCCAGCCTGAGCGTGCATCGTCACCGCCGCAGCTATGAGCGCTTCACCGGCAACTCCTTCGCCGACAATGTAAGCAATGGCGACAGACGCTCGGTGAGGATCCGGTAGTCCGCGCGGCCGCAGTGGAAGCCCTCGGCAACATGAACGGCACGGTCGTCGCGATCGATCCGAACACGGCCGCATTCTCGCGATGGTGAATCAGAATCTGGCGCTCAGCAGCGGCGCCGAGCCCTGCTCCACTATCAAGGTCTCTGTTGCACTGGCCGCCCTGCAGGAAGGCATCATCACCAAGGACACGCCGGTGAACCTGGGTGGCCACTACCATCTGAACCTGACCGAGGCGCTGGCTCACTCCAACAATCTCTACTTTGAAACGCTGGGCCGTACGCTCGGCTTTGAGCGTGTACGCCATTACGCCAACCAGTTTGGGCTGGGCGAAATGGCCGGGTACAACATCCCCGGCGAGCAACTGGGTATCTATCCTGACCAGGAATTGCCGGCGAAGCAGGGCGGCGTGGGCCGCATGTGCTCCTTCGGCGAAGGCGTCTCCATGACGCCGCTGCAACTCGGCGCGCTGGTCTCTGCGATTGCCAATGGCGGCACTCTCTATTATCTGCAGCACCCGACGACACCGGAAGAAGTCGCTCATGTTCCAGCCGCGAGTGAAGCGCACTCTCGACATCGGCAAGATCATTCCTGAGATCCAGGACGGCATGCAGGCGGCCGTGCAGTATGGCACGGCGCGCTCGCTGCGAGCCAACTTCAAAGAATTTCCCGTGATGGGCAAGACCGGCACCTGCTCCAACAACGGCACGCGCTTTGGATGGTTCGCCTCCTACGCGGATACGCAGTATGGACGAATCGTCACTGTCTTCTTCCTCGAGGGTGGACGGCCCACATTCGGACCCAAAGCGGCCGAGCTGACCGGGCTCTTCTATCGCAATCTGTGGGACCACAGCTACTTTGCCGTGAAGACTCCGATCCTCGACAAGACCGTTACCCCGGCAACTCTCGGCCTCTCGCAATAATCGTTCCAGCGTTCTCATGACCAGGAAAGGCCTCCACGCGAGGGTCTTTTTCATGCGTTGAAAGCGCGGGCCCCTGCATGCAACTGCGCGCTTGCGGCGAATGCTCTACGATGCTCTTGGCATGAAAATTCTTACCGCTGATGAGATGCGCGCCACCGATCGTCGCACGGTGGAGCAGTTCGGAGTGTCCTCGCTTTCGCTGATGGAGAATGCCGGGAGCGCTGTGGCTCGCTTCATACTGCGGGAGTTTGCGCAGTCGAACAAGATCACTGTTCTCTGCGGACGCGGCAACAATGGCGGAGATGGCTTCGTCGCGGCGCGCCACTTGCGTGAAGCCGGACGCGAAGTTTCGGTCCTGCTGCTGGGCGACATCGAAGCCGTCTCCGGGGATGCACGCGAGATGCTTTCGCCGATGGGACTAAAGCCCATCCAGATTCTCGATGTGGGCGAACTGGGATCGCCACAGGTGCGCGCGCTCTTTGAGAACGCTGAACTTTTTGTCGACGCTGTTCTCGGCACTGGATTCAAGCCACCTCTGCGGGACCTTGCTGCAGCGGTGGGCAAGCTTCTCGCGGAGTTTCACGCGCCCGTGGTGGCGGTGGATCTGCCGAGCGGGTGGGATGCTGATTCGCGCGAGGCTGAGAATGCTGCGGCCTTCCGTGCCGATGCTGTAGTCACCTTCACCGCGCCCAAGCTGGCGCACCTCTTCGGCAACATGACGCGGGGTCCGATCGTAGTTGCGGCCATAGGCTCGCCGGATGCTGCCGTACAATCCGCCACCGGGCTAAGCTGGGCCGGAAGCTCAAAGGCAATCACCGAGAAGCCGCGCCCCGTCGACAGCAACAAGGGAAAGTACGGCCACGTGCTGGTGATTGGCGGGGCCTGCGGCAAAGCCGGCGCCCCGGCGATGGCTTCGCTCGCAGCTCTTCGCGCTGGTGCGGGGCTCGTCACGGCGGCGATGCCGGAGTCCATCCTGCCTACTGTTGCACGCTGTGCGCTTGGAGTTGATGACTGCTCCCCTTCAGGAAGTCGCCCTCGGTGTGAGCCGCTACGGCGAAATCAGCTGCCGCAATCTTGAGGCTGGCGTTCTGCGGCCCCTGCTGGAGCGCAAAACAGTGATCGCCCTCGGTCCCGGCATGGGGCAGGAAGCGGAAGCAGCTAAATTCGTAACCGGCATTTTCGGGGAGACGAATCTGCCGATGGTGATCGATGCCGATGCTCTCAACATGCTGGCCAACGGGCATCTGCATCTGCTTGACGGACGGGCGCGCACGCTGGTGCTTACTCCCCATCCCGGCGAGATGGCTCGCCTCGTCAGGATTGACCATTGCCGAGGTGCAGGCGCAGCGGGAGAGGTTGCGCGGGAGTTCGCCACGCGTCACTCCGTAACGCTCGTTCTGAAGGGCTGGAGGACGTTGATTGCGCATCCCGACGGCAGCATCGCCGTGAATACGACCGGGAATCCCGGGAATGGCCAAGGGTGGCAGCGGAGATATCCTCACCGGCATTGTGGCGGCGATGCTGGCGCAACATCCTGAGCACGTGGCGGATGCCGTTAACGCAGCGGTCTACCTGCACGGGCTCGCGGCCGATTTCGCGGTGCGCGAGCAGGATGAGCACACCCTGCTGGCGACCGATACTATTGCCAACTTTTTAACGCTTTTCGCTTCCGTTTTAAGGACCCTGACGGGTATCTTTGGATGCAAGGCCAACGTACCGGAAATTGTGGGGATGGATATGGCGGAAATGGCAGACGTAAAAGTTTTCCAGTTCGAGTCAGCCAGCAGCGCGGACACCATCAACGTCGGCCGTGAGCTGGCGAAGTTGCTTGAGCCGCCGAAGTTCCTCATTCTAAAGGGAAATCTCGGCACCGGAAAGACCACGCTGGTGAAGGGAATCGCCCAGGCTCTGGATGCGGCCGACCCTGACGAAGTGACGAGTCCGACTTTCACTCTCATCCACGAGTACGAGGGCACCCGCGAAGGGAAAGCCGTTCTTCTTTACCACCTCGATCTGTACCGGATCGAGGGCGAGCGCCAACTGGAGACGCTGGGTCTGGACGACATCGCTTCTCCTGAGAGCATCGTGCTGGTGGAGTGGGGCGAGAAGTTCAAGAGCGTACTCAAGCGCAGCCAACGGCGAGATCCGTCTTGAGGCCGCGGGCGGCGATACGCGCAGGATCACGGTAACACTGCAAAGCTAGCTTGCCCGGCACCTCCGCAGGAAATGCCGAGCGCAGCCTGTCCGAACTACGACGCCCATGATGTCGTAACCGCAATCCACGTAAAGCGTCTCCCCGGTGATGCCGCTGGCCATGTCCGAGGCCAGGAAGGCGCCGTATCGCCCACTTCGGAGGTGCTCGACGTTGCGGCCCAGGGGAGCCTTTTCTGCGTGAGTAACGGAGCATCTCACCAAGGTTGCCGATGCCGCGTGCGGCCAGCGTTTTGATGGGCCCGGCTGAAATGGCATTGACGCGAATCTTTCTTCGGCCCAGATCAGCGGCCAGATAGCGCACGGTGGATTCGAGAGCGGCCTTGGCCACGCCCATCACGTTGTAGTTCTGCATCAACTCTTTCGCCGCCCAGGAAGCTCATCGTCATGATGCTGCCGCCCTCGGTCATCAGCGGGAGCAGCGGCGCGGCTGACGGCGATCAGCGAGTAGACGCTGACGTCGTGAGCAATGCGGAAGCCCTCGCGCGAGGTGCAGCAGAAAGTCATTGCGCAGGTCGTCAGCGGGGCAAATGCCACGCAGTGCACCACCACGTCCAGCTTGCCGTAGCGCTCCTTTAGCGTCGCGAAGAGCGTGTCGATTTCAGCGTCGACAGACAGGTCGCACTGGAAGGCTTCTGCGCCCCGGCAATTCGGCGATCAGTTCTTCGGCGTCCGCCTTGACGCGCTGTCGTTCTGGTAACGCACGGCCAGGCTGGCGCCCGCCTGCTGCAGCTTCTGTGCAATCGCCCACGCGATGCTTCGCTTGTTGGCTAATCCGAAGACAACCGCAGTGCGTCCCTGGAGATTAATCATCCGTTCGAACTCCTTCACTTGCACGTAATGAACTTTGCGGGCGTGTAGGGAATGTGTTCCGCCTCACACGCACATCGCTTAAGAATATCAGCCGCCGAGGTCAACAAGCTGAACCTCATCATTGGTTGGCCAAGAAATGCACCGCCCAGCCGCCGGAACTTGTCCACCGAGTCAGTGGCGAAGAAGCGGCAGGAGGCATCTCCCGCTGCCGCAGGAGGCATCAGGCCAAGCTCGCTAAGCCGGCGGCTAACCGCCCGTGCCGTGACGTCGGCCGAGTCGATCACGTTCCAGGGAACAGTTCGCCTGATCATGCTCCCGAGCAACGGGTAATGCGTGCAGCCGAGCACCAGCGTGTCCGGAGCTCAGTTTCTGGGCTCGCTCGCTTCGGCTGCCAGTTCCGAGAGATAGATGCGCACAACCTCCGCGGTGACGGGATGATCAATCCATCCCTCCTCCACCAGCGGTACCAGCAAGGGACAGGCCTTTTCCAATGCGCGCAGGCCCAGCTCCCGGCATGCGTGGGCGTAGGCGTGGCTCTCCACCGTAGCGGCGGTGCCGATCACCAGCACGTCGCCGCTCTTGCTGCTGCGCGCGGGCCTGTTCGGTGCCCGTTTCAATCACGCCCAGCACGGGCACCGGGCACCGCGGCGCGAATATCGTCGATGGCCAGGGCACTGGCGGTGTTGCAGGCAATTACCAGGAACTCCGCGCCCTGATCGAGCAGGAAGCGTGCGCTGGAGACGGCGTAGCGGGCGATGGTGGCCTGCGACTTCGATCCGTAGGGCAGACGGGCAGTATCTCCCAGGTAGATGTAGCGTGCGCCGGGGACGCGCGGCAGCAGGGCACGGAGGACAGTGAGCCCGCCGAACCCGGAGTCAAAGACTCCAATCTCTGACTTCATTTTTCAGGCTCAACGGCTTACCTCCGCGGCGTCTATCGGCCGCCAGATAGACGCGATTCAGGTCGGCATGTCCGGCAAGCGTATCCCGCGGCTGGCCGTCGACGAGGAAGCGAATCTGGGTGATCTGCGGCAGGTTGGCGTGGAGTGTTCCGATGATGGAGAGCAGCGTCAGCGTCTCCGGCTGAATGCCGGAGGGATGCGCCTCAACGAAGGCGCCGCTCAGGTTAACGACCGCCATCTTGCCCGTCCGCGTCCTTGTGTGTCCCGGAACCGGCATCAGGAAGACCTCCTCGGCGCCGGCGCTGCTGGAAATGATGGTGGGTGGACTGCGGTTCGGCATAGCCGGCCAGCAGGCGCTCAAGCAGGATGCGTGCGCGAGCGCCGGGATCGATCGGGCAGCGCCATCTTCTGCTCAACAGGCGCAAGGGTGCCGTCGGCAGTCGTTGGCGATCAGCATGGTCACGGTCTCGGCCGGAGTGATGTCGGGCGCCGTCATGGGCAGCTTGTCGGCTGCGGCGAGCATGCGGTCGTGCGCGCGTCTCGCGCAGGCGGATGAGCACGATAGACATGATGATGGCGGCGACCAGCAGCGTCCAGAAGATGATTTTCTGGTAGCGGGGAATCATGGTTGCTGCCTCCAATCCTCGCGCCACTGCTGGATGGCGGCGGCCATCGCCTCGACGATGTGCGCCTGGTAGGCGGAGTCGGAGAGGGGGGCGGTGTCTTCACCACGCTTGACGAGCGGCGCGATCTCAACCGCGACGGCGGGGCAGGCGAAGCTGTCCAATCGGCTGCATGGACGTGCGGCCAAGACTGACGGGAATCTGCGCGTGGGCCATGGCGGAATTGATTTCCGAGGAGAGGCGCAGGCTCTGCGTGATATAGCCGGATTGCGCCGCTCTGCCACGGCATGAATCGTATTACAGGCGTTGGAGTCAGCGACGAAGTGAAGAGGTGAATGCCGGATCCCGGTTGCCGTGGCATGCAGGCTGATGCAGGCTGCCGCAGCGGCATGGTTGGCTGCTTCGCCGCGGGCGCATTGGCGTGATGTTCGCGTCACTTTCGCGGATGGTGGTGACCGCGATTCCGCGCGCCGTGAGCAGCGAGCGCAGACGGACGGAGAGGGCCAGAACTATGTCTTTTTCCAGCAACTTATCGCTCCAGGCGTGCACCGGTATCGGAGCCGCCGTGGGCGGCATCCAGGACCACGGTGAAGCGCGGTTGCACAGAGGGCAATGGGGGCCGCAGGGAGGGCACGGGGCATAGGGCGCGGTGGGGATTGCGGGGGCCTGCTGGGCTGGGGAAAACGGGGCAAAAACAACGCAAAATAGCAGCGAAAATGCGCGCAAAAACGTGCCAAAAACGCTCGTTTTGTACACGGAAAAGCGCGCTAATTGCACACGAATTTCGGAGGGGGCAGGCTGGTGCTACACGCCCCCTCTCGGGGGCTTTCGTCGCCCGAATTGGCGGTCACTCCGGCGAATTTCCCGGCAGCCGCCTCATCCCAGGGCATAGATCGTAAGCCCGCTGAGCAGCTTGGGGAAAAAGTCGGTTGATTTCTGCGGCATCACGTCGCCGGCAAAGGCGACTTCGCGGAGCTGGTTCATGGTGACAGGATTCATCAGGAACGCGACATTGGCCTCGCCCCTGGCGACCTGCTCGATGGCCTCAGAGCCCTCGCGAATATAGCGAAGGTTGCGCTGTTCGAGGATGGCCTCCGGCGTAATCCCAAGCAGCTTTTCGAGAATCAGCGAGTGAAGCTGGACCACGTCCAGCTGGCGCTGCCGCTCAGAGATGCCGCTGAGTGCTGTCGTTGATGGCGTGCGGCTTGGCCTTCAGCAGGAAGTTGCCCTCCGCGGTGGCGGCGAGGAAGGCGGTGCCGGTCTTGCCAGCCGCGGTGCAGAGTGGCCTGGAGATCCGCAGTTTCGGTCATCGGCGAGCTTTTCGACGTCGAAGTAGGGCTTCGGCTTTCTCATTGAACTCGGCGGCGGAGAAGTCCTTCCAATCCGAAGACGACGCGATGCGTCGGCAGAATCACCAGGCCTTCCGAATCCATGTTGACGAAGGTCATCATGACGGCTGCTTCAGGGTACGGCGGCTGCGGCAGGGAATAGCTGTTGCGCTCGCTTGCCGGCGGCAGGCGCTGGCGGGAGCGTTCGCCTTGGAGTAGGCCAGCGCAGTCTCATAGCGGTGGTGGCCGTCGGCGATGATCAGCTTCTTGTCCGCCATGGCGCTGAGCAGGATATTGATGGTGTTGGGATCGCTGACGCGCGAGATGCTGTGAGACCACGCCATATTCGTCAGTCACCTCAGCGTCCGGCGAAGCTGCCGCCTTGAAGAGAATTTTTTCGGCCATCTGGGCCGGGTCGGAGTAGAGCATGAAGATCTGGCCAAAATGGGCGTGCGTGGCCTTCAGCAGGTTCATGCGGTCAGACTTGGGCTTGGAGAGCGTCTGCTCATGCCGGAAGACGACATGCTGGCTGTAGTCGTAGAGCTCGCCCAGGGCGATAAAGCCACGGCGCTCGAGCACAGTCCCGTCGCTGCCCGGCACGGTGAAGCGCTGCGAATAGGCGAAGACGCAGGGAGACTGATCCTGGCTCAGGACACCGGAGCCGCGCCACTCGGCAAAATCCCGTGCTGCGCGGGTGTAGACGTTTTCACCCTCTGCAGTGTCAAACAATTCAGGCAGCCCAAGAATGATGCGGACCAGGTTGTAGGGGCTCCGCTGGTAATAGGACTGCTGCATGGACGGCGTGATCTTGTCATAGGGCTGGGTGACAACATCTTCCAGCCGGACAACTGCGGGATTGTAGCGTAATGCGCGAAACGGATAGATACGGGCCATGCGAGGGGTCAGAACTCCAGGAGTGTCGTTGAATGGGTATAGTTCAGTGCTGCAACTGATTAGCTATCGATTGTAACGCAGCATCTGACCGCCGGGCGGGGTCATTCCGCAGCCTCCATTCCGGGGTGGATGCAAGTCCGGACAACGCGGCTCGCCGCTTTGACGGTTTGATCATGACAATCTGGTGACAAACGGCAATGAACGTGACGTGGGAATGACGTGCTACCATTCGCCAACGAGGGCTCTGTTTTATGGCGCACGGGAGCGCGCTCTACAGGGGTTCGACAACCGTAACGGGCGGGATAACATCGGTGGGAACGAGGGCACAGGGCATGTCCGGAGGCGCAGGCTGGATGCGGGTGGGAATCGCTGAGAACCCGGGGCCGCCTGGGAGGCTGCCGAAGAGTCTGTTCCAGCCTGGTGGTTCTGCTCGCCGTAGCGATGGCGGCCACTCTGCCGATCTACGCGCAGGACGACACCGCTCGAACAAGGTTCACATTAATCCTCCAGCTACTCCGCCGGCCGTGGCCCCGGGCGATCAGCCATCGCCGACTCCGCCACCAGTCGAAGGCAAGTCCGCGATGAAGGTGAGGCCGCGGCGAGCGTATCCGCGTGGACGTGAACCTGGTGCTGGTTCCGGTAACCGTGACCGATCCCTTGAATCGCCTTGTGACCGGGCTGGATCAGGAAGACTTCTTTGTCTACGACAATAATGTTTTGCAGAAGATCAAAAGTTTCTGCCTGCGATGACGCTCCGGTGTCGATCGGCATCATCATGGACCTGAGCGGCAGCATGTCCAACAAGGTGATCCGGGCGAAGGACGCGATTCTGGAGTTTATGAAGACCGCGAATCCGCAGGATGAATTCTTCGTCATCGGCTTCAACGACAGGCCGGAGCTGATTGAGGACTTCACGTCGTCGGTGGAAGATATCCAGGCCCGGCTCATGACCGTGCAGGCCGGCCATCGCACGGCGTTGCTGGATGCCATCTACTTCGGAATGACGCAAGATGAAGCAGGCGAAGTACGAGCGCAAGGCGATGCTGGTGGTAAGCGACGGCGGTGACAACCGCAGCCGCTACACCGAGGGCGAAGTTCGCGTCCCAGGTTCGCGAGGGAGATGTGCAGATCTATTCCATCGGCATCTTCGATCCCTACGCGGCGACTACGGAAGAGCGACTGGGCCCGATGCTCCTGCAGGAATCTGAGCGAAGAGACGGGCGGAAGACTTTTCAAAGTGGACGATATCGCCGATATGAGCGATATGGCGATCAAGATCAGCGTCGAACTGAGAAATGAATATGTAATCGGGTATAGCCCGAATGATCGCCAAGCGGGACGGCAAGTGGCGTAAATTGAAGGTGAAGCTGGTGCCGCCACAAGGATTGCCGCCGCTTAACGTTCATGCCCGAACCGGATACTATGCACCTTTGCAGTAATCGACTGTCAATTTTCACGGGCCTCTTGCTGACCGTATGCCTTTGGGCCTCGCCGCCCGCCATCGTTTTTGCCCAGGCGACCGCTCCCGCGCCGGGCGTCACTCCCGAATCTCAGAAGCCATTGAATGTGGACCGCGATCCGATGCGCTCGCCCGATGCGGAGGGATCCGCCCCTGCCGCCGCGGCCGACTTCCAAGGGCACAGAGTTGAGCAAGGAGGGTGCGGAGATTCACGCTGCACAAGGACGTGGACGAAGTGGTGCTGAACGTCACCGTGCTCGACGACAACAATCACCTGGTAAACACGCTCGACAAGCAGGACTTTTCCGTGACGGAAGATGGCGTGCCGCAGACGCTGGCCTCATTCCAGCATGAGGACACTCCGGTATCGATGGGCATGGTGGTGGATAATTCCGGATCGATGCTGCACAAGCGTGCGGCGCGTGAATGCGGCTGCGCTGGACCTGGTGAAGGCTTCCAATCCCAAGGACGAAACGTTCATCGTGAACTTTTCCGACGAGGCGTTCATCGATCAGGACTTCACCTCGGATGTGAACCGCCTGCGCGAGGGGTTGGGGCATATCGATTCCAAAGGCGGCACCGCGCTCTACGACGCCGTGGTGGCCTCGGCCGATCAGCTTGCCAAGTATGGCACCCGGCCGAAGCAGGTGCTGCTCATCATCACGGATGGCGAAGATAATGCTTCGACGCTGACATTGGAGCAGACGATCCGGCGCATCCAGGAATTGCAGGGGCCGACGGTGTACACGATCGGGCTGTTGTTTGGCGATGAGAACAGCGCCAAGGAAAATCGCCGGGCGAAGCGCGCGCTGCAACTGTTGTCGAGCGAGACGGGCGGCAGTGGCGTACTTTCCCAAGTCGCTGAACCAGGTGGATGAGATTGCGGGGGAAGTGGCGCGCGATATTCGCAATCAATACACGCTTGGCTACCACTCCACTAAACCTGCAAGCCAGGGCGGATACAGGGTTGTGCATGTTGAGGCGAGGAATCCGTCGAAGGGCAAGCTGATCGTTCGCACGCGGACGGGTTATTTCCCGCGCGGCGATAAGGGCACTCCCACGCGCAACGCGTCGGGCAAGGGACAGTAGGTCTGGTCTGATCCTGAAAATGTATCAATAAGAGTTACAAATTTGAGAAGCCCCACCCACGATTGGGGCGCGGGGTTGCCTGCGTTTTCACAATATCTGCAATTAATCTTGCGACGTGTCCCATATTGACACCATGAAATTCACTTCATTTCGCGCGGTGTCTTTTGCGCAGCAACTAATCTCTCGAAGAGAGGTTCGTATAGGCAGGAGATCTGGACGCTACGGCGGCGGATCTGGCTGCCACTCCTCGCAACCCGGCGCACGAAATGCACCACCGGCCAAGCGAAGGATGAGCGCCCAAGGGTTAAATCAATGCGCTACTTTCAATCGATTCGCAGATTGTTTCTCGCACTGGTGCTGATAGGAATCACTTCGTCAGCATTTGCAGGAGTATTTATTTCAGTAGGATTCGCTCCTCCTCCGTTGCCGGTTTATCAGCAACCGATGTGCCCAGGCGATGGCTATATATGGACGCCGGGCTATTGGGCATACACGGATGATGGCGGTTATTACTGGGTGCCGGGAACATGGGTAATGGCTCCATTTGTTGGCGGGCTTTGGACTCCCGGCTATTGGGGCTGGGGCGGCAGCATGTACGCATGGCACCCGGGTTACTGGGGGACAGAGGTGGGCTTCTACGGCGGCGTGAACTATGGCTACGGCTATAGTGGCCGCGGGTATGAGGGCGGCCGCTGGGAGCGTGACCACTTTGCTTACAACCGGTCAGTGAACAACGTCAATGTGACCAACATTCACAACGTCTATAACCAGGCGGTGGTGAATAACGTCCATGTGACCCGAGTGAGCTATAACGGCGGCAACGGCGGCGTAACGGCGCAGCCCACACACCAGGAGCAGGCTGCGTATCAGCATAAGCGCGAGGATGCGCTGCCGGCACAAATGCAGCACCGGGAAACAGCGGCGAGCAATCGTGCGCAGTTCGCCTCAGTGAACCATGGCAATCCGACGATCGCAGCCACACCTCGCCCGGGCGCGTTCCACGAGACGGGCGCAGTGCAAGCAAAGCCGGTGAACCACTACACGCCGCCCGCGAATGCGAATCATGCGGCTGTGAATCACGAGACGAATCCAAATCCGGCGGGACACCAGAGCGCTCCGTTGATTACGGCGCACCCGAATAACAAGCCTGCCGAGGTGAACCACCCAGCGCAGATGCAGAACCATGTGAATGCTCCTGCTACGGAGCAAAAGCACTCGAATGCTTCGGCGGTCAATCATCAGCCGCAGCAGGCGCATCCGAACCAGCAACCGCAGCAGGTTCATCCGAACAACGAGCAGTCGCAGCACCAGCAGCCGGCGCAGGCGTCTCCTCGTCCGCAGTATCAGCAGAAGTCGGAGCAGCCGCAGACGCACGCGCAGAGTGTGCCGCCTCCTCAGCACCAACAAAGTGCGCCACCGCAGCAGCATATGCAGAGTGCGCCCCCACAGCAGCATCAGCAGAGCGCACCACCGCAGCAGCACATGCAGAGTGCTCCTCCACCGCAACACCAACAGAGTGCTCCTCCGCAGCAGCATGAGCAGAGCGCACCGCAGCAGCATCAGAGTGCGCCTGCACCGCAGCATGAGCAGAGTGCGCCGCATGGGGGTGGGGAGACTCACGGCAAAGAACCGCAGCACTAAGACTCTTTTGCTGGGAGGGATTTTCCCGACTCTGACGATGTCGTAAAACGAACGGACGGGGGCCGGGGAATTCATCTGGCTCCGGTTGCAACAGGCACGGCGGCTCGCATACACTCTGCGCGCCGCCGTTTTGCCTTCTGACGGCTGCCGCAAGGAACTCACTGGGCTGCTGCTGTACCCAAAATCACTACCAGGAGAGAATTATGGCGAATCCCTTTGTACACATCGAACTGAACACTCCCGACGTGGATAAGTCGAAGGCTTTCTATACTGCGTTGTTTGATTGGCAGTTGGGCGAGATGCCGATGCCGAGCGGAACGTACTACACGATCGGCGTGGGCAACGGCACGGGAGGCGGCATTACGAAGCAGATGATGCCGGGCGCTCCATCGACGTGGGTGCCGTACATTGAGGTGCGGGATATCAAGGAAGCGACGAAGAAGGCGAAGTCGCTGGGTGCGAAGGTGCTGTTGGATTCGGAGGCCGTCGCGGAGATGGGCTGGTGCAGCATCTTCATTGATCCGGCTGGTACGACGACCGGTCTGTGGCAGACCAAGACAATTCCATAGCGGAGTAAGCGGCAAGAGAAAAAATGATGAGGGCCGGCGGGAGAACCTGTCGGCCCTCGACCGTCTTAACGGCAGAGGGTCAAACTGTGACCGGGGCGGGCTGCTTGATGAACTTGATCATGACGATGGCAACCACAACCAGCGCCGCGGCGAGGTAGAAAGGCATGCCGGGGGCCTGGATCCACGCATCTGCTCCGATGCATCGGCTGAAGACGTAGGTGAAGAGGCCGGGTCCGATGAGTCCGGACAAACCGCGCAGGCTGTTGATGGCTCCCTGTAGCTGTCCCTGTTCGGATGGAGAGACCTCGTGCGACATCATGCTTTGCGCAGCGGGCCAGGCCAGGCTGATCAGGTTGAGGAACGGGATGCCCAGCCAGAAGAGCATCCCTGTCTTTGAGAGGCCGAACATGGTGTAGCCGATGGCGCCGCCGAGCATGCCGAAGAAGATGGCGCGGCGCTCGCCGATGGCGGCGACTACAGGCTTCACGAGGAGGGCGCTGTACAGGCCTGTGAAGATGCCGACGACGGCGAGGGACAGGCCCACGGTACGGGTGGTCCAGTGAAAGCGGAAATCGGCGGAGATGACGTAGACGCTGTTGAGGGACTGCTGGGCGATGTATCCCAGCAGCAGCAGGGCGGATAGCGCGATGAGGGACTTCTCTCGATTGAGTAGCGCGAGCGATCCGATGGGATTTGCGCGCCTCCATGAGAAGGAGGTGCGATTCTCGCGCGTGAGCGACTCGGGCAGGACGAAGAGCCCATAGCACCCATTCACCAGGCTGAGGACGGCGGAGACCCAGAAGGGGAGGCGCGGATTGATATTGCCCAGCATGCCACCAACGGCGGGCCCGAGGACGAATCCGATTCCAAAGGCGGCGTTCAGCATGCCAAAGGCCGCGGCACGTTTTTCGCGTGGAGTGACATCTGCGATGTAGGCCAGCGCTGTAGGGATGCTGGAGGCGGTGATGCCGGAGACGACGCGACCGAGGAAGAGCCAGCTCATAGCGGGAGCCCAGGCCATGAGGACGTAGTCGAGGCCGAGACCGAAGTTTGAGAGCAGCACCACGGGCCTGCGCCCGAAGCGGTCAGAGAGCGATCCCAGGATGGGTGAGCAGAAGAATTGCATTACGGCAAAGACGGTGCCGAAGACGCCGAGCATCTCAGCAGAGCGAACTGGGTTGCCGTGCATGAACTGAATGATGAGGCGCGGCAGGACGGGGACGATCATCCCCAGGGCCAGCATGTCGAGCGCCACCGTGAGAAAGATAAAGGTGGCAGCGGCGCGGCGCTTACCGCTACCGACTGGAGCGTCGGGGAAGTCCGCTGCAGGTGTCGGGTCTGCCCCAGGAGTTGTGACTGGCAACGGTTGCGGATCCTCGGGCATCTGCGTCAGTCTAGCGTATCAGCGGGCCGCGGCATCGAAGATTCGCCGCAGCACCTGCAGTTTGCTGAAGATAGAGCGAATGCAACGCTGTGATCGGGGCGACCGGGGTTATGCGAAAGCGATATGCTGTGCAGGCAAGGCCCGCGACAATTGCAGAGCGGGAGTGCTACGATCACAAGTTTTCCGCGCCCTGCGTGCTCCGGATTTCGGAGCGGAGCGCGTCGAACATAAAACAGAGTTGGAGCGAAGATGCCTATTGCCGGGAAGGTAGTACCGCAGAATCCATTTGAGTTCAGCGAAGAGCAGCAGCAGTTGCGCAAGGAGATCCGCGACTTTGCTGCGCGCGAAATCCTGCCCAACGTGATGCGCTGGGACGAGGCGAGCGAATTCCCTATGGATGTAGTGAAGCAGTTGGGACAGATGGGCCTGCTGGGCGTGCTGCTGCCGACCGAGTATGGTGGCGCAGACCTGGGCTACGTGGAGTATGTGCTGGCGGTGGAGGAGCTGTCGGCGGTCGATGGCTCCATCGGCATTATTGTGGCTTCGCACAACTCGCTGTGCAGCAATCATATTTTTTTGGTGGGCAACGAAGAGCAGAAGCAGCGTTACTTGCCGCGGCTGGCAACGGGCGAGGCGCTGGGTGCGTGGGGATTGACGGAGCCCGGCTCAGGGTCAGACGCGGGCAGCGCGCGCACGACCGCTGTGCGCAAGGGCGACAAGTGGGTGTTGAACGGAACGAAGACTTTCATCACGAATGGACACTACGCGGAGATCGCCGTGGTAATTGCTGTGACGGATCGCGAGAAGGGCACGCACGGGCTGTCAGCGTTTGTGGTGGAGAAGGGTACGCCCGGCTTCCGTCCCGGCAAGAAAGAGAACAAGCTTGGCCTGCGCGCCAGTGATACGTCGGAGCTGATCTTCGAGGACTGCGAGATTCCGGCGGAGAATCTGCTGGGGATGGAGGGCGATGGCTTCGTTGACTCCATGCGCGTGCTGGACGGCGGACGCATTTCGATTGCCGCCCTGTCGCTGGGCATTGCCAAGGGCGCATTTGAGGCGGCGGTGAAATATACCAAGGAGCGGCGGCAATTTGGCAAGGCTATCGCGGAGTTCCAGGGCATCCAGTGGAAGCTGGCCGATATGGCGACCGAGCTGGAAGCCGCGCGCCTGTTGACTCATCGCGCAGCGGTGATGAAGGACAATGGCGAGAAGACGACGCTCGAGTCGTCCATGGCGAAGCTGTACGCGAGCGAAGTGGCAGTGCGCATCTGCGATGAGGCGGTGCAGTTGCACGGCGGCTATGGATTCATCAAGGACTATCCGGTGGAGAAGTTTTATCGCGACGTGAAGCTCTGCACGATTGGCGAGGGCACGAGCGAGATCCAGCGAATGGTGATCGCACGTGAGATTCTGAAGCGGTAACTGCGTGGAATGAGAAAGACGGGACACGTGAAAAGATTTGCAGCGCGCTCACGGTTGCTTTCGGTTGCTCTGATCTTTCTTGCGTGCGGCAGCGTGTATGCGCAGCAGGAGTGCGGGGTTGAAGTGAAGGTGCTGCTGTCTCCCGAGCAACTGCAGAAGGTTCTTACGTCGCTCAACGCCAAGGGCAAGACGCCGGGTCACAATTATTTTTATGACACGCCCAAGCTCGATCTGCTTTCGCAGGGGTTGATGCTGCGTCTTCGAACCGGCACGGAGAACGATCTGACGGTCAAGTTGCGGCCCTCGTCTGACAAGAAATTGAACGGTTCTTCCGTGGCCGGCGAAAAATTTAAGTGTGAAGGGGAGATCACGGGCGGTGTGGAGAGTCCATCCTTCTCGGTCACGACCGGCTTTACCGCTGATGTGCCGGAGACGGGTGAGCAAGTACGGGCCCTGCTGAGCGCGGGACAGCTCAAGCTACTGGCTGACTCAGGGATTCCGATTGACTGGTGCGCGCGTGAAGCAGGTGGCCGAATATACGCTTCGACCAGCTGGATGGTTCGCGCCGATGCGCTGCCGGCCAAGCTGAGTCTTGAGCTGTGGCGATGGCCGAAGGGCAGCGTGCTTGAACTTTCGACGAAGGCAGCGGCGGAGGCCGGGCGCGCAACCTACGATGCGCTCGTGGATCTCGCGAAGAAGAATGGGCTGACACTAAGCAACGATCAGCGTTCGAAGACCGCGACGGCGCTGGATGTGATCAACGCTGTGCCTGCGCATTAGCAGCAAGGCTTAGGGCCGGCAGGGACGTGGCATACTTCTGCGAGGAAATCATGCTCAGCAAAATAGTTGAGGGCCGCACGGATCTCGTCTTCGATTTTGTCGAGGCGGGAAACAGTGCATCGGCAACGGATGAGGGTGGTGTCTCGTTGCTGCAGTGGTCTGCGTACTACGGCGACGTGAGTGCGATGAAGTTTTTGCTGGCGCAGGGCGCTGCTCTGGAATCGCTGGGCGAGAACTACGACTTGAATGGTGCGGCGTACCATGGGCACTGGCGACTATGCCAGTTCCTGCTGGAGCGTGGCGCGAATGCGAATCATCCGGCGGAGGATACGGCGGAGACTCCGCTGCACGCGGCGATATGCAAACGCGACTGGCCGGAGACGAGCCGGGTTGTGCGCGTGTTGCTGGCGCATGGCGCCGATCCAAATCTGAAGACGAAGCCCGGCGTGATCACGGGCGGCTTCATGCGCGATTGCCGGACAAAAGGCGAGAGTGCGCTGCATCGTTCGGCTGCGTTTGGGGATGAGGTGACGATCAAGCTGCTGCTGGATGCGGGCGCGAAGATTGATGAGAAGGATGCGAATGGCGATTCGCCGCTGGGCTGGGCTAGCTGGTACGGCAGGCCGAACAGCATCCTGCGGCTGCTGCTCTATGGGAATTTTTCCATTCACCCGGAGAATGTTGGGATGAAGGAAAACCTGCTGGGCAAGCCGCTGTCGTAGCTGCTTCGCAACGACCGCTCATAATTTAAGCGTCATCAGCGCGCCGCAGATATCCATCAGCCAGTGGGCCAAAATGAGCGGCGGCAGGCGGCGCGTGCGGCGATAAATGAGAAGGATGACCAGCTCTCCAGGGAGGAAGCAGCAGAAGCGCCAGAGGGTTGATTTCCAATCGAAAATCAGGGGCAGGGCGCTATGTTGCAGCGACCAAAAGAATGCGACGACGAGGAGCGCTACCCAGGAGCGTCCGAAGAGCACCTCCAGACGCGGGAAAGCGTAGGCTGTGTACGTCATCTCTTCGGTCGGCGACCAGATCATCCACCACAGGCTGAGTGAATAGACGATGGCCCAGATTGGAAGTGCCCGTGCCTGCAGTAAGCCCATCGGAACATTGGGGCCAGCAGGGCCGTAGAGAAGCCTTTGGCTCAGGATTCCGCCGCCCACAAAGATGGGGAGGACCAGCAGGAACCATCCCAGGCCGGCAAAGATGTCGTGACCCCGGCGCAGACGAATTTTTCCCACAAGATCGCGAACGCCGATGCCCTCGGCGCGGGTGAACCAGGCCAGAAGCATGAGGCAGCCGATGTCGACGATTGTGCCGAAGACGGTCCACCAGGGAGCAGCGGCAAGCCAGGGGGACGGATGATGGCGCAGCAGGAAGACCAGGGCAAAGATGGCCTGTGCGAGAACGATCAGCATAGTTCGGCCCGCAACAAGGATGAGTGGTCCGGCCCAGCCGATCTGCCGGAGCGCGAATCGACTTTGTATCTGCTCTTTTGAGTTTCTTTCAAGGTCGGGCTGAGCTATCGCTCTGGTCGTCATGGCGTGCCTCATGGCGCAGCCGGGTGCGACTCATTGAGAAAAATATATGTGCTGAATTTGGCTGCGCCTCGTTATATCACAGCCATTCCGCATGCGCGGTGACGCCTAGTGCATGCTCACAGTGGCGTCGCCTTTTTTGGGGCGCTGCATCAGGTAGGGGAGCGGGATGAGGCAGGCCGTAAGGATGACGAGCGCCCACACCGTGTCGACGTAAGCAAGCGTGGCGGCCTGTTGCTGCATCATGCGGTAGAGTTGCGCTGCACCATGCTGCATCGCGTCTGGCATGGCCATTCCGGCGTGATGGTATGCGCCCGCGAGACCTGCAACCATGCGGTCGTAGGCGGGTGATCCGGCCGTCAAGTTTGCTGTGAGGGTGGACTGGTGAGACTGGGTGCGGCGCACCAGCATCGTGGTGACGAAGGAAATGCCGACGCTTCCGCCCACGTTGCGCATCAGGGAATTCATTCCGCTCACCTCGTTGTACTTGCTCTGCGGAATTCCGATGTAGCACATGGTATTGATGGGCACGAAGAGGAAGGGCAGGCCGCAGGCGATCACAGCGCGCCAGCTTACGGCGGTGGCGAAACTGACGCCGAGGTTGAGGTTGGTCATGCGGAAGAGACCGATGGTCGTGAGGATGAATCCGCACATCACGATGAAGCGTGGATCGAGCTTGGAGCTGATGAATCCGGAGACGGGGAAGAGCACCATGAGCACCAGGCCGCCGATGGAGAGGGCGAGGCCGGATTGTTCCGCAGAGTAGCCCATCAGCTGCTGCAGAAACTGCGGGATCATGACGGTGGAGGAGTAGAGCGACGCGCCCACCATGAACATCACGATCTGCGTCATTGTGAAGTTGCGTTTTTTGAAGAGCCGCAGATCGACGATAGGATGATCCGTCGATAGCTCGCGTGAGATGAAGACGACGATGCCCACAGCGGCTGCGATGGCGCAGCCAATAATGAAGCGCGAGCTGAACCAGTCGTCTTCCTGACCCTTGTCCAGCATCATCTGCAGGCCGCCGATGGCGACCACCAGCAGGCCCAGTCCCCAGTAATCGACGGGGACGCGCTTCTTCTTTTCCATTTCAACGTAGGGCGGATCTTCCACGAGTTTGCGAGTGAAGTAGAGCGAGATAATTCCGACGGGAATATTGAGAAAGAAGATCCAGCGCCAGCTGTAGTTGTCTGTGATCCATCCGCCGACGGTGGGCCCGATGGCGGGCGCGAGCACTACGGCCATTCCGTAGACGGCGAAGGCCATACTTCGTTTGGCGGGCGGGAAGGTGTCGGCGAGGATGGACTGCTCGCTGGGCTGAAGGCCTCCTCCGGCCGCGCCCTGGATGACGCGGAAGAGTACGAGCATGCCGAGCGAAGGCGCCAATCCGCAGAGGAACGAACTAATGGTGAAGAGGAAGACGCAGCTCATGTAGAAGCGCTTGCGCCCGATGCGGTTGGATATCCATCCGCTGATGGGCAGAATGACCGCATTCGCTACGAGGTACGACGTGAGCACCCAGGTGCCTTCATCGATGGTGGCGGCAAGGTTCCCGGCGATGTGCGGCAGGGCGACGTTGGCGATGGAGGAGTCGAGCGCCTCCATGAAGGTGGCCAGGGTGACGGTGATGGCGATGAGCCATGGATTGGCGCGCGGCTTCCACGTGTCATGGAAAGACAGCGGGGCACTCTGATCCGCGGTGGCTGTGGCAGACGCCAAGCAAACTCCTGTCGCACTGAAATGCGTGTGATTCTGGCTTTAGATCGCTATTTTCTTTATACGCGAAGGACGCGACGGAAGACGAATAGCGGCGGTCTGTCACAGACGAATACAGGAAGGGAAGCGGGCGGGGTATTATCGCTAGCAAAGATGAGAAATACAGGTGCGATGGGGATTACAGGTGCAGCCGGTCTGGTGGAGCGGGTCCGCCAGGGGGACGTGCGCGCGCTGGCCCGAGCCATTTCGCTGGTGGAAAACGATTCGCCGTTGCGAGCGCAGATTCTCGCCTCCTGCTTTCCTCTTTCCGGCAATGCGCTGCGCATCGGCATCACGGGCTCGCCGGGTTCCGGAAAGAGCACACTGGTAGATGGACTGGTGCGGGTGCTGCGTGGTCAGGGGAAGACGGTGGGAGTGCTGGCGGTGGATCCCACCAGCCCTTACACGGGCGGCGCGATTCTAGGCGACCGCATCCGCATGCAGGGGCACTCAGACGACGCCGGGATTTACCTGCGCAGCATGGCAACGCGGGGCGCACTCGGAGGACTGGCACGGGCTACTGCCGATGTGGCGTCGGTGATCGAGGCCAGCGGCAAGGATGTGCTGCTGATTGAGACGGTAGGCGTTGGCCAGGATGAGGTCGACATTGTGCGCCTGGCCGATGTGACGGTTGTGGTGCTGGTGCCCGGCATGGGAGACGATGTGCAGAGCATCAAGGCGGGCATCATGGAGATTGCCGATATCTTCGTCGTCAACAAAAGCGACCGCGACGGGGCCGACCGGGTGGAGAAGGAGATCCGCGCCATGCAGTCGCTGGCATCGCGGCATGGCGACTGGGTGCCTCCCATTGTGCGTACTGTGGCCAGCGCGGGCGAGGGCATTGTGGATCTTTCGGCGGCGATCGAGAAGTTCGGACGGTGGCTGGATAAGGACGATCGCGGCCGGGCGCGGCGGCGGGCGTTCTGGAGTGAGCGCCTGAGGGAGATGATGCGTCATGAATTCATGAGGGAGATGGGCCAGCGCGGCTTCAGCGAAGAGGGCCTGGCGTACTATGCAGGCGAAGTTGAGGCAGGCAGGGAGAATCCCTTTGAGCTGGTGCCGAGGCTGGTGGGGAAGGCGTTTGACGACGACGCAGACCTGCACCGGGGCGGACTATGAAAAATGAACTCATGAACCTGAATGCGGCGACGATTGATCACCTGGGAATCGCCGTGAAGAGCTTGTCAGCAGCCAAGGCTCTGTACGCGCTGCTTGGCCTGGAGATCAGCGAAGAGGAAATCGTTGAGCAGGAGCAGGTTCGGCTGGCCATGGTGCAGCTGGGGCCAAGCCGCATCGAACTACTTGAGCCGCTGGGGGAGGATTCGTCGGTGGGCCGCTTCCTGAAGAAGCGCGGCGAGGGCCTGCACCATGTCGCAATTCACGTGGAGGATATCGAGGCCAAACTTGCTGATTTAAAGAGCAAGGGCGTGCGCCTGGTGACAGATCGAGTGCAAATCGGGGCGGGTGGGCATCTGTATTTCTTTGTGCATCCGGAGAGTGCGGGTGGGGTGTTGCTAGAGATATGTTCGGAGGGCTAAGTGATTCTAATAATTGATACTTGTGGCGCGGATGGAGGCGTCGCACTGGTTCAAATTGAGGCCGAAAAGAGCACTTTTGTGCAGGAAACGGCCATTGCGGGACGTACTTTTGCCGCGGAGCTGGTTCCAGCGATCTCGGAACTACTTGATGGGGCGGGGCTTAAGCCTGCTGAGATGGAGGCGGTTGCGGTGGTCTCGGGACCAGGGAGTTTTACGGGGGTCAGGATCGGCGTGAGCGCGGCCAAGGCGCTGGCAGAGGCGAACTCCCTTCCTTTGATGGCGATATCGCGCTTGGAAGTGCTGGTTCGACTGTCGGGTTATATGGGGCGTGTATTGGCGGTTTTTGATGCGGGCAGGGGCGAGTTTTATGCCGGCCTATACCAGGACGGCAGGTGCCTGCGCGAGATGCTGATGACGCTTGAGCAGGTGGAGGCTGCGGCTACGGAAGCGCCCACGGCGGTGGTGGTATGCGAGGTGCGGGCGGAGACGGCACTCGCGGCGCTACGGCCCACGCGGCTTCCGGCTCCGATGCCGGGGGACGCGATTTCGATCGTGACCGAGCGCTGGCAGGGGAAGCGTTTTGAGGATGTTAGCGGGCTGGACGGCAATTATCTGCGGCGATCCGATGCAGAGATCTTCCTGAAAAATGGCCACGGCAAGCCGGCTGCGGATGGCGACGGAAGTCACAAGCATGGCAGCTAGAGAACTGCCGGGGTTGGTGGTTCGCCTCCTGCAAGAGGGGGATCTGGCTGCGGTATTGGAATTGGAGCGGGCGACGACCGGCGCTCCGCATTGGAGCGCAAAGGATTACGAGGAATGCCTTGGAGGGAAGCAGGGGGCGCTTCTGCGGCGGGCATGGGTGGCGGAACGGGCAGGGCGCGTGATTGGCTTCGCGGTGGTGCGGGAGGTGGCCCTGGATGGTGCGCTGGAAGGGGCCCTGGAGTGCGAGTTGGAGTCGATAGTGGTTGGCGCGGCGGAGCAGGGCTGTGGCGTCGGTGGCGCGCTTCTGGGCACGATTATCGACGGCCTGAAATCCACAGGGGCCACGGTTCTCATGCTCGAAGTGAGGGCATCCAATCAAGCAGCGGTTCGGCTCTACGAGCGTGCCGGAATGGTGAAGGTGGGGACCAGACCGGGGTATTACAGCGGTCCGCTGGAGGATGCGATTTTGATGCAAATGGAGTTCTGACGGGGGTTTCGGTTTTGCACAGAAATGTTGCAAAAAACGGCATTGCCGACCGCGATTTCCGGTGGTAGCTTGATGAGTCCTATGAAAATGGAGGTATCCGAATGGATGTAGAAATCGATGGACAGAGTCTCAGCGTAGAAATACGCCGCCTGGAGCAGGAACACCACAACTACGCTGAGATGCTCGAAAGTCTGCTGCACAAACCCTACCTTTCTGAAGATGACAAGATCGAAGAGATTCGCCTGAAGAAGCTCAAACTTCGCTTGAAGGACGAGATGACGAGGAAGCGGAATCAGCACCAGGCTCTGAACCTGGCCTAGTGCCGCTGGTCTCGCGACCGTGAAGTAAGACGATGCTCGGCGCTCAAATACCCGGATTGTCCCGGCTGCCAGCAGAAGACTGTGCCTGCAAGGCATGCACACGAAAGGGTATGACCTCTATAATCGTGTGAGGTTCTCCCTATGGTGCGTGACGGTTATTTTTACGGATTCGGTCTGCTTGCAGTGGCTGTGCTGGTGCACGTACTGACGGGCGGATGGGCATGGGTAGCGATCCCGGTGCTGCTGGCGTTATTTTTCCTCTGGTTTTTTCGCGATCCGCAGCGTGCGATTCCCGATGGCCCAGGGTTGATTGTTTCTCCCGGCGATGGGAAGGTTACGGAGATCGCCCGGATTGAGACTCCCGATGGTCCCCGGCAGCGAATCAGCATTTTTCTGAGCGTCTTCGATGTCCATGTGAACCGTACTCCGATTGCCGGAACCCTGCGCCAGGTGCGGTATCAGAAGGGCAAATATTTAAACGCCATGAATCCCGCCTCGGCCGAGCAGAACGAGCAGAATATTGTGGTGGTGGATGGGGACGGCGTACGAGGTCGTTTTCAAACAGATTGCCGGGCTGCTGGCTCGCCGCATCGTTTTCAATTACAAGGCGGGCGACAGGTTGGAGCGGGGACAGCGCGTGGGCCTGATCAAGTTCGGTTCGCGTGTGGACGTGATCCTGCCGGCGAGCGCAAAGGTAGTTGTGGCCAAGGGTGAGCGGGTGCAGGGCGGAGCATCGGTGCTTGCCGAGTTTTCACTTGAAGGCACGAAGAAGCCGCCGATGGAAGCATCGCTGGAGGTATTGGTTTGAGTCCCGCAGGTGGTCGTTCGCAGCGGTTGCGCCGGGGCATGTACATCATCCCCTCGGTCTTTACCTCGGGCAATATTGCCGCCGGTTATTTCGCTATTACGCAGTGCCTGCAGGGGTCGGCGGCGGCGCCGCACCACTTTGACTACGCGGCGCTGGCGATCGGATTCGCGATTCCGTTTGACGCGCTGGATGGACGAATCGCGCGAATGACGAATACGACGAGCGAGTTTGGCAAGGAGTTGGACTCGCTGGCTGATGTCATCACGTTTGGCGTTGCACCGAGCATCCTGGCGTTTACCTGGGGCTTCAGCATGCTGCCGGAGGCGATGGATCCGCTGATTCGCCAGAAGCTGGTGGAGTTTGGCGCGTTTCTCTGCTTCCTCTTCCTGATGTGCGGAGCGGGAAGGCTGGCGCGCTTCAACATCAGTCACAATCCACAGCCAAAGAATCCGGGAAGGCCGGGGCGCAAGTATTTTGTAGGCATGCCGATTCCGGCGGCGGCGGGCGCGATTGCCTCGGTCGTACACCTCTTCCACGGCAACCCGATTTTCAACTGGTGGCTGGCGGTAACGTGGATGGTGCTGGTGGGGCTGCTGGGCTTCCTGATGGTGAGCACGTGGCGCTTCTGGAGCGGCAAGGAGATTAATCTCTCCAAGCGGCATCCTTTCCAGGGATTGATCCTGGCCGCTGCGATTATCTATGCAATTGCAAGGTTCTCGCATGAAGTTCTCTTCCTGATAGCGTTCGTTTACATGTTCTCCGGGATATTTGCGCGCATGGCCTATTCATGGCAGCGTGCGCGGCACTCGGGCGGTACTCACGTTTCCAACCCCACCACGTCGACGCCAGAATGACAGTCCCCTATCGCATAGCAGTAGTTGGAGCCGCCTCACTAAGCGGCAAAGAGACAAACGAAGAGCTGGCGGAGTCGACCTTTGGCGCGTCGGATTTTGTGTTGCTCGATGATGATGAAGCTCTTGGGCAACTGGAAACCGTGGGCGATGAAGTAACCATCGTGCAGCGGATTGAGTCCGACTCGTTTGAGCAGGTGGATTTTACTTTCTTCTGCGGCAGTCGCGAGTTGACGCGCAAGCACTGGAAGGCGGCGCAGCGGGCGGGCAGCAGCATCATTGATATGACACGCGCACTGGAAAAAGAGCGCGGCGTGCTGGTGCGGGCGCCGTGGGTGCGGGACGAGATGAACGGGGCGGCGTCAAAGGAATCGCCTGACCTGCATACTCCGGCGGTAATTCCGGCGCATCCGGCTGCGGTGGCGCTGGCGCTGCTGATGCTGAGGCTGAAGAATCTTGGCGCGGTACACAGCGCCGCGGTGACGATGCTGGAGCCCGCGTCAGAGTACGGCCGCGCCGCGATGGACGAATTGCATCAGCAGACGGTGAGCCTGCTTTCGTTCCAGAGCCTGCCGCGAGAGATCTACGACACGCAGGTGGCTTTCAATCTCGCACCGGTGCTGGGCGAAGCGGCGAAGCTGAACCTGGGAGAGACAGAGGCGATGATACGGCGGCACTACGCGCACCTCTCCGGCGGCAAACTGCCGCAGCTTGCGCTGCAGCTGATCCATGCTCCCGTATTTCATGGTCACGCTTTTTCTATCTTTGTTGAGATGGAGCAGCCGGTGTTGATGGAAGATGTGGAGACGGCGTTGAGCGGGGATCACGTAGATGTAGTGCTGGGCGACGCAGATGCGCCGAGCAACCTGACCACGGCCGGCCAGGAAGAAGTGATGGTGAGGCTGCGTGGCGAAGATGGTCCGCGCTCGCAACGCTTCTGGATCTGGGCGGCAATGGATAATCTGAAATTCGCGGCGGCGAATGCGGTGGCTTGCGCGCTGGAGTTGCGCAGACTGCGGCCGCAAGGCCAGGTCCAGTAAAACCCGGTGCTCACACTCGCGGTGAGCAGGCAATTCCTTGAAGACATCCAGTAGAGTGGAGCGGCGCTAGCTGCGCACTTTCCAATCAGCATATTGCTTGAGGATGAAGTTGTCGGTCATTCCAGCGATGTAGTCCGCAACGTAGCGGGGGATGCCCTGCTCGTCGATGTCAGCCTCGTGTCCGGGCGGCATCAGGGTGGGATCCGCAACCCAGGCATCGAAAAGAGCGCGAACAATACTGGCGGCGGCGTGCTGATCGCGCAGCAGATCTTCGCATTGGTAGAGGTTGCGGTAGAGATAACTCTTGGCCTCCATGCGCTGCGCCTCTATTTCGGGCGTGAAGGCGACGAGGCGCGTGGGAGCGCTGCGTATCTCCGCGAGCGAATGGATTCCAGTGCTGGTGACGTTGTGCGCCGTCTCCTCGATGAGGTCGACGACGAGGGCATTCAGCATTCCCTTGAGAGCTTCGTTGAAGATGAGCTTTTCGTCGGCCTGCGGGTACTGCTTTTCGACGGGAGCGTAGAAGCGCTCAAAGATGCGGACATGCGCGCGGACGTGGTCGAGGGTGAGAATGCCTGCTTCCATGCCGTCGTCGAGATCGGCGGTGAGGTAGGCAATTTCGTCGGCGAGATCGATGAGCTGCGCTTCGAGCGGCGGACGCTGGTCGAGGAAGTACGCGGCTAGCTCGGGGTGTTCTTCCACGGAGTAGTCGTGTGAGTGCTTGATGATGCCTTCGCGCACGCCGAGGGTGAGGTTGAGGCCGCGGAAGGCGACGTAGCGCCGTTCGAAGTATGCGACGATGCGGAGCGCATGCAGGTTGTGATCGAAGCGTAGTCCGTGCTGGCGCAGGGCCTTGTCGAGAGCGGCCTCCCCGGCGTGGCCGAAGGGCGGATGGCCGATGTCGTGAACGAGGGCGAGGGATTCGGTGAGGTCTTCGTTGAGGCCGAGGGCGTTGGCGATGGTGCGCGCTATCTGCGCGACTTCCATGGTGTGGGTGAGGCGGCTGCGGAAGTGGTCAGAGAAGCGGTTGGTGAAGACCTGCGTCTTGCCTGCCAGGCGACGGAAGGCGCGCGCGTGAATGATGCGGGCGCGGTCACGCTGGAAGGGGGAGCGAAAGAGGTGCGGTGGCTGGAAGTGCTCGCGTCGGGTGAGCGGCTCCTCGATGCCGTCTGGGACTCGACAGCCAACCGGCAGATGCGCTAGCGGTGTCGAGGTGGCGGTCACTTTGGAGCCGATCTCCCTTCAGTTCTTTGCGGGCGCGGCGGGCGAGCCTTTTGCGAGGCGAACGCGCGCACCTTCGAGCTTCTTCTCAACCTTGGCTACGTCGCCGGGTTCGGTGTCGCCGGGGCTGGAGTGGGCGTATTCCGACATTGCCAGCTCCCATTGCGCGGCGGCTTCCTTGAGGCGTCCAGTCTTCTCGTAGATATCGCCCATGTGGTCGTGCACGGTGGGGTCGGTGGACATGCGTTCGAGAGCCTTGCGCACATTCTCTTCCGCGGGGCCATACTGGCCGAGCTTGAAGTAGGCCCAGCCGAGCGAGTCAAGATACGCGCCGTTTTGCGGGTCGAGCTTGACGGCCTGCTGGATGATGCCGAGGGCCTCAGGCAAACGCACGCCGCGATCCGCGAGCATGTAGCCCAGGTAGTTGAGCGTCATGGCGTTGTTGGGATCGAGGGCGAGAATCTTGCGGAACTGTACTTCCGCGGCGTCGTATTCTTTCTGCCGTTCAGCGATGGTGCCGCGCAGGAAGTAGATGTAGATCTTGTCTTCCTGCCGGGTCGAGAGGGGCTCAGCCTTGTCGACGTACTCGGCGGCTTCCTTCCAGCGGCGCTGGCGGATGTTGATCTGGGCGAGTTGCAGGTAGGTGTCGCGATCTTCCGGGCTGCCATTCAGCAGGGACTTCGCGATGGTCATGCCTTCGTCGTACTTGCCGGTGTCGGCGAGTTGCCCGGCCAGCATGAGCTTGATCTGGCGATCCTTGGGCATCTTCTGGGCGGCGTCCTGGGCGACTGCGGTCGCTTGCGAATACTGGTGGGCGTCGCGCAGAGTTTCCACCTTGGCCTGGTAGCCGCGAACCGCGAACTCACCGCCCATGGCGATCATTTTGTCGCTGGCGTCAACGGCGAGCTGGGTCTTGTTCTGCTCGCGGTAGACGGTTGGCCAGGCGGTCAAGGAAGATGGCGCGGTTGTTCTTCTCCATTTCGGAGTACTGATTGTTGGCGTGAGTGGTGCTGGTGACGAGCGATCTCGAGGATCTGCACGGCTTCGTCGTAGCGGCCGAGGGAATCGTAGAGCAGGGCCTCGTTGTAGCTGATTTCGAGCGAGTCCTTCTCCAGTCCCTTGGCTTTCTTAAGCGTGGTCAGAGACTGCTCGTACTTGCCCTGGCGGCGTTCGATTTCGGCAGATGCGGAGGTAGGCCTGCGGATCCTGGGGATCGCCGGCGGAGATGTCCTGATAGATCTTCGAGGGCCTCTTCGAGCTGGTTGTCGTTGAGCAGGCTCTGGCCTAGGGCGCGTTCCGCGTCGAGGTTGTCCGGGTCGGCGGAGAGGGCTCTCTGGTAGGCGGCGATGGCCTTCTTGTTGTCCTTGAGCTGGTCGTAGGTCGATCCGAGCGCGAACTCCATCTTGGCGCTGCGGTCGTCAACAGGCACCTGCTCAATGACGGCGACGGCGCGCTGCAAATCGCCGGACTCGCCGTAGATGCGAGCGAGATTCAGCACAACGTCTTCGGAGTTGGGGTCGATCTGCTGCGCAGTCTTGAACTGCTCCTCTGCCTTGGCGGTGTTGTGGCCAAGGGAATAGAGCTGCCCGAGGAGAAGGCGATTCTCAATGTCCTTGGGATTGATCTCGACGATTTTGACGTATTCGGCAATCGCCAGGTCGAGCATCTTTTCCGACGGGGAATTGTTCTGCACGTCGCCCAGAGAGCGCAGGTAGATGCGTCCCAGCAGCTTGTGTGCTTCAAGGTTGTCGGGATTCTTCTTGATCATTTCCTGGGCGGCGAGAACGGCATCGCGCACGCGGCCGGTCTTGAAGTAGAGCTCCGCCAGTCCGTTGTTCAGATATGGCGAATTGGGATCGGCGTTGAGAGCAAGCTTGTACTCCTCAATGGCGCGGGTGGCGTACTCAGGACGGCCGTAGGTGGTCGCCATCTCCTCGTAGGTGTGCGCGAGGGTGAAGTGGTAGTAGGCACTGGCGCGATCGGGAACTTCAGGAGTGGCCTTGGCCGTTTGCGCGCGAAGAGGCGCGGCAAAGAGGAAGGCTGTCAGGATAAGCGCAAAGGCGGCGAGCCGTGTAGCGGGCTGCGCATAAGGGGAGTGCACGGTTTGCTGCGGCATGGGGCTGGTCATTTTTGGGCAATCCTGCGACGAGCCATGTTTCCACGGCTGAAGTGTGCGGATCGTATTCGGTAGATAATCTCGCCCCGCTCGGAGAAGCACGTCGCTGCTTCTGTAAAGACGATTGTAACCCGTGAAAGGGTGCGGATAGTTGAAGATCCTTTGCATGAGGCTGAAGCGGCTGGCGATTCAGCGGGATAGGGCGAGGCGGCCGGGGAAGCCCAAGGGTGGCTGAAGCTGATTTGGCGGGCTGGTGTGGGGGCCATGATTCGGTATGCCGGCGCTGCCGAGTCAATTCGAGGCCGATCTGGAACGAGAGTGGTTAAAAAACGTATCAAGTCTCTGAAGCATGAGGTTGAGATGTTTGGTGGGCGGCGGCGTGAGCGAAACGTGTTATCCGGCAGGGCGTTTTTCCTGGTGGCGGTCTTCGCCATACTCTGCGTGGTTTCCTCACCCTTTCTGGCGGCACAGGCTGCCCCTCCGGTTCAGGAATCGGGAATTGTGCTGCATGTTGAGACCCGCGAAGTTGTGATTGATGTGGTGGCGCGCGATGGCGACAATCGGCCGATCACAAATTTAGCTGTCAACGAATTCGAGGTCTACGATCTTCCCAAACATGCCGACAAGATTCCCCGCCGCATCCTGTATCTTCGCACCGTTGCGCCGGAGGACAGAGATCGAGGGGATGCTTCGGCCAGTGGCTTTCATGTGAGTTCGGGGGCGGTATGCGCACTGGACTATACGCTTCATTACCAGATCGCCGTCCAGGCTTCTGCAGAGCCTGGGTATCACACCGTTCTGGTGAAGACCACCCGTCCCCACGTCTCTCTCACTTTCCGGCGGCAGTACTATGTGGGCCACACCCGGGAAAATGCCACGACGAAAGACCTGAAACAGCTAGTTAAACCGGCGGCATTGCAGGAAGCCGCATGCTATCACCCGCTTACGCCACCCACTCTTGACGTCACTGCGAGAGTGCTCGACCCGACCGGCGACAACACCACGCGATACGCAGCCGTGATCAAACCCGAGTCTTTGAGCGGTATTGGAATCAACGGCGCGGTCCCGCGCGTTCAGCTCGACTTCGGCATGTGCATCTTTGGCGCCGGGGGGGAAGTGCTCAAGTATCTGCGCTCCACCGTAGATCACCAACTGAGCGCCGCGGATATCGCGCGATTGCCCGAGCACGGCTTTGCGAGCATTCTCGAAGCCCCAGGGCCCGAACCGCCGGCCCTGGTGCGTCTGGCAGTACTCGATCGCAGCACCGGCAATCTGGGCGTTGTCGATATCTCCCATCCGATCCCGATCGCCGATCAAACTGGCCAAACGGAAAAGAAGCAGAAACTGATCGGCGATATTCGTGCTTTCGGCGCGGTAACGCCACAACAAAATGCCTTCTGCGGGGACGTTTACGAACTTCCGGGCGGCACGAGCTCACTTTACGATCTTGGCGCACTTGATCCAGTGGGCTCGATCTATACCAACGCCCTGGACGTGCCCAATCAGAACATTACGCGCATGGGCGGCATTCCCGGCATCACCCACAGCAGTGTCTGGTTCGCGGTGGACTACTACGGCAAGTTCTATGTCACCAAGCCGGGCGAGTATTTGTTCGAACTCCAATCGGACGATGGCTCACGCCTGGAAATAGACAACCGAATCCTGATCGATATGGACGGCGTCCACCAGGTCACCGGGCAACACGCCACAACCACGCTTTCCGAGGGATGGCATTCGATCCACGTGCCTTATTTTCAAGGCCCCCCAATCGCCCTGGCTCTCGTCCTGCGCGTGCAACCGCCCGGCGAATTGACGCGCCCGTTTAATCTCAACGAGTTCGTACCCACCCATTAGCCCAGTTGTGTTCGCGGCATCCGTGCTTAGTGGCGGAAGTGGCGGATTCCGGTGAAGACCATGGCAATGCCCAGCCTGTCGGCGGCGGCAATTACGTCGTCGTCGCGCACGGAGCCTCCGGGCTGAATCACGGCGGTGGCTCCGGCCGCGGCGACCGCCTCCAGTCCGTCGGGAAAGGGGAAGAAGGCGTCGGAGGCGGCCACGCAGTTCGTCCAGGGGCAGAACGGCTTTCATCGCGCCAAACTTAGCGGCATCCACGCGGCTCATCTGGCCGGCTCCCACGCCCAGCGTCTGGCCGTCGCGCGCGTAGACGATGGCATTCGACTTCACGTGCTTGCAGACGCGCCAGGCGAAGAGCAGGGCGCTGAGCTCTGCCGTGCTGGGCTTGCGAGCGGTCACGATCTTCAACTCGTTCGGCGTGGATGCTGGCGCGGTCGGCATCCTGCAGCAGCAAGCCGCCGGAGACCTGCTTGATGACGCGCGTGGTCTTTGCGCGGGCGAATCTCAATCAGGCGGAGATTCTTCTTGGCCTTCAGCCGGTCCAGCGCATCGGGGGTGAAGCGCGGGCGCGGCAATCGCCTCGACGAACAGCTTGGCCATCTCTTCCGCGGCTTCCGCATCCAGCTCGCGGTTCACGCCGATGACGCCGCCGAAGGCCGAGACGGGTCGCACGCGAGCGCTTTGTCGTAGGCCTCCACGAGGGTGGCGGCGTTGGCCGCGCCGCAGGGGTTGGTGTGCTTGATGATGGCGACGGCGGGCTCGTCGAACTCCTGCACCAGGTCCCAGCAGGCGTCCAGATCCACGAGGTTGTTGTAGCTGAGTTCCTTGCCGTGTAGCTGCGTGGCACCGGCGATGCCGTTGCCGCTGCCGTCGGAGTAGAGAGCGGCGCGCTGATGGGGATTCTCACCGTAGCGCAGGTCCATCGCCAGCGGGTAGGCAATGCGCAGGGCGTCGGGGAAAGGGGTCGTCTCCGGCTCCATGAACTGGACCGGATCGTGCGCCGGTTTCGTGGCGGGCGATGCGCTCCAGCGTGTTGGCAATCGCGGTGTCGTAAGCCGCGGTGACAGCAAAGGCCTGTCTGCGCCAGGCGCCAGCGCGTCTCCCGGGTAAGGCCGCCGTGTTGCCTTCATTTCCTCGGCAAGCGAGGCGTAGTCGTCTACGGATGTCACGATCGCGACGTCTTCAAAGTTCTTGGCGGCGGAGCGGACCATCGAGGGGCCGCCGATGTCGATGTTCTCGATTACTTCTTCGAAGGTGGCGCCGGGTCTGCGAGGCAGTCTTTTCAAAGGCGTAGAGATTGACCACGACCATGTCGATGGGCAGGATGCCGTGGGCGGCCACGGCTGCCTGGTGCTCGGGCTTGTCGCGGACGTAGAGCAGGCCGCCATGCACCCGGGGATGGAGCGTCTTGACGCGGCCGTCGAGCATCTCGGGGAAGCCGGTCAGGTCGGAGATATCCTTGACCGCCAATCCTGCCTCGCGGAGCGCGCGCGCTGTGCCTCCGGTGGAGACCAGTTCGATTCCGTGGGAGGCAAGTTCCCGCGCAAAATCCACCAGTCCGGTCTTGTCCGTCACACTCAGTAGGGCACGCTGAACACGCTTGATCCCGATCAATATTTGCTTCCTTTCAGCGCAGTTGAAAATGGAGGATGAAAGTCGATTGTAAGCAGGCATTGGCCGCTTGTCATGGGATTTGGCTGCAGCCGCGGCGAGATTCGGGCATGAAGCCGGGTGCAGCGCATTTTTGATATCCTCAGGCGTGACCAACCCAGGTGGAACGCCCCCAGCTATTTTGCACGTCAGCAGCCGCGAAATGGTTCGTCGACCTGCGGGACGAGATCATGCGACAGCACGGATACGTCGTCACTTCCACGGTGTACATTCCCGAGGCACTGGAACTCTACCGCCAACGGCCATACGTGCTAGTGTTGATTGACGTTGAGGGTGAAGCGAGGGTGGCACAGGCGGAGCAGCTGTGCGACACGCTCCGGCACCAGAATCCCGATCAAATGGTAGCGTTTTTGTGCAATTATCGTGTCGCAATCACGAGTGATTGCCCGGATGAGATCATCCGCGCGGAATTTGATCCCAAGGCCATGATTGAGGGCGTTCAGAAGATCGTTGAGTCTAAGTGAAGGCGAGTTGGCGTAGTTAGGGCCCCATCCTGAAAAAATAGATGTAGAGCGACGACGGTAAGCGTTAGTCGCTCCTTCTTGTTTGGGGGGTAGCCATGAGTTCACCACTGGATGATTTTCTTTGTAGAGCGGCTGCGGCAGCTGCGGCGGCCGGGCACGTTTTTCCTGAGTACGCGGCATGTGAGGCTGCGCTCGAATCCGCGTGGGGACAATCGAAGCTTGCTCTCGCGGCGAAGAATCTCTTCGGCCAGAAGCAGTCGCAGCCGCCGATCGACGGTGCAGGCACGCTGTCGCTTCCGACGCGCGAATATCTGCATGGCGCCTGGGTGACGGTGACGGCAAACTGGGTGAATTTTCCCGACTGGAACTCGTGTTTCGCTGCGCGGATGCAGTTGTTGCGTGTGGCGAGCGGAAGATATCCGCACTACGCCGCGGCGCTGGCGGCGACGAGCGGCGAGGAATTTGTGCGCGAAGTTTCGCAGACCTGGTCCACTGATCCGGCACGGGCAGACAAGGTGCTATCCATCTACAAAGCTCACTCTGCGTGCTTCGCCGGCTACCTGCACCAGCACCCGCAGTTGTGCCAGCGCCTGCGACGCCGACCCACGGCTAGCCGGCCTTGGGCAGTGGCGAGGCGCGTTGTTTTGCTGACGGCTGATCTGCACCGCGGCCTTGACTGCGCTGGCGCGAATCGGCTTCTCCTGCAGCAGTAGTTCCGTCGCCTGCATGGGGGGATTGGCGTGGAACCACTGCTGCACGATGTTTCCGCGCAGCAGATTGAGGATGGCGAGCAGGGACATGCCCTGGTGATGAGCCATCCACTCGCGCACGATCGCCGGGCCGTCGGGGCTGACGGAGTAGTCGGCTGCCTCGTATAGGCCGTAAGCTCCCGTCCAGCCAGCGTCGTTCATGGTGTGCAGATTGCGCAGAGCCTCGGATGTGACAGATGCCCAGGGCGAGAAAGCTGGAGTAGGGCGAGACCACCGGGATCCAGCCTCCGGCGTGCCCTTTAAGGGCAAAGTCGGGGACGCCGAAGGCGTAGTACTGATAGTTGCCCATCGGCATCCTGCGTGGCGTAGCCGCTCTCGGAGATTCCCCATGGAATTCGATGCCTGCGGCCAAAGGCGATCTGCATGTCGACGATTCGCCTTGCAGAGTGCGGCTCATCAGCGTGTCGGGATAAGTGCGCATCCACAACGAGGGCATCAGGTATTCAAACATCGTGCCCGTCCACGACAGCAGCACGGCGCGGTCGTAGGCCATGGTGTGGGTGCGGCCGAGGCGGAACCAGCTCTGCTGCGAGATCTCACCTTTCGCGATCGCGATGAAGAATGCCATGCGGGCCTCGGAGGCCAGCAGGTCGTAGCAGGCGGATTGCAGCGATGATCGGCGACGTCGTAGCCAATGGAGAGCAGGTTGCGCGAGCGGTTCAGCAGGAAGCCGAATTCCATCTCCTCAGCCATGTCGGCAGGACGGGGTTCGATATTTCGCGTCAGCGATTCGATCAGGAGGTCGACCCGTTTCAATTGCCTCTGGCAGCAGAGCGCGCAACTGCTCGCCCAGCACCAGATTGGGTGATTCGTCGCCCAGCGTCGCCCAGTTTCGCTGCAGAGCACCGTTCAACTGCTGCTGCGAAGCCTGCGACTGTCTGGTTAAGTGGCGGAACGTTTTCAATATTGATCCCAAGATCGCGCAACTGAACGCAGAGGCGAAAATTCAGGAAGCAGCCACGGCATGTAATCGCGCATAAGCGTTTTGATCGCGCGGACGCGTTCGCCTGCGTCTCGTTCGCCACCATTTGTCGGTGTCGCCAAGGCGTCGTACTCATCGTTCCGCATATCCACGTGCAGCGCCCACGCAGCCAGTCAGTCGACGGGGGCTTCGCCTGCGGGAGGCGTTGGCAGCGCGTCTTTAAGCGACGTGAAGCTGCACAATATCCTTGATGCCGTGAAACAGCTTTCTTGACTAGCAGGTTTTCGTTCAGCAGGTGCGTGCGACCGGTGTGCAGGGTGTAGAGCGAGGCTGCCAGGTTGCCGCTGTCCACGGTAGATACGACGGCGGGGGTCAATCGGACTTCGAGCGTCCGCGTGTTCGTACCAGTTGTAGAAGTGGCCGCGGAATCGAGGATGCGTTCCATGGTGGCGAGGCTGTCTTCCGGTGAGTTCGCTGAACTCCGGCACGGTCAGGTAGCCCAGTTCACAGGCGGCCTGTCGCGCGTTCAAGCAGCAGGCCGAGGTTCGTCGGAGACATGCGCGGCGCTGCAACGACGCCCTCTTCGCGCACGTTGTCGGGGATGAGGTAGTTGTGCTCCTCGCCTCCAAATTCGCGGAAGTATCGCCAGATGAGCAGGGCCTGCTGCCGCAGAAAGCTCTCATCCTGTGCGCTGGGTTTGCCTTCCTCTTCGCGCGGTGGATGATTCAGCCAGAGCGTGATGGCGCGTCTCTGACAGCCACAGCAGAAGGATAGGCGAGGCAATCAGCAGAGCATGCAGATTGAAGAATCCAACGAGCATCGCGAGGCCGATGGTGAGGGGGATGGTCGCCTTCAAGTAGCGATCAACCGGGGTTGCGGGGCGTTCGCCGACTTCGGCCTGGGCCGCGGTCTCCCACTCAAGCAGGCGCTGTCCGGTAACCAGCAGGCGGACCTGGGAGCGAATGATCGCATCGAGCGAGAGCAAAGTCTGATGAGGCAGGAATACGAGATTCAGAAAGGCGACGCCTAAGGATTGGAAGAAGCCGGAAAAGAGGTCTCGCGCCGCGGTTTTGCGGGGATGAAGGGCTCCGCGCACAGTGCTGAAGACGAGTTGCAGAAGGCTGGGAACGAACAGGACGAAGAGCGTGGCCAGCGTCCAGTAGAGTGCGCCGCCGGGAAGTCCCAGCCAACCCGCCAACCAGCAGGAAGAGCGTGAAGGGATCGACCAGCGAGCGCCGCAGGTTGTCGAGGATCTTCCAGCGCGAAATGGTGCTGATGGGATTGCGCCCGAAGCTGGCCGGACTCATCCGGCACGCGGCCGAAGCAGCCATTGCGCGATCTGCCAGTCGCCGCGCACCCAGCGATGCTTGCGCCGCGTGTAGGCGCTGTAGTGCGAGGGATAATCGTCAATCACTTCGACATCGCTGACCAGTCCCGCGCGCGCGTAGGCGCCCTCGATCAGGTCGTGGCTCAGCAGGGCGTTCCTGGGGAAGCGGTGATCGAGAACGGCATGCAGCGTCGCGACTTCGTAGATTCCCTTGCCGGTGAAAATGCCCTCGCCGTAGAGATCCTGGTAAGCGTCTGAGACGGCGCGCGTGTAGATATCGAAGCCTGTTTCGCCGGAGTAGATCGCGGCCAGGCGCGAGCGCGACGCGGACTGGATGCTGACGCCGATGCGCGGCTGCAGAATGCCGTAGCCTGACGTGACGATGCGCGTTCGAGGATCGATGACGGCGCGATTCAGCGGATGTGCAATCGCGCCGATCAGGCGCTGCGCCGAGCCGCGCGGCAACTGCGTGTCAGAGTCGAGCGTGATGACGTAGCGCACTTTCGTGAATGCGTCGAGATTGCCGGCCTTTACCGGGAAGCTGTCGTACTCGCCGTGCAGAAATTTGTTCAGGTCAAGCAGCTTGCCGCGCTTGCGTTCCCATCCCATCCACACGCCTTGCCGGGCGTTGAAGATGCGGTGACGGTGGAGCAGCAGAAATGTTCCGGCGTTGCGGGATTCGTAGCGGCGATTGAGTTCATCGACCAGATGCAAGGCGAGATCGACGAGTGGGTCGGTGTCGTTCTCATGCGGCTGCGTGGTGGAGTCGGGAAGATCGGTGAGCAGAGCGAAGTGGAGATTGGGATCCAGATTCGCGAGGAAGCGGATCTCCATGTCGTCAAGCAGTCCGCGGACCTGCTTTTCATTCAGCAGAAGAGTGGGCACGGCAACGAGGGTGGCGCACTCTTCCGGAATGCCTTCGCTGAAGTCGAGCTTGGGCAGGGCCTGTGCCGGGAGGGATGCGGTGACGATGCTGTTCATCAGGTCCACCGCGCCCTGGGCCGCGGGCAGAAGCAGCAGCAGAAACGCGATAAAGAGGCCGCCGAGGACAGAGTGGTCCGGCACGAGCGGCAGCACGATGAAGGCGATGAGGAGAATGGTGGCAACCTGGATGCCGCCGATGTAGAACTCGTCGGCGTTTGTGCGGATGCCGGTGCGCAGGCGCTCTGCCAAGGGCGGACGGAATCCGATGCGGGAGTAGAGCTGAGCTGCGCCGGTTCCAACAATGTAGTAGCCGACGTGCATGCGGCGCTGATCCATGCGCGGCGCTGTGGCGGGCTGGTTGCGGGCTTCCTCAGCGAGCTTGAGCGCGTGGGTGGCCACCTGCATCTCGCGTGGATTCAGAGTAGCGGGCGAGGAACGCAATGCGCTTGCGATAGGAGTCGCGGCTCTCGAAGTCCATGGCGCCGTAGGCTGCCGCGGGATCGCGGCGCAGCACGGAATCCAGCGCGATGAGGGACTCGATGAAGGGCGACCAATCCCGTTGTCCCAGCTCACCTATGAGGTTCAGTCGCTCTGGCAGGGAGGCGGCGCGGGCCTCGGGCAGCTGTCCGCTGAGCATTTCACGCATTTCCGCCAGGCTGCGTTCGAGCAGCACAAAGCGTACTGCGGTCGGCAGATTCCACAATTCTTCAATCTGCAGCGGCTCCTTGCGCTGCACTTCGTCCACGTAGATCCACAATGCCGTTGCTGTGCATTGGGAGTCGGTCGCATCCAGAACCGAGCCGGCGATAGTGATGATGCGCGGCTCTTCGCCGGTTTGCTTTATCACGCGAGGGAGCAGGTGGCTGGTTTCTTCGGGATCCTCCCACAGCGCGGAGCGCAATAGCCGGGTGTTGCCGCGTAACTGCCAGAGGGGACTGGATTCAGGGGCCGTTTCAAGGGCGGAGTTCATGCTCCAGAAGGATTGGCGAAGTGCTTCGGCGCGGGCGAGAAAAGGGTCAGGGCCAGAGGGGCGCGGCTCCACCTTCCAGCCGGCTGCGGCTGAGTGAGCGTGCGCGCGCAGCCGCAGCTCGTCGATGGGAATGACGGATTCGGCGGCAATTTCTTTCGGCAGCAAGTCGTTCATAGGCCCCATTTCCATCAGCGGTAACTGGCTGCTTGCATCTCGAACATGGTTGCGTAGCGCCCATTTAAACGTATGAGCGAGTCGTGACTACCCTCTTCAACCAGGTGACCTCCTTCTAACACTACGATGCGATCTGCCATGCGTACGGTGGAGAATCGATGCGAGATGAGCAATGCCATTTTTCCTTCGGTCAATTCGGCGAAGCGCTGGAAGACCTCAAGCTCACTGCGCGCGTCGAGTGCGGCGGTGGGTTCGTCGAGGATCAAAAGCTGCGAATCGCGTAGGTAAGCGCGGGCCAGTGCGAGCTTTTGCCATTCGCCCCCGGAGAGGTCCACGCCACCCTCGAAGCGGCGGCCCAGCATCTGGTCGTATCCGCCGGAGAGCTTTGCGATGACGCCCGCGGCGAGGCTCTTGTGGGCGGCGTACTCGATCTCCTGCTGGCTGGGATCGCCGTCGATGCGGCCCACGGCGATGTTCTCCCGGGCGGTCATCTCGTAGCGCATGAAGTCCTGAAATATCACGCCGATTTCGTGGTGGAGATCCTCAATGGAGTATTCGCGGAGGTCAACGCCGTCGAGCAGGATGCGGCCCTCGGTGGGGTCGTAGAGGCGGGTGATGAGCTTGACGATGGTGGTCTTGCCCTGGCCGTTTTCCCCGATGAGGGCGATGCGTTCGCCCGGTAGCAAGGTGGAAGTTGAAGTTGCTCAGAATTCGGCGCTGGCTGCCCGGATAGGAAAACGAGACGTTCTGGAATTCGAAGCCTCGCTGGATGGGCCGTGGAATTCTGATCGCATTGGGCTTCGATTCGACAAGGGGCTTCATGGCGAAGAACGCGATCAGGTCAGTGAGGAAGAGAGCCTGATCCGCAATACTGGATAGCGGTAGAGAAGACCTGCTGGATGTTGGAACTGGCCTGCACGATTGCGCCGGTGAGAAATGTCAGGGTGCCGATGGAGTAGGCGCCGTGGATGGCCCGCCAGATGACGAAGGCATAGGCACCGTAATATCCCAGGGTACCGATGACGGAGAGGACGCCGCCCACCATCAGGCGGCGGCGCGACAGGGCAACGTTTTCCTGGTAAATGCCCTGCGAAAGCTGTGCGAAGCGGTTGGTGAGATAGTCGCTCAGCCCGAAGAGCTTTAGCTCCTTGGCGGCTTCTTTGCTGCCGCCTACCTGGCGCAGGTAGTCCATCTGGCGGCGGACAGGCGTCTGGCGAAAGTTCTTGGCGTAGCCGAGGAAGGCGAAGTGGCTCTCGCCGAGGAAGGCGGGAATGATTCCTGCGACCAGCAACAGCAGCAGCCACGGCGAGTAGTAGAGCAGCGCTGCCGAAAAGGTAATCGTGGTGACAACCTGTTGGAGCAGGCGGCCCATGGCCTGGATCATTCCGAGGCGGTCGGTGGCCTGCACGCGGGCGCGCTCCAGCCGGTCATAGAAGACGGGGTCCTCATAGGCGGTCACATCGAGAGCAGCGGCGTGGCGCATCACCTGAACGCTGACGTGGTTGGTGTAGCGGTCGGCGAGCAGGCTATCGCAGTAGTCAATGAGCCGGGTAAGAAAACCCGCCAGCACGGCGAGCGAAAGTTCCAGCGCTACCAGCCACCAGAAGCGAGGTGCCAGAGGCTGGTGGTAGGAGATGACGTGATTGACGCCGTCCACAATGTATTGCGCGACCTTGCCGAGACAGATCGGCAGGAAGGAGACCAGCACACGCAGGATGAGATTCCAGGTGACGACGGTGGGGCCCGACTCCCACACAATATGGAGCACGGGTGGAATATTTCCCAACGCGCGGAGACGATCTGCCCATGCGCTGCGAGTAGTTTGAGGAGCGGTCTCTGTCATGCGAGGGTCTGGCCTAACCCGTTCCGTCGGCTTCTGGTACTACAACGAAATCTGCTAAACCAAGTTGCTGATTGGATGCTGGTTCGGGCCGCTCTGTTGGTTCAACGGTGGAATTTATCCAGCGCGGCCAGCGCAATAAATTTCTATAGGCAAACTAGAGGCTTTGCAGTGCCGCGCAGGCCCGGTCAAGGTCCGGCTTCTTCTTGGCAAAGCAGAAGCGCAGCAGGCTTTCGCCTTGCTCTCCGCCCATGAAGGCTGTGCCGGCAACCGCGGCGACGCCGGTAAGCGAGAGCAGGCTTCGTGCGCGCTGGCGGGCTGTGTCTCCGGCGAGCCTGTCGCACTTGGCCAGCACGTAATAGGCCCCCTGCGGGGTGGAAGGCGAGAGTCCCGCTTCAGTAAGTGCGGCGCAGAGCTGATCGCGCTTCTGCTGATATTCCGTGGAGAGCGCCTGGTAGAAGGATTCGGGTAGCTGGAGCAGTCCTGCGAGGGCAGCATGCTGGAAGGGTGATGGCGCGCAGACGTACGTCAGGTCGTGAAAGTAGTGGATGGCTGAGGACCACTTGCTGTTTGCAGTGAGGTAGCCGAGGCGCCAGCCAGTGATGCTGAAGGTCTTGGAGAAGCCGGAGATGGTGATGGTGCGGTCGGCCATGCCGGGCAGGGTCGCGGGGCTGATGTGCTCCACGCCATCGTAGAGGAAATATTCGTAGATCTCGTCGGTGAAGACGAAGAGGTCGTGTTCGACGGCGAGTGCGGCCAACTTGGTCAGCTCGTGGCGGGTGAAGACTTTGCCGCCGGGGTTGGAGGGGGAATTGATGAGGATGGCGCGGGTGCGCGGGGTAATCGAGCGCCTTACGCGGTCGAAGTCGATCTGCCAGTCAGGTTCGGCCAGTGGAAGCAGTACGGGCTGGATGCGAAGGGCAATCAATGTTTCGAGATGGTAGCCGTAGAAGGGCTCGAAGAGGAGCACCTCATCGCCGGGATCGAGCAGCGCCAGGCAGGCGGCGTAGTAAGCGGCCGTCGCGCCCGAGGTGACGATAACCTCGTTCGCGGGGTTGACGGTAAAGCCATTGTATTGCTGTACTTTAGCGGCGATTGCTTCACGCAGGGGCGCGATGCCGTCGGCGCGGGTATAGATGTTGTGGCCATCGCGAATGGCGCGCTGGGCGCCGTCGATCACCGAGTCGGGAATCGGGGTATCGCACACGCCCTGGGCCAGGTTGATGCCGCCGACGCGGTCACACTCCACCGACATGGCACGGATTTCAGATTGCGTGACGTTGCGTGAGATTTCGCTCAGCCGAAGGGAGTCCACTCGCATGGATAGAGAATCTAGCACGGAAGGCTATTTTCGCAATGGCCCGGTGGTGAAATACGACAACAAATGGAAGTGAAGCGGCGATCAGCGCCGGGACGGGGCATTTCCAGCGGGTGTGGCGATCATTCGTCACAGTGGTTGACTTCCACTGGCGGGGGAAGTTGAATGTGATGTGGTTTCCGCTGTGGAGCAGTTGACCAGTGTGAAGCGGAAGCCTTCGGAGTGTGCGATATGAAGGGGATCTGGAGTTTGCCTGCGGTTGTTCTTGGGATGTGTCTCGGCTGTGGCGGATCGAGCGGCGCAGCGCCGGTCACTCCGCCGCAACAGAAGGAGACCCTGGTGTGGAGCGATGAGTTTATGGCCGCCACCCAGAGTGCTCCCAACCCGGCAAACTGGACCTTCGACACGGGCAACGACGGTTTCGGCAACCATGAACTGGAAATGTATTGCGCTTATGGATCGAAGGCTGCGCCCTGCGATCCTGCGCTTCCCAACAGTTTCATCGGGACAGATGGCTACCTGCACATTGTGGCGCGCAAGGACGCCAAGGGCAACTACACCTCCGCGCGCCTGAAGACGGAAGGGCTGCAGAGCTTCCAATACGGGCGTATTGAAGCGCGCATCAAGATGCCGGCGGGGCAGGGTTTCTGGCCGGCGTTCTGGATGCTTGGCGACAACATCAACACGGTCAACTGGCCGGCCTGTGGTGAGCTGGACATCATGGAGACGATAGGATCGACACCCTCGGTCAATCACGGCTCCGTGCACGGCACCGGCTTTACGGGCGTTGCGCTTGGGCAGACCTACACGATGCCGGGAGGGGGCAAGCTCTCCGACGACTTTCACACCTACGGCATGATTTGGTCGGCCAACAAGATTGCTTACTACGTTGATAGCCCGACCAATATCTACGCCACGTTTACGCCATCCAGTTTGCCGGCGGGCGGGGTGTGGCCGTTTGCCGGTGGCAAGTTCTTCTTCATCCTGAACCTTGCCGTGGGAGGGGACTGGCCGGGGTCGCCGGATGCGACTTCCGTGTTTCCGCAGGAGATGCTGGTGGACTACGTTCGCGTGTGGACAGAACCGGCGAATTGACGGGGATACGGGCCGAGAAAACTTTTACTTTGGGGAGTGCGCTTGGATTAGGATTTAAGCGTGAGAGCTCCCCGGACGCGCAAATCCACCCGCACCAAGCTCGACATTCGCACTGTTGCCGAGAGAGCGAATGTGTCCATTGCCACTGTTTCCCGGACAATTAATTCCATTCCGACGGTAAGTCCGGAGCTGGCGGAGCGCGTGTGGAAGGCGATACGCGAGCTGAACTACTACCCGAATACGCAGGCGCGCAGCCTGGTCTCTGGCCGCAGTCGCATCTTCGGCCTGATTGTGCCCGAGATTACGAACCCATTCTTCCCGGAACTGGTACAAGGCTTTGAAGACATCGCCGTCGAGCACGGCTACGAGATGCTGGTCAGCTCAACCAGCAACGATCCCCAGCGCATGAACGTGTGCATCCGGCGCATGCTGGAGCGCAAAGTAGAGGGCGTCGCCGTGATGACCTTCGGCCTGGAAGAGCCGCTGCTGGGGCAGCTTTCCGAACGCAACGTGCCGCTAGTGCTGGCGGAGTTTTTACTCGAGAACCCGCACGTGAGCACGCTGCTGCTCGACTACGATACGGGGTTCAAACTCGGCATTGAGCACCTGGTCAAGCTAGGGCACCGGGATATCGCATTCATCAGTGGGCCGCTGGCGCTGCACTCGGCGCGCAGTCGTCGCAACGCTTTTTCCTCGGCAATGCAGGGCTTCAAGTTGCCGGTGCGCGACTCCTGGATGATTGAAGGCGATCACACGATGGAGGCGGGGGTGAGGGGATTTCAAAAACTTGCCGCCGCGGGAAAGATCCCCACCGCAATCATGTGCTCGAACGACATGACGGCCATCGGCGTTCTGAGGGCCGCCTATAACGCGCGGGTGCGCGTACCGGACGATCTGTCGGTGATAGGGCTCGACGATATTCATTTCGCGGAGTACACGTTGCCGCCCCTCACTACCATCCGCCTGTCAGGCGTGGAGATCGCGAAGGCGGCTTTTCACGCCCTGCATGCCCAGGTGGAAGCCGAAGCCGGCCAGCAGGTGCTGAGGAAATACCCCGTCACCACGAGCCTGATGGTGAGGGAATCCACCGGATCGCCACGCAAGGGCAACGCATTCCGCATGCCGGGCTAGCCAGCCACAACGTTGGAAGTCTCCGGTGTATCCCGAAATTCTGCTGCAATGGACTGTCGCTGTGCGGCGCGCAACGCGATGACTTCGTCGCGCGTTTTCAGGACTGCCGTCCTGCGGTTGTCGTAGATTACGCTGTTGGGCGAGAAATCCAGCCGGGCGCGGATGCTGCGAAAGCCGAGCGTCTGCAACAGGCGCGGAAAAAAGGAGATATCGCCGTAGTAACAGAGATCCCTCTCGATATAGTCGTCGCCGTCGGGGTACATGATGGCTCCGGCAGTTACAGGCGCCTGGGAGACTATGGCCGGTTCATAGAAAGAGGGATGGAAGGCGAGTATCGCGGAGCCGTCGGTGCTGGTGCCCTCTGGAAAGAGCAGAACCGCCACGCCTTCGCGCAGGATCTGCTCAACGCGGGCAGTGGCGCTGCTGCCGATGGCGCTTCTCGAGCGATCGACGAAGACACATCCTGCGAGTGCACCCGCCATCCCAAAGATCGGCCACGACTTGACTTCCATTTTTGAGACGAAGGCGCAGGGGATGGTGGCGCCCAAAGCCAACACGTCGATGTGGCTAAGGTGATTGGTTACGACAAGCCCGTTTGTTGGTGGCTGACCGTGGACCTCAAGTTGGACAGAGAGCCTTCGCAGCAGCATCCGGCAGGAGCGCTGGAGCTGCTCGGCACGCTGCCGAGTAGTGAGGCGGCCGCCATTTCGCCAGGTAAGCAATATCATCCCGAGCATTGCTTGCAGGAGCGATACAAAAAGCACTATGAAGCGGAATGAGCCGCGAATAATCTTGACCAGCGTTGAGGGCGGATTGCTGCGCCCTCCGTTTATGTGGGCGGCGTGGTTGGCGGCAACTTCAGGCGCATCCGTGGTCGAAGCATCCCGAAGTTCTGATTCCCCTGGGGTCGGCAGCATAATCTTGCACCGGAACAACTATACGTCTGGAAAATCCCGAAACCTTGCGAAAATCGCAGGCATTCGGGGCAAATCGATTGCATGCATGCGGGCCAAATTGAACCTGCTCTGTTGTTTGGATGTTTGGAATGGGGGCAGAGAGGTTCGACCGGAGAGCAGTTTATTGGCGGATGCACTGAAAGTGGTGCAATCCGGCAGCGCGCGGGGCAAGGAAAGCACTTCCGCGGGTAAATATAGACGCATAAGCCTCGAAAACGTCACCGTTTGGTAGCCCGGCTATTGCTATTTTTTTCGGAATCGGGGTATAGTAGGGGACGTCGAATACGGATTTCGGTTTTCCGCTCGTTCTGCACTTGTAGTCGCACTACTTGCTGACACCCCGAATTGAATTCAGCGTAACAATCTACATGAAATGAAGGAAACGAACACAATGGAACAGGGAACAGTGAAGTGGTTTAACGACGCAAAGGGATTTGGATTTCTGAGCCGCGCAAACGGAGAAGACGTCTTCGTGCATCACACCGCGATTCAGGCCAATGGCTTCCGTACGCTGCAAGAAGGTCAGGCTGTGCAGTTCAACGTGACCAAGGGTCCCAAGGGTTGGCAGGCGGAGAACGTTCAGGTTCTGTAGTTCGATCTCAATTTCACAAGAAAGAGGGGCGGCATAATGCCGTCCCTTTTCTTGCGTGTGCGACCTTACGAGTTGTGCACAGGGCATCAGGCTAGAATCAGGAAGACCCGATCCAAGCCATGTCCCTTGCCATTCCCCCGATGACCGTCGAGAGTGCCAGCGACCCGCTGGACGAGCTGCTGCATCGCGCATTTGGCTTTCGCTCTTTTCGGGTAAATCAGAAGGCAGTCTGCCGCGCAGCCATCGACGGACGCGACGTCCTGCTGGTGATGCCGACCGGGGCGGGTAAGTCTCTTTGCTATCAGCTTCCGGCGCTGGCGCGCGGTGGCACCACGCTGGTGGTCAGCCCACTGATTGCCCTGATGGAAGACCAGGTCGCCAAGCTTGCATCCCTGGGACTTTCCGTGGCACGTATTCACTCTGGGCTGGACCGCAGCACTTCGCGACAGGCCTGCCTCGACTATCTGAATGGCACGCTGAATTTTCTCTTTATCGCACCCGAGCGCCTGCGTGTGCCCGGATTCGCAGAGATGCTGGCCAAGCGCAAACCGAGCCTGATCGCGATCGACGAGGCGCACTGCATCTCGCAGTGGGGACACGATTTTCGCCCGGACTATCGTATGCTGGGGCAATATCTGCCGGCGCTGCGGCCTGCCCCGGTCATTGCCCTGACGGCCACTGCTACTCCCGTAGTGCAGAGCGACATCACGCGCCAGCTTGGCATGGCCGATCCGGCATGCTTCATCCATGGTTTTCGCCGGGACAATCTTGCTATTGAAGTCGTCGAGGTGCTGCCCTCGCAACGTGGGGAGTCGGTGTGCTCGCTGCTGAGCGATGTGGGTAGGCGCCCTGCGATTGTCTACGCGCCCACGCGCAAGGAGGCGGAGATGCTGGCGCGGGACTTGTCGGAGATATTTCCCGCCTCGGCCTACCATGCCGGGCTCGACCCTGAGCGCCGACATACTGTGCAGAAGGAATTCCTGGAGGGACGTCTGCAGGCAGTCGTTGCGACAGTCGCCTTCGGCATGGGCATCGACAAGGCGAATGTGCGCACGGTGATCCATACGGCGCTGCCCTCGAGTCTTGAATCGTATTACCAGGAGATTGGGCGCGCGGGGCGCGATGGCGAACCAAGCCGCACGATCCTGATGTACGGCTACTCCGACCGCCGCATGCAGGATTTCTTCTTCGAGCGTGACTACCCCAAGGTTGAAGTGCTGGACCGCATCTACAAAAAACTGGCGCGCGGATCGCAACATGTTGACGAACTGCGTGGATCGCTGGAGATGGATGCCGATGTCTTCGACAAGGCGATGGAGAAGCTGGCGATTCACGGGGGCGGCGTGCTGGATTACTCCGATAACGCCAGCGCGGGGCACAACGAGTGGCGCAAGTCCTATGCGGCGCAAGCGGATCGCAGGCGTGTGCAGATCGACATGGTGATGCGCTATGCCGAGGGCAACCAGTGCAGGATGGCAGCGCTGGTAGAGCACTTTGGCGATATGGCGGATGGACGGCAGTCCTGCGGAGTGTGTGACTACTGTGCGCCGCAGAGCTGCGTGTCGCGGGCATTCCGCACTGCGTCGGACGCAGAACGCGAGACGGTGCAGGATGTTGTCGATGCACTGAAACTGACGCCTACGAAGTCCACTGGCAAGCTGCACAAGGAACTCTTCCCCCGCGAGCAGATGAGCCGCAACGATTTTGAAGACCTGCTGCAGGCGATGGATCGGCTGGGGTTGCTGGAACTGGAAGACGCCGAATTCGAGGCTGGGGGCAGAACCATCAAGTACCGCAAGGTGAGCCTGACGCTGCAGGGAGAAAACCTGCAGGAGTCGCAGCGGCTGAACCTGGTATTGAAGGCAGCGCCAACGCGAAAGAAAAGTGGCAAGGGGGATCGGGCGCGCAAGCCAGCAAAGTCTGCTCGGGCGACGCGATCTGCTTCCTCCACGAAGCGGTCTGCTCCGTCGACGAGGAGGACTGCTGAGAAGGCATCATCGCGGGAGAAGGCATCTGCTCGCGAGAAACCGGAGCGTCCGCTGAGCGCGGCCGGCGCGGCTCTCGCAGAACGGCTGAAGCAGTGGCGGCTGGACGAGGCGAAGGAGATGAATGTTCCAGCCTTCTTCGTTCTGGGCAACAAGACGTTGCAGGCGATCGCTGCGGAGTGTCCGAAGACCATCGATGAGCTGATGGCGATCAGTGGTGTGGGCCCTTCGAAGGCCGAGAAGTTCGGCAGAGCCATCTGCCGCATCTGCGCCGAAAGCTAACGCTGGTGGGTGGATGGCTCTGCCCAAAACGTCAAAAGTCGATCTTCACTTTCGATTTCCAGTATTCATCAATCGCAGGATGCCGACCGGCGTGGTCCCGGCGATGTCAAGCGCTCCGTCCGCGTTTAGGTCAAGCGCCACGGCAGTCGTAGCAGACACCTGGTAGAACTGCAGCGATGTGCTGAACTTGCCGCCCGCGATGCCTCGTATCAAGGCTGCATTGCCTTGCGGAAATGGAGCAAATACCAGCAGGTCGGTGAAGCCATCGCGGTTGAAATCAGCTGCCGTGATCGATGCTGGCGTGTTGTAGAAGGTCGGTAGCGTGTAGGGTACAGCGGTCGCAAGAGTACCGTCGCCATTGCCCATTTGCACCAGCAGACGGTTATACGTGGGATAGGGATTCGCCGGGTGCGCATAGTAGATATACGCGAGATCGGGAACTCCATCGCCGTTCAGGTCCGTAGCAACCATGCCGTTGATTGTGGCGGCGGAGTAGTTGAGCAATTCCTGGTGACTGATCGGGAATGCCCCCTTGCCATCGCCCAGCAGTGTGTAGATGACCGCATTGACGGGGCGTCCTGCGACGGACCCGGATTGCGCAACGATGATGTCAAGGTTGCCGTCCTTGTTGAAGTCGCCGGTGACAATCGCCGAAATGGCGGAGACGGAAGATGGGAAGTGGGTGGGTGTCTTAAAGCTACCGTCCCCATTTCCCAGGGCCACGCCCCAGTCGCCAATCAGATCAAGCTTGCCGTCGTGGTTTACATCCAGCAGGTAGGTTTGAGTATTTGTTGTGCCGACATGCAGGCCATCTAATAATTTTGAGTTCACGGCTGGTTCGAACGTTCCGTCACCATTGCCGATGAGGACGCTCACGTCGTCGGTCAACGTTGGCAGCGTGCCATATTGCTGCGTGGGACTGATAGCGCGAGTGACTACCAGATCCATCTTGCCATCGCCATTCACGTCCCCAGCGGTGATCATTGCGTAGGGCACGCCTACTGGATACGTATGGCCCGGCCCAAGGTAGCTCTTGCCGGAGCCGGGATAAACGCTGACGGTGGAGTTGCAAGTGCTGCAGAGCGGTTCGTTCACCACGGCGATATCGGCTTTGCCGTCACCGTTGAAGTCCGCTTTGGCAATGGAGCCCGTCAAAGGAGATATGGTGGCCACCGGTGCAACGAAATTCCCCGCCTTGTCGCCGAAAGAAATCAGCGGTGCGGAAGGGCCACCTGCGGTTAGCAGATCAAGATTCCCATCGCCATTGAAATCCGCAACTTGCAGTCCGATGGGTATGTCCAGGCCTCCGCCAGGGGAATATAGTCGTGGGTTTGTGAACGAGCCCCCGGTATTGAGAAAGATGCCGACAAAGTCGCTGGGCAACATGTATGAGAATGCAATATCGGGATAGCCGTCGTGATTAAAGTCTCCGACCACGACCTGCGACGGATATGCGGGTGTCCCCTGGTTTACGACCAGGGCGGCGTTGATAGGCTTGAGCGTCGTGGACAGGCCACCACTGCTGCCTGAAATCAGTGCCGCAGCAGGTCCCGCCCCACCGCCGACCACCACGAGGTCAAGATGTCCATCGCGATTGAAGTCGGCCACAGCAGCCGCAACCCCTGAAAAATTCGCATATTTGGTGCCGGCCGTGAAGGTCCCATTGCCCACACCGTTAAGGACCTGCATAGTGGCGTACGGTTCCTGTATGACCAGGTCAACCTTGCCATTGCCTCTAAAGTCCCCAGCGGCGAGAAGATGGCCGGGGATAGCAGGGTTTGGGGACGGCAGCAGGTGAAACACTCCGGTGCCGTTGTTCAACAGCACTTGAAGCGTGTCATAGGAATTGTCGCCTATGGTCACAGCGACATCGAGGGCGCCGTCCCCGTTTAGATCGGCCACAAGGGGGGTCGAGGTGTCTCCTCCGTCGGTCATACTAACCGGGCTGAGACTTCGAAACGTGCCATCTCCGTTCCCGAGGAAGACATTGAGGGTTGCGGGACCGGTGTCGGTGCAACCCTCAGGGTCGTTGGGAGGCGGGCAAGACTGGGGTGATCCGTAGGTCGTCAGTATGTCTGGTTTTCCGTCCCCGTTCACGTCTGCAATGCTGGTGCCGCCATTCGCGGAGATAGTGGTGTCGTGCTCAGAGAAGGTGCCGTCACTGTTCTGCAGCAGCACGCCGATCAGACCCGCGCTTGCCCTAGCGAGGATATCCTGCCGGCCATCCCCATTGAAATCGGCAGTACCAAGGATCACGTATTGAGTACTGCCAATGGTTGCTGCAGTCACAAACTGAGCCGAAGCTGTGGACTGACTGTTGGCGGTTGGAACTGCGAATGGAAGGAGAGTAGCGGCAAGGACGAGGAGACGCGACGGCAAACGCATGAACAACCTCCAACGATGACGTGCCAGTACATCTTGACGAGCCAATAACGTCTTAAGATGCAGGATGCGGGTTGAAGGCACTCGGCGAGCGATTGGAGGTTGGGTGATCTGTGTTGTTCTTCTGAAATCCAGGAGTGACGGAGAAGAGTTACAGGCTTGCAATGTTCACGTCATCCAATAGTTCTTCGCCGCGTACAATAAGCTTCAACTTCAACGCAGAGGCGGATGGAATGGGAATTCGCAGTATCGTTTTGCTTGGCAGTCTCGCAGTCATATCATCCTGCTCAATGTTTTCGCAGGCGACACCCGCCGCCGCGCCGACGGCCAGCAACGCCGAGGGCAAGGCCGCGGTCGAACGGTTTGTTCAGGCGTTCGGCGGATCTTCCAAGGTGAATGCCGTGAAGACCATGACCCAGACTGTGACGGCGACGGGGCAGGGCCAGGATATAAAGATCGAGCAGCGAATCGTTTATCCCGACAAGCAGGCTCAGATCATCACCATGCCCCAGGGAGTAGTGCGTGAGGTGGTGACGCCCACTGTCGCCTTCATCGTGATGGGAGCACAGATGCAGGACCTGCCGGAAAGCCAGCGAAACGCTGCAAACGCGGCGCTCAAGCTGGACTTCATCAATGTGCTGCAGCATGCGAGCGATCCAAAGTACACATTCATTGCGACCGGCAAAGAGAAGCTGGACAACGTTGATGCGACAGTGGTGGAAGTGAATGCTGACGGTGCGCACGCGCGATGGTGGATCGCCGCCGATGGCAAGCTGCTGCAGGAGCAGTCTTCCATCCTGGGTCAGGCCGGATCAACTATACGGACGCTGAAATATTCCGATTGGAAGAGCTTCGGCGGGCTGCAATATCCAGCGAAGTTCGAAACTCTTGACGAAACGGGCAAGCCCCGGGCGGTGCTGACACTCACAGCCATGGAAGTTAACGGCACCCTGGATCCTAAGGTATTCGAGAAGCCACAACGGTAGCATCCGGCACGCGAAGAGGCAGGGCGCTCCGGGGAAGAGCGCCCACGGCTGGGGGAACAGGCCCTAACTCTTAATCGTTGTGGACTCGTTGATGCTGCCTACTCCGATGGATCGCGGTACGGTGTGGCCTTCTGTTAAAGGCACCGCAGATGAAGCCTCCTCAATCAGATCGTCGCCGCTGCCAACTGAAATGGAGCGCGGCACGGTTAAGTCATCATGGTGGCAATCCGCGTTCGCATGGGTCTTGTATTTGTAGGTGGAGTCGCCATCTCCTGCGGGAGTTGCGCCGTCGGGATATTGAGCCGGGTCGGGCCAGGTGTCGCCCACAGCGAAAGTGACTCCATTCGGCAGATTGGGCGTGAAATCGTCTGAGTCATGACTGCAAAAGAGCCCGGCTTGGGAGAAGGTGAGAATCAACTTGTCCGTGCTGAGCATGGTGATGTTTCCGTCGAAGGGAATGCTTACAGGGTTCGGGGGTTTAACGGCCATACTACCTCCTTGGGTAAATGGTTTCGCAACGTGGGGAATCGACAGCTAAGGTTTGCCAGTGTGAAATTTTGGATCCTGAAGCGCAGCCTGCAATTCCGGATCGCCCTTTACCTGGTCCAGGGTGAGTCCCTTCTGCAAGGCTTTTTCAAGATACTCCAAGGCATGAGCCCGGTCACCGAGAATTTCGTAGACATCGGCGGCATTTGAAAGCACATAGGGGTCATCTGGCGCAAGAGCGAGAGAAGCCTGCATGCGATCCATAGCTTTTTGCCGGTCCTTGCTTCTTGGCGTACACAATTGCGAGCATCGACTGCGCGCTTGCATCCTCGCGGCTTCAGCCGCACCGTTTCCTCCACCAGCGGCTGCATCCGTCTTTCGCGATGCCTCCTCTTTTGCGCTCTCCTTCAGCCACTGGTAGCAGGCCACCAGGTTCGCCCACACGAGGTAGTCTTTGTCATTGATCTGCAGTGCCTTTTCGTTGGCTGCCGCAGCGTCAGCGTATTTCTGTCTGTGCCATATAGACAGTGGCGAGGTTGGCGTAGGCCGCATAGGTCGGGCTGAGTTCAAGGATTTTTTCAGAGCCGATTCGGCCAGCGGCAACGCCTTGGGATTTGCGGAGTCGACGTAGGCGCCGCCTAGATTCAAGAGGCACCTGGGCATTGTCCGGAGTAATGCTGAGTGCGTGTTGATACTGGGCTATGGCTTCGGGAAATTTATTCTGGCGCCTATAGAAGAGTCCCAGGTTGTTGTAACCATCCCAGTCGTCCACCCGTAATGCGGCAGCCTTCTGATACGCGGCCTCGGCGTCCGAGGTGCGACCCGATTGCTCGTAGGTGTGAGCCAGCCCGCTCTGCGCGTCAGGATTCCGCGGATCGAGGTCGAGGGCGTGTTGGAATTCCTGCAGAGCCAGGTCGTGCTTGCCCGTCGTATCGTGAATCCGGCCAAGTGTGACGAAGACGGACGGCATGTGATTGTCCAGTTCGGCGGCCTTGCGCGAATTCGCCTCAGCCTCAGTCAGCCACCTGGGATCCTGGTCCACGCGATACTTCAAACGGTATGCTTCGCCAAGCTGGGAGTAGCCCAGGGCAAAGCGAGGGTCGGTCTTGACAGCGTTTTCGAGTGCCGTGACTGCGAGATCAAGATTACCCGGCTTGTCATACCGCTGCATGTTGCCCAGTGCGGTCAGGTAATACTCATACGCCGCGGGGTTGACGGCGCCGTCCGTGTTCTTCAGCATGTCCGCGGTGACTTTGATGTCCATCATGGCGGCGAGCTTGGCGACGGCTTCGTTCTCAAGAACGGACAATTCGCCGGCCTGATCTTCTACTTCTGCGGAGCCCACCATGCGCAGGGAGTTGGTGTCGATAAGGTTCAGATTGAGGTGCACTGCCTTGCCGTCTCTCTGCACCGAGCCTTTCACCACTAGGTTTGCGCCGAGGGCCTTCAGCGCGTCGGCGGGATCGGTGACTTTGCGACGACGAACCTCGCTGGTGGGTACCACCCAGAGGGACTTGTCGCCGACTTCGAGATTGGCGAGCTTGCCTGTGAGCGAATCCATCAGGCCCTGCACCAGCGCGTCGTTCTCGGGATTGTTGCCGATGTTGTCGAAGGGCAGCACCGCGATATGTTTCGCCGTAGTGACGCCAAAGACCTTGTGCAGCCGCTCGCGAAATGAGGGCAACGACGCCAGGCCGACCAGGCTAACCACCAGGATCGCAAACGCGGCAATGGCCCACGGCGCCTTGCGTGCCGGAGAGGTGGTACTCGCAGGCACCCACGCCGGGCGCGAAGCCTCCTCCATTGCACGGCGGGATCTTTCGGCGGTCTTCGAGCGCTTGCCGATGGTCGCGGAAAGAGGGGCCGCGTCGTCAGAGAGCGTAGGCTTCACCGCCTCCAGATCGCGGATCAGGTCGGAGCACTGCTGGTAGCGGCTCTCTGCGTTTTTTGCCAGGGCCGTCAGAATGATCGGCTGCAGTTCTTCGGGAACAGTCTCGATGGCGCGCGGAGCCTCATTCAGAATAGCCATCAGGGTGGCCGGCATGGTGTTGCCCTGGAAGGGATTTCTTCCGGTCAACATCTCCGCCAGCACCACGCCGAGAGCCCAGATATCGCTGCGCTCATCTACCGTTTTGCCCAGCGACTGCTCCGGCGACATGTAGCTCACGGTGCCGGAGATGCCCGTCTGCGAGGCGGTCTGCCCGCTCATGACGTGCGCCAGGCCAAAGTCCACAATCTTTACCGCGCCAGTGCTGGCCAGCATCACGTTCGAGGGCTTGATGTCGCGATGGACAATGTTGCGGGAGTGCGCCTCGCCCAGTCCACGGGCAATCTCGATGGCGATTTCGACGGCTCGACGGGCGGGGATCGGCCCGCGGCGAATGGCCTGGGCCAGCGACTGGCCTTCGTAGAACGCCATGACGATAAAGCTGCGGCCATCGGCGGTCTCTTCGATGCCGTGGATGACGCCGATGTTGGGATGGTCGAGCGAAGAGGCTGTCCGCGCCTCGCGCAGGAAGCGCTGCTTCTCAGCCTCGTTGGCGATGAACTCAGGGGGAAAAAACTTCAGTGCTACGTTGCGTTCCAGCTTCAGGTCACGGGCGCGGTAGACCACGCCCATGCCGCCTGAACCTGCCATGCCCAGGATCTTATAGTTCGCCGCGACAAGCTCTCCGGCCGCAAGCGTACTGTTTCCCTCGTGCATGCCACATTATTACAGCATCGGAAGTGGCTTAGGCTGTAATCCCATTTGTAGTGATCAGCGATTAGCTGTCAGTCGATGCGGCGCGCTCAAGCTCCGCGATATCGAGCTTGTGCATCTTCAGCATGGCCTGCATAGCCTTGGGATGCTTGATCAGATCTGGCAGGCGTGAAGGTACGATCTGCCACGACAGGCCGAACTTGTCCTTCAGCCATCCGCACATGCTCTCGCTGCCGCCAGCGGTGAGCTTCGACCAGTACTCGTCCACTTCCTGCTGAGAATCGCAGCGCACCATGAACGACACGGCTTCGGTAAATTTGAACATCGGGCCGCCGTTGAGGGCGGTAAACGTCTGGCCTTCGAGCTCGAAGGCAATGGTGACGACTTTCCCCTTCGAGCCGCCGTCTTCCTTGATCCCGCCGAGGCGGCGCGAGTTCTTGAAGACGCTCAGGTAAAACTCAACCGCCTCCTCCGCGTTCGAGTCGAACCAGAGAAACGGCGAAATGCGCGGATAACTTTCGAAACTACTCATTCAGTCCCCCTTTTTGGCATTCTGCTTCTGACGCCGCTACGCATGCGGGAGTTGCCTGACCGGACGACTATCCCAGTGCCGCGTCGAGATCGGCGATCAGGTCCTCGGTGTTCTCCAGGCCGATGGAAAGCCGCAGCAGGTTCTGCGGCGTGCGGGTCAGCGGGCCTTCGGTAGACGCGCGATGCTCAATCAGGCTATGCGTTCCTCCCAGGCTGGTGGCGCGGACGAATATCTCAGTCTTAGCCGCCACGCGGATCGCCTTCTCCGCCCCGTCCTTCAGCAGGAACGACAGCATGCCACCGAACATGGTCATTTGCTGCCGGGCAATGTCGTGGCCCGGATGGGTGGGCAGCCCGGGATAGAAGACCTGCTCGACCGCTGCATGCTGGTCAAGGTATTCGGCAATCGCCAGCGCCGAGGTGGATTGCAGACGGATGCGGCAAGGCAGAGTGGCTATGCCGCGCAGGGTGAGCCAGCAATCGAAGGGCGAGGGCACCGCACCTCCCAGTCGCTGCGAACGCCGCGCATGCTTGAAGATGGGGTTGTCCTTGCCTGTAATGAGCACGCCCCCGACAACATCACTGTGCCCGCCGAGATACTTGGTCGAAGAGTGCGCCACCATGTCCACGCCGAAATCCATGGGATGCTGCAGCACAGGCGTAGCGAAGGTGCCGTCGCATACGGTCAGGATGCCCGCCTTACGTGCAATGGCCGTGGTCGCAGCGAGGTCGGTGATCTTCAGCAGGGGATTCGAGGGCGTTTCCAGCCAGATCAGCCGGGTGTTTTCGCGGATCGAAGCTTCCACGGTGGCCGGTTCGCTCATGTCGATGTAGGTGACTTCCAGATTCACCAGGTCGAAGACGCCGCTCACCGCCCTGCGGAAGCCGTGATAGACGTCCTCGGGCGCAAGCACATGATCGCCAGGCTTGAGCGCCTGCAGCACCGCCGCCGCCACCGCAATACCCGACGGGAAGGCCAGCGCTCGCTCGCCACCTTCGAGGGCCGCTACACAGGTCTCCAGCGCATGGCGGTTTGGGTTGTCGTCACGGGAGTAGGAGAAGCCGTGCGGATAGGTACCCTCCGCCGTGCGCTCATAGGTTGAGGACAAATGGATGGGAGTGGCAATGGCGCTCGTGGCCGGGTCGATTGGCTGACCTGCATGTACGGCGAGCGTTTCGATATGCTTGTTCCGGTGCGAAGGCATAGCAAATCATAAGCGATCAGGACTGTGGCGTTCGAATTGCGGGCAAGATCATTTCCGCGACTTATCGGTTAGCATGTTGAGTTCATCAATTAAGGACCTTTGAGGTGGCAATTTGACTCGTTTTACGAGGCGATCGTTTGTGGGCGGTGCGGTAGCGGCTACGGTGGCAGGCGCGGCAGGTGGCCTTGGCGAGCAAACAAAGGCGGCCTCGAAGGCTGGACGCGAGTCTGGATCAACGTACCGCGACATACTGCGTGTGCCGGATCACGTTACTGCTTTCGCTGAAGCCCGCCATCCCATTCCCTTGGCTCGGTCCGCCGCGGCCTGGCAAGCGCCGGGGATCGAACTCCGCACGGTAGCGAATCAGGGGGAAGTGGCGATCTCCCTGGCAACAAGCAAGCCGCTCATCCGTCTGCATTTGCGTTGGAGTGTGGCGGTGGGCCCGGGCCTCCTGATTCTAGGCGACGCGTGGGAACGCAGTTACGGCGATCTGGCGTGGCGCGGCATCGTTCCTGAGCGGCCCATGCCGTGGTACTTCGCCACGCATGCGCAGGACGGAGTTCACGCCTATGGTGTGCGCACCGGTGCCGGCGCGCTCTGCTTCTGGCAGATGGACCGCGAAGGCATCTCCCTATGGCTGGACGTGAGCAACGGCGGCAGCGGAGTGGAACTGGGCCAGCGGGAACTGCATGCCGCTACGGTGATTTCGCGCAAAGGGCAAAGTGGAGAGACCCCCCAGGCCGCCATCACTGCCTTCTGCCGCAAGATGAGCCCCACTCCCCGGCTGCCCAAGGGGCCGATCTACGGCACCAACGACTGGTACTACGCCTACGGAAAAAACACGGCGGAGGGGATTTATCGCGATACGGAGCTGATTGCCTCGTTGTCACCGGCAGGCGGGGTGCGTCCGTTTTCCGTGATCGACATGGGCTGGGAGGGCAATCCGACCTTTCCCGACATGACCCAGGTCGCCGAGGAAATCCGCAAGCGCACGGCTCGCCCCGGCATATGGGTGCGCCCGCTGGAGGCCCCGAAGGACGAAAATCCCAAACTGCTGCTTCCCGCCGCGAAATTCGGCGAGCGAAGCAGCCGCGTAGCCGAGCTTGCCTACGACCCGACGATTCCTGAGGGGCTGGAAGCTGCTCTCACCAAGATCCGGCACGCGGCGGGGTGGAAGTTTGAGCTGATCAAGCACGACTTTTCCACCTACGATCTGCTGGGGCAATGGGGACCGGAGATGGGCGCTCAGCCTACCATTCCCGGCTGGCATTTCTCAGATCGCAGCAGGACAAACGCTGAGATTATTCTCGATTTCTACCGCTCCATCCGCCAGACCGCTGGCGAGGGAAGCATCGTGCTGGGGTGCAATACCGTCGGCCATCTCTCCGCCGGACTCTTTGAAATGCAGCGCACAGGAGACGACACCAGCGGCATGATCTGGGAGCGCACCCGGCGTATGGGCGTCAACACCCTGGCCTATCGCCTGCCCCAGCACGGGACCTTTTTTGTGCAGGACGCTGATTGCGTTGGAATTACGAAGGATATCCCGTGGTCCCTAAACCGCGACTGGCTCGACCTGATAGCCCGCAGCGGCACCGCACTGTTTATCTCTCCGGCGCCGGATGCCATCGGTCCTGAGCAGAAATCTGCCATTCGGGAGGCATTTGCGATAGCCGCGTTGGGCAAGTCCAGCGGGCATTCTCTCGACTGGCTGGGAGAAACCACCCCTCAGGACTGGCAATTCGGAAGTGACGCGGTTGGCGCAAAGCACTACAACTGGAGTGGAAAAGACGGTTGCGACCCCTTCCCTATTTAATTGTTGTACGCAGCTTTGGCATGGCAAATGTCGTCCAATACCCCGGGGGAGCAAACGGACGCTTATGGCATACACTCTCCTTAGCAAGGCAAAAGTGATCTAGATCACCGAATGGCCCGAATTGAGGGCTTATGATCGGCGGGATGGCTTCAGGGAATTGCCTGCCCCGGCGGGCTCCCTCAACCGGAAAACGCAGCATGAACCGCAGGGAAGTGCTTTGACGACCAATAGTTCCTACCTCCTGATCATTTTGCTTCTGGTCTGTGCCATTGCCTTCGGCACGGCGCCGCTGGTGCTGGCGTGGATATGGTCAAAGCTGTATTCCCCGCAAAAACCCGGCTTCTACAAAAACGCCACCTACGAGTGCGGTCTGGAGTCGAAGACGGATGCATGGGTTCAATTCAAGGCGGAGTACTACCTGTACGCGATCATCTTTCTTATATTTGATGTGGAGGCGATTTTCCTGGTGCCATTTGCCGTTGCCTTCACCGGCTTGACCGCTGGCGCGTGTCTTGCCATGCTGGTCTTTCTCTTCCTGCTCGTGGAAGGGCTGGTATGGGCCGTGGGTAAGGATGTTCTACGCTCGGTTTAAGCGGCAGGGATGAAATCAGCATCGGTCAATGGCCGGGAGCAGGGTTTAAACAGTGATTGATGAGCAACTCAAAACCGAACTGAGCCGGCAGGGAATCGTCACCACCACCCTGGAAGAGCTCTACAACTGGGGCCGCAAGAACTCCGTCTGGCCGCTGACATTCGGCCTTGCCTGCTGCGCCATCGAGATGATCGCCACCACGCATGGCCCGCTACGATCTGGCTCGCTTCGGTGCAGAGGTCTTCCGCCCATCGCCGCGCCAGGCCGACCTCATGATCGTCTCCGGCACCGTCACCAAGAAGATGGCTCCGCAGGTGGTTCGCCTGTACAACCAGATGCCGGAGCCGAAGTATGTGATCGCCATGGGCGCCTGCGCCATCTCCGGCGGCCCGTTCAAGCAGGGATACAACGTGCTCAAGGGAATCGACCGCTATATTCCGGTCGACGTGCACATTCCCGGTTGCCCGCCGCGCCCCGAAGCGCTGATTCACGCCTTCATGATGCTGCAGAAGAAGATCGAGGAGCAGCACCTTACAGGCTCCGGTCGAGCGCCGCATCTGAACGAGGATCTGCCCAGCGAATTTGTGGTTCCCGAGTATGGTGAACACGACCTGGAACCGCGCAGCAACCCTCTTGTCTGGCCGCACACCAAGGACGGTAGCCGCGCATGATTCTCCCCGCCCTGGAGCAGATTCAAGCTGAAATCGTAGCTGCCGTACCGGGATGTCAGACGCAGATCATCCCCAACGGCAGCCCCTCCGCGCAGCACTCCCTGCTGATCGACCACTCGCATGCGCTGGCCGTCGCGTCGTATCTGCGGGACGATAGCCAGCTCCGGCTCGACTTCTGTTCCAACGTCACCGGGGTGGACTGGCTGCCCCACGAGACCAGCGAAAAGGTGAAGGTCAAGAAAGTAGTGGAGGGTGTGGAGCAGGAAGTCGAAGAAGTAAGGAAGACCACGACTCCCGGCTACCTCGAAGTCGTCTACCACCTCTACTCCATGGAGAGAAAGCATTGGCCCGGTCATCCTGCGCATGCGCACCGAGGACCGCGGCGAGAGAGTGCATCTGCCGTCGATGACCCCGGTGTGGCGCGCGGCGGAGTACCAGGAACGCGAGATCTTCGACCTCTTCGGCGTCATCTTCGACGGCCATCCTGACCTGCGCCGCATTCTGATGTGGGACGGCTTCAAAGATCACCCAATGCGAAAGGATTATGTCGATCCCGACGATTACGAGTACGAGCCCACGGCACACGATCGAAGTGCTCGAACGAGCCCGCCAGGAGTCCAGCCGCGATATCAAGGCTTAGAAAACCAGCATGATAAAGACCACGCCAGCAGCCAACGACGAGAGGACGCGGGAGCTCACCTCCGACACCAGCGAGAGCCAGTTGCTCGAGGTCTCGATGGGCCCGCATCATCCCTCCACGCACGGCGTCTTCCGCATGGACGTGGTGCTCGATGGCGAGCGCGTCGTCAAGCTGAAGCCGGTCGTCGGCTACCTGCATCGCAATCACGAAAAGATCGGCGAAGGCACGAGCTATCTCGCGCTCGATGCCCTACACCGACCGGCTCGACTACATCTGCTCGCTCACCAATAACTGGGCCTATGCGCTCTCGGTCGAAAAGCTCGCGGGCCTTGAGGTGCCGGAGCGCGCGCGAGTATCTGCGCGTCATCACCGGCGAGCTGACGCGCCTGCAGAATCACGCCTGCGTCATCGGTTTTCTGGTTCAGGACATGGGCGCCAGCGGAACGCCGTTGATGTACGCCTTCCGCGAGCGCGAAAAGATTCTCGATCTGTTTGAGGAGCTCACCGGCTCGCGCATGATGTGCAACTACATGCGCTTCGGCGGCTGCCGCGTCGATCTGCCCGCCGGCTGGCTGGAGCGCGCGAAGAAGATTGTCGCCGGATTTCCCGGCATTCCTCGACGAGTTCGAAGCCCTGCTGGGCAGCAATGAAATCCTGATGGCGCGCACCCAGGGCGTCGGCGTCATTCTCGCGTGAACTGGCCGTCAACGCGGGAATCACCGGCCCGATGCTGCGCGCCACCGGCGTCAACTACGACATCCGCAAGGTCGACAAATACGGCATCTACGACCGCTTCGAATTTCGCGTCCCGCTGGGCGAGCACGGCGATGTCTACGACCGCTACATGGTGCGCATCCTGGAGATGCGCGAGTCGCTGAAGATTCTTGAGCAGGCGATGCGCGACATTCCCGCGGGCCCGATCATGGATCCGAAGGCGAAGATCCGCGGATTCCGTCCGAAGGCGGGCGAAGCCTACGGCCGCATCGAGGCGCCGAAGGGCGAGCTTGGTTTCTATCTCATCAGCGATGGATCGCCGAATCCATATCGCTATCGCGTGCGGCCGCCGAGTTTCATCAACCTGACGGTGCTGGAAGATATGTGCATCGGCAACTACATTGCAGACGCTGTCGCCATCCTGGGTAGCGTAGATATTGTGCTGGGCGAAGTGGACGGTAAGCGACACCAATTCGGGGGAACGCTGAGAGCATGCTGGGCGAAGGAATCATTAAGGGGCTTGACGGAGACGGCGAGGAATTTTCTCGGCAGCTACGTCAGCAAAGAACGACTTGCCACGGTAGCAGTATCCCGAAGAACGCCTGCCGGTTGCTGAAGCCGCGCGGGACTTTCCGTTCCTCGTCTATGACGGCGACGATCCTGAACGCTGGACTGCGTTGCGTGGCCTGCCAGATCTGCGAAAAAGAATGCCCGCCCAAGTGCATCTACATCGAGAAGAGCAAGGACAAGAAGCCCGACGTCCGTGGGCAAGCTGCAGTTCTATCCGGCGAAGTTCGATATTGATGTCTCGGTCTGCATGAGCTGCCAGATCTGCGTTGAGGTCTGCCCCTTTGAAGCCATCAAGATGGACACGGAGTTTGAGTTGAGCACCGACGACCGCTTCGGCGGCCTCTTCTGGGACCGGGAACGCCTGGCGAAATCCAATGAGCACTACCACGCTATTCATCCCACCGATGCGGCGGAGACGGATCGTAAACTGGCGACTGAGAAAGCCAAAGCCGATGCGAAGTCCAAAGCAGCGGCGGACGCAAAGTTGGCTGCCCCTGCCGCTGAACCAGCGACTCCGGGAGCAGGGCATTGATCGCGACAAGACTGGTTTGCGAACGCAGAACGGGGAGGCGGCAACAGGGTAGTCACGCGCGACCCAGGCGGGGTACCATGAGCCAATCGCACTCCTCAACACTTTGACTTTGCAGGGCAGTTGTTACCCTGCACCATGATGGCTGGTTTTGATTGCAGGACATTGATGGACTGGAACGATGACTGAGACGTTCGACCAGATTTTTGTGATCCTCAAGCACTGGCTCGTTGGGCATGTGCCCGCACCGGTGCAGCCCATTGTCTCCGGGCTGGTCTCGGTCGTGCCGATCATTCTCTGGTTCCCGCTTCTCTTCGCTCTCATCACCGTGCTTGAGCGCAAAGGGCTGGGCCGCATGCAGAATCGCTACGGTCCCAACCGCGTCGGCCCCTTCGGACTATTTCAGCCCATCGCCGACGGCGTCAAGACGCTGACCAAGGAAAATATCGTTCCCCGCGCCGCGGACAAGATCGTGCATCTGCTGGCGCCGCTGCTTCTGGTCGCCGGCCGTTTTCCTCGGCTTCGCCGTGCTGCCCATGGGCCGCAACATGGTCGCTGGTCAATCTGGACGCGGGAGTGCTCTTCTTCTTCGCGGTCGGATCGATCTCTGAACTCTCCGTCTTCATGGCGGGCTGGTCGAGCCGCAACAAGTACTCGCTGCTCGGCGCCATGCGCGCCATCGCGCAGATGATCAGCTACGAAGTTCCGCTGATCCTCTCCGCTGTGCCCGTCATCATGGTCACCGGGACGCTCTCTACCGTCTCCATCGTCGATCAGCAGTCGGGATACTCCGGCATCCTGCCGCACTGGTTTGTCCTCACGCCCTGGGGATTCGCCGGATTCATCCTCTTCATGATCGCGGCGACGGCGGAATCGAATCGCTCGCCATTCGATCTGCCCGAAGGCGAATCCGAGCTGATCGCCGGCTATTACACCGAATATTCCGGCTTCAAGTTCGCGCTCTTCTTCCTCGGCGAATACCTGGGCATGATGTCGATCAGCGGCATGGCCATCACGCTCTTTCTCGGCGGATGGACGGCGCCGCTGTCGTTCCTTACGTGGGTGCCGTCGTACCTCTGGTTCTTTGGCAAGACTGTTCCTGCTGATCTGCGGGTTTATCTGGATACGCGGCACGCTGCCCCGGCTGCGCATGGATCAGCTGATGGACTTCGCGTGGAAATTCATGCTGCCGATGGCCCTGATGAACCTGGTCACCGCGGGCAGTCTGGCGCTTCCTGCCGCATGGGATCGTGCGCTGGCTGGTTGCAGTGCCATGGTGATTACGTTCCTACGTTCTGCTGGGTCGTGCATTGGTCATCGACAAGAGTCGAGAAAAGCGTATTTATCGTTTTGCGGAGTGAGTAAGTCGAAGCAGATTGCGTCGCTGTGGCGGCTGTTGTGTACGAAAGAAATCGTGATGAATGTCACATCGTGACGTTGTCCAACTGTGAGAAGTTCACACATTACCGCCGGTGCGTACGCAGGCAACTACGGATCACTGGGAAAGATGACACTGTCGTTTCTTATTCATCGCTGCGCTGACGATTGCCGGAGCAGTGGCAGCCATGAGCCTGCGCAATCTCGTGCACTGCGTCCTGGCGCTTACGCGTGGCCTTTGCCGGGCTCGCGGGGATCTACCTGCTGCTGGGCGCGCAGTTCGTCGGCTTCGCGCAGATCCTTGTGTACGTCGGTGCCATCGCCATCCTCACTGTCTTCGCCATCCTGCTGACACGCGGCACCGAGCCCGAGCGAATTATCCTGATCTTCGCCGTCAGCGTGGCTGGCGAGCAGCGCTGGTCGCGATCGCTGTATTTGGAGTGCTTGCCTGGGCGATCCGCTCCAGTTCGCTTCTCACGCAGAGCTCGACTGCCGCAGCCGCAGGTCACCGTCCAGCAGATTGGCGACGCGCTGATGGAGCGCTATGTGCTTGCCGCTGGAAGTGATTGGCTTGCTGCTGACCGCCGCGCTCGATCGGCGCCGTCATCCTCGCCATGGACGACAGGAAGGCGCAATGACACTGACAAGCTATCTGCGTCCTCTCCGCGCTGCTCTTTTCCGTCGGTCTTGCCGGTGCACTGACGCGGCGCAACGCCATCCTCGTTCTCATCGGCATTGAGCTGATGCTGAACGCCGCGAATCTGAACTTCATCGCGTTCTGGCGGTACGGTCCACACCCTGAAGCGCTGACCGGGATTCTGTTCGCAATTTTCTCGATCGGTGTCGCGGCTGCCGAAGCGGCCGTCGGCCTGGCGATGATCATCGCCGATCTATCGGCACTACAAGACGACGAACCTGGACTACATCGATTCCATGAAGGGATAGGATTCCTGTCCGAAATTCGTGATCGGCGCAAGTACGAAGTTGTACTTGAGCATCTGAGGCGAGATGAGCTGGATTGTTCAAAACCTATGGCTGATTCCCGCTACTGCCGATGCTGGCAGCGGGACTCAGCGCCTGCGCCAGACAGCGGCAGCCGCGTCTTCGCTGCCTCCCTCGCCATCGGATCGATGGCACTCTCCTTTCTGCTGTCGGTCTGTCGCGCTTGTCCACGTCTACGGATTGACCGGGCAGGGAACCGGCGCGCGCGACGTCTTCAACTTCCGCTGGTTCCAGTTCGGCAACGAATGGCTGCAGCTCGGCTGGGTGCTCGATCCGCTGACCGCCGTCATGCTGGTGATGGTCACCTTTGTCGGCACTGCTGATCTTCATCTACAGCGTCGGCTACATGGCGCACGACGAAAACTTCACCCGCTTCTTCTGCTTCCTCGTCGCTCTTTGCGGGAGCGATGCTCGGCGTGGTCATCGCCAACAGCCTGCTGCTGCTCTTCATGTGCTGGGAGATCGTCGGGCTGACCTCCTACCTGCTCATCGGCTTCTGGTATCAGCAAGCCCAGCGCGGCCGCGGCGGCGAAGAAGGCCTTCATCACCACGCGCATCGGCGACCTTGGCTTCCTGCTCGGCATGGTCTGGCTGTATGCGCAAAGTCGGCACGCTGCTCTTCTACGACGACGGCGCGGGATGCATCGAGCACTCCGCGCTCGCCGCCTTGGTGGCGCAGACCACGCGTCATCGGCATGGCCGTCTGTCGACAGCGATTGCGCTGCTCATCTTCTGCGGCGCCGCCGGCAAATCCGGCCAGGTGCCGCTGCACGTCTGGCTGCCAGACGCGATGGAAGGCCCCACGCCGGTCAGCGCGCTCATTCACGCCGCCACCATGGTCGCCGCCGGCGTCTATCCTCGTCGCGCGCGTCTATCCGCTGATGAGTGCGTCGCAGTCGCTGCTTACTCCGGCGCATTGACGGTAGTCCGCGACCACCGCGCTCAAAGTCGTCACCTGGATCGGCGCCATCACCGCCATCTTCGCCGCGAGCATCGCGGTCGCGCAGAACGACATCAAGCGCATCCTCGCCTACTCCACCGTCTCGCAGCTTGGCTACATGATGATGGGCCTCGGCGTGGGCGGCGTTGCGGTCGGCATGTTCCACCTCATCACCCACGCCTTCTTCAAGGCGCTGCTCTTCATGGGCGCCGGCTCGGTCATCCACGGCTGCCACGAGGAGCAGGACATCCGCCGCATGGGCGGCCTGCGCAAATGGATGCCGGTCACCTTCGCCGCCTATGCCGTCGGCATGCTGGCGCTGTGCGGATTTCCGCTCTTCTTCTCCGGCTTCTGGAGCAAGGACGAAATCCTGCACGCCGCGCACAGCTGGAGCGTCTCACAGGTTCCGTTCTACTCGGAGCATTTGGCGCGCTGCTCACCGCGTTCTACATGACGCGACAGGTCTACTACGTCTTCTTCGGCGAATCGCGCCTCGCATTCTGCGCACGACTCGACCACCGAGGGCACAACGACACGTCCGCATGAGAGTCCGTCGGTGATGACCATCGCCGCTCGTGATTCTGGCCGCGTTCTCCATTCTGCTTGGCTTCATCGGAACGCCCGCATGGACATGGTTCCACGCTTCTCTCGAAGGCGAACGCATCGGCGTCGACTTCAGCCGTTCTCGGAGAACCCGGCATTCTTCCGGTGATGCTCACCTCTTCGCTCATCGTGTTTCTTGGCCTCGGGCTCGGCTGGTTCTTCTATGGCCGCAAGCCGATCCTGAGTGCGCCGATGAGCCCGATGCGCTCGGTCGACTGCAACCGCAACTCTTCAGCGTGCTCGCACACAAGTTCTATGTTGACGAACTCTACGAGGCCACCATCATCCGCCTGAACCTTGCTGGTCGCGAACTTCAGCGACTGGCTCGACCGACTGCGTCTGGGGCGGAGCCGTGCAGACTCGTCTCGCTAGCTGGATCAGTCGGCCTCGCGTGGGTCAATCGCTGGCTCGACAACAACGTCGTCAACGCAGGCTTCGATGCGGGCTGCGAGAGCGTCGACGCGCGGTGGCGCGTGTCCTCTCGCATCTGCAGAGTGGCCGCGTGCAGACCTATCTCAGGGTGATCGGGGTCGCGCTCGTCGCCTTCGTCCTGTTCCTGATGTGGGGAAGCGAAAGGATGATGGCCCTCCCGCTACTCACGATCCTGACCCTGTTGCCCGCTCGCGGGAGCAGCGGTGATCCTTGCCGTGGGCGAGGTCTCCAGCGAGCGCAATGATCGCTGCGCGCGGCACGCGCTGGTCGTCAGCCTCCTATCACTGGCTCTCGCCCTCATACTCTGGCACGTCTTCCAGCCCGGCACAGCCGGTCATGCAATTCCAGGAACGCCATACCTGGATACCATCGCTCAACGTAGAGTATCACCTCGGAGTCGACGGTCTCGGCCTGCTGATGCTGCTGCTCTCGGCCATCGTTGTCCCCATGGCCATCGCTGCCTCGTGGCGCGATCAAGGAGCGCGTCCCTCTCTACTTCGCTCTGGTACTCTTGCTGCAGGCGGGCCTCTTCGGCACCTTCACCGCGCTGAATTTCTTTCACTGGTTCATCTTCTGGGAACTCAGCCTCATCCCCGCCTTCTTCCTGATCACGCTCTGGGGAGGCCCGCAGCGCGGCCCCGGCTGCGACACAGTTTTTTGTCTACACCATGGTCGGCAGCGTCGCCTGCTGCTCTCCTTCCTCGCCATCTGCATCTCGCCACCGGCACGTTCGACTTCATCGAGCTCGCCGCGCTGGCGCAATAGCGGTCAGCTCCTGCCCGCGATTGCGGCCAAGCTCAGCTTGGCACGGCATGCCCGCCGAACACATCGCCCTCATGCTCTTCTTCGGAGCGTTGCTTGGCTTCGCGGTCAAGGTACCGCTGATGCCGTTCCACACCTGGCTGCCCGCGGCATACGCTGAAGCGCCCACCGGGACCACCATGCTGCTCACCGGCGCCATGTCCAAGATGGGCGTCTACGGATTCCTTCGCATCCTGCTGCCCATCTTCTCGCAGCAGATGCTCTGGATGCGCAAGCCGCTGCTGTGTGCTCGCCGTCGCTCACCATCGTACTTTCCGCCTTCGCGGCCTTCGCGCAAAAGGATCTCAAACGCATTCTTCGCTTACTCCTCCATCAACCATCTCGGCTACTGCCTGCTCGGCATCTTCGCGGTGGCGAGTTCATCGAGCGGACGATTCCGACTGGCTCGCTGGCGCAAAAGACCGCGGCCCTCAACGGCGTCTTTCTGCAGATGTTCAACCACGGACTCACCGCTGTCAGTCTTGTTCTGGTTCGTCGCCCTGCTTGAGAAGCGCAGCGGCGGCCTACGCGGCCTCAATGATTTCGGCGGCCTGCGCAAGATCGCGCCTGTCTTCTGCGGGCTGATGGGCATCGCACTTTTCTCCTCACTCGGTCTGCCGGGACTAAACGGATTCGTCGGTGAGTTCCTCATTTTCAAAGGTGTCTTCCCCCTCGACCTTGGGCGGCATCCATTTCCGTACTCGGCCTTCTCGTAACCGCCATCGTTATCCTTACAATCCTGCAGCGTGTCTTTTCCGGACCGCTGAACCCCAGGTGGGCGAAATTCCCCGACCTCACCATTCAGGAAGAACTCGCCCTGGTTGCGCCGCATCGCGCTGATGTTCGCGCTGGGCCTGTATCCCCAATTCATACTTGGAGTCATCAACAGCACAGCGCTCGCTATCGTTGCCCAACTTCGCTATTAACGCAGTTTTTGCAAAGGAATGAGAACGGATTGAAGACAGAAGGATTGCCGAACAGGAATCGCCAGGGCTCTCCTTTCGTCGCAATGTAACCATGCTGGCCTGGACCATCTACATTTCGTTTCTCGGCTGCGGCCGTTCTCATGCTGCTGCCGCAGATCAGCGCCCGCGTCGCGCGTGCCATCGCGCTGACAGCGGCGATTGCCGGACTCGCTGGTCACGCTCAACAGCCTTCGCTGCGCACAAGACCGGCGAACTCGTCGACGTCGTGCGTGTCGCCTGGATTCCGTCGCTCGGCATCGAGTATCATCTCGCAGCCGACGGCATCAGCATGGTTCTCCTGCTGCTGACCGGCATCGTCGCCATCGCCGGCATTCTGTTCTCGTGGAACATCGAGCACCGCACCAAGGAGTTCTTCGCCTTCTACCTGGCGCTCATCGGCGGAGTCTACGGCGTATTCCTCAGCTTCGACCTCTTCCTGCTCTTCGTCTTTTACGAAATCGCGATTATTCCCAAGTACTTCCTCATCGCGATCTGGGGCTCCACGCGCAAGGAATACGGCGCCATGAAGCTGGCCCTCTACTCCTTCATCGGTAGCGCCATGGTGCTCATCGGAATGATCGCGGCCTACGTGGTTGCCGGTTCCAGCACCATGAGCATTATGCGACCTGGCCCACTTCCCGTTCCCCGCGCACTTTCAGATGTGGGCCTTCCCGCTCGTCTTCGTCGGCTTCGCAATCCTCGCCGGCCTGTGGCCGTTCCACACCTGGGCACCCACCGGCCACGTCGCCGCGCCCACCGGCGCCTCCATGCTGCTCGCGGGAGTAGTCATGAAGCTCGGCGCCTACGGCTGCCTGCGCGTCGCCATGACGCTCTTCCCACTCGGGCTGGATCCGTGGGGCTTCCACATCCTCGGCCTTGGCTCGTGGCGAGACGTCTTCGCACTCCTCGGCGTCATCGGCATCGTCTATGGCGCGATGGTCGCGCTGGTGCAGGAAGACTTCAAATTCGTCATCGGCTACTCCAGCGTCAGCCACATGGGCTTCGTGCTGCTCGGCCTCATGACCCTCAATCGGATTGGCCTCGACGGCGCCGTGCTTCAGATGTTCTCCCATGGCGTCATCGCCGGACTGCTCTTCGCCGTCGTCGGTCGCATGGTCTACGACCGCACGCACACGCGCGACCTCGCTGCACTTGAGAACAATGCATCTCGGCAAGGTCCTTCCGTTTGCTGCGGTCACCTTCGTGCTCGCAGGAATGGCATCCATGGGCTTGCCCGGATTCAGCGGCTTTGTCGCAGAGCTACAGGTACTCGTCGGAGCGTGGCGCGCATTCCCCGCGTTCGCAATTCTCGCCGGCGTCGGCATCATCATCGGCGTCGCCTACACCTGGCGCGCAATGCAAAGAGCCTTCTTCACCGACGCTCCGTCCACTGCCTCGACATCTCATGAAGTATTGCCCCCCATCACGCTGCCGGAACAGATTGGCGCAGTGCTTCTCCTGTGCATCAGCGTAGCAGTCGGGCTCTTCCCGCAGGTGCTCATCAACCTGATCCTTCCAGCGCTCAACTCGCCGCTCTTTGATGGCTTGCGCAGAGGGAGCGGGCAATGACCGGATTCAGCTACATGGAATTGCTAAGGCTCGCTCTGCCGCCAGCGATGATCGTGGTCGCAGGCTTCATCGCGCTCGCGCTCGACATCCTTTTCCTGCGCGATTCTACTTTGCGCCTGCGCTTCTCCGTCGCAGCCGCAATAGCTTGCGCAGGCTGCATCTCCGCGGCGCTGTGGATCGCATCCGCACAAGCGCACACGCTCATCCCGCATGGAATGCTCATCTGCAGCCCACTTACCCGGCTGCTTCAGATTTCTCTGCTGATCCTTTCGGGCCTCACCATTCTGCTTTCGGTGGAATCCACCTTCACCAATCACGTCGGTGAATATATTTTGCTCATCCTGCTCGCTACTGCGGGCATGATGTTCCTCGTAAGCACAGAAGATCTGTTACTCATCTTCGTTTCGCTGGAGTTGCTAAGCCTCTGCCTCTACGTGCTTACCGGCTTCAACAAGCGCAGCTCTCAATCCGCCGAGGCCGCGCTGAAGTATTTCCTCTTCGGCGGCATGTCGGCGGCATTCCTCCTCTTCGGCTTCAGCCTGCTCTACGGACTCTCCGGCTCAACCAACCTGGTCAGCATTGCCGCCGCCACCAGCGGCCCGTCGCTCGATCCGCTACTGCTTGTGGCCATCGTGATGACCGTCATCGGTTTTGGATTCAAAGTCGCCGCCGTGCCCTTTCACCTCTGGGCTCCAGACGCCTACGAAGGCGCGCCCGACTCCCGCTGCGGCTTTCATCGCGTCAGCGTCCAAGGTCGCCAGCTTCTTCGTCTTCGCCCAGGTCATGGTACTCGGCTTCGCTGGAGTGGCGGGAAGCGCAGGCTGGCGCGCGCGTGCACCGGGATGGGTTCCGCTGGTTGCCGTGGTTGCCGCCCTGTCGATGGTGCTCGGCAATGTCGCGGCGCTCGCGCAGAAGAGCGTCAAGCGCCTGCTGGCCTACTCTGCCATCGCACACGCCGGCTACATCCTGCTCGGCATTGTCTCTCACACACAGCAGAGCATCGCCGCACTTGTCTTCTATATCCTCACGTACGCCCTCACTACCATAGGCGCATTCGGGGTGATTGCCCTCGTTGAAGAAAACGGCGCGGGAGACAAGCTCTCCGACTTTGCCGGACTCAGCCGCCGCGCTCCGATTGTATCGCTGTGCCTGTTCGTATTTCTTTTGTCGCTCGCAGGAATTCCGCCCCTCGCCGGCTTCTTCAGCAAGTTTTATCTATTCAGTGCGGCCATCGCGGGCACGCCAAAATCCTTGTCGCTGATCTGGCTTGTCATCCTCGCGATCGCCATGAGCGCAGTCTCGCTCTATTACTATCTGCAGGTATTGAAGCAGGTATTTGTAGAACACCCTGCTGCCGATGCCCGCGAGATCAAGACACCTCTGATCACTCAAGTTGTCTTATGCCTTATCGCGGCCAGTGTGGTTTTGTTGGGATGCGCACCAGGATCGCTCGTCGCTCTCATCCAGCGAGCTGTTCTGGCTACCGCTCAATAAGCCAAGGCCATCAGTGCTTGGCGAAGGCCTTCTGCTCCACGATCCCTGATCCCTCTTTGATGGTTAGCACCCTATCCGCGTCGATGGCGCTCAGCTTGTCCACCGCGCCGCTCGGCCAGTAAACCTCGATCGCATCGGCTTTCGTCGCTTGCCCAATGCCAAACGTAAGCACCAGTTCGCTCGACGAGAGATAGCTCGACCCGCTCCGCATCATCGACTTCTGCGCCAGTTGCCCAGCCTTCACAAACACAACGGCGCCTATGCCGTCGCGGTTGGACTTGGTCCCGACCAGCTTGATGCGCAGTCCGTGATTCGCCGAACCGCTATTGCGGAAGAGTGCCGGGGGACCGCCGTTGGTCATAACAACAATGTCCGGACTGCCATCGTTGTTGATGTCTCCGTAAGCCGCGCCGCGCGCAACTCTCGGCGCCGCAAACGATCCGCCAATCTCCTGCGTCACATTGCGAAACTGTCCGTTGCCAAGATTGTGAAACAAGTGCGCAGGCTCAGCGTAGTGCACCGTCTTCTGGATCTTTTCGATATCCGGATCGATGTGTCCGTTCGCAGCATAGATGTCCGGCCATCCATCCAGGTCGTAGTCGAAGAAGAAGCAGCCAAAGCCCAGCGTCAGCAGTGTGCTGCGCCCTATCTGCGATTGCGCAGCCACGTCCACGAACAGTCCGTTTTGCTCGTTGTGGTATAGCGCCATCATCTGGTTTGAGAAGTTCGATATCAATATGCTGGGAAATCCCGAGTGGTCGTAGTCCACCGCATCAATGCCCATGCCCGCGCGCACGACGCCGTCCTCGCTGTATGCAACTCCAGCCGACACAGCCTTCTCTGTAAATGTGCCGTTCCTGTTGTTGATGTAGAGTTTGTTCGGCTGCGTATCGTTACTGATTGCAAGGTCGGGCCAGCCATCCTGGTTGGCGTCCAGCACCGCGATGCCCAGGCTCTTCGACGTGTCGTCAAACAGTCCGGCGCGCTTGGTGACATCTTCGAACGTCCCGTCCCCGCGATTGTGCCAAAGCCTCACTGATGCGCCATGGTATGACTCAGGCGTGCAATACGATTTTGACTTGCCGTCCAGCGTGCAATACAAATCCGTCTGCTGCGACCACTGCACATAGTTGGCGACCACTAAGTCGAGGTGACCATCGCGATCGTAGTCCACCCATGCCGCCGTGCTGCTCAACTCCACCGGTCCCCACAACCCGGCCTTCTTCGTAACGTCGGTAAACGTGCCGTTCCCATTGTTATGGAAGAGGTGGCTCTGACCCATAGCGGTTATGAACAAGTCGTCGAAGCCGTCGTTATCATAGTCTCCAACCGCAACACCCATGCCGTACATGTTGATCGCCAGACCGGCCTTGCGAGTTACATCCGTAAAGGTGCCGTCATGGTTGTTGTGGTAGAGCGCAGGCGTCGTGCCACGTCCCGGCTGACCGGAAAAATCAGTCCCGTTCACAAAGAAAATGTCCTGCCAGCCATCGTTGTCGTAATCAATAAATGCAACGCCCGGGCCAAGCGTCTCCGGCAGAAACTTCTTTCCCGTAGCTCCATTGTTGTGTCTGAAAGTTATGCCAGCGCTCCGCGTGATGTCCTCGAAGCGGATCTTGGCGCTGGCCGTCGACGGGGCTGGGGCGGCATTCCCCGCAAAGCAACTGGAAGTTGAAAGTATCAGCAGAGCATAGCGCAAACACGTCCGGGTCCCTTGATTCAATTGCCACCCCGGTTGCCAATCGTCTCCGCTGAACCAACTCGACGTATATTGGCGGTCTTCGCCGCACCCGTCGCTTGCGGCTTGCTCGTGGTCTTCGTGCTCAGATCAACGGACTCATGCTCATGTACAGGCTGTCGTTCCAAATTATCCTCGGGGTGCTTCTCGCGGTACGGACCAGTAAGTGTCTGCGCAGACTCGTTTGCCTTGAAGCGCATATATCGCTTTTGAAATTCGGCTGAAGTCGCAGCATCTCCCATGCCCGTGTAGCAGAGCATCAGGTTGTAGTTAGCCTCAAGATCTTCAGGGTCGATTGCCAGTGCGCTGTTGAACTCATCACGCGCAGCAGCGTAGTTATGTTTCAGGAATAACACGTGGCCCAGGTCATCCCTCACAACTCGATCCTTGGGATACTGTTCCACCACCTTGCGCAGGTGAGCAATCGCCCCGTCGTAGTCTCCTGACTGACTTAGCACCCGCGCATAGAAGTAGTTCGCGCGTGCAAGGCTCGGAGTTAGGCTCAGCGCCTTCTCCAGCACCTCGCGCGCGCCGCCGATATTTCCTTCCTGCAGCCGCACGCGACCAATGTTCACCCACCCATCGGGATTCCTGGCATCGATCTCAGTCACCTTGGTGAACGCCCCTTCTGCGCCCTTCAGGTCGCCCTGCAGCAGAAGCCCGATGCCGTAGTCATTCCAGCGTTGCCAATCCTCAGGCAGTAGCTTGGTCTCGGCGCTCGGACGCGCTGAGCCCGCCGGAAGTACCGCAAGATCCACCGCCGCGGTCGCCATCGTCACGATAGGCAGGTCCGGAATCGCCTTCACTTCTCCTGACACCGTACTTAGATTTCCCGTGTAAGTCACTTCGCGGTCGTCATAGTCTTTTGCGACATCGCTCGGATACCTGCTGTGCGACACACCCGCATACATGAACTGCGTGTTCTGCCATGCGAACTTGCGATAGTTCAACCTGGCTTCCAGGTGAATATGGCCGCGCGCATCCTTCGGAATGCTCAGCCGGAAGTGTGCCGTGTCCGCCGCGCCGGGCGGAATCAAATGCACGTACACCACCGCCCTCGTAGCCCACGCATTGCGCTTGTTGATGGGATTGCCGTGTCCATCAATCTGCAGCGAGCGATAGAAGTGAGCGCCCTTCTCCACTGGGCCGTGGCCATCGTCCTCAACCTTGCCGCTCCAGTAGATGACCTTGCCCGCATCATCGGTCGCCTTCAACTCCAGCCAGCAATCGAACGCGTCGATCGTTCCACCCGGGAAGAAGTGCCCCACCGCCAGCGTGCGAACCACCACGTCGACGCGCTCCGTGTCTCCCGCGCGTACCGCCGCCTGCACGCGGCTCAACGGTGCTGTAATTGGAGCGCTGGCAAATGTCTCTACACTCCCTGCAGGCATCTGCGCAGCAGACTCTTCGCCCACCGCAAACGTAGTCTGTATCTGGCGACCACCATTGCTCATCGCCGCATCCGAGCTCTTCTCTCGCGGCGTATCGGGGGAGATCGCGAAGATATCCACGCGCACCTTGCCCGCCTTTAGAAATTGCTCAGTCGCTGCTAGCTGCGTCGCGTCCTTGTTAGCAAAGGGAAGCGCGGTGTTGGCACCGATAAAGCGATGCGAGTGCACCATTCCATCTATGTTGCCCGCATCCTGCGACGCCACCTTCGTCATGTGGCAATCGGTGCAATCCTGCGACTTGGGCGGGTAGTAGAACGAACGCGCGCCCATGCCAGAGACGCCGCTGGCCTGCCAGTTGTCATAGTCGTTGAAGCCGCGAATCCACCTGTAGTTATTCACTGGAACATCCAGGTGAACCTTGTGGCAAGCCGAGCAGAAGTCCGCGGGATTCTTGCTCATGAATGGCTTCTGGAATGTCCGCCGGTGCGGCTCCGGATTCGCTTCGATCAGAAAGTCAACGGCGTTGCGAACCAGCGGATTCTTGCTCGTCACCAGTTTGTGCAGCGCGGGATACTCCAGCACATAGTCGCCGTTGCCCATCGTGCTCTTCACTTTGCGAATCGAGTGGCAAACCATGCAGCCCATTCCCGCCTGCGCCGGCGGCGTGAAGATGCGCCCGGCAATCGGAGTGTTAAAGTTTCCTGGGAAAAATATCGCCGCATCATGGCAGCCGGCGCACCACTTCGAAGACTGCACGCCGTTCACTTCCTGCATGTACTCAATGCTCTTGCGGTACCACTGATTGTTGAACGACGAAAAATGATGAGCCGAACTCTGCCACTGGTTATAGATGTCAGCATGGCAGCGCTTGCAGGCGGCGGAGTCCATGAAGTAGTCCTCCGGCACCGTGCGCCCACTCGCGGTCTGAGCGGCGCTCGGATAGAACGGCCCTTGCGGTCCGTCGCCCTCTTCATCCATCGTCCCCGGCGCAATCACAGGGTTCTGGATCTTGTAAGCACGCTGCCACGGAATTGTCCGCAGCGACCACGCGCCAAAGGCCAACGATCCAATTGCCACCAGCAACAGAGCGAATCGCAGCATGCTCCTGGCGGCGCTTCCGGCCAGCCAACCCCGCTTGCCGCCCCACGCCCAGGCCAGCACCACCAGCGCAATCAACGCCAGTGCTTCATGCGATCCAATCACCCGCCACTTATCGTGCCGCCCCCCGGTATACAGCAGCACTGCGCCAGCAACGCCGCTTGCCATCAGCAGAATCCAGCCAATCTTCTCTGCGGGCCTTGTTCGCCGCAACGACCGCCACAGCGCCGGAACACCAAAGATCAGCAACGCCAGCCCAAGAACAATGTGCAGGACCACAACCGCCTCGTAAACCATCGACGCAGCCGGGTGCGCATACAGAAACAGCGCACTTGCCGCGAGCGCTAATGTCAGGACTACGAGAATTCGTTTCAAGCTATCACCCTGGACCCTGCAACCTATTGAAAGGGAAGTGCATGCTCTGCAACTTCCAGGCATGCAAAATTTCAATGCCAGCCTTTGGATCTTACCGATACAAAGCCTACTCAGGCATCCACCTTTCGATGGAGACAGCCTTGCTCATCCCATAAAACTCTGCACGTCGCACAAACAAATGCCCCGGGTGTAAGCCGGGGCATTTCGTTACGCAAAGACGCTCAGCAGTGCTACATCAAATCCTCGACAAACGCCTTCGCCACATCCGCGGGAATGCGAATGTCGCCGCGAACCAGCGCGTGCTCGGCTACAACGGGATCGCTGCCATGATGTATTCCCAGGTCGGTGCGCTCAAAGAACTTGCCAATGGGAATCTCGTCGCCCCACATCAGCGCCTTCTCCGTCGCGCCAAGCCAGTCTTCCGTGTCGTACTCCGTGTTGTCTTCCAGCTTCTTCACACGAGGACGGAACCACGGATAAGTATTGTCATGGTTGTAGGTCACGCATGGGCTGAACACCTGGATGAAAGAGAATCCCTGGTGCCCGATCCCTTGCTTGATCAGCTCAGTCAAATGTTTCTGGTCGCCTGTGAAGCCGCGAGCCACAAACGTTGCGCCGCCAGCCAGTGCCAGCGAAATCGGGTTCAGCGGACCTTCCGTGTTGCCATACGGCATGCTCTTCGTCTTCATGCCAATACGGCTCGTCGGCGAAGTCTGCCCCGTCGTCAATCCGTAAATCTGGTTGTCCATCAGAATGTAAGTCAGGTTGATGTTGCGCCGCATTGCATGAATGAAGTGGCCCACGCCAATTCCCATGCCATCGCCGTCGCCGCCCGTCACCAGCACCGTCAGGTCCTGGTTGGCTAGCTTCAGCCCGCTTGCCACAGGGATCGAGCGTCCGTGCAGCGTATGCATGCCATACGTGTTGATGAAGCCCGGCAGGTTCGACGAGCAGCCAATGCCGCTCACCACCGCGACATCATGGTTCTGGATCTGGAGATCCACCAGCGCCTTCTGGATCGCCGCCAGTACTCCGAAGTCGCCACACCCTGGGCACCAGTCGGGATCGACCTTGCCCTTCAGGTCCGCCATCGTCAATTGCTTGGGAGTTACTACGTCAGTCGCCATTGTTGATCTCTCCTCAAACCATGATTTCGTGGGTTGGAACCGAAAGTTTAGTCTTCCCGGTCAGCTGTTCCTTTACCGCATCCACAATGTGATGCGGCATAAATGGTTCGCCATCGTACTTGCGAATGTGTCCATCCGCAACAAAGCTCGTCTCACTGCGCAGATAGCGCGCGAACTGCCCGCTATAGTTGTTCTCCACGATGATCGTTTGCTTGGAGTGCTTCAGGATCTCAAGAATCTCCTCGCCATGCAGCGGCACCAGCCAGCGAATCTGCAACTGGTTCGCCGTGATCCCCTGTTCCGCCAGTAACTCGCGAGCTTCTTCAATCGTGCCCGACGTCGATCCCCAGCCGATCAGCGTGACCTCGGCATCGGCCGGTCCCCATAGCTTCGGAGCCGGTACCGCGGCCGCAATGCCGGCCTCCTTGCGCATACGCTTGTCCATCATGTCGCGGCGCTTCTGGTGGTTGGTGAACATGTCGCTGATCAGCACGCCGTCTTCCATGTGCTCATCGCTCGATACCGTGTGGATGTATCCCGGCACGCCAGGAACTGCGCGCGGAGAAATCCCACTCTCAGTAATTTTGTAGCGCTTATAGCCACCCTCTTCAGGAGCGTTGCCATTCGCGTGATCAATCAACTCTCCACGATCGATCGGCGGATTGAAGTCCAGCACCTTCGGCTCCACGCTCAAGCGGCCCTCAGCCAGCAGCAGGTCGCAAAGCACAATGCCGGGACATTGATACTTGTCCACCACGTTGAAGATCTCCGGCATCAGCGTGAAGCAGTCGCCGATATCGAGCGGTGCAGCAATCACCCGGGGATAATCCCCAAATGCGGCGCCCAGCATCTGCCACAGATCGCCCTGCTCGGTCTTTGTCGGAACACCCGTTGACGGGCCTGCGCGCTGGCAATCAATCACCACCACCGGAATCTCCGCCATCGCCGACAACCCAAGTCCTTCGCTCATCAGCGCAAAACCGCCGCCGGAGGTCGCGCACATCGAGCGAACCCCTGCATGTGCCGCGCCAATAGCCATGTTGATTACGCCGATCTCGTCCTCCACCTGCTGCACCATGATGCCGGCCTTCTTGCCGTTCGCCGCCATCCAGTGCAGTACACCAGTCGAGGGGCTCATAGGATAGGCACAGTAGAACTTCACGCCTGCTGCCGCACCGCCCATCGCCATCGCGCCGTTCCCGCCCAGCACCGCGTAGCGGTTATCCGTCATCGGCAGGGAATTGGCAAATGGCTTGAAGTTCTTCGTCGCATAGTCGTAGCCGGCGCGCGCAATTGCCACGTTCTCCGCGATCACCGCGTCGCCCTTCTTCTTGAACTGCTCCTGCAGCACGCTCTCCAGCGACTCAAAGCCGACGCCCATCATGCTGAGCGCAGCGCCAATCGCCAGCGTATTCTGCGCCACCTTGTTGCGTGTAATATCGGCCAGAGTCGAAACCGGCAGCGGACAAAGCTGCACGCCATCGGCTGCCGTCCCCGGCTTGATCGTGTCCGCGTTATAGATGCACGCGCCACCCGCATCCAGCAGCGACAGATGACGATCCATCGTGTCCTGGTTCAGCGGAATCAGCAGGTCCATATGGTCGCCCATATTGCTGACCTTGTCCGGACCGGTGCGAATAGTCAAAAACGTGTGACCGCCACGGATGATCGACTGGTAGGCGTTGTACACATTCAAGTGCAGCCCACGGCGGCTGAATATCTTGGCGAATATGTCCCCAGGAGTGGCAACCCCTTGACCGGCGGCGCCTCCGATTCCGATGGAAAATGTCTTCCCCATACACCCCTCTTCCGGCGAAAGCTGATTAGCAGTTTGCCCTTGTGGGCTAGGTGCTCCCCAGCCGTTGGACGGCTATGTCAATCGTGGGCCCTGTCCCTTGGACAGTCCCGAACAGGTTTGCGGATCGTTAATCAGGTTTGACATCAACAAAATTTGCGATTTTCTCTCTGAGCGCCATGAGCATACAACAAACAAATAACGACAGGCACTTGATTTTTTTGACCCCACCAAATGCCTCCGTACTTTCATTGGCTTCGCCGCCGACCCGCCCTCGCCGACAGGGCCAATTGAGCAGCAGGGATTCAGCCCACCCCTCATCCGCCACACACTGAGCAGCCCGCACCCCGCGCCGTCGCCGCCCGCATTTTGCTAGACTTGATTGGTTGGGGCAAAGTATGCCGCCCATGGCCGTTTGCTGAGTAGTCGGGTCGCGGATTCCGCGATTTCTGCAACCCGAAGCGCTGCCGCTGGATCCTTCAGGTTGCTGGACCAGCGCGGGCTGTTCTCCACCGAGCTGTTCGACACGCTGTAAAGAATTGATCCCAAAACTATGACTACGAAACTGGAAATGCCCGTAGATACTGACTTTTCTGCTGAAGTCGCAGAGTGGATTGAAGCGTTCAACCAGGTTGTCCAGGCCGAAGGTCCGCTCGCCGCAGGAGAACTCCTCGAAGGTTTGCGCCAGCGCGCACGTGAGACCGGCGTCTCCTCCAGCCGGGACCTCACCACCCACTATAGAAATACCATCCCCGTCGAAGAAGAAGTCCCATACCCCGGCGACCGCAAAATCGAACGCCAGATCAAGGGCCTCATCCGCTGGAACGCCATGGCCATGGTCCACGGCCAGAACAAGAAAGACGCCGGCATCGGCGGCCACATCTCCACGTATTCCTCGCTGGCCACCCTGCTTGAAGTCGGCTTCAACCACTTCTTTCACGCCACCTACGGGGACCAGCCCGGCGACTTCATCTATTTTCAGGGTCACGCCTCTCCCGGTGTCTATGCCCGCGCCTATCTCGAAGGCCGCTTCGACGACGAGCATCTCCTCAACTTCCGCCACGAGCTGCGCGACAAGCCCGGCCTGTCCTCCTACCCGCACCCCTGGCTCATGCCGGACTTCTGGCGCTTTCCCACCGTCTCCATGGGCATCGGCCCGCTGAACGCAATCTATCAGGCCCGCTTCATGCGTTACCTTGAGAATCGCGGCCTCATCCAGAAGACGCCCCGCAAAGTCTGGGCATTCGTCGGCGATGGCGAGACAGATGAAGTCGATACCCTCGGCGCGCTCTCCGTAGCCTCGCGCGAAAATCTCGACAACCTCATCTTCGTTGTCAACTGCAACCTGCAGCGCCTCGACGGTCCGGTGCGCGGCAACAAGCGCATCATCGACGAACTCGAGGGCATCTTCCACGGCGCTGGATGGAACGTCATCAAGGTCGTCTGGGGAGTGGGTTGGGATCGCCTCTTTGCCAAGGACCGCACCGGCCTCCTGCTCAAGCGCATGGAAGAGTGCGTCGATGGCGACTACCAGGCCTACAAGGCCAAGGGTGGCGCTTACGTTCGCCAGGAATTCTTCGGCAAGTATCCTGAGCTCCTCGAACTCGTCAGCGATATGACCGACGACGAGATCTTCGCGCTGCATCGCGGCGGTCACGATCCCGCCAAGGTCTACAACGCCTACAAGCGCGCCATCGAGCACAAGGGCGGCCCCACCGTCATCCTCGCCAAAACCGTCAAAGGCTTCGGCCTTGCCAGCGCGCAATCGCGCAATCCTACCCACTCGGAAAAGAAGCTCACCGACGATGCCGTGTTAGCCTTCGTCAATCGCTTCGACATCCCTGTGCCTGAGGAAGAGGCAAAGCAGGTGAAGCCGTATCGTCCGCCTGCTGACAGCCCGGAGATCGTCTACCTCCAGGAACATCGCCAGAAACTCGGCGGATATATTCCTACGCGCGACGTTCCTAAAATCAACTTCAAGGCGCCCGAGCTCGACTACTTCAAGGAGTGGACTGCAGGCTCGCGCGGCCGCGCTGTCTCCACCACGATCGGCTTCGTCAGCATCCTCCGCACCCTGCTCAAGGATCCCGAGATCGGCAAGCTCATCGTTCCCATCGTGCCCGACGAAGGCCGCACCTTCGGCATGGAATCGGCCATCCGCCAGGTCGGCATCTACGCCAGCGAAGGCCAGAAGTACAAGCCCCATGATGCCGACGTCCTGCTCTATTACCGCGAAGAACTTGACGGCCAGATCCTCGAAGAGGGCATCACCGAGGCCGGAGCGATGGCCTCCTTCACCGCTGCGGGAACGGCCTACTCCAACTACCTCGTTCCCATGATCCCCTTCTTCATGTACTACTCCATGTTCGGTTTCCAGCGCGTGGGAGACATGATCTGGGCCTTCGCCGATTCGCGCGGCAAGGGCTTTCTCATGGGCGGAACCGCAGGCCGCACCACCATGCTCGGCGAAGGCCTGCAGCATCAGGACGGACACTCGCTCGTTCTCGCCAGCACCGTTCCCACTTGCGTCAGCTACGACCCGGCCTACGTCTACGAGCTCGCCGTCATTCTTCAGGACGGCATCCGCCGCATGTACCAGGAGAACGAGAGCGTCTTCTACTACCTCACCATGTACAACGAAGACTACCCAATGCCCGAGATGCCTGAAGGCTCCCGCGAAGGCATCGTCCGCGGCATTTACAAATTGAAGCCCGCCATCAAGGGCAAGGCTACGGTGCAGCTCTTCGGCAGCGGACCCATCCTGAACGAAGTGGTCCGCGCGCAATCCATCCTCGCGGAAAAGTACAGCGTGCAGTCCGACGTATGGAGCGTCACCAGCTACAACGAGCTGCGGCGCGAAGCCCTCTCCGTCGACCGCTGGAATCGCCTCCACCCCGCAGAGCCAGAGAAGAAGCCCTACATCCTCTCCGTCCTCGAAGGCACCAAGGGCCCCATCATCGCCGCCAGCGACTACATGAAGTCCGTGCCCGATCAGCTAGCCCCGTGGCTCACCACGCGCCTGCTCACCCTCGGCACCGATGGATTCGGTCGCAGCGACAACCGCGAACACCTCCGCAAACATTTCGAGGTCAATGCGGAATCAATCGTTGCTGCTACGCTGTCCAAGCTCGCCCGCGAGGGCAAGTTCGACGCAGCCCGCGCCCAGGCAGCATTTGCTGAGCTCGGCGTCGAAACGGAAGGCGCAGATCCAGCCCACAAATAACCATCCACGGCGCGGGAAGTGCAACACACTTCTCGCGCCGTTTCTCGCATCTAACTCATGATGAACGTTCGAGTACTCGCAACTGACTACGATGGAACTCTCGCCGAGAAAGGCCGCGTTAACGAAGCCACAATCCACGCCGTCGAAAAACTCAAACACTCCGGCCGACGCATCGTACTCGTCACCGGACGCCTGCTCGACGAATTGATTGAGGTCTTCCCGCGCATCGACCTGTGCGACTCGGTCGTTGCCGAAAATGGAGCACTCCTCTACAACCCCGCCACCCATCAAAAGCGCATGCTGGCCGCTCCCGTCCCACTCCTTCTCGTCGAAGAAATGAAGCTACGTGGCGTCACTCCCATCTTCACGGGAGACACCATCATCGCCACCTGGCGTCCACATGAAGATGCCGTCGAAGAAGCCATCGCGGAGCTTGGCCTCGACTGGAATATCACCCTCAACAAGGAAGCCGTCATGGTCCTCCCCTATGGAGTGGACAAGGCCAGCGGCCTTAGCGCCGCGCTCGCTGAACTCGATTGCTCGTTGGAAAATACCGCAGGAGTCGGCGACGCTGAAAACGACATCCCCTTCCTCGTTCGTTGTCGTTGTTCCGCTGCAGTCTCGAACGCGCTCGACAGCGTCAAGGCACGCGCCAGCTTTATCACCCGGCTTGCCCGCAGCGCAGGAGTCGTCGAGCTTATCGAAGAAATCCTGCACGACGATCTTCGCTCCCGCTGCCCCCGTCCTCCGCGCACCTCCGAAATCCCCGACACCGCTTCACGCACGTGAGCACGCTCTCAAGCTGAAAGCTACAACTTGGTCCGGTTCTGCTCGGGAAACCTCACAGCCTTCGCATCCAGAAACACAACCAGGTCCACCAACGCATTCTGCAGGGCAACCAGTCGCGGAAGCGCCTTCTCAAGATTCCCACCCAGCTCCCGCACATCCTCACCGAGTGCATTGATCAGCGGATCGTGTTCGCCCTTCAAATAATCGAGGAACGATGCATACCCCATGCAATGTGGCCCGCGCGGCCCCTCCAGAATCATCCTCTCGCCAATCTCGTGTTGTTCTCCTCCAAAGACGCGCAGCATCGGCAGAAATCCATCGGTCTGCCAACTCGAATAGATCTTGTGCTGCAGATCAGCGAGCTTCCGCGTCTCCTCATCGGCCCCCAGGTCGATGAACTGAATCTCCCTTCGAATCAGTTCCGTCCACGCGAAATATTGTGCAATCACAAAGAGCGTGTGATTCACTGCGTAGGCCCGCGTGCGATCATCGCCGCCCATTAAATACACGTCGAGAAAGCGCCGCTTCACGATGTTGTAGATCCGGCTCTGCAGCTCGTAAGCAGCCCGTCCCAGTGGTTCGCGAAATCGGCGCGCAGTTTGCTCTGTCTCTGCGCGCCGACCTGCCTCGGCTCTCTGCAACTCCAGCTGTGTCTCCACGCGCTTCACACGCATCTGCCCCCAAACCGCAATGAACGCAGCGCAAATCGCCACAACAGAAGAGATCACGCTTGGAATCAGCATCTTGTCCATCTCCGCCTCCCATCAACACGGCCCATCATTAACCTGAGTGCGACATCCAACGGCCCGGGCGCTTCTCCCTGCCCGCGCCCTTTCTGTTCTGCCTATCGCAAACACTATCAATGGCTTAGCATCTCAGGCCAATTCACAGGTGACGCCACCACTCAAATTCGCATCCAATAAGATGACCATCTACCCTTTCGCAGCATATACAGGCATAACTATGCGGATCTTAAGCTGGCGACTCATTATTGCTCTCATTGTTGGAGTCACCCTCGTGTCCCTGGTGTCGTCCTGGTACGAGGTGCAGGCGCAGAAGGATGCCCTCCGCCGCGATCTTGAGCACAAGGCCGATACCCTCGGAGAAAGCCTCGCCGGAACAGCCGAGCTATACCTGGCCACGGGAGATCACACCGGCCTCGAACAACTGGTTGAGCACTTCAGCAATCGCGAACACCTCATCGGCATCGGAGTCTACGGACGCGACGGTTCGCCGCTCGTCATCACTCCCGGCCTCAGCTCATCCTTTCCCGGCACCCCCGCCGATCTCGCCGGCGCTCTGCGCACCAACCGCAGCGAGAGCAGGTTCGCGCAGTTGCGTTTCAAGCGAATTCACATCCTCGTCATTCCTCTTCACGCCACTGACAACTCCGTTGCCGGGGGAATCCTCGTAGTCCACGACGCCTGGTTCATTCGCAAGGCAATCTTCCGCATCTGGGGAATCGTCTTCATTCGCATTGCCTTGCAAGTGTTGGTCATCGCCGCCATCACCATCCTCATCGTGCGTTGGAGTCTCACTCAGCCCATCGCTCGTGCAGCCCTGTGGATGCGCGCCTTGCGTACCGGGCAGCATGCCGTCCAGCCCACGCCCAACGATCTCGACTTCCTCTACCCACTGGCCCGCGAAGTCGCGCCTCTGGCCCAGAGCATGCAGCGCGCTCGTGCCGCAGCCGAAACCGAAGCAGGCCTGCGCAACGCCAATGAATCCCAATGGACTGCGGAGCGCCTCGCCGATCATGTTCGCACTCGACTCGACGGCAGCAATCTCTTCGTCGTCTCCAATCGCGAGCCCTACATCCACACCCGCCGCGACAATACGGTTAGCTGCATGGTCCCGGCCAGCGGTCTCGTCACTGCCCTCGAACCCGTTCTCTGCGCCTGCAACGGAACCTGGATCGCTCACGGCAGCGGCAGCGCCGACGCAGAAACCGTGGACTCGAATGACCGCCTCCAGGTCCCGCCGGATGAGCCTCGCTACACCCTGCGCCGCGTCTGGCTCAGCAGCGAGGAGGAAGACGGCTACTACTACGGCTTCTCCAACGAGGGCCTGTGGCCGCTGTGCCACATCGCCCACACACGCCCCATCTTCCGCGCCTCAGATTGGGAGAAATACTACAGCGTCAATCAGAAATTCGCCGACGCCCTCGTCGAGGAAATAGGCGACGAGAAGCACCCAGTAGTCCTCATCCAGGACTACCACTTCGCGCTCCTTCCCCGCATGATCAAGGACCGCCTGCCTCACGCGCGCGTCGCCATCTTCTGGCACATACCCTGGCCCACACCAGAGGCATTCGAGATCTGCCCCTGGCAGCGCGAGTTGCTCGACGGCCTCCTCGGCGCCGACCTCATCGGCTTCCACGTCCGCGCCCATTGCAATAACTTTCTCAACACCGTCGACCGCATTCTTGAGTCGCGCGTGGACTGGGAACACTTCTCCGTCAAGCGCCGCAATCACCTCACCGCCGTGCTGCCGTTCCCCATCAGCGTCGAGTTCACTGGCGATCCCCCGCCGGAAAGCCCAGTCGAACGTACCTCCATCGAAGAGCGCATCGCCCTTCTCACAGAATTGGGCGTCGAGGCCACCTATGTCGGCGTTGGCGTTGATCGCGTGGACTACACCAAGGGCATCGTCGAGCGTTTCCAGGCCGTCGAATCTTTCCTCGAGTCCTACCCCAGCTACCAGGGCAAGTTCACCTTCATCCAGCTCGGCGCGCCCACTCGCAGCCGCATCAAGCGCTATGCCGACTTTCAATCGGAGGTCGCCGCCGAGGCCGAGCGCATCAACGCCCGCTACCGTCGCGGCAAGTGGAGACCTATCCTATTTCTCAACCGCCAGCACAATCGCGAAGAGGTCGAGCGCTACTACCGCGCCGCCCACCTCTGCATGGTCACTTCGCTGCACGACGGAATGAACCTGGTGGCCAAGGAATTCGTCTCTACCCGCCAGGATGAAAGCGGCGTCCTCATCCTTAGCCGCTTCACCGGAGCCGCGCGCGAGCTACGCGACGCCATCGTCGTCAACCCCTACGACACCAGGGCCACCGGAGAAGCCATCGCACAGGCCCTGAAAATGAACTCCAGTGAAGTTGCCGACCGCATGCGCCGTATGCGCACCTGCGTCAAGGAGCACAACATCTACTGGTGGGCGGGAAGCCTCATCGGAACCCTCTGCGAGCTCCGCCTACCCAGGGAAGCTCCGCAGCGTGAGCCTGAAGACGTCTCCTCGAAAGCCGCAATCGCCTGAACAGCGGCTTGTCTTCCCATGGAATGAGACGCCGAGGCTTGCGCTTATTTAGTGAGAGTGCATCTCAATGTCGAGTATGCTTACAAAACGCGGAGGCTCGATCGCCCCGCCTGCGAGGGAACCATGAAAATAAAGCACCTTATGGCTGTTTCGGCTGCGGCAGTTGTGTTGGTGTCCAGCGCTTCGTTTGCAGCTTCCCCCAAACCCGTTACCGTAAAAATGACCACTTCCGATGGTAAGGACGCGGGAACAATAACCCTTTCCGATAAGAAAGGCGCCGTCGACTTCAAACTCGACCTGATGAACCTGCCCCCCGGCGAACACGGCATTCACATCCACCAGACTGCCAAGTGTGATGCTCCCGACTTCAAGACAGCCGGAGGTCACTTTAACCCCACCGGCAAGAAGCACGGCATCAAGAACCCCGAGGGTCCCCACGAAGGCGACGTGCCCTTGAACCTCACCGTGAAGGCGGATGGCAAGCTCAAAACCTCCTTTGTCATGAAGACCGTCTCGCTCGATCCCGCCGCGCCCAACTCTCTCTTCCTCAACGGCGGCACCGCGATCGTCATCCATGCCCAGGCCGACGACATGATGACGGACCCATCCGGCAACTCCGGCGCACGCATCGCCTGCGGCACCATTACCAGCATGTAGCCTCTCCCCAGCGACGGGTCATCGAGCGTGCAGACGCACCTGGCCCGTCCACCCACAGGCAGTAACTAAAAAACTCCTGGTTTCTCATCTGAAATTTACTGGAGCATCTCGCCGGAACCGGCTGCCCTCCACATTGCGGAAGTGCGCTCCCATGGCCCCGATTCGCCTCAGCTGCACAATCTAAACGAGGGAAGATTTTCGGCGTTCCGTTTATCCTGAAAACGGATAGACTCCGGACCATCCCAAATTCTAGGCATGAAACCCTGTTTTGTCTAGTATGCTTTATACATATTCGCAATCATCTGTTATCCCCGCCTTTCGAGGAGATCATGAAAAGTAAGTCTTTCCTGATTGTTTCGGCTGCTGCATTTCTATTTTTGAACGTTGCTTCCTACGCCGCCCCTGTCAGTAGTGTGACTGTCAAAGTCACGACGATTGAAGGCAAAGATGCCGGCACCATCACGTTGAGCGACAAAAAAGGCGTGGTCGCATTCAAACTCGACCTCATGGGCCTGCCGCCGGGACAGCACGCTATCCATATTCACCAGCATCCCCTGTGCGAGCCCCCCTACGCCACCTCCGGGCCCCACTTCAATCCCTCCGGCAAAATGCATGGTACCAAGAACCCTGACGGCCCCCACGACGGCGACATCCCCCTCAACATCAAGGTGGGATCCGACGGCACTGACAAGTCCTCCTTCACCGTCAAAACGCTCTCCCTCGATCCCGCCGCGCCCAACTCCGTCTTCGCCAACGGAGGCACCTCGATCATGATCCACGCTGGGCCTGACGACATGGAAACCGACCCCGGTGGAAACTCCGGCGCGCGCATCGCCTGTGGCGTCATCACCCTACCCGCGAACTAACCCGGCGAGCGAGCCCCGAAATAAACTGGGGCTGCAGAGGATCTCCCCTGCAGCCCCACTTCCTTTATATCCACAAGCCCTCAAGCGCGTCGGACCAAATCACCTGCCTCACTGCGAAGGCCCAGCCTCCTGCTTTCCCCCGGCAACCCTCTTCAGCGTGAAATTCAGCTTCGAATCAATCTCCAGCCTCTCCCGGTCCAGCTGCCGTATCTCAGCCCTCATTTACCCGCAGATAATACGTAGACTGCTCCGGCTTATCCGGATTCAGCTGGTAAATCGTCGCTTCCGTATTTCCCGGCATTCCATGCACAACCGTCCACTCACCCTTGGTCACAAACGGAGCCACCGCCCGCCCGAGATATGTCATCTCCAAAATGTATGTGCCGCCGGAAAATTCACTCGCCGACGGCGAAGTCAGCGTCAGCACGGTATCAATCCCATTGCAGTCCGCGCACGGCAGTGTCCCCCGGTACTTCACTGAGTACTCGCCTGCCACAGGCCTTGCTGCAGCCGCGGCGGCCGCCGAAGGATTGCACTGCGCCCGCGCCGCAGGCATCAGACCCGCTCCCATCACCAGCGCAACCGCCAGCAAACTCCACACCTCCATACCGCCGCCCCCAAGCCAATAAAAATGGGCAGACTCGACGTCTGCCCATCCATAATCCCACAGATCCAGCAACCCCGCAGCGCGCCCCAAGGCCCTGCCCGCTGTATGCGGACCGGTCTATTTCGCCCCCAGTCCCAGCGCCTTGATATACCCCTCATTCACCCGCGTATTTTCATACCGGATATTCTTCAGCAGTCCCGCCATGGCCTCCCGCGAGTGCTCCAGCGAAGGCCGCTGCGGCAGCTTCTTCTCCATCCCGCCCGTGTTCCCCGGCAGCTTCGCGTACGCCACTATCTCGTCCCAGTAGGGAGGACGGTCAAACGTTACCGGGCACGACGTCTGGTCCATCTTCTTGTACGGCCAGAACGCCCACCCGATATTGTTCTTCTCCAGCAGCGGCACAAACTGCGCAATCCACTCGTCCTTGTTCTCCCCCGTCTCGCCAATCCAAATCGGCACGTTGTACTTCTCGCGGAAGTCCACGTACTGCTGAATTTCCTTCTGCACCGGAGGCATCCAGTACTTGTGGAAGGTGTACAGCATATTCTTGTCAAACGGCGCGCCCAGCACTGAGAAATCCGTATCCCACACCGCACCCGTAGCTATGATCACGTGGTTCGGGTCCACCTCGCGGATGCCCTTCGCGATCCGCTTTTCCAGCGGCTCCAGCATCGGCTTGTACTTCGCCAGGGCCGGAAAATGCGGGATCGGCTCGTTCAGCATGTCGTACCCAATCACCGTGGCATTGCCCTTGTAGTGCCCAGCCACGCGCTTCCACACCGCGATCGTGGCCTCTTGATCCTCCGGGCTTTCATACAGCCAGGGATAGCCCCAGCTGTCGTCGATATTCGCCCCCGTCTGTCCGCCCGGAGCACAGTGCAGATCAAAGATTACGTAGATCCCCGCCTTCCCGCTCCACTCCACCACGCGGTCCAGAAGCGCGAATCCCTCTTCATTCCCCGGCGTAAAAAACTTGTAGTGCAACGGAATCCGCACCGAGTTGTAACCCAGAGCCTTGATCCGTTGGATATCGCGCTCTGTAATGTATTGCTCGCGATACTCCTTCCAGAACTTCGCCGCCTCCACCGGACCGATCAGCTCGTTGAACAGCGCCTCGATCTCCCGCGCCGACTGCGGCCCATCCTCCAGCCGGAACATGTAGCCCTCGTTCACCAGCCAGTTGCCCAGGTTGGTGCCGCGCAGCAGCAGCGGCTTGCCCGTCCCGTCCACCAACTGCTTGCCATCCTGATGCACAAACCGCGCCTGCGCCTGCAACGGCACGCAGCCCAACAGCAGAAACACGCCCACCACCGCACCCAGAATCTTCCGCACAGAATCTCCTTCAACCAGCAGAGGCCAACAAACCAGCCCCCGCCAAATCCAAAATATAAGGAACCGCCAAGAATACACCGAAGCCGCAACTGCTTGGCAGTCTCAACCGCTACAGAATCCCACTGCTATACTCAACCTGCCTAAGGACCTGCGTGCAAGTGTCAGGTCGTCGCTCAAAAATTATTCGCCGGCGGCTGGCGAACAACAAAGAATCACTTGAAAGGAACGCGGTGCGAAAAACATACTTACTTTGGATAGCTAGTCTGTTCCTTCCACTCCCACTTCATGCCCAGCAGAAACAACCCAACATCCTCGTCATCTTCGGCGACGACGTAGGCTACTGGAACGTCAGCGCCTACAACCAGGGCATGATTGGATACAAGACGCCAAACATCGACCGCATCGCAAAAGAAGGTGCGCTGTTCACGAACTACTACGGGCAGCAGAGCTGCACTGCGGGGCGTGCGGCGTTCATCACCGGCCAGAGTCCCATTCGCACGGGTCTGACCAAGGTCGGCCTCCCGGGCTCACCCCTCGGTCTTCAGAAGCAGGATCCAACTCTCGCCGACCTGCTCAAGCCGCTCGGCTACATGACTTTTCAAAACGGCAAGAACCACCTTGGGGACCGTGATGAGTTTCTGCCCACGGTTCATGGATTTGATGAGTTCTTCGGCAACCTCTATCACCTGAATGCGGAGCAGGAACCGGAGAACGTCGACTATCCCAAGAACCCCGGCTTCCTTACGAGCTTTGGGCCGCGAGGCGTGCTGAAATGCAAGGCGACGGCGACCGAAAACATGACGCCTGATCCTCGCTTCGGCCCATGGGGAAAGCAGACTTGCGAGGATACCGGCCCACTGACCATCAAGAGGATGGAGACGGCCGACGAAGAGTTTCTTGCGGCTACGCTCGACGATATGGACCGCTCGGTCAAGGCGGGCAAGCCGTTCCTGATCTGGCACAACACAACCCGCATGCATATCTGGACGCATCTGCAGCCCAAGTATCAGGACATGGTTGCCAAGTACGGCCTCTATGGTGCAGGTATGCAGGAGCTCGACGACAATGTCGGTGTGTTGCTGAAAAAGCTCGATGACCTGGGGATCGCGAACAACACCATCGTCATCTTTAGCAGTGACAATGGCGCTGAAGTGATGAGTTGGCCCGACGGGGGGACGACTCCGTTTCGTGGCGAGAAGAACACGAACTGGGAGGGAGGCTACCGTGTACCCATGCTCGTGCGCTGGCCGGGAGTCATCAAGCCGGGAACATTGGTAGGCGACATCGTCGCGCATGAGGACTGGGTGCCCACACTGGTCGCTGCGGCCGGCGTACCAGACGTGAAGGAGAAGTTGCTGACCGGCTATAAGGCTGGGGACTCCACCTTCAAGGTCCATCTCGACGGCTACAACCTGATGCCATATCTAAAGGGCGAGGTGGCGGAGGGACCGCGAAAGGAGTTCCTGTACTGGACGGACGACGGTGAACTTGCCGGTCTGCGTTACGCCAAATGGAAACTTATTTTTATGGAACAGCGCGCGCATGGCTTTGACGTGTGGGAGGAGCCGTTCTTTACACTTCGCGTCCCCAAGCTGGTAGACCTGCAGGCCGATCCCTTCGAACGTGCTCCTGAGGAGGGGATAGACTACGACCACTGGAGAATTGACCGCGTCTACATGATCCTTCCCGGCGTGGGCTATGTGGCAGACTGGCTGAAATCCTTTCAGCAGTTTCCACCGCGCCAGGCACCGTCAACCTTCAACCTTAACGACGTAATGCAGAAGATGCAGACATCGACGGCCAACGCCAACAACTAGCCCTTCGATGGTGCACTTGCCGACGCTGCCAAATCTGGAATCCTTGACGCCAGCAGGCGCGCTGGTATCGAAGACAACACCACAGTTATCTTCAATACCAGCGACAGGCGTCCGGAGCCTCCACCCATTCCTCCGGTAGAATAGGAATTTCCACGGGGCCACCATGCCGTCACGCATCGCTCGTCTTGCCGCTCTCTCCCTCGTCGCGATTCTGTCACTGTCGCTGTTACCAATTCACGCGCAGCAACTACAACCCGCGACCGACGCCATAGACTCCGATCACGACGGCATCAGCGACTCGACCGAGCAGGCCCTGCTCCAGCAATTCGCGCCTACCTTCTTCGTCAGCCGCCGCGATTGCTCCAACCTCCCTGCCGAGTTCGAGCCAGAATCCAGCACCCCGCATGCCCTCGCGGAAAACGGAACCATCTACGGTCAGGTCTTTCCATCGAAGACCTCCACTCCCGCCGCGCCTACAGCGGAGATCCACTACTATCACCTCTGGAAATCCGATTGCGGTCTGCACAGTCATCCGCTCGACACCGAGCACGTAGCCGTCCTCGTCCGCGCCGTCACATCCGATCCCGCCACATCGTGGAAGGCGCTCTACTGGTACGCCGCCGCCCACGAGAACACTGTCTGCGATGTCAGCCAGATCGCCCGCGCCTCCACCCTCCATCACCAGGACAACGGAGTCCGCATCTGGATCTCCCCCGGCAAGCACGCCTCCTACTTCAGCGAAACGCTCTGCCAGAGCGGATGCGGGGCCGACAGGTGTCAGGCCATGGTAGCCCTCGCTCCCGCCGCCATCATCAACCTCGGCGAGCCCGCCGCACCCATGAATGGCTCGCTCTTCATCGCCTCCACCGCCTGGCCACTCGCGGCAAAGATGTCCAACTCAAACTTCCCGCCACAACAAATCGCGCGCCTCGACACGCTGCCTGAAAATGAGATCGTGTGGTTCAACACCGGCCGCCATCCCATGCAGGGAGTCATCGCCATCAGCAGCGCCACCGAACAATCGTTGGCAGGCAGCAGCCAATCCACCACCACCGCTCTCTCCGGCGCAGCCGATTCCACCTCTAACGCTCTCTCCCTCGCGGGAGACTCCACCACCAGCGCCCTCCACAAAACCTACACCCACGTAAAAGCCGCCTTAGCCACCTCCACCCAACACGTCCAGGACGCCCTCCAACCCTCCCCCAAACCCGCCCAATAGCTGCGCCCCCGCTCGCGAGTTCCCGCCGCGGCCCTCCTATAAACGCGAGAGCAACCTCTGGTTTGTCCTCGACTAACGATTGACCGCCAATCTCGGGGGGGGGAACACTGGTCTTTGCACGGTGTCTAATGTAGTGGAACCTCATATGACGCGACGTTTTATTCTTCTCCTGTTTGGATTATTGGCAATCGTAATCGGGACCGGCACGCTGGCTCAGGTTGGAGGTCGCGAGCACGGGTTGACCATTGATGTCACCCACGTCGAGCGAAATCGATACGGGTATCTGATCACGATTGAGATAATCAACGTTTCTGAGAGCAAACTCTACTTGCCTCAAGCCCCGGGGTGGCAACCCAACTCTGATCGCGGTCCTCGCGTTCAAACCTTGGACGTCGAACAATGGTCCGATGGAAAAACAAACCTCTTGCCCGCAGGCCGATCTCTCAGCAGTTCGCTTCCGCCTAAGGCGGGCTATTTCTCGGTCGCAATCTGCAGAGACGTGCCGTTTGATGAGGACTGGATTCCGCTCAATCCGGGCGAGCACATTACCGATCAGATTCAGGCATTTGAACCAGACCGGCACGACTTCATCCCATCCTCATGTACTTGGAGGCATGCCTGCTTGCTCGGTCCATTTCGCATTTCAGTTGCAGCGTTCCACACCGCCCATATTAAGCCGCATGATTCGGTAATGGGATCGGTATATTTCGCGGTTCCACACTAGTGCGTAATTAGGGCACGACTCGCGCGCCAACCGGATCACCGCCTTGCTCATCGTCCACGTTGCCTATAAGGAGACTGAATGACACCGAAGAAGCAAACACAAAACTCCTCCAGCAAACCCACCAAAACCACCAAAGCCACCAAGCCCAGCACAGGATTCACCGCAGAAGAACGCGCCGCAGCCAAAGAGCGCGTCGAAGAACTAAGAGCGGAAGCCCGCCGAGGTCCCAACGCAAAAAAGGCGGATGGCGAAGCCGACGTGCTCGCAAAGATTGCGGAGATGCCCGAATCAGATCGCATCATGGCTGAGCGCATCCATACCATCGTCAAAGCCAGCGCGCCAACTCTCTCGCCGAAGACTTGGTACGGCATGCCCGCCTACGCCCGCGACGGCAACGTCATCTGCTTCTTTCAAAGCGCGCACAAGTTTAAAGCGAGATACGCGACCCTCGGCTTCACCGACAAAGCAAACCTCGACGAAGGCTCAATGTGGCCCTCCGCCTTTGCGCTGAAGAAATTAACCGCCTCCGACGAAGCAAGAATCGCCGCCCTCGTGAAAAAAGCTGTGAGTTGATCGTTCGCCGCACCGCTAGACCACATCGAGCACTGCGATCTCCATTGCGCGCAGCCGATCCGGATCGCCCACGACTTCGATCCCTGAAATTTTTTCGTCTGAAAACGTAAAACGCAACACCCTGAAGATCCGGCCCTTCGGAGCCACCACCAGGCCCACACTTCCATCCACCATTGCCGGATATGCAAACCGCGCGCCACGCGCAGCTGTGATTGCCTCTGCAGCCCACTTCCGCGCACCGCGCACCTCGCGCTCCACGCCACCCACCGCCGCAGCAGAGTCAGCCCGCACCACAAGCTCAGGATCAAGCACCGCCAGAAGCGCTTCCAAGTCGCCGCTTCGCAGTGCTGCAAGAAATTGGTCCACTGTCTCCCGCTGCTGCGCGGGTCGAGCATCGGCAGGTACCGTGGCTCCGCGAATGCGTCGGCGTGCACGGCTGGCAAGCTGTCTCGTCGCCTCAGGAGATCGATCCAATATGGAAGCGATGTCATCAAAGGGAAGATCAAAGAGATCATGCAGCACGAATGCCAGCCGCTCCCCGGGATTCAACCTGTCGAGTACGACAAGCAGCGCAAGCCCAACAGAGTCGGCCATGAGCGCCTCCTGTTCCGGATCGACCCGGTGCTGCGCGCGGACCGCTGGTTCCGCCGATCCCGTTGCTTCCAGAGACTCTTCCCGCCGCGATGCCCGCGAGCGAAGAATATCCAGGCACACCCTCGCCACAACAGTTGTCAGCCATCCCCCCAGGTTCTCGATCTCGCTGGCATCGGAACGGTTCAGCCGCAGCCATGCATCCTGCACCGCATCTTCAGCTTCGGTCATTGATCCGAGCATCCGGTACGCCACCGCTCGCAGGTGTCCCCGATTTTCCTCGAATTGTTCTGCAAGCCATTGGCGCTCGTCCATCTGTCACATTCTCCCTTCCCGCTCCGTCATGGTAGTGACGTATGAACGAAACCCCATGTGACAAGGAGAACCCGAATTATGCAGGCAAGAATGAAAAACCCCGTCATGCTTCTGCCCGATGCACTTCAATCTATTCTCGCGCTGAACGCCACCATCGAAAAGTGCGGCGTCCCCGCAAAGACCCTCAAACTCGTACACTTGCGCGTCAGCCAGATCAACGGATGCAGCGTATGTCTCGATATGCACGGACGCGACTTGATAGGGAACAATGAAACCAACGAGCGCTTGCTTACCGTTGCCGCCTGGCGGGATGCACCCTACTTCACTCCCGCCGAGCGCGCGGCACTTGCGCTTGCGGAATCTGCAACGCGGTTGAGTGATCGGCCCGATGCGGTTCCGGATGATGTCTGGGAAGAAGCGGCCCGCCACTACGATGAACGCCAACTTGCCGGGCTCGTCCTCTCCATCGGCATGATTAATTTTTTTAATCGCGTCAACGCAGCCACACGGCAGATAGCCGGAGAATGGGCTAAGTCCAACGAAGCACGGGAATGGATGGAAACCCACACTGCTGTTCGCTGACGGCAATGGCGCGGTGATCGTGAAGCCGTGCGAACACCGCGCCCATCAGCCGCAGTGCGGATAAAAAACATCTAGGCATCGGAAAGAGATCTTTGCTACGATGCACGTATTATGCGCCGGAGTTTTAAAATCGGAGTCGCCCTAACGGTATTGATTGCCGTTGCCGCGGTCCTGATTGCTCCGACCATTGTCATGCCGATGACCACCCTGCGGGCGCATCACGTCTCTTCCCACGCAGGCAATGTGCACGCGAACGGAACACTCCTCGCGGCTACCGATCCCGGCATCTCACACTTGATACCTTCTGCATTTGGTTCTCAACTCTCCGCAGAACTCCGTACGCCGAATCGCGCCCCTTCTCTCACGCCTCTTGTGCTTCTCTGCTAGACACTTCGACATTTCACATCTCCTCATTCTGATTCACCTCGACTGTCCGCGCACGCATTGGTCGCTAGCTTCCAGCTAACACCCTCGCTGGTCTTCGATCAGTTTCATGCGTGAACGGCTACCTGGGGAAGGCTGCGACGCCAATGCTCGCGTGCAGCCTCCCTCGGCAGATTTCACCCGCCACTGCAAGACTCCCTTGCGGAGGCATGCCCCTTTCCGTCGCCATTCGTATCCGTCATCGCCGCATTGAACAGAACCACTACGCACCAACATTCCACGCACTCGATCAGGAGACCTATGCCACGAATCTGCCCAAAACTCTTCGCCGCTCTCTTGTTCGCCGCCGCCAGTACAGGGGTCTGCCTCGCGCAATCACCGACTCCAGCACTCACCGTATCCAACGCCGACAACGGCTGGATGTTGGTAAGTTCCGCGTTGGTCCTGATGATGACCGGCCCGGGACTCGCGCTCTTCTACGGCGGGTTGGTGCGCAAGAAAAATGTTCTCTCGGTAATGATGCAAAGCTTCGCGATGATGGCGATTGTTACTCTGCTCTGGGCTGTCGTCTCCTACAGCCTGGCCTTCGACGCGGGAACCAGCTTCATTGGCGGATTCCATCACGTCTTCATGCGTGGCGTAGGTCTCACGCCTGATGCGGACTACGGGCCCACCATCCCCGTTCAAACCTTCATGATCTATCAACTCATGTTTGCCATCATCACCCCCGCCCTCATCACCGGGGCATTCGCCGAACGAATGAAGTTCAGTGCCATGGCCGTCTTTCTCGTGCTCTGGTCCATCTTCATCTACTCGCCCATGGCCCACATGGTGTGGGGCAAAGGCGGCCTGCTCAATGCGGCGCTCGGCGGCGCACTGCCGACACTCGACTTCGCCGGCGGCACAGTCGTGCATATCACCTCTGGAGTTTCGGCACTCGTCTGCGCCATCTATCTCGGCAGGCGTCTCGGCTATCCCACTGAGGCCATGCGTCCCCACTCCGTTGTCCTCAGCTTCATCGGCGCCTGCCTTCTCTGGGTGGGATGGTTCGGCTTCAACGCCGGCAGCGCACTATCCGCGGGTACGCTGGCCACCAGCGCCTTCGTCAACACGCACTTCGCCACTGCCGGTGCGGCTGCCTCGTGGGCCGCGGCGGAGTGGCTTCGCAGCCGCAAGCCAAGCGCTCTCGGCGCCATCTCCGGAGCAGTCGCCGGTCTCGTCGCCATCACACCCGCTGCGGGATTCGTTCAGCCCATGGCTGCCATCGTCATCGGATTGCTCGCCGGCCTCGTCTGCTACTGCATGGTCACCCTCGTCAAACACCTCTTCGGTTACGACGATGCCCTCGATGCATTCGGCGTCCACGGAGTAGGCGGCACGCTCGGCGCAATCCTCACCGGCGTCTTCGCATCCTCAGCCATCAATCCCATCTTCAAGGACGCAGCCGGAAACACGTTACCCTCCGGATTACTTGAGGGCAATGTACATCAACTCTTCAACCAAATCGGCGGCGTCGCCATCGCCTGGGGAATCTCGATCGTTGGCACCCTCATCCTTCTCTTCCTCGTGGACAAGACCATCGGTCTGCGTGTCTCCGCGGATGCAGAGGTGGAAGGACTCGACATCACCCAGCACGGCGAAGAAGGCTACGACAGCGCAGCCTGACCGCGCCCGATCCTGCGATCCTGTGATCGCCGTTCTTCCAACTCACGCAACGGAGGACTTTGAAATATGCAGAAGATCGAAGCAATTATTCAGCCGGCAAAGCTCGAAGACGTGAAAACCGCCCTCATCGAAATCGGAATCATGGGCATGACAATCCTCGAAGCAAGAGGGCACGGGCGACAGAAAGGACACACCGAGTTCTATCGCGGACGAGAATACTCGGTAGACCTGCTACCCAAGACAAAATTGGAAATGGTCGTTGCCGACGAAATGGTAGAGCGCGCCATCCAGGCCATCTCGTCCGTTGCCCGCACAGGAAAAATCGGGGATGGGAAAATCTTTGTCTCCAACATTAACCAGGTCATTCGCATCCGCAATGACGAGCGAGGAGAAAACGCGCTATAGATGAGCCTTCCTATTCCGGCGCTCTGCAATCATCTCCACAGCGCGCCGGAGATCCATCTCTTCTGCGAATCAATCCACTCGCAACGTAGTAATCGGGTCGACTCGGGTGGCCGCGATTGCCGGAATCAACGATGCGACAACCGCGGCAAGAATCAGTACCATCGTCGAGCCAAAGAAGGTTGCCGTGTCGTGCGGCCCAACCTGGAACAGTAAACTCGACATGATCTGCGACAATCCAAATGCCAGCATCAGCCCGGCGATTGCGCCCGGCAGAACCATCCGCATCGCACTCGCAAGCACCAGCCGCATGATGTCTCCCTTGCTTGCGCCCAACGCCAGGCGGATGCCCACCTCCGGTTTCCTCTGCACCATCAGGAACGAAGTCACGCCATACAATCCGATGATCGCCAGTACCAGGCCCGTGCCCGCGAAGTGGCCCACGAGCAGCATCTCAAAACGCGGCTGATCTGCCAGCTTTGCCACGCGCTCCTGCAACGTTCCCACTTCGACAGGCAGCGCAGGATCGAGCGTCGCGACTTGCTCTCGCATCCATCGCTCCATCGTCGCCGCCGGCAGGCTCGACCTCACCAGCACTACCGCCCTTCGATCCCAGTCCTCCGCCCGATCTCTGCGCAGCCGGTAGTACTCCGGCTCTTCGCCCTCTGCCAGGCCGCCATTCTTTACGTTCCCCGCAACACCCACTACGGTATACGCAGGATCCTGATCTGCGGGCGCGCCACTCGCCAGATGTACCTGCCGCCCCAACGGCTCTTCTCCTGCAAACATCTGCCCCGCTAGCGAACGGCTAATCACGACAAATCTGTTCGGCGACGCAATCTCGTCATCCGTAAACCCACGACCCTTGATCAAAGGGATATTCAGCGTGCGAAAATACTCCGGAGTCACCCAGCGCCATGCCACGTTGCCGCCTGTGCCCGACGCGAAACGCGGGCGCCCCTCCACACGTAGCGAAGCATAGATCTGATCGCGATGATTGTCGCCCGGAGGCAGCGAGTCACTCATCGCCACGGCATTCACGCCGGGACCCCAGCGCAGATTACGCTGCAACTCCTCGAAGAACGCCCTCTGTCGCTCCGCCGTGGGGTACGCCGTCTGCCCCAATGAAATCGTCGCCGTCACCACGTTCTCGTAATTCATTCCCAGATTCTGGCGCTGCAGATTCCAAAAACTGCGCGTCAACAACGCACCGCCCGCCAGCAGAACCAGGCTTGCCGCAATCTGCGTCGTCACCAGCACCTGCCGCAATCGCGCGCGCCGCGTACCCAACACGCTGCGACTCGTCAACACATTCGCCTGTGTACGGCTCAAACCGCTTCCCACTCCAAATCCGAGTGTGGAAAGCACAGCTATCAACAACGTGAAGATTAAGACTCGCGCATCAATCCTCGCCGCACTTAAAAATGGCATGCCACCCGGAGCGATCGCCACGAACACACGCAACAGCCCTGCCGCCAGCAACACTCCCGCTACTGCGCCGGCAATACACAAAACACACGACTCCACGATCGCCTCTTGCAGCAGACGCAACCGACTGGCACCCAGCGCAGCGCGAACGGCCATCTCGTGCTGACGGCCCGCGCGCCTGGCTGCCAGCAGACTGGCCACGTTTGCCGACGCAATCAGCAACACTGCCATCACCAATCCCAGCAGGATCCATGCCGCCCGATGCACATCGTGGAACTGGCGATCGCGCAGCGGCCGCACCGTGTAGTGCACCTCTTTCCGAAATGGTGCCGGTGCCAATCGCAGCGAATACTCAAACAACGGTCCCAGTTGCACCTTCGCTTGCTCTGGAGTCACTCCCGCTTTCAGCCTCGCAAATGCCCACAGCGGGCGCCCCGGATCTGCTCTTCGCTGCGCCGCCACATCCAGCGACTCTGGCAACAGAACATCAGCGGCCTGCAGTCGCGGCATCTCAAAGTCCCGGGGGAGCACGCCCACGATCTGCGTCGCCTTTCCGTCAATGCGGATGAACCTGCCCGCGATCGCAGGATCACGATCGAACCTCCGTTGCCACAATGCATACGAAATCAACGCCACTTTCGGTGCGTTTGGACGATCCTCACTCGGCAGAAAGTTGCGTCCCACTACGGGCGTAATACCCAGCGTCGGAAGAAAATTATTTTCAACGCTCGCGCAGTCAAGCCGCATGGGATTGACCTCGGTCAAATCACAAGGCTGCACACCTGCTTCCGAAGTCATCGCAACAAACGGCTTTTGATTATCCTGCCACTCGTAGTAAGACCCGCCCAGCATGAACTCCTGCGGCTCAATCGGCGCCACCAGGCCCACAGAAACTAAGCGTCCAGCATCGCCATACGGCAGCGGCCGAAACAGGATCTTGTCTACAACAGTGAACACCGCTGTGCTCGAGCCGATCCCCAGCATCAGCGTTACTACAACCGCAATCGAAAACGCAGGATTGCGCCGGCATCCACGCAGCGCATATCTAAAATCGTGCGCCACCATTCCGGCCCACCACCCCGGCCTCTGCTCTTCGCATCGCTCTCGCGTCGCGTCAACACTACCAAACTCGATCAGCGCCTCTCGACGCGCCTCCTCGGCCGGAACTCCCGCCGCCATCTTCTCCGCAATCAACTGCTCCAGATGGAACTGAACCTCGTCGTCGAGTTCTCTACGGCTCTTGCGGAATAGCAGATAGCGAAGCCGGGTCCACATCTCGACAATCATGAAGACACCTCCGCCGTCTTGCCCAGAACCAAACGCACAGCAGCCGAAAGTCGATCCCACGATGCACGTTCTGCCTCCAGCCGCCTCTTGCCCGTGGCAGTCAATTTGTAAAACTTCGCGCGCCGATTGCTCTCGGAATTGCCCCACTCCGCCTTAATCCACCCCTTGTATTCCAGGCGATACAGGGCAGGGTAGAGCGAGCCCTGGCCGATATGCAGCACATCCTCTGAAACCTGCTGGATGCGCTGCGCAATACCCCAGCCATGCATCGGCTCAAGCGCAAGCGTTTGCAGGATCAGCAGATCCAGTGTCCCCTGCAGAAGATCGGTCGGCGGCGCCATACAGTCTCCCCTCGATATTCGACAACAGCATCCTAAATTCTCTTGTCGATTGTCAAGGGGGGCGCACCGAACTAAGGTAGAACTTTCTCTCAATCCAACAAAAGTCACTTGTGCCCGTACTCAAGCTTGGGATACCAATCCGTACCGCGGCCCTCAGGCGTCAGGTCCAATATCTGCCATAGCAAATCGAGATCGGGCGCGCCTCGCGGATCTTGTCCCGGATCCGCCATCGCGCCGCTCATCTCTCCGCTGTAAAAATGCCGGACGACACCGTCCTTCCGCGTGAATACGCTGAAGCCCGGAACATCCGCATCCCCCGCGTTCACATAGGTGCGCGTGTAATCGCCCGTCAGATCAGCCACGAACGGTAGATTGTCAAAACCGCGCTGACGCTTAAATTCAACCAGCCGCTCGATCGGCGAACGGGCCGTCACCGCGATGCCAACGCGCTCACGCAGATTCACCGCCGTCCCGTTCCACGCGCTAAGGAATGAGGTGCACATGGGACACGGCGCCTTGCGTTGCGGACCGAACATCATGCTGTAGACCATCAAAGTGTTCTTATCGCCGAATAGAGTTGAGAAGCGAGTAGCGCCCGCTTCGGAGACAATCTCGAAATCTCTGGGTAGCTCTCCACCAGGCGGCAGCGCACGGCGCTCTGCTGCCACGCGCTCAAGATGGCGCCGCAGGTTGATCTCTTCCACAAGTAGCGCGTTGCGTGCCGCACGGTACTCCGAGCTCTCGTTCGGAAAATGCGCCTTGTTGGTCGCCGCCAGATCTGCGGCCGACGTTAGCTTCTCAGAATCGAACATAGACTCCCCTCATTATCCTTGCTCCATTTGGATGCGTTCCTTGTGCAAAGTATTCAGGCACTCTCCTCTGATTTGCAACCCTCTACTTCAGTGCCCAAAAAAAAGCGAAGTCCGCTTGACATGTACTATATTACTAGTACACTATCGTTTCGTGAAGCCGAACTCCCAGGTCGAGCCATACTCTCTCGCGTTTCGCCTCGACGCCTACAGCGGCGTCCCCGTCTATCGGCAACTCATTGATCAGGTGCAGGCCGCCATCGCTTCTGGCGCGCTGTCAGTGGGCGCGCAGTTGCCGACCGTCCGCCAGGTTGCTGTCGATCTGGCTATCAATCCCAACACCGTCATGCGCGCCTATCGCGAGATGGAAATTCGCGGATTGCTCGACACCGAGCAGGGCACCGGCACCTTCATCGCAGACCGCAAGGTCGAGTACTCGAAAGACGAACGCAATCGACAATTGGGACAACTGGTTGGCGAGTTCGTCTCCCGCGCCGGTGCAGCCGGCTTCACGCTCAAACAGCTAATGCAGGCGTTGCGCGAACTATCGCCCGAAGGATATTCCAGGGACAAGTAGAGCATCAGGAGGATAACCAAAGTGATCCTACGTCAGAAATTCAACAATGTTGGTTTAACTGTATTTGTGCTGTGTGTCGCCCTCGCCGGGGGTGTTGCCAAGCTCACCAACAATCCAATGCTCGCGTTGCCTTTCGCATTGGCAGGCCTCTACTTTCTCTTCGCCATCGTGGTGGTCGATCAGTGGGAAAAGGTGGCTGTGCTTCGCTTCGGACGCTACCGTGGCTTGCGCGGACCGGGACTCTTTTTCATCATTCCCATCATGGAAACCCTCAGCCGCTATGTTGACCAGCGTGTGCGCGTCCATAGTGTTTCGGCGGAATCTACTCTCACGCGCGACACCGTTCCCGTCAACGTCGATGCCATCGTCTTCTGGATGGTGTGGAACGCAGAGAAGTCGATTCTCGAAGTCGAGAATTTCATTGAGGCAATCAATATGAGCGCGCAGACAGCTCTTCGCGAATCCATTGGAAGGCATCAGTTGGCGCAGATGATCACCGAACGAGAAACCATGGGCCACGAGCTGCAGCGCATTCTCGACGAGAAAACTAATCCCTGGGGAATCACCGTTCAATCCGTCGAGATTCGCGACGTAAAAATCCCGCCATCGCTTGAAAACGCCATGTCGCAGCAGGCGCAGGCAGAGCGTGAGCGGCAGGCGCGTGTCATTCTCGGCGAGGCAGAGGTGCAGGTCTCAGATCAATTCGCCCAGGCTTCGCGCGTCTACAACGACAACCCCGGCGCGCTGCATCTGCGCGGCATGAACATGCTCTACGAAGCCATCCGCGAAAAGGGAGCGATGGTTCTTGTGCCGTCCTCCGCAATCGAAACCATGGGCCTCGGCGGATCCCTCGCAACAGCCGCCATAGCCAAACAGCAATAAATGCGAACGCGGAAACCATGTGCTCAGAATCTTGATGAGGAATAAATCGCCAATGCGCTTATCGAATATGGCGGACGGGAACACGTGTTGCCCCTTGGCCGCTGCCCCCCGAGCAAGCGCAACGACCAAGGAAATCTGAGTTGCTATTGTCCCTCTTCGTGATCCGGCTCTCTGGCTACTCCGAAAACCGTTCCGGTAATTTCGCCCGTACTCGCAAAAAAGACGGGGTTGTTTGAGGCGTCCGCCAGGACCGGGACGTTGGTCTCGGTCAACTTAAGTGTGCCGGACGCATCCTTAAAGCGGCCGGTGCCACCGACGATTTGAAGCGTCAGGGTACAGTGGCCTTGTTGGGCCGCGAGGTCTATGCAATCGCCGCCCTGCGTCACATTGACCTTCAACAGACTGCCATCCCAGCTGCGAAGCACTCCCGCGCCGCCCACCCTTGAGAAATAAATGTCAGTTGAGCCAGAGCAACTGGATGGCGGCTGCTGCGGAGAAGTTGTCTCGGCGCTTATAAGACGAAATGTGAATGGTCCCAGTGCGCCGTTCCCTGCGAAATTCTCTTCGACAGTCTGTGTGCCGGGCTGCTGCAGATTCACCGCGCTGGGCCCAGACGTTCCCGAATACGCCATCTTTACGGGATTGCGTTCTGCGTAAACGCTTGCGACACCGAGACTGAGCATCAGCGCGACAGCTGCTTTGTACATCATCCGTGCTTTCAGATTTCGCATTGTGAGTACCTCCTGTGAGATAACCGGCAGAGCCACAGGGCGATCAACCGGTTGCCGGGCATCAGAACCCACCCGGCCCTCAAGGTCAAAGCAACTTGTTGTGAAGGCTTTGTTAACTGCCAAAGTCATGCGGTTCAGGCGATTAGGAAAGGCCCGTTAACGATTCTCCCTCAGTGGTAGACTCGACTCCTCGTCAGTCCTCTGTGACTTGGGGGCAAGTGTGCAGACGCAGCCCGGAATTGTCTATCAGTTCGGTCCTTTTGAGGTAAACCCCGCCTCGCGTGAACTACTGAAGAACGGGAGACGCGTCAAGCTGCAGGAGCAGCCTTATCGCCTCCTCGTAGCCCTGCTCGAAAACCCTGGAGAAGTCATCAGCCGAGAGGAGCTTCGAAGCCGCCTATGGCTGGACGATACATTCGTCGATTTTGACGGCAGCCTTCGCGTGGCCGTTCGTAAGCTTAGAGAGGCGTTGGACGATGACGCCGAAGATCCCCGATACATTGAGACGATCCCAAAACTGGGGTATAGGTTCCTCGTTCCTGAAGTTCGCCGGATAATCGCCCATCATCCAGTCGCTCATGAAACCTCCGCAACACCAATCGCGGTCAGCCCAAAGCGAAACCATCTGTTGAGGTACGGCTTCGCCGCCCTCGCGGCGCTCATTCTCACAATTGGCGGCGTCTTTCTTTCTCAGCAGCGCACCCACGCCAGACTGCTTACCGACAAAGATATGCTGGTGCTCGCGGACTTCGCCAACACTACCGGCGATCCGGTCTTTGACGGCACGTTGCGCCAAGGGCTTGCCGTGCAATTGGAACAGTCACCTTTCCTCAGCATTATCTCTGACGATAAGATCCAGCAAAGCCTCGTTCTAATGGGCCAGCCCGTCGATGCAAAGCTGACTCCGGCAATTGCACGAGAGGTCTGCCAACGGACCTCGAGCGCCGCGGTGCTCGACGGTGCAATTGCCAGGATTGGCACGCAGTACCTTCTGACCCTCAAGGCGGTCAATTGCGAAAATGGAAAAACGCTGGCCAGCACCGAGGCACGGGCGAGTGACCAGAATCATGTACTCGATGCGCTGGGAAACGTGTCCACCGAGATACGGAATAAGCTGGGCGAGTCTCTAAGCACGATCCAGAAGTTTGATACGCCTCTTGAACAGGCGACGACATCCTCGCTTCAGGCGCTGAAAGCTTACAGCTCAGGCACGCAAGCTCTCAGGACAAAAGGGCCGGAAGCGGCGACGCCTTTTTTCAAGCATGCCATCGCACTCGACCCGAACTTTGCAGTGGCGTACGCCTACCTGGGTGTCATGGCAAGCACTACTCTTGAGCCCAGCCTCTCTGTGAACTACCGCACAAAGGCATTTGAACTGCGCGGCCGTGCCAGTGAGGCGGAGAAGTATTGGATCACCGCCACCTACCATAAAGGAGTCACCGGCAACATCCCGAAGGCCATAGAAGCCTGCGATCTTTGGATCCAGGATTATCCGCGCTCAGAGATGCCGCACCTCTACCTGGGGGCAGCGGTTTTGCCGGTCGTCGGACAAGATGAGAGAGCCGTCGAAGAGTCTGTCGAAGGAATCCGTCTGCGTCCTGACTATGCCATCGCCTATGGCTTCGGCATTCGGGCGTACACCGCTCTTAATCACTACGATGAGGCGAAGGCCATCTATGCACAGGCTCTTGAACAAAAATTACATGCCCCCTTCCTCGATCGTGTCATGTATTCCCTTGCTTTCGCGCAGAACGACACGGCGGGGATGGCCGAGCACGTTGCAAAGCTGGAGGCCCTGCCAAAGTTGGGGCACCAGGTCTTAAGCATGGAAGGCGATACTGCCGCCTATTCCGGACACCTTAAAGACGCCCGCGAGTTCAGCCGCCGCGCGATGGATAACGCCGAACGTAGCGGAGAGAAGGACGCCCCCGCCCTCTACTCCGCTACCTCCGCACTGAGAGAAGCCTGCTTCGGCAACACCGGCGACGCGCGCCGACGCGCCGATTTGGCGCTAAAGCTCTCGAGCGGCCGCGATTTGCAGTATTTCGCTGCGCTCGCGTTTGCCTACGCCAAGGATGATGCGCGAGCGAAAGCCCTGGCCGACGATCTGGAAAATAGCTTTCCGGAAGACACAATTGTGCAGTTCAACTATCTGCCGACTGTCCGGGGAAAGCTTGCGCTCAACAAAGGAAATGCATCTGGAGCCATTGAGAGTCTTGCCGCCTCCGCACCGTATGAACTTGGGGCGACAAGAGCCATTGATTTGGATTGGACCCCGATGTTTCCAGTTTTTGTGCGTGGCGAAGCCTATCTGGCTGCGCGTCAGGGTACAAAGGCCGCCGCCGAGTTCCAGAAGATCCTCCATCATCGCGGCCTGGTCCTGAACCAACCCATAGGTGCGCTTGCCCATCTTGGCCTGGGTCGCGCATACGTGTTGGAGGGCGACACTGTTAAGGCCAAGGCGGCCTATCAGGTCTTCCTCGCACTCTGGAAGGATGCAGACCCCGACATTCCTGTCCTGCAACACGCGAAGGCGGAGTACGTGAAGCTGCGGTAGTGAAGAGGATTCCGCACGAAACGTTAAACTACACCGCGTAGAACGCCTGAAACCCGCACCATCCACATGTACCTTCGATTTCCACTCGTCTCAATTCTTTCTAGCTAGGCAAATGCGCTCAAAAGTTCAGACAACTCAATTTTTTCTGGCGCAAATTCCATCCAGCCCCGCCGACGCGCGCTACGCCGCCGCCATCAATGGCCCCTCAAATGCGCCAAATCTGAGTGTGCCCGACTCATACGTAGCGTGCCAAAATTGACCATTTTGGCGCACAAAACCCGCATAACGAAACACTACTTAAACGATTTATCTGTGCCAAAAAAGTCCCTAATGACGCGAGAAAGGCTCCAAAAAACACTGCAAAAAACAAATCGGGGAGGGCATTTGCCCTCCCCGATTTCCTTCTTCTCTTAAGCTAGTTCAGTGCGCTGCGGATGCTCGCCTTCTGCGTAACAACCTTGCGCGCGTTGTCTTCCAAAGCCTGCGCCTGTGGCAGATATCCGATCGCCTTGTTGATCATCGGATCCCAATCCGCCCGCACCTTCAAGCCCTCAATCTGACCGAACTGCGAAGTGAAAATCTCAGCCTTGATATTCGCCTTCACCCAGTCCATCACCGGCGCCAACTCCGCGTCAGTGTAGGGGATTTGCTGGCTCGTCAAGAATTGCTTGAAGTCCGTCATCACCGCATCGTCCACTACAAAATCCTTGCTGACAGTGCGGTTCGCAAGATAATGCTTTGAGAAGTTGAAGAAGCCGTAGTGCTCCAGAATCACGTCTTGAACATGCGTGGACTTCGGCGTCTCGATCTTGATGTCAGGAGTAATTCCGCCGCCGCCATACACCGTTCTGCCTGAGTCGGTCAGCTTCACTTCGCGACTCGAATTGTCCTGCGTCTGCGGCGCGCCATCGTGGTTGTAGTAGTAGTCATACAGCGAAACGCCGCTGTAGTTGCGCTGAATCAGACGTCCGCTCGGTGTGTAGTAGTGATAGGTCGTAAGCGCCAGTCCGGTGTTCTCCGAAAGCTGGTAGACGGTTTGCACCAGTCCTTTGCCAAACGTAGTCTCACCCACAATCAAAGCGCGATCGTGATCCTGCAACGCTCCCGAAACAATCTCTGCCGCAGAAGCTGTTCCACGATTCACCAGCACTACAACTGGATACTGCCGCCCGCCGTTGCCGCGCGATGCGCGATACACCTGCTCGGGGAAGGCACGTCCACGCTGCGAGACAATCACCTGGCCCTTCTGCAGAAACTTGTCGCTCACCGCGACCGCCTCTGACAACAGGCCTCCGGGATTGCCGCGGAGGTCAAGGATCAGTCCCTTCAGATCGCCAAAATTATCCAGCGCCTCGTTCAACTCGTGGCCGGTCGTCTCCTGAAAATTCTTGATGTGTACATAAGCCACACCGGGGCGAAGCTCATACTTTAGATCAATGCTGGGGTTCGGAATCTCGTCGCGGACCAGGTCGAAGACCAGCGGCTTTGACGCTCCCTCGCGCACCATCGACACCTGCACATGCGTGCCCTTCGGCCCCTTCAGCATGTTCGCCACATCTTCGGAGTTCATCCCGTCTGTGGACTTGCCGTCGATCGACGCAATAATGTCGCCCGGCCGAATGCCCGCTTTATAGGAAGGCGCGCCTTCCATCGGATACACGATCACGATCTTCTGCACACCCGCAATCAACTGCGGCTGGATCAGCATGCCAACGCCGTAGTACTTGCCGTGCTGGTCCTCGCGCATCTTCGCGTAGGCCTTGGGATCATAGAAATTCGAGTGGGGATCCAGAACACGCAGCATCCCGGGGATCGCGCCGTCATACACAATCTTGCCCGGCTTGTCGCCATCAATCGGCTCAGCGTAGTTCTGCTCAACCACCTGGTACACGCTCGTGAACGAGCGCAGGCTGTCGCGCAGACTCGATTCGTCCGCCTCAGATTGCGCGTCCACTCTCTTATTGATCACAGAACCGATGAGACCGCAGGCGGTAAAGAAGACTGCCAAAGAGACGAGAGTGCGGCGGGTGCGGGACGGCATAGCGGGGAAGTCCTCGGGAGGCTGCTGGATAGTCAAAGGCATACAACACCTTAGACTCACCGGGAGCCAATTCTATAGCGAAGTATAGCATCGGGAGCCACCCCTTGAGACCATCGAGGCAATGACGCTTTGGTGCGATGCAGGCAGCCGGTTCGCGCTCTCGGCGATGGACCTTTCGCTCAATCGAAATTCGGCAGATTCAGTCGACCCCAATATCTTGGGGTGCCGATTGCAATGGTGCCTGCGGGTGGGGTGTTACGCCGAAAGCGCGTTCTAGAGTGGGAATCGGGTATAAGATCTTTCGTAAAATCTTCGCTTTCGCTTTATGTTCGCCTTACTCTGGATTCGAGTTCAAAGAGGCTCATCCGCCAATATCTTCGCGGGGAGCCAGGCGGCTCAAGAATAAGTTTCACCTGCAGTGCTTTGTACCACTCTTTCTGCCTGGGACAAGACAATGATGCTGGCTCGGTGCAATTCGCAAGCTGTTGACGGACGAAGTGCCCATTCACGCGCGGTTCACAATCTTCCTCTGCTGAGCGCCGTAGCTTTCGTGCGCAGGATGCGGGGCGGAGCACAGAGCTCGCTGCTGCGCGCCTCCGATGGTGCACTTTATGTGGTCAAACTGAACGGCAATCCCCAGGGACCAAATGTCCTTGCCAACGAGGCTCTCGGCTCGTGGCTGGCCGCACAACTCGGCCTCGAGACCCCGGCATGGCGCCAGATCTCGGTCAGCGATGAGTTCCTCGCGCAGAATCCCGAGATGTGGTTTGAAACACCCTCTGGCCGGGCGCGCCCTGCTGCAGGCGTTCACTATGCCTCCAGGCTGGTGGAGTCCCAGGGCGGAGGATCCGTCTACGAAATCCTTCCCCGCAGTTGGTTCGCTCGCCTTCAGAATCGCGAAGACTTTTTAGGTATGCTGCTGCTCGACCTATGGTGCAACCACGCCGATAATCGGCAGGCATGCTTCGTTTCAGGAAGCGGGCGCGCGAGGCTTGCGTGCCATCTTCCTGGATCACGGACACATGTTTAACGGCGCAGACGGAGAGGCCGAAGCCCGGCCGGCTGCTGCCCTATTCCTCGATCGCGCAATGTATGAAGGGCTGTGGTCACAAAATCAGTTCAACGTATGGATGAGAAAGATCTGCGCTATCCCGGCGCAGGCAGCTTACACTTTTGTTGCGTCTCTTCCAGCGGAGTGGAGCGCCGCTCCCATGGAAATTGGCAGTCGCATCACTGCTCGAAAGGCGGCGGATGCTCCAACAGCTTCTCCCCGGTGTAAGGGTTCTGGTCGAAAGCCCCTCGCCGCTAAGGAAGCCGGTACAAAGGGCTCATGACTCCTCAGAACCCCTGCGATTTTCTAGTAATTCACTACGCGCCTGCGCCCGACCAGGCGACCAGCTTTGCCTGGGTGCTGCTCGCTAGCACCGCTGCGGATTCTGGTAGGCAGCTCGCAGTGATCGCCGCCTCTGGCTGGCAGGGAAGAGTGCGCCCGGAGCATCGCGAGTATCTACGGTCGCTGATTGAGGATTGGGAGCAACTGCGCGGGCAGGCAGCCGACAGGCTTTTTCAGCAGGTGGAAACACTCTCAGCAGGCCCGTTGCGCTTCGGAGCCCGTGGGCGCGCTGTCTTTGCCGACCTGACGCGTGAGGCCCAGGCTCTATTGCGGAGCTAAATTCCCCTGGCGAATGTTACGCCAGAGTTCGGGCTCAGGCGGCTCTCGATCCGGCGCCTCAGTTCCAGTCGCGCCCGCAGCCTGCGGCTTTTTGCAGCCGCCACGCTGATGCCCATCCTGTTCGCGGTCTCTTCGATCGTTTTGCCCTCGATATCGTGCAAAACGATAACGGCGCTCCACGCTTTAGGCAGAGTCGTGATTGTGTGGCGCAGCAGGTCCGCACTCTCCTGCGTAGCCACTGTAGCTTCGGGATCGGGAAGGCTGTCCGCCAGCTCCACATCCGGCAGTAATTCACCCTCCTCATTGTGCAGGGGAAATCTCGAGGATACCTCGCGGCGCCTTCTCCGCAGAAACATCAGGCTCTCGTTCAGAACGATACGGGTTACCCAGGTGGAAAACTGGGAGTCTCCCCGAAAATTGCGAATCTTCTCGAACGCCTTCATCAGCGATTGCTGCACGACGTCTTCCGCGTCGCTCATGCTGCCGGTCAGGCGCAGGGCAACATTGCGCAACTTACCCTCGTGGCGCACCACCAGCTCGTTGAAGGCAGCGTTGTCACCACGCTGAGCGCGGGTGACGATCTCGCCATCCATCCCCCAGGGCTGCGGAAAAGACATCTCGAATGCGGCCATGTATCCCCCGACTTTCGGCTGCAAATAGTGGAGAATCTGCTGCCGTTTTCATTACAGTACCGTACGGTACCGTACAATACAAGTGTGGACTCTAAATGCGCATGTCGGTCGCGATTCGCTAAACTCATTGCGTCAGGAAAGACCTGTATGACGAACGCCTCAGCCAGCGCGAATCCGCAAGTCCAGCAGTCGACCGCAGATGACGAACTGGATGCCAGGATTCGGTTCCTGCTCGAGACGGCCGCCGAAGTCTTTCTGGCAGTTGGGTATGAGGCGGCCAGCGTGGGCGAGATCGCAAAGCGCGCAAAAGCCTCAAAACAAACGATCTATTCGCGCTATCCCAGCAAGGCCGAACTATTCCAGGCTGCGGTTACCACGCGCGCAGACATCAATTTTCGCCGCCTCTCGGGCCTACTTGTCTCTCAAGACCCGCCGCGAAAGGCTCTCACGCTCTTCGGCGCAGGACTGCTTGAAATCGTCCTCGATCCTAACGCCGTCGCCACGCTGCAACTGGTCTATATGGAGTCGCGCCGCTTTCCTGAACTCGGAAAGTTGCTCTACGACCGGGGAGCTGGGCGCTGCTTCACGCTCATGCAGGAATACATTCGGCAACAATGCGCCGTGGGCGCTCTGCAAGTCACCGACATTGCCATCGCCGCTGAGCAGTTCATGGACATGATCACCGGTCGCCTGCTGATGCGGGCCGCCCTCGGGCTGGCGCCCAATCCTCCTGCAGTGGAGCGGAAGCTGCGTGTCGATGCCGCAGTCGATGTCTTTCTGGCCGCTTACGCCGTTACTGGCAGCTGACCTCCGCACGGGTATTTTTTGAGCTCACCGAAGTCAGGAATCACCGATTTCCCGCATTCCGCGCAGGCGAATTGGATTTAACGCCACGGGTGTTTAGAATGGGCTTAGCGGAGCCTGTCAGCAAACGAAAGACTTCACGGGCAGGCCGGGAGCGCGTTCCTTGAGGGATGCAGACCCGGCTGAGTCCTGCGCAGGTGGTCCTCATCGAGACGTTGAGACACATGATTCTTCGATCCTTGCATTCCCCGGCCGTGTTGTTCCTGAGCACCGCCCTTGTGGCCACTTCGGCACTCAGTCAGTCCACCCGTAACACCTCTGCTCCGACGTCGGCGCAGCCCGCCCTCCCCGCAAGCCAGGGAACGGTGGTTGAGGACATGATCGTCCGCGTCAACGACCAGGTCATCACGCGGTCGGACTATCAGCGTGCCGATCAGCAATTGCAGGCAGAGTTGCGCCGCGCCAACCTGAACCCCGACACGGATCCGCGCATGAAGGACCTGCTGCGCGACCTTATCGATCAGCAGCTATTGTTGTCGAAGGGCAAGGAACTCGGCATCACGGGCGAAACCGAACTGATCAAGCAGCTGGACGAGATCCGCAAGCAGAACCACCTTGAGACCATGGAAGACCTGGAAAAGGCCGCCCAGTCGCAGGGCGTTTCCTATGAGGATTTCAAGCAGAACCAGCGAACGATCATCATCACCCAGACGGTCGTGCGCGAAGAGGTTGGACGGCACATCCAGTTGACGCAGGCTGACGCGACGGCCTATTACAACGCCCATAAGGCCGAGTTTGAGCAGCCGGAGTCGGTGCACTTGAGTGAAATCCTGGTGCCCACCGCGGAGACGGACGATCCCGCCAAGGTAGCGGCCGCCCAGGCTAAGGCAAACGAGATCTACGCCACGCTCAAGGGTGGAGCTAGCTTCGCGACAACTGCCAAGAGTTCTTCGGCCGGCCCCACGGCGCAACAAGGCGGCGATCTGGGCAACTTCCGTCGCGGTCAGCTTGCCAAGGCTCTCGAAGACAAGACGTTCGCAATGGATGCCGGCCAGTTCACAGAGCCTATCCGTACCAAGCAGGGATTCGTAATCCTCAAGGTTGACGCTCATCCTCGCGGCGGCGTTCCTGACATGAAGGATGTTGAACAGCAGGTGGAAGAAGGCGCGTTCATGGAACGCATGCAGCCCGCGCTGCGGCAATATCTGACCAAGCTGCGCGAAGAAGCTTACATCGATATCAAGCCCGGCTACATCGATACTGGCGCCAGTCCCAACCAGACCAAACCGGTCTACAGCGCATACACGCCACCCGCACCAAAGAAGAAAAAGAAGACTACCGCCCAGGCTCGCTATCGTTCGACTGCCCATGGAGCGTCCACTCAGTCGGCCGCTGCGGGTGCTACTGCTGGAACTGCCGCAGCCACAACTGGGGCCGCGACGGGCGCAACCGCCGCCAGTTCGTCCGCAGCCACATCGACAACCCAGGCAGCTGCCAAGGCTCCGGCGAGCATGAAGCCCGGCAAGAAGGAGAAGATCCGCTACGGCCAGGCCCCGCGTGAAACGCTGCCTGCCGCTGCAACTGAAACCGAACATGTTGACGCTGGTGCTGCTCCTCCTGCTGCCACGCCTGAGGTTGCCAACGTCCAGGAGCCTGCTAATCCGCTGGATCCAAAGCTGCACCCGTGGCGGAAAAGACGCGCTATAGCGATCGCGCCAAGATTGCCAAGCCCAAGACAGCCAAGGGGCCCAAGACGGATCCATTTGCGCCTGCTCCGGCCACCTCCGAGGAAACAGCCACGCAAAAGACACAGGCTGCTCCGCTGGGACTTGCTGGGGATACCTCGAAGAAGCCACCGAAGCCCAAGAATACGAGCGGCGAAAAGATTCGCTACTCCGACGTAGGCAAGACTCCGCCGCCCGCGCCTGCTCCTGCGCCGTCAGCCAATCCGTCGCCTGCGGCTGTTCCCATGGATAAGCCACTACCTCCGGCTGATGCGGCGCCCCAAAGCGCAGTTCCGCCGGCGGGAACCGAGGCACCAGCGGTTACTCCGGCGCCACAGCAGTAGGGCCACTCAGGTAAGAGATGAAAGACGTATATATAGCGGACTTTGCCGCACACGAAGACAAGCAGATTACGTCCTTCTTCGTTGCCACCCAGAAACAGGTTCGCACCAAGAAGGACGGTAATCCATACCTTGCGTTCATCCTGTCTGACCGCACCGGACAGGTGGAAGCGCGCATGTGGGACAACGTCACCGACTGCATTCCGCTCTTTGAGCAGGGCGAGGTAGTCAAGGTGCGCGCGTTCGTCTGCCGGTTTGACGGACGCCTTCAACTCAAAGTCGAGCGTATTAGACGCGCACCTCAGGGAGAGTTCGACCTCGGCGATTTCCTGCCCAAGACAACGAAAGAACGTCGACGAACTGTGGGCTGGAACTCAACGCCTACGTCGCCAGCTTCACGGATCCGCACCTCAAGGCGCTTGCTGAACAGCTTCCTCAACGACGAGCAAATCGCCGCGGCTCTCGCGATGGCTCCGGCAGCCAAGGGGATGCACCATGCATGGATCGGCGGCCTGCTCGAGCACATCGTTTCGCTGCTCGGCATTGCCGATCTGGCTGCGGGACACTACACCGAAATCAATCGCGACCTGCTACTCACCGGTGTAGTGCTGCACGACATTGGCAAAGCTGCGCGAACTGGCATGGGCGCACGGGCTTCAGCTACACGATGGAAGGCCAGCTGCTGGGACACATCACCATCGGCATCGGCATGGTGGAGAAGAAGCTCGAAGCGCTGCCCGACTTTCCTCCGAAACTCCGATTGCTGGTCGAGCACTGATCCTGAGCCATCATGGACAGTACGCATTCGGCTCGCCCAAGCTGCCCATGATTCCCGAGGCGGTCCTGCTGCAATTTTCTTGATGATATGGACGCGAAGATGCAGTCTATCCGCAGCGAGTTGGAGCGCAACGTGGCGCAGGGCCGTCCCGCTGGATCAGTTCACCGACTGGGTGCGTCCGATGGAGCGCGCCTTGCTTGAGTCCTTCTGGCTATCTCGTGCAGAAGAACCCTGAGCCTCAGGAGAAATAGCCATGCCCTATCTGCTGAAGACCGAACCCGCCGTTTACTCCTTCGACGACCTCCAGCAGGATAAGCAAACCGTGTGGGATGGAGTAACAAATCCCCGGCAGCCATGACTCATCCTCGCTGCCATGAAGACGGGCGACAAAGCTCGTCATCTACCATACCGGCGGTGAGCGTACGGCAGTCGGCACGGCGAACGTCGTTCCGTGGACGCCACGATCCGCAGGTGCCGGTCGTCAAATTCAGGCTGGTAAAGCGTTCAAGAATCCAAAGACGCTGGCCGAGATCAAAGACGAGAAGCTGTTTGCGGGTTCTGCGCTGGTGCGGCAGGGAAGACTCTCCGTGGTTCCGCTCACAGAAGAGCAATACGCCTGGATGGTTGACCCAGTAACCCGTTCCCTCAGGTGAAGATCTGCGCCCTGCTGCGCTACAATCGATGCTGGTTTCTATACGCCCATGATCCGTTTTTCCACCGCAGGTGAATCGCACGGCGAGAGCTTAATCGCTCTTGTATCAGGACTTCCAGCCGGTCTCGAAGTGCCGATCTCGACTTCGTGAACCGCGAACTGTGGCGTCGCCAGCAGGGCTACGGCCGCGGTGGCCGCATGCGCATTGAACGGGACAAGGCGCACGTACTTTCCGGTGTGCGTCACGGCAAAACCATTGGATCGCCGGTTGCGATCGAGATCGCCAACCACGACTGGAAGAACTGGGAAGAGATTCTTCCGGTTGAGCTGCCGGCGATGCGTCCAAGCATAAGGCCGTCGCGTCGCCGCGCCCCGGCCATGCGGACCTCGCCGGAGCGTTGAAGTTCGATTTCCCGGATGCACGTTACGTGCTCGAACGGGCTTCCGCGCGGGAGTCCACCGCGCGGGTTGCCGGCGGAGCCTTCGCCAAGATCCTTCTGAAGTCGCTGGGAATTGAGATCGCCAGCCACGTCGTCCGAGTGGGCCGGCCGAGCTGGAGCGCGATCCCATTGGGAAGAGATTGCGCAGTGGCCGGCCCAGGATGAGGTGCTGCTGAATTGCGCCGATCCCGCAACCGAGAAGCTCGCATGAAGGCGGAAGTCGATCGCGCCAGTCAGAACCGGCGACACCATCGGCGGCAGTCTTCGAGGTGGTTGTGCACGGCGCGCCTGCCGGCATTGGCACCTACGCCAACTGGGACGAGCGTCTCGACGGCATTCTCGCCTGGACCGTGATGTCGCTGCAGGCCGTGAAGGCGGTCGAGATTGGCCGGGGAGTAACTGCGGCATATTCCTTTGGATCCGAGGTCCACGACGCCATCGGCTACAGCGACCTGGAGCAGGCGCGCAGACGCGCTTTACCCGCGAACATAATAATGCCGGCGGCATTGAGGGCGGCATTTCAAACGGCGAAGACATCGTCGTGCGCGGATATCTGAAGCCCATTTCAACACTGCGTCGTCCGCTAGCATCGGTGAGCTTTCGAGACCCGCGAACCAACCAAGGCTGCCTACGAGCGCAGCGATATTTGTGTAGTGCCGGCTGCCGGGGTGGCGGCGGAAGCGATGGTCGCATTCGCAATGGCCAAGCTGGTGATGGAAAAATTTGGCGGCGACTCCGCCCAGGAACTCCTGCGAAATTACCAGGGATATCTGGAGCAGATTCGCCGTTTCTAAAGTACAAGTAGGCCCGAAAGAGAAATCCATGGTTCTTCCTATCGTCAAGTATCCCGATCCGGTGCTGCAGCGTACCCGCGCTACCCGTGACTGAGTTCAATGAGGACCTCCGAAAGCTGGCGGACGACATGTTTGAGTCAATGTATGCCGCCGAGGGCATTGGCTGGCTGCGCCGCAGGTTGGCGTGTCGAAGCGCCTAACCGTCATCGACCTCAGCTTCAAAAAGAAGCCGGAAGACAAGATCGTGCTCGTCAATCCCGGAGATCATTGTGCGCGAAGGCAAGCAATTGGAAGACGAAGGCTGCCTGAGCCTGCCGGAGATACGCGCCAAGGTTTCGCGTGCTGCCCAGCGTGGTAGTGCGAGCACAGGACGTCGAGGGAAGTGGTTTGAGAAGGACGCGGTGACGCTGCTATCGCGCTGCATTCAGCACGAGATCGATCACCTGGACGGAATCCTCTTCATCTTCCGCATCAGCATGTTGAAACGCGATCTTGCGCTGCGCCAGATCCGCAAACTGCAGCGGGCGGGTGAATGGTAGACTGCCGCGCCGAGCTCGCGTCTCATCACCACGCCCAGCGGAGGCGGCGATGAAGCTCGTCTTCTGTGGAACCCCAGTTTGCCGTTCCTACACTCGAAGCAGTTCTCGCCGCGGGCCACAACGTCGAACTCGTGGTGACGCAGCCGGACCGCCCTCAGGGCCGTGGCATGGAGCTCGTCGCATTCCGCCGGTTAAACGCAACTCGCTCTGTTGCATGGAATTCCGGTCGTGCAGCCGGAGAAGATCAAGAACAACGCGGAATTCCGTGAGCAGCTCGAGAGTCATCCAGTCCAGACGCGATCCTCGTTGTGGCTTATGGCCGCATCATTCCGCGCTGGATGCTCGATCTTCCGCCGCTCGGAAACATCAATCTTCACGGCGTCGCTGCTTGCCGAAATATCGTGGAGCCGCACCCATCCAGTGGGCCATCGCCTCGGGAGAAACTGTAACTGGCGCGACCACCATACGCCTCGACGACGGCCTCGATACCGGCGACATGCTGCTCAAATTATCTGCCAGTCACCCCCAATCAGACCGTCGGTCGACGTCTTCCCTCTGCTCGCAGAAGCAGGGCGCTCCGCTCATGGTCGAGACGCTGTCGGCAGCTTGAGGCCGGGACGATCACGCCCATCCACGCAGGACGAAGACCATGCAACCCTCGCGCCCATTCTGAAGCGCGAAGACGGTGCCATCGACTTCACGCACAGCGGAGGAAATATTCAATCGCTGGCGAGGCTTTCAACCGTGGCCGGGAGCCTATACCACCCTCAATGGGAAGAAGCTAGTCATTTCGCGCATGCAGCTCTCCTGAGAACGCGCCCATTCATACAGGGCAACCCGGCGAAATCCGCATTGATCAGGGTCGATGGTTTCTGGCGTGTGGCGACAACAGTATGATCGAAGTAACTCGAAGTCCAACTCGAAGGTAAGAAGCGCATGTCAGCCGCTGACTTCCTTCGCGGACACGCCCTCAAGAGCGGCGAGAAACTTTAGGTAACAATGGCAATTACAATTACGCCTGCACGTCTGTCCGCATTTGATATTCTTCTGAAAATCGAGCGAACTCAGGGTCACTGCGACGAGCTTTTGCGCACCCGACAGGTTGAAGTCCTTGCTCCCATCGACCGCAACCTCTGCACCAATCTCGTGATGGGAACGCTTCGCTGGCAGATTGCTCTCGACGCCGAGATCAACACGCTTCCTCAAGCGCCCCGACTTCAAACTCAGCGACGAGGTACGCATCGCGCTGCGTATGGGCGCCTTTCAACTCCTGCACCTGGACCGCATTCCACCGCACGCCGCAATCTCAGAGAGTGTCGAATTGGCCAAGCACGGCGAGAATAAATTCGCCGCAGGCATGGTCAACGCAGTGCTGCGAAAAATTGCCACTGGCGGTTCGCGCTCGAAGCATGACTGCGTCCACGGCGGCGGGAATCGCGAGGATCAGCGCGCATCCGGCATGGCTTGTAGAGCGTTGGGTCGCAACCTACGGGCTCGAAGCCGCCGCCGCAATCTGTGCCTTCGATCAGGAACAGCCTCCGCTACAGGTGCGGATCGCCTCTTCGCAGGCGGAAGAATCTCTACTGCAGGAGGGCGTCGAACTCGCGCCCGCCAACTTCCTCACGAGTGCTAAGCGAGTCACTAAGGGTGATGTAACCGTAACTGTTACGTATCGCAAAGGGCTGGTTCGCATACAGGACGAAGGCTCGCAGCTGGTGGCTGAATTAGCCGGAGCAAGGCTGCTCACATCCTGGATTGCTGCGCTGCGCCCGGTGGAAAGACCGCGATTCTCGCCGAACGCAATCCCGCTGCAGAAATACGTCGCCTGCGATGTGAGCATGCGCCGCCTGGAGCAGATGAAGGGCCTGCTGCGAGCACTTCCCGAAAAGACACAAGTACGCTTTCAGGTCGCAGACGCGGCCAAGATGACACTTCGCGAATGAATTCGATCTCGTCCTTTGCGATGTGCCCTGCAGCGGTACCGGCACGATCGCGCGTAATCCCGAGATCCGGCATCGGCTCAAGCCGGAAGACTTCGCGCGCCATCACGAGCGCCAGGTCGCAATCCTCAACGTCCGCTATGTCACACGGTGCAGCAAGGGAGGCCGACTACTCTACTCCACCTGCTCACTCGAGCCAGAAGAAAATGAGCGCGTAATCGAGGAGTGTCTGCAGAAAGGATCCGGCTTCGAAGTCATGCCATTGGAGCTTCAGTTGGACGGCCTGGTGCAAAGCGGAGCCATAGACGAGCCCAACGCTGCCGTATTGCGCAATAGTGGGTTCCGCGGCCCTTATCTGCGTACGTTGCCGGGTGTGCATCCATGCGACGGCTTCTTCGCAGCTATGCTCGTTCGCCACTAGTAGTCTGGTCTTGCGCTAGCGGGCGATGCTGAGTTCCACGCCCACACTTGGATCGACGCGATGTCCCGGCAGTGGACTTTGTGCCACCACTGTTCCCGGTGCCACGGCAGGCGCCATCGGCTGTCCTGGAACCTCAGTCGGCGGACTCAGCGCAATGGGAACATCTTTCCATGCGGCCAGCTTCAGCCCCGCGTGGGTGACCGCATAGCTGGCGGCAGTCGCGGTCTGTCCTGTCAGATCCGGCATCACAAAGCCCACCGATTCCGCTGGCGCCGCGGTCGCAATCAGCAGGCTTACTGTTGGCCGTTCCACGCCCGCAGCATCTGCCGCTGGATTCTGCGCGATCACTGTCTCCGCGGCCACTCCGGGCATCGGCATGTGTGCCAGGGTTCCGATGTCAAGGCCCAGGCGGCGTATCTGTATCGTCGCTATCCGTTCTTCCTGTCCCACGACATTCGGGATGGACACCTTCTGCGGCCCCAGGCTCTCCGTGATGCGCACGTGCCACTCCCTCCTCACCACCGTGCCCGCCGCCGGCGACTGGCTCACCACGCGATTCGCAGGTACATCCGCTGAATAGAAGCGGTTGTCCACGCTCAGATTCATGCCCAGCACAGCCGCGCGATGTGTAGCTTCTGCCACCGTCATGCCATGGAAGTCCGGGATCGTCACCTCGGCACCGTGAATGGCAAAGTGCATCGTCGTGATGGCCGCCAACAATGACACCAACGTCAGCAGCAACACAGCCAGGGCGAATTGGAAGATGCGCATCATGAGATTAGTGCGTGTTGTCCGTCTCCGGCTCAGGATGAATCATGACCTTGTAGACTTCGGGGCACTTCATGCGCAGACGCGCTTCGAGAGAGGTAATCACCTCGTGCACACGCTGCATGGTCATCGCGTCCGGTAGCGTGCAGTGGCACGACACCTGGATGCGCTCGCCGGTGCGGCCCACGACTACCTCATGAATGTCGAGGATCTCCGCAAAGTGTGCGCCGGCCTCACGAAGATTCATCTCCAGGATCTTATCGTCTCGGTCCATGCTCACAGGCTCTTCAATGGTGGCAGGTTCGCTTTCTATGTGCGTCAGCACAGATTGCAGTTCCGGCACTTCACTGCGGATCTCTGACTCCAGCTTGCAGACAAAATCGTGCGCTGCACGCAGAGGCATCTGTTCATCTACTTCAACATGCTGCTCCACCCGCAGCTTGCCCTGGAAGGACTGGACGCTCACGTCGTGAATCGCAACGTTGTTGCGCGAGGCCACAGCGCGTACGCGATCGAATATGCTTTCCGCGAATCCGGCGCGCGGTACCGTGTGAATAACAACGTCCGCGTTTGGCAGAATGCGATGCACCGCGTCCGTCGCCTCGCTCACCAGTTGCTCTGTCCGCTGGAAAGTAAGATTGCGCGAGAGTGCCAGGGTCAAATCCGCAAAGTAGGAATTCCCCGACCGCCGCACCCGCGCCTGCTCAACCGAGAGCACCCCGTCTGTGCGTTGCACTTCAGCCAGCATCTGGTAGCGCGTCTCCGCGGGTACCGCATCCATCAGCACGGCCACCGTCTTCCGCGCCAACTTCCAACTGAAATTCAAAATCAACACTGAGACCGTCACGGCCGCTACAGGGTCAGCGAATCGCAGCCAGGGCAGGTGATAGTGAATACCGATCGTGGACGCGCCAAGCCCAAGAAATACTGCCACGCTTGACCAGATGTCCGAGGCGAAGTGTAGGGCATCGGCTTCCAGCGCCTGGCTTCCGGTCCGCCGCGCAACCGCTCTGAGCTGTTGCGAGCGCCAATAGTCCACCGCTATCGAAAGCAGCAGCACTCCAAAGGGCCAGATCGAAGGCTTGATGTCAACCGGATGCAGAAAGATGCGCGAGACTGCTTCGCTCACAATCCAGATGCACGACACCGCCATCAGGAACGTTTCGGTGAACGCCGAGATGCTTTCGATCTTGCCGCGGCCATAGGTGTAGGCATCGTCTGCCGGCCGGTCGGAGACCCGCACCGAGAAAAATGTCAGCGCCGCGCCCAGCAGATCCAATCCCGAGTGCGCCGCGTCAGACAGCATACCCAGAGAGCCCGTCAGGATCCCCGTCACGATCTTCAGGATGGTCATCCCGGTTGCAGCGGCAACCGACACCAGCGCGACGGCGCGCTTCTCCTTGCTCATCTGTTCCGTATTTGTCTGTGCTACCGTCGCCGCCATGGAATAAGCCTACAACGCTGGATTGCTATCTGCTAGGGCGTGTTGCGGATTCTGATGCACTAAGCCTTCACCCCGCGATACAGCCCCGCAATGCCGAAACTGTACGGAGTCCATGAGACCTCGCTGAAGCCCGCCCCCCGCATGATCTCCAGCATCTCCGGCGGTGGTGGAAAGCGATGCACCGAGGCGGGTAGATAGGTATACGCCCCTCGCGCTCCCGAGAGCGCTGCTCCAATCGTTGGCAGGACGTGGCGGAAATAAATCGCGTACAGCTTGCCCATCAGGCCGCCCGGTTCATTGAAGTCAAGGATGCCAATCTCGCCCCCCGCCTTCAGCGCGCGATGAAACTCTTCAAGCCCAGCACGGTAATTGGCAAGGTTGCGAAAGCCAAAGGCAGACACAATCAAATCCAGCGAACCGGAAGCCAGCGGCAGATGCAGCGCATCGGCCTCAATCGCAACGGCTCCGAGATACGTGAATTTTGCTGCGCCACGAACCAGCATCTCGTGAGCGAAGTCTGCCGCAAGAATCGGCTGAGCATTAGCAGGACGCCTGCGAAGCAGCGCCAGCGTCATGTCCCCGGTGCCGCAGCAAATGTCCAGGATATTCGCCTGCGGGCGCGCCAGCACCGCGCGAAAGCGTCGCGCCGTACGCCACCACCACAGGCGGTCGATGTTCAGGGACAGGACATGGTTCAGCAGGTCGTAGCGTGGTGCGATGGTGTCGAACATTTCGCGCACCGCTGCTGCTGCCGCCTGTTCGTCTCCCGTACCTTCAGGCTGTGCGCCGGGGGCTGCCATGCTCAGCGAGCCTTCCTCTTTGCCAGCATGGATTCAGCTGCTGCAGACAGTTCTTCGGTGGTCACATCCTCCACCACCATCGCGTTGCCGATACCCACCGGCAGCACGAAGCGGCGAATCCCGGCAAAGTTCTTTTTGTCGCCCGCAGAAGCCGCCAGCAGTTTCTCCGCAGAAAGCGACGCACGCGGCACCGGCCCATAAAGATCGATTATTTTTCTCATGCGCTCAGCCTGCGCTTCGGTGATTGTTGCCCGCCGCCGGCCCAATTCCACCGCAGCCAGCATGCCCAGCCCCACAGCCTCACCATGCAGAAACTTCTTGAAGCCTGTAGCTGCTTCCAGCGCGTGTCCCAGCGTGTGCCCAAGATTCAGAAGCATGCGCACGCCCGCCTCGCGTTCATCCGCGCTGACCACCGCTGCCTTGACCGCGATCGACGAAGAGATCACATACTCCAACGCCTTGGGGTCGCGCGCGAGTATCGCTGGGGAATTGCGCTCCATGTAACCGAAGAGCCGCGCATCGCGAATGATGCCTGCCTTGATGCTCTCGTAGAGGCCCGCCCTCAGCTCGCGAATAGGCAGTGTCTGCAGCGTTCGCACATCGGCAAACACGGCACGCGGCTGGTGGAAGCTGCCGATCAGGTTTTTGCCTTCCGGCAGATTCGCCCCCGTCTTGCCGCCGATCGCTGAGTCTACCTGCGCCAGCAGAGTGGTCGGCACCTGAACATAGTCGATGCCGCGCATGTAGATCGCAGCCAGAAAGCCGCATAGGTCGCCGACAATCCCGCCCCCGAAAGCAATCAGCAGCGACGAGCGGTCTGCGCCTGCCGTGTGCCATCTCCCGCGCCAGGGACTCCACGCTGCTCAAACGCTTGTGCGCTTCGCCGCCCGGCAGAAAAAGAATCGTGGGCGGCTCAGTGCCGAAAGACTCCAGAAACTTCTCCGACCACAGCGCCCAGATCTCCGCCGAAGTCACTACAAAAACTCGCTGCGGTTTACGGCCAACCGCGCGCTGAATGCGAGGCAGAAGCGATTGCAGCAGACCGTCGCCGGTCAGGACGCGATAGTTTGCCGACCTGGTTTCAACTGGTATGTTTGCCACGATACCTTCATCCTATCGCACCCGGCGAAAAGGAACCCCTTGGGCCTACCGTTTCTGCATGATAGCCTCACAGAATGAGCGGCACGCTGGAGACAGATTTCCTGATTGTAGGCGCAGGCATCGCGGGGCTGCGCGCCGCGATCGAACTCGCCGGAGCTGGCCGTGTTCTCGTCATCACCAAGGAAGAACTTGGCGAGTCGAACACCAACTATGCCCAGGGCGGCATAGCCGTCGCTCTCGGCGGCGAAGAAGATGTCGAACTCCACCTTGAAGACACCACCCGCGCCGGCGATGGTCTGGTCAACGAAGCCGCTGCCGCTGTCCTCGTCGAAGAGGGCCCCTTGCGGGTCGAAGAATTGCTTCAGTGGGGCACGCACTTCGACCGTGAAAACGGCAAACTCATGCTCACTCGCGAAGGAGCCCACAGCCGCTCCCGCATCCTGCATGCCAACGGCGACGCCACCGGCGCCGAGATCGGCCGCTCCCTGCTTGCGCACGCGCGCGGACATCTCCAACATCACGCTTGCCGAGTGGATGACCTGCGAGGACCTGATCCTCGATGGCGATAGCGTCGTCGGCCTCAGCATGGTTACTGCAGCAGGGCGAACGTCAGACCGTCAGCGCACGCGCCATCCTGCTGGCCAGCGGCGGCGCGGGCCAGGTCTACAGCGACACCACCAATCCTGCCGTGGCCACTGGCGACGGCATCGCCATGGCATGGCGGGCCGGCGCCGCCATCGCTGACATGGAGTTCTATCAGTTCCACCCCACCGCCCTCAGTCTGCCCGGCGTGCCGCGCTTCCTGCTGAGCGAAGCCCTGCGCGGCGAAGGAGCGTGGCTGCGCAACGACAAGGAGGAGCGCTTCATGGAGCGCTATCATCCACTGCTCGAACTCGCCCCGCGCGATGTCGTGGCTCGCGCCATCACTCGCGAAGGCATGGGTCCTCGTCCCGGTGAGTCGCGCCCCGTATACCTCGACATGCGCCACGTCACCGATATCAATCTCGTAGAGCGTTTTCCCCGGAATCAGCGCCTTCCTCAGCGAGCACGGTCTCTCTCTCGCGCAGGACCTGATCCCGGTGCGCCCTGCCGCGCACTACCTGATGGGCGGAGTACAGACAGACGTGCATGGACGCACCTCACTGAAGCGCCTCTACGCTGCCGGCGAAGTGGCCTGCACCGGAGTGCACGGAGCCAACCGCCTCGCCAGCAACTCGCTGCTCGAAGGACTGGTCTTTGGCGCTCGCGCCGCAGCCGAAATGCGCGAAGAAACAACTCTCTCAGGCAAGATCGAAGCTCTACCTCAGTCGCGCCGGGCGCACATGCGAGCGCAACAGCAGCAGCAATCGTCCGCCGATCTGGCCGCAGCCATTCAACACACCATGTGGAAGAAAGCGGGATTGCTGCGCGACCGTGAGGGTCTCGAAAGCGCAGCGGTCAGACCTTGAAGACATCGCCGCCACCATGCCGGTTGCAGAGACCCGCGAAGCCATTGAACTTCGCAGCCTGCATGCGGTCGGCTAGCTCATCGTCCGCTCCGCACTGGCCGCGAACGAAAGCCGCGGGGCCCACTATCCGCAACGACTTCCCTAATCGCGACGACGTGAACTTTCAGCAAGCACTCCGTCGTGCGCGGCGCTGGCCCGGTAGAGTTCGTCGAGAGCTGAGACCTCCCGCAGCGACCTACTCTCACCGCGATCTTCTTTGATCTAGCCAGCTGCGCCAGTCTTCTTTACAGGAATCATCAGCGACAGCGCCACAAAGACTGCCAGTATCGCGACAATCACGATCAGCGAAATGTACACCGGGATCTCGATCCACTGCATCGTCAGCATCTTGAGCGCGACGAACGCAAGTATCGCGGCCAGCCCGTAGTGCAGCAGCCGGAAGCGATCCAGAAAGCCCGACAGCGCGAAGAACAGAGAGCGCAGTCCGAGAATCGCGAAAATGTTCGACGTGTAGGCGATGAAGGGCCGCCGCGTGACTGCCAGCACCGCGGGGATCGAGTCCAGTGCGAAGATCAGATCCGTCACCTCGATCGCCAGCACGATGAACAGAAATGTGCGAGCGCTCAGCTCAGCGCCGTCGGTTCTGAGCGCGCCTGAATCCACTGCAGCCACTTCGGTGCGGCATGCGCGCTCGCTGGATCGGAGGCCTCAGGCGCAGGTCGCGCAAGCCGTATCGCTGCCACCAACAGAATTACGCCGAAGACGTACTGGACCCACGCGAAGCGCTCCAGCAGAGAAACACCGGCGAGAATAAACAGCGCCCGCATGACGATCGCGCCGCCAATGCCCCACAGCAATGCGCGATGCTGATCCGCCGGCTTGAGCGAGAAGCTGCGAAACAGCAGCAGGAAGACGAAAAGATTGTCGACGCTAAGCGATGTCTCGATCAGGTACCCGGAGACGAATTCCAGTGCCGGCTGGTGCCCCTGCGATGCGCAGAATCCAGAACGCAAAGCATCCCGCAATTACCGCCAGAAATGCGGTCCATCCCCACGCCACCCGCACGGAGACCGCGTGGTCCTCATCCTTGGGCAGAAATAGATCCGCCAGCAGCAGCGCTACCACCAGCACGTGGAAGCCGATCCAGGACAGGATAGGTGCGCCTTCGATCATCGAGAATCTCCCCTTTGCATCGAAGTCAAGGCCGCCGTGGCGCCGCCTCAGCGCTGATTGATCAGTCGGATCGCCTCAAGAAAAGTATCGCCAGCAATCGTCAGACTCTTCGCGCTCAGCTTGTCCATCGTGTCCTGAACCGTGTGGTGATAGGAATTGTTCGGGCCGTAATCCAGATCGATCACATCCGCGCACGGCACGCCGCGCTGCACGAACGGAAGGTGATCATCGTCTATCGTTGTCCGTCTGCGAAGAAGTGCGACTGGTAGCCATACTTCGTCGCGGCCTGCTTCACAATGTCGAGCATCCATCCGGTCGAATTCTTATCCCGATGAATATCCAGATCCTTGTCGCCGATCATGTCCGCCAGCAGCAATGCCTTTCACGCGCTTCAGCGTGCCGTCGTTCTGCCATTTTGCGGCCAGATGCCGGCTGCCATAAGTCGAGTCGGACCGGGACCAGTGCTGGATCGCCTCTTCGCCATCGAAGAACACCAGCCACACGCTGTAGCCCTCCAGCGTGGGCCCGCGCAGATGATTCGCCAGTTCGATCAGCAGCGCCGGTCGTTGCCGCACCGTCGTTCGCTCCCACAAAACTCGTATCCCGCAGCGGGTAGTTCGTGTCGTAGTGCGAGCCCAGCAGGATCACGCCATCCTTCTTGCCGGGGAAGCGCACGATGAAGTTGTGCATCTCCATCGGCCCGGCGGGCGTGTTCGCCGTAAAGGCGTCATCCTCGAGCGAGTCCTTGGCGAACTGCTTCTTGATGTAAGCCTCCGCCTTGCGATGTCCCGGGCTGCCCAGCCACCGGGGACCAATTGCACAATCTGCTGCGTAATCTCCAGCGCCCGTGCGCCGTTGAAGTGCTCCAGAGCCGCAGCCGCAGCACGCCGCCCGCTACAACCAGGGCCAGCACCGCAACAAACTGCGACATCCATCTGTACGCCGGGCGACCCACTATCATGCCTGCTCTGCCTTCTTTTTCCGATGGTCGGGATGCACCATGTAGGCAACTCCGATGCTCGACGAAATAGAGAATCACCATCGGTGCGGCGAAGACGCACATCGTCAGCACATCCGGCGTCGGAGTAATGATCGCCGCAATGATAAAGATGGCGAGGATGGCATAGCGAACATTCTTCCACAGGAATCCCGCGCTCACGATCCCGAAGAGCGCCAGGAACATGATCAGGATCGGCAGCTCAAACGTGATGCCCAAGCCCAAGGATCACCGTCATGAACAGATCGGTGTATTCGTTGATCTCGATCAGCGGCTTGAAGTCCTTGGCGAATAACCGATCAGGAACTCAAGCGCGTCCGGGATAGACCCAGCGGATAGCCAAAGAATGCGCCCGCAAGAAACAAGTCCCACGGTCGCCGACATGAACGGCACGACGTACTTCTTCTCGTTCTGATAAAGCCCCGGCGAGATGAACAGCCATACCTGGTAGAGCACGAACGGCGATGCCAGGATCGCGCCGCCCACAAAGCTGATCTTCAGGTACAGATTAAAAGGGTCAATCGGGTTGTGATAAACCAACTGCGGATCCAGATGGTGCGCCTTCAACGCCGTCACAATCGGCGCCTGCATCACGTCGTAGATCTTCTGCGTGGAAGCCGTACGCGATGAAAGAAAGCCGACCACCACGAAGATCGCCGAGCGGATGATGCGCCGCCGCAGCTCCTCGAGGTGCTCGATGAGGCTCATGCCGGGCAATTCTGCGCGTTCGTTCACCGCTGCGCGTGCGCGGTCGATCATGTCAGCCATGTTGGATCGGGGCCTGGTCGCTCTCTGCCATGGCGGCGTTATCGGGGTACATCTCGGTTCCCGGCAGCTTCGCAGTCACCGCCTTCGCTGCCTCCGCTTCCACTCGTTCAGCTTCCCGCGCAATGCCATCCTTGGCCGCCTCGGCCATTGCCGGTGCTGCCTCAACTTCGGGCAATGGCGCAGCCGTCTCCGTCGCGCCGAAAAGCTCGGCTTGCCGCTGCGAATAATACTCCTCCGCCGACACCGGACTAGCCTCAATCGGCGTCTGCACCGGAGGCACCGGGATCACCTCGGCCACGCTCTCCGTAGTCGCGTCCGGCTCATCGGTACGCGGTCCGGAGGAGTCGCTCGGCATGCACAGTCTCACCCACGCTGGCGGCATAATGCGTCGGCGTCGTCTCACCGGCTCCCTCTGGTGCCGAAGCGCCGCCCACCCCAGCCGGTGGCAGCGCTGAGGTTGCAAGCGCCAGCGCAGCCTGCGTCTCGGCCTCCAGCTTTTTCTGCCGCTCAGCCTGCTCGGCGGCACGCAACTCGTCTTCCATCTGCATTTTGAACTCGTTGGAGGCGCGGCGAAACTCCATCATCAGCTTTCCCGCCTGGCGCGCGATCTCCGGCAGTTTTTTTGGGCCAAAAAGGACCAGCATCAGCCCAAAGATAAAGATGGAATCCATGAAATGCATCGCTCACCATGATACCTGCGATTCGCCAGGGCTCACAATTTGCCTGCCGCAGCCCGCAAAGCTGCTAAATCCCACTGTATTCCGTGCAGCAGAGAATGCTTCACCTGCATCGTCCCGCTGATCCGTGTATTAAGATAACGGAAAAGTTGCGCCAGTTTCCGGTTTCGCACCGATTTCCTGCGACTCCGGCTAAGCGGCGCATCTGATGTTACAGGGTTGCAACATCCCCGTGGGTTGGGCGCCGACTCCCGGCACAGCGAATCCACTGCAACCATGAATTGCTTTCAACATCCCCGTCCGGCCGCAAGGTGAGCTGGACTGAAGGCGGAAACTTTGAGCGTACTTGCTGAAGACTATGCTGTCCCATGCGCGTTGAGGTGTCTGCGGGCGAACAGCTGCTCGCTCGATCACTACCTCACCCTTCCCGACCACACCATGGACGAGCGCATCGCGGCGGCGCGCGCGCGCCTCGGCAAAACCACCGTCCTGCTCGGCCACCACTACCAGCGCGACGAAGTCATTCGATTTCGCTGACTTTACCGGCGACTCCTACAAGCTCTCGAAGATCGCAGCCGAAACCGAGGCGCGCAAATACATCGTCTTCTGCGGCGTACACTTCATGGCGGAAAGCGCCGACGTGCTCGGCCGCGAAGGTCAGCAGGTCATCCTGCCCGACTCGAACGCTGGCTGCTCCATGGCGGATATGGCCGAGATCGGCCAGGTGGAAGATTGCTGGGAATCCCTCGAGCGACTCGGCCTCACCGCCACGCATGGTCCCGCTCACGTACATGAATTCCGCCGCCTCCATCAAGGCATTTTGCGGCGAGCGCGGCGGCCTGGTCTGCACCTCGTCCAACGCGCAGGCAGCATTCGAGTGGGCCTTCGCTCGCGGCGAAAAGATCCTCTTCCTGCCCGATCAGCACCTCGGCCGCAACACAGCCTATCGCCATGGGCATTCCCCTCGAACGAAATGGTCGTCTGGGATCCATACCAGATCAACGGCGGCGTTGCGCCCGGATCGTCTGCGCGCGGCCAAAGTCGTGCTCTGGAAGGGCCATTGCTCCGTGCACCAGCGATTTCTGCCGGACCACGTCGACGCGGTCCGCGCCAAGTATCCCGGCATCCAGGTCATCGTCCATCCCGAGTGCCGCTGGGAGGTGTGTCAGAAGGCCGACGCGCCTCGGCTCCACTGAGCGCCTCATCAAGCTCGTCGACGATGCTCCCGCAGGCACCATGCTTCGCCGTCGGCACTGAGATCCATCTCGTCAATCGCATGGCCCAGCAGTTCGCCGCCGAACGGCAAGAAGGTCATCACGCTCGACGACACCGGCTGCCTCTGCACCACCATGTATCGCATCTCGCCGCAGCACCTCGCGTGGGCGCTCGAAAACCTCGTCGAAGGACGGGTGGTCAATCAGATCAAAGTGCGCGACGATGTCAAACAATGGGCCCGAGTAGCGCTCGATCGAATGCTTGAGATTTCCAATACGCCACAAATCGAGGCCCGGGATTGAAGATATTCACACTCGAAGAGGCACAGGCTGTCCTTCCTGTTGTGGAGGCGCTGCTGAAGCGCGCCATGGAGGCACGCCGCTCTGTGACGGAGATCGAGGAGGACTTGCAGCAGCTAAGTCAGCGCATCTCCCTTTCGGGAGGTATGCGGGTCGACGTGCCCGCCGTCAAGCGCCAACGCATCGCCCTCGATCTCTTCGCCGAGCAGGTTGCAGGAACTGGTCACCGAGATCGATTCCATCGGCGTCGAGGTCAAGGACCTTGATTCCGGACTGCTCGATTTCCCCTGCAAGCTGGAAGATCGATGTAGTGCTGCTATGTTGGAAACAAGGCGAAGACCGCATCACCCACTGGCACACCATGGAAGACGGCTTCCGTGGCCGCAAGCCTATCGACGACCGCTTCCGCCGCAACAAACCCAACTAGGGCCAACGCCGAGCCGCCATACGATCACCACAACATGTAGACTCAACGAGCGAGTCACGCATGACTCAGAATGCGTGCCATTGGAGCTCATAGAGTGACGCCTGCCTCGGCCGCGATTCCGATAACAGCTCAACGCAGGATCGCGCGCCGCTTGCTCCCATTGCTCTTCATGGTTTACGTAATCGCCTTCGTCGACCGCGTAAACATTGGCTACGCCGGCCTCGACATGACCCGCGAACTGCACTTCTCCAACGAAGTCTTTGGCTTCGGAACCGGAATCTTTTTCGTCGGTTATTGCCTTCTCGAAATTCCCGGAGCATTGCTCGCCCAGGGCTGGAGCGCGCGCAAGTGGATCGCCGCCATCATGATCGTCTGGGGAACGCTCGCTTCTCTCACCGGTCTCATTCACACTGCCACGCAGTTCAACATCATCCGCTTTTTCGTGGGACTGGCCGAGGGCGGCATGTTTCCCGCCATGATCGTCTATCTAACCCACTGGTTCCGGCACGAGGACCGCGCCAAGTCCATGTCCCTCTTCATGGTCGCCGTTCCTTTCGCCACGGCCTTCGGCGGTATGATCTCCGGGCGCTTGCTCAGCTTGCATTGGTTTGGCCTCGCCGGTTGGCGATGGGTCCTCATCCTCGAAGGAGCCCCCGCCGTCATCATCGGAATAGTGGCCTACTTCTTCATGACGGATTGGCCCCAGGATGCCCGCTGGCTCAACACCGAAGAGCGAGAGTGGATCATCGCGGAGCTTAAGCGCGAGAATCTCAATAAGCAGAACGAGCATGCCCACGTGAGCATTCTGACTGCGCTCCGGCAGCCTGTGGTGCTGCTTCTCGCCTGCTCGTACTTTTGCAGCAACCTTACTGTCTATGGGATCATCTTTTGGCTTCCCAAGATGGTGCAAAAGTTCGGCGGCCTCACCAATCTGCAGGTCAGTCTCGTGGCTTCGATCCCATACTTCTGCACGATACCCACAATGCTGCTCGTGAGCTGGCACTCTGACAAGACCGGCGAGCGAAGATGGCATACCGCGCTGGCAATGTTTGCTACGGCGATAGGTTTGATCATCAGCCAGCTTCCCGGCCTTGGTCCCTACGTGGCGATGGCGGGTTTCTCCATGGCGGTGATGGGTGTGCTCACGTACCTTCCGTGCTTCTGGACGATCCCCACACGTGTACTCAGCCCGGCTGTTGCTGCGGCCGCGGTTGGCTTCATTACCCTTGGAAATCTCGGCGGCCTCGCCGGGCCGTACGCCATCGGCTTCCTCACCGATCTCACCGGAACCTACGTTGCGGGCATGCTGCTGCTGATTGCATCGGCCACCACATCCGGCCTGATCTTGCTGCGCCTACGCGTGCGCTGAAGTGTTGGAGTAGCCGGCTCCCGGCCACTTTCGAGCGCAGCTGTTCTCTTTGACAAACGATAATTATTATCGTTTAATAAAAAGTGTGACTCTGCCGATGCAATCCGTTTCCGCGAACTGTGCGCACAGCACGGCCTCACGGCGACCCATCAGCGGCAGATTCTCTTTGAAGTCTCTGCAGGGAATGACGGGACACCCAAGTCCGGAGGAAGTCTACGACAAGAGTCAGAACGACGCATCCCCTCCGTCTCACTTGCAACCGTGTACAAAAATATTCATTTGTTCATCGAAAGCGGCATGTTTCGCGAAGTCAGCCTGCACCATGGCTCACTGCGCGTGGAGGTCAACGAGCCGCCGCATCACCATCTGGTTTGCACCGTCTGCAGGTCTATTTCGGATATCGACGAAAAAGACCTCGGCCTGTCTCCAGAAACCGAAGAGACTGACCGGCGGTTTTCTGGTAGAACGTTACGCGGTCGATGTTCTTGGCCGCTGTCGGTCATGTCAGGAGAAATCCTGATCCTCGGAACCTAACTTTTCAGTTCCCATTTAAATTCCCATTTATTTAAGAAGAAGGAGTCATACATGCTAGGTATCGGCGAGAAGTTTCCTGATTTTGAAGTAACAGCAGTAGTTAGCCGCGACAAGAACAAAGCATTTCAACAGATTACCAGCGAGTCCTACGAGGGCAAGTGGAAGCTCTACTTCTTCTGGCCCAAGGATTTCACCTTCGTATGTCCCACAGAGATTGCAGCCTTCGGCAAACTGAATAGCGAATTCGCTGCTCGCGATACGCAGATCCTCGGCGCCAGCATCGATTCGGAATTCGTTCACCTGGCGTGGCGCAACAACCACGACGACCTGAAGGATCTTCCGCTTCCCGATGCTCGCCGACATCAAGCGCGATCTCACCGGCCAGCTCGGCATTCTCGACGAGCAGGCCGGCGTAGCCCAGCGCGCCACCTTCCTGGTGGATCCCCAGGGCATCATCCGCTTCGTCTACGTCACCGATCTCTCCGTCGGTCGCAACCCCGCCGAAGTTCTGCGCGTACTCGACGCTCTGCAGACCGACGAACTCTGCCCCTGCAACTGGCAGAAGGGTGAAGAGACGATCCACGCCTAAGCAGTCGTCCAGCCATTCCATGGGAGCAGTAAAAAAACTGCTCCCATGTTTTGCCTGCAATTACGAAAGGTGAGTTACCTGCCACTTGATCTGGATTCCCTGATCGACGGTCTTCCTGACTTTGCGAAGGACCTGAAGTTGAATTACTCCACGCTGGTGCGTCAGAATGCGGAACTCACTCCGCAGCAGTTGTGGGGCACCGTCGTTGCAAGCGCCATTGGTCACGCGTAACGATTCGCTTACACTTGCAACCGTACACATGCCGCTGCGCGCATATGTCCGCGCAAGGCCCTCGATGCCGCGAAGGCAGCCGCCGCGCTCATGGGTATGAACAATGTCTTCTACCGCTTCCAGCACCTCTCCTCGAACGAAAAATACTCCACCATGCCGGCCCGCCTGCGCATGAACGTCATGCGCACGCACGGTGTGGAAAGTCTCGACTTTGAGCTGTGGTGCCTCGCTGTCTCGGCCATCAACGGCTGCGGAAAATGCATTGACGCCCACGAGAAAGTCGTTCGCGAAAAGGGCGCAACCGAGGAGACGATCCTCGCAGTCGTCCGCGTAGCTTCGGTCATTCACGGATTGGCTCGCGTCCTCGACACCGTGTCGCGTGGACCAAACCGTCGCTCGTCTAATTTAACCCTTGCTCTTGCCGCAGCCGATGCCGGCAAGAGCCGGACCACTCTTACGGTTTCCCGCCCGCATTCCACTCAGGCTTCCACGTAGTATCCGCCAGCCACTGCAATGGCTTCATCATCGAAGTGATCACCTCGCGCCATGTGCGTAAAGTCCACGTGCCCCAGATCATCACTGGGCTGGTGATAATCGCCGTGCATTCCGTAGCTGGAGATGGTGTGCGCCACCACCCCGCTCTTTGCCAGCGCGTAATTATCCGATCGCTGAAAGAACTTCTGGTCTGGCCGCGGATCAGCTACGATATTCGCGCCATGCTTCGCCAACTCGGCGCCCAGCGTGCTGCGTTCATATCCCGTCAGCCACACGCTGCCTTTGCGGGACAAGCGGATCTGCCCGGCCAATCATCTCAAACTCAATATTCGCCACTATGTGGTTCAGAGGCACCGGCGGATGCTCCAAAAAGTAGCGATTTCCAAATCCTCCCAACTCCTCCGACCCGAAGAGCACAAACAGAATCGTCCGCCGTGGACGTCTCCCGCGCGACAAAGTCCGCGCCAGTTCAATTACAGCCGTGCTGCCTGAAGCGTCGTCGTCCGCGCCGTTATAGATCGTGTCGCCCTTCACCGCCGGCCCAATCCCGAGATGATCCAGGTGCGCTGTCAGCAGAATCGCCCCTCGCCTTGTCCGCATCCCTTCCCGCGCAGAATTCCCACCACGTTCCAGGTCTCATCGCGGGGCACCTTCTCATAAGTCTTCAATCGCACAAGAACCTGGCTCCGGCAGCGGCGACGGCATCGTCGCCTTTTGCAGAAAGCTGCCACCATCCCCGCCCGGAGCCAGCCCAAAACTCTGGAAGATGCGACGCCGCAAACAGAGCCGCCAGATGCTCGTCGCGAGTAGCGCTCCCTCGCCCGTGCAGTTCATCCGAGGCGAGAAAGTTCATATCCGCCTGAACGCAAGCGTCACAAAGCCTTAACGGGGCAGGCGCAGGGTGTTTGGCCGTCGAACTATGCTGCCCCTGGGCCGGAAGCCATAAGGCGATCGACAGCAACGCTACACAAAGATGTTTTCCCATTCCACTGAAGTATAGAGTCCGCTCTCCCGCACTCCAAACCGTCATCGTTTCCTCTCGAATACCCCCTCGCAATCCACGCGAAGCATTCATCTGCCGGTGCTATGCTCATAACGTTGGGTGCGGCGATTTCAGCCTCACGGTTTCCCCCGGCTCTTTAAGTGCAAATGCGTTTGTCCAAAAAATTCTTCCTATGTGCGATCGCGTTCGTGGCTCTGTCGCTGCTCCCCCTGCTGACGAGCTGCAGCCGCTTCCGCCCCCATGCCAAGGCCGACATCGTCTATGTGATGGTCAAGCAGACATTCCTGCGTGATCGTGTAGCCGCCGTCTCCAATCGCATTGCGCCTGTCGTCAACGGCCAGCGCCTCGAGGTCATCGAGCGAGGACGCCGCTTCCTCAAGGTCAAGACTGAGAAGAATGAAATCGGGTGGATTGAGGACCGCGCCGTTATCGACGCCACCGTCTACCAGGGCTTTGAAGATCTCGACAAGGCCCATCAGAAGGACCCCGTCATCGCGACGGCCGTCCTCCGCGACGATCTCTACGTCCACCTTACCCCGGGCCGCGACACTGAGCGCTTCTACCTGCTCCCCGAGGGCGAAAAGCTGCAATTACTGGTGCGCGCCTCCGTTCCCAAACCGCAGTCTGCCTGGGGAGCGCTGCCCAAGCCCATAGCCACGCCACCAAAAACAGCCAAGCCCGGCGCCACCCCACCGCCCACCCCGACAGCGCCAAAGCCCGCTGGCAAGCCCGATGCCACAGCCCCCAAGCACCCAGCGACTCCAGCCGCAACACCACCCGCAACCCCGGCCAGCACGGAGCCAGTACCTCTGGAAGACTGGTGGCTCGTGCGCAGCAGCAAGGGTCGCGTTGGATGGCTCCTCGCTCGCCGCATGGATGTCGATGTGCCCGAGGCGGTGGCAGGTTACGCGGAAGGCCAGAAAATGGTCGGAGCCTATGTGCTCGCCACTGTAACCGACTCAGAGGCCACCACACCCGACAAGCAGGTCTCCGAGTACGTCACTGTCCTCAATGCCTACAAAGACGGACTCCCCTACGACTTCGACCAGGTCCGCGTCTTCACCTGGAACCTCAAGAAGCATCGCTACGAGACGGCCTACCGCCAGCGCAATCTGCAGGGCTATCTGCCTGTGGAGGTGTCGAACAAGTCCTTTGATGGCGGGCCGCCGGTGCCATCCTTCAGCTTCCGTCAGGCCGTGGGCGATCAGGTCGCGATCGACTCAGCAACAGGAGTCGCCAAGCCCGCGCAGATGGAAACCCTAACCTTCCGTATGGATGGAGTCATAGTGAAGCGTGTCGCCACGCCTGCAGAGATTGCCGCCACCCGGGCTGCAGCCAAGTCCGTCGCCTCAGTCAAGGCTGCCGACAAGAAATCACGCCACTCAAAAAATCGTCGCGCCGCTAAGTAGCGCCTTTTTCCCTCCGCTAAGTAGCGCCTCTTTCTTAAGTAGCGCAGTTTTCCCATCGTATTAACGCGAAATTGTCATCCCGACCGGAGCAAAGCGGAGTGGAGGGACCTCCGCATTCCAGTTTGCCGCTCCCACACTCTGACGCGCCTATTGTGGGGATCGGCATCACCCCAAAAACTCCGCGATCGCTCCAACCACAATCTCCTGCTCCTCCGCCCGCAACTCGGGATAAATAGGCAGAGCCAGCACTTCCAGCGAAGCTCTCTCGCTCTCGGGGAAGTCGCCCTGCTTGTAACCCAGGAATTGCAGGCACTCCTGTTCATGCAGGGGCACGGGATAATAAATCTCCGACCCAATTTTTCTCGAGTTCAGGAACTCCCTGAGCGCATCGCGCCGTTGCACCCGAATCACGTACTGGTGGAAGACATGTTTCGCCCGAGGATTGCTGGTTGGTAGCACCACGCCATGCGTGGGATAAACCTTCCCCGTCTCAACCACTCCAGCCGCGCGGAAGAGCTGGTCATAATTCGCGGCAAGCTGTCGGCGCTGTTCGTTCCACTTGTCAATGTAGGCCAGCTTTACCATCAGCACCGCCGCCTGCACGCTGTCCAGGCGGCTGTTCCAGCCAATTTCGTCGTGGTAGTAGCGTCGTCGCATGCCATGTGCGCGCAGCATCCTTGCGCGCTCCGCCAACTCGTCGCTCGCCGTCGTTACCATGCCAGCATCGCCGCAGGCACTCAGGTTCTTCGTCGGATAAAAGCTGAACGCCGCCGCATCGCCCAGTGCGCCTGCAGGGCGCCCATCCCACTCCGCGCCAAATGCCTGCGCTGCATCCTCAATCATCAGCACGCCAAAGCGCTTCTGCAGCGCCTCAAAGCGATCCCACTCCACCGTCTGCCCATACAAATGCACCGGCAGCACGGCGCGCATCCGCGGATGAGATTCCGACATCAGCACCGACTCCACCAGGCCCGCGTCCAGGTTGAAGCTCACCGGGTCGATATCCGCCAGCACCGGCTTCGCTCCCGCACGCAATATCGAGCTCACGGTAGCGAAAAAAGTAAAGGGAGTCGTCACCACGGCATCGCCCTCGCCAATCCCGGCCGCCGCCATCGCCAGCCATAGAGCGTCCGTCCCGCTAGCGCAGCCAATGCCGTGCTTCACGCTACAGCGGGCCGCCGCCGCCTTCTCAAACTCGACCACTGGCTCACCCAGGATGTAATGCTGTGTCGCGAAGACCTTTTCCACCGCCGCCAGCATTTCGGGACCAATCTCCGCGTATTGCCGGGAAAAATCCAGTACCGGCACCGGGGTCGAAACTGCGGCCTGGGCGCCCTCGGTAGGGGCTACTCTCGTCTCTGAAAGCTTTTGTTCGGGCATATGTTCAATGCTAGCACCGCTCTGACGCCTAAGTTCTCCTCGCAATCAGGCCCTGAACGGGCCACTCTGGACTATTGACCGAGCTTTCCGCGCATCCACTCGCCATTTTTGCGCATCGTACAAATGGGTTGTAACGGTGTCGCATCCGGAACCACAATTGTTTGTGTGGGATGCGGCGCTGAAAGCCAATCGCAGGAAAAAGCGCGAGCGGGCAGTTGATATTGAGGGCTGCGGACTATATGTTGTTAGCACACATTTGAGTGTCTGCCCGGAGTCGCGGGCGCTGACACGAGTTCCTTGCGCTGTATACGTGACACGAAGTGATAACGATAAGAAGCAGGAGATCGGCCCATGGAAAGCAAGCCGGCACAGAACATTCAGGACACATTCCTGAATACGGTCCGCAAAGATAAAACTCCCATCACGATCTACCTGGTGAGCGGCGTGAAGCTCACGGGAAAGATCCGGTCCTTCGACAAGTACTCAGTGCTGCTGGAGAACAACAGCCAGGAACAGTTGATCTTCAAGCATGCAATCTCGACCGTGGTCAGCAACCGCGCGGTGACTGCATACAGAGCATCGAGCCACCACTGCACCCGGTCAGACTGCGGCGGCGCCTGTCGCAACTCCGCTTACTCCCACTGGCGCACCGGCAACGGAGACCCCTGTCGCGAGCCCACGTTCCTGACAAGACTGCGGTGCAGGGCCATGGCCGGGCGGCATAGGCATGGATGACAATCGATTGAAGAGCACCGGCGTTTCCCCGGAGCGTGCCCTGTTGGTGGCCGTGGACCTGGGACAACGCCGCAGTGGTGTGCCGCGAACTGCCTCACAGGCTCGCGCAGCGGCCTCTGCTGCGACTGCGGGCGAAGACGAAGCAAACCCGATTGCGACTCTGGAAATGAGCTCGGACGCGGCCCTTGAAGAATTTCGCGAACTGGTCACCAGCGCCGGAGCCGAAGTCGTCGGCGAAGTGGAGCAGCGCCGTCAGAAGGCCGATCCTGCCACCCTCATCGGGTCTGGCAAGGTTGAGGAGATCGCTGCAGTAGCGGCTTCCTCCAACGCCACCCTCATACTCTTTGACCACGACCTGACGCCAACCCAGCAGCGCAACCTTGAGGACGCGCTGCCGTGCCGCGTCGTCGATCGCACCCAGCTTATCCTCGACATCTTTGCCCGCCACGCCCGCACCCGCGAGGGTCAGTTGCAGGTGGAGCTAGCCCAGCTCGAATACATGCTGCCGCGCCTCGCCGGGACGAGGACATGTCCATGTCCCAGACCGGCGGCGGCATCGGTACACGAGGCCCCGGCGAAACTCAGCTCGAGACCGACCGCCGCAAAATTCAGCGACGGCTCGTGCAACTTCGCCGCGAACTCGAATCCGTTCGCCGCGTCCGCAGCCTGCAGCGCGAGCGCCGCGAATCTGTTCCTGTTCCCACCGTCGCGCTTGTGGGGTATACCAACGCCGGAAAAAGCACTCTTTTTAACGCGCATCACCGACGCCGGTGTGCTTGAGTCGTCGCGCATGTTCGCCACGCTCGATCCCAAGCTGCGGGCGATTCAGCTTCCGTCGCGTCGCAAAATCTTGCTGTCCGACACTGTTGGCTTTCTTCGCAATCTGCCGCACACGCTGGTAACGTCCTTCCGAGCAACCCTCGAAGAGGTCCAGAAGGCCGAAGTGCTGCTGCACGTCTGCGACGTCTCCAGCCCCGTTTACGAAGAGCAGAGGTCAGAGGTGGAAAAGGTGCTCGACGAACTGGACGCCCTCAACAAGCCCCGCATCGAAGTGCTGAACAAGTTGGACCTGCTGCCCGAGGGGCAGGCGGAAAACTTGAGGGCGCAGGGACTGCTGGTGATCTCCGCGCGAACCGGGCAGGGAATCGACGACTTGCTGCATCGCATCGATGCTGCGTTGGTTACAGATCCGATTGTGCGCCAGGATTTCGTCGTTCCCCAGGAAGAGGGAGCCGTTCTTGCCGCGCTTGAGGGCGGCACGGTACTTCACCAGCGCGTCTTTGACGGCAATAGCGTGCACCTCTCCGTCGCCGGACCGGCCTCGCTGCTGGCGCGCTACCGCCGTTTCCGCGTTCCCTATGATTCGGTTGCCAGACGCAGGTACGGGTCGCGATGGCGGGAGCGGAGCAACGTCCCAGGATCACGACCCGTCCGACCCTGAACCGGGTCTAGGTAATACCTGATAGTTTACGCCCCGTTAGGTACTAGTCAATGGAAATAGCGTTGAATTTCGACGCATGGTGAGATTTGTTCGAAGACTGCGACAAGGTGAGCAAAATCCCGCTCGATCATTCTGGGCATCTTCAGGCTGTCAGAAAGTGCTCTATTTCGCATTTTGAAACGTTTCAATTTGCACTAAAATCGACACGTTTAGAGCGTCTAAAGTGCGCCGTTTTGCGCCAAAATGCAGTGTTTTTGCACCTTGTTTGACATGCGCAAAAGGCTCTGTTAAATCTAGATGTTCCGCAAACATTCCCGCACCGCAATACGGTAAACGCATGGACGAAATACTCCAGCAACTCGGCGAGCTACTAATCGGCAGTGTGCCGACGATCCTGCTTTTCCTCGTGCTGGTGGTCGCGTACGAGTTTCTGGTCTACAAGCCCCTGATGCGGATGCTGGAAGAGCGCCGCAACCGTACCACTGGCGCGGTTGAGAAGGCTCACGATGCAATCTACGCAGCCGACGCCAAGGCGCAGGAATATGAGACAAGGCTGCGTGCAGCCCGCATGGCCGTTCTGAAGGCCCGCGAAGAGCGCGTGCAGCAGTGGAATGCCGAGCGGGAGAAAGCTCTTGAAGCTGCCCGCCAGCAGGCTCACGAGCGCATTCTGGCGGCCAAGAGCGAGTTGGATGGCGAAGTAGTTGCGGCGCGCAAGACCATCGAGAGTTCCGCGGATCAACTGGCGGGGCAGATTCTGAAGGCCGTTTTAATGGCGGATGCGGCTCCCGCGGAGAGTACCCGTTGAAACTCAGTATTACCAGATCCGGTTTTGCTATCAGCCTCAGTGCTCTTCTGCTCTGCTTCTCGCTAGCGATTTTTACCAGCGCAGCCCATTCGCAGGACGTGCCCGCGCCGACCAGCAGCACCAGCCACGCAGCGACTCCAGAAAACGCGCCCGATCCATCCCATGTGGTCGCCGAAACGAAGAGGGCTGAGGAAGCTGAAGACGAGACTGATGCCTTTCGGCATTCTCCCGTAGTTCAGTCGATTGCGCGCATCGTTCACCTGCCGGTCGAAACGACTGCCAAGATCTTGATATCTAAACTTCGCAATCGTCGCGTTTTCGGTTCTTTATGTTCTATTCAAGTTCCTCCCCACTTTCTTCCGCAACCGCAAGGGCGCGATTCAGAAGCATTGGTAGACGCCCGCAGCGCCACGGAAGTGGCCAGCGAGCGGCTCGATGGCGTGGAGCAGAGGCTTGCGCGTCTCGACCAGGACATTGACGCGATCCGCAAGCAGGTAGAGCAGGACGCAGCGCAGGACGAGGCTCGCATCAAGGCCGCGCTCGAAGAAGAGCGCGTCAGAATTGTCGATTCCGCGGGACACGAAATCGAAGCCGCCGGAGCGGCGGCGCAACGCGAGCTAAAGCGCTTCGCCGCCGAACTCGCTACTCGATCGCGCCACTGACCGGCTTTCACTTACGCCGGATACCGATCGCAAGCTTGTTCATCGACTTTGCCCGGGACTGGGAAATGGCAAACACGGAGGCCGGAACTAATGTCTATCTACGCTTCCCGATATGCCCGCGCCTTTGCCGATGTAGTAGAGAGCGCCAAGCTCGACCCCGCGGCGTCGATCGCAGCTCGACGATTTTGCCGTGACGTGGAACGGCAGTGCGGAGATGCGTGAAGTGCTCAATAATCCCGCCGTCCCAACGAGGTGAAGGTGGGCGTCCTGGACAACATCAATACGCGCATGGGCTGTATTCCGCTGGTCCGCAACTTTCTGGCAGTGCTGATCAACCACGATCGACTCGAGGCGTTTGAAGAGATTCTCGCCGAGTATCGGCGCGAAATGCATAGCCGCCTGGGGATCTCAGAGGCGCAGGTGACGACCGCCGCGAACGCTGGACGACGCGAGCGGCGCGAGCTTGGAAGAGCAGGTAGCGAAGCTGGCCGGGACGAAGGTTTCCGCCAAAGTTCACCGAGGATAGTTCGATCCTCGGCGGTGCGGTCGTCCGCATCGGCAGCACGGTTTACGACGGTTCGGTACGTGGCAAGCTTAAGCAAGTTACGGAGCAGCTGATCGCTGGCTGAAAGACGGATTCAAACATTCGAGATTGTGTTGGGAAAGTGAAGCATGGCTCAGATCAAGGCAGACGAAATCACGCAGCTCCTGCGGGAGCAGATTACAAACTACGATTCCGCGTATCCAGGTCGACGAAGTCGGCACTGTGATCTCCCTCGGCGACGGCATCGCCCGCATCCATGGCCTGGACAAGGTCATGGCCGGCGAGCTGCTGGAGTTTCCGCACGGCATCGCCGGACTGGCCATGAGCCTCGAAGAGGACCAGGTAGGCGCTGTGCTGCTGGGCGACTACACCGAGATCAGCGAAGGCAACGAAGTCAAGCGCACCGGCAAGATCCTGAGCGTGCCCGTCGGCGAAGCCATGATCGGCCGCGTTGTCAATGCGCTCGGCCAGCCGATCGACGACAAGGGTCCCATCGCCACCACGGAGACTCTGCCGGTAGAGCGGATCGCCCCGGGCGTCATTGCACGCCAGCCTGTGCGCGAGCCCATGACCACTGGCCTGAAGGCCATCGACAGCATGATCCCGATTGGCCGCGGCCAGCGCGAACTGATCATCGGCGACCGCCAGACGGGCAAGACAGCCGTGGCGCTCGACACCATCATCAACAACGCAAAGAACAACCTGATCTGCGTCTACTGCGCCATCGGCCAGAAGCGTTCTTCGATCGCGCAATTCGTGCAGACGCTGGCGGAGTACGACGCGCTGAAGTACACCATCGTAGTGGCGGCCTCCGCATCTGAGCCGGCCCCGATGCTGTATCTCGCTCCCTACGCCGCGACTGCGATGGGCGAGTACTTCCGTGACAACGGCAAGCACGCGCTGGTGATCTACGACGATCTCTCGAAGCACGCCACCGCCTATCGCGAGATCTCCCTGCTGTTGCGCCGTCCGCCGGGCCGCGAAGCGTATCCCGGCGACGTGTTCTATCTTCACTCCCGCCTGCTGGAGCGCTCCGCGAAGATGAGCGACGAGCACGGCGGCGGATCGCTCACCGCGCTGCCCATCATCGAAACGCAGGCAGGCGACGTTTCGGCCTACATTCCGACCAACGTAATTTCGATCACCGACGGGCAGATCTATCTGGAGACCGATCTCTTCAACTCCGGCGTGCGTCCGGCTGTGAACGTCGGCCTTTCGGTAAGCCGCGTCGGCGGCGCCGCGCAGATCAAGGCGATGCGCCAGGTGGCCGGAACACTGAAGCTCGATCTCGCGCAGTACCGCGAGCTGGCCGCCTTCTCGCAGTTCGGCAGCGATCTGGACAAGGTTACGCAGAACCAGCTGAACCGCGGTCAGCGCCTCACCGAATTGCTGAAGCAGCCGCAGTTCTCGCCGCTCTCATCTGAAAAGCAGGTTGTCATGATCTTCTCCGGAACCAATGGCTACCTGGACGATCTGGCAAGTGCAACCAGATCCGTGACTTCGAAGAGGGTCTCTACAAGTATCTCGACGGATCGCAGACGGCACTGTTGAACGACATCATCACCAAGAAGACTCTGGACGATGATCTCAAGAACCGGATCCACGCCGCGCTGAAGGAGTACAAGGCAGCAGTTCCTGGCGGAGAACGCGGAGCGCGAAGACAACGGTGCAGAAAGCCTAGAGGAAGTCAGGCGAACAAGAGATGGCAAACGTCCTCGACTTACGACGGCGCATACGCAGTGTGAAGAACACGCGCCAGATCACCAAGGCCATGAAGATGGTCTCCGCGGCCAGGCTGCGCCGCGCGCAGGAGCGTGCGCTCTCGGGCCGCCCCTACGCGCAGATGATGGTGAGCATCCTGGAATCGCTTCGTCATCGTGCTGAAGTCTACGACCCCGAGTCCGGCGAGTGCCGGCACCCGCTGCTGGTGTCGCGGCCAGAGAAGAATGTTCTGCTCGATCGTCGTCACCGGCGACAAGGGCTTCGCGGGCGCATTCAACTCAAACATCGTCAAAGTGGCGACCCAGTTCCTGCTCAAGCGCCCCGACCTGGGGCTCGACATTGAAGGCCATTGGCCGCAAGGGCCGCGACCTCGTGCGCCGCCGCTTTCCCACGGCTACCTACTGAACTGAGCGCCGATGACACGGCGACGAGAAGAGGGCGCCCTCCAGTCGCAAACGGCGAAGCCCACATCGAGGTCACGGGCGATCATCCCGGCATGCTCGAGAAGCTCGTCTTCGAAACGCATTGACGAGCTCGGCCGCAGCATCTCCGAACGCTACATCCACGAAGAGATTGACGCAGCCTACATCGTCTACAACGAATTCAAGTCGGTGCTGTCGCAGCGCGTCGTTGTCGAGAAGATCCTGCCCATCATCGAAATCGGCAAGCAGCAGCTCGCCGAATGCGCAGGAGTTCGACGCTCGAAGAGCGCGAGCGTGCCGCCGAAGCTGCCATCAGCGCCGGCGTCAGCCTGATGCAGCCGGACACGGCCGAGCTCGATGAAGAGGCGCAGAAGTTCGGCACGTCGGAAGTGGACTACATCTACGAGCAGCCGCCGGAGGAACTCTTCCGCCGTCTGCTTCCGCGCTACGTCACCACGCTGCTGTATCACGCGATGCTGGAATCGGTCGCCGGCGAACACGCGGCCCGCATGACGGCAATGGATTCGGCCACCAACAACGCATCCGAAATGATCGATGGCTACACGCTGCTGATGAACCGCGTGCGCCAGGCAAAGATTACGAACGAAATTATCGAAATCGTCAGCGGCGCCGCCGCACTGTAAGGATAGAAAGTAGAGTTTATGGCACAGAACATTGGCAAAGTGATTCAGATCTCCGGCCCTGCCGTCGACGTCCAGTTTGAAGAGAAGACGATGCCGCCGATCTACCAGGCGCTCAGGGTCATCAGCGAAGGATTCGACGTCCCCACGCCGATCAACGTCATCCTCGAAGTCGAGCAGCACCTCGGCGAAGGCCGCGTGCGCTGCGTCGCCATGGAAGCGACCGACGGCATGGTGCGCGGCATGCAGGCGATCGATCTTGGCGGTCCCATCACGGTTCCCGTGGGCCGCGCAACACTGGGTCGCGTCATGAACGTGATCGGCGAGCCGGTGGATGAGCTTGGTCCCATCGGCAACAAGGAGACCCGGCCCATTCATCGCCAGGCCCCCGCCTTCGATGAGCAGTCCACCCGCGAAGAAATGTTCGAGACCGGCATCAAGGTCATCGATCTCATCCAGCCATTTCTCAAGGGCGGAAAGATCGGGCTCTTCGGTGGCGCCGGCGTCGGCAAGACGGTCGTCATCCAGGAACTCATCAACAACGTCGCCACCAAGCACGGCGGCTTCTCGGTGTTCGCCGGAGTGGGCGAGCGCACCCGCGAAGGCAACGATCTCTGGCGCGAATTCCAGGAGTCGGGCGTCATCGATCTCAAGGATTTCTCAGAAGTCCAAAGCCGCTCTTATCTACGGCCAGATGACCGAGCCTCCAGGTGCTCGTCTGCGCGTCGCGCTCTACCGGACTCACCGTCGCCGAATATTTCCGCGACGAAGAGGGAGCCGACACGCTTCTCTTCATCGACAATATTTTCCGCTTCACCCAGGCCGGGTCTGAGGTTTCCACGCTGCTCGGCCGCATGCCGTCCGCCGTGGGATACCAGCCGAACCTGGCAACGGAAATGGGCGAACTGCAGGAGCGCATCACCTCCACCAACAAGGGCTCCGTCACCTCTGTGCAGGCCGTCTACGTGCCCGCCGACGATTTGACCGATCCCGCGCCGGCCACGACCTTTGCTCACCTCGACGCCACCACCGTGCTCTCGCGTCCGCTGTCGGAACTCGGCATCTATCCCGCCGTCGATCCGCTCGCATCCACCTCGCGCATTCTCTCGCCGCGCATCGTTGGGCAGGAGCATTACGACGTTGCGCAGGGTGTCAAGCGCATCCTGCAGCGCTACAAGGATCTGCAGGACATCATCGCGATTCTCGGTATCGACGAACTTTCTGAAGAAGACAAGCTCACCGTCTCGCGCGCCCGCAAGGTGCAGAAGTTCCTGTCGCAGCCCTTCCACGTCGCGGAAACATTCACCGGATCCCCGGGCCGCTACGTCAAGGTCGAAGACACGGTGCGCAGCTTCAAGGAAATCATCGAAGGCAAGCACGACAGCGTTCCCGAGCAGGCCTTCTACATGAAGGGCGCGATCGAGGAAGTACTCGAGGCGGCGGAGAAAATGAAGGCGACTGCCTGAGGCGGCGATGGCTGATACCAATAACCAACTACGAGTCAGGCTGGTTACTCCGGACCGCATTCTCGCGGACCTGATGGCGGATGCGGTCGAGTTGCCAGCCCGCAACGGCTACCTGGAAGTGCTCTACGGCCACGCGCCATTGCTCGCTGAACTCGGCGCGGGCGATGTCACGCTTGCATGGCGGCACTGCCGGTCGAGCAGCGCTTCAACGTTGCCTGGGGATTTGTTGAGGTTCTTCCAGAACGCGTCACCATCCTGGCCGATAGCGCGCTGCGTCCAGAAGAAATTGATGTCGCGCGTGCACAGCAGAAGCTCGAAGAGGGTCACAAGCTCTGGAATGAAGCCGGGGACGATCCACACAAGTACGAGCATGCCAACGAAGTGATCGACAAGGCGGAAGCGCGGCTGGCGAGCGCGGCCCACAAAGACTAGCCGCGTCCCGGTTGGCTCGAAGATTAACGTACGCCTGCGGCCGGAAATCTAGCTACGGCTCTCCCCGTCCTCAAAGGCCCGTTCTTCCTGATGCTATTCCTGGAGGCCCAGTGAAAGCTCTCCTTACTGCGATCGCAATTGTCTTGCTGGGCTTTCTGCCCGCGTTGGCGGCGCCAGAATCAGCCACATTCAAGAACCCACTGCTCCCCTCCGGAGCCGACCCGTGGGTGATCTACGACAACGGCTTCTACTACTACATGAACTCCACTGGCGTGAATCTCACCATATGGAAGATCCGCAACGTGGCTGATCTTGCGACGGCGGAGCGGCATGTGGTGTGGACGCCACCTGCTACGGGGCCTTACTCTCGGGAGATCTGGGCGCCGGAACTGCACCGCATTCAGGGAACCTGGTACATCTACTTCGCGGCCGATGCGGGTGACAACGATACGCATCGCATCTGGGTGGTCAGTAATTCATCCGCTGACCCCACCCAGGGCACGTGGGAGTTCAAGGGCAAGGTTGCCGATCCTTCTGACAAGTGGGCAATCGATGCTTCCGTCTTTGAAAATGCGGGCAAGCTCTATCTCATCTGGTCAGGGTGGGAGGGGGACAAGAATGGCGTTCAGAGCATCTACATTGCTCGGCTGAAGAATCCGTGGACTGTCGAGGGAGAGCGGGTAAGGCTGTCAACTCCGGAGTATCCATGGGAAAAGGTGGGCGATCTTGATCCCGCGAATCGTGTCATCGACCTGCCGCATGTGGATGTGAACGAGGGGCCGAAATCCTGCAGCATGGCGACCAGATATTCCTGGTCTATTCGGCGAGTGGCTGCTGGACGAACTATTACGAACTGGGCTTGCTGTCAGCTTCGGCAAAGAGCGACCTGATGAAGCCCTCGTCGTGGAAGAAATCCGATCATGCGGTTTTCCGCCAGAATCCGGACGCGCAGGCGTTTGGAACCGGTCACAATTCATTTTTCAAATCGACAGATGGCAAACAGGACTGGATTCTGTACCATGCCAATGCGAAGGCGAACCAGGGATGTGGGGAACTGCGCGCTCCGCGCGCCCAGCCCTTCACCTGGAATCCGGATGGCACACCTGACTTCGGCAAGCCCCTTCCTTTGGATCAGCCCATCCCACGTCCTGAATAGGGCGCTCCGGATTGGCGGGTTTGGGTCCACGATGGTGGGTGTACCACGTTTTCGTTACCCCTCAATCAAATCCCGAAAGGAATCAGAGTGCAATCTATTGCGTCGGGAGTGTATCGTTCTCCGTGGGATCGTTGGAGGTTCGTGGCCCATGGCCGTTGAGCAGGAGAGAAAAGATTTGGCTCATCCGGCGTGTGAAGTCGCGGCGGCGACACATCCCGGCAGGGTTCGAAGCGGGAACGAAGATGCATACGGGATGAGCCTGAAGGATGGCGTCTTCCTGGTATGCGATGGCATGGGTGGAGCGGCGGCCGGAGAAGTGGCCAGCGATATGACCGTCTCCGCGATGCTGGCCAGCTTTGCCGACTGGAGCAACCACGAAGCTTCGCGGTCTGATCCGGCTATGGCGCTGCACGACGCCATAGCTGAGGCGAACCACACTCTGTATTCCAAGGCATCAAAAGACAACAGTCTTCACGGCATGGGGACTACCCTGGTTGCGCTGGCGCTGGTGGGCAATTCCGCCTGGATCGCTCACGTTGGCGATAGCCGCTGCTACATGTGGAGAGACGGTGCGCTGAAGCAGTGCACGCTGGACCATTCGCTGGTGGATGAGCAAGTCAGGATGGGAAGTATCACGGTGGAGGAAGCAGCACGATCGCCGCTGCGCAATGTGATAACCAAGGCTGTGGGCTCGCAGAAATCCATTTCGCCCGATGTTTCCGAGCTTCCGTTAGTGAACGGAGACGTCTTCCTGCTATGCAGCGACGGACTCACACGCGAACTGGACTCCCGGCAGATCGTCGAGGTTCTGGAGAGCGAAAGCGATCTGCAGGCCGCCTGTACGAAGCTCATCGATCGAGCCAATCTCTCCGGAGGCCGCGACAACATCACCTGTGTGCTGGTGCGTGTTTGCGTGTCGGACCACCCCGGTGCGGCTTGATCGCATACTGAAGGCTCTCGATTCAGTGATTCGGAATTACACACCATGAATACCATCCAGACTGTCGGAGTAATTGGCGCAGGCACCATGGGCAATGGCATCGCCCATGTGTTTGCGCAGCGTGGCTACGAAGTTCGCATCTGCGAGGTAGAGCAGCGCTTCCTGGCGCGCGGGCTGGAGACGATCAAGCGCAATATGGAGCGCGAGGCGGCCAAGGGAAAGATCACCGAAGAGGAAGTAATTGCCTCGCTGAAGCGGATTGAGGGCACACTCGACCGCCGCACCCTTGCGAGTGTGACTTCGTCGTCGAAGCCGCCAGCGAACGCTTCGACTCAAGATCGGAGTTGTTTCGTGAATTGGATGATTTGCTGCCAGAAAAAGTGATTCTTGCGACGAATACCTCGTCGATTTCGATCACGAAACTGGCCGCTCAAACGCGCCGGCCGGGGCAGGTAGTGGGGATGCACTTCTTCAACCCCGTCCCCATGATGAAGTTGGTGGAGGTGATTCGCGGCATTGCCACCACTCCAGCGACTTTTGAGACGGTAAAGACGCTTTCGATCCGGTTGGGAAAGACTCCCAGTCGAGGTAAAAGATGCCCCCGGATTTGTCTCCAACCGCGTGCTTATGCCACTGCTAAACGAGGCAATGTTTGCCGTAATGGAGGGCGTGGCTACGCCAGAGGCGATCGACGAGGTATTCAAGCTGGGTATGGCGCATCCCATGGGCCCGCTGACGCTGGCAGATTTTATCGGCCTCGATGTCTGCCTGGACATTATGCGCGTGCTGCATGAGGGCTTCGGTGATCCCAAATACCGCCCCTGCCCGCTGCTGGTGCGCATGGTGGATGCCGGCTGGCTGGGGCGAAAGTCCGGCAAGGGCTTCTTCACTTACTAATGACTCGAAAATACGTAACCGAGTAGTAACCCACCAGCTTCCCGCCTCTAATGAAGTGTCCTGTCTTGCACAGCGAATCGCTGTATCCTGATCCTCATGGTGAGGATGACGGTGCTGGCCAGCGGTTCCCGGGGCAACAGCACCCTTGTCGCCTCCAGCCGTACCCGGATCCTCGTGGATGCCGGCCTAAGCTGCCGCGAGCTCTTCAAGCGCATGAAGGCCGTTGGCGAAGATCCCGCCACGCTCGACGCCATTCTGATCACCCACGAGCACCAGGATCACGTTCAGGGCGTCTCCGTCACCGCCCGCAAGCTTGGAATCCCCGTCTACTTCACAGAGCCCACACACCGGGCCTGGATGCGCTGGATGGTGCCTCAAAAGCGAATGACCTACGCCGATTGGCTGGCTCAGCGAAAAAGCGAGAATGAGGCAAAAGAAGCGCCCAGGCGAATGTACCGATGCCTGGGGATTCAGCTGGAATTCCGGTTCAGTTGTTGAAAATGAATGCGATTCACATCGCAGCTGCCGCCCAGTCATGAAGATGAGCCGAGCGCCTGCACGATCCATGCGCATTGCCTGGAGTCGAGTATTTTCGCGCCGGGAGCGGTTTTTCGATCGGAGATATTGCAATTACGCCCTTTACGATCCCCCACGATGCGGCAGATCCGTGCGGATTTGTGTTCGTGGCGGAGGGAATCCGCGTGGCCATTGCTACCGATCTGGGCTACATGCCGTCTAATGTTCAGATGCACTTACAGCGTTGTGACGTGCTAATGCTGGAGTCGAACCATGATCTTGAGATGCTGCGGGACGGTCCTTACCCTGGAGCGTTAAGCAGCGGGTTATGTCTCGTGTCGGTCATCTCGTCCAACGACGCCACGGCGGAGTTTCTTCAGCGAACTTATGACGGTCATGCGACGTATCTGATATTGGCGCATCTGTCAGAGAGTAACAATTTGCCGGAGTTGGCGAGGGTTTCGGCCGAGAAAGCGCTCCGGAACCGGATGAGCCTCTTAGGTAATAAGTTGGTTCTTGCGCGACAAAGTGAGCCAATTGACCCTATCTCTTTGTAAGCGGACGGGTTAAAATAAAGGTTCCGACGGAAATACTGTTCAGCTGTACTTACATTCGCCGGGCTTGCCTCGATTTGAATATGAATGAGCAAACATAAAACCATGAAAACATGCACTGATCCAGTTGTAGGAGACATTCTTTCCAGTTGGAGGTATGACATTTCCGGGATTACGCCGGAGATGAGGACGGACTACGAGCAGCACCTGACCGAATGCGGCGAATGCCGTTCGCGTCAGCGACTTCACCGCTCCATCGATGTCACCCTGATCGGGTTGGCAACGGTGTCGATTGCCGTCTTCCTCTTCGCCCTGGCTGTCATCCACCACGTAGAGCCGCTGCAGCACTGGCCCCTCGTACACATGCAGCTCCACGACACCTACATCGCATTGACTTTGCAGGCCGCGGCTGTTGCTGGGTTGATGGTCTCGCTGCTCATCTGGGTTGTGGTTGCGATCACGACACCTGCGCCTGTGTATTTGCGGGGAGTGGCGATTGAGCAGGCTCGGGAGTTCCGCGAGCGTCTGCCGCGCAACGTCGCCTAAAGTAGCAGACAGATTGGAATTCGAATAACCACTGAGAGCCTCCGCATAAAGCGGAGGCTTTCGTGTTTAGGAGGCCGCTTGCCCGGCGTCGCTCTACGCGGACAGGTCAAGCGGGCCGTTGTTACGAAGAGCATCGAGCGAAGAGAGAATGTTGAGCACGGTCTGCAGTACGCTGGCTCCGGCACTGCTTGCCTCGCGCGCGTCGAAGGATACGTAGCTCTCGAATTCGCTGATGTAGTCGTGTGGTCCTCTGTTTTCATCCGTGGCGCGGCACGGCTGGCAGCCTCTGCCGGGGACGCAGGTCATTGGCACTCCGGTGAGGCAGGAATGGGCGGGAGGCGTCAGCAAGTCTTCCTGCATCAGGCGCTCGGCGAGTTGCGCAGCCTCGGCCGGGGACATCCTTCGCATGTTGAATTGCTGCGCGATGTCAGATAGCGTGCGGCTGTTCGACTGCTGGGCGTCCTCGTGGCTGGAAGCGTTGGAGTGAGACCGCTGGCCAATCGCCTCGTAGGCGGGCAAGGGAAGCGCGCTGGAAATCGCGGAGGTTCGTTCTACTCGCATGGGGAACCGCAGAACACAGGCATCCCCCTGTTCTTCGGCAGCTCAGGGGTGGTTGATCAGGCAAAATCTGTGTTTTTCGGGCGAGCGAAGGCCTTCTTTTGGCGGCGGAAGGATGTCGCTTGCTGGATTAAGCCTTGTCGAGGAGCATGCCGCCGGTCAACTCTGAGACGGCCTTTACGTCGTGGCTTCGGCACCAGTGCTCGAGCCCTTTTGCGATGCGCTCTACTGCGCGGGGATCGGCGTAGCTGGCGGTTCCTACCTGCACGGCAGTGGCCCCGGCCAGCATGAATTCCACCGCGTCCTCGGCGGTCATGATGCCTCCCATGCCCAGGATGGGGATGGAGACGGCCTTCGAGGCCTCATGGACCATCCTGACGGCAATGGGCTTGATGGCTGGGCCGGAGAGTCCGGCGGTGACATTGGCCATGCGCGGTCGCCGGGTTTCGGGGTCGATGGCCAGGGCCATGAAGGTGTTTACCAGCGAGAGGGCATCGGCGCCGGCCTCGGCAGCGCAGCGGGCCATCTCAGAGATGGACGTCACGTTAGGGGAGAGTTTCACAATCAAGGGCCGGTTAGCTTTGAGTTTTGCCCGGCTGACGAGTTCACCCAGCATCCTGGTGTCGGTGCCGAAGACCAGTCCACCCTCGTGCACGTTAGGGCAGGAGACGTTGAGCTCGTATGCGGCGATGCCGTCGACGGCATTCAGCCGGTCGATGACGGCAACATAATCGGCGATGGTATAGCCGAAGACATTCACAAAGACGGCGCAGGTGGGATAGCTGCGTAGGGGCGGCAGCTTCTTTTCGAGGAAGGCCTCAACGCCGATGTTCTGCAGGCCGATGGCATTCATCATTCCGGAGGCGGTCTGGATGATCCGAGGCGCCTGGTTTCCGGCCATGGGCTCCCGCGACAATCCCTTGGTAACGAGGCCGCCCAGGCTCTCGAGGGAGACAATGTCTTCGAATTCGATGCCGTAACCGAAGGTCCCGCTGGCGGCAATGATCGGGTTCGTGAGCTTGAGGCCCGCGAACTGGACGTGCATATCTGGCTTCACTGGTTTTTCTGGCTTTCAGGGGAGGTGGATTGATGTGCCGCGGCGCGTTTATGTGCCGTGGCGCGTGCAGGAGGTGTAGGGGGCACCGGTCGCAATGCCTGGGTCAGGATGCGTCCAATCGATGCCGATGGTTGATTTACTCCCAGCAGCGAAGCCAGGGTGGCAGCCATATCTACAGGTGCCACGCGTCCGTGGTAGACGCCGGGCGCGAAGGGGCCCCCAAAGAAGGCCAGCGGCACATGCCGGTCGTAGGACCAGGGGCTGAAGTGGGTGGTGGCGGTCGTCTTGCCCAGCGCTTGCATCTGGTAAGCCTGCGGTACAACCATGACGTACCATCCGCCGTTGGTGGTGTAGCTGTGGGCAAGCATCAAGCCGAATTCCGAGGTGGGATACTGACCGGCGGCAAGCTGCTCTCGGGTGTAGGAGCGCACGATGACGGGCTGGGGTGGCAGGCGGGTTTCGGATGGCTTAAAACCGGGATCTCCCGGGTTTGGCTGGGGAGTATCTGCCTGGTCGCGGGGTTTGCTCATTTCCGCTACCGCCGGCTGGATTGCGTCCTGAATGGCTTGCTCGGCCTCGACTTCGTTGATGCCGGCGCGGTCGAACGCGGGCCGGTTAAGGGCGATGTAGGGCAGACCCTGACGCGGAAGCAGGTAGTCAACCTTCTCGCCGGGCGAAAACTTCAGATTCATGGCGTCGTTCAATGCCGCTGAGAAGCGTGTCATGTCGATGACGGCGGCATTCAGGCCCAGTTTGGCTGCATCGGCTGGGATAGGGGCCACTCCATGGTCTGCGGAGAGTGCGATCCAGACGTTTGCCAGTCCCCCATCCACGTTCTTGTCCAGCCAGGTGAAAAAGCTATCGAGGTCGGTGTCGAGGCCGTCCGACCATCAGCTTCTCCGAGGCCGAGTCCGGGCCGACCTGGTGGCCCAGAATGTCGTTTGCGGAGAGGGAGATCGTGAGCATATCGGTTGTGGCCTGCTTGCCCAACTGCTCACCCTTGATCAGCGCGCGGGCGAAGTCCAGCTCATAGGCATTCGCAGCCGGCGTACGGCCTACTTCGTCGTAGAACTTGTTGGCTGCTGTGGCGTTGGCGTCTTTCAATGCCTGCTCGGGGCGGCCTCCGGTGTTGAACGCAGTCGCCCAATCTGGAAGCTGAGGGCGATAGAAGGTGGAGGTTACAAAGTGGCCGGACGCCGGATCGATCCAGTAGGCCGCATTTGCCGTGGCGCCGGCGGGCAGGATGGCTGAGCGATCCTTGAGAGAGATGCCGAAGAGGTGCGCCTGTCCCTGCGTGGCCAGGCGAAGCTCGTCGCCCACGGTGGAGGCTCGCAGGTTGCGGGGCGAAGCTCCTATGGGATAGGAGGGGCTCTTGTCAGCGGGGTCTTCCGGCTTGGAAGGGGCCGCGGTCTCAGGCAGCCCCACCAGCCGATAGCGTTCGTCTTCCACCGAGCTGACCTGCCGCTGCTTGTTGCGGTTCAGATCCCACCACTCGTTTGTGCCGATGCCGTGGCCGTCGGTGTAGGCTCCGGTGCCGATGGTTGCGTGTCCGGGAGCGGTAAAGAGGTTTGCGTAGTCGTAATAGCAATCGGGAAAGTAAGCGCCGCGGTCGAGAAAGAGGCGGAATCCGTGGCCTTTGAAGTCGGCGCGATAGCGTTCCAGGTAGTCCCCGCGGAACTGGTCGATGACGATGATCACAACCAGTTTTGGCTTGCCGTCGTAGGCACTCGCGAATGATCGCCCGGTAAACAAAAGCGCGAGCAGGCAGGCAAACAGCAGGGTCGGGAGGCGCTTGATCTTTGGCATAGGTGTTCCCGGTATTGCAGGAGCGGACTTGAATATATGGTATCAAGCATTGAAGAAAAGCATTGGCCGGCTGGGGAAGGCGCGCCCGCCAAAGTAGTAAACTAGATGCTTATGCTTGATCTTGGGTTTGTTAGAGCCAATCTGGCGTTGGTGGAAGCAAAGCTGCGTGAGCGCGGGCAGGATCCGTCGACGCTGCTGGGGGACTTCAAGGAACTGGATCTGCGGCGCCGCGAACGGATTACCGAAGCCGAACAGGTGAAGGCGCAGCGCAACGCATTGAGCCAGAGACGTGGCGAGGAAAAAGAAGGCGGGGTTGGACGCCTCTGAGGTGATGGAGGAGACCCGGGCCCTGAAGGAGCGCGTGGAGTTGCTGGAGGCATCGGCAGCAGCGTCTGAGCTGGAGATGCAGGCGATCCTGCAGCGCATCCCGAACCTGCCCAATGCCAGCGTCCCGGTAGGCGCCTCAGAGAAGGACAATGTTGTAGTCAAGACGTGGGGCGGCAAGCCGCATTTCGATTTTGAGCCAAAGCCTCACTGGGTGCTGGGTGAGGAGTTGGGGATACTGGACCTGGCGCGGGCGGCCAAGCTCTCCGGGGCTCGCTTTGCTCTCTATTGGGGTCAAGGTGCGAGGCTGGAGCGGGCATTGGCCAACTTCATGCTCGATATGCACACCAATGTGCATGGATACACCGAGGTGCTGCCGCCGTTTCTCGTCAACAGCAAGAGCATGTACGGCACAGGACAGCTGCCGAAGTTCGCCGAGGACTCATTTCGCTGCGACGATGGTGAGCCCTACAAGCCGGGTGTTCTTCGCGACAACGATCACTGGTTGATTCCCACGGCTGAAGTGCCGGTTACGAACCTGTTTCGCGACGAGGTTCTGGATGAGTCGAAGCTGACCACGTCGCTGGTGGCGTATTCAGCCTGCTTCCGCTCCGAGGCCGGGTCTTACGGAAAAGATGTGCGCGGAATAATTCGCCAACACCAGTTCCAAAAGGTGGAATTGGTGAAGTTCACGCGGCCCGAGGATTCCGAGGCGGAGCACGAGAAGCTGACCGCTAACGCAGAGGCAATCCTGGAAGCTCTTGGCCTGCCCTATCGCCGCGTGCTGCTTTGTACGGCGGATACGGGATTCTCCTCCTGCCAAGACCTACGATCTTGAAGTATGGCTTCCTGAGGAGGGCACCTATCGCGAGATATCCTCCTGCTCGAACTTCGAGGCATTCCAGGCAAGGCGCGCGAATATTCGCTATAGGCCTGCGGGCAAGGGAAAGACGGAATACCTGCACACGCTCAACGGCAGCGGGCTCGCTGTTGGGCGCACGTGGCTGGCGATTCTCGACAACTTCCAGCAGGCTGATGGCACAGTGCGAATTCCTGACGTGCTAGTGCCTTACATGGGCGGGGCAACAAAGATTGAGCGGCGGGCTTCCTAGAGAACGCCGGCTGCAAGGCGGAGAAGAGAATCGATGGGTCGCATTCTGAAGAGCTATTTTTTCTGGACATACTCGCGCGGCAGCTTCCACTACGACGTGATGGTCACGCTGATCCTCGCTTTCATTTTTCTTTCGCCGAGGTTTATAAATTTTCACGATCATCCCGTGGTTCGCGACCTCGCCTCCGCCGAAGTGCTGGTGAGGCCGAACGGCGCGAACGGGTTCATCTACGAGGTGAACGCGGACCAGGTGAAGCAGTCGTCGAGTGAAGAGAAGGCCGCGCTGAAGGACGCGCTCGCGCCGATCTCCGGCGACGTGGTGATCGATCGCTACGAGGCGGAGAAGAACGCCGCCGGAAGAATCACCTCCTATAAAGTCTGGGCGCACCGATAAAGGATTAATTCAAAAAATATGCCAGCAAAACTATTGAGAGTGTCGCTCGTTGCCGTGGTTTCCGCGTTGGTGCTGAGTCCGGTTGCCAGTCGCGCCCAGGGTGCCGGTGACGTGAACCCAATCCTGCGACAGATGGACGTCGCGGCAAAGAATTTCAAGAACGCGCAGGCGGACTTCGAGTGGGTGCAATTCCAGCTCGTGGTGCAGGACAAAGATGTGCAGAAGGGCAGCACTGCATTTCGGCGTGAGGGCAGCGAGACGGAGATGGTAGCCCGGATCCAGGAACTGAACGGTAAGCCCGAGCCTAAGGATCTTCTCTACCGTAACGGAACACTGCAGTTCTACCAGCCAAAGATCAAGCAGGTAACGGTCTTCTCAGCGGGAGCGAATCGTTCGCAATACGAGAGCTTTCTGACGTTGGGATTTGGCGGCAGCGGGGCGGAGCTGGAGAAGAATTGGGCGATCACCTACCTGGGCGACGAGGTGATTGACGGCGTCAAGACGGCCAAGCTGGACCTGGTGCCGCGTCAGGCCAACGTTAAGCAGACCTTCAGCCATGTCACGATCTGGGTGGATCCGGCGCGTGCGATTTCGCTGAAGCAGCAGTTCTTCGAGCCATCCGGGGACTACCGACTCGCGTCGTACCACAACATCCGCTACAACACCCAGATCAGCGCGGACCTCTTCACTCTCAAGACCGAGCCGGGGACACAGGTAATTCATAAGTAGGACGGGAACGCGGCGCGAATGCCATTGCGGCCAGAGCGATGATGATGGGGAAGCATTCGAGCGTGTAGCGTGTCTCTGGCGCTTCAATGGTGCCCAGCAGCAGCGATCGCAGCACGATGTATGCCAACATGGCTCCCGCGAACGGAGGGCGCCTGCACAGGCCGACCAGCGCGGCTGCCAGGTAGGCGAGGGCCAGCGCCTCATAGGCGAAGACCCGGTACGACTCCTGATGGTGCAGCCAGTATTGCCACCAGCGCAGTTCGATGGGCAGGTCCTCTACGCGGGGTCGCAGCCACATATTCGCGATGCGGGCGGCCGGAAGCCAGAGATAGTAGCGGAACCAGTGGCCTGTGACACGCTGATCAGCCAGGGCCTGGAAGTGTGCATCCAGTTCGGGCGTGAGCGACAGATTGCGATTATGTTCGCGGAAGATGGCCTCGGTGGCGGCGAACTGGCTGGGTGAATCGAATGCGCGGGAGGGCAAGTTGTGGACGTCGAGCGGCTCGTTATCGATCTTCCAATAGATCTCGTACGTCGAGGCGTAATCGATGCACCAGGTCTTGACCCAGCGCTGGAAGCCGGGTGCTGTGAACTCACCCGGATCGGTGGCATAACGTGGCGCCAGCGGTTGAAAGACATCAAATGTCCGCCAGTTTCGCAGCGTCCATGGAACGAAGGGCACGATTGAGAGCAATCCGACAATGAGCGCGTAGCGGATGGAACGGCGAAAGGCGTCGGCACTGGAGAGGGCTTTGCCGAATCTGTGACGGGCGCCGTAGATCACGATTGCTGGGCAGAAGGCGATGGCCAGAAGTGCTCCATCCGGCCGCAGGAGGGCAGCGAAGCTGAAGGCAAAGGCGAGTAGCCCCAATGCGAGCGGCCCTGGCTGCTGCAGGAGCCGTGCCATTCCGTAGAGTCCCAGCGCGACGCAGAAGACGGATAGCGTCTCGGCCATTGCGTTTGCCGTGTAGTTTGCGGTGAAGGGACAGAGGACAGCGAGGTAGAGAGCGATCCAGGCCTGGCGTTCGCCGCTGATTCGACGGACAAAGGCAGCTATCAGCAGGCATGAGGCCAGATCGACAGCCACCTGCACGTAGAGCACGGCACGATAGTGTTCCATGCCCAGGAGGCGAAAGCAGGCGGCGAGGAAGAGCGGATAGCCGGGGAGACGGATGAGGGTAGGCTCCACGACGCCGGAGAGAGTCCGGCCATAGATGCCATGCTGCAGAAGATTCTTGGCGATGTCCCCATAGAGCAGGGAATCGCCCTCGATCTGGGCAAAGTTGCGGAGAAACCAGAGCCGGAGCGCAAGTCCCGCCAGAAGCGCTACTAGCAAAAGAATGACTTTGCGGGAGTTAGCAACGTGCATGGAAATGAATGATACTAAGGAACGTGCGGCATGTGCGCGCGAGCAAGTCTGACTCCGGGGAAAAACGGCCCCTGATTTGGCGAATTGGAGATGAAGTTCTTCTGACAAGATGAGCCCGCAGATCTTTTACGATCCTCAGCGCAAACGCTGGAAGCGCCTGAGACGCATTCTCGATGTCACTGCTGTGATTTCCACGGTGGTGCTGGCGATGTTTTTTCTGAATGTGCTGCGCCGCCAGGCGTTGCCGGAACTCTTGCTGCCGCAGCCCAAGCGGAACTATAAGGCTCTGCACGAGAACACCGGGCCAATAAAAGGCAAGGGAACCAGGCCAGCCCGCCGCCATACCAACCGCAAACCGTCTGACATTCCCTTGAACACGGGTGAAGGTGTGCGCGCTGCATACTATGTGCAGGATGACCCGGCGAGCTACTCATCGCTCAAGGAGCATGTTCGTCAGATAGATCTTCTATTTCCTGAATGGCTGTTTGTGTCAGTGCCTGACGGAAAACTGCGTGGCGTGACGCTCGACAACCGGCCATTCGATGTTGTGGATTCGCGCGGAGCGCACGATGTAGACCAGCAGGGCAAGGTAAAACGTGTCATCCAGGACGCAAAGGAAGATACGGAAATCTTTCCGCTGATGAGCAATTACAGCACCGCCAAGCAGAATTTCGATGACGGGATAGGCGAGGTGCTGAAGGACCCGGTCCGGCGCAACGCGCTGCTCGATCAGACCGATCAATTTCTCCAGGCATTTCCGGTGTATCGAGGAATCTCACTCGACTTTGAAGAGGTACAGGACGACGCCGAGGACGGCTACCAGGCCTTCATCGGTGGCCTGTACAGCCGTCTGCACGCGAGGAAGCTGAAGCTGTATGTGAATACCGGCGTAAGTGCCAGCGATGACGAACTGAAGTTTCTGGCGGCGAACAGCGACGCGATCCTGCTGATGAACTATGACCAGCACGAGACGGAGAGTGAGCCTGGTCCTATTGCTGGTCAGGATTGGTTCATCGCGAATCTGCAGCGCGTGATGAAGCTCGTCCCCAAGGAAAAGATCATCTGTGCGCTCGGCAACTATGGGTACGACTGGACCATGTCCATCCCCAAGGACAAGAGGAAGAAGCCGAAGGTCCTGGGCGTGGATGTGCTGAATGTGCAGGATGTATGGCAGCTGGCAGCCGATGCCGATGCCGATATCACGCTGGAAGACAACAACCTGAACGCGCACTTCGCCTATGACGATGAAGACAGTAAGGTGCGTCACCAGGTCTGGTTTCTCGACGGCGTTACCGCTCTGAATCAGCTTCGAGGAGCGCGTGATCTGGGGTTGCAGACCTTTGCGCTGTGGCGGCTTGGCTCAGAGGACCGCTCGATATGGGCGGTGTGGGACAAGCCCAGCAGCAAAGACTCTCCCAAAGCTCTGAGTATGGTACAGCCCGGGCATGGCGTGGATACGGAGGGTGAGGGCGACATCATACGCATCATTGGCCGGCCGAGTTCAGGATCTCGTACGGTGGAGATGGAGACGCCGGAGAGCGACCTGACTAACCTTGATCGCCGTCTGATCGTTGACGAGCACATGGATGTGTATCCACACTCCTACACGGTGGAACAGTATGGCTACCACGAGAAGAAGGTGGCCATCAGCTTCGATGACGGGCCCGATCCAAAATGGACGCCGAAGATTCTCGACATCTTGAAAAGCAAGAACGTGAAGGGCTCGTTCATGATGATTGGCGCCCAGGCCGAGGAGAACGTTGGCCTGATGAAGCGCGTCGTGCACGAGGGGCACGAGATCGGCAATCACACATTCACGCATCCCGACATAAGTGAGATTTCGCCGCGGCAGCTTTATCTCGAACTCAATCTGACTGAGCGGTTGTTTGCAAGCAAACTCGGCATTCAGCCGTTGTACTTTCGGCCGCCCTACTCCATCGACCAGGAACCCGATACCGACGACCAGGCGGAGCCTGCAGATCGCATCCAGGGCTACGGATACACAATCGTTGGCGACAAGATCGATACCAGTGATTGGGATGAGCACCCTCGCAAGACCGCGCAGGAGATCAGCGAGAGCGTTCTGGCCCAACTGGCTGTCATGAAGGACAAGCCGCAGTTTCGCGGCAGCATCATCCTGTTGCACGATGGTGGAGGAGATCGCCAGACCACCATCGAGGCTCTCCCAGTCCTGATCGATACGTTGCGTTCGAAGGGGTATGAGATTGTTCCCGTCTCCAACCTGATGGGCAAGACGACGGCAGAGGTAATGCCGCCTCTCTCCGAGCCGGAGAAGTGGCAGGCGCGAATTGATTCGATTGCCTTCTTCTTCTTCGCTTTCTTTGGGCATTTCGTGGTGTGGGTATTCTTTGTAGGTGACGTGCTGATGAGCGCCCGCCTGGTCCTTGTCGGCGTATTCGCGTTGATCGACCGGCTGCGCACGCGCAAGTATCCTGACACCTCGAACTTCCTTCCGCGCGTAGCCGTGTTGATTCCGAGTTACAACGAAGAGAAGGTGATTGTCCGCACCATTCGTTCTGTGCTCAACTCCGACTACCCCAATTTGCGCGTAATTGTGATCGACGACGGATCGAGGGACCGCACCTTCGAAGTTGCGCGGGAGGCTTATCCTGAGGAGATTGCGCAGGGCAAGCTGACGGTTTTGCGCAAGCCGAACGCGGGCAAGGCGGAGGCCCTGAACTTCGCGCTCAACAATCTCGAAGAGGATTTCTACGTCGGCATCGATGCCGATACGGTGATCGCCACCGATGCTGTTTCGAAGCTGGTGCCGCACTTCATTGATCCCACGGTTGGAGCGGTAGCGGGCAATGCCAAGGTAGGCAATCGCGTAAATCTTTGGACGCGCTGGCAGGCCCTGGAATACATCACCAGCCAGAACTTCGAGCGGCGCGCCCTGGATCTGTTCAACGTGGTGACTGTGGTGCCGGGTGCGATTGGGGCGTGGCGTACAGCGGCAGTTTTAAAGGGCGGCTGCTATCCGGTGAACACCGTGGCCGAGGATGCCGATCTGACCATGAACCTGCTGGAGCAGGGCTACAAGGTGATCTATGAAGATCGCTCACTGGCCTTCACCGAAGCGCCCATCTCGGCGAACGGCCTGATGCGGCAGAGATTCCGCTGGTCATTCGGAACGTTGCAAGCCATCTTCAAACATCGGCGTGCCTTCCTGCGGCATCGTGCGATGGGCTTATTTGCGCTGCCGAATATTCTGATCTTCCAGATGCTGCTGCCACTGGTATCTCCGTTCATTGACCTGATGTTCGTGGCGGGGTGTCTCCACTTTGCGGTGGACCGCTACTTCCATCCGGCGGCGGCAAGTGCTTCGAGTTTTGAAAAACTGCTGGTGTACTTCCTCACCTTCCTGGTGATCGATTTTGTGACATCCAGCCTTGCTTTCTCGCTCGAGCGCCGGCATCCGGCAAACAAAGGAGATGGGTGGCTGCTCTTCCATATCTGGCTGCAGCGGTTTGCCTACAGGCAACTGTTCTCGCTGGTGCTGTTCAAGACGCTGAAGCGCGCCATCGACGGCCGGCCTTTCAATTGGGACAAGCTGGAGCGCACGGCGAAGATGTCGGAGCAGACCGAGAAAATAACCGCGGGATCGTAGCGGATATTCCCGCCGTCCCCGCCAGGATGAATGGGAAGACATTGAATTGGCAGGATATGGCGTGGCACACCCTGCCGTCCGATTCCTGGTGGCTCGGGTGATGTTGTTTTGGTGTCGCCGGAATATTGCAGTCTCTCTAAATGGGGGAGTCTGTCCATAGAAGCCCTCATGGCGATACACTACGGGGGTTATGGTAACCACATCGAGCACAACCATCATTTTGCCGCGTAAGCCCAAAGGCGAGTTCCGCAACGAGCCCTTTACGAACTTTCGTGACGGCGACAACTCGCACGATATGCAGCGGGCGCTCGATCACGTAGCGGATATGCTGGGGCACGAGTACCCACTGGTGATTGGCGGCGAACGCCTCCACACTACGGGCAAGATCGAGTCGCTCAACCCTGCGCGTCCCGCACAAGTGGTGGGCGTTCACCAGAAGGCAGGCGCAGAACACGCAGAGCTTGCCATGAAGGCTGCGCTGCAGGCCTTTGACAGCTGGAAGCGCGTGTCTGTCGAGGAACGCGTCTCACTGCTGCTGCGCGCCGCGGAGATTGTTCGAGAGCGAAAGTTCACCTTCTGTGCGTGGCTTACCTATGAAGTGGGCAAGAACTGGGCTGAGGCAGATGCGGATGTTGCCGAGACCATAGATTTTCTTGAGTTCTATGCGCGCGAAGCCCTGCGTCTGTCGCACGCGACCACGCCAATCCAATATCCCGGCGAGCGCAATGAATTGCTTTATATTCCGTTGGGCGTAGGGGCGGTGATTTCTCCGTGGAATTTCCCCTTCGCCATTATGGCGGGCATGATGGCGGCCGCCATCGTGTGCGGAAACACCGTGGTGCTGAAGCCATCCAGCGACTCTCCAACCATCGCAGCGCGTTTCGTGGATGTGCTGGAAGAGGCGGGCATGCCGCCCGGCGTTGTGAACCTTTGCCCGGGTTCGGGTGCAACCTTTGGCAACGCAATTGTGGAGCATCCGCAGACGCGTTTTATTGCATTCACCGGGTCAAAGGATGTTGGCCTGGGCATACACGCGCTCGCCGCACAGACTCAGCCGGGACAAATCTGGATCAAGCGGACGATCCTGGAGATGGGCGGCAAGGACTCCATCGTTGTTTGCGCCGATGCCGATGTGGATATTGCCGTGGATGCAGTCATAGCTTCGGCCTTTGGATTCAGCGGGCAGAAGTGCTCTGCGTGTTCGCGGGCCATCGTGGAATCCGATATCTACGATGTTTTCGTGGAGCGGATTGGAGAGCGCGTCAAGGAGTTGAAGGTCGGGGATCCAACAACAAATCCCAGCATGGGACCGGTCGTCAACAAGGCGGCGCTGGATTCGATGCTTGGATATATAGAGGCCGGCAAGGCGGAATCGCGACTGATTTGGGGCGGCCATGCGATGGAGACGCCGGAGCAAGGTTATTTCCTTGAGCCGACAATCTTTGCCGATGTTGCGCCCGACGCGAAGATCGCCCAGGAAGAGATCTTTGGTCCGGTGCTGGCCCTGATCAAGGCGCGGGACTTTGATGATGCGCTGGAAATAGCGAACAACACAGAATACGGTCTTACAGGAGCGCTCTTCTCTTCGTCACCGGAGAGGCTTGACAGGGCCCGGCAGGAGTTCCATGTAGGGAACCTTTACTTCAACCGCAAGTGTACGGGCGCAATGGTAGGCGCACATCCTTTTGGTGGGTTCAACATGTCCGGCACAGATTCGAAGGCCGGCGGGCCCGACTACCTTTATCTCTTTACCCAGGCCAAATCGGTTGCCGAAAAGTTGCAGTAGGCGGATGGGGAGATCGTTGCCGGTTACGAGCCCGGGTGTGGTACTTTCACAAAGAGTCAGGTTCTGACGCTTCAAGTTGAATGGAGCCGTTCAGTGGCAAAGATCCTGTGTGTCGATGACGAGCCAGTTGCTCTTTCGTTGAAGCTGGAGATACTTGAGCGTGCGGGCCACGAAGTCGTGTCGAGTGGTTCTTCAGAAGACGCGATTCTCAAATTGCGCGAGCAGAAGTTCGATGCGATTGTGACGGACTGGCGATTGGGCGCACAGAACGGCCACTCGTTGCTGGAAACGGCCAAACATGGTGCTGGTGTTCCCGTGGTCGTGGTGTCGGGGTATGTGGCGGAGGCACTCCGCGGCTACGAGCCCTTCGCCGATATTTATCTTGAGAAGCCAGTCAATCCCGGTGAGCTGGTTCAGATTGTGGATGCGTTACTGAAGAGCCGGGGTGCGCAGGCGCATAGCGACGTCTGAGGGCTGGCAGGCAGTCGCCTTTATTAGCAAGAACTCTCCTTACCGTGTCGATTCAAGCTCCCTGAAGCATCTGCATCGCGTTCACCGCTTTTTCGGCGGCCTCAGCAAGCGTGCGGTGGTGGATCGTGAAGAGGGCCAGTTCCAGGCGGTCGGAGACACCGGTCTTGTCGTAGATGCTGCGCAGATAATTCTTGATGACCTGTTCGGTTGTACCAAGCCGCATTGCGATTTCCTTGTTCTTGCAGCCCTGCACAATCAGCGCAACGATCTTCAATTCCTTGGGCGTCAGCCGGTCGCGCACCCTTTGGCCCACCATATCGTCCAGTGCGCTTTCGAGAGAAGCGGCGGTGGCTTGAACCCACGTTTCTCCCTTGATAACGCTGCGCAGACAGTCCACCAGTGCCGGCCCGTTGATATTGCGATAGACCACGCCGTGTGCGCCGAGCGAAGTGTACTCTTCCGCCGAATCACTGTTTTCTGCGATGATAATCGTGTGGGCCTTCATTCTGCGGGCATGGTCGAGCACAGCGCCAAAATCAGGCCGCAGATTGGCAGCCACCAGAATGACCGAGGCGGGCAGAGTCTGCATCGCGTGAATGAGATGCTCAAGATCAGGGCATTGAGCGACGATACGAAAGTTCTCTTCCACCGCTAATACCTTGGCCATTCCGGCGCGAAAGATTGCCTGCGAATCGCCAAGGATGATCTTCTGCATTTGTGACCCCGTAGCTCCTGTCGATATATGTGTGACTTCGACCGATCTTACGCCATAATTGCGATCCACTCGCTGTCCCTCCTTCCCCATCGCCGCGCGAAACCATGCCACCTCAACCGGGGCGAGCGCTCTCGAAGGCTCCCCCTCCGCCGCATCCATAGACCGTATATCGGCAGAGCGCCACGTTTGACCGCAGATTGTCGCAGAATGGGACACTGAGTACGATTCCTTGGCCGCCACCAGTCATCCAATATTGCAAGGATGTGGCTTACCCGCGTGAGCCGCGCCAACACGGTAGTTACCGGATTCGACAGATCGAGATCTGTGCGATCAATCTTTCCGTCGGGATAGGATGGAGGGAGCTTTTCGTCCCGGGACGATCGGTCATACACTGGAGGAATATGGGGAAGCCTGTTCTTTTGGCGATCGATGATGACGTTAGTGTCCTTGAGGCGGTGGTGCAGGATCTGCGGCGCCAGTATGGGGCGACGTATCGTGTGCTGCGCGCGGCCTCGGGGCAGGCTGCGCTGGACACCTGCGACCAGCTGAAACAGCGCGGGGAAGCGGTTGCGCTGTTTCTTTCCGATCAACGCATGCCCGGCATGACGGGGGTCGATTTTCTGCAGCGGGCCGCTCTCGTGTATCCCGAGGCCAAGCGAGCGCTGCTTACCGCATATGCGGATACAGAAGCGGCGATCAAGGCCATCAACACGGCCCGGATCGACTACTACCTGACCAAACCCTGGGATCCCCCGGAAGAGAAGTTGTATCCGGTGCTTGATGACCTCCTTGAGGCATGGAACCAGCACTATAAGCCCGCTTTCGAGGGCATTCGCGTGATCGGTCCCCGGTGGTCGCTGAGCGATCACCTGGTACGCGATTTTCTCTCTCGCAACCAGATTCCCTACATCTGGCTGAACCCCGAGGACAGCGAAGAGGCGAGGTCGCTGCTGGCCACTTTCAAGCTGAGCGACAGGAAGCTGCCGGCAGTTTTGTTTCCTGATGGTTCGTCCCTGGTGCAGCCGACGCAGACCGAGTTGGCGGGAAAGGTGGGACTTAGCACCCAGGCCACGAAGGATGTCTATGACATGGTCGTGATTGGGGCGGGGCCGGCGGGTTTGGCGGCTGCCGTCTATGGCTGCTCGGAGGGCTTGCGCACGTTGGTGATCGAACCGGAGGCGCCCGGGGGGCAGGCCGGCTCCAGTTCCCGGATTGAGAATTATCTTGGCTTTCCCGCCGGATTGAGCGGATCTGACCTGGCACGTCGAGCGTTTGTTCAAGCCTCCCGCTTTGGTGCGGAGTTCCTGACGCAGTGCGCTATGGGCATACGAACTGCGAACGGCTACCACTTCGTGAAGATGGCGGATGGACGCGAAGTGTCGAGCCACGCGGTGCTGCTGGCCATCGGCGTCAACTACCGTCGTTTGGACGTGCCGGGCGCCGATGAACTGACCGGTCGCGGCGTGTATTACGGCGCCGCGCTGGTGGAGGCGCGTTCCTGCCAGGACGAAAAGGTCTTCATCGTTGGAGGAGCTAACTCAGCGGGACAGGCCGCGATGTACTTTTCGAAGTATGCCGGTCAGGTGACCATGCTGGTGCGGGGCGACTCGCTGGAAAAAAGCATGTCGAAATACTTGATCGATCAGATTACTGGCACATCGAATATCGAGGTGCTGGTGAATACAGAGGTGCTGGAGGCGATTGGCGGGGAGCGGCTGGAAGCTTTGCGGCTGGGCACACCGGCGGGGGAACAGGTAATTCCCGCCTCCGGGCTGTTCATTTTTATCGGCGCGGCTCCCAAGACCGAGTGGCTTCCCCAGCAGGTGCTGCGCGACCCGCACGGTTTTGTACTCTGTGGCGGCGATATGAAGGTTGACGGAAAGCTGCCCGGTTTCTGGAAGGAAGAGCGCGACCCCTTTCTGCTGGAGACGAGTACGCCGGGGTTATTCGCGGCAGGCGATGCGCGGCATGGCTCGGTGAAGAGAGTCGCTTCAGCGGTGGGCGAGGGATCGATCGCCGTGCAGTTTGTTCATCAGTATCTCGCGAGGTTCTAGTGCTATGAGCGAAGGCGGCCCTGTGGTGCGCGTGGAAAAGAAAGACGCCCGGGATTTATATCAGTACCTGCTACATATCCCAATCTTCGCGCAGCTACGCCCGGAGGATGTTGCCTGCCTGGAAGAGTTGGAAGTCGTGGACGCGGATGCTGGCGCGGAACTTGTGCACCGCGACGACGATCACCGCGCCTATTGGGCTGTTGTGTCGGGCGAGGTATGCGGCGAGAAGATTGAGGCGGACGGTAGTCGGATGTTGATGGGTATCCTTGGTCCGGGAGAGACGTTCGGTGAAGTCCCGTTGCTTGCTGGTCGCGCTCCGCGAATCATCTGCACAGCGACCAAGCCAAGCAGGCTGATCCGGCTGAACGAAGACACGTTCTGGAAGCTGATGTTTCGTTGCCCTGAGGTGCGTCGTTCTGTGCTGGGCAGCATGGCGGAGAGGCTGCAGGCATACCAGGCGCAGGCCGTGCATCGTGAGAAGCTGATCTCTCTCGGAATGGCCGCAGCTGGGCTGATGCATGAACTCAATAACCCAGGTGCCGCCGCCAAGCGCGCTGCCTCGCAGATGCGTGAAAACCTTGGTCGTCTGCAGACTTTGAGCCTGAGCTTTTGCTCAGATGCGCCGACACCGATGCAACTTGAGTGCATTCGAGCACTGCAGGATCAGGCGTTGACTTCTGTTCGCCCGCAGGCCGTGAGCACGCTTGAAGAGGCGGATGCTGAGGAAGCCCTGGTGCAGTGGCTGGAAGACGCCGGAGTCGAGAATGCGTGGAAAATTGCGCCAACTTTTACTACCAGTGGTCTGAGCTCAGCCAGCCTTGAGTGTGCCCGCTCGGCGTTCGAGCCGCGGAAGTTTTCTGACGCATTGAACTGGCTGGACTCACTCGTATCGAGCGTGCAACTGCTGGGCACGATTGAGGAGAGCATAAGCCGAGTCTCAGAACTGGTAATGGCCGTGAAGAAGTATGCGCGCCAGGATCAGCCAGTGGTGCATGAAGTGGATCTTCACGACAGCATCCAGGGCGCGCTTACGATCCTCGCCCACAAATTTCGGCACAAGGAATTGCGAATCGATAAGGACTTCAGCGCTACGCAAGCGAAGCTGACCACCCGAGGCACTGGACTGAGCCAGGTGTGGACCAATCTTCTCGACAACGCCATCGATGTCTCTCCGCAAAAAGGCGTCATCACTGTGCGGACATGGAATGACGGCGAGAAGGTATGCGTTGGCGTGGCGGATCATGGTGGCGGGATTCCAGAGAAGCACTGGTCCGAGGTATTTGAGCCGTTTTTCACCACCAAACCGGCGGGAGAGGGAACCGGACTTGGATTGGACATAGCGCACCGCATTGTTGCGCAGAAGTTCCGCGGCGAAATCGATTTCAAGTCCAGTCCTGAGGGCACGGAGTTCTTTGTCCGCCTTCCACTCGTCAGTTAGCTTCCGTATTGAGGGGCTACACGTTGGGCAGAAGTTGCTTCCCACGCAGGCCGACGAGCATCTAATCAGCAGGCGACAGATGAAGCTCTCAGCTCCCCACGCAGCAATCCTGAATAAGCTCGGCCAGCTAAGTACGCTGGTTCGAGAATCCGCATTTCACCCCATCAGTGGTGTCGCCCGCGAAGCCATCGTTGCCCCGGAAGGTGATCTCGGTGTGACGTTCATCGGGCACTCGTCTTTTCTCGTCCAAATGGACGGGCGCCATCTGCTGATTGATCCGGTTTTTTCCAGCCGCATTGTTGTGCTGCGACGTTTTCGTCATCCGGGCATTCTTCTTGAAGAGCTTCCAGTCATCGATGTGGTGCTGCTTACGCACGCGCACATGGACCACCTCGATCGTCGATCTCTGCGAAGGATCGTGCGCCAGCAGCGCAAGCGGTATGGGCACAGGCCCATCGTGGTAGTTCCGGTCGGGGTGGCGGATCTTGTAAACGATCTTGGTTTCGACCAGGTGGTGACGCTGGATCTCTGGAGATCGACGCGGATCGCCGGCATCGAAGTAACGCGTACTCCCGCAAGGCACTGGGGCGCGCGATTTTTTCGCGATACGGAGCGCGGCTTCGGTGGCTATGTTCTGCACGGAGGACAGCACTCGCTTTATCACTCGGGGGACACCGCATACTTTAGTGGCTTTGCTGAGATCGGTAGACGCCTTGCTCCGCAGATCGCGCTGTTGCCGATTGGCGCCTACCATCCCGACAGTTTTCGAACCGTCCATACGAGTCCTGAAGACGCGCTGCAGGGATTTGTTGATCTTGATGCACGCTGGATGATTCCAATGCACTACGGCACTTTTCGGCTATCGTATGAGCCGATGAAGGAGCCGCTCGAGCGACTGCGTAAAGCGGCCTCTGAAGCTGGTTTGATGAATGCTCTCCGCATCCTGGATGAGGGAGAAACAGCTTTGTTTCAGCGGCATGGCGCGCATCTTCGGCCCGAACTTGCACGCCACTAAGTTCGGGGGAAGCGTTATTCCGGGTCTCGCTGAGCTCAATTTCCGTATTTAATTTCGCAGATTCTCTTGCAACTCCCTTGTTGGCTGCTCTACAGTCTCCAATCTCAGACGATTTCTCAGCTATGGCATTGCTGCTTCATTCCGCGGATGGCGAGTGACACAAGTCGCTTTCGCAGGCAGAGCGCGAGTGTAGCGTTGCATTGTTCAGAGGCACAGAGGAGGCGAGCCATGGCAGTACAGATCGGAGCAAAGCCAGACAAGGGATTCGATGATCCTATTGGTTTGCTAAAGGATTGCCACCGCAGGATCGAGAAATTCCTGGCAATCTTTTGCAAAGTAGCGGCGCAGGCGAGAGGCCGAAACCTCACGGCCGAGGAGCGTTCGGCGATTGAGGCGTCGATGCGTTACTTTGAGCAGTCTGGGCCACGTCATAGTGCCGATGAAGAAGACTCGCTCTTTCCGCGCCTGCGCGCCTTCGCTGGTCCGCACAACCTGGAGAAGATTGCTGCGTTGGAACACCAGCACCATCTTGCCAACGGACTGCATGAAGAAGTGGAACATCTCTACAAGGCGTGGATCGTAGATGGAGCTCTCACTCCGTTGCAACAGGAGCTTCTCAAGTCTGACTGCGGCGAGCTTAGCCACATTTACGAGGAGCACATTCAGACGGAGGAGAATGCCGTCTTTCCATTGGCGGAGGAATTCCTCGACGAGAGGGCCATAGCCGAGATGGCTGATGAGTTCCGAGCACGCAGAAGTAAATGATTATGCGGGGCTGCGCGCCTTCTGCACAATCGCCAGATACTTCTTCGCATTCTCGCTGATGATCTCTGGCTTGCCTGCCTCGATTGCCTTCGCATCGACAAGATCACCGCCAACTCCCAATGCAAATGCGCCAGCTTCAAGGAATTCGTGCGCCGTGGCAAGGGACACGCCACCCGTCGGGATGAGTTCTACGTGGGGCAGCGGGGCTTTGATGGCCTTCAAATATTTGGCCCCGCCCACTGCACTGCAGGGAAATACCTTCACGACATCGGCGCCGGCCTGCCATGCCGTCACGATTTCAGTGGGAGTGAGCGCGCCAGGAAACACTGCGATATCGAATCGGCGGCATATCTCGATCGTCTTTACATTTAGCGAGGGGCTAACGATGAATTGAGCGCCGGCCAGCATGCAGGAGCGCGCGGTTTCCGGATCGAGCACGGTGCCGGCACCGACCAGCAAGCGCTCTCCCGCGTCATGTACCAGGCGTCGAATTACCTCGATTGCTCCTGGCACAGTCATCGTTACTTCCATTATGGAGACGCCACCGGCCTCCATGGCGTTCGACAGGGCGATCGCCTGCTCCACGGAACTCGCGCGCAACACGGGCAGAAGGCCGACTTGATGGATGCGCGCCAGAACTTGCGACTTCGTCATGCGGTACCTTTCATTCGCAACTCAACATTGATTCAAAACGAGAGCGCTACTGATTGACACCGCTCGCGAGAAATCCGCCGTCCACCACGATGATTTCGCCGGTCACAAAGCTGGCGGCTTCCGACGCCAGGAAGATTGCTGCGCCAACGAGTTCTTCCGTCTTGCCGAAGCGCCCCATTGGAGTGCGGGTGAGAAACTCGCGGCCGCGGTTGGTGCCGTCCAGAAGACCTGCGTTTAAGTCAGTGCGAAACAGGCCCGGTGCGATCGCGTTCACAAGTACGCCATGGCGCGACCACTCGACGGCGAGGGTTTTTGTGAGAGCGCCTACAGCAGCCTTGCTGGCGCCATAGGCCGCAACCTCAAACAGACCTACGAAAGTGGAGAGAGACGCAATGTTAATGATCCGGCCATAGCCGCGGCTGAGCATGTGCGAGCCGAAGACCTGGCATCCACGCAACGTGCCGGTGAGGTTGGTTTCAAGTATGTCGTTCCAGGTTTCTTCAGGGAAATCCACGGAAGGAGCGCGCTTGGTAATTCCGGCACAGTTCACCAGTATGTCCACCTTGCCAAAGCTCTCGATCACGCCATCCCGCAGCGCCTCAAGAGATTTGCGATCGCGCACGTTCGAGGCCAACCGGAGTGTCTTACTGCCCTTGGCGGCGATTTCGTCGGCCGTGTGTTCCACTTGCTCCATGCGTCGCGAAGACGCGACAACATCAGCTCCGGCGTCTGCCAGACCCAGAGCGATCGCGTGTCCAATGCCCGTAGTGCCGCCGATGACAACGGCTGTCTTACCCTTCAGCGAAAATAGTGACGATTCCAAAGTTGAATGCTCCTTGTGCTTAATAATCCGCGAGTCAGTGCTCTCGCATTGAAAGTCGTTGAGGACAATTTCAGTATTGCGCAAAAATGCCCCGCGGATCCGAAGATTCCGCGGGGCACTCTCATTTAGGGCATTTTGCCACCTTCTTAAACGATGGCTCGTAAGCTACTTCTTCGACGTGTTGTGGGGCGACTTCGCTGTCAGCGTAGCGATCAACTTCTTTGCCTCGGCCGGCATCGGCACTGCCTTATGCACGATGATCTGTGTCGCGTCGAGTTTCTTTCCGTAGAAGTTCTCATTGGCGTCTAAGTCTCCGCCTAAGGTCGAGCCAGCGAGAGAAACACCAGCGAAAACGCCCTGAGCGTGGGAGTAGGAAAGAATTTCCGTGCTCATATTTCCGGTGGTGGCCGCCTCGGCCTCTCTGCCGATCGGCCCGGCTGCGACGCTGGCATCGCCTCCAAGCTTCACCTTGCCGTTCATTACGGTTCTGGCTCCCTTGTCATTCATTATCAGCAGAATGAAATCGGTGGCCTGACCACCCGCCTGGAAACCAAAGCTGCCGCCAGTTGACTGCATGAAGCTCGGAACACTCCACGGTCCGTTCAGATTTGCGCCGCCACGGCAGGTCATTACGCCACGGCCATAGGAAGCGCCAACAATAAATGCGGCCTTCTTCACCGAAGGCAGAACGATAACGCACTCAGCCTTGTTGAGGACGGATAGCGGAACCCCAGAGTTTCCATACAGGGCGTCGTGCATCACATCGCCCGCAGCCAGCATGCGATCCTTCTCTGCTGCACCCTTTTCGTCTGCGGCCTGCGATGCTAAGGGCAGCATCATACAAAAAACGGTGGCTGCGGAAATTAAGCCCTTTGCCATAAAACGGTTCTCAAAAAACTTCGGCATGTTTCTCTTCTCCTTATAACGCGGTCGCTCGTGGCGAACCGATGAATCCAGCGTGAACGATCGCACGATGATCGACTTCCACGTGCCGTGTAGCGAAAAATCCTGCCGGGCGGTTGAGAACACCTTCTCGATAGATCTCATTGCTTGACAGTGCGAGTCATACTCCAGACGTATAGCCCGCAGTGTGCGGGGTGCTCAAAGGGTCGCTGGTTGTCCTCACCAATCTAGTTACCAAAACGAATTGTACTGCCCTCATGGGATTCCAAGGGCTGACCTCGCGTTGCCTGATGCTGCAAATCCCTGTTTTTCCAGAGATTTGTACGCATCTGGGACAACATATTGATGAGATCAATATACCCTAAAACGCTGGCAGTGGCAGAGAAGCGCTGCCTTGGCCTATCGAAATTGCTTCATGTCGATGTTGAGCTTGTACACCTCATCGTGGGCCAATAGCTCCTCCCACGTCACTTCGTGGCCCAGCCTGCCCGCCATTCGCCCCAACATGGCGCTTAGTGCGCTCTCAACGCCCACCGCCACCTGGTTGTGATACTGCCCGGACACAATGCTCTGGATGAATCCACGGTCCTTCTCCTGATCAGCGTGAGCAAGATTGTCAGAGAAGGCTCCGTTGGCCGCGAAACCAGCCGGCTGGCTCCCCTCTTTTGGCGGAGCATCGCCAGTCCAGGTCCACGCGTTCTGGCCAACGATGCGCACCGGACCGGAATAGGGAGACTCAGAAAGCCCGAGTGAGCCGAAAACGCGCTCCGAGACGTCGAACCAATCCACGGTGCCGAACTGCGTTGTAGATAGGCTGACGTGGACCTTCTCAGGGTAGGTGAATACAACCTGGTAGTTGTCCCAGCAATCTCCAAAGTGTGTGATCACGTTTCTTCCGCCGGTGGCGACAGCGCTGGTGGGATGGCTTTGGAGCATCCAGTTGCAGATATCGATCACATGGATGTTTTGTTCCACCAGGATGTCTCCCGAGAGCTGGCGATCCCATAGCCAGTTTCGCAGGCGCAACTCATCGGGCGAGGCGCCTGGCCGGTCAGGATACTTTGACGCTGGCGCATTGTAGTGCGCGTCGATCGACACGATTTTGCCAAGAGCGCCGTCGTGGATTCGCCGCACAAGCTCAACGTAGGGTGGCGCACTGCGAAGCTGGAAACCTACATCCACGCTTACCTTGCCCTGCACTCGCTTGCCAATTTCGAGAGCGTGGTTTGCCTGGGAGACATCAACGCCCACTGGCTTCTCGCAGTAGGCATGCTTGCCGCCATTCACCACAGCCTCAAGGTGCTGTACGTGGAACCACGGTGGGGTTGAGATCTGCACCGCGTCTACGCCGCTGGCCGCGGCTAGTTCCTGATAAGCGTTGTAGCCGCGGAACATCAGCTTGGGGTCAGGTCCAGCATAGCCAAGGGAGGCATTCAACTTATCGAAGTATCCCTTACCCTTCTCCAACTGATCGGGAAACAGATCGGCGAGCGCGACGATGCGTGCGGTGGTGTTATTTGCGAAAGACGTGGCGACGGAGGTCCCACGCCCGCCGCATCCGAGCAGGGCGAGTCGCACGGCGGAGTTCGCCTCGTAGCCGAACGCCGTCTTGGACTTCAGGATCAACAGACCTGAAGCTGCTGCTGCGGTGCCGAGAAACTCTCTTCTATCCAAGATAATCTGCTCCTTAAGAATGGCTGGACTGAACGCTCGCGATGATGCGCTCCAGGTAGACCTTTTCTTTTTTCACGTCCTCGACTTGCTGCGGGCCGGAAGTCTCACGCTCGATGGTGACGGCGCCACGATAGCCCTGTTCCCACAGGCGCGTTAAGACCGTCTTGAAGTCGACCAGGCCGGAGCCGATGAGCACTTCTTGACCAAGCTTCATGGGATCCGTGGGCCACTTCCCGTCCTTGGCGTGGATGCTCTTCACATGCTTGCCCAGAATCTCGACGGCATCCGACGGATTTGCCTTGCCGTAGAGGATCAAATTCGCAGTGTCCAGCCCCACGCCGAGAGCTTGGCACATTCACATCGTGAATGGTTCGCGAGACGGTCGTCGGAGTCTCCTGGCCTGTTTCCATAAGGAAGTTCTGGCCGTTAGCAGAGCAGTGCTCCGCCACCTGCCGAATGGCGAGTACTGTTTCCTCATAGAGCGCATCTTTAGGATTTTCAGGGATGAATCCGCAGTGCGTTTGTACTTGGAGAATACCCAGCAGCTTGGCGAAATCCGAGGTCTGCTTCAGAGCATCTATCCGAGCCTGGCGTGTAGCGCGCGGTACAAGGCCGATGGTGGAAGGCCCATTCACAAAGTCCCACACTAAGGGCTCGGGCCGAACAACCTCCGCACAGGTGGCCACGAGTTCGTACTTGTTCAGCAGGTCTCCTAACTGCCGCGCGAGTGCCGGAGTGTACTTACCCAGATAGCCGTCCAGCGAGAAGAAACAGTTGGTGAAGCCCATATCCTTCACTCGCGATATTGTCTCTTCGGGTCCGTTCGCGGGCTGGATCAGCAGACCGACAGCCATTGGCTTGAGCGTGCGCGGCGTGGCAGATGATTGGCCCGATGCGGCATCACTGGATGCAGACAGTCTCTCCGGCGAATTCAATCCTGCAAGAGAAGCAGCCCGCGCAAGAGGACTGGTTTGCATTACAGCGGCACCGATAGCTGCGTTTAGAAAATCTCGACGATGCATAACGCTCCTCCACAACCCGGAACACACAAGACTAATGCAAGTCAGCAGCCGGTGGAACCTCACTCTGCAGCCGCGCGATGTATTGCCTCCATATGGAGGCGAGATATTTCCAGTCTTCGGGCGAGGGACTCTCCTGCGTGGCCTCTGTGCGGGTGACAAAGTAAAGCGCAGGCACGCCAATGGTAGGCTGCGCCAGCATATACTCCCACCAGTTTTTCAAAGTGGTAGAAGATGCATTGTCAGTATCGACCACGGGCCAACCGGAGATGTTGGCGATGCGCCCGCGCACCCGCATCATTTCCGGCACATTCCGGCTCGAATACCAGATGTCGTTGAGGCGAAGAACGTCTGACGATTCGCGGAAGAGGGCATTGGAGGTCTGCGTCTCCACCATAGCGTCGGGCTTCCACTTATGCGTCTCGGTGTAGAGGATGGATTGGAAACGACGGACGAACTCGATGCCGGTCGCAGGCCCAGTCAGATCCAAGCCTGGGGCTGCCGGATCATTCACCCAGTCAACCTTGAAGCCGTCCACTCCCAGATCCTTCACGAGATGCTGGATCTTTGATCTCAAGTAGGACTCGTATTCAGGCTTACCGACGTCGGCGATCCTGCACTTTCCCTGGTAGTTGACGCACAATGATGCTGGGAGTCCGTCAGGATCAGCAACCGGAACCCAAAGCAATACGTGGCGGCCCTTGGCATGTTGCGTGGCGATAAAGCCCTTGAGATCCGGCCACTTTTGTTGGTCGACTTCGAAGGTCCCGTAGGCCGCCTGCCACTTATCATCAATGACTATCGTGCCAAACGGAAGACCGCGCTCTTCCAGTACTCCAACCCACTTTTCGTAGTTCGCCTGGGTTGCCATCTTATTTGGCGCGCCGCCGACAGGAACGGTTTCAATCGTCTGCTCGGCCCATCCGCAGAAGATTGGCAGGTGATGCCAAAGCACGTCAGGAAAGGTATGCGCAGTGGCAAAGCCGCTCTTTGTCAGCCAAGCGGTGTAGGTCTCGAGCGTGTCGAGAGGGTTGTAGGCAAAGTGCATCGCAATTGTGGGCGATGCGAAGTCGCCGTCCACGCTGCGATAACCCATGTAGTCCACGTAGAAGGATGCGCCCGCATAGCGTGAGCCGGAATACTCCAGTGCAGGGAATTGGTAGTCGCCCGGAGTAGCTCCCAGACCGAGACTCGTCCACGTGCCGTTCAGATGGAAAGCGAGGAAGAGCGGCGGCGGCGCGAAGATGCCGGTCATGCGCTCGGGACGGAAGTCCTCATCGGAACCCGACTTCTGATCGAGGCTGAAGCCCAGTGTCTGCGGCATCGCGATGGTGAATTCATATTGATTCGCGTGGTTTGGATTCGGGGCAAAGTAGCGATCTGCGTAAACCGTCGTGGTCCACGAATGACCGGCGGTGGTGCCGTTGCCCCAACGATTTGAAATACCGTTCGAAAAGAAGTAGCAGCGGCCAAGCTTGCCCTTGCCATTGGCAAACTGCTGAAACTCGACGTGATCGGGGAAGAATCGCCAGCGAAAGCTGCGCTTCGACCATAGCGAACTCTTGGCCGTAACGTTCAGCTCATACGACTCATCACCACGCTTCTCCATGGTGTAGGCCACATCGCTAAGCTTCTCCTCGGTTGTCGAAGAGGCCAGCCCAGCGACCACAGGCATTTGAAAGACGATCTGGTGGTCGTGTGCAACCTTGACCTGCGGCGGCAAGCCGTCTTCGATCGTCACCGAGTACTGCGGCATGTTGATGACCTGCCGGCCTGACCCGGCATTCTGTGCCTGGCAAAACGAAGGCACGGCGCAGAGGATGAGGGCGCAGGCAAGTGAGAGCTTCCAAGAAGCGTGCATCTGGAGTTCCTCGAGGACATTGCAGCAATTCTACGACGATAAAAGCTGCAGGGATAAAAAGGACAGCGCTCTCGATTAGTCGGCCTGATGTTAAGAGCAATCTTGGCTGGGGCACGCCGGAGCGAGGCATCCTCGACCGCCGCATGCCGCCGCGATATCCTGTCTGCGATGCGTCTGTTCATCGGTATTGGCGTTCCGAATGCGGTTGGAGAGCGACTATCCCTTGCGGCGCGCAGCCAGGACATGCCACAGGGAACCCGCTGGACGCCTCCGAGCAACATGCACGTCACGCTTAGCTTCCCGGGCAACGTTGCCCAAGGGCTGCTTGAGCAAATTCAGCGGAGTCTATCCGCAATCCGCTCCGACAGGTTTCGCGTCGAGATCACTGGCCTGGGTGTCTTTGCGAATGCCGGTATCCTGATGGCCAGCGTCAAGCCATCGACTGCATTGGTCAACCTGGCGGAACGAGTCAACGTCGCGATGGAGCGTTGCGGAATTCCGCGAGAGCTGCGTGCCTATACGCCGCACGTTACGTTGGCGCGATTCAAGGGACGGCTCTCTGTTCAGCCATCTGACAAGAGAGATTCCGCATTCTTCCAGGCATTCGAGGCGCTGGAGTTTCGCTTGTACGAGAGCTTCACACGTCCAGAGGGCGCACAATACGAAGTGCTGAATCGCTTCCCGCTCAGATGAGTGGCGGTGTGAGTCAAGCTTGCCTCTGACGGCTTCCTACGTATGATTGCTGTCAACCAAACGACTGGTATTCCTTCCAGAATTCGGGCCAGGGCAGGCGCGGAGCACCGCACACGAAGACCTCTGGACGGTACTCACTCTCCTCGTTCTTGATGCCTTCCGAGTTCCCGTTATGCCCTGCCAGCCGGCACGAGGTGAACGCCTTGTCTGCTTTCTCGCGTGTAAAGCCGAGGACAATCAACGTTGAAGGAGGGGGCTCGGGATATCCCCTGAGCCACGCGGAGTTGGTCATGCTGATAGGCTTGGGCAAACCGTATGCCGGGCCCAGGATCTCGATCGCCCCTCCCTCACCGTAGTTGCCCACCAACACTCCCACGCTTGCACGCTGCTCAGGTGGTAATGAATCCCGAATGCTAGCCACGGTGCGAACCAGTTCATCCCAGCCAATTTCCTCGCGCAGATCGCCGTTGTTCCGCAATGCGAAGCTACGCAGTGGACCGCCGGATGCCAGGGGTATTATCAGTGCGCAGATGTACAAGCCACAGGCTGCAAGGCCGGTGAAGAACAACGCCGCAACCGTGCGTCGCCACATCTTTGGCAGCGAAGCAGTCCATCGCTCGCCCACGACCGCGCCCATCGCCAACAGCATCGGATATGCGGCGGCCAGGTAATATCCGCGGCCCTTGCCGACCACAAAAAGCGCAAAGGGGATGATGTACATACATGCCAGCAGCCGATATTTACGATCACGCAGGTAGCCGAGCAGTCCCGCAATCCACAAGGGCGCCGCGAAGAGGTTCACGCAAATCAAGAACTGGTCGCGCACGAAGCCATTCGCCCGACCTTGGGCGACGTCGCGGACGTGGATGTGCTGAAGGAAGTGCAGAGAGATGAATCCATGACGAATCTGCCAGAGAAGATTTGGCAGAAAAATCAAAACTGCGAGCGCTATTCCGCCCCAGAACCATGGCGTGATCAGGAAGCGGCGCGCGCGCGTGAATAGGAATCCGCTCACAATGCCGGCAACAAAGAAGATCATTGTGTACTTGGTCATCAGGCCGATGCCTACGGTCACGCCGATCGCCAGCATCCAGCGCGGGTCGTCAGTGTTGACAAGGCGAATAACGAAGTATGCGATCAAGACCCACCACAAATAGTCAAAGGTCGAGTATTGAAACTCCGTGCCCTCAAACATGGGCAGCGGGGAGAGAGCGACAGCCAGGGCTGCAGTTATCTGGGCCAAACGCCGGCCGCCAAGTTCCCGCGCCATCAGGCCAGTGACAAAAATGGCCGCCGCTTGCGCAAGCGCGGAGCAGAGTCTCAACCCAACTGGAGAGACCCCGAAGACGGCAAGACTTATGCGCTCGACGAATGGCGTCAACGGAGGATAGGCCACGAATCCCCAGTCGAGATGCAGGGCATCGCTGAGGAACTGGAATTCATCACGGTGAAAGCCATAGCGGCTGTTCGTGAAGATGTGGAGGAGCGCCATCGCAGCGGCTATTCCCAGCAGTGCCGCAGTAGCCGCCTTGGGTCGGTCGTTACTCCACTCAACGCTATGCTCGCCATCCATGCTCGTCCCTCCCCAACTCGATATTCGCCATCCAGTGTGCCTCAGCAACGTCGCCAGTACAACCGTGGTCCGCGACCTCGAATTCGTTTTAACGGTGGTAAACCCGCGATTTATGTTAGCTTGCCACTACCGCGTCTTATTCAATCCGGGGTGATAGCTCTTGGGTCAGAACGCCAGATACTATTCTTTGCTCCTCGTCCTGTTGTCGGCTGCTTGCCTACCACTGAGAACAGCGAACGCGCAGGAAGCACCGCTGTACCCCAACTATCCCAGCGAGACCCCAGCTGAGTTCCATCAGCCTACTGCGGGCATGGATTTCGAGCGCCGCGACGTAATGATCGCCATGCGCGACAAGGTGAAACTGCACACGGTCATCCTGGTGCCCACCGGTGCGCAGCACGCTGGAATCCTGCTGACCCGCACGCCATACAACGCCATAACGCTGACAACCAACACTCAGAGCGTACATATGGCGACCAGTCTCTTCGGCTACGACAATGCGGTGGAGACCATCATTTCGGGCGGCTACATTCGAGTAGTCCAGGACATTCGCGGCAAGTATGGTAGTGAAGGCGACTACGTGATGAACCGGCCCCTCCATGGGCCGCTGAACCCGACGCCCGTGGATGAATCGACTGATACCTACGACACAATCGATTGGCTGGTGAAACATGTGCCCGAGACGAATGGCAAAGTCGGCGTCCTGGGCATTTCCTATGACGGTTTCCTGTCGCTGATGCCGCTTGTCCATCCGCATCCGGCCCTCAAGGTGGTCGTCCCAATGAACCCCATGGTCGACGGTTGGCGCGGCGACGACTGGTTTCACAACGGGGCATTTCGCCAGCAAAACCTGCCGTATATCTACGAGCAGACGGCCACGCGCTCGAATGATGCGCATTGGCTCTCCAGCAACTTCGACGACTACGACATGTATATGCGAGCGGGCTCAGCCGGAGAGCTAGCCAAACAGCGCAACATGGATCAGCTCGGCTTCTGGAAGAAATTGTCTGAGCATCCCGCATACGATAGTTTCTGGAGCGAGCAGGCCGTCGACCGCGTCTTGGCTAACGAGCCGCTTACCGTTCCCACCATGCTGGTTCACAGCCTTTGGGATCAAGAAGACATCTATGGCGCCATCGCTGTTTACAAGGCATTGAAGCCCCTGGACAAGGACCATGACAAATTGTTCCTGGTGCTGGGGCCGTGGCACCACGGGCAGGAGATCGATGACGCCGCTACGCTTGGGGCGATCAAGTTTCGCAGCGACACTGGGTTATATTTCCGCGAGCAGATTCTATCGCCATTCCTCGCGCACTATTTGAAGGACGACCCACCTCCGCTGACTACGGCGCCCGTGACTGCGTATGAGACGGGCGTAAACAAGTGGGAACAACTAAAAAGCTGGCCGTCAGGATGTGTCGATGGATGCACCCTCATGACGGGGCAACTTTACCTTCAGCCCAATTCGAAGCTGGCATTCGCTCCGCCGACCAATGGGACGGAATTTGACGAGTATGTCTCCGATCCGGCGAAGCCCGTCCCGTTTCGCGCCCGGCCTATTCAGCCTGTCGGGTATACGGCAAATCTAACCTGGGTTGACTGGCTGGTGGATGACCAACGCGAGTTTTCCGGCCGCACCGATGTGCTTGCCTACACCAGCGATCCTCTCAAGGCTCCAGTCAGGATTAGCGGCGAGCCTATCGCCAACCTGATCGCCTCAACATCCGGAACAGACTCAGACTGGGTCGTCAAGTTGATCGACGTCTATCCAGACGAAGTTGCCGATGATCCTGATATGGGCGGCTATCAACTCGCAGTATCGATGGACATTTTTCGCGGCCGCTATCGCGAGAGCCTGACGACACCGAAGGCCATTGCGTCGAACGAACCCTTGCAATTCCGATTCGCGCTGCCCACAACGAACCACGTCTTCCTGCCCGGGCACAGGATCATGGTGCAGGTGCAGTCAAGCTGGTTTCCTCTCTATGATCGAAACCCCCAGAGCTTTGTGCCGAATATTTTATTCGCCAAGCCGGCGGATTATCAGAAGGCGACACAGCATGTGTATCATTCCCCCTCGCACGCCAGCTTTGTCGAGTTACCTATAGTCAAGGCAGAGAAAGAGTAGCGGATCGGGAACGTTGTCCCCCTCGTGACTGTCATCACAGACAAGGACTGCGAGCACGGTCGAGCATGAACCCAATCTCCGTAAGCCACTGAAATCACCTCGACCGAGGATGTCTCGGCTCGGCTTCCGATTGGGTAGTCGCACATGCCATCGACCAGGAAGACCACTGACGTCACAAGGCGGCGATTCATTGCCGTCGGTGCCATCGCAGGTGCCGGCCTCACTGTCGGTTGCAGCGGACGACGCATGCCCTGGACTGTCCTGAGCGAAGACAACGCGCGAACCCTCGCGGCAATATGCGATCAGATTATTCCCGCCGACAAATTCCCCGGCGCCTCTGAGGCGGGCGTGCTCAACTACATCGATATTCAGCTCACCCGCCACTATCGCCGTCATCAAAAGGCATATCGCGAAGGCCTCGCGCGTGCCGATGCGGAGAGCGTGAAGCGCTTCGGCCTCCATCTGGCGGATGCCTCGGCAAGCCAGCAGTTAGAAGTAGTGACCGCAGTCGAAACGAGTGATCGGAAATTTTTCGACATGGTGCGCAACCATACGATGGAAGGCTACTACGGCTCTCCGCGCCACGGCGGCAACCGCGACGCAGTCAGTTGGCACATGGTTGGGCTGAGCGAACCGCCCCTGCTGGGCCGTGCGCAATACGATTTCACCAAGGGTCCGCGATCATGAAGCGCGTGAACGCCGTTGTCGTTGGCGCAGGTGCGGCGGGAGGAATTGTCGCCAAGGAACTTTCTACCGCGGGCCTGAACGTAGTACTGCTGGAACGCGGAAAGTGGTACACCGCCAACGATTGCCGCAAGGACGACCTGCGCAACCAGCGCACCACCGTGCTGGGTAACGCGTTTGGACCGGAGGACGAAGGCAATCCGCGTGTGCTCGTCGATTCCACCGGAGCTGCGCAGGTCGTATTGCCGAGCGAAGGTGCATATCAAAACAATGCCGCGTGTGTGGGCGGAGGAACGCTCAGCTACGGTGCACAGGCATGGCGTTATATGCCGCAGGATTTCCGGATGAAATCCATCTACGGCGCGCCGGCGGGCAGTTCGCTCGAAGACTGGCCCATCTCCTACGACGATCTGGAGCCTTTCTACGACAAGGCCGAATACGAGATCGGAGTCTCCGGCGATTACTCGGGCACACCATTTCGTGGTCCGCGCCGCCGCGATCTTCCGATGCCTCCGCTGCCACAGAATCGCGAGTTTGAAATTCTCGAGCCTGCCGCGAAGCGCCTGGGGCTGCATCCTTTTCACATTCCCATGGCGCGGAACAGCGTGCCTTATAACGGTCGCGGTCCCTGCATGCGCTGCCGCTGGTGCGTTGGCTTTGCCTGCGAGGTCGACGCCAAGAACGGTTCGCAGAACACCGTGATCCCTACGGCCCTGGCAACGGGAAACTGCGAGCTGCGCACGGAGTGCATGGTCAAGGAGATCCTTGTGGACGACCGTGGACGTGCTCGCGGCGTTTCATATTTCGACGAGCGCGGCCATTTGCAGGAGCAGTTGTCTGACGTCGTTGTTGTCTCCGGGTGCGCTATCGAGTCGGCGCGCCTTTTGCTGAATTCAACCAGCCGCCTGTTTCCTAATGGCATCGGCAATCGCTATGACCAGGTCGGCAGACACCTGCAGGGTCATCACTACACCGGTGCTGTCGGGTTCTTTGACTACGACACCTATGACGACATTGGCCCAGGAGCAAGCATCGCCATTATGGATTACAACCACGGCACGCCGGGGCTTAGCGGTGGGGGCATGCTGGCAAACGAGTTCATCCGTCTTCCGATTCATATGGTCGACCGCCTTCCGCAAGGCACTCCGCGTTGGGGCGCGGGCCACAAGCAGGCCATGCGTGAATACCACCGGCGCAACATCGTCATCATGGGTCCCACGCAGCAGATACCCACTGCGACTGCTCGCGTAACGGTTGATCCGTCTGTGAAGGACAAGTGGGGATTGCCGGTCGCGCGTTTGGAAGGAAATGTTCATCCTCACACCTTCGATATTGGAGACATTCAGGCCAGTCGCGCTGAGGCGTGGCTTAAAGAGGCGGGAGCAGCAACGACAGCACGCATGGCCGGCAGGCCCAACAGCATCTCTGCTGGTCAGCACCAGGCAGGCACATGCCGCATGGGCAACGACCCTCGGAGTTCCGTGGTGAGCAAAGACTGCCAGGTGCATGACATCGACAACGTCTTCGTGATCGACGCCAGCGTGCACGTCACCAACGGTGGATTCAATCCGGTGCTCACGATCATGGCCGTGGCTTACATGGCTTCGGATGCGCTGGTTCGACGGCTGGAAAGGTAGCCGATTCCTCTCATGAGAGGATTCCTGAAGCTCGCTGCAATCACCATCTGTTCGGTGGCAGTTCTGTTGGTCGCCGGTACCTATGGAGCGTCGTACTATTACACTTCGCAGCATGGAGCCGGGTGCGCGAGTTGTCACGAGATGGCGAACTATGTCAGCGCAGTCTATTCCTCTCCTCACCAGAATGTCGGCTGCATGGACTGTCATGAAGCGAGCGTCGCCACCAAGCTTCGCCACATCAGGGTCCATCTGATGGGCAAACTTCCTGAGGCGATTCGACTGCGAGATGTCGACGTGCTGGAGATGACGGCGAACTGTCAGAAGTGCCATCAGCAGGAGTACGCAACGTGGCATGCCGGGCCGCACTCGGCAACCTATAGCCAGATCTTCGCCAGTTCCGCACACAATTCAAAGCGTCGACTGATGGAAGATTGCTTCCGCTGTCACGGTATGCACTTCGACGGAGCGCTGCGCGACGTGGTCCAGCCACAAGATCTGAAAGGGCCGTGGCATGTAGCGCGAGCGGGTTTTTCGGATCAACCGACAATCCCGTGCCAGGCATGCCATTGGGTACATCACGAAGGGCCGCTGGAGATCAAACCCGCAGCGCGCCAGTCGGTCACCGGCTCTACCGTGCATGGCTCGCTTGGATTCTTTGATCGCCGGGAACGCATGCACTTTGCTGCGGCTTCGCTTCCCATTCCGCAACTCTACGACGGTGCGCAACTATTGAAGGTGAGTCCAGATCAGCGGCAGGCTATCTGCTATCAATGCCATGCTCCGCGCCAGCCAGACACGGGTACAGTAGCAGCCACGAATCACTGGGGTTTGCAGGCAGGCTCAGGCGACGACCGGACACCAATGGGCGTGCATGAGGGGCTCAGTTGCTTCTCCTGCCACAACGGACACAACGAGAACGCGCGGGCCTCGTGCGCAACATGCCATCCGGAGATGTCGCACTGCAAGATCGACGTCGAGAAGATGGACACTACCTACGCCAATCCCAGCAGCAAGCACAACATTCATTGGGTAAAGTGCACGGATTGCCACGAGCACGGCGTACCCCAGGTGAAGAAAGCCTCGCTGTCACCCTCACCTTCAGCAGGGACGCAGATCGCGCGTTAATGGTCGTTGTTCGGGACCAGCACTCCGCCTTCGATCTTGGGGATTCCGAAGTGCCCGCTCAGATGCATTAGATCGATCGGGCTGATCGACCCTGAAACCGAGACGAAGTTAACCTGGCTGTCGTTGCCGAAGAGGACCGCGATATTGCTGATGGCATTGTGATCCAGACGCAGCCACAGATCAGTGAAGCCGCTCTCGGGATGCGTGGCCCAGGCCATCTACCGTTACTACGCCTGAGCCCGGCGTGCGGACCATCGCCCTCCTGGGCGGGATGCCCCGGCTGGGCGTGCGCCGGGTCGAGGCTTAGGGCCCGGGATTGGCCCCGGCCGGGCCGCGGCGATCCACGGCTTCCCAGTCAGCGTCCCAGGCGGCCAGGCGGCGGACGTCGAGCAGGCGGCGGCCGAGGGCGCCCGCGCACAGCAGCAGGATTACCCAGAACGGCACGGCCATGGCCGCGGAGAAGGTGGCCTGGATCCTCGTCTGGGACGGCGTCAGGGCCCGCGGGTCAGCAGGCCGGTGTGCCCGGCCCAGACGGTGACCAGGGTTCCGGCCCGGGTGCCGGGAGGAACCCGGATCCGCCCGTGGTGCTCGGCCCCGTCAGGCGTCCGCCACCGGGCCGCGACCGCGACGTCGTAGCCGTAGGAGAAGGGTGCGCTGGTCACCAGCTGGGCGGGAACCGGGCGCCAGCCGGCGTGCTCCGCATTGGTGGTGGTGAACGAGGTGGTCATGGCCAGATGCCAGGCCGCCAGGGCGATCAGGGGCGCGCCGAGCAGGAAGGCCACGGTCAGCGCGGCGATGATCGCGGCCTCGGCCCGGTCCGAGGCACGGCGGAGCGGGTTGTGATCGGGCCACAACCCGCGCACCACCCGGCAGGCTCGCCTCATCCTTCGACGCTCGCCAGATCCGGGCCGGCGCGCATCCCCTATTCAGGGTGATATCCGCAGGATCCCCGCGCAGGCCGGGCTTGACAGCGGTATAGATAACCGCTATCTATCAGCTAACGGTTATCCCTGAATACCGGGCCCGGAAGGGAATCCCGCGCCGCAGGGGACCGGGCCGCAAGAGACCGGGCCGCAAGAGATCCAGCAGGACACCGTGCCGCGGGAGACACCATGCAGGAGACAGCGTGCAGCAGGAAGTAGTGCTCGGCGCTGCCGGCCAGGAGCCGTCGCACGGCTATGAGCTGCGGGCCCGGCTGCGCCAGGCTCTCGGCGCGGTCGGCGACGCGCTGAACGCCGGGCAGATCTACGTGACCCTCACCCGGCTGGAGAACGCCGGCGTGGTGACGTCCGAGCAGTCGGCCGCCTGGCCGACCGGCCGGACCGGAAAGTGTACGCCCTGACCCCCGCCGGAGGGCACCGGGTGGCCGACTGGCTCACCGAGGTCAGCTGGCCCCGGCCCGACCTGGCGGAATTTCACCTCAAGCTGGTCGCGGCCGCGGCGGCCCGGCTGGCCGACCCGGTGAGCATCGTCGACGCGCAGCGCCGGGAGCTGCTCCGCCGGCTGCGGGACGCCGCAGCCGGCCGCCCTCGCCGAACCGGACCAATCCGCGGCGGGGCTGCTGCTGGAGGGCATCGTGCCCTCGCCTGCAAGCCGACCTGCACTGGCTGGAGGCCTGCGAACGAGCCTGGACCAGGCGGAAGAACGGCATCATGAGCGAGCTGACGGGGTCCCGGGGCGGGCCGGAGAACCGGGCTGAGGCCGGCCGCGAGCCCGTGCTGGCCGCCCGGGCCCTGCGCAAGGAATACGGCCGGGACGCCGGGCTGGTCCGCGCGGTAGACGGGGTCGATCTCTCGGTCGCCGCGGGCGAGACGCTGGCCGTGATCGGACCGCGCGGCTGCGGGAAGTCCACGCTGCTGCACCTGCTGGGCGGCCTGGACCGTCCCTCCGCGGGTGAGATCTGGCTGTCCGGCCAGCGTATCGACCCGATGGGGGAGCGGGCGCTGGCCCGGCTGCGGCGCGAGGCGGTCGGCTTCGTGTCCCAGGCCTTCCACCTGATGGACGAGCTCACCGCCGTCGAGAACGTCGAGTTGCCCGCGCTGCTGGCCGGGACCTCGCCCCGCAAGGCCCGCCGCCGGGCGGCCGGGCTGCTGGGAGCAGGTCGGCCTGGCCGACCGGGCCGGGTTCCTGCCTGCCGCCCTGTCCGGCGGCCAGCGGCAGCGGGTCGCGGTCGCCCGGGCGCTGGCCAATGAGCCGCTGGTCGTGCTGGCCGATGAGCCCACCGGCAACCTCGACAGCGAGGCCACCCTGGACGTGCTCCGGCTGTTCGACACGCTGGCTTCAGCCGGGCAGACACTGGTCGTCGTGACCCACGACGCGCGGATCGCGGCCACCGCCGACCGGCTGATCTCCATGCGCGACGGGGCGTTCGTGGACGAGACCAGGCTGACCGGCGGCAGCGCCGGGAACCTCGGCACCCTGGCCGGGCTGGAGGGCTGAGCCGTGAGCCGGAGCCTGCTGAGCAGGACCGTCCTGGTCTGGCGGCTGGCGGCCCGGGACCTGCGGTACCGCCCGGCCCAGGCCGCGGCGCTGCTGTTCGTCATCACGGCCGCCACCGCCACGCTCACCCTGGGGCTGGCCCTGCACGGGGTGACCAGCCAGCCGTATCAGCGGACCCGGGCGGCGACGAACGGGCCGGACGTGGTGGCCTACCTTCCGGTCATGCACCGGCCGGGCCACGGATCATCGCCGCCTGCCCAGGCCGCGGCGAGGCTGACTCACGCGGCCGGGGTGACCGGCCACAGCGGGCCCTATCCGCTCGTCGGTGCGGTGCTGCGGGCCCGCGGCCGCTCGGCACCCGCCGAGGCGGAAGGGCGCAGCCAGGCGCCCGCCCCGGTCAACCAGCCGAAGCTGACCGCGGGCCGCTGGGTCCGGCCGGGCGGCGTGGTGATCGAGCGGACCTTCGCCGGCGCGCTCGGCGTCGGCGTCGGCGACCGGATCACCCTGAACGGCCGGCCCTTCACCGTGGCCGGCCTCGCGGTCACCGCGGCCAGCCCGCCGTACCCGAACCTCTGCTACAGCAGCGGCGGAGGCTGCCATGCGTCTCCGCCGGACCAGGGGCAGCAGCCGGCCGCCGCCAGCATCGGCCTGATCTGGATCACCGTGCCGGCCGGCTGGCCACCGCCGCGGACCCGGTGACCAGCTACGTTCTGAACCTGAAGCTCCGCGACCCAGCCCGGGCCGCGGCGTTCAGCCGCCGGCACAGCGCAGCCACCCCCGGCCCTCACCCGTTCAGCCCGGTGTCGCTGACCGCGTGGCCGGGCATCGCCACCGCGGACGGCCTGCTGGTGGCGGACGAGCAGGCCGTCCTGTCGCCCGGGGCCTGGCTGGCCTGCCTGCTGGCGGTGGCCAGCGTGGCCGTGCTGGCCGGCGGCCGGATGGCCGAGCGCACCCTGCGGGTGGGGCTGCTCAAGGCGGTCGGCGCCACCCCGGGACTCGTCGCGACCGTGCTGCTGGCCGAGAACCTGATCCTGGCGCTGGCGGCGGCGGCCGCCGGGCTGACGGCCGGCTGGCTGGCTGCGCCGCTGATCACCAATCCCGGGGCCGGCCTGGTGGGCAGCCCCGGCGCGCCCTCGCTCACCCTGCCCTCTGCCGGGCTCGTGGTGGCCGTCGCCCTCGCGGTGGCGCTGGCCGCGACGCTCGTCCCGGCCATCCGGGCCGCGCGGACCAGCACGGTCAGCGCGCTGGCCGACGCGGCCCGCCTGCCACGGCGCCGGGCCCGGCTGATCGCGCTGTCCGCCCGGCTGCCGGTGCCGCTGCTGCTCGGGCTGCGGCTGACCGCCCGCCGCCCGCGCCGCGCCATGCTCACCGCGGCCAGCGTCGCGATCACCGCGACCGGCATCGTCGCCGTGCTCACCTTCCAGGCCACGGCCGGCCAGAAAGCCTTCGGCGGGTCCGGTGGGCTCGCCAACCCGGTCTACGACCGGGATGAGCAGATGCTGGCCGTGCTCACGATCGTGCTGGTCACCCTGGCCGTCCTCAACGTGATCGTCACCGCCTGGGCGACCGTCCTGGACGCCCGGCACTCCGCGGCGCTGGCGCGCGCCCTCGGCGCGACCCCGCAGCAGGTCAGCGCCGGGGTGTCCGCGGCGCAGGTGCTGCCCGCCCTGCCCGGCGCCCTGCTCGGCATCCCGCTCGGCATCGTGCTGTTCGCGGCCGCCAGCGGCGCGGGGACCAGGGTGCTGACCGTCCCGCCGGCCTGGTGGCTGGCCGCCGCGGTGCTCGGCACCCTGGCCGCGGTGGCCGGGCTGACCACGATCCCGGCCCGCATCGGGGCCCGCCGCCCGGCCGCGGCGATCCTCGCCTCCGAGCTGGCCTGAGCGGCCGCGGGGGCGCCCAGGCCAGCTGCGGGGCTGGCGGTGACCAGCTCAGCGGTATGCCCACGACCATTGCTGGTTGGCCTGGCCGTTGCAGGTCCAGATCTCCAGCGGGGTACCCTGCGCAGTGCTGGCGCCCGTCACGTCCAGGCACAGCCCGGACTGCTGGCCGACGATCGTCCCGTTGCCCTGGACGGTCCACTTCTGGTTGGCCTGGCCGTTCAGGGCCAGAGCTCAACCTTGGTCCCGGGCGCCGTCTGGTTGTTGTAGACGTCCAGGCATTCGGTGGCGCCCATGGTCCGCAGCTCACCGGCGGACGTGACCGAGAACTCCTGGTTGATCCCGCCGTTGCAGGGCCAGATCTGCTCCGCGGTACCGGGGAAGTACGCGTACGGCCCGGGGGTGCCGTCGCCGCGGGTGTCCAGGCACTGGCCGGACTGGCCGCCGACCAGCTCACCGGTCCCGCCGGTGCCGGAGGCGGGTGTGGCCGAGATGAGGGTGACGCCGCCAGCGGCAACGGTCGTGGTGAAGGTGCCGTTCACGGTGCCGAGCGAGGTACCGGCCCACAAGCTGGTCACGTTCGCCGGGCCGGTCAGCCCGAGCTGGGGGAATGACACGCTGAAGCTGTGGCTGGCCGAGGCGTCGGTGTTGAACACGCCGATATCCCAGGTCCCGTTCTGCTGGCGCTTGTCGAAGACCTGCTCATTGCCGCTGTCGATGACCCGGTCGGCGGGGATGCCGTCCTGGTCGACCGCGGTCACGGCGCTGTTGCCCAGCAGGGCCAGATCCCCGGAGTCCAGCGCGGTCAGGTCGGTGCCCAGGATCAGCGGCGCGCTGGCCAGGGACCACAGCGACAGCTGGGTCTGCCGCTGCGCCGTGGTCAGGCCGTCGTTGCTGCCGTTCCCGACCTCGATCGAGTCGTAGTCGTTCCAGCCGCCAGGACCGCCATAGGGCTGCCAGCTCGCCGCGGCGCTGAACCGCGAGGACACGTTGGCCCAGTCGGTCTGCGGGTAGCTGCTGCCACCCGAGCCGCAGTAGCACTCGATGTCGCCGGTAGTACGCCAGCCGTTGGCGAGTGATGACCACGTGGTGGCGTTAGAGATTGCCAGGGAGTTGGACAGCTCGCGGGCCATCGGGCGGCCGGTCTGCTGCAGCGCCGCCGACCAGGCCGCCACGTCGGGGATATCGGACGACCCGACCCCGTCGAGCTTCACGTAGTCCACGCCCCAGGACGCGAACTGATCAGCCCAGGAGTCGATGAACGCCTGCGCACCCGCCTTGCTGTAGTCGATGCCGGTCATGCCGCCGCAGTTGTAGTTGTTCTCGCTGGCTGTGGTGGCGATCTGGCCAGCCGTGTCGGTCGTGCCCTGGATCGGGGTGTTCTGCGCCACCGCCTGCTTGGAGATGCCCGGGGTCACGTACAGGCCGAACTTC
>CAWKHY010000005.1:0-28120 GCA_963849505.1 uncultured Acidobacteriaceae bacterium | reverse complement strand
CCACTCGCCAACAACTCAAAAATGGTCTCCGAAGTGGAGAATGAGTCGGGCCGTCCATACCGCCCAACCCAGGTGGCAATCCGCGGTATTGCCCCTCATTTCCGTCGGAATTGCGTCGTGGAACCTCCTTCGACAATTCTGGTAGTGACAGGCTTCCGCCTGGTTCATATTCCAGTTGCTGCCTTGCTCCAGTATGAATATCATGCAGCGTATCCAGATCGCCCGGTGAGAAGACTGGACCGTCGCAGGCGAGTCTGGTTTCCCATACAACCCCGACTCCCATTGGGAGCGTTCTGATTCTGTGACTGCCTGAGTCTTCCCCGGCCTATGAGGACCCCATGCATTCAAGTCAAATCACTCTTTCGCTCGTTTCTTCAGTTGTTCTGGCCTTCACATCGTTGGTCCACGCACAACCTTCCGACCCGACCATCGTCAAGACCGAGAGCGGAGCCGTTCGCGGCGTCGCGAAAGGCGGCGTCATCAGTTGGAAGGGCATTCCTTATGCCGCACCCCCCACGGACAAACTCCGTTGGCGTGTGCCCCAGCCGCCAGTCGCGTGGTCGGGGGTGCGAGATGCCAGCCAGTTCGGGCCAGCCTGCATGCAGGCCGACGATGTACTGAAATCTGAAGACTGTCTTTTTCTGAATGTCTGGCGACCCGCAGCGGCATCCACACGGCCGTATCCGGTGATGATCTGGATTCATGGCGGTGCGATGGTGCACGGCAGCTCAACGATTTACCCCGGCGACGCTCTGGCGGCGCAAGGCGTCGTGGTAGTCAGCATGAACTACCGGATGGGCAGGCTCGGCTTCTTTGCCCATCCCGCACTCGCTGCCGAGTCTCCGAATGATGTGCGCGGCAACTATGGATACATGGACCAGCTCGCAGCGCTGAAATGGGTACAGCGAAATATCGCGGCCTTTGGCGGAGACCGGAAACAAGTCACGATCTTCGGCGAGTCTGCCGGGGGTGGATCAGTTCTGGCTCATCTTGTTTCACCGATGTCGCACGGACTATTTGAACGCGCGATTGTGCAGTCCCCAGGCACACCCGGCGGACGAGTCAAAGTGATTCCTTCGTCGGACCTTGCATCCGCCGAGAGATCGGCGGCGGACTGGGCTCGCTCGGTTGGTGTGGCTGGGGAGGGCGCCTCCGCCGTGGAGCAACTGCGTGCGCTACCCGCGTCCAAGTTGCTCGAAGGAACGAGCGGACCTCAGACGCTTGCAGCTCTTTCGGCTGGCACCAGTCCTCCCGGCATGGCAATGTCGATCATCGATGGGCGTTTCCTGACAGAGCCGGTCGAGACAGCGGTTGCGGCCGGTCACTGGACGCAAGTACCCATCATCGTGGGAGCCAATGATCGCGATCTTGGCCTCGGAGTCGCCGACAGCAAAGACCAACTCTTCACGATTTTCGGCCCTGACGCAGCCGAGGCACGCAAGCTTTACGACCCGCTCGGCGATCAGACCCTCGATGAACTGAAGCAGCAGGTCTTTGCCGACAGGACGATGACTGAGCCTATAAGGCACTTGGCTAATTTGATGGTACGCAGCGGGCAGCCGGTCTATCTTTATCGCTTCGCCTATGTCAACGAAGCAGCACGCGGAAAGGTGATGGGCACACAGCACGGCTTTGAAATACCCTTCACGCTCGACGTTCCCGGAGCCCTCGTTAAAGACAAGGTCACATCAACCGACAAAATAATGGGAGACCTCGCGAGCGCCTATTGGGTCCAGTTCGGAAAGACCGGCGATCCGAACAGTGAAGGCCGTCCAACCTGGCCGCACTATGATTCGTCCGTGGATCGGTTGATTCACTTCACCAACTCAGGCGTAATCGTCGGCACCGATCCCTTGAAACCCCGGCTCGATCTTTGGGAGCGCGTATGGAGCCGTGTGCAGTGAAGGTGTTTGCGCACATCTGCGCAATTTCTTGGTCATCTGCCTATCTCCTCCGGCGCTCAGTTTCGGGCGAATCACCGTCTATGGGGAAGTAACCCCGAAACGGTAGAACGCGGGTTACTTCCGCATCGGCTACCACACACTCTCTGGTCTTTCGTTCGCCCATCAAATTGCGATAGAGTGCCGACGTGAACCGTTTTCGGAACCTATCTACAATCACCGATCTCCACTCGGACTTGCCAGCCCCTGCGGATGAATCTTGAGTTCATAGCTCGCGCGTGGCCTTGATCGCAGCTTCCCCCGACGCGTCTATCTCACCATGAGGTGGGGAGGCGAACGGCCGCTCAGTCTTCTAGGACGGGACCTCCGAAAATCGGCCGGCCGCCCAGAGAGATGTAGAACGCATAGAGCGCTATCGCGGCCAGGAGCAGAATCCCGGCAAGACTTATGTCGGCGTACCACGCGGAGCCCTGGGTCGTCAGTGGAAGGTGCATTAAACAGAATCCGAAGACGAAGGAAACCACCAGTGCCAGCAGGCCAAGGCGGATCAGCAGCAACACGCTCAGCCCATTAAGGATCAACCCGACCACTAAGGCAATGGCAGCAGTCCGGCAACCGATAGGCGGCCTTGGTGTTGGCCCAGTCCTGGCACGCCCACGGAGTGGACGAGCCCACTCGGCTCGACAATTGCTCCAGTAGTTGCCGCAGTCGTTTGCCGTGCCGAGCGTCGGGAAAAACGCATCCCATCAACTCATTGTCTATCCACGAATCCCTTCCCACCGAATCCGCCGCTGGCCTCTGCTGAATGCTACGAGACAACCGCCTGGCTTTCATGGCTCTTACTTCGCCATGGACTTCTTCTCAGTGTAAGTACCAGACTTGAGGCGGAATATTCCGCATCAATATTTAAAAGAGTTCAACTTGTGGGTAATTGAAAGACTCGGCGTACGCTTACAAAAGACGGAGAGATTATCCAAGTTCGGATTGTACCCGGTGGTGTGCTGAGGGCGGCGCGACCACAGAATATGAGGAATGTTAAAGAGGAGAGCTTCGCCAGGTAACAGGGTTACGGCCTACCTCCAGCAATAATCTGAACCAGCCTGTCCTCATTTACGGCCGTCGGTAGACCCTCTTGGTCCCAGTGTTTCTTACAGCCGGGATAATCCAGCGGAAGGCACTGCGAAGCGATTCTGCGAGAACGCATTTCATATCCGCCTGGCAGGATATTCAGCATGCAGGCAACAGCGGTTACACCGACGCCTGGCTCACGTTCCCAGCGATTGAGCCAACGACTGAAGCCTGTGGAGTGAGCAACCAGATAGACGCTTGCACCAAGTTTTCGCATGCGCTGTGTAATACGGTTCACGGTACAATCTGGGTCGCAGGCGACACAATTCATATCAACCCCGTGGATGGCCGCTTTACAGGTGGCAGCTTTTGCTCCGCGCAAGCACGTCGGCACCAGCACAACCTTGCGCACCGTATTTTCGAACGAATTCCGCAAACCACGATTCATCACATCGGCAGCTAGCATGTTCAGGTGATACTCCACTGGTGGCCGGCCACAGAAGATCTGATCTTCGCGGCAGCCACGGTGAGCATATTCTCCGGATAAGAATCGATTTACACCTTCGGTGAAGGTGCCGAGTCCTGCCGCTGCCTCACAAGCGAAGTCATCAAAACTCTCGACCGCTGCGCTTATACAACACAGGGCATTCTCAGGAGTGAGTGTTGCCAGATAATTGCGCCAGTTCCTGAGTCGAAGAGCCTCTTGCTCATACTCACCTGTGGCTCTGAGCCAACGAATCAGTTGCGAGAGACCCGCTAATGAATACCCAGCCCACGGTTGCCCCACATTGCCTCTCATCAATGCTTCACGCTCCCGAGTGCTTCGAGTCGATGAGAGAAAGTAGTGACGGGAAAACCGCGCCCGCAACCAGTCTGCAGGAGCCTTGAACATCGGCACAGTCCGGCGCAACACGATGAGGCAATGAGCGAGTGTAACGACCCATCTTGATGTCGCTTGCGCTACCGTTTCGTATCTTCTGATAGCCATTCCTAGAGTCAGAAACTCAACCACGTATTCACCACGAGTGCGTGGTAGTTCTTCGTTGTAGATGCGCAAGTAGTGGCAGTATCCATCCAGGATCGGCCCGGCATGATCATCGATCCGCGCTACGATCTTTTCTGCGAACTTCGCCATTTCAGCGTAGAACGCATTTGAGTCGCTGCTCCCGTTACGCAGGTCGTAAATTCGATTTCGATTGGGTGACGATTCAAGGAGCGAGTTTTCAGGGCAGCGTTCCGCGCTTGGGATTGCATCCCAATCCGGCGTGGTGTCCGGTCGAAATCCAGGGCGGGAGCTTCTGTCCATGGCGTGGCACTTTTGCAATCCGCGATCGACCTTCAACGGTCACGAATTCGCACAACAAATAGTACGCTCTGAATGTTAAAAGGTTCCGAGCAATCCTATTCCAATGTTGCGCACGTCAAAGGCAAAAGTGTGACAAGAATCACTCAACTGGGTGTATCAAGCCCGCCGGTCTCCTCAATGGGATATCGGCAGCCCTCAAACCATGGAGAAAATCAACCTTGCGTTTGCCGAAACTCATATTGACACTACTCCACCAACCTACTCGGTACAGTCTCCCGAGCCTCGTGAACAGTGGGTTGTGAAATCCGGAACTGGCGGTGAAACGATCAGCAGTGCGTAGAGCAAACGTCGGAACGCCCTAATTCGCTGTGAGGACTATCTTTCCTTCGACCGAACCTGACGCAAGCAGTTCAATGGCCTGTTTCGCTTCAAGAATGGCGAAAGTACAGGAGACGAATGTGTCGATCTTCTTTTCCCCGAGTAGCGCGAAGATCTTCGACAAGTCCTCGCGGAAGGGTTTCGGATCCTTTCGATAAAGCGCAGTGATGCCATAGAATTTGCCGCGTCGACCACGTAGACGCGCACCAATGAAGATGTTGGCAAACATCAACAATTTAGAGAGAATCCCTCGAGCACCTACGAAGCCGAATCCGACCAGAGTCCCGCCGCGCCGTAACGCGCTGATGCACGGGCCGATGTTGGATCCGCCCACTGCGTCGAAGACGTAATCTACTCCTTCGGGTTCAAGCGTGCGCAGAAGGCGATCCAAGGGCCCCTTCCGATAGTCGATTGGCGTGGCCCCCAGCGATTGCACGGTGGGATGCTTTCGTTCAGATGCGGAGCCGTAGCTCTTCACTCCCGCCAACCTCAGCAACTGTAGCGCCGCGATGCCAACTCCCCCAGCTGCTCCTGTGACGAGGGCTGTTTGACCGGGCTGCACCCTGGCGACACGATGAATCATTTGCCATGCGGTTACAAAGTTAAGGATTACCGCGGCCACATCGGTGTCGGAGGCGCCATCGGGTACCGGCACGAAGTGTTCAGATTCGCGTACGAGATATTCCGCAAAACCGCCATACACTGTGAGAGCGGCTACGCGCTGGCCTAGTTCAAAGCCGCTGACACCGGTGCCAATCGCATCGACGATCCCCACGACTTCATAACCGGGAACGAACGGGATCTTCGGCGCAAATGGATAGTTGCCTTCCAGCATGATCAGATCGGTCGCGCCAACTCCAGCCGCGCGGACCTGTACTCGCAGCTTTCCGGGACCAGGATCTTCAACCGGAAGCTCGACGACTTTAAGGACGTCTGGGCCACCCTTTTTCGTCAGCATCACTGCCCGGTATCTCACTGCCATCACCTCGGTCATATGGTCCTCCAACTCTAGCCGCGGCGTCCAGATCTCCGATAACGCATTACTACCACAACGGCAGCGGCAGATGCGGCTGCGGCACACACAATGATGAGAGCAAGATTCATTCGATATCTCCAAGTGATGCGTGATGTTTCTTTCAGATATGTCGACAAGCGGTGGTTTGTTCCTAAATCAGCCCATAACTTGTGTCTCCAGGACGCCGATCGCCCGGTCTATCGGTCTGTGCAAGCGTGAATTCGATATTTGATCCGGTTCCATATCAGAATCCACCTCATACGTTTGAGATAACCAGCACCGGTGTGTCGATTGATCGCTTGCTCATCCAGACAAGTGAAACCATGTAAACGATCACGATCACTATGGGTACAGCGATCAGACGATGAGTTGGAAAAACGGACCAGGCCGTTACTACAGGGGCTCCGCAAAAGGGCATGGATGAGTCCTACCGGATGCTGGATGATCCAGGAATAGACAATCCAATGAATGCCCAATGCAATTCCCAAACTGAGTGGAAAGAATTGTCGTGCTCCAAAAAGCAGCGAGAGGTGGACCGCCCATAGGAGATTGACCATGAGAACACTCATGCCCATGAGCCGGGAAAGCGGATTCGAGCGGTCAGTCAGAGTCTCATGGCGCAGCTTGCCGATCAGAAGTGCGATTGGGGAAATTAGTCCTGTTCCAAAAAGCATGACTACGGTCGCTTGATTCTCTCGCAACACATACCCGCACGCGGCGATGACGAGCCAGACAAGTGCCCCTGCCAAAGGCATTGATAGAGAACGGTTGGTCTCCCGTTCGTAATTTGATCTCAGTTCGCTAAAAGTTTCGTTCATCTGCGGATTCTAGCTCCCAATTGAAGTGTGGCTGGTATTTGATTCAGGGGATCGCGAACGGAGGCGAGCGCGAAGGAATTCAGGAAAGCTCGAATCGAAACTTACCCAGAAGAGAGGCAGTTGGAGGGTGGCGAACACCGAGCACGACAAACGGTTGAGAACGAAATCACGACCGGACCAAAGAACTTCAGGGAATCCAAGACCCAACTCGACAAGGAATAAGTTGAACAACAGGCTTGCTGTCAGCCCGATCCACACTAGCTTGCCCCTGCTGAGAATCAAGATCCCGGTGGTCATCTCAAAGACCGCGAGCAGCAATGCGAAGAAGGTGATGTGTGGCATGACAACTGAATTCCATAGCTCACGCGAGATCGCGAAGATCGAAGTTAGACCAAGTATTTGGTATACGTGGTTGTTCCTCAGCCCATACCAGACGTGGCTTAGACTTCCACATAAATACCACAGAGCGAAGAACAGGCGGGCTGCATTTGACCAGAATCCCGCCACGATCAGTTTGTGACGAGACTCATGAGGCATCGTGAATCCACCAGACTCTCTCACTTAACCTCCTCCCGGCCTCACCGCACCAATCGCGAGAAAGCTGAAGATCACCACATCCTGCAAGAAATGGATGAACCATGGCCACAGCATTCCCTCGCTCTCCAGCATCGCGCGACCCAGCACGTAGCCGAGACATCCAGACATGCACACTCCGATGACGCCGTAAGGGACGCCATAGTAGTGCGCCAGTCCGAAAAAGGTCGCGGTAAGCAATAGAGCATTTCGGTCCCCCACTGCTGATCGCAAAGTGGCAAGCAACGAAGCACGATAGGAGAATTCTTCGCTGAATGAATTCATCGCAGCAAGTAGAAGGATTAGCGGGAAGAGCGGTACAGCGGCGCGTACGCGGGCGTCGTCGGGCCGCCCGGCTATGAGCACGAACGTTAGAGTCCCGAGAGCAATGAAAAATGCCATGGGTGGCCCAAGGAGACTCCAGGCGATAGGCTTGCGAATCGGCAGATACCACACCGGTCGCGCTTGCGCCCCCGGCATGGCCAACCGCAAGAAAGCACGCCGGCGGCTTCTAACAAGTAACCAAACCACCGCAATCAGCGTGCCTGTCGCTCCTAGCCGGATCAACTGCATGCCCATCATCGAGCGGCCCCAGTTACCCGTGAACCACCGCAGGAACGCCGGCGCGTCCATAGTCAGTTGCCCCAGCCGTTCCAGGGACAGTATCGCAAGAAAGACGGTGGCGTACGGAGCCAGGGGCCGAAGCAAGCGCACGAAAGCGGAGAATGCAAGCAACGCGAGCACAAGCATCAGCTTTCCCCGGAATAGCCAAGGCGTGCCCCGATGCATCGTTTCCTGCCAGAGGATGTTGGGCGCTGAAGAGAGGAGGATAGTGATGATCCAGGCAACGATTATTACCCGGCGCTCAGAAGTGGATGGAGCAACATGCGATCCGACCTCTGCATGCATGACAGCGTGAGTCATGATCTGCCTGTCATTCTTTGTATGTCCTTCTCAGGGCACCATCCGTTGCTGCTGTTCCCGGCATTTCGACGACACGCGCGACGATCATCGTGAGATCGTCGGCCTGATCACTTCCACCGAAAGCCAGCGCGAGACGGGTTACCGCTTCGAGCGTCTGGTCTGCCGGTTGGCCGCGATGCTCGCACAAGGCGGCGATCAGGCGCTCCTCGCCGAACTCCTCCCCCTCCTTGTTGGCCGCCTCCGTCACACCATCGGTGAAGAGTGCAACGGTGTCGCCCAAATTCATCGTGACCTCTTCGACAGTGCACTCCCACTGGGGAAAAGCACCCAATACACAGGCTGTTGCACAGAGACGCTGCACGATTCCGCTGCGAGTGAGCAGGATAGGTGGATTGTGGCCGCAGTTTACGAATTGGAGGCGATGGCTTGCATCGTCGTACTCGGCGACAAACAACGTGACGAAGTGCTGCGGAGCCGTCGACTCGTAGAGAAGTTTGTTTACCTGCCGCATCATCGTCGCAAGATTGTCCCGTCCCGCCGTACAGTGGGTGCGCATTGTCGCCTGCAGGCCAGCCATCAAGAGTGCGGCCGGCATTCCTTTGCCTGAAACATCTGCGAGGACGATGGCGATTCTTCCCGCACCAACGTCGAGAAAGTCGTAATAGTCACCCCCGACAGCGCGAGCCTGTATGCAGACACCTGCGTAATCAAGTGTCTGCATAACGGGTGCGCGCTGAGGCAACAAGCGAGCTTGGACTTGCCGAGCCATTTCTGACTCATAGGCTGTTCGTCGCTCAGCAACGAGCTGCGCGGCCATCTTTTCGGCTAGGCGAATGCTTTCGATGGCGACTCCCGCCTGATTCGCAACTGAACTTAGAAGTCGTTTGTCTTCTTCGGAATATGGTTCTTCCGATAATCGTGGACCGAGAACAATGACGCCTACCAGCCCGCCATCACGTGCAGGGAGCGGAACGATGCACTCGCACCGAAGCGGCTCAATCATCGAAAACGGCTTGAATAGATCCGAATCCGGCGGCGGCACGTCGACAGGTTGGCCTCGCCGCGCAATCTCCTTGAGCAACGGGTGTTCGGTTGTGAGCCGGTGCAAATCAGAACGGACGCCGTCTGCAGAGGTCTGCAATACGCCATCGGCGACTTCGACATAGAGAGTCAGCGCAGAGGGATTCAGCGCTTTAGTGATCTGTTCCTCGAGCAGTGCTGCCAGTTGAGTTGTCTTCTGGACTTTACGGATTCGCTCGGCTAGATCTTCGAGGATTTGCCGCGCATCGTATTGACCGCGAAAAAAAGCTCGGTCGAGGCGGTGTCGCACGCGGTCCTGAATCCGGGATGTGCCGACAGCAATCAGACCTCCTACACCTGCCCCCGCCATTCCAACGGTAACGACTGCACCGCTGCCGGTCTCGCGCAGCCATGGAAAGAATTGAAAGAAGAACCGGACGAAGGCCCATGCGGCTCCGATGCTCGCGATCGTAATGAAGAGGGCGAACCCGCGGCGTACGAGCAAGTACCGGGCGCTACGCTTGAGCAGGACCGGAATATCCATCACCCTGTGTTTCACCACGGCATACGCGAATGAAAGAGGCACAAGGATGAGTGCTGCTACGTTGAAGATCCAGAGATAAAACGGCAGACTCAGAGGGCTGACTTCCTTTCCCGACTGGAGAACGTAGACGGTCATGCCAAGCATGGGAACCAGCCCAGCAGCCGTTCCCAAAGCCAGTACGCGAATCTTCCGTTTCGCTTCCACAGTGGGTGCGCGCCAACCATTCCAGGCCAGAGAGACCAATCCCAGGCAGAGCGCGCCAACCAAATAGCCCGTTGAAACGGGTGTAGGGTCAAACCATCCTTTGATCCATTCGGTGACCTGGAAAATCGTCGCCATAGACCCTGTTGTCGCTACGGTCCACGCCAGCGGTAACTCGATCAGAGCAGTTGTTCCAAGCAATGCAAATTTCAGCCATGGCACTCTGCGATCCAACGGGGAGGGAACGGGAAAGACGGCGAAGAAGTAATAGAAGATTGCAGGAAACAGTGCCTGAAACACGAACTGGAAAGTCAGTGCAAATCGACGGATAGCGACCGGGACCAGGGGCTCGGTTTCCGAATTCACAAACGGGGCGAGGGCGATAAAGCCGGTGAACATGATGGCCAGTAACCACGCGTTCCGGTCCAGTGGACGGAACCAAAGCACGGCCATTCCCACGCCAAGGAAGAATAAAGGATAACTTAAGAGCGAATTCATGACGACCACCTGGAAGAAGGTCGGATGGATTAGCTCGCGTGGTAGATCGGGCGTGATAACTGTGCGTTGGAATGCTGCTTCTGAACCTCGCTTGAGTGTAAACACGACGGGAGAGTTCGGTTTCGCCCACACGACGGAATCTATCCAGGGCTCGATTGAGTCGAGAGGCTGCCCGTTGATTTCGGCGATGTGATCGCCGGGTCTCAATCCAGCTCTCTCCGCTGGACTGCCAGTGCTAACTCGAACCAGATCGAGTTGCTTCTCTTCAGAGGAATATTGTCGGAGTACGACACCTATCCTGCTCTGTGGCAGGGACCGAATGTAATACGCCCATATGAAGCTGTAGACCGCGACCGCGAGAGTCAGCAGGGCCGCCAATAGCAAAAGAGAATGCCGCTTTGAAAACAGTCTGCCCACGGTTTCAACTTTCAACAATGCGCCATCGCCCAACAAATCATGGTGTCTGCCATTTCTGTGGCACCTGTTAGGTGTAATTCTCCCGGATCCCGACAAACCAATCGCAGGAAGAGTACAACGGCAGCAGGGCATTCCGCTGTGACAATGAGTCTGAAACTGAACCTATTCACGGGGCGTTATCACAGACTGGAATAGCAGCTAGCAATAAACTTTTGGTGGAAATACTGTGTTCCTAGAATGATCAGCCGTACGGAGAAGTCGAATGAAGCTTGACTCCAGGATGGTGAGATCATTCAGTGTCTTTGTTGTGTTAGTGATCCTGATCACGGTATATCTATTCTTCATTCGCCCATCACAACTACGCTGGGGTGCCGCGACAGAGGAGATGAGGCGGTCAATGCCCGGCGACGACCTGGTCGCCAATCCGAACTTCGTGGCGACACGAGCCATCACCATTCGAGGTCGGCCGGAGGATATCTGGCCCTGGATTGCGCAGATGGGATTTGACCGGGCCGGGTACTACGGCTACGACCTCATCGAGAATATTGGCAGCAAGACGGGTATCCGCAGCGCTGAATCGATTGTGCCGGATTTGCAGCATCCGAAAACTGGCGGTGTACTTCCCATCAGTAAGGTCGCGCATCTGACTTTCGGACAAATCGAACCCAACCAGTTCCTGATCTGGCAAAGCGAGGCAGTGCCTCACGATGGCGCCTTCACGTGGGCGCTATATCCAGTCGACGAGAGCAACACGCGCCTCGTAAGTCGCATTCGGCTTCGATATCACCGAGCAAGTAGTGCTTTAGCGCTGGACCTGTTTACGGAGTTCGCCGATCACGTTGCCGTGCCAAAGATCCTGGCAGGCATAAGGGATCGCGTTGAAGGCCGTGTCCCCGAGTCGCTTGTAAGCGAGGCGATAGAAATCGCGATCTGGATTCTCGCGTTTGCGGAGTTTGCGATTTCGATCGTACTCGTGTTCTGTTGGCGGCAATGGTGGCGTGCCTGGGCCCTCGCCCTCAGTGCCGGATTGTTACTCCTATTCGTTCTTTATGCCCACGCTTCATTGTGGTTTGGTGCGGCTTCGGACTGTGGAATGGCGATATTAATGCTTTGGCTGTCACGACGCGCGCCCCCGAGATGGTCGCAGATCTGAATCAGCTTTCCGGAGGAGCAGCCTGCCTCTTTGCTATCGCTCGACCGGTTCATCCCGCTATAAGTACGGCTTCCTGTGCATCTAGCCAGGGTGTAAAGTCTATCCGATCCTGCTTGCAAATTGCCTTCATTGCAGGGCGGGCGGTCATGGGGCCCGAGGGAAGCCCTCCACCGGGCATAACCCATTGTCCTACCATCACGAAGCCACTTAACCCGGGAAGAGTGTTGGGCAGAGGCCTGAAGCTTGCGCCAGGCTCAACCAGCCATCCCTCCATGGTTCCCTTCCAGTTACCGGTGTAGCGGATGACAGAGGCTGGCGTCGACACGTCGACTACCTCGATTGCTTCGCGCACGCCAGGGACCCGCTTTTCCAAGACGGAGATTATGGAGTCGGCGACACGGTGTTTTTGGGCCTGGTAACCGGCTAAATCCTTGCCGCGCATATCGGTCCAATACGTGAAGTTTCGCGTCGGAAGAACGCTGGTGACGGCGGTTTTGCCCTTCGGGGCGAACGTCGGATCGAAGTGGAAGAACCGGAACGGAACATGATCAAGTTCGGTGCCGGGGTCCACCATGAGCGGAGTTGCAACAACCTGCGTAATCATTGGAGGTTGATCGCTGAGATCAAGCGCCACACCGAGCGACACCTGGACGTACGAAGCGAACAATTCTTTTTCGTCATACCTGCTCCGCGTTGCCGCATCGACGTATTTGCCGCCCAGGAGATCAAAGATCGTGGCGTGACCATCGGCTGCAGAGATAACCCAATCGGCTGCGACGATCTCCCCGTTGGCCAACTCCACACCGATCGCCCTGTCGTTCTCCACCAGAATTTTCTCGACTTTGGCTTTGAAACGGATCTTCCCGCCGAGACTCTTGATCTTGTCTTCGATAAGCCGGATTAACGCCTGCGATCCGCCGATGCAATAGCCCGCATTGCCTGTGTTCGTCCAGGCCAGCGAAAGGATCATGGCGATGGCGGACATTTTTCCAATATCACCGCTGGAGAAGAAGTTCCTCAGAAGCGGATCGGAGAAGCGACTGCCATATTCTGCGCCGCTCATCTTCGTCAGTTTGCCGAGCAGTGGAAAGATCGGCAGGTCACGGAGGATGTTGCGCCAGTTTTCGGCCAGGCCTCCCGAAGGGTCGAGGACCCTGAATTTGCCGAGACTGCGGATTGAGCGCGTAAGATCCCTGATCGCGACGGCATCCTGCGGAGCACGTCTGAGAAGTTCCGCCTCCAGGTGATCCACGTTGGTGTAGACACTCAGCTTCTCGCCGTTCTCGGTTTCGATACGGACAAACTCTTCCGGATTGATAAAGGTCAGCTTCTCAATATCAAGTATTTCTCTCCATTGTGCGTGGAACTCCCCAATCGGACTTGAGCCAACCAGCCAGTGCAGGCACGTTTCAAAGGTGTATTGGCCGCGACGCCAACTCATTGCAAGGCCGCCAGCCATGTCATGCATTTCAAGTACTTCAACCTGGTAGCCGCACTTCAGCGCATACACGGCGGTGCTAAGCCCGGCAATACCGCCGCCGATGATTACGATCCTTCTACGATTCTGCCTCATTGACCTGATCTCCCAATTGCGCGTTTGGCGGCGTTGGAACGATCGTCTTCCACGGAAATCTACATCAAGGCGATCAGACAACCGCTCAAGAGACTTGTCATGCAAGTTGATAGGGACGAACCCGCGTTGCCCTAACCCTTCGGGGAATTCTGATCCAGCCGCCCTAACCGCGCTGTGACAGAAGGCACATTTCCAAGAATCGCGGTGGATTAGGCGATGAGGTTTCGTTCCTGCGCGTGTCTGTATTGATCTGCGGTTTTGACTCGGCACGGACGAAACACCTGATCTGACACGAGCTGCGATTGAAGTTGTGTGCCGACGCTGGCGAATGGCGCTACAATTCCAGCGCATCCGCTTTCAGCATTGGGGGACAGGCTATGTCGACGTTTGTTCAAGGCGAGCACTTGACGTCCACGAGTTCAAGCAAACGCCGCACGCCTTGGATGTTGGATCGCGCCCCTACTCGCGGTCACGGCGGCCAGTGCATTTGCTCTCGGTATTACTACCCCTCCACGTTCCGGCCCGTTTTGTGTCGGCCAGTGCATCGTGTATCCGTATACCGATGTCGTGCAATTTGTTCCGCGCGACTACCTTTGGGTGTTGCCAGGCACATTGCTCTTGCCACTCTTCGTTGTGCTTGCTGGCTGCATTCACGCAAGCGTTGGAGTCAGAAGACGGCACCTGAGCCTTCTTGGCTTGTGCTTCGCATCGATCGCAGCGGGAATTATCACGCTCGACTACTTCACACAGTTCGAAGTCGTTGCGCCCAGCTTGCTGAGAGGTGAAACCGACGGGCTTGCACTCTTCACTCAGTACAACCCCCACGGCTTCTTCATTGCTCTTGAAGACCTGGGTTATCTGATGCTGAGCGCCGCATTTTTGTTCGTTGGCGTTGCATTCGGCAGCGCCACTCGTCTTGAGCGTGCGATCCGATGGACATTCATAGGCGCTGCGCTACTTGCTATCGCCAGTTTCGTTGTAATGTCCTGGCATTTCGGCTTCAATCTTGAATACCGGTTCGAAGTCGCAATCATCTACGATAACCTGGACATACATTGATCGTGTCAGGGGTGCTGCTCACTTTCTTCTTCCTTCGATCCAGTCGAGCCGACTTACCGATCTCATGAGGTGAAACTGTCAGATTCTCCTGGAAGTCGTAGAAATTCCCGGTGATTCAAAACACCTTAGAGCCAGCGATAACCCGCTCAGTCGACTCCGACCCCAGGAGTACAATTCGAGGTAATGATTGAGACTCTCTATAAGACCAAAACCCCAGAGAAGGAAAGATCAGAGTGCTACGTCCTTGTTCTTGCGTCTCGCCCGGCGAGTGAGGACCGAGCCTACGTGTTCATGGAAGAGCATGGGCGTTGGGATGAGGAACTCGGACGGTTTATCCATGAGGTCAAAACAATCAACACGGAAGGCAGATTGACTCGCGAAGAAGGCCTCGCCATGTTCAACTCCGCAAAGAAGAACCTCGCCGAGCGTGGCTTCGTTCACGTCATTCGTTCCGGAGTACAGTCGCAAAATGCACACGATCCGTCAATTGAGTGAGCTTGAAGCGGTCATCGCTTAGAGAATTGCTGTGTTCGGTCACCGTGATTGAGTCGCGGCCCGTTCGATGTCGTGGGCGAAACCGGAGACGATCGAGATCAGGTACAGCACTAGCGCAACTGCGAGAATCCCCCAACAAATGTGCAGAATCAGCGTTTGCTCCGAGACGCCATGGAACATAGCCAAATACTGCAATTTCCAACGCCACAATGAACAAGACGGTCGCCACGCCTAGTGTCCACGGCCATAAGCGGCCAAGCAGTGGGCGTGCAACTGCGCGGAAGTAGCCGTCTCCAGAATGCAAGAGATGCGACGATCTGTGTTGCCACGGCCCAAGCCAGCGTGAACAAAACAATCTGTGCCACGCCTCCACCGGTCAAGAAGGAGGCAACGCCGAGAATTAGAAAGACGGTTGGTCCTCGCGGCGAGTGCAAAAATCGAAGCGACCAAGCGATCATTGCCAAGCCAATAAGTGTTGCGACAACGCCGGTGACCAGAAAGTTGGGAATCAAAGTAAATGCGCCCTCCCCGCCCTCCTTCCATACGGTCCAGCGATAACCCGGGCCCAAGGCATTCACTATCAGATCCGGGAGTCGGACGGAATCCTTGCAGGCATTCCAACAGACCGTGATCGATGGATCCGACACCAACCAGAACACCGAGCGTACAGGCGATAGTGCGTGTGGCGCGGTTGTTGCGAATCGTCGGGGCTGAATTCGTTGGAGCCGTTGGAGACTCATGTTTCGTGATTGCCATTGCACGGCCTCTTACCCCATTCGGAATCGTCAGTGCCAGTTCTTGACCGTCGGCCACATCTGTTTGAGCGATCCCTTGAGGCCACGACAGTAATACACATCGAAGTGCTCCCTCGGCATCGAGTATGGATGCGACACATGGGCGCGCCATTCGACACTGGCATATACCTGCTCTAATTGATCCTGCCGCCCCTGCATCACAATCACGCTCTCGCCGGTATAGTCACGCGGTCCCCACAGGAAGTAGTTCTGATGTCCGCTGATGGCCTTCGGTAAGCCGTACTTCGGCCCGAAGAGATCGATTGCGCCGGCTTGTCCAAAGTTTTGTGCGAAGATCGCTGTTTTGGGCCGCACATCGGGCGGCAGCCCGTTGTATACCTCAGCAACTGTTGCCACCATCTCTTCCCATCCGAACTGCGACGCATAGATTTGCGGCAAAGGTCCGAGCTTCCATTTCTCAATCGCCGGAGGCTCGACATGCAATGCAGTTGCATAGCGTATGTAAATGTCGGGCGGCAAAACCGGCAAGAGCATTGGCGCTAACGCCACTCCGAGCAAAATCATCAATGCGTGATATGCAAACTTGACCCAGCGGAGAGTGGGCCTCTCAAGCCACGACTCCCAGAGCACACTTCCGCCGGCGAACAGGATGGGAAACGCGGGCCACAAGTAATACACGCGCGGGTTCAAAACAAGAATCACAGTGAATGTGGCCACGCAGGCCCAGCCCAAGACGCGAAAGGGCTTTCCCTTCTCGGTGAAGAAAAGGAACCAGAGGCCGCCCAGCCAGATGGGCAGCGTCAGCGGGAGCATTGCGAGAATCTCTTGACTAAATAGAGCCAATGGACCGGGTTGTATGTTTCGACCGTCGCGACGAATGTTGGCCTGGAGTTCGAGAAAAGGGAAATGGTTCTGAATGTTCCAGATCAGATTGGGAAGGAAGATCAAAAGGGCCAGCGCCATGCCCAGCCAGATCCACCGGGAACGGAAACAGACGCGCTCCCGGGTCAGGATAAGTCCGGTAACGATGCCGAAGCCAAAAATCAGCATGGAGTGTTTGTTGAGCAGGCCAAGACCCGACAACAAACCGAACCACAGCCAGAGCTTTTCATTTCCCGTGCGGACGATTCGAATGACCAGGTAGGCGCAGCCAAGCCAGAAGAGCGGCTCAAAGGCATTCATCGATAGCAGGTTGTCCATGCCCAGAAATCCGGGCGCGAATAGCACCGAAAGCGCCGCGAGTCCTTGGGCAAATCGGCCTCCGCCCAATTCGCGAGCTAGTAAACCCGTTAGGACCACCTTGCCTACTCCCGCGAGAGCGGGAAAGAAGCGGATCGCTGAAAGGGAATCGCCCCAGAGAAGCATTTCCAATCGTGCAACAACTGCGATCAGCGGCGGTTGATCGACATATCCCCACGCAAGATGACGAGCGCATGCCAGATAGTACAACTCATCCGTGAAGTAGCCATAGTATCGGTTGGCATAGAGGTGAATGAGCAGCTTGGCGACAGCCGCACACATAGCGAACAATCCTCCAGTCAACAACCACGGCCGCCGTACAGAGATTGCGGCGCGACGAGAAGGCGCGGTAACGCTCATGCGAAGTTCCTGCGGGCTTGTGATTACACGAGCCTTTATACACCTTTGCGGAAATCCATTTGTGAGGGCGATCACATCGCCGAAAACCTGGATACACCTGCGGTATTGACCAGAGACTCGAATGGATTTTGTGTCAAGTAATGCGGTGGACTCTTCTCCCAGGTGACGTTAAACCAGGCATCACAGTATTTATTACTGAAGCTATTCGGTGCGCAGCGCCTGCACCGGGTCCACCGCCGCAGCGCGTCGCGCCGGCAGATAACATGCAAACGCCGCCACCGCGCACAGCACAACCGCAACGGTCGCAAACGTAAACAAGTCTGTAGCCGCCACACCGACAAGCATGGTGCGCAGGAAGCGCGTGAGAATGAACGAGGCCGCAAGCCCGATCAGCAGACCCGCCACCGTAAGGATCAGGCCCTGCTGCAGCACATTGCGAAGATAGCCGCCTTCCCGGCTCCGAGCGCGAGCCGGATTCCGATTTCATGCGTGCGCTGCCGGGTGGTGTAAGACACCACGCCAAAAATCCCCACCGCTGCCAGCAACAGCGCCAGAAAGCCGAACGAGCCAGCGAAGGTAACGGCAATCCGTTCGAACACGCTGCCCAGTTGCATGTTTTCTTTCAGCGTCGTGATGTTGTACAGGGGCATGTCGCCATTGAGGTTATGAATTGTCTGCTCCACGGCCGCCGCCATGGCCATCGGCTCTCCTCGCGTGCGCACGTGCAGGATCACTTCGCTTTCGTAACGCTGCGCGAGTGGCATTAGAACGAGCGGCGTGGGATCGTAGATCAGGCGGCGATATTTTCCGTTAGCTGCGACCCCCACCACGGTGTACGATCCGTGGGCGACTTTGGTCCGTTTCCCAATTGCGTTTTGACCCGGCCAGTAGCGATCCACGAATGCCTGGTTGACGATCGCGACAGGCTGCGTGTCGGCCGTGTCCTGATCAGTGAAGTCGCGCCCGGCGAGCAGGGGCGTTCGTAGAGTGGCGAGATAGTTAGGTCCAACGATACCGCGGTCGGCTTCCACATCTTCGTGCACGCGCGGCTCGTATCCGTCCGGCAGGACGCCATCGGAGTGGATAGTGAAACTGAGCGGGGAAAAATCCGCCAGCGTGGCCGATTGAACGCCCGGGAGTTGTTTCACGCGTTGGATCACCTGGCGCTGGAATTCAATTCCCGTCTTTTCCGTGTAGCCCATCGGGTGCAGGTCAAAGGTGGTCAGAAGCACGTGGCTCGAATCGAAGCCCGGATCGGCTTCCTGCGCCTTCGCCAGGCTGCGCACAAACAATCCCGCGCACGTGAGCAGCAGCAGAGATAGCGCAACCTGGGCAACCACCAGTCCGGACGTCAGGCGCGATTTGTGCAGCCCACCCGAAGTGTTGAGCGCTTCGTCCTTCAGGATCGTGCTGGGGGATATCCGGGATGCGCGCAGCGCCGGCACCGCCCCGGAGACGATGGCCGTGAGCAGCGAGATCATCATCGTAGCCAACAGCACGCGCGGATCGACCTCGCCGTTGATCGCAAGCGGCAGTGTGTGGCCGGGCAAAAAGGAACCCAGCGTTTTGGATGTCCACAACGTCGTGGAAAGCGCGACGGCCCCGCCGGCCAGGGCGATGAGAACGTTCTCTACCATCAGTTGCCGCACCAGCACCCAGCGGCTGGCACCCATCGACAGTCGGATAGCGAACTCGCGTCGCCGCGCCACCGAGCGCACCAGCAGCAGGTTCGCGACATTGGCGCAGGCCAGCAGCAGAAGCACCGTTGCGAGCGCGAGAAGAATGGGCAGAGTTCCCGCCATGTACACGTTGGCGCCGAACGGCGAACGCCACAGCGGATCGGTCGAGATCTGGTTCGCGCCCTGGTGCTCCACCGGATACTGCGACGCGATCCGCTGCATCAACAGGTTCAGCTCATTGTCCGCCTGGTGGGAATCGACGCCCGGCCGGAGCACTGCCAGCACGTTGAGCCAGGAGGTGCCGCGGTGACCGATGCGGTCACCGGCCCATATCTGCTGGTCCATTCCCAGGGGAAGAAAGATGTCGGTGCGCAATCCGCTCTTGCAGCCGCGAAAGCCCTTCGGGGCGATGCCCACGATTGTGTAGGGATGCAGGTTGAGCTGAATGGTCTTTCCGATGATGCCCGGATCGCCGGCAAAGTGGCTTTGCCACAACCTGTAGCTTAGAACCGCGACGGCCGCGCCCGCTCGCTCGTTATCTCTGGTGGATATCAAGGTGCGGCCAAGATACGGCTGCACGCCCAGTACCTCGAAATAGTCCGCAGAGGTCAGTGCTCCGTAGATACGCTCCGGCTTGGCCGAGCCGGTGATCGAAATGTAGTCGTCGTGATACCCGATCACACCGGACAAGGTCCTGGCGTTTTCGCGCAGATCCACGAAATCCATATAGGAGAACGGCGGACTGGGATGCTCGCTGCGCTCGCCGCGCTGGATGGTGAGCATGCTGTCGATATTCTTCGCCCCCGGAATTGGATTGAAGAGCGTAGCGCTGATCCAACTCAGGATTGTGCTTGTGGCGCCTATCCCCAGAGCCAGCGTAAGCACCGCCGTGAGCGCGAAGCCCGGCGAGCGGCGCAATTGCCGCAATGCATATCGAAGGTCTGCCAGCAGTAGCTTCATCGCATTTTTCCTCTCATCCCTTGCGGAGGCGATACCGTTCACCACCCAGTCAAGCACGAGTTCGGCCATACCGCCTGCTCTTTTACATGTATTCGAGTGATGTCGATCACAAACCAACGAGTCTTGAGCGCAGATGCGTCCGGTTTACGGAATCGAGTGTTCGCAAGTGGACATTGTCGTTCGTATTCAAAGACCCCGGAGCTCGTCCGTCTTCCAGTTGGACACTAACAAACGACAGAGATCTCCGCGGGTCTGGGACTTGATGTAAGGCAAAGACGAGCGTCTTCATATCTGGCCGATTCTTCTTTGAACGCGGGAGCGCGCGTGATTTGTGAGTGGCTTCTGGCCTTCTTTTTGCAGCGCTTCCGGGGTCGGGGCCGTTCCAAATCGCTGTGCCCATTTTTGTGCCCACCGCACCTCAAAATCGGTCATAATCTGGTGTGTACGTGTAGCAAACGACAATGAGGAGGGAAGCGATAAACCAAACAACGGTAGACACTTATAGCAACCGGTAGCAGCAGGGAAGAGGGCGACGTGCACGGCTGTTAACCGAAGGGTTGTAGGTTCGAGTCCTACCTGAGGAGCCATAGAATCAATAATTTATAACAATAATCTTCAAATCCGTTTAGCAAATTGCGCCCATTTTTGTGCCCCACCGAGATTGCTATTCCATAACAAAATCCATCAGATGGTAGCCCTATGTGAGCCAGCCGCAGTTCCCTGCGGTTCTGACCATCTCAATTTCTTGCAAGATGTTACGTTCACTTGGAGCAATGTGCAGCGAGTCTCAGAGTGATCATCTGACGGCTCCTCGTCTCAGTGATTTACCGAATGGGTTCAGCTCGCAGCTCGCGCGTAGGCAGTGTCGGCAGGAATGCGCAGCTCCACTTCGGGTCCTGCTTTTGGCTCGCTCCACACAACCAGCCTGTCTCCAATGGAATCGGCGCGTTCGCGCATTGCGAGCAAGCCAAAGTGCCCCTCACGCCCTTGCCCCGAAAGAACCGCTGGATCAATGCCTTCACCATCATCCCGCACGCGCAACCGGAACTGCTGATTGTCATATCGAATTTCAACCTCAATCTGGGCGGAGGGAGTTTATTGGAAGCAAGATGATGCGGATCGATGACCTGAACGATTCCTGCCCCGAACCAAATTGTGCCGTCGGTGGATTTAGCAACCCGAGGAGCATAAGCGCTCGTTGCATTCGAGCTGAGCCTCTTCCTTAGTCGAAGAATCCGTCATCCGGCGAGAGTGGCCCTTGATTGATCGCTCACGTGTTTCTGGCGGAGAGGGCATTGCCTGAGAAAGAAGGTGTTAGCTTAAACATGCCTGTGGACCACGGCCCTTACTGTCCACTTTTAGACAGATTGGAATTTAGGCTTGTTTTTTGGGCTTTCGTTTGGTCAGCTTTGGCGGGTGACGCGAAACCATCGTCCAGAAGGGCGGCCTGAGCCGCCCTCCAGAACGACATGTTTGCCTCTCTTACACGGCTGCGGGGACGTGATGGAAGGTCGAAACGACCGTCTCAAATGTCTGAACACGCGGCGTTCCATCGATCACTTTTCCGAGTGTCTTCAACACTTCGGGGTATACGCGGGTGTTGTAGTCGTCGGCGTTGCTCTTGTGCTCCCACAGACTGATTGAAACCGCATCCTGCGAGCCGGGGTTGCACATGGCGATCTCATCCTTGAAGCCCTTTTGCTTTCGTAGCAAGGGAAGAATCTGGTTTTCGAAAATGTTGGAGTAATCAGACTGCATGTTGGCTTTGACGCGGAAAGTTAAATTGCGTGCGTACATATATTCAACCTCCTAAAGGTTGTTTAATTGCTTATAAGTGGGGCGGACTTCAGATGGCCTTTACTTATATTCAGGGGACCTGAATGAGGTGACTGTTTCTATATGCCTCACCTGCGAACGTAGTCCCTTGAATAGGAGTTGTCAAATCAGTTCTTGATGGCTTCGATGCGCGGGCTGTAGCTGTCACCCAACCGGCATCTACAATGATCGCGCGACTCGCGTTCCTTCGCATCCTGTCTGGCCAAAGGCCAGTTGCACGCTTTTGAGTACTTATCCGGCAGCACGTACCGGAGACACATGCCTATTTGCAAGGAATCTAACGAGGGTCGACCAGGCCCCTTGCGATCATTCCCAAGGCAGTGATACTTGGCAGGAAGAAATAATCCCCACCACGTAGTTCTACAAAGTCCGGCAAATTGCTGCAGACGAACGTAGGATTTGTAAGGCTCGCATCCCCTTGCACAACAAACCTCCCGTGGCCTCCATGATTGCCCAGCAGGAGATCTTTGTCATTACCGAGACGGGCGTCGTTGCCGTATTGAATCCATTGCTGCTGCACGAATTCAAACTGGCGTGAGAGGCTCGCATTCAACGCCATGAAGATGACGCCGCGCTCCTCTGTATCGGAAACGGGTGTGCCTTCGGGAGCGAAACGTCCGTACGGTAGTCCTCGGCGCGTAATGCGGCGACGGTTGATGAGCCGGCCATTGAAGCCGAAGGCGTCGCGCGGATGAACGCGACGGATGTGCGCTCCCATTGGGCACCGCGTGCCCTCTGCATCTGCGCCAAAGGTGAAGTTGGTGCTGCGATTGGGATCTTCGACAATGGTGAGATCGGGATTGTCGGAGGAAAGTTCGATCGGTGTTCCGTCTCGCCATCGACCGACGAATTTGGCGGCGAGTTTTTCTTTGCCCCCTGCATAGGTCGTTGCGTGTTGCTCGAGAAAGTTGCGAAACGTTGCTAGATTCTGATGCAGTTTGCGATAGACCATGAAGGTGCCATTGCTGGCGAGAAGGTGTGGCACGGGTGCGACAGGCAATTCGCCTGCTTCGTCGGCATATCCTAGCAGCAGTTCTCCTGTTGCCAGCGGCGCCCACCTTCCATTGGGTAAAAGCTTGCCTTGTCCAGGCTGGGAACTGCGTTCGACACCGAGATAGTCGGGATTGCCGAAGCCGTCGGTAAAGCCGAAATGTTCTTTGGTTGTCGGCTTGCCGTCGATGACCTCGGCAGCGGCTTCCTGGGAGCCGAGCACTGATACTCCGCCGGTCTCCTCGATCGCGGTAATGATAGCCGCTGAGCGGGCGTCCAAGGCCTCCAGCGCAAGGCCGTTGATGCCGAGCCACGCGTGGGCGCGATCGCCGCGCCAGACTTCGTCCCATCGATCGGGGGAATTCACTCCCGAGTCTCCGAGGATTTCGGCGCGATGCTTCATTCCCTGCTGAAACTCAACCGGAAAAGTCAGAAGCGTAGCGTCCGGCAGTTCCAGATGTTGAAGGCCGCGATGAGTAAATGCGATGTTCACCGTGCTCTGCGGCTTTGCCCCGTCCCAGCGCTGGCCAGTGGTGACATGGCTGAGCAGGCGAGCGATCAGGCCGCGCGCCCGCTTCGCGTCTTCAAAGTGAAGAAAGAAATAGCGGGCGACCGGCAAGTTGTAGCCGCGCAGAACAAAGCCCTGAATATCGGTCTCGTTGAGCTTACTCATTTCGGCCGCCAGTCTTGATATCGCGATGAGGCCCCATGGATCCCGGTCGGGGAGGAGGCTGCGATTTGAGAAGCGCCACGAACTGAAGGAATTCCCGTTGCAGCGTGGCGGCATCCGCGCCCTGGTGGGTTGCGATGAAGTCGGCAACAGCGGTCTGAGTCTGTAGCGCGCGTAGCGTCTCGAAGACGGACTTGTCGTTGACGGCTGCGAAGTAGAACGTGGTATCGAGTTGACATGCCTTCATATAGTCGATGAATGCCTGCCCGTTGGCTGCTCCGGGGTAGCCGACACAGTGCTTCCAGATGGCGTCGAGATGATCCGGTATGGTGTCGACAAGGCCGCGGAGATAGCCGTCCAGGTCGCCATCGCAGTTCGACTCAAAGACAAGGTACTTCGATTGAAGGTGCTCTTCACAAGCCGGCATGCCAACGTAGATCACGTCGTCCATTACGACCAGCCGGGCAAGATGTGTGCCGGGAGCTTGCGCGAATGGACTGTCTTCCCGGGTTGAGAGTTTTGCCAGGTAGTCACGAATCCGCAGATCGTGGGAGGGCGTTGCCTTCTCATCCTCGATGATGGGCGAGAGGATTGTAAGTCCATAGACGCTGCCGCTTTTGTTAGGCACGGATGTCTTCTCTATCCAGCGATTGGAGCTTCGCCTGTTTCGCCGAGGTGTGACTGCACTTGCAGCACGAAGCGTAGATAAGCATCGGCAAACTGCTGCGGGCTGCACTGCTCGGCCACGAGGCCAAGTTGATCCAGCGACGACTGCACGATGTGCGCTGACTTGATGTCATTCGCTGTGGCATGGGGATACGCTGTGAAGTAGTAGTCGGTATCGAATTGGACCCGGGCGATGTACTCCTTGAAGGAGGTCACGGGAACCGAACCGGGAAACTTCTCGCTCCAGCGCCAGACAAGATTCAAGCCCTTGCTCAGAACCGCGGAGAAGGCGTCAATGTATTGGTTCCATGTCCCATTGAAGTTGCTGAAGAACAGCAGGTAATCGTATTTGAGGTCTTCCTTCACTTGGCCGTTGCCGAGGAATGGAAATCCTTTGCGCGGCAAAACTACCCATCGCGCGAATTCGATAAAGGACAAGTCGATCAGGTCTTTCTGTAAAGGTTTTATATGTCCGAGCAAAAAGAAGAAACCGCGGAGAATCCAGGTCTTCCATGGCTTCATGGGAGTGATGGCGTTCATTGCGTAGACCTTGCCGTTAATGTTGCTCATTGGACCTCTTTGCTCGGGAAGAGATGGGCCGATTGGGCTTCGAGTACTCTCTTTTCTCTTACCGACTCAGCTAAAGCCGTCGAGAAGTGAGCCAGCAGATTATGTCACAAACCACGGTGCATGGACACAAAACATCATGATCTCCTGCTTCTGCCCATTCTCGCGATTCTTATAAGGTGCCGTTCGACCTCTTAGAAAGCGACAAATATCCTTCTCAGAAGCGGAGAAACGCCGCCACCAATCAGACCTCGAGGGGGCGAATCGTTATCTGGTCGCGCACAATTCCTAAACTAACCGCGAGGACCAGAGGTTTCATTCAAACGGCTATGGCGACTGCTACTGATTCGCCAGCAGAGCTCGGCGGATTCCAGGCGCCATGCCGACTTATCGTTCCCGATCCGCTGTCGATGAGCGGATGGGCGGATTTAGCACTCATTCAGCCCTGTTTAGCCACCAGACCGAGGCGGGAGTCCTACGCTCATCGAACCTACACCTGGTTTTCTGTTGGGAGCGGATTCAATCCACCACCGCACACTTCGGATTGTTCAACGTCCCCGTGATCCGAAGAGGGAAGACCAGCCTTCCGTGCTGCGAGTCGGCGCCTTTGAACAGCCGGGCAAACGTGCTGACGAAAAAGCCCTGCTTGGTCTGGATTGTGGCGTTGCCTTTATAGTCGAGCCGGCTGTTCAGTTCGTCAACGGTTCCCGAGCCATCCACGTCAATCCCATAGAAATCGACGTTGATCTGCCGGCTGAAGATCTGCTGCCGATTCAAGTCCAGGTCTCCACGGAAGGAAGAAAACGCGGCCGTTGGCAGAAAGTTCGTGCCGGGATCGCGGAAGCGTGCCATCTGCGCCATGCTCTTGTTCCCGTTCAGGGCGGTGATTTCGCCTTTTCGGATGTTGAAGTGGCCCGTCCCATGGATTCCCGACAGGGGATTGGCTGAGTGCTCGATGATTCCGTTGAGCTTCATGTCCGCTTCCATCATGCCGGTGATTTTCGGCTGGCCGGCTTCAAATTCCGCCAGCAGGTAGTTGATGCCGACCCCGCTCACCCGCAGGTCGGTGTCGAAGCGCGTCTGAATGCCGGAGAAGTCGAAGCTGAAATCTCCGGCGGCTTTGCCGCGATACGTTTTGGCCGCAAAGTTCTTAAACGTGAACTGCGCGGGTTCGATTTGGACTTGCGAATGAATCTCCCGAAGTTGGATGCGTCCAAAAATGACCGTCCCCACGGTCAGGCTACCGACAATGCTGATCCTGGTAGAAGCATTTTTCGAGGCATTTCCATTGAGTTGTTGCACTCCTCCAGAGAAGTTTTCGGCAGTGAAAACAAGCGGGCCGGGCGCGTCCGAGGGATCGATCAGCCCGGAGCCGTATAACGTTCCATTGTTGATCTGGAGACTGGAGATGGTTCCCATCGAGAACCTCACGGGCTGCGTATTCGCACTGGAGGGATCCTGAAAATTCCAGAGGCCGTCGGGATCGGAGATCAGATGGATGACGGGCTTTTCCACCACCAGCGAGCGAATGGCGACCTTACCGTGAATCAGTGACATCCAGGGAATCGCCGCATCCACCTCCGGCGCCTGCAGAAAGTATCCTGGCGGAAAGGGCTTCGGGTTCTTTACGGCAACGCCATAGAGACGCACCGACAGTGGCAGCAGCCGAACGGACACATGTTGGATTTCAATCTGCAATCCAGTTTTCTCTTTGCAGGTAGGCGACGGCTTCAGGGACATACCGGTCCGGATTGCGTACGGTATACCAAGCTGCCGCGCACAGCCCAAGGATCGCGCAAGCGACGATCGTCAGCCCGATCTTCACGCCCTTCGCCATCCTATTCACACGTCGGCCGATCCGCCGCTGCTCTCCTCATCCGATTGGGATGAGCGCGCAGCGGGGACAGCTTTTCCAATTCAAGCCGTGCTTCAGGGGGCAATTCGATCGCTGGCGGAACACGCATATGTAGGCCTTACAACATGAGATGGCGAATGGTTTATAAGGTTGGCTCGAGTCGAGCGGACTGCCTTACTCCCAAATTCTAAATGTTAATTTCAGGCCGAGGCACTCATCGACCTTGGTTTCCGCCCCGGCGACTGAATAGGTCCCCATAAACGATAGGTCCCTATCGGGACTGTCCCGGCGCGACGTAGATGTCCTGCCGCAGGATCTTCTGCCGGGACAGTTTCGATAGGGTCGTTTGAAGTAAGTCGCTGGTGTTTGCGACGGACGCGGTGATCTACCTATGGGATTTCAATCGGCGCCTGATGGCTTTTGTGGGCGTTGGATCGGCGAGGTGGGACGAATCGTGCGGGGCGAACTCTGGTTTCGGCGGAAGTGGAGGCCCAGATCGGCGATTGCAAAGGAGCTTCGCGAGGTTCGTGTGCCGAGCCAGAGCGCACGCCGGCTTTTGCGTGCGCTAGCACGACAGCGTGGAAGGTGGATAACGACTCCGGGAGCGGTGAGTCTCTCATGAAGCTGTCAACACTGCACCTCCTTGGCTGGGCCGGGGTCAGGCCTTCGGATGGAAGTAAAGCTGGCCGCGGGTGAGCCGTTCGACAACCAGCATGATGCCGGAGCATGCTGGACAGCGCAGGCTGGGCGGCTCGGGTGGATCGGCGCATGCCGTTGCGCCGAGCAGAACGCGGCAGCGTTCGAGCGCAGCACTTCGTCTGCGGTTGGCGAAGAGTCCGAAGTGGCGGATGCGAACCAGGCCGCCGGGCAGAACGTGAAGCAGGAAGCGGCGCAGGAACTCATGAGCGGAAACAGTCATGACCTTCTTCTTGCCGCCGTGGGCATAGTCTCGCCAGCGGAAGGAGACGCTGTCGTTTTCAAAGGCCACGAGACGATGGTTGGAGATGGCGACGCGATGGGTGTAGCGGGCCAGGTAGTTGAGCACATGTTCGGCGCCGCCGAACGGTGGCTTGGCGTAGACGACCCAGTCCTGCCGATACAGCTGCCGGAGGAAACTGGCGAAGCCGCCAGAAGCGGCCAGATGCTGTTGTGAGCCATGAAACTGAAACTTACCCTGCGCGAAGAGTTGCTTCAGCCCGCGACGAACTTGCCGCGGAAGAGTCGACTCAGCGCGTGAACAGGCAGGAAGAAGCGGCGCGAGGAATCGATCCATCTGGAGCCGTCAAGAGCCAGGCCGCCGGCGGGAACGATGTAGTGAACATGAGGATGATGCTCAAGGTTCTGACCCCAGGTGTGAAGAACGCCGAGAAATCCGATATCCGCGCCAAGGTGCTTCGGATCGCGAGCCAGTTCGAGCATCGTCGCGGCGCTCGCGCGATAGAGCCGATCGTAAAGCAGCCGCTTGTTCTGGAGAACAAGAGCGGAAACCGAATGCGGCAGCGTAAAGACAACGTGGAAATACGGAACGGGCAACAGTTCAGAAGAACGCGCCGTTAGCCATTTTGCGCGCGCGTTCCCTTGGCACTTGGGGCAGTGCCGG
>CAWKHY010000004.1:0-13119 GCA_963849505.1 uncultured Acidobacteriaceae bacterium | reverse complement strand
GTGAGCCAGAGTCAAACTGCTTTGCTTTACGGTGATGAGTGCTATCCGGATGTTTATGCCAATCGACTATGTGTTCTGAAGATTAGAGAGCTTCCGCGTGCTCTTAGGACATCCGCTCAGCAAAATGATGCCACGCTGCGCTTGGAGCGATGACCAATATTACGAACTGCTGATAAGCGTACAACCCAACTGTCATTGCAACCGTGAGGAATCGAATCCGTTTCTCAATCAGGTAGTCACCGGCGATCGGCGCGAGGAGGAAAAAGTTGCTGAGAATTAGAAACCCTGCGCCACTCGCTGCGGGCGACCAAGTACTCGGAATGTGGCCGAACAGGTGCGCGATCGGCGCAGGCATGAGCATGATATTCGCAAACAGCATGAGCCGTTTGTGAACCTGTGGCCTGCGACGAAAGCCAATTGCCGCTACGGCGAGAGTGATGAACGCAAGCAGTGCGGAAAGGTTGAATACTGATGCAGTGGGAGCGTCCGCAGACGCTTCCCCGTTAGGGTGAGGGTCGATATGTAGATCGCCACTCAAATCGAACCCGCGCCGGACCATGGCAGTCGTCGTGGTGAAGCCTAAGGGGATCATCAGTGCCAGAAGCACGACGGAGGTCAGGCCGAGCTTTCGGTGCCAAACCACGCGTCGGTTTGCGATCAGCAGACTTTGAGCCAGGTAGAGAAACAGCCACATGAAGTACACGATCCCATGTACTCCGGCGAGCCGAGTGAGCGGCGCACGTCTCGTAGCAGGTTGAATGATCGCGGGGAGGAATCCGGCAATTGATGTGGCAATCATCACCAATGCCATTCCGACGTAGAACCACCGACCGGCCCGTCGTGCAACAGGTTCGGCGTCGGTCTTGGATGAATAGATTTCTGCTGGCGACTTGTTTTGCATGGGGAGACGTTAGGCCACAAGGTTTACGCTGTCAACGATGGCTCAAGTGTTGCTATCAGGCGATTTCACGCTTTGAGCGGTAGAGTGGGATTTTGAGTGTAATCGGGATATTACGCGAGTTGAGATACCCACACTGTTGTTAACAGTTAGGCGTATACACTCAAAACCATCAGTTTGCCAGCATGTGCAGTATGACAATTCCGACGATCACTGCTGCTGTCACGGTCGTTAGGGCGACCGATGTCCTCGCCCCCTCAGGGTGAAGCGCGGCAAGCGCTTTCTGCGGAAGGCTGGCAACTTGGGCACTGCCGCTCGAATCCCGCAGCAACGCAATACAGCCTGAAATCAAGACCGAAAGAGGTAAAGCAAGTAGCAGTATCCACAGCGTCCACATCCTCTCGGCGTACCACATGACGATATTGTGCGCAGTGTGTGCTAGCCCCTTTTGCAACGACTGCATACCCTGCACTACCACGGCGACCAAGAAGAGGACAGCAGGAGAAATCAACAGGAGATGTGCGGCTGCGAGGGCGCGTTTCATGGATTCACCTCGCCTGCTTTATATCACAAAGTACACTACAAAGCGAGGGAATTGCAGGATAGATGGCATAAGTGGCGAAACCAGATGGGATGAGAAGACCGGTCTCCGACGGGATGCTGTACGCTCCCAAGTTATCGACGCGCTTTGAAGCGCAAGAGATAGAGGAGACCGGCAATGAAGAAGAGTAGCACCGCAGCGACGAAACAGAGCAGGAATATTTCACAACAGAAACTGACCATCGGATTAGATCTGGGAGATCGCAACAGCTGGTATTGCGTGGTGGACGAAGCCGGCCGGATACAACTGGAACAGCGGGTCCGGACGACGGCGAAAGCGTTGCAGGAAGTTTTCGGCGGGATGCCGCGCAGTCGGATCGCACTGGAAATCGGGACGCATTCTCCCTGGATCAGTCGACTGCTCGGCGAGTTGGGGCATGAAGTGATCGTGGCCAATGCGCGCAAGGTGCGACTGATCGGGGAGAGCCGCAAAAAAGATGATCGTCTGGATGCGCAAACGCTGGCGCGGCTGGCGCGGATCGATCCCGAGTTGCTGTATCCGGTGCAGCATCGCAGTGCGCAGGCGCAAGCGGATCTCATGATGATTCGAGCGCGCGCCGGACTGGTGCGGGCACGCACGGCGCTGGTCAACACGGCGCGCGGGCTGGCGAAGAGTTACGGGGAACGCTTGCGCGGCTGCAACGTGTGCAACATGAATCCGGAGAAAGCCGAAGGGTTGAGTCCGGAACTGCAAGCCGCACTGGAACCTCTGTTGAACGCAATCGAGTCGCTGAGCGAGCGCATCGTGGAATACAACGAGCGCATCGAGAATCTGGCACAGCAGAGTTATCCGAAGGTGGCGCTGCTGAAGCAGATCAAGGGCGTGGGCACGCTGATCGCTCTGACTTACATGCTGACGCTGGAAGATCCGCATCGTTTTAGTAAGAGCCGCGACGTGGGCTGCTATCTGGGACTGCAGCCAGGACGGAGAAACTCGGGGCAGAGCGAGCCGCAACTGCATATCAGCAAGGAAGGCGACCCGTATCTGCGCACGTTGCTGGTGCAGGGAGCGCAGCACATTTTGGGACCATTCGGCATCGATTGTGATCTGCGGCGCTGGGGTCTGAAGCTGGCCGAGCGCGGTGGGGGGAATGGAAAGAAACGAGCGATCGTCGCGACCGCAAGAAAGCTGGCGGTGTTGCTGCATCATCTGTGGGTGAGCGGAGAAGTGTACGAACCGCTGCACCGCAGCCGCCGAACGACCGTGGCCGCAGCCGCGTAAACAAAAAGGCAAAACAAAGTCAAAATCGTTCCAGGAGAGGAAAGACAAAAGCCCAAAGCCGAGTTCCGGTGACTGCGTTAATGGCCTGGCCCAGGTTCGACTCTGAAGAGCAGAACCACAGGGCGCCAATCAGATAGCAGCACCGGCTGAATTGAGAACGCCCAACATGCACCGAGCGAAACGAATCGCTCCTTGAGAGTGCGGATGGAAGCATGGCGACAGCGGCTACTCGGCGGGAAAGACCTTTGTCAGCGAAAACAATCAAGAGCTCACTATGAATCCAGAATTCCCTTGACTCCGACCGGCCCTCTCATGGAAGGCCGTTACACTCAGAACCCCTGTTTCGGGCATTTTGTGTGCTATCGCGATTTATCGCCAATCGACGCGTCGGCGAACAAACATGTGATGCACCGGAGTCTGCTCTTAAGCAGCCTTCCCCTTACCTGATTGCTGGGCCTCGCGTAAAAGGCCCTCAATATGTTTCCCTAGCGCGATTTCCATTCCGGACTTTGCATGTTCAAAGCTGCCCGCTTGAACAGCGATAGAGGGTTGCTCGCAGCTGCCATTCCAGCCATCATCCGTGAGCCAGAACTTGCATTCGATGCGCAGCAATGGCGTAATCCGAAGCGTTACGGCATGATTCCCCATACGCCTTCTCTCCACAATTTGTCTCAGCCAGTGCCATCATAATCTTCGCCCAGACCCGTGCCAATCAGCGATAGGGCGATTTTTCGCCAACTGAGGCATTCATTACTTGACATATCACTCGGACTTCGATATAACGAACTCCGAGTTATGAAGGACGACGCCAACAAATCTTTACCGCTTGCTCCGGCCGCGCTTCATATCTTGCTGTCACTTGCGGCCGAGGACCTCCACGGCTATGGGATCATGCAGGACGTGGCCCGGCAGTCGGAAGGAAAGTACAAACTGGGCCCGGGAACGCTCTACGACAATCTGCAAAAGCTGATCCGGCGGCGGTGGGTCGAAGAAATTGGGCAGAGACCCGGAGACGACGATCCACGTCGCCGCTATTATCGGCTGAGTTCGTTGGGCCGAGGAGTTCTGACGGCAGAAACCGCCCGCCTCGCCAGCGTGGTGCGTGAAGCGCGCTTGCGACTTCAGGTTACCAAGCCCAGGAGGGCCTGATGCTCCGTTTTATCTACCAAGGCCTGCTCCGCTTGCATCCCCCCGCATTTCGCAAGCGATTTGCCGAAGAGATGCAGTCGATCTTCGAACAAGTCACGGAGAGGTCTGCCCGCGTGAAACTGTTGGCGGACGGGTTCCTGTCTCTGCTGCGGCAGTGGTCGTTGCGCCCGGAGTTCTGGCACGAGTTCGCCTCGGGCGGCGAGCACGCCGCGCCTGACGGCATTCCTTCGTTTTATACTCTCGATCCTTTCCGGCCGCGAACCACTGCGGTTGTTCACGGGCTGATCCTAACTGTGGCGGTCTTTTGCCTAACTTGCTTCGCCATCCGCTACAGCTGGATTCACGTGCTTCGCGTCCGGATTCCAAAAGTGCAGTTTGAGAGTTCCTCATCAGCTGTGCCTGGCGCGGCGGCGAGGCCAGACGAGCGGGAAGTTGCATCGCGCCCGGGAGGCCGCACGCAGGACGACTTCTCAGGATCGTCTCGTTCTTCGCAAGCTCCGCAGACTCAAGCGCCGAGCCCGACACCGATCACGGCGGCGGAGCAGAACGCTGGCGGCATTTCGCGGCCAGCGCCGCCGGGACGAGCGGGCAAACGAGCAAGAAGGGCGGTAGTCGAACGAATGCCATCAGAGCAGCGAGCGATCTCGACGCGTCCTGAGAGGGGACCCCTGAAGGAAAGCTCTTCCTCGCTCGGACAACCGTTATTCTCGGAGGTGCAGGCTGCTGCACCCCTGTCAAAAGCTCAAGTACAAGACGATTCTGACGCCTCCCGGTCGACGCCCTTGACGAGTGCAACTGCTCTTCTGCCAGCTCCTACCTCTCACCACAACTTCTACGAAGGCAAGAGCGATCCGTCTACACATACCGCACGGCTTATTACTGTAGCTAGCAATGTCAAGCTGGAGGTTCTCGATTGGGGGGGATCGGGACGCCCTCTTGTCTTATTGGCGGGCCTAGGAAACACGGCCCACGTCTTTGATAGTTTCGCACCCAAGCTTGCAGCGACCTTCCATGTCTATGGCATCACACGACGTGGATTTGGTGCCTCCAGCGTTCCTGCGGACACAAATGGGAACTACTCGGCCGATCGTCTTGGTGATGATGTGCTGGCCATCGTTGATTCCCTTGGGCTCAATCGACCGGTTTTAGTGGGGCATTCCATGGCTGGTGAGGAGTTGAGCTCCATTGGAACCCGGCATCCGGAAAAGATCGCTGGACTCGTCTATCTCGATGCTGGCTATTCCTACGCTTTCTATGACCGCTCACGCGGAGATCTAGTACTCGACTCACTGGAGTTGCGAAGAAAGCTGGAGCAGTTGATCCCGGGCAGGGAGCTGCAAAATCGGAAGCAAGTAGTCCAGGATCTGCTAACGATTCTCCCAAAGCTTGAAAGAACGTTGCGCGAGCAGCAAAGGGCTATGCAATTTGTGCCCGAACCCTTGCGAGCACCGGGTCAGGTCCCTGTTGCCGAGCAGGCGATCGTCGCAGGCGAGCAAAAGTACAGCAACATTCGGTGCCCAATCCTTGCGATCTTTGCCATCCCTCATAATCTGGGCCCGGCCTTTCAAGATGATCCTGTCGCGCGTGCTGCGGCGGAGGCGACTGACGCACTTTGGAGTAGAGCACAGGCAAGAGCATTCGAGACCGGCTTACCTTCCGCCCGTGTGGTTCGATTGTCAAATGCAAGTCACTTCGTTTTCCAATCGAACGAGGCGGATGTGCTACGTGAAATGAACGCTTTCATCCGCAGCCTGCCATAGCGCCAGTCCTGCAGTCCCTGTACCGCAACAGCCCAAACGATGGCCGCAAGGCGACCTCGTCACAGAGGTCCGTCCCGAGAGCACCCTCATCGGCAAATTGGAAATGACAAGTTGAAAGCCTATTGATGCTCGCGGAGATTGGGGCCTGCATAACGGGCAATCCGGAAGTCAATTGGCGAAACCGGGCGTTACACGTTTTGACCGTTGGTCAATGAGTGATATCGCGTAGCTGTGACGCACTCCCGAATCAAAGTACACGGCGTCCCCTGATTCCAGGTTGAACGTCTCGGAGCCGATCGTGAGGTCCAACTTCCCTGAGACCAGATAAAGCAATACCACGCCCGAATGCTGATGAGGCCGCACCTTCTCTGGAGAGGCGTGTTCGAATTCCGCGTAGAAAGCATTTAGCGTGCGTTCTGTAGCCTTGAAGTCGAGGCTCTCGAAGTTGTATGCCATGTTCCTTCTGTCCGGACTGTCTGGAAACCGCAAGCGCTCCTTCTTGCGTGCAATCGCCACCACGTGACGCTTACGCTCGTCAGTAAAGAAATATTCGAGCCCCACCCCGAACACCAAGGCGATCCGCTGCAGCGTAGGCGGTGTGGGAAACAGTTTGCCACGTTCCAGTTAGGAGAGCATCGCTGCCGAAAGACCGGTGTGCTTGCCCAATTCAACCAGCCCCATGCTCTTGCGCAGCCGCAGGGTCCGCAGTTTCTCGCCCAAGGCATAGGGGCAGGAGCCCTTCGACAATTGTGTTATTGACCACTCGCCTCTCCTGTTTTTCCTACCAGTACAACAGCGGGTTGGATTTTTGATTGGGACTCACGTGAATTGCAGATACTTTGTGGTTTGCGTGTTGAGCAAACAATTGTTCTCTATAGTTAATACAGCAATGCGCAAGAGTGCAAGGGGAAAACAGAAGAACAAGAAAATGAAAACAAGGAGAGATAACGTGAAAGTAGCGAGTCTTTGCATTGATTCTCAGCGTCCTGGCCAGTGCGATGCCGGCGGTAGCCGGCTCGAGTAAACAGGACATCGTTGACACCGCGGCCGCTGCAGGGACTTTCAACACGCTGTCCACGGCGCTTCAAGCCGCAGGTCTGGCTGACACCCTGAAAGGCAAGGGACCCTTCACCGTGTTTGCTCCGACAGACGAAGCTTTCAGCAAGCTGCCAGCGGGCACAGTCGAATCCCTTCTCAAGCCCGAGAACAAGGACAAGTTGAAAGCCATCCTCCTCTACCACGTAGTATCGGGCGACGTGACTGCGGCGCAGGTGGTGAAGCTCTCTTCGGCGAAAACTGCCAACGGCCAGGACGTGAAAATCATGGTCAATGACGGCACCGTCATGGTCAATGACGCCAAGGTCGGTACAGGCGGATGTGATGGCTTCGAACGGTGTGATCCATGTGATCGACACCGTGCTTATACCCAACAACTAAGTAACGGAGGAAAAAATGAAGACGTTGGATGTGATCGCAGCTGTGCTTCTAGTAGTTGGTGGACTGAACTGGGGTCTGGTGAGCGTTGCGCACTTCGACCTGGTGGCCGCTATTTTCGGTATGAAATTCGGCGAAACTTCAATTCTCAGCTCCGCAGTCTACGCTCTCGTGGGATTGTCGGCGCTTTACCAGGCAGTATCGTTCAAGGGAATCCAGCACCGCTGGGGACAGCAAGCAGCGGTAGTTCGAGGACGCTAATAGGGGCGGATCGAAAGCGGGGGAGAACTCTTGAGTTCTCTCCTGTTCCGGTCCCAATGTTCTTGATCTTAAGGAGTGAGGAGAACTTATGAAGCATTTTGTTTTGATTTGCTTTGTCACGATAGCTTTAACCGGGTGCGCTCTGGCGCAGAATGAGATGACCGCCAACCGCTCAGAGATGGTGGCTCAGCCCACTGGCTTGCGAACGGTGGTCGGCTGTCTCTCAAAAACGGGTGAAACTTATGTCATTACCGGCGGCGCGCCGGGTCCGAAGCAATTCCGTATCGTATCCGGCGATGTGTCATCTCTGAAAGGCAAGATTAGTCATACGGTAGAGGTCGTCGGTATTGTCGGCAAGAACGATGCCCTGGCCAACCAGAATGGGCTTTACAACGAAGGCACCACCACTGGCGTAGGTTATCTCACAATCGATGTTCAGAAGATTAAGCAACTCTATGGGAACTGCAGCGAACCAGGGAAAGAATGGGCCGGCGATCACAAGTAGGCGATGGTGAACCTCAAGGAGAGGTTAACAATGGAGCTTCATTCCGCGTCCGTACCCTTGAGCAATCGCGCTACACCACCGAAGAGGTGTACGGTTTGTAGCTGCCCCATCCAGTGGCGCAGGTGGAGGGCCGTGGATTGGGACAAGGTGAATTACTGCAGTGCCTCCTGTCGGAGGATTGCCGTAGCTACAAGGAGAACCGCACGCGAGCGGTGTGTGGGAAATCACGATTACCTCGCCAGCGCAGCACCTGCTGCCCGCGACAAGGTTGCATCGCCATTCTCTTGATTAGACGGTAGGCCTTAATGGGATCATCTGCTTCCGCTCACGGTCCGCTGGTCTTGCTGACCGGAGCCACGGGGTACATTGGAGGGCGTCTTCTCAAGGCGCTTGAGAGGGCCGGTACGCGAGTTCGTTGTCTGGCTCGGCGCCCAGAATTCCTGGAACCGCGTGTCGCTCCCGGTACCGAAGTTGTGAAGGGCGATTGCCTTGACCAAGTTCACTCCTGCCGGCTTTGGCCGGAGTCCACACAGCCTTCTACCTGGTTCACTCGATGGGCTCCACTGGCAAATTCGAAGAAGAGGACCGTCGAGCAGCTCGCAACTTCGCGACGTCTTCGCGTCAGGCGGGCGTACGCCGCATCATCTATTTGGGTGGCCTCGGTGCCGAGGAGCCGCCGTTATCCACCCACCTGCGGAGTCGTCAAGAAGTGGCAGATATTCTGCGGTCTTCTGAAGTTCCCACCATAGAGTTTCGCGCTTCGATCGTAATTGGTTCCGGAAGTCTGTCGTTTGAAATGATTCGTGCTTTGGTTCAGCGTTTGCCCGTGATGATCTGCCCCCGCTGGGTTAACGTCAAGGCCCAGCCGATCGCTGTCGAAGATGTGATCGCTTACCTACTAGCAGCGCTCGAATCTGCCAGGCGAACAGGGCTCCATATTCGAGATCGGTGGCGCCGACCAAGTCAGCTACGGCGAGATCATGCAAGAGTATGCGCGGCAATGCGGCCTTCGTCGATGGATGATCCCGGTTCCGGTCCTGACGCCTCGCCTTTCGAGTTTGTGGTTGGGCCTGGTCACGCCTATTTATGCGCGTGTGGGCCGTAAGCTCGTCGATAGCATGCGCAATCCCAACTCTGGTGAGCGACACATCCGCACTGACCACTTTCCACGATCAAGCCGAAAGGTTTGAGAGAAGCGATCGAAAGAGCTCTTCACCACGAGGACCAGGAGTTTGCCCTAGACCCGCTGGTCAGACGCACTCTCGTCGAGTGGGAAGGTGTCATCGTGGGGCGGTGTGCAATTCGGAACGAGGTTCGTCGATTCCAGGACCGCACAGGTGTCGGTTCCCCCGGCGTTTAGCGTTTGCTCCAGTCCGACAGATAGGAGGTGCGAATGGTTGGTACTTCGCGAATTTTCTGTGGTGGCTTCGGGGGACTTTGGATCTGCTGGTAGGCGGGGTCGGACTGCGCCGGGGGCGACGGGATCCTCACACACTAGCTGCGGGTGATGCTCTGGATTTCTGGCGAGTCGAGAGCTTTGAACCGGATCGTCGTCTGAGTCTGGCCGCGGAAATGAAAGTCCCCGGCCGTGCGTGGCTTCAATTCGAGGTTGAACAAAATATCCAAGGCTCAGTGATCAGGCAAACTGCCATTTTCGATCCTGCCGGATTGGCGGGGCTTATCTATTGGTACGCGCTTTATCCCGTTCATCGCTGGATTTTCAGCAATATGCTGCAGTCGATTGCAGCGATTGCTGAGCGCAAGGCAGGGGTCGCGTCGTAACGCCGATTCCCCTTAGAGTGGCTGGTCTGGATCTCGATTCGAGCCACTCCATGATAACTCCCTATTAGTCGGCAAACAGGAGGTAACGACTCGAATCGAGCTTTCTAGAATTACTTCCGCATAGCCCGATGCGTTCTCAGCGACCATTGGGACGACACCACTTGCAGGTGATACCAGTGATATCGTTTTGATGGGCAATGGAGGTCGTTAGAGGTCGTCTCAGACAACCGACCCTAAGTTGAGAATGTGCTTGAAACCCTAATAAACACAGGGTATTATCGCTATGAGTAGGACTCACCACGACTTGCTGGAAATGGCGGCAATAGAATCCCTCCCTCTCCGCCATTGCTTTTTTTCATCACGTTACATGCTGGTGATACCTCAACTGATTCCCAGTTGAATCGGATGTGGCACCGGTGCCCAATACCCAATCCAAAGAAGTAAACCTCACGAAACGCGCCCAAACCAGCAAGGGCATGCGCTATTGCCCCGGGTTCTGTCGCCAAACGGGCGGGTCAAACCCGACTTGGTCATCGCAAACGGCCGGTGCCCGAACGCCATTCCGAAGGCGCCTATTACCGCGAATGGCGTGAGAAAGGCAGGCGGATCCGGCTAGCGATGTACGCTGAGTTAAGAGAGAGTTGCAATGAGTTCGAACACCCACGGTTACTGGCCAAGGTGCGTAAGAGCCGTGCGCAGCGGGGCGCTCGAGAGCTTAATCAGTCCGCCGAAAGGCGCATACATCTCCAATATCAAAAAGATCGCGCCAGAAACTGCCCCCCCGGCGACGAACAAGGCGGTGATAACGGTTGCATTGCGAGGCGCGAACAGCCCGAAGCTGGTGAAGATCGCAGCCAGCCAGAAAATCAAGATTACGAGCATGGGCACGGAAACCGAGTTGGTTCCCTGTTCGTACATCAACCAGCGGGTTTGGATGAGAATACCTGCCATATTCAACGCTTGGGCTTGGAGTGCGCGCTGCCTGTCGTCTTTCGGCGATAGTTCCTGAATCTTGTCAATGAGAGCTTCCGAATCGGTGGTCGGCACTCCCAGTTTTGAAGGGATTCTTTCCTCCGGCCAGGTCCTATCGATACTGTCAGCAAGAGCGTTGCGCAGCAGGTCGCGGAGTTCCTTCGTTTCCGCCCCATAGTGGGCTAGTGTTCGGTCCAGCAGAATGACCCTTGATGACATTTGCATCAGTTCGTTACTCTGCGCGTCATAGAAACTCTTTGCTGAAGAGACCAGCAGACCCAGAAGCAGGGCAGCCATCGTAGCGACCAACCCCATGCTCATCTTCACGACATCTTTCGAGTCAGCGCTCAGATGATCTGAGGGCAAAGCGCCGCGAAGAAGGATGCCGCACACGGCGCCTCCGAACACGCACGCGAACACGATCAAACCGGCTGCGATGGGGCTCAGGGTCCGTCCTCCTTACGCGGACTAATGAGGCAACGAGCACTTCAGATTGGGTGGTAACTGTATCTCTTGAACAGGAGCGCTGAGCGCCTACTCGTCGTCTGGCGATAGTATCTAAGGATCATTTAACGACAGGGAGATCATCTTTCGACCTCCCCCCTTATGGTCCACTACGAGTGCAGCACCAGCGTGGTTTCTTGCCTACTGTCACTTGTTACATAAGGGCCATTGAGTGCATCATATATATAGACATCAAGGAGCGATGGTTCCCAAAGAGCCATCGCGTTTCTCGTGCGCTTCATACATGTATCCCGTGCCGCTGCGAGTGGCGTCAGATAACACCGTATACTAGGTTATTATGTTGAATAACAGATATATACCTTGTATACTAGGTGTATGTTACCCCTATCTTCACTAGGCGAGCAGATCGCCGCCAAGCGCAAAACGCTCGGCCTGACGCAGACCATGCTTGCGAAAAAGGCCAGGGTTGGAATCTCCACGCTCGACGCCCTAGAGAACGGGCGGCTGGGCGAACTGGGATATTCCAAGATCACAAATATCCTCACGGCGCTGGGGCTGGAGTTGAAGCTCCTGGAGGCAAGCGCGGCCCGGCCGACGCTTGAAGAACTCATCGAAGAGGCACGGGATGATAAAAGTCTGGACCGACGCCGCTGAAGCGGGACTACTCGATCGTCATGGCGAGCGCGGCAGCACGTTTGCTTACCTTCCCGGCGCTCCGCCCACGCGCGAGGTCTCGGTGACGATGCCCTTGAGGCTTGAGTCGTGGAGCGTACCCTTTGGCCTTCTTCCGGTTTTCGAGATGAACTTGCCCGAAGGCGTACTGCGCGAGCGGCTCCGCCTTGCGTTTGCGAAAGCCACCGGTACCTTCGACGAATTCGACCTGTTGTCCATTGTCGGCCGCTCACAGGTCGGACGCATCCGCTATACAGGCGACAGGGAGCATCTGCACGAGGAAGTGCCCTTCCAGTCGGTGGACGAGATTCTCGAACGCCGACGCGGCGGCGACCTGTTCCGGTATCTGCTGGAGAAATTCGCGTCGTTCTCCGGGATCAGCGGAGTGCAGCCCAAGATCCTGGTGCGCGACGAAAAAGCTTTCGCCGAGATGGAGCATACGGGACACCGCCTCTCACAAAGCTACAAAGGCGCGACCCACATCGTGAAGATGTGGGAGGCCAACGAATATCCGCAACTGGCAGCCAACGAGTATTTCTGCCTCACCGTGGCTCGCAAATACGGACTCGACGTGCCCCCTTACCGCCTGGCCGAGGACGGCATGGCGCTGGTCATTGACCGTTTCGATCTGCGCATGGACGGGACCTATTGCGGATTTGAGGATTTCTGCGTGCTAAACGCCCGCAGGACCGACGAGAAATATCGCGGCAGTTACGAGACCTCGGTCATGAAGCGATTCGGGCAGTTTGCAAACTCGACGCATGTGGGTGAGGACATGGAAAAGCTGTTCGTCCTGATTGCCCTGAATTGCGCGCTCCGCAATGGTGACGCGCATCTGAAGAACTTTGGGATTGTTTATGACGACGTTCAGGGAGAAGCGAGACTCGCACCTGTCTATGATCTTGTGACCACCTCCGTCTATCTGCCGAAGGACAGCATGGCGCTGACCCTTAACGGCACGACGAAATGGGCGAGCGCGAAGGAATTGCAGCGACTTGGCGAGACGCGGATGGGAGGCACTCCTGCCCGAGTCAGGGAGATACTCGAACGCATAAACGCTGCAATTGCGGACACCTCAAAGGAACTGCATGCCTACATTAAAGCGCACGCGGAATTCATTGACATAGGTAATCGCATGCTGCAGCAATGGGAGCAAGGTGTCGCGCTTTCGCTTAAGACGGTCTGAGCAACGGTCCGCGCTTCAAGTCCCCGCACTCATCGCAAGTAGACATCTGATGGTTAGCGAAAGCTCCCCTGGCATTGAGGCCGACAGTGAGCGCCACGCTGGAGAAGCAACCACAGTCCGCCAACACTATGACCACCTGACGCCCGCCGAGAAGTAGCAGATTGCAACGTTCCTGCGCTCTCTATAACGCTTTTGGCGTCATTAGTGTCGCCC
>CAWKHY010000003.1:0-76693 GCA_963849505.1 uncultured Acidobacteriaceae bacterium | reverse complement strand
GCGATTCGTACACTGCTGCAGGCTTTCTGTCAGGCGCCGAACGTAGGACCTGGTTCGATTTTCGAAGAGGACGAGGAAGAGGTCTTCTTTACTTTTGAAATGTCCGTAGACCGCGCCTTTGCTCCTATCGGCGATAGCGGCAATCTCATCCAACTGGGCGCTCTCGTAGCCGTCGCGCACGAATACTTCTTCCGCCGCATCGAGAATTCTGGCGCGAGTTTCGTTGGTTCGAAGCTGTTGTTTGGTTTGGGTTTCCATTTGCTTCCCTCATTAGAGCATCTCTTAGCATTTTGCGGTTGACAATAATACCGACTGGTCGGTATATTTCATAATTATGCCATTAGCCGCAAAGCTCGAGGTCCTCCCTGCTACCAAAACTGAGAATAAGAAGAGCCGCCTATTGATCGCAGGTCTCGCTGCCCTGTTGGCGTGCGGAGCCGCTACCGGTTGGGCCTTCCACGCGCAAGGATATGAGTCCACCGACGACGCGCAGATTGATGGGCACCTGAACGTGGTGAGCTCGCGCGTTTCGGGCACGACAGTCGCCGTCCACGTTACAGATAACCAGACTGTCGAAGCTGGACAACCGCTGGTTGATCTGGACACAAGCGAACTGAAGGTTGCGTACGCCCAGGCGAAGGCGCAATACGATCAGGCAGTTGCGCAGCTGAATGCGCAGCGACCGTCGGTTGGGATCACCCAGGCAGATAATGACGCGGCGGCGATTACAGGCGAGGTTCAAGTGGCGCAGGCCAAGGCGGCCTTTGCTGCTTCCTCGCAGGACCAGATGAGCGCTACGGCGAAACTGGCCGAGGCGGAAGCGATACGCGCTCGGGATGACGCAGGCCTTGCGCGCTACCAGCAGCTTTTTCAGGCCGGCACGATCTCTCGTCAGGACTACGACCGGGCAATAGCCGCGGCGCGATCGGCAGACGCAAATGTTGATGCCGCGAAGGCAACCGTCGCATCGTCAGAGAAGCTGGTAGAGCAGCGCAAGGCGGAGATACAGGCGCAGGCTGCTCGGCGGGAGCAGGTAGCTCGCACGGCGCCGGGACAGCTGTCGATCCGCGAGGCTGACCTGGCGACTGCCCAGGCAAATGTTGAAGCGGCGGCAGCGCAACTGCAGCGTGCGGAACTGAATCTCAGCTTTTGTCATGTCGTTTCTCCGGTGCGCGGAATCGTGACTCAGCGCAGCGCCGAGATCGGCAATCGCGTGAGCGAGGCGCAGCCCTTGATGATGATCGTCGCAACCGGCGACACATGGGTGACTGCCAACTTCAAAGAGACGCAACTGGCGCAAGATGTATGCGGGACAGCGCGCGAGGATCCACGTCGACGCATTGAAGAAGGACCTCGAAGGCACGGTGGAGAGCATTCCCGGCCATCACCGGCGCGCGAAGCAGCATTCTTCCTCCGGAAAACGCGACAGGCAACTACATCAAGGTAGTTCAGCGCATGCCGGTGCGTATTCGCCTGAACGCGAACCAGGAGAATCTGGAACGCCTTCGTCCTGGAATGTCGATTGAGGCGACAGTATGGCTAAGGTAGTCTCGGCTCCGCGGGGCTTCAATCCGTGGGTGATCGCCATGACGGTGACGCTGGCGACCTTCATGGAAGTGCTGGATACGTCGATTGCCAACGTTGCGCTTCCCCACATTGCGGGCACTCTGGGCGCGACTTCGGACGAGAGCACCTGGGTGCAGACCAGCTATCTTGTCTCGAACGCAATCATTCTGCCGATGAGCGGGTGGCTCTCGACGCGGATTGGCCGCAAGCGTTTCTACATGAGCTTGCGTGGTCTTGTTCACGCTGAGTTCCATGTTCTGCGGCCTGGCGACGAGCCTGCCGATGCTGATTGCCTTTCGTGTGATGCAGGGGCTTGGCGGAGGGGGCCTGGGGCCGAGCGAGCAAGCGATCCTCGCGGATACGTTTACGCCCGAGCAGCGGAACATGGGCTTTGCGATCTACGGAATGGCGATCGTGGTTGCGCCGGCAATCGGTCCAACGCTGGGAGGCTGGATAACGGAAAACTTCAGCTGGCACTGGATCTTTTTCATCAACATTCCTATCGGCATCCTCTCGCTGTTTCTTACGCAGCGGGTGGTGCATGATCCGCCGCACGTCATCGAGGCAAAGAAGAAGCCGGGAGAGAAGACCGACTACTTTGGAATTACGACCATCGTGCTCGGTGTTGGCTTTCTGCAATATGTTCTGGACAAAGGCGAGCAGCTTGAATGGTTATCTTCCGGCGTGATTTGTACATTTGCTGCGCTCTCAGCGATCGCGCTGATCGCGATGGTGTGGCGCGAGTGGACCTGTAAACATCCGATTATTCAACTGCAGCTGCTGAAGAACCGAAACTTCGCGACCTCCACGCTCTCCAATTTCGTGCTGGGAGTGGTGTTGAACGGGTCAATGATTCTGATTCCCCAATTCCTGCAATTACAGCTTGGGTATTCGGCACAGCAGGCCGGGATGGCTTTATCTCCGGCAGGCCTCGCCCTTGCGCTGTTGATGCCTGTAGCGGGTGTGCTGGCGATGAAGTTCGATCCGCGAAAAGTGATTGCGCTGGGATTCCTGCTGACATCGGTCAGCATGTTCTGGATGATGCGCATTTCGCAGGAGGTGGACTTCAGCACGGTCGTGTGGATGAGAGTGTTCCAGGTTGTCGGCATTCCGCTGATCTTCATTCCGATCAGCACGCTGGCATACGTTGGAATGCGCCAGCAAGATAATAACCAGGTTTCAGGGATCAGCAACTTCGCGCGAAATCTGGGCGGCTCGATCGGCGTGTCGTTCCTGGTTTCGTATTTGACGCGTCACCGGCAGATCAGCCGAGTCGATTTAGTTTCACATCTCCATCGGGGCAGCGTGTTTTTCGACCGCTATTTCGCGGGCCTGCAACAGTCCGCGATTCGGAATGGAAGCAGCGCGGCGGATGCGAGCCACCATGCGCTGGCGCAACTGCAGCAGATGGTGGATTCGCAGGCGAACCAACTGGCGTTTATCAGCGCGTTCTTTGTTCTTGGAGTGCTGGTCGCACTGCTTATTCCACTTCCCTTCCTGATGAAGCGGCCATCGCCGGAAGAGATGGCCGCCTCTCATGGAGCGCATTAGGCTTCGCCTAAACGCGCCTCACACTTCTAACGTCAACCAACCCGAAAGGTTAATAGGCATGAAGAAACTCATCGTATCCACCGTTATTCTGTGCGCCACATCGGCCTTTGCAGCAGGAGCGCCCAGCCTTACGGGGCAGTGGTCCGTACATAACAACATTGCGGGAAACGAGAACGACCAGGAATGCAAGTTTGTGCAGACGGACGACAAGCTGACAGGCACCTGCAAGTCCAACGACAAGGATGTGGCGATCACCGGCAGCATTGATGGCAAGAAGGTCACTTGGAAGTATGACTCGGACTATAACGGCAGCCCATTGACGCTGACGTACACGGCGACTCTCGATGATACGCAGAAGATTGCGGGAGCTGTTGAAGTGCAGCCCTTCGGAATTACTGGGGAATTCTCAGCCACACCGTCGAAGGCAGCAACCAAGTAGAATCGGCAGGCTGCGAACAGCGCGCATATTTTGATTGAACATGGCGGCGATCGGATCGCTGAAACGGTTATTAGGAGAGCTATGAAGAGAGTGGTGTTGTGCGTCCTTTGCTTGTTTTCCGTTTTTGGCGTGCTTGGCCTGATCGCAGGAAGGCGCCAAGGCGATTTACAAGGATCCGAATGCTGCGATTCCAGATCGTGTACGTGATCTGCTGAGCAAGATGACCATTGAAGAAAAGGTCGCTCAACTGGAGAGCGGTTGGACGCTGCCAGCCTTCGGCTCATTCAAAGTTGCCCTCCGTTATCGATAAGGATCACGTGAATGAGGCCCTGGCCAAAAAGATTGCCGGCAATGGCCTCGGCACCTACGTCTTCCTTGACGAATTCATGGGAACGGACGACTCGCTCTCTCCCCGGTCGGGCGCACAGCACAGGAACCTGATTCAAGCATGGGTGATCAAGAATACGCGCCTTGGAATTCCCATCCTCTTCCACGGTGAGGCTTTGCATGGCTCCGTCTCGCCCGGAGCGACTTCCTTCCCAGTGCCTGTTGGGCTTGGGAAGCACCTGGGATCCCGAGTTAATAGAAAAAATGTTTTCAACTGTGGGCCTTGAGTCGCGCGCCGCTGGAGAACGTGCTCGTCCTGGCGCCGGTTCTAGACTTGAGCCGCGACCCTCGCTTCGGCCGTGTTGAGGAAATGTACTCCGAGGATCCGTATCTCGTCGGTCAGTTGGGCATGGCTGCCGTCAACGGCCTTCAAGGCTCGTCAACGGATCGTCTGGATGCGAATCACGTATTTGCTACTGCCAAAGCACTTCGTGCACGCGCAGCCTGAGAACGGTACCAATACCGGGCCAGCCGACTTCTCTGAGCGCACCATGCGCGAGCGTCTTCCTCTACCCGTTCGAACAGGTAGTGAAGAACGCACACATAGAAGCTGTCATGCCCTCCTACAACGAAATTAACGGCGGCATCCCGTCCCATGCGAACTCCTGGCTCTTGAAGGAAGTCCTGCGCAAGGAATGGGGATTTACCGGCATTACCGTGTCGGATTATCTTGCCGTCGATATGCTCGCCGGGGTCCACCATGTGGCTGCAAATAATGCGGAGGCAGGCGTGCTTGCCTTTAAGTCCGGACTTGGACATGGAACTGCCGACTGCCTCCGGTTTCCCCTCGCTCGCAGACGCTGTTAAGAGCGGAAAGTTGAAGGAGAAAGACCTCGACGAAGCGGTGGGCCGCGTGCTCACAGCGAAGTTCCGGGCCGGGCTGTTTGAGCAACCTTACGTGGATGAAGGTCGCGCAGCAACAGAAGTCGGTAGCAAGGAACACGGCAAACTCGCTCGCCAGGTGGCCGACGAAGCCATCGTTCTATTGCAGAACAAGAACAATATCCTTCCCCTCGATCCGGCGAAGATCAAGACCCTTGCGGTGATTGGCCCCAACGGCAAGAAGAAACGGCTCGGCGGATATAGCGGCCTTCCGCCCTACTACGTATCGATCGTAGATGGGATTGAGAAGAGGGCAGGCGCTAATGTCAAAGTCGTATTCGCAGAGGGCTGCAAAATCTCGGAACCCGACATCGCCCCGCAACTGAACTCGATGTCTCCCTATGACGCGCCGAATGAAGAGGCCGACAGCAAGCTAATACAAGAGGCCTTGGAAACCGCGAAGTCTGCCGACGTAATCGTGTTTGCGCTGGGAGGAAACGAAGTCGTCTCGCGCGAGTCCCTTGGCAATATTGGCGGCCCCAAACCTGCTTACGGCGACTCGGACACGATTGAGCTTCCCGGACGACAGAATGAACTTGTCCATGAGATTGCCAAGCTCGGAAAACCGATGGTCGCGGTTCTGCTCAACGGTAAAGCTTACTCGCTGGAGCCGCTGACTTCCGAAGTCTCCGGGATCGTCGAAGGCTGGTACCTGGGCCAGGAGACCGGCAATGCCGTCGCCGATGTGCTGTTCGGTGATGTCAATCCGTCAGGGCATCTGCCGGTGACGATCGCGCGCAATGTGGGGCAGCTTCCCGTGTACTACTACAAGACCCCGGCGGCGAGGCGTGGCTATGTCTTCCACGAAAACACTCCGCTGTTTCCCTTTGGGTACGGACTGAGCTATACGACTTTCAGTTTCGGAAAGCCTTCGCTCGATCACGACCAAATTTCTGCGAGCGGGACTGCGAAAGTCTCGGTCGTAGTTACCAACACCGGCAGCAAAGCAGGCGACCAGGTGGTTCAGATGTACGTGCATCACCAGGTGAGCAGCGTGGTTCAGCCTGTGATCGCCCTGCGTGGTTTCAAGCGTGTGCATCTGGAGCCCGGAGCGTCGACTACCGTGAGCTTTTGATGTGGGCCCGGATCAGATTTCCATACTGGACGCACAGATGAAGAGGACAGTCGAGCCAGGATCGGTGGATATTCTGCTCGGTTCGAGCTCGGCTGAGACGTCATCCGTTCGCTTGACGATCTCTGAGTAGGACTTTGTCGCGGCGGACCGGCGACGTGTGTGCGCGTCCGGTCCGCGCGGAGAATCGTCGCGGATGTCAGAAGCGAAAGATGACTCCGTTAATGGGTATGTCGATTTCATCAAGCATGCCATCGGGCGGGACATCGAGTTTGGAGCCCTTGGGCTTGCGGAGGAAGACGTAGCCTGTCGCGGTCGAGCCTTGCTTCACGCTAGTGCGCTTGAGGAACGGCGGTGGATGGGTCGGGTCAAGTTTCGGCAGTGAGGATGCGTTCTTGGCGTCGGTTCTTGACTGCAGCTGGCGCGCTTCCTCGTCTGAGGTTGTGCCAACGGCGCTATTTGAATTCTGCCTTTGCTCTGGATGGTTGGGCAGAGGTGAAGTGCTGCTGCTATCGCCCAGCGGTCCGGCGGACGGCGGGCCCAGGCCGGAGGAGAGGATGCTGGCCTGTGTCGCCAGATCGTGCGCCTTGTCGAACCAGCGGAAGGCTGTGTGGCTGGGGTCGGGATAGACGGCGGTAATCTCTTTGGGGTCGACCTGGGTTTCGCCTGCTCCCACTTGAGCGACGGCGAGGAAGACCGAGAACTCACCGTTCCCCCAGTTCTGCGGCATGGTGATGGCCACGGTGGTGCCGTTGTAGGTGGATTCGAGCAGTGGCTTGCCATTGGAAACGACGGCCTTGCAATGCTCCTTATCGGCGAGATTGAAAGTCACTATTTTGGGGGCGGAGGCGGGGGTCTGCGCAATCGCCGCGGCGGAGAACACAAAGTACGCAACAAAAGCTTTCATGCAATTCATCTTTGAAAATCCTCGAACAAATCATTGTTCCGATTTGTCGCCTGTGTGTCTGTCACAATTTGTAACGATTTGTAGAAATTGGTAAGTTGAGGGTTAATCGGTGAGCGATGCGATGGAGTTCTGCACTTCCTCCACTCCGTCGAGGACGCGTAATTCCAGACGAAATTCTTCCTGCTGGCCGGGCTCGAGAAAGTGCAGGGTCTGGGCGGCGCGTTCTGCTTTTCGTCCTGCGAGACCGCAGTTTGCCGGCTCCAGTCCGAGCACGAAATGGCCTTCCCCGGTCATCTTCCATTCGACAAAGCGGGGCAGCGTCGCTGACTTGTAGTCCATCTGCACGGCGAAGTTGCGGGCGTCGTCGCTGACCAGAACGACGCGGACATTTCCATGCTGGTTTGGCGCCATGTCATGAAAATAGACTCGCTCCGCGATGCCGTTGCAGGGCGACTCGAATACGCTCCAACTCTCCAGGTGGCGTGCTGCGAATTCGTTGCGCCCTTCCGCCTTGCGCGACGGGCAATAGATCCGGCTGGTGTCTGTTAGAAGTGGAAAGCCAAAGTTGCAGTGATAGATCTTCATGAGAGGGGCGGAGTCGTAGCCTTGGTTTTCGACGCGATCTGTGAGGGAAATGGAGCGGCCGGAGAGCGAGGTCTGGATGGTGCGATGGGTTACGAGATTGGGTCCGAAGACGCTACTTTCGCGGACGGTTCCAGTGATGGTCAGCAGTAGCTCGTCGTCCTGCCACTCTTCGAAATAATTCACGTGTTCGGCGGCAGTATTCGAAACGGCTCCGTGCAGGCCGAATTCTTCACCTTGATCCTCAGAGGGCAGGCCGGCGGAGGAACTTCCGCAGGTCGTTACCAATCCGCCGGCGAATGTCTTCAGCCATTGGACGCCTCGGAAGTCATAGTAGGCGGGATGCACGACGCCTGCGGGAGAGTGCCAGGTCAAAGACCTGCCGAGATAGGTGGCTTCGAATACATCAAGACCCTTTTCAGGGAGCACGGAGAATTCGAGGCCGGCCGCGGTTCGCACGCGCAGGGCAGTTACTCCTTTGGCCTTGCCATCGCTATATTCGAAGCGCGTGATTCCGCCGAGTTGGGAAAGCGCACCGACTCGCTTCCTCAACTCTGCCCGCGACCAGTCCCTGCCCCACAGATGCATCTTTCCTCCCGCTGCTCATAGTGGTCGACGATTTAGCCTCTGCTTTTGTTTCGTCCGATTTCGTGAGCGTAGACGCTCCAGCCTAGATAGTGCTGCAATGCCTCAACCAGGCCTGGGCCGACCGAGCTTAGGCTGACGGAGACATGGTGTTCGAAATTCTTTTCGCAGATGTAGCGCAGCAGGTCCTGCAGGTTCGTGATGCGCACGACACCGATGCCTCCCCATGTAGGAGCTGGGTCAGGCAGCGACTCGCCCATGGCGACGTACGCCGTCAATTTGCCAATGACGTCGTCGGTGTTCAAGCGCAGGAAGGTCATTGGCCCGGTCTTGATTCTTCCCTGCAATGTGCCCCACGTGTTCTCGCGACCGGAGACGATCTTTAGCATTTCGTGGGCATCCATCGCGGTGGGCTCGCCGTAGAAGTGCTGAGGAAAGTTGGAGCAATGGAAGATGACGCACTTGTCCTCATCATCTTCATAGTTGTTATTCCAATCGACGATGGCGCTCGGAGTTTGTGATGCGAGTTGCAGCGCGTACATGGAGATGGCTCCCACCATGTCGACCTCGCAGGCGCTGGGGAGCAGGCCGTTGCTCATCATACTCATGATGGTGCATGGAACTATGCCCAGCTCATCCTGCAGAGCGTTCCAACATTGAATTGCCGTGCCGACGAGTTGATCCTCGGCGATCCAGTTCTCGACCACGACGGCGAACTTGGCCATCTTCATGAGTGCGGTTGCCGGGGCCTTGCCAACGTTGGTGTATCCCTGGATGGCTTGCAGCTTGGTCTGTACCTGGGAGTCGCTGTCCTTCATGCGGCCTACTCTGCCGAGTGCGTCAGCCATGTCCAGCGTGTCGATAGTGATGCCAGCGAACTCGAGGAGTTTTTCGCTGTAGCGAACCGAATTGAAGGGTCCGGGGCGCGCGCCGATCTGGCCGAAGCGAACATCCTTCATGCCTCGCACGACGCGGCAGGTTGCGCCGAAGTTGCGCAGGTCGTCGAGAAAGCTGGGAGCATCTGGCGAGACGGTGTGCTTGGTGGTGAGGGTGAATGGAATGTTGTACTGCGAGAGGTTGGAACAGGCGGAGAATTTGCCGCAGAATGCGTCGCGGCGATAGGTCATCGCCATTCGATCGAGCTTGTCGGGGAAGGCCTGGACCAGCACAGGGACTCTGAGGCCGGACATACGAATCGCATTTGCGATGCCGCGCTCATCTCCAAAGTTAGGCAGAGAGACGAGGATGCCATCGATCTTATCGGCATTGCGGCGAAAGAATTCCGCGCATGCATTCGAGTCCGTGAGCGTCTCCACGGTGCCAAACTTTGTGTCTTCCGGAGTAAGGCAGACTGTATTGAAGCCTTCCCTTTCGAGCAAAGCAAGAATTTCCTCGCGCCCATCGCGAGCCACGCTGTCGGGGAAGATTCCCCGATTTCCAACGATTACACCCAGGGTATTGCGAGTCATAACACGATCTCCTGTTGACAAGTTTCCGATTCAGCCATGGTTAATGGCCGTAGATCCTATGTGCGAGTTCCTTGTATTTCTCGAATAAGTCTTGATACTGCTGTTCGGTTTTGCAGCGTGGTTCATAGACGCGGCCGGGCTTGACCATCGCGGCGATGCCCTCACTCCAATTCCGATATATGTTTGCACCCATACCGGCGCAGATGGCGGCACCTTTTGAGCTGGCTTCGCCTGAGACGGCAACTACGGGACATTGGAAGATGTCGGCCTTAAGCTGGAGCCAATGCTCAGACTTTGCGCCGCCGCCAACGGCGAGGATGCGGTCCACCTGAATACCGAGACTTTTGAATATCTCAAGGTTGGCGCGCATTTCGTAGCAGACTCCTTCGATGGCAGCCTTGATGAGTTGCTGGCTGCTGGTGGTGCTGGTGAGGCCCCAGATGGTGGCGCACGCTTCACTGTCGAGCCAGGGGGTTCCGGTTCCGAGCATATAGGGAAAGAAAAAGAGGCCGGTGGGATCTTCCGGTAAATCTGCCAGCATGAGTTCGTAGGCGGATTCACCTGAGGCTTTCGCCTGGGCTACCAGATCGCGATTGCAGTTGTCCCGCAGCCACTTCAAAGCTATGCCGCCGGGGATGTAAGCCAGCGAGAGGAACTGCTCGGCAATCGCATGTCTTTCGCAAGGGAAGTTGGCTGCAAGACTGGCGTCCGATAGAAGAGGCGCATTGAGGGGAACGCTGATGCATTCGAAGGTGCCGGTTCCGTCGGCGAGTGTGCCGGGTTCGCTCGCGCCAGCACCGATGGATGCGCAGACCTGATCGTGGCCGCCGGAAGACCAAGTCACGCCCGCGGGCAGGCCGAGCAGCTGAGCAATTTTGGGAGCGGCCTCTCCGACGGCGGTGCCTGAGGGCTGCACTCGCGAAAGCTGTCCTGAATGGATGCCGGCGAACTCCAACAGGTCGTCGGCCCATGCATTGCGGTTGATATCGAGGCCAAGGGTGCGAGAGGCTAGCGGGCTGCTGATCGTCGGTTCCATGCCGAGGCGGCCCAGGATGTAGTCCTCGAGACATACAAAACGGGCGGCTTTGCTGAAGACTTCGGGCTGGTGCTTTCGCAGCCAGGCGATCTTCGGCAGGGTGTACATGGGGTGGGGCGGGAGGCCGGTGCGCTGGTAGAGCGATGTCTTGCCGAAAGCGGAGGAGAACTCGTCCATCTCCGTCGCGGCCCGCGAATCGATATTCAGGATGATGTTGCCTATCGCTTTGCCGTCGTGATCGAGGGGCAGGAAGCTTTCGCCGTGGCTGGAAATTGCGGCTGCCTTGAGGGGGACGCGCAGGGGCTTACAGATGGCGGAAATTGCCTGGCAAACCGATGTCCAGAGGGATTCGGGATCCAGTTCGGCTCGATCGCCATGTACTACATGAGCTTTCGCCTCGGAAGTAATAGCAGACAAGCAGCTTCCGTCTACATCATAGACAGCGGCTTTTAACTCCGACGATCCGAGATCTAGCGTCAAGAACGACAATATTGAACCTTTATGATTGAAAATGTAACTTTATGCCGGGGGTCCAGCGATGTCAAGGATATTTGCTGGAGTTCTGAAAGTGCATACAAACTACGCATATTAATGTTCTTAACCTCGAGGTCGGCTAGGCCGCCGAGGGACATGAAGGCTCAAACGCTGATTGGATATGAGCGTATTCCTAGTGGAAGTGATCTGTTTTGGAGTAATTTGCACGAAATCAGTTGACACTGTGGAGCGCTGGAGCTAGTTTTGTAAAAATGCTTGCCGATGAACGCCGGTTCCGAATTCGCGAGATTCTCACCCTGCAGAGGAGTGTCTCGGCTTCGGACCTGATCGAGGCTCTCGGCGCAACGGCGGCAACGATCCGACGCGACCTGGCAGCGCTGGAGAAAGAGGGGGTGCTGGTGCGTTCGCATGGCGGCGCTGTTTCGCGAACATCCAGCACGAACTTTCAGCCTTCGTATGAGGTGCTGCAGCGGGAAAATCGGGCGGAGAAAGTGGCTATCGCTACCGCCGCAGAATCGCTGCTGATGGACGGAGATACCGTGTTTCTGGAGGGCAGCACGACGGTTTTCGAGTTGTCGCGGCGCCTCGGCAGCCTGAGCCGTCTGACCGTCGCGACGAATTCCCCACCGATCGTTTGCCAGTTGCAACGCTGGGCGGGCGTGAACGTTGTTTGCACGGGTGGCGATCTGCAACGGGACCAGTTCTATCTGTCGGGCTTGTGGGCGCAACATGCGCTGGCTGAGATCAGGGTCGACAAGGCCATCCTCGGTATCACCGCGATCGACTTCCGATACGGACATTCCTGCGCGAGCCAGGCTGAGGCCCAAGTGAAGAGGATGCTGGTCGAGGCCGGTAAGCAGTGCATCGGATTGGTGGATCACACGAAGTTTGGTAAGCAGGCATTTGTTCGCGTGGGGCCTGTGAGTGACTTCACGACAATCATCACCGATTCCGGTACTGATCCGGAGCAGATTGCGGGCCTTCGCGATGCCGGTGTGGAAGTGGTGGTGGTGGACGTGAACCGGTTGGCTGAGGAATGAACAATGCAGGATTGCAGCGTGCCCGCATAGGGTTCGCAGCTTCTGCATAGAACTTAGGGAGATAGATGGAAAAGACTCTTGACGTGAAACTTGCAGCATTGAGGAACGACTCCACTTCCCGTGCGTTCATTCTGGCGGACGCGAAGGATGCCGATATGGCGTTTGGCATCGCATGCCCAGGAAAGGCACACAACGAAAGGCTGCGATCGCTGAGCGAATTTCGAGAGCAGCTTCGCGGGGTGGTGGCTCAGGGCCTGGTGGATATTACGCTGATGTCAGCCAGCACATCGGAGATACTGACGATTCGAGAACGGATTTTTGATTCTTCTTCCGTGACTCCGGCTGTGCGCACCAACGATACGACCGACGTGCATATTGTTCGCGGCAGCCAGTATGCTTCGGCACCGTCGAAACCATTTGCAAGCACCACGCTGGAGCACATACAAGCTGGGAAGTATCCATGTACAGATGCTGAGCGGGGTGTGGGCGCGAATCTTGGGCTGTATTCCATCACCTTTAACAACGATCCGGAACGCGATCTCAACACGCTTGAGGCGTACAAGGCGTTTCGGCTTGAGGCTGAAGAAAAGAAGTTCAGACATTTTCTCGAGGTGTTCTATCCGAATGTGCCTGCCAGCGTGCATGGTATCGCGCCGGAGGATGTGCCGCACTTTGTGAACGACCACATCGTGCGACTTCTGGCGGGAGTTCCCTCATCTGGGCGCCCGCTTTTCCTGAAAATTCCCTACGGTGGTCCAAGGGCAATGGAAGAGCTGTGCGGATATGATTCGTCGCTGATCGTGGGGGTGCTGGGCGGATCGGCAGGCACAACCCACGATGCATTCTCGCTGGTTTACGAAGCAAAGCGGTATGGGGCTCGCGTCGCGCTGTTTGGGAGAAAGATCAACGCGGCTGAGGACCAGCTATCTTTCGTTCATTGCCTGCGGCTGGTGGCGGATGATCAGATGAAACCGGCGGAAGCGGTGAAGGCGTATCACGCCGCGCTCGAGGTGATGCAATTGAAGCCACGCCGCAGTCTCGCGAACGATTTGGAGCTGACTCCCGTGTTCGCGAACTATGGGAACTGATATGAGTATCGGTGCAGCATGACGTGCGGAAGACGTGAATGAAGAAGCGATATGACGTGCTCGGAGCGGGGATCGCGGCCGTAGACGATCTGTGCTACGTTTCGGAGTTTCCGCCGGTGGATTGCAAGATACCGGTATTCGGCAGCACTCGCCAAGGTGGGGGACCAGCGTGCACCGCGATATCCGCGGCCGGTTCGCTTGGGGCACGGGCCGCCTACACAGCACGCTTTGGAGAGAATGAACTCTCCGCATTCATCAAATCCGCGCTTGAATGCCACGGAGTAGATGTGTCGCACATCGTGCAGGATCCTGCGGGTGGGCCCTACCACAGCTTCATTGTGGTGGACGGATTGGGACGTCGCAACGTGTTTTACAATTCGGCACTGTATCGATTGGTGGGCCCGGATGATCTACCCGATTCGCTGATTCAATCCGCATCGCTGATTCTTCTCGACCACATCACCGAGCCATCTTTGGCACCGCTGGCGGAGAAGGTGCACAGACTGGGCGTGCCGATATTGGGAGATATTGAGGGCCAGACAGAGTCTTCTCTGACTCTAGCGGGGCTGTCGGATTATTTGATTGTCCCGAGGGCCTTTGCTGCGTGGGCCAGCGGCGCCGAGGATCCGCGCGATTCGTGCGCATTTCTGGCACGCACGGAACGGTTGGCAACCATTGTGACGGCCGGCGTTGAAGGCTGCTACGTGAAAACGCAAACAAATGCTGCGGTGCGTCACTTCCCTGCTTTCAAGGTTGAGGCTTTCGATACCAATGGATGTGGAGATACATTTCATGGAGCCTTCGCTTTGGCGGTTGCGCGCAATCTTGCTGTAGAGGATGCTGTTACGTTTGCTTCGGCAGCGGCGGCTCTGAAGGCTATTGCTGGTGGAGGAAAGCGCCGTGGATGGGACGCGCTTCCCACGTTTGAAGAGGTGGTTGAGTTTCTTCGGGCGACTCTCACTGAACGTGACAAAGGGCTGGTGTTGGCAAGGACTGAAGCGTTGAGGAATTCTAATTAGTTGACGCGGCCCGAATCTGAATGTCTGCGCTAGAGAAATAGTGAATGGGAGCAAAGTACGCTGCTCCATTCATGTCGAGTCGAACCAAGGCGACTACAGTCTTTCATCCTTCGGCGGGCTATCGAGCGCGTTATTCCCCACCGAGTCCGGGATCACTCAGCCGTTTTGCTGGGTGAGTGAAGCAGCCGGTAGAGATCAAAACGTTGTTTGCGTCATAGTCTTCGATAATGCCCGAAGCGCCGAATTCGGAGCCATTGCGATCCATTACAACTGCATCCGTGGACCTGGCAATCGAGGCAACGTTCCATCGGGTTTATAGAATGGGATTGATGGGATTGATTTTTCCAGAGACCGTTCCTTTGTCGCATAGCCGTGGGAGTCCGGTCCGCTGTTTCGAAGCGGGAGGCCAGTTATACTGGATAAACGGCTCCTAAAAACTCCTCTTTGATTGGAATGTTGCATGCGCCCCGAGCTCATTCAGGCAGCAAAGTTGTTGCGTAGCGCAGAGCCTGATTCAGTGAGTGAAGCGATCAGGCTCCTTCAAGGCACTGTGTATTCCTTCAGCATGAAGGTTTGTGGCCATACGGAGGACGCAGAAGACACGACGCAGGAAGTGCTCGTGCGCTCCTTGTCTCACCTTGTCAAAATCGAGGATCCCCAGGCGCTGGCGGTCTGGCTCTATACGGCTACGCGAAATCGTTGCTGGCGCATGCGGCGACGGACGGCGGACGCGCCCAAGGAAACACTTTCACTCGAAGAGTTGATGCCCGATGATTTCGAATTGGCGCTTCTTTTGCAGGATTCTGCTCCAAGTCCCGAAAGTCGCTTGCTCAGCGACGAACAGGAAGAATTAGTTCGTAAGGCCATCCTCGGGGTTCCTCCGCAATACCGAATGGTACTGGTGCTGCACGATATGGAAGACCTCGATCCGGACCTGATTGCTCAGATTCTCGATATTCAGCCCGGAACCGTCAGGGTTCGTCTCCATCGCGCCCGGCTTCGTGTTCGCAAGGAAATGAATCGGCTCCTCAGAGAACTGCCAGACACGATGCAGATTCGGAAGGAAGTACGAAAGAAAGCGAGAAAGGGGTCAGGCGCTTCACGCCGTGCGCCAGAGTGTCACGACCTGTTCAAGAATCTTTCCGAGTATTTGGATGGCAATGTCGAACCTCAGACCTGCGAAGAGATGCGGCAGCACATCGAAGCTTGTCCTGCATGTATCTCATTCATTCGCAACCTGCGTCAAGCTATCGACCGCTGCCGTAAGCTCGATCTGAAGTGTGATCCAAGCGTCTCATCTCATCTGCGTTCTCTGCTAACGATCGAATACCTTCGCCTGCTCGATATCCCGTCCGCAAAATAAAACTTCGCCAAAGTGTAACAATTCCCGATTCCATGTCTTTCTTCTAATGAGAGCACATTCCAATGCGTCCTTTTTAAGGAAGGCACTAAGCAAACATGGGCATTCGTCTGCGAGCTTATCTCGCATTTTTCTTCATCGCCATCCCCTGGGCTGCAGCATCCGGGCAGCAGGCTGTGCCGCTTTCGTTGGGGCAAGCGGTCAAGTTGTCCCTTGAAAAAAGCCCCAGCAGGCAGATCGCGCAAGCCGATGTGGACTCTGCGAAGATCGGTTCTCAATTGGCGCGCACCGCCCTACTGCCAAATCTGTATTTCGGCCAATCGGTAACCCGCGGAAATGATCCCGTGTACGTGTTCGGCTCACTGCTTCGCCAACAGAATTTCCAGTCGAAGGATTTTTCGCTGGACAGCCTGAACCGCCCCACACCACTCAACAACTTCGTCACTCGCTTCTCGGGCAACTGGATGGCGTTTGATTCCTGGCATACTCAGTTTGAGATTCACAGGGCGGATCTACTCGCAAAGAGCACCTCTGCCGCCTCCGCACAATCAGACGAGGAGATCATCCATCGAGTCGTGGGAGCGTACGAAGCCGTGCTCATTGCCATTCGCCAGGCAGAAGTGGCGGACCACGCAGTGGAAACTGCGAAGGCCCTTCTCGAATCGAGTAACAGCCGGGTGGCGGCGGGAATAGCGGTTGATTCCGACAAACTCACGGCCACGGCGAATCTTGCAGAGCGGCAACAAGATCAGATTGCGGCAGCCGGAGGAGTTGAGATCGCCTGGGCGGAACTGGAGGCGTCGATAGGGCAATCGATCCCCCGGGATCAACGCCAACTACAGCCCCTAACCGAGCGCAAGTTCGAACCAGCACCACTCGCCGATTCGGTCGCGCTCGCGATCAAGACCAGAGCAGACAGGCAAAGTCTCGGCCTGGCAAAGGAAGCCGGTGATACAGCGGTGAAATCCGCCAAATCATCCTTCGGCCCGCAAATCAGTGCGTTCGGCAATTGGGAGACTGACAGGCCATCGATTGGCGGCGCGGGTGGGAATAACTGGCTTGCTGGAGCGGAGCTCAGGCTGGACATTCTGCCGTTGGGCAAACGAGACAATCTTGCCGCAGCAAAAATTGCGCAGCGCCGGATTCAGGCAGCTACAGATTCTGCGGATCAGCAGATCCAGCTTGAGGTGACTCGTGCCTACTACGAACATCAGGCAGCGAGCAGGATGCTTGACGCTTCCCGATCCTCCACCGCGCAAACAGAAGAGAGCCTGCGCATTCTGAAAGACCGGTATGAAGCCGGACTGACAACGATAACCGAGGCCTTGCGCGCCGAGGATGCAGAACGGCAAAGCCGCGTGAACTACTGGCACGCTGTCTTCCAGAACACGTTGACCTACGCAAACCTTAGATTCGCCACCGGAACGCTGACTGCGGACAGCGTAGAGGACCTTCAATGAACGATCGTCGAAATTACCTTGCCATACTTGTCGCTTCACTTCTGATCGCAGCGACTGGCTGTTCCAAAACGGATGTACGTCCCACCGAGCCTCCAATTGTGTCCGGTCTAGCGGTGGCTCAAGTTGAGGAAAAGCAGGTACCAAAGACGCTGGATGCCGCAGGTACAGTGCACGCGAGAGAGTCGGCCTCACTCTCGGCTCAAATGATGGGGCGAGTAACTTCGGTGCTCGTACGGGAAGGCGACCAGGTACAGGCTGGCCAGCTTTTGGTTGTTCTCGATGGAGCGCAAGCACTTTCCGATCTTGAGCGCGCGCACGCAAGTGTTGCAAGCAGCGAGGCCGAAGTCAAAGGCGCCGAGAACGAGTCAGCATTAGCCAAATCAACTCTGGCGCGTTACGAGGTGCTTCGCGAAAAGAAGAGCGTCAGCCCGCAGGAGTTCGACGAAGTGCAGCGTCGATCACAGTCTGCCGCGGCGCGCGTGGAATCTGCCAAATCCATGATGCTGGCCGCGAAGGCCTCGGAGGACAGTGCGCGTGCAGTTGCGGGGTATGCCCGTCTGCATGCTCCCTTCGCGGGCTACGTGACCGCTCGCCACGCCGATCCGGGCAGCATGGCAACACCGGGTATGCCGTTGCTTGAAGTAGATAAGTCAGGCCCCCTGCAGTTGCAGGCAACGATCGACGAATCGCTTCTTCCCTTGGTGCATCGTGGAATGACGCTTATGGTCACGATCGCCGCGGCTCCGCAACCGCTCAGTGGACATATTTCCGAGATAGTTCCTGCTGCGGATCCGACGAGCCATAGTTTTCTGGTGAAGATCGATCTGTCCGGAATGACGGGGTTGCACCCAGGCATGTTCGGCACCGCCAGCATCGAGACAGGGAACCACGCTGCACTTCTGGTTCCACTGGCAGCGGTGGTGAGTCATGGCTCTTTGAACAGCTTATGGATTGTTGACGGAAATCATATTGCATCTTTGCGCTACATCACTGTTGGCACGAAACACGACACCAGTGTGGAAGTTCTTTCGGGGCTCAACGCAGGCGAAACAATTGTGCTGTCCCCTGGCGATCGTGAGCTAGGCGGCAAGAAGATCGAGGTGCGCCAGTGAAGCAGCACCTCGGCATCGCCGGCCGGATCGCAGCGACCTTCATCAGCTCCAAGCTGACACCCTTGTTCATCGTCGCTTCCCTTGCCCTGGGAGCATTTGCGGTGATGGTGATCCCTCGCGAAGAAGAGCCGCAAATCGTGGTACCGATGCTCGATGTGATGACCGCGATGCCAGGTGCATCCCCTAGCGAGGTGGAGCAGCGCATCACGATTCCAATCGAGACGCTCCTGCGCGAAATTCCTGGAGTTGAATTTGTGTATTCAACATCCGCCCCGGGATCGAGCCTTGTCATTGCGCGCTTCCTGGTTGGGACAAGTCAAGAAGACGCGCTGATCAAGGTCTACAGCAAGCTTTATTCGAATATGGACCGCATTCCTCAGGGTGCATCGCAACCCATGATCAAGGCCCGGTCCATCGACGACGTTCCCATTCTCTCTTTGACTCTATGGGGGAAAAACTATTCTTCCTACCAACTGCGCTCGATCGCAGCAGAGTTGAATCACAGTATCAAGCAGGTCGACGATGTCTCGGAGACGCGCATCCTAGGAGGACAGCCCCGAGCGATGCGCGTAGTGCTCGACAAGGACCGCCTGGCTTCCTACTCCATTTCACCGAGCACGGTTGTTGGGCGATTACAGGCTGCAAATGCGCTTGTGCAGGCGGGCGAATACGCTGCTAACAACCAACAGATCCGAGTTGACGCTGGCGACTTCCTGCGTACTAAAGAAGACGTAGGAGAAGTAGTTGTTGCAGTTGATCATGGGCGTCCCGTCTATCTTCGAAACGTTGCTTCGGAAATCGTCGATGGTCCGGCAGATCCCACCGATTATGTTGTTTTTGGGACCGGTGCGGGAAGCGCGCAAACCAACAATCCAGTTGGAGCCGAGTATCCTGCCGTCACCATTACGGTTGCAAAGCGCAAGGGAACGAACGCGACCGATATCGCGAATGCTGTCCTGGAACGCATTACGGAGATGCGCAAGACCACGCTCCCGGGGGACGTGAACATCACGACGACGCGCAACTATGGTGAAACAGCCAAGGCGAAATCTGATGAATTGCTCGAGCACCTGCTGCTCGCCACGCTCTCAGTCACGCTGCTGATCGCGCTCTTCCTCGGATGGAGAGAGTCTGGGGTGGTTCTGCTGGCCATTCCCGTAACGCTGGCTCTCACCTTGGCGGTCTTCTACCTTTACGGTTACACGCTGAATCGCGTCACCTTGTTTGCGCTGATCTTCAGTATCGGCATCCTCGTGGACGACGCCATCGTGGTAGTCGAGAACATGGTGCGGCATTTCCGTCTGCCAGAGAATCATGGACGGCCGCTGAATGAAGTGGCCATTGAATCCGTCGCGGAAGTGGGCAATCCAACCATCCTTGCAACCATTGGCGTCATCGCCGCAATCCTGCCCATGGCATTTGTGCGTGGACTGATGGGGCCTTACATGCGCCCCATTCCCGTTGGCGCCTCTTCCGCCATGGTGTTCTCGCTTATCGTCGCCTTCGTGGTGTCGCCCTGGGCCGCAATGCATCTGCTGGCGCATACCTCCGAGAAGCACAAGAAGCACTCCTCTGAAGGGGGGTCGACTGCGAGTCTCTACAAGCGAATCATGACGCCGCTGATCCAGTCTCATCGCAATCGGCTGCTCTTTCTTGCCGGAGTCGTCGTTCTCTTCCTGCTTGCATGTGCGCTGGTCCCGCTGAAACTCGTGCGCGTGAAGATGCTGCCATTCGATAACAAGAGCGAGTTCCAGGTGATTGTCGATATGCCGGATGGGACCACGCTCGAACAGACTGCGCAGGTCTCGCAATTGCTTGGACGTTATCTCGCACGACAGCCAGAAGTTGCGAACTACCAGGTCTACGCCGGCCTGTCTGGCCCGTACAACTTCAATGGACTGGTTCGCCATTACTATCTTCGCCATCAGCCAAATCAGGCTGATATCCAGGTAAATCTTCTTCCCATCAAAGAGCGCAGCGCTCAGAGCCATGAGATTGCAAAGCGAATGAGACCGGAACTCGTAAAGCTGGGATTGCCTTTTGGCGCTCGCATCAAGGTGAGTGAGGTGCCCCCGGGTCCCCCAGTGATCCAGACTCTCGTAGCCGAGATTTATGGGCCCGATCCCTCCGGCCAGTTGAACGTCGCACGCCAAGTGAAGAAGGTTTTCCAGGAAACTCCAGGCGTGGTCGACGTGGACTGGTATGTGGAAGACGCTCAACCAAAAGTCACTTTCAAGGTAGATGAGACGAAAGCGGCACTTCATGGCATCGCAGTCGCAGACGTCGCTCGCGCACTGACGATCGCCGAGTCCGGCGCGGAAGCCGGCCTGGTACACGATGAAACGTCCCGCGAGGCAATTCCGGTCGCGGTACAAATGGAGCGCACGGACCGATCTTCCTTAGAAGCTTTGGAGGGAATCAAACTGAACGGCGCTGATGGCAGTTTGATCTCGTTGCTCGAACTGACCCAGGTGGAGCATGGCGTCCTGGAACCGAGCATCTACCGCAAGAATATGCGGCCGGTGGTTTATGTAACCGGAGATGTCTCCGGCGCAGAAGAAAGTCCCGTTTATGCGATCTTCAGAATGAATAGTGCTTTGGATCATCTGCAACTTCCAGCCGGCTACACGCTCGCGCGGTACAACTCCATTCAGCCGGAATCGACCGATCACTTTGCAATGAAGTGGGACGGCGAGTGGCAGATCACGCTGGAGGTGTTTCGAGATCTCGGCCTGGCTTTCGCGGCAGTGCTCGTTCTGATCTATGTTCTGGTAGTTGGATGGTTCCGCTCCTTCGTCGTGCCAATGGTTATCATGGCGCCTATTCCGCTTACGCTGGTGGGCATTTTGCCGGCGCACGCGATGATGGGCGCATTCTTCACAGCCACATCCATGATCGGCTTCATCGCCGGAGCAGGCATCATCGTTCGCAACTCAATCATCCTGGTGGACTTTATCGAACTTCGCCGCGCGCATGGCGTGCCGCTGGCCGATGCCGTCATTGACGCAGGCACCGTTCGCTTCCGGCCCATGCTACTGACCGCCGCCGCAGTAGTGGTGGGGGCAAGCGTAATTTTGCCAGACCCGATCTTTCAGGGTCTCGCGCTGTCATTGATAGCAGGTGCAGTGGCTTCGACGCTGCTCTCCTGGCCGACCATTCCCGTCCTCTACTACATGATCCACAGTCGGATGCCAGAGACAGGGATGGGCGATCACATTCACTCGCCCGAAAACATCGCCGAGTGCGAAACTCCGTTGTGCGATGTACCGGAGAAAGTCTTAACTAACAAGGAGAACCTATGACCGTTGAACGTGCAGTCCGCATGATGGCTGGTGTCATCATCCTCATATCCGTTGCTCTTGGTCATTATGTATCGCCGTACTGGTATTTTCTGACGGCGTTCGTGGGACTCAACCTGCTTCAGTCAGCGTTCACCAACTGGTGCCCCGCCATGGCGATCTTCCGCGCCATGGGTCTGAAAGACAACGCTGCTAAATCCACTCGCTGAAGGATGACGATGAACGATCGCAGGTTTTCTCCCTCTCAGGCCCACAGGCTCGATGCTCCCGAGCGCAAAACATGGCTGCCAGTCGACGCGGTGCTAAGCGCTCTGGAACTTCATCGTGGATGGTCGGTTGCAGACGTGGGCGCGGGCACGGGATATTTCGCTCTGCCCATGGCCGACGCTGTTGGCACTATGGGCAAAGTATTCGCTGTCGATGCTGAACCCGAGATGCTCTCGCATCTTCGAGTCAAGTTGGCTGCGTCCGGGATTGCAAATGTCGAGTGCAAGGTTGGGGAGGCATCCGCAACCGGGCTTTCCCCTGAGAGTTGTGACTTGGCACTCCTGGCAAACATCTGGCACGAACTGGAAGACATCCCGGCGGTACTCACCGAGATGTCTCGGATCCTCAAGGAGCGAGGCCGAATTGCGATCCTGGATTGGCGACCCGATGTACAACAGCCACCTGGACCACCTCTCGAGCATCGTCTTACAAAGGAGAGTGTTGGGAAGGCGCTCGCTGCGGCGGGATTCCAAGTGCGCTCGACCGTCGAGATTGGGCCATTTTCCTACCTCGTACTTGCGAATGTAGCGGGCAGATCGGTGTCCTGAGGCATGGAGATACCCAAGCGTTCCGAAAGAACTCCGCATCGACGGCCCATTCGACTGACCATGAATGGTCTGCAGGACGAAATGTACCGTTCGATGCTGCGGCTGGAAGCAGGCAAAGAGGGCGCCGGCTTATCCCTGTGCCGTGCCCTGGTGAGTGCATGGAACGCGGCCGGCACCATGGAGAAACCCAAAGAGTTCGACGATTGGTTGCGAAAAGTGACGCCAATTTGTCTTTCGATGGTTTCTGACTCAATTGAACTCGATGACTCCCGTGCTCCCCAGGAGCAGCTCACGCTTCTGGAGACCAGACATCGTGACCAGAAAGAAGTGGGGATGAACATGAAAGTAAAAGTAAGTCATCTTGATAATGTAAGGTTTTCAATTCAGGCCCGTGAACACTCTATCATCAGCGATCAACCCACCGACAACAGCGGACAGGATACTGGATTCACGCCACCTGAATTGCTGCTCGCTTCTCTTGGTTCCTGTGCGGCTTACTACGCCACACAATATCTGAAAACGCGCAATCTCTCAGAGTCGGGCGTAGACGTTTCAGTCACTGCCGTTAAACTCAAGCAGCCAGCAAGAATGGGAGATTTTCGCGTTCAAGTGGATTGTCCGGTGCCGCTCACAGAAGAACAGAGACTGGCGATGATGCGCTCCGTGCATCAGTGCATTGTTCACAACACCCTCACCTCGCAACCGGAAATTTCAATCGAATTGAATACGCCGGAGAAACTGCTCCTGCAGTGACCGGGCGATCGAGTACAAAAGGATAGGTGGTGTGTGCTAGATCACAAGCACCCTCAACCTTCCAATTTTAATTGCAGGGTACATCTCTCGATGGATGTAGTTGTGGGCATAAGGGCGTACCTTTGTGACGATCGCCTAATTAACAACTCCATGCCGAGTGTGGTATCGATGCGTCCCATCGTTGTCAATCATCTTGCGTTACTTGTGCTGCTCGCTTCCGCTTGCGCATACTCTCAAAATCCTTCCACAGGTACGACGCCAGTTCCAATGCAGGCTTCGACGTCTCCGGGCATGGCGACTGGAGAATCTCATGCCGCACAGATGGATCGTCAACACAGGCCGATTACTGCCGGAGGCTTTGTCAAGACTGGTCCAGTGGTCTTCCAGAATATAGCCGAGCAAGCCGGCCTCACTCGCTGGCAGCACATTGGCGGAAGCAAGAACAAACGCTTCATCCTGGAAGCGAAAGGACCAGGAGTTGCGCTACTGGACTACGACAACGATGGCTGGCTCGATATCTATTTCGTGAATGGAACGACGTACGATGCGCTCAACGGCAAAGCAGAACCGCCACACTCCGCGCTGTTTCACAACAATCACGACGGCACATTCACAGATGTTGCCGCAAAGGCGGGCGTGACAAACGACAGATGGGGCTATGGCGTGGTGGTGGGAGACTATGACAATGATGGCTGGCCCGATATATTCGTCTCCAACTATGGAAAGAATCGCCTGTACCACAACAATCACAATGGCACCTTTACGGATGTCGCAGAAAAGGCTGGGGTCACACTTGGCAACTGGTCCACTGCCGCCACGTTTGGCGATTACGACGGAGATGGGCGTCTGGACCTCTTCGTAGCTGGATATGTTCACTATGACGTGGAGCATCCACCACTTCCAGAAGCACGCTCCGCCGCATCGGGTACCTGTCAGTTTCGGGGCCAGACAGTTCTATGTGGGCCGCGTGGGCTACCGGGTGAGCCCGATCATCTATTCCATAACAATGGCGATGGGACTTTCACGGATGTAAGTGAGAAAGCCGGGGTTGGCGATCATAATGGCTACTACGGCCTGGGGGCACTCTTTGTCGATGTCAACAACGACGGCAAACCTGATCTGTTAGTAGCCAACGACTCGACGCCAAACTACCTCTACATAAACAAGGGAGACAGTACCTTCGAAGATCAAAGCCTCGAGGGTGGCTATGCCGTTGCAGCGGATGGCCATGAGACCGCGTCGATGGGGATCGCGGCCGGCGATTACGAAAACGACGGGCACATGGATATTGTGAACACCACATTCTCCGATGACTACAAGGTTGTTTACCAAAACGACGGAACTGGCAGCTTCACGGATGTCAGCATGGAGAGTGGCGTTGCGACTGTAAGTATCCCCTTCGTCAGTTTCGGAGACGGATTCCTTGATTATGATAACGATGGTTGGAAAGACCTCCTTATTGCAAACGGACACGTCTATCCGGTAGTGGATAAATTCCCGGAATGGGGATACACCTATGCGGAGCGTCCGCTGCTCTTTCACAATTTAAAGAATGGGAAGTTCGAGGTCGTCCCGCCGGTAGAGGGCACTGGGCTCGCAGTAGTGAGCGTTGGCAGAGGCGCCGCGTTTGGCGACCTGTTTAATGATGGCAAGATCGATGTGGTGATCAGCAATATGGATGGGGTTCCGGCCCTGTTGCGCAACGTCAACCAGGATCATCACCACTGGGTGGAACTTAAGCTTGTTGGGGGACTGAAGAGCCCTCGCGATGCAGTGGGAGCCACAGTTTACCTGAGCTCTGGCGGAATTCGCCAGCGTGGCGATGTCCTTAGCGGCGGAAGCTATCTGTCCTCGAACGACTTTAGAGTTCACTTCGGACTAGGAGACTCTATGGCGGTCGATGAGATTGAAATTCATTGGCCGAGCGGACAGAAGGAGAAGGTTTCCCTCCCCGCGATCGACCGAATCTTTACGATCGAAGAGGGCAAGGGCGTCATCGCACAATGATGATGCCGTCGCTTGCAGAAACACTTCCCTACACGCTGAGTAGATCTGGTATCTTCGGGCTCATCGCCACTCTGTCGAGGTGCATTAAGAATTCAGATGGAGAATTTCAGAATCACAGTATTTCGCGCGGTGGCCGAGCAGGCAAGTTTTCGCAAGGCTTCCGAGCACCTTCACCTCAGCCAGCCAGCGGTCAGTCAGCAAGTGCATGCTCTGGAAGAGGAACTTGGGGTTCGCCTGTTTGACCGTGGTGGAAACCGCGTTCAATTGACGGACGCGGGACGCATCGTATTGGAGTTCGCCCACAAGAGCTCCCGGCTGGCTCAAGAGACACGCGCGGCATTAGCAGAGTTAAGTGGCAAATCACAGGGGGAGTTGCGTCTTGGGGCTTCTACCACCGTTGCTCAATATGTGCTGCCGAGGATGCTAGGGTTGTTTCAGGAAGTACACCCACACGTCAGGGTTTCGGTTGTCAGCGGAAACACGGAAGACATCGTGGCCAGGCTGGCCAGTGAGAGCATCGACGTGGGGATGATCGAAGGTCCTGCGCTTAAAAAGGATCTCCATCTCGAGCCTTTCCTCGAAGATTCCATGGTCTTGATTGCGCCTGCCTCCGAGGAGTGGACTGGAACGTCGATGATCTCTCTCAAGGATCTCGCGAATCTGCCTATGCTGATGCGCGAACATGGTTCAGGCTCGCGACGCGTGGTGGAAGAGGCTCTGCAGGCGAGCGGGCTGGCCCTGAGTGAATTGCGAATTGAAATGGAACTGGATTCGACAGAGGCGATCGTTTCAACCGTTGAGGCGGGTCTGGGTGTAGGATTCGTCTCCAACTGGGCGGTTCGCAAGGAGCTGATTCTTGGCACCGTCGTGCAGATCCAAGTGAAGGGGCTTGATGTGCGCAGACAATTCACGCTTGTTCGCCCGCTGGGTCCCAGACCTTCTGGGATCATAGGTATCTTCTGGCAATTCGCACTTGAACAGATGGGAATGCAGAAAGCGAACAGTCCGAAAGTCATTACAAAAACAAATCGCCGATAAGAACAAAGACTTGGACTCGAAGATGAGGTCCAGCACATGCTAGAGATGCATGTCCAAGAAATTGTTCTTTTTTGGTATCATTCTAGCGGCCGCCGGAATTCTGTCTCCTCTCTCGCCCTCAGCGCGGGTATCATTTACGGACTCACGTTCATCCATCCCTTTCAGGTAGCCAGCAGAGAACTATCGAAGTTCCTGCTACAGGCATCTGTCGTGCTCTTGGGATTTGGGATGAATCTCGAGCAGGTAATCAAGGTCGGGCGCTCCGGATTCCTCTTTACCGCCCTGAGTATCACCTTTGCCATGGTCATTGGTCTTTCCCTGGGGTGTGTCTTTCGCGTGGGAAAGGTGCAGTCTCTCCTGATCTGCGCGGGAACAGCCATCTGCGGGGGCAGCGCGATCGCCGCCATCGGCCCTGTACTCAACGCTGACGAAGAAGAAATGACGGTCTCGCTCGGCACCGTGTTTGTCCTCAATTCCATTGCCTTGTTCTTGTTTCCCCTCGTGGGGTGGTGGCTGCACTTAAGTCAGACCCAGTTTGGGTTGTGGGCAGCGCTCGCCATCCACGACACAAGTTCTGTAGTGGGCGCCTCTCAACGATTCGGGCCCACAGCACTGGCGGTAGGAACAACCGTGAAGCTGGCGCGAGCTATGTGGATCGTGCCGGTAACCCTGACTCTTGCCACGATGCGAAAGAGCTCGGCCCGAATCCAATGGCCATGGTTCATTGGGCTATTCTGCGCGGCCACCGTGTTCAGCACCTATGCGCCGCGGCTTCACTCTGTATTTGTGGAGCTGAGCAGGCTTGGGAAAATTGGCCTGTCAGTTACGCTTTTTCTCATCGGTACGGGAATCTCACGCAAGGTGCTCAAGCAGGTCGGTATCCGGCCCATGCTCCAGGGATTGCTCCTGTGGGTTATTGTCGCGATCGCTTCCCTTTTTGCAATCTGGCATGGCCTCTTTACGCTTTGAGTTAGTCGGCGTTCTCTAACTGACCACGCGAATCAGCGTGTAATTCTGCCCAGCACGAGCTTCATCAGCCATGCTTACTTAGGACGTTCATTCCGTCGAGACCCGACGGAGCATTTGCTTCCTCAGGTTGGCACTCCCAGCTTGGGCAATAACCATTGTGTGATCACCAGGTAGGCGATCACAAATAAGCCGAATGACAGCATATCTTTCATTCAGATCTCCTTAACAGTCGTCGGTCGCGGAGCGCGCGCCGTCGTTCCTCCTGAAACTCGTCCGCGGACTTCTACCTGTTGGCCCTTGCAGCCCTTGTATTGATCCCGAATAGAGCCCACGCCGGGCAGAAACCGAAGGCACCTGTTACTAGAGCGATTGCTGCTACAACGTACGTGATGATAGCAACGGTTCCAGTAAAGACATGGAAGAACGCAACAGCAATGAGTGCAACCCCTATCACAACGCGCACAGCGCGATCGACACCACCGACATTGAATGACATTTTTCCTCCTGATATCTGAAACTACAATTTCGCGTTTGAATTCTTGTATACGGGATACTTGCTGGTTCTTTCGCTGATCCGCTCGACAAGCGCTTTGCGAATCAGGTTGGCCGCATCAACTGTGAGGACAACCTTCGATGGCGAGTTTCAGCAACCTTCCTTTTTCTTCTTGGGCTGCGACTTTGAAACGGCTGTATCGGCACTTGCCGGTGGCACCAGTTTTGGCATCGTCAGAAATGCGGATGCTGGGGCGGCAGTGGTGTCCACCGATGGTGTGCCGCCGAAGTACTTCGCGATCTGCACCCGTCTTTCAAATGAGGCTGCATCGGTGTCGGCGGATTTCTTTGGAAACAAAATCGCGTCCTGCCATGTGTGCAGTCCGCCGTCCAGCAGATAAACGGATTTGAAACCTTGCGCCTCAAGTAGGAACCAGGCTTTGGCAGCTTGCGTCCCATCATCAGAGCAAAGAATGATCTTCTCGTTGTGCGCCGCAAAATCGGGTGCTAGAGATGCGAGCGGCACATTTTGGGCTGTGGGAATGTGGTAGATGGCAAATTGCGTAGCGTCCCGCAAGTCGACTAGCCTGAAATCGTTGCGGCCTTGGATGATCCAGTCCGCGAGCTGCCCCGCTTGGATTGAATCCGCGCCCTTACCGGCTCGGATCGCCAGATCCCTGGTGTCGATTGTCACACGGCTACCGCGATAAGGGTCGCCTGCGAAGACGGCAACAAACCCGACAACAGCCAGACCCAACGCGAGGACGCGAACGGGTGTGAGCCGCCACGGCTGGCCAATGAGCGACCCCTTGGGGTCTGGCTCTTTGCCTCCGACCATTTTCTCAGCCCATTCTGCCGCCATAAATGCACCCAGAGCCATGAGCACGACAGCGAAGACGAGCAAGCCGTACGGAATATTGAAGAATTTAGGCAACGTGATCTGTCCCATCGGCGTGGCGTGAACGAGGCCTTGCACATGGGGATAAACCTCCGCAAAGCCTAATAGCCCAGCGACGATTCCGGCCAAGTAAACCATGCCGTCAATCCGGCCTGTCGCGGCGGAAACACACGAAGTGCCGGGACAATAACCACCGATGACGAAACCGACACCGAGCAGGAGCCCGCCCACAATCTGCGGCACCAGAAATGTCGGCACAAGATAGACGAGTGACAAGTCCACCAAGCCCAGGCGCGACAGCATATAAAGCCCCGTCATCGCAGTGATGATGGCCGTGAACATTACTTTCAGAACGCTCAAGTCGGTTAGATAGAACTGCGCCGCGAGTTTTCGCGCGCTGCCAAAGCCGGCACGCTCAAGGAAAAACCCGAAGCCAATACCGATTGCAAAAGCGATGATGAGACTGGTTTCGTCACCGAAGAGTCCAAATTTGTAGAAAGGGGCGTTCATCTCAGATCCACTCCTTTCTAAAGAAATAGGCCAGAGCGTAGGCGCCGCCGAACACGCACATCATGAAGACCCAACTGCCAACGTTGAGCAACGCGCCACCGGTTAGGGCTTGACCACTGGTGCAGCCAAGCGCGATCTTTGCCCCGATGCCCATCAGAGCGCCACCTACAAAAGCGAAGATCAGGCGCCACAGAGTCGTAATGTGTGGCCCTTTCTCAACTTTGAAGCTCAACCGATTGGCCAGCGCTCCAGAGAGAAAGCCGCCAACGAAGACGCCCAACACCTCGAAGATCAACCAGTCCTTGAGCGGGCTGCGTGAGCCGTCGCCCAGATATTCGGAATAGAAGGCATTGTTCTCGGCATGAGTCGGGGCAAGATGGTGCACGGCGGTTGCGACTGCCGTTGTCATTGCTCCCGACGCACCGAGGCCGCGACCCATGATCACAAACGATGCCAGCAGCACCAGGCCGAGACCGAATCCGGCCAGGTAGGGATTCCAGTATGGTTTTGAAGATCGCTCAACATTACTCATGGAATATCCATTTCTCTAGTTCAAAGCCTGCAGCCAGTTACTTGCCTGGCCGGCGTATACGAGGATGAATCGGAGCGCGATTCCGCCAAAGACTACCAGCACCGCTGGTGCCAGGGTATGACGAATGCGGTTGTGAAGTTCGAGAAATTGCAACAAGAGCGGCAGAACAATACCCATTCCAACAACGAAAACCCAAAAGACTGCCGCGTAGGAACCGGTCAACAGAAGGGTGGCAGCCTGTTGGTGAACCGCGGAAGAACTCAGTTGGCCGATGAAGAACAGGCCGAGTAGTGCCAGTTCGATTGTCAAGAAGCTGTTGTCAGCACGGGCCATCACGGGTTCGACGCTTTTATCAAGTGGCCGCGCCTGTGCCAGCCTGGTAAGCGCCGAAAGCAGAAAGTCGGCAAAGGCGGGGCGTTCCTCGTCGGGTGTGTTGAGCAACAGAATGCCGTGCAACAAGGCTGCCGCAGTTGAAAGTCCCGAAACAAGAAACAGCGGGCCGAGGAGAGCGCTATTCCAAAGAGGACGAGCACTGAGTGTGCCCAGCAAAATTCCCGTGTAGATGCCCAGCGCAACGCCGACGGCGATATTGGCAATCCCGATGGCCAACACCAACCTGGCCCGCGCAAGAATAAAATCACTCCATGTAAATAACACCGGAACGCGTTTGGCCAGCGCAGGAATTGCTTCGGGCAGATGCGCCAGCGCGTTGGCCAGCAGAGCGGGATATACGAGCAGGAGGATCCACGATCCCCACGACATCGGCGAGGTGATTTCGAAGGTGGTATACAGCCGCCACACATAGAGTTTATGGGAGAGGTCGAGAAACAGCACGAACATGCCAAGGCTCAAAAGTGCCAGACCGATCAACGGCCCGATCGTGCAGCAGACCAGCGCCTCCCGTTTTTGCGGGCGGAAGGCGAGGAGTCGGATGCCCGCGATGATCATGAGTCCGGCCACCAATCCGCCAAGGAATAGGTACACGGGGATCTGCCACTCCCAAACATGGAGGTACGGATCAACGAGCGGATTGTGGCGCGAGACAGTCAGTTCAATCATGTTCATCCGAATTCATCTCAAGTCAAATAGAAGATGCAGGGTTTGGTTCCCACTTCAGGTAACAGCGCGTGATGAGGGCGCGAATTCAGCAGGCTGCTGACTTCAGCTTCCGGATCATCGATGTCGCCAAAGTGCATACAGTGTGTCGGACAGACAGAAACGCAGGCAGGGTCGAAACCTTGTTCGACGCGGTGGATACAAAACGTGCATTTATCCGCGTAGCCATCCGGATGGATAAAGCGCGCGTCATAGGGGCACGCAGCCAGGCAGGCCTTGCAGCCGATACATTTGTCGTGCGTGACGAGCACCACGCCGCCCCGCTCATGCACGTGGCTGGCGCCTGTCGGGCAGCAATCCACGCAGGGCGGATTTGCGCAATGATTGCACCGCTCAGAGCGAATCTCAAGCTGCACGGTAGGAAAGGCACCATGCAACTCTTCGCTGATCCAATCGCGGCAGTAGCCTTCCGGCACGCCGTTCTCGGTTTTGCAGGCTACGACGCAATCATGGCAGCCCACGCATTTGCGGGTATCAATCACCATGACAAAGCGTGACATCGTCAGGCCTCCATCTCAACGGTTACGAAGTTCACATTCATGCCGGTGCCGCCCATCAGCGGATCAGTCTTGTAGCGCGTTATCAACCCGCGTCGCTGGCGCCTTTGCCGAAAGCGTGGCGAAGCTCCTTGGAGGTGTGGCCGAAGCCGTGCACCATATAGACGCAGTCAGGCCGGATGCGCTCCGTGGCTTTAACGAGGACGCGGTTGCTCACCATGCCGTCCTGATTGCGCAGCCGAACGTAGTCGCCGCTTTTCAAACCGATGCGGCTGGCCTCCCTTGCGTTGATCCACACGGAATTTTCGCTCATCAAATCGGAGAGAAGACGATTGGTTTGGGTCCTGCTGAAAGAGTGCATGGGTGCGCGACCAAATAGGAGCCGGTAGGATCCCTGCGGTCCTGGCTCAGGCCGCGTGTATTTTGGCACCGGATCAAACCCGGCCTGCTGCAACTGCGTGGAATAGAATTCGATTTTTTTTGACGGTGTATCGAATTCGGCGGGCGCGCCGTCATCAAAATAAATCGGCGGCTGTTTGCCAGGCAGGATGCCATCGCGTTTCAAATCGTCAAAACTATAGCCTCCGGCCCTGAGCCGAGTCGCGAGGTATTCCTCGATGTCGTTCCACGGATAGTAGGCTCCGAGGCCGAGTTTATCTGCCAGCTTCCTGGCGATCCACCAATTCGGCTTCTGGTCGGCCGGAGATTCGACCACCGGTTGGCGTAACGCGATGAACGGCTTCTTGAACAGCTCTGGATTCAGCTCGTCATAGCGTTCGAGATAGACAGACTCGGGTAGGACGACATCTGCCCAGCCGGCGATCTCGCTGGGAATCACATCGACAACTACGAGTAGATCAAGCTGTTGGATGGCTCGAATGGTTTCCGCCTGGTTCGGCAGGGCGTTCATCAGGTTGGTGGCATAGACCATCCAGCCTTTTACTGGATATGGCTTGCCCGTCAGCGTAGCGTCGCGAATGCCTGTGCTGATGCCTTCGTTCGCGAAAGGAAACCTATTATCTGGATTGTCAACCTTGGGCCTGACTGGCTTGGGATAAGGCAGGTGCGGATAGGCTGGCACTTCCATGCTTGATGGTACGTAGAAGCCGCCCTTACGACCCCAACTACCCATGAGCCCATTGAGCAGAGCAATGGCACGGCTTCGCTGGGTGTCGTCGCCATACCAGTTCGAATGCCGGCCTGGATGAATCAGGGTGGCCGGACGGTAACGCGCCATTTCGCGTGCGGTGGCGCGGATAATGTCGGGATCAATACCAGTTTCCGGGTACGCCCATTCCGGCGTGAACGGTTGAATTTCGGCGGCAAACTGCTCGAAGCCGAAGCCGTACTTGATGACGTAATCCTTGTCGTAAAGGTTCTCGCTAACAATTACGTTCATCCAGGCGAGCAACAGCGCGAGGTCAGTGCCGGGCTTGACCGGCAGATAGAATTTCGCCTTGCTGGCCGCAACGGAGAAGCGTGGATCCGCCACGATAATGCTGGCGCCGCGTTCGACTGCGGTTGCGAATTCCTGCACCTGGGTGTTGTGCATGTTCTCGCCGAGATGCGCGCCAATCAGCACCAGACACTTCGCGTTCTCAATGTCCGTCCGCTCCGGCGAGCCCACGTCGTCACCATAAGTAAGCCGGAAACCAACGTCGCGCGGGCCGCGGCATTGCGCAAATGAAGGTGCAGCAATGTTGATCGCGCCATACGCCTTGAGAGTGTGTTTCAAGAACGTACCGCCGAGCCCGTGAATAAACGCGGCAAAGGATTCAGGGCCATAGTCTGCCTTGATCTTCTGCATTTTCTCCGCAGTGAAGGTCAGCGCTTCGTCCCAAGACACAGCCTTCCATTTTTCCTCGCCGCGCTCACTCACGCGGATGAGCGGCGTCCGCAAACGATCCGGATCAGAATGCGCAGCAACGCCTCCAGTGCCGCGAGGACAGAGACGTCCACGGGAGAGCGGATCGAGCGGATTACCTTCAATCTTCCAGAGCTGGCCATCACGAACAGTAGCGATTGCGCCACATTTCCAGAAACAGATGTCGCAAAAGGTTGGAACAGCCCGCAGGCCGCTTTGCGCCGACTTGCCGGTTCCCGCCAACACCCGGCCAGCGCCGTCGAGCGCGCCCACCGCAGCCAGGGTGCCCGCGGTAATCTTCAAGAAACGCCGGCGAGACAGGTTGTGCATGTCAGCCATTCTCCACTGACAGAGATACACGTAGGTGTAAACTGCACACAGTGACCTGCATCACCTTTGTTGAGGAATCTTCGGGATTTACTCAGGAGGAAACCCGCGCATCCCTTTAATCGACGGCCCAGACCGGAATTCGGCATTTTCGGCTCAGGGCGGCGCGGTAGTTTTTGAAATCTTCGAATACACGAGCGAGGCGACGATCCTTTTCGTTGTGGCACTCGAGGCAAGCCCCCACCAGTAGAATCCTTTGCTGCTCGTGCAATGTGAAAGGACGGGCGTCCTTGCGCGTCGTCGACTGGTTCGCCGGCTCCTGCAGGAATCCAATCCAGGCATCCGACGGCAGTCCATCCTGGCGGCTAGCGGAAAATGCCGGTTTGAATCGCCACTCCCTCGTATTGCCTGTGACCACATACGTCAGAGTCCCGCGGCCATAGCCCAAAGCCACTGGATTCGCGTGGCAGGAACCGCAGTCTCTGGCCTTGGTGACGGTAGTGTGTGGAGATGTCGGCGCAAATAGCCGGTGAAATTGATTCCTTCCATTCGGTAGTTCGAGACTCAGAATCATTCCCGGAACGAAAGTAGTGATGTGTTCCGCAGTTTTACCATTTGGCGCTCTGACGCGGTCGACCCCGAGTGCGGGAGCATCTCCCAGATAATCCGTTGCCTGCTCCTGCCAAACGCCGTTGACGAATTTCTCGTCCAGATGATCCCAGCCCTGCGCGGCAGGGTCGAAAGAGGTATGGCAATTGATGCACTGCGGCGCCCACGCGCTATGGCACGCGCCGCAGTCCAGTCGCTGGTGAACTGAACCGGCGCGAGCGCAAACGGATGCGGCGGGCCGGGGCTTCAGGAGTTTTGCCGATCCTTTCACTGCCAGCACTGGACGGCCGTCGGCATCCAGGAAAACATTCGGGTACGCGACGGAGCCGGATTGTGAGACCACGAATTCCCTTCCCGGCTCGTTCAGCTTTCGCAAAGCAATGATTTCCTGCGTCTCGGCATCCAGTCGTGCAAATTCCACTGCAACCGTCGCCCCGGTCGCGTGACAGTCAATGCAGGCAATTTTGATCGCATTTCCCTCGTGCGAGTGTGCCGTGCCGTCACCCATGACTTCGGTAGCCACGTGGCAGTCAACGCAAGTCATCCCTTTTTCAAAGTGAACGTCAGCGGGACGCTTTGTAAAAATTCGCCCATCGGCCAGTTGGCGAAACTGACTGGGTAAGCCGGGCATGGTCTTCACCGAGGCTTCGTCCAACAGCGTTTCATGCCAGCCCTCATAATTGGTAGCGATGCGACCGGATCGGCTGTGGCATCCGAAGCATGCTTGTTTCGGCACGTCCACTGAGATATCCGGGTGGTGCAGCAGCGCTGACGCTCCTGCTGGGCGCTGCAGGTCCGCTATTGCGGCGGGATCGTATCGAAGATGACATGCGGAGCAACCGCCGCCCCGACTCGATTCGTCGATGGGTCCAGGATGCGGCTTATTCTGTCCCAAATGGCAAGAGGCGCAAAGATTGCGCAGATGCGTGTCTGCTGGCGAATGCTTCAAGGCGGCAACGTCGAACCGGGAATCCAGATCGATGCTCTCGCGGAAAACGAATTTGTCCACCGCCACTACGCCACTCATCGTGTTCATCAGCGACCCACGCACCCGGTCTGCCACCCCGCCATGACAGTTTGAAGTACCGCAAGTCTGATTGACAAAGGATAAGTTTCCCGGAGTGAGCGTCATGCCCGAATGGGCGAGAGCTTTGTTGAGAGTGAGCGGGTTCCCCAGGTGGCACGCAGCGCATCCGATCAATTGCGGATCGTGCGCGGCCGAAAATCCGGAGACTTTTTGATGACAGGCGAGGCATCCCTCCCGCTGACCTGCGATCGACGGCACGACCTGATTTATGAGTGATGTATCGGGCGGATAGTAGGCTCTAAATGAAAGAAAATTCAGCTGAGCAGTTGAGAGCTTGAGGGGCATTCTCAAGCTCCGCCCGCTATCGTGAAAGCCAAATCCCACAGTCGTAAGAGCCGTATAAGCAAGAACCGCGAGAGCCATCGTCCATTTGAGCCGGGAGCGCAGCGGCTGGAACAATTTAGGCAACAAGATCAGCGAAAGCAGAATGGCCAACGTGAGCCAGACGGCTACCCGGGGTTGGGGCAACCATCGCAGCAACTCCTGCAAGCCGACCAGGTACCACGGCCCTAATTCAACCTCCGAGGAACGCCATTCCAGTCCCGGGACGAGGAACAACGATGGCAACAACACCACCGGAAGTGTCCACCAGACCTCTCGTGCTCCCGGCACAATGCGCCGCGAGTGCTCGACCGTGACCAGCCATATCACGAGCGTCGCTGTACAGGCGTGATGAAGATAGATGGTGGAGAGATCGGAGCCTGCACCCGTCAACAAGCGTGGGAGCGCTGCCCCGATCAAAGGAACAAAGCCAAGGAGAGTTCGCAGAATCGGCAAAGCCTGGACAGCCGCTCCGTCCCCGCGCAGAAGAAAGCCAGAGAGCATGCTGGCGACAATCACCGGAACAGTAAGACCGAGCCGGAGCCAGATGCCGAAGCGCACCTTTACCTCGCTGCTCCGAAGCAAATGATCCACGATGTGTGCGAGCGTGAAAGCAAAGAATGCCTGTGCGGACCAATAGTGCAGGCTTCGGACGAAAACGCCGGTGGGGTTTTTCAGCAGCAGGAGAGCAAGCGAGTCGAACGGTGTACTTGGCTTGTAGGCGGGTACGAGCATGATACCGGTGACCGCGCAGATGACGAAGGCCGCCAAGGCGAGCATTCCCAACGGCGGGATCCGGCGCCAAAGCTTATCGTTCACCTGGCCACCACCAGTCACTCGCTAAGGGTGATGCGCAAAACTGCGCCAGCTCGGTCAAGTTCAAACTTCAGCGGTTGCAGATTGCGCCTGGCTGGCCCGCGCAAAACCTCTCCGCGCGAGTTGAATTTCGATCCGTGGCAAGGGCAAACCAGTTCGCCGCCTTCCGCCCGGTTGATACGGCAGCCCAGATGCGGGCAGGCTGATGAGAAGACAGCCACTCCTTCCTCGCTGGTGATGGCTATGACCTTGTTATAGAAATGAATCCCGCTGCCTGCAGCAAAGGGTACGGTTAGTGTGTTATCAGAATTTTCGGGCAGCGAACCGGCACGCTTTGCCAGATTGTTCATTAACCACAGTACCGGCGCGAAAAGCAGCGCTAGCGCTGTCTTCAAAAAAAGACGCCGCATGGTTGGCTGGGGTAATGTCATTTGCGTTTGGACGGGCTGCGATGATTTTACTGGACCGCCGAATTCCCGCAAGCTATTGGGATGGACCCCTCTCGTGGTCGCGACCCATGTACCTGCGGTGGTTATCTCTTCGGCTGATCCTGGCCGAACTAAAGATCCCGTTTACGCCAGCCTAAACCTCAAGTGGAAAGGTCTAAGTGATCTCTTCCATCCCTACAATTTGCTGTTCAGGCTCTAGAGCGCGGACCACCACAAAAGCACCCCACGCATGTGCCTTTTCAACTCCGTCCAAGTTGGTAAGACTGGCCTCAGCGAGAATCTTTCGCTTTTGGACGCTGATCATCCACCCGCGAACACAGAGCTTCTCATCGACACTGATTTTCTTTCGGAAGCGAATCTTGAGTTCGGCAGTAAGGGCCTCGTACCCTTTCGATATGATGGCCTTGGACATCGCTTCGTCGAGAACAGCGGAGACAACTCCACCATGAATAACCCCTTGGAAACTTTCCCATCCTTCCTTCGGGACCCATTGAGCGGTTGAGCCGGATTCGGTAACAGCAAAAGACAACCGCAGTCCCTTAGGGTTCTGTGGACCACAAACAAAGCACCGCTCGTTCAGGGCCGCAAGCAGCCGATCTCTCGCATTCCCATTCCCATTTTTGCTCGAACGGTCATTGGGAATTGATTCGGAAGAGTCAGACATTCGATTGTCTTGCACTAGAAATCACTTTCTGCGCACACAACGTTGGGCGATACTGCCGCATTCTGCACTCTCACTCACTGCACGCTACAAGGCTATGTCAGCGAAACCCGTGTGGCGAGTATCGCTAAAAAGCAATGCGCCGGTGCCGTCGAAGATTCATTCCTTGTCGAGAGCAGTCACTTGTTCGGCAAAAACCAACATTGCCTTGCCTAATGACTCTAATAGGTTCACCCATTCCCGCAGATGCGTGTGACCTGTTTTGGTCAGGGAATAATTCCGCCGCGCCGGTCCCTCTCCCGGATCCCAAGTGGAGACGACATGACCGTTAGCCTCTAAAGTTCGGAGCGTCCGATAGAGCGCTGCACCTTCAATCGTGGCGTCGGTGAGCGCATGCTGGGGCAGTGATTCCGCAATCTCGTAGCCGTATGATTTCTGCTTCTCCTTGAGTATCCGGAGTACCACCGGCTCAATGAAGCGCGAGACATTTCCCATTGCGCAGGTGCAGGGCTGAGTTTGGCCTGATTGCTTGCATCCGGGACGCTTCCTCGCGTTCACCGCCGGCTCCAAACTGGTGCGGGCACGGCGACTCGCAGGCTTCAGACGTTTGGCACTATTTTCTGAATGAGGATTGATTGTCTTCATAGATGTATATTACATCTAGTAACATAACTTAAGCCAGATCTGTGATCGCACTATTAGTCTTCTGGGCTAAGGAGCATTATGAGCAGAGTAGCAGTAATGATGAAAGCGGATCGAGCTGATGAACAGATGTCTTCGAATTTCGGCAAAACCGAATGGATCATGGTCGCGGACACAGAGAGCCGCAGCTTCAGGTTTTTCAAAAATGAGGGGAAGAGCGGCAAGAGTGTCGTCGAGACGCTGATCAGCCAGGTTTGCACAGATGTAATCTTCACCGAGATCGGAAGAGGTGCATTCGAACACTTAAAGACCTCTGGCATCCACTCCTGGTTAGCGCCGGCGCAAATCAATGGGCAACAGGCGCTCCAAATGTTTGAGCACATGCGGTTGCGCACAGCAAACTCACCCGCAGAAAAACACGGTTGCGTCGAATGCTGCTGTGAAAAACGCGCCGACTCTCCAGCTACTTCAGATTGCTGCGGTTAGACTTTCAGCGCTGAAAGTCGGGCTTCCCGAGAGCAGGCAATTGTATTGAGATGCGCCACGTGAACTCAAAGCCTCAGTGCGAAGGCCTTCGCGGACGCAGGACTTTCGCGCCCCATCAGAGCGGATCTATCACTATCGCAGCAAGTGGAAGTCCGAGGTAGAGAACGAACGGTTGGAAAGTGGAAAGGTGTTCACAATCAAAGCGGGTGCAGCCGAATCCAGTCTCAATCCGGCAGTTCGTTAAACCCTCGCCCGGTCAGGATCATCGGTGCGCACTTCTCTGCTCGCGTCACCCGCGTCTTTGCCTGCTTCGCGCCCGAGATGTAAAAGATGTATGACTTTCTTCGTCCCGGAGTGAGAGCTTCGAACGCTACCTTCAGCACAGGAACCTCATCTAGTCGGGCCTGCAACTCCTCAGGAATCGCATACTCCGAAGGCTTCTTGAGGACTACTTTCTTGCCCGATTCCTCCAGTTCGATCGCCTCGTAGATGTAATCCCTCAAGGTCGCCTGCAAGGCCGTAACCTCTTTTAGTGACGTAAATTTGATCCACCGCCCCGCCTGCGTGTGCTCACCGATTTTTTCGAGAATGTGCTTCGGGTCCTTGAGCAGTGCGCCTTTGAAGAATGAAAGTGCACAGGACTCCTTAAGCGGGATCACGATCGCCACGTTCCTCTTCAGAAAAGTGAAGCAGCATTTTCCCCACTTGAGTTCTTCCGTCAAGTCACAGTCGAGCACGATCTTGCGCAGCTTAGCTGTTTCCTTCTGCCATTTCTTCGCGTAGGGAACCTTCATCCAGCTGCCCTTTCAACCGGTGATGAGTACACTCAATTATGCCAGTCGATACAGTTCAAGCGTGCCTGCGACGTTTGATCGAATTTGGCTAATGAATGCTGCCGGGAGTTGCATTGTTTATTCCCTCGTCCGGTCGTCCCGGTTCATCGCCCATCATGTCCTTCACTAGTATTTTTCTTATGTACGGCCCCACTGCAAGCCCTGCTTCAATGAGCGCCAAGGTCTGGTTATCGCCAACTGAGTGCGGCGGGATCGTCGTCTCGCCAGTGGACCAGCGCCAAGCCGCCGGAATTCGGTCCATTGGTCCCTTGACACCTCCACATTCTGTTCACATAATGTGTGCGCCGCTGAACCAGGCCCTTCAGACGAGCGCCGAACGACCGCGCCGCCAGACAACCAGCCGAACGGGATTTTAGGAGACTCCAAAATGAGTATCGATAAAAAAGGCCGCCTCGTGTGCAGGGCTGCGTCTTCCCTTCTCGTGCTTCTACTTGGCTTCTTCGCAGCCACTCCAGCCTCAGCCCAAATCCCTGCGAATCACATTCGCATCCATTACCACCGCCCCGATGCCACCTATACTGGATGGACCGTCTACGCCTTCTTCGATACCACTGAAGACACCGGCAACTACGGCGGCGGACCCGTGCAGGTCAGCGGAACTGACAGCTATGGGGTGTACTTTGACGTCGGCGTCACCTCCGGCGCGCAGAACGTCGGCCTTATCATTCACAATCCCACCGCGGCCGGCGGCGATCAGAAAGATCCGGGCCCGAACGAATTCGTCAACCCCTCCACCATGGGCAACGAATACTGGGCTTTTTCCGGAATCGGCAAGCTCTACAACGAGCCCATCGACGTCAACAATCCCAATGCTCTGCTCCCCGGATACGCACGCATCCACTACTTCCGCCCCGACGGCAACTACTCCAGTTGGTCTGTCTACGCCTTCGCCGATACCACCGAATACACTGGCGACTTCAACGACGGCCTGACCTTCGTCACCAGTTATGACTCCTACGGCGCCTACTTCGACATCAAGCTCTCCGCCAGCCCGCACGACCTCGGCTTCATCGTGCACAACACCTCAACCGGCGTGAAAGATCCCGGACCCGACATGCACCTGAACGTCGGCACCTACAACCAGGCCTGGGTGATCTCCGGCAACGCGACGGTATTCACCACCGTGCCCACTCCCGAACAGATCCTCGCCAGCCTACTCGGCGTCGAGCAGGCCTATTGGCTTGACCGCCAGCGGCTCGCCATCCAGCCGAAATTCGCACAGTCGGGATCCACCTACACCCTCAGCTACAGTCTCACCGGGGGCCTCTCAGTCACGCCAACCGGCATCACCGGAGGCACCAACATTCCGCTCGCTCCCGGGGGCAGCCTCACTCCCGACGAACTCCTCCGGTATCCGCAGCTCAGCAGCTACACGGTCCTTACCATTCCGTCGAGCGTTCAACTTTCCGAAATCCAGACCGCTCTCAAAGGACAGCTCGCCTTCTCCGCAATCGACCAGACCGGAGCCCTGAAATACGCGACCGGCATCCAGTTCGCCGGAGCCTTGGACGACCTCTACTACTACCCCGGCCGCCTCGGCGTAGTCTTCCATCACGACGACGGCCATGGCTGGCGCGACTGGACCGACGACGACGACTGCGTCGTGAAGCTAAAGCTCTGGGCGCCCACCGCGCAAGGCGTCTCGCTTGAAATCTTCAACAACGCCTCTGACGCCTCACCCTCCGCCGTCATCCCCATGCATAACCACAACGGCGTCTGGGTCGCACGCGGCAATCCCGACTGGCGCGACAAGTATTACCTCTACAGCGTAAAAGTGTGGGTACCGTCCGACTCCGCCGTCGATGCCAACGTCACCACCGATCCCTATTCCATCGACATCGCCCTCAACGGCACCAAGAGCCGCATCACCGATCTCGACTCCGACGAAACCAAGCCCGCCGGCTGGGATCACGACGACTCACCGCCACTGCGCAGCATCAGTGACCTCAGCTTCTACGAGCTTCACATCCGCGACTTCAGCGTGAACGACCTCACCGTTCCTGCGTCCCACCGCGGATACTACGCCGCCTTCGCCGACCAGAACTCCGACGGCATGAAGCACCTCCGCTCGCTTGCCAACGCCGGGCTCAAAGCCGTCCACATCCTCCCGTCCTTCCACTTCGCCAGCATCAACGAAGACAAGAGCACCTGGCAGTTCACTGGCGACCTTTCCGGATACCCGCCCGATGGCACCCAGCAGCAAGCAGCGGTAGCTGCGATCCAGAGCAGCGACGCCTACAACTGGGGATATGACCCCGTCCACTACATGACGCCCGAAGGCAGCTACGCCATCAATCCCGATAACCGCGTCCGCGAATACCGCTCGATGGTGGAAGGCTTGCACCACGCTGGCCTGCGCGTCGTGCAGGATGTCGTCTTCAACCACACCAACGCAGCCGGCGAAGGCCCCAACTCCAACCTTGATGAGGTGGTCCCGAACTACTATCACCGCCTCGACGCCAACGGCAATCTCGAAGAAGGCTCCTGCTGCCCCGACACGGCCAGCGAGCACCGCATGATGGAAAAGCTGATGATCGACACCATTGTCCTCAACGCTACCGAGTACAAGATCGATGGCTTCCGCTTCGATATCATGAGCTTCCACTTCCTCTACAACATGAAGCACATCAAGCAGGCCCTCGCCGCGCTCACGCCTGAGGACGGCGTCGACGGCTCCAAGATCTACCTCTATGGCGAAGGCTTCAATTTCGGAGATACAGCCAACAACCAGATCGGCCCCAACGCCTCGCAGATCAATCTGTATGGATACGGCATCGGCTCCTTCAACGACCGCATCCGCGACGGCATCCGCGGCGGCAGCCCCTTCACTGACGAGCGCGTGCAAGGGTTTGCCACCGGACTCTTCACCGACTCCAGCGACTACACCAACGCCAATCCGCCCTCACCCAGCCCGCTGGCGCAGCTTGGACTCTACTCCGACTGGGTCCTCGTTGGCCTCACCGGCAACCTGCGCGACTACACCTTCTCCGACCATACCGGAGCCACCGTTACCGGAGCCGCAGTCAGCTACAACGGCCAGCCCACCGGATACACCAAGAGCCCCATCGAAGCCATCAACTACTGCTCTGTTCACGACAACCAGGACTTCTTCGACGCCGTGCAGTTGAAGTCATCTTTCGATGACTCCATCGCCACCCGCGCGCGCCGTCAGATCATGGGCATGGCGCTCGTCACCCTCGGCGAAGGCCTTCCCTTCTTCCAGGCCGGAGACGACCTCCTCCGCTCGAAAGACATGGACCAGAACAGCTACGACTCCGGAGACTGGTTCAACAAGATCGACTGGAGCGGCAAGACTGCCAACTGGGGTATCGGCTTGCCCATTGCCAGCCAGAACCAGAGCCAGTGGCCCATCATGACGCCACTGCTCAGCAACGCCGTCTACACTCCGCAGCCCGTCAACATCGCCTACAGCAGCGACGCCTTCCAGGAGCTGCTGCAGATCCGCTACAGCTCTGACCTCTTCCGCATGCCGACATTCAATGAGGTCCAGCAGAACCTCACCTTCCTCAACACAGGGCAAAGCCAGATCCCCGGCCTCATTGTTATGAAGTTCGACGCCAATGGCCGCGACTACGGCCAGTACAAGCACATTGTTGTAGTCTTCAACGCAGCCAACGCGCAAACTACTTTTACCGACGGACGCCTCCAGGGCCTCAAGCTCAAGCTTCACCCCGTCCAGAAGAACTCTAGTGACCCCGCAACCCGCCAGAGCACTTACGACTCCAAAGCTGGATCCGTTACCGTCCCCGCCCTTACAACCGCAGTCTTCGTGTCCGAGAAAGAGTAGCTCCCAAACCGCGACCGCCCCGTCTGGACTATAGCTAAATGCAGTTCAGACGGGCTTCCCTCACCGCGGACGACAGATGCAACCCTGCGACCGACTATGGCCCGACTGCCTGAAGGCAGCGGGGCGAAGTGACCTCGCCTTGCAACGTTTCACACTCAACCCGGCATGGCGGTAACGAGGCGATCCACTTGGATGATAAGCAGATTCATGGACACGTGATTTCGACTAATGGACGTGCGGCCTTCTCAATGTGTACCAAATCGCCAGTGCCCTCATCGAGAAACCGATTAGTAGCGATATGTCGGCAAATGTTCTGGAATATTCCTAGGCAGCAGTCCCACAAAACTCGCGCCATAACCGACACCTGCGTTTTTAGTGGATATCTAGAAGGTAGTAACTTATTGATTCTATGGTGACCCCGGGAAGATTCGAACTTCCGACCTGCGAGTCAATGGGCATCCACTTGGTCCGACAAGCCGGTTATACGGCAACTTGCCAGAGGCATAGCCAATCCGCCCGGGTGAATGAGCGCGTTGCCCTGTTATCGACAGTTGGGAACCCGACTCCCCATTCGATGAATTTGGGCCTGATATCTATGCCCTGATCACGGCTCGAGGGAAACGGTTATCCAACACGGTCCGCAGGTGCAGCCGAAAGAGAATCGGCACACAGCGCAGCACGAATGCGAATGACCGATGGTACTCTCGCCGCTGGTTCAGCAACTCCGACAGCGTCCTACTTCGGCCCAGTCGGGAGTTGAAGAATGCAACTTCTTCGTCGAGGGGAACCGTCTTCAAGTGATAGCAGAAATAGCAGCTGTGCAGCGAGTGCTTGAGCGCACCCATTGCATACCTGGTCGCGTCGGAGAGCACCGGGAACGCGGCAGCGCTGAACAGGACCAAGCCTGTTAATCGGAAAAGTGCTTTGAACACGTCGAGGCGGCGGAGAGAAGGCAAAGGCACGAGGCTGAGCAGGTCCTCGCCCCAGACAGTCTTGGCTGAAACAATCACGCTCGCAAGAAACATGCGCTCAAGGAACACTTCTTCGGCTGCCCGCAGACCGAAGATCCGCGCCACGTCCCCCGAAATAAGGTCGCCGCGGGTGCAGAAAAAGCAGGAGTGCCCGTGCCCCCCGGCGTGTTCGGCGAACATTCTCCAGCGGGTTCTTGGGTCGTTCTTCGGGAAATCGAAGACCGTGCCTGATTTCAAGATCTGTCACCGCACCGCGAAGGAGGCGCCTAATCTTCTGGGATGTTTCGTCGGGGATCACGATGATGAGATCCACGTCGGATGACTCCGAGAAGTCGCCGCTCGCTGCACTACCGAAGAGAATCACGCTCACGAGAGAAATCGCACCACCGGCGTGCAATTGCGCGACTGCATCCAGGTACTGTTGAACACGATTTGACATCCTTCGCCTGTATCCCGTTCCGAATCCGCGAGACAGTGTGGGCAGCGCTTACTGCGACGTGTTCGGCGATTCACGAAGTCGTACCTCGATCATACATTTCGATGTAATCCACTGTCGGGAGTCCATGTTCTCTGGACAAATTGTGATTACGTGCTCCTCGGTCGAGCACAGCCAGGAACGATTCTCGATTTGTGCACTATCGCCTTCGCGCATTTCGAGGCCGCCCAAATCTCGATGAGCGACTCGCCCTGTTGGCAACACTTGAGGGTGCGTTTCTACGCCGATGAATCAGCTTCCGTCCAACCTTCTGATCTGTTTCAACTCCGCTCCGCCCGGCAGGCGTCGCCCGCCGGGCAAAACGACAGAGGATCCATTGGCTACTCGCTGATCGCGACGCCATTAAATGAAGCCACGCCAATGGAATTCGAGGTCGCCACTTGCGTCAAATCTCCATGTCCGTCGATGGAGAAGACAGCGACATAAGCCTCGCCGCCGGAGGTATAAATTACGGCCAGCCACCGTTTGTCGGGCGACACTGTGATGTCAGTCGGCGAGCCTGGCAGAGGAACGGATTTGTAAAATACTCCGCCTTTGCTGTCGCTGAAAAATTCAGAGATGGCCTGGCCAGGAGAGTTGCCCGTGTACCAGACGCTCAGCGGCCCTTTGGCCACCCAGCAGGGTGCATTAGTAGGAAAGGACGGCGTCGGTCCTGCGATTGCATTGACATTCCCGCTCTCGTCCACGATTGCGAAGCTGTCGGGACTGTGTGCCGGAGTGAAGCCCAGGATATTTCCCCAGAACGCAGCCCCCAGTGGAACCATATCCGCGTCGCTGGGAAGCGCGAGGGCGGTGCTAGTTCCGCTCAACACCCCATCCTCCCCTGTGAGCGGCAATTGCAGCAGAGATCCCGAAGTCATGGTGACTGCCGCCCAACTCCTGCCGACCGCTATCTGCGCCGCCGAAGGATCGGACAGGCTGACAACGGGTCCGTCTATATGGCCCCAGGGCCACGAGTGACTCTCAGCACAATTGGCTCCTACGACAAAAAGATGCCCCTGGTTCAAGGCCACAGAGTCGGGCTTCACGCAGTCACTCGCCAAACCGATCGTTTTCCCGATGGCGATGGAATTGTGAGACCTCACTAACTGGGTGACGGTGTTTGATCCGTAGTTCGCTACCGCGCCGAGTCCGTTCTGAAACTGCAGAATTCCGGCGTTCGTGCTCGCGCCGCCTTTGCCGCCCGTGGGCAACGTGTCCTTCAACCAGAGCGACGGGGTCCCATCGGTCTTGAGTTCGAAAACGGCGACAGCGTTGCCGCTTGTGCTATTCGTGCTTGTTAGCACCAGTATGCCGCGATCTTGTTCACCCGCGGCCGCGAGTGCGCTGGTGAAACCGATGGCAGCCAGCATCAAGCCGGAGCGCCACAGGCCGGACTTCTGGGGATTTTGAACGTTCATTGCGATTCTCCTTGGAGTTCGTGGTGAAATGAGTGCCCCGGGTCACGGCCCTAAGGGCCGTCGAGGAAGAGGAGCCTGTTTAGGTGGGTATTCGGTTTGGAATGCCGAAAAGTTACGGTCTGTTGCCGAAGCCATCAAAAAATTAATAAATCCGGGAGATGAACCGCGAGATGTAACTTTTGGTCGCATTCCAGCGAATTAAAGGCATTGGAATTGAAAGTGCTCCGCGGGCGAGCGCAGGGTTGCGGGAATCGGTTTGCACGAACTGTTGTAATCGATCAAGATTGCAGGAAGACGATCCATTGCATGCCTGTGGACAGCAATCTCGAAGTGCTGATGGCCCAGTATCAAGGGGGCGATTTCAACGCCGCCGCAGTTCTCATCGATCGGCTGAGCCCGCAGTTGCATCGGTTTTTTGCCGCGCAGTTTGGAAGTCGTGCTGATGCTGATGACTTGTTGCAGGAAACGTGGCTTCGCATTCACAAGGTGAGGCACACCTACCGCACCAACGAGCCGCTCCTTCCATGGTTTTACGCGATTGCCCGGCGCGTTCGCGTGGACCACTATCGAAAATCCGACCGCACGACTGCCCACCAACAGGCACTCGACGAAATGTCCCGGATTGCGGCGCCAGTCTCAGCAGAGTCCGGCCGGCTGGACGACCTTGCTGCGCTCTTGGCGCCGCTCTCTGAGGGTGAACGTGAAGTGATCGAAATGTTGAAAGTGGAGGGAATGTCATTGGAAGAAGCAGCAAGGGCCACGTCTTCCACTGTGGGATCAGTGAAGCAGAAGGCTCACAGAGCCTATAAGAAGTTGAGAGAAACGATGAGCGCCACGGTGTTCAAGAAGGGGAACGGCGGAGGACTGTCGTGAAAGATGAAGAGATTGACGATGTCCTAAAAAAGACCGCGCTAGGTCCGCATGTTTTGAAGGTCGAGACGCTGCAACGCGTCTCCGACTCTATCAAAACGTCGCTTAGTCCGGTTCGCCCACTGCCACCCACATGGGTGTTGGCCGGCAGCCTGGTCCTCGTCTGCGCGGCCGTTGCTCTGGCAGGTGCAACTCGGGCAGGATTCTACGGGATCGCAAAAATGGACATCTTGGAGCGTGTGCTGATCTTCTCGACCCTGGTTGTCCTCGCCTGGGTGACAGGAATCGGAATCGTCCACGCAATGGTCCCGGGGAGCCGCCGCCGCGTTGCTCCCGGCGCGCTTCTGGCGATCGTCAGTGGCCTTTTAGTCGGTGAATTTGCCCTGCTGTTCCGCGATTATCAAACCAGCCACTACTTCTCCGCGGGGATTGCTTGTCTCCTCACCGGCCTCCTCTTCGCCGTCCCCACCGCGTTGCTGGCTTGGCTGGTGGTTCGGCACGGCTTCGCGGTAAATCCCGTATCTGCCGGCTTGGTCACAGGGACACTCGCGGGCTTGGCCGGTGTTGCGATGCTGGAATTGCACTGCCAGAACTTCCAGGCAGCGCACGTCCTTGTGTGGCACACCGCTGTCGTTCCTTTGAGCGCCGCGGCAGGAGCATTCGTGGCATGGGCCCTGCGTTTGTGGGCAAACCCGGGCGAGCTCGCCCGCAAATGAATTAGACCTGCCACGACGGGCTCCATCAAGACTTTGGGCGCCACGCCGGACCAACCTGATGCAAGCGATTCTGCAAACAATTCTCAGTCGTTGGTAAATCGCCAAGGCACTCGTCGACTGCTTCGGTCCAAGTTGCCGAGGAGTCGGCTTCTCGGACAATTGAATGAGTAAGAGGACTCGCAGAATCGTAGACAGCTGGCCTTAGCACGTTTCCAGGTCCAGGCGGGCTAGAAACGCGAGTTTGCGATTATGCGCTGCATGACGTGGATCAGTCGAAAGCATTGGGGTGTTGCCCGTTGAAATAAGATGCCGCGTGGCAGACCACGTGCTGGCGATCTTCGGCCAGCGCACTAACGCGAATTCCCACGAGGCGCGAAACTTCGTCTTCGATCCCTGACCCACGATATCCATTTCTCAATTCAGAAACACACCCTGATCCGGGCGATCGAGCGAGAATGTCGGTATCTCAATATCAAAACGCTCACCGCTCTCACTCTCCATCTGGTAAGCCCCGCCCATCAACCCCGACGGCGTGTTGAGAGGCGCGCCACTCGTATACTCAAAACTCTCTCCCGGCTTGAGGACCGGTTGCTCCCCGACAACACCTGGTCCTTTGACCTCGGTCAATTCGCCACGCGCATTCGTGATCATCCAGTGCCGGCTCAGTAAATGCACCGTTTCTCTTCCCTGATTCTCGATGATCACCCGATAAGCCCAAAAATACCGCGAGCTGTCCGGCGATGATCTCGTCTCAAGGTAAGTGGGCTCAACGCTCACCGCTATTCCCCGAGTGTTTGCCATATACGGTGTCCAATTTGACATAGAGCAAGTTTAGATCAACGTCGTGGGCTGAGCTAGCACGGCAGATCCTGGACTAAGCCAAGAGGACTTAGCGCAAATCTACCGGACAGGATCCTGATACTTCGATCGATTATCAAATCAGGAACAAAGCGGCACCATTGGTGGCACCCTCAATGTTGCTGATGTACACCGGGTGAACGTATGCCCTTATCTCTCTGAATAATTGTAGTTTGGTGACCCCGGGAAGATTCGAACTTCCGACCTGCGGTTTAGGAAACCGTTGCTCTATCCACCTGAGCTACGGGGCCACGTTGCTTTACTGTTGCTGCGCTCGATCATCACTCCTCACACCGATTGAGGTTGTTGCCGTCCTCGTCGTAAAACGGGAGCAGGGCCGTGAGAGTGCACCATCAACAGGGTACCATTTCGCATGGTTTTGCCGGGTTGCTCGGTCGCCGAAAAGTCATCGGTGAGCCATGCAATAACCGGCGAATTCACAGGGGGCCGGAGGGGACGATGCCGGCTGCCGCGTCGGTCCGCGTAGCCACCAATGCGATGTATAGTCCAGCAGCAATGATGAGAGAGCCACCCAGCATCATGAAGGGTGTAGGCACTTCGTGCCAGGTGAGGTAGGCAACCAGCGCACCAGTGGGTAGCTGGGTGTAGTGAAACTGGGAGACATTGGCCGCGGAAGTATGCTTGAGGGCTATAAAAAAGCAGATGCTTCCGAGGGCACAAAAACACCCGGCTGCCAGTAGCGTCGCAAGCAGACCGGCCGACAGTGGTTCAGCATGCCAGAGCATTGCGCCGAAGCCTGCAAGCATCATTACGATGCCGGAGACAAAGGCGAGGCTTTCGGATGTCTCAGTGCGAGTGAGCACCCGGCACCAAACCATATTGATGGAGAAGCACACGACGCAGGTAATGCAAGCGACATAGCCGATCCAATCTCCTGGCCTGGTCTTCCCGAAGGGATTGACGGCTATGATCACGCCTGCGAAGCCGGTGACAATTGCTAGTGTTTTCTGCAGTTCGAGCTTCTCGCCGAGAAACAGCGCTGCCAGCAGAGTGATCGATATCGGCGCGGTAAAGATGAGGATGTAGAAGAGAGTTAAAGGCACGTGGCGCAAAGCCACTACGACACAAATGTTATTAATGAGATCGAGGCAGGAGCGCAGAGCTTGCCGTTTGCGATGCGTGGGCAGGAGCACCCTGATCTCTCCGCGGGCCAATGCATACACAGTAAGGAACGCAGAGACGACAAGACCAATGAAAGCTATGACTTCATAAGCGGGAAGAGCGGACCGGCCGATCATTTTGATAGTCGTGTCGGCAAAGACCCAGAAGGTGAAACCGGCCAGGGCAAGACCCATCGCCTGAAGATCGGAAATCAGGGGCTTTCGTGACCCGCGGGGATCGAGCGAGGGTGGGTCCATAAGATCGGATGATTCGGATTGGAGTGGGTGCTCCATGCTCTCAGCATAACAATTCGCTGGAGACGCTGTTGGTCATCATTCCTGACGTTGGTATATCGAGTACATGCTGGCATCCGGCTTCACATTGCGAGGATCTGATTCCAGACTTCGACTTCTACGGGCACTCCGAGCGCGAGGTTCTCGGCTCGTGTGCGCATCGTTCGTTCTCCCGGATAGCGCATGGGTTGCCCATCGACAATGGGCCTGCAGGTGTGCAGCGATTTCACGATATCGTCTGCGATCCTGCTGAGTTCTTCTTCCGAGCCAAGAGCCGCGGGATGAATGGCTATAAATGTCTGAGACTGGCCAGACTCCAGTACGGGATCGGTCGGCAGTTGATGCGTCGCATTGCCGAGTGCCATCATTGCGGCGATCATGTCGAGCACGATGGAGAGGCCGGACCCTTTCCAATAGCCCGTGGGCAAGGGCCGCTGTGAGTTTTCGATGGCGGCAGGATCGCGTGTGAGATTTCCCGCCGCATCGAAGCCACCGTCGATCGGCAGCAACTCCCCCTTTGCGCGATAGCCGGCGAGCGCACCGTAGGAGAATTGCGACATCGCCATATCGAGGACGACGTGGCCCTCTCTTCGTGGTATTGCGACGACCAATGGGTTGTTGCCAATGCAAGGTTCAAGCCCACCCCAGGGAGGTAGGTTTGGAAGCGTATTTGTCCAGCAGAGCGCAATCGATCCCAATTCGGCAGCCTGCCAGCCGTAGCTCCCTCCTCGCATCCAATGGTTGGTGTTGCGCAGGCTCACGCAGCCAATGCCATACTCGCGGCTGAGGCTGGTCGCCCTATCCATTGCAAGCGAGGCATTGAGGTTGCCGGGGCCTTTGCGCCCATCCCAACGCTCCAACGCGCCGAAGAAGGCGATCCTCTCTGGTGCAGCCTGCACGTCGACGCAGCCATTTTGAATCGTGGCGGCGAATCGGGGAAAGCGATTGACACCGTGGGTGTATACGCCATCGCATGTCGTCTCAGCAAAGAGGCGTGCGCACATGGCGGAACGGTCGGGGGTAAAGCCAAGTTTCAGCAGCACGTGAGCGAGTGCCTGGTGCAATTCGTTGAATGGAATTCTCATTATGAAAGCCGATCCGCGCGTGGTATAGCTGCGGGTCTCATTTTGCCATGCCTCGGGCATCGTGCGTTGGCTGGATCCGAGTGAAGGGCCACAAAGTGGCGCGCACAGTTGATGAAGCTGCTATAAATCTTGTGTGCTGAATCGGCAGGCAGAGAGCCGGACGTTGCTGCAAACGAGACTGCGACGACGCTGGTTTCTTCTGTTGCCTGCAGTCTTCATTACCTACAGCCTCGCCTATCTTGATCGGGCCAATTATGGGTTTGGCGCCGCGGCAGGGCTTGCCAAGACGCTGAACATCAGCAGCTCAAAATCGGCACTGCTGGGATCGCTTTTCTTCCTGGGATACTTCTTCTTCCAGGTGCCGGGCGTGGCTTACGCGCGGCGCAAGAGTGTCAGCCGACTCATTTTCTTCTCGCTCATCTGCTGGGGCGTGCTGGCAGCATTGACCGGCATACTACGCGAGTTCTGGCTGCTTGCCCTTGACCGGTTGCTGCTGGGAGTGGCTGAAAGCCTTATCTTCCCGGCCATGCTGATCCTTCTGACCAACTGGTTCACACGGGAAGAACGGTCACGAGCAAACACGATCCTTATCCTTGGCAATCCGATCACGGTCTTGTGGATGTCAGCTGTCACGGGGTATTTGATCAAGGCTGTTGGCTGGCAAATGGCCTTCATCATCGAGGGGGTTCCGTCTGTCGCGTGGGCATTCGTCTGGCTGTTGATCGCTCGCGATCGCCCTGAAGAGGTGGGGTGGCTGAGCAAGGATTGCTGCGATCAACTTAGTAGCACCATCGCTCTGGAGCAGCAAACAATCCCGCAAACCAGCGGTCTCATGGCAGCCATGCGACAACCGAGCGTTTTATTGTTGTGCGTGCAATTCTTTTGTTGGAGCCTGGGACTCTATGGATTTGTATTGTGGCTGCCGACGATCATCCACGAGGGCGCCACGCAAGGTATTGAGACGGTGGGCTTGCTGAGCGCAGTGCCCTATCTGCTTGCGATTATCCTGATGCTGCTGGTGGCGCATGCTTCAGACCGCACGCTGAGCCGCAAGCGTTTTGTCTGGCCATTTCTCGTGTTGTCCGGAGCGGCGTTTCTTGGTTCCTACCTGACTGCGGCTCACAGTTTCTGGTGGGCATACGGCTTCCTGGTGCTGGCCGGTGGCTGTATGTATGCGCCCTACGGGCCGTTCTGGGCCATTATTCCGGAGATGCTTCCGAGGAATGTGGCGGGAGAAGTGCTGGCCCTGGTCAACTCCTGCGGCGCACTCGGCGCTTTCACCGGCTCCTGGCTGGTGGGATTGCTGCAGGCACTCACTCACAATTCACGAGCCGGTTTTCTGCTGATGTCAGTATCCCTGATTCTGTCAGGCGGAATTATTCTAGGCCTGCGTCCGTTGAATCAGCGGCTCAAGAGTACGCCGGGATAAGCAAAAGTTCGGTGGCTGATCAGGGAGCGGTTGATGGCGCCGGCGTAATGGCTGGAGATTCTTTTGCAGGCTCGAAGACTACGCTGTGCCCATGTTTGCGCGCGTGCCAGGTTTGATTAGAAGGCAGAGGTTTTAAGGGCTGACGATTACGCCAGATCTGCGTGGAGCGTCCAGGCTCAAAGACTGCATCGTAGGAATCGCCCATCCACTTCTGATTGCGCACGTACACGGGTCCGTTAACGGATGGAGGAGCAATAGTCAGATCATCTCCTCCCCAGGTTCTCAAACCGGCGACATCTGGAAAGACCATGACATCAAGGGTGTCGTGGCCCATGATCCGTACGGGGCCGCCGGGATGTTCGCCTGGGGGATAAATCTTCGGATCAACCGTCTCAGGCAACAGTGGGCCGAGATTAGAGTTAATCGCGCGCGCCAACCATTCGAATCCTTCCTGGCCATGGCCCGATCGGGAGAGTCCCATAGATACGTAGCTGAATATTCTGGGCCAGGCTGGTCCACGCCAGTAGCCGCCCCATTTTGGCGTGTCGAACGCCATTGTGGGAAGAAGCGCGCCGTTGAATTTGGCAGGGTCGTTCAGCCTCTGCATCATCGCATTCACACGCGCCGGGTCGTTCTCAAAATAGAGCAGGTAATAGACGTCGAGATTCTCGCCGCGCGTCCAAAGCTTGCCTGTATTGACATCAAGATCCCAGTAGCGTTGAGTCGGTGCGTCCCACAGTTTGTCATGAACCGCGGCGAGAGCCACGGAAAACTCGTGCTCCCAGCAAGAAGGATCCTCGCCTTGCAAGCGGGAGAGGTAGACCATCTCTCTCAGGCTCCAGAGATTGAAGACTTGTTCGTTAATAGCGCTGGTAGCGTGTCCCTTAAGATCGACGAAGGGCGAGTTCTTGTCGTCCCAACCCGTTTCATAGGTATGGAGCCAGTCGATGAGGTGGTCGTGGTTGGCGTCGCGAATTTTCAGCAGATTGCGTTGGTACGCCAGCAGAGCCTGCCAGAGAGTGCGATCCCCCGCCGGGGCGCCGAGTTTCTCACTCAGGATGCTGGTATCGCCGGTGAGGCGGACATACTCTCCAACAACGGTGGCCTGCACCGGAACACCCTGCGTATCTTTCTCAGGACCCTCGGCGGCAAACGTATTTTTCCCGGAAGGAAAGATGGTCCAGGCAGAGGTTCCATCTCCCATTGCATTAACCGAGTAGCGGAACCAGTTCAAGAGAGCGGCGCGTGCCAAGTCGCTGCGTCCAGTGGCCGACACCGCTAATACTTCAGCGATGCCATCGTTGCTCCACATGCCCATGAAGACATTCCAATCCGCAATCATCATGGGACAAGCAGGCAAATAGCTGACCTGGCAGGAAGAATTGAGCACTCCGCGCCAGAACCAGAGCTCGCTGCGAACAAGCTCCTGCGGCGCGATACTCTCCTGCTTACCGGTGGTGCCGACTGTGAATCGAACAGGATCCGCGGGCGCGACCAGGGGCACAGATGACAAATACTGGTTCCATTGCTCGTGGGTAAAGCGATCAAAAGCATCAGGCGAAGCGTTGAGTTGAGCGAGCGTTGCAGCCGCCTCTTTTTCGTCTCCGCCAAGGGCAATCATCAGATCGGCCTGGTCGCCGCCACGCAATGTCCAGTGAAAGCCGCCGTCCGCCAGCCGCACAGATGGCCGGGCCGCGAGGAATATGCGATACGGCCACTTTATATTGCCATAGTGAAGGGACCCGGCGTCTGCGGATGGGAGATTTTGAAAGCCGCTGGAGTGGCTCTGGAAAGTGACACCGACGGGACCGCTGGCTTTCTCGATCCTGACACGCATGATCGCAGACGGCTTGCCATAGACGGGATAGACAGACAGGGACACGGTTGGCCCGTGGTCAAATGCTGCGCGGTAGACTGTGCGGTCGGCAAAATACGTCATATCGCGGCGGGCTGGAGTGTCTACAAAACTGTAGATAGTATGTTGCGCATCTGTGATGGTTGGAGCATCGATCTCGAGTGCGCTCAATCGCTCGCTCTCATTCGTGGGAGCTGTTGGGCCGGAGACTGGAATGACTATTTTCTGCCCACCGAAGCCATTCTCTTGTAACGCTAGAAATCCGTTTGATTGATAAATAAGAGTTCTCGGTGGAGACGGTGCGTCCATACGCGTAAATGTCGCGTAGTCGAAATGATCATTCACGTAGGGCGGAAAGGATGGGCTAGGCCGATTTGGCTGCGCATATCCTGCGGTCGCCACGAGCAAAATGAAAGCACTTATAGCAAGGGTTTTCAACGCGTCTCTTTTCTGACTCCGGTGGGTCCGAACTCATAGTACGAGCGAAGCTATTTCGTTACAAGATGCTGAGTTGGGTTACGCCTGCATTCTGTATCGGAAAGGAGTGCCAACTATCGAGTTAGTGAGCGCCCAGGAATAGACTATTGGGAACAGTCACGAAATCCGTGCCAGCGTTGAGCGAAATGGAGATTCTCTTGAGAATTGCGACTCTTACTGCGAAGAGATTTTGCCTCGGAAAGATCCTGTTCGCCGGGGCGTTAGCATCCCTGTCAGTATTCGCAAGACAGGCCGTGGCGCAGGTACAGTATGTTGATCCGACGATCGGCAACGTTGGCGTTCTGCTGGTGCCAACCCGCCCGACGGTCTTCTTGCCTAACAGTGTGGTCCGGTTTTACCCGCTCCGGGCAGATGCTCTGGATGATCAAATCGAGTCGTTTCCTCTGACGATCAATTCGCACCGAATGCAGGAACTATTTAGCATAATGCCGGGCGAAGGCGGCCCGGCAGCTTACGACCAGGAAACGACCACTCCTTATTACTACTCCACGCGCTTTGATGATTCCCTGATACAGACAGAGTTTTCGGCAAGCGAACGCAGCGGCTACTTTCGATTCATTTTTCCGAACGGCCAAGCCCGTGTTGCGCTATCCAACCGGCTGCCGGGAGACCTGCATTTCGAGAGCGGCAGCGCGGTCAGCGGCGAGGAGCGATTCGACGGCATGAAGGCGTACGTATATGGCGAATTCAGCGCTCCGGTCGGCTTCAAGATGGAAGACTCTGGGAACGGAAAGCGCGTGACCGCGACCTCGATTGAGACAAAGTCGCTGGACTTCCGTTACGGCATTTCGTTCATTAGTGCGGAACAGGCGAGGAGAAACCTGCAGCACGAAATTCCGCAGTGGGGCCTGGAGAAGGTAAAGGAGGCGGGGAAGGCTCGCTGGAACGCGACGCTGGGACAGATTGTGGTGGAAGGTGGCACGGATACCCAGCGCAGGATTTTTTACACCGCACTCTATCGCTGCTTCGAACGAATGGTAAACATTACCGAAGATGGCCGCTACTACAGCGGGTTTGACCACCAGGTCCATCAGGATCCACGACCGTTTTATGTAGACAACTGGCTGTGGGATACCTATCGAGCCTTGGAACCGCTCCAGACTCTGCTGAATCCGGAGATGGAAGCGGACAAGATCCAGTCGTACGTTCGCATGTATCAGCAATCCGGCATAATGCCAACGTTTGCGGTGCTAACGGGTCCATATGCGTGCATGAACGGCAATCACTCAGCGCCGTGGCTTGCCGATGCATGGTTCAAGGGCGTGCGAAACTTCGATCTGCCGGTAGCTTATGAGGGTGTCCGCAAGAGGTCTCTGGGAGTGACCATGCTCCCTTGGAGCCTTGGTCCAAGGGGGCCATTGGATGACTTTTATTCAGCGCATGGTTATATGCCGGCGTTGCGTCCAGCAGAAGTGGAAACGGTGCCGGGGGTTCATCCCTTTGAGAAGCGCCAGCCTGTACCCGTGACGCTGGAGAATAGCTTTGACGATTGGAATATCGCACAGCTCGCGCGTGTACTAAAAAGGTCCGAGGACGAGAAGCTCTTTCTACAGCGGGCTGCGAATTACAAGAACGTGTTTCGCGCTGAGAAGGGGTTGATGTGGCCGAAGGATGCGGACGGGCACTGGATTGAACCGATGGATCCGAAGTTCGACGGCGGGATGGGCGCACGCGACTATTACGACGAGAACAATGGCTACACCTATACATGGGATGTAGGACATGACTACAACGGCCTGGTTACGCTAATGGGCGGCCCGGCAAAGGCTGAGGCCAATCTTGACCGGCTATTTCGCGAACCGCTGGGCCGGTCGAAATATGAGTTTCAGGCAAAGCTTCCAGACTCGACGTCAATGGCCGGACAGTTTTCAATGGGCAACGAACCCAGCTTCGCGATCCCGTACATATACAACAGGCTCGGGGCACCCTGGAAGACGCAGAAGCGCGTGCGTATGCTGCTCGAATCGTTTTTCACGGATACGCTGCAGGGTATACCGGGTGACGAGGACGGCGGTGGCATGAGCGCCTTTGTCGTGTTTTCGATGATGGGCTTTTACCCGGTTACACCGGGGATTCCAATCTACGACGTGGGCAGCCCCACCTTCGACAAAGTGACGATCCACTTGAAAAATGGCAAGGAGTTCTCCGTTATCGCTCGCAACAATTCTCATGACAACAAATATGTCCAGAGCGTCCGGCTAAACGGACACGCCATTGATCAGGTCTGGTTCCGCCACGCTGACATTGCGAATGGTGGCACGCTGGAATTGACGATGGGCAATTCGCCGAATAAGTTGTTGGGCGTTGACGTCTCCAGTTTTCCGCCTGCATCGTTGACAGTCAACCCTGAAGACTACGTTAAATAGACACTGGTAGGGGGCGACTACGCACAAGGCGCTACGAGGCGCGTTAGCGGGCGGTGCTCTCCGAGTAGGGAGCGCGCAATTTGCGATGCGACCATGCCGCGTTTTTTTCGCTGCTGAAGATAAACTTCAGTTCCCCGCCCTGCATCAATTCCTGATGAGTGACATAGGTACGATCCAGTGACTTGCCGTTGAGCAGAACGTCCTTCACAAACGCCTGATTCACCGTCATGTTCTCAGTCGCAATTACCAGGGATTTTCCGTTCGGCAGATGAAGCACCGCGCGATCTACGAAGGGGCGACCCAGCACGTACTGGTTCGAAGCGGGCGCCACCGGGTAGAAGCCCAGCGCTGTGAAAAACAGCCACGCCGACATCTGCCCCAGATCGTCATTGCCTACCAGCCCATCGGGCGTCGGTTTGTACTGTGAGTCCACAATTTGTTTCAGCCGAGCCTGCGTCTTTGCCGGAATACCCGCGTACATGTAGAGGTATGCCAAGTGATGGCTTGGCTCGTTGCCGTGAATGTACTGACCAATCATGCCCGAGATGTCTTCCACGTCAGCGTATTTCGCAGGATCCACTTTCTGGTCGAACATTTCATCCAGCTTCGCAACCAATTTCTCGTTGCCGCCCAGCAAGTCGATCAGGCCTTGTTCGTCCTGTGGTTGATACCACGAGTACTGCCAGGCGTTGCCTTCAGTAAATCCGCTTCCCGCTCCGGCCTTGGCTGGATCGAAGGGCTTGCGGTAGTCGCCATTAGCAAGCCGAGGCTCTACAAATCCATCCGCTGTGTCGAAGTTGTTCTGCCAGAAGCCCGAACGCTTCTGGAAAGTTGTGCCCACCGCAACGTTACCCATGGCCTTGGCCATCTGCGCAATCGTCCAGTCGTCATAGGCGTACTCGACTGTCTGAGAGGCCGCTTCGTCGTCATGATCCACAGGCACATATCCCAGCTTCATGTAAGCGCCGAGATTGCCATATGGGGCATAGGTTGCGCTGGCCACCATAGCCTTTAGTGCAGCCTGAGTATCGTAGCCGCGAATTCCCTTCATATAGGCATCGGCGATAATCGGCACCGAGTGGTAGCCAATCATGCACCACGTCTCCAGTCCCGCGAATTGCCACACCGGCAGAATGCCGAATGGGCTTTCCTGCCGAGACGCCAGCAAAGAGCGAACTAGATCGTTGGTGCGCTGTTCGGGCTGCAGCAATGTCATCAGCGGCTGTTCGGCGCGATACGTGTCCCAAAGCGATAGTGAGGATACGAAGCGGAAGCCGTCTGCATGATGCACCTGGTTATCGGGTCCGCGATAGTCGCCGTTCACGTCCATGCTCGTACTCGGAGCCATCATGGCGTGATACAGCGCCGTATATACCGACTTTTGCATCGCGGGTGAGGCGTCGATTTCCACACGGCTCAGTTCCCTGCGCCAAGTCTGCTGCGTCTTTGCGCGGACTCCGTCGAAGTCGAAGCCGGGCATCTCCGCGTCCATATTCGCGATCGCATTGTCTTCACTAACAGGCGAAAGCGCCACCTTCACGGTGAGCGGATCTGATGCAGGCGCAAAGTCGAAGACTGCCACGAGACCGCGCCCCTCTATGCTCTGGGTATCCTGGGGCGAGGTGCCGGGCGTCTTGAAACCGTGATACGGAGGCGGATTCTCTTCGCGGTTATAGAGCGCATGGCCGGATACCGTCGCGGAGAATCGTATGGCAAAGTACAGTTGACGCCCGGGAGCCCAGCCGCGCGTCTCCCGCATGCCGGTTACAGTGCCGTCCTTGCGGATGCGCACGCGCGACCACAGCACTTTGCCGGGATAGTTGTAGATGCTGCTGCGCAGGTCCAGCAGGATGTGGCGATTAGCGCCTGCAGCAAAGGTGTAACGATGCACGCCGACCCGTTCACTAGCCGTCAGCTCAGCTCGCACATGGGTGTCCTCGAGCGTCACGGCGTAATAGCCTGGCTCGGCGTTTCGGTACTATGCAGAAGCGCGAGCGATATCCCGATCTGCGCTACTCCGGATCGCCCGGCTCGAGCGGCACACTATCACCGCTCGACCGGCATGACCAGCACATCGCCCAGATCGCTATGGCCTGCTCCGGAGAAATGCGTATGCGAGAATCCAAGAATTGTCGTGTCTTCGTAGCGATATCCTGCCGCCCACTTATAACTCTGCTTGAAAGGACGAATCTGCGTATCGGGCGAAAGCTGCACCATGCCGAAGGGCGCCGTGGCTCCGGGAAACGTGTGGCCTTCGGGACCAGTGCCAATCATCGGATCGACCAGCTTAAGTGGATCTGGACTTTGCGCGGCGGCAAGCGAACAAGCAAACAACACGACAAGACCAAGGCGGGCATTCATCCTACAAAAATACACCAAGCCTTAATCGGTTCATCGTGTTGGGTTACGAAGCCTTCCGCTGCGCGGGATTGGAGCAATGAGCCAGTACGACTTCGCGGATACCGGATAGCTTCTCACCAGCCAAATTGAAGAGCCGATTCGAATCAGCTTTGTCTGGAGTGTGGGCCGCAAGGTACATCAGCCCAAACAGCTCTTCAAGGGGATGCGACAATTCCTCGCAAAAACTGGTGAGTGGATCCAACTTTCTCCGCGCGATTGGTATGGAATTATCTTCGCTCATCGACTTCTCCTTTCGGAATTAAAGTATCGTGGCCCCAGTCCTTCTGACTGCGCTGAGCAATGTGGTTTCACTGCGTGATCCAGAATCCCGTCCAGTCTTCTTCCTCGCTCAGTTGCATAGAAGGATCGGAAGTCAAGCCTTCATGATCTTGTCGAGCGTGATGGGAAAATCGCGAACGCGCTTGCCGGTTGCGTGAAAGATTGCATTCCCGACTGCGGCGGCAGCACCGGTAATACCAATCTCGCCGATGCCACGTGCACCCAGAGGATTGAATTTGATATCGGGAATGTCCAGTACGGTGACATCCAGCGTGCCGATATCCGCGTTGACCGGAACATGATACTCGGCAAGATTCGCGTTGACGAAGCGGCCGTAGTTGTTGTCGAGATGTGACTCCTCGTGAATCGCAGTGCTGACGCCCCAAACGATTCCACCCATCAATTGATTAAGACCCGTTGTTTTGTTCATAAGCGTTCCGATATCATAGGTTGCAACGACGCGGCGCACTTGCACCATGCAGGTATCAACATCCACGGCAACCTCTGCAAACACGGCTCCGAAAGAGTGGCAACTCATTGCAGTCTGCCCTTCGGACGGCTCCGCAGAGCCCATTGCTTCGACAGGCTTGTCGCCATTGCGAGAGAGAATTCCCGAAAAGCTCTCGGATTTTGTGGGAGCGCTCTTGAGATAGAGTTTGCCGTCACTGGCGAGTATATCCGCAGCTGCGGCGCCGTGCAGAGGCGATTGCGGATCGTCGATGGCAAGCTGCGCAAGCTTGAGAATTGCCTGCGTAGCCGCATCTTTGATCGCAGGCCCGATACTTGCGGCCGATTGAGACCCTCCCGAAACCGGGGCCTTAGGTAGCGCGGAATCGCCAAGTTTCGCCTCGACAAGTGCTGGGTCGATTCCGAGGACATCGGCAGCGGTCTGCGCCATGATTGTGTATGTACCCGTGCCAAGATCCTGAGAACCGCATCCAACAAACGCGCGCCCGGTAGGAAAGATTCGCACAACGGCCTGGGCCGCGGAACGGTTGGCAGGATAGGTTGCAGTTGCCATGCCCGAGCCGATGAGCTTGCTGCCTTCGCGCGTGGCTCCCGCTTTAGGATTGCGCGCCGACCAGCCAAAGCGCTCGGCGGCCTGAGCGTAGCACTCGCGCAGATGCTTACTGGACCACGGCTTGTCGCTTCCAGGGTCCTTCTCGGCATAGTTAATCAGTCGCAATTGAACCGGATCTATGTTGAGCTTGACAGCGAGTTCATCCATTGCGGTTTCGAATGCCGCTGTACCTGTTGCCTCTCCGGGTGCGCGCTGGAACGTCGCAACTCCGAGATTCATGTCGACCAGCTTATGTGAAGTCTGGCAGGCTTCGCTGGCGTATAGCATTCGCGTCTGATAAGCGGAAGGCTCGAGGAAGTCCTCCATTACCGAGGTATGTACGATCACATCGTGCTGGATGGCGGTAAGCTTGCCATCGCTGGCGGCACCCAGTTTGATGTGCTGAACGGTGCATGGACGCCCGCCGACTGGTCCCCACATCTGGGGACGCTCGAGCGCGAGTTTGACCGGTCTCTGAGTTATTCTGGCGGCCATGGCTGTAAGGATCACGTGCGACCAGGTTGATCCCTTGCTGCCAAATCCTCCCCCGGTGTAGGGGCACTGAAGATGAACATTGTCGACAGGAATGCCCAGGGTCAAGGCGATTGTCGCCCTATCGCCGGTGATGTACTGGGTGGCGTCGTAGACATTTAGCTTGTCGCCTTCCCACCATGCCAACGTGGCGTGCGGTTCCATGGGGTTGTGGTGCTGGTAAGGCGTTGTGTAAGTTTCATCCACCATGACGCTGGCCTTTGCCATGGCTGCAGCTAGATCTCCGCGACTCTGCGTAGCAGGTTGGCGTCCCGGAGATTTGGGAGGACGGGCATCGGCAAGACGTTCGTGAAAATGCAGCTTTGGCTGGGTCTCGTTGTACGAGATGCGAAGCAGGCTGGCGGCGTGCATCGCCTGCGGTAGCGAGCGCGCCACCACCACTGCGATGGGCTGACCGTTATAGAAGACCTCCGTATCCTGAAGAACAGTAATGTGACGACGGGCAGGAGGTTGCGGGCTGGCCGGAGGAAGTTTTGGAGCATTGAACGGCGTGATGACTGCAAGCACACCAGCGGATCTCTCGGCGACAGACTGGTCAATTGCCCTTACGCTTCCGCTCGCGATTGTACTTTGGACCACATAGCCGTATGCCGGTTCGGCTGGTGGCTTAAACTCCACCGCGTACTTGGCCTGGCCGGTGACCTTGGCGCGCCCGTCATAGCGGGTGGCCAACTGCTTTGATGCGGCTAGAGGTACGTCGGACCCGATAGAGGGCGCCTCTTCGAATGGACTGTTCATGAATCATCTCCCTCTCGCGTTCCCTGCGCCGCAATCGCAAATGCGCGGATTATGCTTCGCTTTGCAAGTTCAACCTTGAAAGCGTTGTCTTGATAGCCCTTCGCGCCGACGAGCGCGAGATCGGCGGCCTTGCGAAAAGCTTCAGGATTAGGAGTAACGCCTGAGAGCGAGTTCTCCGCTGCGACGGATCGCCAGGGCTTATGTGCGACTCCGCCGAGCGCGAGGCCCGCAGACCGGATGGTACCGCCATTCATCTGCAGACCTACCGCGACCGAAACAAGCGCGAAGGCGTAACTTTGCCGATCGCGAACCTTGAGATACCAGGAATGCTGTGCAAATGCAGGTGCCGGGAGTTCGACGCCAGTGATAAGTTCATCGGCCTTCAAGTTTGTGTCGATGTGTGGAGTGTCTCCCGGGAGACGATGAAAGTCAGAAATGGCAATGGCGCGCTTTCCGTTGGGCCCAAGCATGTGAACGGTGGCCCTGAGCGCGGCCAGGGCTACACTCATGTCTGATGGGTTGGTTGCAATGCAGGATTTATGGTCCGCCGGTCCACCGTCGCTTTGTCCAAGGATGGCGTGGATGCGATTAAAGCCCTGGAGCGCAGCGCAGCCTGTGCCTGGGTTCCGCTTGTTGCACGCATGGAACGACGTATCCATGAAGTAGTAGCAGCGCGTGCGCTGGAGAAGGTTGCCGCCGGTTGTGGCCATATTGCGAAGCTGCGGCGAAGCACCACTGAGCAGCGCCTGGGAGAGAAGAGGATAACCCTCGACGATACGAGGATGGTTTGCGAGGACGCTATTGCGTACCAACGCTCCGACCAAAACACCTCCACCGGGAGTATCTTCAATTTTGGTCAGGTCTAGGTGAGTAATATCCACAAGACTTGAGGGGCGTTCGACATCGAGCTTCATCAGGTCGACAAGGTTTGTGCCGCCACCGAGGAACTTTGCTCCAGTCACCGAGACCGCGCGAACAGCTTCGTCCGACGACTTTGCCCTCTGATAGCTAAATGGGTTCATGCCGACTCCGGCGCGTGGTTGGAGATCCCGCGCGACGCGGCTCGGACGGCAGCGACGATATTCGGATATGCTCCGCAGCGGCAGATGTTGCCGCTCATCCGCTCACGGATCTCGTTGTCGGAGAGACCCTGCGGATTCTTAATACCGGCATGCCAGGATACCTGGCTTAGCTCACCATTTTTCAACTCACCGATGAGAGCCGTCGCAGAACATATTTGGCCGGGCGTACAGTAGCCGCATTGGAAGCCGTCATGTTCGAGGAAAGCCGCTTGCACAGGACTTAAAGTATCGCCGCTGGCTAGACCTTCGATCGTGGTAACCGAGGAGCCGCTCGCCGATGCTGCGAGAGTGAGACAACTGTTGACGCGCCTGCCGTCGACAAGCACTGTGCAGGCACCGCATTGGCCGTGGTCGCATCCCTTCTTGCTTCCGGTCAGGTCAAGATGCTCGCGAAGCAGGTCCAGAAGAGTGGTACGGGTATCGAGCGCGATTTGATGAGGCTTGCCGTTTACCGTCAGGGAGATATCGATCAGATGCGACGACGTGGAGGCGGCCTCATGTGCGACCTGAGCTGCGACCATCTGCGGCACACCAGTGGCCACCCCCGCGCCCAACACGCCAGCCGTCTTCAGGAACGATCGTCTGGAAAACTGTGGCGGGGCTTCTCCAGCGGCCAGATCCGACCCGCTCTCGCATGGCGGCGGGTAGTCGTTTTCGTCGCATGGGGCCATACTCATGAGTTCAACCTCTCGTCAGATCGGGCAGAACCGTTAAGGTTCGATCCGATTCCGAATAGATGACCGATGCCGAGAAAGAGATGTCTTCAACACACGCCCGTCAAGCACGCGGTCAACAATCACAGTCGTTAATTCAGTCGCACTTGTTGTCTCCGGTGTGGGCGTCCTTCCGCGGACTTCTTCATGATATGAAGCACCTTTTCGAGGAGCGCATGCGACAAGATCAGAGCGCCCCGGTTTTTCGCGGCTCCGAACAAAACGTACCGAGCGTGGGGACATATTTGCACCGCGACAGCCACGAGTTTGAAAAGGTCGCCGTGTCTCGGCTCAACCGACCAGATTGCGGCCTCTGCATTAAGCCAAAGTGGGTTGTGCTGAGGAAGGGGCTGAAGCAGGTATCCCCGCACTCCAGTTGCGACTTCGGGAGGATTCATTGGATCGACCGTTCATTTATGCGCAAGGCGATTGCGTTCTCCGCATCCGCGGTAGGTTTGCTTGGTGGCGGAATATTTGCCTTCCTGAATGAGGCGAAGTTTGGCGGCACACCTTGGACCTGCGTCTTGAGCGCATCCGGAGATCGGCAAATTTCCGAGACGGACGGTTTTAGAACCAGTTGCTCACGCCAATGATGACATCAGAGCCAGGAAGCCAGAACGGCATGCTGAAATTCATGTTCAGCCGCAGCAAGAGACTGCGACCAGTGGGGCCAATCCCGTCCATTAGCCGCGATTTAAGTGCAGATCAGCGATCCGTCCGGCGAATCAACAGATTGGTGGACAAGTGTGACTTAGGCGTCAGGAACTAGCCAGGCCGTGAGGGCGACCAGGCAAAGGCACAGGGCAATACTCCATAGGAGGGTTGTATTCGACTGTAGGAACGAAACGGTGCAAAACAGGCTCAGAAATGCAGAATTAAGAGGCTTAATGTGCCCGTATTGTGTCTGGATTTCGATGTCACATTGGGCCCATACGTTTCGCAAGTCTTTTTAAATGTGCGGCGGGGACGGCGGAGTTCGCACCGTGGGTTTTGCGAGCAAATCCAGATGCCATGCTGACGCGTACGCGTTCAGGCTTTGCGCCAGTCAGCCATGAGAGCAAAAGAGCACAGAATTTGAGCAAGTGAGGGTCCATGGTGACAACAGGAGTAAATCGCTATGACAAAAGAATCTGAAAACTCAGATGCAGTGAAAACAGAAGAAACGACGACCTCGGACGCACTTGCCGAGAAAAGGATTGAACGCGTGGCTGATGAAGCTGCGGAGAAATCCACGAAAACTGAACAAAGGTACGACAGCGATCACAATATATTCTCGAAGTAATTTTCTCGTCGCAACATTTCTCCTGTGATTGGTCTGTCATACGTACGCAACATTCCAACGCTCGGGCACAGGACCGGTAGTACGTCTCCGCCATTCGACAGTCTTCGAAGCCTCCCGCTGAAGCGCATCGGGTGGCAGGAGCCAGAACAGGAGAGCGTCCATCGTGACAGCGATTGCAGAGAAGCCCGAGTTGAAGCCTGAACTAAAGCACGACCCCGACCCAGTATCCAAGGATGATCTGAAGACCCTTCCGATTCCGGAGTTGCAGAAAAAGTTGGGGTCGACCCCGGACGGGCTGAGCCAGGCAGAAGCCGAGAAACGGCTGGCACTATACGGACCCAACGAGATTACTGAGAAGAAGACCAATCAGTTCTTAAAGTTTCTCTCTTATTTCTGGGGTCCCATTCCGTGGATGATTGAAGGGGCGGTGGTCTTGTCTGCGCTGGTTCAGCATTGGCTGGATTTCTTCATCATTCTTCTGCTGCTCTGTTCCAACGCAGTGGTCGGATTTTGGGAAGAACACCAGGCCGGTAACGCCATCGCGGCTCTAAAAGCGCGCCTTGCAATCCTGGCTAAAGTTAAGCGTGACGGCAAGTGGCAGAACCCCAAAGCAAGTGAGTTGGTGCCTGGAGATGTTGTCCGACTGCGGTTGGGAGACATTGTACCGGCCGACGCGCGCTTGCTCGATGGCGATCCCATCGAGGTGGACCAATCCGCCTTAACAGGCGAATCCTTGCCTGTAACCGCCAAGCCAGGTAACGCCGTGTTCTCGGGATCGATTGTCCGCCAGGGCGAAATCGACGCAATGGTGTATGCCACCGGAACGAATACCTATTTCGGCAAGACCGCGCAGATGGTGCAAGAGGCGAATACCGTAAGCCATTTTCAAAAGGCGGTGTTGAAGATAGGTGACTACCTCATCGTCCTTGCCGTAGCTCTCGTCGTGTTAATCCTGATCGTCGCGCTCTTCCGTGGCGACAAGGTTCTCACTACGCTGGAATTCTGCCTTGTGCTCCTGGTTGCGGCAATTCCTGTCGCGATGCCCACGGTGCTCTCCGTGACAATGGCGGTGGGCGCCCGTCTGTTGGCAAAGAAAGAAGCCATTGTCACCCGGCTGTCGGCGATCGAAGAACTCGCAGGCGTGGTTGTGCTGTGCTCGGATAAGACCGGTACGCTAACCCAGAACAAGCTGACGCTGGGCGATCCCTTCACTGTGGACGGTATTCCTCCCGACAAAGTTATTCTTTGGGCCGCGCTCGCGTCGCGCGCCGAAGACAAGGACACGATTGACCTGGCAGTGATCGGTGGCGTGAAAGATGACAAGGAGCTGAAGAGCTTCAAGGTACTCCACTTTCAGCCATTCGATCCGGTGCATAAACGCACGGAAGCCACCGTTAAAGGACCTGACGGAAATCAATTCTTCGTAACCAAGGGCGCTCCACAAGCGATCCTGCAACTGGCAACCAACGCAGACGAAGTCAAGGCAGCAGTCGAGAACGCCATCAATGAATTTGCGGGACGTGGCTTCCGCGCGCTGGGCGTCGCGAGGGCCGACCAGGAAGGCCAGTGGAAGTTTGTCGGCATGTTGCCGCTGTTCGATCCGCCGCGCGAGCAGGCCAAGGCGACCATCGCGAGCGCCCGGCAGATGGGTGTGGACGTCAAGATGGTTACTGGCGATCAGATCGCCATCGCCCGGGAGACTTCAAAACAACTCGGATTGGGTACTAACATTCTGGATGCCAGCGCCCTGGGCGACACGAAGAAGCAAGAGTCGGCCCAAACCGAGGAAGCCATCGAAAAAGCCGACGGATTCGCTCAGGTATTTCCGGAACACAAGTACCACATTGTCGATATTCTTCAACGTCGCGGCCACATTGTGGGCATGACTGGCGACGGTGTCAACGACGCTCCCGCGCTCAAGAAGGCCGATTGCGGAATCGCCGTCTCGGGCGCCACGGATGCAGCACGGGCGGCCGCATCGATAGTACTGCTCACGTCGGGCCTGTCGGTGATCATCGATGCAATCAAGGAGAGCCGCCGCATCTTCCAGCGGATGAACAGTTACGCGATTTACCGCATTGCCGAGACGCTGCGCGTGCTGTTCTTCATGACGCTCGCAATCCTGGTGTTCAACTTCTATCCCCTCACTGCCGTCATGATCGTGATGCTGGCGCTGCTCAACGATGGAGCCATCCTGTCCATCGCCTACGACAACGTTCTCTACAAGAACAAGCCGGAATCCTGGGATATGCGGCTTGTGCTTTCGATCTCCACAGTGCTCGGAGTCATCGGGGTTGCCGCTGCGTTTCTTCTCTTCTATCTCGGTGAGCGAGTCTTCCACATGGACCGCTTGCACATCCAGACATTGATGTACCTGAAGCTTTCGATAGCCGGACATCTGACCATCTTCCTCACCCGTACGCGCGGCCCCTTCTGGTCCATACGCCCCGCTCGAATCCTCTGGATCGCTGTGCTTGGAACGCAGACCATAGCGACGCTGATTGCGGTCTATGGCTTGTTCATGGCCCCGCTCGGCTGGAAGTGGGCAGGATTCGTTTGGGCTTACGCTCTGATCTGGGCTCTCATCAATGACCGCGTGAAGCTGATTGCCTACCGTATCTTCGACCCGACCAAGCCTGCACTGCTTTCGAGGAAGCCCGTGGATCGTACCTCAGAGATCGCAGCCCGCGCCTACGGGCTTTATCAGCAGCGAGTCAATGGCGAGAGTCAGCAGGATCAGGACTGGCTGGAAGCGGAGCGCGAAACACGCGGCGACGCGGCGGCGAGGGAAAAGATCGCATAGAAGGCCGGGCGTTCACGAGGGAAATATTGGAAGCGCTACTTCAGACAGCGTCGTGGGCGCATCAGCAATCAACGTAGCAAGCCGCCGCTGGTCTCTTATCGCTGCGGAGAAGTAGAAAAGGAACAACAAAATGGCTTCTACAGAACTCCCTCTAAGCACTGACCAGGCTGTGAAACCCTCCGCATTTATCTTTGATGTCGCCCTGTCCACCGCGATTGCTGCAAATGGAAAAACCGAAAGACGTGCGCTGGTCCCGAGAGGTCCGCTTTCGCCTGAAATGCTTGACAGGATAAATCGCTACTGGCGTGCGGCGAACCATCTCTGCATCGGTCAGATATACCTGTTCGAGAATCCGCTGCTTCGCGAACCGCTCAAGGCGGAACAGATCAAGCCTAGATTGCTCGGTCACTTGGGAACCTCGCCGGGACAAAACCTCATTTACATCCACCTGAATCGCCTCATCAAAGAACATGATGTGGACATTATTTATATCTCCGGCCCGGGACATGGTGGCCCGTCGCTGAATGGCCTGCTCCTATCTGGAAGGCTCTTACACCGAAGTCCATCCTGAGATTACAGCCGATGAAGACGACATGCGGCTCATGTTCCGCAAATTCTCTACGCCGGGCGGAGTGCCCAGTCATTGCGGCCCGCACGTGCCGAACTCGATGCATGAGGGTGGAGAGCTTGGCTATTCGCTGGTGCACGCGTTCGGTGCGGCATTCGACAATCCCGATCTGATTGTTGCCTGTGTCATTGGTGACGGTAGAGTCCGAGACCTGTCCACTTGAGGGAAGCTGGAAGTCGGTAAACTTTCTTAACCCCACACGGGATGGAGCAGTGCTTCCAATTCTGCATCTCAACGGCTACAAGATATCGGGTCCGACCGCACAGGGGCGCACGAGCGATGCGGACCTGAAGGCCTTGTACACCGGCCGTGGCTACAAGCCTTACTTTGTCGAGGGAGACGAGCCCGACGTAGTGCACCAAGTTCTTGCACAGGCGATGGACGACTGCTACGCGGAGATTCGGTCGATTCAGCAGGAAGCGCGCGGGAACGGATTCAAGAAGCAGCCCGTCTGGCCCATGATCATTCTGCGCACTCCCAAGGGATGGACTTGTCCCAAGGAAGTGGATGGAATCCCAATCGAGTGCACCTTCCGCGCACACCAGGTTCCGCTTGCAACGGTTCGCGAGAATCCCGAGCATCTCAAAGTTCTTGAAGCGTGGATGAGAAGCTACAAGCCCCAGGAACTCTTCGACGAGAATGGCAAATTCATTGAAGAATTGGCGATGCTCGCGCCCCGCGGCAACCGACGCATGGGCGGCAATCCCCATGTGAATGGCGGCCGATCGCTCATTACGCTCGCAGTGCCAGAACTTACAGATTATGCACTCGAAATCCCGGGACCGGGCGAGGTTCTAGCCGAGGCTCCGCGCAAACTTGGCGAATTCTTCCGTGACATTTTCAGGATGAATCTCACGAACTTTCGCATGTTCTGTCCGGATGAAACCAACTCCAATAGGCTGAACTCCATCTTCGAGGCGACAAAACGCTGCTCCATGGCGGAGCTTGTCTCGATCGATGACGAACTCGGCCCGGATGGCCGGGTTTTGGAAGTCCTGAGCGAACATCTGTGCGAGGGATGGCTGGAAGGCTACCTGCTTACCGGACGGCATGGGAGTGGTCCTCCTATGAAGCCTTCGCGCAGGTGGTCGACTCCATGCTGACACAGCATGCCAAGTGGCTTGAGCAATGCCGCGATTACTCATGGCGCAAGCCGATAGCGTCGTTGAATGTATTGCTTACAAGCCATGCGTGGCGGAACGATCATAACGGCTTCAGCCACCAGGCCACCGGCTTTGTGGATAACGCGCTGGCACGCAGCAGCGACACCATTCGCGTCTACTATCCGCCCGACAGCAATTGCCTTCTGAGCGTCTTCGATCATTGCCTGCGGAGCCGCAACTACGTGAACATCGTCACTTGCGGAAAGCAGCCGCAACTGCAGTGGTTGAACATGGACGAAGCTCTGGAGCATTGTTCGCGTGGCGCATCGACGTGGAAGTTTGCCACCAATGACGAGGGCGGAGAGCCGGATGTCGTTCTGGCCTGCGCCGGCGACGTGCCAACGATCGAAATCTGCGCAATATCGTGGCTTTTGCAGAAGTACGTCCCGGGAATCAAGGTTCGTGTTGTCAATGTAGTTGACCTGATGACCCTGATGTATCCAGACAAGCATCCACATGGGATGGACGAGATGTCTTTCAATGCGCTCTCCACCGAAAAGGCGCCGGTGATTTTCGCCTTCCACAACAATCGGTGGCTTATTCATACGCTCGTTCATGGACGCGCCAATGAGGGCCGCTTCCATGTGCATGGCTACATTGACGAGGGAACAACCACTACCCCGTTCGACATGGTCGTGCTGAATGAGATGAGCCGCTTTCATCTTGCATTGGACGCTCTGAAGCACATTCCCCGACTTCGTGTGCAGGCTGCCGAAGCAATCCAGCTATTCGGCAAGAAACTGGCCGAACATCACGACTACATTCGTGAGCACCTTGAGGATATGCCCGAGATCAGGAACTGGCAGTGGACAGCGGACTTCAGCGATTCCGCTGCGCCTGCTCCGTTGGCAAAGGGACATCCTCAAAAGGCCATGTTCACGGACAGCTAAACTGCGAACTCCGCAGCACCTTTCTGCACCTACGAGGGGATCGGCACACAGCCTAGAACTCATTCTGAATGTATGGCGGGGATGACGGGATTCGAACCCGAGACCTTTGCGGTGACAGTTTCCACCGGATGACGGTGAACGCGTTCCATTGTTGCGGCCGCAAACCAAAGATCTGTGACTACACGACTCCCGAGAGGTTTGGTGAGTCGCTCGGCGAGCAGGAATTATTTCTCGCGAAGTGGATTCCGGTTTGCGTTGCGATGCGATCGCTTGCGAGCATGCGTTTCATCCTCCAAATCGAATGCGGCGTTCACGAGCGCGATGTGCGAGAAGGCCTGCGGAAAGTTTCCAACGAGTCGTTGGCGTGCAATATCGTACTCTTCGGAAAGAAGACCGACATCGTTGCGAAGGGCTTCATGAGTCTTCTCGAAGAGAGCTCGTGCATCATCAATGCGCCCAATCGCCTCTCAATGCACTCACCATCCAGAAGCTGCAAGCCAGAAATACACCCTCTCCGGTGGCAATCCATCAGGGGTCTTCGCAGAGTCGTAGCGAAGAACCAAACCATCAGGCATCAACTCACGCTCAATCGCCTCAATCGTCGCTTTTGCACGAGGGATCTCCTCACCGGATAGAAAGCCTACAACCGGCATAAGCAACAACGCAGCATCCAGTTCCTCTGATCCGTAGGCCTGCACAAAACTATTCTTCTTCGCGCTAAACGCATTCGCGCAGACGTCCTCGTGAATCGCATCTCGTATCGTCTTCCATGTTTCAAATGGAGCATCGATACCTAAACTGTTCCGCCAACAGAATTGCGCGATCGAATGCCACCCACGCCATCATCTTCGAGTAGGTGAATTGCTGTGGTCCCCCGCGCGTCTCCCATATCCCGTTGTCGGGCTCATGCCAAATAGTTGCGAGGTGCTCGAGCAGAAGTACGAGCACACGAAAGTCGTCTTCGCAATGTTGGTGGATGGTGTGTTGGGCATGATAGAAGGAATCGAGCACCTCTCCATAAATGTCCAGCTGCACCTGAGTCGAAGCTGCGTTGCCAATCCGCACGGGGCGAGACTTCTCGTATCCGTTTAACCACTCCACTTCCCACTCAACGAGGGTGCGCTCGCCTTTTAAGCCATACATGATCTGGACCTGGTCCGGGCTTCCGGCTAATGCCCGCAGCAGCCAATTCTGCCATGCGCCAGCCTCTTCGAAATAGCCACCGTTGGTTAGCGCCAGCAGGGTGAAGGTCGTATCGCGGAGCCAGCAATACCGATAGTCCCAATTTCGCACGCCGCCGATTTCTTCCGGGAGAGAGGTGGTAACCGCTGCCACGATTCCTCCGGTTGGACGATAGGTCAGTGCTTTTAACGTAATCAATGATCGCGCGACAGATTCGCGATATGGACCGTTCATACTTCATTCGCGAACTCCATTGTTGCCACCAACGCTCCGTGTCTGCGAGAGCCTTGTCGGGGTCTACTTCGGCCATCTCAGGTTTGTAGGATGCTCCATAGGTGAGCGTGAAAGTCGCACGATCGCCTTGGGAGATTGTGAACTCCGCAACCGTCTTCAGATTTTCCCCATGCACGGGAATCGAAGCATGAAACACCAGAAGATGCGGCCCAGCAATCGCGCGCACACCATCCTTGATACTCGTTACCCAAGGAATTGTGCGGCCATAGTCAAATCGCATCACAAGTTCCATTCGCATTTTAAGAACGCCGCGTACACCTTCTACGATCCGGACTACATCCGAGTTGCGCCCACGGATTGGCATGAAGTCAATCAGCCGTATCGCACCATCCTGATGTTCAAAGATGGTTTCAAGAATGAGAGTCTGGTCGCGGTAGCAGCGCGTAGTGGACCAGCCGCCTTCCGAAGGTGCAATTTTCCAATATCCATTTTCTTCACCGCCTAGCAAAGCGGCGAAGCAGGCATCGGATGAAAAGTCTGGCCAACAGAGCCAGTCGATAGAGCCGTTTCGATCTACGAGAGCGCCCGTTTCGCAGTCGCCAATCAGAGCGTAGTCTTCAATCCTGGAGGCCATCATCCGCCTTATTGTTCGTGGTAATTCCGCATAAGTCCGCCGTCTATGACATAGGTCGAGCCCGTAACATAGGTTGCGGCATCCGATACTAGAAAAGCCACCAGCCCCGCCACGTCCTCCGGTTGGCCCAGGCGTCCCAGCGGGATGTTGGCCAACAGTGCATTCAACTTCCCCTTATCCTGGAGCAGCGTGGCGTTAATGGGCGTAGCGATTGCGCCGGGTGCAACATTGTTGACAGTGATTCCGAGCGGTCCTAGCTCCACTGCCAAGTCTCGCATTAACATTCGCAGGCCGCCCTTACTGCAGCAATACGTCGCGAATCCTGGGAATGCCATCTCTTCATGAACGGAGCTGATATTGACAATACATCCCGGCTTCTGGGCGTCGCGCAACCGCCTCACAAATGCCTGCGTCAGAAAGAATGGGCCACGCAGGTTGACCGCCATCACACTGTCGAAGTCCTCTTCGCTCGTATCCCAGAAAGCTGACTTCTTCTCCATTCCAGCATTGTTCACGAGGACGTTTGCTACTCCAAAGCGATCCCATGCAGTGTTCACCAGGCAATGAACGTCGTTCATACTAGTGACATCCGCATGAACAATCTCGCCTTCGCCGCCTGACTCTTTGATGGCCTTCCGAGTCTCCTCCGCACCTTCAGAATCTCCGATGTAATCGACGATGACCTTTGCGCCCTCGCAACCCAGTCGTTTGGCGATTCCTTGACCGATCCCGGAACTTGCCCCGGTAACGATGGCCACTTTTCCTGTTAGTAGAAACATCTGAGTCTCCCGAATTGCAAGATGTTCGCCACGGACTTAGTTTGGATGCAAAATGATCCTGCAGTGGTTCACGCTCCATCGGGCAAGGGGCATGGTGAACGTCTGCGATGTCGGAGCTTGACTTCGGCCGCATTCAACAACCCCTTAGAACTGGTAATCCGAGCAGGCCTTCAGCGGGCTGCTTCGGCAGTCAGGCCCGGCAGGGATTCGTCGTCCCCTGGGTCAACGGGGCCGCCTCCGTGGGGAAGGTAGATGTCGTCCTGGGCCAGTAAAGCTTCGTAGATCGGGGTGTGCCGCCAATGGCGGGCAAGGGCGAAAGCGCTCATGTTGGCGATCATCAGAGGCAGAACCAAGCCGTAACCGCCCGTCATTTCAAAGATGATCAGCACCGAGGTCATGGGAGCGCGAACGATGCCAGCGAAGACAGCTCCCATGCCGACCACGGCGAATGCTCCGATCGAGTCGGCCGAATGATGGAACACGATCACATCCAGGTAGCCCACCGACCCGCCCAACATGGCACCCATGAACAGTGCCGGAGCAAATATACCGCCCGAGCCACCGCTGGAGTAAGAACTGACGGTGGCAGCTAGCTTGAGGACACAGAAGACGGCCATAGCGGTGACCGTCATTTTGCCTGTGAGTGCCAGTGTAAGGGTCTTATACGGATCGCCAGCGATGCCGTTGAGGTGGAAGAGCGCAAGCGCAACGACCGCCATCCCTCCTGTCGCTGCGCCTCCGATGGCTGGATGCACCCAGCGGGGTACGCCGGTGAGCCGTCGAAACCAGGCACGAAGACTCAGCAGCGAATCGGTGAAGGCGACCGAGACAACAGCAGCGAGCAGACCCAGCAGTGCATACCACACCAGCGATGAGGAGTTGGTGAGAGTGTAGTTGCCCTGCACGTGAAAGACCGGGGTGGAGCCCAGAATCGAGTGTTCGACAACTGCAGCCAACGCAGCGGCGACAATAACGCCGGAAAGCATGGTCTGGTCGAGGTCGCCGATCAGTTCCTCAAGAGTGAAGGTAACAGCGGCAATTGGCGCATTAAACGCAGCGGCGATGCCTGCCGCCATACCCACTGAAGCCATCCGTCGGGTATTCCTGGGGCCGAGTCGGGCCACGCGGGCAAGCATGCTGCTGACGCCCGCGCACACCTGCACCGTAGGTCCTTCAAGGCCAAGCGAAGCGCCGGATCCGATTTGGAGAGCGCACAGAACAAATTTGCCAATTGTTTCGCGGACGGTAACCACTGCCGTGCCGCAGGGTATAAGCCACCTTCACCTGAGGAATACCGCTACCCGCAGCGGCGGGAGCAAAGTAGGTAAGGCCGACGCCGGCAACCAGACCTCCAATTGCGGGGGAAAGAATGGTCCACCATATCCAGCTATGCCCCGGGGCCGCATTGGCACGGTCGATGAGATGGGTCTCAAGCCCCATGATGCTCAGGTGGAAGGCCACGGCAGCCAGTCCGCAGAGTCCACCGGCCAGAATGGTCACCGCCAGAAGGCGCTGCCGCTCGCTGGGCATTCGGCGCAACAGCCAGGCGTAGAAACGTGAATAAAGGCCCGGGATTCCTGTCCAATAATTACGTCTCGGCACTTCCTGCCCGATCGGTGGAGTCACAACACCAGTATAGAAGCAGAGAGGAAGCAGCCGCTCAAGGCAGCACCAAATAGAATGTAGATCATGCCAACGGACTAGATCCCGTATGGCAGGGAAAACCCAGAAGCTGAACCACCGGACCGCGAACGCCCAAACTTTAGAAGACTCCTGTTCTCGATGAGAAGCGCAAGTTCTCAATCCATCTGAATGAAGTAGGCTTAAGTCAGTGCCATGACAACACTTGCACTCATCAGCATCATCGTCACCGCAGCGGCTTTCTTCGGATGGATGAGCGTTCGCGTTTGCCGACTTCCCGTCCCCATCGGCACGATGCTCCTCACTGCGATCTCGTCCGTCTTGATGATTGAGTTTGGCCGCGTCTTCCCGGGCCTACATGTGTGGGCTGTGAGCCTCGTAAGTCGAATTCGGTTTGAGGACTTGATCCTGCATGGGCTGCTGGGTTTGCTCCTGTTCGCAGGCGCATTTCTGTTGGACCTTCTCTATCTCTCTCGAGAGAAGCTCGCGGTCGGGCTCCTCTCGGTCATCGGCACACTCCTCTCGACTGCAGCTCTTGCCGCGGTCATGCACTGGACTCTTCCTCTCCTCGGCATTGCTGCTCCCTGGATCGAGTGCCTGTTCTTCGGTACGCTGATTTCGCCAACTGATCCGATAGCGGTCCTCGAAATGCTACATAGGGTTGGAGTGCCGAAGAACATCCAAGCACAGCTTGCCGGGGAGTCGCTGTTCAATGATGGCATTGGCGCAGTCCTCTTCCTTGCAGTCCTGGCGGCGTCGAAGGGACAAGCGCCTTCAATTGGCCATATAGGAGTGCTTCTGCTGCTGACGTCTTCGGGTGGCCTCCTGTTAGGCATCGCTCTTGCATGGGTGGCTTCCGAACTGATGCGGCGCGTCGAAGCCTACCAGATCGAGATACTCCTAACTCTTTCGCTCGCCTTGGGAGGCTATGCCCTGGCGGAAACCCTGAGGCTATCAGCTCCGCTTGAAGCGGTCGCGGCTGGACTGGCATTGCGCAGATTCAACATGAATTACGCGCATGGCGAAATTTCGCATGAATCTATAGATGGATTCTGGCGGGTCATCGATGAAATTCAAAATGCGATTCTTTTCGTATTGCTGGGCTTCGAGGTACTCATCATTCCCTTTTCACGAAGCTCATTTGAGTCGGGTGGACTTGCCATTGTATCCGTCCTGGTTATTCGCTTCCTCGTCGTAGCGCTCGTTTTAGGATTGGTGCGCCTGCTGCAGCGTGGACATAAATCTTCGCTTCTCACACTCAGTTGGGGTGGCTTACGCGGCGGGTTATCCATTGCACTTGCTCTATCTGTCCCAGACCTCCAACATCGATCATGGATACTCGCCACCACCTATCTTGTGGTCGTTTTTTCGATCGTATTGCAGGGTGGCACGCTTGATCTCTTTCTGACAAAATTCGGCAGAATAGATCAAGAAGCAAGCATTCTAATTGGTCGAGAAATGAGAGGATGCTCTCGTAAAACGAGGACATTTTTCAAGGCAAAGAAAATGGAGGAGTCTTTTGAGATTGCTTTGCTTATGGCATCTGCTCAGCTTCGACGCGCCGACCGTGGCGGTCGTCTGGGCGTGTCTCTTTGCACGTACCATGCATTTGCGGCTTCCTTGGTTTGCTACTCTAATTCTTGCGCTGGGTACCTGGCTTATCTACATCACCGACCGCTTGCTCGACGGCGTCCCTCACGGCGAGTTGAAACTATTACGAGAGCGGCACCGCTTCTGTGCGAGAAACAGAAAGCATTTCATAGTGGCTGCTTTG
>CAWKHY010000002.1:0-11251 GCA_963849505.1 uncultured Acidobacteriaceae bacterium | reverse complement strand
TGGGGCGGCTCTTGCCAATTTGGGCGATGCCGGTAACGAGTCCGGCAATCAACCAAAGCGGTGCAAGTAACAACCAACAAGTAGCCGAGCCACATCATCACAGCCTGACCGGTGCCTGGTGCGACCGAACCAGACGAGGAGCAGTCCCAGGATGAAGAGGGACCACACGATGATTTTGAGCGGCCTGCTTCTGAGGAGCCAATTGTTGCTCTGGCTAAGGAAGAGGCCGTAGCCACCGAAGCGGCCGCCGAGAGTAGCGATCATACCTTCGGCGCCACCTTCGGGAATGGTGACTTCAGCAGTGATGGTGTAGTCCTTGTCGAGAATGCTGGGAGCATTTCCGACGGGGATTCCGGAGTTCTCGCCCGTGTAGGTGAAGACCGTTTGACCTGCGACAGCGCTGGGTCGCGGTGTAAGCAGGCGCACGAAACCGGAGTTATCCAACGGTAGGACCTGGTACTTCCCCGCCTCGCTGAGGAAGAGCGCCTGCATTTCTTTCAACTTGTCAGGCATTTTTGCAGCGAGGTCGTTGTATTCGGAGTAGTCCTCGGCAATGTGATAAAGCTCCCAGTGGTAGTCGCCAGGGCAGGCATCTTGCCGGTTCCCAGCTCCCATGATGGAGAGGGTGGAGTGGTGGCGGCGACCCAACCGTCGTGATAGATGGCGCGGTTGCCGACCATTTCAAAGTACTGGGTGTCGCGCTTGGATGGAGCGTTGGCACCTGCCTGGTCGAATGTGTAGGCCATGCTGACGCCTTCAATCGGCTTCTGCGCAATGCCGTTGACGGTGGTGGGCGCAGGAATGCCTGCAGCTTCAAGGATGGTGGGAACAATGTCGATGACATGGTGGAACTGGGTGCGAATGCCGCCGACATCTTTAATGTGCCCAGGCCACGAAATGGCGAGGCCCTGCCGGGTGCCACCGAAGTGAGAGGCCACCTGCTTGGTCCACTTGAATGGCGTATCGAATGCCCATGACCATGCGACGGACATATGCGGATAGGTTTTGTTAGAGCCCCAGTTGTCGTAGTGGGCGCAGTTGGCGAGGACGGGTCTGACGGCGGGCTGGTCCAAGATGCCATTGTACGCGGTCATCTGATTGAAGGTACCGGCCAGCGTGCCTTCAGCGCTTGTGCCATTGTCGCCGACGATGTAGATGATGAGGGTGTTGTCCAGCTTGCCCTCGTTTTGGACTTCCTGGATTACGCGGCCAATCTCATAGTCGGTATATGCGGCGTAGGCGGCAAAGACTTCCGCCTCGCGGGCGTACAGCTTCTTCTGCACGGCTGAAAGCGAGTCCCACTTGGGTAGGCCCCCGAGTCCGCGCCAGGGCCAGTGAGTTGTGCGTTGCGCCGGGATGACGCCGAGCCGCTTCTGGTTGGCGAAGATCTGCTCGCGCATGACATTCCCAACCCATGTCGAATTTGCCCTTAAATTTGTCGATCCATTCCTGTGTGGGCTGGTGTGGGGAGTGGGTGCCACCGGGCACGTAGTACACGAAGAACGGCTTGCTGGGTGCGGCCGCGTTGAGATCGCGCATGTGCTTGATCGCATCGTCCGCGAGGTCGGTGGTGAGGTTGTAGCCGGGCTTTCCTACCAAGGAAAGACCTGGGTGTGATCGCGAAAGAGATAGGAGTCCACTGGTCGGTCTCTCCGCCCATGAAGCCGTAGAAATAATCGAAGCCCATTCCGGACGGCCACTGATCGTAGGGCCCAGCATCGCTGTATTGATAGCTAGGAGTGTTGTGGTTTTTGCCAAACCACGACGTGGCGTATCCGTTCTCCTTGAGAATTTCACCGACGGTGGCGCTATCCTGCCCGATGCACGGAATCGTAACCCGGGAAGCCGGTGGACATTTCACCGATGACGCCGAAGCCGACCGAGTGGTGATTGCGGCCGGTGATGAGCGCGGCGCGGGTTGGCGAGCAAAGGGCGGTGGAGTGAAATTGGGTGTACCGCAGAGCCAGACTTGGGCGACACGTTCGAGGGCGGGATGGGATGACACCGCCGAAGGTGCCCGGACACCGTAGCCCTGGTCGTCCGTCATGATGAGGAGGACATTGGGTGCGCCTTTTGGCGGTACCACACGGGGTGGCCACCAGGGCGTCGAATTCTTTGCGCTTTCGTTGATGACGCCGCCAAACTTGGGTGGGGGCGCGGGAAGCTGCTTGCCATCGATGGTCGTAGTACCGCTGGGCGAACCCAACTGGCTGGTTACCGTTTGTGCAGCGGACGATCCCAACGCCAAAGTGACGGCACCGAGAAATAGTGCTGATTCCGCGAACAATAACATTCCTTTTGATTCATATTTCATGCGTCGTGCTCCTTGCTCTTACCGATCTTTTGCCGCCAGTGAGGGTAATGCTCAGTAAATGTCCCAAAGAACCAATCGAGAGACTATCGGCTCCGATGTTCCGCATGCAACCGATGAAGCGAGGTTAAGTGATTGGAAATGTTCTTACTGCCGCCGATGGGTGGGGCGTGGCAAACATTGTTGAACGAGATCTTACATTGTGGGCTGGGTGGAGCGGAATAATTTTGATGCTGGGCGAAAGTGGCTACGGAAAATAGAACGGTGGGTGGCTTGACAACCCATCACCATTTGGTTATGGTTTCGGATGTGAAGCCGGCGAATGCCAATCGCGTGTTCCGTGCCCTTGCCGATCCGACGCGCAGGGCGATATTCGAGGAGTTGACGCGGCAGGGGGAACAGACTGTTCATGCATTGACGCGCTATGCGGGAGTAACACAGCCTGCGGTGTCAAAGCATCTAACGGTGTTGAAGAGAGCAAAGCTGGTACGGCATCGCCGTGAGGGGCGCGAGACGCATTATCGCGCATTGCCGGACGCACTGGCGCCGATGGTTGACTGGCTGAATCTTTACGGCGCGTTCTGGCGGGACCGGTTTGATCGTCTAGAAAATTTATTGGAGAGGATGGACCCATGAGCAATGCTGCAGAGAGCACTCGCAGTCTTGTAGTCGAGAGGGTATTCCAACACCCGCCAGAGAAGCTGTGGCGCGCGTTGACGGAGAGCCCGCTGATTGCGCAATGGATGATGAACAACGACTTCGAGCCAGTGGTGGGGAGGAAGTTTCAATTCCGTGCTGATCCCATGCCGAACTGGAATGGAATTGTGGACTGCGAAGTGGTAGCCATCGACCCACCGCATAGCCTGGCCTATAACTGGGGTGTTGGGGGAAGCGACTCCGGGCTGCAATGGGTGGTGCTGTGGACGTTGACCCCGGCGGAGGGCGGCACACACGTTCGCATGGAGCAGTCCGGCTTCGGTCCTGACCAGCAGGCAGCGTACCAGGGCGCGAATTACGGATGGCAGAAGTTCTTCGGCGGACTGGAGCGGGTGATTGGGGAGATGAACTAGCCATGAAAGCCAGAGGGATTGTCTATTGGACGATGACGATAATGGTAGCGCTGCTGATCGGAAGCGGCGGTATCGGGCAGATGGCACAATTCCGGGCGAATCCCCACGGAGTTGTGCCGATCCTTGGCTACCCGATGTATTTCTTTCTCATCCTGGGATTCTGGAAGTTGCTTGGAGCGATTGCGATTCTTGCGCCGGGTTTTCCGCGTCTGAAGGAGTGGGCGTATGCGGGGATCTTTTTTGATCTGACAGGCGCGGCAGCATCGTGCGCGTTGTCTGGCGGGTACGGCGCTTATGGGTTCCATGTAATTGCTCCACTGATCATTACTGGCTTCATGGTGCTGTCGTGGATGCTGCGGCCGGCCGGCCGTGTGATCGGCGTGCTGCCTACTGCGACGAGCGGCGCGCTGGTATAGGTTGCTGGTTACGAAGTGCAGATGGAGAGGGGTGCTGCTGTGGAATCTGCTTCTGCATTGATCGACGAGAGGATCAAGGAACTTGGCGACTGGCGCGGAAAGATGCTGGCGAAGGTGCGCAAGCTGATCCACGATGCCGATCCGGAGATCGTGGAAGAGTGGAAGTGGATGGGGACTCCGGTCTTCTCGCACGGGGGAATAGTCTGCACGGGAGAGACGTACAAGAGCGTGGTGAAGCTGACGTTTGCGAAGGGTGCGGCTTTGAAGGATCCTGCGGGTCTGTTCAACTCAAGCCTGGAAGGAAATGTGAGGCGCGCGATCGACATTCACGAAGGCGAGAAGGTGAATGAGGCGGCGTTGAAGGATTTGATTCGCGCGGCGGTGGCGCTGAATTTGGAGAACAAGAACAAGCCGAAGCGCGCGAGCAAAAAGCGGGTGGAGTAGAGCGTGACAGGACGAGAGACGGGGTTGTTGCACGCGGGAATTTTGGGCGTCCCTGGAGCGATAGTCTGCGCACGCGACATTTGATTTGATAAGTCTTTGACTACGATGCGCACATTGATAGTTTTTGCACTGTCTTTGACAGTGCTGCTGCCTGGCTTCGGTCAAAGTGCTGGTAACCCCGGGCCGAGTCTTCCGAAGGATCCACACGAGGTACTTGCGGCTGCTGCTCCCTACTACGACTTCGCCTCGCCGGAGATGAAGCCTTGGCATCTGAAGGCTTCGTACCAGTTTTACGATCTGAAAGGGAAGCCGGCGGAAGAGGGGACGTGGGAATACTGGTGGGCGTCGCCGAAGGTGCATCGCAGTAGCTTTACGCGGGCGGGAGTAGAGCATACGACGTGGTTCACCGCGGATGGCGCCGTGTACAGCAAGGACTCCGGCGAACGACTGAAATATTTCGAGAGAGTGATGGGATCGATGCTGTTCTCGCCGCTGCCGTCCTCCAAGGCTGTAGAGTCCGGCAAGATGAAACTTGAGCTGAAGGTGGCCCTTGCGGGCAGCTCGCAGGTGGCGTGTGTATTTACGATCCCTCAGCGGCTCCAAGATGGAAAGTTGCAGGTTGCGGGCATCAACGAGGAGAGCCAATACTGCTTCGATCCAGGGACGCTTGCCCTGCGAATGAGTCACTCCAATGGATTGACCACACAGTACAGCCAGTTTGTGAAAATGCAGGCTCGTTACCTGGCAAAGCAGGTTGTCGTGACGGAGAACAACCTCGTGACGGAGAACAACCTGAAACTATTCACAGTGTCGGTAGAGACGATTGATCTTCTCAACGCCAGCGATGCGGCGGTGACTCCGCCAGCAGATGCGACTTTGGAGAAGCCCGCTCAGAGCCCACATGCGGATGGGGATGGCAGGGTGACAGCTGGTGCAATTGTTAAGAGGCCCCAACCAATCTATCCAGGGGCATCAAAGGCGGCGCGCGATCAAGGAGTCGTAGTGATCGATGGGACGATAGGTACCGACGGGAAATTTCACGACCTCGAAGTGGTGGCTGCGCCGTCTCCGCTGCTTGCCGAAGCGGCTATGGACGCGGTCAAGCACTGGGAGAATAAGCCGTACTTGCTGGATGGAGTGCCGGTTGAAGTGGAAACGCTCGTGAATGTGATGTTCGTAATGAATCACTAGGGTCGTTCGTGAGACGCCTGCCGGGGCAGGCCGGGATTCACCGAGATGAGGACGACTAAGCTGGATTTGCTTCGACTATGCCGACGTTTCGCACCATAAAGTTTTCGCCTCCAACGGGATAGACCTTCGCCAGGGTGAAGCCTGCTGACCCTAGAAGGATCTGCCATTCGCGTTCGCTACGCTCTTTGCCGCCGGTAACAGCGAGCATATTGAGGTCGCTCATGAGGCGCCCTTCGAGTTGCGGATCGGGATGCGCGACGAGCGGAGGCAGAATGAACTCAATGATCAGCAGGCTGCCGTGCGGGGGTATGACTGCGCGGCAGTTTTTGAGAATATTGATCGCATCCGCGTCCTGACGCCCGTGCAGTACATGTTTGAGGATGTATACGTCGGCGCCCGCGGGGACGGACAGCATGAGGTCGGCGGCGATCAATTGGCATCGTGCGGAGGGATCTTCTTTTTCGAAGCGTGATTTGGCAGAGATAATGCTGGGTTCGAGGTCCACCAGCATACCTTGCAGATGCGGGTTGAGAGAGAGGATCGCAAGGATGAGCGAGCCGCCGCCACCGCCGAGATCGGCGACGATGCTTGCGCGGGAGAAGTCCCAGGCCTGGACGATAGGCGCGTAGTCTTCCGCCGGGGCCGTGCCCATGACTGCGCGAAAGATAGCACTCGCGTCGGGGTCCTGCGACCAGCGGGAGGGTATCTGGGGATCGCGGACCTCCGCGGCGGGTTTTCCGGTACGAACACAATCGGTGAGCAGCGACCAACTATCGGCAAGAAGATCGGCCCAGAAGACGACGGCCGGCCAGGCGGAGTGAGGCACATCCCTACGCAGGGGTTGGCCGAAGGGGGTGAGGCGAAAATGTTCGGGCGCTGTCTCCTCGGTAACGCCAATGCTGGCAAGGGCACGCAGCAGGCGATAAAGGGCATTGGGATCTGCGTGACAATGGTCGGCGAGGAATGCGAGGTTGCGGACCTCGTCTCCAAGAGCATCGGCAACGCCGAGACGCGCGGCTGCGCAGAGCACGCGGCTGCGGAAGTAAGCCATGGCCATTTCGACGAGGCCTGTATTTGCTGTGGCGTTGTTGGTGCGGGTGTCAGGCGTGGTCATGCGATACCTCCGATTTAGGCTCGCTGGATGAGTTCTGCCCAGTGCGGCTTCCGGAGTGATAGCGGGGAAAAGTGAAGCCGTCTGAGAGCGGTTTCATTGTCGCGTCACCCAGTTAATCACAAAGGCAAGTGCTATCGATCACATCAGTTTGGCAAATTTAGGTTCCGAATTGTGCGCTGATGTTGTGCCTCTTCGGAGCGCGTTTCCTACGGCGAGATGCTCATCGTGAGATCCGATGCCGAGCTCCGGTTAGATGTTGGCTAGCTTCAGCCCGGTCGGTAGAGGAGTGCTCAAATGCTTTCAGCCAGGGTTGTTAGAGTCGCTCGGATTTGCCGCGTCAAGAGCGCTTTCCAGATCTTTGCAAACATTCTTCTCGTCCTTTGCGCGTTGAGGTTGGTGGGATCGGCGCAGGAGGCTGCACCTCCGGCCCAGGACGCGAAGGCGGTGGCGGTGGCGGCCACTCCGCCTGCGGCTCCGTCGCCAGGCAAGGCGCTGATTTACATCTATAGAGTGGGGAGATTTACGGGATCGGCGTCGCATGACCATCTCTTCATCAACGGAGTGTATGTGGCTTACCTGCTGAATTCGGAATACGCGTGGCTGGAGGTGCCGCCGGGGCCTGCGGTGGTGACGGGGATGCCGGAGATGTATTACGGGGGGATCATCCAGTCAACGGGCGCCGCGCTGAACGAGGCGAGGAATAAGGAGAACGAGCGGATCCGGCTGGACGCGGAGGCGGATAAGACTTATTACCTGAAGTGGACGGCGGGCGCGATGGCGACCGGAATCAAGGTGACGCTCGAGGATGCGGGGGTGGGGGCGAAGGAGATGAGCAAGCTTCATCCTTCCAAGCCGGTGGTGCAGCCGGACGAGAAGACGAAGAGCGGGTGGAAGTAGGGACGGCTTCACGGGCGGGATTCCGGGTGCGGGTATTTGGATTCAAACTGTGAAGCTAGCGAGAATTCCTACGATCAAAAGTGGCAAGTGTGCTATCGCTATGGTCCAGATCATCCATCTCGGATTTCCACCACGTGCAGCTGCGATCACCCCAAAAAACATCCCTAGAGGAGCGGATAGGAACAACAGGCCCAGGGTGAGGATTTCCGGGTTTTGCCAAGGAGGCGCGCTGCTGGCGGGTTTGATTTCGTAGTAGAGGAATGTGCTGGCAGCCACTACAGCATTTGCAGTAGTGATGCCCAGTGCTACCAGGCCGGTGTAGCTTGTTGCTGGCCGTGGCTGTCTACGATACAGCCTTATCCAAGCACTCAAAACGAGCAACATGGGTCCACAGGTGAACAAGCCCCTGGTTAACGTTCCAATCATGTCCTTTTAGTCTCAGCAGTATTATCCGCTATTTTTTTAAGGCGAGTGAGCGGTTGTGAGTTGGGTCTGCTTGATCTTTTTGGATGTTTCGGTCAGGCTTAGGCACAGCGACTATGGCCGTTCATCCGAGAGACCGCGCACTCCTTGACGTTCGCACGCAGGACGCTCCGCTGCTGAGGGGAGTACTGCTGCCGGCGCAGAATTTTCTGCATACAGCTGGGCTGGGTGGCGCTGCGCTGATCTCCGCCGCGGTGATTGCGGTGGGCTGGGCGAACTCGCCGCTGCGCGACAGTTACCAGGCACTGTGGCACGCGCAGATCGGGTTTCATTTCTTCTCATACCGGTTGTCGGAGGATCTGCGTCACGTTGTGAACGACGTGCTGATGGTGTTTTTCTTTTACGTCGCCGGACTGGAGATCAAGCGGGCGTTTGTGGCGGGGGAGTTGGCGGACCGCAAGAATGCGGTGATGCCGATGCTGGCCGCGTTGGGAGGTATGGTTGTGCCGGCTGCCATCTACGCGTTGGTCAACCTGCGTGCACCGACGATGCAGCATGGCTGGGGCGTGCCGATGGCGACGGACATTGCATTTGCCGTAGGCGTGCTGGCGCTGCTGGGCGACAGGATCAGTACGCAACTGAGGCTGTTTCTACTGGCGTTGGCGATTGTGGATGATATTGGCGCGATTGCTGTAATCGCGATCTTCTACACACCGCACGTGTATTTTTCCGCCATGTTTTTCGCGCTGGTTTTTCTCGGCATCATGGGCGGGTTGCAGAAGATTGGAGTGAAGCGGGGCATTCCCTACATACTGCTCTCGATCGCCTTTACAGCTGCGATTGCGGCGTCGGGCATCCATGCCACGATTGCCGGGGTGATACTCGGGCTGTTGACGCCGAGAGAACCGAGATTCAGTTACGGCGATTTCGTTGGTTTTCTGAAAAAGAACAAAGCACAGATGGAGCTTTCGCAGGCGAAAGCGAATCCTTATGCCACCGAGATTTTTCTAGCCAAGGCGCAGGAGATTGCGTTTGGCACTGAGGGCCAGGCGGACAGGCTGGAGCGCAGATTACATAGCTGGACAAACTTTGTGATTGTGCCGCTGTTTGCGCTGGCCAACGCGGGGGTTGCGTTTGAAACGGGCTTTCTGCGTGCAGCGATGCACAGCACGGCGATGTGGGGTGTGCTGCTGGGGCTGGTGCTGGGCAAGCCGCTGGGCATCGTTGTTGCGTGCTGGGCAGGGGCGCGATTTAAGGTTGCCAATCTGCCCCGCGGATCCAACTGGCGACAGATTGCGGGTTTGGGGCTGGTGGCCGGCATTGGATTTACGATGTCGCTCTTTATCGCCGACCTGGCGTTCGCTGACGAAACGATTATTGACGCTGCGAAGGTAGGCATCTTCCTGGCGTCGATCCTGGCGGGTGTGCTGGGCTACTACTTGCTGCGAAACGCGCAAACTGTTACGGCAGGAGAGACTGAGCTGGCTGCTGAGGCTGACTAAGTCTACTGCGCAGACTCAAATGCGCGGAAGCGCTCTTCGAGTTCCCACTGCTGCCGGGCTTTCTGACTGGACTGGAGAAATGCGCTGCATGATCTTACTGGTGCGGCTGCGGCCAACGGCTTAGCTGCGCAGGGCTGGACTGGCTGAGTGAATCCATCGCCGTCCTTCCATAGGCTCGCTCCGGGCAGGAAGCTGTGCTCGATGCTGGCGCGCACCATCTTCTTCAAATCGCGATAAGTGAGCGGGTAGGTGAGAACGGCGCGGACGAATTCGTGGGTGAGGTCGATGCGCGAGACTCCTTCGTCGTCGGTGGAGAGGGCGACAGGCACTCCATATTTTAGATAGATGGGCAGCGGGTGTTCGATGCCGCGAATTCCAAGGATGAGGTCGTTGCTTGAGAGATTGACCTCGACGAGGATGTGTTGAGCGGCCATCTGCTTGAGGAGCTGGTGGGGATCGTCCTCGTACATGATGTCGACTCCGTGGCCGATGCGCTCGGCGTGGCCTTTTTCGACGGCGGAGCGAATGTGAAAGGTGAGGCCTTCAGGGGTGACGAGGCCGGGGGCGAGTTCGCCAGCGTGCAAGCTGATGTGGACCTTCGGGTAGACGGAGTGGAGGTAGTCAAGCATCTGCATCTGCAGGCGGTAATCGCGCATGGAGGTGTAGCCGTCTTCAGGCATGACGAAGTTGATGCCGACGAAGGTGGGGTCGGCTGAAGCCACTTCAAAGCCGAGGAGGGTTTGAGCGAAGACCTGCTGAGGCGGGAAGCCGCGAAGGACCTGGTAGATAAGACGGAGTTCGACTTTGCATGCCGGGGCGGCGTCGGCGGTGCCGCACTTTTCCAGCGCGTTGCGGCGATCGAAAGCGTTCTGCGCGTATTCACGAGCAAGAGGTATGTCGTCGCGCAGGCCATTGGCGAGAAGTGCGTCGCGAAATTTGGCGAGGTCAGGGTTCCATCCAAGCTGGCGGCCGAGGGCAGCAGTGTGCTTGAAGTCGGGTGTCTCCATCAGTTCCATGTACTGCTCGTTCTGGGCGGCGGCGCGAGTGGCAACTTCGTCGAACCATTCGCCGGCGTGGCTGTGCGAGGTGCCCGAGAAGCGGGCGAAGGTAGCGAAGAACTGGTCGTGGCCCGAGACTCCCGCGGAGGGAACAAAGCTGCGCATGGAAAAGGAATCGATGAGGGAGTCGTAGAGCGCACCGCTGGTGGGAACGCTGCTGGCGGCGACGGCCGCATCTCCGCAGACAGGCTTAGGCGGAAGGCTGGCGGTCATTGCGGTGGGCTTCTGAAAGGAGAGCGATGAGGTGTTGACGCAGAGCCCATCTTCACCGGCAGCGCGGATCCATGATTCAGCGTAGACCGCTCCGGAGAGATGGTTGTGGAGATCAGCTCCTTTGGGCATCTGGACGAGGAAGGCTCGCAGGGTGAGCGGGCCGGAGCTCCGGGCAGCCTGAAAGGCGCGCTCAGTTTTGGCCTCGGCGGGTGTGGCAACAGGGGGCGGAGCGGCAAGGGCTGAAGCGCTGAAGAGGATGAGGGAGCCGCACGCTGCGAGCGTGGCACGGCGTGAGGCGTTTGTGGCGAGAGACATGATGCTCATTGGTTTCGAAGCCGCTTACAGTGTAAGGCACGCGGGGGCGGGAGGCTGGCAGGAGGCGCGGGATGGTAGGGGAGTTTGGCGCGGGGGAGGGCTGTTGCTATACTGATTGAGGTTGTTTGACGAAGCACTGCGGACTGGCCCGGGCATGCTGCCGGCGCACATCTCAGGCGGGGCGGTTCTTCCCGCAACTCAGACATACCCAGCGCTTCCAAGGCGCCCTTGGTGATCCAAGGCCAGATAGCTCAGTGGTAGAGCGCGGCCCTGAAAAGGCCGGCGTCGGCGGTTCGA
>CAWKHY010000001.1:0-226007 GCA_963849505.1 uncultured Acidobacteriaceae bacterium | reverse complement strand
ATGTGTTCCTGCTTGGCTCAGGTTGTCGTAGTCGAACCAGCAGGTGCTCATGCCGGGTCCATAGTCCTCAACGCCAGCCTTCGCGGAGATATCAGTAAAAGTTCCGTCACCGTTATTCCGATAAAGATTCTTGCGGCCAAAGTCGTTCGCGACGTATAGATCCGGCCAGCCATTGTTGTCGTAGTCGCACCACTCCACCGCAAAGCTGAAGCGATTGTTATTCTGGTCCACCCCGCTGGAAACTGTCACATCTTCAAATGTTCCATCCCCGCGATTGCGAAAGAGGAAATTCGGAGGACCGTTCTGCGCGTCGTAGTAGGGAGATGGAAACTGGTATTGATTCAATCCCTGGTAGTAGCTGTACACGCAAAAATAAATATCGAGAAGGCCATCGCGGTTGTAGTCCGCCACCGCCGCGCTCGTAAATGTTCCCTGCGGCGGCCGCGCAAACTTGAAACGCGTCGGGCTTCGCCTCGAATGCGTCCATTGCCCAGATTGGAGAACAACAGTGGCCCTCCGCTGCGGACGACGAGAAGATCCTGCTTTCCGCGATTGAGGAAGTCGACAAACAAAGCAGATGCGGTGCCGTCGAGAATACCCACACCCGATTGTTCGGTAATGTCCTCAAACGTCCCATCGCCGCGATTTCGATACAGTCGGTTTGGCAAGTCCTGATGGCTGGCACACGTAGAAGCTGTCGAATCCGCTACCATCGATATCGCCCACCGCGATTCCGTGATTTCCGTACACGTCGATGCCGCTCGCACCGTCCAGGCCTGTGCGCCAATCGTCGATGCCTCGCAGAAGCTGATTCATGCCAGGCGTATCCGAAGCGATGCAGAGCCCGGTGATTTCTTTGAAGCCGGGACCGGTGAGTCTGCTTCTTACCTCGGAGTCGGCAACCCATTTCTGAGCGAGCCATTGCCCTTGCTCGTTACGGATCCACGAGATAGTCCAGGAGCCTACTCGCTGTTCGCGCGTGCCATCCACGCCGCTTCCCGACCAGGTCGTAACGGATCTCAGTATTCACATGCAAAGGCGATTCGCTCGCGATGTGGATGCCGAATATCTCCAGTTCCACCACATCGAGCGTCGCAAACGAAGAGAGGTACGTGGCCCACTTCGTGAGAAATTCACTGCGCTCATTCGTTTTGGCTCCGTGGAAGACTCTGCGCTCTACACGCAGGGGTCCGCTGGAACGCAGGGGCCTGATTTCAGATGGATCGAGCGACGAGGCGGTCACGGCTTCATGCAGAGCGTTGCGGATAGCGTCGGAGTTGCGAGCGGAATGACGGATTGTTTCACTCCATGCGCTAAGTACCTTGCCGATCTCCTCTGCGTAGATTTCGGTTGGAAAAATATCGGATGCGGGATCGATTTTGGCGATGAACTTCTCAAGCAGCGGTGGGTACGACGTTTTCGAGGTAGCCAAACACAAAAGAGGACGCACAGCGGGCGACGTGAGCAGGTGCGCTGCGCGCACGCGGGACGCACTGAAGCAAAGCGCCGCTCCGCTTGACCATAGGAACGATCGGCGAGAGAACTTCAGGGCTGAGTCGCACTCGGGGAGGCGAAATGGGGACCACACGTCGAGGGTCATAGGCGAACGACTCGCGCGTGGGATGTGCTCCATCGGGGATGATCAGACGAAGAAATATGAAACGAATTTCGGCTCGCTGGAGAGTGCGCGGTACGATAACGCCGGTCGGCAAAACTTGATCCCACAGTCATCAAAAATCCAGGAGAAGAGACTCGCGGAGGTGCTCCGTCACTTGTTAGTATAGTGCTACAGTAAACGTTACCGTTAGGCAATTATTGAAGGAGCAAGCATCGGAGCCGCGACGAGAAACTTCGATGGACGGCAGCCTCCGGTGTGTTGGGCCGAGTGGTTTCGACGCACCTATGGCAGATGTGTGGCTCTGACTTCACTCTTCTTGATTGTGCTGGCTTCGGTCAGTCTCATGGTTGCAGCGGTGAAAGCGCCTCGGATCAAGTTCGCGCCACAGCCTATCGCCTTTCATCTTGAGACGGACGAGTCTGAGACTCGGCACGTTCCGGCAACCATGGCTGGCGGAGTGGCTGTCTTCGACTTCGACAAAGATGGCCGCCCGGATATCTTCTTCACTAACGGGGCGAATCTTACGACCCTGAAGAAAGACGATCCGAAGTTCAGAGATCGCCTCTTCCACAATGACGGCGCGGGCAAGTTTACCGATGTCACCGAGAAGGCTGGAATTGTCGGGACCGGTTACGACAATGGAGTGGCGGTCGGCGATTACGACAATGACGGGTATCCTGACTTGTTCGTTGCCGGTGTGCATCGCAATACCCTTTACCATAACAACCGCGACGGCACGTTTACCGATGTAACTGCGAGGGCGGGACTGGATCATCCTGACCCCCAGTACGGGCCACTATGGTCTATCACCGCTGTGTGGGTCGACGTAAATGGCGACGGGCTTCTTGATCTCTTTGTTGTCAACTATCTGCAATGGGATTATTTGAAAGAGCCGATCTGCCGATATCACGGGCAATCGGATTACTGTGCACCGAGTTTCTACAAGGGTCTGCCGAACCAGTTGTTTTTGAATCGCGGGGACGGCACTTTCAAAGATGTCTCGGTGGAGTGGGGGATACGGTCGCACGTAGGCAAGGGCATGGGCGTCGGCATGGCGGACTATGACCTTGACGGAAAGCCTGACCTTTTTGTCACGAATGACGGCTATTATAACTACCTCTTCCACAACGGTGGCGGCAAGTTCGATGAGCTGGCCTTTCAACGCGGAGTTGCCTTGACTGGAGGATGGCAACTTCATTTCGGGCATGGGGCTGGACTTCCGCGATGTGGACAACGATGGTTATCCCGACATTGCATTCGCAGCTCTCAATAATCAGACCTTCCCCATCTTCAAGAACGAAGGCGGCAAGGATTTCGAAGAAATGACAATGGCGAATGGAATGCGAGAGGCGAGCCTTACGCACTCCGGTTTTGGCATGGCCATTGAGGATTTTGACAACGACGGATGGAAGGACATCTTCGTCACCGGCGGTCACGTGCTCTCCCTGATGACGCTTGGTGCGGATGTGGATCAGCACAACATCGTCTTCAGAAACCCTGGAAACGGTGGCAAGTGGCAGCGCCTGATCGAGGAAGCGGGACTTGATGCCTTGCCGCCGGCGAGGCACAGGGGATGTGCGTTTGGAGATTTGGATGGCGATGGCCGCACTGACGTTGTGGTGACAGCTCTTGGCCAGGACGCCGTGATATGGATGAATCGCAGCGACGCGGCCGGGCACTGGCTAGATATCGCTTTAGAAGGCACAAGAAGCAATCGCGACGGCATCGGCGCGCGGATTAAGGTTGTGACCAGGAGCGGGGCGCAGTATAACCACATGACGACGAGTGTGGGCTATGCCTCGTCCAGCGACGGTCCGGTGCATTTCGGATTAGGTAGCGATCTGCGCGTCGATACAGTACAGATTGTCTGGCCGTCCGGAATCGTGCAGACTTTGCGCGACGTGCAGGGTGATCGAGTGATCAACGTGAAGGAGCCTGCTCGCTAGGCTGTAGAACCCCGCTAAGGCGGAGTTGGTGTGGATGCGTGCTCCTGCTGGGCCGCCATCATGCGGTCGACAATGGCCCGCTCTCTATCGCCATCGGCGGCGCGATGGAGTCGGTAATAAAGCGCCGCAAGTTCGACATGTGGCTGAAGCCAGTCGGGACTCTGACCGACCACCGATCTCCAGAGCCTTCAAGGCGACATCGAAGTGGCCCTCCGCGCGGACGACAAGCGCGAGTTCATAGCGAGCTTGTGCGGATGCAGGCTGTAATTGCAATGCCTGTTCCAGCTGAATCCTGGCCCCGCTCATATCCCGCCTGAAGTAGAGAATCGCGCCGAGGTAGAGATGCGCACTGAAGTCGTCAGGATCTGCCGCGATTGCCTTCCTCAGGGCGGCTTCCGCGCCGGCATAATCACCCATCTGTTCAAGGACCATGCCATACAGCGTTTGCACGCCCGCGAGTTGAGGATCTAGCTGCATTGCGAGATCGGCATCGTGGCGGGCGAGATCGTACTCACTGCGGGCGAGGCGTGTCTGTCCGGCCAGCAGATATGCGTCGGCATTCGAGCCTTTGGCGGCCACCTTGTCGATGCGCGCCAAGCCCTGCTCTGTTTGCCCGGAGTGGATAAGGGCGGAGCCCAGCAGCCACGCCACATCCAGATCATCCGGCTGCGCGGCTTCGAGCGGCGTGAGGAGCACGATTGTCCTGGCGTAAAGGCCGAGGTGGTTATAACTGTCCGCGAGCATCATTGTGGACTGCGGGTCCGCATGCTCGGGCTTCTGCAACTTTTCCAGTTCCTCAGCCGCGCGCCTCCAGTCGCCCTCCTGCTCGTACGCAATGGCAAGGTTCATCCGCACCGGCCGATTGTCAGGAGCAGCTTCCAGTACCGCGCGATATTGCTCGATAGCTTCGGCGAACTTGCCCATACTTGCGAGCGTCGCGCCGAGATTGACGCGCACAACTGTGGCTTCGGGATGGGTGCGGAGCAATTCGCGATATAGACGCAGTGCCGTGGCATTGTCTCCGCGTTGCTGTGCCGCCACAGCTTGCTGGAAAAGTTGCTCTGGATTTACGTTTTGTGCCGCGGACAAGCACGCGCAGAGTAGAAGAGCGAACGAAGCAATTCGCGCGATCATCGTTGTGAGAGGCGAATTGAAAGCCTGGATCACACTGCTCGAGTTCATCGGTCGCCTTCGGCGCTGTACTCTTGGTGCTTGTTGATCAGTTTAGTGATGGTGCTGTGAAGGAGCAATAAGATGATCTCACTACGGGAATCAAACGGCACCGGCGTGTGCGTAAATACCGATCATGGCAAGAGCGCCCCACTTTTGGGGGCGCTCTTGTGGACTGCTGATTTTCAAGGGCTACAGGTTGCTAGAACAATAGTTTCAATGCGAACTGGATAAGCCTGTTCGCTCCCGGACCCGACGTTGGAACCGTGTTGGTGATGGTGTTAAAGCTGCCGTTCAAGACCTTGACTCCGTCCACCAGGTGATAGCCAGAATAGCTGCCGTTGGGGTTGCCGAGGTTTGGGTGATTGAATACGTCGAATGACTCGACGCGGAACTGCACCGTGAAGTTCTCGTGAATCGGGAAATTACGAAATACCGAGAAATCTACGTTTCGATATCCTGGTCCACGCAGAGCGTTGATGCCAGCATTACCGAAGGTGCCGTTTGCTGGTAGAGCAAAGGCATCGGCGTTCCACCAGTTCGTCCTGTCATGTTGAGCACCCGAAGTTGGGCTACCTACAAAGCTGACGCGCTGGTTGCCACCGCCCACATTTGCGGTATCGCCGTTCGCACCGTTTGTCGGGTTGATCTGTGTGCCGCTGCGTAGAGCGACGAGGCCATTGATTTGCCAGTTACCAAGAATTGCAGCACCGGCTCCGCTGGTCGCCCACCGTTTGCCTTTGCCAAACGGTAGTTCGTAGGTGGCGTTGAACGTGAAGATGAGCGGGATGTTAAGGTCAGTCGGACCATAATCCCCTGTGGGATCATACATATTCTGGATGCAGACGTTGGAGAAGTCGCCGTTGCAACTGGACTTGCCGAGTGAGTTCGACCAGGTGAACGCCGCGTTGTAAGCAAGTCCATTCGCGAAATTCCGAATGAGCTTCGTCTGCAGACTTTCGTAGTTGGAACCCGCGATGCTTCGGAGCGTTGTGCCGGTTCCGCCGAAGATCTTGTCCGGATAGTCCTTTACAGGATTGGTAGATGGCTGAGCCAGATTGTAGGGCTGGAGCAGCGTTTGGTGAGATGTATGGGATCCGACGTAGGCGATTGACCAGATTCCGATCTTGCTGAAAGACTGCTGAACCTGGAGGTTCCATTGCCAGGAATCGGCCGGCACCCAGGCGATATCCTGGAAGCCAAGACCTCCTGCGGGTAGCGGAGAAGCACCTAGCACAGGCTCGCCGTAGAAGGGATTTTGCCCCGTGACCGGAGAGCCATCCGGCTTCAATGAAGTGCCCGCGATGTTCAGTGACTGAGTACTCGCGTTTTGCGAAAGACCAGAAGGCCATGCTCCGCGGTTCTGTTGCCCAACCTGCAGAGGCAAGCCCCAATCATCGAAGGTACGGCCTACGCCTGCGCTGAGCACGGTGTTAGGAGTGACCTGAAACGCCAAACCAAGCCTTGGAGAGAAATCGTTCCAGTGCTTCGTGACGATGCTGTGTCGATTCAACACAACGGTGTTTGCAGGTAGTGGTCCGGGAGGCAAGTCTACGTCGCCTTCCACGATTGAGTACTCCTGTGCTCCTGTGTTGTAGGTGGCGAGGCGATTGTCACGCTCACGCATAGGCGCGGCGTAGTCCCAACGAAGACCATAGTTGACAGTCAGCTTCGGTCCCAGTTTCCAGGAGTCCTGTCCGTAGACGGCAGGAGTGTTTTGAATAAGGTTGACGCCGCTATTACCCAAGTTGCGAGTTGCGTCGATCGGTGCGCTGAGCAGCATGCTGGCAACGGGATCGCCGCCGCCGCCAAAATCACCGGCGTTGGGGTTATACGTCGGACATTGGCTGGTGGGGCCGTCGGTCGCATACTGGCATGCCGAGTTCCACGTGCCCTTGTTCGAGAAGTCCATGTTGTTGCCGTTCCAGTTCGTGTACATCCAGGTGTGGTAGTAGGAGGCACCGAACTTCAAGCTGTGGGCGCCGGCGATCTTACTGATTGAGCCACCCCCCTGGATGATGTTCATCGGGCCGATGGGACCGGCACCATTCCAGAAGCCGGTGTAGTTTCCACCCTGCAGGCCGTAGCCAGGAATGAGGACGACCGGAGTATCGCCGGGCTTCGGATTGAAGCCCTCGCCGAGTCCAGCAGCAGCAAAGATAGCGGCCTGATTTCCGGCTACGGTGATTCCCTGCGGAATGTTGAGATTGTTATAGCCACCTGTGATCTCCATGACGAGAGTGGGGCTGAAGGTGTGGATATAGTTCGCCCCTGTGTTCTTGCCGTTGAATTCGGTGACGAATAAATTCGACAACGAACTTGGAGAAGAGAGCGTCGCTTGATTCTGGCTGTATCGACCGTTGAGCGAATCTTTCTGGCCGATTGTGTAGTCGACTCGGATTGAGCCCTGGTTACCGTCCGTCGTGTTCTTGGTATCGGCGAGGTAGTTGTTTTCGTTCGAAGAGTTTGGGGCGTGGTTCGCGCGAGGATAGACGCCGTTCAAATAAGCCAACATGCCGGCGTTGATTCTTCCCGAAGGAATTATGTTTCCGGGAAACGGAGATTCTTTCAGGGTGACAGGATCAAACGTGGAGGGATCGTAAATGATCGGAGAAACGTTGCCGGGAAGCGAGCCGCTGAAATCTCCAGAACGCTGGGCGTCGGTGGGAACAGTCGACAGGTTCGCAGAAGGCGAGATGGATTGACGACCGCCTTCATAGTTTGCATAAAAGAAGAGCTTGTTCTTGAGGATCGGCCCGCCTATTGATCCACCAAACTGATTCAAGTGGTAAGGCAGTTTCTCCGAGTCGAAGGCATTCTTCGCGTCGAAGGCATCGTTGCGGATGAACCAGAACGCATTGCCGTGAAAGGAATTGGTGCCGCCACGGCTCACGACGCTGACGATTGCTCCTGTGGCCTGGCCGAACTCAGCTTGGTCTGTGTGCGACTGCGCCTTGAACTCCTGGATTGCATCGATAGAGGGGCTGAAGGAGAATCCGCCGAAGAAGGGATTGGAGGCGATAATGCCATCCAGGAAAAAGATATTGCTTCGGTTCGTCTGGCCATCAACGCCGGGGCTGGCCGCACCTGCTCCAAAGTTGGGAGCCTTGCCGGAATTCTGGGAGTTGTCGATCGGAACTGTGCCCGGTGCGAGTTGCAGCAGCTGCGAGAACTGGCGGCCGTTGAGCGGCAGGTCGACCACCTGCTGCTCAGGTATGACCGTACCGAACGAGGCGCTGGACGTGTCGATGGCGGTGGTAGCGGCGGCAACTTCAATCGATTGCTCCACATTGCCGACCTGCAGAATGGCGTTTTGACTAGCTAACTGGTTCACATCCAGTTTGAGACTGGTGTATTTGGCGGTATTGAATCCAGTCTTCGAAACGCTGACCGTGTAAGTACCTGGCTTGAGCGAGGTGACGGTATACTCTCCCGCATCGTTGGTGACGGTGGTGCGAATCGCAGTCGTCTCCGCGTCTTGAATGCTCACCGTGGCGCCGGGAATTGTGGCTCCGCTTGGATCTTTGACCGTTCCACGAAGAGTGGCGGTGTCTACCTGGGCGAAGAGCCGATCCGGGCTATACGCCAGAATGCCCGCGATCAGCACGGCCCAAATGAAGACCATGGACCCGGAGCTGTGTGCGATTCCAGCGGCTTTGCGGAGCAAGGCCGTTAATTCGGACAGAGAATGGATACTTTTGTTTTGATTCGGCATTTCGCCCCCTAATTGGTGATTCTTTTCCCAGTTACGGCAGCATCCTTTTAGGTTTACTGCATCGTTAACTATTTCTTCCTGCAAAATTTGGGCGCTCAATATCTAGATTGAAAGCCCCCAGCTATTTTAACGACATCTGTAGCGCGAACGGAAACGTTTACTGAAGCGAGACCTTACCCCTCGCTTCTGACGGTTGTCAACATCAAATTTTCAAAAAAGAATGGGGGCTTTAGTTAATCGATTTGTCGTTTTGTCGAAGGAAAACCAAGGAGGGATGTCAGTTCGGCTTCACAGCTTTTTCCGCTTGCTTTAGAGCCGCGAGTGCTTCCGGCGATTGCGGACGATATCCCAGCGCTGTTCGGAACTCGAATGCGGCCTCTTGGGCATTTCCCTGTTGGAGCAGCACTTTACCCAAGGCAATATGCAAGTCCGCATCCTCGGGCAGCGACAACAACAGCTTGTAATACTCCAGTATTGCTCGACTATGGTCGCCGAGTCGGGCGTAGGAATTGGCGATCGCCTTTCGCCCGAGCAGGTCCGAGGGCTGCAATGACAGCGAGCGCAGTAGCTCCCCAGTTGCTCCGATGTCGTCGCCGCGCGAACTGAGTAGCGCGGCAAATGCGATGTGCGCCGATGCAGTGTCGGCCGTAGCGCCCACGTCGGGCTGAGTGGGCGGCGGCGAATTGGCATGTTCAGGCGAAGGGTCAACTGCTGTCCTCAAGGATTTGAGCTCGGCGAGAATGGCGGGATCGGTCGGCGACAGACGTGCGGCCCAACCCATTGCGGCCAACGCGGCTTGACCATTTCCCTCTTGCTTGAGGACTCTACCCAGATCAAACCAAGGTCGCGCGTGTCCAGGAAGAAGTGATATGGCCTTAGTCAGTTCTTCAGCCGCCCCGGGCATCTTGCCCATATCGGCGAGAATGAGGCCAAGGTTGTAATGTGGGACTCCATAGTCAGGTTTGAGCGCAATGGCCTCTCGTAAGGACGAAGCAGCTCCCTCGAGATCACCCTTCGAGGCAAGCTCAAGGCCGTGGTTGCTCAAGCTGGCCGATTGGGCGGCATCCGGCACACGCTGGCTGAGATCCTTGAACTGCTCTAGCTCGATCGCAGCCTCACGTTTCCGATCGAGAGAACGTAGAACCTTTGATCGGACATAGTGTGCGTCTTCCAGATCAGGATTCTGGCGCAAGGCCCGAACCAGTTCCTGATCGGCCGCAGTAGCCCTACCCAACTGGAAGAGCAGTTTTCCTAACGCGCTGGACGCTTCTGGATAGCCGCCTTTCGCAGATATGGCTAGTTGGTATTCCTTTACGGCTTCCTCCAGACGATCCTTTTGCTGCAAAGCAATCGCAAGGTTGAAGTGAGCCACTGCAAGCGATGGAGACAAGCGAATTGCGGACTGCAATTCCGGGATCGCCTCGTCGACTTTCCCGGTGGTTGTGAGACCAGCGCCAAGAAGGTTCAGCGCTTCGGCGTAATTGGGCTGGTACTGCAGGGCCGCCTCTAACTCGGTAATTGCTCCCGGCCAGTCAAGCCTGCTCCGAGGGTCTGCAATAAGCGTCAAGGCAAGGTTGTAGTGGGCCTGAGCATTACTGGGCCTTAACTTGATCGCGCGACGAAAAGCAGCTTCCGCACCGCGGAAATCCGCGATCTGCCCCAGCAGCAATCCGAATTGATACCAGCCTTCAGCACTGTCAGGATCGAGTGAGACAGCCGCTTTGAGGTCGGCCATCGCGGCGGAGAAGTCTCCTTGGCTGGCTTCGTTCTTACCGGCCTGCAGGCGCGTGGCAAATTCGTCATTGGCGGCATGCAAGAGGTTACCGCCAACCCAAAAAACGCACAGTAGCAGCGCAAGCGATCTTTGCACGCAAATTGAGCCATGACTTTGGAGAGCCTCGCGGCACGCCTTGCAAAAGGTCCTGACCAAAGGAATTGCTGGCGCAACTATCGACATCGTACTCACTGCGTCCACAATAGCAAACTTCGAAGAAGCAGTATGAAGCAAGGCTCAGTCCTGACGAGTAGAGCCGGGTGTAGCGAGCCTGCTCAGCGCCTTTCCACCGCCCGGGCAATTGCAATCTTCTCTATGTTCGGTCCTTGCCGTTCGCTGGGAACCACGATTGAAATCACGTTCTCGCCAGCCACCAGATCCACATCCATAACTAACGTGCGAATTGTCTTCGCATCCACCGTGTTCCGGAAATATACCTCCTTCGACACATGCCCATTCACTTGCACCGAAGCCAATTCATCCACGGGACCACCGTGGCCCTTTTCATCGTTTGAGTAGCTGATCGCCAACTTGTAGTGTCCCGTCGCGCTGGCGTGAATATCATTGAAGCGCAACATCCCTGCGCCTCCGAGGGAAGGAAACCCCACCAATCCGTTCGCCGCATTCTTATTCACGACTCCACGCTCGATCGTGTTTGTGCTCTCTTCTGCCTTGTACGTTGAGATTAGGCCATTGGCCGCAGACACTTCGGCTGACACCAGTTCGAGATCGCCGCTGGTAGCAGAAAATCCAAATCGATTGATGCCACCAGCAAGAAAAAGCGTGGCCTTCGCTTCCTGAACACCGCTTCCAGCCTCAGAGCGTGGCAGATCAAGCTTTTCGATGAGGGAGCCATTCAATCTCAACTTCAAAATCTCAGACGAACTTATCGCTCGATAGTGAACTGACAGGGTATAGTATCCATCCTGGTTTGCCGTCAAAGGTATTTCTACCTCGCCGGCATCCAGCCCAGTTACCCCGCCCGTCTCATGGCTATACTCTGTGCGCGCCTTTCCAGATAGGGTCGCATACACTGCACGACTCCCGCGGACCGAAGATTGTGGGCTCGTCTTCCCTGCCGGAGTCAGCACCGCATAGTACGCGGCACTCGCGTCGGTTGCTTCTATCGACAATGTAACGTGGCCGCTCTTCAACGCGACGTCCGCTTCTTCAATAAAATGTGGGCCAGAGGATGCGGCAGTTCCCGACCCGTCGACGCGCCACATCGCCATGTGCATTCCTTTTTGCGCCCACGGTAATTTACCCAGCCCTTCGAGTTGAACATCCACCCCCGCCGCACTGCCGCCGAACAGTATCCGTATCTGCTTCCGCGCTTCATCTTTCGAAGCGATGCCCTGAAGCCCTTCTGCATTCAGGTCAGGCGGCCTCACTTTGACTGTCTCACCAGTCATCTGCGCATACCAGTAGTAGACCCACCACGCACCCGTCGCCCGATTGGGCCACGTCAATGCCGTCAATTCCGACAACGTGCCCGAAGGTGTCCAGTAGGCCAGACAGCCGTCCACTTTACGGTTTTCAAGGCGGGTCATCCATTGCACAAGATTTCCTGGCACGCCAAGGTCGCCTCTCTCTCGCACGTACTCGTTGATCACGACCGGCAAGGGCGAGATGCCCAAATTCTTCTCGAGCATACGGTAATCGTCATAGGTCTTGTACCATCCCGTGAAGAAGTCGTCATGAAGCTCGTGCCACGTGGTTTCGTCGGGAAGGACATGATTGTCTCGCGCAAAAGTAAAGAAAGCTTCGTAGGTTGCAGTGTTGTAATTTTCATATCCTGGACCGGCAATCTTAGCGGTCCTGTCAATCGACCGAATCGCTTCATACACCGCCTTCCAATCTCCCAGAAAGTGCGTCAACTTTGCGTCGTTATACCCATACCAATTATTGTTCGGCTCGTTGAATGGCACATACACAAACCATTCGCGGTTTGGATCTGCAACCACTTGTCGTGCAATCGACTTTGCCTTCTCGAGGTAGTCTGCCTGACCTAAATCGTTGTAGGGCCAATCCGGATAGATGTCCTGCATATATATCTGCATCAGGTGGCCTCCCGCTTTCTTGTAATACGGCATAAGTGTCAGCGCATCCCCGCCCGGGTGCTGCAAACCTCCTTCAGGCTTTTGCGCGGATATGCCCGGCTTTAATGGCGCCATGATGTTCAGCGTGGGAATTCCTGGCTCCGACTGGCCATACAGCCATCCTGTGGCGCCGTGCATCACGGTCCCCGTGCTTGACGAGGCATCTACCTGCAGCAGTGGCCGTGTGGACTCCGCCAAGGCTGACAGTGAAAGAAGTGTCGCGATCAGAACGTAAAGAAATCCCCGCATCGTTCCCCCAGGAAACATGCCCTACGGCTGCCGCCTCGCAGCCTCTTTGATCGTAACTAATTTTTAATAATAGCCGCCCGGATGCGAAACCATCCCGACCTCTCCGTCAGCGTCTATTGTTAATTGGTTTCCCTCCGGCCGCGTGACGATCAAGCCTAGCAGAGCGGTCGACGATGTCGGTCCTGCTTACAAGGTAGTGATAGCGGATCTCAATCAGGATGGCAGTATCGACGTAGACCTGCTTCTCCACCGTCACATACGATCTTCCGAACTATGGCGTTCTGGGTTCGAAACTGTTGCAATGGCATAGACAAAGCTTTCCTCCCATGTCTGGCGGTAGCGCTCTAGCCACTCATTTGCCTCAGCGAGTGGGCCAGCTTCCAAACGACGTGGCCGACGTTGAGCGTCGCGTCCACGCGAAATCAGACCTGCTTGCTCAAGAACTCGTAGGTGCTTTGAAATAGCAGGCTGGCTCAGCGCAAAGGGTCGCATAAGCTCGTTAACGGTAGCCTCACCCGAAACGAGCCGGGCCAGGCGGCTGTGAATGCGCGCATGTGCGTGATCTCGCGGGTCATCAAAAACTGGAGTGCTTCCTTCGATCCCCGATCTTGCGTGAAACTTGATTCCCGCAGGTTTTGCCCATTCTTGCAGCCATCCCTGTTATGGAATGTCCAGCAACTGGAGGCATCGTGGTCCGAATATGGGGCGAAGAATCCTAAGAACATCCATCAACATGAATACAGCAGGTTCGCTGTCGCTAGCGAATATGATCGAGCTTAGGGCGACACAGAACACTTCTCGGCACCTCGTTGGCACGACAAGCCGACTCGATGCATGTGAGACTAAACCCGATCTCCGCCGAGTCTGCTGATGGGCCAGTCAGCCTACCGCAGTCGTTCAGAATTCCCTGCCAAACTCTGATAGCCGAGGCACAATCACGAATGACAGGCCAGAATTTTCGAAGAGCAGCCAAATGCCCGATAAACGTTTTTTCCCGAGCGTTGGAATCGGTAGACCCTTGCCGACTTTTGTCGGTACCTGACCCACGGTGTCACGCGCCCGCTCTAGGGCGCGCTCATTTAGAGGTTCCGGATGCGACTTGCAGGAAAAGAGTATGCGGACAGCTCGTTGGGAGGCATCCAAATACATCAGTGGCTAGTAACAAGAGACCCCCGGTGATGACGGAGTGCGAGGTGAAGGTGCGTGGGCCTTGGCTCCCATGCACCATTTACGAAGCCCTCACAGAACGCGATCAGATCATGCGCTGCAAATATTGCCATGGCCCGGTGCAAGCGCTCAACGCATCCAGCAACGGAGCCCGAGCCCACATCGAACACCTGCAAAGACACCCCGGCTGCCGGTTCCCGGTTAACACGTTCAGCGGAGTCGAATCGAAACATCCCCTCGCGTTGAAGTAAGGCGAAACGCCATAGAGGTAGTCGCGTCGGTGACTACGCTGAGGGGCGCTTATTGTCACCTGTCGATCGGAGACGATATTCGCCTTTCCGTAAAGATGAGTGGTGAAGCTTGAGCTCGAAACGGTAGCGCGCCTGAACGGACTCCACATACCGGAGGACGTCGGGATTGCTATACGCAAGGCCCCGCCGCTCGATGTTGTGTTCGCCGCAGTAATAGGCTGCGACCACGGCCTCTGAGAATCCCGCGAAACAGTCCGTTCAGCGCGGCAAGATAGCGCACACCTCCGCCGATATTGTCCTGAATCGAGATCGGGTTGAGCACGGCGAAACGCAAAGCAGTCGCCGGCATCAGTTGCATGAGTCCAATTGCGCCCAGCGACGAACGAGCTGCCTGATTCCAGCCCGACTCCTGGGTAATGATCGCGTGAACAAGCTCGCGAGGGAGATGGTAGTGATCAGCGTATGCGTCCGCGTAATAGACGGCTTCTCGATGCCTCACCTCATCAACCGACGCCGCTAACGCAGGCAGGGTGAACGAGAGCGCGAGAACCGGAACCGACGTCCAGGACCTCATGCTTCTGCCTTCCTCTCAAACTCATGAATCGTCTCGTCAACCTCTCGCGTCTCCATCTCGGCTGCATGCCTGTTTGCGGAATGGACGATGACCTCGAACGCCTGCTTCATCAGCAGACATTTGCGATCGCGTTCCGTCTTCGCGATCAACGGGAGCATGATGTCTTTGTGTTTTGCATGGATGGATTCCATGCCAAGCAACTGCATGGCCTGAGCGACATCATTCATCTCAGAGATTGAGGGCGGCTTTTCCAGGTTGTAAGCACGGAGTGCTCTTGCCAGGCCTGCTATGAAGCGATGCGTAGCTGCGCTCGCATTGGGCGTCTTGTTCTTCACGATCGCCGCTTCCCTTTCTGCCGTTGGGTGCTCAACGATGAGGTAGAAACTGCGGCGGCGGAGCGGATCGCCCAGCCTGCGCTCCTGGTTGGAAGTCAGAACGACAAATGGGATGGTCGTTGCCTGGACCGTGCCCAACTTCGGAATCGAGATGGTCCAGGCCGAAAGAAGCTCGAGCAGCATGGCCTCGAAGGCATGGTCGACTTTGTCGATTTCGTCGATCAGCAAGACACAGCGCTTCGATTGCTCGATGGCTGTGAGCAGCGGCCCTGCTATGAAGAAGGCTCGGCTCGTGACTTCTCTGCGGATCTCCTCCCAATCGTGGACCCCATCCGCTTTCGTCTTGAGCAGGACAAAAAGCTCCTGAAGGCTTCTGTCGTACTGGCCGATAGCCTTCTCTTCATTGATGCCTTGATAGCACTGAAGCCGGAGGAGCGGAACGGCTGCGGCGCGCGCCACGGACTGCGCGAGTTCCGTCTTACCAGCACCCGCCGGCCCCTCCAGCATGATCGGCTTATTGATCCGGTCGGCGAGATAGACCGTCGTAGCGGTCTTGTGGTCGGTTAAATAGCCAACGCGGCTTAGCGACGCGAGCGCGTCTCGGGGTGAATCAAACATCGGGTCCGCTCCCCGCTGAGTGGATCAGCGCGAAGTGAGCCTAGGGCGGACCTTGATTTCGGTCAAATCAGAGTTCGTGCCCCCAAATTCCGCCTACTTGGGAAAGACGCGGCCTGTTGGGCCTTGCCAGCCCTTTTCAGTCAGTTGAAAGCCATAGTTGGATTTCACTGTCTCGATCTGCCCCGGTTGCCAATTCCCGAGCTTCGTTAGATGCTTCTCTTTAACCTCGTAAAAAAATGTGTAAACCTTCGTCCCCTGAACTTCGGCCATCTGCCCGTCCGTTTTTGTCAGACTAACGAGTGCCAAATCGCCATCCATTCCAGACTGCTTGTTAATATCGCGCCAAGTCGCCTCCGCATCTTCCGCAGTGGGCGGCGCCGGGACTGATTTACAACCCGCGACAACCAGTAGTGCGCACCCCAGCAAAGTCGCTGCACATAAGCTCTTCAGAGTTTTGTAGGTCGGCTTCATATCAGTCTCTCCCCAGCATCGGCTTTCCTTCAAAACATTATTGCAAGCGCGTCGATTGTCGAGGGGCGGCCACCCAGAAAAAGGACGCAGCTTCCCGGAAGAAGTGGTCGAATGAGAGGCCTCACTCTACCTCCGCGTTGACTGGCAACAATAGATTAGTCTCGATTCCATTTGCAAATCAGCCATGCCATATCGTTTGCCCTCAACCCCTTCACGCAGAATCAGGCTGAGACTGCCACCCGTGGGCGAGCATTGCTCTTAACCACATGCCTCCGCCCATTTCCTCCAGTTGGGAGTTCTGCCACCCAACTATCAACGGCATCCGGACGATACCTCACCAGTGGTCCGACTTTGACGTACTGAGGCCCTTCTCCGCGAAGCCTCCATCGTCTCAGGCACGCCAGGCTCACTTGTAGCTTTTCGGAAACCTGTGTTTCATTTAGAAGCGCATCCATCATTCCCTCCTTTTCGCGTGGTCATCTATGGGACAACTTCGCCGAGAATTTAATCGAGACCGAGATCTCGGTCAAATTGCGACAGGTAAGTGCTGCATCAAGATTCGATTTGCCTCTATTGCGAACGATCGCGACGTCCGGTCAATGCTGCCTCGAGAGCGGTTCGTTTGGCTTTCATTCGAATGTGACTATAGTGGCGAAGCATTTGCCTATCCACATGACCCGCGATCTCCATGATGGTTTCATCCCCGGCTCCACTCTCTGCGAGTTCCGTGATCAAAGTGTGCCGGTTGTCGTGCCAGCGCCCAGTGACTTTTGCTTCCTTGCGCATGTTCTTCCAGGCGGTTTTGAACGAGGTCACGTGGCGAGTCGGATCCGATGGCATGGGCCTGCCAAACGGGAACAGATACCAGTCGTCTTGAATACCGCCGAACCTCTTTTGATACCAGTCGCGGTGTTCTACCAAAGTGTCGTAAAGATCCGAGTTCAGCGGAACGATGCGGCCTTCCCCTGCATCGCTCTTGGCCTTCCCAACCTGGAGAGTCTTGGCCGTCAAGTCCACTCGACCCCAGGTGAGGGTTTTGACCTCGGTGTCCCGGAGCCCGGCGTTGCGAGCCAGCATGAAGGCCGGATACATGTGGGGACTCTTTGACTTTTTTGCCTTCGCGGCAAGACTCTCGGTTTCGGCACTATCAAAGGCTTTCCCAATTCGTTTCCCAACCGCAAGCTTCAACTGCTTCTTCTTTCGCAGCCTCGCCCGAATCAACTCGCCTGAGTCTCCAAGCATCTTCAAAAGAAAGCGCACTTCTTCGTTAATAGACTTTGGCGCCGCGGCCTCGCGCAAACGGTCTTCCTGATAGCCGAGCACTGCAGCCTCGTCAATGTCGACTGCCAATTCCTTTCCGAGCAAGCGGGAGACGTGGCCAAGCGCATATTCAGCGAAGGTAGCTGAGCGATATCGGAGTCGATACCCCACGAGATACTCGTCGATGATGTCGTTAAGGCATCGGATTCGCTGCTGGCGAACCTCTTTCAGATTGTGGAAGCCGGCCTCTAGCTCCCGTCTGCGCTGCTGCTCAACTGTTCTTGCGACCGTCTTTGAGGTCGATTTGGAGGACTCCCGGATCTCCTGTCCCGCGAAGTAAAACTTGAACCACCAGATTCCGCCCCGCTTGAAAGTTGCCATGATCCACTCCTGTCTCTGCATGAGGCGCACGAATGCTCCGAGCGCGAATGGAGATTGAAGCAGGAGGCAGACTCGGTCAAATCTGGTGGGAGGCCGAAGACGAGGAGGGTTTGTTTCGTCAGCTAACAGAGAGCCACAAACGGAGCTGGATTGCTATTGATACAGCTCTCGTTTTGAAAGAGTGTGGGTACAAAAATGGGTACAATCAGCCCAATCTTGGAATTTCCAGACTCTCTTTTTCGCTCTAAGTTGTTGATTTATTGGCTCCTCAGGTAGGACTCGAACCTACAACCCTTCGGTTAACAGCCGAATGCTCTGCCATTGAGCTACTGAGGAGTGTTTGGCGGGTAGACGCGCAGTTGTCTCTCAAAACTGTATCAAAAACTGCACAGTAGCGTCAAAACACCTCTCTTCATGCACCAGACCTCGCTCAGTAAAGCAGCGAATGATCCGCTTCGAAAACAGCAGGATTGCTCAACCGGCAAATGCTGCACAGTGTCACTCAACAAATGAGATTGCGGTTCGCGCCGCCGCACTTCGCAATCACGACTTCAGAGCCCCTGCAACCGCCTCCGCCACACGCCGCCCTGAAGCCAACGCTCCCTGGATGGATGCTGTCTCGCGATACTCCCCGCAAAGGAATACTCGTGCCGCGGTGTTGGACACCGCACCATTTCTCAACGCAGGATCGCGTTTCTCCCGCTGCACCGACCTCTGCAGCGGAAGCGCATAGCGGATGGGATAGCCGCCGACAACTTTCCACATCTGCGCCTGCGCGCCGAACCACTTCCCCAAATGCTCTCGCACTCTGTGCTCCAACGCCGCCATTCCTGCATCGTCTTCCGGTGCTTCGCCCACCACATTCGCGGCGATAAGGTGTTCGCGGCTCGACGAGTATGCGCGCGACACCTTGGTCATCAAAGCGGCATGATTTACCGGCCCCGCCTGCGGACCTTCGCCATTCAGCAAAAGGATCGGCTCATCCACGGGAGCCTGGCCCGCGGCGTAGTAAAAAGTCGTGGTCGAATTCCAATCGCGAGGTGGCTTCTGCTTCTTGCTTTGTTGCCCCAGGAGTCTTCGCGCTTCGTGCTCCTCAATCGCAAAGACAACCACCCGCGCCTCCAGCGCCGCCATCCCTTCTACTTCAACGGTGAATAGCCCTTTCGATCGCTTCAGGTTCTTAACGCGTGCGCCGGTGATCAGAGTGCCATGCGATAAACGCGATGCGATCTGTTGCGGAATCTCGCCCATGCCCAACGCCGGAACACACGCCGACCCGGTTGAAAACATGCGAAACAGGAACTCGAACAGGCGGCTTGAGCTGGCCAACTCCATCTCAAGAAAAACTCCGCCAAAGAATGGCTGAAAGAATCTCCTGACCATGACATCAGAGAAACCGAAATCCCGCAGAAACTCCCGGGTCGTGCGTTCCGGCCGCTCAAGATAGTCTCCATCGCCCATGCTCGCCATTTGCGAGCGCAACCTCAGCACTCTTAGTTTGTCCATCAGGGAAATCACTGGATCAAACAACAGGCCGGTCGCGGCCAGAGGTTCGCGAAATGGGTCCGCAAAGCGATGGAAGCCGCCCCCGTGCCATACCAGCGCACCCGGCAGGAAGCGCTTCAACGACAGCGCAGGATAGTCCAGGGCTCGTTGCGCTTCAGGGTAGGAGTCCAGCAACACCTGAAATCCCCGATCCAGGTGAAAGCCGTTGACAACATCGGTGCGGACCTGGCCTCCGGGAGCATCCGTGGCTTCCAGCAGCGCAACTTCCATCTGCTGCTCCTCCAGCAGACGCGCGCATTCCAGCCCAGCCAGCCCCGCTCCGATAACTACCACATCCTTCATCGTCGTTCGCTCCGGGCCGGAGCCAGATTCAGCCCCTTGCGGCAGTATAGCGAAGCGCCTTTGCAGATTGTGCTAGTAGTAAAGCAGCACGGCGACATGGTAGCCGGAGAATCCCGCTTGATTGCCTCCGCACGCACCCACCGCGGCTTTATGGTATTTGCCGGTATCCAGGCGCTCCTGCAGTTGATCCGGCAAGCGGCCCAAGTCTGAGCCTTCCCACCGCATGACAAACATAGGTCGCGGCTCACCGGCACTTCCGTGGTCCATCTGGCAGGTTGCCCGCGCAACCTCGTGCGACTCCATCGGCGTGATGCCGCGAGCTACCAGAAGCGACGTAACCTTTGCTTCCACCTGCCGTGGCCCCAGGCTCGCGACTACAAGCGAGAAATCCTGCACGGCATAGAGGTTTCCGTCGCGTTCGACCACCGCGACTCCAATAGCATCGAGGCGCGGATCGAGGATGTTGGCGCGGTGGGGCGGAGAATTCATCCACTCCTGGTGCAATTCTGCCGCACTTGTTCCCTTCGCGATATTCTCCGCAGCCACCTGAAACTTTGCCCCCGCCTGCGTCATGCGCGCAGCCAGATCCGGCTCGCCCGGATACTGGTGCGAGAGCTGCCCGGATCGCGCAACCAACGCCGCGTGTTGCCGGGCCGCAGCCGCAAGGGCCGCATTCCATGCCAGCGGTCCCAATCCCTGCTGGGCACGAGCCTGGTTGGCAAGGTCCATGATCTGCCGCTCGACATCAGACTGCGCATGCCCTGCGACTGCGGCAAACACCACTAGCAGCACCCCTAAAAGCCCGTACTTCATTTGCATTCTCATCAAGGTCATACTTTCATCCTGGGTCTTGCTTTGGATGTCCCATTTCCGTTGTATGTGTTTCAACCCCACTTCACGCTGTTTGTCTCGCATCCGCTCGCGCTATGCTAACGAATGACGGTGAGGACGAATTGGCCACGAACGACGTAACCCGAACCCTGCGGCGTCAGCCACTCGCGATTGCAGGTCTCATCCTTTTGGCCCTCTTTGTTGGATGCGCGCTTTTCGCCCCGCTGCTGGCTTCGGCCGATCCGGCGGCCCTCGATCTGAATGCCCGGCTCGCGTCCCCTTCTCACTTACACTGGTTTGGCACCGACGAACTGGGCCGCGATATCTTCTCCCGCGTCGTCTATGGATCGCGCATCTCGCTGCTTGTGGCCATCTCCGTGGTCAGTTGCTCGCTCTTCCTCGGGTTGATTCTCGGCGGCCTCGCAGGCTACTACGGCGGCGCTCTCGACACTGTGATCAATATCTTCCTGATGAATTCGTTTCTCGCGCTTCCCGGTATTCTGCTCGCCATCGCATTTGTAGCTTTCCTCGGGCCGGGATTATTGAATCTTGTCCTCGCTCTCTCCATCGGTGGATGGGTGGGCTATGCCCGCCTTGTCCGCGCACAGGTGCTCTCCGTCAAGGAGCGTGAGTTTGTTGAAGCTGCGCGCGCCCTCGGCGCCAGCGATCTGCGCATCTTCACGCGGCACATCCTGCCCAACATCCTGCAGCCCATCATTGTGCAGGCAGCCATTGGCATGGCGGGAGCAGTGCTGGCCGAAGGCACACTCAGCTTTCTCGGCCTTGGCGTGCCACCACCTCTGGCCAGTTGGGGATCCATGCTCAACGAGGGCTACTCTCACCTCTTCGACTCGCCCCACATGATCGTCTTTCCCGCAGTCGCCGTCATGCTGTGCGTACTCTGCTTCAACTTCATAGGAGACGCACTCCGCGACTACCTCGATCCCAGAACACGGCTGAGCGTGGGCCTGTGAGCGTAAAGAAAGCCTCTTCCTTCCCCTCGAAAAGACGCGCTACCGGCGAAATACTCGTCGGCGTCGTCTCCGACACCCACGGCTTGCTGCGGCCTGAGGTTCTGCCCGCGCTCGAAGGTTGCGAGCTCATTCTGCACGCAGGCGATGTGGGCGACGTGGATATTCTTCGCGAGCTGCGCAACATCGCCCCCACATTTGCAGTGCGCGGCAACGTGGACAGGCGCGGCCCCGAAAGCCTTCTACCCCTCACGCAGGTGGTCGAGGTAGGCGGCCTGCATCTTTACATGCTGCACGAGATCAACAAGCTCGACCTGAACCCTGCTGCCGCGGGATTCGCCGCCGTCATCTATGGCCATTCGCACAGCCCGCTCGCAGAGACGCGCGGCCAGGTGCTCTACTACAACCCCGGAAGCTGCGGCCCTCGCCGATTCTCTCTTCCGGTATCGATGGGATTTCTGCGAATTCACAAAGGCAAGCTGAAGGCGGAGTTGCTGACACTGAAGTGTGGCGTCGATGAGTGAGTGTGAGATCCCTAGCTTCGGATCCGAGGATTCACCACCACATACAGCGCATCCGTCAGCAGATTCACCAGCACATACGTAAGCCCGATCGCGAGGATGCAGCCCTGCACCAACGCATAGTCTCGATTGGAAATCGCAGAGACAGTCAGCCTCCCCAGCCCCGGCCAGCTGAAAATTGTCTCCGTCACGATAGCCCCAGCCAGCAGCGCGCCAAATTGCAACCCCACCAGCGTGATGACCGGAATCATGGCGTTGCGCAGCGCGTGCTTATACACCACTGTCCGCTCCGGCAATCCCTTTGCGCGAGCGGTGCGGATGTAGTCTTGTCCAAGCTCTTCCAGCATCGCCGTACGCACCATGCGCGTAAGAATCGCCGCAAGGCTCGCCCCCATAGTGAAGGCTGGCAGCACCAGGTGCGCCAGCGAGCCGGAGCCGGAGACAGGCAGCCACCCCAGCCGAATGCTCACCAACAGAATCAATATCGGCCCCATCGCGTAGCCGGGAAACGAAAGCCCCAGCAGGCTGACGACTCCGATGGCGTTGTCGCGCCACTCTCCCCGATGCAGTGCCGCCATCACTCCCGCCGGAATTGCCAGCAGCAGCGCAAGTATCAGCGCCGCCACGGTGAGCTGCATCGTGTATGGATAGCGCGCCACGATCAGGTGCGTGACGGAATCATTCAACCGCAGTGAGCGCCCCAGGTCTCCATGCAGAACACCGCGCCAGTAGTGCAGATACTGCTGGCCGAGCGGCGCATCCAGCCCATACTGATGGCGCAGCGTTGCAAGATCAGACGCAGTAGCGCCCTCGCCCAACATCTGCTGTACCGGGTCGCCCGGCACCAAATGGATGAGCAGAAACACCATCGACACCACCAGCCAGATCACCGGGATGGTATACAGAATGCGCGTTAGCAGCGACCGCAATGCCGCCATCAGGCGTTGCTCCCGCTGGCCGCGCTCGCCGCGGGATTCTCCACCTTCGGCTCTATGCGTTCGATCCTGATCTTGCTGATGCGGTGCCCCTTCATCTCGACAATAGTAAGCCTGCGCCCTTCGAACTCGACCGACTCGCCTCCCCGGGGAATCTTGCCGAGTTGCGTTCAGCATGAATCCAGCCAGCGTCTCCACTCCACCTTCACGCGGCAAACGCCAGTTCATCTGCGTCTCCAGATCGCGCAGGTTCACGCCCCCATCCAGCAGCACCGCACCGCTGGCGGTAGTGAGTACAGTCTTGGCGGCCTCATCAAACTCGTCTTCCACTTCGCCAATCACCTGCTCAATCGCGTCCTCCACCGTCACCAGTCCGACAGTCGATCCGTACTCGTCCACCACGATCGCCATGTGCCGCCGACGCTGTTGGAATTCCTTCAGCAGATCCACCACCAGCTTCGTCTCCGGCACCACCAGGACATCGCGCATCACCTGCCGCAGCGTCAGTTCGCTAAAAGGCGCGCTCGCCAGGCGCGTCCGTGCGCTCATGCGAAAGTGCATCAGCCGCGCCATATCCTTTGAATACACCACGCCGATGATGAACTCTGGTCCGCGCGTGGGATCGTACACCGGCACCCGCGAATGCTGATCCTCCACCATTCTCGCGCTGGCCTCTTCAATCAGCATGTCCGCGGGAAGTGAGAATATCCTCTGCCGCGGAGTCATAATCTCCCGTGCCGGAATCTGGTTCAACTCCACAGCGCGGTGAATGATGGCCTCCTGAAATTCCGGCAGCAGGCCCATGCGCCGCGCCGCCGTAGCGATCAGCTTCAACTCTTCAGGCGAATGAACTCCGCCCTCCTGCATCCGCTGCGAGCGAAAAAGTTTGAGCACGATGTTGGCGGAATGCTTCATGAATCGGATTGCCGGCCGGGTAATGCCGATGAAGACCTCCATCGGTCCTGAGACAGCGACTGCCAGCTGATCCGCCTTGCGAAGCGCCAGCGACTTCGGAACCAGTTCCCCCAGCAGGACGTGCAGGTAGGTAATCAGCGCAAAAGCCAGCGGAATGGCAACTGCGTGCGCATAAACGGTCGAGTGCGGAATATTCGCCATCCAGTGGATGAAGATGTTCGCAACCACCGGCTCGCCCACCCAGCCGAGGGCCAGGCTGCAAAGCGTCACGCCAAACTGCACCGCCGGCAGAAAATCGTCGAGATTCTCCTGCAGGCGGCGAACAGCCCGTGCACCGGGCACGCCCTGGGCAATCATCTGCTCGATGCGGGTTTCCCGCACGCTGACCAGCGCAAACTCCGCCGCCACAAAGAATCCGTTGGCCAAAATCAGCATGGCCACGGAGACGACGCGAAAGAGCAGGAATCCAAGCATTTCGCCTCCGAGTCTAGCATCCCGGCGGTCGCCGATTCCCACACCAGACCGCCGTAAGCCATTGCACCGAAAAGCAGATGGATCGGAGCAAAAAGTGTGCCTGCAGGGGAACCTGCGCCAGCGAACCTGCGTACTAACTCCCAATGCCGGCGGATGGCCTTCGTCCTCACGGCGAAGGACTATCATCCGTGGTTGGGGGTTCAAGTGGCAGCACGCAAATCAAAGAAGCGGTGGTTGTGGATCAGCATCGGAGTCTTCCTCGCCCTGATCGTAGGTGGAGTTCTGGTAGTGCACGGGCGCGGAACGAAAATCGATCCCAACCGCCTCGGCAAAGTCACCAAAGGGGATATCGCCAAGAGCGTAGTCGCTACCGGCAAAATTCAGCCCATTACCAAGGTCGAGGTCAAGTCCAAGGCCAGCGGCATTGTTACCAAGCTCTATGTAGATATTAATAAGGTAGTAAAAAAGGGCGACCTGCTGGCGCAGCTTGACCAGCAGGAGATTCTGGCCCAGGTAGCAGCTCAGCGAGCCCAGCTACAGGCCGCGCAGGCGAACGTCTCCACCTTTGAGGCAAATATCGAGCAGGACAAGGTCAACGCCGCCGCTCCTGACCTCCCCATGTGGAAAAATACCCTCGATCGTAACGAGCAGATGGCCAAGGAAGGCGTCGTCTCGCAGCAAGCCCTCGACAATGCCAATAAAGACTACCTGGCTGCCCTGAACAAGCGTGACGCATCCCGTGCGCAGATCTCCGTAGACACCGCTAAGTTGAAGCAGGCAAAGGCGCAGGTAGCCCAAAGCCAGGCCAGCTTGGAGCAGCTGGAAGAACAGCTCAGCTACACCACCGTTACCTCGCCGATGGACGGCGTAATCCTCTCCCGGGACGTCGAAATCGGCGATGCCGTCAGTTCCATCCTCGTTTTAGGCTCCACTGCAACATTGGTCATGACCATTGGCGATACTCAGCAGGTCTACGTACAAGGCAAAGTGGACGAGGCCGACATCGCTCACGTCTATATGGGCCAGCCTGCCCGCATCAAGGTCGAATCCTTCCGCGACAAGGTTTTCAACGGGAAGGTTACAAAGATCGCGCCCCTTGGTGTGGAGAAGGACAACGTGACCACCTTTGAGGTCCGCGTCTCCATCGACAACCCGGGCGGCGAACTGAAGGCACTGATGACGGCGAACGCCGAAATCCTGATTGAAGAGCACAAAAATGTCCTTACCGTGCCGGAAAACGCCCTCATCTACGACAACCAGAAAAATGCATTCGTAGAAATTCCCGACACCAAGGGCCCGGAAGGCAAAAGAAAGATCCCGGTTAAAGCAGGGATCTCCAATGGCAGCCGTACCGAGATTCTGGAAGGCCTGAAGGATGGCGATTCCGTGGTGCTGCAGCAGTAGCCAGTCCAAAGGCAAACACTTCACCTTGAAAGGAAAAAAGATGCGATCCACCCATCGAATTGCAATTCCCTTGTTGGCCCTGGCCGCAGTAGGTCTTCTGGCACCCACCTCCATCATTGCTGCGGAAGGCCACTTTGATAAAACGCTATCCGTGAACGGCGCCGTCACCCTGAACGTGTCAACCGGTTCGGGCTACATCCACATCACGCCGGGCGCCGACAATCAGATCCACATCCAGGGACGCGTCAAATCCAGCAACTGGATGGGTGGCTCAGACCAAAGTGCCGAGCAGCGAGTGAAGGAAGTCGTCAACAATCCCGCCGATCGACCAGACCGGAAACATCATCCGCGTCGGCAAAGATCACGGCCTCAATCACGTTTCCATCGACTACGACATCACCGCACCCAAAAGCGTAACGTTGAGCGCTGGCAGTGGGTCGGGCGATATCCGCATCTCCGACGTGGGCCAGAACGCCAAGCTCAACACTGGCTCCGGCAACATCGACGCCACTGGCTTGATGGGAACAATCTCCCTCGAGACAGGATCGGGCGATATAACCGCTTCGCAGAACAGCGCAGGCGACGTTAAAGCGGGCACCGGAAGCGGCAACATCCACCTCAACAACATTCAAGGCGGATTAAAGGCTGAGACCGGTTCGGGCAACATTGAGATCGCCGGCAAGCCCACCTCACCCTGGAAACTGGGCACTGGATCTGGAGACGTTTCGCTCGCGGTCAACGGCGCCGCCTTTGATCTTGACGCCTCGACTGGTTCGGGCGGAATCCAGACGGATGTCCCCATCACCGTTCAGGGAAATCTGGACAAACATCACGTAACTGGGAAAGTTAACGGCGGCGGACCCGCTGTACGGGTCGAAACCGGCTCGGGAAGCGTCCATATTCATTAGAAGTTGTATTAGGGCCATCACTAGACGTTGTTTGTTTCAGGGCCTGTCACACTCACGATGCGGCTGGGAGCCTCCATCCAGCCGCATTCCTTTAAACTAGCGGTATGGTTCACTCCCTGCGCGCCCTGCCCACCGATTCCCTTCGCCTGCTGGTCTTTGATCTCGACGGAACCCTGGTCGACTCGTGCAAGGATCTCTGCAACTCCATCAACGGAATGCTGCGGCATTTTGACCGTCATCCCCTGCCGGATTCAGTCATCGCCAGCTACATCGGCGACGGAGCCTCCATGCTGGTGCGCCGCGCCCTCGGCGATCCCGACGACGAAGCCATGCTCGGTCGGGCCCTCACCTATTTCCTCGACTACTACCGCGAGCACCTCCTCGACAACACCTATGTCTATCCCGGCGTGCTCGAGTCTCTGGAAGCCTTGAAAACCGCGCCCGATGGCACGCCCCGCGCAATGGCAGTCCTCACCAACAAGCCGGTGCGCCCCTCCCAGGTCATCTGCGACGCACTCGGCCTCAGCCCTTACTTTTTCCAGATCTACGGCGGCAACAGCTTTTCCACCAAGAAGCCCGACCCACTGGCTTTGATCACCCTGATGCGCGAAGCGAATGTGACTCCCGCTGAGACCCTCATGATCGGCGACTCCAACGTAGACGTGCTCACCGCGCGCAACGCCGATGCCTGGGTACTAGGCTGCCGCTTCGGCCTGTCACCGCACACTCTGGAAATCGATCCTCCGGACTGCATGGTCGATTCCGCACACGAATGGGTTCAGGCCTTGGACGCCGTGAATGCAGCGAGTTAAGGCGCTAAGTTAACTCTGCTGGAACCCCTGCTATTCTGGGGAACTCTTTGGTTCCCACCGCCGTATCAGGATTGTGCTGAATATGCATCAGGAGAGCCTCGAATGTTCCAGCGCCTGCTCACAATCTGTGTCCTGCTAGCCGCCTGCGCACTCCCCGCAAAAGCCGAGAACAGAGACATCGTCCACTTCGGAAGCGATATCGTCGTGGCCGAGGGCGACTCAGCCCACGACATCGTCTGCTTCTTATGTTCGGTCGATGCCCGGGGGCCGATCGAAGGTGACGTCGTCGTATTCTTCGGCAGCGTTCACATGAACGAGGGCGCACGCCGCGACATGGTCGTCTTCGGCGGCGACATCTATCTGAACGGCGACTCCTCCATCGGCCGCGATCTCGTCCTCTTTGGCGGCACTATTCATCCGGCTGATCGCACCCGCGTGGGAGGCGACGCAACCGTATTTCCGCCCATCGTCTTCCTGCCCATCCTGCTCATCATCGGAGCCTTCTTCTGGGCAATCTGGATGATGTTCCGCTGGCTCATCCATGGCCGCCAGCAGTACTACCCCATGCCCCCGCCACCGCGTCGATAACGCCGGCAGACGCACACTTGCGTCCTTGGCAATCGAGTAGCATCTAACAGGGACGCTATGGACTTTCAGCTCGTCAGTGACTATAAGCCGCGCGGCGATCAGGGCCGGGCCATCGAAGAGATCATCTCCGGCATTGCCGCGGGTGACAAGCACCAGGTCCTGCTCGGCGTAACCGGCTCGGGCAAGACCTTCACCATGGCCAAGGTGATTGAGCACCTCAACCGGCCAGCCCTCATCCTCGCCCACAACAAGACCCTCGCCGCGCAGCTATTCCATGAGTTCAAGCAGTTCTTCCCCTCAAATGCGGTCGAATACTTCGTCTCCTACTACGACTACTACCAGCCCGAGGCCTACATCCCCTCCGGCGATCTCTACATCGAGAAGGAAGCCACCATCAACGAGGAGCTCGACAAGCTCCGCCTCTCAGCGACCCGCTCTCTCTTCGAGCGCCGCGACGCCATCATCGTCGCCTCGGTGAGTTGCATCTACGGCCTCGGCTCGCCTGAGGCCTACTTCGGAATGCTGCTGTTGCTGGAAAAAGGTCAGAAGATCCGCCGCGAAGACATCACCAAGCGCCTCGTCGAAATTCTCTACGAACGAAATGATGCCGACTTCCGCCGCGGCACCTTTCGCGTTCGCGGCGACGTCATCGAGATCTATCCAACCTACGACGAAAACGCCTACCGCATCGAACTCTTCGGCGACGAGATCGATTCCCTCTCGCAGATCGATCCCCTCTTCGGCACCGTCCGGCAGAAGTACGCGCGCCTGCCCATCTACCCTAAGTCTCACTACGTAGTGCAGCCTGAGCGCCGTGGAACCGCCGTCACTTCGATTCTCGACGAGCTGGCGTGGTGGGAGAAAGATCTTGAATCTCAGGGCCGCCTCGTCGAGTCGCAGCGCATCCATCAGCGCACCCGCTTCGATCTGGAGATGATCAAGTCCGTCGGCTATTGCCACGGCATCGAGAACTACTCGCGCCACTTTTCCGGCAGGCTTCCGGGCGAGCCACCGCCCACCTTGCTGGACTACTTTCCCCGCGACTACATGCTCTTCATCGATGAATCCCACGTCACCGTTCCCCAGCTGCACGGCATGTGGCACGGCGACCGCTCGCGCAAGCAGAACCTCGTCGACTATGGCTTTCGTCTTCCCTCGGCCATGGATAATCGCCCTCTGCAAGTTCGAGGAATTCGAGACCCGCACCAACCAGATCGTCTATGTCTCCGCCACGCCCGGACCGTACGAACTCACCAAGGCTGCAGGAGTAGTGGTCGAACAGATCATCCGTCCCACCGGACTTGTCGACCCGCAGGTGGAGATTCGCCCGGTGCGCGGACAGATCGACGATTTGCTCGCCGAAATTCGCATTCGCTCCGCCCGAAACGAGCGCGTGCTGGTCACGACACTCACCAAGCGCATGGCCGAAGATCTCTCCAGCTACTACTCTGAGGTCGGCGTCCGCTGCCGCTACATGCACTCCGAGATCGAGACGCTCGAGCGCATCCGCCTCCTGCGCGATCTGCGCAAAGGCGAGTACGACGTCCTCGTCGGAATCAACCTTCTGCGCGAAGGCCTCGATCTGCCCGAAGTATCGCTCGTCGCAATTCTCGATGCTGATAAAGAGGGCTTCCTGCGCAGCTCCGGCTCGCTTATCCAGACCATTGGCCGCGCTGCCCGCCACATCAGCGGCCGCGCCATCCTCTATGCGGACAAGATGACCGACTCAATGAAGCAGGCCATCGGAGAGACCGACCGCCGCCGCGAGGTGCAGACCGCATACAACGTGGAGCACGGCATCACGCCAACCTCTATCCTGCGGCCCATCGACATGTCCCTGGTCAACATCCTCAAGGCCGAGTACGCCGACATGACCGAGCAGGATGCCGACCTGCCGGAGTTCCACTCGCAGGCCGACCTCGACGGCTACATCGCCAAGCTGGAATCCGACATGCGCGAGGCGGCACGAAAATTCGAGTTTGAGAAAGCCGCAAAGCTTCGCGATCTCGTCAAGGAACTGCGCACGAAGGAGTTCCTCTTCGGATAAGCTCGCTACCCGTCAACTGCGAACCCAGTAAAATAAGCACTCTTGAAATTCGAGGCAATTCACAATGGCAAATAGATATGGACAAGCAGCACTCATGGCATGCCAGCCAGGGGCCAACCCCGATCCGAAGACTCGATGGGAAAGCGCGGTGCTGAGGCTCTATCCCACCAGCCCCACCGCGCGGAAGAAAAGTCGCCCCCGTGGTGCTTTTCTGGGTCTCTGTGAAGAGGGATTGGTTAAGGGGATTCCCCCCGGTCATTACTCGGCATCGAGGGAAGACAAGGATTATGCGGTCCACGCCGCGGCATTGTTGAGCGAAGAGACGCAGCGTTGGTCCACCACTGCATTGTGGCAAGCAGTAACCAATGATCCTGAAACCCCGCACAGCAGCCAGATGGATGTAGTGATGGCGCTCTGGAAGAACAATCTCCTCGTCCGCAAGAAATAAATACGAGACCCCGCGTCTGCGTTCAGGCACGCGGGTCTCCCAGCCATCTCGAGGTGAGTCACTGATTCCGTCGGCTCCATCAAACACCTGACTTTTTCCGGCAATGTTGCTAGAGTGCGAAGACCACACATCTACCGATTCCCCCGGAGAGACCCATGACTACCACCGAACTTTGGGCCCAGGTCGACGACATCCTCAGCCGCAACGATCTTCTAACCCATCCCTACTACCAGGCATGGAGCCGTGGCGAACTCACCCACGAAAACCTCGCCTTCTACGCCGGACAATATTATGAACACGTATCCGCCTTTCCCACCTATCTAACGTCCCTGCATGCTCGCCTGCCCGAAGGCCCGGTGCGACGCGCCATACTTGCAAACGCCGCCGATGAAGAAGGTGTGGATCGGGGGCTCAATGCCCCCAGCCATGCTGCCCTCTGGAAGCAATTCGAGACGGGAATTGCGCCGGCCAGCACGGCGGATGCAGCAACACTGCCCGAAATTCAGAGCCTCGTCAGCACATATCGCGAACTCTGTTCCAGCGCCACCCTGCCCGCGGCCCTCGGAGCACTCTACGCCTATGAGTCGCAGGTTCCTCGCGTCGCCGAGACCAAGCTCAGCGGACTCAAATCGCTCTATAACGCCGACGATCCCACCTGCGAATACTTCGAACTGCATCGCACCGCCGACGTGCATCATTCGCAGGTGTGGCGCCAACTCATCAACAACTGTCTTGAGCAGGAGCCTGAATGTGCAGCACAGGTACTTGCCGGCGTAACCTCCGGCGCAAAAGCCCTGTGGCAGGCGCTCGACGGAATTGAGAACGCCCGCATCGCCGCTTAATCTCTCCCCTGAGCAAACACCAGACCCGCGCCGCGCTCAAGCACGCGGGTCTCTTCCCCGCAGCTCGAAATGAGTCACTGATTCCGTCCGGCTCTATCTGCTACATTCATCTACGGAGTTCTGACCCATGTCGCTCAACCGCTATCTGGTAAAGAGCACCCTTGTGGGTGCCCTCGGTGGTCTGCTGTTTGGCTTTGACACCGCCGTGATCTCCGGCACAACACGCCAGCTCTCTGAGGTCTTCCATCTGACCTCCGCCAGCCTCTTTGGGCGAAGCCTGGGCCTCACCGTCTCCATCGCTCTCTGGGGAACCGTGATCGGAGCTATGAGCGCCGGAGCCATCGGACAGCGGCTTGGCGGCCGCGAAACGCTGCGCATCACCGCCATCCTCTACGTCATCTCTGCTCTCGGCTGCGCCTTTGCGTGGAGTTGGCCGGCGCTCGTCATCTTTCGCTTCATCGGTGGCCTCGGGGTCGGCGGCTCCTCCGTTCTCGGCCCCGTCTACATTGCCGAACTCGCTCCCGCAAAATGGCGCGGACGACTTGTCGGCATGTTCCAGATCAACGTCGTCATCGGCATTCTGCTCGCCTACTTCTCCAACTACGTGATCGGTACTCTCAACCTGGGCGCCGCCGAATGGCGCTGGCAACTTGGAGTCGCCTCACTGCCCGCCCTGCTCTTCCTCATCTTCCTCTTCGGCATTCCGCGCAGTTCGCGCTGGTTGGTCACGCAGGGTCGCATTGACGAAGCCCGTCAGGTGCTCCAGATGATGGGGTCGCCCGAGTCCGAAGCGGAGCTCAAGGAAATCATCGAGTCCGTCCACCTCGAACGGCACATGACGCATGAGCCTGTATTTTCAATGCGATACAAGCTCCCAATCTTCCTGGCCATCAGCATCGGCATGTTCAACCAGCTGGCCGGCATCAACGCGATTCTCTACTACCTGAACCAGATCTTTGAGCAGGCCGGATTCAGCAAACTCTCCGGCGACCTGCAGGCCGTCGCTATCGGATTCACCAACCTGGTCTTCACCTTTGTCGGCATGAGCCTCATCGACAAAGTGGGCCGCAAAACACTGCTCTTGATTGGAGCCGTGGGGACGGGTCTGTGCCTCTCCGGCGTAGCCTATATCTTCCACACAAACCAGCACCAGGGAGCGCTCGTTTGGCTGCTCGTCGGCTATATCGCTTTCTTCGCCGTCTCCCAGGGCGCAGTCATCTGGGTATATATCGGTGAGGTCTTCCCCAACCGCGTCCGCGCCAAGGGTCAGAGCATTGGCAGTTCCGCCCACTGGATTACCAATGCCATCATCGCCTTCATCTTTCCCATGATGGCTGCCACTTCCGGTGCATACCCATTTATGTTCTTCGCTGCCATGATGGTGGTCCAATTTCTGGTGGTTCTGTTTATCTATCCGGAAACAAAGGGCTATACCCTGGAGCAGATGCAGCACAAACTGGGAATCGAATAGCCGGATCAAGTGAATCGTTTATTCAGCCACAGTTAACGTTGAAATAAGTAGATACATTTTTGTCTTTTTCATTGCTTTTTGATGACTCACTGGTTAAGAATTCGTTTGCCAGTGATGCAACCGGTTTTATGAAAGCCGCATCAGTTGAAGAGCAGAGTGGGGATTTCATCAAAAACCCAATGACCCAATACATCCTCCTGGTTGACGACAACGAGATCCAAGCCGCCACCAGGAAGGCCATTCTAGAGCGTGCGGGTCGTGCGGTTGTCGTCTCAAACGACGGTGCCCAGGCACTAGCCCTCCTGACAGATAACAAATGTCTCGGACGCGTGGGACTGGTCATCACCGACCACGTAATGCCCGGGATGAATGGTCCGGCCCTTGTCGGTCATATCCGCCAATTCTCCACCTTCCTTCCCGTCCTGGTGCTCAGCGGCCTGCCCGAGGCGGAGGAAGAATACCAAGGTCTGGAAGTTGTTTTCCGGTGTAAACCTTTCCCTCCCGGCGAACTCATCGCTTTGGTAAATGAACTCCTTGATCAGCCAATAGCGCGCACAGCCTAAGCGTCGCGTTTCCGGCAGACACACCCCCAAATCTTTCGCACCGTCTCGGACGCAAATCGTCCGTTGACGCTCGAATTGATGTATTTTGGGGATCAATCAGGGGCTAAAACGGAGAGTTTCCATGCCTGAAACGCCCACATTCGCAGCCAAAATCGACCAAAACATGCCTGCTCAGGCGCTCTTGCGAAGCCTGGATATCAATGGTCGGATAACCCTGTATCTCCTTGATGGCATAGATGATCGCGCCTGGCGCGCCGATCCGCCCGGCGGCAAAGGCCGCGATATTGCCAGCATATTCGCCCACATCCACAGCGTTCGCCTCATGTGGCTGAAAGCCGCCTCCGGGGCCGCCCTTCCCACGCCGCTGGAGAAGGATTCCTGCAGCATCGCGCAGACGCGAAAAGCGCTCGAAGAAAGCGCGCTAGCCCTCAGAAAGATGCTCGAAATTGCACTCAATGGCGACGGACGAATCAAGAATTTCAAGCCCGACGCGACTGCCTTCGTTGGCTACCTCATCGCGCACGAAGCTCATCACCGAGGCCAGATCAGCCTGCTGGCCCGTTTAGCGGGTTTTCCTATTCCCAAAACCGTGAACTTCGGCATGTGGGAGTGGGGCGTGCGCTAACCTCGGTATCGGGCAAATTCCCGGTTGTGCGTGCCGTTGCTGGTCGCGTAAACTCGCGCTCTGACCATGATGAACTTTTGAGCGCACTCACCCGGTGCCTATCTGGTCGCGCAGATGCGACACAGAGTCCAGCGTCAGCGATTGCAGGCCTTGCAAATGGTTCGAGGAGGAAGATAAGTGGCAGACAAGAAAAAAGACAAGGTGAAGAAGGCGAAGAAGGCTAAGCAGGAGAAGCCCGGAAAACACGGAAAAGCGAAAAAGGCAGCGAAGGCTGCGAAAGCCGCGAAGCTGGAGCCCACGAAGCCTCCGATTTCGCCCACGTCTCCAGAAGGAGCAGCTTATGCCGACGGCTCTCCCCTTGATCGGATCCAGTATCTCGAGGCAAAGCTGATCCTTAAGCCGGATCGCTTCACGTCAGTTCAGAGCTTCCGCGATTTTGGCAAGCTGGTGCAGCAGACGGCCAAAAAAACCGGCGTTGGATTTATTGAAGACGCCCAGGCCGGACAGAGGCCGCTGATCAGGGAAATTGTCTTTGGTGACACACCAGACTTCCGCTTCTACAACAACGCTTTTATTCTCCGGCGGCGTGTCTCCTACGTGGACGGCTTCCCGGTGGGTGATCCGGAGGTCGTATTCAAATTCCGTCACCCCGATGAGCAGATGGCGACGAAGTTTGACGTTCGTCCGAAGATCGCCGGGAAGTATCAGATCAAGTTCAAGGCTGAAGTGCTGCCTTTGAAAGACCAGATTGGCGGGTATCGCATTCTGTATTCACACAACTGCCAGTTTGGCGCCAGCCAGATGCACGAGGCGGATCGCACCTCCATGTCCACGATCATCAAGGTTTTCCCCGCGCTCGCCAGCATCAAGAAGGCGGATGACGAGAAGATCTCCCTGGTCAACGAGGGAATCGTCGAAGAAGTGCTGCTGCCCTTGGGTGAGTTGGACTTTGGTAAAGGACTGGTGGGCAAGTGCGACATTGGACTGTGGCGCACGCGCGGAGAGCATAAATCGCTGGTTGGGGAATTTGCCTTCCAGTTGAAGTTTGACGACAAGGCCAGCGTCGCCGAAAGGCAGAAGAAGCTTGTTGCGCAGTTCTATATCACTCTGCAGCAGGCGGTGAAGGATTGGCTCGCGCTCGGCGTAACCAAGACCGGCATGGTCTACCGCCTGAAGGGAAATGAGCCGCAGAGCCATGAGTGAGCCCCTGGTTGCGGTCGAAGCGAAGCCCTCCGTGAAGTGGTGGGCTCGCTTCTGGCCAGAGGATATTACCGGTATTCGCTTTGCCGTCAACGTCTTCATCGGGTCGACCATCCTGTGGTTTCTGCTCAAAGACGTCGCGGACACCAATCCCGGTTGGGCAATCGCCTCGATGATCGCGGCCTCTGACCCGAAGGTGAAAGAGGCCGCCCGGATGTTCAAGGCCCGCATCACCAATGTGCTCGTAGGCTGCGGCGTGGGCTTGTTTTTCCTCATTTTGGGCGGTCACCGCGATTGGAAACTGCCCCTGGCTCTCGCGGTAAGCGTCCTCGTGTCAACGTATTTTGTTCGCATCACGACAATGTGGCGGCAAGCTCCTATCACGGCAGCCATCGTCATCGCTTCGGGAATAACGCACAATTCCAAGCTCACCGGCGTAGAGCACGGCCTGCACAAGGTGGCTGAGGTGCTGCTGGGATGCTTCATGGGGCTCGCCGTCAGTTACATGATGTCTAGAATATGGCCGCTGCCGGAGCCGGACAAGAAGGCCGCTACCTGATTGCGGAAGATGGAGTGACGTAGATCACATTGCACCCCCCCGCCCGGGGTGCGACAATCACCCATATACTATGGCGGCATTCGGTAGCTTCGCTCTTCTGCTCGCACTTGTGCTCTGCGGATATAACCTGATCGCAGGCGCGATTGCGCTTCGCCAGTTGTCCACTGGCTCGTCAGGACGCATCTCTCCCGAGAGGCTGGCAGAAACCGCCCGGCGCGCGGGAATCGGCAGCTTTGTTGCGGTCTCGGCCGCCGCCGGAGCACTGCTGTACGCCGTCTTCCACAACGACTTCTCGATCGCCTACATCCTGCATCACTCCAACAAAGACCTTCCCGGCCCTTACAAGTTTGCGGCGCTCTGGTCAGGACAGGAAGGCTCCCTGCTGTTGTGGGCATGGCTGCTGGCGGCGTACGGATTCGTGCTGCGCCTGCGCCACAAGGTCGATGTTCGCCTTACCGCCTACGCTTCGACGATTCTCGCGGCGATCCAGGTCTTCTTTCTGCTGCTGTTGAACTTCGCCGCGCTGCCCTTCGCGCTGGTTGCGGGCGAGATTCCCCCCGATGGTTTCGGCCTGAACCCGCTGCTGCAGTATCCAGAGATGGTGATCCATCCGCCGATGCTTTACCTGGGCTACGTCGGATTCAGCGTGCCTTTTGCCTTTGCGCTGGGTGCATTGATGATGCGGTATCCCGGCGAAAAGTGGATCCACATTACCCGCCGCTGGACCATGGTCACCTGGGTCTTTCTGACCGCCGGCATCGTGCTGGGCATGCACTGGGCCTACGCCGTGCTGGGCTGGGGCGGCTACTGGGGATGGGACCCCGTCGAGAACGCCTCGCTGATGCCGTGGCTCACCGGCACAGCCTTCCTGCACTCCGTCATGATGCAGGAGAAGCGCGGCATGATGAAGAACTGGAATGTGTGGCTGATCTTCTCCACCTTCCTGCTCTCTATCCTGGGCACTCTGCTCACCCGCTCCGGCATCGTCAGTTCCGTCCACGCATTCGCGCAGTCCTCCATCGGAAACTGGTTCGTAGGTTTCCTGGTGCTCACGCTGGTGGTCTGCATGTTCACCTTCGTGCTGCAGCGCGACCATCTGAAGACCGAGCACAAACTTGAATCGCTGGTCTCCCGCGAGTCGAGCTTCCTCTTCAATAATCTCGTCCTGCTGGCTGCCTGCTTCACCGTGCTATGGGGCACGCTCTTCCCGGTTATTTCGGAATACGTGCAAGGCAGCAAGGTCACAGTCGGCGCTCCCTTCTACAACCGCGTCGCCGTTCCCATCGGACTCTTTCTGCTTTTCCTCACCGGCATCGGACCGCTGCTGGCGTGGCGCAGTTCTTCCTTCCGCAGCATCCGCAAAAACTTCGTGCTGCCAGTTGTCGCAGGCGTCGTAACAGCAATCGTTCTGATGCTGTGCGGCGTGCGACCGTGGGAAGATGAGGGCTCGTTCTACGCGCTGGTCTGCTTCTCGCTTGCCGCGCTTGTTACGACCGCCATCAGCGCAGAGTTTGTTCGCGGAGCGGCCGTCATTGGTCGGCACACCGGGCAGAACATCTTCTCCTCGATGGTGCAGTTGACGCGCCGCAATACCCGCCGCTACGGCGGCTACATTATTCACTTCGGCATCGTGGTGATGTTTGTCGGGCTCGCCGGCTCAGCCTTCAATCGCAGTGTAGAAAAAGAATTGGGCTTCGGTCAGAGCATGGACCTGGGGCCCTATCACCTGGTCTGCCAGAGCTTCACGCAGGAGACGAACGCCAATTACGATACCGAGTTCTCGCTGATCGATGTCTATCGCAAGGGCGTCAAGCAATTCCAGCTTGCACCGGAAAAGCGCTTCTACGCCGCCAGCCAGCAGACGCAGACGATGGTGGCGAACCACTCCACTCCGATGTGGGATTTGTACCTCGTCTATGAAGGCAAGAATCCCGACACCGGCCTGCCCATCATCAAGGCTTTCCTGAATCCGCTGATCGTGTGGATCTGGATCGGTGTCGGCATCGTGGTCTTCGGCACCGGCATCGCATTGATGCCGAATCTCACCGCTGCTCTTGCCGCACGGCGCAACCTGGTACCCGCGGTGGCGAGCGAACAGGCAGAGGCAGTGGGCTCGCGAGGGGGAGACTGATGAAGAACCTCTCTCGTCCGGCCATGCGCCTCGTTCAAGCCACGCTGCTTTCGGTGATCGTGATTTTCTCAATGGGCGCGACTGATCCGGGATCGCGCTTCAACGACCTCGGCCACAAGATGATCTGCAGTTGCGGATGCAACCAGGTGCTGCTGGAGTGCAACCACGTCGGCTGCCCCGCCTCCGACGGCATGCGGAACGAGTTGATGGCCGGCATTCAACGCGGCGACAACGACAACCTCATCCTGCAATCCTTTGTGCAGAAGTATGGTCCCACCGTGTTGGCCGCGCCCAGCGCACAGGGCTTCAATCGCGTCGCATGGATCATGCCTTTCGCTGTGCTGCTCTTCGGCATGCTGGCGACGACGATGCTGGTGCGCAAGTGGAAGCTGCGAACTGTCGACATGCCTGCCGTTCCCAACACACCGGCCTTTGAGCGAGTGCGCGATCGCATCCGCCACGACACCGACGAATTCCAGGGAGATCCCCGTCCATGAGCACCATCGCCTGCGGAGTTCTGCTCCTCGCCATCTTCGCGTACGTCTTCTGGCCCGAGCGCCATGTTGAAGAGCAAATCGAAAAAACGCGCCTCGACTTTCTGGAGGAGCGGCGCGAAGTAGTCTACGAAAACCTGCGCGATCTCAACTTTGAATATCGCGCGGGCAAATATCCTGAAGAGGATTACGCCGCACAGCGCGCCTCGCTTGAAAATGAAGCCGCCGAAGTGCTGGCAGAGATCGATTCTCTTCGTGGCGCGCAGGCTCTCTGATACTGAAATCGCCACTCCGGTCTGAGATTTTGGCGCGACACTTCGCCCCAGCCCGGTTCCCTCTTCGCTGCATCCACCATTTAGAATCAACGGTAGATATGAAGCCCTTACGATCGTTCACTCCCGCCCTTGCGGCATTGCTCCTGCTCGCTGGCTCGCTCGTCGCGCAAGCCGCGTCGCTCACCGGAACCGTCACCAACAAGACGGTCAACAAGCCATCGGTGGGGGATGATGTCGTCCTGCTGAATCTGACGCAGGGCATGACCGAGGCCGGCCGCACCAAGACCGACGCCAAGGGCAGCTTCACCTTCAACGTTCCCGATCCGGGTCCACACCTCATCCGCGTGGAACACATGAAGGGTTCCTACTTCAAGCAGGCCCCTCCGGGCACGCAGTCGGTTGAGATCGATGTCTACGATGTCGCCACCAAGGTGGAGGGCATCTCTACCGAAGCCGACGTCCTGCGCATCGAAGCCGACAACACCGGCCTGAAGATCACTGAGAATTACTTCGTCAAGAATCAGTCCGATCCGCCGCGCACGCAATTCAGCGATCACGCTTACGAAATCTACCTGCCTCTCGACGCAAAGATCGAGGGCTCTGCAGCGATGGCTCCTAACGGCATGCCGGTGTCTTCATCGCCAGTGCCGCTGGGGGAGAAGGGGCACTACGCATTCGCCTTCCCGCTGCGGCCCGGTGAGACCCGCTTCCAGCTCAGCTATTCGCTGCCGTATACCGGCAGTTACAAATTCACGCCACGCCTGGCAATGGGCGCGGAGAATCTCGCCATCATGCTGCCCAAAGGCATGACCTTTACACCGGGCAAAACCGCCACCTTCCAGTCGGTGAACGAGGATGTAACTGCGCAGACCTTCATCGTGAAGAACGCTGCTCCCGGCCAGTCTCTTGACTTCACTGTCTCAGGTACGGGATCGATGCCGCGCGAGTCGCAGGGTGCGGATGCCCAGCAGGCCAGTGCCGGCACCCCCGATGGAGCAGGGCCAACCGTTGCGGCTCCCGGATCAGCCAGCGCGGATAATCGTCCCGGCGGCGGCCTTGGCGTGCCCGTCGGCGGCGAGGATCCTATCAACAAATATCGCTACTGGATTCTTGGCGGCCTTTCTGTCGTGCTGGCTGTGGCCGCGGGATTCCTGCTGCGCAAGCCGGCCACGTTGCCCGCCGCCCCAGGCGCCGCGCCTGTGGCCACGGCGGCACGCGTGGCTGTGCCGTACGTAACAACTCCGCCATCGTCAGCAGACGCGACTCTATCCGCGCTCAAAGAAGAACTGTTTACGCTTGAGACCGACAAGCTTCAGGGCAAGGTTTCAGACGAAGAGTACACCGAGCACAAAACCGCACTGGAGACACTACTGAAGCGAGCACTGGCCCGCAAAGCCTAGAGTGCATCGCCCTTGGCTGATGCCCCGCAGAAAGAAAAGCCCCCCACCTCGTGGCCCGATTTTCACCGGGCCACACTTGCAGGCGCATCTTTCCCGGCGCACACTCGTCTTAGAGTATGGCTGTAGGAGCAGGCAATCATGAACGCAATGAAGACAGCATTTCTTCTTACCCTGATGACCGTCGTACTGGTGCTGGTGGGCGGGCGATACGGTGGACGCAACGGCATGATCCTTGCCTTCGCGGTCTCGCTTGGCATGAACTTCTTCAGCTATTTCTACTCAGACAAGCTGGCGCTGGCGATGTACAAGGCACAGCCGGTCACGCGCGAGCAGCTGCCGCGCGCCTACGAAGTTGTTGAGCGTATGACTCAGCGCGTCGGCCTGCCCATGCCGAAGATCTACATCATTCCTTCCGATTCTCCCAACGCCTTCGCCACCGGGCGCAATCCGGCGCATGCCTCCATTGCGGTTACGCAGGGCATCCTGCAACTGCTGAACGATGATGAGCTGGAAGGTGTGCTGGCGCATGAACTCGGCCACGTTCGCAATCGCGACATCCTCACCAGCTCCATCGTCGCCTCGCTTGCCGGCGCCATCACCATGCTCTCCAGGTTCGCTTACTTCGCACAACTCTTCGGCGGAGGCGGCAGTCGCGACGATCGCCGTGGCGGCGGACTCAGCGGGCTCTTCATGATCATTCTTGCGCCCATCGCGGCTACGCTCATCCAGCTTTGGATCTCGCGCACCCGCGAGTTTGAAGCCGATGCTACCGGAGCGCACATCACCGGCAATCCCAACGCACTGGCAAGCGCACTGGAGAAGCTGGATATGTACTCCAAGCGGATCCCAATGCAGGCTTCGCCCTCCAACGCGCACATGTTTATTGTGGCGCCAATGCTGGGCGGGGCGAGCTTCGCCAACCTATTCTCCACCCATCCTCCCATCGCTCAGCGCATCGAGCGACTCATCGGGCGCGACTCGGTTCTGGGCACGCCCCGTGATCCTGAGCGCGGATAAGATTGGACTTGTGGCTCGCAGCTAGTACAATCTCCCCTGCATGAAGACAGTTATGCGCGCGCTCATCTCGCTTTGCCTCATCGTCTGGATCGGGGGCGAACTCTTCTTCCCCGTCGTGGCGGCGCTTGCCTTTGGCATCCTGGCGCCGGATACGCATACAGCGGGACGCATCGTGGGTTCGTGCCTGCGCGTGCTCCACTATGAAGGCATGGTGGCCGGAGCGCTGCTGATTCTCTTCATCATCCTCGGCAGCCGCGTCGGCATGTTCTGCGGCCGCAAGCTCTACATCGCACTCGTCCTCGTCGTTCTCATGCTCGCGCTCACTGCCGTCTCGCAATTTGGCATCATCCCGCGTATGGAGACGTATCGCGTTGAAGCGGGCGGCGCCATTGACACTGCGGCACTCGATGATCCGGCGCGCGTCGCATTTGAGCACCTGCATAGGACTTCAGAGAACGTCGAGGAGGCGGTCCTCTTCCTCGGCCTGGTGCTCGTCGGCTTCCTCGCGGCCTCCGAGGAGAGCAGCGTACGCGCCGCTCGCCTCTGAAGATCGCCTCTGCCTCCGGTGTTCGCAACGGCCGACGATGTAGCCGCCTTCTGGACTCGAAGTTCATGAGCGGCGAAATTCCCCAACGCTTCTCCCGGTCATTTGCGGCCAGCCCCGAGGGATTGCTCCGCCACTCCCTGTATCATTAGCTGTTGACCCAAAGCACTTCATTCCTTCAGGAAGACCATGAAAACTGGCATTATCGGCCTGCCCCAGGTGGGCAAGACCTCTCTCTTCAAGATCCTCACCCGCGCTAAGGTCGAGGAAAAAGCCTTCTCGCGCGAAGCCCACATCGGCATCGCCACGGTTCCCGACGACCGCCTGCAGAAGCTCGCCGATATCTACGACCCCAAGCGCACCATCTACGCAACGGTCGAGTACGCCGACGTCGCCGCCATCGGCCAGGAGGCGCTCAAGGAAACCGGCCTGCTCACCAACCTGCGCAGCGTCGATGCGCTGATCCACGTGCTGCGTGCCTTTGAAGACGACTCCATTCCCCACGTCGGCGAGATCGATCCGCTGCGCGACATCAAGAACGTCGAGTTCGACCTGATGGTTACCGACCTCACGCAGATCGAGAAGCGGCTGGAGCGGCTGGAAAAAGACCTCAAAAAACAGAAGACCGACGAACTTGTGAAGGAGAATGCGCTGCTGCTCCGCGCCAAGGAATCGCTCGAGAAGGAGAAGCCTCTGCGCGAGATGGAGATGACCGCCGAAGAGAAGAAGCTGATTCGCGGCTTCACGTTTCCTCTCGCAGAAGCCGATTCTCTACGTGCTGAATATCTCCGAGAGCACGACGCTGGGCGCTGACCTCGAAGCTGCCGTCGGCCAAGTACAAGCTGACGGAAGTGGCCTCGCGCCCCAACGCAGGAGCAACCGCCATCTGCGGCAAGGTGGAAGCCGAACTGGCCGAGATGGAAGACGAAGAAGCAGCCGAATTTCTCGAGGGCTACGGCCTGACGGAGAGCGGCCTGCGCCGTCTGATTCGCAAATCGTATGAGCTGCTCGGGCTGATCAGCTTCTTCACCGTGGGCGAAGACGAGTGCCGCGCCTGGACGGTGCCCGTCAACTGCCGCGCGCAGGAAGCTGCCGGAGCGATCCACACCGACTTGCAGAAGCACTTCATCCGCGCCGAGACGATTCACTGGGACACGCTGCTCGCCGCCGGATCAGAGGCCGTCGCGCGCTCGCACGGAACGCTTCGCCTCGAAGGCAAGGACTACCTGGTGCAGGATGGCGACGTCATCAACATTCGCCACAGCGGATAGCCGCGGCGATTCCAGCGCCGCCTGCCTCGACTTAACAGAGCACGTTCCACCGACCGTTCATGTCCACTTTCACGCTCTCCCTGATCCTCGGAACCTTCGCCGCACTCGCCGACGTATTCGGCGGGGTGGTGCTGGTGCGCGCCAATATGGAGCAAGGCGTTACCTGCGCTACTTCGTCGCGCTGGGTGCAGGGTTCATGATGGCCGCTGCCTTTCTCGAGATGATTCCCGAGAGCTTTCGCATCTCCGCGCGATGGGCTCCGCCGCTGGTGCTGGCGGGCTATTGCATCATCCATTTTCTTGAGCACACCATCACGCCGCACTTTCATTTTGGCGAAGAGACGCATCCCGGCGAATTCCTCTCCGTCCGCACCAGCTACTCGGTCGTAGGCGGACTGGCCATGCACTCGCTCTTTGACGGCGTGGCCATCGGTTCGGGCTTTGCGCTCTCCTCCTGGCTGGGCTGGGTGCATCTTTCTCGCCGTCTTTCTTCACAAGGTCCCCGAGGGCTTCACCGTGGCCTCCGTCATGCTGGCCAGCGGACGCAGCCGTTCCCTGGCGCTCTACTCGGCGGTGCTGTTGGCCGTGACCACCATTCTCGGTGTGCTGATGATCAATTTCTTGCCATCTCTGGCGCGGATTGGCCTGCCACTGTCGGCAGGAGTCGCCATCTACGTGGCCGCCACCGACCTCGTGCCGGAAGTGAACCGCGAGCCCGGCATTCGCATGGCGCTGATCTTCTTTGCCGGTGTGGCAATTTTCTTCCTGCTGCGCCTGCTGGCTCCCGCCCTCTAGATCACTTTTGTTATGCTCCAGAACGGAGCACAGCCTATGGGACGTGTGGAAGCCTTCAGCGACGGCGTGATCGCCATCATCCTTACCATCATGGTCCTGGACCTGAAGGTGCCCCAGAAGCCACCGTGCCGGCCCTGCTCGCCATTTGGCCCACCTTGCTGGCCTATGCGCTCAGCTTTCTGGTGGTAGCCATTATGTGGGTGAACCATCACCACGAGCTGCGCACGGCTAAGCGGCCGGATGCCGCCCTGCTCTGGTCAAACAACCTTCTCCTATTCTGCATGTCATTGATTCCATTCGTCACACGCTACCTGGGAGATAGCCATGGTGCACCGCTGCGCGGTGGCGGTCTATGCGGGAGAATTGGCTTTGTGTTGTATCGCGTTCTTCTGGCTGCAGAGCGTGCTCTGCCAGCACAACCTCGGCAACGAGGCCCTGGAACGTCAGTACCGCCGCATGCAGGCAAAGGCGGCACTCTCTATTGGCTTGTATTTGCTGGCTGTACCACTGGCCTTCCTGTCGGTGCGCCTTGCGGTGGGTATCCTGGTTTTGATACCCGTCGCCTATTTCTTGCCCGACAAGAACCTCTTGGAAGTGTAAAAAACTCTAGGCAACCGCCCAGCGGACAGGCCCTGGAGTGCAGGGCTGTATCGGCATGGGACGGCTCCAACCAAGCCGCCACGAGATATCGTCCGCCAGCGTCCTTGGATCGAAAGGCTTGGTAAGCACTCCCCCCACGGGGAGTGCCTCCAGTTGCTTCCGTTGTGAAGTGAGAGCCTGGGCAGTAAGAAGTAGTACAGGGATGTGCGCAGTTAGTACGTTTGACTTTGAGCAGTTCGAGAGTTCCTCGACCGTCAATGTTCGGCATCTTCATATCCAGCAGAATGGCGTCCGGCTGGTCCATAGTGGCCTGTTCCATACCTTCGGCTGCGTCATGGGCCTTGATCACTCCCATTGCGCAAACAGTTCCATAGCTAAGAGCGGCTACTTCTCGGATGTCATCCTCGTCATCAATGATCAGAATGCGTCTCATCCCGGACCCTCGTAAGTATTTTATAGCCTGTTTGGTAATTTTTACCGCTCTGCCTGGTAGCAATTACACTCGTCGATATTTCCCAATTCGGTCCATACAACTGCTTTCCCGACACCTACTAACACCTTTGGGGGATACGGTATAGCCCTAGTTAAAGCATCTGAGCAGGATTCGACCCTCCGGTGGTATGCTTTACGACGACTTTGAAAAATCGATTTAGGAGAACGAAATGTGTGGCTATTAGGAATTGACGTTGGAACCGGCGGGACGCGCGCGGTAATCGTGGACGAATGAGGTAAAGGTGGTCGCCTCCGCCTCCAGCGAGCACGCGGCCTTTCGTTCTCCCAGCCCGGATGGGCGGAGCAGGATCCGGAAGACTGGTGGCGAGCGACGCAGGAGGCCATCTCCGCCGCCCTGGCAGCGGCCCGCGAGGTCACGGCAATCCCTCGCCAACGTGGAGGCTATCGGCCTCACCGGCCAGATGCACGGCGCGGTAATGCTCGACGAGGACGGCAAGGTTCTTCGGCCGGCGCTTATCTGGTGCGATCAGCGCACCGACGCGCAATGCGACTGGCTGCACGCAGCAGCTGGGCCGAGAGCACCTCATCGAGCTCACCTGCAATCCGGCGCTGCCGAACTTTCACCCTGACCAAGCTGCTGTGGGTAAAGGAGCAATGAACCGGAGGTCTTCGCGCAGATTCGCGCATATTCTCTGCCCCAAGGATTACGTTCGCTACCGGATGACCGGAACTTTCGCGATGGACGTGCAGGAAGCTTCCGGAACATTCCTGCTGGATGTGACACATCGCGAGCTGGTCCTCGACCGTGGCCAAGGTCGCAGGAATTCCAGAGTCGTGGCTGCCGGAACTATTCGAGTCTTCCGAGGTATGCGCGCACGTAGGTGGGCGCCGGGTGCCGCCGGCCTCGGCCTTGACGCGGGAACGCCGGTGGTCGCAGGCGCGGGCGATCAGGGCGCTGGAGCCGTGGGCATGGGCATCCTGATGCCGGGATCGGTCTCGGCTACCATCGGAACCTCTGGAGTGGTCTTCGCCGCCACAGACAGCCCTGTGCGCGATCCCCAGGGCCGTCTGCACACCTTCTGCCATGCTGTACCGGGGCGATGGCACGTGATGGGCGTAACGCAGTCGGCGGGGCTCTCCTTCCGCTGGTTCCGCGATACCTTCGCGGCCGGCGTCAGACTACGACGACCCTTACCGCCGAGGCGGCGAAGATACCCGCGGGCAGCGACGGATTGATCTGGGCGCCCTACCTGCTGGGCGAGCGCACTCCGCATCTTGATTCGCAGGCAACAGCGGCCTTTGTCGGCATTACCGCAGGCCATACGCGGGCTCACTTTGTGCGCGCCGTGCTCGAAGGAGTGGCGTACTCGCTGCGCGATACCTTCACGCTCTTCGCCGAACTCGGGATTCCCGGTAAAGGGCGTACGGCTGGGAGGCGGAGGCGCGCGCGGTCCCCTCTGGCGCAAGATTCAGGCCAGCGTCTACAACCACGCGTCTGAGATCCTGGTAGCCGAGGAGGGCGGAGCGTTTGGCGCTGCGATCCTGGCAGGCGTCGGTATTGGGGTGTGGCCTTCAGCGGATGCCGCCTGCGCAACCGCACTCAAGGTAGCCGAACGAGTCGAACCCGAGGCTGCAGCCGTAGCAGCCTATGAGGCCGGCTACAAGGTCTTCCGCAAGATCTATCCCGCACTGCGGAGTCTGCGCGAAAACTAGAGATACAGCCAGCACCAAAGCAAAAGACCCGCCCCTCAGAGTGAGGCGCGGGTCCTGCTTTTCTGATACGGATTCGAAACTACTCCGGTACCTGCCAGCCGGCCATGGTTTGCGAGAGCCTCGACTTGCCCTCGCCGCCGTCTTTCAGCACCTTGCCCATCACCGGGAAAACCGCCTGAATCGCGTCGGACTTCGCCCAGACGGGAACATCCATCAACTTGTAGTGATAAGTCAACCTGCGTCTCAGGAAATCCGTTAACCTTGGTCGGCTCAGTGGCACTGTCGATTGAAGTCAGTACGCGGTGGCCATAGCAGAACGCAGCCGTAGCGCGAGTGCCTGCGGCGGTCATGCGCATAGCGATAGACCTGCAACTCCTTGTCCTCCGTGCGATCAAGCATTCCAGCGTTCTTGAGAGCCTCCAGACCCTTTGCCGTTACTGGAGCGCCTGCAACTTCCCCGCCCTTCTCGCTCACTTCATACGGAAAGCGCAAACCGCCGGGGAAGAGACATTCATCGTGGGCGGCATAGTAGCTATTGAGCGCCGCCATGTAGTTCTCGTTGGTGGCCGCGGTCTTCGACGGCTGGCACCCTGACATCCACAGGAGCGACGATGCAGCCAGGGTCACTACCGCTCCGCCGCGAATCAGTGCTGAAAATGCTTTACTTGCTTCCATGGTCTCTCTTTCGACCTCGAATCTCCGGCATTCCACTGCACCATTTGAGATGCTGGTTCAGCACAACACGGTCTCATTACTTTAACTTGAGTCGCCTTCCGTTGCATCCCGGGTGGGGGCGCACGACGCTCCCGGCTCTGCGACAGGAGCCCGTCATCAGACAACTTCAGCTACTCCACCTGCTGCTTTGCCTTGTAGCCGTCGCGGGCAATTACGTCGTATTTCATCAGGTGATGTTTCTCGTCCTGGATCTTCAACGGCTGCCCTTCAGCGTCCACCAATTCGACGCGCAGCTTGCGGTAGGTGCCGTCCTGCTTCGAGTTTGTAGGCCTGTAGACAAGCTGGTACTGGTTGCGGATCGTGTCGTTGATCTCATGGAAGATGTCCGGCATCTCGCCTGCAAACCGCGGAAAGAACGCGATGCCCCCCGTCATGCGGGCAAAGGTGTTCATCTGGTTGTCGGCCTGCAGATAGTCCAGCTGTGCTATCTGCCCCATGCCATGCGCATCTGCCATGATGCGAACAGCCTGACCGGTTCCGATCGCGAAGATCGTGACGTTCGGTGTGTTCTTCACCTTTTGCAGAATCTTGTCGAGCGTGATCTTGCTGAAGGTATCGCGTCCCGAGGCGATCAGGACGATGTACTTGCGACCCTCTACCCGGCTCAGCCGGTCAAGCGCCTCGTAGAGCGCGTCGAAGAGATTGGTCTCGTTAAAGCCGGGAATCTGCAACGAGTTCAGCGCGTTGTAGATCTGCCGCTTATCCTGCGTAAAGTCGGTGAGGATCTGCGTGCGCATGTCGTAGGTCATCACCGCCACGTAATCATCCGGCTTCAAGCTGCTCCGCAAAGGTGTAGGCGGCATTCCGCATGTCGTAGACGAAGTAATAGCTGTTGTCGGCAAACTCGCACAGCAGCACGGCGGTAATGGGCGCCTGCGTTCTCTGAAATCCGATCACCGGCTGCACCACTCCGTCTTCAAATACGCGGAAATTCTCCTGCTGCAAGATTGGGCACGAACTGGTGAGTCTTCTGCAGAATGACGCCGACGTCCACGGTCACCACCGGCACATCGACGTGCAAGGAGTAGGTCCCCATCCCGGGAGGGTTCCTGACCTTCGGCTCAGTCGGGAGCGGGGGGCTGGTCAGCGTAGCCTTCTTCTTGGGCACGGCAACCGAGCCAGCGTCGCCGCCCGGTCCGCCAGCCTCGGGATTCGCCTGGTCGTCCGGCTGCTGTGGCTGCTGGCTGGCCGGGGCGTTCTGGGCGCAAGGGTGGGTACCGGTAAGAGCCTGGCGGCGCTCACTGCGGCCATAAGCAGACGCACAAGCACGGCAGGCGGTGAATTGCGAAGTGTCCAGTGAAAGCTTCGAAGATCCGATATCATAAACAACCCCAGAAGTGTGTGATTGCGTTGCCCTATGCGGCAGCCGCGGTAACCGCTAATCTGTAGACGTGCGAAACCGTATTAAGGAAACAACTCGCCTGATTTTCGCTGCTGGCCTCGTCTGTTTCGACGAGCCTGCTCGGCGCAGATCCCAGTCTGCCCTGCCACCCTCTTCCGCGGGATTTACCCATTGGACCAGGTTCACCGTGGTCTGCGGGGAGTAGCCTACACCGTTTTTGAGGGTACACACCGGAAGCAATGGATGTCGAGATCCTCGGAGTACTGAACGGCGCCCTGGGACCGGGCAAGGACCTGATCCTGGCACGGCTCACGGCACCAAACCAGAGTACACCGGCGTGGTGGCCGGGATGAGCGGCAGTCCTGTTTATGTGGACGGCAAGCTGCTGGGAGCGCTCTCGTATCGCATTGGCGAGTTCAGCAAGGAGCCCATCGCGGGCATCACGCCGATAGAGCAGATGCTCGAAGTGCGCGACGCCTCCGACCCGGCGCAGCAGACGGCGTCCACCACCGTCTCCGCCTCCCAGGGCTTTGTGCCGATTGAGACGCCGCTCGTCCTGTCGGGCTTCATGCCCGAAGCGGTGAAGATTTGGCAGGATCAGCTTCGCCGGAACCGGCCTGATGTCGCTTGCCGGAGTGGGCGGAGGCGCCTCCAACCAACCCCAGCCTGAGCCCATTGTTCCGGGCTCGGCCATCAGCGCCCTGCTGGTGCGCGGTGACCTGCAGATAGCTGCCACCTGCACCGTCACCTACGTGGATGCGAAGCAATTGCTGGCATGCGGCCATCCCATCACCCAGTTCGGCGCTGGTCTCCATGCCGATGACCAAGGCCATGGTGCTGGCCACGCTGCCCTCTCCGATGAACGCCTTCAAGATCGTGAACACGACTGAAACGGTGGGCTCAATTACCGAGGATCGCCACTCCGCGATTCGAGGCGCTTTGGTCAGAAGGCCCGCATGGTTCCGGTCGACGGTCGAGCTGCACGGAACTGTTAAGCCCGCACGTGCTTCACTTCGAAGTAATCGACCAGCCGCAGATCACGCCCACTGCCGTGCTGGTCTCAGTCTACCAGGCGCTGCATGGACTCCAATAGCGTTGGCGGCGGACACCAGCTTCCATATTCGCGGCAATATTGATGTCGAAGGCTTCGCGCCGATGCCGCTGGATAACTGGGTGGCTCCCGCGGAAACCAGGGCGCGAATCTCGGCGCGGCACTCATGGTGGCGCGAGCGCTTTGCCCGCATCTACAGCAATCAGCACCCGACTGGCGATCGATCCGCAGCGTGACGTCTCGAACGTCGAGGCCGTTCCCGAGCGCAGAACGATGCAGCTGGAGGGCGCGCGCACATCGAGCACCGATGTGCATGCAGGCGAGACCATTACCGTGGAAGCGACGGTGCGCCCCTATCGCGGCTCTGCGAAGAACCTTCGCATCCCGATCGCACTTCCGGCGTCGCTGCCGGATGGCCCCCTGCGTCTGCTGGTGAGCGACGGAGCGAGCGCTTGACCGCGTCACCCAGCCCCCCGTCCCGGCGGTAAGCCACTGGATCTAAACGCTACCATCGCCCAGATTGAACGGGCTCCGCGCCAATGACCGGCTATACGTAACGCTGCTCGACCCCTGCCGCTCAGGCGGCCTTGAAGGTCGCACTCTTGCCGGAACTGCCCATCTCCATGGCCAACGTGCTCGAACCGTTGCAGAAACTCACAGGAAATGACACTGAACGGAGAATCGGCGATTCCGGTAACATCAGTAGGAGTCGATGCCGTACTCTCAGGTCAGCAAGTTATTTCCCTACGCATTGATTAGTTAGGCACCGTCTCTTGCTGTAAGGTTACGGCAAGTCCTCCGATTTGCCTGACTGAACAATTCAATTTGAGGGGCTGGAAAAACTGAATGGGTTCGATAAATGGATACGCTGCGCACGCTGCCGGTGCTGAACTACTGCCGTATAAATATTCACCCGGCACTCTGAAGCCGAACGACGTCGAGATTCAGATCTCCCACTGCGGCATCTGCCACAGCGATATTCACCTGATTAACAACGACTGGGGAATCAGCGAGTTTCCGTTTATTCCCGGCCACGAGATCGTAGGCAAAATCTCGGCCGTGGGTTCCGAAGTGAACCACCCTCTCGGTGGGGCAGCGCGTGGGCGTGGGCTGGCAATCGAATCGCTGCGGCGATATGCGAATGGTGCCTGCAGGGCAAGGAGAATCTCTGCGCGCAAAGCCAGGGCACGTGTGTGCATCGGAATGGCGGCTATGCCAGACGCTGTCCGCGTCAATGCCCGCTTCGTCATCCCGATCCCGGAGAAGCTGGAGAGCGAAAACGCCGCTCCGCTGACTGTGCGGCGGCATTACCGTCTACAACCCGATTCGCACGCACGGAGTGAACCCTTCGTCTCGCGTAGGCATTGTGGGCATCGGCGGCCTGGGCCATCTGGCGCTGCAGTTTGCGCGCGCTTTCGGAGCTGAGGTTACCGCCTTCTCCACCTCCGCCTCAAAGGAAGCTGAAGCGCTTGCGCTGGGTGCGCATAACTTCGTCAATACGCGCGAAACCAAGGCCCTTAAGGCTCTGGCGGGTTCCTTCGACTTCATCATCTCGACCGTCAACGCGGAACAGGATTGGTCTGCCTACCTTGCCGGCACTGCGCCCCATGGGAACGCTCTGCTTCGTCGGCGTTCCTGACAAGCCCGCGACCCTGCCGCTCTTCCCGCTTGATCGCGGGACAGAAGAGCATCACCGGCAGCCCCATCGGAAGTCCGCTGCTGATGCGAGAGATGCTCGATGTCGCGGCGCGTCACGGCGTACAGGCCAAGACCGAGCGCTTTGCCATGGCAAAGGTGAACGACGCGATCGCCCGCGTGAAGAAAAACCACGTCCGCTACCGCGCCGTATTGGCGAACTAGCAACCTACGCTTCAATGAACGGGTCGCGGCAGAAATTGCCGCGGCCCATTTTCATTCGAGCCCATCGACCATTCTCTCGCTCGACAAGATTGCTCTAGTAGACTCGAATGAGCATGATGCGACGCTTCCCCTTCCCCGCCCTCCTCCTCGTCACCGCTGCCCTGGCTATGCCCGCGTCGGTTCTTGCGCAGGGCACCCGGCAATGGACCCAGTCGCGCTTCGACGAATTTCAGAAGGGCACCCCGCAGTCCGTGGTCATTCGCAGCGACGGCTTGCTTGAAGCCGGGCAGCGAAGAGCGCGAGGTGCTGATGACGCCCTCGACATACGTCTGGTCGATAAGCTCAGACCATGCAGGCAACGCCTACCTGGGGACAGGAGCGCCAGCAGCGGTCCTCAAGATCGACCTCGACGGCAAATCCACTACCCTCTTTGAAACGAAAGATTTGTCGGTCCAATCGGTGCGCGTCGGGCCCGATGGAGCGGTCTACGCAGCCACCCTGCCCAAGGGCAAAATCTATCGGCTCGACGCGGCGCACTCCAAGGCTGGCGCGCCTGAGAACGATGACACCGCCAAGGTGATCTTCGACCCGGAGACGACCGAGGAGAAGCCTCGCTACATCTGGGACATGGCCTTCGATGCGCAAGGCCGGCTATATATCGCCGCGGGTGGTCCGGGCGCGATCTATCGTTGGGATCCGGCCAAGCCCACCACCAAGGCCGAGCTGTTTTTCACAGAGCGACGAGCCGCACATTCGCTGCCTGGCATTTGCGCCCGACGGCAGCCTGATTGCCGGATCGGACGGCAGCGGACTCGTCTATCGCATCGACAAAGCGGGCACAAGGCTTTGTTTTGTATGACGCGCCGCGCCGCGAGATTACCGCCGTGGCCATCACTGCGGCGGGAACCGTATATGCGGCCAACGTGGGTGACAAGAGCCGCAATCAACCTGCCGCCGCTGCCGGTGCAGGGCGTCGCCACGGTGAACACGACGATCACGATTGTGCAGCCGGGATCGATCCAGACCTTCAACGGCAACACGATGATTCCCGATGGCACTGAGATCTTCGAAATCCCCGCCATCGGGAGCTCCGCATTCGCTTCTGGTCGAGCCGCGACGACATCGTGTACTCCCTGCGCTCCACGCCCGCACGGCCTGCTGGCCGCCACCGGCAATCGTGGCCGCGATCTACCGTATTGATTCGGTGAGCAGCTTTGCCGACATCGCACACCTGAAGGCTGGCGCAGGCCGTTGGATTCGCCGACGCACCCGGCGGTTTCTACATTGCGACCAGCAACACTGGCAAGCTCTACCGCATGAACACGGCGTCAGCTGCCGAAGGCAGATTATCAAAGCGAGGTCTACGATGCCGGACTGTTCTCACGCTGGGGTCGCGCAGAAGTCGGAGGATGCGACCGCAGGGTAAATTCGACCTCTATGCGAGAAGCGGCAACGTCGAAAATCCGGAGCGCAACTGGAGCCCGTGGCGAACGTGTGACGATGGAGCAGGCGACGACTCGGTGTTCCGTCGGCACGCTTTGTGCAATGGAAAGCGGTGATGCGTCCCGGCGCTCGTAATCGGTGGAGTCACGGTGAATTATCTGCCGGTGAACGTGGCTCCGGTGGTGGACGAAATCGTGGTGCAGCAGGGAGCGCGCGTTAAGTCCGCAATCGTTGCCGCAGCCTCCGACTACCGTCTCGATTACTTCCCCTCGGCGCAAAACAACAGCATCAACTTTCCCTCCGACCCGGGTACCGCAGCACTGACCGCGCAGAAGGATCGTACTGCCATCACGGCGCGCTGGTCGGCACACGACGACAACGGCGACGACCTGAGCTTCGATATTTACTACCGGGCGACGACGATCAACCGTGGCTGTTACTAAAGCGCAACGTGACGGATCGCTATCTCTCATTCGATACATCCACTTGCCAGACGGTAGTATACCGCATCGAAGATTGTGGCCAGCGATGCACCCTCGCACACTCCGGGCGAAGCGATTGACGGGTGACCGGATCAGCGATCGATTCCTGGTCGATACCGCGCCTCCCGTACGTCTCGGGCTTGACAGCAAAGCTGGAGGGCCCCATGCATCCACGCGACGCTTGAGGCGGCTGACAACGCCGACTCCGATTGCGCAGCGGAGTACTCGTGGACGCGGGGCCGTGGCAATATCTGGAGCCGGTGGGTGCTCTGTCTGACTCGCTGCACGAACGCTATGACTTCCGCGCGCCCTTGCCAACCGATGAGAAGACTGTGCCGCCTGCGCGCGAACACATACTCACCGTTCGCGTGTATGACCGGCGCGACAATGGTTCGTCGCGCAAAGATCGTTGTGCGCTAGTGCCTGCCTGCATGTTGAATTGGAGTAAGCCGAGGAACGCCTGAGAAACATGCGCTTTGAACTCTTCATTGCGGCGAGATACCTGCGGGCCAAGCGGCGACAGGCGGTGGTCGGCAGTCATCACCGCCATCTCGATTGCCGGCGTGGCTGCGGGAGTCGCATCGCTGATCGTTGCGCTCGCCATCACCAACGGCATGCGCCGCGACCTGCAGGATCGCCTGCTGGGCTCAACCGCGCACGTCGAACTGATGCGCGTCCAGAGCGACGGCATTCGCGACTGGCGCGCGCTTACCGCGATCGGCTGCGTCAACTGCCCCATGTAACCGCCGCCGCTCCGGGACTCTACGGACAGGTGCTCGATATCGCGTGGCGCTCGTTCGGGCGGGGCTCTGTCAAAGGCATCCTTCCCGCACAAGAACGCACCGTCAGCGATCTTGCTCGACGAAGTCACCATGGGCAGCGTCGCTCCACTTGGCAGAAGTGAAGAGTCCCCTGATGCGAATGACTCTCCCTCCAATCGCGCCCGAACCTCCCCTGCTGATCGGCTACGATCTGGCCGATACGCTCGATGCCAAGGTGGGCTCGTCTGTCATGGTGACCAGTCCGCAGGGTGAACTGACGCCGCTCGGCATTGTTCCCAAATATCAGCGCTTCCGCATGGCGGGAATCTTCCACTCGGGCTTCTATCAGTACGACTCCGAGCATGGCCTTTCTGCGATTGCGCGATGCCCAGGCGCTCTTCGGCGAGCCGGACCTGGTCTCCGTCATCTCCTTCAAAGTGGATGACATGTATCACGCCGACCGCGTGGGCGCGGAGATCGAGACTGCAGCCGGACCCGGTTTTCTGACAACGAACTGGATGGAGCAGAACCGCGAACTCTTCCGCGCCCTGCGCCTGGAGCAGATCGTCACATTCATCGTGATCGGCCTCATCGTCTGCGTGGCCGCGCTGAACATTCTTATCGCGCTCACCATGATGGTGATGGAAAAGACTCGTGACATCGCAGTCTGATGTCCTTCGGAGTGCAGCCGGCACAGATCCGCCGGATCTTCCTGATGCAGGGTTTGCTGATCAGCGTGCTGGGCACGGTGATCGGGTTGGCGCTGGGATATGCCCTGGCGTGGATTGGCGGCCACTACCGCTTCATCCACCTGTCGGCAGAGGTTTACTCGATCGACTACCTGCCCTTCGCTCCACGCTGGATCGATGGCGTGATCGTGGCTGCAGTGTCCCTTCGGCATTTCGCTGCTGGCGACGCTTTATCCTTCCGCCTCAGCCGCCCGAAGGTGCTCCCCGCCGAGGCGCTGCGCTACGAATAAACGCGCGAATTTGCACTCCTAAGTGCCCTTTTCGGTGCCAATAAGTGATGTTTTTGCGCGCTATAAGTGCGCAAAATTGACCCATTTTCGCTCGATTTGGAACCTCATTGGGTTCCCCAGTGTGCACTGTTGGCCAAACCCCTGGTGACTACTGTTGTAGCGACTTCTGCGCTGCGAGATGATAGATGTAGGTATGGAGAGTTTCCCCGTCGAATCGCCACTTCAAGCCGGCCCGCAACATGGTGGCCCCACCTTGTCCGGGTTATCGGTAAGCGGCGCAGAGCGAGCGGAAGTGGGTGCTTCTCTGGTGCGGGTAGTCGACCTGCGCAAGGAATACGTCACCGGACGCGGGAAACTTGTTCTATTTGATGGGGTTAGCTTCGACGTTCGTGCGGGCGACCTGATGGCGATCGTCGGGCAATCCGGCACCGGGAAAAGCACACTTTTGCACATGCTGGGAGCGCTTGATAGGCCCTCTGGCGGTGACGTATACTGCGCCTCAAATCAACTTTCATCGTTGTCGGCCAAGCAGGCAGCGATATTTCGCAACCGCGAAATTGGCTACGTTTGGCAATTTCACTACTTTTGCCCGAATTTACGGCAATTGAGAACGTAGCTTTGCCTCTTCTGGCCCGAGGCGAGCGGAAGGCGGCCGCCTTCAGAAGTGCGGAGAAGTGGTTGGCTGAAGTGGACCTGGAGGATCGGGCAAGTCACCGCGCGGGAGAGCTTTCCGGCGGCGAACAGCAGCGTGTTTCGCTGGCCCGTGCGCTGGTCACCGAACCGAAACTACTGCTGGCCGACGAACCCACCGGCGATCTGGACGGTCAGACCGCAGACGTGGTCTTCAGCCTGATCGAGCGTCTGCACCACAGCCACGGATTGACCTCCGTGCTGGTCACTCACAATCTTGCCCTGGCTCGGCGATGTTCCAGGGTTTTGCGTCTGGACAAGGGCCAGATCGAAGAAGTCATTCCGTCAAGCGTTTGAGGCGGAGCAAATCGTACTTTGAACCGTTTTTGTTCGAACTGCGTCTTAAGTAGACAAAAGGATGCAGGGCAGGCAGGTTGGGAGACAGTCCGAACATGGGGTGCCTTCTCCATGGAGAGAGACCCGGAAGCGCTGATTCAGGCAACCGGTAACCAGCCTAAAGAGTCTCTTTTGAGCGAAGTAGCCGGGTCGCGGAGAGACGGAGGAGAAATGAAGTCTTCGCTGCTGGAGGCGTTTTCGCAGGGTAAGATGCCGGCGAGAATCGATGGCAGAGCAGGCTTGGTGTGAAGGGGGAACATGTTCGAACGGTATACAGAAAAGGCACGTCGCGTGATTTTCTTCGCGAGGTATGAGGCCAGCCAGTTTGGCTCCCCGTACATTGAGACCGAGCACTTGCTGCTTGGCCTTCTGCGCGAGGACAAGGCGCTGACCAACCGCTTTCTCCGCTCCCATGCTTCGGTAGAATCCATTCGCAAGCAGATTGAGGGTCACACGACGATTCGCGAGAAGGTATCGACATCCGTCGACCTGCCTCTCTCGAATGAGTGCAAGCGTGTGCTCGCATATGCCGCGGAGGAAGCCGAGCGTCTCTCTCACAAACACATTGGTACCGAACATCTGCTTTTGGGCTTGTTGCGTGAGGAAAAATGCTTTGCCGCGGAGATTCTGCACGAGCGCGGTCTGAAGTTGTTGGCGATTCGCGAAGAACTGGCGAGGGCCACGCAGGAGAAGGCGCCGCCCTCGGCAAGGAATCGCGAGTCGAGTCTTCTGGCCGAGTTCTCGCGCGATTTGACGCAATCGGCAATGGATAACCAGCTTGATCCGCTGGTTGGACGCGATCTGGAGCTCGAGCGCGTGATCCAGATTCTGTGCCGCCGCACCAAGAACAATCCAGTGCTGATTGGCGAGCCGGGCGTTGGCAAGACGGCCATCGTGGAAGGTCTGGCACAGAAGATCGCTGACGGCGAAGTGCCCAGCTTCCTGGCTGACAAGCGGGTGCTGGCGCTGGATCTGTCGTTGATCGTGGCCGGAACAAAGTATCGCGGGCAGTTTGAAGAGCGCCTGAAGACCATCATGAAGGAGTTGATGGAGAACCAGAATTCCATCATCTTCATCGATGAATTGCACACGCTGGTGGGCGCGGGATCGGCGGAAGGTTCGCTGGATGCCGCCAACATCCTGAAGCCTGCGCTCTCCCGTGGCGAGATCCAGTGCATCGGCGCCACCACACCGGCCGAGTACCGCAAGTCGATTGAGAAGGATCGATCGCTTGAACGCCGCTTCCAGGCGGTAAAGGTTCCTCCGCCGAACGAGGAAGACGCGATCAGCATCATCATGGGCATCAAGGACCGCTACGAGAAGTTTCACGCGGTCAGCTACACGGATGATTCGATCATCTTTGCCGTGTCGCATTCGAATCGCTATATTCCGGATCGCTTTCTGCCGGACAAGGCTATCGATTTGATCGACGAAGCGGGAGCACGCGTGAAGCTGCGCCAGACTTCCCTGCCCGAAGAGATCACCGAGGTGCAGAAGCGCATCAAGTTCATTGTTCACCGCATGGAGAACGCCATCGCGAACCACGAATTCGAGAAGGCGCGCTTCTACTCCGACGAGGAACGCAAGGAACGCGAGAATCTGCGGGCGCTGCGCGACAAGTATCATCTTGACGACTCGACGGCAGGCATCGTTGGCCGCGAGGACATTGAAGATGTTGTGAGCCGCTGGACGGGCGTGCCCATCACGTCGATCAAGGAAGAAGAGACCCAGAAGCTGCTGCGCGTGGAAGAAGAGCTTCACAGGCGGGTTATTTCGCAGGACAAGGCAATCTCGGCGCTGGCTCGGGCTATCCGCCGCTCGCGCGCAGGCTTGAAGAATCCTGCACGGCCTATCGGCTCGTTCCTCTTCCTGGGACCGACCGGCGTCGGCAAAACGGAGATGGCGCGCACGCTGGCGCAGTTCCTCTTCGGCAGCGAGAAGGCGCTCATCCGCTTCGATATGTCGGAGTTCATGGAGAAGCACTCGGTGTCCAAGCTCATCGGTTCGCCTCCGGGCTACGTGGGCTACGAGGAGGGTGGACAGCTTACGGAACGCGTGAAGCGGTCGCCTTACTCCGTTGTACTGCTGGATGAAATCGAGAAGGCGCACCCGGACGTATTCAACATCCTGCTGCAGGTATTTCGAGGACGGCCAGCTTACCGACGGTCTGGGCAACACGGTCGACTTCAAGAACACGATCATCATCATGACGTCGAACATTGGCGCACGGCACCTGCAGAAGAAGCAGGGGCTCGGCTTCCAGTCCGATCGCGAAGACATGGTGATGGACAAGATCGAGGAGATGGTGAAGAGCGAGGTGAAGAGAACCTTCAACCCCGAGTTCCTCAACCGCCTGGACGAAGTGATCATCTTCCTGTCGCTGTCGGATGCGGACCTGATCCAGATTCTCGAGCTGCTGGTACAGCAGCTCAACAGCAACCTGGCGCAGAAGGCCATCACGATTTCGGTGACCGACGAAGCCAAGAAGTGGATCCTGGAGAAGACGCTCGTAGACCGCACCTATGGAGCACGTCCGCTACGCCGCGCCTTGCAGCGCTACGTCGAGGACCCGCTCTCAGAGGCGCTGATCGCCGGTGGCATCACCGAGCGCCCGGCGTTCCTCGAGGTGTACCTGGAAAACAACCAACTCTTCTACCGCTCTGTCAGCAGCGTGGGCGAAGAGACGAAGTCAGTCGGGACTCTGCTCTTCAGCAACTAGCGCTAGCTGTGAAAACGAAAGGCCCTGTCCGCGGACAGGGCCTTTGTTTTTGCTCTGAGTAAACCTGCTAGACCATATCTCCAACGCGTTTGGCAGCATTCTGCGCTGCCTTCTGCGCGGAGCTGACGAGGTCGTCCACTACATCGCGTCCGCGATTAACGGCATCGCCGGCGCGATCGCCAAGGTCTCCGCCCACATCCTTCACATAGTCAGTGGCATCGTCGAATTTGCGCTTCAACTGCTTGCGCGTCTTCGCGCCCGATTGCGGAGCGCAGATGAGCGCCACGGCGGCGCCGGCCAGAACGCCTACCGTAAAAGCCGCCCAAAACTTAGCTGTATCCATGATTGCTCCTTAACTGCGATTGTCGCTGGGACTGCACTGGTTGAGATGTTGATTCCTGCTCGCGGGGATGTAAAGAAGCTTTTCAGGAAATCTTCATGTGGCTGCCCTACGCTTGAATCGGACCGACCCGAACCAACCGATGTACATTGGACGGGAAGAGTATTGAAACCATATTGTCGGCTGAATTCGTCTGACTGAGGAAGTACTGTTTTGAATGAGTTACAGCAGAAGAGGGCGCACGGTGCCGGAATGCCTCTGGTGAAAGATTGCTCATGGTTGGTGATGGCTGTTCTGCTGATTGTGTCTGGCATTGGAGCCAGCGGGCAGGTGGTAGCTCCCGAGCAGAGCAACACGGCAGCCGCTCCCATCGTGATCACACTGGACGAAGCGATCCACCGCGCCCAGTTGAATGACCCCGTCTACGCGAGTGCGGTCGCGGACCAGGGAAGTGCCGCGCTCGACCGCTCCATCGCTCTTGCGGCGTTGCTGCCCAACGTCATCTACCACAACCAGTATTTGTACACGCAGCCCAACGGCGCCATCAATGCGGCGGAGAGGCCAGGTCTGCAACAGACTCCGAAATTTATCGCCAACAACGCGGTTCGCGAATACATGAGCCAGGGCCAGGTAAATGAGGTGATCGGGCTGGACCAGGTGGCAGCCTACCGGCGCTCTGGGGCGCTCTCAGCTCAGTCGCAGGCGGAGAGGGAGATTGCTCGCCGAGGGCTAATCGTGTCGGTAGTGAATGCGTACTACGCATTGCTTGCCGCTGACCAGAGGCTCAAGGTGGCTAGCCGATCCGCAATTGAGGCGCAAGATTTCCACTCGCTCTCAAAGCAACTTGAAGGGGGAGGCGAAGTGGCGCACGCAGACGTGGTGAAGGCCACGCTGCAGCAGCAGCAACGAGAGCGCGATCAGGCCGACGCAACACTGGCGGCACAAAAGGCGCGCCTTGATCTCGGAGTGCTGCTCTTCCCTGATCCACGCACTCCATTCACGCTGGCGGACGACACAGCCACGCCTCCCGCCCCGCCTCTGCGGGCAGAGGTAGATGCTGCGGCAGCACAAAATAACCCTGAGCTGAGGAGCGCGCTGGCCGCGGTTCACGCCGCCGACGAGGATGTGACCCTATCGCGGGCTGGCTACCTGCCAAGCCTGGCGCTGAACTACACCTATGGCATCGACGCGCCGCAGTTTGCAACCAATGGCTCGGAGGGCATTCGTAATCTTGGCTACTCCGCCAGCGCTACGCTCGATCTTCCCATCTGGGATTGGCTGGCCACGCACGATCGCGTGAAGCAAAGCGAGCTGCGGCGAACTGCCGCAAAGACTGCGTTGAGCTTTGCGCAACGACGACTGCTGGCGCAACTCGAAGAACTATACGCTGAGACGCGCACAGCCAGCGACGCGCTCACCTCACTGCAGGAAAGTGTGGACACAGCGCGCGAAAGCCTTCGCCTAACCAAGCTCCGCTACAGTGCGGGAGATGGAACCGTGCTGGAAGTGGTGGACGCACAGAACGCGCTGACTGCAGCGGAGAACTCACACGCGGATGGAATTGTGCGCTATAGGCTGGCGCTGGCAAATCTGCAGACTTTAACCGGGAATATGCCGTGAAGAAAGACGAAGTTTTTTCGATGAGGAGACTCGGAGTGAAGAACCCGCGGCGCACGCGCTCGGCTATGGCAGCTAGTCTCTGCCTATTTGTGTTCGCCGCAGGATGCAAGGCGAAGGAAGAGACGTCGACGCCAGTGGTGAACGTGGAGGCGACGACTGCGATGCAGCAGGCCATCTCAGAGCACATTACGGCGGACGCTGTGCTCTTTCCACTTGCTCAGGCGGCGATCGCGCCGAAGTTTACCGCACCCGTGCGCAAATTCCTCGTGCAGCGTGGCGCCCATGTGAAGAAAGGCGAGTTGCTCGCCGTGCTTGAGAATCGCGATCTCGAAGCGGCATCGATGGACAACCGCGGCAGCTACGATCAGGCGCTTGCCACTTACCAGACGACCACGAAGGCGCAGGTGCCGGAGGATTATCAGAAGGCAGAATCGGATTTCAACCAGGCGAAGGCGAACCTGGAAGTGGCGCAAAAGGTTTACGACAATCGCCAGACGCTCTTCAAGGAAGGTGCTATCCCGGGGCGCGATCTGGACACAGCAAGAGCGAACCAGGTGCAGGCAAAGGCCGCCTACGATATGGCCGAACAACACCTGGCATCGATGAAGTCCGTGAGTCACGAAGCCGCCCTGAAGGCAGCGAAGGGGCAACTCGATTCCGCCGAAGGCAAGTACATGGGAGCGAAGGCACAGCTGGACTACTCCGAGATTCGGAGCCCCATCAACGGCGTCGTTACGGATCGTCCGCTCTACGCGGGTGAGACGGCGGCGGCGGGTGCTCCCCTGTTGACCGTGATGGACACGTCGGCATTACTGGCGAAGCTGCATCTGCCACAGGCGCAGGCGCAGCGGCTGAAAGTGGGCGCAGCGGCCCAGGTGACCGTCGCCGGCGTAGACGAGCCTGTCACCGGCAAGGTGACGCTGATCAGTCCCGCGCTGGATCCCGGCAGTACGACACTCGAGGTGTGGGTGCGCATTGAGAACGGCAAAGGTGCACTTAAGGCTGGTACCCCGGCGAAGGTCTCTATTACCGGCAACACTGTAAACGAAGCACTGGTGGTCCCGGCCGCGTCGGTTTCCACAAGCACCGAGGGAAAGAAGTCAGTTCTGGTGATCGATGCAGGCGTGGCACATCAGCGCGTGGTCGATACTGGCATCGAGGACGGCGGTCTGGTGCAGATTCTCAGCGGACTGAAGCCCGGCGAACAGGTTGTGACGACCGGTTCTTACGGCATGGACGACGGCACGAAGGTGAAGGTCGTTACGGCTGAAGAGATGGAAAAGGACGCGGGCGGATCCAAGGCCGGCGGAGGAGCAGAGTAAATGTCGGCGCCTCTGACACCGGTCCAACCTGACGCAGCGACAGGCGGTGAAGACTCCGCGCCAGCATCCTTCTGGATGGCGCGGCACAAACGCACGATATTTTTCTTCACTATCACGCTGGCCATCGCGGGGATGTATCTCGCGTTCAAGGTTCCGATTTCCGTCTTTCCTGAGACGAATTTTCCGCGTGTGGTAATCGGCGTGGACAACGGCGTTATGCCGGTGGAGCAGATGCAGGTCACCATCACCAAGCCGATCGAGGACGCCATCAACAGCGTTCCCGGATTGGAGACCGTGCGCTCCACAACCAGCCGCGGCACCGCTGAAGTGAGCCTCTTCTTCAATTGGAACGTGGACATGTTCCACACGCTGCAACTGGTTGATGCGGCCGTCTCAAAGGTGCAGCAGGAACTACCCGCGACAGTTCGCATCACCACCAACAGGCTCACCTTCGCGACGTTTCCGATTCTCGGCTACAGCCTCACCTCTGACACAGTTTCGCAGACGAGGTTATGGGAGATTGCGACCTACGATCTGCGTCCTCCTCTCAACCGGCTTCAAGGCGTGAGCACGGTGAACGTGCAGGGAGGCAAGGTTCCGGAGGTACACGTTATTCCCAGCCCGGCAAAGCTGCTGGCGAGCGGCGTGACAGTCACCGATCTGCTGGACGCCATCCGCCGCACGAACATGATTGACTCGCCCGGCCTCTACGAGGCGAATCATGAACTCATCCTGGGGCTCGTGGGCGCGCAGGTACACAACGCGGAGGAGTTGGCGCAGGTAGTAGTGAAGACGACCGCGACGGGCGTTCCGGTGCGCATTGGCGACGTGGCAGAGGTGACTGCGGCAACCATGCCCGTGTATGAGATTGTCTCCGCCGAGGGCAAGCCTGCCGTGCTGTTGAACATCGCCCGCCAGCCCTCAAGCAACACGGTCGCGGTGGCAGACGAAGTCTCCGCCGAAGTAGAGCGGCTGAAGAAGAACCTGCCCGCTGGCGTGGAGTTCCGCCCCTTCTACGATCAGTCCACACTGGTTCGCGAAAGTATCGCGAGCGTGCGCGACGCTATTCTGATCGGCATTCTGCTCGCCACCGTCATTATTGTTTTCTTCCTCCGCGACTGGACTTCCTCTTTGGTAGCGGGGCTGGTCATTCCGGTGACTATCCTCGTAACATTCGTCTTTCTTAAGCTGACCGGGCAAAGCTTCAACCTCATGACGCTTGGCGGATTGGCTGCCGCGGTTGGCCTTGTGATCGACGACGCGATCGTGGTCGTGGAAAACATCGTGCTCCATCGTGACGCAGGCGAATCCCGCGTCGAAGCTGTGCGCAAAGCCCTTCACGAGATCACGATTCCGCTGGTTGGGTCGACGATAACGCCCATTGTCGTCTTCCTGCCGCTGGTTGCTGTCACTGGAGTTACCGGCACCTTCTTTCGCGCGCTCGCCATCACCATGACCTTTGCGCTGCTGACCTCGCTGTTGCTGGCGCTGACGTGGACGCCGAGCCTGAGCCTGGTGCTGCTGCGCCGCGGTACTCATGAAGACGAAGCTTCCTCCGCGCCTTCCGCGAAGAGCCGCGCCAGCGACGATAAGGAAGAATTGCTGAAGCTGATGCATGAACCGGAGAAGCAGACTGGCTTCATGAAGCGAATACTTGAGTGGCATGCAGCAGCGCTCTCGTGGGCCATCGCCAAGCCGTTGGCGCTCGGCATCACCTGCCTGGTACTCATCGTCGGCACGTATTTTGCTTACCATGCGCTGGGATCTGACTTGTTACCCGAGATGGACGAAGGCGGCTTCATCCTCGACTACCTGAGCCCTGCCGGTACGTCTCTAACGGAGACGGATCGCATGCTGAGGCACGTTGAGAGAATCCTGCGCGCCACTCCGGAGGTCGAAAGCATCTCGCGGCGTACCGGCCTGCAGATGGGTCTGGCGGCCGTGACCGAAGCAAACCGTGGTGACTTCACCGTGAAGCTGAAGTCGAAACGCGACCGGGGCATCGACGAAGTTATTTCAGATGTACGCGGAAAGGTGAAGGCTGCGGAGCCGGCGCTGGATATCGAGTTCGTCCAGATATTGCAGGACATGATCGGCGATCTTTCCAACGCTCCTGAACCAATCCAGATCAAGTTGTCGTCTGGCAATGCAGAGTTACTGAATACTCTTGCGCCGCGAATCGCTTCTACGATCAGCAAGCAGGCGGGTGTGGTCGATGTTTTAAATGGCGTGGACAATACCATCAGCGGCCCGGCCACCAGTTTCCAGGTTAACCCTGCCATTGCTGGGCGGCTCGGCTTTACTCCAGATGAAGTCGCGACGGACGCGGCGGCAATTATTGGAGGCGCCGAGGCTGCGACTCCCATCATCCAGAACGGCCGTCCTTATACTGTGCGAGTACGCTACGACGATAGTCACCGCAGCTCTCTCGACGCGATTCAGAACACGGTTATCAACTCTACGAGCGGCCACACCGCGACCCTGGGTACAGTTGCGCAAGTCCAGCAACTACCGCCGCAGAACGAGATCTATCGTGAGAATCTGGTTCGCACAGTGCTGGTCACGGGAAGGCTGGAGGGCTCGGATCTCGGCTCCTCGATCAAGCGAGTGCAGCAATCGGTGACGGATATGCACCTGCCGGCTGCAGTTCGAGTGGTGTACGGCGGGACCTATGAAGAACAGCAGAAGTCCTTTCGCGAGCTGCTGCAGGTGTTGGTGCTGGCCCTGATCCTTGTCTTTGGCGTTTTGCTGGCGGAGTTTCGCAACTTCTTTGCCCCGATCGCGATCCTTGTCTCTTCCCTGCTGTCGACCTCGGGCGTTGTGTTAGCGCTGCTGATCACGCGATGCACCTTCAACGTAGCCTCCTTCATGGGCGTCATCATGGTGATCGGCATCGTGGCGAAGAACGGCATTCTGCTGTTGGACGCGGATCAGAAGTTCAGGGCGCTGGGCATGAACAGCCGCGACGCCATGCTGGAGGCCGCGCAACGCCGTCTGCGTCCCATCGTTATGACCGCCCTCGCCGCGGTAACGGGCATGCTGCCGCTGGCTCTCGCGCTTGGTGCAGGCTCGCAAATGCTGCAGCCCCTTGCCATCGCGGTCATTGGCGGAGTCACCGTCTCTATGTTGCTTTCGCTGGTAGTTACCCCAGCCGTCTACTTCTTCCTCACACAGGGCACGAAAGACTAACGTCGCGCGCCGTACGGGCGCGCTACAATGGTCAACTTGAGCAAACTTCGGTTGGTCTCGACGCCGTGAAGTCGACGACGGCTACGAATCGCTCTCTGTCAGGAGATTTGGATGATCCGATATGAACCGTGGCTCTGCTTCGCAGTGAGAATTGCTAACCGGCGGAGCAGTCTTATGCGATTCGCAATGTGCACCTTTGCCGTCTTGTCAATGGCCATCTGCGTCCTTGCGCAGGCCTCGAAGGAACAGGCGCCCACAGTGCTCGCGGCCGCGGACCATCGCACCCAAACGAGCCTAGACGGCCCGTGGCACGCGATCATCGATCCCTATCAGACCGGGCTATTCGACTTTCACGGCCACGCCCGCAACGACGGCTATGCGATGAACGCCAAGCAGTCCAGTCCCAGCCAGTTAGTGGAATACAGCTTCGCGAAGTCGCCCACCCTGCAGGTTCCCGGAGACTGGAACACTCAGCGTGAATCTCTCATGTTCTACGAGGGGACAATCTGGTACGAGAAGGATTTCACCTACAAGAAGAGCGCCGGCAAGCGCGTCTTCCTGCATATCGGAGCGGCGAACTATCGCTCGTATATTTGGGTAAACACGATCAAGATTTGCGAACACGAAGGCGGCTTCACCGGATTCGATTGCGAAGTTACCGGGGCGCTCAAAGACGGCGACAACTTCGCTGTCATCGCTGTGGACAACACGCGGCTTCCGGATGGCATCCCCACCATCAAGACGGACTGGTGGAACTACGGTGGACTCACGCGCGACGTATATCTGTTCGAAACTCCTGAGCATTACATTGATGCATTCGATCTGCATTTGAAGCGTGGCACCGCAAACACCATTGAAGGCTGGGTCCATGTTGAGGGTGCGCCCGCCGGATCTCCAGTCAAGGTGAGCGTCGCGGACAGCACGACTGCAACCGGCGCCATTGGTGCGGATGGCAAGGCACAAATTCTTCTCCAAGACAGCAAACTGCAGTTGTGGTCGCCGCAGACTCCGAAGCTCTATCACGTGACCATCGAGAGTGGAGCGGACAAGCTTGAAGACGACATGGGTTTCCGCACGATCGAGGTGCGAGGCACACAGATCCTGCTGAATGGCAAGCCAATCTTCCTGAAGGGCATGAGCGTCCACGCAGAGGCTCCGTATAGAACGGGCCGCGCATACAGCGAGAAAGATGCAGAGACGCTGCTCGGCTGGATCCACGAACTCGGCGGGAACTATGTGCGGCTGGCGCATTATCCCCACGATGAGCGGATGACGCGGCTTGCGGATCGCATGGGTATCCTCGTCTGGTCAGAGATACCGGTTTACTGGGCGTGCCACTTCGACGACCCCGCTGTGCTGAAGAAGGCCGAAGCGCAATTGACGGAAGAGATTCGGCGCGATCGCGACAAGGCATCCATCATTCTGTGGTCGGTTGCGAATGAAACTCCGAATACTCCCGCGCGCACAAAATTCCTCACAACACTGGCGGGTGATGTTCGCGAGCAGGACCAGAACAGGCTGGTGACCGCGGCCCTACTGGTGCGGGGAGAGGGCAACACAAAGATTGTGGACGATCCGCTGGGCAACGCTCTCGACGTGATCGGCGCCAACGAATACATCGGCTGGTACGAAAAGACCGCGGCGGACGCCGACCAGACGCACTGGGATATTCGCTACGAGAAGCCGCTCATTATGAGCGAATGGGGCGGCGGCGCAAAGGCCGGTCTGCACGGAGACGCGGGCACGCGGTGGACTGAAGAGTTCCAAGCGAACATCTACGAACATCAGCTGCGCATGCTCAACCAGATACCTCAACTCCGCGGCATGAGCCCGTGGGTGCTGATGGATTTCCGTTCGCCGATGCGGGAGCTTCCCGGCATACAGGACTTCTACAATCGCAAGGGAGTCGTCTCAGAAGACGGCAAGAAGAAGAAAGCATTCTTCGTTCTGCAGAAGGCATATACAGATAACACAATCGGCCACGCCGAGTAGCCTCGCCAATCGACGACCTGAGAGGAGCACTACGCATGCAGCCGAGTGATCGCAGAACATTCATTGGTATGGTTGGCGCAGGACTAGCGGGAAGTGCAATCGCTGCCGTTGATCCCAAGGCGGGCTTCGCAGCCCAGGCAGGAGGAAGTGCGTCCACATCAAAGCACTCGCCCGCCTACCTGACAGTGCGCGACTTCGGCGCGACGGGCGATGGCAAGACGATCGACTCCCCGGCTATCAATGCGGCGATCGAGGCGGCGGAGAAGGGCGGCGGGGGAACGGTGGTTTTTCCCGGCGGCAATTATCTGTGCTACTCCATCCATCTCAAAAGCAACGTGGCGCTCTATCTCGATCAGGGCGCCGTCATCATTGCGGCCGATCCTCCGCCGGCCGGACAGAGCGGTGGCTACGATGTGCCGGAACCCAAACAGCCGTGGGAGGAGTACCAGGATTCAGGACACAATCATTGGCACGACAGCCTCATCTGGGGCGAGAATCTGCATGATATTTCCATCCTGGGTCCCGGCAGAATCTGGGGACGCGGACTCAGCAAGGGCTACGGCCCCGGCCCGGAATCAGGCGTACCCGGTGTCGGCAATAAGGCCATCAGCCTCAAGCTTTGTCACAACGTCCTGCTGAAGGATTTTCAGATTCTCTTCGGGGGATGGTTCGGCATACTCGCGACCGGCGTAGATAATTTGACCATCGACGGGCTCACAATCGACACCAATCGCGATGGCATGGATATCGACTGCTGCCGCAACGTGCGCGTCTCCAACTGCTCAATCAATTCTCCCTACGACGATGCCATTGTGCCCAAGAGCAGCTTTGCGCTGGGTTACAACCGCGCCACGGAGAATGTGGTGATCACCAATTGCTACGTGACCGGGGCGTATGCCATTGGGACAATGCTTGATGGAACATGGAAGCCGTTCGTCTCGGACCGCCCCATGCACGCGACCGGCCGCATCAAGTTCGGCACAGAGTCGAATGGAGGATTCAAGAACACCACGGTCTCCAATTGCGTCTTCGAAGGTTGCCAGGGGCTGGCGCTTGAGAGCGAAGATGGAGCTCTGCTGGAAGACATGACGATCACCAACATCACGATGCGCGACATCAATTCGGCCCCGATCTTCATTCGGCTCGGCAGCAGACTTCGCGGACCAAAAGGAACTCAGGTCGGCGCTGTGAGACGAGTTAACATCAGCAACATCGTCTGCTCAAATTCCGCCTCGGAATTTGGCTGCATCCTGAGCGGAATCCCTGGTCACCCGATTGAGGACGTGACCATCTCCAACATCTATATTCAGCATCGAGGCGGCGGTACGAAGGAACAGGCCGCGCTCACACCGCCGGAGAAGGAAGCCGCATATCCTGACCCCGCAATGTTCGGCGCCATGCCTTCGCAGGGATTCTTCATCCGTCACGCAAAGAACATCGACATCTCCAACGTCCGCGTAGTTGCCGCCTCTCCCGATGAGCGGCCGACCTTCGTACTGCAGGATGTCGACGGCGCCGAGTTCTTCCACGTCCGCAGCGCAGAGTCAGCGTCGGTGCCGAAGTTTGTCTTGAACGACGTGCGCAACTTCAGCGTCACGCAAACGAAGGGCGTCAAGGACACGACGCTGGAAAGCGTGACGCACCAGACGCTCTAGCGCTAGAGCGAGACGCCGCGCTTCCAGGGAATGAAGTCGTTCTGCCCGAGCATCTCGGCCTTGGTGAACCTCTGGCCTCCTGCAACTTCGAGCGCAAGATCCAGAATCGCTGAGCCAGTCTCTTCCACCGTGGCGTCACCCGAAACAATACTTCCGGCATCGATGTCGATGATGTCGGACATGCGGCTTGCGAGCAATGTGTTCGTCGCAATCTTCATGACCGGAGCAATGGGATTTCCGGTTGGCGTGCCCAGCCCGGTTGTAAAGAGAACCATGTTGGCGCCCGCGCCCACTTGCGCAGTCACGCACTCCACGTCGTTCCCCGGGGTACACAGAAGATTTAGCCCATTGGCTGTTACGTATTCCGGGAAGTCCAGGACATCCACCACGGGTGAGGCGCCACCCTTGCGCGCTGCCCCGGCGGACTTCATCGCATCCGTGATGAGCCCGTCCTTGATATTGCCAGGCGACGGATTCATATCGAAGCCGGAATGGACCGCCTTGGCGCGGGCTGCGTAGGTAGTCATCAACTCGGCGAATCGCTCTGCCGCCGTAATACTGACGGACCTGTCTATCAGGCTTTGCTCGACGCCGCATAACTCCGGGAACTCGGACAATATCGACTTGCCACCGAGGGTCGCCAATATATCTGAGACATAGCCGATCGCCGGATTGGCGGAGATACCCGAGAATCCGTCGGAGCCTCCACATTTGAGTCCCATAGTGAGAGCGGAGATGGGCGCGGGTGAGCGTCCCACAGTATTGGCCCGCTCGAGAGCAGAAAATGTCTTGTCGATAGCGCGGGTGAGCATCGCGGATTCAAGACCCGAGGCCTGCTGATCGAATATCAAGATGGGTTTGGAACATTCAGGATCGCGAAGTCGAAATTCTTCCTGCAGCATTGAGATCTCAGCATGCTGACAGCCGAGACTCAACACGGTAGCGCCGGCAACGTTGGGATTGTGGATGTAGCCTGCCAGCAGGCCACACAGCGCACGTGCATCCTGACGTGTGCCGCCGCAACCACCCTGGTGAACAAGAAATTTGATGCCGTCTACGTTGGGAAACGGACGACTGCCGCGAAGATTCGGCGGCGATTTTCGTCACGTCAAGCTGCGCACTCGAGAGCTTGCGATGAATCAGCAGATCCCTGACATGCTGACGATAATCGTTGGGCTTGCCGTAACCGAGTTCCTCTTCAAAGGCGTCACGCAGGAGCTCGATATTTCTGTTCTCGCAGAAAACCAGGGGCAACACCAGCCAGTAGTTCCGCGTTCCGACCTGGCCATCTTTGCGGTGATAGCCTGCGAACGTTCGGTGTCGCCACCGCGAAATCTCGGGCGGGGTCCATTGGTAGTCGAAACTGCGAACAGTGTAGCTACTGGAGTCGTGCTGCAGATTGCGAGTGGTCAATACTGTGCCGGCAGGAATCGCCTCGCGTACGCGGCCCACCACCACTCCGTACATCACAACCTCTGACCCGGCCGCCATGTCCGATTCCACAAACTTGAACTTCGCAGGAACCGCGGACGCCGGCGCGTAAAGTTTGCCACCAAATGTCACCGTCTCCTGCGCGGCAAGCGGTGTCAGCGCGACCAGCACGTTATCACGCGCATCGAGTTTCAGAACCTTACGAATCTCAGCCATAATCTCCGCGCGTCACCAGGCGCACACGACTTGCCAAGAATACCTCACTGCAACCAAAGACCGTCTCAATTCAATTCGAAGCAATCTCGCCTGCCGTGGCAATGTACGCGTCCACTCGCAGGCCCACCGGTAGCTCCACGCCCGGATCAAGCTGGATCAACGTCTCCAGAATCTTGGTATCGATCTTCTCCGTAGGTTCGCCCGTCTGGACATTCTTGCGCCCCAGCTCTTTGCCCACTCGAATCACATGCCCGGCGAACTTCTGCTTGGCATACGCGTCCGCGGTCACGTACGCCAGTTGGCCAACCTTAACCTTGGCAACTTCAGTCTCGTCCACGTCAACTCGCACACGCAGGCTGCTGTTGTCGCCAATCGTAACGATAGGATCGGGCACTGTCGACGAATTGCTGACGCTCTCGCCGGAGCGGTGATGCTTGCGCAGAATCACTCCGTTAATCGGCGATCGAATCAGTGTTTTCTCGTAGCGCGCCTCCGCTTCGGCCAATTGCGCCTTCGCTAGATCCAGCGCAGCTTCCGCAGCAGACCTGTCTTCCTCGCGCGGCTTGTCATCTACCAAGGAGTGGTGCTGCGCAGACTCCTCGTACTTCGCCTTGGCCACGTTGTACTGGCGAATATAGCGCTCATTCTCCTCGCGGGAAATGATACCCGCCTCGTAGAGTTTGGCTCGGCGCTCCATCTCAGCATGCGAGTTTTCCATCACCGCTTTGTTCTCCTGCACGGTGGAATAGGCCTCTCCACGCTCCTGCACGCGCGCTCCGTTGATCACCTTGCGCAGCTCAGCCTCGCGCTGTCGTACCACGGCTCGATTGGAGAGCACCTGCGCCTGGTAGTCTCCGTTCACCAGCACCGCGACAACCTGGTGCTCAGCTACGGAGTCACCCTCTTCAACCAGTACTTCTTTTAGCTTTCCGCTTAGCTCCGAGCCTACCTTGATGTCCTCTGACGCAGGCTCAACGCGCCCCGGACCCGCAACGTATGCGCCTCGCGAGACGCCCGCCACGGTATTCGGCGCAACCGCCGCAGGACGAGTCTGGTGATTGATTCCGACTGCTGCGAGCCCGATGGCAACTACGCCCAAAGCACCGGCAATCCAATAGCTTTTGTTCATATCGTCCTCGTAGAGCTCGATGAAGAGCCCGTCGTTGTAACCATGCCTGCCGGCACTGCATCGTTCGCAGCGGAGACGATGCGTCCGTCTTCTATCCGCGCGATGCGATCACCTAAATCGAGAATGCGATTGTCGTGGGTCACAATCGCAACCGCACGGCCGCGCTGGTGCGCAAGATCGTGCATCAACTGCATCACGCCGCGCCCAGTGTGCGAATCGAGCGCTGCTGTCGGCTCATCGGCAAGCAGCACCGCTGGATCTCCAGCAAGCGCACGCGCCAGTGCCACGCGCTGCTTCTGTCCGCCGCTCAGGTCGCCGGGAAAGCTATTCGCCTTGTCAGAGAGACCAACCTCATCAAGCAGGTCACTGGATCTTTTGTGCGCCAGCGATCCGCGAATGCCCTGCAGGTCCAGCGCAACCTCGATGTTTTCGCGCGCGGTGAGCGTGGGAAAAAGATTGAATGCCTGAAAGACGAATCCCATGTGCCGCAGCCGAATAGCGGGCAGCTTGCTCTCGCTCATCTGTGCGGTCTCAACGCCGGCCACCTGCACGCTTCCGCTAGTGGGCCGCAGGATGCAGCCCATCACCGACAGCAGCGTCGTCTTGCCGCTGCCGGAAGGCCCCATCAGCAACAATACTTCGCCGCTGTGTACATCGAGGTCGACGCCATCGAGCGCCAGCACGCTCGATGCTCCCTCGCTGTATGTCTTCGTCACTCCGCGAACACGGATCGCCGATTGCATCGTCTGCTCCGCCATCTAATTCTTGAAGACCATCGCCGGGTCCAGTTTGATTACCTTGTGAATGGAGACCATCGCGGCTATTCCGCACATGACCCACGTCAGCAGAAAAATTACGCCTCCCATTTGCCACGTCAGAAGGATTGCAGCGCCGCCTTTTTGTCCGGCGTGCACCACAAATACGCTCACGAACATCCCCATCGCGTAGCCAAGAATCGCCGCGATGCCCGCCTGCTCCAGGATCACGCGATAGACATAGCTATTCGGCGCGCCGATCGCCTTCAGCGTGCCGTACTCGCGCAAATGATCCATCGTCGTGGCGTAAATGGTCTGCGTCACCACCACAATGCCCACCACCAGCCCCAACATTGCTGCAATCAATACGCCGATGCCCGCGCCCGTTGTATACATCCAATACGCACGCGTCCTGTCGCTGAATTGCCGGGTCCCAATCACATCCACATCGCGCAGACGACCGGCGAGATCGGTACGCAGTTGATTGATGTCGACTCCCGGCCGAGCTTTTACAAGGATGAATTCCGTGTCGTTTTCCTTCATGTTGACGATGTTCTGCGCGGTCTTGAAGCGCGTGAACACGTAGGGCGAAGTGGTGAAGGAGCGGATTCCCTGGGTAAAGCCGACCACGCGGACGCGGTGATCGTTGATCTCAACCACCTGCCCCAGGCCGCTGACGCCAAGCTTCTTCGCGTAATCCGTATCCATCATTACTGCGTCAGGCGTCCGCAGATCTTCGATGCTTCCGCTCACAATGTTCCACGGCTTGCCCATCGGGTTGTCGAGGTTGAATCCCACCACTTGAACGCTCTCGTGTCCCCCGTCCGGGCGTTTCCAGGTGCCAAAGCGCACGATGAACTTCTCTGCCGACTCGACGCCGGGGGTGGCGCGAACCTGGTACAACTTGCGTTCGCTGAAGAAGCCGCCCTGCTCGATGTAGGGCACCTTCGGCGACACGACCCACAGATCGGCGCCGGAATGATCAGTCAGAGCTGTTGTCGTGACGCTGAAGCCGTTAAAGAAGCCGAGCTCCACCACCATCAGCACCACGGCAAACGTGATGCCGGTGAGCGTCACCGTCAGCCGGACCCGGTCGTGAAAAAGATTGCGCCTTGCAATCGGAGGCATGGATTATTCCTTCCGCCGCATCAGCCAGCTCGTCATCGCGGTCATCATGGCCGCGCGACGATCTTTCAACGGACGCCAATCAATCCACTGATCGTGATTCATTGCGATCTCAAGAGACGCCACGCCGTGCACGGCTGCCCACAGGGTTTGCGCTACGAGTTCGGGGTCCGTCAGATCTTCGCGGAAGGCACCCGCAGCCATTTCGCCGCGCACCAACCCCAGCAGAAATGCATATGCATCCTCGTTTGGATTTCCGCGATGAGAAAACTGCTCCTCGGTGAGCGGCAGCAGCCTGGGATACGAGGTCATGAACATCAGCTTGTAGTGGCTTGGATTCGCGACAGCGAACTCCACATAGGCGCAGCCACAGGCGCTCAGCCTTTCGCCCGGATCGGCAATCGTTCGCAGCTCACGGAATTGCTCAGCCAGTGCTAGAAAGTCCCGAGTGCAAAGTTCCCGGAAGAGCGCCTCCTTGTTGGCGAAATGCAGATAGATCGCCGTCGGCGAGTATTCGATGCGCTCAGCTACCTTGCGCATACTCACCCCGTCATATCCGAACTCAACGAAGAGTTCTCGAGCTGCGTCGAGAATCTTTCCGCGGATCTCGCCCTTTTCCCGAACTCTTCGCTCCTGAACCGTCATGCTTTTCGCTCCGACTTAACACCGTTAACTTAACAGCGTTAAGAATATGACCACAGTTATTTTGATGTCAAGTTTTTCAGCAGCAAATGAACTGTGCCGAGTTGGGCTTAGGAAGCGGAATCGAGGCTGGGAGGCGCTTGGGGACCGTCGAAAGTTAACTCGAAGCGGTAGCCAAATCCCCGCGAGTTGTCGATGTAGCGCAGCCAATCCGGACGAAACACATACAGTGTGCCCTGCGTGATGGCGGTGCGCAGTAGCCTGCCAAGATCAAACCTCTCGTTGTACACGTGGATCAGGTGTTTGCGGCGCATGGGGTCGGTAACCGCGTAGGCGTTGCCCCGCATCTGCACTCCGCATATTTCTCGCCAATTGTGGGTGCGTTTGTAGACGGTGACGGCTATCCGGGGGTCCCGCTGCACGTTCTGACTGTGCGGGCTTTTGTGGGATGAGACCCAGTAAAGCGAGAACTCCTCGTCCGCAATATAGAAGAGCGGCGCTACGGCAGCCAGGCCGGATTCATCCGTGGTAGCGAGCGCGAGAGTGCTCTCCGCCGCTAACAGCGCTGCTACGAGCTCCAGCTGCTTCGTTCTGTTCATCCTGGCCCCTCACACGCGTCGTTGCACGCTTGCTCACTTGCGTCTGGTTGTCCTTAGAGTTGAATTCGCGAAAACATATACGCGCCCGTCCCCAGAAAGATTGCGGCAAGAATACCCAGCACAGCCATATCAATGGCGAAATTGAAATGCCACAGGCCAGTCAACACGCCTCTGAGCCCGTCCACTCCATACGAGAGTGGATCCAGCCGTGTGACGATCGCAAGTGCCTTGGGCAAATTGTTCAACGGGTAGAGAGCGCCAGACAGAAAAAATATAGGCATCACAAGGAAGTTCATGATGAGCTGAAATCCCTGCATGTCCTTGATAACCGAGCCGATGGTTGTACCCAGCGCGGCAAAAACAATAGCGATCATGGCGACAAAGAAAAATGCAACCGGCATCGCCAGCCAATGCTGCGGCCGGAAGCCCGCGATCAGGCAAACCACCAGTATCAGCGTCCCCTGAATAACCGCAACGGTAGCACCGCCCAGCGTCCGCCCCAGCATGATGTGGAGACGGGGAACGGGGGCAACCAGCGTCTCCTTCAGAAACCCGAACTGCCTGTCCCAAAGCATTGCGATCCCGGAAAAAACTGAGCTGAAGAGGACTGTCATGCCGATCACGCCCGGCACCATGAACTGCAGGTAGTTACCGTTTCCCGCCTTCTGAAAGACAGGCCCGAAGCCGAAGCCCAAAGCCACCAGGTAAAGTACCGGCTGCCCCAGCGACACAATAATCTGCACGCGCGAGCGGACGTACCGCTTCAGTTCGCGAAGCCACAAGATGTAAATCGCACCCATTGTCTATCTTCCCCTGCTCCACATTTTGGCGACTTGTCGCATCTGGTCTACCGAGCTCGCAGCTTCGTCCCGGATCGTGTTGCCTGTCAGAGCCAGGAACGCGCCTTCGAGACTGTCCGTGCCGGTCTGCTCTTTCAGTTCGGCGGAAGTGCCCTGCGCAACGATCTTGCCATGATCAATGATGGCGATGCGTTGAGCCACTCGGTCCGCTTCATCCATGTAGTGCGTCGTGAGAAAGATTGTCGTCTTCTCGGTCTGGTTCAAATACTTGACGTGGGTCCAGAGCTGGTTCCGGCTTTGCGGATCGAGTCCCAGGGTCGGCTCATCCAGAAAGAGAATCTTGGGCGTGTGCAGCAGGCCCCGCGCAATCTCAAGCCGCCGCCGCATGCCTCCGGAGAAAGTCTTCACGTAAGCGTCGCGGCGATCCCAGAGCTCGAACAGCTTCAGCAGAATCTCGATGCGTTCCGAGCGAATCTTTCGCGGCACATGGTAGAGAACGCCGTGCAGTTCCATGTTCTCGTAGGCCGTCTGGTCCTGGTCAAGGCTGGGATCCTGAAACACGATGCCAAAGGACTGGCGCGCCTCCTTCTGCTTATGCATGGGATCGAGCCCGTCCATCTGGATGGTGCCGCTCGTTGGACGCAGCAGCGTCGTCAGCATCTTGATCGTGGTTGTCTTCCCTGCCCCATTGGGACCAAGAAAAGCGAATATCTCGCCCTGTGCCACGTCGAACGAAATGTTGTCGACCGCGGTGAATGCGTCAAATTTCTTGGATAGATTGTCTACGCGAATCACGGCGTTTCTCCTGACAAAGATTTTGACATACTCGACGATGCAGCCCTGTCAGGTCAATCGCCACCGCAAAACACTCTCGGACATCGAAATCCTCAGTCTCCTACACACCGCCCTTTGTCAGGACTAAACTGCAGATACTACAGCACGAGGCCAAAATGAAACTCTCTTCCCGTTTATTACGGAATTCTTTCGCAGTTGGGCTATTGTTAGCAGTCCTCGGAGTATTCTCTTCTATCGCGGTATCGCAGTCGGGCAACATGGAAACTCTTCAACCGGAAGAGCTGGTGAAGATCCTGCAAGGACCCAAGTCGGCACAACCTCTGATCCTCAACATTGGCCCCCACATGCTCTATGCGCAGTCGCATATCCCTGGCGCTGAGTACCTTGCTCCGGGATCGAGCGCCGAAGGAATCGACCTGCTGCGAGCGCGGGTCAAGGCGCTGCCCCACAGCACCTTCATTGTTCTCTACTGCGGGTGTTGCCCGTGGGACAGGTGCCCGAATGTGCGTCCTGCCTTCAACGAGCTCAAGACGTTGGGATTTACCAAAGTCAAGCTGCTGTATTTCGCAGACAACTTCGGCGACGACTGGGCCTACAAAGGCTATCCGGTGGTGAAGGGGCAATAGACGCGACGCTGGCGCTAGAAAGTAAATCGGCTGGTAAGGATCAGCGCGTGGTTATAGGCGTGATAGCTCGAAGTCGCGATCTGCACGCCTGCGCCAAAAGTCAGTCCCATGCGGTCCTTCGGCTCTGACCGCAGCTTGATCCGGCTGATCATCAACGCAGGCGTCAGAAATGTCTGGTTCTTTCCGTCGCGGGGCCCGCCGCGGAAGAAGGTGGAATTCAGCTCCAGCTCTGGCACAAGGTGCCAGGGAGCATTGCACTGCACGACGGTATTCGACGTGATGCTCCGTCCCAGCGTCGCTGTCGAGCTGGTCGGCAGCAGCGCCCCAATCGACGATTGAACGGCGACAGGTCCGAAGCCCTTCCCTGCAACCAGCGTCGGGGTCAGGGTCACCACGGGACTGCCGTTCTTGTAGCTGCCCGTCGGAAACGTGACGATCAGCTGCACGGCGGAGGAGTAGTTCCCGTGCTTCTCGTTCGCCGCGAAGAGGCGATACTTGGGAGCGATGGAGAAATCGCCGGCACCGTCCTTGTCTCTCGGCGAATTGTGCTGAATATACGGGGGCCAGCGAAAATCAACCTCCGTTCGCGCAAACGGGATGAGGTTCACACCCTTGCTGTTCCCGTAGTTGTAAGTGAAAGTCCCGGTGGGATTTTCCTGCCGCGCCATCTCAAACCGAAATCGCTGCGTTACTCCGGCAAATGTAGTCACCAGGGGCGTAGTCCACGACGGCTGATTCGCCGTGGTGGCGCGAACCCGGTCCTGCCACGAATTGAAGAAGCCGGCCTGCGCCCGAGCGCTGGGCGGAACAAATAGAGATAGGCACCCAAGCACCAGAACTGCGATCTTGATAGAAGGTTCTCCACTATTGAGACACACAACGCAGCAAGCGGCATTCGCCCCGCTGGACGACTCTCGCCTACCCATGAGGCAGGTGTTAATCAATATTAAGTCAGCGGCTGTATGCACTTCCTGTCTGCTCGGTTGCGAGTATGTCCGGCTCGCGAAATGCTACTCTTTGCCTGCAAGCTCCGGCCGTCGCCACCCAGATATGGCGCGGGGCGGAATTCGGTGATACAAGAGAACCTTAAGCCACTGGAATCATTGCCTCGAACGAGGCAGTGGCAATTTGGAGAGGCCCGGCCTGGAGAATCCTGATATGGCGGCAGATCTGCCTTTTACACCCTTCGTTCTGATCGATGGATCGATTGAGACGCAAGAGGTCATCAGCCACGTCCCCTTCACCGTGGGCCGTTTGCCCGATCGCGACCTGGTGCTCACTCATCCCTGGGTTTCACGCAGGCATGCCGAGTTTACTTACGACGGATCGGACTTTTACCTGGTGGATAGCGGCAGTCTCCACGGCACCTTTCTCAACGGCGAGAAGATCGACAAAGCCAAGCTGACAACCAACGACTCCATCCACTTTGGGTCGCTGGATGGCCCGGTGCTGCGCTTCGACGTGCAGAGCGGGAACTCCGGTTCCACCATTCGCGACCTCCTCGGCCAGATTCAGTCCATCTCCTCACCCAACTCCGACCTGGAGAAGCTGCGCTGGTTTCTTGAAGCCGCCCGCAAGCTCAATACGGTGGGCGCCGTTGACCAGATTCTCGCCTCACTAGTAGAGACAACTCTGCAACTCACCAAGGTGGAACGCGGCTATGTCTTCCTGCGCAATGAAGCCGGCAACCTTGAACTTGCGGTAGGCCGCAGCAGTGTCGGCGAGTCCCTGGTTGACGATTCGACTGTCTCGCACTCCGCCATTCAACAGGCCACGCGCACTGCCGGCGAATTCATCGTGACGGATACGCTCACCTCCGAGGTTGGCGCCCGTTCTGAAAGCATGGTGGCCCAGAGTATCCGCACCGTGATCTGTATCCCGCTGCGCAGCCGGCGCACAGATGCACGCCGCACCGCTGAGGAAGCGGAAGCCTCGCCCCTGGGAGAGATTCTCGGGGTTCTATATCTCGATAGCCGTCTCAATCCCGGTAATCTGACCCAGGTCGACAGCGACTTGCTCAAGACAATTGCAACCGAGGCCGCAGCCCTCATCGACAATGCCCAGCTTGCAATCGCTGAAGAACATGCACGCCGCTACCGTGAAGAGTTGAATATCGCCGCCGCGATTCAGCAGAACCTGATGACAGTGCAGATTCCCGCGCTGAGCTATGCGCGCATCTCCGCTCGCTCTATTCCTTGCAAAGAGATTGGCGGAGACTTCTTCGAACTGGTCGCGGATGACGACAGCATTTCATTGGTGATCGCCGACGTCTCCGGCAAGGGAGTTTCCGCAGCGATCCTCGCGTCTACGCTTCAGGGCATGCTCTACTCGCAGCTACTCGCCGGACAACCGCTTGCAGGCCATCGCCGAGGTCGTTAACCGCTATATCTGCGCCAAGAACGTAGGCAAGTACGCCACCATGGTCATCTTGAAGATCACGCGCGACGGCCATTTGGAGTACATCAACTGCGGTCACATTCAGCCTCTGTTGTGCAGCCCGTCAGGGGTACGCAGACTGGCCGAGTCCAACCTGCCCGTGGGGCTGATGCAGGATGCGGTCTTCGCTTCGGATTCAACCCGAATTGAGCCGGGCTCCCGCGTATTGCTCGTCACCGATGGCGTTACCGAGGCTGAAGACGCTTCGGGCGAATTTTTCGGCGACCAGCGTCTTGAAGATGCCGTCTCCGTTGCCCGTAACCTGGAGCAGATCTTCGAACATATTGGGAAGTTCTGCGGAAGCACCCCCGCCAACGACGATTGCACGATGCTCGAGGTGAGGTTCAGTCCCACCGCTGTCGCATAACGCCGCGCGCCACACTCCAGGACAGCAAGCCGAAGTGTCTCAGCCCGATGTATGACAGATGGGACCAAGGTCCAATTGCTGCGCTCTGCATTACGTATGTAGATTTCAATTGCCGATATTCCCTAGAATCTGGTTTCGCATACTTCCAAGGAACCCAGGCTGATCGACCGGATCACACCGTTATCGAGCACGGAATGGGTCCGACTGTGGCCAGATCTTTGAATTCGGCGCTCCTTCGATGGACAACCCCCCGGCTCCAGCGAGAGAATGATTCACCTTACCAAATGGTATCGGGAACCCGACCGCCACTAAGAGCCGCGCCATTCAAGCAGATTTAAGCAAACGAGGAACTATGAAACAGGTTTATAGAATTCTTCCATTGGTAGCTTCCCTGATTCTTGCGTTCGGAGTCGGAGGATGTTCAAAGAGCAAGCAGCCCGCAGAGGGCACCGCCGCGGCTCCCCAGGAACAAGCAGCGCCCGCAGCACAAACGCCACCAACGCCTGAGGCTGCAGCCGCAACCCCGGTGACGCTTCCAGACGTAAACCTGAGTGCAGCAGGTCTGGATGAATTGCTTGCACCGATCGCACTCTATCCCGATCCGGTCCTGGCCGTGATGCTGGAAACCTCCAAGAATCCGCAGGAGGTGATGGACGCCGGGAACTTTCTTGCGCTGGACCAGAACGCGAATCTGAAAGATGCCGCGCTCGATCAGGCATCGAAAGCTGCGGGCTTTACGCCGGTGGCCCAGGCGCTCATGCATTTCGGTCCAGTGGTGGACATGATGTGCACGCAGTTCGACTGGACCAAGCAGCTGGGCGCAGCCTATACAGCCGATCCCAAGGCGGTACTTGCCTCGGTGCAGCGACTCCGCGCACAGGCAGTTGACAACGGCACACTCAGAAGCTCGCCAAAGATGAAGGTCGCGCTGAAGAATGATGCGGGCGCGCAAATTGTCGAGATATCAAATCCCGATCCGAACACGGTAAATATTCCGCAGTATGATCCGGCCCAGGCATATGCGCCGCCAGCGGCAGATGTGGCGCCGGCAGTAGCAGCCCCACCCGCAGCAGGCCAGACCGTGATCGTCAATAACTATCCCCCGCAAACCACCACGGTGGTCCAGCAACCAGCATCCTCAGGAGTAAGCACTGGCACGGCCACCATGATCGGCCTGCTGTCATTCGGTGCTGGACTTGCGGTTGGCGCGGCAATTAATCATAACGATTACTACTATCCGTCATGGGGCTACGGTGGCTGCTACTACGGTGGACGGCCATATTATCCGCCACCCTACCGCCCCGTCTATGGCGGCTACCCCGGCGGCTACCACGGCGGTGGCTATTACAATCGACCCGCCCACTACGGGAACAACAATATCTACGTAAACAACAGTAATAACTACTACAACCGCTTCAACGGCAATAACAACACGAGGCCTGGCTACAACGCAAAGCCGGTGCAGTACAACAACCGCCCGGGCAGCGTCAGTTCAGGCAGCTTTGGCAACAAGCCTGGTGCAAACCACGGCGTAACAGCTAACAATCGCGCGGCAAATACCAACAACAGCAACTTCAAGGGGCAGAGCACCTACCAGGGCGGAGCCAACCGCCCCGGGAATGCCGCGAACGCCGGTGCCGGCCAGGGGAATCGGCCAGGCGCTGGAGGAGCAGGCCAGGCCAACACCAGCGACTTCAAGGGTAAGAGCACCTACCAGGGAGGCGCCAATAAAGGCGGAGCTAATGCCGGCCAGATGGATCGCTCGGCAGCTGGTGGCGCAGCAGCCAATCGCCCCGGAAATGCCGCAAACGCCGGTGCAGGCGCGGGAAATCGACCTGCCGCTGGAGGCGTAGGCGCAGCCAACAACGCGCAGCGTCCCAACGCAGGTACCGGAGCCGCAAACAACATGCAGCGTCCCGCGGCTGGTGGAGCTGGCAACGCCAGTCCTACAAACCGCGCCGCGAATACTGGAGGAGACCGAGGATATGGTCAGGGTGGCGCTGCGCGTCCCGCAGCAACACCAAGTGCTCCCGCAGCCAACCGTCAACAACCTGCGGCACGCCCCCAACAACAGCCAAGCCGTCCACAGTCGCAACCGGCTGGTGCCTTCGGAGGCTCCACCAGTGCCAAATCGGATAAGCAAGCCAGCAGTCGCGGCCACCAAAGCATGGGCGCTCCCAGCGGCGGACAGAAGAGTGCTCCCAGCGGCGGACAGAACCGCGCGGCCCAGGGCGGAAGGAAAAAGTAAGCCATGACAACTCAGAGACGGAATGCAGGAGAAATGCACATGCGGATGAGAGCTACGAATGGCTTCTTGATTGTCACGCTGCTCTTCCTGGGGTTTACGGGAGTTGCGCACGCAGTCGATCAGCGCACCTTCGCTTCTGCGCAGGACGCGGTGACCGCCCTGGTGCAGGCATCGGAAAGCGGCAATCAGGAAGAGATGCTCGCTATCTTCGGAGACAGCGGCAAGGATCTCGTCTATTCCGGCGATCCCGTGCAGGACAAGAAATCGCGGGAATCCTTTGTGAAGTCCTACAACACAAAGCACTCGCTTGTTGCCGATGGCAACGAGATGGTCTTGCAGGTGGGACCTAACAACTGGCCCATGCCGATCCCGCTGGTGAACGACGGTGGCAAGTGGCGCTTTGACACCGCTGCCGGTCAGCAGGAACTGGTATACCGTCGCATCGGTCACAACGAACTGGGCGCAATTGCGGTGTGCCGTGGCTATATCGGGGCGCAGGAGGACTACGCTGCAGCAGGCCACGATGGATTGCCCGCCGGTCTCTACGCGCAAAAGCTGGTGAGTGATCCGGGCAAACAGAACGGCCTGCACTGGGATACGGCGGAAGGTGAACCGCCCAGTCCCGCAGGGCCATTTCTGGCAAATGCTGGTGGAGAGGGCTACAGCGGTGCCGGCCTCGGCGGCAAATCGCAGCCCTATCACGGATACCTGTACCGAATCCTCAAGGGACAGGGCGCGGCAGCCAAGGGTGGGGCCAAAAACTACGTCACCGATGGAAAGCTGAGCGGCGGCGTTGCCCTGGTGGCTTATCCGGCACAGTACAAGGTCAGCGGCGTGATGACGTTCATCATCGACATGGATGGCGTCGTCTATCAGAAGAACCTGGGCGACCAGACTCCGACCCTCGCAGGTGCTATGACAACCTATAACCCCGACAGTTCGTGGACAAAAGTAACGGATTGATCGAGCAGCAGTGGCAGCACTAATTCGCGGCGGGAGTCTAGGAATCTGAAGTTGGACTTCCGCCGCAAAAGTTTGTAGTAAGCCTCGCCAAAACCGCGGTAAGATGTCGGTCCTATGTCCACACTCTGGCAGACAAACCCGGACAGCGAACATGATGGCCAGCGGCTGATCGAACTGCGCCGCCATCGGGAGATCGTGTACCGATGGGCTTCCATCCGGAGCCTGCCCACGATCCTGCAGCAGGAACTTCAAATCATGCTCGGCGATCTCGAACGCGAATTAAATGATCTGGAGGCGAGACTTCGGCAGTAAATCGCGAGTACATTTGAGGGACGCGCAAGGCTGATCGCGTCCGCAGGCTCAGAAAACTCGAATACACAGGAGTGCTGAAATGAATCGGAAACGGATTCTTCAAATTGCCGGAATCGCAGTCGCAGCCCTCATCGTCATTCTGATCGCAATCCCCTTCATGATCGACGTGAACAGCTTCCGTCCCAAGTTGGAGTCGGAACTCAGCACCGCGCTCGGACGCCAGGTGAAGGTCGGCAATCTTAGCCTCTCCCTCCTCGGCGGTTCGGTATCGGCAGACGAGCTATCGATTTCAGAAGATCCCGCCTTTGGCACCACGCCCTTTCTCACCGCAAAGAAGTTGAAGGCCGGCGTCGAACTGAAGCCGCTGATATTCGACAAGGCGCTGCACATTACCGAAGTAGTGATCGACGAGCCCCAAATTAATCTCATCAGCAGCAGCAACGGCAAATGGAACTTCTCCAGCCTTGGCGGCAACGCTGCTCCAAAAGAAACCCCGTCCGACTCGTCGCCGTCAGGACTTTCCGTTGCCAAGCTGAATGTCAACGATGGCAAGCTCCTCATCAAAAGCACTGACGCAAAGCAGAAGGCCCTCGCGTTCGACAAGGTCAATATTGAAGTGACCGACCTGTCCCCCACATCACGATTCCCATTCACTGTAACGGCAGCGTTGCCGGGCGGCGGAGATCTGAATGTGCAAGGCAAGGCCGGGCCGCTCAACGCTGCCAACGCCGCGGCCACACCGCTCGAAGCAGCGATCAAAGTCAACAAGCTGCAGATCTCGGAATTCGCTGATCCATCGACCGGTATGGCCGGTGTCGCAGACTTCGATGCCACGCTCAACTCCGATGGCCAGACAGCAAAGAACGTTGGAACTCTGACCGCGAATGGTCTCAAGCTCGCTCCCAAGGGTGTGCCGTCCAAACGCACCGTCACGGTTAAGTACACGGTCGATCACAACCTCACCTCCCAGGCCGGCACACTGTCACAGGGCGACATCACCATGGGCAAAGCGGTCGCGCATCTGACTGGTGGCTATCAGGCGGCAACAACGCCCGTTACGCTCAATATGAAGCTGGACGGCCCCGGCATGTCCGTCGACGAGCTCGAAGCAATGTTGCCGGCCATGGGAATCGTATTGCCCGCAGGCTCGCAGCTCACCGGCGGAACACTCTCGGTTAGCACTACGATTGTCGGCCCGGCTGACAAGCTGGTTATCGCCGGCCCGGTCACACTCTCGAACACGAAGCTCGCCAATTTCAATCTCGGATCCAAGCTCTCCGCAATCTCAGCACTCTCTGGCAAGCCCACCGGCGGCAACGACACGTCGATACAGAACGCGAGCGCGAATGTGCACGTTGCTCCCGAGGGTACCCGCGCAGACGCAATCAACCTGAGCGTTCCGGCGCTGGGAGTCGTCACTGGATCGGGCACGGTCAGCCCCTCAGGCGCGCTTAACTTCGCCATGACCGCTAACCTGAGTGGCAATGTTGCAGGCGGCGTCACGCAGATTGCCGGCATTGGCGGCAAAGGCGGAGGCGGCGGGACAAGCATCCCATTTGCCGTAACCGGCACAACTTCCGATCCCAAATTCACACCGGATATGAAGGGCGTTGCCGGCGAACTCGCAAAGAATCAACTCACAAAACAGCTCGGCGGAGCGGCAGGAAAGAGTAATCCTACAAGTGCAGTTACGGGGCTATTGGGCGGAAGGAAACGTTGAGGGCAACTGAGGCCACGGCTGCATGAATCAGAAGGTGGGCGAACCCGCCCCTCCCGATAAGCGCGTCGAGTTTGCGCAGCAGCGGACAACCCTCGCGAGCTTTCGAACGAGCCTCGCGCTCGATCGCACAATGCTCGCGTGGATCCGCACCACCCTCACCATGGCGAGTTTTGGGCTGGGTCTGATCGGGTTCTTCCGTTCGCTGCGGCAACAAGGAGAAACGGCGGAAGCAATCCGCCTCCATCAGAGCGCGATCCACTTTGGCACCGGGCTTGTCGTCATAGGACTAATCGCCACAGTGATCGCTGCCTGGTCGCACTGGAACTGCCTCCGCAAATTGAGGCGCGGAGAAGCTCTCGACGTTCAGAAGTGGCCGCTGAGCATAGTAGTCGCAATACTGCTCTCGCTCCTCTTACTGGAAGGATTGTGGAACACATTCAACCACTGAGTCTGCGAAGTGCCCTCAGGCCTGAATCATTCCACTGCGGATCGCATAGCGAATCAGCTCGGCAAGAGATCCGATCTTCAACTTCTTCATCACCTCGCTGCGATGGCCCTCGACGGTTCGCGTGGAGATGTCCAGGCGGTCGGCAATTTCCTTGTTGCTCTTGCCCTCAGCCAGCAGCTGCACAACTTCTCTTTCGCGACTTGTCAGCAGCGTCTGGCCGCGTTCAGCCGAGTCTCCGTTCGCCCCTCTTTTTGCCAGGTAGGACTCGACCACAGTCTCAGCGACACGCGAGGTGAAGAACCTGCGCCCCTTGGCGATGCTCTCCACCGCTGCCACCATGTTCTCGCCTGCATCCGACTTCAGCACCACGCCGCGCGCACCCGCATCCAGAACATCGATGATGATCCCCTCCGTCTCGTGCATGGTGTAGATCAGGATCTTCATCTGCGGCTGCTTTTGCAGGATCTGCCGCGTCGCCTCCAGGCCGTTCAGCTCAGGCATGCTCATGTCCAGGATCGCGAAGTCCGGACGCAGATTCTCGGCCATCTCCACCGCCATCCTGCCATTCGAAGCTTCACCGCAGACGGTCCAATCCTTCTGCTTTTCCAGCAGGTAGCGAAGACCCGCGCGGGTTAAATCGTGATCGTCAACCAGCATGATGCGCAGCATTGCGTTTCTCATCCAAAGGCACTGTCGCTATAACCTTCGTGCCGTTCGTACTCGATTGTAGTGTGAACTCGCCGTTTAGCTGACGTATTCGCTCGCGCATTCCGGCAATCCCTACTCCCAGCATTGCTGCGCCTTCATTTTGCGAAGTCTGTTCTGCGCTTAATCCGCGGCCGTTATCTTCAATTTCCAGCCGCACTTCTTTCGCGCCACTCGTCAGCCGCACCTTCAACTCGGTGCCGCCGGAGTGCCGCAACACGTTCGTCACGCCCTCCTGCACCATGCGGAACAGCGCCCGGTCCGCCTCCGGAGAAAGCTGGCCAATCTCCGCGGGCGCCTCGAAATCGATCCGGATCGCCGAGCGTTTTTGCAATCCTTCCAGGTACCAGCGCAAAGCCGGTACCAGCCCCAGTCCGTCCAGTATCGGTGGATGCAGAACATACGAGACCGTGCGGACTTCATTCAAAGCTTTGCGGCTCGCCACGTGGGAGTCCTGCAGCAGCCGGCGCAGTTGCTCATATCCCGGTGGAAAATCCGCCAGCACCTGCCCAATCGTCAACGCCATTCCTGAGAGATGCTGGCCAGTGCCATCATGAAGATCGCGCGCAATTCGCCGCCTCTCGTCGTCCTGCGACTGCAGCAACTGCCCAGTCATCTCGCGCAGCAACTCCTCCGCACGCTTCCTCTTCTTGCGCGCAATCAGAAGGCCGATGATCAGGATCGTCTGCAGCATCAGCAGCGCAATAACTCCCACGATGCGCCAGCGATATTGTTCCCATGCGCTTGGCAGCTTGTATTCCACAACGCTGCCAGGGGGAAGTTCCGACTCACTGAAGTCCCACCGCTTCAGTTGCCGCCAGTCAAACATGTAGAGTGCTGTTCCTCCCGCGGGAGCGCTCACCAGTCGCGGATCCGCACCATGCAGAATCTCGACTCCCATCTCCGCGGCGACTTCGCCCGTACGCGCCCAGCTCACTACGTACCCGCCCACCACACCGGTTCCAATATATGTGTCGGATACCGCGTAGACAGGTACAGTCGAAGCCTTCGCCAGCATCGTGACAACGTCGCGCGAGATGTAGTTCTGGCCGGCCGGATCGCGGCTGTATTGGATCGGCAGAACAATCGTGTCGTGCGGCAGTTGCGAAACCCGCGCGAGCAACTCCTTCACAGTTGCGTTTGTGACGACTTCAATTTCGAATTGCGGTTGCAGGCTCTGCAACTGACGCCGAAATTCTTCTAGATAGGCAAGGTCAGAGGGCGACACTCCGGAGATCACCAAAACCTTGGAGGCCTCTGGCTGAAGCCTGCTAGCCACCTCGATGGTCTTGCGCACATCCACCTTGATCTGGAGCAGGGTGGAGTTCCCAAGCCTCGCATCACCCTCGACGCCTTCCTTCGAGTTGGTAACGTATACGCTAGGTACTCCTGCCAGAACCTCGGTGGGAATATTCCCCTCATAAATCACAAGATCGATCTTTCGACCGGCATAACGCGATCGAACGCTGGCCAATGTCTGTTCGCGAAATTCAGGGAACCGCGTTGACTCCAGTTGCTCGGTATAAAACTCAAGGCTCGGTCCCAGCGCCTGGCGAAGCGTACTCACCACGCTCTGCTCGGTTCTCGAGTTAGCCGGTGTATGCCCATCATCCTGAAAGACCATCAGTACGCGCGTGACAGCATGCGCAGACGCGCTGGAGACGATGAAGAGACCCACCGCAATCAGCAGATGTGCAGCCCATCGCGTTGGGTTTCGTGCCACGCCCATGCAGTCTTCAGCTCTCCGGAAATCGGATGGTATATCTTCGCACATTGCCTCGCAAGGCGGTCCTTTCCGGCGTTCGCATCACCGTCCACGAATCTCACGCGTCATCCAGTACGTAGTTTCCGCTCACAAACCACGTAGTAATCCGTATATATCGGCGCTGCTCAATCTCTTATGCTCCTGTTCGTCTGACTGGTGCAGGGGGCCCGCTGAATGAAGGAGCTGATCATGATCGGGTTCACTGAAAAATATCGCGCAGCAGAAGTGCTGACCCAGATACGGCGTCTCGACAACAGTTGGAGCGACGATTTGCAGGATGCGATTGCAGTGGAGATCGAAGAGGATGGCAGCTTGAAATATCTTCACAGCCATCTGCTCGATCCCACACGGCACCAGGACAATGCACTGAATTGGAACGCCATCTTGAGCGCGATAGTTCCCCTTCCGCACATTCCCGCGGCGAGCGCGGCTGACCTCGTCTCTGAAGTCCGCGCCATCAACGCACAGGGAGGTAATTGGTTGCGAGACTTTTCGCTCGATCAGAATTTCGCCCGCGATGGGGCGGCCGTCTTGTGTCATGGGAACTCGGCTATCCTTTTCGCCGCCCGGGAGTTGCAGCCTGCAATACAGGCGCTCTCCGGATTCAGCCAGGTGATTCTGCATACGCCACTGGGCCGCGCTGTTGAAGGAATGAATAGTCAGTAGCGCTGCGTCTTCCCCGGCAGCGCGTGCCTTGAACCCTCATTACGCAAGCATGGAGAAAGCATGAAGAAATTTGTAAGAATCAAGTGGCTGATTTGCCTCGCGGTGTTGGGAACGACCTTTCAACTCCACGCGCAACAGAAGAAGCCAAACATCGTCGTCATCTTTGGCGACGACATCGGCATGTGGAACGTCGGCGCATATACCCACGGCATGATGGGGCGCACTCCAAACATCGACAGCATCGCCAAAACCGGAATCCTCTTCACAGATCACTACGGTCAGCCCAGTTGTACTGCCGGCCGCGCCGCGTTCATCACCGGCCAGATGCCCATTCGCACCGGCATGACCACCATCGGCATTCCCGGATCAAACCGCGGCATCCAGAAGGAAGATCCAACCCTGGCGGAAGTACTGAAGTCCGTTGGCTACAACACCGGCCAGTTCGGCAAGAACCATCTCGGCGATCGCAATGAATTCCTGCCCACCAATCACGGCTTCGATGAGTGGTTCGGCAATCTCTACCACCTGAACGCCGAAGAAGAGCCGGAGGAACTCGACTATCCCGGCCAGAAGAATCCTGCACTACCTCGAAGAAGTACGGCCCTCGAGGCGTCCTGCACACCTGGGCTACCACCACGGTCGATCCTACTGTTGATCCCAAGTGGGGAGCGCGTCGGCAAGCAGAAGATCGAGAACACCGGTCCGCTCACCCGCAAGCGCATGGAAACCTTCGACTCCGAAGTCCTCTCCAAAACGCTCGACTACATGGATCGAAATGGTAAGAGCGACAAGCCCTTCTTCGTCTGGTTCAACACCACCGCAATCCACATCTGGTCGCACGCACCCAACAAGTACATCCAGATGGCCGTCGACGAAGGCCGTTCCGAAGAGTGACGTCGTTCGCGCCAAGATGCTCGAACACGACGAACAAGTTGGCGCGCATCCTCAAGAAGCTCGATGAGCTCGGCATCGCCGACAACACCATCGTTGTCTACACCACCGACAACGGCAACGAGCTCATGATGTGGCCCGACGGCGGCTATGCTCCCTTCCGCGGCGAAAAGGGCACAACCTGGGAAGGTGGCCTTCGCGTGCCGCTGCTCATCAAATGGCCCGGGCACATCCCCGCTGGACGCGATGCCAACGGCATTCAGATCCCACGAAGACCTGTACGTGACCCTCGCCGCTGCAGCCGGTCTGCCCAACCTCAAGCAGGATCTGCTCACCGGCTACAAGATGGGCGACACCACCTACAAGGTCCACCTCGACGGCTACAACAACCTCGACTACTGGACTGGCAAGACGGAAAAGTCAGCTCGCCGCGAAATGTTCTACTACGACGAGACCGATCTGATGGCCATGCGCGTCGACGGCTGGAAGATGCACATCGGCGTCAAGAAGAACGGGTTATGGTTCGATCGAGAAGACCTACCCCAGCGTGCCGTACCTCTTCAATCTGCTCATGGACCCGATGGAGAAGATGGATCCCGAATCGCATGAGTGGGGCTACATCGGCCGCAAGTTCCTGGCCGAGAAGCTGTGGGCGCCGACCGCTTCTACTGCTTTCCTCGCAGCGCACCTCAAGAGCCTGCAGGAATACCCACCCCGCCAGGGTGCCGACACGCTCAGTATGAAGAAGGCCATCGACGACACCATGAAGAAGATGGACAACGCCAACGGCAGCAGCAACTAAACGAATGTGCCGGCTGCTTCCAGGATATTTTCCCGGAAGCGGCCGTCGTCCTCAGCTAGCGCCGCAAGAGATTGACCTTTGCTTCCGCGCCTCCGGGCTTGCGACCCTGGGGCGCATTTTTTTTTGCGACATGACATTCACACGACTATCGGCCAAACGTCGTTGTGAGTTTTGGGTGGCAGGTAGGCGACTGTGTGGGTAAAGTAGTCTACGAGCAGAACATGCATCCCAGATCGGCTGGATCTATCCAATCGAACCTGGTTCTCGTACCGGATTGGTCGTACAACCGAAGCACCGTCTAAACTACTTAAATGAGGTTTGTTGAAAAGACCATGATGACTCGCAATCTGACCCTCGCCACCGCTATTCTTCTGGGCCTGTTAGCTGGATGCCACAAGGCTCCAGAGCCAACTCCAGCGGCACCCGCGCAATCCGCGCAACCCGCGGCCGCACCGGCTGCAGCGCCCGACGCTGCATCGAATCCTCCTGCAGGTGCGCCAGCCGCGGCTCCTGCTGCTACCGCGCCAACTGCAGACCAGGCCGCAGCCGCAAATCCGCTGAACGCACCCGCGCCGGCAGCCGCTGAACCTCCGCCGCCACCGCCGCCGGTGGTCATTCCTGCCGGCACCACCGTCTCCGTCAGGCTCGGTACGGCTTTGTCGTCGAAGACCAGCCAGAGCGGTCAGAGTTTTCCCGCCACCGTTGCGCACTCCATCAGCGTCAAGGGAGAGGTCGCGGTGCCTGCGGGATCCTCTGCCACCGGATCGGTCGTAACCGCCAAGGAAAAGGGCAAGATCAAGGGCGAGGGCGAGCTTGACATTACCCTCACCGCGCTCACGATCAAAGGCGTCAGCTATCCCGTCACCACCAGCGTCAGCGAACAGACCATCAAGGGCAAGGGCTCGCGCACTGCCAAGACGACCGCTGGTGGCGCTGCCGGCGGTGCTCTTATTGGCGCAATCGCGGGCGGCGGCAAGGGTGCCGCAATCGGCGCCGGCATAGGCGCGGGCGCCGGCTTCATCGGCGGCGCAGCCACGGGCAACAAGCAGATCGAACTGCCTGCAGAGACAGTCGTCAGCTTTAGCCTGAAGCACTCCATCACGCTGACGCAGTAGCACACACCCACGAATCCCTGCAACTCGCATCAAGTCAGCCTGCCGCTCCTCAATCAAGGAGCGGCAGGCTGACAAACACCGAGTGCTCTGTCCGGAGAGACCTGATGATTCACTTGCTGATTCCTGCCTCTGTCGTAGCTGTGATGTGTGTGTTCTTGATGCTCATGATGGAAGCGGGCAGGCGATTCGGGATCTACCGTAAGAAAAGCGACCCGGATATCGCCAATGCAGGAATCAGCTCCGTCGACGGAGCGATTTACGGGCTGCTTGGCCTGGTGATAGCCTTCACCTTCTCCGGTGCGGCTACCCGATTTGACCACCGGCGCGATCTGGTCACGCTGGAAGCAAACGCCATCGGCACCGCCTTCCTCAGGGCGGATCTTCTGCCGCCCACCATGCAGCCAGCCATCAAGCAGGACTTCCGCGACTACCTGGACGCGCGCCTGGCATATTACAGTGCCATACCAGACAATCCAGAAGGCTGGAAAGCTGCAGACGCGAAGGCCAAAGCTCTCCAGGGAAAGATATGGTCTGAATCCGTCGCCGGATGCAAGGAAACCGCCTCACCCGCCACGACCTCGCTGGTGCTTGCCTCGCTCAACGACATGATCGACATCACCACCACACGGGCCGTCGCAATGGAGATGCATCCTCCATTAGCCATCTTTCTGTCCCTGCTGGCCTTGGCGCTCACTGGAGCATTCCTGGCGGGCTACGGCGCCGCAGGTGCAAAGAAGCGCAACTGGGCGCACATGCTCATCTTTGCCGGGGTCATGTCCCTGGCAATCTACATGATCCTCGATTTGGAATTCCCCCGTCTCGGCCTCATCCGCGTCGATGCCGTCGACCACGTCCTGCAGGAAACCCGCGACACTATGTAGCTCCCAGAGCAGCCCTCTCAGGCCCCTCCGATCCCGGCCTGAGCGCAGCGAACACGTCCCCTACCCTCGCCCGCGAATCCGGTTCAGTTCCCGCCGATTGCGCTTCGAGGGTCGTCCCGCATCGAAAGCCTCGAAGTGCGGCAGTAGCTTCTTCTCCTCCGCCAGCTTCGACCGAAGCTCCCTGCTCGCCTCAGTCTCCCGATAGAGCGTCTGCGCCACTGCAGCCGGACCCCGCATATCGCTCAGCGCCAGCACCTCCACCTGGAAGTCTCCGCCCTCGTTTTTCACCAGCAGCATGTCGCCGCCATGGACCTCCCGCGAAGCCTTGGCCGGCTGCCCATTTGACGTGATTCTCCCCAGTTCGCAGGCCCGCGCAGCCAGCGAACGTGTCTTGAAGAACCTCGCCGCCCATAGCCACTTGTCCATCCGCACATGCGTCATCCCTCCATTATCCAATTGAATCTGACTCTTCACCACACCCCACTCCCGCCTGTCTTCTAGTGACGTGTGTCACTGACTCCCCTACCCCCGAATCGGCACAATCGTGGCCGTTGTGTCTTGAGGTAAATACCGTGGCGACAACCAGCTCAGTAGTCCCAGAACAAGCCCTCCGCACCCTCCCGGGGGATGATGTGCGCCAGATCCTGTGGCGCTTTGCCGATCGTTACGACCTGCACATGCTGGTGCAGGCGGCTCGTGAGGTCGCTCGTGGGCCGGTAGCCCGCCTGGTCTCCTCCGGCGCTCGCAGTGACCATGAGTGGACCCCCGCCAAGAACGCCCTGCTCGACGCCTTTGACGAATCCGGCATCACCGCGGCATTTCTCGATCCCGACGAAGGCGGCTACATCGCCGGCCCCAAGAACCTTGCCCTTGCTCTCATCGCCTACGAACTGGCCTGGGTAGATGCAGGAGCCGCCACCGGCAGCCTTGCCGGATGCCTGGCCCTCTCGCCCATCCATGAGCGCGGCACGCCCGAACAGAAGGCCCACTACATGAGCCTGTGCGCACCCGCAAAGCCTGGCGAAGACCGCAAGCCGTGGCGCGGCGCTTTCTGCCTCACCGAGCCAATTCCCTATGTCGGCGTCGACACCGGCATGCTTAACGGCAAAGTCACCGTCGTCGAGTGGAAAGACGGCGAGGAGCCGATGATCCAGGTCGAAAAGCGCGGCCGCTTCATCACCAACATGGGCTTCGCCAACTTCGTTACCGCTGCCGTAGATACAGCCGACCCGCGCATCAAGTCCAGTTGCATCGTCATCCTTGAAGAGACTGACCCCGGCGTCTTCGATCACGGCACCACCACCCGCAAGCTGGTGCATCAGCTCTCCTCCACCAGCGATCCCATCTTCAGCCTCCGCGTTCCCGCCAACCGCATCGTAGGCGGCTACACCATCAAAGATGGAGCCATCGTTCCCAACTACACCCACAGCGAAGTGATCGAGGCCGTTTTCAAGCGCACCCGAGTCACCGTCGCCATCATGACCTCGGCCAAGCTGCTCAGCGCCATCGAGCCGCTCATCCGCTACCAGCGCAATCGCTTCCGCGGAGCCGAGCAGATCAAGCCCGGCACCATCCGCCACGAACTCGGCCTGCAGCAGCGCGAAGACGCCGTCCACCGCCTCCTCGACATCTGGGCCATGGGCGAGGCCAGCGCCTCCCTCGGCTTTGAGGCCGCTCGCGTATTCGACATCCTCGATCCGCTCGAAAAAGAGAAGACCGCCTTCCTGGAAAGCATGGGTATCCGCGGCACACGCGCCGAGATACGCCACTTCCGCAGCATCTTCCAGTCGGCAATGGAGTTCCTCGAACTGGAAGCCAAACCCGCCGAAAAGCGCAACGAAGTCCGCTACCAGGAACTCAAGAAGGATGTTCTTGTCCAGTACGCGCTCACCGACGCGGTCGCGGGAGTCCTCTGCCCGGCTGCCAAGCTATGGAACACCGGCACCGGCGCCAACACCATGCGCGAAGCCCTCAGCCTGATGGGCGGCTACGGCATCACCGAAGACTGCCCCGGCTTCCTCGCCTATAAGTGGATGGACGCCCAGCTCGAAGCCACCTACGAAGGCCCCGAAGCCGTACAGCGCCGCAACCTCATCCTCACCATGACCCATGATCTCTTCCTCGCGCAGTTCAAGGGATGGATCCTCGATATGCGCCGCATCGCCGGCCAGCGCCCCGGCAGCGGAGCATGCGTTCTTGCCTCAGCCATGAAGCTGTGGCTCTGGACCTACAACCACCTGCAGACCGCCACTGATGCCGACGGCGTCAAGCTCTACAGCGGTGCTCGCCAAGGCGTGAACTTCCGCCTCGCCGACGCGCTCTGCTGGCTGCTTGCCTCCCGTCAGCAAACGCTCGACCTTATGGAGCTCGAAGCCAAGGGCCCCGAGAATCCGGTCGTAGCCGAGGGCCTGCAAGGCACGCTCGAATTCATGGGCGACCTGTGCCACGTGCAGTCCGCGCGCGCTGCCGGTGAAGTCGGCCGCATCTGCGCCGAGCTGGTCTACGGCTACAACCGCCATCCGTCGTGGGACAATCCCGAAAACAAGGGCTGCTTCCGCGCCGAGGAGCTCGAGGACTGGGAAGGCTCCGTCCCCGGCATCGGATCCTACGCCCTCGACGTAATCCAGCCTGACGGCGGACACCCCGACAAGGCAGGACCCTGTGCGCAATGCGGCGACAACAGCACCTTCCGCCAGATGCGCGGCCAACTCGACGCCTGCCTCACGGGATCGCAACTCGCCAAGGACCGCGCCGCCCGCGCGCTCTCCAAGGTCATGATCCCTGAAGCACTGGACTACCCGCGATAGGAGCGCCGATGGCTGAGGAAGTGGAATCCGTCATCGAGCGCCCCTCCATGGATGTCGACATCGCCTGCGTGGGATTCGGCCCCGCCATGGGCGGCTTTCTCACCACGCTTTCGCGCGGCCTCGTAGATGAGGACGGCATTGCCATCGCCGACAGCGCCGCTATCACCGGCATGCCGCCCCAGGTCATCTGCTACGAACGCGCCGACGACATTGGCTTCGGCGTCTCCGGAGTCGTTACCCGCGCCCGCGCCATTCGCGCCACATTCCCGGACTTCGATCCGGAGAACGTGCCCATGGCCGCGCATGTTGCAGCCGAAAAGCTCGTCTACCTTCTCGATCCCCTCGGAACGAGCCGACGACCCTTCGCCATGCGCATGGCCGATCGCGCGCTCAATCTCCTGAAGCCGCTCGTTCCCGTCCGTCACAGTGCACTCGAAATTCCTTTCGCGCCCGCATTCCTGCACAAGGGCGACGGCTTCGTTCTATCCCTCGGCCAGTTCAATCAGTGGGTGGGATCGCAGCTCATGGCCGGCGGCAACGTGCAAATCTGGCCTGGCATGCCGGTGGCGGAGCCACTCCTCGACGGCAAGCGCGTGACTGGCATCCGCCTGATGAATCAGGGCACGGACAAGCACGGCAATCCCGAAGCAAGCTTTATGGCCGGTATGGATATCCACGCCGCGCTCACAGTTGTCGGCGACGGACCTGTTGGCGCTATCGGCCAGCAACTCGACGAAGCCTTCGGCCTGCCCGAGGGAAATCACCAGCGCGAATGGGCCGTCGGCATGAAGTTCGTCATCGACCTTCCCGACGACACCACGCTCCAGCCCGGCACGGTCTTTCATACCATCGGCTATCCTGAGCCGGAGATATTCGGCTTCCTCTATGTGCATCCCGGCCGCGTCGCATCCGTCGGCATCTTCGTGCCTTCATGGTTCGACAGCCCTGTCCGCACCTCGTACCGCTACCTGCAGCACTTCGTCCAACATCCGTATCTCTGGCAATTCCTCGCAGGTGGCCGCCTGCGATCGTGGGGCGCAAAGTCTCTTCAGGAATCGGGCAAGCGCGGCGAACCCTTTCTCGCACTCGATGGCTGCGCGCGCATCGGAGAGGGATCCGGCAGCACTAACGTGCTTACCAACTCGGGCGTGGACGAAGCCTGGTTCACCGGCACTCTGCTTGCGGAAGGCGTGCTCGAACTGCTGCGCACCCACCGGCCCTTCACCCGCGAAAACCTCGATGAGGTCTACACCGCGCGGCGTCGCGCCAGTTGGCTTGAGCCTGAGTTGAAGATGGGCGAACACGCCCGCAATGGCTTTCAGCACGGCTTCCTCACAGGCATGGCCGGAATGGCGCTCACCGGACTGAGCGATGGCATCCTCAATCTGCACGTTAAGCCGAAGCGGACTTACGAGAATATTCGCAGCCTCGAAGACTTCTATCGCGGCCGCCTCGAGATCTCTGAGATAGACGCCATCCGCCAGGACTGCGAATCTCACAATCAGTCTTTCCATGACGCACTTATGACGCGCTGTGGATGGCCCGAAATTCCATTAGATGGCCAGCTTCTCGTCAGCCTGCAGGATGCTCTCCTGATGGGAGGCAAGGTACAAGCGCCCGCCGGATTCCGAGACCATGTAACCTTCCGCAGCGAGGAAGCCTGTCGCACATGCGGAGCACGAACCTGTATCGAAATTTGTTCGGGGGAAGCGATCACCAGCGGCGAAGATGGCCTCCCTGCATTTGACCGCGAGAAGTGCGTACACTGCGGCGCCTGCATGTGGAACTGCACTCAGGCTGATGCAGAAGGCCGCACCAACCTCGTCTTTCGCGCGGGCGCTGGAGGACTCCACTCCGCAGAGAACTAACCGCACCAGCAAGCACCTGCAATCACAAATGGAAATTCGCGGGTCTTTGAATCCCGCGCTGAAGGATAGAGAGAAAGATGGCAAGCCCACTACACATCGTTGTCTGCGGCAGCATCGTACCGGATCCGCTTCAGACCCTCGAGCCAATTACGACGCCCACCGGACCGGGCCTGAAGAATGACCTCATGTTACCCGCCGTCTTCGATCCCTGGGCTGCGCATGCCCTCTTCGAAGCGGCCAATCTCGCGAAGCAGTTTCCCGGCACCCGCCTGTGGCTCGTCAGCATGGGGCCAAAAGCAAAGCTGCAACAGGTCATGATGACCATCGCACAGAAGGTTCCCTTTGAGCTAGTCGCGATCGACGGCCCGGCACACGGCTTCACCGACGCGCACGAAACGGCAGCAATCCTCGCCGACGCTATCGCTGCGATCCCCGATCTTGATCGCAACAGCCTGCTGCTATTTGGCGGATGGGAATCCGCAAGCCGCGGTGCAGGCGTCACCCTGCAACTCATAGGTGAGCGCCTCGGCATCACCGACCAGTTCCAGGGCGTAGACCAGATCACGATCGCCGACAACGGTTCCTTCGAAGTAATGGAGCGCATCGAGGGGGGCGAGCACCTCGTCTCCCACTGCGACGGCACACCTGCCCTGCTGGGCTGGGCCACGGGAAATCTCGGCGAGCCACGCAACGATCCGCAGGTCGGCATGAAGAACATGCGCGTCGTGATGCCCGCCCTGCAAAAGGCCAAGCCTACTCTACTGGCAGCAGAAGGCCTGGCCTACGCTCAGGTCCAGCTGCCGCAGCAGCAACGCCAGACACGCATCGTGAAAGATATGCCTGCGGATGAAATTGCAGCCGAAATCGTCGAATGGATATCGCGCGGATAGTCAACGATCAACGAACCAGGGAAGACGGACAAGACAATCATGGAGACAGTTCTTTATCTCGCACACACTGAAGCCGATGGCTCACTCTCGCGGCACTCGCTCGAAGCGCTAACCACCGCGCAAGCCACTGCAGCGGGCCTCAACGCTGCGTTCGTCGCTGGTCTCTTCGGTGGCAGCACTCGCGTCGCAGCGCAGTTAATCGGCGCCTGCGGTGCAGCTCGCATCCTCGTGGTCGAAGGGCCAGACTTCGCTGAGCCTCGCTACGCCAGCGATGCCGCTGCAGCGGAAGCCATCGCCAAAGCAGCCGGCGCCACCATCGTCATCGCGCCTCACACCGCACGTCTCACGCGCGTCCTTGCGGGAGTAGGGCATCGTCTCGGCGGCCGCATCGATACCCACGTCAACGGCATCGACACTAGCAATGGACTCGCGGTTACACGCTGGTTCTACCGTCAGCGCATGGAAGGAGTGCTCACACGTACACAGCGTCCGTGGCTTCTGCTCGTCGACTCGGGCTGTGCTGCAGCCTATGCCGGAGCACCCACTAGCGCTCCTGTTGAAACACTCGCTGTCGCACTACCCGCTCAGCGCACCCGCACCATCGGCCTGCATGCGCCGCAATCCGGCGAGCAGACCATCCGCCCCGATGCCGCTCTCCTCTTCGTCGCCGGCGCAGGTTGGACCAAGAAACAGAAAGACGGCCAGCCCCACCCGCAGGAAGCGGAGCACCTCATTCTCGGCTTTCTCAACGCCGCACAAGCGTCGCTCGGCAGCACCAAGTCGCTCACCGACATTAGCGGTGAAGGTCAGACCGTGCTGCAATGCATGAGCCACCTCAACCAGGTCGGCCAGACCGGATCAACTCCGCGTCATCCCAAGGGCCTCTCGACCTGCTGCCACGGCGAGGAGCCCCACGTTGTAGGCTGGCGCTTCATCCATCAACGCCGCGCCATCAACCTCGACGCAAACTGCGGCTGGGCCCGCGGCAAAGCTGATGTTCTCTACGTAGCCGACGCCTTCGAAGTCATGCGCCGCGTCAACGAATTGCTCGCCGCCCGCCCGCACTAGCGCGCCACTCTTAACTCGATCAATGCCTCGGCGCCGCACAACTGAAGTTCGCGGCGTCGTTCGTGCTTCCCTTCCCCGAATAAACAGCAACCTCGGGATAAGCGCACAATGGCCGCGTGCGATCTACGGCGCCATCCGTCATGTGGAACGCCACGATCCGCGTCGGCGCAATCCCGTCCTCAACCCACTGCTCCAGCGCAGTCAGCGCATCAAAATGATTCGGCCCCGGACCACCCCCGCAGTGCTGCATCCCAGGCACCATGAATAGCCTCACAAAATCAGGTGAGTCCTTTCCCACAGTAGCCACAACTCGCTCGTAGTAGTTGATCGTATTGAGTGGCGACAAATCCGGGTCGCTCCACCCGTGATAAAGAAGCAGCTTCGCACCACGCTTCTGCAAAGGCCTCAGATCCGCGTCCACCGCATCCACCGAAGCGCTCAGCTTGCTCCGCGTAAGCTCCAGATCGCTCGCGAAATTAAAGTCCATCACGTTATACTTCGCATCCTGAAAGACCATGTACCGGAACGTACCCTCCGCCGCCATGTAGTGCGTAGATTGAAACGGCGCACTCCCCGTAACCCATCCAGCCCATCCCCCCGATCCGTCCTCACCACCCGGTACCAGCCCCGGAAAAATCAGCTTACCCGACGCGTCATGCCCACCCGCCCAGATATCCCTCACCGCCTGCACCTGCTTTGCGCTGAAGCAACCCGACACATCCTCACCCGCCTTGCAAGTCAGCACTCCGGGGTCGAAACGGCACTGCCGCGGATCATCCAACACACCATCCTTGATTCCATCCTGCGCATCGCAAGCCGCTGTCACCGCGTCTGCCAGCAGCTTCACTTTGCCCGCCGGAATGTAGCTCTCCGCATCCTTCAGCGTCGCCATCGAATACCACAGATGAGCCCCCGCAAATATTCCGGTGAAATCATTCGCTGGATCGCCTGCCAGGATTCCGTCGTAGTCCTCCGGATATCGCTGCGCCTCCATCAACCCCTGCCCGCCGCCCTTCGAGCAACCAACGTAATAAGAATGCGCCGGGTTCTTCCCATAAAAAGCGCGCGCAATCTGCTTTCCATACGCGGTGGCAAGATGCAGACCGAGATATCCATACTCCGCTACCAACTCAGGTCGCCCCAGTGCCCAGCTCGAATCGAAGCCATTCCCCGCGGGATGATTTACGTGACCCGTATCCGTGCTGGTCACAGCGTAACCATGCCGCAGAGCGGTCTCCATCGAGCCATAGCTTATGAAGCCCGCGGTGCCACCGTTCCCTACTCCCTGAAATTTTCCGTTCCAATTTTCAACCGGCAGCCACACTTCAAAATTTATCGTTGTCTTCGCTACTGCAACTACTCGGCAGAATGCGGGCAGTTCCGCAACTGGAAACTTCCCGTCCGGCTGCGTGAACTCTCCCGCAGCCACCACCGCCGCCGAAAGAATGCGTGTCTCAGGCAACGCGACACCAGCGAGACTCTCGCATGAGCCCGCTCGCACCTCGGGCGACCGTGCCTGCGCCTGAGCTGCAGGAACTCCGACAGTAGTGGAAAGCAGCAATGCGAATCCATAAACAAGCATGCGTGCACTCACTCTCGAATCCCCCAAAATAAATTAAGTGCGGCGCATTCTCACGCCGCACTTAAGTATTCCATGAGAACTGTCTTACAACGTGCGTTTAAACAGCGGTGTCGCCAGCAGCAGGGCCGCAATGCCGAAGACATACAGGAATATCAAATCCATTCGGATCGCTACGAATCCTCCATCCTTCAGCAGGATCGCCTTGAAGCCGTGGATCGCATATGTGAAAGGATCCACCATCGCTATGGCGCGCAGCCATGGCGGAAATGCTGCGATGGGATAAATGCTGCCCGATGGGAAAAACAGCAGTGTGTTGAGCACTCCAAACATCGCGCGCGGCACCAGCGGATCGTCCACTCGTACCATCATCAAAAACATCATCCCATTGAATGCGATCGAAGTAGCAAAGATCAGTACCAGCAACTCCAGCATCGCCATGGGATGAAAGATTGTGCCCAGGCCCGCCATCAGTGAGCCAATCACTGTGATGGATATGCCCGCCAGCACCGCCTTCATCGCACCCGCGATGTTCAGCCCCATCACCAGTTCCAGCTTCGTGATCGGAGTTACCAGGTAGCCCTCGTGTACGCCGCGAGCCTTGTCGTCGATGTACAGCATGCCGCCGCCGATCATGACCGAGATATACATGGCCAGCGCGATCGAACCCGACAGCAGGTACTTCATGTACTCAACATATGGATACAGTTCCACGATCTCGAGCGCAATCTTCTTCACTACGCGGTCTTCAATCACCGGAGCATTCAGCGCATTCACCAGCGACTGCATCTCAGCCTCGATGCTTGAGCTCATGAACTGATCGCTGTTGTCTACCACTAGCCCGATCTGCGGCGCATCCGACGCAAACACACGCCGCGAGTACTGCGCAGGAATCACCACAGCCGCGTCAATCCGCCCGGTGCGCACATCCTCGCGCGCCACCACCTCATCGTCGTATGGAATCGTCGTGAAAGTCTTGATGTTTGCGCCGACCGAATCGAAGGCTTCTTTCACCTTCACGGATTGCGAACTATGGTCGTGGTCCACTACGCCCACGCGCGCGCCCTGTATCTTGCCGCCGAATGCGTTGCCCAGGATGATCAACTGTACCAGCGGCAACATCATCGACATGATCATCAGCACAGGCGAGCGGAAAAACTTCCGCATCTCCCTCTCCACAATTGCGAACATGCGGTTCATGGCTGCATCCCCGGTCTTGGCGGCATCACAAACGCGTGAGCCTTCACCTGCTCATCGCGAAGCTGTCGTCCGGTGTAGTGGACGAACACGTCGTCCAGCGTGGTATTTTGCACCGCCAGCGAAGAGAGCGTCTCATCTTCTGCTGCGGCCATTTGCACCAGTTGCAGCGTCGTGCGAGATCCGTTGGAAGTCAGCACGCGGTACACGCCCCCGCTCTCTGATTGCACGTCGGTCACGTCTTGAAACTTGCCCATACGCTCAGCCCACTCCGCGCGGTCGTGGGCAAACTGCACCTGCACCACGTCGCTACCGGGCACGCTCGACTTCAGTTCCGTCGGAGTTCCCAGCGCCACCAGCGTTCCGTGGTCCACAATCGCAATGCGGTCGCACAAACGGTCCGCCTCTTCCATGTAGTGCGTCGTCAACAGCATTGTCAGGTTGCGCGTCTTCTTCAGGTTGTTCAGCATCTCCCACACTGCGATGCGCGACACGGGATCCAGTCCAGTCGTTGGCTCGTCCAGAAAAAAGATGCGCGGATCGTGCACCAGCCCGCGCGCAATCTCCAGCCGCCGCCGCATACCGCCGGAAAGTGTCTTGGTCTGCGCGCCCCGCCATTTCACCAGGTCCACCGCCTGCAGCACAGAGTTGATGTTCTTCTCCCGCTGCGCCTTCGGCACACTGTAGAGCTTGGCGTAGATGCTGAGATTCTCTTCCACCGTCAGATCCTGATCGCTCGTCAATGCCTGCGGAATTACGCCGATGCAGCGCCGCACTGCGTCGGCATCTTTCACCACATCGTGCCCGCCAACAATCGCCTTGCCTGCCGTCACCGGAATCAGCGTCGTCATCATGCGGATCAGCGTGCTCTTTCCCGCGCCGTTCGGTCCCAGCAACCCGAAGATCTCACCTTCGGCAACTTCGAAGCTCACGCCCTTCACTGCCTCGAAATCCCCGTAGCGTTTTACGATCTTCTCGACCACAATCGCGTTGGGATTTTCACTACCGCTCATGGCTTCACCAATTTGCTCTTCGGAATGAATACCCAAGCCGTCATGCCCGGAACAAAACGCTCTCCGGGATTGTCGATCAGCAGCTTCAATCGGATCGTCTTGATGTCCCGCTTGCGGCTGCCATTGATGTCTCGCTGCGTCGCAAAATCTGCTTCCGGCGATTTCGCAATCACCTTGCCCTGGATCGTAGCCCCGCTCGGCATCTCTACGTTCAGGCTGTCGCCCAGATGCACCGAGTCCGCCTGCGTCTCCGGCAACGGCGCGTAGACCCACGTCTGGCTCAGGTCAATCACGGTGACGATTGCGGCACCGGCTGCGACAACTTCGCCCTGTCTCGCCGCGCGCACGTTCACTATTCCGGCCACCGGACAGAAGACCTGCGCATAGCCCAGTTCTACCTTCGCCTGGTCTGCCAGCGCATTCGCGTTGGCCACCTGCCCGCGAGTCGAAGCCACGGTATGCGCTGCTGCCATGGTCTGCAGTTCATGCGCCCGCGCCATGCGCAGCGAAGCCTCCGCGGCGGAAACATTCTCTTTTGCGGAATCAAGCGCTGCCTTGGATGCCGCCAGGTTGTTCACAGCGTCATCCTTCGCCTGGGCGCTCATCACTCCCTGTTGCGCCAGAGCCACGGTGCGCTCTGTATCGGTTCGCTGCCGCTCCATGTTCGCCGCAGCCTGCGCCACTGCTGCCTGTGCCACTTTCAGCATGGCCTCGGCGTTCGCCGTCTGGCTGCCAGTCTCGCCGCGCGTCTGCTGCTCGGTCGTAACGGTCTCTTGCAATTTGTCACGCTGGCTTGTCATCGTGGCCTGCGCAGCTCTGTGCGCCGCATCCAGGTCATCGCTCTCAATCGTCGCAATCAGCTCACCGGCTTTTACCGGCTGACCTTCATCTACTGTCAACGTCTGCAGTCGACCAGAAATACGAGAGCTCACCAGCACTTCGTTCGCATCCACCGTGCCAATCAACTTCAAATCGCCCGTAGTTCTGGCGGTCAATAAGTACCAGATCAGCGAACCAAGCGTCAGCAGACCCAGTATCAGAAATACCCTGTTTCGCGCGTTCATCGTTCCTCCGCAATACTCAATCTCTTTTTGAATCGCGCCCTCAACGCGGGCACCGGCGCTGGCGAATCGGCCAGCACTCGTCGCGCAAGCTCAGCGCCGTGCTCCCTGTCCTTGAAAACCGCTTGCCCCAGAAACTCCACCAACGCCTTGCGGCGCGATGCAATCACTTCAGGCGAAAAAGGTTCAAAAGGCAAAACTTCATGCCACATCGGAGCACTGAGAAAATAAAAAACATTGGCCCCAAGCGCCGCCAACGGAAACTGCATCCAGTCAACTTCGATCAATTCGCCGGACGCCATTCCCTCTTTCACCATCGCTTGAAACGCAAGCAGCGTAGGTCCAAAGAGACGCTTGCCCAGAAACGGCAGCGCCTTGGATTCGCCCTTCTGGATGCGAATCATCTCCTGTTGCAGCAGGCTCTGAAACTCCTGTTGCGTTGAAATCCTGTCGAAGTGATTGAGCGCTGTTCGCAGCAATCTCTCGCCCGGGCTCGCCGGCGACGTCAACAGCGCAAGTTGCGCGTCCCGCACCTTGCCGGCAATCCTCTCCAGCGTTTCGAGGTACAGCTTTTCCTTGCTCTCGAAGTAGTAGTAGAGCAACGCCTTGTTCACTCCGGCCGCCACTGCAATCGCCTCGGTTCGCGCTCCCGCAAGTCCGTGCGCGCTGAATTCCTGCAGCGCTGCGTCGAGGATGCGGTCGCGAGTTTCAGCCGAACGTTCTGCTTGGTGGCGGGGTGTTTTAAGGGCTTTCATTTATTTAACTAACTGGTTAGTAAGTTACTGGATGAGGCGCTGCGAAGCAAGGAAAACTTGATGCGCAATGAGAAGAATTGTAGGGCGGAAGGGGGCAGAAACAGGTCCATTCGCGGCGATTTCCGCCAGTTTTCTGCACATCTAAATCGTTACCTGTAACGATTTAGATGTGTCAAAAATGAGCTTAATTGCGCGTAAATTGCGCTTTTGAGCTACTTATTTATCCTTTTTTCGAGTGGTGGTTTAGGTGTTCATTCAAGCCCAGGTCTTCGGTCACATTGCCGTCGTATTGCTCCAATTCGGCGAGCAATCCTTCGTCCGTCAGGTCCATCGGACGTGATTTCTCCCAGTCGCGGCACAGGACCTCGTCGAGGCGCTTGATAATGTGCTCGTCTCGCACCTCGATAGCAAGTTCTCTTCGGCTATCGAAGCTGCCGGGGGCGATATTGATTGAGCCGATGATGGCGCGGACGCCATCCGCATAGAGTAATTTTCCGTGCAGCTTGACGTGCCTAAGCCGGTGGATCTTGACGCCCACGTCTTCCAGAATGCGTAGACCGCCCACGCCTTCGATGAGCTTTTCCTTTTTCAGCTTGTGGGGAGGACGCGCCATGAGGTGAATTTTCACGCCGCGCCGGTTGGCGCGCACCAGATGCTCAATCACAACCGGGTCCTGATAGCGCTCATTCTGCAGCCACAAGGTGCTCTTGGCTTCATCGATAAATTGCGCCATGCGCTGGCGTCCGTTGCCGACACACCAGATGAGATGAGAGTGCTCCCCTGGCTTGAATTCGCTGCGAGTCCAATCGGCATCGAAACACTCTATAACTTCGTCCACCTCGTGCTTGTGTGAAGTAACGACTGCGTAATCGCGCGTTTCGGTCAGGTTTCTTGGTTCCCAATTGAGCGACTTTACATAGGCGGTCTCATCGTCCACCACCATTGACTTCTCATGTGTCAGGTCGAAGGCCGGGTTGCTGTCGAGAACCTCCACACCAGCGTCATTCAGGAATTTGCGCGACTCTTCGTTTTGCGACTCGCCACTCCGCCGGGCCGGGTTCAACATGACCCGGGTTTTCACGCCCCGCTTGTGAGCTGAGGCTACAGCCTGTAGCAAACCGGGGTCGGAGAAGATGAACATCTTGATCCGAAGCGATTTTGTGGCGGCGTTGATGGCATCCAGTATGGGCTGCGCGGTGTCATCGGGCATAACTATCAGGGACCGGGGCATTGTTTCTCCAAAACCACAGCCTAGAGTAATTCAGTTTCTCGCGCTTGCACACATAAGAACTGGCGGAGGCTGGACGGAGTCAGACTGGGACAATGGAGATCCAGGGGAGGCCAGACGTGCGTCGACTATGCCGGTCCGTAGACGTCGACCCTGTCGTCATACGTAGGTACAAATATTTTTCCGCCGCTGACAACCGGAACGTTGAATTTGTCGTAGAGGAACTGGATTCCCCATCTTTGACTGTCCCACAGGATTCGCAGGCCTTTGCTGCCGTCGGGATAGGTGACAAAATTATCAGGGTCGTAGGCGATGAAACGTCCCTGCGTAACGGAGGAGTTAGCATCGCCGTATGGAATGAGCGTCCACAGGACTGCCGTTCCGGCTTGGTTGTTGTTGCTGGAGAGTGACATGAAGCCACCCGGCATCCCGCCCGGCGAATTCACATTGTTGGCCGATGCGATTTCGGCGGATTCCGCGAGGTAGGTGAGCGCTCCGTTTGGCGCCATTGCCCATGCCCTGAGATTTGAGTTTTCGCCCCAGCAGAAGAGCATCTTGCCGTGAACAGGGCTGGTGTACTGCACCGACGTCGAGTGCATGTGACGAGTCTTGCCCTGGAAAAGAAAGTCGAGACTGGATGAGTCCTGCGGAGCGGCGTCGATGGGGCCGGGGTAATAGGTGTACCAGTACGGTGGCTGCAGGAGCTTGGCATAGTTCGTTGCAGCGTGTGCGAAATCCGCCGGGCACTGTCTTGCCCATATTGCGCTGATTTACCTCGTATACAATTCCGTCTTTGCCAGCAGAAAGAACTGACGCCATATTCCGGAATCAACGAGATGCCGGCAGAGCCGAGGTCCTCGTCACTGTATGCGCCTTTATTGACGTCGAGAGGTTTGATGTACATGAGCGGGCCTACGACGCGAGCCTGGGTAAGATCGCGCTCGGTCATCGAGTTGACCGGCCGTGCCATCTCGGTCGTTTGCGTTTCTCCGGCCTTCTTCGCTTGGGGCGGAAACGCCGGCCAATTTGGTCTGTTGGGCTGGCGCCGGCGTGAATGATTGCGTGGGATCCTTCCCGATACGTCCACTGTCAGTGTACGGAGTCCACCAATCGACCACGGCGAGGGTCTTTGATGGCGAAGTTGTATTGAGCTTTAAAGACCGTCTCACCCCAATCATTCTTCGCGTCGAATGATCCGTTTCCCGTCACGCCATAGATGAAGCCGTTGGCATCGACGCACAGGCCAGAGCCCGCCATCCAGATACCGGCGCCGTAGCCTGCGCTCATTGCCATTGCGGCGGAGTATTTTGGTGGCAATGTCGTATGCGAAAATCCAGCCCGCAGCGCCCTTGCCGGTCTCAAGAACGGTGCCGCTGGCGAAGAAGATTGTTTTCCGCCCTCCGACTGTCGCGAGAGCCAGCGATGACCTCTGCTTTCGAAGAAGCGCCATATTTCTGAACCACTCCCGATGGAGTGGTGTAAGCTGACCTTCAAAGAGCACTGGCGCATTGGCCTGGGTTCCGTCGGAGATGTGCATCGCAAAGATAGAATGGACACCTTTTTGCGGTGAACCGTCAGCCGAAATCCATGCAACCACATAAAGGACTTGTGTATCCGGATCAATGACGCCGGTGGAGAGAATGCCCCAATGATCATTGATGGTGTGCATGTCGATTGCGTCGCTGCCGTTGATAGGCGTGCCGAGTGAGATGGTCCACAGAACGTCGAACGTGTTCGCATCGAAGGCGCGGACGCTATTGCTCATGGAGCAGAGAACGAGGACGTCGCGTACCTTGCCGTCAGTCATCTTCACCTTCGGCAGGATCAGCGGCTGGGCTTCCACACCGCGCGCGTCGCCATCCATCGTTCAGGCTGAAGAGGCGCTTGATTCCACGCTGGCCTACGAGTCGTCTGGGTGAGCACTGTTTCGTGCGGATTAGAGCCAGTGCGGCTGTTGTCGTAGGCGCGCGTGAGGACGGGAGACATTACGCCCGAAGTTGTCTGGCCAGAGAGCGGCAGGGCGAACCATACGAAGAGTGCAAGGCGCTTCCACTTTGCATCCATATCTATTTCCTCCCTGGCTGCTGCGGTTGAATCTCTAACTGTGCGGGCCCGCGCTAGAGTTTGGATGGAGCTGCGTAGGATACCGCCAACTCAAACGGGATCTCTACTGGCGAATCGGTATTGACGGCGACCGTATACCAACCGGTGTGAGGTGCTTTGCTGTTCGCGATGATCATGCTTCCATCCAGGAGAGTCGGCGTTATTTTTGCAGTCGTCGCGAAGTGGACTTGCGTTCCCTGATCACATAGATGCGTCCGGCGATGCGCGGCTGGGTTCGAATCGCGCCGGAAATATCCAGATCTGGCGCACCGAAGAAAACCTGCGTGGTTCCTCGAGGTTTGATAAGCATTGGCTTGTCTGCCATGGCTCGCGAGAAGCATAGATAGCTCTGGCCGTTTGCATTGGCATTTGCAGGGATGGCGAAGGTTGCGTTGCCGTAAGCATCAGTCCAAATGTCCGGGTGATGGCCGGAGTAGTCGTGCAAATGCTGATTCGATCCGAACGACGTGGCGCAGGTGATGGTGCGCCGATTCCAGGTATCGAAGTTGAGGCAGGTGAGGAGTCCCGGGCTGCTGGCCAGTGCGCCACCATTGCCGTCTCGCTCAAGGACCATGACTTTGTCATCCACCCACCTAGTCACTGTGTTGCCGTAGGCAAACGTTCGGTTGATGTAGATGAGGTTGTCGATCCAGGGTTTCAGGCCGTAGGCGCCGGGCCAGATGTTCGAGCCGAAGTAATCTTTGCCATAGACGAGAACCTGGCGGCACGCGATCGATAGAAGGAAAGCATAGCCGAGCAGCTTGGAGCCGATCACCTGTTGGCCGGGACTGGTGTCGGTGTCCGGATTGTCCACGAAGCCGTAGGCAAGATCCGGTCTCCACGATGAATAGCCTGCGCCGTTCAATGCGCGAGCATCCAGGTTGTTGCACGCCGCCTGAATCGCGAAGTGAATGTTGAAGTCTTCCACCCCGGAGCGGCCGTTCATCGGCTGACTGGTGGCCCACCAATTCAGGTTGGCAGGATTGCCATCGAAATATTCTGAGTAGAATTGCCGACTCGCCATTGCGCCGTGATTCATGAACTGGCTTACGAATGGCGGCCAGGTACCTTTCGTATCGTCGAAGCGTGAACCGTCAGCGTCAGTAGTGCGGAAGAGCCAATCGCCATAGTCGAGAGCGTCTTTGACGGTATAGCCGGGCGGGTCGCATCGCTGGTAGAGTTTCTCGTCGCCAAAGGCAAAGTCATCCCTGGGTACCGGTACATCGTCTCGCACGTTGGCGGAGCGGAAGCATCCCGGATGCATGGGACCGCGGCCATTCATGGAACCGTCCCCGGCCTTGTAGCGATAGGTGCCGTTCATTCCACCGATGAGTTGGTGCAACACGATGTCGAGGTCGACCGCCAGGCCATTGCGGTGAGCAACTGCAACCAATCGACGCAGCGACTCAGCTGTACCGTAGCGCGTGGGTATGCTGCCCTGCTGGTCGAGCGTTCCCAGATCGCGAAGGCAATAGATGCCATAACCGTCGCAACCGGCGCCCGCTCCGCCTTGAGCTTTGGAGGCAGGCGGCAGTTGCAAGCGATCGAATCCCGCCTGTGCCAGGCTATGTGCGTGGCCTGCAACCAAATCCCACAGCCATGGCGCACCGGGTTCTGTGCTGGGCGCGGGCACTGTGATGCGATTCCCTGCGTCGTCGAAGAACCGTCCCCAACAGATTAAACTGACGCTCACCGGAGGACTCCTGTCCGAATAACGGTCGCCGCTGAGAGATTTACCAGCGCGGCGGACCTTCTGTTTTGAGATGTATTCAGGGAGCCCGTTGCGAATCCCGCCGCGAGATTGCCGGAGACCCGGTCTTGCGTAGAAAGCAGCGGCAGCCAATAGAATGCCAAGGCCTGTGCGGACTGGCAAGTAGTTCGACGCGAGCGCGACATTTCTTCACTGCGCATTCAAACTATCCGCGTCTGGAGGCTTGACCGCGGACTGGCTTTATCTTCATTTCCTTCAGCACGTGGACGTCCTGACTTCGATTAACCGGGGTTGAAAGGACGAGACTCGTGGTTGGCACCCCATAGGGCAACAGCTTTTCAATAAGGCCTTCCAGCTCATTCGTGGAGGTGAGAATGACCTTCAAGAGGAAGGCATCGCCACCGGTGAGATGGTGGCACTCCTGAACGGAATCGAGGCTTTGCAGGAATTTGAGGAAGGGTTGATAGCGTTGGCCGTCGCAGGTCATGCGAACGAATGCTGTGATGGCGAATCCAAGAGCATTCAGGTCGATATTGGCGCGATAGCCCTGGATGATTCCGAGACTCTCAAGTTGGCGCACGCGCTCATTCGCGGCCGAGGGCGACAAACCAACACGGCGTCCCAGTTCCGCGAAGGGCAGGCGGGCGTCCTTTGAAAGCTCCAACAGGATGCTTTTGTCGATAGTATCGAGTTCCGCGTATTGCATGCCTCCCCCTTTGGTTATGGGTATAAACATATATATTATATGTCCATTCAACGGTAAGATTGGATATCTAACATCGAATCAATGGAACTTGCGCTCTATTTCCGTTTAACCCCCATGTTATGAAATGAGCGGATTCCCTAACATTTAGAGATGATCCTTTTGAATGGCGAAAGCCTTACGGTGGAAGATGTTGTGAAGGTGGCAAAGTGCCAGGAGCGGGTTCGGCTTTCGGTGAAAGCCAGAGCAAAGATGGCCGCCTCTCGCGCCGCGGTGGACAGAGCTATGCACAGTCCGCAGCCGGTTTACGCTCTCAACACCGGAGTAGGTTTGCTAGCCGATGTGCGACTTGGCGAGCACGAACTGGAAGAGATGCAGGTGAATCTTGTGCGCTCCCACTGTTGCGGCGTGGGAGAACCGCTGCCCAAAGAGGCGGTTCGCGGAATGATGTTGATCCGCGCGAATGTTCTGGCCAAGGGGTTGTCGGGGATACGTCCACTGGTGGCTGAGCGGATTTGCGATCTGCTGAACCATGACATTACGCCGGTAATTCCTTCGCGAGGGAGCGTGGGAGCGAGCGGAGATCTTGCTCCCCTGGCCCACATGGCGCTGGTTCTGATTGGCGAAGGTTCCGCGATGTACCAGGGAGAAGCGCTGCCGAGCATCGAGTGCCTGCATCGGGCTGGGCTGGAGCCGGTTGAGTTGCTGGCCAAGGAAGGCATCTCGCTGTTGAATGGAACGCAGGCGATGTTGTCTATCGGCTGCCTGGAAGTGGCGAGACTGGAGGCGCTTTTCTATTCGGCGCAAACCGCCGCGGCCTTCACCATGGAAGCGTTGCGTGGAACTCCGGTGGCATTCGATGCGCGTCTTCACAATGCTCGCCCGCATCCCGGGCAGAAGCATAGCGCAGCACACTTGCTGAACGTTGTTGGATGGGAGCAAGATCCGGCGCACTCAAGGGACCGGCGCTGCACGCATTCAGGACGCGTATTGCCTGCGATGTGTTCCGCAGGTGCATGGGGCAGCATGGGACAGCTTTGTAGAGGCGAGGCGCGTCTTTGAAATCGAACTGAATAGTGCGACTGATAATCCGCTGGTGTTTTTGATGAAGAAGCATCTGCGGAATCCGCTGAGATCATTTCCGGCGGCAATTTTCATGGCGCCCCGCTGGCGCTGGCGCTGGACTATCTCGCGATTGCTGTGTGGCAACTCGCAGGCATCTCAGAGCGGCGTACCGAGAGGCTGCTGAATCCGACATTGAATGAAGGGCTGCCAGCGTTTCTTGCCGATCGTCCGGGCATAGAATCGGGGTTGATGATGGCGCAGGTAACGGCTGCTGCGCTGGTGGCCGAGATGCGCGTTCTGGCGAGTCCTGCCTCCATCGGATCGATTCCAACGAGCGGCAATCAAGAGGACTTCGTAAGCATGGGCATGACCTCCGCGCTGAAACTGCAGCAGACTGTTCGGCTGGCAGAGATGGTGGTTGCGATTGAAGTGCTGGCTGCCACGCGGGCGCTGGATCTGCGCGGGGAAAGAACGACTGCAGTTCTGGAATCAGCCAAGGCGCGGTTCCGCGATCGTGTGCCGGCATGGACTGCGGATCAGGTCTTATCCGTTCCAATGGAATCTGCCGCGAGGTTTCTGGCAGAGGATGGTTTCCTGGCTGACTCGCACTCTCTCACTTGTTGGAGCGCACTGATGGCATATATTCCTATTCGGGCAGCACGCGGCAATGTAAAGACCGCGAAGGGTTGGATTCAAGAAGCAGCCAAGCGGATGTTGATGAACAATCTCGATGCTGAGGTGGCAGAAAAGCCGGAAGAGCTAATCGTTTACGGCGGGCGCGGAAAGGCCGCGCGCAACTGGGAGTGCTACCACAAGATCGTTGAGACGCTGGACCGGCTGGAGAATAATCAAACGCTGCTGGTGCAGTCTGGTAAGCCCGTGGGAGTGGTGGAGACACATCGTCTTGCGCCACGCGTTCTGATCGCGAATTCGAACCTGGTTCCGCGATGGGCAAACTGGGAGGAGTTTGACAGGCTGGATGCCGCAGGGCTGATGATGTACGGCCAGATGACCGCGGGATCGTGGATCTACATCGGCACGCAGGGCATTCTGCAGGGGACTTACGAGACGTTCAAGAGTGCGGCACAGTATTATTTTGGCGGAACCCTTGCGGGCACGATCACAGTTACGGCGGGGCTGGGAGGCATGGGTGGCGCCCAACCGCTGGCGGTCAAGCTGGCTGGCGGTGTGAGCATCTGCGTCGAAGTGGATGCGACTCGCATCGAGCGGCGGCTTAAGACACGGTACCTGGACCTCGCCACGACGTCGCTCAACGAGGCGATCACGATTGCACGCGAAGCCAGCAGAAGCCGCAAGGCCATGTCGATTGGCCTGCAAGGAAACGCGGCAGAGGTTTTGCCGTTGATGGTGCAGATGGGCTTCACGCCCGACCTGGTGACCGACCAGACGAGCGCGCACGATCCGATGTGGGGCTACTTACCCACTTCGTTGGCCGATGAAGACCTGAATGCTTTGCGCTCACAAGATCCGCAGGCATACGTTGCACGTGTGCAGACATCCATTGCTGCGCACGTAGGTGCGATCCTGGCAATGCAGAAAAGCGGCGCGATTGCCTTCGACTATGGGAACAACCTTCGTGCGCAGGCAAAGCTGGCGGGGGTGAGCGATGCGTTTTCCTATCCAGGCTTCGTGCCTGCCTTCATTCGCGATTCTTTCTGCGAGGGGCGCGGACCGTTTCGCTGGGTTGCGCTCTCAGGGGATCCGGCAGACATCGCAAAAACTGATGCAGCGCTTCTGAAGCTCTTCCCCCACGACGTGCGGCTGCAGGAGTGGCTTCGCTTTGCTTCGGAGCAGGTTGCGTTTCAGGGGTTGCCTGCACGCATATGCTGGCTGGGTTATCGCGAGAGGGATCAGGCTGGTCTACTCTTCAACGAGATGGTGCGCGAAGGAACGCTGTCGGCCCCAATTGTTATCGGGAGGGATCATCTGGACGCGGGTTCAGTTGCGAGTCCATATCGCGAGACCGAGGCGATGATGGATGGTTCTGATGCCGTGTCAGATTGGGCCCTGCTGAACTTTGCCACTGGGATCGCTAGTGGTGCGGGATGGATGAGCTTCCATCACGGCGGCGGCGTGGGGATGGGATACAGCCAGCATGCGGGACTGGTAGCGGTCGCTGATGGAAGCGAGGAAGCGGACGAGCGCCTGCGGCTGTGCCTGACGAACGATCCGGCGATGGGGGTGATGCGTCATGCGGATGCAGGATATGAGAAAGCCCAACGCATTGCGCGGGAACGTGGGCTGGACATGCCGAGTTTGAAATGAAGGCCGAGACACTCATAACCGGAATCACGCAGCTTGTTTCACCACAAGGCGTGGGAGCGAAGCGCGGCTCAGCGATGAGCGAACTGAGCTGCATTCGCGATGCTGCGATTGCGATCGATAACGGCCGGTTTCTGTGGCTGGGTAAGGCAGAGGAGTGGCGCGGCGAAGCCGTATCGACTGTCGACCTGTCAGGACGCGCGGTGGTGCCGGGGCTGGTGGATCCTCATACGCACGCCGTTTGGGCAGGAGACCGACTGGCTGATTTTGAGCTGCGAACGTCCGGCTCAACTTACGAACAAATTCTGGCGGCGGGTGGCGGAATTCGCAGCACCATAAAAGCGACGCAGGCTGCATCGCGGGAAGGGCTTGTCGCGCTCGCGATTCCTCGCCTCAATGCGTTGCTTGATTCCGGCGCAACGACGATTGAAGTGAAGTCAGGGTATGGCTTTACTCCGGACGCAGAGATTGTGATGCTGGAGGCGATCAGACATCTTCAACGACGCGTTGCGGCACGGCTTGTTCCAACTCTGCTGATCCACATACCTCCCGCGAACGGAAGTGAGCGCGCGGAATATTTGTTACGAGTGCAAAACGAATTGATCCCAGAGGTAGTGAGTCGAGGCTTGGCCAAGGCCGTCGATATCTTTGTCGAGCGAGAAGCATGGCACGTTGACGAGGCTGAGGCTGTATTGACGTGTGCCATCGCGCACGGGCTAAAAATCAAAATGCACACGGAGCAGTTCCGCGCGATTGGCGGGCTGGAACTTGGCATCCGGCTTGGCGCACTGAGCGTCGATCATCTGGAGGCATGCCAGGATCGCCAATTTATAGCGCTCGCGGCGAGTAATACGGTGGCCACAATTTTGCCCGGAGTTTCTCTGCATCTCGGAATTCCTGCGGCACCGGGACGGAAGTTGATTGATGCCGGCGCCTGTGTTGCGGTGGGTACCGATCTCAACCCGGGATCAAGTCCTCTGTTCTCTGCTTCCGCGGCGCTTGCCCTCGCGGTGCGGCTGAACGGGCTTACTGCGCAGGAAGCCCTGTCGGCTGGAACAGCCAACGCCGCACATGCACTGGGGCTGCAAGACGCCGGTCGAATTGAAGTCGGAATGCCCGCGGATTTCGCCGTTCTCAAGTCTCGAGACTGGCGCGACCTGGCATACACGCTTGGAGCAAATCCCGTGCACGAAGTCTGGGTGGGTGGCACCAGGGCACGTCCGGAAGGCGGCAACCTGGCTCACAAGGAAGGCCACGCATGATAAGCGTCTATCAGCCGGATTTCCTTTTTGGGTCTGGCACCTTCCACCGCGGCAAAGGCCTATTGGTGGATAAATCGGGGACGATTGACGCCGCCAACGAGCCTAACCCTGCTCAAGAAAAGGTAATCACGCTGGAGGGGAAGGCTGCGATTCCCGGCTTTGTAAACGTGCATTCTCATTCTTTCCAGAGATTGATTCGGGGGAAATCGGAATCGAGAGTCTCGAGCGGAAAAGACTTCTGGTCGTGGCGCGGAACGATGTATCACGCGGCGTCCAGGCTCGGTCCGCAAGAGCTTTATGATGTTGCACGCATGACGTTTCTTGAGATGGTGCATGCGGGTACTACGACCGTTGGAGAATTTCACTACCTGCACACCTCGCCAGGTGGGCGGCCTTACGATGACGCAAACCTGCTGAGTAAGCAGGTGATTGCGGCGGCACAATCCGTGGGCATACGCATTGTGCTGCTGCGCTCGGCGTACCTGCGATCTGGTTACGGACTTCCTCCTGATCCTGGACAGCTGCGCTTCTTCGAAAGTGCTGACGAATTTCTAAGCAACACGAAAGAACTCGTTCGCTCATTCGGGTCGGACAAGGATGCTGTTCGAATCGGTGTTGCGCCACACAGCATCCGTGCTGTGCCGCTGGATGCCATCATACAAATCGCTAATTGGGCGCAGGAAATGGACCTACCGCTGCATATGCACGTCTCAGAACAGATTGCAGAGAACGAGGCGTGTGTGCGTGAATATGGAACAACCCCTGTTACTTTGCTCGAGCGGGAGAAACTTCTCAACTCGAAGTTCACCGCAGTCCATGCGATTCATATCACGGACGAAGAGATTGCGATGCTTGCCGATGCCAAAGCAACCATCTGCTCGTGTCCTACGACCGAACGTAACCTTGGGGATGGAATTCTTTCTGCGGACAAGGTCGCGCGGATGCGAGTAAGTGTGGCTCTGGGCTCTGACAGCCAGGCTCAGATCGATCCGCTTGAAGATGCCCGGCAACTGGAGTATCACCTGCGTTTGGAGCGTCAACAACGGGCAATCCTGGATCAGATCGACGGAGTGCCGTTGCCTGAGAGGCTCTTCGCTTGTGCCACAACGAATGGAGCGCGGGCGCTTGATGTTCCGGCCGGCACACTCTCTCCGGGGTTAATGGCTGATTTCGTTACGGTCGATTTGAATGACTCTTCTATAGCGGGACATTCTGCTGAGGACCTGTTGCCGATGCTGGTCTTCGGCTTGAATCGTTCGGCTGTCAAGGATGTGTTCATAGGAGGACGGCAGATTCTCTTTGACGGCAAGCACCCGCTGGAGGAAGAGATCGTCGCCAAGTATCGAGAGGTTCATAGCAAAGTTTGGGCGACAACGCCGGATCGCGACACGAGTCGATGAGCGCCGCCCGAGATCACCTGCTGAAGCTTGTTGGAATCGATTCGGTATCAGCGATCTCCAATCGTGGTGTGATCGACTATGCCGCGGATGTGCTAACGCGGGCGGGGTGGAGCACAAGGGAGATTTCTTATTGCGATTCGGCGGGCGTCGAGAAGATTAATCTTATCGCCGCACCACCGCAACAAGACGCTGCTGACCCAGTTGTAGACCTGGCATTTGTTTGTCACACAGACACCGTTCCACACTCCGCCTCGTGGACGAATGCGCTGTCTCCATTCGTCAACGATGGCTTTTTGCATGGATGCGGTGCGTGTGACGTGAAGGGATTTTTGGCGTGCCTGTTGGCTGCGGTGTCTGAGATTACACCAGATGAATTGGTTGAGGGCTTGCGAATCGTGCTGACTGCCGATGAAGAGATTGGCTGTCTGGGGGCAAAGCATCTGCTTGCTCATGACGCTATCCGACCAAAGCGTCTTGTAATCGGAGAGCCCACTTCCCTGCGCGTGGCGCGAGCAGGAAAGGGTTATTGCCTGGCGGAAATTACTGTCTTTGGCACGGAAGCCCACAGTGCACTTCCTGCCCACGGATCATCGGCCATCTACGCTGCCAGCCGCCTGATACAGGGGATTGAGGGGCTGGCGCATGCTTTAGAGGTGAAAACACACAATCTCTTCACGCCGCCATTTACGACTTTGAATGTTGGGACAATTAGCGGTGGAACGGCCAAGAACATTATTCCGGGACAATGTACCTTCCTATTGGAATGGAGGCCTATTCCGGGTCTGCCGGTCGAATACGTAGAGAACGCCGTGAAGTCAATAATCGAGGAAATCCGCGCGAGCGACAACCGCTTGAAGTTCACGATTAATGTTCTTCGGCAGCAGGCTGGATTTGAGACGAACGCGGATGCTCCCCTGGTCGCGCAACTGCAAGATGCTTCTGGGCGGCAGGCTACTTCGATCCCCTTCGGGTCTGAGGCGAGCATCTTCGGATCGGTCGCAGAGCAGACAGTTGTGTTCGGCCCGGGAGACATGGCTAGCGCACATAGTGACCGCGAGTGTATTTCGCTCGTGGAATTGGATGAAGCAGTCGGCATTATTCAAACCCTAATGACGCGAGCCTAACGGCCGATGCGCGTTCATTTGTCTTGTAGCTATAGAATGCAGCCAGGTCTCGTCCCGAGCCATTCACACTGGCATTTCACACTCCCCGGCGTGAGATCTCGCAATCAAGTGATGACAGAACTGTGAGGCGGTAATATTATTCTGCACGAACACCCGCATCAATTCTCATCACTTCGAAAGGCTCGCTTGCCATGCGTATTAGAAACCTACTCCCTGCTTTCTTACTCTGCCTGATGGTTGGAATGTTTCTTTATTCTTCACGCGGTGAGGCGCTGGAGAACGGCGTTGCGCGCACACCCCCGATGGGCTGGAATAGCTGGAACAAGTTTGGGTGCGACAACATCAGCGAGCAGGTTGTAAGAGCAACTGCTGACCAGATGGCGAGCAACGGCATGAAGGATGCCGGCTACCAATATGTCGTTATCGATGACTGTTGGCAGGTGGGTCGCGACAAGGCTGGCAACATACTTGCCGACTCCAAGAAATTCCCGTCTGGCATTGGCGCGCTTGCCGACTATGTGCACAGCAAGGGCTTGAAGTTTGGGATTTACTCTGACGCCGGCATGAAGACCTGCGCGAAAAGGCCGGGGAGCATTGGTCACGAGTACCAGGACGCTCAGCAATATGCCAACTGGGGTGTGGATTATCTGAAGGAGGATTGGTGCAACACTCTGCCGGAGCAGAGCAGTTTGTCATCCTATACTCTGATGCGCGACGCCCTGGCGGCGACCGGAAGGCCGATACTCTTCAGCATTTGCGAATGGGGTTCCACCAAGCCATGGTTGTGGGCAGGTCCTGTAGGAAACATGTGGCGCTCGACCGGCGACATTCAGGATTGCTGGAACTGCAGAAAGGATTGGGGCGGACTCGGCGTGCTGCAGATCATGGATCTGATGAGTGGCATTGAAAGCTATTCGGGCCCAGGACACTGGAATGATCCCGACATGCTTGAAGTGGGGAATGGCGGAATGACGAAAGATGAATACCGCACGCATTTCAGCATGTGGGCGATGTTCTCCGCGCCGTTGCTGGCGGGCAATGACATCAGCAATATGTCCGCAGACACGAAGGAGATTCTGCTGAACAAGGAAGTGATCGCTGTTGACCAGGACCCGATGGGCATACAAGGTAAGCGCGTGAAGAAGACGGATGATCTTGAGGTGTGGTCAAAGCAACTCGCCGATGGTGGCCGCGCGGTAGCGCTGGTGAACCGCGGCGCGAGCACGGCAAAGATCACGGCAACGTGGCAGGATATCGGCTATCCATCTTCGCTGTCGGCTTCGGTTCGCGATTTATGGGCGGCGAAAGATGCGGGGCGACATACGGAAAGCTACTCCGCAGACGTGCCGAGCCATGGCGTCGCGATGGTGAAGATACTACCCTGACCTCGTCGAGAACGAAGCATGCAAACGGGCAGATGCAGAGTGCGCATCTGCCCGTAGTTGTTTTGCGGCCGGGAATCAGAGAGCGATAGTAACCGCCTTGACCTCGGTGTAATTATTCAGGACTTCCTCGCCCATCTCGCGTCCCCAACCTGATTGCTTGTAACCGCCAAAAGGCAGGGATGCGTCGAAGACGTTGTGGCAATTCACCCAGACAGTGCCGGAGCGGATGCTGCGAGCGACCTTGTGCGCCAGGCTGATGTTTTGCGTCCATACCGACGCGGCCAACCCGTAGACCGTGTCGTTTGCACGCTTCACGATGGCTTCCACATCTGCATCGGCGAATGGCACGGCGCAGACGACGGGGCCGAAGATCTCCTCCTGTACCACCTTCATGCGTGGATTCGTGTTGGTGAGGACGGTGGGGCGTACAAAGTATCCTCGTTCGACACCGGAGACCGGGCCGCCAGCAGCGATGTGCGCGCCTTCCTGGATACCAGACTCGATGTAGCCAACGACCTTACGATACTGTTCGTCGCTGACGAGCGGGCCCATCTGGCAGGATGGATCCAGGCCGGGCCCCAGCTTGATGTCAGCGGCAACTTTGCTAACGCCTTCGACAACCTGATCGAAGACCTTCTCGTGTACGTAGAGGCGAGAGCCAGCGCAGCAGCATTGACCATGGTTGAAGAAGATTGCACTGGCGGTGCCAGAAATCGCATTCGCGAGATTAGCGTCAGGAAAGACAAGAGCGGGCGACTTGCCGCCAAGCTCCAGGCTGACCTTCTTTAGATTGCCAATGGATGCTTTGACAATGAGTTTGCCAACTTCAGTGGAGCCGGTGAAGGCAACTTTGTCGACAAGATCGTGCGCGGCAAGTGGTGCTCCGGCGCCCTCGCCAAAACCAGTGAGAACATTGACGACGCCGGGCGGGAAACCAGCCTCGTCGATAAGCTGCGCGAGACGCAATCCCGACATTGGGGTCTGTTCCGCGAGCTTGAGAACGACGGTACAGCCGCAGGCAAGTGCAGGAGCCAGCTTCCAGGCGGCCATGAGCAGTGGGAAGTTCCACGGAATGATCTGGGCAACGACGCCTATCGGCTCCCGCAAGGTGTAGGAGTGAAAATCGGGACCTGCGGAGAGCGGCAAGCTCTTGCCCGATATCTTGGTAGCCCAGCCTGCCATATAGCGGAACATGTCAACCGCAAGGGGAACATCGGCGACGCGCGCTACGGAGTAGGGTTTGCCATTGTCGAGGGATTCCAGTTCGGCGAATTCCTCAAGATTCTGCTCGAGCAGATCGCCGAGCTTCCAAAGTAAGCGACCTCGCTGAGATGGCGACATGCGGGACCACGCGCTGTCGTCGAAGGCGCGACGGGCTGCAAGGACGGCGAGGTTGACATCCGCTTCTTCCGCCTCGGGGACGTGGGTGAGTACCTCGCCAGTGGCGGGATTGTAGACAGGAAAAGTCTTGCCCGACGCCGCAGATGCGAAACGGCCGTCGATGTACAGCTGGTGTTTTTGGGAGACGAAATCAGCAGTCCTGCTGCTGACACGGGGATCGATGGAAAGAGTTGCCATAGGGAATGACCTCGAGTGCAACCGGTAACGCCGGCAAATGCGTACCAAGGGGATGGCACGAACCCGCGTCTCGAAGAGTCTGAGAAGGAGTCGGATTGAGCTGTCTCAGGGATCGATACGTACCGGAAATGCACGCTAAGACGCTAACACCGGCACACACTGTTTGGCTAGATGGCAAGCGATGCGAATTCGGCGGGGATGGCGAAATTTTCTGGTCGCTGGGAGCGAAGCGCGGGCGGGAAGTCGACACCGCCCGACGCCAAGACCTTATAGGGGCGCAAGTCCCGCGCAAGCTGCAGACTCTACGCAACCCGCAGAAGCTCAAAACGCTACTTCAGTGCGATCAAAGTCTGTTGGGGAGCGGCCACGCGTGCTTCCCGACTGCGGATCTGCTTTTCCATGCGCGATGGAGGAATCACTATGCTTAGATCCGCAGAAGAACTGGAGGCGCTAATCAGGAAATACTGATCACCATACTTATCGAAGACCAACTTTCCATCGTTGCGGCCACCCAAGTCTCCGGGCAAAGCTACAACCCACGAAGTTGTGCCATAGTCCCGGTTGCTGACCTGCACCAGGTTATGGTTTTGAGCTGCGATCCGGTAATGGCCAGCGGGCAACACATTGTTTCCGATGGCGAAATCGAAGGGGATCGTGGCCTGGACACTGCGCTCCTGTGCCAAAGCAGAGCCACCGGAAACGATGCCAGCGAACGCGAGAAGTGCGATTGCGATGAGTCGATTCATGAGAGTGTCTCCTATGCCGGAGGCATCTTTCCTGACTGCCTTCACTCTCTTATGCGCAGAAGGCGAGAAAATCGTGCAATCATTTGGCAAATTAATTGGCTGAAATCCGCATAGGCTGATCGAAGATCGCGACGGTTAATGATCCTCTCTAAAGTCCAGGTAAGCGAGGTTCATGTTTCCTTCCGTGAGTATGTGGATGGTAAGTATATTTTTGCCGGCGGGAAGGTCCAGCTTCACAGCATTCTTCATAACGTTCCAATGGTGCCATTGGCGCCAGGCGAGCGGATCGGAAGCATTAAATGTCGACACGATATTCAGCGGTCCGGTTGCCGACTTTCCGTTCACATCCAGTGAAATAGACCCTCCGCGATTGGACGTGTAGAGCAGATCTGCAGTGTATACACCTGCATGAGCCACGAGGACGGTAATGTTGAACCACTCCCCTGGTTGCGTCCAGCCAACATAGAGTTGATTTTCAGGGGGTTGAACCAGCTCAAACGGATTATTGTCGATCTGGTCATGAAATTTTGTGTAGGAAGTGTCGACGGCCTCAGACATACGGAACTCGTTTAGATAGCTGCCGTCTGCAGGATTCAGGCCGCCACTACCCTCATTCTTCACCGTCGTATCGTGATACGCGATTCCTTCGCCGCCGCGATCGTAGTATGCACATGCAACTATGCCGGGAACAGATTGTGGCCCGCCCTTGTAGTGGCTGTCTTCGTATGGACTTCCTTTGTAGTTCTGCTGATATTCCTGGCCAGACGCGCAAACCGAAAGAGCGAAGAATAAGGTAGCCACAATTAGCAGAAAAGCTTGAGGCCGTGCATGAGATGGATTCAAGACAAGTATCTCCTTAGCAGCGCATAGGTCGCCTCATGTTAGCCCTGCAGCAAACTGGCTGTCATTATCGCAACGTGAGCGCGCGGCGGGCGAGTAACTCGACCTGATCCGGCTACAAAGCAGTGACTCGGACTGTCGATGTCATCGTATGGGTCTCACCAGGGGGGATCTGAACGGCGTAATGACCGACGTTGCTCGTCTCAATGCAAATCATGCGCTTCCACTGCCCTTCCCCCAGATCCGCCAGGCTTTGAGCGCCCTTATCCCAAGGATTCCAAACGACGGTAGTAGCAGAATTATTTTTCGACACAGTAACACGCCGCATGATTGCAGGATCGATCAGCGTTACGTCCTTTGTGGTGTTTAGGTAGATTCGGTCTGTCTCAGAAACAAAGCGGATATCGCCGCTTTGGTCTTTCTGGGCATAGTTATCCGTCTTGTCGAGGAAATCCCCCGTCAAGTCCCTGCACGTAAGCCGACTCTGCCTGCCCTACGAGAAAGTATGTATGCAATGCTTCCTCGAATTTGAGGGGGGAAGCACCTGTGTTGGTTACGATCAGTTCCTGCGTTAAATGACTTCCAAAGGTGACGCGGCAAGCAACATGGAAGGCCGACGGCCATGTGGCAGACGAGCCTTCGGCATTCTCAAAGAACATGCTGACGGTTACGTCGTCCCCGCTGACGGAGATATCGCCGAGTTCCCAGTACGCCGTGCGAACGAATCCGTGCGCAGGTGCCTGAGGATCATCTTTCTTATTGCCGAACCACGGAAAGCAAATCGGGATTCCGCCACGAATGGCACGGCCATTCTGCCAAAGCGAATTAGGACTGAGATAGAGAATTTCACCAAAGTCTGCTGGGGCCCACGAAGTAACGTGTGCTCCGTGCAGATACATTTCGGAGCGGACGCGAGGGGTTGCGATAACTACTTTAGGCAGACCGCCATTGCCCAGCAACACGCTTGCCACTCCAGCGATTCCGAATTGTCGATCGAGGTCGGCGATTGTTGCCCCGTGCTCCATGAATCCCTACTTTCTCTTGAAGTCCTGGTTCTAACCCTTAGCGCGCTCAAAGATATCGGCGAACTCCTGGTAGCGGATCGCGATCTCGCCCACGGCGGCCTCGCGTGTAATCTTTCCGGCGCGCCACGTGACGAGGGGCTGCCAGAAGTCGGTGCGGCCGACTGCAAAACCAACGAATCCGGGAACAGCAGCGGCAATTTTCAGCCACTCCTGCACTTTTTTATCGTCTTCGCCTCGTCCGAGAATTATGCAACTTACTTTATCGCGGCCATCGCGCCGGGCTACAGCTACTAACTTCTCGCAGTCTTCCCGGCGATCGAGCCCTTCAACTTTCCAAAGATCAGGTTCGACTTGTGCGTTCTGCAATTGCGTGATCGCTTCAACCATCAGTTGCGGGCGAAGCTCGGTGTCGTAGGCCTTTTGGTCCCCACTGAGTTTGTCCAACTGCGACTTCTCAGGAGGCACCAGCAGTTCAAACATCATTCGACTCTCGGATTTTCTATGCAAGTAGTCGGACAAGCGGCGCAGCCTCTCTGCCTGTCGCTGGTTCATGGCTTGATCGCCTTGCGGATTGAAGCGTACCAGCACCTTGCAGAAAGTCGGCTTGAAGGCCTCAATATGAGCGGCAAATTCCTCGCCATACTGGAAATCAAATTCGTCCTGACCACTTTTTTCGGCGGGACAAGCCGTGGTGAAGCCATTGGCAATAGCGTCTCTCAGAATCGCGGCACCAAATTGCTCATCGACAAGTATGCCGGCTTTCTGTTTTGGAACAGCAGTTGCGACCGCTCGCTTGAATCCTTCGTAGATCACTTGTTTGGCGCTGGCGATATCAGCAGTTTGCGCGCTGGACAGCGGCTCGTGCCAGCCAAACATTTTGGTCTCAAAAGAGCCCCGATGATCGAACGGGAGAATATAGAGAGGCTTGTCAAAGCCAAGGTTCGCCACGGTTCCTCCTCGATTTCGTCCGCGATTTAGAGAATTGATGATTTGGGTACACGGGATAAATGGTGGCTCATGACTCTAGCTGTGCCTTATTCTCAAGTGCTTCCATTTTCCCCAAGCGACGCAAGTGGCGCTCAGCGTGGCTGTATTGGGCTTCCAAGTAAGCCTGAACAAGATCCCAGGCCACTTCGGGACCTACAGTTCGCCCACCCATGCAAAGGATGTTCATGTGATCATCTTCAACACCCTGCTTGGCCGAAAAGTGATCGTGGATGAGGGCGGCACGAATGCCCTTTACCTTGTTACAGCAAACGGATGCACCCACTCCGCTGCCACAAATCGCCACGCCTCGTTCCACTTCACCAGCCACCACAGAATTTGCCAGCGCCACAACGAAGTCTGGATAGTCATCGCTGGGATTCAAGTTGTGCGCGCCGAAGTCTTTTACTTCATGTCCAGCCAGGCGCAGCCTCGCGATCAGTTCTTCCTTCAACCCGAAGCCGCCATGATCTGTGGCTATACCCACTTTCATGAAGCCCTCTCTATACTTTTTCCCCTGCTGCTGCACGATCTGCGAGCAGCAGAGATTCTTCGCGGCGAACTCTACCAGCAGGAATTGAAGTGTCTCCACCGCGGAGCTGTCCTAAAGCAGTGACTTTGTCGCTCCCGGTTACCAGCCATAGAATCCGTCGAGCGCGATTGATGACAGGGTAAGTCAGCGTCATGCGACTCCGGCCTTGATAGATCCCGGTGAGCGCGACGTCTTTATCTGTCACATCCAGCACGGGGTCGCCGGGGATCAGGGAGGCTGTGTGACCGTCCGGTCCCAACCCGAGGTGAACAAGATCGAGAACGATGGGTGCTCCTGCAATCCCTTCCAGGGCCTTCGAATATTGGGATGCGGCGGCTGAAGGATTCGAGGCCTCAACCGGCATCGCATAGATTTGCTCGGGTTTCAGCGGTGCGCCGAGCATGGATTCGCGCAAGTGTGTGAGGTTGCGGTCCGGATCGCCCGCAGGGGCGATGCGTTCATCCACCTGAACGATGATCACGTTGCGCCAAGGCAAATCTTCCTTCGCCAGAGTCTTCAGCATTATCCAGGGTGCGCGGCCGCCGCTTACCGCCATGACGAAGCGGCCGCGCGCGGTAATTGATGATCGCGCTTCAGCTGCGATCATTGCAGCGGCCTTCGCAGCTACTAAATCCGCATCGTCGAGTATCTCGACAACCATTAGATCTGCTCCCTTCCGCTAAACATCGCTGGTTGGGTTAAACCATCCGCCGGGAGGTGTAAGGTCAGCTGTTTCAGCGGGGCCCCATGTGCCAGGCTGATACTCAAGGACCGGAGCCTCCGAATCGAGTGCCGCATCCACAATTCTCCACGCCTCTTCTACGTAATCTTCGCGGGCAAATAACGTCTGGTCACCGAGCATTGCGTCGCCGAGGACTCGCTCGTAAGCTTCCATCTCTCCCGGTGCGGGCCGACTGCTGACAAGCATTTCAACATCTTCACCGCGTATTTCATCACCTGAGGCCATTACGGTTACGCCCATCGCGATCGCCATGTCGGGGCTGAGGCGAAAGCGCATGTGATTCTGCGACAGTTCGCTGTCGCGGATCATAGTTGGGGGCTTGCGGAAGCGAGCGAAGACTTCAGTGGACGTGACAGGAAGGTTCTTCCCGGCTCGGATAAAAAACGGCACACCTTTCCATCGCCATGAATCCACCTCGAGCTTCACCACCGCGAACGTCTCGGTTTGCGAGTCGGGCTTCACACCTGGTTCTTGCCTGTAGCCCGCAAACTGCCCCCGAACGATATCGTTTGCGCAAAGAGAAGGGATGGCCTTGAGCACTTTCGACTTCTCATCGCGGATTGACTCGCAGTCGTTGCGGACTGGAGGTTCCATGCACAGGTTGCTGAGGACCTGAAACATGTGATTCTGAATCACGTCGCGGATGGTGCCAACCTGGTCGTAAAATGCGCCACGACCTTGCACTCCGAAATCCTCCGCCATCGTAATCTGCACGCTCTCAATATAGTTGCGGTTCCAAAACGCCTCCATGAAAGCGTTCATAAAGCGAAATATCAACAGATTGTGAACGGCACTCTTGCCGAGGTAGTGATCGATTCTGAAAATATGCGCCTCGTTGAATGAGGCGAGCAGGATTTGATTCAGGGCCCGCGCAGACTCGGCGTCGCGGCCAAATGGCTTCTCGATAATTACTCGCGCTCCCTTTGCACAGCCCGAGCTAACAAGCTTCTCCACCACCGGCCCAAACAAAAACGGTGGAATAGCCAGGTAATGGGCAGGGGCTGAGGCGGACCCAAGAACCTTGCGCACAGTCTGAAAAGTGGCGTCGTCTCCGTAGTCGCCGTCAACGTATTGCAGCAAGCCAACCAGTTTCTCAAATGCTGCCGGGTCGAGCCCGCCATGTTTTTCAACGCTGTCTTTGGCGCGGGCGCGAAACTGGTCGAGGTTCCAGCCTGCCTTGGCTACGCCGATCACGGGCACGGTCAAGTGGCCACGCTTAACCATGGACTGAAGAGCCGGGAATATCTTCTTGTAAGCAAGATCTCCAGTGGCACCAAGAAACACGAGCGCATCCGATTGTACTGCGGTCATATTCGCCTCACCTTTTCACGAACTAGTTACGGTAACAGATCAACGGGGACTGCATTGCGGACAACAACAGACATCAATCTTGCGCTCTTAGGGATCTGTTTGAATATTGCAGGTAAACGCGGCGCAACCTGAACAGCTTCGCCGACCCGTACCTCCGCAGTCAAGCCTACGCGAAAATGATGTGAACGAACCAACCTCGCCTGCGGGTACAAATGCAGCTGGGCTAAGGCAACGCAAATGCTACATACACACCGCCTGCAGGAGACTTTGGATCTTTGCCGCCGGCGGCAGCGATGACGACGTACTGCTTACCATCGACGGAGTAAGTCGATGGAGTGGCCACCCCACTAAATGGAAGTTCGGTCTCCCACAACAGTTGTCCGGTGCGGCTGTCAAAAGCGCGGAACTTCTTGTCGTAAACGGTTGCGCCGATGAAAACCAGGCCTCCAGCGGTTACGATCGGGCCTCCATAATTTTCAGAGCCGGTATTCTTCATTCCTTGCGCGGCAAGCGCCGGATACTCGCCCAGCGGGATCTTCCATAAGTATTTACCGGTGTTCAGATTGATGGCGTTGAGGGTTCCCCACGGGGGGCTTATTGCGGGGTAGCCGTCTGGATCGAGGAATTTCCGGTACCCGGTGAACAGGTAATTCGCCGCACCGCCGCCGGGCATGGTGTAGTTGGGCTTTGCTGTCAGATCAACGCCCAGATATCGCAGCAGAGCGTCAAGAGCCGCGCCCTGAATCTCCGGCATGCCGGGCATATCACCTTTTCCATCGTGAATGATCGACACTGTTTGCGCGATTGCGAGTCGTTGACCAACTCCAACAAGAGTAGGAGATGAGGGCGGAACTCCCTCCATGCGATCTCCATGACAAGCTGCACACTTCTCTTGATAGATGCCAGCGCCTACAGGATTATTTTTCTGTCCGGTATCAACGGAGGCCAGTTCCCTCTTGTCGCTCTGCCCCTTTGGCGAAGTCGCCGTGTCGCCGGTCTTGAGATATTGCAGCAGTGCCGATAGTTGCTCGGAATTTAAGTTTGGAATGGAGGGCATTCTGCCTTTGCCCTGATGAATTACGTCGATCATCTGCTGATCGGTCAGCCGCTTCCCACTGTCGATGAGAGAGGGGAATGCCGGCGGAGAGCCTGCGCGATCTACTCCATGACAAACGGCACATTGCTCCTGGTACGCCGTTGCACCGGGACTGCCGCCGGGCTGATCCTTCGACAGCCCACCCGTCCATGCCATCTCATTTGCATTCACATACAGCACACCGGTTTTTGGATCGACCGCGGGACCACCCCACTCCGCGCCGCCGTCAAAACCCGGAAAGACAATGGTCTGGCGCCCCAGGCTAAAGGGAACGAATTGACCCTCACTACGAAATGTCTTGAATTGTTGCAAGGCCCACGCGTGCGCTTCAGGTGTGCGCGTTGTAAGCATGTCCTCTGTGAGTCGCTGCCTGCCGTACGGCTCAGGAGCAAGGGGCAACGGCTGCGTCGGAGAGGTGGCTTCGCCCGGTACATCGCTGCGGGGGTAAGCGCGCTCCCCGATAGGAAACAGTGGCTTGCCAGTGCTGCGGTCGAAGAGATACACAAATCCCTGCTTCGAGGTCTGAGCAATTGCATCTATAGAACGTCCGCCGCGATTCACCGTCAGGAGTGCGGGTGGAGAAGGAAAATCGCGGTCCCAAATATCGTGATGTACTCCCTGGAAATGCCAAATACGTTTTCCCGTTGAGGCGTCGAGAGCCAGCAGGCTATTTGCAAACAAATCATTGCCCCGTCGATCGCCGCCATAGAAATCAAAGACAGCTGAACCTGTCGGGACATAGATGATTCCCCGTTTTTCATCGAGCGTCATGCCTGCCCAGTTATTGGCTGCACCCGCCTCTTTCCATCCATCCTTTGGCCAGGTGTCGTAGCCGAATTCTCCGGGATGAGGGATGGTGTGAAATCTCCAGCGCAGTGCGCCAGTATGCACATCGAAAGCACGAATATCTCCGGGAGGCGAGGGGTGGGTTTCAGGATTACGCCCGCCAACTATGATCATGTCCTGGTAGATCATGCCGGGGCTGGTGAGTGCGATGGATTGGTGCTCGAAATCGCCGCGTAAATCCTTGCGCAGATCAATGCGCCCACCTTCGCCGAAGTCAGGAATGACCTTCCCAGTGGCGGCGTCGATCGCATACAGATAGTTCATGATCCCGGCAAAGATGCGGCTTGTCTTTCCGTCGGTCCAGTAAGCAACACCTCGTGCGGGCTGCGTTCCGGTTATGCCTGAGTCAAATTTCCAGATGAGTTTGCCGCTCGCAGCATCGAGTGCCACGACCTTTTGCGATGGCGTGTAGGTATAGAGAACCCTGCCAACAATGATCGGATTCGTCTGGATCGCACCCTTTTCACCGGTATCGAAATGCCACGCAACTTTCAGGCGGCCGACATTATCGCGATTGATTTGCGACAGGCTGGAATAGTGATCGCCATTCACGTGGCTGTGGTAAACAGGCCAATCGACGTCAGCGGTCTTGCTTTGAGCAGTGGGCTCGGCCGCCTTTGCGGGCAAGGTGAATCGACCCGTGCCGTATCCGGCACTAAGAAAAGCAACTGCGGTCAAACTGATCGTTGCCCGTGTAAAGAAAATCAAAGTTGATAGCCCCAGAGGTGTCTTTCTCATATGTGAACAGGAGGTAATTCTGCATTTCGAACAGCAGTGCAGTCTACTTCTTTCGCCCGAGTTCCGCCATCCGGTTAGCCGCGCCTCCCCGGGATTTTACGCCTGAACTCCACCTTTAGGATGATCACAGGGGCGGCAATTCACAGTTAGACTCTAGGTCGATGTCGACCAATGTTCAAGACCGCTCGGCCAGTCGCGCACACGGAATAGCTCCGGCACTGTCGTTGTTTCTGGGAAGCCTTGCGACACTGGCGCTGGCAGCCTATCCGATCTACGTGATTCGCCCTTTCCGTGAGCAAAACCCTGCGGCGCTGGAGCGTGCTCTTTGGGTTCTACTGCACAACAAGCCAATTCTCTTCGGTCTATTTGCCGGGATTACAGTGGTCGCGCTGCTGCTATGGCGACGCGCAGGCTGGATCGCCAAATCGCTGCTGGCTCCTGCGATGGGCATCTCACTGATCGCGGCGGCGGCGGCATGGCTCAATCCCTACGAACAGATGTTCCATCCCTTCGGAGCGCCGCGATATATCACGATCCAGGAAGCTCGCGTCGATCCTAACGACATGGTGATTTCTGTTACGCTCGGCGGAGAGAGCCGCGCCTATCCCATTCGCGAAATGGGTTACCACCATGTGGTGAACGACCGGTTGCACCAATTGCCCATCGTCGTCACATATTGAACGCTCTGCCACACGGGTCTGGTCTGGACCCGCAGCATAGACGGACGCGAATTGCACTTTCACCTGGCGGGCATCAACAACCAGAACTTCTTGATGCGCGACGAGGAGACGGGCAGCTACTGGCAGCAGATTACCGGTACCGCGATTGCAGGCCCGATGAAAGGGCGCCAGCTCACCCTGATGCGGCAGGACGAACTTTCCTTCGGTCTGTGGAAGAAGGAACAACCGAACGGCACAGTGCTGGCGCCTCTGCCGCGATACGCCGGCAAGTATGAGAAGGCTACATGGGAGAGTGAGATCGGGAAACTACCGACCGTGATCCACGCACCTAGGGGTACGCTAGCTGACCGTGAGACCATCATGGGCGTTGTCAATAACGGACAGGCGCGAGCCTATCCGATCAATAAGCTGACAGCCCAATCGCCGATTTTGCTCGACGCCGTAGGTGGCCAGCCCATCATGCTTGTGCTGGGCCCCGATGGGAAATCTATCCGAGTATTTTCGCGCCAACTAGATGCGCGCACCCTCGATTTCTACGGGCAGAGTGTCGCGAATCCAAGTGATGTATGGGCATTAGTGGATGAGGCGACGCTCAGCGAATGGAACTTTGACGGGTGTGCCATCTCCGGCGAGATGAAAGGCAAATGTCTCAATCGGATCGACGCACTGAAAGACTTTTGGTTCGACTGGCAGCACTATCATCCCAATACCGAAATCTATCGGCACTAAAATTCGCTAACTTGGGAAGCAGCCCAGCTTCTTCACTTAAGTGACCTTTAAAGGCGCGACCAATTCGGTCGATACCGGTGTCAGATGGCTATAATGAATCGATTTACATCGTGATAAGCGCTGCACTCTGACTATGAGACAGAAACGATTTCTTGTCGCCTGCGGGATCCATGCCCTCCTTGCATGTTGTGTGCCGGGACAAATGTCAGCCCAGGCCGCAGCCAAGCTACCAGTATGGATAGCCAGTTGGGGTAGCTCTCAGCAGATCCCAGAGCCGCAAAATGCATTGGCAGCCGATGATCTGCGTGATGCAACCGTACGCCAAATATTCCATCTGTCGACGGGCGGTCCGGCGCTCCGCGTGGAATTGTCGAATGCATTCGGAACCGAGGCACTGCATTTTAGCTCGGTCCACATAGCCCGACCGATCTCGCCGTCCTCCCCTGCAATTGACACTGCAAGTGATCGCCCTCTGACATTTGCCGGGAAGGCAGAAGTCACCATCCCGCCAGGGGCGGTGTTTGTTTCGGATCCGCTGGATTATTCCGTCGGACCTTTGTCTGATCTGGCGGTGACATTTCATTTGGACACGCCCCCTTCGGTGCAGACGGGGCATCCGGGATCGCGGGCTACTTCGTATTACGTGCACGGTGATGTGGTGGGCGCAGCAAATCTCGTCGAAGCAAAGCGCGCGGACCATTGGTACCAAGTCGCGGAGATTGATGTGCAAGCTGCACCGGAAGCGGCAACGGTGGTCGCGCTCGGAGACTCAATCACCGATGGGCACGGCGCCACTACCAATGGGAATGATCGTTGGACCGATGTTCTGGCGCAACGATTCCAAGGCTCGCCCAAGACGCGGAACATCGGCGTGTCGAACCAGGGTATCGGTGGCAATCACCTGCTTACCGATGGCCTGGGGCCGAACGCGCTGGCACGCTTTGATCGCGACGTGCTGGCGCCTGCCGGCGTGAAATGGGTGATCGTGTTTGAGGGAGTGAACGATCTGGGCGGGCTCGCGCGTGATGGCGAAGTGGCGCCGTCCGAACATGCAGCAATGGTACAGCGGGTCGAGTCGGCCTATCAGCAGATTATTGCCCGATCACACGCCCACGGCCTGCGAGCGTTTGGCGCTACAATCACGCCATATGGGGGGTCGGATTATTACCATCCCGGCCCACTGAGCGAGGCTGACCGACTGGCAGTGAATCAGTGGATTCGTACGCCCGGTCATTTCGACGCAGTGATTGATTTCGACTTAGTGGTGAGCGACCCTCAACATCCTGATCACCTTTTGCCAGCATACGATTGCGGCGACCATCTACATCCTTCGCCGGCTGGCTATAAGGCGATGGGGAACGCCATCCCTGGTAGCCTCTTCGCCCAGTAACCAGGATCGCATGGGGGTCGAGTGGATTCCTTCGAAAAGACGATCATGAGTTCGCTTCGCGAACTGTCCGATTCCGAACAGGAAAAGGTCATTTCGGACAGTCGGGTGAAACGCGCTATCGTGCAAGTTCTTTGTTACTAGACTCCTCCCTGCCGCGGAACTGGACGGCAACATGCAGCGTATTGCTGTGGGCCCCCAAACCTAGAACACGCGAGGGATGAATGCTGGCTGATTTGCGCGATGCGTTACGGCAACTGCGGAAGGCTCCGGGATTTACCGCGACGGCGGTGATCACACTGGCGCTCGGGATCGGGGCAACTACGGCGATCTTTACGCTCGTGCACCAAGTCATGCTGAAGTCTCTGCCGGTGGCGAACCCGGAGGAACTGTGGAGAATCGGGGACAAGATTCGCTGCTGCAACTGGGGCGGATATGTTCAGGGCGAAGATGGAGATTTTTCGCTGTTCTCGTGGGAGGCATATAAGAACTTTCGCGCGCACACGCCGGAGTTCCAGGACCTGGCGGCACTGCAGGCCGGAAATGCGGCGCTTGGTGTGCGCAGAGCGGGCTCACAGGCGCAGGTCGAAACACGCAACGGCGAGTACGTATCCGGGAACTTCTTTAGAACTCTGGGTGTGCAGCCATGGTTAGGTCGGCTGATGACCGATGAGGACGATCAAGAGGGCGCGCCACCGGCAGCCGTGATGAGCTACCACATCTGGAAGGAAAAATATGGCTCCGACCCGTCGGTAGTTGGCGCGAGTTATCAGATCAACGGACATCCGTTCACCATCATCGGCGTCGCTCCACCAGGCTTCTATGGAGCGACGCTGGCTGGGGGAGGAATGCCGGATCTCTGGCTGCCGCTGACTGCGGAGCTGATCATTGATGGAGCGACGGCGCGGCTGAAGAGGCCACAAGGCAATTTTCTTGATCTTCTGGGGCGCGTGCGTCCCGGTGTGGATTCGAAATCACTCGAAGCAAAATTGAAGGTGGAGTTCCACGACTGGCTGGCGAGCCACGTACCCGACATGGAACCGGATGAGAAGCAGCTCTGGCAACAGCAGACGCTACATCTAGTCCCCGGCGGAGCGGGAGTGGCCGCGATGAGGGACCAATATCAGGATGGGCTGAGGCTTCTGCTGGCTGCGGCAGGCTGTGTTCTGTTGGTGGCCTGCGGGAACCTGGCGAACCTGATGCTGGCGCGTGGGTTGAAAGATCGCGCACAGACGTCAGTGCGTGTGGCGCTCGGTGCATCGCGGCTTCGCCTGGTGCGAAAGGCGCTGGTGGAGTCCGTGTTACTGGCAGTGATTGGGGGAGCTATTGGTGTTGCCGTGGCGTACGGCGGCACAAGGTTGATCCTGCACCTGGCCTTTCAGACCGGGGGGCCTAACAACTATGTACCTGTAGATGCCTCCCCATCGTGGCCAGTACTGCTCTTCACTCTAGGAATTTCAGTTCTTACCGGGATAGTTTTTGGAATTGCACCGGCATGGATGACCTCACATGCCGACCCCGTTGAGGCGCTGCGTGGGGCGAACCGCTCAGTAGGCGGTCGGCGCTCCTGGGCGCAGAAGTCACTGGTGATCGCGCAGGCAGCGATGTCGCTGGCTCTGCTCTCGGCAGCTGCCCTGCTTGGCCAGAGCCTGCGGAATCTGGAACATCAAAATTTCGGGTTTGAGACCGAGGGCCGGTATATCGCGTGGATCAACCCGATGCTGAGCAACTACAAGCCTGAACAAATGGAGCCGATGTTTCGTCAAATTGACGATCGTCTTCGCCAGATTCCGGGCGTACGTATGGTTGCCCCGGCGCTCTATGCGCCGATGACGGGAGATAGCTGGAACAACGGAATTCGTGTGGAGGGCCGTCCGGAGCCTGGGGCCAAGGAGGACACGAGTTCAGGGTTTTCGCGAGTGATGCCGGGATTCTTCGAAACCCTGGGTGCGAAGATGGTGCTCGGACGATCCATCTCAGAGCAAGACACCGACGCAACTCGCAAGGTTGCGGTGATCAACGAAGCCTTCGCGAAGAGATTTTTCAAAGACAAGAATCCCCTCGGGCAGCACTTCGGGATGGACAAGATCAGGTATTCTTCGACCTTTGAAATCGTCGGGGTGGTGAAGGACATCCGGTACATGACCTACGATTACAAGGATCCGGTACGGCCGATGTTCTGGGTTCCTGAGGCACAGACCGTGCAATATGACGACCCAGCGTATAAGAGCGGGGAAATCTGGTCGCACTACCTTTACAACATCGTGATCTGGGCGCCGGGGGATCCGCCGGGCATGGAGGAGCGAGTCCGCAAAGCGTTGTCCGAGGTCGATCCAAACCTGGTGCTCTATGGCGTCGATCCGTATGGCAGGGTCGTAAGTGCGGATTTTCAGCAGGAAAATATGATTGCCACTCTGACGACGCTCTTCGGCGTTCTCGGCCTGGTGCTGGCGGCAGTGGGCTTGTACGGGGTGATGGCGTACACGGTGGAGCAGAGAACGAGCGAAATTGGCGTGCGAATGGCGCTGGGTGCAAATCGTGGAGACGTGGTGAAGATGGTGCTGCACGGAACATTTTCGCAGGTAGGAATCGGACTCGCGCTTGGCATTCCGATTGCGATCGTGGCAGGCAGGCTGATGAAAGACCAACTGTTCGGGGTTAAGCCGTGGGATCCTATCATGCTAATGACCGCCATCCTGCTGCTCGGATTAGCAGCACTGCTGGCATCGTGGATCCCGGCACGTCGAGCGGCGGCGGTGAACCCGATGGAAGCACTTCGTACCGAGTAGCTTTGCGGACCGCAGGTACCGCTCGCTGCGTGGGCATGGAGTGCTCTAAGGACTCCAGACGGCTGCCAGTTGCCCTCTTCATAGTGGAGCAGGCCTGCGCGACGCGAAAGCTAGCCCTCTCGCGAGCGGTTCCGCAGCCTGAAAGGTGATGCCGCTTAAGTCCACACGCTTGCCAGGCATGATCAGCCTTGTGTTATAGTGAGCGCCGCATGGTGACCGGCAAGAGTGGGTTTTTTGTATGCAGGCTTACCCAGCTCGCCAACTCAGTAAGCCCTTCTCGGACAGCAACGTGGGCCTTCGAGGACGATGCGGCGTGGGTTGCTCTTGCCTCGCATCACACCGCACAACTCCTGTCCGACCCCTTCCTTTTTCTGCTTTATAAGATTGTGGGCGGTCAGCGCACCTCACAATCGAAACATTCTTCACGGCGCGCCGGAGAAACGTCAGCCGCTTTACCCGCAGACCTGAAGAATCTGGCTCCCTAAGAGATCGGCTAACGACTGCTAATACGCCAACAATTTCCCGCATCTTAATTTTGGCAACTGGGTTTGTCCCAGCGCTCGAATACGTCGCGAATGTTCGGCCCGGGCCATGTTCTGACATCTCTTAAGAAGAGGTCCGCTATGTCGTATCGCTACAATCGTCTCTTCCTTGTCCTCTCACTTGCATTGTTTTCGCTGGCAGGCGCGAACGCACAAACTACGCGGGGCGGCTTCGTTGCCACTCGACCTATCGACCTTGGCGGCACTCCCTGGGGTGTCGCGACCGGCGACCTTAACCATGATGGAATTCCGGACGTCGTGATCGCGGCCGGAACTTCGATGGACGTGAACTATGTTCATACGATCCTTGGCGTGGATGTCCTCATGGGCAAAGGAGACGGCACGTTTGCTGCGCCTGTTCACTATATGACGACCGGGTCAGCATCGTTTGTGGGCATGGCCGACGTAAATGGTGACGGCGTGCCCGATGTGATCACGGCGAACGGAGATCCGAGTCTAACCGACGATGACGGCGCTATCAACGTGTTGCTGGGCAACGGAGACGGAACCCTGAAGGCTGCGGTGAAGTACACAATCACCGGGCAGGTGGCAACGTCTTTCTATATCGGAGACTTCAACGGGGATGGGCATCCCGATCTGGCTGTCGCAACAGTGGCGCCCGGGGTGGGCAACGATTACGCGATCCTGCTCAATAACGGAAGCGGCGTCTTCCACGTTGGGCAGCAGGGCACGGGCTACTACCCGGTGGGAGTTGCCGATATTGATAAGGACGGACGGCTCGACCTAGTGATGGCCGAGTACGTGGGCAGCGCAACCGGGCCTGCATCGGCGTTGATCAAAATATTATTCGGCGCCGGCAACGGAACATTTACCCGAAGCGGCCCGGTTTATACGATTACGAACTATTCGTTCGGACCTTTTGTTGTTGTCGCGGATTTTAACGAAGACGGATTCCCAGATGTGGTGGTGAACGGCGCGACGCAGTTACTCGTCTTCCTGGGCCACGGAGATGGCAGCTTCACTCAGTCGTCAGCCGTGGCAAAGGTCGATGAGCGAACGGGGTGGATGGTGACGGGAGACTTTAGTCACGACGGTCACATGGATGTGGCAATCATGTCTGATGTGGGACAGGAGATCCTGACGGGGCACGGGGACGGGACATTTGCCTATCGCACGATCTATGGAAACGAGGGCGATACCACGCAATACCCCGAGGGTATGGCCACGGCTGACTTGAACAACGATGGCTATCAGGACTTGGTGACGGTGAATCCGGGTGGCTCGACCAGCGTGATGATGGGCAAGCCTGGCGCAACGTTCAACGCGGAATTGATCAATAACCTTGGCCCCTTCCAGAACGTCGCGACCTTAGCAGGAGACTTTAACGGAGATGGCATTCCGGATGTTGCGGTATTGAATAGCGCCTATGGCACCGTGGGCCTGATGCTGGGGCAGGCGAACGGCCAGCCTCCCAAGCCGCAAACAGTCCGCTACAAAACAGGAACGTTGGGCTCGGCCTTCGCGGTCGGGGACGTGAACGGCGACGGCAAGCTGGACCTTCTGGTGGAGAGCACCTACGTGAATGCCGGCTATCCTGCTTTCGGCCTGCTGCTGGGCAACGGTGACGGCACATTCCAGGCGCCTCGCACAATGTCGAATATGTGCAGCTCTGGTGGCAATCTCGTTGTACTCGCCGATATGAATGGGGATGGTCGCCTGGACGTCGTGACCGAATGCGGAGTGAGCCTGGGGAACGGCGATGGCACATTCCAGGATCCGATTGTCTTCTGCTCGTCATTCACTTGCGGCATCGGTCAAAAATTTGCCATTGGCGATTTCAACGGGGACGGGAAGCTTGATTATGCCTTTGTGAGCGATCAGGAGCCGATGTCGGTCTACGTTCACCTTGGCGATGGAACCGGACATATGAGCCCGACGCCTTCCTACTCGGTGAATCTGCCGTATGGAGAAACCTATCACAACTATATTGCCGCCGGTCACTTTACTACGAACGGGAAACTCGGACTGGTTGTGGGATCGTCGATGCAAGATCTGTTCACTCACACCCTCACATATGGCGCTTTCGATATTATCGGCGGTAAGGGTGACGGAACATTTATGACTCCGGTGGAATATCAGCTTAGCCAGATATTGATTGGCTTTGGAGTTGGGGACTTTAATGGCGACGGTATTGACGACGTGGTAGCTTTGAACGCCGGCAATGACGGCTCGCCGACGCAGGGCGTTCAGTTCCTGACATCGCTGTTTACCAGCAAGGGCGATGGGACGCTACTGCCCGAGGTGCGATTCGGCAACGGCGGGATTTCTCCTGCCGGAATCAACGGCAACGCCCTGGCAACCGCGGACTTCAACAACGATGGTGCGGTGGACATTGTGGGCAACATTAGCGGAGTCGGTGCGGGCGTACTGATGAACTCCAACGGCACCAAGGTAGCGCTGGGTAGCTCTGGCGGCACTTCTCATCAGGGACAAGCGGTGACTTTCACAACGACCGTGTCGGCCAGTTTCCGCTTTGGCGGTACATTGAGTGGGAGCGTCTCCTTCTACGACGGGAGCACCCTTCTGGGAACAGGCACACTTGTACGTGGCGTCGCGACTTTAACTACGAGCAGCCTTGGCCTGGGTAGCCACACTATCCATTTGGTGTACTCAGGAAACGCAAACTACAACAAGCATGCATCAAATACGGTATCGGAGGTAGTGAGCCCGTAATCGATCCCGGTTCGCTGCCTAAGGGAAGTCGGAAAACACCGCATGGCACTGGGCAGTTCCCCCCGTGCCATGCGTCAGACGGAGGCAATTACCGAAACTCACACATGGTGGTTGCAGGGTGGTGAGCATTTCCGGCAGCTGCGCGGCGGAAAGCATTTTTTCAGCAGGAGATAGTTGCACGCTACTTGTGCGCTCAAGTTAAGGCTTGCAGGCATTGATGTTAGTGGGCTGACGCCGGAATCGCGCGACGTTGCGCCTTGATGGTGCGGTAAGTGGCGAGTTCGCGATCTGCATCCGCGGTGCGGCCTGCGCGACGATAGGCAGACTGAAGCTGATAGTGAATATAGTCCTTTGAATCGTCGGAGCGCACAGCTAACTCTAAGTGAGTTACTGCTTCTGTAACATCGCCCTGCTCCAGTAATATTTTGCCCAGTTCGTATTGCGCCTGGGCGTGATCTGGCATTTGGGCTACTACCTTCCGCAAGAGCGCGATGGCTTCCTCCTTCTGTGATGTCTCGAGGAGTGCATAGGCCAGTTGATACTCCACCTCAGGATCGTTTGGACTGATTTGCTGCTCCACCCTTAGTTCTGGGATTGCTTCCGTCGGGCGATCAAGCCGGATCAATGCCACGGCCACCTGGTAGTGAGCACGCGGCATGTTTGGTGCTTTCTGGTATACGCGGCGAAAACAGGCCGCGGAACGTTCGTAATTTTCTGTGGTGTTGTAGATTTGGCATAGCAGATTCAGCACCTCCATTGGAGAATCCTCCGCCGTCACCTTGTCGAGTAACTCATTGGCCTGGCCTTGTTGGTTTGATCGAGCGAGTGAGTAGATCATCGCGTACGTGGACCGCGGATCCTGCAAAGCTACGGCTGAAATCGGAGCGAACGCCTTCGCAGCTTCGGCGAATTCATCGATGGAAAACAGAGAGAGACCGAGGAAGAGCCGCGCCTTAACATCCTGCGGTGACGCAGCGACAACCGCTCGAAAGGCTCGAGCGCTCTCAGAAAAATCTTTTATGCGAAACGCTACCAGGCCAAGATTGTTCATCAGCCCCGGGGTCGAGGCATTCCAGACTTCCGCATCCCGAAAATGGCGGAGAGCCTTTTCATCTTCGTTCATCCGCGCTTCCGCTGTGCCCCAGTCGTTAAAGCTATCGGACAGGATCTGGGCCAACTCATTTTCATGAGCCTTCAGCGACGTCAGTTGTGCCGGCGTAAGACCAGGCCTGTTGTGAGGAGTCCGCATTGCTACGGTCAGCTCAGAGCGAACACTATTGCGGTCTTCGATAGCGAGAGACTGTTTATAGAGATCAATGGCCCGCGACCAATTCCCTTCTCTTTCTTTCGCTCTCGCCATCTCCAACAGCGCGGAAGCAGAGAGCCTCCTGCTCGCCTCTGCAACTGCGGTTGAATCACCCAGTTCCGTGGCTTTCTTTTGCTCGCTCAACCGCGATTGCAATTCGCTTGCGGGCTGCGGTGTTTGAGACACGGCAACACAGTAACATCCAGTGACAAAAATGAGGGCAGCGACGGAAGAGATGCTAAGCCGAATGAGCATGTCAATCTGGGTTCAAAATAGTTTGGCGGCAGAATCCTTGTTCTATTGGATTCTGCCGCCACCCTGGAGGTATACCTCCGATTTTATTTAAAAGGTGACCCGGAGCTCATATTGAATTTGCCGCGAGTTGCCAATCAGACCGCTCGAAGTGCCAAATCCGCTGGTTGAAGTCGCCGTAGAGACAACGTTGTTGGTTGGACTGCAGGGCTCATAGAGTCCGTTGCCATTCGGTGCTCCGCAGTTCACCTGCTGGAAAGGTGCGCCCTGCGACAAGGATCCAGGATTAAAATTCGGATGGTTGAAAAGATTGAAGAAGTCGAGACGGAACTGAATTGTCGCCATCTCCTTGAGTCTCCAATTCTTATCCACAGCGAAGTCCGTGTTCACGAAATTTGGACCGCCACAGAACCCACGAGGTTCGACATTGGTCGGAATAGTGCCGATCTCATATCCAACCAGCGTAAAGGCGCCCGGGTTGATGATGGTGTTGCCGTGCCTGCCGACCGTACAACTCTGCCCTGTGAGCAATGGCCTCAAGGGCGATGTAAAGCCGGTTTGCACAAGAGAGTTCAAGCTGCTGACGGATCCAGGAGTCAGAACGCCGGTGTTCTCAGCTCCACCTTGGAAGATAGTGAAATTGTTACCATTTGCTGCCGTCGTGATGCCACCAAGTTCCCAGCCGCCAAAGACACCTCGTTCAAACCAGTTCGCGCCGCTAAGCAGTGGCAGGAAGTAGGTCGCGTTCGCTACGAAGATATTAGGACGATTGGTATCTCCGTTTCCTCGATCGAGCCGGGGATTCGGATAGTACGTTCTGGTTTGCGAGCCGAGGCCGCCGCTGGAATCATCCAGCACAATGTCCGCAATGGAGTGAGACCAGGTGTACCCAGCCTGTACCTGCAGCTTCGAGAAGTTAGCCCGGATCGACGCTTGCAGCGAGTTATAGCTGGAATTGCCATCGTGCGCCCACCACGTCAGCGTCCCGTAATTTGAATACGGCCTGTAGGCATTTACGGCGTTTCCATTTTGGAAGCTCGCCGCCAACCAATTCTGTTGTGGTACCTGGTTGATGTCGTAACTCGATGTCAGATGAATTCCGCGATTCCCAACGTAGCTTACGGAGAAGACGGTGCTCCGGCCTAGACTCTGTTCCACCGTGGCGTTCCACTGCCAGGAGTTTGGCAGGAGATCGCGCGGATCGTAACCACCCTGCGGATTCGCCGAGCCGCCGAGCGAGGACGGCGTGGCTCCTCCCAATGTTCTTGGATAGTTTGTGGTTGTGAGTGCAAAGGGCGCGTTCGATACCAGGGTGTATCGAGACACACGCTCGCGCTGGAAAAATTGTCCGCCACCGAGACGAAACGCGGTCTTGCCGTTTCCGAAGACATCCCACGCCAGCCCCACACGAGGGGCGAACAAATGATTGTTCACGTTCACGAGGTACTTATTCGGACCAGCTACCCCATGACTGAAGTCTGTTCCGAACTGCTGATTCGCCGCACCGCATGGATCTTTTCCGGGAACGATCCAGAGCCCGTTGCAGGCGTCGCTGCCGGGCTTCGCCGGATCGTACAAGCTTGGCTGGAAGCTTGTCGCCTGCCCATTCGGCTGGTACGTCGGACTCATCCAGGAATACCGAATTCCGGCGTCGATGGTTAGTCGCGAAGTCAGGCGAAAGTTGTCTGACGCGTAACCCTCGTAGTCTCTCCAGCGTAGTTGGGCGCGGACGTTGGTGGAGGTCTCAGTGATGTTAAAGAGATTGTTCGGAATTTCGAAGTTGGCCAGATTGTTTCCGGTCGTGATTCCGCCGGGCGCAATGGAACTGTCGCCCGTGTTGATGTTGGGACGTTCAGAACTCGATCCGGATGTATCTTCATCTTTTCCTGACCAGCCCAGCGAAACACCGAAGCGCATGGTGTGGCGCCCCTTCACCCACGAGAGATCATCCTGTGCGGTGTAGATATCGAGCTGGTTCTGCCACGGTGCCTGCAACTGAAGCGTGTTGCCGCTGGCATAGTTTCCCAGGTTGACTGGAGGGACCCCTAGTTTCGAATGCTTGAGCGATTCAGGATAAAGGGTGGGAATTGCAGCAGTAATCTGCGGCAGCAAGCCCGGGTTTGTTCCGCCTGGGGTGATCTGAATGCGGTTGTTGGAATACTGGAAGGCCGCGCTATTCACCAGGGTGCTGGTGATAGTTGCAGTCCAGCGTCCCACGATGGATTTCGATGGCTGGGCCCAACTGCTGTCCAGCGCGGGAAATGGATCGTCTCCCCAGTAGCCCGCATTGAACGCGGGATTGTTCCACGAGTCCTGCGTGTAGCGGCCAAAGATGGAATTTCGGGGAGTGATGTTGTAGTCGACACGAGCGTTCTCTTCCCTCCAGGTGAGTGAAGTAGGAATGGACTCCGACCAATTCTGTCCATTGCTGTTCAGCGCGTTAAGGCTGGGAGCAGGCAAGAGGTTGAGGACTGTCGCAGCCGATGGGTCGACCGCGGCAAGTTTGTGAGGATTCGCGGGGTCCGCGATCGATGTAGGGAACGTCGGCACAGAGGAGGATTCGCAGGACGGAGTGGAGAAATCACCAGCAATTTCCGCGGCGGTTGGCACGCATGCACTCACCTGACGGCCTTGAATCTGATCATTCCATTCCTGGCTCCAGAAGAAGAAAAGCTTGTCACGCTTGATGGGGCCGCCGATTGAATAACCCCAGTCGTTGCGGCGCAGTTTGGCCTTCCCATTCTCGGGCAAGCCCTTGCCAGCATTTGGCGCAGTGAAGTAGTCATACGCGGCAAGGGCGTCATTGCGGCCGTCGTAGAACATGCTGCCATGAAAACGGTTCGTGCCACTGCGCGTAGCGATGTTGATAATTCCGCCGGATGCCTGCCCGTATTGCGCGCCATAGTCGTTGGTCAGAAACTTGAACTCCGCGATGGCTTCGTTCGACGGATAAATCAAGATCGTTCGGTTCGACCCCGTATCGTTATTGTTCACACCATCAATCAGGAAAAGGTTGTTGGTCGTCGGATTGCCGTTCACCGACATATCCACGCCGCCGTTCAACCCCTTGCCCTGCGTCACAAACCCATTTGCCGCTGAAACCCCGGGAGAGAGCTGAGTGAGTTCGACAAAATTCCGCCCGTTGAGCGGCAACTCTTTTACCTGTGTACCGCTGATGACGCTGCCCAGAGCCGCACTATCCGTCTGCACCTGCAAGTTGCTCTCTTGCACGACTACAGTCTGCGTGGTGCCGCCAACTTCCAGCTGAGCATTCACCGTGGTGGTGCTTGACACTGTGACCTGCACATTCCTCGTAACGAACGGCTGAAAGCTCGGCGCGGTAATGTCAATCTGGTAGACCCCGATCGGTACATCCTGAAATGAATAGCTCCCTTGATCGGTGGTTTTCGTGACGCGTTTTATACCCGAACCAGTTCCAGTCAAATTGACGGGCACATTCGGTACGGCTGCGCCCGATGAATCAGTGACCTGGCCTGAGATGATTCCCGTAGTTTGCTGCGCTACCGCCGAACAAAGCAGCAGAGTAAACCACGCAGAAAACAATATAACTAAGCTGACAGCCCGTCCTAAGTCGCCTCGCCACACTTCTGCACTTTCTGACCGATTGTTTTTCATCACTGCGCTCCTCCAACAAAGTAGCTTGTTCGCGCTCGCGCCGATGGCGCAGAACCGTCCTGTCCGTGGCAATGCAACACGGCTTGCGTGTCTCTTTGACACGCCCATTCATTGATATTTCTCTTTCCTTACGGGGTCTTGCCTGGCTTGCAAGAATCACGTGCTTACCGAATCACACGAGGTCGGGGACGGGACTAAAGTTCAGCCGCCACACGCGAACACCTGAGGGCACGATCCGGGCTAACTTAGCGTTTCTCCTTAGCAAAAACGCTTAAGCATGCTTGAAGGTTATCAATGATCAGAAATTTATTGTCAAGTAGACGTTGGTATAGGAATGGAAATTGAAGACGAACAAGGTATTTAGATCATGTTCTTCATTCGGCTTGCCACTTCATTTCTTCAGGGCCGGACGAATCTCAGCAGCATCGACTACTCCCGCTCCCTCCAGCACCGAGTAAAACTTGTCAGAGGCGAGATCGCGAAGAGTTTCATGCTTACCAGACGGCCAACGGATCTCCACAGAATCAATCTTCTTGGCATCTGCCAGGCCGTAATGCAAGCGTAAATCGCTCTGTGAGAGGTAACTCCCTCCGCTGTGAATCTCATCCATCTGCGTCACTCCACCCGCGGTAATGGTGATTCGTGTGCCAACTGCAAGGCGATTGCTCTTCGTTCCTGCAAGTTCAAACGTGACCCAATGCGCTCCAGCGATTCCTCGGTTATGAAGAAGCATTGGAGCACCATCCAGGTCCGCGACCACCAGGTCCACATTTCCATCGTTGTCGAAATCCGCAGCGGCCAGGCCGCGACTTATTCGCGGTTCAATCAGTGCTGATCCTGCTTGTTCGCTGGCGTCGCAGAATGTTCCATTGCGCTCGTTGAGATAAAGAGTCTTCGGCTGACGATACCTGGCACCAGATGGGATCGAATCTACTTGCGGATATACCTGACCGTTGACTGCAACCAGGTCAGCCCAGCCATCGTTATCGAAATCAGCAAATGCGGTACCCCACTTCACCCATGGCAAGGAGGCAAGCGCCACACCAGCATCGTAGGAAACATCGCGGAAATCGAACTTGCCTCGGTTCTCATAAAGGGTGTTGTATTCGTCGGCGAAGTTGGTCACGTAAATGGAAAGCAGGCCAGTGTGATTGTAATCGGCAACTGCAACCCCCATCGATCCCTGCTCCGATCCGTCTGCGCTAACCGCGGTACCTGACTCAAGTCCGATCTCAGTGAATTTTCCACCCCCGTCATTTCGGTAGAGGAAATTCGGAGTGGAGTCATTGGCAACGTAAATATCCGGATGCCCCGTGTTGTTAAAATCCGCCCACACCACGCCAAGCCCAAAATATCCGTCAGGATCGTTCACTCCTGCGGCTTTCGACACATCGGTGAACGTGCCGTCGCCGTTGTTGTGAAACAGCGAGTCCCCCGCGCCCTTCAGACCCCGCGGACCACACTGAACATCAATGCCCCGGTATTTACAGGTTGCGGCTTTCCCAAATCCGGGAAGGTCATTGAGCTTGAAATCGACGTAGTTTGTGACCATCAGATCGACGAATCCATCGCCGTCGTAGTCCCCGAATGCGGCGCCTGTCGACCAACGACCATCGGCGACTCCAGCCTGTTTGGTGACGTCGGTGAAAGTTCCATCTCCGTTATTCCTATACAAAATATTCCCGCCAAGACAGGTAATGTACATGTCAGGCCAGCCATCGTTGTTGTAGTCACCAACCGCACCACCCATTGCAAAACAGGGAGTCCCCACGCCCGCTTTACTTGTGACGTCGGTGAAAGTTCCGTCGTGATTATTGTGGTAAAGAGCGCCTCTCGCCTTCTGTCCGCGCAGCGCCATCTCTACGGTTGGCGCATTGGTAAAGTAGATGTCGGGCCATCCGTCACGATCATAGTCAACGACTAGAACGCCCCCGCTCATCGACTCAAGAATGTACTTTTTTTCGGGTGACGCCACATGTGCGAATTGAATGCCGGCAGCCTTTGTCACATCCACAAATTGAGGAACGGTGCGACCGTGGCAGATCTGCGTTCGTGCGCCTGGCGGAGGTGGCGATGCCACGCTATGCGCTTGTCCGACAGCCGTACGGGCCAACAGGAGCGCCTGCAGCACGGTGGATGCAAAAGCCATTCTTGCATTCACAACGAACATGAAAGAAGCTCCGTATAAGCGTTGCTTTGTCGCCTGGTCTGCCAGAAGCTCGCCGGTTTTGCTCTCAGTGCGTTAACCCCTGCGGCTGACTTTCATGCGGATCTCTCGCGGATATCGCCGATCGTCAACTGTAAGAATCAGACAGGTACCTGCTTTGAGTGAGATGCATATTTCGCGAGGGTAGAGCATTTCACGGTTACTTACTTGGCAGCTGTCGTTCGATATTTGTCTAACGCATAGGCATTCAGCTATCAGTATTGTTGTTGCGACTTGCGTTGAAGAAAGAGAAAATATGGCGACCGCATCCCAGGGTGTGCAATGTCAGGATGTTGGAAGCTAACAACGGCGCTCGGCGTGTTCTCGATGGCCGCTTCCATGATTGCATGGGGGCAAATTCCGCTGTCACAAACTTCAGTTCGGAACGATCCCGCGGTACCGTCGATCACGGGCACTAACGGTGCGTCCTCCTCTCTCGACGATAGCGATGTCGCAGAAAAAGCTCTTGGCAGCTGCCATATCTATCAAGTGAAAAGCCTTCCCGGAAGTCATCTCTTTGCGAGCGAGTTTATTGAAACCATTGCGATAGATCCCGATCCAACAACCGCGAGCAATGTCGTATGGGGTCTCACCTCCGACCTGAGTAGTGACGTGCCGGCTCAGGATCGCGCCATGTACATTTCGAAGTCATCCAACGGGGGAGTCACCTGGACTCAAGTGGCTCGAATCGATCCAAGGTACTTCGACGCAGGAATTGGCGAGGGCCTTCGGAATGGTTTAGGTGTACTTCCTGGCGGGCGCGAATTCGTGATCACAACGCAGCGTGGACTTTTCCAGGTATTTCCTCAGTCGAGTGCCTCAGCAACTGTGGTGAAATCTATCCCGGGACCCCGAGTTCCTCACGTTCGTCCCAAAGTGAGCATTCCGAAAGAGGAAGGTGATCCTGTACGCGCAGGGGTCGTCTTGATTACGGCTGATGGAAAACGCATGTTCGTTGGCTATGGATACTTTGATCTGGATCCCCAACTCTTTAGCTATCACAAGGACAAGGATGGTTCATGGACAGAGGACAACCCTCTACCCAGGCTTCCAACCGACACGGATCTTCTCTCCATGCAATTCGATAATTCAAAGAAGGCCCATCCAGCTTCTCTCTATGTGGGAACTGGCGATCAAGCCTACCGCCTGAATCTTCACACAATGAAATGGATTCGCATCCGCGGGGTGGGTCCGGATTCAGCGATACACGGAATGACTATGGTGGGAGGCCTGCACCTGGCCGCCTGTTGGGGCATTTACAATCCTGCGGGCGCCGATGCCGTGAAGAGAGTGATCCACGCGAGATTTCTCTTGCATCGTGCTAAAGATGAGACTGGCCCTAACCTTCGCGCCTACAGTATTGAAGTTGATCCATCGAACCCGAATCGAGAAATTGTGACCTCTATAACTGGTGTTTACTCAAGTAACGATTGGGGGCAACACTGGAGGAGGCTCAGCGACCTGCCTGAAGGAGAATTCCGCACCGCCCATTTTAATTCCGATGGAAGCGTGATCATCTCGGGGATCGCCGGCACATTCCTGGCCAATCCATTTTCGAACGCGTGCTCACTTCACCTTAGAACCCGCAGCAAATAGCGATCCCGGCCATGTGACCTCAGTTGGAAGACCACGCCAGGCGTTACATCGTCAGGAAGTCGAACTGAACCCGATATTTTCTCCCGAATTATTTATCGAAGACTAATCTCTGCTCGGTGTCTCCGAATGAATTGTGCTCTTCCACCAGTTCGATCAGATGAGCGCCGTCAGCGGAGAGGAAATAGCGCCTCGTGGCAACAGAGGCGCTTCCGGCGCTCGCGTTGCGTTCCGTAACCAGCAGAGTTTGACCTTGCCACTCGGCGACGACCTTCAGCTTGGCCGGCGGCATTCCGGGGAACGGTCCCGGGAGCTCGGCATCGTGTTCCTGACCATCCGCTATCAAGTCAACACTGACACGTGAGTCGGGCAAAGGGATGTTTACCACGCTGACGTGTTTGCCGATGTCCGTCTGCCGGATGTTTTGACCCTCTTGAATCAGGACCTTGGTGAACTCATAGTCAGGGTACGGATGATCGCCAGCCATAAAGCTGGTAGCCAGATTCAGCTTCCATGTTCCGCTTAGGTTCACCTGTTCCGCGGCAACCGGCAGCGCCATCGCTAGGATGATCGCTATTCCTGTGAGACATTTCCGCATGGTCTATCTTCTCCTTTGGCACGATGTCGATCATCGAGCAGTCGCAAGTTCACTTCTCCACCTCAAGCAGAACGATTCCGTTAGGGGGCAACGCAATTGTGAACAAACCGGGATCGCCCACCACGAGCGTCTCCACTTTCGGCTTGCCTAATTCCGCCGCGGACCTTAGCTGTTTAATCTGATCCTGGCTAGGATATTTCGGACTGCCCATGGATTTCCATGCAGGCTGTGCCGTCCCCGTCTCTGAGTTAACTTCGCGGACGAGAATCTGCTTTCGCCCTCGCAATCCATTAAGCTTGAGATTCAACACGCGCGACCCTCCGGCGCTGTGGTTCGCGCCGCCGCCAGCAGCCATTGGATTACCATTTGCCACGGCAGCAGCGTCCGCGGCCGGAATCAGATTCCAGGCCAGAATCGCCGCGGATCCATCGGCACGTTTCGTCGCCAGCACTGGCCCTTCACTGGATTGCACCTGCTGTTCGCCAAGCTTGTGCAGAAAAGTAAATGCGTGCAGAGAAGGTCTAGCTATGCCCCATTGATCCAGCATGCCGAAGGTGTCGTTGAAGATGCCGCTGGGTACCCCGCCCTCTTCGAACACATTGCTAAACGTCCAGTAGGACATCGTTTCAGCAAGGCCAGTGCAATTTTTGATAGTGTCTGCGATGAACGCAGGATTCTGAGAACTCCACTCCGTGATCAAGAGAGGAATATGAGGCAACGCTGAAGACTCCACCTGGTGCTTTACCTGCTCTACGCCCCGCGGGATAACCTGTTCAAAGGTGTAGGCGTTCTCTCGGCCGAAGATGTACTTCTGCGGATCACCGGGATAAACATGCGTGCTGACGAAGTCGAGGGGGATACCCTTGGCGACGCAATAGCGAATAAGGTCTGGAATCCAATCGAGCTGAGCTGTTGACGGCCCACCGATTTGCAGTCGCTTGTCCACTGCTTTCACGGCGAGCGCCGACTGCCGATAAAGCTCGAAATATTGTTCTTTCGTTCCGGCCCAGAACGAAATGTTTGGCTCGTTCCACACCTCGAATTTCCAACTGCCCACCTCACTGATGCCATAGCGCTTGACGCAGTGATCGGTGAAGGCATAGACCATGTCGTACCAATCCTGCCAGTGACGCGGAGGCGATACATTGCCCTTATAGGCGAAGATGCGATTGTTGCTGCTCGCAAAAGCCTCCGGCATAAAGCTCAACTCGACAAACGGGCGCACGCCCTGATCGAGCATGTAATCGTAGATTTGATCAACGTAGAGAAAGTTGAATGCGCCTACCCCGGCCGCTGCGATTCCCATTTCATCGTCAAAAAGACCGTGGCAGCGTACGGATTTCATCCCCATATCGCGGCGCGCTCGCACCAGGTCTTCTCGCCACTGCTGGCGAAGCCCCACGACAGTGCGATCTGAGCCAGCGCAGTTTTCCCAGTAGTGCGGCAGAGCACCAGCGCTCTTCTCCAGATCGATATTGATTACCGGAGCATCTGATTTACCGATACCCTGAGCGAGGGCTTCTGCAAAAATGCCCGGCGAGAGCGAGTAGGCCAATCCAGCACCTGCAGACGCTAAGAAGCTCCTGCGATCCATGTTTCCCCAACCCTTCTGTTAGTCAGATCCAACGCATTGCATAGAGTGACTGACCATCATACGCTGACTGCTCCGTCGATTGTTGGCGCGTTGACCGGTCACCGAAAAAGCCCGGCCACGAAAACCCGGGCAAGCATCAACACTGTGCCACTCCCGCGATGTCGACAGAATTGGTATGCATTCTAGGCATCGATCCGGTAAGTTGGTCGTCAAGCTCTCGAGAGCATCGCGGAACTGAGCAATCTTATGATCACATCACGCCGAGACTTGTTGAAGGGGGCGATCGCGACTGCGTCTTGCATCGCCCTGACCGACAGTGCACGCGCAATCGAGGCCTCTCCCGTTCAGCCAAAAAGCGGGCATACACTTAGGATCCTGGTGACGGGGGGCCATCCTGGAGATCCTGAGTGTGGATGCGGCGGCATTGTTGCGCGATACGCAGATATGGGTCACGAGGTTGTCCTGCTTTACCTCAATCGCGGCCAGCTCTATTGCGGCCCCCATCCGCTCTCTGAGTGTGCCTCCATCCGAACGGAAGAGGCGCAGAAAGCTTGCGCAATTCTGAAGGCGCAGCCCGTCTTCGCGGCGCAGATCGATGGGCGGTCGATCGTGGACAACGAGCATTACGATGATTTCCAAAAACTCTTTGCCGCGCAGAATGCCGACTTCGTCTTTACGCAGTGGCCGATTGATGCGCATCGCGATCACCGCGCCCTCTCGTCGCTGGTTCTCGATGCGTGGCTTGGGTCCGGCCGCAAGTCGGCGCTGTACTACTATGAAGTCGCCGAAGATACGATGACCTTCTCGCCATCGACCTACGTCGATATCTCCGCAGTGGAACCTCGCAAGCGCGCAGCCTGTTTCGCCCACGCCTCGCAGGATCCCGCAAAGTGGTACCCCCTGCAGGAACAGATCACCCGGTTTCGCGGTACGGAGTGTGGCTACTCGCAGGCCGAAGGATTTATCCGGCATGCGCAAAGCAAGGATGCACCCCTTCCGTCATGAAAACAACGTGAGGGTAAGGCATCCATCATCGTCGCGGGAGATCCATTAGCACTACGTCCGAGCGTTCCTGCAAGCGTTCGAGGACAACTTGACTGCCGTCGGGCGACATATCGAAGTCGCGGATTTCAAACTCGGGGGCGAGGTTGGTCAATTGGCGCTCTGCGCCCGTCTCCAGATCCACGAGCCATAGATTTTTGTGTTCGATTTCTCCCCGCAGGAGAACCAGCTCCCGTCCTCCGCGTAAAAAGGCCACGTGTCGAGCGCCCCGAGTGAGAATGACCGCGGGTAGCGGATGCGCTGCCGCGTTGTCGTTAACAGCCTTCACTGAAAACGTGGTGCCGATGTCTGGCCCGGAGTACACAACAAAGCTGCCGTCGGGAGCCCACGTGGGATCGACCGAATATTCGCGGACAAATGGACTCGGGGGGCGACCGTCGATAGGAATGCGAAAGAGGTGAGGGATGCCGTGATCATTCACCGCCGAAGTAATCGATTGTCCATCGGGGGCGAAGGCTGGAGAGCCCTCCAGGTCAAGAGAATCCGCCAAAATCCGCACGTTCGTGCCGTCAGACTGCATTACGAATAGAACGTCCTGTCCGTTTCGCCGGACCGAGAATGCGATCCTCCGACCATCGGGAGAAATTGAGGGTCCACCGAAGACTTGCGCTGCCTTGTCACTCCACAACTCGGATGTCGTTCCGTTGGCGAGTTTCCAGATGCTCTCCCCGCTGCCTGTCGCAGAGACGTAGAGCAGGTAATCCGGCCCCAGGCGTGGGGAGAATCCGGTGCCTGTGGTGAGTTCGATGGGAGTGGCCGCAGGCATTTCCTTGGTGGAATCCGCAATCTGCACGCGCCAAAGAGAGCTCTTCGGGCTGGCAAGCGTGACCACGAGACGGCGACCGTCCGCGCTGGCCGCCAGCGACGTATACCGGTCAGGCCCTGAGGTCAGCCGATGGGGAATGCGGCGCTCGACATCGAGACTATAAAGCCAGGGCCCGGAACCATCGGGATCGGTGGCAAGGTACATCAGAGTGCGGCGGCCAAGAAAGACTGGGTGGCTCACGCGCCCGTTGTGGTTCGTGAGCCGTTCAGGGGTCCCCCCTGCCCGTGGGATGCGCCAGATATCCAACTTGTCGGGAGGAGTGCCTTGAACAAAGTAAATGAATGCCTCATCGGGCGACCACAATGGAAAGTGAGAGTGGAGTCCGGGAGGCGCAGTGAAGATCGGACGATCCTCGGACCGCCGCGTGCCCTCTGACACGAAGAGCGGATCCCCGGGGGCGGGCGTGTGGTACACGAGTCGGGATCCATCGCGCGACCAGTCGAACTCAGCGACACCCTCCAGATAGGGCCTCTGCTGCCCGCCCAGCGTTGGCACTGCCCAGGTGCTGATGTTGCCAACGGGCGAGTCGTCTTGCTTTCGAACCCAGAACGAAACGAGCGAGCCATCCGGCGAAAAGCCGGGAGTTCGGAGCGATGGATTGCCTAGTCCGGGCTCGCTTCCGCGGGTCAAATTATGGAACTGCCCCGACCCGATCTGGGTGACCCAGACATCCATGGGGCCATCCTTGTCCGACAGAAACGCAACGAATTGACCGTCGCGCGATACCGCAGCGGCCTGCGCCACTCCGTCGAAGTTCGTCAGTGTCTCAAAGCGGGCACCAGCGATGGGGCTCCGCCAGAAGTATTCCGCCCTTTGAAGCCAAAGGAGCGCTGCCACCCCCAGGACAACTGCCACCGCCAGCGGCAAAATGAATCTCCATCGCTTGCCAGAGTTCGACATGGCCGCGTCCGACTGCGGTGCAGGAGGGCTCGCTAAGGAAGCATCGTGCCCGTTCTCCTTTACAGCCAAAAGATTCCGCGTGCGGGTCCACGCATCCAATTCGGCCCGATAGGCATAGACCGACCCCATCCTGTCGTGCAGGTGCCGGTGGACGGGCATCCCTTCCCGCTTCTCCCAGCGCTGGACGGTGGTCACGTCGCGCTTGAGGTAAGCACCAATCTCCTTCCACGAATCCAGCCGGTCTTCAGGCGGCCTTTCGGCTGGCTGTGTACCAAGGGATGGATCGCCCATCGCGCTCTCCTGTTTGGCCCGCGGTTCGTGACGGACCGGGAACCAAATTGTAGCCTCCTCTGCCCACAAAGGCACGGCAAAGCACTGCATTTGACGGCAAGTCGAGGGATTCTCGTAGTTCTGCGCCTTGCCGCTTGAAGGCGTACACCAAAGTGTCGGATTGTGACCGAGCGTTTCGAGTGAATCTCAAGAATGGAGAAATTTCATGAAGAGCAACACTTTCACTTCCGCAGTACGCGTGCTCTCACTCGTTTTCTTGGTGTCAGCCGCCTGCGCTCTAGCCGAGGAGCACTGGCCGGTGCACTTCAGCGGCGTGCTCAACGACTACACCCCTGCGGATCCGAATATCAAAGGCAGCCCCTACGAAATGCATGGCCAGTGGTCAATGGAGGTCGACGCGGAGCGCGGCACCGCAGACTTCTCAGCGGACATGACGATGTCCGATTATGGGACCACCGGAGGTGTCCTTGATGCAACCAAGGGAGGTGCAGGCGCTCACACGCACCACATCGCGTTGACCCACGCCAAGATCACCTGGAATATGACCGGGTGCCCCACCTATGCTACCGCTCCACCCAAAATGGGCTTTCAAGTGAATGGTACGGTCAGCCTTATGACCGGGAATGGAAACATCGCTCCGTTCGAAACGGATCCGCCTTCATCGACGCTACAGGTCTGCGTCATGGGAGGAAACGATGTGAAGTATTCGGTACCTAACTCGAACATTACACTGGTGTTTGGCGGACCGGCGACTACACATTTCGGAGTGCAGGCCATTCACGGGGTGGTACGTAAGTCGCTAGAAGGGTCGAACGATTACGATCGGTAAGGGCGTAATTTGGGGCCATTTAGTGCGCGAAAACGCGCAAAAATGCACGTTTTTGGCATGCTACGTATGAGTCGCATACGCTTAGATTTGGGGCAAAACGGGTGATTCATATCACCTTCGACCCCGACGCGAATTCGGCCTGACCTTGGTCTCATTGCATCGGGGGGATCGTCCTTATCGCTCCACCCGATGCAGAACAACTGGAATGCTGGCAGGGGGGCGATTGTTCGGATTTCTTGATGGATCCGATCCGTTCGGCGGTGGCCCAACTGCGGGGCGCGGCCCTGTTGTCTCCTCGACGCGCGGCGCGGGAAAGACAGGTTCGGTGGTGCGCTGCAGCTCGATCTGATCTCCCTCCAACGTTCCCGAGTACGTGCTGGTTCCGGCTTTGAAGTAGACAGTCTTGCCATCCACTTTGCCGTCTGTGATGGGGGTGCCTGCGTCGCTGCCGCCAAAGAAGTTGCCGCCTCCGCCCTCGATGTTGCCTGCCAACTTGCTTCCATCCTGACGGAGCGTAAACAGCATTGTCGCGATGCTCGCGAGGACTGCCGGCGACACGCCTGCGCCTCCCGCAAGTGGCCTCCACAAGCCAGTGATGCCGGAACCCGTGGGAACTTCCCTCTCCCATGCCACTACCTGGGGACGCAGCGTCGCCTGCTTAGCTGCGATCGTCACGCTGGCGGGCGTGAGTCCTGGCGACGACGCCTCCACAGTGATGCTTCCGGCCGTCTTCGCGGACTGAACCAGAGCCATGCAATATCCAGAGAAGGCTTTGCGCACGTCGCCTTTATCCGATTCGTGATCGGTCGGATCTCCGTTGCCAACCCCGATCAACTTCCCTGCTCCGGAGACGCGGAATTGCACGACGTTGTCGGTAACGGGCAACACGCGGCCTTGCGCATCCTGCACTTCGACCGCGTACATGACCACATCCTCGCCATCGGCCGAGATCTCCTGCCTGTCGGCCTTCATCACCAGTTTGGCAGCGGCGTCGGTCGTCTCCCGTTTCGTCGTCATCACAACCTTGCCACCTTTGGAGCCGCGAGCCTCGATCGCGCCCGGCGCATATGGCACCACCCACGCGACGTGCGCATCCTTCTTCACGTCCTTTGACCCGAGGCTTTTGCCGTTCAGAAACAACTCCACGCTTTCGAGATTTGAATAGACCCACACGGCGATCTCTTTGCCATTCATCCCCTCCCAATTCCAGTGCGGGAAGAGGTGCAAGACGGGTTGCGACGTCCACCACGACTGGTAGTAGAAGAACGAATCTTTGGGAAAGCCGCAGGTATCGATGATCCCGTATTGCGAGTTTATGTTTGGCCACCCATTGGGTGAGGGCTCGCCGCGATAGTCGAAGCCTGTCCATACAAATCCACCGGAAAGCCACTCTCGCGAATTGCAAAAGCTCCACCAGCCTTCCGCGGATGCGCGCCCCGTGGTGGTATATGGGTCGTACGAGCCCACGTAGCCCTTCTCAAAATCCGTGATGTAAATTCCGCGTGTGCCTACGGCGCTGACGGTCTCCGTACCAATCACGGGCTTGTTTGGATTTGCTTTGTGATACGCCTCGGCGGCGGGGTCCATGTAGTTGTAGCCCATTACGTCGCACTCCACCAGGCCACCTACGCCAATCGCCCGGATGGGCGCGATGGACACCGGACGCGAGCCATCGTACTTTGTCGCGACTGCCTTCATCGCCGTGAGGATATGGAGTCCCGTCTCAGTGTTTGCCTGGCCTTCTTCGTTCCCCATCGACCACATAAATACGCTGGGATGATTGCGGTCGCGTCGCACGAGATCGCCGAACTGCGCCACCCCCTCGGGATTCGACGACATCATGCGCGTCTCATCGAAGACCAGCATTCCCAATTCGTCACAGGCGTTGAGCAGCTCTGTGGTCGGCGGATTGTGAGAGGTGCGGAGGGCGTTGCAACCCATCTCCAGCAGCTTGCGAACGCGGTAGTACTGCACGGCATCAGGTAGAGCGACACCCAGTCCGGCGTGGTCCTGGTGATTGCAGGTACCTTTAACCTTGACTGCCTTACCATTGAGAAAGAAGCCCTTCTGCGCATCGAATTCAATGGTACGAATGCCAAAGGGCGTCTCGTAGCGATCCACGATCTCGCCCTGCACGCTGACCTCAGTCACGAGCTTGTAGAGGTTTCTCTCTTCGAGCGACCATTGCAAAGGCCGCTTCACGACCATCGTCTGTTGGTAGTTCTGCTGCTCCGCTTCTCCGACGGAGGCCGCGGGCGTGGCCGCCTTCCCCACTGGCTTGCCGGAGGGATCGAGAATCGTCGAAGTGACGCGCGCGCTCTGCGCATCCTTGCCATCGTTCGTCACCTCAGTGCGAATGGAAACGGTGGCGTCGCCGCCCGCAACCTTGGCGGAGACGAACGTTCCCCACTGCTTCACATGCACGGGATGCGTTTTCACGAGCCACACGTGCCGGTAGAGTCCCGCACCCTCGTAGAACCAGCCATCGCTCAGCGTGGCATCCACGCGTACCAGCAGGACATTTGCCTTACCCGGATAGACGAAGTCGGTGACGTCGAAGTGGAACGGATCATATCCGCCGCTGTGCCGCCCGATGTAGAAGCCGTTGAGGACGACCATCGTTTCGCGGTACGCACCGTCGAACTCGATGGTGATTCGCTTGCCGGCATCCGCGGCAGGAATCTCGAGTACGCGGCGATACCAGCCGACGCTGGTTTCTGGGTAGCTTCGTCCCAACGGGTAGAAGCCTTTGCTGGCGAGCGCAGGGTCGTTTGCGAAGGGCAGTTCGACGGCCCAATCGTGCGGCAAATCCACGGCGCGCCAGTCGCCATCGTTGAAGCCAAGCGAGCTGGCGGCAATGAAATTGCCTGTCTTCTGAAAATTGCCCGATTGCCCCGCCCCGTATCCGAAGTCTTTGGCAGCTTCATTCGCATTGCCCAAGTGGAAGCGCCAGCCATAATCCAAGAGGAGGCGCTCACGCCCCGCACCTGGTTTCGCCGACGGCGTAGCCTCGCCGAGGGGAAGCGCGCCAGCTTCGTGTTGTCCCGACTGAATTGCAGCAGCGCTGATGGGACCGAGCCCGTGTGCCGCCGCCACAACCGGTGCGAGCAACCCAGCCTTCAACATATCCCGACGTGATACTGGCTTCATATAGCCTCCCTATTGAGTCTCGCGAGCGCGATTATACGCAGAGCCGAGCAAAAGATCCCCGAATCTTCTGCAATTCCGAAGAGACGCCAGTATAAACGCCCGGCGGCTCTTCTGAACTTATTCCTCACAAGGAACTTATCCAGTTGCCATTCGCGCGTGAGCGATTTGCCCAAGAGGTGGCTGGATAACGGTGTACAGGCAACCTTTACAGTTTAACTGTATATATGCGATATTGGGCTGGTGAGCAATCGAAAGTCTTCAACTAAAGCCGGGCCCTCTTCGACGCTTGCTGCCGAGATGCGTACGGTGTTCCGCAAGCTCAAGCAGCGATTTCGCGAGCATGGAGGAGGCAACGATCTGACGCCGTCGCAGATCTCTGTCGTTCTTCGATTGGAGAAGGAGGGTGCGGCCACAGTTTCAAGCCTGGCGCGAGCGGAAGGGATGCGTCCTCAGTCCATGAGCGCCGTAGTAGCGCCGCTGCAGGAGTCGGGCCTGGTGAGAGGTGCACCTGACCCCAGCGACGGCCGGCAAACGCTGATGTCTCTGACGCCCAAATGTATGAAGCTGCTGCAGGAAGGCAGGGCCGCGAGACAGGACTGGCTGACCGCGAGGATCTCGCAGAAGCTTACGGCTCAGGAGCAGGAGAAGCTTCAGGCCGCACTCGCACTGCTTACGCGACTGGTTGAGGATTGAACCGGTAACAGCTCTGCTTACCTGTGCACGTTTTTGTTTCCGAGGAGATGAACCCTATGCCCCTTACTACTCTTGATCCCAACACCGCGTTGATCGTGATTGATTTGCAGAAAGGGATTGTCAGCGGGAATTTAATTCATCCTATCGGCGAGATCATCGAGCGGACGCGCGCGCTGATTGATGTCTTCCGTGCGATGAGGCTCCCAGTCGTGCTGGTCAACGTGGCGGGGCGGGCGCCAGGGCGGACGGAGCAGGGTCCGCGCAGCAACACGACGTTTTCCGAGGGATGGACCGACCTGCTGCCGCAGTTGGATCAGCAACAGAGCGATATTGCCGTGACCAAACGAAGCTGGGGCGCATTCGCAACGACGGATCTTGAACAGCAACTGAAGTCCCGGGGCGTGACCCAGGTGGTGGTGACGGGAGTGGCGACATCGGTTGGAGTTGAGGCAACCGCCCGCCAGGCATACGAGCACGGGTTCAACGTGACGCTCGCGCTCGATGCGATGACAGATCTTCGCGAAGAGGCGCACGAGTACAGCATTCGAAGCGTCTTTCCTCGCCTGGGCGAGACAGGGTCTACACAGGAAATCATCTCCCTGCTGGAAAGAAGGAGTTCTGCATCATGAATTGGCTTCGGCTGGTGTCGTACTTCTTCGGAGGAATTTTTGCGGCAAACGCCGTCCCTCACTTTGTTGCGGGCACGATGGGGCATCCCTTTCAAAGTCCTTTTGCAAAGCCGCCGGGAGAAGGGCTCTCCTCTGCAATGGTCAACGTTGTGTGGGGATTCTTCAACGCGGTAGTGGGGTATCTGCTGGTCGCGCACGTCGGTGCTTTTGATCCGCGCGCAACAAGCCACGTGCTTGCGTTCGGCCTGGGCGCGCTGCTCGTCAGCGTATTTTCGGCGCGTCGCTTTGGCCGATTCCATGGGGGCAACACGCCGACGAGCTCATGAAGAATCCAGTGGCCGGGACCTTTCGTTCGCTGAGAAGTTTCAACTTTCGCTTGTGGACGGCTGGTGCCCTGGTTTCCAACGTCGGTACATGGATGCAGCGCGTCGCTCAAGACTGGCTTGTGCTGACGCAGCTTACTCATCATGATGCGTCGGCGCTGGGCATTGTGATGGGACTGCAGTTTGCGCCGCAACTTCTTCTGCTGCCCTGGACGGGATCGGCTGCGGACCGGCTTAATCAGCGCAAGCTCCTGATGCTGACGCAGGCAACGATGGGCGTGCTCGCGCTGCTCCTGGGAGCTTTTACGATCGCGGGGCTCATCCGGCTATGGCACGTCTATGTGTTTGCCTTCCTGTCTGGCTCCGCCGCTGCGCTGGATGCGCCGGTGAGACAGACCTTTGTGGCAGAGATGGTTGGCGATCAGGATCTTCCCAATGCGGTCGCGTTGAACTCGACCTCGTTCAATGCTGGTCAGATGATTGGCCCCGCCGTTGCCGGTTTGCTGATTGCGAAGATTGGCATCGGCTGGGCTTTCGTTCTGAATGGGCTCTCGTTCGCAGCAGTGCTGGTCTCGATGTGGTTCTTCCGTCTCTCGGAACTGCGTGAAAGCTTGAGAGCGCATCGCACCGCGTCGGGATTTCTTGAAGGGTTTCGCTATGTGTGGAGAAGGCCGGATCTGAGGGCGATCCTGGTCATCCTGTTTTTGATCGGCACCTTTGGGCTGAATTTTCCGATCTTCATCTCGACGATGGCTGTGAATGTGTTCCACTGCGACGCACGCGCATTCGGTCTGCTCTCGTCCATCATGGCCGTGGGCTCAGTTTCGGGATCTTTGTTTGCTGCCGGTCGAAAGAAGCCAGGATTAGCTTCACTATCGATCGGAGCCGGTGTCTTCGGGCTGGGCTGCACTCTGGCCGCACTGGCGCCGGGATACTGGTGGTTTGCGGCGGCACTCGCGTTGAGCGGCGCGGCTGCCCTGACCTTGACCAACGGCACGAACAGCATGATGCAGCTCTCAACAGAGACATCGATGCGGGGCAGGGTGATGGCGCTCCGAGTCGGCGTCGCGCTGGGGGGAATGACGATCGGCGCTCCGATCGTCGGATGGGTTGCCAACCACTTTGGTCCGCGCTGGTCGCTCGCAGTCGGAGCCGCGGCGTGCTTCACCGCTGCGCTGGTGGCGGTGTATGAACGATCTCAGAAGCAATCCTCGCGGGGCCGCGGGGATTTTCGTGAGGCAGCGGGATAGCGGGTGAATGAGCGAAGCGGCAGACAGCCCGTCGTGCGTGGCGTTGGTTGGCTTTCAGATCTTCTATTGCACGCTGTTATAGTCCTTGGCGCTGACGGGCTCTAACCAAATTGTCTTTCCCTTTTGAGAAGGCGTAACCGCGATATAGGCGAAGGTACTTTTCGGGGATGCACCGTGCCAGTGCTCTACGCCGGGCGCGCATTTGATTACTTCTCCCTTGTGAACAATTTGTGCGGGCTTGCCTCTTTCCTGGTAGTAGCCGGTGCCTTCGGTGATAAGCAGAACCTGACCACCGGGATGAACATGCCAATCCAACTTTGCGCCGGCACCATAAGTTGCCATGGCAATGCTGGGATCGAAGGTGCTGTCGCCTACGTTCAGTTCGCTGAGCCAGATGCTTCCCGTGTGATTTTTGGCGGGGGAGAGTTCACCTTTTGGGAAGATTGGGTCTGCAGTTTGTGCGTGGGCCTGGAGGATGAATAGAAGGCTCGCGGTGAAAGCGATGATTCGAAGTTTTGTTCTCATGTTTTTGTGTTCTCCTCTTCGCGCTCGTGCGCGATGCGTGCTGCCGATTCAATCTCACTGAAATCATTTCGGCAAGTTTCTTACCGCTACTTGATCGGCTTTGTTAATCCGTGCGCTTCGAGCCACCAGTAGAACTCGTCAAGCCAGTGATCGCTGGTTGTGCCTTGCTTGCGCATGCTCCAGCCATGACCACCGTGTTCATAGAGGTGCAATTCCGGCTTGTATCCGGCCGCCTTGAGCGCGTCGTAGAACTTGATGATTTGGGGTCCGGCCAGATTATCGTCCTGCGCCAGTTCCATGAAGAAGGGCGGCACATCTTTCGGTATCGGAGGCACGGTAGGAAAATAGGCGCCGTAAATCGGAGCGGCGAAGTTGGGACGCGCGCTCACATCCGGCTGGATGGCCGTATACTCCGTGATCATTCCGCCAGCCGAGAATCCCATGAAGACGACGCGATCCGGAGAAACACCCCATTCGGCGGCGTGGGCACGCACGACTTTGATGGCCTGGACGCCATCGGCTAGAGCGAACTTACCATCCTCCGCGATCAGGGCGTAGTTGTTGATCTGTGCCCCGAAACGCGCGCCGCCAGCCTGACCTAACTGTGCTTCGGTCTCGCCCTCGATCTGAGCCGTCCGGTACTTCAGGTCGAATGCCGCGATGCCTCGAGCTGCCAGCCACTCTGCGACATCCTTGTTTGGGCCCTGAAAAAGAAAGCCTCCGCCCGGAGCGATAATGACGGCGGTTCCCGTCGCCTTGGACGGATCCGGCAGGTAGGCCGTCAATGTCGGCGTCGTCACGTTGACGATGCTCTCCATCGGGCCCATATGAAGCTTCGTCTCCTTCTGCTTCCACTGTTCAGAGCCCGGCGCAACGCCCGGCCAGATGTTGATGACCGTGGGCGCGGCGGCTGGGGCTGCAGGCTTGCCATTGTTGGCTTCCTGAGCGCTGGCCACAACGATTACGCAAGCTGTCATCAGGCAAAGTGCGACGAATGGCTTATGACGCCGCCTGCTCATTGATTCTCCATTGGTGTTCATGGTGTTCTTTCCTTCTCTCACTAAAAAACAGTCTCAGAGTCCGGTCATTTTCAACATAGATTCAGGAAGGCGCGCGCCTTCGAGATTCAGAGCGGGAGGAAGCTTCATCGATCTCCTTGAGGTCGTTCGCGGTGAGGTCGATGTTTACCGCGCCGAGGTTTTCCTCGAGCCGGTGCAGCTTGGTGGTTCCTGGGATCGGCACGATCCACGGCCTCTGCGCCAGCAGCCAGGCGAGTGCGACTTGTGCAGGCGTGGCAGCCTTGCGCTCCGCTACGCTCTTGACCAGGTCGACCAGAACCATATTGGCCTTGCGCGCCTCGGGCGAAAAGCGGGGCACCATGTTCCGGAAGTCGGTGGGATCGAACTTCGTGTTCTCGTCGATCTTACCGGTGAGGAAACCTGCACCGAGCGGGCTGAACGGAACGAAGCCGATACCGAGCTCTTCGAGTGCCGGCAAGAGCTCTGCTTCAGGGCCGCGGTAGAAGAGCGAGTATTCACTCTGCACTGCGGTGACAGGCTGGACGGCATGTGCGCGGCGAATGGTCTGAACTGCCGCCTCCGACATGCCGAAGTGCTTGACCTTGCCCTCGGCAATCAAGTCCTTGATCGCACCTGCTACGTCCTCGATCGGCACGTCAGGATCGACGCGGTGTTGATAGAACAGATCGATATGATCGGTCCGCAAACGCTTTAAGCTGGCATCGGCGACGGCCTTGACGTGCTCGGGCCGGCTGTTGGTGCCGCCAGTGCGCTTTCCGGTTTCAAGATCGATGTCGAAGCCGAACTTGGTGGCGATGGTTACTTTGTCGCGGATCGGCTGAAGCGCTTCGCCCACCAGTTCCTCGTTCGCAAACGGTCCATAGGCTTCAGCCGTATCGAAGTGGGTGACGCCGAGGTCGAGAGCGGCTCGAAGCATCTTGATCATCTCGCCTTTGTCGGCTGCCGGACCATAGGCCGAGGTCATACTCATGCATCCAAGGCCAAGAGCAGATACCTCAAGATCTTTTCCTAACTTGCGCTTTTGCATTGTTCGCTCCTCACTGGTTTGGTCATCACTGCGGGTCACTCAGAGTATTGGTTGTTTTGGCTTTGGAGGTGCTTCAGCACCGAAAAGGGCTTTGCTGGACCGCAACAACGCAGCTGAGAGTTCTCACTTGCGCTGATGTTTAGAAGATAGGCCGACCTGGAGAAATGCGCCCTGCGGAACGCGCCAATATGGCGGCGGATTCCGCCATTCTTTCGGGACCGTCAAACGGGGCGCTTCGAGAGCACTTTGGCGCGATTAGAAGACATATTGGCGCATCCCGCGTGCCGAAAGACGTCGCGACGGAGTAGTCTCAAGGTGCGAAAGGAGCACCTTCAATGCTTAAGCACTTCCGCGTTGCGGCCCGTCTGGGATCGAAGCTCACCGAGTTTGGAATCTCAATCCCTGCAGTTCTTCGCAAGGCTGGGCTGCCGCAGGATCTTTTCCAACAGACGCGCGTACTGGTTTCGACTGAAGAGTTGTTTGCGCTCTGGACGGCGATTGGAAGCGTGAGTACCGACCCGCTTATTGGACTCAGACTGGGTGTCGAGACGAGGACGGAGCGTTTTCATCCCATGGGCATTGCCGCTCTCTCGACTGAGAACTTCGTCGACGGGGTGAAGCATATGGCGCGATATAAGAAGCTCACGGCGCCCGAGGAGATTCTCTACGAACTTGACGAAGCGCAGTTCAGCGTTGGGTTTCGCTGGCTGCTCTCTGTTGATTCAGAGCCGCAGGTGCTCACGGATTATTGTCACTCATGGATGTTGACCATTGCTCGTCACGGTACTGGCAATCAGCGAATGATACCGCTCCGAGTCGAATACCTTCAGCCGCGGACGAACGTCCGCGCCATCGAGCGACACTTCGGTTGTGAAGTGAGAGTGGGCGCTCCGCGCAATGCGATCGTGTTCCGTGCGGCGGACGCCATGGCGCCGTTTGTTACCCGCAATGCGGAACTGCTCGAGTTGCTCGCTCCGCAGTTCGAAGAGCAACTGAGACAGTTCAAGGCAGAGGATACATTCGTCGAGCTGGTGCGTCGCGCGATTCAGGACAGGCTGACTGGACATCGACCGTCGATCAATGTGATCGCGCAGGCGCTGCACACGAGTCCCCGCACGGTACAGCGGCGGCTGCAGGAAGCAGGCTACAGCTTTCAGCGAGTCCTGGATGAGGCGCGTCACCAGATGGCGCGGTATTACCTATCCAACTCTGTGCTGGAGTTGAATGAAGCTGCCTACATGCTTGGCTTTGAAGACCCGAATTCGTTTGGTCGAGCCTTCCGCGCCTGGGAGGGCGTGCCGCCGAGCGATTGGCGTGAGACGCATCGCGCCACGACTGTGATGTAGGAGGATCGCGGCGGAAGGTGAGCGCTCGATCGGTTATGCGTGGGCGAGCCGCGCTTTTCTCCAGAAGCAGGCGACAAGCAACAGCCCCATCGAAGCTGCGAGGTAGATGGCCGGAGTACTCGATCCGGAGTCTGTTCCGATGAAGTCGAGTTTGCGGATGTGATGCAACGGCCCGATGTACCACCAGACGGTGTAGATGGCTTCAAAGGCTTTCGGACTTTCGGTGCAGACGCCAAGCATCAAGGCGAGGGCGGGGATGAAGAGTGTGGCCGCGGCCCAGGCGAGGAGTCCCGCAGAGTCTCGCGCGAAGAGGAGGCGGATACCGAGTCCTCCGCCGGTGATCGCGGCGAGCAGTACTCCCGCTGTCCAGGATGACAAAACCTGTCGCGGAAAGGCATGCGGCGCACTGAAGACGAGCGGTTGCGTGGCGAACTGCGCCTCGCGCGTTCCCAGCTGCGACCACAGGAGCGTGGGCCAGAGCCAGGCAGCGAGAATAGTACCGGAACGCGCATTGGTGATGGGTCCAAAGAGGCAGGCGACAAACAGGCCCGCCGCAATTGCGTACCACCACCATGCTCTTCCTCGAAGGAGCAAGCGGAGTTCGGCCAGTACCAACGCTACAAAACGGAAGTGACTTTGCCCGCGAGCAAGCGGGGTAAGATGGGAGGCTGCGAGTTGCGTTCCTCTGGCCTGATCGGGTATTCGCTCAACTGCCTCCGGCGTGACAGCGACAGGTTGTTTGCGGAAGGACTTCAGCGACAGGCGTTCTCGAGCAGGGTCGAAACGGTCGAAGAGGGCGGCGGCGAGCAGCGTGAGAACAATAGCAACTCCAAGCCAGAAGGCACGGCCCAGTACCATCGCAGGGCTCCACCGAAGGCCTTGCCACACGAAGGTCTTCGTGGTGTGAGCAAAGGACCCGACGCCGAATGACGATCCGCCTTTGTAGCTTGGGTCGAGCTGATGAATCTGCGCCTGCATCTGTCCCGAGACAGCAGCGATGCCGGTGAAGTCGCGCAGAGAAGCCAGGGTGCTCGGAGGTTTTCCCGAGATGAGGATTGTGGCGCTCAAGCTGATCAGCCAGATCCAGATAAAGAAATAAACGATGTTTCCGACTCCCCGCGTAAACCCGGAATGGTCTCGAAGAGAACGGCGATAGCGGCGGTGACGCTTACAGCACAGAGGCTAAAAATAAGGATTGGCGAGAGCAGGTCGAGGAGATGGATTGGCGCCCCTCCCTTGCGAGTCCACTGAATGACAAGCGCCTCCGCTGCGAGAACAAGGACCATCGCCGAGAGTACTGCGAAGTTGCTGATCGCCTTGCTGAGCGTGTAGAGGCTCTTGCTGATGGGAGTGGCGGCGAGTATGCGGCCTACGCGAGTCTTGCGGTCGCGCTGGATGGCGTTCTTGACGACATAGAAGCCGACCAGACTGAGGAAGACGGAGCCAACGAGGCCGACGACGGAACCCAGCCACGCTGAATTGGCGACCCCATGATAGCTATCCAGCCGCAAGGTGATCTGACCAGCATAGATTGCATATCCGAGATAGATGGAAAAGACCATCGTGAGAAGGAAGCTGTAACGGCGCACGCGCTCGAGGAAGTCAGCTCGCACCATGTGGAACAACACGCGGGAGCGGCTCATACAGAACCACGCTCGCGGTGCTGTGAGAGGCAGAAAAGGTAGGCGTCTTCGAGATTAGCGCTCACTGGTTGCGCGCCCTGCGGCGGTTCGTCGCCGAGGATGCGAACATGGACCCCGTCGCTGCGACGATTGGTGCTGCTGATCTGATACCGCTGCCGCGCCGCGTCCAGGTTGGCGCTGGAGACGACGTGTTCCCAAACCTTACCCTCAACCTGCTGGAGCAGAGCTTCGGGCGAGTCGTGCGCTACCAGGGTTCCATTCGCGATGAGAGCGATGTCGGTCGCAGTAGCTTCAATGTCGGAGACGATATGTGTGGAGAGCACCACGATGCGCTCACCGGAGAGGTCGGATAGAAGGTTGCGAAAGCGGACCCGCTCTTCCGGATCGAGGCCGGCAGTGGGCTCGTCGACGATCAGCAACTGTGGGTCGTTGAGCAAGGCCTGCGCGATGCCCACCCTCTGCCTCATCCCGCCCGAGTAGCCACCAAGCGGGCGCTTACGAGCATCCGTCAGATTCACAACTTCCAGAAGCTCTGTGATGCGGCGACGAGCGGTCGCCCCGTCCAAGCCTTTGACAGCGGCGAGGTACTCGAGAAACTCGACAGCGTTCAGGTTGGGGTAGACGCCGAAGTCCTGTGGGAGATAGCCGAGCACGGACCGAATTGAGTTGGGGTCGGTGGAAACGTCCTTTCCATTCCAGAGCACACGGCCTTCACTTGCATGGGTGATGGTTGCCAGAATGGACATCAGCGTCGTCTTGCCGGCTCCGTTGGGCCCGAGCAAGCCGAGGACGCCCGGCTTCGCCGTGAGACTAAAATTGCTCAGGGCCCGATGGCCGCCGCGATACTGCTTGCCGACATTTTCGATGGTAAGGTTCAATTGGGATCTCAATCACTGGTTACACTGTGAAACGTCTTTTGGGAACCTCGGAAGTTCCGTTAACGTCCCTAATCAGCGGCATTGGGCTGTTGAAACAGCTGAGGGCGAGCCTCGGACATGGGATAATGTTTGCACCTGTCGGTCATCATTAGGAGAAGATCCTTGCGCGATAGGGCTCGATACGCTACTACCCATTGGCTTCGGTTTCAGAATGTCACGACTCGGGATCAGTTGGATCTCTCCGGCAAACCACAAGGCGCTATGAGTTGGAAGATCGGTTCAACCGGCCCGGTAGGACCCGATGGCTATCGGCTTCCGGGCAACATCTGGTGCGCGGTTGGACTGTTCTCTGAGCTCGCCGCAGCCAGAGAGGCTTTCTGTAACAGCGACTTTCATATGCCATTCGTCGCCGATACAGTGGAGTCCTGGCACCAGATCCTTCTGCCGATCCGACATCACGGGAGCTGCAACCATCTTGATCGCGCGCTCCCCGGTGAGATATTTGCGGTCTCATCTACCGATCCGGGCGGGGTCGCGATGGTTATCACTACGGCGGGTTATCTGCCGGGGCCCAAAGTTGAGCGATTGATTGCATTCCGCCGCGGCGTGGATGAAGTGGACGATTGGCTGCGGAACGTCGATGGCTGTCTGGCCAACAGACCCTTCACGCCACACACCATTGGCGACGATGGAGTCACGTTCAGCGTTTGGAGAGACGATGCCTCAATGCTCGCCGCAGCGTATCACACAGGAGTCCACCGCGAGAAAATGGATGCTCACAAAGCTGTGAACGCGTTCGACCGGTCGTCTTTTACACGACTTCGTATCGTGGACAGCCGCGGACACTGGGGTGGCAAGGATCCTCTTGCTGGATTAATGGGGCAGCCTGGCGCTTTGTAAAGCACAGCGAATTCAATTTAGCCGGCTCGCGTTTTTATTGTGGCAAGTGGTGATGATTTCGCATTATTCAGTGCGCAGAGCTCTCATTGGGTCCACACTCGCAGCGCGCCCGGCAGGCACGGCACTCGCCGCCAGCGCGACCACGGCTACCCCAATGACCGCCAGAAAATAGCTCACCGCGTCGAGCGGCTTCACGCCATACAAAGATGAAGCCAACGCGTGACTGACCAGCATTGCCAGCGGAAGGCCCACCACTACTCCCGCAGTTGTGAGCAGCAAACTGTCTTTCAGGATCATCCACACGACCTGCCCACGCCTCGCGCCCACAGCCATACGCACGCCAATCTCTGCGGTCCGTGTGTTGACGCGATACGTCAGCGTTCCATAGAGGCCCGTCGCGACGAGAACCACCGCGAGAAAGCCGAAGAAACCGGCAAGCCTCGCAAAAAGCAGCTGCCCGGAAATCGTGAGGTCGAATTGCGCGCGTTGGGTCATGGGCTTAATTACTGGCAGGTTAGGATTCAGCTCCTGCAATGCCTTGCGCGCCGATGGCAGAATCGCAAGTGGTTCGCCGTGCACGCGCATCTCCACGTCCATTCCACCGGTCATCGGAATTTGAGCGAACATGTACCACGCCATGGGGATCGGATCTTCGTCGATACTGCGATACTTATGATCCTTGACCACGCCCACAACCATCATCTGATAGCGCCCATCGTCGGTTCCGATAGTGTGGCCCAGGGGATTCTGATTGGGGAAAAAGCGTTTAGCAAACTGCTCGTTGATAATGCCGACGTGGGGTGAAGTCGCAGTATCGGACTCGGCGAAGTCGCGGCCTGCAAGCACCGGTACGCCAAGCGTGCGAAAGAAGTCAGGCCCAACCACATTGCTTCGGACCGTCCTCGACGATCCATTCGCCACGTCAGGCAGCTTACCATCCACCGTCATGTCGCTGTTGTCAGACCACCATGAGCCGAGGCGTTCTTTCATGACCGTCACGGACTCCACGCCAGGCAAAGCGCGCAGGTTCTCCATCAGCCTGCCATAGAACGCGATGCCATCCGGAATCGACGTGATATTTGGCTTCACCCCAAAGACCACAAGCCCGTCGGTCTGCATTCCCAGCGGAGTGTTTTCCAGGTTACGCAACGTTCGAATCAACAGGCCTCCGCCTACCAGCAACACTACGCACAGCGCCATCTGCATCGCCACGATTACTCTACCGGTGCGTGATTTACCTGCGTCAGCATTGGAGGTCGCCGCGGAAGTTTTCAGCGCCAGCTCCGCTCTGCCTGCGAGCGCGACACGCAGCGGCGCGAGCCCAAACAGCAGCGCGGCAAAGAGCAGCACTGCCAGGGTGAACAGCAACACGGTCCGGTCCGGAGCCAGGCTGGACTCGATCTGCGCCCAGTTGCCCAGCAGCCGCGTCGCGATCTCTGCAAATCCCCAGGCCAGTGCGCCGCCTGCCGAGACCAGGATCAGACTCTCCGTCAGAAGTTGCCTCAGCAACTCGCCGCGCCCCGCACCCAGCGCCTGCCGCACGGAAAACTCGCGTTGCCGCGCCGCATTCCGCGCCATCAGCAACATAACCACGTTGGTCATCGCGATCAACAGCACAAGCCCCACCATCGCCATCAAGATGCGCAGTGGATTGCCATATTGCTCGTCATATCCCGGAAAATTTTTGGCGTCCACCACGCTCAACACCGGCGGCTTCTCACCCTGCATCGGCGTACCCAAGCCGATGTAAGCAGCTCTCTGAAAAACCGGCTGCATCTGCGCCACCGCTTGCGTGCGGGTCGCTCCCGGCGCAAGACGCGCAATAAGGCGCAGGCACCACCAGGTGGGATTTGTGATGTACGTCTTGCCCTGATCAAGCGAATTGCCCCACGCGTTCAGTTCCGGACGACTCTGCATCGGGATCCAGAAGTCGGTGGATCCGCCTGCCTCTACGCCTTCAAAGCCTTCCGCGGCTACTCCCACAATTGTGATGGCCACTCCGTTCACATAGAGCGTCGTTCCCAGCACGTTTGGGTTTCGCGCGAACCGCTGCGTCCAATAGCGGTAGCTGATGACGGCTATCGACGCATGCTTCGTTTCGTCCTCCTCACTGAAGCCACGGCCGCGAATCAGCCTCACTCCCAGCCCGGAAAAGAATGTGCCGCTGACCATGTCGCCTTCCGCCTCTTCGGGCAGCGCTCCGTAGCGAACCGCGACCTTGCTGACTGACAGGGGCACGTAGGCCATCACGGGCGAGAGCGCCTGGCTTTGCCGGCGAAGGGCATCGTACACAGGATAAGAAAACGTCTCAGTGGAATTGATCGTGCCGGTCCCGCGAGGAGGGTTCGAGGTACGCAAGTACACAAGGCGATCTGGATTGGCAACCGGCAGCGACCGCAGCAGTACCGCGTTCATTACACTGAAAACCGCCGTGTTCGCGCCAATTCCAAGAGCAAGCGTAAGAATCGCGGTGGCTGCAAAGCCGGGGCTCTGCCGCAGTGACCGCAGGGCAAACCGTATATCGCGGAGAAGCTTATCCAGGCTTACCCATCGGTCTTTCAGGTAGAAGCGTTCCTTCGCCGCGAGCACATTTCCGAACTCGCTCCGGGCCTTCCGCCGCGCTGCGTCTTCGGTCAGGCCTTCGCTGCGCAGCTCGTCGGCCTCGAGTTCCAGATGCATCTTGATCTCTTCAGCGAAATCCTCTGCACTTCGCTTGCGCCTGAACATGCTATGCCTCCTCGGTCCGCAGTTCGCTACCGGGTTCGAGAATCAAACCCATCGCCCGGGTCAGCCGCTGCCACTCGCCGATCTTCTGGACAAGGTGCTCGCGCCCTTTGGCAGTCAACGAGTAGAACCGGGCCTTGCGGTTGTTCTCACTTACGCCCCACTTGGCGCTGATCCACTTCTTGTCTTCGAGCCGCTGCAGAGCTACATACAGCGAACCATGGTCGACCAGGAAGACTTCTTCGGACTGGCGCTGGATCAACCGCGCCACACCCTGCCCGTGGCACGGTCCCAACACGAGCGTCTTCAGAATCAGCAGGTCGAGAGTTCCCTGCAGCAAGGCGATGCGGTCGTCGTTATTCTCTTGGGTAGCCATTCGACCCAAGTATTCATTTGTTCGGGTCGAATGTCAACCCAAGTGGTGAAAATGGATTTTGACAATTCCGCTTTCCGCGGTGCTCTGGCGTTCGCGCAGTGGGCGAGAGGTAACTTAATCTTTGTCAAAGATCTGACCGTCGGAATCAGAAGTAGTTTCAGAAAATGCCAGAAGGAAGCGTCCGACTCCGAACACTGGTTCTCAGTTATGAACGGACGCACCCGACCGTGATGTTGCCAAGATATTGATTTCAGAGGGTGAGTGACGGAATCAGTTTGGCACCCAAACTGCTTTCTTTATACCCAGGGGTACGTGTGTGGAGGATAAGGGATGAGAGTTCTGCTGCAGGATCTCGGTTATGCATTCCGCCAATTGCGCAAGACTCCGGGGTTCACCATTACAGTGCTGCTTACGCTGGCTCTCGGCATCGGCGCCAACTCTGCGATTTTTACGCTGGTGAATGCGATCCTGCTCCACAACCTTCCTGTTACCGATCCGAAGACGCTCGTCCGCATCGGCAACACCGACGACTGTTGCGTCAACGGCGGCTGGAACGACAAGGGAGAGTACTCGCTCTTCGCGACAGACACCTATTACATGTTCAAGAAGAGCCTGCCCGAGTTCGAAGAGCTAGCTGCCATGGAATCCGGCTACGCCTGGCGGCCGATCACGGTCCGACGCTCTGGACCTTCCGACGTAGCGAAATCCGTCATGGCGACTTTCGTCTCCGGCAACTACTTTCGCGTATTTGGTCTTTCGCCGGCGGCGGGCCGGTTGATGGTAGACGCCGACGACCAGAAGGGCGCGCCCATCACTGCCGTAATGAGCTACGAAGCATGGCAGCAGGATTATGCGGGCGATCCGAGCGTGGTGGGAAGCGCGTTTTACATCAATACAAAGCCGGCCACGATTATTGGCGTTGCGCCGAAGGGCTTTTACGGGGACCGTATCGATACCAATCCGCCCAAATATTTCCTTCCCATGAATTCGATGGACCAGGTAATTGGCGCCCCGTACTTCACTGATCCCGACACGCAATGGGCATACATCATTGGCCGCGTGAAGCCGGGAACTTCGCTGTCGTCGCTGCAGGCGAAGGCCAGTACGCTGTTGAAAGAACAATTTGCCCCGCTGAAGACATTTACCGATGAGCGCGCGAAGAAGGTTCTGCCCCGCACGCATGTGGTGCTCACTCCCGGAGGAGGTGGTATCCAGAACATGCAGGATGGCTACAAGGATCATCTGAAGCTGCTGTTATGGATTGCCGCGCTGGTTCTTCTGGTTGCGTGCGCGAATATTGCCAACCTGCTGCTGGTGCGCGGAATGAGCCGTCGCGCGGAGATCTCCATTCGCTCAGCATTAGGCGCGCAGCGGAGCCGCATTGTGCGGCAGCTTCTTACGGAAAGCGTCGTTCTCTCGGGGGCAGGCGGGCTGCTTGGCCTCGCCGTGTCCTATCTCGGAGCGCACGCGCTGCTAGCGCTCGCCTTTCCCAATCAGCAAAACATGCCGGTCGATGCTTCGCCTTCGCCGCTCGTGATCGGCTTTGCATTCGCGCTTTCGCTGGCTACGGGCATCCTGTTTGGCCTAGCGCCAGCGTTGATGGCTGCGCGCACGCAGCCCGTTGAAGCTCTGCGCGCCAACGCGCGAACGACCGCTCACGGAGCTTCCTTCCTGCAACGCGCACTCGTTGTCGTGCAAGCTGCACTTTCACTCGTGCTGCTGGTTGCAGCGGGCCTGTTTGGGCAGAGCCTGAATAAGGCCCAGAAAGTGGACATGAAGCTGGATACAACGAACCGCTACATCATCCACATCAATCCTCAAGCGGCCGGGCTACAAGAACACGGAGGTCGAGCCCCTTTACCAGAGCATCGTCGATCGTTTCCACGGTATTCCCGGCGTGGTGAAAGTAGGCCTTTCCACTTACACGCCGATGGAGCAGAACAACTGGGGATCTGGCGTAAAGGTTCAGGGCGAGCCTGACCTGAATAAGGGTGCATCCTGGGTGAAGGGCACCGCGGAGTACTTCGACTCGGTGGGGACCCACGTCGTGATGGGTCGCGGGTTCACGTCGCAGGATCTGCTGGATGCGCCGCCCGTCGCCATCGTGAACAAGGAATTTGCGAAGCAGTTCTTCGGTAATCGCAATCCCATCGGCCATCGCTTTGGCTTTTCGGGGCCCAACCAGGCCGGCCTGGATGGCGCACATGAGATTGTCGGCATAGTTGAGGACACAACTTACACGAGCGTGTACTGGAAAGACCATGCCATGTACTTTCTGCCGCTGACACAGCGCGCGGGCAACGCGAAGGATCCTGACAGTCCGCTCGAAAAAGATCAATCCTTGTACGCGGGAGCCATGGTGATCCAGACCAGCCGGCCCATTGACGGCTTCGAAAAGATCGTCAGCAGCACGCTCGCAAGCATCAATCCGAATCTCACGATCGTGAAGTTCCGAACGTTCCAGCAGCAGATTGACGATCGGTTTATTGAAGAGAGGCTGATCGCGCGCCTGACATCCTTGTTCGGCCTACTGGCGCTGTTGCTTGCTGCCATCGGACTTTATGGCGTCACGGCTTATACCGTCGTCCGCCGCACGCCGGAGATCGGCATCCGCATGGCGCTCGGCGCGGCGCGCAGCCGTGTGATCGGAACGGTTATGCGCGGAGCGATGCTGCAGACGATCGCCGGCCTCGTTATCGGGATCCCAGTGGCGATCTTCTGCGTGCGGTACGTCAAGTCGCAGCTTTATGAGATCACCAGCGTCAACTTGCCAGTGATGGCCATCGCGATTGGAGTGCTGATAGTTGCGGCTGCCATTGCCGGGATCATTCCGGCGCGACGGGCGGCTTCCATCGACCCGGTGCGGGCCTTGCGCATTGAATGAGCTGGGTGGCCGCATCGGACCTCCTTCGCAGATGCGACAAGACCGTACCGCTCCAGGCCTGCGGGTTTCGCTAGATGTAGTCGAAGAGGCACATAAAGCCGAAGTCCATGTGGAGTTGCTGATGGCAATGAAACAAGGTTAGGCCGGGGTTGTTTGCGACGAAGTCTAACTCCACCTCTTGATACCCGTTGACCATCACTACATCCTTGATCAATCCAGAGATCGGCTGGCCTGCAAACCGCGTGACCTCGAAGCTGTGACGGTGAAGGTGCACGGGGTGGATGTCATCGCTGGCGTTCTTCATGCGAAGGCGATAACGCTTCCCCTCGCGCAGATGAAACATCGGCCTTGCGATGATCTGGTCCATGGGATAGGACTCGCCGTTTATTGTCCACTGATTGAAGCCGCCCATCGCAGCATTCTGCTTTGCGAATATCATGTCGAACACTTCATCAGGATGTGCGTTGGTAGCGGTAACGTCGCCGAAGTGCGCATAGTTCCACTTGAAGGGCTTCGGCGCAATCCATAGTGGCTTGGCTTTGTAGTCTGCATACTCGATGACGATTCCCATACCATGTTTACGGTCATCATCAGAAAGATCGCCCATGACCCACACACCTGGATGGTTCATCTCGACGATTGCGGAGATGCGCTCCGCAGTGCCCAGCCACAGGCCCCGAACGCGCACCGGCTTTGGCAGAATATTTCCATCCATCGCAACTATCTTGAAGGTGTGACCCGGCAGAGCGAGACTTCGAATCTCTCCTGCGCTCCCATTGAGCACATGAAACAGCACCCGCTCGCCTTGCTTCACGCGAATCGGCTCACCATGCCCGAGCATCTTTCCGTTGATCGTGAAGGAGTCATAGCCGACCTCGTAACCATGCGGCATGCCCTTTGCAAGTGAAGCCTTCATCGATGTCTCACCCGAGTCCTTCAGAGCGGGAACCACCTGCGCAGGTGAAAGGAAATCCATCGCCATATCTCCACCGCGGCTAAGTGTTGGCTGAAACTCCTTCATAGTGAGAAAGACTTCGCGATCGTAATGCCCAGGATTTTCTCTTGGCTCGATGTAAACAGGTCCAACCAACCCGCTGTACTGACCTGCCGCCAGATCTGCACCTGCGCGCACATGGGTGTGGTAGAAGCGCAGACCCGACGGGCCCGGGACAAAGGAGATGCGCCTGCTGCCATGTGGGGCGATGAAAGGTGTGCCCTCTTCGCCGGAGCCGTCCACATCCGTGCCTACAAATTGGCCATGCCAATGCAATTGCTCCGGCACATCCGTCTCATTGTGAATATCAACCGTGACTCTGTGGCCCTCTTTCATCCGAAGCAGAGGCCCGGGAAACTGGCCGTTATAGGTCGTCACAGAAACGATGCGGTTCGGAGCGAGTTCCAGCGGAGTGGTTGCTATCTTCAGCGTGTAATCGGCCTTCGCGTCCGGCACGCCCTCTGAGATCGTTTGACGAAGGAATGGTCGCGCGCCACATGCCAAGGATGTTCCTGCGATTACTCCCGCGGTCTTAAGAAAGCTGCGGCGAGAAACGATAGATCGTGTCATCTCTTCCCTTCTGCAGGATTCAGGCGCTTCTCAACTCACTTAATGATTCTGCACGCGAACCGGATCGCCCGAGTGGATTGCGTCCGACGCCATTTTCACGACCTGATCCCCGGCGCTTAGATCACCGAAAACCTCGATGTCTCCAATTACCGTCTGACCTGTCTGGACGGAAACCCATTCGGCCTTACCATTGCGCACACGGATCACAAAGGTATGCTGCTGATCACTGGTGACCGATGCGGTCGGAACGAAGAGTGTTGGATAGCCACGTTGAAGAGGCCACGAGACATTGGTAAAGCTGCCTGGCGACAGCCGCCCATCGGTGTTTCTCACATCCAGTTCTACGGGCATCGTGCGAGACTTCTCATCAACTTCGCGCGAGATGCGCTCGATTGGAGCCTTAAACGTCTGCCCGGGATAGGCGGGGACAGTAAAGGAGACTATCTGGCCCGCCGTCATCTCGCCGACTTGCGCCTCTGGGATAGGGATCGTAAGTCGTAGACGTTTGTCATCCACGATTTGAAGTATCGGCTGCGCCCCTCCAGCACCGGATGCGGGCCCGATGAGGGCGCCAGGATGAAGATTGCGTGTTGTCACGACGCCGTCGAAGGGGGCGGTAATCGTCAGATACGACTCAGCCTGGCTGACGGTGCGGAGCGCGTCCTTAGCCGCGGAGACATTCTGATCGGCAGCTTCAACCAAGCCCTTGTCCGCGGATACAGTTTGCCCCGCAACGAGAACATCATTCTCGGCGAGCACGCCAGGCGTCTTTGCAGCTTCGACCATGTGGAGATACGTTCCATTGTCTGAAGCCAGCTTCGCCTGCGCTGTTGCAAGTTGGGATTGAGCGGCTCGGACCGCCGCTTCTGCCTGAGAACGCTGGCTTATCAGTTCAGGCGCTGTGAGCTTGACCAATAGCTGTCCCCGGTGAACTCGCGATCCGCGGTCAACAGTCACAGCCTCAACGAACCCGGTTACTTTCGGATAGATATCGACCTGCTCGTAAGGTGTGAGTTGAGCGGGCAAGGATATCGTCGTTTGCAACTTTCTGGAAGCGACCGCGACTGTGCTCACGGTTGTGGGTGCATTGGGTGCGGGAGTCGCGGCTGCAGGCGCAGATTTATCAGAGTTGCCGGAGTTGCATCCCATGGTCAGCACCATCAAGACTGTAAAAGCGAAGAGTGAGCCTTTCATCGCGCAACCTCCGGGAGACTTTTCAAACCACTTGCTGTCGGGATCCTCTGGATCGAGCGAGCGGGTGCCGATCGGGGCGTTCCGCTGCACGAGCCCGAAGACCATCGGCAGCAAAAAGAGCGTGGCAAGAGTCGCAACGGCAAGGCCGCCGATGACGGCTCGACCAAGGGGAGCCGTTTCTTCACTGCCCTGACCGAAGGCGAGCGCCATCGGGATCATGCCCGCAATCATGGCAAGGCTCGTCATCAACACCGGACGGAGCCGCTCTGCGGCAGCAGCACGCGCCGCTTCTCGGCGCAGTAGCACCCTGCAGGCGATTCTGCTCTGCAAAGGTGACGAGCAGGATGGCATTCGCGACGGCAACACCGATTGCCATGATCGTTCCCATGAAGCTCTCAAGATTTAGTGTTGTGCCAGTGAGCAGGAGCATGAGCACAGACCCGGCGAGAACTGCGGGAGCCGTCGAGAGCACGACCAAAGCGAGCTTCAGCGATTGGAAATTCGCAGTCAGCAAAAGAAGGATTACGCCGATGGCGGAGAGCAAGCCAATACTTAGTTCGCCAAAGATCTGCTGCATAGCGCTTACCTGCCCGCGTACTGCAGTTGTTACGCCGCGGGGAGGTGCTCCGGCCTCTTTAATTGCTTTGTCGATCGCCTTTTTCGCGAGACGGAAATCGCGACCGCCGAGGTTCGCAGAGAGTGCAAGCATCCACTGTCCGTTCTGGCGATCCAGTTCGCCCGGTACCGTGCTCGATCGCAGTTCAGCAAGTTGGTTTACCAAGTGGCTGGGCTCCGGTGACGCTCCCGACCGGAATGTTTCCGATGTCTCCGAGAGAGGTCATCTTAGGTTGAGGGACCTGCACCTGAACCTGATAGCTGACGCCAGATTTCGGATCCCGCCAGTAACTAGGAGCGACAAAGCGACTGGAAGCGGTGGCGGAGACAATGGCAGACCCTACTGCATCGGCGGTTGTGCCTAGTTGGCCAGCCATCGCACGGTTCACCTTGATATCAACTGTGGGGTAATGCAGCGGCTCTTCATATTGCAGATCTCTGAGTTCGGGAACGTTGGCCAGCTTCTGGCGAAGACGTTCGGCATAGCTGGCAACATCGGCATACTGCGGGCCGGCGACTGTGACTTCGGCCGACGATGAGGAACCAAAACTAAGAATCTGGCTGATGAGGTCACCCGGATCGAATGAGAACTTTGCTTCGGGAAATTGCTGCGACAGCTTCTTGCGGAGTTGCTCTTCCAGATCAGCGAGCTTAAGAGAACTATCTGGCTTGAGGCCGACGTTGATGATGGCTTGCTGCGGGCCGCTGGTCCAAAGAAAGACGGCATTGATTGGATAGGACGACCCTTGAGTTCCGACGTATCCCAGGCTGAGATCAAGATTCTGCTCGCCTGCCGTTTGATTGATCACATTCAAAACTTTTTTAACAAGATCTTCCGTCACCGCGACGCGCGTGCCGTCAGGCGCGTCGATACGGAGACGAAACTGAGTAGAAGCGGCTGATGGGAAGATCTCTTCTGCAATGCGAGGCGTAATGAACAGCAGCACCAGACTGGCGACGATGGCATAGCCGCCGAGCAGAATCCAAGGGATAGACATCGCCTTCTGAAGCGTTCGTTCAAAACGATGGCGAAATCGATCAAAGCTACCTTCAACATGAGGTTGACCCTTTTCGTCTTCTGTCCTGGACTTCAACATCCAATTGGCGAGGACTGGAACGAGAGAGCTGGAGAGTAAGTACGAGGCGCCCATCGAAAATCCCACAGCGAGTGAGAGAGGGAGAAAGAGCGATTGCGCCGGTCCTGTCATGAAGAAGGACGGAATGAATACTGCCATTACACACAGCATGGCGAGCAGTCTCGGCACAGCGACTTCGCGACTCGCGAGGGACACAGCCCGCGCGACGTTCTCTCCGTTGTCCAGATGTACATGGATGTTCTCAAGCAGAACGGTCCCTTCATCCACAAGGACGCCTACCGACAGAGCGAGTCCACCGAGCGTCATGATGTTGATCGTCTGGCCGGTGAGCTTCAGCAGAACTACTGCCGTGAGAAGTGCAAACGGAATCGTGATAACGACGATCAGAGAAGATCGCCAATCTCGCAGGAAGAGCAGGAGCATCAGCCCCGTCAGCAAGGCTCCTATGATGGCTTCGCGTAAAACGGACATGAGAGCGCTACGCACATATGCAGACTGGTCAAATTCATAGGTGATCTTGATGTCTTCGGGAACGAGAGACTGGAACCGCGCGAGATTTTGGCGCACCTCTTGCACGACCGTTAGTGTGGAAGCGTCCGGTCTCTTCGTCACCGGGATGTATATCGTCCGCTTCCCGTTCAGCAGCGCATAGCCAGCCAGGAGATCGGACGAATCAGCAACGCTCCCGATATCGCGGATGTATATCGATGCCCCGGAACCCAGCTTGAGGGGGATGCTGAGTAGATCCGTAATCTGAGTGACCGTGGAATCGGTTGTAACGAGCGTGTGCGTGGTGCCAATGTCAGCATTGCCCGCTGGCTGAATGCTGTTGCCGCTCGTGAGAGCCTGAACTACTTTCTCTGGCGACAGCCCGTATGCCTGCAACTTTTGCGGGTCAACGTTGATGACAATCGTCCTCTGATTTCCGCCGAAGGGCGGAGGAGACGAAACACCCGGCAATGTTGCGAAGACCGGGCGCACTCGGTTCAACGCCAGGTCCTGAATCTCGGCGAGTGTCCTGGAGGGGCTGGAAAAGACCATGTAGCCCACCGGCAATGTGCCTGCATCATATCGGATCACGAAGGGCGACACTGTTCCGGGAGGCATGAACGCCCTGGCGCGATTCACATAAGAGATCGTCTGCGCGAGCGCATCACTCATGTTCGTTCCGGGATGGAACGTGAGTCGAAGAAGTGCAGTGCCCTGAATGGACTTTGCTTCGACGCTCTCGATTCCGTTGATGTACAGGAAGTGATACTCGTAGTAATACGAGACAAAACCTTCCATCTGCTGTGGGCTCATGCCGCCGTATGGCTGTGCCACATAAATGACCGGCAGATCAAGATTCGGAAAGATATCAACGCGCGTTCGCAGAATTGCCAATACAGACGATAGTGCGAGCGCGACGACCAGGACGATGACGGTAATAGGACGCCGAAGGGCGATACGGATTAGCCACATAAACGCTATTTTCCTTTCGCCTGGCTCTGCAGAAGTAGCAGGAATGGTTGCAGATCGCCTTGCGCAACAGCCACTCCGAGTTCCGCTCTCCACACTCCGAGACGTGCGATTGCATCATCGCCTTCGGCCAGTGCCAGCACACTCTCTGCCGCAGCGACGTCGACGACTGTCGCTAAACCGGATCGGTAGCGCGCCTGTTGTTGTTGTTCGCTTGCCTGTGCAGCAACGAGTTCAATCGGCGTGTTCGCGGCTAACTTGCGGGCTCCTGAAAGGATCGCCTGGGCTTGTTGAACCGCAGTGGTGACGTCACTGACGGCCTGATCCAATCGCGCATGCTCGGCTTGCACATTTGCCAGTTGTACCCGGCGTTGATCGCGCAGGTTAAAGAAATCGAAGGCGGGAAAGATCACCTGAACGCCTGCCGCCCAGTTGAAGGTGTCCGGAGCTAGCCCGGCTGTTCCACCGGGAAAGACCCCAGTTATGCTGGTCCCCGCGCCTCGCCCAAACACTACACCCGACGTGCTAAAGACGGGGACGTAGCTCCGATCGAGGAATCGTTTCTGGGCCTCCTGCTGCAGAGTGAGCGCGTGCTCCTCCAAGACTAACGGGTGATTTACCTCTGCCGTCGTAGCGATATCGGTCATAGGTTGTGCCGAAAGGAGACCAGACGCATCGACCTCTGTCTCTCTGCTTTTCGTCTGTAGATATTGGGCAAGGGCTGCCCGTTTGACCGCGACTTGCGTCTCTGCCTGAATCAGTTGATTGCGTGCCAGCGCGAGCTGTGCGTCGGCTTGAGAAGCATCTGCACCAGGGCGCAGCCTGTTATCAACGAGGACGTGGACAGCTTTGCCGAATGACTCGTAGCGCCGAACATTTGCCTGTGCCACTGTCACCAGCTGCTCGGCTGCAGCGAGATCGAAGAATGCGCTACCAGCATTTGCGCTGACTTGTAGTTGCGACAGCATGGAAGCCTGCGTTGCAGCTTCGCTCCCCTGACGTGCAACGTCGACTTTTGCACCGCGCGCCCCAAAGTCGAAAGGCTGCCAACTCACCAGAGCGCCACCCGTACTGTTCCACGCACTCCGTGTTGGATCGGCAGGGAGAACTGATCCCGTAACGCTGGGAACGACGGATTGAGGCAGGGTGAGCCCCAGAATGTTATTCGCGGTCGCTCGATCAGTTTGCCAAAGAATGTCGGTACGAGGCAGGTATGCAGTTTTGGCAACCCCGATGGCTTCGTGCGCGGCTCTCTGCTGCGCCTGCGCTGCCTGAATTGCTGGATAGTTCGCGATCGCATTTGCGAGGACCTGTTCGAGCGTTAGCGCACCGGAAGTGGCCCCCACCGTATTCTGTGCAGACGTGCAGGATGAGAATGACAGGATCAAGGCGAGCAGACACGGGAGGGAGAAAGATTGTCTACGCATGGGAACCGGCGGCTCCAGGGCAGGACAGATTCTGCCGATGATTCGAAATCATATCATCGAAATTCGATATTATGATGTTGAGATGCAGTAGCGGGGTACCCTTTGCCTGTGTCAACTCAGCGAGAATTCTTTTCAGGTCTGATTCGTGTTCATGTGCTCATTCACGCCGCTAATGAGCCACTGTTTGGCTTGGCCATGATGGAAGAGCTGAAGCATCACGGCTACCGAATCGGTCCTGGCACGCTCTACCCTCTTCTGCATGGCATGGAACGGAACGGCCTGCTGGTTTCAGAGTTGATGAATGTGAGCGGACGAAGGCGGCGGGTCTACAAGTTGACCAGAGCCGGGAGGAAGGCTCTGAAACAGGCACGAATAAAGGTTGACGAACTTCATGAGGAACTTCACGAGGAGCATCCCAGGAGGGTTTCTCACTTGATCGTCTAGGAGGCCAACAGCGACTCAGGCCACAGAGCATCCGGGGATATGCCGCTCAATTCGATGGCATCAGGTGGCCATTAAGCGTGAGATCTATGCCAACCTCTTTGTCTACCTTGAGAAGAAAATTGCTCGGATCCTTTAATCCCCATTTGACGTACGGGACGATGAAATGCGTTTTAGCGATGCAGCTTGTCCCATCTATGTGAATCTGCATGGGCACTGTTAAGTCATGTGGGGTACCGTGCAAGGTAAAAGTGCCAGTGACCTGCACCGTCGAATCGCCTGAGGGAGCGATAGCACCCTGATAGCTATGAGGCGCGAAGGAAACCGTCGCAAATTTTGGAGCGTCCAGAATGTCAGTAGTCATCTTATGATCCCGTGACTCGCTTCCGCTATTGCCGCTTCCCGCCGCAACTACGATGGCACCGGACATTTCAGGACCACTGCGGTTGAAATCAACGGAACCGGTCTGGACATGAAATGTTCCGTGAACTGCATGAAGGGGATCGCTCAACGAGAAACTGACTTCGCTGGTTGCGGGGTCGATATTGAATAGCTGGTGCTCGGCAACTGCATTAGGCGCAATAAATATGAGGAGTGCAAAGAACAGCGACGCGGGGATGATCTTCATTGTCTTTCTCCGGGAGTGGAACTAGTTTGTCGGTATGAGACTGAAGCAGCAGTGGTCTGCTCTAGCCACAGGCTAAGGGAGGCGATCTCCTTGTCAGAGAGGTATTCATGGCCGGGCATGTCTGTACCGGGCAGTCCGAACTTGACGATTTGAGCAAAGTGCCTCAGCCTCTGTTCAGGTGAGTCTGAATCGAGAATGTAGAGAAACGGTCCGGTGGCGAAGTTGGGGGGAAGGCGTTTGAAACTTGACTTCCAAGCTTGGCGAGTTTGGCCGTCTGTGGTGTGGCAAGTTGCGCAATACGCGCTGAAGAACCGCTTGCCATCCTTCACATTAGCTTGCGCAACGGACGCAAGTGATGGTTGCCATTCTTTCTCCGCGAGTCGATGGCCGCTAATTTCGTTGGCCTGAAGACTTGATATGTAGGCAAGCAGGTCGTCACCACGACCATCTCCGAAGAGATAGGAGTAAGACGGCATGAACGAGGCGTGACTGACCTGCGCCGGATTGTAGAAGTGCGCTTTCAACCAGAGAGAGGAGCGACGGCTGCCCACCTGGGTGAGGTCAGGGCCCTGGCGGCGGTTTCCGATCAGCGGTGGATGTTGGCGTCGCAACTCTTCAACAGTCTGAACCGGACCCCACATGAGAACGTCGGAAGTGTTTGGGCGAACGTACTGAGAATGGCAGTTAATGCAGCCTTCCGATATGTAGACCTGCCGGCCTCGCTCAACTTGTGAGAGCACAGGCTGAGCAGGATGGATTACTTTGATGGTGCGATCGATGCCAGAAAGCTGCGGCAAGGATGGCGAGGGTTGCCAGCAGTTCCCTTTTGCGTTGGCGAACAACTCGCGGGATTTCCGGCGCGAAAATAAGTATCCCCGCCATCAGCACAAAGGCCGGCGGCACATGTCCGAGGTTCTGCCCCATACCGATCCCCATTGCTGACCCACACCAGCCAGCAATTGCGTAGATCCATCCGGCCTGCCGGCCTCGTGCAGCCAAAGAAGATACGGGCGCGAGTAATGAGGGGTAGGCCACCAGCGCCACGGAGTAGAGCGATACGCCAATTGGATAAAACACGGATGCCAGTAGAACGCGGTCGGGACTAATCAATAACAGGCAGGCGGATGCGAGAGCAACAAATGCGACTGAAGTTGTTAACGGTAAACCCCGGCGACGGAGAAGCCACGCGCTAGTAAGTGCGGCAGCAAAGTGGAGCACGCCGTTCGCCCCCAGGTGGAGTGCGCCCTGCCATGTGCCAGCCTTTAATGCGGGGGTGTTCTGAATGATGAAGAAAGCCGCGGAGTCAAGCCACACAAGCGCAGTAAAGGAGATCAAAACACGCATAAACGAGACTGTCGGTTTCGGGTCAGTCGTCGGCGTGGATTCTGTCTTCGTAGTTTGGCTGAGGGTGATTATCACTCCGACAAGGCAAAGCACAAATGCCGTGATCGCTTGAAACTGTGCAGAAGCAGTGAACAAAGGTGGAAGGTTGCAAATGAGATAGGCAATACCGGTTCCCAACCCAACTCTAAACAGAGGATTGCGGTATCGTACCCAGGGTCTCAGATCAGTGACGAGCGTAACGGTAAGGAGGCCTAGTCCACTGCCGATCAGCAAAGAAATGACAAATCCAGTGGCAAGTTGGAAAGAAGTGAGAGTAAGTAGAGCGGCGACAGCGCAGGTGGCAAAGGCAACGATCAGTCGAAGGCGCTGCGATGGCCACAGCGTTAGACGGGGCGCCAGCAGGCTGATTGAAATGCCGCCTACAGCCATTGCCGCCATGACCGCTTTGAGATGAGCATCTGCAATGCCCAGGTTCGCGAGGCGATTCAGGAACGCGAATTGAGCGAAGATGAGGAAGTAGACATAGGTAATCGCAACAAGACAGACACCTCGCCAGCCAGACCACCGTCCGTCAGCGCGCAACATTTTCCAACCAATTCCGGTACAGGCCGATGCCTTGAATCAGAGCGAAGGTTCCGTCGGAGATCGCAACGGTTAACCAACCACCTGGCAGGACTCCGCTGGTAACCTTCCAAACGATGAAGATGGTCACGAGCCCGCGAGTGATAGCAGTCAACAGCCAAACGACTTCAAGCTTTTGTGCGAAAACCTGACGTGTGACGAGATGGGCACCGTAGAGGCAAGCTACGCCCACTGAAAGGACGAACGCACCCACGTAGGAAAGGAACGGAAGACTGCAGGCGGGTGCGTTCAGACGCATCAGCTGGAGCGTCAACGCGGGAGAACATATGAGGAGAATGCCAGTTGACGCATCCGAAAGACCGGTCAGTAACTGATAGCCGAGGAGCATACGGCGGCTCATAGAGACGGTTCCTGCGGGGCAATGATCTGCTGGGCCGGGGATGTACGCAGGAGCTTCGAAGCCTCAACCAGCCAGTCGGTTGAGGCGATCAGCATGAGAACTCCGATGGTGAGTCGTCCGATGTAGATCCAGTTCCGGACGATACCCGGGACGATAGTGAAGGAGGCATTGAAGCCCTCTAGCCATCCCGAGTAAGTCATCAACAGCACATACGCGAGCACACTTCCCTGCCACGCATAAAAAGACCATATGCCATTGAAGATCCAACCATCGTCACCGAGAATCTGGACCATTACGAAGATCAGCAGACTGGTTGTGAATCCTGCCATCGCGAGGAGAGAGTGCGCGACGAGTCCATCGGTGAACTTGAAGTGATCGAGTACTCCCGGGAGAAAGAGACACCACCCTGTGGGAACGAGGATAGACCACCAGAAAAGAAATGCGATCCTCCAACGGCGGGTATTGGGGTGCCAGTCAAATTCGCTATAGTATGCGGGCGTGAGAGGGATCCAAACAAGCAGGCTTGCGAGACTAATGTATTGGATCGGCTGATGATGGCTGACGTCAGCACGCCCCAGACCAAGGCAGAGGATCGCTTCGACTGCAAAGATGCTCCACGCTGTGACCGTCCGCCAGGAACTGCGAATCTTACGGCGAGTGAGCCCAAACGGCAGCAGGAGCAAGATCGCGACGACAACAAGCGTCGATTCAAGCTGGCTCGCACCGGTTGGTCCGCCAGTATCTGGATTGATGGGCGGATAGAGAGTCGGGCTCGCCGCGACGTAAATAAGTATTGGAACAGCGAGCAAAAGTACCAGGCCCGTGACCTTTGCAACCTTGGTAATGAATTTCGAATTCTGCGAAGCACGCCACTGACTTCGGAGGGAATACGCCAGCACCAGCCACACCGCGACTATCGCTAAAGGAAACAGGCTTCGAGAATACCCAGTCCAGTCGAGAAACAACTTTCCACTGGAGCGTCCATTCAGCCACGTGAGCGCTCCGATGCCAAGCGCAGTTGACCACGCCCAAAGCGCGGGGCGGCACCAGGTGGCCACGGCTCCTTGATCAGCGCCGTAAACCTTAAAGAGGAATCCGACGAGCGGAAGGCTTGCCCATCCGTATAGTTCAAGATTCATGTGGACCGGCATCCATCGGCCGTAAGTCCACTCGCCTAATACGCTGTTAAGGCTGGGAACGAGAAGTAGAAGACCCAACAGAACTCCAACGGCATTTGCGAATACAAGCCACAAAAGGCTGTGCCAGGCGCTATCAGCGATTGCGCGCGGGCGGTGAGTGCCAGTCGCGTAAACAGCATTCGGCGGAGAGACAGACATTACGCCAGCGACGGGATCAGCTGAGCGAGCATCAGTCAGACTCAAGCTCACGTATCCTCCCATTTCGCATTTCCACAATTCGATTGCAGCGGCTCGCGAGTGATCGGTCGTGCGTGGCCATCACCAGCGTGATGCCCTCCGTATCGACCAGATCCAGCAGCAGTTGAAACATCGCACTGCTGGTGTTCTCATCCAATGATCCTGTGGGCTCATCGGCCAGCAATATCCGCGGCTTGTTCATCAGTGCACGGCAGAGTGCAGTGCGCTGACGTTCTCCTCCTGAAAGCTTCTGAATGCGATGCTTCAGGCGGTGACTCAGCCCCGTTTGCTCTGTGAGTTGGTCGAGGCGTGCACGTGCGGTCTTCCTGTCAACTCCTGCAGCGACCGTCGGGATCAGGCAGTTTTCTTCGAGAGTGAGATCGGGAATGAGATTATGCAACTGAAAAACAAAGCCGATCTCGTGTCGCAGAAGACGAAGCGGGTTACCGCGCCAATCGATCTCCACGTCGTTCACAAAAATCAGGCCACGATCTGGTTCGTCGAGCCCTCCTAGCAAATGGAGAAGAGTACTCTTTCCACAGCCGGACGGCCCGCATAGAGCAACGGTCTGACCTCCGATAACTTCGAGATAGACACCGTTAAGAACACCAATCGTTCCCGCGTCATAACTCTTCCAAACATTCTCAGCACGCAGAACCCTAGTTAGACTTCCGGCCTTGGTTGTATGAGTCCTCATTCGAAGCGAAGCGCCTCCACCGCACGGATGCGCATGGCGTAGATGGCCGGATACAGTGCTCCGGCAACTCCGGTCAAAAGAGCAAGCAAGAGAACGACGAGCAAGACAGTGGGTTCAATCGTGACATCCACGTAGCCATGGAGTGCTGGGACAAGCCTGAGTGCGAAGAGGAAACCAGTGCCTATCAATATCCCCGCGATTGCACCGAAGACGGATACAAGCGCCGATTCCCCAAAGATCATCCCTGCAATCTGCGGGTTTGAGAAGCCATTGACCCGCAAAATGGCAATCTCGCGGATCCTGGTAAACACAGACATAATCATCGTATTGGCGACTCCGAGGCCACCGAGCAACAGGCCGCAACCGCCGACGGCCCACGCCGTCGCCTTCAGGATCTTGAATTGCGAATAGGAGCGTGTGAATTCTTCATCTTCCAAGGCAATCAAGTTGCCGAACTTCGCTTTGATCATGCTCTTGAAGGTCGACGCGTCATCCTTGCTGCGAAGCTTAACTGTAACGACCGAGGATGAGTTCTCTTTGTGAAAGAAGCTTTGAGCGGAAGCGAGGGGCATGAACACGCCCCCATCCTCAAAGCCATTTGCAGTTTTCACGATCCCGATAACATGGAAGTTGCCGTGTCCAATTTGCACGCGACTCCCCAAAGTCGCGGCTAGAAATTCGGCTGCTCTCTCCCCGAGAACTACGTCATCGGAACTCCGTGCAAAGTTGTCGCGGCTGCCCTCGAGCCAGGTCGCCTTTCGTATTCGGGCGTCATCCGGCGTTACTCCGAAGCAGGTAATGATGGGGTGATCGGAGCTCGAAACAATTCCGAAGAGAACGGGATCTGCATGTTGCACCATCTGCCAACCGGCAATCTGCTGCACTGCGGCGGCTGGCACATTACTGAAAAAGAGGTCAGAAACATTTCGCTCAAACACGATGATCTCGCTGTCGCTGGAAAGAATGCCGGAGAACATACCGACTGCTCCCTGCAGTATCGTGACAATTGTCAGCATGGCGGCCACGCTGAAGGCGATTCCGGCAATGCTGATGAACGATCGAATACGATGGCGACTGAGGTTAGTAATAATCAGCTTAAGAAAAATCATGCCTGGGCTCGCATCACCATATCGAACGAGCTCTCGGTAATGCGGTCCGCCTCTTCCTGCAACTCGCTGCGAAGTTTTGCAAGGAAGAAGATGCCAGGTCTTGAATTCAGAAGACGCCGAAGAGCCATGTCTCCGAGATGGATGAGGCGAGTCAGACGCGTGACGGAATCTGGGACGCCAATTGCGATGGCGATGTTTGGTCTGTCGAGCGAACCATCACGAGATCCGGTCTTTCCGGTTTCATCGGCCCCCTGAAGAACATCCTTGAGATCGTCCAGTATCTGATAACTCAGACCCCAGTACATCGCTATTCGATCAAGCAGCCGAAGCTCAGCCGCAGACGCTCCGCCAAGAAGTGCCGGCAGGACGAAGGACAGCCGGATGAGCGAGACAGTCTTGCCAACAGCAATTCGCTCGGTTGTCTGGCGATCATGAGGAAGTTTGGAATACTGAAGATCAAGGCTCTGACCGTTGAGCAGTCCGTCAATTCCAAGATGCTGTTCGACGTAAGCAAGACCTCGCGACTGACGGTCTTGCGTGCAGTCGGAGCAAGCCCGCCAAGTTAGTGCGTATGCCCGATTGATGAGGGCGAGAGCGGCCAAGATTGCTCCAGCCTCACCAAAGGCGAGATGGGCGCATCTGGCCCCTCGTCGCTCAATGGCGTGATCCATGCATGGCAAATCATCGAATAACAAAGAAGCAGTGTGAAAATACTCGAGAGCTATCGCCAGCTCTATGGCGTGCGCGTCGGGCATGTCGTAGGCGAGCGCCATCTGAAAGACGACTTGTGGACGAACGAGATTTCCAGGGTTACGCAGTACGTGCTTCAGCGTATCTTTCAGGTGTGGCTCGGTATCTGCCGTCATCGGTAGATAGGAGGAAAAGGCGTCTTCGATTCGTTTCACGTCCAAAGCGTTCATGCTTGGGGCCGGGGACATCCTGAGTATGTTGGTCGCCGAATTTTGAATAATACCCTCTCCAATGCAGGGACGGACTGCTCCACTGCGAAGCAACGCAAGTTAGCCAACTATTAAGTATGACTGAGAAGCCAACCGATTTGATAGCGGCAAAAGCGTTCGGTTGCATGACGATTCGTTCATAGTTCTCCGATAGCCTTAATCGAGAGGGAGCCCGCACACCATTCGTTAACTTCTTCGCGATGACCATGGGCCACGAGAATGGACTAATATCGCTTTATGCGGCTTCTGCTCGTTGAAGACGAACTCGAGATCCAGGGTTTTCTGAAGCAGTCCCTCGCTGACGCAGGCTATCAAGTGGATGCTGCCACCGATGGGCGAAGCGCCGAGCGTTTTGCAGCAAGCGCGGCGTATGACGGCTTGATTGTCGATCTCGGCCTCCCCGACCTGGACGGTATTGATCTGATCCTTCGTCTGCGCGAGCTTGGTGTTCACAGCCCTGTATTGATCCTCTCTGCGCGACGATCGGTTGACGAGAGAGTACGAGGGCTTGAACAAGGCGGCGACGACTACCTGACGAAGCCGTTTGCTCTCGCCGAATTGCTTGCCCGACTTCGCAATCTTCTAAAGAGAAACTCCGCTCCAAGCAATGAGTCGATGCGATTGCGAGTGCTGGATCTTGAATTGGACTTGATAAAGCGGCGAGCATCGCGCGGTGGGGAGGTGCTAAACCTCTCTCCGCAGGAATTTGTTCTGCTGGAATACCTTTGCAGGAACGCTGGGCGTGTCGTCACACGTTCAATGATTCTCGATCAGGTGTGGGGTATGCGAATCGTGCCGGATACGAATGTCGTGGACGTACACATCTATCGGTTGCGGGGCAAAGTTGATACCGACGGGCTCCAACCGCTCATCCGAACGTTACGGGGTGTGGGCTATGTCCTCAATGATCGCTAAGCCAAAGCTTCGGAGTGCTGCCTGGCGCATCTCCTTGTGGGCTACGCTCGCGTTTGCCTTTGGAACCATGATCGTATTTGTGTTTCTGCATCGCTTTGTCGCGGATGACATTCAGCGTAGAAGCGATGCGTGGCTGGCCGGAGAGGTTGAAGTCCTCAGTGACGTGGCCGAGCGAACTCCGAAGGATGCTCTGTACGGCCGGGTTGTCAAAGAAGTTGCCGAACTTGCAACCAAGGAGGTGCCGAATAAGCTGAAGTCGAACGGTAGCGGAAACGATTCTGTCTTCTTTCTTCAAGCGGCTCAAAATGGATCGCTCGCATTGTGGGTCGGGTCTGGTAGTGGTGATCCGATTTTAGATGCCCTTCGTCGGACTAAGACTGTGCCGGATACTCCTCTTGACCTGAAGGTCAAGGGTTACGACATCCCGTTTCGAGTGGCCTCGATCCAAATGGATGACGGCAGTCAAATCTATCTCGGACTTTCTGAGAGGGATCAACTTCAACTGTTGAGAAATCTTCGCCTTCGATTTGTTCTCTTGTGGTTCCTCATCGTGATTCTTGGCTTCACCATTGTCTTCTTAAGCACGAGAAAAATGCTTGGGCACGTACGGAGGATCACTGAGGCCGCATCGACAATCGGACAATCTGATTTGAGCAGCAGAGTGCCAACGACCGGGCGCGATGACGAAGTCGCACATCTAGCCCTTACGTTGAACAACATGCTCGACAGGATAGAGAGCGCGATGCATCAGTTGCACACTATTACGAATTCACTTGCACATGATTTGCGGAGTCCACTTACCGCAATCCGCGGGAAGTTGGAAGTGTCGTTGTCAGCCACCACAAAGAATGAACAGACAGAGCCCATAGTATCCGCTGTGGATGAGCTTGACCGGCTAACAGACTTCCTGAACAAGTCTCTCGATGTTGCAGAGGCCAAAGCAGACGCACTGCGACTCAACAGCAGCGAGATTGACCTGGACGAGTTACTCCGGGTAATGATCGATCTATATGAACCAAGCATGTTCGAAAGGAACCAGACCATCGCGCTGCTGAGCAGTGGCCCGTTGAAGATAGTAGGAGATGCCGCCCTCGTCCATCGAATGATGGCGAACCTGTTTGACAACGAGGTCAAGCACCTTCCCGCTTCTTCTACTGTAACGATCTCGTTAAATTCTGAAGATGACGCCGCGTTACTCGTGCTTGAAGACGACGGGCCGGGATTCGCCGCAGACATCGCTCCTTTTTTGTTTTCTCGACGCGTCAAGGGAAAAAGCTCTAGTGGTCACGGGCTCGGCCTGACTTTTGTCGAAGCTGTCGTGCGTGCTCACGGGGGAAGTGTCGCGGCTTCAAATCGAGAAGAGGGCGGAGCGAGGCTTGTAGTTCGCCTGCCCTTGGCAGCGGGCTTTCGCAGTGGGGTTTCTCCCTCTGCGAAAGTCTCCGTGAGTTGAGAGCCGCATCTCTTCGGTGAAATCAAGGTCAATCAAGGACAGACGATAGAAGGGCGGTTGATCAGCATACTGCGCAAGCTAATTCAACCACCCCGCTCGATTTGTTGGAATAACTAATGCGTTCCCGTTCATTCGCGTCGATACTCTTTCCGCGAGCAATCTTTGCGCAACAGAAAGCACCGGGATATTGTATGTAGGCAACCGGTGCGGTGTAGTCCAGTTCAGGCTTGCGTGTAGTCCATGCCATCCAGATCGGCAATCAAGCCTGGTCCGGTCGGCTTCCAATTCAGTTTCTTCTGCGTAAGAGCGCTCGAGGAAGGCATATCGTGCCCGGCAAAGGCAGCAAGCCAGCCGAAGTGCGCCGGAGTCTCCTCAGGCGTGATGCTGACCACCGGCACCTTCAGCCCGCGCCCCAGCGCTTCAGCGATAACCTTCATCGACACTCCCTCTTCGCCGACTGCGTGATAGATCGCGCCCTGCTCAGCCTTCTCAAGTGCCAGGCGGTACAGCCGCGCAGTGTCGGAAATATGCGCCGCAGGCCAGCGATTGGCACCGTCGCCGATGTAGGCCGAAACACGCTTCTCTCGCGCCACTGCCGTGATGTAAGGCACCAGCCCCTGCTTGTACGTGTCGTGAATCTGCGCCAGGCGGACGATCGAAGTTTTCACGCCGCGCTCAGTGAACTCCTTCACCACGGTTTCCAAACCGGCGCGGGGATTCCAGGACGCTGTTGGAGCGTCCTCTGTCGACGGCTTGCCATCCACATTGGCTGCGATCGCCGTACCTGAAGTGATCACGAATGGTCGGTCAGAACCCACCAGCACTTCTCCGAGCGCCGCGATTGCCTTGCGTTCATCTGCGGCGTTCTTCTCAAACTGCGAGAAGTCATGGCTGAAGGCCAGGTGAATCACGCCATCCGAGTCTGCCGCTCCCTTGCGCAGGCTGTCCAGATCCTCGAGGTTGCCATGAAGCACCTCTGCCCCGCGCGCTCGCAGCTTGTCGGCGCCTGCCTCTGAGCGCGTCAGGCCCAGTACATGATGCCCTGCCTTTATCAAGTCCGGAACGAGCGCCGAGCCGATGAACCCCGTTGATCCGGTCACAAAGATACGCATGATGTTGTCTCCTCAGTCCTATGAAGTGCGGCCTATTTGAGCCGTCGAGTACTAGATGGAACTCAGCCCTCGGACGATCTATACTGAGAGTCCGTATGATTGGTTCAATCGTCCTGCCACAAGAGAAAGCTGACAGCTCGAGATTCGATGCTCCATTTGTGCAACCGTCCGTCGAATCGAGCCGGCGTATGGATCCGCTCTCTGAGGTGCTTGCCCTGCTAAAGCCCCAGAGCTTGTCCTCCGGCGGCTTCATGGTTCCTGGCGATATAGCCATCCACTTCCCGAAGCACCAGGGCATCAAATGCTACGCCATGCTCGCGGGTGAGTGCTGGCTAGTAGTCGAAGGCGTTGCTGAGCCTGTGCAGCTGCAAGCGGGAGACTGTTTTGTTTTACCGCGAGGGCTGCCGTTCCGTCTCACCACGGATCTGTCACTCGAACCGGTCCATTACACGCTCGCGTGGGATCGCCTGAGCAAGTCCGCCGACGTGCCGGAGATTCCCGAAGGTATGCGATACATTGCCGGCGGCTTCTTCGGGTTCACGGGTGGCCATGCCGAGATGCTGCTGAACTCGCTGCCGCCTATTGTTCATATCCGGCGCGAATCAGATAAGGCCGCTATGCGATGGTCGCTCGAACGCCTGCGGGCTGAGCTTCGCGATCCACAACCCGGCGGATCGCTCATTGCGCAGCAGCTCGCCTACATGATGCTCATCCAGGCGCTGCGGCTTTACCTGGCTGACGCCACCACGGCGGTTCGCGGCTGGCTCTCTGCCCTGTCGGACAAGCAGATGAGTCTTGCAATCACCAGCATGCATAGCAACCCAGGATATGGCTGGACGCTGCAGTCGCTGGCCGAACGCGTCGGCATGTCGCGCTCAGTCTTCGCTCTTCGCTTCCGCGAGACGGTTGGTGCCACGCCCATGGAGTATCTCACCCGCTGGCGCATGCTCCTGGCGGCCGACCGACTGAAGAATTCCTCGGACGGCCTCTCCACCATTGCACACTCTCTTGGCTACGAGTCTGAGAGCGCCTTCGGCAAGACCTTCCGCCGTGTCATGGGTCATTCTCCAAGGCAGTACGGCCGGTCTGACGTGCCGCGCAACATATCTCAGACGCACCTCGCTGACGATCACGAGCCGGCAATGGTGGTCACGGGGTTAGATCGTTAGAACGCACTGCACGTTGTGGAGATTGATTTAACGCATTTCATGCAATCACAGAGCGAGATCATCACGTGGCTCCTTACTCGCCACGTACAGATACCTCAGCAGACGCTTTTCGCTCGTCAGGGTATGTACGCAGGAGAGGAACCGCTGCAGCCCCTCGAAGTTAGTATTGCCTTCCGCTGCGACCAGTTCCTCTTTCCTTTTCGCACGTGCGTGATGCCACTGCTTCGCGATCCGAGCCGCGTTCTCGGTTGTGTCTTTTATGCGGATGTGGCGAAACTCCGCTCGCTCCATCAGTCGTTCATTCTCTCCGGGCGGGCTGTACACGTAATAGCCGATCGAGCTGCGCGTAGCGATCTCTTCGTTGGAAACCATGCCACCGATTACCAGAGCGTCACTGAACAGGATCTGTCCGCCGGGTTTTAGTACGCGAAATATCTCAACCAACACCCCGGGGCGTCCTGGAACATGGCACAGAACGTCATTCGAGAACACAGCGTCAAATGTGTTGCCGTCGAAAGGTAGACGCTTCGATGCATCGCACTGTTCAAAACGCACCTGGGAAGCTAGACCTCTTGCCAGCGCAAGCTGGTTTGCTGTGCGAACTCCCCGTTCGTTAATGTCCAACCCTATGAGCCGGCAGCCTGCTATTTCTGCAAGGTGCAAAGCATATCCGCCCGAGCCGCACCCCACTTCCAGCACAAACGAATCGGGTGTCAGACCCAGCAATTGGGGGATTGCATTCGATTCTTCCGTTGTAACCCAGCTTGTTTGACCAAAGTCCTCGCCGTAGGTCTCGATGCGCACCTGTCGGTAGGTAGCCGACTCATAATTCCCATACGCACTATCGTAGAGATCCACTTTCTGCGACATGTTGGAGATCCTCCTCGACCACAGCCTACCGGCGGAGATTAGCTAACCCGGACTAGATTAGCAACGCGCTTGGGTGTTTTCCAAGCCATGGAGAACGAAACAGCCTTGCTCGAACAAAGCTCGACTACAGGCGCTCATTGCCGTTGCGTCGAAATTGCTCCGCATCATAACGAGATATTTCGAAGCGGCCTGAAGTATGAGGGACCAACCTGCTTCCAGCCTTCAACGAGTGACTTGGCAATTTTGCACTAATGGACCTAACAAGACATCACTGGTCCTGTGTTGTGCGACTCATCCACGCCCGGGGCGTTACCGTGCGAAGCTCGCTCTCCTTGACAACTTAGGAGAGAGTGGATTACTTTCCTAATCATCTTAGGAGGGCGGCATGTCCGACCAAGCCCAGCTTCTTCCCGGCACTCTCGATCTGCTCATCTTGAAGGCAGTCTCTCTAGGCCCGCTCCACGGCTACGGTATTCTTTTGCGCATCGGACAGATCTCCGACAGTGCTTTGCTTGTTGAACAGGGAGCCCTTTATCCTGCATTGTTTCGTCTTGTACGCCAGGGGCGTCTGAAGGCTACCTGGGGGACATCGGAGAACAATCGCCGGGCCAAATTTTATGAACTCACAGCGCTGGGCCGAAAGGGTCTCCGGGAAGAGACGGAGGGCTGGAACCGTCTCGCCGCAGCCATGGCCTCCGCCCTCGCCACTCGACCAGGAGGAAGTATGAGCCTCTTAGTCACTCTTCGCTCTTTCGTTTCAACGCTCTTCCAACGCTCCCGGATCGTCGCCGAGATGAACGAGGAGCTTCGCTCACACATCCAGCATCGCGCCGACGACCTCGAGCGATCAGGCCTTTCTCGCCCAGAGGCCGAGCGCCGCGCACGCGTGGAGTTCGGCGGCTATGAGCGGTACAAGCAGGAGAGCTACGAAGCGGTCGGCGGGCAATTTTTCGAAACCCTTCATCGGGACATCCGCTTCGGCCTTCGGATGCTTTACAAGGCTCCGGCTTTTACCGCCGTAGCCGTCATTACGCTTGCACTCGGAATCTGCGCCAATGCTGTTGTCTTCAGCGTGTTGAATGGGTTGATTCTTCGTCCGCTCAATGTGCCGCAGTCGCAGAGGCTGTTTACCATCCAACACGGCCAGGATCCTTCGCCGCTCCAGTCGTATCCGGACTATCTCGATCTGCGCGATCGGAACCACTCCTTCGATGGTGTCATCGCATATGCTTTCTCTCGTGTGGGTCTCAACAGCGGCGGCGAAGCCTCTACTGCGTGGCTGTATGAGGCCAGCGGAAACTACTTTGATGTGTTGGGAGTTCGACCCTATCTCGGGCGGTTCTTCCACACATCGGATGAGCACGGACCCAACAGCAGTCCTTATCTTGTGCTCAGCTACGCCTATTGGGTGAACCACTTCCAGGGAGATCGCAACCTGATAGGGCGAAGAGTCGAAGTGAACAAACATCCGTTTACCGTTATCGGCGTCGCGCCGCCAAAGCTTCCGCGGCACTGAACTGTACTTCACGCCCGACTTCTGGGTGCCACTCGTGAACGAGGAGCAAGTCGGAGGCGGAAACGATCTAAACGGACGCGGAGTCCGCGGACTGTCGTTGATAGGCCGTTTGAAGCCAGGAGTCAGCACGGCGCAGGCCGACGCAGACCTGAACTCCATCGCAGCATATCTCGCGAAGAGCTACCCGAAGGACGACGAAAAGATGGTCTTCTCACTTGCTCGTCCAGGTCTAATGGGTGACTTTCTTGGCCGTCCCGTGCGCGCGTTTCTTTCAGGAATGATGCTGCTGGCGGGACTGATTTTGCTGGCAGCATGCGCAAACCTGGGCAATCTCTCGGCGGCTCGGGCGGCAGATCGGTCCCGGGAGATCGCTCTTCGGCTCGCCTTGGGATCGAGCCGCAAACGCATTCTGCGCCAGTTACTCACGGAGGCAATGCTGGTCTCAGTGATAGGAGGCGCTGCCGGGCTCCTGGGAGCTGTCGTGTTGCTGCGGTGGCTCAGCGTATGGCAGCCCATATCGAGCTTCCCTGCGAATGTGCCGGTGAATCCAGACGCAAAGGTGTATGTAGTCGCTCTACTGCTGGCTCTCATAAGCGGATTGCTCTTTGGGATTGTGCCGGTGCGGCAGGTGCTTCGGACGAATCCATGGCAGACCGTCAAAGCGGGACCTGCCGAAATGATTGGGCGGCGAATCAACCTCCGTGACCTTCTGCTTGTTCTGCAGGTTGCGGTCTGCGCTGTCCTGGTCACATCGTCGCTCGTGGCTGTACGCGGCTTGCTGCGTTCGCTGCACACCAGCTTCGGCTTCGTCCCACAGAATGCCATGCTTGTAGAAACCGATGTGGAGATGGCCGGCTACAGCGGCGAGCAGGTCCCTATCATGCAGAAGCGCCTGATCGACACCGTTGGAGCGATTCCAGGAGTAACAGCCGCGGCCGCCTCCGATATGCTCCCTCTCGGTGGACAGGATTTCAGCAACGTTCCCGTCTTCAAAGACAGCGAGACCGATCTCCGCCCGTCGAATGCCATCCTGAACACGTATACGCAGAACATATCTTCAGGATACTTTGGCGCCGCCGGCACGACTTTACTGGCGGGACGAAGCTTTACTTTGCATGACGATAAACATGGGCCGCAGGTGGCAGTCGTCAACCGTGAATTTGCGCGCAGAGTCTTTGGTTCTGAAGCCGCGGCTGTAGGCAGATCCTACAAGTCAATGGACGGGGCTCGCATACAAGTGGTCGGTGTCGTAGAGAACGGAAGATACAGAATCCTCACCGAAGATCCACAGCCCGCGGCGTTCCTGCCTATTCTGCAATCACCATCAAGTTCAACGTGGCTTATCGTTCGCTCGAACGGCGACCCACAGGAACTAACTGCTGCAATAGAGGGAAGCCTGCGAAATCTGGATGCCGGGCTGCCTTTCTCGATCAGGACGTGGGACAAGGAGTTGGACAGCGCTCTGTTCGCTTCGCGCGTCGCGACGATATCCCTCGGCGTGCTGGGCGGATTAGGTGCAATGCTGGCGATGACGGGAATCTTCGGCATGGCCTCCTACTCGGTAAGCAAACGAATGCGGGAGTTGGGAATTCGTATCGCACTCGGTGCGCAACGCAAGGAAGTGCTGCACTCCGCATTGGGAAGAGCCTGGCGCTTACTGGTTTTCGGCTCTGCGGTTGGACTGCTTCTGGGTATCGCCGCGACCAGGATACTGTCTTCGATCGTCTATCAGGCAACTCCTCGCGATCCGCTGGTATTGGCTGGTGTTGTTCTGGCCATGCTGCTGCTTGGCCTGCTGGCCACCTGGATTCCGGCGCAACGCGCGTTAGGAGCCGATCCGTTGATGCTGCTGCGTGAGGAGTGAAGCTCAAGTTGGGGTCGAAACATGCAGGAACATTCGACACTTTTCCACGTTTTGCTAGCTATCCCTTGATCAAAATCGTTTGCGGATTCGAGAGCGCCGACGGCAAGCGCAACCGCCGCAGGATAGCCGTCGGTTCAATCGAAAAACTCCCTCCCTAGCCCTCGGGGTGCGAGCTATTGCTCCGGCGCTACTCAACCATGCTGGAAGCGGCGCCGGATGCGCAGCGTGGATCTGCTGCAAATCTAGATGCCGTGCAAACTTTTCGTTTTCAGGAGTCTTCATCGCACTCTCGGATGCTTAGTATTCGCTGTCACGCGAATACCAAGCATCCCGCTCGGCCCTGTCGTCCATCTTCGATTGACAAGCGCTCTTCGTTTCGACCTGCTAATACATGAACTTCAATGCAAACTGCACCTGGCGTGGAGCCGATGCAGCAAGGATATGGTTGAATGTTGGCGAACTGATGTCGCAGTCGGGCAAGTGGAAGTTCGCGCGGTTCAGAGAGTTAAATAGCTCAGCGCGGAACTGGAACTGTTTCGATTCGGTCACTTTGAAATTCTTGAGAATGCCTACGTCCCAATCGGCATAAGCCGGACCCACATTCACGTTGCGGCCTTCGTTGCCGAACTGTCCCGCGTTGGCAGTTGTATCGAGTCGCTGAAAAGCGCTTGTGTTAAGCCACTGGCCAACCGAACGGGGCCCTTGATTGGGGTTGCCAATGAGATCGGGTCGCTGAGCGGAAAATCCGGTGATCTCCGGCGCGCTGCCTTGCGCCGCTACGTCGTTCGAGTCAAAGACGGTGAACGGCGTGCCACTCATCAACGTGCCAATGCCAACCAACTGCCATGCGCCTAGCGCTGACTGGTACCAATTCTCAGGATGGTTCCAGAAAGGAAGCACCCACTCATAACTTCCAACGAATCGATTGCGTGCGTCGAAGAGCGACAACCCACGCTCTGCCTTGATATCGAACGGGTTCTGGGCGAGATCGTTTTCGCCTGCGACCGGCTTGGCTTCCGACCCGGTTATGTTGAATGAAGAAACATCATCGATCGCCTTCGACCATGTGTACGACACGAGGAATCCCAGCCCGTGGCTGAACCGCTTGCGCAGCGACACTTCCAATGCGTTGTATGACGAATTGGCGATTCCCGCTATCTCGCCGGTAGACGAATACTGGCAGCTGCTCGGCGAATCGGCGAGCGTGCAGCCGGAATAAAGTCGCCGTTGGTCGGCATTGCTGGAGTTCGAAATTGGCTGGCCGTCCACGGTGCCGGGAACGAAAATGGCTGGGTTCGCTTCGATAAAGCGGGGCAGGAGTGTTCCCTTGGTGCCGACGTATCCGATCTCGAACAGGAAATCGGATCCGAACGACTGCTGCAGGTTGATGTCCCAATCCTGCGTATAAGGAAGCCTCAACGCTGGCGCCAGAGTGAGGTTCGTGAGTGGCTTAGAGAACGTCCCTGGGACGGGGGGATTGCCGTTGAATGGATCCGCGAAGTTCGGCAGGCTTACTTGCGGTGTTCCCAAGTACGGAGGCGCACTGATCGGTGCCTGCAAAGGCCCACCCTGTCCAGTGTAATAAGGCTCATAGAAGATTCCGTAGGCCGAAGTTATGAGCGTTCTGCCTGAACCGGTAGGGTCCCACGCGATTCCCAAGCGCGGAGCAAACGCCTTGTAGTCCGTGGGGATCAGGCCAGCGGGAACCCCTGAATCGCCGGGATACAACAAGCCCACCGGAGCATCCGGCCTGACCGTTGACTGCTTCCCCGGCTCAAACAGCGACACCCGATTTTTAAGTTCGGTGTACGGAAAGGGCAACTCGTAGCGCAGCCCGGCATTGATTGTGAGTTTCGGGGTGATCTTGTACGTGTCCTGCACGTACGCGTTCGCCTGGTTGCCGCGAATGTTGCGCGAGAAATCGCCGATACCTTGCAGGAAGACGACCGGCTGTCCGGTGAGGAAACTGGCGAACGCGTCAGTTATCGGGAATGGCGCGAATACGAAAAAGCCGTTGGTTGCGATCCCTTGCAGTACGTTGATTTGCTGATATTGGTATCCTCCGCCGAATTTCAGCGCGTGCTTGCCACGCACCCAACTGAGCGAACCAGAGTAATCGTAGACATTTTCATAAGTATTGCGCGGTCCGGTGATCGGATCACCAATGAGGGTATAGCCACTGATCTGGATGAATGGCGGTCCAGTGGCAACTGCGAGGCTCGGTTCGTATTGGAATCCAAAGTCTGAGGGCGGCTGATGGTTCTCACGCTCGCCATAGAGGAACTTATTGCGCAGAAATGAGAATCGCGCCACACCGACGAGGGTTGGTGAAAAAGTGTGCGTATCGTCTGCGACGAAGTTCTGTGCGCGCTGGTTCTCGCCCACCGGGAAGCCCGGTACGCTGGCACCGCCCGCCGATAACGGATCGACCTGGGAGAGCTGATAAAACATGTAACGGAAACTCAGGGTGTCTTTGGGAGAGAGGTATTCGTCGACCTTGATGCCAAATTGATCGGTGTTGTTGGTTAGGATTTGCGTTGTGGAGAACAGATTCGTACCGGCGTTTGGAAGCGGGAAGGCGGGCATCAAGTTTAGCGAGATCGGGTCGAACTGGCTGGACGGCACCTGGTTGAACGGGTACGGTGCATTGGCGAAGACGTTGAAGAGCTGGTTTTGTGGGTTGTTGCAGAAGCCGTGCGTGAAGCCCTCCGGGCAGAGTTCGGAGAAGTCGCCGTTACGCTGCTTCACCGACGGCACTGTAGTAAGCCCTGACACACCCTGACTATTGCGATAGCCTTCATAGAAGCCAAAAATGAAGGTCTTATTCTTTTTGATAGGCGCGCCTATCGAGGCGCCAAATTGGTTTTGCTTCAGGGGCTCCTTCGTCTGCGCGAAATAGTTGTTCGCATCGAATGCGTCGTTACGCAGGAACTCCCATAAGGTCCCGTGAAGCTGGTTTGTGCCCGACCGAGTGACGATGTTCGTCGTCGATCCTAAAGCGCCTCCGTACTCGGCATTTGCGCTGTGCGTGATGATGCGGAACTCGCTGATCGCATCCACCGGCGGCTTAAGGACGAATCCGCCGTCAACGCCATTGAAGTTGTTTGCGCCGTCGATGAGAAAGTTGTTTGATTCCGGTCGCTGGCCATTGACCGCATAAGCCTGTCCGTTGCGCAGCCCCCCGCCCGCTTCAGCTATCCCAGGCGTCAGAGGAACAACTCCTGGCTGCAACAGGCCAAGTTGCGAGAAGTTGCGTCCGTTGAGCGGCAGTTCCTCCAGCTCCTGCTGTTGCACTACCTTGCCCATACTGGTGACGGTTGGCTCAATCAATTGGGCATCGGCGCTCACCAATACCTGCTGCTTTTCTGACCCGACCGCGAGACGTGCGGAGACCAAAGCCGTCTGGCTCACGTTGAGCGTGATGCCATCCTGTACATATTCCTGGAATCCAGTCGCCGAGACTTGCAGGCGATAGTGTCCGATAGGGAGTTCCTGAAGAACGTAGTTACCGTCGTGGTCGGTGGTCACCTCCCGCGTCAGACCCGTTTCTGCCTGCCGCGCGGTAACCGCAGCGCCCCGAATGACTGCGCCACTTGGGTCTGTGACGGTTCCTCGAATGTTTCCCGTGATCTGCTGAGCAGACAAACTAAGGCAGGCAAACATTACAAATGCCAGCATATTGCGAACGATATTCATGTTGCTTTCGAGCCTCCAAAAAGACTTCACGCTACAGCTAGGTGTTACTGGCAATTCGCGTCGCACCCTGTCAACGAAGATTCCGCAATGCATGCACCTTAGAACATGCCGCATCATCAAAGCCATCAGCAGGGGACCACTCACGTTAGAGGAAGATATCGCGACGTGGCTGCACGGATGAACAGTAATAGCTGAGTCTATGCGTTGTCGTGCATACATCGATTGGGGATTTGCTCAACCGTTCGATGGAGCACTTCGAAACGAAATCCATGTCTGCGTGTGAAACATCCCGAGCTCACTACCACGGATGCCCGGATCTGTATCCTGTGAACTGGATCGAACGACATCGCAACGCGGCGGCGCATGCAGTGCCACGGGAACCGGTCGCGTCGGGATTCCAGGCTACTGATACGTGACACGCCTTATCGAAGGACGCGCTTCAACCGCTTCGCAGCGGATGTTGAAGCGCCACGCTGAATCAAGACGGGCGTTTAGCTAAATAGTCTTCCTACACGCAATTGATGCCCCGCGAGGACAGTGTGTTATTTCGCCTTCATATGCTTGGGTGCCGGGGCGAACTGCCTCCGAATTCAAAGAGGTCTTTGTAACCTTGCGCGTTGCCATGCATCTCATCTGCAGAAAGTAGGGGATAGGACATATGTTTGGAACTTACATTCGCTCATCGCTGGCGCTCGGATTCATGATGTCGCTTTCCGGCTGCTGGATGATGGCCGCGCCAAGAGCGCCGATTCCTGCAGCAACTGTGGATGCAACGATTGCTGCTAGTGCGGGTAAGCAAACGGCAGTGTTTGCTGGTGGCTGTTTCTGGGGAACCCAATCCGTCTTTGAGCGCGTGAAGGGAGTTCTTAAGACCACGGCTGGGTATGCAGGCGGCTCCGCATCCACTGCGACGTACGACCAAGTGACGACGGAAACGACAGGGCACGCCGAGTCGGTCGAAGTGGTCTACGACCCCTCGCGCATAACCTACGGCCAGCTACTTCGAATCTTTTTTTCCGTGGCTCATGATCCCACTCAACTCAACCGCCAGGGGCCCGATGTAGGTAGCTCCTATCGCTCGGCGATTTTCTACACGAACGACGAACAAAAGCGCATCGCAAGTGCCTATGTCGCACAACTCGACACAGCCAAGGTCTTCCCGAAGCCTATCGTAACGCAGGTTACACCACTGAAAGGCTTCTACCCTGCTGAGAGCTACCACCAGGATTACGCTCTTCACAATCCCGATAACCCCTACATTCAGGTATGTGACAGGCCAAAGACGGAAGCTTTGAAACAGCAATTCCCAGAGCTTTTTGTCGAATACAAAGGGAATCACTAGACTAGCGCGTGGCGCAGATATGCACTCGCAATTTCGCCCGGCGCGATGACAGCCCACGGATCATGATCGACAACGTGAGCCCACATCTGACAATGCATGGCAGAGATACGCAACCAGTAAGATCTATCAGGGCTACCTGAACAAATGGATCGTTCCTCGTTGGGGGGACTCCGCCCTCTTCAGAATCCGCGTGGAAGTCTTGAAACGAACTTATTGAAGTTCGGTCAACGGCCTCGTCGATCTTGCTTCAACGATAATCGAGGATGCAGTTAATCCGTTAGAATTCGCGGTTAGTTTGATCTGACCTGGTTTGCGATTGGTCCGTAAGATGACGAGTGCACGTCCGTTGAAAAGGCTATAGGAATCGGCCGAATATGAGTCCAGGGATTTTCCGTTACCGTTTCCGACCGCGGCAATCGTCCCTTCCCCACTGGCGGCGAAGTGCACCTTCTTATCGCTGTTCACCTGGAGCTGACCCTTCTCATCTGCCGCCTCGACCGTGACAAACGCGAGATCCTGCCCGTCCGCGCTGAGGATAGTTCTGTCCGCAGTTAGCTTCAGTCGAACCGGGTTTCCCGCGGTTTTCAGAATGCTATTAGCAACCACGCGATCTCCGCGTACACCTTCTGCGTTCAATGTTCCCGGCGCGTACGGAACTTCGAATTCCGCCTTGAAGGCCTGTTCGCGGCCTGTGGGCTTTTCGCCGATGAGTTTGTCATTGAGATAAAGTCGGTCGGACACGTTCAGCGCCTGAACAGACCTCAACGGTGAGAGGCTTTCCCTCCTCACCCGGCCACGTCCAAATTGGCAGAGTAGGGTAGGTTCTTCACCCGCAAGTCGATTGAAGTTGAAACGGTAGTCGATTCCGCTCTTGAGGAGAACGTTCCAGATATCCTCTGCTCTGCATTGGTGGATGATTGCATTGGACGGGGGAAAGCGCTCAAAGAGGGCGGGGCGGCTTACGACTGGGTGTCCGGCCTCCAGGTCGGCATTGCCAACCTTGGCAATGGTCTAGCAGCCATTCGACAGTTGGTCTTTGAAAAAGGGGAAGATCGGGCAGAGTGATTTGGCTGCTGCGCTCGCCGATAACTTCAGCGGCACCGATGGCGAAATCCTTCGTCAGCGACTGATCAACGAGGCCCCTAAATTTGGCAACGACCTTGATATGGTCGATGCCTTGCTGGCCCATGCATATGAAAGCTACATCGATGAACTGAAGAAATTCCACAACACCCGGTTCGGGCGAGGTCCGATCGGCGGCGCCTATTACCCGGGGACTTCCTCTATATCAGCCAGTGTTCCCTATGGGCACGAAACCGCGGCAACGCCCGATGGCCGCAAGGCGCATACTCCGCTGGCCGAAGGGGCAAGCCCTACCGCAGGCACGGATGTCAACGGACCCACCGCGGTGTTTAATTCAGTCGCGAAACTGCCGACTTCAGAAATCCTGGGTGGCGTCTTGTTGAACCAGAAGCTGAATCCATCTGCTTTCGCTTCGGAGACGGACTATTACAAACTGATTGCCATGCTAAGGACGTTCTTCAGTGACCACAAGGGCTGGCACGTTCAGTGCAACGTCGTTTCAAGAGAAACGTTGTTAGCCGCGAAAGCTCACCCTGATCAATACAGAGATCTGGTCGTTCGTGTTGCGGGTTACTCGGCATTTTTCACGGCGCTTTCTCCGGATACGCAGGACGACATCATCGCGCGAACCGAGCATGAGTTGTAGTCGCTCGTAACTGCTCGCAGAGCTTGTCTTCTCGTAAGCGTTTGCTTGGTTTGGGCGCGTAAAGAATTTCAATAACGATTGGGCTGTTCTGTTTGCCCATCGAGTACAAAAGGAGCAATAAATGCTTTTCTTCTTGGATACTGCCAACGTACATGAGATAGCAAGGTGTTTCGACTTGTATCCGATTTCGGGTGTTTCTACCAATCCAACGCTGATTGCCAAAGAGAAGCGACCGTTCTACGAAATTCTCTCCGACATTCGCAAAGTGATTGGTGATGAAACCATCCTCCATGTCCAGGTCCTGGGCGCCGATGCCGACACGATGGTTGAAGAGGCCAAGCAGTCGCGCGACCGCTTCGGCTCTAGCATTTTTCCAAAGATCCCTGTAACCCCTCAAGGGTATAAAGCCATCCGTATTCTGGCAGATTTGGGCTTCTCCGTCACCGCAACCGCAATGGCGACGCCCCTGCAGGCACTACTCGCGGCAAAGGCTGGAGCCGCCTACACCGCACCCTACGTAAATCGCATCGACAACATTGGTGGTGACGGAGTGGGAGTAGTTGCCAATATTGTCCGGCTATTCAATGCGAGCGGAGTCGCGACAAAGGTACTGACCGCTTCGTTCAAGAATGTTCATCAGGTACAAGACGTTGCCCTCGCCAGCGCACACGCAGCGACAATGGCGCCGGAGCTGCTTGACTTGGTGGTCAAGCATCCACTGACCGACTCGGGAGTTGCCGGATTTAATGCAGATTGGCATGCGGAATTTGGAATAGGCTCAACACTCTTAGACCTGCTTGAAGGTGATCATGGCGATCCAAAGACTCACGGTCGCGCCTTGGTCACCAGATAACTTTCACAATCGATACTCATAATGAAGTTAAAGATCGACATTCATAAGTTTCAAAGTACTTAGCCAGTGGGGAGAAACAAATGAAAAATAGTAGTGGCGTTTTCGGCAGACCCTTGCGCTGGGGTTTGCTTGCGGCAGGTAGGATTGCGGTTGAATTTGCCGACGGTATAAGAAATTCTGAAACCGGGGAGCTACGAGCGGTAGCAACCCGCGAGCTCGCAAGAGCGGATGCGTTCGCCTCAAAGCATCAGATACCGGTTAATTATGGAAGCTACGACGAGCTACTGCGTGATTCATCGGTAGATATCGTCTACATCTCAACGCCTCATGTCTTTCACGCCGAATGGGCCATTAAGGCGGCTAATGCAGGCAAGCACGTCCTGGTAGAAAAGCAGATTGCCATGAGCCATGCCCAGGCCGAAGCTGTGTTTGAGGCCGCCCGGCAGAATGACGTTTTCGTGATGGAAGCGTATATGTATCGCATCCATCCGCAGATAGAACGCCTCACAGACCTGGTTCGCAGCGGCGCGATCGGTGCCGTACGGGCAATCGACGTCAACTTCAATTTCGATATTCCCGCGACGGCAACCGGAAGACTTGTCGATCCAGATCTCGCTGGCGGAGGCATTCTCGATGTTGGAGGTTATTGCGTCTCAACGGCGCGTACCGTTGTCGAAGCCGCGCTTGGCTTGGAAGTTGCCGAGCCTCTCGAAGTGAAGGCCATCGCGCATATTGGCAGAGATTCGCATGTGGATGAATACTCAACCGCTGTCATGCTGTTCAAGGGAAACATCCTGGCAACGCTCGCCTGCGGCATTCGACTTGTGAAGGATGGCGCAATTCGGGTCTACGGCACCGATGGTCAAATCACTATACCCAATCCGCCGTGGGTCTCTACGATGCGGGGCGCCGGCGCTTCCGAAATTATCGTGAATCGATATGGGTCAGCTTCTGAGACGATCATCGTGCACGCTGACAAAGCTCTCTTCGCTGCTGAAGCCGATTACGTGGCATTGCATATTGGGGACCGCCAGGCGCCGCTCCTCTCGTGGCGAAGTAGCCTGGCGACCATGCGTGCGCTTGATCGATGGCGGCAGGAAGTTGGGCTGGTCTATGGTCGCGATACCGAAAAGGGTGCGCAGGCCCTTCCAACAGCTACAGGTAAGAAAACATTGCGCCCGTCGATCGCAAACGCACTTTTTCCGCCGCTCGGCAAACAAGTTTCACGACTTGTGCTTGGTACAGATGCCGCGCTCGATCCCGAGTCGGTGATGGTTGCGTGGGACCACTACGTATCGATCGGCGGCAATACGTTCGATAGCGCATGGATTTATAACCAAGGCAAAGCTGAAGCACGTCTAGGCTGGTGGCTTGAGAAGCGAGGCATTCGGAAGGAGGTCATTCTTCTCGACAAAGGTGCACATAGCCCGATTCCACAATGGCCACTTACGCTTTACACCGAGTGCACGCCTGAGGCCTTGAGCAGACAGCATCTGGAAAGTCTTCAACGCCTGCGGACCGATTACATCGATATTTACATGTTGCACCGCGACAACCCCGACGTCCCCGTAGGTGAGATTATCGACGTGCTCAACAGACACAAGCGCTCCGGAACGATGGGCTGTTTCGGCGCTTCGAACTGGTCGATATCGCGGATAGAAGAGGCCAATGCTTACGCCGCAAAGAACGGTCTCGAAGGTTTCTCGTCGGTGAGCAACCAGATGAGTCTCGCGGAGATGGTGAACCCGGTCTACCCCGATGCGATCTCCTTTGGTAATCCCAATGCTCGAGCGTGGTTGTCGGAAAAACAGCTACCGCTCTTTCCGTGGTCGAGCCAGGCGCGAGGCTTTTTCCTGGATCAAAAGGATTCGGGATACCAGCCAAAAGATTTCGCTGACCGCCAGGCCGGGGATGTTGAGCGCTACTGGGCGAGCGACGTCAACTTCGCCCGGAAACAACGCGCAGCTGAACTCGGAAAGAAGATGGGAAGCTCCGCCATGGGCATTGCACTTGCCTGGGTACTTCACCAATCCTTCCCGACCTTTCCATTGATCCGTCCTCGTTCCATCGCCGAGCTGAACGATTCAGCTTTTGCGAGCGCGCTCCCTCTGACATTAGAGCAACTGAAATGGCTCGAAGGTTAGACAAGACCAACACCTCAGGCCGAAAGATGCTAAGGTTCGGCCGAGGGCAAAAGCCTGTGCCTGTGCATCCGATCGTCATGGATGCTCTCTCACAATGGAGGCAGAGTTGCTCCTTCCAAAAAAACGATGATTGGATCTTCGCCAGTGAGCATCATGGCGGATGAAAGCCCTACTCGGGACAAGCCATCTTGCGGAATGTATAAGGCCGGCTGCGCAAAACCTTGGCATCCAAAAACGCTTTGGATGGCACACCTTCCGACACACATATTCGACACTGCTCAGAAGTGTCGGAACGGAATTCAAGGTTATGCAAGAGCTATTGCGGCATTCGTCGCTGCGGTCCACCCTCGAAATCTACACACAGGCGGTCACGCCAGCGAAGCGCAAGCAGCTGTTCTCTCTTTGGTTTTTTCAGGTGCAGAAAAGACCGAAGTCGTTACGCCGGATCTCGGGAATGTTCGCGGTTTGAGGTAGTCGATCTGAGGGTGCAAAGAGGGGCACGAAAACGTACCATTTTGCACCTGCGAAGTTTAGGCGAAACCTCGTGTATCTTATTGATTTAATTTGGCGTCCCCGACGGGATTTGAACCCGTGTTATCGCCGTGAAAGGGCGGTGTCCTAGGCCGGGCTAGACGACGGGGACGCGAATGTGGGCGCACTCAGCCGAGAGGCTGGGCATACCCCACCAATTTCGACTTTACCAACTTGACCATGCCATGTCAAAGACCTCCCGGGCTCGCATCAGCGGCGCCAATCTTGCAAATCCTTCGGGCAACAGCCCCATGTACCTCTTGGGGTCTTCCCTGCCCGGTCCGATTGACCCAAATCAGGAGGAAACCCTGCTCACAGCTGGCCGATATGCTGATTAGAGTAAGAAGCCCGATTTAGCATCCGCAACGGCTGGATTTCATACTCAAGATCCAGCTTTCCAGAGCGCTTTTTCTGCAGCGATTAGCCTGCCAGATTCATCCAAACGTTAACAATCGTGGGACTTGTAGCTTTCTCCCACGGTACCGAGTGGTTGAACTAGAATGTAGGAAACGATTCTTAATGTATATCTTGTGCGACGAGAGCTCTGATATTTGAAACAATCAGGGCCAAAAACGCCGCCATAACCTGATGTTCCGCCGAGGCTCAGTTGAGAACGCACTCCGCCATTATCGTAACTATCCTGTCTTCCCTAGCCATCAGCCTTTCTGGCTGCGCCAAGCCGCCTGCACAGCAGGCACCTGCCATGCAGGCCATGCCGGTAAAAACTCTACCGGTGGAAATGGCCCCCGTTGCACAGAGCGATGAATACGTCGCCACCATCAAGTCTCGCCACTCGGCTACGATCAATCCGCAGGTGGATGGCAAGTTGACGAACATCCTTGCCCGTTCTGGTGAATCTGTTAAGGCCGGCCAGGTTCTGATGGAGATTGATCCTGTCAAGCAGGTCTCGACGGTGGAAGCGCAGCGTGCGACAGAGAACCAGAAACGCGCGCTGTACGAGTACAACGGGACCGAGCTGGATCGGCAGAAGAAGCTTCATGCTGCCGGAATCATCAGCCAATCTGCGCTTGATCAGGTTCAACAGGCCTACGACAACTCGAAAGCGGACTATGAATCGGCCAAAGCTTCGCGCGTTGCGCAGGAGCGCGAGTTGAGCTACTACCAGATAACAGCGCCTATGTCAGGTGTCGTCGGCGATATCCCAGTCCACGTTGGAGACTATGTCTCGCCTTCAACGATGTTGACGACCGTGGATGAAAACCGCGATCTCGAGGCCTACATCTACGTACCCACCGAGCGTATTGCGCAGATTAGAACCGGACTGGGTGTGGACCTTCTCGACACGAGCGGGAAGCTGATCGAACATACGGCGATCAACTTCATTTCACCCCAGGTGGACAATCAGCTTCAGGGAGTTCTGGCTAAAGCTCCAGTTCACGCCAGCCTGTCGGCTCTGCGTAATGCGCAGCTGGTAAAAGCGCGTGTCATTTGGAGTACGAACCCTGCTCCGGTAGTGCCGGTGCTGGCGGTTACGCGTCTCGGCGGCCAGGCCTTTGTCTTTGTGGCTACGGAGCAAGGCGGGAAGTATTTCGCGCGGATGCGCGCCGTGCAACTTGGGGATACCATTGGCAACTCATATGCGGTGCGGGACGGCTTGAAAAACGGAGATAAGGTAATCGTCTCCGGCACTCAATTCCTAATTGATGGCGCACCCGTGCAACCCCTCGGCTAATAGTTGGCCGCGTAGTCTTTCTGAGTCGAACCCGAGTGGCGATCTCATTTACGTCACTCCACCGCGAGAGGAATTGTCGCCTTGTTCGTTGATTTCTTTATTCATCGGCCTATCTTTGCAACCGTTTGCGCCCTGCTGATTATTCTTGCGGGCGCTGTAGTAATTCCCTCTCTTCCTGTCGCGCTCTATCCGCAACTGGCACCCCCAGTTGTCTCCGTTACCAGCAACTACATCGGCGCCAACGCCCGAGTGGTCGAATCGGCCGTCACACTTCCGCTGGAGGAATCAATCAACGGCGTTGAGGGGATGCAGTACATCACCTCAACAAGCGGCAACGACGGCACCAGTTCTATTAGCGCTACTTTCGAGACCGGCTATGATCTGAGCATTGCAGCCGTCGACGTTCAGAATCGCGTCGCCTCTGCGCAAGGACGCTTGCCCGCCGCAGTCAACAGCACCGGAATCACGATCACCAAAGCGAGTACGAACTTCGTGCTCGGTGCGGGTGTCTTTTCCCGCGATCATCGCTACTCAGAAGAATTCATTTCCAACTACCTGGATGTCTATGTCAAGGATGCTCTGAAGCGAATCCCCGGTGTAGGCGACGTGGAGATCTTCGGAGAACGCAAGTATGCCATGCGCATATGGCTTGACCCGAGCCGTCTGGCCTCCCGCGGGCTGACAGCTGGGGACGTGGTCAACGCTCTCTCTGAGCAGAACGTTGAGATTCCAGCCGGACAGCTTGGCCAACCGCCGAATAGCGGCAAACAGGACTTTCAGATCTCGGTCCGAGTGGTCGGCCGCCTCACTGACCCGGCGCAGTTCAACAACATCATCATCCGTAACACACCTAATGGACTAATTCTGCTCAAGGATGTGGGCCGCGCCGAGATTGGCGCCGAATTCTACGGCTCAGAGCTGAAATACAGCGGCTATAAAGCCGTTGGCATCGGCATCCAGCAGCTTACCAACGCAAACGCATTGGACGTTGACCGCAGAGCTAAGGCGGCTCTGGCAGAACTCGCCAAGTCCTTCCCGCCCGGCATGGAATATGCAGTCGCTTTCGATACCACTACGGTGGTGGGAGACTCGATTCGCGAAGTTCTCAAAACCCTTGCTGAAGCGATTGTCATCGTCATCGTTGTTATCTTTTTATTCCTGCTGGACTGGCGCGCGACCATCATTCCCGCAGTAACAATCCCAGTCTCACTTATCGGGACATTCGCTTTCATCAAACTCTTCGGATTCTCAATCAATTCGTTGACGCTGTTTGGTATTACTCTCGCTACCGGTCTTGTTGTGGACGATGCCATTGTCGTCATCGAAAATGTTCAGCGCCATATCTCGATGGAGCATTCTGATCCGCATACCGCGACTTCCGTCGCAATGGCGGAAGTTACCAGCGCTGTGATCGCGACGTCGCTGGTCTTGATCTCCGTCTTCGTTCCCGTCTCGTTCTTTCCTGGAACTACGGGCATTCTTTACCGTCAGTTTTCGCTGACGATTGCATTTGCCATTGCTATTTCCGCGTTCAATGCGCTCACACTCTCACCGGCTCTCTCCGCGCTCTTTCTTCGCGGCGAAGAGGCAAAATTCACCCAGCTTGATTTCCTGCACATCCGCTTTGTTTCGCGCGCCTATCGGCGGTTCGCAGAGGTTATTGATGGAACCATCAGCGCAACTTCCCGCGCATATGCGAGGTCAATCCACTTCATCCTTCGCCTGAGATACCTCATGCTGGTGCTGTTCCTTGTTGGACTCAGTGGTGTCGTTTACTTGTACCAGCACGTGCCGACGTCATTTGTTCCGCAGGAAGACCAGGGCTACATGATGGTCGTGATCCAGGCTCCGCCGGGAGCATCGCTTTCGTACACAACGAGGGTCGCCGACCAGGCATTGCTCGTCCTAAAGCGAAACCGGAATATTGAAGGAGCGTTTGCGATCTCAGGCTTCAGCCTTGCTGGCGCCGCCCCCAATAACGGAATCATGTTTATCAACTTGCGCCCCAGTGACCAGCGTCGTGGCAAGGGCGATTCGGCCGCAGAGATTGTCAGGGATCTAGGGCCGCAACTGATGGCGATACCCGGAGCTCTTGTTGTCGCCTTCCAGCCTCCCGCCATCCAGGGCATCGGAAGCTTCGGAGGATTTCAGTTTGAACTGCAAGACCAGGGTCGCAATACTCTCGAGGATCTGGACCGCGTTGCCCACCAGATGGTGGGAGCCAGTCGGCAGCGCAAGGATCTTATGGGACTCTTCACCAGCTTCACCGCTAGTGATCCGCAACTACTGGTAAACATAGACCGAGAGAAAGCCAAGGCGATGAACGTGCCTCTCTCTCAGATTACGAGTGCCCTCAACGTATTCATGGGCTCGCAGTATGTGAACGATTTTGATTTCAACAACCGGGCATACCGTGTGTATGTGCAGGCGGATCAGCCCTTCCGCATGACCGCACGCAATCTGCGTGAGTTCTACGTCAGGTCAGATTCGAACCAGATGATTCCTCTCGACAATCTGGTCACAGCGAAGGAAGCGACTGGGCCAACAGGTGATCAATCACTACAACCTGTTCCGCTCTGCTGAAATCACTGGCTCCGCTGCTCCAGGTCTCAGTTCAAGCCAGGGCCTGAAGGCCATGGAAGAATTGTTCAACCAGCTCAAAATGCAAGGCATGAGCTACGAGTGGAGCGGTCTTGCCAAGGAAGAAATTGAGTCAAGCGGCAAGGCTCTGATCATTTTTGGCCTGGGCCTGCTGGTCGTGTATCTCACACTCTCTGCACAATATGAGAGCTTTGCTCTGCCATTCATCATTCTGCTTGCCGTGCCCATGGCCCTCTTGGGTGCGTTAGGCGCAATCATGCTGCGAGGCTTGGCAAACGATGTCTATTGCCAGATTGGCCTGGTGATGTTGATTGGACTTTCCGCCAAGAACTCGATCCTCATCGTGGAATTCGCTGAACAGTTGCTGGCAAAAGGCCGATCCATACCAGAAGCTGCCATCGAAGCTGCGGAATTGCGACTACGGCCCATCCTGATGACGTCGTTTGCATTCATCCTGGGGATCATGCCGCTGGTATTCGCCAGCGGCGCGGGCGCGTTGGGCCGCCACTCGGTAGGAACCACTATCGTAGGCGGCATGCTTGTCTCCACGATTCTCAACCTGTTCTTCATCCCTTGCCTGTATGTGATGATGAAAACGGCGCTGCGAAAGTTCAGTCGCAAGCCTGAACCGGCACCATTGGTAATGGGTAGCGTGGGAGATTAGGGTCCGGCTCGACGGTCCGCAATTCAGGTAACCATCACAGTTACATTTATAAAACGCTGAGGGGAGGCCATATGGCCTGCCCTCTTTTCATCCCCGACGAGTGGATTATCTGCGCTGAAACTCCGGTGATCCGATCAACATCGCCGCCAGTGTCGCTGCCTGCTTGTCTGCGGGTGGTGGAAGCACTACCTCAGGCTCAATCGGTTGGCTTCTGCCCCGGACATTGTCTGCCTCCTTGCCGGCAGTAGTCCGGGCGATGGTAAGAGATGCTTCAGTGGCAACTGCAACAGGCTTTGGCTCGCCGCTGTTCGCGGTCAACTGATTCAGTACCGCTTCGCGGGTTTGCGGAGACGCGTCAATGCCTAGCAAGGATATTTCCAGGGCCGTCTCCATTTCTTTGAGGCCGCTTGTGTTCGAGTGTAGCGACGCCGGAAAATCCACCACCGTCCCCATTCGATTAGTAGTAAGTGCCATTGCGAAGTTGATGCGGTTTACCAAGTCGGCAGAGTTGACCCATGCCTGAGCCGTCCACGCATAGCCGTTAGGAGTCTGACATCCGTATAACGGCATGCCCAACCGATTGAGCGCCTGAACCAGAGGCGCTATATGCTGCACGTCTCCGCCTGTGGCGCGCACCGCAGAGACAACGAACTCCAGCGGAGTCTTGATCTTCGCGCGATTCGCATCCGTCCCCCAGAACTCCGGCGATCGGAACATCGTGCGCAATACTTCGCGCATGTCGCCATCGCTCTTTAGATATGTCTTTGCCATGCGGTCCACCAGCGTCTGCGGCGGATCGTCGCTCACAAATCGCACTGCCAGCTTCTTCGACAGAAAGTGAGCGGTCGCCGGGCTCGTGGCAAGCATGTGCAGAACCTTCAGCCCTTCCTTCTCTCCGTCCTCTTCGATCTCTTTGCCCAGAACATCCTTCTTACCAGGCTCATGTCGCCGCTGTTCAAACTGATATTGCCCGCCCTGTCGCGGCTCGTCGATCGTCCAACCGGTCAATACCTTTGCTAGTTCCGTGACATCACGCTGGGAATATCCGCCATCGACACCGAGCGTATGTAACTCCATCAACTCTCGTGCGTAATTCTCATTAAGCCCGCGATCCTTGGCCTTATCGGCGTTCTTGCCGTCGAACCGCTCAGCTCGCATCGCAGCCATTGTCGCTGCTTGTGAGTGCGGGCCTATGCTGGAGATGTTATCGAGGTAAAGCAGCATGGCAGGGCTCTTAGCAGTAGCCACAAGAAGGTCCTCGAACCTGCCCATCGCTCGCGGCGCAATCACATCGCGCTGATACTGCGCCAGATACCAGGCTGCATTCGGGCCCTTCCGCGCAAATACATTGAAGTGGTTCAGCCAGAAGTCAGTCATCACCGCCTGGAGTTGCCGCTCACTGTAAATGTCCGTCAGCAGGCGTGTGGCCAGCGCTTCGCCCTCAACAAGCCGCTCAGGGCTTTGCAGTGCAACCACAACCTCCCTCTGTTCAGGAGACAGACCGGCAAAGAGAGCCACGCGCTCCTGCGGCAACAATCTCTTGCGCAAGGCCTGCAGTTGCTCCGGCTTCATACTGAGCAGCTTCGCTGTTCGTTGATCGGGCGGCAGCAGGAGTATCGAGGTCACGGCGAGATCGGCATACAGCCGTTCCTCGTGAGCCTGCATCGACGCAGAATCGGAATCGACATCAGCCACAGTGTTTACCGCGGCAGTCGTGAATGCCTTCTCCATCCTGGTCTGGCGCTTCTGCTCATACGTCGCAATCTGCGTTTCGTAGATCGCATGGATAGCCGGATCCCGCGGGATATTTACCTTGCCATCCGCTGCGGCTCGAATAATTGCCCGCGACGGGAAGCGCGACGCGAGCTCTTGCGGATTCAGGCGCATCGCTGGATAAGCGGCCAGACGGGCTTGTAATGCGCCGTCATCGATGCCCTCTGGATACAACTGCTGCTCAATCCAGCGATCGACTCCCATAGCCTGTACCCGCTCCAAATCTCCCGGACGCGGACCGAAGGTCAATCTGTTCAAAGCATGCAAAGCTCTCTGCCGGTTATCTAATTCCTTGGCGGATTTCGTCGCAGTCTTTTCTGCGACGGGAGCGGCTGACGCGATGAGGAGCGGGTCCTGAAGCAACGAGAGAACCAGCAGAAATGTGAGACAAGAAGAGGCTGTGCGCATGCGTCGGCGCTCCGTCGGGCGGTCTTGTATGGATGAACCCCATGGTTCGGGCGAAGTTGCGGGACCACCCGCATTTCACATCAGCTGGCCAAGGAGCCACCGGGCAGGTGCCACACTCAAATGCTGCTGATCACGGTGTGGACTTTCTCAAACTCCACAGTGCCAAGCCCTTTGTCACTCGCCATCTTCAGGTAGGGCAGTTTGTCGCTGTCCAGGTTCCAATAGGCTTTGGCCGCGTAGGCGTCAAGTGCCACTGGATCAGTGCCTGCGATCATCGTCTTTTTGATCGCGACATCCTCCAGGTTGCCGCCCGTCGGGCCGTTGCGCAGCAGCACGCGATAGGCATCCATCATTGTGAGCGTCGGCCTCATGAACGCCGCGAGATCGGCAAGGCTTTCATGTATTTGCTGGTGCAGTCGATTTCGCTGGCCTCCGAGGATGCCATACCAATTCTTCATGCCCAGCGTCGCACCAGTCAAACCGTGATGCTTCGCGATAGGCATGTTGATAATCTTGTCTGCAATCAGAAAGGGCTCAAAGACGAGCCAGTTCTGCAGCACCTCTCCGCCGAGGTTCACCTCGCGAAAGCGGGTCGGGTCCGGCAGGATCACCTCTGCGCCCTCACGCTTCGCGGCCTCCTGAATACCGGATCGTTGGAAGCAGCGGCGCGGATCGTTGCAGCTGACGTCGGTCACGATCACCCGCTTCGCTCCCGCCTGCCAACATTGGCGAACGACCTCGGCAACGGTTTCCGGGTTCGTATTTGCTGCTTGCTCTGGTGTACGGTCCCAGGCAACGTTTGGCTTCAGGACCACGACTTCTCCACGCCGAACAAACCGGGATATTCCACCGAGATCCGCCAGCGCCCGGCGGGCAAGTGCCGCCGGTTCGCCACCCTGCACAACCACCATCACGGGCCATTGGGGATCTGGCGTAACTCCATGGTTGCGAACGGTGTACGCGCTCATTGCGGAAGTCGGCTTCTCGCTCCGTGTGCTTAGCCATGCTCCGAGAGCAATAGTGCCCGCACCAGCGCCGGCCAGCCGCAGGAATTGCAACATAGCCTCGCGCCGGCTCAGGAGTGATTCCCTGCCCTCCAAATTCGGCTGGAAGTTCGTGTGCACAGTGCTCTCTGGCATGCGCGCTTACCTATACCTCGACAAGCGATATCTGCTTGGGATCGTCGATTCCCAGTTTGTGCTGCGCATCTGCAGCGGTGATGATATACGTGGCTGGACGTCCTGCTTCGGCCACAGTCTTCAAGCCCTTCTCGGCTCGCTTGCGCGCAATAATCTGCTCACCCGTGCGGTCCAGTGCAACGCGATCCTGCGACACCAGCAGCCCGTTGTGCGGCCACGTGTATTCGGGATGAAAACTTGGGCCGCCGTTGTAGAGGCCGGTCATACCATCCAGAATCGTTATGCGCATCTTCTGCTTGATAGGGGCCAGCATGTTCAGGTCGGCGACATACGGATTGCAGTTGCCGCTATGCAGCTTATATGGCTTCTCGACCACGCCGTACATGTTCTTCATGGCCAACGTCACGCCGGCAATTTCGTGGTCCTTCAGCAGGGGCACGTTAATCATCACGTCGCAATTTCGCGTAAGGATTTTCGACAGATTTGCCGACACCTGTCCGTATGTCTCTGGTTGCTCCTCGTAGCCAAACCCGGCCATGTCGGTTCCAAAGCAACGCACACGATTCGGATCCGTGGAGATGGTATAGCCTGCCCGCTCCAACTCACGATTCGTGCGGTCCCAGATGATAATGTCGCCCGGCTTGATGCCCGCCCGCTGCAACCGTTCGCAGATCGCCTGCACCAGAGAGACGTGCGTCGACAGGGCCGGCCCGGCGATCGTGTTCACCTTGATGCTGACCTTTTCGCCCGGACGCACGATTCGCTTCCAGACATCCACGGAATTGCCGCCATAGGCTTGCATCGCCTTGTCCAGCAACTTTTGCACGCGCTGCTCCTCGGGATTTGCACCCTGGCCACGAAGACCGTCATCGGTGGCGACTACAACCTTAGCTTTGCCAGAATCCTCAGCGGCCTTGGCCAGCATGCCTTTGCTATCGGCACCCAGAATCGCCGCGCCCACCGCGGCTGTCTTCAAAAAATCTCTGCGGTTGGTACCCATTTCGCTGCTCATCTTCCGAATCCTCCTAAAGGCGTTTGCGGCAGGCAGAGGCCGGCCGAAGACATGATTGAGTTAGAGATTCCGCTCCACTGCATTTCCAAGAGCCACCAATGCGTCCCCTAGTCCGGGAGCCGGAGTGAACGCAACCACTCTCACCAGATACTGACCTTTGCGGAAGATGAGGCTCTGGCCGTACAGACGCGCCTCATCTCCGAGCGAGGCTGACTTTGCATCCGCGGGCGGATCAGCTTCGAAGATCGCCTTCGCGCCCTCTGGCTTCGACATCGTATACACGTCTACCGTGGCATCCACGCTGCCCTTGTACTTGTAATCGGTGGTCGACGTGGTGACCACACCGGCTTTCATATATCGTTCTGAATCGCCGTCAATGTACTGCCACAAATCTTCGGCCTTAAACGTCCTCGTCTCGCCTGACTTCTGCCAGCCGGAGACCGTATCGCTCGCTGGAAAAGGATCGACTGACTTCTTCTTGCAACCCACACCTGGCAGAACCAGCACGCTCAGCAGTAGTGCTGCTGCGATACTCCAACCCCTGCAATGCTTTTTCACGATTGAACCTTTCTGCTCTTTCTCGTCAATAAAATCTGGTTTGCGCTTGAACGGCTTTCGCCAATGCTGGTGACATGCACCGCGGGGTGCTCCTGCAATGGACATGCATACTCACATGCGCCGCAACCCACGCAACGCTGAGGATCCACGCGCGGTTGTTTCAACGTCTTTACGTTGCCCTGCGAATCAATAACCTGTGCTTCCTGGACATAGATAGCCTTCGGCGATACGGGACACCATTCCTCGCAAACGATGCACTCAGTTGCCATCGCCCACGGCAGGCATCGACCGCGATCATAGAAAGCAGTGCCCAGGCGGATGGGCTTTGAGCCGCCTTCCACTCCCACTACCCAGCCCTTTTCCTTCGCGGTAATCTTCCATATCGCGCCGGTCGGGCAAACCTCTGAGCACAACACACAACTCGGTTCACAGTAGCCAATCGCAGGCTGCAACATTGGCGACCAAAGTCCCTCCACACCTGCTTCGGTCAGCGTTGGATGCAGAGCATTGTTTGGACACACCTTCATGCACTCCCCACAGCGAATGCAGCGTGAAAGAAAATCGGTCTCGTCCAGCGCGCCCGGCGGCCGGATCAAATGCTCGTTGCGACCCTTCGCCAATCCCGGAGTGGAACGCATCAGCGGCACGACAAGCGCGCCTGCTGCAAGCCCGGTCATAGCCTTCCGCCGGTCGAGACTGGTTCCAACGACCTCGGGCTCTTTGCGAAGGAATTTGAACTTCAGGCTTTCGTGGGGGCATGCGTCGGTGCAGTTCATGCACATGTGGCATTCAGCCTTGCGCCACGGCACCCCGCCAATGGGATCGTCGCCTCCCTGGCAGTGCATCTCGCAGCGGTTGCAGCTATTGCACGTTGCGGGATCCTTATGCAGCCCAAAAATTGACCAGCGCGATGCCACTCCCAGAAGTGCGCCCAGCGGACAAATCGCGCGACACCAGAAGCGTGTGACGCGCAGGTTCATCGCCAGCAGAGAAAGAAACAAAACACCAAGAAATGCACCCTGCAGAAACATTGGCTGTTTGAAACTCAGCACCGAGCTACGAAGCCCGCTATGAATCACCCCTGCGGGCGCCGCGATCCAGGTCGCCCTTGCATGCTCCAGAGGGGCAAAAATAGCGTTTCCGGCATAATTCAGAGCAGGAAGAATGGACAGACCGAGGGAGCGCACCAGCAGGCTGAATGGATCGAACCAGCCGACTATGCCCGTGCCGAGAAGTGCGGCCACCAGCACGATGATCAGGATGTAGTACTTGGTCGTCTGCCAGGGCTTGTAGCGGTTCGACTGGATGAGATTCTTGCCGCGCTTCGTGTGCCACTTCAAGTTGCCGAGGAAATGATTGAGCGAGCCCATCGGACAGATCCAGCCGCAGAAGAAGCGGCCCAGGAACATAGTCGGAATAAGAATGACGAGGCTGAGAAGCAGTCCCTTGTAAAGGGCGCCGGTGGCCAGTGCGTTGGAAATTGCGACCAGAGGATCGAGTAGAAAGAACAGCCGTACCGGTGAGCGCAGGTGGATATCGCCGCCCGCTCCCAATGCGCCCTTCAGTTCCGTTCGAAACAAAAGGAAGGCAAAGAGCAGAAAGAACAGTACCTGCGACGTGCGACGCAACTTGACGGCCAGACCTCGGCTCACGACAGGGGCCCCCGGGAGAAGAGCGCTCTCGCGGTGGTGGCAGCTGGCCAAGAGCCTATTTGCCGAATCCTACCTGAGAGTATTCTTGATGATCCAGCCCGGACGGACCTTGACGCAGTGACGTCCGTCACGACGTCAAGAGCGTTACAAATCCGCAAACTCGCGGCGCGCATTGAGTAATACAGCTCACGAATCCACATGGATCGATGAGAGTTCAAACAGACCCGCCCGACGGCTTGCAGCACTCTAAATACGGCCCAATTCGGTCGAAATTGCTGCCATCTTATAGGATTTGTGAACCTCAATTTGGAGCGAAGTGCTGGCCGTGCGATACTGATATTCGACGCTTTTAGTTGCTGTACCAAGAGCCGGGATGGCGGAACTGGCAGACGCAGCGGACTCAAAATCCGCCGAGGGCAACCTCATCGGGGTTCGACCCCCCGTCCCGGCACCACTGTAAATATCTGATATAAAACCACTTGTCTCCTTCTCTAAGGTTGATCACCTGCCAGAAGGAGCCCTCTCAGTTTCGCCTAAAATTCGCTTTCGGTACAATTTCGGTACAGTCGAGCTAGTTATCCTGGGTGTAACTGTTTGACATGAAAAGACTTTTACAATTTCGCAGGCTCGAGCCGCCCTCTCGGAATCGTGGCGGATAACCGATCCGCGAAAGAGGCAGAGAGTAGATCATGTTTTCCCCTGATGTAGCAGATACTTGGTTGAAATTGACTGAGAAAACGGAACGCCACCTTTACGGAACGGCGACTCCTCCTCCAGGTGAATGTGCTTCCTGAATCATTGCTCAATGAGCGCAAAGGCGATTTGCACTAACCCGCTAGCGCGGGAGGTTATGCTTTTGTGGCATTTGGATAGAGTGTTGGGCACCGAAGGAGGTGTCCATGACACATCTACGCCAGCGCATGCAGGAGGATCTCCGGCTGCGCAACTTCTCCGAACGCACGATCCGTCGTTACACCGAGATCGTTGCTGAGTTCGCAAGCCACTTCCACAAGTCACCTGATCAGCTTGGTCCCGAACACGTTCGCACCTTCCTGCTGTATCTGCTTAATGAGCGCAAGCTTGCCTGGGGAACGATACAGGGTGCTCGATCGGCGCTGAAGTTCCTCTATTTACGAACGCTGAAGCAGACCTGGTTCGATCAAGAGATCATCAAGCCGAAGGTGCGCCGCAAGCTGCCCACGGTCTGGAGCCGGGAAGAAGTCTGCGCTCTGCTTGATGCCACAACGAACACCAAGCACCGTGCACTACTGGCGCTGTACTACAGCGCCGGGCTTCGCTGTCAGGAAGCACTGGACCTGAAGGTCACCGATATTGACAGCAAGCGGATGATCATCAACATCCGCGAGGGCAAGGGCAAGTTTCCGCGCCAGGTCATGCTGTCGCCCAAGCTGCTGGAGTTGCTGCGCCTCTATTGGCGCTGGCGTAAGCCCACGGACTGGCTCTTTCCCGGAGAGGAGCCCGGTCAGCCTTTGAAGGCCAACACGGTGCGCGTGGCCTGTCAGGAGTTGCGCAAGCAACTGGGCATCTCTAAACCGCTCAGCCCGCACGTGCTGCGGCACTCCTTCGCTTCACATCTTCTCGATGCGGGCACCGATCTGCGCAGCATCCAGCTTCTGCTTGGCCATCGCGATCTGGAGACCACCTCCCGCTATCTCCACGTCTCCGAAGCCAGGCTGCACGCTACGGCGAGTCCGCTCGACGATCTGCCCATTCGGACATCCGCACGCTCACGGAGGGAACAGAACGGCATGAACGGACATCGGCTCGAAGTGGCCGATGTCTTCCACGCCCATCAGCATGAGTTCCTTCAACGCTGGGGTCATGCACTATCGGACCACCAGCGGAAGGTGCTGCGCGATATCGGCCTCTGCCGCACAGCCGCGCTGGGCACTCATCTCGAACGCTGCGATCGCTGCAGTTATGAGACTGTCGCATACGACTCGTGCCGCAACCGGCACTGTCCCAAGTGTCAGTCCTCGGCACGCGATCGCTGGCTCGTGAAGCAGGCATCAAGCCTGCTGCCGGTGCCCTACGCCCATGTGGTCTTCACTGTTCCCGAACAACTGGCGCCGCTCGCATTCAGGAACCAGCGCCTCTTCTACAACCTGCTGTTTCGGGCAGCCTCCGAGACCTTGCTCGAGATCGCGGCCGATCCACGCCATCTCGGCGCACGCATTGGCGTGCTTGCCGTGCTGCACACCTGGTCGCAGAACTTGAGGCATCATCCACACCTGCACTGCCTCGTTCCCGCCGGCGGACTGGCGCTCGATAACTCCCGCTGGGTCACAACCAGACGTCGCGGGTTCTTCCTCCCCGTGCGCGTGCTCAGTCGCATGTTCCGCGGCAAGCTGCTTGCCTTCCTCAAGCAGAGCTACCGGCGCAACGAACTATGCTTCGCCGGCAAGCTGGCTGAACTATCAACACCACGTGCTTTTCACACCCTGCTTGGGGACATGCGCCGGCGAGAGTGGGTGGTCTACTCCAAGCCTCCGTTCGGAGGACCCGAACATGTGCTGAAGTATCTGGCCCGCTACACGCATCGTGTTGCCATCTCCAACGGAAGACTCCTCAGCCTCGATAACGGCCAGGTGCGCTTCCGCTGGAGGGACTCCCGACACAACAACCGCAGCAGCGTCATGAAGCTCGATGCGGTCGAGTTCATCCGCCGTTTCCTGCTCCACGTCCTGCCTGCCGGCTTCGTTAAGATCCGCCACTTCGGACTGCTTGCCAACCGCAACCGCCGTCAGGCGCTGGCCCTCTGTAGACTTCGTCTCTGCGCTACCGCGGCCGATCCAGCGCGTTGCTGACAGAACAACAGAAGTCTGCGCTCAGCCGATCCTGCCCACAGTGCAAATGCGGCACTCTGCACGTCGTCGCACGTTGTTCCGCCGTTGAGCCGCCACAGCCCTGGTTTCGCGCTTCACTACAGAACCCTCGATACCTCTTGAACAAGAAGATGCCGACACCTATACCAACACCAACCCGACTCCGCACTGCGACGGACTACACCGCCCTCGCTGCCCTATGCTGCGAATCGGCTCCGCACAGTTCACCACAGCCATCCAACCGCCCGGTCAGGTTCGCAACCGCAGCGCGAATTCGGTCAGCCAGGGCTCACTCCAGCACGCTCTCGTGCCCTGCTGCCACCCTCAACTCTCCGCAGGCAGCATTCAATCCCCATACATCCACCGCGCTAGCGGCTTACTGCAAATCGCCGTATCCACACCGCTCCGCACTACCTCCATCGCCAACCGCAAATTCATGCTTGCGGAGCGCTGTCGATACGGCACTAGAGATGTTGCACTCGTTGAGAAATCCGCAACGAGCGAATTGCCAACACGCATTTGTCCGAAAAGCCGGTTATTCGGCCACTTGTTGTGAAAGATTTCAATCTCTGGATGATTGCTTTGCTACTTGGGCGAGCGCGGAATCGACTGTTACCGATAGCTCTCGGCCTCTAGTGATCGCACGATCCTGCCGCAAGATCCTTCAAAGCGAGCCTTCAGCGCGTTTCCTTGTCCGCCTGGTCGGTGATGAGCACCACGTCGGAGCTCGACTTGTGCCGCGCTACCGCCAACTGTTTGCCCGAGGGTGACCAGTCAAAGCTGTTGATGGTCTCCGGCGCCGGATTGAAAAGGCCATGCGGCGAGGAGCCGTCCAATGGTTGATACACCAAGGTAGATCCGCCATCCCGGGGCGTCGCTCACGACAGCCCTGCCATCCGGCGACAACGCGACAACCTCGCCAGGCTCTGATCGATAAAGAAGGGCGGCTGCATGCGTCCAGAGGGCAGATCCATGACAATGGCGCAAATTTTTTGTTCGCGAAGCGCGAAAAGAGCGGCCCTTGTTCCATCGCGCGATACCGTCGCTTCGGCGTAATTTGCCGGTCGCACCAGTTGCGTCGGCGTCCCTCCGGCGATGGGGATGCTCCACAGCGAAACATTGACGTCATTTCCAGTGCTGAAATACGCCTTCTGACTGTCGGCGGAACAACTGGGAGCTCGCGCGAATCCGCTGGTCGTTAGTTGAGTGATCTCTCCTCCGTCCGCATTCATGCGGAAGAGACGGGGCTCGCTACCGCCCTTTGGAAAGCCGGTGAACAAAATGTGGCCGTCGGGGCAGGAGGCGATGAAATCTCCCGGCGCGATCTCGCCGGTATCGAAGCTCTGCATGCTTCCCGTCGCTCGATCGATCGTTCCGCTACTCAAACCTCCAACTATATAGAGCAGACGGTCCTCCGTGGCCCACGCGATGGTGTTCGGCGTAATCCTCAGCGGCAATGTCGAAACCGGTTCGCCGCCATCAGGTCCATACAAAGCGATGCTCGAATCGACATTGGTTAGCACCGTGGCCAGGGTGCGTCCGTTCCCCGAGAGAGCTAACTGGCTATACGAATTCACGTCGTTGGTCACGGAATGAAACTTGCCGGTTGACACCGTGACGACGCCGATCTGCGCGCGGTCGGTATGCTGCTTGTAATAAAGCGCCAGCAGGTGGCGGCTGTCGGGCAGCCAGGCGAGCGTCGTATAGGAGTCGTCAGGATTCACCCAGGCGACCTCGGCTGGCGGCATCACCGCCGAGAGCCTCTTCGAGGCTACCTCGATCACTTTCAGCCCTATCTTCGTTGTCCCGGCTTCTGTTTGAAGCCACGCGACCCGGCTTCCGTCCGCCGACCATACCGGCGGCTGCGCCTTCTCTACCGTCGAATACAGTACTTGATCGTTGCCACCCTCTTTGTCTCTGATATGTATCTCGGAGAAGGCGCCTTTCTGATCAGGCAACCACCTGAGATAAGCAAATTTGTTGCCATCGGGCGCAAAGCTTATCGCGCTGTCGATGTTCTCGATCAGCTTCCTTGGCGTTCCGCCAAAGACGGACATCACATAGAGATCACGCCTCGATTCGTTTGCCGGGTCGACGCGAGTGAAGTACAGATAATTGCCATCCGGCGACAAGGTGAGTGCGAGATAGTCATGCGCAAATGCGCCCAGAATCTGGGTCTCCGTATTGGTTGCAGTATTTCTCACCCAAAGCGTGCGCTGCGCTTTATCGTTCTTCACCTCGGCCAAGAAGCGCCCGTCGGCGGAGAGTGCGATTCGTTCGATCGTCCCGATATTGGTGATCTGGTTGACCGAAACCGAGGCGAAGGGCTTCGGGCGCGGCCACAAACGCCACCCAACGAAGCCAGCCACCAGGATAAGAACCGCGACTGCAATTGCCCATCCGCGGGGTTTGCTCGCGACTAGTCCTTGGACTTCCTGACGAACCCGCTACTTGCGAAGGCGACGCCCGGAGGCATGTGGCGTCGAGACGCTGCCCGAACTGCTCTTGCGCTGCAGCCGTCTCAAATCGGCGCGAAGCTCGGCGGCGGACTGGCAGCGCAGCTCCCGGTCTTTCTCCAGCGTCTTGTTCAGGATATTTTCGAACTCCGCGGGAAGTTGCGCTCTGAGCGAACTCGGCGAAACCGGAGGGTGGTTCAGAATACGATCAAAGACCACCGCCGTTGTAGCGCCGGGGAAAGGGTGTTGCCCCGTCGCCATTTCGTAGAACACGACTCCCAGACCAAAGAGGTCGCTGCGTGCGTCCAGCGGCTCGCCGCGCGCCTGCTCCGGCGACATATAAGCGACTGTCCCAACCGAAAGTCCCGAACTGGTGAGTGGATTCCCTGCGGTCGGGGCGTCCGCACCCACTATGCCCTCGCGCGAGGCGTCGTCAAACTTCGCCAGTCCAAAATCGAGTAGCTTCGCCTGTCCCGATTGAGTAACGAAGATATTCGCCGGCTTGATGTCGCGATGCAGAATGCCCCTACGATGAGCGGCATCGAGCGCATCGGTCAGTTGCACACCCATCTCGACCAGCTTCGGATACGGCATGGGATGGCCGCGATATAACTTCTCCAGGCTGCTCCCTTCAAGCAACTCCATCACGATGAATGGCGACTCACCGGCCTCGTTCAGCTCATAGATTGTGCAAATACCGGGATGGTTCAGCGACGAAGCGGCGCGTGCTTCGCGCCAAAAGCGCTCTACGGCGCTGCTGGCGCGAGTTGCCCGATCTTCTTGAGGAATGATGAGCTTGACGGCGACGTGGCGGCCAAGCTTCTGGTCGATGGCCTCATAGACCACGCCCATACTACCCTGGCCCAACCGGCGCACGATCTTGTAGTGCCCAAGCAGCGTGCCGGGAGCCAGTTCCTTCACCCCAACATTCTGCCTGTTGCTGCCGAATGCGGCAAGTCGCTATTCCGCGGGACAGCCTAACCTGGTGCGAAGCGCTTAAAGCCGGTGAAGCTCTTTAATCGGCAGTTTCAGTAACTTCGTACGCACCGTCGCCATTTGACAGAAGATCCTGTGCGGCCCTAAAACCTTTCGGTTGCGTCGATGAGCGGCGTGGAAGCGTCGAGTTTCGACCGCTGATTACAGGACATTGGCGGTTCTGTGCACTCCAGATGGGCGATAAGTCGGCTACGCGTCCAGTTGCGGACCGAACAACTCACCCGGGTTCGATCCCGAGTCTGTCGTTAACCGCGACTCTCAAACGCTGCTTGCAGCCAATATAGCGTTCCGTGGTTTGCACTGAGACATGCCCGAGAAGAAACTGGATCTGCTCAAGCTCGCCTCCAGAATCATGGCAGAGTCGCGCACAAGATCGCCGAAGATCATGTGGCGCGAGACGTGGAATGTTCATGCTCGCGGCAGTCTTCTTGACAACGTGCCAGACCGTCTTTTCTGAAATGCCGTGTCCCCATGGTTTACCCGCCCGACAGACACATCGGAATAGCGGACCACTTTCGATACCGGCTGCGGTTAACCACGCATCGAGCGTCTCTTTCACCCAATTCGGGACGGGAACGGTTCGTATGTGCCTTCCCTTGCCAACCAGATCGACGATGGCCCAGCGCTCCTCCCGACGCTGCAAGCTCTCCAGCGTCAGTTCCGCAAGCTCGCGGCGGCGCAGCCCGCAACCGAGCAGGATGGCCAGGATCGCTCGATTACGCTTTCCGGTAAGAGTCTGTCCATCGGGTACCTGCCAGAGCGCCGCCGCCTCGCCCGCTGTAAGCCAGTTGCCCAAACGAGAGCCCAGCTTGCGGACACCTTTAACGCGATGGATGCCGGCGGCCAATTCAGGGCTCAACAGTCCAGAGTCAGCTGCCTCGTAAGCCAACCGTCGCACGGCCGCCATTCGTACGTTGATCGTCCCGGGCGCGAGGCCGCGCTCCTCCAGGTGAAACCGATACCGCAAAACCACTGTTTTGTTGAAGGCCAGTCGTGGTTCAGAACAGTACCAGGCGACGAACTCATCGATAGCATGCTGGTATCCGCGCCGCGAGTCGGGAGAACCAAGGCTCCGGAGGACTGCGGCTTTCGAGTGTTCCAGATCCGGTATACCGAGCTTGGTCTTGGGTCGGTTCTTCTTGCCCTTTGCCTTATTCGTTGACGTTTTCCTCATGATTGCCGCCCTCCACTGCGGCGGATCATGAGGTTAATGGGTTATTGTCTCTGCTGTTACGCTGCGCCTGATCAGGTGACCGCCAAGCCGGTTTTACGTCCAGGTGGACTGGATGCATTCGTAAACAGAAGCCGACATCTCAGGACTAATCATCGTGTCGATGTGCATCGGCAAGTGCTCACTTGTCGACTGTGAGTTGCTTTGCTCAACTCATTCTTCGCGCAGCAGGATCATCGGGTCGGCAGCGAGGGCATGTCGGGCGGGAACCAAGGCGGCTACGAGACCTACGCAAAGCATGGTCAGAATGACACCGCCGAGAATGACCGAGTCTTTCGGCTTGGCCTGATACACGTCATGAGCCGCCCCTGGTCGCGATGTGTTTACGTATCTACTAGAAGCGGGCCATTGGTCGATTCCACTGAGACCGTTGGCTCATTCATTTATTTTTTTGCCACTTGGCTGAATCGCCACAACTC